>NZ_KZ679038.1 GCF_003024195.1 Streptomyces dioscori
CCCCCCCGGGGGCTCGCGGGGGGGGGGGGGGGGGGGGGGCGCGCCGCCCCCCCCCCCCCCCCCCGCCGCCCCCCCCCCCCCCCCCCCCCCCCCCGCCCGCTCCAGGAGGCCCTGCTGACCGGGCTCCTCCTCGCCACCGGCCACCGCTACCGCGACGAGCTCGACCGGCCGAAACCCGCGCTGCGCCCGGGCCCCGTCAAGCGGGCGGTCGAGGCCATGCACAGCATGCCGCAACACCCCTTCACCGTGGGAGAGTTGGCTGTGCCCGCCGGGTGAGCGTGCGTCGACGCCGCAGCTGTCGAAGACAACCGCCGCGGCCTCCCCTCCGCCCTCACGAGGTGGCGGTCGGCCTGTCCTGGCCCAGACGGGCCAGGGCGCGATCGTGGACGCGGCTCAGGAGCAGCAGGGCGCAGGTGGCACCGATCAGGGCGCAGAACATGTCCCACTGGGTGTCCCAGACGTCTCCCTGGGTGCCCAGGAAAGCGTCCGCGGCCTCGCCTCCGGTGACCGCCGCGAGCCATTCCAGCATCTCGAAGACGGCGCTGAAGGCGAGGCAGGCGCAGACGGTGAGCGGGGCGAGCCAGCGGCTGCCGCGCAACGGGGAGGTGCGGACGAGGAGTTCGCGTACCAGGATGGCCGGGACGAAGCCCTGCACGAGGTGGCCGAGGCGGTCGTACGGGTTGCGGTCCCATCCGAGCCAGTCGCGCACCCAGTCCCCTGCGGGCACCTGCGCGTAGGTGTAGTGGCCGCCCACGATGAGGACCAGGGCGTGCACCGCCAGCAGAGCGCACAGCAGACCGCTCAGCGGGAAGCGGTGGCGCAGCAGGATCGCCAGCGGCAGGCCCGCCATCACCCACACCGTCTCCAACAGCCAGGTCGCCGGATCGGCGGCGCCGAACCACGACACGACGAGCGCCGCGGTCACCGCGACGGCCAGGACGGCCGGCAGACGACGCCGGGACACCGGCCCGGCGTCCAGCGTCGGAACGGGGGCGGGACGGGTGGCGGTCATGGACTGCTCCTCATATGCAGGGCGGGCCCCCACTATCAGGCCCGCCCGCGAGCGCTTTCATGAGTACGGGTACTCAGACCTCCGCGTCGCGCTACCCCGGTCAGGGTGAGTGATGACGCAAGGCACCCCTGCGGGAGGCGGCGCGCACGGTGGCGGGCCCCACCTTCTGCCTGGACTTACCCAAGGGATGCAACAACGACTGGGACGAGAACACCAACACCTCGGGTGACGGCGAGAGGCCGAACGCCGGCCACGGGCTTCAGTACGGACTGTGGCTCACACGAGGTGCCTGACGATGGCGCGGCAAACGGCTTGGAGTTCCTCGTCGTTGGCGGTGCTGCGGAAGTGACCGCTGCGGCGGGAGAGCGCCAACTCCGCCAGAATCCTGGGGAGGGCGGGGGCCGCCGCTGGGCCCATACGATGCAGACAGGCCACGACGTAGTTGGAGGTCGCGTCGTTTTTCTCCCACGCCCCCAGCACCGTCTCGACGACACCTGGCGCCTCGGCCTCGCCGCCGATGTCCCATAGTGCGGCTGCCGCGTGGATGCGGGTCCATTCGTAGCCGTCAGTCAGCATGGATCTCAGGCGCGGGAGCGCCATCGCAGCAGGTCGGCCGATCCGGCCAAGGACATCGGCCGCCGTACGGTGCTCGTGCGTGTCGAGCAGGTCCAGCAGCTTCGGTACGACACTCTCCACGTTGCCCTCGATCTCCCACAGCGCACCGGTGGCGGCCGTACGGAGGTGGATGTCCTGTGCGTCGGCAAGCGGGCGGATGACGTCAAGGACGGTTGCGGCCCCGATTCCGTACACGGACAGGGCGTCGAGGGCGGTGGCTGCGGTGCGCCAGTTCTCATGGCGGATCGCAGCGGTGACGGCGTTCGTCAGCGCGGGTACGGCCGCCGGGTCACGCAGGGCGGCAAGAGCGGGCAACAGGGCGCCGGTGCTCGACCCGAACCCGTCCTGTGAGAAGTCCGCGTCGGCCAGCCGCCGGTTCAGCCGAAACACGAGATCGCCGGCGGCCGGGCGCAGTTGCCCGACGACCTGCAGAGCACGCCGGGCGTCGACATCGTCGTCCAGAGCGGTCAGCAGACAGGGCAGAGCCCGAAGGTCTGCAAGGCGGGCCAGTGCCAGAACGGCTTCCTGGTGGGCCCGACGCAGTTGTGGTTGCGGCGCCGCCCATACATCCCCACCGTGCGCGGTGCGTTGGACATCGATGTAGGAGGCGAGGGCTTCCCGGGCAGGTTCGGATACGGGCGTCAGAACTTTGAGGGCCTCGGCAGCCGCTCCGGCGGTGTAGGGATCGTCGGGCAGCAGGCAGTCCGCAAGGAGAAGCACCAGGTTGGTGTGGTCACCGCGCCACGTCGCCATCAGGTCCTGGGCCATACGGATCGCGTCATAGCGAACGGCGGCATCAAAACTGCGAAGCTGCTCCGTGAGCAGAGCTGTGCGCTCGGGGATGCGGGCGCCCAGCACCACGTGGAAGGTGCGCAGCAACGACGTGGTCGGCGCGTGAACGCGGTTGTGGCGCTCCAGGTCCTCGAAGGCGGCGGCTATTGCCGGGGGGACGTGCTGAGCCTCTGGTAGCAGGGGATGTGAAGTGCCGGTTTCTGCCACGATGTTGGGTTCGCCGGTATCGTCCGCGGATGTGTGTGACGACGTGGGCGTGGACTGTCGGAGAAGTTCGATCGCCTGCGGCACGAGGTCGCTCCCGATCCGCTGAGGGGTGCAGCGGGCCCGGTGGACGAGCGTGGCCAGCCGGATGTCGGGATCCGATGCCGGCTCGGCGATCAGGGCATCGAACCAGGCCGTGGCGGCAGCGTGCACGGCGGGGAGCCGAAGAGCGAGATCTGCCGTCGTGTGGATGACCAGCAGCCGTTCCATGGTGCCGTCCTCCGCTGCCAGACGGCCGCGCAGTATGTCCAGGGCGAGGTCGGCTTCGTCCAGGAAGAGGCCGAGAGCTTCGAGCGCCGCCCGGCGTACGAGCAACTCCGCATCTGCTGCGTAGCGGACGAAAGCGTCTGAGCGCTCGCGCATCTGCGCGACGATGTCGGCGTGGGCCCTCGACTGGGTACCGTCAGGCGTGAAGTGGACCGCGTCAAGGTCACATTGAGCGGCTTCGCGGCCGATGCTGAGCAACAGAGCAACGACCGCCGCGCGATCCGGTGTTGCCGGATCATCGGCCAGAGCGAACAGGAACGGCAGGCTCGCCGCAGTGCACGGGTAGACGTCCCCCTGGTGGTGGGCCGCGCCATAGAAGTTGGCGAACGCCTGCTCGCGCACCTCGGGATCCGGCGAACCCATCTCCCGCAGCCATACCGGAACATCGTCGGCCGGACCGTACGCGTGGCTCATCGACGACCAGCCGACGCCAGCAAGTTCATTGATCATGGACGGCACTATGACGGACGGCACTGACAAGCACGGCGCCGCAGCTGGCGGAAAGAGTGCCTGGCAGCAGCCCCGGGGGTGCGGCAGGCGAGCAGCGTCACCCACGCGAAAGTGGACGTGTTGCAAGGCGACCTTCCTTGACCTGCCCGCCCTTTGTCTGCCACCGAAACCGACACCCCGGCTGAACGAACTCGTCGTCACGAGTGCGACAGGGGGGTCGGTTCCGATGCGGATCCCCGACGCGCGCGAACACCCGGTTCTCCGCCGGATGCGGGCGCCCGATGAGGACAGCACATACCCACTGAACTCAGTGCGGCTCCGACTGGCCCTCTGTCAGTCAGTCGATGCCTTCGATGATGCGGAAGTCGCGCTCGACGCCGTCGGAGAGGGCGACCAGCGCCTCCTGGTAGGCCGCACTCTCATGCGCCGCGACGGCCTGCTCGAAGCTGTCGAACTCGATCAGGACGGTGCGCTCGGCGATTCCGGCGTCATGCGCCACGACCCGACCGCCACGGGCGAGGACCCGACCGCCCCCGGCCTCGACGGCCGCAGCGGCCAGCTTGCTGTAAGCAGCCAGCTTCTCAGGGTCTGAAACGGTGCGATAGGCGCTGACCCAGTAGGCCTTGGCCATGGGACCTCCAGTGTTGGGATGCCAGTGCGGGAATGAGTGCATCTGGCTTACGGGTTGGTCTCGGACGAGCGTAGGCGGCGACAGCGAGGCTTGCCGGCGTCGAGATGGTCATGGCGCCGATGCCGACCAGCGTCGCGGTGGTGTAGGCGCCGTCGCTGGGAAAAGGCGGGCCGGTGCCGGTTCTGGTGCCCTCAGCGAGAATAAGGCCGCCGATGGCGCTGCCCGGGGAGACTCCGACGCCGGGCAGCGCGGCGACTCGCCGCAGTTCGAACCCGTCTTGGAGAAAGTCCGCGTGCCGCGCATCGGGGTGGGCCGGCCGCGCGTCCGCCCCCACCGGGTCCGCGCGGACAAGGCGTATGCCTCCCGCAAGAGCGTGCCTACCTGCGCCGCCGCGGGATCCGTTGCACCCTCCCCGACAAGGCTGACCAAGCGCACAGCCGCAGAGAGCTCGGATCCCGCGGCGGCCGGCCACCGCGTTCGACCCGGTCGACCAGCGCGAGCGTCATGCAGCGGAGTGCGGGATCAACCGCCTCAAGCGCAACCGCGCCGTCGCCACGCGATACGACAACCTCGCGGTCCGCTATGAGGCGACCGCCCTCGGCGCGGCCATGAACGAGTGGCAGTAACGCTCAGCCATCACACGGTGGGGTCCACGTTCCACATCTGCGGCAGATCGCCGCCACAGAAGACGCAGACGAAGTCGTCCTCGCGCACGAAACTGATCTCGCCGGCACTCAAGACCATGGCTCCGCCGGCGCAGGCCACATGCTCGCTTCGTCGGGGCGCCAACCGAAGCGCACCGTCCACGCCGACCATGAAGGTGAACGGTTCGGCCAGTTCTGCCGCCGACCGCCCAGCGATCCAGTCGCCGAATTCAGCTGCCGAGCCGCTCCGGCACCCGCCGCTGCCAGGCCGGACCGCAGCTTGGACCTCCGCCAGTTGCTTGGCCAACTCCGCGACCTGCGTGCCCAGCTCAGCCCGGCGAGCCGTGATCCGATCCAGCTCCGGCATCCCCACTCCCTCCCTGCGCTTTCCCCGCGCTCTCCCGGCACCGGCCCGGTCAGGGGTCGCAGGAGAGGCACGGCGGTCGGCGCAGCGGAACCCGACCCCGGCCCTGGCGGCAGGTCAGACGATCCTCACCATGGACGCCCGCAGACGACCAGCGTGAGTACCCCGCCCGCCCCGCACACCAGACCCGTGACCTGCGTACTTCGTGTTGCACAGTCTCATCGGGAATGCGGCACTCTTCGCCCGGATGCCGACCCGCGGCGTGCGTGGTCGTACGTCTTCGATCAGCGGTCGATGGCGGCCATGTTGTCCGCGTCGTAGCGCTCGCCGGAGGCTTGGGGGAGGTTGTTCAGGCGGGCGACGTGGCCGGCAGTGAGCTCGATGTGGTCGGCGGCGGCGTTCTCCTCCAGTCGGGCGACTCGCTTGGTGCCGGGGATGGGCGCGATGTCGTCACCCTGGGCGAGCAGCCAGGCCAAGGCGACCTGTGCGGGCGTGGTGTCGATCTCGGCGGCCACGGCCCGGACCTCGTCGACGATTCGCAGGTTGCGTTCCAGGTTGCCGTCGGCGAAGCGGTGATTGGTGCGGCGCCAGTCGTCGGTGTCGAGATCGTTCAGGGAGCGGATGCTGCCGGTCAGGAATCCGCGGCCGAGCGGGGAGTACGGCACGAAGCCGATACCCAGTTCGCGCAGGACAGGCAGGATCACGGCCTCCGGGTCGCGGGTCCACAGCGAGTATTCGGACTGGACCGCGGTGACCAGGTGCACGGCGTGCGCGCGGCGGATCGTGGCGGGGCCGGCCTCCGACAGGCCGATGTGGCGGATCTTGCCTTCGGCCACCAGTTCGGCCAGCGCGCCAACGGTCTCTTCGATGGGCGTGCCGGGGTCCACCCGGTGCTGGTAGTAGAGGTCGATGTAGTCGGTGCCCAGGCGCTTCAGTGATCCCTCCACGGCCAGGCGGATGTTGGCCGGGGTGCTGTCCGGAGCCGTGCCACCGGTGTGGGAGATCAGTCCGAACTTGGTCGCCAGCACGACCTCGTCCCGGCGCCCCTGCACAGCTCGGCCGACCAGTTCCTCGTTGATGAAGGGGCCGTACCCCTCAGCGGTGTCGACATGGGTGACCCCGAGGTCCAGAGCGCGGTGGATCGTGCGGATCGACTCGTCGTCGAACTGGCCGGCGCCGGCGTAGAACGCCGACATTCCCATGGCTCCGAGACCGATGCGCGAGACCTGCAAGTCGCCGAGCGAAACGTTCCTCATGGCGCGGACTTCCCTTCCCATCAATTAAGTACCGGTCGGTGCAGAACCTAGCACATCAAGACCGATCGGTACTGAACTGTGTTCGCGCCTTGAAGGGATCAAACTGCTGGTCGGCGTAGATCTGTACCGAGAGGTACACTTGAGGGATGGGTGACTCCCGTAGGGCCGTCATGGGTCGGCCCAGAGAATTCGACATCGACCAGGCGCTGGAACGGGCGATGCGGGTGTTCTGGGCCCGAGGGTACGAAGGCGCGAGCCTCGCCGAACTGACCGGCGCCATGGGGATCACCAAGACGAGCATGTATGCGGCCTTCGGCAACAAGGAGCAGTTGTTCCGCAAGGCCCTCCAGCGCTACGGCGCAGGGCCGGCCGCCTACGCCACGCACGCCCTGGAGGAGCCCACCGCACGCGCCGTGGCCTTGGCGTTCCTCCGCGGAGCCGTCTGCACCACGACCCCTCCCGGCGGCCCCGCCGGATGCCTGACCGTGCAGGGTGCGCTGGCATCGAGCGACGAGAGTCGAGCCGTCCACGACCTGCTTGTCGACTGGCGCAACGACGCGGGGATCCGCCTTGAGGAGCGCTTCCGGCGCGCCGTCGCCGAGGGCGATCTTCCGCGCAACGCCGACCCCCGGCGCCTCGCCCGGTTCATCATGACGACGGGGTTCGGCATCGCGGTGCAGGCCGCCAACGGCCTCAGCCCTGCTGAGCTCGATGAGATCGTCGACACGGCGCTGCTCGGCTGGCCTGCGTAGCGGCTGCACCCCTTCGCCGACCCCGGTCGGACATTCTCCTCACCTGTGGGCCGTGACGGTGCGGCAAAACTTCTGTACCGTACGGAACAGAAGTTTCGAGCAGTGGTTCCTGCCCCTGCCGACGATCACCGCGACAAAACCGTCAAGGGTCGTCGCGAAACACCGAGCATGACCTCCGCTCCGGGGGCCGAAGAAGGAATTCATGTCCGACACCGACCTGCGCGAGTTCTACCTGCGCTACATCAGGGCGCTCAACGCCCACGAGATCCACCGCATAGACGAGTTCATCAACGACGAGACCACCCTGAACGGCGAGCCGGGCACTCGGGACCAGGTCATCACTGTGCTGCACGGCATCATCGACGCGGTCCCGGACTTCCACTGGGAGCCCCGGGAGATCGCGGTCGACGGTGATCGTCTGGCCGCCCGTCTGACCAACACGGGCACGCCCGCCAAGGAGTGGCTCGGTGTGGCTCCCACCGGCGCCTCGTTCGAGATCGTCGAGTACGCCATCTATCAGGTTCGTGACGGGCGGTTCGTGCACATGACGGCCCTGCACGACGCCGAGACCCTGAAGCGGCAGCTCGGTGCCTGACCCCCGTGAGCCGATCGGCGTCGGCATCGTCGGCCTGAGCGCCACGGGAGGCTGGGCGGCCGGGGCTCACCTGCCCGCGCTGAGAGCCGTCGACGGGTTCGAGCTTCGCGCGCTGGCGGCGAGCTCCGAAGCCTCGGCCCAGGCAGCGGGAGCGGCGTACGGCGTACCCGCGTACACGTCGGTCGAGCAGCTCGCCGGCGACGAGAACGTCGACCTCGTTGTTGTCGCCGTCAAAGTGCCTCAGCATCGGGAACTCGTGTTGCCCGTGCTGAAGGCGGGAGTGCCGGTGCTCTCCGAGTGGCCGCTCGCCGTCGACCTGCGCGAGGCCGAGGAGATGGAGCGTGCCGCCGGGACGACGCGCACCTTCGTCGGTCTCCAGGGACGCTCCTCGCCTACCTTCCGTCGGCTGGCCGACCTCGTGTCCGAAGGATTCGTGGGGGAAGTGCTCTCCGCCACCGTCGTGGCGTCTTCGACCGAATGGGGCACTCCGGTGTCTCAGAACATGGTCTACACGCTCGACCGCGAGCTCGGCGCCACGATGCTGACCATCGCGTTCGGACACGCGATCGACCTGGTGTCGATGGTCGTCGGCGAGCTTCAGGAAGTGGTCGCCACGACCGCGACCCGGCGCCGCCAGGTTCCTCTCGGGCGCACCGGGCAGGTCGTTCCGATGACCGCCGAGGATCAGATCGCGATCTCGGGCACCGTGGCCGGCGGGGCGATCCTGTCCGTCCACCACCGTGGAGGCGCGGCATCGGGCGCAGGGTTCTCTCTGATCATCGACGGCACGGAGGGGAGACTCGAAATTACCGCCGCCGAGTTCCCGCACATCGGTCCGGTCACGGTACGTGGCACACGCAGCGGCGGTCGGCCTACGGAGGTCACGCTGCCCAGCGGCTACGACGACTATCCCGGCCTGGCCGGAACAGCGATCCACACGCTGGTGCACGCCTACGCCGCGATTCGGGACGACCTCATCCACGGAACGGCTGTCGCCCCGGACTTCACTCACGCGGTCAAGCGCCACCGACTCCTTGACGCGATCGTACGGTCCGCCGCCACAGGCCAACGAGAGGCCCTCCATCCTTAGGCGCGCAGCCAGTCGGCTTCGACACTGTCCGACATCACTTCGCCACATCGGCCCGGCCGCCGCCATGTGTGCCGGCGGACTCGGCCGCACGCTCACCGATCGAGAGCGGACACGAGCGAGCGTGACGTTCGGCGCAGCAGAACCCGACAACGGTCCTGACGACAGGTCAGACGATGCTCACCATGGACACCTGCCGACGACCAGCGCGAGTACCCCGCCCGCCCCGCACACCAGACCCGTGACCCGCGTACGTCATGTTGCACAGGTCTCATCGTGACGAGGGCCCGTAAGTGTCAGTCGTGCCGGGCGATGGCGGGCTCGGCTCTGTTCTGCATGTGGGTGGTTCCGCCTGGCGGTTGTGCGGGTGTTCTTCCCCCGCACGAGCTGGGATGTGCCACACGAGGTCGCCGTACCTCGTGTGTGATGAACTGTGGCCCGGTTTCGAGATGTTGATCTCGACTCGGACAGGAGAGTGGGAGGGGCCGTGGACCTTGGTGGTGGGACGTGGCAGCGACTGACCGCCGTGGTGCTCGTCATGGCGGTGGCGGCCGGGTGTACGGGGCAGGGCGAAGGCGCGGGCGGCGGAAGCGACGTAGAACTGCTGCGGAACCACGACTGGACGCAGATGCCGGGCACCACCGTGCGGAAGGACATCCTGCGGGTGAGCGCATCGGATCGGCACATCGTCGAGCAGGACTCCTCCGGCGGCCAGCCCAACCCCCCGCTGAACCTGGCCGGCCCGCATCTCAGGTCCGGCGGCGACTTCACCGTCACCGCGCGCATGTCCGGTGTGGGTGACGATGACGGCGACTCATGGCTGCGGCTGTACGGACGGGTGCCGGTCATCTACGACGAGTGGCGGCAGGAGCGGTCCTCACTCCGCGTCGGCGTGACCGCCGACGGACAAGTGAACGTACAGATATGGGACGGCGAGGGCGATGAGCCGGCCACCTCCAAGGACTTCGACTGCGACTGCTCCGGGACGGTGACACTCGCCGTGTCGAGCATCGGTGACACCTTCCGCGTGAAAGCCGACGGACGGCGGCTGGGAACCGTGCAGGACCCGGGGGTGTTCGCCGAGGGCACTGTCTGGTTCGGTCTGGAGGCGGGCGCGGGCGACGCGGACGCGGGCGAAGACGAGCGCCGCGAGGGATGGCGTCTGACACAGCTGACCGCGCGGGCGGAGAGCGGCGACTCGCTTCGCGTGATCAAGGCGCCGCAGCTACGCCAGGAACAGTCCGACGACTCACTGCGTGCGCGGGTAGCAGACGTGGGGCGGCCGTTCGACGTCGGCACCGCTGTGGCCGAGAATCCGCTGCTCACCGACTCACGCTACCGGGCGCTCGCGGGGAGCCAGTTCTCCATGCTCACTCCGGAGAACGCGTTCAAGCCACAGTTCCTCCACCCACGCCGGGGCGTCTACGACTTCCGCGACGCGGACCTGCTCGTACGTTTCGCCCGCGCGAACGAGATGAAGGTGCACGCGCACACCCTCGTCTGGCACGAGGCTCTGCCCAACTGGATGCGGGAGAACGACGACCCCGAGGAGGTGCGCCGGACCATGCTCGGGCACATCGCCATGGTCGCCGGGCACTTCAAGGGAAAAGTCGCGGAATGGGATGTGGTCAACGAGCCCATGTCCGACGACGAGAAGAGCTACACCAACGGGGACCTCGGTCTGCGCTCCGAGCAGAGCCCGTGGTTCGAGGCCATGGGCGAGGAGTACATCGACGAGGCGTTCAGGGCCGCCCACCGGGCCGATCCGAAGGCACGGCTGTTCCTCAACGAGTACGGGGTCGAGGAGGAAGGCGAGCGGTGGGACGCCCTTTACGATCTGGTCGAGCGGCTCAAGGAACGCGGCGTACCGATCGACGGCGTGGGTTTCCAGAACCATGAGTACGCACCCGGCGACCGCATCGACCCGGAGACCTTCCGCAGCCATGTGCGGGATCTGGCGGAACTCGGGGTTCAGGCACGGGTGTCGGAGATGGACGTCCCCATAGGTGAGGACGAGGAGGACGGGCGGCAGATTCAGGCTGATGAGATGGCGGGCAAGCTACGGGTCTGCCTGGAGGAGCCGAACTGCACGTCGTTCTCCACCTGGGGATTCACCGACCGGTACGGTTCCACCGCCGACACCAGGATCTATCCTCCGCGCACGGCCGATTCCCTGCCGTGGGACGCGGCCCTGCGGCCGAAGCTGGCGTACGAGCGCCTGCTCAAGGCCTTTGACGAGGCGTGAGGAAGCAAGGTGCGATCTCTCGGTGCGAGTGGGCGTCCTGGTAGCAGTAGGTGAGTGCCGGCGGCGTGGAGCGCCGACTGCTTGCCGGCAGCGCGTGCATGAGGACCGACGAACTCGCCAAGTCCCTCGCCACACCCGGCCCTTCGGGCGTCGTGCTGCCTGCGGTGCTGCGGTTGTTCGCGCCGACTTCCCTGGACCGAGGCGGTGAGGCGGACCGTGCATCTCGGCCGAAGCCACTTCGCCCCGGTCGGACTTGACGGTGGGGCGGCACCGGGCCGCCCCACCGTCGGTGCCCGCAGGCCGATCGGTCAGCGCAGGAGCGCGCCGAAGCGGGCGCCCGTGGCGGGCGCCGCAAGGTCGCCGGCGCCGAACGCGAGGGACGACGTGGCCGTGAGACCGGTCGCCGTGCCGCGCAGCACCCAGACCGCGCCGTTCCAGCTGTTCTCGGCCTGGGAACCGGCCGCGAGGTCGGCGTGGCCGTCACCGTCGACGTCCAGGAGCGCGCTGCTCACGCCGAACTCGTCTCCGCTCTCGGCGACTCCGGGGACACCGGCGGTGTCCTGGTGGAAGGTCTGCGTACCGGCGCCCGTGACACCGGAGGCGCTGCCGGGGACCAGGGCGACGGACCCGGCGTCGGTGATGTCGCCGATGTCCTCGCCCGAGATGCCGAGCGCGATGTCGCCGAAGCCGTCACCGTTGACGTCCGCCACCGAGACCGTGGAGCCGAGCCCGTCGCCCTCCTCCTCCACGCCGGGGAAGCCGGGCAGGTCCTGGTCGAAGGTCTGGACGCGCTCCTCGGACAGGCCGGAGGCCGACCCGAACGCGATCTGGACCTTGTCGCCGGCCCAGTAGTTGCCCACCACGACGTCGTCGAACCCGTCGTTGTTCACGTCCCCGATGCCGGTGCCCGTACCGGTCGCCGTGCCGTCCGAGGGGACCCAGCCGCTGGTGAAGCCCGTGCTGCCGCCGCCGAGAAGCAGACGGTTGCCGTACTGGCCGTCGCCCGCGTACTGCCAGGCGACGATGTCGTCCTTGCCGTCGCCGTTGACGTCGCCGGTCCGGGTGGAGGGGATGGGCCCGGTGATCGAGTCGCCGTCCTCCTGGCAGCCGCTGGTGGTGGTGGCGCAGGACGCGTCGTTGGCGTCGTAGCCCCACCAGTCGGCCTTGTCCAGCAGCGGCAGGGCGGCGGTGGGCTGTCCGGCGCGGGTGACCGGGCCCTTCCACACGGTGGCGTTACCGCTCGACGGGTCGTCGCCCGCGCCGGTCAGGTAGGAGAACAGGGCGAGGTCCGTCTTGCCGTCGCCGTCGAAGTCGCCGGTCGTGGGCGACTGCCCGTACCCGGGTACGGCCGTGCCACCGGTGAGTCCGGAAGCAGAGCCCCAGAGGATGACGGAGCCGGGACTGCCGCCCGAGATCACCAGGTCGCTGAAGCCGTCGCCGTCCAGGTCGCCCTTGGTGAAGTTGGTCCCGAAGCGCTGGTTCGCGGTGGCGGAGCCGGGAACGCCGCTGGTGGAACGGCTGATGAGCTTCTTGTTGGCGGCGGAGATCCCATTGGCGGAGCCGTACGTGACGGCCACGTAGCCCGCCTTGGCCTTGCTGGAGATCGTGGCGTCCGGGGCCGACACGACCAGGTCGGCGTAGCCGTCGCCGTTGAAGTCGTCCTGCGCGTCCGCGGACCCGGTGGCCGCCAGCGCCGGGCCCCCGGTGAGAACCATGGCGCCGAATCCTCCGGCGAGCAGCACCGCGGCTGCCAGGGGTGCGGTGAGCGCGGTACGGGTTCGGCGGTGTGCTCGGGACATACGTGAGCCTTTCGAGTCGGTCGGTTCTGTACGCGGAAGGCCGCGTTCAGTGGGTACGACTCAAGCGGGGCGATCCCAGTTGTACGTCCCAATGTCATGGATTCGTAACCACGGAGACAGGTTCTGGTGCTGAACTCCCTTGTTGTCTAAGGGAGTTCAGCCCGTGTTGCGAGTGGGCGCGCTGGTAGCAGCAGGTGAGTGTCAACACAGCATGGAGCGCTGGCTTTCGGCTACTCGATCTACTTCACCAGCCTCGACGACATGGTCCGCAACCTCACAGCCGCAGAGACGGCGGGCGCCTGTACGGTCGGTGGCAGCGGCGGTCCTCGAAATCGATGGCCTGGTTGCCCTGCACACCGTCGGCCTTCACCTTCGGGCAAGGTCAAGACCAGAGCCTCCAGGCCCAAAGGGTGGGGACCAGTTCACGTCCTGCAGCCAGAGACCAAGCTGTTCCAGCGTTGTCAGCTCTCATCGACATCTCCGAGCTGCTTGATCGCGAAGTGCTGCCAAGAATCATCGACAAACGTTGCTCACTTCCGCGCCGTCGCGGATTTGATGCGGGCCGAGCCGATCGCGCGTACTGCGCGAGGCGGACTACTGCCGCAGGTGCGGCCGGCCCCGCGGGCGCGGGGCCGGCCGTGTGCAGTGGGTCAGGAGAGGGGGTGCAGCCAGTGGGCCTCCAGTTCCCCCTCGACCAGGTTCGCGATGGCGGCGAAGTACGTCTGCATGAACGGCTGCGAGACGTGCGCCAGCAGATGGGCGCCGGAGGACCAGCGCTCGTAGAAGGCGAAGGCGCCCGGCTGTTCCGGCGTGGTGTGCACCACGTACTGCTCACATCCGTCCTCCTTGCGGGTGAGGCCGATGATCGCCTGGATCTCGTTCAGCATCCGGCCCTCCTCGCCCGCCTTGGCCCGGGCGTATCCATAGACCGCGACCGGCGTCTGCGAGGCGAGGATGGCAGCGGGGATGAGGCCGTCGGGTGTCGTGTCGTCAGTACTCATGAGGTCCTACTCCGTCGTGATCGGTTCCGCCGGTTTTGATGGCCGGCTGTCGGAGTGTAAAAGTTGACGCTGACGTCAAGGGCAAGTCGGGTGACGGACCCCGGGACTGCCCGGCAGCGACCGGGACCCGGTGGCACGTGGAGCAGAGGGAGCGGCGGGATGCGGATCGGCGAGGTGGCATCGGCCGCGGGAGTGAGCACGCGGGCGCTGCGCTACTACGAGCAGCAACAGCTCATCGTGTCGAGCCGCAGCGCAGGCGGGCAGCGCCTCTACGCCCCGGACACGGTCGAGCGGGTGCGGTGGATCCAGCTCCTCTACGCTGCCGGGCTGAGCAGCCGGACGATCGTGGAGTTCCTGCCGTGCGTGCACACCGGTATCGCCGGCCCGGAGATGATCGCCCGGCTTCGCGCGGAGCGGGACCGCCTCGACGAGCACATGCGGGATCTTGCCGCCACGCGGGCCCGACTGGACTCAGTCCTCGCCGCGGCCGAGTTCGACGCGACACGGTCGGGCGATGAGGCCGCGGAGGTCTGAGGCTCGACCGGCACGCGTCGACCTTGGCCCGGTACCGAGGCCGAGGCCGGTGCCGGTGCCGGTGCCGGTGCCGACGAGCTGGTCCTCCATGGCCTCGCGGTAACCGACGACCGCATCCGGGCCGAGGGCATCGAAGAGGTCCTGGTAGTTCTCGCGAGAAACAACGCTACTGGCTGATCCGCAGGTCAGACGAACCTTTCCGGTGCTCTGGGGTCAGAAGCCGATCGGGGCCAAGCTCTCAGCCCCAGTTGTGGTCTCCGGTGAAGCCGTCGATGGCCTCACGCAGGATGTCGGCATGACCCGTATGCCGGGCGACTTCTTCGAGCATGTGGATCAGTGCCCAGCGCAGTGAAACGGTGGCGCCGTCGAAGAACGCGAAGGCAGTGCCGGTGGTGTCGATGTCGAGGCTCTCGATCGCCTCGTCAGCGGCAGCGCGAGAGCGGGCATAGAAGTCCAGGATGTCTTTGGCCGACTCGTCGGCAGCCACGTGCCAGTCGGACGCCTCGTCGCCTTCGACTTCGAAGGGAAGGGGATTGCACTCGCGGCCGAACGTCAGGCAGAACCAGCCGAGTTCAGCGCCGGCGAGGTGCTTGAGCAGCCCGATCAGGCTCATGCCGGACGGCGTCACCGGGCGGCGCAGCTGGTCGTCGCCGAGGCCCTCAAGTTTCCACAGGAGCGCGTCGCGGTGTCGGTTCAGGGCGGTGTGCAGGCTTTCCTTCTCGCCGCCGGTGAACGGCACGTGCTTGACCATGTCCAGACCCTAGTGGCTCGGTCGCGGTTCAGGGCACCGTCGGCGGCACCCAGTCCGATTGCGCCCAGTCGTCGCACTCGGGTCAGCCTGAGAGGTCCACCACATTGGCTTTCGGTGGCTCGACATCCAGCGGGGTGTCGAAGTCACTGTAGGAGGTGACGGTGCGGAATTCGGGGCTCTTGTACACCACCCGGTAGATGTAGGGCTTGCCCTTCGTGGCCACGTGGAAGGTGTATGTGCCGCCCTTGTCCGACTCGTCGGTGACCACAAGGTTGGCCGTCGGCATCCCGTCGACCTTGTCGGTCTTGCCCTTGGCGACTTTCCCGAACGAGGCGAACGGAAGAGTGCAATCCGTCAGTCCCTTCTCGCCGGCCGGTGCGGCCGGATCCACGGTTGTCCTGCCCCAGTTCTTCTGGTCCGTCCGCCCTTTGGTATCCATACCGGACAGCTGCATGTGCTTCAGGTTCGGCCGGACGTAATCGGTGTCGCCGATACGGATCTGCTCGAACTTCTCGCCCGTGCTGCCGGCTGAAGTGAAGGAACAGGTGCCCTTCAGGTCCGTCCTCATCCGGGTGGAACTCCAACGCCCATCCTTCATCGTCGAGCGCCCCGTGATCGTCACCGCCTGGAGGGACTTCATGGCTTTGTTCGCCTCGCCGAGCATCTGCGCAGCCGACTGCTCCCGCGGTCCCGCACCCTCGGAGCATCCCGTGAGCGCAACGGCCAGCGCGATACACGTAACGCCGGATGCCGTAGCACCAGATGGTTTGCGCATGATCGTTCCCCCTGAGTTTGAAGCGATCATGATAGCGGCAGCCGTGGCCCTGCCTGTTCGAATGATCGAGTGGCCTCAGCAAGTCGGAGAGCGTCGTCGATCTCGCTGAGCTTCACGGAGGACAGGACGGCCGCCCGCTCCAGCAGGTCGTCCCGGGACACAGTGGTCAGCCACGTGCACGGAGTGAAGCCTGGCCGCGGGAACGCGAGCCGCAGCACGCCTTCGAACGGCAGTCCTTCGCTGGCGCCGACCGTCACTTCGATGCCCAGACCGCTGATGTCGACGCCCGCCGGAGCAACGACCTGCATCACCCGGATCCCGGATGTGTCGTCCCCCGACAGCAGTACGACCAACCTCCGCTCGTCGAACTGAACCCACCAGACTTCGCCACGTTGCACAAGTCCTCCAAATACAGGACGGCAGGCAGACGCTGCGCGACCTTGACGCGCTGTGGAGACGGGCGCGGCCACCGTTGATCATCGGTGTGTGAGGACTGAAGATCATGCGGTGGACGCAGGTCACAGCGTAGACCTTGCCCGCCGACAGGGAGTGTTCGACGGCTTGATCAGCCGGACAGCGGGACGGTTGACGCGAGTGAAAGTGCGGCGTGGGAAAGGGAGTTGGTACTCGGCCTGCTGCCCGACCTGCCGCGCAAGAACTGCTGGACCACCGCTGAGCTGGCTGACTGGCTGGCCGGCCGGCCGGCCAGTCAGCCAAGCTGCCCCCGCTTCGCTCCTTAACCATCTGCTGTTGCCCGGATGGTGGACCGGAGTGTTCCGGTTCACCATCCGGTCAGCGGCGGGCTCAGGACGGGAATGAGAGAATCTACACTGCGATTATAAAACTCGACGTCGTGTAGACTTTTTTGGTGAGGGAGCACGACGGGGCTCCCCACAAGCATTCACCGGAGGAGAAAATGCAGGAACAGACGTGGCTCATCACAGGCGTCAGCACGGGGCTCGGCCGCGCCTTCGCGCAGGCGGCCCTGGCCGCCGGGCACACCACCGTCGGCACCGTCCGCTCCGAGGAGGACCTGCGTGCCTTCGAGGAGCTGAAGCCGGGGTATGCGCACGGCCGCATCCTGGATGTGACGGACAGCGGCGCCGTCTCGGACGTGATCGCAGAGCTGGAGCGGAACGTCGGGGCCCTGGACGTCGTCATCGCCAACGCCGGCTACGGCCTGGAGGGCACTTTCGAGGAGACCCCGCTGGCCGAGGTGCGACGGCAGTTCGAGGTCAACGTACTCGGGACGGTGGCCACCCTGCAGGCGGCACTCCCCCACATGCGGCGGCGCCGCGGGCACCTGCTGGCCGTCACCTCCATGGGCGGGCTCATGGCCGTGCCGGGCATGTCCGCCTACTGCGGCAGCAAGTTCGCGGTGGAAGGCATCCTGGAGTCACTGGGCAAGGAGGTCGCACAGTTCGGCATCCATGTGACGGCGATCGAGCCCGGCTCTTTCCGGACCGACTGGGCCGGACGGTCCATGACGCGCAGCGCGCGGTCCGTCGACGACTACGACGACCTGTTCATCCCCATCCGTGAAGCGAGGCAGAAGGCGAGCGGGAATCAACTCGGCGACCCGGCGAAGGCAGGGGAGGCCGTCGTGCACATCACGTCGGTGGACCGGCCGCCGGCCCACCTCGTCCTGGGCTCGGACGCGTTGCGACTGGTCACCGCGGGGCGGGCGGCGGTGGACGACGACATCCGTGCGTGGGAGGCGCTCTCCCGCACGACCGACTTCGCCGGGGGTGCTCAGCTCTGATGCCCGGCGAGCACCCCGCACGAGGCCGACGCAGCACCGAACGCAAGGGCGATGTCCGGGAGCGGGCCATTCTGGACACCTGCGAAGCTCTGTTGGCGCAGAAGGGCTACGACACCATGACCGTCGGCGACATCGCCCAGGGCCCCGGCATCACCCGCGGCGCCCTGTACTTCTACTTCGGCTCCAAGCAAGAAGTGGTCACCGCGCTCGTGGCCCGAACCGTGGAGCACCTGTGGGAGCGGTCCCGGGCCACCGCGCAGACCGACGAGCCGCGCGAGGCCGTCGCAGCGGCCATGCGGCGTACGGTCGAGTTGTGGAACGAGCACGGCCTGGTCATGCGTACGGCCATCGATCTGTCACTGACCGTGCCCGAGATCGGCGAGCTGTGGAGTCGTACGGCGGACCTGTTCACCACAGCCATCACGGCTGTCCTGGAACGAGCCGGCGTTCAGCCCGGCACCGAACCGGACCAGGCGTCGCCGATGGCACGCGCCCTGTGCTGGATGATCGAGCGGAGCTTCTACCACGCCTCACAGGAGTCCCGCGAGAATCTGCAGAAGGCATCCTCGACCTGCGAACACATCTGGCTGGTCAGCGCCGGCCTGACCGACTGAGCGGACACACCGAACGAGAACCGACCCGGCCGTCGGCGCCCCGTACGAGCCATGCCCCAAGCCTCCAATTCCGGGAGGAGGAACTCCTGTCTCAGGAGACCGGCCGCGCGTCCTACGCGACCAGCACGCTCCCGAGGTCCTCGGTGGCGAGGTAGGCATTCAGCAAGGGATGGCGGCTGCCCACAGCGACGTCCCGCCAGTAGCGCTGCAAGGCGTTGGAGTCGCGAAAACCGCTGGAACCGTGCAGGTCCAGCAGGAGTTCCAGCGCGCTCCGGCAGTCCTTCGCCGCACCCGCCAGGTCCGTACGCAGCTGGGCGCGCTCGATCTCCGTGAGGTCCTCCCCCTCAGCGGCCCGGGCGACGACCAGCATGGTGGTGTCGGCGCGGTTCACCAGCGTGGCGGCCTGGGCCAGCCAGTGACGGGCGCCGGGCGAGTCGCCCATGCGTGTGTAGCTCGTCATGAAGGGCTTGCGGTCGGACGCGAACATGTCCTGCGCCACGTCGAGCGCGCCCTGCGCGGCGCCCACGACAGGGGCGAGCACGCACAGCCTGAAGAACAGCTGCGTCTGCGGCTGGAACGGGCCGCCCTGGACGACGCGGTACGCGGGCACCAGGACACCGTCGGCGACGAGCCGCTGGCTTCCCGTGCCCCGCATGCCTGCCATGTGCCAGTTGCGTTCGACGGTCAGATCGGCGAGGGGGAAGGTCGCGATGTGGAAGGCGCCGTCCACCATCAGGGCCAGACCGGCCCACTCGGCGGCCTCTGATCCCGTGACGTTGTCCCATCGCCCGGTGACGCGTACGCCGTCCGCCTCACGGACTCCCCGGGCCGAGGGAACCCCGGAGCCACAGACGAGCGCGTCCGGGTCGGCGAAGTACTCCTTGCGCGCGGATGCGTTGTGCTGCAGGGCCACCAGGGTCTTGGACGTGGCACAGGTACCCGCGGTCCACCCTGCCGACGGGCAGGCACGCCCCAACTCCGCCAGCCGGCGGGCGACCGTCGGCGCGTCGGCCCCCGTCCCACCGTGTTCCGGCGGCGTACGCAGGGCCAGTGCCCCGCTGTCCCGCAGGGCGTTCACGCTCGCCGCTGCCAGGCGGTCGTGCCGCTCGCTGTCGTCCGCGTGGGACAGCAGTATCCGACCGTATTCATTGAGTGGCTGGTTGATCTTCACAGGACACAGTCAACCCGCGCGGCTGCCGCCCAGCCATACTCCGTTGACGCGGGTGCATACGATTTGGTGCACCCTGCGTTGCTAGCCTCTGTGCGTGGACATCCTCGACGAGATGATCGGCAGCATCCGGACCGGTCAGGTCTATGCCCGCCGCATCGAGGAGGCGGGCTCCTGGGGGTGGCGCTACGACGAGTTCACCGGCAGCGGTTTCCACGTGGTCCTGCGCGGCCAGGGATGGCTCCTCACCGAGGACGCGCCCCCGCGCGCACTGCGCGCGGGAGACGTCGTCCTGATCACGAGCGGCGCGCGGCACGGGCTGAGCAGTCGGCCGTGCGCCCTGTACGACCTTCCGCCCGAGCCGACGGGAGCTCTGCCCCCGCTCTCCGGCCACGCCGACTTCGAGTTCCTGTGCGGCGCCTACCGGCTGCCGCACGGCAAGGTCCACGACTACCTGACCACCCTTCCGAGTCTCATCGTCGCGTCGTCCGAGACGGGCGGCCGCCAGGCGGTGACGCTGGCGGAGATGCTCCTCACCGACCTGTCGGCACCCCGCCCCGGTGCGGAAGCCACCCGCTCGGCGCTCGCGGACCTGTTGCTCATGCACGTCCTGCGCCAGTGGCTGCAGGAGAACGGCTCGGCCGACGGGCCGTACACCGATGACCCGGTGGTCGCCCGCGCCCTGCGTCACATCCACGGCGCCCCGCACCGGAATTGGACGGTCGCCGAACTGAGTACCGCCGCCGAGATGTCGCGCACAGCGTTCACCCGCCACTTCACCAGGGTGCTCGGCAAGCCACCGCGGGACTATCTGGCAGGCGTGCGGCTGTCCCGGGCGGCGCGACTGCTCCGGGAGAGCGACGCGCCGCTGGCGACCGTCGCCCGCGAACTCGGATACTCCAGCGAGTTCGCCTTCGGCGCCGCCTTCCGTCGCGCATACGGCATCTCCCCGGGCCGCTTCCGAAACACCTCGCGCACAGAGCACCACGTCTCGGCCACGTAGCAGCCACGCAGTACTCCAGTGGGACTTCACCCTTCCCGCTGGAGTACTGGACGGCCCACCGCTCGTCGAGCCCGAGCTCGTTACTCGTCAGGTGTCATCTGTCGCAGCCTGTCGCACCGCAGGGAGGGTGGCACTCCGAGGCCGTGCTGTCAGCGCCATCCGAGTTCGGGAGCGACGTGGGCCAGGATGCTTTCGATGACATGGGCGTTGTACTCGACGCCCAACTGGTTGGGCACGGTGAGCAGCAGGGTGTCGGCGGCGGCGACGGCCTCGTCCTCGGCGAGCTGTTTGACGAGGACGTCGGGTTCGGCGGCGTAGGAGCGGCCGAAGATGCTGCGTGTCTGGGCGTCGATGTAGCCGATCTGGTCCTTGGAGTTGCCATCCCGGCCGAAGTAGGCGCGGTCCCGGTCGTCGGTGAGCGCGAAGATGCTGCGACTGACCGACACCCTCGGCTCACGGGTGTGACCCGCGGCCCGCCATGCCTCGCGGTATGCCTCGATCTGCTTGCGCTGCTGGACGTGCAGGGGCTCGCCGCTCTCGTCGTCCTTGAGGGTCGAGCTCTGCAGGTTCATCCCGAGTCCGGCTGCCCAGACCGCGGTGGCGTTCGAACCGGATCCCCACCAGATACGTTCGCGCAGTCCCTCGGAGTGCGGTTCGACGCGCAGCAGTCCCGGCGGGTTGGCGAACATCGGTTTGGGATCGGGCTGTGCGAAGCCCTCTCCTGTCAGGACGTCGAGCAGCCGCTCGGTGTGCTCGCGTGCCATGTGGGCGTCGGTCCCGCCGGGCGGGGGCGTGTGGCCGAAGTGCCGCCAGCCGTCGATCACCTGCTCCGGGGATCCCCGGCTGAGGCCGAGCTGGAGCCGACCGCCGGAGATGAGGTCGGCCGCGCCTGCGTCCTCGGCCATGTACAACGGGTTCTCGTAGCGCATGTCGATCACACCGGTGCCGATCTCGATCCGGCTGGTGCGCGCGCCGACGGCCGCGAGCAGCGGGAACGGTGAGGCGTGCTGCCGCGCGAAGTGGTGCACCCGGAAGTAGGCGCCGTCGGCGCCCAGTTCCTCCGCTGCGACCGCGAGGTCGATCGCTTGGAGCAGGGAGTCCGCCGCTGAGCGCGTCTGCGAATGCGGCGATGGCGTCCAGTGTCCGAAGGACAGGAACCCGATCTTCTTCATGCCACATTCAACAATCAGCGACCGGTTTCATTCCTCAGAGCCTGGCCTCGCCCCTCAGGCCCTGGCCTCGCCGTTTCACTCAAGTGTGCTTGTCGTGGGCGCCCTCGCTCGGGAACGGTTGAGCCCGGTCCCATGACGACATCACGATCAGTGTCTTGGTACCGGCGACGATCCCGGTACGCCGGATCGCGTTGACGACCTGCTGCAGGTGCTCCACATTGCGTACCCGGAACCGCAGCAGGGCATCCGGATCACCGGCGATCGTGTAGTACTGCTGGACCTCCGGCACCTGACGTGCGATCCCCTCGATCTCACGGGTGTCCACATCACCGGCCAGCCGGATCTCGGTGAAGGCCTCCAGTTCGCCCACGGCGGCATCGCTGACCAGCGTGACGTACCCCCGGATCACCCCCTCGCTCTCAAGCCGCTCGATGCGGCGGCCCACCGGCGCCGCGGAGAGTCCGACCGTTCGCGCGATCTCACTCACGGGCATGCGCGCGTTGGTACGGAGAAGGCCGAGGATACGTTCGTCGATGGAGTCCATCGCGCACTTCCCTAGAGGCAGCATTGTTGGTTGTCCGCGTGATGCTATCGCGACGGAGCGAACCATCCGCACGATTCATGCGTTGAGTGCGAGTTCCTCGCTTGTTCATTGCGTACGACCAAGCTCGTGGCCACGCTGTTCGCACAGACCACGCCGGGACCGCCGTGGACGTGGTCGAGCCGATCCCGGCCTCCGGGCCGCCGCACACCCAACGGAGCACCATGACGTCCGCATCCTCGATGACCGAGCCCTGGTCGGTCCTTGACCCGGCAGGTGGGCTCCGTCAGGACAGCCGGGTCCCGACCGGCGCGGAGGCCCTCGATCTCGGGGCCGCCTACCGGGCGATGGTCCTCGCACGCCGGGTCGACACGGAGGCCATCGCCCTGCAGCGGCAGGGCGAACTGGGGCTCTGGCCGTCGATGCTGGGCCAGGAGGGAGCACAGGTCGGGGCCGGGTTCGCGCTCAGGAAGCGGGACGTCGTGTTCCCCACCTACCGCGAGCACGCGGTCGCGTGGTGTCTCGGAGTGGATCCGGTGCACCTGCTCGGCCTCTTCCGCGGCACCACTCTGGGCGGCTGGGACCCCCGGGAACGCAACTTCAACCTGTACACCCTGGTCATCGGGGCGCAGACCCTGCACGCGGTGGGATACGCGATGGGTATCGTCCGCGACGGCGATGTGGGTACCGGGGACCCGGGCCGGGACCGCGCGGTCCTGGTGTTCCTCGGGGACGGCGCGCTGAGCGAGGGCGAGACGAACGAGGCGTTCGTGTGGGCCGCCGCCCAAAACCTCCCGGTTGTGTTCTTCTGCCAGAACAACCAGTGGGCGATCTCCGCGCCGTTCTCGGTGCAGAGCCGGGTCCCGGCCGCCGACCGTGCCAGCGGCTTCGGGTTCCCCGGCGTCCGGGTCGACGGCAATGACGTCGTCGCCTGTCACGCCGCCACCCACGAAGCCCTCGCGCACGCCCGCGCCGGCGGCGGCCCGACCTTCATCGAAGCCGTGACCTACCGGCGCAACCCGCACACGACGTCGGACGACGATCTGCGGTATCGCAGCGACTCCGAGAACGACGACTGGGCATCGCGCGACCCCCTCGACCGCCTCCGGGCCCATCTCACCGGCGCCGGCTCCTCGACGGAGACCGACGACGCCTTCCTGACCGAGCTCGAACAGGAGGAGCAGCGGCTCGCCGAGCGCCTGCGCAGTGGCTGCCGCACGCTGCCCGTACCCACGCCCGCCACGCCCTTCCTGCACACCCTTGCCACCATGCCCGCCGGCCTGGAACGGCAGATGACCGAGCACCTGGCCTTCGTGGCGGCCGGAGAAGGAGAACACCGTTGAGCACCGCTCTCGCCCACGCGCTCAACGCCGGCCTCCGTGACGCCATGAAGGCGGACGACAAGGTGGTGCTGATCGGCCAGGACATCGGACAGCTCGGTGGCGTCTTCCGGGTCACCGACGGGCTGCGGAAGGAATTCGGAGAAGACCGTGTCATCACCTCCCCGCTCGGCGAGGCCGGCATCGTCGGCAGCGCGATCGGGCTCGCCATGGCCGGATACCGTCCCGTCTGCGAGATCCAGTTCGACGGGTTCGTCTTCCCGGCCATGAACCAGATCGTCACGCAGCTCGCGAAGTATCGGCACCGCTCCGAGGGCGCCGTGAGCCTCCCCGTCGTCGTCCGCATCCCCGTCGGAGGCGGCATCGGGGCCATCGAGCACCACAGCGAGTCACCAGAGGCGTACTTCGCCCACACCCCCGGGCTACGGGTGCTCTGTCCCTCGGACTCCCAGGACGCCTACGACCTCCTCCGGCAGGCCGTCCGGTGCGACGACCCGGTGATCTTCCTGGAGCCCAAGCGCTCCTACTGGGCCAAGGGCGGCGTGGACCGGTCCGGCGGGGCGGCCGACATCGAGAGCGCACGCATCGTGCGTCCCGGAGGCGACCTGACCCTGGTCACGTACGGCGCACTTGTACCGGTCGCGATGAAGGCCGCCGGGATCCTCGCCGAGGAGGGCCGGAGCGTGGAGGTGATCGACCTGCGCTCGCTCTCGCCGATCGACGACGCCACGGTCGTGGCCTCGGTCCGGCGCACCGGCCGTCTGGTCATCGCGCACGAGGCCGCGCGGACGGGCGGCATCGCCGGAGAGCTCACCGCACGCGTACAGACCCAGGCGTTCTACGAGCTGGAGGCACCGGTTCTGCGGGTCACCGGCTACGACACGCCCTATCCGCCGAGCCGTCTGGAGGAGGACTGGCTCCCCAACGTGGACCGCGTTCTCGATGCATGCGATCTGAGCCTGACCCACTGACGTCCGTCCCGCCGCACGCAGGAGCACACCGTGACCTTCGCGACCACACACACCACGCAGACCATCCTGCTTCCCGACGTCGGCGAAGGCCTCACCGAGGCGGACATCGTGACCTGGCACGTCGCCGTCGGTGACACCGTCACCGTCAACCAGGTCATCGTCGACATCGAGACGGCCAAATCGGTCGTCGAACTGCCCTCGTCGTACGCGGGAGAGGTCGTCGAGCTCCTCGCGGCGGAGGGAGAGACAGCCGCGGTGGGCAGCCCGATCATCGCCATCCGCACGAACGAAGCCCCGCCCGCGTCGCCGGAGGGCGGGCACGTCCCCGGCCCACCGGAGAGCGCGGGCACCGAAGGGGACTCCGAACCCAGACTGCTCGTCGGCTACGGAGCGAGGGACTCGGGACACCGTCCCCGGCGCCGTACCCCGGCGGCGACCGTCACCGGGCCCGCGGCCGGGCCGGTCACCGAAGCCGCCGAGCCGACGAACGCGCAACTGCCCTCCGAGACGGCCGAATCGGCCAAGCCTCGCGCGAAGCCTCCGGTCCGCAAACTGGCGAAGGACCTGGGAGTCGACCTCGCCACCGTGTCGCCGACCGGCCCGGACGGCACCGTCCGCAGAGACGACGTGCTGCGCGCCTCGCAACAGCGGACCGCACTGTCCGCCGGCGCTGCGGCCCCCGGCGTACCGGCTTACGGCGCTCTGGCTCCCGGCGTACCGACCTCCAACGACCCGGTTCCCGACGTACCGTCTCCCGGCGTACCGGCAGCACACGCGCGCGGCCCGCTCGCCGTGGAGTCCCGGATCGCCATCAAGGGCGTCCGCAAACACACGGCCGCGGCCATGGTCGCATCGGCCTTCACCGCACCGCACGTGACCGAGTTCGTGACGGTCGACGTGACCAGGACCCTTGAGCTGCGCGACCTGGTCCAGCACAGGCGGGAGTTCCGCGAGACGAAGCTCAGCCCCCTCGCGTTCGTCGCCCGCGCCTACCTCCGGGCACTGCGCAGGACCCCAACGGCCGCCGCCCGCTGGGACGAGGCGGCGCAGGAGATCGTCGTACCGGCAGGGGTCAATCTCGGTATCGCGGCGGCAACCCCTCGCGGACTGATGGTCCCCAACATCAGGAACGCACACCTCATGGGACTCCAGGAGCTTGCCGCGGCCATCAACGACCTGGCCGTGACGGCACGGGCGGGGAAGACCGCGCCCCACGCGTTGACCGGGGGAAACACCACGATCACCAACGTGGGGGTGTTCGGGGTCGACACCGGCACACCGATCCTCAACCTCGGGGAGACAGCGATCCTCGCGGTGGGCGCCGTCCGTCGGCGACCCTGGGTGGTCGAGGACCACGCCGGAGAACGCATCGAGGCGCGCTCGGTCCTCCAGCTCGCGCTCTCCTTCGACCACCGGGTCATCGACGGACAGGAAGGCTCCCAACTGCTCGCCGACACCGCCGCGCTGCTGGCCGAACCCGGACTGGCGGTGCTGTGACGGGCGTCGGTCCTTCGGACGCAACGTCGACGAGCGCCGGCTCCCCGGAGATCCCCGGGCGCCCGGCGTCCGAGCACCGTTTCCGCTCCTCCTCCCCCTCCAAAACCGTCGTGTCCGCCCGATCCAGGCCACCACTTCAGGAGCAACGCCATGCCCGTCGACCGGATGCTGCCCACCCAGGAAGCCGCAGACCTCATCGACCTCGTCCGGGACATCGCCGACAACGAACTCGCACCTCTGGTGGAGCAGCACGAACGCGACAGCCGGTATCCCGAGGGCCTCTTCGCCCTGCTGGGCCGGGCCGGCCTGCTCGGTCTGCCCTACCCCGACCGGCTCGGAGGCGGCGGCCAGCCCTATGAGGTCTATCTGCAGGCCGTCGAGGAGCTCGCGGCGCGCTGGGCCGCCGTGGCCGTCGCCGTCAGCGTCCACACCCTGGCCGCCTTCCCCCTGCTCCACTTCGGCACCGAGGACCAGCAGGAGCGCTGGGCCGGGGACGTGCTGGACGGCAAGCTGATCGGCGGCTACAGCCTGTCCGAACCCCAGGCCGGATCCGACGCGGCCGCGCTGATCTGCCGAGCCGAACCCACTGCCGACGGCTACCGCATCAACGGCGCGAAGGCGTGGATCACGCACGGCGGCAGAACCGACTTCTACACCCTGTTCGCCCGCACCGCGGAGGGCCCCGAGGGGATCTCCTGCTTCTTCGCACCCGGCCGGTGCGACGGCCTCACGTTCGGCAGGCCGGAGGACAAGATGGGCCTGCATGCCATCCCCACCACATCCGCGTACTGGGACGACGCCGTGCTGGCAGCCGACCGGCGCATCGGTGGCGAGGGGCAGGGACTGCACATCGCCTTCAGCGCTCTGGATTCCGGTCGGCTCGGTATCGCCGCGTGCGCCACCGGCCTCGCCCAGGCCGCCCTGGACGCGGCGGTCGCCTACGCACAGGAGCGCAGCACGTTCGGCCGGCGGATCATCGACCACCAGGGGCTGGGTTTCCTGCTGGCCGACATGGCCGCCGCGGTCGACTCCGCCCGCGCCACCTACCTTGACGCCGCGCGACGCCGCGACGCCGGTCTGCCGTACACCCGCCAGGCAAGCGTGGCCAAGCTCGTCGCCACCGACGCCGCGATGAAGGTCACCACCGACGCGGTGCAGGTCTTCGGTGGATACGGGTACACCCGTGAGTACCCCGTCGAGCGGTACATGCGCGAAGCCAAGATCATGCAGATCTTCGAGGGAACCAACCAGATCCAGCGTCTGGTCATCAGCCGTCAGCTCGCCCGCTGAACGCTCCCGGGGGACAGCCATGCACATCGACGGGTCCGCGGCCCTGGTCACCGGAGCCGCCTCCGGGCTCGGTGCCGCCATCGCCGCCCACCTCGCCCGGTGCGGTGCGATCGTCCAATGCAGCGTCGGCCGCCGGTGTCCCGCATGCCCGGCGACGGGCCCACCCCACCGAATACGCGCGCCTGGTCGCCATGATCGCCGACCACGACTACCTCAGCGGCGAGGTCATCCGCATGGACGGCGCCCTCGCATGCCACCCCGCTGAAGAACGGCATCTCGCCGGAGCCGCGTAGTACCCCGGCACCGCGCGTCGCACCGACGGACGTGCAGGCAGATCCGGCAGATTCCTACGGATCGGGTGGCACGGCGACCGAAGCTCATGGACGGACACCGAGGCTCGGCTCAGATGTCGGTGCGGAGCATGGACGCGCCGGCCGGGGTGAGAGTGTGCAGGACGTTTCCGCCGTGCCGGCTGCTGATCAGCAAGCCCGCGCCGCGTAGTACCCCGGTGTGTTTGCTGACGGAGGACGAGGAGATCCCCGCCGCGCGGGCGATCTCCCCGGTGGTGGCGCCCGCTCCGGACGCCGCGACGCGCAGCACGGTCGTCCGGGTACGTCCGAGCAGTGCGGTCAGCGGGGTGGGCGAGGTGGACGGGGTCGCTGCGGCCGGTTCGTGCAGCAGGGGGTAGATCAGCACGGGCGGTAGCCGGGGGTCGGCCAGGCTGACCGGGTTGTCCCAGCAGAAGTAGGACGGTACGAGCCGGATGCCCCGGCCGCCCAGGTGCAGGTCCCGGTCCACGGCGTAGCGGACGTGGAGGACCGGGGGCTGCCAGCGCATGGCCGGTCCGAGTCCGGCCAGCATTCCCTGGATACCTCCATGGAGCAGTTCGCGGCAGGACGACGACCGCCCCGCTTCCAGATGGGCGTGGATCTGGTCGGCGAAGGGGCGTACGGCAACCTCGTGGTACGAGCGGATCGCGGCCACAAAGTCCCGGCGTTCCTGCGTGTCGGTCAGCCGTCGCACCCACGCCGGAGCTCGAACGTGCTGATGGAGCATGGCCAGTTCACGGTTCACCCGGCCGGAGGGTGTGGACACGATGGCGTCGAGTGCGGCGTCCAGTCCGTCGTCGGCACAGCTCGACCGGTCGGGCGTCAGGAAATCAGGAAAGTACCGGGCTCTCGGAAACAGTGGCAGAAGCACTTCGCGCACGACGCGGTCGAGTCTCTGCTCACGTAGTCGGGCGTGCGTGGTCCGGTACCACCCGGCGTATGCCCAACGGCCCGCGCGGGTCTGAAAGCGGTGCAGACTCGCGGCCACCTCCCAGAGCGCGTCAGGTGCCGTGGCCATCCGGGTTCTCGCCAGGTCAGCATCTGTGAAGTGAATTCGGAGCACGCCGTTCCCCCTTGTGACCACGGCTTTTTCCTCCTGGCGACACAGCATGGCCAGGCAGGACGGGCGCTGGCAATAGTGAAGGCGACCAAATCGAGCAGTAAGGGGGAAAGATGAGACGCATATTGGCCATGATCGCGGGAGTGGTTCTCCTGCTCGGCGCTATGGCCGGCACCTCGGCGGCCAGTTCGGCGAACGGCTCGGCAAACGGCTCCGAGGGTCAGAATCAGGTGGCGGCGACGGCATTCAAGTCGGTAAAGGTCGCCGCGGCACCTTCCGGATGCGGTTCGGGCAATTTCTGCTTCTGGCCGAACGCCGGTTACTCGCCGGCGGGTAATCCGGGTGAACTCTCGGGAAGGAACGCCGACTGGTCCGTCTTCAGTCGCAGCGCCTGTCCCAACGGCAACTGGGACAACTGCGCTTCCTCGGACTACAACAACGGAAACAGCTGCGAAGCCATCGTCTGGACCGGTAAGTCCTACTCGGGCAGCGCGGGCATCGTGTATCGCGGCACCGGTGGAGACTTCAACTCCACGTTCAACAACGCGGTCTCCTCGAACAGTTGGAGTACTGCTTCCGGCGGTACGAGCTCGGCATGCGGCGGCCCTGTGCCGTAGTCCCGGCGCTGGAAAGGCTCTGCCGCTCCAAGGTGGCTCCAAGGTGTCCGTGGGTGAGCGCCCCGCGGACACCGCGCCTCTCTCCTCCCCCGCCTTCCACCCGACGACCGAGAGGGTCCGGGCACCATGCGACTTGCTCTGCTCGCCTGCGCGGTGGCGGGCGTTCTCACGCTGAGCGCCTGCGGGACATCCGCCACCGACGGTGACGCCACCCGTGCCGAACTCACCAGCCTCGAACTCGACCTCCTCACCCGTTCCGGTACCTTCACCCGGACCAGCGTCGATCTCGCGAACGCAGAATCCGAGCTCATATCGGCCTGCATGACAGCGCAGGGATTCCGCTATCGCGCCGACGCATCCGCCCCGACGGCCGAATCCGACGAGGAACGCTCTCTGAACATGAAGGAGCGTCACGAACGTGGTTATGGTCTCGCCGCCCAGTACGGCGACGAAAAGGAAGCAGCCGGCATCGCCGCCAACGACGCCTATGTGGCAGGGCTTTCGAAGAAGAACGCCGACGCATACTCTGAAGCCCTGCGAGGAGACGCCACCGACTTCCGGGAGATGAGGTTCGAGGGTGGTCGGAACATCACCTTCTCGGCGCGTGGCTGCGAGGCACGGAGCCGTACGTCCCTTTACGGAAACCTGGACGACTGGGTGGCCATTGCCTACTTCCCGCAGAATCTCAACAGCGAGCTCACTCCCCGCGTGGAGAAGTCCCCGAAGTACCGCAAGGCCATGAACGACTGGCGGACCTGCATGCGAGGCCAGGGATACACCTATGCGTCCCCCGACGCGGCCTATGATCAGCTCAAGGCTGCCTACCGCGCGCAGGGCGTCACCACTGCCTTACGTGAACGGGAGATCGCCGTCTCGGTGGCGGACGGCGACTGCGGCGCCGAAGTCCACGTTCCCTCCACCGTCCTGGCCCTGCGACGCGCCTACGCTCAGTCGCTGCCCACCGCTGACAAGCTCCAGCTGCAGCGGCTCACGACCATCTGGAAGACGGCCGCCGACGGAATCCAGTGACGCCGTGAGAGTCCGGCCGCCTTCCCGCGCCGCCGATCTGCCGCACCTGCACCCCTTCACCAACGGCCCGGAGCGCGACCGCGCCTCCGTCGAGTCCGCTCTCCCCCTGCCCTGGCACAACGGCCGGCCTGCCCTCAGATGTTGATGGTGGCCGGCCCGCTCCTTGAGGGAACCTCGTCGTGTTCCTCCAGCAGCTCGCGCAGTCTGTCGGCCTCGGTGTGGCCGAGGACGTCGAGTATCGCGAGTGCCTCGTTCCACGCCCGGCGAGCCTCCTGCGGGGACGTGACGGCGAGTGCTTCACCCCGGTGGACGAGGGTGTCGGCGATCAGTGAGGCGTCGTTGAGGGCGCGGTAGTGGGCGAGCGCGTGGTCGAAGGCCTCCAGCGCCTCGTCGTGCTGTCCGAGGCGGTGGTGCGCGACACCCATGGTGTCCCAGGCCGCCGCCTCGATGTTCCTGTTCCCGGACCTGTTCGCGATGCGGACCGCGCGGCGGCAGTCCCCCAGCGCCTCCTCGTACTCGTGCAGGAGCAGGCGGGTCCAGGCCACTTCGTTGGTGACGCTCGCGATGCCGACGTAGGCCCGCGTCCTCGTGTACAGGGCGCAGGCGATCTTGTACTGCGCCAGGGCCTCGCGGTGGTCCTGCCGGACGTTCGCCAGGAATGCCAGGTACCGGTGGGTCAGCGCCGTGAAGGGCACGTCGCCCAGGTCGGTGAACAGTTCCAGCGCCCGTTCCAGGTGCGCGGCTCCCCGCGCGTGGTCGTTCGTCCGGACGTGGGCGAACCCGAGGACACGATGCATGTGGGCCTCGCCCAGTGTCTCCCCGAGCCGTTGCGCGCCCGCGAGTGCGGTGGTGTGCAGCTCGATCTGCTCCTCACGGCGTCCTCGCCGGTCGAGGACGAGTTCCAGGGTCGCCGCCATGCGCCAGGCGTGCGCGCCCGTGCCGTGACCGCTGTCCCGGGTGATCACCGCCTCCAGCGCCGGCATCTCCCGCAGGAGCCATTTCGCGGCACGGTCCGTGTCGGTGAACGACAGGACCTGTGTGCCGGGGGCGGCGTCGGGCAGCGGGAGAGGTTCCCGGTGCGTGTACAGCTGGGTGGCCGCGCCGCGCGCGCTGTGCAGGTAGTGGTCGAAGAGCCGGCGGCGGGCGTCCTCACGGGCTTCGGACGGGTCCTCGGCCAGGGAGAGCTCCTGGCTGAAGGTCCGCAGCAGTTCGTGCGAGCCGTAGAGACCGGGCGCGGGCTCCGTCCACAGGCTGGCACGGGTGAGCTCGGACAGCACAGGGCGCGTCTGCGCCGTCGTCAGCCCCGCGAGGCTCGCCACGGCCTGCACGGAGACGCCGTGGGGCGGACACATCCACAGCAGCCGGAAGAGCCCGGCCGCCTCCGGAGTCAGCGTGCGGTACGACCAGGAGAACACCGACCGGGGGTCGGTGGCCGGGTCCCCGACGGCGAAGACGCCGAGGTCGTCGCGGCTCTCCGCCAGTTCCGCGGCGATGTCCGCGAGGGGCGCGGACGGGTGGCCCTCCGCACGCGCGCACACGATCGCCAGGGCGAGGGGCAGCCGGCCGCACTGCTCGGCGATGCCGATCGCCGCCTGCCGGTCGGCGGCGACGCGGGACGCGCCCAGCCGCTTCGACATGAACTCGATGGATTCGGTGACGGTCAGGATGTCCAGGCGCAGGGAACGTGCTCCGTTGGCGGCGACGAGTCCGTGCAACTGCTCCCGGCTGGTGATCACCGTGACGCACGTCGGTGTCCCCGGCAGGAGAGGACGTACCTGTTCGGCGCTGCGGGCGTTGTCCAGGACCACCAGCACGCGCCGTCCGGCCAGCATGCTTCGGTACAGGGCGGCCTGGCCGTCGAGGCTCGGCGGGATGTCCTCGGCCGGTACGCCGAGTGCGTCCAGGAAGTAGCAGATCGCGGCCGTCGGCGTGAGCGCGACTCCCGCCGGGTCGTAGCCGCGCAGATTGACGTACAGCTGTCCGTCGGGAAAGTGCCGGGTGTTGCGGTGGGCCCAGTGCAGGGCGAGCGTGGTCTTCCCCACGCCCGGCGCGCCGCCGATCGCGCTGATGACGACGGCGGCCGGCGTGCCGCCGTCGGCCGGCAGCAGGTCACGCATCCAGTCGAGTTCGGCTCTCCTGCCGGTGAACGCGTGCAGGTCGGCGGGGAGTTGGGCGGGGCGTACGCCGGTGGCCGTCCGCCGGCCGTCCCCTGGACCCGCCCCCGGACTCGTAACCCGGCTCCCGCCTGGGGAGAGTTCGCCGCTGATGTCCGGCGCCTTCGGGTCGCCGGAGCGGGACGTCCTCGTCGGCACGACGGTGCCGCGCAGGACGCGGATCTGGGCCTCGCGCAGTTCGGAACCGGGATCGACACCCAGCTCGCTCGTGAGCCGGGACCGGACGACCTGGTAGTGGTCCAGGGCCTGGGCCGCCAGCCCCTCGGCGGCGAGGACGAGGACGAGCCGCGCCTGGAGGCACTCGTTCAGCGGTTCGCTCTCGGCCGCCCGTCTGACCAGCGGGAGCACCCTGGACGTGTCGCCCCCGGCCAGCGCCGCGTCGGCGGCGTCCCTGGCCGCGTGCAGATACTCGGCGTCGACTCCGGCGAAGACCGCATGGGAGTACGCCGTGCGGGGAAGCCCTTCCGCGGTCCGCCCCAGCCACAGGGAGAGCGCACGGACGAACAGACCGGTGGCTTCCGCGGGCCGCCCCGCGGCCGAGGCGGTCTGCGCCGCGTCCCGCAGTCTCCGGAACCTCAGCAGGTCCAGTGCCCCGTCCTCGGTGTTCAACCGGTAGCCGTCGGCCGCACGCACCAGGACACGGGCCTCGGTTCTGCTGGTCAGCTCCGGTTCGAGCAGTCTCCTCAGTGAACCGACGTGCCGGTGGACGACGTTGACCGCGTGCTCCGGCGGCTCCTCCTCCCATAAGGCGTCGACTATCCGGTGCAGCGGTACCGGCCGGTCCGACTGCACCAGAAGCAGTGCCAGCAACGACCGCTGCTTCGGTGGGCCCAGGCTGAGCTCCGTCGCGTGCCGCCAGGCCCTGAGAGGCCCGAGCACCGAGAAGCGCAGTGCGACGTCCGTCGTGGGCTGGTTCTCGGGGCTCACTTCTGGTTCTCCCTACAGGTGATCGTCCGGTGGTCACTGGCCCTGGCGAGGGCGCGAAGCGCGCCGCTCATGCACAGGTACGGAGCAAGATCCTCAAGCCCTCACCCGGTTGCCTCCCCGTGGCACGGCGGTGACGGACCGGAGACACTCTTTACGTGATTTCGACATCCGTACGTGATCCCGACATCGGGCGGCCTCCCCGACACCGTGGGCCGCCGACGGGCGACCGCGCCCCACACTCTGCGCGACCCGGTCGGGTGGACGCCGGACCCGGCCATTTGCGGCCAGTCGCGAAGAAAACGCGCTCGGCGGTCAAGTCCGGCTCTGCGTGGGCCCGTACGCCGAAGGGCCCCACTCGCACGAGTGGGGCCCTTCGGTACGTTTCGGCGTGTGTTCGGGAGTGGTGCGGGGTCAGTTCCCCGCCGACGAGCGCCGGTTGCGCAGAGCGCGCAGTGCCAGGTGACGACGTGACCTGACCGTGCCCGCCGGCACGTCCAGGATGCGTGCGGTCTCCTCCACGCTGCATCCGTAGATGTAGAGGTAGACGAGCACCTTGCGGTGGTCCGCCGAAACGCCCCGCAGCAGGGAAACGGCCTCCATGGCCGCGTGCGCCGGTTCGGTGTGGTCCTCCTGGGCCGGGTCCCCGCTCTCGGTGGTCACCGTCTCGTGCCGGGCGTAGGCACTTCGCGACCGGTCGATGATCAGGTTCCGCGCGACCTTGAACAGCCAGCCGCGTACGGACCCTTCCCGGCTGAGGAGTCTGTCGGCGTGATGCCACGCCTTGACGAACGTCTCCTGGACGATGTCCTCGGCGAGATGGTGGTCCGAGAGCAGTCTGTGCGCGTAGGCGAGGAGCGCGTCCCTGTGCTGCTCCACCAGGCCGTCCACGAGGTGGGGAGCCGGCGAGGTCGTCGATGGAGCGATGCCCGCGAGTAGCGTCATGGTGGCTTGTTCCTGGTTCTGTGTCGCACCGGTGCTCCGTCCGGACAGGCGGGGGACTGTCCGGACGCGGAAGCACACGGGGAGGGATCTGGTTTCGGGACCGACCGTAGGCAAGGGCCAGTGCCGAAAGAGTGACGAGCGGGCCACCGCGGCCGTCACTTCCCACCATCGTCCCGCGGTCTCACCCCTTCGCCGCGGGCACGGTCCTTCCGCGGTCGCTCCGGGGGATGTCCGCCTTGATCGCGAACCACACCCCTCCCACGCCCTGCCCGTTGGTGTCCCCGGGCTTCTTGTCGCCCTTGAAGGTGTACGCGGGCCAGCAGTTGAAGGACTCCTGCCGGCCTCCGCCCGGAGTGGTGAACGGGAACAGAACCCGGGGATCGAGCCCCGCTGCCTTCGCGTCCGCCGCCGTGACGGGCTCGCTGGGTGTCCACTTCTCCAGGCACTTCGCGTCACAGGCCGTCTTCATCGGCCAGGGCGTGTCCTTCGTGAACAGGTACAGCGTCCGGCCGTTCCTGTCCTGCAGCACCCGGCCGAGCCCGGGGCTGTTCAGGACGCCCAGGGCGGGCCGCTCGGTGCCCGCTCTCGTGCCGTCCGGAGCCGCGGCGTACCAGGTGTCCTTGATGCCCTGCCCGGCCGTGTCACCTTTTTTGCCGGGAGCGTAGGTGTAGAGGGGCTTGCCGGCGATGGTCATCTGCTCGACCCCGTCGGCACGGGTGATCGAGCCCAGTAGTTTCTGTGCCACCCCCTGGGCGGTTGCCGGTTCCCGCGCGGGGACCGGCAGCCAGGTCGTCGCGCACGCGTCCGTGCAACTCGACTTGCCGGGGCGGCTCTCGTCCGCCCTGGAGACGTACACGGTGCTGCCCTTCGAGTCGACCACGACGGAGCCGAGTTCCTCGTCCTGGCGAACGGAGATGCCCTGGGAGCTCAGGGGCACCGCCGGCTCCTCGACCACCTCCAGCTCGAACTTCCCCGACGGCTTCTCCCCGGCCTGTGTCGCACCCCCCTCGCCGGGCCGGTCGGCGCCGCAGGCGGACAGGGCCAGGGCGAGCACCATGGCGCCCGCGGCGACAGCGGTCCTCCGGTGGTTCCCGTGCAGATGCATGGCGTTGTGCGTGCGGCTGTACGTGTGGCTGTACGTGTTCATGACCTTCCTCGCTTCGTCCGTACACGGCACCCCACCCCGAGGTGCCGAGGTGCCGAGGTGCTACTGGGTGGCGAGGAAGAGGTAGTCGGCGGTGTAGGGCACCTTGGCCGTGGGGTGGGCACCGGCGTCGCAGGTGCCGGCCGGGGCCACCCCGCCTTCGGTGTTGAGCCGCAGGACGGTCTGCGTCTTGGCCAGGAGCCCCTTGTCCGCACCCGTCTGCGTCGCCTTCAGGATGAGCTCGGGGATGTTGCCCTCGCCGTTGTCGAACTTGTTGAGAACGCTGCCGGTGACGGAGGAGCCGTCGGGCGCGATCCACTGCGGCGGCCCCGTGGGGCCGGGCTTGGCGAAGGTGTGGTCGATGTCGCCCTGGAGGGTGGCTTCGACGTTGTCCTGGGTGAACGCGTAGGTGCCGTCGGGCTGCTTGGTGCAGGCGTAGACCTGGGACCCCTTGACGACCCCGCGCAGGGCCGAGTCCCGGATCGTGCCCGGCAGATCGACACGGCCGGGGAGGGCGAACGCCTGGCCGCGGACGGCGCCACCGGGGAACTCGCCGGTGTGCAGGTTGAAGTAGAACTTCTCGGGGTGGGCCTTGATGTCACGCAGCAGTGCGGCGTCCTTCACCTTCACGGTGCCGTAGACGTGCTTGCTGCCGTCCTTGAGCTTCTCGGTGAAGAACGGGATCTTCACATCGCCGTTGACTCCCCGCCCGCCCTGGTGCAGGTGCGCCAGGGTCGGAGTGTCCGTACCGCTCCACGCCAGCGCGAAGGACACGTCCTGGCCCTGGACGCGCATGAGCGCCACGGCGCGGCCGTCCTTGTCCCCGACCGCCGGCTTGCCCTCCACCGGCACCTCGTTGTCGCCGGTGAGGACCGAGGCGAAGAACGTGGCCCCGGCCGCGTCCTTGCCGTAGCGGCCGATCGCCCCCGCAGCCTGCGCGGAGTCCGCCGACGCGTGCCCGCCCGCCGACTCGTGGGCCGCGCCGCCCGCGTCGATGTCGTCGCCGTTGCAGGCGGTCAGCATCAGGGCGCCGGTCAGAGCGGACGTGGCGATCAGTGCGAAACGCTTGCTGTTCATGAGGTGTTGCCTCCCCGTGGGTGTCACCGCGGGTGGGTCCGCGGTCCGACACCTGAGACACGGGATACTCCTGCGCTCCGGGTCACCCGGTGACAGTCCTGAGACATTCCTGGAACCGGCCGGGACCAATTCGGCAGCCGCCGGCTCCTCAACGGGCTGTCGTAGAGCGTTCAGGCTCCGGGCGTACCGCGGCGCATGAGTGGGGCACCCCCATCGACTTGGGTACATCTCACACCGGGATCTGAGTATGAGACCCGGGACGCGGAGCCGATCCTGTGCCTAATATCGCCACGCACCGGGAAGATCGGGCGTGGTTTGCACGAGCCCCGAGGCGAAAGACGACCGGGGGTAAACCATGGCAAACATTCATGAAGCACGCCGAACTGCCGCGATGGGGACGGCCGTTGCGTTGGCTGTCGCCGTCCTTGCCGCCTGTGGCGGGGACGGTACCGCTTCGGAGAAGACGGACAGGGGCGGTAAGGGATCGGCGAGTACCGACGCCGGGGGGCCGGTCAAGAGCAGCCCGTCCGGGGGCCCGAGCCCGGACGGGAAAGCGAGCGGCGAGCCCACCGGATCCACGACGGACCCGCAACAGAGTGCTGACGCCTACGACTTCACACCCGACCCCGAGAAGGTCCCCGAGAACGCTGCGCAAGCACGCAAGCTGACCCGGAACGCTTCACTGGCCCCGGCTGACTGGACGCCCGGCATGGTGAAGCACGACCCGTACGAGACGGCGGGTACCTGGCCGGTTCTCGCCGATTCCTGCGTCTGGTCGCGCGCCGGCCTGCCGCAGCACGTCCTGGACAGCTACATCCGCCGGATCGACGTACCGGCGAAGGACGGCAAGGGCCGTGTGCGGGGTTCGGTGACGGTGACGATCCACCGGACGGCCGAGGACGCCGACCGGGAGATGAAGGACACGGTCCAGGAGAGTTTCCGCTGCCCGGGGCAGGACCTGGGCGGCGGACAGCGGCTGGACGGCCTGATGTCGATGCACCTGGACCAGAAGGACATCAAGAACGCGGACGCCACACTGTTCGAGGCGGGCAAGTACACCGGAGGCGGTTCGGGCGGGACACAGGAGTACGTGTGGACGAAGTCCCGTATCGGCCCGGTGACGACGGCCGTCTCGGTCAAGGGGGCCCGGGGGTACGAGACCACGGACCTCATCCGGCTGGCGGCCGAGGCGGGCGCCAAGCTCCTCTACCGGGTCGAGACGGAGCTGAAGTGACCGTGCCCGGCAGGCACCCGGCGCCTGACGGGGCCGGCCACCGCCATGAACCGATCCCCCACGGGCCGACCGCCGCCAGATGACCACGCTCAGATCTCCGGGACGTCACCGCTGATGGAACCACTCCACTCCTCCGATCCGGCCCACATAGCCGGCTACCGCATCCTCGGCCGGCTCGGCGCCGGCGGAATGGGCGTGGTCCTGCTGGGCCGCTCCCAGGGCGGCGCGCTCGTCGCGATCAAGCTGATCCGGGCCGAGTACGCCGACGACGCCGCCTTCCGTGCCCGCTTCCGCCGTGAGGTGTCCATCGCCCGGCAGGTCCGCAACCGCTGGGCGGTGCCGGTGGTGGATGCGGACACGGAGGCGGCGGCGCCCTGGCTGGCGACCGAGTTCGTGCCCGGCCCGGCGCTGAGCGACGCGGTCGGAGCCGGGACGCCGTTCCCGGAGCACAGCGTGCGGGCCCTCGGCGCGTTGCTCGCCGAGGCACTGGAGGCGGTACACGCGGCGGGGATGGTGCACCGGGACGTCAAGCCGGGCAACGTCCTGCTCGCTCTGGACGGGCCTCGGCTGATCGACTTCGGTATCGCCCGCGCCTTGGACGACACCGTTCTCACCGCGACGGGCACCGTCGTCGGTTCCCCCGGCTTCCTCTCCCCCGAGCAGGCCCAGGGCCGCCGGATCGGACCGCCCAGCGACATCTTCTCGCTGGGCTGTGTCCTGGCATACGCGGCGACCGGCCGCCGTCCGTTCGGCAGCGGCCCGGTCGACGCGATGCTGTTCCGTACGGTCTACGACCCGCCGGACCTCGACGGCATACCCCAGGCTCTGCTGCCCGTCGTCCAGGCATGTGTGTCCAAGGACGCGGAGTCCCGGCCGACGGCCGCGCAGATCCGGACGCAGTGGACGCGGTGGACACAGGACACGGCCGGGCGGGGCTGGCTGCCCGCCCCGGTGACCCATCTGATCGCGGCACGTTCCACGCAGATGCTGAGCCTCCCGGACATCGAGTCGACTCAGTTCGCGGCGCCCCGGGACGACGCGGACACCCGTCCCGTACAGCCCGGAGCCCCCGCGCCCGGCCGGCGCCGCTTCCTGACCTACCTGGCTGCGGGCGGCGCGGTCGTCGCAGCAGGCGGGGCGACTGCAGCGTGGCTCACCGGAGTGGGTGACGACGGCCAGACCGGTTCGGACGGTGACCGAAGCACTGGTTCGGACGGCAACGGCGACCGGGCGAAAACCCGCCCGGTGCTGGGCATCGGGTTGCAAGCGGATCTGAGCGGCGCGCAGAGCGCCCGGGGCAAGGCACAACAGCAGGGAGCTCAGTTGGCGGTCGAGGCGCACAACGCGCGCTCGGACGCCCCCTTCAGCCTGAAGCTGACCATGGTCGACGACCGAGGTGACGAAGCGCGGGCGCTGACCGCCGCCCGCCGGTTCACGGACGACACCTCGGTGGTCGCCGTCCTGGGTGCGACGAGCACACAGACGGCGGGCGCGGTGCTGAGCGCGTACGACGAGGCCGCCCTGTCGGTGATCAGCGTGACGGACGGGGACACCCGGCACATCAACCGGGTGTTCCAGTGTGCCCGGCCGAACGACGCCATGCAGATGGTCGCCGTCTCCAGCTACCTCGGGATCCACGATCTGGACGACATCGCCCTCGTCGACAACGAGACGGAGTACAGCCGCCAAGTCACCCGCTTCCTCAGCGAGGGCCTGCGCACCGGCGGCGACCGGACCGTCCTCGCCGAAACCTTGCCGCTGGACAGCGACGACCACGAGGCCCGCGCCCGGCAGATGGTGGCGAAGCGGCCCGGGGCCGTGGTCCACGGCGGGGACTGGCAGGATGCCGCCCGCTTCGCCCGCGCCCTCGCGAAGACCGGCTACCGGGGCCCGAAGTTCGCCACCCAGGCCGCCCACGACCCGCGGTTCCTGCGCGAGGCGGGCGCCGCGGGCGACGACTGGCTGATCGTGTCCACGGCGGTCGACCCGTCGGCCGTGCGCTCGGCGGGCGCCTTCGGGAAGGCGTTCCGCGCCCGCTTCGACACGGCGCCGCCGCTGTTCGCCGCCGAGGCGTACGACGCGGTCCGGCTGATCATCGCCTGCGTGGAGGGCCTGGACAGGAAGAGCGTGTCCCGCCAGGACCTGGTGCCGGTGCTGCGGACAACCACGTTCACAGGGGTGTCCAAGCCGTACGCCTTCAACAAGGAGAACGGCTGGTACACGGGCGACCAGGGCGTCTTCCTCTACCGGGTGGAGAACGGCCAGTTCCGCTTCCTGGGCACAGACCCCGCGAAAGCCTGAGCAGGCTTCCGGGGAGGGATGGGTCGCGTCGTTCGCCATCCCAGGATGGCTCGTTGGCACTGACGGGAGTTACGCGTCCAGCGCCGGCGGTGCCGAAGGCTGCGGCGGCGACATCCCTGGAAGCGCGGGCGTGATTCTGTCCTACTCCAGCCCGCGCTTGCCCGGTGTCCAGAACGGCTTGGTGAGTACCGCCCGTCGGTCCCAGCCGGCCTCTCGCACGAGCACCTGCCGCACGTGCTGCACGGTCCGTGCCTCCCCGGCGACGTACGCGATCCCGCCCGGCTCGGGGGCGAGGCGTCGCACCGCCTCCGGGAGCGAAGTGCCATTCCTGATGATCCAGTCGAGGCGGTCCGCGTACGGCAGGGGGAGCCGGTCGGCTGCCGTCTCCGTTTCGATGCAGCCGGAGATTCGCGCCCCGTCAGGCAGTGCGCCCAGCATCGCACCGAAGGCCACCGAAGCCGTTTCCTCGCCGACGAAGACATGGTGCGCGGCGTCGGGCCGCAGCGTGAACGTCCCTTCGGGCTTGCGCATTCGGACCCGGTCGCCGACGGTGGCGCTGCTCCCCCACCGTGCTCCGGGGCCACCCCCGGGGTGACCCAGTACGCACAGTTCGACGGCGCCCTCCGGGTCGTAGTGCCGGATCGAGTACGTGCGCAGCGTCAGGCCGTCGCCGACCATGACCCTCACCTGCTGTCCGGGGCGGACACTCAGCCCGGACAGGCCCTCGCCCTCGACGCGTATGCGGCGGAGCCGGGCGGCGACAGGTTCGGTCTCGGTGACCGTGCCCTGAAGCGTCAGCAGGTCCAGGAGGGGGGAGAGCAGGGCAGCCATGGGGCTCCTCGGAAACTCGTCGATGCGGTGGGCGCTGAAGGCCAACTTCGGACTTCGAACCGAACGCGACACTATCGCGTTTCTCCGCACACGCGATAGTGCTCGTTTAGGTGATTGGCCGCGACCGACTACGCCGAGCTCCTCCGAGGCCGCGATCACTGGACCGACCGTGAACAGCAGCGGGATCGCATCCACACCGGCTATGGGCCAGCGGGCCAGCGGGCCAGCAGGCCAGCAGGCCAGCAGGCCGCCCAGGAAAGCAGCGGATGGTGCGGTCACCTGCAGGGCGGCAACCTGCCCGGGTGCCTGGGGATGCGCGCTGCGTCAGTCGCCGCCCCCGAGGTCACCGCTGCCACCTGCGCCGTGCGTGTCCGCGTCCGTGCCCGTGTCCGTGTCCGTGTCCGTGTCCGTGTCCGCCAAACCGTCGATGTCGTCGTCGACGTCTTTCCATCCCTTGCGGGAGCGGGGCGACCGGGCGGAACCGCGGTGGCCCGCACCGGACCTCCCCTCGCTCCGATCAGGGGCGAAGAACACGGATCGCGAGACCCTGAAGCCGGTCTCCGCAGACTCGTCGGCCAGCGCCTGCGCGACGGCGACGCGACAACGGCGGGTGAATCTGGGCCAGGGGCGCGACATCTCCGGCGGCCACAGTCCCGCCAGAGGCGCCAGGGCGGCCCACACCGCCATCCACACGGTCGTCCACCACCCTGGGTCCTGGTCGGGCAGCCCCGGCACACCGTGGCGCGCGATCATGGCGTGCATGGACATGCCGAACGCCACCGTGACGGCGGCGGTCGCAGCAGGCACGCGGTATCTGCCGAATCGTTCGCGCAGGGGGGCGCGACGCGACTCCAGGACCGTCCGGAACCTCTCGAAGCGCGGGTCGGTGCGGAGTTCGAGGACCGTGGCGCTCCCGCGTCGGCGCAAACCGGCCACGAGTGCGGCGAGAACCGGGTCCGCGAGTGACCGGGGCCGCCCGGGCATCAGGGTGACCCGGCCGTCCTTGTCGACCTCGGCGTCCCCGGCCGTGATCAGCAGGCGTACGGCCACTTCGGCGGCGTACCACTCCTGTTGTGCCGGCGCGTTCTCACGGGAGCTGCCGAGCCACCAGGCCGCCTGGATCGGGTCCACCTCCACGCCGTCGCTCTCCTTGAGGAACCGTCGCTCGGATCGTGTCCGCTGCCGGAAGGACAGGAACAGCGCCCCGTTGAATCCGGTGTACGCCAGCAGCCAGCCGGCGGCGATCCACGCCATCCCCTCGCTCATATCAGTGACCCCGTTCCCCGCCCGGTGACCTCCGGCGGTTCCGCTCGACTCGCACGACGGCCTCCTCGGAGGGCGTCCGACCGGCCGTTGGGCCGGTGCGCCTGCCGGTCATTCCCCACGTGAGACACGGCCAACTCCTCGACGACGGCAGTGCGTTGTGTGGCACAGCCTGCGGGCCTGGCGTCCATCCTGCTGCGACCGGGTGTCCCCGGCCGGTTCAAGTCGGGGCGTCTGAACAGTCGGACGCGAGGTCGGCACCATGCCATCGGTGACGACCAGCGCCGGGCGGTGGTCAGGCGTCCGCGACCTGGCCGGGCCCGGGACGGACGGGGCACGAGCCGGCATGGGGCGCGGAACCGACGCCGTACGGTGAACCGGCGCTCAGCACGGTCGGAGTGCCCCTGTGGTGTTCGTCCGACGGCGGGGTGAAGGCGACGTCGAGGCGGGTGAGCCCGCGGAAGTTGAGGCTGCGCTGCCACTGCGGGGCCGCGCCGTCGAGCCGCAGGCCGGGAAGCCGGGTCAGGAGTGTCTCCAGAACGATCGCGCCTTCCAGGCGGGCCAGGGCCGCGCCCAGGCAGAAGTGCGGACCGTGCCCGAATGACATATGCCGTGCGCCGGGCCGTTCGAAGTCCAGCACATGGGGATCGGGAAACACGGCCGGGTCCCGGTTCGCGGCGCCGCCCACCAGAAGCACTGTCTGGCCTTCGGTAATGGTGCGGCCCGCCAGGTCCAGGTCTCGGCGCGCCCGGCGCAGCATCAGCTGTACCGGGGCGTCGTAGCGCAGGAGTTCCTCGACCGCTGCGGGCATCAGATCCGGTCGGCTGCGCAGTTGGTCGGCCGCGTGCGGGTGGCGGAGCAGGGCGAGGGTGGCGTTGCCGATGAAGTGCGTGGTGGTCTCGTGGCCGGCGATCAGGAGGAGGGCGCAGTTGGCAAGGAGTTCGTCGAGGTCCTGGTCGGTGTTCTCGGCCTGTGCGCCCACCAGGGCACGCAGTGTGTAGGGGGACGGCGGGATGTCGCGGCGGCTGAGGAGCTCCCGGAAGTAGGCGAGCATGTCGGTCATGCTCTGCGAGGCCTCGCGGTTGCGGTCGGCGTCCAGCCGGGAATTGCCTATGGCCTCGGCGATCGGCTCGGACCAGGAGGCCAGGGCGGGGCGGTCCTCCTCCGGTACGTCGAGGAGGTCGCAGATGATCGTGAGAGGCAGGGGGCGGGCGAGGTCCGCGACGATGTCCATCCGCCCGGCCGGCACCGCCCCGGTGATGATCCGGTCGACGGCTTCGACGATCCGGCCGCGCAGTGTCTGCACTGCCCGAGGGGCGAAGGCCTTGCTGATCAGAGCCCGTAGCCGGGGGTGGTCGGGGGCGTCGTTGTAGAGCATCTGCCTGCTCAGCACCCGGGCCAGCGGCCGCAGTTCCTCGGGGACGTCCTCGATGTCGGGGTAGCGCACCGAGGACAGCCCCGGGTCACCGGCCGCTTTGCTGACCACTGCGTGCCCGGTGGCGACCCACGCGCGCAGGGTGCGGTCCCAGAACAGGTCGTCGTTGCTCCGCAGCTCTTCGTAGAAGTCGTAGAAACGCTCTTGGACTTGGGGCCGAAAGGCACGCAACAACGAGGTGGGGGTGCTCATCGGCTCAGGCTAGACGGTCCGCGTATCCGGGCCGGGGCCGAGAAGTCCCCAGCTCACGAGTTAGTAGGCGATTGCGTACTTTCACCGAAGCCCTCGGATCCAGCGTGCGGCAGCGTTGCCACCGGGCCATGGATGCCTCCGAGGTGACCGAGTGGAGAGAACGCGGGTGAACGATGTGAGTACGCTGCGTCGCGGCGGCTGTGTGGGTGCTTTCGATGACGGTGCTGAGCGCTTGCGGCAGTGGGACCGAGAGCCCCGGCGGCCCGACGAGGGAAGTCACCTCCGGCGCGGCGGCGTCGGCTTCCGCATCGGCACCGAGCGAGAAGCCCCAGGCGTCGGCTGAGCTCCAGACATCGGTCAAGGCCCTGAGCGACGCCCAGTTGCAGCCCGCCATCACTCCCCGGGCTCTGCCTCAGGCCCCGGGCTCTGCCTCAGCCTCCGTACGGCCGAAACGCGTGCCGGAGGCGCCCCGGTAGCAGGAACTGTTCACTTTCGAAGACCATGTGTGATGTGGGGGATCTGTGCGGCGTCGTCGTGAGCAGTCATGCCTTCTGACAGTTGCGCTCCTGTTGAAGTGGTACGTGGTCGGATACCTCCTCCTGGTTCCGGTCGTCGTTCCCGGTTTCATGGCCGCGCAGTCGCCTCCGCAGCACGTCGGCGGGGCCGCGGTCCCGATTCTGGCGGGGATCTCCCTGCTGACCGCGGTCGTTGTGTCCTGGGTGGCCGGCCGGGACCAATTCTTCCGATGGTGGCTGCTGCTTGCCCGTACAGCCGTGCTCCTCGGTCTCTGCGCGGCTGCGGTGGCGGTGACCCGGTCCCAGGCGGAACCGGGGGCGCTGCGCGCGACGATGGAGGAGCCGGCGGACCCGTATGCGAAGTGGATGGTCACCTCGATGCTGGAGATCCCGGCGGCGGGGCTCACGGCCATGGTGTTCTTCCTTGTCGTGCGGTGGTGGGGCCGGAGGTATTCGGTGCTGTCGCCCCGGGGCCGGCAGTCCGCAGACAGGCCCGGCAGGCCGAACCGGCCGACCATGCCGGAGCCGGGCGAGATCTGGCTCGCCATGGTCCCCTACCGCGAAGGCACCGGGGAGGAGTCCCAGCACTACTGCGTCGTGGTGAGCCGCCACGAACGCCACGTCGGCGTTCTGCAGATCACCAGCCAGAACAAGGACGCGCGACGCGACCACATCCGGATACCCAATGACGGGTGGGACGAGGTCTCCGGCAAGGACCACTGGATGGAGCTCGGCGTCCCCCTCCGAGAGGTTCCGTACGAGAAGTTCCTGACCGTCAGCCCTCAGGGTCGATGCCCCACGACGACATGGCAGCAGATCCAAGCAGCGCACCCGACGGAGCCCGCGGGCCAGCCGGAACGGCCGTTTCAGCCGGAACCGGCCGCGGTGCGGACCCCGTCGACACGACGGAGAAGGCTGACCCGGCACGTGCGCTCCAACTCGACGCCTTGAGGTGGATGGGCCCGTGCCGCCCTGGACCTGTCGCAGCGGCCATGAATGCGTGCTGGAGGCATTTAAGACCGTGTCGAGACAGGGCAGTTAGCCGGTCACCGCTGGCCCGCCGCCTGTGCCGTGCTTCCGTCCTGCCGGTGCCGGTAGGTGTCGCGGTAGGCGTCGAGGATCGGGCGTTCCGGCGGGATGACGTCGGCCGGCAGGCGGTCGATGTCGAAGAACGCGGCGGCGGTGTTCTCGACCTGGTCGGGGACCACGACGGCGCCGGCCGGCAGGGCGGTGACGTAGGCGGCGGTGGCGTTGTGGACCTGGTCGCCGTTGGGGTAGCGGTAGAAGTACGTGGGCCCTCCGGAGAACAGGCCCAGCAGCGTCAGTGCGCCTACGACCAGCCCTGTCTCCTCCAGCACCTCTCTGCGGGCGGTGTCCTCGAAGGACTCGCCGGGATCCATCAGGCCGCCGGGCAGCCCCCACCCACCGGTGTCCGCGCGGGCCAGCAGCAGCACTTTGCCCTGTTCGTCGCTGACCACCACCGACGAGCCCGGGAGGATGAGGGGACGATGGCCCAGCAGGGCACGCAGTTGGGCCACGTAGTCCTTCATCCGTCGTCCCTTCGACCGTACTCAGATCAGACTGCGTGCGCAGGGCCATCGAGAGATGCCCGCCGTGCCATGTCGCAAACGCAGTGGCGTCACCTTCCCCCACTGCTTCCCCCACTGCCTCGAACCGAACAGCGGCGTCAGGCTCCTTACCGATTCAGGTCACCACCAGCTGCATTGGCCGCATGGACGATCAGCGTGGTCACACGTTGCCGGGATCGTCCGGCATCTGAAGTACGCCCAGGGCGGCACCGGCCGCGCGGAGGCGTGCAGCCATGTCTGCCGCCTCCTCCGTTGACAGGGGCAGCACCCCGTTCTCGGCCATCAGGGCGTGGAACTGCTGGCGTTCGTAGGGAACTCCGGCCGGCAAGGCGGCGATGTGCCAGTGGAGGTGCGCGTTGCCCTGCTGGCTGCCGAGGGAGTACAGGTACGTTCGCTCGGATCCGCAGACGCTCTCGACAGCCAGCGCTACCTCGCGGACGACCTGCATGAGCCGGAGGTAGGCCGCTTCGTCCAGATCGCGGACCACGTGTTCGACGTGCGCCTTGGGGGCAACGAGCACCTTCCCGGGCACGGTCGGCCACTTGTCGAGGAAGGCCACATGGTCGCGGTCCTCGAAGACCGTCTCGTGCCGGTAGCCCGGATGACCGGCCAGGAACGCACAGACGAAGCACGGCCCGCTTCGTGCGCGGGCCATGTATGCCTCAAGGCAGGTGGGCTGCCGGTCAGTGGACACCTGCGTTCCCTTCATCGGGGTGACCCAGTCCGCTACGGCCGCGAAGCCGACGGCACCGGTGCCAAAGCTGTTGACGGCTTCGTTCGGCAGGTCATACGGCCCCGCCCGGCCTTCCCGGTGACCGGGCTATTTCTTGTTCGGCGGCTTCGATGACGGCCAGTGCGGCGGCCGCCGCAGCCGCGGGATCGCGGGCCTCCACGGCTCGTACGACGGCGCGGTGACGTGGCAGCGAGGCTTCCACCGCGCCGGCGGTCTGGGTGCTGACGACGAAGCTGTGCTCCAGCGCGATCTCGACGGCGCGTCCCAGAGAGGCGAGCAGATGGTTGCCGCCGGCGTCGAGCAGGGCGCGGTGGAAGGCGATGTCGGCCTCGACGTAGCCGCTGCGGCCCGGTTCCGCCGCCGCGGCCTCCATGGCCGCCAGGGAGTCGTACAGCGCTCGCACCTCGGCAGGGCCCGCCCGCTCGGCGGCGAGCCGGGCCGCCTCGGGCTCGACGATGCGGCGCAGTTCACCCGTGTCGCGCAACAGCGCCGTGGCGTCCCCTGCCTGTTTCCAGCGCAGCACGTCACGGTCCAGGTGGTTCCACTGCTCCGGGGGCAGCACGCGCGTACCGGTGCGCGGGCGTACGCGCAGCATTCCCTTTGCCACCAGCGCCTTGACCGCTTCCCGCAGCACCCCCCGGCTGACGCCGATCTCGGCCGCGAGCACCTCCTCGACCGGCAGCGCCTCCCCCGGCTCCCACGCGCCGCCCACGATGCGCCGCCCGAGCTCGTCGGTCACGCGCTGATACAGGGTCAGAAAGTGCACCACGATCTCTGCCCGCCCCCTGGACGCCATTCATCGAATCATTCAATGATTGTGGTGCAGGGTACGGCCTGCGGGTCAGCACCCGGCAACGCCCCATCGCGCACGGACGCCACGACAGCCACGGGAGCGCCCACATGACCGACGGACGAAGGACGAGCCGCCGCAGCCAGGCATGGTTCGGCGCACAGGGCCGCAGCGGGATGGTGTACCGCTCCTGGATGCGCAACCAGGGACTCGGCCACGAGGTGTTCGACGGGCGCCCCGTCATCGGCGTCGCGACCAGTGCTTCCGAACTCGCCCCCTGCAACGCCCATCTGACCCAGGTCGCCGAAGCCGTCAAGCGCGGGGTGTGGCAGGCGGGCGGACTGCCGCTCCAGTTCCCCACCATGGCCACCGGCGAGACCCTGATGCGCCCCACCGCGATGCTGTACCGCAACCTCATGGCCATGGAGGTCGAGGAACTGATCCGGGCCAATCCCCTCGACGGGGTGGTGCTGCTGTCCGGCTGCGACAAGACGACCCCCGCCATGCTCATGGGCGCCGCGAGCGTCGACCTGCCCGCTGTCATGGTCACCGGCGGACCCATGCTCAACGGCAAGTACCGGGGCCAGGACGTGGGTTCCGGCACCCATGTGTGGAAGTTCGAGGAGGACCTCAAGACCGGCCGGATGACCGAGGAGGAGTGCTTCTTCGCGGAAGGGTGCATGGCCCGTTCCCACGGGCACTGCATGACGATGGGCACCGCCTCGACGATGGCCTGCATGGCCGAGGCGCTCGGCATGCAGCTCCCGGGCTCGGCCGCCTGGCCCGCGGTCGACTCCCGGCGCATGGAGACCGCGCAGGCGGCGGGACAGCGCATCGTGACGATGGTGGAAGAGGAGCTGCGCCCCTCGTGGATCCTGACCCGGGAGGCGTTCGAGAACGCCATCCGGGTCAACGCCGCCATCGGTGGCTCCACGAACGCCGTCATCCATCTCATCGCGCTCGCCGGCCGCGTCGGCGTCGAACTGGGTCTGCGGGACTTCGACGACCTGGTCCGCGCGGTACCGACCCTGGTCGACCTGATGCCCAGCGGCAAGTACCTCATGGAGGACTTCTGCTACGCGGGCGGCCTGCCCGCCGTCATGGCCGAGCTGCTCGGCGGCAAGCTGCTGCACGGCGAGCAGATCACGGTCAACGGGCGCACCATCGCGGAGAACACCGAGAGCGCCGAACGCTTCGGCCCCGATGTCATCACCCGCCTCGACGCCCCCTTCCAGCCCGCCGGCACCGGTATCGCCGTCCTCCACGGCAACCTGTGCCCCGACGGCGCCGTGATCAAGCAGTCCGCCGCGTCACCCCACCTGCTCACCCACCGCGGCCCCGCACGCGTCTTCGACTCCCCCGAGGCCTATCACGAGGTGGCCGACGATCCGGACCTCGACGTCGACAAGAACACCGTCATCGTCATCCGCAACGCCGGTCCCAAGGGGTATCCCGGTATGCCCGAGGTCTCCAACGTCCCGCTGCCCACCAAGCTGCTGAAGGCCGGCGTCAAGGACATGGTGCGCGTCTGCGACGGTCGGATGAGCGGCACCGGGTACGGGACGGTGGTCCTGCACGTGGCGCCCGAGGCCGCGGTCGGCGGACCTCTCGCCCTGGTGCGCGACGGGGACCTGGTCGTCCTCGACGTCCCGAACCGCGTCCTGCGCCTGGACGTGGACGACGCCGAGCTGACGCGACGCCGGCAGGCCTGGACGGCACCCGCCGAGCGGCACACCAGCGGCTACGCCTGGCTCTACACGCAGAACGTCGAACAGGCCGACCGCGGCGCCGACTTCGGCTTCCTGCGCGGCAGCCGCGGACACGAGGTGCCCCGCGACTCCCACTGACCCCACCCGGACACCCGGACACCCGGACACCCGGAAGCCTGGAAGCCCGTACCCCGCGCCTCCGCGCCCCCGCACCCCCGCACCCCCGCACCCCCGCACCCCCGCACCCCCGCACCCCCGCACCCCCGCACCCCCGCACCCAGGAGAGCATCGATCGTGGAACCGGCAGCAGCGCGCCCTCGTCCGCTCCTCACCGCCGGGTCCGTCCTGCCGCAGGACGCGTCCCGGGCCGTCCTCGTCGCGCGCGTCCACAGTCCGGAATGGGACGGACCATGTGTGGCCGCGGTCCGCGGCGAGCACGTCGTCGACCTGACGGCCGTCGCGCCGACCGTCTGCGACCTCATGGAACGCGACGACGCGGCGGACATCGTCCGCGAGGCCGACGGCGGACACGTCTGGCGGCTGGACGACCTGCTCGCGGCACCGGCCGGCCGAAGCGACGTGGCACATCTGCTCGCCCCCGTCGACCTGCACGTGATCAAGGCCGCGGGCGTCACCTTCGCCCGGAGCCTGCTGGAACGCGTCATCGAGGAGCGTACGGGCGGCGATCCGGCGCAGGCCGCGCGGGTGCGGGCCCGCGTCGGACAGCTGGTGGGCGGCACGCTCGACGGCATCCGTCCCGGATCGCCGGAAGCGGGCAAGGCCAAGGAACTGCTCGTCGCCGAGGGACTGTGGTCGCAGTACCTGGAGGTCGGGATCGGCCCGGACCCGGAAGTGTTCACCAAGGCCCCGGTACTGTCCGCGGTCGGCACCGGCGCCGACATCGGAGTGCTCGGCGCCTCCGTGTGGAACAACCCCGAACCGGAGGCCGTCCTCGTCGTGGACTCACGCGGCCGGATACGCGGCGCGACGCTCGGCAACGACGTCAACCTCCGCGACATCGAGGGACGCAGCGCCCTGCTGCTGTCCCAAGCGAAGGACAACAACGCCTCCTGCGCGATCGGCCCGTTCATCCGCCTCTTCGACGAGGACTTCGGTCTCGACACCGTACGCGGACTCGACATCGACCTGCGGATCGACGGCACGGACGGTTACGTACTGCACGGCAGCAGTTCCATGCGCGAGATCAGCCGCGACGTACTGGACCTGGTGACTGCCACGTACGGCCCGCACCATCAGTACCCGGACGGCTTCGTCCTGTTCACCGGAACGCTCTTCGCCCCCACCGAGGACCGGCAGGCTCCCGGCGCGGGCTTCACCCACGAGTACGGCGACGTCGTGCGGATCTCCAGCCCGCAGCTGGGCGCCCTGGTCAACACCGTCGTCCCCAGCGAGCAGGCCGCGCCGTGGACGTTCGGCGTACGAGCCCTGCTGCGCAGCCTCGCCCGGCGCGGCGTGCTGTGAGCCGTGGCGTGACTGGGGCGTGCGCTGCGCGGACCCTGTTCACACCGGGGTGACCGGCTCCTGCGTGACCGTGGCGTGCAGGTCCCGCGTGTGGTCCACGTGGCGCTCCGCTCCCGTCAGCACGACCCTGGCCGTCAGACGCGGATCCGCGCTGGAGGCGGCCAGCCGCACCTCCAGCGCGCCGGGTTCGACGACTCGGCGGCCGTCGCGTCCGGTGAAGGAGGCGAGGTCGGCCGGGACGGTGACCCGCAAGTGCCGCGCCTCGCCCGGCGCCAGTTCGACCCGGGCGTAGCCGACGAGGCGCTGCACCGGCTGGACGACGGAGGCGACCTGGTCGTGCAGATACACCTGGACGACCTCGGTTCCGGACCGTCCGCCCGCGTTGCGGACGGTGAAGGCGAGGGTGAACTCGCCGTCCGTCGGGGCCTCCTGTACGTCCACGGTCAGATCCGTCCAGTCGAACCGCGTGTAGGACAGGCCGTGGCCGAAGGCGAACGCGGGGGTCGGGTCGATGCTCGACACCTCGCCGGCATGCGCGAGCCGCGCCCCCAGGTAGGTGGCCGGCTGGGATCCCGGCCCGCGCGGCACGCTGACCGGCAGCCGTCCGGAGGGGTTGGTGCGGCCGCTGAGGACCCCGGCGATGGCATGGGTGCCCTCCTCCCCCGGGAAGAAGGACTGCACGATCGCGGCGGACTCCTGCGCGGCGCGGCCGAGGGCGTACGGTCGCCCCGCGAGCAGCACGGTGACCAGAGGTGTCTCCAGATCCAGCAGGGTGTCGAGCAGGTGCTGCTGCGCGCCGGGCAGCGCCAGTGTCCCGACGTCGCACCCCTCTCCGCTGGTGCCCCGCCCGAAGAGTCCGGCGCGGTCCCCGAGCACGACCAGGGCGATGTCGGCCTCGCGTGCCGCCCGGGCGGCCTCGGGGAGACCTGCGAGATCTCCGTCGTCGATTCCGGTGCCGCGGGCGACGGTGATCTCGGCGTCGGGGAACTCAGCGGCGAGCGTGTCCCGCAGGGTGGGCAGCTCGATGCCGAGCGGGGTGCCGGGGTGGCGGACGCCGATGTGCTGGGGGAAGGAGTAGCAGCCCAGTACGGCGGCGGGTTCGTCGGCGTTGGGACCGAGCAGGGCGATGCGGCGCGGCCGGCCGAGCGGCAGGGTGCCGTCGTTGCTCAGGAGCACGACCGCCTCCTCGGCGACCGTGCGGGCCAGCGCACGGTTGTGCGGACCGTCCAGGTCGATCCGGCCGCGCAGGGCGGCCGGATCGTCCAGGTCCACTCCGTCGAGCGCGGCCGGCACGGGGTTCCAGTCCGGGTCGAGCAGGCCGAGCATCGCCTTCTGGGTGAGTACCCGGCGCAGGGCGCGGTCGACCGACGCCTCCGGTACGCGGCCGTCGGCCACCGCCTCGGCCAGAGGCTCGCCGTACGTCTTGACGCTGGGCAGTTCGATGTCGACGCCCGCGTTCAGCGCCGTGCCCGCGGCGCCTGCCCAGTCGGCCGCGACACCGTGCAGGGTCTTCAGGAAGGCGATGGCGAAGTAGTCGGCGACGACGGTCCCGTCGAAACCCCATGTGTCGCGCAGCAGTCCGGTGAGGAGATCCTCGTCGGCCGCGGAGGGCATGCCGTCGGTGTCGGTGTAGGCGGTCATCACCGACCGGGGGCGGCCTTCGCGGAGGGCCATCTCGAAGGGAGGCAGCAGCACGTCGGCGCGCTCACGCGGGCCCATGGAGGAAGGAGCGAGGTTGCGGCCGGCGCGCGAGGCCGAGTAGCCGGCGAAATGCTTGAGCGTCGCGACGATCCCGGCGGACTCAAGGCCCTGCACGTAGGCCGTTCCGATGCTGCCGACGAGGTACGGGTCCTCGCCGATGGTCTCCTCGACCCGGCCCCAGCGGGCGTCGCGCACCACGTCCAGGACGGGCGCGAGGCCTTGGTGGACGCCGACGGCACGCATGTCGCGGCCGATGGCGGCGGCCATGCGCCGCACCAGGTCCGGGTCGAAGGTGGCACCCCAGGACAGCGGAACGGGGTAGGCCGTCGCCCCCCAGGCTGCGAAGCCGGCCAGACACTCGTCATGCGCGAGTGCGGGGATGCCGAACCGGTTCGTGGCGGCGATACGGGCCTGGGTACGGGCCAGGGACAGCGCGCCCAGGGCGGGATCGACCGGGACCGTGCCGAAGGGCCGGGTCAGCTGGCCCAGCCCGACGGGCAGGAGTGTGCCGAGATCGACGGCCTCCTCCATGTCGTGCTGATGGGGAGCCACTTCCTCGCCCTCGTCGGAGGCACCCACCCACACTCCGTACAGCTGGGCGGTCTTCTCCCGCAGGGTCATCGCGTCGATCAGGGCGTCGACTCTCTCGGTGACGGAAACGGTGGGGTCGTTCCAGAGGAAGACTCCGGGGGTGTCCTCTGCGGCCACGGCGGCGTTCATTTCCCTCCCAGGCCCGCCGGCCCCTCGACCAGGGCGCGACGGATCAACAGGTAGACGAGCAGGACTCGGTACGGGGCTGATCGCGTCGGGGCTCCTGCGTGGCTCCCCGGTCGGCTTCGCCCGCCCCTCTCGGGACGAGGCCGCCGCTGGGTCAACGGCTGAATCCGGCGGTCAGACCGCTCAGCAACTGGCGCCGGCCGAACGCGTACAGCACCAGGACGGGCAGGGTGGTCAGGACGACAGCGGCGACGACGGCGGGGACGTTGACCCCGTACTGGCCCTGGAAGGTCCACAGGGCGAGCGGCAGGGTCCGGCGGTCAGGGCTCTGCGTCAGGATGAGCGGCAGCAGGAAACCGTTCCAGATGGTCAGGGCGTTGAAGATACTCACCGTCAGGATCGCCGGGCGGGTGAGCGGCGCCGCCAGCCGCCACAGCGTCGTCCATTCGGTGGCGCCGTCGACCCGCATCGAGTCAAACAGCTCTTTGGGCACGTCACGGATGAAGTTGGACAGCACCAGCACGGACAGCGGGATGGCGAAGGCGATCGACGGGAGGATCAGCGCGGGCAGGCTGTCGTACAGCTGCAGTTTGATGATGATCAGGTAGACCGGGATCACCGTTGCCTGCAGCGGGATGGCCAGGCCCATGAGGAACAGCCCGTTCATGGCCCGCAGGGTCCGCATGCGCCAGCCGCGAACGATGGCGTACGCGGCCATGAAGGAGAACAGGACCGCCGGCACCACGGCCCCGGCGGTGACCACGACGCTGTTCACGAAGTAGCGCAGGAAGTCCGACTCGATGACCAGGCGGTAGTTGTCGAGGGTCGGGTCGGCCGTAGGCACCAGGGGGTTGCCGGCGTAGTAGCGGTTCTGGGCCTTGAAGCTGGTGATGAGGGTCCAGTACAGCGGTACGGCGACGACGGCGAGCCAGAGCCACCCGGCCAGGCCGCCGGCCCAGTTGCGTCTGCGGGCCGCCGGACGCGACGGTTCCTGCCGCTCGCGGCGGCCGGCCTGCCGCGGTCGCCGCGATTCGGTCAGCGTGTCCGTCATGTCAGGCCCCCTCAAGTTGGCTCGCGCCGGCGTCGCGGCCCCCGAGCCGGCGCAGCAGCAGGGCCAGGGCCAGTCCCACCAGGACGAGGATGACCGCGATGGCGCTGGCCGGTCCCATCAGGCTGGCCTGGAATCCCCGCTTGTACATGTCCAGTGCGAGGACCCGGGTGGCGTCGCCCGGTCCGCCCTCGGTCAGGATGAAGATGAGGTCGAAGAAGGTCAGCGACCCGACCACCATCAGCGTGGACGAGGTGATGATGGTGTATTTCAGCTGGGGCAGCGTGATGCTGAAGAACTGCCGGATCCGCCCGGCGCCGTCCAACTGCGCGGCCTCGTAAAGGGACTTGGGGATCTGCTGGACGCCGCCCTGGTAGATCAGGGAGTGGAACGGGATGAACTGCCAGGAGACGACGAAGACGACGACTGCGAACGCGAGCCCGGGGCGCCCCAGCCAGTCCTGGCTGAGCACCTGGATCTTCAGCCCGGCGCCGAGCCCGAAGTTGGGGTCGAGGAGGGCCTTGTACGCGAGCGCGATCGCCGCGGAGCTGAGCATCAGCGGGACGAAGTACACCACGCCCAGTACGGCACGGTAGCGCTGGCGGCCCGCCATGAACGTGCCGAGCAGAATGCTCAGCGGCGTCTGGACGGCCCAGGAGACGGCCATCACCAGGAACGTCACCCCCAGGGCGTGCGGCAGCCCGGGATCGGTGAGTACCGCACGCCAACTGGTCAGTCCCGAGGGGTGGATGCCGCCTATGCCGTCCCACGTGGTGAAACTCAGCGCGAAGACGCCGACGAGCGGAATCACGGCGAAACCCACGAAGACCACCAGCGCCGGCGCCGCGAGCCACGGCAGGATGCTGCGCGGTCCGCGGCGCGGCTGATGGCTGATGAGTACGCTCATGTGCCGGTGACCGCGTTGAGGTTGTCGGCGAACTGCTTGGGCGAGACGGACAGCTGGAACAGTTTGACGATGTTGTCCAGCAGGGTCTCGGCGGCCGTCGGACTGAGTGCCTGGTCCCAGGACTGGACGAACACCTCGGCCTTGGTGGCGATGTCGTAGGTGAACTGCAGGAACTCGGCGTTCTTTGCGGCGGCCAGCAGCTTCTCGGTGCCCAGCCGGATCGGGACCGATCCGTTGTCGATCCACTTCTTCACCTCGGCGTCCTGGAGGACGCCCTTGGCGAAGAATTCCCTGGCCGTCTTCTTCTGCTCCGAGCCGGCTTTCGAGGAGAGGGAGAGGTACTGGGCGGGATTGCCGACGGTGTTGCCCGGATCGCCCTTGCCGCCCTCGACGGGCGGGAAGTTCATATAGCCCAGTCCGCCGCCGGGGACGAAATCACCGCCCCGGGCCTGCTGGATGCCGTACGACCAGGCGCCGTGCAGCATCATCGCGGCCCTGCCGGTGTACAGCAGCGCCTGGTCGGCGTTGGAGTCCGCGGTGATGGAGGAGAAACCCTTGATGAATCCGTCGGCCTCGACCAGTTCCTGCACCTTGGTCAGCGCGGTGATGGCGCGCGGGTTCGACCAGGCGTTCTTCTCGCCGTCGATGACGGCCTGGAAGACCTCCGGACCGCCGATGCGGTCGAACAGGAATTCCAGCCACATCATGTTCGTCCACCGGGACTGGCCGCCGAGGGCGAACGGCGCTATGCCCTTCGCGTTGAACCTGGGCACCAGCGCCATGATGTCGTCCCAGGACTTCGGCGGTTCCACCCCGACCCGGTCGAAGACCTTCCGGTTGTAGTAGAGGATGATCGGCTGCACGGTCTCGCCCGGCATCGCGTAGATCTTGCCGTCGACGGTCGCCGCGTCGAACGAGGACGGCAGCAGCCGCTTCTTGGCCTCGGGGTGCTCGTCGAAGAACGGGGTGAGGTCCTCGACCTGGCCGGCTTTCACATAGGAGCGCAGCGTCCCGCCGCCCCAGCCCCAGATGACGGTGGGCGCGCGCCCGGCACCGATGGCGGTCTTGATCTTCGTCTTGTACGCGTCGTTCTGGAAGGTGGTGTCCTTGATCTGCTCCTCGGGGTGGGCCTTGTTGAAGGCGTCCACCGCGCCGGCTCTGACACCTTCCTGGGGCTGGCCGTTCAGATACCAGTAGGTGGCTCCCCCGCCCGTGCCGGGGCCGGAGGAGCCGCAGGCCGCCAACGCCGCGGAGACCGGGACGCCGGCGGCCAGGCCGAGGAGGGTACGCCGAGAAAGGTGGATCTCCATGTCTTTTCTCCGCCTCGAATCGAGAGCTGTCGGCTTCTCGTGAGCCATACCGAAAAGTTTTCGAAATCGCCTTCTTCGTGCTCTGTTCGTGCAAATTAGATTTCGGCCTGACGCGGTGTCAAGATGCGTGCAGCTCCGTTGCGAGGGAGTAATGCACTGCGTACTATCCGGTACGAGCATTCCTCAAGGAAGTCGACCGATTCCGAAAAGTTTTCGAAATAGAGTGATCGAGCGTGAGGGTGAGGAAACGTCGACTGTGGACAGCTGGGAGGAACCGATGCGGCCGAAGTCCAGACGCACCACCTTGGCGGACGTCGCCCAGGCGGCCGGGGTCTCCATCGCCACCGTCTCCAAAGTGGTCAACGGTCGCGGTGACGTGGCACCGCAGACCCGCACCCGGGTGCAGCAACTGCTGCATCAACACCACTACCTCGCGCCCGTCTTCCGCCACACAGGGGCCGTCCAGAGCCCCACCATCGAGGTGCAGTTCCAGGGCGGCCTCAAGTCATATGTGGCCGAGACCCTGGAAGGCATCGTCGACGCCGCCGCCGAACAGGGGGCGTCGGTGGTGATCAGCAAGGCCTCCCATGCGCCCCACTGGGCACGGGACCTGGTCTCGGCCGGGCGCCGCGCCGTCATCGCGGTCACCAGCGTGTACACCACGGCGCACCTGAACGAACTGGCCCGCTCCGGCCTGCCGTTGGTCGTGCTGGACCCGCTGCACCTGCCCGACAGCCGCGTCAACAGCGTCGGGGCCACCAACTTCGCGGGCGGTCTGGCCGCGACTCGGCACCTGCTGTCCCTGGGGCACCGTCGCGTCGCCTATCTCGGCGGACCGGCCATGGCCGTGTGCAACCAGGCACGCATGCACGGCTATCGCGCCGCCATGGAGGCGGCAGGAGCGCGGGTACCCGCTGCCTACGTCCTGCCCGGAGAATTCACGTACGAGGCCGGGCTGCTCGGCGCCACGGCGTTGCTGGGCCTGCCCGAACCGCCGACGGCGATCTTCGCGGGCAACGACGAGATCGCCGTCGGCGTCATCGAGACCGCCCGCACCCGCGGCCTGCGCATCCCCGAGGATCTGAGCGTGGTCGGCTTCGACGACACGAGCCTCGCTCAGATCGCCTCACCACCCCTGACCACCGTCCGCCAGCCTCTACGGGAGATGGGCGGTGCCGCCCTGCGCACCGCCCTGCGGCTGGCGGGCGGTGAGAAGGTCGAGTCCCACCACATCGAACTCGCCACCGAACTCGTGGTGCGCACCTCGACGGCACCGCCCGGCGAAGCAGCTTCGGCGCACGGGTAGTCGCAGCCGGAAGCCCCTCGGTGCGGTTGGCGTCAGGCATCACGCATCGAACATCAGACATCAGGCATCAGGCATCGACGGATGCTTGCGGTAGTCGCCGGGCGGCGTTCCCAGGACCCTCTTGAAGGCGACGCTGAAGGCGCTCTCGGATCCGTATCCCACGGAGTGGGCGATGGAGGCGAGTGTGGCGCCGCCTTCCCGTAGCTGCCGGGCCGCGAGTTCGATCCGCCATCGCGTGAGGTATTCCAGCGGCCCCTGGCCCACCGTGGATTTGAAGCGGGCGGCCAGGGTGGAGCGGGACACCGCGGCGGCGGCGGCCAGTTCGGCCACGGTCCACGAACGCGCCGGCTCGCGGTGCAGACAGGCCAACGCCGTGGCGACCACGGGATCCGCGAGGCCTGCCAACCATCCCGACGCCGCGTGTGGAGCGCGTTCGAGGTGCAGACGCAGCACATGGACGAACATGACGACGGCCAGGTGCTCCGCCATGAGCGTGGAGGCCATCGGCCGATGCGTCAGCTCCTGCTCGATGGCGGTCAGCGCCCACTGCACCGCCTCCGCGTGCGGCGTGCCGGCCGGCACATGGACGAGCGGGGGCAGCCTGTCGAGCAGCAGCTCCTGGGCACGGGTACCGAAGGAGAAGCCGCCGCCGATGAGGAACACGTCGTCGCCCCGGCCCGCTCTGGCGACGCCACCCCGGGCCTGTGTGAACACGGCGCCGCCGTCGACAGGAGCGGCTTCCGGATCGCTGCGGAGCGTGAAGGAGCGTGGACGTGTCAGGAGGTAGCAGTCGCCCTCGGCCAGGTCGACCGGCTCGTCGATCCCATCGACCTCCAACTGGCACGAGCCGCGCCGGACCGCGTTGAACTTCACCACCCGGGGCGCGTCGAAGCGCACGGCCCAGCGCCCTCCCGCGGCCAGGCTCGCCGAGAGGTGACTCCGGGTCTGCAGCAGGGTCAGCACATCCTCAAGTGGATCCATCCCCACCTCCTCTCTGGACGATCGCTAAAGAATGGCAGACGCTGAGTGATGGAGCATCCAGCATGCTGATCGTAGCGTGGACGCATGACAACGAACCCCCGCACCCACAGGTCCACCCGAAACGGCACCGACAGGCACGCGCAGAACGGCACCGACGGGCACGTGCAACACGGCTCGGCCCTCCTGACCACTCCCTTCGGCTCTCACGCCCGCGCGCAGGAGGTGATCGACAGCGTCGATCTCACCGGCCGGCGTGCCGTGGTCACCGGCGGCGCATCGGGGCTCGGTGCCGAGACCGTCCGGGCCCTGGCCACCGCCGGCGCCGAGGTCACCATCGCCACGCGCCGCCCGCAGTCCGCCGAGCCGCTCGTCCAGGAGCTGGCCGCCGTCGCAGGAGCGGGCCGGGTCCACGCGGAGGCTCTCGATCTGTCCGATACGGCCTCGGTCGACGCCTTCACCCGAACATGGTCCGGGCCGCTCGACATCCTCGTCGCGAACGCCGGAATCATGGCCCTCCCCACGCGCACCCTCACGCCGGGCGGCTGGGAGATGCAACTCGCCACCAACCACCTCGGTCACTTCGCTCTGGCCACGGGCCTGCACACGGCTCTGCGGGACGCCGGCTCCGCCCGCATCGTGGTCGTCAGCTCCGGCGCCCATCTGGGAGCGCCCTTCGACTTCGAGGATCCTCACTTCGCGCGGCGGCCGTACGACCCCTGGGCGGCCTACGGGCAGTCCAAGTCCGCCGACATCCTGTTCACCGTGGGTGCCCGCCGCTGGGCGGCCGACCGCATCACGGCGAACGCACTCAACCCCGGCTACATCCTCACCCGTCTGCAGCGGCACGTCGACGACGACACCATGCGCGCATTCGGTGTGATGGACGACCAGGGCAACGTGAAGCCGCTGCCGTACTACAAGACCCCCGAACAGGGGGCCGCCACCTCCGTCCTGCTGGCTGCCTCTCCGCTCCTGGAAGGAGTCACCGGCCGCTACTTCGAGGACAACCAGGAGGCCAGGACCGTCCGGGACAGGGAGGACCAGCCCGGTGGCGTGGCCGCCCACGCACTCGACCCGGAGGCAGCGGACCGGCTCTGGGAGTACAGCACCGACGCCCTCCACACCGCATGACCGTCGTACGGGCACCACGACGTGCTGGTGAGCCCCTGCGCGGACAGCCTGCCGGATCCATGGTGTGACGTCGCATGGATACGGCTGTCGTACGAAGGCAGCCTGGCGGACAGGCAAGCGTCCGCACGACAGGGAGCCAGCGATGAAGCACGAGTCCGTACCCGAGCTTGAGCCCGTACCCGAGCACCAGTCCGTACCCGACCTGCGGGGCACACTCGCCGTGGTGACCGGGGCGAGCGACGGAGTGGGTCTGGGGCTGGCCATGAGGCTCGCGCGGGCCGGCGCCGAGCTGGTCCTGCCGGTGCGCAACGCGGTCAAGGGCGCCGCCGCCCTCGACCGCATCCGCGCGAGCGAGCCAGAGGCGCGGGTCTCCGCCCGTGACCTGGACCTCGCCTCGCTGGCGTCCGTCGAGAGCCTCGCCGAGTCGCTGAGGGCGGAGGGCAGGCCCATCCACCTCCTGATCAACAACGCGGGGGTGATGGCGCCGGCCACCCGGCACACGACAGCGGACGGGTTCGAGCTGCAGTTCGGCACCAACCACCTCGGGCACGCGGCACTCACCGGCCGGCTGCTGCCGCTGCTCGTGGCCGGCCGGGCCCGGGTGACCACCGTCACCAGCAGTGCCGCGCGCAGCGGCACATTCGACTGGGACGACCTGCAGAGCGAGGCACGGTACGCGCCGGTGCGTGCCTACAACCGGTCCAAGCTGGCGAACCTGCTGTTCGCGACGGAGCTGAACCGCCGCAGCACAGCCGGTGGCTGGGGCATCGTCAGCAACGCCGCGCATCCCGGCACCACACTCACCAACCTGTACGCGTCCGGCCCCAACCTCGGCCGGGCCAGGCCCGCACCCCACGAGAGGATCATGCGGCGGCTCGCGGGGTGGGGCGTTCTCGTACACTCCGTCGATGCCGGGCTGCAGCCGATCCTGTACGCGGCGACCAGCCCCGAGGCCCGCGGCGGGCGCCTGTACGGTCCCGACGGCCGGGGTCAGTTCACCGGCGGACCCACCGAGCTGGCGCTCTACAGGTCCGCCCGCGACGAGGAGACAGCGGCGCGGCTCTGGCAGGTCACGGAACACCTCACGGGAAGCGAGTTCACCGCGGACCTCCGAGACGTGCGGCCCTGACGGCGATCCAGGACGAAGAGGACAGGCGGCGAGGGACAGTGGACACAGTGGACAGGGCCGCGCTGGCAGCCTTCCTCCGCGCGCGCAGGGAGGCCCTGCAGCCGGAGGACGTCGGGCTGCCCCGCGGCCGCCGCCGACGCACGGGCGGTCTGCGGCGGGAGGAGGTGGCCGCGCTGTGCGACATGTCGGCGGACTACTACAGCAGGCTGGAGCAGCCGCGCGGGCCGAGTCCGTCGGAGCAGATGGTGGCCGCGATCGCCCGCGGGCTGCGGCTGTCGCTGGAGGAACGCGACCATCTCTTCCGTCTGGCGGGTCACGCGGCGCCGCGCAGGGTCAGACGTGCTGATCACATCAACCCGGGGATCATGCGGATCCTCGACCGGCTGGAGGACACCCCCGCGCAGGTGGTCAACCACCTGGGCGAGACGCTGAAGCAGACCCGCCTGGCGGTGGCCCTGCTGGGGGACGAGTCGGTCTTCACCGGGCGGGCGCGGAGCCTGCACCACCGCTGGTTCACGGATCCCGCCTCCCGGCTCGTCCGCCCGGAGAGCGACCACGCCGAGTACAGCCGTCTCCTGGTCGCGGACCTCCATGGCGCCTACGCGCGCGACGGCGGCACGTCGCGCACCGCGGAACTCGTCGAGGGGCTGCGCGGCACGAGCCAGGAGTTCGCGCGGTTGTGGGCCGAGCGTCCGGTACTGGGGCCCTCCTGCGGCCCGAAACGTTTCCTGCACCCGCAGGTGGGGCTGCTGGAGCTGCACTGCCAGACGCTGGTCGACCCGGACCAGTCGCAGCGGCTCCAGGTCTTCACGGCGGTCCCCGGCACGGAGAGCCACACCAACCTGCACCTCCTGTCGGTTCTCAACGCCTAGTCGTTCTCCACGCCCAGCTGTCCTCACCACACCCAGGTGTTCTCACCGGACCCAGCTGTTCTCACCGGGGCCCTCTGTCGTCGTCCGTCCCCCGCCGATGTCACACATCGCGCCGCAGCGCTGTCAGTAGTACGTATCCACTACTCAGCCAGGAGACCGTCATGGAATCGCGCGTGAACTACTTCGGCAACGCTCTCGCGGGCAAGGTGATGAAGCACATCAACTCGGCGGCCAAGGTGGCCTCGGACGCGGGCCTGCCGACCACGACGCAGGAGCTGGTGAAGATCCGCGCCAGCCAGATCAACGGCTGTGGCTTCTGCACCGACATGCACACCAAAGACGCTGCCGCCGCCGGTGAGACCCAGCAGCGGCTCAACCTGGTCGCCGTCTGGCGGGAGGCCACGGTCTTCACCGAGGCCGAGCGTGCCGCGCTGGAGCTGTCCGAGCAGGGCACGCGTATCGCCGACGCCTCGGGCGGCGTCACCGACGAGGCCTGGGCGGACGCCGCCAAGCACTACGACGAGGAGCAACTGGTCGCGCTCATCTCGCTCATCGCCATCATCAACGCCTACAACCGCATCAACGTGATCAACCAGCAGCCCGCCGGCGACTACCGGCCCGGCCAGTTCGGCTGACCGGCACAGCCGACCTGCCGCCTGGCCGGACGTTCCGGTCGGCGGCGGGGCGCGCCCGGCCACGTCGGCGAGCGGTTCGAGCGTGACTCGTCCCTGGGCTGAACCGCTGTAGCATGAGCGATCTTCGGGACAGAAAGGGCGCCGATGCACACCGGGGACGACGTCAACTCTCTCGACACGGCGACGAGGCAGTTCCTCGCGGTGCGTCCTCAGCTCTTCGGCATCGCCTACCGAATGCTGGGCAGCGCCGCGGAGGCGGAGGACGTGTGCCAGGAGACCTGGGTCCGGTGGCAGAACGCCGACCGCTCGGACATCGTCGAACCGGCCGCCTTCCTCACCACCATCGCCACCCGTCTCGCGATCAACACGGCACAGTCCGCGAGGGTGCGCCGCGAGGCGTACGTGGGACCGTGGCTCCCCGAGCCCGTCGACACCGGCCCGGACCCGCAGGTGGGTGCGGAGCGTGCCGAAGCGGTCGAGCTGGCGGTCCTGCTGATCCTGGAGAAGCTGAACCCGGTGGAGCGGGCCGCGTACGTGCTGCGGGAGGCGTTCGACTACCCCTACCGGCAGGTCGCGGACATCCTGGAGACCAGTGAGGCCAACACCCGCCAGCTGGTGAGCCGGGCCCGCAAGCATCTGGCCACCGAGCGGCGGGAACAGGTCGACCGCGGTGCGCACCGGCGGCTGCTGGAGGTGTTCCTCACCGCGGCACGGACCGGCGATCTGGCGGTGCTGGAGGACGTCCTCGCGGCGGATGTCGTCAGCTACACCGACGGGAACGGGATGCGGGGCGCTTCGCGGGTCCCGGTCGTCGGCGTCACTCGGGTCTCCCGCTACCTCGCCGCCTTCGCCCCTCGTTTCTGGCCGGAGGCGGACGTGCGCTGGGTCGAGGCCAACGGCCGGCCGGCCGTTCTCGTCCAATCCGGCGGGAACGCCGTCGCCCTGCTCTCCGTCGACGTGTCGGCGGAGGGGATCGACCGCATCATGTGGGTGATGGCCCCGGCCAAACTGGCACCCTTCGTGGCAGCGCTGAACACCTGACTCCTCGCCGCCGGAGGCCGTCACGCCCGTGAGGACGGACTCCGGCGGGAGCCCGCTGACGCGCTGACTCGCTGACTCGCTGACGAACCTGCTCCCCTGGTGCACCCTGCAGGCCACCGTGCTCGGTGCCACCGGGCCACCGTGTCACAAACAGCAGGTCCCACCGGTCGTACTGGATGAAGACCCCAGCGATCGGAGCAATCGTGGCTATCACCGAGAAGCGTCTGTCCACCATGGTGTTGGTGATCGGTACGGGCGGGGCCGGACTGCGGGCGGCGATCGAGCTGGCCGAGTCGGGCACGGACGTCCTGGCGGTCGGCAAGCGCCCCAAGGAGGACGCGCACACCGCCCTGGCCGCCGGGGGCATCAACGCCGCCCTGGCGACCATGGACCCGGAGGACAGCTGGCAGCAGCACGCCGCGGACACGCTCAAGGAGAGCTACCTGCTGGCCGATCCCCGTACCGCCGAGATCGTCACCCGGGGCGCGGCCCTGGGGATCGACGACCTGGAGCGCTACGGCATGGCCTTCGCGAGGGAGGAGGACGGCCGGATCTCCCAGCGCTTCTTCGGCGCGCACAAGTTCCGGCGGACCGCCTTCGCCGGTGACTACACGGGCCTGGAGATCCAGCGCACGCTGATCAGGCGGGCGAACCAGTTGAAGATCCCGATGCTCGACAACGTGTACATCACCCGGCTCCTGGTGCACGACGGCGCCGTGTTCGGTGCCTACGGCTTCGGTCTCGACGACGGGCAGCGTTACGTCATCCACGCGGACGCCGTCATCCTCGCGGCGGGTGGCCACACCCGTATCTGGCGGCGTACGTCCTCACGGCGTGACGAGAACACCGGTGACTCGTTCCGGCTGGCCGTGGTGGCCGGTGCGCGCCTGCGCGACCCGGAGCTGGTGCAGTTCCACCCGTCGGGGATCATCGAGCCGGAGAACGCGGCCGGCACCCTGGTCAGCGAGGCCGCGCGGGGTGAGGGCGGCATCCTGCGCAACGCACTCGGTGAACGGTTCATGAGCCGTTACGACCCCGCGCGCATGGAGCTCTCCACCCGCGATCGCGTCGCCCTCGCCTCGTACACCGAGATCAAGGAAGGGCGTGGTACGGCCAAGGGCGGTGTCTGGCTGGATGTCTCCCACCTGCCCAGGCGGACGATCATGGAGCGGCTGCCGCGGGTCTACCAGACGCTCCTGGACCTGCAGATGCTGGACATCACCCGCGAACCGATCGAGATCGCGCCCACCGCGCACTACTCGATGGGCGGTGTCTGGGTCAGGCACGACGACCACAGCACCGACGTACGCGGCCTGTACGCCATCGGAGAGGCGTCGAGCGGCCTGCACGGCGCCAACCGCCTCGGCGGCAACAGCCTCATCGAACTGCTGGTCTTCGGCCGCATCACGGGACAGGCGGCGGCCGCCTACTCCCAGGGACTCACCGCACAGCCGCGCTCCGCGGCAGCGGTGGCGCAGGCGCGTGCCGAGATCGACGACCTGCTCGCGGCGGACGGGCCTGAGAACGTACGTGCCCTGCAGCGCGCCATCCGCAACACCATGACCGAACACGCGGGCGTCGTACGCGACGAGGCGGGGCTGACCGCGGGGCTGGCCGAACTCGACGGCATCGAGAAGCGGATGGAGGACGTCGGCGTCCATCCCGACATCGCCGGCTTCCAGGACCTCGCGCACGCCTTCGACCTCAAGTCCGCCGCCCTGGCGGCCCGGGCCACGCTCGAAGCGGCCCTCGAACGCCGGGAGACCCGCGGCTGCCACAACCGCAGTGACCACCCGGACATGGACCCCGCCCTGCGGGTCAACCTCGTGTGGTCCCCGGCCACGGGAATCACCCGCGAGAGCATTCCGCCCGTGCCGGACGAGATCGCCGCACTCATGGAGGACGTGTCCACCGACGGAAAACTCGTGGAATAGCGCGCCGGTGGCACAGGCCTCCCGGCATCTCCTGTCACAGATCCGGCGGCCGGCCTGTCTCTCCTGACGAGAACGCAATGCAAACCGTTGAAGGAACCCCGAGAGGATTTATCATGAAGGTCGTAGTAATCGGCGGAACGGGTCTCATCGGCTCCAAGCTGGTCGCCAGGCTGGGCGAACACGGCCACGAGGCGGTGGCCGCCGCTCCCAACACCGGCGTCAACACCCTGACGGGCGAGGGCCTCGCCGAGGTGCTGCAGGGTGCCTCGGTCGTGGTCGACGTGTCCAACTCCCCCTCGTTCGCGGACGATGACGTCATGGAGTTCTTCCGTACCTCCACCACCAATCTCCTCAAGGCGGAGGCCGACGCCGGTGTGACCCACCATGTCGCGCTCTCCGTGGTCGGCACCGAGCGGCTCCAGGAGAGCGGCTACTTCCGTGCCAAGCAGGCCCAGGAGGAGCTGATCAAGGACTCCGGGATTCCGTACTCCATCGTGCACGCGACGCAGTTCTTCGAGTTCATGAAGGGCATCACCGACGCGGCGACCGAGGGTGACACCGTGCGTCTCGCGCCCGTCAGGATCCAGCCGATCGCCTCCGACGACGTGGCCGCCGCCGTGGGCCGCACGGCGGCCGGCGAGCCGCTCAACGGCGTGCTGGAGGTCGCCGGACCCGACGCGTTCCAACTGGACGAGCTCGTCCGCAAGGCCCTGGCCGGCAAGAACGACCCGCGCACGGTCGTCGCGGACCCGAAGGCGCCGTACTTCGGTGCCGTGCTCCAGGAGACGACCCTCCTGCCCGGCCCCGACGCACGGATCGCCGAGACCCATCTCGCCGACTGGGCCGCACAGCAGCGCTGACGAGGGGTGAATGAAGGGCGGCCTCCCTGTTCGCAGGAGGCCGCCCTTCCCATGACCAGGTCAGGACGGAATCCGTGAACAGATCGATCGCCCGCGGCGGGCGTCGTGCTCTTGCCCGTTTCCTTGTCGCCGGCCCGCTGCTGGCCGCAGGCGCGCTGAGCCGTGTGCCCGTGGCGCACGCCGCCGTCACCGACGACATCCGCGTCAACGAGGTGGTGACCACCGGCGTCTTCACCGTCACCGCCGTCTTCAGCTGCCCGGCCGGCATGCCCAACTACAACAACGAGGGCTTCTCCCTTGCCGGCTCCGGCGAATGTGTGGCCGGCTCCAAGCCCGTGCACTGGGCCGACGACACAAACGACGGCGGTCACGCGCTGCGTAGGGGCACCATCACCTGCTGGCCCTTGGAACGTTGCGTGGCCTTTCGGATGCGGCGCGCGGGAAGACCGGCGCCGCCGGTATCAGCCGGCGGCCGTCACGCTGGGTCGAGGCGGAAGATGCTGCCGTTACTGGCGAGCACATACAGCTCCTTGTCGCCGCCCTGAACGAACGAGACCACTTCGCCGGCGTTGACTCCGAGGTCGCTCACGCCGGTGACCTTGCCGCTCTCCATCTGCAGCGTACGGAGGGTTCCGTCGCAGTAGTCACTGAAGACGTATCGCCCCTTGAGGTCCGGGATCTCGTCGCCGCGATAGACGTATCCGCCGGTCACCGAGCAACCCAGGCCGGTGCGGTCGTACTCGTGGACCGGCGGCACGTGGTTCGCGGGCTCCGTACCGCCCCGGAAGGGATGGTTGCCCTCCATCTGGGACCATCCGTAGTTCTCACCGCCGTCGCTGTCGGCCGGGGCCCAGTCGATCTCTTCCCAGTCGCTCTGCCCTACGTCACCGATCAGCAGATCGCCCGTACCCGCGTCGAAGGAGAACCGCCACGGGTTGCGCAGCCCGTACGCCCAGATCTCGTCCTTCGCGTTCGGATCGTCCACGAACGGGTTGTCCGGCGGAATCGCGTACGGCTCGCCGCCTTTCGGATCGATGCGCAGCAGTTTGCCGAGCAGCGTGTCGAGGTTCTGCCCGTTTCCGTGGGGGTCGCCGCCTGACCCGCCGTCACCGAGGGCGATGTAGAGATACCCGTCGGGGCCGAACGTGATGTCGCCGCCGTTGTGGTTCGAGTAGGGCTGCGTCTGGGTGAGGACTGTACGCCGGGTATCCGGCTGGATCGTGCCGTCCTGGACGGCGAACTCGTCCACCGTGCTGGTGCCTTCGAGGTTCGTGAACGAGATGTAGAAGTGAGTGAACTCCTTGTCGAAGGCGATGCCCAGCAAGCCTCGCTCGCCGTCGGTCGTGGTCTCGTCGGACACGTCGAGGACGGGTTGGCCGAGGCCCTGATCGTTCAAGGGCCTTACGGTTCCGGCCCGTTCGGCGATCCAGACCGTGCCGTCGGGGCCGGCTGCACCGGCGGTCGGACTCTGGGCCGTGGTCAGTGCGGTGAGCGCGACCGTCCCGGTCCGACCTGGTGATACGGGCTCATCGGCGGACGCTGTGGTCAGGGCCAGCGAGGCGACAAGGCAGAGGGTGCCGATGATCGCCGAGCTTCTGGTGCGAACTTTCACCGTGATCCTCCTGGAGGCGGCGAATCGGTAGGTCGCGCGGTCGCCGGGCGGAAAGCGGTGGGGATCCGCCCGTGACGGCACACGACCTGAGTGGGGGGATGATGGTGCGGTGGTGCCCTACTGTCCACGAATGAGGATACTGGGGTATCTGTGATTGGCGGGGGCGAAAACCGCCTGACTTCGTCTTACGAGTGCCGACAGAACCTCAGTACACGGTCAGGCCGAAATGTGACACGACCTCCGCGACGGGCTGGTGGTAAGAGACCCCGCCTGAGGTGCAGTTGCCGCTGGCGCCGACCAGGAAGCCGACGGCCAGGGTGCCGGAGTACGCCGGGGCGCCCGTGTCGCCGGCCTCCGCACACGTGGTGGACCGGATCAGGCCGTAGACGGTGCCCTCGGACCAGTTGACCGTGGCATTGATCGCGGTCACTCTCCCGCAGTGGACCCCGCTGGTACGGCCGACGTGGCAGAGCGACTGCCCGACCGCCGGGCTCGCCACCCCGGTGATGTCCTGGTAGACACCCCCGCCCAGCGCGATGTCACCGGGCAGGTTCAGCGTGTTCGAGGTGTAACGGACCACCCCGTAGTCGTCGATGGGGAAGGACGCGCCGGCGGTGACCCCGACCTGCACGGTGCGGGCCGCGTCGGCGTACCAGGTGGTGGTGTAGGTGCCCGAGCAGTGGCCGACCATCACGCCGTAGTAGACGCCGTTGCTCCTCGCGTTGAAGCCGATGACGCACTGCGCGCCGGTGGCCGCGTAGAGGATGGTGCCGCCTCTGATGGTCGTCACTTGCAGGGCTGTGGCGGACGGAACGGTGCCGAAGAGCAGGGCGACCACAGCCGTCACGGCTGTGGTCAGTATCGCCAGGCAGGTGTGCAGACGTCTCACGGCCCCTCCCGGGGTCATCGGTGGTCCGGTACCGAACAGTTCCTTCATGGTGAAGGTGCGACGGACTCGGCGACAGACGTACTCCGGCCTGGCTACGCCCCTCTTGCACCAACGGGCCGGCCGACATCGGCCACGGCGGTGGGACCGGTCATGCGACGGGCGGGTTGAACCGGGAGTAGTCCAGGAGTTCCCATTGCAGCGGGCTGGCGTTGTCGATCTGGACCACGCCGTCGATGTCGAACTCCACGACGCGCAGGGCGCCGGGGTACGCCGCGGCACTGCGGGGGTCCCAGTCGATCCTGCCGGTGCCGGTGAGTTGCAGGGTGTGGCCGCGCTCCCAGTCGAGAAACAGCAGGCCGCTCGCGGGGGCGAGGTGCAGATTGCCCAGCGTCATGTAGAACTGGTTGCCGGTGTAGTCCGGCCAGCGCAGCGTGCGGGGCCCTGCGACGGTGACGAAGCCCGGCATGCCGCCGCGGTGTGACACGTCGGCGCCGTCCTCGGCGGTTTGGCTGGCGATGAAGAAGGTGTCCGCCTGCTCGATCCAGCGCCGCTGGACGTCGCTGAGTTCCTTGCCGGTACGGGCCTCTCCGGGCGGCGTGGCATCGGCGGACTCCGTGATGACGCGCTTTTGCAGATACTTCGGGCAGTTGCCGAACACTTGCCCGGTGGCCATCCGCAGACCGTCGCCGTCGCGTGTCGCCACGCCGTTCGCGCGGATACGTCGCTGAGTCTGCGGATGCAGGGCGAGCACGCCGATGGCGCGTTCCACCTCGAAGGCGTCGTGGAGCGGGTCGCCGGGAGCGGGCAGCCCGTGGATGTCGAGGGTTCGGCCGTCCACGGGCTGGGCGAACCCGGGAGGTCCCGTCACGATCGACGACCACACGGCGCCGGCGTCGTCGGCGGCTCCGACGATCAGCATCTGCTGGGCGCGGATGAAGGGGTGGAACCCGTGCGGGATCTCCGGGCCGAACATCGGCGATCCCCATCCCGGGCCGCCCTCCTGAGCCCTCTGCTGGACCGCCTGCTCACCGGGGTGTTCTGCGCGCAGCGCCATGACGTGCCTCCTTGATCAGATCAGCGTGCGAGCAGGTTGTTCGTCGTCGACATTCGTTGCGCGGCCCACGCTCGCCACTTTACCGAACGTTCGGTAAAAAGGGAAGGGTGTGACTTCCGCGGGAACGCACCCTGCAAGAACAGCGGTCCCAGCGAACTCCACACCGACGCACCGTGGCTACCAAACGGGTACCGCTCCCTGGCGATGTCAGTGCTCCATGCCAGGCTGACAGTGCCCGGCGGCACCCATCACCTCGAAGCCGATGCTGCCGCCGGGCACCCGCTCACGATGACCAGCCTGACGGCAGAGGTCACACAGCGAGGCGATGGACGCTGACCGCGTAACCGCCGTCGTCATAGGGAGCACCGTCCCAGGTGGCGAAGCGGTCGACGAGAACAAGTCCGGCCGCGGCACAGCAGGCGTCGTACTCCGGCAGCGTAGTGGTGGGCGGCACGGGCAGGTGGGCTGCGTCCAGGCCGAAGCCCGCGACCAGCAGGCCGCCCGGACGCAGGGTCACGGCCAGGCGGTCGACCACCGCGGCTTCCGTCCCGGGAGCCAGCAGCGGCAGGACGTTGCCGGCGGCGACCACGAGGTCGAAGTCCGCGGCGACACCGAACCTCGCCGGATCGAACTCCGCGAGATCGGCCTGAAACCACGGCAGCTCGGGCGCCTGCGCCCGCGCCACTTCCAGCATCGAAGAGTCCAGGTCGACGCCGACGCAGTCGTACCCGAGCTCCGACAATCGGATCATGACCCTCCCGGTGCCGCAGCCCGCGTCAAGCACCCGGGCCGCCGGGGGCACCAGGGCAGCACAGAACGCCGCCTCCCCGTGCATGTCCCTCCCGCCCCGAGCCAACGCCTCGAAGCGCGCGGCGTACTCGCTCCCGGACACTCCACCTGTCAGGTCCCGCCAACGACTCATGAGAGCGACTATATGCAGCTGGGCGCCGCCCCTACCGGCCGGGAGAGCCCTTTGCCAGGTGGCGGTATCAGCCCCTAGCTACCATGGCGGGTACGGCGAAGCAGACGAACATCCGACTGGACGACGCCGTCAGGGCGGCGGCCGAGGACCGGGCCAAGCGCCGCGGTCTGAGCCTGCAGGGCTATGTGGCCGACCTTATCGAGGCCGACGTGAACCAGTCGCGCGCCGCTTTCATGGCCGGCGTCGCTTCGTTCCTGGCCGCGTACACGGAGGCGTTCGAGGCGGAGGTCGGTGAGGACCGCTATCCAGGTCTGCCGGAGGGGGCGGCGCGGACCGCGCCGAGGGACGCCGCGTGACCCTGCACATCGACCCCGCGTGGATCCTGGCGGTGGCCCAGCAGATCCCGGGAGACCCCCAAGTGGTCGACTACGGCGTGCCGGTGGCTGCGGAAGCCCGTCATCGGGCGGAGGTCCTGGAGCACGAGGTCTACCCCGAGCCCCAGCACAAGGCCGCGACACTGCTGTGCGAGCTGGCGAGAAACCCCAGCCTGAAGGTGCGGAACCTACTGTTCGCGGCCACGGTGACCGCGGCCTACCTGGCCGCGTGCGGGCTCCCGGTGGGCCCCGGGCTCGACACCGTTCTTCCCCTGGCTCGCGCGGCCCGCGACGGACTCCCCGTACGGGGGGGGTCGCCGCTCAGCTCAAGACCTGGACCAGCTGAACCATCAGACTCTTTCGGTCAGGAACTCTGAGCGGCACTCAGCCGGTTCACCTGCTCGGTCACGTGCCCGGTGGAGAACTTCGCCTTTTCCCGGCCCGCGAGTCGGTGAAGGCCGCGACAACGCTCCCGGTCCGCACGACGACGTAGTGCGTATCCACGAATCCGCCCAATTCCGGTTCCGGAGAGGTGATGTGGAAACTGACGGCCTCGTCACCGAACGCGGGGGACTTCCGCGCGGTGAGCTCGGCTCGGTACTCACCGGTGTAGTTGGCACCGGAGTACTGCTTGCAGACGGGCAGTGCGTCGTGAAGCAGGCGGAAGGCCCGCTGCGCTCCCCCGCCGTCGTACGAGGCCAGCGTGACACTGCCGTTGGCGATGGGGTCCTGCCGGCTGATGTCCTGGACCACCAGGGCCGCGGCCGTACCGGCACCCAGCACGTCAAGGATCCGTTGGCAGGAAGGATCCGAGACAGGGGGGAATGTGGGTTGAGCCCGCTTCGGGTCCAGCACCCGTACGGGCGAGCGACCTGCTCCCGGTATCTCAAGGGCCCTCAGAGTGACGGCCTTGATCTCAGCGCCGGTCAGAGGAGGTCTTGGAGAGCCGCTCCCTTTCGCCACTGGGGAGCCTCCTGCCGACCGGGACGTCTGATCGGCCGAGCAGGCCGACACGGTGAGGGCCAGAGCCAAGGCGATACCGAACGTTGCACGTCTATGGACAGCGGTCACATGGATCTCCTGCTGAGGGGCAGACACTCGCCGCCCATGCGCGCCGCGATGGAAATCCGCCAACCGATGATCGCCCCAATTATCAATCAGGCGACAGCCGGCGTCCCCGCGACTCCCCTTCGCACCTCCTTGTCTCGGAACCAAAGCGACTTGGGGCGTCGGAGCTACCGCCATGAGTCATACAGATCGGCGATCGTCCAACTGGCGCAGAATGTGGCCGGCCAGCTCAGCGTGTTCGTCGGCTTCGGCGGAATGCCCCAAGGCGCGTAGCGGTGCACTCATCAGCCGCAGGGTCCGGGCTTCCTGCCAGCGACCTCCGACCCTCCGATGGATGCGCAGCGCGTCACGATAGGACTCCAGTGCTTCCTGGTGTCTGGCCGCGCACTCCAATGCATGACCGAGATCGGTCAGGGCGGTTCCCATCCGCCACTCGTTGTTCAGCTGCTTGTGACCCGCGACCGCCCTTCGCAGATATGCTATGGCCGGATCCGGACGCTCCAGTCGCAGGTTGGCTCGTGCAAGGTTGCCCAGCACCCATACAGTCGCCCACGCATTGCTCATTGATTCATTGATCGCAAGGGCTTCCTCGTGGAATTGGATCGCTGGAAGCGGCATCCCCTGGCCTTCGAGCGCGTTGCCCGAAAACGTCAGCGCAACGCCCAGCAGGTGACTGGCAGTACGGTCGGAGGGGTGCGCGTCGATACGGACCCGAAGCGTGCTCACGGCGATCTCCAACGCCTGCAGAGCATCCTCGAACCGCTCCAACTCCACGTAGGCAATCGCCAGGTTGGTCAGCATCCAGCTCTCGCCGATCTTGTCGCCCAGTTCCCGAGCACTCGCGAGACCGATCTCATGTGTCGACAGCCAGTGCGGCAAGTGGCGACGCGCATAGAGGTACTCACCGAGCAGGGCCGGAAGTTGCCAAGCGATGTCATGATCACCGTTCGCATGCGCGGCGCCAACCATCGCTAGGACATTCGCGCGTTCCATATCGCACCACTTCAATGCGTCGTCGATGGTTGACATTTCAGGCAGCGCTACCCGTGGTGTTTGGGCCAGTAGGGGAACGCGCTCGCGGTACGGCGCGAACAGTGTGTCCGTGAGCGCTGCAGCGTGCAGGTACCACGCTGCTGCACGGCGCAGTGCAGCCCGTTGGCCGGAACTCGGCTCCTGAGCGGCGAGGCCTTTGGCGTACGCTCGCATCAGATCATGGAACCGATACCTGCCATCGCCGTTGTACTCCAGTAAGTTCGCGTTCCGCAGCAACTGCAGGAAGCGCGCGGCGGTTCCCATATCCAGGTCGGTCAGTGACGCCGCCGCCTGGCTTCCGATCTCCTGACCTGGATGCAGACCCAGCATGCGGAAGAACCCCTGCTGCTGAACCGACAGGCCATCGAACGAGATCGTGAATGACGCGGCGACACTTCGGTCTCCGTCATCGATCTCAGCAAGGCGTTCGTACTCCGCTGTCAGGGCCTTCTCAAGTTCTGCAAGTGGATAGGAACGGCATCGGGCGGCAATGATGCGTATGGCCAGGGGAAGATAGCCGCAGAGCCGAACCACATTGCCTACAGAATCGCTCATTCCAATGACACGTTGCGCTCCAGCGATACGGTGGAACAAAGTTCTCGCGTCAGCCAGACCCAGGATGTCGAGCGATACATGTCGAGCGTCGTCGAGTGAGGTGAGGTTGTTCCGGCTGGTGATGAGCACCCGGCTTCCCCCAGCCCCCGGTAACAGTGGCTCGACCTGGCCGGAGCCGGCCGCATTGTCGAGCGTGAGGAGGATCTTGCGGCTCGCGAGCTCGGCGCGCCAGAGACTCGCTCGGTCGTCAAGGTCGCCGGGAATCTGCCTTCCAGGAATCCCGATCCGGCGCAGCAGGACGTCGAGGGCTTGCTCCGGCGTCATCGGGGTCGTGCCGGCCGTAAATCCGCGCAGATCGAGGAACAGGCAGCCGTCGGAGAACTCTGGCGCAAGCTTGTGCGCCACATGCACGGCAAGTGCTGTTTTGCCAATGCCGGCCATTCCATCCACTGCGCAGATCACAACCGCACCAGGGGTGGAATCCGACTGCAGTAGCTGCGCGCAGAGATCCTCTTCGTAGGAGCCTCGCCCTACGAAGTGTGGAGTATCGGGGGGAAGATTGTTCAGAACGGGTGTTTCCGGTACAGGTTGTCGACCACGCAGAACCTCGCGGTGTGCCTGCTCCAACTCACCCCCGGGCTCGAATCCGTACTCGGCATTCAGATGAGTACGGGTGTTGAGATAAGCGACAGACGCCTCATCCCTGCGGCCGACCCGATCCAGGGCCCGGATCAGCAGGGCAGCGATCCGTTCCCGCCCAGGATGCTCGGCAGCAAGCTGTTCCAGGACCGCGACAGCACGCGTGGGCTGTTCTCGATCGAGATGGATGGCAGCCAGCTGCTCCGCAGCATTCAGTCGCTGACTGGTCATCCTTTCTCGCATCGCCCGCAGCGGTGATACGCCGAGACCGGCCAGGGCGGGGCCTCGCCACAGCGCCAGAGCCTGCTCGTACAGTCGTTCGGCATCGTCCAGATCATTGGCGTCGTGCGCGGCCTTCGCCCGATCACGAAGTCGGCGAAACTCCTGCCAGTCGATCGTGACCTCGGGCGAGTGCATCGCGATCTCGATGCGATAGCCGGGTTCCTCGGTCCTGGTGGCGATCAGTCGGACCAATTCCTCGCCGATACCCGCTGCCCGAAGACTGGCGCGGATACGGGACAGATAATCCGTTACCAGCTTCTGCACGTTTAGGCGGCCACGGTCCTCAACGTCCCAGACTGCATCGACGATGGAATGTCGCAGTACTACGGTATTGGGCTCAGAAACCAGTACCGCCAGCACGGCCCGCTGCTTGGCACCGAGATCGAGCAGCTGTCCGTCACATCGGACTTCCACTTCGCCGAGGAGGCCGAAAGTAACTCGTACGGCTCGGACAGCGCTCACGGCTCTACCTCTCAATCCGCCGTCCGGGCCCTTACCGAGGCACCGACCGGCTCAGGTTGATGCATTGGGACGCGATGCTCGAAGTGTGGAACACGCCTCCGCGCGGGGCTACGGAAACAGCCGTTCTACAACGTTCAGCGTCCCCGATGCGAACACGTCAAAAACGACCTTCACACGCATGGCGCGGTGCCGGCCTGATCGCAACGGGCCCACGGCCACGCGACGATCACGCGACGACTGCGAACCAGCGGTCAGACCATGGGCGGACGTGGGGCGTGAAAGGCCTGGTTGATGGCCTGAGCCCCAGCTCACCGGACAGGAAGCAGGGACGCCGTGGGACAAGCCGAAGTCTGGTTCGCCGTGGTCAGCGGAAGGCCAGCGGAAACAGCGACCGCTGACGCTCTGAGTCGAGTTGAACTGATCGTGCAACTGATGTCCGTGGCAGACGGTTTCGTGGCCGCAGGTTCCCGATCAGTGTTGGCGGCCGCACTATTCGCCGCACTGGTCTGGGAGCTTCGGCGCAGGCCCGTCTCTCAGGAGCTGGTCTGTGCGACCGCATTACTGCTCATGCTGCTGATCTTCTGACCACCTCGTATAGCTTCCGCAGACACGTCCTGGAGGGCTTGTTCACGCAAGCTCTCCACCGATCATCGGGGGCCTGAACGCCTCGTCACCTGCAGTGGCGCCACTCAGAGGTGGCCGTCCAAGAGTTTCCGTACCTCGGTGATGGTCGTCGGATCCGTACCGCGCGCCACCACCTCGCCTTCCTTCAACAGGACGTAGGACGCGGCTCCGGTGATCCCGTATCGCGCGGTTGCGGCCGGACAACGCGTGATGTCGGCGCGGACGGTCGTCAGGCGGCCCGTGCAGTCGTCCGCGATGCCGCCCACGACGAGGTCCATCACCCGGCAGGGCTCGATCGCCTTGGGCCACGTTCCGGTGAAGTACGCGAGGACCGGGACTCCGCTCATCCCGAGGATGAAATCGAACTCCGCGTCCTCACGGGGTCGGTGAACCCGCTGCGCCATGGAAGCTCCTGACCTCACGTTCCGTCGTTTCACGCACATCATCCCTGCCGCGGTGTGCCGGGCCGACCCCGGCCGGCCTGTCGGGAGGGATGCCCGATCCCTTGGCCGCTGTCGGACGTGGTCGTGGGCGGTCGGGGTGCGTGTCAGAGGGAACGAAGACCGACCGCCAGCGTGAGTTCGAGTACCCGGTGTGGCGTTGCGAGGTCCGGAAACAGTTCCCGCAGTTGCGACATCCGGTACCGGACGGTCTGGGGGTGGACGAACAACGCCGCCGCCACCTCGTCCCGCCTGCCCTGGTGCAGCAGCCACGCCCGCAGCGTCTCCTCCAGCCGTTGTCCGGTCGCGGCGGGCACGGTCCGCAAGGGTGCGAGGGCTCGGGCACGCAGGTCTGCGAACGCGTCCGCGTCGGCGCTCAGCACAAGCTCGGGCAGGTGGTCCTCGGTGTCGCGAATGTCGGAGGAGAGGGAGCGCGCGCGTACGGCTCGTGCGTACGAGGCGGACGCGCGCGTCCATGGCCGGGCCGGGCCGACCACGGCGGTGCGGTCGGTCAGCTGCCGCAAGAGATGTGATCGGTCGGCGTCGGGGACGAGCAGCACGCCGGTGGCGTCCGGCAGATCGTCGAGGACGAGGGTGTTCGGGTCGAGCGCGCGGTAGGCGGGCCGGGCCTGGGCGGCGGGCAGCAGGACCGCGGTCAGTGAGACCGGCGGCTGCCACCCCGCCCGCTGGCCGGATGCCCGCAGCACGTCCGGGCTCGCGTCGGCGAGGAGGTCGCGGGCCAGGTGTTCCAGGTGGCGCTCCTGGGCCCTGCCCCGGGCGGCCAGTTCGTCGGCGTGGCCCGCGGCGCTCGCGGCGGAGAGCTCGTCGATGTAGGCGAAGGTCAGCTCGGCGAACTTGGCGACCTCGGCGGCGGGCAGACCCGCGGGTACGGCACCCGCTGCCAGGCATCGCCAGGCCACGCGGGCGCCGACGCGGTACGCGCCGAGCAGGGCGTCCATCGAACGGCCGTCGCGTACCTCGCCGCGGCCCAGTTCGTAGGCCGCGTCACCGGCATCGCCGCCTGTGGCGTTGCCGCTCGCGAGGTCCAGGTAGTGCCCCAGGGCGGTGCGGACGGCTCGGCGGATGGTGGCGCCCATACGGCCCGACAGCGCGTTGGCGTAGGGAGGGACCTCGTCGATGATCGCCTGGACGACCTCGTCGGCGGTGCTCTTCAGCGCGGCCCGAATTGCGGTGACCGTCGTCTCATCCAGGGCCAGTTCACTGGCCTTCCGGATTGCATAGCTCATTTTTTGTTCCCTGCGAACAATTCAGCCGACCAGATTCACGTCCTGCGGTCAGGACTTTACGCCCTGCGGCGCATCAAGCTGAAGTCATGACGAGTGCAGCCCTTCGCAGCAGGGCATGGAAACTGCTGGAGACAGTCACGACGCCGCTGCTGCCGTCGGACTACCTCGACCTGGTCAGCCCGCTGCGCGCGGGCGCCGACCTGCGTGGGCGCATCGAGGCCGTGCACCCCGAGACGGGTGACGCCGCGACCATCGTGATCAGGCCGGGACGGGGCTGGCGCGGCCACACAGCCGGTCAGTACGTGCGGATCGGGGTCGATGTCGAAGGGGTGCGCCTGTGGCGTGCCTACTCCCTCACCTCGCCGACCGACCGCCGGGACGGCCGCGTCACGATCACCGTGAAGGCGATCCCGGACGGCAAGGTCAGCAACCACCTGGTCCGCAGAGCGAAGCCGGGCACGCTGATCCAGCTCGACCAGGCGACCGGTGACTTCGTGCTGCCGCGGGCCAGGCCCGCCAAGGTGCTCTACCTGACGGCCGGCAGCGGCATCACGCCCGTGATGGGCATGCTGCGCGACACCGAGTTCGACGACGTCGTCATGGTGCACTGCGCGCCGCAGCCGCACGACGTGATCTTCCGCGGCGAGCTGCACGCGCTGGCCGCGGACAAGAAGCTGCGTCTCACCGAGGTGCACACCGACACGGACGGCATGCTCGACATCGCCCGTCTCGACGAACTCGTGCCCGACTGGGCCGAGCGCGAGACCTGGGCCTGCGGACCCGCGGGCCTGCTCGACGCCGCCGAAGCGCACTGGACCGGACACGGCGTCCAGGAGCGCCTGCACACCGAGCGCTTCCGGCCCGGCATCGTCGTCGCCGGCGACGGCGGAGAGGTCACCTTCAGTACCACCGGCAAGACCGTCGACGCGGACGGCGGCACGCCGTTGCTGGACATCGGCGAGGAGGCCGGTGTGCTCATGCCCTCCGGGTGCCGTATGGGCATCTGCTTCGGCTGCGTCACGCCGCTCAAGGCGGGTGCCGTCCGCGATCTGCGTACCGGCGAGATCACCGAGGCCGAGCCGGGCGTCCTCATCCAGACCTGCGTGTCCGCCGCGGCGGGCCCGTGCGACATCGAACGGTAGGAGCACCTTGACCGCCATCGACCCCACCGCCCACCTGACCGCGGAGCAGATCGAGGAGCTCGGCCGCGAGCTGGACGCGATCCGCGACGAGGTGATCGCCGACCGCGGCGAGAAGGACGCCGCCTACATCCGCAAGGTCATCTCGGTGCAGCGCAAGCTTGAGCTGGCCAGCCGGGGTGTGCTGCTGTTCTCGTTCTTCCCGCCCGCGTGGCTGATCGGTACCGCGGGGCTGTCCGTGGCGAAGATCATGGACAACATGGAGATCGGTCACAACGTCCTGCACGGCCAGTGGGACTGGATGCGGGACCCGAAGATCCACTCCACCACCTGGGAGTGGGATCACGTCTCGCCGTCCGAGCAGTGGAAGCACTCGCACAACGAGCTGCACCACACGTACACCAACGTGATCGGCAAGGACAACGACCTCGGCTACGGCATCATGCGCGTCGACGAAGACCAGAGGTGGCACCCGTTCCACCTCGGCCAGCCGCTGTGGAACTTCCTCAACGCCTGCTTCTTCGAGTACGGCATCGCGGCGTACGACCTGGAGCTCGGCAAGAACCTGCACAAGCGCCGCCGCAAGAACCCGGAGTTCCGCGCGCGGGCCAGGGCCGTCGGCCGCAAGATCCGCAAGCAGGTGCTCAAGGACTACGTGATCCACCCGCTGCTGTCGGGCCCGTCGTTCCTCACCACGCTCGCCGCCACGTTCACCGCGAACCTGGTCCGCAACGTATGGACCCACTCGGTGATCATGTGCGGGCACTTCCCCGAGGGCGTGCAGGTCTTCGAGCGGCGGTCGATCAAGGGCGAGACGCGCGGCCAGTGGTACCTGCGCCAGATGCTGGGCTCGGCGAACATCAGCGGCAGCAAGGCCATGCACTTCATGACCGGCAACCTCTCGCACCAGATCGAGCACCACCTGTTCCCGGACCTGCCGAGCAACCGGTACGCCGAGGTCGCGGTGAAGGTGCGCGCACTGTTCGAGAAGTACGAGCTTGAGTACGTCACCGGGCCGCTGCCCAAGCAGGTGTTCTCCGCGTGGCACAAGGTCTTCCGGCTCTCGCTGCCGAACAAGAAGCCGAAGGTCAAGACGCCCGACCGTGAGCAGGAGCTCGTCGCGGCCTGAGTCCCGGCACGGGTTCGGATCTCGGCCGTACTCGCCCCCGTTGTACGGCCGCTCTCAGACGGTGCTGATCGGCGCCGGGTTCTCGGGGTGTTGCCGGCTGCCGCCGCGTTCCTCCTTCGAAAGGTGGTCGGATTGCGGCTGCGGCTGCGGCTGCGGCGCATGATCTGACGGCCGCCCGGAACCATGCGGGTGTTCCGGATGTTGCACGAGTCGGCGTTCGAGGCCGGCCTGTTTCTGATCCTGGACGGCCTGGTGCACGGCGCCGCAATGCGAGCCGCTCCCCCGCGCACAGTTACGTGACTCCGACGCGAAAAGACGCTGTCAGACCACGGCGAGCCGGTCGACCAGCAGCTCCATCCTCCGCTCGGCTTCCGCCGCAGGCAGCCGTCCCACCCGGGTCAGCGTCGCCAGCCCGTGCAAGGCCGCCCAGAACACCTCGGTGAACAGTCCCGGAGGGACGTCGTCCCCGGCGACCTCGCCCAGGCTCTCCAGCAACGCGCCAAAAGCGTCCTTGAGAGGTTCGGGGGTGTCCTCGCGCGCGAACGCCAGGCCGCCGTCGAGCTGGAACAGGGCGTCGTAGACCGCCGGGTTGCGTGCGGCGAAGTCGAGGTAGGCGCGGGCCAGGGCGGTGACCCGCTCGCGCGGGCCGTCCGCGGCGGCTGCCGCGGCCCGCACCGCGGCAGCCAGCTCGGTGGCGCCTTCGAGGGATACGGCGCCGATGATCTCGCGCTTGCCGCGGAAGTGGCTGTAGAGGACGGGCTGGCTGTATTCGATGCGCTCGGCGAGCCGACGCGTGGTGACGGCGTCCCAGCCCTGCTGCTCGGCGAGTTCGCGGGCTGTCGCCACGATGAGGCGCTCGCGGGCCGCCCGTTCGCGCTCCTTGCGTTCCTGTACCGACATGACTCGATTCTAGCACTGCTAGACAATCAAGCGGCAGCAGGTCTAGCGTTGCTTTGACATCTAGCAGCACTAGATTCCTGGAGGGGCAGTCATGCTCAACGCACTTGAGGTCTTCACCACCGTGGTCGTCGGCCTGATGGTGGGGGTGGAGTTCTCCGTCGCCTTCGTCATGAACCCGATCCTCGACGCCCTCCCGGAGGACAGCCGTCAACTCGGCCACGCTCACGGAGGCCGGATGCTCGGCGCCCTGATGCCGTTCTGGTACGTCGGCTCGCTCGTACTGAGCGCGCTCTGGGCCATCACCGGATGGCACGAGCACGGCGCCGGCCTCGTCGTCATCGCGGCCGTGCTGCTGATCCTGAGCGTGGTCATGTCGCTCCTGCTGCTCGTCCCGATCAACAACCGGAACAGGACGTGGACCCCCGAAAACCGGCCCGACGACTGGCAGGAGCAGCTGAACCGCTGGCTTCGCTTCCACTACATCCGTGTCGCCGTCATCATCGCCGCCTTCACCCTGCTCGTCGCCGCACTCGCCTGATCGCGGGGACGGACACCACCCCGACGGGATTTCATCCCCACTCCCCGAACGGCGACAGGCCGCCCGGGGTCCCGACATCAGGGACGGAACTGTCACCGAGAGCCCGGGACTGCGATGCGATGCGATGAACGGCGTCGCACACGACTCCGCCCGCCGGCCCGCATGGTCAGGTGGAAGGCGTCGGCCCGGACCGGACCAGGTCACTCGTGCGGCATCCGCGGGCGGCCGCTCAGGCGGGCAGCAGGCCGACCCCGCCCGTCGCGGCGACCCGTCCCGCCGTGAGCACCGCGAAGCGGGGGCCGAGTGACGAGGAAGTCAGCTCGACGACCGCTCCGGTGAGCGGCACGGCTCCGTACAGGTCGACGCTGAGTCCTCTGATCGCGGCGGCCGGACGGCCGCAGCACAGCAGCGTCGCCTGCCGCCCGGCCTCCAGGACCGCCAGGGCGGGAAGACAGGACGGCCGGCCGGCGAGAAATACGGGATGGCCGAGGTCGCGTGGTGCGATCGCCATGCGTCCCTGCGGACCCCGGGCCAGCAGGACGTCCGGCTCGGCGGCCGCCCCGACCGCCGCCGCCGAGGGGTACAACATGCCGGGCAGGGATGCGGTGCCCGGCGCCTCGGGTGCATGCAGCGCAGGCCGGGCGAGGCGCATCGCGCATGAGGCGAACCGCTCACCGGCGTGCAGGAAGTCGGCCGTGAGCCGATGGGCCACGCAGCGGCCGTCCTCGACCTCGACATCGCGGAGAGCGATCCGCAGCAGTACGTCGGTGGCGTCGCCGCTCTCCAGCGGCGGTCCGGCGTCGGACAGGCCCAGCCGGACCGACACGGGCTCCAGGTTCCCGGCGGGCCGCGGCAGGTGAGCGGCCAGGGCCACGGCGACCTGCCGGACGGACTCGACCATGATCAGGGGATGGTGGCTCACGGGCAGGTGGCGTTCGTTGAGCGGGTGGAACCGGGGCCACTGGCAGTGGGCCTCGAAGGCGCGGCTGCCGACCCGTCGCAGGGACACCACGAGCATCGCCGCCATGGTTGCCAGCCCGATGCTCCGCCAGGTGGGGTTGTCCTCGACGGTCTCACGGTCCGCGGACGGCCGGACGGGGTCCGCACGGCGGCCACCCATTGGGACGTCGGCCGCCGCGGTCCCGCATGTGGTCGCGCCGTACATGTGCGCCTCCTCGGCACGGGGGCCCGGCCGCGGCGTCGGACCCGGGATCCGAGACACCGTTCACCAACCCTTCGCCCGTCTCATGGCCGACGGATGCGGTGGGCCTCGCGAAGGACTCGGATGGCGGCGCGTGGCGCGGCCGACGCCGGTCACCAGGCACGTCGGCAGCACCACACGGCGCGCGTCGTGGCGGCTCACCCCGCGGCGGCAGGCGTCGCCGGCCCGCCGGAGCGTTTCTCCCCGTCCTTGACCGCCTCACCACCCCTGCCCACGCCCCCGTCCCCGTCCCCGCACTCTCCCGGGCCCGGGTCCGGGTCGGTGCCCGGCGCCGTCCGGTACCGCCGGTGCGCCGGCAGTGCCCCGGATTCCACGGTGGCGCGGTGGACGGCTCGTCGTTGGGTGGCCGTGGTGGCTCCCCAGATACCCGCGTCCTCGCCGTGGCCGATGGCCCAGGAGCGACAGGCGAGGAGGACGGGGCAGCGGCGGCACACCGTCAGAGCCGCTCGCGCCTCCGGTCCGGGGGCGAGCGTGTCGGCGAGCGGGAAGAAGATCTCGGGATCCTCACCGACGCATGCGGCTCGGCGGCACCATTCGCTCGTCACCGCGCGTGAGTGGTCGATGGCCATCGCATACCCCTGCCGATCCGTTCGGGCGCATCCGCCCAGCACCGAATAGCGGCGTCGCAAGTGCGCCGCGTACCCGGCAGAGGTTCCTCGCAGCGTAAGCACCCGGAACGGACTTGTCATCCGCTCGGCTCACCGTCCGGGCGCCGTCGGAGGCTGAGCGGTTCACGGTGGTCTCCCGTGTGAGGGAGACCGGCGTGGGGGCACGCGTCAGGCATGGAACTCGTCAACGTGTTCCGCGACACTCCCCCGCCCCGCGCCCGGCGCGGTCAGCGTTACGGCGCCGGGGCCGGCTGACGGGCAAGCTGCCGCGCCGGGCGGTGGCCCGGCCACGGGAGCGTCGGGTTCCGGGCACCCGCCGGGCGTCATGCGGTCGTTGCGCGAAACCCACAGCACCTTCACACAGGAGCCGCGGTGAAGCATGCGGAGGTGGAGACCCGTCGCGGTGTCGTCTGATGGAAGGGTTTGTGTGGTGATCGCCGTAGCTGTTCTGCTGCTGCCGGGCCTGGCCGTGCTGCTGTACGCGATGGACCGCCTGGAGGACGGCATGCGGCGCGCGGCGTCCGCGGGACGTCACGCCCGCGGCAGACACCTTCGACTGGTCCACAGCAGCATCGGCCGGCGCGGCTCCCATGAAGGCGCCCGCATGCAGAGCTCGGGCCGCGACGTCGCATGACGCCCTGCTCCGTCTCGGTCACCGAGGAGTACTCGATCAGGGACACTCCGAGGACTCCGTCACTGATCTCTGGCGCTTCCAACATTTCCGAAGCCGAAGCGGCCGCATTCTTTCAACAGATATGACTCAGCTGCATTTTCGCTCAACTATGCATATGCGGCCCTTGTTCGCGGTCTCGCTCCTAGCGTGGCTGGCACAACGGGACGGGAACAGCCCGGCCCTGCCCACGAACGGAGACAGGCCATGGCCGATGTGGATGTATCGCTGAAAGAGCTGATGACCGGCGTGGAGGGAGCCCTGGGAGCCGCTGTCGTGGACTACACCAGTGGCCTGGCCCTCGGTGTGCTCGGCGGCGGCAAGGACCTGGACTTAGAAGTGGCCGCCGCCGGTAACACCGATGTCGTCCGCGCGCAGATGCGGACCCTGGAGCATCTCGGCCTGGCCAGCCAGATCGAGGACATCCTGATCACCCTCGACCGGCACTACCACGTCATCCGGCTGGTGAACGGCCGAAGCGGCAACGGCCTGTTCCTGTACCTGGTGATGGACAAAGCGAGGTCGAACCTGGCGATGGCGCGTCACCAGCTCAAACGAGTGGAGGAAAACCTCGCCGTCTGACCCTCTTTTCGCATGCCCACGATGTGAAGAGTTCTGCAACTCTCGACATCCATACATGTCCATTCCGTGGGTTCCGGCGGGACGAGGTGCGACAGACTGTTCTCACACGATGGGAGCACCGAGTCCCGTTCGGCCCCATCGCCCACGCGTAGGGAGCGAACGGCTGTGCAAGTGCCCCTCTACCAGGCCAAAGCCGAGTTCTTCCGTATGCTGGGACACCCCGTACGCATCAGAGTTCTCGAACTGCTGCAGCACGGCCCGGTCGCGGTGCGGGACCTGCTCGCCGACATCGAGATCGAACCGTCGAGCCTGTCCCAGCAACTGGGCGTACTGCGCCGGGCGGGCATCATCGTCTCCACCCGCCAGGGCTCCACGGTCATCTACGCCCTCGCCGGAGGCGACATCGCCGACCTGCTGAAGGCCGCACGCCGCATCCTCACCGAACTCCTCGCCGGGCAGTACGCGATCCTGACCGAGGTGCACGAAACCGAACCCTCTGCCGCCCCCCTGCCGGCAGGCAGAAAGACCTGACGGCGCCCGGCCGCCTCGCCGTCCGTCGAGGCGCACCCCGCCCTTTTCGTCTCGCCCCGGAGCAGGGCCGCAGGCCGCGATCGCCACGCCCGGCCGGTTGTCAGTGGCACCCGGCACAATGCGATCAAGCACGACACACCTGCGGCGCCCGGCTCACGAAAAGGTCATCATGCGCGAACTCCTCCAGTTCAACCGCCTCTACGCAGACGAACAACTGCGCGCGCCCCGCGGACGGTTCGTCCTGCGTTACGACGCCGCGGGTACCGCCGTGATCACGGACACCGAGCGGGACGAGGTCACCTGGCGGGCGGGGGCCGCCGGACGACTGCTGCTCGGCGACCGGGGCGAGGTCCAGGTCGAGGCCGGGGACAGCCATGAGACGATCTGGCGCTCGGGATTCGCAGCCCCCGGCGCGCACCACCTGATCCTCACCGACGCGGGCGACCTGGAACTGCTCAGCGGGGAGCATGTGCGCCTGGCCAACTCGCGCACCGGTCCGGTCGAAGCGGTGGCGCTGCGGGACGCCGCCCCCGCGGCCGACATCACCGCCGACGCTTACCTGCTCAGCGACGGCAAGAAGCGCCGGACCGTCGTACGAGAGCAGGACGGACAGCTCCGCATCGGCGAGCACTGGCCCAACGGCGGCGGCGGGAGCTACGCGCTGTCCGGACCGCTGGTCGACTGGCTGGAGCAGGAGGGCACCGTGCTCGGCTGGCGCCTGCTGCCGGTCAACGGCACCAAGGTGAAGGCCCGGACATTGTGTCTGACCGATGTCGCCGGCACCGTCCTGTGGCACGAGGGCGCCCCGAACCGGGCCACGCCCGTGTCCGCTGGAGCCCCCTACGCCCACGGCGGACCGGAGCTCGGCGCCGGCGGGCGCCTGCGCCACCAGTCGCTGACCTCTCCCTCCGGCTCGCACACCCTGGTTCACCAGGGGAACGGCGACCTGGTGCTGCGCTGCAACGCCGAGCACCGGACCGTGTGGTCGGCCGGCACGCACTGGGCCGACGGCGGATGGGCCGAGCTGACGGCCGACGGCGACCTGGTGGTGCACAACCCGCACGGCGCACCCGTCTGGCGCTCCGGCACGGCCGGTTCGGGCGCCCGGCGGCTCGCCGTCCGCGACGACGGCCGGGTGGAACTGCTCGACGACGAAGGCCGCGTGGTGTGGTCGGTGGACGCACACACCTCCTGCGACGCCCCGGCCGTGGACACGCCGCGCGGCGCGGTGCTGCGCAGAGGACAGACACTCCGCCGGCACTCCCTCACCTCCGCCGACGGCAGCACCGTACTCGGCCACCATGACGACCAGCGTCTGGTGCTGTTCGGAGCGGGCGGCACCTGGCTCTGGTACGCACACCTGGGGGACGCCCAGCGGCCAGGACTGCTCCTGGACGAGGACGGCATGCTGCGGACCCTCGACGACGACCCCGAGCGGCCCCCGCCGGCCGGGCCGGCCGACGAACTGCGCGTCGAAAGCGGGGAAGTCCAGCTGCGCCGCGCGGACGGCACGGTCGTGTGGCGCAACGGCGAAGACGTGGCGGATGCGGACGCCGCCGAAGCAGAGCAGGGCGAGGACTTCGAGGCGTGGCTGGAGGAGCTGAACGGTCTGGAGTACTTCTGCGTCGCCGTCGTGCACGACACGACACCCGACGAGGCCCTGCTGCGCCTGGGCGCCGACCCGGGCCAGGTCCGAACGGGCACCTGGGCGGACCTGCTGACACAGAGCGAGATCGAGGACTCCGGCATGGACGACGTGTGCCTGGCCGCGTTCGCCCTCGGCCCGCACACCCTGCTCGTCGAAAACAACGGCCACCCAGGGACGGACAGTTCGGCGCTCTCCCTCGGCACCTTCGCCGTGTCCTGCTCCCGCAGCATCAACGCGGACACCAGCTTCCTGGTGTACCGCGACGGCGAGGTGGTGGCCGACCACTCCGAAGAGGGAGCCGAGGAGCCGACCACCTCGGAGGTCCGAGCGGCCATGGCGGCGATGAACGCCGACGCCCCTCAGGAGGCCGCGTTCGACGACACCCTCGAACTCCTCTGCCGCACCGCCGGAATACGGCCGACAGTGACGGACGTGACCGGCACCGCGAGGTGGGTGATCCTGCCGGCCCTCGGGTGAGCGGACCGCCCGACCCGGTTCCAGGACGTGCCGACCTCGTCGGGCCCGGATCCGACGAGGTTACGTAATGTGCACCGACGCGAAGGGGCCGGTCGGCGCACGACAGTGATCGTCATGAAACGACGCACAGCGCTGAAGGCTCTCGGGTTCGGCACCGGGGGCGCCGTCGTCCTCGCTGGTGGTGGTTACGGCATCTACTACTACGCCGCGAAGCAGGACACGTTCGGCGAGATCGACTTCGACAAGGTTCTGCCGATTCCGCCGCTGGCGGAGTCGGAGAAGGGCGCGCAGGGGGCCCGGGTGTTCACACTCGGCATCAAGGCGGGCAGGACCCGGTTCAAGGCAGGTGCCACCACCCGCACTTGGGGCGTGAACGGTACGTATCTCGGTCCGACGATCCGCGTGCGGCGCGGCGAGCAGGTCGAGTTCGCCGTCCGCAACGGCCTCGATGAGGACACCTCGCTGCACTGGCACGGGATGCACCTTCCCGCGGCCATGGACGGCGGACCCCACCAGGTCGTCGGGCCCGGAGAGACCTGGCGGCCGAGGTGGACGGTCGACCAGCCCGCCGCGACGCTCTGGTACCACCCGCACCTGCACGGCGCGACCGCCGACCACATGTACCGGGGCCTCAGCGGCCTGTTCATCGTCGACGACAAGGACTCCGAGGCGTCGACACTGCCGTCCGAGTACGGCGTCGACGACATCCCGATGATCGTTCAGGACCGGGCGTTCGACGGGGACAACCAGTTCGAGAAGCGAGTGCCACTGGGCGGCTCGGTGGGCGTGATCGGCAAAGAGGTCCTCGTCAACGGCGCACTCGGCCCGTACGTCGACGTCACCACCGAGCTCGTACGACTGCGGCTGCTCAACGGTTCCAACGCACGCCTGTACAACCTGGGGTTCTCCGACGACCGGCGCTTCTCGCTCATCGCCACCGACGGCGGCCTGCTCGCCGAGCCGTGGACCACCGAGCGGCTCTATCTCTCACCCGGCGAACGCGCGGAGATCCTGGTGGCCTTCAAGCCGGGCGAGCGGGTCGAACTGCGCTCCTACCCGTCCGAGTACGGCGGCACGCTGGGACGGATCGACGGCTTCGACGACCGTCTCGACATCTGCCAGTTCCGGGCCGCGGCCGCCCTGTCCGATGTCGCCGCACTCCCCGCCTCGCTCGGTGCCGCACCGGACCTCGCCGGTGAAACGGTCGCGCGGGAACGTTCCTTCGTGCTCGCGTCGGACCAGATCAACGGCAGGTCGATGGCGATGGACCGTATCGACTTCGGTGTCCGCGAGGGCACGGTCGAGGTGTGGGACGTGGTCAACGACAACGGCTTTCTGCACAACTTCCACGTTCACGACGTGCAGTTCCAGGTGCTGACCGTCGACGGCGGGAAGCCGGACCCGCACCTGCGCGGCTGGAAGGACACCGTCCTGCTGGCACAGGGGAAGCACTACCGGCTGGCGATGCGCTTTCGCGGACACACCGATCCGAACACGCCGTACATGTACCACTGTCATCTGTTGCAGCACGAGGACGACGGAATGATGGGCCAGTTCGTCGTCCTGGGCGAAGACGAGAAGGTCGGCGTCGTGCCACGGACACATCATCACTCCTGAGAACCGTTCCTCGTGAAAATCGTCCTCGATTCCCGCGTCGCCCGGAGCCGTCCGGAACCACCCGGACCCGCCCGTTCCCCGGGGCCGGACCGGGGCCCGCCGCCGGCTCGGTAGGCTACGCGCTGTGCAAACGTTGGCCCATACTCGCGGTCCGCTGCTCGGCAGGCAGTACGAGACACAGCGCCTCGCCGAGCTGATCGGCGCGGCGCGGGCAGGCCGGGGCGGCACCCTCGTCCTGAGCGGTGAGGCGGGGATCGGCAAGAGCACACTGCTCGAACACGCGCAGGAGGCCGCGTCCGGCTTCCTTGTCCTGCGGGCGGGCGGGGCCCAGCACGAGGCGGAGCTGCCGTTCGCCGCGCTGCACCAGCTCTGCCTCCCGGTGATGGAGCGCCTGAGCGAGCTGCCCGTCCAGCAGCGCCAAGCCCTGCAGATCGCCTTCGACCTGGCGTCCGGGACCCCGGACGTGTTCCGGGCCGGCCTCGCGACGCTGGGGCTGCTCACGGCGGCCGCCCAGGAACACCCCTTGCTGTGCGTGATCGACGACGCGCACTGGCTCGACGCGGCCTCGTCCAGGGCACTGGCCTTTGTCGCCCGGCGCGTCTCCGCCGAGCCGGTCGCCATGGTGTTCGCCGCCCGACTGCCGTGCGAGTACGAGGAGTTGGAGGCCCTCCCGAGTCTGAACGTCGACGGGCTGAGCGACGCCGACGCCAGGACGCTGCTCGCCCGGCAGAGCCACGAGACGCTCGACGAGCAGGTACGTGACCGACTGGTGGCGGAGGCCAGGGGCAACCCGTTGGCTCTGCTCGCCCTGCCCAGAGCCGGCGGGTTCGCCCCGCCCGAACCGGCCTCGGTGCCACACCGGGTCGGCCGCGGATTCCGTACCACGCTGTCCGGCCTGCCCCCGCAGGCGCGGCTCCTGCTCACGATCGCCGGTGCCGATCCGACCGGGGATCCCGGGCTGCTGTGGCCCGCGGCGCGCAGGCTCGACATCGACCTGGCGACGGCCGGTGCGGCCGCCGCCGCTACCGGCCTGGTCGAGTTCGGCGCCCGTGTGCGCTTCTACCACCCGCTGGCTCGAAGCGCGGCGTACGACGACGCCGCGGCGGGCGAGCGGCGGCTGGCCCATCGCGCGCTCGCCGAAGTGACCGACCCGGTCACCGACCCCGACCGGCGTGCGTGGCATCGCGCGCAGGCCTCCGCCGTCCCGGACGAGGACGTCGCCGCGGAGCTGGAGCGCTCGGCGTCCCGCGCTCTTGCACGTGGTGGCGCGGTGGCCACGGCCGCCTTCCTCGAACGCGCTGCGGAGCTGTCGCTCGACACCGAACGGCGTATCGAACGGACCCTCGCGGCCACGCGCGCCCATCTCGACGCGGGTGCCACCGACAGGGCGGCCGCGCTGCTCACGACGGTCGAAGGATCGGCATCGGGACCGGGAGCTGGATCGGGACCGGGAGCTGGATCGGGCTCAGGTCCGTACGCGTCGCAGCAGGCGGAGGCCGATCTGCTGCGGGGCCGGATCTCCCTGGCCCGGGCCGACGACAGCGACGGTCCGGCGGCCATGCTGCGTGCCGCGCGGCGGTTCGCGCTCCTCGATCCCGCGCGCTCCCGGGAGAGTTATGTGGAAGCGCTCGAAATGAGTCTGCTCGTCGGACGCGCGAACGGTGTGATGGACAGGGTCCTCGCCGAAGCCCGGACCGCGTCGCCGCACGCCCCGGACATCCTCGACGCGCTGGACACCCTGACCTCGGACGGGCACCACGCGGCCGTCCCGCTGATCAAGGAGGCACTCGACGGCGCGGACGGCCCGTTGTGGGCCCGGCACCCCGCGCTCGCGATCATCCTCGCGGCCGAGCTGTGGGACCCCGTCACCCACATGCGGATCATCGAGTGGCTGCTGAAGAACGGGCGGGCATCGGGATCACCGCTCGTCCTGCGCCTCGGGCTCGCGCAGGCCGCCTCCGCCGCCGCACTCACCGGCGACCTCGACGAAGCGATGGCGACGATCGCCGAAGAGGAGGCGATCGCCGACGCGACCGGTGCGCCTCCTGTCGTCTATCACCGGCTGCAACTGGCCGCGATGCGTGGACGCCGCGAGGAGGCTGTCGCGCTGTTCGAAGCCGTCACCGCGACAGCCACCGCCACGGGACAGATCATCTCCAACATCCACTGGGCAAGCGCGGTGCTCCACAACGGCCTGGCCGAGTACCAGGAGGCACTGGCAGCCGCTCGACGTGCCACGGCCGACGGTGAGCTCTTCGTCACCGGGTTCGCCCTGCCGGAACTGGTGGAGGCTGCCGTCCGGTGCGGTGACCACGCCACGGCCGCCACCGCGCTGGCGTCGCTGACCGAACGTACCCGGGCCAGTGGAACCCCTTCGGGCCTGGGCATCGCGGCGTACGCGCGTGGGCTGGTGGAGGGAACGGAGAACGACTACCGGGAAGCGATCGACCGTCTCACCGACACACCGCTGCTCCCGTACCGGGCCAGGGCCCACCTCCTGTACGGAGAATGGCTGCGGCGGCGGGGCCGTAGGCAGGACTGCCGGCCCCATCTGCGTACGGCGCACGAGTTGTTCTCGGGTGCCGGGCTGGAGGCGTTCACCCGGCGGGCCGCCGACGAGCTGCGTGCCACGGGAGAGGCGGCGCGCAGCCGCACCGGTTTCGCCCGCGACCAGCTCACCATGCAGGAACTGCACATCGCGCGGCTGGTCGCCACGGGCGCGACTTCGAAAGAAGTGGCCTCACGGCTGTTCATCAGTCCCCGCACCGTGGACGCTCACCTGCGCAGTGTCTACCGCAAGCTGGGCATCAACTCCCGACGCCGGCTCAGGGACCGGCCCGATCTGCGCTCCGCGGACAGATCGCTCTGAGCACGGCACCGGCCCCCTGCACCTGCACCTGTTCAGGCCGCTCAGGACGTCCGCTCAGAGGTCGCCCACGTCGACCAGTCCGTCCTGGATGGCGCGGGCGACCAGGCTCGCCTTGGTCCGGGCGGGCCGGCCGACGTTCGCGTACTTGATGCGCACCCGGTCGAGATAGGAGTTGACCGTGCGTACGGAGATGCCGAGGCGCTGCGCGACCAGTTCCTTCGACTCCGACTGGAACCACTCGATGAGCACGTTCTCCTCGCGCACCGAGAGCTGGGGGCGGTCGGCTCGGGTGTTCGTGCCCAGCGCGCCGGCCAGTGCGGGCGGCATGTAGGGCCGCTCGTCCGCCGCCGCCAGCGTCGCCTCGACCAGGTGGTCCCGGCCCTCACTCTTGGTCAGATAGGTCGCGGCTCCCAGGTCCAGGCAGTTCAGCGCGGTCTTCTCGTCGTCCCGCATCGAATAGACGATCACCTGCCGCCCGGCGTCGACGAGTCGGCGAAGACTGCCGAAGGCCGGTCCGCCCTCGGCCAGTTGCAGATCCAGGACGACGACGTCGGCCGTGCTGCCCGGCGGGGTCCAGGCTTCGCGTACGGAGTCGCCGGCCGCGACCACGGTGATGGGTCTTCGTGAGGCGGCGTACCACGCCTCCACTCCCGAGAGGATGGCGGGATGGTCGTCGACGACGACCACGCTGACCGGTGCGTTGTCACTCATGTGAGGTCAACTCCGGAGATCGCCGGTCTGCTCCAGCCCGCCTCCACCCACACACTTCCGCCCCGCGTCGTTCGCGCCACGTCCACCTTCGCGTTCGTGGCACCGCTGTGTGCCTCAGCGGCCTCTTCCGTGTCCCGGCCGCCGGCACAGTCCTCGCTGACCACGCTGACGCGTACCGCTCGGGGTGTCCACACGACAGTCACCCGCGCGGTCGAGCGGGTACGGCCCAGGGTCACCGCCACCGGGTCGATCAGCCGCCTGCGCACCTCCACAGGCACCTCCCCCGGCTTGCCTCGTACGGACAGGCTCACCGTCACCCCCCGATGCTCGACCACCTCCACGCACGCCCGCAACTCGTTCAGCAGCGGGTCCAGGACCGCGTCGCCCTCGGCGAACAGGCGGCGCATACGGGCGGCTTCGACGCCGCACCGCAGCCTGACCTCCTCGTCGTGCGGGCTCAGCACACCGTGACCGAGGCCCACGAGCAGCGGCACGGTCGTCGCCGTCAGCGCGCGGTAGCGCTCCTTGTGGTCACGCTGCATGTCCTCGTGGATACGTTCCCGGGTACGCATCTCTTCCTCCTGTGCGGCGGCGGTCCCCGCGGCCGGCGCCGTACCGTGGAGCAGGTACGACATCAGCACACCGACGGAGAGCTGGAAGCCGCAGCTGCCTATCGTGGAGATCCCCAACGTGGCCCACTGGGCGGCGCTCGGCGCCCCCGACAGGAACACGGCGGTCGCGTTGAGCCCCACATGCGCCCCGAGGAACGCCGCGAACACCCTGACCCGCAGGTCTGCCAGCAGGAACAGCGCATGCCAGCCGACCAGGCCGAACGCCCAGTCGGGCGCGCCTGTCGACAGCTCTGCCGGAAGGGTGAACGCGCAGACCGCCGAAACGGCCAGCACCGACCCCAGGCTCCCCCACCGCACTGTCGGCGGGAGCCGCCTGCCACGCAGCAGATAGGCGCCCCCGACCACCGCTACGACGGCCAGACACACGAAGGAGGCCGTCTGTGCCCACGCGGGGCGGTACACGTCCTGGTGCACCACGAGCCGGCGCAGCGAGATGGTGAACTGCCACACCAGGCTGATCAGCAGCACGGCCAGTTGGGTCCCGCGCAGGAGCCGCCCGCGGATGAAGCGGACGTCGGCCGTGTGCTGTGCCTGGGCACGGGGCGGGCGCGGTACGCCGGGCACCTGTGTTCCGTGCCCTGCCTGTGACGCGCCGGTCGGGCCGTGCCAGCGCCACTGCACGCGGGTCCCGTCGTCCGGACGGGAGGTGACCGTGGCGGTGCCTCCGACCGCGTGCATCCTGGCGACGATGGAACCGGAGATGCCCCGGCGCCGCGCGGGGACGGCCAGCGGGTCGAAGCCCCGTCCCGTGTCGGACAGTTCGACGACGGCGCCGTCCCCCTCCGTCCATGCCCTGAGCTGCGCCTCCCGCACCCCGGCATGGCGTGCCACATTGGTGACGGCCTCCCGGACCCCGTTGAATATCGCGAGCCCGGGACCGGACGGAATCGCGAGCGGGCCTTCGATACGCGTCTTGAGCCGCACCCTGGCCTGTCCCTCGCCCTCCGGCACACAGCCCAGAAGAGCCGCGAGATCGACGCTCCCCGTCTCGAACCCGGGCACGGCGGACATGGCCTCCAGATCCTGCCTCGCGCGCGGCGGCAGCCACGACCAGTCCCGGCCGTCGCCCTGGGAGACCATCAGCAGCGTCGCGCTCGCCGTGTCGTGCAGGGTCGCCAGGTACTCGCGCTCGCTCGCCCTGCGTGCGGCGGCGACTTCCCTCTCCCGGCGCGCCGCGGCCCTGACGGCGGCCGACCGGTCGGCCGCCCGGGCCAGTGCCCGAACGATGAGATAGGCAGCCCTCGACAGGCACACCTGGATGAGCATGCGCACCAGGGGTACGACGTCGAGGCCGTCCCCGGGCGAGGAGAGGATGTCGCCCAGCACGCAGACGGCAGCCCCCAACACGGCAAGGGCGGCCCCGGCCGGCGGTCGCGTCGCCCACTCGTACTGGAAGGCGACGACGCTGATGCCGACCATCGCCTCCACCATCACGTTCGCGGACTCGCCGCCGATCACCGGCTGCGACAGCCCCGTCAACACCACCACGGCCGCGTCCAACGTCCACAGCAGGGCGAGCGGGAACATGTGCGGGCGGCGCAGCGCGTAGAGGCGCACACCACAGGCGAGGAAAGCGGGCACCAGCAGACACACCGCCAGGGGAATGTCCGCCGTATCCGCCGACACGATGCCCAGCGCACCGCACAGACAGACCACGATGGACCGGAGCCACACCCCGAACCGCTCCAGGGCCAGGATGACCAGGCGCTCGCCGGACCCGGGGCGGCCCATCGGCTCCGCGGCTTCCTCGCCGTTCCCCCCGTATCCCCCATGCCCCATGGAGAACAAGGGTAGTTGACCCGCGATCAAGGCAGAACACGCCTCGCCAACGGCCGCGGCGCAAGGGGGTCTCGTCCCCTGTCTCGCGCGTGCTCCGGTGTGTGCGGCGGCCGTGCCGTGTGGGGCGAACGACCGGCACACTCAGCGACCGGGCCGGGCTAGTGTCCCGTCGTAAGGGGCTGACACCGGCCGTGCAGTGCACGTATCCAGGCCTGTCACTCACCCCTGAAGAATTCGTTGGATGCGGATCCACTGAGGTGACGGTCCGGATCAGACGGTCCGGATCAGAAGACGGTGAGGCTCGATGGCGAACCCGAGGAGAAGGCACCACCCGTGCATGACTACGACGACCCCGCCTGGGGGCCGCTTCCCGTCCGTCCAGCCGCACTGCGCTGGCTGCTGCTGCTCCCTCTGACCCTGGTGTTCCTGCCGCTGTGGTGGGTGGTCTGGGTCTTCCTCGCCGTCTGCTTGTACTTCGTGGCGCCGGTGGCCGAGCTGATCGTCTACATGGTGCCGCGTGCCGAGAACGGTGCGACACGGATGCTGGACGCCACGATCGGCCGGGTGCCGTTCGTCCCGCTCTGGTGCGTGACCCCGGTGGCGCTCGTGCGGGACGGCGACACGGCGTACTACCGGACGCGTGTGGACCGGCGCATCACGAAGCAGACCCGGCGGGTGGAGACATCCCGGCACCGTCGCGAGTACCACCGCGACCTGGAACTCGGAGCACACCACTTCCGGGGCGCCGGCGCGGGTTACGTCCTGCGCGTCGCCTCGCAACAGGGCTGGAACCTCCATCCGGTGCTGCGCTCTCACCCCCGGCGTCGGCTCCGGCTGCGCCACGACGGCCGGCCCCGGCCACCGCATGCCGGATCCTGAGCCGACCGGCCCCGGCGTGCTCATCCGCTTTCCATGCCTGCAACCGCTTGCAACGCCTGCAAGGAGACGACACTGAAAAGAAGCGCCCTGCGGTGGCCGACAGTGAGCCTCGCTCTTGTGCTGGGCCTGCCCTTCCTGGCCGGCTGCGCCATCGACAAGGGCACGGCACTCGCCGCGGATTTCGAAGAGAACTGGGCCGGTACGCCGGACGTGGCGAAAATCCACACCACCAAGAACAACACCTTGCCTTTCCAGGGAACGTCCACCGGCACGCTGACCCTTAAGGACGGCACTTCGGCCGACCGAGTGACCAGCCTGGTGGGCGAGATGAGGAAGTACGTCGCCCGTCACGACAAGACCCGCGGGCGGATCGAAGCGGACGGCGTCACCTTCACCGTCGTCGCGGACGAGAGGCGCACGGGAGAGGTCCTGGCGCTGTGGCGCTCACTGACGGCCGACGACCGGGTGGCCAACGCCGACATCCACGACGCGCCCTGGAAAAAGGCGACCGACCGCTGGCGGATCGAGGTGACCGCTGTCGACGCCACCGGCGCGTTGGCCGTCTTCAAGGACATGTACGCCGAGGGCGACCGGCACCGGCCGCTCTCCGGTGTGATGGTTTTGCGGGTCAAAGGGGGGCTCTTCGTGGAGAGCGACTTCAACGACCGGTTCCCCGCCGAGGCGATCGCCGCGTACGAGGCCGTGCTCGCCCGGTATCCGGTCGTCCGCGCGACTCTGCAACGCGATGCCGTGTCCGGCTCGGCGGCGAGCATCGTCGTGGCGGAGGGCGCGGATCTGGACGATGCCCGCGAACGCGCGAGGAGGGCAGCGCCGGACCTCGGTACCGCCGTGGAGGTCACCAGCGCCGGCGCCGACTGACCTCCGGCCGGATCAACCTTCCTGGGGTTACGCCTTCCTGGGGTCGCTCCTTTCCTGGGGTCGCTCCTTCCTGGGGCTGACCGGAGCCGATCGTGCGCGCTCAAGCGCACGGCTGGCCGTCCTGCAAGAACTCGGGCAGTCCGCCCGAAAATCGAAAGGTGGAGAAGAAATGATGAAAATCCGCAACGGGCGCACCAAGTCGGCCATGGCCATGGGGGCCCTTCTGTCCGGGCTCCTCGGCGGCGTTCTCGCCGGCGCGCCGTCCGCGACCGCGGCCGTCGCCGATTCCCCTTGCAGCTACGGGGCTTACATATACAACAAGGTCACAAACCCCACCTCCTACAAGTACATCCCCTACGTCACCGGCGATCTGTCCAATTGCTGGCTGGACCGAGGGATGAGCAACACGGCAGTCCGCGCCCTGCAGAAGAACCTCAATTCCTGCTACGGGTACAAGCTGGTTACGGACGGGGAATTCGGGGGTCTCACCGAGTCGGCGCTCATCACCGTCCAGAAGAAGGTCGGTGTCGCGGCGGACGGCGATTACGGCCCCAACACGCGGAACGCGATGGTGTGGGCGAACTACAGCGTGGAAACCGGGGCGCGGATCAGCTGCAACTGACGAACAGCTGACGACCGCACAGTCCTGATTTTTTTCCGATCAACATCAACCACAACAGGGGGACGGAATGCAGCACACGGGGCGCAGGAAAAGGATTGCGACCGCGGCGGCATTGGGCGCACTGACGATGCTTCTCGCCACCGGCTGTTCCTTCAGCGCCGGCGACGCGGAGAAGAAGGACGAGGCGACGGCCGGCAAAAGCTCACCGGCCGTCGAGGAACAGCCGACGGCCGAGGAGGAGCCGACCGCCGCGGGACAGCCGACGGCGGAGGGATCGTCACCGACAGCTTCAGAACAGCCGGTCGGTGACGATCCCTCAAAGCCCGAGAACACGGGTGTCAGCGAGGACGGGGCCGTCCACAAGGCCCGAGTCGCGCAGACAATCTCCGACAAGCTCACCGCGGACACCGGCAAGCGCCCCGACAGGGTCACCTGCCCTCAGCACCTCCCCGCCCGAGTCGGTGCCACGATCCACTGCGACCTCACGGCAGGCGGCTCCACCTTCGACGTCACCGTCACCGCCGCGTCCGTCAACGGCAACCAGGTCTACTACAACTACAAGGTGGACAACACCGCCAAGTGAAGGCAGGGCAGTCAGGAACGCTCCTGACCGCCTGCCTGGCAGCCACCGAGGCCCCCCGGAGGTGGGCCGGTTGAGGCCCGGGGGGGCCGAGGCCGGTCCGGGGGGCGAGGCCGGTCCGGGGACCGGTGGCCGGGCTCGTACCGACACACCTACCGGGCCAGAAACCTTGCGATCCTCTGCATCAAGAACGGCGGTCTCCATGAGGCGACTTGCCCCGGCAGAGGGCGGCGGCCGACAGTCGCGCTCAAGTTCCTCCAGAGAGCGGTCACGGTCCACGAGTCGCGTCACCGCTCGATCGTCCCACGCCCGAGATCCCAGCCGCGGTCCGAGAGGTCGTCGGCCTCGTGGATGCCGCGCGCTCGGCCGGGACCTGGTTGATCCTGGGACCACCCTGGGGCCACGCCTCGTTGGCGGCCGAGTTCCGTCCAGGCTCCAGATCACGTCAGCAGACCGGCCAGGGCGACGTGGTCGTGGTAGTCGCGCGACCACACGACCCGCCCGAGCCGCCCAGGCCACCGCGGACGCGCAGACCCGCGCTGGCCTGATCGACGTCATCCTGGACGGCCTGGAGCCCCGCGGATAGCTGAGCCCATCCGCTGCAGGGCCCACACCCGTTGAGCGCTCCGATCCCGCGGCGACACCGTGGTTCGCGCTGCGCCCTCGGTACCGGACGCGGCCCGGGGCAACGGGCCCGAAGCCGGGCACAGGCTGCCCGACCCCGTCGACGGTCACCCTGCCCGCATCAACGGTTTACCTGCCTGCGTCGCAGGTTTACCTGCCTGCGGGACCCAGCCGCACACCGAGGGGCGCGGCACACCGTTGAAGTCGACGCTCAAGTCCGGATCAGTGCAGGTAGCCACCCCGATAGGGTCGCCCACATGCGCCTCGCTCTCTTCGACCTGGACGGCACCCTCGTCGACCGCACGGCCGCCTTCGCGGACGCCATAGCCACCCTCATCCACGACCACGGCTACGGCCCGGACATCGAGCGGTGGCTGCTCACCGAACTCGCCGATCGAGCCGACCGCAGCGACTTCGACCGCCTTGCCGCCACCTTCCAGCTCAGCGAGCCCGCCGACCATCTGTGGCGTGTGTACGTCGACCGCATGGCAGCCGCCGTCACCTGCCGCCCCGCAGTCCTTGCGAGCCTGACCCGGCTCAAGGACGCCGGCTGGAGCGTCGGCGTCGCCACCAACGGCGCCAGCGACATCCAGCGTGCCAAGATCCGGGCCACCGGCCTCGCCGACCTGATCGACGGCATCGCCGCCTCCGGCGACATCGACGTCCGGAAACCCGATCCGCGGCTCTTCGAACTGGCCGCCGCACGATGCGGCACCCAGCTCACCCCCGGCGACTGGATGACCGGCGACAACCCCCGTACCGACATCGCGGGCGGCTTCAACGCGGGCCTGCGCGCGATCTGGGTACGCGGCAGGCCCTGGCCCGACGGCCTCGCCACACCCCACCACACAGTCGATGACGTGACCGAGGCCGTCGACCACCTCCTCACCCACTCCTCGGAGTAGCCCGCTGTCGACGACAGCGATCACCGGGTCACGTGTCCCGCACGGGTTACGGGTCACAGCCGGACGCGGCTCGCCCTCCGGGACGTCACAACGGCCGGAGCGGCCGTAACGGCCAGACCGGCCAGGGGCGCGACCCCCGCGATCGGGCCGAGGACGACCGCGCCCACGTGCTGGGCGCGGTCTCTGATTCCGGCGCCCTCGGCCCGGCCCCGCACGATGCTGCGTTCTCGGTCCAGCTCCCCACGAGGCTGCGCTCGCGGTCGACGGCACACGAGCGAGGGATCACCCGGGATCGCAGGACGGGTGCCGAGCCACGTCAGTCGAGGGCGTGGCTGCGGCCGGCCCGCAGGATCTCGTCGGAGAGTCCGGGCTCGACGTGACGGACCGCCCGGGCGAGCATCATCGCGCCGACCATCTCGCTGAGCAGCCGCATCGCCTTGCGACGGGCCTCGCCCGGTTCGAGTGAGCGGCCCTCCTCCTCGGCCTCGCGCAGGAACTCGGCGGCGAAGCCGGTGAGATAGCCCTCGACCCCTTCGGCGTACGCGCTCTGTACGCCTTCGCTGTGCCGTCCGGCGTCGGTGACCAGGGAGGCGGAAGGGCAGCCGCCGTCCGGGGCGTCACGGTGTCCGGCGGAGAGGTAACCGGCCACGACCCGCTCCAGCGGGGAACCGCCCTGGTCCGGGCCCTCCTCCACCGTCCGGGCCAGGCTTCCGAGCGAGGCGGCGAAGGAGGCCCCGCACACCTCCACGACCAGGTCGTCCTTGGAGGCGAAGTGGTTGTAGAAGCCGCCGTGGGTGAGCCCGGCTTCCTTCATCAGCTCCGCGATGCCGACCGCGTCGATGCCCTGCGAGCGGAACATGCGGCCCGCCGCTTCGAGGATGTTCCGCCGGTTGCGGGCCTTGTCCTCCTGGGTGATCCGCGGCATTGCCGTCCCCTCGCGTCGCTCACGACTTGACCTTTTCAATGACAGCTCTCATCATAACAAGAGTTTCAATGATGCCAATCATTAATAACCCACGGAACGGGAGCGTCATGCGCGCCATCACCCACGACCAGCACGGAGAAGCCCGACAGGTACTGCGCCTGAGCGAGCAAACGCCCCCTCCCGCACCCGAAGCCGGGCAGGTCCAGGTGCGGGTACTGTCCCGGCCCGTCCACCCCGGCGACCTGGCGGGAGTGCAGGGCTTTCCGGGCGCGACGCAGGGGCGGTTCGCCGCGCCCCGCAGTCCCGGACTGGAGGGAATGGGCCTCGTCGAGACAGTCGGCGAGGGCGTGACGGATCTGCGGCCCGGTCAGCGGGTCGCGTTCTTCCCGGTGCCGGGCGCGTGGAGCGAACTCCTCACGGCACCGGCCGATCTGGTCGTACCTGTACCCGAGGGCGTCAGCGACGGGACCGCGGCCCTGATGCTGGTCAACCCGCTCACCCTGCTCATGCTGCTGCGGGCGGTCGAGGACGCCCAGCACGGCCTGAAGGGGCCGGTGGTACAGACGGCCGCCGGTTCGTCGGTGGGCAGACTGGTCGGTGCCGCAGCACTCAGGCACGACATCCCACTGGTCAACCTGGTACGCAGTGCCGCGGGGGCACAGAGCCTGCGCGAGCGCTTCCCCACTCTGCCGACCGTCTCGACGGCCGACGCGGACTGGCGCGCACAGGTCCGGGACGCGACCGGTGGCCGGGGTGCCCAGGTCGTACTGGACGCGGTGGGCGGGTCCATGACCGGTGAGCTGGCCGGGCTGCTCGACGACGGCGGCACGCTGATCACCTACGGACAGCTCGGTTCCGGCAGCACGCCGTTGGAGTCGGTCGCGCTGACACCGCGGGCCCTGACCGTGCGGGGCGTGACCATCACCCAGTGGCTGACCCGCACCCCTGAGGAACGGGCCGAGGACGTCGCATTCGCCGCCGGTCTGGCCGCGACCGCCCCGGAACTCTTCGAGGTCGCGGCCGGCTACGACCTCGCCGACTTCGCACAGGCCGTCGACCATGTCCGCCGCCCCGGCAAGAGCGGAACCGTCCTGCTCACCAGCCCCGCGTCCTGAACCCCCTGAAGGGCACTGCCATGAAGATAGGAACCCTCGGCTCCGGAACCGTCGCCCAGGCCATCGCCCGTCATGCCGTGGCCCACGGCCATCAGGTCGTACTGAGCAACAGCCGCGGCCCCGCCTCCCTGGCCGGGCTCGCCGACGAACTCGGACCGCTCGCCCGTGCGGGCACCCCGGAGGAGGCCGCCGCGGCGGAACTCGTACTCCTCGCGGTCGGCTGGCCCCAGATCCCGGACGCGACAGCCGGCCTGCCGCACTTCGACGGACGCATCGTCATCGACGCCACCAACCAGTTCGCCTCCCCGCCCCCGCACCCGAGGATCGCCGACCTGGGCGAGCTGACCGGCAGCGAACACGTCGCCTCACTGCTGCCCGGAGCCCGCGTCGTCAAGGCGTTCAACACCCTCTACGGCCAGTACATCGCCGCCGATCCGCGCCATCCGGCCGGACGCCAGGTGCTGTTCCTCGCCGGTGACGACGCCGACGCCAAGGCGACCGTCAAGGACCTCACCGCGGACTTCGGATTCGCCCCCGTCGATCTCGGCTCCCTGCGCGAGGGCGGACGCCTCATGCAGCTCGGCGGCCCGCTCTCCGCCCTCCACGCCCTCAAGCAGGACTGAGCCGGGCCCTCGTCCATTCCGCACGCTCCTCCTCATCCACCCTTCGGCACAAGGAAGTTGCTCATGACCACCCAGTCCCAGGCCCCGCTTCAGCCCCTGCTTCAGCCCGTCCGCCTCGGCGCGCTGGAGCTCGCCAACCGCGTCGTCATGGCCCCCATGACCCGCGCCCGCGCCCACAACCCCGAGCTGGCCCCCACCGACCTGCACGCGACCTACTACGCGCAGCGCGCCGGCGCCGGACTGATCGTCACCGAGGGAACCTGGGTCAGCCCCGACGCGATCGGCTTCATCAACGTCCCCGGCATCTACACCGACACGCAGACCGCCGGCTGGGCTAAGGTCACCGAAGCCGTCCACGAGGCAGGCGGGCGGATCGTCTCCCAGCTCGGCCATGTCGGAGCGGCCTCCCACCCCGACCACCTCGACGGCCGCCTGCCCGCCGGGCCCTCGGCCGTCAACCCCGGGGAGACGTCCTTCACCCCCACCGGCCCGAAGGACACCCTCACGCCGCGTGCCTACACGGCCGCCGAGATAGCCGACACCATCGCCGACTACCGGCGTGCGGCAGAGAACGCCCGCCGCGCCGGTTTCGACGGCGTGGAACTCCACGCCCAGGTGTCCCACCTGATCCCGCAGTTCCTCAACCCCCGTCTCAACTTGCGCACCGACGCCTACGGAGGCAGCAGCGAGAAGCGGGCCCGGTTCCTCCTCGACATCCTCGACGCCGTCGGTGACGTGTGGGGCGGCGACCACGTCGGCGTGAAGATGTCTCCGGGCTGGACCGGTGGAACCGCGTTCACCGCGGACGAGGAGACGCTCTCCGACTACGACCAGCTGCTCAAGAAGCTCAACGACAACGACCTTGCCTATCTGCACCTCCTGGGCGCCCCCGGCACCATCGAGGAGCGCATCGCCCTCTTCTCCCGCTACCGCGCCCACTACCAGGGCAACATCGTCGCCAACCTCGGCTTCACCCGGGCGCTCGGCAACGAGATCCTCGACCACGGCGTCGTCGACGCGGTCTCCTTCGGCGGCCCCTTCATCGCCAACCCCGACCTGGTCGACCGCTTCACGCAGGGCCACCCACTGGCCGAGAGCAACCGGGACACCCACTACGCCGGTGGCACCGAGGGCTACACCGACTACCCCGCCCATACGGCCGGCTGAGCAGCGCATTCTCCGTAAGCAGCCCTGGCCCGCGACAACCGGCGCCTGCCGGCCGTCAGTCGGGGGGCGGTGTCCGGCCCCCCGGACGGCCGGCTGCGTGGCACCGCGGCGACAGGAAGCCTCCGCCAGCAGAGAACTTCCCGTTCAGTCCTCCGCGTCGCGGATCAGGAGTGCGATCTGTACCCGGTTCTCGACCGCCAGTTTCGCGAACAGGTTGCCGGTGTGGGCCTTGACCGTCGCGACGGTGATGCCCAGCCGCTCGGCGATCTGCGCGTTGCCCAGTCCGTCCGCGACGGCCCGGGCGGTCTCCCGTTCCCGTTCGGTCAGCGTCGACAGCCGTTCACGTGCGGCCGCGCGGCCGTGGTCACGGGTGTGCGCGGAGTCCGGGCCGGTGGCCGCGGCGATCACCCGCGCGGTGGCCGCCGGGGACAGCACCGGGTTGCCGTCCGCGACGGTGCGTACCGCGTCGAGGATGCGGGCGGGCGGGGTGTCCTTGAGGACGAAGCCGAGCGCCCCCGCGCGCAGCGCCCCGAGCACCAGGTCGTCGGAATCGAAGGTGGTCAGCATCAGCACCCGGGGCGGCGCCGGCCGGGTGAGCAGTTCCCGGGTCGTGTCCAGACCGTCCCGGCCCGGCATCCGTACGTCCATCAGCACGACGTCGGGCCGCTGCTCGGCGACCACGGCGAGCGCGGCGTTCCCGTCGGCCGCCTCCGCCACGACGGTCAGGTCCGGTTCGCCGTCGATGACCAGCCGCAGGGCCATCCGGACCAGTTCCTCGTCGTCGACGATGACGACCCGTACGGGATCGGGCCGGCTCTCGGTCGACGTGCTCTTGTCGTGGCTCATGCGCTCTTTTCGTGGCTGTGGGTGGGGCCGTCCGGCCAGGGCAGTCGTGCGGTGAGAACGTACCCGCCCTCGGGCGTGGAACGGTGATCGAGTTCGCCGCCGGCCAGGGTGATCCGTTCGCCGAGACCCAGCAGGCCGAAGCCGGACGCGGGTGGCCGTGCGGTGCGCAGCGGGGCAGGTCCGTTGCGGACGCCGATGTCGAGGGTGCCGCCCGCCGTGCCGTCGAGGGTGACCTGCACGACCGCGCCGGGTGCGTGCTTGGCGGCGTTGGTCAGCGCTTCCTGGACGATCCGGTAGCAGGTCCGTCCGACACCGCCGGGCGGGGTCGCGGTCACGGTGTCGGTCAGCCTTACGTCGAGTCCCGAGGCGCGGGCGTCGGCCACCAGGTCGGGGATCCGGTCGAGGGAGGGCTGCGGCGGTTCCGGGCGGCCGGGGTCGGCGCGGAGCACGCCGAGGACCTCACGCAGTTCTTCCAGTGCCTGGTGGGAGCCTTCGGCGATACCGCGGACCAGCACGCGGTTCTCGTCGGCCGAGAGGTCCTGGCGGTGGTCGAGCACCCCGGCCTGCATGGCGACCAGGGAGATGCGGTGCGCGAGGACGTCGTGCATCTCGCGGGCGATCCGGTTGCGCTCCAGGGCCCGTGCCTGCGCGGCCCGTGCGCTCTGCTCCCGCTCCGCGCTCTCCGCCCGCTCCCGCAGGGACCGCACCTCGACCCGCCGCGCCCCGACGGCCATGCCCGCGGCCGCCGCGATCCCCGCGGTCAGCGCCGGCACGACGACCTGGACCCACCACTGCACGTCGGCCGATCCCTGCACCGGGAACATCCCGACGGCGACCTGCGACGCGATCACGTAGGCCAGGGCGACGGCCCCGATCTCCACCGGGCGGCGGCGGGTGGAGACCGAGCACAGTGCCAGCAGTGCGGCGCCGGTGGCGCACGCCGAAGCGGTCGAGGCGACCGCGACCGTCAGGGCCACCGTGAGGGGCCACCGCCGCCGCCACAGCAGCAGCGTCAGGCAGCCCAGGGCGATCAGCGGATCGGCTACGAGGATCCAGGCGTCCGGGCCGCCGGGTTGCTTGCGCGCCAGTGCGAGGGTCGTCAGCCAGATCGGCAGGCTCACGACAGCGGCCACCGTCAGCCGCCAGGCCTGCTGCCACACTCCGAGTCGCGGCATCACGTCCGTGTTCACCAGGCCATTGTCACCACGTCGTACGACCGGTGGATCACACCCAGGACGGATGCGCCTACGACCCAGGTCTAACCGACGCCTCTCCCTCGGGCCAGGCCGGGTCGGTCCGCCGGGCCGATGTGCCGGCCGTTCCTGGTCAACAGAATCGTTCGCGTGCCGGTAAAGCCCCCCACAGGAGGACACCTCATGCGCAGAAGTCTGTCCCTCGCCCTCACCGCCGCGGCGGTGACGCTGACCGCGCTTCCGGGGGCGCCGTCAGCGTCCGCGACAGCGGCCACGACGGCACCGGCGCCCGGCGCCCTGCGGTGGGGCCCGTGCCCCCCGGGAGCCTCCGCGCCCCGCCTGGAGTGCTCGACGCTCGAAGTCCCGCTGGACTACCGCGATCCCGACGGTCGGCAGATCGAGGTCGCCGTCTCCCGGCTGGCGAGCGGGAAGCCCTCGCAGCGACGTGGTGTCCTGCTGACGAACCCGGGCGGCCCGGGCGGCTCCGGCCTGATCTACCCGGCCGTCCTCGCCGCGTCGGGGCTGCCGCAGGAGGTGGTCGACTCGTACGACATCATCGGCTTCGACCCGCGCGGGGTGGGCCGCAGCACTCCGGTGACCTGCGACCTGTCGAAGGAGCAGCAGTGGCGCGGCAACTTCCCGCCGTACGCGCACACCGCGGCCGATGTGACGCGGGAGGCGGGTCACGCACGGAAGATCGCCGGGCAGTGCGAGAACTCCCGGACGGCGTGGATGCTGCCGCACACCACCACCGCCAACACCGCGCGCGACATGGACCGCCTGCGGAGCGCACTGGGCGAGCCGAAAGTGTCGTACCTCGGTGCCTCCTACGGCAGTTACCTCGGCGCGGTCTACACGACGCTGTTCCCGCGGCGGGGCGACCGGATCGTGCTCGACAGCAACCTGGGTCCCGGCGGCTACGACGTCACGGCCATGCGGCTGTTCGCCCGTGGGCTGGAGGACCGCTTCCCCGACTTCGCCGCGTTCGCCGTCAGGCATCCCGAGTACGGTCTGGGGTCCACGCCGAAGCAGATCGCCGCCAAGTTCCACGAGCTCGCGTCCCGACTGGACTCGAAGCCGGTCCAGGACGTCAACGGGACCGCGTTCCGGGCGTACACCTTCGAGCAGTTGTACGCCGACAGCTCCATGCCGAAGCTCGCCGAGTTCTGGCAGGCGGTCGACACGGGGGCGGAACTGCCGCTTCCGGAGCCGCCCGCGGAGCTGGAGAATCTCATGGCCTCACGTTTCGCCGTGGTCTGCGGTGACACGCGCTGGCCGGGAACGGTCCGGGAGTACCAGCGCAACGTCGCCGTCGACCGGCTGAAGTACCCGATGCTGGGCGGCTCCACGGCAAGCGTCACGCCCTGCGCGTACTGGCCGCGGGAGCGGACCGAACCGCCGGTGCGTATCACCGGGCGGGGTCCGTCGAACGTACTGATGATGCAGAACGAGCGCGACCCGGGTACGCCGCTGGCCGGCGCGCGGGAGTTGCGGCGGGCCTTCAAGGGGCGGGCCACGATGGTGACGGTCGACCAGGGAGGCCACGGCGTCTATCCGTACGGCGGCAACACGTGCGCCAACGACGCCGCGACGACGTTCCTGACCACCGGGGAACGCCCCGCGCGGGACCTCGCCTGCGCGGCGGAACCCGGTGCGGCCACGCAACCCGGCGGAGCGACGCGTACCGACAGCACATCGCAAACCGCCGACGTGAGCAAGTGAGGCAGGCGCCGCCGATGTTCGAGGACATGCGAAGCCGCCGGGCCGCCCGGCGGATCACCCCCGGCGACGGTCGGCCGCTCAAGCGGTTCCGCTGGTGGCAGTTGCCCTACCGTTCCCTGTTCTACCTGCCGTTGCCCGACGGCGACGGAGGGAAGGCGGTCTATGCCGTGGACGTCGGACGCGGTCAGGACCAGACGTCCGCGAAGGCCAAGGCGGACCTGTACCTCGACGGCAGGCACCACGCCCGGTCGAGGCTTCCCGCCGCCTTCCCGGTCCCCGGCGGCACCGTCGAGGTGCGGTTGAGCAACTTCGGCCTGCGGCGCTGCCATTACGTCACCGTAGAGGGCACCGAACAGCTGCTCGTCCCGGACCGCGACTCCGCCGAGGGACGCCGCGCCCATCTCGACCGCGCGCATCCCGCACTGAGCCGCTGGATCGGCGCCGTCTCACTGACCGTGCTCGTCGTGGCCCTGGTCATGCTGGGCACACAGCTCGCCGAGCAGGTCACCGAGGTACCCGCGGTGGCCGAGCGCGTCGGAGCCTTCACCGCGCCGGTCCATCCACCGGCCTGGGGCAACGTCGTGCTGACCCTGGTCACCCTGGCGGCCAGTACCGAGCGGGCACTGCGGCTGCGGTACAGCCGGCTGCTCGACGGCGCGGTGGGCTGACACGGCGGGGTGGCCCCGGCCGCTGCTCAGCAGGGCAGGCCGCGCCCCACTTCGATCGTGCACCGGCTGCCCTCAGATGATGCGGGGCACGGTCTCGTTGCGCCGGGTGGACCAGTTGGTGACGACGGGCTTGTCCACGGTGGCCGTGTCGGGGAGTTCGAGTTCGGCGGGGTCGGGGTCGTCCTCGGTGACCGCGACGATGACGTTCTCGAACTGCGTGCCGGCGTCGCCGCCGGTGGTCTTGGCATCGATGCCGGTGTACGCGACGGCGGAGCCGGTGAGCTTGATCGGGTCCTCGCCGCCCTGCCCGACGGGAGAGGCGACGCCGTCGGCGCCGGAGCCGAAGGACACGCTGGGCGTGTTGACGTCGAGGTAGCAGGTGATCCCGGACTTGGCTTTGGCCGTGACCAGGTAGTAGCCGTCGACGTCAGGATCGGACTTCCACGCGACCGTGAGGTCCAGGTCGTTGGTGCCGCAGGACTGTCCGTAGCCGCTCTTGTCGCCGCCGGCAGGACTGCTGGCCCCGGTCGACGGGCTGTCGCTGGAGGGGGTTGCGCTCCCGCCATCGTCGGAGGCGGCCTCGGAAGGGGCCGCGGAACCGCCGGTGTCCGTCGAGTCCTCGGGCTCGCACGCGGTCGTGGCGGCCAGGGCTGTCACGGCTGCGGCGGCCAGGACGAGACGGGTGGAACGGGCGGCGAGACGCGAGCGCATCATGATCTCCAGCGACTGTCGGTTGCAGTGCTTCCTGCTGACGCCACCGACACTAGGGCCGAGCGGATCTTCAGACGATCCCGAGAATGTCCAGGTCCGGTATCAACGAATCGGTTCCATGAATCGGCGCCGAGTTGCCCGAGCGGTGTCCCAGGAAATCGCTCAGCCCCAGGTGAGCGGGTCGAGGTGGAGGTAGAACCTCAAGCGGTCGTGGTCCAGCGCGATGCCGTACCTCTCGGCGAAGGCCGTGTCCGCGTCCCGGGCCTGCTCCTCGTCCGTCCACGTCTCTCGCGCGTTGGCGAGCAGGAGCGCCAGGTCGGCGTAGCGGTCGGCCAGTCCGAGGCGGCCCAGGTCGACGAAGCCGGCCACGTCCAGGGTCCGCGGATCGAGGATGATGTTGGGCAGGCACAGGTCCCCATGGCATACGGCCATGTCGACGGCTTCCTGCTCCCGTCGCCGTGCGACCTGGTGGACGAGGCGGTCCAGCAGCTCCGCGGTGGGCGTCTGCTGCTGTTCGACGGGGAGGAACTCGGGGTTGACCGCGTCACGCGCCACGACATCGCGCGCCATGGTGACCATGGCGCGCCAGACCCCAGCGAAAGGGGCACCGGGACACGGAGGTCTCGTGCAGCAGGCGGACCGCGTCCGCGATGCGTTCCCAGGCCACCCGCAGGTCCGCAGCCGGCAGTTGACCGGCGGGTACGCCGGAGACAGCGCTCGTCACCAGACAGGCGCCGGCGTCACCGGACCGCCAGTCGAGCACTCGGGGGCCAGGTACACCCTGATCGCTCAGCCAGGCGCACCGGTCACGCTCGGCTTCCAGTTCGGCCGCACCCGCGGCAGACACACACTTGGCGTACCGGGTGGCGTCCGCGCTGCGAAAGACGGTGGCTCCCGACTCGCCGCCCGTGACAGGCGACCAGCCGCCGTCATCCACGCCGAGGAGCACCGGCGACATGGTCCGAGCTCCGCGGCGATCACCCATGGCCGCCACTCTAACCAGCGAGTGGTCCATCGAAGCTCTGCTCACCCGGGCAGGGCATGCCACGACTCAACGGCGCCGCCACGAGGGTCACTCCAGGATCGCCGTCGCCTCCACCTCGACGAGAACGTCCGGCTCGAAGAGGTAATCGACGCCGATGAGGGAGGCCGGTGGCATGGGAAGCCGGAGTCCGATCTCGTCGGCGACCGTCTCCAGACCGTTCATCAAGTCGCCGATCTTGTCCGGGTTCCACCGGGTCACGTAGAACGTCAGGCGCAGCACGTCCGCGAACGACGCACCCGCGCCTGCGAGCCCGACGGAGGTGTTGCGCAGCGCCTGGGCGACCTGTCCGGCCAGATCGCCGGGCGCGACCGGTGTCCCGTCGGCCTGGCGCGCGATCTGGCCGCTCACGTGGACATGCCTCGTCCCGGTACCCACGGCCACATGGTGGTACGGGGTCGGCCGCAGCATGCCTTCCGGCGTGAAGTACTGCACAGTCATGATCTTCTCTCCTCCTGAGTAAGTATCTGTAAGCTACCTAGTAGGAGAAGGACACTTCAACGAGACCAGGTTTCGCCATGGATACCGACGACGAACTCCTGATCGAGGCCCCGCACCGCGAACTGCTCGATCAGATCCTCGACAAGTGGTCGCTGAGCGTCCTCAACGAACTCTGCGAACGCCCGTGCCGCTTCAACGAACTGCGTCGGGCCATCCCCCAGGTCACCCAGAAATCGTTGACGGCGACGCTCCGGCGGCTGGAACGCAACGGTGTGATCGAGCGCGAGGTCGTCTCCACCCGCCCGGTGGCGGTCATGTACCGGATCACGCCCCTCGGCAAGACCCTTCGGCACCCCATCGACGTGTTGCTGGCGTGGGCCACGCAGCACATGCCCGCCATCGAAGACGCGCGCGGAGACTTCGACAGGCAGGAAGAAGCGGGCCTCTGAGAGGACCACACGCACAGGGCGTCACAGGCGAACCGACGTCGACGTCCGCAGCACCTCTTCGTCGTCGGTGAAGGCGCCGGAGGCCGTCGCCCCACCGAGGAGCGCGGTGACGAGTGCCGCCGCGGCGACGACCGCCCACCGCGACCGCCGTGAGCGGGGGCGTGCCGGTGCGGCGACAACGGGTGCGATGTCCATGGGCGCGGCGTACGCGGGTGAAGGGCCGCACGCGATGTCCGTACGGGCGTCCAGCCATGCCTCCGCCTCGTCGCCCCGGAGCCCGCAGGCCGCGACGAACGCCGCGACGAGTTCCTCGCGGGGAAGCCGTTCCCTGCCGAGCATGGTCGCCGCCGTGGAGTACGGCAGACAGTGGCCCGCGTCGGCCGCGTGCCGTTCCAGCCGGCGGTAGCTCAGACCTGACCAGACCTTGAGCCGTCGCAGCGCCGCCACGAAGGCGGCCGCGTCGGTGTCCGGCGGTGTGGGCGGTGCGGTGGTCATGACGGTGGTCCCCCCTGATGAGCTGGACGTACACGGGCTCGCACAAGCTCGAACGCCCTGACAGCTTGAAGAACGGCGGTGGCGACCGTCAACCTCGGTGCGGATTCCCGATGTTGGAGGTCATAGGTCATATGGGTCTGCCCCGCTGCTGCCGTACCCGCGCCGCCGTCACCGCTCTGGCGGCCCTGCTCACGCTGGGCGCGTGCACCGAGAACGGTGATGCCCGACGGCCGGCCACCGGGTCCGCCGTGGCCGCTCCGAAGGGGCGCGGCGGAGAGTCGGTCGGCGACTTCCTCCACCGTGTCCTGCCTGCCGGGACGGGCGGCACCGTGATCGCCGCACGCGGCGACGAACTCGCGTACTGCGGTGGCTTCGGGGCAGCGGACCGCGCCTCCGGTACTCCCGCGAGCTGCCGCACCGTCTACGACGTCATGTCGATCACGAAGCAGTTCACCGCCGCCGCGATCCTGAAGCTGGAGGTCATGGGACGGCTGCGGGTGAGCGACCCGATCAGCCGCTTCCTGGGTCCGGTGCCCGAGGGAAAGCGCGACATCACGATCGACCAGCTGCTCACGCACACCTCGGGTCTCGTGGAGGGGCTCGGCGACGACTACCGACCCATCACGCGCGACGAACTGGTGCGGCAAGCGATGGCATCGAAGCTGCAGTCGGCCCCGGGGAAGGAGTTCCACTACTCGAACACCGGATACAGCCTGCTCGCCGCGATCGTCGAGAAAGCGTCCGGGGAGGGATACGAGCCGTTCCTGGCCCGGCACCTGTTCGCCCCAACCGGCATGAGACGTACGGGATACGTCCTGCCCCGGTGGCCGCGGAACCTGGTCGCGGTGGAGTACGACAGTGAGGGGCGCAGCCAGGGCAGGCCCCTCGACCACCCCTGGGCCGCCGACGGGCCGCACTGGCATCTACGGGGCAACGGCGGCATGCTCTCCACCGCCCAGGACATGTTCCGCTGGCACCGGGCCCTCGCGGGCGACAAAGTACTGCCGGAGCAGGCCAGGCGGAAGCTGTTCGCGCCACGCGTCCAGGTGCCCGGCCTGGACGGCTCGTACGGATACGGCTGGGCCGTCCGCGAAACCCCCACCGGACGGACCGTCTGGCACAACGGCGGCAACGACTGGTCACTGGCCTACCTCACAAGGTCGCTGCGCGACGGCGTCCTGGTCTTCTGGGTCAGCAACCACGCGTACCAGGACGGCAAGTGGAACCTGGAGGACCAGGCGGAGGAACTGACACAGGGCATCGCCGACCGCGTCCGCGCCGAGAACCACTGAACCAGCAACCGCTCCGCTGCTCGTGCAACGCGTTTAGGGTTGACTGGCAACGGCGTTGGGGAAGAAGTCGCCCTTCGGTCTGTCTTCCGAACCGGTGCCGATCCGTCGAAGCCGCATCGCGACCGAGAGTGACCATGACATTCGATCAACAGCTTGCCCACGACATCAAGGGCACGGGACCGCTGCTCGTGGCGGTCCACGGCATCACCGAGAACCGAAGCTTCTGGGACCCCGTCGATCTGCAGCAGCACTTCCGTGTCCTGCGCGTCGACCTGCGCGGCCACGGGGAATCTCCTAGGACCGCGCCGTTCGGGATCGACGAGTCGGTGGAGGACATCCACGACCTGATCGAGTCGCTGGGCGAGGACCCGACCGGGGACCAGCCCCCGTTCGTCGTCGGTCATTCCCTGGGCGGGGTGATCGCGACCGCCTACGCAGCCCGCCATCCCACCCGTGGTGTGGTGAACGTCGACCAGTCACTGCGGGTCGGCCCGCTGCCCGCGGACATGGCCGCCGCTGTACGGGGAGAGGGCTTCGCGGACTTCGTCCGGACGGTCTTCGCCTCGCTGCACGGTGAGCTGGACCCTGCGCTCGTGGCCGACATCGAGCTCCGCCGCACCCTCGACCAGGACGTGTTCAGCGGTTTCTGGACCCCGTTGCTCGACTGGGACGCCGACACCCTGGCAGCGTGGTCTCGACGGACCACGAGTCTCCCGCCCGGTCTCCCGTACCTGTCATTGCATGGCACGGACCCCGGGGACGACTACGCCGACTGGCTCGCCGACCGCATCCCCGGCGCCGTGGCCGAGCAGACGCCGAAGCGCACGCACTATCCGCACCTGGCACAACCCGAATGGTTCGTCACCCGCGTCCACGAGTTCTTCGCGGCCTGACACCTGCCCCTCCCGGCATGATCTCGGCTCAGCGGCGGCGTCGGCGGCGGGCCGCGACCGCCTCCGGGTCCAGCTCCGGGTCCGTCCACTCGGCGGCCAGGTCGATACTCGTCCGTCGGCCGGCCGCGATGTGGTCGTGTGCGAGGGCCGCGGCCCGGTCGCCGTCCCCCGCCTGGATCGCGTCGTACAACTCTTCGTGCTCGCTGCACTGTTGGGCCGCGTCGCGCTGTGCGGTGAGGCGGAACAGCCAGTGCGTACGTGCCTCCAGGGGGCGCATGATGCCGGTCAGGAGCGGGTTGTCGGCGAGGCCGACGATGTCGATGTGAAAGCCCGCGTTGGCGGCGGCGATGGCGTCGCGGTCGCCGGCGCGGGTCGCGGAGCGAGCGCTGTCGAGCCGGGCGGCAAGCTGCTTGAGGCCGGCGCGGTCGGCACGTCCGGCCGCCAGACGGGCGGCGAGTGACTCCAGTGATTCCCGCACGTCGAACAGGTTCCGTACGTCGGCGGGGGTGAACGGAGCGACCAGCGCACCGCGGTGGGGCACGAGCAGGACCAGGCCGTCGGCCTCCAGCAGCCGCAGAGCCTCCCGCAGGGGAATCCGGGACACCTGCAGTTCGGCGGCGAGGTCGCGTTCCACCAGGCGCTGCCCGGGCCGCAGTTCAGCCTCGACGATCCTTTGACGCAGCGAGTCGTAGGCACGCTGGCGCAGGTATCCGCGCGGCTCCGCGGGCGGTCCGGCGCTCTTGACCACGAGTTTCCTCCAGTTTCCGGGACTGCTCACTCTAGGCCGCCGCCCGGCAGGCGCAGCGAGTGCTAACCGCGCCCTAACACCGCTGAAACACAGGGCTTCCACACTGAGTGCCACTTAACGGTATACCAGTAACTGGCTCTCGGCCCTGTCCCCCGGAGGCACTCGATGCCGCAGTCCCGTCCCCGCATCCGCACCCGTTCTCGCGCTCGTTCCCGCGGCCTCGACCGTGCGCTGGCCTGTGCCGCCGCGTTCGGCGGGCTCGTCGCTCTCACCGGATGCGGCGGATCCCCCGCGGCGAGCACCGCAGACAGCACGTTCGAGGTGGGCGTCCTCTTCCCCGGCTCGCTCTCCGACGACGGCTTCATGGAGTCGGCGTACCGCGGCTACCAGCGGGCCGCGAAGAAGCACGACGGCACGATCGCGTTCAGCAAGGCCGAGCAGGTCACCACCGCCGACTACGAGCAGGCCCTCGTCTGCTTCGCCACCGGCTCGGACCTCGTCATCTCCCTCGGCGGGCAGACGGACGCCGCCGTGCGGAAGGTCGCCGCACGGTTCCCCGACGTGAGGTTCGCCGAGATCGGCGGCCCCGCCGACGCCGAGCCGCTCGACAACCTCGCGCTCTACGACCCCCAGCAGGCCGAGGCCGCCTATCTGTCGGGGGCCGCCTCCGCCCTGCTGTCCGAGAAGGACACGGTGGCGTTCGTCGGCGGCGCGGAGCTGCCCGCCATCGTCAACGCGGCCAAGAACTTCGCCGACGGCGCCAAGGCCGCCGACCCCGGGGTGAAGGTCCTCGCACCCCAGTACGTCGGCGACTTCAACGACGCCGCCAAGGCCAAGCAGTCCGCGCTCGCCGACTTCGGAGCCGGTGCCGACGTCCTCGGCCAGATCCTCAACCTCGGCCACAAGGGTCTCGCCCAGGCTGCCGCCCAGAGCGACGGTTCGCTCATCGGCGGTCCGATCGCGCACCCGTGTTCCTCCGACGCGGCCTACACCGGGTACGTCGAGACGGACATCGGCGCGGAGATCGAGTACGCAGCGGACCACCTCGCCGCCGGCACCTGGAAGGCGGAGTCGGTCCACTTCGGGCTGACCTTCGAAGAGCCGCACAACGACATCGTGCTGTGCGGGAATCCGCCCGCCCCGACGACGAAGAAGCTCGACGAGCTCAAGGCGAAGATCGCAGCCGGGGAGATCAAAACCCGATGAGCACGTCACAAGGCCGGGAGTCCCGGGCCCCCGCCCTGGAAATCCGTGATCTCAGCAAGTCCTTCGGCTCCGTGCGCGCGCTGCAGGACGTCACGGTGGTCGTCGAGTCCGGCACCGTGCACTGCGTGCTGGGCGAGAACGGCGCCGGCAAGTCGACCCTGTGCCATCTCGTGGGCGGTTCACTCGCGCCGGACGCCGGCACGCTGCGCCTGTACGGGCAGCCGTACGCGCCACGCCGCCCGGCCGACGCGCTCGGCGCCGGGATCGCCATGGTCCACCAGCACTTCAGCCTCGTACCGACGCTCACCGTGGGCGAGAACCTGCGGCTGCTGCGGCTGCCCGGTCTCGGCCGACGCCTGGACCGGGTCGCCGACGAGTACGGGCTGGTGCTCGATCCCGGCGCCCGGGTCGCCGAACTGCCCGTGGGGCTGCGCCAGCGGGTCGAGATCGTCAAGGCCCTGCTGCGCGAGCCGCGGTTGCTGCTGCTCGACGAGCCGACGGGCGTTCTCGACCCGGCCGGTACGGAGGCCCTGCTGGCGACCTGCCGGCGGATCGCGGACCGGGGCGGCGCGGTGGTCCTCATCACCCACAAGCTCGGTGAGGTCGGGCGGGCGGGTGACGCGGCGACCGTGCTTCGTGGGGGCAGGGTCGTCGGGGGCGGTCCACTCGCGGACCTGCCTCCCGAGAAGCTCGTCCCGCTGATGATCGGGCGTACCGCCGATTCCCTGGACCCGGCACTGTCCAGCACGACAGGCCTGGCCGGCCCGGCAACCCCCGCCACGGCCGCCGCTTCCGCCACCCCTCAGGGACCGCCCGCACTGCGGATCGACGGCCTCACCGTGCGTGGTGCGGACGGCGTGCCCGCCCTCGACGACGTCCGTCTGGAGGTGGAGCCCGGACAGATCGTGGGGATCGCCGGTGTCGAAGGCAACGGGCAGAGCGAACTCATGGCCGTGCTCGGCGGTTCCCGCGCCCCCGGCTCCGGCTCGCTCACGCTCGGCGCCGCCGACATCACCCGGGCCACGCCCCGGCGCAGGACCGCGGCCGGTCTGGGCGTCGTGCCAGAGGACCGCCACCACGACGGCTGCGTCCCGGACCTGTCCGTGACGGACAACCTCTTCCTGGGAAAGCTCGGCCGGTTCCGCCGCGGCGGGCTGTTCCTGGACCGGCCCGCGATGCGCCGCGCGGCCCAGGACGTACTGTCCGCCCACGACATCAGGGCGGACGGCCCGGACACCCCGATGTCCACGCTGTCCGGCGGCAACCAGCAGAAGGTGGTGCTGGCACGGGAACTCGCCCTCGACCCCCTGGTGTGTCTCGCCGCCGCGCAGCCCACCCGCGGTCTCGACGTCGGTGCCGTCGCCGCCGTCCACACCCGGATACGCGAGGCCGCGGCCCGGGGCGCCGGAGTCCTGGTCGTCTCCTCGGAACTCGACGAACTCCTCGCCCTCTGCGACCGGGTGGTCGTCGCCTACCGGGGCCGGCTGTCCGCTCCGGTCGCCACCAGCGCGCCGGCGGCCCGAGAGCGCATCGGACACCTGATGCTCGGCGCGGAAGCCGCGGCGCCGCCGACGGCGGCCGACCTTGTAACGCCGGAACCCGTACCAACGAAGCCGGTGCCAAAGGAGGCGGTGCCGAAGGGGGCGGTGCCAAAGGGGCCGGTGCCCGCTCCGGCGGCGCACACCACACCAGGTACGCCCCCGCACAATCCGGCCACCACCCCACCCCTGCCCTGACTCCGGCGTCCCGTCGCCGCCCCCTCGCAGTCCCTTTTTCGCCTTCGCGCAAGGACCGTCATGACCCTCTCCCTCGCCCCGCCCCGCCTCCTCTCCCGGCTGCGCCATCCCCTGTCCCTGGCCACCGGTGCCGCGATCCTGACCGTCGGGGTCGGCGCAGTGCTCGTCGTCGCCGCGGGCACCGACCCCTCGACCGCCTGGGCGGCCCTCGACGAGGGCATGTTCGGCTCCCCGTACTCCGTCGGCACCTCCCTGAACTCGGCGGCCGTGCTCGCCCTGATCGCCACCGGTTTCAGCGTGGCGCACCGGGCCGGGCTGGTGAACGTGGGCGGCGAGGGGCAGTTGTGCGCGGGCGGCCTCGCCGCCGCGGCCACCGGACTGGCCCTGCCCGTCCAGGTTCCGGCCGCCGTCGGCATACCGCTGACCCTGTGCGCCGGGTTCCTCGGCGGCGCCGGATGGGCGTGGATCGCCGCGCTGCTGAAGACCCGGCGCGGCACCAGCGAGGTCATCACGACGCTTCTGCTGAACTTCGTGGGCGCGGGCGCCGTGTCGGTGGCCGTGCACGAGGAGGGACTGCTGCGACAGCAGGTGACCTCCTCGGAGACGCTGCCCCAGTCGCAGGCGCTGGCGGAGGGCGCCAGGCTTCCCCTGATCGCCGGGGCGCAGTCGCCCGCGACGGCGATCGTGGTCGTCGCGGCCGTCGCCGTCGTCGTCACCGCCGTCGTCCTGCGGTACACCGGGACCGGCCTGAAGCTGACGTCGGTGGGCCACTCCCCGGCCGCGTCGGCGCGGCTCGGACTGCCGGTGTCCCGTCTCCAGGAGGGCGGGCTCGCGGTCGCCGGCGGTCTCGCGGGGCTCGCCGGTGCCTGTCTCGTGGCGAGCGCGCCGTACGTGCTGGCGGAACACTTCTCCTCCGGGTACGGCTTCACGGGACTGGTGGTGGGCCTGCTGGCCCGCGGCTCACTGACCGCGGTCGCCGCCGTCTCCCTGCTGCTGGGTTTCCTCACCAGCGGCGGCATCAACCTGCAGCTCGCGGCAGGGGTACCCGCCTCGTCGGTGCAGATCGTGCAGAGCGTCCTGGTGCTGCTGATCGCGGCGGCGATGCTGTGGAGCAACCGCCGTGCGGGAGGCACCGTATGAGCGCCGTGCTCGACGAACTCGCCGCGGGCGGGGTCCGCCTCGCCGTGCCGCTGCTGCTCGCCTCGGCCGGTGAACTGCTCAGCGAACGCGCGGGAGTTCTCAACCTGTCGGTCGAAGGAATGATGCTCACGGGCGCGTTCGCGGGCGCGGCCGGTGCGCTCGCCTCCGGGAGTGCGGTCGTGGGTGTGGGCGCCGCCGTCGTCGCTGGCCTGGTCGTCGCACTGCTCCAGGCGGTGCTGAGTGTCACCCTGCGCGCCGACCAGATCGTCACGGGCATCACCATCAACGCCCTGGCTCTCGGCGGTACGACCTACGCGGCACGGCTGTGGTTCGGCGACGGCGGCGCCGGCTCGGTGCCGGGCTTCGACCCGCTGCCGGTACCGGTCCTCAGGGACATCCCGGTCCTGGGGCCCGCCCTCTTCCAGCAGAGCGCCCTCGGCTACGCGGCGTTCGCCGTGACGGCCGTCCTCGCCGTCGCCGGGGCACGGCGTACCACGTGGGGACTCGCGGTCGACGCGGTCGGGGAGGACGCGACGACCGCGGACCGATGCGGGTTGCCCGTACGGGCCGTACGGTACGGCGTCGTCCTGCTGACCGGCGCCACCTCGGCGCTGGCCGGCGCGCAGCTCGCGCTGTCGGAGGTGCACTCCTTCAGCGACAACCTCACGGCCGGTGTGGGCTATCTGGCGGTCGTCGCGGTGATCGCCGGGCGCTGGCGGGCCTGGCCCACCATGCTGGCCTGTCTGTTCTTCGGCACCGCGCAGGCCCTCCAGTTCGCCGCGCCCGCGCTCGGACTCCATGTGTCCGCGCCGCTGCTCACCACGCTGCCCTACGTGTTCGCCCTGCTGGCGGTCAGTGGTCTGGTCGGCCGCAGCAGGGCGCCGTCCGCGCTCACGGTGCCTTTCGTACGCGGCACATGACACCGATCCCGCCTTCGCTGATCCCCCGTCCCACCATCCCCCACCCCACCAGACGTACCGGAGACAGCCGACGATGACCCTGATCCTGAACCGCTCCGACATCCGCGGCCTGCTCGAACACGCCACCGCCGAGGTGGAGGCGGCGGTGGAACAGGCCCACCGCGACCTCAGCCGCGGACGGGTGTCCCTGCCCGCACCGCCCGCTCTGGACCTGCCCGGCTCGGACGGCACGTTCCTCCCCATGGCCGCCGTGTCCGCACCAGCGGGCCTCGCCTCGGTCAAGCTCCTCGCGGACCTGCCCGCCAACCGGGAGCGGGGGCTGCCCGTGCAGCGCTCGACGGTCCTGGTCCTGTCGGCCCGGACCGGGGAGGCCGAGGCCGTCCTCGACGGGGCTCTCATCACCCGCTTCCGTACGGCGGCCGCCACCGCCGTCGCCACCCGGCTGCTGGCCGGTCAGGACGCCCAGGTCCTCGGCCTGGTCGGGACGGGGCCACTGGCCCTGGCCCACGCGCGGGCACTGTCGACCGTACGGGAGTGGAAGTCGGTGGCGGTGTGGGGCCGCACCCCCGCGAACGGCGCCGCCCTCGTGGACCGCATCTCGGCCGAACTGGGCCTGCACGCCGAGCTGTTGCCCGGCCCCCGCGAGGTGACCGAGGCGGCGGACGTGCTGTGCACCCTCACGCCGTCCCGGGAACCCGTGATCAAGGGCGCGTGGCTGCGCCCGGGAACCCATGTCAACGCGGTGGGGGCGCCTCCCCGCCCCGGCCACCGGGAGATCGACACCGAGGGGATCGTACGTTCCCGGCTGATCGTCGACTCCTTCGCCACCGCCCGCAGCAAGTCCGGCGAAGTGCTGATCCCCCTGGCCGAAGGCGCGCTCACGGAAGCCGACTTCGACCGGGAGCTGGGGGACGTCCTCGAAGGACTCGTACCGGCGCGTACGGCGGACGACGAGATCACCCTCTTCGACTCGGTGGGCGTGGGACTCCAGGACCTGGCGGTGGCCCGCCTGCTGATCGACCTCGCCACGGAGTCCGGAACGGGAACCCGGACCGACCTGGCAGCATGACACCGAACAGGTGACGGCCCCCGCCACACACTGACCGGAGTCCCCCGACGGTCAATTCACCGACGAGTTCGATCGGCCTGGGATTCTCGGGATGCGCACCTTCAAGTGGCAGGATCCTCTCCTTGAGCAGCTCGGGCTGCCGCTGTCAGCTCCTGAGCTGCGTCGAGCACTCTCCCAACCACCTCGGCCAGCGGCCTCGAAGCGTCGATGACCGTTGCCCCGCGGCTCTCATGGAGCGACCGCATCAGAGGATTCCATTTCAGGGCCGCTGCGAGCTCTTCGGGATGCCGGCCGAACGTGTTCGTAGTGCGGGTCGCAAGCCGGTGGCGGAGTGTGTCCTCGTCGATCACCAGGCACACGGTGCGGTCGAAAAGATCCCGGACGTCCGCCTCGTTCTCCGCCGACCCGCACAAGAACGCGACGCGGCAACGGGACTCCTCGACGAGGGCCTCAACGCGCTCGCGAAGGATCGCCCACCTGTATCGATCGAGCCAGCCCGCTGGAACCGGGTCCGGAGGATCGACCACTACCTCCCCCGTGGCCCGATCGATCCAGCGACTGAAACCGTCCTCGTCGGCGTCGAGCGCGACGTGCCCACGCGCCCGCAACACCCCGCCGACCGTGGACTTCCCAGCACCTGAATTGCCCGTGACCCACACCAACGCCATGCCGTCAGCCTAGACATGACCGCCCCGTTCCGGCGACGGCACCGGATCTCAGCGAGGGGGCGCGGCGCGAGGGCTGATGTCCAGGACCGTGGACAGGGCGTCGATGATCTCAGCGGGGCCGCGGTCGGTGTGGAGGTCGATCCATTCCCCGTCGGCCCGGTGGATGAACAGCTCCAGCGGCTCCCCGGGGGCCATGGCGGGCTGAGGGCTCGCTGCGCTCCGGCCGGGACGGCCAGGGCGGCCGAGGCGACCGTGGCAGTCACCGAGGATGTGGACGGCAAGGTCGCGCACGGTCCGGCCCGGGACCGCGGCCCTGTTCCACTCACTGCGCCGCAGACCGCGTAACAGGTCGAGGAGCGACACCGGCTCCGACCTGAACAGCGGGCGAGCGTCGATCGGCCTGCCCTGCCCTGCCAGGAGTGGCCGGATACGCCGTAGGGCTGCTGGGGACTCATGGCCGAAGCGCGGCAGGCGGCAGGCGGCAGGCCCGGTATGCCATCAAATAGCCCCCGCCGTCCTCGGCCCGCCCCCTCAGAGCGTCTGCCACATGCGGGCCAGTGCCGACTCGGTGAGTACCTCGCCGGGGTGCCCCTGCCCGATGAGGCGGCCGTCCTGGAGCAGGAGACAGGCGCCCGCCCTGCGTGCGACCTCCAGGTCGTGTGTGGCCTGGACGACTGTCACCCCGTCGGCGACGAGCGCCGTCAGCAGCACCTCGATACTTTGCCTCGCCTCCGGGTCCAGGCCCGAGGTCGGTTCGTCGAGGAGCAGCAGGTCCGACTCCTGCGCCAACCCCTGCGCGATGAGGGTGCGTTGGCGTTGTCCGCCCGACAGTTCGCCCAGCTGACGTGAGGCGAGGTCGCCGACGCCGAGCCGGTCCAGCGCGGCGTCCACGACCGTACGGTCCCGGCGGTTCAGCCGTCGCCATGGTCCGCGCCTGCCCCAGCACCCCATCTCCACGGTCTGCCGGACGGTGAGCGGCAGGCTGTCACCGACGGCTCCGCGCTGAGGGACGAACGCGGGTTGCCGTTCTCCGGCGTGCTGGAGTTCGCCGGATGTCGGATGGATCACACCGGCGAGAACGCCGAGCAGGGTCGACTTGCCGCTGCCGTTCGGCCCGACCAGTGCCGTCATGGTCAACCTCGGTATGTGCGCGCTGAGTTGATGGAGGACGGGGCGTCCCGGATAGCCGGCGTACAGGTCGGCGAAGCGGACGTGCGGGGTCTGCGCCGGGCGCGGGGTGGATGACTCGCGAGGTGTTTTGAACATGATTTTCATTGTAGTGTCCCCGGCATGGAATGGTTGACGGCCCCGTTCGAGGTGACCTTCGTGCAGCGAGCCCTGTGGGGCGGAATCCTGGTGTCCGCGATCTGCGCACTGGCGGGCACCTGGGTGGTGCTGAGGGGGATGGCCTTCCTCGGGGACGCCATGTCCCACGGGCTGCTGCCGGGGGTAGCGCTGGCGGCACTGTTCGGCGGGAACCTGCTGGTCGGCGCGGTGGCGAGCGCCGCCGTGATGACGGCAGGGGTCTCCGCACTGGGGCGTACGCGGAGGTTGTCCCAGGACACCGGGATCGGATTGCTGTTCGTCGGCATGCTCTCGCTCGGCGTGATCATCGTGTCGCGGTCGCAGTCCTTCGCGGTGGACCTGACCGGCTTCCTCTTCGGTGACGTCCTCGCCGTCAGACAGCAGGACCTCTACCTGCTCGCGGCAGCACTGTGCGCGGCACTGGTGGTGTCGGTACTCGGCCACCGCGCGTTCCTGGCACTGGCCTTCGACTCACGCAAGGCCCGGACCCTCGGTCTGCGGCCTCGCCTGGCCCACGCCGTGCTGCTGGGCCTGCTCGGTCTCGCGATCGTCGCCTCTTTTCACATCGTGGGAACGCTGCTGGTCCTCGGGCTGCTCATCGCCCCGCCGGCCGCGGCCCTGCCATGGGCGCGCAGTGTCCACGGAGTCATGGTCCGGGCGGCGCTCCTCGGTGCGGCCGCCACCTTCGGGGGCCTATTGCTGTCCTGGCATCTGGGCACCGCGGCCGGCGCGACGGTCTCGGCCCTCGCGGTGAGCCTGTTCTTCGTCTCGCACCTGGCGTCCGGCCTGCGTCACCGCACTGCCCGCCCCTCCCCCTCGCCTGACCCTGCCTCCGCCTCTGTCTCTGCCCTTGAAGCCAACTGAAAGAAGCCTGAGCGATCGTCATGACTGTCCGCAGAAACGTCACTCCGTGGGCTTCGGCCGCACTGGCACTCACCGCGTTGCTCGCCACGAGCTGCGCACGGGAGAGGGACAACGACGCACGGCCCGCGGCGAGTTCCTCGTCCTCCACGGCTCATGGGTACGTGAAGGGGGCGAAGGAGGCCGCCGAACAGCAGTCCCGCCTGATCCTCAACGACCCCGCCGACGGAGCCGGCCGGGTCCTCGACCTCATCACCGGCAAGGTGCACACGACGGATCGGATCGAAGGTGCGAACCGGCTCGGCACGGACGGCAGGTTCGGCTACCTCCACACCTCCGACGGCACGCACGTGCTCGACAGCGGCGCCTGGACGGTGAACCACGGAGACCACGTCCACTACTACAGCGCCGCGATACGGGACGTCGGCGACCTGCCGCGGAGCCGCCGGGCCCAGGTGCGCAGCGATGTCGCCGTGACCGCGGTGACCGACCACGCCGGGAAGAGCGTCCTGTACGACCGGAGCAAGCTGGAGAAGGGCGAGATCGCTTCCTCCCGCACGCTGCCGGGCACCTACACCGGCGCCGTCGTGCCCTACGGGGAACACCTTCTTGCCTTCGCCGGCGAAGGTGGCACTCCGCACCTCGTCGTACTCGATCGCAAGGGCCGGCGCGTGGCCGCCCCGGAGGCGGACGTGGAATGCGAGCGGCCCCGGGGTGACGCCGTCACGCGTCGCGGCGTCGTCCTGGGCTGCGCCGACGGCGCCCTGCTCGTCCGTGCGGAGGACGGTGCCTTCTCCGCCGAGAAGATTGCCTACAGCGGTGACGTGCCTGCGAAGGAACGGGCCGCCACCTTCCGCCAGCGGCCCGGCAGCGACACCCTCACCGCACCGGCCGGGGACGACGCCGTGTGGGTTCTCGACGTCACCGAACGGACCTGGACCCGCGTCGAGACCGGGCCCGTCGTCGCAGCCACCACCGCCGGAGAGGGGTCTCCCCTGCTGGTCCTGGAGACCGACGGCTCGCTGCACGGCTACGACGTCGCCACCGGGAAGCACCTCGCACGGACCGAGCAGCTCCTCACCGAACAGAAGCGGACCGACAGCGCGCCCGTGATCGAGGTCGACCGCAGCCGCGCCTACGTCAACGATGCCCGGGGCAAGAAGGTGTACGAGATCGACTACAACGACAACCTGCGCGTGGCGCGCTCCTTCGACCTGGACATCGAGCCGGTCCTCATGGCGGAGACCGGTCGATGAAGTGGACCGCGACGAAGCGACGCGTGCGGGTGTACGGGGCACGGTTGCGCAGTCTGGGCGTGGGCCTGCTCGCCCTGATGACGGTTGCCGCCGCCTCGGGATGCACGGCCGACACGGATCAGCCCGGCATCGTGGTCACCACCAACATCCTCGGTGACATCACCCGGGAGATCGTGGGTGACGAGGCCGACGTGACCGTTCTGATGAAGCCCAACGCCGACCCGCACTCCTTCGGCCTGTCGGCGGTGCAGGCCGCCGAGCTGGAACGGTCCGACCTGGTCGTCCACAACGGTCTGGGACTTGAGGCGAACGTCCTGCGTCATGTGGACGCCGCACGCGAGTCCGGCGTCGCCACCTTCGCGGCCGGGGAGGCGGTCGACCCGCTCACCTTCCACCCGGCCGACGACGGCGGCCCCGCCGACGGGGCGGGGCAGCCCGACCCGCACTTCTGGACCGACCCGGACCGGGTACGCAAGGCCGTCCGTCTGCTGGCCGACCAGGTGATCGAGCACGTCGACGGCGTGGACGAGTCCGTGATACGCGCCCGGGCCGACCGGTACGGCGAAGAACTCACGGACCTGACCACCTGGATGGAGAAGTCCTTCGACCGCATCCCCGAGGACGGGCGCGCCCTGGTGACCAACCATCACGTCTTCGGGTATCTCGCCGACCGCTTCGGCTTCGAGGTGATCGGTGCGGTGATACCCAGCGGCACCACGCTGGCCTCGCCCAGCTCCTCCGACCTGCGCTCGCTCACCGTGGCGATGCGACAGGCGGGCGTACGCACCGTGTTCGCCGACTCCTCGCAGCCCACCCGGCTCGCCGAGGTCCTGCGCACGGAACTGGGCGGCCGGGTGCGGGTCGTCGAGCTGTACTCGGAGTCGCTGACCGCGAAGGGCCAGGGCGCCGACACGTACCTGCGGATGATGCGCGCCAACACCACTGCCATGACCGACGGCCTGGCCCAGGGCCTGACCGACATCTGACTGGCGCCTGACCGACACCTGACCGGTGACTGACCGGCACCTGCCCCCTGCTGTCACTGCCGCCACCGCGCGGCGAGAAAGGGAAACAACGATGAACAAGTCGATACGTACCAGAGCCCTCACGGGCACCGCACTCGCTCTGGCGGTGACCACGGTACTGAGTGCCTGCGGAGGAGAGGAGAAGGCCTCCTCCGACGCCAAGGCCGAGGGCACCCCGAGCACGAAGCCCGCGACCGCGGTGAACCAGCCGCTGGTGGCCGGCTTCGACGGCGGTCTGTACATCCTGGACGGCGAAAGCCTCGAACTGCGCAAGACCATCGACCTCCCCGGCTTCAACCGGCTCAACCCCGCAGGTGACAAGGACCATGTCGTCGTCTCCACCGACGCCGGCTTCCGCATGCTCGACGCCGCCGGGCAGACTCTCACCGACATCGAGTACAAGGGCGCGAAGCCCGGCCACGTCGTGCGCCACGCGGGCAGGACGGTGCTCTTCACCGACGGCACCGGAGAGGTCAACGTCTTCGACCCCGCCGATCTGAGCAGCGGGAAGAAGCCGCAGGGACGCACCTACGCCTCCGCCGAGGCGCACCACGGTGTCGCCATCGAACTGGCCAACGGCGAACTCCTCAGCACCCTGGGCACCGAGGAGAAGCGGACCGGTGCGCTGGTCCTGGACAAGGACAACAAGGAACTCGCACGCTACGAGAAGTGCCCTGGAGTGCACGGTGAGGCCGCTGCACAGAACGAGGCCGTCGGCGTCGGGTGCGAGGACGGGATCCTCATCTACCAGGACGGCAAGTTCACCAAGGTCGAGGCTCCCGACGACTACGGCCGTATCGGCAACCAAGCCGGCAGCGACGTCTCTCCGATCCTCCTGGGCGACTACAAGACCGACGCGGAGGCCGAGTTGGAGAGGCCGACGCGTATCTCCCTGATCGACACCGAGAAGAAGAAGCTGCGCCTGGTCGACCTGGGCACCAGCTACTCCTTCCGCTCGCTGGCCCGCGGACCGGAGGGTGAGGCACTCGTCCTCGGCACGGACGGCGCGGTCCACGTGATCGATCCGGCGAGCGGGAAGACCGAGAAGAAGATCCCGGTCGTCGGCACCTGGCAGGAACCGCTGGACTGGCAGCAGCCCCGGCCCACCCTGTTCGTCCGTGGCGGCACGGCCTACGTCTCCGACCCGAACAAGAAGGCCCTGCACGCCGTCGACCTGAAGACAGGCAAGGAGATCACCTCCGTCACTCTGCCCCGGAGCACCAACGAGCTGTCGGGCGTCGTCGCCGGACACTGACCGCGCTCACCGTCCCCACGACCGGCGGGCCGTGGGGACGGTTCGCCCGGACAACCGCAGTGGACTCCTCGCAGCCCGCCCCTTTCCAGGGGACGGGCTGCGACAGCGGCGCCGACCGCCGCTACGGGAACGGGTCGGCCACGCAGATTCCGATGGCGGAGCGTCCGGTGACGGTGACCCGGGCGGACTCGCGGCCGTCGACCAGCACCACCAGTTCGGCTCGTCCGCCGTCCTCGCCGAGGGTGACGCCGAGTACGGGTATCGCGATCGGCCCGGGCATGAAGACCTCCATGCTCCATGGCAGGCGCGGCTCGTCGACGCCGACCTCCTCCTCCCCCTCCTGGCCGGTCGGCGTGTAGTTCAGCTCCGCGACGCCCTCGCCCGTCACCCGGTACTCCACCCGCAGGCGCGTCCCGCCCCCGGTCACGAAGGACCGCGGTGGCCCGCTGATCGCCCCGTCCAGCACGCCCGCGTCCTTCCAAAGGGCCCGGTCCCATCCCTGCTCGCTCATGATCAGGCTTCCTCCTCCGCGCGGCGCGACGCCTGCACCTCTGTACGGTATGCCGGTCCGCCGCCGGGAAGTCGGCGGCAACCGGGCTCCGCCGGACGAGAAGCCTCTGGTGTACGAGTCAGCTCCGGCGGGCCTGCCGCGCCGTGGTCGCAAGAGACGACCGATACAGAGCCTACTGAGCGTTCGCTAAGAACTTCAGCCCATGGGTGTCGCCGATCAACTGCCCCTGTAATACTGGTTTTCGAGCGCCCGAGCCGGAGACGTAGCCGCAGGGCAGACGCCTGATGCCGGGCTCTACTGATCGTTCGCTAAGCAGACCGCAGGAGGGCACCCGCAATGGACATTCTTGAGGCCCGCGTCAGCTTCCAGGAACTTCGGGAGAAGGACGGCCCCGTCGGCCCCCGTGAACTCGACGCCATCTGGGCGGCGTTGGCGACCGTCCGCCCCGAGGACATCCTCGGCGAGTGGAAGGGCGGCGAGTTCCGCACGGGCCACCCCCTCAACGGCGAACTGGAGAAGGCCGGTTGGTACGGCAAGACGTTCACCTCCGTGCACGACGTCAAGCCGCTGATGTGCCGTGACGCGACGGGCCGGCTGTACTCCAACCGCGAACTCGGCAAAGGCGAGGCGAGCCTGTGGACCGTCGAGTTCCGCGGCGAGACGACGGCCACCATGGTCTATGACGGTCAGCCGGTGCTCGACCACTTCAAGCAGGTGGACGACACCACGCTGATGGGGATCATGCATGCCAAGGGGGTCCCGGACGAGGGCCCCTTCTACTACTTCTTCCTGGAGCGGGTCCCGGAGGGCGCGGGCGAGGGCGCGCGTGCCGGAGACGACGCGTGAGACGTGTCCGCGCCGCGGTCACCGGGGCGCCGGGCGCCCCGTTCACCGTCCGCGCCGCGGACCTTGAGGACCCGCGCGCACACGAGGTGCTGGTCAGGATGACCGCGGTCGGCATCTGTCACACGGACCTGGGGATGCGGGACAGTTGGCCCCTTCACCTCACCCCGATGGTCTTCGGCCACGAGGGCACCGGCCGGATCGAGACGGTGGGCGCGGAGGTGACCGGCCTCGCACCCGGGGACCGTGTCTGTCTCACCTTCGCCAGCTGCGGCACCTGCGACCAGTGCACGGCTGACCACCCGGCCTACTGCCGCTCGGCGCGGGCTCGTAACCTCTCCGGAGGACGCGCGGACGGTACGACTCCGCTCTCCCTCGACGGCTCACCGCTGCACGCCGGCTTCTTCGGCCAGTCCAGCTTCGCCACGTACGCCGTCGTCCACGAACGCGGTGTGGTCAGGGTGCCGGCGGGCCTGCCGGACACGGTCGCCGCGCCGCTCGGCTGCAGCGGTCAGACCGGCGCGGGCACCGTCCTCAACCGGTTGCGCCCCGAACCGGGCTCGGCACTGGTCGTCCTGGGCGCGGGCGCGGTCGGTCTGAGCGCGCTGATGGCCGCGGTGGCGGTCGGCTGCGACCCGGTGGTGGCCGTCGATCCGGTCGCCGCCCGCCGTGATCTGGCCACCGCGCTCGGCGCCAAGGCGGCTCTTGCGCCCGGGGACGGACTCGTGACGGCGCTCCATGACCTCACCGGTGGTGGCGCGCACCACGTCGTCGAGACCACCGGCCGTCCGCACATGGCCGGCCGGGCCGTCGGCGCACTGCGCCCGCGCGGCGATGTCGTCCTGCTCGGCCTCGGCGGGGAGGTGACGTTCGACGTGCTGAGCCTGCTCGCCAAGGGGGTCCGTGTGCACGGAGTGATCGAGGGGGACTCCGACCCCGCGCGCTTCATACCCGAACTGGTGGACCTGTACGAACGCGGCCTCTTCCCGCTCGACCGGCTGGTCACCACATTCCCCTTCGAGGACATCGGCGTGGCCGTGGCCGCCATGGGCGACGGGTCCGTGGTCAAGCCGGTGCTCACCTTCGCCTGACCTTCGCCTGACACGGACCGCTCCAACCTGCCCTGATTTTCCGGCCTGCCATCAGGAGCGGCGGAGCAAGGGGCGGGGCGGGCTGCCCGGACGGGTGGGGCGGTGCAGGCGGCGCCGAGGGAGTCCGCCTTCTGACGTCGTGTGATTGACTGATTCGCATGGCCTCCGCCTCCCCGTCCGCCCGTTCGGCCGAGACCGCCGACCGCACCGCGGCCGCTCGGCCCCGCAACCGCAGACAGCTCATCGTCGAGGCGGCAGGGCGGGTCTTCAGCGAGCGCGGCTACCACTCGGCGTCCATGGAACACGTCGCCGCCGGTGTGGGCATCTCCGCGGCCGCCCTGTACCGGCACTTCCCGAACAAGTACGCGCTGTTCGCCGAGTGCGCCGACGTCATGGTGGACGGACTGGTCGCCGCACTCGACGAAGTGCCGCCCGGGGCGGCGCTGACGGACGTGCTCACCGCCGTCACCCGGATCACCGTCGCCCATCGCGCGTCGGGCGGCGTCTACCGCTGGGAGGCCCGGTATCTCAGCCGCGAGGACCGCCACCGGCTCGCGGCGAAGTTCGGTCATCTCGTCGAGCGGGTCGATGACGCCGTACGACGCGAGCACCCGCCGGCCGACGATCAGCTGCGCGCCACGGCAGCCCTCGGCGCGATCGGATCCATCACGATGCACCACACCTCCATCGCCCAACGCCGGGCCGAGGAACTGCTGCTGGCGTCCGCGGCGGGTGTGGCGGCGAGCGATCCGGCCCCGGGGCGGCCCGACGCGCACCGCATCGATCTGCCCGCCCGGCCGGTGCCGCGCACGCGACGCGCGGAGATCCTCGCGGCCGCCATCCCGCTGTTCGCCCGGCACGGATTCACCAGCGTCACGAACGGACAGATCGCCGAGGCGGTGGGACTGACCCCGTCCGCGCTCTACCGCCACTACCCCGGCAAGATCGACATCCTGGCAGCCGCGTGCCTGCAGGCCGCCGGGCTGCTGGCCCAAGGTGTGGAGCGCAACCTGCACGAGGTGACGGGGCCGTACGAGTCCGTCGTCGCTCTGGCGGCGACCTACGTGGCCTACAGCTTCGAGTACACCGAACTGAACAGCGTCGCCGAGGCCGAGCTCGCCGGGCTGCCGGCCGCACTGCGCCGGCCCGTGGTGCTCGCCCAGCGGGAACACATCGCCGTCTGGGAGCAGGAACTGCGGCTGGTGCGTCCCGAGTTGGACCCGCGCCAGGCCCGGGTGCTGGTACACGCCGGGTACGGAGTGGTCGTCGAGGCGGGACGCAGACTGCGGTGGCGGGACAGCCCCGGGCATCGTGCGGCCGTAACCGCCCTGATGCTGGGCGCGCTCGGGCTCTGAACAGCCGCCGGAACCCGACGGTTCAGCCCGCTCTGTTGCCGGTGGGGATCGTGATGGGGGTGGTGGTCCCGGAGGAGCCCTTGTTGAGGAACAGCATGGCCAGGGCGCGCACGAACTGGTCGAACACGTAGAAGGTGCCGGGCATGACGGGCGAGAGGCCCTCGCGGAACAGGATGAACGCCGGCCAGGCGGTGCGGACCAGGGCTGCCGACGCGTAATCGCGTTTCAGCCCCAGCCAGTCGCCCACCTGGTCGTTGAGGACGTAACGCACGAACTCGTTGAGGAATCCGCGAGTCACCCCGAGGTCGATCTGTGCGGTCAGGCCCAGCAGGTCCTCGGCCAGCGCGATGCCCTCGGTGGAGGGGGTGAGGATCGGGGTGAGCACCTGCGCCGCCTGCTTCTCGGCGGCTGCCCACGTCTGCGGAATGTGCTCGTCCGGCACACCGAGCAGGTGGATGGCGACCTGCCACGAGTGCAGGAACGCCTCCTGGTCCGCGGCCGGGAACGGGATCTTCCAGTCGAGCAGCTTCCTGTACACGAAGGTGCCCAGGCTGTGGAAGGTGACCAGGATGTCGGCGGCACTGATCGGGATCGTCTCGTCGGCGACCGCCTTCCAGTGCGGGGACTGCGGCAGCAGGTGACGTACGGCGGCGTGCACCACGCGCGTCTTGTTGGCGGTGACGACGAACTGCCCCGTCGGCTCGAAGGCCCGCAACTGGGAGAGGTCGTAGCCGAAGGTGAACGTCTTGGCCGCACGGTCCTGCATGTCCGCGCCGCCCGCCGACCAGTAGACACTCTTGGCCTCGCGCGGGATCACTGTGCTCATGATCCCGCTGCCGAGCCCGTACAGCATGAAGAGGTACGTGTCCCTGCGCCGGTTGAAGTCGGCGGCGCGGGCCAGCTTCGTGCGGTCCGCCCAGGCGGGCAACCGGTTGAACTGCCGCAGGTGCGCGGCGAACACGTCCGGGAGGCCGGCGGGCAGCGGGTCGTTGTTGTTCACCCAGGACGCCCATGCGGTGTTGATGCCCGGCACATGGCCGTTCTCCAGCATCGAAACCATCAGAGGATCCGTCGCGTCGTCCCAGATCCATGCCGGATCGGTCCCCGCGGCGGCGCCCGCCACCGAGCCGGTCGAGCCGGTCGAGCCGGTCGACGACAACGCCCCGGCGGGGTTCGCCACGCCGACCAGGCCGAGCGCGACACCGAGGGACAGTGCCCTTCTTCTGCTGAGATTCTCCATTGACTTACCTGCTTCCCATCGAGAGGGACGACACCGATTCAGGCGACGGCGTCCGCCAGTTGCTTGATCCGAGCGTGCTGAACCTTGTAGCAGGAATGTGATTTGCGATTAACATAGCGAGGTGCATTGCTGGCGGCAATGGTGATGACGACGACGCCTGCACGGAGTCCCGTCCGGGCCTGACACCGGCAGCGCCACGGTGTGCGGCCACGCCCCGAGGCGGTCTGCCCTCAGACCGCGCCCGTACGGACGCTCGACGAGGTGACGGTGACGGCGTCATGAAGTCGCCGCACGCACTCCGGGCCGGTCCCGGTGAGCCCGAGGCGCCCCTGCCGAGATACGCGGCGTCCGCGCGGGGAAGACGCAAAGGGCCCGTACGGGAGTGTGTGGAGTCTGCAGATGCGGGGGGCTGGTCCTGCCTTCACGATGGGGAAAGGGGTATCACCTGGTCAGGACGGCGACCGGAAGAGGCGACGGGTGAACGCTGAACGGCCGCCGAGGTGGCTCCTCCCCCAGACGGCCCAGGCCGCCCTTCCCGTAGAGGTGGCGGGCTTCGCGGCCGGCCTGACCGGGAACGCCTGCGAATGCGGCTTTCTGCGCGGGATCGTCGAAGACACCTTGGCGCCCATCGCCATCCTCGACGAGCAGCTGCGCTATCTCTACGTCAATCCCGCGTTCGTACGGGTCAGCGGTGTCCCCGCCACCGCGTTCCTCGGCCGGACGCTGGGCGATGTGCTACCGGACGTCCAAGGTCCCACGGACATCCTCGTGAAGGTGATGAAGGACGGGAAGCCCCGGGAGGCGATCGTCACCGGCACCACCCGTGTCCCCTCCAGTGTGGGCCGCAGACTGTGGCGCGCGGTCTTTCACCGGCTGGAAGCGCAGGGACGGGTTGTCGGAGTGTGCGGAATCGGGGTGGAGGCCAGCAACCTGCGCCGGTACCTGGACGACCTGGAGAACGCCCATCAGCGGCTCGCCATGCTGGACACCGCGGCCACCCGCGTCGGCACCACCCTCGACGTCAAGGTCACCTGCGCCGAGCTGGCCGACTTCCTCGCGCCCTCCATGGCCGATATCGCCGCGGTCGGGATCGTCGAGGAGGAGTCCGACGGCACGTCCTCGCCGGCTCCCGGAATTCTCCGGTTGCGCAAGATGGCGCTCGCGGCACCGGAAGAACTGAAGTGGCGCCTGCGGCTCCTGGGCGGACCGGAGGGGTACCTGGACCTCCCACGGGACTCGGTTGCCCGGCGTTGCATGGACAGCGGGCGAGCGTGGCGGGGCAACCTGGCCTCGGACGAGGTCTTCCAGAAGGCGACGATCGATCCCAAGCGGGCCCGGATGTTCCGCGCGGCCGGAATCCACTCCCTGCTCTTCGTCCCGCTGCCCACGGCGGGACGCTCGGTCGGCGTCGTGATCCTGGGGCGGGGCGACGGATCCACGCCCTTCAGCGACGACGACATCCTGACCGCCCAGGGCCTCGCCGAGCGGGCCGCGACCTCCATCGACAGCGCCCGCCGATACACCTACGAGCACACCATGGCCCTCGAACTTCAGCGCGCCCTGCTCTCGGAGCCCGGCAGCCCCCACCCCGACGTCGAAGTGGCCACCCGCTATCTCCCCTCCGGCCGCGGCGCGCTGGTCGGCGGGGACTGGTACGACTCGATCGCCCTTCCCGGCGGTCGCACACTGCTGGTCATGGGTGACGTGATGGGGCACGGCTTCCGTGCGTCCGTCGTCATGAGTCAGTACCGCTCGCTGCTGCGTACCGTGGCCGCCTCCGGAATGCCGGTCGAGAAGATCCTCGGGGAGACGGACCGCCGGGTCGCGCACATCGGACTCGACCGCGCCGCCACCTGTCTTCTCGCGCTCATGGACCCTCAGGCGGGTACCTGCACGGTGGCCAGTGCCGGACACCTGCCGCCCGTCGTCATCCGGCCCGGGGGTGATTCCCGGATGCTGTGGGCTCCGGCCGGCCCTCCTATCGGTACCGAACTCGGAGACTACGAATCGATCACTGTCCGGATGGAACCCGGTACCGTGCTGCTGCTCTACACCGACGGCCTGGTGGAGCAGCGCGGCACCGACATCGACGTCTCGCTGCGGGCGCTCGCCGAGCAGAGACTGTCGGCGCACGGCACGCTGGACGACCTGCTCGACACCCTCCTGGACGGGCTGGCGAACGGCGTTCCCGAGGATGATGTCGCGCTGCTCGCTGCCCGTCAGCGCCCACCCTGACGGCTCGGCTGCCGCGACGAACGCACGTCGCGTCCGGCACACCCATGGGCGCGGAGGCGGGCGCGGAGTTGAGGGCGGAGTGGGGGCGAAAGGGGGGCGGAGTGGGGGCGGAACGGCGCGCATCACCCCCGTAACAAAATGATCCACTTCCTTGTGCGGGCCGTGTCCACGCCCGTGGAGTGGGCTGATGCACTTTCCGACAGCAGGCGGTCCGTTCTTCCGCCACCTGCGCATGTGGCACGCCGTACCGGCCTCCCTCGTAGCGGTGGCGGTGGTGGTGGCGTCTCTCGTCCTCCTCCCGTCCGACGGCGCGCGCTCGGTGCCCGACAGCCCCTGCCGACCGGCCGGTTCGGCGCGCGAGGACACGCCCGCGGGCCCCGACCTCGACGGGGACGGCTTCGTCGATCTGGTGCACGAGATCAGTCGCGAGATGAAGGTCGACGTGGTCGTCGTGCCCGGCTCCGAGCACGGTCCGGACCACGACCGCACGACCGTCCTCACCCAGGAAGACCTCGGTGTGCCGGACGACATCTACACGACCGACGACTCGTGGCAGCCCACGGTCGCCGACCTGGACGAGGACGGCCACGCCGACCTCGTCGTCAGCGGTGCCGCCCAGATCCTGTGGGGAGGCCCCGAGGGCCCGCAGGCCGACGGACCGCATGGGCGCGTCCCGCTGCCGGGCAGTGGATACGACACCGCGCCGATCGCCGGCGACTTCGACGCGGACGGCCACACCGACCTGGTGGTCTTCAGGTTCTCGAACGAGGATCAGGAACTGGTCGTCCTCAAGGGACCGTTCAAGCGCTCCGGCGCCCCCGCCCGGACCGTGGAGATCCCCAGCCCGGTCCACGAGGGCGCGTCGCCTGTACTCGTCGCCGGGGCCGGGGACGCGAACGACGACCGCGCCACCGATCTCGCGCTCTACGACTCCCCGTGGGATCCGCCCCTGCTGTTCACCGGCGGCGCCCGTACCGCCGCCGGTCTGAGCAGAGAGCCCGAGCGGCTGCCGGAGGGTGAGAACGTCGTCTTCGGCGACTTCGACGGCGACGGGCGGCAGGACGTCGCCGTCGGGCGGAGCTTCGTCGACGGCGACGACGGGATCGACACACCCCACCGGCGCGGCCAGGTCGGCGTCCGCTACGGCAAGGAGCCGGGGAAGTGGGTCACCCTGGAAGGCGGCGACTTCGAGGAGGGCTTCGGTGCCGTGCTCGCCGCTGCGGACCTCAACGGTGACGGCTGCGACGACCTGGCCGTACAGCTCACCAGGAAGAAGGAGACGGGGGACGCGCGGATCGAAGTGCTGCGGGGCGGTTCCGAGTACGGGCTCGGCTCGAAGCCCTGGCGCGCGACCAGGCGCTCCGTGCCGGGTGACGACGGCCCGCGCGACGGCACGCTCTTCGCCGTCAACGACTGGGACGGTGACGGTCACGCAGAACTGGCCCTCTTCGGCGAGGACACGTGGTGGATCACCGACGGCACGAACCGCGACGAGGCATCCTTCCCGGTCGGCCCCGGCAAGGGCCGAGGCGCCTAGGACCTGTCCGATAGGTCGAGTCCTAGCCACCTGCTCGGCGTCCGATGACGGCGGGACTGTCGGGGCCGTCCACCGCAAGCGGCAACCCGCAACCCCGGCGGGCCGACGGCTCCGGCGGGTCGGGGGCCCCGCAACGGTCGCTCGGGGCACGCTGTGGAAATACTCGGGCGGCGCTGTCGATCCCGTCGCGTCCCGTTCGACGTACTGACGTAGGACGCATCACCGTGCGAGGAGGCGACACGACCTGATGAGGACATCCATGGATCAGCTGCTGCGTGTGCAGAACTTCACCATCTCCAGCGACGGCATCGCCGCAGGGGAGGACCAGAGCCTGGAGCGGCCCTTCGGCCATCACATCGATCCGGGGAAGCTCTTCGCCTGGGCCGGCGCCACGGCTCACTGGCCCAACCGCACCGAGCCCGGCGGAAGCCGCGGCCTCGACGACTACTTCACCCGGGACTTCAGCCACAACATCGGCGCCGAAATCATGGGCCGCAACAAGTTCGGGCCCCAGCGCGGCCCCTGGGACGACCACCAGTGGCGCGGCTGGTGGGGCGACGAACCGCCCTTCCACACACCGGTGTTCGTCCTGACCCACCACACACGTCCGTCCTTCACGCTCTCCGACACCACGTTCCATTTCGTGGACAGCGACCCCGCCACCGTCCTCGCACAGGCGCGGGAGGCCGCGCAGGGCAAGGACATTAGGCTCGGCGGCGGGGTGAGCACCGTCCGGGAGTTCCTCGACGCCGACCTCGTCGACACCCTGCACGTCGCCGTCGCACCGGTGAAACTCGGATACGGGCTACGCCTGTGGGACTCCCCCGACCAGTTGCTGGACCGCTTCCACCTGGAAGTCGTGCCCAGCCCGAGCGGCATCACCCACCACCTCCTCTGGCGCAAATGACCCGAGAGGCGACCGGGCAACCACAGCGCCGCCGACGCGCGCGGCCCACCGAGCGGCCGGCCCTGTGGCGGCGCTCCTCAGGCTGGCGTGAACTGCTCGAACACTCCGGGCCCGCTGCTGTACTGCGGAGGTGACCAACCAAAAGCAGTGCACAGTAGTACGAAACGGCAGCTACCAGGGTGTTCAGGGCGGAAGCTTTGCCACCGGCATCAGCGCCCGGTCCGCCGGCGCCCTGGCTCTGTGCCTCCACCAGCTGGTGATGGCCGCCGGCAGCAGGGGCCGCCCTCACCTGCACGAGGGGCACGAGTCGGCCATCTTCATCCAGTCCGGGCAGGTCGAGGTCTGGCACGGCCCGGACCTGACCGAACACGTCACCCTGCACGCCGGCGACTACATCCACATCCCGGCCGACACCCCGCACCTGCCGGTCAACACGGGCGACCAGGACATGGTCTGTCTGGTCGCCCGGACCGACCCGCAGGAGCAGGAAGGCGTCCGCCTCCTGGACCTGCCCGCCTGGCTCGCCACCCGCGTCGGCCCCCTGACTGTCGGAAACGGCTAGACACCTGTCCCTGGACGCCTCCGCCTGGACACCTGCGCTTGGGCCGGAGGAGGCCCCGCGGGCCGACCGAGGGCCATGCCGGGCGACGCGGGCCGGGCGTGCACACCTGACGCACGGCTTCACGTCGGTGCCGCCGTCACCGTGACCGCGGCCCCAAATCGCGGTGTTCATACGGAAATCGCGGGCAACCGAAGGGTGGCCGATCCGTGTCGGATCGGGACTGAGTGCGATCACTCGAAGGAGAGACAGATGACCACGCAGTATGGCAACCGACCGACCGGCCAGCAGCCCCACGGCGCACCGAAGGGCACGGCGACCGGTAACGTGCTGAGCATCATCGCAATGGTGCTGGGTGTGATCTCGTTGATCTTCTTCCCCATCGTCTTCGGTGTGATCGGCGTGATCCTGGCCATCATCGCCAAGACCGTCCGGCACGAGCGACTCGCCGTGCCCGCCCTCGTGATCAGCGCTGTCGGCCTGATCGGCGGTATGGTCCTCGGCGCTCTGCTGGCTTAGAACGTTCCGCCCTTTCCGGATCGCGCCGGATCGGGTTGCGGCGCCCGGTGAGGCACCTCGCGACGTTGCCGCACGACCCCTGTACGGAGGTACCCGGGTCGTGCGGCAACGTCGCGACATGCCCTGCCGGGCGCCCTGAACTCAAGCTGATCCAAAGGGACAGCCAAAGGGACGGCCAAGGGGACGGCCCCACGAGGCCGTTCTCGGGCACCGGAGTGGATGTACTGCAAGCGGGACTGAGCGGGACGGAGCGGGACGGGGCATCTGGCCGGCCGGTGTCCGGCTACCCGTCGATGATGGTCATCAGTGCCGCGGTGAAGGGCGCGGGATCCAGGTCGCCGCGGATCGCCAGTTGCTGGCTGTAACTCATGCAGACGGCCGCGAACCCCTCGGCGATCTGCTCGGCGTGCTGCTTGCGCCGGTCGGGTACCAGTTCGGCCACCGCGGCCCTCATGGCGGCGAGCTGCTGGCGTACGACCACCGCCAGCTGCGGCGACACCGACGCCTCGGCATAGATCTGGGCCACCAGCCGGGCATGGCCCGTCTCACGCGCACGGGCACGTACGTGTTCGAGGAAACCGGCGACAGCCTCGGCGGTGAGCGCCTTCGGCAGGGCTTCGCTGCCCTGTTCGCACACCGCGACGACGATCTCGTCCTTGCTGGTGAAGTAACGGTAGATGGCCCCGTTGGAGAGCCCGGACTCGGTGACGATGTCGGCCATGGACGTGCGGGCGAAGCCGTGACTGGCGAACCGAGCGCGGGCCGCGTCCACGATCTGTCGACGGCGGGCGTCCATGTGTTCCTGGCTTACCTTCGGCATAAAAAAGAGTGACTCCTCGTTTTTCTTTGTTACGGTGGGCGAGCCTATCGCACCACCACACCCCAGGAGCTGCCATGCGTTACCAGACCTTCGGCCGGCTGACCGGACTGCGCGTGTCCGAGTACGCGCTCGGGACGGCGAACTTCGGCATGTCGGGCACCGGCGCCGGCCCCGAGGGCTCGCGGCAGATCTTCGATGCCTTCGTCGACGCCGGCGGCACCACGTTCGACACCTCCAACCTCTACCAGGACGGGCAAGCCGAAACCGTGCTGGGCAAGCTGCTCGGCGGCCGGCGGGACGACTTCGTCGTCATCACCAAGTACAGCGGAACGCGGCAGCAGCACCCCCGGCCCGGTACCACCGGCAACAGCCGCAAGACCATGGTCCGCGCCCTGGAGGCAAGCCTGCGTCGCCTCGACACCGACTACGTGGACGTCTTCATGCCGCACTTCCCCGACGGAACCACCCCGATCGAGGAGATCCTGGCGGGGTTCGACGACCTGATCCGCTCCGGCAAGATCCTCCACGGCGCCCTGTCCAACTTCCCCGCCTGGCGGGTCGCCGGCGCGGCGGTGCGGGCGGATCTGCACGGTTTGGCCCCGGTGGTCGGCATCCAGACCGAGTACAGCCTGGCCGAACGCTCCGCCGAACGGGAGCTGCTGCCGATGGCGCAGGCACACGGCCTGGGCGCGTTCCTCTATTCCCCGCTGGCCGGAGGACTGCTCACCGGCAAGTACCGGCAGGGTGAGCAGGGCCGGCTGACCGCTCGCGGCGACACCGTCGAGGGCACCGCACAGCGCACCGCCGTCGTGGACGCCGTACTCGCGATCGCCGACGAGAGCGGCGCGAGCCCCATCCAGGTCGCCCTGGCCTGGATCCGCCGCCGCGCGGCACAGGCCCACACCGCCCTGATCCCGATCGTCGGCCCCCGCACCCTGACGCAGTGGGAGGAGTACCTGCGCTCGCTCCACCTCGAACTCGGCGACGAGCACTATCGGCAGCTGGACCGGATCAGCGCTGTCCGCATGGGAACTCCGCACGAGGACACCGCCGCCGCCCTGGAACACGGCTTCGACGGCGATCGCACGCTCCTCGAACCGCTCGCCGTCCCTGTCGCGTGACCACCATCGGATCCGGGGGGTCTTCGTCCCGAGGGAGGCCGCGTCAGCGGGTCCTGAAGAAGCAGAGCCTCCGGCCGTTCCCGTCCGACGGGGCGTCCGCGGTGTCAACTGCCCTGCACGTGCGACCCGTTCCAGCTGTGCCGGCCGGTCGCAGCGCATCACCCCCCAGGTCCGGTCACCGTCTCGGCCCCGCGACCGCGTAGGCGACGGTGCCCGTAACCGTGAGAACCAGTGCCGTCCAGGTACCCGCGGCCGTGCCGGGTGGCAGCAGCATCCAGGTCGCCACCTGCGTCGGTGTACCGGTCGGGGGCGGGGCGAAGAAGGCGTACGACAGCCAGGCGAACGGCAGCGTCCAGGCGTACTGGCCGCCCGCGAGCGCCGCGCCCAGGGCGACCAGCCCCATCAGACCCGCACCGGTGCTGACGGCGAACGCGGTGGTGGCCATGTCCTCGCCCAAGATCTGCGCGGTCAGCACCACCGTGGCGAGGACCACGCCGGCGAGCAGGATGTGTGCCGCTCTGCGGGGCACCCAGCGGATCGCGGCCGTCCGGTCCAGCGCGGGGTCCTGCCCGCTGAGCCCGACCGAGAACGCCATCGCCCCGGCGGCGAGGACGAGCACGGGCGGCCGTGGATCGGCGGGCCCCCCGGCCCCGCCCCCGTCCCGGGCGAGCACCGCCACCGTGACCGCGCCGACGACCACCGCGGCGAGCGACGCGGGAACCTGGCGCGAGCGGGCGTACAGCGTCAGCCACCTCAACGGGATCAACGCGATCACTTGGAAGCACCGCCCTTCAGCGCGGCGAGGGGTTCGCCCTCGCAGGACAGCGCGGTGGTACGCATCGCACGGATCCTGGAGAGCTGTTCGTCGTGTGGCAGCGCCTTGAGTTCCTTCCACACCGGGCGGGCCGCGGCGGTCTGCTCAGCCGCGGAGAACCCGTTGCCCGCAAGGGGTTCGAGATCGCCGGTGACCCAGGCGACCGCGACGCTCTGCGCGGCGGGGTCAGCCGCCGTGCCGCTCCAGCCGACGGGGACGCACAGCGGCACCATGGCCTGCGCGATCAGGGCGCGGGTCAGCTCCTCACCCTTCAAGCCGGTGATCAGGTCGTCGTCGAAGTCGAACAGCACGCTCTCGCGGGACCACCGTGGCGTGGAGCCCTGCGGCGGTACGGCAGCGTTCTCCCGGACCGAGACCGGCGCCTGACCGCCCAGGGCGGTGTGCAGCAGGCGCAACGCCTTCCTGCCGGGGCCCGCGACGTCGTCGAGCCGTGCCCGTTGTGTCGTCGTCACGCACACCGGGCCGTCGCAGACCGGTTCCGCGGCCGCCTTGTCGACGACGTACATCCGGCCCGGGTCGGAGGGCAGCACCAGCAGAGCGGCCACCGCGCCCGCCGTGAGGGGTGCCAGGGCGGTCAGCCGGGCTCGCGGGGTCGCGGCGATCAGCAGGGCGAAGCCGGTCGCGGCCATGCCGAGCAGCCAGACCGTCTGCCCCAGGTGCACGGACGGGGAGAGCGTGACGAGTACGTCGCGCACCTCCTCCACCGTCGGTGACAGCAGTGAGATCCGGTTCGGCTCCGTGCCGGGGAGCCCGCCCTCCATGACCGTCTCCGTCCGGCCCAGGGACGCGTGCATCAGGACCGTGAACACAAAGGCGGTCATGGCCAGCGCGGGCGGGGTGAGTGCGGACGGCAGGGCTCGCCCGGCCCCCATGCCCAGCACGGATCCCGCGACGAGGAAGAGCGCTCCCACCAGGGAGATCGGCAGCCAACCTGCGTGCGTGTAACCGGTGTTGCCCCACACCTGGACCCCGCCGACCAGGACCAGGAGGGCGAAGGCCACGACCAGCGTGAGTGCCGTCGTGCCCGCCAGGGCGCCGGCGCGGTGCCGGGCGGGGCGCGGCGTGCTGGTCAGCAGCTCGTACATCGTCGAGCGCTGGTCGCGCAGCCCCTGCAGCGCACCGAGTCCCACGGCCAGCGGCCACAGGTAGAACAGCAGGGAGCGGGTCCACATGGCCATGGATGTCCACTGGGCCGTCCATGCCGTGGTGCCCCGCCACCATGCGGCGTCCACCAGGTACAGGAACGCCAGCGCCGGAACCAGGACCACCGCGCCGGCCCACGGGGCGACAGATCGTCGCAACTCGGTGCGCAGGACTCGGGTGTTCACCAACTGCCCCTCTCCTGGCCGGGGTTCTGAAGCAGCGCCGAGTAGCCGCGCTCCAGCGGGCTGTCGCCCACGTGCTCGGGGCCGCCCGCCGCGGCCAGTTCGTCCGGGGCGCCCTGGAAGACCAGCCGGCCCTCGGCGAAGAGCACCACGTCGGTGCAGGCGGCGGCGACGTCCTCCACCAGGTGGGTCGAGACGAGCACACAGGTGTCGGTGCCCAGTTCCTGCAGCAGTTCGCGAAACCGCAGCCGCTGTGCCGGGTCGAGGCCGACCGTCGGCTCGTCGAGGAGCAGGACCGCCGGGTCGTTGACGATGGCCTGGGCGATGCCGACGCGCCGCACCATGCCGCCGGACAGGGCCTTCATCCTGTCGTCGGCGCGGTCCGCCAGGCCCACCCGCTCCACGGCGCGCTGCACCGCGGCGGGGATGTCCGTCTTCGGCACCTCCTTCAACCACGCCATGTACTCGACGAACTCACGCACCGTGAAACGCTTGTAGTAGCCGAACTCCTGGGGCAGGTAGCCGATCCGGCGGCGCAGCGCACGGTGCTCGCCCCGGCCGCCCACGGACTCGCCGAACATCTCAAGGGTGCCCTCGGTGGGGCGCAGCACGGTGGCCAGCGTCCGGATGAGGGTGGTCTTGCCTGCCCCGTTGGGGCCGAGCAGGCCGTGCACGCCGGTGCCGAGCCGCAGGTCGAGGCCGTCGACGGCCATCCTTTTCCTGCCGACCCTGACCTTCAGTCCGACGGCCTGGATCTCCCAGGCGTAGGCCGTCGGCGCGAGGTCGGCCGCGTTGACCGCGGACGTCATGTGGTGTTCCTTTCGGTTGATGCCTGTCGGTTGGTACTAGCCGCTTGGTGCTTACCGCTTGGTGCTTGCCGTTTGATGCTTGGTGCTTGGTGCTTGCCGGTCGGTGCTTGCCGCCTGGTTGTTGCGTTGCTCATCGATGGGTGTCCAGCACGGAGTACGCGCTTCTGCGGGCGATCACGACTGCGGTGCCCAGTGCCGCGAGCAGCGCCCACACGGGCAGGCCGTCCGGCCGCAGGACGACGGCCGTCCGGCTGGTGGCCACGGTCGGCGCCATGACCAGGGCGGCCCACACGGCGGCCAGCACGACGGCGGCGCGGGTCACCCCGACGGCACCGCCGAGCGCCAGCGTCGCCGCGGTGAAGGCCAGGCAGGGCAGCAGCCACTGGGCCACCATCACCCCGGTCGCCCACCCGCACACCAGCAGCACCGGGACGACCACGCCGAGCACGGACGCGGTGCGCCGCAGGACCAGTTGGAGCCCCGCCCTGGGCGCCGACGCGGTCAGCTCGTACGCCGGGTCGAGGCCGCGGGCCCAGGACGCCGCGACCCCGAGTACGGGCAGGACCGGCGCGAACAGCAGCACCATCGACACCTCGCCCGTGCCCGTGCCGAGCACGTCGAGCAGCAGGGCCAGCAGCGTCACGCCCACGACCATGGCCAGCCACGGCACCATCGCGGGGGTCATCCAGCGCGAGAGCCGCGACAGCCACGCCTGCCGGAACCGTCCGCGCCGCATGGTGGCGGTGACCGCCAGCCGGGGCTCCAGGCCGGACCACACGGTGCCGACCAGTGACACCACCGCCGGCACCTCAGCCGTGACCACGGCGGACAGCTGGTCACGGCACACCCGGCACGCCTCCAGGTGGGCCTCCACGGCCCACACCTCGTCGGCGGCGAGGTCCGCGCCGCCACGCGCGTACCCCTCGATGATCCGCCCCGACGCGTGTTCCCCACTCATACCAGTGCCCTCCGCATCGCGGTCCGGGCCCGGCGGGCACGGGTCTTGACCGTGCCCTCGGGCAGCCCCAGCAGGACCGCGGTCTCCCGGACGGACAGCCCGTCGAGCACCATGGCCTGCAGTACCTGTCTCAACTCCGGTGCGAGGCGGCGCAGCGCGTCGCCGACCTCACCGCCGACGGTCTCCGCGAGTGCCTCCTCCTCGGCGGCGGGCACCGCGTCCGGCACGGCGGCGGCCGGCGGCGGCTCCGCGTGGTGGGCCCTGCGGCGGAAGGCGTCGACCAGGCGGCGTGCCGCGATCGTCCACAGCCAGCCGGTGGCGGTCCCGCCGACCGCGGCCCCGGCGAACGCGCCCGCCGCGCGCCACACCGCCAGGTACGTCTCCTGCATGACCTCCGCGACGATCTGCTCGTCCACGCAGCGGCGGCGCAGGCGCACCGCCAGCCATGGCGACGTACGCCGGTACAGCTCCTCGAATGCGGCACGGTCGCCCTTCGCCACCAGCCGGACGAGACGTTCCTCGTCCACCTCGTGCAGCGGTGCCCTTGCTGATCTCACACCTGCTAGACGCCGGGCCCTCGCGTCAGGTTTTCCCTACGCCGTGATCCGCGTCACACAAGTGGGTTCAGGCGGCGCGCCGCTCGGTGGGCGGAGTGAGCGGCGGGGGCGTCGGATCCTGACGCAGGGCGTCGAGGACGACGCGGACGGCGGCGCGCGCGGGCGTACCGCGACGGACCGCGGCGGTGATGGTGCGGGTGACGGGGCCGGCGAGTTCGCGCGTCGTCACGTCGTAGCGGCTGTGGGCGACGGCGAGGGCCGGGAGGAGGGTGATCGACAGTCCGGCCTCGACGTGTTGCAGCGCCATCATGTAGTTGCTGAAACGGCACACGACCCGCGGTTCGAAACGGGCCTGGCGGCACAGCCGCCGGGCGAGGTTGGCCATGTACGACTGGGGCATGTCGAAGGCCCAGGCCTCGTGCGCGAAGGCGGCCAGGTCCGCGGGGCCGCGTCCGGCGGGATGGCCGGGAGGCAGGACCAGCAGCACCGGGTCCTCGGCCAGCGGCACCAGGTCGAGGTCCGGGCCCAGCGGAAGCTCGTCGAAGTCGGTCGTGGTGATGATGATGTCCGCGTCCGCCATGCGCAGGGCGGGCATGCTCGCGTGCGGCTCCAGTTCGAGGATCTCGACGTCCAGGTGCGGATGGGCGGCCGCGAGCCGGGTGACCGCCGGGACGGCCAGCGTGTGGATGGCGCTCTGGAACGCACCCAGCCGGACCAGGCCCGACGGCTCCTCGCCGAAGCCGCGCAACTCGCTCTCGACGCCGTCCATGTGGTCGAGGATCGCGCGGGCCCGCTGGGCGAGGATCAGCCCGGCGGACGTCAGCCGTACCCGCCGCCCGGTGCGTTCCAGCAGTTTGGTGCCGGTCTCGGCCTCCAGGACGGCGAGTTGCTGGGAGACGCTCGACGGGCTGAGATGGCCGGCCTGCGCCACCGCGCGCACCGTGCCGAGCGTGTCCAGCTGGCTGAGCAGCCTCAGCCTCCACGGGTTCATCACCTGGGCGATTCTTGTACGGTTCTGCCGCACAGGAAAGCCGACATCGTGTGATGGACGCGAACCTCGGCCTGTCCCTACCGTCGACGTCATGACAGACGACAGGGCAGGCGGCAGGGCAAACGACCCGACCGGCACGGACCGCGACGCACAGTTCTGGCACGACGCACGGCGCCATCTCCTGCGCTACGGCGTCTCCTTCACCCCCGAGATCATCGAGCGCGCGAGCGGCAGCTTCGTGTACGCCGCCGGTGGCCGCCGGATCCTCGACTTCACCTCCGGCCAGATGAGCGCGATCCTGGGGCACAGTCATCCCCGCATCGTGGAGTGCGTCCAGCGGCAGATAGCCGGCCTCGACCACCTCTTCAGCGGCATGCTCAGCCGCCCCGTCGTCGACCTCGCGCGGCGGCTGGCCGGCACGCTGCCCGACCCGCTCGACAAGGTACTGCTGCTCACCACCGGCGCGGAGTCGAACGAAGCCGCGGTACGGATGGCGAAACTCGTCACCGGCCGCCACGAGATCGTGTCCTTCGCCCGGTCCTGGCACGGCATGACCCAGGCCGCCGCGTCGGCGACCTACAGCGCGGGGCGCAAGGGCTACGGACCCGGTGCGCCGGGCAACTTCGCCATCCCCGTGCCGCACTCCTATCACCCCGACATCACACACCCCGACGGGACCCTGGACTGGCAGCGCCAGCTGGATCTCGCCTTCGACCTCGTCGACGCCCAGTCCACCGGCAGCCTGGCCGCGTGCCTGGTCGAGCCGGTCCTCAGCTCCGGCGGGGTGATCGAGCCGCCCGCCGGCTACTTCGCCGCCCTGCTCCGCAAGTGCCGGGAGCGCGGGATGCTCCTGATCCTCGACGAGGCACAGACCGGCCTGTGCCGCACGGGCACCTGGTACGCCTTCGAACGCGACGGGGTCGTCCCCGACATCCTCACCCTGTCCAAGACACTCGGCGCCGGGCTCCCGCTCGCCGCGGTGATCACCAGTGCGGAGATCGAGGAGCGGGCCCACGAGCGCGGCTTCCTGTTCTTCACCACCCACGTCTCCGACCCGCTCGTCGCGGCGGTCGGCAACACGGTCCTCGACGTCCTCGAATCCGACCACCTCGACGAACAGGCCCGTAGCCGCGGGGAGTTCCTGCGCAAGGGACTCGACGAACTCGCCGCCGGCCACCCGGTGATCGGCGACGTACGCGGCAGGGGCCTGCTCCTCGGCGTCGAGTTCACCACGGGCGACACCGACACCTCGGCCGGGGACGCCCTCGGTGCCCGTGTCACCGGCCGCTGCCTCGAACTGGGTCTACACATGAACATCGTGCAACTGCCGGGCATGGGCGGCACTTTGCGCATCGCCCCGCCCCTGACCGCCACGGAGGAGGAACTGACCCTCGGCCTGGAGATCCTGGACCAGGCCCTCACGGAGGTGGCCGCCCCGGCGTGAGCCGCCGCGCCGCCGCACCTGCTCCCGTGGCCGATCAGGTCCTGTCGCGGCTCCCGTGGCCGATATGGGTCCCGGCGGGCGAGCACCACCGAGTCCCGGCAACGACTCCGCGACGGGATCAGGGTCGTACGGAGCGGTGTCAGGGGGTGAGGATCGCCCGGCCCCGGATCCGGCCGCTTCCGAGATCGTCCAGGGCGTCCTGGAAGCGGTCGAGAGGGTACTTGACGGTGTGCAGCCGCACCCGGCCCTGCGCGGCGAGGACCATCAGTTCACACAGGTCGTTGTACGAACCGACCAGGTTGCCGATGAAGTTGATCTCGGCAGAGATGATGTCGATGGTCGGGACGTCGATGTTCTCGCCGTAGCCGACCACATGGTAGTCACCGGCCTGGCGCAGCATTCCGACGCCGTCCTTGGTGGAACCGCCCTCACCGACGAAGTCGATGACCGCCTCCGCCCCACGCCCGCCGGACAGTTCGCGGACCCGTTCCACCTGGCTGCCGTCGGCGACGACGCCGTGGTCTGCGCCGATGGAAACGGCCAGGGCCACGGCGTCGGGATTGCGGTCGACGACGACGATCTCCGCGGCGGTGAGGGCCTTGAGGACTTGAACGCCGATGTGCCCGAGGCCGCCCGCGCCGATCACGACGCAGCGGTCGCCCGGCCGCAGCTTCCGGGCTGCCTTGGCCGCCGCATGGTACGCCGTCAGCCCCGCGTCGGCCAGAGCCGCGACATCGGCCGGTTCGAGGGAGTCGTCGATGCGTACGACACTGCGCGCGGAAGTCTTCAGGAACTCGGCGTAACCGCCGGCCGTGTCGATTCCGGGGAAGAGGTTGTTCTCGCAGTGCACGTCGTCACCTGCCCGGCACGCCCGGCACAGTCCACAGGTGATCAGCGGGTGCACGATGACCTTGTCGCCCTCGGAGACATGGGTGACGGCGCTGCCGACAGCGTGGATCCAGCCGGCGTTCTCGTGTCCGATCGTGTAAGGCAGTGTCACCTCGGACTTCTGCGCCCACTGCCCTTCCAGGATGTGGATGTCGGTGCGGCACACACCGGCACCGCCGATCCTGACGATCACGTCGTACGGGCCGGTGACCTCGGGAGCCGGTACCTCGGCCATCTCAAGGTTCTTTCCGTAGCCCACGACCTGGACTGCTTTCACGAGACGCTCTCCTTCTGTGGAACGGTGAGGTGGAGGAGTTCCCCCGCGTCCACGGGTCCTCCGGTTTCCGTGGAGTCCCCCGCGCGAGGGGACTGGTCGGCCCCGGACCGCGGATAGCGGGTACGGAGCAGGCCCCGGCAGAAATGCGCGTTGCCGTCGATCGACACCCGGACCGCGCGGGCGAAGCGCAGCCGGAGCGGAATCTCCCCCGGCTCGTAGCGCCGACCCTGCTCGTCCACCAGGACCGGGTCCGAGGGCGCCACCCCGAGCCCCAGCGCGGCGCGCCGCCGTATCAGCGCGGCGGAGGCCGGCGCGTGGGGCAGGTCTTCGAGCACCACGTCGTGGAGGGCCTCCTCGGTGAGGTCCGGGTCCGCGCGCAGCAGGAGAGTCAGTGCACGCTCCATCGCCGCGGTATGGGCCTTGCGGCGGAAGGTCGACCGCAGTTCTTCGAGGTCCTTCTCCGCCTCGGGGCCGAACGTTCCCCGGTATCCCGCGTCCGCGGCCAGGCCACGGTTGATCAGGTCCGAGTCGTGGTGGTCGTCGAGCGCCACCACGACCTGCCGTGCCCAGGGCAGTGCCGTGAGGGCGTCCTTGGCGTCGGAGGCCATCAGATACGCGAAGTTCGGCGAACAGAACGAGGTGGGAAGCCGGAGGTGCACGGTGAGCGCTCCGTCGGCGGCCACCGTCACGGAGCGTACGAAGCCGAGGTCGGTGATCGGTTCGTCCAGCTCCGGATCGAAGACCGCGTCCAGCGCCGTACGGGCGGCGTGTTCGCGGGCGGTCCTTTCCCTTGCGGCGGCAGGCATCTCAGGCCACCGCCGGTTCGGTGACACCCAGCCCGGCCGGGACCTCGATGTCGTACATGGCGGCCGCGTTCAGCCCGAGGATCTTCTTCTTCTGCGCCAGGGTGATCGGCGCGTACTCGGTCATGTCCGCGGGGATCTGGAAGTCCACGAACCGCTCGATCAGCCACCGGGGCGTCCACAGCGCGTAGTCGCTGGAGAACTGGATGCGGTCCTCGTCCAGCCAGTACAGCAGCTCACCGATGATCTGCGCGAAATAGCGCGGCCGGCTGTGGATGAAGGGCATGGCGACGGCGAGGCCCGCGTGCACGTTGGGCTCCTGCGTGGCGATCCAGCAGAAGTCCTCAAGGCGGGGCAGGCCGCAGTGCTCGACGACGAAGTTCATCTCGGGGAACTGCGTGGCCGCCCTGTCGACGTCCGCCACGTCGAACGCGTCGCGGTCGAGCGGCCGGATCGTCGGCCCCTTGTGGATGTGGATGTTGTTGATCCCGAGTTCCTGACACGCTTCGAGATAGCGGTACGACCACGGGTCGTCGAGCTTGTAGCCGCGGCTGTCGCCCTTCCACTCGGCGGTGTACAGCTTCACGCCCTTGAGCTGGAACCGCTCGGCGTCCCGCCGCAGTTGCTCCAGTCCCTTCTGCTCGTAGCGCGGGTCCCAGGAGTGGTTGTACGTCAGCTTGTCCGGGTGCTGCCGGGTGAGCGCGAAGGACTCCTCGGTCTGCCCGAAGCCGTTGCGGTAGAACGCTCCCAGCCTGGCGGGCTGGAAGATGGCGTGGTCGACATGACCGTCGACGAAGAGGTCCTTCATCAGGCGCTCGCCGCCGTAGTAGAGGTACTCCTCATAAGGCCAGAGTTCCGATTCCGGGCTCAGGTTGCGGTGGTAATCGTAGAAGCAGTCGATGAACTGCTTGCCGTGGATGTTGAGTTGGTTCTCGGGGCGCGCGTCCCAGAGCGCGACGTGCGCGTCCACGATGAAGTAGTTCTCGCCGTCCTTGGAGTACATCTCTCTCCTCAGTTCACGGTGGGTGGCCGACCGGATCGGTACGCGAGGGTGGCCGGCCTGAATCGGTACGCGAGGGATGGCCGGCCCAGGCGTCGCCCGACAGGCGGGCGGGTGACGACAGGGCCTGGTGGGCGTTCGACGCCCCGCGTCAGGAGAACTGGATGCCGCCGTCGATCATGACGGACTGGCCGGTCATGTAGTCCGAGTCCGGCGAGGCCAGATAGGAGACGAAGGAAGCGACATCCGCGGGCTCCTCGACCCTGCCGAGCGCGATCGCCTCCGCGTACTTCTTGATGGCCCGGCCCTTCTGCAGGCCCTCGGCCTCTGCCAGCCGCTCGTCGATCAGGTCCCACATGTCGGTGCCGACGATCCCCGGGCAGTACGCGTTGACGGTGATGCCGTGCCGCGCCCACTCCATGGCCGCGGCCTGGGTCAGGCCACGTACGCCCCACTTCGACGCGGAGTAGGCACCGAGCAGCGCGAAGGGGCGGTACGCGACGATCGAGGCAGCACCGATGATCTTCCCGCCGCCGCCCTGGGCGATCATCTGGCGTGCCGCGGCCTGGTAGGAGAGGAAGACGCCCCGCAGGTTCACGGCCATGACCTGCTCGAACTCGTCGAGGCCGGTCTCCAGCAGCGGAGTGACCCTGGCGATACCGGCGTTGGCCACGTAGACGTCGACCCTGCCGAAGCGGCCCGCCACCTCCTCGACGAGCTCGTCGGTCTGCTCCTTGCTGGTCACATCGGCATGGACGGCGAGGGCCCGGCGGCCCGTCTTCTCGATGCCGGCCGCCACCTCGCTCAGTTCCTCACCCATGCCGGGGAGGTCCGCGACGGCCACATCGAGGCCGTCCGCGGCCAGCCGCTCCGCGATGCCGCGGCCGATACCGCGCGCGGCCCCGGTCACGATCGCCGTGCGGGTCGCGCTGCTGGAGGAAGTCATGGATGCTCCTGTGCTCGACGTTGAGCGTCCGCACCCTTCGTGCGGTGCTGCGGTGCTGTCCATCAGCGTGGGGGCAGTGGGAGCCGTCGAGTTTTTCAATGTGGAACACACCCGGCCCGCCTCCTGCCTCGGGAGCGGGAACGCCCGGAGAAGTCCTGGCGAACCAGCCATTGACAGGTGCAAACACCTTCGTAATATGGCGGAAACACGCTCATCGGAGGCGCCATGCTCAGCGACGGCACAGCGCGGGACCGGACCATCGCGCGGGCGCGTCTGAAGTTTCTCGAAAGCGCGGAGCTGCCCGCGGCGGTCGTGCCCGAGGGCATCCGCAACTCCTGGCAGCGTTCGAAGTACCTGGGCATCTGCACGGACGAAGTGGTCGTCCCCTACCAGCCCGACTACGACCGGGAGAGTCGGCTGGTCCGTGCCGCGACACCGGTCCTGGACCGACTGGAACGGACACTGGCGGGTTCGGACGCCTGTGTGATCGTGACGGACCGCAAGGGCTGGGTCCGCGACCGTCGCGTCGGCGAGAAGCGGCTCTCGGCACACCTGGACCGGGTCCACCTGGCGCCCGGCTTCAACTACGCGGAACAGTTCGTCGGCACGAACGGCATCGGAGTCGCGCTGGAGGAGCGCCGGCCCAATGTGGTGCTGGGCACCGAGCACTTCAACGAACGCCTGCAGGATGTCTCCTGCGCGGCCGCCCCGATCCGCAACACGGTCACCGGACGGGTCGAGGGAGCCATGAACCTGACCTGTTGGAGCGGCCCCGCGCGTACCTTCATGGCCGCCCTGGTGCAGGAGGCGGCCGCCGACATCGAGCGCGTGATGTACGAGTTCAGCAGTTCGCAACAGCGTGCCCTGCTGGAGGCGTTCCAGCAGGTCACCCACTACGGCGACCGGCCGGTCCTCTGTCTCGGCCAGGATCTCGTACTCGCCAACTCGGCCGCCTCGACGCGCCTCACCGGCGACGACCACCGGCTGCTGCACGAGGCCGCGACCGAGCTGGGGCACGCGCCCCGTACCCGCAAGCAGGTGCAGCTGACCGGCGGGGAGACCGTCCTGATGCGCTGCCGCCAGGTCGACAGCTCGGCGGGTGCGGCCGGATACCTGCTGGAGCTGGCTTTCACGGAACACCGGTCCGACGAGGCCCGCACCCGTGCCGGCTCCCGCTCCCGTGACGAGCAGGACGCATCCCGGCCGTGGCCGCTGCCGGGCCTGGCCGGGACGGACCCGGCATGGAACACCGTCTCCCGGACGGTGTCGCGCTGCGCCCGCGAGCGGACACCGCTCCTGCTCCACGGCGAGACCGGCACGGGGAAGTCCGCACTGGTCCATGCCACGCACGCGCTCACCGGGGCGGCTTCGGCGCCGGTGATCCTGGATGCCGTGGACCCCCGCACCGCCGCCCCCACGGCCGACCTGTCGGCCACCCTGCGCGCGGCGCCCGCGGGGCCGGGTCATGCCCTGGTCCTGCGCAACGTCGACGCCGTGCCACCCGAACAGGGGCCCGACGTCGCCCGGGCGCTGGATGCCGCGGCGGCACAGGGCACCTGGATCGTGGGTACGCTCCACCGCGCACAGGGGGTACCTGAGCCACTGAGGCACTGTTTCGTCGAAGCCGTGGCGGTACCCGCCCTGCGGCACCGTCTCGCGGACCTCCCGGCCCTGGTCGAATGTCTGCTGCGGCGCGTCGGAGCGGGTGTGGAATGCGCACCGGAGGTGCTGCCGCTGCTGCGTCGGCACGACTGGCCCGGCAACATCCGCCAGCTGCACCTCGCCCTGCGCGAGGCGGCCGCGGGCCGCCGCACGTACCGGATCGAGCTCCGTGATCTGCCGCCGTCCCTGCACAGCGCGGGCAGCCGGTCTCTGAGCGCATGGGAGGCGTCCGAACGCGACACCCTGGTCCAGGCCCTGCTGGAAGTGGACGGCAACAAACTGCTGGCGGCACAGCGGCTCGGCATCTCCCGTACGACGATCTACCGCAAGATGAGGACCTACGGCATCACTCTCCCCGCACGAGGCTGAGCCGGCCGGACCGCACACCGCCGTCCCGGCCACCGGACACGGCTCCCGGGGGGGGCAGTTGTCGTGATGGCTGAAACGTGCCTCAGCGGCGCGACATCTGCTGTTCGATGCTGCTCGCGGCCGAGTCGTGGTAGGCAGGACGGGTGATCGGCCGACTCCCTCTCGACCAGCAACTTGCGACCCTGCGTTCGGTGCTCTCCCGTAACCACGTGCTGACCGAAGTGCTGGCGCGCACCGCGGAACTGGGCCTGCCCGGGTGGTACGTGACGGCCGGATGTCTGTTCCAGACGGTATGGAACGTGGTCACGGAGAAGCCTCCGACCAGCGGCATCAAGGACTACGACGTCTTCTACTTCGACGGCAGCGATCTTTCCTGGGAGGCGGAAGACGCAGTGATCCGGGCCGGACGGGAGATCTTCGCCGATCTGCCCGCAGAGGTCGAGATCAGGAACGAGGCACGGGTTCACCTCTGGTACGAGGACAAGTTCGGGGTCCCGTGTCCGCCGTACGACAGCGCCGAGGCGGCGATCGACAGCTTCGCCGCGACAACGTGCTGTCTGGGAGTGCGGGTGGAGACGGACGGGCGGTGGCGCGTCTATGCGCCCCACGGGCTGTCGGACGTGTTCAACCTCGTCCTCCGGCCGAACCCGGTGCTCGCCCCGCGGTCGGTCTACGAGGTCAAAGCTGCACGGTGGCGGCGGGAGTGGCCCGAGCTGACCGTGCTGGGCTGGCCGTCCGCGGACGTCACGGCGACTTCGGACCCCACCCGCGTGCGTGAGCAGACCACGGGCGACCGAGCCGCCGACCGGCACTGACGGCCGGATGAGGGTGCGCAACCAGGACCCACCCGCAAGCACGACGTCTGCGCCTGGACCTCGACCTGCCGGCACGGGACACGCCCTCAGCAACCACGCCTGCCGCAGAGCAACCTGTCGAGGACAGGCTTACCGGCGCGCAGTTCACACGTCCCGGCGCCGTACCACGAGCACCGCGACGGCCACCGCCGCGGTGGCCCACGCGCCGTACACGATCCAGGCCTCGGCGACCGTCAGTGGATACCTGCCCAGGTCGTGTGCCCTCTCAGGGTTCGTCACCAGCCGCTCCCACGCGCTGAGCGGCATGGCGTTGCCGATCTCCTTCACCCAGCGGTAGCGCTCGCCCTGGAAGAGCGCCGGTACCAGCAACAGCACGGCGACGACCGTGACGACGGAGCCCGCGGCATGCCGGACGACCGCCCCCGCCGCCATACCGGCCAGCGCGGACAGTGGTGCGAGCAGAGCGGCTGCGGCCACGGCACGCAGGGCGCCCGGATCGCCCAGCGACAGGACGCCCTCAGCACGCAACAGCATCTGGGTGACGCCGAAGGAGGTACCGGAGACGACCATGCCGAGCGCCGACATGACCGCCGCCATGACGGTCACCTTGGCGGCGATCACCGCCTGCCGGTCGGGGACGGCGGCGAAGGTCGTACGGATGAGCCCACTGGAGTACTCGCCGAAGACCGCCATCGCCCCCACCGTGCCGGCGATGATCATGAACAGCTGCCAGGCGGGATCGACGAACGCCGTGGTGAGCGGATCGAACAGGAACTCGGGGCGGTCCGGAAACCCGGGCCGTTCCGGCGGCAGCAGTGTCTGACGTGCCAGCCGGTCCGCGTTGGAGACGGCGGAGTTCACGTTGATGCCGATCACGGTCAGCGCGCCGACACCGAGCACCCAGTAAGTGGACCGCACCGACCGGAGTTTGATCCACTCGGCGGCCAGCAGATGACGGAACCGGGCGGGGACCCGGACCGGGCGACGGACGGGGGCCTCGTCGGACACGGGTGTCATCGGGCGCCTCCTGCGGCGTATTCGACGCTCTCCGCGGTGAGTTGCATGAACGACTCCTCCAACGAGGCCGCGTGCGGGCTGAGTTCGTGCAACCGGACGCCGTGTTCGAAGGCGAGCTCGCCGATACGGTCTGCCGGCAGACCGCTCACCGTGTACGCCCCGTCGAGCTCCCTCCGTACGCGCGCCCCCGCATCCGCCAACAGCGTGGGCAGGATGTCCGGGTCGGGCGTACGGACCCTCACCCGCTGCCGTGTGCTGCGGGCGGCGAACTGTCGCAGGCTCTCCGCCGCGATCAGCCTGCCGCGGCCGATGACGATCAGTTCCTCGGCGGTCTGCTCCATCTCCCCCATCAGATGACTGGAGACGAGCACCGTGCGGCCGTCGTCCGCCAGGTGCCTGAAGAGGTTCCGCACCCAGCGCACGCCCTCCGGGTCGAGGCCGTTGAGCGGCTCGTCGAAGAGCAGTACGGGTGGGTCGCCGAGCAGAGCGGCGGCGATACCGAGCCGCTGTTTCATCCCCAGCGAGAACCCGCCGATCCTGCGGCCCGCCGCGTCGGCCAGACCCACCTCGGCCAGCACCTCCGCGACCCGCCGTCGCGACAGCCCGTTGCCGGCCGCCAGTGCCGTCAGATGGGCGCGGGCGGTGCGGCCGCCGTGCACGTCATGGGCATCGAGGAGGGCGCCGACATGTCGCAGGCCACGAGGGTGGTCACCGAACGGCTGCCCGTCGACGGTGACGGTGCCGCCGCAGGGCCGGTTCAGCCCGAGGACCATGCGCAGCGTGCTGGTCTTGCCTGCACCGTTCGGTCCGAGGAAGCCGGTGACAACGCCTGGGCGCACGGTGAAGGACAGTCGGTCGACGGCGGTGGTCCGGCCGTACCGCTTGGTGAGTTCGGTTGCTTCGATCACGCGTCCACGCTGCCGGGGCGGGACCCGCCAGGGCATCGGGCCACCGGCCACAATCGGTCATTCCAAGTAGCCCCGAGGCGTAGGTCCGTGGGCCGATTCCGGGGTGCGGCAGGCGTGCCTATGATCGGCGCATGAAAGCCCCGCCGGACACACCGCGGTCGCTCCTCACCGAGAGCCTGGCCTGGTTCTCAGGTATCGCGTACGTCGTCCTGCTGTACGTCGTCGTACTGAACTCGGGCCGCGAACTGACCGGTATGCGCCTGCTGTCGGCCACCCTGCCCTGCGTACTGCTGCTGCCCCTGGTGCTGCGTCGGCCGCTGCCCGCCCTGGTACTGCTGCTCGGCGCCTCTTTCGCGGTGACCGTGCGGACGGACTCGGTGATGGCCGTGGGGCCGGACGTGCTGGGCAGCGTCCCGCCCGTGGGGACACAGGCGTGGCAGGTCGCGTATCTGCAGGCGGTCCTCATCGGTCTCACCGTCGGACGCATCGCCGCCACCCGGTCGCGGCCGACGTCGGCCGTCGCCGCGACGGTGGCGCTCGGCGTGCAGATCGGCGCCGCCAGTTACTACCGAGTGGGCTCCTCGTCGTTCCTCGCCACCTCTGCGTTCCTGGCGCTGTCGATGGTCACCGCCTGGACGGTCGGCCACTCGGCCCGAGAACGCCGCCGGCACACGACCGCGCTGCGGGCCCGGACCGCCGAGCAGGCCGTCACCGCGGAACGGCTGCGGATCGCCCGGGAGTTGCACGACATGGTGGCGCACAGCATCGGTGTCATAGCCATCCAGGCCGGAGTGGGCCGCCGCGTCATCGACACCCAGCCGTCCGAGGCCCGCAACGCCCTCGCCGCCATCGAGGACACCAGCCGCGACACCCTGGCCGGCCTGCGCCGGATGCTCGGCACGCTGCGCCGGGCGGACCCCGGCGACGGCGCACCGCTCGGCCCGGCGCCGGCGCTCGCCGATCTCGACGCGCTGGTGGAGCGGACCCGGGACGCGGGCGTGCGGGTGGACATCGACCGACGAGGTGAGGGGCGGCCGTTGCCGGCGGAGATCGAGCTGTCCGCGTACCGCATCATCCAGGAGGCGATCACCAATGTGGTCCGTCACTCGGGCGCCGACTCCTGCCGGGTGACCGTGGACCGCCGGGAGGACGACCTGTCCATCGAGATCACCGATGAGGGCCGCGGCCGGTCCGGCCTGCCCGGCGCGACAGGCTACGGGCTGACGGGCATGCGCGAGCGGGCGGCGCTGCTGCACGGCGAGTTCACGGCCGGGCCGCGCGCCGAAGGCGGCTTCCGCGTGGCGGCCCGGCTCCCGGTCCCGGCGGCCGTCGGATGACCCGGGTACTGCTCACCGACGATCAGCCGCTGATCCGGCACGGGCTGCGGGTGCTGATCGCCGACCATCCCCGACTGGAGGTGGCGGGCGAGGCGGGGAACGGCGAGGAGGCGGTGCGGCTCGCCGCGCAACTGGCGCCGGATGTGGTGATGATGGACATCCGGATGCCCGGCATGGACGGCATCGAGGCCACCCGGCGGATCACCGCGAGCTCCGGCACGCCGCCGAAGGTCCTCGTCCTCACCACGTTCGACGACGACGAGTACGTCTACGGCGCGCTCCGGGCCGGGGCGAGCGGCTTCCTCGTCAAGGACATGGACATGGACCAGATCCTCACCGCGATCGAGATCGTCGCCGCGGGCGACGCCCTCATCGCGCCGAGCGTGACACGCCGGCTGATCGCGGAGTTCGCGGCCCGTCCCGCCGCCGCCCAGCCACCCCCTCGTTCGGTGGAGGGCATCACCGCCCGCGAAGAGGAGGTGCTCACCCTGGTCGGCGGTGGGCTCTCCAACGCGGAGATCGCCGCGCGTCTGCACATCAGCGTGGCCACGGCCAAAGCCCATATAGGCAGGCTGCTGACGAAGCTCGACGCACGGGACCGGGTGCAACTGGTCATCATGGCGTACGAGTCGGGGCTGGTGACGCCGCCGCGGGTCTAGGGATGCCTCTCGACCCTCTGCGGGCGGAGGGGATGCGAAAAGGCTGTCCGCTTCGTACGTGTGCGCGGGCCCGGGTCGTTACGATGACGGTGGTGGGGTCGGCTCCGGGATGCGTGTCTGGCGACGGTCGCGACCCTGTCGGGCGGCCGGCCCGGACTACTCGGCACAGCTTCCTTCGCGGTACGGCCGCACACGGTAGGCGGACGCAAGGCAACGTATCCCACGTGCAGTTGGAGCTGTCCATGCGCATCGACCGTTCGAAGTTGTCGCTCGACCAGCCCGTGTCCTCGCTCGATCCGAACCGCGGAACCCATGAGGAGGCAGCCGAGTGGCTGCGGCACGGCCCCGTGGTGCCGGTGGCGCTGCCGGACGACGTCCGTGCCTGGGCTGCAATGTCGGCGGGGGCGGCCCAGACGGTACTGGACGCGCACCCCGACCTCTCCAGCGATCCGCGGCACTGGGGTGCGTACACGCGCGGGGAGATCCCCGCCGGCTGGCCACTGCTCAACCTGATCGTCGGGGAGTCGATGCTCAATGCCGACGGGGCGGACCACCGCAGGCTTCGCCGTCTGGTGAGTCATGCCTTCACCCCCCGGCGTATCGACGCGTTCGCGCCCCGGATCCGTGAGATCACCGGGGAGTTGCTGGACGGCCTGGACTCCGAGAAGCCGGGAGCGGTGACCGATCTCAAGGAAGGCTTTGCTTATCCGCTCCCGCTGTTGATCATCTGCGAGCTGTTCGGTCTCACCGACCCCGGCCAGCAGCGCCGATTACGCGGCCACTTCCGGACGATGCTGAGTGTCGAGGTGAGTGGCGCCGAGCGGCAGCAGGCCGCGGTCGGGCAGCGCGAGGTGCTGGCACGACTGGTCGCCGACCGGCGTGCGGCCCCGCTCGGCGATCTGACCAGCGCGCTGATCGAGGCGTTGGACGACGAGGACGACAGGCTGACGGAGAAGGAGCTGATCGACACTCTGGAGATCATCCTGCTGGCCGGTCACGAGACCACGGTCAACTCGCTGACCAGCACCGTCCACGCCCTGCTCACTCACCCGGAACAGCTCACCGCGCTGCTCGACGGCGAACTGGACTGGCCTGCCGCCGTGGAGGCGGGCCTGCACTGGAACTCCCCGCTCCGTAATCTGTTCATGCGCTACGCGCTGCGGGACACCGTCCTGCACGGAGTGACCGTGCGCCGCGGCGAGCCGATCGTCGTCGGTCTGGCCGCCGCCAACCGCGAACAGCGCGGAACGGTTCCGGCGCGTTTCGACATCCGCGACTCCCGCCACTACGACCGTCAGCTCGCCTTCGGCGCGGGCCCGCACTACTGCCTCGGCGCACCCCTGGCCCGCCTGGAGAGCGCGATCGGGCTCTCCCAGCTCTTCGCCCGGTTCCCCGCCATGCGGCTGGCCGTGCCCGAGTCGGAACTGGTGCCCGTGATCTCCACGGCGATCAACGGCCTCGCCGCCCTCCCGGTCGTCCTGCGGCCCGCATCCGCGTGAGGCCCGGCTGCCGTCGCCGCCGTGGCGGCACTCACCGATGGCGGCCGTCCGGAACTGGTGGTCGCGTGCCCGGAGAGGACGTGGGCACCGTGCGGACGTGGGCGGATGCGTCACGATGAACGGCCCGGAGCACGGCCTCCGCGCAGGGCCGGATCGCAGCCAGAGTGCTCCGAACATGCCCGGAACGGCCGAGGCCGACGGCGGCTTCGGCCCGCGGACGGCAGGCTGCCGTCGAACTGGGGCGGCCCCGCCCGGCGGGGAGGTGAAACGGGGCCGCCTGCGAGAGCGCCGTGAGCTCTCCGGCCGTGCGGCGCTCGATGCGACCGCCTGAGGTCCGGCGACGCCCTCCTACGGCGACTCTCTCATCGATCCGCATGCCTAGGGCATATTCCAGCCATCTGTCGAAGCTGCCGCTCCCCCGCGTATGACACCCGGCTCCACCCTCACGCCGCCGGTCGCCCGTCGCCCGGCCCGGCTCACCGGTGGGGCCGAATGCCGCGGCGCCGGCCGGGGCGTGGGCTTCTCCAGCGGTGCGGGGGGGGGCAGGAACGGCCGGGGCGCACTCGGCAGGGTCCAAGTGCTGGGGAACCCTTCGACCTGGTGGCGGGCCGGCTGCCCGCACAGCACACACGGCTGTGGGACAGCCAGTACGTCACCGCCGTCGTCCAGCGCTTCGGTGCCACCGTCGTCCAGCGCTTCGTCGCCGCTGTGAGCGTGCGGCTCCGCGGGCGGCCCGGCTTCCGCGGATTCGGGTTCAGCCGGCTCGTCGTGGCCGGGCTCCGCCCCGTACTTGGCCCCGCGCTCCGCCCCGGTCGCGGCCCCCGTGGCGGCGGCCAGCTTCGTACGGGCGCCCTCAGGGACGTACGCGTACCTCTCCCGCACCTCCCCCCGCTCGGGTCCCGCCCGGCCTCCCCGCCCCCGACCGTGGACGGGCCGACCCCCAGGGCCTGTGCGAACTGCGCGCGAGAGGCACAGGCCTTCGCGCAGCCGACGCCGCTCCTCGGCGGGCGGCAGCGGAGTCCGCTCCGAGGACACGTCCAGTGGCCCCGGACTGACGACGACTCACCTGCGCCTGACGCGCCCCCAACGCGGCGGCGAGCTCGGTCGGTAGCCGACTCGGAAGGGAACGCGCCGTCTTGGGGACGGGGACGGGGCTGTACCGTTCCCACCGGTGACGTCCCGTCTGATTCCGACCGTCCGAGGCCCCGTGCGACGACTCATTGCCCGCCTCTGGCGGCTCCTGCGCCCTGTTCAGAACCGCATCGTGTGGACCCTCAACGCCAAATTCGTGGTCGGCGTGATCGGTGTCGTGCGCGACGACGAGGGGCGGGTCCTGTTGCTCCGGCACCGTATGTGGCCGCCGAACCGTCCGTGGGGCCTGCCGAGCGGTTTCGCGCACAAGGGTGAGGACTTGCGCGACACGGTGATCCGCGAGGTGAAGGAGGAGACCGGTCTCGATGTGGAAGTGGGTCGCCTGGTCATGCTGAACAGCGGCTTCCGCACCCGTATGGAAGTGGCCTACGAGGCACGTCTCCTCGGTGGTGAACTGCGCCTCGACCCGTTCGAGATCCTCGAAGCCCGCTGGTGCAGCCCCGATGACCTTCCTCAGGGCATCCAGCCCGTGTGCCTGCCCCTGGTGCGCGGCGAGACGAGCCCCTGAGGGTGTCGCGGGGTCGTGGGACGCCGGCACGAACCTCGGTGTGTCGCGCGACCCCGCTCCGCGAAAGGACACCTGCGGATGCGCGCGCGTACGACCTGCGTGAGCCTGAAGTCATGACAGATCCGCGCGTGCCACCCCAGGAGACACCCCCGGCCGAGGGCTCGATCGCCGAGGCACACGAGGAACGCGCGGACGGAGGAATGTGGGAACACCCCGGCGTCTGGGTCTGGCTGATCGTCCTCGGCGCCGTGATCGTCGCGGCCTTCTTCATCGCCCGCATCTTCGCTCTCTGAGCCGATGTCGCAACCTGTGGGCCCGTCGGTGCCGTCCGGGCAGCCGTGAACAGCTCGCGCCGGTCATGTGCTCCGGCCTAGACCCCCAAGGGGGAGGCGGAGCGGACGACAGAGTCGTACGTTCGAGCTCTCACCCATTGGCCCGTCAGGACGTCGGCCGGTCCGCCGGGCGTCGCGGAGAACAGCGGAGCGCCAGGGCAGGCGGCGTGGCGGCCACGGGCGAGGGTGATGTGCGGCTTCCAGCGCTCGGGGGCGTGGATCGGATTGAGCCGTCCACCGGCCGGAGCGTCACGCAAGGTGCGCCATACCGCTTCGTGCAGCCGGAGCAAGGCTTCGTCGGGCCGGACGGCCCAGGCCAGGACAGGCGTCCGGCCGGCGAACCGCACCGTTCCGTCGAGGCGCAGGGGGACGGGCAGGGCGGCCAGCTCGTACCTGAGCCGCACAAGCACCTCGGGCACGAGCGTGTCAGCCGTGGCGAGAGTGAGGTGGGGGCGGTTCGTCGGGTGGCGGTGAGCGGCCTGACTGGGCAGACCGGCATCCGACAGGCGGCGCCACACCTCGCGTACGGTCCGCTCGGTCGTCACGCCGGGCAACAGCTCGACAGTCTGCACACAGCCAGCGTACGACGGGACAGCCGTCCTCCTCGGCGGACATCGCCTGGCCCGGGTCGCGCGGCTCGTACGACGGCATGTGATGCATGCCACGGGGAAGACGGCTGAGCACACCTACGACATGTGCTGCTCACGGTCGACAGAGAGCGAGGCCCGCGGATGGCTCACTACGGTCAGCCTGCCTACCCCTATCCCGGACATGACGGGAATCCCCAGCCGAGGACCAGCAACGGCCTGGCGATCGCGGCCTTGGTGCTCGGCATCGCGGCCTGCGTGTTCTTCTGGACAGTCTTCGGGGGCATCGTCCTGGGCCTGGTGGGGCTCGTACTCGGCATCATCGGCGCCCGGCGCGCCCGTGCCGGACGGGCTCCGCACCGGGGCATGGCCATCGTGGGCGCGGTCCTGAGCGCTCTCGCGGTCGTCGCGTCCTCCGTCATCGTCGCGATCGGTGTCTCCTTCCTCACCTCGGACTCGTTCAAGGACTACAACGACTGCGTCCAGCACGCGGACAACCAGTCCGAGCGTGACCAGTGCTCCGAGGACTTCGAACGCGACGTCAACGACAAGTGAGGCTGCCGTCACGCCTCGGTGCCTGTCCCCTGCCCGCTGCCGCTCCGCGAACCGGGACCAACGGCCGGACCGCACGGGAGAGCGGCGCCAGCGGGCTCGTTGGGATGGCCTATGGTTCGAGAAGGGCCGTCTGGTCTGCTGAAGAAGGATGTGCTCGTGGCTGGTGCCGGCGTTTCGGACCGTTTGGTCGAGTTGTTGTCCGTGCAGGGGGAGGACCTCGGCGCCAACTGGGCGGACAAGGTCACCGGCCGACTCGGCGGACGGGTGAGCCGCGCCGAGGTCAAGCAGGAGCTCCAGGAGATCTACACGGCGCTGGTGGCCGCGCTCGGCAGCGGGAGCCTCGACGGCCATGGCGACGCGTACGGCGAAGTCCGAGCCCTGCTGACCGAGTTGTCGCGCAACCGGGCCCGGCAGGGTTTCACCCCGACCGAGACCGCGGTGAGTGTGTTCGCCCTCAAGGAGGTCCTGGAGCCTGCCTTGTCGGGCGACGGCGGTGACCTGGCGGCGTACCTGAAGTTCGCCGCGCTGCTGGACACGCTGGGCCTGTTCACCATCGAGGTGTACGCGGCCACGCGTGAGGAGCTGGTGGCGGCGCAGGCCGAGCAGCTGCTGGAGCTGTCGACACCTGTGGTGAAGCTGTGGGACGGGGTGATCGGTGTCCCCCTGGTCGGCACCCTGGACTCGGCGCGCACGATGGTCGTGATGGAGAAGATGCTCCAGGCGCTGATCGACACGGGTTCCGAGCACGCCATCATCGACATCACCGGCGTCCCGGCGGTGGACACCGAGGTGGCCCAGCACCTGCTGAAGACCGTGGTGGCGGCCCGGCTGATGGGCGCGGAATGCACGATCTCCGGGATCCGCCCGCAGATCGCGCAGACCGTCGTCGCCCTGGGGATCAACTTCGGTGACATCGCCACCAAGGCCACGCTGGCCGACGCGCTGCGGCACGCGCTGCGCCGCTCGGGCGTCACCCTCTCGGCCGCGCCGCAGGCGAGTGCCCGATGAGTGAGCGCGTCCCGGTCCTGCAGATCGGGCAGGTACTGCTGGTCTCCATCCAGATCGATCTGGACGACCAGTCGGTGCTGGCGCTGCAGGACGATCTGGCGGCCAAGGTCGTCGAATCCGGTGCGCACGGGGTGGTCATCGACATCACCGCCCTGGACATCGTGGACTCCTTCGTCGGCCGGATGCTGGCCACGGTCGCCTCGCTCTCACGTCTGCTGGACGCACAGACCGTCGTGGTGGGCATGCGCCCCGCGGTGGCCATCACCCTGGTCGAGCTGGGTCTCTCGCTGGGCGGCGTGCGGACCGCACTGACCCTGGAGAAGGGCCTGCAGGTGCTGGAGCGGGCACATGTCTCGTCGCTCGGAGCCTCCGGCCCCGCGGGCGCCATACCGGATACCGCGGCAGGCCGGTGAACGGCTCCCCTGACGCTCCCCGGCCGCTGGACATCACTGCCAGCGCGGGGGTCGTACAGGCGCGTCAGCTGGCGCGCGCCCTGGCCCAGGAATGCCGCTTCTCCCTGGTGGAGCAGACGAAGCTGATCACCGCCGCCAGCGAGCTGGCCCGCAACACGCTGATACACGGCGGTGGGGGCACCATGACGGCCCGTCTGGTGGAGGAACGCGGCCGTCGCGGAGTACGCCTCGTCTTCAGCGACGACGGGCCGGGCATCACCGATGTGGAGCTGGCCCTGACCGACGGCTGGACCTCCGGCGGCGGCATGGGCCTGGGACTGTCCGGCTCCCGGCGGCTGGTCGACGACTTCGTCCTGGACACCACTCCGGGGCGGGGAACCGCTGTGACCGTCACCAAGTGGGCGCGATGACCGGCCCGGCCCTCGTACAGCTGGTGGACTGCGAGGACGTGGCCTGGTTCCGTGACGGGGCGGAGGGCGCCCGTGGTGCCGCCGCCGCTCTGGGCCGGCGCATCGGGCTGGGTGAGCGGCGCACCGCCGAGTTGGTGCTGGCCGTGACGGAACTGGCCACCAACCTCACCAAGCACGCCGTCGACGGCTCTCTGCTGCTGCGCGTCCTGCGCGACGACACCACGGCCGGGGTGGAGGTGGTGGTCGTGGACACGGGTCCGGGAATGGCGGACGTACCGGCCGCGCTGCAGGACGGCATGTCGACACTCGGCACCCTGGGTATCGGCCTGGGTGCGATCGATCGGCTGGCCGATTCCCTGCACATACACTCCCGGCCCGGTCTGGGCACGGTACAGCTCGCCCGGTTCTGGCCCCGTCCTGTGCCTCCCCGCGTGGCCGGGGAACCTTCCGTGGGTGGCATCACCCGGCCGATCAGCGGCGAGGAGGTCTGCGGCGATGCCTGGGCCGCGCGCACGGACACCGGGGCCGCGCGTAGAGACATCGGCGTACCGGCGCCGCCGACTCCGGCCGACCGGGTCACCGACGCGTATCCGTCAGCCGCCGCGCCCGACTGGGCGGCCCTGACCGGCATGCGGCGGCCTGCCGTCCGAACCCGGACGGCCGTGGCGCGGAACAGCGACCGGAACACCGCGCCGAACAGCATGCCGAACACCTCCCTGCGTGCGGAGAGAACAGGGCGTCCCGCGCCCGTGCGTGCCTCTGTCGCCGGTCCGGGCCCCGGCGTGCTGGTGATGTCCTGTGACGGGCTGGGCCACGGTCCGATGGCGGCCGCAGCGGCGCAGGCCGCTGTCCGTGCGTTCAGGACAGGGACGGCCCGCACCCCGGAACAGGCGATGGAGCAGGTGCACCGGGCGCTGCGCGGCACCCGCGGCGCAGCGGTGGCCATCGCCCGCCTGGAGCCCGACGGCCGCCTGTTGTTCTGCGGTGTCGGGAACATCACCGCCGCACTGGTCACCCGCACGTCCCGCACCACGCTGCTGTCCCACCCGGGCATCACGGGACACCAGATGCACCAACTGCGCACCTACGAGCACCACGTGCCCGCCGACGCCGTCCTGGTGATGCACTCCGACGGTCTCAGCGACCGCTGGAAACACACGGATCTGGCGGATCTGCTTCACCACCCGCCCGCTCTGATCGCCACCGCGCTGATGCGCCAGACCGGAACCCGTAGGGACGACGCCAGCGCGGTGATCGCCAAGGCACCCCGGTGAACCACGGGACAGCGGCGGCTAAGGCGGTCACGGGGGCAGGCTTTTCGAACTGGCGGGCTGCGATGCCCGTGCCGCAGCCGACGTCGAGCCCGGGGCCCGCAGCGACGATCCGCGTCACCAAGGCAGCGGGGTGGCCGGGACTGGCCTGGTCGTAGCGCCGCGCGTCCACGCCGAACGACTCGGCCGTCCGCCGGACCTCGGTTGCGGCAGGCCGGGCCCGGGGCGGCATCGCGATCCTCCCCGAAACAGCGACTGCGGTCTCCGACTATCTCGCCGACGAGCGTGAACCGGGCCGCATCGCGACCGACGCCGTGCATCGACGACCTGCTTGAGAGGGGCTTGATCCGGGAGAATCCGCCTGTGTCTCCTGGATCGAACGCCCTCTCGCCCGCCACGAAGCAGTCCGGTCAGGAGGAGACGCTCCGGACCGCCTCACGGATGAGGTCCGCGACCTTCTTGGGGTGCGCGAGCATGACCAGGTGGGACGAGTCGACCTCGGTCGTGGTCATGCCGGCGCGCTCGTAGCCGAAGCGCTCCACGTCGGGGTTGATGGTGTGGTCCGAGGACGACACGAGGCCCCAGGACGGCTTGGTCTTCCAGGCCGCGGCCGGGGCCGCTTCGGCGAAGGCGGCGCCGGCCAGCGGACGCTGGGAGACGGCGAGCACCCGGGCCAGGTCCTGGTCCACGTCGGCGGCGAAGATGGCGGGGAACTTGTCGGTCTCGACGGTGACGTCCGTGCCGGGCTCGTCCGAACCCTCGACCGGGAAGGGCGTGTAGACCAGCGCCGAGGCGAGGTCGGAGTCGGGGAAGCGACCCTGCAGCTCGCCGAGGCTCTCGCCCTCCTCCAGGACGTAACCGGCCAGGAAGACCAGGGCCTTCACGTTGTCCTCGACGCCCGCGACGGTGATGACGGCACCGCCGTAGGAGTGCCCCACCAGGACGACGGGGCCGGGGATGGCACGTACGACCGAGGCGATGTACGCGGCGTCGCCGGTCAGGCTGCGGTTGGGTACGGCCGGGGCGAGCACCTTCAGGCCGTCGGCCAGCAGCTCGGGTACGACCCGGGCGAAGCTGGACGCGTCGGCGAAGGCGCCGTGCACCAGGACGACGGTGGGCGTGGAGTCTGTCATGGAGTTCCTTGTCGGTTGTGTGCGGTCCGAGACGCCTGTGGCGTGGGCGGCCGTCGTGCGCGTCCGGTTCGTGCGGGTGACGGCCTCGCCCGGCTCAGCCCGCGTACAGGGCCGCGTGCAGCGTGCGTACGGCCAGGGAGATGGCCGCGTCGGCGGCGTGCGTCTCACGCAGGGCGTTGAGCATCACGAAGTCGTGGATGACACCCTGGAAGCGGACCGCGGTGACCGGGACGCCCGCCTCGCGCAGCTTGTTGGCGTAGGCCTCGCCCTCGTCGCGCAGGACGTCGGCCTCACCGGTGATGACCAGGGCCGTGGGCAGACCCGTGAGCTGCTCCGTGGTGGCGCGCAGCGGGGAAGCGGTGATCTGGGCGCGCTCGGCCTCGTCGGTCGTGTACTGGTCCCAGAACCACTGCATGCCGTCACGGCGCAGGAAGTAGCCGGTGGCGAACTGGTGGTAGGAGTTGGTGTCGAACGCGGCGTCCGTGACCGGGTAGAACAGGACCTGCTGGAGCAGCGGGACGCCGCCGCGCTCCTTCGCCATCAGGGTGAGGGCGGCGGCCATGTTGCCGCCGACCGAGTCACCGGCCACCGCGATCCGGGTGGCGTCCAGGTCCTTGGTCGCGCCCTGCTCCACGACCCAGCGCGCCACGGTCCAGTTCTGCTCGATGGCGACGGGGTAGCGCGCCTCGGGCGAGAGGTCGTACTCGGGGAAGACGACCGCGGCGTCGGCGCCGACGGCCAGTTCGCGCACCAGGCGGTCGTGGGTGTGGGCGTTGCCGAAGACCCAGCCTGCGCCGTGGATGTAGATGATGACCGGCAGGGGGCCCGTGGCGCCGGCGGGCTTCACGATGCGTGCCCGGACGGTGCCCGTGGGGCCGCCCGACACCGTGATCCACTCCTCGTCGACCGCCGGCTTGGCGATCTCGCCGGACTGCACCTCGTCGACGGCCTTGCGGCCGTCCGCGGGGGCGAGGTCGAAGAGGTAGGGCGGGTTGGCGGTGGCCTCGGCGAAGGCCGCGGCGGCGGGTTCGAGCACGGGCTCGACGGGCGTGAAGGCTTCGGACATGCGTATCTCCTGGGACTGGGACTGCGTGGGCACCCCGGTCGGTCCGGTGCCCTTGAGGCCACCGTAGAAGTGCCGTGCGCCAGGAAGTTGTCCCCGAGTGCACTCCTGTCGTCCCCGGAGTGCGGGTGCGATGGCGGGTGAGATCGCGGCGCGCTGCGGGCCCGGTGTCAGTGCGCTGTGGGGCCGGTGCCAGTGCACGCACGGGACACCCCGCGGCTCGTACCGGTCCTAACGTGGCGGCTCGGCGGGTGACATCCCCGCCCGGACCGGACCCACTCGGGAGCACCATGAACGCCACCACCACCGACTCCCCCTGGGCGCCGCTCGCGGCACGTGTCTTCCGGGCGCTGTGGATCGCCCAGCTGGTCTCCAACATCGGCACCTGGATGCAGACGGTGGGCGCCCAGTGGCTCCTCGTCGGGGACAGCGCCGCGCTGATGACACTGGTGCAGACGGCCGCCAGCCTGCCCGTCGTACTGCTGGCGCTGCCCTCCGGGGTGATCGCCGACCGTTTCGACCGGCGTACGGTGCTGGTGACCGCGCAGTTCGCGATGCTGGCGGTGTCCGGGGCGCTGGCCGTACTCGCGTTCCTGGACGCCCTGTCGCCGACGGTGTTGCTGCTGCTGACGTTCCTGCTGGGCTGCGGCACCGCGCTGATGGGCCCGGCCTGGCAGGCGATCCAGCCCGAGCTGGTGGAGCGGGAGCGGCTCGGTCAGGCGGCGGCGCTCGGCGCGGTGAACATGAACCTGGCCCGCGCCGTCGGCCCCGCGCTCGGCGGGGCGGTGGTCGCGGCGGCGGGCGCGGGCTGGGTCTTCGCCTTCAACGCCGCGTCCTATCTGGGCATCGCCACCGTCCTGCTGCTGTGGCGGCGCCCCGCCACGACGACCGCACCGCCCGCCACGAACGAAGGGCTGCTGGCCGCCCTGTACGCCGGCCGCCGCTACGTCTGGAACGCACCCGGCGTCCGCCGCGTCCTGCTGCGCACGCTGTTGTTCATCCCCGGCGGCGCCGCCCTGTGGGCCCTGCTGCCGCTGACCGCGAGCCGCTCGCTCGGCCTCGGCTCCGGCGGGTACGGACTGCTCCTCGCGGCGGTGGGCGTCGGCGCGGTGGGCGGAGCCTTCCTGCTGCCCCGGGCCCATCGTCTGCTGGGCGCCAACGGCACCCTCACGGCCGGCGCCCTGCTGTTCGCGGGAGTTCTCGCGGTACTGGCCACCGTCCACACCCCGTGGCTGGTGGCGCTCGCCCTGCTGCCCGCGGGCCTCGCCTGGATCGCCGTCCTGTCCACGCTCAACGCGGCCGTACAGACCCGGCTCCCCGGCTGGGTGAGGGCCCGCGGCCTCTCCGTGTACCTCCTGGTCTTCCAGGGCGGGCAGGCGCTGGCCGCACCCCTGTGGGGCACGGTCGCCGACTGGCTGGGGCTGAGCGCCTGTCTGCTGATCGCGGGTGCCGCGATGCTGCTGAGCGCGGCGAGCGTACGGCGGTGGCCGCTGCGTGACGCCGAAGGCATCAACCCCGCGCCGTCCGACCACTGGCCGGCCCCTCCCTTGGTGTTCGCGCCCGGGGAAGCGGACGGCCCGACAGGACCGGTCCTGGTCTCCGTCGTCTACCGGGTCCAGGCGGCGAACTGGGCCGGGTTCACGGACCGGATGCACCGCGTGGCCCGCTCCCGGCGCCGTACCGGAGCAATGTCCTGGGGCCTCTACCAGGACGGCCACGCCCCGGAGCGGTTCATCGAGAACTACCTGGTCTCCTCCTGGGCCGAGCACCTGGACCAGCACCACGTCCGGCTGACGGCCACCGACCGCCGGTTCGAGGAGGAGGCCCGGGCGCTGCTCACCCCGGGCAGCACGCCCGAGGTGACACACGCCTTCGACACGTCGGCGGGGCCCGCGGTAGGGCCCCCGTCCCCGAGCGCGGAGATCAAGGACGGGAAGGTCAGAAGCCCTCGGATTCCGGGATGACGTGCATCGCGGCCTCCTCCGCCGAGGCCCCGGCCCCGTCCAGGCCGCGGTCGGAGGCGAACAGGTCGGACTCGGTGACCTCGTGCGTGCCCTCGTCCGGCGCGAGGAGCCGGCCGGCACGGACGTCGCCGACCTCGTCGTCGAGGAGTTCGCCGTCCGTGTCCGAGGCGTCGCCGAGGTCGTCGCCCTCCGGAACGCCGATGTCCGGCACCACCTCTGCCAGACGCTCGTCGAGGGTCTCCCCGCGCTGCGCCTCCGCCGCCGTCACACCCGTGTGCTCCACGGCCCAGGGCCGCTCCGGCGGCGAGTAGCCCTCGTCCAGGGCTTCCGTGCCGGCCCGGTAGTCCAGCGTGTCCGAGGCGTCCAGGACGCCCGCGTCGTCCTGCACCTCCGAACCGTCCGGCTGGTAGACGTCGTCACCCATCGTCTCGTCAGTCATGTGCGCTCCATCGTTGTCGGGGTCGTTCGGTTCGATCCGGCCGTCGACCGGAAGGGTAGAGGTCATGGCCCTGCGCCACTGCGCCGGCGACATCCCGTACAGGTCGCGGAACGCCCGGCTGAAGTGGGAGGGGCTGGTGAAACCCCAGCGGGCGGCCACCTCGGACACGGGGCGGTGGGCCGCCGCCGGGTGGACGAGTTCCTCGTGGGCCGCTTCCAGTCGCCGGGTACGAATCCAGGCGCCCACGGTGGTGTCGTGCCGCTGGAAGAGCTGGTGCAGATAGCGCAGCGAGATGCCGTGCCGGTCGGCGATGGTCCGCGGGCCGAGGCCGGGTTCGCCCAGCCGGGTGCGGACGGAGGCGGTGATCCGTTCCCACAGGTCCGCCGGTTCGGGCGGTCGGCCGGCCTGTTCGAGGGCGACGGTCGCCAGGATGTCCACGACGGTACGGGCGAGTTGCTCACGCCGGGCGGACCCGGCCCGCGCGACCTCGTCGACGAGTCCGTCGAGCAGCGGCAGCAGCAGGCCGGCCGCGCCCTCCGCCCTCTCGTCCACCACCGTGGCCGTGAGGGCCCGCAGTTGCCGTTCCTCCAGGCGCAGCAGAGCCCGGGGCACCATGAGGATCCGTGCCCGCTGCCGCTCGGGGAGCACGATCCGAAAGGGCCGCCGGGCGTCGAGGAAGGCCAGGTCGCCGGGGCGGAGTTCGGCGGTGCGGCCGTCCTGGAGCAGCCGGGCGGTGCCCTCCAGCTGGCGGCGGACCAGGAGGTGGGTCCGCGGGTCGGCGGCCACCGAGCGGGCCCCGCGCAGCACGGTTCCGGGGCCGAACTCCTGGGTGGCGATCTGCAGTACACCCAGCCGGTCGGCGGTCAGTTCGCCGTCCCACGGACGGTCCTGCTCGACGGTGACCTCGACGTCGACGAAGGTCCGCGAGAGGGCGCGCTGCCAGGAGGGGAGACGGTCGCCGGGCAGCAGGTCCCGGGTGGAGCAGGACGCCCAGGGGGCGTGGCCGGTCAGCAAGACGCCGCTCCCTCCCATACCCGGTCCCGCCATTCGGACGGTGACAGCCCGAAGGAGTTGCGGAAGGCCTTGCCGAGCCCGGCCGGGCCCGTGAATCCCCAGCGGCGGGCGACCTGGCCCAGGGTGACGGAGCCCGGTGGCCGGGCGGCGAGCTCCTTGCGGCACTCCTGCAGTCGCTGCTCGCGGATCCACCGGCTCACGGTGCTGTCCTCGGCCTCGAACAGCCGGTGCAGACAGCGGACCGAGATGCCGTGCGCCCCGGCGATGACGGACGGGGTCAGCCCGGGGTCCGACAGGTGCCAGCGGATGTACGTCCGGACGCGCAGCAGCAGGACGCCGTCGGCGCCCGGCAGTTCGACGGGATCCGCCCCCAGCTGGTCCGCCGCGGTCGCCGCCATCAGGTCGACGACGCTCTCGGCCAGCCGGTCGCCCGTGGGCGTCTCGTACGACGCGGCGGTGTCCGCCAGCCGGTCCAGCATCGGCCCGAGCAGGGCGGGGAGCCCGCCGCTCGGGCGTATCGAGCGGCCGGTGAGCTGCCGCAGGCCGGCGTCGGGGAGCTGCAGCACAGCGCGCGGAACCGCGAAGATCTTCATCCGGAAGCGCTCCGGGTAGACGGTGTGGAAGGGGCGGACGGTCTCGAAGAACCCGATGTCCCCGGTCCGCAGTTCGGTGGTGCGGCCGTCCTGTTCGACCTGGGCCCGGCCGGTGCCCTGAACGGCCACGAACACCTGCCGCCCGTCGCCGCGGGCGATGGAGCTCGGCGTCCGGCGGACGTGGCCGGGGTCGCACTCCACCGTGGTGATCTGCAGGTTTCCCAGGTGGTCCGTCCGCATGGTGGCGTCGTAGGTGCGGCCTTCGGTGGTGATGTCCATCCCCACCAGGGTGTCGAGCACGGCGTCGTGCCAGTAGTCCAGGCTCTCGCTCGGCGCGACCGAGCGGGTGGTCAGCACGGTGCTCCGGCCGCTGGCCGGTACGGCCGGGCGCGGACGTCTCTCCTCGTGGGAGTCGATCGCGGTTGGCATACCGTCAGCATGGCGCGGCGGTACCGGCCCACGCATCAGTCGGCCGACTGCTCTCGGGCCGTCACGATGGTGATCATTTCGAGCGCGTACGCAGGAAGGCGCAGCCCGTCAGGACGGCCGCCCGGGTGGGCTCGCTGTCGGCCAGGGCGTGCAGCGCCACGAAGTCGTGGATCGTCCCGAGGAACCGTACGGACGCCGCCTCGACCCCGGCCTCGGACAGCCGGCGCGCGTACTGCTCGCCCTCGTCGCGGGCCACGTCGGCCTCGGCGGTGACGACCAGTGCGGGCGGCAGCCCCGCCAGTTCCTCCCTGCTCGCCCGCAGCGGTGCGGCGGTGGGCTCGCTCCGCCGCGCGGGGTCGGCGACGTACCGCGCCCAGTAGGCGCGCAGCGCCTGGCGGGTGAGGAGGTAACCGGAGGCGAACTGCCGTTGGGAGGCGCTGGCGCAGCGGGCGTCGGTGAGCGGGTAGTAGAGCAACTGCGCGCCGATCCGCGGACCGTTCCGGTGCTTGGCCAGCATGGTGACGGCGGCGGCAAGCGTGGCCCCGCCGCAGTCCCCCGCCACCGCCAGCCGGTCCGGGTCGAGGGCGAGTTCGCCGGCCTGGGAGACCGCCCAGGTCAACAGGGAGTAGCACTCCTCAAGGGCCACCGGGTAGCGGGCCTCGGGGGCACGGCTGTACTCCGGGACCACGGCACACATCCCCGAACCGGTCACGAGTTCGCTGATGAGACGGGCGTGGGTCTGCGCGTCGCCGAGCGCCCATCGGCCGCCGTGCAGATACAGGAGAGCCGGCAGCGGACCGGACACCCCGGCCGGGCGGACGGTCCAGAAGCCGAGCAGCCCGGACGGGCCGACCGGTGCAACGCGGAAGACCGCGTCCACGTCGAAGTCCTCGAACCGGTCGGCCTGGGTCTCGCGCAGGGCGCGCCGTGCCGTGTCCGGGCCGAGGTCGTCGAGGGAGGGCGGGGTGGCGGAGGCGGTGAGCAGGCGCTGCACCACGGGGTCGAGGGTCACCGCCGCCCCCGGTTCTCCGGGTCTCATGCGCTCTCCTTGGACCGTTCTGTCGCCGCTCTCACCGGTCCTGTACCAGGTCACGGAGCTGGTGACGGCTGCTGATGCCGAGCTTGGGATACACGTTGTACAGATGCGAGCCTACGGTGCGCGGCGAGAGGAAGAGCCGCTCCCCGATCTCCCGGTTCGACAGACCGCTCGCGGCGAACTGGACGATCTGCCGCTGCTGTGCCGTCAGCGCCTCCAGCGGACCCACGCCCGTGGGGGCCGGTGCGGCGCCGCTGGCGCGCAGCTCGATGCGGGCGGCGGCTGCGAGGGGGCCGGCGCCGAGGCGTTCGGCTGTCTCCAGGACCGTGGTCAGCTGTCGGCGTGCCTCCAGGGTCCGGCGTCGGCGGCGCAGGCGGATGGCGTAGTCGAGGCGGACGTGGCCGCGTTCCCACGGCCACCGCCCGGCTCCGTGATTGACGAGCGCGAGCTGGAAGTGCTCCTCGGCCTCACCGTGCGGGCCGACCATGGCGGCGGCGTGGTGCAGGAGCAGCGTCATCCTGGTGCTCGGGCGCTCCCCCTGTTCGGTACGGACCCGCTCCAGGATCGGCAGTGCCTCGGCGGACCGCCCGGCCCGCTGGGCGGCGACCGCGAGTTCGGCGATGCTCCGCGCGGACAGGTGGGGGTGCAGAGGCGTTCCGTCGGCGGTGAACAGTTCACGCAGATGCTGCCAGGCTCCTTCCGCGTCTCCCTGGGAGAGGGCGGCGAGTCCGCGGGCGCGCAGCAGACGGGCGTGCGTGGCCCGGTTCTCGTCCAGGCAGACGGCACGCCAGACGGCGGGGGTGAGCCGGGGCGCCTCCGTGAGGGTTCCGCGCAGTGCCCGGACGGTGAGTGCCTGTGCTTCCAGATCGGCCTGGAGGCGGGGCAGGCGCAGTACTTCGGCCTCGGTCAGGGCGTCCTGGATGACGGTTTCGGCTTCCGGGAACCGCCCGATGGCCAGGAGGGTGTCGACGAGAGGGAGGACCGACCAGCCGCGCAGTCCGAAGGCTCGGGCGGCCCGCAGCCGGTCGTCGGCCGTCCGCGACTGCCCCAGGTCCACGTCCGCCTCGTCCGCGTGGCGGGCCACGGACGCGAGGACCGTCCGGGTGGCCGGCCCGTCCGGTCCGGCCGGTGGCGTATCCGGTCCGGCGGGCCGGGCGCCGCGCGGCCGGCCGAGGCCGGAGTGCGAGCCGGTGGCGGACTCCGGCCGGGCAACCACTGTGACCAGTGCTTCCAGTGCCCGCCGTGCGTGCGGTGTGTCCAGGCGGAGCAGGGGGCCGGCCGCGGCGGGATGCCATCGCGCGGACGTGGGGGCCTGCCGGGCGCGGTCGAGCAGGGTGGGCAGGGCCGCCGTGTGCTCCGGCAGACCGGACTGGTCGGCGATGGCCGCCGCGAGGCCCGCGAGCGCGAGCGCGTGGGTCCGGTCGATCACCGGAAGGTGTTCCGCGACGTCGGCCAGCACTTCGAAGGCCTCGCGCTGGGCGGACTCCTGGGAGAGGACGGAGGCCAGGGCGCCCGCCGCGGCACAGACGAGTTCCGGATCGAGTTCCGGATCGGCTTGCGGGTCAGCTTGCGGGTCGGCTTGCTCGTCGGCTTGCTCGTCGGCTTGCTCGTCGGCTTGCTGAACTGCGAACTCCCGGACGAGCCGTCCGTACAGCTCCCGTACCCAGCCGGGATCGCCCACCATGTGCGCCGCCGTCAGTGCTTCGGCCAGTCGGCGCACCCGTTTCGACCGCTGCGGGCTGAGCCGGGCCGCCTGCTCCAGGGCGTGGGCGGCCGATACCGCGTCCCCGCGCCGCCAGGCGGAGTCCGCCAGCAGGGAGGCGACGAACGCGTTGGGCCCCATGGTGGTGGCGGCCAGATGGCGGGCCCTGGCCTCGGGCAGCACGGCGATCTTGGCGAGGTCACGGTGCGCCTGCTGGCGTTCGCCGGCCGGGCGCCCGAGATACGCGGCCGAGCGCGCCAGCGGATGCCGGAACCCGAGCCGGTCCTCGACCAGGACGACCAGACCGGCCTCCTCCGCCGGCGCCCACACGCCCAGGTCGTCGGTGCCCAGGGCGGCCATGACGGCGCCGACGGTCTCACCGGGCCCGGCGGCCGCCGCGTACAGCAGGGCCCGGCGGGTCCGCACGGCAAGCGCGTCCAGTCGTACGCCGAAGACGTGCTCCGCGCGTGGGTGCCGCGTCGCTCCGGTGGGCCCCGGCACACCGCGGCTCAGTTCCACGAGGGCCAGCGGATTGCCCTCGGCCTCCGCCAGGATCTCCAACCGGTGCCTGCCCGTGGGCGCCGACGGCTGCCGGTCGAGGAGGGCTGCGGCCGGGGCGTCGCTCAGCGGGCCCAGCCGCAGGGTCTCGGAGCCGGGCGGCGGGCCGGGCAGGTCCGCCTCGTGACGCGCGGCGAGCAGCACGGTGAGCGCGCGGCCGGGCAGCAGCCGGGCCGCGGTGAACAGCGCCTCAAGGAAGGTGCGGTCGCACAGGTCGGCGTCGTCCACGCACACCAGCACCGGCCGGGCCGCGGCGAGCCGGTCCAGCAACGCCGTCACCGCCGCGGCCAGCTCCGCCCGGTCCTCGCCGTCCGCTCCCGGTCCGGCCGTGAGCAGTCGTTGCTGGGCGACGGGCAGGGCGGCCAGCTCACTCCGCACCGGCGGTGTCAGCAACTGCCGCAGACAAGCCCGCGGATACGCCAGGTCGTCGGCCCAGCCCTGCGCGGACAGCACCAGTACGCCGTCGGCGGCGGCCCGCTCCCTGACGTGCCGGAGCACGGTCGTCCGCCCGATTCCCTCCTCGCCGAGGAGCAGCAAGGTCCGAGGGGTGCCGGGGCCGTGCGTCACGCGACCGAGGATCCGCTCGATCTCACCGTCCCGGCCCAGGACGGTGGCCTCGTGGCCGGTCGTGGGCTGCTGGGGCGGGTGGGCCGTCATGCACGTACTCCCGGGGCGGTGCGTTTTCCCTTACCAGGGGATTGTCGCCGAGACCGGGGCGAAACCGCTTCTGTCACATGACTGGTCACCGGGCCCGCTGACCGGTCGTACCGGCCAGCGGTGCGTCGACGCCGGTTGAGGTGCCGGTGGACTGTCGGTGGACTGTCGGTGGCTGCCGGGAGGATCAGCGAAGCCCTCCGCGCAACCTCTGCGCCCTGCAGCAGGGCTGCCGAGGAGTGGCCGGTTCTCACGCGTGGAGCCTCGCGGTCCTCAATTACGCTGCAGATTCCGAGAACGGACAGAACGTAAGGAAGATCACAAGACGGACATGCGGTGGGGCGAGCCGGGGAGGGGCCATGAGGGTCTACGAGGCCATCGTCAAAGGGCTCGAAGGGATCGGGGTGAAGACCGCTTTCGGCGGTGCCGGGGAGAGCGTCGCCGCCCTGATGCTGGCGCTGGAGGAGTCGCGGCGGATCCGGACGGTCATCACCCGTAACGAGCAGGCCGCGTCCTTCATGGCCTGCGGTGAGGCCATGTACACGAACCGGCTGGGCTTCTGCTTCGCGACGGCGGGTCCTGGCGCGTTCAACCTGATATCGGGGCTGGGCGTGGCGATGACCGACTCCTATCCGGTGCTGGCCGTCTCGGGTTACGCGCGGATGGAGTGGGAGGGGTGGGGGGCGCTCAACGAGACCTCGGGGGTGCACCGCACTGCCGACTCCCGGGCCATGTTCGCGGCCACGACCAAGAAGTCGTTCCTGATCTCCGACCCGTCCGACACCTGTGACGTCCTGGAGGAGGCCGTCAACATCGCTCTGGGCGGACGGCCCGGACCGGTGCACATCCATGTGGCCAGCGACCTGAACGAACGCGGCACCGAGGTCAAGAACTTCCGGCCCCTGCGGCTCGACGTGGCGCCGGTACTGCCCGACCCCGCGCGGGTGGAGGAGATCGCCTCGGTTCTGGCGGACGCGCTCGGGCGGCACAAGAAGGTCGTGCTGCTCGCCGGCTTCGGCGCGGTACGCAGCGGAGCCGGGCCGGAGATCAGGCGGCTGATCGAGCGGTTCCAGATTCCGTTGGTCACCACGCTGGACGGCAAGGGCATCGTGTCGGAAGGGCATCCGCTCGCCGTGGGGGTCTTCGCCGACAGCGGTCACTCCAGCGCCTGGAAGGCCTTCCGTGAGGCCGATGTCGTCCTGGCCGTCGGGAACTCCTTCAACCAGCACGCCACCTTCGACTTCCGCGACGACCTGTTCGAGGACAAGCTGCTCATCCATGTGAACATCGACGAGCACGAGTTCGAGAAACGGTACGAGCCCGACCACACCCTCGTGTCCGACGCCCGTCCGGCGGTGGCGGCGCTCGTCGACGCACTGGAGCGGCGGGTCGGTGAGGTGCCGCAGGCCGAGGTCGAAGGCCAGGACTACGAGGCCCGGCGCATCGTCCGGCTGCCCGGGAAGCTCCACCCCGGCCAACTCGCGCAGGCGATCGGCCGGATGCTGCCGCCCCAGGGGATCCTGCTGGGCGACGCGGGCGCCCACACGGCCTGGCTCGGCTACTACGTGGAGCTGGAGGACGGGCAGCACTTCCGCAAGGCCGGTTCCTACGGGCCGATGGCCGGAGCCGTCAACAGCGCCATCGGCGTACAGCTCGCACACCCGGGACGGAGCGTCGTCGTCGGCTGCGGTGACGGGTGCTACGCGATGAGCGGGTTCGAGCTGATGACCGCCGTCGAGCACGAGATCCCCGTCATCTGGATCATCTTCAACGACGAGGAATTCAAGCTGATCAAGCTCTACCAGCTGTCCCAGCACGGGGAGTCCGGCCTGACCGGGTTCCGCAACCCGGACTACACGGCGTACGCGCGCGCGTGCGGTGCGGACGGCTACCGGGTGGACACGCTGGACGAGTTCGAGGACGCGTTCCGCAGGGCGCTGGGCTCCGGCCGACCCACTCTCATCGACGCCCACATCACTCGGTGGGCCGTTCCGCACTACAGCCCCTCACCCGACGGCGTGATCGCCGGTCTCGTGGAGGCCGTCGAGGAACGCCTGAAGGAGGACTGAGGTCTCAAGGAGGACTGGAGGACCGAGGGAGGACTGAGAAGAACCGAACCAGAAGGGGGGAGCCATGTCCGATGCGGATCTGGTTCTGGAAGGCGGCGGGGTACGAGGTCTGGGCACCGCGGGTGCGGTGATCCGGCTGCTGGAGGAGGGTTACACCTTCCAGCGCGTGGCGGGCACCTCGGTGGGTGCCGTCGCCGCGGCCTTCGTGGCGGCCGGCATGGGTGCCGAAGAGCTGCGCGAGGTCATGGAAGACCTGGAACTGAGCCTGATACCCGACCGGGAGCGACTCGGACCACGGCCGATGCCAGGCGTTCCGATGCTCAGCGAAGGCGTTTCGCTGCTCCGTCGGCACGGGGCGTACCAGGGTGCCTGGATCCACGACTGGATCAGGACCGTACTGGCGAGGAAGAAGGTCACCACCTTCGCGGACCTGCGGCGCGAGGACAGCGGTGATTCCGCGGGGCTGACCGACGACCAGAAGTACAAGCTGGTGGTGATGGCCACCGACGTCACACGCGGCCGGCTCCTGCGGCTGCCCTGGGACTACCACCTCTACGGCCTGAAGGCGGAGGAGCAGTCGGTGGCCGACGCCGTACGGATGTCGCTGTCGATCCCCTTCTACTTCCAGCCGCGCGCACTCACCCACGGCGGGACCGGCCAGGACTCGGTGATCGTCGACGGCGGGGTGCTGTCCAACTTCCCCGTCGAGGTCTTCGACCGCACCGACGGAGAGAAGAGCCGCTGGCGGACGATCGGGGTCCGCATCCTCCCCGACCTGCCCGCGGGCATGGCCCAGTTGTTCTCCCTCCCGGCCCTGAAACTGTTCCCCTTGCTGCACCTGCTGCAGCAGGTCGTGACGACCGCGGTCGTGGGCAACGACCAGAGCCACCTGGACCGCCCGGGGGTACGGGAGCGGACCATCGCCGTCGACCTCCCGGCCCTCGGTGTGACCGATTTCGGCCTGGATCTGGCCCAGCGCCAGGAGGCCGTCCAACGAGGCTGGCACGCGGCAGACGCCTACGTGAAGCGGTGCCCCACCGATCCGGATTGACGGCCGACGGGCAACGCGCGGTGCAGAGCCGGCTCCGCTCTTCTTCGGTCACCGATGAGTTCGCGTGTGCCGGACGGTCCACATCGGCACACCTGACCGAGGGAGCACCGATGGGCAACACGCGCTTGCACCGGACGACTCATATCGCCCGCCGCATGTTCGAGCTCCTGGAGCCGATCTGTCTGGTCACCTTCTGCGCCGACGAGTGCAACGAGGAACTGGCCGCTCTGGGCCACCGCACCTACTGGGACGGCTACTTCGCCAGCCGCGCCGCACCACTGGGCCGGGTGCCGGCCCACGTCGTGCACGCGGCCTTCTACAACTTCGCCGACGGGGAGGCCGCACGGCACATCCCCGGCGCCTGGGAGACGATCCCGCCCGAGGCCTCCGTCGCCGCGCGGGAGCGGGGCAGCGCGGCCTCCCTACGGCGCATCCTCGGCGACGAGCGGGCCGCCTCCCCCGGCCTGGTCCGCGCGGCGGACCTGACCACCAAGGCCGCGACGAGCGCCCCCACCGAAGGCCGGGTGATGTACGCGGGCATGCGCGCCCTCCAAATTCCCGGCGACCCCGTAGCCCGGCTGTGGCATTCCGCGACCATGCTGCGCGAGCACCGCGGCGACGGGCACATCGCCGCTCTCGTCGGCGCGCGTATCGGCGGCACAGAAGCCCACGTGCTCTCCGCCCTGGAACAGGGCATCCACCCCCCGGAGTCGTTCGGACGCATCCATCACCTGCCGAAAGAGCGCCTGGCCGCGGTCATGGACGGCATGCGCGAACGCGGACTCATCGACCTGCACGGCCATTTCACCGACACCGGCCGCGCGACCGGACAACGCGTCGAAACCCTCACCGACGAACTGGCCACCCCGCCCTACGACGCCCTGTCCCCCGCCGAACTCGAAGAACTGATCACCGAGCTCGAACCCATCACCGCGACCCTGACGGCCTCAGGCTCGCAGTGACACCGAGCAAGGGGACGTACCGTGTGCGCACGGTCCTCGGTCCGGCAGAGGTTCTGTGTCCGGGAGGGATCGTGTCCGCCCTGATGGCCGCCACGAGCTGACCGGGCCGCAGGAACGCACACGCGATACGCAGCACCCGTCCCCCGGTCGTGCCCGCCGCGATCACCCGGCGTCCGGGCCGAGTTCAGCGCGGCGGTCCTTCTCCGCCTGGGCGTCGCGTTCACGCTGGAGGCGGTGACAACCGTCCGGTTTCAGCTTCTTGACGGTCACGGCGGCGGGCTGTGCCCTTCTCGCACGGAACTCGAAGCAGTCCTCGCCCTGCGGGCCCACGCTGCCCGACAACCTTACGAGAGCGATGAGTTGGCCGCTTCGGATCTCGCTGTCCGCGAGTTCGACACCCAGGGTGCTCCAGACCTCGGCGGTTCGGGCGGCCTCCGGACCACCGGAGGCCATCGCCGTACGCAGTTCGGCGACGATGTCCTCGGCGACGGCCGAAGGCTCACGGAAGGACCGGTCGGAGCGCACCAGGCAGTCCTTGCCCGGTAGTTCACGTACGGCGACCGACGGAACGGCCGTGGCCGGGACGACATCGAAGCGGTAGCAGCCGTCGGCGTGCGTGCCACCGAAGCCGACGTTCACCATGCCGGCGAATCGAGCGGTGACCGTCACCCGCCTTTCGCGCCGCTCGGTCAGCGGCGTCGTCTTGTTGAAGTTCCGGACCGCGCGCTGGATCTCCGTGTCCAGCAGCACACCATCGGCGGCCGACCTCGCCAGCCGTGCCCGCGTATTGTCGACGGCTTCTTCGACCTGGTCCCGGGCTTCGGCGTCGGCCTCCCTGCCGGTGTTCCAGAAGGACACCATCACGACCACGACACACACGAGCGCCAGTACCGGGACCGCCAGACAGCCCTTGAAGAGACAACCCCCGCGCATCGCGATACCCGCACACTCCCTCACGGTCCTGAACGCCCACGTCGCCGAACCGAACCCGTCGCCACGGCAGCACGCCGACCGAGCCGAAGCACAGTCTCCCACCCGTCAGCCAGCCGGCCGCGACAGCGGACATCGGCACCTACCTGCACGCGGGCAGGAACACCGTCACCGTCCGGGCCTCCACCACCCTCATCGACCGACTGAGCACACTCTCCAGCGAACCCTCCACCCGCGCCGCCCAGGCCAACGGCCTCATCGGCCCTGTCACGCTGACTCCCGTACAGCATCACCAGGGTCAACTGACCGCATGACGACTGGGGGTGCACACCGACGGTGTGCACCCTTGGCGCGACACACTGGGCCAGTGCTGACCGGTTCCGAACAGCCTCTAGATGCAGGTGCCGGAGAACCCGTTGTCGACGGTCCGATACGCCGGCTTGATCATCGCGTAGTAGGTATCGGGGCCGTACTCGCCGTCCACCTTGATTCGGTGCGTGGTCTGAATAGTGCGTACCGCAGCCCGGGTGGCGTCCCCGTAGATGCCATCGACCTCAAGGTTGGGGACGGTGTTGTAGCAATGGTTGACCGCCAGCTGAAGCGCTCTGACTTCGTCGCCTCGGGTTCCGTAGGCCATCCAGCAGAGGAAGAGGGAGCGGTTGTACGCAGGCAGGTAGAGATACCGCCCGCTGGGGAGGTTTGAAGCTTCCGTCAAGATCCTGCCGGTGTTGCACTCGTTGGTGGCGGCAGAGGCAGGGCTCGCGGTCGTCAAACCGACCAGCAGCGTCGAGACCACGCCGACGACGGCACTGATGGCGCCGACCTTGAAACGGTTTCGGTTCACAATTCTCCAGTTCGTAGGCAACCGACAGGGGCGAGGCTCGACACCACGCAGTCCTTGGCTGTGGTCAGCGGCGAGGCCACAACGCTTGACGGTCGCGGGCCGGGGCGTCCCGCCCAGCTCGCACCGGTACGCGTACACAACGGGCCGTTCACCGGCTCACCCCTTCGCCGCCCTGCGGGTGAGGTCTCACGCGACCGCCATGGCCGGTGTCAGCCCCGTACGACGGGCACAGTAGCCCGGCCCGGTGGCTGGGTGTGCCGGTCGTTCGCCCCACAAGGAACTGGGGCGACTCCGCCGCGCCCACGGGATGGCCGGCCGGGGAACACGAACACCTACTGATTGGACAACCGGTCGCCGCGGAGACGGGTCGATCCGGTGCGGTTCCCCCGTCGACGTGATGGACCAGGTACGGCCCGTTGTCGGCCAGCCTGTGCTCCGAGTTCCGGGGGCGTACGACATCCTCGGAGTCCCAATCGCCGATCCACACCTGCTCGTGCTCCTCGGCACCGCATCCGTCTGCGGCGAGCTGAGCCTGCAGGCTTCGCCGGAACGGCGCTGGACGGCCTGGCCTCGTCGCTGACGAGGGACGCGGTCGAGTCACCCTGCGGCATTCCCGCACGTCACAGAACCGCAGTTGATTCTTCACGAGCCCCACACATGGTATAGATTCACGTCTCTTGCGTATATAAGGACCAATGGGGGACGACATGAACCAACAGAACCCGCAGAACCCACCGCAGCCGAACTGGGGCCAGCAGCCTCAGCAACCGCAGTGGGGCGGACCGCAGCAACCGGGGTGGGGAGCCCCGCCTCCGCCGCCGCGGAAGAGCAACACGGGTCGCAACATCGGCATCGGATGCGCCGGCGCCGTAGGCCTTCTCGTCATCGTGGGCATCTTCGGCGCCGCTCTCGGCGGCGACTCCGACGACAACACCAGCAAAGACACAACCGCGGTCGCCACAAAGGACAGTGGTGCCGGAGACGAGAAGAGCGAGGCCCCGAAGAAGAAGGAAGAGGCGGCGCCCGAGTCGCCCATCAAGGTCACGGCGAAGGAGACCGCCTTCAAAGGCTCGATCCTGGCGCAGGACGGCAACTACACCAGCGTGTCCGTGACCATCACGAACAACAGTGACGACACGATCGACGTGAACCCGCTCTACTTCGCGATCACCGACAGCAAGGGCACGAAGCACGCCTCCGAGCTGGCCGCCGACGAGAACCAGATCGACACCGTCGAACTGGCCCCCGGCGAGAACGTCACCGGAGCGGTCACCGGCAAGGGCAAGTTCACCCCGAAGACCGTGACTTACACGGACGGGCTCATCGGCGAATCGATCCGCGCCGACGTGTCCTGACCGACCCTGCGGTCCGTCAGCCCGGCCCGCCTCCGTGCGAGGTCGGGCTTCGGCATGCGCACCCGGCCACAGACGTACCTATCCGATCACCGACGCGATGGAGAGGCGTACAGCTCCCGGCTGGACGCACGCCGCGCCCAGTGCCGGCACAGCTGTCGTCAGCCGGCTGCTCAGCCGTGTTCGGAGACGGCGTCGCTCATGAGCTGCCACATTTCGTAGTTCCCGCATTCCGCCGTGATCTCGGCCGTCGTCCGCGCCGCGGCGAGGAAGTCATCGACCATGGGGGACGTCCGCGATGCCGCCACCGCGAGGCACACCTGCTCGGGTGCCAGATCCGGGATGGGCACATAGACGACTTCCGGATGCGAGTAGAACACGGTCGCGGAACGGGCCAGGAACGAGATGCCCCGGCCGGCCGCGACATGTTCGAGCGTCTCGTCCACCCCGCGCACCACGTACCCGGCGTTCGGATGCGGGCGCCTGGTGGGCTGCGTGCTCGGGTCGGTATGCCAGAGCAGCGGTTCGCCGGCCAGGTCGGCCTCGGTGACCTCCTCCTTGCCGGCCAACCGGTGGCCGGTGGGCAGGACCGCCACCCTCGGCTCGGCGTACAGCGGGGTGACGCGCAGGCCGGTCTCGTCGATGGGCAGTCGCACATAGCCGACGTCGATGCGGCCGTCGAGCAGCATCGGGGCCTGGTCGTCCCCTTCGATGCGCTGCACGTCCACGACCACGTCCGGGTGCCGGGTCTCGAACGCCTGCGCCGCCGGGATGACCGGGATTCCGGCCCGGAAACCGACCGTCAGCCGCCGGGTGCCGCGGGCCGCCGCGGACACGCGGCGTCGGACCGCGTGCGCGGAGGCGAGCAACGGACCGGCGTCGGCGAGCAGTTGCCTGCCCGCGTCGGTGAGCGCCACGCCGTGACGGTCCCTGATGAACAGTGCGGCACCGAGATCCTGCTCCAGCGCGCGGATCTGGCGGCTGAGCACCGGCTGCGCGATATGCAGCTCATCGGCGGCACGGCCGAAGTGCAACCGGTCGGCCACGGCGACGAAGTAACGCATTTTGCGCAGGTCCAGATCCACGAGGCCTCCCGGTCCGGTGATGCTTTCAGGGTATCACCGCAACCAAAAGAGGTCTTGGACACCCAGCACGGAAAACGACAACCTGAATGAGCACAGAAAAAAAACGGGGGCCGCTCGAATTCGGCATGAGAATTCCCCATCATTCGCAAGGAGCATCAGCGTGCGCGTTTTCGTCACGGGTGGGACCGGCCATTCCGGTTCGTACATCGTCCCCGAGCTCATCGCCGCCGGACATGAGGTCACCGGTCTGGCCCGGTCGGACGCGGCTGCGGCGGCGTTGTCCGCGCTCGGCGCGCAGGTGCGTCGCGGTGACCTGGAGGATCTCGACGGACTCAAGCAGGCCGCCGCGGACTCCGAGGGCGTCGTCCACGTCGCGCACAGGCAGGAACTGCTTCCCTCGGGCGGGCTCGACGCCGTGGCCGCCGCGGAGCTCCCGATCATGCTCGCGTACGGCGAGGCGCTGGCGGGAACCGGGAAACCCCTGGTCACGGCGGGGAGCATAGGCTCGCCGGGGTACCTGGGGCGACCGGCGACCGAGGAGGACCCGGCCCTTCCCGGCGGCGACGAGTACAAGGGCACCCTGCGGGTCCGCAACGTCGTGGAAAGAGCCGCGATCGGACTCGCCGAGCGGGGAGTGCGATCCTCGGTCGTACGGATTGCCAATATCGTGCACAGCACGACCGATCGCGCCGGCTTCCTCGTGCAGTTGATCGCGCTCGCGAAGGAGAAGGGTTTCGTCGGCTATCCCGGGGACGGCGCGAATCAGTGGAACGCCGTGCACATCCGCGATGCCGCCTCCTTGTTCCGCCTGGCACTGGAGAAGGGACAGGCCGGCGCGTACTGGCACGCGGTCGGGGACGGGGACGGGGCCATTCCGCTCCGCGAGATCGCCGAGGCCATCGGCAACCGTCTGGGCCTGCCCGTCGTGAGCGTTCCCGCGGATGTGTTGATGGTGCCGGGGCATTTCGGGGTCCTCGCGAACATCGTCACGCAGAGCTATCCGGCGTCCAACCACATCACCCGCAGGACCCTCGGCTGGGAACCCACTCAGCCCGGCCTGCTCGCCGGTCTGGACAACGGCCACTACTTCCCCGCCGGGTGGCGGAAAGGGCCGCATTGCAACGAGCCCGGAAAACAAAAGCGCTTCGGCTCTTCTCAATCTTCCAATTCTTCCGCCTGCCCTGAAAGGACACTGAGAATATGACGACGACCGTGGGAATCATCGGGAGCGGCAACATCGGCATCACCGTCGCGCGGCTCGCCATCGAGGCCGGACACCAGGTCGTGCTCAGCAACTCGCGCGGTCCGGAAACACTGAGCTTCTTCAGCGTTGCAACTCCAGCGTGAGGACGGCCTTGGCGATTGACGTCATGCGGTTGGGACTGCATCGGGACCTGTGGAAGAACCGCCAGGACTTCAGGCGGGCGACTCCGCGTTCGACGGGTGCGCGCTGCGGCCAGGGCACGGTTGCGAGTCTTCTCGGTGGGAGTCAGTTTCTTCAGGGGCCTGCGTTTGATGCCCGTAGTCAGCCACGGACCGGCGCCCTGGTAGGCGAGATCGGCCACGATCGGAACGCCCTGGCGCTCGCAGATCCGGATGATCCGGTGGGCGCGGGTAGCGGTCAGGTCGTGGGTGCGGCCCGGCAGGGCGGGCGAGAGCCACAACAGCCGGCCGCCGGGATCGGTGACGACCTGCACGTTCACGCCGTGGCGCCGGTGTTTGTGGGAGTAGTCGGCCCGGCCGTCGCCGACCCGGTCGCACTCGGCGAGAGTGCCGTCGAGCAGGACGAAGTCGGGATCATGCTCGCGCAGCGTCTTCAGCAGACCCGGTGCACGGGCGGCGAGGAGGTCGACGACTGCACTGGTGTAGGCATGCACGGTGGACTCGCTGATCCCGAACCCGGCAGCGATCTTCGCCAGAGTGATGTGCTCGCGCAGGTACACCAGTGCCACCATCGCTCGCTGGGACGGACGGAGCTTGCAGCGCCGGTCGCCCTCACGGGTGACGATCAACATGGTGACCCACTCCACGAGTGCATGCGGCAGGTCAAGTGCGGCAGGATGGACGACCAACGAGGCCCCCTAGCAACGTGATTGAGACGTCAGACATCTCGATCAACAGCCCGGGGGCCTCGCTCGTTGCGCTGCACGGGCCGTCACCGATCGGTGGCCACATCGAAGAAGCTCAGTGGTTGTAGCCTCGGGCAGGGTGCTACCACCTGTGACTAGATCTTGCTCTGCACCCAAAGGGCGCTCTGCCTCATACCGCATGGACAGATCATCCCCGAGTGACCCGGAACTGATCCGTCAGGCACCGTTAACGGGAGGGAATGGGTTGCCGACATGGGGCGCCACGACGACGATGCCGCCGGTCTCGTGGAGGAGACCGACGACATCAAGGAGGTGGTCCCGCGAGCTCGGCAGTGCTGCGCTCAGCAGTGCCGCAGACCGCGCGCGCTCGGATCGGCGTCGAAGGAGGACGGTGTGTTGACCCAGTCCGCCGGGACGTAGCCCCACCCGTCGTAGCCAGGAGCGGTCCAGTCACCCTTGGTGTGGTACCAGGTGGTGTTGCCGCCGCCGTGCAGTCCACCATAGGTCCAGCAGTCGAACCAGCTGAAGGTGGAATAGAGCTGCCCCGTTATGTTCGCTTCGTGATAGGCGCCCGAGCGCAGAATGGCGGGGGCTCCGTTCCCGCACCACAGCCGGCCGTCGCTCGCCCGAACTCCGCACTCGGCGCTGGCAGCGGCACTGGCCGAAGGGGCGGCGATCACACCGCCCGCCGTCAGGGCGAGGGCTGCCATCCAGAGGGAGAGATACTTCCTGGTCCTGGTCATCCACTGTCCTTTTCTCACTGGTTTTCGAGTTCGACCGAAAGGTGCCGGGTGCCTGCCCGGCTCTTCCCGCAGGCCCTTCGCAGCACCGTGATGCACTGCTCAGCACTGCGCGACGCCGGGCAGTTGGTTGTCCGGACTGCTTATGTAGATGCTGCTGACATAGCCCCCGTACTGAGGCAGGTAGGCCCACCACTCGTTGGTGTAGGGCGGGACCGAGACGGTCTCCCCTCGCGTCTGGCAGCCGACCAGCACCTCGACCCCGGCGGGGAGCTGGAGGAACGGGTCGCGGGTGGTGTTGGGCTCGGGGCGGACGTTGACACCGGAGCTCCAGGTGCCGAACCACGTGCCCGCCGGTCGTACGCCACCGGGAACGTTCAGCGAACGGGTCAGCCTGCCCAGGTCGGTGTAACTCCGAGCAGCGTGATTGAGACGTCAGACATCTCGATCAACAGCCCGGGGGCTTCGCTCGTTGCGCTTCACGGACCGTCACCGAATCGGTGGCCACATCGATGAAGCTCAGTGGTCCTTGGGCCTGGACCTGCTCCGGTTTGCCGGCGATGGGTGCCGGCGCGCTGTTGACGCGGAGCAGAGAGGTGGGTGGTCTACCACCAAGAGGTGCACTGGATGCCGCTGTTGCTGCCCTGGCTCAGCAGCCGCGCGCAGACGCGGAAAGCCCGGCTCGACGAGCTGCTGGTCGGGTAGGCCGGCGTCGTCATCCTCTTGCCGCCCGTCATCGTGTCGAAAGAACCGCACTGGATCCAGGTCTGCCTGTTGTCGTTGCTGACGTCCATCCAGACCTGTGCCAGGACCCCGGAGCCCCAGTTGCTGCCCGATCCGGTGGTCAAGACGCCCCACGCGGCCTGTCGGCCTCCGACGTTGCCGGCCTGCATCGAGTACGAGGCGACAGCGTGGGGAAAGTCAATCACCATCGCACCCGCACCCCCCACCCCCTGGCCACTGAGACTGTCCGGGATGTCGGTGAAACCATTCACACCTCCCTCGCAGTCCGACCGTGCTGCCTGAGCCGCGCCGGCGGATCCGGCCACCACGCCTGCCGCCAACATGATCGCGGCTGCTCCTACGCTGAAGATCCGTCTGAGGCTGTGCACGTGTTTCTCCCTGGGTCCAGGTGCTGATGGCTTCCGAAGAGGGGCGCTGTGGCCGTGGCGCCCGTACTGTGACCTGACCGAAGCGCTAACGGCCCCCGCTTCAGCCGCCGGAGCGGCGCAGGGGACGCCCAGCAGGCGCCTCGAACTGTAGGGCGGACCCGGGACGTTGCGACCCTGACAGATGTCAGGGTCACGATCAGCTGCTGGCGCGCGCCGTGGTCCCGCCGGGCCGCCTGGCCTGGGTCACTTAAGGGCTGATCAACTGGCTGCACGTGCTGCTGCCCTGTACCCGAACGGCAGGATCGGCGAGAAGCTGCTCTGAACTTTGACCCGGCCGGATCTCCTCGCGCCAGCGGCAGTCTCATCGTTCTCCAGGTCGCCCGCCTGAAGTCCTGGCGGATCTTCCGCAGGTCCCGCTGCAGCCCCAACCGCATGACGTCAATCGCCAAGGCCGTCCTCACCCCGGAGCTGCAATGCTGAAGAAGCTCACTCACGGACGCTGTCGCGGAGTTGGGACCGCGGGCGTCCGCGGCGACGAGCGCGGAGGCCGGTGACCTCGTCGTGGTCGCGGTGCCGGTCAAGGCATTCCCTCACTTGCCCGTCGCACCCCTGGCCGGGAAGACGGTCATCGACACCTGCAACTACGGCTCCGAGCGTGACGGGCACATCCCCGAGCTCGACAGCAAAACGCTCACATCGAGCGAGCTGCTTCAGCGGTACGTCCCGGACGCGTTGCCCGTGAAGGCGTTCCACACCATCTTCTTCAAGCACCTGCTGTCTCTCGCCCGCCCGACGGGGGCGGCCGACCGCCCGTACCTGCCGATCGCCGGGAACTCCGCGTCGGCGAAGGCGGCGGTGAGCGAGTTCATCCAATCCATCGGGTACGGCCTGGTGGACGGCGGCCCGCTGGCCGACAGCTGGCGGCAGGAGCCGGGCACGCCTGTGTGGGGGACCCCGTACGGTCCGTTCTCGGACGAGGAGGGCCGGCCGGTCGGCGAAGACGCCATCCGCGCGGCGCTGGCCACCGCCACGCGGTAACCGCTGGCCGGCACGGACCCGCGATACGGTCCACCCCTGTTCGGGCCCCGTCCGGTGGAGGTGCCGGGCGGGGTGACCCTCCGTTCCGTCTGCGGCGGCGGACGTGCGACGGGCTCAAGAGCTATGCGCCGCCACTGCCGCCGTTGCCCGTGTTGCCGCCACGCAGGGAATGGATCATGCTCCGCAGGGCCCGGAACGCGCCCGACTGCTCGGCCTCGGTCATACCGGCCAGCATTCTGACCTCGACGGAACGGACCGCTACGGTCGCCTCCTCAAGGCTCCGTCGGCCACGAGGCGTGAGTCGCGTGGGCAGCACCTTCCCGACGGGCGCCTCCGCGGGCCTGGTCACGTAGCCCTCTCGCTCCAAGGTCTGGAGCAGCACGTTCATCGACTGCCGGGTCACGAACGCGCCCCGCGCGAGCTCGGAGTTCGACAAGCCCGGCCGTTGTGCCAGCAGTTCGAGGCAGGAGTAGTGCGTCACGCTCATCCCGAGCGGCCGCAGCACCTCCTCCATGGCTACGCGCAGAACGCTCGACGCCTCTTTCAGCAGGTAGCCCAGAGACGTCTCCAGGTCGACACCGTCTTGATTCATGTCAGGATTCTGACATACAGTGGCCTGTGTCAGAAAGCTGACACGAACGTTGACACGACCGAAGGAGCATCACCATGCCCGCCACCGGCCCCGACTTCATCTCGCTCCAAGCGCGCGACCTCGACGCTTCGCAGGCGTTCTACGAGCGGTACCTCGGCCTCGTCCGCTCGCAGGCCGGGCCCCCGCACGCCGTCGTCTTCGAGACGAAGCCGATCGCGTTCGCACTCCGCGACGTCGTTCCCGGCACCGATCTGGCATCCGTCGTCCAGCCCGGCATCGGTGCCGCGATCTGGCTCCACGCCACCGACGTCCAGGCCATCCACGATGCTCTCGTCGCCGACGGTCACACCATCGTCTCCGCACCGGTCGACGGCCCCTTCGGCCGGACCTTCACCTTCGCCGACCCCGACGGCTACCAGGTCACGCTCCACGACCGCGCCTGACGCTCCCGACGCCAACAGACCCTCAGACCCTCAGCCGTACGCTTCGAGGAGTGCCCCGAGATAGTCCTCCAAGCGCTCTGCCAGCACGAATGACGTCAGGTCCATTCGCCCGAGTTCCCGCCACGGCTCGGCGACCTTCTCCGCGTCTGGCGCGAAGGCCAACGCATCCAAGACACGCCAGTACAGGTGGTCCGGGCTGTCGCTGAGCGTTCCACCGGCCGCGGTGTAGCGATCCGCAAGCCGCATACCGGCAGGCACGCCGTGCAGCAGCGCGAGTGCGGTGGAGCAGTGGGCCACGTCCAAGTCGGCCGGCCCCCAGGACGTCTCCACCCAGTCCACGACACCAGTGATCGCCATGGCGGCACCTTGTCCGCTGAAAAGGACATTCCCCGGGTGGAAGTCACAGTGCAGGAAACAGGACCGATGGGCGGGCGGAGGACGGCGGATCACGTCAACGGCCCGCTGCCACACGTCCCGGTCGGCACGCTCGTGTCGGCGAGCAGCCGCAGGACGTCCGCCTCCCTCGTCAGCAGTCCCCACGAGTGCTCCACGAAGAACGGTTTGGTGAACGACCGGAGCACGAGGGAGTACGGCTCGTCCTTCCCCTCGACGTCGAGGCGGCGCATCCGTGACGTCCACCCGCCGCGCAGCGTTTCGACAGCACGAATCCGGTCGCCGGAGGGGAGGCGCTCCTCCACCCACACACGAGTGGCGGCCCAGCCCGTGTCATCGCCGCCATGTGCAACAGCCACCGTGCGCTTGCCCTCAGCCATGAACGCACCCTAGACCGCGCCCTGGATCAAGAGAGTCCTCACCTCGAAGCAGCAAGCCGCAAGCCGCAAGCCGCATGAGGGCTCCCCCAGCGATGGTCGCCGACGGTCCGCAGGGTGACGCCGCTCTCGACCGGTGCCCGCGGCGGTGCCGGTCCACAGGCGGGCCCCGTGCCGCTCAGCCGCACGGCTCGCCCACCTGGCGGAGGCGATATGGGCCGCGCCTCCCAGGTGCCGCACCGCGCGGGGACGCAGGGTGCTGCGCCAGTGGAGTGACTGCCACCGGCGACAGGTCCCGTACCGGGCAGGAATCAGCGCATCCGTTAACAAGCCCGCGAGAGAAGCACTGGTGTGCAGGTGACCGAGAGTGAAGGGGAGTTGTGCATGCTGGGACTCCGGCCCACCGCGGCCGAAGCGGTCTTGCCCGTCGACAGTCCGCTCACGGCCCTGGAGGCCGTCCGCGCCGTCGAGGCGGAGCTCGGGCATGTACTCGACACCAAATTGCGCACGGCCTTCGACGTGGACGAGGTGTTCGCCCAGGATGTCGCCGGCCGGGTCACCGCGTTCGTCCGGCGGGGCGGCAAGCGGCTGCGCTCGGCGTTCGCATGGTGCGGCTGGCGGGCCGCGGGCGGCTCGGGTGACCCCACCGCGCTCCTGCGGACCGCGGCCGCGCTCGAACTCGTACAGGCGTGCGCTCTGATGCACGACGACGTCATGGACGGATCACCGCTCCGTCGGGGCGCGCCCGCTGTCCATGTGGAACTGGCCCGCATGCACCGGGCCGCGCGGATGACCGGCTCGCCGGAAGTGTTCTCGACCTCCGTCGCGATACTCGCGGGCGACCTTGCCCTGGTCTGGGCGGACGACGTGCTGACGGAGACGGCGCTCGCCTCGCCGCACGGCACGCGGCTGTTCCACGAGTGGCAGGCGATGCGCACGGAGATGGTCGCCGGCCAGTACCGCGACATCCACGCGCAGGCCGCCGGATCGTCCGGCGTCGACGAGGCCGTGAGCATCGCCACGCTCAAGAGCGCGCTGTACACGGTCGAGCGGCCCCTGACGCTGGGCGCCTCCCTGACCGGTGGCGACGAACACACCTTGAGCGCCCTCCGCTCGGCCGGGCGCTGCGCCGGGCTGGCCTTCCAGTTGCGGGACGACCTCCTCGGCACCTACGGCGACCCGGACATGACCGGAAAACCGGCCGACGACGATCTGCGGACCCGCAAACTCACCTACCTCCTCGCGGTCGGCCTGTGGCTCGCCGACGCCGCCGGTGACGCGGAGGCAGCCGACGCCCTCAGCCCCGTGACCGGCATCGGCGCAGTCACCGGCACAGTCACCGGCACCGGCACCGGCTTCGACCTCGGCGTCCGGTCGGACGACGCGGTGGACCGGATGCGCGCGGCCCTGGAGCGCACCGGCGCCCGGGACGTCGTGGAGTCCAAGATCTCGGAGTTGGCGGCGACGAGCGTACGGCACTTCGAGGGGGCCACCTCCGACCCCGTCGTACGGCGGGAGTTCACCACATTGGTCGAGCGCGCTTCGGGCGTCGCACTGGGACACAGCGGGGAGGCGGCATGAAAACCGTACCGGGGCCGACTGATCATGTCGTCGTGGTGGGTGCCGGGCTTTCCGGCCTCGCCTGCGCGCTGCACCTGCTGGGCTCCGGCCGCCGGGTGACCGTCGTCGAGCGGAACCCCGGCCCCGGCGGCCGAGCCGGTCACGTACGCATGGGCGGTTTCGAGGTGGACACCGGTCCCACGGTGCTGACCATGCCGCACCTGGCCGACGAAGCCTTCGCCGCCGTCGGTGACAGCCTCGCCCGGCACGTCGAGCTGACGGCCCTTCACCCGGCCTACCGGGCGTCCTTCGCGGACGGGACATCGCTCGACGTGCACACGGACGGCGAGGCCATGGAGTCGGAGGTGCGCCGGTTCGCGGGACCGGCCGAGGCGGCGGGCTACCGCGAACTGAGGCAGTGGCTGGAGCGGCTGTACAAGGCGCAGATGCGGCGCTTCATCGACACCAACTTCGACTCCCCCTTCCAGCTCCTGCACCCCGATCTGGCCCGGCTGGCGGCGCTGGGCGGCTTCGGACGGCTGGACCGCCGTATCGGCCGCTTCCTCTCCGACCCACGACTGCGCCGGATCTTCTCCTTCCAGGCCCTGTACGCCGGAGTGACCCCGGCCAGGGCCCTCGCGGCGTACGCGGTGATCGCCTACATGGACACGGTGGCCGGCGTCTGGTTCCCGAAGAACGGCATCCACGCGCTGCCCCGGGGCATGGCGAACGCGGCGGCCGGCGCGGGCGCAGACTTCCGCTGGTCGACCGACGTGACCTCGCTCGAACGCAGCGGCGGCCGGGTGCGTGCCGTACATGTCGCCTCGGGCGAACGCATCCCCTGCGACGCGGTGGTGCTGACCTGCGAGCTGTCCACGGCGCACCGGCTCGTCGGGCGGAAGCCCCGCCGCCCGGTGGGGCTGCGGCACTCACCGTCGGCCGTGGTGCTGCACGCGGGGACCGACCGTACGTGGCCCGGTCTCGCGCATCACACCCTCTCGTTCGGCGGGGCCTGGGAGGGCACCTTCGAGGAGCTGACCCGGTCGGGGAAACTGATGAGCGACCCGTCCCTGCTGATCACCCGGCCCACGACGCACGACCCCACTCTCGCCCCGCCGGGCAAGCATCTGCACTACGTGCTGGCCCCGTGCCCGAACACCGACGTCGGCCCTTCCGCCGAGGACTGGCGGGACCTCGGCCCGCGCTACCGCGACAGCCTGGTCGCCGAACTGGAGCGTCGGGGCCTGCACGGATTCGCCGACAGTGTGCAGGAGGAACTGCTGGTGACGCCGCTGGACTGGGCGGCGCAGGGACACGCGGCGGGAAGCCCGTTCTCGGTGTCCCACACCTTCGCCCAGACAGGACCGTTCCGCCCGCGCAATCTGGTGCGCGGTCTGGAGAACGTGGTGCTGGCCGGCTGCGGCACCACACCCGGCGTCGGTGTGCCGACCGTGCTCATCAGCGGAAAGCTCGCCGCCGCACGCGTCACAGGCGGTGTCACGGGCGGCGTCAAAGGCGGCGTCACCCACGGCGTCACACGTGGTGTCCGAGGCAGCGGCCCGCGTATCCGTCCCGTACCGCGCGCGGCACGTACCGCCGCGGTCACCACCGAGGAAGGTGCTCATGACCCGTCGTGAGCTGGACGCCGCAGACATCACCGATCCCGCCCTGCGCATGGCCTACGCCCACTGCAGGCGGCTCAACGCCCGCCACGGCCGGACCTACTTCCTGGCCACCCGTCTGCTCCCGGTGGAGCGCCGCTCCGCCGTCCACGCGCTGTACGGTTTCGCCCGCTGGGCGGACGACATCGTGGACGACCTCGACCGGCACCGGACGCCCGACGAGCGCGACCGGCTGCTGCGGCAACTGGAGAGCGACCTCGCGCACGGGTTGCGTACCGGCTCGGGGGACGAGCCGGTGGTCAGGGCCGTGGCCGACACCGCGAGCCGGTACGACATCGAACACACGCTGTTCGCCGACTTCCTGGCCTCGATGCGCAGCGACCTGCGCATCACCGACTATCCGACCTACGCCGACCTGCGCGCCTACATGCACGGTTCGGCCGCGGTGATCGGACTGCAGATGCTGCCCGTGCTGGGCACGGTCACCTCGCGCGAGGAGGCGGCGCCGCACGCCGCCGACCTGGGCGTGGCCTTCCAGCTGACCAACTTCCTGCGCGACGTCGGCGAGGACCTGGACCGGGGCCGCGTCTATCTGCCCGCCGACCTGCTCGCGGCCCACGGCGTGGACCGTCCGCTCCTGGAGTGGAGCCGCCGCACGGGACGCCCCGACGCGAGGATCCACCGGGCGCTCGTCGCCGCCGAGGACATGACCAGGAAGGTCTACCGGGCGGCGGAACCGGGCATCGCCATGCTGGACCCGCGGACGCGGCCCTGCATCCGCACCGCGTTCACTCTCTACGGCGGCATTCTCGACGCCATCGCGGACCAGGACTACACGGTGCTGCACCGCCGCGCGGTCGTCTCGCGCGGGCGCCGTGCGGTGACGGCCGCCGCGGGAATCGTCGGCATCGCCAGGGCCCGTCGGGGCGCTCGCGCCTCGCACCGGACATCGAGGGCGGGCGTCACGGCCCTGCAGCGGAAGGGGCCCGTGCGGTGAGTGAGCGAGCGGAACGAGCCGGCTGGACGCCTCCGTTGCGGCGGCGCCGTCGGTCGGACTGGGCGGCACAGCCGTCGACCTGGCAGGAGGCCCGTCCGGCGGTCATCGCCGACGCGCTGAAGCGGGCGTCCGCGCGTCCGTCCGGGAACTGGTTCGTCGTGGGTGCCTCGCGGGACGTGCGCGTCGGTGAGCGCCCCTACGGCAGAACGGTCGGCGGCGTCGAGGTCGTGCTGTGGCGGACGGAGACGGGCGAACTGCGGGCCGGCCCGGGTGCCTGCCCGCACCTCGGCGCCCCGCTGCGCGACAGCCGGGTGGTGTGCGGCACGCTGGTGTGTCACTGGCACGGACTGGCCCTGGACGGAGGGTCGTTCGCCGGGTGGGATCCGTTCCCCGCGCACGACGACGGTGTGCTCGTATGGGTCCGGCTGGACTCGGTCGGCGGTGAGGATCCGTCCGATCGGCCTCTGGTACCGGAGCGGCCGGCGACGGGCAGTGGCGTGGACGCCGTCTTCATGGCCGTCGGTCGGTGCGAGCCCGAGGACGTGGTCGCCAACCGGCTGGACCCGTGGCACGGTTCGTGGTTCCACCCCTATTCGTTCGTCGACCTGACGGTGACCCGTCCGCCGCTGGGCGAGGCGGACGACGCGTTCGTCGTCGATGTCTCCTTCCGGCTGACGGACCGTCTGGTGGTCCCGGTGCGGGCGGAGTTCACGGCGCCCGGACCACGTACCGTGGTGATGCGCATCACCGAGGGTGAGGGGACCACGTCCGTGGTCGAGACCCATGCCACGCCGCTGACCGGCGAGGCCGTGGAGCGGCCGCGGACCGCCGTGATCGAAGCGGTCGTGGCCGCCTCGGACCGGCGGGGTTTCGCCCTGGCACGGGCCGCCGCGCCCGCGCTCCGCCCGTTGATGCGCCGGACGGCCGGCCGGTTGTGGCGCGACGACCTGGCCTACGCGGAGCGGCGCTGGGCGTTGCGCAGCACGGGACGCTTTCCGGGCTGAACGGAAGGGGTGCCAGCGGCAGAAGGGCGCCAGTGGCAGAAGGAGGGGTCAGCTACGGACCGGGGCTGGTTCCGGGCTGACACGTCCTTCCGGCACGGGCGTCTTCGACGGCTTCCCGAGGAGCGGGCTCTCAGCGGCTCCCGACCCTGCCGAGCGCCCGCAGTACGGGCGAACGGCCCGCCCGGGGCACCGTCCACAGCACCTGGCCCTGGACTCCCCACCCGGCCAGCAGGGCGTTGGCGGCCAGGAATCCGGTCGTCGCGGCGCGTTCCATGAGGGCCACGGGCAGGTCGCAGCGGATCGCGTCACCGGCGAGTGTGACCTGCGGGTGCGGGGTGGTCACGGTGGGCCGCCGGGCATGGGAACCGACCGGGAAGAGCGGGCAGTCGGACCGCCATTCGTGCCGGGCGTCCACGATCCGTGCCCCGCGTGTCTCCGGATAGACCTGGTGCAGCCGGTCGACGAGCCGGGCCTGTACGGCGTCGGGCCGCGCGTCCTCCGCAACGGCGTAGGCGTGCAGTTCCACCACCGAGCCGGCGTTACGGGACGACCATCGGGCCGCCTCGTCCTCGTAGCGGTCCAGGACACTGATGTTGTCGAGGCCGTCGTAGCCGCTGGTGCCGAGGAACGCGGCGCGGTCGGCGCGCACCGGGCGGTCGAGCCAGAGCCGCGAGACAAGGAACCGCGGTGCGGTGCGCAGGCCGGCGACGTCTTCGCGCCAGGTGGCCGTGCCCAAGTCGGGTGACGCCGCGACAAGTCCGCGCAGGGCGCCGGCGTCGAGGGCGAGCACCGCCGCCTCATGACGGTCCACGGCGGTGTCCGTCCGCACGTCCACTCCCCCGCCGTCGCGCGGCTGGACGGCGCGCACCGCCGTGCCGGTGCGGACCTGTGTCCCGAGGCTCCGGAGGTACGCGCCGAGCGGGTCCCACAGCGCCTGGGGGAAGGGAGCGGTCGGTACGTCGAAGAGCAGGCCTTCGGACGAACCGAGGAAGTAGATGTGGAACATCAGGAGGAGTTCCGCGGCGGACAGTTCGCGTGGATCGGCGAAGAAGCTGCGGGAGAACACCTCGAACGCCAGATGGTGCGCCGCTTCCGGGAAGCGGACGCTTTCGAGGAAGTGCGTCGCGCTGACCGAGTCGAAGCGCTCGTAGACCTCGGGGACGCGGACGTCGAGGAGTGGCAGCGCGGCTCGGGCGTCCATCGCGGCGAGGTCGCGCCAGCCGAACGTGGGGCTGAGGGCGACGAAGCCGAGGGCGCTGAGCGGTGGTGTGCGCGGTACGCGGGCGAAGCTGTCGGTCAGCCCGCCGCTGTGCCGCAGCGGGTAGTCGGGCAGCGGCCGGAGTCGGTCGAGGGCCGGATCCGTTCGCCGCAGCAGTCCACGGAGGTTGTAGTACTGACGGAAGAAGGCGTGGAAGCCCCGGCTCATGGTGGCCTCGCCGCCGTCGGCCAGACGGGTTTGCCAGCCGGCTAGCCGGCCGCCGAGGGACTCCTCCCGTTCGTAGAGGGTCACGCGGGCCCCTCGTTCGGCCAACAGGGTGGCTGCGGCGAGGCCGGCGATTCCCCCACCGATCACGGCGACACTCGGGGTGTCCGCGGAGGCGAACCGTTTCAGGCCGGGCGCGGGCATCACGACCTCGGCCTTGCGGTCCCGGCCCCGCCGGGCTACCTGTCGCGGCTCGTTCACCGTGCGTACTCCGTAGTGGCCGCCGGGCCCTCCTGGGCAAGGAAGGTGTGCACGATCCCGGTCTGCCAGCCGGCGACGGGCAGGGCGCGCACGGCCGAGAATCCGGTGCCTCGCAGTCGGTCGCCGAACTCGGGGACGGTGTCGAAGTCGAGAACGCTTCGCCACAGGTGGCGGTACAGGTCGCGGTCACCGCTGACAGTCCCCGCGGGCATGATCACGCCGCGGCAGACCGCCGTCCACAGGGCGCGGTGGACCGCGGAACCGCTGAGGCTGTACTCGTGGACGGCGAGCCGTCCGCCCGGACGCAGCAGACTCCGAACGGTCTTGAGAACGGCGTCCGCGTCCGTGACGTTGCGGAGCAGATAGGCGGCGAACACCGCGTCGTATGGCCCCTCGTCCGCGGCGGCCAGCGCCTCGGCTGTCATGTGCTGGAAGCGCACGCGGTCGGGCCAGGGTTTGGACTGTGCGCGAGCCAGCATGCCGGACGACGCGTCGACGGCCGTGATCCGGGCGCGGGGAGCGGCCCGGAGAAGGGCCCGGGTGGAGGCTCCCGTTCCGCACCCCAGGTCGAGCACGTGCAGACCCGCGCCGTCCCGGGGCAGCCGGAGCCGTCGCGCCGAACGCAGAAGATCGGTGCGGTATCCCGGGTTGAGGCCGGTGAGGCGGTCGTAGCTGTGCGAAGCGTGGTCGAAGGCGAGTGCCAGGTCGTGGTCACGCAGGAGGGTCATCGGTGGCTCTCTTTGATGTGTGGGACTGGGTGGGTTCGGCGCCGCAGGAAGGGGAGTTCGACGGTCGTCCGGAGCATGGGGCCCACGGGAGTGCGCAGTCCGATGCCCCACTCCTCCCAGGGTGAGGTGCGCCCGTCCAGGAAACGCAGCAGCCGCTCCGGCGGAACGTGGCGGAACAGGCCGGTGAAGAAGGCGGGGCCGTCGATCCGGCCGGTGTCCAGGGCCCGCAGCAGGATCGCGTCCATGGCGAGTACGCGCCGCGCGTGCGGTCGGGGCGCGACCGCACGGCCGTCCCGCAGGGCGGCGGCGATGGCCCGGCTCTGCCGCTGCACAGCGGCGAAGGTGTAACCGGTCGCCGGGCGGGTGGCGCCACCGGCCGTCCCGATCCGGGAGACGGCTGTGCCGATCCGGCGCGGGAAGCGCGCGTCGGTCATGGGGATCACCCCCTGCTCCGCCCTCTCGACGGTGAACGCACCGAGCTTGAGGATCTCCCGGCTGTAGTGCCCCAACGCCGACTCGTACGCCGCACGGGTCAGCGGGGTCCGGGAGAACTCGGTGTACTCGACGAGCGCACGGTCCGGCGCGAGCGGCAGTACGTATCCGAAGGCGAGGCCGTGGCGCGGCTGTGGCACCCGGAAGTCCATCAGGTCCGCGACCGCCGGATCGAACCGGTCCGTGTCCGTGTGCACGAACCAGCCGCGGAAGTGCTGCAGCAGTTGTGTCCGGGCCGGCGGCAGGGCCCGCAGGGGCCGGGAGTCGAACACATGGCGGGCATGGAGTGTCAGAGAGCTGCCGTCGGGGGCCGTGCACCTGACTTCCGCTCCCCCAGGGGTGTCGCGCACCGTGTCCGCCGTGGCGCGCACGATGCGCGCACCGGGCGACCCGGCGATCCTGGAGTGCGCCCATCGCTCGAAGTCCGTGGAACGGAGCATGCGGTAGCGCAGCGGGGAGGGATCCACGGTGATCACGCCCCCGTCGGCGCCGTGAATACGAAGCCTCGACCAGGAGGCGGCCAGCGCCTCGTCGAGTTCACCGGTGTCCGCGTCCCAGTAGCACCAGGTCCGCTCGGGCGCTCGCAGCGGACCGTCCGGCGCTTCCACCAGGGTCACGGTCATGGATTCGGCCGTCACCAGGCGCTGCGCGAGGCTGAGTCCGGACGCGCCGCCGCCCACGATGATCACGTCGGACAGCTCGTCCGGAACGTCCGGAACGTCCGGAGCCGGAACGTCGGAGCGCCGGGTCACCGGGCGCGCCGTTCGACGAGCGGTGTTCCGTCAGGAGCCGTGCGCAGCAGCTCGGCGTCGGCCGCCATCGCCTCCGCGACAGCTCTGACGACGTCACGCGGATCGCCTCCCGCGGGCAGCGGCGGGGGCGTGCCCACGACGGCACGGTCGGCGAAGCCCGTGTCCAGGTGTCCGGGCCGGACCTCCAGGACCCGGATGCCCGCGGTACGCGCCTCGCGGCGCACGGCGCCGAGCCAGGCACTCAGCGCGGCCTTCGAAGCGCTGTAGTCGGCCATTCCCGCCTGCGGGCGCTCGGCGACCACACCGGTGAACGCGACGATCATGGAGCCGGGTTGCATGATGGCGAGGGCGGCACGGAAGAAGGCCGCGGGGGCGAGGACGTTGACCGCCATCACATGCTCGGCGACCTCGTCACCGACCACCGCCGCTTCTCCGAAGGCGACCGTCCCGAAGACGGTCACCACGGCGTCCAGCCCGCCCAGGGCGTCCACGGCGCAGGCCACGGCGCGGGCGCAGGAATCGGGGGCGTACGCGTCGAACAGGACGGTCGGAGCGCCCTGGCAGTCCTCGGCGGCGCGGGCGAGGCGGGCTCGGTCCCGTCCTGCGAGGGCCGGGCGCGCACCGCGGCCCACGAGCTCCGCGGTGAGCGCGCCGCCGAGGACACCGGTGGCTCCGGCCACCAGCACCCGCGCGCCGTTGATTTCCACGTCTCTTCTCCCGATCACGAGGCAGGCAGGCCGCACCCCCTCTCACACCAGTGGTTCCGTGCGCCGGCGGCCCATGGATGCGCCGGACAAGGATCAATCGAAGTCAACCGCAAACGATGTCGCTCGGCGCGTCGCCCCGCACGAGTGGCGGCATCACTGCTGTGTCTGTTTTCGTCCCGGATCCTCCCCCAGCCCGGCGTTCCGTGCGCGGGCCACCGCCTCGGCCCGGTCGCGGACGCTGAGCTTGGTGAAGATGTGCGAGATGTGGTTGCGGACCGTCTTCTCCGCGAGGAACAGGCTCCGTGCGATCCGTTGGTTGTTGTGCCCCCGGGCCAGCAGGTCCAGCAGGTCCAGCAGGTCCAGGATCTCCCGCTCCCGGTCGGTCAGTTCGGGGAAGGCGCAGGGGGCGGCCGGTCCTGCGGGCCGGGTGAGGAAGGCCGTGAGCCGGTCGGCGACACTTCCGCTGAACACGGCACCGCCCATGGCCACCGTCCGGACCGCGTACAGGATCTCCGAGCGGCCCGCCAGTTTCACCAGATAGCCACGGGCCCCGGCTTTGAGAGCCGCCAGGACGGTGGGGTCGTCCTCGGACATGGACAGCACGAGGACCGGCACTCCGGGCAGTCGGCGGATGGCGTCGAGGCCGCTCATGTCGGGCAGTCCGAGGTCCATCACCACGAGATCGGGACGCAGTTCGGTGGCGAGCCGGATTCCCTCCTCACCGGTGGCGGCCGTGGCGACCACGTCGATGTCGTCGGTGGCGGACAGGGCCGCGGTGATGCCGTCCAGAAAGACCGGGTGGTCGTCACAGAGCACGACGCGCAGGGCCATCGCCGTACCGCCGCTCAGTCCAGTGTGCGGGGCAGTCGGGCGTACACCCGGGTGCCCCGCACCCCGTCGTCGCGGGCCCCGGTCGTCAGCGCGCCGCCGATCTCCTCGGCCCGCTGGGCCATGGACCCCAGCCCGACACCGCCGGACCGTCTGCCGTCCCCGGCGACGTCCCTGGTCCCGTCCCGGATCCCGTACCCGACACCGATGCCGACGCCGATGCCGATGCCGTCGTCCACGATCTCCAGGACCAGGTGCTGGTCGTCCACCGCAAGGCTCAGCACGGCGGTGGACGCCCGGGCGTGCTTGACGACGTTCGTCAGCGTCTCCGCGGCGATGCGGTAGGCGGCGACCTCGCAGGCCGCCGCGAGCCCCGGCACCACGTCCGGAATACGGGCCTCGACGCGCAGCGCCGGGTGCGCGGCCCGCAGCGTCAACCGTCGCAGTGCCTCCGGCAGTCCGTGCTCGTCCAGATCCGGTGGTCTGAGCCCGTCCACCAGCCGGCGCACCTCCGTGATGCTGTGCAGGGTGTCGGCGCCCGCGTCCCGCAGCAGGCCCCTGATCTGCTCCTCGCCCGCCGAACCGACCTGTTCGGCCGCTGTCTCCAGCCGAAGCCGTACACCTGCCAGGGTGGGGCCGAGCCCGTCGTGCAGATCACGGCGGATCCTGCGGCGCTCCTCCTCCCTGGAGGCCACCACACGCTCCCGGCTGGCGCGCAGTTCCTCGCGCAGACCGAGACCCTGGACGAGTGGCGCCAACTGGCCGCCCACCACATCGAGTACGGCCGCGTCATGGGTGTCGAGGCGGCGCTGCCCCGGCCGCAGCAGCACGCCCAGCCGGCCCACGGTCTCGCCCTGGTGGGACAGTTCGACGACGTGGTGCGGCGCGGCCTCGTCCGGGTCGAAGGGAACGCCCGCGCGCGCCAGTTCCGTGTCCCCGTGCCGGGTGTGGGCCCACAGCACGGCACCCGGCATGCCCAGCCGGGTCACGACGGTGTCGCACACCGTCCGGGCGACCTCGTCGGCGGGCATGCGGCGGGCCAGACCGTCGGAGAGGGCGTGCAGCATCTCGTACGGTTTCGCGCGGCGGCCGTAGAAGAGCAGGTCCACGATGCGCAGCAGGAGAGTGGCCGCGGGGCGCAGGGCGAGGGCGGCGAGGGCGGAGGCCAGCGCGGCATCGGTGACCTGGGATCTGCCGGGCAGCGTCGAGAGGATCTCGTAGAGCCCGCGGTAGCAGTAGAAGAGCCCGAGGACCAGCGCGAGGGCGACGAGCGCGGGGCGCAGGACGCGGTCGAGCGCGGTCAGGTCGTGCGGTACCACAGCGGTCACGGTGCCGAGGGCGAGCGCGGCGGAGGCCGGACCCAGCATCAGCAGGTACATCCAGTGGGGCGGGTCGCCGCCCTGGCCGAACTCCTGGGCCTTGTCGGCGATCTGGACGCCCCAGTAGACGCCGTAGCAGACGGTCATGACCGCGAGCTGGCGACGGGCCAGACCGCCGGCCCGCCACATCCGCCACCCCAGATCGGCCAGCACGGCGACGGCGAAGAGCCGCGGCATCCAGATCACCGGCTCGGTGATCGCCTCCCACCACGGCAGATGACGTGCCACGGTCGCGTTGGACCACGCCGCGTCGCGCGAACGCAGCCCGTACCAGGCGATGGGTGCGAGGTAGAGCGCGTACACGCCTGCCATCGCGGTCACGGCGAAGCGCCAGCCGCGCGCGGGTCCGACACCGGCCGGGAACCACAGGGGCAGCACGGCGAGGGTTCCGTGCAGGCCGAGGACGGCGACTCCCATGATCAGCCGCTGCCAACCGATGTGGAGGTGCCCGCCCACCCCGTCGAGGCCGCCGAGTCCGGGAGACGTCCGCTGCAGCATCACCGCGACGGTGAACAGGCCCGTGGCCGCGGAGACCGCGAACAGGCACCGCGCCAGGGGAGCGAGCGTGTCCGAACGACGTAGCACCACAAGACCGGAGGCGAGGAAGCAGCAGGCCAGGGCGAGATTGCGGCCGACTCTCCACTCCTTGTGGGCGAACTGACCGAGGTCGCCCGTCGTCGCGATCAGCACGAGTGCGGCGGCGACGAGCGCGACGCAGACGCCCAGCGCGCAGCGGTCGACGAGGGGGCCACGGGCGGCGAGCGCCGGGGCAGGCCGCAGTGGCGCGGGGGCGGGCCGAACGTCCTCGTCCGGTGGGGCGGGTGGGCCGCCCGGAGAATGTGATGACACTCCGTAGTCATGCCTACGCACAGCTACCGGTAATCCACCCTCACGGTGCTTGCGGGAGCGCCGGGAGGGCGCGCACGACCGGGACCGGGCGCCGGGCGACATCGGGGCGCCGGGCTCAGGCGCCCGGGACAGCGGGCGCAGCACCGTGGATCACGAAGCACCCACGGCGCCCGCCACCGCAGGAGCGCCCCCTACCGGCCGGAGGCCACCATGCCCACGCTGTACACGCCCTTCCGGGGCACCTACGGAATCGTCCGCGGTTTCACCGGCAGTGACTACCGCCGGCACCACACGGGGATCGACTACCGCACCCCGCACGGCACCCCGATCCTCGCCTCGGCGGCCGGCACGGTGGTCAAGTCGGTGGATCTCACCTATTCCTACGGCCGCTTCATCGTCGTCGCCCACGCCGACAGGACGTTCACGGTCTACGCGCACCTCTCCCTGCGCCAGGCCGCACTGGGGGCCCGGGTCGTGGCGGGCCAGCGGATCGGCCTGTCCGGGAACACCGGCAACTCCTCCGGCCCCCACCTCCACTTCGAGGTACGCAGGGGGCGCAACAGCTCGGGCGCCTCGGTGAACCCGCGGCCGCTGCTGCGGGGCAACCCGCCGGTGGCCACGGCGCTCGCCGAACTGCCGGAGACGGCCGCGACGGCCGACCTCACCGAACCGACCGGCCTGATCGACCTGGCCGACCTGGCCGACCTGGTGGATGAGCCCGACACGGCCGAGGCGGCCGGTGACGTGCCCGCCGCCGGTCCCTGCGGCAGCACGGGAAGCGACATCGAGGAGGAGGAGCAGGCGGCGCAGGAACAGGCGGCGGAGGCGGAGGGGACGCTGCCGTAGCCGCGCGGCCGTCGGCCGACCTGTCGACGGCCGACCCGCCGGGGGCCCCGCCTCGGGGCCCCCGGCCCGCGTCCGAACCGCTTCAGCCGACGGATTTGATCGTCTTCATCGTGAGATGGGAGGTGAAGCGCAGGACGCCGGGAAGCCCGGCGAGCTTGCCGGTGAGGAACGCCTCGCAGGCGGCGTGGTCGGCGACGGCGGCGCGGATGAAGTAGTCGGGCCGGCCGTACATACGGCGGAACTCGATGACCTCCTCGTACGACGCGACGGTTTTTTCGAAGTCCTCGAAGCTCTTGCGGTCGTTGGCGTAGATCTCGACGTCGATCAGGACCTCCAGGCCGCGGCCGAGGGTGGCGGGATCGATCAGGGCCCGGTATCCGGTGATGACACCGGCCTCCTCCAGACGCCTGACGCGGCGCAGGCACGGCGGCGGGGTGAGACCGACCCGCTTGGCGAGCTCGACGTTGGTCAGGCGGCCGTCTTCACGCAGGTGAAACAGAATTTCACGGTCTGTCGAATCGAGTACCACTTCATTGCTCACTCTGCGACCCTACAGCCATGATACGCAACCAAATAAGGTCACTTCTTGCCTAAAATGTCTCCATGCGAATACGTCCTGCCGACGCCGTTCCTGCGGTGCGACCTGACCCCGGCCTCGTGGGCCGGGCACCGTCCGAGGCGCGAGCCGCCTTCCGTGCCTCGCTCTCCGTGGGTCTGGGGTTCGTACCGCTCGGTCTGGCCTTCGGTGCACTGGTCGTCCAGTCGGGTCTCGGCTGGTGGTGGGCCGGCCTGTCCGCCGTGGTCGCCTTCGGCGGCTCGTTCGAGTTCCTGCTGATCGGCCTCGTCGTCGCGGTGGCTCCGCTGGCGTCGGTCGCCGTCGCGGCGCTCATGGTGAATCTCCGGCACGTCTTCTACGCCCTGTCGTTCCCCCTGCACCGGGTCGAGGGCCGCCTCGGGAAGGCGTACAGCACTTTCGCGCTGTGCGACGAGGCGTACGCGCTGGCCTCCACCGAGCAAGCACGCTCCTGGCCCGGTCCGCGCGTTCTGTGGATGCAGTGCTACCTGCATCTGTACTGGGCCGGGAGCGCGGTGGCCGGAGCCCTGCTCGGCTCTCTCATCCCCGAGGGCGTCACCGGTCTGGACTTCGCTCTGACCGCTCTGTTCACCGTGCTGGCCCTCGACGCCCTGCGGGAGCTGCGCGGTGACCTGCCGGTCCCGCTGCTCGCCGCCCTGAGTGCCCTCGTGGCCCGGGTCCTCTTCCCTGGGGAGATGTTGCTGGTCGCGTTCGCCCTGTTCACCTCGCTCCTCATGGCCCGTCGGCTGATGACCACCGGGAGGCCGAGCCGTGCCTGACACCGAGTACGCCGTCGCCGCCGTCCTGGTCACCGCCGCCGTCACCTGGGCGCTGCGGGCCCTGCCGTTCGCCGCGCTCGCCCCGCTACGGGCCAGCAGTACGGTGCGGTACCTGAGCACGCGCATGCCGGCCGGCGTCATGATCATCCTGGTCGTCTACTGTCTCCCCGACCTTCCGATGACCGAGGCCCGTACGGTTGCCCCGCTCGCCGCGCTGACCGTCACCGTCGGCCTGCACCTGTGGCGCCGCAACGCGCTGCTCAGCATCCTCGGCGGCACCGCCGTCCATGTCCTGCTGACGAGCGCCCTCCTCACCTGAGCCGTCGACCACCCTGTCCCCCCCTCCCCTCCCCCGTCCGCACTGCTCGTAAGGAACACGCCCGTTGAACACCGGCAGCTACTTCGAACGCATCGACGACCACCGCTACAAGCCCACCCCGCACGCGGGCGGAGCGTGGGACGCCGACGAGATGCACGTCAGCCCGCTCGCCGGCCTCGTCGTCCACGCTCTCGACCGCCACCTGGCCCGCGATCGGGACCGCGGCCGGGACAACGGCCTCGTACTGTCGCGGATCAGCTTCGACATTCTCGGGCGCCTCGCTCTCGACGAGTGCGAGATCCGGATCGGGACCCTTCGGCCGGGCCGCACCATCGAACTGGTCGAGGCCGTCGTTCACATCGCCGGCCGCCCCGTCGTCCAGGCGCGCGCCTGGCTCCTCGCGTCCGGGGACACCGCCGCCGTCGCGGGCGGCGCGGGCGACCGGCTCACACCGCCCGATGCGCTCGGCTCCTGGCCGCTGACCTCGGTGTGGCCGGGCGGCTACATCGCCTCCCTCGACGTCCGGCCGGTCGCGCCCCCTGAGCCGGGCCGTGCGACCGTGTGGCTCACCACCGGCCTGGACCTGGTCGCCGGTGAGCCCGTCAGCCCGCTCGCCTCGTACGTCGCCCTCGTCGACACCGCCAACGGCATCGCCGTACGCCGGCCGCCCAGCGCCTGGATGTTCCCCAACGTGGACCTGACCGTCCACCTCCACCGCCGGCCCGAGGGCCGCTGGACCGGCCTGGACACCACCGTCGTCTTCGGCCCCACGGGACAGGGCGTCACCAGCACCGTCCTCCACGACACGGCCGGCCCGGTCGGACACGCCCAGCAGATCCTGACGATCCGCCCTCAGCCCTCCTGATCGGGCGGGGTCAACTGCGGCCGTGCCCGTACCCGGCCCGGCGCGCGACGGCCCCTGGGACGGGCCGCCGTCGCGGACGACCCCGACCGTGCGGAGAAGGCCCGCCGGTTCGCGGATTGTGTGCAGTCGCGACTTCCCGCGCGCCACCCCTCACGCGACGGTCTCGGCCGGCGGGGGCCTCGTCGCCGATCACCCCACCACCGAAGCTGTACGGGCGGCCGGCGCCGCCGCCCCGGTCGACGCCGCTTCCGCCGACGCCTGGCAGGGCGCCCGCGAGCGCTTCGCCAGGTTGCCGGGCCGCGGCGATCCCGGCCGTACCGAGGCTGCGGCCCGGCATCCGGACGACCTGCGGCGTATCGCCGACCTGCCGGGCAACGAGCGTGAACCGGGCGACGCCCGCCACGCCTGGCGCCTGCGGCTCCGGGACCTGCTGGAGGACCACCCGGACGCCGCCGTCGAACCGCGGTCCGCGATCGCCGGGCTGCCCCCCGCCGGGGCCTCCCTCCGCCGCCACGAACCGTCAGGAGAACCACGCGCAGGACCACGGCACCGTGCACGCGGTCCTGAACGGCGACCTGACGGTCCACCGCACGCGACCAGCACCGTCGGACGGCTGAGACGTGTGCGCCCGCGTCCGTACGGGAGCCTCGGTCGTCCGCCCGCAGGCATTCGACGGGGAACAGCGGGAACATGGGGTGTATGACAAAGCATGATGACGACTCGCACACGCACCACGCGCCCGGATCCCAGCCGAGCGTCCGCCCCGGTTCCGATGAACCGCAGACGATCCCGGTGCCGACGCCTCCCGTCGCACGGGACAGCGGTCCCACGGACCCGGATGACCTCGCGGACGAGGACGCCGAGCCGGAGCAGCCCGCCGCCCACGAAGACCCGAGGACCGCGTCGAAGGACGACTGACCCCCTGCCGGGGGTGTGCTGGAAACCAGTGACACATGGTGCCGGGCCGGGCCGGTGCTCCCGTCGGGAGCACCGGCCCGGCCCGCCTTGCTGCTTCAGTCGGCGCTCGGTTGCCGGGTCGTCCATGACGTGAGGATGCGCAGGGAGTCATGGGAAGGGCTGCCGGGTTCGGCGGTCAGGACCATCAGGCGCTGGCCCGAGCCGTCAGGGCCGGCCCAGGTGTCGCAGTCGAGGGTGAGGTCGCCCACCAGGTGGTGACGGTAGTGCTTGGTGCCGTAGGCGGCGCTGTTGACACGGTGTTCGGCCCACCATCTACGGAAGTCGGCGTCCTGGAGGGACAGTTCGCCGACGAGTCGGGCGAGGTCGGGGTCGTCGGGGTGACCCGCGGCCTCCATACGCAGTGCGGCGACGGCATCCCGGGCGTCGTGGGCCCAGTCCAGGTGCAGTTGCCGGACCACCGGGTGGGTGAAGAGCAGTCGCAGGTAGTTGCGCCGGTTGGCCGGGACGGCCGCGAAGTCCGTGTAGAGGGCTGCGGCGGCGGGGTTCCAGGCCAGGATGTCGAGGCGTTCGCCCAGGACGAGCGCGGGGGTCCCGGTGAGCTGGTCGAGCAGGCGTCGCATGGCCGGACGCAGGCGTTGGGCGGGCCGGCGGCGGGGCGGGTGGGCGTCGGCGCGGCCTGCGAGCTCGTAGAGGTACTTCTGCTGGTCGTCGTCGAGGCGCAGCGCGCGGGCCAGGGTCGTCAGCACGGGCACGGACGCCCGGACGCGGCCCTGCTCCAGCCGCGTGTAGTAGTCGACGCTGATGGCGGCGAGCCTGGCGGCCTCCTCGCGGCGCAGCCCGGTGACCCTGCGGGCGGAGTCCGTCTCGGGAAGGCCGCACTCCCGCGGTGTCAGCTGGGCCCGGCGGGCCTTGAGGAAGACGCCCAGTGCCCGGGAGTCGGAGTCCGAAGTCATGTTCCCCAGTGTCGCTGTGCGGCGACGGCCACGGCACATGGGTGAGGGGGCACGTTCTTTCCCAGGCAGAAACCTGGCTCTCCCGCGCGCGCGGCGAACGACGGAACGTGGAGGTGTCGCCCGGCAGGAGGCGGAACGCGGAGGTGTCGCCCGGCAGAGGCGGACCCCGAGTCCCCCGTGCCGGTGCGTCACGACACCTCGTCACCGTCTCAGGGAGTTCGTCATGGCCAGGACCACCGTCAGCTTCGACAGCGCCGGCATCCAGATCGCAGGCCACCTCTACACCCCCGGCACGCCCGTGCCGGGTCCGCGGCCCGCGCTCGTGGTCGGTCACCCCGGTACCGGTGTGAAGGAGCAGACCTCCGGCACGTACGCGCGGCGGATGGCCGAGCGCGGGTTCGTCACCCTGGCCTTCGACGCCGCCTGCCAGGGCGAGTCCGGCGGTCTGCCCCGTGGCCTGGAGGACCCCGCCCAGCGGGTGGAGGACTTCAAGGCCGCCGTCTCGTACCTCACCGCCCGCGCCGACGTGGACGCCGATCGCATCGGGCTGCTGGGCATCTGCGCCTCCGGCAGCTACTCGCTGGCCGCCACGGGCGGCGACCACCGCGTCAGGGCCGTGGCGACCGTGTCCACCGCCGAGCCCGCCCGCCAGTTCCGTCTCGGCGCCGACGGCACCCAGGACCCGGCGGTCTTCCGCTCCCTGCTGGACGCTGCGGCGGCGGCTCGCAGCGCCGCAGCGCGCGGCGAGGACCCCGGCGCGATGACCATGTTCCCCGAGACCGCCGAGCAGGCCCGCGCGCTGGGAGGCGAGCACGGCGTCGAGGGCTTCGAGTACTACTGCACCCCGCGGGGCATGCACGAGCGCTCCGCCAGGACCCTCGCCTGGGAGAGCATCGACCGGATGGCCCTCCACGACGCGTTCTTCTCCGTCCCGCTGATCGGACCCCGTCCCATGCTCCAGATCATCGGCGAACGCGCCGTCACCGCGTGGATGGCCGTCGAGGCCCACCAGCGTGCCACCGGCCCCAAGGAGATCCACTGGATCGAGGGTGCGAGTCATGTCGACCTCTACGACAAGAAGGAGTACATCGACCCCGCGGTCGAGAAGCTCACCGACTTCTACGCCACCCACCTCACCACCGACTGACGAGCGGCGCGGCTACGGCCGTCCTCTCCTCGCCCGACAAGAGGCGAAGAGACGCCCACGGCGCGCCTTCACGCCAGATGGTTGTTCGCACAACTACCTTGTGGGTGCGCCGACTTGGCGACGGACGTCCGGTGGTCATGCGCCGGGCGCCCGACCGTATCGGGCGGCCGACGGCCTGCCCGGAACCGTGTCTCAGCAAGGAAAGACAGAACATGAAGATCGGCTTCGCACTCCCCCAGTTCCACAAGCAGGCCTTCGGTGTCTCCCGCATCGCCCATTTCGCCCGTGAGGTCGAGCAGGCCGGCGCCGCGAGCCTGTGGGTCGGTGACCGCAATCTGGCCGCGGTGTCCCCGAAGGTCGGCTACGGCGGTCAGGGCAACACCATTCCGGCCGAACTCAACCCGGCCGCCGACCCGTTCGTGCTGCTGGGGGCGGCGGCGAGCGTCACCGAACACGTACAGCTGGGTATGCACGTACTGATCGCGCCGCTGTACCCGCCGGTCCAGCTCGCCCGTTCGCTGACCACCCTCGACCTGGTGAGCGAAGGACGTCTGCTGCCCGGGTTCGGCATCGGCTGGTCCCCCGAGGAGTACGAGGCCGCCGGCCTGGACTTCCACAAGCGCGGCGCGCGGATGGAGGAGCTGCTCGACGTCCTGGACACCATATGGACCACCGACCCGGCCGAGTACAAGGGCAGCCACCTCACCGTGCCCCTCCATCACGCCCCGCTCAAGCCCCACCAGAGCCCGCGTCCGCCCGTCTACCTGGGAGCGATGTCCGAGCGTGCCCTGCGCAGGGTCGCCCTTCGAGGGGACGGCTGGCTGCCGCTGTGCGTGGTGCCGAGCTACGTCGACATCGACGGACTCGTCGCGCAGCGCGCCCTCATCGACGGCCAGGCCCAGGAGGCCGGCCGCGACCCGGCGGACATCGGCACGGTCCTCCGCGTCAACATCGACTCCGGTACCCCGACCACCGACGTCGTCGACACCATCAAGTCGGTGCACCAGCGCACCGGCATCGACCACTTCATGATCGATTCCCTCTACGCCGCCGACACGGTCGAGGACTCGATCGAGCTGGCCACCGAGATCCTCTCCCTGGTGAACGAAGGCTGAGTCGGGCCCCGTGTCCTCGTCGCACCCGCGGGGACACGGCTCACCGAGGGGCGTGCCGTCACGGCTCGGCCGTCACCCGATCCCGGCCGCCGCCTCGCCCTCGACCGGGATGCCGAGACCGTCGGCCACGGTGGTCAGCGTCGTCCCCAGCGGGAGTGCGATCCGGGTGACGGCGTGGACGTCACCCCGGGTCGCGTCCCGGTTGACGATCAGCACCGGCTTCCCGTCCTGCGCCGCCTGGCGGACGAAGCGGAGCCCGGACATCACCGTCAGCGAGGAGCCGAGGATCAGCAGAGAGGTGGCCGCACGAACCAGTTCGCGGCACTGCTCGACCCGAGCGACGGGCACGGACTCGCCGAAGAACACCACGTCCGGCTTGAGGATGCCGCCGCAGCGCGTGCAGGGCACCACCTGGAAGTCCCCGACCTGCTCGTCGGTGAGGTCGGCGTCGCCGTCGGGGTTGATCGCCGCGGCCACCGGTTCGAAGCCCGCGTTCGCCTCCTCCAGCCGGCGGGCGAGTTCGCGGCGCGGGCTGAAGGTGCCGCAGGACAGGCAGACGACCCGGTCCAGACTTCCGTGCAGCTCCACGACACCCTCGGTGCCCGCGGCCTGGTGCAGACCGTCGACGTTCTGCGTGATCACACCCGCGAGCAGGCCTTGCCGCGCGAAAGCGGCGACGGCCCGGTGCCCGGCGTTGGGGCGGGCCCGGCCGAACGTACGCCAGCCGAGGTGGCTGCGCGCCCAGTACCTGCGGCGCGCCTGCGCACCGCCGACGAAGTCCTGGTAGGTCATCGGGGTGTGCCGGCTCAGGCTCCCGCCCGCGCCCCGGTAGTCGGGGATGCCCGATTCCGTGGAGATGCCCGCTCCACTGAGCACCAGCACACCGCCCCGGCGCAGCGCGTCGGCGACCGGCTGCGGATCCGTGGTGCCGGGCGGCAGGTCTTCGGGCGGGGTCCAGCTCAGAGTGGGGCGCATGCGCATGCCACCAGAGTAGGCAACCGTCACCGTCTCGCCGCGCGGTCACGTCCACCGGGCGGACCGCGCAGGCAGACTCCCGATGAACTTTTTCAGACACGCGGTGGCGAAATCCGTCGTCTTCCGGCCATGGGCGGGCACGGGCCCCAACTGCGTCCTTTACACCTCCGTAATCCCCCGGCTGCTGGATGACACGGCCTTGACCAGGGGTGATGCAGGATTCCTTCATTGACGGCGGCCGCGGTGCTCATTAGCGTCGGCGCCATGAACCACCGAGCCCCCGTGGACACCATCGACGATCTGGACCGGCGCATCATCGCCGCGCTCCAGCTCAACGGTCGTGCCCCGTGGAGCGCGGTGGCACGGTGGGTGGACGCCAGCGAGACGACCGCCCAGCGGCGCTACCGTGCCCTGCGCGAGCGCGGGCTGCTGCGGGTCGTCGGGACCATGGAACTGGACCGGACGCGGGAGGGATCCTCCATGCTCGTCCGGGTGCAGGCCAGGCCAGGACGCGGGCTGGAGGTCGCGGACCGGCTCACCGACAGTCCGGACGTGCGGTTCGTGGCCGTCGTCACCGGCGCCGCCGACCTCATCGTCGACTTCGTGGCCCGCGACAACGAGGAGATGATGCGGATCCTGTTCACCGACCTGCCCGCGGCCGACCTCATCACCAGCACCGAGGCCGTACCGGTCATCCGCGCGTTCACCTCGGCGTCCATGTGGGACACCGGGCTGCTGCCCACCGAGGCGGCCGCCGATCTGCGGCCCGACTCCCTGGCGTCGTCCTGCGACCGCGCCGACTGGGACGTCACACCCCAGGCGCTCACCACCCTGGAGCTGGCGGTCGTGGCAGCCCTCAAGGAGGACGGCCGCACCCCGGTCAGCACGCTGGCCAGGAACCTGGAGCACACCGAGTCCAGCGTCGCGCGGGCCATGGACCGGCTGATCGCCCGCGGCATCCTGCAGTTCCGCACCCTGGTCGAACCGGCTCTGATCGGGTACGACGCGGAGTTCATGGTCTGGCTGTCGATCGAGCCCGACCGGCTCGACGCGGCGGGACGGCAGCTCGCCGGGCATCCGGGAACGAAGTTCCTGGGGGCGGCGACCGGACGCTTCAACCTGGTCGGGCACATGGTGCTCCCCCGCCGCGCCGACCTCTTCCGCTACACCAGCGACGTCATCGGGGCACTGCCCGGCCTGCTGGCCTCCGACGTGACCCTGCACCTCGTCACCATGAAGTACTCCTGGCACCGCATGGTCCGCCCCGCCGCCTGAGCGGACACCCGCCCGGCCGAGCACCCGCCGCCTCCACACACACCCCGCTCCCTCACTTTTCCCCGTCCTGTCCCCTTTCCTGCTCTGTCCCCCTTTCCCGTCTCCTGTCCCCGATTCCCGTGGAGTCACCATGCCCACAGACGACTCCGGCCTGCCCGCGGAGAGCTGGCGCTGGACCGAACCGACCTGGCGCGGCCACCTCGACGCCGTGCGCGCCGGACGCCGGCTGGTCCCCGACCGCTGGCCCGGCGGCGCCCGCGTCGCGGTCGCGCTCTCTTTCGACTCCGACCACGAGACGATCCCGCTGCGCGACGGCGAGACCAGCCCGGGCCGCCTGGCCCAGGGCGAGTACGGCGCCCGCGTCGGCGCGCCCCGGATCCTCGGTCTCCTCGCCCGGTACGGCGTACCCGCCACGTTCTTCATGCCGGCGGTCTCCGCCCTGATCCATCCCGAGGAGGCGCGCGCCTACACCCGGGACGGGCACGAGCTGGCCGTCCACGGCTGGATCCACGAGCGCAACATGCTGCTGGGCCGCGCCGACGAGCGGGAGCTGACCGCACGCGCCCTGGACACCCTCACCACGCTGACCGGGCAGCGGCCCGTCGGTATCCGTACGCCGTCCTGGGACTTCTCCGACTCGACGCTCGACATCATGCTCGAACTCGGCTTCGCGTACGACTCCTCGCTGATGGCCGACGACGAACCGTACGAGATCGTCGCCGACGGCAGGCCCACCGGTCTGGTCGAGATCCCCGTCGACTGGATCCGGGACGACGCGCCGTACTTCACGATGGACCGCTACGGCTCCGTCCGCCCGCACAGCCGCCCGGGCGACGTGCTGGAGATCTGGACCGACGAATTCGACGCCGCGTACCGCGACGGCGGTGTCTTCCAGCTCACCCTGCACCCGCACGTCATCGGGCACCGCTCACGCCTGGTGGCGCTGCGCGAACTCCTCGACCACATCGCCGCCCACTCCGACGTCTGGTACGCCACACACGCCCAGCTCGCCGACACGGCCCGTGCCGTGCTGGACAGCGGGGCCGCAGTCGGAAACGACCAGACGACCGCCCGTTCCGTCCCCGACGCCCCGGAGCAGACGCCATGACCACCGGATCCGCCACACCACCCGCCGGTCCCCTGTCCAAGGGCGGCGACTCCCCCGCCCCGGGCAGACTGAGCCGTGCCCAGCGCAAGGCGATCGTCGCCGGCACCATCGGCAACACCGTCGAGTGGGTCGACTGGGCCCTGTACTCGATCTTCGCGAAGATCATCGCTGACGAGTTCTTCCCCAAGGGCGACGGAGCGGTGGCGCTGCTGTCCACGCTCGCCGTGTTCGCCGTCGGTTTCGTGATGCGCCCGGTCGGTGCCGCGGTCCTCGGTGCCTACGCCGACCGCCACGGCCGCAAGAAGGGCATGACGCTCACGGTCGCGCTGATGGCGGGCGCCGGCTTCCTGATCGCGATCACCCCGAACTACGACACCATCGGCGTCCTCTCGCCGCTGATCCTGCTCCTGGCCCGGCTCGTACAGGGCTTCTCCGCGGGTGGCGAGTTCGGTTCGTCGTCCGCCTTCCTCGTGGAGTCGGCGGCCCGCGGCAGGCGCGCGTTCGCCGGGTCGTGGCAGCAGGTGTCGGTCGCGGGCGGTGTCCTCATCGCCTCGCTCCTGGGCACCCTCACCACCTCGACGCTCAGTGACGACGCCGTGCACTCCTGGGGCTGGCGTGCCGCGTTCGTCTTCGGCGGGCTCCTCGGCCTGGTCGGACTGTGGCTGCGCGTGACGGTGGAGGACACCGAGTCCTTCACCCAGGCGCAGGACACCGGCCGCACCCGTACCAACCCCGTCAAGACGATGTTCGTCGAGCACCCGGCCGCGACCCTACGCGTGGCCGGCATCACGATCGCGGGCACGCTGACCTACTACATCTGGGTCAACTACTTGCCCACGTACGCGAATCTGACCACCGGCATCCCGCTCAAGACGGCTCTGCTGTCGCAGACGCTGTGTCTGGTCGTGTTCGTGGTCGCGCTGCCGTTCGTCGGGCTGCTCTCGGACAAGATCGGGCGCAAGCCGACCATGGCGGCCTTCGCGGGCGGTTTCGTCGTCCTGGCCTGGCCGCTGCTGCACCTGCTGAGCGGCAGCTTCCTGAGCCTGTTCCTGGTCCAGCTCGTCGGCATGCTGCTGATCCTCGGCTACTCCGCCAACTGCGCCGTCATCATGGCCGAGCAGTTCCCTGCGGAGGTACGCGCCACCGGTATCGCCCTGCCCTACGCCCTCGCCGTCGCGGTCTTCGGCGGCACGGCCCCCTACCTGACCACCTGGATGCACGAGAACGGCCACAGCGACCTGCTGTGGATCTACGTCTCCGGCGCCGCCCTCATCTCCCTCGTCGTCTATCTCACGATGCCGGAGACCAAGGACAAGGAGTTCGACTGATGGCGCACGTGCTCGTCACCGGTGCCGCGGGCGGTATCGGCGGGGCGATCGCCGAGGAGTTCGCCGCACGGGGCGACCTGCTCACGCTCGCCGACCGCGATCCGGAGGCGTTGGAGCTGACCGCGGCACGGCTGGGCGGCGGCGCGGCGACGCACACCGCGGACCTCACCGACGCGGACGCGCCCGCCGCCCTGGTCGAGGCGGTCTGGGCGGCGCACGGTCCCGTGGACGTCCTGGTCAACGCGGCGGGTGTGTACCCGTCCCTCGACATGGCTCAGGTCGAGGCAGCCGCCTGGGACCGGCTGTTCGCCGTGAACCTGCGCGCCCCCGTGCTCGCCACCGCCGCGTTCGCGCGGCTCGCCATGGCGGCCGGACGGCCCGGCTCGGTCGTCAACATCTCCTCCGGTTCCGCGCTGCGGGCCCGCCCCGGCGGAGGGCCGTACGCGAGTTCCAAGGCCGCGCTGGAGATGGCCACCCGGGCCGCCGCCCTGGAGCTGGGCGAGCACGGCATCCGCGTCAACGCGGTCAGCCCCGGGTTCGTCCAGGTGTCCAGCGACTGCAATCCCGTCTCCGTCGAGTACGCCGCGGCCATCGGCGGCAACCCGCTCGGCCGCCCGGGCAGCCCCCAGGACATCGCCCGCGCGGTGTGCTGGATCGCGGGCCCGGACGCCTCCTGGATCACCGGGGAGGTCCTGCGCGTGGACGGCGGATCCAGTACCGGCGCACTGCACCTGCCCCGTATCTGGCAGCCCGGCGACACCCGCGCCACCCCGCACCCGGCGATCCCGGCCGCCCTCACGGAAGGACTCCCCTCATGACCGACCCCTCCCCGGAGCGGGCCGCGTACACCGTCGTCGGCGGGGGCGCGATCGGCGGCACGCTCGCCTTCGCCCTCGCGCGGGCCGGGCATCCGGTCACCGTCGTCGACACCGACCCCGCGCACGTGGCCGCGATCCGCGCCCGCGGACTCGTCGTCGCCCACGGCGGGTCCCGTACGAGCGTGCCGGTCTCCGCCGCCACTCCGGACGAGTTCACCGGCACCCTCGGACGGGTCCTGCTGGCCGTGAAGGCGCAGGCCACCGGTACGGCGGCAGCGTGGATCGCGCCCCGTCTGGAGCCGGAGGGATATGTCGTCTCGCTGCAGAACGGCTTCAACGAGGGCCTGATCGCGCGGTATGTGGGTGCCCATCGGACCGTCGCCGCGTTCGTGAACATCTTCGCCGACGTGGTCGAACCGGGTGTCGTCCTCGACGGCGGCGCCGGAGCCCTCGTCATCGGCGAGCCCGGCGGCGCCCAGGTCAGCCCCCGCGTCCGTGCGGTCGTGGCCGACCTGCAGAGCTGGGGTCCGGCGGTGGCCAGCGACAACGTCGAGGGATATCTGTGGGCGAAGGCCGGCTTCGGTGCGATGCTCGCCGCCACCGCCCTCGCCGACGCCCCCATGGCCGATCTGATCGACCGGCACCGGCCCGCGATGGCCGGACTGACCGGTGAGATCTTCGCCGTGTCCGACCGGCTCGGCGTCACCCTGGAGGCCTTCGACGCCTTCGACCCCCTCCCGTTCCGGCAGGGTACGGATCCGGCGGAACGCGGCACCGCCTTCGACCGCCTGAGCGCGTGGCTGCGTACGCAGGCGAAGGACCGCAGCGGCATCTGGCGCGACCTCGCCGTACGGCACCGGCCCGTCGAGGTGACCACGCACTACGCCGACGTCTTCGACCACGCGGCCCGCGAAGGACTCCCCACGCCGCTGCTGCGCACCGTCATGGACGGTCTGCGCTCACTGGAGGGTGCCCCGGACGGGATGTCGGAGGGACGGCTGGAGGAGCTGGACCGCCTCGCCGGGCAGGCGGCGCCCGGGCAGCTGGACGAGCCGAACCACCCTGCCCCGGCCGCGATGCCCGGCCGGCTGCCCGCGGCGGAACAGGCCGCGGCGGTCCGGCGCTGGCTCGACGAGCATCGCGAGGACATGGTCGCCGACCTCGACGCGTACACCTCCCAGGGCAGTGCCAGCGACGATCCGGCCGACCTCGGTGCCTGCCTGGGATGGCTGCGCGACTGGCTCGACCGGCGCCTGGGCACACCGGACGCCGAGGAGATCCTTCCCCGCGCGGGAACGGGAACGGGGGCTGGGGCTGGGGCTGGGGACATCCTCGTACGCCGCTATCCGGCCCGGGACGCCGTCGCCGAGGACGGCCGGCCTGTCCTGCTCCTCGGCCACTACGACACCGTGTGGCCGACCGGCACCCTCGACGACTGGCCCTTCCGGCGCCACGGCGACCACATCAGCGGGCCCGGCGTGTTCGACATGAAGGCCGGTCTCGTCCAGGCGGTGTGGGCCCTGCGCGCCCTCGACGCCCTGGGCCTGCCGAGGCCCGCCTGCACCCTGATGCTGAACGGCGACGAGGAGACGGGCAGCCTCGCCTCCCACGAGGCCATCGTCGCCGAGTCGCACGGCAGCAGGCTCGCCATGGTCTTCGAGGCAGCCGTGGACGGCGCGATCAAGACGGCCCGCAAGGGCGTGGGCCTGTTCACCCTGACGGTCACCGGCAGCGAGGCCCACGCCGGACTCGACCCCACCGCCGGGGCGAGCGCGGTGGACGAACTCGCCCACCAGATCCTGCACTTGGCCGCACTGCGTGCCCCGGACGCGGGCACCTCGCTCAACGTGGGCGTGGTGGAGGGCGGCACCCGCAGCAACGTCACCGCGGGACGCGCCGTCGGCCGCATCGACGTCCGTGTCGCCTCGGCGGCCGAGCAGCAGCGGATCAGCGAGGCCCTGGCCGCGCTGCGCCCGGTGGATCCGCGCACGCGCGTGGAGATCACCGGGGACTGGAACCGGCCCGTCTTCGAGCGGACCGAACAGGTCGCGGCGCTCGGGGAGTTGGCGCGCCGGTGCGCGGCGCTGCTCGGGGAGGACCTGCGGGAGGCGTCCGTGGGCGGGGCGAGCGACGGCAACTTCGTCGTGGCCGCGGGGACGCCCGTCCTGGACGGCATCGGGGCGGTCGGCTCGGGCGCCCACGCCCGCTCGGAGAACACCTCGGTGTCCGGCATGGTCGCGCGTTCCGCGCTGGCGGCCACGGTGCTGGTGTCGTTGGCCGCCGGCTAGCCCTGCCCGATCCATGTCCTGTCCCGCCGCGAAGCGCACTCGTCTTCGCGGCGGAGCAGGACTGTCACCGGTCGCCCGGCCCGGTCGTCAGCCCGCGGGCGCGATGGCCACGTTGTCGAAGGCGGCCCCGGTGTCGAAGACCCGGACACCGTTCGCTCCGCTGCGGTAGGTGCTGTCGCTGACGGAGATCTTGGGTGTCGTCATGTCGTCGACGAACACCTTGATCGACGAGCCGACGGCGGTCACGCGTATCCGGTGGGCCGAGCCGGAGCCGACGGTCGTGCGGGCGCTCGCCAGTTCCGTCCAGGAACCGTTCGCCCGGCCGAGGACCACCTTGCCGCTCGGGCTGATACCCGCGTAGTAGCCCGAGTAGCTGTCCCAGCCGGCCGACGGGCCGTTCACCCTGAACGTCAGACCCGCGTCCCCGCCGCCCGAGGTGACGGTGACGTCGGCGTCGTAGGTGAAGTCGGCGAAGTTCGTGTCGAGCAGCGCCTTGCCGCCCAGGTTCCGCCCCACCCGGTACTGTCCGCCGCTGACGGACCAGGTGCCGCCGTACGTCTTCCAGCCCAGCGCGTTGCCGTCGGCGAAGTTGTCCTTCACCTGCATGGCGATACGCCGGATGGTGCCGTCGGCGTTGAAGTGGAGGCGGTCGTAGGCGAGTTGGCGGTGGTTGCCGTCGGTCTCGCTGAGCGGACGGCGGTGGTAGACGATGTACCAGATGTCGGTGCCGGGCACGTTGACGACGGAGTTGTGGCCGGACCCCTTGGCGACCGCGGGGTCCTGGGCGAGTACCTTGTCGATCTTCCGGAACGGGCCGGTCGGCGAGTCGGACATCGCGTACGACACCGAGTAGTCGGGCCCCGTCCAGCCGCCCTCCGACCACATGAAGTAGTACTTGCCGTTGCGCTTGAACATGTAGGAGCCCTCGGTGAAGTTCTCGGGGGTGATCTCCTTGTAGGTGGAACCGTCGTCGAACGTGCCCAGGCTGGTCATGTCCGGGTTGAGCTTGACGACGTTGGAGTGGTGCCAGCCTCCGTAGAACATGTACGCCTGGCCGTCGTCGTCGATGAAGACGTCCTGGTCGATGGGCTGGGCCCCGTTGTGGAACTGCGAGATCAGCGGCTTGCCGAGGGCGTCCTTGTACGGGCCTTCGGGGCGGTCGGCGACGGCCACGCCGATGCCGCCCAGTTCGGAGTTGCTCTGGATGTCGTTCGCGGCGAAGTACAGGTAGTACTTGCCGTTCCGTTCGACCGGCGCGGGGGCCCACACCGCGTACTTGGCCCAGGAGACGTCCGCCGTCTTCAGGACGTTGCTGTGCTTGGTCCAGTGGATCAGGTCGGTGGAGGAGAACGCGTCGAGGTAGGTCTGCTCGGCGTAGGACTTGGATGCCGTGGGGTAGACCCAGAACGTGTCGTCGTAGACCGCGATGTCGGGGTCCGCGTACCAGCCGTCGACGAAGGGGTTGCCCGCCTCGGCGGTCGAATACTCCGGCGCCGCGACGGCCGTTGATGGTGAGAACAACGCCACCAGGCCGCCGACGAGCAGCGTGGCCCAGGCCTTGGCGGCGAACCCGGTCGATCGGACAGTCACGAGAACCTCCGTGGGGGGTGAGGCTGACGAGGGGTGACAACGTTGTCGGAACGTGCCGGGGCTTGCTGGGGCCCGATACCGGGAAGTTGTCCATGAGGTGGCTGTACGCAGGTGTTTACATCGTTGCAAGCGGGCTGTAAACCCTTTGCGCACAGATCGTCAGCTACAGGACCTCGGGCATGTCGCCCCCACACGCGGGGAGTTGCCGGCCTCGGGCACACGGACGGGATGAACGGCCTCGTCGGGGGCACTCGGCCTCTGCGACACCAACGGGTGCCGCGCCGTCCGACAGAGAGAGAAACCCGTGTACATCGGCCTGGGCACCATCGTCGTCATCGTCATCATCATCGCCGTCGTCATGATGCTGCGCCGTCGCTGACATGAGTTCGGCTTCGAGCGTGGTCCGTCGGGCCGGGGCGCCGGACCGGGTTCGTCCTGGTCGGCGCCGGCCTGCTCGGCACGGCGCCGACTCCTTAAGACGGTGACCGCTCGGTCCGGCGGCGGCTAGTCGGTGGCCAGCAGGCCCGCGCGGAGCTTGCCGAGGACCCGGGTGATCAGCCGCGACACATGCATCTGCGAGTAGCCCAGCTCGTCGGCGATCTGCTGCTGGGTGAGCTCGTCGACGAAGCGAAGGTGGATGATCCTGCGGTCACGCTCGTCGAGTCCGGCGACCAGCGGGGCCAGGGAGTGGAAGTTGTCGATGAGGTCGTAGGAGTTCTCCTCGAAGCCGATGAAATCGGCGAGCGCGGTGTCGGACTCCTCGTCCTGGTTCATCACCGCGGCGTCCAGCGAGGCGGCGTTGTAGCCGTTGGACGCCATCTGCGCCTGGACGACCTCGGAGGGCTCCAGCTGCATCAGCTCCGCGAGCTCCGCCGCCGAAGGAGAGCGCCCCAGCCGTGTGCGCAGCTCCTCGGTGGCCTTCGACAGTTCCAGCCGTGCTTCCTGAAGGCGGCGCGGAACGTGTACGGCCCAGCTCGTGTCGCGGAAGAACCGCTTGATCTCGCCGGTGATGTAGGGAACCGCGAAGGACGTGAACTCGACCTCGCGGGACAGCTCGAACCGGTCGATCGCCTTGATCAGGCCGATGGTACCGACCTGGACGATGTCCTCCATCTCCTGCGGGCCACGGTGCTTGAACCGGGAAGCCGCGTACTGCACGAGGGAGAGGTTCATCTCTATCAGGCAGTTGCGCACGTACTGGTACTCGTGCGTGCCCTCCTCAAGCTGCGTGAGACGGTCGAAGAACCGCTTTCCCACTTCCCGCGCGTCCCTGGGCGCGATGGAGGAAGGGTCCGCGTATGCGCGCTCGACGAGGTCCTGCTCCACCCCGGTGGCCCGGACACCGGCCCCGGTCCGTTCCTGCGCCGTCACGATGGTCATTGGGTCTCGCTCCTTGTGCCTCAAGCATGGCTGCCGTTTATGATCCTGCCCGCGCGTACCCGGGCAGCGGACTCGTACGCCCATGAATTTCAGCCGAGTGCCGAAGGGGCTCCGGGCCGCGACCCGGGCCGCTGCCGACGCCGCCCCAGCTTTCGCCCCGTGGTGCCTGCCTGGGAGTCAGGCGGCCTGGATGAGTTCCGCTCGCCCGAACAGCAGCGCGTATCCGGACGGGAGCCGGGCGAGGACGCGGTCGAGGAGGTCGGGACCCGCGAGGTCCGCGACGGCGGCGAGGACGGCTCCGGTGTCCCAGCGTGCGGTGGCCGGCGTCCCGCCCGTGCGGGTGGCGAGATCCTTGACGAAGCCCCAGCCCGTGAGCGGCCGGGGATCGGGGCTCTGGCCGGTGAGGACGAGGGCTGCCTCGGCCGGGAGACAGGCGGCGAGATCGCTCCGCTCCTCGCCGGTGAGCTGACGGCCCAGCGCCGCCAGCACGGCTCGGGTGACTTCCTCGGCCCGCTCCCTGGTGGAGTACGCGCCCTCGTACCGGATCCTCTCCAGCATCCGGTGAAACGTCGTGCCGGGCCGGGCGGTTGCCGGTTCACGCAGCGGAATCATCGGAGATCGTTGCCTTTCTCGCCCGTCGGGCGTAGTGCCGGTGGATGGGCTGACCGGTCCGGTGGGCACCGGTCGGCCCTGTTCCTGTTGTTGCTGTTGCTGTTGCTGTTGCTGTGAGCACGCGGGCGGAGGACGGGACCGGGTCCTCAGCCGCGGATCTGCCTGTGCTCGGACCCTCCGCCGATCGAGACCTTGCGGGGCTTGGCGCGCTCGGCGATCGGGATGCGCAGGGTCAGCACCCCCGCCTCGTAGTCGGCCGTGATGCGCTCGGTGTCAAGGGTGTCGGCCAGGACCAACTGGCGCGAGAAGGCGCCGACGGGCCGCTCGGAGAGTTCCATCTGCACGTGGTCGGCCTTCGCGGCCGGCCGGCGCTCGGCCTTGACGGTGAGCATGTTCCGCTCGACATCGACCTCGACCGCGTCCTTGTCAACGCCGGGCAGATCGAGAGCGATCACGTACTCCTCGCCGTCCCGGTAGGCGTCCATCGGCATCACCGAGGGCCTGGACCAGGTGCCCGTCGCACCGGTCAACTGCTGGGCGAGCCGGTCGAGTTCGCGGAACGGGTCAGTGCGCATCAACATCGCGAAAACACCTCCACTGGTCTGGCAGTAACTGCCAATGCGCTTGATCTGACACCGTTGTAGCATGTCATCCAAACGATGACAACTGAGATGTCATCCAGAGGACGACAATCAGTAAGACGTCCGAGAGGACCCTCATGCCCGCTGCCCCCGAACCCCTCGACCCCGCCTCGCTCCTCGCCGCCAAAGCGGCGCTCGACACGATCGGCGAAGCGGTCCGTGCCGCCCGGACCGCGCGGCCGGACCCGCCCCCGGAGGACGGGCGAGCCACCGCCGACCAGGCGCTGGCGGCGCTCGTGCTCCTGCGTGAACTGCGCGAACAGCTCGCTGGATGGGAGCCGGGGCTGATCGAGGCAGCGCGGGCGGCGGGCTCCAGCTGGGCGGAGCTGGCCCAGCCCATGGGTGTCGCCAGCCGCCAGGCCGCCGAGCGCCGCTACCTGCGCGTACGCCCCGGGCTGTCCGGCAGCACCGGCGAACAGCGCGTACAGGCCACCCGGGACCACCGGGCCGCCGACCGCACCGTCTCCGCCTGGGCGCGGGCCAACGCCGCCGAACTGCGTCAGCTCGCCGGGCAGATCACCGCTCTCACCGATCTCCCCGCCCGGGCGCGCAGCCCTCTGGCCCGGCTCGCCGACGCCCTCGCCGCCGACGACGCCACCCGCCTCATCGGCCCGCTGACCGAGACGCACACCCACCTCAAGGCCGCCCACCCCGACCTCGCGGCGCGCATCGACTCCATCAGTGACAGCACGGACCGGCTCCGGCAGGCCCGCGGCGGCGACGGAACCACCTTCTGAGGACCGGAGGCGACAGGGTTCGGCGGGCGCCACGCCGTCCCTGGTTCAGCGGGTGCGCCGCAACCTCACCGCGGCGACGATGCCCAGCACCGCACCCACCGCGAGTACGACGAGTCCCTTCAGCCAGACATCGCGCTCGATCTGGGTCGCGAGCACGACGCAGGAGGCCGCCCCGAGGATTGGCACCACGGACGGGGCCCTGAAGTGATCGTGTTCGGTGGCATCGCGACGCAGCACGAGCACAGAGGTGTTGACGAGGAAGAACACCACGAGAAGGAGCAGGACCAGGGTCGAGGCGAGTGTGCTCACATCGGCGGTCAGCGCGAGCAGCAGCGAGAGCGCCGTGGTGGTGGCGATGGCGGCCCACGGCGTACGCCGGCCGGGCAGCACCTTCGTCAGGAAGCTCGGCAGCAGGCCGTCCCGGGCCATGCCGTAGGCCAGCCGCGACGACATGATGCCGGTGAGCAGCGCGCCGTTGGCGACCGCCACCAGGGCGATGGCGCTGAAGAGCTTCGTGGGGACCCCGCCGGCCGCTCGGACGACTTCGAGGAGCGGCCCGCTGGACTCGGCCAGCTTCCCTGTCGGCACGGCCGCCGCCGCGGCGGCCCCGACCAGGACGTACACCGCGCCCGCGGTGACCAGCGCGCCGAAGAGCGCCCTGGGGTACGCGTGCCGGGGATCGCGGGTCTCCTCGGCGACGTTGACGGACGTCTCGAACCCGACGAACGAGTAGTAGGCGAGGACCGCCCCGCTGAGCACGGCGGCGGCAGGCCCCTTGCTGGTGGTGCCCAGATCGGTGAGCCGTCCCATGTCCCCGTCGCCGCGGAGCACGATCCAGGCCCCGAGACCGATCACCAGCAGCAGTCCGCCGACCTCGACGACCGTCGCGACGGCGTTGGCCCTGGTCGACTCGCTGATGCCCCGGGCGTTCAACAGTGCCAGCGCGGCCAGGAAGGCGATCGTGACGAGCACGACCGGAAGCGAGACGAACTCGGACAGGTAGTCGCCGCCGAACCCGCGGGCCAGGGCCCCCACCGACACGACGCCCGCGGCGAGCATGCAGAAACCGGCGAGGAATCCGGCGAAGGGCCCGTAGGCCAACGTGGCGTAGTGGGAGGCGCCGCCCGCGCGCGGATACTTGGTGACCAGTTCGGCGTACGAGGCGGCCGTCAGCAGCGCCAGGCACAGGGCCACCAGGAGCGGGGCCCACACGGCACCGCCGGCATCGGCCGCGACCTGCCCGACCAGGACGTACACGCCCGCGCCGAGAACGTCGCCGAGGATGAAGAAGTAGAGCAGCGGGGTGGTCAGAGCTTTCTTGAGCGCCGTGGGGGCTTCAGAGGTCCGGGGCGCGGCTTGGGGAGTGTGCACGGAGCGCCGGGTACCCCGTGCGACGGGTTTGCGACGTGGCGAATGGAGGGCTCGTGGCGTCTTCGGTGAGGCGCCCGTCGTGGTGTTTCGGCACGCCGCGTACGAGCCTGCGGTCCTTCGGCCGGGTTCTCACTCCGGCGTACGGTCAGGCCGTCAACGTCGACAGCTCCTTGTTGGCGCGCTCGGTGACCAGGGCCAGGACGCGGCCGGCGGCGGCCAGGTCCTCGGCGGGGATCCCGCCCCAGATGCGGGCGGAGACAGGGGCGGTCTCCGCGCCGACGGCGGTGAGCAGTTCGCGCCCCGCTTCGGTGGGACGGAGGTGCGCGCCGTCGGCGACGAGCAGGTGCTTGGCCAGCAGCTCGTCGAGCGTGGCGCGGATGCCGGCCGGATCCGCCTTGAGGTAGCCCTGGACCTGGGTGACGAGGTCGTCCGGCGTCTGCGGGGTGTCGGAGGTGATGGCGGCGCGCAGGGCGACCTGCTGCTGGAACGTGGCACCGTGCCGGGCCAGGACATGTTCCAGGACTCCGCGGGCGGCGTAGTGGGCCAGGGCCAGGTCGCGGGCGTTGGCGACGGGCGCGGGGGTGTTCGCGGAGGTCGTGTCCGCGGAGGTCGTGATTGTGGTGGTGGACTCGCTGGTGGTCATGGTGTTGTCCCCCTGATTTCTCGTCAATTGCTCTCGTCGTTCGGTACGGATGGAGCGAGCGGTACGTCGAGCAGGGCCGTCAGCTCGTCGGTGAACGCCCGTGTCCGCGGGGCGTCGAGGCCGCCGAGCGGCTCCAGCAGCTGCTGGAGCAGTTCCTGGACCACCGTGATGGCCTGCCGCGTGACGGCCTCGCCCTGCTCGGTGAGCGCCAGCTGCACGGCACGCGGGTCGCGGGGATCGCGGGTGCGCTCGATCAGGCCGCTCGACTCAAGTGCGCGTGCCAGCTTCGAGACGTACAGCGCCTCCAGGCCGGTGTGGTCGGCGAGACGGCGCTGGCTGGGTCGCTCGCCGGTGCGCCGCATGCCGAACAGCGACGCGACCAGCGAGTACTGCGCGTGGGTGAGCCCCAGTGGAGCGACCGCGCGATCGACCGCGACGCGCCATTTGTTGGCGAGCCGCCACACCAGGAAGCCGGGTGTGGGGCCCGGTGAACCCTTGCTCATGCCAAGTAGAGTACATAGACATAATGTCCATGGCTACTATTTTACGGGGCCACCGCTGGAGAGGGTCCTCAGAGGATCTCGGCGCCCAGGGCGATGTCGAAGCCGGCGCCGTTGGCCGCCAGGCCCACCAGGAGGAGGCCGGCCCATTCGAGGGCGTGGGTCATCTCCAGTCCTCCCGCGTCGAGGGGCCGCATGTCCAGGCTCTCCAGAAACGCCGCGACACGCGCCTTCGCCTCGGCACCGTCGCCGGCGAAGAACACGTCCCGGGGCTCGTCCTCGGCAAGGACGCCTCGGAAGATCGAGTTGAATGCCTTCACCACGTGCGCACCCTCCGGGGCGACGGCGGCGATCTGCTGGGACACCGACTTGCCCGGGGTGGTCACAAGCCCGCTCGCGTCGGCGTTGAACGGGTTGGTGATGTCGACGAGGATCTTGCCGGCCAGCGCGTCGCCGTAGTGCGTGACCACGTCGACCGCGCCGGTGTACAGGACGGCCACGATGACGATGTCACCCGCCGGCCTCGCACCGAACGCGCCGACGGTGGCTCCGTCGCCGATCCGGTCGGCGAGCGCCTGGGCCTTGGCGGTGTCGCGGCTCATGAGCTCGACGGTGTGGCCGTGCTTCGCCGCCCGGGTGCCGATGGTCGCGGCCATGTTGCCCGAGCCGATGATGCTGATGGTGGTCATGACGTGTGTTCCCTTGTTGTGTATGGACCAGTTGGCCGCCGGGTCTTGCCTGCATGCGCGACCACGGGCAGCGCGCTCAGATCACCGTGGTGCCGCCGTCGGCGACCAGTTCCATGCCGTTGACGTAGCTGGAGTCGTCCGAGGCGAGGAACAGCGCGGCCGACGCGATCTCCTCGGGGCGGCCCATCTCCCGACGCGGGATCACGGATTCGAACTGCGCCTTCATCTGTTCGTCCATCACCTGCTCCAGGATCGGCGTGGCGACCTGGCCGGGAGTCAGCACGTTCACCCGGATCCTCCTGTCCCTCAACTCGGACACCCACACCCGTGCGTACGCGGGCAGCACGGCCTTGCTCGCCGCGTACACACTCCAGTCGGGGTAGCCCCTGAGCGATGCGTTCGACCCGGTCATGAGGATCGAGCCGCCGTCGTTGAACAGCGGCAGCGCCTTCTGGACCGTGAACAGCGTGCCGCGCGCGTTCAGCGAGAAGGCGGCATCGAACTGCTCCTCGGTGACCTCGCCGAGCCTGCCCTGCTCCCCCGTCCCGGCACTTGTCCACAACACGTCGACAGCACCCTTCTCCCGCTTGACCGTCTCGAACAGGCGGTCCAGGTCGTCCAGGTCGGCCGCATCACCCTGCACGCCGGTCACGTTCCGGCCGATCAGCCTGACCGCTTCGTCCAGCGCGTCCTTGCGCCGGCCCGAGATGAAGACGTGCGCCCCTTCGTCGACGAACAACTTCGCACCGGCCAGCGCCATCCCGCTGGTCGCTCCCGTGATCACCGCAACCTTGCCGTCGAGCTTTCCCATGACTGCTCCATCCACATGCCGTGCCGGCGTTAAGCACACCGTGTCGAGTACTTAACGTATCGGACGGTTGCGAGGGGTGCAAGCTATGCACACCGACCGGTACCCACGTGGGTTAAGCTGGGCTTATGACAGAGTTGGAGAAGGGGCCGCGCGGCCTGCGCCGCGGCAGGGGCGCACGGGAGCGCATCCTCAGCGCGTCACAACAGCTGTTCCGCGATCAAGGGATCGGCGGCACGGGCATGGACCAGCTCTGCGCGGTGGCCGAGGTGTCCAAGCGGACGCTCTATCAGCACTTCGGCGGCAAGGACGAGCTGATCGCCGAAGGCCTGCGCCGGTTCGATCCCGACATCCTGCCCGAGGTGTTCGACCGCACCGACCTCACACCTCGCGAACGGCTTCTCGCCGTGTTCGACGTGCACGCGCCCCTGTGCCCGTACATCGCGGCAGCCGTGGAGATCCCCGACCCGGCCCACCCGGCACGTGAGTACGCCCGCGACTACAAGAAGAGCTTTGCCGCCCGGCTCACCGATGCCGCCCGCGAGGCAGGCGCCGCCGACCCCGAACAGCTGGGCGAGCAACTGGCGTTGCTCCTGGACGGCGCCTCGGCCCGCAGCCGAGTCCTCGACTCCGACGCGTTCGCCACCGCCGCCGCCGTCGCGGTTGTCCTCGTCGACAACGCCGTCCCCACGACGGCGGCACCGGCCGTGGCGAGCGCCGCCGAGCAGCGCGCCTCGGGCTCCCCCGCTGCCGCGTCCCCCACCGGCGACTCAGCTCTTTGAGTCAGCCGTCGCAGGAGACGCGATGGACTGGTCCTGGCGCGCCCTGACGCATTCTTTCGCGCCGCCCGCCGCGGGTCTGAAACAAGCCTGCACCGACGTCCCGGGGTTCACCACGTTCATCAGCGTGTGGACGTAGGTGTCCGCCTCGTTGCGGGTGGTGACCCGTGCGCCGTGGAGGGATCCGTCCCGGCCCCCCGTCCGGATCTCGACGCGGTCGTCCACGACGGCGCCCCACATCCGGGCCCAACTCGCCCCGCATTCCTCGCTGTAGCGGATCTGGATCCAGGCACCCGTGGCGGTCTCGCGCTCGGCGAGCGTCATGGGCTCGGCGCCGCATTTCATCGTGATCGGGTCCTTGTCCTGACAGGCGTCGTGCCGGCAGAGCGCTCCGGTGGCAGGGGGTGGCGTGGGGGACGGTGACCGCTCTTTACCGTGCGAGGGGGGAAGGTTGAGGAGCACGAGCGTCCCTATGACCACCGCGCAGACCGACACCAGAGCGGTGAGGACGGTCACGGGCCGGTGGCTGGGCGGACGTGCGGGGGTGGGGTGGACGTCGCCCGGGACTCCCTTTGGTGGCGCTGCTTCCGGTGTGGCTGCTTCTGCTGTGGCTGTCTCTGTCGGGACGGTGTCGGGCGGGGCGTCGGTCGAGGGCGAGGACGGCGTGTCCGTCCGAGTGCCGGTGCGCTGTCGGGCCGACGTCTGCCGCGTCGGCGCACTGGCTTCCTCGTTCGGCGTCCCGGCCGTCCCGTTCGCCCCGTCCGCTCGGTCCGCTCGGTCTGTTCGGTCCGTCCTGTGCGTCCGGGCGATGTCCAAGAGCGCCAACGGGTGGTCGGCCGCTTCGCCGACCAGACGGCACAGCTCGATGACCGCGCTGCGGGGCGGCAGGCTCTTGCCGTTGAGGTAGCGCTCCCAGGACGACTTGCTGAAGGTGGTCACGTTCGCGAGCTGCGCCAGGCTCAGGCCGCTGCGCTGCTTCAACTGCCGCAGTACGGCGGCCAGTCGGGCGCCCGACGGTGAGGGTGCAGCCCGTGTCATCCGCGCAGCGCCTTCCAGGAGCGCGGCCCCAGCATCCCGTCGACGGCCAGGCCCGAACGCTGCTGGAACGTCTTGACGGCCCGTAGCGTCAGCGGGCCGAACATGCCGTCGATCCCGCCCGGTGAGATGCCTGCCCGGCGCAGCAGACACTGCGCTTCGGCCACGTCGGCGCCCGTGGCCCCGTACACGATCTCGTCGTTGCGGCCCTTGTTGATGCCTGCCGACCAACTGCCGTCGACGCGGCTGATACGGCAGGTGTAGGTGGGCGACGGGGAGGCCGCGGCGGTGGAGGGCGGGGCGGCGACGGCCGCCTGGGTGACGTCGCCGTCGAGGCGCAGCATGAGGAGCAGTGCTGCCAGGAGGGCCACGGTCAGGGCGGCGAGGCCAGCCGTGAGGGCGATGTGCGGGATGCGGCCGGGGGCCGGCGCGGGGGCAGGTGGTGCCGTCGGCCCGATCAGGGTGACCGGCTCCGGCTCCTGTCCCTGCCCCTGCTCCTGTCCCTTTTCGAGTTCCCGTTCCTGCGTCGCGGGTCGCGGGTCTACGGCGGTCCTGGCGCTGCGGCTGTCCCAGGTGTCGGCGGCGACCTCGTGCAGGGCGAGCAGCGGGACGGGGTCGGCGCCGGTGATCCGGGCCAGTGCCTCCAGCGCCTCCCGGGGCGGCAGCGAGGTGCCTCCCAGGTACCGCTCCCACGACTTGGCGCTGTAACCGGTCTTCGCCGCGAGGTGTCGCATCGTCAGCTCGCCGTGATCCTTCAGCTGGCGTAACCGTTCCACCAACTGCCTTGCGCAGGGATCGAGTTCGGCGGACAGCGCCTTGTAGCGCGGCATGTTTCCCCCAATACGTTCATGAGCGTGAGCAGCGACCCCCCTCGCTGCTCCGCATTCTGCATGAGCCCGTCACATCTGTCACAGGTGTCCCACACAGTCGTCCCCCTGACCCCTGTCGTCGCAGGTCAGCAAGGTGGTCGTCCCGAGCAACCGTCATCTGCGCCACAGCCGTGGCCACGACGCCCCGGCGCCCTGCACCTTTGATCTCGCCACCTGGTCCCGTGGGGCGGGACGGGTGCAGATTCCACGACCGAAAGAGGAAAGCATGCGAGCGAACGCTCTGGGCACGACCATCGCCGGACTCGTCACCGTTGTCGGCCTCGCCGCCGGCAGCGTGGCGACCGCGGGCACCAGCTTCGCGGCGACCGCGACCTCCGCACAGACGGCGGCCGTCTCACAGCCCGCCGCCGTGACCGCGACGCAGAACTTCGGTCTGACCACGGCCGAGGCCAAGAACGTCCAGAACTTCCTCGCGGACTACTGGGGCTACACGGGCGCCATCGACGGCCAGCTGGGCACCAACAGCTGGAAGGCCTTCCAGCGCTGCCTCGCGAAGTACTGGGGCTACACGGGCGAGATCGACGGGGACCCCGGCACCAACACCATCAAGGCGCTGCAGCGTCTGCTGAAGGACAGCTACGGCTACACGGGTGACATCGACGGCATCGCCGGTTCGGGCACCCGGGCGGCGTTCAAGCGCTTCGCCGCCTGACCGTCCCACCCCTCCGGCCCCGGCCCGTCCTTACGGCAAGGACGGGCCGGGGTCGTGTGTTCTCGCCCCTCCAGCAACAGAAGGAGAACCTCCCGCCATGGGAAGACCCGCATTCCTCGTTCGCGCCGAAGACGACAGTTCCCAACGCCGGAACACGCTCCGCACCGGGGTGGGTTGGCGGACGCGCGTCGGGACTTTCGCTGCCACCGCGGCCATGGTCTCGGCCGGCCTCGTGATCGGCGCCCAGCCCGCCGCGGCGGCACCGGCCCCGATCAAGCTGACCTCCGCCTCCTGTCCCGCCGAGATCGCGCAGGGCCAGACGAGCGGTTGCGTCACGGAGCTGCAGAACCTGCTCAACGCGCACGGCGCCGGTCTGGTCGTGGACGGCCAGTTCGGGGCGGGCACGCTCTACGCGGTCCGTGAGTACCAGGCCGCCACCGCCATCGCCGTGGACGGGCGGGTGGGCCCGGCGACCAAGAGCAAGCTGTACGCGACCGGCGGCTCGGCGCCCGCCCCCGTCAATCTGAACTCCACCTCCTGCCCCGCGAACATCGTCCAGGGCGCCAAGGGCGGATGCGTCACCGAGCTCCAGCGGCTGCTGCGCCACCAGGGTTACGCCGTCGACGTGGACGGCGACTTCGGGGCCGGGACGGCGAGCGCGGTCCGCACCTTCCAGTCCTCCCGCGGGCTCACGGCGGACGGACAGGTCGGAACGGACACCAAGCGGGCGCTGTACGACACCGACGAGTCACCCTCGACGGGCCTGGACCTGAGGTCGTCGTCCTGCCCGGAGAACATCGTGGAGGGACAGAGCGGCGGCTGCGTCGCCACGCTGCAGTCCCTGCTGAACGGCAAGGGCCAGAGCCTCGACGTCGACGCCAGCTTCGGCCCCCAGACCCTGGCGGCCGTGAAGGCGTTCCAGTCCGCGAGCGGCCTCACCGCCGACGGCCAGGTCGGCCCGAACACCAAGGCCGCCCTGTACGCGAACATCGGCGGGGGCGGCGGCAACGGCGCGCCCGCGCCCATCAATTTGAACTCCGCCTCCTGCCCGAACGAGATCGTGCAGGGGCAACGCAGCGGCTGCGTCACCGAGTTGCAGAGCCTGCTCAACCACCACGGTGCCGATCTCGCCGTCGACGGTGACTTCGGTGCGCTCACCGACAGCGCCGTCCGGGACTTCCAGGCCGAGAAGGGTCTGTCGGTCGACGGCCACGCGGGGCCGAACACCAAGGCCGCGCTGTACGGCGCGGTCACGCCGCCGTCGTCGCCTCCGCCCGGCGGCGGTTACGCCAAGATCCTCGAAGTGGCCGAGGCCGAGGCGGGCACGGTCGAGGGCAGCGCCCGCGCGAACAGTTACGGCTCGTCCGTGGGTCTCTCGCTCTCCACCAGCAACTACGCCTGGTGCGCGACCTTCGTGAGCTGGGTGGCCAAGCAGACCGGGGCCAGCTCCTACCGCAACTCCTACGTCTCGGGCTGGGTCAAGCAGGCGCGGGCCGGCAACTACCACCTGTCGGTGACGACCAGCCCGCAGCCGGGCGACATCGTGGCCTTCGACTGGGACGGCGGAAGCGACTTCACCGGCGGCAACGAGCACATCGGCATCGTGCGTACGATCTCCGGCTCGTCCTTCACCACGGTCGAGGGCAACACGGGTAACCCCAACGGCGACAACGACGGCGTCTACGTCAGGTCCCGCGCCACGAACAGCGGATACGACGTGGTCTTCATCCGCGTCCGCTGAGCGGCTCGGCGTCTCGCTGCACGGCCGGGGCGGCGGCGGCCGTGGGCTTGCCCGCGCGGACGACGGCCGAGTGCATGCCGTCGGCGACCGGGTGGGTCGGAGTGATCTCGATGTCCGTGAAACCGGCCGCCGCCAGCCCCCGGCGGTACTCGGCGAAGGACAGGGCTCCGGCGATGCAGCCGGCGTGGTCCCCGCGCTCGGCCCGTTGACCGGGGGCGAGGGTGTCGTCGGCGACGACGTCCGAGACGCCCATGCGGCCGCCGGGCCTGAGCACGCGGAACGTCTCGGCGAAGACGGCGGCCTTGTCGGTGGACAGATTGATCACGCAGTTGGAGATGACGACGTCGACGGTGTCCGCGGGCAGCGGGATCGCCTCGATGGTGCCCTTGAGGAACTCGACGTTCGTCGCGCCCGCCTTCTCGGCGTTGGCCAGGGCCAGCGCCAGCATCTCCTCCGTCATGTCCAGTCCGTACGCCTTGCCGGTCGGGCCCACCCGGCGTGCGGACAGCAGGACGTCGATTCCGCCGCCCGAGCCGAGGTCGAGCACGCGCTCGCCCTCGCGCAGTTCGGCGACGGCGGTCGGGTTGCCGCAGCCGAGCGAGGCCGCGACCGCCTCGGCGGGCAGGGTGTCGCGCTCGTCGGCTCCGTACAGGGCCGAGCCGAAGTTGTCGTCGACCTCGACCGGCTGGGGGCCGCAACAGCCGGTGCCGCCCTCGGTGCCGCTCCCTGCCGTCGTGACCTTCAGGGCCGCCGCGGCGTACCGCTGACGGACGATCTCGCGCAGGTCGGTGGACTGCTCGCTCATGTCCCACTCCTCGATCGAGGGCCGCGGCACGGCCCGGAACGGTCTGTATTGATATTCATTGATACAAGCTTGCGCCTTGGATCGAAAGACGTCAACATAGAAACATGTCGAAACAAGAGCTTGAGGTGATCGGTCAGGACAGCGCCTGCTGCCCCGGCCTGGCCGCCGCGCCGCTGGACGAGGACCAGGCGGCCGACCTGGCGAAGTTCTTCAAGGCCCTGGGCGACCCGGTCCGTCTGCGTCTGATGTCGATGATCGCCTCGCGCGGTGAGGGCAGCGAGGGCAGCGCGCGCGGTGAGGTGTGCGTGTGCGAGCTGACCCCGGCCTTCGACCTGTCCCAGCCGACGATCTCGCACCACCTCAAGCTGTTGCGGCAGGCCGGTCTCATCGACTGCGAGCGTCGTGGGACGTGGGTGTACTACTGGGTGCTGCCCGGCGTGCTGGACCGGCTCGCCGGGTTCCTGGCCACCCCGCGGGCTGCGGGAGCCGGCGCGTGACGGCCCCGCTCGGCCGCCGGGTCGCCGCGGAGGCGACCGGGACCGGGCTGCTGGTGGCGGTGGTGGCCGCCGTCCACGGCCCGCGGTCCGCCCCGGCCCGCCACGGCAGCGGCATGCCCGCCGGCGAACCCCGGCCCGTCTCCTCCTGACCGCTCCCCGAGAAAGCCCGCCATGAACACTTCCGCCTCACGCCCGTCGGTGCTGTTCGTCTGCGTCCACAACGCCGGCCGCTCCCAGATGGCCGCCGCCTTCCTCACTCACCTCGCGGGCGACCGCATCGAGGTCCGCTCGGCCGGCTCGGCGCCCGCCGACGCCGTCAACCCGGCCGTGGTCGCGGCGATGGCGGAAGCCGGGATCGACATCTCCGCGGAGACTCCGAAGATCCTCACGGTGGAGGCCGTCCAGGCGTCCGACGTCGTGATCACCATGGGGTGCGGCGACGCCTGCCCCGTCTTCCCCGGCAAGCGGTATCTCGACTGGCAGCTCGACGATCCGGCCGGTCAGGGCGTCGCAGCCGTCCGCCCGATCCGCGACGCGATCGAGACGCGCGTGCGCGCGCTGATCGCGGAAGTGGCACCCGGCTGAGAGCGACCGGCGGATGCGCGGTACGCCGTGGGTCAGTAGCGTGCTGTTCTGGTGTCCGGCCTCGGGCCGGGTGGTTCCGTCAGGTCCGCGAGCAGGGGAGGCGGCATGGCCGACAAGAAGGCGGCGACTCTGCCGCGCAAGCCGTACGAGCGTGAACTGCTGCGCCTGCAGACCGAGTTGGTGAAGCTCCAGGAGTGGGTACGGGCGGAGGGCGCCCGGCTCGTGGTCGTCTTCGAGGGACGCGACGCGGCGGGCAAGGGCGGCACCATCAAACGGGTCGCCGAGCATCTCAATCCGCGGGTCGCCCGGATCGTCGCCCTGCCCAAGCCGACCGAGCGGCAGCGCACCCAGTGGTACTTCCAGCGCTACACCGAGCACCTTCCCGCGGCCGGGGAGATCGTGCTGTTCGACCGCAGCTGGTACAACCGGGCCGGGGTCGAGCACGTCATGGGCTTCTGTACGAAGCAGGAGTACCAGCTCTTCCTGCGCCAGTGTCCGATCTATGAGCGGATGCTGGTGGAGGAGGGAATCGTGCTGCGCAAGTACTGGTTCTCGGTGAGCGACGCCGTGCAGGAGGACCGGTTCCGGCGCCGGCTCGACGATCCGGTGCGGCGCTGGAAGCTCTCGCCGATGGACCTTGAGTCGATCACCCACTGGGAGGCGTACTCGCGGGCCAAGGACGAGATGCTGGTCCACACGGACATCGCCGAGGCGCCCTGGTTCATCGTCGAGAGCGACGACAAGCGGCGGGCCCGCCTCAACATGATCGCCCATCTGCTGGGTTCACTGCCCTACCACGACGTCCCGCCCCCGGTGCTTGAGCTGCCGAAGCGCCCGCCGTCGATGGGCTACGAGCGACCGCCGCGCGATCTGCAGACGTACGTCCCCGACCATGCGGCGAGCCTCTGACCGAGCGGCGGGCTCCGGCGCGGCTGTGTCTACATCGGCTGGCGGCCGGCCGCGTCACCGTCCGGGTCGTCGGCGAGGACGACCGAGGCCCGGATGCGCTTGCCGACCGGTTCACGGTGGATCTCGAAGCTCCGGCACACCGCCATGACGATCTCCAGACCGTGCTGCCCGATCCGAGCCGGGTTCGGCGGCAGGATCCGCGGCAGCGTGGCGCCGCTGTCCCACACCGTCACCGCGACGGCTCCTTCGCCGGATTCCAGGGTCATCACGCAGGGTCCTGGAGCGTGTTTACGAGCGTTGGTCACTAGCTCGGACACCACCAGCTGAACCGTTCCGATCGCCCGCGAGGACACCGGCACACCATGCTTGGCCTGCAAGGATTCCAAAAATCTGCGGGCCGTGTCACGGGCGTCACCGATCCCCGCAGTGCCTTCCACCACAGCGGTGACCGCTGCGGACGTGTCCGTCAGTTGCTGCCGGCCTTTTTCCTGCTCAGCCAGATTCATATTGTTCCGCCTCACTGCCGAAGCGCTCTTACCGGATGTCGCATACCCCGAAAACACCACCTCACCAGGAAAACGGGGACGGATTTCCGACCGGGGGCCGGAGCCGGGCGGCCGTTCGTCGGGTGCGGGTTCTCGTGGGTTGCTCGCGCCGTTCCCCGCGCCCCTGAGGGACGCCCCCTCAGAGGCGCGAGGTGGCTATGCGGCGGCGCGTACTCCCCGGGACGTGAAGGTGTGTGTTCCGGGGGTGACCGTGTAGACAGTGCGGTCTCCCTCTGTGCGGTGGACGTCGGCGCCGTGAGGTGTGGACCGGGGCGCGCGGGTGCCTCTGGGGACCCGTACCTCGGCTGTGGTGTTCGGCGGGATGTGGACGGTCAGCCGGAACGTGCCGTTCTTCAGGGTCCACTCCGACGCGGCCTCGCCGTACGGGGTCCGGTAGGTGCCGGCGACGTGGGTGAGATCTCCGACCGGCCTCGGGTCGATGACCAGCTCGCGGTAGCCGACGGACCCGGGGGCGTGCCGGATTCCGGCCAGGCCGCCGTGGAACCACTCCTCGATCTGGAGGAGGATCATGTGGTTCTTCGAGTTCCGGATGCCCCACTCCTCCGGGATGGTCGTCAGGCCCTGGGGGTTGGCGGTCGTGGGTGCCATGAAGAATCCGTAGCTGGGCTGCGTGTCCTCCTGGAGGACCTTCCAGAGCACGTCGTCCCGCCGGCCGTCCATCAGAGCGCGGACGATCGGGGCCAGACCGATGGTGCCGCCGCTGAAGTGCGGTCCCCCGCCGAAGGGCTGGAAGCCGTTGACCAGCTCGACCAGGGCGTCCAGGACCCGGGCACGCTGGTCGGCCGGAACGAGGCCTTCGTCGAGTGCCAGCGCTTGGGCGGCCTGCGTCGCCCCTTCCGTGCCCTGCTCCCCCTGGCTGGTGTACCGGCCCAGCGTCCTGTTGTAGAACGCGTCGTTGAACGCGGTCCTGATGTTGGCGGCCAGCGCGCGGTACTCCGCGGCGTCCGCCCGGCGCCCCAGCAGCGCGGCCATCCTCGCCATGCGGTCGGCGACCTGGTGATAGCCCCAGGTACCGGTGATGCGCCCGGACGTGGTCTCGGCGGCGATCCAGTCGGCGAGGGCAGCGTCGACGATGTGCGCGTCGGCGCCGGTACCTGCCTTCCGGGTCCTGATGTAGTTCAGGAACGCCTGCATCTGCGGGTAGTGGCGGGCCATGGTCTGCGTGTCGCCGTAGGTCTCGTAGAGGAACCAGGGGGTGAGGACGATGCCGTTGCCCCAGTTGATCTCGTCCCCGAAGCGGCCGGTGTACCCCCAGTCGTACACCGGGGCCTTGAGGGCGACGTTGCCGATGTTGTCGCCGGCCTTGGACTGGCCCTCCGCGAGGTGGCGTTCCATGGTCCGCAGGTAGGCCGCGTACCCGAAGTGGCGGTGCAGGGAGTGGAAGGGCTGCAGGTAGTCCGCGGGGTAGGCGAGCTTCTCGCGGCCGGGGCAGTCCGTGAACGTGGACATCAGGTTGCTCATGATCGAGTACCGGGACATACGGTGGATGCGGTTGATCCGGTCGTCGGAGGTGCGCAGGCTGCCCGCGACGGGGGTGGCGGCGTGCAGTTGCAGGCCCGTGAGGGTCGCGGCGGTGGGCTCGTATCCCGCGGGAAGGCCGGTGACCTGTACCCATTGCATGCCGAAGTAGTTTAGTTCGGGGTGCCAGGTCTCGTTCTCGGCTCCGCCGTGTGCGGTGTACGTGGCGAAGACGTCGGTGCCGCGGCCTGCGCCGCCGCCCATGATCGAGGCCTGGTCGACGGTGCCGTCCGCGTTGAGGGACTCCGCGGGCCGCAGCTTGACGGTCGTACCGGCGGGAACCCTGCCGTCCAGGTTGAGCTGGGGCCAGCCGGCGAAGTTCTGGCCGAAGTCGAAGACCCACACTCCGGGCTGCGGCTGGGTGACCGAGACGGGACGGAGGCGGTCGGCGATCTTCACCGGTTCGCCCGCGCGCCAGACGAGTTCGGTGGTCAGGTTGGGCGGCGGGGCGATACCGGCGGCGACCCAGCCGACGGACGAGCCGTCCCGGCGGCGGGCGGTGCTGCCCAGGTCGGCGCCTGCTTCGGTCCATCCGGCCTGCTCGCGCCGGGCGTCGTGGTCGGTGCCCGAGTACCAGTTGTTCGTCGTGGTCGGTCCCAGGGTTGTCCGCCACGCGCGGTCACTGACGACGATCTCCACCGACCCGTCGTCCTTGGTGATCTCAAGTCGGGCGATCATGCGGGGCGTGACGGCCGCACCCGCGCTGGGGTCGGTGCTCGCAAGGGAGTTGCCCGAACCGGTGACGGCGGCGTCGGCAGTGTGCGCCTTCTTCAGAGCGGGCTGGAAGGTGATGCCTGTTCCGTCGGCTCCGGCGGTGCCGACGGCGGTGATGGTGCGTGCCTCCAGCCGTTCCCCGCCGTCACCCGTGTCGACGTTGACCGTGCCACCGACGTGATAGCCGGTCACCGCGCTCACCTTGACGGTACGGTCCCCGGCGGCGGCCGGGGCCGCGAGGACGCCGCTGCCCTTGGTCTGGCTCTGCCACCAACTGTAGGGAGCCGTACGCCCCGTGGCGGGGTTGGTGACGGACCGCGTGACCAGCGCGGTGCCGTGTCCCAGCTCGACACCGAGCACGTTGGCACCGGGACGCACCAGCTCGGTCACGTCGTAGGCGCGGTACTCGGTGGACAGCTGGTAGTTGGAGTTGCCCGGGGCAAGGACCTCGTCGGTCACCCGGCTGCCGTTGACACGGGCGAGATGCAGGCCGACGCCCGACAGGTACAGCCGCGCCCTGGCGATCCTCGTACCGTGGCGGCCCACGGTGAACGCCCGGGCGAAGAGCGGCAGTGGATCACCGACGCCGCGGGTGGGGTGTTCGATCCATTCGGCGTCACCCCAGTCGGCGCGCTTGAGCAGGCCTGTCTCCCAGGCGGCGGGACGGCTCCATGGGGTGACATGCCCCTGGGTGTCCCAGGCCCTCACCTGCCACAGCACCTCCTGACGGGAGTGGAGGTCACGGCCGCGCCACGGTATGTCGTTCTGCGCGTCGGACCGGACCTTGCCGGAATCCCACAGGTAGGGCCCGTGGACGAGTTCACGCGCTGTACGGGCGGCGCGGACCTGGTAGGCGGCCTGTTTCCATCCCTGCCGACCCGTGGTCACCCGCCAGCTGAGTCTCGGGGTGGTGTCGTCGACACCGAGGGGCTCGTCCAGGCGTCCGTTGACGGCGAGGTCGACGACAGCAGTGGTCACGGACGCTCCACGGGCTTGTGCGGCGGCGGCCGGGCCGGCGGCCACGAGGGGGATCGTCATGCCGGCCGTTCCGGCGGCCATGACTCCCACGACGTGTCTGCGGCTGAGGGAGCTGCGCGGCTCTGCGGACATGCTGGAACTCCTTGGGTACGAGAAGGGGTGAGGTGGTTACGCGGACGGGTGGGCAGCGGCCCGTCGGCGTGGTGACGCGGACGGGTGAGCGGCCACCGGTCGGTCAGGAGCCGGCTTTGTAGTCGGAGTCCATCGACTTGAGGACGTCCTTCGGCTCGGCCTGGCCGCTGAAGATCTCCTGCAGGCCACTGAGCATGGTCTGCTGCACCTTGGCGTTGGGCCAGAGCTGGTCCATGAACGGCACGGTCCGGTCGTCGGTGATGAAGCGCGACAGCTCGGTCAGCGACGGGTCGACGGTGTAGCCCGTGCCGGGCAGGGTGGGCAGGCCGCCCTGCTTCTCGACGTACAGGTTCATGCCCTTCGGCGACATCACGAAGTCGACCCACTTCAGGGCCAGTTCCTCGTTCTTCGCCTTCGCGTTGACGCCGTAGCCCGCCCCCGCCGCGGCGGGCATCAGGGCATCGGCCGGCTTGTCGTCGGCGGGCAGCGGCTTGAGGGTGAAGGTCCCCTTCGGGTTCTTCTCCTTGAGCAGGGCGATCACCCAGTTGCCCTGCACGATGCCCAGCGTCTTCCCGGTGGCCGCGAGTTGCTGACTGGCCTCGTAGTTCGTGCCGAGCGGGTTCTTCTGGAAGCAGCCCTCCTTCTCCATGGTCCGGTACTTGTCCATGGCGGTCTGCCACGCGGAGCCGGCGAAGGTCACCTGCCCGGCCTGCATCTTCTGGTCGAAGTCCCGCTCGGGTCCGTACACGGTCGTGGCGACCAGGGCGTACTGCACGATCTGTGTGACCCAGTTGTCCTGGAGGCCGAGCGCGAAGGCGGGGGTCTTCCTGGCCGCGGCGTCCTTGCAGAAGGCAAGGAGTTCGGTCCAGGTCGTCGGCGCGGTGAGGCCCGATTCCTTGAGGGCCTGCTGGTTGTAGACGGCGCCGATGCCGTTCTGTCCGAAGAGCGCGTTGTAGGTCTTGCCGTCGTACTGGGCGACACTCCTGGTGGCGTCCGGGAGCTTCGCCGCCCAGGGGCGGTCCGAGAGGTCCCGCAGGTAGCCGGGCTCGGCCAGCACATGGGTGGCGGCCGGGTTGCCGTTGCCGGGCCACACCGACATCACATCGGGGGCGGTGCCCGAGGACAGCTGGGTGCGGATCTGCTGCTGGTACTGGTCCGCGCCACTGGTGGTGTAGCGGACCTCGACGCCCGGGTTGGCCTTCTCGAATGCCTTGACGACGTCCTCGACCGAGCCCTGGTCGACGGAGGCGAGGGTGAGGGTGAGGGTCCGGGAGTCTTTGCCTTCACCCGCTTCGGTGCCGCCGCTGCAGGCGGCCAGCAGGGCGACGGAGGCGGTGGTGGCGAGGGCGGCTCGTAGGGTCTTCATGATGTCTCCCGCGAGGAGGAACTGCGGTGGAATGAGCGGGACAGCGCCCCGGACAAGCAGGGGCTGCGGGGCGTGCGGGCAGGTCGGCGAGGGTGTGTCACCCCCGCAGTCCGCCGGCGAAGCCGTTGATGATGCTGCGTTGGAGCGCGAGGTAGATGGCCAGGACCGGCACGATGCTGATCACCAGCGCGGCGAAGATGAGGTTCCAGTCGGTGACGTACTGGCCGACGAAGCCGGCGATGGCGACCGGCATGGTCTGCTGGGCGCTGCCGCTGAGGTACAGCAGCGGGGTGAAGAAGTCGTTCCACACGGCGACGGTGTTGAGCACGAGCGCGGTCACGGTGATCGGCTTGAGCATGGGCAGGACGACATGGCGGAAGCCCTGCAGGGGTGTGCAGCCGTCGATCCGGGCGGCGTCCTCGAAGTCGCGGGGCATCGCGCGCAGGAAGCCGGTGTAGAGGAACACCGTGAACGGCACCTGCAGACCGCAGTGGAACAGGATCAACGCCCAGGGACTGCCGAGCAGTTGAAGGTCGCGCATGGTGTGGTAGAGCGGCAGCGACGCCAGTTGGAAGGGCAGCACGAGGCCGAGCATGATCAGCAGGTAGGTGGCGCGCGACCAGCGGGCGGTGATCCGGGCGAGGGGGTAGGCGGCGAGGGACGAGACGGCCAGGACGACCACGACACTGACCGAGGTGACGAGAAGGCTGTTGGCCAGGGCGCCGCCGAGTGCCCCCTGCTTCCACGCCTGCGAGAAGTTGTCGAGGGTGGGCGAGGTGGTCGGCCGGATCGGCGAGGAGGTGTCCGAAGGCGACCGGACGGCCAGGTTGACGAGGATGTACACCGGGAACGCCACCACCAGGGCCGCGGCGGCCATGACGAGTTCCAGAACGAGGGTGCGGGGGCGGTAGCGGTTCACGACGCGGCCTTTTCGGTGCGGGCCAGCATGAAGTACTGGCCGGTGGAGACGACGGCGACGACGAGGGTCAGGACGACGGCGAGCGCGATGCTGTAGCCGAACTCCCCGAGGGTGAAGGCGTCCTTGTAGATCAGCGTGGAGAGGGTGTCGGTGGCGTGTCCGGGGCCGCCGCCCGTGAGGGCGTACACCTGGTCGAAGAGCTTGAGGCCGCCGATGCTCGACAGCATCAGGTTGATGGTGAGGGCCGGGGTGAGCAGGGGTCGGGTGACGGACCAGAAGCGGCGGACGGGGCCGGCGCCGTCGATCGCCGCGGCCTCGTGGATCTCGGCGGGGACCGACTGCAGGCCGGCCAGGAAGATCACCATCGAGTAGCCGGAGTACTGCCAGACGGTCACCCCCACCACCGACCAGAGCGCGGTGTCCGGGTCGCCCAGCCAGTTCTGCTGCCATGAGTCCAGCCCCACGCCACCCAGCAGACTGTTGACCGCGCCGTCGGGTCCCAGCAGGTTGCGCCACAGGTAGGCGGTCACGATCTGCGTGATCACGGCGGGCGCGAACAGGAACACCCGCAGGAGATTGCGGGACTTGATCGCGCTGTTCACCCCGAGCGCGAGGAGGAGTCCGATGAGGTTCTGGATGACGGTGATGGCCAGGGCGATGAGCAGGGTGTGCCAGATGGCCTGGACCGCGTCCTCGTCGCGGGTGAGGTCGGTGAAGTTGTCCAGGCCGACGAAGGAGAGGTCCGGGTCGAGTCCGTCCCAGTCGGTGAAGGCGTAGTAGACGCCGCGGGCACTGGGCACCAGGACCACGAAGACGAACAGCAGCATCGCCGGGAGCAGGAACCACCAGGTCGACGCCGTCTGCGACCGCCGCACCGGGGCGGGTACGGGGGCCGGGCCGGGGGCAGGGACGACCGGCTTCCCGGGCTGATCGGTCGGAGCAATCATCACTGACGGACCCACTTCGAATGAAACGTTTCAATGGGATGCCCGGCGGTACACCGGAATGCTGCGCCGCAGGAGTCCCTGCCGCTTGATCGTTGGATCGACGTGCTGGTGATCGACGTACGGGAACGGTGGTGGACCGGGTCGGCCGGGCGTGGAATGGGTAACGTTTCCCACGAGTTGCGCCGACCCTAGGATCCACCTCCTGTTACGTCAAGATGTTCTGCAGGCTGCGTCTTCATGGCCCGAGGCGCCCGGACAGCAGAGGCGGAACGATCCGAGGGAGCACGCTTTCAGGCCGATGGGCTCTACACTCTGCGGCAACGTTCCCCACGATGGAGGCAGCCGGATGGAGCCGCCCGCACAGTCCCGGCGCGTGACGATCGTCGACGTGGCGCGCCATGCGCAGGTCTCGACGACCGCCGTGTCGAAGGTGCTGCGCAACGCCTACGGCGCAAGCCCCGCCATGCGGGAGAAGGTGCAGCGCTCGATCGCCGAGCTCGGGTACCGCCCGTACGCGGCCGCCCGGGGTCTGCGAGGTCAGACGTACACCATCGGCATCATGCTCCCGGACATCCGCAACCCCTTCTTCCCGGACATCGTCGACGGCGTGACCGACTGGTTCACGGACACCGACTACCAGGTCCTGCTGGGTCCGGGGTGCAACGGCGAGGAAGCGGAAGCGCGCGTCACGGAAGCGATGATCGACCGCGGGATGGACGGTCTGATCCTGATCGCGCCCGTGTCACCGCGGTCCCACCTCGAACACCTGGCGAACCTCGTGCCGACCGTGGTCGTCGGCCGGCACGGGCACTCCCCCCGGTACGACACCGTGGTGGACGACGACCTCACGGGGGCGTCGCTGATCGTCGACCACCTCGTGGATCTGGGACACCGGCGCATCGCCCACATCGAGCACCTGGAAACGGATCCGACCCGGCTCGCGGAGATGCCCAACACACTGCGCACGGAGGGCTATCGACGTGCCATGAGCGCGCGCGGCCTCGCGGACGAGACGGATGTCGTCTCCACCAGCTACACCCAGGAGGGCGGCTATCTCGGAGCACAGCAGCTGCTCGCCCGCGAGCAGCGCCCCACGGCCATCTTCGCCGGCGCCGACTTCGTGGCCATGGGCGTGCTGGAAGCACTGGCCGAGGCGAAGCTCTCCGTCCCCGAGGACATCTCCCTGACCGGTTACGACAACACCTCGTTCGCCGCGCTGCGTTCGATCTCCCTGACCAGCGTCGACCAGGCGGGGCACGCCATCGGCGGCAACGCCGCCCGCCTGCTGCTGGACCGGATCACCGACCGGGGCCGGCCGACGGTCCAGGTGAAGCTCTCCCCCACCCTGATTGTGCGCAACTCCACGGCCCCCGCGTCGAAGTAACACCGGAGCCGACCGGAAGGTACCGCCCCGGCTCGTCGACGGCCGGTGAAACACAGGCACGGACGTCCGGAACGCAACCGCTGCGCTCCTTCAATGAGGAGGTCTGATGTGGGACCGGAAATGGACCGCAGGGCGATGATCGGCAATTCGCTGTCCGCGAGGACGGTGCTCGACCGCCACCGGTAGCACCGCGTTGATCAGATATTGCGACGCCCCGACGTGGAACAGGGGCGTCGTCAAAAGCCGGCGTTCCGGTTCTTGTTGGCGGCCGCCTTCAGCGCGTTCACCACGGCGGGTTTGTTGTAGCCGATCCACTTCGTCTTCCGCTCCAACTCTCGCTGCTGCGCGGGCATACCGGAACTTTCCCCCTGCTGCAGGATCAGGACTCCGATGAGGCCCGCCGCCGCGTAGCCGCACACCCCCGCCTCGCCCTCCACGGTGGCGGCATCGCTGGTCGGCAGCGTGACACGGTTGACATGGGCCTGCGCTATCAGAAGAAAGCCGTCCAGGGCGAAGCCCTGCAGTTGATTGAGTGACCATTCCTCAATGGGGTCCTTGGTCGTGTCCTTCAGCCCGAGACCGGTCTGCGCGGTGGCCATGGCGTCGGACGGCGGGTCCACAAGAAGGGGGTTCAGGGGCAGACCGCCGAAAGTCCCGTTTGCGATGATCTTACGCGTCTGCGCAGGGCTGGTCCCGCGGGTAATCAGGACGGTCCCGGCCTCCTTGAGTGCGGCGACAGACGTTTCCTGTTTCCGCTGTGCTGTATTCATTTTACTGGCCATGCCGCTGTGCTGCTTCATATTTTCGAGGCACCACTCACGGTCCGCCGCCGTCTGCCTGGCCGCTTCGGCGGCCTCCTCTTTATAGTCGTCGTAGACCTGCATGACGTCCTGCAATTCGAACGTGTCAGTCGCGCTGGCTGCAATGAAAACAATCAGCCCCAGCAGAGCGCGCTCGGTCGACCCTTCTGCCGGCGCCTTTTCGCCCAGCACGCGAAAAACAGCTGCCCTGGCACCGGCATACGTCTCGTGACCGTAGACGGCCTTGTCGATGAGGAGCACGGCTTCCCCTTCCCCACAGGGCCGGACGGCCCCATGTCCCGGTGTCCCCTCCGCGGGGCAGCACCACGATCCCATCGCGGGACACCGGACGCGAGGGCTCCATCTAAATCGATTTTCTACATAAGAAAAGGTGCACACGAAACTCAGGACCGCTTCCGTTGAAAGGGCGCCGGATGACTTCCTGTGCGCAGCGCGTGCCCCCAGTGCCGTGTCACTACGGCACAGCATCAATAACACGTTGGAACTCAGCCGCATCCACTCCAGTGACGTTCGCATCTATGCATCCGAGATCGCATGTACCAACTAGAGTCGGAAGGTGAAGAGGATGCCCGGCATCAGGGGTGCAGAGCTGCAAAGGAATTCCCCATTCCGCACCGCCCGTCGGCTCCTGTCGCTGGCGCCCGCCCCAACCGGCGAACCCATGGAGCGGTGAGCGCGACGGCAGTCAGTTCGGCGCGGACTGCGCGCAAGCGGGTCGCAGCGTGCCCAGTTCGTCAGAGGGTTGCCTGTTCGCCAATGTATGGCGTCCGGCCGGAGTTGCGGCGGGCGCCAAGCTGCCGGTCAGGGTGTGGATCCAGGGTGGCGGCTTCGTGGCCGGCAGGATCGGCCGCCCGGCGGGTCGGGCAGCGTGTCCGGTTCGGCCAGGACAGAAGGACCCCGCCGGCGTCAACGGTCCCTCGCCCGGCTGTGACGTGCCAGACCGCACTGTGCAGGGGAACCGCGTTCCGGGGTATGACAGGGCCTCTCACGCGCCTACCGGCAGGTCATCCGCGCCCGCACACTCAAGAGCATGACACCTGAGCAGCCCCGTGGAGGCACCGAGCTGGGGCGCTTCCTGCGAGCCCGCCGGGCTCGGATCAGCCCGGCCGAGGCCGGGCTCACCGCCGGCCCGGGCCCGCGCCGCACCCCCGGACTGCACCGTGAGGAACTGGCCGCCCTCGCCGGCATCAGCATCGACTACTACACCCGTCTGGAGCGCGGCAAGGAGACCGGACCCAGCACGTCCGTCGTCGACGCGCTGGCCCGGGCCCTGCATCTGGAGGAGACCGAGCACGAGCACCTGCGCGGTCTGGCCGTCCTCGCCAATCGCGCCGCGCCGGAGCCCCCGGCGGCGCCGAGCAGGACCGTAAGGTCGGGTGTGCGACTGCTGCTGGAGGGTCTGCGGCCGTATCCCGCGCACGTCGTCAGCCGCACCGACGACCTGCTCGCGTGGAACCCCGGCGGGCTGAGGTTGCTGTCCGGGATCGCTGAGCAGCCGGCCCGGCAGCGGAACCTCGCCCGCTACCTCTTCCTCCACCCCACCGCGCGCACACTCTTCCCCGACTGGGACCACCAGGTCCGCGGGTGCGTCGCCCGGCTGCGGGCCCTGGCCGGCACCGACCCGGATGCCCCCGACCTGGCCCGCCTGGCGGGCGAACTCCTGCTCAAGAGCCCGGAGTTCGCCCGCTCGTGGGAGCGTTACGACATCAAAGCCCCCACGCACGGCCGTAAGGCCTTCCGTCATTCCGAGGTCGGGGACCTCACCCTCGGCCACCAGTCCATGGAGGTGGAGGGCACGCCGGGCCACCGGCTCATCACCTATTACGCCGAGCCGGGCACCCCCGGCCATGACGCCCTCGTCCTCCTGGACCTGCTCGGCTCGCAGCCGACTCCGCACGCGCCGACCTCGTCACAGCGCGAACCCACGTCGTTCGGCCCGTGAAGCTCTCATGGCGCCCCCGTCGACGACGAGGGTGCCGGTCATGTCGTGCAGGAGGTCGGTCAGGGCTGTCGGCGCTGTTTCTGTTCGGTCTGCGAGGCAGCCTGCTCTCCAGACTCCGGCGATGCGACGTCGAGCAGGAGCATGGCGTCGTGGTCGGGGGTATTGGGATCAGCCGTGTAGACGCCGAAGCGTTGGCCGGGGGTGTCCTCAAGGTGCATGCTCTGGCCGCTGAGGGTGAGTACGCCGACCTGGGGGTGGTGAAAAGTCTTGTGAGTCTTCTTGCGGCCGGCCACCTCGTAGCGCTCCCACAGCTTGGCGAAGTCGGGGCTCTTGAGCAGGAGTTCGCCCACCAGGCCGGTGAGGTCGGAGGCGTCCGGGTCGGTGCCGGCCAGAGCGCGCAGCCGGGCGACGCACCCGCGGACCTGGTGGTCCCAGTCGGGGAAGAGTGTGCGCGCGGTGGGGTGGAGGAAGAGGTAGCGGGCAAGGTTGCGCTGGGTGGCGGGCCAGTCGGCGAGGCCCGCGTACAGGGCGAGTCCGCCGGGGTTCCAGGCGAGCAGGTCCATACTGCGGCTGACGATGTAAGCCGGGTTGGGTCGCATCGTCTCCAGGATCAGCTTCAGGTGCGGACGCACGATACGGCCGGCCGGCGGGGCGGGTTCGGCGGCGTAGCGTGCGGCAAGGGCGGCGAGCTCGCGCAGGTGCTGGTGCTCGGCGTCGTCGAGCCGCAGGGCGCGGGCAAGGGCGTCCAGCACGGCGGGGCTGGGACGGGTCTCCTTGCCGCGCTCCAGACGGACGTAGTAGTCGATACTGATGCCGGCGAGCGTGGCCAGCTCCTCGCGGCGCAGCCCGGGGGTACGGCGCAAGCCGGTGCCCACGGTGAGACCCACCTGCTCAGGGCGGGTCTGGGTGCGGCGCGCGTGCAGGAACCGGCCCAGTTCCAGGTCGGCGCTCCTGCTGGTGCTCTGCTCGGATGCCATACCGCCAGTCTCACACCGCGCTGACCTGCGTGGCAGGTGGGAGGGGGGCCCTGTCACACCCCTGAACACCGCTCCCCGGCACGACCCGGCCTGCCACCTGGGCGGAAAAGGCGCGAGGCTCGGTAGCTGTCAGCACCAGGCTTTCCCAGTCCAGGAGATCGTCCCTTGTCCACGTCCGCCTCGTCCACGTCACTCCCCGACGGCGTGACCGGCCCGCCGCCGCGGAGCAGGCCCGGCTCCCGCGCCGCACTGGCCGCCGTACTGCTCGGATTCTTCACCATCATGGTCGACGCGATGATCGTGAACGTGGCCCTGCCCTCCATCGGACGTGGCTTCGACAGCGGCATGACCGGACTGCAGTGGGTCGTCGACGGCTACACCCTCGCCTTCGCCGCCTTCCTGCTGTCCGCGGGCGCGGTCAGTGACCGTGTCGGGGCCCGTCAGGCGTTCGCCTGCGGCCTGGGCCTGTTCGTGGCGGCGTCGGCGGTCTGCGCGACGGCGCCGAATCTGGGCGTGCTGGTGGCGGCGCGGCTGGCGCAGGGGGTCGGGGCCGCGCTCGTCGTCCCGTCCTCCCTCGCCCTGCTGCGGGAGACCTTTCCCGACCCTGCGGCCCGTGCGAGGGCGATCGCCCTGTGGGGCGTGGGCGGCTCGGTCGGCGCGGCCGCCGGGCCCGTGGCCGGCGGACTGCTCACGGTCATCGATTGGCGGATGATCTTCTTCGTCAACCTGCCCGTCGGCGCGGTGGCCCTGGTGCTCCTCAGGCGTGCCCAGCGCTCCCCTCGGCGGAAGGTTCCCTTCGACTGGACCGGCCAGGTGGCCGCCGTCGCCGCCATGGGTGCGCTGACGTACGCGGTCATCGAAGCCGGCGCGAAGGGGTTCGGCGCCGCGCGGGTGCCGGTGACTTTCGCCCTGGCCGTCGTGGCCGCCGTCGTCTACCTGGTGGCGCAGGGCCGTGGCCGCCATCCGATGACACCGCTGCCGCTGCTGCGCTCCCGCACGATGTCCCTCTCGGCCGCCATCGGGTTCGCCCTGAACGTCGGCTTCTACGGGATGATCTTCCTGTTGGGTCTGTACCTCCAACAGGTGCACGGGCTGAGCGCCCTCGCCACCGGTGTGGGATTCCTGCCGATGACGGTGCTGACCTCGTTCATGGGGCCTGTCGCCGCCCGCCTGACCGTACGGTTCGGAGCACGGATCCCGGTGGTCACAGGCCAGTGCCTGATGGTCGTGGGTCTGCTGGCGATGACGGCAGTACCCACCGGCGCGCCGGTGTGGCTCTCGGTACTGCTGATGGTGCCCGTCGGCTCCGGCGGCGCGATGGCCGTGACCGCGCTGACGGCATTGCTGCTGGAGAAGGTGCCCGCCGAGCGGGCCGGCGTCGCCAGTGGTGTGCTGAATGCGTCCCGCCAGCTCGGTGGCGCTCTGGCCGTAGCCGTCTTCGGCGCGCTGGTCGCCGGACGGGCCGGCTTCGTCTCCGGCCTGCACACCAGTCTGCTGATCGCCGCGGCGATCGTGGCGGTGAGCGTCGTGGCCAGCCTGCTGCTGCACGTACAGATCTCTCCTGAGGAGCCGACCACCGCTACCGGTGTGAGTCCGCGCGCGGGCGAACACCGACCGACCGGCGCCACGCCCTTTTCACCCTCTACCCGTAGCCGTACCCGACAGTAAGGAAGACCCCATGCAGACCGTCACCCTCAACAACGGCGTCGAGATGCCGATCCTCGGTTTCGGCGTGTTCCAGATCCCCTCGGAGGAGACCGAGCAGGCCGTCACCGAGGCCCTGGCCGCCGGCTACCGCATGCTCGACACAGCGTCCTCGTACGGCAACGAGGAAGCCGTCGGCCGCGCGATCAGGAGCAGCGGCATTCCGCGCGCGGACCTGTTCGTCACGACGAAGTTGTACGTCCAGGACACCCCCGCGCAGGAGAACACCACGCGTGCCTTCGAAACGTCGCTGGGCAAGCTCGGCCTCGACCACGTCGACCTGTACCTGATGCACCAGCCCTACGGTGACGTGTACGGCCAGTGGCGTGCCATGGAGGCCCTGCATCACGAGGGCCGGAGCAAGGCGATCGGTGTCTCCAACTTCTACCCGGACCGGCTCCTCGACCTCATCATCAACAACGAGGTCACCCCGGCGGTCAACCAGGTCGAGACCCATCCGTTCTTCCAGCGCGCCGACTACCAGGAGCTCATGCGCGAGCACGGGGTCCAGATCGAGTCGTGGGGCGGTTTCGCCGAGGGCAAGAACGACCTCTTCAGCAATCCGGTACTGAGCGGCATCGGCGAGAAGCACGGCAAGTCGGTGGCGCAGGTCGTGCTCCGCTGGCTGACCCAGCGCGGAGTCGTCGCGATCCCCAAGTCGGTCCGCGCCGACCGGATGGCCGAGAACCTCGACGTCTTCGACTTCGACCTCACCGACGAGCAGATGGCCTCCATCGCCACCCTGGACACCGGCAGCTCGCTGTTCTTCGACCACCACGACCCGAAGATGGTCAACTGGCTCAGCGCACGGCGCCTGGACGGCTGACCCGGCAGACGACACCCCCCTCACGGACCAGGGTCTGAACATGTCCCAGAACCAGAACATCACCGACGTACGCGTCGTGGACGTCGCGGGCGCGACCGGCAGCATCGGAGAAAATGCGCGCGCAGCCGCGCCGCCTGGTCGTCGTTCGTTCCTGGGTGGCGTACTTGTGGGAGGAGCCACCGTCATGACCGGAGCCCAGATCAGCGGCTGTTCCCCGTCGCAGTCGGGCGGGGCGGTGCCGACAGCGAAGTCCAGCCAGCGACCGGCCACCGCAGCCTCGTCCGGCGAACGAGTCCTGCTGGCCTACTTCTCCCGTCCGGGCGAGAATTACTACTACGGCGGACGCCGGAATCTCAGGACCGGGAACACCGAGGTCCTCGCGGACATGATCAGCAAGCACATCGAGTGCGACGTCCACCGCATCGAGGCCGTCGACGCCTACTCCGAAGACTACGACGAGACGGTCGCGCGCAACGTGCGCGAACAGAACGCCGACGCGCGGCCGGCCGTCGTCGACCCCCCGCCGTCGATCGACCGGTACGACACGGTCCTGCTGGCCAGCCCGATCTGGAACGTTCGGGCACCCATGATCATGTCGACGTTCGCCGAACGGTACGACTTCGGCGGTAGGACGGTTCATCCTGTCACCACGTACGCGATGAGCGGGCTGGGCACCACGGAGCGCGACTACGCGCGGTCCTGCCCCGGGGCGACCATCGGGGAAGGGCTCGCGGTGCAGGGCGAGAAGGTCGAGGACGCCGACACCGAAGTCCGGGCGTGGCTGCGGCTCACCGGTCTTCTCCGGGGCTGAGCCCCCGGAACCGGACCAGTCTGCCCGCGCCGGGACCTGTGCGACAGGTGGGAGAGGGGCCCTGTCACTGCCTGGCTCAGCGTTCCCTGGCACAACACACCCTGTTGCGGGGCCAGTTGGGTCTTCAGGCTGAGCGGAAGCCCACTGCCGTCGGAGCAACGGCGAACCTCCGTCCTGGCTCACGCCGATCAGCAGGTCCCCCACATTCCTCGTATCGAGAGAGTGAGCATGTCTACCGAAACTCCCGAGTCGGCCGCGTCTCCTCCCGCCCGTTCCCCGTCGACACCGTCACGCCGTACCTTCATCGCCACCACCACGGCCGCCGGCGGGGTCGTCGCGGCGGGCGGCCTGGTCGCCGGTCCGGCACTGCTCGGCGCCCAGGAGGCCGCTGCCGCCGACGCATCGCCCAGCAGCCGTGTCTCGTTGACCGTCAACGGCGAGAGGCACATCGTGACGGTGGACAACCGCACCTCGCTGCTGGACCTGCTGCGCGAGCACCTCGATCTGACCGGGTCGAAGAAGGGCTGCAACGCCGGTGCCTGCGGCGCCTGCACGGTCCTGGTCGACGGACGCCGGGTCAACTCCTGCCTCATCCTGGCCGTGCGCCTGGAGGGCGCCGAGGTCACCACCGTCGAGGGGCTGGCCAGGGGCGAGCGTCTGCATCCGCTGCAGCAGGCGTTCATCGACCAGGACGCCTTCCAGTGCGGCTACTGCACCCCGGGCCAGATCATGTCCGGCGTCGGCTGCATCGAGGAAGGACACACCGGATCCGCGGACGAGATCCGGGAGTCGATGAGCGGCAACCTCTGCCGCTGCGGCTGTTACGTGAAGATCGTGCGCGCGGTCGAGCAGGCCTCGGGCCGGAAGTGAGTGCCGATGTATCCCTTCTCCTTCGTCACGGCGCCCAGTACACGTGAGGCCCTCGCGGCCGGTCGGCGCGGCGGCCGCTACATCGCCGGCGGCACCACCCTCGTCGACCTGATGCGCGAAACGGTCGAACGGCCCGGGACACTCGTCGACATCAGCCGTCTGCCACTGCGGGACATCACCGTCATTGAGCGCGGCGGGCTGCGTATCGGCGCGCTGGTGACCATGAGCGACGCCGCCGCCCACCGCAAGGTGCGCACCCTCTACCCGGTCGTCGCGCAGGCCCTGGAGCTGAGCGCGTCGGCGCAGCTGCGGAACATGGCCACCATCGGCGGCAACATCATGCAGCGCACCCGCTGCACGTACTTCCGTGACGTGACCGCCACCTGCAACAAGCGCGAGCCCGGCACGGGTTGCGCGGCCCAGGAGGGCTTCCACCGCACCCACGCGATCCTGGGCACCTCCGAGGAGTGCGTGGCCACCCACCCCTCCGACGTGGCCGTCGCCTTCGCCGCCCTGGAGGCTCGCGTGCACCTGCTGGGCCCGGACGGGCAGCGCACGGTCCCCTTCGCCGACTTCCTGCTCCGCCCCGGAGACACACCGAACCGCGAGCAGGCCCTGCACCAGGGCGAATTGATTACCGCCGTGGAGGTACCCGCGTATCCGCGCCCGCTGAGGTCCGGCTATCTGAAGGTCCGCGACCGTCAGTCCTACGAGTTCGCCCTCACCTCGGCCGCCGTCGCGCTGCACGTCCGGGGCGGTGTGATCCGCGAGGCGAAGGTCGCCGCCGGCGGGGTGGGCACCGTGCCGTGGAAGCTGCCCGCCGTCGAGGAAGCCCTGATCGGTGAGCGGCCCTCGGAGCGGCTGTGGGCCCGGGCCGCCGGGTCGGCCGCGGACGGGGCGCGCCCCCTCACACACAACCGCTTCAAGGTCGAGCTGCTCCAGCGGACCGTCGAACGCCAGCTGCGCATCGTAGGAGACAGCACATGAGTCCTCAGCCGCAGGCAGCGGTCGGCGCGCCGCTCTCCCGCGTGGACGGGCGCCTCAAAGTGACCGGCCGGGCGAAGTACGCCGCCGATCACAAGCCCGACGGACCCGACGGCGTGGTGCACGCCGTCGTGGTCGACAGTGGCATCGCCCGGGGCCGGATCACCGGTATCGACACCGGTGCCGCAGAGGCCGAGCCGGGCGTGCTGAAGGTGATCCACCACCGCAACGCCCCCACGCTGCCGTACGGGCCCAACCCCGGCTCCCTGAATCTGCCCGGACAGCGGCTGCGGGTCTTCCAGGACGACCAGGTCCACTTCCACGGCCAGCCGGTCGCCGTCGTCGTGGCCACCACACTGGAGGCCGCCCAGCACGCGGCGAGCCTGGTGAAGCTCGACTACGCGGTGGAGCCGTCCGAGACCGATCTGGCCGAGGCTCCCGCGACGGGAGACCCCGTCACCTACACGCGCGGGGACGCGGAAGCCGCCCTGCAGTCGGCGGACGTACGGCTGGAGATGACCTACCGGCCCGCCCGCAACCACCACAACGCGATGGAGCTGCACGCCACCGTCGCCCAGTGGGACGGCGACCGGCTCACCCTGTGGGACAAGACCCAGTGGGTGCAGAGCCCACGGGCCGAACTCGCCGCCAACTTCGGCATCCCCGCGGCGAACATCCGCGTCGTCTCCCCGTTCGTCGGCGGCGCGTTCGGCAACGCAGCCCGGGCCTGGCCGCACCTCACCGTCGCCGCCCTCGCCGCCCGCGAGACGGGCCACCCGGTCAAACTCGTCCTGACGCGACGGCAGTTGTACTCCGGGGTGGGCTACCGGCCGGCGTACGAGTACAAGGTGCGCCTCGGCAGCGACCGGCGTGGTCAACTGAGCGCGATGACACACGAGTTGCGCGGCGAGACCTCCCGCTACGAGAGGTTCTCGGAACGCGGCGTCCTCGCTCCCGGACAGATGCTGTACACCACGCCCCACGTCTCCCAGACGTACCGGACGGTGGCTCTGGACGTGAACACCCCGACCCCGATGCGCGGTCCGGGCTACTCCACCGCCGCTTTCCCCATCGAGAGCGCGATGGACGAACTCGCCCATGAGCTGGGCATCGACCCGATCGAGCTGCGCCGGCGCAACGAGCCCGAGAACGACCAGGCAAGCGGGCGGCCGTTCTCCACCCGCCGACTGCGCGAGTGCTACACCGTGGGTGCCCGCGAGTTCGGCTGGAGCCGCCGCGACCCCCGCCCCCGCTCCACCCGCGACGGCGACCGGCTCATCGGCACCGGCATGGCCACCGCGGTCTACGACACCCTGCGGGCCCCCGGCCAGGCCGGTGTCCGGCTGGACGCCGACGGGACCGCCGTGATCGAGTCCTCGACCAGTGACATGGGGCCCGGCACGTACACCTCCATGACCCAGGTCGCCGCCGACGCCCTGGGCCTCACCGTGCGCAACGTGACCTTCCGGCTCGGCGACACGAACATGCCCACGGCTCCGCTCCACGGCGGCTCCCTGACCATGGCCAGCGTCGGCTCCATCGTCCAGGACGGCTGCGACAAGGTGCGACAGCAGGCGATCCGACTGGCCGTGGAGGACGAGGACTCACCGCTGTCCGGTGCCGACCCCGACACCGTCGTCGTACGAGGAGGACGACTGCACCTCAAGGACGATCCCGCGCGCGGCGAGACGTACCGGCGACTCCTCGCCCGCAACGACCTCACCCGTCTCGAAGCCATGGGCTCCTGGACGCCGGGCCAGTCCCGCTCCTCCATGTACGCCTACGGCGCGGTGTTCGCCGAGGTGGCCGTCGACGCCCGCCTCGGTCTGGTCCGGGTGCGGCGGATGCTCGGCGTCTTCGACGCGGGCCGCATCATCAGCCCCAAGCTGGCCGACAGCCAGGCCATCGGCGCCATGGTCGGCGGCATCGGAATGGCCCTGCTGGAGCACACGGTCACCGATCACCGCGACGGACGGATCGTCAACGCCAACCTGGCCGACTACCTGGTCCCGGTCAACGCCGACGTCACCGGCCTCAAGGCGATCTACGTCGAGGGACGGGACGACGAGGCCGATCCCCTCGGTGTGAAGGGCCTCGGCGAGGTCGTCGTGGTCGGGGTCGCCCCCGCGATCGCCAATGCCGTCTTCCACGCCACCGGCCGACGGGTGCGTGACCTGCCCATCACCGCCGAGTCGCTGCTCTGAGTCCGGTCCCTGGCCGCGGTGCGGACGCGCCGCGGCCAGGGACCGCCCGCGACCGCGGCCCGCTCCGGCGACCCGGCCCATGCCGAACGTCCCGCGGCCCGCCTGCCCGCCTGCCCGTTGGCCCGTTGGCCCGTCCGTCACCGGACGACGTCCTCCCGGTCGAGGAGGACCATGGCGTCGTGGTCCGATGGGCCGGGCGAGGCGTAATACGTCACCAGGAGATGCCCCGGGGTCCCTTCGATCAGCGATCAGCGATCAGCATGGACTGGTAGCGGAGTGTGAGGAGTCCGACCTCGGGCTGGTGCAGCGTCTTGCTTCCCTGGACGAACGCGTTGACGTGGTAGGACTCCCAGAGGCGCGCGAAGCCCGTGCTTCTGAGGAGCAGTTCGTCGCCTGCCGCCCGGTGAGCCTTTCCGGTGAGGCCGTGTTTTGGAAGTTGCTGGTGTGCTGGGTGGGGTCGTCGGGGAAAGTCGCGGGCCGTCATCCAGATCGTGAGGGTGCGGGCTTGCGGTTGCCGCTGCGGCAGCTTCTACCGTCCTTGACAGGGCCGGAGCAACCGGCCCTGTGACGCGATCGTGAGGGAGAGGGCGATGGACTGGCCTATTGCGGAGGTCGCTCGGATGTCGGGTGTGACCGCCCGGACCTTGCGGCACTACGACGAGGTCGGCCTGCTGCCGCCCGCCCGGATCGGGGCGAACGGCCACCGCTACTACGGTGAGCGCCAGTTGCTGCGGCTGCAGCAGATTCTCGTACTGCGGGCACTGGGCGTGGGGCTTGTCGAGGTCGGCCGGATCCTGGCCGAGCAGGTCGACGAGGTGGACGCCCTGCGCGGCCACCACCGGTGGCTGCTCGCCGAGCGTGACCGGCTCGACGCCCTGGCCGGCACCGTCTCCCGCACGATCGCCGAACTGGAACAGTCCAGGAAGGACGGCAATCCCATGACCGTCAACCGACCGGAGAACCTGTTCGAGGGCATCCAGCCCTCCCAGTACCAGGAGAGCCTGCGCGACTTCCCCGAGCACGCCCAGGAAGTCGCCCGCTCGGTCGCCGCAATGACCCCGCAGGACATCGAGGCCGGACAGCGCGAGCGCACGACACAGATGATCCTGCTGGCCGACCTGATGGCCGCCGGCCACCCGGCCGACGCCGCGCCCGTACAGGCCCAGATCGACGCCCAGTACCAGGCCATGACCGAACTGCGGCCCGTATCCGCCGAGGAGTACCGCACCGTCGGACGCTCCTGCGTGGACAACAGCGCGTGGCGCGCCGCGTACGAGGCGATCGCACCGGGCCTGGCCGTCTACCAGCGCGACGCCATCGAGGCGTACGCCACAACCCGGCTCAGCTGACTGCTCTCCGGGCTGTCCCGCGAGACCAGCCCGGAGAGTCGTTGGTTCGTCGTACCAACAGGCTCACCTCGCCCGGCCTGTCAGTTGTCGAGCGAGGTGAGCCTGTCATCGTCACCATCGAACCCAGGTCGATTGAGTGCGCCCCAACGAGCGCAGTGATCGCTGCGGGCACCCGCGAAAGGGGATGGAACGCACGCCAGGTCAGAGCCATTCGTTCATGGCTGCGATGAGGATCGTCGCCTCGAAGCGCACCGCAAGTTTGTCGAACCGGGTCGCCACCGTCCGGTTCCGTTTCAGCCGGTTGATGCCGCACTCAACCGCTTGCCGGGCCTTGTAGTTCCACAGTCGAAGGCCGGAGGCCGCCCGCCGGCTGTTCCCCGGCGCTTGCGGTGGCCGGCGCCGCGAGGAAGGTGGCCACCAGTTCGCGCGCCCAGTCGCTGGAGGCCGGCTGGGCGCTGAAGATGGCGCGGTAGTAGAGCGGTCCGAGCAGGAAGTCGACGGCGTTCTCCATCTCGGGGGCACGGCCGCCGCGGGAGCGTTCGCGCTCGATGATGGCGCTCAGCTGTTCGTGGCGGTCCCCGATGCAGGCGCAGCCGCCGTCAGGCCCGGAGCCGATGGCGGCGCGCATGAGGGCGAGGGTGTCGGGGTCCGCGAGGTCGGTGGCCACGTCCCCCAGCCAGCGTTCCAGGTCACCGGTGAGCGTCCCGGTGTCGGGCACGACGACGTCACCGCTGAACCGGCTGGTGGCCACATCGCCCAGGAGCTGGGCGGGTGACCCCCAGCGCCGGTACACCGTGGTCGGGTGCACGCCCGCGCGGGCGGCGACGGCGGGGATCGTCAGGGCCTCCGCGGGTTCCTCCGCGAGGAGCTGTGCGACGGCGTGGTGGACGGCCGCGCGGACCTTCGCGGAGCGACCGCCGGGGCGTACCTGGGCTTGAGCGTCAACCATGGGGAAATTATCGCACTGATCGTTGCGTTAGTGGTAGCGTCCTTAACGCATCGATCACTGCGTTTGGAGAGAGTCGTGTCCGTCTCCGCCCTGCCCGACCACGACAACCAGATACCGCCCCCGCCCGATACCGCCCCGCCCCGCCGAAGCCGCCGCGAGCTCAGCCGTCCGACCGCCTTCGCCGCCATCGCGGTCGTCTTCGTGCTCTTCATGGCCGCGTCCAGCGCGCCGTCCCCCCTCTACGTCGTCTACCAGCAGCACTGGGACTTCTCCGCGACCACCCTCACCACGGTGTTCGCCGTCTACGTGCTCGGGATGATCGCGGCGCTGCTGGTGCTCGGCTCCCTGTCCGACCACCTCGGCCGCCGCCCGGTACTGCTCTCCGCGATCACGCTGGAAGCCGCGTCGATGGCGCTCTTCCTCGTCGCGGACAGCGTGTCCCTGCTGCTGGCCGCGCGACTGGTCCAGGGAATCGCCACCGGCGCCGCCATGACGGCCCTCGGCGCGGCCCTGGCCGACCTGAACCCCACCCACGCGCCCCATCGCGCCGGCGTCGTCACCGGTGCGGCGCCCACCTTCGGGCTGGGCCTCGGCGCCCTGGGATGCGGCTTCCTCGTCGAGTACGGGCCCCACCCGACCCGCCTCGTGTACGTGCTGCTGCTCGCGGGCCTCGTCCTGGCGGCGGCCGTGGTCGCGGCCCTGCCCGAGACATCGCTGCGGCGTCCGGGAGCGGCCCGCTCGCTGCAGCCCCGCCTCAAGGTGGCACCCCATCTGCGGGCCGACCTGCTGCGCCTGGTGCCGATCCTCGTCGCGAGCTGGGCGCTGGGCGGCCTGTACCTCTCGCTCGGACCGTCGGTCGCCGTGGGCCTGTTCGGACTCTCCAGCCATGTGGTCGGCGGCCTGGTGGTCACCCTGCTGACCGTACCGGCCTGCCTGACCGCGATCGCGCTGCGCGGCTGGCCCGTCGCCCGCACCCTCGCGCTCGGCGCCGGCCTCCTGCTCGCCGGCACGGTCGTCGCCCTGACCGGCGTCGAGGAGGACTCACTGCTCACCGCGGCACTCGGCACCGTGGTCGCCGGGGTCGGATTCGGCGCCTCCTCCCTCGCCAGTTTCGGCACGCTGGCCCGTATGGCCGCGCCCTCCGAACGCGGCGAGCTGTTCTCCGTGGCGTTCGTGATCTCCTACCTGTCCTTCAGCGTCCCCGCCGTCGTCGCCGGGATCGCCACCACGCATACGGGACTCCACGAGACGTCCGTCGCCTACGCCGCCACGGTCGCCTTCCTCGCCGCCCTCGCACTGCTCGCCCAGTGGCTCCGCGCGCGCCGCACCCCCGAACGGCCCGCCACCTGCCCCCAGACGTGACCCGCACCCCCACCCGCCACCCGCCGCCCGTCCACGCCCCCAAGGTGCCCGACATGCCGACCGGTGGTCGACCCCTTACCGGTCGACCACCGACCGACCACCGGTCGGCCACCGGCCGAGAACCAGTTGCGGGTGACCGCGTTCCGACGCACCCCCACCGCTCCGCGTCAGAACCCTTGACAACGATGTCAGACGCATGATCTAGTCCGCTTCCAGCCGGCCGGATGCCGTTGACTGCGCTGCGAGGGGGGCTCGACGCGATGACCTGCACACCGCTTCCTTCCCGTGCCGAATTCCCACGCCTGACGCACACACATACACGAGCGCCGGCCCCTACGGGCCGGCGCTTCTTTCCGTGCGCAGCACATGAAGAGTGCACATGAAGAGTGAGGAACAGGAGCCCGCTTCCATGCACAGACCCCTCCACCGATGGCGTCACCGCGCGTCGACAGCTCTCGCCGCCCTGCTCGTCGCCGGGGGCGCGCTGGCTCCGGTGCCGGCCGTCGCCCAGGCACCCGCGGCAGCCGCTCAACCGACCTCCCTGGTCAACCCGTTCATCGGCACCCAGAACTTCGGCAACACCTTCCCCGGTGCGAGCGCTCCCTTCGGCATGGTCCAGGTCAGCCCGGACACCGGCGGCCAGGGCGGCTACGACTACCAGCAGGACAAGATCCACGGATTCAGCCAGACCCACCTCTCCGGTGTCGGCTGTTCCGTCATGGGCGAGCTGCCGATCATGCCGACGACCGGAGCGGTCGACAGCGTGGATCCGAACTCCTACCGGTCGACGTTCTCGCACGACGACGAGGACGCCGAACCCGGCTACTACCGCGTCGGGTTGAAGTCGTACGACATCGACGCCGAGCTGACCGCCACCTCCCGCACGGGCTGGCAGCGCTACACCTTCCCGTCGACCGACCGCGCCAACGTCCTGTTCAACACGGGCAAGGCCAACCAGAAGGTGTACAGCTCAGAAGTGCATGTCGTCGGCGACCGGACCGTCGAGGGCCGGGTCGAGGCGGGCAACTTCTGCGCGGGCAAGGACAAGCACACCGTCTACTTCACCGCGACCTTCGACCGGCCGTTCACCTCGCACGGCGCCTGGCGCGGCACCACTCCCACCCCCGGTGAACGGGACGCGGCCGGCGAGGGCGACAACGGCGCCTGGGTGACGTTCGACGCCGCCTCCGACCGTGACGTCGTCGTCAAGGTCGGGCTCTCCTACACGGGCCTGGACGGCGCCCGCGCGAACCTGAAGGCGGAGACGCAGGACTCGTACGACTTCGACGCCACGCGTGCGGCGCTGCACTCGACCTGGGAGCGGCAGCTCGACGCCGTCAAGATCGGCGGCGGGTCGGCCGAGCGGCAACGCGCGTTCTACACGGCGCTCTATCACGCGCAGCTGCACCCGAACCTCGCCGGAGACGTCGACGGCCGGTACGCGGGCTTCGACGGCAAGAACCATCAGGCGTCGGGGTTCACGCCTTACCAGAACCTGTCGCTGTGGGACACCCACCGGCCGCAGAACCAACTGCTGCAGATGCTGCAGCCGAAGGTCGCCCGTGACGTCGCGCTGTCGGTCGTCGCGATCGGGCGGGACGGCGGCTGGCTGCCGCGCTGGTCACTCGCCAACAGCGAGACCAACATCATGACCGGCGACCCGGTGACCCCCTTCCTGGTCGAGGCATGGTCCAAGGGCCTGCTCGCGGGCCACGAGAAGGAGGCGTACGCGCTGCTGCGGAAGAACGCGACCAGTACGCCACCGGCGGACTCCCCCTACAACGGCCGTGCGGGAGTGGACGCGTACCAGAAGCGCGGTTACGTCCCCAGCGGGCTGGAACCGGGGAAGGACTGCGCGGACAAGGGCGGGGACAACGACTGCCGCCATCCCGCCTCGGCGACCATGGAGTACGCGGCCGCGGACGCGTCGCTGGCACTGATGGCCAAGGGGCTGGGACACAGCGCGGACGCCAAGATGTTCGCGGCGCGCGGCCAGTGGTACCGGAACCTGTGGGACTCCTCCATCCAGCAGTTCCGGCCGCGTACGACCGACGGCACCTGGCTGACGCCCTACGACCCGGTCGAAGCGGGCCACCAGTTCCATGAGGGCGGCGCCTACCAGTACCAGTGGCTGGCGCCCCAGGACCCCGCCGGGCTGGTCTCCCTGATGGGCGGCAAGCGCGCGACGGAGAAGCGGCTCGACTCCTTCTTCGCCTACGACAAACTCCTCGCGGACCCCGCCAAGACCGCTCGTGAGGACTGGATCTCGGCGCCGTACGACTACTACGGGAAGCCGACCTACAACCCGAACAACGAGCCCGATCTGCACGCCCCGTACATGTACCTGTGGTCCGGTGCGCCCGCCAAGACCGCCACCGTGGTCCGCGCCGCGATGACGCTCTTCACGGACGGGCCCGACGGCATGACCGGCAACGACGACCTGGGCACCATGTCCGCCTGGTACGTCTTCTCGTCGCTGGGCCTGTACCCGACGACGAACGGCGGTGACTTCCTCGCCGTCTCCAGCCCGCAGTTCCCCTCCGCGGTCATTCGCATCGGCGCCTACGGGAAGCAGCAGGGCGGCACCCTGACCGTCAAGGCACCGGGGACGAGCGACACCCAACGCTATGTGAAGCAGGCGAAGTTCGGCGGGAAGAACCTGCGCGCCACCTGGCTGGACTGGGACGCGGTCGCCAAGGGCGGAAGCCTCGCCTTCGAGATGGCGGGCAAGCCGTCGGCATGGGGTACGGGCAAGGGTGACGAGCCGCCGTCCGTGAACCGCGCGGCAGCCGATTCCCGCCGGAATCTCGACGCGTCGCTCCGTACCGCTTCCGACGTCCTGCCGACGTCGGACAGCGCGCAGAGCGTCCGTCTCAAGCTGGACGTGCTGGGTCAGTCCCCCGGCACCCTGCGGGTGGGCGTCGGCGTGAAGGCTCCCAGCGGCTGGACCGCGAAGACCTCGGAGCCCTTCTCCCTCACGTCCCGCCGTCTTCCGGTCCAGCGGACCGCGACCGTGGACGTGAACGTGCCGGCCGGGACCGCTCCGGGTTCGTACACCGTGCGGATCACGGCGGCGGCGAAGGGCGTGAAGAGCGTGGAACGGGTCGCGACCATCGAGGTGCGCGCAGCGGCCCGCTGCGCGCCGGACATCGACGAGCAGTGTGCCGTCGACCTCGGCAAGGAGGTCAACCACGACGGAACCGCGACCGTCGCGGCCTCCGACCAGGGCGACTTCGACGGAGGCGGCTGGAGCTTCGACGGAGACCTGCTGCCCGCGGCGGGCCCGGTCGTCTGGGGCGGCGTGACCTACGACGCTCCCGATCCGTCCGGCACGGCCGAGAACTTCGTCGAGGCCCGCGGTCAGTCGATGCTGCTCCCCGCCGGTTCGTACGGCGCGCTGCGCGTGGTCGCCGTGGCCCACCACGGCCCGGTGACGACCGCGCTGTCCGTCCGCTACACCGACGGAACCACCGCCGAGGTGTCCGTCCCCGTGGGCGACTGGGCGGGATCGACACCCCAGGGCAGCTCGGTGGTGCTGGAGATGCCGCACCGGATCAAGCGCGGCCAGGGCGTGGACGGCCCACCGGTGCGTCTGTTCGGCGCCTCGGCGGACCTCGACGCGTCGAAGACGGTGCGTTCCATCGGCCTGCAGAACGATCCTCGGGTGCAGGTGTACGCGATCACTCTCAAGTAGGTCAGGGAGAGCTGCGCCTCAAGGACCGCTGGAACTCCGTACGTTCACCGGCCCACGCCTCTCGATCGGGGGGCGTGGGCCGGTGGGCTCTCCGCCCTTGCACGAAGCCCGCCACCGTATGAGTACCTCCACTCATGACGCCCACCACCCAAGGCCTCAGACTTCCTCCATGTCCATGCCCATGTCCATGCCCCGGCTCCTCGGACGGTCGGTCGTCGCAGCCGCCCTCGTCGCGACCGCCCTGACCGCGTGCGGCACCCAGCAGAGCGGTCAGTCGCAGTCGGCCCGCCCCCCGACCTCGTACCCTCCCCGGCCGAAGTGCGCGCAGCCTGCGGAGAAGCGCACGGATCCACCCACCGCGCTGCCGTCCTCATCGCGTCCGAGTGCGGATGACGACGGTTCAGGAGGGGGTTCGGGGAAGAACGCGGACCGCCCTCCCCACTACGCCGAGAATCACGCCTACCGCATGCAAGGGTCCCTGTCCGAGGACAGGCGGGCCCAAGGTGAGGCCTCGGCCGGGCTCATCCGCGGGGAACTTGAGAAAGTCCGGGAGGAGGGCGGTTCCGGCGCGTACGGCGTCTTCGGCGAGCAGCGGATCGCGGCGGCGCTGAAGCGTCTCGGCTGCGGCAAGGAGCACGGTGTCTACATCGGGAACGGGTTCTACAGCGTCCATACCGGAGTCGTGTGCGTGTCCGGGTATGTGACGAAGGACGAGTTGACCAGCGAGGTGCACGGCGCCTATGCCGAGCCTCAGCCCGGAACAGGCCCCTGCGTCGAGAACCGGGGAGGCCACTGACCGCCGCCCGTCGGGCTCTCGTAGAGAACGCGGAGTACCGGGAACACCCGACACGGGATCCACAGAACACCTACGATGCCTCCACGGTGACCGAGGAGGGTGCGGCGCTCGGGGGGGGAGGCGGCATGGAACCGGACGCGAGCAGCGGGGACACACCGACGATCCGAGTAGCCGCGGTGGACGACCATCCCATCCTGCTGGACGGGATCGCGGCCTACTTCGCCCGTCACGCACCCGACATCGTGCTCGTGGCGACGGCCGAGGACGTCGACACCCTGCTCGCCGAACACCCGGGCGACGGCGGAGCGCTCGTCGTCCTGCTCGATCTGCGCCTGCGGGACCGCAGCGACATCGGCGCGAACGTCCGTCGGCTACGGGCCACCGGAGCACGGGTGTTGGTCTTCACCGGTGAACAACGCCCCGCGCTGGTGCGCCGGGCCCTCGACGCAGGGGCGCTGGGCCTGGTGTTGAAGGAGGACCCTCGGGAGCGTCTGGTGGAGGCGATCCATACGGCGGAGACGGGCGAACTGTACGTCTCCAGCCGGCTCGCCCACTACATCGTGCACGACCCGCGGGGCGGCGTCAGCCTCTCCCCACGGCAGTTGCAGGTCCTCGACCTGATCGCCAAGGGGTTGCCGCACGAGGACATCGCGCGCATCCTGCACATCACCGAGGACACCTTGCGCACCCACCGCTCACGAGCGATCCACGCCTACTCGAAGGCGAGCGGCAGGCAGGTCGAGGGTACGGGTGATCTGGTCTACCGAGCCGTGGCCGACGGTGTCATCGACATCGACCCGGACCTGCCCGAACGGACCGGGCACTGAGTTCGCGGTCCTACCGCCGAGGGGTGGAACGCGGGCTGTCGTCCGCGATGGCCGCACTGTCGGCGCTGTTCGCGCTGAGCTGGTCGGTGTTCCTCCTCGCCGACGGTTCGGCGCCCGATCCCGACGTCCGCGCCGTGGGGGCGGTGTTCCTCGCCCAGGCCGTGATCACGGCGACACGGGGATGGCGCATGCGGCTGTCCCGCAAGGACGCCGCGGTGGCTTTCGTTCTGGCGGTCCTGGGGCAGGCGGTGATCGCGCTGGGCGGCACGTCGCGCGTCGTGGTCGGGCAGCGTTGTCTGCTGGCCGTGCCGGCCGTGCTGCTCGCCACCGCAGCGCTGCCACGCTGGGTCGGCCGATGGGTCTGCGTCGCGGCGATCGGGGCGCAGGTGGCCGCGAGCTGGCCCGCGGACGGACCGGCGGTCGCCCTGGAGAGTGTCTGGCCGGTGGTGGCGACGGCGGTGGCCGGTGGCGTACTCGTTCCGTTGATGCGGACGGCCGGCGACCGGGCCGACCGGGCACAGCGACAGGTGCGCGCGGTGAAGGCGGCGGCGGGCCGGGCAGCGGGCCGTCGTGAGGCGCATCGGCATTTCCAGGGCATGCTGCACGACGAGGTCAGCACGGCGTTGCAGGCCATCAGCCTGCCCGGAGTTCCGGTGGCGCGGCTGCGGGAGGCGGCCACCGGTGCCGTGACCGCGCTCGCCGCCGCTCCCGCCGGGCCCGGCCTCGGCGGCCGGAGCGATCTCGCGGCCGTGCTGCGCTCCCTCCGGGCACCGGAGGGCACCACGCTGACGATCGAGATCACGGGGCAGGTCCCGGTGCCGCCCGACGTGGCCGAGGCGGTGATGGGCGCGGTCCGGGAGGCCTTACGCAACGTCGAGGACCATGCCGGGGCCCGGACCGTCAGGATCTGCCTGCGACGGGGCGCACGGGACCGTCCCGACGACACGGACCGAGGAAGTGACGGGTTCACGCTGAGCGTCACGGACGACGGCAGGGGCTTCCCGGCAGGAGAACTCCCCTCCACCTCGGTGGGGTTACGGAGGTCGGTGATCCGCCGGATGACCACCGTCGGAGGATCGGCCGAGGTCCTGAGCACTCCCGGGCGCGGCACGACCGTGCGGCTCTTGTGGTCCCCCCCGGCGGCGGCTCCCGCGGCCGGGACAGCGGCTCGGCCCGGCGCGGCCGAGGAGACGGTCGGACGCATGCAGGCCGCGGTGGGCGACGTACGGCGTCCGCTGGCCGCCGTCTGTCTGCCGTTCCTCGCCGTCATGGGCGTCATCGCGGCCGTCCACACGCTCCGGACCCCGGGCACGGGGCACCTGTTGGTCTGGTACGTGTCACTCGCCGTCATCACTATGGCGCTCCTGCTGCGCGCCGGAACGGTCATCCCGCGCCCTGTGGCGTGCGGCGCCTGCGTGTTCGCCGTCGTGGGGGCGCTGGGGAGCTTCCATGTGCTGCCGCTGGTGGGCCTCGCGGACTACACCTCCTGGCCCGTCGGTGCGGTGACACCGCTCCTCACCCTGCTGGTCATCGTCCGCCCGGCGTGGGAGGCACTGACGGCGTTGGTGGTGGAGCAGATCGGCATCGTCGTCCTGGTCGTCGCCGGTCCGCCGATCGCGTCCTCGGCCGGGGCGACCGCCGCCCTGGTGGTGCCCGCCCTCTTCGCACCCGCGCTCGGCGTGATCACAGGGCTCGCCATCGGGCGCACGGTGGCCCGGCTGGGCGGGGCGACGGCACGCGCCGAGGCCGAGCGGTCGGTCACACTCGCCGCCGAAGCCGCCCGCCAGGCACGCGAGGAGCTGCACAGCAGGAGGCTGGCCGATCTCGGCGAGGCGATCCTGCCGTTGCTCACCGCCGTGGGGTCCGGCCGGTGCGCACCCGACGACCCGGATGTGCGGGAGCGCGCCCGTCTGCTCGACGGAGCGGTCCGGGACGAGATCCATCTGCCCGGTGTACTCGACCGTGCCGCGCGCGAGTTGCTGAGCAGGGCCCGTGGGGAGGACTGCGCGGTCTTCATCCAGTCGGACTCCGACGATCCGCACCCGCCGGCCTTCCTGCGGCTGCTGTTGACCACCGCGCTGAACTGCGGCCCCACCCCGCGCGAGCTGTACCTCACGGTGAATGCCACGCCGGGTGGGGTGCGTGCCTCCCTGGTGCTCCTCCCGGGACACGAGGTGCGGGCCCGGGCGCTTCGTGAGGCCGTCGCCGAGGCGGTGACGGGGAGCGTGGTGGAGAACTCGCTCAGCTCCACGTGGGTCGAGGCGGACGTCCGCGCGAGCTGATCCCGTGCCGGTCGTCCGGACGCGGACGGCGTGGCTGTCACCACTGGCGGGGACAGCCAGAACGCGCCGCGGCCGAGAACATCGAGAGGCACTGGGACGCACGGTCCCGGCCCTTCCGGGAGGACGGCCATGCCCGACTTCATCCGTCAGCATCTACGCAGATTCACCACCTCGGTCGAGCAGTCCGACGCGCTCTCTCCGGCGCAGCGGGCGTCTCTCCTCCGGGGGTACGAGGAGGCGCTCGTGAACGAGGCGCCGCCGCGACTGGTCCTCATCGGCCAGGCCGGGGTCGGCAAGTCCAAGACCATCAACGCCCTGTTCAACGCGGGCCAGGAGGTCGGCCACAGCAGGGCCACCACCGACCGGGCCTGGACGATCCCGGTCCAGCAGGTCAGCGGGAGCCACGGAACCCTGGAGGTCGTGGACATGCCGGGCATCGGCGACGACATCGCCAACTACCGGCGCTACCTCGACCTGTACCGCGAGATCCTGCCGACGGCAGATGCCGTCGTGTGGATCCACGCGGCCAAGGACCGGACGGTGCAACTCGTCCAGCAGGCGCTGAAGGACCTCTTCGGGCCCAGCCCGGAACTCGTCGGTCGGTTGGTCTTCGGGCTCAACAAGGCCGACGAAATGGGTCCTCACGACTGGAACACCCGCGCGAACCTGCCCTCGGAGCTCCAGCGGGCCGCGTTACTGGACCGGGAAGGAGCGTTCACCCGCAGCATCGCGCAGACCCTGCCCGCCTGGCGGGGCCGGGCGGTGTCGTACGCCGCACTGCACCACTACAACCTGACGGCGCTGTTCAAGGAGATGATGTACGCGGTCCCCGAGCAGCGCCGATGGGTCCTGGAGCAGCGGATGGACCTGGCGGACTTCACGGCACTCGTGGACCGCAAGCTGCTGCGGGCCGCCCAGGCACGCACCCTGGCCGAGGTCCCGGCCGCGACTCCCGAGGCGCCGACCGGGGCCCCCGCACCGGCACCGGGTCTGCGAGAGCGGCCGAACCCCGAGCGGCCACGGTCCGTCGACGAGGCGCTCGCGGCGCTGTCGGACGTCCAGTGGCAGGAGTTGCAGACGGATCGGGCACGGTTCCAGGAGTTCGTCCGGCGCGTGGAGCGGGAGATGGGCCGATGAACGCCGCACCCGAACCGGGCGAGTTCGATTCCATCGTGAACGCGCTGCGCGTCGTCATGCGGGAGCAGGAGGAGAACCTGCGGGAGATCGACCGGATGTCCGAGGTCTCCTTCCGGCTCTGGCTCAACAGTGTCGCGGGACGTATCGCGAAGGCCGCCGGTGTCTCGCTGGCGCGCATGCACGCCTACCTCGGTGATCTGACGACGATCCTGACCAACGCCAGGTCGACGCTGAGGCGTTCGTACCACGACGAGTACCGACGGGCACGCCGTGTACCGCCGACCTCGGCCGGCTGACCGATCAGGAGGAACACACCATGGCGTGGGTCGAGTTCGCTTTTCCCCGGTGCCCGGCCTGCTCCCGCTCCTGGGCCGTCAGCCGCCACCATGGCTGCCCCACGGCTGAGGCGGTGGGGCACGGCGGTGGTCTTGAGATCGATCCGGACCGGTCACGGGTGCGGTGCACGGGCTGCCGACGCGGCTGGGGGGTGTGGGAGACACGCTTCCACTGTTCCTGTGGCCGTCGGTTCGAGGCACACGAGGTGGAGGAGGCGGTGCGGGAGGTCATCCGCGTGGCATCGCTCCTGGCGCGGGTACTGACACAGCAGGCGCGTGACCTGGCCGAGATCCGCCGGGCGGGCGAGGTGTCGTTCCGGGCGTGGGTGAGCCGGTTCACGGACGCGGTGGCCGGCTCGCTCGGAGCGATGGCAGGCCGGGTCGTGGGCAGTCTGCTGCGGGCCTTGGACTGAGGCGAGAGCAGCAGCCGGTGGACCGGTGCGCGATGCCCGTACGTCCCTCGCGGACTTCGGGCTCGCGCATCCCCATCCGTCAAGCAGTGCCCGTCCGGGAAGATGTTTTTCCGCCAATGTGAAGTCGCGCTCCACCTGTGGTGAATGCTTCTTGCGCCGATCCGGGGCGCGATGAAGCATGGATGACCGGGCTGCGGCGGAACAGCGGATTCGGGCGGACGGGCTCACCTCACTCCTTCCTTTCGTCGGACACATGCGTGCGCGCCCCGAAGCGGCCGGATGATGCCGGCGATCTGTCTGGAGGTTCTCGTGTACGAGTCTGCCGCCCGAGTGTTCGCCCGCCTCAGCACCGACGAGCCCCTCAGGAGAACCCGGACCCTGATGGACAGGGCCGTGGTGCTCGGCGGGAGTCTCGCCGGGCTGCTGGCCGCTCGGGTGCTCTCCGACCATGCCGAGAGCGTGGTGGTCGTCGAGCGGGACTCCCTGCCGCCGGCCGCCGCCGCACGGCCGGGCACCCCGCACGACGGGCAGTTGCACACCCTGATGCACGGCGGTCGGATGCAACTCCAGCGGCTGTTCCCGGGCTTCGAGGACGAGGCCAGGGCGGGCGGCGCGATCGTGTCGTCGCCGTACACCATCCGGGCCTATGCGGACGGCGTCCCGAAGGTCAGCGACGGCTCGATGGGACTGATCTCCAGCAGCAGGCCGTTCCTGGAGGCACTGGTACGCCGCCGCACCCTGGCCCTGCCGAACGTGAAGGTGCTCACCTGCCGTGCGATCGGCCTGGAGTTCCGGGGCGAGGCGGTCAGTGGGGTGCGGTGCGGCCCGGTCACTCGCCCCGGCACCGCGGCCGCTGGTGGCTCCGGTTCCGGCGAGTGGGTCGAGGACGCCGACTTCGTCGTCGACGCCATGGGGCGTGCGAGCAAGCTGGGTGACTGGCTGGAGAAGGCCGGCTGGGAGCGGCCCGCGATGCGCCGGATGGCCATCGACATCGATTACGCGACCGGCTACTTCCGGCGTACCACGAGCGACCCCGAGCTGGCCGCGGCCATCGCCTACCGCACTCCCACCCCGACCCCGCCCCGGGTGGCGAGCGGCGCCATCACCGCGATCGAGGGGGACCGCTGGCTGATCACCCTGGCCAACTACGGTAAGCAGCCGCCGATCCGGGACGTGGACGAGTTCCGGAAGCTGTGCGGTGAGCTGCCGCCCGTGTACCGCGAGGCGGTCGAGGGCGAACAGCTCGGCGACATCCTCACCTACCACCAGGCCGACAGCCGCCGCCGCGACTACCACCTGCTCAAACGGTTCCCGGCGCGGCTGATCAGCGTGGGTGACGCGGTCGCCTCGTTCAACCCGATCTACGGACAGGGCATGTCGTCGGCGGCCCTGCACGCGTCCGCCCTCTCGCACCACCTGCGGTCGGCGCCGGACCTGCGCGGCCCCGCACATGCCTTCTTCGCCGACCAGCGTGTCGTGGTGGACGCGGCCTGGCAGATATCCTCCTCCGCCGACCTGGCCCGTCACGACGTGCAGGGGCCCTACCCACGCGGCTACCGCCTCACGAAATGGTTCGCCGAGCAGATCGCCGAGGCCTCCATCACGGACCGGGAGGTCGCCGTGCGGTTCAACTCCGTGACCTATATGCGCAGTCATCCCAGTTCCCTGGCGGCTCCCGCCACGCTGCTGCGCGCACTGCGGGTGAACCGCTCGTCCAGGAAGCCGCAGCGCGAGAGGGGTTAGCCGACGTGTTCGCCGCACTGGCCCGACTCGCCCGCCGCCGCAGCCGACTTGTGCTGTACCTCTCCGGAGTCCTGTTCGTCGTCGCGGGCGCGCTCGGCGGGAGCGTGCTCCAGGAGCTGTCCGCCGGAGGGTTCGTCGACGACTCGACGGAGTCGGCGAGAACCTCGAAGGCGATGGACGACCGGTTCGGGGCGGGTGCCCCGGACCTCGTCCTCCTGGTCTCCGACGAGCGAGGGGTGGACTCCCCCGCCGTCACCGCCGCGGGTGCCCGGCTCACCACGCAGATGGCCCGTGAACCCGGGGTCGAAGGGGCCGTCTCCTACTGGTCGTTGGGCAAGGCCGAGCCGCTGCGCGGGAAGGACGGGCGGCAGGCCCTCGTGATGGCCCGGCTCTCCGGCGACGAGGACCAGGTGCAGGACACCTTCGAACGGCTGGAAACCCGCTACCGGCACACACCCCAGGGGCTGGACGTCCAGGTGGGCGGCAACGCCCTCGCCGACAAGGAGATGTCCGAGACCACGGAGAAGGACCTCCTCAAGATAGAGGCGGTGACCTTCCCGGTCCTGCTGATCGTGATGCTGTTCGTGTTCCGCAGTGTGGTGGCCGCCCTGGTGCCACTGCTGGTAAGCGGGCTGACGATCCTGTCCGTCCTGCTGGTCATCCGTGTCCTGACCCTGTTCACCGAGGTCTCCGCGCTGGCGAGCAACGTGGCCACGGGGCTGGGTCTCGGCCTCGCCATCGACTACAGCCTGATCCTCATCAAGCGCTACCGGGAGGAACGGGACCGAGGCGCCGGGACCGACCAGGCGCTCACCCTGATGCTGCGTACGGCGGGCCGTACCGTGCTGTTCTCCTCGGTGACGGTCACCCTCGCGCTCGCCGCTCTGCTGGTGTTCCCGTTCTACTACCTGCGCTCGTTCGCGTACGCCGGCATCCCGACCGCCCTGCTCGCCGCGCTCGTCTCTCTCACCTTCCTGCCCGCGCTCCTGAAGGTGCTGGACCACCGCATCGAGAAGGGGCGGCTTCCCGGCCGCCGGTCCGCGAAGGCCCGGACACGTGGAAGCGGCGGACAGGCGGCCGGGGAACCCATGGCCGGGAGACACACGGCCGAGGAGGGATTCTGGCACCGGCTCGCGATGGGTGTCATGCGGTTCCCGCTGCCGGTCGCCGGTGCCGTCGTCGCGCTTCTGCTGCTGCTCGGCGCACCCTTCCTCGGTCTGCGGCTGAGCCTGCCGGACGAACGGGTGCTCCCTGCCGACAGCCAGGCCCGGCAGGTGGGCGGTGTCCTCCGGGACAACTTCCGAGCGCAGGAGACCCAGGCCCTCAACGTGGTCCTCAGCGACACACCGGCGCCCGGCGCCCGTCAGGTGGCCCCGTACGCCGAGCGGCTGTCCGGGCTCGACGGGGTGGCGCGGGTCGACAGCGAAGCCGGGACCTTCGCCGGAGGCCGGCTCGTCCAACCGCCGTCGGTCCACTCCGCGCGGTTCGGCGCCGAGGACAGCACCTACCTGTCCGTGGTGCCGCGCGACCAGTCGATGTCGGAGCAGGGCCGGCAGTTGGTGGCACATGTACGAGGCCTCCCGGCCCCGTACGCCGTGCAGGTGGGCGGGCCCGCGGCGGAGCTGACCGACTCCATCGCCTCGATGAACGCCCGGCTGCCGGCCGCTCTCGCCGTGATCGCGGTCAGCTCCTTCGTGGTGCTGTTCCTGTTCACCGGCAGTCTGCTGCTCCCGCTCAAGGCGCTGGTCCTCAACTGCCTGAGTCTGAGCGCCACGCTGGGCGTGCTCGTGTGGGGGTTCCAGGAGGGCCATCTGCAGGGTGTCGTCGGGGACTTCGTGGTGACGGACTCGATCACCTGGACCGTGCCGCTGCTGTTGTTCTGCCTCGCGTTCGGGCTGTCGATGGACTACGAGGTGTTCCTGCTGTCCCGTATCAAGGAGGAGTACGACAGAACCGGCGACAACACCGCGGCGGTGGCCCGGGGACTCGAACGCACCGGCTCGATGATCACGGCCGCGGCGGTGCTGATCTCCATCGTGTTCCTGGGTTTCCTCATCTCGGGCATCGTCTATCTCAAGGCGATCGGACTCGGACTGGCGCTGGCGGTCCTGATGGACGCCACGCTGGTACGGGGCCTTCTGGTGCCCGCGTTCATGCGGCTGGTCGGGAGAGGCAACTGGTGGGCGCCGAAGCCACTGCGGGCGCTGCACGCCAGGGCAGGGCTGCGTGAACGCGGGCCGTGACCGGGAAAAGGAGGCAACTCCCCAGCTCACGGCCCGCGTTGACTCATCAGCGGGGAGCCCCTCAATGCAGGGTGCCCCGTTACTCAGTCCCGCGCCTGTTCCACGCGCCGCCCGGCTGCCTCTTCCTCTGCCCGGGCCCGCGTCTCCGCCTCCGCCTCCGCCTCCGCCTTCAGCAGGGCGTTGGGGGTGATCTCGATGTAGGCCGCCTCCTCGTAGACCGTGGCCACCGTACGGTCGTAGAGCTTGCGGCCCGCCCCGTACGCGCCCGCGATGATCCGCGCGGCTGCCGGTTTCTCCTCGTCCGGCAGGATGCGCGCCGTGCACGCGAGGACCGCGCCCTTCGGCTTGCCCCGGATGTTGGACGGCGCGAACAGGACCTGCGGGTTGTTCCGCATGCGCCGCACCTTCCAGGAGTCGCAGCCGGTCCGCAGATAGGCCCGGCCGTCCTTGAGGCCGAACCACATCGCCGACGGTACGGCGTCACCGCTGCGCTTGTAGGTGACGAGCAGGGCGAAGCGGCGCCGCTTGAACTGCCGCAGATCCCCCGGTCCTTCGGGCGTCTCCGTGACGTGCCAGGTCACCGGGTCCCGCCAGGAGTCGTACATGCGCAGGACCCGTTCTTCCCACCATTCCTTGCTCAGCAGACGCGGCACGTGTGCCTTCCTTCCTTGTCGGCGCTGTTCAGGCGCGGGCGCCCAGGTCTTCGGGGAGCAGCACCACGCGGCCCGGAGCGCCGGTGCCCTCGCGGCTCTCGCGGCCCTCCAGCAGGCGGTGGGCGCGGGCGGCCTCGGTCAGCGGAAGCCTGGCGCGGACCCTGCCGTTGAGGCGGCCTCGCGCCAGTTCGCGGTTGATGTCCTCGGCTGCTTCGGCGAGTTCGGCCGCGGACGCGTTGCTGATGACGAAGCCGCGCACGCTGATGTCCCGGGTGTACACGGCTCCGACGGGCAGCACGGCGCGTACCCGGAGCCCGGCCGAGAGCACGACGCGGCCGCCCTGCGCGAGCAGCGGGACGGTGGTCTCGAAGTCGTGGTGTCCGGAGCAGTCCCAGAGCACGTCCACTCCGCCGGGCGCCAGGTCACGGACGGCCTCGGGTGTCTTCGGGTCGTCGCGGTCGAGGACGTGGTCGGCTCCGCAGGCGTGGCACCACTCGGCGTTCTCGGCCCGGTCGACGACGATGACGCGCGCGCCGGCCGTGGCCGCGAGCTGGACGACCGCGCTGCCGACGCCGCCTCCGCCGCCCTGGACGAGGATCGTCTCGCCCTCCTGGAGGCGGGCGGTGCGGAACAGGCCGAGATGCGCGGTGGCCGCCGTGTGCAGGACGGCCACCGCGCGCTCCGGGGCGACTCCGGCGGGCAGAGGATACAGCCGGTCCACCGGGACGGCGGCGTACTGGGCGAACGAGCCCTGTCTGCCGTCGTGGCCGAGGCTGTTGGACCACACGCGGTCGCCGACGGCGAACGGGCCCGCGGGCACCGCGACGGTACCGGCCAGGTCCCGCCCGATCACGAAGGGAAAGGGCACCTCGGTCGCGTACGCACCGGAGCGGACGAAGGTGTCGACGTGGTTGACGGCCACCGCGTCGACCCGCACGAGTACTTCGTCCGGGCCGGGGACGGGCCGGGGCAGCCGGCCCACACGGATGTCGTCCGCGCCGCCGAAGCCCGTGACGTAGGCCGCCGTCATGTCGGCGTTCACTGCTTCCCTCATGCCAGTACGAAGGCGAGTGCCAGGCCCAGGCAGCCCAGGTCGACCGAGCTGAGCCCGATGAACCTCGCCTTGCGCCACTCTTCCTTTCCGGCGCCGAAGTAGAGCTGTACGGCGTGCAGGACGACGACCGGCACGACCGTCAGGGCGAGCAGCGGGTCGAACCGGGTGGTGGTGAACAGCAGGGTCAGCAGGGTGACGCCGGCGACGAAGAGCAGGGACAGGAACACCTTGAACGCCCCGAGGGGCAGCAGCACGGCCATGGTGTGCCGGGACACCTCGGCATCGCCCTCTTTGTCGGAGGCGTTCCCGTAGGACACGATCAGCAGGAACCACACCGCCACGAGGGCCGCGGTGAACAGCGCTTCGGCGGTGACATGGCCGGCGACCAGCCAGTACGGCACCAGGCCGATGCAGCCGATGACGTAGAAGATGGTGACTTCGAGTCCGCCCGGCAGATAGCTGAGCTTCAGTCCGGTCGAGTACTGCACCGAGGCGATCTGGCCCACGAGCATCACCAGCACGGCTGCCAGCGGCGCTTTGCCGTCCAGCGTGAACACGGCGATGAGCCCGGCCGCGACCGCGATCACCCACATCACGACGCCGAACCGGACCGCCTCCGCCTCCGTCAGCACCCCGGTGAGCAGCGGCTTCTTGGCCACGGTGCCGGGCGGCCGGCCCGCGTAGTTGCGGGCGTCGCTGCCGTCGCGGAAACCGCCGAGGTCGTCGGCGGCTCCCCCGCTCCACTGGGTGGCGAGCACCATCAGCAGGAGCAGGGCGAGCGCGGGCGCGGTGTCACGTCCCACATGGCCGTCCAGGCGCAGCAGGAGCAGGGCGAGGATCCAACCGTAGGCATGGTGATAGATCCGGACCTTGCCCAGCCGGACGTATCCCATGGCCTTCGAGGCCGTTGAGCTCTTGGTGGCCTCGGACGCGCTGGTGGCTGTCATACGAACGCTCCCTCAAAGACGTACGGAACGGCTCTGGTCGGCCGGGCGCTGATCGGCCAGCGTCTTCTTCAGCTGCTCCCGCTGGATCTTCCCGGTGACGGTCCGGGGAAAGTCGCGGTCGGGGATGACGATCGGCTCGGCCATCGTCGCCAGCCGGCCGGCCGCTGACGCCCAGGCGCGCTGCCGGAACTCGGTGCCGGGGCGCAGCGACAGGACGGGCTGGAGGGTTCCGCTCATCTCCAGGACGACCAGTTCCAGAAACTCGGGGAATGTCTCCAGCAGGATGTCCTCGATGCCGATGCCGCTGATGGCGCCGGAGACCTTGTCGACCTGCCGGTCGATGAGGGTGATGCGGCCGGTGCGCGACTTCGTTCCCCAGTCGCCGGTGTCCCACCAGCGGTTGTCGGGGTAGTTCCGGGAGGTCAGGTCCGGCCGGTTGATGTAGCCGGAGAAGACGCCGGGGGTGTTGACCACCATCCGGCCGGGGGTGCCGGCCGGTACCGTGCGCCCGGAGTCGTCGACGATACGGACCCGGCAGAACGGGAAGTGCGGTCCGGCGGGATGCCCGCGCAGCAGTTTGGACCGCTGGATCCGGCGCAGTGCGCGCGTCACCCTCTGCGCGCCCTTCAGATGGCTGCGGATGGCGATGGGGCCGGTCTCGTTCTGGCCGTACACCTCGACGCAGACGGCGAACCGGTGGGCCGAGCCCCCGAGCAGGGCGGCGACCGTGTCGGGGTGGATGACGTCGAATCCGGCGCCGAAGAAGCGGATCGAGCGGAACGCGCCGCCGGGCGCCAGGTGTTGCCAGGCGCGGAAGGTGTTGGGGTGGGTCTCCAGGTAGACGGGCCGGTGGCGCTTGAGCATCCGGTCCACGTTGTCCGGTGAGTCGTCCTGGAGGAGCAGGAGGGGTGCCCGCCGCATGAGCGCGGCGAGGATGCCGACCACGGTCCGGCCGTGCACCGGGGAGATGACCAGGGCGAGGTGTCCGTCCAGGCGGGACAGCCAGTGGATGACGGCCTGCACCCGGGCGTTGAACCGGATGCTGGCGCTGGAGCACTCGGCCAGTTTGGGGATGCCGGTGGTGCCGGAGGTGTGGACGATGACGTACGGGGCGTCGGAGGCCACCTCGCGGCGCCGGGTGATCCTGGGGTGGTCCGGGAGTTCGGCGGCGATGTCCCGCCAGTCGACGAGGCGGCCGATGTCCGGGAAGGTCTTCTCGCTGGTCGCGAGCCGGTCGTCGGTGGCGATCACGGCGGTGATCCCGGAGACGTTCTCCACCATCGAGGCGGCGACCGGGCCTGGCAGGGTCGGGCTGAGGAGGATGGGCACGGCGTCGAGCGCGGTGACGGCCGCGTAGGCGACGATGATGTCGGTCGGTGACTCCAGCCAGACGACGCACCGCTCCCCCGGGACGACTCCGCGGGAGCGCAGGGCGGTGGCGGCCCGCGCGGCGGCGTCCGCTATCTCGCTCGGCGCGATCCGCTCGTCCCGGGCGGCGACGATGATCGGCTCGTGGTCGACGATCCAGGGCTCGGCGTCGCTGGGCAGAGCCAGCAGCTTGTCGAAGATCAAGGGTGGCCTCTTCTCGGGCGGTGGTGGGACGAGCGGGGGGGTGGCGGCCTCACGGCGAGGGCGCGGCCGGTGGCAGGCCGGCGGTCACAGGGGGACGACCTCCAGCAGTTCGTAGACCACCGGGCCCTCCGGTTCCGCCACGGTCGTGGTGTCGACCGTCCGCAGGGCCTGCCCCTCGGCCGCCGCCAGCTCTTCGAGTTCGGCGCGGCCGGCGCGGCTGCTCAGCGCGATCAGCACCCGTCCCTCGGGCGCCACATGCCGGCGGGCCTCGCGGAAGTAGCGTCGGTGCGCGTCGTATCCGGGGTCGACATAGGCCAACTCGTGGACGTTGATGTCGAGTTCGGGCGGGGCCCACACATTGTTGGAGTGCCAGTAGACGACGTCGAAGGCGGGTGCGTCGCGCAGGCCGTCGAAGAGGTCGCTCTCGACGCTGGTCACCTGGTCCGCGACGCCGAAGCGCTCCGCGTTGAGCGCGGTGTTCCGGACGGCCGCGGGATTGAGGTCGGTGGCGTGGACGGCGCGGCAGCCGGCGAGCGCGGCACTGACGGCGATCAGTCCGGTGCCGGAGCCGATCTCCAGGAAGGTCCCGCCGACCGGGAACTTCAGCAGGTCGAGATGGGCCAGGCTGGATTTGGAGTCGGCCGGGGAGAACACGTCCGGCAGCAGGGTCCAGTGCCGGCCGCGCAGCTCGATGTCCGTCCGCTGCCGTACCTTCGCCCGGCTGGCTTCGCTGCGCCTGAGGGGCTGGGTGTAGTCGTACATTCAGCGCTCCGCGGGAGTCGTGGCGTAGTTCTCGATGTCGAAGCGGGCCAGGTCCTTGCGCAGCCGCTTGGTGGACCAGGGCCAGGTGACGAAGTTCTTGCCCTTCTCGTCGAGGTAGACGCTGGTGCAGCCGCCGTTGTTGTAGACGGTCGAGGCGAGACCGCGCTGCACCTCGTCGTTGAACGAGCGGAACGGCTCGGGCCGGATCTCCAGGGCGTCGAGCCCGCGGTCGCGTGCGGTGCGTATCGCGTCGACGATGTAGTCCAGTTGGGCTTCGGCGAGCGCGAGCAGCGAGTTGTACATGACGATGTTCGGGCCGAGCAGCAGATAGGCGTTGGGAAGGGCCGGCAGGGTGGTGGCCCGGTAGGCCTCGGGGCTGTCGACGGCCCAGGTGTCGGCGAGCGTTCTGCCGTCGCGCCCGCGGATCCGTTCGGCGATCGGCGGGTGGCGCAGCTCGAAACCGGAGCCGAGGACGATGACGTCGGCTTCGGCGCGCTCGCCGTTCGCCGCGACGAGTTCGCCGCCCTCGACGGCGGCGAGTGCGTGCGGGACGAGCCGGACGTTGGGCCGGGACATGGCCGGCAGGTAGGTGTTGGAGAGCAGCAGCCGTTTGCAGCCGATGGTGAAGTCCGGGGTGAGCCGGGCGCGTAGGTCCGGGTCGGGCACCTGGCGTTTGAGGACGCGTTTGCCGACCGGGGTGAGCAGCCGTGCGACGCTCGCGCGGCGCATGACGAGCGCGAGCGACTTGAGGACGGCGTCGCAGATCCCGCGGAACAGCCGCTGCGTGAACGGTACGTGTCGGAAGAGCCGTTGGAGGGCCCGTGGGACCCGGAAGTCGAGCCGGGGCATGACCCAGGCGGCGGTGCGCTGGAAGACGTGCAGCTCGCGCACCTGTGGCTGTATCTCGGGGATGAGCTGGACGGCCGAGCAGCCGGTGCCGATGACGGCGACCCGCTTGCCGGTCAGGTCCACGTCGTGGTTCCAGCGGGCCGAGTGGAACACGGGCCCGGGGAAGGCGTCCAGTCCTGGCAGGTCCGGAATGATCGGCGCGTGGAGGAGGCCGGAGGCGAAGACGACATGCTGGGCGGTGTGGCGTCCCCGGCTGGTCTCCAGCACCCAGCGCCGGCGCTCCTGGGACCAGGAGGCGTCGAGCAGTTCGGTGTCCAGGCTCAGTCGCGGGGCCAGGCTGAACTTGTCGACCGTGTCCTCGATGTAGGACAGCAGCTCGGGCTGGCCGACGAAGTTCCTGCTCCACTCCGGATTGGGGTTGAAGGAGAAGGAGTAGATCGGCGAGGGAATGTCGACGGCGCAGCCCGGATAGGTGTTCTCCCGCCAGGTCCCGCCGACCCGGTCGGCCTTCTCCAGGATCAGGAAGTCCGTGATGCCACCGCGTCGCAGTTTGACCGCTGCGGCAATTCCCGATAATCCCGCGCCGATGACGATGACATGCGCGTATCGTTCCCCGGCCGGTTCCCCGGGCTGTTCCGGAGTCGCGTGAGGATGGGCATCCGGTGTCCCGCCCCGATTGGCGTACGGGATCGCGTCCGGATTGATGTCCGGGGTCGCGTCGTTCGCCGATACGGGCATGGGTTTCCCCTTGTCGTCGACCTGTGCGCGGATCGCGTTTCCGAGGCTATCCGGTTTCGCCGCGTTCCAGAATCGCCTTGCTCAACCGCAGTTCCCGCTCGACGGACGTGGGCAGTGTGCGCCTGAGCACCGGGTCGAGCATCCACCGGGTGAAGGGATTGAAGCGGAAGGAAATCATCCGGGTGGCCCGGATCCCGCCGTCCACGGGTTCGCAGGAGAACCGTGCGCCGAATTCCGCCATGCGGTGGTTGAACTTGTTCAGGGGCAGCGGAGCCAGCCTGATGTCGATGCTTTTGCCCGGGGTGAGCCGCATCTGGGCAATTGCTTTCGGCTCCGGAAGGCGCAGGCCGGGCAGCCGTGGCTGGAACTTGAACTCGGTGAGATTGCCGTCCCTGCGCACCCAGGAGATCGCGCCGATCTTGTCGTCGACTTCGATGTACCGTTCCACGTCCAGCACAAAGCCGAGAAAGGCTTCCGGTGTACAGGCGATTGTCTGTTCCTTCTCCACCTTGACCATGGCGTCACACTACCGGCTTGACAGCTTCTCCTCCTTCCGCATGCCGCCGATCTTTTCGGCCGACCGAAAAGATCGCGTCACCGTCGTCATAGATAGGTTCGGGCGTGCAGCACGGCCAGTTCGGCCAGTTCGCCTTCGGCGGTCAGGGCACCTTCGGCGACGAGTGCGCTCGGTGCGTTCGGTGCGTTCGGTGCGTTCGGGCTGCCGCGCACGCGCCGGGTCGCGACCCGGCACCATTCCAGCAGCGGGCCGCGCAGTACGTCGGTGGCGTCGGCCGGACCGACCACGTGTCCGGTGCCGTCTCGTGCGGTCAACTCCAGCCGCAGAGTGCGACCTTGGGGCCGCTGCACCCGAGCCACGGCCAGCGCGTAGTTCAGGGTGGAGTGGCCGAGGGCGGCGATCCGGGGCAGCCGCGGCGTCTCGTGCACCGGAAGTCCCAGCGCGTCCCGGATGTCGAGGCCGTGCGCCCAGTGCTCCATGAGCCGAGCGGCCGCGAACGTCTCGGTGGTCATTCCGAAGCCCCAGGCCACGCGGTCCTCGGGGCCGCGCTCGGCCAGCAGGCGACGGGTCCTCGCCGCGGCGCGGTCCCACCAGCCGGTCAGGTCACCCGGCGAAAGCCCGTCGCCCCGGCGGCAGCCCGCGGCGGTGAAGTCCTCGGCCGTCGCAAACTGGGGCACGGTCTTCGTGAACGCGCGAGGCCCGTCGGCCAGGGTGTCCGCGGCGACCTCCTCGGTGTCGGCCAGATGCGCCACCTGGTCGGCGACGGTCCAGCCGGCCGCCGCCGAGGGCCGCCGCCAGTCCGCGTCCTGGAGGGCCGAAAGGAGTTCGGTGAACTCCCGCTGCTCGTCGGCCAGATCGGCCAGTTCCTCCCGTACGGGGATCACAGCACCGCCACCGTTCCCGCCGAGCCGTCGACCGCGAGCGGGCGCCCCGACGCCAGACGCGCCAGCGCCGCGGCGCCCACCCCGGTCACACAGGGCACCCCCAACTCCCGGGCGACGATGGCCGCGTGGCACAGCATGCCGCCCTCGGCGGTGACCAGTGCGGCCGCCTCCGCCATCAGCGGGACCCAGTCCGGGTCGGTGTGCTCCGTCAGCAGTACCGCGCCGGGCTCCCAGCGCGGATCGTCGACGTCCCGCAGCCGCAGGCCCCGCGCGGTGGCCAGACCACCGGAGGCCGCGATGCCGCGCACGAGCTGGTCACCCCCATCGGGCCGCTCGGCGAGGCGCCGGTCGACCCGCTCGTCCGGCGCCTCGCCGAGCGCGGCCGTCATCGGGCGGAACTGGAGCCACACCAGCTTCTCATCGAGCTGTGCGAACTCCAGGTCGGCAGGTACGCCGAGCGCCTTCTGCAGCTTCGCGCACGCCGCTCCGACGGACTGCCCGCCGCTCTCCCACGCGGCGCGCTCCGAGCCTGCGGTACGGCCCTCGGGCGTCCACTCCTCCCAGGCGGGGGTGACTGCGCCGGAGACCAGCGTCTCCCCGCTGCCCTCTGTCCACTCCAGACGTCCCCGGCCGGGCCCGCGGCCCAGCCAGAGCCCGCTGCGTACCGGAGGACGGAACGGCTGGAGCAGCACAGCCATCTCCACGTGGCCGGCTTCGACGGTCGTCCGTTCCCGGTAGGCGGCGACCCGGCCGCTGTGCGCCGACGCCCGGACGGCGGCGATCGCCTCCGCCAACTCCGTTGCCGGGACGTCGAGTTCACTGCGGAACAGGCCGGCGTAGCTCAGGCCGGTGCCGTCCTCGACCGTGGCCGAGCTGCGCACCGCCCAGCGCGGCGCCACGGCGGCGAGCTTTGAGAGTGCGGCGGAGGTGGGGTCGGCGCCGACCGGTACCACCCAGGTGTCGGGGATCGCCGCCCCGACCCGGAGCAGCGCGGCGAGCCCCATGGCCTTGCCGCCCAGCACGCTCCGGTCACGGTCCCCGGCGTCCTCGGCGTATCCGGCGGGTCCGGCAGTCCCGAGGTCACCGGTGAGCCGCACCAGCCCGTCGGCGCCGCTCATCGTGGCGCCCTGTCCCGCTCCTCGGTCTCCCGCTCGATCTTCAGCGAGACCAGCAGATCGCGGTGCAGCTCCATCCAGACGTCGTGGTACGAGTCGCGCAGCACACCGGTGAACGCCTGCTGCTCGCCCCCGCGCAGGCGGGTCAGCGCGCGGGTGAGTCCTTCGGTGTAGCGCTCGAAGCGGGGTCGCACAGCGGTGAGCCGGTCCACGACCGGCATGGACTCCTCGTGCAGCGCGCCGAGTTCATCGATCCGTGCGTGGTCGTACGGGGAATCGGTGTGGTCGTTGGTCACGCCGTCGCGGAGCTGCCAGCGGGTGCACAGCTCCTTGAACCGGTCGTTCAGCGGCAGGAAGAGCTCGTACTCCGGTCGCAGACGGTCGCGGGCGTCGCCGGTGAGGTCTTCGTCCAGCAGCGCGGCGTGCCGGTCGCGTCCCTCGGTCGTGACGCGCCACAGATCGCGCCGCTCCATGTGGGTGGCGAGCCCGTCCGCCCGCAGTTTCTCCAGTTCGGCGAGCACGTCCTCGCGCGCGTAGCGGCTGCCCGCCACCAGGGGGTCGGTGGCGGCCATCCCCTTGAGGGCCAGCACGTGGAGCACATCGAACGCGGCGGTGTCGGGAAGCACGGCATCTCCCGTCGTCGTGGTCGGGCGGTCAAGTAGTCAGGTGGTCCTCGGTCACGGGCTGTCAGGAGGCGCGGTCGGCGCGCAGTTCGTCGAGGAGTCCGACGAGGTCGCCGACCGTCGCGGTCCCGGCGGTGCGTGGGTTGTCCACCAGCGCCACACCGAAGCGCTCCTCCAGGGCGAGCAGGATCTCCAGCGTGGCCAGCGAGTCGACGCCCAGGTCCTGGACGATCCGGTCGGACGGCCGCAGGTCCCGCTGGACCCGTTTGACCTTGGCGTAGATCTCCTCCAGTGCGGTGAGCGTCTCGCTGGGCGTCGAAGTGCGGTCAGGAACGGTCAAAGATGTTCACCTCTCCGGTACTGCCATTGATGGAGACGGCCGTGCCCGCAGGCAGGGAGGCCGCTCCGGGGTAGCCCACGACGCACGGGATCCCGTACTCGCGGGCGAGGATGGCGATGTGCGACAGGTCGCTGCCGCGTTCGCTGAGCACGCCTTCGGCGAAGGGCAGCAAGGGGGCGATGTCCGCGTCCGCCGACGAGCAGACGATGATCACCGGTTCGTCGGGCAGGTCGTCCTGCGGGGCCATCACCGTGCCGGTGCCGATGCCGGGCGCCACGCCGCGCTGTTCCTGGGGTGTCGTGCTGAGCCATGGCCGCATGACGTCGTCGCCGGCGCTCAGGTCGAGGTGTTCGGGCATCGGGGTGGCGAGCGCCGCCCGGCAGGCCCCGACCCGCGGCCGGGCCCGTTCGATCCGTCCCGGTGAGGTCGCCAGGTCCGTGAACTCCCGCAGGGTCAGATAAGGCCACAGCCGCTCGGCGTCCTCGCCGAACGAGGTCGCCAGCGCCGGGAGCAGCCGCCGGTAGATGTGCAGGGTGCGCATCGCCAGCGACTTGGAGTGCTCGCGGCCGGCCATCATCTCGCCGACGGCGACCGCCAGGGCCCGTACGGTACGGCTGCGCCACGGGGACACCATTCCGGCCAGCGCCTCGGCCGGGTCGATCGGGGCCACGGCCGCCTCGGTGCCGCCGCTCGCCACCTGTTTGTGCCGTACCGCGTAGTCCTGCCACGGGGCGAGTCCGTCGGCGACCTCGTAGAAGGACGAGGACAGGAAGTCGCCCGGTCCGTGGGGGTCGAGGGTGGCGGCGGCGGTGTGCAGCCGGTCCCAGACGAGTTCGCGGGGCCGGGTCAGCCAGTGTGCGATCTCCTCGCCGTGCCGCAGCAGCTTGCCGTAGACCCGGCGTTGCAGGGCGCGCACCGGTACCAGACCGGAGGTGGTGAGGATGTGCACCGCCCATGCCTCCTCCAGGACGGGCTGTGCGTCGCGCAGTACCCCGGCCAGGGCGATCGGGCTGTTCGTGGTGGTCGCGGCGCGCAGGCCCCATTCCAGTTCGGCGACCTGTTCCTCCAGGGCGCGCAGCCGCGGTCCGGCGTCGCGCATCTCCCGCAGCAGCCGGGCGGAGCCCGCCCACTGGCGGGTCCGGCCGGAGCGCAGGGCGGTGAGTTCGGCCGGGGAGTCGACGCCCTCGAAGTAGGCGTCGGTGACATCGCTGGGCTGAAGGCCGGGGATGGACGCGGACAGATGACAGTACGCGGCCAGGTTGTGGTAGGGGCGGCAGCCGAAGTAGCCGACGAAGACGTAGTGGCCGCCCTCGGCCCACGCGGGGCGCCCCCACAGCCGTCGGGCCAGGGCGCGGGTGCCGCGTTCCATCGGGTCGCCGACCAGCGACCAGGACATCGGCGAGAGCCGCTGGGGGGCCACCTCGCCGAAGTTGCCCGCCGAGTAGACGGTGAAGTACGGATGCGGATCGGTGTCCACCGACGCGGGTCGCCCGGTCATGACAGGGCCCTCCTCTCCGTGCCTGCCCGTGGGCTCTCCGTGCCTGCCCGTGGGCTCTCCGTGCCTGCCCGCAGGGTCTCCGTGCTTGCCCTGCCCGCCCGCAGGGCCTCGCCGGTCGCGCCCAGGTAGTCGGGGTCGGGGACCGGCCAGGGCTCGGGTATGTCCTTGAGGACGTCCACGTCCAGGTCGAGCCAGGGCTCGGCGTAGTCGGCCAACTCCCTTGGCGTGCCCACACGTTCGCCGATCAGGCGGGTGAACCGGCCCAGCGGCGCGGCCTCCACGATCTTCGGTACGACGCCCCAGGGCCTGCACACCTCGGTGAAGACCTCGCCGAGGGTGGGCAGCGCCGGGTCGAACCAGGTCCAGGTGGCCCGCCCGATGGGCGTGTCGAGCGCCTTGAGCACGATCTCCGCCGCCGAGGACACATCGGTGATCCAGCAGGGGAAGTCACCGCGGCGGGCCAGGTGCACGGGGTAGCCCGCGAGCAGGTGGGGAAACGCCATCGGCAGGCCGTGCCGGGTGTCGGGGCGCCCGCCGCGCGGGTCGGGTCCGAGGACGGGGCCGAAGCGGACGACGCCGACGGGCAGTTCGGGCGTGTCCCGCACGAGGCGTTCGGCACAGTACTTGCCGTACTCGTACCAGTTGCGGAACCGCTGGCCCGTGTACAGCTCGCGGTTGGTGATCCGGCCCTCGGAGCGGCCGAGCGCGAGCAGCGAGGAGACGTGCACGGCCTGCCGCAGGTGCGGGAGTTCACGCAGGAAGGCCAGCGCCGAGCGGGTCCCGGAGCTGTGGGTCTCCAGTACTTCACCGGGTCCTGAGGTCCAGGAGACCGAGCCGAAGCAGAAGACGACATGGGTGGTCTCCGACCTGACCCGGGCCAGGTCGGCGGCGGACAGGCCGAGGCGCGGCAGCCGTACGTCACCGCGTACGCCCTCGCCCTCCGTGGCGCGGCCGGAGCGCGACAGGACCCGGACCGTGGCGCCGGACCGGACACAGGCCCGCGCCACGGCCGTGCCGAGGAATCCGGAGCCGCCCAGGATCAACACGTTCATGCCAGGAACCTCGACAATCCGCGGTCGGCGGGGGCCAGGGGCCGCTGCGGCTCCGGCAGGTCGAACAGGAGCCGGGCGAGCAGTTCGGTGGAGGGCTCCGGCAGTTGTCCGTCGACGAGCTGGGCCAGCCGTCCGCGTTCCATCACCCGGTCCAGACCGATGTAGCGCAGTCCGATGAGGCTGTTGCGCCAGGCCGGTGACAGGGGCAGGAAGCGTTCGGCGTTGGCCGACATCCACAGCACCTGTTCGGCGGAGGCGGGCACGAGCCGGACCCATTTACCGAAGGCCAGGGGTGACAGGGCGCGTGCCGTCTCCAGCAGGGCCCGCAGGGTCGGGGCGCGTTCCCCGGCCGAGAGGTGGGTGATGACGGGCTCGGGGTGCGGTCCCGTCCTGTGCAGGCCGGCCACCGCGTCCAGCAGGGTGCCGGCCGCCAGGTCGCGCGGCAGGACGTCGACCTTGGCGCCGCGCATGGCGGGCAGGACCCGGCCGGGCAAGTCGTCCCACCGTTCGGCCAGCAGGTACAGCGAGTTGCGTTTGCGGGTGGCGCCGGTACGGGAGTCGCCGAGCAGTGCGGCGACCCGGCTGATGAGGATGTCGGGGTCGCCGGGGCCGTGCTGCCGCTCCAGTTCCCGTTCGGCGAGCCACTTGCTGTGCTCGTACGCGGTGCGGTGGCGGTCGAGGGTGAGCGGGGTCTCGGCGATACGGCCGAGGGTGCCGCCCACGACGTAGATCGAGGACGCCTGGACGTAGGCCACACGGCGGCCGGAGCGGCGTTGCAGCTCGCGGGCCACGTCGTAGCCGTTGCGGGCGCCCAGCACGTTGACGGCGTACAGATCACGGCCGCTGCCCGCCCAGTTGGTGTCCCCGGCGAGATTGACGACGGCGTCGACGTCGTCCGCGAGGGCGTTCAGGTCGGTTTCGCCGAGGCCCCAGAGGGGTTCTCGGACGTCGCCGGTGACCTTGGCGGCGGCCAGTGACGGGAACGCCCGCTCGAAAGGGACCTGGCCTGGGCGGGCGGGACGCACCAGGGGCACGAGCGTGACACCGCGCTCGGGGGCGATCTCGGCGACGGCCGTGCCGAGTTGTCCGGTGACTCCGGTGAGCAGCAGTTTCATCCGAGGTCGACACTCTCGTCGTAGGCGGCGTCGTCGGGGACCAGTCCGCCGGCGACCAGTTCCCACAGCATCTCGTCGGTTCCGCCGCCGATCCGGGCCAGCCGGGAGTCGCGCCACATGCGGGACATCGGTGTCTCGTCCTCCAGATAGCCGGGTCCGCCGAACAGGTGCATGCATTCGCTCGTCACCTCGGCGACGAACCGGGCCGCGGTGGTCTTGAGGGCCGCGATCTCCCGGGTGCCGCACGCGCCCGGCACCGGTACGCCCTGGGCGGCGGCGTAGACGGCGAAGCGCAGCGCGACCAGCCGGGAGGACAGTTCGGCCAGCCGCAGCCGCAGGGCCTGCTGTTCCATGAGCGGTCCGCCGAACTGCTCGCGGCGCTGCAGGTGGGCGGTGGCGAGTCCGATGGCGCGGGCGGCGCCGCCGACGGCCTGGGCGGCGATGGAGAGCCGTTCGTGGTTGAGCCCCCAGGTCGCGACGAGCAGTCCGCTGCCGGGCCGGCCGACCAGGGCCTCCGCGGGCACCTCGGCGTCGACCACCATCCAGGTGGTGTCGAGCGCGGCGGTCCCGGCCTTGCTGAGCCGCTTGTGCGGGGTGAGTCCGGAGGCGGGGACGGCGAGGAGCCCGAGGCGTCCGGCGACCGGTCCGGCGCCCTCGTCGAGGCGGCACAGCAGCAGGGCGATGTCGCACACCAGGCCGAGGGAGAGGTACTTCTTCTCGCCTGTCACGTGCCAGCCGCCGGGGGTTCTGCGGGCCACGGTACGCACGCCGTTGAGGTCCGAGCCGCCGGTGGGCTCCGAGGCGCCGAGGCAGCCCACGAGCCGTCCCTCCAGCGCGCGGGCCCGGTAGTCGGCGAGCAGCGGGGTGTCGCCGTAGCGGGTGAGGACCGACAGGACCGTCTCGCAGTGCAGGCTGAGCCCGACCGACAGGCCCGCGTGTCCGAGCCGGCCGCTCTCCTCGGCGATGATCACGCCGAGTCCGGGATCGCCGTACGGTTCGGCGGCGTCGGCCTGCGCCCAGCGCTCCCGGAAGAGTCCGGCGGCGCCGAGTCCGGCCAGCAGTTCCCGGGGGAACAGTCCCTCGGTCTCGGCCTGCCGGGCGACGGGCTCGAAGGTCTGCCGCAACAGCCCCGCGACCCGTTCGCGGACCTCCTCCACGCGTTCGCCGAACGGTCCCGCCGCGAACAGACGGGAGGTCAGCGCCGGTGTGTTCGCCGGTGTGTCCACCACACTCACGAGTCGCCGCGCTCCTTCAGTTCGCCCGCCAGGTACGCCAGCCACAGCGAACGGCGGCGGGGCTTGCGGCTGGAGGTCAGGGGGATGGTCCCCCGCTTGACGGTCAGCACCTGGGCGCGTCCCGCGTCGCCGGTGAACGACGTGATGACCGACAGCACGTCCTCCAGCCGGTCGCCCAGGGGGCGTTCGGTGACCACCAGGACGCGCGGTTCGCCGCGTACGACTCCGGCGACGACGGTGGCGTACCGCTTGGAGACGGCTCCGGAGGCGACGAGTTCCATCTCGATGTCCTCGACGAAGACGTTCTGGCCGTTGATCTTCACGCTGTCGCCGAGCCGGCCGATCACATACAGCTCGCCGTCCAGCAGGAATCCGGCGTCGCCGGTGTAGAGCTTGCCGTCGCCCAGCCTGGCCAGGTCCTCGGGGGTCGCGTCCGCGTAGCCCTCGGCGACCGAGGGGCCCTGGACGAAGATCTCACCGAGGACGCCCTCCGGTTGCGGGGCGCCTTCCTCGTCCAGGATCTCCACGCGAGCGCTCTCCAGCGCCGGGCCGCAGCTGACCTGCCAGTTCCAGGGTTCGTCGACCGGCTCGGTGCTGAGTTCGGCGCTCTCGCGCACGTCCAGCTTCTCGCCGAGGCGCCGCTCAAGGCCGCCGACGCGCACCAGCCGGGGCAGGTCCCCCTTGCCGACGCCCGTGACCGCGAGGGTGCCCTCGGCCAGACCGTACGCGGGCATCAGGGCCCGGACGTCGAAACCGTACGGGCCCAGCAGCGCGGCGAACCGGGCCAGCACCGCGGGGTCGATCCGCTCGGCGCCGCTGACGACGGCGGTCAGCGCGGAGAAGTCGAGCCCCTCCAGATGCTGGGGCCCGACCGTCGCCAGCACCCGCTCGAACCCGAAGTTGGGCATGCACATGGAGGTGTACGGGGTGCGGCCGTACTCGGCGAGCCAGCCGGGGGTGTCCCGGACGAACTGCTCCGGGCGCATCATGGCGTGCTCCACCTGGAGGGTCAGCGCGCCCAGCAGTCCGCCGACCAGACCCATGTCGTGGTAGAGCGGCAGCCAGGTGACCGCGCCGTGGCCGACCGGGTCCATCCAGCCCCCGATCATGCGGAGGTTGGCGGCCAGGTTGGCGACCGAGACGCGCAGGGCGCGCGGGGAGCCGCGGGAGCCGGAGGTGAACTGGAGGACGGCGAGGTCGCCCCAGGCGCGCGGCGCCTCGTCGGGGCGGTCGGCGTACCGCGGCGCGATGACCTCGGTGCCGCCGCCGATGCGTGCCACGTTCTCCCCGACGATGTCGTGGTAGCGCGGGTCCGCGATGGCGTGCCGCGGATGGATGCGGGCGGTGATGGCCTTCAGCTGGCTCTGGTAGCCCTCCCCCGCCCGCAGGGCGAGCGGCAGGGGCAGCACGGACGGGGTGGCACCGATCGCCAGCAGCCCGAAGAACTGCGTGACGAAGTCCTCCCCGCCCGGCACCACCAGCGGCACGACATCGCCCGGACGCACGCCGGCGTCGGCGAGCGCGGCGCCCGCGCCGAGGGTCCGGCGGGCCAGTTCGCGGTAGGTGAGCCGCTGCCAGGAGCCGTCGTCCAGCCGGAACCGCATCCCGCGTTCGTCCGACGGGTCGTCCAGCCAGCCGAGCAGCCGCTCGTGGTCGGCCGTCTTACGCTGCGACAAGGTGACCCTCCCCCTTCAGGTGGCCGGCTGGGCGCCGGGGTCCGGGGCCCACAGCCGGCGGGCCAGTTCCAACCGCCGCACCTTGGCGGTGGCGGTGCGCGGCAGTTCCGCGAGACGCAACTGGACGGGCGGCCGCATGGCGGGGAGCCCCGCGGTGGCCGCGGCCCATCGGCCGGGATCCAGCGGGGCGTCGTCCCGGGTCACGACGACCGGCGTCGGCGCGCCCTCCTCGCCGGGCACGACCACGACCTCCAGCAGGATGTCGAGCCGCGACATGAGCGTGTCCTCGGCCTCCAGCGCGCTGCCGAAGCCGGGGATGACGTCGACCTCGCGGTCGGAGACGTGCAGACAGCCCCACCGGGTGCGGTGGCCGACGTCGCCCATGCGCCACCAGCCGTCGTCGAGCTGCTGCCGGAAGCGCGCGTCCTCGCCGAAGTAGGTGAGCGCCCGGCCGTCCGAGCGCACCTCGATGAAACCGGGGGTGCCGGGGCCGGGCGTACGGCCGTCGCGGTCGACGACCCGCACGGCGGTCATGCCGGGGAACGGGAAGCCGACGCACCGACCGTCGGCGGACATCGCGCGCCGCCGTGAGGTGGCCCGGCCGACGGTCGGCCCGATCTCGCTCTGCCCGTACAACTGCAGGTGGAAGGGGCGCCGGCGGTGGGAGGCGCCGAGGATCCGCTGCACGGTCCGCGGGTGGATGGCGTCGAACGTGGAGCTGAGGGCCAGCACGTTGGACAGGGGACCGCGCGGGTCGTCGGCCAGCGTCTCCCATTCGACGAACGTGTTGGGGTGGGCCTCCAGGACGCCGGGTTTGACCTCGGCGAAGATGTCGGCGATCCGCTGGGGCGTGGCGTCCTTGGTGATGACGATCGGGAAGCCGCGGTCCAGCGCGATGGCGAGTGCGGTGACCAGACGCGAGTGGACGAACGAGACCCGCACGGCGAGGGTTTCGCGTCCGCGAATCAGCAACCGGGCGCCGAGGGCCTGCGGGCGGTAGCGGGCGCGCAGGGAACGGGCCGTGTGGACGACGAGTTTGGGCACGTCGGTGGTGCCGGAGGTGTGGGTGAGCAGCGCGGGGCGGTCCGCCCGGGGCCTGGCGAAGGGGCGCGGGTGCGTCCCGGGGTTCCGCCGGAGCGCGGTGGCGCCCTCGGCCTCGCCGGTCACCAGGAGGACGCGGGCACAGCGGCCGGCCACCTCGGCGGGCAGTTCCTCCCGCAGCTTCTTCTCGTCGGTGATCAGATGCGGCCACGCGCAGCGCTCAAGGAGCCGCGTCACGGTCTCGCCGTCGAGGCTCGGGGAGAGGGCGACGGGCACGGCGCCGATACGGGCCACCGCGCACATCAGCAGGAAGATGTCGAAGGAGTCCTGCTTGTATACGGCGACCTTGTCGCCCGGGCGCACGTTCTGGTCGCGCAGGGCCGACGCCATTTCGGCGACGAGGTTCGCACAGGCGTAGACGGTGAGGTCGCTGCCCAGCTCCGGCGCGATGTCGAGTTCATGGTCGAGGGTGATGCGCTGATAGGGGCTCTTCTTGGCGGCGCCGTCGAAGAAGGAACCCAGGAACAGTCCCCTGTTCCCGATGCGTTGCAGAATCACGGTGGTGCCACCTTCCACGGGCGTCCGCGTTCAGCCGAGCCATTCGCTGTTCTGCCGTTCCTTGTCCTGCCGTTCCCTGTTCTGCCGTTCGCTGTTCTGTCGTCAGGAGGCGGATTCCAGGCGCGACTTGATACGCGCGAGTGTCTGGCGCATGTCGCCCTGGATTTTGTCCGCCCAGTCGACGAGGAACTTCTTCACCTCGTCGTCGTTCATGCCGGCGAGAATTCCCCGCATGCCCTCGGTCAGTTCGCCCATCCAGAAGGCGTGGGTGAGTGCACTGCCCTCCGCCGTCGGCGCGACCGTGAACGACCATACGCTTTCCTGGGCGCGCCCGCCGCTGTCCCTCATGGCCCAGCTGAACACCCCCGGCGGAACGGCCTCCACCACCTCGCAATGGGTGGTCCATTCGCCGCGTACGACCGGTGCCCAGGCGACCACTTCCGGCTCGCGGTGATTGCGGGCGGTGAAGACGGAACCGACCGCCGCCGGATCTCCCGAGGTCCATTCACCGCCTCGGCACTCGGGACTCCACTCGCCGCTCCTGGTCAGGTCGCTGACATAGGCGAAGACCGTCGCGGGATCGGCCTGTACGACGGTCGTCGCGTCGACGCGAAAGGTCTCGGTGGAGCTCATGACTGCGTCACCCCTCCTGCGGAACAACTGGAACGGCTGGAACTGCTGGAACGGCCGGTGCGGCTGGAACGCCGGAAGCGGTGGGTGCGTCCAGGAAAGAGAGCAGCTGCGCGGTCGAATACACGGCCGCACAGCACCGGACCGCGTAGTCGAGTGCGGAGCGGTGGTGTTCGGCGGTGAAATCGGCGACCGCGTCCGCGACCAGGAACGGCTGGATGTCGGAGCTGAAGGCGTCGACCGCGGTGATCAGGCAGCCGATGTGGGCGTACACCCCGCACACGATCAGCTGGTCCCGTCCGGACTTCTCCAGCACGTCACGGAGTTCGGAGCGGACGAACGCGCTGTAGCGCCATTTGGTGAGCACCAGGTCACCGTCGGCCGGCTTCAGGGCGTCCACGATCGCGGTGTCGTGCTCCCTCGCGGACATGCCAGGGCCCCACAAGTCGTGCAGCAGGCCGCGCTGTTCACGGTCCATGTCGCCGGGCTGGGCCGAGTAGACCACCGGCATCCCGAGGGCCACGGCACGCTCACGCAGGGCACCGATATGGGCCAGCAGCTCCCCGTACGGAGAGCGGTCGGGATCGAAGGGAGCGAGGAAGTACGCCTGAAGGTCGTGCAGGAAGAGGACGGCCCGGCCGGGGTCCGGCCGCCAGTCGACCTGGTTCGCCGGCAGTTCGGCGGCGGTGGGCATGGGATAGGGCGGGATGGCGGGGATGCTCATGGCCGCTGCTCACACCCCCAGGACGGCGCCGCCGTCGACGCACAGGTCCTGCATGGTGATGTGCCGGGCCCGGTCGGAGGCGAGGAAGACGACGGCGTCCGCGATGTCACCGGGCTCGGCGATCCGGCGCAGCGGAATTCCGGTCCTGTACGCCTCCGCCGAACCGTCGATCGTCGCCTGACGGCCCGATTCCGCCGTCCACAGCGAACGCAGCATCTCGGTGTCGGTGGAACCGGGTGACACCACGTTGCAGCGAATTCCGTGTTCCGCCAGTTCCAGCCCGAGTGATTTCGTGAAGAGGGACGCGGCTGCCTTCGAGGCACCGTACGCGGCCATCTGCAGCCGCGGTATTCGCCCCGCGTTGGAGGCTATGGTCACGATCGCACCCTCTCGACGTTCTCTCATCCGTGCGGCGACTGCCCGGGAACAGTGGAAGAGACCGTCGAGATTGGTCGAGAAGATCGCCCGCCAGTCCGCGTCGGACATGTCCACCAAGGATCCGGAGCGCATTACCCCGGCGGCGTTCACCAGCAGGTCCACGGGCCCGAGTTCGTTCTCGATCCGCGCGACCGTTTCCTCGATCCGGCCGCTGTCGGTGATGTCGGTGGGAAAGGCGACGGCCTTCAGCCCGTCCGCCGCCGACTTCTCCACCAGGTCGGCGAGTCCCGCCGGGTCCTTGTCCACGGCCGCCACCACGGCGCCGCGGCTCGCGAGAGCGCGCACCACGGCGGTGCCGATTCCGCCCGCCGCTCCCGTCACGAGCGCGACCCCGCAGACGTTTTCACTGTGCTCGGTCACATTCCCACCTTCCAGAAAAGAAGGGCGTCCGCCGGCACAAGGCACAGGACACAGGGCAACGGCGGGATATCGCGAGTCTACGGATTCCTGCGCCCGAATCCAGGTGCCGACAGGGATCCTTGTGTGGACATGCCTCAGGCCCGGACCCAGGCGCGCATCAATTCGGCGGCCTGGTCCGGATTCAGCCGCGGATCGCACAGCGTCGTATACCGCTCGTCCAGCCGGTCGACCCCGTCGACCTTTCCGCCCAGGCATTCGGTGACATCCGACGCGGCCACTTCCAGATGCAGTCCGCCGGGGTGCTCCCCCGCCCCTTCCAGCACGCGTTTGCAGCGGCTCGCCTCGTCCACGATGTCGGTGAGGCGCCGGGTCTTCCGGCCGGCCTCCCGCACCGTGTTGCCGTGCATCGGATCGCTCAGCCAGACCGGCCGGTGCCCCGCGTCCCGTACGGCGGCCACGAGCGGCGGCAGCAGCCCGGGCACCCGCTCCGCGCCCATCCGCACGATCAGCGTGAGCCGGCCGGGAATTCCGTACGGGTCCAACTGGGCGCACACCTCGCCCAGTTCGGCCGCCGTGATGGACGGTCCCAGCTTGAGGGCCACCGGGTTCACGACGGATGCCAGCAGCCGCACATGGGCCGAGTCGGGAGCTCGCGTGCGGTCGCCGAGCCAGGGCAGATGCGTGGAACCGAGGAACCGCCGCCCGCCCTCCGTACGGACCAGCCGGGCCTCGTAGTCGACGACCAGCGCGTCATGGCTGGCCCACGGCCCGTCCACGAACTCCGTTGAGCGGCGGGTCCGTTGATCCCGCTCGCGGGCCAGGGCGCCCAGTACGCCGGCGCTCGCCTCGTAGGCCCGGACCATCCGGCGCGGGTCGTGCGCCCGTGCCTCGGGGGTGGGGCTCTCGCCGTTCACCAGGTGGCCCCGGAAAGCCGGCAGCAGCACTCCGCCGACCTCTTCGTGGGGCAGCGTGCGGGGCTTGGCGAACTGGCCGCCGATCCGGCCGACCCGTAGCACCGGCAGGCCCGTACCGTCGGCCACCTCGTCGGCGAGGGCGTGCAGCACCGCCGTCTTGGCCCGGACCTGGTCGGCGTCGGTCTCCTCGAAACTCTCCGCGCAGTCGCCGAGTTGCAGCATCACCGCCCCGCCCCCGGCCACCACCGCGAGGGCCCGCCGCAGTCGCGCCAGTTCCTCGGGGGTCACCAGCGCGGGCGCGGAGGCCAGTTCGGCGCAGCTGGGCTCGTAGGCGGGGTGCGTCGCCCAGTCCGGCTGCTGGGCCGCCTCGGCGCCCGCCGGCCACGGCGGCCGGGGGGTGCCCCGGGCTCCGTCGCCGGTCATCGGCGGACGCCGCGTTCGCCGAGGTCCGCCGGAGGGCGCAGCACCCGTTCCAGGAGGTCGGCCAGCAGGCCGGTGCCGTGTTCGGTCAGCACCGACTCCAGATGGAACTGGACGGCGGCGAACCGCTCACCCCGCAGGGCGTGCACCTCCCCGGTGGCGGGGTCCCGGCACAGGTGCACGTCTCCGTGCGCGAGTGGCGAGCGCAGGACGTCCTCGGTGTGGCGGGCCGCGTAGGAGTTGTAGAAGCCGACCGCCTCGGGGCGTCCGAAGAAGTCGATACGGCGCTGGGTGCCCTGGTGGGGCCGCTCGCGGCGGAAGAGCGGCAGCCCGAGCAGCGTGCACAGCGCCTGGTGGCTCAGGCATTCACCGACGAACGGGATGCCTCGGGCGAGGAGACGGCCGGTCATCTCGGTGATCCCGCGGACCTTCGGGTCGGTGGCGGCCCGGGGATCGCCGGGACCGGGGCCGAGCAGGACGCAGTCGTACGCGTCCAGGTCCGGCGGGCGCACCGACCACCACGGGCGGACCGTGGCGTCCAGTCCGAGGGCCCGGGTCTGGTGGCCGAGCATGTCGGTGAACTTGTCCTCGGCGTCCACGATCAGCACGCGTCCCGCGTCGGGTGAGAGTGCGCGTACGGGCCGGTCGTCCTCCTTGCCGAGCCAGAACGCCGAGAGCCCCACGTTGCGGCGGTCCAGGGCGTCCGTCACGCGGGGGTGGGCCGCAAGCGGTTCCGGCGGCCGTCCCGACGGTCGTCGGGGCTGCGGTTCCGGCTGTGCGGGGCCGTCGCCCGGTACGGAGGGTGCCGGTGGCGTCCGGGGGCGGCCCTTCAGACCGGTGGCGGCCAGCAGCGCGTCGGCCTTGGCCCAGGTCTCGGCGACCTCGGCGGTGGGCCGCGAGTCGCGTACGAGTGTGGCGCCCACGTCGATCCGTACGGCACCTTCCCGGCGGATCTCGGCCGTACGGATCAGGATCGCCGAGTCCAGGGTGGCGCGGCCGGCCGTGTCCCGGCCGAGCAGGGCGAGGGCGCCGCCGTAGTAGCCGCGGCCGCTCTCCTCATGGCGGGCGATCACCCGGCAGGCGTTCTCCAGAGGGCTGCCGATGATGGTCGGCGCGAACATCGTCTCGCGCAGCACCTCGCGCACGTCCAGGGACGTAGGGCCTTCCAGCAGGTACTCGGTGTGCGCCAGCCTGGCCATCTGCCGCAGGTAGGGGCCGTGGGCCCGGGCGCCGCCGTCGCAGACCCTGGCGAGCATCTTCAGCTCCTCGTCGACCACCATGAAGAGCTCGTCGGTCTCCTTCCGGTCGTCCAGGAACTCCAGTACGCCGTCCACGTCCGCGCCCGAGGGCGGGTAGCGGTAGGTGCCGCTGATCGGGTTCATCCGCGCGACCCCTTCGGCCACTTGGACGTGCAGCTCCGGAGAGGCGCCGACGAAGGTGCGGTCGCCGGTGTGCACCACGAACGTCCAGTGGGCGCCCGACTCCATGGTCAGCAGCCGCCTGAAGACGGTCAGGGCGACCTCGGGCCGGTAGTCGCGCAGGGTCGCCCGGAAGGACCGTCTGACGACGAAGTTCGATCCCTCGCCGGACCGGATCTCCTCGTCGAGGACCTTCTGCACGATCTTCTCGTATTCGTCGTCCCTGACGTCGAACCCGCCGTCCGCCAGGGCCACTTCGGTGTCGGGCAGCAGCTCAAGCGCCTCCTGGACGGGGAGGGCGGCTCGTTGCCGCACGGTCAGCGTCAGGATGGGTTCGCCGTCGTCGTTGCAGGCGTATCCGCGCTCGGTGATCTGGCGGAAGGGGATGGCCGCCAGCACCTCCGCCGGTCCCCCGGCCCCGGCCTCGGCCCCATCCCCGGCCTCGGCCCCGGTCCTGGAGCTGGGCAGCGGCACGTCGGCGAGCGTCGTCACCTCTCGCACCTCCCCCGTCAGCACCTCCACCTCGGGGGTGTCCGTACCGGCTCTGCGCAGGAGCGCGAACGGGGGAGGGTCGGGCGTCAGCAGGGAGTTGAGGAGGTCCCGAGCGCGCGTCTCTCGGGGGTCCCGGACAGTGCTGATCGTCATGCCTGCCTTTCCTGGGCGCCGCGAAGCAGGCCGCACGAGGCGACGGGCGTCGGTCCGTTGAGGCGGAACAGAGGGGGGAGAAGGGCGGGAGACGGAGCGAGGAGGGGAACGTCAGCCGGATGCCTGTCGGTCGGAGCGTCGCTCCAGCTCCGTAGCGAAGTCCTGCCAGGCCCGGCTGCACGCGCGGGCGGCCGAGACGATGATCTCCGCGCGGTGCGGCGGAACGTTTTCGCTGATCCGGGTCCACTCTTGCGGGCCGACCGTGCAGACGTCCAGGAGCCGGAGCAGGGTGCGCCCCGATTCGGAGAACCGCAGCGAGGGGTCCTTGCGCAGGTTGTGGATCAGTCCCGCGAGGTCGACGTCGTGGTCGGCGCCACCGTCGATACGGGCCAGCGCCTTCGGCCGCGGCAGTGCCCGCGCCGCCTCGGGGGCTCCTTCGGGGGCTGTTTCGGAAGGTGCCGTCCCCGGCCCGCGCCGCGTGGGGCCGGCGGGTGCCTCGCCGCGCCGCAGGCGGTCCCGGACGTCTCGCACGGTGGCGGTACAGACCCCGGCCTCCCTGGCGACCTCGCGCAGCGAGACACCGGGACGCTCGGAGAGGATTCTGCCCGCCTGTTCGCGACCTTCGGCGGCGTCGACCGGCCGCTTTCGGCCGTCACGCCCCAGCCGGGTGTGCGACTGGGGAATTTCCCCACTCGCACGGCGCCTGATCGCACCGACGGTCTTGTGGGAGAGGCCGGTGACCGAGGCGATCGCCCGATCGCTCCACTCGGGGTGGGAGCTGACGATACGTTCGGCCGCGGCGTTTCTGTCGGAGCGCGGCAGGGGAAGTCCGTGGGAGATGTTCGCCTGCACCGCGAGGACGAATGCCTCTTCGTCGTCGCACTCGCAGAAGACCGCCTCGATCTTCTCCTGACCGCGCAGTTCCGCCGCGCGCACGCGATGCATTCCGTCGACGACGCTCATCGTCCGGCGGTTCACCAGAATGGGCGGCAGTTCGGTGTCCGATTCGGCGAGGAGGCGCACATGGTCGTCGTCCGCACCCGAAAGCCGGGGGGAATCGAAACGTGTCAGTTCGCTCAATGACACCAATTCGGTGGACGGGTGCGAAATGAGTGCAGAGGCGTCAGCTAATCGCTGACCGTTCATGAGTTTATCCCCCTGGGGCGAGCTGGAGCTTTACAGGACGACAACGATGGCAAAAGACATCGGAGGGCGTCCGCCCCTGGAGGCACGCGGCCGAAAGAATCTCCTACCGCATGAGCGCGAAAGTAACAGGATGATCGACTCAAGGCACACCCCCGTGCATTTTGGCCAGTTGTCCCGTCTGTCCAGTGGAACGCCGACCCCACCGACACCGCTCGGGGCACCGACCTGTCGCAACACCACGCAGTCGCCCGAAGAGCACGCCGGAGATTCAGCAGAGATCATCTCGGGCGCGATCAAGGACGGTGAAAGAGTTGCCATTCCACCTTTTAGTCAACAGCAGTTCCAAGACAAAGCGACCGTATCAGCCGCCCCGCAGCACCGGCAACCAAAACGTGATGTGCCGTTAACAGGCCACGCGCCTGCCAAAGACCCGGAACACCGGCAGTGGCCGGTGATCTTCACGCACGCCACCGGAACAGGCGTCAGAGGCAACGGTGCACTTCAGGGGCATCGCGGGGACGGCGAGGCCGAGCCGCGAAAATATAACCCCTGAATTCCCTCGAACCCCGTTTGCGCCACGTACAGCTGGGCATCAGGAACAGTTTATCCGCCTCGAAACGCGAACGCGCTCCACGCAGTAACGGAATATTAACTTCCGCATTCACGACTCCATGGCGCCGCCCGTCGTCCGCGGCGGGCCGCCCGGCATGCGTGACCGGCGCGCGTCACCGGCGCGCGTCAAGGTGACCGGCGTGCGTTAGGTGCCCTGGATGACGGGTACCCGGCCGCCCGGCAGCGGGGGCGACGTGTGGCGACCCGCTGGACCTGCGGTGAGACTGGGGCGAGCGGCGCCTGACGATGGGTGGAGCATGTTCAGCGTTGAGGAAACGATCGAGGTCGCGGTCCCGGTGAGTGCCGCGTACAACCAGTGGACGCAGTTCAAGAGCTTTCCCCGGTTCATGACCGTGGTGAAGAAGGTCGAGCAGGTCCGGCCGGCGCTGCTGTCCTGGACGCTCGGGGTCGGACCCGTGCACCGCGAGTTCCAGGCCGAGATCGTCGAGCAGGAACCCGACTCCCATCTGACGTGGCAGAGCCTCGAACGGCACTTCGTGCACCAGGGAGAGGTGCTGTTCCGGCCCACCGCGACGGGCGACACGGCGGCCGGCACTACGGGCGGCACGGCGGCCGGCACTGCAGGCGGCGTGGCGGACGGCACCACGGGCGGCGCGAAGGACCGTACGACCGTCACCGTCCGGATCGAGGTCGACTCCCCCGGCGCCACCGCCCTGCTCGGCGGTCTCCCCGAGCTGGTCGGCCGTGTCGTCCAGCGGGAGCTGCGGCACTTCAAGGCGTACATCGAGGGGCTCGGCGCGGAGAGCGGCGCCTGGCGGGGCACCATCCGCGGCGGACGCGTACGGCCCGAGGACCCCAAGCCGCAGCGGAGCCGTGTGCCCCACTGGCCCGTCGGCTGACGCCGAGAGCGACGACAGCGTGAGTGAAAGGCAATGCCGATGAAGAAGGCCCCCGGCGAGGAGCCGAACGAGGCTCTGACCGTGACCCCGCCGAAGAAGTGGGCCGCGGGCGTCCCCGCGGTGGCGCACGCGTTGGAGTACTCCCTGGAGGAGACCTCCGTGCGGCGCACCGGGGAGACGCTGCTGACCATGAACCAGGTGGGCGGCATCGACTGCCCCGGGTGCGCGTGGGCGGATCCCTCCCCGGGCGACCGGCATCGCAACGAGTACTGCGAGAACGGCGCCAAGCACATCAACGACGAGGCGACCTCGCGGCGCATCGGTGCCGACTTCTTCCGCGAGCACACGGTCTCCGAACTGGGCCGGCGCTCCGACAAATGGCTCAACCAGCAAGGGCGGCTCACCGAGCCGATGGTCAAGCGGCCGGGATCCGACTCGTACGAGCCGATCAGCTGGCACGACGCCTTCGACCTGCTCGCCTCGGAGCTGACGTCGCTCGACTCCCCCGACGAGGCGGTCTTCTACACCTCCGGCAGGGCCAGCAACGAGGCCGCGTTCGTGCTGCAGCTGTTCGCCAGGGCGCTGGGCACCAACAACCTGCCCGACTGCAGCAACATGTGCCACGAGTCCAGCGGCTTCGCGCTGCACGAGACGCTGGGTACGGGCAAGGGGACGGTCAGCCTCGACGACCTGCACCACGCCGACCTGATCTTCGTGGTGGGGCAGAACCCCGGGACCAATCATCCGCGCCAGCTGTCCGCGCTGGAGGAGGCGAAGCGCAACGGCGCCCGCATCATCGCGGTCAATCCCCTGCCGGAAGCCGGGCTGTTGCGGTTCAAGAACCCGCAGAAGCCCAGCGGGGTGATCGGCAAGGGCACCCAGATCGCCGACCGGTTCCTGCACATCCGCAACGGTGGTGACCTGGCCCTGTTCCAGGGGATCAACCGGTTGCTGCTGGAGGCCGAGGACTCCCGGCCGGGCGAGGTGCTCGCCCGCGACTTCATCGAGAGCGACACCAAGGGCTTCGAGGAGTTCGCCGCGCACGCACGCACCATCGAGTGGAACGACATCCTCGCCGCGACCGGTCTGGGCCGCGAGGAGATCGAGCAGGTCCGGGACGAGGTGATGGGCAGTCAGCGCGTCATCGTGTGCTGGGCGATGGGCATCACCCAGCACAAGCACGCCGTCCCCACCATCCGGGAGATCGTCAACTTCCTGCTGCTGCGCGGGAACGTCGGCAGGGCCGGCACCGGCGCCTGTCCCGTGCGCGGGCACAGCAACGTGCAGGGCGACCGCACGATGGGCATCTGGGAGCAGATGCCGGACGATTTCCTCGACTCGCTCCAGGAGGAGTTCGGCTTCGACCCGCCGCGCGCCCACGGGCTGGACTCCGTGAACACGATCAGGGCGATGCGCGAAGGCCGTATCAAGTTCTTCATCGCCCTGGCCGGCAACTTCGTACGGGCCGCTCCGGACAGCGAGGTCACCGAAGAGGCCATGCGCACCTGTCGTCTGACGGCCCACATCTCCACCAAGCTCAACCGGTCCCACACCGTGTGCGGCGAGACCGCGCTCATCCTGCCGACCCTCGGCCGCACGGAGGTCGACATCCAGGCCGACGGGGAGCAGTTCGTCACCGTCGAGAACTCGATGAGCGAGGTGCACACCACCCAGGGCCGTCTGAAGCCCGCCTCGCCCCTGCTGCTCAGCGAGATCTCCATCCTGTGCCGGCTCGCCCGCCGCACCCTCGACGGCACCGCCGACATCCCCTGGGAGGAGTTCGAGGCCGACTACGGCGCGATCCGCGACCACATCTCGCACATCGTCCCGGGGCTGCACGACTTCAACCGGCGCGTGACACGGCCCGGTGGCATCCAGCTGCCCAACGCGGTCAACGAGGGCGTCTACCACAACGATGTCGGCAAGGCGCTGTTCACCGCCAACGACTTCGCGATGCTGCAGGCCCCCGAGGGGCACCTGCTGCTGCAGACCCTGCGCTCCCACGACCAGTGGAACACCGTCCCGTACACGTCCAACGACCGCTACCGGGGCATCCACGGGAGCCGCCGGGTGGTGCTCGTCAATCCGGAGGACGTGGCCGCGCTGGGTCTCTCCGCCGGGCAGCACGTCGACCTGGTCAGCGTGTGGCGCGACGACCCCGACCGGCGCGCCGAGGACTTCCGCGTGGTCCCCTACCCCACCACGCGGGGCTGCGCGGCCGCCTACTACCCCGAGACCAACGTCCTGGTGCCGCTGGACAGCGTGGCCGACAAGAGCAACCAGCCGACGTCGAAGGCGATCGTGGTCCGCCTGGAGCCTGTCGCGTCGCCGGCGAGCGTGTCAACGGGGTGAATCCCGGCCATCGGTGGGCGAACGTCAGGTACCGGGCGGCGAACGTCAGGTACCGGGCACGGAGATGACGACCATGCGGTTCACCGTGCCGTCCTCGCCGACCACATCGCGTACGTGGCGGAAGCCCAGGCGGCGGCACAGGGCGAGACTCGCCGTGTTTCCGGCGCCCACCATGCCGTACGCCTCCGTCAGCCCGAGGTTGTCACCGGCGTGGCGGAGCAGACCGTGCACGGCTTCGGTGCCGATGCCCTGCCCCCAGTGGTCGGGGGCGAGGGCGACGATGAGTTCATGGCCGTCGACGTTGCCGGTCCTCTTCACCTCCGCGTGGCCGATGTACGTCCCCTGCCGCCACACCCCCCACACGTCGAACCGCTCCGTCGGGTAGACGTCGGTGAGGATGGCGCGGAACGCCGCGCGCAGGTCGTCCTCCGGGACCATGTCCTGGCCCATCCAGTGGCACACCTCCTCGTTGCGCAGCAGGGCGACGAAGTGCTTCTCGTCCTCGGGCCGGTAGGGCGTGAACTCCAGCCGTTCGGTTCTCAGGTCGGGTGTCATCGGTGGACTCCTGGGGTGAGTGCGGAGGGACGAGGACGGGGACAGAACTCTCCGTCCTCGTTCCCCGTCCCTCCGCGGCCACGGGCGATCAGACCTCCGTGTTCTCCATCCGCTCACGCAGGCTGCGCGGGCGCATGTCGGTCCACACCTCGTCGACGTACGCGGAGCACTCCTCCTCGGTGCCCTCCTTGCCGACGGGCTGCCAGCCCGCGGGCACCTCGACGTCGACCGGCCAGAGGGAGTACTGGTCCTCGTTGTTGCGCAGCACCTGGTAGCGGGTGTTCTCGTCCATGTCGTTCTCTCCTGTCGTGGGTGGGGGCGGTGTCGGGTCGTCCGGTCGGTGTGTGGTCAGAGGCTCTCTCTTGCATGCCGGGCGATGTGGCTCAGTGCCTCGGCGAAGTCCCCGGCGACGCGGCGCACGGTCGCCGGGTCGTACGTCCCGGCGTGGTGGTGCCAGGTGAAGGCGAAGCGGCCGTCGCGTACGGCGCCGACCACCTCCAGCGGATGCGATCCGCTGTCCCGGGGGTCGTGGTCCTGGCCGAAGGAGCCGTGCTCGGTCCGTACGAGCCCGCCGTCCGGGGCCGCGGGGCGGGCGTCCCACTGGCCCAGGTAGTTGAAGACCACCTGCCCGTGTGCGGCGGCGCCGAGCCGTTCGCGCACCTCGGGCGGCCCGAAGGTGCGCAGGGCGCCGAAGCCCAGCCCGTTGCCGGGCACGGAACGCAGTTGGCGGCGTACCGACTTCACCAGGGACCGCCAGTTGCGGGCGGGCCCGGGGCGGTCCGGTTCGGAGACCTGGAGGACGACCGGGTGGATGGTGGTGAACCAGCCGACCGTGCGGGACAGGTCCACGTCGTCGAGCAGGTCCTCGCGGCCGTGCCCTTCGAGGTCCAGACGGACGCGGTCGTTTCCGGTCCGGCGTGCCAGCGCCAGGGCCAGCGCGGCCAGCAGGACGTCGTTGACGCGGGTGCGGTAGGCGGCCGGCGCGGCGCGCAGCAGTGACTCCGTGTCCTCCTCCCCCAGTTCGACGGTGAACGGGCCCGCCTGCTGGGCGACCGGGGTGGTTGCGGCAGAGGCGGCGGCAGAGGCAGAGACAGCGGTCGGGAGTTGTCCGGCGGTCACGGCCTCCTCCCAGTAGGCCAGTTCGTGGTCCAGGCCGCCGCCGACGACATGTCCGGCGAGCTTGTGGGCCCAGTCGCGGAACGAGGTGGTGCGCTCCCCCAGGCTGACGGGCTCACCGCGCACGGCCTGCCGGTAGGCGGCTTCCAGGTCGTCGGCGAGGATGCGCCAGGACACGGCGTCCACGACGAGGTGGTGGGCGACCAGGAGGAGGAAGGCCGTCCCTTCTGCTTCGTCCGGGGGCCTGCTGTCCGCGGTCCTGCCGTCCGCGGTCCCGTCGTTCGCGGTCCTGCCGTCCGCGCCCGCGCCGGTGAACAGGGCCGCCCGCAGCAGCGGCCCCCGGCCCAGGTCGAAGCCGGTGTGCAGCGCGTCGGCGGCCTTCTTCATGGCCGCGTCCGCCTCCTCCGACGGCAGGCCCGACAGGTCGTACCGGACGAGGAGTTCCTCGCTCTCTCCCTGCTCCCCCGGCGGCGGGTTGAACTGGTGCCAGCCGTCGGCGTCCTCGGTGAAGCGCATGCGCAGCGCGTCGTGGTGTTCCAGCATCGCGTCCAGGGCGATGCCCAGGGCGGCGGGGTCGGGCGCGGCGTCGAGTTCCAGCAGCGCCGACTGGTTGAAGTGGGTGTGGTCGGCGCGCGGTGTGGTCAGGAACCACTCCTGGATCGGGGTGAGCGGCACCGCGCCGGTCGCCGGGCCGTCGCCCGCGTGCTGAGGAGCGGTGCCGACGACGGTGGCCAGCTCGGCGACGGTCTGGTGGGTGAACAGGTCCCGGGTGGCCAGGTGCAGGCCCTCGCGCCGCAGCCGGGAGACCACCTGCATGCTCAGGATCGAGTCGCCGCCGAGGACGAAGAAGTTGTCGTCCACGCCGATGTCCGCCACGCCGAGGACATCGGTCCAGACGTGCGCGATACGGCGTTCGGTATCGGTACGGGGCGCGGTACGCGGGCCGGCCGCGACGGCGGTGTGCGCGGGGTCGGGTGCGGGCAGGGCCCGCCGGTCCGTCTTGCCGTTGGGCGTCAGTGGCAGCCGCTCCAGCGGCACGAACACGGAGGGCACCATGTGCGGGGGCAACAGTCCGGCGAGGTCTTCGCGCAGCGCGGCGACCGGCAGACCACCGCCACCGCCTCCGCCTCCGTCGCCGCCATCGCCATCGCCATCGCCGTGGCCATGGTCGGCGGGGACGACGTACGCCACCAACCGCCCGTGGCCGTCCGACGGTTGACCGTCCGGACCGTGCGGGCCGTGCGAGCCGTCCGGACCGTCGGTGCGGACCACGACCACCGCGTCCCGCACGTACGGGCTGCGGCGCAGCGCGCTCTCCGTCTCCCCCGGCTCGATACGGAAGCCGCGCAGTTTGATCTGGTCGTCCGCGCGGCCGACGAAGCGCAGTTCGCCGTCGGCGCCCCGGCGCACCAGGTCGCCGGTGCGGTACATGCGCTCCCCCGCCGCGCCGAACGGGTCGGCGACGAACCGCCGGGCGGTCAGACCTGGCCGGTGGAGGTAGCCGCGGGCCAGCCCCGGCCCCGCAACGTACAGTTCCCCGGTCACACAAGGCGGGACGGGTCGCAGGGCGCCGTCGAGGACGTACACGCGGGTGGCGCCGGCCGGGCGGCCGATCGGCGGGGCGCCGTCCGCCGGGCTCAGCGGGCCGGTCCAGGTGGCGACGACGGTGGCCTCGGTGGGCCCGTAGGAGTTGATCATCCGGCGGCCGGGCGCCCACCGCTCCACGAGATCGGCGGGGCAGGCCTCGGCGCCGACGATCAGGGTGCGCAGGTGCGGCAGGTGCCCGGCGGTCTCCGGATCCACGGTGGCCAGCGCGGCCGGCGGGATGAGGGTGTGGCTGATGCGGCGCTCGGCGAGCACCTGGGCCAGCCGTTCGCCGATCAGCGGCCCTTCCTCCCCGGTGACGAGGGTGGCGCCGCTGAGGAGGGAGACGCACAGTTCGAGGACGGAGGCGTCGAAGCTGGGTGAGGCGAACTGCAGGACCCGGTCGCCGGGGCCCGCCGCGTACCGCTCGGCGGCGGCCGCGGCGAAGCCCGCGAGCCCCCTGTGCGTCACCGTGACGCCCTTGGGGGTCCCGGTGGACCCGGAGGTGTAGATGACGTACGCGGGATGGTCGGGGGTGAGGGCGGTGACGCGGACCGCTTCGGCGGGCGCGGTGTGCAGGCCGCCCACCCCCCATGTCTCCATTATCTCGGCCGGATCGTCGAGGACCACCCGTGCGCCCGCGTCGCGGACCATGAACTCCCGCCGCTGTGGGGGGTAGTTCGGGTCGACGGGCAGGAAGGCGGCGCCCGCCTTGGCGACGGCGAGCTGCGCCACCACCGTCTCGGCGGAGCGGGGCAGGGCGAGGGCCACGACGTCCTCGGGGCCGACCCCGCGGGCGATCAGCCGGTGGGCGAGCCGGTCCGCGGCGCGGTCGAGTCCGGCGTACGACAGCTGCCGTCCGGCGTCCTCCAGCGCCACGGCGTCGGGGGTGGCGGCCACCTGCCGTGCGAACAGGTCCGGCAGTGTCGCCACCGGTACCGGCCGGGCCGTGCCGCGCCCCTGCTCCAGCAGGGCTTTGAGTTCCTCGTCGGAGGCGAGCGGCAGGGCGGCCAGAGAGCGGTGCGGGTCGTCCGCGACGGCGGTCAGCAGCGTGGTGAGCTGATCGGCGAGGTGCTCGGCCGTGGCCGCGTCGAACAGGTCGGTGTTGTAGGTGAGCAGGCCGTCCAGCCCGCCGGAGTCCGCCTCGGCGAACTCCAGGGTGAGATCGAACGCGGCGTGCTGGAGCTCCGTCTCGACGGCGGACACCTCCAGGTCCGGTACGTCGAGACCGGCGGCCGGGGTGTTCTGCAGGACGACCATCACCTGGAACAGCGGGGTCCGGCTGGTGTCGCGTACCGGACGCACCTCGTCGACCACCTGCTCGAACGGCACCTCCTGGTGGGCGAACGCGTCCAGCACGGTCCGCCGGACGTCGTCGAGGAACTCGGCGAAGGGGCGCTCGGTATCGACGTGCGAGCGCAGCACCAGGGTGTTGACGAAGAAGCCGATCAGATGCTGGATCTCGGCCTGGTCCCGGCCCGAGGTGACCGTGCCGACGGTGACGTCCTGGCTGCCGCACAGCCGGGCCAGGAAGGTCTGGGCGGCGGCGACCAGCGTGGTGAAGAGGGTCGCCCCCCGGTCCCGGCCCACCTGTCCGAGGCGGCGCGCGACACCGGGCGGCAGGGTCAGCCGGGCACTCGCGCCGGACCGGGTGCGGAGGGGCGGGCGGGGCCGGTCGGTGGGCAGGTCCAGCGGTTTGATGTCCGCCAACTGCTCTTTCCAGTAGTCCAGTTGCTGCTCGTGTTCGCTGGTCGTGCGCTGCCAGTGGGCGTAGTCGGCGTACTGCACCGGCAGTGGCGGCAACGGCTCGGTGGCCGGGTCCAGTTCGGCCCGGTAGAGGTGGGCGAGGTCGCCGGTGAGGACGGCGGTCGACCAGCCGTCGGTGACGATGTGGTGCAGCGTGAGCGTCAGGACGTGCTCGTCGTCGGCCAGCCGGATCAGGCCGGTCCGCAGCAAGGGGCCCTCGCGGAGGTCGAAGGGCAGGGCGCGGTCGGCCGCGAGGCGCTTCTCCAGCCGGGCCGTGCGCTCGCCCTCCGGCAGCTCGGACAGGTCGTACAGGGGCAGCGGCACCTCCTGCGGAGGCCGCACGATCTGTACGCCCCTGCCGTCCACCGTGTCGAAGGTGGTACGCAGCGACTCGTGCCGTGTCACCAGCTTCCGCAGCGCCGCCGCGAGGGCCCGGGGGTCGAGCCGACCGCGCAGGCGCAGCGCCAGGGCTGTGACGTACTCGGTGCCGCCGGGGGCGAACTCCTCCAGGAACCAGAGGCGTTGCTGCGCGTACGACATCGGTGCGGTCGCGTCCCGGTCCACCGGTGCGATGACGGGGCGTTTCTCGTCCGCGGTCCGGTCCCCGGTGAGCAGTTCGGCGAGTGCGGCGGGCGTCGGGTGGGTGAAGACGACCCGCGGCGAGAGGGTGGTGCCGAACTCCTCGGCCAGGCGGGAGGCCAGCCGGATGCTGAGGATGGAGTCGCCGCCCAGCGCGAAGAAGTCGTCCTCCACGCCGGGCAGTTGGCCGCCCAGCACGTCAGCGAAGACGTCGGCGGTACGGCGTTCGGCCTCCGTGCGCGGCGCTGTCCGCGTGCCCTGCCCCGGGCCGGTGTTCCCTTCCGGAGCCGGGAGGGCGGCGTGGTCCACCTTGCCGTTGCCGCTCAGCGGGAGAGCCGTCAGCGCGACGAACGCGGAGGGCACCAGGTAGTCGGGGAGCATGCGGCGGGCGTAGGCGCGCAGCTCGTCCGGGTCGTGTCCGGCCGGGCCGACGACGTAGGCGACCAGGCGCCGGGCGCCGGGGCGGTCCTCGCGGGCCGTCACCGCCACGTCCGCGACGCCGGGGTGGGGCGCCAGCGCGGCGGCCACCTCGCCGGGCTCGACCCGGAAGCCGCGGATCTTCACCTGGTCGTCGGCGCGGCCCAGGAACTCGACGGTGCCGTCCGGGCGGCGCCGGGCCAGGTCGCCGGTGCGGTACATCCGGGCGCCGGGCGGTCCGAGGGGGTCGGCGAGGAAGCGGCGTGCGCTCTCGCCCGGACGGCCGAGGTAGCCGCGTGCCACGCCCTCGCCGGCGATGTACAGCTCGCCCGCGCAGCCCGGCGGGACGGGGCGCATCCGCGCGTCCAGGACATGGACCCGTTTGTCGTCGAGCGGCCTGCCGACGGGGACGGTGTCGGGGACGGCCGCCGCGTCGTCGAGGGCGTGGGAGGTGGCGAAGGTGGTGGTCTCGGTCGGCCCGTAGCCGTCCACGACGGTCAGCCCGGGGCAGGCGGCCAGTACGCGTCGTACGGCCGCCGCGGGGACCACGTCACCGCCGGTCCACACCTGCCGCAGTCCCGCGAAGGAGTCGGGCGAGTCCTGGGCCAGCAGCCGGAAGAGCCCGGCGGTCAGCCACACGGCGGTGAGCCGGGCCCCGCCGGTGCGCCCGGGATCCTCGGGCCGCCCGACATCGACGCCTCGCCGGCCGTCGCCGCAGCGCCCGACCCCGACGATGCTCCCGTCGTCACCGGACCTTCCGTTGGTCTCGGGGTGGCCGCCTGCAGCGGCCGGAGCGACGGGTCGGGCCGGTCGGGCGGGTCCGGCGCCCGCGGCACGCGCGCCCGCATCCGCACCCGCACCCGCACCCGCACCCGCACCGATCAGTCGCCGCAGCAGCGCCGCGTCCAGCGTCTCCCCGGGTGCCACGACCACGCAGCCGCCTGTCAGCAGCGGTGCCCACACCTCGAAGGTGGCGGCGTCGAACGCGACCGGGGAGTGCAGCAGCACCCGGGCGCAGACGCCGTCGGTGAAGCGGCTGTCGGTGGCCAGTGACGTCACGTCGCGGTGGCGGACCGCCACGGCCTTGGGCAGGCCGGTGGATCCGGAGGTGAACATGACGTAGGCCAGCCGGTCGGGATCCGCCGGCACCGCCGCGTGGCCCGTCAGGGGTGCGTGGCGGGCCGCGGCGACGTCCTCGGCGGTGAGCCGGGCCCTGACGTTCGCCTGCGCGAGCATGGTCCGGCGCCGTTCCTCGGGGGCGCGGCCGTCGACGGGCACGTAGGCGCCGCCCGCCTTGAGGACCGCGAGCTGGGCGACGACGAGTTCGGCGCGGCGGTCCATGAGCAGGGCCACCCCGTCCTCGGCGGCAAGACCGTCGGCGAGCAGCCGGGACGCCACCCGGTCGGACCAGTCGGCGAGTTCACGGTAGGTCAGCCGCCGGTCGCCGTCGTCCAGGGCGAGCGCGTCCGGGGTGCGGCGCGCCTGCTCGGCGAACAGATCCACCGGGCTGCGCGGCTCCACCCGGCGCGCGGTGGTGTTCCACGCCGCCAGCAGGCGCCGGTCCCCCGCAGTGAGGGGGTCGAGTGCGCCGACCCCGCCGTCGGTGTCGTCGATGCCGTCGGCGAGCCGGGTGAGCAGCGTGGCCAGGCGGGCCGTCGCCTGTTCCACCGTCTCGCGGTCGAAGAAGGCCGGGTCGTAGGCCAGGTCGAAGCCGAGCCGGTCGCTCAGGTGGGCGCGCAGGCACAGCGGGAACGTGGTCGCGTCGTCGGCGCGTACCTCGGCCACGCCCACCCCCGTCCGGGCGGCGGCCGACTCGTCGACCGGATAGTTCTCGAAGACGACCATGCTGTCGAACAGGGCTTGTCCGGACGGGACTTCGGTCAGCGACTGGATGCGGGCGAGGGAGAGGAAGTCGAAGCGCCGGTCCTCGCTCTGCGCCTCCTGAAGGCCCCGCAGCCAGGACAGAACGCCGTCGCCCCGGACCCGTACCCGGGTGGGCACGGTGTTGATGAACATGCCGATCATCGTGTCGACGCCGGGCAGTTCGGCGGGACGCCCGGAGACGGTCGTACCGAACACGACGTCGTCGCGCCCGCTGTAGCGGGCCAGCAGCAGTGCCCAGGCGGCCTGCACCACGGTGTTGACGGTCAGCCCGGCGCGGGCCGCCGTCTCGCGCAGCCGACCTGACGCGTCCCCGTCCAGTTCGTGGTGGACGGACTCGGCGGAGCGCGCCCGGTGTGCCTCGGCGGGGATGCGGTCGTACGGCAGCGGAGTGCGCTCGGTGACACCGGCGAGGGTGTCCGCCCAGTGCCGTTCGGCCGCGTCCTCGTCCTGTTCCCGCAGCCAGCGCACGAAGTCCGCGAAGGGCCGCCGCACGGGCGGTGCGCTGTCACGGCCGCCGGTGAGCGCGGCGTACCGCTCGCACACCTCGGTGAGCAGCTGCCCGGTGCTCCAGCCGTCGAGGATGAGGTGGTGGGAGGACCACAGCAGCAGGACCTCGGCACCGGGCAGCGCGGCCAGGGTGATGCGGGTGAGCGGCGCGGCCGTCAGGTCCATGCCCGCCGCGCGGTCCTCGGCGAGCAGCCGTTCCGTCGCGGCGGCGCGCTCCTCGCGGGTCAGGGTCCGCCAGTCCAGGTGGGTGACGGGCAGGTCCACGCGGTCGTGGACGACCTGGACGGGGTGCGGCAGGCCCTGCCAGTGGACGTCGGTGCGCAGCACCGGGGTGCGGTCGGTGACCTGCTGCCAGGCCGCCGCGAACACCCCCGGGTCGTCAACTCCCGTCAGGCGTACGGCCGTACGGTCGAAGTAGGCCCCGGCGGTGTCGACCAGTCCGTGGAAGAGCATGCCGGACTGCAGGGGTGTCAGCGGCAGGACGTCGGCCACCTGCCGTCCGTCGCCGACCAGGCGGTCGAGCTGTTGCTGGGAGAGCCCGGCGAGAGGGAAGTCCGAGGGGGTGCGGCCGCCCGCGTCCGGCTGCGCGCAGTGGGCCACGATGTCGCGGAGCGCCGCGCACATCTGCTCGGCCAGGTGCCGCACGGTGGACTCGTCGTGGACGGCCGCCGGGTAGGTCCAGCCGAGTTCGAGCCGACCGTCCTGGACGACGCCCGTGATGTCCAGCAGGTAGGGGCGGGTCTCGTCCGGGTCGGTGTCGCGGCCGGCCGGCGGGAGCACCGCGGACCGGTACAGACCGTCCTCGGTGCCGCTGCCCGCGTCCCAGCGTCCGTGGTAGTTGAAGCCGACCCGCGGGTGGGGGGCGTCGGCGAGCGGACTGTCCGGCAGGAGGTGGCGCAGGGCGCCGTGGCTGAGTCCGTGCAGCGGCACCGCGCGCAACTGCTCCTTGACCGAGCGCAAGGTGGCACGCCAGTCCGCGTCGGGCGCGACGGTCAGGGCGAGGGGGAACTCGGCGGTGAACCAGCCGACGGTCCGGGACAGGTCCACGTCGTCGAACAAATCCTCCCGGCCGTGTCCCTCCACCCCGACGAGGACCGTGTCACGGCCGCACCAGCGGGCCAGCGTGCGGCCGAGCGCGCTGAGCAGCACGTCGTTGACCTGGGTGCGGTAGACCTCGGGCACCCGGCGCAGCAGCGCCTCGGTCTCCTCCTCCGTCAGCGTCACGGTGACGGTGGCCGCGGTGCCGTGGGTGTTGGGGCCCGGCCGCCCGGCGGGCAGACCGGCGGGGGCCGCGGCGGTACGGGTCCAGTGCGCCAGGTCGGCGTCCAGGGCACCGGAGCGCGTGTGCTCCTCCAGCCGCCGCGCCCAGCGGCCGTACGAGGTGCCCGCCGGGGGAAGCGCGACGGGCTCCCCGGCTGCGGCGGCCCGGTGTGCGGTCTCCAGATCGCCGAGCAGGATGCGCCAGGACACGCCGTCGACGGCCAAGTGGTGCACGGTGAGCAGCAGTTGGGCGGGGCGCTCCGGGCCCCGGTCGAAGAGCAGGACGCGTACGACCCGGCCCTCGGTGGGATCGAGGGCCCCCTGCGCGGCGTCCGCCGCACGCTGCACCTGTGCCTCCAGCTCCGGGTCGTCCAGGTGGGACGTGTCGTAGCTCGTGAACACGGCGTGCGGTGCTTGTGGCAGCACCTGCTGGTGCCAGCCGTCCTCGGTGTGCCGGAAGCTGGTCCGCAGGGCCGGATGGCGGTACACGAGGGCGTCGACCGCCTGCTCCAGCGCCGACGGGTCGGCGCCGAGAGCCAGTTCCAGACGCTGGGTCATGGTGAAGCGCAGGGCGTCACCGGGACGCCGGTGGTCGAGGTACCAGCGCTGGATCGGCGTCAGGGGGGCCTCGGCGGGCACGGTCTCGTCCGTACCGGACGCCGGTCGGGGCGCCGACTCGGCGACGCGCAGGGCGAGTTCGGCGACGGTCTGGTGGCGGAAGACGTCCTTGGTGGTCAGGGCGAGCCCCGTCCGGCGGGCGCGGGAGACGATCTGGATGCTGAGGATGGAGTCGCCGCCGAGCGCGAAGAAGTTGTCGCGTGCGCCGACCCGCTCCACGCCGAGCACCTCGGCCCAGATCGCGGCGAGCCGTTCCTCCGTGCCGGGGCGTGGCGCCACGTACGGTGTGCCGCTGTCGGGCTGGGCCGGTGGTGCGGGCAACGCGCGGCGGTCGGTCTTGCCGCCGCTGGTACGCGGTATGCGAGTCAGCGGCACGAACGCGGTGGGCACCATGTGGTCCGGCAGGGTCCGCCGCAGCCGTACCCGCAGCTCGTCGGCGGAGGGAGCCTGCTCCCCGGCGGGCACGACGTACGCCACGAGCATGGTGCGCCCGGCGTGTTCGCGGGCGGTCACGGCGGCGTCGGTGACGTCCGGCAGCGCGAGCAGCGCGGCCTCCACCTCGCCGGGCTCGATACGGAACCCGCGGATCTTGACCTGCTCGTCGACCCGCCCCAGGAACTCCAGCGCGCCTGACGTGGTCCACCGGGCCCGGTCGCCGGTGCGGTACATCCGCCCGCCCGGCGCCGTGACCGTACCGGATCCGCCGGCCGGACCGGATGCCCCGAACCGATCGGCCGCTGCGAACGGATCGGCGATGAAGCGGGTGGCGGTCAGGCCCGGCCGGTTCAGATAGCCGCGGGCGACCTGTGCCCCGGCGAGATACAGCTCACCGGGTACGCCCGGCGGCACCGGGCGCAGGGCGCCGTCGAGGACGTACGCGCGCAGGTTGCGCCCCGGCCGGCCGATGACCGGGCGTTCGCCGTGGTCGGCGCAGCGGCCGTAGACGGCGTCGACGGTCGTCTCCGTGGGGCCGTACACGTTGTACGCGGTGACACCGAAGTCGTCCTGAGCGGCGCACAGTTCGGCCCAGGTGTCGGCGCCGACCGCCTCGCCGCCCACCAGCAGCAGACGCGGACGGTGGCGGCCGGGGGCGAGGAGCCCGGCGGCGGTGAGTTCGCGGAGGAAGGACGGGGTGACGTTCACCAGGTCCAGTTCCCGCTCGTCGACCTGGGCGCAGAACGCCTCCGGGTCGAGGCGTACGTCCTCGTCGACGAGGTGGACCTCCTGGCCGAGGGCGAGCAGCAGCGGTCCCTCCCAGGAGGTGTCGAAGGAGAAGGAGGCGCTGAGCGCGGCCTTGAGCCGTCGCCCGTCGGCGGTGTGCGGGGCGACGAGTCCTTCGCGGTGGTCGTGGCAGAGGTTGACCAGGTGGCGGTGTTCCACCGTGACGCCCTTGGGGCGGCCGGTGGAGCCGGAGGTGTAGATGATGTACGCGGCGTTGTCCGGGTGCAGTGCAGCGAGCCGGTCGGCGTCAGTGGGGTCGTGGGCGGGCAGTTCGTCCCAGGGCGTCCCGCGCAGGATGTCGGCCGTCAGGACCGTGTGCGGCGCGGCGTCCTCGACGAGGAACGCGACGCGCTCCTCGGGCAGGCCCGGGTCTGCGCAGAGCAGGGTGCCACCCGCCTTGAGCACGGCGAACACGGCAACCAGCAGTTCCGAGGTGCGCGGCAGCCGCACGGCGACCACGCGCTCCGGGCCGACGCCCAGCGTGATGAGGTGATGGGCCAGCCGGTTGGCCCGCTCGTTCAGGGCCGCGAAGGTGAGCGTGCCGTCCCGGGCCACCAGGGCGGTGGCGTACGGGGTGCGGGCCGCCTGCGCCTCGAACAGGGCAGGGAAGTCGGTGTCGGGCACGGGCAGCCGGTCGCCCTGCCACTCGTCCAGGACCTGCCGCTGTTCGGCGGGTGTCAGGAGCGGCAGCGCGCGGGCGTCCCGGTGCGGATCCTCCACCGCCGCTTCCAGCAGCAACCGCAACCGTGCGACGAGTCGTTCGGCGGTGTCCTCGTCGAACAGCCCGGTGTCGTACTCCAGATAGCCGGTCACGCCACCGTCGCTCGCGTCGTCACCGTCACCCGCGGCGTAACCGTCACGCGCGTCGTTCTCGACGAAGTCGAAGGCGAGGTCGTAGGAGGCGTACCGGATCGGGGGCGTGAGCGGTTCGACGTCCAGGCCCGGCAGGTCGAGGTTCTCGGCGCCGAGGTTGTGCAGCGCCACCATCACCTGGAACAGCGGGGTGCGGCTGGTGTCCCGCTCGGGCTGGAGGGCGTCCACCAGTTTCTCGAACGGCACGTCCTGGTGGGCGAACGCGTCCAGGACGTTGGTGCGCACCCGCTCCAGCAGCGTGCGGAACGACAGTCCGGGCTCGACCCGGTTGCGGAGCACGAGGGTATTGACGAACATGCCGACCACGTCGTGGAGTTCGGGCCGTTCGCGGCCCGCCGTGACCGTGCCGACGGTGATGTCCTCCTGGTCGGCCCAGCGCGAGAGCAGGACCGTGCAGGCCGTCAGCAGGGTCATGTAGAGGGTGGCGTCGGCGTCGCGGCCCGTCTCCCGCAGCCGTTCGGTGAGTGCGGCGGGGAGGGTGAAGGTCACCATGGCGCCCTCCCGGCTGCGTACGGCGGGACGCGGGCGGTCGGTGGGCGGCTCCAGCGGGGTGATCCCGTCCAACGTGGCCCGCCAGTAGCCGAGTTGTTCGTCGACCTCGTCGGTGCGGGCGCGCTGCCAGGCCGCGAAGTCCGCGTACCGCACGGGCAGGTGGGGCAGCCGGGGCGCGCGGCTCTCCCGGGCGGCCGTGTACAGCTCGCCCAGGTCCCGGCCCAGCACACCGGCCGACCAGCCGTCGGTGACGATGTGGTGCACGGCCAGGACCAGGACGTGCTCGTCGTCGGCCAGCCGCACGAGGCGGGCCCGCAGAAGGGGTCCGGCGCCCAGGTCGAAGGGGGCGGACGCCTCGCGTTCGATGAGGGCGTCCAGGTGGTCGCGGGCGCCGGTGAGGTCGTCGAGCGGCAGATCCACCGGGTACGGCGGGTGGACGATCTGCCGGGCCTGACCGTCCTGCCGGGCGTCCTGCAGGGCATGGCCGTCCTGCCGGCCTTCCGGTCCGGTTTCGCGGAACGTGGTGCGCAACGCCTCGTGCCGGGCGACCAGTCCGTCGAGGGCCGCCCGCAGGGCGTCGGCGTCGAGCGGGCCGCGCAGGCGCAGCACGGACAGGGTCGTGTACTCGGTGCTGCCCGGCTCGAAGCGGTCGAGGAACCACAGCCGCTGCTGCGCGTACGACAGCGGCGCCGGGGTGTTCGGGTCCACGGCCGGGATGACGTCGGCCGGTGCGGTGCCGTGCCGCGCCGGGTCGCCGAGCTCGGCGGCCAGGTCGGACAGCGTGGAGTGGGTGAACAGCAACCGGGGCGAGACCTCCGTACCGAAGGCGGCGCGCAGCCGTGAGACGACCCGGACGGCGAGGATCGAGTCGCCGCCGAGGGCGAAGAAGTCGTCGTCGGCTCCCACCTCGTCGGTGTCGAGGACGTCCGCCCAGGCGGCGGCGACCGCACGTTCGGCGGGCGTGCGCGGCGCCACGCGCTCGGCGTCCGTGGCGAAGCCGTCCGGTCCGGGGGCGGGCAGCGCGCGCCGGTCGAGTTTGCCGTTGACGGTCAGGGGCAGGGCCGCCATCGGCACATACGCGGCGGGCACCATGTGCGCGGGCAGCAACCGCTCCAGGTGGGCGCGGAGTTCGGCGGCGGGCGGCGGTTCTGCGGCCACCGGCAATGCGGCGGCGAGCCGCGGCTCGATAACTACCGGCGATTCGGTGGCGGCCGGGGGTTCGGTGGCGGTCCGCGGCTCGGCGCCGCCCCGGCCGACGACGTGGGCCACCAGCCGGCGCGTCCCCGAGCCGTCCTCGTACACACCCACCGCGGCCGCGCCGACGCCCGCGTGGGTGTGCAGGGCGGCCTCGATCTCGCCGGGTTCGATGCGGTAGCCGCGGATCTTCACCTGCTGGTCGGCGCGGCCCAGGTACTCCAGCGTGCCGTCGGCCCGTCGGCGGGCCCGGTCGCCGGTGCGGTACATCCGCCGCCCCGGCGCGGCGGACGGGTCGGACGCCGCGAACGGGTCGGCGAGGAAGCGGGTGGCGGTCAGCCCCGGCCTGCGCAGATAGCCGCGGGCCAGGCCCTCCCCCGCCACGTACATCTCCCCCACGGCTCCGGGCGGTACGGGGGCCAGGTCGCCGTCGAGGACGTAGATCCGCAGGTCGGGTATGCCGGTGCCGATGGGGCTCGCGGCGCCCGTGCGGGCCGTGGTGCGGTCCAGCGGCTCGTAGGTGACGTGCACGGTGGTCTCGGTGATGCCGTACATGTTGACCAGGCGCGGCGCGGTGTCGGGGTGGTGCGCGTACCACTCGGCGAGGCGGTCGACGTCCAGGGCCTCGCCGCCGAAGACCACGGTGCGCAGGGCGAGTCGGGCGCCGAGTTCGGGGTGTTCGGCGTCGGCGCGGGCCAGGGGGTAGAAGGCGGACGGGGTCTGGTTGAGGACGGTGACCTGCTCGTCGGCGAGCAGCCGCAGGAAGTCCTCCGGGGAGCGGGCGGTGTCGTCGGGGACGACGACGAGCCGGCCGCCGTGCAGCAGGGCGCCCCACAGTTCCCAGACGGAGAAGTCGAACGCGTAGGAGTGGAACAGGGTCCACACGTCCGACTCGTCGAAGCCGAACCAGTGGTGCGTGCGGCTGAACAGGCGCACGACGTTGGCGTGCGGCACGACCACGCCTTTGGGGCGGCCGGTGGAGCCGGAGGTGTAGATGGCGTACGCGGGGCTCTCCGGCAGGGGACGGCGGGAGGGCGCGGGTCCGGTGGCGGGGCGGCGGGCGAGGTCGGCCCGTACGTCGGGAGTGTCCAGTACGAGGAGCGGGACGCCGGTGTCCCGCACGCGTCCGGCGGCCTCCGTGGTCGTCATCGGGGTGGTCGTCACCAGGGTCACCGGGGCGGCGTCGTCCAGCAGTTGGGCGACGCGTTCGGCGGGCAGTTTCGGGTCGACGGGCAGATAGGCGGCGCCCGTCTTGAGGACGGCGAGGACCGCCACGACGAGGTCGGTGGTCCGGGGCAGGGCGAGGGCCACGAAACGCTCGGGTCCGGCGCCGGCCTCGGCCAGCCGGTGGGCGAGGCGGCCGGCCGCCGCGTCGAGCGTGGCGTAGTCGAGGCGGTCGGAGCCGCAGGTGACCGCGACGGCCTCCGGAGTGCGGGCGGCCTGGGCCTCGAACAGGTCCACCAGGGTGTCCGCCGGCCGGCCGTGCTCGGTGCCGTTGAAGTCGACGAGCATGCGCCGCCGTTCCTCGGCGGTCGTCCGGGCCAGGGCGCGCAGCGGGCGGCCGGGGTGCTCGGCGATCTCCGTGAGGAGCAGGCGGAGGCGGTGGGTGAGCGCCCGGACGGTGTCGGCGTCGAAGAGGTCCGGGTCGTAGGCCAGGTCGAAGCCGAGCCGTTCGCCCTGGTAGGCGCGCAGGACGAGGGGGTAGTTGGTGGCGTCCCGGGAGGCCACGTCCACCAGCCGCACTCCGGAGCCTGAGGTGCGGGCCGCGTCGAAGGGGTAGTTCTCGAAGGCGACCATGCTGTGGAAGAGCGGGGTGCCGGAGGGTACGTCGCTCAGGGCGGTCAGCTCGGCCAGGGAGGCAGCGGCGAACCGCCGCGACTCGGCCTGTACGTCCTGGAGTTCGCGCAGCCAGTCGGCGGCCGGGCGGCCGCCGTCGATGCGTACGCGGGTGGGCACGGTGTTGATGAACATGCCCACCATCGACTCCACGCCCGGCAGTTCGTCGGGGCGGCCGGAGACGGTCGTGCCGAACACCACGTCCGGCTCGGCGCTGTGGCGGGCCAGCAGCAGCGCCCAGGCGCCCTGCACCACGGTGTTCACGGTCAGTCCGGCGTCGCGGGCGGTGCGGGCGAGCGTCGCGGACACCGTGTCGGACAGTTCGGCCGTGTGGACGTCCGCCGACCGGCTTTCGTGGGTGCCGGTCAGGGGCCGGTCGACGGGCAGCGGCGTGGGAGAGGCGAAGCCGCCGAGGGTCGCCCGCCAGTGCGCACGCGCGGCCTCGGCGTCCTGGTCGGCAAGCCATCGCACGTAGTCGGCGAAGGACCGGCGCACGGGCGGGCTCGGCTCGCCGCCGACGGTGAGCGCCGCGTACTCCTCGCACACCTCCGTCAGCACCTGGGCCAGGCTCCAGCCGTCGAGGATGAGGTGGTGGGAGGTCCACAGCAGGTGCAGGCGGGCGTCGGGCAGCCGGATCAGGGAGAGCCGCATCAGGGGTGCCGAGGCGAGGCCGATGCCGTGGGCGAGATCGTCGGCGCGGAGCCGGTCGAATCGGTCGGCGCGCTCCTGCGGGGCCACGTCCCGCCAGTCGAGTTGTGTGAGGGGCACCCGTACGTCCCGGTGCACGACCTGGAGGGGGACGGGCACGTCCTGCCATACGACCGAGGTGCGCAGTGCGGGTGTGCGGTCGGTGACCCGCTGCCAGGCCAGGCCGAACGTGTGCGGGTCGGCCACGCCGTCGAGGAGCAGGGCGGCCTGGTCCACGTACACGTCGTCGGCGCCGCCCATCAGCCGGTGGAAGAGCATGCCCTCCTGGAGCGGGGTGAGCGGCAGCAGGTCCTCCACCGTGCGGGCGTCGCCGACGAGGCGGTCCACGGCGGCCTGGTCCAGACGGGCGAGGGGGAAGTCGGAGGGGGTGCGACCGCCCGCGCCGGGACGGGCGCAGTGCTCGGCGATCGCGGCCAGCGCCGCCACCATGCCGTTCGCCAACTCCCCTACGGTGTCCGGGGTGTGGGCCTGGTCGCTGTAGTGCCAGGTGATCTCCAGCTCGCCGTCGGCGACCACGGCGGAGATGTCGAGCAGGTGGTCGAGGGGTTCGTCGGCGGCCATGTCCCGGCCGGGTACTTCGGCGGCAGGCGCGAAGTCCGCTCCTGCGGTGGTGTCCCACTGCCCGTGGTAGTTGAAGCACACCTGGGGCAACGGCAGTTCGCGCAGAGCACCGGCGGCCGGGTCGGGTGAGCCCAGGCGGGCGAGCGCCTCGTAGCTCAGTCCGCGCCGGGGCACGGCCCGCAGCCGTTCCTTGACGGCCTTCAGGGTGCCGCCCCAGTCGGGTGCGGCGGGCGTTCCGGCCGGGGTGAGGGTGACGGGGTACTGGGAGGTGAACCAGCCCACCGTGCGGGACAGGTCCACGTTCCCCGCGATCAGGTCCTCGCGCCCGTGGCCCTCAAGGGCGACGGTCACGTGCTCGGTGCCCGCCCAGTCGGCGAGGACCCTGCTCAGCGCGCCGAGCAGGACGTCGTTGACCTGCGTGCGGTAGGCGGTGGGCACCCGGCGCAGCAACGCCTCGGTGGTGGCGCGGTCCACGCGGGTGCGGACGGTGCGTACGGTTCCGGCGAGCGGGGTTCCCCGGCGGTCCACCGGCAGCGGGGTACGGGGCCGGGCGGCCTCCGTGGTCCAGTACGGCAGGTCGTCGTCCAGGTCGCCTGCTCGTGTGAGGCGGGCCAGGTGGGCGGCCCAGTCGGTGAACGGCGTGGCCACGGGTTCCAGTTGAATCGCCTCGCCCGCTGCCGCCTGCCGGTAGGCCTGCCGCAGGTCGCCGAGCAGGATCCGCCAGGACACGCTGTCCACGGCCAAGTGGTGTGCGGTGACGAACAGTTGAGGGCGTCCGCCGGGTGGGGGCAGGAGCAGGGCGGCACGCAGCAGGGCGCCGGTGGCCGGGTCGAGGGCGGCGCGGGCGGTGTGGGCGGCGGAGAGGCGGGCCTCCGCGGGGTCCGGGGCGGCGGAGAGGTCGTGGCGGGTCAGCAGACCGGTGACGGGTCCTTCGCCGGGGTGCTGCCGCCGGACACCACCGGTGTGACCGGTGACACCGGGTTCACCGGTGACACTGGCCTGTCCGTTCTGGCCGGCCCCGCCGACGGTCCTGCCGTCGCTGTGGGCGAAGCGGGTGCGCAGCGCCGGGTGGTGGATGGCCAGCGCTTCCACTGCGTGTTCCAGGGCGGGTTCGTCGACGTCGTACGGCAGGTCGAGCAGCATCGACATGCTGAAGGGCCGCAGGCGCCCGTCCCGGTCGCTGTGGGTGGCGGCGTACCACTCCTGGACCGGGGTCAGCGGGGCGGGCCCGTCCTCGCGCGGCCGTCGGGGTACGGGTGTCCCGGCAATACGGCGGGACGCGGCGGCGGCAAGGTCGGCGACGGTCTGGTGGCGGAAGACGTCCCGCGAGGTCAGGTGCAGGCCGGCCGCGCGGGCGCGGGAGACGGCCTGGATGCTGAGGATGGAGTCGCCGCCGAGTTCGAAGAAGTTGTCGGTGACGCCCACGCGGGTGACGCCCAGTACCTCCGCCCAGACTCCGGCCAGCGTCTCCTCGTCCGGGGTACGCGGTGCGACGAACTCCCGCTCGCGCGGGGCTGTTTCGAGGTCGGGGGCGGGCAGGGCACGGCGGTCCAGCTTGCCGCTGGTGGTCAGCGGCAGCGTGTCGAGCACGGTGAACGACGACGGCACCATGTGGTCGGGCAGGACGCGCCGGCAGGCGGCCCGCAGCTGTGCGGCGCTGGGCGGTTCGGCGCCCGCGGCCGGTACGACGTAGGCGGCGAGCCGCAGCTGGCCGTGCGTGTCGGGGAGCGCGACGACCGCGGCGCCGGTGAGGTCCGGCAGGTCGAGCAGGGCTGCCTCGATCTCGCCCGGCTCGATGCGGTGGCCGCGTACCTTCACCTGGTCGTCGGCCCGCCCGAGGTGGTCGAGACGTCCGTCGGCGGTCCAGCGGGCCAGGTCGCCCGTGCGGTACATCCGGGTTCCGGGTGCGCCGAAGGGGTCGGCGAGGAAGCGGGTGGCGGTCAGCCCCGGCCGGCCCGCGTATCCGCGGGCGACCTGTTCGCCCGCCAGGTACAGCTCGCCGCCGACGCCTGGCGGTACCGGCTGGAGGCGGTCGTCGAGTACGTAGGCGCGGACGTTGGGCAGGGGCCTGCCCACCAGGGGGCGTCCTTCGCCCTCGATACGGCAGGCCAGGGTGTCGACCGTGCACTCGGTGGGCCCGTAGAAGTTGTACGCGGCCACGCCCTGGTGTCCAGCCAGCTCGCGCCACAGGGCGGGGCCGATCGGCTCGCCGCCGAGCATCAGGACGCGCGGCTGGTGGCGCGGGTCGGTGAGCAGTCCGGCGGGCAGCAGTTGGCGCAGGTAGGAGGGGGTCAGGTCGAGGAAGTCGACGCGGTGCTCGACGACGTACTCGACCAGCTCGGCGGCGTCGAGCCGGGTCGTCTCGTCGACCAGGTGCAGCGGGTGGCCGTCGGCCATCAGCAGCACGCCCTCCAACGAGGTGTCGAAGGAGAACGACGCGGTCAGCGCGACCCGCAGCGGCCCCCCTCCCGCGTCGGCCACGAACCCCTCGCGGTGGGCGGCCAGCAGATGCGTGAGCGACCGGTGCGTCACGGCGACCCCCTTGGGCCGCCCGGTGGAACCGGAGGTGTAAATGACGTAGGCGGTGGTGTCCGGGTCGGGGGGTGCGGTGGCCCGGTCGGTTCCCGGGTCCGGGAGCGCGCCGGGCTCGACCTCCCACACCGCCGCCAACGCCGCCTCGTCCAGCACCAGCGCGGGTCGCGCGTCGTCGAGCAGGAACTGGACCCGCTCCTGCGGCAGTGCGAGGTCCAGAGGCAGATACCCGGCGCCGGACTTCCAGACGGCGAGGATCGCCACGATCATGTCGGCGGTGCGCGGGAGCCTGAGCGCGACGAGGCGTTCGGGGCCGGCGCCTTGGGCGACGAGGTGGCGGGCGAGCCGGTCGGCGCGGGTGTTGAGCGTCGCGTAGTCGAGGCGGTCCTCCCCCGCGACCAGCGCTGTGGCGTGCGGGACGCGCTCCGCCTGCCGGGCGAAGAGCTCCGGGCAGGTGACGGCGGGGACGGCCGAGGCAGTGCCGTGCCACTCCTCCGTGATCCGCCGGGCCTCGTCCGGGCCGAGCAGGGGCAGCGAGCCCAGCGGCCGGTCCGGCGCGGTCGCGGCGCCCTCCAGGGTGCGTAGCAGCTGGTCGGTGATCCGTTCCGCGGTGGCCGTGTCGAACAGGTCGGTGCGGTACTCCAGCAGACCGGTCAGCCCCTCCCCGTCGGGGACGAACTCGACGCTGAGCTCGAAGGTGGCGGCCTGCCGGGGCACCGCGACCGGTGAGGCGGTCAGGTCGCGCAGGGCGGGAGCCGTGGGCGGGGCGGGGTGGAGCAGGACCATCACGTCGAACAGGGGGTTGCGGCCCGCCTCGCGGGTCGCCCCCACCGCCTCCACCAGCCGCTCGAACGGTGTGTCGCCGTGCGCGAAGGCGTCGTTGACGGTGGTCGCGGCGGAACCGAGCAGGTCGCGGAAGGAGCCGCCCGTGTCCACGGGGGTGCGCAGGACGACGGTGTTGGCGAAGAAGCCGACGGTGCGTTCCAGGTCGGTGCGCGACCGCCCCGGGGTGAGGGAGCCGATGGTGATGTCGTCCTGCCCGGACCAGCGGGCCAGCAGCGCCTGGCAGGCGGCGACCAGCGAGGTGAACAGCGTGGTGTGCTGCTCGGCCGCCAGCTCCCGCAGCCGCGCGGTGGTCCGCGCGGGCACGGTGAAGGTGCGTACCGCGCCCGCACCGGACTCCTCACCGTCACGTGGGTGGTCCAGCGGCAGCCGGGAAGCGACGGCCCCCGACAACTGTGCTTTCCAGTGATCGAGTTGGCGCTCCAGCCGAGGACCGGAGAGCTGTTCGCGCTGCCATGCCGCGAAGTCCGGGTACTGCGTCGCCACCGGTCCCGGCTCCGGCGCCGCACCCCGGGCGAAGGCGTCGTACGCGGTGCACAGTTCCTCCAGCACGATACCCATCGACCAGCCGTCGGTGATGATGTGATGGGCCGTCAGCAGCAGAGTGTGGGCGGTGTCCGTCTCGCGCAGAAGCAGGGCCCGCAGCAGCGGACCGGCGTCCAGGTCGAAGGGCCGCCCGTACTCCGCGAGCAGCGCCCCCTCCAGGGCGTACGACGGCGTGTCGGTCACCGGGAGCGGCACCGGGGCCGCCGGTCGTACCGTCTGCGCGGGCCGTCCGTCGCGCTCCTCGAACGTGGTGCGCAGCGCCTCGTGCCGCTCGACGACGGTGTCCAGGGCGCGGGAGAGCGCGGTGCGGTCCAGCGGGCCGGTCAGGCGCAGGGCGACGGCGCTGTTGTAGCGGGCGTCGCCGGGGCGCAGCCGGTCCAGGAACCACAGCCGCTGCTGGGCGAAGGACAGGGGCAGCGGCCGGGTGCGGTCGGCGGGCGGGATGCCCTGGCGGGCGGCGGCCCGGCCGGCGAGGCGGCGGCGCATCGCCTCCTGGAGGTCCTGGGGCAGGGCGGTGGTGCGGTCTCGCTTCGAAGACGTCATGGTCTGCCGGTCCTCACCGTTCGTCGTGGTCGCTGTCGCCGCGTACGGCGTCTTCGAGTTCGCTGAGCACCTGTTCCTCCACCAGGTCGGCCAGGGCGGCGACCGTGCGGTGGACCAGGACGTCACGGGGTGTGAGGTGCACGCCGAAGGCGTCGTTGGCCCGTGAGGAGATGTGCAGGGCGCGCAGGGAGTCGCCGCCCAGGTCGAAGTAGTCGTCCTCGGCGCCGACGCGCGTGTCCAGCGCCTCCTCCCACAACTCGGCGAGGATCTCCTCGGTGGGGGTGCGGGGGGCGACATGTTCCGTGGTCCGCGGCGCGTCCGGTGCGGGCGCGGGCAGGGCGGCGCGGTCGGTCTTGCCGTTCTCGGTGAGCGGGAAGCGATCGAGGACGACGTACGCGGAAGGCACCATCGGGCCCGGCAGGGTCGCTGCGGCCAGCGCCCGCAGTTCGGCGGCGGACGGGGCCTCGGTGTCGGGCGCGCGCAACAGGTGCGCGACCAGTCGCGGGAGGCCCGGTTCGTCCTCCCGTACGCTCACCACGGCGTCCAGCACGGCCGGATGCCGTACGAGCGTGGCTTCGACCTCACCCGCCTCGATGCGGTGGCCGCGCAGCTTGAGCTGGTGGTCGGTGCGGCCCAGGTAGTGCAGTTCACCGCGGGTGTCACGGCGTACGAGGTCGCCCGTGCGGTACATACGGGTGCCGGGTGGCCCGAACGGGTCGGCGGTGAAGCGGGTCGCGGTCAGACCGGGCCGGCCCAGGTATCCGCGGGCCAGCGCCGGTCCGCTCAGCCACAGTTCGCCCGCCACGCCGTCCGGGACCGGGCGGTGCCCGGCGTCCAGGACGTACGCCCCGGTGGCGGGCAGCGGGCGGCCGATGGGCGGGGCGCCGCCGTTCGCCTCCAGCGTGTCCGACCAGGTGGCGACGACGGTGGCCTCGGTCGGCCCGTAGGAGTTGACCAGGCGGTGGTGCGGGGCCCAGCGGGCCACCAGGTCGGCGCCGCACGCGTCGGCGCCCACGGTCAGGGTCTTGAGGTCGGGCAGGGTGCCGGGGGTGTCCGGCGGCAGGGTGGCGAGCGCGGCCGGGGGCAGCAGGGTGTGGGTGATGCGCTCGGTGCGCAGCACGTCGGCCAGTTCGGCGCCGAGCAGCGGGCCGGGGCGTGGGACGACCAGGCGGGCGCCCTGCGGCAGGGACATGCACAGTTCCAGCACCGAGGCGTCGAAGCTGGGCGTGGCGAACGCCAGCACCCGGTCGCCCGGCGCCACATGGTAGTGCGCGGCCTCGGCTGCGGCGAAGGCGGCCAGGCCCCGGTGGGTGACCACGACGCCCTTGGGGGTGCCGGTGGATCCCGAGGTGTAGATGACGTAGGCCGGATCGTCCAGGTTCAGCGGACGGTGACGGTCGGCGTCGGTGGGCCGGTGACCGGGTACGCCACCGCGCCCTCCAGCCCCTCCCTGCTCGCCCTGCCCGTCCTGTCCGTCCACCAGCAGCGCGGACACCTGGGCGGCATCGAGGGTGACGGCGGGCGCCGCGTCCCGCAGCATGAACGCCACCCGCTCCGGCGGGTAGTCGGGATCCACCGGCAGGAAGGCGGCACCCGCCTTGGTGACAGCGAGCTGGGCGAGGAGCATGTCCGCCGAGCGTGGCAGGACCAGGGCGACGAGCGTGCCGGGACCCGCGCCGCGCGCGATGAGCCGGTGCGCCAGGCGGTTGGCCCGCTCCTCCACCTCGGCGAAGGTCAGGGACAGGCCGGGCGCGCTGAGGGCCGTGGCCGTGGGACCGCGGTCCACCGCCGCCTCGATCAGGTCGGGCAGGGTGGCCGGGGCGACCGGTGCGAGCTGCGGGCGGGCGGGGCCGTGCAGCAGCCGGGCCCGTTCTCCTGGCGGCAGGATGTCGGTCGCGTCCAGGCGGTCGGTGTCCTGGGCGGCGGCCAGTTGGGCCAGTGTGTGCAGGAGCTGGGCGGCGAGCGAGCCGGCCGTGGCCGCGTCGAAGTGGCGGGGGTCGTAGCCGAGTTCGACGCCGAGCCGTTCGCCGGGCGAGATCACCACGGTGAGCGGGTAGTTGGTGGCCTCCCGGGCGTCGAGGTCGTGGACGTGGACGCCGTGGGCGCCGGCGGTGTCGTCGCCGACCGGGTAGTTCTCGAAGACCAGCAGGCTGTCGAACATCGGTGTCCCGGCGGGCAGCCCGCTCCACGCCTGGAGGTCGGTCAGGGGTACGTGGTCGAAGCGGCGGTCCTCGGCCCGTACGGCCTGGGTGTCCCGCAGCCAGGTGTCGCAGGCCGCGCTCCCGTCCACGGTGACCCGGGCGGGCAGGGTGGTGATGAACAGGCCGGTGATGGTGTCGGCGCCGGGCAGGTCGGCGGGCCGTCCGGAGACGGTGGTGCCGAAGCACACCTCCCGTTCACCGCTCCACCGGGACAGCAGCAGCGCCCAGGCGCCCTGAGCGACGGTGTTGAGGGTCAGCCGGTTGCGTCGGGCGAAGTCCTCCAGCCGCTTGGTCTCCTCCGTGTCCAGCCACTGGGACAGCCAGGTGTCGGAGCGGGCCGCGGAGCTCTGGGCGGGCCTGCGGTCGTAGGGCAGCGGCGTGGGAGCGGTGAGGTCCGTGAGTGCGTTCCTCCAGTGCTCCTCCGCGGGTGCGGTCTCCCGGGCCGCGAGCCAGGCCGCGTAGTCGCCGAAGGGGCGGCGGTCCGGCAGCCGGGGTTCCTCGCCCCGGGCGAGCGCGGCGTGCGCGGCCATGACGTCGGCCAGGACGTGGAAGACGCTCCAGCCGTCCAGGAGGACGTGGTGGAAGGTCCACACGACCCGCACCTGGTCCGGGCCGAGCCGGATCAGGGTCAGGCGCAGCAACGGGGCACTGTCCAGGGCCAGTCCGCGGGCCTTGTCCTCGGCGAGCAGCCGTTCCAGCGCCGTGTCGCGCGTTTCAGGGGTAGATCCGGACCAGTCGTGCTCGGTGATCGGCAGTACGGCGGTGCGGTGCACGGCCTGGAGCGGGGTGGGGACGCCGCTCAGCACGACGGTGGTGCGCAGGACGGGCGTGCGGTCGACCACGTGCTGCCAGGCGGCGGCGAGCAGACGCGGGTCGCGCACCCCGTCCGCGACGAACGTGATCTGCTCGACGTACATGCCCCGGCCGGGCTCGTCCAGGCCGTGCACGACCATGCCGGTCTGGGTGGGGGTGAGGGGGTAGAGGTCCACGAGCTCGCGGCCGGTGCCCGCCAGCCGGTCCACCGTCGGCTGGTCCAGGGACACCAGCGGGAAGTCCGACGGGCTGCGGCCTCCGGCGCCGGGTTCGGCGCAGTGCCGCACGATGTGCCGCAGTTCGTCGGCGAGTTCGGCCGCCAGCCGGGCGACCGTGTCCCGCTCGTGCACCTCGCGCGAGTACGACCAGGTGAACTCCAGCCGTCCGTAGGCGACTTGGCCGAGTACGTCGAGGAGGTGCGGCCGGTCCGCCGTACGGTCGAGGCCGCCGGCCAGTCCGGCGTACGGGGTGTGCAGCAGGCCGTCCGCGGTGGTGCCGCGGTCCTGCCGGCCCAGGTAGTTGAAGCCGACCTGCGGCAGTCCCGGCAGGCCGAACCGGTCGCGGTCGGGGTGGAGATGGCGCAGGGCGCCGTAGCCCAGCCCGCCCCTCGGTACGGCCCGCAGGCTCTCCTTGACGGCCTTCAGCGCCGCTCCGGTGCCCTTGTCGCCCGGCACGTCCAGCGCGACGGGGAACATGGTGGTGAACCAGCCAACGGTACGGGCCAGGTCGACGTCGCCGAACAGCTCCTCGCGGCCGTGGCCCTCCAGCGCCACCATGATGCGGTCCCGTCCGGTCCAGCGGCCCAGGACCCGTCCCAGGGCGCACAGGAGGACGTCGTTGACGCGGGTGCGGTAGACGTCCGGCACGTCCTGGAGCAGCCGCCTGGTGTCGTCGGCGTCCAGACCCACCGTCACCGTTTCTTCGCAGGCGCCCGTGTTGGCGCCGGTGAGGTCGGTCGGCAGAGGTGTGGCGTCGGCGGACAGGGCCTGCCAGTAGGCGAGTTCGTCGTCGAAGCCGCCGGAGGCGGTGTGGGCGGCCAGGCGCTGGGCCCACGTCCGGAAGGAGGTGCTCTTCGCGCCGAGGTCGGGCCGCTCGCCGGCGCGCAGCGCGCGGTAGGCGGTCTCCAGGTCCTCCAGGATCAGACGCCAGGACACCGCGTCCACGACCAGGTGGTGGGCGGCCAGCAGCAGCACGGGCCGCCGGTCGTCGCCGCGCCGGCACAGGGCGGCCCGGAGCAGGGGCCCTCCGGCGAGGTCGAACCCGGCGCACAGGCGGTCGGCGAGGACGCGTATCGCCGCGTCGGAGGCGTCGAACGCCTCCCCCGCGGACGACTCCCCGAAACCGCCGGAGACGTCGTGCGCCTCCAGGCGCGGGGCCTCCCCCGGGGCCGTGCCGTACTGCCGCCACCGTCCGCCGTCTCCGTCGTCTCCGTCGTCTCCGTCGCCGGACGGCTCGAAGCGCAGGCGCAGGGCGTCGTGGTGTGCCAGGACGGCGGCCAGGGCGCCCCGCAACAGGGTTTCGTCGGTGTCGACGGCCAGGTGGAAGGAGACCGCCTGCGTCAGCTGCGCGGGATCGCCGGTGAGGTCGTCGAACAGCCAGTGCTGGACGGGGGTCAGCGGTACGTCCCCGACGACCGGGCCCTGTTCCCCGGCGGTCCGCGGAGCCGCCGGGCTCTCGGCCGCGGCGGCCAGTTCGGCCACGGTCTGGTGGCGGAACAGATGCCGCGGTGTCAGGGCGAGACCCGCCCTGCGGGCGGCGGAGACGATCTGGATGCCGAGGACTGAGTCACCGCCGAGCGCGAAGTAGTTGTCCCGCGCGCCCACGTCGGGCACGCCCAGCACCTCGGACCAGATCGCGGCGAGCACCCGCTCGGTGTCGGTGCGCGGCGGGCGGTCGCCGCTCCCGCCCGGCGCCGACCACACGGGGTCGGGCAGCGCCCGCCGGTCCAGCTTGCCGGTGGCCCCGAGTGGCAGCCGTTCCAGCGGTACGACGAGCGCGGGGACGAGGTGGTCGGGGAGCGTACGCGCGAGGAAGGCCCGCAGATCGGCGGAGCCGGGAAGCGCGGGGCCCGCGGGGACCACGTACGCCACCAGACGCTTGTGACCGTCGTGCTCGACCACGCGGGCGGCAGCCGCGGACACCTCGGGGTGCCGGGTCAACGCGGCCTCGACCTCGCCGAGTTCGATGCGGAAGCCGCGGACCTTCACCTGGTCGTCGGAGCGGCCGAGGTACATCAGCTCGCCGTCGGCCGTCCACCGTACGAGGTCCCCGGTGCGGTACATCCGGCCACCGGGCGGGCCGAACGGGTCGGCGGGGAAGCGGGACGCGGTCAGCCCCGGCCGGTTGAGGTAGCCGCGGGCCACCCCGGTCCCGGCCAGGTACAGCTCGCCCGGCACTCCGGCGGGCACCGGACGCAACCGGGCGTCCAGGGCGTAGGCACGGGCTCCGCCGACGGGCCTGCCGATGAGCGGTACGCGGTCGGGTTCGGCCGGGTCACAGGTGAAGGCGGTGGCGTAGACGGTGGCCTCGGTGGGGCCGTAGATGTTCATCACCCGGCAGCCGGGGACCGCCGCACGGACCTGCCGCACGGTCTGTACGGGCAGCGCCTCTCCGGCGAGGACGACGGTGTCGGCACCGACGCGGACGGTGTCCTCCGCCAGCAGCCGGCCCAGCGCGGACGGCACCGCACTGAGCAGTCCGGCCTGCCAGGGTTCCTCGCGTTCGGCGAGAGTGAGCAGGTCGTGGACGATCTCGACGCGGCCACCCGCCAGCAGGGGCGAGAAGATCTCGAACACCGACACGTCGAAGTTGAGCGAGGTGGAGGCCACCACATGCTCCAGGCCGCGTCCGCCGCCGAACTCCGCGGCGGCCCAGCCGGTCAGGGCCAGCACCGACGCCTGGGCGACGACGACACCCTTGGGCCGGCCGGTCGAGCCGGAGGTGTGGATGACGTAGGCGGGATGGTCCGGCAGCAGCCGGCCGTGCCGCTCGTCGTCGGTGATGCCGTCGCCGGACAGGGCGGCCAGGCGCGCGGCGCAGGCGGGATCGTCGAGGGCGATCCGGGAGAACGGCCCGTCCGGCAGCCGCCCGCCCGTCTCCGCGCAGGTGACGACCGCTTCGGGCCGCACGTCGTCGAAGAGGAAGGCGATGCGCTCGGCCGGGTAGCCCGGGTCGACTGGCAGATAGGCGGCGCCGCTCTTGAGGACCGCCAGGAGCGCCACGATCAGGTCCGGGGTGCGCGGCAGGGCGAGCGCGACGAACCGTTCGGGCCCGGCCCCGGCCTCGATGAGCAGGCGGGCCATCCGGTTGGCGCGCTCGTCGAGCTGCCGGTAGGTGAGCTGTTCCCGACCGCCGCCGCCGAGTACGGCCACGGCGTCGGGAGTACGCGCGACCTGGGCGCGGAATGCCTCCGGCAGGGTCTCGGGCAGGGTGCGGTACACGGCCTCGGGCGGGGTCCGGGGTGGGACCTCGGACAGGGTCCGGGGTGGGCCCTCGGACGGAACCCGGTGGAGGGGCTCGGTCGCCGGGCCGCCGAAGCGTTCCAGCAGGCGGCGGCCCTCCTCGGCGGACACCAGCGGCAGGTCGGCCAAGGCCCGGTCCGGACCGGTGGCCATCTCCGTCAGCAGCGTGCGCAGGCTCGCGCCGACGCCGTCGACGGTGGCCGCGTCGAAGGCGGCGGGGTCGTAGTCCAGGGTGACGGTGAAAGTGTCGCCGGGCGCGACCACCACGCTGAGCGGGTAGTTGGTCGGCTCCACATCGCGTTCCTGCTCCATGGCGAGGCCGTGCCGGGCCAGGGCGTCCGCGTCGAACGGATAGTTCTCGAAGACCACGATGCTGTCGAACAGGGAGGTGCCGCCCGGTACTTCGCTCCACGTCTGGAGCTGCGCGAGGGACACGAAGTCGTGACGCCGTGACTCCGACTGGGCGGCCTGGAGGTCGCCCAGCCAGTCCAGCAGCCGGCGCCCCTCGTCGATGCGCGCCCGGGTGGGCAGGGTGTTGATGAACAGGCCGACCATGGAGGTCACACCCGGCAGATCGGCGGGCCGCCCGGAGACGGTGGTGCCGAACACCACGTCGTCCCCACCCCCGTAACGGGACAGCAGCAGCGCCCAGGCACCCTGCAGGACCGTGTTGACGGTCAGCCCGGCCGCCTGCGCCGTCTCCCGCAGCCGAGCCGACACGTCGGCGTCGAGCGTCACCCGCACCGACCCGGAGGACGAGGTGCGGTGCGCCTCCGCGGGGCGCCGGTCGCGCGGCAGCTCGGTGGCGACGGGGAAACCGGCCAGCGCCTCGCGCCAGTACGCCTCCGCCCGCCCGGTGTCCTGCCGGGCCAGCCAGCCGAGGTAGTCACCGAAGGGTGCGCGGTCGGACACGTCAGGGCTGCGTCCCGCCGTCAGCGCCGCGTACCGCTCGCACACCTCGTCGAAGACCTGGGCCGCGCTCCACCCGTCGAGCAGCAGGTGGTGGAAGGTCCACAGCATGCGCACCCGGTCGGGCGAGAGCCGGATCAGGGCCAGGAGCATCAGCGGGGCCGTCTCCAGGTCGAGGCCCGCCTGCCGGTCCCCGTCGACCAGCCGCGCGAGTTCCGTCCCGCAGCGCTCGGCCGGCCATCCGGACCAGTCGTGGTGCGTGACGGGCACGGTCGCCCGCCGCCGTACGGCCTGTATGGGCTCTGCGGTCTCCTGCCACACCGGGTGGGTGCGCAGCATCGCGTTGGCGTCCACCGTCCGCTGCCACGCCTCGGCCAGGGCGTGCGGGTCGGTGACGCCCGACAGCACCAGTTGCACCTGGTTGACGTAGGTGCGGCTGTCGGGGTCGAGCAGGCTGTGGAACAGCATGCCGGCCTGCATCGGCGTCAGCGGGTACAGGTCGTCGACCGTACGGCCGTCGCCCACGACCCGGTCCACGGCGGCCTGGTCGATCCGCACCAGCGGGAAGTCCGACGGCGTACGCCCTCCCGCGTCCGGCTCGGCGCAGTGGGCGACGATGTCCTCCAGCGCCCGCAGCATGCCCGCCGCGAGGCCGTCGACGGTCTCCTCGCGGTGCAGGTGCCGGCTGTAGTGCCAGGTGATCTCCAGCTCGCCGTCCTCGACACGGGCGACCACGTCGAGCAGATGCGGGCGTACGGACTCGGGTGCCTCGGCGCCGTCCAGGCCGCCCGGCACGGAACGCACCAGCGCGCCGCCCTGCGCCGACCAGTCGAAACGGCCCAGGTAGTTGAAGCTGACGCCGGGCATCGGCGAGCCGGTCAGGACCTCGTCGCGCGCCAGATGGCGCAGGGCTCCGTGGCCGAGGCCCCGCGCGGGCACCGCCCGCAACTGCTCCTTGACGGACTTCAGAGCGGCCCCCCAGTCCCCGTCCCATCCCCCGTCCCCGTCCCCGTCCCGGTCCGGGAGTTCGAGGGCGACGGGGAACAGGCTGGTGAACCAGCCGACCGTGCGGGACAGGTCGATGTCGTCGAAGAGCTGGTCCTCGCGGCCGTGTCCCTCCAGGCCGACGGCGACGGTCCGCCGTCCGGTCCAGTCGGCGAGCACCCGGCCGAGGGCGGTCAGCAGGACGTCGTCGACACGGGTGCGGTAGACACCCGGCACCTCCCGCAACAGGGCATCCGTGCGCCGCCGGTCGAGGCGTACGGTCACGGCGTCCACGTCGGCCATGGTGTTGCCGCCGTCGATGTCGGCGCCGGTGGCGTCGCCGTCCACCGGCAGGGGTGCGGCGCAGTGCCGGGCCACCGTCTCCCAGTGCGCGCGCTGCGCGGCGAACCCGCCCGACGCGGTGTGCGCGTGCAGCCGCCGCGTCCACTCCTGGACGGAGGTCGTCCGCTCCGGCAGGCGTACGGGTTCGCCTGCTCGGGCCTGTTCGTAGGCGATCTCCAGGTCCTCCAGGAGGACGCGCCAGGAGACTCCGTCGACGACCAGGTGGTGCACGACCAGGAGCAGGTGGGTGCCAGTGGTTCCGGTTTCGCCAGTGGCACTGGTGGTACGGGTGGCGCAGGTGGCGCCGGTAGCGCCGGTGAACAGGCGGGCGGTCAGCAGCGGTCCGTCCGCGAGACGGAAGGAGGCGTGCGCCTCGGCCGTCACCCGGGCTTCGGTCCGATCCGCCGACGCCTCCCCGAGTCCGCGCAGGTCATGTGCCGTCAGCAGCTCGGGGACCTCCTCGTCGGCTCCCGGGCACTCCTGGCGCCAGGAGCCGTCGGCCGACCGCGCAAACCGGCCGCGCAGGGCGTCATGGTGGCGGTACACGGCCTCCAGCGCGCGGCGCAGGGCCGCCTGGTCGACGTCATGGGGCGTCTCCACGACGACGGACTGGTTGAAGAACTCCGGCCGTCGCGGCCCGGGTTCGAGGAACCAGTGCTGGATCGGGGCGAGCGGAACCTCGCCGCTCACCGGACCCATTCCCGCGACCGGTACGGCCGTGCCGGTGGTCGCCGCGGCGGCCAGCGCCGCGACCGTCGGATGCCGGAACAGGTCCCTCGGCGTGAGGGCGAGCCCGGCGGCGCGGGCGCGGGAGACGACCTGGATGCTGAGGATCGAGTCGCCGCCCAGCGTGAAGAAGTTGGTGTCGGCGCCGACCCGTTCCACGCCGAGCAGTTCCGCCCAGATCCCGGCGAGGGTCCGCTCGGCCTCGGTGCGCGGCGCGCGGTACTCGGCGTCACCGGCCGCCGTCCAGTCGGGTGCGGGCAGCCGGCGCCGGTCCACCTTGCCGTTGGCGGTCAGGGGCAGCTCGGCCAGCGTGACGAAGGCGGCGGGCGCCATGTAGTCGGGCAGTTCGGCGACCACATGTGCGCGCAGCGCGTCCGCGGACGGTACGGCGGCCGAGGGCTGGGGCACGAGGTGTGCGGCCAACCGCTTGCGTCCAGCGTGCTCGTACACCGAGACGACCGCCTCGGCGACGGCCAGATGGGCGGTGAGCCGGGCCTCGATCTCAGTGGGTTCGACGCGGAATCCGCGGATCTTGATCTGGTCGTCCGCGCGTCCCACGAAGTGCAGTTCGCCGTCGGCGCTCCACCGCACGATGTCCCCGGTGCGGTACATCCGCCCGCCGGACGGACCGAACGGATCGGCGAGGTAGCGAGCGGCGGTCGCACCGGGCCGCCCTGCGTAGCCGCGGGCCAGTCCGACACCCGCGACGTACAACTCCCCCGGTATGCCGGGTGGTTGCGTCTGCAGGCTGTCGTCCAGCACGTACACGCGTGTGTTGTCGAGCGGCCGTCCGATGGGCAGCACGGGCGGCAGCGGGTCACCGGCACGGAAGACCCGCCGGGTCGCGAAGGTGGTGGTCTCGGTCGGTCCGTAGCCGTCGACGACGGTGAGGCCGGGGCAGGCGTCGAGCACGCGGCCCACCACGGCACCCGGTACGGCCTCGCCGCCGGTCCACACCTCCTGGGCGCCGCGCAGGCAGGTGGGGTCCTCCTGGGCGAGCAGCCGGAACAGGCCGGCGGTCAGCCACAGGCAGCGCACCCCCTGCTCGGTGATCGCGCGCCGGACGACGGCCGCGTCCACGTCGGCCGGCGGGGCCAGCACGGCCGTTCCGCCGCGCAGCAGCGGCACCCACAGCTCGTAGGTGGCGGCGTCGAAGGCGTGCGGGGAGTGCACGAGGACCCGGTCGTGTCCGGCGAAGGCGCGGTCGAGGGCGAGCGCGGCGACGTCCCGCTGGCGTACCGCGACGCCCTTGGGGATGCCGGTGGAGCCGGAAGTGAACATCAGGTACTGGACGTTGTCCGGGTGGATCGCCCCGAAGGGCGCGCCCTCACCGTCCGCGCCCTGCACTTCCGGATCCTGGCCCTGTACTTCCGGATCCTGGCCCTGTACTTCCGGATCCTGGCCCTGTACTTCCGGATCCTGTACGTCTGCGGCGAGGAGGTCGGCCACGCGCAGTACGGTCCCGTCCGGCAGCACCCCTCCCGACGAAACCCCCCGGTCGGCGTCGGCGTCGATGTCGGCATCCGTGAGCAGCAGCCGCGCGCCCGCCTCCGTGAGCATCCGGCGCAGCCGCTCGCGCGGTGCCCGGCTGTCCAGCGGTACGAACACGCCGCCGGTGCGGACCAGGGCGAGCTGGACGACCACGAGGTCGGCCGAGCGGTCCATCAGCACGCCGACGGGGACCTCGGCGGCCACGCCGTGCGCGGCGAGCCGGCCGGCCAGCAGGGCGGCCCGGGCGTCGAGTTGCCGGTAGGTGAACCGCTGCGCGTCCGTCTCCAGGGCCACGGCGTCCGGTGTGCGTCGGACCTGCGCGGCGAACAGTTCCGCCACGGTGGCCTCGGACCCGGACAGGCCGGTGGCCGTGTCGTTCCACTCCTCGACCACCTGGGCGCGGCGGGCGGCCGTGAGCAACGGCAGTCGCGCGGGCGCGAGTTGGGGCGTTGCCGCCATGTTCGTCAGCAGGACGGTGAGGTACTCGACCATGCGCCCGACGGTGTCCGCGTCGAACAACCGCGGGTCGTAGCCGAGCCGCAGACCGAGTTCGGCGCCCGGATAGGCCACCAGGCTGAGCGGGTAGTTGGTGGTCTCGATGCCGTCCAGGGCGCTCAGCCGCAGTCCGTGCGCGGCGGCCAGCTCGTCGTCGACCGGGTAGTTCTCGAAGACGACGATGCTGTCGAACAGGGCGACCTGTTCGGGGAGTTCGGTGAACGCCTTCATGCGGGTGAGCGGCACCTGGTCGTGGCGGCGGTCCTCGCTCTGCTCCTGCTGGAGGTCGCGCAGCCAGTCGAGCAGGGGCCTGTCGTGCGGCACGGTCACCCGCGTGGGCAGGGTCGTGATGAACAGGCCGGTCATGGTGTCGGCGCCCGGCAGCTCGGGGGGCCGCCCCGACACGGTCGTACCGAAGACGACGTCTTCCCTGCGGGCCTGACGGCTCAGCAGCAGCGCCCAGGCACCCTGTACGAGGGTGTTCACGGTGAGCCCGGCCGTCCTGGCCAGTTCCTCCAGTGCCCGGGTGGTGGCCGGGGTGACGGTGGCGCGGACCGCCGCGGTGGACTCGGCCCGGTGGCTCTCGCGCGGCTCCCGGTCGTACGGCAGCGCGGTGGCGTCGGCCAGGTCTGCCAGACGGCGCCGCCAGTGCCGTTCGGCCTCCGCCCCGTCGCGTTCGCGCAGCCAGGCGACGTAGTCCCGGAAGGGCCGCCGGTCGGGCAGCGGCTCCCGTCCGCCCGTGGCGTGTCCGGTGAACACGTCGGACAGCACCTGGAACAGGCTCCAGCCGTCCAGGACCAGGTGGTGGAACGACCAGACCACCCGTACGCCGTCGTCGGAGATCCTGGCGAGCACCAGCCGCTGGAGCGGGGCCCGGTCGAGGTCGATGCCCTGCTCGCGGTCCCGGTCGAGGAGGTCCCGCAGCCGGTGCTCGCGCTCCTCCTCGCCCAGCTCGCGCCAGTCCAGGTGGGTCACGGGCAGGGTGGCGTGCCGCTGCACCACCAGGAGGGGTTCGGGTACGTCCTGCCAGACGACCCGGCCGCGCAGCACGGGCGTGTGGTCGGTGACGCGCTGCCAGGCCGCCGCGAGCGCGGCCGGGTCGGGTACGCCGTCCAGGTCGAAGGTCAACTGCTGGAAGTAGACGCCCAGATCGTCCTGGGAGAGCCGGTGGAAGAGCATGCCGGTCTGGGTGGGGGTGAGCGGATGGATGTCCTCCACCGCGCCCGGGTCGTCGCCGGTGATCCGGTCCACGGCCGCCTGGTCGAGCCGGGTCAGGGGGAAGTCCGCGGGGGTGCGTCCGGCGCTGCCGGGCCGGCCGGCGTGCCGTGCGATACCGGCCAGCGCGTCGGCGAAGTGCGCGGCCAGGTCGGCGACGGTCGTCCGTTCGTGCAGTGCGTCGGAGTAGAACCAGCTGAACTCCAGCGTGTCGCCGTCCAGTCGGCCCACGACCTCCAGCGGGTGCGGGCGCAGGGCGGCGGGGTCGGCGTCCAGTTCCAGGGTTCGGAACGGGCCCTCGTACAGGCCTCCGGTGGTGTCCGGGAGGCCGAACCTGCCCAGGTAGTTGAAGCTGACCTGTGCTTCCGGCGCCTCGGGCAGTGTTCCCGGGCCGGCGAGGTGGCGCAGGGCGTCGTGCCCGACGCCGTGCCGGGGTACCGCCCGCAGTTGCTCCTTGACCTGCTTGAGTACGGCGTCCCAGCCGGCGTCGGGCGGGACGGCGAGGGCGACGGGGTGGCGGGTGGTGAACCAGCCGAGGGTGCGGCTGGTGTCCACGTCGGCGAACAGCTCCTCGCGGCCGTGTCCCTCGACGTCCACCAGCACCCGCTCGTGCCCGGTCCACGAGCACAGCACCCGGCCGAGCGCGCTCAGCAGTACGTCGTTGACCCTGGTGCGGTAGGTCTCCGGCAGGGTGCGCAGCAGGGCGGCGGTGTCCTCGGGCGTGAGCCGGACGGTCACCGACCGGGCGGAGGCGTAGGTGTTGGCGCCGTCGCCGTCGGTGGGCAGGGCCGCTGAGGCGCCGGCGACGGCAGCGGTCCAGTACGCGGCCTCGCCGTCGAAGCCGCCGCCGGCCGCGTGGGCGGACAGTCGCCGGGCCCAGTGCCTGAGCGGTGAACTCTTCGGGGGCAGCGCCGCCTGTCCGTCCCGGCCCTGCGAGCGGGCGCCGTAGGCACGGTCCAGGTCCTCCATGAGCACGCGCCACGACACGCCGTCGACGACCAGGTGATGGACGGACAGGTGCAGCACGCGGGACCGGCCGGGGCCGCGGTCGTGCAGGACCGCGCGCAGCAGCGGGCCCCGGTGCAGGTCGAAGGCGCCGTGGTGCGGTGAGTCGGTGTCCGGGCCCGTGTGTCGGGCCAGGTGGACGCGGGGCGCCTTGTCCTCGATGCGCCAGCCGACGGGCGCGTCTCCGGCGCCCGCGGCGGCTGTCTCCTCGGTGAGGAAACGCGAGCGCAGTGCGTCATGGTGGGTGACGAGGTCGTTGAGGGCCTCCTCCAGAGCCGCCGGGTCCAGGTCGTCAGGGACCTGGAACGACAGGGTCTGGGCGAAGCGGCCCGCGTGGCGGCCGTCGTGGCGGCCGGTGCTCTCGAACAGCCAGCGCTGGATGGGGGTCAGGGGCGCGGCGCCGGTGGCGTCGACGAGGGCAGGGGTCGCGGGTTTGCGGCCGCCTGCCGCGTCGGCGCAGCGGGCGAGGGCGGCGATCGTCTGGTGGCGGTAGACGTCCCGCGAGGTCAGGGTGAGGCCCGCCTGCCGGGCCTGGGCGACCACCTGGATGCTGAGGATGGAGTCGCCGCCCAGCATGAAGAAGTTGTCGTCCACCCCGACGCGGTTCACGCGCAGGATGTCCGCCCAGACGGCGGCGAGGACGCGCTCGGTGGGCGTGCGCGGGGCCACCCGGTGCGTACGGCTGCGGGCGGGTCCCGGGTCCGGGAGGCGGCCCCGGTCCAGCTTGCCGTTGGGGTTGAGGGGCAGGTCCGCCAGCACCACGACGGCCGTCGGCACCATGTAGTCGGGCAGGGTGTGGCCGAGGGTCCGGCGCACCTCCTCCGGCTCGGCGCCCGTGTCCGGGGCGGGGACGACATAGCCGACCAGCCTGCGGTGGCCCCCGCTCTCCCACACCGTGGCCGCCGCCTCCGCCACCCCGTCGAGTCCGCGCAGCGCCTCCTCCACCTCGCCGAGTTCGATGCGGAAGCCGCGTACCTTGACCTGCTGGTCGGTGCGGCCCACGTACTCCAGTTCACCGTCGGCGCTCCACCGGACCAGGTCACCGGTGCGGTACATGCGGTCCCCGGGCGCGCCGAAGGGGTCGGCGACGAACCGGGTCGCGGTCAGCCCCGGGCGCCCCAGGTAGCCGCGTGCCAGTCCCCCGCCGCCCAGGTACAGCTCTCCCGTCACGCCCGGCGGCTGGAGGCACAGCAAGGGGTCCAGGACATAGGCCCGGGTACGGGCCACGGGCCTGCCGATCGGCGGCGCCTGCGCCGGCTCCTCGTCACCGGCGAACCACGCGGTGGCGTAGACGGTGGCCTCGGTCGGGCCGTAGATGTTGGCGATGTCGCAGCCGGGCATGGCCCGCCGCAGGTCCTGCACGGTCTGCGCGGGCAGCGCCTCGCCGGCCAGGACGACGGTGTCCGCCGTCACGGGTGTGCCGTCCTCGGCGAGCATCCGGGAGATCACGGAGGGCACACCGCTGATGAGCCCGGCCCGCCGGGTCTCCGCCGTGTCGACGAGTGCGGTGAGGTCGGCGACCATCTCGATGCCGCCACCCACGAGGAGGGGGCAGAGCATCTCGAAGACCGACACGTCGAAGTTGAGGGAGGTGGAGGCCACGACGTGGGCCAGTCGCCGTGGACCGAACCGCTCCTCCGCCCATGCCGCGAGGGCAGCGACACTGCGATGGGTGACCACGACACCCTTGGGCCGTCCGGTCGAACCCGAGGTGTAGATGACGTAGGCGGGATGCTCCGGGTCGAGGGGACGCACCCGGTCGGCGTCGGTGAGGTCGCTGTCGATGAGGTCCCCGTCGAGCGTGGCGGTGCCGGTGTCCTCCCGCGGAAGCGAGTCCTCCAGAAGCAGTGGGACGCAGTCCTGCGGCAGTGCTCCGGCGGTCTCGCGGGTGGCCAGGACCAGCGCGGGGGCCGCGTCGGTGAGCATGAGGCGGATGCGCTCGACCGGATAGCCGGGGTCCACCGGAAGGTAGCCCGCGCCCGCTTTCAGTACGGCCCACAGCACCGGCAGCAGGTCGGCCGTCCTCGGCAGGCACAGGGCCACCAGTGTCTCGGGTCCGACGCCGCGGGCGGCCAGCAGCCGGGCGAGCCGGTTGGCGCGCCGGTTGACCTCGGCGTAGTCGAGGCGGTCGGATCCGCAGGTCACGGCGGTCCGCTCGGGCGTCCGTGCCGCCTGCGCCTCGAACAGCGCGGGCAGCGTACGGGCCGGTGCGCGGCCCGTGTCCTCGGCCGGCGGGTTCCACTCCTCAAGGATCGTGTGCCGTTCGTCCTGGGACAGCAGGGCCAGTTCACCCACCGTGCGGTGCGGCCCGTCGGCCATGCCCTCCAGCACCCGGCGCAGCTGGCGGGCCATCCGCGCCACCGTCCGCGCCTCGAACAGGCCGGTGTTGTACTCGACCGTCAGCTCGCAGCCGCCGTCGGTGCGCGGCACGAACTCCAGCACCAGGTCGAACCGCGCGGCCGGCCGGGGCAGTGGCTGCGGCTCGATCCGTATCCCGTCGGCCCCCGGCGGGTCGCTGAGGGCCGTCTGCTGCACCACGAGCACCTGCACCAGCGGGGTACGGCTCGGGTCCCGGGTCGGGGCCAGTTCCTCCACCACCCGGTCGAACGGCACCGCTTCATGGGCGAAGGCATCCAGCACCGTCGCCCGCATGTTCTCCACGTACCGGTCGACGGTCATGGCGTCGTCCACCTCGCCGCGCAGTACGACGGTGTTGGCGAAGAAGCCGGTCACGTCCTCCAGTTCGCGGCGCCCCCGCCCGGTCGTGACGGTGCCGAAGGCGATGTCGCGCTGGCCGGAGTACCTGGAGAACAGCACCGCCGCGGCCCCGGCGAACAGGGTGAAGAGCGTCGTGCCGCGGCCTCCGGCCAGATGCCGCAGCCGTGAGACCAGTTCGGCCGGGAGGTGCTGCCGGTGGGCCTCGCCGCCGGTGGTGCGCACCACGGGCCGGGGCCGGTCGGTGGGCAGATCCAGTTGCGGCATGCCGGCGAGGTGCCGCTTCCAGTACGCGAGGTCCGACGCGTCGCCGTTCCCGGAGCGCTGCTGCCGTTCCCAGACGGCGAAGTCCGGGTACTGCACGCGGGGTTCGGGCAGCCCCGAGGGCAGGCCGGACGCCTCGGCCCGGTACAGCGCCGCCAGGTCACGGGTCAGGACGCCCACGGACCAGCCGTCGGTGACGATGTGGTGCTGGGCCAGCAGCAGCACATGGTCGTCGCTCGCTCGGCGGACGAGCAGGGCCCGGGTGAGCGGACCGGTGGCCAGGTCGAAGGGGCGGCCGAGTTCCTCGGTGAGCAGCTGTTCGACGGCCTCGTCGAGCCCGGCGGCGGGCAGGTGGGTCAGGTCGGCGGTGCGCAACGGCAGCTCCGCGTGCGCGTGTACGTGCTGCACGCCCTGGCCGTCCTCCGTGGCGAACGTCGTGCGCAGCGAGTCGTGGCGGGCGGACAGCCCGTCCAGGGCCCGGCGCAGTGCCCCGGCGTCCAGCTCGCCGCGCAGCCGCAGCGCCAGGCCGGTGTTGTACTCGGTGCCGCCCGGGGTGAGGTCGTCCAGGAACCACAGGCGTCGCTGGGCGCTGGAGAGCGGCAGCGGCCGGTCGCGCGGGACGGCCGGGATCGGGTCCGGGGGTGCCACGAGGGCCGACGGACGCACCAGCCGGGCCAGCGCGGTGACGGTCCGCGCGGTGAACACGTCCCGGATCGACAGCCGGGCGCCGAGTTCCTCACGGATCCGGGCCAGGGCGCGGGCGGCCAGGATCGAGTCACCGCCCAGGTCGAAGAAGTCGTCCTCGACGCCGACGGCTTCGACGCCGAGGACGTCCGCCCAGACGTCGGCGAGTATCCGCTCCTGCGAGGTGCGCGGTGCCACGTGCCCCGGTGCGACCGTGCGGACGGGTGCGGGCAGCGCACGCCGGTCGATCTTGTTCTGCGGAGTGAGGGGCAGCACGTCCAGGACGACCACGGCGGAGGGCACCATGTGCGGGGGCAGTACGGCGGCCGTGGCGGTCCTCAAGTCGGCCGCGTCCAGGGCGTGTTCCGGGTCGGCGGCGGTGACGTATCCGACGAGTTGCCGCCGTCCGGGCTCGTCCTCGCGCACCACGACCACGGCGTCGCGCACCCCGCCGTGGCGCCGCAGGGCGGTCTCGATCTCGCCGGGCTCGATACGGAAGCCGCGCACCTTCACCTGGCGGTCGACCCGGCCCAGGTACTCCAGTTCGCCGTCCGCGTTCCAGCGTGCCCGGTCGCCCGTGCGGTAGAGCCGGGCCCCGGGCGGGCCGAAGGGGCTGGCGACGAAGCGGCCGGCGGTGAGGCCGGGCCGGTCGAGATAGCCGCGGGCCACTCCGGCGCCGCCGACGTACAGTTCGCCGTCGGCGCCCGCCGGCACCGGTCGCATGGCCGCGTCCAGGACGTACGTCCCGGTGCCGGCGAGGGGCCGGCCGATGCTCGGTGTGCCGCTTCCGGCGGACAGCGGGCCGGTCCAGGAGGCCACGATCGTCGTCTCGGTGGGACCGTAGGAGTTGATCAGCCGGCGGCCGGGCGCCCACTGGTCGACGAGAGCCGCGGGGCACGCCTCGGCTCCCACGATCAGCGTGCTCAGCCGTCCCGGGCCGATCCGCGCGGGGTCGGACACCGTGGCGAGGGCGGCCGGCGGGATCAGCGCGTGGGTGATGCGGTGTTCGTTCACCACCGCGGCGAGTTCGTCGCCCAGCCAGGGGCCCTCGGGCGGTACGACGAGGGTGGCTCCGGACAGGACGGAGATGAACAGCTCCAGCACGGAGGCGTCGAAGCTGGGCGAGGAGAACTGCAGGACCCGGGCGCCGGGGCCGACGGCGTACTGTGCGGCGGCGCCCGCGGTGAAGGCGGCGATGCCCCGGTGGGTGACGGTCACTCCCTTGGGCGTTCCCGTCGAGCCCGAGGTGTAGATGACGTACGCGGCCTGGTCGGCGTCCACCTGCGGGCCCGTGAGGTCCGGGGTGGGCCCGGTGGCCTCCATGACGGCGCGCAGGGCGGCCGGGTCGTCGAGGACGACGGCCGGTGCCGCGTCCGCCAGCATCAACGCGCGCCTCTCGCGCGGGTACCGGGGATCCACCGGCAGGAAGGCGGCACCCGCCCGGGCGGCGGCCAGTTCGGCGGCGATCAGCTCCAGCGAGCGCGGCAGGACCAGCGCGACCGTCCGCTCAGGCCCGGCTCCGCGCCGTACGAGATCGGCGGCCAGGCGCCCGGTCCGTTCCGCCAGTTCCCGGTAGGACCAGGTCCGCAGGCCGTCGGTCAGCGCAGGCGCGTCCGGCGTGCGACGCACCCACGACGCGAACAGTTCACCGAGCGGCAGCGGCTCCGCCGGGGCGGAAGGGGACATCGGCACGGGCTCGTTGTGCAGGTCCGTCATGGGGGGTCCTTCGAAAGCGGTGGTGATGCGGGTGCGCGCGGGCGTGGGAAGGCGCCCGGGCGCGCCGGGCCGCACGGGGGCGGCTCTTCGGCGCGGGACGGGTACGGCGGGACGACTCGGCGTCAGGCGTCAGGCGTCAGGCGGTGCCGACGCGGCGGGCCGTACGACCGGAGATCTGTACGCGGTCGACGCTTCCGTCGACGGGATCTCGGTGGAAGCGCCCGCCGGGTTCGCGGTGACCGGTGGCCGGGTCGACCAGGTCGCAGCTCAGATCCGGATAGCAGACCAGGGGCAGCGAGAGGTCACCGTCGATGGACAGAGCGGGCCGGCCGTCGGGGTCGAGGCTGATCCGGTACTCGCTCGTCCCGTTGCGATAGGTGCCCGCGCACTGGGGGAAGGCGATGGGTCCGCCCCGGTCCGGGCGCGCGGGAGTGACCGGTACGCGCAGGCCGGTGAGCCGGGTGAGCTGGTCGGCCAGGTCCCGCCACAGGGCGGTGGCGCCGCCGGAGTTGCCGGTGAAGGCGACCACGACGCCGCTGCGTGGCTCCGCGCGCAGATGGCAGGAGGTGCCCTGGGCGTTGCCGTCGTGACCGCACCACCAGCGGTCGTCCTGCTGGTAGAGGGCCGCGCCCAGTCCCCAGGCGTCTGCCAGCGGGTCGGCTTCGGTGCCCTCCTCGGGGCGCCGCATCAGCGCGGCGGTGACGGAGGGGACGACGGCGGTCCTGCCGATCAGGGTCCTGCCCAGGGCCAGCAGATCGGGGGCGCTCGCCAGCAGGGCGCCGGCCGGGGCCTCGACGGGCGCCAGGCTCTGCCGGGCCGGCCGCACGGCTCCCGTCGCCGTGTTCAGGCCGTGTCCGCTCGCGACGGGCCGGCCGGGGAGGCTGTCGCCGAGGAAGGCGGGTGTGATGCCCAGCGGGTCCAGCAGCAGCACGCGTACGGCTTCGTGCCAGGTCATGCCCGTCACGGCTTCGATGAGCCGCCCCGCCGCCACGTAACCGGCGTTGGAGTAGGAGAAGCCGGTTCCGGGGTCGAACAGCGCGTCCTCGGCCGTGCAGACCGCGGAGAGATAGCGGGAGGCCGTCATGCCCGCCGCGGTGTCCGAGTCGAGGCCGGTGGGCAGACCGGCCGTGTGCGAGAGCAGGTGACGCACGGTCACCTTGGGTAAGTCCTGGAACTCCGGCAGGACATCGGCGACGGACTCGTCCAGATCGAGATCCTCGTCGTCTATCAGGAGCATGACAGTAGCGGCCGTGTACGTCTTGGTGACGCTGCCCAGCGGCACGGCCGTGTCGGCGGTGAACGCGGTGCCCCGGACGGCGTCGGCCGTGCCGGTGTGCACACTGACGACCTCCGTCCCGGTGTCCACGGCCAGATGCGCGCCGGGTACGCGGTGGGTCCGCGCGAGGCTGTCGAGACGGTCCTGCAGGGTTCGGCGTAAGGGGGACGGGTGGGGGGCGACTTGAGCGGAGGTGGGGTAAGGCATGTGAAGGGGACTCCCACTGATGCTTGGTGTGAAGGTGACGCCGGAAGCCGATGGGGATGAGCGGAAACGGCCCCCGCGTCGGTGCGGGTGATGCGCTCTTGCCTGCTAACTGCGTGCGACTTCGACCGGCAGGTGACGTACGCCGACGATGACGCCCGGATTCTGGAAGGTGACTTCTCCGTAGGTGGGGACACGCAGATCGGAGAAACGTTCAAGCAGCATCCCGAGCGCGATGCGCGCCTCCAGCCGGGCGAGCGGTGCCCCGAAACAGAAGTGGATGCCGTGACCGAAGGTCAGATGGGGGTTCGGGCTGCGGGCCGGATCGAAGACGTCCGGCGCCTCGAAGCGGGAGGGATCGCGGTTGGCGGCGCCCAGATGGGCCACCACCATCGCGCCCGCGGGAATGTCCTGCTCGCCGATCACCACGGGCCGGGTGACGCGTCGGCCCAGTTCCGCGAAGGGAGGCAGCAGGCGCAGTACCTCCTCGACGGCGTCCGGCAGCCGGCCCGGGTCGGCCCGCAGCGCCGCGAACGTGCCGGGGTGCCGGTCGAAGGTGACGACCGCGTTGCCCAGCAGGGCCGTGGTGGTGACGTGCCCGGCGACGAGCAGCAGGGCGACGAATCCGACGATCTCCTGGTCCTCAAGACGGACCCCGTCCACCTCGGCGGCCAGCAGCTTGCTGGTGAGATCGTCCCCCGGATTCGCCCGGCAGCGCCGGATATGGTCCAGGACGTAGCCGTTCATCTCCCGGACGGTCGGCGCGATGGCTTCGAGAGCGCGGGCCAGGTCGTCCATGTTGGGCGCTTCGCCGAGTTCGTCGCCGCCGAAGAGGGTGGCCGCCCATTCCTGGAAAAGCCTGTGGTCGGCTGCCGGTATGCCGAGCAGTTCGGCGATGACGATGATGGGCAGCGGGTAGGCGAGCGTGTCGACCAGATCGAACCGGTCGCGGTCACCGACGCCGTCCAGCAACCGGCCACACACATTCTCGATGCGTGGCTGCAATCCACTCACCACACGCGGGGTGAATGCCTGGCTCACGAGAGTTCGCAGTTTTCGGTGCTCCGGCGGATCCATACCGACGAAATTGCCCTGCCGGAAGACCGCGAAGTCCTCCTGCGTGGGCGCGATGGACGAGAAGTCGGAGGAAAACGTCGCCGGGTCCGCCAGAACCGCGGCCACCGACTCGTGGTCCACCACCTGCCAGGCACTCTGCTGTTCGTCGTAATGCACCGGTCTCAGTGCGCGTAAGGACTGCCATCGATCGCTCAGCGCGTCGAAGGGTAAGTGCTCCTGTTGCGATGCGTTGCCGGTCACCTGTTCTCCTTAGTGCGGTACGCGGGGACGGCGAAACCACAAGCGGGACGGCTGACGTCGAGGCCGGGCTCGGAGGCGGATCCCGGTCGCGACCTGGTGCGATCCCGACCGACGGCAGCACTGGGCGCGCGACTGACTGACATCACACATCTCCCATGGTGAACGTACCGCGCAGTGTCGGCGCGGCTGCTTCTCCTTGCCTTTACCTCACATATGCCAGGCCTTCGGGTGGGGCCTGACGTCCTGTCGACATACGTGAGGCCGTGCATAGCCGTCGGGCGGAGCTGACATAACCGGGGCGAATATCCTCGACCCCTTCGAACCCGGCGACAGTCTTCATGGTGGGTCAACCGAGAAGCAACCCCCCGAAGTCGGGTGGAGGGCATATCGGCAAGCCATTGCGCATTGTCTGCGAGCAGCCCGAGCTAAACGCGTCGGCGATGGTCCGGCCTGCTTCACCGCCCCCCACGCGTGCCCCGGAAGCAGATGGCTAAACAGCCGAATGCGCAGAACCTGGAACTCCCCTTGGGCGTTCACCGGCCACAACTCCCCTCACCTGCGCAGAGATTGCCGGCGGCGGCGTCACATGCCGGGCAATAAAAAAGCGGAACACTTCATTCGAAGACCGCCCGAACCCTGGAGACATGCGGAGCCGTGGCGGGTGGCCGAACTCCCCGTACCGTCACGCGCCCGGCCGGTCCGGCACCAACTTCGGCCGAATTCCGCCCGGAGCGCGCGGGGCGCACTCCGCCGGCGCGTACGCGGGTCACCCACTTGAGAGCGCGGCACCCGTCCGTACGCGCCTGGAGATGTGCCCGCAGACATGCCCGGAACCCGTCCGTCCGGCAGTGCCCGGATTCAGGGCACTAGCGTGTGAGCGTCTCGAAGCCGGCGTCCGCGCAGTACTCGACGATGCGCTGCTCCGCCTCCGAGTCCCTGTTCTCCATCGCTGCCACGGTCGCCTCCGCCAGGGTGCGGCCCCGGCCGACGGTCTCGTCCTGGAGCGGTCGCATCGCGAGGAAGGCATCCCTGGCGACGGTCCCGGCCTCATCGTCCCCCGCCGAGTCCGACGTGTCCGTGCGCGCCGCGTTCCGCGCCCGCTGCCACGCCCCCAGCTGCGTGCAGTAGTTCTCCCGCTGCGCGGTCAGCCGCTCCTCGTCCTCGCCGCCGGCCGAGGAACATCCCGCCAGCAGTGCCGGCAGTGCCACCAGCACTGCCAGGACAAGGACCGGGACCGCCGTCCTCCGTGCGCGCACCACGATGCCTCCGGCTGCTACTGCGTCCGCTCGCCCCTGTCACCTGCAACTCCCGCGGCAGGATAGCTGTTTGATCACCGTGCCCGCTGCCAGCCTGAGCGCGCCCACGAGATTCAGCAGGTCGCGGCCGATCGCCGCCTGCCGCCCGGAACGGGCCGCCCCGCGGTCACCCGCCTGTTGCAGTCGTATGGCATGTCGCCCGCCGAACTTCGGTGTTCGAATTCCCTGCCGTTATCTTTCCGGGATCGTTCCCCATCGAAAGCGAGCACCATCATGTCCGTGACGGATGAGTACCTGAGCAACAACGCCGCCCACGCGGTTTCCTTCGACGGACCACTCCCCCTGCCGCCGTCCCGTCACCTTGCGGTCGTGGCCTGCATGGACGCGCGCCTGAACATCTACGAGATTCTCGGTCTCACCAAGGGCGAGGCCCATGTGATCCGTAACGCCGGGGGCGCGGTGACCGACGACGCCATCCGCTCCCTGACGATCAGCCAGCGCCTTCTGGGAACGCGCGAAATCATCCTCATCCACCACACCGATTGCGGCATGCTGACGTTCACCGACGACGAATTCAAGCAGCAGATCGAAAAGGAAACAGAAATTCGACCGGCCTGGGCCGCGGAAGCCTTCTCCGATCTGGAGGACGATGTGCGGCAGTCCATCCGCCGCATCAAGGTGAACCCCTTCGTTCCCTACACCGACGCCGTACGGGGATTCGTCTTCGACGTCGCCACCGGCCGGCTCCACGAGGTCCCCGCCCACCCGGGCGAAGCCGGCTGAGGAACCCCTTTCGCGGGCCGAGGCCACTACACCCCGTACGCGCCCCCGGGCGTGGGCGGCCGCCTCGGCCCGCCGTACACGCGACGTGCCGTCGCAGGGCCGGTGCATAGGATCGCCCGCATGACGCTGCGACCCGTCCTGGTGAACATCAAGGCCGTCGACGACTCGGCGGTCGGCCGGTTCTGGGCGGAGGCGCTCGGCTGGCGTGTCACGAGCGGAGGATCCGGCGCGACCGCCGCCCACCCTGCCGGCTTCGACTGGCTGGACCCGAGCAGCGGCGTCTGCGTCGACGTCATCGCCGTCCCGGAAGCCGGGCCGACGACGAAGAACCGTGTGCATCTCGATCTCGCCACGACCTCCGAGGCCCATCAGGCGGAGTTGGTGGCACGCCTCAGGGCCCTCGGTGCGACGCCCGCCGACGTGGGTCAGGGCGATGTGCCGTGGACGGTCCTCGCCGACCCGGAGGGCAACGAGTTCTGCGTGCTGGAGCCCCGGGAGATCTACCGGGACACCGGGCCGATCGCCGCGGTGGTGGTCGACTGCGCGGATCCGCGTGCCATGGCCCGGTTCTGGGGCGAGGCGATCGACTGGACACTGCACGCCGTGAGCGACGACCAGGCGGTGTGGCGCTCCACCGACGGTGTCGGTCCGTATCTTGAGTTCCTCCGCTCGCCCGACGTGAAGACCGTGCCGGACCGCGTCCATCTCGACCTGGTGCCGGGCGCGGGTGACGACAAGGCGGCGGAGGTGGCCCGGCTGCGGACCCTGGGCGCCACCGACCTCGACGTCGGCCAGGGGGACGTCCCGTGGACGTGCCTGACCGACCCGGAGGGCCATGAGTTCTGCGTCCTCTCACGCACGTGAAGCGGCAGGTGCTCAGCTGCTCCTGACCGATGCCGCTGAGGGGTGGGCCTCCTCCAGCGCCCGGCGCCAGAGCCCCGTGATGTGGGTCCTCAACTGCTCCGTGTCGACGCGTTCGGGGTCGACCAGCCGTTGCATGCCGATCCCGCGGAGCTGCGCGATGATGGCGGTCGCGGTCTCGTCCGGTGCCACGTCGGGGCGCATCGTGCCGTCGGCGATCCCGGCGGCGAGATCCTCGTACAGGTCCGCATGGAACGCCTCGTTCCGCTGACGGAAGAGCGAAGTCAGTTCCTCCGCCGTCGCGGCCTCGGTCCAGAGTTTGAGGAAGACCCTGTTCAGCACACCCATGCGGCCGAGTTCGCCGATGTAGCCGTCGATCAGGCGCAGGAGGCGGTCCAAGCCGGGTGGCAGGCCGTCCAGTCCTGGCACGAATCCGGCCTGGGCCGAGCGGGCCAGGCGCTCGACGAGAGCCTGCTTCGAGCCGAAGTAGTGCGTCACGAGCCCGCGGCTGTAACCGGCGCGCTCTCCCACGCCCGCCAGTGTCAGCGCGTGTACGCCCTGTTCGTCGACCAACTCGGCGGCGGCCGTGAGCAGAGCGGTCTCGGCTTCTGCACGGCGCTGCTTCTGTGTGCGGCGGGCGGTGGTCATGGGACGGACTCTACAAGAAACTTGTCATACGACCAACAAGTGAATAAGAATGCGCTGTCGGCGGCGCCTGCCCCGAAGGCATGCCGTAGACCGGAACGGGAGGCATCGGACGATGCGAACCCCTCGTCGCGCACCGCGATCGGACGCGCTGGAGAACCGCGCCCGCATCATCGAGGCCGCACAGGCCGCCTTCACCGGCGACCCCTCGGCGAGCCTCCAGGCGATCGCGAAAGCGGCCTGCGTGGGCCAGGGAACGATGTACCGGCACTTCCCCGACCGCGAGGCCCTGCTGCTGGCCGTCTACCGCGACGAGCTGGAAGCACTCGTGGCCGCCGCTCCGCTCCTGCTGCACGAGTACGGGCCGCTGGAAGCCCTGCGCCGCTGGTTCGAGCGCCTCGCCGCCGACGGCCGCGTCGCAGGCGGGGCGTCCCTGGCCGTGGATGCCGCCACCCGAATCGGCCGGCCTCATCCACCGATCGTCGCCGCCCTGGACCTGCTGCTCCGTGCGGGCAAGGAGGCGGGGCAGGTACGACCGGACGCCGAGGCGGAGGAAGTCCTGTCGCTGGGGTCCTGCCTCTGGCGGACGGACGGCTGGAGTACGGACGGCACGACCCCGTGCCCGGAACGCGGTACGCGGATGCTCAGCGTCATCATCGAAGGTCTGCGCGCCGAGGCACGGCACTGACGGTCGCGGCTCGTTCGCACCGACGTTCGCGGCTCGTTCTACGAAGTGACGCGGTCGGAGGAGGGCCAGAGGTAGGGCAGGTCGTCGGGGACGTCCGGGAACAACGGGGTGTAGACCTCGGGCGCCTTGCGCACCAGCGCCGACCGGTGGCTGCGGTGGAAGTCGGGGTCGCCCAGCCAGGGCGGCAGCTCCCCGTCGTCGGCGAGGTCCTCCTGGACACGGACCACGGCCCCCGGGCGGGCCAGGCCGAAGTCGGTGACGAGCGTGCCGGCACAGGTGTCGGCACGTCCCTCCGCCACCCACATGGCACACACGTCCAGGCCGTACCGGACCAGGGCCTCCTCGTAACCGATCCACATACGTACCGCGGGATGGTGCCGCCATCCGTAGCCGGGCACGGTCAGACCACGCAGCACCTGAAGGGCCTCGACCCGCTGTTTGCCCAGGCGCGCCTGGTCCAGGACCGCGGCGGACCGCGTGAAGTCGGCGTACGGAAGAAAGGTCTGCACACAGCATGCCTACCGCGGCGGGGCCGTTCCTATACGGGCCCCACGTGGGCCCCGTACGGGCCATCCGGGTGCGGCCGCCCGCGCGGCTGGAGGCACCCGCGTGGAGACACCTGTCGGCGCGTCCGCATCCGTCCGCGTGCCGCCGCTGGAAGATCGGTTGTGGAACGTGCGTACGCGGGTACGCGGAGTCGGGGTGCCGACGACGGCCACGTCGGCGGATTCCACGCGACACGCCGGACGTCGTGCGCCGAACGCCCTACGCCGTACGCCTGATGCCGGAGGCCGCACGCAGCCGGTCCCACGTCGCATGCCGAACAAGGAGAGTGCCCATGGCCGCTACTCGCGGAGAACCGGATGTCCTGGTGGTCGGCGGAGGTCTCGCCGGGCTTGCCTGCGCCCGCGACCTGGTGGATGTCGGTCTCGACGTCAAGGTCCTGGAGGCGTCCGACGAGGTCGGCGGGCGCATGCGCTCCGACCGCCACGAGGGCTTCGTCGTCGACCGCGGCTTCCAGGTCTTCAACACCGCCTATCCGCAGGTCCGCCGACGGCTGCGGCTGCGTGAACTGCGGCTGAGGCCCTTCACCCCCGGCGTCCTCGTGCACACCGAGGACGGGCCGCTGCGCTTCAGCGACCCGACCCGCAGGGCGCGCACCGCTCACATGCCCCCGATGACAAGCAGTCTGCGCGACCTGCGTCCCGGCCGTCTGGCGGGTACCCGCGATCTCGTCGCGCTGGGCGCCCTGTCGGCCCGGGACATGCTCGCGCCGGCACGGCTGCTGAAACATGAACGCGGCGAGGACCGCACCACCCGGACCGCGCTCGCGTCGGCGGGGTTCTCCGAGGAGTTCGTCGAGCGTTTCTTCCGGCCCTTCCTCTCCGGCGTCTTCCTGGAGGACGAGCTGGAGACCTCGGCGCGCGTCTTCCACCTCGTCTGGCGCAGCATGCTGCGCGGCACGCTGTGTCTGCCGGGCGAGGGCATCGGAGCGGTCCCGCGCGCGCTCGCCGCCGCGCTCCCCCGGGCGACCGTACGTCTCGGTACCCCGGTCGCCCGGCTCACGGACCACGGAGTCGAACTGGCCACGGGCACCGAACTCCCGGCCCGCGCCGTGGTGGTGGCCACCGGCCCCGGCCCGGCCGCCCGTCTGCTGCCGGGGCTCGACGTGCCCGCCTACCGCGTGGTGACGACGTACTACCACGCCGCGACACGGTCCCCGCTCCCCGAGCCCACCCTCGTCACCGACACCCGCAGACGTTTCCTGAACTCCTGTGTCCTCAGCGAGGTCGCCCCCTCCTATGCGCCCGCGGGCACGTCCCTGATCGCGACCTCGGTGCTCGGCGAGGACACGGAGGGCCGTGAGCGGGAGGTCCGGACCGCCCTCGCCGACGCGTACGGCGCCGACACCGGTGACTGGGACCTGCTGACCGTACGTACCGTGCCCGACGCGCTGCCCGTCATGGCGCCGCCGCAGCCCCTCAGCCGGACCGCCCGCTTCGCCCCCGGCCGGTACGTGTGCGGGGATCACCGGGCCACCGGATCGGTACAGGGCGCGCTGGCCTCGGGCAGCCGGGCGGCCCGGGAGGTGGCCCGGGACCTCGGCAGATAGCCGCGTCGCCGCGTCGCGGGCACCCCTCGCCCGGCCGTCCCTGCCGTCGCCGTCGCCGTCACCGTCCCCACAGTCCCCGCCGTCGCCGTTCAGTCGGTTTCAGCCTGTGCTGTCCAGGAGTTCCTGGAGCACCGACTCGGGGTCGCGGAGCACGGAGACGAGCAGGGCCTTGTCGTACGCGGAGTCGCCCAGCAGGGAGCGGGCCGTCGACTCGTACTGGTCCCGTACCGGTCCGAGCTCCGGAGTACCCCGCTGCGGATGGCCGACGGCGGCCCAGTAGTTCTCGCCGGCCCCGTACGCGGCGACCGCGGGCCCGCCGGCGCCCTGCGCGGCGAGCGCAGAGGCCAGCAGGTCCAGACCGAGGGCGATACCGAAGGAGTCGCCGATGCGCCGCTTGCCGTCGAGCATGGCCGCCGCGTGTCCGGCGGCCTCCTCGGCACGGTCCTCGAACAGCGCGAGCAGCGCCAACTGGTACTCGGCGTACGACCGGGTCCACCACTCGCCGCGTACGACACAGTCCCGGCGCAGCTCACCGGCCTCGCGGCGGGCCTCCTCACGCAGTCCCTCGCCCGTCAGGGCGAAGACACGGACCAGCCGGCACAGCACGATGCCCACGGAGGCGAAGGGCCCGCCTGCCACGCTCCTCAGGGCCGTGTCGACGACGAACCGCGCGGCCATCGGCCGGCCCCGCAGCAGATGGACAAGACCCTGCAGATAGGCGGCGTGCAGCGCGCCTTCGGTCTCCTCCTGGGCCGCGGCCTGTCGCTGGCACGCCAGGGCGAGCCGCTGCGCCGCGTCGTGCTCACCGCTCAGCACCCGGGCGACGCCCAGGGACCACAGGGCCCGGGTGCGCACCGCGCCCGGCTCCTCCGTCAGTGCCAGGGCCTCCTCCAGATAGCCCGTGGCCTCCCGCAGGTGCCCGCAGCAGCTCCAGAAGAAGCCCAGCAGCCCGGCCAGTTCGAGCGCCTGCTGCGGCCGGATGGTGAGCAGGTGGTCGAGCGCGGCGCACAGGTCGGAGTGGGCCGCGGAGATCCAGCGGTACGCGTCGATCTGCGTCGGGCCCAGCCAGTCGGCGTGGGCCCGCCGGGAGCGGCGCAGGAAGTACGCGGCGTGGCGCCGGGCCAGGACTTCGGTCTCGTCGAGTTCCCCGAGCCACATACGGCCGTACTCGCGCAGGGTGTCGAGCATCCGGAAGCGGCCGTCCACGCGGGCCACGACGGACTTGCGCTCCAGGCCCGCGAGCGCCCGTTCGACGTCCGGGGCGCGCAGGGCCTCGTCGGCGCACACCGCGCGCACCGCGTCGGCGTCCACGGCGTCCCGGAACACCGAGAACCGGGCCCACAGCAGACGTTCGGCGGGCTCGCACAGCTCGTGGCTCCAGCCGATCGCGGTGCGCAGCGTCCGCTGCCGGAAGTGGACGCGACCCGCGCGGACCGAGTTCTGAGCGGACAGGTCCAGGCGTGCGCGCAGGAGTTCTTCGACCTCGTCGAGCGTGTGGTGGGCCAGCTGCCCCGCCGCCAGCTCCAGCGCGAGCGGGATCCCTTCGAGCCTCCGGCACAGACGGGCGGCCGTCAGGACGTCCTCCGGGCCCATCGGTCCTGTTCCCGCCGCGGCCGCACGACGGCAGAAGAGTTCCACGGCGTCGGAGGCCGGTGGCAGCGGTTCCACGACGAGGCGGTGCTCGCCGTTCATCCCCAGCGGCTCCCGGCTGGTCGCCAGCACGGTCACTCCCGGGCAGTCGTCGAGGAGACGGGTGAGCAGGTCGCGGCAGGCCGCCGAGAGGTGCTCGCACGAGTCCAGCACCAGCAGGACGTCCTTGCCCGCCAGCCATGCGCACAGCGCGTCAAGCGGTTCGGCCGTCGCGTGGTCGGCGAAGTCGAGGGCGTCGGCGACCGTGGCGAGCAGGAGGCGCGCGTTCGTCAGCGGCCACAGGTCGGCCCAGGCGACGCCTCTCGTGCCGGTACGCATCACCTGCTGCGCCGCGTGCAGGGCGAGGCGGCTCTTGCCGACGCCGCCCACGCCGGTGAGGACGACCAGGCGGTGCCGGTCCAGTGCGTCGGCGACGTACGCCAGTTCCCGGCGTCGTCCGACGAGTTCGTCAGGAGGCTCAGGCAGGTTCCTCAGCACGGTGACCGTCTCTCGTGTGCGTAGCGCGTGCGCGTGGCTTGTGTGGTTGGGGTGGGGTGCTGCGTGTAGGGGTCTGGTTGCAGGTGCGGGTCCGGTGGGGGCTTGTCGCGCAGTTCCCCGCGCCCCTGAGGGGGTGGGCGGCGGGGCGTCTGTTTGCGGCTGCGGCCCGGTGGGGGCTTGTCGCGCAGTTCCTCGCGCCCCTGAGGGAGGTGGGCGGGGGCTTCTTCTTGTGGCTGTGTGCGTCATGTGTCTGCCGCGCGGGATGCGCCAGGTTCGGCGTCGGCACGGCATCTCTGATCGGCCTCCTCAGTCGGTCGCGGTCACGGTCGCGGCCGGCGCCGGTGTCATGGCCCATCGGACGGCCGATGTCATGGCCGAGCCGAGCGGCCGTACGCACAGGTTCTCGGCCATCGCCAGCCGTGGCAGCCCGAGTTCCGTGGTGGCCCAGGCGGGCAGCAGGGACACGGCGTTCGCGGCCAGCACCCCGTAAGGGAGCCGGGCGAGCAGCGGCACTGGCGGATTCAGCAGCAGGAAGCGTGCGGCATCACGTGCCTGTGCGGTCGCCCGTAGTTCCGGGCGGTACGCGTCGAGCCGTTCGGCCAGCTCCGCCCGGTCGCGCGGCGGATCGACGACGCCCAGCGCGGCGGCGACGCGCGCCATGTCCGCGACGTACCCGTCGCACTCCGCGGCCGTCAGCGGGCGCCGCCCGTAGCGCTGGTGGGCGCGCAGAAAGCTGTCGGCCTCCGCGACATGGACCCAGCCCAGCAGTTGCGGGTCGCTCGCCCGGTAGGCCATGCCCTCGGCGGTCACCCCGGAGACCCGTTCGTGGACCGAGCGCACCTGCGCACAGGCCTGCTCGGCACTCTCGGCGGTGCCGTACGTCGTGGTCGCCAGGAACGTACTGGTGCGCTGGAGCCTGCCCCACGGGTCACCGCGGAAGCCGGAGTGGGCGGCCACCGCGGCCATGGCGAGCGGGTGGAGCGACTGCAGGAGCAGGGCGGAGAGGCCCCCGATGAACATCGACGCGTCCCCGTGGACCCGGCGGACAGGGCGGTCGGGCCCGAACCAGCGCGGGCCCGGCGTGTCGTGGATGCGGGCACGGTTGCGGGGGCCCTCCGGCCCTGCCACCCGGGCGAAGAGCACGCTGCCCAGGCGTGCCCGCAGTCCGTCGACGCGTGATGGTCTGTTCGGTTTCATCGGTGCCGTGTTCTCCTGTCGAGCGCTCTCCCCACCCTTGATTCCGGTCTGCGGAGGCGTTCGGACGCACCGAGCCGCGAAATCCGCGCGGGCGGCGCGCCGGGGCGTGGGCCGGGCGACGGCCCGAGCCGGGAGGCGCGGCACCCCGGAAGGTCGAGTGGTCCGGGAGGCCCGCCGGTCCGGGAGACCGAGTGGTGGGGGGGGTGCATGCCGTCCCGGTAGCGTGCCGACATGCGCGAGTCACTGCCCGAGCCGTCCCCGCCCGTCACCGCCCGCAGAGCCCGTGAGCTGGGGATCCGTGTCGGTGACCTGCCCACGGGAGCGCACAACGCCCTGACCGACGTGCCGGGGGTCCGCGTCGGACACACCACGCTGGTCCGGCCGCCGCGTGTGCACAGCGGTGTCACCGCGATCGTGCCGGACGGGGTGGGCCCCGGCAGCCCGCTGCCCGCCGGGGTGTTCGCGGGCAACGGCTACGGCAAGCTGCTCGGCACCACGCAGCTCGCCGAACTCGGCGCGCTGGAGACACCGGTGCTGCTCACCTCGACGCTGTCCGCCTTCAGGGTCGCGGACGCCCTGGTCGGCTGGGTCCTGGAGCGGCCCGAGGGAGCCGCCGCGCGGAGCCTGAACCCGGTCGTGGGCGAGTGCAACGACGGGCTCCTGTCGGACATCCGCTCGCGTCCGGTCCGCGAGGAACACGTCCGGGCCGCGCTCGACACCGCGTGCGGCGGGCCGGTCGCCGAGGGCAGCGTCGGCGCGGGCACCGGGATGACCGCGCTGGGGTTCAAGGCGGGCATCGGCACCTCGTCACGACGCGTACCGCTGGCCGGCCGGGAGGTGACGCTCGGCGTGCTCGTCCAGGCCAACTTCGGCGGCACGCTGCGGGTGGCGGGCCGTGCGGTCACGCCCGCCGACGTCGGCGTACCGATCACGGACCCGGACTCCACCGCGGGCGCCGCGCCCGAGGCCGGTTCCTGCATGGTCGTGGTCGCCACGGACGCGCCGCTGGACGCCCGCCAGCTGACCCGTCTGGCCCGGCGCGCGGTCTACGGACTCGCCAGGGTCGGCGCCGCGTACAGACACGGCAGCGGCGACTACGGCCTCGCCTTCGGCACGCGTCCTCTGGGCACGCCCGCCGGGCCCGCCGTGGTGCCCGACGACCGGCTGGACCCCCTCTTCGTCGCCGTGCTCGACGCCGTCGAGGAGGCCGTCCTCAACTCGCTGCTCACCGCCACCACGACCACGGGGCCGTACGGCCACACCCGCCACCCCCTGCCCGCGGCGCCACTCCTCGCCCTGCTGGGCCGAGGCGACCCGGGCGCCACGGGAGGTCTCGGCTGTACGCGTTCTCCCTGAACCCGGTCGCGGACCTTCGTGCCGGCCGGCTGCCCGGACGGGGCTTGCGACCGGGCAGCCCGGACGGGGCCTTTCAGGCCCGGTCGAGGGCCACGGGACCCTGGGGCCCCGAGTCGGGTCCGGCCACGCGCGGGTCCGCGGGGCGGGGGGCGTAGATCGGGGCGTCCGCCTGGTAGAAGAGATCGATGTCGGCCTCCTCGCCACCGACGATCAGCGTGTCCCACGCACCGCTCTCCTGGAGCGTCCGCAAGGTCGACGGCGCGAGCGTGGCGAGGTGTTCGCGCAGTTCCTCGTCGGAGGGCATGCCGGGAAGGCGGGTCTCCAGCCGGTCGCGTATCGCGCGCATGCGCTCAAGCAGCGCGTCCAGGTCGGGCCGCTCCGCCTTGGCCTCGGCCTCGGCCTCGGACCCAGCGGCTTCGGACACATTGGCCTGCGCCATGGCGGCGACCGGCGACTCGGCCTGCTCCATGCTGCGGGCGATGATGTCCTTGATCGCGCGGGTGGCGCCCTGTTCGTCCGTGGTGACCATGGCGTTCCACGCGCGGCTCTTGTGCCGGTACTGCAGCATCGACATCGCGGCCTCGTGCCGGATGAAGTCGGCGTCGCGCAGCGGCCGGCCCTGCCAGGTGCGGCTGAGCGAGCGGGCCAGGGAGACGGCGGAGGCGAGGCCGCTGTTGAGACCGCGCCCCGGCCAGAAGTGGATGGCGTTGGCGGCGTCGCCCAGCAGGAAGCCGTACGTTCCCGGGGTCGTCGCGGTGGAGCGGGTGAGCTGGGCCGTGAACCTGGGGCGCTGCACCATGTCCAGCCGGAACGAGGTGATGGCGCTGAGGTCGTCCTCGGCCACGCCGAACAGTTTGAGGCCCTCCCGGATCCGCTTCCACAGGTGCGAACCGCGCAGCAGGGCGGGCAGGAAGAGGGTGCCGTGGGTGGGACAGACGAACTCGTTGTCCTCGTGGCGGGCCATGACGCAGGGGCGGGCGGCGATGCACTCCTCGAAGACCTGGCGGACGGGATCGATGCCGATCACGGCCTTGGTCTCCTCGCGGGTGAGCCTCATGTTCAGGAAGCCCTCGCCGCGCAGCGAGTTGAGCAGGAACCTGTTCTGCGACACGGTCAGCAGGACGCTCATCTGGTCCGTGAGCGGCGACTTGACGCGCAGTCCCAGCACCACGTCCTGGAGGTGCTCGCCGTCGAGGGAGTAGATCGACGCGTCGGCCGCGCCGAAGCGGTCTGCGTAGTGCTCGCGGGTGCGGGACCGTCCGCCGTCGCAGATCGCCAGGACATGGTCGTTGGCGACGCGGTGCTCGTGCTCCGAGGGGTCGAAGCGCTTGGGCACGAGCCGGATCGCCGACTTGCTGTTGGCCAGCTCCAGCAGCTTGTCCTCGACGTAGGCGATCCGGATGTTGCGGGGAGGCCGGCCTTCGACGGAGTCGGGACCGACGGGCCACATCTCGGAGAAGTTCCGCCCCTCGTCGAACAGCGCGGACTGCATCTCCTCGGTCAGCGCGAGGTACTGCCGGCTCTGGATGGTGACGACCTGCTGGCGGCGGACGTTGCCCAGCGTCTCGTCCTTCCAGGTCACGGTCGTACCGTTCTTGACCCAGCGTCCCTCGTAGACGGTGATGAACACCCGTCCCTGCAGGGCGTTTTCGAGCATGAGGGCGAACGCGAGGCCGACCGGGCCGCCGCCTGCGATCGTGACGCGGAGCGCGCTGGGGTTCGCCAGGGCCGTGGGGCGCGGCACGTCGAGCTGGGAGAGGTCCATGACCGTCTCCAGTGCCTCCTGCGTCTCGAACAGGAAGGTCTCGTCGCCGATCCGGATGACGTCACCCGGGGCCAGCGGGTGCCTGGTGATACGCCGTTCGTTGACGTAGGTGCCGTTCCTGCTGTTGCGGTCGTGCAGGACGAACGTATCGTCCTCCACGACGATCTCGGCGTGCAGCCGGGAAGCGCTGGTGCTGACAATGATCACATCGTTGTCGCTCTTGCGACCGAACCGCAGGGCAGCGGTGCCCAGCACCACGCTCTGACCGCTGAAGGGACCCGTGCGTCCCACGATGACCGACGACACTCAAACTCCTAGCAGACATGCCCCGGTGCCGGGCGGGACCGCACCGGGCGGCCGGTCCGGCACGAGGGCCAACTGGACCTTCACAGGCAGGGAACCCGGGTGCGGTCGGGCCGCCCCGGGCCGGTCAGTGGGCGGCGGTGCGCCGAGGGTGCACGGCCGCCGCCCGGACCGTCACTCGCATGTCAGCGTGAACGGCACCGTGTCGGAGATGTTCTGCTGCGACGACTTGATCTCCACGCCCATCGCACTCGCCAGCGTCCCCTCCTGCGCGTACGTCGTCACACGGATCGTCTCCTGGTGGGTGCGGGGCCCGCCTTCCGAGAAGGTCAGTGCCCGCCACGTCTTGTCGACCACCGACCCTTCCGCCGAGACCCATCGGTAGGTGAACCGCACGGGCAGCTCCTTCACTTCGAAGGTGGCCGTGAAGGCGGGGGCCTCCCCCTGCGGCGGCGGGCAGGCTCCCGTGTACGTGGTGTTCGTCCCCGTGACCGCCACCGTCACCGGTGGCTGCCCCGCGGCGCCCGAGCCGTCGTCGCCGGCGTCCGCGGAGGGGGAACCGTTTTGGGCCTGCTGTGCGGAGGAACTCGTCTCCGCACCGGGGTTCTTGCCGTCCGCCCGGTCCTCGTCGTCACGCGTCAGGGCGTAGCCCAGCCCGCCCAGGAGCAGGGCGGACACGGTAGCCAGCGCCACCAGCAGGTAGCCCTTGCGCTTGCTCCGCGGCTGGGCCGCGGCGGGCGTCTCCGCGGTGACCGGGCTGCTGGCCGTCGGGAGGGAGTACGCCGGCTGGGTCTGTGGCGGTGTGTGCGAGGCGGCCGGCTGGGCGGGCCCGAAGGTTCCGGTGGGGGCGGTGGGGCCGGTGACCCCGGTGGTGCTCGTCGCCGTCGCGTCGAAGGGCGAGGCCTGCGGTGTGCCGTGCGGCTGCCCGGCGGGCGCGTCGACGACGGTCTCCGACGAGTTGCCCGCGGCGGCCGCCGGGTGCGCCGGGTGCGCCGGAGGGGGTACGTCGCCGGTCTGCACGTTGCCGGTCGCCGCCGAGGTGGCTTCGGTGGCCGCGGTCTGCGCTGCCGCGGCGTGCGTCACCGCGGTCTGGGCTGCGGCGGCTTCCGTAGCTGCGGTCCGTGTTGCCGCGGCTTGCGCCGCCGCGCTCTGCGCTGCCGCGGCCTGCGTCGCCGCGGTCTGCGTCGCTGTGACGTCCGAGGACGAGACCCGCGTCGCGAGGCGCGGATCCTCGGTGGGCGCGTCGAGGGTGAGGTCAGATGTGACGTCCGAGGTGACGTCCGACGCGGAGGACTGAGCGCCTGCGACGGCCACCGTGGGCGTGGATTCAGTCGTCGTGACGTCGGCGTCGGGTGTGCCGCCCGCCGCGATGAGCCGCAGGTCCCGCGCGGTCTGCTCGGCGGAGGCCCGCTCGGCGGGGTCCTTGCGCAGGAGCCTCTCGATGACCGAGGTCAGAGGGCCGGCCCGGTGCGGGGACGGCGGCTCGTCGTCGACGACGGCGCGCAGGGTGCCCAGGGCACTGTCCTGCCGGAAGGGCGAACGGCCCTGCACGGCGGTGTGGAGCAGGACGCCGAGGGACCACAGGTCCGTGGCGGGTCCGAGGGCGCGGCCCAGGGCCTGTTCCGGCGCGAGGTACTCGGGCGAACCGACGACCTCCCCGGTCATGGTGAGCGCCGTGTCACCGACCACCATGGCGATACCGAAGTCGGTGAGGACCACCCTGTCGTCGTCGGCCAGCAGGACATTGGCCGGTTTCACGTCGCGGTGCAGCACATCGGCGGCGTGCGCGGCACGCAGCGCGCTCAGCACCTCGGCGCCGATCCGCGCGGTCTCCTGCGGGGTCAACGCGCCCTGCGTTCTGATCAGTTCCGCGAGCGAGCGGCCGCGGACCAGCTCCATCACGATCCACGGGCGGTCACCGTCGGTGACCACGTCATGGACGGTGATCACATTGGGGGCGGTGATACGCGCCGCGGCCCACGCCTCCCGCTCCAGCCGGGTGTACATGCGCTGGACCTTCTCGGCGGTCTGCCCGGAGGGAGCGCGCACCTCCTTGATGGCGACCTCGCGGCGCAGCACCTCGTCGCGAGCGCGCCACACGGTTCCCATGCCGCCCTCGCCGAGGGTGGACAACAGGCGGTAGCGGTCAGCGATCAGCCGCTCCGGACTCGCGTCCGGAGACACTGCGTCCTCGTGGTGCATCGGGGCCAATCTCCCTTGTCTTGAGGCATGAATGAGCGCCCGGACATGTTCTGTCCGATCGGCACCTCGCACCACCCAGGTGCTCTCAGCTATCAACTACACGCAGGACAGGGGCCGTTCGGTTGCTGCAGTCTAGCCCTGCCGCGGGTCACGTTCGGACAACGCCAGTCGTATCTTGTCCGTATCTGTTCAGTGCGCACCAGTTGACGCTTCGGACAGCGCTTTGAGCAGGTGGTTGCCCCCTGGGCACCCCCACCGGCCGCCGAGTCCGGCCGGCAGATCACAGCAAGTCACTTCCCTTGGCGGTCGGTCACCACGGAACACGCCGTGTCACGACGGGCAACAGGGCGTCATGGCGGGCCACGGGCCGCGGGGCACGGGGCATGAGGCACGCCAGGTGGCACCGAACGCCTGGATCAGGGGCCCTGTCACCTTCTTATAGGCTTGCCCCGTTCTGGGGCTGCCGGGCAATGGTGCTCAGCGCGACGGGCCACGGGAACCGGGAACGTTTCCGGGCCCTACCTCGCCTCCCATCACCGGACCCTGTCTGTGAAAGGTCTCCCGCACCATGCCCCTGGCCCTGCTGGCCCTTGCCGTTGTCGCGTTCGGCATCGGCACCACCGAGTTCGCCACCATGGGGCTGCTGCCCCAGATCGCCGACGGCGTCGGCGTGTCCGTGCCGCAGGCGGGCAATCTCGTCTCCGCCTACGCGCTCGGGGTCGTCGTCGGCGCCCCCGTGCTCACGGGCATCGGTGCGCGCATCCCCCACAAACGCCTGCTGCTGCTCCTGACCGGCCTGTTCGTGATCGGCAACGCCGCGTCCGCGCTCGCCCCCAACTTCGGCCTGCTCTTCGCCGCGCGCTTCCTGTCGGGCCTGCCGCACGGAGCGCTGTTCGGCGTGGGCGCGGTCGTCGCCTCACGGCTCGTCGCTCCCGACCGGGCGGCCCGCGCCGTCTCGAAGATGTTCCTCGGGCTGACCGTCGCGAACATCGTCGGCGTACCGGCCAGCACGGCGCTCGGGCAGCAGCTGGGCTGGCGCTCCGCCTACTGGACGGTCGCCGTCATCGGCCTCATAGCCCTGGTCGCACTGGCCCTCTTCGTCCCCCACCAGCCGCGCGGCCAGCTGTCCGGCATCCGGCACGAGCTGCGGGCGATGGGCAACCGGCAGGTCGTGATCGGCCTGGCCACGGCGGTCGTCGGCTTCGGCGGGTTCTTCGCCGTCTACAGCTATCTGGTCCCGATGCTCACGCACCTGACGGGCATCTCGGACACGTCGACCACGCTGGTTCTCGCGCTCTACGGTGTCGGCATGACCGGCGGCACCCTGCTCGCGGGCCCCCTCACGGACCGCGCACTACGGCCGACGCTGTACGGCGGACTCGCTCTCATGGCCGCGGCGCTGGTGACGTTCTACTTCACCGTCCACAGCACCGTGCCCGCCCTGATCACGATCACCTTAATCGGTGCGATGGGCTCCCTGATCACCACGCCCGTACAGATGCTCCTCATGGCCAAGGCGAAGAACGCTCCGACCATGGCGGCGGCCTCCAACCACTCCGCCTTCAACCTGGCCAACGCGGGCGGCGCCTGGCTCGGCGGCCTCGTCATCTCGGCCGGCTGGGGCTGGGCCTCACCCAACCTGGTCGGCGCGGCCCTCGCCGTGGCGGGCCTGGGCCTCGCCTACACCGGCGGCCTCATGGACCGGGGCGGCCCCCGCTCCGAGACGATCACGAAGTCCATGGGACCGGCCGAGACCTCGACAGCGGGAGAGGGTACGGAGCACCAGCGCACCTAGCCCAGGCGCCCCGGGGGCTCCGGGGGCTCCGGGGGCTCCGGTTCGGGCGTGCACCATCATGCTCCGCATGGACACACGTTTCTCCGGCATCGCGGACCTGGTCGAGACTCCGTCCGTGGCGGTCGTGGTCGACGTCATGCGCGCCTACACCGTGGCCGCCTGGGCCTTCGCCCAGGGGGCGGAAAAGATCGTTCTCGCCGAGTCACTGGAAGCGGCCCTGGCGCTCAAGGCCCGTCACCCGGACTGGGTGACGCTCAAGGACGGCCCACCCGCGCCCGGATTCGACGCCGTGAACTCGCCGGGACTGCTGCGGTCCATCGACCTCACCGGCCGGACCGTCGTACAGAAGACCACGGCAGGGACGGTCGGCGCACTCGCGGTAAAGGGGGCGGGGCTGGTGCTGTGCGCCGGCTTCGTGGTGGCGGAGGCAACGGCTCAGCTCCTGAGGACGCACGACGTCGCCGGTGTCACGTTCGTGGTCACCGGCGAGGACGGGCGGGCCGAGGAGGACCTGGCGTGTGCGCAGTACATCGCCGGGCGGGCCACCGGAGCCGGGACGGATCCTGCGGACTTCCTCCGCCGCGCCGCCGCCTCACGCGCCGCCGTCGAACTGGCGGCGGGCAGACGTCAGGGAGCCCATCCCGATGACGTAGCGCTCTGTCTTGAGCTCGACCGGTTCCCCTTCGCCATGGTGGCGACCTCGGAGGGCACCCTCATGGTCCTGCGCCCCCACGCGCTCCCGTAGGCGCACACAGCACTCCGCTCAGGAGAGTGACGGCCGGCAAGATCTCCGTGTCACCGATGTTGCCGTACCGGCCACGGGCAGAGCGCGGCTCCCTGCCGGAGAATGGACCTCGGCGCGTCGGCGGACCATGAGAAAAGGGACAGTGATGAAGCACATCGAACTGCGTGACCTGAATGTTTCCCGTATCGGTCTGGGTGCGATGGGCATGTCCCACGGCTACACCGGCGCCGGTGCGGACGACGCGGAGTCCGTACGCACCATCCACCGCGCACTGGAACTGGGCGTCACCTTCATCGACACCGCCGAGGTCTACGGGCCGTACGTCAACGAGGAACTGGTCGGTCGCGCCCTCAAGGGCCGCCGAGACCAGGTCGTGCTGGCGACCAAGTTCGGCCTGATCTCCCACACCGGCCGCCCCGGGCCCACGGACAGCAGCCCGGAGAACGTCCGCGCCGCCGTCGAAGGCTCACTCAGGCGCCTGGGCACCGAGCACATCGACCTGTACTACCAGCACCGCGTCGACGCCGGCACGCCGATCGAGGACACCGTCGGGTGCCTGGCCGAACTCGTCGCCGAGGGCAAGATCGGACACATCGGCCTGTCCGAGGCCGGCCCCGACACCATCCGCCGCGCCCACGCCGTGCACCCGGTCACCGCTGTGCAGTCCGAGTACTCACTGTTCACCCGTGACCCGGAGGCCCGGGTACTGCCCGTGCTGCGCGAGCTGAACATCGGCTTCGTCCCCTTCTCCCCCCTCGGGCGCGGCTTCCTGACCGGCACGATCCGTTCCACCGACCAGTTCGACCCCACCGACTTCCGTGCGGACAACCCCCGGTTCACCGACGAGAACTTCCAGTACAACCTGCGTCTGGCCGACCAGGTCGCCGCTGTCGCCGTGGAGATCGGCGTCACCCCGGCCCAGGTCGCCCTTGCCTGGCTGCTGGCGCAGGGTGACGACATCGCGCCCATCCCCGGCACCCGGCGGGTGGCCCGCGTCGAGGAGAACACCGCCGCCGACGCCGTCCACCTCACGGACGACCAACTCGCCCGGCTCACCGGCCTTCCGCCGGCCGCGGGTGACACCCACACCGAGTCGCAGATGCGGATCATGGAGCGCTGATACCCGTGGCCCGGCCCGAGCGGGCCGGTGGGCTCCTACGCGAACCGGGTGACAGCGGACGGGAGCCCGGCGTGGGCGGCGCGACCGGTCTGCGACAGCGGTGAAGATCGCGAGGGCAGAGGCCATCGGTGCCTCTTCCACTTCTCAAAGGGGAAGTCAATGCGCATGCTCGCGCGCGCCTCACTCACCATGCTCTGTGTGACCGGAGCCGTCTTCGCGACCGTTCCCACCGCTCAGGCCGCCGCTCCGACCGTCGCCCCGGTCGCCGACTGCCGGCTGCTCTTCGGGCACGACTCCTCCGGGCAGACGGGCCGGTTCTGCAAGGACGGCCGTTCGCAGTCGTCCGACGACCGTGAGCGGGGTGAGGAGGTCGGCGGTCTCGTCGGTCTCGTGCTGGACGTCCTCTTCGACTGAACGAGGCGGTGAGCTTCCCGGCGGCGCCGCTGCGGCGCATGCCATGAGGCTTCGGGAAAACACGGTGGCCCCCGGAACAGGTGTTCCGGGGGCCACCGACGTTCAGCTGTGAGATCAGGCGGGCGTGATGTTCTCCGCCTGCGGACCCTTCTGGCCCTGCGTGACGTCGAAGTTCACGACCTGGCCCTCCTGCAGCTCACGGAAGCCGGAGGCGTTGATGTTCGAGTAGTGGGCGAAGACGTCCGGGCCGCCACCCTCCTGCTCGATGAAGCCGAAGCCCTTCTCGGCGTTGAACCACTTGACAGTTCCCTTGGCCATGCTGGTGCCTTCCAGTCGATATCGGACCCACACCACGTGAGCCCGGAGGTGATCGCCCTGGTCCTGCACTGCACAGCAAAATGCCCGCACCGGAGCGCGGGCAGGTACTGCGAACCACGACATCTGGGGATGACGCTACACGGCGAAACCGGCTACCACCAGGGAACAACGGCCATGATCCCCACCGCGTCGCACGGGGTGCCGGAGCCGTACGGGCGGTCAGGAGAGGGCGCGGCCGGGATAGTTGTCCGAGGTGCAGCCGGTCGCCTTGAGGACCGACACCGCTTCGGTGCCCGCCCCGGGGTCCGGCCGCACGCTGATGCTCTTGCACGTGTAGCCGGCGGAACCGTTGAAGTACCGGACCTTGCCGGGCCCGTCGTAGGTGAGCGGCTCCCCGCAGTCGTAGCCCTCCACGCGGGAACCGTTGCCGAAGACGTAGACCATCTGGCAGTCGAACGTCCGCCCTTCGTCGGCCTGTGCGGTGCCGGAGAACAGCAGTCCTCCGCCGGCCAGAGCGACAGCACCGAGCAGGGACGCAGCCTTCGTGATCAACGAAACGCTCATGGGGGGATCCTTTCGTGCAGGGGCAGGGGCAGGACGGGGCAGGACGCAGGTGGCGGGAGGGGTGGTCCGTCCAGGACCGCGGCAGTGACTGGCACTGCCGCGCACCTTTCCTACCGGCAACGGCACCGCTCCACGCCTTTCAGCGGCGGCGCCACCCACACGGTCCTGCGACCTGACTCCCCCGCGCACGCGCCGACGCCCGCTGAACGCCGTCCCGGCCTGCCTTCCAGGAGGTCAGTTCCCCACACCGAGGCCGGACATGAACGCGGCGGGGTACCGGTCGCCGCGCGCCGCCCCCGGCGGCACCGCCTTCTCGATCTCGGCCAGGTCGTCCGCGGTGAGGTCCACCGCCAGCGCGGGCAGTGCCTCGGCCAGCCGCTCCCGGGTGCGCGCGCCGACCAGCGGCACGATGTCCTCGCCCTGCGCGGCCACCCACGCGATGGCCAGCTGGGCGACGGTGCACCCCTTCGCCTCGGCGACCCGGCGCAGAGCCTCCACGAGGGTGAGGTTGTGCTCCACGTTGCCGCCGGAGAACCGCGGACTGAAGCCCCGGGCGTCACCGGGACCCGCGGCACGGTCGGCGGACCAGTGCCCGGAGATGAGGCCTCGGCTGAGCACGCCGTACGCGGTCAGTCCGATGCCGAGTTCCCGCAGCGCGGGGAGGACGTCCGCCTCCACCGCGCGGGAGATCAGCGAGTACTCGATCTGCAGGTCCGCGACCGGATGCACAGCGTGCGCCCGGCGGACCGTCTCCGCGTCGACCTCGGAGAGGCCGAGATGCCGTACGTATCCGGCGTCGATCATCTCCTTGATCGCACCCACCGTCTCCTCGATCGGCACGTCCGGGTCCAGCCGGGCCGGACGGTAGATGTCGATGTGGTCGGTGCCCAGCCGGGTCAGTGAGTAGGCCAGGAAGTTCTTCACGGCTTCCGGACGGCCGTCGTGTCCGCCGAACAGGGAGCCCGGTCCCCGCAGCATGCCGAACTTGACGCTCAGCCGGTAGCTGTCCCGGTCCCGTCCGCGCAGCGCCTCGGCGAGCAGCAGCTCGTTGTGGCCCATCGCGTAGAAGTCGGCGGTGTCGAACAGCGTGACTCCGGCCTCCAGCGCGGCATGCACGGTGGCGATGCTCTCGGCGCGGTCGGCGGCACCGTAGGCACCCGACATCCCCATCGCGCCCAGGCCCAGCGCGGAGACGGCCGGGCCGGTGCTGCCCAGGTTCCGTGTCCTCATGGCGTTCTCCGTCGTCATCGCGCTCTCCGTCGTCAGCGCCTTCTCGGTCGTCATCGCGTTCTCCTTCGTCGTCGGTCGCCACCCACTGTGGGTCGGCGCCGCCGCGTACGGGAGCGGAGCGTTCATCATGGGAGCGTCGCTCCCTGGCTCGGCCCGCCCGCGCGAGGGACCATGGCTGCATGGAACGTGATCAGCTCGCGGACTTCCTGCGTCGCCGACGGGAGTCGATCCGCCCGGCCGAGGTCGGCATCACCGACGGCCCCCGCCGCCGCACCGCCGGTCTGCGCCGGGAAGAGGTGGCCATGCTCGCCGGGATGTCGGTGGACTACGTCGTACGCCTCGAACAGGGCCGCAGCAGTCAGCCGTCGACGCAGCTCCTGGGCGCGCTGGCCCGGGCGTTGCGTCTGTCCGACGACGAGCGCGACCACCTCTTCCACCTGGCCGGCCACCGGCCCCCGCCCGCCGAGGGGGTGGCCCGGCTGGCCCGTGCGGGCCTGATCCGTATGCTCGACCTGCTCGGGGACACCCCGGCCCTGGTGCTGTCCGACCTGGGCGAGATCCTCGCGCAGAACCGGACCGCCCTCCTGCTCATGGGTGATCTCACCGACATCTCCGGCGACCGGCGATACGTCGTGTACCGCTGGTTCACCGATCCCGCCGCCCGGACCGTCTGTCCGCCCGAGGAGCAGGAGAACCACGGCCGCAGGCTCGTGGCGGACCTGCGGGCGGCGGTCGGCCGCCGGTCGGGCGATGCCGCGGTCGCCGGTCTCGTCGAACGGCTGCGGGCCGCGAGCGCCGACTTCCGCCGGCTGTGGACCGAGCACGAGGTGGCGGTCCGTCGCACCGACCGCAAGACCTTCCTGCACCCGAGGGTCGGCCGCCTCACGATGGACTGCGAAACCCTGGTCACTCCCGATCAGGGCCAGCAGCTGCTGGTGCTCACTCCGGCGGACGCCGAGACCGGCGAGCGGCTGGACCTGCTGCGCGTCCTCGGCGTCCAGGAGTTCCCGACGGGACCCACGGGCCCGCCCGTACGGTGAAGCGGCCGACCACCCCCGGCATGCCGCGCAAGCGAGCGTGAGAACGGCACCCGCCCGCTTCAGCTGCCCCACATGCCCCGCCGGCCCCGCATCGCGTTGAGACAGTCCGGCGGAGTGACTATCGTCGAGGGGTGAGTGAGCGTGTGATGCAGGAGCCGACCTTGATGGTGCTGACCGCCCTAGCGGACGCACCCCGCCATGGATACGCCGTCGCGCAGGAGGTCAAGGCGATGACCGGCGGTCGTGTCGTGCTGCGTACGGGCGCCCTGTACGGGGCCCTGGACCGGCTGCTCGCCGACGGCCTGATCGCCGTCGAACGCGAGGAGGTCGCCGACGGCCGGGCGCGGCGGATCTTCACCTTGTCCGCGTCGGGGCGGGAGCGGCTGACGGCGGAGGCCGAGCGCCTGGCCGCGACGGCGAAGGAGGCCACGCGCCGTCTGTCCGTCACCCGGCCGTCGGCCGCCTCCAGTTGATAGAGCACCTGCTGCGGCTGTATCCCGCCGCGTACCGACGGGCTCATGGCGGGGAGATCGCCGCGACCTACCGTGAGCTGACCGCGGGCGAACCGCTGGGCTGGCGGCTGCGCGAGGGCGCGGGCCTCGCCGCGCACGCGATGAGGATGCGGCTGGGCCTGGGACCGGCCGCTCCCGCCGCGCGGGTGCTCGCTCTGGCGTACCCCTTCGCCCTGGCCGTCGCCGCCGCCGCCTGCGGTCTGCACCTTGTGCGGTGGTACGCCGCCCTGGTCTCCTCCCCCACCCCGTTCTGGGTGCAGCTTCGAGTGGACCTGTCCGGGGCGTGGGGCGCGCTGCTGGTCTCGTCGCTGGTCGGGTTCGTGGGAGCGGCGTCGGCGCTGACCGCCCGGTGGCGTACGGGGGTGCCTCTCGCGGTGACCGGGCTGCTCGCCTTCGCGGTGGCAGCGGTGGTCAGCGGACCGGTGTTCGGTGATCCGGTCGTCACCCCGGCCGCGTTCGTGCTGACGGCGGCCGTGGTGCTCGCCTGTCCGCCGGACCGACGCCCGGAGGCGACCGCGGCGGGCCGGGCAGGTGTCGCCGGCGCCGTGATCGCGCTCGTCGTCGTACCGCGCGCGGCCGTCGACGCGCACGTGGTGCCGTGGGTCAGCACCGACTACGGGTGCTGGCCGGTGCTCGTGCTGGCCGCGACCGGTGTCGCGCTGACCTGGCGCAGCGGCTCACGAGGCGGCCTTGAGCTGGGAGTGATGGCCCTGGTGTCCCCGCCCCTGCTCGCCCACGCCTGCGCCACGGCGTGGGGTGGGGCGACTTCCGTCCTGTGGCTCGCGGCCGTCCTCGCAGGCGCAACGGTGGTCGCCCCGCTGGCCGGCCGCATGGGCCGAACCGGCCGCACCACCCTCTGAACGAAGCTCCTTCACACCGCACTTGAGCATCCGAACGCCCTGCCGCGACCGAGCACCGACCGATAGTCCGTTTGACGTAGCATTCCGTTCGACGGACTATCGACGGACTGTCGGACCTGCGCGAGAGGACGCTCATGCCGTTCACTCTGTCCCACCCCGCGGCCGTACTGCCGCTGCTGCGACGGCCCTTCGGCCGGGCCGCACTGGTCGCCGGCGCCGTCGCGCCGGACATGCCCTACTTCGTGGTCACCACAGGGCTGCCCGTCAGCGCGCAGTCGTGGTACGAACCCTTCACCAACGCCACGACCTCGCACACCGCTCTCGGCGCCGCCACCGCCTCTCTGCCGTACACCCTCGCGCTGTGGGCCCTGCTCCGCGCCGCGCACCGCCCGCTGGCGTCCCTGCTGCCGATACCCGGCCCCCAACCGCCGCCGCGGACGGCAGGCGCGCGGGCACGCCGAGCCGGGTGGCTCGTCCTGTCCGCCCTGATCGGCATCACCACCCACCTGGCCTGGGACGCCTTCACCCATCACGACGGCTTCTTCGTCACGCACGCCCCCTGGCTCACCTCCCCACTGGCGGGCAGCCTCACCTGGGCGCGAGCGCTGCAACATGCGAGCACGATCGGCGGTCTGGCCGCCACAGCGCTGTACGTGTGGCGCAGGCGGGCCGACCTCCTCACCGGCAAGGCCCGCACCGGTGCCGGCAACGCGAGGCGAGGCTTTGCCGCGCTCGCGATCACCCTGCTCACGGCCACCGGAGCGGTCGCCCACGCCTGGTGGCCCGCCGCCACACGGACGCCGACCGGACTCCCGCTCGGCGTCACGGTCGAAGGGATGCTGTCCGACGCTGCGAAGGGCGCGGGCGTCGCCCTCATCGGCCTCTGGGTCCTCTACATGACCGGATGGTGGACCTGGCACACCGTCACACCGGCCCGCGGAACGGCGACCGCCCCCGCCCCACAGGGAACACCCCCCGGCGATGGGCCAGTCACACCATCCGTCTCCACATTTCACACACAATGAACGCTTTAAGTTCACATTAGGTATGCTCCAACAGCTTCATCCGCACCACTGAGGGGGGTCTTCTCATGCGCATACGCTCTGCGCTGACCGCAGTTGTCACCATCGGCACCTTTGCCGCGCTCGCCACCGGCACCGCCCAGGCGGCCGAGTACTCGTCGGCGCTGAAGGTCAAGGGCGTCCAGTACGACGCGCCCGGTACCGACTCCAACCGCTGTTCCGGGGGGAACACGAAGAACGAGTACCTGACCATCAAGAACTACTCCCGCACCGCGACGGTCAACCTCAAGGGTTACGTCGTCAAGGACGCCACCGGGAACAAGTTCACGTTCACGGCCGGCCACAAGCTGGAGCCCGGCGACTACGTGAAGCTGCGCGGTGGGCGCGGCACCGACTCCGACGCCGGCAATGTCGTGTACCGCCAGAACTGCAACTTCATCTGGAACAACGACAAGGACACCATCTACCTGTACAAGCCCAGCGGCGCCAAGGCGGACGTCCACTCCTACACCAAGCGCGCGAACGACCGCGACGGCAACGGCTACATCACGTACCACGGCTGACACACCACCTGGACGCCCTCCTGCCGGACTTCCCGCGGGAGGGTGCCCGGGCCCCGGGCCCCGTGATCACATCGCGAGACACGCTTGCACCAAGGCCCTGACCAGGCGTTGTCTCTCACGGTGAGTACCGAACGACCCGAACAGCACACGACCGACGACGACACCGCAGGCGACCGCTCCGCGCGCCGCGCCGTCACCATCTTCCCCATCCTCGTTCTCGCCGCGGGTGCCACCGGGCTGCTGCTCCCGGGCAGTTTCACCGGCTGGGGCGAGTCGGTGCCGTACCTGCTCGGCGTGGTGATGTTCTGCATGGGCGTCACGATGACCCCGCAGGACTTCCGCGGCGTCGCCGCACGGCCCTGGGCGGTGGCCCTCGGGCTGGGCGCGCACTACGTCATCATGCCGGGACTCGGCTGGCTCATCGCCCATCTGCTGCAGCTGCCGCCGCAACTCGCGGCGGGTGTCATCCTCGTCGGCTGCGCCCCCAGCGGCACCGCCTCCAATGTGGTGACGTATCTGGCACGCGGTGACGTGGCGCTGTCCGTCTCGGTGGCCACCGTCTCCACCCTCGTGGCCCCGCTGGTCACTCCGCCGCTGACACTGCTGCTGGCGGGCGAGTACCTGCCCGTCGACGCGGGCTCGATGGTCGTCGACATCCTCAAGACCGTGCTGCTGCCGGTCCTCGCGGGACTCGCCGTCCGGCTGCTGGCGAGCCGCTACGTGGAACGTGCCCTGCCGGCGCTGCCCTGGCTGTCCGCCGTGACCATCGGCGTCATCGTGACCGTGGTGGTGGCGGGCAGCGCCGACGCCATCAAGTCTGCGGCGCTGCTGGTTTTCGTCGCCGTCGTGCTCCACAACGGCCTCGGACTGGCACTCGGCTACGGCGCGGGACGGCTCACCAGGATGGGCGAACCGGCGAGCCGCGCCATGGCCTTCGAGGTCGGCATGCAGAACTCGGGGCTGGCGGCTTCGCTGGCCACCGCCCACTTCAGCCCGCTGGCCGCGCTGCCCGCCGCCGTCTTCTCCGTCTGGCACAACATCTCCGGCGCACTGGCCGCCGCCTGGCTCTCACGCCGACGGCGCTGACCGCCCCACCGGATGGCCGGTTCCCTCCAATGGTTGTCCAAATGCTCGCTCGTTGCGGCGGGCCGGACGGATGAGCATATGGGCGTGAGCTCGGACAGGAGTGAGCCGTTCGATCTGCGAGGCGTACGCGACACCGCGGGTCTCGTCGCCCTGTTGCGCGCCCTGAAGGAACGATCCGGCCTGACGCTGCGCGAGTTGGAGGGGCGGGCCCAGGAGCGGGGCGAACTGCTGGCGCGCAGCACGGTCAGCGACATGCTCCGCGGGACCCGTCTGCCGGGCCCCGAGACACTGGCGGCGTACGTCCGCGCCTGCGGTGCGCCCGAGGCGGACGTGCCCGCCTGGCTGGAGGCCAGACAACGGGCCGAGGAGCAGACGGACGTACGGCCGCCCGATCCTGTTCCCGCTCCCGTTCCCGGCCCCGCGGGCGTCGACGGGACCGCGCCCCGGACCCGCTTCTGGACGGCTTCCCTGCGGCTCGGCAGGCTGCGGCGGCGGACGAGCCGGTGGGTTCTGGCCGGGGTGGTCACGGCGGGTCTGGCCGGTGTCTCCGTGTGGACGCTCTCCACGGCGGCGGGCTCCCCACCTCAGGACCCGCCCGCCGCCTCCACCTCTGCTTCCGCCTCCGCTTCCTCCGCCGGCTCCGAGACGTCGACGACCAAGCCTCTGCGCGGCTTCGCGGAGATCCGGCCTGCCCGCTCCCCCCATCTGTGCCTCACCGAGGGGCGCGACACCCGGGGCGAGTACATGAACGCTGTCGCGGCGCAACTGCCCTGCGAGGAGGCCAGGCCGCCCCATACATACCTGCGGCCCGTCGACCCCGCCGCCAAACGGACGACGTACTTCATCGAGTGGCAGCATCCGCAGCACGGCCCGGGCTGTCTCACTCTGCGCCGCGAGGGTCCGGGCAAGAACCTGCTGGAACCCTGGCCGTGGAAGAGCTGCGACGCCACTCGGACCTACCAGCACTTCCACATCGAACCCGTCGGCCGCGGCACCACCCGCTACCTCCTCCGGCTGGAGGGCACCCGTCGCTGCGTGGGCCTGCGGGACGCCTCCACCAGGACCGGAGCCGACGTCACGGTGGAACCCTGCGACGGGACCGCGAACCAGGAGTTCCTGATCAGCTCGGCTGCCTGAGGCCGAAGTGGCTGTTGGTGCACGGCTTGTCAGTGGCTGATGGCACGATCGCGGGCATGACATCGATCGACGAGCAGTTCCTTCGCGAGACGGCCGACCGGTACGGCGTTCCCGGCCCCGTCGCACAGGAGTTGACGGCCCGCTCCCGGCCGTGCCTCTATCTGGTGCCGTACGGGGAACTTCCCACATCCCAGCGGGAGGACGCCCGGCCGGCCGCGCGAACGGGCGGACTCCCCTCGCTGCCGGACGGGGTGGACTGGCCCGAGGGGAAAGAGCCGCTGGTGCTCAGCGTCGACTGCGGGGCCCTGCCCCCAGGGGCTCTGGACATCGAACTGCCCTCCGACGGCCATCTGTTGCTCTTCACCGAGATCGAGTACCCGCCGGAGTCGTCCGTGGTGCTGCACGTTCCCGCCGGGACACCCACCACCGAGCGCGCCGCGACGTACGAGTTCGACGGCGAGCCCATGCAGGTCAAGGTCTACGAACCGCAAACCCTGTACCCCCTGGCCGGACTCACCCTCGACGAGGACCGGCGAGAGTCGCCGGCCACCCGCGCCTTCCTGGAGGACGGCGGAAAAGGCGACGCACTGGACGGTTTCGAGGAGGCCGTCCTCGACGCGGCCTCCGGCGGGAGCCGCCCGGGAGTCTGCGTGCAGATCGGCGGCTTCTCCCGCTCGTGGGACGTGGCACCGGACGAGGGCGACCTCGTACTCCTCGCACAGATGGCCGGGCAGGCGATCGACCACGACGTCTACACCATGAACCTGATCGTCGGCACCAGAGAGGACATCGCCGCACGGCGGTACGCCAACCTTCAGTACGAGCAGCAGTGCTGACGTCGAACGGGCGGCGCACGCTCTGACCTGGCCGTCGGGGGCTGCGGCGCGGCAAGTGTCTTTTCCGCCGGCCCATCGGCAGCCCGTCGGCGGCTTTCGGCTCCGAGAAAATGTGGTGGCGTACACGGAGGCATGATCCCCGCCTTCGGGGGCACCCGGGCCCGGTGCCATATGTACCTACGGATCTCGCCGCGCAAGTGAGATTCGCCCTGATTCAGGCCGGCTTCCAGGTACTGGGCGACACGGAGGTCGGTGTCCCCGGACTGCGGGTGACCGAGGTCTCGGCCGGCGCCCTGGTCAGCTGGACGGCCTCGGACGAATTCGCCGCGCTGGCTCGTGAGCGGGGCGGCGGCTGTGTATCGAGCCACGACAGCATAAGGGTGATCGTGAAGGTCGCCGTGTCGGGGCTCCTGCTGCGGCTCGGGCACAGCGTCGCCGAAACAGCCGCCGACGGCGACCTGCTCGTGCTCGCCGACACGATCTCCGCGCCGGACAGCGGTGACCGCTAGGTCCTGTCGTCACCTGGCGGCTGGGGGAGCGTGCCAGGCGTCGCCCGGCAGGCGGGAATGTGACGACACGGCCCGGGCGGGTGTCCACGTCCGACGGGCGGATTTTTGCGCGGGAAAGCCGTGGTGAGCGCCGGGCCGGCGAATGTACCGGTCCGGTGTGCGGACATGTCGCGCCCATGGTGGGACGCTGGTCGTGGCCGGCCGCTGACGCGCGAGTGCGCGGCGACGGCCGGAAGGCGCGAGGATCGAGGATTTCCCCCCGGCTCGGACCTCGCGCGACGCGCCCTCCCGGCGGTGCGAGATGGCGGGAGTTGCCTCTCTGGGCGCGCCTGGAGGACGAAGGCCGGAGCCGCGTAGTCGGCGATGCGGCTCCGGCCGGCCTCGCCGGTCGGCCACTGCCCGGGGCACGCAAGCCCTCGGCGTGGACCACGGTCCCACGACTCGTCCGGCACCGGCGCACGGCTGTGTGTCCGCAGGCGGGGTCGGTTTCCTCGGCCGATCACCGGGCACCCGTTCGATGATCGGCCGTACAGCGGCAAGCCAGACCCGGCGCACTGCGCCCATGAGTACGGAGGACCACCGTGTTGAAGGCAATCGCAGATGTTCTTCGCTCCATCGGCGGAGCCATCGCCACCGTCGTCACCCTGCCTTTCCGGGCCGTGGCACGGCTGTTCGGCGGCGCGTCGAGCTCCGCCCACGGACACCACTGACCGGCGGGTCGCGCGGCAACGCACCGGCCCTCCCCCGCAAGCCCGTGCCCGGCTGGAACCCCGTCCAGCCGGGCATGCGCATGCCACGGCCGTATCCGCGCCCCTCGGAAAACCGATACCGAAGGGCGGCGGCAGCGGACACCGCACGGCCAGAGCCGTGAGCGCCGCCACGAACCGACCCAGCTGGTCGAGACCGACCGTGGCACACGCGCACCGCGCTGCCGTTCGGGCCCGGCCACATCCAGCGCGTGTACCACCAAAAGCCGGGGCGCAGCCCCGCTTTCGAGGGGCGCGGGGAACGGCGCGAACAACCCCCACCGAACCCGCAGCCAAACCGCCAAGCCGAGGCGCAGCCCCACCTTCCAGGGGCGCGAGGAACGGCGCGAACAACCCCCACCGAACCCGCAGCCGAAACGCAAGGCCGAGGCGCAGCCCCGCCGCCAAGGGGCGCGGGGAACTGCGCCCGCGAGCAGCCGCCGCCACTCGGTCTGCTACCGCGCCTCACGAACCTGGCGCTCAGCCCCGGCACGCGGCTCGGGAGCAGGACGCGCCGACTGCTGACGGGCGTAGTCGTGCCAGTACGCGGCGATCTCCGCCGTCTGCCGGATCACCCGGTCCGGGGCGGGCGGAGCGGGCCACAACTGCAGGAGGTAGGAGTCCACCTGCGGCTCCTCGGCCAGTCGGGTGTCCTGCCGCCGCGCCGGATCCATGCCCCGGCCGCAATGGCGCACCCGGTAGTCGATCTCGGCCAGATCCAGTTCCCAGCTGTCCTGCCCCGCCCACTCCGTGAGGGAGCTCCGCCCGGACACCGGACGGAAGGAGACCTCCACGACCTCCTCCCACACCGCATCCACCGGCGGAGCCTCGTCGTGCACTTCGACGGTGAAGCCGACCGATCCGGTGTGCAGACCGGTCGTCAGCCACAGCGCGCCGGGGATCGCGGCTCCGCACAACCCTGACGTCTGCCCCGCGAACGCCTCCGCCAGACCCGGGCCGAAACTGTCCGGGTCGCTCTCGACATAGATCTGGCCGTAGTGCACGTGCACTTCGCCCTCGACCGGCCTGCGCACCACTACGACCTCCCCCACACCGGAGTCTGCCGACACGCTCGCGCCCAGTTGTAAGTCATGTCCAGCAGCCTAGAGACCACCACTGACAACGGCTGGTCGTCGGCTCGCTCGTACGACACGGACGGACGGGCATGCCCCCGGTCACGACGCGACCGGCGTCGGTTTCTCGTAGGGTGCCGACCGGGGCAGCGGCAGTCGGGCCGCGACCCGGAAGCCGCCTTCCGGGCGCGCCCCAGCGGTGAACTGCCCCTGCAGCAGGGCGACTCGCTCCCGCATGCCGACGAGGCCGTAACCGGCGCGGGCTCCCCCGCCGCCCGGCCCACGGCCGGTGTCGGTGATCTCCAGGGTCAGCTCCGCGTCCTGGTGGTCGACCCGGACCAGGCACGAGCGGGCGCCCGCGTGTCGCACCACGTTGGTGACCGACTCCTGGACTATGCGGTACGCCGACAGGTCGATGTCCGGCGGCAGAGGCCGCCGACGGCCGTGCCACTGCACGACGACCCGCACTCCCGCCGCCGTGGTGGCCGCGGCCAGCCCCTCGACGTCCGACAAGCTCGGTGCCGCATGCGGCGGAGCATCGTGGGCGTCCGCCCGGCGCAGCGCGCCGAGCATCCTGCGCAGTCCGGACAAGGTCTCCCGGGCCGCGTTCTCCACCTCGCCGAGGGCCTCCCTGGCCCGGGCCGGCTGCGTGTCGATGACCCGCCTGGCGGCTCCCGCCTGCAGGGCGACGATGCCGATGGTGTGCGCGACGACGTCGTGCAACTCGCGGGCTATGCGCAGGCGTTCGGCGGTGGTGGCCTGGACGGCGGCCTGCGCCCTGGACTGCTCGGCATGGCGCCGCGACTGGCGGGCGGAGTTGCCGAGGAGCCAGGCGACGAGCACCGTGAGGGCCACGGCCAGTTGCGCCGCGGTGTTGATGCTGCCGCCCCCGGACAGCCGTACCACCAACGGGATCACCAGTACGGTGAGTGCCATCCCCGCCGCGCGGCCCGAGGTGCGGCGCGGCGCGGTGGCCGCGACGAAGTACAGGGCGACGTCCGGCGCCAGGAACTGCACCAGCGGAAACTCGGCGGCCTGGCCGAGCAGTGTCGCCCCGAGGACCGAGCCGAGCAGCAGGAGCGCGTAGGCCGCGAGCGGACGAGCGCTCAGGAGCCGACAGGCGGTCAGCACGAGAACGGCGGCACCCAGCAGGATCGGGCCGCTCACATACGTCAGATCGAAGCCGGGGACGACCTGGTCGTCGTGGACGTAATCGCCCGGCAGGACGAAGAACTCGTCGACGCACGCGAAACCCATGGCCCCGCCCCAGACGACCGCCGTCCAGCGGCCGGGCGACAGGCGCTTGAGCAGCGGCGGTTGACCGGGATGCCCGGGATGCGCTGACATGACGCGAGCATAGGCGCGCCCGTGCTGCGCGGTCATCGGCCTGCGGGTGTACATCCCCGGGTGACAGCCGGGGCCGTTCGTCGGCGGAACGTCTCGTACGCCGTGCGCAGGAAGCGCGCCTCTGTCGGGAGACAGAGTCCCCGTTCCTGCCTCAGGCCGACGCGACGGCGGCGGGCCGACGGAAGACTTGCGCCATGACCTTCTTGACAACCCCTTCCGGCCCGGCCGGAGTTCCCGGCACCGGCGAACCCCTGCCCTACCACCGGCTGGCCCATGTGACCGGCAGACACCGCTGGTGGCGCCCACTGATCGGTGCCGTGACGGTGATCGGCATGTGGCTCCTGCTGTTCATGGTGGTGGATGTCGTGGCCTACGGGGTGGGCAGCGCCCGTGGATATCCCGAGGACGCCGATGAAGCCATCGACTTCGGCCCCACGCTGAACACCGCTCTGGACCTCACGTACCTGGCTCTGGCCATCCCCGTGGTGCTGCTGGCGGTGCGCTGGGTGGGGCGCCGCCCGGCGGGGACGGTCTCCTCCGTCGAGGGTCGGCTGCGCGGGCGCCGGCTGGGGCAGTGCGTGCTGATCGCGTTGCCTGTCGTGGCGGCGGGAATGGGCGCCATGATGCTCGTACCGGTCGATGACGGGACGGCGGGCACGAGCGGCGACGTCTGGGTCGGCCTGGACCGGTATCTGCCCGCGCTCGCCATGCTCATGATGCTGGTGCCGCTCCAGGCGGCGGCGGAGGAGTACGTCTTCCGGGGCTGGCTGCTGCAGGCGGTGGGCGGCCTCTTCCGTTCGCCGTGGATCGCGGTGCTGCCGCAGGCGGTGCTCTTCGCGGCCGCTCACGGCTGGGGCACGCCTGCGGGGTTCGCCGACCTTGTCGTCTTCGGGGTGCTGGCCGGATGGCTGACGGTGCGTACCGGCGGTCTCGAAGCGGCCGTCGCGCTGCACGCGGTGAACAACCTGATGTCGTTCGCACTGGCCGCGGCCTTCGTCGGCGGACTCGACTCCGACGAGACCGCGGCCGACCTGCCGTGGCAACTTGCGGCCCTCGACATCACGGTGATCGTCGTCTTCGCCACGGTGGTGCTGTGGCTCGACCGTCGCCGCGCCCGTTCCCTCGACACCCCGGATCCGGACCAGAACCCGGATCCGGACCAGAACCAGGACCCGAATTCCGTACGCGCTCAGCGGGTCGTGGATCCGACGACTTTCTGAGTGCCGGTGACCCCGAGCAGGTCGTGCACGTCGAGCCGGACCAGCCTCTCCGGGCCTGCCGGAGTCAGGGGCTGTCGGAGTCAGGGGCTGTCGGAGTCACGGGCTGTCGCCCGACCAGTCGAAGTGGTTCGGGTCGGTCGGGCGTGGGTCGTACAACGCTCTGCCGCCGGGGCCGAAGCGGCCGAGTTCGGTGGACAGGGCGGCACCCTCGGCGATCTGGTCCGGTGTCCAGTCGGTGACGTCCAGAAGCAGGCCGTCCAGGGGACCGCCGACCAGGACGGCGTAGGAGCGGCCCGGGCGGGGGCCCGGATCGGGGTCGTCGTGGTCATGGCCGTATATCCGGCCGCGCAGCAGCTGCTCGTCGCCATTCACGCCGTTCAGCTTTCCACCTGCCACTGACAACGGACCCCGGCTGCGAGGAAGCCCCGGCCTTGACGGGCGCCGTGTCGGACGCCGTCACCTGGTGGACGCCGTGCCGGACGTGGGCGGGTCTCACAGGGGTGGCCAGTTGCGCAGGGCGGCGTCGGCCATCTCCTGCAGTTCGTCCCGGCCGACACCGCTCGCGGCCTGTACGGCGATGCCGTAGCCGAAGGTGGTGAGGCAGCGGGCCAGCCGTCCCGGATCGGGTCGACGGACCGGGTTTCTCCCACATCTCTTCCAAGTGGCGCACAACCCTTCCCATACCTCGCGTGTCACACCAGGCAGGAACAACAGACCGCAAAGATCACAAGGGGGAAATATGCGATTCCACCGCTCTGTCCTGCCTGTCGTCGCCTTCGCCGCTCTGTCCGTGGGCACCACGACCGCTCTGGCCGCGCCCGCCTCCGCCGCACCCAACACCACGGCTCAGAAGGTCTGCGGGAGCGCCTACAAGACCGTGAACTCGGCTCCGGTCGGCTCGCTGGGCACGGTGTATCTGACGTACAACGCATCGAACGGCGAGAACTGCGTCGCGACCATCCGCAAGAACCCGGGCACGGCCGTGGACATGTCCACCTGGGTCTACGTCCCCGACACCGGCGAGGCCGACGAGGACTACGGCCGGTACACGTCGTACGCGGGACCGGCGTACGTGTACGGCAAGGGCCACTGTGTGGACTGGGGCGGCCACATCAACAACGTGTACGTACAGGTGACCGGCTCCAACTGTGCCGCTCTCAAGGAGCACCGGGTCACCACGACCCGCTGACCACCGGAACGGTCCGCCCTGGCAGAACTCGGTGAGTCCTGCCAGGGCGGGGGTGTGTACGGGCGAACCCCTCCGCGATGGGCACCGGCGAGGGCAGCTCGTGGCCGTCAGCGGATGGGGCGACGGCTGGAGCGCCTGGACCAGCGCACTGCCGTGAGAGCCAGGGCCGCCACGAGGACCACGACGCCGATCACCAGTAGGTAGCCGAGCCCTTCCGCGGCCACCCCGATGATTCCGAGCACGACGGCGACCAGGACGAGAAACAGGAAGAGAGCCATGGCAGAACCTTCGGACTGAGTAGGGGATCAACGACGCGCGAGTTGCCGCTCCCCGTTCGCGCCCGTCTGATAGGTCATGTCGTAGTGCTGGAAGATCGCTTCCTCTTCCTCGGCGGGGAGGATGTCGTCCATGCCCACCGAGGGTGCCTTCTTCACCAGGGCCTTGGCATAGGCCACCCTCACGTAGTCGGGTCCGAGGACCGCGTCGTCGAGCGGGACGAAAGCCAGCCGCTGACGAGTGGGCAACCCGATACGGACCGTCGCCATGGCCGACTCGTCGGTAGCGGTGTTCACGTAGATCGATTCGAGAACGCCGATCTTGTGCCCCTTGAGGTCGATGACATCGCGATTGCGCCACTCACGCACATCGGCCGCGTGGATCATGCCCATGTTCACCTCCTGAGCCACTCATCTGCGACGAGTTCCCCCACCACCGCCTCTGACACCACGGCGACCCGACCGGGTACAAGCGGTTCAGCAGCACTTTGACGGTTGCGGAGGGTGTGCAGCATCCCCACGGACAGCGACATGCGCGAGTGTCGGCGTCGACGCCGGTTCCACGGCCACGTCGAAGTAGGGCCATCCGTCGACTTCGATGTCCTTCCCGGTGAGGGAGAGATCCAGCGTCGGCAGCACCAGGTCCAGGAGAAGGCGAACGGTGCCGGGCTCGTACAGGTTGAGGCAGCCCTGGTCCGGCATGCGCACCACGCATCCGGCGAGGAAGCAGCAGTTCGAGATGATCCGGTTCTGCCGCGGCCGGAAGACCAGGGCCACCCGGTGCTGTCTGTCTTCGGAGTACAGGGACAGCGTCAGACTGCAGTCCTCGTAGGCCGGTCTCACCCGCTGGCGCAGAGTCCAGTACCAGGTGGTGTCGTCCACGACGAGACGACGGAGACGGCGATCGTTCTTCACAGGTGCACCGTAGGCGGTCGGTCCACCATGGGCACGGTCATTTACCAGGGACGGCGGCTCGCGACTCCCCTCCTCCCGCCTCGCCCCGCCGCGCCTCGCCCCGCCGCGTTCACCCGGCCCACCCGCCTCGTCGCCCGCCGGCGCATCACACGTGAACCGCACGCATGAGCCGCACGCGTAAGCAGCACGCAATAGTCCACACACGGCACGTCATTGTCCACATGCGTCGCTCTAGTCTCACAGCGAGCCGACCGCGCGGCCCCGGCGCAGCACCCGCACTGGCACGTCACTTCTCCAAAACCCCACGGACGGAGATCCACATGCGCAGGACGAGCGCACGGTTCACCCTGACCGGAGCCGCGGCCGCGAGTGCCGTCGCACTGGCTGTCATCGGAGCCAACACGGCGAGCAGTTCCACCGCCTCCCAGCTGGAGCCGGCGGTCGCCGCTGCCGCCGCGCCCATCGGCTTCGGAGCCGGCACCACCGGTGGTGCCGGCGGAGCCACGGTGACCGTCACCAACGCCTCCGCCTTCAAGACTGCTGTGCAGAGCAGCGCGACCCAGATCGTCCGCGTCAACGGCACCATCGCGCTGACGGAGATGACGAAGGTCGCATCGAACAAGACCGTCGTCGGCGTCGGCACCGCCGGTAAGATCACCGGCAGCGGGCTGAACATCGCGAGCGTGAGCAATGTGATCATCCAGAACCTCACGTTCACCGGGTCCAACGACGACGCCATCAACGTCCAGTACTCGACGAGGGTCCACATCGACCACAACGACATCTCCGGCGCGTACGACGGGGCCATCGACATCAAGCGTGCCTCGACGAACATCTCGGTGTCCTGGAACCGCACCCACAACCAGGACAAGAACATGCTGCTCGGTCACTCGGACGACAACTCCAGCGAGGACACCGGCAAGCTGAAGGTGACCTACGACCACAACTGGTTCGAGGGCACCAACCAGCGCAACCCGCGCGTACGGTTCGGCAACCCGGTCCACGTGCTGAACAACTACTTCAGCAACGTCGGCTCCTACGGTGTGGCGTCCACCGAGAACGCGGGCGTCCTCGTCGAGGGCAACTACTTCGAGAACACCGACGACCCCTACCACCTCGGTGAGGGTTCCTCCGACGCGGGCTCGCTCGTGGCCAGGAACAACTACTCGGTGAACTCGGGCGCCGGCCAGACCGGCGGCTCCGTGGCGTCGATCCCGTACAGCTACACCGCGCAGTCCGCCTCCACCGTCAAGGCGACCGTGACCGCCGGTGCGGGTGTCGGCAAGATCTGATCCCGACTGCCACACCGCACCAGGACCTCCGCACAGCACCACACGGCACGGGGCAGGACCGGTGACCGACGTGTCACCGGTCTTGCCCCGCGCTGCCGCCTCCCCTACGTTGCCCAGGACCCAGCGGGCCTACAGGGCTTCCGACGGAGGCCTAGCGAGGGGGCGCCGATGGACCCCGGTCCGTACGCCGGGACGTACACCGGTCCGTACGCCGGTCCGTATGCCGTGGACGGTACGTCGTCCGGGGCGAACCGGCCCCTGACCGTCGGGCTGCTCACCGCCAACATCCATCTGGGGGTGGGGGCGACCCTCTGGTCCGGGGCCCGCGCCGCCGCCGAGCGCAACGACGTCAATCTGATCTGTTTCCCCGGCGGGAACCTCCGGCACGGTGACGTGGCCCGCAGCGAGTTGTACGAACTGGTCGGCCCGGCCCGGCTCGACGGTGTCGTCTGCTGGAGTTCGACCCTGGGGCTGCCGTCGGCCGGGCCCCGAGCCCGCCGACTGCTGCGCCGGCTCGCCCATCTGCCGCTGATCAGCCTCAACCAGCCGCTCAGCGACCAGACCGACGTGCTGTCGATCGACTCCCACGCGGGCATGCGCAAACTGGTCGGCCACCTCGTCCAGCACGGCCGCAGACGGCCCGCCTGCATCCACGGGCCGCTCGCCAACCCGGTCTCCGAGGAGCGCTACCGCGCGTGTGTCGACGCGCTGCGCCACCACGGCATCCGCAACGAACACGTGGGCGCGGCCGTCGACTTCGCGGCGTCGGCCGGTGCCTCGGCGATGCAGGTGCTGCTGGAGGCACGCGGACTGACACCAGGTGTCGACTTCGACGTGGTGCTCGCCTGCAGCGACGTCCTCGCCGCCGGGGCGCTGCGCCATCTCACCGAACGCGGCATCCGGGTGCCGGAGGACGTGGCCGTGGTCGGCTTCAACGACTCCCCCGAAGCCCGTCTCGGCGACCCGCCCCTGACCTCCGTGGCGCTGCCCTTCGAGGAGTTGGGCGCCCTCGCCGTGGACACCCTCGTCGCCCGGCTGCGCGGCACCCGCCCGCCCGATCGCACCACCATCCCCGCCACGCTGGTGCCGCGGCGCTCCTGCGGCTGCCCCTACCCGACGTCGTACCAGCCCCCGCTCGTCGCCCCGGCACCGGCCGCCGCGCGGCACCCCGCGGGCTGGGACGCCGTGGACGGCGTGCTGCCGTCCGGCGGTGCCCGCCTGGCCGCGGCCTTCCGCGCCGAACTCGCCCGCGCCGGCAGCGACCCGTACCCGCCGGAGAGCACCGGCAGCGGGAGCCGTGGCACGGTGAACGGCGGTGCCCGGCCCGGGAGTTTCCTCTCCCTCGTCGAGCGGCTGTTGCACAGCAACGCGGGAACGCAGGCCGAAGTCGACCGCTGGCACCAGGCGTTGGAGAGCGCCCGCCGCGGGGTCGTCGACACGCTGCCGGAGCCACTGCGCCGGGCCGGTGAGGTGCTGTTCGGACAGGCCCGGCTCGTCGTGGCGGAGCGGTCGCGTGCTCTCCTTGAGTACGAGCGCTGGTCGGGGACGCAACGCGCGCGCAGGCTGCGGGAGTTCGGGACCGCGCTGACCACGGTCGTGGACCTGGAGGGGCTTTCGGACGTACTGGAGCGCCATCTGGGTCAGTCGGGCGTCCCGCACTGCCGGATCGTCCTGTACGAGCGCGACGCCGACGCCTCCGGTCCTGCGGCGCTGGGCATGGCGCGGCCCCTGCTCGCGCGTGCGGAGGCGGCACAAGAGGCAGGCCGGGAATCCGGTCCCGCCGGGCCGCTCGGCAGCCCGGCGTTCTCCCCCGCCCTGCTGCTGCCCGACTCGCTGTTGCCGGGCGCAGACCGCTTCACGCTGGTCCTCGAACCGCTGCACATCGGCGAGGAGCATCTGGGCGTCGCCGTGTTCGAGGCCACCTCCGCGCGGGCGGCGTACCACGACGGGGCCGACGGAGCCCTGTACCGGGAACTGGGCGATCAGATCAGTGCCGCGCTGAAGGGCATCGGGCTCTTCGACGAGGTGCGGCGCGCACGGGACGCGGCGGAACAGGCAAGCAGGTTCCAGACGCGACTGCTGACCCATGTCGGCGACGAGTTGCGTACTCCGGTGGAGGCCATGCTGCACCGGTCCGGTGACCCCGCGGCGGCCCTCCTGGAGGTCCGGCGGGACGCCGCGCGCGTGTTGCACCTCATGGAGAACCTCCTGGACCTGGCACGGTCGGAGGCCGGTGACCTCCTGCTGACCAGGCGGCTCATGGACCCGCTGCCCGTGCTCGCGCGGGCGTGCGTGACGGCGGCATCCGCGCTGCCCGCGGGCCGCGCGTGGCGGCTCGGCCTGCCCGAGCGGCTGCCATCGGTGTGGGTGGACGAGACGCGGTTCCAGCAGATCCTGCACAACGTGCTGATCTCGGCGGCGGCCCGCGCGAAGGACACACCGCCCCAGGTGGCGGCCGCCCTCGGCCCGGCAGGCGTGCGGATCACGGTCGACGTCCCGGACGCCCGTACGCCGATCGCGCAGCCCGGCCACCTCCTGGACGTGGGGGTGACCACGGCCCGGCGGCTGGCCATGATGCACGGCGGGGCGCTGACCGTCTCCGACGCGACGGACCGGGCCCAGTACGTACTGGAGTTGGCCCTGCCCTCCCCCGACGGACAGGCGCACCTGGCCGCCGCCGGCGACGCCCCGCTGCTCGTCGTCACTCCCGGCGAACTCTGCGCCGACATCCGCGCGCACGCCGCCCGCCACGGTCTGGAGGTGTGCCGGCCCGACACCGCGCACGACCCCATGCCGTCGGTGGCGCGGCGCACACCCGGAGCCGTCGTGTGGGACGCGCTGCCGGACCGGCCCCAGGAGTGGCGGGCGGTGCAGCGGCTGCACGACCATCCGGCGCTGCGGCACACGCCGTTCGTGCTGTTCGGCGCCGACGGCACCGATCTGCCGCAGGCCCTGCGCGCGCTGCGGCCCAACGGTTTCGCCGAGCCGGTGATCGTGGCGGGCGGCTCGCAGGAGTCCCGGGAGGCGTTGCGGCGGCTGGCCGAGTCGGCGCTGCCGGACCATCCGGCGCGGGTCTCGACCGACGCGACGACGCTGCTGGCGCTGGTCGCGGAGGAGACCCCGCGGCTGGTGGTGCTGGAGCGGGCGCTGCCCGATCTGCAGGCGCTGGACGTGGTGGACCGGCTGCACGACGGCTCGGGCCGGGCCCTGTGCCCTGTCGTCATCGCCGACCACGAGGGCATGACGGCGGCGGACGCGCGGCGCGGACGTCAGCACCCGGCGCTGCTCATGCTGGACATGGACGTGTTCGCGCCGCAGGAGGCCGCCGCGCTCGTACGCGAACTGGCCGCCCATGACTCCCGGTTGCCGCCGCGCACCAGGGACGTCCTCGACGAGGCCCTGGTCTTCCTCTACGAGCACTGGCGGCGGCCGATCTCCCGCTGGCAGGTCGCGCAGGCCGCCGGTGTCAGCCCCGACCACCTCGGCAAGCTCTTCCAGCAGCGGTACGGCCTGACGGTGTGGGAGTACCTGACCCGGCTGCGGATCCGGCGGGCGGCGGAGCGCCTGCGGTCGAGCAACGACAGTGTGCAGAGCGTCGCCCGGTCGGTGGGTTTCAGCGACCGCGCGTACTTCAGCAGGGTGTTCCGTCGGGTCACGGGCGCGGCCCCGCACCACTATCGTGAAAAGACCGCCTCCGGAGAGGGAGTACGGGACGTGCACGCCGGCCCGGCCCATCACTGAACCGGCGTTCACGACCCACTCGGCGCGTGCTCGACCGGCGCCGAAACGGCACTGAAACGCCGTCGAATCCCCGGCGGATATTGCGGAAGCAAGCGCTCACAGTCCGTCAAGTCTCATTAAAGAATGAACCTTGCTTGTTTATGCGGCGGCGGACGTTTCTTGCCCGTCGGGCCGGTTGTCGACTTCCCGCTCGGTTCGTGGTGCACGCCGCGAACACCTGCCGAAACAGGGCGATCTTTGCATGTCAGAACGCCCCCACTTCGCGAAAAACCGGTCGCATAGGTATGTTTCCGGGCGTTCGGTTCCACCCGCCCGGAGACCGTTGACAGGCTCTGGTCCGCTGATCAATTATCGCCGTGCGTCCAGGTGTTCCCAATCGGTACACCAGTCGGACGACGTCTCCGCACCCGTGGGGCGCCGTGAGCAAGAAAGCTGGTGGGCAGAATGCCGCACGACGAAGGCATGAACTCGCCGTCGTTATCGGCTGGCAACGTTGTCGCAATGAATTGCCGAATCACCGGACCTCGCGGACTCCCCCCATTGTTCTCGCTCTCCGCACACCCCGCCGCCGCAACACCCCCCACCTCCAGGAGACACCGATCCGCCGCCCGCCCCGACTCCGCAGCTCCGCCCGGCAACCGGACGTAGAGCAGCCTCGGCGGCCCGCCGCACGGGCGGCCGAACCCCCAGCGTGACTCTCGGAACCAGTAACCCTGACGACGGGAAGACCCAGCCTTGTCCGTGCATGACACCCCCCAGGCTCTGTACACCCCCCAGGTTCCGTCTCCCCGACAGCACCCCGCCGACTCCTCACGGCGGAAGCCCTCGTCCCCCACCGAACTCGCCCCGGCCTCCTTCGCCCAGCAGCGCCTGTGGTTCCTCGCTCAGCTCCCGGGCGGGAACGAGGCCTACAACGAGCCCGTCACCTTCACCCTCCGGGGCCCCCTCGACACGGCCGTCCTGCGCCGCGCGCTCGACGCGCTCGTCGTCCGCCAGCAGGCGCTGCGCACCAGGCTCGTGGCCGTCGACGGCGAGGTGTACCAGCACATCGATCCGCCGGAGATCGGATTCGCGCTCGCCGAGGACGATCTCACCGGACTGCCCGACTCCACGGCACACCTCGACGAATTGCGCCTCCAGGAGGCCTCGGCCCCGTTCGACCTGGCACGCGGCCCCCTCTGCCGCGGCCGTCTCCTCACGCTGGCGGCGGACCACCACGTCCTTCTGCTGACGGTCCATCACACCATTTTCGACGGCCGGTCCATGACCGTGATGACGAGTGAACTGGGCACGTTGTACGCGGCTTTGCTGGACGGACGGCCCGCGCCGCTGGCTCCGCTCCCCCTCCAGTACACCGACCACGCGCGCGCCCAGCGGGAGCTGGTCCTCGCGGGCGGGTTCGCCGAGCACGCCGACTTCTGGCAGCGGCAGCTGGCCGACGCCCCGCCGCTGTCCGGCCCGCCCACCGACCGCCCGCGCCCCGCCCAGCAGGATCTGCGGGGCGGCCGGGTGGAGTTCGCCCTCGACGCCGGCCTCACCGCCGGCCTGCGTGCTCTGGCACGGCAGCGCGGACGCACGCTGTTCGGCTCCGTCCTGACCGGCTGGTCGCTGCTGATGTCCCGGCTCAGCGGCCGTCCCGACGTGGTCGTGGGCACCCCCACGGCAGGCCGGCGGCACAACGAGGACCTGTCGGACGTCATCGGCTTCTTCGTGAACACGTTGCCGCTGCGTGCCGACTTCTCCCGTACGGCGACGGCCGGTGACGCCCTCGCGCACGTGGGAGGTGTCCTGCGTGAGGCACTCGGCCACCAGAACCTGCCCTTCGAGCACATCGTGGAGCTCGTCAACCCGGTCCGCAGCGCCGCCCACACACCGCTGTTCCAGACGATGGTCGCCTGGGTCCCCGAGCGGGACGGACTGCTCGAACTGTCCGGCCTGGACGTCACCCCGCTCGACATCCCGGACGCACCGGCGAAGTTCGAACTGGCGCTGTCGCTGACCGAGTCGCACGGCCGCATCGTCGGCCACCTGGACTACGCGTCGGCGCTGTTCGACGAGGACACCGCGCGACGGTACATACGTCAGCTGGAGCACCTGCTCACCGACATGGTGGCCCGGCCCGAGGCACCCGTGGGCACACTCAAGCTGATGGACGAGCGGGAACGGCGGCTGCTGCTCACGGAGTTCGCGAACGGGCAGCCGCTCACGGCCGAGCCCTCGCCCCGGGCCGGGAGCGCGACGGCTCGCCCGGACACCCGCGCGGAGCCTCGTCCGAACACCGGCGCGGAGCCTCGTCCGGACACCGGCACGGAGGCTCGTCCGGACCGCCGCGCGGACGGGCTGGTGGAGCGGTTCGACGAACAGGTCGCCGCCCGCCCCGCCCGGACGGCGCTGGTGTGCGGCGACGAACGGCTCGACTACTCCACCCTCGCCGGGCGGGCCGGTCGCCTCGCCCGTGCTCTCGCCGACCAGGGCGTCGGCCCCGGCGACATCGTCGGACTGCACACCGGACGCTCCGTCGAACTGGTCGTCGGCGTCCTGGGCATCCTCAAGTCGGGCGCCGCCTATCTGCCGCTCGACCCGGCCCAGCCGCCCGCCCGGCTCGCCGCGATGGTCGAGGACGCGGCGCCCGTCCTGGTGCTGAGCGACCTCCCCGGCGCGCAGAGGCCCGCCGAGTGGCGCTATCTGCCGACGGTCGAGGCATCGGCGGACAGCGATGTCCCGCCCGCGCCGGTCCCGGACGACGAGCAGGTGGCCTACGTCCTCCACACGTCCGGCTCGACCGGTCGCCCCAAGGGCGTGGCCGTCACCCGGCGCAGCGTCCTGAACCTGTTCGACAACTGGGCGGCCCGCATGGGCGCGACACCGGGAGAGGCCACCTCCGCCTGGTCGAGCATCGGCTTCGACGCCTCGGTCCACGAGTTGCTGCTGCCGCTGACGACGGGCGCCGAACTCCATCTCGTACCGGAGGAGTTGCGTGGCGACCCCGAGGAGCTGATGGAGTGGATGCGACAGCACCGCATCGTGCAGGCGTTCCTGCCGCCCTCCTACATCCGGTGGATCGACGAGGAGCCCGGCAAACGGCTCGACGGGCTCGCGCTGCGCCAGTTGCTCACCGGTGTGGAGTCCCTTCCGGAGTCCGCGCTGCACCGCATGGGTGAGCATCTCCCGGGTCTCAAGGTGTGCTTCGGCTACGGGCCGACCGAGACCACGCTGTACAGCACGGCGTACTACGACCCGCGGCCCCTCGACCGGCAGTGCCCCATCGGGCGGCCCCTCGCGGGCACGCGCATGTACCTCCTCGACGAGCACATGGAGCCGGTCCCGGTCGGTGTCGCAGGAGAGGTCCACCTGGGCGGCGCGAGCCTCTCGGCCGGCTATCTGCACCGACCCGACCTGACCGACGAGCGCTTCCTGCCGGACCCCTTCGTCCCCGGTGAGCGCGTCTACCGTACGGGGGACCTCGCCAGGTATCTGCCCGACGGCAACGCCGTCTACGTGGGGCGCGTCGACGACCAGGTGAAACTGCGCGGCTTCCGTATCGAACCGGCCGAGATCGAGGCCGCGCTGCTCGCCCTGCCACCGGTGCGCGAGGCGGCCGTGGTGATCGACCGGGACGCCGGCGCCGAACCCCGGCTGGTGGCGGCGGTGGCCGTCGGCGAGGCGCCCGCCCGGCCTTCGCACGAGTGGCGCGCGGCCCTGGCGGACCGGCTGCCGGACTACATGATCCCCGCGGTGGTCGTCGAGCTCCCCGTCCTGCCGCTGAACCGGAGCGGGAAAGTGGACCGTACGGCCCTGCTGCGCGCGGCGGCCGAATCCGAGACCGGCCAGGTCAACACCCAAAGCCCCCGCGACCACATTGAGTTGACGCTCTTTCAGATATGGCGGGGTATTCTCCTCGGCCCGGACTTCGGCATCCGGGACAGCTTCTTCGACATCGGGGGCACGAGTCTGTCGGCCATCAAGATGGCCCACGGCATCCGCGCGGCGCTCGGCACCACGGTTCCCGTCCGCGACCTCATGCTCCATCCGACGATCGAGGGCCTCGGCGGCCTCGTCCGCCGGGGCCGTTCGGAGACACCACCGAGCAACCTCATCGAGTTCCGCAAGGGCGGCACCGGCGGAAACGTCGTATGCGTCCACCCCGCGGGCGGCACCGCGTTCTGCTACCTCCCCCTGGCCGGGACACTGCCCCCCGACGTCGGCCTGTACGGGATCCAGTCCCCCGGAGTCAATCCCGGCGAGGCATTCCTGCCCGACGTCGAGGCCATGGCCGAGGCCTATCTGCGGCTCGTCGAGCCCTTCGGCGACGGTCCTCTCGTCCTCACCGGTCTCTCCTACGGCGGGCTCGTCGCCCACGAGATGGGCCGCCGACTCGCGGACGCCGGCCGCACCGACGTGAGTGTGGTGCTGCTGGACACCCAGGCCACCGAGGACCCCGAGGTGCGGGCCATCGCGACCGAGCCCGTGGACCTGGCGGAGTTCCGGGACAAGCTCGTGATGTTCAACGGCATGTATCCGGGGATCGACGACGAGCAGATCGACACGTACTTCCGGATCTACAACCACAATCGCCTGACGGCCCGCGACCACCTGCCGGCGCCTTCGACGGCCCGTCTGGTCCTGATGCAGGCCGTCGGCGGTACGACCACCGACCCGGCGTCCCTGCCCGAGGTACGCGAGTTCTGGCGGCGTCGCGCGGAGAACGGCTTCCGGCTCGAACTACTCGACTGCGACCACTGGGAGGTGCTGGAGAGCGGTACCTCGCCGCAGGTGGCGGCCGTGCTCTCCGCCGAACTCGCGGCGCTCTCCGTCGCGGCCACCGCCGCACCCGTCGCTGTCTCCGTCGCTGTGTCCATCGTCGCCGAGGAGGCGTGATGTCCGGCTCCTTCGCGTCCGGGTCCGCTGCACCCGGCTCCTTCGCGTCCGGGTCCGCTGCACCCGGCTCCTCCGCGTCCGGCTCCTTCGCGTCCGGTCCGCTGCTGGCCGAAGCCGTACTCGACCAGGCACGCCGGACCCCCGATGCCCTCGCCGTGGCCGACGGGGACCACCGCCTCGACTACGCGGCCCTCGACCGGGCCTCCCTTCGCGTGGCACGCGGCCTCCGAGCCCGTGGAGTCCGTGCGGGGCAGGCCGTCGCGGTCCGCCTGCCGCGGTCCTGGCGACTGGTGTGCGTCATGCTCGGCATCCGCCGCGCCGGAGCCACCGTGGTCCCGCTCGACGCGCAGAGCCCCGCCGAGCGCCGCCGCCACATCCTCGACGACTCGGCCGCCGTGGCCCTGGTGCACGACGACACGGGCGGAGCGGTGGACGACGGGCTCGGCGAGGGCCCCGGCTTCCTGCTGCACGTCGGCGACCTCCTCGGCGACCTCCTCGGCGAGGACCCCCGAGCGGACGCGGAGCCCTTCGACGAGGTCACCCCCTCGACGGACGCCGCCACGTCGTTCCTCTTCTACACCTCGGGCACCACGGGCCGCCCCAAGGGAGTCGAGGTCAAGGACGCCGGAATCATGCGTCTGGCCGACCCCGGTTTCCTCTCCCCCACTGCGGGCGCACGGTACGCCGGAATCTCCAACCCGGCCTTCGACGCACTGAGTTACGAGGTATGGGTACCGCTGCTGACCGGCGGAACGTGTGTCGTCCTGAGCGACGGACAAGTCCAGAACCCGGGTCTGCTCGCCGAGACCCTGCGGCACGAGCGGATCGACGCCCTCTTCGTCACCGCGGCCCTGTTCAACGCCGTCACCGACAGCGTGCCGCACTGCTTCGACTCCGTCGGCCACGTCCTGATCGGCGGCGAACAGCTCAACGCCACCCGCCTCAAACGCTGGTACCGGGACAACCCCGGCACCACGACATGCCTGGTCAACGCCTACGGACCCACCGAGTCCTCGACCTTCGCCCTGCACCACCCCGTGCCCCGCGACTTCGACGGCGACACCGTTCCCGTGGGCCGGCCCGTGCCCGCCACGGAGGCGCTGCTGGTCGCCGACGGCTCACGGATCGCCGAGACCGACGAGATCGGTGAACTCTACTTGTCCGGGGCCGGGTTGGCGTCGGGCTACCGCAACCTGCCCGAGGAGACCGCCCACCGCTTCGCCCCGCTGCCGTGGCACGACGAAGGCCGCGCCGTCTGGTACCGCACCGGCGACCTCGTACGCCGTGACGCCACGGGACTGTTCACCTTCGTCGGGCGGGCGGACCGCCAGGTGAAGGTACGCGGCTTCCGCATCGAGCCCGGAGAGGTCGAGCAGCAGCTCGGCGCACACCCCGCTGTCCGGCAGGCCCGGGTCTGCACCCGGCACGACGTGGACGGCGCCCATGAGCTGCTTGCCTATCTGGTACTGGGCGCCGAGCTGACGTACGAGGAGTACGAACGCCATCTGACGGCCACCCTGCCCCCGTACATGCGCCCGCACCGCACCCATCTCGTGGACGCCCTGCCACGCAACGCCAACGGCAAGGTCGACGACGCCGCCCTGCTGAGCTCGACGACGCCGGCGTGGCGCCGTACCGGCGGCGCGGCCGTCGAGGTGACGGACGCGCAGCGCGAGGTGCTGGAGATGGCCGGGAACGTGCTGGGGGTGTCGGAGCTGCGGCCCGACGACCGCTGGATTCCCCAGGGCGGCGACTCGCTCAAGGCGCTGCGCCTGCGGTTCCGGATCCGGCGCCGCTGGAACGTCGAGCTGCCGCAGTCGGTCGTCCTGCGGGAGGACTTCGCCGCGCTGACGGAAGCCATCACTTCCGGGACCGCCGGTTCCCCCGGCTCTCCCGGCTCTCCCGGCTCCTCCGGCTCCTCCGGCGCGGGCCAGTCGGCGCCGCCGCACCCCGCGGTGCCGGACCCGAGCGGACGCCGTTCCGCACCGGCCACCTCCGAGCAGCAGCGTCTGTGGCTCCTCGACCGGAGCGACCCGCACAGTCGCGCCTACGACGTTCCGCTCGCCTTCCACCTGCAGGGCACCGTCGACGAGGACGCCTTGCGCGCCGCGCTCACCCGTCTCGTCGCCGCACACCCCGCCCTGCGTACGGCTTTCCGCTCCACCCCGCAGGGGCTGCTCCAGGAGATCGGCGACCCCTTCGATCCCTGGGAGCCGGCCGACGTCCTCGACGGTGAGGACTGGGAGCCTGCGGCACGGCGGTTCTTCGCCGCACCCTTCGATCTCGCCGAAGCGCGGATGCTGCGGGCGGGACTGCTGCACACATCCCACGGCCCGGTCCTCCTGCTCCACCTGCACCACATCGCTGTCGACGGCTGGTCCCTGAACGTCCTCTTCCGCGACCTCACCACCTTCACCGCCCGAGCCGCCGGACTCGAAGAAGCCGAACGCGAGGCAGCCGAACGCGAAGAAACCGGACTCCAAGAAGGGGAAGCGGGAACCCGACACACGCCGCTCGATTTCGCGCTGTGGCAGCGGCGTTGGCATCTGGAGCCCTTCTACGACGAGCAGCGTTCGGGCCTGCGTCGCCACTACGCGGCCCAGGCCCAGGAACCTTCCCAGCTGACGTCCGCCGTCACGAACACAGCCGACACCGGGGCCCGGCTGCTGACCGCGTCCCTCGACCTCGTCCAGCGCTCCCGGCTCGACCGGCTCGGCGCGGAACTCGGTCTCACCCGTTTCCAGCTCCTGCTGGCCGCCTTCTCCTGGAGCCTGTACGGCGTGACGGGCCAGACCCGTCCGCTCGTGGCCAGTCCCGTCTCGGGCCGTCCGGTCGGCGAATTCGCCTCCACCGTCGGTATGTTCGCCAACACCGTGCTGCTGCCGCTGCGGCTCCAGCCGGGTGACGGCCTGCGCGGGCAGCTCGGCCGGCAGGCCGCCGAGGTGCAGCAGATCCTGGACCGGCAGGACGTGACGCTCGCCGATGTGCTGACCGACCACGACTTCGGTGGCGGCCCGCTCTTCGACTTCATGTTCGTCCTGGAGAACACCGACTTCGGCGCGCTGTCGTTGCCGGACTGCCGGGTGCGCCCCGCCTGGCCGCAGCCCATCGACACCAAGTGCGCGCTCACGCTGTCCGTCGTCGAGCAGGACTTCGGGTTCGACTGCCTGTGGGAGTACGCGGCCGGGCGCTTCGACGCCGAGGTGGTGGCGTCCGCCCATCGACTGTTCGTACGGGCGATCGACCTGCTGACCGCCGCGGACGAGGACGAGGACTGGAGCCAGGGGCAGGACGAGCCCACGCTGGCGGCCCTCGTCGCGCCCTACCGGCGTGCGCTGCCCGATCCTGGACGAGGGGCGCGGAGCACTCCCGCGTTCACGACCGTGGCGGAGGGCTTCGCCGCGCAGGTGCGCCGGACTCCGTACGCACCGGCCCTGACCACAGGCGATCACACGCTCACGTACACACAACTGGACGCACACGCGCGGACGTTGGCAGCCGAGTTGGCGGCCCGGCTGCCGCTGCCTTCCGATCCCGGGGCGCCCGCCCGGGTCGCGCTGCATCTCACGCCGTCGGCCGAGCACATCGTGGCGCTCCTCGCCGCCGCGCAGCTCAACCTGACCGTCGTACCGCTCGATCCCGCCTACCCGCCCGCACTGCTGCGCCGAGTCCTGCGGGACGCCGCCCCTTTGTGCGTCCTGACCGCGGTCGGCGCGGAGGAGGACGTGGCCGCGATCGCGTCGCCCGAGCTGCCACGGCACCCGATCGATCTGGCCGCCGCCGTGCCGTCCGCGCCGCGACCCGTTCCGCACGCGGGCCTGAGACCGCTCTACACGCTGTTCACCTCCGGCTCCACCGGCACGCCCAAGGGTGTCGACGTACCGGACCTGACGCTGTGCAACCTGCTGCACTGGCAGACCGAAGGGGGCGGTCTCGGCGAGGCCGCGGTCACCCAGCAGTTCTCCATGCTGTCCTTCGACGTCTCCTTCCAGGAGGTCTTCACGACGCTGTGCTCGGGCGGGCGCCTGCACCTCGTGCGCCCCGAGTGGCGGCAGGATCTGCCCGCCCTGCTCGACCAGCTGGAACAGGCCGGTGTCGAGCGGCTGTTCCTGCCCTGTGTGGCGCTGCAGCTGCTGGCCGAGCACGCCGTCCACCTGGGCCGTTTCCCGTCGCGGCTGCGTGAGGTGGTCACCGCCGGCGAGCAACTGCTGTGCACCGACGCCATCCGCCGCTGGTTCGCCGGTCTGACGGACGCCCGGCTGTTCAATCACTACGGGCCCACGGAGACTCATGTCGTCAGCGGGCTGTGCCTCGACGGCGACCCGATGCTGTGGCCCACCCGCCCGGCCATCGGACGCCCGGTGGCCAACGCGGTCCTTCGCGTGACCGACGACAGCGGCGAACCGCTCCCGCCGGGAGCTGTCGGCCGGCTGCTGATCGGCGGCCCGATGGCCTCGCCCTGCTATCTCGGAGACGCGGAGCTCAACCGCTCCCGATTCACCGAACTGCCCGGCCACGGCCACGGAACGTTCTACCGCAGCGGCGACCTGGCGCATTTCGACGCCGCCGGACTGCTGCACTTCGACGGCAGGGACGACGACCAGATCAAGCTCAGCGGTCACCGGCTGGAACTGGGGCAACTGGAGGCCGCGCTGCTGCGGCACCCGTCGGTCATCGGTGCCCTGGTGTCCTTCGACGGCGATTCCCTCGTGGCGCTGCTGCAGTGCCGCGGCGACGACCCCGATCCGGGCCGGCTCAACGAGCATCTCGCCGGGGAGCTGCCGCCCTTCGCCCGCATCCGCACGTTCCGCAGAGTGGAGGCGTTGCCGCGCACGCCGAGCGGCAAACTCGACCGCCGCGCGGTCGCCACCCAGGGGCGTGAACTGGGGAGTGGGCTGCCGCCTGAGAGGCGGGGCTCCGGGGCACCGGAATCGGCCCTGCGATCCGTGGCGTCCGCTCGGGAGACCCGGCTGTGCGAGCTGTTCGCCACGGTGACGGGCAAGAGGGTGCTGCCGGACCAGCGGTTCTTCGACGCGGGCGCGGGCAGCCTGGACCTGATGCGTTTCCAATTGCGGTGCGGTGTCGAGCTGGGACTGTCCTTCACGGTCGCGGACCTCTTCGAGCACGTCACCGTGCGCAGCCTGAGCCGGTTCCTCGACACGTCGGACCCGGTTGGCACTGACGCCGGCGCCGGCGCTGCGTCCACGGCTACGACTACGACTACAGCTACGGCGCGTGAACCGGTCGACCGGAACAGCGGCGCGGACGCCGAGCCGATCGCCGTCGTCGGGATGGCCGTACGACTGCCCGGCGCCCCCGACCTGGCGTCGTTCTGGCGGATGGTCGAGTCCGGAGAGCGCGGCATCGAGCACTTCCCGGCCGCCGAGGGGCGCGTGGGCGCCCGCAGCCAGATGGACGGTCTGCTGGCCTTCGACCCGCACCACTTCGGCATCAGCCCGCAGGAAGCACGGCTGATGGACCCGCAGCAGCGGCACCTGCTGATGAGCTGCGTCGAAGCGCTCGCCCACGCGGGCATCGCCGACCCCGCCGAGAGCCGCGTCGGCCTGATAGCGGGCTGCGGCGAGAACACGTACTTCCAGTCCATGCTGCGTGAGGCCGACCCCGCCGCGCTCCCGGACGGCTTCCGGCTGGCCCTCCACCACGACAAGGACTTCCTCGCCACCAAGGCGGCGTACCACCTGAACCTGACCGGTCCTGCCTTCACGGTCCAGGCGGCCTGTGCCAGCTCCCTCGTGGGGGTGCACATCGCGGCGGGGCTGCTGCGGCAGGGCGAGGCCGACGTGATGCTGGCCGGCGGGGTACTGGTCGACACGCTGCTGACGGACGGGTACACCTACCGGCCGCAGCACATCTTCTCGCCCGACGGCCACTGCAGGCCCTTCAGTGACGACGCCGCGGGGACCGTCGGCGCGAGTGGTGTCGGTGTCGTGGTCCTCAAACCGCTGAGCCTCGCCGAGCGCGACGGCGACACCGTGTACGCGGTCGTCACCGGGTCCGCCCTCAACAACGACGGGGCGTCGAAGCTCGGCTACAGCGCGCCTTCCGTCTCCGGACAACGGGAGGTCATCCGGACCGCGCTGCGCCGCAGCGGCCGCCCGGCCACCGACCTCGGGTACGTCGAGGCGCACGGCACCGGGACCCGGCTGGGCGACCCGGTGGAGGTCGGCGCGCTGCGGCAGGCTCTCGACCTGCCCGACTCCGCCTCGTGCGCCCTGTCGTCCGTGAAGAGCCAGATCGGTCACCTGGGCGCCGCCGCGGGCGTCGTCGGCCTGGTGCGCGCGGCACTCGCCGTCCACCACGGGGTGATCCCGCCGAACGTCGACTTCCGCCGCCTCAACCCGGAGATCGGCGCCGACCCGGGCCCCTTCCGCATCCCGACGAGCGCCCAGCCCTGGCCGACGGGCCGTCCGCGCGTGGCCGCGGTCAGCAGTTTCGGCATCGGCGGCACCAACGCGCATCTGATCCTGGAACAGCACTCGGCCCCTGCGTCGGCGCGCACGCCCGAGGGACCCGGCGGGAGCGTCCACGCCGACCGCCTGGTGCTGTCCGGCAGCAGCGAGCAGTCCCTGCGTACGGACGCCCGGCGCATCGCCGACCATCTGGCCGCCGCTCCGCAGACGTACGACCAGGTCCTGCGCCATCTGCGGAGCGGCCGGCCGACGCGCACGCACCGGGTCGCGGCCGACTGCCCGGACGCGGAGGCAGCCGTGGCGTGGCTGCGGAGGGTCGCGGACGGCTCGGTGCATACGGCGACCGGTGCGGGCGACGTCGCGGACGTGGGGCGGGATCCGGTCGACGCGAGCCCCGGCCCGCGGCCGGACACTCACCCCGCTCCCCCGCCCTGGGACTTCCCGCCCCCCGCCTTCGCCCTCACCGACTACGATTTCCCGCGCGCCGCCCGGGGACCCGAGCAGTCCGTCATGGCAGCCGACGCCGCCGCAGTCACGCCACCGGTGCGGATGCCGGAGAACGAGTGGCTGCACCAGACCGAGTGGGCGCGGCTGCGACGGGCCGTCCCCTACACCGGTTCCCTGTCGGGACGCCCGGTCGTGGTCGTCACCGACGGCACCTCGACGCCGGTCGACTGGAAGGCACTGCACTCCGCCCACAGCCGGGTCGTCCACGTCACGACCGGTCCCGCGTACGCCCGGTCCGGCACCGACCGGTACGAGGTCGACCCCGCCGATCCCGCCTCGCTGGCCCGTCTGCTCCGGGACGTCGGAGACGACGCGCCCGAGGGATTCGAGTGGCTGCACGCGCTGCCTCTCGGTGTCGAAGGGCCGGTCGGCGAAGGGTCGTTGGAGGACGCCCGGCGGGTCTGCCTCGACCACACGGCCGCCCTGTGCCAGGCCGTGGCGAGCCTGCCGCCCGGCGCGCGTCCGCGCCTGTGGTGGCTGTCCCACAGCACGCAGCCGGTGACGGGCGAGGTGTCGCGCCCCGAACTGGGCCTGCTGGCCGCGGCGGTGGAGGTACCGCGGCAGGAACTCGGCCTGGACACACGCTGGATCGACCTGCCGAGTGCCGATCCGTCCGACTGGGCCCATCTGCTGCCGGTCGTTCTCGCGGACGCGACGACCGGGACCGTCACGGAGACCTCCACGGAGACCTCCACGAGGGTCGCCCCGGAGCGCCGTACCGCCCTGCGCCAGGGCTATTGGTGGCGGCCGGTCGCCCGTTCCGTACCGCGCCCGCCGACGCGCTCCGCCGGGCTCATGCGGGGTGCCGGGCTTCTGGAGGGCGACGGCACACACCTCGTCCTCGGCGGCACCGGTGGCATCGGTACCGGAATCGCCACCTGGCTGCTCGAACACACCGAAGGGCGGGTCGTGTTGCTCGCGCGCCGCGCCCAACTGCCGCCCGCCCTCGCCCGCTGGTCCGACCGTGTCACCCTCGTGGCGGCCGATCTCGCCGAGGAGTCACTCGACGACATCGTGGAACGGTGCGCACCCCACACCGGCCGCCTCCACGGCATCGTGCACGCCGCGGGCAGCGCGTCCGGCGCCCTCCTGATCCGCCGCGACAGCGAGACCATGCGCGACGCCGACCGGGCGAAACTGAACGCCGTCCTGCTCACCGAGCGGCTGATCGCCCGCCACGCACCGCGCTATGCCGCCTACTGCTCGTCCCTGTCCGCCCTGTTCGGCGGGGTCGGCCAGTTCGACTACGCGGCTGCGAACGGCGTGCTCGACGCCTTCGCCCACCACGGCGGCGAGGCCTCGGCGACCGTGCGCCTGGGCATCGGGTGGGACGTGTGGCGAGACGCCGGCATGGCCCGCGACGCGCTCGGCACGGACGCGCGCCACCAGGCCCACCTGCGGACGGGCCTGTCGACCGCCGAAGGCCTGCGCGTCTTCGCGGACGCCATGGAACTCCAGCTGCCGCACCTGCTCGTGTCCAGTACGCCGCTGGAGGCCTCCCGGTACTTCTACGAGCCCGAGGCACAGCCCGCCGAGGACGTCAGCCAAGAACCGGTCGGGGCAGCGACGCCACCCGACGCCACCGAACTCATGGAAGCGGCCCGGGAGTTGCTCGGCACGGACACGCTGGACCCCGCAGCGTCGCTGTACGACCTGGGCGCGGACTCCCTCACCCTGCTCGACCTGCTCTCCGAGGTGAAGCGGCTGTACGGGGTCGACATCGAGCTCTCGCATCTCAGCCATCAGGTGAGCGTCAACGACCTCCTCGCCCGCCTCGGCCGACCCGCGCAGGCGGAAGGACCCGCCGACGACCCGGTGACCATCGAGACCTGGCAGACCGGCGACGACCAGGACGACGTGCTGTGTGTGATCCACCCGGTCGGTGGTGACATCCAGGCCTACCGGCCGCTGGTCTCGGCCCTGGACGCGCGCACCACGGTCTGCCTCGTCCCCGACCCCGCTCTGCACGATCCCGGCCTGCCGCACTGGTCGGTCGCCGAGCGGGCGGACCGCTATCTCGCCGCGCTGCGCGCCCGGTTCCCCGACCCGCGGACCCGGCTGCGGCTCGCGGGCTGGTCGTTCGGCGCGCTGGTCGCCCACTCCATGGCCGCGAGCGCCGAAGCGGCGGGCCGGCCCGTGGAACGGCTGTATCTCCTGGATCCGCCCGCGCCGCAACCAGGAACTCAAGACAGCCCGGACAGCCTCGATGAAGACGCCCTGCGTGCCGTATTCGAGCACGAACTCCACGGCAACAAGCTCCAGTCGGCGTCCCCGGCGACAGGACTGCCAGGGGCAACAGAGGCAACAGGGACGACAGGGGCGAGGGCAACGGGAACGACGTACGCCGAACGGCTCGCCCACTGCTGCCGGGCCAACATCTCCGCGATGACCGCCCACACCGCGCCCCGGCTGACCCGCACGCCCAGTGCCCTGTGGGTGGCCACCGAGATCACGCCCGACCTGCCGCTCGCCCCGCCCGAGCCGACGGCCGCCGAGGAGTGGACGGCGCTGCTTGCCCACCCCGCCCAGGTTCACCACGTACAGGCCACGCACTACGAGATCGTCACCGGACGGCACGTACAGGACATAGCCCGCGCGATCGACGCCGACCGGTGAGCCACGTCCGACGGCCGCCGCCCACCGTCCCCTGCCCCTCCTCCACCCCTCACCTCGGAACATCGAACAACATCGGACAACATCGGAGACACCATGGATCAGTTCACCCTCGACGCCATCGCACGCATCACGACAGCGCCCCGCGAGACCTATGAGAGCTTCACCGTCGACCCGCTGACGCCCCTTCTCGGCGCGGAGATAACCGGCCTCGACCTTTCCGAGGAACTGACCCCCGTCCAGCAGAAGGACATCCGGACGGCCTTCCTGACCCACCATGTCCTGGTCTTCCGCGACCAGCACCTCACCCCTGAGGACCACAAGCGGTTCGCCGCGCTGTTCGGGCCGCTGCACCTGGACTCCCTGCCCGAGGAGGGGGGTGACCCGTACATCCTCAAGGTCAGTGCGAACAAGGACTCCAAGGTCGTCGTCGGCAACGGCTGGCACGCCGACGGGACGGCCGACGACGAGCCCTCCCTCGGCTCGATGCTCTATGTGACCGAGGTGCCGGAGATCGGCAGTGGGGGCGACACCCTCTTCGCCAACATGCACCTCGCCTACGACATGCTGTCCCCGGCCATGAAGACGTTCCTGGACGGACTGACCGCCGTCCACGACGGTGCCCGCCCCTGGTTCACCCTGGGGCAGCTGCCCCCGGCGGAGTACGACGCGCCGCGCAACGAGCACCCGGTCGTCGTGCGCCACCCCGACACCGGACGCAAGATCCTGTTCGTGAACGGGCCGTACACCTCGCACATCACCCAGCTGGCCACCGGCGAGAGCAAGGCCGTCCTGGACATGCTGTACGACCACGTCGCCCGTACGAACCTGCTGCACTGCCGGGTGCGCTGGCAGGCCAACACCCTGGTGTTCTGGGACAACCGCTGTGTCCAGCACCACGCCACCTGGGACTACTTCCCGTACTCCCGCTACGGACAGCGCATCGCGATCGACGGGACGCGGCCCTTGGCATGACCGGGGTCGCAGCGGCCCGGCCCGCCCCCGGGTCACCGGGGCGGGCCTGCCTGCGTCCTGCTTCTCTGCTTCCCTCCCTGCTTCCCTGCTCCCCGCCTCCCTGCGCCGAAGCGTCAGGGACGCAGGTACCGGGTCAGCTGTTCCAGCAGGCGCGCGGCGTCCTGGAGGTTGCGGGCGGTGTCCGAGAAGTCCGCGGCGAGCAGTTCCCCGGGCTCTTCGCCGCCTTGACCGTCCACCCCGGAAACGGGAACGGGGATCCTCGTCCCCCGGTAGCCCACCGGCTGCGCGTCCGCACCCTGGCGGTAGCCGACGAAGTCGCTGACGCCGGGAGCGGCGGCCTCGGCGCCCCCGTCGAAGAAGCGCACATCGAGCAACTGGGTCTCGTCCGCACCATGGTTGTCGGTGATCCGCAGGCGGTAGTACCGATGGGCCTCGGAGCGGGCGAGCGTGAACTCCCTGCACTGGTAACGCCCTTGGAAGACCTCACCCGCGCGGGAGTCCAGCGGCGTCCAGGACCGGCCGTCGGGGGAACCCTCCAGCACCCAGTCCGCCGGGTCCCGTTCGGGGACGTCGTTGGCGGAGGTCAGGCTGTAGGCACTCACCGCGACCGGCAGGTCGAAGGTGAAGCTCAGCTCGGGGTCCTGCTCATGAGCGAGCCACTTGCCGCCCGACTTCAACAGGTTCTCCGCGACCTCGCCGAAGTCCGTGAACTCGTCGCTGGCCCACACCTGCGAGACCAGTTCGGTGACGTCACGCCGCTCGCCGGGTGCCGCGGGCCGTCCCGCGATGACCGGGAGGAGCAGGGAGAGTGAGGTGGCCGCGCCGGCACGGTCGCTCCACGTCACGCGGTCCACGGGGGCGCCGCCGTCGTCGAGCAGCAGCCGCAGCCGGCCGGCCGGGCTCCACACACCGTCGTGCTCCTCCTCGGTGGTGAAGTACTGCGGGACGACATTGCCGGCGCGCCCGCCATGGGGCAGCGGTCCGGTGAGGGTGCCGCGCAGTTCACCGAGGGAGCCGTCGGCGTCCCTGAAATGACCGTGGAACCCTGACAGGTCCGTGCGGAACGCCACGGCGGAGTCCGCCCCCGTGGCCCCGCGCCACGCGAGCCGGGTGACGGGTTCCCGCTCGCCCGTCGCGTCCTGGGTCTCGCTCCGGTCGAGCTGGAAGCGCAGATCCGCACCCGCCTGCCAGGCGGTGGCTCCCAGGCGGCGCCGCTCGGTGGCGAAGACCCACCCGGATCGTTCGTCTGCTCCGCGCCCGGCCACACGACGCGCCCGGCCGTCGTGTCCGACGGAGTCCAACGTGAGATCCCGCAGCCGTATCACGCCGTCGCCCTCCACCTCGTCCTCGCCTCCGTCCGCGGCGTTGTGGACCGCCAGGACGTTGGGGCCCGGCCGCAGCGCCGTGCCGGGCACGGTCAGCACGTACTCCCGTACGGTGTCGGGTCCTTCGGCGCCCGACAGCAGGAAGCCCTTGGCCACCGGCTCACCGTTCACCTCGGCGTCGAGAGGCGCGGCGACACCGAGCACCGACATCCGCAGCTCGGCCTCGGCGGACTCCAGCCCGTCCGGCACCATGAAGTCCACAGTGAGATGACCGCCGGACGCCACCACCACGTAGGTCGGGGCGACCGCACAGCGGTGCCCGCGCACGACAGCGTTCGACAACTTGGCGGGCCGGGTGGCGAAATCGACGAAGACAGGGTCCATTGCATTTCCTCACGAGCGTCCACAGCACCGCACACGGTCGGGCGACCGGCCAGTGCTCCATGTCGTCCCGGACACTAACGGCCGCTACTGACAACGGCCGTAGCTCACACGTCAGTTGGAGACCACCGCACCGTGTGCGGTGCCATCGGCGAGCGCCCTAGGAGGCCGTTTTCAGGGCCGTTTCGACCTTGGTGACCTGCCGGGAGATCAGTTCGTCCTGCAGCACCGGCATGAACTCCGCCTTCTTCTCCTGCGACAAGGTGGAGCCGAAACCGCCGGTGGCGCTGAAGAAGCAAAGGACGTCGGCTGTGCGCACGATCTCGTACACCGTGTGCTGCTCGATCCCGTCCCGGGTGTGGACCATGGTCGCTCTCAGCGCCTCGTCGCCCGACGCCGCGGTGTCTTCCACGGTGAGTCCCGCCTTCACCGGCCCGCCTCCGGTTTCGGCCTGGAAGACCACGGACGGGCACTTCCGGAGCGACGCCTCGACCGAGGCCAACACCTGCTTCGCCTCACCGGCCGGATAGGTGGTCAGCTTGACGCTGCGGGTCGTCGCGCCACCGTCGCGGTCGCCGAGATTCAGCACGGTGTACCCGACCGCGCCCTCGCCCCACCCGCGCCGGAGCATGGTGATCGCGGGCCCACAGGCCTCCGGAGTGGCATCGGTCCCCGCGCCCGTCATGTCCTTCGGTGTTTCCGCCCCCAACCCGTGTACATACTCGGTCGCTTCCGCCTTCGTCAGCCGCGCCGCTTCCAGCTGGTGCTGGTCGAGTGAGCGCGCCCCGGCCGGAGCGGAGGTCTTCGGCTTTTCGGCATCGTGCGCCGAACAACCGCTCGCTGCCAGAACCCCGACGACCAGGGCGACGGCCACGGCGTCACGTCTTCGCCGATCGGAGCCGCCCTGCAGCCGATGTGTACGCGTTCGAGGAAACATCCCCAGCCCTCCGCAGATGAAGCAGTCGGCTTGAGATCCTAGGTGAGCCGCGCCCGACGTCCGCACCTCGTCAACTGGGCTGACTACAAGGCGAGTACGGCTGTCGCGCCGTCCGCCCTGGGGTCCGTTGCCGCGTCGAGTTCGTTGGCGCGCAGGCGGGCCCTCTGTGCTGTCACTCCGCCAACCGTTCACTTCGCCTGGGCGAGCCGGACCACGTCCGGGCCTGCCGGGAAGCGCGGCTGCCCGGTCGTGCCGTGCACGGCCCGCCACACCGTCCCGGAGCCGCACTCACGGAACTGGTGCAGCACGGCCTGTGTTACGGCCATCAGGCCGAACGTGTTGGTCTCGAAGATCCCCCGTGCGCATCGTGGCGATGACGTTCCACCCCGAGCCGCGCCCGTTCAAGGCAGGGCGCCCGCCGGAGTGCGTACGGCGTCGCGCAGGCGGGCCGCGTCCTGGCTCGGGGGCGCGCCGAACTGGCGGCGGTACTCACGGCTGAACTGTGACGGGTTGTCGTAGCCGACGCGCCGGCCGACTCCGGTGACCTCGCCCGGGTGGGTGGCGAGCAGCAGCCGGGCCTCCTGCAGCCGGATCTGCTTCTGGAACTGGATGGGGCTCATCGCCGTCACCGCCTGGAAGTTGCGGTAGAAGGCGGAGACGCTCATGCCGGACATCCGCGCCACGTCCTCGACCAGGAAGGGTTCCGCGTAGTGCTCGCGGATCCAGCCGACGGCCCGGGAGACATGACTCAACCGGCTGTCCGCGAGGCCGAGTTGACGGACCGCCGCGCCCTGCTCGCCGGTGATCACGCGCCACAGGATCTCGCGTTTGACGAGCGGGGCCAGTACGGCGCGGTCGCGGGGCTCGTCGAGCAGGCGCACCATCCGGACCACCGCGTCGAGCAGCGCGGGCGAGGCGTCGCTGACAGCCATCGCCGACGGCGTTCCCGCGTCCGGGCGGGGGTTGTCCCCGGGCCCTGCCCGCAACAGCAGTTCGGCGACGGCGGAGGGCTCCAGGATGAGCCCGAAGCCGAGGGCCGGCTGCTCGGGTTCGACCCGGAGGAACTGTCCGGTGACAGGCAGGTCGACGGACGCGACCAGATACTGACCGGCGCCGTACTCATAGACCCGGTCGCCCAGCGCGAGGCGTTTGGCGCCCTGGGCGATGACGGCGAGCACCGTGCCCGACATGGAGGGTTCGGGCGGATCCGGTCGGTCGACCTTCGAGATCAGGACGCCGTCGATGGCGGTGGTCCAGTCGGGCCGTGCATGCCGCGCCAGCAGAGTTCGAAGCTCTTCGAAACACATGGGTCCATTGCAGCACCATTCGGCCTCCCCGCTCCGGCCGCCGCGAGGATTGTGCAAGTGACGACGAGCATCGTTCTAACGTTTCCGCAGGTCAGATCGGTTCAATGGAACCACCGCACCACATCGTGCTCCACCGGTCGAGAAGACCGAACGACCCCGACGACCGAGATGACCGAATAGACCGAGAAGCCCGAGAGGAAGCCGTAAATGATCGTCACCTATGGGTTCAACGCCGTACTGACCGCCAAGCCCGGGATGGGAGACCGGCTGGTCGACCTGCTGCTGACCGGCCTGGACGAGGGCAGTCCCGGCGCGAGCGAGCACTGCCTCCTCTACCTCGTCTGCCGTTCCGCGTCCGACCCCGATGTCGTCCAGGTCACCGAGGGATGGAGCAGCGAGGAGGACCATCACCGGATCTTCGCCGGTGAGGCCGCGCAGGCCATCGTGGCCGAGATCGACGGGCTGCTGGCCCAGGAATCCACGTACACCGACTACGTCCCGGTCCGCGGAAAGGCCACCTTCTGACGCGGCCCCGCCACGCCCCACACCGTCCTACCCTGCCCCGCCTGTCACCACCCACCGGCCCACCCCTCACGAAGGGCAACAACCATGACCACCACCCCCCGACCCGGCCTGGACCCCGAACTGCGCGCCCTGCTGGCCGACATGCCGCTGATCCCGCAGCTCACCACGGAAGTTCTCGCCCAGCTGCGCCAACTCCCCTCCACGTCCGTCGACTCGCTGCTCGCCCATCGGCAGGTCGCCCGGCGCGAGATCACCGCGCCCGCCAAGGACGGCGTCCCGATCCCCCTGTCGGTCCTCAGCCCCGCGAACACCGAACACGGCACCGCCTCGCCCTGCGTGTACTGGATGCACGGCGGCGGAATGGTCATGGGCGATCGCTTCTCGCAGCTCGACATCCCGCTGGAGTGGCTCGACGAGTTCGGAGCGGTCGTGGTCTCCGTGGACTACCGGCTCGCACCGGAGGCCACCGGGAGGACCCTGGTCGACGACTGCTACCAGGGCCTGCTCTGGATCACCGAACACGCCGGGGAACTCGGTATCGACCCCGACCGGATCATCGTGGCCGGTGCCAGCGCGGGCGGCGGTCTCGCCGCCGGGGTCGCGCTGCTCGCCCGCGACCTCGGCGGCCCGGCGATCGCTGCGCAGATACTGATCTGCCCCATGCTCGACCATCGCAACACCAGCGTCTCCAGCCGCCAGTACGCCGACGGACCCGGCGTCTGGACGCGCCAGATGAACGAGTTCGGCTGGCGTGCCGTCCTCGGCCACCTCGACCGCCTCGGAGACCTCGGGGATCTGGGGGATCTGGGGGATCTCGGGGATCTCGGAGACCTCGGGGATCTCTCAAGCCTCCCGAGCCTCGACGGCGCGGAGGTGGTGTCGCCGTACATCTCCCCCGCCCTGGCCGACAACCTCTCGGCCCTGCCGACCGCCTACATCGACACCGGCTCGGCCGAGGTCTTCCGCGACGAGGACACCGACTACGCCACTCGCATCTGGGCGGCCGGCGGCCAGGCCGAACTCCATGTCTGGGCGGGCGGATTCCACCGATTCGACACCCTCTACCCACAGGCACCCATCTCGGTCACGGCCCGCCGGACCCGTACCGAATGGCTCGCCCGGCACCTGTGCCGGAACTCGCAACGGAGCCACCCGGCATAGCCGTCGAGGGCCCCGATGGACCGCGGCCGAAAACATGTGCCGCGAGTGAGGAACTCCCAGCAAGCAATGGTCAATTCAAGCCGTTGTCTTGTCACATCCATGACAACCTGTGCATCGGATGTCACTCTGCTGTCGAACGTTCACCCTTCGTTCACACCGCCACACCCCCCACTCACACATCCCCCGTACCCCCACGTCTCACGCGCCGCCGAGTTCTCCGGCGCCTTCGTGTGCACCTCGTGCTGCGCTTCTTCCCGCTCCACCCCCCTTTCGGGCCGGCCGTACCCCGCCGGACCGCTCACCGTCGGCGTCCACCAGACGCCGGCCGTCGCAGGAGGAGAAGACATTGTCCGGGCCCCATCGCTTTACCCACCGGCGCAGACGCGCCGCAGCCCTCGCCCTCACCACCGCGAGCTCGCTGCTCGTCCTCGGCGTCCAGGGCGCACCCGTGTCGGCCGCGCCCGCCGACCCGGGTTCCAGCCCCTCGAAGATCGTCGCCACACCGCGCGCCGGGGCCGCCCAGCCCGCCCTGTCTCCCGCCGCGCGCACCGCGCTGCTCAAGAGCGCCACCGCCAAGTCAGGTGACACGGCGAAGCAACTCGGCCTCGGTTCCCGCGAGAAGCTCGTCGTCAAGGATGTCGTCAAGGACGCCGACGGCACGACCCACACGCGGTACGAGCGCACGTACGCGGGACTTCCGGTCCTCGGCGGCGACCTGGTGCTGCACGTGAAGAAGGGCCGGACCACCACGACCAAGGCGACCCGCGCCACCATCACGGTGCCGACGACCACGCCGAAGATCTCCGCGACCGGCGCCGCGGACAAGGCCCTGGCCGTCGGCAAGGCGGCCGACGTGGAGAAGTCCGCGATCGAGGGCAAGCCCCGCCTCGTCGTGTGGGCCGCCGGGTCCGCCAAGCCGGTCCTGGCCTGGGAGTCCGTCGTCGAAGGGGTCCAGGACGACGGCACGCCCAGCGAACTGCACGTCGTCACCGACGCGAGCACCGGGAAGGTCGCAGCCGAGTACGAGGGCGTGCACACCGGAACGGGTCACGGCCAGTACAACGGCGAGGTGTCCGTCGGCAGCACGCTCTCCGGTTCCTCGTACCAGCTCGTCGACGGCGACCGCGCCGGGCAGCGTACGTACGACCTGAACCAGGGAACGTCCGGCACGGGCACCCTCTTCTCCGATGACAACGATGTCTGGGGTGACGGCACCCCGGGCAACCGGCAGACCGCCGGCGTGGACGTCGCCTTCGGCGCCGCGGCGACCTGGGACTACTACAAGGACGTCCACAACCGCAACGGCATCCGCAACGACGGTGTCGCCGCCTACAGCCGCGCCCACTACGGCAACAACTACGTCAACGCCTTCTGGCAGGACTCCTGCTTCTGCATGACGTACGGGGACGGCGCGGGCAACGCGGCGCCGCTGACGTCGCTCGACGTGGCGGCCCACGAGATGAGCCACGGCGTCACCGCGGCGACCGCCAACCTGACGTACTCGGGTGAGTCGGGCGGCCTCAACGAGGCGACCTCGGACATCTTCGCCGCGGCCGTCGAGTTCAACGCCGGTCTTGAGGCGGACGTCCCCGACTACCTGGTCGGCGAGAAGATCGACATCAACGGCGACGGCACGCCGCTGCGCTACATGGACAAGCCCTCCAAGGACAGCCGCTCCCGCGACTACTGGGACGCCTCGCTGGGCAGCATCGACGTCCACTACTCCTCCGGTCCCGCGAACCACTTCTTCTACCTGCTGTCCGAGGGCAGCGGGGCGAAGACGATCAACGGGGTCGACTACGACAGCCCGACCGTCGACGGTGTCGCTGTGGCGGGCATCGGCATCGAGAACGCGGCCGACATCTGGTACCGCGCGCTGTCGACGTACATGACGTCCTCGACCAACTACGCGGGCGCCAGGACGGCGACACTGCAGGCCGCGACCGATCTCTTCGGGGCCTACAGCGACACCTACCTCGCCGTGGCCGCCGCCTGGGCGGGCATCAACGTCGGCGACCGCATCGCGCTCGGGACCAACCTCGCCCCGATCGACGACCAGCTCTCCGGCGTCGGCCAGGACGTGTCCCTGCAGATCGAGGCCTACACCACCAACTCGGACTCGCCCCTGACCTACGAGGTCACCGGCCTGCCCGACGGCCTGACCGCGAGCGACGGCGGACTGATCACCGGGGTGCCGACCACCACCGGCACCAGCGAGGTGACCGTGACGGTCACCGACGGCACGGGCTCCACGGCCTCCGACACCTTCGAGTGGCGCGTGGCGAACATCTACGGCAGCTCCACCCGTGTCGACATCCCCGACAACGGTGCCGCCGTCGAATCGCCCATCACCATCACGGGCCGCCCGGGCAACGCCTCGGCGACCACCGAGGTGTACGTCAACATCGTCCACACCTACCGGGGCGACCTGACGGTCGATCTGGTGGGCCCCGACGGAACCGTGTACTCGCTGCTGAACCGCAGCGGGGGTTCCGCGGACAACGTGAACCAGACCTTCACGGTGAACGCCTCGGCGCAGCCCGTCGACGGCACGTGGAAGCTGCGGGTGCGTGACGTGGCGGCGATCGACGTGGGCTACATCCAGCAGTGGCGCATCACTCCCTGACGCTCCCTGACTCCCTGGACGCCCCCTGACGCCCTGTCGACACGACAGACCGCCCGCTCGGACCGTGCCATGGTCCGGGCGGGCGGTGCCGTGCGGGCGGGCCGGTGGCTCCTACCTCAGCGCCCCGAGCCGTTCCGGTGCGGTCGTGTAAGGGAGGCCGTCGAGCGGGAGGTCGGTGAGGAAGCGCAGGATCAGGTCCGCGTACTCGGCTTCCCGTTCCAGGTGCACCATGTGGTCGGCGTCGCGGACCAGCAGGAAGGTCGAATCGGCGATGGCGGCTGCCACGGCACGGTTCTCGTCCGGGGTGCTGACGTCGTCGTGCTCGCCGGTGAACACCAGCGCGCGCACGGCGTCGATGGTCTCGGACGGGAGCGGGTCCGAGGCGAGCAGGCGACGGTGGCAGACGGCGTGACGGCGGGCCGCGGCCGGGGTGATCCGGGCGAACTGCCGGTGCAGCATCCGTGCCACGGTGGCCGACTGGGAGACCTGGTCCCGCAGAGCGGTGTTCAGCAGCGTGGCGGCGGCGCGGCCCGCGATCTCCCGCGAGCCGGAGTCCGAGAGTGTCCCGTCGACGTCGTCCGCGAGCGCGGCCCGCGCACTCCACACCTGCTCGCAGTCGGAGACCAGCCGCGGGTTCATCCGGTGCGTGGCCCCCGCCAGGACGAGCCGGGCGACCCGCGCCGGCCGGCTCAGGGCGGCCCGGTAGGCGATCGGCGCGCCGTACGAGGCGCCCAGGAGGTTGATCCGGTCGAAGCCGAGCCGGTCGGCGACCAGCAGCGCGGCCTCGGCGAGCGCGTCGAAGCCCTGCTCGGCAGGCAGGTCGTCGGCGGTTCCGACACCGGGCAGGTCGACGAACACCAGCGGCAGGTGGGCGCTGAGCCTGCGCTCCAGCCGGGGCCACGCGTACATGTCCTGGAGGGCGCCACCGAGCAGGAGCAGGGGTTCGGTGACCGGGGGCCGGTCCGAGGTGATGACACGGCAGGTGTAGCGCAGGCCGCGCCATTCCAGGGGTACGAGCTCTTCCCTGGTCTCCTCGGGCGCGTTCCACTCGGGCGGGTTCCACACGGAGGGGACGGTCGCCATCACGGGTTCCCGGCGGCTCGGCTCGCGATGAGGTCGGCCAGGGCGTTGACGGTGGGGGCGCACGAGAGTTCGTCCTCGGTGAGGAACAGGCCCATGCGGTCCTCCAGTTGCATGGACAGCACGGTCACCGCCATGGAGTCGATACCGGCGTCGGCCAGGGTCGCGTCGGCGGTGATGGGCGCGGGGGGCAGGCCCGCCTGCGCCGTGAGGATGCCTTTGAGTTCTTCCAGCACGTGCTTCGTTTCCTTACGTTCCTGGGCAGATGGATCTCTACAGCTCCGCGGTGATGCCCGGGGGCCATACGAGGCTGGTGGCGGCCCAGGCGAGCCCGCTGCCGAAAGCGACAACGAGCACGCGGTGCCCAGGTTTCAGCTTCCCCTCGTCCGCGGCGTGGGCGAGCAGCAGCGGGACGGAGGCCGCCGCGGTGTTGCCGACGTGGGCGATGTTCGAGGGCGTGCGCTCGGGCGGGATGCCGAGGGCGTCGGCCACGGAGGCGGCGATGCGCCCGTTGGCCTGGTGGACGATCAGCCGGTCGACCTCGTCGAGCGCCCATCCGGCGGCCTGTGCCGCGTCCCGGGCTGCCTGGCTCATCCGGCGCACCGCGTGCCGGAAGACCTCGTTTCCGCGCATGTGAACGAAGAAGTCGCTCGCGGGCGCGGTGTCCCGCCGGTCGCGCTCCCGGGCTCCGCCGGCCGGGATGACGATGGCGTCGGCGAGCGAACCGTCGCTTCCCCAGGCGAACGATCCGAGTGCGCCGTCCTGGCCCGGAAGTCCGGCCTCCAGGACCATGGCTCCCGCGCCGTCGCCGAAGAGCGGGGCAGTCGCGCGGTCCTCGGAGTCGATGATGGCGGACATCGTCTCCGCGCCCACGACGACGACCCTGCGGGCGCTGCCCGCGCTGATCAGACCGGCGGCGACGGCCGACGCGTACACGAATCCCGCGCAGCCGGCGGTGACGTCGAACGCGATCGTGTCGCGCAGGCCGAGCCGGTGGGCGACCGCGGGCGCGGTGGCGGGGCAGTGGTGGTCCGGGGTGGTCGTGGCCAGGACCACGGCGTCGGCGTCCGTGACGCCGGCCGACCGCATCGCCCGTCGCGCGGCTTCCACGGCCAGGTCTCCCGTGGACACCTCCGTGTCCGCGCGGCGACGCTCCTGGATGCCGATTCTCTCCCGGATCCACGCGTCGCTGCTGTCCAGCCGGGAGCACAGCTCGTCGTTGGTCACGCGACGGGGTGGAAGATGGGACCCCACACCCGTCACCACCGCGGCCGGCCCCAGCGGTTCACGGAGTTCCGCACTCGAAACGTTCATTTACTAAGCGTACTTGAGTGAAGGCGGAGAGTTATCTGCGAACCCGGCACCTCATGGGACGGGAGAGGGGTGAGAGCAGTGGTGGGCGCGTCGGAGTGGTCGGCGCAAGGGAGTTCGAACCATCATGAACGGGTTCATATAGGCTGCGTACGCTGCCCTTTGCAGCCTTGTTCCTTCCCCGGGAGAGTCTTTCAGTGACCGTAGTGACCGCTCAAACCGAACCGGCCGTTCCGCCCGTCGACCAGGTGCCCGGACAGGCCGCCGCGGAAACCGGGGAGTTCTGGGTCGAGCCCGAGGCGTCCGTCGACGAGGTGTCGGCGGACGGGGCGCGCGAGGAGACTCCGGCCGCCGGGGCGCACACCGAGCCTCCGGCGGACGAGGCGCACGCCCAGGATCCGGCGGACGAGGCGCACGCCCAGGTCGCTGGGGACGATGCGGACGCCGACGTCACACCGGACGACGTGCCCGCCGAGATCACGCGGGACGCCCAGGACTTCGGGGCGTACGTGCGGGCGGGCGGCTGGGCGTTCGCGCTGAAGGTGGCGCGCAGCGTGCGGCCCGGCGGCGAGACGCCGGGTGAGACGCGGAAGGTCTCGGCGAAGGCCTTCGCGGAGCTGGCCGGGTGCTCTCCCGAGCGGGTCATGCGCTACTACAAGGCGTGGGACAAGGCGGCCGACGACGGTCTCGTCCCGTACTTCGAGGCGCTGGCGCCCGGGCAGGACGTGGAGCTGCCGGACTCCGACGTGTGGCACTCGTACTACGTCTCCCGGTCCAGCGCCTCCTCCGAGCGCGGCACGGCGATCACCGCGGCGGCCGAGGCCGAGGGCATCCGGCCGACGAAGGCCCTGGAGGTCGCCGAGAACCCCACCGCGCTGCGGGCGGCGATCCTCGCCGACCCCTCCACGGCGAAGGCGGCCCGCGCGGCGCTTCTCGACCGGCTCCAGGAGGACCCGGCGCTGCAGACGGAGTGGGCCCGTGACATCGCGCGCACCGACGACCTGAAGAAGGCGGTGGCCACCGAGACGCAGGCGGCCAGCCGCATCGGCTATGTCCGCGACATCGTGGAGAACGGTCAGGTCAAGACGCCCGCGGGGCAGACGATCGACGCCTCCGCGGAGCTGCGCGCCGAGGCCGAGCGCCACCTCTCGCTCATCGACGAGCTGGACGAGACCGAGGACACCAGCGAGTGGGCCTCCGAGGCGTTCGACTCGATGAAGGACATCGTCGCCCAGACCATCCAGGCCGACCCGGAACTCCGTCTGCAGGAGCGGCGTACGAAGTTCTACAGCAGCCTGCAGAAGGCGACGAAGGTCTTCGAGGAGCTGACCTTCGACGACGCCGACGACCTCGACAACCTCTACGAGGACGACATGCTGCAGCGTCTGGAGGAGCTGCAGGAGGCCATCAGCAGTTGCATCACCACCCTGCGCAAGGCGGCACCGGGCAAGTGAGCGTGCCGCCCTGACAGGGCGGCCCCGGTCGGTCGGCCGACTCTGCGCGGCCGGCCGTCACTCCTCGTACGGTCGTCACTCGTCCAACGGTCACTCCTCGAACGGCGCGGCGAGCAGGAGATCCTCGACCGTGGGCACCGGGAATTCGGGGAGGTGACGGCGGCCGACTTCGGCGAAGGGGTGCATGAGCACCGACATGGGTTTGGTGCGGCACAGCGAAAGAATGTTGTCGAGCGCGTCCTTCTTGAACCCTTCCCTGGGGAAGGCCGCCAGTATTTCCTCAAGGGTGTCGGGCGGAATGCGCTGCAGTTCGTTCCCCGAGAAATCGACTCCCGAGCCCACGGAGACCATCGCGATCTCAGGCCTCTTCCGCGTGGCGATACCGGCGTTGGTGTGCAGGGCGATCGCGTCCCAGACGACCGCCACGCGTTCGGCCGGCACGCGCTGTTCCCGCAGGAATCGCTGTGCGGCGTCGGCGCCGTCGACCTCGAAGCGCTCGTCCGGGGTCTGGTACGCCCTGACCAGCCCGAGGTCGTGCAGTGCGGCGGCGACGAACGCGAGTTCCCTGTCGTAGCGGACGCCGCCTCGGTCGTAGAGCAGGGAGCCGAACAGGTACGTCCGCATGACGTGGTTGTAGAGCGTCCCCGAGGACACGCTCCGCACGAACTGCGCTGTCCTCTGCGCCAGTTCGCTGGTGGGGATGCGCACTCCGGCCACGGTCCTGGGCAGGGTGTCCGCACCGGAGGCGGAGGCGTGGGCGCGCGCCGCCGGTTCCGCTGCTGCGGCGGGAGCGGACACCGCGGTGGCGAGCGCGGAAACCGCGCCGATCGCGGCGACACCGGCGCCACGCCCGAGTGCCGTGCGCCGGGTGACACCTTCACTCACGCCGTTCTTGCCGAAATCGCTCGAACTGGTATTGCTCGAACTGGGATTGCTCGTACGTGAATTATCCGTACGTGCATTGCCCGTACGTGCATTGCTCATACGTGCATCGCTCGTGCCGTCATTGCTCTTGTGGGACATGCGGACAGCCTTCTCGTCGGCGGTTGATGCCACGAGCCTATGGACGGCGCCGCGGAGCGAACAGCGGCGAAAATGCCGATCAACTCCGGATTCTCGCCAGCGCGGCTCTCAACCGGCCTGGTCCGCCGACGGAATGCGGTCGAAGATGTCCTTGAGGGTGTTCCGCATCCCCAGGCAGAAGATTTCGGCGGGGTGTTCACCCAGGAACGTGGTGTGCCCGAACACCTCCAGGACGACCAGGCCGTGCATGTGCCCCCACGCGCTCATGACGAGTGCGGTCATGAGCGGCGGCAGAGCGTCCTGACCGGTCGGCGGCAACCCGTCCAGATATGCCACGAACCCGGGCGACAGCTCCGAGGCGTCGACCGCGGCCAGTTGTGCCGGGGTGAAGCCGGCGAACATCTCACGCTCGAAGATCGCGCCCATCCGGCGCACCGCCTGGGTGGTCACTCCCTCGACGGGAGCCTCGTAGTACCTCAACGGAGTGCCGTACAGGAGCTGGAACCGCTCGGGATGGTCGACGGCCCACCGGCGATAGCCCTCGGCGGCGGCCACCACCCGCTCCAGGGGCGAGTCCTCCCGTGAGACGTCGACGGCACCCTGGACGGCGTCGCCCAGGGCTTCGTACGCCTTCGCTATGAGGGCCGTGACCAGCTCGTCGCGGCTCGGGAAGTAGTGGTAGAGCGCCTGCACGGTCATGCCGAGGCTCCGGGCGACGGCACGCAGCGACAGGGCCGCGGGGCCGCTCTCGGCGATCTGGCGTTCGGCCGCGTCCAGGATTTCCTGGGTGGCGGCCGCTCGCCGCCGCTGACGCAGAGAGGGCAGGGCGGTCGTGTGTCCGTCGACGGGCATACGGCGACCGTACGACGTCAACTCCGCCCGCGTACGCCGATTTTGAAAACCAAGAGGAAAATCTGACACTGTCAGGCAGACTGCGTGCGGCTCAGTCGCCCCGTCACGCAGCGGCCCCGTCGGTCGGCCACTACGTCATGCTGCGGCCCCCTCGGTCGGCCGCCCCGTCGCTCGGCGGCCCGGATCAATCAGCCGCGCAGCTCCGCGTTGAGCCGTGCGGCCTGGCGGGTGAGGTGGTCCCGTTCGGGGAGGCTGGGCGCCGACCGGGCGGCCTCGGCGTAGAGCCGTGCCGCGGTCGTCAGGTCGCCGTCGCGCTCGTGCAGGTAGGCCGCGACGGCCGTGTGACGGGGCAGTGAGGGGTCGAGCCGCGCCAGGGCGGTCAGGCCCGCGCGCGGGCCGTCGGCCTCGCCCACCGCGACGGCCCGGTTCAGGCGCGCCACCGGGTTGCCGGTCAGGCGTACCAGCTCGTCGTACCACTCGACGATCTGCACCCAGTCGGTCTCCGCGGCGCACCGGGCGTCGGCGTGCAGCGCGGCAACGGCGGCCTGCGCCTGGAACTCGCCCAGCCGGTCGCGGGCGAGGGCCGCTTGGAGAATGCCGACTCCTTCCGCGATGAGCCGGGTGTCCCACAGGCTTCGGTCCTGCTCGGCGAGGGGTACGAGTCTGCCGTCGGCGCCGGTCCGTGCTGGGCGCCGCGCGTGGTGGAGCAGCATGAGCGCCAGCAGGCCCGCGACCTCCTCGTGCTCGGTCCCGGCGGCGAGGTGGCGGGTGAGCCGGATCGCCTCGGCGGCCAGGTCGACGTCGCCGGAGTAGCCCTCGTTGAAGACCAGGTAGAGCACGCGCAGGACCGTGGAGACGTCACCGGGCCGGTTGAGGCGGACGTCCGAGACGGTCCGCTTGGCCCGGCTGATCCGCTGGGCCATGGTCGCCTCCGGCACGAGGTAGGCCTGGGCGATCTGCCGTGTGGTCAGGCCGCCGACCGCGCGCAGCGTGAGGGCGACGGCCGAGGCCGGTGTCAGGGCCGGGTGCGCGCACAGGAAGTACAGCTGGAGCGTGTCGTCGGCCGCCTCTCCCGGACCCGGCACGGGCTCGCGGTCGACGCGTACCTCCCGGTGCCGCCGGGAGGTGTCGGCGCGGACGGCGTCGAGGAACTTGCGCCACGCCGCTGTGACCAGCCAGCCCTTCGGATCCCGCGGCGGGTCGTCCGGCCAGACCCGCACGGCCTCGACGAGGGCGTCCTGCACGGCGTCCTCGGCCGCCGCGAAGTCGGCTCCGCGACGGACGAGGACGGCGAGCACGGCGGGCGTGAGCGTCCGCAGCAGTGACTCGTCCACCGTGTGTCAGTCCGTGACGTTCACGCACGGGGACAGGAACGGCCGCACTTCCAGCCACTCCCGCACCGGCTTCCCGCCCGCGCCCGGCGCCGCGGACAGCTCGCCGGCCACTTCGAGCGCCCGCTCGTAGGTCTCGACGTCGATCACCATCCAGCCGGCGATCAGGTCCTTGGTCTCGGCGAACGGGCCGTCGGTGACCGGCGGCCGTCCCTCGCCGTCATGGCGCACGAACGTGCCCTCCGACGACAGGGCCTGGCTGTCGACGAACTCGCCGTTGCCTTCGAGGCGCGCCGCGAGATCATCCATGTACCGCGCGTGGGCCGAGACCTCCTCGGGCGTCCACCGGTCCATCGGCACGTCGTCGAGGGGTGCCGGACCGCCCCGGTAGTGCTTGAGCAGCAAGTACTTGGCCATCGTGTTCTCCCTGATGCGGTACGGCCCCTGGTGGCCGTGTCCCCTGCGAGGACGGAGCCGCGCACGGGTTCTCGACATTCCCCCGGACATTTTCCTCGCGGACTTCGGGACGCGGCGCGCAAGGAGGCTACAACCGGGGACGACGGGGGTTCCTGGTGATGGCGGACCCCGAGGGCAACGAGTTCCGCGGCCTGCCTGACGGGCCCTTCGAGCTCGACGACGAGGGCCGCGCGCGCACTGTCTCGGCTGACCGGCGCTCCTCCCCCGTACGGCGGATTTCGACCGCCCTCGGCGGCCGTTCCGGACCGCTCCCGGTCGCGGGCCCGGACTGCTCCCGGGGTGCGCTGCGCCGTCTGCGCGGCGGAAGCGACCGCCGCCCGGGTGAAACTCCACCGCCTCGGCCGGGGCGCCGCGTCGCTTTCATCAGAAGGGGTACCTGGCATCCGCGGATCTCAGGCGACCCTCCATGTGACGGACAGAGTCGGTTCCGCGCTTCCCCCAGAGATCGGAACGCTGTGAGCGCCAAGAAGAAGAACCCTGTGAAGGCCGCCACCGGCAAAGTGGCCAAGAAGGTTCAGGAGGCCGTCCACCCCGGCAACGAGATCCCCGGGGCACCTGGTCCGGTACCCCCGCCGCTCGACGAGCCGACCGAGCCGGCCGGACCGCTGTCCCCCAAACCGGATCAGCGCGGCCCGGACACGTACAGCCCCACCGGGCAGGAGACGGGTGTCCCGCAGGACAAGGTGGCGCAAGGCGGCGAGTACCTGACCACCGCACAGGGCGCGCGGCTGTACGAGACCGACCACTCGCTCAAGGCCGGGGCGCGCGGGCCGGTGCTGCTCCAGGACCATCACCTGCGGGAGAAGATCACCCACTTCGACCACGAGCGCATCCCGGAGCGGGTGGTGCACGCCCGCGGCGCCGCCGCGCACGGCGTCTTCCAGGGGTACGGCACCGCAGGCCAGATCACCAAGGCCGCGTTCCTGGGCAAGGACGTGGAGACGCCCGTCTTCGTGCGGTTCTCCACCGTCCTCGGCTCGCGCGGCTCCGCCGACACCGTGCGCGACACCCGGGGCTTCGCGACGAAGTTCTACACCGACGAGGGCGTCTTCGACCTGGTCGGCAACAACATCCCGGTGTTCTTCATCCAGGACGCGATCAAGTTCCCCGATGTGATCCACGCGGGCAAGCCGCACCCGGACCGGGAGATCCCGCAGGCGCAGAGCGCCCACGACTCGTTCTGGGACTTCGTCACCCTGCACACCGAGGCCACCCACCACACGCTGTGGAACATGTCCGACCGCGGCATCCCGCGCTCGTACCGGATGATGGAGGGCTTCGGCGTCCACACCTTCCGGTTCGTGAACGCCGACGGCGCGACGACGTTGGTGAAGTTCCACTGGAAGCCGAAGCTCGGCGTGCACTCCCTGGTCTGGGAGGAAGCCCAGATCACCGCCGGTGTGGACCCCGACTTCCACCGCCGCGACCTCGCCGACGCGATCGAGGCCGGCGCGTGTCCGCAGTGGGAGCTCGGCGTCCAGACCTTCCCCGACACCGACGACCAGCTGTTCGAGGGCATCGACCTCCTGGACCCGACCAAGATCGTGCCGGAGGAACTCGCCCCGGTGCAGCCGATCGGCCTGCTCACCCTGAACGCCAACCCCTCGAACTACTTCGCCGAGACCGAACAGGTCGCCTTCCACCTCGGCCATCTCGTGCCCGGTATCGACGTCACCAACGACCCGCTGCTCCAGGGCCGCCTGTTCTCCTACCTCGACACCCAGATCAGCCGGCTCGGCGGCCCCAACTTCGGCCAGCTGCCCATCAACCGCCCCCACACCCCGGTCAACGACATGCTGCGCGACGGCATGCACCAGACCGCCGTCCACCGCGGCGCCGCCCCCTACCGGCCCAACTCCCTCGACGGCGGCTGCCCCTTCCTGGCCGACGAGGACACCGGCGCGTACATCGAGGTCCCCGAGCCGGTGCACGCGGACCGCAAGGTCCGTGACGCGGCGGCCTCCTTCGACGACCACTACAGCCAGGCGCGGCTGTTCTGGCTGAGCATGACGCCGACCGAGCGGGAGCACATCGTCGCCGCGTACACCTTCGAGCTCAGCAAGTGCTGGGAGCAGACGATCAAGGAACGGGCCCTGCAGGTCCTGGCCAACATCGACTCCGAGCTGTGCGGTGAGGTCGCGACCGGCCTGGGGCTGCCCGCACCCGCGCCCACCATCAAACTGGCCGAGCCCGATCCCAGCCCGGCACTGTCCCAGCTCGGCGCCACCTGGCCGCTGGACGGCCGGATCGTCGGCATCGTCGCCTCGGGCGACCAGGATCTGGCCGGCGTACGGTCCATCCGCCAGGCGGTCCTGGACGCGGGGATGGTGCCCCTGGTCATCGCCCCGGCCGGTGGTGTGCTCGACGCCGACGGTGATCCCGTCACCGTGCAGCGCACGTTCGCCAACGCCCGCTCCACGGAGTTCGACGCCATTCTGCTGGCCGGTGCGCCCACGCCGGGCGCCGACGCGTACGGGGCCCGCGACGCGAAGGTCGACGACGTCGCGGTGGCGTCGGGCATCGACCCCCGGCTGCTGCTCATGCTCACCGAGGCGTTCCGCCACGGCAAGGCGCTCGGCGCCTGGTCCGACGGGGCGGACGCGCTGGAGGCGGCCGGGATCGCGCTCGACGCGTCCGGTGTGGTGACCGCGGACTCGGCCGACGCGGCGCTGGAGCGCGTCACCGAGCTGATGGCCGGTCACCGGGCCTGGGACCGCTTCACCCAGCCCGTCTGATCCCGCACGCGATCCGCCCCGTGGTCCCCGCCTAGTCGGGCGGGAACCACGGGGCGGATATCGGACTGACGGGCCACGGGGGCCTACGGCCAAGTGAGGTTCAGGAGCCGAGCCAGGTTCAGCGACCGAGTCAGGTTCAGGGGCCGAGCCAGGTTCAGGAGCCGACCAAGGCCTTGTCGATGGCGCTCACGAACGCGTCGAGGTCCTTGGGCGTCCGGGAGGTGACCAGGGTGTAGCCGTTCGCGCTGTCGCTCACGGCCTCCTCGTCCACCCACTCCTTGGCGCCCGCGTTGCGGATGTCGGTGCGTACGGAGGGGTAGGACGTCAGCGTCTTGCCGTTCAGGACGTCGGCCTCCACCAGAGCCCAGGGGCCGTGGCAGATCGCGGCGATCGGACGGCCCGACGACGCGAACGCCTTGACCGTCTCCAGCGCCTTGCTCTCCAGACGGAGCTGGTCGGCGTTGATGGTGCCGCCGGGGAGCAGCAGCAGCTGGTACGCGCCGGGGTCCAGCGCGTCGAGCGTCGTGTCGGGCTCGACCGTCTCTCCGGGGTCCTTGTCGCCCACCAGCGTCTGGACGGGATCCGAGCTCACGGCCGCGACGGTGACGTCCGCCCCGTTCTCCCGCAGCCTGCGGACCGGTACCACCAACTCGTCCTGCTCCACTCCGTAGTTGGTGACGAGCACCAGGACCCGGTTGCCGTCGAGCGGCTTGTCGGACATGTCGGTGAGCCTTTCTGTCGTCGCGGGGGGGCGGAATGTGCCCGCATGCTCTGCCCGTGCGATGTGTCTGTGTGGTGTGCCCGTGTGGTGTGTCCGTCAGGACTTCGAGGCCTTCTCGGCGGCGCCCGCCTCGGTGGTGGCGTCGGCCGTGGTGAGGGTGCCGCCCGCGGTCTCCAGGTGAGCCCGTACGAACCACTGGAACTGCTCCAGGTCACGCAGCTGCTCGATCAGCAGGTCCTCGGTGGCCGGGTCGAGGTCGCCCGCCGTCTCGACCGCGGCACGCACGTCCTGGACCAGGCCGGTGTACACGACGTCGAGCGCGCCGAGGTGGGCGATCGCGTCCGCCCGCTCCACGCTGTAGTCCTTCCACGTGCGCTCCTCGACCAGCGTGCCGGGAGTGCCGTGGGCGACACCTCCGAGCGCCGCGAGGCGCTCCGCGACATCGTCGGCCATGTCACGTACGCGGTCGACCTGCGGGTCGAGCATCTCGTGTACGGCGATGAAGTGCGGCCCCACCACGTTCCAGTGGACGTGCTTGAGCGTGAGGTGGAGATCGTTGAGGGCGTGCAGCCGCAGTTGCAGCAGCTCGATGAGCGTGGAGGCGTTCTCCACGGTGAGGCCCGGGACGGTGTAGCGGGGGGTGGCCTGAGAAGCCATGTTCATGTCTCCTGTCTCGTGCATTTTGTACTCTTTATACGACCAGTGCCCGACTCGTGCAGCGTGCGCATCGCGTACGGCTCATAGGTGGTGTACGGGTACGTCTCGTACGGATTTGCCCCCTCCCGGTACCCCTGGTGTGCGAACGCAATCCACCCCGGCCCCATCCGGACCGGCGGGCGCGGCATGCGGCCCCGGGGTGAGGCGCAGGGAGGCGAGGAGGTCGGCGAGGCCTCCGGGGGCCCTGCCCCGCAGTCGGGCGGCTGTGTGCACGGGATGCCGGTCGGTGCGGGCGACTCGATGGCCCGTCGCGATCAGCCGGGCCGCGAGGTCGCGGTCCTCGCCGGTGGGCAGCGGGGCGAAGCCGCCCACCCGCAGATAGGCCGCGGCGGAGACGCCCAGGTTCGCGCCGTGGACGTGCGGGTGCTCCCACGCTCCCCCTGGCGCGTGGAAACGGCGGGTGCGGAAGTAGGCGGCGTCGTGCCGCGCCACCAGGAGTGCGTCGGCCGTGGTGGGGGCGAGGCGGATGGTGCCCAGGACCATGTCGTGGCCCTCCCCCGCCCGTGCGACCTGGTGGGCGAGCCAGGCCGGGGGCACGGTGGTGTCGGCGTCGGTCATGGCCAGCCACACGTCCCCGTCGGCGTCGCCGTCGCCGTCGCCGTCGGCATCGGCATCGGCATCGGCATCGGCCAGCAGTTCCAGTGCGCGGTCGACGCCGGCCGCCCTCGCGACTCCGACGTTGCGGCTACGGGTCTCCACCACATGCGCTCCCCCGCGGGCCGCCAGCCTCGCTGTGGCGTCCGTGCAGGCGTCCGCGACCACCACGATCAGCACGGGCAGCGGGGCCACACGTGCGGCGGCCGTGCGCAGACTCCGCAGACAGGCGGCGATACGGCGTTCCTCGTCGTGCGCGGGAACGACGACGGCCACGGCGGACAGCCGTGTACGGGGCCCCGTACGAGACCTCGTACCGGGCTTGGTACGAGACCTCACGCCAGGCCTTCCGCGCGGGCCGGAGAGAGCGCCGGTCCCGGACCCCGGCCGCGCTCGTGGACGGTGAGGGTGAAGTCGGGATCGTCGTAACGCGCCAGCCGTCTCAGGCCGCTCAGCGTGTCGAGGTGGCCGGCGATGTCGCGGCCCGTGCAGGTGTGCTCGGCGACCGGGTGGTTCCAGTGCACGGTTATCAGGTGCCCGCCTTCGTTCAGGCTCGCCACGCTCTGTCGGACAAGCCGCTCACGGGTGCCGGTGTCGAAGTAGTAGAGGAGTTCCGACAGCACCACGAGGTCGAAGGGCTCCTCGGGCCACTCCTCGGGTACGGTCATCCGCCGAACCGTGACGTGGTCCAGGCTTGTGGTGCGCCGAGCGGTGGACTCGACGGCCGAGGCGATGCGGTCGGTTGCGAGCAGTTGGTCGCAGCGGGCCGCCAGGAGCTCGGTCAGCACACCCACCGAACAGCCCGGCTCGAAGGCCCGCGCGTAGCGGGGACGGGGCAGCGCCGCCGCCGTCAGGGTGTACTTGCGTCGGTCGTACCAGCGCTCACCGAGGTGCCAGGGGTCGGCGGCCGTGGCGTACTGGTCGTCGAAGTAGCTCGCGGGGGTGTTCGCGCGGGTCCCCTCGGAAGCGATCTCGGAAGCGTTCTCGGAAGCCTTCTCGGAGGTGTCCGCGGCGGTTTCCGCGGGTGCGTCGACGCGTGCTTCCGCGGGTGTGTTCACCGGATCACCGTCTCGAAGGCGCGGGTGTGGTGGGCGATCTCCGCCGTGGGCAGCACCGGCGCGATGCCCGCGCCCCGCGGCTCCAGCTGGCTGCTGAAGCGTGCCAGGGCCGCCTTCTTGCGGTCGGTCACCGGTTCGGGGAGAGGGAGGACGGCGGCCCGGTGCCAGGGCACGCGGGGGTCGTGGGGGCGGGCCCAGTGCCACATCCACACCGGGTAGGACCACACCGGTGTGGAACCGGCGCGACCCGCGTGTCGAGCGGCGCGGCCGGCGGCCTCGTGATCACTGTGCAGGTCGCCCTCCCACGGCGCCACGCACAGGGCCGCTCCGACGGCGCCGAGGAGTTCGCCGATGATGGCTCGGGCTTCGCTCTCGTGCTCGGGCCGGTCGAGGGCGGTGTCGGGCAGGCCCGCGTACACCGGGTCGGGCAGCTCTCCCAGCTCTCGCAGCGCCGCGGACAGTTCGGCTCGGCGCCGGGCGGCCAGCCGCGCCCGCGCGGAGGGTGTGCCGGGGCCGTGCGAGGCCTCCCCGTCGCTCAGGCACACGGTGTGGACCTCCACACCCGCCTGGAGGAGGGCGGCGATGGTGCCGCCGAAGCCCAGTACTTCGTCGTCGGGGTGGGCTGCCACCACGACGACGGGGCCCGCCGGAAGGACCAGGCGTGGCAGGTGGTCCGGCAGGCGGGCCTCCTGCCACTCGGCCTCGTCGGTGCCCTGTGCGTCGATCGCGGCGGCGGCTGCTTGCCTCGTAGCGGCGGCGGTGTTCTCGCGGACGGTGAGGTCGGTCAGGTCGGTCAGGTCGTCGACGCGCTGACCGTGGGCGGTCTGCTCGTCGGCGGTCGGTCCGTCGACGGTCAACCCGTCGGCCGCCCGCCTGTCGACGGTCGGCCCGTCAGACGTCGGTCCGTCGGCCGTCAACCCGTCGGCCGCTCGCCTGTCGACGGTCGGCCCGTCAGGCGTCAGCCCGTCGACGGTCGGCCCGTCGGCCGTCTTCGGCGTGCTCATCGGGCCGCCTCCGGCGCGTCGGCCACGGAGGTGGCGGAGTTCGCGGGGTTCGCAGGGCCCGTGGTGACGGCAGGATTCGCGCCGGCCGCAGATTCCGCGACGGGCACGGGGCCCAAGGTGTCCGCGACGGGCACGGGGCCCACAGGGTCCGCGACGGGCGTGGAATCCGTCACGGCCGGGAAGTCCGTGGTGGCCAGGCGGCCCAGTTCGGCCAGGTTCGACTCGGCGTGGTGCTGGCGGACGTACACCGTAAGGTCCGCCACCGCGCGGGCGTGCCGTTCGTCGCGGCACAGCGGCCCGGCGCCGGTGGCACGCCCGACGTGTTCCAGAACCTCCGTGCACACCTTTTCGGCCAGGGCCCGCACCCGCAGGCTGCGTACCCGTGCTTCCTCGCGTACGTCGAAGGGGTCGGCGTCGATGGCGTCGCCCGCCTGGCGCAGCACGGTGTCGGCGGTGTGCAGCAGCATGTCGACCGCTCCGAGATGCGCGGCCGCGTGACCGTTCAGCTGCCCCGCCGCCGCTCGCCCGTACAGCGGCGCGGCGACCGCGTGCGCACCACCGAGCCAGCAGGCCGCCACCCCGATTCCCCCGTGCTGGAAACCGGGGCGCAGCACATAGCCGTCCACCCCTCCGACGGCTCGTGCGGGCACGTCGGTGAACGACACGTCCAGGCTGTCACTGCCTGCCATGCCGATCGCCGGCCAGGTTCCTTCGACGGCCTGGGCGCCCGGGTGGTCGAGGGCGACGGCGAACAGGCGGTAGCCGTCGTCGGCGTCAGCGGTCACCAGGGCGTGCGTGCAGCTGCGGGCACCTGAGCAGTAGGGCTTGACGCCGCTGATCCGCCACCCCTGGCCGCTGCGGGTGGCGTGCACGCCGGGGCCGGGCGGGCGCGCGGCCCACACTCCCCAGCGCTCCCCTTCGGTGGGCAGGGAGTCGTCCAGTTCGTGCAGGATCGCCGCCGCGTCCAGGTGTCCTTCCGCGAGCCGCGCCAGGGACAGGTCACGGCGCCCGAGAGCGCTCAGGACGGCGAAGCGATGTGCCGTCGACCGGCCCGGCAGAGGCACCCCGGAGGCCTCGCGCTCGACGAAGTGGGCGAACAGGTCAGCCGTCCGCCGCTCCGGGGAACGCGGGGAGCGCACGGGGTCGGTCACTTCGGGGGGCGTGGCGTTCACGCGGGCCTCCTGCACACATTGTCCGTCTGAAACGCTTCGTCCCGATTGCCCAGCGCATCTGCCGACAAACGGCCAGAAGACGACTCGACAGCGCACATGGGTGGCCTGTACAGCCCAGCATCGGGCAGCGCCCCGACCCCTGCCACTTCGCAAGGTCCGAGGCGTATCCCGGCCCGCCGGCCGGGCGGAGCCCGTAATGATCAGCTCCTCCCGGGTGCCGTAGCCTCGAACGGAGATCACTTCTTGAGGGAGGCCGGGTGGACGAGGCGGAGTCCGGGAGCTGTTGCGCGCCCTCGGTCGACCGGGGCGCGACGGGGCTCGCCCTCGGTGCCACGGTCTGTGCCGCGGCGGAGCGTTCCCCGGCGGATCGCGCCACCGGGAACCGCGCGCCGGACGAGGTGCGGGACCAGGGCAAGGGAGCTCCGTACCGGGACGCGAGCGTGCTGCTGAGCGGCGGTTCCTTCCTGATGGGAACCCGGGACACGGACGGCTTCCCCGACGACGGCGAGGGCCCCGTGCGCGAGGTCGTCCTCTCACCTTTCCGGATCGACGCCCATGCCGTGTCCAACGAACGGTTCGCCCGGTTCGCCGAGGCGACCGGTCACGTCACCGAGGCGGAGCGCTTCGGCTGGTCGTTCGTCTTCGCCGGATTCCTCCCCGCCACCCTGCGGCGCGGCGCGGCCCGGCCGCCGCAGACGCCCTGGTGGTGCGGGGTCGAGGGAGCGACCTGGCGGACCCCGGAAGGGCCGGGCAGCTCGGTGGCGGACCGCGGCGACCACCCCGTGGTGCACCTCTCCTGGAACGACGCCGCCGCCTACTGCCGCTGGGCCGGGGCACGGCTGCCCACCGAGGCCGAGTGGGAGTACGCGGCCCGGGGCGGCCTGGTACAGAACCGCTACCCCTGGGGTGACGAGCTGACGCCGGCGGGCGAGCACCGCTGCAACATCTGGCAGGGGCACTTCCCGACCAAGAACACCGCCGAGGACGGCTACCGGGGTACGGCGCCGGTGGACGCGTACGAACCCAACGGCCACGGGCTCCACAACATGTCCGGGAACGTGTGGGAGTGGTGCGCCGACCGGTGGGGCACGCGGCACTCCACGCGCCCACGCACCGATCCGAAGGGCCCGTCACAGGGCGCGTCCCGCGTCATGCGCGGTGGCTCCTACCTCTGCCACAGCTCGTACTGCAACCGCTACCGCGTCGCCGCCCGTACGGCCAACACACCCGACAGCAGCACGGGCAACCTCGGTTTCCGCTGCGCCTGGGACGCCTGAAAGACCCCGTCCCGAGGGCCCCGTCCGCGTGGCCACCACACACAAACGCGGCCGGACCCCTCGCCCGGTGACCGCAACATTGCAGCCTCATGAAACGTGACCGCCTCGCAAGGCAGCTCCCAACAGCGCTCTGACCTGTATTTTCACGGCTGTAAGGAGCTCGGGCCCGGGCTTGCTGATTTATTCCGGACTGTTGACGTAAAAGCTGCCGAGTCCGCATCCTGTGCCCCATGGCACACGACCACGAGGGTCCCCTGGCACGGCTGCGCCGTGGTCACGAGGAACTCGTCCTGCGGCAGATGCGCACCCACGGCCCGCTCAACAGGGCCGAGTTGGGGCGGCTGACAGGGCTGTCCCGTACGACGCTGTACGACATCGTGTCCGCACTGGTGGACAGCGGAGCGGTCGTGGCCACGGCTCCCGCCCCCGCCGAGCGCCGCCGCGGCCGGCCGGTCGAGACCCTTACCCTCCACCGGGACGCGGGCCAGGCCATCGGCATCGACTTCGCGCGGCGCGCGGTGCACGTCGCCGCGGTCAACGTCGCCCACGAGGTGATCGGTTCCGCGAGCGCCCCGCACGGCGCGGGGCTGTCCTGGGAGAAGCGTGTCGATCTCGCCGCACGGCTGGTCGGCGGACTCGCCGGGGGCACCCTGCGCCTGGGAGCGCTCAGCGCCATCGGTGTGGGCGTGGTCGGCCCGGTCCACGACGCCCCCGCGACCGACGCCGCCAGCACGGGGACCCCGGCCACCAGCACCGCAGCCTCCGGCACTCCGGCCACCGGCGCCGCGACCACCGCGACCCGCGCCGCCGAACGGCCCGGCTCACCCGCGGGTGGCGTACCCCGGCCCCACGAGGACCTGCCGGTACTGCTGCGCAAGCGCTTCGGCGTACCCGTGCTGCTCGACAACAACACCCGGCTCGCGGCGCTGGCCGAGGCGACCTGGGGAGCGGCGGCCGGTGTCCAGGACGTGCTCTATCTGCGGCTGTCGCACGGCGTCGGCGGAGGGCTGGTCGTGGGCGGCGCCCTGCACCGGGGTGCCCGCGGACTGTCCGGCGAGTTCGGCCACATCACGGCCGAACCGGACGGGCGCCGATGTTCGTGCGGCAAGGACGGCTGTCTGGAGACGGTGGCCTCGATCGGCGCCGTACTCGACGCCCATCCCGGCGCCGGCGATCTGGACGGCTTCCTCGCGGCGCTGCCCACGGATCCGGCCGCACGCCGTGTGATGGACGACGTCGGAACCCGGGTGGGGACCGTCCTCGCGGCCGTCTGCAACGCGGTCGGCCCGCACGTCACGGTGCTCGGCGGCGAACTCGCCGAGGCCGGACCCGCCCTCTTCGAACCCGTCGAACGCGCCCTGTCCGCCCATCTGATGCCGGTCTCCCGGCCGGACATCGATCTGCGGCCGGCCACGCTCGGCGAGGTGGGCGGCGCGCTCGGCGCCATCGCGCTGGTCCTGCACGACTCCCCCCTGCTCACCCGCTATCACACACCGAATTCCGTGGAGTGACCGTGACCGTCCCCGAACCGCCGAGGTCGCCATGACCGTGCTCACCGCACCCGACAAACGGCCCGACAAGCCGCCCGCCGCGTCGGGCCGGCGGCGCCGGTCCCGGACCGTGCCCCCGTTCGCGCTCAACCTGGCGGCACTCACCCTGGGCATCACCGTGTGGGCCGTGGCCACCTCGGCCCACCTGGTCGACGTACCGGGCCCGTTGTCGGTCGGCTCCCGCGCCCTGCAGATGGCGGGCGACGGCACACTCGGCGAGGACGCGCTGGCGAGCCTGCGCCGGGTCTTCCTCGGCTTCGCCCTGGGCACCCTGCTCGCCGTGCCCGTCGGGTTCCTCATGGGCTGGTACCCGCTGGCCCGCGGTCTGCTCGAACCGTACGTGCAGTTCTTCCGGACCGTCCCACCGCTGGCGATCATCCCTCTCGCCATCGTGACCATGGGCATCGGTGAGACACCCAAGGTCTTCGTCATCTTCCTGGCGGCGTTCCTGTCCAGTGTGGTCGCCGCGTTCCAGGGGGTGATCGGCGTGGACAGCACGCTCGTCAACGCGGCCCGGGTGCTCGGCGCCCGGGATCGCGTGATCTTCCTCAAGGTGGTCGTTCCGGCCGCCACACCGTTCCTGCTCGTCGGTATGCGCATCGGACTCGGAGCCTCCTGGGCCACGGTCGTCGCGGCCGAACTCATCGCCGCGGACAAGGGCCTCGGCTACGAGATGATGCACGCGCAGACCTACTACGACCTGCCGACCATCTTCGTCGGGCTGATCAGCATCGGGGTGATCGGCCTGGTGATGGACCGGCTGCTGCTGCGCGCGGAACGCCATCTGACCGCCTGGCAGGAGCGACGATGAAACCCTCACTCAGTAAGTCGGATGCGTCCGACGCCTCCGCCGCGCCGGATGGGTTCGATGCGTCCGCCGCCAAGATCTCCTTTCGGGGCGCCGGCAAGACGTTCCCCTTGAAGCAGGGAGAGTTCACCGCCCTCGACGAGGTGTCGCTGGACATCGCCGACCGCGAGTTCGTCACGGTCGTGGGTCCCTCGGGCTGCGGCAAGTCGACGCTTCTGAACCTGGCCGCCGGGCTCGCCGAACCCACCACCGGGCAGGTACTGGTCGACGGAGCCGTCGTGACGGGCCCCGGCCCCGAACGCGGCGTCATCTTCCAGCAGTACGCGCTCTTCCCCTGGCTCACCGTGCGCGGAAATGTCGAGTTCGGGCTCAAGCTCACCTCCCTGTCCGCCGCCGAGCGGCGCCGCAAGGCCGACCACGCCATCGAACTCGTCGGCCTCGCGGATTTCGCCGACGCGCTGCCCAAGACGCTGTCGGGTGGGATGAAGCAGCGCTGTGCGATCGCCCGGGCCTATGCCGTCGATCCTGACGTCCTGCTGATGGATGAGCCGTTCGGGGCGCTGGATGCGCTCACGCGGGTGCAGATGCAGGACCAGTTGCTGGACACCTGGACTCGGGAGCGGCGGACCGTCCTCTTCGTCACGCATGACGTCGACGAGGCCGTGTATCTCGCGCGGCGCGTTGTGGTGATGGCGGCTCGGCCGGGGCGTGTCCATCGGGTCATCGAGGTGGATCTGCCCTATCCGCGGACCGAGGAGTTGCGGTTGTCCCCTGAATTCGCTCGCATTCGCAATGAGGTCTGGCATGCGGTGTATCACCAGGAACCGGCGGGCTCGGTGGCCCCGGTGACCTGACCGGCTGTCGGCTGCGGTCTTCTTCGCCCCCGCCGCCCCTACCCGTCCCGTCACTGCATGGGGGCTGCGCCCCCTCTCCCCCCTGATCGCGCTGCGCGCTCGTCCTCAAACGCCGGACGGGCTGGAACGAACGAAACGAAAGGCTCGACGCCATGAGCATGTCCCGCCGCACCCTTCTCACCTCACTCTCCGCCACAGCTCTCGCGCTCTCCGTGTCCGCCTGCTCCTCGGACGACGGTGACAGTGGGGGTGCTACCAAGATCCGGTTCGGGTACATCGCCGACTACAACGGGGCCAGTCTGCTGGCCATCGCCGATGACCAGGGGCTGTGGAAGAAGCACGGGCTGTCCGCCTCGTACAAGACGTTCGTCAATGGGCCCATTCAGATTCAGGCGCTGGGCAGTGGGGATCTCGACTACGGGTACATCGGTCCCGGCGCGTTGTGGCTGCCCGCCTCCGGGAAGGCCCGGGTCGTCGCGATCGACACGCTGACCTATGCCGACCGTGTGATCGCCAAGCCGGGGATCACCTCGATCGCCGGGCTGAAGGGCAAGAAGGTCGGCGTGCCGGAAGGGACGTCCGGCGAGATGATCCTGCAACTCGCCCTGCGCGAGGCCGGGATAACGATGGACGACATCAATAGGGTCGCCATGGACGCGCCGACCATCGTCTCGGCCTTCTCCTCCGGGCAGATCGACGGGGCCGGTATCAACTATCCGCTCATCGACACCATCAAGCAGAAGGTGCCGGACCTGGTCGAGGTGGCGAGCACCGAGGACATCGGCGGTTCGTTCCCCACGGCGTTCGTGACCGGCGGGAAGAAGGGGCCCGCCGAGGCGAAGGTCGTCAAGGTGCTCCAGGAGGCGAACGACTGGCGTGCCGCGCACCCGAAGGAGTCGGTCGCGCTCACCGCCGCACTCCTGAAGGTGCCGGAGGACAAGGTGACGGCGGACGCGAGTCACGTCCAGACGCTGACGACCGCCGAACTCGTCGCGAAGACGAAGGACGGCACGGTCGGTGAGTGGCTGGACGGCATGAGCGACTTCTTCGTGAGCACCGGCCAGTTGAAGGAGGCCCCGGCCGCGACCTCCTTCTACGCGGGCGACGTCTACACGAAGGCCGCCGCGTGAACCTCCTCTTCCTGATGACCGACCAGCACCGCGTGGACACGCTGGGCTGTTACGGCAATCCGCAGGTCGCGACCCCGAACCTGGACCGGCTCGCCGCCACCGGCACCCGCTTCGACCGCTTCTACACACCCACCGCGATCTGCACCCCGGCCCGGGCGAGTCTGCTCACCGGCCAGGCCCCCTTCCGGCACAAGCTGCTCGCCAACCACGAGCGCAACGTCGGCTATCTGGAGGACCTGGCCGAGGACGCGTTCACCTTTCCCGCCGCGCTCGCCGAACGCGACTACCAGCTGGGTCTGGTCGGCAAGTGGCACGTCGGCACCCACCGCAACGCCGCCTCGTACGGCTTCGAGGGGCCCGACCTGCCAGGCTGGCACAACCCCGTCGACCACCCCGACTACCTCGCCTATCTGAAGGAACGGGACCTGCCCCCGTACCGCATCACCGATCCGGTGCGCGGGACCACACCCAACGGCAATCCGGGCAACCTCCTCGCCGCGCGCCTCCAGCAGCCGGTGGAGGCGACCTTCGAGTACTACCTGGCGACCCGTGCCATCGAACTCCTGGAGAAGTACGCGGCCGACGGCCGGCCCTTCTACCTGGCCACCCATTTCTTCGGCCCGCATCTGCCCTATCTGCTGCCGGACTCCTACTACGACCTCTACGACCCGGAACTCGTCGAACTGCCCGCGTCGATCGCGGAGACCTTCGAGGGGAAACCGCCCGTGCAGCGCAACTACAGCGCGCACTGGACGTTCGACACCATGCCGCTCGAAGTCACCCGCAAACTCATCGCCGTCTACTGGGGTTACGTCACCCTCGTAGACGAGCAGGTCGGGCGCATCCTCACCCGGCTCGACGAACTCGGCCTGGAGGACGACACGTCGGTCTTCTTCACCGCCGACCACGGCGAGTTCACCGGCGCCCACCGGCTGCACGACAAGGGTCCGGCGATGTACGAGGACATCTACCGCATCCCCGGAATCGTCCGAGTTCCTGGTCAAAAGCCGCAGGTGCGGCGGGAGTTCGTCAGTCTCACCGACTGTACGGCGACCATCCTCGAACTGGCCGGCTGCGACCCGGAGCCGGCCACCGACAGCCGCAGTCTGCTGCCGCTGGTGTGCGGCGAACACCCGGACTGGCCCGAGGAGTTGCTCGCCGAGTTCCACGGCCACCACTTCCCGTACCCCCAGCGTATGCTGCGCGACAGCCGCTACAAGCTGGTCGTCAATCCCGACTCCGTCAACGAGCTGTACGACCTCGAAAGCGACCCGCACGAGCTCAGCAACCGCTACCCGGATCCCGAACTGGAGTCCGTGCGGCTGCGTCTGATGCGGCGTCTGTACGACCTGCTGCGGGAGCGCGGCGACAACTTCCACCACTGGATGACGTCCATGTACGACATCGGCGCCTCCGACTACGACCCGACCCTGAGCTCCTTCGAATCCCCTTCGAGCAGTGAGGTCTCACCCCCGTGAACCGAGCGCATCACGTGAACCGCAGGAACCGAGGAGCCAGTCGCACCGGGCAGGTCGTCGCCGTACTCGCCGGCCTCCTGCTCGCGGTCCTGCCGCCGACCGGGAACGCCACGGCCTCCCCCGCACGGGCGTCCACGTACACCAACCCGGTGACGGCCGGCACGGTCGACACCTTTCCCGACCCGGCGGTGATCCGCGGCAAGGACGGCTACTGGTACGCCTACGGCACCCAGAACCCCGTCTTCCAGACCCAGGGCCAGACCGCCGAACGCATGCTGCCGATCCTGAAGTCGGCCGACCTCACGCACTGGACGTACGCGGGCGAGGTGTTCACCCCGCGGACCCAGCCCGCCTGGCACGGCGGCTCCCGGCTGTGGGCACCCGACATCCGTTACACGAACGGCCACTACAACCTCTTCTACTCGGTGCCGAACCAGGACACCGTCGGGGTGGCCACCGCGCCCACGCCGACCGGGCCCTGGACCGACGCGGGTGCCGTGCTGCCGGCGGACAGCGGCTGCGCGACCGGTGACATCGACCAGGCGCAGTTCACCGACGTGGGCGGACAGCCGTACCTGTACTGGGGCAGCTACGACACCATCTGCGTGGCGCGTATGAACGGCAACCGCACGCGGGTCGAAGGAACGGTCACCGAGGTCGCCCAGGGGCGGCGCATGGAGGGCGGTTTCGTCGTCCGCCGTGACGGTTTCTACTACCTCTTCTACTCGGACGCGGGCTGCTGCGACGGCGCGTACAGCGGCTACCAGGTCAAGGTGGGCCGCTCCACCAGCCCGACCGGGCCCTTCACCGACGACCTCGGTGTCGACCTGATGTCCCCCGTCAGCAAGGGCGGCATCGTGGTCGGTTCGAGCGACCGCTGGATCGGCCCCGGCCACAACGCGCTGCAGACCGACCTGTCCGGGCAGGACTGGCTCGTCTACCACGCGATACCCGCCGACGACCCCGACCTCGACCTCGTACCGGGCATCGACCGCACCCTCAGCAGGCGTCCGATGCTGGTCGACCGGCTCGACTGGATCGACGGCTGGCCCGTCGTCCGGGCCGGCGCCGGCCCCTCCTCCGACGGCACCGAGGTTCCCGTCACCACCTGGAAGGCGGGCGGCACCTTCAACGGCGGCTCACTGGACGGCTGGCAGGCGCAGGGCTCCGGTACGAAGGCCTGGGCGACGGCCGCCGAACAGGACCCCGGCACCTTCGTCACCCACTCCGGCAGCGCCACCGACCCGGCCTTCCTCGTCACCTCCGGCAACGCTCCCGCCCGGGTACGCGCCGAAGCCGATCTCCGGGTCACCTCGGCGGGCGGGTCGGCCGGTCTGGTCCTCGCCTACAAGAACCCCGCGAACCATGTAGTGGCCTGGCTCGACCGCACCCGCAATGCCCTGGTCACCGACGTACGGGTGAACGGTGTCAGCGCAGGGCAGCAGGTGACCGCGCTCCCGTCCGGCTACCAGTGGGGCGCCTGGCGCAACGTGGCGGCCGAACTGCGCGGCAACCGCCTCACCGTCGAGGTGAGCGCGGACCGGCTGCACGACGCCGTGGCCACCCAGACGCGTACCGTACCGGCGGCTGCCGCGCGGGCCGGGAAGGTCGGCACCGCAGCCCTCGGGAGCGGAGCGACCGCCGACAACGTGGGCGCCGCGAAACTGTACGAGCCCGTCACGCGGCGCGTCACCGATCCACGGCCCGGTGCGCGACTGCGCTCCTACAGCGACGAGTTCGACTCCACCACCCTGTCCTCCGACTGGAGCTGGGTCCGGGGCCCGGCCGCCGGTGCGACGACCGGCGAGGGCGTCCTGTCCTGGCCGACGCAGAACGCAGAACTGCATCTCGGCACCAACACCGCGTCGGTCCTCACCCGCCCCGCACCGGCCGGTGACTTCACGGTCGAGACCAAGCTCGATCTGGCGAACGGTCCGGGCAATCAGCAGGCCGGGCTGGTGCTGTACGGGAGCGACGACCGGTACTTCAAGCTGGTGCACTCGGTGCTGCCGCTGAGCCACACCGCGGGGAAGGTCACCCACGTCACCGAGTTCGCGAAGGAGGGCGCCCGGCCCACGACCACACCGCCGACCGCCGTGGCCTACGGCCCGATGTTCGGCGGGCCACCGGCGCGGACACTCTGGATGCGACTGGCGTACCACGCCGACGAGGCGGGAGGTGAGCACGAGGTACGGGCCGCCACCAGCACCGACGGCGTGCACTGGACCTGGACCGGCGTGTGGGCCCTGCCCGACGAACAGGCCCTGCGGATCGGCCTGGTATCGCTCAACACGGCCGGGGCGACGGCACGCTTCGACTACGTACGCACCTATCGCGGCTGAGACGGCGACCGGCGCGGCGGCCGACACGGAAGTGGTGCGCATCCCTAGTTCCTGGGGGTGGTGTCGGCCGTCGCCCGGTGGCTCGATGACGCGTGGATGCAGGCGGTGCGGTGCGATCCGTCGTGGATGAAGGGCGGCGGGGCCTTCGCGCAGGCGGCCTCGGCCTCGGGGCATCTGGGCCGGAAGGGACAGCCCGTGATCAGGTCGAGGGCGCCGGACGGTTCGCCCTCCAGCGCCGGGGGACGCGGTTCGGTGCTCCGACGCCGCAGATCGGGCGCGGCCCGCAAGAGAGCCTGCGTGTACGGGTGTTGAGCCCCGGTGAAGATCGTGTCGGCCGTGCCTTCCTCCACCACCCGGCCCGCGTACATCACCGCGACCCGGTCGCAGAGCGTGCGGATGATGCCGAGGTCGTGGGAGATGAAGACGATCGTCAGGCCGAGTTCGGCGCGCAGATCGGCCAGCAGGTTGACCACGGTGGCCTGGGCGGACACGTCGAGGGCGGACACCGCCTCGTCGGCGACCAGCACGTCGGGTCGGACCGCCAGGGCCCGTGCGATGGCGACGCGCTGGCGCTGGCCCCCGGAGAGTTCACGCGGTCGCGCGTCCAGGACGCGCGTCGGCAGGTTCACCATCTCCATGAGGGAGTTCAGCGCGGAGGTCATTCCGGCGTCCGGGACGAGGTCGTGGCAGTCGATGAGTTCGGCCAGTACGGAGCGGACCCGCCGTCGGGGGTTGAGCGAGGCGACCGGGTCCTGGAAGACCATCTGGATGCGGCGGCGCAGCTCCTTCGACCTGCGGACTCCCATGTCCTGGCCGTCGTAGCGGACCTGTCCAGCGGTCGGCTCCGTCAGCCCGACGAGGACACCGGCCAGGGTCGACTTGCCGCAGCCGGACTCGCCGACCACACCGAGACACTCGGAGCGTTCGACGGTGAGACTGACTCCGTCGACGGCCCGTAGCGTCGTGGGCAGCACGGACCTGTGCGTCCTGACCTTGAAGTGGACGGCGATGTCGTCCAGTTCGACGAGGGCGCTCATGGCTGTTCTCCAGCGTTCGTGACTGGCTGCCGCACACACGCCGTGTCCCGGTGCGGGCCGATGGCCAGCAGCGGAGGGTCCGCTTCTAGGCAGACATCCGCCACGTAGGGACAGCGAGGGGCGAAGCGACAGCCGGGGGGCAGCAGTCCGGCGGTGGGCGGGGATCCGCTGATGGTCTTCAACCGCGTGGGCGGGCCGTGCAGTTGGGGCATCGAGTCGATCAGTGCCCGGGTGTAGGGGTGGTTCGGGTTGTCGACCAGGTCGTGGGTGGGGCCTTGTTCGACGATGCGGCCCGCGTACATCACGGCGGTGCGGCCGGCGATACGGGAGATGACCGAGAGGTCGTGGCTGACGAAGATCAGGGCCAGCCCGCGTTCGGCCCGCAGCCGCTCGACGAGGGTCAGGATCTGGTCCTGGACCGTGGTGTCCAGCGCGGTCGTCGGCTCGTCGCACAGGAGCAGCGAGGGTTCCACCGACAGAGCCATCGCGATCATCACGCGTTGGCGCTGCCCCCCGGAGAGCTGGTGCGGCCATGCGCGGGCCCGTTGCTCCGGGTGCGGCACACCCACTTCGGCCAGGAGTTGCAGGGCCCGGTCGGCGGCGGCCCGACGGGACATGCCGAGGGCCCGGGGGCCGGCGGCGACGAGGTCGCCGATGCGCATGGTCGGGTTCAGCGAGCTCATGGGCTCCTGGAAGATCATGGAGACGCCGTGCCCGCGCAGCTCACGCGGTGCGACGGACCGCAGCCCCTCGCCCGCCCTCCGCTGGAACCGTGTGCTCCCCCGGGTCTGCTTCAGCGCGGGCGGCAGCAGCCCGAGCACGGAACGCAGGGTGAGGCTCTTGCCGGATCCGGACTCACCCACGATCCCGAGGCAGCCACCGGCGTCGACGTGCAGGGACACGTCGTCCACGAGGGTGACTCCGCCCTGTGCCGCGGCGATCGACAGGTTCTCGATCTCGATCACGCGTTCCGTACGGGTCATGACTTGATCCGATCGTCCAGGCCGTCCCCGATCAGGGCCAGGCCCATGCCGATCAGGGCGATCGCCGCTCCGGGGGCCGCGATCAACCACCAGTTGGTCTGGATGACGCCGCGGCCCGACTGGATCATCGAGCCCCACTCAGGGGTCCCCACGGGGATGCCGACGCCCAGGAAGGACAGGGTCGAGATCGCGACGACGGCCAGCCCGACGTCGACGAAGAAGTAGACGATGCTCTGCCCGATGGCGTTCGGCACGATGTGCCAGGCGATCACCCGCCGACGGGGCAGGCCGCCCAGCCGCGCTGCCCGGATGTAGTCCATGGAGCGCACCCTGCGCACCTCGCTGCGCAGCAGTCGGGCGTACACGACCCAGGAGATGACCGTGAAGCCGATGATGAGCGGCAGTTCGCCGGGTCCCAGGAACAGGAAGCCGGTGCCGGGGCCGAGCAGGCCGACCAGGGCGATGAAGAAGATGAACAGCGGGAGCGAGACGACGATGTCGGAGGTGCGCATGATCGCCGCGTCCAGCCACTTGCTGCCGAGGCCCGCCGCGATGCCGATCAGGCTGCCCAGGACCGCGGGGATGAGGGAGCCGAGCACCGCCACGCGCAGGTCGATCCGGATCGCGTAGACGAGCCGGGTCCATTCGTCGCGGCCGAGCTGGTCGGTGCCGAGAACATGGGCCCGGGAGGGCGGGGCGAGCCGGTTCAGCAGGTCCTGCTCGGCGGGGTGTCCGCTGGTGATGAGCGGTGCGAAGAGCGCGGCCAGGACGAAGAGGCCGACGATGACCGCGCCGACGGCCAGCTTGCCGTCGCCGCGTCGGCGCAGCCGGCGTGAGGGCGTGGTGGAGGGTGCGGCGTCCTCGATGACAGGCGTGTCGATCATGTCCTCGCCGTCCTCGGGTCGAGCAGCGAGACGGCGGTCTCGCCCAGGATGTTGGCCAGTACGACCCCGGTGGCGAACAGCAGCGTGATGCCCTGGACCGTGTAGACGTCGCGTTTGGCGGACGCCTCGACCAGTGCGCTGCCCAGGCCGGCGATGTTGAAGGTGGCTTCGAGGATGACGACTCCGAAGAAGAGGTAGCCGACGTTGAGTGCGAGGAGGGTGAGGACCGGGCCCAGTGCGTTGCGCAGCACGTGGCGGACGATCAGGGTGGGGCCGCCGACGCCCAGGGACCTGGCGACCGCGATGTACTCGGAGTCGAGCACGTCGATCAGGCTGGACCGCAGGCTCCGTACCAGGACGGGCGTGAGGATGATCGCTCCGGTCACGGAGGGCAGGACCAGCGAGCGGAGCAGTTCCGCCGGGCTCGATCCCAGGTCCGCGACGGGGAACCAGCCGGTGGGGATGGCCACCAGTCTGATGAGCAGGAAGCCGACCCAGAACGCCGGCAGGAACAGGGCCAGGAGGACGCCGAGCCTGATCACGTGGTCGACGGGGCGGTCCCTGAACCAGGCGGCGGTCCAGGCGAGGACGAGTGAGGTCGTGACCGCGAGCACCAGGGTGCCGAGCAGGAGCCACAGGGTGTCTCCGATGCGCCGGCCGATGATGTCGCTGACGCTCTGTCCGTCGATCGACGTCCCGAAGTCGCCGTGCAGGACCCTGGTGACGTAGTCCAGGTACTGGTGCGGGAGGCTGCGGTCGAGGCCCAGTTGGTGGCGCAGTTCGCTCACCGCCTCGGGCGAGGCACGTGGTCCGAGGCGCAGTCTGGCCGCGTCGCCGGGTGCGATCTGGGTCAGCACGAACACGACCAGCGTGACCGCGAGCAGGACGAGCACCAGCTGGATCAGCCGGGCGAGCACCGTTCTCATCGCTACCACGAAACTCCCTCCCTTCCTTGGAGAGTGCCGGACACGACTGTCAGCTCCTGATGTTCAACTCATCCGCGCAGTACGCCTGGTAGGGCGCGGCGACGAAGCCCTGCACCCGGTCGGCGACCGCGTCGAGCGCGTTGGGCACGGCCAGCGGAAGCACGGCGTGGCTCGCGTTGGCGGTGGCTTCGAAGTCCTGCACGGCGGCGCTCACTTCGGATGTGTCGCTCGCCGCGTGGACGGCGGCCAGGGCCTTGTTCGCCGGGCCGGGGTCGGACTGGGAGAACACGACGCCGGTCGCCCCGAGGAAGCCGAGGGGGTCGATGGGGGTGGGTGCGAGTGCGCTGTAGGTGACCATGCCGAGCTGGAAGGAGCCCTTGCCCAGATCGTCGATCAGGGAGCTGGTCGGGAGCGGGCTGACGGTGGCCTTGATGCCTGCCTCGGCCAGCATCGGGGTCAGGGCCTGGGCCGCGAGTTTTCCGGGGCCGCCGTCGCTGGGCACGATCAGCTCGATGGTCCGGCCGTCGTAGTCGGATGCGTCGACCAGCTTCTTCGCGGCCTTCACGTCGGTGGTGGACCAGGTGCACTTGGGGCATTTGGTGACGCCGGGGACCTGTTGCGGCAGCAGTGAGGTGGCCACGCCGGCCTCGCCGACGTAGCCGCCGCGGACGAGCTTGCGGTAGTCGACGGCCAGCGCGATCGCCTTCCTGAGGCGGACGTCGGCCAGGGGCCCGGACTTCGTGTTCATGGTGAGGACACTGACGCCGGTGGACGGCGCACGGACGATGTTGTTCTTGGGGTACTGGGCGGCCGCTTCGAGTTCCACGCCGTTGACGACGTCGAGGGAACCGCTCTGGAACTGCAGGAGTTGCTGTCCCCCGTCGGCGACGACCTTGTAGTCGACCTTGTCGAGGTAGGGCAGGCCGGTCCGGTAGTAGTGCGGGTTGCGGGTGAGGGCGATGGACCGTCCCACGGTCTCGCCGCTGATCACGAAGGGCCCTGCCCCGACGGGTTTCTTCCAGTACGCGGCGGCGCTCCGGCCGCCGTACTTGTCGGGGAAGATCGCGGCGTTGGCGGTCGACAGGACGGCGGGGAGCGTCTCGTCCGGTTCGGAGAGGTGGAAGACGACGGTGTTCCTGGACGGTGTGTCCACGGACTTGATGGAGGAGAAGTAGCTGCCGTACAGCTCTCCCTTGCTCCACAGGCCTTCCGAGAACTTGACGTCCGCGGACGTGACGGGTCTGCCGTCACTGAACTTGGCGTCCGGGCTCAGGGTGAACTTCAGCGTCCTGGCCTTGGGATCGGCCTTGTAGGAGGAGGCCAGGGCCGGCTGGAGGGTCTTGCCGTCGGGCGTGGAGCGCAGGAGCGAGGCGTAGACCTGAGGGAAGACCCGGTAGCTCTGGGTCGCGAGCGCCTTCTGGGGGTTCCAGGTGTCGATCGCGCTGCTGAGCGACATGGAGAGCGAGCCGCCCCGTTTCGCGGGCGAAGAGGCGGTTCCGGAGGCGGCCGAGTCCGTACCGCCGGAGCTGCATCCGCTGAGGAGGAGCGCCGTGGCCATCAGCGCCGTACCGCACGCGGTGGTCCCGGCCGTCGACTTGCGCATAACTTCCCTCGCAGTTTCGTAAGTTATCTACCAAGTGACGTTCTCAATCTACGCCGGGTTCCGTCACTCGTCTAGGTGGCTGGAAAAAGCGGGTGCCGGCAGGGCGGACTTCTCATGAACATCTATCGTCCGACCTGCGGTTTTCCGCACGGCCCGTAGCTTCGGGGTCGGCATGTCAGCCGTCCGCGTCGCCCCGCCGGGCCTGATCGCACCCCTGCACATGCCGCACCATCCAGTCGACGAGTGCCTCGTTCTGCGCCCGTCGGGACGGCACGGGCCCCGAGATCGCCCCTTCGTGGGAGGCGTCCGGCAGCATCAGCAGCTCGGCGACGCAACCGGCCCGCCGCAGCACCGAGTAGAACTGCTTGCTCTGCTCGGGCGGGCACCGGTGGTCGGCCTCGCCCTGGATCAGCAGGGTCGGCGTCGTGCAGGTGTGGGCCGTGGCGATCGGCGACAGCCGCCGGTAGCGCTCGAAGTCGCTCTGCGGCAGCGCGTCCAGCACGGCGGGCAGGAAACTGAGCCCTACATCGCTGGTCCCGTACATGCTCCAGAAGTTCGTCACGGGATTCTCGATCACGGCGGCCTTGAACCGGTCGGTGTGACCGACGATCCAGCTGGACATGTAGCCGCCGTACGACAGCCCGGAGACCCCCAGCCGGTCCGGATCGGCCCAGCCCTCGTCCACTGTGAGGTCCACCGCGGCCATCAGGTCGTGGAAGTCCTTGTTGCCCCAGTCGCCGATGATGGCGTCGGCGAAGTCCGTGCCGTAGCCGCGCGAGCCGCGGGGGTTCACCATGAGCACCCCGAACCCGGCGCCGCACAGGACATGGGCGTCCGTGACGTAGGCCTCGCCGTAGGCGGATCGGGGGCCGCCGTGAATGAGCAGGACGGTCGGCAGCGCACCGACGGCGTTCGCGGGCCGCAGCAGTTTGGCCTGGACCGTCGCGCCGTTCCCGATGGGTACGCGGAAGGTGGTGACCGTGCACGGCACGGTGCGGGACCGGTTGTGGGTGGCGGTGTCGGTGACGCGTACGTCGTCGCCCGTGTCCAGGTCGCGGAGCCACAGGTCGGGCGGGCCGGTGAGAGTGCCGTAGCCGTACAGCAGGCGCTGCCCGGCGACCGCCAACGGGTAGAAGCAGCCCGTGCCGGCCAGCACCGGATCGGCCTTCGGCTCGCCGTCCAGCGCGACGCGGTGCACTTCCAGGCGGTCCTCGACCTGTACGCGCAGTACGGCGTCCCCCGCATGCAGGAGCAGCCTCGTGTCGGGGTCCATGAACGGAACAGCTATGTCGCCCAGGACGTCGCCGTTGAGATCGAGGTCCAGGCCTGCGGCGCGGTCGGTCGACTGCCAGGGCGCGGGGTCCGCGTCCGTACCGTCGACGGCCCGCAGAGTCCACAACTGCCCCACGGAGTGCGGCTTGGCGCCGGACGACGTCACCGCGATCCGTCCGTCGTCCAGTGCCCGCACGGAGAAGACGTCGAGCGCGCGCAGGTGTTCGACAGGGGTGGCGTCGGCCCCGTCGGCGGCGACCGAGCGGACGGCGGCGACGCTCTGCTGCCACTGGTCGGGCCCGAGCCCCGCACGGTAGGCGATCCGCCAGGGGGACGGCCGGCCGTCCCCGTCGCCGTCGGCCCCCGAGGGCGGCAACCACGTGGGCTGGCTGTTGACCCACTCGTCGTCCGTGAGCCGCGTGTGCGTCCCCGTGCCGAGGTCGAAGACGAAGATGTCCGCGGTGGCGTCGTCGACGAGGCCGAGCCCGTCCACCCAGCCGATCACACGGGTGATCCGGTACGGCGCCCCGGGCACGCGTGTGCGCCGCGTCGCCGCGTAGGCGATACGGCGGCCGTCGGGACTCCACGCCGGCCGTCCGAAGACCGAGCGGTCCGGCGCCTCCGGGTCGACGAGCACCTCGAACGCGAAGTCGGGCGCGTCGGCGGGACGGACGAGGACGATGCGCGTGACCGGCCCGTCCTGCGAGAGGAACGCCAGACGGCTGCCGTCCGGCGAGAACAGGGGGGTGTGGCCGCCCTCGCCGAACGCGACGGTGACGGAGGGCGCGTCGGCGGAGGAGGCGGAGGAGGCGGAGAGGGCTGAGGGGGCGGCGCCCTGCGCCACTTCGCTCAGGTGCAGAGTGCGCCGCTCGGTGTCCCCCTCGATACGGGACGAGGCCCACGCGACGAGCGTGCCGTCCGGGCTCAGGTCGGCACTGTGCAGCAGCTCCATCGCCTCGACGGCCTGAATGTCGACGGCGTGGGTGTCGACGGCCTGGGTGTCGACGGCCTGGGTGCTCGCCCGGTCGGATCCGGTGTCGGTCGGGGGCATGACTGCTCCTCGGGTCGAAGTTCGTAAAAATATTACCAGTTACAAAAAATGTATGTACACTCCGAACATGGTCACTCTTCAGGCCTCAGCCAGTGAGCGGGGCGCCCTGCGCATCGGCTCCGGCGCCGGTTTCGCCGACGACCGCATCGAGCCCGCCGTACAGCTGGTCGAGTCCGGCGACATCCAGTACCTGGTCTTCGAATGCCTGGCCGAACGCTCGGTCGCCCTGGCGGAGTTGGAGCGGCGCCGCGACCCCGCCCGCGGATACAACCCGTGGCTTGCCGACCGCATGACGGCGGTCCTGCCGGAGTGCGCGCGCCGGGGTATCCGCGTCATCACCAACATGGGCGCGGCCAACCCGCGGGCGGCAGGCGCGCTCGTCGCCGAGCTCGCGCGGGCCAGGGGACTGCGTGGACTGTCGGTCGCCGTGGTGACGGGCGACGATGTACTCGATCGCATCCTTGAGCGACCCGATCTCCCGCTCCTGGAGCGTGAGGGAACCGTCGGCTCCCTCGGCGACCGCGTGGTGTCGGCCCACGCCTACCTGGGATGCGAAGGGATCACCCACGCTCTGAGCCAGGGCGCCGATGTAGTGATCACGGGCCGAGTTGCGGACCCTTCGCTCTATATTGCACCCCTTGTCCATGAATTCGGCTGGGACACCAGCGACTGGGACCTGATCGCCAAGGGCGCCTGCGCGGGGCACTTGATGGAGTGCGGGGCCCAGGTCATGGGCGGCTATTTCGCGGACCCTGGCCACAAGGACGTTCCCGGTCTCGCCGATCTGGGGTTTCCGATCGCCGAGGTGCACCCTGACGGGACCTTCACGATCAGCAAGCTGCCGGGGTCGGGCGGCCTGGTGACGCCGGCCACGTGCACGGAACAACTGCTGTACGAAGTGCACGACCCGTCCGCCTATCCGTCGGCCGACGTGGTGGCCGACTTCTCCGAGGTCCGCCTCGACGAGTCCGGTCACGACACCGTGCTGGTCCGAGGAGCGCGCGGGCGGCGACGCCCGGACGACCTGAAGGTCTCCGTCGGCTACCGCGACGGCTTCACCGGGGAGGGTCAGATCTCCTACGCCGGACCCAACGCACTCCCCCGCGCCCGGCTGGCTCTGGACGTCCTGCGAGCGCGCATCGAGAAGCAGGGCATCGCCTCAGGGGCGGCGCGCTACGAACTCATCGGGGTCGACGCGGTCAGCCGTGGCATCGGTCCCGGGACCGGTTCTGCTTGCGATCTCCGCCCCGGCCTCGGCACAGCTGGTCCGGACCGGCTGAACGAGGTCCGTGTCCGGGTCGCCGCCCGGACCGACACCGAGGACGGGGCCCGCCGGATCGCGCACGAGGTGAGCGCGATGTGGCTCAACGGCCCGGCCGGCGGCGGCGGTGTGGTCACGTCCGTCACCGAGCGGATCGCCATCGCCTCGGTCTTCCTGCCCCGCTCCGACGTCACACCGTCGGTCACGTTCGCGGAGGTCTAGATGCTCCTGCACGCACTCGCCCACGCCCGGTCCGGCGACAAGGGAAACGTCTCGGACATCACCGTCATCGCCTACGAGGCACGGGACTTCCCCCTCCTGAGGGGGCTCGTGACCGCCGAGAGGGTTCAGCGGCATCTCGCTGCCTTCCTCGAAGGCGGAGAAGCCGGCGAAGGCGAGGTCCGGCGCTACGAGCTGCCGCATCTGGGCGCGCTGAAGTTCGTCCTCGAAGGCGCGCTCGACGGTGGAGTCACCCGCAGCCTCAGCCTCGACACACACGGCAAATGCCTCGGCTCCCTGCTCCTCGGCATGGACATCGGTGACGACCACGAGCCGGAGTCGGAGTCGGCGCCGGAGCTGAATCCGGAGCCACCGGAGCCACCGGAGCCACCGGATTCGCCTCAGTGGTCGGGGACCAGAACTTCGCACGGCACACGGAGGTAGCACGATGGGTTCGATGGAGCGTCCGGCAAGCCCGCGGCGGGTCCTGTTCCGGGGCGGCCTCGTCGCCGATGGCACAGGCGCGGAGCCGCGGCCCGGGGACGTGGTCGTGGAGGGTGCCCGGATCATCGACGTCGGGACCGGTCTGGACGGCGATGTGGAGGTCGACCTGGCGGGTAAGTCCCTCCTGCCGGGTCTCATCGACTGCCATGTCCACGTGATGATCGGCAGCATCGACACCGTGGACCGGCTGCAGACGCCGTTCTCCTATCCGTTCTTCCAGGCCGCCCGGCATCTGCGTACCCTGCGCCGGATCGGGATCACGCACGCCAGGGACGCGGCGGGGGCCGACCTGGGCGTCAAGGCCGCGCTGGAGGACGGTCTGATCGACGGGCCCCGGCTGCAGATCGCCATCTCCATGCTCAGCCAGACCGGCGGGCACTCGGACGGCTGGCTGGCCTCGGGCAACTGCGTCGAGAACAGGATCGCCCATCCCGGGCGGCCCCGAGGGGTCGTCGACGGCGTCGACGAGATGCGCAAGGCGGTCCGCGAGGTCATCCGGGCCGGCGCCGACGTCATCAAGGTCGCCGCCTCCGGTGGGGTCATGTCGCCGCGCGACAATCCGCACCACGCGCACTTCGGGCTCGACGAACTGACCGTCGCCGTCACCGAGGCACGCGCTGCGGGCCTGCCGGTGATGGCCCATGCCCAGGGCGCCGTCGGCATCAAGAACGCGCTGCGCGCCGGGGTGCGGTCCATCGAGCACGGCATCTTCCTCGACGACGAGGCCATCGAGCTGATGCTCGAACGCGAAGCGTTCCTCGTGCCCACCCTGCTGGCCCCGAAAAGTGTGCTGGAGGCGGCGGCCAACGGCGCCCGGCTGACCGACGCCACGCTCGCCAAGGCCCACGAGGTCGCCGACACCCATCTCGCCTCCTTCAGGAAGGCGTGCGAGGCGGGCGTCACCATCGCCATGGGCACCGACGCCGTCGGGCTCGCTCCGGGCCGCAACCTCGAAGAGCTGGAGCTGATGGCCGCCAACGGGCTGAGCCCGGCGAAGGTGCTGCGCGCCGGCACCCTGGACGCCGCTCGGCTGCTGGGTGTCTCGGACAGGTACGGCAGCATCGAGCCCGGCAAGCGCGCGGACCTGGTCGTCGTGTCCGGCGACGCCTCCGACTTCAGCTGCCTGGCCCACCGGATCGACGCCGTCTACATGGACGGCGCGCTGGTGGAGTCGCGGTCCGGGTGACCGGCCGTCACCCCCACCCACCACAGGACCGACCGGTGTTCGCGGCGGTACCGACCCGCCTTCGAAGTACGAGCAGCACGACAGGAGTTCCCCTATGACCGACCAAGCCGACCGAGCCCACCACCGCGACCGTGCCGAGCGCATCCATCACGTCGTCAACTTCATCGACGGCGCCCGCAGCGAAGCCGCCGGGCGGTCGCCCCTGACCGATCCCCGTACCGGACAGGTCCGCGGCACCGCCGTGGTCTCCCGGGCCGACGAGGTGAATGCCGCCTTCGACGCGGCGGCCTCGGCCTTCGCGGCCTGGCGACACAGCACGCCAGGGGAACGCCAGACAGCGCTGCTCGCCATAGCGGCCGAGATGGAGGAACGGGCGGACGAATTCGTCGCCGCCGAGTGCGGGGAGACCGGCAAGCCGACCGATCTCTTCGGGTCCGAGGAACTGCTGCCCATCATCGACCAGTTGCGGTTCTTCGCGGGCGCCGCTCGCATGCTGGAGGGGCGCGCCGCGGCGGAGTACGTGGCGGGCCACACGTCCATGGTGCGCCGTGAGCCGGTCGGTGTGATCGCCTCGATCGCCCCCTGGAACTACCCGCTGATGACGGCGGTCTGGAAGCTGGCTCCGGCCGTCGCGGCGGGCAACACGGTGGTCTTCAAGCCCGACGCGGCCACGCCGTCCAGCGCGCTGCTGCTCGCCGAGATCTGCGGCCGCCATCTCCCACCGGGCTGCGTGAACCTCGTCTGCGGGGACCGGGAGACGGGCAAGCTGGTGGCCCGGCATCCGCGCGCGGACATGGTGGCGCTCACCGGATCCACCCGTGCCGGCAGCGAGGTGGCCCGCACCGCCGCCCACGACCTGCGCCGCACGCACCTCGAACTGGGCGGCAACGGCCCCGTCCTGGTCTTCGCGGACGCGGACGTAACCCACTGTGCGAAGCTGATCGCCGAGGCGGCCTTCTACAACGCGGGCCAGGACTGCACCGCTCCGTCGCGCGTACTGGCACACGCCGACGTACATGACGAACTCGTACGGGCCCTCGCCGACCACGCCCGGTCGTTCGCGCTCGTGGAGCAGGGGAACGACCGGGACGGCAGGAGCCCACTGATCAGCCGGGCCCAGTTGGAAAGGGTGGCGGGACTCGTCGAACGCCGGCGCGGCACCGCCCTGACAGCCGCGGGCGGGAAGGTGGAGGCCGGTCCTGGCTTCTTCTTCGAGCCGACCGTCATCACCGGGGTCGAGCAGGCGGACGAGATCGTCCAGGAGGAGATCTTCGGCCCCGTGCTGACCGTGCAGAGCTTCACCGACGAAGAGACGGCGATCGCCCTGGCGAACGGCGTACGCCAGGGCCTGGCGTCCAGTGTGTGGACGCGTGACGTGGGCCGCGCCCTCCGTGTCACCGGCGCGCTCGACTTCGGCATCGCCTGGGTGAACACCCATATCACGACGGCCGCCGAGATGCCGCACGGCGGCTTCAAGGAGACCGGCGACGGCAAGGACCTGTCCCTGTACGGCCTGGAGGCCTACACCCGGATCAAGCATGTGATGCTCGCATGGGCGTGAACCCCGACATCCTGGAGCTGTTCCCCGAGGGGACGGCCGTCGATGCGGACCGTGGCCTGACGGTCGGCGGCGTCGCCCTGGCCGAGGTCGCCGACCGGTTCTCGACCCCCGCGTACGTCGTCGACGAGGCGGGCCTGCGCGCCCGGATCCGGCGGTACCAGCAGGCGTTGGGCGCCGGCTGGCCCGACTCGCGGCTCGTGTTCGCCTCCAAGTCCTTTCCGTGCGTGGCCGCGTACCGGCTGATGGCGCAGGCGGGGATCGGCGTGGACGTGGCCGGGCTCGGTGAGCTGGCCGCCGCCCTCCGCGGGGGTGTCGAGGGCCGCAACCTGGTCCTGCACGGCAACGCGAAGACGTCCGCCGAGATCGAGATGGCGGTGGCCGCCGGCGTCGGTCTGGTCGTGGTGGACAACTTCGACGACATCGACCGCCTGGAACACGCGGTGGAACAAGCGGCGCAGCACACGGCGGAGCACACGGCGGCCGGCCGTCAGGACGTCCTCGTGCGCGTGCTGCCCGAGGTGCGTGCGGACACCTACGAGGCGGTGGCCACCGGGCAGAAGGGCTCCAAGTTCGGCCTCCCCCTGGATCAGGTGCCGCGAGCGATCGAGCGCATACGTGCCGGTGCGCACCTGCGCATGGCCGGAGTGCACACGCATGTCGGCAGCCAGATCCTCGACGTGGAGCCGTTCGCCGCGGCGGTCCGGGCCCTCGCCGGCCTCGGGGAGTTCGAGACCTACAACCTCGGCGGCGGCCTGGGCGCGCGCTACACCTACACCGATCACCCGCCCGAACCGGAGGAATGGATCGGCGCCATCATCGACACCGCCCGGCGTCATCTGCCGCATTCCGCGCGGCTGATGATCGAACCGGGCCGCAGTCTGGTGGCCCGCTCCGGAGTGACCCTGTACCGCGTGGTCAACGTCAAACGAGGTGACCGTGTCACCGTCGCCGTGGACGGTGGCATGGCGGACAACATGGAAGTCGCGCTCTACGGGCAGCGGTTCGAGGCCACCCTGGTCGACCGGGTCGGCGGCGGTGAACGCGTCGACATCGTGGGGCGGCACTGCGAGTCGGGCGACCGGATCAGTTCCGGCGTCACCCTGCGCGCACCGCGGGTCGGCGATGTCGTCGCGGTACCCGTGACCGGGGCGTACTGCCACACCATGGCGAACAACTACAACGGGGCGCTCAAGGCACCGGTCGTCTTCTGCGCCGACGGCGAGGCGCGCGAGGTGGTCCGCCGCGAGACCCTCGGCGACTTCTTCGCCCGCGACACCTCGGAGTGGATCGACGGGTCATGACGCGGACGCGCAGGTCCGGGCCGGTCACGACAGCCCCGGCCGGACGGCGACCCGCGATGGTAAAATTCTTACGATCTCGCGATACGGAGTACGCTGGCCGCATGGTGGATACCCCGAAAGATGGCGCGACGAAGTCGACGCGCACGAAGTCGACCGGCCCCAAGCGTCCTCAACGCCGGCACCGCCCCCGCGAGGAGACCCGAGCCATGCTGCTCGACGCGGCGACCAACCTCGCCATCGAGCGGACGCGTCCCGAGTCGGCCAAGCTGCACAATCCTCTCGCGGACATCCGTATCTCCGATGTCCTCGTCGAGGTGAACCGGCGCAATCCCGACGACAAGAAACTCACAACGGGAGCCTTCTACCAGATCTGGCAGGATCAGGCCGCTTTCCAGCGGGAACTGATGAGCCATGTGATGGACGAGATCGCCACGCCCGGGGCAGGGCAGATCCAGGCGCTCGCCTTCGAGCTGGTCGCCGACGGAGAAGCACCGGAGGAGATCTTCCGCCAGATCAGCGAGGCCGACTTCCGGTGGACGAGCGCGTCCCCCGAACTGTTCCTGGCCCTCGGGCTGGGGGCGCTGGCCCCGGTCGACATGGTGCGCGACGCCCAGGCCGGCGCGAACGAACGCTATGTCAACGCGACGGATCATCTGCTGAGCATCCTGCTGCGGTACGCGCGCCGCCGCCTGAAGGCCGATCGCACGATGGAGGACCTGATCTGGGCCATCGAGGCCCTGTCCGTGGGTTATCTGCTGCGTTCGCGCACCCATCCCGACATTCCCAAGCGGACGGACCGTGACGGGTGGACCGTCCAGGCGAGCGCCTATCTCGGTGTGGTCCACGCGTTCAGCGAACCGATTCCCGACGGCACCTCCGACAGCATTTCCGGCGGCATTTCCGTCGGTAATTCCCACGGCGTTCCCGACGGAACGAAAGAACCTGAAAGGCCCCGATGAATTCGGTCAGATCGTTGCCGGAGCGGACGGACACCATCGTGATCGGCGGTGGCACGGCCGGCTGTGTCATCGCGGCACGGCTCGCCGCGGCCGGACGGACGGTGCTCGTCCTGGAGGCCGGCCCCGACTACGGCCCGCTCGCGGACGGCGACTGGCCCGCGGAGCTGCTCGACGCGGCCGAGCTGCCCACGACGCACGACTGGGGATACCAGGGCTCGGGAGCGGCCGGGCAGCCGTTGGCGTACGACCGCGCACGGGTCATCGGCGGGTGTTCCGCCCACAACGGCTGCAGTCAGAGCGTCGGTTGGGCCGGTGACTACGACGCCTGGGCCGCCGCCGGCTGTCCGGGCTGGGGCGCCGCCGACCTCGCTCCCCTGTTCACGGCCGCCGCCGAGCTCCTGCGGTTCCGCCGCTACGGCGAGGAGGAGATCCAGCCGTTCCAGCGCGAGTTCATCCGCGCCTGCCGGCAGTCGGGTATACCGGCTCTCGACGACCTCGACGATCTCGGAGCCTCACAGAGCGTGGGCTGCGCGCCGGTGAACGTCCGCGATCTGACCAGGATCAACACCGCGTTCGGCTACCTGGACGCGCAACGCGCCCGGCCGAACCTCACCGTCGCGGCCGACGCGCTGGTCGACCGGATCCACTTCCTCGACGGCGCCGTCGAGGCCGTCACCGTCATCCGGCACGGCCGGACCTCCAGGGTCGGTGCCCGGGAGGTGGTCCTGGCCGCGGGCGCGTACGGAAGTCCGGAGGTCTTGCTGCGCTCGGGCGTCGGGCCCGCGGCCCACCTGGCGGACCTGGGCATCGACCTGGTCAGCGACCGTCCGGGGGTGGGCGCCAACCTGCACGACCATCCCGCGGCCCTGCTGGAGTTCGCCGGGACCGCCGAACTGCGAAGGGATCTGGCCGAGTTCTCCGGGGGCGGCTGGCTGCCGCAGGAGCAGAGCGTCGTCAAACTCCGCTCCCCCGTATCCGACGGCCCGTACGACCTCCATGTCTATCCGTGGGTGGAACCCGATCCGGCGCAGGAGTACGGCTGGCGGTGCATCCTGCCCGTCAGCCAGCTCCGTCCACGCTCGCGCGGCACCGTACGGCTGGCGTCGCGGGCACCGGGCGTACGGGCGGTCGTCGATCCCCGCTTCTTCAGTGACGCGGCAGGCGCCGACCTCGAAAGCGTCCGCCACGGTCTGCGCTGGACGACCGAGAACGTACTGCCCCGCATGGACCGCCACCTCGGCACTCCGTTGCACAAGCCGGTCCCGCCGGATGACGAGGGCATGAACGACTGGATCAGGCGTCACCACTCCCACTACTGGCATCCCGCCGGTACGTGCGCCATGGGCGCCCCCGACGATCCGACGACGGTCGTGGACCATCAGGGGAGGGTCGTCGGTGTGACCGGGCTGCGGATCGCCGACGCGTCGGTGTTCCCCGACATCCCACGGGCCACCCCGGCACTGCCGACCGTCGTGGTCGCGGAGAGGATCGCCGCCTTCATGACCGCAACGACGACGTGAACGAACCGGTGACGTGAACGAACCTGCGACTAGACGACTGGTCTAATCATGCGCTACGGTTACGAACATGCCAGCCACCGCACGCACCACCGACACCCGTCGGAACATCCTCGACGCCGCCCAGCGGATCATGGCCCACAAGGGCTACTCCGCGGTCGGCATCAACGAGGTGCTCGCGGGGGCAGGCGTACCGAAGGGGTCCTTCTACCACTACTTCTCCTCGAAGGGCGCCTTCGGAGAGGCACTGCTGCGGCGCTACTTCGACGAGTACGTGGCCGACATGGACCGCGTCTTCGCGCGGCCCGGCCAGTCGGCCGCCGAGCGGCTCACGGCCTACTGGCAGCAGTGGCGGGAGACGCAGAGCCTCGACGACTGCCAGGGCAAATGCCTCGCGGTCAAGCTGGGCGCCGAGGTGTCCGACCTGTCGGAGCCGATGCGGCTGGTCCTCAAGGACGGCACGGACGCGATCGTCGACCGCCTGGAGCGGACGATCACCGACGGCCTGGCGGACGGCTCGGTCACGTTGGACGGCGATCCCCGCAGCACGGCACAGGTGCTGTACGACATGTGGCTCGGCGCCAGCGTCATGGCGAAGATCCACCGCAGCCCCGCGCCGCTCGACACCACGACGGCAATGACTCGTCAGCTGCTGCACCTGTAGACCCGACCACCCCGCCCCCTCCTCCCTCTTTTTCGCACATCCCTAGACGACCGGTCTAATCCGGTACGTGATCACAAGGAGCAGGCAGACATGAAGGTTCTTGTCGTACTCACCTCGCACGACGAACTCGGCGACACCGGCCGCAAGACCGGCTTCTGGCTGGAGGAGCTGGCCGCGCCCTACTACCGCTTCCAGGAGGCCGGCTGGGAGATCGTGCTCGCCTCCCCCGAGGGCGGCCGTCCGCCGCTGGACCCGAAGAGCAACGAGCCCGACTTCCAGACCGACCTGACCCGCCGGTTCGAGTCCGACACGGAGGCGACCGCGGCACTGGCCGCCACCGTGCGCCTGGACTCGGTCGCGGCCGACGACTTCGACACGGTCTTCTACCCCGGCGGCCACGGCCCCCTGTGGGACCTGGCCGAGGACACGCACTCCGCGCGGCTGATCGAGACGACCCTGCGCTCGGGCAAGCCCCTCGCGGTGGTGTGCCACGCCCCGGGCGTCCTGCGCCACGCCGTCAACGAGGACGGTACGCCGCTGGTGCGGGGCAAGAACGTCACCGGTTTCGCCAACTCCGAGGAGGAGGGGGTCGGACTCACCGAGATCGTCCCCTTCCTCGTGGAGGACGAGCTGAAGCGCCTGGGCGGTATCTACTCCAAGGGCGACGACTGGGCGTCGTACGTGGTGCGGGACGGTCTGCTGATCACCGGGCAGAACCCGGCCTCCTCGGGCCCGGCGGCCGACGCGCTCGTGGAGCTGGTGAACGAGGCCGCCGCGTAGGCGCCTGTGCACGGTGTCGCCCGGCCGGCGGGGCTCGGGTCCCGCCGCCGCGGCGCCACCCGGATCGCCCGCGTCACTCCGGCCGGTGCCGGCCTGTCAGGTGCCGGCACCGGCCTCGGTGGGACCGGGGGTGTCAGCGCCTGGTCAGCGCTTGATCTCCTTGATCTTCAGCATGCGCGTGATGACCTTGTCGAGCTCGTCGTCCTCGAAGACCTTCTTCCAGTCGTCGCGCACGATGGACTCGCGGCCGTAGTCCATGGCGATCAGGCAGGCGTCCGAGAACGGGTTGGAACCCTTGAGGGTGTTCGCGAGGGCGACCTGGGTGTGGCCCAGGAGCATCGCGCGGGCCGCCTTCTCCGGAACGCCGACGGTGTGGACCGTCTCGTGCAGCGCCTCGGTGAGGAGGGCGCCGACCATGCAGGCGATCGTCTCGACGAGGGTCGGCTCCAGGACGGCGAGCTGCTTGACGGTGACCCAGTGGACGTCGACCACGGGCGCGTACATCACGCGGATGACCGAGTCGGCCAGCTCCTGCTTGGCCTCGTCGCCGCCCTCGTACGCGGCGACGACCTCCTGCGGCGCGGCGATGCCACCGAAGGTGTCCTGCCACTCCTCCTTGGTGGTGCGCTCCAGGAACACCGACGGGTGGCAGGGGTGGGCACACGCGTAGTGGATGTCCTCGCGGTTGAACAGCAGTCCGGCGTACGCGGCGGCCGGGTCGAGGGTGAGGACGACCGTGTCCGGCTTCATCAGCGGGACGAGTTCCTCGGAGACCTTGCCGAGGACGACGTCCGGGACGGCGAGGATGACCACGTCGGCCTCGGCGACGGCGTCGGCGGACCCGGTCAGCTCACGGCCGAGGTCGCGGATCAGCTCCTGGCCCTTGGGCGAGGCCTCGCTGAAGAGCACCCGGAAGTCGCTCTCGACCAGGTTGTTGGAGACGCGCTGGCCCATCTTGCCGGCGGCCCCGATGACGGCGACGGTCTTGACGTCTGCCTGGGTCTGGATCTCGGTGGCCATCACTTGCTCCTCAGAAGGGTGTTGATGCTGTGCTGTGTCCACTGGTCTTCGAGCCGGGCGGTGGCGTCGAAGCCCTCGTCCTGCCACGGGAGCCAGTGCTCCACGATCTGGTTGATGCCGTCCGCGTCCGGGCGGGCGGCCCGTACGGCGGCGATCATGGCGTCGTAGTCCAGGAGGCCTTCGCCGAGGGGGCAGCCGGCGTAGGTGAAGCCGACCCAGCCGTCCCTTCGGGTGAAGGCGAAGTCCTTGACGTGGATGTTGACCACGTGCGGCGCGGTGGCGGTCACGACGTCCACCGGGCGTTCCAGGCGGGCGACGCTGTTGCCGGGGTCGAGGACGACTCCGAGCCGCTCGCTGTCGACCCCGCGTACGACAGCCAGCAGGTCGTCGGTCGACACCTGCTCGTAGGTCTCCAGGCCGAGGGTCACACCGGCGTCCTCGTAGTGGGGCACCGCCTCCTTGAGGAGGGAGACCGCCTCGGTGGTGTCCGGCCGGTGGTCCGCCGTGTTGAGCATGGAGCGGACCAGCGTGACGTCCAACTGCCGTGCCATGTCGAGGTACTTGAGCAGATGGGCGGGGCGGACGCCACGGGTGCCGAGTTCCAGGCGCAGGCCGAGGTCGTCGGCCGTGGCGCGTACGTCGGCGAGCTGCGCGGAGTCGTACGACTCGATGGGTGCGTAGTCGCAGATCTGGAAGGCCTGGCCGCCCAGTGAGGCGGTGTCGCGCAGCATCTCGGGGAGCGTCATCGGCCGGGGTGCCCGGTCGGAGAAGCGCCAGAAGTACGCGTACGTGCTGATGCCGTAGGCCATCACGCCACCGCCGTGCCGGCCGGGGCGCTGATCTCGTCGTCGGCCGGGGCGCTGATCTCGTCGAGGATCGCGCGCACGTTGTCGGGGTCGTGGGCGAAGCGGCCGAGGAAGAGGCCTTCCACCGTTCCCCCGAGACGGGTGAGCAGGCCGGGGCCCGCGCTGCCGCCGTAGATGACCTGTGAACCGGCTTGCTGGGGACGGGTGTTCAGCCACTCCCGCAGGGCCGTGCACACGGTCGCGATGTGTTCGGCCGAGGCCGGTTCCGGTGCGCCGATGGCCCACTGGGGCTCGTAGGCGAGGACGACCGTGCCGTCCAGGCCGTGGAGGAGACGAGCCGCCTCGGCGACCGTGCGTTCGGCCGCCTCCTGAGGTGTGCCCCGGTCGCGTTCGCCGATGCAGAGCACGGGGGTGAGGCCGTTACGCAGGGCGGCGGCCGTCTTGGCGGCGACCACCGTGTCACCCTCGCCGTACAGGCGGCGGCGCTCGGCGTGGCCGACCTCGGCGTAGCGGCAGCCGATCTCCTTGAGGAGGGGGCCGCCGACCTCGCCCGTGTACGGGCCTGTGTCCTCGGTGGCGATGTCCTGGGCGCCGAGCGCGATGCCGTACGGCGCGAGGATCCCGGCGGCCGGGACCAGCGTCGGGAAGGCCGGCAGGACGAAGAGGCGGGCCTCGCCGGAGGTCACGGCGGGGTGCTCGTCGGCCAGAGTGGCGATCTTCCGGGCCCAGTTGAGCGTCTGGTGGTGGCCGAAGTACATCTTCAGGCTCACCCCCAGCAGGAGGGGCTGGTGTGCCGGGGCGGACATCAGGCGGCCGCCCCGGCGTCGGCGTCCTCGGAGGCGTCCTCGGAGGCGTCCTCGTAGTCGCTCATGAGCTGGACCTTCGCCGCGGACGCGGACGTCTCGTCGAAGCGGTAGGTGAGCCATTCGGCGGCGAGGCGGCGGGCGAGTTCGAGGCCCACGACGCGCTGGCCGAAGGTCAGGATCTGCGCGTTGTTGGAGAGGACGGCCCGCTCGACGGAGAAGGAGTCGTGGGCGGTGACGGCGCGGATGCCCTTGACCTTGTTGGCCGCGATGGCGACGCCGAGGCCGGTGCCGCACACCAGGAGGGCGCGGTCGGCCTCGCCGCGCGCGACCATCTCGGCGGCGGCGATGGCGACCTTGGGGTAGGCGGTGTGGCCGTCGGCGTCGACGCCGACATCGGTGACCTCGGAGACCAGCGAACTGCCCAGCAGGTCCTGCTTGAGGGCTTCCTTGTACTGGTGGCCTGCGTCGTCGGATCCGACGACGATACGGAGCTTGTCGGTCATGGCGGCTTTTCCTCAGTGCTGGTCGAGCGGGTGGTCGGGCAGGACGCCGTGTATGGCGCGGGTGATGAGGGCGAGCGAGTGGGCGCCCGCGTCGGGGGTGCCCAGGGACTTCTCGGCGTGCGGCCGGGCGCGGCCCTTGCGGGGCAGCAGGTCGGCGGTGGCGGCGGCTGCCTTCTCGGCGGTGACGGCGGCGCGCTGCCAGGCCTCGGTGAGCGGCAGGCCCTCGCCCGCGGCCTCGGCGAGGGTGTCGGCGAAGGGCACGAGGACGTCGACCATCGTCTTGTCGCCGACCTCGGCGCCACCCAGGCGGCGTACGGCGTCGGAGGCGTCCGAGACTCCCTGGGCGACCGCCTCGGCGGTCGGGGCGTCCTGGTCGCCGAGGCGCGTACCGAGGGAGCGCAGGATGGTGCCCCACAGGGCACCGGAGGTGCCGCCGGCCTTGTCGGCCCAGGCATCGCCGGCGTGGACGAGGACGGTTCCGGCGCCCGCACCCAGGTCGTGGGCGCGAACCGCCGCCTCCAGAGCGGCCGTTGTGCCGCGCTGCATGCCGATGCCGTGGTCGCCGTCGCCGGCCACCGCGTCGATGCGGCCGAGTTCGCCGGCGTGCGTGTCGACGATGTCCGCGACGGCGTTCAGGGCCGCCAGTACGTGGGCGGCCGAGCCGCGGGACTCCTCGGTGGCGTCCGGGACGCGGCTGTCGTCGATCTCCTCGACGTACGGCGCCGCCGCCTCGGTCGCCGGCTCTTGCGCGAGGGGAGCGCCCTTGCGGTAGGCCGGGGTGTCGGCCGGAGCGCGCCACAGCTGCTCAAGCCGGTCGTCGAGCCAGGTCAACGTGAGGGACACGCCGGCCATGTCGAAGCTGGTGACGAGTTCGCCGACCTCCGGGTCGACGATGTCCACGCCCGCGTCGCCGAGCAGGGCGGCGACCTTGCGGTAGACGACGAACAGTTCCTCGTACTTGACCGAGCCCAGGCCGTTGAGTATCACGGCGGCGCGCTGCCCGTCGGGGGTGTCGACGCCCTCGGGGAGTTCCTTCAGCAGCGCGCCGACCATGAGCCGGGCCGCCTCGTCGGCGGTCGGCAGGGACTCCTCGCCGATGCCGGGCTCCCCGTGGATGCCGAGACCGACGGCCATCCGGGCCTCGGGGACGGTGAACAGGGGATGGTCGGCGCCGGGCAGGGTGCAGCCGGAGAAGGCGATGCCGAAGGAGCGGGTGCGGGCGTTGGCGTGTTCGGCGACGCGCAGCACCTCGTCCAGCGGCAGGCCCTCCTCGGCCGCGGCGGCGGCGGCCTTGAAGACGGGCAGGTCGCCGGCGATGCCGCGCCGTTTGGCGGTCTCCTCCGGCGCGGCGGAGGAGATGTCGTCGGTGACGGCGAAGGTACGGGCCTCGATGCCGTCGCCAGCCAGGCGTTCGGCGGCCTGTCCGAAGTGGAGGACGTCGCCCGCGTAGTTGCCGTACATGAGCAGGACGCCCGCGCCGCCGTGGGCGGACCGTGCCACGGAGCGGATCTGCTGGGCGGAGGGCGAGGCGAAGACGTTGCCGACGGCGGCGCCGTGCGCGAGGCCCCGGCCGACCAGCCCGGAGAAGGCCGGGTAGTGGCCGGATCCGCCGCCGACGACGACGGCGACCTGCCCGGCGGGCGTCCCGGCGGCGCGGACGACGCCTCCGGTGACGGGCCGCACCCAGCCGCGGTGGGCGGCGGCGAAGCCTTCGAGGGCCTCGTCGGCGAAGGCCGCGGGGTCGTTGAAGAGCCGGGTCATCGGAGGGCCTCCATGGGCTTGTTCTCTGCTGCGGGGGCCGGTTCCGCGGTGCCGCCGCGGGCGGAGAGCCAGATCATCAGGACGGCGGACAGCAGCATGAAGAAGCCGACCAGGTAGAGCGGCACGTAGTAGGCGCCGGTCCAGTCCTTGAGCCAGCCGGTGATGTAGCTGGACGCGAATCCGGCGACGTTGCCCGCGGTGTTGATCAGGGCGATACCGGCGGCTGCCGCGGCTCCGGTCAGGAAGCGGGAGGGTACGGACCAGAAGACGGGCAGGGCCGCGAAGATGGAACACGCGGTCACGGTGATCACGGCGACCGTGGCGGTCGGGGAGCCCATGTAGAGGGCGAGCGGGATGGTGACACCGCCGAGCACGGCCGGTCCGGCCACGTGCCAGACGCGGGTGCCGTGCTTGGTGGCGTGGCGTGTCCAGAAGAAGAGGACGACCGCGGCGGGCAGGTACGGGATCGCGGTGATCCAGGCCTTGTCCATCACGCTGAACGTGGTGTCGTACTGCTCCTGGAAGCCGTCGATGATTGTCGGCAGGAAGAAGGCCAGGGCGTACAGCCCGTAGACGAAACCGAAGTAGACCATCGCCAGTACCCAGACACGGCCGTTGGTGAAGGCCTTCTTGAGGTCTCCCTTGGCGTGCTGGTCGTCGTGACCGGTCTTCTGCGCGTTCTCCGCTGCGAGCTCGTCGGTCAGCCAGTCGCGCTCGGCGGGCGTCAGCCACTTCGCGTCGGCGGGCTTGTCGATGAGGTAGAACCACGCGATGACACCCAGGAGGATGGCGGGCACCGACACGAACAGGAACATCACGCGCCAGCCCTCAAGGCCGAACAGTCCGTGGTGGCCGATGAGCCAGCCCGCCAGCGGGGCGCCGAGGACGGTGGTCAGCGGCTGCGCCAGGTAGAAAAGCCCGAGGATCTTGGTGCGGTGCCGTGAGGGCACCCACTGGCTGAGGAAGAGGATCGCGCCGGGGAAGAAGCCCGCTTCCGCCACCCCGAGCAGGAACCGCAGGGTGTAGAGCTGGCCCGTGCTGTCCACCCAGGTGAACAGGAGGGAGACGATGCCCCAGGTCACCATGATCCGGGCCAGCCAGCGGCGGGCCCCGAAACGGTGCAGGGCCATGTTGCTGGGGACCTCAAGCACGATGTAACCGAGGAAGAAGATCCCGGACGCGAAGCCGAACTGGGCGGCGGTGAGCGCCAGATCCTGGCCCATGCCGTTCGGCTCGGCGAATGAAACGGCTGTGCGGTCCAGGTAGTTCACGAAGAACATCAGTGCCACGAACGGCACGAGGCGGACTGAGACCTTCTTGATGGCAGTTCTTTCGACTGCCGCGGATGGCGCGTCGGCAACCATGGCGACTCCTCGGCTCGCCCGGACAGCTCCGTCCGGGGTGGGTCAGGCCGGACGGCTCTCCGCAGGGGTGGCCGACCGGAACGGTTTCACGCTATGCCGACTCCTCAAATTGGTCACCAATTTACCAATGTGAGGACGGTCTCATCTTCGACCCTCTCGCAACTCTTGACAAACCCGACCTTCGGCACGGCCGGATCGCTGAAGAACCGGCAGGTCAGCTCTCTGTGCGACGGATCTGGTTGACTGGTGACCGTGACCAGTCAGCCCGACGACCAGACCTCCGGGGCCGCCCCCGACCTCGCCCAACTCCTGCGCCCCGTGGTGCGCGAGTCCTCCGTCAGCGAGGTCGCCAAGCGGCTCCTCGACCACCTGTCGGCGGGCGACATCAAGCCCGGTACACGCCTGCCCGCCGAGCGCCAGCTCGCCGAGGCACTCGGCGTCGCCCGCTCCAGCGTCCGCGGGGCGCTGTCCGCGCTGGACGTGCTCGGCATCATCGAGATCCGGCCCGGCTCGGGCTCGTACGTGCGTGAGGGCACGTCGGAGTTCCTGCCGAGGGCGATCAACTGGGGGCTGATGCTGGGGCAGCGGCGTACGCAGGATCTGGTGGAGGTGCGTACGTATCTGGAGGCGGTGTCGGCGCGGCTGGCAGCGGAGCGGGCCACGGACGAGGACCTGTCCCGGCTGGAGGAGCACCTGCAGCACATGCGGGCGGCCGGAGGTGACGCCAAGGCCTTCATCGACGCGGACATCGACTTCCACCTGGAGCTGGCCCGGATCGCGCGCAACAGTGTGCTGAGCGACATCCTGCACAGCATCCGGGCGCTGCTCCAGGTGTGGATGGAACGGGTCAGCGACATCGAGGGCACGGTCAGCGGGACGTTGTGCGAGCACGACGCGGTGCTGGGGGCTTTGCGGGCGCGGGATCCTGAGGCGGCGGATCGGGCGATGGCCGACCATATGGTGATGGCCAGCCGGCGTCTGCGCGAGTCCGTGGACGCGGAGACCTCGTAGCCGGCCTCAGCCCACTCGCGGCCGCACGACGGCACGCCTCCGGGTGCGGCGCCACCGCGGCGGGCCTACACGATTGCGCAGTTCCCCGCGCCCCTGGAGGGCGCGCCCCCTGCCTTTGGGGGCGCGGGGAACTGCGCGGCCAGCCACTCTCGACCGGCGGGCAAAGACCGGTCGGTCAGCGCTCTGTTGTCAGGACTCGTACCGCCGGTCACGGAAGGACGCGGCGTTCCTTCGCCACGGCCACCGCCCCCGCCCGCGTGTCGACGCCGAGCTTGTCGTAGATGCGCCCCAGGTGCGTCTTCACCGTCGCCTCGCTGATGAACAGCGCACGCGCGATGTCCCGGTTGCCGAGCCCTCGGGCCAGCTGCCCGAGAATGTCCCGCTCGCGATCGGTGAGCGCGGCCCGCGGTGCGCGCAGGTTCGCCATGACCCGGCTGGCGACGGGCGCCGACAGCGTCGTACGCCCCCGCGCCGCCGCCCGGATCGCCGCGAACAACTCCTCCGGCCGCTCCGCCTTCAGCAGATACCCCGTCGCGCCGGCCTCGATCGCCCGGGTGATGTCCGCGTCGGTGTCGTACGTGGTCAGGACGAGGACGTGCGGGACGGCGGGCCCGCCGGTCAGCCGGCGGGTCGTCTCCACCCCGTCCATGCCTTCGCCGAGCTGCAGATCCATGAGCACCACGTCGGGGCTGAGCCGCGCGGCCAGGGCGAGCGCCTCCTCCCCGGTGCCCGCCTGGCCCACCACCTCGATGTCGGGTTCGCTGTCGAGCAGGGCGAGCAGCCCGGCGCGTACGACGGCATGGTCGTCGCAGACCAGGAGGCGTACGGGCAGGTCGGTCATCGCGGCGTCTCCTCGGTGTGCGGGGCGGTGTGCGGGGCGACCGGAACGGTGGCGGTCAGTACGGCGCCCTCCCCCGGCGTGGACTCGATGGTCAGCGTGCCACCGAGCTGCCGTACCCGGGCCCGCATCGCCCGGATCCCGTGTCCGCGCTCGCCGGACGGGGCGTCGGTGACGGCGCCGGGGTCGAAGCCGCGCCCGTTGTCGGCGACGTCGAGGACCACCCGGTCGTCGAGCCGCGTGAGCGTGAGCGCGGTGGCCGTGGCGCCCGAATGCTCCCGGACGTTGGCGAGCGCGCCCTGCGCGATCCGCAGGAGCGCGGACTGCGCACGGTCGGGCAACGGAACCGTACGTCCGCCACCGCCACCATCACCATCACGGTCGTCGTCACCGTCGATGTGGACGCGGACGCTCAGCCCGGTATCCGACTCGCGCGCCGCGAGGACGCGCAGCGCGGCTTCGAGGCCGCCGCCCCTGGCGAGGTCGGCCGGCGCGAGGTCGTGCACGAAGCGGCGCGCCTCGGCGAGGTTGTGCTCGGTGACGGACGTGGCGGTGCGGACGTGCGCGCGGGCCTTGGCCGGCTCGGTGTCCCAGGTCCGCAGCGCGGCCTGGAGCAGCATCTGCTGACTGGACAGCCCCTGCGCGAGGGTGTCGTGGATCTCCATGGACAGCCGCTGCCGCTCGGCGAGGACACCCTCGCGGCGTTCGGTGGCCGCCAGTTCCCGGCGGGTGCCGATGAGGTCGTCGATGAGGGCGCGCTGCCGGGCCGCCTGTCGCCGCATGTGCACGAAGACCGCGGTGGCGAGGGTGGCGACGGCCGCGGGTCCGACGACCAGGTCGAGGCTGAACCGCGGCGCCAGCGCGAGCTGCGCGGAGACGACGAGGAGCGTGAGGAACGCGACGAGGAGGTACGCGGCGAGGGGCGGCAGGGCGCGCAGTGCGGCGTAGAACAGCGGCACCGCCACCCACGCGAAACTCGGCGCGCCGACGACGAGCACCGCCCAGGTGGCGACGACCGCCCCGAGCCGGATCAGCCGAGGAGCAGGTGGCCATGAGCCGGGACCACGCGACGGAGGTGTGCCGTCGGTCAGGACGGTGTCGATCGCGTAGAGGACCGCCAGTACGACGGCAAGACCGATCACCCAGGGTGCGCGCGGCTCCTCCGCGTGGCGCTGGACGAAGCGGGTCAGGGAGGTGGCGAGCAGCACGAAGAAGACGGCACGCATGACCAGGGCCAGCCGGCGCTCGTCCGGATCGCCGACGGGAACCGTCTCGCCGGGACGCGGCCCCGGGGACGAACCGCTCTGGTCGGACCGCACGCTAAGCCTCCTGAACTGCTCTTGAACTGCTCTTGAACTGCTCCTGAACTGGGTAAACGCCTCCATTGTCGCCCAACGGGACGGCCCTGGGATCAACCGATCGGTTGATGCCCGTGTCGGCCGTTCCGCGCGCCGCGTGCAGCCGATGCACCGACCGTACGGCGGCCTTCCCGGACCCACGATGGATGGCAGGGAAGGACGGCCCGCCGCACAACACGGGCTCGCCACCTTCCCCCTTACACATCCATACACATCCATCCGCACACCTTGAGGAATGGGCAGCCATGAAGCACGTCAAGAAGGTCTCCCGCCGTACCCGCGTCGTCACCGGCGGCGCCCTCGTCGCCGCCGTCACCCTCGGCGGCTTCGGCGCCTGGTCGGCGAGCGCCACTTCGTCGGCGCCCGCCGCCCAGGCAGCGGTGAAGGCCGACGCCTCGAACAAGAACCTCACGCAGTCCACCCGCCTCACGGTCGACGCCGCGAGCCGGGCCGCGCAGGCGGCGCTGGATGCGGCACGCAAGGACAACCAGCGCGTCTCCGTCGCCGTCGTCGACCGTGACGGCAACACCGTGGTGACCCTGCGCGGCGACGGCGCAGGACCGCAGTCGTACGAGTCCGCCGTGAAGAAGGCGTACACGGCGGTGTCGTGGAACGCGCCCACGTCCGAGCTGGCCAAGCGCCTGGAGCAGGCCCCGAACCTGAAGGACATCCCGGGCACGCTGTTCCTCGCGGGCGGGGCGCCGGTCAGCGCGAAGGGCGCGCCGATCGCGGGCGTGGGCGTGGCGGGCGCGCCGTCCGGCGACCTCGACGAGAAGTACGCCCAGGCGGGTGTGGCGGCCCTGAACAAGTAGCTCCGGAGCCGGTCCCAAACCACTCGCCCACCCGGTCGTCGGACGGTTACCGTGCTCGCGTGATGACCGCTGCCGACGTGCTGTCCGTGCTCACCGTGTTGCGTGCGGCAGCCGTCGACGTCTGGGTGGGCGGGGGTTGGGGCATCGACGCTCTCGTCGGGGAGCAGACGCGTGAGCACCGCGACCTGGACCTGATGCACCGCGAGGACCAGGAGCAGGCGGTCGGGGCGGCCCTCGGGGCGGCCGGGTTCGCCGAGACACTCGACCGGCGTCCCGTGCGGTTCGTGGTCACGGGCCCGCACGGCCGCGAGATCGACCTGCACCCACTGGTCTTCGCGTCGGACGGGTCCGCGGTGCAGGCTTCCTTGGACCCGCACCGCCCGTTCGTCTATCCCGCCCCGTGCTTCGTCACCGGCACGATCCGGGGGACGGCCGTCCCCTGTCTGTCGGCCGAACAGCAAGTCTACTTCCACCAGGGGTACGAGCCGGCCGACCGCGACCGCCATGACATGGCTCAGCTACGGCGGGTCTTCGGCGTCGCCACCCACTTCTGACCCGCCGTCGGCCGAAGTGCCGTCAACTCCGCAGCCACACCGCCGTGTCGGAGGGGAGTCGGCCGTCGGCGTCCAGGGGTCCGCTGGAGAGAAGCACCTGTGTGTGGTCCGGCAGGACCGCCGGACCGTCCGCCAGGTTCACCACGCAGACGAGGTCCGGGGAGCGGCGGAAGGTGAGGACGCCGTCGTCGGAGGGCAGCCAGCGCAGAGGGCCGTCGCCGAGGGCCGGGTCGGCGCGGCGCAGTTCCAGTGCGGCGCGGTAGAGGGTGAGCATGGAGTCGGGGTCGTCGGCCTGCTGGTCGGCCGCGTAGGTGGACCAGCCCTCGGGTTGCGGCAGCCAGGGTTCGACGGCCGAGCCGAAACCCGCGTAGGGGGCGTCGGCCGTCCAGGGCAGTGGGACCCGGCAGCCGTCGCGGCCGGGGTCGGTGCCGCCGGAGCGGAAGTGCATCGGGTCCTGGATGCGGTCGCGGGGTATCTCCGCTTCGGGCAGGCCCAGTTCCTCGCCCTGGTAGAGGTAGACGGAGCCGGGCAGGGCGAGGGTGAGCAGGGCGGCGGCGCGGGCCCGGCGGGTGCCGAGCCGCAGGTCGGTCGGTGTGCCGTAGGTCTTGGTGGCGAAGTCGAAGCCGGTGTCCTGTCGCCCGTAGCGGGTGACGGTGCGGGTGACGTCGTGGTTGCACAGCACCCAGGTGGCCGGCGCGCCGACCGGGGCGTGTTCGGCGAGGGTGTCGTCGATGGCCGCGCGCAGCCTGTCCGCGTCCCAGGGGCAGGACAGGAAGCTGAAGTTGAACGCGGTGTGCAGTTCGTCGGGGCGCAGGTAGCGGGCGAAGCGCTCGGAGTCCGGCAGCCACACCTCACCGACGAAGACGCCCCCGTACTCGTCGGCGATGCGCCGCCAGGAGCGGTAGATCTCGTGCAGGTCGTCCCGGTCGATGTACGGGTGGGGGTCGCGGCCCTCCACGAACTCGGGCAGGTCGGGGTCCTTGGCGGGCAGTGCGGCGGAGTCGATGCGCACGCCCGCGACTCCGCGCTCGAACCAGAACCGCAGCACCTCCTCGTGCTCCTCCCGCACGGCGGGGTGGGCCCAGTTGAGGTCGGGCTGCTGCGGGGTGAACAGGTGCAGGTACCACTCGCCGTCCTCGACGCGGGTCCAGGTCTGGCCGGAGAACTGCGAGGGCCAGTCGTTGGGCGGGAGTTCGCCGTGTTCGCCGCGGCCGGGACGGAAGTGGAACAGCTTGCGCTCGGGGCTGCCGGGTCCGGCGGCAAGAGCGGCTCTGAACCAGGCGTGCTGGTCGGAGACATGGTTGGGCACGATGTCCACGATGGTGCGGATGCCCAGACCACGGGCCTCGGCGATGAGTTGTTCGGCCTCGGCCAGGTCTCCGAAGGCCGGGTCGATGACGCGGTAGTCGGCGACGTCGTAGCCGCCGTCGGCGAGCGGGGACAGGTACCAGGGGGTGAACCAGATCGCGTCGACGCCCAGTTCGGCGAGGTAGGGCAATCTCGACCGGACGCCCGCGAGGTCCCCGGTGCCGTCACCGTCGCCGTCGGCGAAGCTGCGCGGATACACCTGGTAGATGGCGGCACCGCGCCACCAGTCGTCGGTGTGTCCGGGGGGCGTTGCGGGCTGAGGGGCTGCCACGTGTCGGTCCTTTCGGGGCAGGGGTGGTTCTCCGCCGCCGCCCCGGACAGCGAGGCGTCGGGAACGGGCGGCGGCGGAGGATCGGTGGGGGCGCCTGCGTGATGTCGTGCGCTGGGGAAGGTGCCCGGACTGCGGAGGTGGGATCAGCCCTTGAGGCCGCCGGCCGTCAGTCCGCTCATGATGTTGCGCTGGAAGATGAGGAAGAGGATGAGCGTGGGCAGGGACGCGATGGTCAGGGAGGCGATCAGGACGTTCTCGGGCACGCTGGTCGCCAGGGAGTAGATGCCGACGGCGAGGGTTTGTTTCGACGGGTCGGGCAGGACCAGCATCGGCCAGAGGAAGTCCTTCCAGACGCCGACGACGGCGAAGATGGACACCACGCCGAGGATGGGCCGGGAGACCGGCAGGACGATGGACCACAGGACGCGCAGGGGTCCCGCGCCGTCCATGGAGGCCGCGTCGAGCAGTTCCTTGGGGATCGAGTCGAAGAACCGCTTGAGCAGGAAGATGTTGAAGGCGTTGGTGACCGACGGGAGCCAGATCGCCCAGGGCGAGTTGAGCAGGTTGCGTTCGACGATGGGCACGTCCAGCGCGGTGAGGTACTGCGGTACGACGAGGACGGTCGCCGGGATCATGAGAGTGGCGAGCATCAGGCCGAGGATCATCTTGCCGAGTACGGGCCGCAGTTTGGACAGCGAGTAGGCGGCGGCGACGTCGAGCACCAGCTGGAAGGCGAGTGCGCCGAACGCGTAGTAGAGGGTGTTCATCAGGAGTTTGGCCAGGTCCATCACCTCCCAGGCACGCTTGTAGTTCTCCGGGTGGACGGAGCCTGGCACCCAGGTGGGCGGGGTCTGGACGGCTTCCTGGGTGGTCTTGAGTCCGCTGGACACCATCCAGTACAGCGGGCCGAGGAAGGCCAGCGTGAACAGGAGGACGACGAGCGCGAAGGCCACCCAGTACAGGGCCTTGCCGCGCGGGCGAGCCAGTTGGGCGGGTGAGATCAGCGTGCGAGTGGACATGTGCGTGTCTCCCCCGGTCCTAGTCCTGGTCGGCGCGGTTGAGTTTGGTGTAGACGGCCGAGAAGCCGGCCAGCAGGACGAGCAGGACCAGGCCGAGCGCCGCCGCGGCACCGTAGTTGTTGAAGTTGAAGGCGTACTGGTAGATCAGGTAGACGACGGTGGTGGTGGAGCCTTCGGGGCCCGCGCCGCCGGTGAGCAGGAACGGCTCGATGAAGACCTGCATGGTGGCGATGATCTGCATGAGGAGCATCAGCAGCAGGATGAGCCGGGTCTGCGGGACGGTGACGTGCCAGACCTTGCGGAACAGTCCCGCGCCGTCGAGTTCGGCTGCCTCGTACAACTCGCCGGGTACGCCCTGGAGTGCGGCGAGGTAGATGAGTGTCGCGCCGCCCATGTTCATCCAGGTCGAGGCGACGACCACGGAGAGCATCGCGGTGTCCGGGTCCTGGAGCCACTGCTGGGCGGGGACGCCGAAGACGCCGAGTATCTCGTTGAACATGCCGTACCCGGGGTCGTACAGGTACTTGAAGAGCAGGACCGACGCGGTCGGCGGGAGCATCACCGGCAGGTAGACCAGCAGTCGCAAGTAGCCCTGGCCGTGCCGGAACTCGTTGATGATCAGGGCGGTGACGAACGGGACGACGAAGCCGAGGAGCAGGGCCAGCACCGTGAACCACAGGGTGTTGCGCCAGGCCTGGCCGAAGGCCGGGTCGTTCCAGACGGTGACGAAGTTGTCCCAGCCCACCCAGCTGACGTCGCCGTCCTCGGTCTTCTGGAAGGCGAGGAGGAACTCCCGGACGATCGGGTACCAGGAGAAGAAGGCGAAGCACAGCACCGCTCCGATGAGGAAGCCGTGGGCGGTGAGGTTGCGGCGCAGGGACTTGCCGAACCCGCCGTCCGGGAGGTGCGGCACCCCCGTGCGGGGCTTGCGGGGACGGCGGTCCTTGACCGCCGGGTCCTTGGTGAGGGTGGGGGCCGACATGCTCGCTCCTTGACGTGCTGCGGCGGCGCGTGAGCGGGCCGGGCGATGGTGTCACCGCCCGGCCGCCGCACGGTCACTGAGTTGCGAGAACCTGGTTGACCTGGGACTCGGCGGTGGACAGGAGCTTGTCGATGTCGGCGTCCTTGTTGGTGAGGATGCCCGACATGACGTTGTCGAGGACCTTGTAGATCTCCTGGGCCTTCGGCGGTTCGGCCTTGCCGGGGACGGGGTTGTCGGTGAAGGCCTTGAAGTTCTCCACCGGCATGGTGGCGAACTCCTTGCGGGCCGCGTCGTCCTTGGACTTGGAGCCGTTCAGCCACAGGTTGGGCTGCGGGAGCCCCACGGGCAGGTCGTCCGCCTTTGCGCGCCGCCAGTCGTACTGGCCCTTGCCGACCGTGGTGAACTTGAAGTTCAGCCAGGCGATGGAGGCCTTGACCTTGTCGGCCGAAATACCCTGCTTGATCATGTAGTTGTTGCCGCCGGCGAGGGTGTTCTCACCGCCCGGGATGGGGCCCATGCCGAAGTTCTCGTACTTGGCTCCGAGTTGCTGGACCATGTACGTGACGTCGTCGGGCGCGGCGAGGAACATGCCCAGTTTGTCGGTGGCGATCTGCTTCTGGAGGTCGCCCCACTTCAGCAGCTGGGTCTTGCCCATGGAGTCGTCGTCCCAGCGCATGGCGTGCAGGTTCTCGGCGACCTGCTTGCCGGTCTCGTCGTTGAAGGCGGCCTTCTTGCCGCTCGCGTCGACGACGTCTCCCCCGAGGCTGTACATCTGCGCGGTGAAGTGCCAGCCGCCGGTGTTGGCCGCGCTGTACTCGCCGAAGCCGGCGACACCGCCACCGAGGCCCGCGATCTTCTTGGCCGCGGTACGGACGTCCGCCCACGTCGCCGGCGGGGCGTCCGGGTCGAGGCCGGCCTCCTTGAAGAGCTTGCGGTTGATGAGCAGGCCCATGCGGTAGTTGCTGGTGGGCAGGCCGTAGAGCTTGCCGTCCTTCTTCAGCGAGCCCAGGACGTCGGGGTCGATGTCCTTGAGCAGTGGGACGCTCTTGTCGTTGACGTACGCGGTGATGTCCTGGGCGCCGTCGTTGTCGAGGACCTGGGGCAGGTCGGTGAAGTACGTGTAGAACACGTCGGGCTGGGACTTCGCCTTGAGCATCGCGGTGAAGCGCGGCGGCTCCAGACACTGGCCCGGTGTGGAACGGCCGTTGATCGTGACGTTCGGGTACTTCTTGTTGAACTCCTTGACGTCCTCGTTCCACTGCTTGAGCTCGGCCGCCTTCGCCGCGGGGGGCATGCAGTCGATGGAGATGGACACCTTCGTCTTCGGGTCCAGCGGTGCGGCGGGATCGGCTTTCGCGCCGTTGCCGGAGCCGTTGTCGCCGTCGTCGCCGCTGCTGCTCGTACCGCAGGCGGCGAGTGCCGTCAGCGTGAGCGCGGAAGCGAGGGTGACCGCGCCGACGCGGCGGGTGCGGCGGAACCGAGCTCTTCTCATGGGTGGTCCCCTTCGGGCATGAACGTGGAAGGCGCCCTCATCGCCGGTGCGATGTGGGGCGCCGCACACTCAACCACCGTGAACAGATGACCGCAATATCTCGCGCAGCTTTCGTAAATGATTGACAGTGCGACGCATACGGTTGATCTCGGGGAGCGTGCATGCGCGCAAGCAGAAGCGCGGTGCGGCCGAACTCGGCCGCACCGCGCTTCTGTTGTGCGGATCAGACCCGAGGCGCCTGTGTCGTCGAGCCGCGGACCACCAGTTCCGGCTCGAACAGCAGCTCGCCGGGCTGCACCTCGGCGCCCTGGATCTGGGCGCACAGCAGGTCCACGGCGGCCCGCCCCATGGCCTCGACGGGCTGGCGGACCGTGGTCAGCGGGGGCTCGGTGCAGTTCATGAAGGCCGAGTCGTCGTAGCCGACGACCGAGACCTGCTCGGGCACCGCCAGGCCCCTCCTGCGGGCGGCGCGGATGGCGCCGAGGGCCAGCGGGTCACTGGCGCAGACGACACCGGTGACACCCCGGTCCAGCAGGCGGGTGGTGGCCGCCTGGCCGCCCTCCAGGGAGAACATCGACCGCTCCACGTACGCGTCGGGCAGGGACCCGCCGGCCGCCTCCGCGGCGATCCGGGCCGCGGCCAGCTTGCGCCGGGAGGGGATGTGGTCGCTCGGGCCGAGGACCACGCCGATGCGCTCGTGCCCCAGCAGGGTCAGGTGGCGCCACGCCTGTTCGACCGCCACGGCGTCGTCGCAGGAGACGCACGGGAAGTCGAGCCCCTCGATCGGGGCGTTGATCAGCACGACCGGGATACGCCGTTCGGCGAGCTGCCGGTAGTGGTCGTGCGGCGCGTCCGCCTGGGCGAACAGGCCGCCGCCCGCGAACACCACGCCGGAGACGTGCTGCTGGAGCAGCAGCTCCACGTAGTCCGCCTCGGAGACGCCGCCCTTGGTCTGGGTGCACAGGACCGGGGTGAGCCCCTGCTGGGCCAGCGCGCCGCCGATGACCTCGGCGAACAGGGGGAAGATCGGGTTCTGCAGTTCGGGCAGGACCAGGCCGACCAGACGCGCCCGCTCGCCGCGCAGCTGGGTGGGACGCTCGTAGCCGAGGACGTCCAGCGCGGTGAGCACGGACTGCCGGGTGCTGTCCGACACTCCGGGCTTGCCGTTGAGGACCCGGCTGACCGTGGCCTCGCTGACTCCAACCTTCTTGGCTACCTGAGCAAGTCGTCGCGTCATGAGCGCAAGGCTAGCGCAAGCCGCGCAAACGGCTTGCGCCAGCCTTGTGGGCCTCCTATCGGGCGCTGTGCCCTATCTCGCCGGGATCACGTCAGGGGTTGATGTTGATCTTGAAGGTGGAGGTGGTGTTCCGTACGTCCACGGCGTTGCCGCCGAAGCGCAGGCCGTTGAAGGTGACCTCACCGACCGCGGGACCCTGCCCCTGTTCGGGCAGCTCGTTGGCCCACAGTCCGAAGCCGGACTTGGCGTCGTAGGCGTCCCCGCTCTTGCGGGCGCCCGTGATCGAGATGTCGGTGAGGACCGTGTCCTTGATCGGGTTGATGGGCCGCCCGCCGGCGTCGTACTGGGTCTGGAACATGATTCCGCTGTAGGTCGGGTCCACGATGTCCACGTCGTTGACGCGGATGCCCTGGAAGACCTTGGAGGCGGAGAACAGCCAGATGCCGGGGAAGGTCTGGTTGCCCCAGAAGTGGCCGCCGGAGCGGACCACGGAGACGTTCTCGACGGTCGTCGGAGAGGTGCCGAACCCGTTCATCGGATAGCCGAAGTCCAGCGAGCTGATCGTGATGCCCGAGTAGACCAGGGTGTCGGCGATGTGGATGTTGCGGAAGGTGTTGTCGTAGCCGCCGTAGACGGCGATGCCCGCGGCCCGCCAGGTGAGGATCGAGGTCAGGTTCTCGTAGAGGTTGTCCTTCATGTCGGCGCCGCCCGCGTCGATCGCGGAGAACAGCGCGAAGCTGTCGTCGCCGGAGGCCCGGGACTCGTTGTTGACGACGTGGTTGTCCGTCGACCCGTTGGTCATGTTGATCGCGTCGGCGAACGTGTTGCGGATCCGGGCGTTGCTGATCGTCACCCGGTCGGTGTTGGCTCCCCAGTAGAGGCAGACCATGTGCTCGGTCCAGGTGTTGTCGATGACCATGTCCGACACGTTCGCGAAGTCGAACACCTTGCCAGGACCGTCGATACGGGAGGTGTAGTTGCCGAAGTAGGCGAAGTTCTTGAAAGAGGACCCCTTGGCGGAGTTCTCGGCCCGGAAACCGACGTCGGTGTTGTCCTGGCCCGACGGGGCGTGGAACTGCGTGTACCAGGGCCCGGCGCCGACCACCTGCACGGCCTTGCCGTACACCTGGAACTTGCTCGACGTCTCGTAGTCACCCGCCGGGAGATAGACACCGGTGAGCTTGCCGGTCGTGTCCATCCGCACCCGGTCGAGGGCGTTCTGCACGTCCTGGTGCCCGAAGCCGGCCGGGACGGCGTACGCGGCCGGGTCCGGGTTGGCGACCGGTGAGACCTGCTCCAGGCTGACGAAGTCGATCGCGTACTTGGAGGTGTTGGCCGTGTCCTTCTGCAGCCGGATCTTCGCCCCCTCCGGCACGGTCTCGCCCAGCATCAGGTGTGCCTCGTCGTAGATGTGCCTCGGGGCTCCCGCGGACGGTGAGTTGCCGGGACCTGCCTCGGCCCCGTACAGCCAGGCGTACTTCGAGGTGAGCGGCAGCGCCTTGCGGAAGGTGCCGTTGACGTAGACGTTGAGGGTGGCGTCGGTGCCGCCGCCGCCCGCGGAGTCCGGGATGGAGAAGCGGGTGACCAGGGTGTTCGTGGCGGCCTTGGTGGTGAACTCCACGTACTCACCGGTGCTGTTGAGGGTGACCGCCTTACGGCCGGACGCCTCGCCGGCGAGGTCGCCGACGGTCCGGTTGGGTCCGACGGTGGCCGCGCCGCCGCCGGTGGTGCCGTCCTCGGCCTCGTACATGTCGTAGGGCATGTTGGCGCCGCGTCCGACGAACAGGGACTGGCTCGCGGTGTTGTTCTCCCGCTTGACCGGGAGTTCGTTGGCGTCGGCGGCGACCGTGGTGCGTACCGTGTACGAGCCGTTGGCGGCGGTCCAGGTGCCGAGCGTGACGGCCCCGCCGGTGGCTCCGGCGGCGATCGTGCCGTCGTACGAGCCGGTCAGGGTCTTCACGGTGGCGCCCTTGGAGTCGACGAGCGTGACCGTGAGGCCGTGCGCGCCGCCGGCCGAGGCGGTGGTGCCCTGGTTGCGTACGGCGGCCTTGAAGGTGACCGTGTCGCCGTCCGCCGGGCCGGACGGTGTGGTGGTCAGCACCGGCACGAGGTCGGAGCTGGAGACCGGGCGCACGACGAGTGAAGTGGGGCTGGTGTAGGTGTTGTTGGTCTCGTTCTGCTCGATGACCGCGCCGGCTTCGTCGGCGACGGCGCTGAGCTGGTAGGTGCCCGCGTCGCGTGCCCCGATGGAGGCGCTGACGGTCCGCGTCGCGCCGACCGCGAGGGCGGCGACGGAGGCGGTGGCGACCTTGGTGCCGCCCAGCCGCAGAGCGACCGCGCTGGCGGGTGCGGCGGCCTCGCCGCTGTTGCGGACGGTCGCGGTGAGGGTGATCTCGTCGGACTCGACCGGCGAGGCGGGCGAGGCCGTCAGCGCGGTGACCTCCAAATCCGGGTTGGGCGCGGCGGTGCCGATCACCTGGAACTCGGCGAGCTGCCCGGCCGGGGCACCTGTGTTGGAGGTGAAGCGGAGCTGCACGTCGGCCACGCGCGCGGTGACGGGCACGGTGACGGTGTTGCCGCTGGAGGGGTTGAAGGCGTAGTCCTTCGCGGCCACCAGACTCGTAAAGCCGGAGGCGTCCTGCTCGCGGCCGAGGACCTGGATGTTCTGGGTGCGGGCGCCCCAGGAGCTGTCGGGGTTGAGCTTGAGGACGAGCGAGGAGACGTCGGCGTTGGCGCCGAGCTTCACGGTGAGGGTGGCGGGGTGGCCGGAGCCCTCCCAGTAGGTGGAGGTGCTGTTGTCGTTGGCGTTCTCGGCGGCGAAGGTGTGCACGGTCGAGGAGGCCGTGATCGGTTTGCCGACCGCGAGGTTGGAGCCGGGGCCCGAAGTGCCGTTGCGGGTCACGGTGTTGCTGTCGCCGGAGACGTTCCCGGCCGCGTCCTTGGCCCGCACGAAGTAGGAGACCGTGGCGCTCGCGGACCGGTTGTCGGTGTACGTGGTGACCGTGCCGCCGACCGTGGTGAGCAGGCTGTTGTTGGCGTACACCTCGTAGCCGGTCACACCGGTGTTGTCGCTGGAGGCGTTCCAGGCGAGGCGGATCTGCCCGGCGGCCGGCTCGGTGAGGGACAGGTTCGCGGGCGCGGTGGGTGCCTGGGTGTCACCGCTGTCGCCGCGGCGGGTGACGGTGTTGCTGTTCCCGGAGACGTTCCCGGCCGCGTCCTTGGCCCGCACGAAGTAGGAGACCGTGGCGTTGCCGGGGCGGTTGTCTGTGTAGGTGGTGACCGTGCCCGCGACGCTGGTCAGCAGCTCGTTGTCGGCGTACACGTCGTAGCCGGTGACGCCGGTGTTGTCGTCGGACGCCTTCCAGGTCAGCCGGATCTGGCCGGTGGCGGGCTCGGTGTAGGCGAGGTCCGCGGGCGCGCTCGGCGCCTGGGTGTCGCCGGTCGCCGGGCCGTAGACCTCCAGCTCGGACAACTGGGCAGCGGGCTGCACGGTGTTGGCGGTGACCAGGACCCGTACGTACCGGGTGGTGGTCGCGTCGAAGGAGATCGTCACCGAGTTGCCGTCGCCCGGCGCGAAGGCATGTGCCTTGGACGCGGTCAGGTCGGTGAAGTCGGTGCCGTTGGCGCTGCCCTGGATCTTCAGGGTCTGGCTGCGGGCGCCCCAGCCGTCGGGCAGGCGCAGCACGACCTGGTTGACGCGTACGGAGGAGGCCAGGTCGACCTGGATCCACTGCGGCAGGTCGTTGTTGCGGCTCTCCCAGTAGCTGGCCTTGTTGCCGTCGGCCGCGTTGGCCGGCACATAGGTCTCGTTGTGGCTCGCGGCGGTGAGGGTACGGCCGCGGGCCAGGTTCGCCGAGGAGTCACCGGCCTCGCGGACCTCCAGCTCGGAGAGCTGGGCGGCCTGCCACCCGGTGTTGGCGGTGATCTGGATCCGGATGTGCCGGGCCTGGGCGGCGGGGAAGGTCACCGTCACGGTGTTGGCGCTGCCGGGGCTGAAGGCGTACGACGCGGAGGTCTTCAGGGTGGTGAAGCTGGTGCCGTCCGCGCTGCCCTGCACGGACAGGGTCTGGCTGCGGCTCTCCCAGCCGGCCGGCAGCTTCAGCACCACTTCGTCCACGCGGGCGGTGGCGCCGAGGTCCGTCTGGATCCACTGGGGGAAGGTGCTCCCGGCGCTCTGCCAGTACGTTCCCTGGTTGCCGTCGGTGATGTTGTTCGCGGCGTATTCGGCGTGGGCGCTGCTGGCGGTGGCGGGCCGTCCGGCGGCGAGGTTGGGCCCGGCGGCCTCCGCGGCGGAGGTCAGCGCCGGCCAGCCCAGCAGGAGCAGGGCGGTGGAGAGAACGGCGGCTATCCCCCGCCATCCCCGGCGTTGCGGTCTCATGTGTCCCCGATCTCCGTCCCGGTCCGGAGGTGGGCGGCCCCGGGGCGGCTGTGTGGGTGGGTTTCCGTGGGGGTCGGCGCATCGCGCTTCAATGTGCGGTGAAGAGCACTCTCTTTTGCGTCGATCGATCAGAGAGTTGCAGACGGTTGCCAGTACGTCTATGGCGTGAGCATGTCCGAAACGCAACCCTGAGCCTCGCCCTCACCTGCTGCGGCACCGGGCCAGCGGCTTTCGTGCGGACTGTCGAAAAACGCAAGTGGGACCGCAAGCGATGCAAGCCGCTTACGCGCCAACTACCGGTAGCACCGGGACCGTTGACAAAGTGGAGACAGGCTAGAAACCTGTGGGCGTAGTTTCTGCAAAGAATCGACTGAGCAGCTCAATTTACGTGCAAGGCCGGTGCATTCCTCGTCGGACACTCCCCTCCCCTCTCTCGCACTCCCTGTGCCTGCCCCGGTGTGCCAAGGCCGACCGCCGTGCCCCCGCTCTCCCCGAAGCTCCCCCGACGCTCCCCCACGGAACAACGGAACAGAGGACCCCCATGAGATGGAGACCCCTCGGTCGCCGGTCACTGACCGGTGCCGTCATAGCCGCGCTCATGACGACCGGGCTGATACCGCTGGCCCTCACGTCGAGCGCCCGGGCCGCCACCGCCCCCGACACGGAGGGGGCGAAGGCGGCGGCCGCCGTCAACCTCGCGCTCGGCCGGCCGGCCACGGCAGGCGGCTCGAACGGCTCGTACACCGCCGGGAACGTCACCGACGGTTCCCAGGCCTCCTACTGGGAGGGGCCGACCGGGTCCTTCCCGCAGTGGGTCCAGGTCGACCTCGGCGCGACCCGCACCGTCGACCAGGTGGTGCTCAAGCTGCCCGCCGCCTGGGAGAGCCGAAGCCAGACGCTCTCGCTGCAGGGCAGCACCGACGGCTCCAGCTTCAGCACGCTCTCGGCGTCGACGGGCCGGGCGTTCAACCCGGCGCAGGCCAACACGGTCCCGGTCACCCTCACCTCCCCCGCCACGACCCGCTATGTGCGCGTGAACATCACCGGGAACACCGGCTGGAACGCCGCTCAGCTCGCCGAGCTGGAGGTGATCGGCGACGACGGCGGCACCACTCAGCCGCCCACCGGCACCAACCTGGCCCGTAACAAGCCGGTCGAGGCCACCTCGTCGGTCCAGTCGTACGTGGCCGCCAACGCCACCGACGACTCCGTCTCCACCTACTGGGAGGCGGCGGGCCACCCCTCCGACCTGACCGTGAAGCTCGGCGCCGACGCGGACATCACCGCCGTGGTGGTCAAGCTCAACCCGGACCAGGCGTGGGGCCCGCGGACACAGGGCATCCAGGTGTTCGGCCGGGAGAACTCGGCGAGCGGCTTCACCTCGCTGCGCGACCGCGCCGACTACGCCTTCAGCCCCTCCCGGGACAACAACTCGGTGACCATCCCGGTCACCGGCCGCTGGTCCGACGTCCGGCTCCGGTTCTTCTCCAACACCGGGGCGCCCGGCGGCCAGGTCGCCGAGTTCCAGATCGTCGGGACGGCGGCACCCGCGCCCGACCTGACCGTCACCGGCCTGGACTGGACACCCGCCGCACCCTCCGAGCGGGACGCGGTGACCGTCAACGCCACAGTCCGCAACGCGGGCACGGCACGCTCGGCCGCCACGACCGTCGAGGCCAGCCTGGAGGGCACGGTCGCGGGCAGCGGCAACGTACCCGCGCTCGAACCGGGCGCGTCCGCCACCGTGGCCGTCGCCGCGGGCACCCGGCCGGCCGGCAGCTACGGCGTCTCCGCCGTCGTCGACCCGCGCAACACGGTCGCCGAACTCGACGACAGCAACAACAGCCGCACCGCCGCGTCCCGGCTGGTCGTCGGCCAGGCCCCCGGCCCGGACCTCGAAGTCAGCGGCATCACCACCAGCCCGGCCAACCCGGCCGTCGGCTCGTCCGTCTCCTTCACCGTGGCCGTGCACAACCGCGGCACCACCGCCGCGGCGGCCGGTTCCGTGACCAGGCTCCAGGCCGGCTCCACCACGCTCAACGGCACCACCGGCCAGGTGGCGGCGGGCGCCACGGTGAACGTGGCCATCAGCGGCACCTGGACGGCGACCGCGGGCGGGGCCACCCTCACCGCGACCGCCGACGCCACCGGAGTCGTCACCGAGACCAACGAGAACAACAACACCCTCGCCAAGTCACTCGTCGTCGGCCGCGGCGCCGCCGTCCCGTACACCGAACTGGAGGCCGAGGACGGCCGCTACCAGGGCACCCTCCTGACCGCCGACGCCAAGCGGACCTTCGGCCACACCAACTTCGCCACCGAGTCCTCAGGCCGCAAGTCCGTCCGGCTCAACTCCACGGGCCAGTTCGTGGAGTTCACCTCGACCGCGCCCTCCAACTCGATCGTGGTGCGCAACTCCGTCCCGGACGCCGCGGGCGGTGGCGGAGCGTCGGCCACGATCAGCCTGTACGCCAACGACACCTTCGTGCAGAAGCTCGACCTGTCGTCGAAGCACAGTTGGCTGTACGGGACCACCGACGACCCCGAGGGGCTGACCAACACGCCCGGCGGTGACGCCCGCCGGCTCTTCGACGAGTCGCACGCGCTGCTGGCGCAGACCTATCCCGTCGGCACCAAGTTCCGGCTGCAGCGGGACGCGGGCGACACGGCCGCGTTCTACGTCATCGACCTGGTCGACCTGGAGCAGGTCGCGCCCGCCACCACCAAGCCGGCGAACTGCACCTCGATCACCGAGTACGGGGCCGTCCCGAACGACGGACTCGACGACACCGACGCCCTCCAGCGGGCGGTCACCGCCGACCAGAACGGCACGATCTCCTGCGTGTGGATCCCGGCCGGACAGTGGCGCCAGGAGCAGAAGATCCTCACCGACGACCCGCTCAACCGCGGCCAGTACAACCAGGTCGGCATCCGGGACGTCACCATCAAGGGTGCGGGCATGTGGCACTCCCAGCTCTACACGCTCACCCCGCCCCACCAGGCCGGCGGCATCAACCACCCGCACGAGGGCAACTTCGGCTTCGACATCGACCACAACACCCAGATCTCCGACATCGCCATCTTCGGCTCGGGCACCATCCGCGGCGGCGACGGCAACGCCGAGGGCGGTGTGGGTCTCAACGGCCGCTTCGGCAAGGGCACGAAGATCACCAACGTGTGGATCGAGCACGCCAACGTCGGTGTGTGGGCCGGCCGCGACTACTCCAACATCCCCGAACTGTGGGGCCCGGGAGACGGGTTGGAGTTCTCCGGCGTCCGCATCCGCAACACCTACGCCGACGGCATCAACTTCGCCAACGGCACCCGTAACTCCACCGTGTACAACTCGTCCTTCCGAAACACCGGTGACGACGCGCTCGCCGTGTGGTCGAGCAAGTACGTGAAGGACACCTCGGTGGACATCGGCCACGACAACCACTTCCGCAACAACACGATCCAGCTGCCGTGGCGGGCCAACGGCATCGCGGTGTACGGCGGTTACGGCAACACCATCGAGAACAACGTCATCGCCGACACGATGAACTACCCCGGCATCATGCTCGCCACCGACCACGACCCGCTCCCCTTCACCGGGCAGACCCTCATCGCGGGCAACGCCCTGCACCGCACGGGCGGCGCGTTCTGGAACGAGGACCAGGAGTTCGGCGCCATCACCTTGTTCGCCCAGGGTCAGGACATCCCCGGCGTCACGATCCGTGACACCGAGATCCACGACTCGACGTACGACGGCATCCAGTTCAAGACGGGTGGCGGCTCCATGCCGGGCGTGAAGATCACCGACGTGAAGATCGACGGTTCCCGGAACGGCTCCGGCATCCTCGCGATGAGCGGGGCCCGGGGCAGCGCCGCCCTGACGAACGTCACGATCACCGACTCGGCCGAAGGGAGCGTGCTCATCGAGCCGGGCTCGCAGTTCACCATCACCGGCGCGCCCGTCGGGGCATCCGCCGCCCGGCTCAACCGCTGAACCGCCGAACCGCCTGACCGCTGATCAGCTGAACGGCTGAACGGGCGGGCTGAACGAAGGGTCTCCGGCTCCTGCTGCAGGGGCCGGAGACCCGTTCCGTCCGGTCCGGTGGTCACCATGCGTGGTTGCCAGGAGCGACGACATGAGGGATTGTTGCCCTGAGGCAATGTTTTCCATGAGTGATGAGGTGAGGGATTCGCCCAGCGGGTCCTCTATTTTTGGTCTCCACGCAAGCGCAAACCGGTGTCGGAGCGCAACAGGCGTCCCTGTGGGGCGTTGCCCCGTATCCCGTCCTGGTCGCTGACGAGCAGGGCAGGGTCGTACTGCACAACGATGCCGCGGACGTTCTGCTGCCCGGGATCCGGCCCGGTACACCTTTCGCGGACGTGGTCCCGGCCTGGCTGTCGGCGGCGCACGACGCGTTGCGGGCAGCTGGCCGGACACCCGGCCCGCCCGCCGGTCAGGAGCCGGACGCCCCGGTGACGGGTGTCATCGGTGAGCGCGCCTTCGAGGCCCATCCCACCCCGCGGGACGACGGCACGGTGGCCTGGTGGCTGGTCGACGACACCGATCACCTGCTCGCGCAGAGGGCTCTGCGCATGGAGCGCAAGCGGACCGCGTTCCTGTCCGAGGCGTCCAGCACACTGCTCTCCTCCCTCAACCTGGGACGCTGCATGGACGTGACCGCACAGCTGGCCGCGGAGCATCTCGCCGACGCGGCCCTGGTGATCGCGCCGACGCACGGGCGCCGACTGCCGGTGGTGACCTGTCTGCGCGGGGGCACTCCCGTGCTCGCCCACGAGTCGGTGGACCCCGACGAGGTGCCGGGGCTCGGTGAGGCGCTGCGCGGGTTCCCGCCGGTGCCCTCACGGTGGATCGATCCGTCCACCGCGCCGGTCTGGATGGTGCCGGAGGGTTTCGGCACGGTCGGCTCGATAGTGATCACTCCGCTGCCCGGCCACGGCGTCCCGGCCGGTGCTCTCGTCCTGCTGCGCCGTTCGGGCGGCGCCGCGTTCACCGAGAGCGAGGAGGTCTTCGCCCGGCTGTTCGCCGCGCGCGCCGGGGCCGCGATGTCGGCCGCGCGCCTGTACGCGGAGCAGACCTCGATCACCGAAGTGCTGATGCGTGAGCTGCTGCCGCCCTCGCTGCACCAGATCTCGGGAGTGGACTACGCCGGCGGCTACCGGCCGTCCGCGGACCACGAGCGGGTCGGCGGCGACTTCTACGACGTGCACCCGGCCGCCGTCGAGGGCGAGGCGTCTCTGGTCGCGCTCGGGGACGTGTGCGGCAAGGGTCTGGAAGCGGCCGTACTGACCGGGAAGATCCGCAACACCCTGCACGCGCTGCTGCCGCTGGCCGACGACCACCAGCGGATGATCAGTCTGCTGAACACGGCGCTGCTCAACTCCCACCACACCCGGTTCGTGACCCTGGTCCTGGCCTCCGCCGTACGGGAGGGCAACGCGGTGAACCTGCGGCTGACCAGCGCCGGACATCTGACCCCGCTGATCGTGCGGGCGAGCGGCGCGGTGGAGGAGGCCGAGACCCGCGGCACCCTGGTGGGCGCCATGCCGGAGGCCCCCGCCCGCACCACCGCCCTCACTCTCGCGCCCGGGGAGTCGTGCGTGCTCTACACCGACGGGATCACGGAGGCCGAGGGCGGGCCGATGGGCGGCGCCCAGTTCGGTGAGGAGCGGCTCAAGCGCATCCTGTCGGAATGCGTGGGCATGCCGTCCGAGAGCATCGTGGAGCGCGTCCAGATGCTCGCCGCCCAGTGGGTGGGCAAGGGACGCCACGACGACATGGCCGTCGTCGTGATCTCCGCACCCCGTACGCACCACCTCAGTGCGGTGAACGGCCACACCCGGGGCAGGTTCACCGCATGAGCACCCGTACGCCGCACCGGCCTCCCGCCGCCGAGACCGTCCGCGACACCGTCACCGAGTCCGTCGGCGGCACGGTCGGCGGACCCGTTGTCGAGCAGTTGGCCGACGAACTGTGGGACGCCGTCTCCGTGGCAGACGAGTACACGGCCGTCGAGGTGGTGCTGGGCGCACTGGAGCGCGGTGTCGACCCGGAGAGCGTGCTGCTGGACGTCATCGCCCGCGTCCAGGGCAAGGTGGGCGAGGAGTGGGCCGCCGACCGCCTGAGCGTGGCCCAGGAACACGCGGCGACCGCCATCAACGAACGGGCCGTCGCCGCACTCTCCCTGCATCCCGCCGCACGCACGACTCCCACGCGCGGCAGGATCACGGTGGCCTGCGTCGACGGCGAATGGCACGCGCTGCCCGCCCGCCTCCTCGCCGAGGTGCTGACCCTGCGCGGCTGGCAGGTGGACTACCTCGGCGCCCAGGTGCCCGCCCCGCACCTCATCGCCCATCTGCACCGCACCGACTCCTACGCGGTCGCCCTCTCCAGCTCGATAGCCACCCGGCTGCCCACCGCGCACGCCGCGATCACCGCCTGCCAGGCCGTCGGCGTGCCCGTACTCGTCGGAGGCGCCGCCTTCGGACCGGACGGCCGCTACGCCACTCTGCTGGACGCCGACGTGTGGGCACCCGACGCCCGCACCGCGGCCGACCGCCTCGCCCTGGGACCGCTGCCCCGTCCGCGGCCCGACCACCAGCAGCTGGACGACCTGCCCCACCTGGCCGACCAGGAATACACCCTGATCACCCGTAACAGCGCCTCGCTGGTGCGGGCGGTATTCACCGCCCTCCAGGACGCGTTCCCCGCCATGCGTACGTACAGCGAAGTGCAGCTGGAGCGCACGGCCGAGGATCTCGCGCACATCGTGGACTTCCTCGCCACCGCCCTGTACCTCGGCGACGAGGACCTCTTCGCCGGGTTCATCACCTGGACCGCGCAGATCCTCACCGCCCGCGGCGTGCCCGCGAGCAGCCTGCCGCCGACCCTGGCCGTTCTGGGCCGTGAGCTCAAGGACTTCCCGCGGGCCACCCGCATCCTCGAACGCGGCGCCGAGGACCTCACCCCCGTCGACCACAGCACCGCCGAGAGCCGCTCATGACCATGCTGCCCCCTGCCCATCTGCGACTGACCACGGTCGACACCGAGGACACGGTCCGGATCGAACTCGACGGAGAGCTCGACTACGAGACCGCCGACAGCCTCCTAACCGCGGTCACCGACCTCCTGGCCGCGCGTCCGCGTCTGCACAACCTGCATCTGCACTGTGCCGGGCTCGACAACGTCGACTCCATGGGCCTGTCCGTCCTGCTGATGATCCGCCGCCGCACCGACCAGGCCGGCGTCCGCCTCCACCTGGACGACCGGACGACGACGTTGGAGCGGCTGCTGACCATCACCGGTAGCCTGGAGTACCTCACGACGTCCCCCACCGGCACCGCGAACTCCTCCCCCGGTACGGGAGAGGATCCCCGCACGAGCGGGGAGGCGATGACGGCCCGCCCCACCGGACCGGACAGCACCACCTGATGTCCTTTCCCCGCCGGCCGTCCGCGGCGCGGAAGCCGCACACCGACGGGGAGCCCATGCCAGCTTCAGACTTCGCCTCGCGGAGGTCCTCGCGCGAGGCCGCCCGGTCCGCCGGAGGCGTCGCCGAACTCCTCGATCTGATGTGGGAGAGGACCGGACAGGCCACTGCCGGGGCGCCTGCCTCCCCCTCGCAACTGCGTCTGATGTACCTCGTCGAGAGCGAGGAGGGGGTACGGATGCGGGTCGTGTGCGAGCAGCTCGCCGCCGCGCCCCCTTCGGTCAGCCGGCTCTGCGACCGTCTGCAGGCCATCGGTTTCCTGGAGCGGCTGCCGTGTCCCACCAGCGGGCGGGAAGTCACCCTCCGGCTGACCGCCGCGGGCAGAACCCATCTTCGCCACATCCGTGAGCGGCGCGAGACCGTGCTCCGGCAGGCCATGGACGCCATGTCCGACGCCGAACGGCACGCGCTGGCCGAGGGATTGGCCGGCCTCCACGCCCAACTCGTCGCGGCCAGGGGCGACATCGGCACATCCGGCGTCAAGCGCGAAGTCGGCGTCCCTGGCGGCACCTCCGCCGCCTGAGCGCCCACGAGTTCCGACGTATGGGGCGCGGGGAACTGCGCGTTCGTGTGCCCGCGCCACAATGGCGCCGCAATGCCGCCGCACTCGAAGACGCGCCCCAGGACAGCGTCGGGTTCACGCCTCGATGAGGCCGACGCGGATGGCGTAGCGGGTGAGTTCGAGACGGTCGCGCAGGCCGAGCTTGTGCAGCACGTTCGCCCGGTGCCGGTGCACGGTCTTGATGCTGATGAACAGCATTTCGGCGATCTCCTTCGAGGAGTGGCCCTCGGCCACGAGTTTGAGGACCTCCTCCTCGCGTGCGCTCAGTACCTGGCCGGGCGGCTCCTCGCCGTGGCGGACCCGGTCGAGGTAGTTGCGGATCAGCGCGGTGACCGCGCCCGGGTACAGGAAGGGCTCGTCGCGCATGGCGGCCCGGCAGGCGGCCACCAGGTCGCGGTCGGCCACGGACTTCAGGACATATCCGCTGGCGCCCGCCTTGAGTGCCTGGAAGAAGTACTGCTCGTTGTCGTGCATCGTCAGCATCAGCACCCGTACGCCGGGCTTCAGCGCGGCGAGCTCGCGGGCGGCCTGCAGGCCCGTCATGCGGGGCATGGCGATGTCGAGTACGGCCAGGTCGACCTCGTGGGTGCGGGCCAGCTCGACGGCCTCCGCGCCGTCCCCGGCCTCGGCGACGACCTGGAGGTCCGGTTCCCCGTCGAGGATGAGCCGCACTCCGCGACGTACCAGCGCGTGGTCGTCGGCGAGGAGGATACGGATCAGTGATGTGTCGGGCGTGGTCATGGCTGCTTTCCTAGAGGACGGGCACGGTCAGGCGGATCTGCGTACCGGCGTCCGGCTCGGAGGTGACGTCCAGCGTGGCGCCGATCAGCAGGGCCCGCTCCCGCATTCCGCGGATGCCCGCCCCTTCGCGGGCGACGCCGGAGCCGCGGCCGTCGTCGCTGACGTCCAGCACCACGTGCCCGCCGACGTGGTGCAGACTCACCTCGACGCGGCCGGCCTCGGCGTGGCGGGCCGTGTTGGTCAGGGCCTCCTGGGCGACGCGGTACAGGACCAGTTCCGTCTGCGGGTCCAGCGCGGGCAGCCCGGCGTCGAAGCGCCGCACCACACGCAGACCGGCGTGGGTGGCGAACTCGGTGGTCAGCGAGGTCAGGGCACTGATGAGGCCGAGATCCTCCAGTACGCCCGGCCGCAGTCGGCGGACCACACGGCGTACCTCGTCCAGGCTCCCCCGGGTGATCTCCTGCACCTGGCGCAGTTCACCGCGCAGGGGCTCGTCGGCCTCGTCCACCGTGCGCTTGAGGACCAGCAGGATCGCGGTCATGCTCTGGCCCACCTCGTCGTGCAGTTCCTGGGCGATACGGCGTCGCTCCGCCTCCTGCCCGACCAGGACACGGGCGCTGCTGGTGGCCCGTTCGTGTTCGAGTCGCTCGACCATCGCGTTGAAGGTGCGGATCAGTTCGGCCGTCTCGCCGCGGCCCTGTTCCGGCAGCCGCTGCCCGGGGCGCAGCAGGTCGACGGTGGTCATCAGCCGGGTCAGCCGGTCCAGCGGGGCCAGGCCGATCCGCAGCAGGGCCGCGTTGGCGACCAGCATGACGGCCAGGCCGGCGACGAGGATGATCGCCTCGGTCAGCACCACCGGCACGGAGACGGTGACCGGAGCCAGCAGCAGCAGCGCGGTGGCGATGCCGAGCACCACCGCGTTGAGCGCGAAGATCCGCCAGAACAGGGACAACGGGATGACGCCTTTCGTCTTGTGTCGATTCTTCGTGTGCTGATTCTTCGCGTGCTGACTCTTCGTGAGTCGATTCTTCGTGAGTCGATCTTCCGTCCAAGCCTGCCTGCTCCCGGTTCCACCGTCGATGGGCATCAATGCCCATTTTGCGGATCCGGGCTGCCCACTGCCGGATGGGGCCCGGGACCGGTCGCGGATGGGTATCGCGCCCTATGGGATTCGTCCGGCGTACCGGCCAGGGTGGGGTGTGGAGCAGCCCATCCGCATCCTGACCCCCGGTAGGAAGGACCCACCATGTCCCTCGTGACGCCCCGGCCCGGAACCCGACCTGAGCGGATGACGGACCACGACGCCCTCCAGCGCCTCGCCCACGAACGCAACACCCGCCTCACGCAGCTGCACGCCCTGGAAGAGGCGGGGGCGAACGCGGAGTCGCAGGCGGAGGAACACGTGGTGTCCGCGCAGAGGAACACGATCCGGCGGGTTCTCGCCGAGGTCGAGGCCGCCTTCGCCCGTGTCCGGGACGGCGGTTACGGCAGCTGTCTCGGCTGCGCGAAGCCCATTCCCGTCGAGCGCCTGGAGATCCTCCCGTACACCGGATTCTGCGTTCCGTGCCGGCCCGGCACGGTCTGACGACAGCCCGTCCCGCCCTCCGATACCTGCCCTGCCCTGGGGGTGACATGGTGACCGACCGAACCATCGACGACCGCGACACGGCCCTGTCCGCCGACGAGCTCGCCGCACTGCGCGAGAACCTGCACGAGCAACGCCTGTTCCGCCAGGAACAGTTGCAGCAACTGGAGCAGGCACAGGCGCTCCCGGCCTCCGCCACGGACCGCACCGACGCGCCGCGTGACCGCCGGACCGGCCCTCAGGCCGAGGTCCGGGGCAAGCTCGCCGCCTCCGCCCGGATGGTCCTCGCCGACATCGAGGCCGCGCTCGCGCGCATGGATCAGGGCGACTACGGCAGCTGCCGGCTGTGCGCGGGGCCCATCGACCGCGCACGACTGGCGGTCGTACCGCAGGGCCGCTACTGCACCCGGTGCCAGCAGGTCAGGGAGGCCGGCCGATGACCACCGCACGGGAGCTCCGCCACCTCGCGGGCCGGCACCGCTCCTGGCCCTGGTGCCGGCACTGCTCCGGCATCGCCCTCGACCTGGGCAGCGCGCGTACCCGCGCCTGGACGTCCGGGCGACGGACGATCCTCGACGTGCCGACGGTGACCTTCCCGGGCAGCGGCGCCACGTACCCCATCCAGCGCGGCACCATCGTCGACACCCCCGGTACTTCCCGGATGCTGGACCGGCTGCTGGGCCACCGGCTGCCCCGTTTCGGCCGCCCGCTGCTCATTCTCACGACACCCGTACTGGGCGGTGTCGCCTACCGGGCACAGGCGCGGGCCGCCGTGGAGGTCCTGCGCCCGCGTACGGTGCTGACGGTCCCCACCGCACGCGCCGTGGCCATGGCCGTGGACGCCGACTTGACGCGCCCGTTGCTCGTGGTGGACATCGGGGCCCATCTCACCGAGGTCACGTTGCTCGGCGACGGCGCGGTGGTCGACGCCCGCCACACCGCCCTGGGCACGGGCGACCTGGACAGGCACACCCCGCCCTCGCTGATAGCCGACGCGATCGTCGCCATGGTGACCGCCATGCTGGAACAAGACCGCACCTCCGAGACGCTCGACGCCCTTCAGCGGGGTGTGCTCCTCGCCGGCGGAGGCGCCCTGCGCCCCGACATCACGTACCGCCTCACGGACAGGCTGCACGCTCCCGCGCGGCCCGTGCCGGCGCCGCACACCGCGGCGGTCCGCGGCGCCGCGCACCTCCTGCGGACCGCCCACGCCCACCCGTCGTCGCTGCCGGTCGTCGGCGTCGGCGCGGGGTCAGAGTGAGGGCCAGGACGCGGTGGGCCGCGTGTCCGCGACGGACGCGGACTCCTGCTCATGGCTCTGGGGGTGCTGTACGGGTTCGTTGCCGACCAGCATGTCGGGGTCGAACATGACGATCACGGCCGCGAGGACCAGAACGACGATCGGTCCGCCCACCATGGGGATGAGGGAGAAGAGCAGATCCATCGAGGACTGGCCCTGGACCCTGGAGCCCGCGTCGACGTGCACGCTCATGGCGGCCATGCCGGTGTAGTGCATGCCCGTGACGGCGACGCCCATGATGACGCTCGCCGCCGCGGCGGACGCCAGGGTGTGCAGGGAGACGGCCGCCCAGAGTGCGGCGGTGGCCGCCGTGACGGCGATCAGGACCGACAGGCCGACCGTCACGGGGTCGAAGGTCATGTGCCCGGCGAACTTCATGCCGTTCATTCCGATGTAGTGCATCGCCGCGACACCCCCGCCGGTGACGACACCGGCCACTCCCAGGGTGAGGGGCGAGGCTCCGCGGTACCCCACGACCAAGACGCCGAGCAGGACCACGGCCACCGCGACGCCCAGGCTGAGGAACGTGAGGGCCGGGTCGTACCGGATCGACGCGCCGTCGATGGTGAACCCGATCATGGCGATGAAGTGCATCGTCCAGATGCCGGACCCGATGCAGATCGCGCCCAGGGTGAGCCACGGACCTCTGCGGCCCCGCGCGCCCATGCGTACCGACCGTGTCGTGCAGCGCAGACCGAGCGCCGCACCGGCGCAGGCCATCAGGAACGCGACGACCGGAGTGATCATTCCGTAGTTGAACTGGCTGACTGTGCTGTTCACCGAACGCCTTTCGGACCGCGGGCCCCGTACGGGGCCCGCGTTGCAGGAACCTTTCCGCAGAACCGTCCGGGCGGGCGGACGAGCCGGGTTCACCGGCATCCGTGTCCGACGCGCTCCGGAACCGACCCTGGGGGCGGACGGCGGCCCAGCACATGACGTTCCGTCATGCCATGGCCTCGGGGGGTGAGCGGGTGGCCAATGCTAGGGAGGCGCCCCCCGCTTGTCACTCTGAGACCTTTGACGCAATCAAATCGAGACTTGTACAGGCATATTCCTCCTGCATGCCATCACGCATATTGCACCTATATCTCACCCTTGCTCCCGGTCAACTGGTCCTCGCTCCTCGGATGCCGGTCCTCGCGGCGTGGAAGCAGCAGCGGGGTGGCGAGGAGGACGACTCCGGCGGCCGCGATGGCGGCGCGGGGGCCGATGAGGGCCGCCAGCAGACCCCAGACGGCGGTCATGGCCGCGATGGCGGCGCTGCTGCTGACCGACCAGGCGGTCAGGGTGCGGGCGACCCGGCCGGAATCGGTGTGGTCGAGCCGGTAGGTGGCCAGTACCGGGTTGAACACACCGCAGCAGGTCACCAGGCCGAGCTGGACGACGATGACGAGGACGATCCCGGGGACACCGGGCTGGACGAACGCCAGGCCGAGGGGCCAGCACGCCCGCAGTGCCCCGGCGGTGCGGAGCACCTTGTGCCGACCGAACCGCGCCACGAGCCGGTGCGCGAGACGTGCGCCGACCAGGCCTCCTACGCAGGGCGCCGCGAACACCAGGCCGTACTGCCAGGGTGCGAATCCGAGGCCGTCCAGCAGGAGTACGGCGAGCAGCGGCTCGGAGGCCATGATCAGGCCGTTGACCACGACGGCGTTGAGGAACAGGGGGCGCAGCGCGGGGTGGGTGAGGATGTGCCGCCAGCCTTCGAGCAGATCGCGGGCCCGAAGCCGGGGCGAGCCGGTTCGCGCGGGAAGCGGCTCGCCGCCGCCGATGGCACGGATGCCCAGCGCCGAGAGCAGATAGCTGACCGCGTTGGCCACCAGGGTCGTCACCGGGCCGAACAGCCCGATCGCGTACCCGCCGAGCGGTGGTCCGACCATGGTCGCGGTCCAGGTCGTGGACTCGAACCGGCTGTTCGCGAGCAGCAGGTCGGCCGGTGGCAGGAGCCCCTTCAGATACGCGCCGCTCGCCGCCCTGAACGCGATGTCCGCCGTGGCGACCACGACGGAGACGAGGAGGAGCTGGGCGAAGCCGAGCCGGCCGAGCGCGAACGCGGCGGGGACGCTCAGCAGTGCCGCGAACCGGATCAGGTCCGTCGCGATCATGACCGGCCGTTTACGACGGAACTCCACCCACGGGCCGAGCGGCACCGCCGTCACGGCCCCCACGGCACGTCCCACGGCGGCCAGCGCGGCCACCTGGGCCGGCCCGGAGTGCAGCACCAGGACCGCGAGCAGGGGAAACGCGCCGAACCCGATCCCCGTGCCGTACGAGCTGACGGCGAAGGCCGCCCACAACCAGTTGAAGCGCCGTCCCAGCGTCCGTCCGCCCGCCATCCCCGATGCACACACCCCTCGCCGATCCGCACGACCGAACACTGACCGTCGGCATCAAAGCGAGTAGCGGATCACGAGATCAAACAACCGGAGCACCGGGGCCGCACAACCGATCGTTGTGGCAGTCGCCCGGCACGGGTGACCGTCGCCGTGCCGCTAAGGTCGTCGGCGTGGATCTCGATGCCGTGCGTACCTTCGTGGCCGCCGCGGACATGGGGCGGTTCCAGGACGCCGCCGACGAGTTGGCGATCACGCAGCAGGCCGTCTCCAAACGGGTCGCCGCGCTGGAGAGGGCCCTCGGGGTGCGGTTGTTCGCCCGTACCGCGCGCGGAGCGAAGCTCACCGTCGACGGCCAGGCGTTCCTGCCGCACGCCCGCGATCTCCTGCGGGCCGAGGAGCGGGCGGTCGACTCCGTCCGGCCGGGCCGCCGCGCGCTGCGCGTCGATGTGATCGGGCGCCGGCTGGCGCCCGCCGACCTGGTGCGTGACTTCCATCGTGCGCACCCCGGGATCGAGCTCGATGTCGTGACGCTCTTCGACGCCGACGCGGCGATCGACGCGATCCGGTCCGGCACGGTCGACGCGTCCTTCCGCGCCGTCACCAGGGGGCAGCTGCCGGCGGGCATCGGGGCCGACCGTGCCTTCGACGAGCCCATCCAGCTCCTCGTGGGGCCGGGCCATCAGCTCGCCGACGCCTCCGCGGTCACTCCCGCCGAGCTCGTGGGCCACCGGATCTGGATGCCCGGCATCGTCGCCGGCACCGAGTGGGCCGCGTACTACGGCGATCTCGCCGCCGCGTTCGGCCTCACCATCGAGGTCACCGGCCCCGACTTCGGCGTGAAGCCCCTGCTGGACACGCTCGCCGACTCCCCGTCACTGGCCACCTTCGTCGGCGAGCTGACAGGTTTCGGCTGGCCCGCCGACCAGGGGCTGCGGCGCATCGCGGTGAAGGATCCGACCCCGGTCTATCCGCACTCCCTGCTGTGGCATCGCGACAACGCCCACCCGGCGCTCGCCGCGCTCCGCGGCCACCACGTCTCAGGGTCGGGTGGACTCTCCGGCGCGGGGACCTGGACACCGGCGTGGGCCTGATGGACACCGGCACGGGGACCTCGACACCTGCGCGGGCCCAATGGACACCGGCACGGGGACCTCGGCACCTGCGCGGGCCCAATGGACACCGGCACGGGGACCTCGGCACCTGCGCGGGAGCGGGAGCGGTGAACACCGGCGTGGGCGTAGTGAACAGCGGGGTGAGCGTGGTGTTCCGGCCCGAAATTGGACACGGACCGGCCCCGGAACTCCCGCGAGGAGTGCCCGGGCCGGTTCGCGCCCGCTGAGCGTCAGGCCTGGACCGCGGCCTGCTCGGGCTCGTCGAGGCGGTCGGCCGGAGCCGGGGCGGTCGCGACCGGGCGGGCTGCCGGGATGAGCGCCGCGATGACGGCGGCCACCAGGGCGACGGCGCCGCCGATGATCAGGGCGGTACGGAAGCCGTCCTCCGAGGTGATGGTGAAGCCGCCCATGTCGACGGTCAGCTGGGAGAGGACCACGCCGACGACGGCCGCGCCCACGGAGGTGCCGAGCGAGCGCATGAGGGTGTTGAAGCCGTTCGCCGCGGCGGTCTCGGAGAGCGGGACCGAGCTCATGATCAGGGCGGGCATCGCCCCGTAGGCGAGGCCCACGCCACTGCTGGTGATCATGAGGACGAGCATCAGGCCCCAGGCGGAGCCCAGCAGCGCGAGGGACACGCCGTAACCGGCGGCGATGACGAGGATGCCGCAGATCAGCGTGAACTTCGGGCCGCGTGCGTCGGTCAGCTTTCCGCCGAGCGGCGAGACGACCATCATCATGATGCCGCCGGGCGCCATCCACAGGCCGGCCGCGAGCATCGACTGGCCCAGGCCGTAGCCGGTCGCCTCGGGGAACTGCAGCAGCTGGGGAACGATCAGCATGCCGGCGTACATGCCGAAGCCGACGAAGAGCGAGGCGAGGTTGGTGAGCAGGACCCGGGGGCGGGCCGTGGTACGCAGGTCGACCAGGGGATCCCGGGTGCGGGTCTCCCACACGCCCCAGGCGAGCAGCACCACGACGGCGGCGGTGAACAGGCCGAGCGTCGTCGCCGAACCCCAGCCCCACTCGGCGCCCTTGGAGACCGCGAGCAGCAGGCAGACCAGGCCGACGCCGAGTCCTATCGCACCGGGTGCGTCGAAGCGCTGCCCCTTGGCCCCGGCGGGGACGTCGGGGATCAGGAACCAGATCAGGACGGCGATCGCCACGGCCAGGACGGCGGAGCCCCAGAAGAGCACGCGCCAGCTCGCGTACTGGGCGACCGCGGCGGCGATCGGCAGGCCGAGACCGCCGCCGATGCCCATGGACGCGCTGACGAGCGCGATGGAGGAGCTGAGCTTCTCGGTGGGGACCACGTCACGCAGGAGCGCGATGCCGAGCGGCACCATGCCCATACCCATGCCCTGCAGGCCGCGGCCGACGATCATCGGGACGACGGACGAGGAGAGCGCGCACACCACCGAGCCCACGATGAGAGGCACGGAGCAGGCGAGGAGCATCCGCCGCTTGCCCAGCAGGTCGCCCAGACGTCCGGTGACGGGCACACAGACCGCCGCCACCAGCAGGGTGACCGTGATCACCCACGCGGTGTTCGAGGGCGAGCTGTGCAGGATCTGCGGCAGGTCCGCGATGAGCGGCGTGACCAGGGTCTGCATGATCGCCGCCGTGGTGCCGGCGAAGGCCAGCGTGGCGATCACGCCATTGGTATGGCGGGACGTCGTTGGGGCTCCCATGAAGGGACTCCTTGCATCTCTTTCGGGCATCTCTACCGGGCTTTCGGGAGTGCAGTGTACATACCTTATGCATCATGCATGACATGTGCGTATTGCATAGCCTGTGCAAAGATGGGAGGCGGGGCCGCGCAGAAATTCGCCGCGTCGGCCCTGCTCAGGACAGTGGGAGGCAGTGGCACATGGGCAGGCCGACGTACGAGGTCGAGTACGAGCAGATGCTCCTCGGCAGGCATGCGCTCGCGGCGCACGGCGGGCGCAGCAAGGAGAGCGTGCTGGAGCGGAGTTCCTATATTTTGCTCAGCCGAATCCGCGTACAGGGGCCCATGTCGATCGGTGAGCTGAGCGACGCGTTCGGGCTCGACGCCTCCACTCTCAACCGGCAGACCGCCTCGGCCATGCGCGCCGGACTCGCCGAGCGCATCCCCGACCCGGACGGCGGACTGGCCCGCAAGTTCCGCATCACCGACAAGGGCGCGCGCATACTCGACGAGGAACGCGAGCGGACCATCGGCTCCCTGGACCGGGTCATGGCCGACTGGTCCGACGAGGACATCGCGGAGTTCGCCGGCTACCTGCGGCGCTTCAACACCGGCATCGAACGGCTCGGCGGACGGCCCTGGCCGCGTCCCTGACGTTCGTGACCGCGCCCTTGACGTTCGTGAGCGCCGGCCGAACGTTCGCCGGCCTCAGCCGGACCGCGCCGGGACCTCCGGGCGAATCCCCTCGGCTCCGTCCCCAACTCCCGTCACAGGCACGGCAGTAGGGACAGTGACGGGTTCATGGCGCCCGCGGAGGGGTACTCATGAGCCCTATGAGGGAGACCGGAAGATACCAGGCGCGGGGGCCCTGCGACCCAGCAAGCGCCCCGAAGACCGAAAGCCCTTGCCCTTAAGCCGCCGATCGACCCCCACCGGCCCTCACCTGCCCCTTCACGCACATCCTTCACCGGCTGACCGGCCCACCGTCCGACGCCGGCGCCGCTGACATGCGCAAACGAGCCAGATCGACCAAAAGGCCTCGCTTGACGGTCTCGCCGAATAGCGTGCGAGAAATCGAACACCTCTCCCCACCTCCCTGCGGTCCGCGCACGTCACGGACCCCTGCCGCGCTAGGAGAACCGGGATGTCCGACGACCCCTCGGATGCGTACGCCCCGCAACCCCACCGGGCCAGGCACCCCACCGCCCCGCCCGCCTGGGCCACCACCGAAGACCACTTACCCGAGCGCACCATGCGCTCCTCCGCACCGGGACACCACCGTGACCTGCGCATTCTGCGCCGGGCCTACCGCAGACAGCGCCGGGTCGCCACCTTCGTCGTCCTCGCCTACTTCACCGCCTTCCTGATCCTCTCCGTCCGCGCACCGGCCTTCATGACGAAGCCGGTCTCCGGCGGTCTGTCCACCGGCATGGTGCTCGGCCTGGTCCAGCTCCCCGTCACCTGGCTGGCGATCGTGCTCTTCGAGTACACGGCGAGCCGGTACGTCGATCCGCTCGCACGCCGGATGCGGCAGCGCACGGCTCTGCTCGCCGAGCAGGAGCCCGGACAATGACGGAGTTCAGCGGCACCGCGCAGACCTGGTCCCTGGTCGCCTTCTGCACCGTCGTCACCGTGACGCTGCTGCTCTGCGTGATCGCGGGCCCGGACCGGGACGATCTCGACGAGTTCTACACCGGCTACCGCTCGCTGTCCCCGATGCGCAACGGTCTGGCCATCGCGGGCGACTACATCTCCGCGGCCACCGTCCTCACCATCGGCGGAGTCATCGCGCTGTGCGGCTACGACGGTGTCGTCCTCGCCCTCAGCACCCTCCTGTCCCTGTTGCTGCTGATGTTCCTGCTGGCCGAACCCCTGCGGAACACCGGCCGTTTCACCACGGGCGACGCCATCGCCCGACGGATGCCCGGCCGTGCCGTGCGCATCACGACGTGTGTCGTGACCATCGCCTCGCTGATGCCGATGATGCTGGTCCAGCTCGCCAGCACCGGCCAACTGCTCGCCTTCATCCTCGGTTTCAGCAGCGCCACGATGAAGACCGGGTGCGTCATCGGGGTCGGCGGCCTGATGATCACCTACGCGGCCATCGGCGGGATGAAGGGCACCGCTCTCATCCAGATCCTCAAGATGGTCATGCTCCTCGGTTCGGGGTCCGTGGTCGCCTTCCTGATGCTCCGCTCCTTCGCGTGGGACCCGGGGGAGCTGTTCCGCACGGCCGCGAAGAACAGCGGGGCGGGCGACGCGTTCCTGCGCGCCGGCCTGCAGTTCTCCGGGGGTCCGCACGCCGACCTGGACATGATCAGCACACAGTTCGCCATCGTGCTCGGCGGCGCCTGTCTGCCTCACGTCACCATGCGCATGTTCACGGCGGACAGCGCACGGCAGGTACGCCGCTCGATGTCCTGGGCGGTGTCGTCGGTGGCCCTCTTCATGCTGATCATCACCGTCGTCGCGATCGGGGCGACCGCACTCCTGGGCCGGACCGGGATCACCGCGGCCGACCCGCGCGGCAACACGGCCTATCTCGTGGGCTCACGGGCGGTCTTCGGCACCCATGTCACCCGCGCCGAGACCTTCCTGTTCACCACGGTCACGGCAGCGATCTTCCTCACCCTGCTCGCGTCGGTCGCCAGCATGATCCTGGCCTGCGCCAACTCCCTGGCCCATGACGTCTACGCCAGTCGCGCCACCCCTCATTCGCCGGTACGGGAGATGACCGTCGCCCGGGTCTCCGCGCTCGCCGTAGGGATCCCGACGATCGTGCTGGCGGGCCTCATCCAGCACCGCAGTCTCCAGCCCCTGGCGACGCTCTCCTTCTGCCTGGCCGCCTCGGCCATCGCCCCCGCGCTGGTCTACAGCCTCTTCTGGCGCCGCTACACCCGCACCGGCCTGCTGAGCACGATGATCGGCGGCTCGCTCACCGTCCTCGTCCTGATGCCGGGCACCCGGCTGGTGTCCGGGACGCCCATGGCGGCTTTCCCTCAGGCCGACTTCAACTGGTTCCCGTTCACCACGACCGGCCTGGTGTCCATCCCCCTGGGCTTCGCGTTCGGCTGGCTCGGCACGATGTTCTCGGGGCGCCGCGAGACACAGCGCCGCAAGAAGGACTACGAGCGGATCGAGGCCAGGATCCTGGCGGGCCCGGAGCCCAGGCCGAGATGACCCACCTGGTTGCAGGCGGCATCTTTCTTGATGTTAGGTTTGGCTTACCTTACTGAACGGAACACCCAGTTCCGTAACTCTGCGCTGCCCGCGAGCGGGCGGACAAGGACGACCTCAAGTGCGCTTCGCCCCGTCGCCGTTCACCCGCGGCACGCACCCTCGGATACGCGTCGCGTGACCGTCTCCCTCTCCCCGCCCGAACTCGCGGACGCCGAGCACGTCCGCCGCCGGCACGGCAGACCCGCACTCAGCGCGGGCCTGCTCGCAGCGGCCCTGGCACTGACCGCCATGAGCGTGCTCAGCCTCGCCGTGGGCTCGGGCGACGTGGCACTGCACGACGTGGTGGCCGGGGTGTTCAGCCCCGACCGCTCCGTCCACGGCCAGATGATCATCCAGGAGGTCCGCCTCCCCCGCACGATCGCCGGTCTGCTCGCCGGATCGGCGCTCGGTGTCGCCGGAGCCCTGATGCAGGGCGTCGCGCGCAACCCCCTGGCGGACCCCGGCCTGTTGGGTGTCAACGCGGGCGCCTCCGTCACCGTCGTCTTCGCCATCAGCGTCCTGTCCCTGACCGAGCCCGCGCAGTACATCTGGTTCGGCTTCCTCGGGGCCTGCGTGGCCGCCGTGCTCGTCTACGGCATCGGCAGTCTGGGCCGCGAGGGCGCGACGCCCGTGAAACTGGCCCTCGCCGGAGCAGCCACCACCGCCGTGCTGGGCTCCCTGACCAGCGCGATGCTGCTCAGGGACAGTCGGACGTTCGACCAGTTCCGGTTCTGGCAGGTGGGCGCGCTCAACGGCCGTGACATCGATGTCCTGTGGCAGGCACTGCCCTTCATCGCGGTCGGCGGAGTACTGGCCCTGTTGCTGGGCCCCTCCCTCAACGCCCTCGCCCTCGGCGACGACATCGCGCGCGGCCTGGGTCAGCGCATCGTCGCCGTGCGGCTGGCCGGAGCCATCAGTGTCGTGCTGCTCTGCGGCGCGGCGACGGCGATCGCGGGGCCGATCGGCTTCCTGGGCCTGGCCGTTCCGCACGCGGCACGCCTGATCACCGGCCCGGACTACAAGTGGATCCTCCCCTACAGCGCCCTGCTCGCACCGGCCCTGCTGCTCTTCGCCGATGTCGTGGGGCGCCTGATCGCGCGCCCCGGCGAGGTGCAGGTCGGTGTGATCACCGCCGCGCTGGGCGCCATTCCCTTCGTCCTGCTCGTCCGCCGCCGGAACGTGGTCGAACTGTGAACCGTAAGACCATGTCCGCGGGCGGTACGGCCACCGCGTCCCCGGAGCCGACCGGCGCAACCGGTACGACCGGTACGACCGGTACGACCGGTACGACCGGTACGACCGGTACCGGTGGTCCCTCCCCCGCCACCCCGCAGGACGCCGTGGCACGGCTGGTCCGCGTCCGACGGCGTGGGCAGGCGCGCGGCGCCCTCGTGAGCGGTGTCCTGCTGGCCGTCGTACTCGCGGCGTTCGCCCTGTCCCTCACCACCGGCGACTTCGTCATCCCGCTCGCCGACGTCCTCGCCACACTGGCCGGGAGCGGCGACGCGGGCACCCAGTTCGTCGTCCTCGAACTGCGCCTGCCGCGCGCCCTGCTGGCCCTCCTGGTCGGCGGCTGCTTCGGGCTCTCCGGAGCGGTGTTCCAAGGTCTGCTGCGCAACCCGCTCGCCAGCCCCGATGTCATCGGCGTCAGCGCGGGCGCCAGCGCCGCCGCCGTCCTGGCGAGCATGGTCCTCGGACTGAGCGGGATCGCCCTGTCCGCGGTCGCCCTGGGAGGCGCGCTGCTGACCGGGGCCGCCGTCTACCTGCTGGCCTGGCGCAAGGGGATCAGCGGCTACCGCCTGGTCCTCGTGGGCATCGGCATCGGTACGGGCCTGTCGAGCGTCGTCTCGTACGTCATGACGCGGTCGGACGTCACCGAGGCGCAGAATGCCTTCCTCTGGCTGACCGGCAGTCTCAACGGCCGTTCCTGGACGCACTTCTGGCCCCTGTTCGGCGGAGCGGTCGTGCTGCTGCCCCTGGCGCTGGCGGCCTCGCGCGCCCTGCCGGCCCTGCAGTTGGGCGACGAGGCCGCCGGCGGTCTGGGAGCGCGGGTCGAGCACAGCCGACTCGCCATGCTGGCCTGCGCGACCGCCCTCGCGGGCCTGGCGACGGCCGCCGCCGGACCCGTCGGCTTCGTCGCCTTCGTGTCCCCGCCCATCGCCCGGCGCCTGCTCCCCGGGCACGGTGCGGCCCTGGTGCCCTCGGCCCTCGTCGGCGCCGCGCTGGTCCTCCTCGCCGACTACGCGGCCCAGCACCTCATCCCCGGCACGCAGTTGCCGGTGGGGATCGTGACCAGCCTCGTCGGTGCGCCGTACCTGCTGTGGCTGCTCGCGCGCGCCAACCGCGTGGGCAAGGGCGGCTGACCGTGACGCGACTTCCAGACGAAGGTTCCGGCGAGGTCCGTGAACCGCTCGGCACCCTCAAGGAGACGACGGTGACCTCCCCGCACGACACGCACGACAAGCACGAAACACACGCCCCTTACATCCCGCCCGCCCCGCCGGCCCCGCACACTCTTCAGGCCCGGGCTCTCACGCTCGGGTACGGAGAGCGCGAGATCATCTCGCAGCTCGACGTCGACCTGCCACCCGGCCGCATCACCTGCATCGTGGGCCCCAACGCCTGCGGGAAGTCCACGCTGTTGCGCTCGATGGCACGGCTGCTCGTGCCGTCGGCGGGAGCCGTTCTCCTCGACGGGCGCAGCATCCAGGAGCTGCCCACCCGGCAGGTGGCCGAGACCCTGGGCGTGCTGCCGCAGTCCCCGGTGGCGCCGGAGGCCATCACCGTCGCCGATCTGGTCGGCCGTGGCCGGTATCCGCACCAGGGCTGGTTCCGGCGCTGGACGGCGTCCGACACCGAGGCAGTCGCCGCGGCCATGCTCGCCACCGACGTCCTGGACCTCGCCGACCGGCCGCTGGACGAACTCTCCGGCGGGCAGCGCCAGCGCGTCTGGATCGCCATGGCCCTGGCCCAGGAGACCGACATCCTGCTGCTGGACGAACCCACCACCTACCTCGACATCAGCCACCAGCTGGACGTCCTGGACCTGCTGACCGACCTCAACCGGCAGCGCGGGGTCACCCTCGCCGTCGTCCTGCACGATCTCAACCTCGCGTGCCGGTACGCCGACCACCTCATCGCCATGAAGGACGGCCGGATCGTCGCCGAGGGCACCCCGGCCGCGATCGTCACCGAGGACCTGGTGCACGAGGTGTTCGGGCTGCGCAGCGCGGTCGTTCCGGACCCGGCGTCGGGCACACCCCTGATCGTGCCGATGGGGCGGCACCACATCACGGTGCCGCCGGCCGACGACACCCCGCTCACCCCGTCCCCGTCCCCATCTTGAGCCTCCGAACCCCCTCTCCCCCCTCTCAACTCGCAACTGTGTCGAGTACTTCGATGAACCTCCCGGAAAGAGCACCCACCATGTCCTCTCGCCCCGCCGACTCCGGCTCCCGACGCCGTACGGGCCGTCTGCGCCTGCTGACCGGCGCCCTCGCGCTCACCCTGATGGGGACGCTGGCCGCCTGCGGTTCGTCCGACGAGTCCAGCAGCCAGGACAGCGCCGCCCAGCCGTCCGGCGGCGCGTTCCCGGCCAAGGTCGCCACCAAGTTCGGCACGGTCACCGTGGACGAGGCGCCCAAGCGCGTGGTGGCGCTCGGCTGGGGCGACGCGGAGGCCGCGCTCTCGCTCGGCGTGCAGCCGGTCGGGGCCAGCGACTGGCTCGCCTTCGGTGGCGACGGCCTCGGACCCTGGGCCAAGGGTCTCTACGACAAGAGCCCGCAGAAGATCGGCACGCTGGAGCCCGAGTACGAGAAGATCGCGGCCCTGAAGCCCGACCTGATCCTGGACACCAAGTCCAGTGGTGACCAGACGCGTTACGACACCCTGAGCAAGATCGCGCCGACCGTGGGAGTGCCGAAGGGCGGCGACCAGTACAAGATCTCGTGGGCGAAGCAGACCACCATGGTCGCCCAGGCCCTCGGCCTGGCCGACGACGGCAAGAAGCTGATCGCCGAGACCGAGAAGAAGTTCGCCGACGCCGCGAAGGCGCACCCGGAGTTCAAGGACAAGACCATCACGCTCGGTTCGCGGACCGCTTCCGCGTGGGGCGCGTACGTTCGCGGCACGGGCCGGGTCGACTTCGTCGAGCGGCTCGGATTCGAGAACAGCCCCGCCATCGAGGCCAAGGCCGGTTCCGCGTTCTCCGTGCCGGTCTCGGAGGAGAATCTCGACCTCCTCGACGCCGACCTGACGGTGATGGCTCCCATCGGCGTCACCGCGAAGAAGATCAGCTCCGATCCCCTCTTCGAGGCCGTACCGTCCGTGAAGAAGGGCCACTCCGTCGTCTTCGACGACAAGAACATCAGCTCGGCGTTCGCCATGGACTCCGTACTGTCGGTCGACTACGCGCTGGAGCACGTGGTGCCGCTGTTCGCGACGGCGCTCAAGTAGCCCTCCCGATCCTCACGGTCCTCTGAGCCCTCAGGGCCCCCCGGGTCCTCAGGGTCCTCAGGGTGCTCAGCGTCCTCACGCGGTTTTCGCCCACACCCGGTCCGCGTAGTCGAGGAAGTTGCGTCCGAGGATCTTCTCGATGCGTTCGGAGCGGTATCCGCGCCGTTCCAGGAGGCGGATCAGTTCCCTGAACTGGTCCACCCCGCGCAGGTCGAGGACGAAGGGGAGCGTGTCCGCACGCTCCCCGGCGGCGCCGACTCCGGCCGCCGCTCGCAGCGCCACGTGCTCGGCGAGATCGGCGCGGTAGGCGTCGAGGTCGTCGATGGAGGTGACGGGCCCGTCGGTGCCGATGCCGACGTGGTCCTCACCGCACACGTTCACGGCGTGGTCGATGTGCTCGACGACGTCCGCGGCCGTGGCATGACCGGACAGGCTGAGGAACGGCATGAAGTAGATGCCCACGAACCCCCCGCGCGAGGCGACCAGCCGCAGTTCCTCGTCGGTCTTGTTGCGGGGCAGATCGGCCAGTGCCCGGCAGCCGGTGTGGTTGATCGACACCGGTGTACGGGAGAGGGCCGCGGCCTCCAGACAGGTGCGCTCGCCGCTGTGCGAGAGGTCCACCATCAGGTCGTGTGCGTTGAGCGCCTCGACCACGCTGCGGCCGAATTCGCTCAGGCCCCGGTTGGCCGGTGCCATGGAGCCGTCGCCGAGGTGGTTGGCCTGGTTGTAGGTGAGTTGGACGACGCGCACACCCAACTCCGCGAACGTGGCGACGCGGCCGACGTCCTCGCCGACCGCGACGGCGTTCTGGAAGCCGTAGATGACACCGACCCTGCGCTCCTCCCGCGCCCGGTGGAGGTCGGCGACCGTGCGCACCTTCAGCAGGTCCGCCGCGTGGTCCCGCACGATCCCGTCCCACACCTCGATCTCGTGCAGCGTGTGCTCGTACGGGGGCAGCTCGCCCATGGTGTAACCGAGGGTGATGTTGACAGCGGTGAGGCCCGAGGCGCGGGCGTCCGCCAAGGTGCGGGCGTCGATGGTGAGTTGGTCGCTGCTCTGGTTGAGCTGTGCGGCGGCTTCGGCCGACCGGGGCGCGTTCGGGTTGTCGAGCTGCCCGAGCGCGTTGATGATCATGGGAGTGGAGGTCATCGGGCTTCCTTGTACGCGCCGCGCTCGAAGCGGTGGCCGCGCTTGACGGTGAGGGTGACGCTGCGCAGGTGGTCGATGTCGAGCAGCGGATTCTCGTCCAGGACGACGAAGTTGGCGAGCTTGCCCGCCTCGACGCTGCCCATGAGGTCCTCTGCCCCGGCGCTCCGGGCGCCGATCAGGGTGGCCGAGCGCAGCACCTCCTCGGGCGGGATGCCGCAGCGGCGCACGAGGAACGCCAGCTCCTCGAACAGTGCGGGGAAAGGGTCGTCGCGGTCGGTCTCGTAGTCGGTACCGGTCGACAGGTCCACACCGGCGCGGTACGCCTGAGCCGTGATGTGCGCGGCCAGTCGGGCGTTGGCCCGCGCGCGTGCGGCGTCCTCGGGTCCTTCCCCCCTCAACTCGTCGCTCTCCCACATGCCGGCGGTCGCGTCGAGCACGGTTCCGCGGCGGCACATCAGGGCGAAGAGTGCGTCCAGGTGCGGATCGTCCTCGGCGGCGAACCGCTGGTGGTCGACCTTCGGCTTGTTCTTGTACGTCGTCAGCGGCCCGTCGGCGCCCTCGGCGCCCTCGAAGGCGAGCAGCGTGACGTGGGAGACGCTGTCGACACCGGCTTCGACGACCTGTCGGGGCGTCGCCGGGAAGACGGCGGCGTGGGCCCAGACGGGGATGCCCTGGCGGTGCGCCTCGGCGGTGATCGCGGCGACCGTGCCGTGGTCCAGATCGGCGTACACCTTGATGGCGGCGGCGTGCGTGCCGCGCGCCAGGGCCACCGCCACGCGCAGGTCGGTGTCCGGGGTGATGGCCTGCATCCACGGAACGGCTCCCGGCGTCTCTCCCTGGGAGACCTGGTGGGTGCGCGGGTCGTCGAAGAAGCCCGGCCCCGCCATCAGCGCGGCGTAGCGGATGTCCGGGCCGGGGATCTCACCGACGAGGGTGGCCCGCGCGAGATCGCCGACCTGTCGCAGGTCGTCCGCCATGTCGCGGATCGCCGTGACGCCGCTGTGCACGAGACGGTCGAGCACCGCCTCGGCGACGGGCCGGTCGGGCGGTGTCGCGATGTGCTGGTGGGAGTCGATGAGGCCCGGCATGACGAAGCGACCGTCGAGGTCGTGGACGAGCGCGTCGGCGGGGAGGGACGCGGCGATCTTCGCGTCGTCGCCCACCGCCCGGATCGTCGCGCCGTCCACGACGATCGACGTCGAGGGGCGGGGCGCCCGTCCGGTTCCGTCGAACAGCGTGGCACCGCGATACACGGCGACCGTCCCGGCCGTCGGCGGGGCGTGCGGGGTCGGCGCTCCCGAGGCCTCGTTCGTCATCTTCGCCTCTCACTCGTCGTGCTCAGGATGGTAGGGCGGGTTGTTGCGCTGTACGTAACACATGTAACGTCTCTTGCAACACGCATCACCGTACGCCGACGTGCCCCGACGCCACAAGGAGTGGTCGGACTTGCCCGAAGCACCCCGTACCGCCGTGGACAAGGCCCTGGACCTGGTCGAGGCCGTCGCGCGCGCACCACAGCCCCCGCGGCTGACCGACCTGGCCGAGGAGGTCGGGCTCCATCGGGCGACCGCCTACCGCGTCCTCCTCGATCTCGTACGCCGGGGATGGGTGCTGCGGGCCGGTGACCGCTATCTGCCCGGCACCGCGGTGCTCCAGCTGTCGTCGTCCGCGGCCAGGAACTCACTGACGGCCATCGCCCGCCCCGTGCTCACCGAGCTGTCCGCGCGCACCGGCATGATGGCCAACCTCCAGGTACTGGAGGACGACAGGTCACGGGTGATCGACGCCGTACGGCCCGACCGGCTCGCGATGATCACCGACCTGATCGGCGAGAGCCTGCCCGTCCACCGGTTCGCGGGGCCCCTCGCGCTGGTCGCCGCGCTCGCCCCCGCCGCACGCGCCCCCTACCTGCGTCCCGCCGAAGCGGCCGGGCACCCGCTGGAGGGTCCCGACGGGCTGCTGGCCGACATCGAACGCGCGCGGCGGACCGGCTTCGCCGTCGAACACGGCCGCAACGAACAGCCCGTCGCCTCACTCGGCCGCGCCGTCTCACCGACGTCCGGCGCGCCGGTCTGCGCGCTGACAGTCGTCGGCCTGGACGCCGAGTTCACGCCCTCCCGCCTCCCCGAACTGCGGGAGCACCTGCGCGAGGCCACCGGCACACTGCAACGGCTGCTGACCGCCCCCGGCGCATCCGCGATCTCCTCCGACCCGGCGAACGGACCGGTATGAGTGGCGTCCTCGTTCTCGACCGCACCCGGACCCGTGCGGCGCTCGACCCGCACCGGGTGATGGACGCGGTGGCACAGGCGCTGATCGCCGTCAGCCGGGGCGAGGCCTCCGCACCGCCGCGCGTAGCCGCCCGCGCCCCGGGCGGACTGCTGGGTGTCATGCCCGGTTACGTTCCCGGGCTCGGGCTCGCGGCCAAGCTCGTCTCCGTGTTCGCGGACCCGGCACAGACCGGCCGGAGCAGCCACCGGGGCATCGTCGCCCTCTTCGACCCCGAGGACGGCCGCCCGCTGGCCCTTCTCGACGCCGAGTCCCTCACCGTGATCCGTACGGCCGCGGCAGCCACCCACAGCGCCCTCGCGCTGGCCGCGCCCCGCCCAGGCCGCATCGCCGTCATCGGTACCGGGGCCCAGGCGCGGGCCCAGCTCGCCCTGCTCGCGCTCCTCGATCCCACGACGCCCGTCGCCGTGGCCGGGCGGGACCCGCAACGTGTCCGCTCCGCCACCTCCCTGCACCCCGCGGCCGAGCCCGCACCGAGTGCCGAAGCTGCCGTGCGCGGTGCCGGTGTGGTGTTCTGCTGCACCGGCGCCGTGCGACCGGTGATCCGCCGGGACTGGCTCGCACCGGGCGCCCATGTCAGTTCGGTGGGCGGCTCCCACGGCCCCGAGGTGGACGCCGACACCGTCCGGGAGGCCCTGCTGTTCACGGAGTGGCCCGGCGCCCACGCCGCCGCACCCCCGGCGGGCGCGCACGAGCTGCAGAACCTGTCCGAAGGACAGACCGTCACCCTCCTAGGCTCCGTCCTCTCCGGCACGCACCCCGGCCGCCGGGACCAGACCGGTCCGACCCTGTTCAAGTCCACCGGGCACGCCGCCCTGGACGTGGCCGCGGCCCATGTCGCCCACGCCATCGCCGTGCGCGAGGGGTGGGGCACGACCGTCGACCTGTGAGTACCTGCCGCCGACCCGACGCCGACGGCGCGTGTCGGTCACCTGTAGACAGCCGCCGGAAGATGTCGGTCCGGTGTCGGCGGCCTGTCGGCGCGGACTGAAACCTTGTGGGAGATCCGCCGGGCGCACTTCCGGCAGGCGTACGACAGGCAAGGAACCCCCACCATGACGACTCAGCCCACCCAGAACACTCAGAACGCTGTCAGCGCTGAGCAAACTGTCAGTACTGGCACCACTGGCAGCAACGACAGTACTCACGTCACGATCATCGGCGCCGGGCTCGGCGGACTCACCCTGGCCCGCGTGCTGCACGTCCACGGCATCGCGGCCACGGTCTACGAGGCCGAGACCTCACCTACGGCACGTGCGCAGGGCGGAATGCTCGACATCCACGACTACAACGGGCAGCTCGCTCTGGAGACGGCAGGCCTCACCGACGAGTTCCGCGACCTCATCCTGGAGGGCCGTGAGGCGATACGCGTCCTCGATGTGGACGGGTCCGTCCTGTTCGACAAGGCCGACGACGGCACGGGCGTCCGCCCCGAGGTACTGCGCGGCGAACTGCGGCGGATGCTGCTCGACTCGCTCCCGGCCGGCACCGTCCGGTGGGGTCACAAGGTCAGCGGTACCCGTCCGCTCGGCGCGGGGCGACACGAGGTGACCTTCGCCGACGGCACCACCGTCGTCACGGACCTGCTGGTCGGCGCGGACGGCGCATGGTCCCGCGTCAGGCCGCTGCTCACCGCCGTCACCCCGGAGTACGCGGGCATGTCGTTCGTCGAGACCTACCTGTTCGACAGCGAGACCCGGCACCCGGCCAGTGCGAAAGCGGTCGGCGGCGGGTCGATGTTCGCGCTCACGCCGGGCAGGGCGATCCTGGCCCACCGGGAGAGCGGCGGCACCCTCCACACCTACGTGATGCTCAGCGAGTCGCGGGAGTGGTTCGCGGCCATCGACTTCAGCGACTCCGCCGAGGTCACCGCGCGGATCGCGAAGGAGTTCCACGGCTGGGCACCGGAACTCACCGCACTCATCACCGACGGTGAGACCGCGCCTGTCCTGCGTCCCCTCAACGCCCTGCCCGTCGGACACCGGTGGGACAGGGTGCCCGGGGTCACCCTGCTCGGCGACGCCGCCCACCTCTCGGTCCCGAACGGCGAGGGCGCCAACCTCGCCATGTACGACGGCGCCGAACTCGGCAAGGCCCTCGCCGCCCGCCCCGGGGACGTCGAAGGCGCCCTCGCCGAGTACGAGCAGGCCATGTTCACCCGCGGCGCCGAAGCCGCCGCCGAGGGCACCGAACTCCATGAACTCCTCTACGGCGACAAGACACCCCACAGCCTGATCGCCATGTTCACCGGCGAAACTGCTGACAGCGGAGACAACGAAGACAGCAAAGACGACCGGACGCCGTGAATCGCGGGCGGTCACCGCACGGAGGGCGGGCCGGTCACCGCACGGAGGGCAGGGCGGTCACCGCACTGAAGGCGGGGCAGGCACCGCACTGAAGGCGCGGCAGGCCCTGACAGCTCCGGCCGGCCGGCCTCGTGCGCCATCCGGGCACTCGTACCACCGCAGCCGCATATGTGTCCGCGTTCCGCGGGCATGCGGCAGAGCATGAACCAACCGAACGACGGTCCTGACCGCGCCCATCGGCGCCCCGACGGAGTCAGCGACGAGACCGTGGAAGCACTCGGTGCGCTGTCCAAGGCACTGGAGACCACCGAGCGGGCCCGAGGACACCTGTACTCGTTCCACCAACTGACCGGAGGGGCCGACCTGGAGCTGGACCGCGCGGTCCGGCTCCTCCGCGAGGCGGGCCACACCGAGTACGCCGACCGTGTGGAGTGCGAGGTCCTGGGCCGCAACGTCATCCCGGGTCACTGGACGTTCCAGATCGTCGAGGCCTACGACGGCACCTACTACCAGCCCTTCAAGGATCTGGAGCGAAGTGCCCGGAGCGACCTCGCGGACGGACGCGACCACCTCTACGAGGCCGAGATGAAGGAGGACCGCCGCACGACGGGCCACCGCGACCACACCGCACGCCCCGACAGCCCCGGCACTCCGTCCCACAGCCCCTCCTAGGCGGTTTTGCGGGCCTTGCGGGCCAGTCCGGCCTCAGAAGGTAGTCCGGAGGACATCGGTGACCCCCTCGTACTCACCGGTGGGCGCCTGCGGGGCCCTGACTGACCCCGTCCAGCGTGACGAACTCGGTCAGGGTGATCTTCATCGCGGGGCCATGCTCTCGGCGAGCGCGGCCAGTTGACCCGCGACCGTGCCCCAGCCGTCGGCGAAGCCGAGCTTGTCGTGCCGCGCGCGGGACTCCGGGTCGCCGTGCCGCACGAGCATCCGGTAGTCCGTGCCGTCCGGATGCTCGTGCAGCGTGATCGTGGCGGTCATCGTGACCGGGGCGGGGTTCGCCGGACGCCAGGTGCTGTCGACGGCGTTGGTGAACACGATCCGCTGCAGTTCGTCGACGGCGAGGAAGCACGCGTCCAGGTGGGGGACGAACTCGGTGTCGTCGTCGCTCATCCGTGTCACGAACGCCCCGCCGGGCCGCAGTTCCAGCTGGTCCACCCGGCAGCGCATCGGGGCCGGGAGCCACCACTTCTCCAGCCGGGACGGGTCGGCCCAGGCGCTCCACACGGTCGCGCGCGGGGCGCGGATGATCCGCTCCAGGCTGAGATCGAGGTCGGGGTTCACTGTCTGTCCTCCTCCGGGTCGGTGACGAACTGTTCGAGGCGGTCGGTCCGCTCCTCCCATGTACGGCGCTGCTCCGCGAGCCAGTCGTCGACGAGCGCGAGCCGGTCGCGGTTGAGCTCACAGGTGCGGACCCGGCCGGACTTGACCGTGCGGATCAGCCCGTTCGCTTCGAGCGTGCGCACATGCTTCATGAACGAGGGGAGAGTCATGGGGAACTCACGGGCGAGTTCCCCGACGCTCGTGGAGCCGCGGCCGAGACGCCGGACGACCGCGCGCCGGGTCGGGTCGGCCAGGGCGACGAACACGCCGTCCAGTTGCGCCGAATACTGTGCCATGAGGCTAAGTATTGCGAGACCTGGAGGTCGCCGCAAGGCATCACGTCACCGGGCTCAGGCTGCTTCGGGGGAACCTTCCGCCGGCGGCAGCGCCGGTCGCTCTCTCCTGCTCAATCCGCTCAGTTCGGCGGTGAACTGCGCCCCGGCGAGCAGGGCGAGGTTGGACAGCCACAGCCAGATGAGGAAGACCACCGCACCCGCGAGGGAGCCGTAGAGCTTGCTGTAGGTGCCGAGCGCGGAGGTGTACAGGGCGAAGCCTCCGGAGACGACGAGCCACAGGCCCGCCGCCAGGATCCCGCCGGGGACGCTGTGCTTGCGGCGGCGGGCCGGTATGGGTCCGGTGTGGAAGACGATGACGACCAGCAGCGCCACCAGGCACAGCAGGAGCGGCCAGCGCAGCAGGTTCCAGGCCCAGGCGGCCACCGCGTCGAAGCCGAGAAGGCGGCCGGCGGTCTCGGCGATCGGCCCTGTCAGCAGCAGGAGGAGCGCGCTGACGAGCAGCAGGCCCAGCAGGGCGAAGGCGGTGAGCAGGATGCGGGGGGCCGTGTGCCAGGGCGACCGGTGGTCGTCCTCGTGGTGCATGCGGTGCAGGGCACGGCGGAACACGGCGAGGTAGCTGGAGGCGGACCACAGGGCGCTCACGATGCCGCCGCCCAGCAGCGTCCAGGCAGCCGAGCCGTCTCGCAGCGTCTGGGTCAGCACGTCGTGCAGCTGGGTGCCGGACTGGTCCGGGGCGTAGGCGGTGACATGGGCGATGAAGTCCTCGGCGGTGCCCGGGCTGATCATGCTGAAGGCGATGACGGTGACCAGCAGGGAGGGCAGGACCGCCAGGATCGCGTAGTAGGTGAGGGCGGCCGCGTAGTCGGAGACGTCGTCCCGCCACATCGACAACGGCGTGCGGCGCAGCGCGACGCCCCAGGCAGCCGGGGTCCGGGTGCGGCGCCATACCGGCTCCAGTGCGCGCGGGCCGCCGCCGGTGACGACGGGCCGCGGTTCAGCGGACATGGGACCTACGGTGCGAACGGGTGGAGAAACGGACGCGCGTACGCACCCTGTACGGGGTGAGGGAACTCTCCGTCCGGCCGGCGAGCTCGGCTAGGGCGGGCAGGACGGCGGCCGGGGCCACATCGGGCTGCAGCCGGACATGCAGGCGCACCTGCACCTGCTTGTGCCGTGCGAGCACTCGGGTGCGGCAGCGGCTGACGCCGCCGATCCCCGCCGCGTGCCGGGTCACGACGTCCTCCAGGGCCCGGGTCCGCAGCGTGCCGCCGGGCGCGGGCAGCGGCATCGACGGGCGGGCCCCGCCGCGCAGCAGGCGGACGCACCACAGAGCGAGAAGCGCGGTCATCGCGATCGACGCGGCCATGACCGAGGGCGTCCACCAGTCCGTGGAGCGCAGTTCGGCGAGGCCGGCCGGATCCACCAGCACGGCCCGGGCGCCGGGATCCGGCCACCAGGACGGAAGGCGCGTGGCCCAGGGTGCCCGGGTGAGGGCGAGCCACGTACCGCCGAGGAGGAACAGCAGGCCGACTGCGGCGAGGGCGGTCCGGTCGAGGACCGTACGGGAACGTCGCATCAGCGGGTGACTCCTTCGAGGTCCGTGTCGTCGGCACCGGCCGTGAGCGTACGCTGCGCTCCCCCGGTGTCCCCAACCGTCGTGCCGGGATCCCAGGCGGCCCCGGGCCGGATCCTGACGCGCAGTCGCGGTGGCCGACGCAGATTGCAGCTCTCCAGTGCCCGGCGGGCCATGTGCCGCGCCTCGTCGAGTGCGTGTGCACGGTCACCGAAGGCCAGGCCGGCCCGGACGGTGACGCTGCGGCGGCGCACCCGCACCTTCACGGGACCGATCCCCTGCGTCCGGCCCACCGCGTCCCTGATGAGGGCCGCGACTGCCGTGCGGTCGAGGGCCGCCCACAGGTTCGGAGCGGGCGCTGTGACCGTGAGCAGTCCGCGATGTCCTGGGGTGAGGGCCAGAACGACCATCAGCAGCCCGAGCAGCGCGACCGCGGCGGCACAGGCCGTGACCGTCGCGTCACCGGGGCCGTGCCGTGAGAGCCAGTGCAGTGCGTCGGTGCGCCAGACCGCTGCGGGCCGGCCGGCAGCGTGCACCAGCATCAGGTCGACCGCCAGTGCGCCACAGGCCACCAGGGCCGACAGGGCGAGCAGCAGGGTCGGCAGCCGTCGCCCGGACCACCACCGCCGCGGCGTCCGCGAGTTCGGCGGCGGCTGGGCGGGGTCGTCCACGGCAGGCTCGTCTTTGTCGAGCCCGGCCGTGGCAGGCCCGTCCGTGGGAGACCCGTCCTTGTCAGATCCGTCAGGGGGCACGCTCTTCGCCGCGACCGGTGCAGGGACCAGGGCCGTGACGCCGACGCGTGCTGTGGTGACGTCGAGGCCCGTCAACTGCTGCGTACGGGCGGTGACATGGTCCTGGAGCCGGCGGACCGCCTCCGGCAGTGGCGCGGGGTAGGGCAGGGTGACGTCGACGCTCACGTCCGCCCGGCGCCCGTGCACGGCGGCCGAGCCCTTCGAGGCGCGAGCCCTGGTTCCGATGCCGATACCGGTGCCGATGCCGATACCGGTGCCTGTCTCTGTGCTGGTTCCCGGGCCCGGCACGGCCTCGGTGGCCGCCCGCTCGGCGATTCTTCGGACCGCCTTCTCCGACACGGTCGTGGTGCCGCGCCGGTCCGCCGTGGTCATCGACGGCTCCGCTCATAGCCGTCGCGCAGATCCTGGAAGCGGCCCCCGCCGTCGAGCCAGTGACCCGCGGCCCACCCCAGACCGCCCAGGGCGGCCACGAGCAGGAACGCCCCGAAGCCGCCGAAGAAACCGGCGAAGGCCAGCGCCATCCCTGCGATCATCCCGACGAATGCTCTGGTCACGTGGTCACGTCCATGTCCTGGCCTCTTTCACCATTCCTCTTTGCCCGGTCATCACGCACCGGTCTTCACGCACCGGGTCTCATGCACCGGCTCGGCGCCCTGTGGTGTGCGACGGCCGGCTCACTCCACGCGGGAGTCCGTCGTCGGCGACTCGTCGTCCTCCTCGGGCAGATGCACGTCGTTGACGGTGACGTTGACCTCCACCACGTCGAGGCCGGTGACGCGCTGCACCGCGGAGATCACGTTCTCCCGCACATCCCGGGCCACGTCCGTGATGGGAACCCCGTACTCCACGACCAGGTCGAGGTCGATGGCCGTCTGCCGCTCGCCTACCTCGACCTTCACTCCGCGCCCCACGTTCGGCCGGCCGCCCGGCACGCGGTCGCGGACCGCGCCGATCGTGCGGGAGAGGCCGCCGCCCATGTCGTACACACCCGGGATCTCCCGGGCAGCGATCCCCGCGACCTTCACCACGACGACGTCGGCGATCGATGTCCGCCCGCGGTCCGCCGCCGGCTGGTCGACGCCGGTCACACCGCCGGACAATGCCGTGGTCGTCTGTGCCGTCCTGCTGCCCTGCGGTGCCGATACGTCCTTGCCGGTCGACGCGGTCGGTACGGTCTGCGTGGTCATGGCACGTCCTTCTTCCTGTAGCCGGTCGGCTGCTCTCACTGCGATGGACCCGCCGCGGCCACGCCTGTGACGCGGATACCCGGAAAATCTCCGCTCAGCTTCCGGGACCGCGCCTGTCTCACCGATATGCCCGCATGAATGTCCGACCGTGCACGGGCCATCCGCGGAGGTGTCGGCAACGGATCATTCATGAGGACACACCAGCCCCCTGGCCGTTTCACGGGATCACGCGAAACAAGAGGCGACACCCGCGTAACGGCGGGCGGCACCGACGTGTCCAACCAGCGGAACCGGACGAGAGGAGCCGCTCAGTGGCGGGGGTTCGCAATCAGAACGCGCCACCGGACGCCGGGGGCGAGACCGAGGATTCCCTGCTGACGGTACGGGCCGCGGAAGGGGACGAGGACGCCTTCGCCGTTCTCGTACAGAGCCATGCCCCGTCACTGATCCGGCTGGCCACCCGCCTGCTCGGCGGGCGGGCGGAGGCGGAGGACGCCGTACAGGACGCGTTCATCAGCGCCTGGCGACGGCTCCCGGAGTTCCACCACCGGTCGTCGTTCGGCACATGGATGTACCGGATCGTCACCAACCGCTGTCTGAACGTGCTGCGCGCCCGCAAGCCGGTGGCACCTCTGGAGGCCGCGGGAGAGATCGCGGCGCCCGAGCACTCGGCCTCGCCGGCCCGGATCGTGGAGGCCCGCGACGCGGTGCGTGAGCTGGGCGAGGCGCTCGATCAGCTGTCGGTCGAGCAGCGCGCCTGCTGGGTCCTGCGAGAATTGGACGGTCAGTCCTACGAATTCATCGCGGACGCGGTCGGCATCAGCCAGGAGGCTGTGCGCGCCCGTGTCTTCCGCGCACGACGCTGCCTGACACAAGCAATGGGGGCCTGGCGATGACCGCACACACCGACCCGCCCACCGCGGACACCGGCGGCGTCGACGACGAGCAACTGCCGTGCGGCCGGCTGCTGTCCCGGGTCTGGGACGACTGGGAGCAGCAGACCGACGACCCGCATCGGCAGACCTGCCCGCACTGCCGGCGGGCCGTCCTCGACCTCGACGATCTGGAGGTCGCCGTTCGCGGCCTGCGCGACGAGACCGCGGACAGCTACGCGTCCGAGGCGACGTCGCTGACCCGGCGCGTCATGGAGGTCGTGCGCCTCGAACTGCGTCCCGGCCGCCCCGTGCCCCTCGGCGAGCCCGACGAGGATCTGTGGATCATGGAGGCGGTCGCTGCCCGCGCCCTGCGTGCGGCGGCCGAGACCGTGACCGGCGTACGGGCGGGGTCCTGTCGTCTCCTCTCCCTCTCCACCTCCGACACCACCGACGGGCGGGTCGAGGTCCGCCTGGGTATTCACGCCCCGTCAGGCGTCTCGCTCCCGGAGCTGGCGGAAGAGGTACGCAGGCGGGTCCGGGAGGCGGCGGACCGTGAGTTGGGGGTGGCCGTGGCGACGATAGACGTCCATGTGACCGACCTGATCGACACCGCGGACGACAGCCAGGAAGGTCGTACGTCATGACCCGCGACACCGCACACACCTCGCTGGCCGAGGAGATCGCCCGGGCCGTGGAGACTGTGCCGGGGGTGGCCTTCCTCAGGCCGGGGCTCGCCGGCCGGCTGCGCCCGACCCGGGGACGGCCGCAGCGCGGCAAGGACGCGGCTCCGGCGGCGGGAGCACTGACCGCGGGCGCGCCGACCACGGGAGCGCGGACCACGGCGGAAGTGCCGACGACAAGAGTGCCGATGACAGGAGTGTCGGCAGCGGGCGTACGGCTGAGTGGGCCGGACGGCACCGGGCGAAGGCATGTCGAGATCCACCTCGTCGCACTGAGGCAGTCACGAGCCCTGGACGTGGCCCGCGCCGCACGCCGTCGCGTCGAGGCCCATCTGGTCGAGCGGTTCCCGGCTGAGCCCGCACCGGCGCGGGTCACTGTGACCGTCACCGGCCAGGTGTGACGCCTGACCGGTGCGTGGCCGTCGCCGGCCGGCGGGGGGACCCTTGACCTTGACAGGTGCGAGGCCGCCTCCGGCCAGGAGTGCCTCGACCCAGGGCTGCCCGTCACGCGGGGAGGTTCAGCAGGGCCAGCGGTGTGGAGGTCGGCTGCTCGGAGCCGCCCTTCGGTTCGACCGTGACCCCCATGCCCGACGCCCCGCCCACCGCGCCCCGCATCAGGACGGCCTGGCTGGTGCGCGCGGGGTCCATCAGGCCGGCGGACCTCATGGAGCCGTCGTCGTCGAACCAGAGCTGGTACACCTTGCCCCGAGGCGGCTCGGTCATCCCGGAGGCCATGAAGACGGCCCTGTCACGGCTGTCGGAGACGACGACGGTGCCCGTGGCGCCCCCGGCCAGTTTCGTGGTCCGGCTCCTGGCGTCCGGGGCCGTGAGCACGGCCGCGATGTCGTTCGCCCCCCGGTCGGCACGGCGCGCCTGCTCCAAGGCGTCCTCGGCACGCTCGTGCTGCCACACCGCGGTACCGCCCAGCGCGGCGGCCGCCGCGAGACAGGCGGCCAGTGCCCAGCGCGACACCGGACGCCCGCGCGAGGCCGTCCGTGCGCGGCGCGGCAGGGCCGGGCCACCGGGTCCCTCCTGCCGGACGGTCCGGATCTGCCGCAGTACGTCCTCCCGCATGGCGGGGCGGGGCGGCAGGGAGACGGCGAGTCCCAGCCGGGCGGCGGTGGCGGACAGTTCGGCCGTCTCCTGGGTGCACGGCTCGCACTCCCCGAGGTGCCGCTCGAAGGCCTGCCGTTCTTCGTCGGACAGGGCGTGCAGGGCGTAGGCGCCGGTCAACGTGTGCAGATCCGCAGTGCTCACGCGGTCACCCCCAGGCAGTCACGCAGTCGGATGAGGCCGTCCCGCAGCCGGGTCTTGACCGTGCCCAGCGGAAGCGCCAGGGCTTCGGCCACCTCGCGGTAGGTGAGCCCGCGGTAGTACGCGAGGTCGACGGCCTGACGCTGGATGTCGGTCAGGGTGCGCAGACAGCGCCGCACCTGTTCCCGCTCCAGCCGTGCCTCCACCTGCTCGGTCACGTCGTCGTACTCGGGCGTGCGGTCCAGTTGCGCCGCCTTGTGGTCCCGGGCGGCCGCGGCCTCCACCGAGCGCACCCGGTCGACCGCCCGCTGATGGGCCATCGTGAGGATCCAGTTGACGGCCGTGCCGCGGTCTGAGCGGAAGCGCGGGGCCGTGCGCCACACCTCCACCAGAACCTCCTGCGCCACTTCCTCCGACTGGGCACGGTCCCGCAGGACCGCGCGGACGACACCGAGGACCGGGCCCACCACGGCGTCGTACACCGAGGCGAACGCCTGCTCGTCGCCCAGCGCCACACGTCGCAGCAGTTCCTGCAGATCAGGTTCGGCCGAGTGGTGTCTGCCGATCTGGGCGACTTCGTTCACCGGGTCCTCCGTCGTCGGGACATCCGTCGAGACATCCGTGGGACGTCCGTCAGGACATCTCCGGACGTAATCCGATGCCGGAGCCGCGGCGGATTGGTCCCTGACATCCATGAAAACGCAGGTGAAGCCGGACTGCGCGGGCAGGCGGACGAAAGAGCGTACGGTTCCGTCCCGCCCGGCGTCCGGTTCCGTCCCGAGCGGTGTCCGGACACGGCCGACCGGCCGCCGACCAAGCCGTCGGCCGGTCGGCAACGAATATTGGGTGAGACAGGTCCGGTGAGCTGCGGCGGCTCGACAGACGGGAGCGGGAATGACAGTGCACGAACAGGCGTCCACCGATGAGTCGGCGAGCTCACACGCACCCGCGCTGGCGGTGCGGCATCTGCCCCGCTCGCCCCGTGCCGCCGTCCTGTTCCTGCACGGCGGCAGGTCGGACAGTCGTGCTCCGTCCCGCCCTTGGCACCTCGCGGCCGTGCGTATGAAGCCCTTCGTGCGCGCCATGGCCCGTGCGATACCCGACGACGACGTCCTGCTGGCGGAGGTGCGTTACCGCGTACGGGGCTGGAACGGCGGTGACGCCGACTCCCTGCGGGACGCGCGGCGTGCGCTCGAAGAGCTTCGACACCTCGCTCCGGACGTCCCGGTCGTCCTCGTCGGCCACTCGATGGGCGGCCGGGCGGCGCTGCGTGCGGCGGGCGCGGCGCAGGTACGCGGCGTTGTGGCGCTGGCTCCCTGGTGCCCCGTGGGCGAGCCGGTGGCCCAGCTGCGGGACAAGGAGGTCGTGGTGCTGCACGGAGACCGTGACCGTGTCACGGATCCCCTCCTGTCCAGGGCATTCGTGACACGCGCCCGTACCGCGGGCGCCCGGGCGGCCTTCGTGGGCATGGCGGGCGGTGACCACGCGATGCTCCGCCACGCCGGGGACTGGCACCGCGCCGCCGTCTCCACCGTCCTGGAGATGGTGCCGCCCGTCACCGGACCTGCCGGAGAAACTGAATAGGTGGGAGCAGCGGGAGCTACCGGGGTGTCAGGACACTGAACTCGTTGCCGTCGGGGTCGGTCATCGCCACGCCGCCGAGTTCGTCCTGGCCGGTGTCGAGGCGCTTCGCCCCGAGGGCGAGCAGCCGGTCGACCTCCGTCCGCAGGTCACCGTCGGCGGCGGGAGCCAGGTCGAAGCGCAGCCGGTCCCTGCCCGTCCTCGGCGCCACCGGCGGCCCACCCCACGTGAACTTCGGTCCACCGTGCGGAGAGCGGATCGCGGTCTCCTGATCCTGGTCCCAGACCAGGGGCCAGCCGAGCGCCTTGCTCCAGAAGTACCCGACCTCCTGCGAGCCGTCGCAGGCCAGCGCTCCGATGAAGCCGCAGTCGGCGAGGAAGTTGTTGCCCGGCTCGATGACGCAGAACTCGTTGCCCTCCGGGTCCGCGAGCACCACGTGCTCCTCTTCGGGGAGCTGGCCGATGTCGATGTGCTGTGCGCCGAGTGCCAGCGCCCGCTCCACGGTCTGCCGCTGGTCCTCCAGGGACGTACTCGTCAGATCGAAGTGCATCCGGTTCTGGCCGGTCTTCCGCTCCCGCGACGGCAGGAACCGGAGGCGGAACCCGGTGTCGTCGGCAGGCAGGAGCACGATGCCGTCCTGCGGATCGTCGACCGTCTCCCAGCCGAGGAAGCGTGACCAGAACCGCGCGAGACGCTCAGGTTCACTCGCGTCGAAAGTGAGCGCGAACAGCTGACAACTCGTGTCCCGGTCCATCTCTGGTCCCCCTGACTGGCGCTGGCGGCAAGGCGTGTGGTCGGCGCCTCGCACGCGAGCCTAGGCGTGCACCCGGCCCACCCGCATCCGGGTTTCCGCCGACGCACCGACGCACCGACGCTCAGCTCTACCGACCCACCGGGCTCACACGGGTTCACGCGGGTTCACACCGAGGAGTCGGGGTCGTGGGTCCGGTCGGGCCAGACGCCCACATGGTCCGGCTCCGCCGTCAGGCGGACGCGGCCGCGCAGACCGTAACGCTCCACGTGGTCCCGGGGCAGCTGGAGGCGGCCCGCGCGGTCCAGGACGGTGTACTCCTCGGCGCCCCCGCCGCCGGGCCCGCGCAGGGTCTCCGTCGACGTACGGCCGTCGCGGATACGGACCGTGCGGCGGACCTGTTCGGAGACGAGGGGGTCGTGGGTGACGACGAGGACGGTGGCGCCGAGTTCCTCGTTGGCACGGCGCAGTGCCGCGAAGACCTCCTCGCCGCTCGCGGTGTCGAGTTCGCCCGTGGGTTCGTCGGCGAGCAGCACGCGGGGCGAGTTGGCCGTGGCGACCGCGACGGCCACGCGCTGCTGTTCGCCGCCGGAGAGTTCGGCGGGACGCCGGTCGCGGCAGTGCGCGACGCCGAGGACGTCGAGGAGTTCGGCGGCGCGCGCGGCCCGTTTGCGGCGCGGTACACGCACGTACTTCATCGGCAGAGCCACGTTCTCCAGGGCCGTCAGGTACGGCAGCAGGTTGCGTCCCGTCTGCTGCCAGACGAAGCCGACGGTGTGCCGGCGGTAGCCGAGCCGCTCGCGTCGGCGCAGGGCGAGCAGGTCGTGCCCGGCGACCCGGGCGCGGCCCGCCGTGGGCAGGTCGAGTCCGGAGAGGATGGACAGCAGGGTCGACTTGCCGGAGCCGGAGGCGCCGACGAGTGCCACGCACTCGCCCTCCTCGACGACCAGGTCGAGGCCCTGGAGCGCCTGGACCTCGACCTCGTCGGTGCGGTAGACGCGGACCAGGTTGTCGCAGACGACGAGCCCGTCGTCGGCGCCCGCGGGCGGCCGCCGGGCGCCGCGGGCCCGCTCCTCCAGCTGCCGGAGGTCGCTCGCCTGCCGCGAGTCGCCGGGCTGCCTCGGGTCGCTCGCCTGCCGCGAGCTGCCGGGCCGCCTCGGGCCGCCGAGATGCCCCGGATCGCCTAGTTGTGCCGGGGCGTCGAGCTTCCGCGGTTCACCGGACTGCCTCGGGCCGCCGAGCTGCCGCGGTTCATCAAGCTCACCCGGTTCACCGGGCGGCGCCGGTGCGCCGAGTCGGCGCGGGTCGCTCCCCTGCCGGTCCCCCTGCGGTTCAGTCATCGTTTCTCCCCAGTCTCAGGACCGCGCCGAGCCCGCGGCGGCGTCCGATCCAGGTCTCCACGCCGACCGCCGCGAGCACCAGGACGCCCAGCCCCGCTCCCAGAGCGGCGGTCAGCAGCAGGTCGGGGTGGGGCGCGGGGGCGGCGGGCCCGCCCGTGAACTCCCGCAGGTTCAGAGCGGGTCCGAGCAGCGCGGGCAGTGTCAGTCCCAGGGCGATGCCGCCCGTCACGGCCGCCAGCACCATCGGCAGCAGTTGCAGCAGGTGCAGCCCCGAGGTGGCCCGGTCGCCGAGGCCGAGCGTGCGCAGGTACGCGGTGGTGCGGCCGCGGGCCGGTGCGGACAGCAGGAGTTCGAGGACCAGTGCCAGCAGCGCGAGGAGCACGGCGAGCGCGGTACATGTGGTGTGTGCGGCCCGCAGGACGTCGATCATGCCGTCGGCCGCGGCGTCGGCCTGTTCCTCGGAGCGGATACGCAGTTCACCGAGGGCGGTGTCGTCGGTGGCGCGCGGCACCAGTGCTCGCAGTGCCTCCACGTCCAGGCGCGGGCCGTACAGCAGCAGTGAGGTGCCCTCGAAATCGCTCGCCTCGATCGCTCCGAGGTCACGGTTGTCGGCGAGCAGCATGCGTTCCCGGGCGGGCGTCGTGCCACGGACGGGGCCCAGCGCGGGGTCGTGGCGTACGCCCTCGGGCAGCGCGCCGACGACACGCAGGCGCAGTTCTCTGCCGTGGGAGGGGATGGTGAACAGGGCGCCGGTGCGGGCCCCGGTGGCCAGGACCCTGATGTCCTTGCCCGTCCGGGGGCCGGTCAGCCCGGCGTCGTAGAGTGCGCGCGCCGCTGTCGAGCCGGGGGCAGCGGCGCGCAGCCGGGCGCCGTCGACGCCGACCAGGCTCGCCACGCCGTACCGGTTGCCGCTGGTCGCGCTCGTCGGGTCGACGCGCAACTGGCGGACGCCGACGGTTTCCTGCACTCCGCGCACCTGGCCCAGTCGCTCGGCGATGTCGGGGTTGCGGCCCGCGCCGAGGTAGGAGGCGTCGGCGCCGACCTGCCACGCGGCGGCGGCCCGGCGGCCGTCGGCGAGTGTGCCGGCCACCAGACCGCCGAACACCGCTCCGGCCAGCGTCACCACCAGGACCAGCAGCGCGAGTGCCCGGGCCGGCGCCTCCTTCGCGGCCCGGGAGAGCGCGACGAGCGTCACGACACCTCGTCGCCGCGCCGAACAGCGCGCCAGGAGCCGTACGGGCAGCGGATAGACGCGTACGAGGACGGCGACGGTGGCCAGTCCGAGGAGGGCGGGCACGGCGGCGAGCAGCGGGTCGGGTCCGGCTTCCCCGGCGGTGCCCCGGGTCCGCAGCGCGAACACACCGGCCGCGGCGAGGAGGAGTACCGCCGCCTCGGCGAAGACGCGGCGCCCTGCCGCGTACGGGGCCGGATCGGGTCCGGTGCGGACGGCACGCTCGCGCAGGGCGTGCCAGGTGAGGGCGGGCAGCAGCAGCCAGACGAGTGCGGCGACCAGGAGCCCTTGCCGGTACGCGGGTTGGGGGCCCGGCAGCGAGTGTGCGGCGGCGACGCCCGCCAGCAGTCCGAGCAGCACGGCGGGCGCTGTCCGAGCCGCTCTCGCCAGCGCGAGGCCGGTCGCGGAGGCGCCGCGGGCTCGCTGCAGCCGGTGGGCGTCGAGGCTGCGGCGTACCGCGAGCAGCGCGGTGACGGCGGCGGCGAGCAGACCGACGACCAGCAGGGACGCGAGCGCGAAGGAGATCACGACACGGCCCTGCCGCCACTGCCGGCCGAAGTCGGTGAGCGCGTCGGGCAGGTGTGAGCCGTTCCGCAGGGTGGAGGCGGGGTGCGCGCCGATCTCGCAGTACATACCGCCGAAGTCGGCGATGTCGCCGCAGAAGACGGACCGGGCGTCGTCCGGGTAGGCGGTGAGCAGTCGCTGCAGTTCGCTGCGCCCCTGGTCGTCGGCGAACCGCGCGGCGGTGCCGGGGTCGAGGTCCAGACGCAGCCCCCAGGTGACGGTGAGCGTGGCACCGGCGTGTGTCTGGAGAGCGGTGACGGTGCGGGGCGCGACGAGGGCGCGGGCTTCCCAGTCGAGCGCGGCGGCGCTGCGCGGCGGATGCCTGGACGGGCGTGCCAGCGCGGGCTGTTCACGCCACAGTCGGCCACTGCCCGAGCCCTCGGCGCTCTTCTCCTCGGTCCTCCCGGTCCTCCCGCTCCCCCCGCTCCTCCCGGTCGTCTCGGTCCTCTGGGTCCTCTCGGAGTCGTCGGCGCCGTGGTCGTCGTCCGTCGTGAAGAAGCCGACGACGACGGCCGTGGCTTCGACGTTCCGCAATGCGCCCGGCCGCAGCGGGAGTTGCTGTCCGAGTCGCAGGCGCAGCGCATCGCGGGTCCGGGTGGAGAGGGCGATCTCGACGCGCTCACCGTCCGGGGCGGGCGGTCGTCCTTCGGCGTAGGAGGCCCGCTTCGGCGCGTCGGAGGCGTACACCAGGCCGAGTCCCACCTTTCCGGCGGCCGTCGTGGTGGCGAGGGTCGGCAGCGCGACCCGGGTCGAGTCGTGTACGAGGCCGCCGTTCAGGGCGTCGGGGGCCGCGTTCACGATCACATCGGTGACCGGGAGCAGGTCCTCGGCCAGATCGCTCGCCCAGCTGTCGGAGCCCTGGGCGCCCCGCGCCGGTTCGAACTGCGCGCCGAGCTGGATTCCGGGCCCGGCCCGCTGTTCCAGGGCCAGCCGGGAGGCGAGGGCGCGCCCGGCGAGCCGGTCGAGGAGCGCGGGCCCGGCGGCGGCGACCGCGGTGAGCAGCGCAACCAGCACGGCCAGGCAGACCAACAGCGGCAGATCGGCGCGCGCCTCGCGCACGGCGACGGAACGGAGGGCTGGGGAGGAGCGCCCGGCCGCTCCTCCCGCATCACGCGAGACGAGAGAGCGCGGCACTCGCGAGAACCGCATCACCGGCCCTCCCCACCGCAGCGGACAACCGCCCGGCGCGACCGCGACATCACTGGGCCTCCCCACCACACGAAACCAACCGACCGACACACCCGCGAGGGCCGCCTCATCGGTCCTCACCCGCGCGCAGTACCCGGGCCAGGTCGATCCGGCCCAGGAAACGGGCTACGACGGTCACGACCGCGCAGATCATGAGGGTCGTGGCGCCCGCGGTGAGGGTCACGCGTGCCCAGGGCACGGCGGTGAGCAGGCCGGGGTAGACCGGTCTGCCGGTGTCGTCGACCGTGACCACCGGCATGATCGTGGCGGCCAGCGCGGTGCCGAGCAGGGTGCCGAGGACCGCCGCCACCGCGGCCAGCGCGAGCTGTTCCGTCCACAGGTACGCGGCGAGCTGTCCGCGGCGTACACCGAGTGCCCGCAGCAGCGCGAACTCCCGTGTCCTGGCGCGTGCCGAGAGGGCGGTGTGCAGGGTGAAACCCACGACGGCGAACGCCGGCGCCAGGACGAGGCACAGCGTGAGCGCTCCGCGTGCCCCTTGCCGCAGTGGATCGGCGGCGAGCCGGGCCCGCATCCGCGGCACGTCGACGGCCGTACCGAGGCGGGGATCGGCGCGGACAGCGTCCAGTGCCGCCGTCGCGTCCCCGTGGTCGGCGGCCACCCACCAGGCGGACTCGGCGGCGGGCAGGGTGCCGCCGAGGACGAACTGGGCGGCCATGGCCCGGGAGTCGACGAGGAGCCGCGGCCGGTCACGGTCGGCGCCCGGCACGGCATCGATCTCGCCGACGATCCTGAGGCGGGCGCTGCCACCGCCGGCGCGCTGCATCGTGACCGTGTCCCCCACGCGGGCCACACCGGAGGAGAGCAGCACGCGGTCGGCGAGCGCGGGCAGGGCCGGCCGTCCCTTGGCGCGGTCCGTGCCGAGCCGCACGCTCCATGTGGGGTACTTGAGGTCGGTGTCCGGTCCGCGCAGCACCGCGTCGAGGAGTGTGCCGGGCGCCGGGCGGTCGGAGCAGAGCACGGGTCCCGGAGCGCTCTTGGGCGGTCGGCGCGGTGCGGCGCCCGGACATCCGGCGACCCTCCGGTCGGGGACGTCGGCGCGCAGGTCGTGCCAGGCGGCGGGCCGGGTGAGGCCGGGCACGCGGTCGACGGAGAGCCGGTAGGTGCGTCGTACCGTCTCGCCGGTCATGCTCAGACCGAGCTGCACGATACGCGCACCACCGCCACCGGCATCTCCGCCACCTCCACCTCCATCGGCATCGCCATCGCGATCGCCGCCTCCGCCACCGTCACCGCCGCCGCCGCCGACCGGCACCTTCAGCCGCACGGTACGGGCCGCGCCGCCGGTGTCCTCGATGACGGTCTCGCTCGCGCGGGTGAGGCCGTCGGCGTCCACGAAGTGCACGGTGAGCCTGACCGGCACGGGGGTGCCGGGCCCGTCCGCGGACAGCCGTACGCGCAGGGGGAGTTCGCGTGCCGAACCGCTGAGCGGCAACCCGTACGCGGGGATGTCCCGGCCGAGCGGGGCGACGAGTTCGGGCACCGGCCGGTCGGCGAGATCGGGACGCAGGGCGGGTGCGGGACCGCGCGCGGTGTTGATGCCGGTGACGGTCGTCCAGCTCTGGCCGAGATAGCCGTTGGCTTCGACCACGGGCGTGACGGCCGTGGCGCCGGGCAGTGCGGCGTACGCGGCACGGCGCTCGGCGACGGGGAGCCGTCGGCCGGGGTCGATCCGCAGGTCGGCGCCGACCCGGAAGACCGCCTGGTCGTGGTCGCCGCGGTCCAGGATCGCGAGGGCGGTGCTACTGAGCGCGGCGACGGCCAGCGCGAGGGTCACCAGCAGGGTGGGGCCGGCGTGCCGTGCCGCCCGCCGGGCGATCTGCCAGCCGCCCAGGGGCAGTACGAGTCCGCTGCCGCGCCGGGCGAGGGGGTCGGCGACCCGGGCGGCCGACGGCAGCGCCCGCAGGACGAGCAGCCCCGCCGCGCAGGTCATCGCGACGGGCGCGAGGATCAGTACCGGGTCGACGCCGCCGCCGGTCACCGGCGAACGGTACTGGCGCAGTTGCAGCCAGCCGACCACGGCGACGACGGCCAGTGCCACATCGGCGCCGAGCCGCTGTGCCCCCGCGAACCGGCCGAGCCGCAGCCGCAGTCGGCGCACCGCGTGCCGGTCCCGGACCGTCCGCACGGTGGGCAGCAGCAGGGCCACGCCGTGCACCGCGACGGCGAGCAGCGCGGCCACCCAGCCCGCCGTCAGGGTCGCCGAGGCGGGTACGTCGCCGGGGATCAGCCCGGCCCGGTCGAGGAGACGGAGCAGCGGTCCGGCGAGGAAGGGTGCGGCCAGTCCCGCGGGGAGGGCGACGGCCGCCCACTGTGCCGCCGTCGACAAGGCCAGCCGTGGGGTTCCGGCGCCGCGGGCGGCCAGGAGCGCGAGTTCGGGCCGGCGGTGTTCGGCGAGCTGGCGTGCGGTGAGCACGAGGGCGGCGGCGGCCAGGGCGGCGAGCAGGGTCGCCGGGATGTAGAGGCCCGCGCGGGCCACGGCGATGGGGGTGGTCAGCTCGTCGAGGGCGTTGTCGAGGGTGGACCTGACGTCGAGTTCGGTGGTGACGGGTGCGCCACGGAACACGGACAACGAGGTGTCACTGCCACTGAACGCGTCGGCACGCCGTTTCAGGGGACCGATGTCGCCGAGCCGCAGTCCGCCGGTGTCCGGCACGCCCAGCCACACCGCGTCGGCGTCCCTGGCCAGGCCGGGAGTTGTCGCGAGTGCCTGCCGCGGTACCAGCGCCATGGAGTCGGGGGTGCCGAAGGCGGGGCTCAGGCTCGCCCAGACGGCCGGGCTGCGGCCCCCCGCCCGGTACAGCCCGGCCACTCGCATCCGCACCTGCGGGCCGCTGTCCGGCTGCACTCGCAGTTCGTCGCCGGGCCGCACCGCGAGCTCGGCCGCGAACACCTCGCTCAGCGCGGTCTCGACACCCCCTCCGGTCGTTGCCCGCGGCCAGCGGCCCGCCACCAGCTCGGCGTGCCTGCTCGTCTCCTGGATCGCGACGAGCGTGACCAGGGTGTCGTCGCGCCGACGGCCGTCCACCTCTGTCACGGCGAGCGCGGCGGAGCGGCCGGCCGGGGCCCGTAGGACGGACCAGGTGTGATGCGGTACGCCGTCGAAGGCACGGCCGACGGCGGCACGTACCAGCCCGTCGACCTCGTCCGTGCCGCGCGGGCGGTACGCGCCGGAGACCTCGACGATGGCCTCCGGGTCGCGGGCGAGCCGCCGCTGCGTCCCGTCCTCCACGGCCTTCTCGGTGAGTGCCGCGAGCGCGGCCAGGACGGTGGCGGCGAGCAGCACGGCGAGTCCCGCGGCCCCCAGCACCAGTCCGTGGTGCGCGGTTCCACGCACTGCTTCGGGCGCGCGTCTCCCGCTCAACTCGCCGGCCTCCCCCCGTACGGCCAGCCACAGTATGGGACTGTCCGTTCGAGGCCCGCAATCGTCCGGGAGGGCCTGGCCGGATGAGGTCCGTGCCAGGCGCGGCCTGAAAAGTGGCTACTCCGGGAGTTCGAGCATGGGTTCGCCGCAGGACTGGCACTCGGCGTACACGTCGAGTTCGTTGAGTATCTCGGCGTATTCGGGATGGCCCTTGAGGGCGGCCACGGCGGCGAGCAGGTAGCGGGTCGAGATCTGGTCGTGCTCCGCCGTGGCCAGCGTCTCGGCCAGGAGAGCCAGGGCCTCCGGAAGGGCCTGGCGGTAGGCGTCAGCGATGTCGTCGGGCAGGTCGGCGGGGACCTCTCCGAGTTCACCGGAGCAGATGGCCACGAGGCCGACGACGTACAGGTAGTCGTCGCGCTCGGACCGGACCGCCGGCAGGCCGCGCGCGAGGGTGACCAGGTGGGGCACGGCGGCGTAGGCGGCCGGCCAGGCGGTTCCCTCGGAACACAGGTAGGGCCACAGGTCGGAGAAACGCTCACCGTTCGTGGGATCCGCCATCAGTTGCCGCAACTCGTCCGGGACGAAGGGCGCGTCCGGCGCACCCCGTCCTTCGGACCAGTTCCGGTGGTCGAGGGCGGGCCAGCGCGGGTCGTCCAGAGAGATCATGGGCGAGAGTGTAAGCGGACCGCAACTGGCTTACGTGTACTGGCTTTTGGCACGCTACGAGGCCGCGGCCCGAGGTGCGGAGGAGGCGTCCCGCCGGCCGGCCTCACGGAGAGCCGGCGGGACGCAGAGTGAGGGTTCAGGCCGCGGCGGCCGACTTGACCGCATGGGCGACCTGCGCGCGCAGGTCGACGAACTCGCGTGACTCACGCAGCTCGTCCGCGTCGACGGCACCGCGCGGGAGGGTGATCGGCAGGTCCAGGGCGACCGTGCCGGGGCTCTTGGTCAGGACCACGATGCGGGAGCCGAGGAACACCGCCTCGTCCGCGGAGTGGGTGACGAACACCGTGGTCCGCCCCGTCTCGGCCGTCACCTGCCGGACGTCCTCCTGGAGCCGCTCGCGTGTCAGCGCGTCCAGGGCCGCGAACGGCTCGTCGAGCAGGAACAGCGGGTTCTCGGCGGCGAGGGCGCGGGCGATGGCGACGCGCTGCTGCTGACCGCCGGAGATCTCCCACACGCGCCGCTTCCCCGTCCCTTCGAGGCCGACACGGGCCAGCAACTCCGCCCGTCGCTCGGGCCATTGGGCGCGGTCGACGCCCGCGTACCGCAGCGCGAGGTCGATGTTGCCCTGCACGGTCCGCCAGGGGAACAGGCGAGGTGTCTGGAACACCACGCCTGCCGTTTCGCCCGGCCGGGGCGCGGCGCCGGAGACGCGCACCGAACCGTGGGTGGGCCGCTCGAACCCGGCGATCAGCCGCAGCAGTGTGCTCTTGCCACAGCCGGACGCGCCCACGAGGACCAGGAACTCGCCCGCGGGGACGGTCAGATCGACCGGCCCGACGGCCGTGACGGTCTCGCCGCCCCGGCCGTACCGGTGGGTGACGTGGTCGAGCCGGACGGACCCGGCCCGCTCGGCGTCCTCGGCCTCAACTCCCTTGCTCACCGTGTCACTTGAGGACATCGGGCAGTCCCTTCAGGTAGAAGGCCTTGCGGACGGCGTCCTGGGACGGCGCGGCATCGATCTGCTTCTGGCCGGCCAGGAATTCGGCGGTGTCGGTGACGTAGGTCAGCAGTTTGCCCGGGCTGCCTTCGGTGCCCAGCCAGTCGGCGGAGGCGACCTCGTCCGGGGTGAGGAACACCCCTTGTGCGAGCTGGGCCTTGGCGTCCGCCGCGCTGATACCCAGTTCCGCGGCGACGGCCTTGACCGAGCCGTCGGGGTCGGACTTGAGCAGGCTCAGGGCCTGTGCCTCCACCTTCCGCCAGGTGTCGATCGCCTTCGGGTCCCTGGAGATGAGTTCGTCGGACACGACGGCCAGGTCGAGGGTCGGCTTGCCCGCGGCCCCGATCTCCTTGCTGCTGGTGAGCTGGGTGCCGGTCCTGCGGAGCTCGTCCAGGGTCGGCAGCCAGACGTAGGCGGCGTCGATGTCACCCCGCTGCCAGGCTGCGATGATCGCCTGCGGTTGCAGGTCGACCAGTTTGACGTCGGAGGTCTTGAGACCGGCCGTCTCCAGCGCCGCCAGCAGACTGTAGTGGGAGGTGGAGGCGAAGGGGGTGGCGATCGTCTTCCCCTTGAGACCGGCGACGTCGGATATGCCGGCGTCCTTGCGGGCCACCAGCGCCTCGTTCTCCCCCGCCACGTCGAGGACGAAGGCGACCTTGTACGGGATCGGTGAACTCCCGGAGATCCCGCGGGCGAACGGGCTGGAGCCCAGCGCGGCGATGTCCAGGGACTTGCCGAGGAAGGCCTGGTTGACGCTGGCGCCGGAGTCGAACTTGATCCAGGTGATCTTGTAGTCCGGCAGCTCCTTCTCCAGCAGTTTCTTGTTCTTCACGAGCAGATCGCCGCTGGGGAAGGCGAAGTAGCCGATGCGCAGCCGCTTGGACCCGCCGGACGAGGATGCCTCGCTGTCCGAGGAGCAGCCGGTGGCGGCCGCGGACACCGCTGCCAGTGCGCCGGCGAGCAGCAGGCGTCGGGAGGGGCCTTGCGGGGTGGAGCGAGACATGGTGGGGCCGTTTCTGTAAGAGGAGACGGGAGTCAGGAGAAGGAGCGGGCCGGGGGCTACGGGCGGAGCCGCGGCGCAAGCCCTCTAGACGTGTCCGCGCCAGGGCACGACAGCGCGTTCCAGCCTGAGCAGGAGTCCGTCGATGACGAGTCCGGAGATCCCGATGGCGATGATGCCGACGAGCACCACCGGGGTGTTGTTGTAGTTGGCGGCGTCCTTGACCATGCCGCCGATACCGGGCAGGCCGTTGACCAGTTCGGCTGCGACGAGGGAGGAGTAGGCGACGCCCACGGCCAGTCGGATGCCGGTCAGTGTCTCCGGCAGGGCGGACGGCACGATGACGTCCTTGACGACGTCCCACCGGGACCCGCCGAGGGCACGGGCCGCCTCGATCAGGCTCTGCGACACGGCGGTCACCGCGGTGGTGGTGGACACCGCGACCGGCGGGAACGCCGCCACGGCGAGCAGTGTGATCTTGGGTTCCTCGTTGATGCCCAGCCAGATGATGAGCAGCGAGAAGTACGCCAGCGGGGGCAGGGTCCGCAGGAAGGTGATCCAGGGCTCGAAGAGCGAACGGACCCAGCCGACGGTGCCCATGACGAGACCGAAGACCACCCCGAGCGCGATGCCGATACCGGCGCCGAGCGCGATGCGGCGCAGGCTGATGCCCAGGTGCTCGATGAGGGTGGTGCCGTTGTAGCCGCGTACGCCGTCGTGGGTCGTGGACACATCGATGAACGCGCTCCAGACCTTGGCCGGGGGCGGGACGAGTGTCTCGCTCCATGTGCCGCTCGCCGCCAGCAGTTGCCACAGGAGGAGGAACAGCAGGAGCGAGCCGAAGGGCAGAGCGATATGGCGTACGCGCGCGGTGCCGCGGCGACGCCGCCGCGCGGGCGGTTCGTCGGGCACCGGAGTGAGTTCGGTGCGTGGCGGGGAGGGGATGGTGGACATGGGGACGGGGCCTCCATGGGCGCCATGGGCGCAGGAAGATGAGCGGTCGAGGCCGACCGGGGCCGGGATGACTCAGAGAACGCACCGAGGTGCGGGACACCGGACAGCGGGGGCCGCCGCCGGGCACATCACCGGACGGCGGGGCGCGTCAGAGGCGCGGAATCAACAACATGCACAACACGAACAACACGAAACGGGGCGTCGGCACAGGTCGATGACCAGGCGTCGCACCAGCGGTTCGTGATTCATGGGGCCCATTTGTACAGCAGCCGAGGCACTTCACCAAGAGGTGTCCCACTACCTGGGACCAAGTGCCACCGCGGGTGCGGTCGTAGGGCCGATATGGCAGACGCGCCGACGGGGTGGGTGAACTCCTCATCGTCCTGCGCCAGTTGCCGGAGGCGGGCAGTGCCGGCTTCCCCGGCGAGCTGCTGACCGCGGCCACACCCTGTCGGTGCGGGTACCGGGGCCGAGCCGCCGGTACCGGTCCTGTCACCGCGTCGTCGAGGTCCCCGGCGGCACCCGCGCCGCCAACCTGACTCTCACGGACTGCGAGGCCTGCGTCGTGCGGTCAGGTTGACGGCCAAGAGGGCGGCCAAGAGGGCGGCCAGGAAGGCCGCCCACGGTCGGGCGTCCACGGTCGGGCGTCCACGGTTCAGGCACGTACAGTTCAGGCACGCGCAGTTCAGGCGTTGACGTGACGACGGGCAGGTGTCCCGCGCGGAGCGGCGTGGTGCGCGGCCCTGTCCGCGCCCGTGCCCTGCAGGCGGTGCAGCCACAGCGACGTCACGGCCAGCAGACCCATGAACACCAGCATGAAGAGCGCGGACACCCACATCTGCCGGCTTCCTGGATGCTGCCAGCCCACCCAGCCGGCCGACGCGGCCCACAGCAGGACGGCTGCCGCGTAGAAGGTGCGCATCCGGTGCAGCTGCCGCACGGCCCTCAGGGGCTTGGAGTGATCTTTCTTCGGTGCCATGCCGGGCCGTGTACCCCGGATGCTCCCCGATTCACCGGTCATCGGCCTGTGTTCCCCCGGTTCCCTGCCGGCCGCCACGGCGTTCGAAGTCACGCCGTACCGCCGCCCCTTCGTCCTCGACCAGACCGGACGGATCCGGGAGTTCGAGTACGGCTCTGCAGTGCTCGCACACCGTGTCGTTCGCGGTGGGCCTGCTGCCGCACGCCTTGCACCGGCGGTGCGCTTCGCGGTCGCCGTCGTTCTCCGTCATGACATCTCCTGCTCGCGATCGGGCCTGCCGTCGTGCGGAGGCCGGGTGCCCCGCGAGCGAGCCATGACTCCTTCGAATCCGTCGCTGCCCGGTCCTGGGAGGACCGCTCGGGGGATCAGTCGGCCGTCTGCCTGATGACTGCTCGGCGGACTCCGCAGTGGCCGACTTGGTTGACTACTTGGCGGACTACTTGGCGGACTACTTGGATTCGACCCGGCCCAGCGGCCTCCCGCCGGTCGTCAGCTCGTCCCGCACCGCCTGCCACGCGTCGTCGCCGGGGTGGAATCGCGTACGGAGATAGGCCGCGGTGAGCCGCCCGACCGCGGCGACCCGCTCGGGGTTCTCGTCCGTGGTCTCGGCGACGTCGTACCCGGCGATCCCCCCGAGCCCGTGTTCGGCGTCGAAGAGGGTGAGCAGGGTCTTGGGTCCGGGCGCGAGTGCGTACGGGTCCTTGTGCCAGTCCGGGCCCATGTCCGTGAAGTGCCGCGAGTCGTCCTTGTCGCCCGCGACGACCAGCGCGGGTGTGGTCATCGTGGAGAAGTCGATCACGTTGAAGAACGGGATCGCTTCGGCCATCGGGCCGTTCAGTACGTCACCACCCCGGCCGGGGGCGGCCAGCAGCACACCCGCCCCGATACGGGGTTCCGCGAGGTCCACTTCCTCCCCGCTGTCGGGATCGGTGACGCGCGCCCCCAGCAGCAGCCCGGCGGTGAAGCCGCCCAGCGAGTGACCCGCGACCGCGACCTTCTCGTGGTCGACACGCCCGGCGAGCTGCGGCACGGCGGCCTCGACCACATCGAGCCGGTCGAGGATGTGCGTCATGTCCTCGGCACGCGAGCGCCAGAAGAAGGGTCCGCCGGGGGCACCGGCGAGCACGTCGCTCAGCGTCCTGGAGCTGAGATGGGTCGGCTGGACGACCACGAACCCGTGCGCCGCCCAGAAGTCGGCGAGCGGCGCGTATCCGTGCAGTGAGGAGAGGTGGTTCGACCCGCCGTGACCGTGGGACAGCAGGATCACGGGCAGATCGGTGCCGGTCGCCGGAGCGGAGACCCGTACGTGCAGGTCCACCGGCCGTCCGGGCACGGACAGCACCACCGGGCCGTACGAGAGGACGGGCACGGGTGAGCCGAGGGCGGCGGTGTCGGTGTACGCGCTCATGATCAGCGATTCCCTACTGGACGGGGTCGGGTGGTCAGGCATGTCCGGTCTCGGCTAACCTGAACCGGAACGTTGCTCCACATATTATTCGGAACAGCGCTCCGCTTTGTCAACCGCAGCCGGAAGGAAGCCTGGTGTCCACCGAGAACCCCACCGGGAAGGCGTCGGTCCGCACCAAACGGGCCGACGCGGTGCGCAACCAGCAGACGCTGCTCGCCGCCGCCGCCGAGGTCTTCGTCACGTCGGGCGTCGACGCGCCGATCCGCCAGATCGCGGCCAAGGCGGGCGTCGGGATGGGGACGATCTACCGGCACTTCCCGACCCGGGCGGATCTCGTGACCGCCGTCTACCGCCACCAGATCGAGGCGTGCGCGGACGCCGGTCCGCGACTGCTGGCCGAGGCCGATTCACCGTTCGACGCGCTCCGCCGGTGGATCGACCTCTTCGTCGACTTCCTGGTCACCAAGCACGGACTCGCCGACGCCCTCCAGTCGGACAGCAGCCGCTTCACCGCGCTGCACACCTACTTCCTCGACCGTCTGGGCCCCGTCTGCACGGAACTGCTCACGGCCGCGGTCGACTCCGGGGACATCAGGCCCGGCACACAGCCCTACGAGCTGATGCGCGGCATCGGCAACCTCTGCATCGGACGGGACAGCGATCCGCGCTACGACCCGCGGCGGCTGATCGAGCTGCTGCTCCTCGGCCTGCGGCAGCCCCGGCAGACCTGAGCCGGACGGCCTGCGGACCTGAGCCGGACGGCCTCCGTACCAGACGGCCTTCGTGCGGGACGGCCTTTGTACGGGACGGCCTTCGCACCGGACGCCTCACCACGAGGACGTCACGGCATTCCCCCAAGGTTGTCACTGCATCCCAAATGGCTCTGGACACAATGGAGTTGGGACCTCACCATGGTGCGCACATCATGGGGTCGGCCGTGTGGTGCCGGCCGGCGGGGCGAGCCGGGGGTGGCCGTGGGATACGAACGATTGCCGCGCGAGTACCAAATGAAACGGTCCCGGAAGCACGCGTTTCTCTGGGTGATCGCCATCGGGACACTCAGCCTGGCGCTGCCCCTGTGGAGCGCCGACGACCTGCCCGCCTCGGCCCGGTACCCCTTCCTCCTGGCATGGGTGGCCCTCATGGGGTGGCTCTTCCACGCCACTCTGCGCTGCCGGACCGCCGCGGACATCAAGGCGATCCATGTCCGCGGCATGGCCAAGCGCCGACGGCTTGCCTGGGAGGACATCCAGGACATCAGGGCGGAGCTCAATCCGGCTTCGGCGGTGCAGAGCGGCGCGGCCAACGTCCTGGTGCATGCCTACGGCAGGGACGGCAGCAAGGTGCTGCTGCCGTTCGTCGACGACCTCCATGTGAACGTCGAACGCGAACTGGAACTGCTGATCGGCGCCTGGGAGGAGCTGCGCGGCGACGACTGGGCCCCGGACCCGCAGGCCGCCTTCCTCATCGACCGGCGCGATGACCGCCAGGCGGCCTTCATGATGGGATTCGCCGCCGTGATGCTGGCGTTCATCCCGCTGATCGTACTGATGCTGCTGCCCCTCTTCGTCGACCTTCCCGAGTGGCTGGCGTCGGTCCTGACACCGTTCCTGGTCATGGGGGTGGGGGCGCCCCTGATCTTCGTACTCGCCGCGACGGCCTCGTACCGCAGCCGGCGGAGCAGCAGTGGCGGCTGACGGAAGTCACGGTGCCCGCGGGGGCCGGCGGCGCCTACGCGCACCGCGGGCCGGCCCGCGCGGTCAGCTTGCCGCCGGCAGGGGAAAGAGCAGGCAGCTGCTGGTGGCGTGTGCCAGCAACCGGTCGGTGGAGTCGAGGAGTTCGGCCTGCGCGAGGGCGGTACGGCGACCACTGTTCAGGACGGTGCCGACAGCGCGGACCTTGCCCGTGTCCACGGTGATCGGGCGCAGGAACTTCAAGGAGAGGTCGAGCGAGGTGTACGCCATGCCCTGGGGCAGCACCGACTGGACGGCACAGCCGGCCGCCGAGTCGAGCAGCGTGGCATAGACACCGCCGTGGACGCTTCCGATCGGGTTGTAGTGCTCCTCGCCCGGTTCCAGGACGAAGACGGCCCTGCCCGGCTCGACCTCCTCCAGGGCGAAGCCCAGGGCGGCGGAGACCGGCGGGGCGGGCAGGCGTCCGGCGACGATGTCGCGCAGGAAGTCCAGGCCGGTGGCCTTTCCCACAGCGCCCGCCGAGACGGCCGGATCCTCCCAGGTGAACGTGCGCGTTCTGTCCATGACCCCTTCTCCACCGGTCATCTACTCAGCTGACTATTTTTATCGAAGCTAGCCAGTCCGGCCTCTGGCTGTCAATGGTGGAGCTGGCCTAGGGTCGTGGCATGGAGTGGGTCGAGGTCAGCACCGAGAACTGCACGGTCCAGCGGACGCTGGACGTGATCGGCGAGAAATGGTCGCTCCTCGTGCTCCGGGACGCCATGAACGGAGTCCGGCGCTTCGACGACTTCCGACGGCACATCGGTCTCTCGGACGCGGTGCTCGCGGACCGGCTGCGCAAGCTGGTCGGAGCGGGAATCCTGGACACCGTGCCCTACCAGGAGTCAGGCCGGCGCACCCGGCACGAGTACCGGCTCTCGAAGAAGGGCTGGGACCTGTGGCCCGTGATGCTCGCCCTCAAGGGCTGGGGGGACCGGTACACCGCCGATCCGGACGGGCCACCGCTCGACGTCTTCCACGCGGACTGCGGTGAACCCGTACAGACGGTCGTCACCTGCGGCCACAGCCACGGCCCGCTGCGCCCTCAGGAGGCACGCACCCGCCCAGGGCCGTCCGCACGGCCCGTCAGCCAGTAGACGACCGGTCGTACACTCGCCTCATGGGACGGACCAGCGAGGCCAGGGTGAAGATCCTCAGCGCCGCCCGGTCGCTCATCGAGCTGCGCGGTTACTCGGCGCTGGGTGTGGCCGAGATATGCAAGGCGGCCGGTGTGCCCAAGGGCAGCTTCTACTACTTCTTCGATTCCAAGGAAGCTCTCGCGCTGGCGGTGATCGACGAACACTGGACCGGTCAGCGGAGCACCTGGGAGCGCGTCCTGAGCGCCGACACCGGCCCGCTGGACCGGTTGCGCCGGCTCTTCGAGGAGACGGAGGCCGGACAGCTCGCCGGGCAGGAGAGCTGCGGCAGCGTCGCGGGGTGCCTGTTCGGGAACCTGACGCTGGAGATGAGCAACCAGACCGAGTCCGTCCGCGCGCGGCTCCAGGAGATCTTCGAGGCCCAGGTCGAGATGGTCGAGGCGGTCGTCAGCGAGGCCCTCGAACGCCAGGAGGTCACCGTGACCGACACCCGGGAGGCCGCGCGTTCGGTGGTCGCGCAGTTGGAGGGGCAGGTGCTGTTCGCCAAGCTCTACAACAACACCCGACGCCTCGGCACGCTGTGGACGAACTGCCTGGCCCTGCTCGGTGTCCGCACGGCCGGTGAGGTCACGGCCGGAGCCTGACTCCCAGAGCCTGACTCCCACCGCAGGACACCCGGCCGCGGCGGCCACCCGGGCTCCCGTCACCTCTTCGTCACCGGTCCCGCCACACTCTCCTCGCCATCGGCCCCACCGCATTCCTCGTCACCGGCCCCGCGTTCGCGGTCACGGGCCGCGCCAGATGTTGTCGAAGGCCGCGTTCTCGATGCTCCGCCGCTGCCGTACGGCCTCCAGCTCCTGCACCGCGTCGTTGACCGCGGCCAGTACCGTCACCACCCTGTCGTCGACGAGGGTCGCGGCCTCTTCGGCCGGCTCGTCGTGGACGCCCACGGCCGCCGCGAGGAACGCGAGTACGGGCTCGCCGGACGTCCAGCGGTCGGCCGCCCGGCGGCGGGCCGGTGAGTCGGTCAACGTCGTCGCGTCGCTGCGGAACGGGATCCACTGGTGCCGGGGACGAGCGGTCTCCCCTTCCGCGCCCAGGACGTCGAGATAGGCCGAGGACAGACCACGGCCCCGGCGCCACAGCCAGTCCTCGACGGTCTCGTACGGCGCCTCACGGATGAGCGCCGAGGCCGCCTCGTCCAACAGGCGGTCCCCGAGGGCCCCCTGCGGGCCGGGCACGATGCGGTCGTCGTCCAGAGTGAGGGCCTGGGCCTCGCCGAGATCGATCAGCTCGGCTCCCGCGAGGGCCAGCGACAGGTCCCCCTGCCCGACGGGACCGCTGGACGCCACGTCCATGGTGGTGATCAACAAATCGCGCGGTGTGGTCATGACGAGCTCCATGTCAGAGGCATCTGCGTCGGAGGTACCGGTGTCGAAGACATCGGAGCCGACGTCCTCACTTTAGGCTCCCGTAGCTGGGAGGCGTGGCCTCTCACCCACGTAGCATGACGGGCATGGAGCTGCGCCAGCTGCGGTACTTCGTCGCGGTCGCCGAGGAACTGAACTTCGGCCGGGCCGCCGAGCGCCTGCTGATCGCGGGACCCTCCCTGTCCCAGCAGATCAAGGCCCTCGAACGCGACCTGGGTGTGCGGCTGTTCGACCGCGACCGCCGCTCGGTGTCCCTCACCCCGGCCGGTTCGGCACTGCTCCCGCACACCCGCGCCCTGCTCGAACGAGCCGGTGACCTCCAGCGGCGCGCCGGCCGACTGGCCGGATCGGCGCCCGTACGGCTCGGCTACGTCAACTGGCTCCCTCCGGACCTGACCACGCGGGCCGCTGCGGTGGCCCAGCTCCACATCGACGCGTGGATCGCGCCCTCGCACACCCAGGCCGCCCGGGTCGCCGACGGCAGCCTGGACCTCGCCGTCTGCTGGGTCAGGACCGAGGACCTCGAACGACGCGGTCTGCGCGCCCGGCTCATCGGCGCCGACCGGCTCTACGCCGTCGCCACCGGCGACGGGACGGACAGCGTGGCGGCCCGGGACGCCGCCGTCCTCATCGACGACGACACCACCTCGTGGTCGTCGTGGAACACCTACGCCGAACTGCTGGCACGGGACACCGGGGCCCGCGCGGTACACATCACCGACGGCGGCATCACCGGCCCCGCGTTCTTCGACCATGTCCGCCGCAGTGGCCGTCCGGTCATCAACTCGCCCAAGGGGCAGACCACTCCCCTGCCTACCGACCTGGTCCGGCGCCCGGTCGTCGCGCCGGAGATCCACTGGACCTGGTCGCTGGTCCGGCGCGAGAACGAGGACCGTCCGGCGGTACTCGCCCTCGTGGACGCGCTCTGCGACGGCGTGGGAGACCTCGGCCTCCACACCCCGGACGCCTGGCTGCCCGAGGGCGACCCGCACCGCTAGAAACGCAGCGCCGTAAGCGCAGCACCGTAAGCGCAGCACCGTAAGCGCAGCACCGTAAGCGCAGCGCCGTAAGCGCAGGGCCATGAACGCAGCGCCAGAGGCATCCCTGACGACGCCGTGCCGCTGCGCCATGCCACTGCGCCGAGCCGCTGACATGCGCTGGAAGGCTGTGCCTCCCAACAGCTAGAAAGCCGGTCCTGACCAGGGCCCCTTCGACCTTTGACTCCCCTGATGGAGCGACCTACATTCGCAATAGTCGACCGGTCGGCTAGTGGACCGGTCGAGGAACCGCCTCAACCCGAACCTCAACCCGAACCTCAACCCGAATCTCAACCCGAAGAAGGTCGTCATGAACTCCCAGGACCAGAAGGTCGCCGTCATCACCGGTGCTTCGCAGGGCATCGGCGCCGCGCTCGTCGACGCCTACCGCAAGCTCGGGTACGCCGTCGTCGCCACCTCCCGCTCCATCGAACTCTCCGATGACGCGGGCGTCGTGACCGTGCGGGGTGACATCGCCGACCCCGCCACCGCCGAACGTGTCATCGCCGCCGGCATCCAGCAGTTCGGACGCATCGACACCCTCGTCAACAACGCCGGTCTCTTCGTCGCCAAGCCCTTCACCGACTACAGCGCCGACGACTACGCCACCGTGACCGGGGTGAACCTGACCGGCGTCTTCCGCATCACCCAGCTGGCCGTCGAGCACATGCTCGCCCAGGGCAGCGGCGGCCACATCGTCAACATCACCACCAGCCTGGTCGACAACGCGGACTCCAGGGTCCCCTCCGTACTCGCCTCGCTGACCAAGGGCGGGCTGCAGTCCGCGACCAAGTCCCTTGCCATCGAGTACGCCACCCGTGGCATCCGTGCCAACGCGGTCTCCCCGGGCACGGTCAAGACCCCGATGCACCCCGAGGAGACCCACGCGGCCCTCGCCGCCCTGCAGCCGGTCGGCCGCCTCGGCGAGGAGAGCGACATCGTCGACGCGGTGACGTACCTGGAGAACGCCCCCTTCGTCACCGGCGAGATCCTGCACGTCGACGGCGGCATGAGCGCGGGCCACTGACCAGCGCAGGCCGCTGACCACCGCCCCCACCCCCTCCCACCTCGGCCGACCCGCCCCCGTCCCGCCCCCGCGGGTCGGCCCCAGCGACAGGAGAACTCCGATGAATGACATGTCAGACAGTGAAGCGGTCCTGCGCGATGTGCTCGACCGGTGGAAGGCCGCCGTCGACCGGCACGAACCGCGGCAGGTGGCCGCGCAGTTCACCGAGGACGCGATCTTTCAGGGACTGCGCCCCCACAGCGTCGGACGGCCGGGTGTGGCCGCGTACTACGCGTCCCAGCCCCTCGGGCTGACGGCCGAGTACCGGATCCTCGAAACCCGGCGCCCCGCCGACGACCTCGTGCTCGGTTATCTGAGCGTCGACTTCTCGTTCACGGACCGCCCCGCACTCGCCGTCAACCTCGGTGTGCTGGTACGGCGCGAGGAGGAGGACTGGCGGATCAGCTAACACCAGGTCTCGCAACCCAGTTGAGCCGGCCGCTGCCGAGCGGGTCCCGCGGATCACGTCCTGGGGATCACGTCCTGGGGATCACGTCCTGGGGATCAGTCGCTGTCGGCCAGCAGGAGTCCGGCGGCCACAGCCGCCCCGTCGGTGCGGATCGCGCCGGCCACGGCGGTGGCCCGCTCGCGCGTCCCGGCGTCCAGGGCCGCCCCGAGTGCGGCCGACAGGGACTCGACGGTCGGCGCAGGACCGTCGTGGGCCGCGCCGATCCCCAACTCGGCCACACGGGCCGCGAAATACGGCTGGTCGCCTCCCTGGGGCAGCACCACCTGGGGTGCGCCGGACCAGGCGGCCGTCGTGGTCGTACCCGCGCCACCGTGGTGGACGACGGCGGCCGTCCGGCCGAACAGAGCCTGATGGTTGGCCTCACCGACGACGAAGCAGTCGTCCTGACCGGCGACCGGCGCCAGTGCGGCCCAGCCCTGGGAGACGATCACGCGGCGGCCCTGCGCACGGACCGCATCCACGGTCACCCGTGCGACCTCCACGGGATCCCCCATGGGAACGCTGCCGAACCCCACGTACACCGGTGGCGTACCGGCCTCCAGGAACTCCGACAGCGCGGCGGGCAGCGGGCGTTCGTCCGGTACGAGCCACGCGCCGGTCTGCACCACCTCCAGGTCCGACGGCTGTTGCCAAGGGGCCAGGACGGGGTCGGAGGCCAGCCACGGGCGGCCGGTGAAGACATGGTCGCGGACGTTGCCGACCGGTGGCAGGCCGATCGACACGCGGTGGCCGTTGATCACCTCACCGAACACGGTTTGCGCGTCCCGGGCGTCCTGGTCCCAGAGCGCCCGGTTGTCGGTCACGTCCGCCGCCAGCGGCTTCCCCGGCCGTGGGATCGGCCGGTGGTGGGGTGACGGCAGACTGACCGGCTGGTAACTCGCGTACACGTAGCGGCTGCCCAGTTTCTCGGCGGCCGACTTCACACCTGCCACGGCCGGTACGAGGCCGGTCGCCACCAGCGCATCGGCCCCCGCGCCCGCCGCCATGACGCTGTCGTGGAACGCGGCGACCAACTCGGCCGCGCGCCTGGGGACTCCGCCCGCCGTCGGTGGTGTTCTGCCGGTCACCAGCCTGCGCACCGACTGCCCGGTCGGCACCATCTCCACCCCGACCCCGGCCAACCGCTGCGCGAACTCCTCATCGGGCGGCGCACATACGCGTACCTCCGCGCCGCGTCCCCGCAGTTCCACCGCGAGCGCCACGAGCGGTTCGACACCGCCGCGCGAATCATAGGCCGCCAACACCACACGCATTCAGTACCCCTTTCTATACGGCGCCTTCAGCCCTCGATCACTCACGAGCGCTGTGCCACACCTGCGTGCGACTATCGCAGCAGACGACCGCACGTGTCCGCGGAGCGGACGATCCGCGCCGGCGCGTCAAAAAGACAGGGCCTGGCCGCCGCCCATCAGTCGGTACATGCCGATCGAGTCATGTGTAGCGGCGTCGGCGAAGCCGAACTTCTCGTAGAGGTAGCGGGCCGGGCCGTCCGCGATCAGGGAGACATAGGCGGTGGCGGGCGCCCGGCGCTCCAGTTCCTCGGTGAGCGCGGCCATGATGCGTCTGCCCAGGCCACGCCCTTGGTGGGCGGGGTGTACGCAGATGTCGACGATCTGGAACGCGGTGCCGCCGTCGCCGATGACGCGGCCCATCCCGATGGGCTCGCCCGCGTGGTGGAGGACGACTCCGTACCAGGTGTTGGGCAGGGCCAGGGCGACCGCCTCCGGGGCCTTGTCCGAGAGGCCGGCATCGGTGCGCAGACGACGGAAGACCTCCACGGAGGGCACGCCCGCACGCAATTCGTAAGGGTTGATATCGGTAGGCATGCATTACATACTAACGCCCCGGCTGCGTGCGCGAGCAGCTTCGAACAGGGCGGGATCGTGGGCACAGACCACTGCCAGGTGCTCCTCGACGCCTTCGCGGAGTTCGGCGAGACGTGCCTGATTGGCTCTCAGAGCCTTGATGTCGTGGGCGACGAGGCGCTCCTGGATCCGGAGCGCGGCCGGGACACGCCTCGCGCCGCCGAGCGTGCCCGGGTGGTGGAAGGCGTCTCCGCAGTGCAGGACCCAGTGGTCGCCCGCGTCGACCGCGACGGCGGCGTGTCCTCTGGTGTGGCCCGGCATCGGCACCAGCACGATGCCGTCGTCGATCCCGGTGAGCTGTTCGGCGGCGGCGAATCCCCGCCACCGTTCCCCGGTCGGCTCGTGCCGGACCAGCTTCGGGCGGTGGGACAACTGCGCGCGCCGATATCTGCTCCTCTCCAGTCGTGTGGCCGGAGACAGGGCTCCGCGCGCCTCCTCCGCCGTGACGTGGACCTGCGCGTCCGGGAAGTCGGCGAGTCCCCCGATGTGGTCCAGGTCGAAGTGGGTCACCACGATATGGGTGACGTCCGCCGCGCGGAAGCCGCGCTGCCCGATCTGGTGCAGCGCGGTCTCGTGGGGATCGAGGGCGGGGCGGACGAGGTGCCGTACGCCGCCGATGCGGCGGGCCGGTTCGGCGATGTCCCGCGTCCCGAAGCCGGAGTCGACGAGGACCAGCCCCCTGCCGGTCTCGATCGCCAGCACGTGGCAGACGAGTGGGGCGCCCGGCAGCCGCATCGTCCCGCAGTTGAGGTGGTGAACCTTCATCCCGGAGCCTCCGTCGTCTCGGCCGTGGCCGAGGGTCCGCCGCCGCCGACGCTCGCGATCCCGCTTCCTGCCTCCTGCGTTCGGGGGTGGATCATTTGACGAAGTCGGGCGGGGTGGTCTCGGCGAGCCGTGGATCCGGTGTGCCGCCTGCCATGGACAGGGCTCCCCTGACGATGCGGGCCAGCTTGAGCAGACCGCTCGGTCGGCGTTTGTCGACGCCCGCGACCAGTTGTCTGAGGATGGTCAGCTGGTCGAAGTAGACGCGCTCGGTGACAAGGTGTTCGTTCTCGTCGAAGACGAAGAACGCGTTCATGCGCGTACGGTGCTCGCCGCCCGTCGCCGGTATCTTGCCGAGGGGGCCGAGGTGGGTGCCCAGCAGCCAGAACTCCACGATGACGGCGTCGACGCTGTGCCGGAACGCGATGATCTCGTGGCGCTGGTCGGGGAAGGCGACGCGTGTGTCGTCGTAGTACGCGCGCACGTCCGCGTCGCCGTCGTGCACCTTCATCTGCGCGACGAGTTCGTAGTGCGGGTGCGGGAACGTGGACAGGGTGGCGTCCCAGTCCTGGGCCACCTCGTCACGGAAGTGGTCGAGGACGAGTGCCTCCCGGGCACGGAGCACGGACTCGTCGGGCAGCACGAAGCGGTTCATGGTCGGGCTCGCTAACGGGTGTGGGTGAGGGCGCGGTGGCTGAACGTCGGTTTCGTGCCGGGGTTCGTCCAGGCACCTGTCAGCTCGCTGGACGGGAAGAACTGCAGGAAACGCGGGTCCTTCTGACTCGGATCGGCGAGCGTCTTCTCCAGGACGACCGAGTTGTACTGGTCGGCCGTGGTCTCGATGGTGTTGGCGTTGAGGACGGCCTCGTACTCCCACTCGCGGCTCCACCTGGCCAGCCCCGGAAGTTTCGAGTGTTCCGGTGTCAGGCATTCGGCCGCGATGACGTTCTCGCTGCTGACCCAGATGCCGGTGGAGGTGTTCACGACCAGGCTCTGGTTGCCGAACACATGGCCCGGTGTCTTCACCACGGCGACCCCGGGGCCGAGGACCACCGACCCCTCGATCGGCAGGAACGCCTCGGGCGGCACGTCACGGTAGGCGGCGGGCTGGTACCAGGCCTTCTGCAGCGGATGCAGTTCGGCCATGCCCGCGAGCTCGTCGCGCTGCACGATGACCTTGGCGTTCGGGAAGGCCGCCTCCGGTCGGCCGCCGAGGTCCTGCTGGTACGCCGTCGTGCCCACCCAGCGCCGGAGGTCCTGCGTGTGGAGGTGGTCGAACAACAGGTAGTCGACGTCCTGCGGCGCGATGCCCAGCGTGGCGAGATGCTCCAGGACCGTGGCGTACCGGGTCAGCATGAGACGGGCGACGGGGGCCGGTGTCCGCCTGCTGAGCCGGTCGAAGTACGGGGTGTACTGGCCGAGTTCGACATCACTGGGTTCGAACAGCAGCACCCTGGCCCGGCCGTCGGTCTCCTGCCACCGGATGACGAGCATGCGGTTGGTGATCGACAGGAACGGCGCGACGGCTCGCGAGGCACGGAAGAGCCCGAACCGCGTCGGATAGGGCAGCGTGACCAGATCGCAGGTGGTGATGCTGTCGGGCGTACCCGTCGTGGCGAACTCGCGCTTGAAGGCGAGCCCTTCGGCGCGGACCGCGGCCAGACGTGCGCCCGGCCCGCCCGGTGTGCGGCTCGGATCGGTGAGCGAGTCGACCGGGGTGCCGATGCCCGGCAGGTCGACCACGTTCGCCGTGTTCCACGGAAAGGGCTGCATGCCGGTCTCCATCGGGTTAAGTCCACGTCGTGGGTTTGACGCCTCACGGTTATAGTCCACACCGTGGGTTTTCGCAAGGATGAGGCATGATGAAGCGGTGACGAATCGGACGGCGCCCGCCGACAAGCAGCCCGGAACCCCTCCCCGGCGCGGCCGGCCACGTAAAGGCGCCGGAACGCTGACCAGGGACGCCGTCATCGGGGCCGCGATCTCGGTCATCGACGAGGAGGGCGTCGAGGGGGTCAGCATGCGAACCGTGGCCCGGCGCCTGGGAGTCGACGCGAAGAGCCTCTACAACTACGTCGACGGCAAGGACCACCTCCTCGACGCCGTCGCCGAACACATCCTGGTCGGGGTGGCACTCCCGGAGCCGACGGGATCGCTCGACGCGGATCTGCGCGCCATCGGAAGGACGTTCCGCGCCGCCACCCTCACGCATCCCCGCGCCGGGGCCCTCGTACTGACCCGGCAGCTCTCGTCCTCGGCCGGCCTGCGGCCCGTCGCCACGGTGCTGTCGGTGCTGCGCGCCGCGGGTTGCGGACCCGATGAGGCGGTGCACCTGCTCAGGACGTTGCTGGCCTCGGTCATCGGCACCCTGCTGCGGGAGGTCTCCGCGGGTCCGACCTTCGGGGTGGTCGGCCCCGAGGCGACGGCGGCACGCCGACGGGACCTGGAGGACTCAGGCCTGCCCGTACTCGTCGAAGCGGCTCCGTACCTGGCCCGGTTCAGCCATGACGAGGAGTTCGAGTACGCGCTCGACCTGATCGTCACCGCCGTCACGAGGAAGGTCGACGACGGCGGCCGGCCGTGATGGTCCTCGCCCCGGCGGGCTCGTGTACGTCACGAGCGCGGAGGTGACGGTGGTTTCACCAGGCCGCTCCGGTAGGCGATGACGACGAGTTGTGCGCGGTCGTGGGCATGGAGTTTGTTCATGGCCCGCTGGATGTGGCCGCGTACGGTCGGCGGGCTCAGCACGAGTTGCTGGCCGGCCCGGCGTGACGGGGTGCGGCAGGGCATCGTGAGGGCGCTTTGCACGCATGTGCTGCGGAAAGCGTTTTCCCTGCGTCGGGGCTACACGATTCACCCTTCTCAGGTGCCCTTCCGGGGAACTACTGCCGCACGCACGGCGTCAAACGTATCGGGCTTGCCACCCCGGCACTTTGCTTGACATTTCACCGAGACCTGAGCACGTCGCGCATTCACCCTCCCGCACCGTGCGCCGAATGCCCGTCGAGCCGCTGACCATTTGGGGACTATTCGCAGTGACCACCGTAATTGTGCAGCTTTCCGACGCCGTCGTCCGCCGCTCCGACGACCCCAGGCCCGAGCCGCGTCTGGTGCGGCTGAGCCCGGGGCAGAGCGCCGAGTTCGGGCGGGGGAAGCCCGGGACACCGCTGCCCATACCCTTGCGTGACCCCGCGGTGTCGCGTTGCGCCGGTCAGGTCACCGCAGTGGAGGACTACTGGCGCCTTTCCAATTACAGCGCCGAGGCGACGTACGTCGTGGAGAACCTCGAAGGCGCGGGGGAACACATCCGTGTCGCACCGGGACGGATTGGTGCACCTGTCCCGTTCGAGCTGTCCCGGGTAATTCTTCCCGCGGCCGAAAACCCCATGGAATTCAAGGTGTTCGCACCCCAGCACGCGTATACGGAAGCCGGGTGCGACAGCTCCGCAGGGGAACCGACCACGAGCCCCTTCTCGCTGAACCCCACGTCCAAGTATTTCCTGGTCCTGCTGGCTCTGTGCGAACCTCGGCTGCGCTCCCCTTCGAGCGCGGCCGTCCCGGGCGTGGGAGAGGTCCTCGAACGGTTGCGAGGGCTGCCGAGTTGCCATGATCTGACCCGGTCCGCACTCAATTACCACATCGACTATCTCGCCGACACGAAGCTACGGCTGCGCGAGGGCCCGGGGGGTTCGTACGGCGAGGCGGGAGGCAAGCGCGAACGGCTGGTCAGCCTCGCGCTGCGGTTCAATCTGGTCCGTGAAGAGCACTTGGCTCTGCTCCCCCCAGCCGTCAGACGCTGAACCGAAAGGCTCACCCAGCATGAACCACTCGCACCCCACTCCCCCGCTCGACCCCGCGCCCGGCTACCGGATCTCGGACTGGGAGATCACCGGCCTGATCGGCTCGGGCAGCTGGGGCAGTGTGTATGCCGCGGAGAAGGTCGCCGACAGTGCCGCGGGCGGCTCGGCCGTCGCCATCAAGCTCCTGCGCACCGACCTGCTGACCCCGGGACAGCGTGCGTCGATGGAGGAACTGGCCCGCAAGGAAGCGCAGTTCAGTACAGAGGCGGACCACCCCCATCTCGTACGTACCCACGCGGTCGTGACCCTGAGGGATCCCGAGCGACCCGAACTGGACGGTATGACGGCGCTGGTGATGGACCGTGCGGAACGCAGCCTCCAGGATCTCCTGGCGGCGGGCGGGACCGGGCGCCCGCTGCCGGAGGCGGAGCGGATCCTCAGCGGGGTGGCCTCCGGACTGGCGCACATGCACACGCATGGCTGGATCCACGCGGACCTCAAGCCCGCGAACATCCTCCTCGGCCCCGAACGGGCCGTGTGGCTCGCGGACTTCGGGCTCACCGTGGAACTGGAGGGCACGCACGCGTACGTACCGCCGCTGGGGTCGCTCGACCACGTGCCCCCGGAGTGGTGGTCGGAGCGCACCGGCGTCCACGGCACGACCGTGCGCAAGACGGCGGACATCTGGGCGTTCGGTGTGCTGGCGCACCAGGTGCTGACGGGTGGCATGCATCCGTTCCCGGGCGGGACGGCGCGGGCCCGCTCGCTGGCGGCCCAGGCCTATGCCAACGGTTCGGCTCCGCTCCGCCTGGACGACTCCCTCGAACCGGAGTGGCGCAGGCTGATCGTGGAGTGTCTGGCTCCCGACCACGCCTCCAGAGCGGCCCTGGACGCGGATGAACTGTCCCGCCGGGTGGGGGCGTTGCACGCGGAACGCCTCCCCCGGCCCGTGTACAGGCGTCCGGCGGTCCTGCTCACGGCCGGCCTCACCGCCTGTGCCGCCGTCGCCGGCACGTTAGTGGCCTTCGTACCCTCCGACGGCAAGGACGCCCCGGAGAGGTCGAAGTCCTCGGCGACCGCGACCGCGCTCGCCGACGCCGCGCTGCCCGGGGCCATCCCCGCCGACTCCGACGTGCCCGTCTCGCTGCGCCGGATCATCACCGACGCCGCGAAGCGGTGCACCGACGAGGAGGTCACTCCGGCGTTGCTGGCCGCGATGCTCAAGGCCGAGAGCGGTTTCGACCCCAAGGCGTCCCGGCCCGCCACCGGCGAGCACGGCATCGCCATGTGGACGCCCGCGGTGTTCAAGGCCTGGGCGGTGGACGGGGACCGCGACGGGGACAAGGACTACATGTCCCCCGCCGACGCCATCGGCACGATGTCCGTGTTCACCTGCTGGCTCGACCAGCGCTTCAAGCAGAACGACCTGCGGGAGAACCTGCCCGCGCTGATAGCGGCCGGTTACCGCACCAGTGACCGGACCGTCATCGAGGCCGGTGGTGTACCGAAGGCCGTGCAGCCCTACGTGGACGAGGTCCTCGCCAACCTCAAGGAGTACACGGCCTGACACATCGAGCCGGGGGCCGCCCCTGACATGCGTCAGGAGCGGTCCCGGCTGTCCCCCGCATAGCGTCGGCGGGTCATTCCGTCACCGTACGCACCAGGGGGCATCTGATCATGCGGCACTTCTCATCCCTCCGCAGCGGGCCGGGAGCGGCCGTCCGCAGCGGGCCGAGGGCGGCACGGCGGGCACTGTTCTCGGCGGGCGCCCTGCTGCTCTGTCTGGCGACGGCGGGCACCACCGCGTCCGCCGCTCCGGCCGCACCGGGTGGCGCGCCGGCCGACTCCGAGGGCACGGCGTCCGCCGCGGCCGCCCAGATCGAGGTCCCGGCCGATGTCACCGCCGGTGTCGCGGTCTACGACCGGCAGACAGGGACCTTCACCGAGCAGCTGAACACGAGCATGCAGTTCCGCTCGGCGTCCATCGTCAAGCTGCTGCTGGTGCTCGACTTCTTCCGGGACCGCGGTCCGAACTACACGATCCCGGCCGCCGACCGGGCCCTGCTGGAGCCGATGCTCCGCAGCAGCGACGACGACGCGGCCTCCCACTACTGGCAGGTCAACGGCGGCGCGGCGATCATCGGGCGCATGAAGGGCGACCTCGGTCTCACCGACGTGGCCGGTCCGCCCGCAGGATACGAGGGCTACTGGGGATACACGGCCATCTCGGCCCGGGACACGGTCAAGATCTACCGCTACATCCTGGAACAGGCCGCCACGCCCGTACGGGAGTTCATCATGTCCAACCTGCGGCAGTCGACGCGCTGCGCCTCGGACTCCTTCGACCAGCACTTCGGCATCGCCGGCTCCTTCGACCGGCCCTGGGCCGTGAAGCAGGGCTGGTCGGGCGATTACGAGGACGGCACCTGCGGCCCCGACACCGCGAGGAACGCGACGTCGGCGCCGCAGTCCACGGGCCGGGAAGCCGCGGGAGCGAAGTCCACGGGTACGAAGTCCGCGGCGGCGGTAAACCTGTCCCGGCCGGCCCTGCACAGCACCGGCACGGTCGGCAGCGGCGACCGGACCATCGTCGCCGTCCTCACCCTGCACCCCCTCGGCACCACCTACGGCCAGGCCTACACCGACATCGGCAGGCTGACCCGCAGTCTCGACGTGCCCGGCGCCACCAGGCCGGCCGGGAAGTGGTACGGCACCTGGGGCGAGCGGGTCGCCGTCCGCGGGGCGGCGACCACCGCGTCGGACTCCAAGACCCGGCTTCCCGCCGGTGTGGAGGTCCTGATCAGCTGCCAGAAGCAGGGCGAGACCGTCTCCGTACCGCCATACACCAACAACTGGTGGGCGTACCTGCCCCAGTACGGCGGCTACATGACCAACATCTATGTCAGCGCTCCGGACAACAAGCTGCCCGACGTGCCGGTCTGCACCTCCTGATGTCCGCCGGACCCGGAACAGCGCCTCGGTGATCGGATCCGTGGGGGCACCGCTCAACGGCGGTGCCCCCACGGTTCGTTCGGCCGGCAGGACTTTGAACACTCACAGTACAAAGTATGGACATGCCAAGCCAAAGCCCCGTAGGTTGGCGGCGCACCGCAGCCACGTCAGAAAGACCGGAACGCAATCCGGCACGGTCCGGTCCCGCTTCATGGAGGACCGTTGTCCCACCATCAGTTCCTGCGTGCCCGAAGACTTCTCACCTCCCTACTGACCGGGGCCGTTCTGACCGGCGGCCTCCTCGCCGCACCCGGCTCCTCGGCCGCCACGGGCGCCGCCGCGGCCGTCCCGCCCCAGGAACCCGGGGTCACCCTGCGCGTGTTCGACGTGCAGACGCCGCTGAGCAAGCTGTGCACCCTCAAGCCCGGCCAGACCCCCAACCACGACGCGCTCAAGTCGACGGTGGACTGGTCGACGACCGATGACTTCGGCGGTTTCTCCGACCGGTTCGTGTCGGAGGTGACCGGCTATCTGGTCGTGCCGAGCGACGGCACCTACGGTCTGCGTCTCACCAGCGACGACGGGTCCCGGCTGAGCATCGACGGCGCCACCGTCATCGACCACGACGGACTCCACGGCGCGGAGCCGAAGGACGCCTCCGTCGAGCTCACGGCGGGCTCGCACCCCCTGCGCATCGACCACTTCGAGCGGGACGGCGGGCAGGAGCTGCGGCTGGCCTGGAAGCCGCCGGGCGCGAACGACTTCACGACCGTGCCGCGCGAGGCGCTGAGCACGGACGCCGGAGTCGTACGGGTCACGGCCCCCGGACGCAAGGAGTGCGAGGCGAGCGGCGACACCCCCGGCGACGGCCTCCCGCTCACCGACGTACGCCCCGACCTGGACCTCACCGATCTGCGCCCCGACGGGTTCGAACCGCAGGTCACCGGGATGGACTGGCTGCCCGACGGACGGCTGGCGATCAGCACCTGGGGCGGCTCCGACAACGTTGCCGGAGAGGTGTACCTGCTCGACAACGTGACCGGCGAGACCAGCAAGGACAAGGTCACCGTCAAGAAGGTGGCGAGCGGGCTGCGGGAGCCCATGGGCATCAAGTACGTGGACGGCTCGCTGTACGTCTCGCAGAAACACGAACTGACCCGTCTCGTCGACAAGAACCGCGACGACGTGGCCGACGAGTACCGCACCGTCGCGACCTGGCCGTACGGCAAGAACTTCCACGAGTTCGCCTTCGGACTCCTCTACCGCGACGGCCACTTCTACGTGAACCTGTCCGTCTCCATCAACCTGGGCGGCGCGACCACCGTCCCGCAGCCGGCGCCGGGCCGCGGGACCACGTACAAGGTCAGCAAGAAGACCGGGAAGATCAGTCCGATCGCGGGCGGACTGCGGACGCCGAACGGGATCGGCTGGGGTCCGGAGGGCGAGATCTTCGCGACGGACAACCAGGGCGGCTGGCTGCCCTCGTCGAAGCTCGTGCACGTCAAGCAGGGCCGCTTCTTCAACCACTACACCGAGCCGTCCGGTGCCTTCGACGCGGCCACTCCGACCGCGCCGGTGCTGTGGCTGCCGCAGAACGAGATCGCCAACTCGCCCTCCACACCGCTGTATGTGAAGAAGGGCCAGTTCAAGGGCCAGATGCTGATCGGTGACGTGACCTACGGCGGTCTGCAGCGCGCGTACCTGGAGAAGGTGAAGGGCCAGTACCAGGGCGCCGTGTTCCGCTACACGCAGGGCCTCGAAGCGGGTGTGAACCGCCTCAGCTACGGTCCCGACGGCTCGATCTACGCCGGCGGCCTGGGCGCCGACGGCAACTGGGGCCAGGAGGGCAAGCTCAAGTTCGGTCTGCAGAAGCTCACGCCCAACGGCGGCAACACCTTCGACGTCAAGACGATGCGTGCCGTACCCGGCGGCTTCGACCTGACCTACACCCAGCCGGTGTCGGCGAAGACGGCCGAGGAGCTGGCCAAGCACTACAAGGCCGAGCAGTGGCGGTACACCCCGACCAGCGACTACGGCGGCCCGAAGATCGGCGAAGAAGTACTGCCCGTGCGGTCGGCCGAGCTGTCGAAGGACAAACGCACCGTGAAGCTGCGGCTCGACAACCTGAAGCCCGGCCGGGTCGTGCACCTGCGCTCCCCGCGCCCCTTCACCTCCGAGTCCGGTGAGTCGCTGTGGAACACCGAGGCCTGGTACACGCTCAACGCCGTGCCCGGCAAGCAGCCGCCGGCCGCCACCCTGTACGAGGCCGAGGAGGCCCGGCTCACAGGCGTGGCCGGCATCGCCACGGACCACACCGGCTACTCCGGCAGCGGATTCGTCGCGCGGTACAACACGGAGGGCAAGGTCGGCACGACCTTCGACGTACAGGTCAAGAAGTCGGGCACGTACGACGTCAACCTGCGCTACTCCAACGGCCCGAACCCGTTCGAGGGGACCAAGTCGCTCTCCCTGTACGCCAACGGGAAGAAGCTGCGGCAGGTGAAGCTCGCCTCCACCAGCAACTGGGACACCTGGTCCACGCAGACCGAGAAGGTGGCACTGCGCAAGGGGAACAACACCCTCTCCTACCGCTACGACGCCGGGGACACCGGCCATGTCAACCTCGACCTGATCACCGTCCGCCCCCAGGGTGCGTCCCCCGTGCTCTTCGACGGGACCGCGGCTTCCCAGTCGCAGTGGCAGCACACGGACGGACGGCGCCTTGAGTGGCCGCTCGCCGACGAGAAGTCCATGGAGGTGTGCTGCGGTGACATCAGGACCATCGACGCGTACCAGGACTTCAAGCTGCACGCCGAGTTCCGGGTCCCGCTGCTGCCCGACGACGTCACCGGGCAGAACCGCGGGAACAGCGGGATCTTCATCCAGGACCGCTACGAGCTGCAGATCCTCGACTCCTACGGTGACACCACACTGGACACCAACGAGGCGGGAGCCATCTATCTGAAGAAGGCGCCCGACGTCAACGCGGCCAAGGCGCCCGAGACCTGGCAGACGTACGACATCGTCTTCCGCGCCGCCCGCTACGACGACAGCGGCAAGAAGACCGCGGACGCCCGGCTGACCGTCGTGTGGAACGGCCAGAAGGTGCACGACGACATCACCCTCGACAGCCCCACCGCCTCCGGTCGGGCCGAGACGCCGTCGACGGGGCCGATCCGGCTGCAGGACCACGGGAACAAGGTCCGGTTCCGCAACATCACGCTGGAGCCGCTCACCTGAGGTGACAGAAGGTGAACCGACCTGAGCCGGGCCCGGTGGACACCGGGCCCGGCTCTCGTACGTGGGGTCTGCCGGGGGTCGGCGGTAGTGCCTGCGGTACCTCGCAGTGGGCAGCACATGGGTTCGTGACGCCCCCTGCCCGCGCGGGAATCTAAGGGCATGACGCGAAGCAAGGCAGTAATCATTCCCTCGGTCCTCCTCTCCCTCGGCGCCATGGCGGTCGCCACTCCCGCCCTCGCGGACGCGGTGAAGGGCTCACCGGACCCGGCTCCGGTCGCGGCGACGACCACCACCGCATCCCGGACCGCGGCCTCGGGGCAGAGCCTGGAGAGTGTGGTGGCCGCCATCGAGCGCAGTGCCCGCACCTTGAGGAGCACGAATCCCGAGGGGAGCCTGCGGGACCTCGACGCGCTGGGCCGCATGGTCGGGGACGCCGATGTGGTGGGCCTGGGTGAAGCCACCCACGGTTCGCAGGAGTTCTTCCACATGAAGCACCGGGTCTTCCGCCACCTGGTCGAGAAGAAGGGTTTCCGGACCTTCTCCCTGGAGCTCGCCTGGAGCAGCGGCGTACGGGTCAACGAGTATGTGCTCTACGGCAAGGGCGAGTTGAAGGACATTGCGCGCGAGGAGTTCCAGGGCGCGTACCGGATCTGGAACAACCAGGACTACATCGACCTCATCGAGTGGATGCGCGACTACAACCGCAGCCACCCGAAGGACCCGGTGCAGTTCATGGGCAACGACATGGGCTACGCGGGGCCGGAGTCGTACGAGCGGGTGACGGACCAGGTGGCCCGCGAACACCCGCGGCTGCTGGAGCGTGTCACGGAGCTGTATCGCGGGCTGGCTCCGACCACCGACGCCGGCACCTACAGCGAGCAGTACCTCCAACTGCCGCTCGCCGAGCGCGCGGAGCGGTCCGAACGGACCCGGCAGGTGTACGAGCTGCTGCGGGACCAGAAGCCGGCGCGCGGCGACCGGCAGACGCACGTGTGGGCCGTTCAGCACGCCCGGGCCATCCACCAGATGGCCAAGGGGTACTCACTCGACATCACCGACGACGCCGAAGTCACGAAGATGATGAGGATGCGCGACGAGGTGATGGCCGAGAACGTGGCGTGGTGGCGCAAGCACACCGGCGACAAGATCCTGCTGTCGGCGCACAACACCCATGTGTCCTACGACTCGTTCGACGAGCGGTATCCCAAGACCCAAGGGGCCTTCCTGCACGACGCGTTGGGCAAGGACTACGTCAGTATCGGCTTCAGCTTCCACCAGGGCGCGTTCGCGGCGTTCGGCGCCGAGGACAACGTGATGCGGACCTACCGGGTGGGGGCGGCCGCGGCGGGCTCCAACGAGGACACCCTGGACAAGGTCCGCCAGGAGGACTACATCCTCGACATGCGCACGGCGCCGAACGCCGCCCGCGCCTGGCTGGCGAAGCCGCGTGTCACCTACAACATCGGCGCGGGCTGGCCCGACCCGATGACGTACAGGATCGGCCTCGGCAAGGCGCACGACATCCTGATTCATCTGAACGAGGTCGAGGCCACCAAGTACCTGGGCACTCCCTGATCCCATCGGAGATCCCATCAGAGATCCCATCGGAGCACTCGGCTCCACTGCGCTTTCTAGTGTCGCCAGAAACTAGCTGTGTATCTGCGTCACACCCCTTGTAGGCCCTGAAGTGTCGACAGTACCGTGCAGTCGAACCTCGCCTGCAGGCCTTCTCCATGGGTTCGCCCGCCGACCGTCACCTTCGCCGTTCGCCGCGCCGGTGCCGGTCGGCCACGCCCGAATGCACTGGAAGACAAGGGAGTTCACAGTGGTACGCAGAAGCAGCCCAGGTGCGGACCGGACGGCCGGAGCGTCCGTACTTGACCAGGACGTCACCTACCGGGCCCGCCCCCGCGCTCTCCTCGTGGCGATCGCCGGACTCGCGGTCACCCCCGCGCTGACCACCCCGGCCTCGGCCCGTTCCACGAAGCACACCGCGGGACACTCCACGAAGGCCGGCAAGACCCTCGTCGTCGGCTCCGGGGAGACCCTGGAACTCACCGGGACCACCACGGTGAGCCGGCTCGGTCACCGTCGACGGGGGCACCCAGGTGCGGACCGGCAGGACCACTTTCATGTGCAAGGCGGTCGCGGCCGACGTCACCGTCGACGGCTCCGAGGGTGCCACCCTCAAGCCGGGCAACGGCGTCATCTTCCAGCTGATGGACACCGACCGGCCCAGCAGTGTCCCGGTCACGGACAAGCCCTGGAAGACCGAGATGACCGGCACCTACACGGAGCCCACCGGCTCCCCCGTCAAGTCGACGACGTGGGTCACCACCAGCGCCCAGGCCACCGACGCGACCGCATCCTTCACCGACATCAAGCTCAGCGGTGACTTCTACAACGCCGTCAGGGGCGGCGGCAACGCGGGCCTCCAAGGACAGAACCTGGTCCTGGACTTCACCCGTACCACCCTCAAGGGCGTCATCTCCGCCACCACCACCCAGCACCGGGTGCCCACCCTCACCATCGCCGAGTACCGGGAGATCAGCGAGGTCACCAACACCGTGTCCCCGGTCGTCAACAACGGTGTCGTGGTGACTCTGGGCAGCGGCTCCAGCTGGACGGTGACCGGCACCTCCCACCTGAGCGCGCTGACCCTGGCCGCCGACGCGACCGTCAGGGCCCCGCGGGGCAAGGCCGTCACGCTCACGGTCGACGGCACACCGACCGCCATCGAGGCGGGCCACTCCTACACGGGGGCGCTCACGCTGACGGTGGCGTGAGCCGGACGTGAACCGGCCCCCGGGGTGGCAGTACATCCCGGGGGCCGGAGTTCGCCGTACCGCTCCTGTCGGCGTCGGCCGTGCTTCCCAAGGGCGTGTTTCCTCAGGAACGTGACCAGGAGGCGGTTCCAGGCGGCGGGCTGATGGTGTGCGCGAGGGACTGCGCGAAGGCGTCGGCGGTCCGGGCGCGGGCGTTGACGGCCAGCCAGGCCGCCACTCCGTCCAGGTCACCACCCCGACAGGAGGGCCCGAGTTCCTTGACGGCCACGGGTAGCTCCCCGAACGGGTCCGGCTGGAGCCCCTCGGTCAGCTCCAGATACCCGGCGCCTTACCGGTGGCGGCACGGGCGGTTGTCGCCATCGCGCCGGTCGTCGTCAGCGCGGCGAGGGTGACGCCGCCGACCACGGCGCGTCTGCTGAGACCCGAGACGGACGATGAAGCTTTGTTGTCTTCTTCCACTGCTTTCCTCCCATGTATTCCCTTAGCGCTTCCTCACAGGTGTCGACAGGGGGTACCTGATCTCCGCCGGGAGTGATCCCCGCATGCGGTAGTGTCGACACCGTTGAGCCACCTTTGAAGATCTCTCAACCCGAAACAGACCCGGAACAGGGGGACACGGCGCATGTCGGATCAGGACACGCACCTGGTGCTGGAGCGGCTGCTGCGACTACGGGACCGACGGGAACCGCTGGTGGCGCAGATCGCCGAGTGGGTCGGCGCCGGCATCATCGAGGGCCGGCTGCAGCCGGGTCAGGACCTCAACAGCGTCGAGCTGTCCCGCCGGTTCGACACCAGCCGCACCCCGGTGCGCGAGGCCCTGATGCTGCTCGAACAGGAGGGCCTGGTCGAGATGAAGGCCCGGCGCCGCCCCCGGGTCGCCGCTCCCTCCCTCACGGACATCAAGGACATCTATCAGGTACGCCGCCAGCTGCTGTCGATGCTGGCGGGCCTGCTGGTCCAGCGGGCCACCGACGCCGAGCTGACCGAGCTGCGCACCCGCGTGGAAGCGATGCGTGAACTCGCCGACGCCGCCGACGTGGACGCGTACTTCTGGAGTCATGTGCTGCTCCAGGAGCGGATGACGGAGATCGTGGGCAACACCACCCTCAAGCAGATCCTCGACTCGCTCGCCCTGCGGACGCTGATGCTGCGGCACCTGAGCCTGACCCGCCCGGGTCGGCTGGCCTACAGCGTGGACGACCAGGAACGGCTCATCCAGGCCTGCGAGGAACGGGACGGGGAACTCGCCTCGGCGCTGATCGCCGGTGCGACCGTGCGGGCCCTGCGGGCCGTGGAGGAGCAGATCGAGCAGGACACCCCGGGCAGCGGCAAGGCCGCCCGCAAACGCCGCTCGGCCGACTGACACCCGCCGGCTCGCCCCGCACCTATTCGGCGGGCCCACCACACCTATGTGGCGAGCACTCCGCCGTCCACGGGGAAGTTCCCGCCCGTCACCCAGGTCGACTCGTCGGACAGCAGATAGACGGCGCACCAGGCGATGTCCTCGGGCCTGCCCACCCGGCCCAGCGGGATGCGGGCCAGCAGTGCTTCCCGGGCCGCGCCCTCGTGCGCGCCCGCCGACTCGGTGGCGGGGGTGCGGACCATGCCCGGCGAGATGGTGTTGGCCCGGATGCCCAAGGGCCCACCCTCCACCGCGAGTTGACGGGTCAGCCCGAGCACGGCCGCCTTGCCCGCGCAGTGGGCGACCATTCCGAAGGTGCCGCTGCCCCGGAAGGCGTTGACCGAGGCGAAGTTGACGATCGACCCGCCGCCGGAAGCCTCCAGGTGCGGCCAGGCGGCCTGCACGGGAAGGAAGACGACATCGACCTCGCCCCGCACGGTCGGCGTCCACTGGGTGCCGAAGTCCATGTCGGCCGCGGTGGCCATGTGCGGGGCGATGGCACCAGCGGTGACCAGCGCGTCCACCCGGCCGTGCAGCGCGAACGCCTCGTCGGCGAACCGCCGTGCGTCGGCCGGGTCGGTCATGTCCAGGGGGGCGAGCACCTCGACGGGGAGACCGCGGTCGGCGGCGAGTTTGCGGGTGCGTTCGGCGGCGGCCGGGTCCACGTCGCAGCCGACCACGGTGGCGCCCTGCTCGGCGAAGAGCAGCGCGCATCCCTGGCCGATACCGGCACCTGCGCCGGTGACGAGGGCGACCTTGCCGTGCAGCCGACCGGTACGACCGGTACCGGGCTCTGCCGTGGGCCCGGAACGGGGAGCGGTCACGTTGTCCTCCTGATGACGACGTACGGAACAGAACGACTTGGGGAAGGGGGTGTGAAAGAAGGGGAGTTGGTGGCGGTCATCCTCCGGTGCCCGTCGGCGGTTCCACCTCCAGCGCGACCAGAAAGCGCGACACCATGCTGTACGCGGCTGCCGTGACGGTCAGTTCGACCAGTTCGGCCGGTCCGAAGTGCGGGCGCAGGACGTCGAAGACGTGGGCGGGGACGTGGACGTCGCGGGTCATGGCATCGGTGTAGGCGACGACCCTGCGCTGTCGTTCGTCGAGGTCGGGATGGGTGGCGGCATCCTCGGTGCGGAGTGCGTCGAGGTGCCGGCCGTCGAGTCCGGCGGCGCGCGCGTCGGCTTCGTGGGCGACCCATTCGTAGAGGGCCCGGTTGAGCACGGCGATGCGCAGAATGACGAGTTCACGGATGTCGGCGGGCAGAGTCATACGCTGCCGGACGGCGCCCAGCAGGCTGTTCCAGCCGTCCGCCACCTGCGGACTGTGCAGCAGCATCCGGTCGAGGGGGCGCAGTGTGCCGCCGCGCCGCTCGCGGATGCGGTCCGCGATGTCACCGGCTCCGTCGGTACCCGGGAGTCGAGCCACGGGCCGTTCCCTTCTGAAGTCTCCGTCACGTGGGCGGGGCGGGCCGACGCAGGACGTCCTGGCGCACGGTGTCGCCGAAGAACAGGGCGGGTGAGGTGTCGGGGCCGGTGAACCGGGGCCAGGGCGGCAGGTCCGCACCACTCGCACCACCCCGATCACCCGGATCACCCGGATCACCCGGATCACCCGTGGTGACGAAGCGCGCCCAGGTGTCGGCCATCAGCGCGGCCAGGCGCCGGTCGGTGTCCTCCCAGGGCCAGTCGGGCCGCCGGTCAAGGTTGTCGAGTACGTAAGGGAGTTCGGCGGTGTGGTAGACGCCCAGGTCAACCATGGTGGCCTGCTCGGCCAAGCCCGGCGGCAGCGGAGGCCGCCGGTCGAACCGGTACATCCACGTCGGCGTACCCGTGGCGGCGTGGGCCCTCGCCCACTGCCACACGGGTCCCACGAACCGGGCGTCGCCCACGGCCCCGGCGTCGGAACGCTGGGCCGCGGAGGCGTACACCGTGCCCTCGTCGCGGTTGGTGCCCACCAGCAGCGGGACCCGGTGCTGGCGACCCGTGTCGAAGACGTCGTCGGTCGGTTCGGTGAGGATCCTGCCGTCGACGACGGGCCCGAACTGACCGCGCACGACGAGTTCCACTCCGGAGATCCGGCGCAGCCCGTCGATGTCCCGGCCGCCGAACTCTTCCGCGTAGGCCAGTCCCCGTTTCTGGGCCTCGTCCTGCCCGGGCAGCGGACCCTCCGCCCGGCCGACGCCTGAAGCACTCTGTCCGAGGGCCGCCCGGAACAGGGGACGGGCCGCCGGCGCGGCCATCAGGTGGCAGATGTGGGCGGCGCCCGCGGAGTTGCCCGCGAGGGTGACCCGGTCGGGGTCGCCGCCGAAGGCCGCGATGTGTGTACGGACCCAGGTGAGGGCGGCGGCGATGTCGAGGAGGCCGTAGTTCCCGGAGGCGTCCAGGTCGTCCTCGGCGGCCAGGCCGGGGTGGGCGAGGAAGCCGAGGGCGCCGAGCCGGTGGTTGAGGGTGACGAACACGAGGCCCCGGCCGGCGAGGGCGCGGCCGTCGTGGATGTCCTGGGAGCCGTGTCCGTAGCGGTTGCCGCCGCCGTGGATCCACACCATGACGGGCAGACCACCCGCGCTCGGCGCCGGATCGGGTGTCCACACATTGAGGTGGAGGCAGTCCTCGCTCATCACCAGCGCGCGCCGGTCGGCGAAGTTGGTGCGGTACATGACCGAGTCGCTGGGCGGCTGCGGCTGCAGGGGCGCCGGGCCGAACGTCTCGGCCCTTCGCTCGCCGTCCCAGGAGGATGGGGGCCGGGGTGGCCGCCAGCGCAGGTCGCCGACGGGGGGTGCGGCGAAGGGGATGCCTCGGAAGACGGCGACCTGGCCGTCCCACTCCCCCACCAGCCGTCCGGCGCCGGTGCGCGCCCTGGGGGCGCCGGCGCCTCCGGCCCGTACCCGCGCGGCGCCTGCGGCCGTCTCCTTCACCCGGGGCTCGCTGCCCCGCGAGCCGCTCACGCCGGTGCCTTGTACAGCGAGCCGTTCTTCATGATCGCCAGGAGTCGGTGACGGTCCTGGAGGATGCTGATGTCGGCCAGCGGATCGCCGTCGACCAGGACCAGGTCGGCGAGGAACCCTTCCCTGATCAGGCCGAGTTCGTCGCCCATGCCCATCACCTGGCCGCCGTACCCGGTGGCCGCGCGCAGTGCCTCGGCCGGGGTGAAGCCGAACCAGTCGACGAAGAGTTGCAGGTCCCGGGCGTTGCGGCCGACCGGGTTCCAGGCGAAGCCGTAGTCGCCGCCCGGGACGACTCGGATCCCGCGCCGGACGAGTTCGGGGACGACCTCCCGGACCGCCTTGTGCGTGGCCTCGACCTCCATGCCGGGCTCGGGCTCGCTGTCGGCCTCGTGCAGGTTGGCGTGGATGATGCCGGGGGTCGGCGCCACGAACAGCCGGTCGCGCGCCGCCTCCAGCAGATCGAGGGCTTCCTCGTCGGCGAAGGTGCAGTGGTAGACCGCGCGGATGCCGTGGCGTACGGCCATTTTGATCGACTCGGCCGCGTGGGCGTGGGCCGTCAGCCACACGCCGCGCTCACGGGCGGCCGCCGCGGCCGCCGCGACCTCCTCCTCGGTGAACTGCACGATCCGTGAGGTGCCCTGGACCACGGCGCTCTCGCCCGACAGCGACAACTTGACGATGTCGACACCCAGGTCCGCCATCTCCCCGACGAAACGGCTCACCGACTCGGGGTCGGAGGCCCGGCCTTCGATGCCCGGGAAGTCGTACACCCCCGGTTCGACCATCCCTGCGGTGCCTTCCCAGGAGGCCGCCTTGAAGCGCGGTCCCGGCATCCATCCCTCGTCGAACGCCTTGCGGGCGGCCGTCTCGGTACGCGGCAGACGGTTGCCCCCGGAGTACGCGCTGGTGAAGCCCTGGTCCAGCAGGACGCGGCCCGCGTGCGCCACCAGCAGGGCCTTCTCCTCGTCGGGCTCGTCCCGGCGGCGGGAGCGGTGCTCGACGGTGGAACCGAAACCGAGGTGGGTGTGGGAGTCGACCAGGCCGGGGATCAGGGTGCCGCCACCGCCGTCCACGATCCGCGCCCCGGCCCGGCCGGTGGCCGGGATCCGGGAGGCGACGGCGGTGATGCGCTCGCCCTCGACGAGGACCTCGGCGGGGAAGGGGTCCCGCCCCGTTCCGTCGAAGACCCGGACTCCGGTGAAAACGGTGCCGTCACTGATCCTGTCGCCGGTCCAGTTGCCGGTCCTGGCACTCGTCCTGGCACTCGTCCTGTCGCTCGTCCTGTCGTCGCTCATGGTGCGCTCCTGAAGGTGTGCCGCATCTCGCCCAGCCCGCCGATTCTGCTGACCAGGGTGTCACCGGGACCTATGAAGCGCTGGGGGGTGCGGCGGTTGCCGACGCCCGCGGGGGTTCCGGTGAAGATCAGGTCGCCGGGGCGCAGCGGGCAGATCGCGCTGAGGTGGGCGACCAGCCGTGGCACCGGGAAGATCATGTTCGAGGTGCGGTCGTGCTGCACTCTCTCCCCGTTCAGTTCACAGGTCAGTTCCAGGTCGTCGCGGTCGGCCGGTTCGTCGACACCGACCAGGGCGGGCCCCACCGGGCCGAAGCCGGGGAAGGACTTGCCGAGCGAGAACTGGGCTGGGCGGCCGGCGAGTTGGACGATCCGCTCGGACAGGTCCTGTCCCACGGTGAGCGCGACGACCGGGTCCCAGCCGTCCCCCTCCGGCACCCGGTAGGCGTCGCGGCCGATGACGGCGACCATCTCCAGCTCCCAGTCGACATGACCGGGCGGCAGGTCGACGGTGTCGTACGGGCCGGTGAGGCAGCTGGGGAACTTGGTGAACACCAGTGGCTCGGCCGGCTCCTCGTACCCCGCTTCCGCCGTGTGCGGGCGGTAGTTGAGGGCGACGGCGAAGATCTGGCGCGGCTCGGGGACGGGTGCGCGCAGGTCGGACTCCTTGTACGGGACGGCCGTAGCCGGGTCGACGCCGGCGGACCAGCGCAGCAGGGCGTCCCACTGGTCGAAGAGGGCGGCCGGGTCGGAATCGAAGCCGCCGACAGACACGTCGACGGCGCCACCGGCTCCGCTGCCGTCACCGCCCTCGCCGGTCAACAGGGCGAGTCGACCCGCGAGGTTGGCGATCCGCATGGCCTCACACCCACTGTTCCGCGGGCGGCTCGGGCGTGCCGTACGCGTCCTGCCAGGAGACGACCCGGTTGCGCAGCACGCCCAGGCGCTCGATCTCGGCCTCGACCACGTCCCCGGGCCTGAGGTAGTTGGCGAAGGGGTCCTCGGTGCTCGCCGCGACTCCGGCGATGGTGCCCGTGGTGATGATGTCGCCCGCGCTGTAGGTCTGCGGTGAGTGGTAGGCGACCAGTTGAGGGATCGACACCGACATCCGGGAGGTGTTCGACTTCTGCCGTATGTCGCCGTTGACACGCAGTTCCATGTCGAGGTCGTGCGGGTCGCCGATCTCGTCCGCGGTCACGATGTAGGGGCCGATCGGGCAGAAGGTGTCGATGGCCTTGGAGAAGGAGAAGACACCTGACTCCATCTCCTTGCGCTGGATGTCGCGCGCGGTGATGTCGTTGAAGACCAGATAGCCGCCGATGTGTTCGAGGGCCTGCTCGGCGGTGAAGAACTTGCCCGGTCTGCCGATGACGACGGCGAGTTCGAGCTCGTAGTCCAGCTCCTGGGTCAGGTTGGCGGGGTACACGATCGACTCGTCGTGGCCGATGATCGCGTCCACGTTCTGGAAGAACACGATGCCCTTGTTGACCGGGTGCGACCAGTCGACCCGTACCAGGTCCTCGTGGTGCTCCCGGAAGTTGCCGGCCGTGTGGAAGAACTTCCTGGGCACGATCGGGGCGCGCAGCCGGACGTCCGCGAGTGGATACGTCCGCCCGGTCTCGGCGACCTGACCGTCACGCTCGAAGAACACCCGGGTCGACGGAACGTCCAGCTCGATCACCGTGTCGCCGTCCAGGCGGCCCACGAGTCCGTCGTCGAACGTCACCAGTTTCATCTGACCTCCTCGTAACTGTCGACACTCAGCCTCCATTATTTCGGTGTTGACGTCAACAGTGGTGTCAAGTGTGGACACATTGAACGAAGGTCGATTACGGTCCGGAGCATGAAGACGACGTGGAACTTCACCGGCACCCGCGCGCTCGTGGCCGGTGCGGGCGGGATCGGCTCCGCCGTGATCGACGCCCTGGCGGACGCGGGCGCGGACGTGGTCGTGCTGGACCGGGACGCCGGACAACTGGCCGAGGTCACACGCACGGGCGGTACCAGGGATGCCGGCGGTACGGGCGGTTCACTCGGCGCCGGCGGCACCGTGCGCGGCCTGAGCGTCGACCTCACCTCCGCCGACGCCTGCCATGACGCGGTCACGGACGCCGTCGGATTCCTGGGCGGTCTCGACGTGTTCGTGCACGCCGTCGGCACCAACGACCGCAGGCCCGTCCTGGAGACGCCCGACGAGGTCTGGGAACGCCTCGTCGCCATCAACCTCAGCAGCGGCTTCTGGCTGGGCCGGGCCGTCGGCAACGTCATGGTTCCAGGCGGCCACGGCCGCGTCGTCTACCTCTCCTCCGTCTCCGGACTGCTGGCCCACCGCGACCACGCGCCGTACGCGGCGACCAAGGGCGGCATCAACCAGCTCATGCGGGTCATGGCCCGGGAGTGGGCGCCCCACGGTGTCACCGTCAACGCGGTCGCCCCCGGCTACACCGAGACCGACCTGACCCGCGCCTACCTCGCCGAGCCGGGCATGCGGGCGTCGATGGAGGCGCTGGTGCCCGCCGGACGACTGGGCCGCCCGGAGGATCTGGTCGGTCCCGTCCTGTTCCTCTCCTCCGCCGAGGCCGCTTTCATCACCGGACAGGTGCTGTACGCGGACGGCGGCCGGACCCTCGTCTGACGCACAGGTCACCCGACCGCCCGCACTCGTGAAGTCACGTCCCCGATGCGATACCGCGCCCACTCGTCACCCCATCCGCGCGACACCCCAAGGAGCCATCGTGACCACCTCCCAGCGATTCACCGACAAGACCGTGCTCGTCACCGGCGCCGGTACCGGATTCGGTGCCGAGATCGCCGTCCGGGCCGCCCAGGAGGGTGCCGATGTCGCGATCCACTACCGCAGTTCGCGGGCGGGCGCGGCGGCCACCGCCGAGCGCGTGACCGCGCTGGGCCGCAAAGCGGTGCTCGTCCAGGCCGACATAGCCGAGCACGAGCAGATCCGGCGGATGGCGGACGAGGTGTGGGAGGCGTTCGGCCGGCTCGACGTGGCGGTCAACAACGTCGGTGACGTGGCCCGCGAGCAGATGTCCTGGCGGGACCTCACCGAGGAGTCCGTCGACCATGTCCTCGCGGTCGACATCAAGGGCACGCTGCTGTGCACGCACGAGTTCGGCACGCGGATGCTGGAGCAGGAGGGAGGCGGCTCGATCGTCAACATCGGGTCGACGGTGGTGGCGCGGGGCAGCGCGCGGGCCCCTCAGTACGCTGCCGCGAAGTACGGGATCATCGGCTTGACGAAGTCGTACGCGCAGGCCTTCGCCCCCGCCGTCCGGGTCAACGTCTTCGCGCCCGGGTTCATCGAGACGACCGCGACGCTGGGTCGCGAGGACTGGAAGAACGGGCGCGGGGAGCAGCTGCGCAAGGCGACTCCGATGGGGCGCATCCCCGGCCCGGAGGAGCTGGCGGGGGCCGCGCTGTTCCTGGCCACGGCGGACGCGCACCACATCACCGGCGGCTTCCTGATCGCCGACGGCGGCTACAACATGATCGGCGCGTGACGGGAGGACGGCGCTTCTTCACCGAAGGCCGCCGCCCTCCCGTCACGGTTCACCGGTCGCGGTCGGCTACGCCACCGTGCGGATCAGCTTCTTGTTGACGAACTCCTCGATGCCCGGACGGCCCAGTTCGCGTCCGAAGCCCGAACGCTTGATGCCGCCGAAGGGCAGTTCGGCGCCCTCGGCACCGACACCGTTGACGAAGACCATGCCGGCCTCGATCCGGTCGGCGACCCGCGCGGCCTGGGCCGGGTCGGTGGTGAAGACATAGGAGCCGAGGCCGTACGGGGTGTCGTTGGCGATACGGACGGCGTCGTCCTCGTCGGCGGCCTTGAAGACCATGGCGACCGGGCCGAACAGTTCCTGGCGGGCCGCGGTGTCCTCGGTGGTGAGTCCGGTGAGGACACCGGCCGGGAAGTGGGCCCCTTCGCGCCGGCCGGTGCTGTGCAGGGTCGCGCCCTCGGCGACGGCCGCGTCGACCTGGCGGGCGAGGTTCTCGGCGGCGGCCACGGACGACAGGGGCGCGCCCGTCTCCCCGGCGAGGAGCCGTGCGCCGAACTTGTCGACGAACTCCTCGTACAGGCTCTCGACGACCACGAAACGCTTGGCCGCGTTGCAGGCCTGGCCGGTGTTGTCGAGCCGGGCGGCGACGGCGGAGTCGACGACGGCGTCGAGGTCGTCGGTGGACAGGACGACGAACGGGTCGGAGCCGCCGAGTTCGAGGACGACCTTCTTCAGGTGTCGGCCGGCGATCTCGGCGACGGCGGAGCCCGCCCTCTCCGAGCCGGTGAGCGAGACACCCTGGACGCGCGGGTCGGCGATCACGTCGGCGACCTGCTCGTTGGTCGCGTAGACGTTGACGTACGCCCCGGTCGGGAAGCCCGCCTCGGCGAACAGCTTCTCCAGCAGCGCGGCGGTGGCGGGGCACTGCGGGGCATGCTTGAGGACGATGGTGTTGCCGATCGCCAGGTTCGGGGCGGCGAAGCGGGCGACCTGATAGGCGGGGAAGTTCCACGGCATGATGCCGAGCAGGACACCCACCGGGCTGCGCCGGATGACGGCACTGCCCGCTCCGGACGTCACGTCGAGCGGTTCGTCGGCGAGGAACTCCTCGGCGTGGTCGGCGTAGTAGTGGTAGATCTCGGTGCAGAAACCGACCTCGCCCTCCGCCTCCGCGAGGGGCTTGCCCATCTCGCGGACGATGCTCGCGGCCAGTTCGTCCTGGTGCTCGGCGTGCAGGTCACCGAGCCTGCGCAGCAGCGCGGCCCGCTCGGCGACCGTACTGGAGCGGCCCCACACTGCAGCGGTGTGGGCGGTGTCGACAGCGGCCACGACCTGGGAGTCGGTGGCGGTCGGGTAGGTCTCGACGACCTCTGCGGTGGCCGGGTCCGTGACGGCGTACATGCTCTTCTCCAGGTGCTGCGTGGTGAGGGGCGGTCGGGGTGGTGGGCTGCGGCCGGCCCGCGTGTCACGGGCCGGCCGTACCGTCATGGTTCGAGGATCGTCCGCACCCCGGTGTTGGACCGGAGGTCGTCGAACGCGAGCGGTGCCTCCTTCAGGGGGCGGACCTTCCCGATCAGGTCGTCCAGCGGCAGGCGCCCGGCGAGGTGGAGACGGGCCAGCTTCGGGATGTCCAGCTCGCCGACGCTGGAACCATAATTGCAGCCAAGGATACGTTTGCCCTGGTCGGCGAGGTCGAAGAGGTCGAACGAGCCGGTCGCGCCGGTGGCCGCCATACCGACGAGGACGGCCGCGCCGCCGGAGGTGAGCATGGCAGGAAGCGTCTCGACGACCTTCGGGCTGCCGATCGCCTCGAAGGCGTAGTCCACTCCTCCGAGCTGGTCCTGGCACCAGGCGGCGACGTCGTCGCGCGCCCCGTCGAGGGTGTGGGTGGCGCCGAACCTCCGTGCCGCTTCGAGGCGTTCGGGCGAGAGGTCGACGGCGATGATCGGGTCGGCGCCGACCAGGGCGAGGCCCATCACCACGGAGAGCCCGACTCCGCCGGTGCCGATGACGACCGCGGACTCGCCGGGCCGTACGCCCGCGGTGTTCACGACCGCGCCGATCCCGGTGGTGATGGAACAGCCGAGCAAGGCACCGATACCGAAGGGGAGTTCGTCGGGAACCTTCACCGCTGCCGTCTCCGGGACGACCAGCCGGTCGGTGAAGGCGCCGAGGCCCAGGTAGGGCCAGACCGCCTCGCCGTCGGCGTCGGTGAAGGGGGTCGTGCCGTCGGGGAGGGTGTTGGCGACGGCCTTGGTGCCGGTGCACAGCCAGCCCTGACCTGCCACGCACTTGCGGCAGCGTCGGCACGGCGCGAACCAGGACAGCACCACATGGTCGCCGGGCCGCACGGAGGTGACACCGGCGCCGACCCCGGTGACCACGCCCGCCGCCTCGTGCCCGAGGACGAGCGGGCGCTCGGTGGGCCAGTCGCCGGACACGATGTGCAGGTCCGAGTGGCACACACCGGCGGCGCGGACCTCGATCTCGACCTCGCCGGGACCTGCGGCGCGCAGGGTGACCTCGCGCGTACCGAGGCCCGCCTCGGGGTCGAAGACGATGGCGGTGGAGGACACGGCTGGGGAGGACACAGCTGGGGAGGACTTCGACGGCATCAGGACGCCTTCACTTCTTCTGCGGTCGGGCCGTCGGTGGCCGGACGCGGGGCGAGCTTGGTGTGGGGCCTGGCGACCACGACGTACACGAGGCCGATGACGAACAGGGCGGAGAAGACCAGGATCACGGCCCAGACCTGCATCCAGCTGCCGCCGACGGGAGCGAGTTCGGTACGCGGCCAGGCGATGTTGACCGCTTCGAACAGCAGCCACAGGACGGCAAGCACGTTGACGACGAGCCCGGTACGGCCGAGCCGCAGCTGACCCGCTGCGGGGTTCCAGCGTCCGGAGAGCCGGGCGACGAGGGCCACCACCGCGACCGCCAGGAAGACGAAGTAGAAGCCGCCGGAGCCGAACGCGATCAGGGTGGCCGCCGCGTTGCCGTTCAGGCCCAGCAGCAGGCCGAGCCCGGCAAGGACGGCGGTCGCGATGAGGGAGACGTACGGGATCTGGCGGGGGCCGACGGTCGCGAGCGTCGTGGAGAAGGGGAGCTGGCGGTCGCGGGCGAAGGCGTAGACGGCGCGGCCGATGTAGGTCTGGATGGAGATGGCGCACGCGAAGAACGCGATCAGGACGACGACGATGAACGGCTTCTCGCTCCAGCCGCCGAGGCCCTGGGTCACGGCCTCGAAGACGGGGTCGACGATCGCGCCGGAGACGGCGTCCTCGGGGCGGCGCAGCGCGAGTGTCACCGCGAGGCCGGTCAGCAGGACGGTGAAGGCGACGAAGAGGTAGGCGCGCAGCAGGGCGCGGGGCACGCTGCGGCGGGGCTGTTCGGTCTCCTCGGCCACCTGCGTGGTCGCGTCGAAGCCGAGGAAGGCCCAGCCGGCGACCGCGAGGCAGGTCAGCAGGCCGGCCGTGACGGAGCCGCCGGAGACGTCCTGCGCGCCCAGGGTCTCGAAGAGGATCCCGAAACCGTTGTGCCGCACGAAGAGCAGGAGGATCAGGCTCACCGCGATGGAGGCGACGCCCTCGGCGATGATGCCGGCGTTCAGGAAGTGCTTCACCGGGTTGACGCCGAGCAGGTTGATGCCGAGCGCGACGGCGACGAAGACCACGCCGAGGAGGACGTGCAGGGCGGGCGAGGGGACGCCGTCGCCGGCCAGCATGTACAGCCAGGTCGCGCCCAGGTAGGCCACGGTCGTCAGCGAGGCGACGGCCGAGGCGAGGTAGATCCACCCCACCAGCCAGCCCAGGCGTGGGCCGCCCAGTCGGCGCACCCACTGGTAGACGCCTCCCGTGATCGGGAACTGGGAGGACAGTTCGGCGTAGACCACGGCGACCAGCAGCTGGCCGAGGAAGGCCACGACGACCGCCCAGATCCAGGTGGGTCCCGCGAAGACGAAGCCCAGCTGGACGACGGCGTAGATGCCGACCACGGGTGAGATCGTCGCGAACCCGATCGCGAAGACGGCCCACGCGGACAGGGTCCGTTTCAGCTCCTGCTGATAGCCGTACTCGGCGAGTTCACCGGCATCGGTGCGGGGGTCGTCCACGTTCGTCTCCTGACACTTCCTGACGCTTCCTGACGGTGATGCGCGTGCGGGCGGCCGTCCGGCCTTCCTCGGTCCGTCGTGGCGTGACGCCAAGGGGTGTACGAGGGGCGGACGAGGGGCGGTTCTCGGACCGCGGCCGACGGTATTCGGACAGCAACGCTTATTGGGCGCATGACCAATTGCTTATTGGTCGCATACTCAATAACATTCGCGGCATGACGTCAAGAGGTCCGGGCAAGCGGGTCCGCAAGGCTCCCGCGGAGCGCCGCCACGAGATCGTCGCGGCTGCCGCGCAGGTCGGCCTCGTCGAGGGTCTGGAGTGCATCACCCTGCGCAGGGTCGCCGACGAGCTCGGCGTCCGGCCCGGACTCGTCGGCCACTACTTCCCGGCGGCCGACACCCTGGTGGCCGAGGCCTTCACGGCCGCCACCATGGCCGACCTGGACACCCTGCTGCCCGAGCGGCCGGACGGCTCCGGCGACCACTCCCGCGACGACTCCGGTGACGGCTCCGCGCGGGCGGTCCTGCGGCGGTTCTTCACACTGATGTCCAGCACCGAGTTCGACAACGTGAGCAGGCTCTGGCTCAACGCCCGGCACCTCTCGCGCTACCGCCCCGGGCTGCGCGAGCACGTCATCGCGCAGGAACTGCTGTGGTGCACGCGTATGGAGAGGGCGATCACGGCCGGTACGGAAGCAGGGGAGTTCGTCTGCGCCGACCCGCGGGCCACGGCCGTCCGCGTCCTGGTGGCTATCGACGGGGCCAGCGCCTACATCAACACCAGCGCCGAACAGCGCGGAGCCCCGATCACCCACTTGGCCAGGACCGTGGCGGAGGCCGAACTGGGTCTCGGGGCGGGGGCGTTGGAGCCGGCGGGCGAGTCCTCCTGAGGCGCGGCAGCACCCTGCGGGCTCTTGCAGGTGCTGCCGCGAAGGGTCAGGCGGTCAACAGAACCCCTCTGTCACCGGGATCCCCCGGTGACCGGCTCGGCGACGGGGCGCGTGGCCCGCTCGCGTCCTGCCAGGCGTTCCAGCGCGAAGGCGCCGGGGCCGAAGAACACGATGAGCAGGAATCCCCAGCAGAAGAGCACCGGGGCCAGCCCGCCGTTCTGCAGCGGGAAGAGGCCGTCCTGCTGGTGCTCCGTGAAGTACGCGAACGCCATGATCCCCGAGCTGAGGAACGCCGCGCCGCGGGTGACGACCCCGAGAAGCACCAACACGCCGCACACCAGCTCGATCACCCCGGCGTACCAGAAGGGCCAGTCGCCCGTCGGACTGGCCTTGCGGTCCAGCACCCCGAAGACCGTGGCAGCGCCCTCGCTGGTGAACAACAGGCCGAGCACCATACGGAACAGGCCCAGCACGAAGGGCTGGCGCGACGTCAGCCAGTCGCCGAGGCGCGAAGTGGTCATCAGAACTCCTCAAGAGTTGGTGAGCGACCGGTCGATGCTCGACCGGTCAGTATGTGATCGACGGAATGAGGGGGAAATGGACCACGGAGTCCGGGTCGCGTCCCTCAGTCGTCCGTACGTGCGCGGGGCGCCCCGGGTTCAACCGGATGCCGAGGTCGTGGGCCCCGTTCCGGCTCCCGTCCGCGCGACGGCCGGCGTGAGGGCCTTCGTGGCGGACTTCGTGCCGGCCGTCGCGGCGGGGCCGGTGTGGCGGGTTTGACTTGAAGCGCTTCAAGTAGCGGAGGCTACTCATATGTCAGCGACCAGACAGCAGACCGCGGACCTGACCATCCAGGAGATGGCCCGGCGCTCGGGCTTCGCCGAGTCCACGCTCCGCTACTACGAGAAGATCGGCCTCCTGGGCCCGGTCGCCCGCGACGAGTCCAGTGGCCATCGCCGGTACGGGCCCGCGACCGCGGACCGTGTCGAGGCACTGTCCTGCCTGCGTTCCGCAGGGATGACGGTCACCGGGATGCGGCGCTATCTGGACCTGCTCGCCCGAGGGGACTCCGCCGCGGCCGAACAGCGGGACCTGTTCGCCGGGCAGGCCGAGGTACTGGCCGCCGACATCGAACAGCTTCAGCTGCGTCTGACGTATCTGCGGCGCAAGGCGGACCTGTGGGACGCACGGGTCCGCGGGGACGCCGCCGCCGAGAAGCGGGCGGCCGAGGACGTCCTGCACGTGATGAACAGTTTCCGGTTCTGATGCTGGTTCTGCGCCCGAAGAGCGCAACTCAAGGATCAGCTGAGGGATCTACTCAAAGATTGAAGGATTGACGAGCATGAGCGCAGGAGATTTGAACGCCGCTCCCCAGCAACCCGGCACCGTACTCGTCACCGGCGGTACGGGACTCGTCGGCAGCCACTCGATCGCCCGGCTGTTGCGCGAGGGACACCGGGTCCGTGCGACGGTTCGGGAGCCGGGACAGGAGGCGCGGGTGCGTGCAGCGCTGGGCCGGGCCGGGGTCGATCCGGCGGACCGGCTGGGGTTCGCCGTCGCGGACCTCGGCTCGGACGCCGGGTGGGGAGCGGCCCTGGACGGCGTCGGCCACGTACTGCACCACGCCTCGCCTTTCCCGGTCAGGCCGCCGGAGACGGAGGACGAACTGATCCGGCCCGCTCGTGAAGGTGCGCTGCGGGTCGTCGCGGCGGCCCGGGAGGCCGGTGTGCCGCGGGTCGTGCTGACGTCCTCCTACGCCGCTGTCGGGTACACGCTGAAGCCCGACGACCGCTACTCGGAGACGGACTGGACCGACCCCGACACCGAGGGCCTGCCCGCCTACCACAAGTCGAAGGTCCTGGCCGAGCGCGCGGCCTGGGACTACGCCCGTACCCACGGTGACATCGAACTGACCGTCATCAACCCCACGGGCATCTTCGGTCCCCCGCTGGGCGACCGGCCGTCCGGTTCCGTCGGACTGGTCCAGGGCATGCTGACCGGGCAGATGCCGGTGGTGCCGGTCATGTACTTCGGCGTCGTGGACGTACGGGACGTCGTGGATCTGCATCTGCGTGCCATGCTGCACCCGAAGGCGGCGGGTGAACGTTTCATCGCCGTCGGCGGGCCGTCGATCAGCTTCTTCGACATGGCCGGGATCCTGCGCCGGCACTTCCCCGCCGCTGCCGATCTGCTGCCCGCCACGGAACTGACCGTCGAGCAGGTACGCGAGGCGGCGAAGACCGATCCGGCCCTGCGGGACGCCGCGACCCTGCGGGGCCGCATCCCCGTCATCAGCAACGAGAAGGCCCGTACGGTTCTGGGCTGGCAGCCGAGAGACGTCACCGAGACGATCGTGGCGACCGCGGACAGCCTGATCGAAGGCGGTCTGATCCTGCCGGCGGACGACGACCGCCGTCCCTGACGGGCTCGGTTCCCCGTGCTCCTGGCCCAGTTGTCCCGATTGCCGCGGTGACCCGGCTAGCCTGGGGGTTTCGCCATCGAGAGGAGCCGCCATGCCGGAGGAACCCACACCGGGAGGCCCGTTGGGCACAGCGATGCGGAAGGTGACGTTCCCGGACGGGTCGCGCGGGATCATCCTGGTGAAGGCGGGCACCTCGCAGGAGGAAGCGGATCTGCAGGCGGCACGGGTGTGGGCGGAACGGTCGGAGCGGGGCCAGGCCGACAGCTAGGACCACGTGTCCGGGCCGCATCTGAGGCGAAGTTCCTCATGCGCGCCGCGACTCGGAGCACTACTCGGGTCCGGAGATCTCCCGTGTACGAGCCTGGTGCCGACGGGCCTTGAGCCGGTTCCCGCAGGTCTTCATCGAGCACCACCGTGCGGTGTTGGCACGGCTGCGGTCCAGGAGGAAGAGTCGGCATTCCGGGTTCTCGCACGGCCGCAGCCGGCCGGGCATACGCTCGCTGACGTCCGCCCACGCGAGGACTAGTTCCGCGGCGAGCCGCCGTTCCGAGGGCGCCTCCAGGTGCCACTCGATGCCCGACGCGCCGGGCCGAGGAACCTTGTGGACGCCTGCGAGGAGCTCACTCAGCCGGGTCTCCGCCGCCGTGGCCGACGCCATCGCCTGAAGCGCGTCCCGGGCTGTACGCAGCCACTGGCGCTCCTCGTCGCCGCCGCGGCCCCCGTGCTCCCGCGCCCATCTGTCCAGCTCCTGATCGGCACGCCACAGGTCCTGGCGTCTGCCGTCCACGACAGGGGTGCTGTTCAGCGCCTGCATCAGGGCCTGATCGTCCAGCACGGCTCCCACCTCACCCACTAACTCCATTGAGACGTTTGACAGGTTACCCCGAACACGGTCTACTTGACGCCGAGGGGTAACCGTCATGAACCATCGAAGGGGTTAGTCATGGTCGAGATCCGCCATCAGTACGCGACAGTGCGGGGACATCGCGTCTTCTACCGCGAGGCAGGCCCCCGCGAGGCCCCCACCCTCGTGCTGCTGCATGGATTCCCCACCAGTTCGAGGATGTTCCGCCACCTCATCCCGGCGCTGGCCGACCGGTTCCATGTCATCGCCCCCGACCACCTCGGCTTCGGCAACTCCGACGCTCCGCCCGTGGACGCGTTCACCTACACCTTCGACTCCCTGACCGACATCACCGAAGCCCTCCTGGACCAGCTGGGCGTCAACAGCTACGCCGTGTACGTCCAGGACTACGGCGCACCCATCGGGTGGCGGCTGGCCCTGCGCAACCCGGACGCGATCACCGCGGTGATCAGCCAGAACGGCAACGCCTACGAGGACGGTTTCGTCCCGGATTTCTGGAAGCCCGTGCGGGCGTACTGGGACAGTCCGGGGCCGGAGACCGAACCAGCCGTACGAGCCGCCCTCTCCCTCGACGCCATCCGCTGGCAGTACCTGCACGGAGTGGACCGCCCCGAACTGGTCGATCCCGACACCTGGACCGCCGACCACCGCGAGGTCAACCGACCGGGCAACGACCGCGTACAGCTCGCCCTGTTCGGCGACTACGCCACCAATCCGCCGCTCTATCCCCAGCTGCACGCCTACTTCCGGGAGAGCCGGGTCCCCCTTCTCGCGGTCTGGGGCGCGGGCGACGAGATCTTCGGCCCGGACGGCGCGCGCGCCTTCGCCCGGGATCTGCCGGACGCGGAGATCCACCTGATACCCGGCGGCGGCCACTTCCTGCTCGAAAGCCACCTGGACACCGTAACCGGGTACATCCGCGGATTCCTGACCGCCACCGGTTGAGGGCGGGCCGTGGACCGGGGTTCTCAGATCGAGAACCGCTCCTTGCGCAGCAGCGGACGCACCCGGGAGGTGAAGCCCGCCGTGCGGAACGGTGTCTGGAGCAGGCCGGGACGCAGGTGCTGGGCGATGGCCGCGGTGATCATGCCTTGGTCCAGGGCGAGTACGTGGTCGCTCACGCGGCCGGTCGCCACATCGACCGAGTCGCGGAAACCGTAACGGTCGTCGTAGGCGCCGAAGGCACGGTCCAGGGCGCGGAGGTTGGCGAGCGCCTCCGCCGGGGCCTGAGGCAGGGCGAGGAAGGAGGCGTGCGGGGTGACCACACCCAGGGAGTTGTAGCCGTCCTCCTGCATACCGATGGCGTCGACGCCGTACTCCCGGTAGCCGCCGGCGGGTACGGAGGCCGGGGAGAACCCCCAGTAGCCCAGGTCCTCCTCGATCAGGCCGTGCTCGATATGACTGCGGACGTAACGCCGGTGGGTGGTGCCCCAGGAACGCGGGGACCACTCGGACTCGGGCACGAACAGCGGGACCATCAGCGCCTCGAACATGGAACCGCCCCAGGTGGGGACGAGGTCCCGGCCGCGGTAGGTGTAGTGGCCCTCCCACACGCGTACGCCGTCGATCTCTACGTACTCACCCTGCGGTTCCTGCTCCTGGCCCATGCCGGGCAGCATGGTGCGGAGCAGGTGCCAGTAGTGCTCGGTGGGCAGTGAGCCGTCGGCGATCCCGAGGTAACTGGCCATCCGGGGTTCGGTGTTGAGGGCACCGTAGTGGTGGCCCGTGGGTTCGCCCTTTCCCGGCTTGTCCGGCCAGAAGCCGCCGCGCAGCTGGCCCGGACCGGCGACGGGGTCGGCCGGGTCGTAGGGGGTGTAGTAGTACGACCAGTCGGCGTCGGCGAGGAGGGCGGCGATGCGGGGTCGTAGTTCGGGGGCGGCGTCCGCGGCGATCCGCAGGCCGGTCACCAGCCACGCGTTGTCGACACTGGACAGGAAGGGCCGTATCGGGTCGCCGGTCTCCGGCCAGGCCGTCAGCAGTGCACCGTCGTGCGCGTCGTACCAGTTGAACCACATCCCGTGTGCGCGCTCCAGGCGTTCCACGGCGGCGACGGTGCGGGCCAGGCGACGGTGCATGGTGGCTGCGGAGATGACGCCGAGTCCGGCGGCCGCGACGGTGGACCACAGGCCGCAGCCGATGTTGGTCGGTGAGGTCTGCGCGGACGGTACGGGCGTCCCGCCGCCACTGACGTCGATCTTGTCGGCGGCCAGGCCGAGTTCGGTCGTCATGGCCTCCATCGAGCGGTGGGTCGCGGCGAACCAGTCGCGCAACAGGCGGCGTTCGGTGTCGGTCCGGCCGCTCGGGGCGGCGTGGGCCGTTCCGATGAGGGAGGTGGCACATGTGGCTGCGGCGGTGGTGGTCGCTGCGGCGGTCAGGAAGCTACGACGGTTCATGCGGCTCTGGCTCCTCTGCGGTGAGCAGGCAGGCGGAAGGGTGCGTGTCCGTGGTGCTGAGCGGGCGGTTCAGGGGTGAGGCAATGGAACGGGGGGTGGCGCAGTGAAGTGGGGATGGAGCTGGGGGTGGGGCGGGAGCCGGCCGGTGTCAGGTGCCGGCCGGCTCCCGGTCAGGGGGTGCGGTCAGACCGTGGTGCGCGGCAGGACGCGGTCGCGGCCGAGACCGCCGAGCCACACGGCGGACGGCTTCGCCGTGCGCTCGAAGGTGTGCGGGTCCACGGCGATGAGCCCGAAGGTCGGCTTGAACGAGCCCCATTCGTAGTTGTCGAGGGCGCTCCACGCAAGGTAGCCCCGCACGTTCAGGCCGTCCTCGATCGCGGCGGCGACCTCGCCGAGGGCGCCGGTGTAGTAGTCGACACGACGGCTGTCGTCCGAGGCGGCGATCCCGTTCTCGGTGACGATCAGCGGGGTGCCGTCGCCGATGACCTCGGCGGTGTGACGCAGCGCGTACCCGACGGCGGCCGGGTAGTACTCCCACTGCGTGAGGGTGCGCTCGACGTCGTCGGGCGCCGGGACGGGCCCGGTCTCGGCGATCTTGGTACGGGTATAGGACTGCACGCCGATCCAGTCGTCGCCGCGGGCGGCCTCGATGAAGACGTCCTCGCGGGGGTGGCGGTAGTCGGCGGTGACCTGCTCGGCGCCGGGCAGGGCCTGGTAGACCTGGTTGGCGATGGTCCAGCCGACCTGGATGTCGGGATGGCCCGCGCGGATGACCTTGACGGCCGCGTGGTGGGCGGCGACGACCGCGCGGGTGGTCTCCTCGTCGGGGGTGGGCAGACCGGCGGGCGGGAAGCCCTGGTTCCCGGTCTTGGCGAGCCCCGCCATGACGGCGATCATGTTCGGCTCGTTGATGGTGCACACATGCCGGACGCCGTCGGCGATGACGGGCGCGCACTCCTCGACGTACCGCGCGAAGAGCTCGACCGCGCCGTCGGCGGTCCAGCCGCCGAAGTCCTCGAACCACTGCGGGACGGTGAAGTGGTGCAGGGTGACCATCGGGCGCAGCCCGCGGGCGAGGGCGCCTTCGACCATCCGGCGGTAGTGGGCGATCTCGGCGCGCGAGAAGGTGCCGCGGACCGGTTCGATACGGGCCCACTCGATGCTGAACCGGTAGTCGGTGAAGCCCAGTTCGGCGAGCAGGTCCATGTCCTGCTCCCAGCGGTGATAGCTGTCGCAGGCGTCCAGGCTGGGCTCGGCGATCCCGGCCGCGGGGTCGTGCTCCTTGCGCCACCAGTCGCTGTTGACGTTGTTGCCCTCGATCTGGTGGGCGGCGGTGGAGGCGCCCCACAGGAAGCCGTCGGGGAAGCGGGTGGTGGAGTACGTCATCGTCCGTTTCTGTCTTTCTGGTGTGGGGGTGGGAGCGGGAGTGGCTGTGAGGGGGCGGCGCGTTGGTGGGATGGCGGTCCGGCCCGGGGTTCGGCAGCCCAGGGGTCGGCGAAGGGACCGCGCGACCGGCGGGTGCGGGAGGCCGTGTGGACCGGGCCCGAAGGGGCGGGTGCCGGCAGCCCGGCGGGGCTACTTCAGGCCCGCCGTCGCGATGCCCTGGGTGAAGTGCCGTTGCAGAACGGCGAACACGGCCAGCACCGGCAGTACGACGAGGAGAGAGCCGGCCATCAGCATGCCGTTGCCGCCACCGACCGTGCGGTTGGGATCGTTGGCGAACGTCGCGAGCGCCACCGGCAGCGTGTACTTGTCCGGGTCGTTCGTGGCGATCAGGGGCCAGATGAAGTTGTTCCAGGAACCGAGGAAGGTGAAGATCGTCAGCGTCGCGAGGGCGGGCTTGACCAGCGGAATCACGATCCGCCAGAAGATGTACCACTCCCCCGCGCCGTCGAGGCGGGCCGCCTCCAGCAGCTCGTCGGGCACGGACTGCATGAACTGGCGCATGAGGAACACCCCGAACGCGCCGGCCGCGAAGGGCAGGACCAGTCCGGCGTACGTGTCGATGAGGCCGAGGCCGTTCATCAGCACGTACAGCGGCAGGATCATGAGGTTGCCGGGGACCATCAGGGCGGCCAGCACGAGCGCGAAGACCTTGGAGCGCCCGGTGAAGTCGAGCTTGGCCAGCGCGTAGCCCAGCATGGAGCAGAACAGCAGATTGCTGACGGTCACCAGGACGGCCACGATCAGCGAGTTCAGGAAGTACTGAGGCATGTCGAGCTGGTCGAGCAGCGAGGTGAAGTTGTCCAGCGTCCAGCGCGAGGGGATCCACACGGGCGGGTTCGCCGTGAGGTCCTGCTTCGTCTTGAACGCGGACAGCGCCATCCACAGGAACGGGGCGGCCATCACCAGCAGGGCGACCGAGGCGATCACGTACAGCAGCGGGGTGCGTCCCCGGCCGGTGCGGCGGCGGGCCGGGCGAGCCGGGTGGACCGGGTCGGCCGGGGCCTTGGGGGACGTCTCGGCGGTCTCGGCGGTCATCGGGTGTTGTCCTTCAGCAGTCGGAGCTGGAGCACCGTGATGCCCATGATCACGACGAACAGGACGTACGCCATGGCGCTGGCATAGCCCATGTGGAAGAAGTTGAAGCCCTCGCGGTACATGTCGAGCGACACGGTCAGCGTGGAGTCGGAGGGGCCACCCTGGGTCATCACGAAGGGCTCCTCGAAGACGTTCAGGTAGCCGATGGTGGTGATGACCGTGGCGTACAGCAGGGTGGGCCGCAGCAGGGGGATCGTGATGCCGCGCAGTTCCTGCCAGGCTCCGGCGCCGTCGAGGCGGGCCGCCTCGCGGACGTCCGTGGGGATCGCCTGCAGTCCGGCGATGCACAGGACCATGACGGTGCCCAGGTTGCGCCAGACCGCCATGGCGATCAGGGACGGCATCGCCCAGGTCTCCGAGCCGAGGAAGTCCGGTGCGGTCAGGCCGACTTCGGAGGCGAGGGAGGCGATCAGCCCGTCGGACGGGTCGAGCACGAAGCGCCAGACGACGGCCACGGCGACGATGGTCGTGACGACCGGCGCGTAGAAGCCGACGCGGAACAGGGTGCGGGCGCGGTGGATGCCGTTGTTCAGCAGGATCGCCGCGAGCAGTCCGAGGACGATGGTCGCGGGTACGCCGACGACCACGAAGTAGCCGGTGTTGAACAGGGCCTTGAGGAACTTGTCGTCCTGGAACAGCCGGGTGTAGTTGTCCAGGCCGACGAACTCCGCCTCCAGCGGCCGGGTGACGTTCCGGGCCCCGAAGTCGGTGAAGCTCATCAGGAGGGTGGCGACGATCGGGAAGAGCATGAAGACGCCGAACAGCACCAGGAACGGTGTGGAGAACAGCCATCCGGTCAGGTTGTGCTTGCTGAGCGAGCGGTTGGCGCGGCGCTTGCGTCCGGCCTTGCCTCCGCCGTGCGGGCTCTTGTCGACGGCCGCCGCCTGCGGGGCGGCCGGTCCTGTGGTGAGGGACATGGGGGGACTTTCTCCTACGGCCTCCTGCTGCCTGCTACTGCACGAGGCCTTCGATCTCGGACTGGGCCTTGTCCAGCGCTTCCTTCGCGGAGGACTTGCCCTGGGTGACCGACTCGATGGCGGTGTCCACCTTGGAGGTGATCTCGGTCAGCTTCGGCTGGGAGGGGGTGGCGCGGGCGGTGTCCATCTGCTGCCGCCACACCTGCATGGTCGGGTCGTCGGCGAGGTCACCGGACGTCCAGGCCGCGGTGTTGGCGGGCAGGTCGTTGGTCCGCTCGAACCAGTCGGTCTGGCCCTTCTCGCCGGTGAGGTAGGCGACGAGTTCCTTGGCGGCGGCCTTGTGGTCGCTGTCCGCGGAGATGGCGAGGCTGGAACCGCCGGCCATGGACACGGACGCCGCGTCGGCGGGCACGGGGGCGACGGCCCACTTGTCCTTGAGGTCGGGGTAGTTCTCGTCGATGAGGTTCGTCAGCCAGGGGCCGCCGAAGAACATGGGTACGGCGCCGGTGTTGAAGTCCTTGGTGACGTCGTAGCCGGGGCGTACGGACTTCTCGCTCAGGCCCTTGTCGAAGTAGCTGCCGTAGTTCTCCAGCGCCTTGACGGCCGCGGCGGAGTTCACGGCGGCCTTGCCGTCGTCGTCGATGATGGCGCCGCCGGCGGAGTACAGGAACTGGTAGAAGCTCTGCACGGTGTCGAGGCCGCCCGGCTGGATGGACAGGCCCCACTTGCTGCCGGCCTTCTTCTGGTACGCCTCGGCGGCGCTCTGCAGGTCGGCCATGGTGGCCGGGGCCTTCTCGATGCCGGCCTTCTTGGCGAGGTCCGTGCGGTAGAAGAGCACGCGCGTGTCGACGTACCAGGGGGCGCCGTAGGTCTTGCCGTCGTAGGAGCCCTGCTGCCAGGCGGCGGGGAAGTAGTCGGTCTCGTGGATGGTCTTGGAGTCGACCGGCTCCAGGACGCCCATGTCGGCGAACTCGCCCAGGTAGCTTCCGCCCATCTGCACCACGTCGGGGAGCTTCCCGGCCGCTGCGGCGGCGACGAGCTTCTGGTGGGCCACGTCCCAGCCGATCGGGGTGACCTTGACCGTGAGGTTGGAGTGGGTCTTCTCGTACTCCTCGGCCACGTCGCCGAGCTTCTCCCCCTCCGTGCCCATCGCCCACACGGTCAGGGTCTGCTTGGCGTCTGCTGCCACGCCCGCGCCACCCGAGCCGCCACAGGCGGTGAGGGTCAGCGCAGACGCCAGGGTGAGTGCGATCGACCCGGTTGCGGTGGCGCGGTTCATGGGGGGCTCCTCCTTGAGCTGTACGGCTTGCGTGCACGAACGGGTTCACGAATGGCGTTCACGAACGGGGTTCATGGCTGACGTTCGACGTTCGTGATGTATGCGCTGCCTGTAAGCGCATACATCACTCTGTGGCAGCGATTCCTGGCCTGGCAAGAGGGGGCTTGGTCACACTCCCGTAACGGGCGGGACATTTGGTGGGCGGGTTCGCGGTGTTCGGCGGCCCGGGGGTGGGGGATGTTTGTGGGGGGAGTGACGCAAAACGGATCATTGCACGGGTGGGCGCTCCGCTTGAGGTGGGGATGGGGGTGCGGGTTGGGGGGCTGGGGGGGGCGGTTGCGCCGTTCCCCGCGCCCCTTCAGGGCACCGGCCCGCCGTCGGGTGTCGGTCCTCGTGGGCTGAGCGCGCCGTTCCCCGCGCCCCCTCCCGGGCACCGGCCCGCCGTCGGGTGTCGGTCCTCGTGGGCTGAGCGCGCCGTTCCCCGCGCCCCTCTCGGGGCACCGGCCCGTTGTCAGGTGTTCGTCGTGGGCCGTTCGGGGGCGGGTGTGGGGGTGGTTAGAGTCGGGGGGTGACTGCTTTTGGCCATTCCTTCGGGGGTGATCCGGGCCCTGGGTATGGGCTTGAGGATTTGTTGGGTGTGGGGGCGCCCGGTGGGCCTGCGGACTTCGGCGGGTTCTGGCGGGGGCGCCGGGACGCGGCGGCACGGGTGGAGCCGCGTCCGCTGCTCGGTGATGTCGTCGAGGAGCGCGACGGCTTCCGCGTGCACGAGATCTTCTACGACGCGCTCGGCGGCAGGTGCGCCGCTCTGCTGGCGCTGCCGTGCGACGGGCCCGTACGGCATGGTTTCGTCATCGGGCACGGTTACGGCGGCCGTCAGGAAGTCGGCGCCGACCTCCCGCTTCCGCTGCCACAGTCCGCCGCTGTCCTGCCGATCGCGCCCGGACTTCCCGCTCTCGGTCTGCGGCCCGGGGTCCCCTCGGACCCGGACGGGCACGTGCTGCACGGCATCGGCTCGCGGGACACCTACCTCATCGGCGACTGCGTCGCGGCGGTGTGGGGTGCCGCCTCGGCCCTGCTGCAACTCGTTCCCCTGGCCACGCCGGAAAGCAGGCGACTGGGATACCTCGGCGAGAGCTTCGGCGGCGGGATCGGTGCGCTGGCGCTGCCCTGGGACGACCGGTTCGCCGCGGCCGCGCTGACCGTGCCCACCTTCGGGAACCACCCGTTGCGGTGCACCCTGCCCTGCACCGGCAGCGGCGCGTCCGTGCGCGCCCACGTCCGCCGGCATCCGGAGGCCCTGGATGTCCTCGCCTACTTCGACGCGGCGACCGCGGCGGCACACCTGCGTATCCCGGTACTGTCCGCCTGCGCCCTGTTCGACCCCGCCGTACCTCCGCCGGGCCAGTTCGCCGTGCACAACGCGCTCGCCGGTCCACGCCGGCTGGAGGTCCTGGACGCCGGGCACTTTCCCTACCCGGGCGAGCCGGAGCAGCGGCGACACCTGGGGCAGGTCACGTCGGAGTTCTTCGCATCGTGGCTGAGGTGAGGAGTCTCGGGGGCTCGGCCCGGATCAGGGGTTCCAGAACACCTCCGTGAACGTCCGGTCGAAGCGCCGCGCCACCAGGTCCGTCCGCTGGATCACCCAGTGGACGGTGGAACTCTCCCACCCCTGTACATCCATGCCCGCCTGCCAGTCGGCCAGCAGCACCCAGTCCTCGGCATCGTCCGAGGCCGGACCGTCCCAGCGGCCCGCTGCCACCGCCCGCGCCGCCCTGGACACGGCACCGGCGACCGGATCGGTGTGGACGGCCTCCTCGTCGGCGTATCCCCCGATCTGCAGCGACCCTTCGGGGGCGATGGCGTCACGGGCGCGATCCCAGACCACGACGAGTTCCTCCGCGCGCGGATGTCCCGGAAGCGGACCGCTCCCCGGCTTACCGGGGGTGGGGACCGCGTGGTGGTACGGCAGCGACACATCGGCGGTCGCCCGCAACGGACCCAGCGGGAACGCCTCGAACATCGCCTCGTAGTCGTCGAAGTCGTAGGGGTTCCAGGCGTGGCTGTCCCGTTCCACCACGGCCGTGCCGACGGGAACGTACACCGCGCTGCCCATGGACTCGTAGTCGTCCGCCGTCTCGGGGAAGGCGAACAGCAGCAGGTGGCCGTCGGGAGGCAGCGGAAGGTCCGTCGCGTCGGCGGGCAGGGCCGCGAGGTCGATGGAGGCGACGAAGGGGTGCTCGGGGTCCGGGGTGGCGGCGGGAAGCAGGAGCGGACCGCCGAACCGGCCCACGACCGGTCCGCCCCCGCTCTCCCCTCGCGTCAGCGTCGCGCACGGGCGGGCGACGGCCGTCCATCGCTCGACGTCGTCGGCCGGGACGCCCCGTGCGATCGCCTCGTCACGGAACGGCCGTAACCGGTTCCGCATCTCGGAAGCCATGCCAGAAGTCATGGTCGAACCGTAGCGGGAAGCTCTGACAGCGAGGCTCTGCTCCGGCAAGGAGGCTCTGACATGGAAGCTGCGGCACCGGATCGTGGGCGGCCGGACGAACGTCAGCCGACCGTCGGCAGGACCGGCGTCTCCTCACAGCCGCAGCTCGCCCGGCGGGCCACACCGACCGGCAGCATCAGGGAGACGGGCTCCTGCGGCGGCTGTCCGCTCAGCCGTCGTACGAGCAGGTCGACGGCCTCCTCCCCCATGCGCACCATGGGCTGCCGCACAGTGGTCAGGGCGGGGCGCACCAGACGGCTCAGCGGGATGCCGTCGAAGCCGGTCACCACGACGTCGTCGGGTACGCGCAGGCCACGGCGTTCGAGTGCCTGGAGCGCGCCCACCGCCATCTGGTCGTTGGCGAACACGAACGCCTCGGGCCGGTCGCCGCTCCGCTCGCAGAGCAGGCGAGCGGCGCGGGCCCCTTCGGCCTGGGTCATCATCGGCATGCGCAGGGCCGGTGCGGCGGCGGCCTCGACACCCGCCTCGGCACAGGCCCGGCGGAAGCCCCGGAACCGCGCCTCGACATCCGGTGAGTCCTCACCGAATCCCACGTAGGCGAGGCGGCGCAGCCCGTGGTCGTGGACCAGGTGCCGGGTCAGCTCGTACTGGCCGTCCTCGTTGGCGACCTCGACATGGTCGAGATGGTCCAGGGAGGGGTCCTGCGCGCGGGGGCCGGCCAGCATCACCACCGGTCGGCGCCGGGAGATCGCTTCGAGTTCCTCCGTCGGCACCGTGCGGGCCATCACGGCGAAGCCGTCCACCCGGCCGGCGACCTGGGCCACCAGGCTCTCCGGACCTCCGGCGAGGGAGGCCGCGATCAGCAGCGCGTACCCGTGCCGGCGGGCCGCGCGTTCCATGCCCCTGATGATCTGGTCCGAGTAGAGCATCGCGGCGTCGTCGTCCTCGGCGCCGACCGTGTCGGGGTCGGAGTAGTCCGGGAAGCACAGGCCGAGGACACCGGTGGAACGGCTGGCGAGACCGCGGGCGTTGCCGCTCGGCACGTATCCCAGCTCGCTCGCCGCCGCCAGCACGCGTTCGCGGGTGGCGGCGCGTACGGAGTCGGGGCTGCGGTACACCCTGGACACCGTGGCGATGGACACTCCGGAGCGTTCGGCCACGTCGTACACCGTGGGAATCGCGTTCACGATGCGGCGCCGTTCATGGGTCAGGCCCCCGTCTCTTGTGATGCATGCATGTCGATGAAAGCGCATTCACATTAGGGGCGTGCACGTCTGTGAGGCAACCGGAACGTCTCTGACCGGCCAAGTCCGCGACCGAGGCCGGTCGGGTCCTGCCGAGCCCGACCGACTGAACGGGCCTGCCGCTCAGTCGCGGTCGAGCAGTTCGATGAGGTTGCCGTAGGGGTCGGTGACGAAGGCCATGACGGCCCCGGGGCGCGGGGCCGGCCGCGGAGTCATGCTCACCCCGGCGCCTGCTTCGACGAGCCGTGCGAACTCCGCCGCCACGTCCTCGACGCACAGGCACATATGGCCGAAGCCGTGTATGCCGGCCGCGTCGAGGGCGCTGCCCGGCGTCGGGCCGGGGCGCGCCGAGGGGCGGTGCAGCAGCTCGATGCGGTAGCCGTCGGCGTGCAGGAGCATGACCCCGCGCAGATCGGTGCCCGGGATCGCGAACACCGGGGCCGCGGTGAGGTTCAGGGCGTCGCAGTACCAGGCGGTGGCGGCTTCCAGGTCGGGCACGGAGATGCCCACGTGGTCGAAGCGGGTCATCGGTCAGCGCACCGCCCGTCCGGTCTTCTCCCTGGCCGGGCCGTCACCCCGCCCGGTGCCGCCCGTGGCGCCGCCCATGGCGTCGCCGGGCGAGCGGTCAGGCGCCGGCTCCTCGGACGTCGACTCAGACCGCACGGTGGGCCCCTCTCCCTGTGCCTGTGCCTGTGCCTCGCGGATCATGGTCAGGACCCGGGTGCGCAGGTCGGTGAAGCGGTGGTCGGCTCGGGTGGTGATCTGATCGCGGTCCGCACCCAGGTCGACGACCAGGTTGTCGACGACCGTGGTCGGACGGCCGCCGATGACGACCACGCGGTCACCGAGGTAGACGGCCTCGTCGATGTCGTGGGTGACGAGGACGACGGTGATGCCGAGGGAGGCGCGGAGCGAGAGGGTCAGGTCCTCCAGGTCGAAGCGGGACTGGGCGTCGACCGACCCGAAGGGCTCGTCCATCAGCAGTACGGGCGCCTCGTAGGCGAGTCCGCGGGCGATGGCCACGCGCTGCTGCATACCGCCCGAGAGCTGCCAGGGGTACTTGTCGCCGACGTCCGCCAGGCCGACGGCGCCCAGGCATTCCTCGGCCCGCCGGTTGCGTTCGGCGCGCTTGACCCCCATCCCCTCCAGAGGGAAGGCCACGTTGTCCCGTACCCGCATCCAGGGCAGCAGGGAACCGCGGTAGTCCTGGAAGACGACCGCGATGTCGGCGTGCGGGCGGGTGAGGAGTTCGCCGCCGTAGCGGATCGTGCCCGTGGTGGGGCGGATCAGACCGGACAGACAGCGCAGCAGGGTCGTCTTGCCCGCCCCGGACGGGCCGACGACGCAGACGAATTCACCGGGGTCGACCCGCAGGGAGAGGCCCTCGATGACCCGGTGTTCGTCCGCTCCGTGGCCGAACGTCTTGCAGACGTCCTCCACGACGAGGCTGGATCCGCCCCCGCCCGTCTTCATGTGTCGCTGCATCATGTCTTGGCCTCGCTTCGGGACAGGGGTCGGGACATGGGCCGCCGGGCGCGCGGCGGACGCTGGTGGTACCAGCCGAGCAGCAGGTACTCGGCCGCGAGGAGGAGCACGCTCAGGCCGTAGCCGAGGATGCCGATGAGTACGGTGCCGGCCCAGGTCTCCGGGACGGCGAAGCCGGAGCCGCTCTGCAGGATGAAGTTGCCCAGGCCCACGGGCGATCCGTAGATCTCGCTGACGACCATGAGGACCACCGCGATCGAGAGGGCCACGCGGATACCGGCGAAGATCTGCGGCAGGGCTCCGGGAAGGACCACTTTCGACAACCGCAGTCTCCAGGGGATGCGGTAGCCGCGGGCGGTCTCGTGCACGGCAGGGTTGATGCCGTGCACTCCGCTGATGGTGTTGAGCAGGATCGGCCAGAGCGAACCGAGGGCGATGAGGAAGATCTTCGGGCCCGATCCGATGCCCAGGGTCAGGATGATGACGGGGACGAACGCCACGGTCGGGGTGGCCCGGGCGAAGTCCAGGAGCGGGCCGGTCGCCTGCCGCAGCAGGTCGATCTCGCCGATGACGAGTCCCGCCCCGACTCCCACGACCGTGGCGAGGGCGAGCCCGAGTGCGATGTTGCGCAGGGAGAACAGCAGGTCGCCGACGAGTCCGCCGTGCAGGAGTTCCCGCCACAGGGTGGCGAGCACGTCGGTGGCGGGCGGGAAGTAGAAGCTGGTGCTGCCCGCGGTGGCGAGCAGGAGGACGGCGACGCACAGGACCGGCAGCCACAACTGCTTGAGCAGGGACTGCCACAGGGCGGCCGGGGAACGCGTGGACATGATGTCTCCCCTCGTCAGTCGGTGTGGGTCGGCGGACGCCAGCGCAGCAGGCGTCGTTCGGCGAACTGGGACAGCAGGTTGATCGAGTAGCCGATCGCGCCCGCGGTGACGATGTAGGCGTACGCGCGTGCCGCGGCCCCGCCCTGCTGTGCCTGTACGACCTCGTGGCCGATGCCCGGGAGTGTGGTGAGTACCTCGACGCCGATGGCCACCAGTACGGAGGTCGTCGCCGCCAGCCGCAGCCCGGTCATGACCGAGGGGGTGGCGCTGGGGAGGATCACCTTGCGGAAGCGCAGGAGCCGGGGGACGCGGTAGCTGTCCATGGTCTCCGCGATCATCGGGGTCACGGACCGGGCGCCGTACTGGGCCTGGAGGAAGACGGGGAAGACGCAGGCGAGGAGGACGACGGTGGTCTTCATCGTCGGGGTGGACCCCAGGACCAGCAGGAACACCGGCAGCAGGGCGATGACCGGGAAGGACCGCAGGACGTCGACGAGCAGCCGGGACGACTGCTCGGCCGCCGCGTACGTGCCCGTGACCAGGCCCAGCGGTACGCCGATCACGGCGGCGGCGACGAAGCCCGTCACAGCTCCGTTCAGGGTGTCCCCCACCGCCTGCCAGTAGACGGGGTCGCCGAACAGCTGCGGGAACTGCCCGAAGACCGCCGCGGGGCCGGGCAGCGCGGTCGCGCTCACCAGCCGGGCCGCCGCGAGCGCCGCCCAGATCAGCAGGACGGCGAGGACGGTGGCGAGTTGGAGCATCAGGAGCACGCGGCGCCCCGGATTCCCGGCCCGGGTGTGCCGGGTGCGCCAGGTGCGCCGGGCGGGGCGCTTCCGGTCCGGGGCCGTCGGGCGCCGGTCCGTCGTGGAGATGGCCATGGTGGTGTACCTCTGCCGCTCTCAGCTGCCGGCGGTGACCGTCGGAGCCTTGTCCCAGTAGATGGCGTCGTCCTTCGGGGCGCTGCTGAGCAGGTCGTAGCCGTGCATCTTCGTGATGACGGTACGCATCACGGTGGTGTTGATGTTCTTGTCGTAGTAGGCGATCTGCGACTTCTCGATATAGTCCGCGGGCAGCTGGGTGTACTTCTTGTCGATGGCCTTGACGGCGTCGGGGTGCGCGTTGGCGTAGGTGATCGCCTTGGCGACGGCGTCGGTGAACTTCTTCGCGGTGGCGGAGTTCGCGGACAGGTACTTCTGGGTGGCGAAGAGGACGCCCTGGGTGATGCCGGGCAGGTCGTTCATCCCGTTGCCGATGGCGCGCAGTCCGGCCTGCTCGCCGGCCGCGAAGAAGGCTCCGAAGGAGTAGACGGCGTCCGTCTTGCCGGTGGTGGCGGCGTCGGTGAGCGAGGTGGTCGGCAGGGACACGAACTTGACCTTGGTGGGGTCCCCGCCCTCCATCTCGACCAGGTACTCGACGATGAACTGGATCGTGCCGCCGAGGGCCGACAGCCCCACGGTCCTGCCCTCCAGGTCGGCGAACCCCTTGATGGAACTGTTCTTCTTGACCAGCAGACCGTCGGTGGGGTCGGTCTTCGTCGTCGCGGACACCAGTCCGGTCGCGATACGGATCGGCATGTTCTTCGCGGCGCCCTTGAGGAAGCCGGAGCTGTCGGTCATCGCGAACTGGGCTTCGCCGTTGAGGACGGACGGGGCGTTCTGCGAGGTGTCCTGGGCCCCGGCCTTGATGGTGACGTCGAGGCCCGCGTCCTCGAAGTAGCCCTGTTGCTCGGCGATGTACAGGGGCTCGAACAGTGCGCCGTTGGAGCGCAGCACGGTGATCTTCGCCGACCCGTCGCTCCCGGCCGAGGTGGCGTCCCCGGACCCGCAGGCGGCGAGCGGGGCGGCGACCACCAGCGTCACCGCGCCGACGGCGAGACGACCGAACGGGCTTCTCGTGCTTCTGCTGCTCTTCGGCATGAGGGTGTGCTCCTTTGCACAGTTGCGGCGGCCCGTGGATGCGTCCCCACGGGCGGATGCGGCTCTCCGGGCGAGGCGGTCGCCCGTACGGGGCGCTTGTACGGATCGCATGTACGGCTCGCCCTTACGGATGGCGGACCGCGCGGACCGTACGGCCTCAGGCTCGGCGTTCGTCAGACATGAGATAGGGCAGGACGCAGGGCAGAACACATGGCGTACGGCGTCACGAGCGGCCGGCGACCGCGTAGGCGGTGGTCGACTCGGCCGGAGTCATATAGGTGCGGAAGAGTCCGTCGGGGTCATGGACGGCGCGGATCCTCTCCAGCCGTTCGGCGTTCTCGGCGCTGAGGCCGAGGTCGAAGCGGTCGGCGAGGTTGTTGTCGGAGAACTGCAGGCCCCGTGACAGGTGTTGGACGGCGGACAGCGAGCCGTGCACCCAGTTCTCGTGCGCGAGGTCCTCGGCCGGGTCGTACCAGCCGGCGTTGGGCGAGAGATAGGCCTTGGCCTGGGTGGACCAGCAGGCTTCGGGGCGCGGCGGGTAGTGGCCCCACAGCATCCACAGGACGAAGCTGGTCCCGTCGGGAATGGTGTCCAGCACCGGCGCGGCCGCACCGACGATCTCCTCGGCCGTGCCGTCCGCCCACACACCGTCCACGGCCCAGCGCAGCCCCTCGGGGTTGAGGCGGTCGGCGATGTCGTACAGCTCGTCGATGGTGGTCGGTTCGCCGGCCACGGCACGCAGGGCCCGGTCCCGGAAGGGTGCTTCCTCCAGCGGTGCCAGGGATTCGGGTCCGTGTGCCGGGGTGCAGAAGGCGGTGGCGGTCAGGGAGACCGCCGGGGTGCCGAGGCCGGGGGTGAAGCCGACCTTGGCGGAGAACTCCACGGTGCTGGGCAGTCGTTCCAGAAGGTCGTAGGACCAGGCGAGCACCTCGTCGCGCAGGGCCAGGGGGTAACTGTGCACCGTCCGCCGGATCTCGGTCGGCCGTTCGTGGACGTCCAGGTGGAAGCGGGTGACGACACCGAAGAAGCCGGGGCCGCTGCCCCGTGCCGCCCACAGCAGGTCGGGGTGGGTCTCGTCGGTGGCGTGCACCGGAGTGCCGTCGGCGAGGACCACGTCGATCGCGCGGATGCTCAGACAGGCCGGTCCCAGGTGGCGGGAGTTCCAGCCGTAGCCACCGCCGAGGATGAAGCCTCCGATACCGACGGTGGGTGCGTGGCCGGTCGGGAAGAACAGCCCGTGCGGGGCGAGGGCCCGCTGGATCGCCGGCCCCTTGGCGGAGGGCTGGACGGCGGCCGTGCGGCCGTGCGGGTCGACGCTGACTTCCTGGAGACGGGACAGATCGATCAGCAGGCCGCCCTCCCGTACGCCGTTGCCCACCCAGCTGTGCCCGCCGGAGCGGACGGAGACGCGCAGCCCTTCGGCCCGGGCCAGCCGTACGGCCAGGACGACGTCCCGCTCGTCCGCGGCGACGACGATGACTTCGGGGAACCGGTCCGGCTTGCGCGCGTTCCACACGGCGTCGAGACGGGTCTTCTCGTACCTCGCGTCGCCACGGCGGAGGAGAGCGCCGGTGAAATCTCCGCCGACAGCTTCCCGCGGGGTCGGGGCAGGATGGGGATCGGGCGTCCTGGACAAGTGTGGCTCCTAGGGTGGTGCAGACATTCAGAACGGTACTGTCGACACAAATTGGAGGTCAAGAGGCCGTACGCCGATAATTTCGGCTTTCTGTCGACACTAGAGCGGGTTTATGGGCTGCCCATCCTGGCCCCGGTGTGCGGCCAGCGCAGTCGTCGACTCCTCGGGTGACAGGTACGAGCGGAACAGCGCCTCGGGGTCGTACCGGCGCCGCAGTTTCTCCAGTCGCGCGGCCTGCTCCGGTTCCAGCCCGTGGTCGGGACGGTCGGCCGGATTGGCGTCGGCGAACTGGGTGCCGTGCGCGACCGGGGCCATGGCCCGCAGCGCGTCGTGCGCCCAGGTCTCGTGGCTCAGGTCGTCGGCGGGGTCGTGCCACACGGCGTTCGGTGAGAAGTACAGCCGGGCCTGGGTGGACCAGCAGGCGTTCTCCCGGGTCGGCCGGCCGCCCCAGAGCATCCAGAGCAGGAAGCTGTCCGGGCCGGGCAGTCCGTCGAGCACCTCGCGGCCTGCGTCGAGCACGTCCTGGACGGGCGCGTCCGTCCACACTCCGTCGACCGCGTAGCGCCTGCCCCGGGGAGTCAGGCCGTCGGAGAGGGCGTACAGATCGTCCAGGGTCGACGGCGCCCGTTCCACCGTGCGGAGCGCATGCCGCAGGAAGGGCGCCTTCTCCAGCGGCTCCAGCATCTCCGGGCCCTCCTCCGGAGTGCAGAAGGCGGCTGCCGTGATCATCGTGGCGGGCCGCGGTACGCCCGGCGTGCGGGCGACCTTGGCCGACATCTCCAGGGAGTCGGAGATTCCCGGCACTGCCTCGTGGGTCCAGGCCAGCACCTCGTCGCGCAGCTCGTGCGGGAACACGTACGCACTGCGCAGGATCTGCTCGTACGCCGGGTACACCCGCAGGTGGAAGCGCGTCACCACCGCGAAGAAGCCCGGCCCCGAGCCGCGTACGGCCCACATGAGGTCCGGGTGGGTCTCGTCGGTGGCGTGGACGAGGGTGCCGTCGGCGAGGACGGCGTCGACCGCCTCCACACTGAAGCAGGCCGGACCCAGTGCCCGCGAGTTCCAGCCGTAGCCGCCGCCTATCAGGAAGCCGCCCACGCCCACGGAGGGGCAGTGTCCGCTGGGGAAGACCAGCCCCTCCGCGGCGAGCAGCGCGTTGAAGCGGCTGCCCTGGACGGCGGGGCGGACGGTGGCCCGGCACCGGGGCGCGTCGACGACGACCTCGTCCAGGGCGGAGAGGTCGATCAGCAGACCGCCGTCCCGTACCCCGTTGCCTGTCCAGCTGTGGCCGCCGGAGCGGACGGAGACGCGCAGTCCGCGAGCCGCGGCCCAGCGCACTCCCGCCTGGACGTCACGGTCGCCGGCGGCCACGAGGATGGCATCGGGACGGCGGTCGGGCTTGCGCAGGTTCCAGACGGCGGCGAGCCGCGCTTCCTCGTAACCGGGGGCACCCCGGGTCAGAAGGACGCCGTCGAAATCACTCATGTCTGCTCCACGTGCGGGTCGGGCGAGCCAGGTGAGTCGGTCGGGTCGGGCGGATCGGGCGCGTCGGGCGGATCGCCGAGGCCGGGCGGGAAGTCGAAGAGTTCGGCCGCGTTGTCGACCATGAGGCGGCGCAGCAGGACGGGGTCGGGGGCGATGTCGGCGAGGAGGTCCACCAGCAGACCGTCGTCGGGAGCGGCGCCCCGGATGTTGACGTGGGGGTAGTCGGTACCCCACACGACCCGGTCGGGAGCCTGCCGCACGAAGGACGCGGCCAGGGCCACGGCGTCGGCGTAGGGCGGCCCCTGGCGGGAGATCCGGTCCACGCCGCTCACCTTCAGCCAGACGTCACCGGAGTCGAGGAGCCGGCGCAGGCCGCGCAGGGCGGGACTGTGCGGTCCGTCGCCGAGGTCGACCCGCGCGAGATGGTCGATCACCACGCGGCCGGGCAGGGAGCGGACGAGAGCTTCGTGGTCGGCGACCTCGGCTCCGGTGAGGTGGAGTTCGCAGGCCCAGCCGAGACCGTCGACGCGTTCCAGCACGGAGTCGATCTCCTCACGGGTGGGCGCGGTGCGCAGGTGCGGCAGGAAGTTGAGCCGGAACGCGCGCACTCCGGCCCGGTGCAGCCCCTCGATCTCCCCTCGCGTGGTCCGTTCGCCGATGAGGGCGACTCCGCGCAGCGTGCCACGGCCTGCTGTGAGGGCGTCCAGGAGTGTGCGGTGGTCGTGGCCGTTGCAGGACGACTGGACGACGACCGCCCGGGACATGCCCAGCTGGGCGTGGAGGGCCGCGACCTGTTCCTTGGGCGCGTCGACGGGGGTGAAGGTGCGCTCGGGTGCGTAGGGGAAGACCGCGGCGGGACCGAGGATGTGGCAGTGCGCGTCGCAACTGCCCGGCGGCAGCACCAGCGTGGGTCTGCGCGGAGCCGGATGCGGGGGCGGGCAGCCCGGCGAAGGTGCCGGGGGCGTCGTCTGAAGGGCGGGCTCAGTCACAGCGCGCCGTCATTCCGCCGTCGACGACGATCTCGGTGCCGGTGACGAACCGGGCCTCGTCGGACGCCAGGAACAGCGCCGCGTACGCCGTGTCCCGGCCGTCGCCCATGAATCCCAGTGGGATACGGGCCTGGCGCTGGGCGAGCAGTTTCTCCACGTCGCCGTCGGCACGCTGATGGGCCAGGCGTGCCTCGACCATCGGGGTGTGCAGCTGCCCGGGGACCACGGTGTTCACCCGGATGCGGTCGGGTGCGTACTGGACGGCCGTCACACGGGAGAGCTGGATGACGGCGGCCTTGGCGGCCGCGTACCCCACCTGTGCGGCTCCGGTCCAGCGCAGCCCGGACGCGGAGGCGGTGTTGACGATCGAGCCGCCGCCCCCGCGCCGCATGATCGGAACGGCGTGCTTGCAGGCCAGGAAGGCGCTGGTGAGGTTGGTGCGCAGCTGGCTGTCCCAGTCCTCCAGGGACAGTTCGGCCGCTCCGCCCGCGCAAGAGCCTCCGACGTTGTTGATCAGGACGTCGATACGTCCCGCCTGCCGTTCGGTCTGCCGGAAGCAGTCCTCGACGGCGTCCGGTTCGGTCACGTCGAGCAGGTGGGTGTGGGCTGTGCCGCCCTCCTGGCGCACCTGGTCCGCGGTGACGCCGAGGGCGTCCTCGTCCCGGTCGGTGAGGTACACGGTGGCGCCCTCGCGGGCGAAGATCACGGCGGTGGCGCGGCCGTTGCCCCAGCCGGGGCCGACGCTGCCGGCGCCGCTGATGACGGCAACCCGCCCGGCCAGCCGGCCGGGTCGTGCGGAGGGCACGTCCTGGGTCACGGAGGTCTCCCTTGGTCGGAGCCCGGTCCGGGCTCGGGGTGGAACGCCGGCTCTGGCGTGACGCCGCCCCGGCGTGCTGCCTCTGAGCGGCCGGGCCGGCTGACGGCAGTCTCACCTAGTGTCGACAGAATGTAAACATGGACGGGATATCACACGGATCTTCATGCATGATCGACGCATAGTGTCGACAGACAGTTGTGAGTGATGCTTGAATGACACTCAGCCAGACCCGTTCCCGTACGTTTCCGTCTCCGGAGGGATCCATGGACAAGCCGGCCGTCTTCACCGACGAGGAGATCACCCGCTTCCGCGCGGAACTGGCCGGCAAACGCTCGCCGGGCGCGTACGAACCGGGCCGCTGGTCGGTGAGCCCGCTCACCCGCCGCCCCGAGGTACGCGGGCCGATGCCCGGGTCGGTGCGCCTGCGCGACGCCACCTTGCGATCGGTGGAGACCCTGCCCGGTGTCGTCGCCTCCACCGAGGCGAAGGAGGCGTTTCTGCGCCGACTCGCCGGTGCCGGGGTCCACGAGGTGGTCACGGCCGGTCTCGCCGGGCGCGACGACAAGGCGTTGCGCGCGGAGGTCGAGGTCATCAAGGGCGAGAATCCCGACTGCCGGGCGGTGCTGCCCCTGCTGCGCACCACCGCCGACATCGACCGCGCCGCCGACGCGGGCTACGACGCCGTACAGATCTGGGTCCAGGGCCTCGGCGAGGCGTCACTCGTCTACAACCCGGCCGTCTACCAGCAGGCCTGGCGGGGCGAGGACTGGCGCGGCCCGGCAACGCCCCGTGGGCGTGCCGACGTTGTCGCCCGCGCCCTGCCCCTGATCCGGCACGCCCGCTCGCGCGGGCTCGACGCCGTCGTCCCGATGCTGATGGTCTCGTACCTCACCGACGACGTCCTCGACGAGTCGGTCACCGCGCTGACGGCCGCGGGCGCCACCGAAATCACCCTCTTCGACGGCCCCGGCGCCATGAGCCCCGAGGCGTACGCCCATCTGGTCACCCGCACCAAGGAACTCGCCCCGGCGGTCGAGGTCGGCCTGCATCCGCACAACACGTTCGGCCTGGCCGTCGCCTGCGCGGTCGCCGCCGTCCGGGCGGGCGCCGATGTCGTCGAACTGTCGGTCAACGGCTACTGCGGCGGCCCCGGCAACGCCGACCTGGCCGCCACCGCGCTGGCCTTCGAGGCCCTGTACGGGGTGCGCACCGGGATCAGGACCGAGCGCCTGACCGAACTCGCCCGCGCCGGTGAGGAGTTGACGGGTTATCACCTGGCGTGGAATCACCCGGTGACCGGCACGAGCGCCTTCTCCTGGGGCGGGATGGACCTCATCACCCAGGAGACCGCGGTCGATCCCCTGCTGCACAACTGTCTGGAGCCGGCCCTCGTCGGCAACGCGCGCAAGGTCCCCTTCACCCCCGACAGCGGCCCGTACACCCTCGCCGACAAGCTGACCGCGCTGGGTGTCGACACCACGGTCGCCCAGGTCGACGAGATCCTGCGCAGGGCCCGTGACGTCATGACGCGGGAAGCCAGGCTGCTCACCGACGCGGACCTGGCGGCCCTCGCGCGCGAGGTGACCGGGGCCCCGGCTCGTACGGAGCGATGACGATGCCCTCGAACCCACCCGAACCCGCCGGCCGTCTCCCTCTCCTGCACCCCGACAGCCTCTCCCCCGCCCAGCGGCTCCTGTACGACGAGATCACCGGCGGCCCACGCTCCGGCGGCCCTCAGCTGTTCGCTCTCACCGACACCGAGGGGCGGTTCAACGGCCCCTTCAACGCAATGCTGTTCAGCCCGCGGCTGGGCCGCGACCTCCAGGGGCTGGGCGCGGCGATCCGCTATCGCACGGACCTGTCGCCGCGGGTTCGCGAAACAGCCGTCCTCGTCGTGGCCGCGGTCTGGGACAGCGACTTCGAGCGGTACGCCCATGAACCGCTGGCCAGGGCCGCCGGGCTCACCGGGGCGGAGGTCCGCGCCCTGCGCGAAGGAGCCGATCCGGGCCTCACCGACCCGTACGAGCACGCCGCGTGGTCGGCCACCCGCGCCCTCGCCGACCCCTCGGACCCGCTCGACGACGACTGGTACGCGACCGCCCGCGCCGCCCTGGGCGAGGCCGCCCTCTTCGAACTCTCCACGCTGGTCGGCTACTACGCCACGCTCGCCCTCCAACTGCGCCTGTTCCGCGTACCCGTGAAGGAGTCCCGTCCGTGAAAGAGCCCCGTCCGTGAACAAGGTGCACCCGGCCGCCGCCGAGGCGGTCCATGACATCGCCGACGGATCGTCGCTGGCCGTAGGCGGGTTCGGCCTGAGCGGCGTGCCGAACGTGGTGATCGGCGCGCTGCACGCCCGGGGCAGCACCGGCCTGTCCGTCGTCTCCAACAACTGCGGTGTCGACGGCGCGGGTCTCGGCATCCTGCTCGCCGCCGGCCGGATCAGCCGGGTGACCGGCTCGTACGTCGGCGAGAACAAGGAGTTCGCCCGGCAGTACCTCTCCGGCGAACTGGAGGTCGAGCTGGTGCCCCAGGGCACGCTCGCGGAACGGCTGCGCGCCGGGGGCGCCGGTGTCCCGGCGTTCTACACCCCGGCCGGCGTCGGCACCCAGGTCGCCGACGGCGGACTGCCGTGGCGGTACGCGGCCGACGGCTCGGTGGCGGTCGCCTCGCCGGCGAAGGAGACCCGGACGTTCGTCGGCCGGTCGCACGTCCTCGAACTCGGCATCACCACCGACTTCGCCCTCGTACGCGCCTGGCGCGGGGACGCCCACGGCAACCTGGTCTTCCGCAGGGCCGCCGCCAACTTCAACCCGCTGGCCGCCATGGCCGGCCGCGTCACGATCGCGGAGGTGGAGGAACTCGTCGAGCCGGGAGACCTCGCTCCCGACGAGGTGCACCTGCCCGGTGTGTTCGTCCAGCGGGTCGTGCCCCTGACCCCGGAACAGGCCACCGACAAGAGGATCGAGAAGAGGACGGTGCGCCGCTGATGGCCTGGACCCGTGAACAGATGGCGGCCCGCGCCGCAGGCGAGCTGACCGACGGCTCGTACGTCAATCTGGGCATTGGGCTGCCCACGACGATCCCGGACCACCTGTCCCCTGACGTACAGGTGACCCTGCACTCGGAGAACGGCATCCTCGGCACCGGCCCGTACCCCGAGGAGCGGGCGGTGGACCCGGACCTGATCAACGCGGGCAAGGAGACGGTGACCGTCCTGCCCGGGGCCTCCTTCTTCGACTCCGCGCTGTCCTTCGGCATGATCAGGGGCGGTCATGTCGACACCGCCGTCCTGGGCGCGCTGCAGGTGTCCGCTTCGGGCGACCTGGCCAACTGGAGCGTCCCGGGCAGGATGATCAAGGGGATGGGGGGTGCGATGGACCTGATCCACGGGGCCCGCCGGGTCATCGTGCTGATGGAGCACACCGCCAAGGACGGAACGCCGAAGCTCGTCGACACCTGCACGCTGCCGCTCACCGGCCGCGCCTGCGTCCATCGTGTCATCACCGACCTGGGCGTCTTCGACATCACGCCGGACGGCCTGACCACCGTGGAGAGGGCGCCCGGCGTGACGGCCGGGGAGATCACGGCGCGTACGGGGGCGCCGGTACGGACACGGGATCCGCTCACGTGAGGATGTCCGCCCGGACCAGGTCGTTCAACGGCGTCCTGCGGTGCCGGATCCGCCGAACCCGAGGTCGTGTCCGCGCTCACCGGGCGGATCGAAGAAGCGTTCCACGTCGGTGTCGGTGATCTCGGCGAGGGTGGCGGGCGACCAGCGCGGGGTGCGGTCCTTGTCGATGACCTGGGCGCGGATGCCCTCGACCAGGTCGGGGGTGGTCAGGGCCGCGCAGGACACGCGGTACTCCTGCTCCAGCACGCGCTCCAGCGAATCGAGACGCCGGGCACGGCGTACGGCGGCCAGGGTGACCTTCAGCGCCGTGGGCGACTTGGCGAGAAGGGTCTCCGCGGTCTCCTTGGCCACCGGATCGCCGTGGTCGAGCAGCCGTCGCACGATCTCCTCGACGGTGTCGGCGGAGAAGCAGGAGTCGGTCCACTCCCGCTGGCGGGCCAGTTCCCCCTCCGGCGCGGGCCGCGCATACCTCGCCGACGCTGCCCGTGCGGGCAGCTCGGCGAGGTCGCCGAGGAAGCCCGGGAGCGACGCGGACGGTACGTAGTGGTCGGCGAGCCCGCACAGCAGGGCGTCGTCGGCGCCGATCGCCGCGCCCGTCAGCGCGAGCCGGGTGCCCAGTTCACCCGGCGCGCGGGAGAGGAGGTAGGTGCCGCCGACGTCGGGCACGAAACCGATGCCGGTCTCGGGCATGGCGATCCTCGACCGTTCGGTGACGACCCGGACGCTGCCGTGCGCGGAGATCCCGACACCCCCGCCCATGACGATGCCGTCCATGACGGCGACGTACGGCTTGGACCAGCGGGCGATCCGGGCGTTGAGGCGGTACTCGTCGCGCCAGAACGCGGCCGCGGCGGTGCCGTCCCCGTCGCGGGCGTCGTCGTGGATGGCACGGATGTCGCCGCCGGCGCACAGGCCGCGTTCCCCCGCTCCGGTGATGACGACCGTCTCCACGGCGGAGTCGTGCTCCCACGCGGTCAGCGCCGCGTCGACGCGCCGCACCATTTCGTGGTCGAGGGCGTTGATGGCCCTCGGGCGGTTGAGGGTGATGTGGCCGGCCCGGCCGGCCGTGTGCAGCAGGACGGACTCCTCGCCGCCGGTCATCGGCGTACGTCCGGCAGACCGCGGGCCACGATGACGTGCATGGTTCGTTGGTTCCTTCCGGGTTGCGACGGACACATGGTGCAGGCGATCTTCTCAGTGCCGCGTGCGGCCGCGCGGTCCGGGGCACCGCGACGGCCCCGGGACTCCTGGAGGAGTCCCGGGGCCGTCGCGTGATGCGGAACAGGTCCGGCTCAGATGCGCGGGCCGCCCGTGCCGTAGTACGTGCCCAGCTCGTCGCGGTAGCCCTGGTCGCCCAGGTGCTTGTCGCGGTCGAACTCCGGGGCGTCCTTGATCTGCTGTTTGGTGCGGTCGACGACGATCTTCTGCTCGCCCTGGTCGATGCTGACGACCGTGCTGGCGGGGAGCAGGACCTCCTTGCCGAAGATCCACACACCGGTGTCCACCACCAGGTAAGCGTCACCGACGTCGTCGGAGTGCTTGTCGACCTTGCCGATGTTGCCGTCCGTGGCCTCGACCTTGTAACCCGTCAGGTCGACGCCCGCCAGACGACCCGCGGTCGACTTGTAACCCCACACACTTTCAGTCACGCGAAAACAACTCCTCCGGTAAACAGAGGGCAGCGGGGTTCCCGCCGGCCCTCTCTTACTCCGTACGTCGTGCACGGCGATCTTCGTCACCGCCGTCAGTGCGGCGGGTGCCCCTCGTCCGGGGCTTCACGCACCCGATTCGGGCCGGAAAGAGAAACGGAACAAGAAACAGTGCCGCCACACCCTGCCGACGCGCCCGGCACCCCGCCGGGCCTGCGCCTCTCCGGTGAACTCCGGTACGCGGACGCAGGGAGGGGTACTCCTGCGCCATGACCACCACAGAAACGACCCCTCTGCGGGCTGTCGCACTCGTCTGCACCCTGTCGCCGTCGCCCGCCGCCTCCAGTTCGCAGCTGCTGGCCGAGCAGACCATGGCGGCGCTGGGCGAGCACGGCGTCACCGGCAAGGTGATCCGGATCGCCGACCACGACGTCCGACCCGGAGTGCAGACCGACATGGGGGAAGGCGACGCATGGCCGGGGATCCGGGACACGATCCTGGGCGCCGACATCCTGGTCCTGTCCACGCCGATCTGGCTGGGCCACCCGTCGAGCATCGCCCAGCGGGTCATGGAGCGGCTGGACGCGGAGATCTCCGAGACGGACGACGAGGGGCGGCCGCTCACCTACGGGAAGGTCGCCGCGGTATGTGTCGTCGGCAACGAGGACGGGGCCCACAAGGTGAGCGCCGACCTCTTCCAGGGGCTCAACGACGTGGGTTTCTCACTCGCCCCGAACGCGGTCACCTACTGGGTGGGTGAAGCCATGCAGGGCACCGACTACCAGGACCTTGACAAGACCCCCGAGGCCACCTCCGCCACGACGGCCACGCTGGCGGCCAACACGGCCCATCTGGCCCGGCAGCTCAAGGCGTCCCCGTACCCGTCGAGCTGACCGGAGCCCGCGCTCAGTCGTGGGCGCCGACCAGGCCCACCCGGTGGGCCAGCACGACCGCCTGGACCCGGTCCCGCAGATCCAGCTTGGTCAGGATGCGGGACACGTACGTCTTGACGGTCTCGCGGCTGATGACCATCCGGTCGGCGATCTCGGTGTTGGACAGGCCCTCGGCGATCAGCTTCAACACCTCCGTCTCGCGCGGCGCCAGAGCGGCCAACGCCGTTGCGGCGGGGTGCCGTTGGGGCCGGCGGAGCCGGTCGGCGAACTTGCCGACGAGTTGCCGGGTGACGGCGGGCGCCAGCAGTGACTCGCCCGCGTCGACCGTCCGGATGCCGTGCACCAGGTCGCGCGGGGGCGAGTCCTTGAGCAGGAAGCCGCTCGCCCCGGCCCGCAGTGCCTCGTACACGTACTCGTCGAGATTGAAGGTGGTGACCACCAGGACCCGCATCGGATCGACGACGCCGGGTCCGGCGAGCAGCCGGGTCGCCTCGATGCCGTCGAGCAGGGGCATGCGGATGTCCATGACCACCACGTCCGGGCGCAGCCGTCGCGCGATCTCCACCGCCGTGCGGCCGTCCCCGGCCTCTCCCACGACCTCGATGTCCGGCTGCGCGGTGAAGATGGTGACGTAGCCGGTGCGTACGAGTTCCTGGTCGTCGCAGACCAGGACCCTGATCGGCGCCCCGGCGCCCGGCCCGGTCATACCTCTCCCCCGTGCGCTTCGTGCCCCCGGTGCGTCCCGTGCGCCGCGGCTTCGCCGTGTCCCGCGGAGGGTATGCGCGCGCGGACGCTGAAGCCGCCGTCCGGCCGGCCGCCTGCGAGCAGTTCACCGCCGAACACACTCACCCGTTCACGCAGCCCGATCAGGCCGTGGCCGCCGCCCCGGCCCAGGGGTGGTCTGCGCCGCTGGGCGTGCGCCGTGGCGACCGTGGCGGGCGTTCCCTCGGTGGTCACCTCGACCTCCACGTCCTTGCGGCCGTAGTGGACCTGGACGAGCGTCCGGTGGCCCGGGGCGTGCTTGAGCGCGTTGGTCAGCGCCTCCTGCACCACGCGGTACGCGGCCAGTTCCACCGCGGTGGCCAGCTCCCGCCGTTCACCCCGCTCCGCCAGTTCCACGGGCTGTCCGGCGGTCCGGGTCTGCTCGACCAGATCACTCAGCCGCCCCGGCTCCGGCGTACGGTCCGGCGTGGACGACGCGCTTGCGGAGCCGTCGGCCGCCCTGCCGCCGGACGGACCGACGGACGTGTCGCCGGTCGTCTCGCCGGACGCCTTCAGTACGCCCAGCAGATGCTGGAGGTCTCTCAGGGCCCGCCGCCCGGAGTCGCTGATCGCTTCGAGTCCGGTCTCCACCCGCTCGGGCGCGTCGGCGAGCAGGAACTGGGCGGCATCCGCCTGGACCACCATGGCGGTCACATGGTGGGTCACCACGTCGTGCAACTCCCGCGCGATACGGGCCCGTTCGCGTGCCATCGCCGCCTCCACACTGAGCCGGCGCCGCTCCGCCTCCCCCTCCTGCCGGGCCCGTACCGTCCTGCCGACGGCCCAGCACACCCCCAGGATCAGGAACATGAGGACGAAGTCGGGCACCTGCTGGGGCGACCCCCTGTGGTGCAGCCCGAGCGCGAACAGCGTGAACGCCGTGACCGCGACGGCGACCGGCAGAGCGCGGCGCATGCCGACGGCACGCTTTCCGTGGGCTCCGAGGCTGTACAGCGCGATGTACAGGCCGAGGCTCGCGCAGGTCTTCGGATAGCCGGCCAGTTCATGGACCGCGAACGCGCCCGCGATCAGCGCGAGGCACACGGCGGGCCATCTGCGCCGCAGCACGAGCGGCAGCCAGAGGGCGGCCGTCACCAGCGCACCCGGCAGTCCGGGCGCTCGTTCCGGCAAGTCTCCGAACTGTGCGCCGATCGGGGCCGTCACCGGCGCGAACACCAGCGGGGCGAGCAGCACGGTGAACACCGCGTCCCGGCCCAGCACGCCCAGCGCACCCCAACGGGCCGCGAAAACAGGCGTGTTCTTCCTCAAGTCCGACCCCGCTGATCCGAGCACAGGCAGAGCCTAGGCCCTGTCGTCCAGTTCCCGCCCGCCGGACCCCGGGTGATCCGGCCGCGGGGGCCTTATGTGAACAGTGCGGTGATGAGGGCGATGTCGTCGTCCTTGTTCTGTCCGAAGCGTGCGAGGAGCAGGTCGCACATCTCCTCCAGATCGGTCGGCCCGTCGGCCACGGCCTCGCGGAACTCGGCGAGGGTGGCGTCCAGATGGGCGGTCCGTACCTCGACGAGACCGTCCGTCACCATGAGCAGCCGGGTGCCGGGCGGGGCCTCCACCACGGTGGGCGGCGGATGCGGGAGGCCGAGGCCGATCAGCGGGCCGTGGGGTTCGTGGAACCGCGGCCCCTTCTCCGGGTCGATCACCAGCGGCGGGAGGTGGCCCGCGTTGGCTATGTGCAGGCGGCGTTCGTCCGGTTCGACCAGTACGAGGCACAGGGTGACGGTGATGCCGGGCTGGGACTGGCCGAGCAGCGTTTCCAGCCGGTCCAGGATGTGGTGCGGAGGGTGCCCTTCGACGGCGTAGGCCCGCAGTGCGTGGCGTACCTCGCCCATGACGGTCGCGGCGGTCACCGAGTGCCCGACGACGTCTCCGATGGCGAGCAGCAGACCGCCCACCGTGCGCACCGCTTCGTAGAAGTCTCCCCCGATCTCCGCGTGTTCGGAGGCGGGGAGGTAGCGGAAGGCCAGCTGGACGCCCGGGACGGTCGGCAGCTCCTTGGGGAGGAAGGAGCGCTGCAGGGCCAGGCCCAGGGCGTGTTCCTCGTTGTAGGTCCGCAGCGCTTCGAGGGCGAGGGCGCCGGCGTTGGCCAGTTGCTGCAGGAGCTGTTCGTCGTCGGCGCTGCGCAGGGCGGTCACGGGGACGGCAAGACACACGGGGGGACGGCCGCGTTTGGTGCGGGCCACCGCGAGCGCCACATCTCCGGCGAGGTGGTCGCCGGGCAGCATGGCCTGCCACTGGCCGTGCGGGACACGGACGATCGCGACGCCGGTGTCCTGGCTCAGACTGTGGGCCGCGAGCTGCTTCAGGAGGCCCGGGTGCGCGGGATGGATCCGTACGGTGGCCTGGGCGTCGTCGGTCATGCTGTGCACGGCCTGCGTCTGGGGCGAGAGGAACACCGCGCTGGCGGGGCTGTCCAGGACGGCGGCGGCGCCGCCGGTGGCCGCCGAGGCGAAGGAGTGGAAGCCGACGGCGCTGTAGACGTCGAGCGTCGCCTGGTTCAGCGCTATGAGGCGGTGCGCGAGCTTCTCGGCGCGCTGCCGTGCCCTGGCGTAGCGCAGGGTGGCGGAGACGGTGGCGAGGAGCTCGCCGGGGTCGATGGGCTGGTCGAGGTAGGCGTCCGCGCCCCGTCTCAGCCCCTCCGCGTGATCGTCGGGGGTGATGGCGGCGGCGGAGATCTGGATGATCGGCAGATGTGCGGTCCGCGGGCTGTTCTTGACCCGTTCGCTGACCTCGAAGCCGCTCATGTCGGGCAGCCGGACGTCGATGATCGCGATGTCCGGAAGCGTGCCCGGTCCGCCGTGCAGCCGGTCGAGGCCCTGCTCTCCCGTGCTGGCGCTGATGACGGAGTGTCCCGCGCGCTGCAGCCAGCTGGTGAGGACGTAACGGTTCGTCTCGTTGTCGTCGACGACCAGGACGGTCGCGGGCAGACGCTCCTGGGCACTGTCGGTCACGGCCCGCCCTTTCGGTTCTGCGGTTGCTGCGTGTACTCATGGCCCAGATCCGGCAGCCGGACCTCCACCTTGGTGCCTACGCCCACGGTACTGGTGAGGGTGAGGGTTCCGCCGAGCAGTTCGGCCAGCGTACGGGCGTAGGGCAGGCCGAGGCCGGTGCCGGGCCGTCCGCTCTGGTGGGGGCCGCGGACCTGGTAGAAGACCTCGAAGACCCGGCCGAGTTCTTCGGGCGGGATGCCGATCCCGGTGTCCGTGACGGTGAACAGGACGGCGGGGGCCGAGGGTTCGGGATCGACGTCGATCTCCAGGCGTACCTCGCCGCGCTCGGTGAACTTGAGGGCGTTGGAGAGGAGGTTGCGCAGGATGCGGACCAGCAGCGTCTCGTCGGTCACCAGGGCGGGCTGCTGTTCGGGGCGAGGAGTGACGAGGGTCACCCGTTCGTGTCCGTGGCTGCTCAGGATGAGGCCTCTGAGGTGGGCGACGAGCAGCCGCAGATCCACCGGTTCCGTATGGATCTCCAGGTGACCGGCCTCGGCCTTGGCGACGTCGAGCAGGTCGCTCACGAGCGACAGGAGCGTGTGGCCGGCCGATCCTATGAGTTCGACCTGTTCCCGCTGCTCGACGGTGAGGTCCGGGGAGCTGGGGGCCAGCATCAGGGTGGAGAGGGCGACCACGGAGTTGACCGGGGTGCGCAGTTCGTGGCTGATGTTCGTCCAGAAGCGGGTCTTGGCCTCGCTCGCCTCCTGCAACTGGTGGCGCTTGTCCTCCAACTCGGTGTGGAGCGCGAGAACACCGCTGTTGGTGTCCTCCAGCTCCTGCGTCAGCTCGGTGTACAGCGCGAGGACGCCCCGGTTGGTCTCCTCCAGCTCCTCGTTCAGATGGCGCAGTTCCTCCCGCTGGGCGCGGGTCTCCTCCAGGGTGGCGATCAGGTCGCGGGTCTGGGCGCGCAGGTCGTCCGCCTCGGTCGACCGGGAGGATGCCTGGAGGACCTCCGCCAGCCGGGCGTGCTGCTCGGCCGCACCGCCGGCGTCGGGGGTGAGAGGCTGCCTCACGACGATGCGGCCCCCTGCCGGGCCGGCCTCGTACTCGACCCCCACGAGCTTCGCGGCCAGGTCGAGCGTTTCCTGCGCCGGGGGCGGGCCGCCGGTCCACACGAACGTGACGAGCAGGGCCGTGGGCCGGCCCGGTGGGACCAGGCCGAAGGAGACCTCCAGACCGCGGCAGCCGAGCCGGTCCCGTCCGAGTTCGCTCAGCGCGGTCGCCAGCCGGACCTGGTCCTGTCGCTCCAGCGACATGGCCGCCGCCGCCTGCTGCGCGGTCCGCCGCAGGCCGAACACGTCCTGGGACGAGGACAGGACGAACGGCACCGCCGTGCGGGCGGGGCCGGCGGCGGACGACTGGTCGTGGTGGGCCGCGTCGCCGCGGGATCCCCGGTCAGACACCACGCTCGTCCCGCCCTCCGCCGGTCACCATGCCCCCTTGATCACCACGACGCTGGCGTCGTCGCGTCGCACTCCTGCCTCTCGCAGCAGCTGACCGGCCATGACGAGCGGTGTGTGGCTCAGCAGACCGGGCAGGGTTCCATGGTCCCAGCGTTCGGTCAGACCGTCGGAGTGCATCACCAGGGCGCCGTGGGCCGGGAGCGCTTCCTCGAACGTCCGCAGTCGCCGCATCTGCGCTCCGACGATACCGGGTGCGGACAGCAGGGCCCGGCGGCCGTCGTCGCCCACGAGGAAGCCGCTCACGTTGCCGATTCCGCAGTACAGCACCCGTCCGGCGGCCGGCTCGATCCGCGCCACGGCGACCGCGCCGCCACGTGTGCCGCGCAGGGCGAGGTGGATCGCGCCGAGGGCGCCCGCCGGACTGAGATCACGGGTGTCGTGGAACGCCTTGACCGCGGCCTGGCTGGCGCGCGCGGCGAGGGGTCCGTGCCCCAGTCCGTCGCACAGCATCACCAGGATCGCCGGGCGGTCCCCGGCGGCGACGCTGTCGTCGGTACGGACGGCCCAGGCGTCCCCGCACACGGTCTCCCCACTGATGGGCCGTGTGACCCCGGCGGCGGTGGACAGGTCCCGGGAGGCGACGACGGCCCGGCCGTCCGCGGTGCGCGGCCAGAACTGAGCGGCCATGACCGTGCCGCGGCCCGGCACGGAGTGCAGGTCGAACTGGTCCGCGAGGCGGGCGACCGCGCCCAGGCCGATGCCCAGGGTGCCCGCGCTGGACGATCCGTCGGCCAGCGCTGCGGGAACGTCCGTCATACCGGGCCCCGAGTCGACGGTGAGGAACTCCACACCGGCCTGGTCCCCGGACCGCACCACGCGCAGCAGCAGGGCTCCGTCGTCGGCATGCCGCTGTACGTTCGTGGCGGCCTCGGTGACGGCGAGGGCGACCTCGGCGGCCCGGTGGCTGTTCAGTCCTATGCGCCTGGCCAGCGTGGCGGCCGCGCCCCTGGCGGCAGCCGCCAGGGAGGCGCCGTCCCTGAACCACGCGATGTCCTCGCAGTTCAGGGCGGTGGCGGTGTTCACCGCACCCACTTGATGATGGTCACGGTCGTTCCCTCACCGGGCGCGGTGACGAGCTGGAAGTCGTCGACGAGGCGCCGGGCGCCGCTGAGGCCGAGGCCGAGGCCGCCGCCGGACGTCCAGCCGTCCGTCATGGCCTGCTCGACATCGGCGATACCGGGGCCGGAGTCCTCGAAGACGGCGGCCACGCCCCGTTTGCCGTTCGCGCTGACCAGTCCGGAGCTGACGGTGCCCCCGCCGCCGTAGATGAGGGTGTTGCGGGCGAGTTCGCTCGCCGCAGTGATCATCTTCGTCTGGTCGACCAGGGACAGCCGGCACTCCTGGGACAGCGTCCGGATCGCCTGCCGGATGTGCACGAGATCCCCGCTGCGCGCGATGGGATGGACCTGTGGGTCTTCGCCCGCAGTCCAGGGCGCTGTCACCGCAAGGCCGAACTGGTGGGTTGACGCAGTTTCGCCAGCCCCTTCTCAAGGTCGAGGGCAGTGCTGACCCCGCCGAGCGAAAGGCCCAGCTCGACGAGGGTGATGGCCACGGCGGGACGCATGCCCACCACCACCGTCCTGGCGTCGAGCACGCGTGAGATGGCGGCGACCGTCGCGAGCATGCGCCCCACGAAGGAGTCGACGATCTCCAGGGCGCTGATGTCGATGACGACGCCCCGGGCGGACTTGGCGACGATCTCGTTCGCCAGGTCCTCCTGGAGGTTCAGCACCATCTGGTCCTCCAGATCGAACTGGACGGACACCAGCAGGATGTCTCCGATACGCAGGATCGGAAGGCGCTCGCTCATCGCTGCGCACCCTCGTGGGCGACGAGGTCCACACCGGACCGGCGCAGCGCCAGCTTGAGGGCGTCGGCCAGGCTGGCCTTCGTCACGATGTCGTCGAACTCGATGCCCAGCGCGACGATGGTCTGCGCGATCTGCGGGCTGATGCCGGACACGGTGCACTCGGCGCCCATGAGGCGGGCGGCGACGATGGTCTTGAGCAGGTGCTGGGCGACCTGGGTGTCCACCGCGGGAACGCCCGTGATGTCGATGATCGCCTGCTCCGAACCCGTGTCCACGAGCGCCTGCAGCAGCTTCTCCATCACCACCTGCGTGCGCGCCGAGTCCAGCGTGCCGACGAGCGGCACGGCGATGACCCCGTCCCACAGGCGCACCACCGGCGTGGACAGCTCAAGGAGCTGCTCGGCCTGCGCGGCGATGAGCTCGTCGCGCGTCTGCGTGTAGGTCTCGATCGCGAAGAGGCCCAGTCCGTCGAGGATGCCGTTGAACTGCAGATAGGCACGGATCTGGTCGGCGGTGCCGTCCTGCAGGACGGGTTCGAGCACGCGCTTCAGGGCGAAGACACTGATCGCGGTCTCGGTCGGCGAGAACCCCTGCCGGGCCCTGTTCCTCGACAGCTCCGTCAGCAGCGCACGGATTTCGGACATCTGTTCCGAGTGGACGTCGGTGGCCCCCTGACGCAGCGCGTCCACCAGGGCGTCGTACAGCTCCCGCAGCTCGCGGTCGAGTTCGGCGGTGCCGACGCGCCCTCCCAGCGACCCCGACACCTCCCGCACCCACGCCGCGGCCAGGTCCTGACCCTCGATCGTCAAGAGCCCTACCAGGTCCGCAGCGCTGTCTCGCTTCGCCATTCCGGCGCTCCTTCAATGTTCATATTTACGTGTCAGGGACGACCTGCGAAGCCTACGGCACGTGCCCTCAAGGACAGGTGCGACCTCGGGAAGGCCCGTGCCGGGGCCCTTGACGGCGAACGCCGCCGGGGCCCGCGCGGGTCAGCTCTCCAGCGCCTGACGCAGGGTGGGGCGGCACGGGATGAGGGCGTCGCCGACCGCGTCACGGGCGGCATGGTCCAGTTCGCCGCGCAGGCTGACGACGCGGACACCGCCGACGTCGGAACGGGTCACCGACAGTTGGCCGGACTGTGCGGGATATGCGTCTGTCACCATGTCCTCGACTCGGTTTGCCGATGCGGCTCAGGCCGGAGCTCGTGCCTCAAACCCGCCCCGCCGACCCGTGCCGCCGCGCTCGAACAAGTGGTCGATCGTAGCGGAAGCAGCATGTGTCACGCCAAACAGGGTAGCCGCGCACGGACAACGGTAACGAAGGTGGACAAAAAGTGGAGTCAGTCGGGAGAGGCGGCGCGGGGCCGTCGCAAGCCCATGCCATAGCCGCCGCCGTCTCCATGAACGGAGGCGGCGCCTGCATCGCCGAGGCACGACGCTTCGCCGCCGACTTCCTGGCCCGCGCCAGAACGGACCACGGCGTACCCGTCTCCGCCCGCGCCACCGACCTCACACAGCTGGTGGTCAGCGAGCTGGTCACCAACGCCCACAAATACGCCCCGGGCCCCCTGCGGATGGAGCTGCGCATCACCGACGCGGTGGTGGCGGTGAGCGTGCACGACAGCGTCGGCGCCAGGCCCGTGGCCCGGTCCGTCGACCCACGCAGAGTCGGCCAGCACGGCCTGGAGATCGTCATGGCCGTAGCCCAGGAGTTCCGGGTGGACCTCGAACCGGCCGGCAAGCGCGTCACCGCGTCCATCGCCCTGGCGCACTGAAACGGCACACTGAACCGGCGGCCCGACCCGCTGAACCGACCCGGCCGCAGGCATCGTCCGGCACCGCCGCACCCCGGTGAACCACCCCCTCAGACCGCCGGCGGCACCGAAGTGCTCCCCCGGACGACGAGACGCGGTGTCATGGTCGTCTGGACGGCGTGCTCACGCCGGCCCTCCACCCGCTCGATGAGCAGCCGTGCGGCGGTGGCCCCCATGTCGTGCCCGGCCTGGTCGACGCTGGTGAGCTGCACGGTGGCGAGGTCGGCGATGGCGGTGTTGTTGTAGCCCACCAGGGAGACGTCCTGCGGCACCCGCAGGCCCAGTTCGTGGGCCGCCCGCCAGACACCGAGGGCGGCCACGTCGGCTCCCGTCATGATCGCGGTGGGCCGGTCCCCCGCGGTCAGCAGGCTCATACCGGCCTTGTAGCCGCCTTCGTCGGAGTACGACGTCCGGCAGATCCGGGTGTGCTCGGCGAGCTGGTGGCGGCCCATCGCCTCGGCGTACCCGTTGCTCAGGACGATCTCCGGCGTACGGGCCCACTTGCTCGCCCGGGTCCCGGGAGAGGAGACCAGCGCGATGTTGCGGTGCCCGAGGGACACCAGGTGGTCCACGACGAGAGAGGCACCGGAGCCGTCGGCGTCGACAACGGAGTCGTGCAGGTCGGAGGCGTCGTGGTGGCCGATGACCACCGTGGGCGTCGACTGGGCGGTGGCCAGCACCTCGGAACGCTGGATGCCGGGGGCGATCAGGACGAGACCGTCCATCTGACGGTCGACCATGGACCGGATGGTCTTGTCCTGGGCCTCGGCGTCGAAGCCCGCCGCACCGATCAGCACGGTGTACTCGCTGTCCCGCAGTTCGTCGCGGACACCGTCGAGGATGTCGGCGAAGAAGGTGTTGCGGATGTTGTCCAGCAGGATGCCGATGGTGTAGGTCCGGCCGCGCATGCCACGTGCGGCGGCATGCGGCCGGTAGTCCAGCTCCGCCATGGCGGCCCGGACCTTCTCCTGCATGGCCGCGCTGACCCCGTACGCGTTGCGCATGACCTTGGAGACCGCGGCGGTGGACACTCCCGCGTGACGCGCGACGTCCGTGATCGTCACACGCTTCTTCCGCTGTGATCCCTGCTCCATGCGCGCTGCCCCCTGAGGTGCCGTCCAGCTGAGGACAACGTTCTACAGGACGATCCGGTACGGACGCCAGATGTAGTCGGCTTTTCTACGATGTTGCGGCGCGATGTCTTGACGACGGCTTTCGCTGCGTGCACTGTGGTGCGCACTTCGGCTTAGAGAACGTTATACAAACTCTCGCCCTCAGACTTTTCGCAGGGCCTTCGCCCTGCGCCTTCGTCGCGCCTCCATCGCGCCTTTCGTCCCACGATGACAGGGAGCCATGCTGTGATCACCTCCTCGACCTCCGCCAGAAGGTCCCGCCTCGCCGGCTCGACCGCGAGCGCCGCCGCCCTGGTCGTCCTCGTCTCCGCCTGCGGAGGCACTGGCGGAGGTTCCGCTTCCGCACCCGACAACTTCAGCTACCTGAGCGTCACGGAGAACACGACCGTCAAGACGGCACTGACCACCCTGTCCAAGGGTGAGTGCAAGACCGCCCAGGACGGTCTGCCGCTCAAGGTGGAGACCGTTCCGCAGGCGAGCCTGGACCAGAAACTGCAGCTGCTGGCCGGTCAGGACGCGCTGCCGGTCCAGTTCGCGGCGGGCAACGCCCCTGCCCTGACGCAGCAGTTGTACAAGTCCGGCAAGGTCGCCGACCTGGAGGCCAAGCTCACGTCACTCGGCGTATTCGACCAGTTGGAGCCCGCCGCCGTCTCCACCATCAAGGCGCTGTACGGCGGCAAGGTGGAGGTCCTGCCCTACGAGTACAACATCGAGGGGATCTTCTACAACAAGAAGATCTTCAGCGCCAACGGGCTGAGCGTGCCCGGGACCTGGAGCGAACTGGTGGCCGCCGCGGCCAAGCTGGAGGCCAAGGGCATCCAGCCGTTCTCGGCCTCCGGCCAGCAGGGCTGGCCCCTGACCCGGCTGATCAGCGGCTATCTCTACCGCAGCCTGGGCCCCGACGCCCTCCAGGCCGTGGCCGACGGCAAGGCGAAGCTGACGGACCCCGCGTACGTCAAGGCGGCCCAGGAAGTGGCCGCGCTCGGCAAGAAGGGCTACTTCGGCAAGGGTGTCGGCTCCATCGACTACGACACCTCCATGAACGAGTTCCTCAGCGGCAAGGCCGGCATGCTCTACATGGGCAGCTGGGCGCTGGCGAACATCGCCGACGAGAAGCAGAACAAGGTGGGGGCCGACAACGTGGGCTTCATGCCCTTCCCGGCCGTCGAGGGCGGCAAGGGCTCGATCGAGCAGTACCCCTCCAACGTCGGCCTGGGCATCACCCTCGGCGCCAAGTCCTTCGACAAGAAGACCGGCGCCTGGGTGTCCTGCATCGCCAAGAACTACGGCAGCACCGCCCTCAAGGACCAGGGAGCGATCTCCGGCTTCAAGGTCAACACCCCGGTCGAGAACAGCAACGAGGTCACCGGGCAGGTCCGCGAGACGATCAGCGCGTCGAAGCAGAACGTGCTCTGGTTCGAGGCCCTGTTCTCCACCAAGGCCACCACGGTCAGCCAGAGCAACGCGGCCGGTCTGGTCGCCGGCAGCCTGAGCCCCGAGAAGTTCATGCGGACCGTGCAGGACGCCCTGGCCGAGAAGTGAGGCGGACGGGCCCGGCGACCGGGCCCCCGCCGACGACAGCCTGACACCTCACGAACTGGACACCCCTCCATGCACCGCGTACTCGGTGACCGCAAGGCGGTCCTGATCCTCCTCGGTCCCGCCCTGCTCGTCTACTCCCTGATCATGCTGGTCCCCATGGTGTGGTCCTTCGGGTACTCGTTCACCGAGGGCAACACCGTCGAGGGCTTCACCGGCAACGGCCTGGACAACTTCCAGCGCCTGTTCTCCGACCCCGCCGTGCGGGACGCCCTGTGGTTCACCGCCAAGTACGCGGTCGTCGTGACCGTCGGCCAGGTCGTCGCCGGCTATCTGCTGGCCCTGCTGTACGTGTTCTTCCTCAAGCGGGCCTCCGCGCTCGTCCGCACCCTGGTGTTCTTCCCCGTCGTACTGCCCACCGTGGCCGTCGGCCTGCTCTTCCAGAAGTTCTTCCAGGTGGCCCCGCAGACCGGCCCGGTCAACTCCCTGCTCAACGCGGTGGGTCTGGACTCCGTCGACTGGTTCGGCAGCGCGGGACACGCCTTCTGGGTCCTGATCGTCATGGACATCTGGCGCTCCATGGGCTTCTACGCCGTCCTGCTCTTCGCCGGGCTGGTGGACATCCCCGAGGAGGTCCTGGAGTCCGCGCGCCTCGACGGGGCGTCCGGTCTGCGGCTCGTGCGGCACATCGTCCTGCCCATGTCGTTCCCGGTGCTGATGTCGTCGGTCATCTTCAGCATCAACGGCACGCTCAAGGTCTTCGACTCGATCGTGGCACTGACCAACGGCGGTCCCGGCAGCGGGACCACACCACTGACCCTGTACATGTTCCAGACGTCGTTCACCTACGGCGACTACGGCTACGGCAGCACCATCGCCCTGCTGCTGACCGTCGTGTGTCTCCTGGTGACCCTGGTCGTCTTCCGCGTCTCGCGCCGCGACCCCACGGAGGGCTGAACCCATGGCCATCGACACTTCTGTCAGGATCCGGCGTCCGCGCCGCCTGTGGGTCAAGCTCGTCGTCGCGGGTCTCCTGGTCGTCGAGGTCTATCCGCTCGTCTGGATGTTCCTGACCTCGCTGAAGTCCAACGACGACTACCTCAACAACTCCACCTGGTCGCTGCCCACCACCTGGGAGTGGGGCAACTACACCGACGCCTGGACCACCGGGCACATCGGCCTGTACGTGCAGAACAGCCTGCTCGCCGTCCTGCCGGCGCTCGCGCTGATCCTGCTGCTGGGCACCGCCGCCGGGTTCGCCCTCCAGGTCATGGTGTGGAGGGGCCGCAGCCTGACCCTGCTGGTCTTCCTCACCGGCATGATGGTCCCCGCGCAGATGATCCTGCTGCCCCTGTTCACGGTGTACTTCCAGGCCGGCCTGTCCGGCACCCTGTGGCCGCTGATCCTCACCTACACCGGCACCGGCCTGCCCCTGACGGTGTTCATGATGGCCACCTACTACAAGACCGTCCCGCGCGAGCTGTTCGAGGCGGCCACCATCGACGGCGCGGGCATCCTGCGCGCCTTCTGGACCATCAGCCTGCCCATGGTCCGCAACTCGATCCTGACCGTCGGCCTCGTGCAGTTCTTCTTCATCTGGAACGACCTGCTGATCGCGCTGACCTTCACCAACAGCCAGGACCTGCGCACCATCCAGGTCGGCCTGCTCAACTTCACCGGCGACTTCGGCGCCACCCAGTACGGCCCGCTGTTCGCCGCCATCTGCATCAACGTCTTCGGCACCCTGGTGATCTACCTCTTCCTCAACCAGAAGGTGATGAAGGGCCTCACCTCGGGAGCCGTCAAGGGTTGACGGCCGCGCCCCGCAAGGGATCTCAGCTCCGGCCAGGCGCCGGCCGTCCGCACCCGTATCCATGGAAGGTCCCCCACCCATGTCCTCTCAGCCTGCCCCGGTCACCTTCGAGCACCTGCCCGACGGCCTCGGAATCGGCGTCACCCGGCCACGCCTGACGTGGCGTCTGCCCCGGGGAGCCGCCGTCCAGGACGCCTACGAGATCGAACTCGACCGGGACGGCGCCCGCCACCGCACCGGCCGCACGGCCCACGCGGAACAAGTCCTCGTACCCTGGCCCGGCGAGCCCCTCGACTCCCGTGCACGGGTCGGCGTACGTGTACGGGTGTGGGTGGACGGGGCCGCGGACCCGACCGGCTGGAGCGAGCCGAGCACGGTCGAGGCCGGGCTCCTGGACGCCGCCGACTGGAGGGCCGTACCGGTCGGCGCGGCCTGGCCCGAGGAGCCCGGCACCGACCGGCGCCCGGCCCTCGTCCGCCGCGACTTCACCCTCGACGCCCCGGTGCTCCGGGCCCGGCTGTACGTCACCGCCCATGGTGTGTACGAGGCCGAGATCAACGGCCGCCGGGTCGGTGACGACATCCTCTCGCCGGGGTGGACCGTCTACGGCGAACGCCTGCGCTACCGCACCTACGACGTCACCGAGCACCTCGTGCCAGGCGTCAACACCATCGGAGCCTGGCTCGGGGACGGCTGGTACCGCGGTCACATCGGCTTCGACGGCGGCTACCGCGACCTCTACGGCAGCGACCAGTCCCTCCTCGCCCAGCTCGAAGTCACCCTGGCCGACGGCACCACGGCGGTCGTCGCCACCGACGGCTCCTGGCAGGCCGCGCCCGGCCCGATCCTCTTCAGCGGCCTCTACGAGGGCGAGACCTTCGACGCGCGCCTGCACGACACCGACTGGTCGACCCCACAAGGCCGCCTGAAGAAGGCCGAGTCGTGGACACCGGTCGCCACCCGCACCCGCGACCCGCACACCCTGATCGCCCCCAAGGGCGCCCCCGTCCGCCGCACCCAGGAACTGTCACCCACCACGGTCACCCCCAAGGGCGACGGCCGCCACGTCCTGGACTTCGGCCAGAACCTCGTCGGCCGGCTGCGCATCACCGTCGACGGCCCGGCAGACACCACCATCACCCTGCGCCACGCCGAAGCCCTCCAGGACGGCGAACTCGCCACCCGTCCCCTGCGCGGTGCCGCGTCCACCGACACCTACGTCCTCGACGGCTCCGGCGAGCAGACCTGGGAACCGCGCTTCACCCTGCACGGCTTCCGCTACGCCGAAGTCAGCGGCTGGCCGGGCCAGTTCACCGCGAACGACGTAACCGCCCGGGTCTACCACACCGACATGACCCGCACCGGCTGGTTCGAGTGCAGCGACCCCCTGGTCAACCGGCTGCACGAGAACGTCGTGTGGAGCATGCGCGGCAACTTCGTCGACATCCCCACCGACTGCCCCCAGCGCGACGAACGCCTCGGCTGGACCGGCGACATCCAGGTCTTCGCCCCCACCGCGTCCTTCCTGTACGACTGCGCCGGCATGCTCGACTCGTGGCTGGACGACGTCGCCGTCGAGCAGCTGCCCGACGGAACGGTCCCCTGGTACGTGCCGGTCATCCCCGGCGGCCCCCAGTGGACACCGATCCAGCCGGGCGCCGCCTGGGGCGATGTCGCGACCCTCACCCCGTGGGTGCTCTACCAGCGCTTCGGCGACCTGGAACTGCTCCGCCGACACTTCCCGATGGGGCGTGCGTGGGTGGATCTGATGGACCGGCTGGCCGGGGAGAGCCGGCTGTGGGACACCGGGCACCAGCTCGGGGACTGGCTGGACCCGATCGCCCCGCCCGACGACCCGGCCGGCGCCCGCACCGACCGCTACCTGGTCGCCACCGCGTACTTCGCCCACTCCGCCCGCCATCTCCAGTGGTCGGCCCGGGAACTCGGGGACCAGGAAGCGGCCGCACGGTACGGGCAGTTGGCCGACGAGGTGACCCGTGCCTTCCGGGCCCGCTATGTGCGACCGGACGGCCGGATGACCAGCGACGCCCCGACCGCGTACTCGGTGGCTCTGGTCTTCGGTCTGCTGGACGACGAGCAGCAGCGGTCGAGGGCGGGTGACCGTCTCGCGGAACTGGTGCTCCAGGACGACGCCCGGATCGCCACCGGTTTCGTCGGCACCCCGCTGATCTGCGACGCGCTGACCGACACCGGGCATCTGGAGGTGGCGTACCGGCTGCTGACCCAGACCGAGTGCCCCTCCTGGCTCTACACCGTGTCCATGGGCGCGACCACCATCTGGGAGCGCTGGGACAGCCTCCTGCCCGACGGCACCCTCAACTCCGGTGGGATGACGTCCTTCAACCACTACGCGCTGGGTGCCGTCGCCGACTGGATGCACCGGGTCGTCGCCGGGCTCGACCTCTCCTCCCCCGGTTACCGCACGCTGCGTTTCCGGCCGCGTCCCGGCGGTGGCATCACCTGGGCCAGGGCCCGCCACGAGACGCCCTACGGCGAGGCGGCCATCTCCTGGGAACTGACCGACTCGGACAAGACCGGCTCGGGCATGACCGCTGAGGTCACGGTCCCCGACGGCTGCCGGGGCGTGGTCGAACTCCCGGGACACGCCCCGCTGGCCGTGGGCCCCGGCCGGCACCACCTCGACACCCGCGACCTCGAACGCAGCGCCGCCTGAGCCCTGTTGACGCTGCCCGACTCCACGCACCACCTCGTGAAAGAGCATCCGCTGCCGCTCGAAGGATCTCGACGCTCGAAGGAGAGTGTGAAGTGACCCGTTCCAGAGGAAGTTCCGGAGAAGAATCCACGAAGAGCTCCGGGGGACCGACCCGGCGCGAAGCCGTCGCCGTGTCCGTGGCCGCTCTGGGCGGCGCCGCGGCGCTGACCGCCGGACTCCCCACCGCCGCTGCCGCAGCCACAGCCGCCCCACGGACAGCCCCCGCCGTTCAGCCCTGGCGTGACCGGAGGAAGTCGGCCGCCCGCCGAGCCGACGCCCTCCTCGCCGCCATGACGCTCCAGGAGCAGATCACGCTCGTCACGGCGGTCGACGTGGCCGACTTCGCGCCCCTCGCCCACCTCGGTGTCCCGGCCATGACCCGCGTGGACGCCTCCGACGGCCTGCGCGGCGACACCGGAGCGACCGCCTTCCCCGCCCCCAACGCGCTGGCGGCGACCTTCGACACCGCCCTGGCCGAACGCTACGGCGCTGCCATCGGCGCGGAGGCCCGCGGCAAGGGCTGGAACGTCCTGCTCGGCCCGACCGTCGACATCGACCGCAATCCCCGCAACGGCCGCGAGGCCGAGTCGTACGGCGAGGACCCCCTCGTCAACGGGCTGATCGGAGCCGCCGTCACCCGGGGCTTCCAGAAGAACGACGTCATCGCCCAGATCAAGCACTTCACCGTCTACAACCAGGAGGAGGGCCGCAACACCCTTGACGTACGGGTCTCCGAGCGGGCCCTGCGCGAGGTCCACTACCCGGCCTTCGAACACACCGTCCGCGGCGGCGGCGCCCTGTCCGTCATGGGCTCCTACCCCCGGGTCAACGGGGTGTTCGCCTGCGAGAACCCGCACCTCATCGGCGCCCTCAAGAACGACCTCGGGCTCAAGGGCTACCTCGGCACCGACTACTACCCCTCGGGGGACCGGGTCGCGGAGATCAACGCCGGTGTCGACTCCGCCGCCCTCACCCCCGACACGCCCAAGGCCGCCTTCACCGACGGCCGGATCCCGCAGGAACGCACCCGGGACGCCACCCGCCGCATCCTGTACGCCCTGTTCGCCTCCGGTGCCTACGACCATCCGCTGCCGGAGACACCCGCCGAGGTGGTGACCACCGCCGCGCACCAGGCGCTGGCCCGGATCACCGGAGAGCAGGCCACCGTCCTGCTGAGGAACAAGGGCGGCCTCCTGCCGTTGTCGAGGAACAGGACGGTCGCCGTGATCGGCCCGGCGGGCAAGGACGCCATCACCGGTGTGGAGGGCTCGTCCTACGTCGACCCGGGCGACTTCACCACCGCCCTGGACGCGATCAGGGCCAAGTCGGGCGCCTCCCGAGTGCTGTTCTCCCAGGGCAGTCTCGGTGATGTCGCGCTGCCCACGATCCCGGGTGCCGTCCTCACCACCCCCGACGGCGAGCCCGGCCTGCACGCCGAGTGCTTCGCGGGCGAGGACCACTCCGGCAGCCCGCTCACCACCACGACGGCGGGGAACATCGACTTCCGTGGCGCCCCGGTCGGCGCCCTCCCCGCCGCGTGGTCGGCCCGCTGGACCGGCCGCCTCACCCCGCCCGTCACCGGCCCGGTCCGTATCTCGGCCCTGCTGGCGGGCGCCGCGAAGATCGTCGTGGACGGGGTGACGCTCCTGGACGAGTCCCGCTTCCTCTGGGACTCCTTCTTCGGCCCCAAGGAGAGCGCGATCGGCGGTGTCACCGAGCTGACCGGCGGCAGGGCCGTCGACATCACGGTCGAGTACAGCACCAGGGACGCCGGCTTCCGGGGTCCCGGCCTGACCCTCGGCTGGCAGCCCGAGTCGCTCATACCGGCCGCCGTCGCGACGGCGAAGAAGGCCGACGTGGCGGTGGTGTTCGTCAACAACTACACCGGCGAGGCCTTCGACCGCGACAACCTCTCCCTGCCCGGCGACCAGGACCGGCTCATCGAAGCCGTCGCCGCCGCCAACCCGAACACCGTCGTCGTCCTCAACACCTCGGGACCCGTGCTCATGCCGTGGCTGGGCAAGGTGAAGGGCGTCCTGCAGGCCTGGTACCAGGGCGCCGCGACCGGCACCGGCATCGCCAACATCCTCTACGGCGACGCCGAACCCGGCGGCCGGCTCCCCGTCACCTTCCCCGCCGACGAACAGCAGGGCCCCGCCACCTACACCGGCGCCAATAACGACAACCCCGCCAACACCATCGCGTACGACGAAGGCATCTACATCGGCTACAAGTGGTACGACAAGCACGGTGCCAGGCCCCTCTTCCCCTTCGGCCACGGGCTGTCGTACACCTCCTTCCGCTACGGCACGGCACGCGTGCGCAGCCTCGGCCGTGGGGACCAGGCCGCCGAGGTCACGGTCGAGGTGCACAACACCGGCCGGCGTACGGGATCCGAGGTGGTCCAGGTCTACGCAGGCCACCTGCCGACCAGGGCCGACACCCCGGCCAGGACCCTCGTCGGCTTCGCCCGCGTCGAGCTGGAAGCAGGTCGGCGCAGGAGTGTCGGTGTCACCGTCAGCCGGCGCGCGCTGTCCTACTGGGACGAGAGGGGCGGCCGCTGGGTGACCCCCACCGGCCAGGTACCCGTGTACGTCGGACGCTCCGCCGCCGACCTCGACCATGTCGGCAGCATCACCGTCAAATGATCCGGACCCAGGGGAAGTCTGCCGAAACCCGGCTCGTCGAAGACCGGCTCATTGAAAACCGGCTCGTTGAAAACCGGTTTGTCGAAGACCGGTGATATTGCCGATGGCCGTGCCCTCCGCCGGGCTCGACAGTGGCACGGCCGGCCACCGGTCGGCGCCGTCGGCAGAGCTGCCGGACGTGCCGCACGGGTCCTTCGTGCGGCACGTCCGGTCCGGCGGCACATCACGGCCGAGAGGACGACTTCGTCGTGCAGCAGCACTCGCAGAACAGCTCGCTCACCCCCGGAACGCCTTCCCCCGGGTCCGCCGTCCACAGCCGCCGCGACCGCGGGGGCAGGACCGCGAAGCGGATGACCGGTGCCCTCGCGGCGCTGGCCGCCGTCGTGGGTCTCAGCTCCCTGGCGACTCCCGGGGCGCACGCCGCGGACAACCCCTACGAGCGCGGCCCCGCCCCCACCACGTCGAGCATCGAGGCGGCACGCGGTTCGTACAGCGTGTCGCAGACGTCCGTCTCGTCGCTGTCGGTCACCGGCTTCGGCGGCGGAACCGTGTACTACCCGACGAGCACCAGCGACGGGACGTTCGGCGCGGTGGCCATCTCCCCCGGGTACACCGCGACCGAGTCCTCGATCGCGTGGCTGGGACCGCGGCTGGCCTCCCAGGGCTTCGTCGTCTTCACCATCGACACCCTGACGACCCTGGACCAGCCCGACTCGCGCGGCCGCCAACTGCTGGCCGCACTGGACTACCTCACCGAGCGCAGCAGCGTACGCACCCGGATCGACAGCAGCCGGCTCGCGGTGGCGGGCCACTCGATGGGAGGCGGCGGCAGCCTCGAAGCAGCCAAGTCCCGCCCGGCCCTGCAGGCGGCGATCCCGCTGACCCCCTGGAACACCGACAAGTCCTGGCCCGAGGTCCGCACACCCACCCTCGTCTTCGGAGCGGACGGTGACACGATCGCCCCGGTCGCCTCGCACGCGGAGCCGTTCTACGGAAGCCTGCCCTCGTCCACCGACAAGGCGTACCTGGAACTCAACAGCGCCACGCACTTCACGCCGAACTCGTCCAACACGACGATCGCGAAGTACAGCATTTCCTGGCTGAAGCGGTTCGTGGACAACGACACCCGCTACGAGCAGTTCCTCTGCCCGCTGCCGCGGCCGAGCCTGACGATCGAGGAGTACCGGGGCAACTGCCCGCACACCTCCTGAGTCGGCACCCGATGAGCAGCCGGTGGGCGGTCGTGCGGGGAACGCGGCCGCCCACCGGCGCTGTGCCGGCGCGGCTCTCCGGGCACGGCTGTGCGGCCGCACAGATCTGCGATGCCGCCGCTGGGCACACGTACACGGGAATCCCGGCCCCGGGCCGTGTCGGCGCAGGTGGGAGAGGGAAACCGCCTGCCGGGAGGCGCCGGACGGAGAGCTTCCGCCTCTCGCCGCGCGAAAGTAACGTCACAGGGATGACCGGACGGACGAACGCGCCCCAGTCTCCCCCACCGCGGTCTCCCGCACCGCAGTCACCCCCACAGTCACCCTCACCGCAGTCACCTCCACCGCAGTCACCTCCACCGCGCTCTCTTCCGCTGCACGGCCGGAGCGCGGAACTCGCCGCGTTGTCAGCCGTGTCGGACCTGTCCGGCCCGGACGCCCCGGTGCTCGTACTCGCAGGGGATCCGGGCCTCGGCCGTACCGCGCTGATCGCCTGGGCGGCCCGCTCCTTCGCGGCCGGGCCCGTGCTGCGCGTACGGGCCAGTCGTGCGGAGTCCGCACTGCCGCTGAGCGGAGTCCACGCGCTGCGGTGTGCCGCCGACGGTCTCCCGGGCGGACGAACCATCGGCGTCCCGGATCCCGGGACGGCACCGGAGTGGCTGCTCCGGTCGCTGACCGACGCCGCCGCGGGCTCACCCCTGCTGGTGTGCGTCGACGACGCGCACCTGTGGGACGCTCCCTCGCGGGCCGCCCTGGGCTTCGCCGCCCGACGGCTCCCCGCGGCCGGGCCGGTGCGGCTGCTCCTCACGGTCGCCGGGCCGCACGCCTCCGATCCCGACTTCGCCGCACTGCCCGTCCTGACGCTCGGCCCGCTGCCGTCGTCCGCCATGGACGCGCTGCTCGACGGCGCGGCGTACGGGCCGGTCGACCCGGCCGTCCGCGCGGAACTGCTGGACGAGGCCCAGGGCAATCCGGCCCTGCTGCGCGCGCTGGTGGCCGGGCTGTCCGCCGAAGAGCTGTCCGGCGCACGCCGGTTGCCGTGGCCCCTGCCCGACGCCGAAGCGCTGCGGAGTGTGGCGGGCGCGCAGCCGGCGGGGTTCTCGGCCGCCGCGTTCGACCTCCTCCTGCTGGTGGCGGCCGCGCACGAGCACGACCCCGAGGGCGTCGGCGCCGACGCCGACCTGGTCCGCGGGGCGGCGGCGCGGTTCGGCCGGGCGCGGACCGCCCTCGACACTGACCGGCTCCCGGACGTGCTGGCGCTGTCCGACGGCCGGTTCCGCCTCGCCGGCCCGCTGATCCGCAGGGCCGTGCACGCCTGTGCTCCTCCCGACCGGCGGCGCGCGGCCCACCGGGCCCTCGCCCGCGTTCTGGAGAGCGAGGGGCACGGGTTCGTCGCGCTCCTCCATCGGGCCTGGTCGGTCGCCGGGCACGCCCCGCCGTTGGCGGACCAGCTGTCCGCCGCCGCGGCCGACCCGCGCGTCGCCGCGTCCCGCGCCCAGCGTTCGGTGGCGTACGTCCGGGCCGCGGAGCTGACGGCGGACCCGCGCGAACGGGCGGAGCACCTGACCTCGGCGGCCGGGCAGGCGCTGCTCGCGGGCCGGGCGCGGGTGGCCCGCCGGTTGGTCGGCCGGGCCGTCGACGGCGGCGCCCTGCCCGCCGTCGTCCGGGGGCGTTCGGCCTGGGTGCGGGGAGTCCTCGCGTTGCGTGACGGCCCCGCGGCCGACGCCGGTGAGGCCCTGCTGCTGGCCCGCTCCCTGCTCGCCGCCGACGATCCGGCGCACGCCCTGCTCGCGGGGCTCGCCGCGGCGGAGGCCGCCTGGGCGACGGGAGACTCCGTCGCCTGTCTGCGGGCACTGAACGCGGCGGACCGTACCGCGGTGGCGACGGCGACAGCGGTCGTGCACGGGCGGGCGGGCGCGGACCGGCCGGCGGTCCGCCGAGCCGCGGGGCGGGCCTCCGTCGCCCGCGCGGCCACCCGTTCCGGGGTCCCGCACTCGGCGGCCCCCGCCGCCGAACCTGACGGCCTGCCGCGGGACTACCTGAACGGCATGCGGGCGATGCTGGAACGGGACTTCGGCCGGGCCATCCCCTGGCTGCGACGCGTGGTCGAACACGCCTGGGAGGAGGACGGGCCGGAGCGGCTGCTGTGGTCGGGCGCGGCGGCCCTCCTCCTGGGGGACGTGCCCGCCGCCTGCCGGATCGGCGCACGGACCCTCGCGACGGCCCGCTCCCACGGCCCGGAGGCGGCCGTACCGCGGGCCCTGGAGCTGCTGGCGTACGCGGAGTTGAGGACGGGGCAGCACGCGCGGGCCCGGGCGCACGCGGAGGAGGGACTTCGAGCCGCGCAGCGGTACGGGCAGAGCAATGTGGCGGCCCACCACCATGCCGTGCTGGCCCTGGCGGCGTCGATCGCGGACGAGTCGACGCTCGTCGCGCGCCACGCGGACGCCGCGCTGACCACCGCACGGCGTCACGGGCTGATGCAGGCGGCCACCCTCGCCGAATGGGCCTCGGGCCGGGCCGACCTGGGGCGCGGGCGTCCGTTCGAGGCGGCTGCCCGGCTCGGCCCGCTGGTCCGTCCGGGCCCGGACGGTGGCCACTTCGCCGTACGCATGCTGGTCATGCCCTGTTACGTGGAGGCCGCCGTGCTCGCCGGGCAGCGGGAGGACGCCCGCGCGGTCGTCGAGGAGTTCGCGCTGTGGGCGCGCTTCGGCGCGGACGTGCAGGCGCCCGCCCAACTCGCCCGGTGCCGCGCGCTGGTGGCCGACGCGGACCGGGCCGACGCACTGTACGAGGACGCCCTCGCCCTGCACGCGCAGGCGGGCGGCGACTTCGAGCAGGCGCGTACGCGGCTGTTGTACGGCAAGTGGCTGCGCAGACGGCGCAGGCTCCGGGAGGCGGGCGGCTGTCTGCGGGCCGCGCTGGTCGCCTTCGAGCGCTGCGGCGCCCGTATCTGGGCGGAGCAGGCGCGGGCCGAACTCAGGGCGAACGGGGCCGCTCCGGCCGCGGCGCGGGCCGGTGCGCTGGACGGCCTCACGCCGCAGCAGCTGCGGATCGCACGCTGTGTGGCCGAGGGCGCCACGAACCGGGAGGTGGCGCTGCGCCTGGCCGTGAGCACCCGCACGGTGGACTATCACCTGCGGAAGGTGTTCGCCGTGCTCGGGGTGCGCTCGCGGGTCGAACTGTCACGGATGGTGGAGCAGCCGGTCAGGGAGAGCCCACACCCTGCCTGAGCGACCCTGGCAGTGTCCGCGAGAACAGGCGGGAGCAGGAGGGAACAGGCGGCAGCGGGAGAAAGCGCACGTGGGCCGGCCGGCGTCACGGCAGGATGGAGTCGACGTATCCGCCGTCGACCCGCAGCGCGCCCCCCGTGGTGGCCGACGCCTGGTCGGAGCTGAGGTACACGACCATGTTCGCGATCTCCTCCGGCTCGATCAGCCGTTGCAGCAGGGACTGCGGTCGGTGCTCCTTCATGAAGGCACGCTGGGCCTCGTCCCACGGGAGGTCACGGTCGACGAGCCCGTACACGAAGTCCTCGACGCCTCCCGTGTGCGTGGGGCCGGCGATGACCGAGTTCACCGTGACGCCGGTGCCCGCCGCCTCCTTCGCGAAGCCCCGGCTCACCGCGAGCAGGGCGGTCTTCGACATGCCGTAGTGGATCATCTCCGCGGGGATGACGACGGCCGAGTCGCTGGCGATGTTCTGGACGCGCCCCCAGCCCCGCTCCGTCATGCCCGGCAGGTAGGAGCGGATCAGCCGCACGGCCGCCAGCACGTTGACCTCGAAGTAGCGGCGCCATTCGTCGTCGGTGATCTCCAGTGGGTCCGCGGACCCGAAGATCCCGAGGTTGTTGACGAGGATGTCCACCTGCGGCAGGGCGTCCACGACCTGCGCCGCCCCCTCTTCGGTGGTCACGTCCGCCGCCACGGGTACCACGTCCGCGCCGGGCACGTCCTCGGCCAGCCGGGCCGCGCTCTCCTCGGCGCGCTGTTCGCTCCGGCCGTTCACGGCGACCCGGGCGCCGGCCCGTGCGAGGCCGGTGGCGATCGCCGCGCCGATTCCCTGGGTGGACCCGGTGACGAGTGCCGTGCGGCCGGTCAGATCGATGCGCATCTCGTACGCCCCTTCCTCTGCGTTCGTCGGCTGGGTACCCATTCAGCCACTCCTGCAACAAGGGACGCCTGCTCAGAACCTCCAGATGGTCGCCGCGCCGCCGGGTCCGGATCGCCGCTTCGGCGCGGAGCGGCGGTTCGGCCGCCGTGCGAGTTGCCCTCCTGGCAGCCGGGCGAGACGGCGGGAGTTGCCTCGCCGACGCGCCAGGAGGGCAGGACCGGAACCACGAACGATGTCGGCGATGCGGCTCCGGCCGGCCTCGGCAGTCGGTCAGGGCTCGGGGGCCGGGAGCCTGTGCTGCGGTCGAGAGCCCGACCGCGCCTGCGCCGAGCCTAGAGGAGGAGCGGCGATGATCGGAAGCAAGGCCGGTCACATGACTCGGGGTGACCATGGCTCGGGGTGACCACGGACCGGGCGGAGGCCGGTCGCCTCCCGTTTGGAAGTGTCCTGGGCGGAAACCCGGAGGGCACCCCGTTCCCGGCGGGACTCCGGGGAAACGTGTGGAGAGTGAGGCCGACATGGTTGCCGACCCGTGGCCCGCTGAAGCGGTGGTCCGGGCGGCCACCGGGCCCGATCACGGGCGCGGGATGGCCCAGCGGGTGGCCGAGGCCCTGTGCGAGGTACTGCCGGTGGACGCGGTCACCCTGGCCCTGTGGACGGAGACACCGCACCGGCGGATGCTGTACGCCACGAACGCGGCGGCCCAGCGCCTGGAGGAGCTGCAGTTCGAGGTGGGCGAGGGACCGTGTGTGTCGGCCGCGGCGATCGGCAGGCCGCTCATGGTCGACGACCTCCAAGGTGCCGTGACCCCGTGGCCCCTGTTCGGCCCGCTGGCCCGTGAGCGGTTGTCCACGGTAGGTGCCATCTACGCGTTTCCGCTGGTGGAGGGCCACGCGCACTTGGGAACGGCCGACATGCTGCGCTTCGAGGCCGGTCCGCTGGGGGTCGAGGCGGAGGAGGCCGCCAGGCTGGCCGTACGGGCCGCGGCACTCATCCTGCTCACCGCGAGGATCACCCCCGTGCTGGACGCCCACTGGCAGCGCACCCACGTGGCGACCGGCGTGATGGCCGAGCGGCTGGGCATCACGCCCGCCGAAGCACTGGCACGGCTGCGCTCCACGGCCCTGGGAACAGGGCGCCCCCTCCCCGACCTGACCGAGGACGTCCTGTCGCGGCACGGCTGAGCACCTGTACGGCTGCCGACACTCGCGCAAGGGGTACGGCACCTGGGGCAACCCAGCCTTTCCCCGCCAGAAACAGTCGCGTCAGACCTGCCGTGCCAGCCGCCCCGGCAGCCGCGCCGCCAGGTACTCGATCAGCTCGGTCACCCGCCGGGGAACATGCCCGTCGTCTTCGAGCAGGGCATAGATGTCGGCCGCGGGCGTCGGGACGTGCGGCAGCACGCGAACCAGGTCTCCGCGCTCGATATGGGGCCGGACCTGCCACTCCGAGCGCATGATCACGCCTCGGCCCTCCAGGGCCCAGCCGGTCACGACGTCCCCGTCGTTGCTCTGCAGCGGACCCCGCACCCGCACATGGCGAGGATCGCTGACATCACCGAACCGCCAGAGCGCGTAGTCTCCCTCGTTCTCGCGCAGCACGATGCAGTCGTGCCGCGCCAGATCCTCCAGGCAGGTGGGCGCGCCATGCCGTGCCAGGTACGCGGGCGACGCGCACGGCACCCGGCGGTTCTCCGCCAGCCGGCGCATCCGCAGCGAGGAGTCCGGCGGACTGCCCACATGGACGGCCACGTCGAAGGTCCGCCGATGCGGGCGCAGGGGCAACGCCGAGGTGTTCAGCTGCACCTGCAGTTGGGGGTGCGCCACCGCGAACTCCGCGAGCAGTGGGGCGACATGCGCCCGCCCGAGGCCCAGGGTCGCCTGGACGACGAGCGCGCCGCGCAGTTCCCCGGACCGTTCGGTCACCTGGTCCTCCAGCTCGCGGAGCCGGTCGAGGATCGAGTCGAGCCCGCTCGCGTACAGGGCGCCCTCCGAGGTCAGCACCAGGCGTCGGGTGCCCCGCTGGACGAGCCGCACGTCGAGACGGCTCTCCAGTGCGCTCAGCCGTTTGCTGACCACCGGAAGGGACCAGCCGAGCCGGCGCGCCGCCGCCGTGAGTGTCTCGCCGGCTGCCACGACCTGGAAGAACTTCAGGTCGTCGACGGACGACTTCATGGGTTTCCCGTCCGCGTCCACGCCGTCTCCCGTCCGGGCAGGTTTTCCGCTGGAGAAAGTCTGGGTTGCCCGGTGGCCCATTGTGACAGGCCTCGCCGACGCCCACAGTGAGGAGCCGTACCAGCATCGAGCAAGGAGCAGCAGTCGTGCCACAGCGTTACCGCATCGCCGTCGTGCCCGGGGACGGCATAGGCCGGGAAGTCGTTCCCGAAGGGCTTCGGTGCCTGCGTGCCGCGGCCGACGCGTACGGCTTCGTCCTCGACGTGGAGGAGTTCGACTTCGCCAGCGCCGACTACTGGACGCGCCACGGGGAGATGATGCCGAAGGACTGGCACAGCGTGCTGGGCGGCTTCGACGCGATCTTCTTCGGCGCGGTGGGCTGGCCCGAGGCCGTCCCCGACCATGTGTCGCTGTGGGGAAGCCTTCTCCAGATGCGGCGCGGGTTCGACCAGTACGTCAATCTGCGTCCGGTCCGGCTGCTGCGGGGCGTGCGCGGTCCGCTGCGCGACCACGGTCCGGGCGACATCGACTTCTACGTGGTGCGCGAGAACACCGAGGGCGAGTACTCCAGCATCGGCGGGCGGATCTTCGAGGGCACCGAGCGCGAGACCGTACTGCAGGAGACCGTCATGACCCGCGTCGGCGTGGACCGGGTGCTGCGGTACGCCTTCGAACTCGCCGACTCCCGGCCGCGCAGGCAGCTGACCTGGGCGACGAAGAGCAACGGGATCTCGATCTCCATGCCCTACTGGGACGAGCGGGCGAGCGAGATGGCACTGCGCTATCCGCGGGTGACCGCCGACAAGGACCACATCGACATCCTGGCGGCCAAGTTCGTGCTGCGGCCCGACCGGTACGACGTCGTCGTGGCGAGCAACCTGTTCGGGGACATCCTCTCCGACCTGGGTCCGGCCTGCACCGGCACGATCGGGATAGCGCCGAGTGCGAACATCAACCCGGCACGGAACCATCCGAGCCTCTTCGAGCCCGTGCACGGGTCGGCCCCCGACATCGCGGGGCAGGGCATCGCCAACCCCATCGGGCAGATCTGGAGCGGCGCGATGATGCTGGAGCACCTGGGCGAGGCCGCGGCCGCCGCCGACGTGGTCGCCGCCATCGAGTCGGTCCTGGAGGGGCAGCCGGACGTCCGCACGCCGGATCTCGGCGGGGACGGGACGACGACGGCGCTCGGGTCGGCCGTCGCACGGCGGATCGGCGGAGGGGCCGCCGGCGCGAAGGCGGGAAGGGCGGCGGAGCGTGCCACGCGTCCTGATCACCACTGACTATCTGCGTCCCGGCGACGAGGTGGACGACTACCTCCGGGCGGCCGGTCTTGAGACGCGCCACGTTCCGATGGTCGGACGACGCGATCCCGAGGAACTCGTGGCCGCGCTCTCCGGGATCGACGCGGCGCTCGTCGCGAACGAGCCCCTGACCGCCGGGGTGCTGGCCCGTGCTCCACGGCTGCGGGTGGTGGTGCGTACGGGTGTCGGGTACGACTCCATCGACATCGAGGCCGCGCGACGGCTCGGTGTCGGCGTGAGCAACCTGCCCGGGATCAACGCGAACGCCGTGGCCGAGTACACGCTGGGCCTGCTGCTCGGCTCCGCGCGCCGGCTGGTCCACAGTGCCACGGGCGTGCTGGCCGGCGGGTGGCCGCGCGAGGACGGTCACGAGCTGCGCGGGGCGACACTCGGTCTCGTCGGATTCGGCGCGGCCGCTCGGGCCGTCGTCCCGCTGGCCAGAGCGTTCGGGATGGACGTGGTGTGCGCCACCGGTGTCCCCGAGGGGTTGCGCGGTGACCTCGGGGTCCGGTTCGTGCCGTTCGCCGAACTGCTGGCCGTCTCCGACTACGTGTCGGTCCACACCGCGCTGACCGACAGCACCCGGGGCATGTTCGACGCCGCGGCCTTCGCACGGATGAAGGCGACGGCCGTGCTGATCAACACCGCCCGCGGGGCCGTCGTCGACGAGCGGGCGCTCGCCGACGCGGTCCGCACGGGCGGCATCGCGGGTGCGGCACTCGACGTGGTGACACGCGAACCTCTCCCGGCGGACAGTCCGTTGCGGGGTGTCGAGGGAATCACCGTCTACTCCCACCTCGCGGGCCAGACCGCGCAGGCCCGCCGCGCGGCGGGCCTGGCGGGCGCCGCCGAACTCGTGGCGGCGCTGGAGGGACGGGCCCGGTTCACCGTCAACTGATGTGTCGGCCGGGGTCACTTGGCAGGGTGCCGGGGCCCCGGCGACAGAGGGCGGGCTCGGTCAGCGTTCCAGGAGGGCGATACGGATGGCGCGTTCGACGTGGGCGGCGGCGTTGGCGTGTCCGGCGGCGTTGGGGTGGACCAGGGTGATGCGCTTGCCGATGAGACGGCAGTCGAGCAGGGTGCCGGGGAGGTTGCCGGGCCAGTAGTCCTCGGCGGCCCCGCAGATTCCCTCGACCCACTTGGTGTCGGCGGGCCGGCAGGCGTCGTGGCCCACGCTGGAGGAGTACACGTCGACGTAGCGGTCGCCGAAGAACTCCGAGACCCGCTTGATCGTGCTGTTCAGCGGCTTGAGGACGTCGTCACGGAGCCAGTCGACGTCGGCGTGGGTGACCGAGCCGAGTTCGCTGAGGGAGAGGCGGTTGCAGGCACTGCCCTCCTCCGGCAGAACGGCCGGGTAGCCGACCGTGATCACCTTGGCGTTGGGCGCGGCCTGGTGCACCCGGGCCAGCATCTCGATGTACTCGTCCTGGACCCGGGCGAGCTTGTCCTGGATGCTCTCCTCGCCCTCGGGCGGATCGGTGTAGTGGTCGCGGCAGGACGCGCCGGTCGCACCCTGCGTCAGACAGGTCAGGAGCATGCCGCCGAACGGCAGGCTGTTGCCGCCGACACCCACGGTGACGACGTCGGTCCGGTCGTTGAGTCCGGCCCGCTGGATCTGCGGGTCCACCGCGGGCCAGCCGTCGGCGGGCGGCTGAACCGGGCTGATCGGCGTCTGCCTGGCGTTGGCGATGTCGGCGATGGTGGCGTTGCCGCAGCTGACGTTGGTCAGGTGGACGGGCTTGCCCGGCGGGAACTCGTCGAGTTCCCGCTCGACGACGCCGGGGTAGGCGTCGGAGGTACGGTCACAGCCGTCCCGCGACGGGTCACCCAGTGCGGGCTGGGGGGCTCCGACGAACCCCCCGGCGGTGTACGAGTCACCCAGCGCGGCCCACTCGTACTGGTCGGCCGCGCCGGCTGACCCCGAGGGGGCGAGTACGGCCACTAGCAGCGCGAGTCCGACGGCCAGCGCTCGCTTGCGCGGGCGGGAGACACGGTGTCGCATGGATCCTCCAGGATCTGCAAGAGACGCCCGGGCCGGAACGTGCACCAGGGCGCAAAGCACCACGCCCAAGAGCATCCACGCCGCTGATGGACCCCTTTCGGGGAATGGGGTCCACCACCCCCCGATCGAGCTAATTGATCAGATCGTCGTGCCACCACCGCACACCGCCCGCCGCACACCCCCGCCGCCCGCCGATTGCGTACGACAGCGGGCGGTGGAGCGGGCTCTAGTCGAAGAGGTCCGGGTCCGTGCGGGTGATCTGGTCGAAGAGCGGTTGGAACTGGAACCAGCCCGCCAGGTCGAAGCCCACCTGCCCGTAGGTGTGTTTGGCCTCTTCGTGGGAGATCTGGATGGTCGATCCCGCTGCCTTGGCGGCGAGTTGGGCCTGGGCCGAGCGTTCCATGGTGATGAACCAGTAGGCCGCGGCGTCGACCGAGCCCGCCGCCGTGAGCAGGCCGTGGTTGCGCAGGATGACCGCCTTGTGGCCGCCGAGCGCCTCGGCGATGCGCCGGCCCTCCGCCGGGTCGTCGGCCACGCCCGAGTAGTTCTCGTAGCAGCCGTGGTCCTCGTAGAAGGCGCAGGCGTCCTGGGTGATCGGTTCGAGCCGCTGGCCCGTCGCCGACAGCGCCCTGCCGTACACCGAGTGGCTGTGGGCGGCGCCGACCGCGTCGGGCCGTGCCGCGTGGACGGCCGCGTGGATGGCGAAGGCGGCCCGGTTCACCCGGTGGCGCCCCTGGACGACATCGCCCTGGTGGTTGACGAGCAGCAGGTCGCTGACCTTCACGTGCTTGAAGGACACACCGAAGGGGTTGACCCAGAAGTGGTCGGGGAACTCCGGGTCGCGTGCGGTGATGTGTCCGGCGACGCCTTCCTCGAACCCGAACCGGCCGAAGATGCGCAGGGCGCCCGCGAGGCGTTCCTTGCGGTGACGTCGTTCGGCGGCCGCATCGGTGAACACGGTGGGGAGCCGGAAGATCAGTTCCTCCTCCGGGATGGGGACCAGGTCCTCCCGGGTCAGCCGGTCGGGCACCCGCAAGGCGGCCAGCGGGACGTGGTGCTGGCCGGCGTGGATGTCACGGTCGCGGAGACCTGCCTGGGTGACGGGGCGCGGGAAGGAGATCTTCACGACGTTCAGTGCCGGGATGCGGAAGATCTGGACCTGCTCGGCGTCCACCCGGTAGAGGTCGGCGACGACCGCCTCGTTGAGGAAGGACTCGTCGGCCGCGACGGCGTAACCGGCGCTGTCCTTCATGAACGTTTCCATGGTGACCCAGAAGGGTCCGGCGTTCTTGGAGCGGATCTCGGTCGCGTAGTCGCCGAGCACGGGCCGGCGGGTGGCGTGCTCAGACATGGGAGACCTCGCGGGAGTGCTGGGTGCGGAACATGCCGGTGGGCGAGTCGACGTCGACGACGTGGTTCAGGACGAACTCGTAGGCCGCCCCGCGCTGGGTCTCCGCCGGTGAGGTGGCGAAGGCGAAGCTGGGCAGGTACTCCATCTCCGGCAGCGGGAGGTGCAGCATGAGGGGGTTGGCGACCTTGGCGATCGCTGTCGCGGCGGCCTGCGAGGGTGCGTTGACGAGGAGCATGACGCCGACCTCGCGGGGCGGGCCGGAGTCGGGGTCGATGTCTTCGAGAATGGCGTTGTGGCCGTAGAGGCGGATGTCCAGGCCGTAGTCGTCGTCGGTCAGGCCGAGCGTCTGGCTGACGCGCTCGGAGAGAATGACCCGCAGGAGCGCCGCCCAGCGGTCGATGTTGGCGACGATGTACGGGTCGCGGATGCCGGTGAACGAGACGGTCTCGTAGCCGGTGACCCTGGCTCCTTCGAGTTTGACGGTGTGCTGCTCGGCGGGCTCGAAGCGCGATCCCTCGACGCGTACCCGGCGCTCGTCCAGTGCCGTGTAGGTGGCGTCCGTGACGTCCAGCGTGCCCGCAGGTTCCCGCATCCGGTACGGGTTGGCGGTCTCGTACAGCATGTGCGCGGCGACCGAGATCGGCGTGCAGGCGTTGGCCGGGTCGAGGGGTTCGATGGTGAAACCCTGCTGGTCGACGGTGGCGAAGACGCCTCCGGCCCGCGGGTCCGTGGTGCACTGTCCGCCGCACTCGACGATCTTGGAGGCGTGCCAGGTGGGTCCGGCCGGCATGCCGAGCATCAGGGGGACGGCGGCGGCGAGGGCTGTGTCGGTGGCGCGCCCCGCCAGGACGACCTGGGCGCCCGCGTTGATGGCGTCGACGAAGGGTTCGTGGCCCATCATGCCGACGATGTGCGTGCAGCTTTCGAGGGTCTCCGGATCCAGGGGGCCGTGCGGGGCCAGGGGGTGGATCCGTCCCGCGTCGAGTTCGTCCTTGAGGAACGTGGCTTCCTGCTCGCTGTAGATCCGGGCGATCTTCAGATCGAGGCCTTCCTCAGCCATGATCTGTTCCGCGATCCCCGCCACCCAGTCGACGCCGGAGTCCGTGCCGCTGGTGCCGCAGGAGCCCACGATGAGGGGGATGTCCGCGGTGGCGGCGGCTTTCAGGAGGATGCGCAGATCGCGGCCCACCGCGGCGGCGGTGGTCTTCGCGACACCGGCGCCGAGGTAGTGGGGTCCGGAGTCGGTGGATCCGCCGTCGACCGCGATGACGTCCGGCTGGAGAGTGAGGCCGCGCTCGATGCTCTCCGGGGTGAAGCCGGCCCCGAGCATGCCGGACGGCGTCAGGATTCCGACCCGGGCTGCGGGGTCAGTGGACGGGGGCATGGTGGTTCTCCTCGTTGGAGTCGGCTTCCTCGTGGAAGACGCGGATGTCGTCCGGCGGAAGGCTGACGGTGAGTTCGCCGGTGGCCGCCGGGCGTGTGGTGGTCACGATCACCGGGGTGCCGCCGATGCGGATGGTGTACCGGTAGTGGTCGCCGAGGTAGGCCTGGTTGTCGACCTTGGCCGTCAGCGTGTGGTGGGGTCGGCGCACATCGCCGCCGCCGCGCTGGATCTCGATGTTCTCGGGGCGGATGCAGATGCGTACCGGCCCCAGGCGCCTGTCCGTGTGCGGCACCTTCAGCGGTTCGCCGACGCCGTCGACGCGGAGCACCGCGTGGGCGCCGTCCGCCTCGACGACCGTGGCGGCCAGGATGTTGGCGGTTCCGACGAAGTCGGCGACGAACAGGTCGGCCGGGTGCTCGTAGATCTCGGTGGGGGTGCCGACCTGGCGTACCTTCCCCTGGTCCATGACGGCGACGCGGTCGCTGACGGACAGGGCCTCGTCCTGGTCGTGGGTCACGAAGACGGTGGTGACCCCGACCTGTGACTGGAGTGTCTTGAGCCACTGCCGGGAGCGGTCGCGGAGTTTGGCGTCCAGGTTGGAGAAGGGTTCGTCGAGGAGCAGCAGGTCGGGCGGGTGGGCGAGGGCGCGGGCCAGCGCGACCCGCTGCTGCTGGCCGCCGGACAGTTCGTGGGGGTAACGGTCCGCGTGGCGGCCCAGTTCGACGAGTTCGAGGACTTCCCGCACCCGGCGGTCGCGCTCCGCCTTGGGGGTCTTCCGGAGCTTGAGGGGATACCCCACGTTCGCCGCGACCGACAGGTGCGGCCAGATGGCGTAGGACTGGAACACGACACCGCAATTGCGGTGCTCCGGTTCGATGTTGACGTGTCCGTGGTCGAAGACGACACGGTCGCCGAACGCGATGCTGCCCGAGTCGGGCCGGTGCAGGCCGGCGATCGACCACAGGGTGGTGGACTTTCCGCAGCCGCTGGGGCCGAGCAGGGTGAATATCTCGCCGTCCCGGACGGTGAGTGACACCTCGTGCAGAGCGGTGTGCTCAGCGAATTGCTTGGTGAGTTTGTTCAGCTGGAGACTAGGCACGAGGACGCACCCCCAGCAGGGCGCGGCCGGCGCCCAGGACGACCAAGGTGATGACCATCTGGATTACTCCCAACGCGGCGACGGTCCCGCCGATGCTTGTTGCCGCGAGTTGCAGCATGGTGAGGCCGAGTACGGGGGTCTCGTCGGTGACGAGGAAGACCGCAGGTTCGGCGTCGTTGAGCATGGCCACGAAAAGCAGCACGAATGAGGCGCCCATGGCGGGTGCGACGAGTCTCAGGACGACGGTGCGCATGGCCGTCCACCAGGTGGCACCCGAGGTACGGGCGGCGTTGTCGAGATCGGCGCCGATTCCGGCGAGCGCCGGATAGAAGGCGCTGTAGCCGAGGGCGAGACTTCTGACGGCGAACGCGATGCCGATGCCCCACAGGCTGGCGCGAATGGCCCCGGACCTGTCGAGGAGGGCGAAACTCCAGAAGAAGGCCATACCGGTGACGAGCGCCGGCATCATGCGCGGCCACAGCATGCCCTGTTGCAGGGATCCGCGGAAGCGGAAACGGGAACGGTGTGCGATCACCGAGAGAACGGCGATGGCAAGCGTCGTGAGCGCCCCGCCGACCGTCGCGATGAGAAGGCTGTTGACGATCGAGTCGGTGTAGAGCGGATTCTCGAACACGGCGGAGAAGTTGCTGAAGGTCAGCACGCTCCACGGGGAGATGAAGGGCGACAGGATGGAGGTGAATGCCGCCAGAAAGACTCCGGCGAGCGGTACGGCCACGAAGACGAGAAGGAAGAAGGCGATCGCGGCCGCTGTGAACCAGCGTGCGGGCCCCAGCTTGAGTACGCGGACACCGGTTGGTTTTCCGGTGGTCGTGGTGAAGCGCGCGGTGTCCCCCACGAGCCTGTTCCGCAGAACGAGGAGCGCGGAGACCGTGATGAGCAGGAACACCGCGCCGGCGGACACCAGGCCCTGCTGGGATTCGTTCACCCAGTGGTCGTAGAGATACGTGGAGATCAGACTGATCTTGTTGGAGAAGCCCAGAATCAGTGGCAGTCCCAGGACTTCCATCGAGAGGGCGAAGACCAGGAGCGCCGCATTGGTGATCGCAGGACGCATCAGCGGCAGGCTCACGGAGAGCAGGCTGCGCAGGGGGCTTGCTCCCGATGTGCGGGCGGCGTCCTCCAGGGACGGGTCGATCGACAGCAGGGTCCCGCGGCACAGCAGAAAGACGGTGGGTGAGGCCACGCTCATCGCGACCATCGCCATGCCGGGAATGCTGTAGAGGTCGACCGGCATGCTCAGGACGGTGTTCGCCTCAAGCCAGGAGGACGCGAATCCCGCCGGGGTCCACATGGCCGCCCAGCCGATGATGAGGACGAGTCCGGGCAGCGCGATCGGAACGAGCAGGAATGTCGTCAGGACACGGCGTCCGGGAACGTCGGTGCGGGTGAGGAACAATGCGCACGTCACACCGACGAGAAGGGATCCGGCGGTGTTGAGGGCGGCGAACAGGATCGAATTGGTGACCGCGGTCCACCAGTCGCGGTCGGTGAGCAGCGCGTCGAAGTTGTCCCATGTCAGATGCCCGCCGGATTCGTACAGCGGGGTCGACCACACCGCGGCGGCCACGACCGGGATGACGGAACCGACGATGACGAGCAGCGCGAGTGCCCAGAGAATGTAGTGGCTCGCGTTGGTCGAGAGCCACCGCCGTCGGGGTCGTTTCACAGGCGACGGCGGGGTATGGGCCGGTGGCGGCCGGAGTTGCGCGGTGCTCATCGGCCGTACGCCTTCTTCCAGCGGTCGACGATTTCCGGCTTGTTCTTGACGATGTCCTTGGGATAGCCGCCGAGCATCATGTTGTCGGCGCCGACGACCTTTTCCACGGCCGGCAGACCGTAGGCGCAGTCCACTCCGTCGCGGTACGGAGTGAATCCGCCCTCGCAGGCGGCTTCCTGTCCTTCGACCGACAGCAGAAAGTTCACGAAGAGCTTTCCAGCGTCGGGCGACTTCGCCTTTTTGGTGACGGCGACGGCCCTCGGGAGAAGCGGCGTTCCGTCCGTCAGATACGTGTAGTTGAGGATCTTCGCCGCCTCCTCCCCCTCGATCAGCGCACGCACCGATCCGGCCACGAAATAGGTGGCCTGGTACTGGCCTTGGGCCAGTTTCTGCATGAGGTTTCCGTTGCCCGACTCGACGCCGGTGTTCGGGCCGAGGGCTTCGATGTTCTGCCACCCCGCGTCACCGTGCGCGGCGGTGTAATTGCTGACCGCGCCGAAGGAATGCGGGTTGCTGATGTCGGTGGTCCCGATCTTCCCTTTGAGGGACTTGGACAGCGCGGCGAGGGATTCGAGATCCTTGGGCTGCTTGTCCTTGGGAATGAGAGCGGTGTTGTACACGGCGACGAGCGGGTCCTCCGACATGGAGACCACCCCCGGCGCCAGTTGCGCGTATGCGGGAAGGTGCTTGAGGTTGGGGTCCTTGTAGTCGAGGACATTGCCCTTGCTGACGAAGTTCAGTACTTCCACCGCGTCCGTGGCCATCACGACGTCCGCGGTGCGCACACCGGTGGCGGATTCGGTGGCGTAGCGCTGGAAGGTCTGTGGGTCGTTCATGTTGAGGACGCGCACCTTGATGCCGTCGTACTTCGCCTCGAAGGCCTTGGTGAGCGGCGCCATCTGGTCGGCGTCCGCGTTCGTGTAGAGGAGGACCGACCCCTGCTTCTGGGCCCTGGCCACCGTGGCCGCGTCGAGGGGGGTGACGGGCGCCGCCTTGCCCACGTCGACCGAGGACGTCGGCTTCGCCGACCCGTCCGTACCCGTGGAGCCTCCGCACGCGGCCAGAACGACCATGCAGGCGGCTGCCAGGGCACAGACCCTGGCCCTGGGGAGCGAGATCATCATTGATCCTCCACTATTTGCTATAGCACTAGTGCTGTAGGCGGACGGTGAGATGCCTGGACGGGGCGCACGGAACGCGTGGCCCGGTACGCATGACTCGGGATGCGGATGGTGGGTGTGGGGCTCAGCGTTCGAGGGGGTCAGCGCGCCGACGGAGGCTGTGTACGACGAGGAGCCGGGCGGGGCCGCCGATCGCCCCGCGGAGCCGAAGCACCCCACGGAGGAGATGGTATTTGCTACAGCATGATTGTCAACCAGTTGCACCGCGGAGAGCGTGCGGGAGCCGGATGGTGACGGTGGTGCCGACTCCCACCTCGGACTGCACCCGTACCTGCCCCTGATGCGCGTGCACGATGGCCTCCACGATGGCCAGGCCCAGACCCGAACCGCCGTAGGCGCGGCTGCGGCTGGCCTCGGCGCGCCAGAAGCGTTCGAAGACGCGGGGCAGGTCCTGGGCGGGGATACCGGGACCGTCGTCGATGACCCGCAGGTGTACGTCCTTGCTGTCCTGGCTGATCTCGACCCGGACGGCGGTCCGGGCGGGCGTGTGCTGGACGGCGTTGCCGACGAGGTTGCGCAGGACCTGCTGGAGGCGGCCGGTCTCGCCGACGACAGCCGCCTCCGGCGCGGGCGCCATGGTGATGTCGCGCTGGGGATAGATGATCTGGGCGTCCTCGACGACGCTGGCGGCCAGCGCCGTGAGGTCGACGTCGTGCCGCTCGACGGGACGGCCGGCGTCCAGGCGCGCGAGCAGGGCGAGGTCCTCGACGAGCAGGCGCATCCGCCCCACCTCGTTCTCGATGTGTTCGAGCGCCGTCTCCAGGCCCGGTCCGGAGACACCGCCCTGGCGGTGCAGGTCGAGCCAGCCCGAGATGGTGGAGAGCGGGGTGCGCAGTTCGTGGGAGGTGTCGGCCGCCAGGGAGCGCACGGTCGCCTCCGCGCGGGCCTGGGCGTCGAAGGCCCGGTTGACCGCTTCGGCGAGCCGGTCGGTCTCGCTGCCGTTCCGGGTGGCGGGCAGCCGTTCCGTGAGGTGGCCCTCGGCGATGGCGTCGGCGGTACGGGCCATCCGGGCCAGGGGCCGCAGCCCCAGCCGCAGGACGATGACGGCGAGGCCGAGCAGGAGCAGCAACGCGGCTCCGACCAGGACGAGTTGGCGTTCGACGAGGACGGCGACGGTTCCGTCACCGACCGAGGAGTCGACAGTCAGGACGAGCGCCGCCGGCCGTACGTCGGCTTCGCCGGGTCCGCGGTCGACGGTGAGCCCGGGGCTGGGGATACGGATCGCCGCGAGACCGTGCTCCTCGTCGTGCCCGTCGTAGTCGACGATGGTGCCGGCGGGGGCGGTCGTACTGAGCTCGGCGACCGGGCGGGCGACCGAGGAGGCGGAACCGGTGCTCAGCAGCACGTTGTTGTCGGCGTCCACGGCTACGAGGCCCAGCGGCGGCCCCAGAAGTGTGCCGAGCTGGTCGGCGTCGGCGGTCTGCGGGCCACGTCCGACGACTTCGGTGATCCGGTCGGCGTACGTTTCGAGGGTCTTCTCGTAGCGCCTGTCCAGGTAGTTCTCCAGGAGGAAGCCGGTGATGACGGCGCTGGCCGTCAGTCCGGACACGAGCAGTACGGCCAGGCCGGTCAGCAGACGCAGACGGACACTGGAGAAGGACCAGACGCGGCGGTCGCGGAGTCTCATGTGCGGGCCTGCTCCCGGAGGGTGTAGCCGACGCCCCGGACGGTGTGCAGCAGGGGCGGGTGGCCGTGGTCGATCTTGCGGCGGAGGTTGGAGACGAAGCGCTCGACGACGACGGTGTCCCCGCCGAAGTCGTACTGCCAGACCGCTTCGAGGATCTGGGCGCGGGACAGCACCTGGCCCTGGTGGCTCAGGAGGTAGTGCAGCAGACGGTATTCGGTGGGTGAGAGGTCGAGGAGGCGGCCCGCGCGGCGGACCTCGTGCCGGGGGTCGTCCATCGTGAGGTCCGCGAGGGACAGCGCCGGCTCCTCGGGGGCGGCCGGCGCCCCGCTGCGGGCCCGCCGGAGCAGTGCCTGCAGCCGGGCGCCGACCTCGACGACGCTGAAGGGCTTGGTGACGTAGTCGTCCCCGCCGAGCCGCAGCCCCCGTACCCGGTCCTCGATCGCGTCGCGTGCGGTGAGGAAGAGGACCGGCACCCCGATACCGCGGTCGCGCAGCAGCTGGAGGATCTCGAAACCGTCGGCGCCGGGGAGCATGACGTCGAGAACGATGACGTCGGGGGGCGTGCGGGCGACCTGTTCGAGCGCTTCCGTCAGGTCGCCCGCCACGTCCACCTCGAATCCGGCGAATCCGAGGGCCGAGATCAGCAGGCGTCTGATGCCGGGGTCGTCATCGATGACGAGCACCCGGTCGGTGGTGCCGGGTGCGTCGACGGCGTTCATACGTGCTCCTTGTACGGGCGGGTCGGGCTGCCCGAGGGCCGTCGACACAGGTCCGGGTTCCACCGACACAGGCCGGTCAGCCGCTCACGGCAGAGGGCTGCTTGTCGGCGGCCGGGGTCGCGGCGTCGGGTGCGTGGAAGTTCTCGCCCTCCACGTCGAGCCGGGGCAGGAAGCGGTCGAGGCGCCGGGGCAGCCACCAGGCCCGGTCCCCGAGGAGAGCCAGCACCGCCGGCACGAGCGTCATACGGACCAGGAAGGCGTCCACCATGACTCCGAAGGCCAGGGCGAAAGCGATCGGCATGATATCGGCGTCGTGCGAGAACAGGAAGCCGACGAAGACCGAGATCATGATGAGGGCGGCGGAGGTGACCACGCGGGCGGCGTTGCGGGCCCCGGTGAGGACGGCGGCGCGGGCGTCGCGGTGGCGGACGTAGTCCTCCCGCATGGCTGACACGAGGAACACCTCGTAGTCCATGGCGAGTCCGAAGAGCACGGCCATGACGATGATGGGCATGAAGCCCGCCACCGGCCCGGTGCTCGCCACCCCCAGCAGGCCGGCCAGCCAGCCCCACTGGAAGACCGCGACGGTGGCTCCGAACGCGGCTCCTACGGACAGCAGGAATCCGATGGTGGCCTTGACGGGTATGGCGACGGACCGGAAGGCGATCATCAGGAGGAGCAGGGAGAGGCCGACCACGACGACCGCGAAGGGGATCAGCGCGCCGCTGAGTTTGTCGGAGACGTCGATGCTGACCGCGGTCAGGCCGGTGACGGCGACATAGCTGCCCCCGGACGCGGCGAGGGGCTTCATCTCGGTGCGCAGGCGGGAAACCAGGTCGCTGGTCTCCTGGGTACGCGGTCCGGTGTCGGGGATGATCCGGATACGTGCGGCCGACTCGTCCTCGGCCAGGTCGACACCGCTAACGTCCGCTATGCCCCTGACGTCCCGCAGCCTGTCCTCGACGGCGGTGGCCGTAGCAGCGACGGCGGCCGGGTCGTCGTCCTCGACGAGGATGACGAGCGGGCCGTTCGCCCCGGCTCCGAAGGCGTCACCGACCAGGTCGTAGGCCTGACGGCTCGATGTCGTGGCGGGGCTGTTCCCTTCGTCGGTCAGGGCGAGCTTGAGCTGAAGGGCCGGCAGGGCGAGGGCGACGAGGGCGACGGTTCCGAGGATCAGGGTGCGCACCGGCCGGCGCAGTACGCCTTCGGTCCAGCGCACGCCCAGGGAGGGCCTGACCGGTACTCGTGCCGCTCGCCGGCGCCAGCGGGTGCCGGCCCTGGGGGTGAGCCTGCGGCCGCACATGCCCAGCAGTGCGGGGAGCAGTCCGAGCGCCAGCACGACGGCGACGGCCACGGCTCCCGCGGACGCGAGGCCCATGGAGGTCAGCATCGGGACCCCCGCCACCGAGAGTCCGGCGAGCGCGATGACCACGGTGGCACCGGCGAAGACGACCGCGCTGCCCGCGGTCGCGTTGGCCCTGGCGACGGACTCCACCACGGGCATTCCCGTGGCGAGTTGGGCCCGGTGGCGCGAGACGATGAACAGGGCGTAGTCGATGCCCACGGCGAGCCCCAGCATCATCGCCAGGGTGGGTGCGCTGTCGCTCACGCCGAGCACCGTGGCCGCGCCCATCATGGCCGCCATGGTGCCGACGACACCGAGGACGGCGGTGAGCAGCGGCAGTCCGGCGGCGAGCAGCGAACCGAAGGTGATGACGAGGATGACCAGGGCCACGCCCAGCCCGACCAGCTCGGGAGGTCCGAAGGGGGAGGTCGAGGGTGCGTAGGCGTCACCGCCGTAGACCGTCCTGAGGCCCGCCTGCCGGGCCTGCTCCCCCGCCTCCTTCACTCCGTCGAGCGTGCCGGCGGGCACGTCCTCGTCCTTCTTCGTCGTGAAGGCGACCTGCGCGACCGCGATGCGTCCGTCCTCGGAGACGGTGTCGTCCTGGACCGGGTCACCGACCTCGGCCACGCCGTGCACGTCCCCCATCGCGGCGACGGCGGACGCCAGTGACCCGCTCAACTCGGGGTCGGTCACCTTACGGCCGGGCGGGGCCTGGAACACGATGTCCGCGGACTGGACGTCCGGGGAGGGGAAGTGACGGTCCATCTTGGTCAACGCCGTCTGCGCGGGTGACCCGGGAATGGAACCGCTGTCCTCGAAGGAGCCGGCGAACGAGAAGCCGAGGCCGGTCACCGCGCCGAGCGCCAGGAGCCATCCGACCAACATCGTTCGCCACCGTCGGGCGCCGAGAGCGCCCAGCCGGTACAGAAGTGCTGCCATGCCTGCATCCCCCAGGGGTTAGGTGGTTGAGGCACTGATGCTGCTCGGCGGACTTGACGGCCGCCCCACGCCGAACCTGACGGTTTCTTGACGGCCTTCCTCACGACTTCTCGACGGCCTTCTCCACGATCGGCTCGCCTGTCGGGCTGGCTTGTCCGGCTGGCTTGTCCGGCTGGCTTGTTTGACAATTATGCTGTAGCAAATACCATGTTCCGTATGGCTCTGCTCCCCCAGCTCTCGTCCCCGGTCACCCTCGGCGATCAGGCGTACGCCGCGATCCGCGAGGCCATCGTCACCGGCACCCTCAAGCGCGGGGAGAAGGTCACGGAGCGGGGCCTGGCGGAGTCGCTCAGCATCAGCGCGACCCCCGTCCGTGAGGCGCTGCGACGCCTGGAGCAGGACCGGCTGGTGGAGCGGACGGGGCCCAGGTCGGTCCGTATCGCGCAGTTCGGCAAGGAGGAGCTGCGCGAGTTCACCATGATGGAGGACGTGCTCCGGGCCCTCGCCGCCCGACTGGCCGCGGAGAAGTCGACGGCGGCCCAGCGCCGCGAGATGTCCGACTGCCTGGACAAGGCGGACGCCTTGCGCGGCGCACTGCGCGACGCGGACCCGGGCACCGACGCGGAGCGGGACCTGGTGCTCGAAATCCAGGCACTCATGCGCCACTTCCACACGATCGTGGACCGGGCCAGCGGCAACGCGACCCTGATCCAGATGCTGCGTACCGTCGACGCCTTCGGTTCGGAGGAGCGGCGGGACAGCATCCTGTCCGAGGTGCGCGGCGAGCACTCGAAGGTGGTCGACGAGCGGTACAGACAGCATCGGGTCATCTACGAGGCCATCGCCGCCGGCAACGGGGAGCGGGCCGAGGAGCTGATGCGGGCGCACAGCCACACCTCGAACGTCTCCCGGATCGCGACGCGCTTTTCGAGCTGACACGCTCGCTCCACGCGGAGCTGTGTTCCCGGGGCCATGTGCCGTACGGGGCTACGGCGTCAGCACGATCCTGCCGAAGACCTCCCCGTCGTCCATCTTCCGGTGGGCGCGTACGGCATGGTCCAGCGGCAGCACTTCGTGGACGACCGTGTCCAACTCGCCGCGGACCGCGGCGGCGAACTGTTCCCCCCGTACGGCATGCAGGTCGGCCGAGGCGACGGTGTCCGCGCTGAAGGTGGCGAAGGACAGCGACTTGCGGAACGCGGCCAGCATCCTCGTACCGAAGTCCGCCGGCGGCTGGCCGGCCACGACGCCGACGGCGACCATGCGGCCGTTCGGATTGAGCCTGTCGAAGAACGACGGCAGGTCCTCACCGGCGACGATGTCGATGATGACGTCGTATCCTGCCGGAGCGTCCTGTCCCCCGTCCCCGGCGCGGTCCAGGACATGGGTGGCGCCCAACTTCCGCAGCCGCGCGCCGCGTTCGGCCGACGACGTGGTGACCGCCACCGCTGCGGCGCCGCCCTTGGCCGCCAACTGGACGGTCATGACGCCGATGCCGCCGGCCGCGCCGCGCACCAGGACCGTCTCACCAGGGGCGAAACGGGCGTGCGCCAGTGCGAAGTAGGCGACGACCCCGGAGGTGCCGAGCGTCACCGCGTCGGCGGCGGAGAGGCCGTCGGGGAGGGGGAGGATCTCCCGCACCGGGACGACGGCCTGTTCGACGTAGCCGCCGCCCGTGCCGGTGAACCCCCACACCCGCCGGCCGATCCATGAGGTGTCGACGCCTTCGCCCACCGCGGTGACCGTGCCGGCCACCTCGTTGCCGGGAATGTGCCCCTCCTTGAAGCCGTAGGCGGCCAGGGCGCCGCTTCGGATCACGGTGTCGACACCGCCGACGCCCACCGCTTCCGCGGCGATCACCACGTCTCCGGCGGCCGGTACGGGTGCGGGCAGGCCGACCACGGCCAGCCCGTCGGGGCCTCCGTACGTCCGGATCTCAATTGCCTTCAATGTCGTCTCCACGTGCTCGGACCGGTGTGCCGCACCCTGCTGACCTGGGCGGCTGCTTCCTCTCCCGGACGCTAACGGACGCCCCCGTCCACTTGGGTAAAGTGAGAGCGGTGACCGATCATTTGCCTCACACCCTGCGTTCCGACGCCCTGGACAACCGCGAACGCATCATCGAAGCGGCCAGGAGGCTGTTCGCGGCCGAGGGCCTGGACGTGCCGATGCGGGAGATCGCCCGGCGCGCCGCCGTCGGACCCGCCACCCTGTACCGCCGCTTCCCGACCAAGCAGGCGCTGATCACCGCGGTCTTCGCGGACCAGTTGCGCATGTGCCGGGACATCGTCGACGAAGGGTGCGCCGACCCCGATCCCTGGCGGGGCCTCTGCCAGGTGATCGAGAAGGTCTGTGAACTGCACGCACGCGACCGGGGTTTCACCGAGGCCTTCATGTCCACGTTCCCCGGCACGACGGACGCGGACGCGGGCCGTGAGTACACGGTGCGGGCGATCGCCGGACTGGCCCGGCGGGCCCAGGAGGCCGGGCGCCTGCGTCCCGACTTCGTCCTGGACGACCTCGTTCTGATGCTCATGGCCAACAAGGGGATCCACTCCGCCTCGACCGCGGTCCAGGTCACGGCCTCGCGGCGCTTCGCGGGCTTCGTGATCCAGGCGTTCGAGGCCTCCCCCCGGCACGCGCCGCTGCCGCCGCCGGCACGGCTGGCCTCCGCGGAGCCCGGTTACCTCTGACGGCACCTGACTGCACCCGGCCGGAGACACGCAGGTGCGGTGGGCCGCTCAGGGTGTGTCCGGGGCCGCCAGTTCGAAGTCCGCGCGGGGTGTCGCCACTCCGTTGATCTGCAGGGAGACCGCGTGCGGCCCCGGGTGGTAGCGGCGCGTGGTGATCGGCCGGAACGAATGCTCCCGTACGAGGTCGATCCGTTCGTCCGGTGCGAGGGTGCGGGTGGTGAGCTTGAAGGTCTTGCCGGTCTGGCCGCCGTTGGCTTTTCGGTGGTGCACGACGTAGTCGATCGTCAGCCGTGCCTGGACGTCACCCGCGTTGCGGATCGAGGCCGTGAAGCGGACCGTGCCGCCGAACGGGACGACGTCCCGGTCCAGTCGGGGTCCCTCGACCTCCAGGGTCGCGGGAGCGAAACCGAGCAGTTCCAGGGCGCCGGGGTGGCCGCGCTTGACCAGGGTGCGCAGCCCGTGGCGTACCAGGCGCCCGGTGGTGGCGTCGGGGCTCTCCAGCCAGCGGCGGGCGGTGTCGACGACGATCTCGGGATGGTCGCGGCTGAGGTCGTTGAGATGGTTGGCGACCGAGCGGCGTACGTATTCGCTCCCGTCGCGGTGGAGGGCGTCCAGGATGGGGACGGTCACCGCGGGACGGGCCAGGATGTCCGGGACCCGTACCGCCCAGGGAAGGTAGGGGCGGGTGCCCTCGGAGGCCAGTCTGCGTACGTCGGCGTCGGCCGACGCGATCCAGTCGCCGAGGATGATACCGAGGGCCCGGTCGAGGTCGTGCCGCAGCAGGGTCCTGATGGCGAACTCCGAGGACAGCCGCCCGGTGAGACTCGCGAGGAGGTCCATCGCGTCGTCGAAGGCCGCCGCCCCGCCCTCCTGGACGGCGCGGGTGGCGACAGCGCTGGTGACCGGCCAGATCAGCCAGCCGGTGAACTGCGGTGCCTCGTCGCGAGCCGTACGTACGGTCCGCGCCAGCGCAGCGTAGTCACCCGGGAGGTCGGTGAGCAGTGCGTCGCGCAGCAGGTCGGCGCGCTCCCGCAGGGACAGCGGGTCGATCAGCCCGGGGGCCGCGCGCAGCGCCGTGAGTTCGGCGTCCGGGGCGGCGGTCTGCAGGGCGTGGGTGAGGCTCCGGACGGTGTGGCGGCCGATGAGTTCGTCGGCGAACGGCATGGCGGTCCCTCTGTCGGACGGGCGGGCGGGGTGCTGCGGGGCGGTGGTGCGCCGCCCCTCCAGGCTAGGAGCAGATCAGGACAGCCACGGTCCTGGTTTCGTACCGGAAGCCTCGTTGCCGGGCCGGCTGCCAGGCCGGATGTCGGGCCGGATGTCGGGCCGGTTGCCGCGATACAGGGCGTCGAGTCGGGCGAGCAGAGCCTCGCGCACGGGCTCCGGCGACAGGATCTCCAGGGGTGTGCGCAGGCTCAGCAGGTAACCGGCGAGCTGGTCGGGATCGGAGCCTCCGATGGTGATGACCGTCGCGTCCGGTCCGTCGGCCTCGTGGGTGGCGACGATGGGGGCCACCAGCCGGCGGGCGTCGTCGTAGGAGTGCGGAAGCCGGACCCGGGCGAAGAAGGGGTAGCCGGTACGGGTGATGGTGTCGGAGACCATCTGCGCGGCGTCCGGGGCGTCGGACAGTTCGACCACTTCTCCGGTGGACTCGACACCGGCCACCCGGTCGACACGGAACGTCCGCCAGGCCTCCCGTTCGACGTCTCGGGCCACGAAGTACCAGTGCACACCGGTGTGGACGAGGCGGTACGGATCGACGCTCCGGACGGTGGTCGTGCCGTGCATGTCGCGGTACGTGAGAGTGGTGCGCTCGGACGCACGGCACACGGAGGCCAGCAGCAACAGCACGTCCGCCGACGCCTGGGGCGTCTCACAGCGCGGGGTGTGTTCGACGGTGGCGTCCAGGCCGGCCAGGCGCTTCGCCATGCGGGTGGGCAGGATCTGCCGCAGTTTCAGCAGGGCCGACAGTGCAGCCGGGTCGGCGCCGAGCGCCGCACCGTGGGCGGCTTCCCGGAGCGCCACGGCCACGGCGAAGACCTCGTCATCGTCGAGGTTCAGCGGAGGCATTCGGTTGCCCGCGCCGAAGCGGTAGCCGCCGCCGGGTCCCGGGATCGACTCGACGCCGTATCCGAGTTCGCGCAGCCGGTCGATGTCCCGGCGCACGGTGCGCTCGGTGACGTCCAGTTGCCGTGCCAGTTCCGCGTTCGACCAGGTGGGTCTGCTCGACAGGAGGGACACCAGCCGCAGCAGCCGGGCGGAGGTAGCGATCACGGACCGACCTTAGCGAGGTGCGGCGGGACGGACGGCCACGGGCGGGACACGGTGGCGGGGCAGGCGGGGCGCGGTCACGGTCACGGTCACGGTCACGGGTCGGACGGGGCAGGTGGGATGACGGTCACGGGTCCGTCAGGGCGATACGGGCCGTTATCCGTTTCCCGACCGGCTCCCGGTGGATCCGCAGGTCCTGGGCCACGGCCTTGACGATCTCCAGGCCGTGCTGGCCGACCCTGCCCGCGTCGGCGGCATGCGCCTCGGGGACCGTCGGGTCGCTGTCCCACACGATGACGTCCACGGTCTCAGAAGTGACGCGGAGCTCCATCAGGACGGGGCCGGGGGCGTACTTGCAGGCGTTGGTGACCAGCTCGCTGACCACCAGCTGGGTCAGATCCATCACGCGGGCGGATACGGACGAGTGCGGCTCGGCGCGGACCCGTTCGAGGAAGGCCGCGGCGTGGTGGCGGGCATCGGCGATGCATCCGGCGTCCCCGCCTATGGCGTAGCCGGTCTGCATCATGTGTCCGTCCGACCCCGTACAGCCGTCACCGTCGTCGTGGGATCCCACCGGCATCGCCCTCATTCTCCGTTCACAGGCGCTCCGCTACCCGTCGCCACGTCATTCATGCATCGTACAAATGTGCTCTCCCGCACAGCTGTGTGGGTGCGGGAGGGAGAGCGTTCGGGCACAATGGCCGGGCACCTCGTGACCCGGGGCAAGTCCGGGCACCCAACCGCAGTCGAGGAGACGGTGACCAACATTCAGAGCGTGGACCAGCCAGGCCGGCTGTCCGTCGAGCACTCCGCGATCGACGGCGTCCGTGTCGTGACCGTGCGCGGCGAGATCGACCACACCGTCAAGGACATGCTCAGCAAGGCCCTGCTGCCGCCCGACGGCGTGACGCATCCGCGGACGGTGGTCGACCTCAGCGGGGTGACCTTCATGGACTCCAGCGGGATCAGCGTCTTCATCGGCGCGTACCAGGCCGTGAGTGACACCGAGGGCTGGCTGCGCATCGCCGGTGCGCAGGAATCCGTTCTGCGGATCCTGCAGATCGTCGGGATGGACACGTTGATCAGTTGCCACCCCACCATTGAACATGCTGTGAACGCCTGAGCACACGCGTCGGCTCGCGGTCCGCCCCGCGTCGGTGCCCAGGACGCCCCGGATAGCATGCGTGCCATGTCGGACGCATCGCCCCAGCCGGAGCCGTTCACCCCGTCCACCGAGCCCGCGGCGCTCGAAGACCTCCGTACGCGGCTGCGCGCGACACGCTGGCCGGACGCTCCCGAGGACGCCGGCTGGTCGCTCGGGACCGATGTCGACTACCTCCGTGAACTCGTCGCGTACTGGGCGGACACGTTCGACTGGCCGGCGCAGGAGGCCGCGCTCGCCCGGCTGCCCCGCTTCCGCGTCCGGCTCGGCGGCCTGGGCATCCACTTCGTGCACGCCCGGGCTGTCGCGCCGACCGGGCCCGTGCTGCCGCTGATGCTCAGCCACGGCTGGCCGGACTCGTTCTGGCGTTACTCGAAGGTCGTCCCGCTGCTGACCGATCCCGGCGCGCACGGCGCCGATCCCGCCGACGCGTTCGATGTGATCGTGCCCGACATGCCGGGTTACGGGTACTCGGACCGCCCCACCGGCCCGCCGCTCGACTCGATCGGCGTCGCCGGACTGTGGGCCGAGCTCATGGACGTCCTCGGCCACGCGCGGTTCGGCGCGGCGGGCGGCGACATCGGCAGCCACGTGAGCCGCTATCTCGCGCTCGACCACCCCGACCGGGTCGTGGCCGTCCACCGCATGGACGGCGGGCTGCCCGTCTTCACCGGAGACCCGGCCGAGCTCACCCCCGAGGAGCGTGCCTGGTTCGCGGACGCCGCGGCCTGGGGCGCGAGCGAGGGTGCCTACGGCGCCATGCACCGCACGAGGCCCCAGACCGCGGCCGCCGGACTCAACGACTCACCTGCCGGGCTCGCCGCGTGGATCGTCGAGAAGCTGCGGGCGTGGAGCGACTGCGACGGCGATCTCGAACGGAGCTTCACGAAGGACGAGATCCTCACGAACGTCACGCTCTACTGGCTCACGGGGACGATCGGCTCGTCGATGCGCATGTACAACGCCAACGGCGCGCTCCCGCCCGAGCAGCTCACCCGCCGGGTGGAGGTGCCGTCCGGTTTCTCGCTCTTCCAGGGCGACATCGTCCGCCCGCCGAGGGCCTGGCTGGAACGCACGACGAACGCCGTGTACGTGAACGAGCCCGCGCGCGGCGGGCACTTCGCACCGTTCGAGGAGCCCGAGCTCTACGCGGAGGAACTGCGGACGTTCTTCCGTCCCTACCGGGCGGCGGCAGCGAGCAGGACGGTGAACTGAAGGCGGCAGCTGCCACAGAGGCCGCAGCTGCGCCGGCTGCCCGGTGTCGCGGACGCCGTCAGTCCGCCCACTGCCTCTCGGGCAGCGGGGCCGCGCGGGCGACGACCGTGCTCCGGGCGGCCGATCGCAGGGCGAACAGCCGGGTGAGCGGGTGGAAGCGGTAACGGCCCGGGGCGCGGGACTCCAGGAGCTGCACGTCGACCAGCTGCTCCAGGATCACCTCGGTCGCCGACACCGCCGCGCCGGTCGTCGCGGCTGCCTCCGTGACCGTCAGCTCGCCCTGTCCGGCCGCCAGCAGGGGCAGCGCGCGGGCCGCCGCGTGTCCGGCGGGCCCTCTGGCCAGCAGCTCCCGGTGGCCGGCGGCCAGGGCCGCGTGCATGTCCAGATCCGCGAAGGACAGCTCCGCGAGGCGGCCCGCGGGATCGGCGAGCCGGTCGGCGAGTTCCCGTACCGGCCACCGTGGGCGCGCCGCCAGCCGGGCGCCCGCGATCCGCAGGGCCAGGGGCAGATGGCCGCAGTGGTGGGCGATCGTCTCGGCGGCGCCGCGTTCGGCGGACAGCCGCCCCGCCCCCGCCCAGAGACCGAGGACCTCGATGGACGCCGGGGGTGCGAGGGGCGAGAGGTGGAGATGGACGGCGCCGTTGAGGGTGGCGAGGACACCGAGGCTGGTGACGAGGACCGCGCAACCGTGTGCCGCGGGCAGAAGCGGACGTACCTGGGCCGCGTCCAGCGCGTTGTCCAGGACGATCAGCATCCGGCGCTCGGTGAGCAGCGTGCGGTAGGCCGCCGCCGCGTCCGCCTCGCTGCCGGGGCAGAGCCGCGACTCGCCCAGCGCGCCGAGGAAACGCCTGAGGACGGCGGCCGGCGGCACGGGACGCTCGTCACGGTGCGATCCCCGCAGGTCGGCGTAGAGCTGGCCGTCGGGGAAGCGCTCGCCGAGCCGGTGGGCCGCGTGCACCGCCAGCGCGGACTTGCCGACGCCTCCGGGGCCGTCGAGAGCGACCACGACGGGGCCGCTCCCCCGCTGCCCCGGGCGCAGCACGTCGAGGGCATCCAACTCGCCCGCGCGTCCCAGGAGTTCGGGGATGTCCGCGGGCAACTGGCGAGGGACGGGGGCAAGAGCGCCGGGGTCGTCCGTGCCGGGCGGACCCACGCGGCCGTTGGAAACCGGAGCCATGCGGGCACGGCGGGCCTCCTCCACCCGGTCGCGGGCCGTCGCCAGCTGCCGAAGCTCACGGCCGGTGGCACCGAGCAGCTGGACCAGCGTGTCGAAGCGGTCCGTCGGCGGCAGGGTCTTGCCGGCGAAGTAGTCGCCGATCACCCCGTGCGCCCAGCCGGTGCGCGCGGACAGCTGACGGTAGGTGGGCTGTGCTCCACCGTCCCTGCGCGCGGCGCGTCTGCGCAACTGGCGCAGCAGCGCGGCCAGTTCCTCGGTCGTGTCCACGGCGTCGAGCGGGCCGACCCCAGCTGCCGCCGCCCTCGGTTCGCCGTCCGCCGGATGTCCCGCCGCCCCCGGTCCGCCTCGCATTCGTTCGTATCCTCCGCACCGGCGCGGGCCGGGCGAGCGCTGTGGGCGCCGCCTGGCCGAGGCCACCGAACCTGTCCGGTGCTGCCCGATTTCCGGAACCGCTCAACGGGACGCGCGCGAGCATCCCTCTACCGCTCGGATCCCGTGATTCGGCGATCGGGCACCGCACCGGCTGTCACTACGGCATTCGTGGAGTGCCGCCCACCGGTTTGGTACGACTTCCCGTCGAATTCCGGACATCGAGCGGCGCATCGGGGGGCGGTCCCGGGCTAGACCGGGCGCTGCCGGTCGTGCCCGGGACCGCGGGTAGGGTCGGCCGGTATGACCGTCGCTCGTTCCGTCGCCCTGTTCGTCGTCGCCGCCCTCTTCGAGATCGGCGGCGCCTGGCTGGTGTGGCAGGGCGTGCGCGAGCACAAGGGCTGGATCTGGATCGGCGCCGGCGTCATCGCGCTCGGCCTCTACGGTGTGGTCGCCACCTTCCAGTCCGACGACGACTTCGGGCGCATCCTGGCCGCTTACGGCGGGGTCTTCGTCGCGGGATCGATCGCCTGGGGCATGATCGCCGACGGCTACCGCCCCGACCGTTACGACGTCGTCGGTGCCCTCGTCTGCCTCACCGGCATGGCGGTGATCATGTACGCGCCTCGCTCGCACTGACTCCTGGCATCCGCTGTGGTCCGGGGCTCGCTGCGGCCCGGGGCTCACTGCGGCCCGGACACCTGCTGCGGCCCGGACGCCTGCTCAGGCGGCGGAGAACACGTCCGGGCTGCCCGTCGTCCAGGTGATGCGCAGGGTGCGACGGGAGATGCGCCAGCCGTCGGGCGTACGCACGAGGTCGTCCTCGTAGCTGCCACCGGTGTGGTAGTACTCGCCGCCCCGGTGGTGGTGGGCGACGATCTGCGTGGCCGCGTGTGCTCCGGTGTCCGCGAACGTGACTTCCTGAGCGCCGAGCAGGTGCTGTGTCGCGTCCAGGCCCGCGAACAGCTGCCGGGCGCCCTCGGCGACGACACCGCCGCCGACCGTCAGGCCGCTGAACGCCTCTCCTTCCGGCAGGTAGGCGTCGAAGACGTTCCGTACCTCGGCGTTCTCGGTGAAGACGGCGGCGACGCGGGCGAAGTCACGACGGTCCAGGCCGAAGACGTAGGCCGTGAGCAGATCGCGAATCGCGTCACGGTCACGGTCGCGGGCCTGGTCAAGGTCACGGGCCTGGTCGTGGTCTTGGTCGTGGTCGTGGTCAGGAGCTTGGTCAAGGTCAGGAGCTTGCTCGGACGTGGATGTGTCGCTCATGGGGTGTGTTCCTAGATCCCGGCGAGGACGGAGGGGTCGCCCTCGGTCCAGGCGTTGTCGACGGTGAGGTGCCGGACGACCCATACGTCGCCCTGCCTGACCAGCTCCACGTCGTACCGGTTGGTCATCAGGACATGACGCGAGTGGTCCGCCCGGGGCAGGTGCTGGCACGCCACGATGCCTTCGAGGTGCGCCGTGTCGCCGTCGAGAGTCACCCGCGGGTTGCTCAGCGAGTGCGTGGTGTCCAGGTGGCCGAGCGAGCCCAGCAGGGCCGTGGCGATGGTCTCCCCGCCGTTGATCGGCGGGTACTCCTGGCCGGCCTTCTTCGTGGCCGGACCGAAGTCGGCCACCGCGTCGTCCGCGAAGGCGGAGGCGAGCAGCTCCTTGTCGCGCAGGTCGAGACCCGCGGCATAGCGGTAGAGGGTCTCCACCACGGCGAACTTGTCCTCGATCGCCGTGGGAGAGGTGGTGCTGTCAGTCGTCGACATGGTGCGTCCTTCGTCGGTGGGTTGTTGTTCCTTCACCGTAGACCACTATTTGACACCTGTCGAATAGTGGTAGCGTCGAGAGCGAACCGATCGAAGGAGTGAGTGTCGTGCGTGAAGTGGAATGCAATGCCCCGAAGGCACCCGTCCACCGTCCGCGGTCACGGGCGGGCCCTGCGGGCGGCCGTCGGAGGAAGAGGGGGTGGAGCCCGCCGACGACCGGCGCAGTAGTGTGCGGGCATGGTGAGTGACCAGTCCCCGGCCGTCGAAGCGGATCCGCGCTTCACCCGCTCGCGACGGGCGATCGCGGACGCACTGGCCGACCTCATGCAGCGGAAGAAGACATCGCCTTCGGTCTCCGCCCTGGCGGAAGCCGCCGGCATCCACCGCGCCACCTTCTACAACCACTTCGACTCGGTCGAAGAGGCCGCGGTGTACGTGATCGCGGACGATTTCCGCGCCCTCCACGACCTGAACATCAGCGATCGGAGGAGGGGCGGGGAACCTGCCGAGGTGGCCGTGGCAACGCTGAACGCCATGCTCGACACGCTCAAGCAGCGAAGGAGCCTCTTCCTGCTGGCTTCGACGTGGCGGTCGTCGAGCGGACTGATGGGGATCGGCGATCTCCTCCTCGAACAGCTCCACGCTCTCCGGCGCGACCTCGGCATCGACGAGCGCGAGTCCGGGCCCGGGAACTCGGTCGAGGACGTCTTCACGGCCTCCGGAGTGCACGGAGTCTTCTCGGCCGCCGTCGGGGGCAACACCGACTGCGACCCGGAGGAGATCGCGGTCCGCCTGTACGCACTGCTGCCCGACTGGATCCACCACCCACCACAGCCGACGACGACAGCGACAGCCTGACCCGCTTGACGCCCGGCAAGCCCGGCGTGCGGGCCACTACGGCCCCGCACCGCCGGCGATCCCCCCTGCCCGCAGCCGAGCCACGGCATCGAGCCACGGCATGGGGCCGCGCGTCGGAAGGAGACCTCATCATGAGCATCGCCCTTGTGCGCAACCCTGGCGAAGGCCGGGACTTCCGCTACTACGACAACGTCATCGAGCAGGTGGCGACGAACGCCGAGACCAGCGGCGCGGCCAGCGTCATGCGGCTCACCGTGGGCCGCGCGGACGCGCCCCCGCTGCACACCCACAGCCGTGAGGACGAGAGCTGGGTGGTCCTGTCGGGCCGCGTCCGGTTCTGGGTCGGCTCGACCTCGCTGGCCGAGTGCGAGGTACGGGACGCCGAGCCCGGTGCCTATGTCTACGTGTCCCGGCTGGTCCCGCACACCTTCCAGACGATCACACCGACCGCGGAAGTCCTCGTCATCAACAATCCCGGAGCCATCGAAGGCCTCTTCCACACGGTCGGCCCCGCCGACGCGCGGGAGGACGCCGAGCACACCGACCTCGCGGCGGCCTACGGAATCGTCAACCACGACAACCCGCCCCCGTCCGGTCGGGAAGAGAACGGAACATCATGAGCTCGCACCTGAAGGACAAGGTCGTCACCTACCTCCTCGCCCTGGAGAAGCCCGACTGGGAGACGGCGCGCGCCCTGTGCGCCGACACCGCCACCGTCTGGCACAACGACGGCAAGGGCGACGAGACGCTCGACGAGTACTTCGACGGGCTGAAGAGGACGATCGGATCCTACGAGTCGATCCGGTACGACATCCTCCGCCGGCTCTCCCAGCCGGGCGGGGTCCTCCAGCAGCACGTCGTGCACGTGACCGGGAAGGACGGCAGGCGCGGCGAGGTGCACGCCGCCGTCTACTTCGGCTTCGACGACGCGGAACTGATCAACCGCATCGAGGCGTACGCGAACTACATCCCCGTCGACCAGGACAGCGCCGACCAGGACAGCTGAGGCGGCCGGGCGCGGCCCGCCGCCCCGGCCCCGACAGAGTCTCAGAGGGTGATGCAGAAGGGGTGCCCCGCGGGATCCAGCAGGATGCGGCGCCGGTCGGGGAGCGGCTGCACGTCCGCCGTGACAGCTCCCAGAGCGACGAGCCGGGCCTCGGCCGCGTCCAGGTCGTCCACGCCCAGGTCGAGGTGTGCCTGCTTCGGCACGGAGGAGTCCGGCCAGGTGGGGCGCCGGTAGTCGTCCACGCGGTAGAAGCCCAGCCCTGGTGAGCCCTCGCGGCCCACCAGGACGAAGCCGTCGGTGGACAGGGCGACGGGCAGGCCGAGCGCCTCGCTGTAGAAGCGCGCCAACTCGGCGGGGTCCGCGCAGTCGAAGGTGACGGCCAGGTAGCGGACCGCGGGAACGGAATCGGTGTGAGAAGCCATCGGAGTACTCCTTTCGGTGGGTCGAGGTGCCCTACGCGCCCATACCGCGCAGCGTCCGCTCCAGGCCGTCGCCGATGCGGTCCATCGTGGCCGCGTACGCCTCCGGCATGTCGACGTCGAGCCGGTCGGCGAGCACGAAGACCCACCACAGGCACTCGGCCAGCTTGTGCCGCAGTTCGGCGTCCACGTCACCGTCGATGCCCCAGGTGCGCTCGGCGGCGAGCACCAGGCGCCCGACATAGGCGGCGTCGTTGGTGAAGCCGATCGCGAGCTCCGGCAGCGTCCATGTCCTGCCCAGCACGTGCTGCTCGACCTGTTCGTACTGCGCCCGGACCTGCAGTGCCCTGTCGTCTGCGTCGACGAGTCCGGTCCTGTCGTCGGGTGCCTGTGTCTCGTTCTGTGTCTCGTTCATGCGAATGCCCTTCGAGCGGTGTGGTGAGTCGGCCTGGTGGCGGACATTCCTGGACATGTCCACCACGGAGACTTCATCACGCCAGGTGGTGCAGTGCGGTGGTGAGCTGCCAGTCGACGCTGTCGTGGTCGATCGTGGCGTGGACGGGTGAGTCCGCCATCTCACCGGTGATGCCGGCGGCACCGGCACGCGCGTGCGGCAGGCTGTCGTAGGCGACGATGTCGATGATCCGTCCGTCGTCGGTCCCCACGATGCGCCGCCACAGGAAGCCGGGCTGTCGCCGCAGATAGGCGTCGATGTCGGCGTTGGCCTGCACGAAGTCGTCGGCGGTGTGGCCCGCGGCCGGGCGCAGGGTGGTGATCTCAAGTGTCTCGGACAGGGCGGTCATGGTGTGTTCCGTTCTCGTGGCCTGGCCTGGCTTGGCTTGGCGTCGTGGGGCCGGTGGCCCATGGGAGGTGAGGGGGCGGTCAGCGGACGAAGGCCTTGGAGGCCAGGCCGTTGATCGTGGTGTCGCCCTGCTGGAAGCCGACCATGGACTCGGTCATGTTGTGCGGGTAGTCGAGGACCGGCGCCGTGAGCGCGCTCAGCTCACCGGTCTGCTCCTCGGTGAGCGTGATGTCGAGCGAGGCGAGGTTGGCGGCCAACTGCTCCTGCGTGCGGGCGCCGACGAGCGTGGACGTCACCTCGGACCTCTGGCGGACCCAGGCGAGCGCCACCGCCGCCACGGTCGTACCGAGGTCGTCGGCGATCGCCTGCAGGGCGTCGAGGAGGACGAAGGTGGACTCGGTCAGATAGGCGGCCGCGTACGCCGTGCGTCCGGAACCGGCCACCTCGGTGGCGGTGCGCGAGTACTTCCCGGACAGGACACCGCTGGCCAGCGGGCTCCACGGTGTGATGCCGAGCCCGAAACGGCGGGCTGCACCGAAGGTCTCGCCCTCGACGCTCCGGGCGAGCAGCGAGTACTCGACCTGCAGCGCGGCGACGGGCTCCCAGTCGCGCAGCCGGGCGGTCGTGGCGGCCTCCGCGACCCACCAGGCGGGCACGTTGGACAGACCGATGGCGTTGATCTTTCCGGCGCGGACCAGGTCGGTGAGGGTGGACAGGGTTTCCTCGACGGGGGTGTGCCGGTCCCACTGGTGCATCCAGTACAGGTCGACGTAGTCGGTGTTCAGGCGGCGCAGGGAGGCGTCGAGCTGGGCGCGGACGGCCTTGCGGCCGGCGCCGCCGGAGTTGGGGTCGTCGGCCTGCATGGTGCCGCCGAACTTCGTCGCCAGGACGACTCGGTCGCGGCGGCCGGGGCGCTGGGCGAAGTAGCGGCCCAGGGTCTCCTCGGAGGCGCCGCCGTTGTACATGTTGGCGGTGTCCACGAAGTTGCCGCCCGCGTCGAGGTAGTGGTCCAGCAGCCCGAACGAGGTCTCCGGGCCGGAGCCCCAGCTGCCGTCGTCGAAGTTCATGGCGCCGAAGGCCAGCGGGCTGACCCGCAGACCGGAGCGGCCGAGGGTGCGGTACGAGGTGAGAGACATGGTGTTCCTTCTTGGTTCTTGGTTCTTGGTTCTTGGTTCTTGGTTCTCGGAACGGGTTCTGACGTCGTACGGCGTCGGAGCCGTTCGGTGTCGGAGCCGTTCGGTGGGAGTCGTTCGGTCGGAGCCGTTCGGTGGCGTGGTCAGTGCAGGCCCATGGCCGCCAGGTAGACGAGGGCCTCGGCGCTGCGGCTCCCCGGAGCGGGAGTGCCGATCAGCAGTCGCTGTCCCGGGGCGGCCGGCACACCGAGGACGCGGTACGTGAGTGCGACACGTCCGGCCACGGGGTGGACGACGGTCCCGTACGCGCGGTCCAGGCCGACTGCCGACCCGTCCTGCCACGCCGTGGTGAAGTCGGCCGTCGTGGTGGACAGTTCGGCGACGAGGTCCACGATCTCGGTGTCTCCCGGCAGGCGGGCCGCGTTGAGGCGTAGTGCGTACAGGGAGGCGGTCACGGCCAGCGGCCGGTCGGGGTAGTAGTTTCCGGCCTGCGGGTGGGTGAACAGGGCGCGGATCAGGTTCAGTTGTCGGCCGGCACCGGCTGGGCCGCCGTCGCCCGCGAGCGGTGACAGCAGTGCCCTCGCCTCCGCGTTGGCCGCCAGGACGTCGAAGGACGGGCTCAGTGCGTAGGCCGCCGACGGGTGCGACGACTCCAGCAGGCGCAGGAGTTCGGGGTGTACGTGCTCGCGGGGGTCGTCGGGGCGCAGACCGGGATCGAGTCCGGCGAGACGGAACAGGTGGTCTCGCGCGTCCCGGTGCAGTCGGAGGGCCTTCGCCAGTGCTTCGACGATCCGCGGCGAGGGGTGTCGCTCCCTGCCCTGTTCGAGCCTGCCGTAGTGGTCGACGCTGACCTGCGACAGGACGGAGACTTCCTCCCGGCGCAGTCCTTCGACCCGTCGGTGCCGACCGCCGGGGCCCAGACCGACGTCCGCGGGAGTCAGCCGGGACCGGCAGGCCCGTAGGAACTCCCCCAGGGCGTTGTCCGGTGTTGTCTCCGGCCGGTTTCAGGCGTCCTGCGGGGCCTTGAGGTGGTAGCGGGTGTCGCCGGTGAAGTCGATGGTGACCTCCCGCCGTGCGAAGGACCAGGTGCCGTCGCGCCGCTCGAAGCGGTCGTGGTAGCGGCCTCCGGCGACCATCTGCAGCGGCAGGAGGCCGGGCACCGCCTGGAGGATGTTGTAGTACGAGCGTGCCTCGGCGCTGTCGTCGTCCTCGTCGACCTCGATCAGGATGTTGGTGGTGATGTGCCGGGTCCGCAGGGTCCCGTCGTCGTGCACGACGAGCATCGAGCCGATCAGCTCCTCGATGGCCTTGCCGCCGCGCAGGCTCACTTCGCCGGATACGAAGTCGGCGTTCTCGAAGAGTGCGCCGAACGTCGCGAAGTCGCCCTCGTCGACGAGGTGGGAGTAGCGGGCGATGAGGTTCTCGATCTGTCGGGCGCTCGACGTCGAGGCAGTGGGGGACGACATGGCAGTGGCCTTTCACCAGGGGTTTTTCGCCTCCGTCGGGCGAACACCGTCAGTCTGGTCGAGCGGCGCCCCACCAGGAAGGACGTGTCTGCCTAGGAGTCCCGCACCCAGGCTGCGCCTGGCCAGCGGCGGCTGCCTACAGGTCCTTGATCTGCGTGTCGCCGACAGCCAGGGCCAGCTCGGGCCCGTACGCGGAGGAAGGTGACTGGAAGCCGGGTGTGAAGGAGCCGGCCAGCACGCGGCGGGCGATCTCCACGGACGAGAGCTGGGTGAACCGGTACCCCGTCGGTGTGTCGATCAGGGAGCGGACCACGGTGCCGTCCCGGCCCGTCACCTCGGCGACGACCTTGCTGCGTCCTACCTCCCGCTCCCACGCGGTGGGCCCGTCGGGCAGGGCCGAGAGGTCGAGGTCGACGGGAAGGGGCTGCCCGAGCTGTACGTACACCTCGATCGAGGGGATACCCAGCGCGTAGTGGCTGGTGATCAGGTCACCCATGGACACGGAAACGGACTCCTCCGGGCCGTTGTCGCCGAAGTCGAAGAAGGCCACCTTGGGCTCCGGCAGCGCGACGATGTCCCCGTCCGCACGGATCAGGGTGCCCAGGTCGCCGATGCCCTCGGTGGCGCTGACGATGGACCCGCGGGAGAAGAGGTTCAGGCCCTCTGCCTCCTCGGGGGTGGCGCTAAGGAGCTTGAGGGCGAGGCGCAGGGCGGTGGGCTCGGTGACGCGTGCGGCGGCGTGGGCTGCCACGGAGTCACTGGGTACGACGTCCCAGCCGACGCCGGACATGACCATCACGCCGGCGGCCGTGGCCTCGGCGTGCCGGGAGCGCGCGGTGGCGAAGACGTCGTACTCGGCGGTGGTGTCGAGGTAGTGGACGCCCTGGTCGATGGAGGCGTCCATCAGCGGGCGCGCGGTGCGGTGGAAGGGGCCGGCGACGTTCAGGACCACGGTGATGTCGTCGAGCGCGGCGCGGACGAGTGCGGGGTCGTCGAGGGTGAAGGCGCGGCTCTCGACGCCGAGCCGGTCGCCGAGCGCCGTGACGCGCTGCGGGTCGCGGCCGGCCACGACGACGTCGAGGCCCGACTCCTTGGCGTGCTCGGCGACGAGCCTTCCGGTGTATCCGGTGGCTCCGTAGACGAGCAGGCGGGGGGTGGCTGACATGGTGTGCTCCCAAATGGACCGGGCGGAGGGTGAGGACTGCGGAAGAGGCCCGTCCGGGGCGGTGTCCCGCCCGGTGCTGTGTGCCTCGCGTCCAGGCTAGGAGCAGATCCGGACACCTACGGTCCTGGTTTCTCAGGGCTTGCCGCCCCGGTCCGTTTGGTCGTCACCGCCGCCCGTCAGGAACCGCTTCCCCGTTCGGCCGGTGCCAGGAGGGACTCGATCGCCAGGGCGCTCGCGCTGCCGGGTTCGGGCACACCGACCAGGAGCTGCTGCCCGGGAGCGTCGTGCACGTCGAAGGTCTGGTACGTCAGCTCGATGCGACCGGCGCCGGGCAGCACGAACACCTTGTACGCGCGGGACAGGTTCTCCACCTCGTTCTCCTGCCACAGGCGCCGGAAGTCCGGTGCCGCCCGCGACAGCTCGGAGACCAGGCCGCCGATGGCGGGGTCGTCGGGGAATCGGCCCGCGTGCAGCCGCAGGGCGTGCACCGTGGCGCGGGCCACGACGGACCAGTCGACGAAGACCTCTCGCGCCCGCGGGTGCTGGAACAGGACACGGACCATGTTCGGCGTGCCCTCGAAGGGGGCGAGGAGCGCGGTGGCGACGGCGTTCTTCGCGAGTACGTCGAAGGCGGGGCTCAGCACATAGGCGGCGGCCCCGGGGAAGGCGTCCAGGAGGTGCAGCAGCGAGGGGTGGACCAGGTCGCGGCCCGCGGCCGAGGTGAGTGCGGGGTGCAGGCCGGCCAGCCGGAAGAGGTGGGTGCGCGCGTCCGGTGTGAGTCGCATGGCCCGGCCCACCGCGTCGACCACCTGCGGTGAGGGGTTGCGCTCGCGCCCCTGTTCCAGGCGCGCGTAGTAGTCGGCGCTCACACCGGCCAGTACGGCCACCTCCTCCCGGCGCAGACCGGCGACCCTGCGGCTGCCGCCGCCGGCGGGCAGGCCGACGTCGGTCGGTTCGGTGCGGGCGCGGTTCGCTCGCAGGAAGGCACCGAGTTCGTTCTGTGGCTGCTGCATCTACCGACCTACTGGTGGGGGGAACGGCTGTCGTTTCTCCTCCAGTCTCGTCGAGGTCGGCGCTGCCGGTCGAACCGGAGGTTCTCGTGGCGGCCCGCGGTGACGCCCTCCGGCGGCGAGGGAAGGCCGCCGGTCCGCGCCGCCGGCCGTCAGGCACCGGGCACGTGGTGCTCGGGCTGTCGCACGGGCGTTCGCGCCTGTCGTGCGGCAACGACCATGACCGCGACGGCGATCAGGGTGATTCCCGCGCCGACGTGGAGGGGTGCGGTGTAGCCGAGGCCCGCGGTGATGGCCAGGCCGCCGAGCCAGGCGCCGAGCGCGTTGCCGAGGTTGGACGCGGACACGTTGGCGCTCGCCGCCAGCGCCGCCCCGTGGGCGTGGTCGGTGACGCGGGTGATCATGCCGGGTACGGCGGCGAACCCGAACACCCCCATGAGGAACACCAGGACCACCGATGCGGCGGCGCTGTGGGCCAGCAGACCGAACACGGCCAGCGTGACGGCGAGTCCGAGCAGGGCGAGGACCAGCGCGGGGTCGCGGTCCCGGTCGGCCGCTCGCCCGCCGACGACGTTGCCGACGACCAGACCGGCCCCGTACACCATCAGCAGCCAGGCGATGTCCGCCGAGGAGAAGCCGCCGACCTCCGTGAACGTGTAGGCGATGTAGGTGAACGCGCCGAACATGCCGCCGTAGCCGAGTGCGGTGGCCGTCAGTGTCAGCCACACCTGCCAGGACCGGAACGCGCGGAGCTGGGCCCGTACCCCGCGCGTCGCCGTCGCGGCCGACCGCGTCTCCTGCGTGTCCGGCGGCACCAGGGCGAGGATGCCCGCGAGTGCGAGTACGCCGATCGCGGTGACCGCCCAGAAGGCCGCGCGCCAGCCCCAGCGTTCGCCGACCAGGGCGCCGAAGGGCACGCCCAGCACGTTCGCGACCGTCAGTCCGGCGAACATGACCGCCACCGCGCGGGACTTCCTCTCCGGCGCGACCAGAGCGCGGGCGACCAGCGAGCCGATGCCGAAGAACGAACCGTGGCACAGCGCCGCGACGATCCGCCCGAGCAGCATCACTTCGTAGTTCGGTGCGAGGGCGGAGAGCAGGTTGCCCACGACGAACAGCGCCATCAGACCGGCCAGCACCTCCTTTCGGGGCAGTCGGGCCGTCGCCGCGGTCAGCACCATCGCGCCGACGGCGACACTGAGCGCGTACCCGGAGATCAGCCGGCCCGCCGCCGCCTCGGACACCGCGAAGCTCGACGCGACCTGCGGCAGCAGACCGGCGATCAGGAACTCGGTCAGACCGATGCCGAACCCGCCGAGCGCCAGCGCGACGAGCCCGGCGGGCATCCTCGTACCGGCCTTCGTGGGTCCTGTTTGCTGAGCGCCGCCGAATCGACTCATGGCCCCACCCTGGCCGTCGGCGGCAGGGTGGGGCCATGGACAAAGGTTCTCGGTGTCAGGACGCAGGTGCCGTCGGGGTGTCAGGAACGGCCGGCGGCTCCGGCCCTGTCCTTGTCCGGATCGGCCGGGTCTCCTGAGCCCTTCTCGGCGAGTGCCTTGTTGCGGCGCACGGAGGACAGGAAGGACCAGCCGATCAGGACGACGCCGACGAGACCGGTGATCACCTCGTTGATCTCGTACTGGATGGTGACGAGGAGGATGACGGACAGGGCGCCGATCGCGTAGTGCGCGCCGTGCTCCAGGTAGACGTAGTCGTCGAGGGTGCCCTGGCGGACCAAATACACGGTCAGCGAACGGACGTACATCGCGCCGGTGCCGAGGCCCAGGGCCATCAGGACGATGTCGTTGGTGATGGCGAACGCGCCGATGACCCCGTCGAACGAGAAGGACGCGTCGAGGACTTCGAGGTAGAGGAACATGAAGAAGGCGGCCTTGCCGGCCAGGGCGACCGCGGAGCGGGGCCTGCCCGTGCGTTCGGCCTCGCCCTGCGCCTCCTGCTCCCGTTCCTCGTCCTCTTCGATCCGGTTCTCGAAGTGACCCGAGAGACCGCCCACGATCATGTACGTGACCAGGCCCGCGATACCGGAGAGAAGGACCGTTTCCGCCTTGTCGGCGTGCACGCCACCGTGCTGGTGGGCGTGGGCCGCGAAGGTCAGGGAGGCGATCAGCAGCACGATCAGGGCGATGCAGACCGACAGCATGTCGACCTTGCCGAGCTTGGCGAGCGGCCGCTCCAGCCAGCCGAGCCATTTGATGTCCCGGTCCTCGAAGATGAAGTCGAGGAAGATCATCAGCAGGAAGATGCCACCGAAGGCGGCGATCGAGGGGTGGGCGTCGGTGACCAGTTGCTGGTAGCGGTCCTTGTCCGTGAGAGCGAGGTCGACGGCCTCGATCGGGCCCATGGAGGCGCTGACCGCCACGATGACGACGGGGAAGACCAGTCGCATACCGAACACGGCGATGAGGACACCGACGGTGAGGAAGATCTTCTGCCAGAAGGCGTTCATCTTCTTCAGGATTCCGGCGTTGACGACCGCGTTGTCGAACGACAGGGAGATTTCGAGGATGGCCAGGATCGCCACGATGCCGAAGCCGGTCCACCCTCCGTAGAAGACCGCTGCGACCAGGGCGAGCGCGGTGACCGCGAACGACCAGCCGAAGGTTTTCAGAAGCACTGGTTACCCCATCGTGTGGTGGGGGGCCGTGGGCCCCGTTGCGCTGTTGTGTGTGGTGGGCGGTGTCCGCGTGATGCGTGGGAGGTGACGGGCACGTCGATGGTACCCACGGAGACCTTGCCGTTCCTGCGGTGATTCGCGGAGGCTCTTGCGGTGATTTCCGGGTGTGTTTCTGAAGGGTCGGGACAGGGTTCAGTCAGCCACCACCCTCTCCGGATCGTCCGCCCGGGTGCCGACGCGCAGCCACCGGTATCCGTAGGCGGGCAGCTCGACCCGGAACAGGCCGTCGTCGGGCACCGTGAGGCCGGCGTGCCCCTCGTCGAGCAGATCGGTGAGCCGCCCGCCGGGCCCGGCCTCGGGCAGCCGCAGCCGTACGGTGACCGGCTCGGCGGCGAAGTTGTGCACCGCCAGGACCGTCCCGCCACCGGTGCGGCCGACATGCGCGAGAACCGAACGCTCCCCCGTGTCCACCAGTCCGTGTTCGCCCCAGGCCAGTTCGGGTGCCTCCCGGTAGCGCTCGGCGAACAGCCGGACACGGCTCAGCAGCGAGCCCGGATCACGGCTCTGCTCGTACACGTTGACCTGCCGGCAGCCGAAAGCGCCCTCCACCAGCGGGTTGGGGAAGGAGTCGGGCCCCGCGGTGGAGAAGCCCGCGCCCGCTTCCGGAGTCCACTGCATGGGCGTGCGCACGGCCTGGCGTCCCTCGGCCGCCAGGTTCTCCCCCATTCCGATCTCCTCGCCGTAGAAGAGGACGGGGGTGCCCGGCAGGGTGAACAGCAGGCTGTAGGCGAGTTCGACGCGGCGCCGGTCGCCCTCGACCATGGGCGGCAGCCTGCGGCGCAGCCCCCGGTCGTAGAGCTGCATGTCCTTCTCGGGGCCGAAGGACGCGAACACCTCGGCGCGTTCGGCGTCGCTCAGTTTGTCGAGGGTCAGCTCGTCGTGGTTGCGCACGAACGTGGCCCAGTGGGCGTCCCGCGGCGCCGCCGGGCGCTCGCGCAGCGCGGCGGCCAGCGGTCCGGCGTCCTCGCGCGCCATGGACAGATACATCTGCTGCATGGCGACGAAGTCGAAGCACATGGTCAGCTCGTCGCCGCGGTCCGAGTCCGGGTCGCCGAAGAACCGGGCGAGGCCGTCGTAGGGCAGGTTGACCTCACCGAGCAGGATCGACTCGCCGTTGCGGCGGCCGAGGAAGGCGCGCAGATCGGCCAGGTACTCGTGCGGGTCGGGCAGCGCCCCGGCGTCGGCCTGGCCGTCGGTCTCCAGCAGGAAGGGCACGGCGTCGACGCGGAAGCCGGACAGCCCGAGCTGCGTCCAGAAGCCCATGACGCGGGCTATCTCGTCGCGGACCTCGGGGTTGGCGACGTTGAGATCGGGCTGCTGCTTGTAGAACCGGTGCAGGTAGTACTGGCCGCTGCCCTCGTCGTACTCCCACAGGCTGTCCTCCGCGTCGGGGAAGACCACGCCCTCGGGGCCGTCCTCGGGCGGCTCGTCCGCCCAGACGTACCAGTCGCGGTGGGCGGAGTCCCGGCTTGAGCGGGCGTCCTTGAACCACGGGTGGTCCTCGGAGGTGTGGTTGACGACGAGGTCCGCGATCACCCGGATGCCACGGTCCCGGGCGGTGCGGACGAACTCGGTGAAGTCGCCGAGGGTGCCCAGGCGCGGGTCGACGCCGTAGAAGTCCGTGATGTCGTATCCGTCGTCGCGTTCACGGGTCGGATAGAACGGCATGAGCCATACGCAGGTCGCACCGAGGCGCACCAGATGGTCGATGCGCTGGGTGAGGCCCGCGAAGTCGCCGGTCCCGTCGCCGTTGCCGTCCTGGTAGGTCTCGACGTCCAGGCAGTACACGACCGCGTTCTTCCACCACAGGTCGGAGGTACGGGTCAGACGCATCGGTACTCCTTCGCCGTGGCGGGCAGAGGGCGCGTGACGTCGAGCCGCGGCAGCACCTCGGCGGCGAACGCGTCGATGAACGGGCCCTGCGCACGGCCCACGTGGTGGAGCATCACGGCGTCGAAACCCAGCTCGGCGTACTCCTGCAGCCAGGCGGTGTGCCGGCCGAGGTCGGACGAGATGTTGACGCTTTCCGCCACCCGGTCGGGGGTGACGTGCTCGCTGACGCTGTCGAACAGCTCCGCCGAGTCCAGATCCCAACTGGCCGGGGGACCATGCACGTTGGTGCGCCACTGATCGTGCGCCAGCGCGGCGGCCTCCTCCTGGGTGGGCGCCCAGCTCAGATGCGCCTGGAGGTGCAGCGGGCCACGGCCGCCCGCGTCGCGGTACGCGCCGATGATCTCGCGCAGCTGTTCCTTCGGGGCGTTGACCGTGATGAGGCCGTCGGCCCACTCGGCGCACCAGGTGGCGGTGGCCGTGCTGCAGGCGGCTCCGATCAGCGGCGGGACCTCGGGCGGCAGGGTCCACAGCCGGGCCCGGTCGACGGTCACCAGGCCGTCGTGGCTGACCTCCTCCCCCTGCAGCAGTGCGCGGATGACGTCGACACACTCCCGCAGCCGTGCGTTGCGGACGTCCTTGCGGGGCCAGCGTGCTCCGGTGATGTGCTCGTTCGACGCCTCGCCGCTGCCGAGCGCCACCCAGAACCTGGCCGGGTACATGGCGGCGAGACTGGAGACGGCCTGGGCGACGATCGCGGGGTGGTAGCGCTGCCCCGGCGCGTTCACGACACCGAACGGCACCTGGTCGGTGGCCTGGAGGGCGGCTCCGAGCCACGACCAGGCGAACCCGGACTCCCCCTGGCGGACGCTCCACGGGGAGAAGTGGTCCGAGCACATGGCGGCGGTGAAGCCCTTGCGTTCCGCGTGCACCACGGCGTCGAGCAGGTCCGCGGGCGGCACCTGTTCGTGCGAGGCGTGCAATCCATAGACGGTCATGCCCCGGCGGGTACCCCTCGGAGGGTCCCTCAGCGAAGTGATGGGCGCACGCCATGAATTGGCGTGCGCCCCACCTCGTCACACCCCGGGACCGGACCGCCCCAGGACCGGGACCACCCCGGGACCGGGACAACCTCGGGATCACCCGGCTTCTACGTCACCCGGCCTGGGTACGCTCCCGGATCTCCTCCGGGGTCAGATACGCGTTCGTGTACTCGAAGTCCCGCAGCGTCGCGGGCGTACGCGACTGGAATCCCGTACGCACGAAATCGTCACCCGCCAGGGAGTTCAGCACCCAGTTCGTCGCCACCCGGGCCTTCGCCACGTTGGTGCGCAGCGCGCCCCAGTGGTAGCCGCGGGCCGCAACCAGGGCAGGCAGGCCGCGCAGCTCGATGCCGAGCGGCTTGGACACGGCGTCGAACCCGCCGAGGTCGACGACGAGTCCCAGGTCCTTGTGGACGTACGGCGTCATCGTCTGCCCGCGCAGCGAGGCGATCACGTTGTCGGCGACGTGCTTGCCCTGGCGCATCGCGTGCTGGGCGGTCGGCGGGCAGACGGCGCCCGCCACGTCCTTGGCCTCGTCCGGTACGGCGGCGGCGTCACCGAGTGCGAAGACGCCGTCGTGGCCGCGCAGGGACATCTCCGAGCTGACGGCGAGGCGGCCCTTGATCGTCTCGGCGCCCAGGGTCGCGATGAGCGGGCTGGCCGCCACTCCGGCGGTCCAGATCAGCGTGTGGGTCGGGATCACCCGGCCGTCGGTGAAGGTGACCTCCTCGGGGCCCGCCTTCTCGATGGACACACCGAGGGAGACCTCGATGCCGCGCCTGCGCAGGATCTGCAGGGCGCTGTTGCCGAGTTTGTCGCCCAGTTCGGGCATCAGCTTCGGCGCGATGTCGATCAGATGCCACTTGATCAGCTTCGGGTCGAGCCTCGGGTAGCGCTTGACGGCGTTGTGCGTCAGGCGCTGCAGGCACGCGGCGGTCTCGGTACCGGCGTAGCCGCCGCCGACCACCACGAACTGGAGCCGGGCCGCCCGCTCCGCCTCGTCGTGGCTGGCGTCGGCGATGTCGAGCTGCGAGATCACATGGTCACGGACGTACGCGGCCTCGGCGAGCGTCTTCATGCCGCGGGCGTGGTCGACGAGGCCCGGGATGTCGAAGGTACGGGTGACGCTGCCCGGTGCCAGCACGATCTGGTCGTAGCGTTCGTTGACGATCTCGCCGGTGATCTTGCGGACGACGCAGACCTTGGCCTTCACGTCCACGCCGATGGCACCGCCGGGAATGATGCGCGTGCGGTACCTGCGGCTGCGGCGCAGCGACACGGCGATCGACTGCGGGGTGAGCACCCCGGAGGCGACCTGCGGCAGCAGTGGCAGGTAGAGCTGGTAGGAGAACGGTGTCACCAGCGCCAGGTCGGCCTCGTCGGGTCCCAGTTTGCGCTCCAGGCGGCGGACGCACTCCACTCCCGCGAAGCCCGCTCCCACCACCAAGATCTTCGGTCGTACCACGATGTTCATCCCTTTCACCGGCCGCGTACTGTCGGGCTTCCCCCACTCCCCTGTGCCCCCGAGTCCCCTCATCGCACATGGTGATCCCTCAACAAGACGAGCCGACGTACCTCCCGCGACCGGCGAGTCGGCCCCGGCACGGACCGGACAGCGGACGGAGAAGGGGGCGGGAAGGGCGACGGGAAGGGGGACGGTGAAGGGGTGTCCGTCAGTGGCCGTGCCCCTTGCGGAGCTGCTTCAGAACGGCGCCTGCCATGGCCGCCTCGCCCTTGGCGTTGGGGTGTGCCGGGGCCGCGGGCGAGGCCGGCTGCAGGGGTTCGATCCAGCGAACCGCCGGGGGCTTGCACATGTCGTGGCCGATCGTGGGCCCGTACGTGTCGACGTATTCCGCGTGGTTCAGCTTCGCCACCACGCGCATCATCAGGTTGAGGCGCTTGCCGGTGTCGCGCAGATACGGGAAATCCTTCGCCGCGAACGGAACCGAGGGGTAGCAACCGCTGCCGTCCTCCGGCAGGAGATTCGGGTAGCCGACGACGAGCACGCGCGCGTGCGGCGCCCTGGCGTGCACGGCCCGCAGGACGGCGGCGAGCTTGGGCGCCGTGTCGAGGATCTTCAGCGTCAGCTGGTCGGCACCGGACGCCGTCGTGTAGTGCCGCTGGCACGGGTTGCCCTTGAGGTCCTGCGCGCTCAGCTGCGCGCAGGTGCCGATGATGGAACCGAACCCGAAGTCGTTGCCGCCGATCTGGACGGTGACCAGGTCGGTGCCCCGCTGCAGGGCGTTGAGCTGCGGTGGGTTGGTGCCCTGGGCCTTCCACATGTGCTCGGTCGTGGCGCCGCCGCAGCTCACGTCCTTGAACGTGGACACTTTTCGCTCCGCGGCGACGAGTGAGGGGTAGTTGCGGTCGGAGCGCGCGCAGTTCGCGTCGACCTGCTTCGGTATCAGCGGGCCCGAGGTGTAGGAGTCGCCCAGGGCGGCGTAGTCCGTACGTGTGCCGTGCCCGCCGTTGTGGCCTCCGCCGCCTGGGCCGCCGCCGTGTGCCGCCACGGGGGCGCCGGAGGCGATGACGAGGGCGCAGCCGGTGAGGGCTGCGGCCACGGTTGTCGCGCGGTGGCGGCGGTTCGATGTGGGGCTGTCGTACGGGGTGCGACGGTTCATCGAGAGGTTCCCCCTGGGTCCGGACGGCGCGCGTGACTGACCTTGTATACCGGCCAGTTCGGTCCCGGGACCAGGGGTGGGAGCGCCTGGTGTTCTCGTCTGCGGCACCGTCGTGGCTGATCGCGCAGTTCCCCGCGCCCCTAAAAACGACAGCGCCGTCGTGGCCGACCACCCCCCAGAACGACGCGCCATCGTGGCCGGTCGCGCAGTTCCCCGCGCCCCTAAAGACGACAGCGCCGCCGTCGCCGGTCGCGCGGGTTCCGTGCCGCCAGGGACGAAAAGCCGGGGCGCAGCCCCGCTTTTCAGGGGCGCGGGGAACTGCGCGGCCAGCCACGACGGCGCCGCACCCTACGACCGGGCCGGGGCCAAAACAGACCGCGTCTCTCAGACGCCGAACTCCGTGGGCGACAGCCCAAGCGCCTGGCACGCCTCACGGATCGCATACTGCTCGGACGCCTCGAAGTGACCGTCCGCGCCCGCGACCACCATGCCGGTCTGGACGACCGCACGCGCCTCCGTCGGCTTCTTGGCCGCCTTGGCGATGTCGCGCAGCGCCTCCGCCTTGCCCTGTTCGAAGTTGGCCGTGAGCCGGTCCACGTGCTGGTTGAAGCGCTGACGCAGCTGGTCCGCGGGGAAGTTCTGCAGCACCTCGTTCGAGGCGATCAGCTCCTCCACGCGCTGCCGCTCCGCCGGGTCGACGCGCCCGTCGGCCGCGGCCACCAGCGCGCACATCGCCATGCTGGCGTCCCGGTAGGACCCGCTCTTCAGTTCTGCCTTCGCCGACGCGAGCTGGGACTTGAACAGCCCGAGCAGCTGCGCCTTCGAGCCACCGGAGGAGCCCGAGGAACCGGCGGAGGACGAGCCGGGCGCATGGCCACCGTGCTGCCCCTGACCCGTCCCTCCCCCGCCACTCCGGGACTGCTGGAGGTTCTTCGCCTGCTCCTTGAGCCGGTCGAACATCGCCACTACTGCCACCTCGGCTTCTGCTGTTACCTGTACGCGGTCGATTCCCGTACGCGGTCCGTCAGATGAACGGCTGCCACGTCAGGAGAGGTTCCCGATTGGCAAAGGTAACGTAAAAAGATCATGTGCAGGGCCGGGACGGGCGAATCCGGTCTACCCCACGGGCGCCAGCACCGTCGTGCGGCCTCCCAGCGCGATGGAGAACTGGTCCGTGACCTGCGCCAGGGCCTCCGCCGCACCCGGCGCGACGGTCAGACTGCCGTCGTCCCCGGCGGTGATGTCCTTGTCGAGGGTGAACCACCCCTGGACGATGTGCGCGGCCCCCATGGAGCTCAGCACGGGGCGCAGCGCGTAGTCGATGGCCAGGACATGGGCCGTGCTGCCGCCGGTGGCGAGCGGCAGCACCGTCTTGCCGGCCAGCGCGTACTGCGGGAGCAGGTCAAGGAGCGACTTCAGCAGCCCCGAATAGGCGGCCTTGTAGACGGGGGTGCCGATCACCACGCCGTCCACCTGCTCGAACAGTGCCGTGGCCGCGACGACGGCCGGGTGCCGGAAGTCGGCGCCGAGCAGCGCCTCGGCGGGCAGGGTGCGTACCTCCAAGGAGATGACGTCGTGACCCTGGTCCCGCAGCCGGTCGTCCAGGTGGCGCAGGAGTCGTGTGGTGCGGGAGGTGGCCGAAGGGCTTCCGGAGACGGACAGAATCGCGGCCATGAGGGGACCTTTCAGGATGCGGGGTTCGGACGTGGCACGTGAGGGGTGGGGCGGGGCCCGCTCACCAGTCGCTGGTCTCCACGGCGATCAGGGGCACCAGTTCGTTGCGCAGGGTCTCCAGGAAGGTGACGATCTCGGCCGCCACCGAGCGGTGCTGCAGGTCGTTCAGCACGTCGTGGTGGCCGCCCCGCACGGTCGACAGGCGGGCTCGGGGCAGGGACTTGGCCGTGCGGACGAGCGCGTCGTGGTCCGCGAGCGGATCGGCGTCGCCGACGAGGATCAGCGCGGGCACGTCGGCCTCGCTGCCGTGGGCCGCTACGAGCAGGGCCTCTGGCACCGTCTCGCCGAGTGCGCCACGGCGTACCTGGGTGTCGTCCGTGAGCCTGCCCCGGTGGGCGGGGCAGGACGTGCGTACGTCGAGTTCGTCGTCCCAGGTACCGGCGGCGCCGATGGCTCCGCCGGCTCCGGTGGCGTGGCCCGGAAGCCCGGCGAGTACGACGGCGTCCGGTCGCAGCCCGGTCGGGGCGTCGCCCGCGGTGTCGCTCGCGCCGACGAGCGCGGCGACGGCGAGGGCCCCGGTGTCCGCACCCAGGAACACGACCGGGCGCACGATCCCGCCCTCTGCCCCGTTGTCGGTTCCGCCCTCGGTCCCGTTCTCCCCCGCGGTCCCGTCACCGGCGGCGGTCAACCGGGCCCCGAAGTCGGCGAGTTGGCCGTCCAGGTCGTCGGCGTCGATGTCCGGCGCGTCGACGACACGGACGCGGTAGGCGTCGGCGGCGAGCCGCCTGCCGAGCCGGGTGTAGGTGTCGCGGGTCTCTCCCCTGCCGGGTACCACGATGACGGTGCCGCGCGTGCGCAGGCCCTCGGGGGCGTGGTGGTCGGTGTATTCGGTCATGTCAGACTCCTGCGAGTGCGGGCTCGGTCGCGGGCTGCCAGCCCAGGGCGGGTGCCACCTCGGTCGCGATGAGTTCGAGGGCGCGGATGGCGGTGTCGTGGTCGAGGACGGCCGGGTTGAACTGGGTGATGAGGTCGGTCGCGAGGGGCAGCACCTTCTCCTGCCGCAGTTCCGCGACGACCTCCTCGGTGGAGCCGTGGAAGCAGTGGAAGCGGCGCAGCGCCTCCTCCGGCGCGAGGCCTTTGGGGAAGGCGCCGCTCTCGGCCATGCGCAGCGCCGCCCGGTGCACGTCGTCACCGATGTGCCGAAGGGCCGTGCGCCGGTCCTTGGCCGGGAACACGAACCGGGACAGTCCGATCCGCGGGCGGCGCGGCCGGTCCCACGCGTCCAGGTACGCGTCGGCCCAGGGCCGCTGTATCTCGTCGGTGGGCGCGTCGAACCCGTACGCCGCCCGGTTGAGCAGCAGGTTCGAACCGCCGGCGGCGGCGTGCTGTGCGCCGGGCGCGCTGAAGACGCCCTGCCAGATCCGGTCGGAGAAGTCCCCGGGCGCGGGCTGGACGCGGAATCCGGGTGTACGCACCTCTTCGCCGGCCAGGGCCGTGCGCAGCACGCTCAGGTGCTCGGTGGTCAACTCCCGTTTGCGGGCGGGGTCACGGCCGAACGCGGCGTACTCCAGCTCGCTGTACCCACTGCCGACGCCGACCTCGACGCGGCCGCCGCTGAGCGTGTCGACGACGGCGATGTCCTCGGCGAGGCGCACCGGGTCCTCCAGCGGCAGCACCGTGATGGCCGTACCGAGGCGGATGCGGGTGGTCCGGGCCGCGGCGTGGGCGAGGAACGTCCAGGGTGAGGAGAGGCCGCCGCCGCTGCCGGGGACGTGGTGCTGGGCGACCCAGCCGACGTCGAAGCCGAGTTCGTCGGCGGCGACGAAGAGTTCGGTGGCGTTGCGGTAGGTCTGGGCCAGGTCGGTGCCCCGCCCCTGGACATGGGTGAGGAAGCCGAGTCTGAAGCGCGGTGTTCCGGTGGTGGTCGTCATGAGGTGCTCGCCTTTCGAAGTCGCCTGGAGCACCGCCGAGTTGCCGAGCGGCGCACGGTGAGGCTCACCGTCCGGCTCCGCGTCCGAGACCGCTCCCGGCTCCGGCGACCGCGACGAGTCCCTCGGTGTCGGTGCCCGTATCGGTGCTGATCTCGTGCTCGTCGCCGGCTCCCAACACCCGGTCGAGGACGGCGCCGGCACCTCCGCCGGGAAGTTCGGTGCCACGCCAGGCGACGTGCTGGTCGGGGCGTACGAGGACGTTGCCGGTGCCGTAGACAGAGCGTGCTTCGGGATGGGTCAGGTGGATCACGGCGAAGGGCAGTGCCCGTGCCGCGGCCTCCGCGGCGAAGGCATGCTCGACGTCACGGTCCTCGGTGAGGACGAGCAGGGCCAGGGAGACACCGATGCGGTCGTGGAGTGTGCCGCCGTACGGGTCGACGTGTCCGTCGGGGGCCCGGTGGCCCGGTCGCGGGTCGTCCTCGTAGACGTCCGCACGCCAGCGGGGTTCGGAGTCGAGCTGGCCGGGTTCGTACCAGATCGCGCTCGACGCGTCGTAGCGCTCGTCGAAGGTGACGCCCGCCGCCGGGTCGCGGTCCTTGCCGAGCCGTTCGCCGATCTCCTTCCGGCGCCGCGCGGCCTCCGGTCCGAGGTCGGCGTCGTCGGGGATGCCGCCGCGGCGGATCTCCGCGAGGGTCGACTGGGTACGGCGGGCCCGTTGGAGGGAGTGGTCGGCGATGCGCCAGTTGTGTCTGCGGCGCTCCTCGTCGTACGAGTCGAGCAGCGTCCGCGGCGCGTGGCCGCCGATGACCGCGGCCAGTTTCCAGCCGAGGTTGACCACGTCGCCGAAGCCCTCGCCGAGGTTGCCGCCGGGGGTACGGACATGCGCGGCGTCACCGGCCAGCAGGACCCGGCCGCGGTGGAACGTCTCGGCGATCCGGGTGGCGTGGTAGAAGGTCGTCGCCGATACCAGTTCGAGGTCCAGGTCGAACCCGAACGCGGCCCGGCCGATCTCCAGCAGCTCGTCCTCCGTGGGCTCGTGGTCCAGCGGGTACGGGCCGGCGTAGACGCGCCACTCGCGGGTGCTCACCGCCGCCAGGAAGCCGGACGCCTTCGCGTTGACGACGATGTTGCTGCCGCTCGGCGCCGCTCCGACCCGGTCGCTGATGTCGCCGGTACGGACGATGAGCCGCAGCCGCTTCTCGGTGGCGTGCTCGCCCTCGCGCCCGATGCCCGCCAGCCGTCGGGTGGTGCTGCTCCCGCCGTCGGTGCCCAGCACATAGGCGGCACGGACGGTGCGCCGCTCACCCTCGCTCACCCCACCTGCCGCGTCACCGTCCACGCCCACGATCTCGGCATCGACGCCGTCGGCGTGCTCGCGAAGTGCCCTCAGCTCCCAGCCGCCCGCGACGCTCACGCCCTGTTCCCGCAGCCGGTCGAGGAAGACTTGCTGGAGCACGGTCTGCGGCCGTCGCAGGGCTTCCTCCGACGCGTACGAGGCCGTGGGGCGCAGGGAGTTGAAGGAAGGGCGTGGCAGCGGGACCAGTTCGTGTCCGGCCAGGGAGGTGACCAGCCTGGTGCCCTGGTTCCACTCCGGTGGGTAGGTCCAGGCGTCCCGGATGCGCTGGAGCAGCCCCCAGCGCCGGAAGTGTTCCACCACGCGAGGGGTGTGTCCCATCGCTCCGGCCCGTACCAGGGTCGCGGTGCGGGCGCGGTCCACTACGGCGACGCGGACGCCGCGCCCGGCCAGTTCGATCGCGGCGGAGAGGCCGACGGGGCCCGCTCCGACGATCAGTACGTCCACGGTGTCCGGCGGGGTGGCGGCCGGGAACCGTACCGTGTGGACGTCACGCCCGCCCGTCACCGACAGTTCGTTCATGTCCCTGTCCTCAGTGGTCCGCGAGGCTGGGCTCGCGGGTGTTGCGGTTGGCGGGGACCGGCAGGCCCAGGTTGCCGCGCAGGGTGTCGGCCGCGTACTCGGTGCGGAACAGTCCGCGCTTCTGCAGGATCGGGACGACGCCGTCGACGAAGAGTTCCAGGTCGGCGTTGTTGCGGAAGGCGAGGTTGATGCCGTCGAAGGTGCCGGCGTCGAACCACTTCTCGATGGTGTCGGCCACGGTCGCCGGCGCCCCGACGAACGGCGAGCGACGGAATTCGCTTACGGACTGGGCCACTTGACGCAGGGTCAGGTTCTCGGCCTTCGCCCGCTCGATCAGCTTGGACGCGCCGGTACGACCGCCCTTCTCGGCGAGGTGCGCCACGTCCGGGAACGGCGCGTCCAGGTCGTGCGCGCTGAAGTCGTACGCGCCGAAGGAGCGGCCCAGGAGCGCGAGGTTGCCCTTGAAGTCGTTGTCCTCCTCGAAGATCTCCCGCTCGCGCCGCTGGGCGGCCTCGTCGGTGGCTGCGACGATCGGTCCGCCGTGGATGAAGATCTTGATGTGCTCGGGGTCGCGGCCGTAGGAGGCGGTGCGCTTCTTGATGTCGGCGTAGTAGTCCTGCGCCTGCTGCAGTGAACCGCCCGGCGCGTAGATGCCCTCGGCGACCTGTGCGGCGAGGTCGCGGCCCTCCTCGGAGACGCCGGCCTGGAAGATGACCGGCTGGCCCTGCGGCGAGCGCGAGAGGTTGAGCGGCCCGGCGACCTTGAAGTGCTCGCCCTCGTGGTTGAGTTCGTGCAGCTTGGCGGGGTCGAGGAAGATGTCCCGCTCGACGTCGGCGGGGAACGCGTCGTCCTCGTACGAGTCCCACAGGCCGCGGGCGACCTTCACGAACTCCAGCGCCCTGCCGTAGCGGGTGGTGTAGTCGAGGTGTTCGTCCAGCCCGTAGTTGCGGGACGTTCCGGTGTCGAAGCTGGTCACGACGTTCCAGCCGGCCCGGCCGCCGCTGATGTGGTCGAGGGAGGCGAACCGGCGGGCGAGGTTGAAGGGCGAGTTGTACGTCGAACTCGCCGTGCCGACCAGACCGATGTGCCGGGTGTGGGTGGCGACCGCCGACAACAGGGTCAGCGGTTCGAGCCGGTTGAGATAGTGCGAGGGGTAGGTCGCGTTGATGAACTGACTGTCGACGACGAACAGGGCGTCGAACAGGGCGTGTTCGGCCGCCTGCGCCTGCTTGATGTAGTAGTTGATGTCGATGCTGGCGTTCTTCGCGACGCTCGGGTCCTTCCACAGACCGTGCTGGCCGGGGCCGCCGACGCCGTAGGGGTGCAGGGCGAGGTGGATCGTGCGGGGCATGCGGATTCCTCTCGGTGGTGCGGAAGTTGAGGGGTGCGGGGGTTCACAGGCACACCTGGGTGCGCGGGTTCGTCGGCGCACCCAGGTGTGCGGACTCAAGCGTGCAGCAGCGCGCGGAGCCGGTCGCGTTCGGCGCGGTCGGCCGAGGCACTGCGCAGGGTGGGCGCGGAGCCGACGAGCAGCCGGGTGTAGACGTGCCGGGGATCGGTGATGACGTCGCGGGCCGCGCCGACCTCGACGAGTTCGCCCTGGTAGAGCACGGCGATACGGTCGGCGACCCCGGCGACGGACCCCAGGTCGTGCGAGATGAAGACGAGGGCCACGCCCGCAGCGCGCAGATCCTTGAGGATCTGCAGGATCTGTACGCGGTTGGCCGAGTCGAGCGCGCTGACCGGCTCGTCGAGGATGACCAGCTTCGGCTCGGTGACCAGCGCCCGGGCCACCGCGACCCGCTGGCGCTGACCGCCGGACAGCTCCCCCGGCAGCCGGTCGAGCAGTTCCTCGGAGAGCTGGACGCGGGCGAGGAACGTACGGGCCCGGTCCGCCGCTTCCTGTCGTGCCACGCCCTGGATGAGCAGCGGCTCGATCAGCGACTCCTCGACGGTGAGGTCGGGGTCGAGGCTGCGCAGCGGGTCCTGGAAGACGTACTGGACGACGCCGCGGCGGCGCAGTCTGCGCCACTGACGGCTGCCGTACGCCCCGACGTCCTCGCCGCCGATGACGATCCGGCCCGCGGAGGCGCGTACCAGGCCGAGGACCGTGCGGGCGAAGGTGGACTTGCCCGATCCCGTCTCGCCGATGATGCCGACGGTTTCCCCGGGTGCGACGCTCAGCGAGACGTCGTGCAGGGCGCGGCGGCGCTGTCGGCGGGGCCCGTAGTGCACGTCGAGGCCGGTGACCTCCAGGACGGCCCGTCCGTCCGCCCCCGCTTCGGCGGACCGCTGTCCCTGTGTCTGCTCGGTGGTCACGATGTCTCCTGCGGCGTGAGCGGCGTGAGGAACTTCTCCAGGCCGTACTGGTCGTGCTCGGCGATGAGCAGTCGGGTGTACTCGTGGCGCGGACGGTGGAGTACGTCGCTCGTCGGGCCCTGTTCCACCACCTCGCCCTCGCGCATGACGAGGACCTCGTCGCACAGCTGGGCGACGACGGCCAGGTCGTGGGAGACGACCACCAGGGCCAGACCGGCCTGTTCGCGGAGTTCGGCGAGGAGGTCGAGGATCTCGGCCTGGACCGTGACGTCGAGCGCGGTCGTCGCCTCGTCGGCGATGAGGATCTGCGGGTCGGCGGCGATCGCGACGGCGATCAGGACGCGCTGGAGCATGCCGCCGGACAGCTCGTGCGTGTACTGGCCGTAGACCAGTTCCGGATCGCGCAGTTGGACGGCCTGGAGCAGTTCGACGGCACGGTGGCGTGCCTCGCGCCGCTTCAGGCCCTTCTTGACCCGGATGACCTCGGCGATCTGCGCGCCCACCCGGATCGAGGGGTTGAGGTAGGACGCCGGGTCCTGGAAGACCGCGCTGATCGTGGCGCCGCGCAGGGCCGTCCACTGCTGGGGTGTCAGGGTCGCGATGTCGGTGCCGGCGATCTCGATGGAGCCGGCGGAGACCTCGAAGTGCGGGGGCAGGATGCCCAGCGTGGCCCGGCAGGTGAGGGTCTTGCCGCTGCCCGACTCGCCGACGATGCCGACCGTTTTCCCCGGGGTGAGTTCGAAGCTCACGCCGTGGACGATCTCGCGGTCGGTGACCTGGTCGCTGATGCGCACACCGCGCACGGCGAGCACGGGTGCGGCCGTCGTACCGGCCGTGGAAAGCTCACCGACGGACCCGGTGGCGGGCTCCGTGGCGGGCTCGGCGGCACACAGGGCCGTGCCGGGGGCGGCCTTCGCGGACAGCGTGGTCATCACGCACCTCCGGTGGATACGGGGTCGGGCTTGCCGAGGCGATTGGCGCGGGCCTTGCGGGTGTTGACGAAGGCCCGGCCCGCTTCGCCGGAGACGTCGCGGATCGCGTCGGCGAGCAGGTTGCTGGCCCAGACGGTGATCATGATCAGCACCGCGGGGGCGAGGGGCGCCCACGGCTGGTAGCTGAGATAGCCGAGGTCGGAGGCGAGCAGTCCGCCCCAGGTCGGTGCGGGAGGCTGTACGCCGATGCCCAGGAAGGTGAGGCTGGAGACGATGATGAAACCGACGCCGATGGTCTGGGCGAGCGCGACGGCGATCGGCGGGAGCACCTTGACCCAGACGTGCCGGCGGACGATCCAGCCGGTCGAGGCGCCCGCGACGAGTGCTGCCTCCACGTAGGGAGAGCGGGCGACGGCCAGGGTGGCGGCGCGGGCCACCCGGTAGAAGAGCGGGGAGACCAGGGCTCCGGTGACGAGCATGGCCTGGGTGATGCCGTTGCCCAGGAGCGCGATGACGGCGACCGCGAACAGCAGGAACGGCAGGGCGACCAGCGTGTCGGCCAGCCGCAGGGTGAGCCATTCGAAGGTCCGGCCGAGGTAGACCGACAGGATACCGGGGATCGCGCCGACGACCAGGGCCATCACGGCGACTTCGAGGGAGCCGAGCACGCTGACGCGTGAGCCGTCCAGGAGCCGGCTGAAGGTGTCCCGGCCGAGGTAGTCGGTGCCGAGCCAGTGGGATCCGGAGGCCGCGGCAAGGGTGTTGTCGCTGGTGGCCAGGGGGTTCTGCGGGGCGAGCAGCGGGCCGAGGACGGCCAGCAGCGCGATCAGGGTGAGGATGACCACGGCGATGCGGCCGGAGGTCAGGCTGAGGACGCGGCGCACCATGGTCATACCCCCCGCTGGGATGCCGGTGTGACACGTGCCAGCACCAGGTTGACGATCAGGTTGAAGAGGACGACCAGGACGATCGACACGACGAGGACTCCCTGTACGGCCGGTACGTCGCCGGCCTGGGCGGAGTCGTTGGCGAACCGGCCGAAGCCCTGCAGCCCGAAGATCCATTCGGTGACGACGGAGGCGCCGACCAGTGCGGGGAATTTCAGGCCGAGGGTGGCCAGGGCCGGGCCGATGCCGTTGCGGAGCACATGGCCGAGGAAGATCCGACGTGGGCTCAGGCCCCGTACGACCGCGCCCGTCACGTAGTTCTCGCGGAAGGCGGCGACGAGACTGCCGCGGAGTTGGCGGGCCACGTCCGCGACGACGTCGAAGCTGAGCGCGAGCGCCGGGAGCGTGATGTGCGCGAGCCAGGGGCCGACACCCTGTTCGGCCGGGATGTATCCGGCGGAGGGGAACAGATGCAGTCCCACGGCGAAGACCGCGACCAGCACGATACCGACGACGAACGCGGGCATCACCGAGATGAGGGTGACGAAGCCGGTGATGGCCCGGTCGATCCAGGTGGTGCGCTTGAGTGCCGCGAGCGTGCCGAGGGTGAAGCCGAGGACGACACCGATGATCAGCGCGAACGTGGCGACGGACAGGCTCACTCCGAGGCCCAGGCCGATGAGTGTGGAGATGTCGGCGCCGTTGGTCCAGCTGGTGCCGAGCTGTCCGTGCAGGACACCGGTGAACCAGTCCCAGTACTGGACCAGGAACGGCCGGTCGAGACCCCACTGGGCCTCGACCCGCGCGATGGCCTCGGGGGTCGCCTCCTCGCCCAGCTGGATCCGCGCCGGGCTGAGTCCGCTCATCGACCGCAGCGCGAAGGTCACGAAGGTCGCGACGAGGAAGACGGGCACGAAGATCGCGACCGACCGGGCCAGGGTGACCAGGAGGCGGCCGAGCCTGTGCCGCACCCTGGTCCCGACGACCCTGCGACGGCGGGCAGGCGGGGCCTGTTCCGCGGTCGTCGTCATGGGCTTGCCCCTCTCTTGTGGTGGGTTCTTGGCTGGGACGAGGTGTCAGCTGCCGGAGATGGTCACGCCGGTCCAGTCGATGTGGGCCGGGTTCTTCGGCAGGTCCGAGATCGACTTGCTCTTGGCGATGAGGTTCGGCTGGGAGTAGGTGAAGACCAGTGCCTTGCTCTCCAGTCCCGCCCGGGTCGCCGCCTGGAGCACCTGTGTGTAGTCGGGGGCGTCCAGCGGGGTCTTGCGCACCTTGGCGATGGCGGCCTCGAAACCGGCCGGCTCGTAGGGCGTGCTGAGGTTCAGCGGGCCGTTGGGGCCGAAGTGGGCGGTGAGGGTCTGCGCCGCGGAGTCACGGCCGGTGGTCCCGTACAGCGAGAACGTCAGGTCCTTCGCGAAGAACGGGGTGGCCCAGTTCTTGTCGATCTTGATGGTGACCTTGATGCCGACCTTGCCCAGCTGGGACTGGACGATCTCCGCCTGCGGGTCCTCCGCAGGGATGACCAGGTTCAGCTTGATGTCACCGGACTTGTAGCCCGCCTCGGCGAGGAGCTTCTTCGACTTCGCCGGGTCGTAGGGGTAGGCGTTCTCCGACTTGGGGTCGTAGGCCTCGTACCCCTTCGGGAACGGCTGGTCGGTCACCTCGCCGTAGCCGAAGGTCAGCTTGTCGACGAACTCCTTGCGGTTGACCGCGTGGCGTACGGCGTCGACGACCTTGTCGTTGTCGAAGGGTGCCTTGTTGACGTTGAGGCTGAGGTTCGAGGCGTTGAAGCCCGGCTGTACGAAGACGTCCAGGCCGGCCTTCTTGGCGGCGGACGCCTGACTCGGGTCCAGGTCGGCGAAGTTGTAGACGCCGGTCTGCAGACCGGAGACGACCGTGGAGGCGTCGGGCGCGGAGGTCAGCTCGACGTTGTCGATGTGGATGTTCTTCGCGTCCCAGTAGTCCGGGTTCTTCTTCAGGAGCGCCTTGGTGCCCGGGATCACCTGGGTGACGACGAACGGGCCCGCGCCGACCGGGTTCTGGTCCAGCTTCTCGGGGTTCTTGGCCGCCTTGGGGCTGGCGATCTGCAGGACGCGCTGACCGAGCAACTGGGGTATCTGATAGTCGACCTGGCTGAGGTGCAGGACCGCGTCGAGGCCGTCGGCGTCCACCGACTTGATGGAGGTCAGGTCGCCGAAGAGCGCCGAGTTCTTCTGCTTCTGCGCCCGCTCGATGGCCGCCTTGACGGCGGCGCCGTCGACGGGCTCGCCGTCGCTGAACTTCAGGCCGGAACGCAGATGGAAGGTGATCTCGTCACCCTTGTCGTTGTACTCCCAGCTCTTGGCGAGGTCGGGAACAGCCTTGCCGCTCTCGTCCGTACGAGTCAACGAGGCGTAGGCGAGGGCGAGTTCGCGGAACTGCGCGCCGCTGCCACCGACGACCGGGTCCCAGTGGGTCGGGAAGTACGAGGAGGTCCACTTCAGCGTGGAGCCGCCGCCCGAGGCGGCGGAGTCACCGCCGCAGGCGCTCAGTACGGGGGTGAGCACGGCGACGAAGGCGGTTCCGAGGGCTGCGGCCCGCAGGCGGCCTGCGCCTCGGGACGAACGGCGGTCCGCTCCGGGGCGGCGGGTAATGAGGTGAGCGGGCATCTCGTTCTTCCTTTGGCGGGCCCCGGCCGGGGCCGGGGCAGAAGGAGCAAGGCGGGAGGACCTGACCCTGTGCGTACGGAACGTCGACTCGGACCCGGAGGGGCCGCACGGACATGCCGGGGAGAGCGCCGGCGCGCACTCGGGGCGCGCGGCACTCAGGGCAGGGCGTGCGGCGCTCAGAGCAGGACGTGCGGGATCGCGGGACTACCGGGATGGAGGAGTCGACGGGCTCGCAAAGGGGCGGGCCGGGAGACGGAGAAGGTGTGCGACGAGGCACGGGGAGTGCGACGGGGCACGGAGAGGAAGACGCAGAGGCGGGCACGGCTCGGTCGAGCACTGGAGAGCCAGTACTGGAGGCGGCGGTCAGGCGTCTGCGGACCGGGGACGGCGAAGGGTCAGCGACAGAGTGCGCTGCTGGTGCGCCGCAGGTCCACGTAGCGGCACACCACACCGGGGTGCGTCGTAAGCATGGTGCTCATCCTGGGGGCTCCCGCAACCGACTGTCAATGGACACCAATTGGTGTCTCATTGGGCGGGACGGGGTCCGCCGCAGTTCACAGCCTCGGACGAGCCGGATTCACCGTGCGGCGGGGTGAGTTGCCGCCTCGTCGGGGTGCAGCCACAGGGGCCCGCCCGCCGTGTCCACCCGCACGGCGTCCGGGGGCGGCCAAGGGCCCTCGGTCAGCAGCAGCCGCTCCAGGTCGGTGAGACTGCGGTAGCGCTCCAGCGCGTGCGCCGGAGTGAGCCGGGCGTGCACCGCCGACAGCCCGGGACTCAGTTCCTCGACGGCCGCCGCGTACTCCTCGAAGGGCCGCCAGCCGGGTACGACGCGGTACTCGCCCTCGGTCCGGACGAGCAGGGTCGGCAACGCGTACCGGTGTCCGCCCTCGTCGGTCTCCTTGGCCGCGCCCGGATGCGGCGACCCGTCTTGCGCGGTGAGCACCTCGGCCACCGGGCGGCGGGCCTCCAGCCGGTCGGCGCGCACCTGTTCCAGCACCGCCCCGGAGGCGGCGTCGACCGCCAGCCGCCGCACGTCCAGACCGGGTACGCCCCGGACCGCGGCCAGGGCCAGGTCGGGGGTGTCCGCCGGTTCGCCGAGCACGAAGACGCTCTCCCGCAGCCGCCGCAGCACCCGCTCGGCGACCTCTTCGCCCTGGCGGACGGCGGCCTTGGCAACGAGCGAGGAGGGCCAGGAGTCGGCCGGCATCCGGCTGAGCCGCACGGGGCGCGGGGCCCGGCTGTGCGAACTGATCTCCTCGACGTAGCGCGCGTACCAGGCCGTCTCCGCCACCGGGTCGGGCGGCGGATCGTCGTCGTGGTCGAAGAGGATCGCGTACGCCCGCCGCCAGCGGACCCGGCCGGCCAGCGCCGCCCGCAACTTCCGGAAGACGGGCTCCGATCCCCAGGCCCAGGGGCACAACGGGTCGGTGTACTCGACGACTTCGACCGACGCCGGTGTCAACGAGTTGGGCTGCGGCGGCTGTTGAGGCGGCCGGTGTGGCTGCGAGTTCGACTGCGGCGGTTGTTGCGGCGGCCGTCTCGGTCCCGGTTGCGGCCCGGCTGTCACGCGGCGCCTCTCCGGGCGAGCCCTTCGGCCGCTGCCGCCGCTCCCGTCACGCCCGTCACGCCCGCCGCTCCCGTCACGCCCGTCGTTCCACGGGTGAGCAGCGAGGTCAGCGTCACCCCGCCCAGGACCGCCGCGGCGGCCGCCTCGACCTCGCGCCACACATCGGGCAGGCCTGTCGCGGGACCCGGGTAGTCGAGACCCTCCAGCGGCTCACCGCGCAGGGTGATCAACTCGCCGTCCACGGCACGCGTGACATCGAGCAGGGTGATCTCCTCGGCGGCCCTGCCGAGCCAGTAACCGCCCTCGCAGCCGCGCTGGCTGCGCACCAGGCCGGCTCTGCGCAGTTCACCCACCACGGACTTCAGGAAGCGGAACGGGATCTCCTGCGAGGAGGCGATGGCTTCACAGGTGAGCGGGCGGGAAGGTTCGCGGGCGAGCTCCAGCAGCGCCCTCATGGCGTAGTCCGCCTTCGCGGAAATATGCATGCGCACATCATGCCTGAGGAGGGGGGCGGCGCGCGGCGCTTCGGCGGCTTGTTTCCCACATTGCGGGAACATTGCCGCAGGTGAAAGCCAAAGGACACCTCTTGACATCCTTTTCGGGACCGCTCTAGCGTCGCCGCCATGAGCGAGCCGCTGACGACCCCCGGTGAGGGCTTCCATCCCCACCTCCACGACAGCCCGAACGAGCCGACCGCACCCCTGCGCAGCCGTCTGCACCACATCCGCGCCGACTCCCTGGACGGCGACACCGCGCAGAGCGGCGGCATGCGCAGGTTCGCGGCCGTCAGCGGGAGGACCGTCGGCTCCGAGAAGCTGTGGATGGGCCAGACGCATGTGGCTCCGTCGACGGCTTCCTCCGACCACCACCACGGTGAGTCCGAGACGGCCATCTATGTGGTGAGCGGCCACCCGGAGTTCGTCTTCATCGACGACTCGGGCCGGGGCGGGGCCGAGGGCGCGGGCGAGGGCGCGGGCAAGGAGCCGAAGGAGGTACGGCTGCGGACCTCACCCGGCGACTACATCTTCGTACCGCCGTTCGTCCCGCACCGGGAGGAGAACCCGGACCCGGAGGACGAGGCGGTGGTCGTCATCGCGCGCAGCACGCAGGAGGCGATCGTGGTCAACCTCCCCCAGCTGTACGCCCTTTCGCCGGACGAGTCCTGAGCCGTCGAGGGTCGCGGAACCCGAGGTGAGTCAGGTCACGGCCGGGGCGGCCGGTTGGGCACCCGCGGCCAGCAGCACGTCGATCGTCTCGGGATGGGGCCCGGCCATCGCCCACTCCAGCGGGGAGCGTCCCGTGCCGTGGTCCTCGCGGAGCCGGGGATCGGCGCCGTGCGCCAGAAGCGCACGGACCGTCTCGACGTGCCCCCAGCAGGCGGCCCCGCACAGGGGTGTGCCTTCCGTGCCCCGTCCGCTCTCCGTGTCGGGCGGGGCCCCGGCCGCCAGCAGGCGCAGGACATTGCCGGTGGCGCCGTGGACGGACGCGGCGTAAAGAGGTGTGGTGCCCTCGGTGTCGACCGTGCCGGGGTCGGCCCCGGCTCGCAGGAGAGCGTCGATCTGCGAGCTGTCGCCGAAGGTCGCGGCGCTGACGAGCCGTCGGGACAGCTTCTTCTGCCGGCGTCTGTTCACCATGCGTCCGACCTCGCACCTCAGCCCGAACCTGCATCGGGCAAGCCAAGGCATCCGCTGCCGCGGCCTGCCGGGAGGCCGACGGTATCGACAGCTCCGGCGTCGCGGCCACCGGGTTTTCGAGCGGAGCGCCGCACGACCGCCGGCCGAGTTCACGTTCCGTGACGGGTGTCGTCCGGGGAACGAAAGAGGGTCCGGACCACAAGGTCCGGACCCTCTTCGACAGTAGCGGGGACAGGATTTGAACCTGCGACCTCTGGGTTATGAGCCCAGCGAGCTACCGAGCTGCTCCACCCCGCGTCGACATCACCTACCGTACGCCATCATCGAGGGCCCTGATGACCACCCACCGCGACGGCGGGCCGACAGGTACGGCTTCCCTGGGGCGCGGCCGGCCCGTGTGAGGGTCTGGAGGAGCCCTCGGACGGGCTGTGAATCGGCTGACGGCGCGGGTAGTCGAAGAGCGCACCCGGCCATACGCGGGTGTGGCGGCCGCCGTCGCCTGTCTGCGACGCCGGCGGCCGCCGGCACGAGGACTCGCGTCGTCCCCTGACGCGAGGGCCTCGCGCGGGATCGTCCTCGCGGCACTTGGGGCGCGCGGGAGTACGCCCCAACTCGAAAGGCCGCAAGGACGAGGGACCGGGGTCCGCGCAGAACATCGCGGGATGCGGACTCCGGTTTCCCGGTTGGCGTGGTGGTCTCTCCGGGCCCGGGGGCTGGGGGCCGGCTGCTGGTACCCGCCACGGCGGGCACGGCCGGCTGCCCGTGCGGAAGCCGGTGTCTCTGCCCGAGATCTTAGAACGTGGCCGGTACGAGGCAAGAACGCGTTTCGGCCCCGACGGGCGTGACGTGGCGGATCGTGTGAGGTCGTGTGGGGTCGGACGCACCCCGGGCCCAGCGCTGTGGCCCCGCGACCGATAATCGCCGCATGGTGGCCCCGCGAAGCACGGGCACCGTGATCGGAAGGAAGGCGGGCAATGGTCTCGTACGTCATCATCCCCGGGATCGACGGTTCGGACGCGCGGCACTGGCAGAGCCTGTGGGAGAAGCGGTGGGGCGGCTCGGCCGTGCGTGTCGCACCGGCCTCGTGGAGCAGGCCCGAGCTGTCGGACTGGGTCGACGCGGTCCAGACCGCCTACGAGTCCGTGGCGCGGCACGACAGCGAGATCGTGCTGGTGGCGCACAGCCTCGGCTGCTGGACGGCCGCGGAGTGGTTTGACCGGCAGGACCGGCTGGGCCGGGTGGGCCGGGTGCGACCCGCTGGGGTCACGGCGTTCCTGGTCGCACCTCCGGACACCCGGAGCGCGTCGTTCCCGAGCCACGCGGCTCCCTCGTACGTGGACGTGACCGCCCGCCCGCTGCCGTGCCGGAGCCTGCTGGTGGCGAGCGACGACGACCCGTACTGCGATCCGGCGGCGTCCGCCGCGTTCGCGCGCGAGTGGCGGGCCCCGTCCCACTTCGTCGAGAACCACGGCCACATCAACTCGGCAAGTGGCCTCGGTGACTGGCCGGCCGGGCAGGAGCTCCTGCGCACGCTCGTCGACGAGCCGACCGCGTGAGGCTGCGGCTCCGTGGTCGGAGCGGTGACCGCGAACGGTGACCGGATCGTTCCGCTTCGGGACCCGATGCGGCATGTCGCCGCGAGCACCACGTGGCTCAGACTCTGGGCATGAACCGCGCACTGATCGTCATCGATGTCCAGGAATCCTTCCGCGCCCGCCCCCTGTGGGCGACGATCTCCGACCCGAAGATCGCCGAGCAGGTGAACCGGCTGGTCCGGCTCGCCCGTGACGCCGGGGACCTCGTGGTGTGGGTGCTGCACTGCGAGCCCGGCAGCGGCGACGTCTTCGACCCGGCCCTCGGCCATGTCCGGCTCATGGAGGAACTGGAGCAGGCGGAGGGTGAGCCGCTGATCCACAAGACCTCGCACAATGCCTTCACCACGACCAACCTCCAGCAGATACTCACCGAACGCGGTGTCCGCGAACTCGTCGTCTGCGGCATCCGCACCGAGCAGTGCGTGGAGACCACCACCCGCGTCGCGAGCGACCTCGGCTACCAGGTCACGTTCGTCACCGACGCGACCGCGACCAACCCCATCCCGCACCGCGACGCCCCCGACGACCAGAGCGTGGCCGACCTGCTGGCCGACCCTCGTACGCTCTCCGCCGACGAGGTCGTCCGGCGCACCGAGTACGCGCTCGCCGGACGCTTCGCCACCATCGCGACGGTCGACGGTCTTGAGGCCGCGGCGGCACATCGGGCATGATGACCGGATCGTGACGCACATCGTCTTCTTCCTGGTGCCCGGGGTCCATCTGCTGGACCTGGCCGGCCCCGCGCAGGTCTTCTCCACGGCCGACGACTTCGGGCACCCGTACACGCTCTCCTACGTCGCCGAGCGGCCGCAGGTTCCCACCGCGCAGGGGCTGCCGCTGGTGGCCCGGCTCGACTGGCCGGAGCTGGGGCCCGAGGACCTGGTCGTGGTGCCCGGCTGGCGGGCGGGCACCCTGGCCGACAGCCCCGCCATCGGTCCCGCCCCGCTGCGGGCCCTGCGGGACCACCACGCCAGGGGCGGCACTGTGGCCAGCGTCTGTGCCGGGGCCGAGGCCCTCGGTCTCGCCGGGCTGCTGGACGGCCGTCACTGCACGACCCACCACGACGTGCAGGACGAGCTGGCCTCGCGTCACCCGCGGGCGCTGGTCGTCCGGGACGTCCTGTTCACCACGGACGACCGGGTGGTCACCTCGGCCGGCATCGCCAGCGGTATCGATCTGGCCCTGCACCTGGTCGCCACCCGGCACGGCCCCGCGGTCGCCGCCCAGGTGGCACGGGAGATGGTCGTGTACGCCCGCCGCAACGGCCACGAACCGCAGTCCAGCGCGATGCTCCGGCACCGGTCCCACCTCGACGACACCGTGCACCGGGCCCAGGACCTCATCGACGAACGTTTCGACCAGGCGCTCCCCCTGCCGACCGTGGCGTCGGCCGTGGGCGTCAGCGAACGCACCCTGACCCGGCTCTTCAGCCGCGCCACCGGGCTGACCCCCCTGCGCTACCAGCAGACCCTGCGCCTCGAACGCGCCCAGCACCTCATCAGTCACGGCGCGACCATGGACGCCGCCGCCCGCTCCGTGGGCTTCGAGGACCCGCGCATGCTGCGCCGCCTGCGCGCCCGCACCACCTGACCGCACGTCCACGTCGTCCGGTCCAGAAGCAGTTCGTCGCCGTCGGACCCACCCGCCCTCCCTCCGGCTCCAGTTGCGTACGGAATGGCAGCGTCACGGCCCGCCCGAGCCACGCCTGCCAGCCGGCCCCCGCCCTCGTACGAAGCGCCGCCGTCACGGCAGGTAATGCGTCAGGAAGAGGTGACATCTACGGGTAAAGTTGCGCCGGTGCTTGGGCAATAGGCACGCGTCCTCCATGGACCTCACCTTCGGAACGTGAGGTTCATGCGGGTCATCCGTCGCGCCCAAGCTGCTGTAAGGAAGACCGCTCCGTGAGCCAGGAACCCCCTCACCCACCCTCCCGCAACACCCCTGGTTCCGCCGCCGTGCCCGAAACGGTCACCCCGAAAACGTTCATGCCGGAAACGTTCACGCCGGAACCGGGTGAGACGGCCGGGCAGCGCAATCGACGACTGGCACACATCGGTGTCGCCCATGCGCAGCGGGTACTGACCGGCCGTTACCGCCTCGCCTCGCAGCAGGAGGCGTTCGAACTGCTGCGGCAGACCTCGCAGCAGTTCAACATCAAGCTGCACACGCTGGCCGACGCCGTGCTGCACACCGCGGCACCTGACACGGACGCCGAACTGTGGTTCCCCAGACGCGCCCGTTACAGCCCGCCACCTCTCGCGAACCTGGCGGTGGACGAGGCGAGCCGCACCAATCATGGCGTGGTGCTGCGCAACGCGATGCGGCGCGTACTGCACATCACCGAGACCACCATGGGCAACGTACAGCTGTCCGAGCAGGGCATGCTGCGCATGGAGAAACACACCGGGCTGAACCAGGAGTTCACCGATTTCTTCGCCTTCGTGCGGGACTCCACGACATCCTGCGCGCAGGCCGCCGAACAGCGCCAGCAGATCACGGTGAAGGATGTGGCGGTCGCGGACATCTTCGACGAGGAGTCCCGGCACGTGATTTTGCAGGCAGGCAGCCGGGCCGCGCACAGCGTGCCGCTGGTCGGCCGCAAGGACCGGGTCGTGGGCATCATCTCAAGCCATCACGAACAGCCCCTGACCGACTTCACCCGAGCGCAACTCGCCGCCCTGGAAACCGTCGGCACACAGGTGGGCCGCTGGTTGCTCTGGCACCGGCACACCATCGTCCTGGACGCACTGGAACAGCTCCATGCCGCCGCCACCGCGCAGAGTGCGCGGGGTGTACGAAATGTTCAGCCGGACTGACCCACTGTCTGTTCCCTGTCACCCCGGTTCCCCCTGCCACCCCGGTTTCCCCTGTTGCCCCGGTTCCCACACTTCCCGAAGGGCGGCGTTGACGGCGGCGGGCTGTTGTGTGTGCGGGTAGTAGCCCGCCACACGCAGCAGCCGGGCGCCGACAGTATCGGCCACCGCCTCGGCGCACACCATCAGCGGTTCACCCACATACGTGCGGTACAGCTCCGGCGCGTCCTGCCACGTCCCGCAGATCACCAGCTTCGGCCAGGGGCCGCGTCGTCGGCCGCTACTGCCGCGGGCACCGCGTCACGGATGGCCGCCCGCAGCCCGCCGGGCTCGTCGACCATCGTTCCGAGGATGTCGAAGACGACGACCTCGATCGCACATGCCTCAGCCATGGCTGTCCGCCCCTTGTCTCACTCCTGTCGCAGACCATTGTCGCCGGGTTGGGCACTACCTACGACTGCTCTCAGCCACTTCGAGGGCTGGCACGAAGACCTGCGCGCGCTGGTCGCCGACGCGGACGAGCCCCCGGCTCGGTCAGTTGATCGCGGACAGGTGACCGGCTCAGGTGGCTGCCGTCGTGGGTTCCTGACCGTCCCCTGCCACCTCTTCGGCGCGGCGCAGCTCCTTGTAGCGTTCCCACATTTCAGGCCGCGTGTCGTCCATGTACCAGGCGCGCAGGAAGAGTTCCAGGAAGGCACTCTCGGCCTCGTCCCCGCCACGTCGGTGGACGTCGGGGTCCGACTCAACCCATGCGGCCACCGGCCGCCATCCGTCCGGATCCTCGGCCACGGTCACCCGGAAGATGGCGTTGCCGGTCCAACTGCATTGCAGGGAAGGCTGGTTGTCCTCCAGGTACGCGTCCCACTTCTCGTCCATGTTCAGTGAGCGCACGCCGTGCCGCACCCGCTGCCACTGCCCCCGCATCGCGGCCCCGTTGCCCCACGACCCCTGGCCGTCGAACAGGTCCGCGGCCAGCTCCTGCCATCTGCCGCCCTCGCGGACCAGCCGCAGCAGCCGGTTCACCGCCGGACCGTAGCCGCGGTCGAAGTCGTGCCGCCGCGCGAAACCCTGCGCGAGGTCGTACTGGTCCACACTGCCGCGCCGGCGCAGCACCTCGAAGACCGAACAGGCCATCTCCGTGTCGTCCGTCCACGGCCACCGCGCAAGATCTACGGAGGGGTGATCGGTGGACATCTGCGCCACTCTGCCAACTCCGCGTGCCGCGACGCCACAGCGATCGTCTTCCGCCGCCCCCGCCGCTGACCGGCGCCCGAGGTTAACTTCCCGAAAATTCATCGGACGAGACGGTGAAAATCTTCGTGGTTGTCATTGACATGTCAGCGTCTACGCGCGTCATCATGTGGGCATGAGATTCCCCCCACGGATCACTCGCATCGGCGCCGCAGCCGCCGTTCTGTCCGCTCTTCTCGTCGGCGGGACCACGACCGCCGACGCCGCGGGCACGTCCGCCTCGGCCGTCGGCAGCATCTGCTACGGCAGTCTGCCGTCCCAGGCACACGACACGCTGGACCTGATCGAGCAGGGCGGCCCCTATCCCTACTCGCAGGACGGCAGCGTCTTCCAGAACCGGGAGGGCATCCTGCCCAGCCGGACGACCGGTTACTACCACGAGTACACGGTGATCACGCCCGGCTCCTCCACCCGCGGTGCCCGTCGCATCGTCACCGGTGAGCAAGTCCGGGAGGACTACTACACGTCCGATCACTACGCCTCGTTCAAGCTGGTCAACTACAGCTGCTGACCGCGACGTTCAGATCGGCACGTTCAGACCGGCACGTTCAGGAACCCTCGCCCCGCGGACCCCCCACCTCCATCGGCCGCGGGGCGAGTGGCCTGGCCGCGTACGTGACGCGTACGACGCCGTCCGCGTGTCTCTCCGTGTCTCCCCGTACGCCGAAGACCTCGCGCAGCAGCCGCGGTGTCAGGACCTCAAGGACCGGGCCCGCCGCCACCACCGCCCCCTCGTGGAGCACGACGAGACGGTCGCAGAGCCGGGCGGCGAGGTCGAGGTCGTGCAGGACCGCCAGGGTGGTGATCCCCGTACTGCGGATGAGGTCCAGGAGTTCGAACCGGGCGCGGATGTCCAGGTGGTTGGTGAGTTCGTCCAGGACCAGCAGGCGCGGCTGCTGGGCGAGTGCGCGGGCCAGCAGGACGCGCTGGCGTTCGCCGCCGGACAGGGTGGCGTAGTCCCGGTCCGCGAAGGGCCCGACCCCGCAGCGGTCCACCGCTTCGGCGACCGCACGGTGGTCCTCGGTGCCGTCCCTGTCCATCAGACCGTGGTGGGGCGTCCGGCCCAGGGCGACGATCTCGGTGACGTTCAGGCCGGTCGTCGTCGCGGCGTCCTGCAGCACGGCCGCGGTTCGGCGGGCCGCCGTACGGGACGACAGCGCCCATACGTCGTCGCCGCCCACCCGGACCACTCCCCCGGCCGGCCGCAGTGAGCGGTAGACCGTGCGCAACAGGGTTGATTTCCCACTGCCGTTGGGGCCCACGAGCCCGACGACGTCGCCCGGTGCTGCCTCCAGACTCACGTCGCGGAGGATGGGACTGCGGTCCAGGATGATGTGGAGTTGGTCCACGGTCAGTTTCATGCGGTGTCCAAGCCCTTGTCGCGGCGCAGCAGCCACAGGAAGAACGGGGCGCCGAGCAGGGCGGTGAGGATGCCGAGCGGCAGTTCGTTGGGGCGGGTGAGGGTGCGGGAGAGCAGGTCGACGGCCACGAGGTAGACCGCGCCGAGAAGCGCGGTCAGGGGCAGCAGCCTGCGGTGGTCGGCCCCCGTCGTGAGCCGGATCAGGTGAGGGATCATCAGGCCGACGAAGCCGACGCCGCCCGCGACCGCGATGACGGTACCGGTGAGCAGGGCGCTGATCACCAGCAGGACGGCGCGCAGCCGGTTGACGTCCACGCCGAGCGCGGTGGCGGATTCGTCTCCGGCCAGCAGGGCGTTGAGCCGCCGCCCGAACAGGGTGAGCAGGACGGTGCTCACCACAACCACCACCGCGACGGTGGGCAGTTGGTCCCACTGTGCGCCCGCGACGCTGCCGAGCATCCAGAACATCACGGTACGCAGTTCGGTGGGGGTCGCCATCAGCTGGACGAAGCTGGTCATCGACAGGAGCACGTAACCGACCGCGACCCCGGCCAGGACGAGCCGGGTGGGGGCCAGTCGGCCCCGTCGCTGCCCGAGGGCGAAGACCAGGGCCCCGGCCGCCAGGGCGCCGACGAACGCCGCGCCGGACACACCCAGTCCGCCCAGTCCGCCGAGCGCGGCGCCGCCGAGGGTGATGACCAGGACGGCGCCCAGGGAGGCCCCGTACGAGAAGCCCAGGACGACGGGGTCGGCGAGCGGGTTGGAGACCAGGGTCTGGAGGACCGCGCCGGCGACGGCGAGGCCCGCGCCGACCAGGGCCGCCAGGACGACGCGGGGTGCTCTGAACGTCCACACGATCTGGTCGAGCGCGGGGTCGCCGGTGGCTCCGCGGCCGGTGACGTGGTGCAGGAGGACCGACCAGACGTCGGCCAGCGGGATGTTGACCGCGCCGATGCTCACCGCCACCACCATGACGGCGCCGAGGACGACCAGCAGCCCGAGGGTCGTGAGTGACCACCGCACACGGCCCGGGAGGCGCTTCAGAACCGGTCGGGGTGCAGCATCCCGGCGATCTTCTCGACGGCCAGGTCGTTGCTCGGGCCGAGGTACATCGAGTCCGACAGGGCCACGTACGTGTTGTTCTTCGCGGCCGGCCACTGGGGGAACTCCTTCAGCAGTTTTTTGGCGTAGGCCGCCGGGTTCGGGTCGTTGTAGCCGATGACGACGAGGGCGTCGACGTCGGTGGCGGCCACCTTCTCCTTGCTCAGGTCGGCGAAGGAGGTCTTGGACGCCGACTCGAAGGCGTTGCTGCCGCCCGCCTTGGCGAGGATGTCGTTGTAGATGCCCTTGGCGACGACCGAGCTGAAGTCGTTGCCGCCCATGGCCATGTTGGAGAAGAGCACCATGACCTCGGGCCGCTTCTCGCCCTTCACCTTGGCGGCGACACCGGCGATGTTCTTCTCGGACGCGGCGATCAGCTGCTCCGCCCGGTCGCTCCGGTCGAAGACCCTGCCCATGTCCCGCAGGAGGGTGTAGCTGTCCGCGATCGTCATCTTCGAGGTGTCCTGGTCGCAGCCCTGCGGGGACACGTAGGTGCGGGCGCCCACGTCCTTGAGCTGGTCGCGGGTGGCGAAGCCGTTCTTCTCGTCGAAGCCGTAGGAGGTCGTGGACAGCACGAGGTCGGGGCGCAGCCCGATCATCGCCTCGCGCGGGACGTCGTAGGCGTCGTTGAGCTTCACACCTCCGTCGGGAAGGCCCTTGATGGCCTCGGCCCGGCCGTCGACCTCGGACATTCCGTAGCTCTGCTGGTTGGCGACGATGCTGTCCCCGAGGCCGAGGGCGAGCAGGGTGGAGACCTCCGCCACCGAGGCGCCGTTCATGACGACCACCCGGCCGGGTGCCTCGGTGAACTTCTGGGGCGCCCCGCAGTTGTCGAGGGTCACCGGGTAGCCCGACTTCGCCGCGGCGGCTGATGCCTCGCTCGCGGCGCCTGTCGTGTCGGTCGCGTCGGCACAGGCCGTCGTGACCAGACAGAGGGCGCCGGCCAGGGCGGCGGCGACCGGCCGTTTCTTCGACATACGGGGCTCCTTGCTACGGGGTGATACGTGGGTGGATCGACGGTGGGCGGCCATGTCGCGGCTCTGTTGCAGTAGTCGGAGGAGGTGACCGCCGAGTTCCCGCGGGCCTGCGACTACTTCGCCGGTGGGGGCAGCATTCCGCTGGTGACGCAGTGGTCGAGGTAACGGAGGACGAGGTGCCGGTCGACGGGCGGGCAGGTGATGCCACTGCCGCGCAGACCGTTCCTCACGTTGTCCGAGCGGACGCGGCCCAGCCGGAGGTCCGGTCCGGCGGGCTCCTCGTCCCGGGAGTCGAAGAAGGCGAGCGTGGTCGCCGCAGGCGGGGCCTCAGCGCTCGGAGTGTCCGCGGAGCGCGCCAGTTCGGTGCGCCACCGGGCCGTGGTCATGCGGCGCAGCGGGTAGCCGTACTCCTCCAGCCAGTCGTAGAGGTCGCTCAGGCGTACCGGGGCGGTGGCCGCGTGGTTGAAGACGGTGGCGTTCGGGGGGCGTTGTACGAGGCTGAGGTGGATGAGCGCCTTGGCCACGTGGTCGACCGGGGTCCAGGTCTCCTCCTCGAACAGCTCGGGGACGATTCCTGCGGGCACTCCCGCGCGCAGCACGCTCCACAGGAAGTCCCGCTCGTCCACGTAACCGGTGGTGTACGGGCCGACGACCCGGCCGAGCCGGTGCACCGTGACCGGCAGGCCCCTCTCGGCGGCCTGTTCCAGCAGGCGTTCGGCCGCCCATTTCGACTGCTGGTAGCCGGACCGGAGTCCGGGGTGGGGCAGGAGGAAGGCCTCCGGTACCTCGCTGCTGTGCGCGAGTGACGGGGCGACCGAGAGGGTCGACACATGGTGCAGGGGGATCGAGTGTTCCGCCGCCATGCGCAGGAGTTCCCTGGTCGACTCGGTGTTGGCGGCGCGCAGAGTGGCGTACTCGCGCAGGATGCTGACGGTCGCCGCGCTGTGGACGATCGCCCGGCACGTACGGCCCAGTTCCGCGAAGTGCTTCGCGTCGAGGCCCAGTCGGGGGCGGGAGAGGTCCGAGGGGATCGCGGTGATGCGTTGGAGTGCCTGGTCCGGAAGGTGGATCCGGTGGGCCTTCAGGGCCTCCTGGATACGGGCGGTGGCCTCGGCGGGGGTCCGGGCCCGGACGGTACAGACCACTTCGGAATGACCGGCATCCGTACGCCCGCCCGTCCGCCCGCCCGTCCGCCCGCTCGCGCCCGTACTCGCGCCCGTCAGGAGCTCCGCCAGGAGGTGTACGCCGACGAAGCCCGTGGCACCGGTGAGGAGGATTCTGTCGGGCGTGTGCCCCGCCCGGGATCCGTCGCCGGGCCGGGGCCGGATGTCCGGGTCCAGGACGGCGTCCGCGAGCAGGGTGGCCGGCGGACCGGGAGCGACGGACAGCTGCCGTGCCCGTGCGTGGCCTGTCGACCGTGCCTGCCGTTCCTGCCGTTCCTGCCGTTCCTGCCGTTCCAGGAAACCCGCCAGTCCGGCGGGGGTCGGGTGCTGGAAGAGCCAGGCGACCTTCACCTCCCGGTGGAGTTCGGTACCCAGGCGGTTGGCGACCTGGATGGCCTGCAGGGACTGGGCGCCCAGGTCGAACACGTCGTCCTGCGCGGAGAGGGTCGTGATGCCGAGCGCCCGCTGCCAGGCCCCGGCGACGGCCCGCTCCAACGGGCTGTCGGGCGCGTCCTCGTACGCGACCGCCGTGCCGTCGGACATGCCGTCGGTCGTACCGTCGGACATGTCGGTCTGTGCGCCGGGGCGGGGCGCCAGCCGCCCGAGCGCGTCGCGGTCGGTCTTTCCCGCGCCGGTACGAGGCACACGGTCCAGGAACTCGACCGCCGAAGGGATCATCGCGGCGGGGAGTGTCGCCCGGAGATGGTCCCTGAGTAGGGTTGTCGCAGGTGGCGGGCCGTCCGGGACGACGAACGCGATCAGACGCCGTGTCCCGTCCGCCAGTACCTGTCCGACCACGGCGGTGTCGCGGACCGCCGGATGGGTGAGGAGCGCGTTCTCCACCTCGGCGGGGTGCACACGGTGACCGCTGATCTTGAACTCCGCGTCCGACCGGCCCAGATACCGCAGCTGACCGTCGTCGCCGAGCCGTACCAGGTCGCCGGTGCGGTAGGCGCGGGGCGCTCCGGGGAGCCGGCCGAGTGGGGCGAAGCGGTACGCGTCCGGCGGCCGGGCCCCACGGTAACCGCGCGCCAGGTTGTCGCCCAGGAGGTGGAGTTCACCGTCGACGACGGCGGCACGGGTGCCGGGGAGCGGCAGTCCGATGGGGACGTCTCCCGCGGGGAGGGATTCGTCGTGCAGGTCGGCGACGGTGGCGACCACGGTCGCCTCGGTCGGCCCGTAGGTGTTGAACAGCCGCACCGAGGTGCCGACCGCCTTGCGCCAGCGGTCGACCCGTTCGGGCAGGGCGGCCTCTCCGCCGATCACGACGGTGCGTATCCCGGCGGGCAGGGCCGGGGCGTCGGCGGAGCCGGTCGAGAGCGCGTGGGCCAGTTCGTGCCAGTAGGCGGTGGGCAGGTCGAGGAAGCTGATCCGCAGCCGTGCGCAGGCGTCCAGGAAGCCGTGGACCGAGTCGGTCATGTCCTCGTCGCGGACGACGAGCGTGGCACCCCGGCACAGGGTGAGGAAGATTTCCTCGACGCTCGTGTCGAAGTGCAGGGGGGCGAACTGCAGGACGCGGTCCTCCTGCTGCGGGCCGTAGCGGTGGGTGGCGCCGGCCACGAAGTGCGCGAGGGCACGGTGGTCGATCTCCACGCCCTTGGGGCGCCCGGTGGAGCCCGAGGTGTGGAGGACGTAGGCGAGGTCGTCCGGCGCGGGTGCCGGAGGCTGCCGGGTGGCGGGCTCGTGGTGCGGCTCCACCGGCATCGCTTCGGTGGTCAGGACGAGCGTGGGGCGTGCGTCGTCGAGCAGTTCCGCCCTGCGGGCCGGAGTCGCGGCCGGGTCGAGCGGACAGTAGGCGGCTCCGGACAGCAGGACGCCGAGGACGGTGGTGACGGCGTCGATGCCACGCGGCAGGGCGACGGCCACCAGGTCGCCCCGGCCGATCCCCCGGCCCGTCAGCCGGCGGGCCGACTCCTGTGCTGCGTCCAGCAGTTGTGCGTAGGTGATCGCCCGACCGGCGTGCTCGACGGCGATGGATCCGCCGCGCAGGGAGGCGTGTTCGGCGATCAGGTCGAGGACGGGGTGGGCGGGGCTCGGCAGCGGACCTCCGTCCAGGACCTGGATGTCGGCGATGTCTGGCCGGGCACGCGTGCGCGGACCAGGGACGCCGAGCTCGCCATGGGGAGCGGCAATCGCCTTGTCGAGCAGCAGGAGCAGTTCGTCCAGGAGGGTGACGACGTCCGCCTCGTCGTAGAGGTCGGGGTGGGCGTCCACCGCGATGCGCAGGCCTCCGCCCTCGGCGCGGTCGTACACGTTGACGGAAAGGTCGTCGACCGGGCCCGCGGAGACGTTGTGGACGGTGCTGGGGTGTCCGGCGAAACGCAGGTCGTACGCGAAGGGCATGATGTTGACGCCCGGCCCGGACAACCTGCGCTCTCCGCCGACGAGCCTGAGGTCGCGCCGCAGTCGCTCGTAGCGGTAGCGCTGGTGCGGCAGGCCCGCACGCAGTTCGGCGGAGATCCGCAGTGCCAGGTCGCGCACGCTGTCCGACGCGGAGACGGTGACGCGCAGGGGCAGGATGTTGCGGACCATGCAGGGCACGCGCAGGGCCACGGAACCGAGTCGGCCCATGGTGGGCAGGCTCAGGACGATCTCCGGTGCGCCGGTCGCGCGGTGCAGCTGTGCCGCCGTCACGGCCAGCACGACCTCCGACCAGGTGACCTTCAGTGCGCGGGCGACCGTTCGCAGGGCCCGCGTACGAGCTGCGCCGAGGTCGGCCACCTGACGGTGGAAGGTGCGTGCGGGCAGGGCCGTACGCCCGGCCGGCGTGGCCACCGGCGGGCGGTCGGCGAACCGGCCCGTCCAGTAGGCGCGGTCCTCGGCGAAGCGTGGCGACTCACGGTAGGCGCGTTCCTCGTCCCGTACGGAGGCCAGGGTGCCGAAGCCGCTGTCGCCCGTCGGCTCGCCCTCCATCAGGGCGGTGTAGACCTGGGCGACCCGGCGGGCGACCAGCGACAGGCCGAAGCCGTCGAGGGCGATGTGGTGCACACGGTGGTACCAGAGGTGTTCCTCCGGAGCGATGCGCAGCAGGGCGTGACCGAAGAGCGGCCCCTGTGCCAGATCGACGGGGCAGGCCATGTCCGTGTCGATCCAGGCCAGGGCGGCCTCGTACGGGTCGGGCTCGGCGGTGAGGTCGGCCGTGTGCAGCCGCCAGTCCCCGGCCGGGGTTTCCCGCTGTCGGGGCCGGCCGTCCGCGTCGGCCACGAAGGAGACGTTCAGGGCCGGGGTCTCCGCGACGACCTGGCGCAGGGCGGAGTCGAAGACGGCCGGGTCCACAGGGCCGGCGATGTGCACGTACTCGGCCGTGTTGTAGGCGGGGCTGTCCGGGTCCAGTTGCTGGCCGGTCCAGATGCCCTCCTGGGCGGCGAGCAGGGCGTGGCGGCCCGCCGTGCCGCCGTCATGCGCCGGCACGGTCCACTCCCTCCTGACTGGTTTGGCGTGTCTGACCTGCCTGGCGTGCTTGGCGTGACTGACGTGCGGAGAGCAGGTGCCACCACTGGGCGAACGAGGTGCATTCGGCGAGTTCGACGAAGTTCACGTCCACGCCGGTCTCTCGCCAGCGTTCGATGAGGGTGACGATGCGGAGGGAGTCGAGACCCGCGAGGAGAGGGCTCTCTTCGAGGTCTACTTCGTCGGGCCGCTGGTACAGGTACTCCGCGAGGTCCGCGCGGAATCCGTCCAGGGTGAGGGGAGCAGGCATGTGGTCTCTCTCGTTGGCGCATGGCGCATGGCGCACGGTGCGTGACGCATGACGCCCGGCGCTTGGCGCTCGGGCTGTGCCGCGGTCAGTTGACCTTGCGGGCGGAGGCGCTCCAGAAGCGGTCGCGCAGTTCCCGGCGCAGGATCTTGCCGCTGGGGTTGCGCGGAACACTGTCGATCAGTTCGTAGCGGGCGGGCAGCTTGAATCCCGCCAGTTGCGGGACGAGGAAGGTGTGCAGGTCCCGGGGTGTGGGCCGGTGCTCGGGAACGGGGACGACGAAGGCGTGCACGTACTCGCCCCAGCGCTCGTCGGGGGCGCCGACGACGACGGCCTCGGCGACGCCCGGGTGGCCTTCCAGGACGTTCTCGATCTCGGCGGGGTAGACGTTCTCGCCGGCGACGAGGATCGCGTCCTTGATGCGGTCCCGGATGACGACGTATCCGTCCTCGTCGATGTATCCGGCGTCCCCGGTGTGGATCCAGCCGTCGACGAGGACTTCCGCGGTCTTCTCGGGCAGTCCCCAGTACTCCACCATGTGCGCGGGTGTGGCCAGGCAGAGCTCGCCGACCGCGCCCGGCGGCAGTTCGCGCCCCTCGCCGTCGATCACCTTGCCGCGCACGCCCGGATAGGGCCGTCCGGCCGCCTGCATGAGGGGACTGCCGGGAACATGGGCGGCCGGGGGCAGACAGACCGCGGTGTTACCGGTCTCGGTGAGGCCGTAGATCTGGGCGAACTCGCAGTTCACGACGGTGAGGCTCTCCTCCAGGAGTGCCTCGGAGATCGGGGAGCCGCCGTAGACGACCTTGCGCAGGGTGGTGAAGTCCCGTGCGCCGACGCCGGGTTCACCGAGCATCATGCGGAGCATGGCGGGCACGACGCAGGCGGTGGTGACGCCGAGGTCCCGGATGAGGGCGACGGCCTCGCGGGCGTCGAAGGCGCGCATCGCGACCACGGTCGTACCCGCGTTGAAGTTCTGGGTGGCCCACCACAGACCGCCGACGTGGAAGCCGGGGATGCCGATCAGCGCGATGTCACCGGTGCGCCAGTCGATCCAGTCCAGTTGCTCGCTCGCCAGCGCGTCCCGGATCGCGAAGAAACTGCGGTGGGCGAGGACGACACCCTTGGGCAGTCCGGTGGTGCCGCTGGTGTAGAGCTGGGCGACCGGGGTGTCGGGGGTGACGTGCGGTGCCGAGTCGGTGTCCGGGCGAACGCCCACGTCGATTTCGGGGAGGGCGGCCAGGTCGGTGTCCGGGTGGGACACCTTCCATGCGGAGAAGCCGTCGTCCAACGCGACGATCGTCTCAGGAGGCGCACTCGGCATCCCCTCGACGGTCGGCCCGAACTCGGCTTCCAGGAAGAGCAGTCGGGCCCGCGAGTCCCGCAGGATGTGGCTGACCTCGGGCGCGGCGAGCCGCCAGTTGACCGGAACGAGGACGGTGCCGCTCTTGGCGCACCCGAACAGCACCTCGTAGTAGTGCTCCGACTCCTTGCCGAGGTAGGCGACCCGGTCGCCCGGTGCGAGCCCGGCGGCCCGGAGGGCATGGGCGATGCGATTGCTCTCACTGTGCAGTTGCCCGTACGTCAGCGTGCGGCCCTCGCAGAGCACGGCGGGGGCGGTGGGCCGGCGCTCCGCGTGGAAGCCCGTGGTCCGGACGAGCGTCCGGAGCTGTGGGTGGTGGAGTCTGTCCGTGGTCATTCGGCTTGCCTCTCCTCTCGTGTCAGGGGACGTTGACGAACGCCAGGACCGCTTTTCCGTCGCACCGGCCCGACGCGTCGTCCCAGTAGCGGTAGACGGTCTCCGCGTGCAGGAAGGGCGAGCCGTCGGCCAGGGCACGCCGGGTGACGGACCGGAATTCCATCTCCCCGCAAAAGGCACGGGGATTGACGGGGCGCCGGAAGTTCGCGGCGAAGCGGGCGATGAGAATGTCGGGAAGCTGATGTTTCCAGAAATCGTCCAGCGTCCAGGATTCGAACCCCGTCAGCAGCCCCTCTTTCACGGACTTGGCGACGAGGTAATACATCATCTGGTTGTAGCAGATGTTCACCTCGACGGAGTTCAGGTGCCCGGTGTCGTCGATGTAGCACGATTCCGGGATCGTGAACTCGCAGCGTGCGGAGGCCTGTCCGGCGGCCTCGGACACGACGACGGCCGAACGCAGGTACTTGCAGTGGTCCTTGTAGGGCGTGAGCACCCGCGCCAGCAGGTGCTCGTCCGTGGGGTGCTCGACGGCGAGGAGAGCTGTCATGCCGCCCCGATTCCGTCGTGGAGTCTGCGTTCGTCGTGCACGGTGACGCGGAAGGAGACGGTCGGCTCGGGTGTGGTCGTGTGCCGGGCGCGGTGGATGAGGCTGCGGTTGTCCCACACCAACAAGTCGCCCTGCTCGAAACCCTGGAGGTGGATGTTGTCGTGCGTGAAGGTCTCGTCGAGCTGACCGGTGGCCTCGAACAGCCGCTTGAGCAACTCCTCGTCGAGCGGCTCCCCGTCCCGGTCCTCGATGCCGACGGTGAATCCCTCACTGAGGTAGAGAACGGTCTCGCCGGTCATGGGATGGGTGAAGGTGGTCGGCTGTCTGACGGCCGGGGTCTTCCGCTCGACCTCCTCGATGATCTCGGAGATCGGCCGGTAGACGTCATGGGGCCGGATCTTGAAGTACTTGCGCACGGAGTGCCGGCAGTACGTTCCGTCGATCTCCTTCTTGAGCGCCTCGGGCAGACCTTCGTATGCCCGGCCCATGTCGATGAAGTACGTACCGCGACTCTTCGCCGGAATCACTTGGGGGTATATCAGGGTGATTCCGAAGGGGTCGGGCATGAACTGGTAGTCGGCGTGCCAGAACTTGCCGGTCCTCGGTACGCCTATCTGCTGTCCGTTCTCCGGGACATTGGAGGAGACGAATATCTCCGTGACCTCCGGGTGGTGGTACATGGGCTCGTAGTAGGTCTCGGGTCGGCCCAGTCGCCTGCCCAGTGCGAGGAACTCCTGGGGGGAGAGGTCCTGTCCCTTCAGGACGGCGATCTTCTTCGTGTGGACGGCGTTCTTGAGGACGTCCATGTCGGCGTCGGAGGCGCCGGTGTGGTCGAAGCCCTCGACGATCACACCGATCGCGTCGCCGGGCTGGTCCTGGATCCGCATGGGATTGCCTTTCGCTTTTCTTGAGAGCTCGGCCGGGATACCGGCCGGCTGCTGGTACTGCCGGGAATGTTCGGGTTGCGCGTGGAGCGGGTGTTCAGGACGTGGTGACGTCCGCCGTCCGGTGGCGGGCGAACAGCGCGAGCGCGCCGCAGCCGATGCCTGCCGCGATGACGAGGACGGCGGTCCGGATGCCGTCGAGGAGGGCGGGGCCGGAGGCGTTCTGCCCGATGCCGCCGGCCACCGCGACCAGGAGGGCGAGGCCCACGGCACCGCCGACCTGCAGGGCGGTCGACGCCATTCCGGAGGCCACGCCCTGGTCACCGGGGGCGACTCCGGCGGACGCGGCGATCCACATCCCCGTCCAGGCGGCTCCTTGGCCGAGGCCCAGCAGGACGATCCCCGGCAGCAGCGCGGAATACGAGCCGTCCGACGTCAGCGCCAGAGCCAGTGCGACGGCTCCGGCGGCGCCCAGGGCCATCCCGCCGACCATCATGCGGCGGACGCCGAGGACGGCCACGGCCCGCTCACCGGCCTGCGTGCCGACGGCGACCACGAGGGCGGGCACCAGGAACGCGAGTCCGGTGGCGGCGGCGCCGTACCCCTGGACAGAGCGGAAGTACAAGGTCAGGAAGTACGGGACCGAACTGAAGGTGGCGCCGAAGAGGGCGGCGACGCCCATGGCGGTGAGCAGACCGGGGTGGGCGAGCAGTCCTGCCGGTACGAGCGGATCACGGGCCCGGCGCTCCACTGCGCCGAAGAGCGTCAGCAGTCCGAGGGAGAGCACCGCGCTCAGGACGACCGTGGGAGTCCCCCAGCCCTCGGCGGGTGCCCGCACCAGCACGAACACCAGGAGGGTGATTCCACCCGTCGCGGTCAGCGCACCCGCCATGTCGAAGGTCCGCGAGCGGTCCCGCGGTCCGTCGGCGGGGAAGAGCAGCCGTCCCGCCACCGCGAGCGCTCCCGCCACGGGCACGTTGACGAGGAACACCGAAGGCCAGCCGAACGCCTCCACCAGCACGCCGCCGAGCAGGGATCCGAAGCACAGCCCGCCGGCTCCCGCGGCGCCCCAGACCGCGAGGGCACGGTTGCGGTCGCGCCCCTCCTCGTACAGGGTCCCGATCAGGGACAGCGTCGCCGGGAACAGCAGGGAACCCCCGATGCCCTGGACCGCCCGGACGGCGACGAGTACGCCGGGTGACTGCGACAGGCCGCCCACCAGGGACGAGCCCGCGTAGAGCAGCGCCGCCACGACGAACACGCGGCGCCGGCCGAGCAGGTCCGCGGCCCGGCCGCCCAGCAGCAGGAAGCCTCCCGTGGCCACGACGTAGGCGCTCACCACCCACTGGAGATCGTGGTCGGAGAAGCCCAGCCCGGCGCCGATGTCGGGCAGGGCGACGTACACGATGTTGTAGTCGAGCGAGATGACGAGTTGCCCCAGCGCCAGCACGGCCAGCGGAAGCCCGAGCGGATTGCGCATCACTCGGCCCGCATGAGCCGGCGCACCTCGGTCACGACGGCCTCCAACGCCCGGCGTTCCGGAACAGTGGTCTCCGGATGCCAGAGATCCATGAGCAGACAGGTCCGCGGTGCGGTGCCCTCGTTGCGTGCCTCGTGCTCGAAGGAGTAGTCGAAGAGCAGGCATTTCCCCTCCTCCCAGGAGCGCGTTTCTCCCGCGACCGTGATGCTGCACCCGTCGGGGACGTCCACGGCGAGATGCAGGTTGATGCTGAAGTTCCACAGGTCGCAATGGGGTGCGATGACGGCGCCGGGCAACAGCGTGGAGAAATGGCATTCCAGGAGGGGGCACAGGATTCCCGTCTCCACGGCGGATTCCTTCAGCACCCGGTATGCGGTGGGAGCGATACCGGCCGATTCCTCGACGAGGCCGCCCTCGTGGAAGAGATGGAGCGCCTGCCAGTTCCGCTGCCGGGTCAGATAGTGCTCGTAGTCCGAGAACGCCTCGCGGTGGGCGGCCCATGCGGACCCGATCTCCTTCTTGATCAGCCGATGGTTTGCCTCCAGTTCACGGACGACGGGAGCCAGTTCCGCGTAGACGTAAGGATCGTGCCAGGGGGTGGGAGAGATTCCCGGCATGACCCACTTGGCCGCCTTCTGCAGGGGATGCCTTTCCGCCCTGCCTGCCGCCAGCATCTGCTCGACCCGGTCGATCGCTTCCTTTCCGAACTCCGCTCTGATCGCGGCGAAGGCGTTCTCTATCTCTGGTGTCACACGGTTCTCCATGTCCCGCGTCCCGTCCCGCCGAATACCTCGCGGAGTGGTCGGCGTCCGGGTCTGCGCTTTCACCTCAGTAGTCGGTCACCGGGGTGCGGGAGTTCCCGGGAATTCGCGGGGTTTTTCATTGTGTCCGGGCGAGAAGCTCGACGAGGGTCGCGCGGGCGCGTGCCACCCGTGAGCGGATCGTCCCGACGGCGCAGCCGCTCAATTCGGCGGCCTCCTCGTAGGCCAGTCCGGCCAGTTGGGTGAGCACGAACGCCTGGCGGCGCTCGGGCGCCAGCGCGTCCAGCAGATCGAGCAGCGCCACGCCCTCCTCGAAGCCGGGCAGTCCGGTCGGGCGGGCCCGGTCGGCACATGTCGTCCAGTCGTCCGTGTCGGCGAGCCGCGGCCGTGCGGCGGCGTACCGCAGGCTGTCGACGACCGTGCGGCGGGCGATGGACAGCAGCCAGGTACGTGCCGACGAGCGCCCCTCGAACCGGTGCAGGCTGCCCAGCGCCCGCAGGAACGTGTCCTGCGCCAGATCGTCGGCGGCCTGGTGGTCGGCGCCGACGCGGGTGAGATAGCGGACGACGTCGGGACGCAGGGCGCGCACGAACCGGTCGACGGCGTAGGGGTCGCCGCCCCGGGCGGCCAGTGCCCAGGCGGTGGCCGCCTCGTCGCGCGCTTCCGACGTGCCAGGTTCGACCGTGCCGGATCCAGACGCACCGCGTTCCGACCCACCGGATGTCGACGCACCGAACTTCGACGCACCGAATTTCGAGGCACCCGATTCCGACGCCCCGGATTCCGACGTGCCAAGCTCAGCCGTGCCGGGTTCAGATGTCACTGGCCCGGCCGGTCCACGACCGCGACGCTCCGTACGGCCCCGCTGCGCTCGAAGTGCAGGGTGACCGTCACGAGGTCGCCGATCCGCCAGTCCGCGTTCGCCGGCACGATCACGTCGAGGCTGTTCGGGGACATGGAGATGCTGTCGCCGGCCGCTACCGGGACCGAGGTCACCGTCCGCGCGGAGGCCGAGCGTGCGCCTGTCATGCGATGACGGCTGAGGCTGGTGGCGCCGTCGGCCTCCGTGGACGTCACCTTGAGCAGCCGGTCCGCGGAGCCTCCGGTGTTGGTGATCCGGAAGAAGGCCGCCGTCTCCGGGGTGTCGCCGGTGGGCAGGAACAGGCGTCCGCCGGTGACCGCGATCCGGGCCGGGCTGCCCGCGTTGCCGAGGACGGTCCAGATGCTCAGACCGCCGAGTGCGAGGACGGACGCGGCGACGGGCGCGAGTGCGGCGAGCAGGGTGTCGGTGAGCCGGCGGCGCGTCGGCCGCCAGAGGGTCTGGTCGGTCATCGGGTACGCCTCCGGGCAGTGGGTGAGGGCTGCCAGGCGCGCAGGCGCAGGCTGTTGGCGACGACCAGGACCGAGCTGGCCGACATGGCCGCCGCGGCGAGCATCGGGTTGAGCAGGCCGACCATGGCGAGCGGCACGGTGACGGCGTTGTAGCCGAAGGCCCACACGAGGTTGACGCGGATGGTGCTCAGCGTGCGCCGGGCGAGCAGGACCGCGTCCGCGAGGGCTTCGATGCCGCCGCGCACCAGGGTGACGTCGGCGGCCCCGATGGCCACGTCGGTGCCGCTGCCCATGGCGATGCCCAGGTCGGCGCCGGCCAGCGCGGCGGCGTCGTTCACCCCGTCACCGACGACCGCGACCCGGTAGCCCTGCTCCTGAAGGTCCCGTACGAGGTCGGCCTTGTCCTCGGGTGTGCGGCGGGCGTGCACCTCGTCGATCCGCAGGGCGGACGCGACGGCCCTGGCGGGCGCCTCCCGGTCGCCGGTCGCGAGCACGGGACGTACTCCGAGGTGGCGCAGCCGCTCGACGGCCCGGTAGCTCCCGGGCCGTACGACGTCGCCGATCGCGATCAGTGCTTCGACCGTGCCGTCGACCCGGACCATGACGGGTGTGTGGGCGGCGGCCTCGGCCGCCGCCAGGGCGTCCGCGAGTGCGGCGGGCACCTCGTCGTCCGGGGCTAGCACTTCGACGAGCCGCCCCTCGACCCGGCCGCGCACCCCCCGCCCCGGCAGAGCACGGAACTCGCTCACCCCGGGCGACCCATGAACCTCAGACGTTTCAACCGCTTCCGGAACTCCCGCACCTCCCGGCCGCTGTCGACCCGCGGCCGACTCCCGTCGCGCGTACGCGGTGACGGCCCGGCCGAGCGGATGTTCCGAGCCCTGTTCCACGGCTCCCGCCAGCCGCAGCACCGCGTCCCTGCCGAGTCCGTCCGGTACGGCGGTGACCGCGGCGACGCTCATACGGCCGGAGGTGAGGGTGCCGGTCTTGTCCAGGACGACGACGTCGACATGCTGCAGCCCCTCCAGTGCCTGCGGGCCGGTGACCAGGACGCCGAGCTGGGCGCCCCGGCCGGTCGCGGCCATCAGCGCGGTCGGGGTCGCGAGGCCCAGTGCACAGGGGCAGGCCACCACCAGGACGGCCACGCACGCGGTGACGGCGGCCTGCGCGTCGGCGCCCGCGCCCAGCCAGAACCCCAGGGTGGTCACGGCCAGCGCCAGCACGACGGGCACGAACACACCGGCCACCGTGTCGGCGAGCCGTTGGGCGCGCGCCTTGCCGGTCTGCGCCTCGGTGACCAGCCGGGTGATACGGGCGAGCTGCGTGTCCGCGCCGACCGCCGTGGCCCGTACGAGGAGCAGCCCGCCGGCGTTGACGGCCCCGCCGACCACGGCCGAACCCGGCCCGACCTCGATCGGTTCGGTTTCACCGGTGACCAGGGACAGGTCCACCGCGGAGCTGCCCTCCGTCACCTTCCCGTCGGTGGCGACCCGCTCCCCCGGCCGTACCACGAATACCTGACCGGCCCGCAACTCCGCGATGGGGACGAGCCGTTCGGTGCCGTCCGCGCGGACCGCCACCTCCTTGGCGGCGAGCGAGGCCAGCGATCTCAGCGCAGCCCCGGTCCCGCGCCGGGCCCTCGCCTCCAGGAAACGGCCCGCCAGGACGAACAGCGGTACGCCGACCGCCGCTTCGAGGTAGAGGTGCGCGACGCCGTCCGGGACGGAGGGCACGAGCGTGAACGGCATCCGCATCCCGGGGTCACCGGCTCCGCCGAGGAAGAGGGCGTACGCCGACCAGGCGAAGGAGGCCAGTACGCCCAGCGACACCAGGGTGTCCATGGTGGCCGCGGAGTGCCGCAGACCGCGTACCGCGCGGGTGTGGAAGGGCCAGGAGCCCCATACGGCGACGGGCGCGGTGAGGGCGAAGCAGAGCCACTGCCAGTTGCGGAACTGGAGCGCGGGCGCCATCGACAGGACGAGTACGGGCAGGGCGAGCAGGGCCGTGACGACCAGCCGGTCACGCGCGGACCTCGCGTCCTCGGAACCGTCGTCGTCCGGTGTCTCCCGCTGCTCGCCCTTCGGCGTGGGCGGTTCGGGTACGGCCGCGGTGTATCCGGCCTTCTCCACGGTCGCGACGAGTTCACCGGGGCCGATGCCCGCCGGATGGGTCACGCGGGCCGTACCGGTGGCGAGGTTGACGGTCGCCGTGACCCCCTCCAGCTTGCCCAGCTTCTTCTCCACTCGGCTCACACAGGCCGCGCAGGTCATCCCGCCGACGGTCAGATCGGTGGTGACCAAGGGGGTGGTCACCGGCTCCGCGCCCATCAGCGGTCTCCCTCATGCGTGCCACCCATGCCGCCCATGTCCCCGCCGTCCCCGCTGTCCCCCATGTCGTCGGCCCCGCCGGAGCCGGGGCCGGTGCCGGAGTCCGTGCCGGTGCCGCTGCCGCTCGTACCGGTGGTGCCGTGCATCGAGGGTGCGACGGGCCCGGCGGACACTCCGGCGGCGTAGGACGCCGTGAAGACGAGGGCCAGCAGCAGGAGGAAGCCGCAGAGGGCGGGCGGGGGTGCCGCCTTTCTCAGCAGCACGGCCGCACCGCTGTCGGGGGATTGCCGGGGCTCGTCCATCAACCGCGTCTCCAGGTCACGTCGTACGGCGTCGCCGGGAGCGCGCCGAACCGCCTCAGTAGTCGGGCCGGCCGCGAGTGAGGTTCCTCGGTGCGCCTGTGGCCCGCGTCACACGAGTGGCGGCCGTTCCGGGCGTGGCTTCAGATCCGGGCATGGCTTCAGAGGTGCGGGCCCGCCCGGCGCCCGCGGACACGCCGGTGCTCCCGCAGCCGTGCCACACGGTCCCCGACCCGACGTGCGCGACCGGTGAGGCGGAGGTCACCGAGGCCGCGAGGGCAAGGTCACAGCCCTCGCCTCTGCTGTGACTCAAGCAATCTGCCCTAGCATCCGAGCATGACGGTCCTGCCCAACGACGGGCTCTCGCTGGCCGCCGGGTTTCCTTCCGCGACACATGAACAGTGGCGACGCCTCGTGGCGGGCGTGCTGAACAAGTCGGGCAAGGAGGTCTCGGACGAGACGGCGGAGGCAGCCCTGTCCACCGCGCTGGAGGACGGGCTCGCCACCCGGCCTCTGTACACGGCGCACGACGAGGCCCCCGACCCCGGTTTCCCCGGCTTCGCGCCCTTCGTACGAGGGGGCAGGCCCGACGGGAACACCGTCGGCGGCTGGGGCGTACGCCAGCGGCACACGACCGCCGACGGCGCCGCGGTCCTCGCGGACCTGGAGAACGGCGTCAGTTCGCTCTGGCTGGTCGTCGGCGAGGGCGGATTCCCGGTGTCGTCGCTCGCTCAGGCCCTCGAAGGCGTGCTCCTCGACCTGGCGCCCGTCGTCCTCGACGCGGGACGCGACACCGAGCCGGCCGCGCGGGAACTGCTGCGGCTGTACGAGGAGCGGGGCGTCGCCGAGGACGCGGTGCGCGGCAGTCTCGGCGCGGACCCGCTGGGCCACGAGGCGCGCAGCGGCGAGGCGTTGGACTTCGCACCGGCCGCCGCCCTCGCACGTCTGTGCGCCGAGGGGTATCCGGGGCTGCGGGCACTGACCGTGGACGCGATGCCGTATCACGAGGCGGGCGGCTCGGCGGCGCAGGAACTGGGTGCTTCCCTGGCGAACGGTGTCGCCTGTCTCCGGGAGCTGACCGAGGCGGGGCTATCCGCCGAACAGGCTTGCGGACAGCTGGAGTTCCGGTACGCGGCCACCGCCGACCAGTTCCTCACCATCGCCAAGCTGCGCGCCGCGCGCCGGCTGTGGGCGCGGGTCGCCGAGGTGTGCGGGGCGCCGCGGGCGGGGGCGCAGGTGCAGCACGCCGTGACCTCGCCGGTGATGATGTCGCGCCGCGATCCGTGGGTGAACATGCTGCGCACGACGATCGCCACGCTGGCCGCCGGGGTGGGCGGCGCCGACGCCGTCACCGTGCTGCCCTTCGACCACGCCCTCGGGCTGCCGGACGCCTTCGCCCGCCGTATCGCCCGCAACACCTCGACGATCCTGGTCGAGGAGTCACATCTGGCGCGGGTGATCGACCCGGCGGGCGGTTCCTGGTACGTGGAGCGGCTCACCGACGAACTCGCCCACGCGGGCTGGGAGTTCTTCCAGCGGATCGAGGGCCTCGGCGGTCAGGCCGCCGCCCTGCGCTCGGGCCGTCTCGCCGAGGACCTGGCGAAGACCTGGGAGGCGCGCAGCGCGAAGCTGGCCAAGCGGCGCGAACCCATCACCGGGGTCAGCGAGTTCCCGAATCTCGGCGAGCGCGTTCCGCGGCGTGAGCCCGTCCCCGAGCCGCCGTCCGGCGGGCTCCCGAAGGTGCGCCGCGACGAGGCGTTCGAGGTGCTGCGGGCCCGTTCCGACGCGCATCTCGCCGCCACCGGCAGCCGGCCGCGCGTCTATCTGGCCTCCATCGGCCCGGCCGCCGCGCACACGGCCCGGACCTCGTTCGTGTCGAACCTCTTCCAGGCCGGCGGCATCGAGCCCGTCACCGAGGGTGCCTTCGAGGACAGCGGGACCAGCGAGGCGTGTCTGTGCTCCAGCGACGCGCTGTACGAGGAGCAGGCCGCGAGCACGGCACAGGCACTCAAAGCGGCAGGGGCACAGCATGTGTTCCTCGCCGGCCGTCCCGGGCAGTACCCGGATGTCGACGCGTACGTCTTCGCGGGCTGCGACGCCGTCGCCGTGCTCTCCGCCACCCTCGACCGCATGGGAGTGTCCTGATGGGAATCCCCGACTTCTCCGGGATCCAGCTGGGGACCCCGGCCGCCGCGGGCGGCCCCGACGACTGGCGCACGGCCGTCAAGCACGCGACCGGCGACGACGAGGCCTTCTGGGAGACCCCGGAGGGCATCGCGGTCAAGCCGCTGTACACCGGGCACGACCTGGAGGGTCTCGACTTCCTGGAGACCTACCCGGGTGTCGCGCCGTACCTGCGCGGCCCGTACCCCACGATGTACGTCAACCAGCCCTGGACGATCCGTCAGTACGCGGGGTTCTCGACGGCTGAGGAGTCCAACGCCTTCTACCGCCGCAATCTGGCCGCCGGGCAGAAGGGTCTGTCGGTCGCCTTCGACCTGCCGACCCACCGCGGCTACGACAGCGACCACCCGCGGGTGACGGGTGACGTCGGCATGGCGGGCGTGGCCATCGACTCCATCCTCGACATGCGGCAGCTGTTCGACGGGATCCCGCTCGACAGGATGTCCGTGTCGATGACGATGAACGGCGCCGTGCTGCCGGTGCTCGCGCTGTACATCGTGGCGGCGGAGGAGCAGGGCGTACCGCCGGAGAAGCTGGCCGGGACCATCCAGAACGACATCCTCAAGGAGTTCATGGTCCGCAACACCTACATCTATCCGCCGAAGCCGTCGATGCGGATCATCTCCGACATCTTCGCGTACACCTCGCAGCGGATGCCCCGCTACAACTCCATCTCCATCTCCGGCTACCACATCCAGGAGGCCGGGGCGACGGCTGATCTGGAGCTGGCTTACACCCTCGCGGACGGTGTCGAGTACATCCGGGCGGGCCGTGCAGTGGGCCTGGACGTGGACGCGTTCGCGCCGCGGCTGTCCTTCTTCTGGGCGATCGGCATGAACTTCTTCATGGAGGTCGCCAAGTTGCGGGCGGCGCGCCTGCTGTGGGCGAAGCTGGTCAAGCAGTTCGACCCGCAGAACGCCAAGTCCCTTTCCCTGCGCACCCATTCGCAGACCTCGGGCTGGTCGCTGACGGCGCAGGACGTGTTCAACAACGTGACACGTACGTGTGTGGAGGCGATGGCGGCGACGCAGGGCCACACCCAGTCGCTGCACACCAACGCCCTCGACGAGGCGCTCGCGCTGCCCACCGACTTCTCGGCGCGCATCGCCCGCAACACCCAGCTGCTGATCCAGCAGGAGTCGGGGACGACCCGGGTCATCGACCCGTGGGGCGGCAGCGCGTACGTCGAGAAACTGACGTACGACCTCGCGCGGCGGGCCTGGCAGCACATCGAGGAGGTCGAGGCGGCGGGCGGTATGGCCAAGGCCATCGACGCGGGCATCCCCAAGCTGCGCATCGAGGAGGCCGCGGCCCGTACGCAGGCGCGGATCGACTCGGGGCGCCAGCCGGTGATCGGCGTCAACAAGTACCGCGTGGAGACCGACGAGCAGATCGACGTCCTCACGGTCGACAACTCCTCCGTGCGCACCCAGCAGATCGAGAAGCTGCGGCGGCTGCGGGCCGAGCGCGACGAGGGCGCGTGCCAGGACGCGCTCGACGCGCTGACCCGGGCGGCCGGCGGCGAGGGCAACCTGCTGGAGCTGGCGGTGCGCGCGGCCCGCGCCAAGGCCACCGTCGGGGAGATCTCGGACGCGCTGGAGAAGGTGTACGGGCGGCACGCGGGCCAGATCCGTACGATCGCCGGTGTGTACCGCAACGAAGCAGGCGAGTCCCCGTCCGTGGACCGCACCCGTACGCTCGTGGACTCCTTCGAGGAGGCCGAGGGCCGCCGCCCGCGCATCCTGGTCGCCAAGATGGGCCAGGACGGGCACGACCGCGGCCAGAAGGTGATCGCGACGGCCTTCGCGGACCTCGGCTTCGACGTCGACGTCGGCCCGCTGTTCCAGACCCCGGGCGAGGTGGCCCGTCAGGCGGTGGAGGCGGACGTGCACATCGTGGGCGTCTCGTCGCTGGCCGCCGGGCACCTCACGCTCGTACCGGCGCTGCGGGAGGAGCTGGCGGCGGAGGGCCGCGAGGACATCATGGTGGTCGTCGGCGGGGTGATCCCGCCGCAGGACGTGCCAACGCTGCTGGAAATGGGCGCGGCGGCCGTGTTCCCGCCCGGGACGGTGATCCCGGACGCGGCGTACGACCTCGTCCAGCGGCTCTCGACCGGTCTCGGGCACGACCTGTGATCGAACTCGACACCTACGTCAAGGGTGTACTCGACGGGAAGCGGGCGCTGATCGCGCGTGCCATCACGCTCGTCGAGTCCACCCGGCCCCAGCACCGTGCGCTGGCACAGGAGTTGCTGACCGAGCTGCTTCCGTACAGCGGGCGGGCGCGGCGGATCGGTATCAGTGGTGTGCCGGGGGTCGGGAAGTCGACGTTCATCGACGCGTTCGGCACGATGCTGACCGGGCTCGGGCACCGGGTGGCGGTCCTTGCGGTGGACCCGTCGTCCAGCCGTACGGGCGGTTCGATCCTGGGCGACAAGACCCGGATGGAGCGCCTCGCCGTCGACCCGGCGGCCTTCATCCGCCCCTCCCCCACCGCCGGAACCCTCGGCGGGGTGGCCAAGGCGACCCGCGAGTCGATCGTCGTCATGGAGGCCGCGGGACACGACGTGGTGCTGGTGGAGACGGTCGGCGTCGGACAGTCGGAGACCGCGGTCGCGAACATGGTCGACTCCTTCCTGCTGCTGACCCTGGCCCGCACCGGCGACCAGCTCCAGGGCATCAAGAAGGGCGTCCTGGAACTGGCGGACGTGATCGCCGTCAACAAGGCGGACGGGCCGCACGAACGTGACGCCAAGGCCGCCGCGCGGGAACTGGCGGGCGCGCTTCGGCTGATGCACGGCAAGGACGCGGCCTGGACGCCGCCCGTGCTGAGCTGCAGCGCCCGCGAATCGGCCGGTCTCGACACCGTCTGGGAGCGCCTCGAACAGCACCGTACGCTGCTCGACTCGACCGGCCGGCTCGCCGCCAAGCGCCGTGACCAGCAGGTCGACTGGACCTGGACCATGGTCCGCGAGGAGCTGCTGGGCCGGCTGCACGCCGATCCGGCCGTACGCGCCCTCACGCCCGCCCTCGAAGAGCAGGTGCGCAACGGCGAGCTGACGGCCACGCTCGCCGCCGAGCGGATCCTGCGGGCGTTCAACGACCCGGCGGCGGACGGTGGCGAGGGCTGACGGTCAGCGGGTCACGGCGTGCTGTCCCGTACGTCGAGGTGGGCCCACGGGTCGTCGACCTGCTGCGCCCCGGCCGCCTCTTCCTGGGCTGCTGCCTCGGCCGCCGCCTCGGCGGCGCGCTTCTTGAACGCCACGGTCCTGCGGGCCTTGGCGATGACCTCGTCGTGGTCCCAGCCGAAGGTCGCGGCGTCGAGCCGGGCGTTGAAAGCGGTCAGCAGCTCGGGGCTGATCGCCGCGAGCGCGGTGCGCAGCTCGGCGAGCGTCTGCGGTCCCTGGGCGAACTCGAACTCGTACGGGTCCGAGGATGCCTCTGAGCTCGGCTCGTGCGGTAGCGCGGACATGTGTGTGACCTCCGGTCGTGATGCCACCACGGTACGCGGTCGGCGTGACGGCCGTGCACGGAGGACCGCACACCGGCGGGCGCCCGCTCCCGGGGCCCGGTGACGACCGCATCACGATGGGCCGCACGGGCGTAGCCGCCCGCGGGACCTTTCGTTGAACGTGCCATGACGACATGGGACGGGGACGGGCCTTCGGCGTTCTTCGCACCGGTACCGGGCGCGTCCTGGCCCGACGACGAGAGCGACTGCCGCTGGTGCAGCATCCTCCTGGGACCCGGCTCCGCCGTGGGACCCGTCCGGGCGCGACGCGCACCCGTGGGACGGCGCCCGGGAGCCCGCACCGGGCGCGTGCGCGCGTGGCTGGAGCGGACGCGGACGGTGATGCTCCCGGTGGCCGCGCTCACCGTACTGGCCGCGCTGACGCTGGTGGCCCTGGGCTGATCCGGCGCCGGCCCTCCGGCCCGTGAACTGCCACGAAATGCCCGGCCACCGCGGCGGGACGAAGTCCGCGCACTCCTGGCAGGGTGAAGGCGCGGCCGCCGCCGTGGTCGGCGACGGCGGCGGCCCGACCGCTTCCGTTTGCGGCCCCGCGGGTTCGCACGGCAGGGTTCGGGGGTGGCTACTTTGCTGATCGTGCACCACACGCCCTCGCCCCACTGCCAGGCGATGTTCGAAGCCGTCGTCGCCGGTGCGAACGACCCGGAGATCGAGGGCGTACGCGTCGTCCGGCGGGCGGCGCTGGCCGCGACGGCGGCCGACGTGCTGGCCGCCGACGGCTATCTGCTCGGCACACCGGCGAACCTGGGCTACATGTCCGGCGCCCTGAAGCATTTCTTCGACCAGGTCTACTACCCCTGCCTGGACACCACGCAGGGCAGGCCCTTCGGCTACTACGTGCACGGGGGCAACGACGTCACCGGCGCGGTCCGGGGCATCGAGTCGGTCGTCAAGGGCCTGGGCTGGCGGCGCTCGGCCGAGGCCGTGACCGTGACGGGCGAGCCGGACAAGGCCGACGTCGAGGCGTGCCGGGAACTGGGTGCCTCCCTCGCCGCCGGCCTCATGGACTGACTGTGCGGATGCGCCTACGGCGTCAGGGCGCGAGCAGCAGGCTGTCGCCGCGCTCCTTGGCGGCGGCGTAACGCCGGGCCACGTCCTGCCAGTTGACGACGGCCCACATGGCGTCGATGAAGTCGACCTTCTGGTTCTTGTACTGGAGGTAGAAGGCGTGCTCCCAGGCGTCGAAGACCAGGACCGGCGTCGAGCCCTGGCCGACGTTGCCCTGGTGGTCGTAGACCTGCTCGACGATCAGACGGCCGCTGAGCGGCTCGTAGGCGAGGACGCCCCAGCCGGAACCCTGAGTGGTCGCGGACGCCTTGGTCAACTGGGCCTTGAAGCCGGCGAAGGAGCCGAACGACTCCGTGATCGCGTCCGCCAGCTCACCGACACCGTCCGCGGCGAGGGGCTCGCCGCCGCCGTCACCGGTCATGTTGTGCCAGTAGATGGAGTGCAGGATGTGCCCGGAGAGGTGGAAGGCGAGGTTTTTCTCCAGGCCGTTGATCGAGCCCCACGACTCCTTGTCGCGGGCTTCCGCGAGCTGCTCAAGGGTGTCGTTCGCACCCTTCACGTACGCCGCGTGGTGCTTGTCGTGGTGCAGCTCGACGATCTGCGGGTTGATGACCGGTTCGAGCGCCGCGTAGTCGTACGGAAGCTCCGGGAGCGTGTAAACAGCCATGTCCAACATCCTTCGGACTTGTTATTGCAACCAGTATGCAGTTGCACGCTAGCAGCAGAAGGTGCGGGGTGCCGCCCATCAACACAGCGAGGGCCGGAGGGGTTTCCCCTCCGGCCCTCGCTGTGTCGCGGTCCTCAGTCAGTACTGACCGGGCTCACTCCTCGCCCTCCAGGTCGCCCTCCGTCTCCAGGTACACCTGGCGCAGCGCCTCCAGCACCGCCGGGTCCGGCTTCTCCCACATTCCGCGCGACTCCGCTTCGAGCAGCCGCTCGGCGATGCCGTGCAGGGCCCAGGGGTTGGCCTGCTGCAGGAACTCACGGTTGGTCGGGTCCAGGACGTACGTCTCGGTGAGCTTGTCGTACATCCAGTCGGCGATCACACCCGTGGTGGCGTCGTAACCGAAGAGGTAGTCGACGGTCGCGGCGAGTTCGAAGGCACCCTTGTAGCCGTGGCGGCGCATCGCCTCGATCCACTTGGGGTTGACGACCCGGGCGCGGAAGACCCGGGAGGTCTCCTCGACGAGCGTGCGGGTACGGACCGTCTCGGGGCGGGTCGAGTCGCCGATGTACGCCTCGGGGGCGGTACCGCGCAGCGCCCGGACGGTGGCGACCATGCCACCGTGGTACTGGAAGTAGTCGTCCGAGTCCGCGATGTCGTGCTCGCGGGTGTCCGTGTTCTTGGCGGCGACCGCGATGCGCTTGTACGCGGTCTCCATCTCGTCCCGGGCCGGCCGGCCGTCGAGTTCACGGCCGTAGGCGTAGCCGCCCCACACCGTGTACACCTCGGCGAGGTCGGCGTCGGTGCGCCAGTCGCGGGAGTCGATGAGCTGCAGCAGCCCGGCGCCGTACGTACCGGGCCGGGACCCGAAGATACGGGTGGTGGCACGCCGTTCGTCGCCGTGCTCGGCCAGGTCGGCCTGGGTGTGAGCGCGTACGAAGTTGGCTTCGGCCGGTTCGTCGAGCGAGGCGGCCAGGCGTACGGCGTCGTCCAGCAGGCCGATCGTGTGCGGGAACGCGTCGCGGAAGAAGCCCGAGATGCGCAGCGTCACGTCGATACGGGGGCGGCCCAACTCCGCGTACGGGACCGCCTCCAGGCCCGTCACCCGGCGTGAGGCGTCGTCCCAGACGGGGCGGACGCCGAGCAGGGCGAGTGCCTCGGCCACGTCGTCGCCGGCCGTGCGCATCGCGCTGGTGCCCCACAGGGAGAGGCCGACGGAGGTGGGCCAGTCGCCGTTGTCGGTGCGGTAGCGCTCCAGGAGGGAGTCGGCGAGGGCCTGGCCGGTCTCCCAGGCGAGCCGGGACGGGACGGCCTTCGGGTCGACGGAGTAGAAGTTCCGGCCGGTCGGCAGGACGTTGACCAGACCGCGCAGGGGCGATCCTGAGGGTCCTGCCGGGACGAAGCCGCCGTTCAGGGCGTGCACCGTGTGGTCGAGTTCGGCGGTGGTCCCGGCGAGCCGCGGGACGACCTCGCGGGCGGCGAACTCCAGGATGGCGGAGACCTGTTCGCCCTGGTCGGTGGGGACGGCGGCCGGGTCCCAGTCGGCGTCGTCCATCGCCTGCACCAGCGCGCGGGCCTTCTCCTCGGCCTCGTCGGCGGTGGTGCGGGTCGCGGCCGACTCGTCCAGGCCCAGCGCCTCGCGCAGGCCCAGCAGAGCGGCGGAGCCGCCCCAGATCTGGCGGGCGCGGAGGATCGCGAGGACGAGGTTGACGCGGTCCGCGCCCTTCGGCGGGTTGCCGAGGACGTGCAGGCCGTCGCGGATCTGGGCGTCCTTGATCTCGCACAGCCAGCCGTCGACGTGCAGCAGGAAGTCGTCGAAGCCGTCGTCCTCGGGGCGGTCCTCAAGTCCCAGGTCGTGGTCGAGCTTCGCGGCCTGGATGAGGGTCCAGATCTGGGCGCGGATGGCGGGCAGCTTCGCCGGGTCCATGGCGGCGATCTGGGCGTGTTCGTCGAGCAGTTGCTCCAGCCGCGCGATGTCCCCGTACGAGTCGGCGCGGGCCATCGGCGGGACCAGGTGGTCGACGAGCGTGGCGTGGACGCGGCGCTTGGCCTGGGTGCCCTCGCCCGGGTCGTTCACCAGGAACGGGTAGACGAGCGGCAGATCACCGAGGGCTGCGTCCGGACCGCACGCGGCGGACAGCCCGGCGTTCTTGCCGGGCAGCCACTCCAGGTTGCCGTGCTTGCCGAGGTGGATCATCGCGTCCGCGCCGAAGCCGCCGTCCGCGTGCGCGGCGGCGATCCAGCGGTAGGCGGCGAGGTAGTGGTGCGAGGGCGGCAGATCGGGGTCGTGGTAGATCGCGATCGGGTTCTCGCCGAAGCCGCGCGGCGGCTGGATGAGGATGAGCAGGTTCCCGCGGCGCAGCGCCGCGAGGACGATGTCGCCCTCCGGGTTGCTGCTGCGGTCGACGAACATCTCGCCGGGCGGCGGGCCCCAGTGCTGCTCCACAGCCGTGCGCAGGGACTCGGGCAGCGTCGCGTACCAGCGCTTGTAGTCGGCCGCCGGGATACGGACCGGGTTACGGGCCAGCTGCTCCTCGGTGAGCCAGTCCTGGTCGTGGCCGCCCGCCTCGATCAGCGCGCGGATCAGCTCGTCACCGTCCCCGGAGACCAGTCCTGGGATGTCCTGCTCGGGCCCGAAGTCGTAGCCCTCGCCGATGAGTCGGCGCAGGATCGCGACGGCGCTCGCGGGGGTGTCGAGGCCGACGGCGTTGCCGATCCGGGAGTGCTTGGTCGGGTACGCGGACAGCACCAGCGCCAGCCGCTTCTCGGCGGCCGGGATGTGCCTGAGTCGGGCGTGGCGTACGGCGATCCCGGCCACCCGGGCGGCCCGCTCGGGGTCGGCGACGTACGCGGGGAGGCCGTCCTCGTCGATCTCCTTGAAGGAGAACGGCACGGTGATCAGGCGGCCGTCGAACTCCGGGACCGCGATCTGGCTCGCCGCGTCCAGCGGGGAAACGCCCTCGTCGCTCTCCTCCCAGGCGGTCCGCGAGCCGGTCAGGCACAGGGCCTGCAGGATCGGGATGTCCAGGCCGGTGAGGGCGCCCGCGTCCCAGGACTCGTCGTCGCCGCCCGCGGAGGCCTCGGCGGGCTTGGTGCCGCCGGCCGCGAGGACGGTCGTGACGATCGCGTCGGCCGCCCGCAGTTCCTCGATCAGTTCCGGCTCGGGGGCGCGCAGCGAGGCGACGTAAAGGGGCAGCGGGCGCCCGCCGGCGTCCTCCACCGCGTCGCACAGGGCGCCGATGAAGGCGGTGTTGCCGCTCATGTGGTGGGCGCGGTAGTAGAGCACCGCGATGGTCGGGGCGCCGGGGATCTCACGGGCCGTGCGCTCCAGCGGGCCCCAGGTCGGGGCCGGGGCGGGCGGGTCGAAACCGTGGCCGGTCAGCAGGACCGTGTCGGAGAGGAAGCGGGCCAGCTGGTCGAGGTTGTCCGGGCCGCCGTGCGCGAGGTAGGCGTGCGCCTCGGCGGCGATGCCGATGGGCACGGTGGAGGCGGCCATCAACTGGGCGTCGGGGGCCTGTTCGCCGGTGAGGACGACGACCGGCCGACCGTCGGCGAGCAGCAGGTCGAGGCCGTCCTCCCAGGCGCGCAGACCGCCGAGGAGACGTACGACGACGAGGTCGGCGCCGTCCAGGAGGGCGGGGAGGGCGTCGGTGTCGAGGCGCGCCGGGTTGGCGAACCGGTAGGACACCGGACCGTCGGCCGCGCGAGCGCTGAGCAGGTCGGTGTCGGACGTCGACAGCAGGAGGATCATGTGGCGTCGGGCCTTCCTCGGGGTCCGCGCCCCGGGCGGTGATGGACATGGGTCTCCCTGTGCTCACGCGCGAACTCGTGAGCTGGGGAAAGGGAGTTCCTGGCTCACCCGGATTCTCTGGCCGGGCTCACAGTGGCGGGACCGCGCCGGCTTCGCACCGGCTTCCTCCCCTGTCGCCGTGGTGGCGGTGGCGGATCGGATGATCCACCGAAAGGAATAGTAAGGGGCGGGGAAAAAGGGCGGGGCATACAGCCTGCGGGAACGTAGGTATGCTCGCCGCCATGTCCTCGGCTGCCCTCCGTCCATCGTCCCAGGCCACAGCGGTCTCACGGGACCGCGGTGACGCCTGCCCGGGGACCCTGCGGCTGCACGCGGCGGACGACGGGGCGCTGGCCCGCGTCAGGATCCCCGGCGGTGTGCTGACCGTCAGCCAGGCCGAGGTGCTCGCCGACGCGGCCGAGCGCCTGGGCGACGGTGACGTGCATCTCACCTCGCGCGGCAACGTACAGCTGCGCGGGCTGGCGGACGGGTGCGGAGCCGCGCTGGCCGAGTCGCTGACCGCCGCCGGGCTGCTGCCCTCGCGCGGACACGAGCGAGTGCGCAACATCGTCGCCTCCCCGCTGTCCGGTCTCGACGACCACGGCCTGCTGGACGTACGGCCCTGGTTGTCGGCGCTCGACACCGCGCTGTGCGCGAGCGAGGCGGCGCAGGCGCTGTCGGGGCGGTTCCTGTTCGCGCTGGACGACGGGCGCGGGGATCTGGCCGCTCTCGAAGCCGACGTGACAGTACGGGCGACGGCCGACGGCGGCGCGCAGCTCGCGCTCGGATCGGCGGGCCGGGCACTCTGCATATCCGCCGAGGACGCGCCGCGGGCCGCGCTGGCGGCGGCCGAAGCGTTCCTGGAGGCCGAGCAGGCCGGCGGCACACGTGCCTGGCGGGTGGCCGAGCTGGCGCTAGCGGACGACGAGTTGACCGCGCTGGCCGGCCGCCGTCTGACGGCGGAGGGCATCGGCCATGAGCTGCGGGGGCGGGAGAGCGGCCGCGCGGACGGCCCGCTGCCGGGAGTGGTCGGGGACGCCCTGTCCGTGCACGTTCCGCTGGGCCGCTTTTCGGCCCCGCAGTGGCGGGAGTTGACGCGGGTCGCCGTCGGTGAGCTGCGGCTGACCCCGTGGCGCGGTGTGGTTCTTCCCACTCCGGGGACGGCCCCCGCGCAGCGGACCGAGGCGCTGGGCCGCCTCGAAGCCGTAGGCCTCGTCACCGATCCCGGCTCGCCCTGGCTGCGCGTCGGCGCGTGCATCGGGCGGCCGGGCTGCGCCAAGTCGCTGGCCGACGTACGGGCGGACGCGACCGCCACGCTCGGTGCGGTCGGTGCCGTGCACCACCGGCGCGGCCTCCCCCTGTACTGGTCCGGGTGCGAGCGCCGCTGCGGGCACCCGCGGGGTGAGCGGATCGATGTCGTCGCCGCCCCGCAGGGGGGCTACCGGCTGTCCGTCGCCGGACCTGGACCCGGACCCGGCCCCGGAGACGACGGAGCGCGCACAGTCGACCTGGACGACCCTTCCCGGCTCGCCGCCGCCCTGGCGGCGATCACATGAACCAGAGCCCGATTCCGAGCCCGATCCGACCTGAGCCCGAACCTGAGCCGTATGACGACCGAGAGCAGTGAGAAGAACACCGTGACCACGTACGACTACGAGAAGGACGGCGCGGCGATCTACCGCCGGTCCTTCGCCACGATCCGCGCGGAGGCGGACCTCGCGGCGCTGCCCCCCGACGTCAGCCAGGTCGCCGTGCGGATGATCCACGGCTGCGGAATGGTCGACCTCGTACGCGACCTGTCGTACACGCCGAACGTGGTGTCGCGGGCCCGTGAGGCCCTGCGCGCCGGTGCGCCGATCCTCTGCGACGTCCAGATGGTGGCCAGCGGGGTGACCCGCAAGCGGCTGCCCGCCGACAACGACGTGCTCTGCACGCTGTCCGACCCGGCCGTCCCGGAACTCGCCGCGAAGCTCGGCACCACGCGCAGCGCCGCCGCGCTGGAACTGTGGCGCGACCGCCTTGAGGGTTCCGTCGTCGCCATCGGCAACGCCCCCACGGCTCTCTTCCGTCTCCTGGAGATGATCGAGGAGGGCGCGCCCCTTCCGGCCGCCGTCATCGGCGTCCCGGTCGGCTTCGTCGGCGCCGCCGAGTCGAAGGACGCGCTCGCCGCGCACCCGTCCGGTCTGGAACACCTGGTCGTACGCGGCCGTCGCGGAGGCAGCGCCCTCGCCGCCTCCGCTCTCAACGCGATCGCGAGCGAGGAAGAGTGAACGGCAAGATCGGCGAGAACGACGAGAACGGTAATACGGGCAAGCAGGACAAGAGCGGCAAGCTGTACGGGGTCGGGCTCGGCCCCGGTGACCCTTCCCTGATGACCCTGCGGGCCGTCGAGGTCATCGCCGAGGCGGACGTGATCGCCTATCACAGTGCCCGGCACGGGCGGTCCATCGCCCGCTCGATCGCGGCGAAGCACATACGCGAGGACCACATCGAGGAGCGGCTGGTCTATCCGCTCACGGTGGAGACCACCGATCACCCCGGCGGCTACCAGGGCGCCATGGACGAGTTCTACGCCGAGGCGTCGGCCCGGCTCGCCGCGCATCTCGACGCGGGGCGCACGGTGGCGGTCCTCGCCGAGGGCGACCCGCTGTTCTACGGCTCGTACATGCACATGCACAAGCGGCTCGTCGACCGTTACGACACCGAGGTCATCCCGGGTGTCACGTCCGTGTCCGCCGCCGCGGCCCGGCTCGGCACCCCGCTCGCCGAGGGCGAGGAGGTACTGACCATCCTGCCGGGCACCCTGCCCGAGGAGGAGCTGACCGCGCGGCTCGCCGCGACGGACGTCGCCGTGGTGATGAAGCTGGGCCGTACGTTCCCCAAGGTGCGGCGCGCGCTGGAGAGTTCGGGGCGCCTCGACGAGGCCCGGTACGTCGAACGGGCCACCATGGACGGGGAGCGCGTCGCCGCACTCGCCGACGTGGACCCGGAGTCCGTGCCGTACTTCTCGGTGGCCGTGCTGCCCAGCCGCGTCGACGCCGAGCGGCCCGTACGGGAGCGGGGCGAGGTCGTCGTGGTCGGCACCGGGCCCGCCGGACCGCTGTGGCTGACCCCCGAGACGCGGGGCGCCCTCGCCGCCGCCGACGACCTGGTCGGTTACACGACCTACCTCGACCGGGTGCCGGAGCGGGCCGGGCAGCTCCGGCACGGCTCGGACAACCGGGTGGAGGCCGAGCGCGCCGAGTTCGCGCTGCAACTCGCCCAGCGGGGGCGGCGGGTGGCCGTCGTCTCCGGCGGCGACCCCGGCGTCTTCGCGATGGCGACCGCGGTCCTTGAGGCCGCCTCGCAGAAGGAGTACGAGGACGTCCCGGTGCGGGTGCTGCCGGGGGTGACCGCGGCCAACGCCGCCGCCGCCCGCGCGGGCGCCCCCCTCGGTCACGACTACGCCACCATCTCCCTGTCCGACCGGCTCAAGCCGTGGGAGGTCATCGCCGAGCGGCTGCGCGCGGCGGCCTCGGCGGATCTGGTGCTGGCCCTGTACAACCCCGGCTCGCGGAGCCGTACCTGGCAGGTGGGCAAGGCGCGCGAGCTGCTGCTGGAACACCGGGCCCCGGACACGCCGGTCGTGGTCGCCCGGGACGTGGGCGGTGCGGGTGAGCGGGTGCGGATCGTGCGGCTGGGTGAGCTCGACCCGGGTGAGGTCGACATGCGGACCGTTCTGCTGGTCGGGTCCTCGCAGACGCGGGTTGCCGTGCGGCGCGGGGGTTCTGAGGAAATCGTCTGGACACCTCGGCGGTATCCGGAAGGCTGAGCCGCGTTGCCTGCGGCGCTGCTGCGCTGCGGGCTCGGTGTGGTGGGTCGGGTGCGGGTGCGCTGTGGCTGGGCGCGCAGTTCCCCGCGCCCCTGAGGGGCGTTGGTCGGCTGCGGGTGCGTCGTGGCTGGGCGCGCAGTTCCCCGCGGCCCTGAGGGACGTTGGTCGGCTGCGGGTGCGCTGTGGCTGGGCGCGCAGTTCCCCGCGCCTCTTAGGGGCGCCCTACTGCGGGGCGCCCCATACGCTGTGTGACCCAGTGGGCCGCCGACTCGGGGGCTGTGGCCACCGGGACTCCCTCGGGAGTCTGCGGGCGGCGGACCACGATCACCGGGACTCCTGCCTCTCGCGCCGCCGTCAGCTTCGGTGCTGTGGCGGTGCCGCCGCTGTCCTTCGTCACCAGGACGTCGATGTGGTGGTGGCGCAGCAGGTCGCGTTCGGCGTCGAGGGTGAAGGGGCCCCGGTCGAGCAGCACCTCCATGCGGGCCGGGTACGGGGGCTCCGGTGCGTCGACGGACCGGACGAGGAACCACAGGTCGTCCAGGTGCGCGAACGTGGCCAGGCCCATGCGGCCGGTCGTGAGGAAGACCCGGCGGCCGAGTCCGGGCAGCAGCCTCGCCGCCTCCTCCAGCGAATCGGCCTCCTGCCAGGAGTCACCCTCGACCGGGGCCCAGCCGGGGCGCCGCAGCGCGAGCAGGGGAACATGGGCCGTGGCGGCGGCGCTCGCCGCGTTGAAGCTGATCGTTCCGGCGAAGGGGTGGGTGGCGTCGATGAGCACGTCCACCGCGTGCTCGCGCAGCCACACGGTCAGCCCCTCGGCCCCGCCGAAACCGCCGACCCTGACCTCGCCCGGCGGCAGCCGCGGGCCGGCGACCCGTCCGGCCAGGGAACTCGTCACTTCCAGGCCGGGGGTACCGTGCAGTAGCCCGGCCAGCTGTCGGGCTTCGGTCGTTCCGCCGAGTATCAGTACGTGCATGGAGATCCGGGTCCGTTCATGAACAGCGAAGAGCAGGGTGCGGGTGCCCATGCCGGTGCCGATGCCGGTGTCGGTGTCGGTGTCGGTGTCGGTGTCGGCGAGGCGAAGGGCGGGCGCGGGGCCCAACTCAAGCACACCGGGCTGCGGCCCGGCTGGACCACCGGTGCCTGTGCGACCGCGGCCACGACGGCCGCGTACACCGCGCTGCTGACCGGCGAGTTTCCGGACCCGGTGACCATCACACTGCCCCGGGGGCAGACGCCGTCGTTCGCGCTCGCGGCCGAGGAGCTGACGGACTCGTACGCGATGGCCGGGATCGTGAAGGACGCGGGTGACGATCCCGATGTCACGCACGGCGCGCTGGTACGGGCCACGGTCCGGCGGCTTCCCGCGGGTGCCGGAGTGGTCTTCCGGGCGGGCCCCGGCGTGGGCACGGTCACCCGTCCCGGGCTGCCGCTGGCCGTCGGTGAGCCCGCGGTCAACCCGGTTCCCCGCCGGATGATGAGCGAGCACGTCGCCGAGGTCGCGGCCCGGCACGGCGGCACCGGCGACGTCGAGATCACCGTCTCCGTCGACCACGGCGAGGAGATCGCCCGCTCCACCTGGAACCCCCGGCTCGGCATCCTCGGCGGGCTGTCCATCCTCGGCACCACGGGCATCGTGGTCCCGTACTCGTGCTCGGCCTGGATCGACTCGATCCGGCGGGGTGTGGACGTGGCGCGCGCGGCGGGGCGTACGCATGTCGCCGGGTGCACCGGGTCGACGTCGGAGAAGACGGTCGTCGCGGAGTACCGGCTCCCCGAGGACGCCCTGCTCGACATGGGTGACTTCGCGGGCGCGGTGCTCAAGTACATCCGCCGGCATCCCGTCGACCGGCTGACCGTCTGCGGCGGCTTCGCCAAGCTGTCCAAGCTGGCCGCGGGACATCTGGACCTGCACTCCGCGCGTTCCCAGGTCGACAAGGGGTTCCTCGCCGAACTCGCCCGGCGCGGTGGGGCGGGCGAGTCGCTGGTCGCCGAGGTGGCCGGGGCGAACACCGGGCTGGCCGCGCTCCAGCTGTGCATGGCGGCCGGGGTGCCGCTGGGCGAGCTGGTCGCGACGGCCGCCCGCGACGAGGCACTGGCCGTGCTGCGCGGGGCGCCGGTCGCGGTCGACGTGATCTGCATCGACCGGGCGGGCACGGTGGTGGGACGCAGCACGGTGGCGTGAGCCCCGCACATCGTCACGGGGTGCGGCGTGCTCGTCCGGCATCAGCAGACATGGCGGTCCCGCTCGGCCGAGTACAGGTGGCTGTCCCGGAACTGTTCCGCGCCCAGGGTCCGCCCGACCATGATGACGGCGGTCCGCAGCACGCCGGCCTCCTTCACCTTCCCGGCGATCTCGTCCAGCCTGCCGCGGATGACCAGCTCGTCGGGCCGGGAGGCGTAGGCGACGACCGCGGCGGGACAGTCGGCGCCGTAGTGCGGAAGCAGTTCGTCGACGACCCGGTCCGCGTACCGGGCGGCGAGGTGCAGCACGATGAGCGCGCCGCTGCGGCCGAGGGTGGCCAGGTCCTCCCCCTCCGGCATGGCGGTGGCGCTGTGGGCGACGCGGGTGAGGATGACGGTCTGGCCGACGGTCGGCACGGTCAGCTCCCGCTTCAGGGCGGCTGCTGCCGCGGCGAAGGCGGGGACACCGGGGACGACCTCGTAGGGCACCCCGGCCGCGTCCAGCCGCCGCATCTGCTCGGCCATCGCGCTGAACACCGACGGGTCCCCGGAGTGCAGCCGCGCCACGTCGTGCCCCTCCTCGTGCGCGCGGACCGTCTCGGCGGTGATCTCGTCGAGGTTGAGCTGAGCGGTGTCGATCAGGCGGGCGTCCGGCGGGCATTCGGCCAGCAGTTCACGCGGGACCAGGCTGCCCGCGTACAGGCAGACGTGGCAGGCGGCGAGCGTACGGGCGCCGCGTACCGTGATCAGGTCGGCGGCACCGGGTCCGGCGCCGATGAAGTACACGGTCATCTGTCTGCTCCTGAACGGGGGTGGCGGGGATCGAGGGTCTTCTGTACGGCCCACTGGGTCACCGGCATCGCCTGCCGCCAGCCGGTGAAACCGCCCACCGGCACGGCGTGCGCCACCGCGAGCCGTACCAGCTCCCCGCCGTGGCGCCGGTAGGCGTCGGCGAGCAGTGCCTCCGACTCCAGGGTCACGGTGTTGGCGACCAGGCGTCCGCCCGCGGGCAGCGCCTCCCAGCACGCGTCGAGCAGGCCGGGCGCGGTGAGCCCGCCGCCGATGAACACCGCGTCGGGCGGCGGGAGTTCGGCGAGGACGGCGGGCGCGGCACCGGTGACGACCCGCAGCCCGGGTACGCCCAGCCGGTCGGCGTTGCGGGCGATGCGCTCGGCCCGCACCGGGTCGCGTTCGACGGTGACCGCCCGGCACGAGGGGTGCGTACGCATCCACTCGATCGCGATCGAGCCCGAGCCGCCGCCGATGTCCCACAGCAGCTCGCCGGGGGCGGGGGCGAGCGCGCCGAGCGTGGCGGCGCGGATGTGCCGCTTGGTGAGCTGCCCGTCGTGCTCGTACGCCTCGTCCGGCAGCCCCGGAACGGCACCGAGCCGCAGGGCGTCCGGGGCCCGCCGGCATTCCACGGCGACGATGTTGAGGGGGTCGCCCGACGGGTGCGCCCAGTCGTCGGCGGTCGCCCCGGCCGTCGTACGTTCCTTCGCGCCGCCGAGTTGTTCCAGCACCCGCATCCGGCTGGGGCCGAAGCCGCGGTCGCGCAGCAGGGCGGCGACCTCGGCGGGGGTGGTGGCGTCCGCGCTGAGCACGAGGAGCCGTCGGCCGTCGTGCAGGGCGGCGGCGAGGCGGGCGGCGGGCCGGCCGACGAGGGTGACGACCTCGATGTCCTCCACGGGCCAGCCGAGGCGCGCGGCGGCGTGCGAGACGGAGGAGGGGTGCGGCAGAACGCGCAGTTCGCGAGGTGCCTGGTCGTGCACCTCGCCGTGCGACTCGTCGAGCACCTCGTCGTGCAATGCGTCGAGCACCTCGGTGAGGGCGCGGCCGATGCCGTAGAACATCGGGTCGCCGCTGGCCAGCACCGCGATCCGGCGGCCGGAGTGCGCGGCGAGGAGGCCGGGGACGGCGGGACGCAGCGGTGAAGGCCAGGCGATCCGCTCCCCGGCGCACTCCGGGGGCAGCAGGTCCAGCTGGCGCGCTCCCCCGATCAGGACCTCCGCGTCGCGAAGTGCCGTACGGGAGGGGCCCGGCAGGCCTTCCCAGCCGTCGGCCCCGATCCCCACGGCGGTGACGACGGTGACGGCGGGCGGCGGTCCAGGTCGCGCGGGGATCACTGCTCGGTACCTCGGAATTCGGCGGCGGGTCTCGGGACGGGTCTCACGAACGGGTGCCGGGAGGGGCAACAGAGACGCACTTTACGGGGCGCCGACCTGCACACCTACGCTCGGGTACGCATCCCGGGGCCGCCGTGGACCTGTCATCGACAGCGTCTAAGCTCCAGGTCATGCGTGTACTGGTCCTGGAGGACGATCCCGATCTGGGGCCCGTCGTCGCCTCTCGGCTGCGCGAGGCGGGGTTCGCCGTGGACCTCGCGCGCACGCTGGCGGAGGCCGATCTCAAACTCTCGGTGAACGGCTACGACTGTGTCGTCGCCGACCGTTCGGTCCCGGACGGTGACTCGCTCACCCTGCTCGCCGCACACCGGCGCAAGGGTTCGGCGCTGCCCTTCCTGCTGCTGACGGCGCTGGACGCGGTGAGCGACCGGGTGGCCGGCTTCGAGCACGGCTCGGACGACTACCTGGTCAAGCCCTTCGCCTTCGCCGAACTGGTCGTACGGGTGCGTGCGCTGTGCCGCAGGGAGCAGCCCGCGCGGTTGCCGGTCCTGCGGGCGGGCGATCTGGAGGTGGATCTGCCCAGGCGCCGGGTGTCCCGCGCAGGGGTGTTGCTCAGCCTCTCCGCCAAGGAGTTCGCGGTGCTGGAGGTACTGATGCTGCGCGCGGGCCAGGTGGTGACGCGCACCGAGCTGATCGAGAGCTGCTGGGACGAGGCGAGCGAGCCGATGTCCAACGTGGTGGACGTCCTGATCGGACAGCTGCGACGACGGCTCGGCCCGCCCGACCCGATCGGCACGGTACGCGGCGTCGGCTACCGGCTGGACGGCCCCGGCCAGGACGGCACGGACCTGAGCGGCGGCGGCCCGAGCGGCACCGACCAGGAGCGGTCGGCAGGGGCACGGACATGATCCGTCTCCGCCGCCCGGCGGCCGTGCCCTCCCTGTCCTCCCCGTCCTCCCTGCCCTCCACGTCGCCCGCCGCCGCCCGGCTGCGGCGCACCCGCCGGTCCATGACGCTGCTGTTCGCCGGGACGACCGCGGCCTGTCTCGTCGTACTCGCCACGGTCGCCGTCCGCATCGATGCCGAGTCCCGTCGGTCCGGCCTGGACCACGAGGTCGGCAGCCGGGCGGTCGGTCTGTCGCGGGCGGTCTGGTTCGACGACGGTGCGTTGCACCTGGAGCCGCTGCGCGAGGACGAACTCGCCCGCAGCGCGGAGGTGTTGGCCGTCCTGGAGGTCGCTCCGGGCCGGTCGCCCTCCGTCTGGAACGTCGTTCCCGCCCGAACGGCGCTTCCCCGGGAGGACTGGCTCGACCATGTCTGGCGGGACGTCCTGGAGGAGCAGGAGACCGTCTCGGTCAGCGCCCCCTCCGAGGAGGGCGAGCGTCTGAGGTGGGCGGCGGCTCCCGTCTGGGACGGCGACCGGATCGGCGCGGCCGTGCTGGTCGGCACGGCACTGGCACGCAGCGAGCACGATCACGACCTCCTCGTCCGCTGGCTGGCCCTCGGCTGCACGGCCCTGGTGTGCTGCGCGGCGGCCGTCGGGCACCTGCTGTCCGGCAGGGCCATGCGTCCCGCTCTCGTCGCGCTGGGCCGCCAGGAGCAGTTCCTGGCCGAGGCGGCGCACGAACTGCGTACACCGCTGGCCACGTTGCGGCTGGTGGCGGAGCGGGACGGTTCCTCCGACCGGACGCTGCGGCTCGTGGACCGGCTGAGCCGGCTGGTCACCGGGCTGCTGACCAGGGCCCGTACGGAGGCCGGCACACAACAGGTCGAGCTGGTGCCCCTGCGCCTCGACCAGCTGGTGGAGACCACGGTCGAGGAACTGCCCGACCACGCGAGTGTCACCGTGCACTCGACGGAAGCGGTGGTGGTCCTCGGAGATCCCGACCTGCTGGCCCAGGCCGTACGGAACCTGGTGGAGAACGCCCAGCGCCACGGGGGCCCGGCCGGGGCTCCGGTGGAGGTCACCGTCACTCCGGGGCTCGTACAGGTCCGCGACCACGGCGCGGGGGTACCTCTCGCGGACCGGGAGCGGGTCTTCGCCCGGGGGGTCACCGGGGCCGGCGGAGTCGCATCGGCGACGGGAGGCGGCGAAGCGACAGAAGCGACCGCCGCCACCTCAGGAGCAGTGGTTGCCTCAGGAACAGCGGCCGTTTCAGGAACAGCGGTGATCTCAGGAACAGCGCCTCTCCCGGAAACAGCGGCCGTCCCCGGCACAGGCGCCGGCCTCGCCATCGTCCGCTGGGTCGCCGAACTGCACCACGGCACCGCCCACCTCACGGACGCCCCCGGCGGCGGCCTGATCGCCGAACTCCGCCTGCCGGAACACCCGCCCCGGACGCCTCGGGCTTCGTAACCCTCCATGTGCTCGGACCCATACCGCCGTACCCCCACCCGTCCTCATCCTCATCTCATGAAAGCTCCGGCACCGTAGGCGTATGAACTCTCCGCGCACTTCCCGGCTGGTGGTCGCCGCAGCCGCGGGACTCGGTACCCTGCTCGTCGTCGCGGGCCTGCACGGGCTGCCCCTCGGCGGCGACGGGGTTCCCGCGACCGACGTGGCCGTCAGGGTCGACCAGGTCGGCTACGCGCGCGGCGAGACGAAACGGGCCTACGTCATGGGACCCGCGGCAGCACTCGCGGGAGCACGTTTCAAGGTCGTCGACGCCGGGACCGACGACGTGGTCACCGCGGGGCGGCTCGGAGCCGTCACCGGCCGCTGGAACGCCGAGTACCCCTCGGTACGGACCGTCGATCTCTCCGCGCTGAACACGCCCGGCACCTACCGCATCGTCCTGACCGGGAGCGCGGCCGGCCGCTCGCCCGCCTTCCGGGTGGCCGGAGCCCGCGAGCTGATGACCCCGCTCGTGCGCGACAACGTCCGCTTCCTGCAGGCGCAGCGCGACGGGGCCGACGTGTTCACCGGCGGCCCCCGGAACTCCCTGCGGCACGGTCCCTCGCATCTGGCCGACCAGGACGCGACCGTCTACGAGCCGCCGGAGTACGACGAGGAGGGCACCTGGCTGCTCGACGAGGAGCTGACTCCGGCCGGTGAGCGGGTCGACGTCTCGGGCGGCTGGTTCGACGCGGGGGACTTCCTCAAGTTCACCGGCACCACCTCCTATGCGGTCGCCGAACTCCTGCTCGCGCAGCGCGACCTGCCCGGGATGACGGAGCTGTCCGACGAGGCCACGCACGGGCTGGCCTGGCTGGACAAGATGTGGGACGGCGACACCGAGACCCTCTACGCACAGGTCGGCATCGGGGCGGGCAACGACGCCGTACGGACGGACCACGACGTGTGGCGGCTTCCGGAGGCCGACGACCGGCTCGACGTGTCACCCGGGGACCCGGACTACACGATCAAGCACCGGCCGGTCTTCCGCGCGGCCGAACCGGGCGAGGGGGTCAGCGCCAGTCTGGCGGGACGGGTGGCCGCGGTCTTCGCCCTCGCCGCACAGCGCTCCGCCACCGATGACCCCGAGCGGGCCCGGGAGTGGCTGGACAAGGCCGCCGACGTCTACGCCCTGGCCGACACCGCCCCCGATCCCGACGAGCCGCCCCTCACCGCGAGCCCCGGCAACTTCTACCCCGAGGATTCCTGGCAGGACGACATGGAGTTCGGCGGCGCCGAACTGGCCCTGGCCGCGCAGGCGCTCGGGGACGACCGGGAGGGCGACTGGGCCGACGACGCGGCCCGGTGGGCCGGGGCGTATCTGCGCTCCGACGTCCGGGGCACGCTGGGCGTCGCCGATGTCAGCGCCCTGGCCCACGTGGACCTGGCCGCCGTCCTGGACGGCGGGCGGGCGCACGGGATCGCGGCGGCGGACCTGTACGACGATCTGCGCCGCCAGTTGGAGGACGGGGTCGGCCGCGCCGGGGACGACCCGTTCGGGGCCGGTGCCGTCTACGACGACTTCGACGCCGTCCCGCACACCTTCGGGCTGGTGGCCACGGCCCGTCTCTACGCCCGGGCCACCGGGGACACGCGGTACGCGGCCTTCGCCGGCCGGCAGCGCGGCTGGGCCCTCGGCGCCAACCCGTGGGGCACCAGCTTCATGATCGGCGCGGGTGAGGTCTATCCGCACTGCCCGGAGCACCAGTTGGCCAACCTCGGAGGCAGCCTCGACGGCACGGGCGCCATCCTGCGGGGAGCGGTCGTCAACGGACCCAACGCCGCCGCGAAACTGGAGGAGTTGAACAGCTTTCCCACGATGAAGAAGTGCACGGCCGCCCCGCCGGAAGGGGCCTGGAGCGACTTCGACGGCAAGGGCGCGCGGTACCTGGACGACGTGGGCGCCTGGCAGACCGTGGAGCCCTCGCTGGACTTCACCACGACGGCACTGCTGGCCTTCGCCCTGACCGCGGGAGCCGGCGAACGGTAGTCTCACGCGGACGCTCCGACGGAGATACCGGCCGAAAGGCGGACATGACCACCGACTGGGAGTGGGACGACACCCTGTTCCTCGGCACGGCCGCCCACTACCGGCGCGGCAGACTCCCGTACGCCCCCGGGCTGGCGGACGCGCTCGCCGAGATCCTGGAACTGGACGGACGAGGACGCCTCCTCGACGTGGGGTGCGGACCCGGCACCGTCGCCCTGGGTCTGGTGGACCTGTTCGGCGAGGTCGTCGGCGTGGACCCGGACCGCGGGATGATCACCGAGGCCGCCCGTGCGGCCACCGAGCGCGGGGTGGGCGGGAAGACGCGGTGGGTCCGGGCCCGGGCCGAGGAACTGCCCGCCGGCCTCGGCACGTTCACCGTCGCGGTCTTCGCCCAGTCGTTCCACTGGATGGACCGGGACCTGGTGGCGGCCACCGTGCGGGACATGCTCCGGCCGGGCGGAGCGCTGGTGCACATCTCCGACCTGAAGACGGAGACCCGGACCGTCGAAGGCCTGCCGCATCCGGCCGTGCCGTACGCGGCCCTGGAAGAGCTGGTGAGCGATTACCTGGGGCCGGTCCGCCGGGCCGGCCGGGGCGTACTGCCGCACGGGACTCCCGGCGGCGAGGCGGCGGTGTTCCACCGGGCGGGCTTCACCGGCCCCCGACGGCATGTGGTTTCCGGCGGGCAGGCGTTGGAGCGCACGAGTGACGACGTCGTCGCGGGTGTCTTCTCGATGTCGTTCTCGGCCCCGCATCTGTTCGGCGCGCATCGGGACGGCTTCGAGGACGACGTACGCCGACTGCTGCGCGCGGCCTCCCCGACGGGCCTCTTCTCCGCACGCCAGCCGGGCACGGAGATCCACATCTGGGGGGCGGCCCCCCGCTGAGACCCACTCCCGCACAGGACGCCCAGCCACTCTTCACGAACCGACAGCGACCGGACAGCGATCGGGCAGCGATCGGGCAGCGGCAGAACAGTGCCAGGTCAGCGACCGGTCACGCCGTCGGCGGATCCGTCCGCGTGCTCTCCCGCACCACCAGCTCGTACCCCGCGATGAGTCGCGTGTGAGGGGCCTCCGCGTCAGTGGTGATCCTGTGCAGCACGGCGTCCACGGCCAGTTCGGCGATCTCGCGCTTGTCCGGTGACACCGTGGTCAGCGACGGGACGCTGTAGCGGGTCTCCTGGATGTCGTCGAAGCCGACGACCGCCAGGTCCTGCGGTACGCGCAGCCCGTGTTCGTGCGCGGTGCGCACCGCGCCGGAGGCGAGCAGGTCGCTGAAGCAGAAGACGGCGTCCGGGGGTTCGTCCAGGGCGAGCAGCACCCGCATGGCCGCGGCCCCGTCGGCGCGGGTGAACTCGCCGGTGTCCGGGACGAGTCGGGGGTCGTGCGGCACCCCGGCGGCGTGCAGTGCGGTGAGGAAGCCGTGCATGCGCTGCACGGTCGTGGCGTGGGCCCGGTCCGAAGGCTGACCGATGACCCCGATGCGCCGCCGGCCGAGCTTGAGCAGGTGCTCGGTCGCCTCGCGCGCCGCCGCGGAGTTGTCGATCAGTACGTGATCGGCCGGGATCTTGTACGACTGCTCGCCGAGGAGGACGAGAGGTACGCGGCGCTCACGGTTGGCGAGCATGGTCTCGTCGAGGCAGAGCGGGCTGAGCAGTACGCCGTCGATGAGGGGGTCGCTGAGTCCGCAGGCGATGCGCAGTTCCTCGGCGGGATCTCCCCCGGTGTCCTCGATGAGGACCGTGCAGCCGCGCTTCTTGGCGGCCGCGATGACCTCGGCGGCGAGTTCCGCGAAGTAGGGGGCGACCAGTTCGGGCACGGCCAGCGCGATGATGCCGCTGCGGCCGGTGCGCAGATGGCGTGCGGAGGCGTTGGGCTGGTAGTTCAGTTCGGCTATGGCGCGCAGCACCCGTTCCCGGGTCTGTTCCGCGACCCGGACCTCACCGCGGACGACGTTCGAGACGGTCTTGATCGATACGCCCGCGCGCTCGGCGACGTCCTTGAGGCGTGCACCTGCCATGGTGGTCGCCCCTCCCTCCCCCGACTTCCTTCCGGCCGACGGCCGCCTTCCGCGTTGCTCCGTCACGCCTTTCGGTCCGGTGCGCTGCTCAGCGTAAGCCATGTTCCAACGTTGTAATAGCTTCGCTGACCTGTTGGGCGATATCGACCGATATGGCGTCGACGGCTCGTCGAACAGGAAGTTCGTGCAGAAGTGTTGACGTCACATTTCCCCGGGGATACAACGTTGTAACCGCCTCGACCCAGTGACCGAGCGGATCGGTTCGATCTCCCATTCCAACGTTGTACTCCCTGAGTTTTCCGCCGTGGAAGGACGCATGCCCATGCGGGACCGCACGCCGCACACCTCCCCGCCCGCTCCGTCCCGGCGCCGACTGCTGCGCGGCACCCTGTCGCTCGGTGCCGTCGCTGCCTCGGCCGCGGCGCTCTCCGGCTGTGACAGCACCCTCGCGCAGGGGTTCACCGGCGGGTCGCCCACCCCGGACCGGCTGAACTTCTGGAATCCCTTCACCGGCGGTGACGGTGAGCGGCTGCTCGCGATGCAGGCCGCCTACCGGGCCGGGCACAGGAAGACGGACCTGAAGTCGGCGACCTTCGTCTGGGGCAACCCGTACTACACGAAGCTCACCCTCGCCACGCTCGGCGACCGGCCGCCGCAGGTCGCCATCAGCCATCTGTCGAAGGTGCCGACGCTCGCCGAGGCGGGTCTGCTCGCCGAGATCCAGCCGGCCGATCTGGCCCGGCACGGGCTGACCGAGGACAAGTTCGACGCGCGGCCGTGGAAGAAGTCGCAGCTGGACGGGAAGCTGTACGCCATCCCGCTCGACACCCACCCCTTCGTGCTCTACTTCCGGACCGACATCGCCGAGAAGGCCGGACTGCTCGACGGCAAGGGGCAGTTGACGGACGTGGACGGGCCCGACGCGTTCATCGACGCCCTGCGCGCGGCGAAGGAGGTGACCGGGCAGTGGGGCGGTTCGATCGCCTCGGTGAAGGACGCCTCGACGCAGTTCCGGCTCTTCTGGTCGTTCTACCGGCAGATCAGCGGCGGCGATCTCGTCGCCGACCAGGGCAGGAAGGTCGTCATCGACACGGAGGCCGCGGCCGAGGCCCTCGCGTACATCCGCCGGCTCACCGCGGAGAAGGTCGTCCCGACGACCACCGACGGCCCGGGTGCCATCACGATGCTCACCACCGGCAAGGCCGGGTTCCTGATGGACGGTGTCTGGCAGGTGCTCACGGTCCAGGGCTCGAAGGTGAAGTTCGACATGCGGCCCCTGCCGCGGATCTTCGACGACGCGCCCTACGCCTGCGCCGCCGACTCGCACTCCCTCGTCCTGCCGAAGGCGCCCTCCGACTCGGCCCAGCGCCTCGACCTCTCCCTCGGTTTCATCGCCTCCCTGCTGGGCTCCAGCAAGCTGTGGGCGGAGGGCGGCCACATCCCCGCCTGGCTGCCGACGCAGCGGTCGGCGTCCTACAAGGCCCTCGAACCGCAATCGCACTACGCGGCCGCCGCCGACGGGGCCGCCTACGACCCGGCCGCCTGGTACGGGGGTGCGGGCAGCAGCCTGCAGATCGTCATCGGCGACGCCGTGACCTCGGTGTTCACCGGAGCCACCAGCCCGACGGCCGGAGCCGCCCGGATGAAGCGCGAACTGCGCGAGCTGGCAAGCCGGCCCTCGCCCGTGTAACCCGTCCGGCGCCCGCCACCGCTCCCACTGTCTCCATCACGGCCCGCATCGGGCCCCCGTACGTCGTGAGATCCCGTATGTCCTGACTGAAAGGGCCGTCCCATGGCCACGACAACCGCACCGACCAAGGCCCGAGGCAGAGGTGACCGCTGGGCCGGTCCGGGGATGCTGTTGCCCTTCTCCCTCTTCTATCTGGTCTTCCTGGTGGGGCCGCTGATCTACACCGTCGTGGCCGGCTTCTTCGACACCAGCCTGCTCAAGTCGGGCCTCGGCGACTTCGCCGGCTTCTCGAACTACTCGACCGTGCTGGGCGACAGCGAGTTCTGGCGGACGCTCAAGAACACGCTGTGGTTCACCGTGCTGACCACCGTCCCCCTGGTGCTGCTCAGTCTGGTGCTGGCGATCCTCGCCGACCGCTTCGTGCGGGGACGCTGGTTCTTCCGCTTCGCCTTCTTCGCGCCGTTCGTGCTGCCCTCGGCGGTCGTCGCGCTCATGTTCACCTTCATCTACGCCGACCAGGTGGGCCTCGCCCAGCAGGCCGCGACCTGGGTCGGCGTGGACACCCCGCCGTCCTGGCTCGGTGACCCGGACTGGGCGATGATCTCCATCGCCGCCGCCACCGTGTGGTGGACGCTCGGCTTCAACTTCGTCCTGTACCTGGCCGGTCTGCAGGACATCCCGCGGTCCGTGCACGAGGCCGCGGCCATCGACGGAGCCGGTCCCTGGCAGCGCATCCGCCATGTGGTCGTGCCGATGCTCGGCCGCACCACGACCCTCGTCACGGTCCTCCAGGTCGTCGCCTCCCTGAAGGTCTTCGACCAGATCTACATGCTGACCAACGGCGGCCCCGACGGAAGCACCAGGCCCTCGCTCCAGCTCATCTATGACACCGGCTTCGTCGAGGGCCGCGTCGGCTACGCGTCCACCGTCTCGCTGCTGCTCTTCGTGGTGATCCTGCTGGTCTCGCTCGTCTGGTTCGCCCTCGTCCGCCGCGCCGAGAAGGAGCGCTGATCATGACCGCCACCGCCACACCGCCCGTGACCGAGCAGCCGGCCCCCGTGGCCGAGCCGCGCCGGAAGTACGACGCCGAGCGCCTGTTCAACCGGGTGGCCCTCGGCGTCCTCGTCGCCTTCTCGCTGCTGTGGCTGGTGCCGCTCGCCTGGGCGCTCGCCACCTCGATCCGGCCCTCCCAGGAGGTCATCACCGACCCCACCAGCTGGTTCACGGCCCACCCCACCCTCGCCGCGTACGGGGACATCTTCGACGCGGGGAAGCTGCCCTACTGGTACGCGAACAGCTTCATCACCTCGATCCTGACGACCGTGCTCACGGTGCTGGCCGGCTCGCTCGCGGCCTTCGCGCTCTCGCAGACCCGTTTCCGCGCGCGCCGCGTCGCGTTCGTGATGCTCCTCGCCGGGATCATGATCCCGGGTCAGGTACTGATGATCCCGCAGTTCCTGGCGCTCCAGGAGGCGGGCCTGCTCAACACCTACTGGGGCGTCGTGCTGCCGCAAGTACCCAATGTGGTGGCTGTGTTCGTCTTCAAGCAGTTCTTCGACGGCATCCCCAGGGAGCTCATCGACGCGGCCCGCGCGGACGGCGCGTCCTGGCTGCGTACGTACCGGCAGATCGTCATGCCCATCTCGCGGCCGGTGATCTCCGCGGTCACGATCTTCGTGTTCGTCGGGGTCTGGAACAACTTCCTGTGGCCGCTGCTCGTCGTCACGGACCCGGAGATGATGACCCTCCCCGTCGGACTGACCTCCGTACAGGACGTGTTCGGCGTCCCCTACGCCCAGCTGATGGCCTCCGCCGTGCTCGGCGCCATCCCGCTCCTCGCCGTGTTCGCGCTGTTCCAGCGCCGCATCGTCGAGGGCATCGCCGGAACCGGCCTCAAGTAGTCCCAGCCACAGGCCGGTTCACGCCCCAAGAGTTCACACCCCTGAGAAAGGCTCCAGCATGCCGCACACCGCACGGTTCACCGTCGACCCCGAGTTCACCGTCGGGGAGGTGGACCCGCGCCTGTACGGAACGTTCGTCGAGCACATGGGACGCTGCGTCTACACCGGCATCTACGAGCCCGAGCACCCCTCGGCGGACGCCGCCGGTTTCCGCACGGACGTCGCCGACCTCGTACGGGAGCTGGGTACGGGCCTGGTCCGCTACCCCGGAGGCAACTTCGTCTCCGGCTACCACTGGGAGGACGGCGTCGGTCCGGCCGCCGAGCGGCCCCGCCGGCTCGACCTGGCCTGGCGCTCCATCGAGACCAACCAGGTGGGCACCAACGAGTTCCTCACCTGGGCCAAGGAGCAGGGCCTCGACCCGATGATGGCGGTCAACCTCGGCACGCGCGGCATCGACGCCGCCCGCGCCCTGGTGGAGTACTGCAACCAGCCCGGTGGCACCGCCTGGTCCGATCTGCGGATCAAGCACGGCTACTCGGCGCCGCACGACGTCAAGCTGTGGTGCCTGGGCAACGAGATGGACGGCCCCTGGCAGACCGGCCACAAGACGGCCACCGAGTACGGCCGGCTCGCGGCCGAGACCGGCAAGGCGATGCGCCAGGTCGACCCGACCATCGAACTGGTCGCCTGCGGCAGCTCGAACGCGGCCATGCCGACCTTCGGCACCTGGGAGCGCGAGGTCCTGGAGCAGACGTACGACGAAGTGGACTACCTCTCCCTGCACGCCTACTACGAGGAGTTCGACGGCGACCGCGCCAGCTTCCTGGCCTCCGGGGCGCACATGGACCAGTACATCCGCGACGTGGTCGCCACCGCGGACCACGTCCGGGCCGCGCGCGGCGCCAAGAAGCACATCAGGCTCTCGTTCGACGAGTGGAACGTCTGGTACGCCGCCCGGTTCGTCGGCGAGCGCAACCTGGAGACCGCCGAGACGCCCCGACTGATCGAGGACACCTACAGCGTGACCGACGCCGTCGTCGTCGGCTCGCTGCTCATCACGCTCCTGCGCAACGCCGACCGGGTGGCCATCGCGTGCCTCGCCCAGCTCGTCAACGTCATCGCCCCCATCCGCAGCGAACCGGGCGGCCCCAGCTGGCGCCAGACCATCTTCCACCCGTTCGCCCAGGCTGCCCGGTTCGCCACCGGCAAGGTGCTGCGCACCGAGGTCACCGGGTCCCGGATCGACACCGAGCGGCACGGTGACGTGCCGGCGCTCGACTCGGTGGTGACGTACGACGAGGAGAGCGGCGCGGTGACCGTCCTCGCCGTCAACCGCGGCCAGGAGGAGTCACTGAACCTGCGGGCCGAGCTGCGCGGCGCGCTGTCCGGCTACCGGGTCCTTGAGCACCTCGTCCTGGCCGACCAGGACCCGGACGCCGTCAACACCCAGGCCGAGCCGGACCGCGTGACCCCGCGCGCCGACGGCGGAGCCGAGGTCTCGGCCGACGGCGCCCTGGAGGCCCGACTGGCCCCGGTGTCCTGGCACGTCATCCGCCTGGTCCCCGGCGCCTGACCCCCGCTCGCCGCCCCCTGCTGTGTGACGCCGCCTTCGGCGTCACCGACCGAACAGATCCGACCCCCACCCCATTGGGAGCATCTGATGTCGGCAAGACCACGTACCCCCATACCCCCACTCCGCCTGGCCGCCCTCCTCTCCGCGCTGGTCGCGCTCCTGGCGGCGCTGCTCACCGCGCAGACCGGCACGGCCGGCGCGGCGAGCGGCACCGTCCTGCGCAACGACACCGGCCTGTACCCCCGGGCCATCCGTCTCGCGTACAACGGGAGCGCCAACGGCCGCGTCCTGTCGTCGGTGGTCACCTTCTCCGGGAACAACGGACTCGGGACCATCTACGAGAGCACCGACTCGGGCGGATCCTTCCGCCAGGTCGGCGCGGTCGCAGACCCGGAGGCGGCGGGCGGCCAGGGCCTGTGCTGCTCCACGCTCTTCGAACTCCCGCGGGCCATCGGGAGCCTGCCCGCCGGCACCCTGCTCTGGGCCGCCTCGGTCGGCCAGGACGAGACCGACCGGCGCATGGCGCTGCGGGTCTTCAAGAGCAACGACGTGGGCCGCACCTGGAGTTACCTGTCCACCATCGCGACCGCGGGCAGCACCGGCGGCCTGTGGGAGCCCGAGTTCTCCGTCGACGCCTCCGGGCAGCTGGTCGCGCACTACTCGGACGAGACCGACGCGGCCCACAGCCAGAAGCTGATGGCCGCGCGCACCTCGAACGGCACGACCTGGACGGGCCACCACGCCACCGTGGTCAGCTCCCTGGTCTCCGACCGGCCCGGCATGGCGGTCGTCCGCAAGCTCGGCAACGGCACCTATTTCATGTCGTACGAGATCTGCGCGGCCCCCGGCCAGTATCAGTGCGTCGTGCACTACCGGACCTCGCCCGACGGCTGGGACTGGTCGAGCGGGCCGTTCCTCGGCCACCGGCCCGAGACGGCCGACGGCAAGTACTTCAAGCACGCGCCGACCGTGGCCTGGTCCCCCGAGGCCGGCAATCCGCTGGGCCGGCTCTTCCTGATCGGTCAGGTCCTGTACAACAAGGACGGCAGCGTGGCCGCCGGGAACAACAAGACGGTGTGGGTCAACAGCGCGGGCGGCAGCGGCACTTGGCGGGAGATCGCCGCGCCCGTCACCGTCTCGTCGACGGTCGTCGACTACTGCCCCAACTACAGCTCGGCCCTGCTGCCGTCGGCGAACGGCACCAGCCTGCTGGAGATCGCCACCGACTGGGACGGTGGCATATGCAAACCGTACTTCGCCACCAAGTCCGTACCGTCCTCCTGAGTCTCTTCACCTCATGACCTGTGGGCCGATCGCGACACGTCGTCGCGGTCGGCCCACTGCTGTGCCACAGCCGTCGGGACCGGTTCCGCCGCTGCCTGCCCGTTCCGCGGGCCGTCACACGTGGTAAAGACCACTTCACGTTCCGGAGTGCAATCGGGCCCGAGTTGGGCATTGATGAATGCGCCCGTGAACCTTGTGAAGGAGCGCTGATCCAAGTGACGGTCGCCACGCCTCCCCCCATTCCCAGAGCGGCGGGCTCCCTCCCGCTGCTGGGCCACGCGATACAGCTCATGCGCGACAACCTCGGCTTCATCGCCTCGCTCCGCGAGACCTACGGTCCCGTGGTCGAGATAACCCTTCAGCCCGGCACCCGGACCCTCATCGTCCAGGACCCCGCACTGATCCGCACGATGCTCGTGGACCTCGGCCCCAGCCTCGACAAGGGCCGGTTCTTCGAGAAGATGGGTCAGCTCCTGGGTGACAGCGTGGTTACCGCTGCCGGTCAGGAACACGTCCGCAAGCGACGTCAGTTGCAGCCGGCGTTCACCCACACCGAGATCGCCCGGTACGTCGACATCATGCGCGACGAAGCCGAGGCGGTCGTCTCCCGCTGGCGGCCCGGTGAGGCGGTCGACGTCCGCGAGGCGATGGTCGAACTGTCCCTCGACATGCTCGCCAAGACCGTCTTCTCGGGCAGCCTCGACAAGGAAACGTTCCTGCGGCTGCGCAGTGATCTGTCCGTGGTCATGAACGGCGTCGGGGCGCGCGTCATGCTCCCCGACTGGGCCGAGCGGCTGCCCCTGCCCTTCAACCGCCGCTTCAACGAGGCCCGGGACGCCGTACGCGCCACCATCCACGAAGCGCTCGGCGCACTGCGGGCCTCCGGCCACGACACCGGCGACATGCTGTCGATGCTGCTGCGCGCCCGGGACGAGGAGACCGGCGCGCCCCTCACGGACGAGCAGATCTGCTCCGAGATCCTCACACTCGCCGTGGCCGGCACCGAGACCACGGCGTCCGTACTGTCCTGGGTCCTGTACGAACTGGCCCGCGACCCCGCCGTCGAGGCCCGTGTCCAGGCCGAACTGGCGGACGTGCTCGGGGAGCGGCCGGTCACCTTCGACGACGTCATGCGGCTCCCCTACCTCAACCGTGTCATCACCGAGACCCTGCGGCTGCACCACACCGGATGGCTCGTCACCCGGCGCACGGTCACGGACACCCGCCTCGGGGAGTGGACCGTGCCGGCCGGTACGGAACTGGCCTACTGCCAGCACGCCCTGCACCGCGATCCCGAACTCTTCGCCGATCCCCTCGACTTCGACCCCGACCGCTGGCTGGACGACGCGCAGGCCCGGCTGCCCGCGGGGGCGTTCCTGCCTTTCGGGGCCGGTAGACACAAGTGCATCGGCGACCGGTTCGCGCTCACCGAGCTGATCACCGCGATCGCGACGATCACGCGCGAGGTGCGCTTCACCCTGGCGCCGGGGCAGACCGTCGAGCCGGTGGCCCGGGCCACCGTACGCCCCAGGACCCTGCTGATGACCGTCGGCCCGCGGAGCACGTCACCCAAGTTTCCAGGGTGAACGTCCGGTTCTCACAGGGGCGTTGACCAGGGCCGCCCGGTCATATGACGGAACGAGTGGTTTGAGCTCCCCGTCCGTGTGAATGCCCTGGTTCCGCGCCGGTCGCGCACCAAGCATGATCTTGATGAGTACACACGACATGAACACTCCGGACCTGACCACCGCGGACCTGGCCACCTCGGACGTGACCGCTTCAGGCCTGCCCGACGCGAACAGCGCGCCACCGACACGCCGTTCGGTGGTCACGGTGACCGGTGCCACGGTCCTTGCCGCCGGGCTCACCGCGGCCACGGCCGCCCCGGCCACCGCGCTGAGCCCTGTCACCACACCCTCGGCGGCGCCGGCCGCGGTGCCGCGCGGCACCGATCCGGCGGCGTACACCACGGTCGCCCGCGCCATCGTGGTCTTCGACAAGAACGACAAGTCGCTCGTCCCGTCCTATCTGAAGGCCATCGAGAGCGGGCTGCCGTCGAGCGGGGCCAGGGCCTCGAAGCGGATCCTGATCGTCGGTGCCGGTCCTGCCGGTCTGCTCGCCGCCGATCTGCTCAACCGCGTGGGCCACGACGTGGTCGTCATCGAGGCCAACGACAACCGCGTCGGCGGCCGGATCAAGACCTTCCGCAAGGGCGGCCACGAGAACGGCGAGCAGCCCTTCGCCGACCCCGCCCAGTACGCCGAGGCCGGGGCGATGCGGCTGCCCGAGAGCCACCCGCTCCTCATGGCGCTGATCAGGAAGTTCGACCTCCCCCGCCAGGAGTTCCTGCTGGTGGACGTCGAGGTCGACAACCCGACGAAGCGGGCCAACCGCACCTGGATGCACATCAACGGCGTCCATATGCGCAAGGCCGAGTACGAGGAGGACCCGGCGAAGATCAACGACACCTTCGGCGTCACGGGCCCCAACCGTACGAGGACCGCCGCCGCCATCCTCGCGGACGCCCTCGAACCGGCGCACCTGCTCATCCGCGGCAAGGAGGGATCGGCTCTCGTCGAGGGCTGGGTCAAGGTCCTCAAGCGGTACGGCCACTGGTCCATGTACCGCTACCTCACCGAGGTCGCCGGGCTCGACACCAGGACCATCGACCTCGTCGGCACCGTCCAGAACCTGACCTCACGGCTCCATCTCTCCTTCCTGCACAGCTTCCTGGGCAGCGCGCTGATCGACCCCAAGACCAAGTTCTGGGAGCTCAAGGGCGGCACCGCGAAGCTCGTCGACGCGCTGTACGCGCCGGTGAAGGGCAAGGTGCGGCTCGACAGGCGTGCCGTACGCATCGAACGCGACGGCGGCACGGTGCGGGTGCACACCGTCTCCGAGGACTGCCAGACCGGCAAGGGTGGCACCACGGAGGTGTTCGAGGGTGACGAGGTGATCGTCACGGTGCCGTTCTCCGGGCTGCGCCATGTGGCCTTCGACCCGCCGCTGACCTACGGCAAGCGCCGGGCCATCACCGAGCTGCACTACGACGCCGCGACCAAGGTGCTGCTGGAGTTCTCCCAGCGCTGGTGGGAGTTCACCGAGCAGCAGTGGGAGGAAGCCCTGGACTCCATCGAGGACGGCCTCTACACCCGGTACAAGAAGGGCCAGGTCAGGGACGGCAGGCACCTCGGCGCGCACCGGACCGTACGGGACCTGGGAGTGACCGTCCCCGGCGAGCTCAAGGAGTGTTTCGGCGCCTTCAGGCCCGCCGTGCTCGACGACCCCGAGGCCTCACATGTCCGGGGCGGTGGCTCGGTCAGCGACAACGCCAACCGGTTCATGTTCTTCGAGCACGCCCATCCGATGGAGGGCAGTGACGGAGGCATCGTCCTCGCCTCGTACAGCTGGTCCGACGACGCCCTGAAGTGGGACGCGTACGCCGACGAGGAGCGGTATCTGCGGGCGCTCGCCGGGGTGCAGGCCGTCTTCGGGCGGCGCTGCGAGGTGTTCTTCACGACCAAGTGCAAGACCCAGTCGTGGATGCGCGACCACTACGCCTACGGGGAGGCCTCCGTGCTCTTTCCTGGCCAGCACACGGAACTGTTCCCGGACATCCCCACCTCGGAGGGGCCCATTCATTTCGCGGGGTGCCACACGTCCATCAAACCCGCCTGGATCGAGGGCGCCCTGGAGTCCGCCGTCAGGACGGCGTTGAAGGTCCACACGGGCTGACGATGTCCGTTCGGCCGGTGAGGCCGACGGGGCCGACGGGGCCGACGGGTCGGGGTGTCCCCCACGACCGGTCGGCCCCGTCGTCTCGGTCCTGTCGCCCCGGCCCTGTCGCCCCGGCCCTGTCGTCTCGGCCCTGTCGCCGGTTCACGGTGTCAGGTGTGCCTGGACAGCGGGGGCGTACCGCTGGACGACGTCGTCGAGCGGCGCCGTGCGCAGTGCGCCGCCCCGCGCGATGCCGTACATCACGCCGAGGCCGAGCAGCATGCCCACGGCGAGTTCGGCACGCAGTCCGGCGTCCGGGCCGTCGAGACGCAGCGCGAGCCGGTCGCTCACCTGGGTACGGAAGTTGGCGCGGAGCGTGTCTCCCTGTGTGCCCTGGAGCGGGGCGAAGACGATCCTCAGCAGTGGGTCGGCGCCGCGTTCGCTCTGGCTGACGAGGACGTGGCGGACCATGTGGCGCCCGAGGCCGGCCAGCGGCGCGTCCAGCAGGACGGCCGCGTCCTCCTCGAAGGACATCACCCGTGCGAAGAGCGTCTCCTTGTTGCCGAAGTACTTCATGATCAGGGGAGGGCTGACACCGGCCCGTTCGGCCACGGCCTTGAGCGTGATGTCCGCGTGGGCGTGGCGCGCGAGGAGGTGGCGGGCCGCGCGCAGGATCGCCGCCTTGGTGGCCTCGGCGTCCCGGCGGCTCGGACCGCCGCTGTCCGTAGCCGCCGTCCCCTCACCGGCCCCGGCATCGGAGGACGTCCCGGAAGCCTTTCCGGTGGAACCCTCGAAGGAGTTCGCGGTCTTCGCGGGCCTCATGATTCCCCTGCTCCCTCCAGCAGCTTTGCCGCGGCTTGTCCGCCGCGCCGCCGTCGCGAGAACCGGCCGGGCTTCTCCCGCTCGACGTGACCCGGTATCGCCAGGGCCATCGCGCATCCTGCCAGTGCGACCGCACCGGCCATCGCGAAGGCCAGCAGATAGCCCCGCAGGCTGGGCAGCGCCAGTCGGCCGACCGGGCTGATGTGATGCACCAGTATGGCGGCCACGGCGGCACTGCACACGGCCTGGCCGATGGTGCGCATCAGCACGTTGACGCCGCTCGCCGAGCCGGTCTGCGCGGCGGGCACCGCGGCCAGGATCAGCGTGGGCAGGGCCGAGTAGGCGAGAGCCGTGCCCGCCGACACGATGGCGCCGCCCAGGACGATCACCCACAGGTCGCGGCTGTCCAGGATGCGTATGCCGTACCCGCACGCGATGACGACGGCCCCCAGGGCCAGCGTCACGCGGGGCCCGCGCGACAGCGAGATGCGGGCGGAGACCGGTGACAGGAAGAGCATGATCACGCCGCTGGGCAGCAGGCACAGTCCGGCCCCGACGATCGACAGACCCAGTCCGTACCCGGTGCCCTCGGGTGCCTGCACGAGTTGGGCCGTGACCAGGGAGTTGGCGTAGAAGGAGAATCCGACGAGCAGGGCGGTCAGATGCGGCAGCGCCACGCGTGGCCGGGCGGCGAGCCTTAGGTCGACCAACGGCCGTTCGGCGCGCAGTTGCTGCCACCACCACAGGGCCAGGGTGACCGCGAAGCCCGTGAACAGCGCGATCACCGGCACGCTGCCCCATCCCCATTCACCGCCCTGCGAGACGGCCAGGAGCAGACAGATCAGGGCGGTGGCCAGTCCGAGCGCGCCGAGCGTGTCGAACCTGCCGGGGTGCCGGACGGCCGACTCGTCCACCGTCCACGCCGCGAGTCCCAGCCCCACCGCGCCCAGCGCGGCCGACACCCAGAACATGGTGTGCCAGTCCGCGTACTGCACGATGAGCGCCGCGAGCGGCAGTCCGAGGGCCGCCCCGATCCCGACCGTGGAACTCATCAGGGCGACGGCCGAGACGGTCCGCTCGGGCGGCAGTACGTCCCGCAGGATGCTGATCGACAGGGGTACGACCGCCGCCGCGGCTCCCTGGAGGGCCCGCGCCGCGATGAGCACCCGGATGTCCGACGTCAGCGCGCACAGCACGGACCCGGCGGTCATGAGGGAGAGGGCGAGGAGCAGGACGCGCTTCTTGCCGTACATGTCTCCGGCCCGGCCGAGCACCGGGGTCAGCACCGCGCCCGCGAGGAGCGTCGCGGTGACGGTCCACGACACGGCGGCGGCGGACGATCCGGTCAGCCGCGGCAGGTCGGGGAGCAGCGGCACGACGGCGGTCTGCATGACCGCCATCAGGATGCCGCCGTACGCGAGGACGGGGACCGTCAGCCGGGCACGGAGCCCCTCCGTGGACGCGGACCCCCCGGTGCGGGAGGGCTCCCTGGGTATCGGATCCTGCATGGCACTTCCCCGAAGCGAGACACGGCATGGTGAACAGCCATTCACCTTAGTTCATGAATGGCTGTTCACCAACTGTTCCGGATAGCTGCGGACAGCTGGTGAATTCCCATTCACCAGCTGTCCGTGCCGCGTCTCGCTACGAGGCTTTCGGGCCTGGCGGTACCGCGGGAGCCGCCGTGCGCGCGGCATCCAGGTCCTCGATGGTCCCGCCGACCTTCGTGCGCAGCGTTTCCAGCATCTTCGGCTTCGCGCTGATGGCCCACTGCGGGCCGACCAGGTACTTGCCCCCGTACATGGAGGCACTGTCGAGCCAGGTCAGCTTGTACTTCTCGGCGGGGAAGGTGGTGATCAGGTAGTCGCCGTCGGCGGTGTCGCAGACGCCCTCGCGCAGTTCGTCCGCGTCGGTGCGGATCTTGACCTTGCAGCCGGTCAGGCCGGCGATCACCTCGACCTTCGCCGGTGCCACCACGCCGGCGGAGGGCGCGGACATCGCGGAGGTCTCCGCCGGCTTGCCCTTCGCGTCGCCGTCCTCGTCCCCGCCGCAGGCCGTGGCCAGCGGCAGCAGGGCCAGGCCGCCGACCAGGGCGACAGCGCGTACCCCGCGGGCGACAAGGGCGTGGCCGGTACGTCGCCGCTGTGGCTGCTTCGGCTGCTGTGGCACGTGCCTCTCCGTATCCGTGCTGGTCCCGCGCGAGCGGGCGGTGTCCACCAGGGATACGGAGGAGGCGTTCGGGCCGTTCACCACTCGCGCCCAGCTCTGTCGGTCCTCTCAGCTGTCGGTCCTCTCAGCTGAACGGGTCGAGCGTGATGTACGCCGTCTGCGGGTTGCCGTCGTTGACCAGCGACTCGTGGGCGCCGACGTCGTCGAACGCGAAGCCGTAGGCCTTGCCGTCGGCCATCTGCTCGTGGATCTTCTTGGCGTAGTGGTTGGTCACCGCGTCCTGGTAGAAGCCGGCCGAACCGCTGTCGGGCTGGTTGGAGTTGGTGAGGAGCGTGGAACGGTTGTAGCCCGCGCACAGGGTGCGGGAGATCGGTCCGCGTACGAGGTCGTTGGGCGCGTCCAGCAGCTTGTAGCAGCCGAAGACGCTGTCCGAGTCGGGCTTCTGGAACGACGTGACGACCGCACCGGCGCTGTTGGTGAAGTTCATGACGTTGCCGGAGACCCTGCCGTAGTACTTGGTGGCGGGCTGGTCCTTGAACGGTGTCACCGTCAGGGTGGAGGTGGCGTACTTGGTCCACACCCGGTTGATGTAGTCGTTCATGACGGTGCCCGGCAGCGCGCCGGCCTCGATGCCGTGTCCGGGTGCGAGGGCGCGCAGGATCGTACCGTCGGAGCGGGTCCTGATGAGGTTGGCCCAGCCGCCGGACTGGCTCCGCAGGGAGTTGAAGAAGGCGTTGTAGCCGCCGGCTTTGAGGTGTCCGGTGGTCTTGACGGTGCCGGCGGCGGTCTTGACTCCGACCGCGTACGGGGCCGAGAACATGTCGACCTGTGTGCTGTTGATCCACAGCCCGGCGTCGTTCAGGGTGTACTCGGTCCAGTTGAAGAGGATGTTCGCGTTCGGGTCGGACGGGTTCTGCACCGCGGGCTGCACGAGCCCGCCGGTGGTCAGTTTGAAGACCAGCTTCTGCCCGTACGAGAAGTAGACCCGGCCGGAGAACTTCGGCATACGGATCGTCTTGGTCTGGCCGTTGGCCGGGCCGGCGATCGAGGCGTCGGGCGCCGGGGTCGGCGGGTTGCCGCCCGCGGGCCAGGCGTGGAAGGTGCCGTTGGCGTCGGCCCACCCCTGCTGGCCGGTCGAGAGCAGGGTCCCGATGACGTAGACGTAGACCTGGTCGCCGCGCCCGGAGCTGTTCTTGAGTTCGAGCGGGATGGTCGTGGGTACCGCGGCCTCGGCGTGGGACACGGGTCCCACCGCCGTCAGCGCCGTGGCGACGGCCGCCGCGGCGACCAGGGGCACCAGCATTCTTCGCATGGCTAGCACGCTCGTCCTCCTACCAGGTGGAAGCGGACCGTTCGACTCCTCATGAGAGCGCTCTCAGAGTGCTCCCATGAGGCGAACACGTCAAGGTCTAGACCAACATCGCTTGACGTCGGCCTTCCGGCCTGAGAGGCGCGGGCGCGGAACGTCAGCCGCGGGCCATCGCGATCGACCCCGCGAGCCGCTCCCCCGCCTCGTAGATCATGTACGGGACACCGCCGTCCGTACCGAACGAGGGGGCGGCTGCGCGACCGTTCTCCGGCGCCGCGCTGCGGGAGTCGTAGAAGACGCCGAGGTGCGTGCGCTTGCTGAAGTCGTTGCCGACCTCGGTGATCATCATGTCGCCGCCGCTCGCCTTGTCCTTGTTGTAGACGACGTACGTGCTGTTGTTGCGGTACAGCAGATGGGGACCGCCGACGTTGACGGCTCCGACGTCCGCGTGCCGCACGAGCGGCTGCTGGTCGAAGGTCCAGTTGCGTCCGTCGGCCGACCAGCCCCAGTGGATGTCACGGTGGTTGGAGGTGTTGTTCAGCATGAAGACCATCACGAAGTGGGCGCCGCGCGACGGCAGTTCGTGGGGGAAGACGCGGGCGTACGACGTCTCGGTCGTGCCGCTGGGCAGCATGGACGTGGACAGGACGACCTTGTCGTAGGTGAAGTTGATGCCGTCCTTGGAGCGGGCCAGGCGGGTCGTGGTGTTCTCCCCGTGGAAGTACATCCACATCTCCTTGGATGCCTCGATCCACATCACGTGTGCGGACGCGACATGACTGACCTTGTAGTGCGGCTGCCAGTTGTTGGAGACGATCGGGTTGTCCGGGTACTCCGTGAACGGGCCTTCGAGGGAGTCGCCGTACGCCAGGCAGATGCCGCCGGGGGCGTCGTGCGGCCCGTAGTACAGGTAGTACCTGCCCAGCGGGTTGGCGAGGCGGCCGGCCGTGCCCCGGATGCACGGGAAGATGATCTCGCCCGTCGGGTTGTACTTCAGCTGGGACGGGGTGAGCAGGGTGCGGACGTACTTGTAGTCGGGGAATCCGCCGGGTGCGGCGGCCACGGCCGGGGCGGCGGCCCCCTCCGCGGTGAGGGCCGACGCGGCCGGGGCGGTGAGTCCGCCCACGGTCAGCGCGGCGCCGGTGGCGGCACCGGCACGCAGGAACAGACGACGGGCGGGACGCGGCTCATTCATGGTCGACTCCAGGAAGAGAAGCGGGGGTGGGTCAGGGGTCGGTCGGAGGTGGGTCAGAGGTAGGTGGCGGCGGTGACGCACAGCCCGCCGAGCGCGACGGCCCACACGTACGGCAGGGTGCGCACCATGACCTGCTGCGGGGAGACGCCCGCGTACTGGGCGGCCCACACGGTCTGGGTGCTGGTGGGGTCGGCGACGCCGAAGACCTGGTTGTACGAGGTGGCCATGCCGAGGACGACCGCGGCCGGGTAGATCCCGGTGGAGATGAGGACACCGGCGATCCCGGCGCCAAGGCCGAATACGTTCAGCGGCCCCCGGTACAGGCACAGCGGCACGAGCAGCGTGAAGACACCCACGAACAGCACGGCGTTCTGCGGACTGACCGCCTTCACCAGCGGTTCGAGCGCTTCGACCGCGCCGGGCAGTTTCACCGCGGCCAGCAGGATGCCGATGGCGATGAACAGGGCGATCGGCGGGGCCGCGACCTCGAATCCGCCGTACAGGGTGCGCAGCAGGCGCTTGTTCATCTCGCGGGGGCGGGTGGTGGTGACCAGCGCGTAGAGGACGCCGGCCAGCAGCGACGGGATGATGGCGAGTTCGAAGCCCAGGGCGAGGATCAGCGGCACGGCCGGGGTGAGCAGGGCGTACCAGGGGGCGTCGCCGAGCCGCTGCCGACGGCTGGGTGAACGGGGCTTGTCCTGGACGGACTTGAGGGACCAGGTGTGTTCGACGCCCCGGCGGCGCGACTCGACGAACACGTACAGGACGGCGGCCACCAGGGCGAACGGGAACAGCTTCACCATGAAGCCGCGGACGGTCGGGACGGGCAGTTCCAGGGCGGTGGAGAAGAACTGCCACAGCGGCAGTTCGAAGGGGATGCCGACGGCGATGCCCATGAGGATGGTCCCGGCGGCGGTCACCTTCGGGATACCGACCGCGATCATCGCGGGGATGCCGATGAGGCCCGCGAGCATCGCGGCGGGCGCGGACCCGGTGACGGTGCCGACGAGCGCGGAGACCGCCAGGACACCGAGGGCCACGACGACCGGGCGGTCCCCGCCGAACTCGACGATCTTGCGTACGAGGGTGGCGGCGACCCCCGTCTCCTCCAGGAGCTTGCCGAGCCACGAGCCCAGCACGATCGCGATCATGGTGGCGGCGAGCGCGGGCGCGCCCTCCTGGAGCACGGTGTCGATGACGCTGTTCTCGCCGGTCAGCGGTGCGCCGGCGACGAAGGCGATGACGACGGCGAGGAGGACGAGCGCGAACGCCGTGGGCAGTTTGCGGGTCAGCATGGCGGCGACACCCGCGGCCATGACGAGCAGGATGACGACACCCATGGCTCAGTTCTCTCTTCTTGGCGCGCCGACCGCGGCGGCCAGCGCGGCGGTCAGCAGGAGGGGGCTGCGGCCGAGTCCGCAGACGGTACGGGCGTAGGCGTGGGCGGCGATCTCCTCGGCCCCCGCGACATGGGCGAGGACCCGGAGGCGGCCGAGCCGCAGCGCGGTGTGCCCGATCGCCGCCTTGAGCGCGGCACGCGTGTCCTTGTGGTGGAAGTGCTCGTGCGCGCTCTCGTGGGCGAGGGCCGCGGCGCGCACGGACCCCACGGGATACCAGGAGCGCCAGCCGAGTTCGTCGATCAGCCGCTCGGCACGGTCGACGGTGTCGACGTAGATCTCGACGGTCGCGGGACGCGAGGTGTAGCGGGCGAGCAGCAGTTCTTCGAGCCCGTCGTCGCGTTCCACGATCCGGGCGCGGCACGGCCCGGGTTCGAGGGCCGCGCCGAACGCGTCGGCGGCCTCGGCCCATTCGCGCAGGAGGGCGGGGTCGCGGCCCTCGTGGGTGGGGGTGCCGGCGAGCAGGCGTACCGCGAGATCGAGGTCGTCGGTGGCCTGGTGGGCGGCCGGGTCCGCGGTGGTCGCGAGGGCGCGGTTCATGACCGCACCTCCACCACGGCGACCACGGGCTCGTCGGCGGCCCGGTCCCGCATCTCGCTGCGGGCCAGGGCGAGCAGCGGCTGCGGGTCGAGGACCCCGGAGAGGTCGGCGATCCGGGAGCCGAGCAGCAGCCGCAGCGCGGGCGCCCGTACCCCGCCGTCGCCGTACGAGGTCGCCTCGCGGACGAGGTTGCTCAGCAGTTCGGGGGCTGCCCCGACGGTGGTGGCGGCCACCTGCGCGTCGGCGGCGTGCAGCCGTACGACACCGTCGGCGTCCACGACACGCACGGGATGGCGCGGAGCCCGCAGCCGGCGGCGCACCTCGGTGCCGTAGACCGTGTGGGCGGGGGTGCCGGCGAGGACGCTGACCCGGCCGGGGTCGGTCTTGAGGCTGGCGGCCGCCGCGGCGAGGCGTTCGCCGTCGTCGGCGCTGTGCGAGCGGTCCTGGGTACGCAGTTCGGTGGCGCCGGTGGCGATGGCGCGGACGGTGCTGGTCTGCGGGTCGACGGTCACCTCGACCTCGACCCCGTCGGCGGCGGCGCCCTGGGCGACGACGGCCTGCTCGGCCTCGGCCCGTACGGCGAGGATCTGTTCCTGGGTGGCGCCGGGGATGATCCGTTCGATCTGCTCGCGCACCAGGGCCAGGGCCACCCCGATGGGGCTGATGACCTCGTTGTGCCGGGCGATCCTGCCTTCCATGCCGGTGAGCGCCGCGAGGTGCGGGGTGACGGTGGCGGCTCCTCCCCCGCCGCCGACGAGGATCGCGGTGTCGGCGTCGAGCCGGTAGTCGCGCACGATCTTGTCGACGACCGATTTCACCTGCTCGGCGCCCGCGTCGAGGATGCGGGCGGCGGCCGTCGGCACGTCCACGCCGAGGGCGGCGGCGAGCGGGGCGATCGCGGCCTTCGCCACCTCCTGGTCGCAGCGTGCGAAGTCCCCTTCCGGGACGCGGCCGAGCGCGTTGGCGGCGCAGGTCATGGTGATGGCGTACCGGCCGCCCGCCGCGTCCAGGACGGCGTGGTCGGCCGGGTCGTCGGGCATCGGACGCACGGTGGCCAGGGTGGCGTCGCGCAGTTCTTCCGGGTCGGCGAAGCAGGCGTAGGGCAGCCCCGCGATATGGGCGCTGCGCGGTCCGACGGCGGTGACACGGGCCTGGCCGCCGCGTCCCTGGTCACCGTGGCCGAGGTCGACGCGGACCATCGAGCCGCCGCCGACACCGACCGTGCGGACGTCGAGGGCGTTGAGGTACGAGCTCTTGCCGAGCATCGTGGCGTGCCGGACGGCGACCTTGCCCCGGCGCACGACGCTGATGTCGGTGGAGGTGCCGCCCGTTTCGAGGAAGACGCCCTCGCTGATCCGCTCCTGCATCAGGGCTCCGGCGACTCCGGCCGCCGGGCCCGACAGCACGGTCAGCAGGGGGCGCCGGCGCATCTCGTCGAGCGCCATGACTCCGCCGTCGCAGCGCATGACCATGAGCGGCGCGGTGATGCCCGCCTTGGTGATGGACGCGTCGACGAGGTCGGCGGTGGCGAGCATGCGCGGCAGGATGGCCGCGTTGACGACGGCGGTCCGGGTGCGCTTGTGCAGCCCGTACAGCGAGGTGATCTCGTGCGCGGCCGTCATCGGGAGCCCGGCGGTACGGGCGGTCTCCAGTACGGACTGCTCGCCTTCGGGCCGGTCGACGGCGAACGGCTCGGTGGCGACGAGGACTTGGGCCCCCGCGGCGGTGACCTGCTCGACCGCGGTGCGTACGGCGCCGGTGTCGTCGGGGTCGGCGACATGGGCGTAGACGAGCGGAAGCCGTTTGCCGGGGGCGAGTTCGAGTCGGCCGAGGGCGGCGAGGCGGCTGGTGAGGAAGGCGCCGGGTCCGGTGCCGATACCGATCAGGCCGACGGTGGCGACGTCACCCTCCAGCAGGGCGTTGGTCGCCTGGGTGGTGCCGTGGGCCAGGAACGCGACGTCGGCGGGATCGCGGCCGATCTGCCTCAGCAGCCGGTCCAGTGCCTCGACGATGCCGTGGGCGACACCGTCCTCGTGGTGGTGGCTGGTGGGGACCTTGACCTGGCCGAGCAGGCTCAGTGTCGTGGCGTCAACGGCCACGGCGTCGGTGAAGGTTCCGCCGACGTCGATGCCGACGCGGATTCTGTGGGTGGTCATGTCTGGGCACCTCCTTGTGCTCTGTCAGTCATGTACGACACCGGGTCGGGCCGGACGCGGGCTGAGCAGCCGGTCCGGCCCTCCCCTCGATCTCAGTAGCCCCGTACGTCGGGCCAGTGGCGCTGTACGCCGGCCCGGTCGAGGCCGCGTGCGAACTCCTCGAACCGCTTGTCCTCGGCCTGCACCTGGTGGGGTTCGACGTCCTCGGCCAGGCAGTGGGCGGCGAGTGCGCCGGCGACCTCGCCGATGTTCCACTCGACGGGGTGGAGCCGGTAGCAGCCGTTGGTGATGTGGGTGGTGCCGATGTTCTTGCCGGCGGGCAGCAGGTTGCGGACCCGCCTCGGCACGAGTGCGCCCAGCGGGATCTCGAAGGGCACCGAGCCGATGTCGATGTAGTTGTCGCCACCGGTCGAGGGATGCAGGTCGATGCGGTAGTTGCCGACTCCTACGGAGTCCCGGTACTTGGTGCCGCCGTAGGGTCCGACCAGGTCAATGGCCACGTCGTGCTCGGTGACGGTGGTGACGGCGTTGATGCGGCGCGACTCACGGACGTAGGGCGCCTTCGCGAGGCCGTCCGGGGTGCCGGTCACGTCCGGGCGCGGACGCAGGCCCGGGAATCCGGTGCCGCCGTCCTGGCGGGGCGCTTCGGTCTGCAGCCAGTACAGGACCGACAGCGACAACTGCCGCGCCCCGGCGACCGCTTCGGCTCCAACCTCCGGGCCCGCTCCGACGAGCGGCTTCAGCCAGTAGTCGTTGAGCGGCCAGTTGACGAGCGTGATGTCGGAGTCGAAGGCGCCGGGAGTGTGCAGTTTGCGCGCCAGGATGCGGCGGAAGCCCCACAGTTCCTTGTCCCCGGCGTCCGCGCTCTGGTCGGCGCTCACGGCGAGCGGGTCCAGCTCCGGATTGGGCTCGAACGTGCGCGGTACGGACTCCAGGGAACGCGGGTCCGGCGCCTGGAATCCCAGCAGCGGTCCGGGCCAGAAGTCGGGCCGGTACTCCCGCCAGAAGTCGTGGTCGGCGGGCCGCTCGACGGTGTGGTCCTCGCCCTCGTGGTGGGAGAGCGCGAAGCACACGGTGATGCCCTGCTGGTTGAGCGGCTGAGCCTCGTCCGGGGCGTGCGGTTCGTCGTACTCGGACCGTGCCTCGGCCCCGATGACGTGCTCGACTCCCGCGAGTTCGAGGAGTTCACCGGTCTCGGTCGCGTCGATCACGTACCGGGCGGGGACGGTGACCTGTCGGCCGCTGTCCTGGCAGTGCTCAAGCGTCACCGACCGTACGACATCGTTGTCGGCCTCGGCCGCGACGGGCCGGTGGTCGGTGAGGACGGTCAACCGGCCGGCGGCCCGGTGGGGCGCCAGCATCGCCTCGATGACGGCGAGCGCGACACGCGGCTCGTGACAGAGCTTGCTCACGCGGCCGGCGCCCGGGTTGAGGTCCGTGAGGGCCAGTGCCTCGGCACGCAGCGGATACCACTGCCGGTAGAACTGCCGGATTCCTTCGCGTAGTTGACGGTACGTGGCGGTGGTGCCGAACTGCTCGACCCACGGATGCTCGTCGGGCGGCACGGCCTGCGACGTGAGCTGTCCGCCGAGCCAGTCGGTCTCCTCGGTGAGCACGACGGTACGTCCGGCCCGGCAGGCCGCCAGCGCGGCGGCCACGCCGCCGAGCCCGCCGCCCACGATGAGGATGTCGGCTTTCGGTATCACGCTTCTCCTTGCTGGTGGTTCAGCTGCTGATTCAGCCGTGGTTCGTCCGCTGGTGCGGTGCGGCGATGGTTCAACTCGCGCGACGGGCGCCGGTGTCAGGGCCGCCCCGGTGGGCTGCCGGTGGTGGCACCGGCCCGGAAGGCACAGGCGACCAGGGGTTCCTCGGCCGCCTCCCCCGCCACGAGTGCGGCGAGCATGCGGACCGCGGCGGCACCCAACTGGTGCCGTGGGACGTCGAATCCGGTGGGCTGCGGGTCCCCGGCGAGGTCGGACGGCGGGCTGCCGAGGAGCGCGAGGGACAGGTCTCCCGGGTAGCTGAGACCCGCCTCGTCGGCGGCCCCGCGCAGGGCTCGCCACGCACCCCCGGTGTCGGTCTCCTCCGCGACGAAGGCGGTGACGCCCTCGTCGATCCAGCTCCGCAGCCGTTCGGGGGTGACCTCGCGCCGGGGATCCGCGCAGCGGAAGACGGCCTCGGAACCGCCGGGCAGTCCGGCCGCCTCCAGTCCTTCCAGGAAGCCCAGTTGACGGTCGGTGGAGGCGGGCGCGTCGTCGTCCTCGCGGACCAGGACGATCCGGCGGTGCCCCAAGGACGCCAGGTGCCGGACCACCTCGCTGCTGGCGCTCACATAGTCGGCGCCGACCCAGGACAGCCCCTCCAGCTCCTCCCGGCGACCGAGGTGCACCACGGGGAAGCCGTCGGCGACCATCCTTTTCAGCTCGGCGATCGGGACATGGCGGCCGAGGAACAGGCAGCCGTCCGCGAGCCGCACCCGGTTGAGCGCCTCGGGTCCGGCCGCCTTGGCGCCGCCTGAACTCGATCCCGTGAACAGCACCAGGTCGTAACCGCGCGCGGCGGCCTCCCGCTCCACCCCGACGAGGAAGGGGTAGTACGAGTGCTCCACGTCCGTCGGGAAGGTGGCCGTGAAGCTGTAGACGCCGAGCAGGTTGTTGCGGGCCGCCGCCAGCCGCTGGGCCGCCGGGTCCGGTACGTAGCCGAGGCTGCGGGCCGCGTCGAGCACCCGCTGCCGTGTCTCGTCCGAGATCGCCGAGCCCTGCGCCTTCGCCTTCGCCGACAGCACGAGCGACACCGTCGCCTGGGACACTCCGGCCAGCCGGGCGACCTCCGCCTGCCGCGGCCGGGACGTCCGCCCGGCCGCCGCGGGGGTCCGCCCACGCCTGGGGCCCTTCCGTGGCTGCTCCACCATGCTCCTCACCCGGCCGCGGAGGGCCGACACCAGCTTGCTAATGCGTATAAGTAATGCGCATTAGCAGAACTGTGGGGTGCCTTCGCGGCAGCGGTCAAGGGGTGCGACACGACTTCTTCGTCCGCCGGGCCCTTACGCGGAGAGCGGCCGAACATGAAGATTCAACCGGGCCATTGACCCGTCAACCGGTTCCGGTTAACGTCCACGCCGAGCCTTTCCAAGGACCAGCCCCTGTGCCCCCACCGCAGTGTTCGGCAAGCCTTCGGGAGTCCATCCATGCGCGCCAGACGATCACCACTCGCAGCCCTCGCCCTCTCTCTGACAACGATGTCGGCCCTGTTGATCCAGGCCGCCCCGTCTTCCGCCGCGGCCCCCGAGAGGGCATCGGCGCCCGCGGCGACCGTATGCAACAAGTACTGCGACGCACGGGACCCGGCCCTCAGCGGCCAGGACCGCAGACCTGTCACCGCCACGCTCTTCTCGCGGACGTTCGAGCTGCACTTCAATGACGCCGACGCCATGGGCTGGGCCTCCGTCCGCAACGGCAGCCCCGGGGACGAGGTGTGGCTGGACCGCTCCTACGACGGCGGCCGGACCTGGGCCTCGAACAGCCGTCTGGGCGCCACGAAGATCCCGGCGGGCCAGACGGGCTGGCGGACGCTCATGTACAACGTCGACGACTGGGCGGGCCACGGCGTGGGCGCGCTGCGCGCCTGTGGCAAGGCCGCCGACCGCACCGACATCGTCTGCACACCGTGGGCCCGGTCCACCTGGAACGCCGGCGACCGGCGCACCGCGGCGGCCACCGCGCAGATGCAGTTCTACAACTACGGCACCGGCCTGTTCGACACCACCGGCTGGTGGAACTCGGCCAACGCGCTGCACTCCGTCATCGACAACATCCGGGTCACCGGCATGCAGAGCTACCGGTACGCCATCGGCCGCACCTACGACCTGCAACTCAACGCGGCCGACGGGCAGTTCCGCAACGACTACATCGACGACACCGGCTGGTGGGGCCTGACCTGGATCGCGGCGTACGACCTCACCGGCGACCCCCGTTATCTGGCCACGGCACGGGCCGACGCGGACTACATGGCCTCCTACTGGGACAGCACCTGCGGCGGCGGGGTGTGGTGGAGCACCGCGAAGACGGTGAAGAACGCCATCCCCAACTCCCTGTACATCGAGCTGAACGCCGCACTGCACAACCGCATCCCGGGCGACACCACCTACCTCCAGCGCGCGAAGGCGGACTGGAGCTGGTTCCAGGGAACGGGCATGATCAACGCCGACCAGACGGTGAGCGACGGCCTGAGCATGAGCACCTGCAAGGTCGGCGACAGCACGGTCTGGTCCTACAACCAGGGTCAACTCGTGGGCGGCCTCGTGGAGTTGCACAAGGCCACGGGTGAGTCCTCGGTACTCGCCGCCGCGCGTCGGATCGCCGACGCCAACGTTGTCTCCGGCAAGCTCAACACCTCGGCGGGCATCCTCAGGGACCCCTGCGAGTCGGGTGACTGCGGCGCCGACGGGGCGTCCTTCAAGGGCGCCGACGTACGCGGCCTGGCGAAGCTGAACGCGGTCCTGTCCGACCGCCCCTACACCGCCTACCTCAACAAACAGGCCGCCCAGGCCTACGCCGCCGACCGCAACGCACTCGACCAGTACGGCCTGCGCTGGTACGGCCCGCTGGACAGGACGGACGCCGCGCGGCAGCAGAGTGCTCTCGATCTGATGAACGCGGCGTCCTGAGGGACGCGGGGTCCACCCCGAGGGGCACCGGGCAGCGTCGCGGAGTGCCGGCTCGTCGTGGCTGAGCGCGCAGTTCCCCGCGCCCCTGAGAAGACTCGCACGGACGTGCTCAAGCCCAGGGCGGCCCTGTTCCAGAACGCCGGTGCCCGCGGAAGCGCTTCGACGTAGGCTCCCGGAGCCCCACCCAGGGGCACCCGGGAGCACTCCCGCGGCCGCACTCCACAGGGACGGACATGACGTACTTCGACAATCCCGTCATACCCGGCTTCAGTCCCGACCCCAGCATCTGCCGGGTCGGCGACGACCACTACCTGGCGACGTCCAGTTTCGAGTACGTACCCGGCGTACCCCTGTGGCACAGCCGGGACCTGGTGCACTGGCGGCTGATCGGGCACGCGCTGGACCGGCCGTCGCAGCTGGCGCTGCCCGACACGGCCGCCGCCTCCACGGGGGTGTACGCGCCCACGCTGCGCCATCACGACGGTCTGTTCTGGCTGATCACGACCGTGGTAGCCGGGGCGGGCAACATCCTGGTGACCGCCGAGGACCCGGCGGGCCCCTGGTCGGACCCGGTGCCGGTCGGCGTTCCGGGCATCGACCCGGACCTGGCCTGGGAGGAGGACGGCACCTGCTGGTGCGTCTTCTCGGACGGCGGGATCCGAGGGGTCCGCATCGACCCGAAGTCCGGTGAACTGCTGGGTGATCCGGTGCCGATGTGGTCGGGCACAGGACTGCAGTATCCGGAGGGCCCGCACCTCTACCGCATCGACGACTGGTGGTACCTGCTCCTGTCGGAGGGCGGCACCGAACGCGGCCATGCCCTGTCGGTGGCCAGGTCCCGTACGCTGCCGGGCCCTTTCGAAGCGCATCCGGCCAACCCCGTCCTGTCCCATCGCAGTACGAACCATCCGGTGCAGAACACCGGCCACGGCGATCTGGTGGAAGCGCAGGACGGCACCTGGTGGATGGTGCTGCTGGGCACCAGGCCCCGGGGTGACACGCCGATGTACCACGGCATGGGCCGGGAGACGTTCCTGGCGCCGGTGCGGTGGGAGGACGGCTGGCCCCTGCCCGGACCGCTGGAACCGCGTGCGCAGGCTCCGGCGCTCACCCCGCATCCCTGGCCGCGGGAGCCGGACCGCGACGACTTCGGCTCCCCCGCTCTCGCCCCGTGCTGGGTGTCTCTGCGGCGGAGCGACCCGGAGGCCGTCCGGCTCGACGAACGGCCGGGCCACCTGGTCCTGCACGCCCGCGCGGACAGTCTCGACACACCGGGCGCGCTCTTCGTCGGACGGCGGCAGCGCGACCCCGACTGCAGCGCGCGCACGCTGATCGAGGTCTCCGACGGCGGCCGGGGCGGGCTCGCGGTACGCCTGGACGAGGCACACCACTACGAGGTGGAGGTGGCCGACGGCACGGTCCGCGCGGTCGCCAGGATCGGCCCGCTGAGCGCGTCGATCGCCGAACGACCGGTGCCGGCGGGCCCGTTGCGGCTGCGCATCGACATCACCACCTCCGACGTCCTGCCGCCCACGGTCATCTCCCGCGACCCGGCGACGCCTCCCCCGCCAGGGCTGCGCGCCGGTGGCCCCGACACCCTGCGCCTGGGGTACGAGACGGACGGCGGCGCCTTCGAGGTCCTCGCCGAACTCGACGGCCGCTACCTCACGACGGAGGTCGCCGGGGGCTTCACCGGCCGCGTCCTCGGCATGTACGCCACCCGGGGCAGCGCGGCCTTCGACTGGTTCGAGCTGCGGTCCGCCTGACCGGGGTTCTCAGCGATCGCGGAGGGCCCCGCTCCCGGCCTTTTCAACGGGCAGCCGGGGCCTCCTCGCTGCGCCGGTTGGCGAGGTCGATCTCCGCCATGTGTTCCTCGGCCCAGGCGCGGACCATGGCCAGCGGCCCTTCCAGCGAGAGGCCGAGCGGGGTCAGCCGGTAGTGCACCCGGGGCGGCACCGTCGGTTCCACCCGGCGGCCGACCAGGCCGTCCCGGGCCATGTTCTGCAGGGTGACCGAGAGCATCTTCTGCGAGACGCCGGCCATCCTGCGCTGCAGCTCGGCGAAGCGCACCTCGTCCGGAGACGCCTCCGCCAGGACCTTGACGGCCATCGACGTCCACTTGGTGCCGATCCGGTCGAGCAGTCGGCGGGTCGGGCACTGCGGGGAGAACAGGTCTCCCCGGCCTGGCTCAGGCACGGGCACGGACGCGGGCGCGGACGGAGGGGTCACCTCGGGCTCACCACCTGTGGAAGAAGTGCGGTCTTGGCCCACCCACGGTACTTACCTATCGTTTCGTTGTCACCATTGGTAACCACCTGAGGGGTCCATGTGCCCGCCACATCGAGCCGTACGTCCAGCGAGCCCAGCCCGTCCGCCCCGTCCGCCCCGTCCAGCCCTGACCAGCCCGCCGTGGAACTCCGGCGGATCAGGGCCAACGGCGTCGACCTCAACGTGGCCCTGGCCGGCGAGGGCCCGGCCGTCCTGCTGCTCCACGGCTTCCCCCACACCTGGCAGCTGTGGACCGACGTGCTCCCCGAACTCGCCGGCCGCTACCGGGTGATCGCACCGGATCTCCGAGGATTCGGCGCGAGCGCACGGGAGGCGAGCGGGTACGACGCCGGGACGCTCGCGACCGACGCCGAGGCCGTTCTCGACGCTCTCGGGGTCAGGTCAGCGGCGGTGATCGGTATCGACGCGGGCGCCCCGCCCGCCTTCCTGCTCGCCATGCGCCGCCCCAGTCTCGTCCGGCAACTCGTCCTCATGGAGTCGTTGTTGGGCACACTGCCGGGCGCCGAGGAGTTCCTCGCCCACGGGGCACCGTGGTGGTTCGGCTTCCACTCGGCGCCCGGCCTCGCGGAATCCGTGCTCACCGGGCACGAGGGCGCGTACATCGACTGGTTCCTCGACGCCGGGACGCTCGGACAGGGCGTACGCCCCGCTCTCCGGGACGCCTTCGTGGACGCGTACACCGGCAGCGAGGCCCTGCGCTGCGCCTTCTCGTACTACCGCGCACTGCCCACGAGCGCCCGGCAGGTCCGGGAAGCCGTCCGTACGGCGCGGTTGACCGTCCCCACCCTGGCCATCGGCGCCCGGCCGGTGGGCAGAGCACTGGAACAGCAGCTACGTCCCGTGGCGGATGATCTCGTGGGCCATGTCATCGAGGACTGCGGCCACATCATTCCGCTGCATCGCCCGGACGAACTTCTCGGGCTGCTGAGGCCCTTCCTGGCGGCGGGCGATGAGGGCAAGCAGGAATAACCACTCCTTGCCACTCTCAACTTATAGCGCACCGGGGGGCTTGCGGCAAGGCCCCCGTCCTGCTGCAGAATCTCGCACTCAGGACGAGTAACTGCGGAAAAAGGTGATTCACGAAGTGCGTGCGTTTTTGCCGCTCGACGGTCCGCGCAATGACGTCGAACCGGGAGGAGCCGGTGGTGACATGGACTCTTTGATCACGAGCGCGTTCGACCTTCCCGACCACCTCTCCCCGAAGGCCGATCCGCTGCTGATCGGCGGCGACGAGAGGCACTTCGCGGCCATCGCGGAGAGCCTCGACCAGGCGATCACCGAACTGTCCGGCCGACTGGACGCCGAACGCAGGGCACCCGGCGGCATCGGCCGGGAGGCGATGGAGCGCGACGCGGAGATCCACCGGCTGACCGCCCGGCTGCGCGCCCTGCGCCGCTTCGGCCTGGACCTCTGCCTCGGACACATCGTCGGGGCGGACGACCCCGAACCGCTGTACATCGGACGGCTCGGCCTCACCGACAACGACGGGCGACGGCTGCTGATCGACTGGCGCTCCCCTGCGGCCGAGCCGTTCTTCGCGGCGACCCACGCCAACCCGCTGGGGCTGGCGAGCCGTCGCAGATACCGCTGGACCCGCGGCCGGATCAGCGACTACTGGGACGAGGTGTTCACCGCCGACGGAGTCGAAGGGCATGCCGCGCTCGACGACCACTCGGCCTTCGTCGCCAGTCTGGGCAGCACCCGTTCCCACCGGATGCGGGACGTGCTCACCACCATCCAGGCCGACCAGGACGCGATCATCCGCGCCGGATCCCGTGGCGCGCTCGTCGTCGACGGCGGTCCGGGCACCGGCAAGACGGTCGTCGCCCTGCACCGGTCCGCCTACCTCCTCTACTCCGACCCCCGTCTCGGTCACCGTCGGGGCGGAGTGCTGTTCGTCGGCCCGCACCAGCCCTATCTGGCGTACGTGGCCGATGTCCTGCCCAGCCTCGGGGAGGAGGGTGTGCAGACCTGCACGCTGCGGGACCTCGTCGCCGAGGGGGCCGGAGCGCCGGACGAGACCGACGCGGAGGTGGCCGCCCTGAAGTCGACCGCCCACATGGTCGGGGCGGTGGAGGCGGCCGTCAGGTTCTACGAGGAGCCGCCCGCCAAGGGGATGACGGTCTCGACGCCCTGGTCCGACGTCCGGCTGAGCCCCGACGACTGGGCCGAGGCGTTCGAGACGCCGGGGCCCGGTGTGCCGCACAACGAGGCACGTGACCAGATCTGGGAGGCCCTGCTCACCATCCTGCTGGACAAGCACGACGGCGACGTCCCGCTCGACCTGTTCCGCAGGGCGCTGCTGCACGACGAGGAGCTGACCGGGGCCCTCGACCGCGCGTGGCCGCTGCTCGAAGCGGCCGATGTCGTCGGAGACCTGTGGTCGGTGCCCGCCTATCTGCGGATGTGTGCTCCCTGGCTCGGCCCCGACGACGTACGCAGGCTGCAGCGCGCGGAGCCGCAGGCGTGGACGGTGTCCGATCTGCCGATCCTGGACGCGGCGCGGCAGCGGCTCGGCGATCCGGAGTCGGCGCGGCGCAGGAGGCGGCACGAGGCCACCCTCGCCGCCCAGCGCGAGCGCATGGCTCAGGTCGTCGACAACCTGATAGATGCCGCGGCCGACTCGGGCGCCGACGGTGACGACGGCGAGGGCCTGGTGACGATGTTGCGTGGCGAGGACGCCAAGGTCAGCATGGTCGACGAATCCGAACTGGCCGCCGCCGAACCGGATCTGCTCGCCGGTCCGTTCGCGCACGTCGTCGTGGACGAGGCCCAGGAGCTGACCGACGCGCAGTGGCAGATGCTGCTGCTGCGCTGCCCGTCCCGGAGTTTCACCATCGTCGGGGACCGCGCGCAGGCCAGACACGGGTTCACCGAGTCGTGGCGGGAGCGGCTTGAGCGGGTCGGGCTCGACCGGATCGAGGTGGCCTCGCTGAGCATCAACTACCGGACCCCGGAGGAGGTCATGGCGGAGGCCGAGCCGGTCATCCGGGCCGCGCTCCCGGACGCCAACGTGCCGACGTCCATCCGCAGCAACGGCGTCCCCGTGGTCCACGGATCGGTCGCGGAGCGGGACGCGATCCTCGACACCTGGCTCGCCGCGCACACGGACGGGATCGCGTGCGTCATCGGCGATCCGACGTTCCGGGCCACGCCGCGCGTCCGGTCGCTGACCCCGGAACTGTCCAAGGGGCTCGAATTCGACCTGGTCGTCCTCGTCGACCCGCAGACGTACGGCACGGGTGTCGCGGGTGCGGTCGACCGCTACGTCGCGATGACCCGGGCGACCCGGCAATTGGTCGTCCTCACCGACGGCTGAGGCTGGTGGGGTTCTTGTGGTCGCCGGGCGGTGACCACAAGGACCCCACCGCCGGTATGCGCTTGTCCGCCGCCGCGGTCCGGCATTACCGTGCCGCGGTGAAGCTCTTCTCGCTCGCCTGGACCGCGTTGCGCTCGGCGGTCGCCGAGGTCCCGGACGAGGACTTCGAGCAGCCGTCCGGCTGTACGGGGTGGCTCGTGCGGGATCTGGTGTGCCACCTGGTCATCGACGCGCAGGACATCCTGATCACCCTGGTCACCCCCGCCGGCACCGAACCGACCGTGGACGCGGTCACCTACTGGCAGCTCGGCGGGACCCCCGCCGGTGAGGATCCGCTGGACGCGCTGATCCCCCGGCTGGCCGCCGCGTACGGGGAGCCGGGGCTGCTGAAGTTCCACTTCGACGACGTCGGTTCCGCAGCGGGCCGCGCTGCGGGGCTCGCCGATCCCACGGCCCGCGTCGGTACCCGCGACGAGGTGCTGACCGTCGGCGACTACCTGTCCGTGTACGTCCTCGAAGCGACCCTGCACCACCTCGACCTGATCTCCCGGCTGACGTCGACCACCCAGCCGCCCGCCGAGACCCTGGCGGCGGCTCGCGCGTCGCTGGAGCAGATCGCCGGGACACCGTTCCCGGCCTCGTTCTCCGACAAGGCCGCGCTGCTGATCGGCACCGGACGGCGCACACCGACCGACGCGGAGAGGGCCGCGCTGGGCACCCTCGCCGGGCGGCTGCCGCTCGTGCTGGGCTGAGCTGTGGGCTGAGCTGCCCTCCGGTGCGGGACGAGGCAGGCCGGCTGATCGGCAGCCCGCCGTGACAGGGTCCCGATCCGGAGCCAAGCCGCTGACCTGCGCGTACTCGTCGCACGGCCACCGGTGGCCGGATCGCACCCCCGCCGGTCCGTCCCCGGCGGGGCCCTTCTATGGTGCCGCCATGGACTCGCAGCACTACCTCTCAGAACTGTTCTCCCTGGACGGCCGGGTCGCCCTGGTGACCGGCGGCAGCTCCGGCATCGGGCGGGGCATCGCGCAGGCGCTGGCCCGCGCCGGGGCGAGCGTCGTCGTCGTGGCGCGCAAGGAAGCGGAACTGACCGCGACGGTTGAGGAGTTGCAGGCGCTCGGCTGCCGTGCGGCCCGGGTGAGCGCGGATCTCGGTACGCGGGACGGCGTGCGTGCGGCCGCCGAGCAGGCGGTCGAGGCCTTCGGTGAGCCCGACATCCTCGTCAACTGCGCCGGGATCAACCTCCGGCCGCCGATGAGTGAACTCGACGACGAGGTCTGGGACACCACCATGGCCCTGAACCTGGACGCGCCCTTCCTGCTGGGCCGGCGTTTCGGCCCGGCCATGGCCGGACGGGGCTTCGGGCGGATCATCCACGTCACCTCGCAGCAGGCCCACCGCGCCTTCGTCCAGAGCGGTGCCTACGGTGTCTCCAAGGGAGCCCTTGAGTCACTGGCCCGCTCGCAGGCGGAGGCCTGGTCGCCGTACGGGGTCACCGTCAACACGCTGGTGCCGGGCTTCGTGATGACACCGCTGAACCGGCGGCTGTCGTCCGATCCGGAGAAGGTGGCGGCCCTGGCGGCGCGCACGATGGTCGGACGCAACGGCCTCGCTGAGGACTTCGCGGGCGCGGCGGTCTTCCTGGCGAGCGCCGCCTCCGCGTACGTGACCGGGCAGTCGGTCTTCGTCGACGGCGGCTTCTCCGTGCACTGAAAAGTTTTCCACGACCGGGCCGAGCCCCGTAGGGTGACCGGTGCAGCTGGTTCGCCCCGTCCGCCAGGCGGGTGCGTCGCAAGAGGGAACCCGGTGGGAATCCGGGACTGCCCCGCAGCGGTGAGTGGGAACGACCGCCGTCACACGCACTGGGCCCGGCCGGGTCTGGGAAGCGACGGCCAGTAGGTGTCCTCCGCAGGGAGGACGTGCCCGCGAGTCCGAAGACCTGCCAACTGCCCGTGCGCGAACCATTCGCGCGCGGAGATCCCGGTGACCTCGTGGGCGGGTCGGCGTACTTGATCGAGCGGACGACCGCGCTCCGCGCGCGGCTCTGTTTCCGCCCGGTCCGTCACCCTTTCGCGCTCGCGTCCCGTCCCGGGATCCCAGGGAGATATCTCGCGAAGGAGATTTCCGTGACAGCGCAGTCCGCAGCCGCGGCGGCACGGGCCACCGTGTACGGCTACCCCCGCCAGGGACAGAACCGGGAACTGAAGAAGGCGATCGAGGGCTACTGGAAGGGCCGGGCCGACGCCGACACCCTCCGGGCCACCGCCGCCGAGCTGCGCCGGGCCAACTGGCTGCAGCTGGCCGAGGCCGGCATCCACGAGGTTCCCACCGGTGACTTCTCGTACTACGACCACGTCCTGGACACCGGTGTCATGGTCGGCGCGATCCCTGAGCGCCATCGCGCCGCCGTCCAGGCCGACGCGCTCGACGGCTACTTCGCCATGGCGCGCGGCACCCAGGACGTGGCGCCGCTGGAGATGACCAAATGGTTTGATACGAACTACCACTACTTGGTGCCCGAGTTGGGCCCGGACACCGTCTTCAGTGCCGATTCCACCAAGCAGGTCGCGGAGTTGAGGGAAGCCCTGGCACTCGGGCTCACCGCACGTCCCGTCCTCGTCGGACCCGTCACCTACCTCCTGCTCGCCAAGCCCGCACCGGGTGTCGCCGCCGGCTTCGACCCGCTCACCCTCATCGACCGGCTGCTGCCCGTGTACGCCGAGATCGTCGCCGACCTTCGCGCCGCGGGGGCGGAATGGGTCCAGCTCGACGAGCCCGCTCTGGTGCAGGACCGCACACCCGCCGAACTGAACACGGCCACCCGCGCCTACCGTGACCTCGGCGCCCTGACCGACCGCCCGAAGCTGCTGGTCGCGTCCTACTTCGGCCGGCTCGGAGACGCCCTGCCTGTGCTGGCCAAGGCCCCGGTGGAAGGCCTGGCGCTGGACTTCACCGAGGCCGCCGCAGCCAACCTGGACGCGCTCGCCGCCGTCGGCGGACTGCCCGGCAAGCGTCTGATCGCCGGAGTGGTCAACGGCCGCAACATCTGGGTCAACGACCTGGGGACGTCCCTCGCCACACTCGGCACCCTGCTCGGGCTGGCCGACCGCGTCGACGTGGCCGCCTCCTGCTCCCTCCTCCACGTCCCGCTCGACGCCACCGCCGAACGCGACATCGAGCCGCAGATCCGCCGCTGGCTCGCCTTCGCCCGGCAGAAGACCGGCGAGATCGTCACCCTCGCCAAGGGCCTCGCGGGCGGCACCGGCGCGATCGCCGCCGAACTCGCCGCCAACCGGGCCGACCTGGCCTCCCGCGCCGGGTCCGCCATCACCCGCGACCCCGCCGTACGGGCCCGCGCCACCGCCGTCACGGACGCCGACGGCCGCCGCTCCCAGCCGTACGCCGAGCGGACCGCGGCGCAGCGCGCCCACCTCGGCCTGCCGCTGCTGCCGGCCACCACCATCGGCTCGTTCCCCCAGACCACCGAACTGCGCACCGCGCGGGCCGACCTGCGCGCCGGACGGATCGGCACGGCCGGGTACGAGGAGCGCATCCGTGCCGAGATCGGCGAGGTGATCTCGTTCCAGGAGAAGACCGGCCTCGATGTGCTCGTGCACGGCGAGCCCGAACGCAACGACATGGTCCAGTACTTCGCCGAACAGCTCACCGGCTACCTTGCCACCCAGCACGGCTGGGTCCAGTCCTACGGCACGCGGTACGTCCGCCCGCCGATCCTCGCCGGGGACATCTCCCGCCCGGAACCCATGACGGTGCGCTGGACGACGTACGCCCAGTCACTGACCGCCAAGCCGGTCAAGGGCATGCTGACCGGGCCGGTGACCATGCTCGCCTGGTCCTTCGTCCGCGACGACCAGCCGCTCGGCGACACCGCCCGGCAGGTCGCCCTCGCCCTGCGCGACGAGGTCAACGACCTTGAGGCGGCCGGGACTTCGGTCATCCAGGTCGACGAACCCGCCCTGCGCGAGACGCTGCCGCTGCGCGCCGCGGACCGTCCGGCGTATCTGGCGTGGGCCACCGAGGCGTTCCGCCTCAGCACCGGTGGCGTACGTCCGGACACCCAGATCCACACGCACATGTGCTACGCCGAGTTCGGTGACATCGTGCAGGCCATCGACGACCTCGACGCCGATGTCATCAGCCTGGAGGCGGCACGCTCGCACATGCAGGTCGCCCGGGAGCTGGCCGGACACGGCTATCCGCGCGAGGCAGGGCCCGGTGTGTACGACATCCACTCACCCCGGGTGCCGAGCGCGGACGAGGCAGCGGCCCTGCTGCGCAAGGGACTTGAGGCCATCCCCGCCGAGCGCCTCTGGGTCAACCCCGACTGCGGCCTGAAGACCCGCGGCTGGCCCGAGACCCGCGCGTCCCTGGAGAACCTGGTCGCCGCGGCCCGCACGATCCGCGCGGAGCTGTCCGCGTCCTGATCCACGCGGCGGGCCGGGAACGTGGGGCGCAAGGCCCCCTGCTCCCGGCCCGTACCAGGGCTATTCGGCTGTCGCCGAAATGCCCGACTCGAACCATCCTGGAGCTGCTACACCTGAACGTGCCGGTGCTCGCCCCGCCGGGGGGCGGGGCGACACGGTCACCGGACAGCAGTCCGCGCTGGTGACGAGGCGCGGACCCCACGGGGGTGAGTCATGGACGTGGTCAGTACCGCGGAGGTTTCGCCGGAGGAGAGGTTCGCGTTCTGGCGGGAGGTGAGCTCGAAGCTCTGGGTGCCGTACGACGCGCGCTGCGAACGGCGGGTGGAGAGAGCGTTCCGGGCGCAGGTCGGCATCAGCCAACTCGGTTCGCTGCAGGCCACGTTGATGACCACGATGGTGCACTCGGTGCACCGCACCCCCAAGCTCATCCGGCAGGCGGACCCCGAAGTGCTCAAGCTGGGCTGCATCGTGCGTGGCGGCGGCAGGATCACGCAGGACGGCCGGTGCACGGAGTTCGGGGTCGGGGATCTCCTCCTGTTCGACCCCTCCCGGCCGTACCTCGCGGGGTTCGCGCCGGAGGTGCGGGGAAGCCAGCAGCTGTTGCTCCTGCGTTTTCCCCGTTCCCTGCTTCCGCTGCCTCACCGGGACGTGCGGCGGCTGAGCGCGGTGCGTATCCCGGGTGGGAAGGGTGTCGGCGCGCTGTCCTCGCACTTCCTGATGCAACTGGCGCGGCGCATGAGGGAACTCAGCCCCGCCGACACCGCCAGGCTGTCCACCCTCACCCTCGATGTACTGACGGCCGCGCTGGCCAACGCGCTGGATGCGCAGAGCACGGTGCCGTCCCACACCACGCGGCGTGCGCTCATGGCCCGGATCCATGCCTTCATCCGGGAGAACCTGGGCGATGCCCGCCTGGCGCCGGAGGTGATCGCCGCGGCGCACAACATCTCCCTGCGCTATCTGCACAAGCTGTTCCACGAGGAGGGGCACACCGTCGCCGGCTGGGTCCGTGAGCGCCGCCTGGAGCAGTGCCGTCGCGACCTCGCCGATGCCCGGCTGGCGACCAGGCCGATCGGCGCGGTCGCCGCCAGGTGGGGGTTCGCCAGTCCCGCGCACTTCAGTCAGGTGTTCCGCGGCTCCTACGGCCTGTCCCCGCGCGAGTTCCGCCGGCAGTGCACGGAGACGAAAGACCTGTGCGCTCACGCGTAACGACAGGTCCGGCCGTGGCGCGCACCCTTTTGAGCAAGGGTCACGACTGGAGGTAGACGTGCTCAGGAAATTCATCGCCGCTGTCGCGGTGACCATCGGAATCAGCCTCGCGGGAGCGGGCATCGCCACCGCGGCGACGTCTGCGGCCGTCGAGCGGGTCAGGCCGACCGCCGAGGTCTCGGCCGCCGCCGTATGGCGCACGATCGGCTACTACGAGACGCTCTCGGAGTGCCAGGCCCGGGGGAAGCTCTATGTCGCCCTGGGCTGGGCCAAGGCCTGGGCCTGCGACGACGTGGGCGCCTGGCGTCTGCGCGTCCTGGACTGATCACACGGCCGGCCACCGTCAACTGCCCTATGTACGAAGCGAATTCGCGGATTGTCGCACCAACATGCGGCACCCGCCTCTATGTTCGCTGCGGCACGTCGTCACGACAGCCCACGAACATGGAGGCCCTGCCCATGCGCACCTCGTTCCGCACCGCGGTGGCCGGCGCGGTCGCCGCCGTCACCGTCCTGGCCGGAGGAACGGCTCACGCGACCCCGCCGGGTCCAGGGGTGACCGGCACGCTGATCGCCCGGAAGACGGTCGGCGGAACCGACTACGTCGTCCGGGAGATCACCGTGCCACCCGGCCAGGCCACCGGCTGGCACTACCACGACGGCCCGCTCTACGCGTACGTGAAGCAGGGCACCCTCAGCCACTTCGACTCCACGTGCGCCTCGGACGGCGTGTATCCGCAGGGCAGCAGCGTCCAGGAGCCGGCCGGGCCCGGCAACGTCCACATAGGCCGCAACCTGGGGGACACTCCGGTCGTCCTCACCGTGCTCTACGTACTGCCGCACGGCGCCCCCTTCTCCCAGGACGCCCCCAATCCCGGGTGCGCCTTCGAGTAGCGGCGCAGCCGGCTCAGGACGTGGTGGCCCGGTCGCGATCCCTGTCGCGGTTCCGGTCCCGCCCGCGGTCCCTGTCCCGGTCGCGGTCCCGGCTCAGGCGCTTACGGAGCGTCTGGGCGAACTCCTCCGCCTCCGCCAGCTGCGCGCGCAGCTTCTCCACCTGCCAGACGGCGTGCTCCTCGTACTCGCGGACGCGCCGCAGCAGGGACTGCCGTTCGTACGCCGTCATCTCCTCGTCGGAGTCGAGGCGGTCGGTGACGGCCAGCAGGTCGCGCATCTGCTCCAGGGTGAAGTCGAGCGGCTGCATACGGCGGATCGCCTTCAGCCGCGCGACATCCTCCCTGGTGTAGAGGCGGAAGCCGCCCTGGGAGCAGGCGGAGGGGGCGACCAGGCCGGTCGCCTCGTAGTGGCGGATCGTGCGCAGTGCCAGCTCCGTGCGCGCGCCGACCTCGCCGATCTGCATGTGCTCGCTGCTCATCCGGGCGCCCTACCTCGTCTGTCTCGTCTGTGTCCGTCGCCCGTGCCAGGGGGCGGTAGACGTCGATCGCTACCGTGACGTCGAGGTAAAGTATGTGATCATCAGCTCGGTTCCATGACGTTCCCACTCCGTGGGACGGAAGAAAAGTTCCCGTGGCGCGACCGTCCGGCCGCGACCCTCCGGCCGGCCGGCTGCGATCCCGGCACCGCCCCTCAGCCCTTCACCGCCCCCGCCGTGAGGCCCTGGACGATGTGCCGGCTGGCGAAGGCGAACAGCACCATCGTGGGCAGGATGGTCAGGACCGCCGCTGCGGACATCGAGCCCCAGTCGATGTTGAAGCTGGAGATGAACCCGTTCAGGGCCGTCGGCACCGTCTTGTTGCTGTCGCTGTTCATCAGCGTCACCGACAGGAACAGCTCGTTCCAGCAGTTGACGAAGTTGAAGATGAACGCCGCGATGATCCCGGGCCGCATCACCGGCAGCAGCACCCGGAACAGCGCCCCGAACCGGGACAGGCCGTCGATCATCGCGGCCTCCTCCAGCGCGTCCGGGATGTTCTCGAAGAATCCCCGGAGCATCACCGTGCAGAACGGGATGCAGACCGCGATGTAGACGAGGATCAGCCCGAGCCGGTTGTCGACCATCTTCAGGTCGGTCATCAGCAGGTACAGCGGCCCCAGCGCGATGAACGTCGGGATCATCTGGGTCACCAGGGCGGCCATCAGCAGCGCCGACTTCGTACGGAACTCGAAGCGGGCCAGTACGTACGCCGACAGCATCGAGATCACGGTGGCGATCGACGCCGCGACGGTGGCCACGATGAGGCTGTTGGTGAGGTAGACGCCGAAGTCGGCCTTGCCGAACAGTCCGCTGTAGTTCTCCAGCGAGAAGTGCTCGGGCCAGTAGGCGATCGGGAAGGCGAAGATGTCCCCGGGCGCCTTCAGCGACGTGATGGTGATCCAGTAGAGGGGGAAGACGGTGAAGACCAGCCACAGCCCCAGGAAGGTGAACTTGGTGGCCCGGCCCGCCGTGGACTCCTTGCCGATCACGGCTTCACCTCTCGCTTCTCGCGCGTGGCCAGGAGGAAGAAGACCGCGAACACCAGCAGCGTCGCGACGACGATGAGACCGAGCGCGGAGGCCCTGCCGTAGTCGCCCTGCTGCGTGATCTTGATCATCCACGTGGTCACGATGTGCGTCTCGTTGTTCGGTCCGCCGCCGGTCATCCCGAAGATCAGGTCGGGGAAGTTGAAGATCCAGATGACGCGCAGCAGCACGGTCAGCGCGAGGGTGACCCGGATGTACGGAATGGTGATCTGGAAGAGCGTGCGCACCTTGCCGGCGCCGTCCAGCGCCGAGGCCTCGTACAGCTCCTCGGGGATGGACTGGAGCGCGGCGAGGATCATGATCGTGAAGAAGGTGACCCCGTACCAGATGTTGGCGACCACGACGGCGAACATCGCGGTCTTCGGGTCGGCCAGCCAGGCGACCGGCTCGTCGATCAGGCCGACCTTCTGGAGCAGGTCGTTGACGACGCCGAACTCACTGTTGAACATCCAGCGGAACAGGATGCCGATGAGGAAGCCGGAGATCGCCCAGGGGAAGAAGATGAGGGCCTGGTAGAGGCCGCGGAAGCGGAACCTGCGGCGCAGCCACAGCGCGAGGGCGAAGCCGATGACCAGCTGGGGCACGATCGAGCCGAACACCCAGATGGCGGTGTTGCTCAGCACGGTGCCCCAGGCGGGGTCGGCGAAGACGTCGCGGAAGTTCTGCAGACCCACCCACGAGGTGTCGGTCAGGTCCGTCAGGTTCCAGTGCCGGAAGGCCATCTGGCTGCCGGCGAGCATCGGGTAGTACGTGAAGACCGCCACGAAGATCGCGGCCGGGGCCATGAAGAGGGTGATGAGGAAACCGCGCCGAGCGGTGAACTCGGGCTTGCGGCGGCCTGGCTGGACCTTGCGGACGGGCCGGGAGCCCCCGTTGCCGGAGGCCCCCTCCGAAGCCGTCTTGGCCGTCTGCGTCGTGGACGTCGTTTCGGACGCGGTGGGCATGGCTAGTTCTCCTGCTGCCGCTTCTCGGTCCAGTACGTGTCCCAGCCGGCCAGCAGTTCCTTGGGCGTCGTCTTGCCGAGGACCATCTTCTGGATGTCGGCGTCGGCCCGCTGCTGCCATTCGGCCCACCAGGCGACCCCGCGCGGCTGGCTGACGTTGAGGTAGGTGTCCGGGTTCTCCGTCATGGTGACGTAGCTGGACCACGGGCCGGTCTTGTAGAACGGGTCCTCGGCGGCCGACTTGAGGATCGGCACCAGGCTGTTCGTCTTGGTGAAGTCCGTCGACGCCTCCCCCTCGGAGAGGAACTCGACCAGCTTGACCGCTTCCTTCTTGTGCTTGCTGCCCTTGGCGACACCCCATCCGGCGGTGGCCAGCGGCTGTACGGTCTTGCCGCTGGGGCCCGCCACCAGCGGGGCGGTGCTCCACTGGTCCTTCTTGATGGACTTGGACTCCGAGACGGTCGCGATGACCTCGGGGTCCTGCAGCAGGAAGGCCGTCGAGCCGTTCGAGAAGCCCTCGACCATCTCGGGGTAGCCCCAGGAGACGGACGACTTCGGGGACGCCTCCTTGAAGAGCTTGAGGTAGGTCTCCATCGCGTCGAGCGCCTCGGGCGCGGAGAAGATGGTCTTGCCGCTCTTCAGCTTGAAGCCGTCGGCCGCGTCGATCTCGTCGGCGACGTACGCCTCGATGATGGCGGTGGCGTTGCCCTGGGCGTTGGCGCCGCCGCGGAAGGCGTACCCGTACTTGCGCTTGCCCGGGTCGTGGATGGCCGAGGCCTGTTCCAGCAGGTCGTCCCAGGTGGCCGGCGGCTTGCTGAAGCCGGCCTCCTTGATCAGGTCGGTGCGGTAGAAGACGCTCAGACCGTAGAAGCCGTACGGGACGAAGTACGTCCTGCCCTTGGCGTCCTGGGACGCCTTGACGGCGTTCTCCGTCATCGCCTCCCAGCCCTTCCAGCCGGTGAGGTCCTTCTTCATGTCGTAGATCCAGCCGTTGTTCGACCAGGGTCCGACGGTCGTGTCCCGTACTTCGAGGGTGTCGACGCCGCTGCCCGACTGGAGCATCTGCTGGATCTTCTGGTCGGCCTGCTCGGTGGGCGGCGAGATCAGGTTGACCTTGATCTTCGGGTTCTGCTTCTGGAAGTCCGCTATCAGGCCCTTGATCAGGTCCGTGCGGGCCGGGTTCGTCAGGCTCTCCACCATGTTGAGGGTGACCGTGCCGTCGGCCGTGGAGCCGCTCATGCTGCTACAGCCGGTCAGGACCATCGTGGCGGCGGTGCCGAGGGCGAGAGCTGCCGTCCTTCTTCTCATCGTGCCGACCTCTTTCTGTGCTGCTGTGCTGGGGACAGGCGTTACGGAGCGCCGGGGAAAGTGCGTGATGCGGGGTGCGTGATGCGGGGTGCCGGGGGGTGTCTACGCCGCGCCCGGTTGTTCTCGGGCCGCGCGGGCCCAGCGGCCGAGGAGGGGGACGCAGTCCTCGGCGAAGTACTCGTAGTCGGCCGCGGTGTTGTAGACGTGCGCGGACAGCCGCATGTAACCGATGCCGTCGAAGCTGGTGAAAGCCGCCTCCACGCCGAGTTCCCGGGCGGCCCGGTCGCGCAGCGCGTCGGCCTCGATCCGGGTGCCGGCCAGCCCGTCCGGCAGCCGCACCAGCCGCATGCCCGGGACCGGCATGCCCACGTCGACGGTGCCGTTGACACCGGTCAGTTCGGCGAAGGCGGCGCCGATGACGCGCTCGCCGTAGCCGGCCAGCTCGTCCATGTACCGGCGGGCGGTGTCCCAGCCCCAGGTGCTCTCGACGAAGTCCAGGGCCGACGGGGCCGCGAGATAACCGGTGGCGTCGATCGTGCCCTGCTGGTCGAAACGGTCGGGGTACGGATCGGCGGCGCCCCACGAGTCGATCAGGGGATACAGCTCCTCGCGCAGCTCGCCACGGGCGACCAGCGTGGCCGTGCCGCGGGGCGTGCAGCCCCACTTGTGCAGGTTGCCGACCCAGAAGTCGCAGGTCAGGCCCTCCAGCGGGGCCTCGATCAGACCGGGGGCGTGGGCGGCGTCCACCAGGAGCGGGATACCGCGCCGCCGGGCCTCCGCGCCGACCAGTTCCACCGGCAGCCGGCGGGCGGTGGCGGAGGTGATCTGGTCGAGGACGATCAGGTCCGTGTCGTCGTCGACCGCGGCCATCACGGCCTCGTACGCCTGCTCCTCGCTCGCCTCCAGCGGCACCCTGGCGGTACGCACCTCGCCGCCCCAGCGCCTGGCGAGCCGCTCGGCTCCCATGGTGACCGCACCGTAGCCGTGGTCGGTGACGACGATCGCGCCGCCCCTGCGCCGCTGGAGCGAGGCGAACACCACGCTGATGCCGGCGCTCGCGTTCGGCACCAGGGCCACGTCGTCGGGGGCGACCCGCAGGAACGCCGCGAGATCGATCCGGGCGGCGGCGATCCGCTGCGGCAGGGCCGGGAACCACACCACCGGCGAGCTGTCCATCTCGGCCCGGAACTCGTTCTGCCGCTCCTGGGCCACCAGGGGGACCGCTCCGAACGAGCCATGGTTGAGGTGCTTCATGACGGGGTCCAGCGACCACGCCCGCGCCGCGGGGCGGCCGTCCGCCAGCAGCAGGGGACGCGGGGCTGTGGTGACCTCGGTCTCGCTCACATCACTCCACATCTACCGAACCCGAGTGCCCGCCGACATCGCGTCCGCAGTGCGCAGACATCTGACATCGGGTGGGACACGTATGATGACTCGGCATCCTGCACGGCATTTTTGCGCCACGCAAGAGGTATGCAGCGATAGTCATCAGATGACTTTGGACCGATACATCGGAGACATCTGACGACTCGGAGTCGCTAGAGTGCCCGAGGGTTACGGTGCTGCCGCCGGCCCGCCACGGGAGGAATCGGATGTCCGCAGTCGACAGGGCGTTCCACGGCCTGCGCCACATGATCGCGACAGGGCGGCTCGGGCCGGGTGAGCGCATTCCGCCGGAGGCCGAGCTGGGCGAGGAACTCGGGGTCTCCAGAGGTCCGCTGCGCGAGGCCGTACGGATGCTCTCGGCCCTGGGTGTGGTCGAACCTCGGCACGGCTCGGGCACCTATGTGTCCCAGCTCAGGCCTGAGGACATCATCGGCAGCCTCTCGCTGACCCTCGAACTCCTGCCGCTGACCGGCCTGTTGGAGGTGTACGAGATCCGGCGGGTGCTGGAGGCGCACGTCGCGGCCAAGGCCGCGGCGCGGCGGACGCCCGAGACGGTGGCGTCGCTCTTCTCGCTCATCGAGGCGATGGAGGCGACCGAGGACCCCTCCGAGGCGTCGGACCTCGACCACCGCTTCCACGCGGAGATCGCGCGGGCCGCCGAGAATCCCACGCTGGCTTCGCTGCTCGCGGTCTTTCGCGCCCGCTCGCGCAAGTACCAGATCTTCACGCTGCCCGAGGGGCCGGAGCTGCGGCGCAAGAGCGATGCGGATCATCGCGTGCTGGCGACCGCGATCTCCGACCGTGACCCCGGGGCGGCGGCGGGGGCGGCGGAGGCGCATGTCGCGCAGACGGAGCGGTGGTTGCGGGCTTTTATGCCGCCCGTGGAGGAGGTGGACGGCGGGGGCGTGCGGGACTGACGGGCTGGTCGTGACGGGTGGGTCGCGAGGGGTGACTTGGCCGTCGGCGAGGGGTGGAACGTTGGGTGGGTTGTCGGGTGCGGGTGCGTTGTGGTTGCTCGCGCCGTTCCCCGCGCCCCTGACAGGGCCGGTCGTCGGGTGCGGGTGCGTTGTGGTTGCTCGCGCCGTTCCCCGCGCCCCTTATGCGCCCGGCGTTTCCGTCAGTCGTTTGCCCACCCTTGCCGCTGTCTCGCGTAGCCAGATGTGGGCCGCGTCGTGGGTGTGTACGGGGTGCCACCACAGGGCCTCGCGCAGGGGGACCGCCTCGTACGGGGGTGGCATCACGCGGACGGTGGCCAGGGGGGTGAGGAGGCGGGCCAGGCGGGCCTGGACCAGTGCGATGCGCCGGGTGCCCGCGACCAGCAGCGGCAGCAGTTGGAAGCTGTCGACGGAGACCTCGACGCGCGGTTCGATGCCGAGCATGCCGAGCTGGCGTACGGCCGGTGAGTCGTAGGTGCGCTGATACGTCACCCAGGGCAGCCGGGCCAGGTCCGCGCGGGTGAGCCGGTCCCCGACACCGGAGTGGTCCGCGGACACGACGAAGACCCAGCGGTCCTCGTACAGGTCGGTGGCCGGGAAGCCGCTGACGACGCCGTGCGGCATGAGCAGGCCGTCGGTGGCGCTGAGCAGGGTGGCGGTGTCGTCGACCACGGTGGGCGGCGTCTGGCTGAAGCGCAGCCGGATACCGGGGGCCTCCTCGTGCACGACACGGGCCAGTTCGGTGCCGAAGACGGCGACGGCGTAGTCGGACGCCATCAGCCTGAACTCGCGGCTCTCCTTGGCCGGGTCGAAGTGGGCCTGGCTGGCGAAGAGGCGTTCCAGCAGGTCGTACGCGGTGGAGGTGCGGTCCAGGAGGACCTGGCCGAGGGCCGTGAGTTCGTAGTGGGCGCCCACCCTTGCGAGCAGTTCGTCGTCGAAGTGGCGGCGCAGCCGCGCGAGGGCGGCACTCATGGCCGGCTGGCTGAGCCCGATGCGTTCACCGGCCCGGGTGACGTTGCGCTCCTCCAGCAGGGCGCGCAGGGCGACGACGAGGTTGAGGTCGAGGCGGGCCAGATTCACGGCGTCTCCCTTGCCATTTACCCTGCCATTTCCTTGGCGGCACGGCTGACAGTATGGCGCTGACCAGGAGAGAATAAACGTCGTGGATGCTTGCCATCCACACAATCTATTTCCCTGATCGCGGGTGCCGGGTCCAGATTGGTCCCACCGCAATCAGGAGGACATGTCCGTGAAACCCGAAGCCACGCCCGCACCCTTCGCCGGACGATTCGCCCTCGCCACGCTCTCGGCTCCCGACGGGCCTGCCTTCCCCGCCCTCGTCACGGCGGACGCCCGGGTGCTCGACCTCCGGACCGCCTTCGGCGACGAGCGCCTGACCGTCCGCGCTCTCCTGGAGGACTGGGACGGGGCGAAGGAGCGGTTGTCGGCGCTGGCCGACCAGGGTGATCCGCGGAGCGGGCCGCTGGCGGACTTCCGGGTGCACGCCCCCGTGGAGCCGCGTCAGGTGTTCCAGTCCGGTGCCAACTACCGGCAGCACGTCATCGATCTGCATGTCGCGCACCGCGATCCGGCCGACGACCGGCCCGAGGAGGAACGCCGTGCCGAGGCCGCCGAGATCATGGACCGCCGGGCCGCCGAGGACCTGCCGTACGTCTTCATCGGGCTGCCGAGCGCGATCACGGGCCCGTACGACGAGGTCGTGCTGCCCTCGTGGGCCGAGAAGCCGGACTGGGAGCTGGAGTTGGCCGCCGTGATCGGCCGGCCCACTCATCGGGTGTCCGTCGAGGAGGCCCTGGACCATGTCGCCGGGTACACGATCGCCAACGACCTCACCGACCGGGCCACCGTCTTCCGCCGGGACATGCCGCAGATCGGCACGGACTGGCTGCGCAGCAAGAACGCTCCCGGTTTCACCCCGCTCGGCCCCTGGCTCGTGCCCGCCTCGTCCGTCGCGGACCCCGGCGACCTGCGCCTGGTGCTCAAGCTGAACGGCGAGACCATGCAGGACGAGTCCACCAAGGACATGCTCTTCGACATCGCCCGGGTGGTTTCCTACGCCTCCCGGACCGCCGAACTCCTGCCTGGCGACGTGGTGTTGACCGGTTCTCCGGCCGGCAACGGCATGCACCACGGACGGCTGCTGCGGGACGGCGACGTCATGGACGGCTCCATCACCGGCCTCGGTGCCCAGCGCACCCGCTGTGTGGCGGAGGCGGCCCGGTGAACCTGGACCCCACCGACCCCGAGGGCTCGATCGCGCGGGCGGCCAAGGCGTCTTCCAACTGGGGCCGTTGGGGCGCCGACGACGTGCTCGGCACCCTGAACCACCTCGACGAGGCCAAGCGCCGCGAGGGTGCCGCGCTGGTGCGCAGGGGTGTCAGCTTCTCCCTCTCCCAGCGGTTCGACATGAACGGCCCGCAGAAGGGCTGGCGGCGGCGTACCAACCCGGTGCACACCATGCTGGACACCGGCACCGACGCCGCGCTCGGCAACCAGGGCTTCCCGCACGGCATCGGCGGCGCCGACGACGTGATCTCGATGCCGCTGCAGTGCTCCACCCAGTGGGACGGCCTCGGGCACATCTTCGACCACGGCAAGGCGTGGAACGGGCGCCCGGCCGAACGGGTCGTCACCTCCGACGGCGACCTGGTGACCGGCATCGAGCACATGGCGTCGCACGTCGCCGGGCGGGGCGTCCTCCTGGACGTCGGCCGCACGATCGGCGCGGACGGCGTGAGCGGCGCGGACGGGACGGCCGGTACGACCGCTACGGCCGGTACAACCGCTGCGGCCGGCGAGCTGCCCGACGGGTTCGCCGTCACCGAGGCCCACCTGACCGCGACCGCCGAGGCCCAGGGCGTCGCGATCGGCCGCGGCGACATCGTGCTCGTCCGCACCGGGCAGCTCGCCCGGGTCCGCCGCGACGGCTGGGGCGACTACGCCGGCGGTCCCGCGCCCGGTCTGTCCTTCACCACGGCCGGCTGGCTGCACGGCAGCGAGATCGCGGCGATCGCCACCGACACCTGGGGCTTCGAGGTACGGCCCAACGAGTTCGAGCACGCCTTCCAGCCGCTGCACCAGGTGGCCATCCCGCACATCGGCCTGCTGATCGGCGAGATGTGGGACCTCGACGCACTCGCGCGGGACTGCGCGGCCGACGGCGTGTACGAGTTCTGGCTCACCGCCGCGCCGCTGCCCATCACCGGCGCGGTCGGCTCCCCCGTGAACCCGATCGCCGTCAAGTAGCCCGTCACGCGGCAACAGGAACAAGGGAGTTCCCCATGAGCACACCCCGTACGGTCCTGGTGATCGGCGGTGGCGCGGCCGGCTGCGCCGTGACGGTCCTGCTGCGCCGCGCCGGCTTCGCGGTGGACCTGATCGAGGCCAGGAGCGACTGGAACGCGACCGCCGGTTCCGGCATCACCCTCCAGGGCAACGCCCTGCGCGTGCTGCGCGAGTTGGGGGTCTGGGACGAGGTGGAGGCCTCCGGGTTCGGCTTCGGTTCGGTCGGCATCACCGCTCCCGACGGCACCGTGCTGCACGTGCAGGAGGACCTGCGCACCGGCGGCGACGAGCTGCCCGCCACCGTCGGTATGCAGCGCCCCCGGCTTCAGCAGATCCTGATCGAGGCCGTGCGCGCCGGTGGTGCGTCGGTCCGCCTGGGGACCACCGCCGAGATCGTGGTCCAGGACGCGGAGGGTGTCTCCGTGCGCTTCAGGGGTGGCCCGGACGACGGCTCCGAGGGACGAGTGGACACCGAGGGGCGCTACGACCTGGTGATCGCGGCCGACGGCCTGGGATCCGCCACCCGCGCCGCGATCGGCATCGCCGACAGGCCCGAGCCGACCGGTATGGCCATCTGGCGGATCGCCGCCCCGCGTCCGGCCGGGCTGACCCGCACCGACCTCGCGTACGGCGGTCCTGCCTACATCGCCGGTTACTGCCCCACCGGCGACGACACCCTGTACGCGTATGTCGTCGAGGCCAACCGTGACCGCGCCTCGATACCGGCCGGGTCGCACGCCGACGAGATGCGGCGGCTGGCCCGGTCGTACGGCGGCTTCTGGCCGGAGATCACCGCGCACATCACCGAGCCGGCGCAGGTCAACTACACCTGGTTCGAGCGCCTGTTGGTCGAGGGGTCCTGGCACCGCGGCCGGGTCGTGCTGATCGGCGACGCGGCCCACTGCTGTCCGCCCACCCTCGCGCAGGGCGCCGCGCTGTCCCTGGAGGACGCGTGGGTGCTCGCCCAGATGTTCACCGGGTCCGACCCGTGGGACGACGCGCTCTTCCAGGCGTACTACGAGCGGCGAATCGCCCGGGTACGTCCGGTCGTGGAGGCGTCCGTACAGCTCGGGCAGTGGCAGCTGGACGGGGTCCGCGACGCCGATGTGCCCGGCCTGATGGCCCGCACCATGACCCTGCTCCGGGAGTTGCCGTGACCGCACACGCACACCCACACGCCAAAGCCGCTGTACCCACGGTCGACGTCCACGCCCACGTCCTGATCCCGGAGATCGAGGCGCTGGTGGAGGGGGCGCCGGGGCTCGCCGAGGCGCGGACGCTGGACGCCCGGCGCAACGGTCCCACCGCCCTTGCGGTCAGCGGGCCCATGGTGCGCGACCGGCTGCCCCGGCTGACCGACCCGGCCGTGCGGCTGGCCGCCATGGACGCCCAGGGCGTGGACATCCAGCTGGTCAGCCCTTCCCCGTCGCACTACCACTACTGGGCGGACGAGGAGACGGCCGAGAAGGTGTACCGGACGGCCAACGAGGCGACGGCGGCGCATTGTTCGGCCGCTCCGGACCGGCTGCGCGGCCTCGGGCTCGTCCCCCTCCAGCACCCGGACCGGACGGTCGAGGCCCTCGACCACGCCCTCGCGCAGGGCCTGGCCGGGGTGGAGATCTCCAGCCACGCGCCCGGCCGGGAGCTGTCCGACCCGGCCTACGAACCCTTGTGGTCCCGGGCCGGGGAGACCGGCGCGGTCGTCTTCCTGCATCCCTTCGGGTGCACCCTCGACGAGCGCCTGGACCGGTGGTACCTGTCCAACACCGTCGGCCAGCCCGCCGAGAACGCGGTCGCCCTCTCCCACCTCATCTTCTCGGGCGTGCTGGACCGCCATCCCGGTCTCAAGGTGCTGGCGGCCCACGGCGGCGGCTATCTGCCCACCCATGTCGGCCGTTCCGACCACGCGTGGTCGACCCGCTCCGACGCGGGTGCCTCATGCGCCCGGCCGCCCAGCAGCTATCTGCGGCGCCTGTACTTCGACTCACTCGTCCACGACCCGCACATCCTGCGGGAGTTGGTGCGGGTCGCCGGCGGGGACCGGGTGCTGCTCGGCTCCGACTTCCCCTTCGACATGGGCACCGAGGACCCGGTCGGCGCCCTGCGCGCGGCCCGGCTCCCCGCCGCCGACTTCGAGGCCGTACGCGGCGGCAACGCGGCCGCCCTCCTGAGGAAGGACTGACACCATGAGCGCACGCCTGCTCACCCATCTGCGGCACGTCGACCTCGCCGTGCCCGACTACGACAAGCAGCTCGACTTCTACGCCGGCGTCTGGGGCCTGACCAAGGTCGCCGAGGACTCAGGTATCTCCTTCCTGGCCGCCGAGGGCTCCCCGGAGCAGTACGTCGTGCGGCTGCGCAGGGCCGAGGAGAAGCGCCTCGACCTCGTCTCCTACGGGGCCGCGAGCCCGGCGGACGTCGACACCCTCGCCGAACAACTCCTGTCGGGTGACGTGCAGTTGATCTCCCGGCCGGGCAAGGTCGACACGCCCGGCGGCGGCTACGGCTTCCGCTTCTTCGACATCGACGGCCGCACCATCGAGGTCTCCGCGGACGTGGAGGTACGCAGGCACCGCAGGATCGAGGAGAAGGAGGCCATCCCGGTCAAACTGTCGCACGTGGTCCTCAACTCCCCCGACCTCGACCGCACCCGGCAGTGGTACGAGCGCCACCTCGGCTTCCTGCTCTCCGACACGCTCAGCTCGCCGCACATGGGCGAGGTCATGCACTTCATGCGGATCAGCAACCAGCACCATTCGATGGCGCTGGCCAAGGGCCCGCACACCGCCCTGCACCACGTGTCCTTCGAGATGCGCGGCCTCGACGAGTACATGCGCGGCTCCGGCCGTGTCATGCGCGCGGGCTTCAAGAAGATCTGGGGTCCGGGGCGGCACACGGCGGGCGACAACACCTTCACGTACTTCCTCGACCCGCACGGCAACACCGTCGAGTACACGACGGAGTTGGAGGAACTGGACGAGGACACCTGGCATCCGCACGTCTACGACTTCTCGCGGCCCGAGGTCACCGACCAGTGGGGCACCGCCAACCCCATGAACGAGCTGGTCGCCAAGGAGTCCTTCAACGACCCCGACCGCGGTGTGTTCATCGCCCCGCCGGTCTGATCCGCCCGGCCCGCCAGGAGAGCCCGCATGCGCTTCGCCACATACGTACACCACCACCGCACCCAGGTCGCCGTGCTGGCGCCGGACGACTCCGCGGGGGACGACACCCTGTACCCCCTGCCCGCCGTCCGCTCCCTGACCGGCCTGCTCGGCGCGACGGACGGTCTGCCCGGTCTGCTGGCGGCGGGGGCGTCGGCTCTCGGCGGGCCGCCCGGTCCGCACGTCTCGGAGGTACGGCTGCTGCCGCCTCTGCAGCCCGCGTCGGTACGGGACTTCGTCACCTTCGAGGAGCACGTCGAGGGCGTACGCCGTGCCGTGGACGGTGCCTCCGGCGTGCCCGAGCAGTGGTACGCGGCGCCTACGTTCTACTTCACCAATCCGCACGCGATCCACGGGCCCGGCGAGGACGTACCCGTGCCGCCCGGGTCGGCCGCCCTGGACTTCGAACTCGAAGTGGCCGCCGTCGTCGGACGGGAGGGCCGGGACCTGACTCCCGAGCAGGCCCGCGACCACATCGTCGGCTACACCGTCTTCAACGACTGGTCCGCCCGCGACCTGCAGTCCGCCGAGATGAAGGTCGGGCTGGGACCCTGCAAGGGCAAGGACACCGCGACGACCCTGGGCCCGTACCTCGTCACCGCCGACGAACTGGAGCCGCACCGGGACGCCGACGGCTTCCTGCGGCTGGCCCTGACCGCCGGGATCAACGGCCGGACGGTCGGCAGGGACCTGCTCTCCCACATGAGCTGGACCTTCGAGGAGATGACCGCGTACGCCTCCCGCGGCACCCGGGTCGTACCGGGTGACGTCCTCGGCTCCGGCACCTGCGGCAACGGCGGTTGCCTGGCCGAGCTGTGGGGCCTGCGCGGCAAGCAGGACCCACCACCGCTGAGGCCCGGAGACACGGTCACCCTCACCGTCGAGGGCATCGGCACGCTCACCAACACCGTCGTCGCGGGGGCCGAGCCCGTCCCCCTGCCACCGGCCCGGCGGCGGCGCTCCTGAGGGGCGCGGGGGCTGTCCGGCCGGCCACGGGTCCGCCGTGGCCGGTCGCGCAGTTCCCCACGCCCCTCAGAAGCGCCCCTCAGGAGCACCGGTCGGACGCGCCCGGTCAGGCCCGCCCACGGGCGAGCCGCCCCGCCAGCAGCGGAATGACGACGGCCGCGGCCACCACATGGGACACGGCCAGGACGATCTGCGTGGACGTGGCGGTGTGCGGGGCGACCGCCGGTCCCGCCAGGGACAGCGCGGTCAGCGCGACGGTGATCACCACGAAGGTGCGGGCGGGCCGCCCGGCCCAGCGGGCGAGAGCCATCGCCAGGACGACCCCGACGACCGACCAGAACAGCACGCCCCCGGCGAAGCCGCCCACCGGGATCTCGGCGGCCTCCGTCGCCCCGGGACTGGCGGCCTCCATCGGTACGCCGGCGCCACGGGCGACGAGGGCGAAGGCCTCGGTCACCACGGCCCCGGCGAACACCGCGAGGGCCCCGACCTGCCACACGGGACGCGCGCCGAGGGACTGGGTGACGGACTGGGCGAAGGACTGGTTCCGGGACACGGTGGCACTCATGGCAGATTCTCCTGTCGGCGATTCCTGGGTGGTCGGCCTTTCACAGAGTCAGACCGGTGCACGGCCAGGAACTGAGCGGTCGCCGGGCAACAATTTTCAGGTCGGGCCGAGGGCGGGCCGCGTCCCGGCTCAGGTCCCGGTCGCCGCCGCGGCGGCCCGTCCGGCCGCCCGTCCGGAGAAGAGACAGCCGCCCAGGAACGTCCCCTCAAGGGACCGGTACCCGTGGACGCCTCCCCCGCCGAACCCGGACACCTCCCCGGCCGCGTACAGACCGGGCACCGGCGTGCCCGCCGCGTTCAGGACCCGGCCGGAGAGGTCGGTCTGCAGGCCGCCGAGGGTCTTGCGGGTGAGGATGTTGAGGCGAACGGCGATCAACGGACCGGCACTTGAGTCCAGGATCTTGTGCGCCGCCGCCGTGCGGCTGATGCTGTCGCCGGGGTAGGAAAGGGCGTTGCGGATGCCCATGACCTGGAGGTCCTTGGTGTACGGGTTGTCCATCTCCCGGTCGCGCGCCTCGATCTGGCGTTGCAGGCCGGCCAGGTCGATCAGTCCGTCGCCGGTCAGTTTGTTCATGCCGCGGACGAGTTCGGACAGGGTCGTGGCGACGACGAAGTCCACGCCGTTCTTCTTGAACTTCTCGATCGGCTCGGGCGTCTGCCAGATGCGCGAGAGCAGCTTCCAGATGTTCTTCTCGGTGAGGTCGGGGTTCTGCTCGGAGCCGGAGAGCGCGAACTCCTTGGCGATGATCTTCTGCGTGGTGACGAACCACGAGTAGTCGTATCCGGAGGCGGTGATCGACTTGAGCGTGTGGAGGGTGTCGTAGCCGGGCATGTCGGGTGCGCCGAACCGCTTGCCGGTGGCGTCGAACCACATGGACGACGGGCCGGGCAGGATACGGATGCCGTGGCCGGGCCAGATGGGGTCGTAGTTCCTGAGGCCCTCGGTGTAGTGCCACATCCGGTCGGGGTTGACGATCCGGCCGCCCGCCTTCTCCGTGATCGCGAGCATCCGGCCGTCCACGTACGCCGGGACGCCGGTGATCATGGTCTTGGGCGGGGTGCCGAGGCGGGCCGGCCAGTTCTGGCGTACGAGGTCGTGGTTGGCGCCGATGCCGCCGGAGGTGACGACGACGACCGGGGCGCGCAGTTCGAACTCACCGACCACCGTGCGGGAACTGGGCTTGCCGCGGGCGGCGTCGCTCGGCTCCAGGACGGCGCCCCGGACGCCGGTGACGGCCCCGTTGGTCGTCACGAGCCCGTCCACACGGTGCCGGAACTTGAAGGTGACCTTCCCGTCCGCGACCGCCGCCCGCACCTTCTTCTCGAACGGTTCGACGACCGCGGGGCCCGTGCCCCAGGTGACGTGGAAGCGCGGCACCGAGTTGCCGTGGCCGTCCGCGAGACCGCCGCCGCGCTCCGCCCAGCCGACGATCGGGAACCACTGCACGCCCAGGCCCGCGAGCCAGGAGCGCTTCTCTCCGGACGCGAAGTCCACGTACGCCTCGGCCCACTTGTAGGCCCAATAATCCTGGCCCGCCTTGTCGGTGATGCCGCGGTCGAAGCCGGCGGTGCCCAGCCAGTCCTGCCAGGCCAGTTCCTGCGAGTCCTTGATGCCCATCAGCCGCTGTTCGTCGGAGTCGACGAAGAACAGGCCGCCGAAGGACCAGAACGCCTGACCGCCGAGGTTGGTCGCCGGTTCCTGGTCGAGGAGCAGGACCTTGCGGCCCGCCGCGGCCAGTTCCGCCGTGGCGACCAGGCCGGCCAGTCCGCCGCCGACGACGATCGCGTCCGCGTCCGAGGCGGCTGCCGAGGCCGCGAAGGCGGGGGCGGTCGCCTGCGCGAGGGCGGTGGCGGCGAGCGCGCCGCCCGCCGCCGTCAGGGCACGGCGCCGGGTGATCGCGGCCAGGGCCGGTGAGTTCTCCATGGACTGCCTTCCGGAGGAGACGGAGGAGATGCGAGACGGGAACGGCGATACGGGATGCGTGATACGGCAGACGGGATACGGGGGATGTTCCTGGGACCGCCGCACTGTTACCGTCGGTAGCCCACAGGGAACCAGGTCGTCACAGCGATGTGGTAGTGGCCGGACACCAACGTGGGGGCTGCTTCGTTGTGTCCCGGCGACAGCGGCGCCGGCCGACCGCGCACGGACCGTGGAGGGAGAATCGACCCATGGCTGTCGTCCACGAACGCGAACCGGTCACCGAGATCCTGCGGACGATGGCCGTCGACGACGACGTGTGCGGCGAACTCGTCCGCGCGGCCCGCGCCCACTCCCCCGAGGTCGCCCGGCTCACCGAGGCGGAGAGCCGCTCCCACGTCCGGGCCATGATCCGCGCCGCCGGTGAGTGGTTCGCCACCTTCGACGGGGTCGAGCGGGACGGGGTCGAGCAACAGGACTTCACGGCCGCCCTGTTACTGGGGGCCGACCGGGCGGGCCAGGGTGTCGCGATGACCGCGGTGCTGCGCGGGGTCCAGGCCGGGCTGGGCCGAGCGCTGGAGATCACCGTCGAGCGCTGCCGGGCGGCGGGAGTGCCGGACAGCGTCCTGCTGAGCGTCGTCCTGCGTCTCAACGAGTACGGCAACGCGGTCGAACGCCATGTGATCAACGGCTACCGGGCCGCCGAGCGGGCCACCCCGCACGAGAGCGCCGAGGTCCGCACGAACGTTCTCCGCAGGCTGCTGGTCGGCGGAGTCGTGCCGTCGCCCCTGGAGATGGCGGGCGCAGGGATGCGGCCGGGCGGCGGACCGCACCACTGCGTCGTCGCGGACGCCGGCAACCCCGCGGCCGTACGTCTCCTCACGGACCGCCTCTCCGGACTCGGCGCGGTGTCCGGCCTGATCGAGGGACGGCTCGCCGGTCTGTGCCGCCGGATGCCCGGCATCGGGGAGGCGGGGGCGTCGGCCCTGGTCGTGGTCTCACCGGCCGCTCCCCTGGAGGAGATCCGCCCGCTGTACCGGCTCTGCGTCCGGGCCGTGGACATCGGTGCACGGCAGGGGCGTCAGGGCCTGTACGAGCTGACCGACTTCGCCGCCGAGATCGCCCTCGCCGACCAGCCGCTCCTGGGCGCGCACCTGAGCGCGCAGCTCCTGGGCGCCCTCGTCGAGTCGGACGCCTTCCACCGCCAACTCGCCGTCACGGCGCTGACGTTCCTCGACAACGGCCGACGTCTCGACCAGAGCGCGACGGCCCTGTTCACCCACCCCAACACCGTCCGCTACCGGCTCGGCCGCCTCCAGCAGATCACCGGGCACTCCCTGACCGACCTCGCGTCCGGGCCTCTGGCCGAACCGCTGAGCACCCTGCACTGGTGGTGGGCCCTGACCACCTGGCTGGGAAAGGACCGCGAGCCGCTGTAACCACCACACACCAACGACCGCGGTCAGCTGCCGAGTTCGGGCCTGCGGTCCCCCTTGCGGTCGCGGCGGGCCAGCAGGCGCTGGGCGCGGGTCAGTCCGTTCGGGAGGTTCCTGCGCAGCGCGGCGCGGGCGGCGTTGGAGCCGGGAGCCCCGTGCACCCCGCCGCCCGGATGCGCGGAGGCCGATGCCAGGTAGAGGCCCTTGACCGGCGTCTCCGGGCGTCCCGTGCCCGGGACGGGGCGGAAGAAGAGCTGCTGGTGCAGGGCCGTGGTGCCGCCGTTGATGGCACCCCCGTGCAGATTTGCGTCGAGGGCCTGGAGGGTGGGCGGTGCCAGTACGCGCCGGGCCCGGATCAGGGAACGGAACCCCGGTGCGAAGCGCTCGACCTGCCGCTCGACCCGGTCGGCCATCAGCTCCTGCTCCTTGGTGTCCCAGCTCCCGGTCAGTCCGTCGTCACCCGCGTCGCCCTTGATGTGGTGCGGGACATGGGTGTACGCCCAGGCGGACTCGGTGCCCTCGGGCGACCGGGTGGGGTCGGCGGTCGTCATCTGCCCGAACAGCGCGAACGGCCGGTCCGGTACCTGTCCCATGGCGACCTGGGCCGCGAACCGGGTCAGCTCGTCGACGCCGTCCGCCAGGTGCACGGTTCCCGCGCCGACGGCCTCGGGGGCCTGCCACGGTACGGAACCGTCGAGGGCCCAGTCGACCTTGAAGGTGGCGAAGTCCCACTGGAACCGGCGCAGATCGGCCAGCACCTGCGGAGGCAGGTCGTCCCTGTCCACCAGTTCGCCGTACAGCGCGGGAGCGGACACGTCCGCGAGGACGGCCCGCGCGGCGGACACCGTCTCGCCGCCGGCCGTGCGCACCGCCACGGCCCGGCCCTCCCGCACGACGACGCGGCTCACGCGCTCCCCGCACCGGAGGACCCCGCCGCGTTCCTTCAGCCGCCGGGTCAGCGCCCCGATGAGGGCGCCGGAACCGCCGACGGGGACGGGAAACCCGTACGTCTGGCCCAGCATCGACATCAGCCAGCCGAAGCCGCCGCTTCCCGCGGCCTCGGGGGCCAGGTCGGCGTGCAGCGCGTTGCCCGCCAGCAGCAGCCTGCCGCCCTCGCCGCGGAACTCCTCCTCGCCGAGCCGCCGTACCGGCAGCACCATCGACCGGGCCAGGCGCAGCCCGCCGGCGGTCCGCAGGCGCAGGGCGAGGCGGGCGCCCGCGCGTACCGGCGGGAAGGGCGTGAACAGCGCTTCCAGCAGGTCGGGGCGCAGCCGCTCCCAGACCCGGTGCAGTTCGCGCCAGGCGTCGCCGTCGCCGTCGGCGAAGACGTCCAGGGACGCGGCGGTCTCGTCGAGATTGCGTCCGAGTACCGCGCACCGGCCGTCGGACAGCGGGTGGGCCAGGACGCGGGGCGCGTGGCTCCACCGCAGCCCGTACCGCTCCAGGTGGAGTCCGGACAGGACCGGGGAAGCCGCGGCGAGGGGGTAGAACGAGCTGAAGAGGTCGTTCGTGAAGTCCGGGTCGACTCCGTTGTCGTGCCGGACCGCGCCCCCGGGCTCGTCCTGTTCCTCCAGGACTTCGACGCTCCAGCCCTCGTCGGCCAGGAGGTTGGCGGCGACGAGCCCGTTGGGACCGGCTCCGATGACTACCGCGTCCGGCATGGCCGCCTCCCGTCCCGCTGCCGTGCCGCACGGACGACGCCGGTCATGCCGGCCTCGGCTCCGCGCGGGCGGGCCGGGACTCGCTCCTCCCGGCCTCCTCGCACACATCGGCCAGCCGCTTGAGCATGGCCCGGTGCCGCACCTGGATGAGTCCCTCCACGGCCACGTTGTGCAGGGTGCCGCCGGCCCCCTGCAGCGGATGCTCGTCGATGATCACCAGCGTGTACTCGCCCCAGGGCCGCAGTTCGATGGCGATACGCGCCGTGCCGAGCGGGCCCGCGATCGCTTCCAGCTCCAGCTCACGCTCCTCGACGCACGCTCGTACGACCGACTCGTTGCTCAGGGTCCACGGCCCGACCCGCACCTCGTAGCCGATCGCGGAATGCACCTGCGGCCACTGACCGCGCACGGGGTACGAGGACGCCGTCCCCACGACCCAGTCCGCGTACCGGGTGCCGTCGGCCAGGACGGCCCACACCTCACGCGGACTCTTCTTGATGAGCCTGTGGCGTACGGCCACCGCTGCCTCCCTCGTGTCGCACCCGTCGTAGCGGAGTGATCGGTGCCGGGTCCCCCGGCATCCGGAGTTCAACCGACCGGCGGACCTCCGCCGTCGGTGGTGTCAGGCCCGTCGGCCCTGCCGCCCGCGCCGAGCAGGCCGGTGGGGCGGAAGGGTTCCCGGGCCGCCAGCCGGGGCAGGGCCCGGCGCGACACGCGCAGCACGACCGGCGGCAGCGCGACCCGGCCCAGCTGCGCGGCGACCAGCCAGCCGGGCACGTACACCGAGGTGCGCCGCCGCTCGACGGTACGGGCCAGCCGGGCCGCGACGTGCTCCGCCGGATAGACACGGCGGGCCGGGGGCGGCATGTGGCCGCGCAGTTCGCGCAGTACGGCGTGCCGGTCGGCGTCGCGGATCATGTCGGTGTCGGTCCAGTTGAGGTAGGCGATGCCCACGGCGACACCCTGGTGTGCGACTTCGGCCCGCAGGGAGTGGGCGAAGGCCTCCACGCCCGCCTTGGAGGCGCAGTAGGCGCTCATCATGGGCGACGCGCCGATCGAGGCCAGGGAGGCGACCTGGAGGTAGTAGCCCGCCGTGTCCACCAGATCCGGCAGGAAGGCGCGTGCGGTGATCGCGCTGCCGGTGAGGTTGACGTCGATCACCCGGCGCCAGGACGCGGCGTCCGACTCGGCGAAGGGGCCGCCCTCGGCGATGCCCGCGTTGGCGATCACCGCGGAGGGTTTGCCGAGGGTCTTGCGTACGTCACGGGCCACGTCGGTCATCCCGGCGTCGTCGGTGATGTCGACCTCCCAGGTGGCGGCCGGGGTGGGGAGTTCTCCCGCCAGGGCCTCCATGGCCGGTTTCTCGTGCCCCAGGAGGGCGAGGTGGGCGCCCCGGTGGGCCAGGTCCCGTGCCAGGGCGGCGCCGAGGCCGCGGGCGGCGCCGGTCACCACCACGATGCGGCCGCGCAGCGGGTCGTGTTTCACGGGTCTCCCTTCGTGGCGGGCTCAGGTCGTCCCCGAGCTGACGGGGGTACTTCTCGGTGACGGCCGGACCCGGATGCGGGTCGGGACCAGCCGCTTCCATCCGACCACGAGTCGGTGTGCGCCGCCCGCCGTCGGGTCGTGCGTCGGGTACGGGCCGGTGGGGGCCGGCCGCACCAACGCGGCGGAGCCGCACATGTCACAGCCCCGCGCCCCTTACGGGGCCGGCCGGTGGAGAAGCGGCGGCCTGGACGGGGCACCGCGGTATCAGGGAACTCAGGGGTCTCGTCAGAGTCATTGACGTGCATCGCGGTGGACTCTAATTTCTGATCGATCTCCCGAACCGCGTTCGAAATACCGACCCACGGCATTCGCCGGGGCCCTTCGTCACGCCCGCACCCGTTTGGAGACCACGATGAGCGCAAGACCCCAGCCGACCCGGCGCCTCCTCCTCGGCATGGCCGCCGCCACTCCACTGGCCGCGGCCGGCGTACTGACCCTCGGCGCCGGCACCGCCCACGCGGCGGACTCGGCGTACGTGATGTGCTACTTCACCGAGTCGACCAGCCTCGGCCTCGGCACCGACTACGGGCTGCATCTCGCCGTCAGCACCGACTCGCTCAACTGGACGCCGCTCAACCAGAACAACCCCCTGGTCACCCCCACGGCGGGCGCCCTCGGCCTGCGCGACCCGTTCCTCATGCGCAAGCAGGACGGCACCTTCGTCGTCATCGCCACCGACCTCAAGGGCACCGACTGGAGCTACAACAGCCAGTACATCCACGTCTGGGACTCCGCCGACCTGCGCACCTTCACCGGTTACCGCCGCCTCAAGCTGCACGACATGACCACGCACAGCTGGGCACCGGAGGCGTTCTGGGACGCCGGCCGGGGCCAGTACGCGGTCATCTACTCCTCGGTCAACTCCAGCGGGCACAACGTCATCATGGTGAACTACACCAGCGACTTCGTGACCGCGTCGGCTCCGCAGGTGTTCTTCGACCCCGGCTACGACGTCATCGACGGTGACATGGCCGTCGGTGTCAGCGGCTGGAACTACCTCTTCTTCAAGAAGAACCAGACACTGGTGGCCGCCAGGTCCACCTCCCTCAACCCGGGCAGTTTCACGGAGTTCAGTGCGGGGGTGGCGCACGGCGGCACCGAGGCCCCGACCGTGTTCAAGTCGCTGACCAGCAACACCTGGTACCTGTGGGGTGACACCTACACACCCAACGGCGTCTTCTACGCCTGGCAGTCCAGCAACCTGGCCTCCGGCACCTGGACCGCCCTGGACCAGAGGACCTACACCCAGCCGGTCAACTCCAAGCACTGCGGCATAGCGACCATCACCACGACCGAGTACAACAACCTGCTCACCAGGTGGGGCGCCCCGGCCTGGAACCGGCTCAAGTCGTACAACTACCCGGACCGTTACGTCCGCCACGCCAACTACGCCGCCCGCATCGACACCTACCCCTTCGACCTGTACACCGACTCCCAGTGGAAGCTGGTCCCGGGCCTGGCCGACAGCTCCGGGGTCTCCTTCCAGTCGGTGAACTACCCCACCCGCTATCTGCGGCACTACAACTACGTGCTCCAACTCGACGTCAACGACGGCACGTCGGCGTTCGCGGGCGACGCGACCTTCTCCCGTACGGCGGGCCTCGCCGACTCCTCCTGGGCGTCGTTCCGCTCGTACAACAACCCCACGCGCTACATCCGCCACTCGAACTACGTGCTGCGCATCGACCCGGTCTCCACAGCCACCGAGCAGCAGGACGCGACGTTCCGCGTCGGGTACTGACGACCGGGCAACCGGGCGCGTCGCGTACCACACGCCGGTGATCGCCTATGTTGGCGCGTATGCAGTCATACACGATCGGCCAGGCGGCGCGTCTGCTCGGGGTCAGCCCGGACACCGCGCGGCGCTGGGCGGACGCGGGCCGGATGGTCACGCACCGGGACGAGGGCGGGCGGCGCCTGATCGACGGCAGGGCCCTGGCCGCCTTCTCCGTCGAGCTCGCCAAGGGCGACGGCGAGGAGGACACCTCGTACACCTCCGTCCGTAACGCCTTTCCCGGGATCGTCACGGCGGTGAAGCTCGGTGATGTCGCCGCCCAGGTCGAGATCCAGGCCGGCCCGCACCGGCTGGTGTCACTGCTGACACGCGAGGCCGTGGAGGAGCTGGGCCTTGAGGTAGGGGTGGAGGCCACCGCCCGGGTCAAGTCGACGAACGTACATATCGACCGGGCCTGAGAGCGGCACGAGGGCCGCGAGGGTGGCCTCCGGCGGTCACGCGCCGCCCTGGAGGCCGGTCACCTGGTGACCGAGTACGAGTGGGCGCCCGTGCCCGCCAGTGCGCCGCCGTCCACGATCAGGTACTCGTCGCGGATCGGGCGGCCGGCGAGCCAGGATTCCAGGATCTCGCGGGTGCCCGCCGCGTAGCGGGCCTGTGCGGAGAGGGAGGAGCCCGAGATGTGCGGGGTCATGCCGTGGTGGGGCATGGTGCGCCAGGGATGGTCGGCGGGGGCGGGCTGCGGGTACCAGACGTCGCCCGCGTAGCCGGCCAGCCGGCCGCTGCGCAGGGCGCGGTCGACGGCGTCCCGGTCGGCGATCTTCGCGCGTGCCGTGTTGATGAGGTACGCGCCACGCTTCATCCGGCCCAGCAGTTCGTCGCCGAAGAGTCCTTCGGTCTCCGGGTGGAGCGGCGCGTTGACGGTGACGACGTCACAGTGCGGGACCATGTCGGCGGCGCTCTCGTGGAAGGTCAGGCCCAGCTCGCGTTCGACCGCCTCGGGCAGGCGGTGGCGGTCGGTGTAGTGCAGCCGCACGTCGAAGGGTGCGAGGCGGCGCAGGACGGCCAGGCCGATGCGTCCGGCGGCGACCGTACCGACGTGCATGCCCTCCAGGTCGTAGGAGCGGGCCACGCAGTCCGCGATGTTCCAGCCGCCGTCGAGCACGACCTGATGGGACGGCAGGTAGTTGCGCACCAGGGACAGCGTCATCATCACCACGTGCTCGGCGACGCTGACGCTGTTGGAGTACGTGACCTCGGCGACCGTCACCCCGTGCGCGACCGCCGCGTCCAGGTCGACGTGGTCGGAGCCGATGCCGGCCGTGACGGCGAGCTTGAGGTTCGGGGCGGCGGCGATGCGTTCCGGGGTCAGGTAGGCCGGCCAGAACGGCTGGGAGATCACCACGTCCGCGTCGGGCAGCTCCCGGTCGAAGACCGAGCCGGCGCCCTCCTTGTCGGAGGTGACGACGAGGGTGTGTCCCGCCTTCTCCAGGAAACCGCGCAGGCCCAGCTCACCGGACACACTGCCGAGCAGGTGCCCCGGCGTGAAGTCGAGGGCCTCCGGGGTGGGCGTGCTCTGCCCGCCGGGGTACCGGTTGATCGCGGGGAGGTCGTCGCGGGCGTACGTGGTCGGGTATCCGTCGGTCGGGTCGTCGTACAGCACACAGAGCACCTTCGCCATGATCACGGCTCCTCAACTGCGTTGACTGCGGGTGCGGTTCACGATCCACGCAGCCGATCGCCCTGGTCAAAGCGATTCTCGCTATGTCCGTATAGCCGACGGCTATCAGTGGTCGTGACCGTCGAGGTACGTCCGCAGCAGTACGTCCAGCGCCTCCCGTACGCCCGCCCGGCGCGCCTCCGCCAGCAGTGCCCCGGCGAGTACGGACGGCGGGTCGTCGGGGCCGGTCACCAGGCCCACCCGGGGCCCGTGCGCCGGTCCGTCCAGCGGCACCACCCGCATTCCGTCCGGTACGCCGAACATGTGCAGCCACGCGTGCGAGATCACGCTCGACCAGCGACCGCCGGGGAGGTGCGCGTAGAGACCGGCGACGCTGTCCGACTCGATCGCGGGGGCGGCGGTGGCCCCGTCGGCGGCGAAGCACTCGTCGATGATGCGGCGGTTGCGCATACGGGAGTTGAGCAGGCACAGCGGGAGCGCGGCGGCGGCCGACCAGCTCGCCGTCGGGGCGCTCCCGAGCGGGCCTGCGACCGGGGTCAGCAGCACGTACCGCTCCTCGTACAGCGGGAGCCGCCGCACCCCTCGCAGGGAGTCGTCGTCGAGGTAGGTCATGGCCGCGTCCAGCTCGAACTCGGCGAGACCGTGGGTGATGTCGGCCGAGGACAGCGACTCGATGCTCACCCCGGCCCGGGGATGGCGGTCGCAGAACGGGGTGGTGAGGAGGGAGGCGGCGGGCAGGGCGGTGGGGACCACGCCCAGGCGCAGGGTGCCCGTGAGTCCGTCGCGCAGCGCGGACAGCTCCTGGCGGAGGGCATCGCCCTCGGCGAGGATGCGGTGTGCCCAGGCCAGCACGACCTCGCCCTCCGGGGTGAGGCCCTCGTAACGCCGGCCGCGCCGCACGATCGGCACGTTCAGTTCGTGTTCGAGGCGGCGGATCGCCGCGGACAGCGAGGGCTGGGAGACATGGCAGGCGGCCGCCGCGCGGACGAAGTGACGCTCCCGGGCGAGCGCGACGAGGTACTCCAGCTGGCGCAGTTGCACGCGTGACCTCCCAGGGACACCGGGCCCTCAGTGTCCGGATCTCGGCATCCGGGCCTCAACAAGGACACGTGGGCGTAGAGATGAGCCCGTCCGCGTCAGTCCGTGCGGCGCACGGCCCGTGCCAAAAAATGGTGGGCCGCGTCCTCGTAACAGTCCAGCTCCCAGCCCGCCGTGTGCAGCGCCGGGCGCAGGTTCTCCTCGGCCAGCGGGTCGTCGGGGTCCAGGGCACGGCCGTGGCGGGCGGCCCGTTCGGCGCGGCCGGAGGGGTGGAAGAGCAGGAGGACGCCGTCGTTGGCGGTCACCCGGGCCCATTCGCGCAGGGCGGTCGCGGGATCGGGGACATGGTCGACCAGGCCCGCACTGAAGATGCCGTCCAACGACCCTGCGGGCAGCGGGAGTCGGCACGCGTCGGCCAGCAGAAGTCCGGTGCGTCCCTTCCCGGCGGCGGCGGTGAGCATCGCCGGGGTGAGGTCCGCGCCGAGCACGACACCCTCGGTGCCGACCTCGGCGCGCAGGGCGGGCAGGGCTCGGCCGCTGCCGCAGCCCACGTCCAGCACCCGCTGTCCGGGGCGCAGTTGCATGCGCGCGACGGCCGCCGTGTAGCGGGGGCCGTCGACGGCGAAGCGCTCCTCCCACGCGGCGGCCCGGGGGGTGAAGAAGGCGCGGGTCGTGGTCGCCGTCGCCCGGATCGCGGCCAGGGTGGCGAAGCGTTCGAAGACGGTGTCCCGGTGCGGGGCGAGCGCCGCGAGTTCGGCGGGAGCGGCGTCCTGGAGGTCGGGGGCGGTCGCCGCCTCTTCCCGGAAGGCCGTCGCGAAGGCGTCGACCGCCTCCTTGTCCACCTCCAGGTGGAACTGCGTCCCCCAGGCCGAGCCGCCGATCCGGAACGCCTGGACGGGGTAGCGGTCGCAGGACGCGAGCAGGGTCGCGCCGGGCGGGAGGTCCATGGTGTCGTCGTGCCAGTGCAGCACGCGCAGGCGCTCGGGCACTTCGGCGAACAGCGGATCGGCGGTCGCGGCCGGAGCCGTCCGCGCCTCTCCCCAGCCGATCTGCCGGCTCGCGCCGGGCCGGGCCGTGCCGCCCGCCGCCACGGCCAGCAGTTGCGCGCCGAGACACACTCCGAACACGGGCACTTCCGCGTCCAGGGCGGCCCGCAGCAGGGACAGTTCGGCCGCGCGGGTCGGGAAGGTCGGCGAGTCGTCGTACGCCGCCATGGGGCCGCCCATGACGACCAGCGCGGCCAGTCCCGCGGGTGACCCGGGCACCGGGTCCCCGGCCCAGGTGCGACAGACGCGCACCGGCAGTCCCGCCGCCGCCAGCGCGGTACCGAGCGCGTACGGGCCCTCGTGGGGCAGGTGCTGGACGACCAGGACGCCCGTCGGTTCGACCCAGCTCACAGAAGGTAGCCGCCGTCCACGCGGATCGCGCCGATGCCGCTGATGTGGCGGGCGCCGCAGCGGTCCTGAGGCAGCACCAGCTGGGGTCCCTGGCCGTCGAGCGGGCTGTCGTCGACGGTGGCCGCGAGCAGGACGGGGGCGCGGCCGAAGTCGGGGTCGATCTCCGCCCAGGACAGCAGCGCGTGATGGCCGTCCCTGCCGGACACCGCGATCAGGAAGCGCAGGCGTTCCTTGCGGCGGGCGGGGTCGAAACCGGGCCCTGCCGCCATCAGTACGTCGTGCAGCAGGGGCCCGGTGAACCGGTGCCGCTGGATGCCGCTGGTCGCGCACTCGAAGCTGACCTCGGTCTCGTGCTGCGGCCAGGCGAGCAGGTCGGACACCGTCAGCCGGGCCGGACGGGTCAGATCACCGGTGAGGGCGAGCTCCGCCACCGGACCGGCTGCCGTACCGGCGGCTGCGAGGGACTGACTCACGGGCTACCACCTCCCGGATGACCGTACCCGGACGCACGCCCCGTGCAAACGCACATGCCAGCCCATCTGATCCATGCTCCCGCTGGTGCAAAGCGACAAGAGACTTTGACCTTGTATCTGCGGCAGTATCATCTACGCGTGCGCACCTACTGTTCCCGGGCAGGCCCCGCGGTCTGACCTGCGGGCCGGTGGGAGCCGGCCGCGCCGTTCCCCGCGCCCCTGAAGGGCTGCGCCCCAGGGGCAGAAGCTGGGGCGCGGCCCCGCCCCTGAGGAGCGCGGGGAACTGCGCGAACGGCCCCCACCGACCCGCAGACGAAGGGACGGGGCGGGGCGCAGCCCCGCCTTTCAGGGGCGCGGGGAACTGCGCGGCCGGCCCCCACCGGCCCGCACCCCCGGTTCCGCGGCACGCAGACGGTCCGTCAGGACCACAGTTGGCACAAGGTCCGTCAGGACCACAGATGATGGTGTCCGTGAGGACCAGAGGGAGTGGACCCGTAATGACCCGTACCGAGCGCCGGACCCGCAGGACCCGCAGGACCCTTCAGGTGGCCGGTGCGGGCGCCGCCGCCCTGCTGGCGCTGAGCGCCTGCTCGTCCTCCGACGGCGACGCCTCCGATTCCTCCTCGTCGAAGTCGGACTCGTCGGCCGACAAACTGTCCGGCACGGTCACCGTGTTCGCCGCCGCCTCCCTCAAGGAGAGCTTCACGACGCTGGGCGAGCAGTTCGAGAAGGAGCACCCGGGCACGAAAGTCACCTTCAGCTTCGGCGGCAGCGACTCGCTGGCCGCGAGCATCACGGGCGGCGCCCCGGCGGACGTGTTCGCGTCCGCCAGCCCCAAGACGATGAAGATCGTCACCGACGCCGGTGACGCGTCCGGGACGCCCGCCACCTTCGTGCGTAACGAGCTGGAGATCGCCACCCTGCCGGGCAACCCCGACAAGATCGCCTCGCTGAAGGACCTCACCAAGTCGGGCCTGAAGGTCGTGCTGTGCGACAAGGAGGTGCCCTGTGGCGCCGCCGCCCAGAAGGCCCTGGACGCCAGCAAGCTGAAGCTCACCCCCGTCTCCTACGAGCAGGACGTCAAGGCGGCGCTGACGAAGGTCGAGCTGAAGGAGGCCGACGCGGCGGTCGTCTACAAGACCGATGTGCGCGCTGCGGGTGACAAGGTGGAGGGCGTGGAGTTCCCCGAGTCCGACGACGCCGTCAACGACTACCCGATCGCCGCGCTCAAGGCCGCGCAGAACACCGAGGGCGCCAAGGCGTTCATCGCGCTGGTGCAGTCCGCCGAGGGCCAGCAGGTCCTGACCGGGGCCGGGTTCCTCAAGCCGTGACCTTCCCTGTCGACAAGTCCGGTGCCGCGCCCGACACCCTCCGGGGCGGGCCGCGGCGCCGGCGCGTCCGGACCGGCGAGGGTGCCGGTGGCCGAGGCGTTCCGCTGCCTCTGCTGGTGCCCGCGCTGCTCGGCCTGGCGTTCCTGATCGTCCCGCTGATCGCCCTGCTCGTTCGCGCCCCCTGGCGGAGCCTGCCCGACCTGCTGACCAGCGCCGAGGTGTGGCAGGCGCTGCGGCTGTCCCTGGTCTGCGCCACGGCGGCGACCGCGGTGAGTCTCGTCATCGGGGTGCCGCTGGCCTGGCTGCTGGCCCGCGTCGAATTCCCCGGCCGCGGCCTCGTACGGGCCCTGGTGACGCTGCCGCTCGTGCTGCCGCCGGTCGTCGGCGGTGTGGCCCTGCTGATGGCCCTGGGCCGCAACGGCATCGTCGGCAAATGGCTGGACTCGTCGTTCGGCGTCACGCTCCCCTTCACCACCACGGGGGTCGTCATCGCAGAGGCGTTCGTCGCCATGCCGTTCCTCGTGATCAGCGTCGAGGGCACGCTCCGTGCCGCCGACCCGCGCTACGAGGAGGCCGCCGCCACGCTCGGCGCCTCCCGCTTCACCGCGTTCCGCCGGGTCACGCTGCCGTTGATCGCGCCCGGTATCGCGGCGGGCGCGGTTCTCGCATGGGCGCGGGCGCTCGGCGAGTTCGGCGCGACGATCACCTTCGCCGGCAATTTCCCGGGCCGTACGCAGACCATGCCGCTGGCCGTGTATCTGGCCCTGCAGAGCGACCCGGAGGCCGCCATCGCCCTCAGTCTGGTCCTGCTGGCCGTGTCCGTCGCGGTGCTGGCGGGCCTGCGCGACCGTTGGATGACAGCAGGATGACCGAGCCCCGTCACGCTTCCGACGCCTCCGCTGCCACCCCGGACGTACGCGCCGACACCTCCGACGCGGGCCTCGACGCGCATCTCGTCGTCGAGCGCGGCACCTTCCGTCTCGACGTGGCGCTGCGCGTCGCGCCCGGCGAGGTCGTCGCCCTGCTCGGCCCGAACGGCGCAGGCAAGACCACCGCCCTGCGCGCCCTGGCCGGTCTGACACCGCTCACCGGCGGCCGGCTGCGGCTGGACGGCACGGCGCTGGAGCGTACGCCCCCGGAGTCCCGCCCCGTCGGCGTCGTCTTCCAGGACTATCTGCTGTTCCCTCACCTGACCGCCCTCGACAACGTGGCCTTCGGACCGCGCTGCCAGGGCGCGAGCAAGGCCGAGGCACGGGCGCAGGCCGCCGAGTGGCTGGGCCGCCTGGGGCTCGCCGAGCACGTCGGCGCCAAGCCGCGCCGGCTCTCCGGTGGACAGGCCCAGCGGGTCGCCCTGGCCCGCGCGCTCGCCACCCGCCCCCGGCTGCTCCTGCTCGACGAGCCGCTGGCCGCCCTGGACGCCCGGACACGCCTGGAGGTACGGGCCCAGCTGCGCCGCCACCTCGCGGAGTTCGAGGCGGTCGCCGTGCTGGTCACGCACGATCCGCTGGACGCGATGGTGCTGGCCGACCGGCTGGTCGTGGTCGAGGACGGCCGGGTCGTCCAGGAGGGCGCCCCGTCCGACATCGCCCGCCGTCCCCGTACGGACTACATCGCCCAGCTGGTCGGCCTGAACCTCTACCGGGGCGAGGCCGACGGGCATGCGGTCCAGCTCGACGCCGGTCCGTCCATCACCACCACGGAGGCCCTGCGCGGCCCGGTCTTCGTGGCGTTCCCGCCCAGCTCGGTCACCCTCTACCGGGAACGCCCCACCGGGGTCAGCGCCCGTAACCTGTGGGCCTGCGAGGTCGCGGGCCTGGAGACCCACGGCGACCAGATCCGCGCCGACCTCACCGGCGAACTGCCCCTGGCCGCGGACCTGACCACGGTCGCCGCCGCCGAACTCGATCTGCACCCGGGTGCGGCGGTCTGGGCGGCGGTGAAGGCCACGCAGACGCACGCGTATCCGGTCTGAGCGGCCTGCGCGGGCCGCTTCCGGCATCGGGTGGCGTGCGCGGGCCGCTCGGCGCGGCCGGTCCACGGGGAGCCTGAACCGTCACCCGGTCAGGCCCGACTACGGTGGCCCCAGCACCACCCAAAGGCGACAAACCACCCCTTCCTCTGTGAGGCGTTCCGTCATGAGCCTGAGCATCCGCAACCAGATCCCCGGCACCGTCACCTCCGTCACGACGGGTGAGGCGATGGCGACGGTCAAGGTCCGCCTCGACGGCGGCCAGGTCCTCACCGCGGCCATCACGCTGGAGTCCGTCAAGGAGCTCGGCCTCACCGAGGGTTCCGCCGTCCGCGCGCTGGTGAAGGCGACGGAGGTCGCGGTGGCCACCGGCCCGGTCGAGGGTCTGTCCATCCGCAACCAGCTGCCCGGCACGGTCACCGACGTCACGACCGGCGGCGCCATGGCGTCCGTGGGCATCACGGTCGACGGCGGCGAACTGACCGCGGCGATCACCAAGGACGCCGTCACCGACCTGGATCTGGCGGCCGGCTCCTCCGTGGTCGCGCTGGTGAAAGCGACGGAGGTCGCGCTCGCGACGGCGTGAGCAACCACGCCGGGGGACGCGGCACGTCGGCGTCGGCGTCGGCACCCGCGTCATGGTCGCGTTACGAGTGCGGGCGTGGACGTCAAGCATCCGTCAGGGAGGCGGCCCGGCCCCCGGTCGGCGGGCATAGCTTCGGTGGAGCGCCCGGCCGATCCGGCCGCGCGGCGCACATCGCCTTCTGCGAGGAGCAGCTTGATGTCTGCGATCGACCACTGCGAGGACCCCGAGCCCTCCGAACGCGTCCCGGCCGGACTTCTCTTCGTCCCCGTCCGGTCGGGGCCCGCGGGCTGCACGGCCCGGTTCTTCCGCACTCCCCTGGGCGGCCGTACGGCCGTCGGATTCACCTCGGCGGCACGGCTGGCCGCCACGCTGGGCACGGAGCAGGCCTGCGTCAGGCTCTCGGAGCCCGCGCTGCGCGCGCTCGCCGCACCGCTGGGCGTCACCGCCCTCACGGTCGACCCGCAGCTCTCCGCTCCCCCGGTCGCCGCCGCGGACTCCCCCGCCGACGCCGACGCCGGCGCAGGTGCCGCCGCCCGCGGGCAGCGGCGTTCGTGGCACAGCCGGCGCCCACGGCCCGCCCGTGCGCTGCGCGTGACCGGCGCCGCCGTCGTCGTCTCGTACCTGAACCTGCTGATCGGCTGAGGAGGCGCCCGCCATGACCGTTTCCCTTCACTCGTCCCTCCCGTCGTCCCTGCCGTCGTCCCTACCCGCGGATCCCGACCACCTGTCCCGGCTCCTCGGCGACGGTGGGAGCGACGCCCTGTCCGTCTGGCCGCGTTCCGCGCGCCCCGAGGCCGGCGGGGACGTCTCCGTGGGCGGGGTCTCCCTCACCGAGGCCGCCGACCGCTTCGGCACCCCCGTGTACGTCCTCGACGAACAGGAGGTCCGGGAACGCTGCCGTACCTACCGCGCGGCGTTCCCGCAGGCCGACGTCGTGTACGCGGCCAAGGCGTTCCTGTGCCGCGCGATGGCGCACTGGGTACGGGAAGAGGGGCTCGGCCTGGACGTCTGCTCCGCCGGGGAACTGGCGCTCGCCGTCACCACGGGCTTCCCGCCGGGGAAGATCGTGCTGCACGGCAACGCGAAGAGCCCCGACGACCTGCGCACCGCGTTGCGGCTCGGGGTCGGGGTCATCGTCGTGGACAGCGCCTCGGAGATCGCCAGGCTGGCCGCGATCACACCTGCCGACGCCCGTCAGCAGGTCATGGTGCGGGTCGTGCCGGGGATCGCGGCCGGCGGGCACGCCAAGGTACGCACCGGTACGGACGACCAGAAGTTCGGCCTGTCCATCCCGGACGGCTCCGCGCAGCACGCGGTGGCGCGGATACTCGACCAGCCGCACCTGGAACTCGTCGGCCTGCACTGCCACATCGGCTCGCAGATCGGCTCCGTGAAGCCCTATGTGGCCGCGGTCCGGCGCCTGATCGGGCTGCTGGCCCGGGTCCGGGACCAGCACGGCGTCGTCCTGCCCCGGCTGAACATCGGCGGCGGCCACGCCATCCCCTACCGGCCCGGCGAGCCGAGCCTCGACGTGGGCGCCCTCGCCGACCGCGTGCGGGCCGAGCTCGCGGACGGCTGCGCCCGGGCCCGCCTGCCCGTACCGCGGCTCATGCTCGAACCGGGGCGGGCGATCGCCGGACCCGCCGGGGTCGCGGTCTACCACGTCCTCGCGGTCAAGCGCACCGGCGAGCACACTTTCGTCGCCGTCGACGGCGGCATGAGCGACAACCCGAGACCCGCGCTGTACGGGGTCCGGTACGCGCCCCGCCTGATCGGCCGCCGCTCGTCGGCGCCGCCCCGCACCGTCACGGTCGTGGGCCGGCACTGCGAAGCGGGTGACGTCCTCGCCGACGAGGTGGAACTCCCCGGTGACGTACGCCCGGGCGACCTCCTCGCCGTCCCGGCGGCCGGCGCCTATCACCTGTCCATGGCGTCCGGTTACAACATGGTCGGCCGACCCCCGGTCGTCGCCGTGTCGGGCGGGATCGCACGCGTACTGGTGCGCCGCGAGTCACTGGACGACATGAGCCGACGCGACGTGGGCCTGTAGCGCCGGGTACGCGCCCGGTGCCCCTCGGCACCACCCGGGGTCCCCTCGACACGGGCACCGGGTCGTGCCGCCAGTTCGGTCCCTGGGGCGGCAACCTCCGCTAGCCCACCCACGCGCCGAAGGGGCGCGGGGAACTGCGCGCCCAGCCACAACCGGTCCGCAGCGGATGAACAAGCGGGCCGGTGTCCGTGGGCAGCCGCGCCCAAGGGCTGTCCCGTAACTCCCGGTGGATCAGCGCGCGGCGTCAGATGCGGTACATCGCAAGGCGCCGGGTCGCCCTCATACCGGGTGCATTCGGGCGATCCGGCAACGCCGCGAGGTGCCGTAGCTGTCGTCGTGCGCCCGCCGGGAGTTACGGGACAGCCCTTAGGGCGCGGAGCCCCACTCGTGCGGTCGCCCGCCGCGCCATTCCACCCAGTCGGGATCGTCCAGCAACTCGGCCGGGGAGGACAGTCCGGCAGTCTCCAGGAACACGATCAGATCGTGGTCGGAGTGGGCCAGCCCCAGGATCTCGGCCCCGCCGTCCCGGTGCACGCTCACACGTCGGCCGCCGCTCGCGGCGGGCCGGTGCACCACGATCAGTGGGCGTTCCACGGGATCCAGGGTGTCCCTCCCCCTCAGGTCGTTGCCGCCCGGTCAGGGCACGCGCGTCGCCGGGCGCAGCGCGGCAGGACGGGCGGCGGGAGCGGTCAGCGGGCCCGGGGTGCCCCCCGTCGCCGCTGGGCGGGCGGGGGCGACGGCGGCGAGAAGGTGTCGTCGCCCTCGTCCTCGTCCAGCGGCGGCAGCTCGATGGTGTACTGCGGCTGGAGGAACAGACCGTGGTGCTGGGGCACGGCGGACGAGGCCGGCGCGTCCTGAACGGGACGTGCAGGGTCGCGATGCGAAGAGGCAGGCATCCAAAACCATCCGGAGTCGGGAGTCGCGCGGATCAGAGGCGGAGCTGTCGACCGATGAGTATCGGTACCTGCTACCTCGCGCGCTACTGCCCATTAGATCCTATCGGCGCCCTGAGAACGAAAGGGCGCGGTGTGTGAAGTGCTGTGGATGGGTGATCCGCGTCTCCGGGGGACCGCTCGCGACGGAGCTCACGGGTCGCGAAGGGCGCCTGCGGGCAATCCGCCCGAGCGGCCTCACAAGCCACGTTTCAGCAGGTCAGGACTTTTTTCTGGCTGATCGGCGCCGGTGGAGTGGGGCCGGCTGGCGCGCGCACTGATCCACCGCGGGTCGCCACCGGATCGGCGGGGAGTCCAGTCGTTCCGCACCGGGTCGCGCGCCGCCGTGCGCGCCCCGGAGACCGGTGCGAAGGCCCCCGATCCGGCCTCACCGGCACCGCTATAGGCTGCGTCCGTGCAGCGGATCTTGGTGGTGGGTGTCACGGGCGCGGGCAAGTCCACGCTTGCCCGGGCGGTGGGCGAGCGTCTGGGCATGCCCTGTCACGAGATGGACACGCTGTATTTCACGGGCCCCGGCTGGGCTGTCAACGACACCTTGGTCGAAGAGGTCTCCCTCCTCACGTCCGAACCCCGCTGGATCGTCGACTCCGTCGGCTATCCCGAGGTCCGGGATCTGCTCTGGGACCGGGCGGACACCGTCCTGTGGCTCGACTACGGGAAGCGCGTGGTCATGCCCCGGGTCCTTCGCCGCTCCGTCAGGCGCACCGTCACCCGTGAGAGCCTCTTCGGCGGCAACAGGGAGACCTGGGCGGGCTGGCTGAGCAAGGAGCACCCGGCCTGGTGGGCCTGGTCCCAACACGCGGAAAGGCACCGGGAGATCGAACGCCGGACGCGCGATCCCCGTTTCGCGCCCCTCGACACGCTCCGCTTCTCCCGCCCCCGCGACACCGCGGCGTGGCTGGCGTCCGTGTGATCTGAACGGCGCGGCCCACCGAGCCCACTCGTTCCGCCCCTGGCTGCCACCGCCCTCGATCAGGTCTCCGATCCGGCCCCGCCACGCCTTCGAGGCAGCCTTCGGCACGCCGGTCGGCACCGCCGCAGGCAGGTCGGCACCACCGCGCCCCGGGCGCTTTCCGGCTCACCGACCGCTCACAGAACCACCTCCGCACCGCCGAGCGCAACCATCGCGACAGCATCGAAAAAGCACCGGCCGATTGAAACCGTTCAATCGCCAACACCCCGGCAATATCAGGCCACTCCCGGGCAGCGACCGCATCCGACGTCCCGTCAAGAATGTGTTGCACGCTCATTGACCCTCGCCCCGCACGCCCCTACGTTCACCCGCAGTGAATCGATTCATCCTTACTTCCTGAGGAGCCGCAGTGATCAGCAGGAGGAACATTCTGGCGGGTACGGCGGCGGCGATGGCCGTCACGGCGACCGCCGCCGGCACCGGATCCGCCATGGCCGCCCCCGCGTCCGCACCGGCCGGGGCAGGTGCCCGTCGCAGCGCCCTGCGCGTCACGGCGCCGACCGTCGAGTACGTGCGACACCCCCTGGGCATCGACGCACAGCACCCCCGGCTGAGCTGGCCGATGGCCTCGGACAAGCCCGGCGCGCGCCAGAGCGGCTACCGGATACGCGTGGCCTCCAGCGCCTCGCGGCTGCCGAAGCCGGATGTCTGGGACAGCGGAAAGGTCGTGTCCGACGAGTCCGTCCTCGTCCCGTACGCGGGCCCGCAACTCAAGCCGCGTACCCGGTACTTCTGGTCCGTGCGCGTGTGGGACGCGGACGGCGGCGCCTCGGACTGGAGCGAGCCGTCGTGGTGGGAGACCGGACTTCTCGACGCCGCGCAGTGGACCGCGAAGTGGGTCTCCGCTCCCCCGGTCCTCACCGACGCGCCGACGCTCGAAGGCAGCTCCTGGATCTGGTTCCCCGAGGGCGATCCCGCCACCAGTGCCCCGGCGGTCACCCGTTGGTTCCGCCGCACCCTCGACCTGCCCGACGCGGTCACGGCGGCGACGCTGGCCATCAGCGCGGACAACGTCTACACCGTCTCCGTCAACGGCACCGAAGTGGCCCGCACCGACCTGGAGACGGACCGCGACGGCTGGCGCCGCCCCGCCGTCGTCGAGGTCCTCGCCCAGCTGCGTACGGGCAAGAACGTTCTCGCGGTGTCGGCGACCAACGCGTCCGAGGGGCCCGCCGGGCTGGTCGCGACCCTCACTCTCCACACGGCGTCCGGCGAGCAGCGGATCGTCACCGACGACGCCTGGAGATCGACCGACAAGGAGCCCGCCGCCGGCTGGCGCGGCACCGACTTCGACGACGCGGCCTGGCCCGCGGCGAAGGAGGCGGCCGCGTGGGGAGCCGGGCCCTGGGGGAAGGTCGTCCCGGCGTCGTACGCGGCCAACCAGCTGCGGCACGAGTTCAGGCTCCCCCGCAAGAAGGTGGCACGCGCCCGGCTGTACGTGACGGCCCTCGGCGTCTACGAGGCCCACCTCAACGGCCGCCGCGTGGGCCGCGACCAGCTCGCGCCGGGCTGGACCGACTACCGCGAACGCGTCCACTACCAGACCTACGACGTCACCTCGCTGGTGCGGTCGGGCGCCAACGCCCTCGGCGCGTACGTGGCACCGGGCTGGTACGCGGGCAACGTCGGCATGTTCGGACCCCATCAGTACGGCGAACGGCCCGCGCTGCTTGCCCAGTTGGAGGTCGAGTACACCGACGGGACGCGCGAGAGCGTCGTCTCGGACAGCGACTGGCGGGCCGCGGCCGGGCCGATCGTCGCCGCCGACCTGCTGAGCGGTGAGACGTACGACGCGCGTAAGGAGACGGCAGGTTGGACCTCTCCCGGCTTCGACGACGGGGCCTGGCTCGACGCGGTGCGCACCGCCGCCGACGCCGTCCCCCCTCGGATCGAGGCCCAGGTGGACGGCGCGGTCCGGGTGGCCAAGGAACTCGCGGTCCGGAAGGTGACCCAGCCCAAACCGGGTGTGTACGTCTTCGACCTGGGCCAGAACATGGTCGGTTCGGTACGGCTGCGGGTCTCGGGAGCGGCCGGCACGACCGTCCGGCTGAGGCATGCCGAGGTGCTCAACTCCGACGGCACCCTCTACACGGCGAACCTGCGGACCGCCGCGGCGATCGACACGTACACGCTCAAGGGCGGTGGGCGGGAGACGTACGAGCCGCGGTTCACCTTCCACGGGTTCCGCTATGTCGAGGTGACCGGGTATCCGGGCACTCCCTCGGCGGGGGACCTCACCGGGCGGGTGATGCACACGTCCGCGCCGTTCACGTTCGACTTCGAGACCGATGTCCCGATGCTCAACACCCTGCACAGCAACATCACCTGGGGGCAGCGCGGCAACTTCCTCTCCATCCCGACGGACACTCCCGCGCGGGACGAACGCCTGGGCTGGACGGGTGACATCAACGTCTTCGCGCCGACGGCCGCGTACACGATGGAGTCCGCCCGGTTCCTGACCAAGTGGCTCGTGGACCTGCGCGACGGGCAGACCGCGGAGGGCGCCTTCACGGACGTGGCACCGATGGTGGGCACGGTCGGCAACGGTGTGGCGGGCTGGGGCGACGCGGGTGTCACGGTCCCCTGGTCGCTGTATCAGGCGTACGGCGACCGGCAGGTCCTGGAGGACGCGTGGTCCTCCGTACAGGACTGGCTGAAGTACCTGGAGAGGAACAGCAGCGGGCTGCTGCGGCCGGCCGCCGGTTACGGGGACTGGCTGAACGTCGAGGACGAGACGCCCAAGGACGTCATCGCCACCGCCTACTTCGCCCACAGCGCCGACCTCGCGGCCCGTATCGCCAAGGAACTCGACAAGGATCCCGCCCCTTACACCGACCTGTTCGGGCGTGTACGCGAGGCGTTCCAGAAGGCCTATGTCACCGCCGAGGGCCGGGTGAAGGGCGACACACAGACGGCGTACGTGCTCGCCCTGTCGATGGACCTGCTGCCGGACGGGCTGCGGACGGCGGCGGCCGACCGGCTCGTGGCGCTGATCGAGGCCAGGGACTGGCATCTGTCGACTGGTTTCCTCGGTACGCCCCGGCTGCTGCCCGTGCTCACCGAGACCGGGCACACCGATGTGGCCCACCGGCTGCTCGCGCAGCGTTCCTATCCCAGCTGGGGCTACCAGATCGACAAGGGCTCCACCACGATGTGGGAGCACTGGGACTCCATCCGGCCCGACGGCAGCTTCGAGGACCCGGGCATGAACTCCTTCAACCACTACGCCTACGGGTCGGTGGGCGAGTGGATGTACACGAACATCGCCGGTATCGCGGCGGGCCGGCCCGGCTACCGCGAGATCGTCGTCCGGCCGCGGCCGGGCGGGGGTGTCACCTCCGCCCGCGCCACGTTCGCCTCGGTCCGCGGCCCCGTCTCGACCGATTGGCGGCTGAGGTCCGGCACGTTCGTCCTGACGTGCTCCGTGCCGCCCAACACCACCGCCGAGGTGTGGATCCCCACGAAGGCTCCCGGCAAGGTCACCCACACCACCGCGGCCTTCCTGCGCAGTGAGGACGGCTGCGCGGTGTACCGGGTCGGTTCCGGCACCCACCGCTTCAGCGCGTAGCACGGCCGTCACGCAGCGGCGTCCAACACACCTCGGGCGCCGCCGCGTTGGCGGGGCGCCGCGGAAGCGCGGTGGCCTGCCCATAAGGTGCTCGCATGTCTGCCTCGTTGAGTTCCGCCAGATCCCGCGCCGCGTTGCGCGCATCGGCGCGTATTTCCGTCGAGCTGCTGCTGGTTCTGGTGATGACCGCGGTGGCTCTCTGGCTCCTGGGCCAGATGTGGTCCGTGGTCTGGCCACTCATAGTGGGTCTTCTGCTGACCACACTCACCTGGCCCGTGGCCCGCTTCCTGCGCCGGCGCGGATGGCCTCCCGCGCTGGCGGCCTCCTTGGTGACCGTGCTGTTCCTGGTGCTCGCTGCCGCGGTGGTCGCGCTGATCGCGGTTCCGGTGGCCTCCCAGTCCGGTGATCTGACCGATGGGGTCGTGGACGGTGTGCACAAGGTCCGTGACTGGGCCGCCGGACCGCCGCTGAACATCGAGGACGCCCAGATCTCGGGTGCCGTGGACAGCGCGGTCGAGCGTTTCCAGAAAAGCGCCGGGAGTATGGTCGGCACGGTCGTCTCGGGTGTGAGCGCCGTGGTCGACGGCCTGGTCACCGCCGTGCTGGCGCTGTTCCTGATGTTCTTCTTCCTCAAGGACGGCCCGCGGTTCCTGCCGTGGCTCGCCCGCCAGCTGCCCGGCCGGCTCGCCGTCGACGTCCCGACCGTGGCCTCGCGCACCTGGGACACCCTGGGATCGTTCGTACGCTCGCAGGCTGCCGTGGGGCTGCTCGACGCCGTCTTCATCGGTATCGGCCTGTGGGTCGTGGACGTGCCACTGGTGCTCCCGCTGGCGGTGCTGACCTTCGTCTCGGCGTTCGTGCCGATCGTGGGCGCCCTGTTCGCCGGCTTCGTCGCCGTGCTCATCGCCCTGGTGTCGAACGGTCTGACGGACGCGCTGATCGTGCTGGCGATCATCATCGCCGTGCAGCAGTTGGAGGGCAACGTCTTCCAGCCCATGATCCAGAGCCGTGGCCTCGGACTGCACGCGGCGGTGATCCTGCTGGCGGTGACGCTCGGCGGCAGTCTGGCGGGCGTGGTGGGCAGTCTGCTCGCCGTCCCCGTCGCCGCGATGATCGCCGTGTTCTGGAACTACCTGCGCGAGCAGCTCAGCGAGCCGCCGGAGGAACCGGACACCCGGGAACCGCGGACCGACGGCGCCGTCCCCTCCTGAGGGGCCCGGACACACGCCGCGGCCGGCCGGGCGCGGCCACGCGCCCGGTCGGCCCTGCTGCGGCCACGCGCGCGGCCGGCCCCTGCTGCGGGCGCACGGCCGACCGGGGCACCGGCGGTCACCGGAGCGGCGAACGCCTGTGCCGGGAGGACGAGTCGACCGCCTACGGATTCAGTACGACCTTGCCGGCGACGGTGCCTGATTCGGCCAGGCGCAGGGCCTCGGCGGCCCGGACGAGCGGGAGTTGGGCGGCGATCTGGGCCGCGACCTCCCCGCGCCGGTACGCGGCGAAGACCTGGGTGAGGTCGGCGCGCAGCCGGGCCCGGAACCGGTTCCTGGCCAGGGCCCGCCCCGCCCAGACGTTGAAGAAGTAGGCGCGGCGGCGGTTGGGCAGCGTGTTCCACAGCCACACCCGGCCGAGCAGTTTGAACACGGGCCACTGCTTGGAGCCCTCGTCGTCCCGGGTGGACGCGCTGCCGTAGGAGACGAGCGTCCCGCCGGGCGCGAGGAGGCGCCATGAGTCGACGACGCCCCGGCCGCCGATGTGGTCGAAGACGGCGTCCACTCCGCCGGGGGCGAGCTGCCGGACGCGTGCGGCGACATGCTCCGTGCGGTAGTCGACGGGGACGACACCCTTCGCGAGGAGCCCCTCGTGGTGGCGCGCGGACGCGGTGCCGATCACCTTCACGCCCGCGGCCCGGGCGAGCTGAACGAGGACCGAGCCGACACCGCCGTTGGCGCCGTGCACCAGGATGGTCCGTCCGGCGCGGACGCGTGCCTTGCGGTGCAGCATCTGCCAGGCGGTGATGCCGTTGACCACCAGGGTCTCCGCCTGCGCCGCGCCGATCCCGTCGGGCACCTCCACCACGTCGGCCGCGTCGACGAGGACATGGGTGGACCAGCCGCCGACCTTGAGCAGGGCCGCCACGCGGGTGCCGGCCAGGCCCGGCTCGACGCCCTCGCCCGTGGCCAGCACCGTCCCGACCAGGTCGTAGCCGGGCACGAAGGGGAACGGCGGCTGGTCGTAGTAGCGGCCCCGGCGCATCTGCTGTTCGGCGAAAGAGACCCCGGTCGCCTCCATCCGGACAAGTACCTGGCCGGGACCGGCGACGGGGACGGCTCCGCGCCTGATCTGAAGCCCTTCCGGCGCCACCTTGCCCGGCAGGACGACCTCGACGAGTCCTTCGGCGTTCATGACGACCTCCATGGCATCGCACTCAACTGCGCTGCGCTTGATTGACTGCTTCTCGTGTTCGTTAGAAGTTGTAACGCAACGAGGGCGCTAGAGTCAATAATGTTGGTGATAGCCTCTAACTAAATAAGATGTACGCACACGACCGCAGGCACAGGCAGACACGGAAGGCGGTAGGCCATGACGGACACGGGCACCGAGACCCCGCGCGAGCGCTACCGCGCCCAGGTGCGGGCGGAGGTCAAGGCGCACGCGTGGGAACAGCTCGCCGCGGCGGGGGCCTCCGCGCTCTCCCTCAACGCGATCGCCAAGCGGATGGGCATGAGCGGACCCGCGCTCTACCGGTACTTCGCCAACCGCGACGAACTGATCACCGAACTCATCCGGGACGCGTACCGCAGCCTCGCCGACACCTTCCGCGCGACCGCCGCCGCTGCCGGCCCCGACGCGTCCGCACTGGCGCACGCCCTGCGCGACTGGGCCCTGCAGGACCCGCACCGCTACTTCCTCGTCTACGGCACGCCCGTACCCGGCTACCACGCGCCCGACGACATCACCGACATCGTGCGCGAGATCATGGCGACCCTGCTCGACGCCTGTGCCGCGCTGCCCTCGGACTCCCCCGCGACGCCGTTCGGTTCGCATCTCGCAGAACACCGGCGATGGGCGGGCGACCACCCGGCCGAGCCCGCGGCCCTGCACCGCGCGCTGACCTTCTGGACCCGGCTGCACGGCGTGCTCTCCCTGGAACTCGCGGGTCACTTCACCGGGATGGAGTTCGACCCCGCGCTGTTCTTCGCGGCCGAGCTGGAGGGGCTGACCAACGCGTCGGCACCCTGACCCGGAAGGTCTGCCCGTTCGGGCAGACGCCTGTGCCTCTGCGCCTCGTGCCACCCGCGGGGGCGGCCCGTTAGCCTCGTGCGCGTGAGCACCATGACCACAGTGATCGCCGCGGAACTCAGCGCGGCGCAGGGGGAGTTCGCCGGTGATTGACGGCCGGTTGAACGACACGGGGGCGGCCGGCTCGCGAACGGCGCCGGCCGGCGGAAGCGAAGCCGAGGACACAGCCGGGAGAGCATCCCGGGAAGCAGCAGCCGGGCCGGCAGCCGGAGCAGCTGTCGAAGAGCAGGCCGTGGAGCCGGTTGCCGGAGCAGCGGCCGTGGAGCCGGTCGGGGAGCCCGAGCAGCAGAGCTCGAAGCGCGCCCGTCGCGGCCCGGGCCCGTTCACGCTGCTCGTCCTGCCGGGGCTGGTCGCCCTGGTGGGGGTGGCGGGCTTCCTGGCCTACAACGGCGGTCTCGACGACGCCTGGCCCCAGGGTTCCGACCCCGACCCGACCGCCACGACCCGCGTGGACGCCTCGTACATCCCCTGGCTCCGCAAGGCGGTCGCGGACTGCAAGGTCGTCAAGCCGTCGGTGCTCGCCGCCCAGATCGACCGGCTCTCCGGCTGGAGCAACGACACGGGAGCGCTGTCGGGCGAGAAGGGCATCGCCGCGTTCACGGACGCCCAGTGGAAGAAGTGGGGCAAGGACGACGACGGCAACGGCCGCTCCTCACCCCGCGATCCGGCGGACGCCATGATGGCGCTCGGCCGGCAGGACTGCTCCCTCGCCGAGAGGGTGACCGACCTCAGGACCGAGGGAACCGTCACCGGGGACCTGGTGAACCTCACCCTCGCCGCGTACGCGTCGGGCACGGACGCCGTGGTGAAGGCGGGACGCGTACCCGGCGACGCGGAGGCCTACATCGACGAGGTGAAGTCGCTGTCCTCCCACTACGAGTCGGTCGACCGGGAGAGTTCGGGCAGCGGCGGCGCCGTGAACCAGGTGCCGGGCGCCGTACTGGCCGCGCCGGTCGGCAACCTCACCGTCACCTCGCCCTACGGATCGCGCGAACACCCGCTGACCGGGGTCACGAAACTGCACACCGGGGTCGACTTCGCCTCACCCCAGGGGGCGCAGGTCTCCGCCGCGTCGAAGGGCCAGGTCGTGTTCGCGGCGATGACCAAGGCGTACGGCAACCGCGTGGTGATCGACCACGGCACCATCGACGGCAAACGGCTGGAGACGACGTACAGCCATCTGCTGGCCCTGCAGGTCTCCGTCGGGCAGGCGGTGGACGCCGGGACGCCCGTCGGGCTGGTCGGCTCGACCGGTCTGTCCACCGGTCCCCATCTGCACTTCGAGGTGGTTCTCGACGGGTACTACACCGATCCCCTGCCATGGCTCAGGCCCAGCACCTGAGCCGGGCGGTTCCGGCGCGCGGACGGGCGGCGGCATTCACTCGGCGGCGGGTCGCCCGCCGAACCGCCAGTCGTGGATCTCGACGTCCCGGTACAGCCCGCCCCGGGCGTACGGTTCGTTCGCCATCATGGCTTCGGCGGCGTCCCGGTTTGGCAGTTCGGCCAGCAGGGCCGTGCCCATCCAGTCGGTGCCGTCCTGGGAGAGCAACGGGCCGTAGGCGATGAGGCGTTCATGGTGGTCGCGGTCGAGATGGCCGTGGTGGGCCGCCTCCAGGGCATCGCGGGCCGCGGTCGCGCCCGGCACCCCGTGCGCGATGATCAGGAAGCGCCGGAATCCAGGCTTCCCGGTCCCGTACTGCCACATCGTGCGGCCGAGGGTGTTCTTCCAGCGGCGTATCAGGACGTCCTCGTAGACACCGGCCCGGTAGTTGGGCTCGTCGAACGCGAATCCGTGCGCGGCTGCCGCGTCGGGGAGGTCGACGATGTGCATACTGCCGGTCGCCGTCTCGCCGTCGGCGCCGAGCGTGGGGCCGCGCGCGATCATCTCGTCGGCGTACCGGTCCATGAACGCCCAGTGCGCCTCGTTCAGCTCCCACCGCAACGGCATGGATCCGGGCCGGTCACGGCAGTAGAAGAAGTACTCCATCCCGCCTCCGCACCTCGCACTCCCCAGGTTCACCCGTTCGGCCGCGCCGGGCGGCAACGGATCGTACCAACGCCTGTTCCACGCGGCACGAGATACGGCACGGAATACGGTACGTACGCGGCCCGGGTGCGGTCCGGGTGCGGTCCGGAGTTTCGGCGGACGGCGGCCGACAGCGGTCGGCGTCCACGGGTCCGCGCCCGCCTCCCGACCCCTCGTTGCATGTTCATGCGAGGTGATGCATAATCTTCCTATGTCTAAGGTCCTTACCTCCCTTCCCGCCGGCGAGCGCGTCGGTATCGCCTTCTCCGGCGGACTCGACACCTCGGTCGCGGTCGCGTGGATGCGCGACAAGGGCGCCGTTCCGTGCACCTACACCGCCGACATCGGCCAGTACGACGAGCCCGACATCGCCTCGGTGCCCGGCCGCGCCAAGGCCTACGGTGCGGAACTCGCGCGTCTCGTCGACTGCCGTGCCGCGCTGGTCGAGGAGGGGCTCGCCGCGCTCACCTGCGGGGCGTTCCACATCCGCTCGGGCGGGCGCGCCTACTTCAACACCACGCCGCTGGGCCGTGCCGTCACCGGCACCCTGCTGGTGCGGGCGATGCTTGAGGACGACGTCCAGATCTGGGGCGACGGCTCGACCTTCAAGGGCAACGACATCGAGCGGTTCTACCGGTACGGACTGCTCGCCAACCCGCATCTGCGGATCTACAAGCCCTGGCTGGACGCGGACTTCGTGACCGAGCTCGGCGGCCGCAAGGAGATGTCGGAGTGGCTGGTCGCGCATGACCTGCCCTACCGCGACAGCACGGAGAAGGCGTACTCCACCGACGCCAACATCTGGGGCGCCACCCACGAGGCCAAGACTCTGGAGCACCTGGACACGGGCGTCGAGACCGTCGAGCCGATCATGGGTGTCCGGTTCTGGGACCCCGAGGTCGAGATCCTCACCGAGGACGTGACGATCGGCTTCGACCAGGGCCGCCCGGTCACGATCAACGGCAAGGAGTTCGCCTCCGCCGTCGATCTGGTGATGGAGGCCAACGCCATCGGCGGCCGGCACGGCATGGGCATGTCGGACCAGATCGAGAACCGGATCATCGAGGCCAAGAGCCGCGGTATCTACGAGGCGCCGGGCATGGCCCTGCTGCACGCCGCGTACGAGCGCCTGGTCAACGCGATCCACAACGAGGACACGATCGCCCAGTACTACAACGAGGGACGGCGCCTCGGCCGGCTGATGTACGAGGGCCGCTGGCTGGACCCGCAGGCCCTGATGGTGCGCGAGTCGCTGCAGCGCTGGGTCGGCGCGGCCATCACCGGCGAGGTGACCCTGCGGCTGCGGCGCGGCGAGGACTACTCGATCCTCGACACCCGCGGCCCGGCGTTCAGCTACCACCCGGACAAGCTCTCCATGGAGCGCACCGAGGACTCGGCGTTCGGCCCGGTGGACCGGATCGGCCAGCTCACCATGCGCAACCTCGACATCGCCGACTCGCGCGCCAAGCTGGAGCAGTACGCCGGGCTCGGTCTGATCGGCACCGGCAGCCCCTCCATCGGTGCCGCGCAGGCGGCCTCGACCGGGCTGATCGGCAGCATGCCGGAGATGCCGCAGGGCGGCGCCGAGGCCATCGCCTCCCGCGGCGAGGTCTCCGAGGACGACGAGCTGCTGGACCGCGCGGCGATGGAGTTCGGCACGGACTGATGTCCCGCCGCGGCTGGATGGATGACTGATGGGCGGGCCCGGCGCTGTTGGCGCCGGGCCCGCCCATCAGCCGGTTCGGCGTCCGGATCAGTGGGGCGCCTCCGTGATGCGGATGTCGTGGGTGCCGCCGTCGGACAGGAACGCGGCCAGCGCTTCCCCCTCGGCGGCCACGGCGGTGCGGTCGGTCCGGGAGAAGCCGTACAGCGGGGTGACCGTCACGGTGTCGTCCTTGCCGACGGTCCAGGTCGCGGCGACCCGCCCGTCGACCAGGACGACCCGCTCCCCGGCGACCGACAGACCGCGGTGTGCGTCGTCGATGATCCGGCCGCGGTCGTGGTAGCCGAGGATCGCGTTGTCGAACGCGGGCAGGAAGCGCACCGGGGCCGGGGTGTCCGGGTCGGGGCGCGGCGCGTCGGGCAGGTCCAGCAGCTCCCGGCCCCGCTCGTCACGGAAGGCGACCAGCTCTCCGCGTACGGCCGCGACCGCGGCGGGCAGACCCGCGAGGCCGCACCAGGCGCGCAGGTCGGCCGAGGCGGCGGGGCCGAACGCGGCCAGATAGCGCCGGACCAGCGCCTGGCCCACCGGATCGGAGCCGTCCCCGTCCGGCGGGTCGGCCTCGCGCCCCAGCCAGGAGGAGAGCGTCACATTGCGTACGCCCGCTCTCGTCCGCCAGAGCCCGCGTGGCGGGAGCTGCGCCATCGGGACGAGAGCGGCGATCAGCATTTCGCCCAGTGGCCTCGGCCCCGGGTCCGGCCAGCGCTCCGCGACGGCCCGCGCCAGTTCGGTCATGGTGCGGGGCTCGCCGTCGGCCATGACGGCCCGGCCCGCCGCCGCGAGCTCGTCGAGGTCCACCCCGGCGAGCTCCCGGCGGTAGGTCCCGAGCACCCGCTGGCGCAGCATGGCCGTGTGGCGGCCCCGCCAGGCCAGGGCGTCGTCGGCGGTGACGAGGTGGACGGTCCGGCGCATGAGGTGGGTGCGCACGACCTCCCGCCCGGTCAGCAGGTCGCCGAGCGCCGCCGGGTCGAACGCGGACAGCCTGGACCAGAGCCCGACGAACGGCTCCTGCGGTTCCTGCGCCTGCAGCCCGCCGAGGTGGGCGACGGCGTCGAGGACCGGCAGGCCGGCACGGTCGAGCAGCAGCTGCCGGGCCAGCGTCGCGCGGTTGAGCGCCCGGGTGCCGAGAACGGGAGCGGTCGAAGTGCCCACCGCTCAGGTCGACTTCTGGCCGTCGAGGGACTCGCGCAGGATGTCCGCGTGGCCGGCGTGCTGGGCGGTCTCCGCGATGACGTGGATCAGCACCCGGCGGGCGCTGTGCGCCGACCCCGGCTCGTTCCAGGGCGCCTCGGGCAGCGGGTGCGTCACGGACAGGTCGGGCAGACCGGCGACGATCTCCTCGGTCCGGGCGGCGATCTGCTCGTACCGTTCGACGATCCCGGCCAGCGTCTCGCCGGGCAGCATCCGGAAGTCGTTCTGGCGGTCGATCGCCCACTTCGGGAACTCACGTGCGGTACCGGACATGAAGTCGGCCCAGGTGACACCGTCCGGCAGGTCGAAGGACATCGCCGACGGGCCCTCGACGACGAAGCGCAGCCAGCTCTCCTCGGTGGCCGCGACATGCTTGATCAGCCCGGCCAGGGACAGCGTGCTGACCGTCGGACTCTGGCCGGCCTGTTCGTCACTGAGATCGCGGACCGTGGCGGTCAGAACGGCCCGGACGGTCGCGAGTTCGGCGAGCAGGTCGCTCCGCTCGGCGTCGAGGGCGGGCCGGGTGGTGTTCGTGGCGGTCACGTCGCTCACGTCGGTCATGGTGATCGCGTCCTTCTTGTCGTCGGGGTTCTCGTCGTCGAGGTTCGCGCTCCGGCCGTCTCCGTCGGGCACAGGAAGACAATGTCAGGGGAAGCGGTCAGGGAGTGTCCGCTACTCCGTGCACCATGGAGGCATGCCGAAAACATCAGCGCGACTGCTGTCCCTGCTCTCGCTGCTCCAGGCGCGCCGGGACTGGCCCGGAGGGCTGCTGGCCGAGCGGCTGGACATCAGCCCGCGCACCGTGCGCCGCGATGTCGACCGTCTGCGCGAACTCGGCTATCCCATCGTCGCCTTCAAGGGGCCGGACGGCGGGTACCGCCTCGACGCGGGTGCGGAGCTGCCGCCGCTGCTGTTCGACGACGAGCAGGCCGTGGCCCTCGCCGTAGCGCTCCAGATCGCGACCGTCTCCGGCGCCGGGATCGGGGAGGCGTCGGTGCGTGCCCTGGCCACCGTGCGGCAGGTCATGCCCGCGCGACTGCGCCGCCGGATCGACACCCTGCAGGTCACCGCCGTCGAGCGGCCCGTGTCCCGGCGGGCGCCGCAGCTCGACAGCGGTGTGCTTCTGACGCTCGGTGCCACCGTCCACGCCTGTGAGGTCCTGCGTTTCGACTACACCCCGGCGGCCACGACGGCTCAGGCATCCCGGGAGCCCGCAGCGGCCCCGGCGCCTCCACGCAGGGTCGAGCCCCATCACCTCGTCACCTGGGGCGGACGCTGGTATCTCGTCGCCTGGGACCTGGAGCGCGAGGACTGGCGGACCTTCCGCGCCGACCGGATCACCCCGCGCGTCCCCACCGGCCCCCGCTTCGTCCCGCGCGAGCTGCCCGGCGGTGACGTGGCCGCCTTCGTGGCCGCCAAATTCCGGGGCTCCGACGGCTCCGGTGACTGGCCCTGCCGGGGCGAGGTGATCCTCGACAGGCCCGCCTCCAGCGTGGCCCAGTACGTGCACGACGGAGTCGTCGAGGCGCTCGGACCGGAACGTTGCAGGGTCACCCTCGGTTCGTGGTCCTGGGTCGGCCTGGCCGCCACCATCGGCCGCTTCGACGCCGGCATCGAGGTCGTGGGCCCACCCGAGCTCAGGGACGCGTTCGCCCAGCTGGCCCGCCGCTACGCCGACGCCGCGGCCGACCGGGAGCGACCTCTTACGGACCTGTGACGTGGGGCGCGTACCCCTGCTCCTGGGCATGGCGGCGGACCTAGGGTTCGGCGCATGCGCGTACTGGTCACCGGCGGTGCCGGGTTCATCGGGTCCCATGTCGTCGAGGCACTGCGGGCGGGCGGGCACGAGCCCGTGGTGTTCGACGTACGAGCCGCACGAGGCGCGGGCGGCGGTGACGTCCGCGACCGCGCCGCGGTGTCCGCGGCCCTCTCCGGGGTCGACGCGGTCTGCCACCAGGCGGCGATGGTCGGCCTGGGCAAGGGCGTCGCGGACGCGGCCGAGTACGTCTCCCACAACGACCTCGGCACCGCCGTGCTCCTGGCGGCGATGGCGGAGGCCAGGGTGCGGCGGCTCGTCCTGGCCGGGTCGATGGTCGTGTACGGGGAGGGCCGGTACTCCTGCGCGCGGCACGGCGGGGTGCGCCCCGGGCCGCGGTCGGCCACCGATCTGACGGCGGGCCGCTTCGAGCCGCGGTGCCCGTCCTGCGGCGCGGACCTGGTGCCTGGTCTGGTCGGCGAGGACGCCCCGGCCGACCCCCGCAACGTGTACGCGACAACCAAACTCGCGCAGGAACACCTGGCCGCGGCGTGGGCACGGTCGACGGACGGTACGGCGGTCTCGCTCCGGTACCACAACGTCTACGGGCCCGGGATGCCACGCGACACCCCGTACGCCGGTGTCGCGTCCTTCTTCCGTTCGGCGCTGGCCCGAGGTACGGCTCCCCGTGTCTTCGAGGACGGCGGCCAGCGCCGGGACTTCGTGCATGTACACGATGTGGCGGCGGCCAATGCGACGGCGCTGGAGGCGGATACGGCGGGCGGCGCGCTGACCGCGTACAACGTGGGGAGCGGGGAGCCGCACACGGTCGGTGAGATGGCGCGGGCGCTGGCCGGCGCGCACGGCGGGCCCCAGCCCGTGGTGACCGGGGAGTTCCGGCTGGGGGACGTACGGCACATCACCGCGGACTCGTCCCGGCTGCGGACCGGGCTGGGGTGGCGGCCCGAGGTCGGATTCGCGGAGGGGATGCGGGAGTTCGCGGGGGCGCGCCTGCGGGGCGAGTGAGCCGGGTACGCAAGTGGCTCACCGACTTCGTCTGTTGCCGCTCACTCTCAGGTTCCGGTCGCCGCGGGCAGGGTCACTTCGAAGCGGCAGCCGCCGGAGATGTTGCGCACGGTGGCGCGGCCCCGGTGGGCCTCCACGATGCCCTGGACGATGGCGAGTCCGAGGCCGGCACCGGCCGGGGGCGTGCGGGCGTCGGAGCCCCGCCAGCCCGTGTCGAAGACGCGCGGGAGGTCCTGCTCGGGAATGCCGCCGCAGCCGTCGCTGACGGACAGAACGACTCCGTCGGCCGAGCGGGCGGCGGCCACCGCGACCGTGCCGTCGGCCGGGGTCCGCCGGATCGCGTTGACCAGGAGGTTGCCGAGGACCCGGCTCATCTCCTTGCCGTCCACCTCGACCGGCACCGGTTCGACGAAGTCGCCCACCAGCCGTACGCCGTGCCGGCGGGCGAGCGGGTCCGCTCCGGCGAGGGCGTCGCTGACCAGGTCGTACAACGACATGCGGGACAGGGACAGCGCGAGTGTCCCGGCGTGGATGCGGGAGAGTTCGAAGAGGTCGCCGACCATGTCGTTGAGGTGGTCGACCTCGGTACGGATCTGGCGCAGATAACGCTGGGGGTCGGTCGCCACGCCGTCCTCCAGCGCCTCCGACATCGCGCGCAGCCCGGCGAGCGGGGTGCGCAGGTCGTGCGAGATCCAGGCGACGAGTTCGCGGCGGGAGGACTCCAGGGCGCGCTCGCGCATCCGGGACTCGGCGAGTCTGGCGCTGGTGGCCGCCAGTTCACGGCTGACCTCCGCGAGTTCGGCGGTCGCCGGGGCGTCGGGGGCGGTGAAGTCGCCGCCGTCGCCGAAGGAACGGGCGGCCACGGCGAGTTCGCGGCTGCGGGCGACCACCCAGCGGCCGAGCAGCAGCGCGGTGGCCATGGAGACGACGGCCGCCATTGCGACGACCGTGGTGACCACGCTCAGATCGTGCGCGGACAGGAACATCGCCTGCGCCACGGCCAGCGTTCCGGCGAGCATCGCGGTCACCGCCACGGCGACCACCACGGCGAGGGACACCGTCAGCGAACGGCGCCGGATCAGCCGCAGCGCACCCGCTCCGGCCAGCCCCGCGGCGGCGGCACCCGCGAAGGCGTACAGGGCGATCAGCAGCATCTTAGGCATGCTCCGCCTCCCCCTGACGGCCGTCGTCGACGGTGGGATCCGGGCGGTTCTCACGGGTGAGGGCGGGGTCGCCTGCGGCGGGGCCGGGGGTGTCGCCGGTGAGGACGGGTGCGTCGCCGGTGCGACCAGGGGCGCCACCCGTGAGGGCGGAACCGACGGCGCCGCCCGTGAGGGTGGGTGCGGCGCCCGTCGGGTCGAATCGGTAGCCGACGCCCCATACCGTCTGGATCAGCCGGGGCCTCGCGGGATCGTCCTCGACCTTGCCGCGCAGCCGCCGGACGTGCACGGTCACGGTCGACAGGTCACCGAAGTCCCACCCCCACACCTCGCGCATCAGATCCTCCCGGGCGAACGCGCGGCCCGGATGGCGCAGGAGGAAGGCCAGCAGGTCGAACTCCCGCAGGGTGAGGGCGAGTTCCGTGCCCTGCTTGGAGGCGCGGCGCGCGGCGGGATCAACGGTCAGCCCGGCCGCGCTCAGTGGCCGTGCGGCGACGGCGGGCCGGGTGCGGCGCAGCACCGACTCCACCCGCAGCACCAGTTCGCGCGGGCTGAACGGCTTGGTGACGTAGTCGTCCGCGCCCACTTCGAGACCCATGATCCGGTCGTCCTCGTCACCACGGGCGGTGAGCATGATGACGGGCACGGGTCCGCGTTCGCGCAGCCGCCGGCACACCTCAAGGCCGTCCATGCCGGGCAGCATCAGGTCCAGGACCACGAGGTCGGGCCAGTGCGCTGCGGCGCGCGCGAGCGCGTCGGGGCCGTCGCCCGCCCGGTCGACGCCGTATCCGGCACGGTCGAGGTATCCGGAGACGACCTCGGCCACGGTGGGGTCGTCGTCGACCACCAGGATGCGGGCGGTCTGCGGGGCGGCGCGAGGAGCCGGTGTCGGTTCGTGCGGCTGGTGCATGCGCCAAGCCTCGCACCGCGCTGTCCCGCGTGCCGCCCCCGCACCCCGACGTCCCTGTTTCGTAAGGACCCGATGCCCGAAATGCGTATTTCGCGTTCGTAGGGTGAAGGGCGTGACAACCCCTCCCGCCCCACCTCCCGTCGACGTGGTCCTCCCCTGCCTGAACGAGGCCGAGGCCCTGCCCTGGGTCCTCGCCAGGATCCCGCCCGGCTGGCGGGCCCTCGTCGTGGACAACGGCTCCACGGACGGCTCGGCCGACATCGCCCGCGCTCTCGGCGCACACGTCGTCGACGAACCGCGCCGCGGCTTCGGGGCCGCCTGCCACGCGGGACTCGCCGCCGCCACCGCCGACATCGTCTGCTTCTGCGACTGCGACGCCTCGCTCGATCCGTCGCTCCTCATCCCCTTCGTACGCCAAGTACGGTCGGGTGAGGCCGACTTGGTGCTGGGCAGACGCCGCCCGGAAGGCCGGTCCGCCTGGCCCGCCCACGCCCGGGCCGGCAACCTCGCGCTCGCCCGGCTGCTGCGCCGCCGCACCGGGCTCCGGCTGCACGACCTCGGTCCGCTGCGCGCCGCGCGCCGCGAGTCCCTGCTGGCCCTCGGGCTCACCGACCGGCGCAGCGGCTATCCGCTGCAGATGGTCGTGCGCGCCGCCGACGCGGGCTGGCGGATCGCCGAGCACGACGTGCCCTATCTGCCCCGTACCGGCGCCTCCAAGGTGACCGGCACCTGGCTCGGCACCTGGCAGGCCGTCCGGGACATGAGCCGCGTACTGGCCGAACCCACCCCTTCACTCCCAGCCGCCCCAGGAGGCACCCCCCGATGACCACCCTGCTCGTCATCGCCAAGGAGCCGCTGCCGGGGCGGGTCAAGACCCGGCTCACTCCGCCGTTCACCCCCGCGGAGGCCGCGGCCCTCGCCGGGGCGGCCCTCGCCGACACTCTGTACGCCGTGGCCACCACGCCCGCCATCCGCCGGGTACTCGTCCTGGAAGGGGCGCCGGGCCCCTGGCTGCCGCCCGGCTTCGACGTCGTACCGCAGTGCGACGGGGGTCTCGACGAGCGGCTGGCCGCGGCCTTCGCCGGCTGTGACGGCCCCACGCTGCTCATCGGAATGGACACACCTCAGGTGACACCGGCCCTGCTCAGCGTGGACTTCACGCACTGCGACGCCGTCTTCGGTCCGGCCGAGGACGGCGGTTTCTGGGCACTGGGGCTGGCCGAACCCGACCCTCGGCTGCTGCGCGGCGTGCCGATGTCGACGCCCGCCACCGGGGCCGTGCAGCGGGCCCGGCTCATCTCCGCCGGGCTGCGCGTACGCGACCTGCCGCCGCTGCGGGACGTCGACACGGCCGCCGACGCCGAGGCGGTCGCCGCGCTCGTGCCGCAGGGCCGTTTCGCCGCCCGTCTCGCGGAACTCACGGCGGTCGCCGGCCGATGAACCGACCCGTGAACGGACCCATGAACGAATCCCCGGTGGCCGACTCCGCAGTGGGCGGCCTGGTCCCGGCGCCCGCCCAGCCCGCCTGGGCCGGCGCCGACCCGTACACCCGCGCGCTGCGCACCGGCCGCGGCCCCCTCTTCCTGCGCCGGGCCGACGGCTGGCTGCTGCCGTTGGAGGTGGAACGCTGGTGTGCCCGCGCCGACGCGGTGGACCTGGAGATCCTGGGCCGGTGCGAGGGTTCCGTCCTCGACATCGGCTGCGGCCCGGGCCGGCTCGTCGCGGAACTCGCCGGGCAGGGACGGCGTGTCCTCGGCATCGACGTCAGCGCGGCGGCCGTCAGCCGGACCACCCGGCTCGGCGGCCCCGCCCTGCGCCGCTCCGTCTTCGAGCCGCTCCCCGCCGAGGGCCGCTGGGACACCGCCCTCCTCGTCGACGGCAACATCGGCATCGGCGGCGATCCGCGCGCGCTCCTCGCCAGGCTGACCGACCTGCTGGTCCCGGCCGGGCTGCTGATCGCCGAGACCGTGCCGATGGACGTCGACGAGCGCGTCCGCGTACACATCACGGACGCGCGCGGCGCCGACGGCCCCGGCACTCCCCCCACACCGGGTACGCCGTTCCCCTGGGCCCGGATCGGAACGCGCGCCCTGATCCGGCACGCGACGCGCGCGGACTGGACCGCCGTCGATCAGTGGGCGACCGGCGGACGGTCCTTCGTCGCCCTGCGCAGCCGGAGCCTCAGGCGCAGCAGGAAGAGCAGCGCCGACCCGGCGAAGAGGACGGCGGTGATCAGCAGCCAGCGGCCGAGGAAGCCGTCCGCGGGCAGCCCGGTCGCCATCCCGTACCGCCGGTCCACCTGACCACCGATCAGCGGGAACCAGACCAGCAGGAGCAGCGCGGACAGGGCCGCCGGGACACGGACGTACATCGTCCGCTCCCGGTGGCCGGCCGCGCCGAACACCCGGACGACCCCGCGGTCCGCCACCGCGTACAACGGCAGCAGCACCAGGTCGTGCAGCAGGGCCGCCCCCACGAACCACAGGGTCACCCCGAGCCAGTCGTCGCCGAGCAGCCGTACCCCGGCATAGCCCGCGAGGGCGAACGAGCAGGCGAGCAGCAGGAGTTGCGCGGTCCCCTTGGGCGGTTTCCTCATCACAGGTCTCCGAACGTCATGCGGGCCACCCATTTCGTGTTCAGCACACCGGGCGCGGCGGGCACGACGATCCGTGCCGGGTAGCCGTGATCCGGGCTCAGGTCCTCGCCGTTGACCTGCAGGGCGAGCAGGGAGCGCGGGTCCGCGACCTGGTTGGCGCGCAGGGCCGCGCGGCGGAAGGAGCCGTGCCGCTGGAGGGACTCGACGAGGACGTCCGGCGGATCGTCGTCGTGGCCGACGAGCGCCGCGAGGTCACGGAGCCGCACACCGCGCCACCACTGGTCCGAGGTCGACCAGCCTTCGACACACGCGATCGGCAACGCCGCGCTGTGGAGCGGAAGGTGAAGCAGCTCGGCCCTGCTCAGCCGGACCGTGCCCGTCCGTCCCGTGACGACGAGCCGCCATGCGTCCTCGCCCGTCTCCGCGTCGTCGATGCCCGCGTAGGCGGCCGTCTTGTTGATCTGGAAGCCGTTCGGGCCGCTGCCCGGGTCGGCTCCGCCGTGCGGCGCGAGGAGGGCCGTGCGCCGCAGCGGCCCGTCGAAGCTCCGCCCCGCCGTCGTCCCGAACAGCAGCAGGGACCCACCGCCGACGAACCACAGCGCCCCACGCCGGGTGACGGTCGCCGGATCGGGCCGGGGAGGGACCAACTCCCCTCCGTCCGCTGCCTCCTGGCCCTGCCGCATGCGGCGTACGTTCCGTACGGCGGCCGGGGTCTTCAGTACGGCGTGGGTGACGAACGCGGCGAAGAACACCCACGCGCCGTAGAAGTGGAGCGGGTAGAAGGACCCCGGGAAGAGGTAGTCGAGCTGGACGTTGAGCACGCCGGTCACGAACTCGAACAGCGCGCCCCCGACCAGCAGAAGCAACGAGATCCGCTCCAGCGCGTGGGTGAGCGAACGGGCCGGCGGCAGCGCGAACAGCTTCGGCACCACCGACCACAGCTTGGCCAGCAGCACGGGGATCAGGGTGACGCCGAGCGTGACGTGAACCCCTTGTGTGAGGCGGTAGAGCCAGTACGGGCCGGTGGGCCACGCGAAGAGGTAGAAACCGAGGATGCCCTTGTCCGGGGTCTTGTCGTTCACCGGCGACAGGCCGGGGTTGTAGGCGGCGTAGGACAGCAGGCCTGTCACGAACAGCACGGTGATGCCGACGAGCAGGACGAGGCCGAGTACCGAGGTGAACCAGGGACCGCGCAGCGGACTGCGCCAGAAACCGGGTGAGGTGGGAAGCCTTGGGGAGTGGTCGCGCATGGCCCGACCGTAGGCAGGAAAGGGCCCCGGGCAGGGCCTGCGAACCATGACGAAACGCTGACGTCCGCACGGCGGGAGGCTCGGAACGCCCTCGGTCGCCCTAGCGTTCCGGTGTGATCCGCTCCCCTCTGCGCCACCTGACCTCACGTGACCTGTTCGCGGCGTCGGTCGCCGTGCTCCTCGTCCTCGCCGCCGTGCTGATCGGCCGGCACATCGAGGAGACCGACCACACCCTGTTCGCGAACTGGCCTCCCCTGTGGGCGAGTTGGGATCCGCACGTCGGTCCGGGCACTCCGGCCGCGGCGGCGGTCGCGCTCGGCGTCGTGGCGTACGGCCCCGTCCTCGCGGCGCGCCTGCCCTGGCGTGCGCTGCTGGGCGCCTCCTGGACGGGCGCCATGGCCTGGATCTGGTCGCTGGCCCTGATCGACGGATGGCACCGGGGCGTGGCCGCCCGGCTCACCACCCGTTACGAGTACCTCCAGGTCATCGACCGCTTCCACGACATCCCGGAGACCCTGCGGGACTTCACCCGCCACATCCCGCTCGACTCACCGGACCACTGGCCGCCCCATGTGGCCGGACATCCGCCCGCCGCCTCCCTCACCTTCGTCGTCCTCGACCGGATGGGGCTGAGCGGCGGCGGCTGGGCCGGGGCCTGGTGCATCACGGTGGGCGCCACCGCCTGCGTCGCCGTACTGGTGACCGTGCGCAAACTCGCCGACGAGGAGTCGGCGCGGCGCGCGGCCCCGTTCCTGGTGCTCGCGCCGGCCGCGGTGTGGATGGGCACGTCGGCCGACGCGTACTTCGCCGCGGTCGCCGCCTGGTCGATCGCGGCACTCGCACTCGCCGTGACCGCACCGAAAAGCCCCCGGACCAGAGCCGCCGCCTTCACCGCCGGCCTCCTGTTCGGCCTGACCTGCTACCTCTCGTACGGGCTCACGCTCATGGCGGTGATCGGCGCGGGCGTGCTGTTCCTCGGGCGGAGCCGGGTCCGGGTGCTCCCCTGCCTCGTCTCCCGCCTCGCCTTCCTGGTCGCCGGGTTCGCCGTCGTCCCCGTGGCGTTCACGCTCGCCGGGTTCGACTGGTGGGAGGCGTACCACGTCCTGGTCGAGCGCTACTACGACGGCGCGGGCGGTATCCGGCCCTACGGCTACTGGGTGTGGGCGAACCTCGCGTGCACGGTCCTCATCACGGGCCTCGCGACGGCGGCGGGTCTCCGGCGGACGGCCGTCGCACTGATCCGGGGCCGCCGCGAGCTGCTGCCCCGCCGCGAGCCCCGAGGGACGGAGGGCGTACGTGAAGTTCCCGGCGCCGAGCCTGAGACGGCCTTCGCCGCCTCCTCCGGGACGGCCGCCGAGTCGCCGGGGGCGGGCGCCCGGACCCGGCTCGCCCTGCTCGTCCTGTGCGCTCTGCTCGCCCTGCTCGCCGCCGACCTGTCCGGGATGAGCAAGGCCGAGACCGAACGCATCTGGCTGCCCTTCGCGATGTGGCTGCTCCCGGCATGCGCGCTGCTCAGCCGCCCCCGGGCCTGGTTGGGCGCCCAGGCGGTACTCGCCCTGCTCCTCAACCATCTGCTGCTGACGGGTTGGTGACCGCCCGTCGTGGCCATCGTGCCCGTCGTGCCCGTCGCGGGGACACCATCACGATTCTTTTGCTCGCCCGCCGCCCAAAGAACCGTATTTTCAAGCGCGAGTGTGGCAGGTTGTACCTCAGCCGGTCCCGTCACTTCCCCCCGTAGTGGCGGGCCCGGCGTTTTTCGCGTCCGGCCGCTCCGGCGACGCCCCCGCCCTGCTCGTCGTCAAGACTTCTCGTCGGGGTCCGGCGCGGGGGGCCAGACGGGGCGATGGGCCTCGGGGAGTTCCAGCAGGGCCAGCCCGACCGTGCGGCGGACGGGCAGCAGCTCCGTACTGCCCGTCTGTACGAGCAGCTCCGAGAGTCTGCGGCCCGCTCCGGCCAGGATGAGCCTGCCGTCCAGGCGTTTCAGCAGCCATCTGATCGCGAGCAGGCAGTTCAGCCCACGTGAGTCGCAGAACACGAGAGCTGTCACATCGAGCACCAGATGCCGTCGCCCCGCGTCGACGATGGCGGCGAGGGTGCCCAGGAAGTACTCCTCGCAACTCTGGTCGAGTTCGCCGCTGACCCGCAGGACCGCGCAGTGCTCGCAGTCGGTGATCTGGGTGATGGTCAGGCGGTGGGTCTGCGTGGACATCACACCTCCCGGTTCCGGAGCCACGGGCGCCCTGTGGCGCGACGCCCGTACGCGTGCGTGTGCCCCGCATTCGAGCGGACAACGACGCGGAGGGAAACTCTCTGGCCACGGTGGATCACTGCTGACGCGGATCACGGCCGGGTGCGCGCCGTCGCTCCTGGCCGGGTTCCCGGCCGAAGGGGCGGGCACACGGCAGTGACGCCGTCCGGACGGAGAGGGATCCCATGCACCTGACCCACAGCCTGAACTTCCTCGCCTACAAAGGCCTGGAGACCGTGCCGACCTGGTCGATCGTGGTGGGCGTCGTACTCGCCGCGGTGGGGATCGTGCTGGGAACGCTCAATCGCCACAAGTGAGTTCGGGGGTCTTCATCGGGCGTCCTTCGCGACGCCGGGCGGCGCGTGGGTGCCGGGAGTGTCACGGGTGTCGCGTTCGGCGGTCCAGATGACGTGCGGGGGTACGACCCGTGCGCGCAGGGGGCCGCCCTGGGGGTCGGTCAGGCCCAGGCGTGCCACCAGTACGCCCTCGCGGGCGGCCTCCGCGAGTACGTCCGTGGGGACCATGTCGAGCATGAGCTTGGCGCGCCGGAACATCGAGAAGACGCCCTCGTCGTCGAGCGTGCCCCAGGACAGGTAGACGAAGCGACGGCCCAGGCGGTCCTGCACGTAGGGGCCCTGCACGCAGGGGCTCTGCACGTCGGTGCCGGTCGGCGTCTCCGTCGGCGTCGCCGTGCACTCCAGCGTCCAGGTCGCCGACTCCGCGTCCCCGGGGTGGGGGTCGAGCAGTTCGCCCGGCCGGTTGCGGCGCTGTACGGCCACGTAGACCTCGCGGGGCTCTTCCGGGCCGTTGCGGCTGATGGGGACGGGGTGGGTGCGGCCGGGGAGGTCCACGGCCTCGATACGGATGCGCAGGTGGGTCATGGGGTCATCATGACGCCGTGGGCGGCGTGATGTGGTCCCCGGGTCTGCGGCGGCGCACGGTCTGTGGCCTGTGGCCTGTGGCCTGCGGCCGACAGGGCGGGCTGGGGTGTGTTCTGCGCCGCGGGCTCGTCGTGGCTGGGCGCGCAGTTCCCCGCGCCCCTTTCGGGGCGCCCCGTCATGTACGGGGGATCGCCACGTACTGGTAGTCCAGGAATTCGTCGATGCCCACTCGGCCGCCCTCCCTGCCCAGGCCGGACTGCTTGACGCCGCCGAAGGGGGCCGCCGGGTTCGAGACGAGGCCGGTGTTGAGGCCGACCATGCCCACCTCAAGGCGTTCGCTGACGCGTAGGGCGCGGTCCAGCTCCTCGGTGAAGACGTAGCCGACCAGCCCCCAGGGCGTGTCGTTGGCGCGGCGGACCACCTCGTCCTCGTCGTCGAAGGCGAGGATCGCGGCGACCGGGCCGAAGATCTCCGTGTCCATCAGCCGGCTGCCGGTGTCGACGTCGGCGAGCACGGTCGGCGGATAGAAGCACCCCGGCCCTTCGGGGGTACGGCCGCCGACGAGCACCCGGGCGCCGCGTGCCACCGCGTCCGCGACCAGGTCCGCCACCTTGGCGCGGCCCTTCGCGTCGATCAGCGGGCCCACGTCGACTCCCGTGCGCGTGCCCGGACCCACGACGAGCGCCGCCATCCGCCGGGCGAGCCGCTCGCCGAACTCCTCGGCCACCGACCGGTGCGCGAAGAAGCGGTTGGCGGCGGTGCACGCCTCTCCCATGTTGCGCATCTTGGCGGTCATCGCCCCGTCCACGGCCTTGTCGAGGTCCGCGTCGCCGAAGACCACGAAGGGCGCGTTGCCGCCCAGTTCCATCGAGGTGCGTACGACAGCGTCCGCGCACTGCGCCAGCAGCAGCCGCCCGACCTGGGTGGAGCCGGTGAAGGACAGCTTGCGGATGCGCCCGCCGCGCAGCAGTGGCTCGCAGACCTCTCCTGCGCGCGAGGTGGTGACCACGTTCAGGACGCCGTCCGGCAGCCCGGCCTCCTGGAGGATCGCGGCCAGCGCGAGGCTGGACAGCGGTGTCTGCGGGGCCGGTTTGAGCACCGTCGTGCAGCCCGCCGCGATCGCCGGGCCGATCTTGCGGGCTCCCATGGCCAGCGGGAAGTTCCACGGGGTGATCAGCAGACAGGGGCCGACCGGGCGGCGGGAGAGCAGCATGCGGTGCCGCCCGTCGGGCAGCGTGCCGTAGCCGCCGTCGACGCGTACCGCCTCCTCGGCGAACCACCGGAAGAATTCGGCGGCGTACGCCACCTCACCCCTGGCCTCGGCGAGCGGCTTGCCCATCTCGGACGTCATCAAGTGGGCGAGTCGCTCGGTCCGTTCGAGGACCAGTTCGTGTGCGCGGCGCAGGATCTCGCTGCGGGCCCGGGGCGCGGTACGGGCCCACGCCTCCTGAGCCCGTACGGCGGCGTCCTCCGCGAGCCTGGCCTCCTTGAGGCCTCCGTCGGCGACATGGCAGAGGATCTCGCCGGTCGCGGGGTCGTCGACGGGCAGGGTGGCGCCGTCCGCGGCATCCACCCAGGCACCGCCGATGAACAACCGGGTCGGGGTGCCGGCCAGGGCGTCGGTCATGGTGTCACTCCTGAGTCGGTCGGCGGCGGGGCGGACGGCTGGGCACGGGGGGGGGACGCGGGCCAGGACGCGGGCCGGGACGCGAGCCGGGGCCGGTCCTTCATCGGTCCGAGGCAGCCGGTGACGTACCGGCCTCCACCGCCGCCGCCCATGCCTCAAGTCCCGCGTCCACCGCCGTCTCGTCGATCACCAGCGCCGGGATCATGCGTACGACCTGGTTCCAGGCGCCGCACAGCAGCAGGAGCAGGCCCTCGTCGACGGCGGCCCGCTGAACGCGGGAGGCGGTCCCGGGGTCGGGGCCGCCGTCCGCGTCGACGAACTCGCTGCCCAGCATCAGCCCGAGGCCCCGTACGTCCCCGATGGCGGGCGTCCGGCCGGCCACCGCCTCCAGCCCCTGGCGCAGCCGTGCCCCCATCGCGTCGGCGTTCTCGACCAGCTTCTCGTCGCGTACGACGTCCAGGGTCGCGCAGGCCGCGGCGCACGCCACCGCGTTGGCGCCGTAGGTGCCGCCCTGCGAGCCGGGCCACGCCCTGGCCATCAGCTCCTCGGGGGCGGCGATGCCGGACAGCGGGAATCCGCTGGCCAAGCCCTTGGCGGTGACCAGGATGTCGGGCGTGACGCCGAAGTGGTCGTGTCCCCAGAACCGGCCGGTGCGCCCCACGCCCGTCTGTACCTCGTCGAGGATCAGCAGGAAGCCGTGCCGGTCGGCGCGTTCCCGCAGCCCTTCCATGAAGGCGCGGGTCGCGGGCACGTAACCGCCCTCGCCGAGCACCGGTTCGACGATGACGGCGGCCGTGTCGGCGGGCGAGGAGATCGTCTGGAGCGTGTGGTCGAGCTCCTGGAGGGCGAAGCGGGTGGCGGTCTCCTCGTCCCAGCCGTACCGGTAGGCCGTCGGGAACGGGATGACGACCACGCCGCTCATCAGCGGGGAGAAGCCGGAGCGGAATCGGGTGCCGGACGTCGTCATGGCGGCGGCGGCCACGGTCCGGCCGTGGAATCCGCCGTGGCAGACCAGCACGTTCGGGCGGCAGGTGGCCTGCCGGGCCAGCCGCAGCGCGGCCTCCACCGCCTCGCTCCCGGAGTTGGTGAAGAAGAGGCTGTCGAGGCCTGCGGGCAGCACCTCACCGAGTTTGTCGACGAGCCGGCGCAGCGGCCGGTGCATGACCGTCGTGTACTGCCCGTGGATCAGCGTGCCCACCTGTTCCCGGGCGGCTTCGACGACCCTCGGATGGCAGTGCCCGGTGCTGGTCACGCCGATGCCCGCGGTGAAGTCCAGATAGCGGCGGCCGTCCTCACCGTAGAGGTGGACGCCCTCGCCCCGGACGGCCACCACGGGGGTGGCCTGGCGAAGGTGCGGCGACAGTGCGGTCATGTGCGTCTCCCGGCCGTGCGTCGTCGTCTGCTCCGGAACTGCGAGCATCTCGACGGGGGCGGCAGGCGGCAATGAGTGAACTGTCCGGCGGGGCTGCGTGGTTCGGACGTTGTGTCAACCGTGCGCAGGTCAGCCACGCTTGTCACGGGGTCCGGACGGGCAGGCACGCACCATGAGCGAGTACGCCGAAACGCCCCGGACGCCCCGGATGTCCTACACGGCCGAAGGGCCGGCGGGCGCAGCTCCCGCGGGCCGCGTGCTCACCGTCGCCGACGTCCTGGCCCTGCCCGTCCTGGCCGCGGGCCGGCCGGAGGTGGTCGCCGGGGCGACCCGCCTCGACCGGCCGGTCCGCTGGGTCCACATCACCGAACTCACCGACCCCGCCTCCTTCCTCAAGGGCGGCGAACTCGTGCTGACCACCGGTATGCCGCTGCCCGAGGACCCGGCGGGCGTACGCCGCTATGTCGACGAACTGGCCGACATCGGGGCCGCGGCCCTGGTCATCGAACTCGTACGGCGCTTCCATCGCCCGCCCGGCCCGCTCATCCAGGCGTGCCGCGTCCGTGGCCTGCCGCTCGTCACCCTGGCCGAGGACGTCAACTTCCTTGAGGTCACCCAGGTCGTCCACACCCTCATCCTCGGCAGCCAGGCGGACGCCGTGCGGCGGACCCAGCGCATCCACGAGGCGTTCACCGCCCTGACGCTGCGGGGCGCCGGACCCGAGGACGTCGTCCGCGCGGCGGCGGAGATGAGCGGCCGCACGGTCGTGCTGGAGAACCTGGTGCACCAGGCGCTGATCTGCGAGCCGTCCGGCAGCACCGTGGACGAAGCACTGTCCGGCTGGGAGCAGCGCTCCCGGGCGACGCGGGCGACGCACCACGGGCCGGCGCCCCGGGCCGCCCGCTCAGAGACGACCGGCCAGGGGGTGACCGACCCAGAAGTCACCGGTCCCGAGGTCGCCGGTCCGGACGTCGCCGGTCCCGAGGTCGCCGGTCCGGAGGGCTGGCTCGTGGCGCCCGTGGAGTACCAGGGCGAACTCTGGGGACGCGTCGCCCTGCTGCCGTCCCCGGTGCCGTCGGCGGGGTTCGGGCCGCAGGACGTCACCGTCCTGGAGCGGACGGCGATGGCCCTGACGATCGCCCGCCTCATCCACGCCACGCCCTGGGAGCGCACAGCGCACCGGAGCGCGCTGCGCGATCTCGCCGAGCAGCGCCACCGCTCTCCCGCGGACGCCCGCGCGCGCCTCGCCGCGCTGGGCCTGCCCACCGAGGGCACCGTCTTCCTCGCGGTCCTGATGGACCTCCGGACGCCGGTCGACGGCACCGGCCTGGAGGCCCGGCTGTCCCAGGAGCTGGCCACGACGGGCACGGCCGCGCTGGTCGGCACGCTGGCGCCCGCGCGGCTCGGCGTCCTGCTGGCCCTGCGCCCCTCCCAGCCGTGGCGGTCCACCGTGGAGCAACTGGGCCGCAGCGCGCTGGAGGTGGACCCGTGTGCCGTCGTGAGTATCGGTTCCGAGGTCATGGACCTGGCCCGTACCGCCCGTTCCTTCCGTGAGGCGTCCCGCGTCGCGGAAGCAACCTGTCCGGGCCGGCCCCTCACCGCGGGCAGGTCGTACAACGAACTGTCCGACATCGGACTGCGCCGCCTGCTGTACGCGCTGCGCGAGGACACCCGTGTCCAGGAGTACGCCGAACGGCAGCTCGGCCGGCTCGTCGACCATGACGGCCGGCACGGCACCGACCTCCTGACGACCCTGCGGCACTATCTGGACGCCGCGGGCAGCAAGACCGGTGCCGCCCGGCTCGGCGGGCTGTCCCGGGAGACCGTCTACCAGCGTCTGCGCACCATCGAGCGGCTGCTGGACTGCGACCTCGAATCCGGTGAGCGGCGGACCGGACTGCACGTGGCCCTCACGGCCCTCGACGTCCTGCGGGAGGGCGGAGAAACGACCTGAGGGACAGGATCGCCGCTCCGCCGTCCCGCGCGGCCGGGTGCTACCGGTGGCCGTGGCCGCGCAGGCGGGCGCGCAGCAGGTTGGGGTCCGTGGCCGTGGCGTAGGCGGCGCTGAGCACGTACACCTCCTTGCCGCGCAGCGCCACGGAGCTGGGGTTCTGGAGTCCGTCGGCGGTGTCCAGGACGGTGGTCCGGGTGCCGTCGGGCCGGATGTGCACGACCCTGTTGGTGGTGTTGAGCGTGGCCAGGACGTCGTCGCCGTGTCCGGTGAAGGCGAAGTCGTCGATTCCGACCAGGTCCGGGTCCGACGCCTTGACCTGCGGGGTGCCCGCGCGGTTTCCCGGACGGATCGGTATGCGCAGGAGGGTGCCCTGATCGAGATTGGTCACCCAGAGCGCGCCGTCGTGCACCTTCGCTCCGTTGACGCCGAGGAAGCCGGTGGGGGTGAGTTCGGGTGCGGTGGACCAGGCGGTGGGGGTGCCGCCGGTGACGGGGACGGTCCACACCGTGCCGAGCACCGAGTCGGTGATGTAGAGGCGCTTGCCGCGTTCGTCCAGAGCCAGTCCGTTGGGCAGACCGTCCTCGGGCAGTGCGGCGATGCGCTGCGGGGCCTTCCCGGGGCGCAGCCGCCACAGGCCTGTCAGGTCGGCGGTCCCGGTCGCGTACAGCACGTACAGGGTGCCGTCCGGGGTGCGGGCGATCCCGGTGGCCAGCGGGAAGCCGAGGGCGGGGGTGTGGACTCCGCCGTCGGCGGGGGCCGGCAGGGTCGCCAGGACGCGGGTCGCGCCCCGCGGGCTCACTTCGGCCACCTGTCGGCTCGCCGCGAAGGTGACGGCCGCGGTGCCGTCGGGCAACAGGGCTATGTTCTCCGGCAGTTGACCCGCGGACACGTCGAAGTGGGTGGCGATGCGTACGTCGGTCAGCGGTTCGCGGGTGGGACGGGTGGGGGTGGCGTCGGCCGGCAGGGCCGAGGCGAGGGTGGCGGCGGCCACCGCGACGGCGGCCATGAGTGTCTTGATACGTCGGTTCGACATGGTTCCTTCTCTGACTTCTTCTCTGACTTCTTGTCTGACTTCTTGTCTGACTTCTTGTCTGGTTTCGGGCATGCGGCAGCCGTGGTGCGGCGCCGTGGTCGAGGGCGCCTCGGTGAGAGGGCGTGAGGGTGCGACCGGCGACCGCCCCGCGAAGGACGCGGGTCAGGCGGCGCGGCAGGTCAACGGGTCAGAGCGTGTGGGACTCGGCGGCGCGGTGCGGCCGGTCCGCGTCCCGGGGCGCGGTGGCATGGGCGAGCAGCGCCAGGGCCGCCGCGGACGGGGAGCCGGGGTCGGCGGTGGCCACCACCAGGGACGGGCCGTCCCCCTGCGGGCTCTGCAGTGTCTGCTGGGTGACGGTCAGCGTCCCGACCAGTGGATGGCGCATCTCGTAGTCGGCGACATCGCAGGCGAGCACCCGGTGGTCGGCCCACAGTGTGGCGAACTCCCGGCTGCGCATGGTCAGTTCACCGATCAGTGCGGCCAGCAGCGGGTCGTCCGGGTGGCGTCCGGCCGTCAGCCGCAGGTTCCCCACGACGGCCCTGGCCTTGGCGGGCCAGTCGACGTACAGGTCGCGGGTGTGCGCGCCCAGGAACACCAGCCTGGCCATGTTCGGCCGCCGCCCCGGACGGCCCGCGCCGCCGGGATCGTCCGGGCTGTCCGGATCGAGGTGTCCCGCGAACAGGCCGTGCCCCGGGCGGTTCCAGGCCAGGACGTCGCTGCGGCGGCCGATCACCAGGGCGGGGGTACCGTCGACGGCCGCCAGCAGGGCACGCGTCGCGGGAGTGAGGCGTTCGGGACGTGGCCGTGCGCCGGGCCCGCGCCGCCTCGGCGCACCGGCCAGGGTGTGCAGATGGGCGCGCTCTGAGTCGTCCAGTCGCAGGGCGCTCGCCACCGCGTCGAGCACCTCGCGCGAGGCGTTGCGGGACTGGCCCTGTTCCAGGCGGGTGTAGTAGGGCGCGCTGATGCCGGCGAGCATCGCGAGTTCCTCCCGGCGCAGCCCCGGCACGCGGCGCCGCTCGCCGTAGGTCCGCAACCCCACGTCCTCGGGGCGCAGTCGGCTCCGGCGTGCCTGGAGGAACTCGGCGAGGTGCCCGTGCTTGTTCATGACACCGAGTATGCGGACCGCGGCCGGCCGGTGCCTCACCCCGCCGGGGTAGGGATCGGCGGGGTCTGCCCGCGAGCGAGAGGGTCTGCCTACAGGCCCGCGAGCACCCGGTCCGGGGTCAGGGGCAGTTCGCGGTGGCGGACGCCCGTGGCGTGGTGGACGGCGTTGCCGATGGCGGCGGCCGTGCCGACGATGCCGATCTCGCCGATGCCCTTGCTGCCCATCGGGTTGAGATGCGGGTCGTCCTCGTCGATCCAGTGCGCCTCGATGTCGGGCACGTCGGCGTGGGCCGGGACGTGATAGGCGGCGAGGTCGCGCTCCACGAAGTCGCCGGACGCGGCGTCCATGGTGCTGCTCTCGGTGAGTGCCATGCCCAGGCCCATGGTCATGGCGCCGATGAACTGGGAGCGCGCGGTACGGGCGTTGAGGATGTGTCCGGCGGCGTAGACGCCCAGCAGTCGGCGTACCCGGACCTCTCCGGTGACCGTGTCGACGGTGACCTCGGCGAAGTGGGCGCCGAAGGCGTGCCGGGCGTAGGGGTTGTCTGCGTCGGCGGTGCCCGCCGTGTCGGCGTGCGCCCTGAGCCCTTCGGACGGCAGGGGGCCGCTGTGTTCGGCGAGGGTCGAGGCCAGCCGCGTACACGCCTCGTGGACGGCCCAGCCCCAGGACGCCGTGCCGGACGAGCCGCCGGCCAGTGGCGCGGACGGCAGGTCGCTGTTGCCGATGTCGGTGCGTACGCGGTCCAGGGGGACGCCGAGTGCGTCGGCGGCGACCTGGGCGAGGACGGTACGGGCGCCGGTGCCGATGTCGGTGGCGTTGATACGGACGACGAAGCCGCCGTCGGGAGTCGCGTGTGCCTCCGCCTGCGCCGGGCTCGCCATCACCGGGTAGGTGGCGGAGGCCACCCCCGTGCCGACCAGGAGTGGGCCCTCGGCACGGATCCCGGGGCGGGGGTCGCGTGCTGCCCAGTCGAAGCGCCGCGCGCCCTCCCGCAGGCAGTCGACGAGGTGGCGGCTGCTGAACGGTTTGCCACTGTCGGGTTCGGTGTCCGGCTCGTTGAGGATGCGCAGTTCCACGGGGTCCAGACCGGCCGCGACGGCGAGTTCGTCCATGGCCGACTCCAGGACGTACATGCCCGGTGCCTCGCCGGGTGCGCGCATCCAGGACGGGCTGGGCACGTCGAGGGGGACCACCCGGTGGGAGCTGAGCCGGTGGGGTGCCGCGTACATGATCCGGCTCGGTACGGCGGCCTGCTCCACGAACTCCTTGATGCGGGAGGTGTGGGTGGTGACCTCGTGGAGGGTCGAGGTGAGGGTGCCGTCGGCGGTGGCGCCCAGGCGGAGCCGGTGCAGGGTGGGCGCCCGGTGGCCGACGACCGCGGGCAGGAAGCGCCGGGGCAGTGCGACGGTGACGGGACGTCCGGTCTCCCGTGCCGCCATCACGGCGAGCACCACATGGGGCCGCGGGGTGCCCTTGGACCCGAAGCCGCCGCCGACGTGCTCGCTGATGACGGTGACGTCGTCCTCGGACAGCTCGAACAGCGAGGCCAGGGTGGCGCGTACGGTCGTGGCGCCCTGGCTGGAGTCGTGCACGACGAGCCGGTCGCCGTCCCAGCGGGCGGTGGCCGCGTGCGGCTCCATGGGGTGGTTGTGCAGCGGCGGTACGCGGTAGTGGGAGTCGACGCGGACCTCGGCGGACGCGAACGCGCCCTCGGGGTCGCCCTGTTCGCGGCGCGCGGGGAATCCGCCGTTGGCCTCCTCGGGCGCGTAGGCCTCGGGGTGGTCGTCGGTCAGGGTGACGTCGTGTTCCTCCACGTCGTACGCGACCCGGACCGCGGCGGCGCCCGCGCGGGCCGCCTCCAGGGTCTCGCCGACGACCAGCGCGACGAACCAGCCGCGGTGCGGCACGCGCGGATCCTGCAGCACGGAGAGCGTCGGATCGTCGGCGGGGGCGAGCCGGGGCGCGTTCTCGTGCGTCAGGACGGAGAGGACCCCGGGCAGCGCCAGGGCGGCCTCCGCGTCGACGGTACGGACCGTTCCCCGGGCGATCCCGGCGACCACCGGCCAGGCGTGCGCCCTGCCGGGGTCGGTCTGCTCGGCGGCGTAGCGGGCGCTGCCGGTGACCTTGTCCCGGCCCTCCCGGCGCTCGGCGGGCGCGCCCAGCGCGGTGCCGGTGTCGGCCATGACTGCTCCTTCTGCTGGTGTCCGGTCACGTGCTGGTTTCCGGTCAGGTGCCGGCGTCCGGTCAGGTGCTGGTGGGCGGCGCGAGCCGCCGCAGGGCGTCCACCGCGAGATTGCGGGCCAGCCTGACCTTGTAGCCGTTGTCGCGCAGCGGCCGGGCCGCGGCGAGTTCGAGGTCGGCGGCCCGCTCGAACGCGGCCGTCGTCGGCGCGGCGCCCAGCAATGCCTCTTCGGCGAGCCGGGCCCGCCAGGGGCGATGGGCCACTCCCCCGAAGGCGAGGCCGACCTGCCGCACGACACCGCCCTCCACGTCGAGCACGGCGGCTACGGAGGCGAGGGCGAAGGCGTACGAGGCCCGGTCGCGGGCCTTGCGGTACAGCGAGGGCAGTCCGGCCGTGGCGCCCGGCAGGACGACACCGGTGATGAGTTCCCCGGGGCGGATCACCGTGTCCTGTTCGGGGTGGTCCCCGGGCAGCCGGTGGAACTCCGCGACGGGAACGGTCCGCGGCCCGTCGGCGCCGTGCAGTTCGACGGCCGCGTCCAGGGCGGCCAGTGCCACGGCCATGTCGGAGGGATGCGTGGCGATGCACTGCGGTGAGTGCCCGAGCACCGCGTGATCACGGTGTACGCCGTCCAGGGCGCCGCAACCGGAGCCGGGAGCGCGCTTGTTGCAGGGTTTGTCGGTGTCCTGGAAGTACGGGCAGCGGGTGCGCTGCAGCAGATTGCCGCCGGTGGTGGCCGCGTTGCGCAGCTGTCCCGAGGCCCCGGCCAGGAGGGCCTGGGAGAGTGCCGGGTAGCGGTCGCGGACCGTGGGGTGGGCGGCGAGGTCGCTGTTGCGGACCGTGGCGCCGATCCGTACGGATCCGTCGGGCAGCTCCTCCACCGTGTCGAGGGGCAGCCTGCTGACGTCGACCAGCGTGGACGGTTCCTCCACGCCGAGTTTCATCAGGTCCACCAGGTTGGTGCCGCCGCCGAGATAGCGGGCGCCGGGGTGGGCCGCGTACAGCTCGGCGGCCTCCTCGACACTGCCGGCGCGCGCGTAGGCGAGGGGTTTCACCGGATCACGTCCTCTACGGCCCGCACGATGTTCGGATAGGCGCCGCAGCGGCAGAGGTTGCCGCTGAGCCGCTCGCGGATCTCGTCCGGATCGAGCGGCACGGGCTCCCCTGACGGGGTTTCGGGGTCCGTCACGTGTGAGGGGTGACCGGACTCGGCCTCGGCGATCGCGCCGACGGCGCTGCAGAGCTGTCCGGGTGTGCAGTAGCCGCACTGGAAGGCGTCGCGGTCGATGAAGGCGCGCTGCAGCGGGTGCAGCTCGCCGTCGGCCGGCCGTTCCTCGCCGTCACGGTCACTCTCAGCTGCACCGGCACCGCCGGCGAGTCCTTCCACCGTCGTGATGTCGTAGCCGTCCTGGGCCACGGCGGGCAGCAGGCAGCTGTTGACGCGGCGGCCGTCCACCAGGACCGTGCAGGCGCCGCACTGGCCGTGGTCGCAGCCCTTCTTGGCGCCCGTGAGACGCAGCTGCTCGCGCAGCACGTCCAGCAGGACGGAGCGGTGGTCGACGACGAGCGTGCGCGGTCTGCCGTTCACCCGCAGCGTCACCTCGGAGTGGTGGCGATCGGGTGACGAGGGGATGCGTTCGCCCCGTGGGGTGCCGCCGTCAGCGGTCCCGTCGTCCACGGCCGAGCCGTTCGCCGGGCTGCTGTTCAGGCCGCTTTTCGGGCTGTTCTTCGGGCTGTTTCTCGGGCTGCCCATGCTGTTCATGACCTTCCGACGGCATTCGGACCTCGCAGCTCACGTATCCAGGCTGCGGCCCGTCACACGTTCCCGCACGCCGGAACCGACTGGTCAGCCGCCGGCCGCGGCCGTGACCGTCGCCGGGTCCTCGCCGGTCAGCTCCACGATGCGGTGCGGTGCCACCCCCGCGGCCAGCGCCCGTCCGATCAGCTCGTCGCGGCCGTCCGTGATGTCGCGGTACGACAGCAGCTGCTCCTCGACCCGCGCGATCGCCTCGGGGCCGGTCCGTGCGCGCACCCGGCCCAGCTCCTCGTCGCTCAGCGGCACCGGCAGCCGCTCCGCTCCGCCGGGAACGGCGCCCGTCTCCTCCGGCGGCAGCAGACGCAGTTCCGGCGCGGTCGCCGTCGTTCCCTGGGCGTCCAGCCAGGCTCGTACCGCGGGAGTCTCCATGCAGGCGAGGTCACCGACGGCGGCCGGGGGCACGCCGAGCCGCACGGCCGCGTCGTCGAGCAGGAACAGGTAGGCGTCGTCGGTCATTCTCGGCACCTTCTCAAACGGGGACTGGTCGACGACCCTCTACCCCGAGGCCTGCGGATTACCGCCGCCCTTCGGACCGGCCGACGGTCACCGGGAGGTTCACGGTCGCGGTGTCAGGGCGCCCAGCACCCACGGCATGTGCTGCCGGTGGACGACGATCAGCACCGGTACGCCCTCGTCCTCGCACTCCAGGACCCAGGCCTGGCCCCGAAGGTCCGTCGGAGAGGGGTCCGACCAGTACGGATGGCGGACGCGCAGCGGGGTCAGGGTGCGCGGTACCGCCCGGCGGTGCGCCACGCCCGGGTGGCCCATGGTCGTCGCCAGGAGACCGGGGGCGGCCAGCAGGTGGGTGCCGTGCTCCGCGTAGGGGACCCCGCCCACGATCCGGCCCGGGAAGTGCTGCTCCTCCGTGGGCACAACGGGCGGCACGTCGATGCTGTCGTCACCGCGCCGGCGTCGGCGCAGGAGTACGGCGGTCACCGCGCACACGGCGACCGCGACCGCGGTCGCCTCTCCGACGAGGAGGAGCGCCGCCCCCATGTCGTCGGTGGCCCACGGGGCGAACGCGCCGACGAGTGCCAGGCAGACGGCTGCCAGGAAGGGCAGGCCGATGTCCCACGGGTGCGCCCTCTTCGCCACCCGTGAGTGCAGCGCCATCCAGAGCCAGCACCAGAGGAAGCCCGTGCCGTAGAGGCCGATGGCGAGACCCGCGGTGGCGACGGGCTTGTAGTCGTCGCGCGGGTCCGCGTGGGAGTACTTGCGCCCGGCTGCGAGGTCGACGTACCGGATCTGTCCTCGCCAGTACGTCACCTGGACGTCCGCTCCAGAGGTGGCGGCCGGACGCTCCGAGGGACTGCCTCCGAGCGTGGCACGCCCCTCGGTCCCGTCCGCCTCCACGACGTACAGCCGGTACGAGGGTGTCTTACGGCCCCGTACGTCCTCGGTGCGGTCGATGCGCGCGCCCACGGTCCGCAGACAGTCGTCGGACGCGCTGCCGCCGGAAGCACTGTCGTCCGACGCGCTGTCGTTCGAGGCGCAGCGGGACGCCGTCCTGAAGGCGTGCCCCTCGGCGATCGCCGCGGGCGTGCTGATCAGCAGCAGCCATGCCGCCGCCAGCGCGCACACGGTGGCGACGGCCGCGGCGCCGATCAGCTGTCCGCGATTCCTTGAACGCGGTACTACGGGCGGTACTTCAGCGGGTATCTCGGTCCTCACGGGAGTCACCAGCACATTCTCCCGTGGCCGGGGGTCGGCGGAACATGACTGAACTACGCCCTCTGACGTGCTGGTTGTTGCCGGAATGCGGCAGGTGGGGCGCGATGCGGGAGAAGTTGAAAGGGCGACCGGATCAGACAAATGCAACTTCTATGAATAACTCCTGCCATAACGGTCACCCGTACCTTCGAGAACCGAGAAGAACATGTCTCTCGCAAAGGGGATGGTGGTATGTCTTCCACCGAGTTTCTGACCGACGAGCTCACCGAGGTCCAGGGCGTGGACGTCGAAGCGGCTCTCGACCCGGTCGAGGCCGACGGCTCGTACCGTGACAGCCGCGAGTGCGCGGCGCTCGCCCTGACGTCCGGGTCGACATCGCTCCTGCTGTCGCCCCCGACTCCGCGGCCGAAGAAGGGCTGACGGGACAGACACATGGAACAGTCAGGCACTTCTACCCGCCTGGCGGACGCAGTGCAGGGCCTGACGTCAGAACTGGTCTCCGCTCTTCGGAGCGGGGGCCCGTTCGGGCTGGCCGGCAGCGTCCCAGGAGCCGGCGGACCGGAGGCGGCCGACAAACTGACCCTCGCCGCCGTACGGGTGGTGGGGGCCGATGCCGTCCTGCCGAACGTTCTGCGCCACACCCCTCCCGAACCGGACGACCTCGCCGTGTTCAGCGGGGCCGTGCACGCCTATCCGCCTCCCGCTGACGCCTCACCCACCTCCACGTGGAGCCACTGGGCCATGAACCGGACTCTTCTGCGACTGCGCGGGACGCCGGACGCGGCCCGCCCCGGCACACCGGGGCACAACGGCTCCTCGGGGCATTCCTTCGGGCATTCCTCGGGGCATGACACGGAACCCCGGGCGGCCTGGCTCGACGGTGCCTCGTGGCAGTCACTGACCCATCAACTCGCCGTACTGGCCCCGCTCGCGGTGCCCGGCGGGGACTGCGCGGTGACACGCGTGGCCCGTGGCCGCCCCGCCGACGTGGCCCGGGGGTTCGTCCGGGCCGTCCGTCGCCGCGACTGGCTGCAGGCCGCGGGCGCGGGCCGCTGGCTGGCCCTCCTCGACGGCGTGCCGGACACGCTCGGACTGGAGAACGGCCTCGCGTTCGTGGCGCAGATGGGCTCCGCGGATCCACGCGTGCTGCTGCAGGTCGAGGCGGCGCGGCTGATGCGGACCGGGGCGCCGGTGTGACGGCGCGCGACGTCCGAGGGCTCGCCGAGGACGCGATGACGTGGGTGTCCGCCCATCGCGGCGAGTTCGCACTGGGCGACGACGCACTCGCCGAGCACGCCGATGTGAACTTCACCTGGAAGCCGCTCGGCGAACTGGCCCAGGTGTGCGTCAGCATCCGCAGGCACACCGGGACCGACGACCAGCTGCACGAGGCCGCCCGCGACCTGCTGGCCTTCGCCTGGCGGCAGACCGGGCAGGGCGACCTCTTCCTCGAACTGCAGCGCCTCGAACCGTTCGCCACGTACCCGCTGGAGATCTACGCGGCCTTCGCGTCCGCCGGACTGCGCCACTCCGCCTACGAGCGGGCCACCGCGACGGTCGCCCGCACCCGCGGCTGGCAGGTGACCGAGCAGGAACCCAACCGGCGCCTCAGCGTCCTCAACTCCGAGCGCCGCGGCGGCATCCCGCAGCACGCCGAGACGGACCGGGCGCTCGGGCGCACCTGGCTGGGCGGTCTGCCCGAACCCTGGACGTTCGAACGGGCCGCCGGGTACACGCTCACCCATGTGGTCTTCCACCTCACGGACTGGGGCCTGACCCCGCCGGGTATCCCGCCGCAGGTCGCCGACTACCTCCACCAGTGGCTGCCGCCGTGGCTGGACACCTGCCTGGAGGACGAGCAGTGGGATCTGAGCTGTGAACTGCTGGCCGTGGCCGGCAGTCTGCCGGGCCCACCGGACATCGACATGCTCCGGGAGGCCTGGGCGCGGCTCGCCCTCGCCCAGGACGCCTCCGGCGCGGTCCCGGAGGTGGGTTCGGGGCGAGAGGGCCTGCCGGTCGCGGACGACTTCGTCGGCTGCTACCACTCCACCCTGATGACGGCCTTCGCCGCCGTACTGACCACCGACCGCTTGAGCGCGCCGCCGGGGAAGGCGCGCGTCTTCGAGCACGCCGTCCACGCGACCCGCGCGGCGCAGCCGGGACAGGGCGGGCAAGGAGTGTCGAGATGACCAGCACCCGCCTCATCCACACCGTCGGGACCGGCGCCCTGGAGTGGCTGCACGCCCACCGGGACGGATTCCGTCTGGAGCAGGACGTCGACCCGGAGGTGGGCTTCCTGGAACGCTTCAAACCGGTCGGCGAACTGGCCCTCATCTGCAAGGTGCTGTTCCGTGAGGGCGTGGCCGGCTCCCGACAGGCCCAGCTGGCCCGGCAGTTGCTCGACCACGCCTGGCGCGACACGCTGGACGGCGGCCGCATGCTGGTCCGCGGCCAGCGCATCGAGCCCCTCTCCCCCATCCCCTTCGAGGTCTATCTCCCGTTCAAGGAACTGGGTTACAGCCACCCCGAGGCCGAAGAGGCCTTCCGGCTCAACCAGCGGCTGGAGAGCTTCCACGCCTTCGAACTGCCGCCGACGCGCCGGCTCGGCCTCTCCGCGTTCCAGCGCCGTTTCGGGCTGCCGGCCAGGCCGCCGGAGTCCGAGGTGATCGGCAGGACCTGGCTCGGGCGCACCCCCGAACCCTGGACCGTCGAAGGGCACATCGCCTACGACATCACGCACGCCGTCTTCCACCTCACCGACTGGGGCGAGAACCCCGACGGCATACCGGCTCCGCTCGCCGACTACCTCGCCACCTGGCTGCCGGTCTGGCTGGACGACTGGCTCGACCTGGAACGCTGGGACCTGCTCGGCGAGCTGCTCGTCGTCGACGCCTGTCTGCCGCGCCCCACCCTCGACGAGCGGGCCTGGGAAGGCTTCGCCGCCGCCCAGGCGCCCGACGGGGCGATGCCCGCCGTGCGCACGATGCCCGAGGGCACTCCCGAGGAACTGTTCGACCTCGTCTACCACCCGACGCTCGTCGCCGCCTTCGCCTCCGTACTGGCCACGTCCCGCGCCCTGACACAGCTGGCGCACGCACCGGCATGACCCGACGACCCGACCCCTGGCCGGGGGTTCCGCTCGGCCTGAGGGGTGAACTCCCGTACCGCACCGCGCAGCAGCGGCCCCCGGACGGCGGGACGGTACGGGACCTGCTCGACGACGCCGTCAGTGCCGTGGACGCGCCCGATGTCGTCTTCGCCCTCTCCCAGGACGGTCACCGCACGGTGCGCGGCGGTGGCACCGGGCCGCCCCCGCCCGTGCCCCGCGAGCAGTTGCGCTACGAGATCGGCTCGGCCTCCAAGACGTTCACCGGACTGCTGCTGGCCCGGCTGACGCAGTCGGGCACCCTGTCCGCCGGTGAGCCGGCCGCCGTGTGTCTGGACCCCGTCCGGAGCGCCGGCCGGGACCCCGTCACCCTCGCGCACCTGATCACCCACACCTCCGGACTTCCCGCCCTGCCCGCCGACTTCTTCCGCCGGGCCCTGCCGACCTGGCGCACCGACCCGTACGCCGCCTACCCGGACCGGCGCGTGATCGACGCCTTCCTGCGCCACCGGCAGCACCGGCGGCCCGGCACCCGCTGGCGCTACTCCAACTTCGGTGTCGCCGTGCTCGGTCACGCCCTGGCCGCGGCCACCGCGACACCCTGGGACGACCTGCTCGGCGGCCAGGTGCTGCGGCCGCTCGGTCTGAGCGGCACCGCGCTGCGGCCCGGCGGCCCGGACACCGACGCCACGGGACACCGCAAGGACGGCACAACTCCCGTGCGCCCGTTGTCCGTCGGCGGTTTCCAGTCGGCGGGCGCCGTCCGGGCCACCCCGCCCGACCTGCTGACGTTCCTCGAAGCACACCTGGAACCGTCGGGCCTGAGCCCTGCCGCGGGCAGCCTGTCCGACGCCCTGCGTGCGGTACGCCGTCCGGTCCTGCGGCGCGGCCGGGGCCACCGGCATGTGCACACCGTCGCCTGGTTCCAGCACCCCACCGGCCATGGCCCGATGTACTTCCACTGCGGGGCCACGCTCGGCCAACAGGCCTTCCTGGGCTTCAGACCCGATACGGGAACGGCGCTGGCGGCCGTGTGCACCCGCCGCTTCCGGGCCCGCGACACCTTCGTGACGACGGCGTACGCGCTGCTGGCGGGGATGTGAGACACGGCCGGAGTCACCCGGCACATGACGAAGGCGCGAGGGCCGTGTCCGGAGACAGGCACCTCGCGCCGTCGCGGCCCGCGGCCGAGTGACCGTCAGAGGCGCTGCCACAGGGCCGGCGTGAGGCGGGGCTGCCACACTCCCTGTGCCTGGTGCGTCTGCAGACACTGGTACGAGACACCGTCGTAGGTCACCCGGGTCCCGGTCTCGTACACCCGGCCCGTGGTCCAGCCGACGGTCTGGCCGTCCGCCGGGGCGGGCGTGCCGCTCTGGCCCGTGGCGGTCTTGAGCGTCAGTCCGTACGTGGTGAGCAGCGGGTTGACGGGCTGGTGGAAGGTGATGCCGCCGGCCTTGCAGTCGCCGCTGCCGCCGGAGGTGACGCCCTGGGCCTGCGTGCCGGACATGTAGGAGCCACCGGAGTCACCCGGTTCCGCGCACACGGTCGTACGGGTCACTCCGTTGATGTCGCCCTCGGCGTAGCTCACGGTGGTGTCGTGCTGCTCGATCGTGCCGCAGTGCCAGCCGGTGGTGGAGCCGGAGCGGCAGATCGCCGCGCCGACCAGCGCCTCGACGGAGCCGGCGACCTGCACGTTCGTGTCGCCCTCGCCCTTGACGGTGGGCGTGGCGGTCCACTCGCTGTTGACGCTCACCCAGGACATGTCCTGGCCGGGGAAGACCGAGGCCTCGAAGGTGCCCTGGGCGACCTTGTTGAAGCCGGTGGTCTTGGCGCCCGCCTTCCCGCAGTGCCCGGCACTGGCGAACCCCTGCTGCTCCCCCTTGGTCACGGAGAAGCCCACCGAGCAGCGGGCCTTCTCGTCGATGTAGTAGGCGTCACCGCCCCGGACGTCGTGCAGGGCGCGCGGCCGGTCCGCCGAGACCTTGACGTCCACGAGCCGCCGGTCGATCCCGGCGGCCGCGACGAGCTTGTCGGCGGCGGTACGACTCGTCGCCTGCACCGTCACGCGGTTGGTCCGTACGTCGACGTACCGGACCGGCGTGTCGAGGGACGTGCCGGCCGCGGCGGCGTCCAGCTTCGACTTGACGGTGTTCAGGTCCTTCAGCGCGTTCTTGACGACCTTGGCCTGCGCCCCGTCGGCCTTGATGGCGGCGACACCGGCGGCGTCGGTGGTGGCGACGGTCAGACCGGCGGAGGTCGTGCCGTGCACCCAGGCGCCCGCGAAGTGCTTGCCCAGTACGTTCTGGAGCCGGCCGGCGCGGGTGCCCGCCTCGGCCTCGTTCACCAGGCGCGCCTTGGCCTGCGGGCCCGTCAGCCGCAGGTCGCGCTGCATCGCGCGCAGGACGACGGCCGAGGGCCGGTCGGCGCCGAGCGTCTGCGCGGAGGACGGCGCCGGCGCGGGGGGCTCGGCGGCCGCGGCCGCGGCCGCGGGCAGCGCGGTGAGCGCGAGTGCGCCGAGCACGGTCAGGGCGGTCCGGGCGGCTCCGCCGGCGTGTCTGGGGACCATCGGGTGACTCCTCGTTCTCGGGGATCTAGACCTTGCCGACATGGGCTCAGAAAATGTCCGGTTTCTCGTAGTTCGGCGCTTCGGACGACACGAAGGACCCGCCCGGCGGAGTACCGGATGCCGGGGAGTACCCTCTCCGGGTACTGATGTCCCGCGACCGTTCGAGGGAGGGGTGGCGGTGGGGCGGGCCGCGCTCGTCAGACGGGTTCGAGGCCCGGATCGCCCGCCTCGGTCACGAAGGACGCGGCGGTCGTGACCGGTGCGCCGGGCGTCGTCACGGCGGAGACGGTCCGGTAGTCGGCCCGGGCCTTCGCACGGTCCAGGGCGACCCGCACATAACCGCGCCGCCCGTTGTAGAACTTCAGGTGCGGGTTGGCCTTGAGATACGTGTCCCAGTTGCCGGGCCGGTCCGCGCCGTCCTTGCCGCTCGCGACCGAGGTGGCGACGATCTCCGTGCCCAGCGTCTTCGACGCCGGGTCGTCGAAGTCCTCCTTGATGTCGAAGGCGTACCCGACGTGCACGTCCCCCGTCATGACGAGCAGGTTGTCGACCCCGGCGGAGTCCGCGCCGTCGAGGACGCGCCGGCGCGAGGCACGGTAGCCGTCCCAGGCGTCCATCGACGTCCGCGCCTCGGCGCCGACGTCGAACCTGCGCTGCGAGAAGCACACCTGTTGCGCCATGACGTTCCACAGGTTCCGCGAGGCACGCCAGCCGTCGAGCAGCCACTTCTCCTGCGCCGCGCCCGTGATGGAGCGTGCCGGGTCGTCCGTCTCGGGACCGGGGGCGTGCAGTGTGTCCCCGTACGCCTGGTCGGAGCGGTACTGGCGGGTGTCGAGGACGTCGAACTGGGCGAGGGTGCCCCACTGGAGCCGGCGGTAGAGCTGTGAGTCCGGGCCGTTGGGCATCTGGGCGTTGCGCAGGGGCTGGTTCTCCCAGTGCGCCCGGTAGGCCGCCGCGCGCCGCAGCAGGAACTCCTGCGTCGGGTCGTTGTTCTCGCTGATCGCGCCCGCGTAGTTGTTCTCGGTCTCGTGGTCGTCCCAGGTGACGACGAAGGGATGCGCCGCGTGGGCCGCCCGCAGATCCGGATCACTCTTGTAGAGGGCGTAGCGCAGCCGGTAGTCGTCGAGGGTCTTGGTCTCCCGGTTGTAGAGGTCGGGCAGCCTGCGGTCCGTGTAGTCGCGCGCGCCGCCCACGGAGTTGACGGCGTACTCGTAGAGGTAGTCGCCGAGGTGGAGGACCAGGTCGACGTCGTCCTGGGCGAGATGGCGGTGCACGGTGAAGTACCCGTCGTGGTACGCCTGGCAGGCCACGGCCGCGTAGGTGAGCTTCCCGACGGCGGCGGCGGTGGCGGGCGCCGTGCGGGTACGGCCGGTGTCGCTGATCCAGGTCCCGGTCCTGAACCGGTAGTAGTAGACGCGGCCGGCGTCGAGGCCCTCGACCTCCACGTGCAGGCTGTGGTTGTACTCCGGGAAGGCGACGGCGGTGCCCCTGCGGACGATCAGCGCGAAGAGTTCGTCGGTGGACACCTCCCACTCGACGGCCACGTACTGGCCGGGCAGACCGCCGCCGGGCTCGTACGGGGTGGGCGCGAGCCGGGTCCACAGCAGCACGGAGCTGGGAAGCGGGTCTCCGGAGGCGACGCCGAGCGTGAACGGATCGGTGGGGATCCTCGCCGCGTCCAGTTCCCCGGAGCCCGCCACGCCCCGGGCCGGCAGGTTGGTGCCGAAGGCGAGGGCGGCGGTCGCGGCGGTCACCGTGAGGAACCGGCGGCGCCCGAAATGCCGTGCGGCGGCGCGCAGTTCGGGGTCGTGCCGTGACGAGGTGTCCTGCGTCAGCGCTCTGCGACGGCCTGCTGGGGCCATGGAGGCCTCCTCTCGCGGTTGACGACACGCACAACGGACCCACCGGCTGCGTGCGACCCGGTCACGGGGCCGCAGGAAGTGGATCACCGCATGTTAAACAGATAAAGCTCACAAATACGGCAGGCGCGGGACGCGTGGAGCGTCCGGGCCGGGCACGAGCGGGCATGTCCGGACCTCCGGACTGTCAACGTCCGCTTGTCATGCCCGACTTGACCGGTTGCGGACCGTGACGCGGGGTACGCGGAAACCCCGTACGAACACGGGCGGACCCGTACGAACACGGGTGGACGAGGAAGGGAAGACGAGTCATGGCACTGCGAGGCAGAGCGACACCGCCGTCCGAGCTGGGCACCCTGGAGCGCGGCACCAGGCAGCGCGGGCAGCTGCGGGTGCGCCTCATGGACATCGCGTGGACCGCGCTGTGCACCGTCCTGGCCCTGTGGGCCGTATGGAGTGTCTTCGGCGTGGCGAACGGAACGTCCGACTGGGCCTACTCCGCCGTGGCCTGGGTCCTCCTCGCCATCACCCTGTCCCTGCGTGTCGCGACCGTCCGCCGGCGGACCCGGGTCTGACGCGGCACCGATCCGAAACCCAGGAGTGACGGACCATGGAACGCGTCAACACCCTGCTCGGCAAACACATCTGGCTGCAGTTCGTCCTGTCGGTCCTCGCCGGCAGCGCCCTGATCGTTCTTCTGTTCCCAGGGCCCTCCGTACTCTCCGTCGTGATCCGCACGACCGTCATCTCGGTCGGAGGCATCGCCGCCGTACTCCTCGCCCGGCGCAAGGAGAAGCGGGCCGCCGGCAGCACGGACGGTCTCGTCGTGCTGGACCGGAAGCTGCGCAAGGGCGACGTCCCCACCGACCCGCCGGAACGCGACGGCATGCGCGCGCTGGTCACCCAGCGACTGCACCGCACACGTCACCGCAAGCCGGCCCTGGTCTTCCTCACGGTCCTCTTCGTCTCGGTCACCGTCCTGACGGCCGCGACCGGCGGGCTGCGCCAGACCATCGGCCTCGCGCTGCTCACCGTGGTCTTCATCGGCTGCGGCATCTACAACAGCTCGCTTCAGCAGCGCCGCCTGCACGCCATGGACGCGGCGCTGCGGAGCGAAGGCGCCGCTCCCAGGCCCGACTACTCCCGGGCGTAGGCCCGTCCTACGCCGGGCCGGGCGCCGCGGCCTCAAGGTCGTCGACACTGCCGGACATGATGGTCCGGACATGCTCGCTGATGTGCTCGGCGGGCCAGTCCCACCAGGCGACGGCCAGCAGCCGGGCGATGTCCTCGTCGGCGTACCGGCGCCGCAGGAGCCGGGCCGGGTTGCCGCCGACGATGCCGTAGTCGGGCACGTCGTCGACCACGACGGCCCCGGAGGCGATGATCGCCCCGTGGCCGATCCGGACCCCGGGCATCACCGTGGTCCGGTACCCGAACCAGACGTCGTTGCCGACCACGGTGTCGCCCCTGCCGGGCAGCCCGGTGATCAGATCGAAGTGCTCGGCCCAGTCCCCTCCCATGATCGGGAAGGGGAACGTCGAGGGACCGTCCATCCGGTGGTTGGCCCCGTTCATGATGAACCGCACACCTTCGCCCAGCGCGCAGTACCTACCGATCACCAGCTTCTCCGGCCCGTAGTGATACAGCACGCTGCGGGTCTCGAAGGCCGTCGGGTCGTCCGGATCGTCGTAGTAGGAGTACTCCCCCACCTCGATCAACGGCGAGGTGACCAGGGGACGCAACAGCACCACACGGGGCTGCTCGGGCATCGGATGCACCACGTCGGGATCGGCGGGAACGGCCGGCATCACGGATCAACTCCTCGTATGTCGATGACGGGCCTCATGATCGCAAACGAGTACGAGCCGGGGGGCCGACAGGACCCAACCGGGCGTAAGCGCATGCGAGTTCCGCCCCGTCGGGCCGGCTCGTCCGCGTCAGTCGGCTTCGGCCGCGTCCACCAGTTCGCGCGCGGCAGCCCGGATCTCTTCGGAGGCCGCCTCGGCCGCCAGGCGGCGCAGGGCAGGAAGAGCCTCGTCCAGGCCGTCGAGGGCGTTCGACGTGCGCCACGTCTCGTCCCTGCCCGATGCGAGGTGGGCGGTGAGCGCGTCCGCCACGGGGCGCCGTTCCCAGAAGCGGAGGCCGTCGCGGACGAGTGCGCCAAGGCCGCCGATCGCGCCCGTGCGCACGTCCGCCTCGGGATCGTCGAGCAGCGGGATCAGCAGCCACACCGCGTCCCATCGTCCCGCCCTGCCCACCTCCCGTGCGGCGGCTCCCCTGGTGCTCGCCGGCAGCTTCCCGTCGGCGAGGGCTCCGCGGAGATGCTCCCTCGCGCTCCCGGTGTCGAGGTCTCCCAGAGCGCCCGCGGCCTGCCGTCCGGCCCGGGGGTCGCCGAGCCACCGCACCGCGAGGTCGGTCATCAGCCGCTCACCACGCCGCCCGAGTCCGCTCAGCAGCAGGCCCGCGACCTCCGGGTTCCGCTCCGTCCGCAGGGCCTCGAACAGGGCGTCCCGCACCGAGTTCCTTTCCAGGTCGAGCAGCCGCCGGGCCACCGCGTACCGCACCTCGGTGGACGGGTCGCGCAGTCCGGTGAGCAGCGAGACGAGCAACCGCTCGGTGCAGTTCCTGGGCAGCATCTGCAGGACCTGCGCCCGGGCTGCACCCTCGCCCTCCCGGGCCGTGCGGATCACCTCCGCGCGGACGGCCGGGTCGTCGCGCAACGGATACAGCACCCTCAGGGCCCGTCCCCACACGGCGCCCTCCGGATCTCCGAGCAGCCGTACCAGCGCCGCGACATCGCCCGCCACGCCCAGCGTGTACAGGCCGTCCAGGGCGTTGATCCTCAGGTGGTGGTCCGGATCGCCGAGCAGGTCCGCGAACGCCCGCGTGACCGCCGGGCCCGTCAGCTTCAGCCGGATCGCGGCGACCGAGGCCCGGCGCCGCACCCACGGGTCCGTGTCCCGCATCAGCTCCGGCAGCACGGTGCCGCCCGCCTCCGGGACGCCGAGCCGGCCGAGCCCCAGGGCCGCCGCCGCGCGCACCGCCGGTACGGGGTCGGCGGCGGCCCCGGTGAGGACTCCGGCGTGCTCGGGCCTGCCGGTCCTGCCGAGGCCTTTCGCCGCCGCGGCGCGCCGCTCCGGGTCCGCGTGTCGGCCGGTGTCCGCCAACTCCCTTAAAAAGTAGGTGATTTGCTGTTCCGTTCCCATGGCACCCCCTGCAAGGAAGACGCATGAGACGCCGTGGGGTTGTGCTTCCGCCGCCGGTCCGCCTGTCCGGTCAGTGGCCGCGGAACGCTTCTTCCAGCCACCACGACCCGTGGTCCCGGGTCACCTTCGCGTCGATGAGCAAGGGGGCGGACCGGGGTCCCGCGACCCAGTCCTCGACGGCCTTCAGGTCCGTCGGCGTGCGCACGGTCACCGCCTCGAAGCCGTACCCCCGGGCCACCGCGGCGATGTCCGTGGGCGGGAACTCGACCGTCGCCAGGGGATGTCCGTCCGGTCCGAAGTGGTGCACCTCCGCCCCATAGGCGTCGTCGTTGTAGACGACCACGACCATCGGCAGTCCGATCCTGCGCACCGTGTCGAACTCCGCGGCGCCCATCATGGCTCCGCCGTCGCCGAGCGCCGCCACCGCGAGCCGGTCCGGCCGCGCGAGCGCCGCGCCGATCGCGGTCGCGAGGCCCAGTCCGATCGCCTGGAACGCCTGGGTGAAACACAGTCCGTTCTCGTCCGGCACCGACAGGTACATGCTCGGGTGACCCATGAAGTTGCCGGAGTCGACGCCGATCACGCGCTCCGCGGGGAGGATGTCGTCGAGGGCGATGCTCAGCGTGCGCGGGTCGATCCGCTCACGGCCGCCGTCGTCCTCGTACGGCACGTCCCGCCAGCGCACACGTGCGGTGACGGCTTCGGCCGTGGCGGTGGTCCGGTAGCCCTGCCGTGTCGCGGCGCCGCCCGTCCCCAGGGCGCGCCGCGCGGTGAGTTCCACGTCGCCGGTGACCCCGAGCCGTACCTCCCGGTGTGCGCCGAGCGCCGAGGCGTCGTCGTCGACCTGTACGACGGTCGTGTCCGCGCCGATCAGCCTGCCGTGCCGCATCGTCCACATGTTCAGGGCGCAGCCCCAGCCCACGATCGTGTCCGCGGCCCCGATCAGCTCGGCCGTCAGCGGGGACGAGAAACCTCCGGACACGTCGAGCGACCAGGGGTTGCCGTGGAACAGGCCGCGCGCCACGGCCGACGTCGCCAGCAGGGCCCCGTAACGGTCGGCGAGCGCTTCGAGGGCGACCCGCGCTCCCGGTGAGCGTGCTCCGCGGCCGGCCACGAAGAGGGGCCGCCGTGCCTGTTCGAGGACGCTCACCAGTGCCGCCACGTCGTCCGGCGACGGCTCCACGGCCGCCCGTTCCCCCGGTGGTGCCGCTTGCGCGAGGGCGCCCTCCGGCACGTCCAGGGACTGCACCGGCAGGGGAACGTTCAGCAGCACGGTCCGCCGCTCGTGCACGGCTCGTGCGACCGCCGCGCAGGCCTGCTCCACCGCGTGGCCGGCCGAGGTGATCCGCAGCGGAACCGCGCCCACCGCCTGAGCCAGCGCCTCCTGGTCGATGTGGAAGTTGGACCTCTGCTCGGTCACCTCGGCCGCCAGCACCAGCAGCGGCGTACGGCTCTTGGCCGCTTCGGCGATGCCGGTCATGGCGTTCGTGAGGCCGGGCCCCTGATGGACGCTCAGCGCGGCCACCGTGCCGCTCGTGCGGGCGTACGCGTCGGCCATGGTCGCCGCGCCACCCTCGTGGCGTGCGGCGACGAACCGCGCGCCCGCCGCGACCATGGCGTTGGTCAGATGGAAGTTGCCCGACCCGACGACGCCGAAGACCTGGCCGACCCCGGCCGCGTACAACGCCCGTCCGACGGCCTCCGCGACCTTCATGAGTGCTCCACCAGGGCGAGCACCCGGGCCGGGGAGCCGGAGCCCGAGACGATGGGCAGCGGTCCGGCGACGACGACGGAGCCGGTCGGGGGCAGCGCCGCCAGGTTCTGCAACTGGGTGAGCCCGTACTTGTCACTGCCCATCAGGTACGAGTGGCACGGGAAGGCCGGCTCGAAGGCGTGCCCGCCGCCGGCGTCGGTGCCCACCGTCTCGACGCCGAGGCCGATCACCGGCGACTCCTCGGCCACCCAGCGGGCGCACTCCGGCGACAGTCCCGGGGTGTGCGGGCCGTTCTCGTCCGCGTTCAGGAACGCCTCCTGGGAGTGCGAACGGGCGTCCCACCCCGTGCGCAGCAACAGCCAGCCGCCGTCGGGCAGCGGCCCGTGCTCGGCCTCCCACCGCCGCACGTGGTCCACCTCCACGAGGAAGTCCGGGTCCTTGGCGGCCTCGGCGGTGAAGTCCAGCACCGCGGCCGGCGCGACCAGCCGTCCCGCCGGTACGGACGCCACGTCAGCGAGGTCCTTGCCGGTCACCCAGTGGTTCGGGGCGTCGAAATGGGTACCCGTGTGCTCGCCGCTGCGGAAGTTGTTCCAGTACCAGGCCGGCCCCCGGTCGTCGTACCTGCTGATCTCCTCCAGGGTGAACACCTGGGTCTGGCCGAACTCCGGCGGCAGCTGGAGGACCGGGGTCGACGACGACAACGGCGAGGTGAGGTCGACGACTTCGATGGACCCTCCCCGCAACCCGGCCACCAGCGCGGCGAGAACGGACGGCTCGGACATGCGGCCTCCTCGTACGACGGAAGAACTGACAGCATGGCAGCCGGGACCGACAGTCGCTCCCGTCCGACGAGCGCAAGACAGGTGGAGGCGGCGTGCGCGCGATGCCCAGGAGCACGACGACGGCGGCGGCCGTGTGCGCGGCCGCCGTACTGAGCCTGGCCGGTTGTTCCGGAGACGGCGGCGAGGACGCGGCACGGTCGTCGGATCCTTCGGCCGGCGCAACGACCTCAACTTCCTCCTCCCCGCCCGGTGAACCTGCCAGCCCCAGCCCCAGCACAAGCACCAGCACCACCCCGGCCCCGCCCCCTTCCGCGACGGACGCGGCTTCCGCCTCGGTCACGGCCCCGCCTGCCGGGAGCCCGTCTCCGGTGCCCACCGCAGGACGGGGGCAGAAGCTGGTGACCATGTCCGTCGGCGGCGGCTTCGCCGGTGTGCGGCGGGAGGTGGTCCTGCGCGGCGACGGCACCGTCCGCACCAGCGACGAGGGCGACACCGAGGTACGCCGTACCAGCGCGGCCCAGTTCACACAGTTGCGTACGCTGCTCGGGGACCCTGCGCTGGACGACGTGCCCGCGTCCACCGTGGACAAGAACGCGGCCGACCTGTTCCGGTACACGCTGCGCTTCGACGGCCGCACGGTCGTCACGGACCGCTCCGCCGAGCGTCCGCCGCTCGACCGGCTCATCGACGCCCTGGACAAGTGGCTGCCCGCCTGACACCTCACATCTCAGGTCTCGCACCTCGCGCCGCAGGTCTCACACCTCGCGCCGCAGGTCTCACGCCGGAGAGTTGCCGGACGCGCCGCGGACCGCGCCGACCCGGTGGAGTTCTCCCAGCGGGTACGGCGTCTGCTTGCTCTCGTCCGTGAGCCGGCGGATGAAGTCCGCCATCACCGCGGCGAGCGGCGCGTCGCGGCTGAGGACGGCCGCGACCCCCGCCGGAACCCCGGTGGGCCGCTCGCCCTCGGCGTACGCCCGCACCTGCGCCGCACGCCTGTCCCTCCCGTGCAGCGTGGCGACCAGCCAGTTCACCAGATAGCCGGCCGAGTAGAAGCGGTCGTAGCCGCGATGCCGGTCGAAGAAGGCGCGCTCCTCCAGCGACAGCTCGAAACCGGAGGAGAGGGCGAGGCCGTAGTCCGCGAAGTAGAGGCGCTCGCCGTCGGTGAGGATGTTCTCGAAGTGGGTGTCGAAGTGCAGCAGACCTCGGCTGCTCATGAAGGAGGTGCCTGCTTCCAGGCCGCTCTCCACCAGGGCGCAGGCCCGCTCTGCGGCCTCGTCGCCGGCGGCCAGCTGCTGCCCGAGCCATTCGTGCAGGTTCTGCGGGACGTACTCAAGGAACAGCGCGATGCTCGCCGAGGACCGCCGCAGGGCGTCGATCCGCCGGCGGACCGCCGCTCCGCCGGTGCCCCAGTTCGCCGCGGCCTCCGCCACGTCGGCCAGTTCGCCGTACAGGGGCGCCGAGTCCGGCAGGATCCGCCAGTGGTGCGTCAGGGGAAAGCCGTCGTACGCGCCCGTGAGCACCCAGTTCGTCGTCATCGTGTGCACGGCGAGTTCTCGCCAGGCTCCGAAGCCCGGCCCGCCGACGCCGTACTGGCTGAAGAGCGGCAGCTCGAACAGGTTCGCCGTGGAGCGTATGTTCCCCGGTTGCCGTTCGAGGTCGGTGAGGGGCACCCGCTTGACGAAGACCCGCGTTCCGCCGACCTCCAGCAGGGTCGTCCGGCCTCCGATGCCGGTACCGGTCGTCCCGGCGGCGTCCAGGAGCTCCTGGAGCGCCCGGTCGCTGTGCAGGGCCAGGGCCGTGGAAACGGCTCCATGGGCCGCGAGCCGCGCACTGCGCCCCGTGCCGCCACGCCGCACCGCTGACTCCACTTCCACTTCCGTTTCCCCTTCGATTTCTCCTTCCACGTCCACTTCGGCCGTCCGCTCGATCCCCATGACAACCGAATACACGTTCGAGAAAACGTCCGTTAAGAGTCACATTAAGTGAGGCCCGCGGAACTCGGGGCAGAAGGAACGGAATCCGATGGGAGGTCGTCGTGGATGGTGGAGATCTTGAATTGGGTGAGCTGTTGGCCTCTGCGGAGGCCGCACCACCCGGGGAGTCGGTCGACGTGGTGGCACGCAACCTGCAGAAGCGGTTCGGTGCCGAGCACGTGTCGTTCCTGTTCGTCGACCTCATCGGCCATCGTCTCGTACGACTGACGGCGGCCGGCGAGGACGACGTCGCGGAGCGTACCGAGCCGATCGACCTCGACGGCAGCGTGTACGGCACGGTGCTGCAGAGCCAGCGCCAGGACGTGGAGGCGGACAGCCAGGGCAGCCGGCGCATCATCACGCCCGTGTCCAACCGCGGGGACTGCATCGGCGTGCTCGAAGTCACTCTGCAGCACGCGGACGACACCGTACTGAGACAGGTGCGGGAGGCGGCCCACGCGCTGGCCTACATCATCGTCACGGACCGCCGTTTCACCGACCTGTACCACCTGCGTCGGCGCACCACCGACACCAGCCTGGCCGCGGAGATCCAGCACCAGCTGCTCCCCACGGCGTCCAGTTGCGAGTCGTCGCAGTTCACCCTCGCCGCGGGTCTCGTCCCCGCCGACGACATCGGTGGCGACACCTACGACTACACGCTGGACCGCGACACCCTGCATCTGTCGATCACCGACGCCATGGGCCACGACACCGATTCCGCGCTGCTCGCCACCCTGCTCCTCGGTGCGCTGCGCGGGGCCCGCCGCAGTGGCTGCGACCCGGTCAGACAGGCGCAGCAGGCCCATCAGGCCCTGCTGAAACACAGCCGGGGTCTGGCCACCGGGCAACTGCTGTGCGTCGACCTCGCGTCGGGTGTCTGCCGACTGGTCAACGCCGGTCATCCCTGGCCGTTGCGGCTGCGCGACGGGGCGGTCGAGGAGGTCCAGCTCGCCGTCAATCTGCCGTTCGGCGTGCCGGGGCCGATCCCCTACCGCGAGCAGATACTGCATCTGCGGGCCGGCGACCGGCTGATACTGCTCACCGACGGCATGCAGGACCGCGGTGCCGCCGCCGTGGATCTGGCCGGGGTCGTCCATGACACCCGCGCGCTGCATCCCCGGGAGGCCGTCCGGACCCTGACGGCCGCGGTCTCGGAGGCCTGCCGGGGCAACCTCAGCGACGACGCCACGGTCCTGATCCTGGACTGGCACGGCAACCGCGCCCCGGCACGGAAACCCGCCGCGGAGCGCTGACGGCGTACGGGCGCGGGGCGGGGTCTCCCGACAGCCCGGCCCAGCTCGGGCCGACCCGGCCCGACCCGACCCACGGCGCCGCGTCCCGCCGCCCGCCCGGCCGCCGCGCCACACCTGCGCTAGCAACTCCGTGAGGGCTCCTGCGGAATCTGCAGGTTGCCTTCCAGCAGCGCGCTCCCGAGGGTGGTGGCGCTGTGATGCACGCTCTGTCCGCGGCGTTGCGTGACGATCAGGCCCGAGTCGCGCAGTGCCGCGGCGTGCTGCGAGACCGACGCCGGGGAGACCACGAGCCGCCGGGCCAGATCACTGGTCGACCCGCCGTGGTCCGCGACGGCCGCCAGCACATCGGCGCGGGTCCTCCCCAGCAGGGTGCCCAGCGCCTCCCGGGCGTCATGGCCCCTGCCGTCATCGGCCCGCGACCATCCGAGATCGTGGGCGACCGGATAGACGACCACGGGAGGAAGACCGGGGTCGCGCAGCGTGATGGGCGCCCGCCAGCAGAAGAAGGAGGGCAGCAACAGCAGACCGCGGCCGTCGAGACGGATGTCGCGGTCGTAGGCGCTGGCCACGGTCAGGACACCGGGCTGCCAGCGCAGGGAGGGATGCAGGGTGGACAGCATGCCCTCGGTGCCCCCGTCCAGGAGTGCCCGCGCCCGCAGAGCGCGATCCGCTTCGATCGCGTTCCTCACCTCGGCCCAGTACGGCCGCAGCGCGACGTCGTAGTAGCCGCGCAGGGCCGCGCCGAGGCTGCGCATCGCGTCGGAACCCGCCTCGGCCAGCGACAGGGTCCGCGCCCCGAGGTTGCGGGCCGCGGCGAGCCGGGCGATGTCACGTCTGAGGCCACCGCGCGGGGTGGACAGGACGGCGTCGATACCCGTTTCCAGTCCTCCTCGATCAGGCGCCGGAGTGAGGAAGTCGGCCGAATACCCGCGGGGCGGCGCCAGGTCGAGCAGCAGCCGGGTGCTGCCGGGCAGGCGGTTGCGGATACGCCGCTTCCACGCCCCGAAGACGACCGATCCGTCGTGCCCGCCGAGCAGATGCAGGCTGAGCAGCAGCTCCCAGAGCGGATCCGGGCCGCCCGCCATCCGGATACGGGCCATATCTGCGTCCGTGAAATGGAACTTGAGCATGGTTCCCCCGTGTGCGTTCCCTACGTGACTCGTCCCGTACCCACTTAAGAGCCGCCGGGCGAGACGGGAGTTGCACGAGGGCCGGGAACCGGGCGTGCATTGGCCGGATCCGTTCGGCCCGTCGTCAGTCAGGCGGCGGCTCGCGGCCGGGGATCTTTCCGTGAGGGAGCGCGTCCTCGGGGTACTTGTCGGACGGACACGGGACGGGCGGCCTTGACCGTTCCGAACGGCGCCGGCCGCTCGGCCGCGTGCCATTCTGACGGAGGCGGGACTCGTCCGCCGGTCCGTCGGCGGGCGCTGCCGCCCAGGCTACGAAGGGACCACAGGTGGCTGATCCTCTGAACGCGCCGGCCTCCGACGGCGGAGAAGAATCGTCCGTCGAGGCGGAGTTGCTGGCCGGGCTGCTGGTGAACGAGGAGCGACCCGAACAGCCCGTCCTGCTGGACGGCGAGGGCAAGCCCCTCGACACCTGGCGTGAGAACTACCCGTACGAGAAGAAGCTGCGCCGCCAGTCCTACGAGCGGCAGAAGCGGATCCTGCAGATCGAACTCCTCAAGCTGCAGAAGTGGGTGCGGGACACCGGCCGGCGGGTCGTCGTGGTGTGCGAAGGGCGTGACGCGGCGGGCAAGGGTGGCACCATCAAGCGGTTCACCGAACGCCTGAACCCGCGCGGCGCCCATGTGGTGGCCCTGGACAAGCCCACCGAGAAGGAATCCGGGCAGTGGTACTTCCAGCGTTACGTCCCTCATCTCCCGGGGGCCGGCGAGATCGTCTTCTTCGACCGGTCCTGGTACAACCGGGCCGGGGTCGAGCGCGTGATGGGTTTCTGCACCCCGGCCGAGTACCGGCTCTTCCACACGCAGGCGCCCGTCTTCGAGAAGATGCTCACCGACGAGGGCATCGTGCTGGTCAAGTTCTGGTTCTCGGTGTCGCGCGCCGAGCAGCGCACCCGGTTCGCCATCCGCCAGATCGACCCCGTCCGGCAGTGGAAACTGTCCCCCACCGATCTGGCCTCCCTCGACCTGTGGGACGCCTACACGGAGGCGAAGGTCGACATGTTCCGCGCGACGGACACGCCGTACGCGCCATGGACCGTGGTGAAGAGCAACGACAAACGCCGTGCCCGCCTCGAAGCCATGCGCCATCTGCTGCTGCTCTGCGACTACACGGCGAAGGACGAGAAGGCCGTCGGCACGGCCGATCCACGCATCATCGGTTCCGCCAACACCCTCCTGGAAAGCGACGAGGAACCGACGGACCTCTCCCCCACCCCCTTGTCTCCCCACACCGAGGGGCCTGGGCGCCATCCCTAGGGGCGAGCGCGCTGTCCATGGAGGGAGCGAGCAGCGGCATCCCGGCATCGCCACCGGGCTGACCGGTCAGTCCCGTCAGGCCGGCAGACCTCGGAAGGTCGTGAGGAAAGCCTTGAGTGCCTGCTGGTTGGCCGCGTCCTCCCAGTCGTCGGCCGGTGCCGCCCAGCGGATCGAGAAGCCCTCGCCGCCCCCGATGAGGAACCCACGGCCGAAGGTACGCACCCGCGTGCCCTCCGACTCGTCGACCCATTCCATGTCCGCGGCCTCGCGGCCCTGGTACGTCGTCGCGCGGATCGCGCCCAGCCTGTCGTAACCGGACTCCTTTCGCAGCGAGGGCTCCACGGTGTCCCGCCACACGGCCACCGGGTCGGAGCCGACGCGCGTGCTGTAGGTGACGGCCAGTTCCCGCGGGTCGCCGTCCGCGCCGAAGACCACCCGGTACGAGTCGTCCTCGGCGCGGTTCGTGCTGAGTCGCTGCCAGCCCTTGGGGAGGGCCACGGCGAAGCCCTCCGACGCCGTGAACACACGGAAGCCCGCCGGAAGCTTCCCCGAGGACGAGGACGAAGAAGAGGACGAAGAAGAGGGGGAAGGTGGGGAGGAGGAAGGAGAGGGGGGCGAGGACGCGGAGGGCGAGGGGGAGGTCGTGGGGGACGCGGTGCCGGACGACGGCGTACCCGCTCCGTCCTCGTCGCCTGTCGGGAGTACGGGGCCGGGGCGCGAGGCCGTCGCGTCGGTCGCCGAGACGTCGTCGCCCGATCCGTCGCCGGTCGCGGCGAGAGCGGTCATGGTCACGGCGACTACAGCGGCGACCGCGGTCCCGATGAGCGCCGCACGGCCGAGGTTCTTTCTTCCCCGGGCCAGGCCCAGCACGCCGTGGGCCGAGGCCCGCGACTGCGGAAGCGACCCTTCCGCGGCGGCCGGGTCGTCGTTCACGATGCGGACGAGGGCGTCGCGGACCACGGGCCCGGTGAGCCGTTCGCGGGAGTCCTTGCGGAGCAGTCCCTGCATGGTCCGGGCGAGCGGGCCGGCGTGCCGAGGGCTGCGCAGCGGCAGCCTCACGATCGCCTTGAGGGTCGCCTCGGGCTGGCCGCGGTCCCGGAAGGGCGGGCGCCCCTCGGTCATCGTGTGGAGCAGCGCGCCCAGCGCCCACAGGTCGGCAGGCGAACCGTAGGCCTCGCCGCGGGCCTGCTCCGGGGACGCGTACGCCGGTGCGCCGATCCGTGCCCCGGGGCCGGCGCCCGCCAGTCCGTACCCGGAGACGACCACGCCGCCGTGGTCGCGCACGAACACCTGGCCGAGGCTCAGCTCACCGTGCACCAGGCCCGCGCCGTGCGCGGCCTCCAGCACGCCGAGGACGTCGAGCCCGATACGCGCGGCTGCCGCATGGTCGAGCGGCCCGTGCTGGTCCAGGAACTCCCCCAGGGGCATGCCGTCGATCCACTCGACGACCGTCCAAAGGCTGCCGTACTCCTCGACGACATCGATGACGCTCGCCACCGCGCCCGGACACCGCAGTCCCATCACCTCGGACGCGTGTCTGATCCGGGCGACGGCCGGCCCGGCCCGGTCCTCCCCCGGATCGGGCGGCAGCTGCGTCTGTGTCAGCAGCCGCGGGCGGGCGTACTCGATGTCCTCCCCGTACCAGCAGACGCAGCCCACTTCGTGGTGGACGACCTCCTGGAGCCGATACCTTCCGGCGACCAACTCATTTGCAGCGGCACCCGCGTTGCCCATGCGCCCATCCCTCGCTGAAGCCTCGCTCCCGGTCACCAGGAATACGCAGAGGGCCATGTCCCGCGTTCAAAGGATCCGCAATTGGTGGAATCGCCGAGGGCCGATGTGCTGCCGCGTCCTGTTCCGCGGGCGTCTCGTGAAAAATCTCCGGCGGAGTTCGGGCACACGAAAACGGCGGGAAAGCGGGACGTGTGACCTCCCCAGGCTCCACGTCCCGCTTTCCCGCGACATGGGGCCACTACCCGCACTCCCCGGGCTTACTCCCACCGGTGTTTCACCGTTGCTTCCCCGCACCTCCGCGCTGCTCCCCCGTAACTCCACCTCTGCTTCACCGTTTGAACCCGGCGCGTGGACCCGGCGTGTGGACGAGGCGTACGGACGCGGCATGGACACCGGCTGGAATTTCGCCGACAGCGGATGCGTAGGTTGCGAAAGAGGGGGTACATGCGGGCGAGCACCGGGGGAGGTCGGACTGCATGGAATCGTTGATCAAGGGCGGAGGCCGTATGGCACCGCAGCGTGGCCGTATGGAGACCACTGTTGCTCTGGAAGGCGATTCGCTCTGCATCGCCGAGGCCCGTCATCTCGCGGCCGACTTCCTGTCACAGGCCCAGGCCGAACACGGCGTGCCGGTCACGGCCCGGGCGATGGACCTGACCCAGCTGGTGGTGAGCGAGCTGGTCACCAACGCCCTGAAGTACGCGCCGGGGCCGGTCCTGCTCGCTCTGCGGATCGTCGGCGGCCTGCTTGAGGTGGCCGTCTGGGACAGCGATCCGGTACTGCCGGTGGCCAGGGCGGCGGACCCCGGACGGGTGGGCCAGCACGGCCTGGAGATCGTCATGGCCATCTGCGAGGGCTTCGAGGTCCGAAGAGAGCCGGTCGGCAAACACATCACGGCCCGGATCGGGCTGCTCGCCGACACCCACGCCGACGTCGACACCCGCTGACCGGCGTGCTCGGGCCGACCGGGACTTCGCACCGGGCCCGTACGCCCCGGCCCGGTGCGCGGCATCCGCTCCGGGGCGTACGGCTGTCCCTGCCCGACGTTCCTCAGTCCGTCGCCCTTCGTGAGTCCGACGCTCCTCGCGAGCCCGACGTTCCTCGGTCCGTCGCCCCTCGCGAGGCCGACGCTTCTCGGTCGGACGTTCCTCGTGTCCGGTGACCCGGTGCGCGTCGAGTCGGTCCGCGATGTCGAGTCAGTCCACGATCATGACGCCGACCGGTACCGCTCCGGCCGTCCGCGCCAGCTCACCGCCGAAGTTGCCCTCGACCTCGGACTTCTCGGCCGCGTTCGGGTACGGGTTCGTGCACGCGACTCCCGCGCTGGAACCGGACATCAGGCTGGTGCACGGGCCGGGCTTGCGGTCCGGCAGACCGAGGATGTGCCCCAGCTCGTGGGCGGAGATGCGGATCGTGTTGTAGCCCTGATCCACCGCCTGCCGTCCGATGTAGACGGTCCCGTTGCCCAGCGAGGTGGTCAGCGCGCGGGGCCAGCCGTTGTCCGCCAGGACCCGGATGTTGGCGCGCTGTCCGGACGCGACGGGCTGCAGTTCGACGGCGTCGACGCTTTCGTTCCAGATCGCGGCGCCTCGGTCCACCGCGGTCCTGAACTCCGCGGAACCGCTCGCGTCGTAGGTCACGACCCGGGCGGCGACCAGGTGGTCCGCGACCGGGGCCGGGGCCGGGGCGGCCACGGCCTGGCCACTCAGCAGGGAAAAGGTGACCGCCAGGGCGGCGGCGAGTCCACCGGTCAGCTTACGGACGTGCATGGTCGACCTCCTTGTGGGGGGAAGGTAGTCGTGCACATGACATGACATTCCCTGGCTCCCTGCCCAGCGAGGACGGCTGCCAATCCGTCAATCCGGCCGCGTTCGACCGGCGACCGAGGCGCCGGCACGACCGTGACGCGGACAGGGCCCGGCTCCCCTGTCCGGGGGCCGGGCCCTGCGGTGTGCCGCGCCGCGTCAGCCCTGACGGGCCTTGAAACGCGGCTCCTTCTTGTTGATCACGAAGACCACACCCCGTCGGCGCACCACCTGCGCTCCGGGCTTGGACTTCAGCGAACGCAACGACTTGCGCACCTTCATGACTGCGTTCTCCTTCCGCGAGAACTCCGACAGGTCGTCATCGACTCGTCGGTTCAGCGACTCATCGAGTCATCGACTTGCCAGTTCACCGACTCATCGGACTGTCGGGTCGTCGACTCGTCAGTTCGCCGACGCCGTACGGCCGTACCGCCGCTCGAACCGCTCCACCCGGCCCGCGCTGTCGACGACCCGCGCGGTTCCCGTGTAGAAGGGGTGGCTGGCCGACGAGACCTCCACGTCGATCAGCGGATAGGTGTTGCCGTCCTGCCACTCGATCGTCGCCGTCGAGGGCGCGGTCGAGCGGGTGAGGAACGTGGCGTCCGAGGCGCGGTCACGGAAGACGACCGGGCGGGACACGGGATGAATACCGAGCTTCATGGGGTTTCCTTCCTTACAGCCGTACCCCGAAGGGCAGCGGCCTGGTTCATCGCTCCTCGCGGAAGAGAACGTGCTCCCCCGCCACCCGGTCGTACTTACGCAGGACCAGTCGGTCAGGGTCGTTCAGACGGCTCTTCCGCGTCACATAGGTCGCACCGGTTCCGGCCGTGGACTTCAACGTCACCACCGGACGCGTACCTCTGGCAGCCATGAACGCCTCCTTTCACACCCCCGGCACCCACCTCGATTGATGGGGCCATGTCATTCACGAGCGGTACAACCGGGCACCCGGTGGATGTATTCCCCCATTCCACCGAGGGCCCGACCCGCTGACTACGGGGTCGCCGTGAGGCGGGTCAGCAGCACACCGGGCGTACGCGGCAGCGTGACCCGCACTCCCCTTCCCCCTCCGTCCCAGATCGCCGAACCAACGGAACCGACACCGACGGAACCGGCGGCACCGGCGGCACCGGCGGGGACCGACGAGGCCGAGAGCGACGACGGCGACGGCGACGGCGACGGCGACGGCGACGGCGACGGATGGAGGATCTCCACGGTCACCTCCCGGCCCGTGCCCGCCAGGTGCTCGACCGGAACCAGAACCCCGTCCTCCCCACGGTCCGCGCCCTCTCCGCCGCGTCGCCAGACAGACACGTACGACGCCGTTCGGTCACCGCGCACCCGCATGCCCACGGCCGTCCACTCGTCCGTCCACCCCGGCAGACCGAGCGGCCAGAACGGCAGGGCCTCGGACAGGTCTCCGCGGATGGTCTTGTAGACAGCCACCGCGGCCCGTACGAGCCCGAGTTGGTGTTCCGACATCAGGTCCAGGTGGCCCGAGAGATGGACGCGGCCGAGCAGTGCCCCGCCCAGGGTGAAGGCGATGAGGCCGTCGTCGAAGGCGGGCTGCGGGTAGGCCCAGACGGCACCCTGTTCGGGCGGGACCGCCGTGGGCGCGGCGGCGGCGATCGGCGGGCAGCGCAGCGGGTCCTGCTGGTCGCTGGTGGACTGGAGCTGGGTGACGGCCAGGGTGGCGCCGTCCATCCGCATCCCGCCGGAGGCGCAGTTCTCGATCACCAGGCCGGGGTGGCGTTCGAGCACCTCGGTGAACCAGTCGAGGTACGCGTGGGCGTGGCCCAGCAGCCCCGCGCCGGGTGCGAGGTCATCGGGCCCGCACGTGCCGGGGTCGACCAGGATGTTGTAGTCCAGCTTGAGGTAGCCCACCCCTCAGTCGCCGACGATCCGGTCGACCGTCCTGTCGAGGTGGGCCCGCGCGGCCGGGTGCCGCAGATCCAGCTGGTGGTGGCCCTGTTCCACCAGGCGCACGCCGTCCCGCTGGAAGAAGGCCTCCGGGGGAAGCTCGGACGCGACCGGACTGCGTACCCCCACGACCTCGGGCTCCAGCCATGGGCCGGGCACCATGCCGCGCTCGCGGATGCGGTCCAGGACGGCGTGGATCCCGCCGTCGGGGAAGCGGCGCGACGAGGGCAGCCACTCGCCGACGCTGTCCCACCAGCCCTCCGTGCTGTCGTCGTACCAGCCGGAGTCGATGCAGAAGTACTCCGATCCGGCCGAGGCCGCCGCGACGATCAGCGGGAGCAACTTCTCCGTCCGGACCCGAACCCGGACCCGGTGCCGGGCACACCCCCGGAGCCGGTCCCCGACCCGGACTCGGCCCCGGAGCCACCCACGGGGCCGGCCCCCGAGCCCGCCCCGTGCCCGAGGGCCAGAACTCCCGGCACGGTGGTGAGCCCGGTGCCGGGTTCCAGCCGGGCCCGCCACTGGTGCTCCGCGTCCGTGGGCCCGTTCAGCGCCAGACACGTACCGTGGTCGCGCTCGCCCAGGTCCCACCGCCGGCCCGCCGGGGACTCCACCTGCCACAACCAGGCCCGGTCGCCGTCGCGTTCGGTGAGGACACCCATCGGCAGGTGGCCGCCGCTGGACCAACTGCCGCGCCCGGTCAGGGAGAGCGCGGCCCGGCTGTCGTGCTGGTGGGCGTCGACGCTGATGTCGGCCACGGCGTCTCTCAACGGTTCCGCGTACCAACGGCACTCCGCCAGCCAGTCGTTGCGGGCGCGGTGGACGTCGAGCCGGCCGGGCGGCGGGAGCGCGCCGAGCAGCAGGCTGCTGACGGATTGCACGACGAGGGGCCCGGGACCGTCGTTGCGCAGCCGGACGCGGGAGCGGAGCACGGGCAGGCCGAGGGGCGAGGACAGCTCGACGAAGGCGGTCGACCCGGTGTCCGGGTCGTGCAGTTCGACGGTCAGGCGGGTCCAGCCGTCGCGTTCCTCGATGGTGTGCGCGCGGTGGCGCAGACGCGTACCGAGGGCGGTGCCGGTGAAGCGCGGCCCGGACCACCCGCTTCCGTGACCGAGGGCGGTGAGCTCGACGAGGTGGAGGGGAGCGCCGGCGCCGGACGCCGGCCCCGGTCGCCGAGGCGGCCTGGTCCGGTTACGAGGGTCAGCACACGGCGCCGCGCGTCCTCGCACGGACGAAGGTCCAGGTGGCGGCCGACGGCTCGGTGACCGTCCCGCTGCGCGGCCTGCACAAGATGTCCGCCTGCCGGATCGTCCTGACCCCGGGCGGCTCGGGCACCCCGGCCCCCGCCGTCGTCCCGTGGACCGGCTCGTACGAGGCCACGCCGGCGGACCTCGGCGGGAAGCCGTCCTTCGACTATTCCTCCTCCGCCGGTGTCGGCACGGGCGACCTGGTCCTGCGCGCGGGCGACCAGGCCGTCTTCGATGTCTACGCGCCCCGCGACGGGTACAGCACGGTGGTCCCGCAGGCCTCGGCGGCGGTGCGGCTCGGTCTGCACGGGGAGACGGTGACGGCGGCGCCCGGACAGCCGCCGCGGCTGTATCTCGTGGCGGGCAACAACCGCGTCCGGGCCACGGCCGATCACGCCGCCGTCCGCTCGCTCGACGTCTCCGGCGCCGGTTCGACCGCCGGCACGCTCTCCTACGAGGATGCCTCGGCGACCCTGGCGGGCGGGGCCAGGCTCGTCGACTCCGTGTACGCCTCCGCCGGTTCGTACATCGGCGACCTCGGCAACAGCGCTTCCAGCACTGCCGAGTTCACGGTGGACGCGGCCAAGGCCGGTCGCCATGTCCTGGTCGTGCACTACGCGCACAACGACCGGCGCGACAACGGGCACGCCTACAACACGGACATCATGTCCCGTACGGCCGACATCACGGTGGGCGCCGCCGCACCCGTCAGGGCCACCTTCAAGAACACCTAGGGGTGGCACGACTACTGGACGCTGAGTGTCCCCGTGGACCTGAGAAAGGGCCCCAACAAGGTGACCTTCGCGAACGCGAGCGCCTGGGCGCCGGACATCGACCGGATCGAACTGGGCCGGGTCATCGGCTGAGCTCCCCAAACTGAGCGTAAGGGTCCTGCGAAGCAAGGTTTCAGGCGGGGCCAGAGCGTTAAGGTTCGCAATATGAACGCACGGCTGGATCTTCTCGGCACGGTGGCCCCCGGTGCCACGGAAAGCGAGGTCTTCCGGCTGGCGCTCCAGCACGCGATGGGAGAGCTGGGCGCGCTGGGTGGCGCGATCCACCTGCGCGGGCCCATGTCCGCCCTGAGACTGGTGTCGGCGGTCGGCCTGCCGTCCGCCCTCACCCGCTCCTGGGAGATCGTCGACCAGGAGGGGCCGTCCGCCCCGGCGCTGGCACTCCACCGGGGCAACGGCGTATGGGTCCCGCCGGACTCCGGCGACACCTTGCGGCCCGGGTCCGGTCTGGCCGCCCTGCCGGTGTCCAGCGAGAGCCGCCGCATCGGCGCGCTCACCCTGCTGACCGGCGACCGGGGCGAACCCACCCCCGAGCAGTGGGACTTCCTGCGGGCCGTCGTCGGCTGGGCCGAGGAGCGCATCCTCCAGGCACCGATGCCGTCCGGGCCCGTCCACACCGAACTGCACGGCGAACGTCTGCGGCAGGCGCTCAAGGAAGTCAGCGTCGGTTCGTGGGACTGGGACATCCGCAGCGGTGAGCTGATCTGGGACGAGGCGGCCCTGGAGCTGTACGGCACCGGGCCCGCCGACTTCACCGGGCGGATCGAGAACTGGATGCGGGTCGTCCACCCCGACGACCTCGCCCCCACCTTGGCGGCGGCGCAGCGGGCGATCCGCGATCACACCGTGTTCGAGGCCGAGTACCGGGTGCGGCGGCCGGACGGCTCGTACGGCTGGACCCGGGCCCGCGGCAGGGCCACGTACGACGACGGGGGCGAGGCCCTGCGGATGATCGGCGTGGGCTGGGAGAGCGACGAGTCCCGCAGCGCCCGGGACGCCCTCAGCCGCGCCCTGCGCCATATGAGCGACGGTTTCCTGTCCGTGGACGAGCGGTGGCGGATCACCTTCGCCAACCTGGAGGCCGAACGCACCCTGGGCTTCTCCGAGGAGGAGCTGTTCGGGCGCGTCCTGTGGGACCTCCCCTCGGCCCGGCGGATCCCCGGCCTTGAGGAGCGCTGCCGACAGGCCGCGGCCCAGGAGATGCCCGTCGGCTTCGACGTCCGTACGCCCGGCTCCGGGACCCTCTACCACCTGCGGCTCGTTCCCGGCCCCGACGGCCGCACCCTCTACTTCACCGACGTGACCGACAAGCGGCGCCAGGCCGAGGAACGCCGGGCGGCCGAACTCGCCACCGCCGAGCGGGCGGCCCGGATCGCCGAGCTGACCACGGAGCTCGCCAAGGCGACGACCACACAGGACGTGGTGGAGGCGGTCGCCCGGCGCGTACTGCCGCCGTTCGACGCCACCGGACTGCTGATGCAGGTCGTCGAGGGCGACCGGCTGCACCACGTCGGATCCGTCGGCTACCCGGACGAGTTCCTGGCCCTGCTCGACCGCCGCCCCCGGGGACCGGGCGACCCGGCCTGGGAACCGATCATGTCCGGCACACCGCTGTTCCTGTCCTCCTCGGAGGAGTTCGCCGCGCACTCGCCGACCCGCGTCGACATGCCCGCCCGGGCCGGCAAACAGGCCTGGGCGTTCCTGCCACTGGCCGCGTCCGGGCACACGTTCGGCGTCTGCGTCGTCTCCTTCGACCGGCCGCGGCTGCTCACCGACGAGGAACGCACCCTGCTGACCACGATCAGCGCCCTCGTCGCCCAGGCCCTCGAACGGGCCCGGCTGTACGACGCCGAACACGCCCGGTCCCGCGAACTCCAGCGCAGCCTGCTCCCCCAGGGGCTGCCCGAACTGGCCGCGTGCACGGCCGCCGCCCGTTATCTCCCCGCGGGCCAGGGCATGGACGTGGGCGGCGACTGGTACGACATCATCCCGCTCTCCGGCGGCCAGGTCGCCCTCGTCGTCGGCGACGTCATGGGACACGGCCTGCCCGAGGCCGCCACCATGGGCCGGCTGCGCACCGCCGTGCACACCCTGGCCGACCTCGAACTGCCCCCCGACGAGATCATGAGCCACCTCAACGACATCGTCGGCGGTATGAACGAGGAGTCGTACGCCACCTGTCTGTACGCGCTCTACGACTCCACCACCCGGACCTGTTCCATCGCCCGTGCGGGCCATCCGCCGCCGGCGCTCGTGCACCCCGACGGCAGCGTCCACTTTCCGGAGCCCGCCGCCGATCCGCCGCTGGGCGCGGCGAAGCCGCCGTTCGAGACGGTCGAGATCACGGTGCCCGAGGGCAGTCTGCTGGTGCTCTACACCGACGGCCTGGTCGAGTCGGCGAAGCGGGACATCGACGCGGGGATGGCCGACCTGGCCCGGCTGCTGCACACCACCCACGAGGACGGCACCGACAGGGATCTGGAGCGCCTCTGCGACACCCTGACGGCCCAACTGCTGCCGGGCGAACAGCAGGCGGCCGACGACGCGGCGTTCCTCGTCGCCCGTCTGCACGCGCTGCCCGAGGACAGGATGGCGGCCTGGCCGCTCCCCAAGGACCCGAAGGCAGCCGGCCAGGCCCGTCGCCATGTCCGCGGGCAACTGGCCGACTGGGGCCTGGACGACCTCGTACCGACCACGGAACTGCTGGTCAGCGAGCTGGTGGGCAATGTCGTACGCCATGCCAAGGGCCCGGTGCGGCTACGGCTGCTGTACGGCGCCGAGCTGATCTGTGAGGTCTTCGACGGCAGCCTGACGATGCCGCGTATCCGGCGCGCGTCCGAGAGCGACGAGGGAGGGCGCGGACTGCAACTGGTCACGGCGCTCGCCGAGCGCTGGGGCGTGCGGTACACACGGACGGGCAAATGCATCTGGACCGAGCAGGAACTGCTCGGCCCGGACGGCGACGCGGACCCGGCGCCCGAGGCCGAGGACCTGCTGTTCGACCCGGACCTGTTCGTGGACGATCTGGACGCCCTGCTGTCCGGGGATTCCGGTACCTCCGGGGACTCCGATACCTGCGGGAGCGCGGGCTCTTAGTGACGCGGGCTCGTTGCGACGCGGGCCCGTTGCGGCATGGGCTCGTTGCGGTGCGGGGGCTGCCGGAGGATTCCCCTGTCGGGGTTTCCTACCGGCCGATCCTCTCGCGCGGGCCGGGATCCGAAGCCAGTTCCCAGACCCCGGGCAGCTCCCGCTCCCGGTTCTCCGCGCGGGCCTGCTCGGTGCCGTACAGCAGGCCCCAGGTGAAGCCGGCCTCGCCCGCGGTCTGGGCGGCGACGGCGAGATCCCTGAGGGCGTCCCGGGCCACCACGCTGTCCTGGTGGTCGCCGAGCACCTTCTGCACGGCCTTGACCCGCTTGCCCAGGCTCTTGGCCGGTTTCCCGAGGGCCGGACGGGCCACCTCGGTCGCGTAGCGCACCTTCTTCGCCGCCTTGCGCGCCTCGTGGAGGGCCACATCGCGCTCGGGACCGGGCGACAGCTCCAGGGCTTCGGTCATGCGCGCTGCCAGTCGTCCGTACTCCTTGAGGACGGCCTTGGCCATGACCTTCTCGGCGTCCTTGGCGGCCTTGGCCCGCAGCGGCGGGTGCGCCGACAGCACGGCGAGGGAGTCGAGCAGGTCGAGGTAGCGTCGCGAGCCCAGCGCGTCGAGGGTGCGCAGATGGGACTCCGTGCTGTCGACGACGTTCCACACCTGCAGCCGTGCGGCGACGGGGCCGAGGACCAGTTCCTCCGGCAGCGCCTCGATCTCCCCGCTGAGCCGCTCCATCAGTACTTCCTGGTCGCGCTCGGCGCCCAGCTCACCGGCCAGCCACTTCAGCTCGCCGCGGACCGCGTCGGTGACCTCACGGTCGAGTACGGAACGGTAGGACCGCAGACAGCTGCGCAGACGACGGCAGGCGACGCGCATCTTGTGCACCGAGTCCGGCCGGTTGCGCCGCACGGCCGGGTCGAGGGCCGTCAGGGCACGGACCTGCTCCCGTACGTACGCGAGGACCTGCGCGCCCGCCTGATCGTCGTCCGGGCCGGCGGACCCGTCGGGTCCGTGGGGTGCGGCGGCCGTGGTGGTCACGGTCTCGTCCAGCGCCCGGACCAGCTTGGACGGGGAGTGCGCCCGTGCGATCCCCTTCTTGCGCAGCTTCTTCTCCACGGCGTCGAGGAGCGCCGGGTCGGCGTCCTCGGCCAGCTCGACCTCCAGCTCGTTCCACGCGGCGTGCCTGCCGTCCGCGCGCAGGGACTCCGCGCGGACCGAGTCGACGCACAGTTCGGCACGCGTCGTGCCGTCGGCGTCAACGAGGTGGCGGATCTCGCGCGTTGAGCGGATACGGACCACCGGGGTCAGCTCCGCCCCGCGGGTGCGGGACCTGGTCAGGTCGAGCAGGGCGTCCGGGACGGTGTCGGTGAGGGCCGAGCGGATCTCCTCGCGGCTGTCACCCGACAGCGGCAGCTTGAGATGCCACCCGGCGTCGGCGCCACCGGTCCTGCGGCGCAGCACGGCCGAGGAGCCGGACAGACGGAGATCGTCGGTGTCGTAGTAGACCGCGTCCAGCTCCTCGGGGCTGCGGTCGACGACGGCCGCGACACCGGCCACGCGCTCCAACTCGGGCAGCCAGGAGGTGTCCGCGGGTGAAGGGACCTCGTACTTTCGTTCTGTCTCTCGCATCGACTGGACCATGTAGTACCGGTAGACACAATCCGCCGAACGAAACACGACTCGGGACAAGCCACCCCGTAATCGGCCGATCCTGAATCGTCCGTTCCTGAATCGTCCGTTCCTGAATCGGCCGATCCTGAGCCGTTCCTGAATCAGCCGTTCCTGTGCAGGTCTTCGGCGAACGCCAGCGCTTCCGTGTGTCCGAACAGCCCGGGCAGGCCGCCGGTATGGAGGAAGACGGTCCGGTCACCCGGGACGATCTCGCCCCGCCGGGCCGCCGCGACGAGTCCCGCCATCGCGCGCCCGGTGTACGTGGGGTCGAGGACGACGCCCTCCAGTCGGGCGCTCAGTGTCATCGCCTCCTCGACGCTCTTGCCGAGGCTCGCGTAGCCGGCGCCGATGTGGCCGCGGTCGATGCGCAGAGCGTCGGCGCGGACGTCCGGGGCGTGCGGGACGGCGAACGACTCGACCCTGCGGCGGGCGTCGTCAACGGCCCCCACGTCGACGCCGAGGGTGCGCTCCGCGCCCAGGCTCGCGACGAGCCCGGCCATCGTGGCCCCCGACCCCAGGGCGACGACGACGGTACGCAGACCGGGCACCTGGGCCGTCAACTCCTCGGCGCAGCGCACGTAACCGCGGGCCGACAGCACGCTCGAACCGCCGAACGGGAGCAGCGCCGGGCGTGCCCCCTCCGAACGCAGCCGGTCGCAGACCCCCGCGGCGGCGTCCGCCAGCGCCTCCTGTCCCGTCACACCGCTGAAGACGATCTCGGCACCGAGGAAGGCGTCCAGTACGAGGTTGCCGGACCGGGCCGACCCCTGTTCGCCCGGGAACACCAGCACGGCGCGCAGGCCGAGGCGGGCGGCCGCAGCGGCGGTGAGGCGGGCGTGGTTGCTCTGCGGAGCACCGGTGGTGACGAGCGTGTCGGCGTCGTTCGCGAGTGCTTCGGCGACCGTCCACTCCAGCTTGCGGATCTTGTTGCCGCCGCCACCGAGTCCCGTGAGGTCGTCCCTCTTGATGAACAGGTCGTCGCGCCCGAGACCGAGTGCGGCGGCCAGCCGGGGCATCGGCTCCACCGGGGTGGGCCAGGTGCCGAGCGAGAGCGGGATGATCGGTGCGGACATGCCGGCGGCTCCGTGGGGTCGATAGGTCTCGATAGATGTCGGCAGGTGTCGACAGGTGTCGATATATGGACGTCGACAGGCTTTGACACGGGGAGCGTTGCACGGTCGGGGCGGTCCGTCAGCCCCACACCAGCCTGATGAGCGCCGTGACGGTCGTCCCGGCGAGGATCGCGAGCAGCATCGGTGCCCGCGACAGCCGTACGGCCGCCACCGTGGCGAGACCGATCAGCAGCGGTCCGTTCAGCGCCGTCCACCGCGGGCCCCCCATGTCGACGACGAGAAGTCCGGCGAGCAGCACCGGTGCGAGGAGCGCGATGACTCCGCGCGCCGCCGCGGGCAGCTGCCGGTCCGCGAGGACCGCGGGCCCCACCGCCTTGAACGCGAAACTGATCAGCGCCACGCAGATGATGGCCCACCACAGATGCGCCTGGTTCACCATCAGCTCGCCTCTTTCGTGTCGCGCTTCGTGTCGCGTCTCGTGTCGCGCGGTATGAGTCCCTTGCGCAGTCCGAGGAGGGCCGCCGCGCTCGCCCCCAGCAGCGCGAGGCCGACCGGTACCCAGACGACCAGCGCGGCGGCGAGGCACGCGCCCAGCGCCGCCGCCCCGCGCGCCGCCCGTGAGCCTCGCAGTTCGTCCAGCAGGAGCAGCAGGAAGAAGGCCGGGAAGACGAGATCGAGGCCGAGCGACTCCACCAGGTTCTCCGGTGGGGCCACGACGACGCCCAGGGCAGTGCCCGCCACCCAGGCGGGCCACTGCACGACGGTGGCGCCGAACAGTTTGTAGCGGTCGAACCTGCCACCGCCCAGATGGGCGGCCACCCAGGAACCGTCCACGACGGCCTGACCCTCCAGTGCCCGGCGGATACGGCCGCCGCGCAGGTCCTTGGCGACGGCCACGCCCATCGGAAGGAAGCGGCCGTTGATCAGCGCGGCCGCGGCGACGGCCGTCGGCACTCCCCCGCCGCCCGCCAGAGCGGTGGCGAGGGCGAACTGCGCGGACCCGGAGAACACGACGAGGGAGCAGACGATGGGGGCGAGGACTCCCCAGCCCTCCGTGCGGGCGAACGCTCCGAAGGTGACGGCCAGGACGAAACCGGCCGCGGCCAGGCCCGTACCCACCTTGACGCCCGCGACGAAGCCCTGCCGACGGGACGCACCGGCCGCTCCCTGGGCCGATGCCGATGCCGTCGCCGTTGGTGTCGGTGTCGGTGTGGAGTCATCGGCTTGCGGAGGTGACCGGTCCATATGTTGAGGCTAACAGTCATCAGCAGCTATGGGCATTAGAATGCCGAGCATGGAAACGACCGCGTCGACACTGATCGGCGGTCACGTCGTGCTGGACTTCGCCAACACGATCGCGTGGCGGCTCGACGAACGGCGTACGGCCGACCGCGTGGCCGATCCCGCGGCGCTGCTCACCTGGGCGGGCGCGAGTGGACTGCTGTCGGCCGGCCGGACCGACGCGCTCCTCGCCGCTGCCGCGGAGGACCCGGACTCCGCCGCGGACGCGCTGCGGGCGGCTCGGCGGTTGAGAACGGCGCTGCACCGCCTGCTCGACTCCTCGGTGGACGGGCGCCCGCCCCGTCGCGAGGACCTGGCCGTGCTGCGCGGCTTCTTCCTGGACGCCTGGCGGCGGGCGGAGTTCGCGTCGGCCCTGCCCCTGCGCCCCGAGCTGGACGTCACGGCACCCATGGACGCCGTACGGCTCCTGGCGCTGGAGGCGACGGAGCTGCTGTCCGGACCGCCGGCCCGGCTCCGGAGATGCCAGGGGCCGGGCTGCGGGTGGTTCTTCCTCGACCGCAGCCGCAGCCACACCCGGCAGTGGTGCCGGACCGGCGACTGCGGCAACCGTGAGCGGGTGCGGCGGCACTACGAGCGCTCGCGCGGCTCCCAGGGCTGAAGGCCCGCCGCCCGGCCGTCGGGGTCCCACCCGATCTCCAGGACGCGCTCGACGGCGTCCCGGTTCAGGGGCCCGAACAGATGGGGGAACAGGACGTCCGCGCCGACGCCGGGCGGCGGGGTGGGGTCCGCCGCTTCGAACTCCAGCCGTGCGGTGAGCCGCGCCTCGTCGAGGACCAGCGCGAGCAGTGGCCTGGGCGAGGCCCGGTAGAAGGCGTTCACGACGGCCAGCGCGGTCTCCTCGTCGGGAGCGCAGTGGATGAAGCCGTCCTGGGCGAGGGAAGCGGGCTCGTACGGCGCCTCGGGGCGGGCGCTCCACTCACCGAGCGGCACTACGTGATAGATCATGATCCGGTTATACAACAGCGGAAATCCGTAGACCTGAAATTGCTTAATCCGTAGCCGCAGGGCCCGCGGATTGGTCTGAAAAAGAAGTGCCCCGGATCGGGTGATCGACCAATCCGCGCAGCAATCAGGACCGGATTCCCCACGTGACGGACGACAAGAAGCAAACGCGAATTACCCGCAGCCTGGTGCGGCCGGCGCTCGGTGCGCTCAGCGGCCTGCTGGCCGGTTTCGCCGCGCTCGCCGTCGCCGAACTGGTGGCCGCGGGGGTGCGTCCGCAGGCCGGTCCCGTCATCGCGGTCGGGGGTGCGGCGATCGACCGCACTCCCACGCCCGTGAAGGACTGGGCGATCCGCAATTTCGGTACCAACGACAAACTGGTCCTGCAACTCGGGATTCTTGCCGCACTGGTGCTGTTCGCGATCGCCCTGGGTGTATTCGCCCTGCGGTACCGGCGAACCGGTGCCGCCGGAGTTCTGCTTTTCGGTGTGGTCGGGGCGGCGGCGGCGCTCAGCCGGCCCGACTCGACCGGGCTCACCGACGCCTTGCCCTCCGTGGTGGGCGCGGTGGTCGCGGCGGCACTGCTGTACTTCCTGATCGGCAGGCTCCAGATCCGGGGCCAGGCACCTGATGACACCGGATCGGCGCGGGACGACTCGTCCCGGGGCGAGGGCTGGGACCGCCGGGGCTTCGTCATCCTGGCGACCGCTGCCGCCGCCGCGTCCGCCGGTACCGGACTGCTGGGCCGCGCCCTGAGCGGCTCGAAGAGCCGGGAAGCGGCGGCTTCACGGGCGGACGTCGTACTGCCCGCCCCGGCCTCCCCCGCGGACGCGATTCCCAAGGGCGCGCAGCTGCGGATCCGTGACGTGAGTCCCTTCACCACCCCGAACAAGGACTTCTACCGCGTGGACACCGCTCTGGTGGTGCCCAAGGTCGACGCGACCACCTGGAAGCTGCGGATCCACGGCAAGGGGGTCACCCGACCGGTCACCCTCACCTTCGACGACCTGCTGCGGCGCGAACTGATCGAGCGCGACATCACGCTCACCTGCGTGTCTAACGAGGTCGGCGGCCCTTACGTGGGCAACGCCCGCTGGATCGGCGTACGGCTCGCCGACCTGCTGGCCGAGTGCGGGGTGAAACCGCCCTCCAAGGGTGGCCGCGCCGACCAGCTGGTGGCCCGGTCCGTCGACGGCATGACCATCGGCAGCCCGGTCGAGGACGTCATGGACGGCCGGGACGCACTCCTCGCGGTCGGAATGAACGGGGAACCGCTCCCCTTCGTCCACGGCTTCCCGGTCCGGATGCTGGTGCCCGGCCTGTTCGGCTACGTCTCGGCCTGCAAGTGGATTCAGGACATCGAACTCACCTCGTTCGACGACTACGACGCCTACTGGGTCAAGCGGGACTGGGCGCGGCAGGCACCCATCAAGACCCAGTCCCGGATCGACACCCCCAAGCCGTTCGCCCGCCCCAAGGCCGGTTCGGTCATGGTCGCGGGGGTCGCCTGGGCACAGCACCGCGGCATCGACAAGGTCGAGGTCCGGGTCGACGACGGCCCCTGGCAGGAGGCCCGGCTCGCCGCCGAGGACTCCCGCGACACCTGGCGTCAGTGGTCCTACGACTGGCGGGCCACCGAGGGCGGCCACACCCTCACCGTCCGGGCCACGGACCGCACCGGCACGGTGCAGACCGAGAAGCGCACCGGAACCGTCCCCGACGGCGCGAGCGGCCGGCACTCGGTCGTGGTGACCGTCGAGTGACACCACAGACCAACTCCCCCCATCCCCACACCCCGAACCACATGTCCGACCCCCGAATGAACGCAGCCACGGCTGTGTCAACTCATAGGAGAAACACCATGAACACTCGCATCAGCCGTATCGCCGTGATCGTGGCCGCGGCCACCGTTCTCCCGCTGTCCCTCAGCGCCTGCTCCGACAGCGGCAGCGACTCCGCCAAGTCGGACTCCTCCAGCAAGGCGTCGGCCTCCGCCACCGAGTCCGACGACGGCATGGCCGGCTCGGGCGACACCGCGACGAAGGACGAGCCGTTCGGTCCGGGCTGTGCCTCGGTGCCGAAGAGCGGTTCCGGTTCGTTCGACGGCATGGCCCAGGACCCGGTCGCCACGGCCGCCTCCAACAACCCGGCCCTGTCCACCCTGGTCACCGCCGTGAAGAAGGCCGGTCTGGTCGACACCCTGAACAACGCCAAGGACATCACGGTGTTCGCGCCGACCAACGACGCCTTCGCGAAGATCCCGAAGGCCGACCTGGACAAGGTCCTCGCCGACAAGGCCACGCTGACGAAGATCCTCACGTACCACGTCGTGGGTCAGAAGCTCGCGCCGAAGGACCTGGAGAACGGCTCCTTCCCGACGCTGGAGAAGTCGAAGCTGACGACCTCCGGTTCGGGCGAGTCCTACAAGGTCAACGACTCCGCGAAGGTCGTCTGCGGCAACGTGAAGACCGCCAACGCCAACGTCTACATCATCGACACGGTCCTGATGCCCACCAGCTGACGGACCTTCCCCAGCCGGCCGCCCTTCGGGGACGGCGGCCGGCGGCCGGGCTCTCCCGTGACGGGGAGGAGACAGGGGTGGTCAGGACCTTCCAGTCCTGGCCACCCCTGCCCGGTGTCCGGCCCGGTACGACGCCTCCCGCGCTGCCCGGTGCGACGACCCTTCCGGTGGATCCGGGACCCACGGGTACGCTGCCTGCATGACGCAGGAGCGGGCGCCGGAATCCGGGCCAGGTGACGCCGTCACGGCCTCCTCGCCCGGCGCGGAGATCACCACGACGGACTGCCGCCAGTGCGGTGCCAAGGTGAGCGGGCTCAACAACCGGTACGCGTGTTCTTACTGCGGCTGGGTCAACCACTGGGCGGAGGGCTCCAACATCCTGCCGTCGGCTGAGGACGACCCGGACCATCCCAGCCGCTGAGCCCGTGCGGGCAAGGCGCAGTTCGCGTGTGCCGCACGGTCTATCGTGGGGCGTATGCACGCTCCCGAGTTGATCCGCATCGTCTCCCGCGACTCGCCCATGGCCCTGGCGCAGGTGGCGCGCGTACGGGCCGAACTGGCCGCGCTCCATCCCGGAACGCGTACCGAGGTCGTCCCCGTGAAGACGACCGGCGACAAGTGGATGGGGGACCTCTCCCAGGTCGAGGGCAAGGGAGCGTTCACCAAGGAGGTCGACGCCGCGCTGCTGGCCGGCGAGGCCGATCTGGCGGTGCACTGCGTCAAGGACGTGCCCGCCGACCGGCCGCTTCCGGCGGGCACGATGTTCGCCGCGTTCCTCAAGCGGGACGACATCCGGGACGCGCTCATCCACCCGGGCGGACTCACCCTCGACGAGCTGCCGCCCGGCACCCGGATCGGGACCTCCTCCGTACGCCGCGTCGCGCAGCTGGCCGCCTCCCGCCCCCACCTGCAGTGCGTGCCGTTCCGGGGCAACGCGAACCGGCGCCTGGCGAAGCTCGCCGCGGGTGAGGCGGACGCGCTGCTGCTCGCGGTCTCGGGCCTTGAGCGCATCGAACGCACCGATGTGATCACCGAGATCCTCTCCCCCGAGACGATGATGCCGCCGATCGGCGCGGGCATCCTCGCCCTGCAGTGCCGCGAGGGCGACACCACGGTCATCGACGCCGTCAGTGCGCTCGGCGATCCGGCCACCCATCGCGAGGCCACCGCGGAACGCATGTTCCTGCACGTCCTCCAGGGCCACTGCAACTCGCCGATCGCCGGTTACGCCACGGCCGAGCCGCGCGGCGAACTGTCCCTGCGCGCTTGCGTGTTCACCCCGGACGGCAAGACCCAGCTCAACGCCCACGAGTGGGCCGGCCGCCTGGACCCCGCCACGCTCGGCACATCGGTGGCGGTAGCCCTCCTACGCCAGGGCGCCCGAGACCTGATCGACACGATCCCCCACTGACACACCGGGGCCCGCCCCCACACACAAGGGCCGCGGGGAACGGCGCAATCTTCTGTCGTTCGGGGGCGCGGGGAACGGCGCAGCCTTTTGCCTTTCGGGGGCGCGGGGAACGGCGCAGTCTTTTGGCTCTGAGCCGCACGGGGACGCGACGCCCGGCCCGGTCCTTCAGGGGCGCGGGGAACTGCGCGACCAGCCCCCACCGCCCCGCACCCGACATCACCCCCGCCGGAGGCACCTGCAGGGTTCGCCCATTTGCCTAAACCCTTTAGGCAAATGCATAATCGAACCCTACAAACAGGAGGACCCCCATGGCCCGCGCAGGCCTGACGACCAAGCGCCTGATCCAAGCAGGCGCAGACCTCGCAGACGAGTCCGGCTTCGACCAGGTAACCGTCTCCGCCCTGGCCAGAAGATTCGACGTGAAGGTCGCGAGCCTCTACTCGCACCTGAAGAGCTCCCAGGACCTCAAGACAGGCATCGCCCTCCTCGCCCTGGAGGAGCTCGCCGACCGCGGCGCAACCGCCCTGGCGGGCCGCGCGGGCAAGGACGCCCTGATCGCCCTGGCGAACGTCTACCGCGACTACGCGGGAGAGCACCCCGGCCGGTACGCCGCTGCCCAGCTCAAGCTCACCCCCGAGGCAGCAGCCGCCAGCGCCGGCAGCAGGCACTCGCAGATGACCCGGGCCATCCTGCGCGGCTACGACCTCACGGAACCGGACCAGACCCACGCGGTCCGCCTCCTGGGCAGCGTCTTCCACGGTTACGTCAGCCTGGAGCTGAGCGGCGGCTTCAGCCACAGCGCTCCCGATTCCCAGGAGTCCTGGACCAGCATCCTCGACGCCCTCGACGCCCTCCTGCGGAACTGGCCCGCCCAGCAGTAGCTCCGCCCGGCAAGCCCTCCCCCCCCAGAATCGACAAGGTCGAAGCCATGCCCAACGAGAACACTTCAGCCACCACCACCGACGGCACAACTGACAGCTCAGCCGGCTGGATCACCACACCCATCACCGCGGACCTCCTCCGAGGCGCCCTCGACCTGGAACGCACCGAGCACGGCGTGCTGCCGCACCGGCTGCCCGCCTGGGTCCGCGCCCAGTACGCCGACGGCCAGCTGGCCATGGCCGAGTCCCAGCCGTCCGGCGTACGGCTGGCTTTCCGCACCCGGGCCACCACCGTCGAACTGGACACGCTGCCCACGAAGCGGGTCTACACGGGCGCCCCGCCCCGCCCGGACGGCGTGTACGAACTGCTCGTCGACGGGGTCCTGGCCGGCCGGGGCAGTGTGCGGGACGGCAACACCCTGACCATCGACATGACCACGGGGAGCGCCGAACTGCGGACCGGTCCGGTGGGCACCGTCCGCTTCACCGACCTGCCCGGGAGCGACGGCAACAACGGCGGCGGCGACACCAAGGACATCGAGATCTGGCTGCCGCACAACGAGACCACCGAGCTGGTCGCCCTGCGCACCGACGCCCCGGTCGAGCCCGCGGCCGACCGGGGGCGCAGGGTGTGGCTGCATCACGGCAGCTCCATCAGTCATGGCTCCGACGCCGCGGGGCCGACCACCATCTGGCCCGCGCTCGCCGCCTCCCTCGGAGGTGTGGAGCTGATCAACCTGGGCCTCGGCGGCAGCGCGCTGCTCGACCCGTTCACCGCCCGCACGCTCCGGGACACCCCCGCCGACCTGATCAGCGTCAAGATCGGCATCAACGTCGTCAACGCCGACGCGATGCGCCTGCGCGCGTTCACCCCGGCCGTCCACGGTTTCCTCGACACGATCCGCGAAGGTCACCCGGACACACCGCTGTTGGTCGTGTCCCCGATCCTGTGCCCCATCCACGAGGACACACCCGGTCCGAGCGCTCCGGACCTCGGCAATATGAGCGAGGGACAACTGCGCTTCGTGGCCATGGGCGATCCGGCGGAAACGGCGGCCGGGAAACTGACGCTGCGCGTCATCCGGGACGAGCTGGCCCGGATCGTGGCCCAGCGGTCGAAGGAGGACCCGAACCTCCATCACCTCGACGGGCTCCGCCTCTACGGCGAGGCCGACTTCGCCGAACTGCCGCTGCCCGACCAGCTCCACCCGGACGCGGCGACCCATCGCCGTATCGGCGAACGCTTCGCGGCACAGGTCTTCACAGCGGAAGGCGCTTTCGCGCCCCACAAGGCCTGACGGCGGACGACGGACAACGGCCGACGGCGGGCGGCTGAGCGTCAGGGACCAGCCACCAGGGTCAGGCACCAGGCGTCAGGCAGGAGTCAGGAGTCAGGCGTCAGGCGTCCGAGTGGACCTCAGCGGTCCTATCGCGCCCGGTCCTCGCGCGCCCGGCCGTCCCGCGAACCGCCGCCCCCCGCACGGTCCCCCCACAGATGCTCGTCCCCCGAGTCGGCGCCGGCCGGGCGGAAGCAGGCCGTCACGACCTTGCCGTGCCGCTGGCAGCGCATCTCCCACTCGTCGGCGAGCATCCGTACGATCCCCACCCCGCGGCCGGACACCTCACCGGCCTCCGGGTCCCGCTGCCGCGGCAACGTCGGGTCCTCGTCGTGGACGCTCACATGGAGGCAGTCGCCGTCCCAGGTGAGTACCAGATGCGCGTCACTGCGCGCGTGGATGTGGGCGTTGGTGAGCAGCTCGGAGACCGTCAGCACGACGGCGTCCACCGTGTCCGGCTCGTCCGCGGTCCACGGCAGGGACTCCAGATGCTCGCGTGTCCACTCCCGTCCGGCGCGCACACCGCCCGACACCGGAAACGAATGCGCCCAGCCCATTGCCTTGACCCCCACCGAATCACTCCCGTTCCTGCGGTCCGTACCTGCATGTCCACAACCCAGGTACCCGGCAGGCGCGCACCCAGGCATCGAGGAGCCGCACAGGAGTGTTCTGCGGTGGTCAGCCGGGCTGCGGGGTGGTGCGGATGGCCGCGATGTCGAGCTGGAGGCGGACCTTGTCGCTCACCATGGCGCCGCCCTCGGCCAGCCTGGTGTTGTAGGTCAGGCCCCACTCGGAGCGGTTGATGGTGGTGGTGCCGTCGAAGCCGACGCGCTCGTAGCCGAACGGGTCGGTGACATAGCCGATGTAGGTGAGTTCGAGGACGACGGGACGCGTCATGTCCTTGATGGTGAGGTCGCCGGTCATCCGGTAGACGTCGGGGGCCGCCAGTTTCACGGCGGTGCTGAGGAAGCGCATGTGCGGATAGGTGCCGGAGTCCAGGAAGTCACGGCCGGACACATGGCTGTCGCGCTGGTCCACGCCCGTGTCGACGCTGGCGGTGGACAGGATGATCTCGGCCCCCGAGCGGGACGGGTCGCGGCCGTCGAAGAAGAGGCGGCTCCGGTAGTCCGTGAAGGCGCCCCGCACGGTCGTGACCATGGCGTGCCGGACGGAGAAGCCGATCCGGCTGTGCGCGGGGTCGATGACCCAGTTCCCGGTCAGGGTTCTCAGGTCCGGTTCCGAGGGGCCGCCCTGGGGGAAATCGGGTGGCCCGTCGGGCCGTTGCGGTTCGACGAGCGTGGCAGAGCGACGCGGAGAGGCACCTCGATTAAAAAGATTCATGACTCACCTAGCTATTGCGCAATAGATACGTCTGCAAGCCAAACCAAGATCCACGAGTTTACCGGATTCGTACCCGCCGACCGGCCCGGCATCCCCGCCCCGGCAATGGGTCACAGAATCCCCACACACCCGTCACCAGGCCCGCAGAAGGCACTGAGTGCCTGGTCCGGCCTGCGAGGATCCGGCCGGGGATCAGCGCAATTCTGGCGGCCGACGCATATCGCCCTTTTGGTCTCGGGTCAGTAGCCGTACTTCGTCGTATACGCGCATTCGGTGTAGATGTAGCCGGACGACAGTTTGGCGGTGTCCGAGGCCGGAGTGTTTCCGATACCGCTCGTGGATTTATGCACGAAGTACGTCGTGCCGACGGGCAGCCGGATGGTCCGCTGCGGGTAGTTCTTGCCGCTGTCGCTGCACGGTTTGAAGCCCAGTGTGATCGTGCTGGTCAGGGAGTAGGAGGTGCACTTCCCGCAGGCCTTGAGCGTGAAGCTGCCCGTCACCGGGCCGGTGTACAGCACCCTGATGTCGTCGGGGCTGTCGTTCTTGACGGTGACGGAGATGCTGCCGCCGGACGCCGTGGTGGGCAGGCGCTTGCCCGCGGCGGGCACGGTCTGGGCGACCTCGGCGGCGATCACGATCTTCTTGGCGCGGGCCACGTTCTTGTGCGCCCCGGCGTTCTTGACGAAGTCGTTCATGGTGGTGACGGCCTCGGCGAAACTGCCGTCCTTGTACTGGTCCACTCCGCAGTCGTACGTACCCGACTCCGCGTTCTTCTCCGCCCGGTCGGCGTTCCTGGTGAGGGTCCGGCCCTGCCCGGCGTCCTCTCCGGGCAGTCCGACGATCTGGGAGTTCAGGGATTCGAGGCGCTCGACGGCCTTGCAGGGATCGTCTCCGCGCACGTCCTTCACGGCCTTGTCGACGGCCGTCCCGACCGAGGACCCCACCTTCGCGCTCTGTCCGGACTTCGGGAAGGTCCGGAGCAGTTCGCCGTAGTGCGTCGCCCACTCCGCGGTTCCGCCGGACAGCGACTGCGTGCCGCACTCGTAGAGCGAGGTGGCCAGCCGGTCGTCGGGCCATGTCGCCAGTGTGCCGAGTTCCTTCTCGTCCATGGTGCGCGGGACCGTGCGCAGGTACTTCAGGGGCGCCACCGCGGTGCAGTAGTTCTTCTCCTCGTAGGCGGAGGCGACGGTGGTGTAGTAGGTCTTGAGCCGGTCGGGGACCCGCTCGGCCGCCCGTGAGCCGGGGTGGTCGCTGCGCAGATCGCTGTAGACGGTCAGGGCCTTGCGGTAGTCGGACTCCGCGTTCTGGAACTGCTGTCTCCCGGCCGCCTTGACCAGTTCGTCGGCGCGCTCCAGTCGGTCCAGGAGCATCTGTTCGGTGGCTTCGTCGCGTGCGCCGCCGTACAGGGCGACACCTCCGGCGGGCACGGCGAGGAGCACGATGCCGAGGACGACGGCGATCCAGGCCGCGGGCGGCCACATCAGCCGGGTCCGCAGCCCCACGACCGCGCCGTGGACGGCCGCGAGCGCGAGAAGGACGAGGTACGCGACGAGGGCTCCGCCGGGTACACCGTCCGGGTCCGCGGGCAGCGCCACCAGGAGCAGTAGCGCGGTCGCGACCCAGCAGGCGGCCATCAGCCACCAGCGGCGCACCAGCGCGTAACCGAGGCCCAGTCCGCTGAGGTTCAGGAGTGCCACACCGGCGGCTCTCCAGCCGTCCGCGGGTGCGGGCGGTGGCGCGGTCGGCATCGGCGGTATGACGAATCCGTCGTTGAAGTCGTTGCGCTGCCAGGACATGACGGTTCCCCCGGTCAATCACGTCCGAAGTTCTATGACTTGTCAGCGTACGGTCAGCCATCGGACGGCGACAAGAGGAAGCGGCGACCCGTCAGCAACAACCCCCGCCCGGGGCCTCGTTGACGGGAACTCCGCTCCCGGAGGGCGCGTCGCCGGCGAGTGCGTCGGCCGCGGGCGCGTCGCCGGCGAGGCGGCAGAAGCACGAAGCCTCGACCGGTACGTCCGCCACGGCCGCGGCGATCTTCAGCTGCTGGGCCACGATCCGCGCCTCCCCCGCCCTGCCCAGCCGGACCAGGCACTCGTGGAAGCCGTGCAGGGCCCAGACGTTGCCGGGGTGGTGCAGAGCGCGGGGAAGTGTGTCGTCGAGCCCCAGGTCGGCCCGGTAGACCGCCTCCGCCTCGGCGACGCGCCCCTGTTCGAGGAGCAGGGCGCCGTACGCGTGCCGGGTCGGCTGCATCCACCCCCAGGGCTCGTCGTAGGGGAGGCCGTCGTCCAGCTCGATCGACCGCTCCAGGGCGGCGAAGGCGGCCTCGAAGTTGCCCTTGCGGTACTCCAGTTCGCCGTCGAGCATCGCCGACGCGACCGCGAGGATGTCGGCGCAGGTGTTGTTGAACAGCATCCGGGTCTCCGGAACCCGTGCGACCGCCTCCCTGAACAGCGTGCGCTCGGCCTCGGCGTCGGCGATCCGGCCGGTGGCCGAGTACGCGACCCCGCGGGCGTAGTGGAGCATCGCGGTCGTCACGCAGTACAGCCGCGGGTCGGCGGGCAGCGTCAGGTCCAGGATGTCGGCCCAGCGGCCGAACCGGATCAGGACGTGCACCCGCATGGCGAGGAAGCCCTCCAGCCAGTCCGCCATGGGCGGGCTCTGCACCCGCAGCAGTTCCTCCGGGATGGAGGCTTCGAGCTGGGCGGCGGTCTCCAGAGCGGTCCCCGACTGCCCGAGGAACATCGCCCCGTAGATCCGGAAGTGGTAGTTGTGCGAGCGGTACAGCGTGTAGAAGTTCATCGCCCCGGACCGCGCGAGGTACTTCTCGTCGGCGGCGATCGCCGTGCCGTTGTCGGCCACCACCCGCCGGTAGTCGCCGCACAGCACGTCCAGGTGGGTGGGCATGTGCTGGAGGTGGCCGGCGTCGGGCACCAGGCCGCGCAGCCGGTCCGCCGCGGGCAGCGCGGTCTCGGGGGCCGAGGACATCTCCATGAGGTGGATGTACATGTGCAGGAGTCCCGGGTGCCGTACCCCGGCGTCGGTGGCGAGCGCCCGCTCCAGCACCTCCTTGGCCTCCGCCGCGCGTGAACCGTCGGCCGGCTCGCCCGTGCGCAGGTCCCACAGCTGCCAGGGGGTGAGGTTCATCAGCGCGTCGGCGTGGAGCGTGGCCACGTCCAGGTCGTCCGGGGCGAGTGCGTAAACGGCGCGCATGCTGTCCGCGTAGGGCTCGTTCCACACCGAGCAGTCCTCGACGGCCTTCGCCTGCGGATAGCGGACACGCAGCGCGCCGATCAGTGCCTGTTCGACGGGGGTGGCACCGGCCGCCTTCTCCTGGGCCAGCTCCACGGCGGCGTGCGTACGGTCGACGGTGCGGACCAGGTCCTCGCCGTCGAAGAAATCCCAGGGTTTGTTGTAGTTCGGGCCGAGGGCGTAGGCGATGCCCCAGTACGCCATGGCGCAGTCGGGGTCCGCCGCCGCGGCGGCCTCGAAGCAGGCGACGGCCTCCTCGTGGTGGAAGGCGTACGACCAGACCAGCCCGCGGTCGAACCACAGCTGGGCCTGAGGGGACGCGGTGGTCACCACACGGCCGTGGGTACCGAGGTCGTAGTAGTCCATCCGCAACTCCCGCGCGTGCACGGCCGAAGCCTGCGAAGTGTGTTGCTCCGAGCCTAGAGGTGATGCGCGCGGATTTGTCATGCTTCCCGGTGACTGCCGCGGGCGGTCCGTCCCCCGTCGTGCCGGGGGACGGACCTGAACCGGCCTGCCCGCCCTCAGAGCTCGCGGGCTCAGAGATCTCCCGGTCCCGGAACTCGCCGTCTCAGAACTCGCGGTCGATGCCGGTCACGAAGGCCGGGCCCAGCGGGGCGTCCTTCTCGGGGAAGCCGCTGTCGCGCAGGGCCCGCGAGATCAGCTGGACCGCTTCGGCCTCGGCGCTCGCCTGGTCCGACGCCTCGACCTCGATCCGGGCGGAGAACATGCCGCCCTCCTCGACCGTCAGCAGACTCAGCTCCTCACTCTCCCCCAGGTCCGTGTTCTTCGGGTCCCGGGGGCGGAGCCTGCGCTCGACGTCGGAGCGCGCGGCGTCGTCCACGCCGTTGACGAACGTGCCGGGGACGGTGATGACGTACGTAGTCATGGGACTCCTCACGAGGCTGCGCCGGGTTGTCGAGGGCGGGTACGAGCCGCACGGGACAGGCAGCCCGCGGCACACTCCGCGGTTGTCCTGATCCCATGCGGCCGCTCCCTCGACCGGATCCGCCGCGGGATCTGCTCCGCGAGCTGTTCCGGTCCGCCTCTCCCGGTTCGTATGTGATCCACGTTCCACGTTCCCCTCCTTCGGCGGGAAATGCGGGCTGTCGTGCGCGACAGGTCGACAAGGCACCCGACCAGCCTCTTTTCCCCGCACCTCGTGCCTTCCGGCCCCAGGGGCGGGTGAATCGGGGAACAGCAGTCCCCACCGGACGCCCACGGTTCGCGCACACCCCGGTAGCCTCATCGAATTCACACGCACAGTGCCTCTCCCGGGTGCAGGCGGGGGGCCTCGTGGCGCATTCTTGCTGTGTCAGCCACCCGGGCGGCGCACGGACGAGGTAGGGCCGATGACTGGGAGAGCCGAGCACGAGACCCGGATCCCCGGACGCCTGGACCCGCTGCTCACCGGGGTCACCACGGAGGCGATCAGCGCGGCCGGCGGCTTCGCGGGCGGGGTGTACCTGCGCTCCGGCACCCCGGGGCTGCTGCGACTGGCCGTGCTCTCCGGGCTGCCGGGTCCCCTGTTCCGCCCGTGGTGGCGGCTGCACGTGGACCGCAGGTTCCCCGTGGCGGACGCCTTCCGGCTGGGCGTCCAGGTGGTGCTCCCGGACGCGACAGAAACGATGCGCCGCTACCCCCAGTTCGCGGCGAGCCTGCCGTTCCAGTTCGGCTCCCTGTACGTGCCGGTCGTGGGCAGGTCGACGACGTACGGCGTGCTGACCATCCTGCGGCCCTCCGCCTCGGACGCCACCGAGGTCCTGCCCGACCGTGACCGCATGGCCCAGCTGGCCGAGGACCTGGGCCAGGCCCTGTGGAAGCTGGAGGAGGACGGCGAGCCGGACATCGCCTGGGACGGCGAACCACTCTGCGTACGGCCACCGGCCACGCGCCCTCCCGCCGGGCGCATCGGACGGTTCACCTGGGACCCGGCCTCCGACGTCGTGACCGCGGACAGCCGGCTGCACGCCCTGCTCGGCGTGGCACCGGGCAGATGCACGGACACCCCGCAGGCGCTCGCCGACGCCGTGGCCGCCGCCGACTCCCATCAGATCCTGACCGCCTTACGGGAGACCGCCGCGGGACGGCCGCCGCCCCTCCCCCTGCCGGTGCACGCGTCCGACGGCAGCCTGCGGCTGCTGGAGCTGTGGAACCCGGAGGACACCGCCCTGACGCCCGGGCCGTGCGCGGTCCGGGGCCTCGTCCTCGACCCGGACATCGGTTCGGCGGCGGACGGCGCGGCCGACCTGCTCCCCGAGGGGGTCTTCTGCCTCGACCGGCTGGGGCTCATCGTCTACGCGAACGAGCAGGCCGCCCGGCTCCTGGGCCGCCCGCGGACACGCCTCCTGGGCCGCCCCCTGGGCGAGGAGGTGCCGTGGCTGGAGCGCTCCGCCTACGAGGACCATCTGCGCGAGGCCCTGCTGTCCCTGGAGCCGGTGCACTTCCACGTCGTACGCCCCCTGCGGTACGGCGAGGACGCTCCCCCGGAGTTCCACGGGGGCGGCGACTGGCTCGCGGTCTCCGTCTATCCCGGACCCGACATCCTGACCTGCACCGTCGTGCCCGCCAACCGGGTGGCCGACCCGGCTCCCGGACTCGCGCCCCCGTCCGAGGGGTCCTCGGCGGCCGGTGTGCCCCTGCCCGACGGGGCCGCCGCCAAGGTCACCTCCATGGCGCCGCTGTACCGGCCGATCGTCCTCGCGATCGCGCTGACCGAGGCGGTCACCGCACGCCAGGTGTCCGCGGTCGTCATGCAGGAACTGCTGCCCGCCTTCGGAGGCGGCCGGCTCGCCATCTACCTGCTCCAGGACCGGCACCTGTACCTGGCCTGGGAAACGGGCTTCCCCCAGGGGTTCCTCGCGCCGTTCGAAGGCGTCGGCCTCGACGCGCGGCTGCCCGGGGTGGAGACCCTCACCAGTGGCCGCCCGCTCTTCTTCGAGTCGATGCAGCAGCTCGCGACCGCCTATCCGGGCGTCCCCCTCGACGCGACCGAGGGCTCCCGCGCCTTCCTGCCCCTGATCGCCTCCGGACGCCCGGTCGGCTCCTGCATCCTGGGCTTCGACCGCCCCAGAAGCTTCAGCACCGAGGAACGCACGGTGCTCACGGCCCTCGCCGGGCTGATCGCCCACGCCATGGAGAAGGCCCAGCGCTACGACACCGAGGCCGCCCTCGCCCGCGGACTTCAGCAGGCGCTCCTCCCCCGGCGCCTCTCCGCCCATCCCCGGGTGGAGACGGTCGGGCGTTATCTGCCGGGCACCCAGGGGATGGACGTGGGAGGGGACTGGTACGACGTCGTCGAGTCGGGCGACGGACTCGCGCTGGTCATCGGCGACGTCCAGGGACACGGCGTCCAGGCCGCCGCCACGATGGGCCAACTGCGCAGCGCCGTCAGGGCGTTCGCGCTCGGCGACCGGCCGCCCGACGAGGTGATGAGCGGCACCAACCATCTTCTGATCGACCTCGACCCCGGCCTGTTCGCCAGCTGCTGCTACATCCGTCTCGATCCACTCACCGGTCAGGCCCGGGTGGCCAGGGCAGGTCATCCGCCGCCGATCCTGCGCTTCCCGGACGGCCGTACGCATGTCCTGGAGATCCCCGGCGGTGTCGTCCTCGGGGTCGATCCGGACGCCCGGTACCCGGTGACGGAACTGCAGCTGGACCCCGGCGCCATCCTCGCGCTCTACACGGACGGTCTGGTCGAGACGCCCGGCGTCGACATCGACGAGGGGATCACCGCGCTGCGCGTCGCCCTGGCCCGGGCGGGCTCCCCCGCCGGCCGGCCGGGGGGACGGTCGCTCGCGGGGGTCGCCGACCGGCTCACCGCGAAGGCCCGCCACGTGGCGAACCGCCCGGACGACATAGCGCTTCTGCTCGCCACCCGCCGCGCGAAGCCCGACCACAACCGCTGACCGCCAGGTCGCCACCGTCGATCATCCGGTCACCTGCGGCGGGGCCGCCCCTCATCGGCGCGGCGGGCCCGCCGTCGCGCGGCCGAGACGTACGGGCACTCCCGGTGAGTACAGCACGCTCACCGGGTCGCCCACGGGCGCAGGCAGACCGGCCGAGCCGACCAGGTTCTCCTCGCACTCGACCAGCGTCGCGCGGTGCAGCGGCCAGCGCGGATGGTCGTTCGGCAGGAACCCGGCGTCGCCGAAGGTCGGCTTGTGCATGCCCCACCGGGCGGTCAGGAAGTGTTCGAGGCCGGTCGGTTCCGCTATCCGCTCCCCCGGCCTGACGACGAGGCGGCTGTACGCGCCGCGTGGGCCCGGCAGTCGCCGCGCGCTGGTGTAGCCGACCGTGTCCTCGCCGGTCCGCACGGACATACGGGACCACACGTACGGCAGGCGGAAACCGAGGCGGCCCAGGAGCACCGGGACGAGCCGGGAGGCGTCCATGGAGCGGAAGACCACACCGCGTCGCCCGTACGCGTCGACCGAGTACAGCCGCACGTTGGTCTCCGGGAAGGAGCCGAGATAGGGCACGCCGGGCAGCCCGAGCCAGCCCACCCGGTGCATGCGGAAGGCGACCAGGCCGACGTAGGTGACGCCGTCGAAGGTGTCGGGGACGGTTCCCGCCGGCAGCAGCTCCGCCACGGTCGCCGGGTCCGCGGCCCAGTGCACGAAGGTCAGGTCCAGCCACTGCTGGGTGAGCAGGGGGCGGCGCAGGACGAGCGGGGCGTCGGGCGTGATGGGTTCCGGCACGGACGAAGTGATCGACACGGGCGCCAGCATCGCAGGGCCGTGCTCCGGGCAGGGCGGGAACCGGTGCCGTGTGACGCGTCTGGCACCGGGCGGCCGGGGGGACGGTCGGGTGTCAGACGTCGGTGGGCAGACCGCTCACCTCGGCGATGCCGCGCAGCTCCTCGTCCTGACGCTGGCGCTCACCGATGAAGTCGGCGATCTCCTGGCACCGGGCGGGATCGGCCGCGGTGCCCGAGTCCGTCACGACCCTGACGGGTCCGCCCTGCTCGGTCTCGATCTCTACGATCTGGTTGTCCATGCGCCCGGTGACGGCGACCGCCACGACGAGGGACGCCTCGTCACGGACCTCCTGCGACACCTTGGAACCCTCCTCGCCGTCGAGGCTCAGCTCGATGGGTCCGGCGCGTTGCTCCTGCATCGCTTCGAGGACGGGTTCGACCATGCGCAGCAGCATCGCGTAGTCCGTCGGGTTCATACGGACACGCAGAAGATCGAGGTAGAGGTCGACGGGGCGGCTTTCCGGCGGGAACTCTGATTCAGTCATGGGACTCGACTTCCCCAATGTGGGCATTGTGATCGCATCTGCGTCCAGAATGGTGGATCTCAGCGCTCACCGCCGCTCGAAGCGCCACACACCCGCACTGACGTGCGATTACACGTACGGGCGGGCTACACGCCCCGGCGGATCCGGGCGGCCTTGCGGGCCTCCGCCGTCTGTCGTGCCTCGGCCGTCCTGCGGGACTCCCCGCCGGACCGGCCAGGGCGGGTGCCCATGCCACGGAAGGGGGCGCCGCCGCGCGGCGGGCGCTCCGCGGTCTGGCCGCTCCCGGCGATCGGGACACCGGAGGGCTTCTGCGCGCCGGTGATGCGGCTCAGCTCGGCCTCGCCGGAGCGGACCTGGGTGACCTGCGGGCGGATACGGGCGTCGGACATCAGCCGGGTCATGTCGCGGCGCTGATTGGGCATGACCAGTGTGACGACGCTGCCGGACTCGCCCGCGCGGGCCGTACGGCCGCCGCGGTGCAGGTAGTCCTTGTGGTCGCCGGGCGGGTCGACGTTGACGACGAGGTCGAGGTCGTCGACGTGGATCCCGCGGGCCGCCACGTTGGTCGCCACCAGGACGGTGACCGCGCCGCTCTTGAACTGGGCCAGGGTGCGGTTGCGCTGCGGCTGCGACTTGCCGCCGTGCAGGGCCGCTGCCTTCACACCGCTGCCGAGCAGGTGCTTGGTGAACTGGTCGACGGCGTGCTTGGTGTCGAGGAACATCAGCACGCGCCCGTCGCGGGCGGCGATCTCCGTGGCGGTGGCGTACTTGTCGGCGCCGTGCACGTACAGCACGTGGTGCTCCATCGTGGTGACGGTGCCGGCCGACGGGTCGACGGAGTGGACCACCGGGTCGTGGAGGTAGCCGCGGACCAGGAGGTCGATGTTGCGGTCCAGGGTTGCCGAGAAGAGCATCCGCTGGCCGTCGGGCTTCACGAGGTCCAGGAGGGCGGTGACCTGGGGCATGAAGCCCATGTCGGCCATCTGGTCCGCCTCGTCGAGGACGGTGATGCCGACCCGGTCCAGACGGCAGTCCTTGCGTTCGACGAGGTCCATGAGACGGCCGGGGGTCGCGACGACGACCTCGGCGCCGGTGCGCAGCGCACCGGCCTGCCGGCCGATCGACATACCGCCCACCACGGTGGCCGTCCGCAGCTTCAGGGCGCGGGCGTACGGCGTGAGTGCGTCGGTGACCTGCTGGGCCAGCTCACGGGTGGGGACGAGAACGAGGGCGAGCGGCTTCTTCGGCTCGGCACGCCGGCCGGCCGTGCGGGCGAGGAGCGCCAGGCCGAAGGCGAGCGTCTTGCCCGAGCCGGTGCGGCCACGGCCCAGCACATCGCGGCCCGCGAGGGAGTTGGGCAGGGTGGCGGCCTGGATCGGGAAGGGCTCCTCCACGCCGAGGCCGGTGAGGGTCTCCAGCAGCTCGGCGGGCAGGCCCAGTTCGGCGAAGGTCGACACCGCCGGGAGGGCCGGGGTGAGGGTGGCCGGCGGTGCGAACTCCCCCTGCAGGGGCGCGGGCCGCCGTCCGCTGCCGCCGGAGCGGCCCACGGGGCGCCCCTGGCTCTGCGAGCGGGACCGGCCGCCGCGGTCGGAGCCGCCGAAGCCGTCCTTGCGGTTGTTTGAGAAACGATCATTGGTACGAGCTGAGCGGTTCATCAAGAACCTTCCTCGATATGGCACGTATCGAGGAATTCTCGGCATGTACGAGCCGAACGAATTGCAAGAACGAGCCGGATGCAAATAAAAGCAGGCCTGCCCGGCCGACTCGGCACACCGGGAGACGGTGTCGGGCGGCGGGAATTCCCGGAATGGAGACCGGGGCGGATCAAACGGCCGGATCGGGGGTGCGGAGTACTCGTGCACCGGGCCGGCCGTCGGTGGGCCCGTGGGGCGGTCCCCCAGGCCTTTGAAAAAGCAACAAGCTGGGGCCCCACGCTCAGTGGGACCCCAGCTGCCTTGTGCGCTACAACATCAGGCAGGAACGATGTTCTCCGCCTGCGGGCCCTTCTGGCCCTGCGTGACGTCGAAGGTCACCTTCTGGCCTTCCTGGAGCTCGCGGAAGCCCTGGGTGGCGATGTTCGAGTAGTGGGCGAAGACGTCGGGGCCGCCGCCGTCCTGCTCGATGAAGCCGAAGCCCTTTTCCGAGTTGAACCACTTCACGGTTCCACTAGCCATGTCATATCCCTTTCGGGGCAGTACCCGGGGGCCCGCACTGTGTGGACCCCTGTGACGCCGCAATTGACCCCGTCCGGAATGGAACGCCGGAAATACAAAAGTGCCCGACGAATACGAATTCGCCTGCGGCACTTGAAGTGTGCGGGAACTACAACTGCAACTGGATCAAGACTATCACGCAAGGCCCGTCAGGCAACGGCACGGCCGCACCGCCGGAAAACCGTTACCTACGGGCCGCCGGCCCTTCCGGAGCTCCCGTGGGAGCGCTCCACGCGAAGCGGGTGGTGAGGTCCGTGCAGGACTATGGAAACTGACGACTCGTCAGGTTACGCTCCGCGCATGATTCCCACGGTGGTCTGGGGTACCGGCAACGTCGGCCGCGCCGCGATCCGTGCGGTCGAGGCCCATCCGGCGCTCGATCTCGCGGCCGTGCTCGTCCACAGCCCCGACAAGGTCGGGCGCGACGCGGGCGAGCTGGGCGGTCTCGGCCGTGGCCTCGGCGTCGCGGCGACCGACGACATCGACGCCGTACTGGCCGCGGCCCCCCGGGCCGTCGTGTACGCGGCCTCGGGCGACATCCGGCCCGACGAGGCGCTGGCCGACATCGGCCGGGCGATCCGCGGCGGCGCCGTGGTCGTCACCCCGTCGCTGTATCCGCTCTACGACCAGCGCAACGCGCCGCCCGAGTTCCGTGACCCCGTGCTGGCCGCCGTCGCGGACGGCGGCGGGTCGCTGTTCGTCTCCGGCGTCGACCCCGGCTGGGGCAACGACGTCCTGCCCCTGCTGATGAGCGGTCTCGGTACGGTCGTGGACGGCATCCGCTGCCAGGAGATCTTCGACTACTCCACGTACGAGCAGGAGGAGTCGGTGCGGTTCCTGGTCGGGATGGGGCAGCCGATGGACTACGAGCCGCTGATGCTCGCCCCGTCGATCCCGGCCATGGTGTGGGGCGGGCAGATACGGCTGATGGCCCGCGCGCTGGGCGTCGAGATCGACGAGATCCGCGAGACCCTGCAGCGCCGGCCGCTCGACACCACCGTGCGCACCAGGACGATGGGCGAGTTCGAGGCCGGTACCCAGGGCGCGGTGCGCTTCGAGGTGCAGGGTGTCGTCGAGGGTGAGCCCCGGATCGTGATCGAGCACGTCACCCGGATCCATCCGTCCTGCGCGCCGGACTGGCCGGTTCCACCGAACGGCGACGGGGCCCATCGCGTGATCATCGAGGGCCGCCCGCGGATCGAGATCACCGTCGAGGCGACCGACGAGGGCGAGAACCGGTCCGCGGGCGGGAACGCCACCGCGGTCGGCCGGCTGGTGGGCGCGATCGAATGGCTCGTGGCGGCGGAGCCCGGACTGTACGACGCGCTCGACGTCCCGCTGCTGCCGGCGGTCGGACGGCTCGGCAGGAAGTGACACCGCGCACGCGAAGGAGTCCCGGATGAACGTCGACATTCCCGAGGGCAGGAACGCGATCGAGTACGTGTGGGGCGAGATGGTCCCCGGCATCGGGCCCGCCGCCGCGGACTTCTCGCTGGCCGTCTACGCGCATACGACCCTGGGACTGCGCGAGTTCGAGGCCGCGCGGCTGCGGACCGCGCAGATCAACGGCTGCCTGTTCTGCCTGGACTGGCGGACCGAGCGGGACGGGCTCAAGGTCGAGGAGGAGTTCGCCGACGCGGTGGCGAAGTGGCGCACGACCGACGCCTTCGACGAGCGGACCCGGCTGGCCGCCGAGTACGCGGAGCGGTACGCCCTGGACCATCACGGTCTCGACGAGGAGTTCTGGGGCCGGATGACCGCGCACTACAGCCAGGCCGAGATCGTGGAACTCACCATGAGCCTCGGCTCGTGGCTGGCGTTCGGGCGGCTCAACCGCGTCCTCGGGCTCGACGCCATGTGCGTACTGCCGGGGCACTGAGCCGAGGCGCCAGGCAGGTCCGGGGCCGTCCGGCGAGGCCGGGCGGCCCCGGTTGCGTGGCCCGCCCGTCGCTACAGGTCGGCCGCGATGATCTCTTCGATGTTGCGTTCGGCGAGCGCCGTGATCGTGACGAACGGATTGACGCTGGTGTTGCCCGGGATCAGCGCGCCGTCGATGACGTACAGGCCCGGATGTCCGTGCAGGCGGCCGTAGTTGTCCGTCGCCTTGTTGAGTACCGCGCCACCCAGGGGGTGGTACGTGAGGTGGTCGCCCCAGATCTTGTAGGTGCCGAACAGGTCGGTCCGGTAGATCGTGCCCTCCTTGGCGTTGATCTTGTCGAAGATCGTCTTGGCCATGTCGATGGACGGCTGCTTCCAGGCGGTCTGCCAGTTGAGGTCGACGTTGCCCGTCCCGGCGTTGTACGAGAACTGGGCGCGGTGGGGGTTCTTGGTGATCGACAGATAGAAGGAGGCGAAGGTCTCGATGCCGGTGGGCAGGGGGGCCACCTCGGCGAAGGCGCCACCCGCGGCCCAGTTGTCGATGCCTGAGCAGGGGATGGACGACTGCACGGCACCCGTGGGGTCCCACAGGTGGTTGGCGCGGCCGCACATCACGTTGCCGTTGTCGCCCCAGCCCTTGCCCACCTCGCTGTTGAGGCCGGGCAGGGCGCCGGTGGCCTTCAGCCTGACCAGGAGCTTGCTGGTGCCGACGCTGCCGGCCGCGAAGAACACCCGGTCCGCGGTGACGGTCTTGGTGGCCGTGGTGCCGCCGGTGGTGTTGAGCTGGTCGATGACGACCGTGTAGCGGCCACCCGTGGCCGGGGCGACCGAAGTGACCTTGTGCAGGGGGGAGATGGAGACCCGTCCGGTCGCCTTCGCCCTGGCGAGGTAGGTCTTCTGCAGGGACTTCTTGCCGTAGTTGTTGCCATAGAGGATCTCGCCCGCGAGTGCGGACTTCGGTACGGTCCCGGCGGCCTCCTGCTCCATGTAGTCCCAGTCGTACACGTCGGGCACGAAGACGAACGGGAAGCCCGAACGCTGCGCGTGCTTACGGCCGACCCGCGCGTACTGGTAGCAGTCGGCGGTCTCGAACCACGTCGGGTCGACGGTGCCGACCCCGAGGCCCGCGTTGGCGCGCGGGTAGTAGACGGAGTACATCTGTGCGGCGTCGACCGACGGCAGGACGGCGGCGAAGTTCTCCCGCTTCGGAGTGACCGCCATACCTCCGTTGACCAGCGAACCGCCGCCGACTCCACGGCCCTGGTAGACGATGATGCCGCCCATCTCCTCGGCGTCCAGGATGCCGGTGTAGCGGGGGACGTCCTTGTCGATGGGAAAGCCGAGGAAGTTGCTGAGCGGCTGCTTCGTCCTGGTCCGCAGCCAGTAGGACCGGTGGTCCGGGCTCGTCGTGTTGGCGAAGATCTTGCCGTCGGAGCCGGGGGTGTCCCAGGCCATGCCCATCTCGATCATGTGGACGTCGACGCCTGCCTGGGCCAGGCGCAGAGCGGCCACCGAGCCGCCGTATCCGGTACCGATCACGAGGGCGGGCACATGGGCCCCCGGTTCGATCACCGCCGCCGCGGCCGGGGTGGCGGCGTGCGCCGGAGTCAGTTGCCCGGCGAGCGCGGCCGAGCCAAGAAAAGAACCAGTTCCAGTGATGAATCTTCGCCGGGACACACCTCTCAGGCCCGTCCCACGTGGGGAATCGTCGTTCATGCGCGGCTCCTCACTCTCCATAGAGTGAAACGGGTTCTACTGGCACCCCCGTGAGAAGTCACGCCATACCCTGAGGTAACTTTCAAACGATCACATACGGGGCATCACGCATCGCACGTCCCGTATCTGATCGGGTGTCACGTATCCGGTGCGGCGTCACATATCGCGCAGCAGCCGCCTGGCGGTCAGCGCGAGACTGAACTCGACCATGTCCGCCGGGCGGGCGAGGGAGCGCCCGGTCAGCTGCTCGCACCGCTTCAGCCGGTTGAGGACCGTGTTGCGATGGCAGTACAGCCGGGCACCCGCCCGCTGCGCCGAGCCGTCGCAGTCGAGCCACGCGGCCAGGGTGTCCAGCAGGATGTCGCGGTCGGACGGCTCCAGACGCAGCAGCGGTCCAAGGACCCGCTCGGCCAGCGCGCCGCCCAGTTCCGGGCACGACATCACGAGGGCGGCCGGCAGCTGCTCGGTCAGCCGTACGGTGCCGCCGTCGTCCGCGCACATGCTCAGGGCCATGTCCGCCAGCCTGCGGGCGTCGCCGACCGCGGCGAGGCCCGCCACGACGGGTCCGACCCCGACCCTCGTTCCCGCGGGGGCGGTCAGGCCCACCGTCGGCTCGTCCTCCCCGCCGTCGCCGTCGCCCACCAGGACGATGCAGTGGTCGACCTCCACCCCCGTGTGCCAGTACACGCGTGCTCCGGCCGGGACGACCGCGCCGGGCACGGAGGTACGGCCCGCCTGGCGTCCGCCCGCGACGGCGATCACGGCGTACCGGCCCTGTTCCGGCAGGTCCAGCGCCTCGGCCGTCTCGGCGACGTCCGCGATCCGGCTCGTACCGTCGAGCAGGGCGGCGGTCAGCAGGCGCACCCGGTGCTCCTGGCGCCAGGCGTGCTGCCGCTCCACCTTGCGGTAGACGTCCGCCACGAGGGTGCAGTGCTCGTCGACGAAGTTCCACACGTCGGCCGCCACATGGACGAGGAGGCGGACGTCCTCGGGGGCGGTCCGCGAGGTCTCCTCGACCAGCGACTGCCAGATCAGGGAGCCGCCGAGCCGGAAGGCGTGCAGCAGCGCGTCCAGGGGCAGCCCCTGCTCGGCGCGCGAGGCGCCGATCTTCGAGGAGCAGCGCAGTGCGGCGTCCCGGGCGCCGCGCGGGTCGAGCAGTGAGCTGACACTGTGCCTCAGCGAGCGGTGCACCTCCTGCCAGGTGCCCACGGGATCGCTCTCCAGGGTGCTGCGGTAGGCGGGCTCCCGTTCCCGCAGCGCCGCCACCAGCCGGTCGGTCAGCTCGGGAAGGTTGTTCAGGAGCACGCGGGCCGACCTGTGCAGGACGCGCAGGGCGTCGGCGTCGATCAGCGAACGGATCCTCGGGGCACGCGACAGCGCGGTGGACGGCGGTCCGTGACCCAGCTCGGCTCGGGACCGTACGGCTTGCTGCATCGCGTTCTCCCGGGGCGTCGGCTCGGCTGCTCCGTAGAATGACATACCGTCCAGTCGGTCCCTAGGGTTCTGCGTCGTTCTTTTCCATCGGCTCGTGGCAGGCGTCCCGCGTGCCCCGGGGTTTCAGGGGCATCCGGAAGCCGAACGGGAGGAGATGTGTCATGTATCTGGCACGTGGAGGCGGCGGGGACCCCGAAGGCTGGCTCTGGGCCCTGGGCGCCCTCGCTCTGTACGCGCTGATCAGCTACGCGCTGGCGTACCGGGCGCGCGCCCGGCGCGGCTCCGGGCATCCGGCCCACGACGCCCTGCACGACCTCAAGGACCGCGAGGAGCCGCAGACACCCCGGCAGCGTCTCGTGAGCCGCACGATCATGCTGTGCGGAGGTGCGGCGACCGGTCTGGTCGCTTTCACCACCTCGGGCGTGGTGCGTGTGGTGGCGGTCGCGGTCACCGCGCTGGTGGCGGTCTCCGTATGGGCGTACTACGACCACCGGACCGAGAATCCGGTGGCCCGGCGGCGGTGACGATCCGCCGGGCGCCGGTACCCCGCAGGGGCCCCTCGCCGTCCCCTCGGTCAGGGGCCGGAGCCCGGGTCCGGTTCCACGGCGTCGGTGATGCCGGCGCGGGCCGCTTCCAGCTGGGCGGCGAAGGCGACTCCGAGGAACAGCGCGACAGCGGTCAGGTTGGCCCACAGCAGCAGGGCCACGAACGCGGTGAGAGGACCGTAGACGGCACCGAACGACCCGCTCCTGGCGACGTACAGCGCCAGGAGCCAGGTGGCCGCGACCCACAGCACCAGATGAACCGCCGAGCCGAAGGCCAGCCAGGTGTAGCCGGGCTGGTCCCGGCGCGGCGCCCAGCGGAAGATGACGGCGGAGGCGACCCACACCAGCACCACGCCCAGGGGCACTTCGAGCGGCCCCCACCAGGCGAGGCTGTCCCGGGACCAGCCGAAGGCCTCCACCACCGACTCGCCCACCGCGTCACCGGCGACCAGGACGAGGAACCCCAGCACGAGGGGCATGCCCGCGGTGAGGGCGAGGAGCAGCGAGCGGCCGTACTTGACCAGGAACGGGCGATCGCGCTCGATGCCGTATATCCGGTTGGCGCCCCGCTCGACCTGGCCCATCGCAGAGGCCAGGTTGAGCACGGCGAAGGCCAGGCCCAGCCACATCGCGAGGGCCCCCCAGATACCGGACCCGGCGCTGCGGGCGGTCTTGTCCAGGGCCTCCTCGACCAGGTCGGCGCTGGCGCCGGGCACGATCCGGCCGAGGGTCAGTTCGATGATCCGTCCGATGCTCTCGGTGTGGACGGTCGTGGCGACCCCGACCAGGGCGATGGTGAACGGCACCATGCCGAGGACCACCTGGAAGGCGAGGGAGCGCGCGTTGGTGAAGCCGTCGGCGTAGCGGAAGCGGGAGAACGCGTCCACCAGGAGGCGCCGGCCTCCGTAGCGGCGCAGCGCGGTGAGTGCCTCGTCGCCGGAGAGTTCCTCCCCGATCATGTCCCGGGTCTGCGGGACGTGTACGGCGGTGCCCATCGCGTATGTCTCCTCAAGTCGTCCGTCCGGCGACCGGAGCCGAACGGGAGATGATCGCACACACATCCGGCCACGTCCGGAACGGGCCGGATCCCGGTCGGTTGCGCCATCATGGGGCCGACGCCGTCCGGGGCGCGCGGCCCGCACCCGGCTCCCGCGCTCCCGGTACGCCGCACAGTGCTCCGGCGTCCCCAGTACCCCCACCACAGCGGAGTCGCACACGTATGGGAACCATCGCCGCATCGGTCCGGGCGCTCTTGGGGGCGGCCTCGTGAGCGCGGCCCGCATTCCCGGGCTGATCCTGCCCGTCGCGTTCTTCTGCGCCTTCGTCGCCGCGGGTGTCTGGTACTGGCGTCACCGCGGCGACTGAGGCCGGGCCCCGGTCCCTGCCGCCGCGTCAGACGGCGTACCGGCGGATGGTGTCGAGGAGGTCGTCGACGCTCTGCGGGGTCGTCGCGAAGGAGGTGACGAAGCGGACGACGCCGGGCTCCCAGCGGTCGTGGTAGAAGGCGTAGCCCTCGGCGAGCAGTCCCTCGGTGACCTGCCGGGGCAGCCGGCAGAAGAGGATGTTGGCCTCGGCGGCGCCGAGGAGGTCCACCTCGGGTATGGCCTTGACGCCGTCCTGGAGGCGGGCGGCCATGGCGTTGGCGTGGGTCGCGTTGCGCAGCCACAGGCCGTCCGTCAGGTACGCGTCGAGCTGGGCGGCGTGGAAGCGCATCTTGGAGGCGAGCTGACCGGCCCGCTTGGCGCGGAAGCTCAGTTCGGGGGTGAGGGAGCGGTCGAAGACGACGATCGCCTCGGCGGTCATCGTGCCGTTCTTGGTGGCCCCGAAGGACAGCAGGTCGACACCGGCCCGCCAGGTCAGGTCGGCGGGGTGGGCGCCGAGGGCCGCGACGGCTCCGGCGAAGCGGGCACCGTCCATGTGGAACCGCAGACCCGGCTCCTTGACGATCGAGCCGAGGGTGCGCAGTTCGTCGAGGGAGTAGACGGAGCCGGTCTCGGTGGACTGCGTGACGCTCACCACGGAGGGTTCCACGCTGTGCACGTCCCCGGCCTTGTTGCGGACGGCCGCGCGGAGTTCGCCGGCGTCGATCTTGGCGTCGTCGCCGCCGAGGGGTACGAGTTTCGCGCCCGCGGTGTAGAACTCCGGCGCCCCGCACTCGTCGTTGTTGATGTGGCTGTCGCGGTGGCACAGGACGCTGCCCCAGGGCGGGGTGAGCGCGGCCAGGCTCAGGGCGTTCGCGGCGGAGCCGGTGGAGACGATCAGGAGGTCGACGTCGCGTTCGAAGATCTCGGACAGCTTGCCGCGGACACCGGCCGTGATGTCGTCGGAGCCGTAGGGCGAGGCCGGGCCGGCGGCGGCCCGGACCACCGCGTCGACTATCTCCGGGGAGGCGCCGGCGGCGTTGTCGCTGCTGAACGTACGGGCGGCGGCGGTCGTGCTGTTGCTCATGCCGTGGGTCCTGACTTTCTGAGTGGGGTGCTGGGGTGGGCCGTGCGCGCCGGGTCGGCGGCGGTGACGAGCTGGCGCAGGGCCCCGTAATAGACCTCGTGGTCGGTCAGGACGGGCAGGATCGCCGCCACGTCGCCGGTCAGCGCCGGATGGTCCGCCGGGTCGAGGGAGGCCAGGGCGGTGCGGGTGAGCGCCTGGGTGCCCTGGGGGTCGCGGTGGTCCACGAAACTCGCGCTGCCGAGGGTGAGCAGATAGATCCGTCGGTAGACGGTGATCGCCTCCCGGTGGGTCATCCCGGCCGCGAGGCTGTCCGCGAGCTGCGGTTCGACGAGCCGGGCCAGCAGGTTCGGGCCGAGCCAGGGGCGGGCGCCCCGCAGTGCGACCAGGCCCGGATGCGCCGACAGGAGGCGGTACAGAGCGGTGAACCGGGTCTCGGTGGCCTCGGCCCAGCCGGTGCCCGGCTCGATCTCGGGCAGCCGGGCGGCCAGGTGGTCCGTGCACAGGTCCAGCAGTCCGGCCAGGTCGGTGCAGCGGCGCTGGAGGGAGGCGAGGGAGATGCCCAGCCGGGCGGCGAGCGCGCGGAAGGTCAGCGCCGCAGGGCCGGACTCGTCGACCAGCCGCAGGGCGCTCTCGGCGATCCGGTCGGGGGTCGCGCGGTCCAGGGACGGGGAGTTCCGTGGCATGCGTGTCAGTGTACGGTACGCCGTATCGCACTCGTCGGTCCGCAGGCCGCACGCGCTGGTAGGTGGTCCGGTCGCCTCCCCCCGGGACGACCGGACCACCTACCGGCACATACGGTTTCCGCGCGGGCCGCGCGGTTCACGGCCCGCGCCGGAGCTCCTTCAAAGCTGGAGCTTTTTCACCGCCGAGGCTCCTTCACCGGCTCCGCGGCGGCGTGGTGAACGACTCGTCGAAGTCCTCCTCCCGGACCACGCTCAGGGCCCAGATGATGAAGCCCGAGAAGGCGATCATCACGATCGACCAGACCGGGTAGTACGGCATCGAGAGGAAGTTGCCGATGATGATGAGTCCGCCGATGACCATGCCGGCGACCCTCGCCCAGGTCGACGCCTGGAAGAGTCCGATGCTGACGATCACGGCCGCGGCACCCAGGGCGAGATGGATCCAGCCCCATGACGTCAGGTCGAACTCGAAGATGTAGTTGGGTGTGTTGACGAAGAGGTCGTCCTCGGCGACCGCCATGATCCCCCGGAGTATGTCGAGCACACCCGCGATCATGAGCATGATGGCCGCGAAGACCGTCAGGCCTTCGGCCCAGTGCCGCTTGGCCGAGTGCGTGTGCGTCTGGCCGGCGTGTGTCGCAGTCATACCGATGCCTCGTCTCAGTGTCGTGCGTTGCCGTCAGCGGCCGGCCGCCGAATGCGTGGCGCCCGTCCGTCCCGAGGTGCCGGAGCCGCTCAGCACCAGCTCCTTCGCCCGGTGGAACTCCTCCTCCGTGATGTCCCCGCGGGCCTTGATCTCGGACAGCCTGGCGAGTTCGTCGACACTGCTCGGCCGGTCCGCGCCGCGGGCGGTCTCCCGCACGTACGAGTCGAAGGCCTGCTGCTGCGCACGCGCCTGCGCCACCTCGCGGTGGCCCATGTTCTTGCCCCGCGCGATCACGTAGACGAAGACGCCGAGGAACGGCAGGAAAGCCACGAACACGAGCCAGCCGGCCTTGGCCCAGCCGCTCATGTCGTCGTCCCGGAAGATGTCGACGATGATCCGGAACAGCAGGACGAACCACATGATCCACAGGAAGAAGACCAGCATGGACCAGAAGACGCTCATGAGCGGATAGTCGTAGGCGAGGTACATGACTTTCCTCCGTCCTGGGCGTGTGCCCAGCCGTTTTCCACCATTTTCAGCGTGCCCGGGTCAAAGCGCCAACGGCCTCACCCGGAGCGGGTGAGAGGACCGGCCGCGTACCCCGGGGCGGGGCGCCCGGGTGTTCCGGCCGCGGTTCACGGGGTCGCATGGCCGGACACCGCGCCGTCCCCGGGCGGTGCGGACGCCGCGACGGCGACGAGCACCGCGACCGCCGCCAGTGCCACCAGGACCAGGGCCAGGACGAGCGTCACGGAGCCGACCGTCGGGTGGTTCCACAGGACGAGGGCCAGGGCGCCCGCCCCGATGACGGTGCCGGTGGCCCACGACCGGCGGGCGGCCAGCCCGCGTCCCACGGGACCGACGCGCATACCCGCCCGGCCCAGCCCCCGCCCCGCCGCACCCGCGCCACGCCGGAACGCGCTGCGCAGGGCGACGGCCGGCCGCCCCGGGCCGTACAGATACGCGGCCAGCGCGGTGATCACGGCGACGACGATCAGCGTGCGTGTGCTGTCGCGCAGGAAGCGCACGAAGGTGTCGAAGATCGCCGCGGCGGCGTCCGGGGGCAGCGTGGCGGCCGGGACCGTGTCCAGGTACACCCGGCGCATGGCGAGCAGCGCCACGAGCAGCGCCACCATCATCAGACCGATGCCGACCGCCGTGATCAGCAGCATCAGCCGGTGTCCGGGGGCGGTCCACACGGCCAGGGCCGCGAGGGCGACGGTGAGCACGGGCAGCCATGTGCCGACGATGTCCAGCGCCCGCATCGCGTCCTGCGCCCTGGCCAGTTCCGCGGTCCGGAACAGGGTGATGGTCCGGTCGCTGTCCGGGATGAGGGCGGCCCGCTCGAAGCCCTGGTCGACGAGGCGCCCGCGCACCTGGTCCACCACGGATCCGATGTCCAGCTCGATGGCGTCGTCCGTGGCGCGCAGCGCGCCCTCGCGTTCCCCGGTGAGCATGCGCAGCACGGCGGCGTGCGCCCGCCGGTTCGCGCCCTCCCACACCTGCTGGAAGAGGTCGCTCGTCACCACGCGTTCGACGTTGCGGCGCACGACGGTCCGCACCGCCGAGGTCAGTGGGCCGGTGAGGGCCTCGGAGCCCGCCACCACGCGCGGCGGGGCGTCGGCGTCCGCGAGCACCTTCGTCAGCGAGGCCGTCACCGCCTCGACGTCCACCTGCTCCACCACGCGGGCGGTCAGCCGGTTGATGACCACCTTCTGCACGGCCGGGTCCGAGGCCAGGGGGCCGACGGTCTCCACGTACCGGTCGGTGTCGGAGACCGTGTCGTGCACCCAGGCCGAGACGACCGCCAGGGGCGCGAGCAGGAGCGCCACCAGGAGCAGGACCGACGCGGCCAGCCGGCGTGTCCGGCGGTGGCGCAGGGTCGCGGCCCGGCGCAGCCGCTCGTACTCCGAGCGTTCCTCGGCGCTCAGGACACGACCGGGGTCCTCGGCTCCGCCGGAGGGGGACGGTACGGCGTTGCCGTCCGGGACGTCGGGGGCCATGGCTCCTCCTCGGAGGGGTGCGCCCGGACAGCGACGCGCTGCCGACGGGTTACGGAGGCTGCGGCGGGTCACGGACGCTGCGCGGGTTACGTGGACTGCGGCGGACCGGCGCCGGAGGAGGGCGGGAGGTGCCGCCGAAGGAGGCCGGTGAGGGGTCAGTCGGTCCCGGCGGGTTTCGTGGGGCCGGCAGGGCCTGTGTAGCTCGTGGGGCCGGTGGGGCCGGTAGCGCCGGTGGGGTTCGTCGGCTCGGCCTCGCCGGCCGGGGCCGCCGGGGATGCCGGGGCCGCCGGGGATGCCGGGGATGCTGAGGTTTCCTGGACTGCCGCACTCGTGGCGCGCTCCTTGCCGAACGTGGCCCGCCAGGCGAAGGCGATCACCACCTCCACCAGTCCGAGCAGAACGAGCCACAGGCCGAGCAGCCGGGTCAGCGCCCGCGCCGACTCGGTCGGCAGCGCCAGGACGACGATCCCGGCGAGGATGCCGATCACGGCGGCGCCGAAGAGGAAGCCGCGGTGGGGCAGGCCCTTGGCGACGATGGCCGTGTAGAGGGTGAGGATGCCGGACACCAGCCAGACGACCCCGACGATCAGCGAGAGCGCGGCGATCGTCTGCAGCGGGTTCCGCAGGCAGAGCACCCCGGCGAGGACGTACAGCACCGCCAGGAGCAGCCCCGGCAGCCGCTCGCCGAGGTCGTCGCGGGCGAAGGACGCCACGAACCGGAAGCCCCCGGTCACCAGCAGGTAGAGCCCGATCAGGACCGCGAGGACGTGCAGCGTCTCGTCCGGCCAGACCAGTACGAGGATGCCCGGCACCAGGGTGGCCACCGCCGAACCGAGGATCCAGGTCCAGGAGTGCCCGAGCCTCGCCAGCGCCTCCGCCGGGTCGGCCGACGCCCCCTGGGCCGCCCCGGCGGAGCGGTGAGCCGGTCCGGAACGCGCTGCCGGATCACGCGACACGGTCATGGCCTCTCCTCCTTGGCTCCCCCTCGCGCGGCCGGACAGCACCGCGGACGGACCGCCGCCCGGGCGGTGCGTGGTGGATCGACCGTCAGCGTCGCGCCCTCCCGGCGGGGCGGGATCACCCCCGGCGGGTGATCCCGCCCGATCGGGGAGACGATGAGGTGGAGGGCGCGGACGTACGCCGGCACGCGGCGCGACGGACGGCACGGGTGCCCGGTACGGGCGCCCGGGGAGGCGCTCGGTACAGGTGCGTGTGGCACGGGTGCTCGTGAGCACCGTCCGGACGGTTCAGGAGGTTCGCGCCATGGCCATACCGATCGCCTTCACGGCCTCCCTGCCTCCCGCCGAGAGGGCGGCGTACGGCAGGGACGCGCGCAAGCGGGCCTCCCGTTCGTGCCACGGCTGGTTCGAGGCCGAGCAGGAGCGGCCCGACCCCGTCGAGGTGATCGAGCGCCAGTCGCGGTCACGGCTGACCGAGCTGGTGCCGATCCGCTACGGGCGCATGCTGGAGTCCCCGTTCCGCTTCTACCGGGGCGCCGCGTCCATCATGGCCGCGGACCTCGGGCCCGTACCGAACTCCGGCCTGACCGTGCAGCTCTGCGGAGACGCCCATCTGCTCAACTTCCGGCTGCTGGCCTCGCCGGAACGTCATCTGGTCTTCGACATCAACGACTTCGACGAGACCCTGGCCGGACCGTTCGAATGGGACGTCAAGCGGCTGGCGGCCAGCTTCGCGATCGCCGCCCGGGCCAACGGATTCTCCGTCAAGAAGCAGAACCGCGTCGTACGGGCCTGCGTGCGGGCCTACCGGCACCGGATGCGCCAGTTCGCCGGCATGGGCACGCTCGACATCTGGTACGCGCAGGACGACGTCGACCGCATGCGGGAGCTGCTGGCCTCGTCCATGGACAAACGGACCAGGCGCCGTACCGCCGACGCCTCGGAGCGGGCCAGGACACGCACCCACCTCCAGGCCTTCGAGAAGCTCACCCGGGTCACGGCCGAGGGCAGGCGGATCACACCGGACCCACCGCTGATCACTCCCCTGCGGGATCTCCTCGCGGACACCTCCGAGGCCGACGAGGAGAAGGAGCTGCGGACCGTCGTGGACGGGTACGCGCGGACCCTGTCGTCCGAGCGCCGGCACCTGCTGCGCCACTACCGGCTCGTGGACATGGCCCGGAAGGTGGTGGGCGTCGGAAGCGTCGGCACCCGCTGCTGGATCCTGCTGATGCTCGGCAGGGACGACGGGGATCCCCTGCTGCTGCAGGCCAAGGAGGCGCAGGAGTCGGTCCTCGCCGCGCACACGGGCGGCGACCACTACGACAACCAGGGGCGCCGCGTGGTGGCGGGACAGCGGCTCATCCAGACGACCAGTGACATCTTCCTGGGCTGGACGAACGTCGTGGGGTTCGACGGCCGGGGCCGGGACTTCTACGTACGGCAGCTGCGCGACTGGAAGGGCATCGCCCGGCCGGAGACCATGGACCCGGAGCTGCTGCGCCTGTTCGGGCAGCTGTGCGGGGCCTGTCTGGCGCGGGCGCACGCCCGTTCCGGGGACCCCGTGGCCATCGCCGCCTACCTGGGCGGGAGCGATCGCTTCGACCGCGCGCTCACGGGGTTCGCGCAGGCCTACGCCGACCAGAACGAGCGGGACTTCGAGGCGCTGGGCACCGCCGTCCGCTCCGGCAGGGTCCGCGCCGAGACTCTCTGAGAGCGTCCCGCCCGCGACGGCGCCCCGAGCGCGACGGTGTGTTCACGCGACGGTCTGTTCAGTGGGTCAGGAGGAGCTTGAACGCGATGATCAGCATGCCGAGCACCAGGTTCACCCCGGCGGTGACGGCCATCAGACGGCGGGAGGCGCCACCCCGTCGTGCCGCGGCCGTGGACCAGCCCACCTGACCGGCCACGGCGACGGCGAGCGCGAGCCACACGGTGGCGTCGATGCCCAGCCCCAGCAAGGGACTGGCGGCCACGACGACGGCCGGCGGGACGGCTGCCTTGACGATCGGCCACTCGTCGCGGCACACGCCCAGCACGGCCTTGCGGTCCAGGCTCCGCCGCATCAGACGCGCGCCGAAGACCTGGGCGTGCACGTGCGCGATCCAGAACACCGCGCCGGTGAGCAGCAACAGCAGCACCAGCTCAAGGCGCGGAAACGAACCCAGGGTGCCGGCCCCGATGATCACGGAGGCGGCGAGCATGGAGCCGTAGACGCCACCGGTGCAGTCGGCCCGGGCCCGGCGCTCCGCGTTGCGCACCGTCCGGGGCGTGGCCTGTCCGGTACCGGACATGTCGATCTCCTCTCGGGCGACGACCGCGTCCACCCGGCTGCCCGTACCCGGCCGTCCTGCCCCATGGCACGCGACGGGCCCGGACGGCGCCTCACCCTCCATGGGCGACCCCGCCGGGCCGCAGCCGCCGCCCCGTCGATCGCGGCCCGGTTCAGCCGAGGGCGTCCATCTCCTTGTCCAGGGAGAGGGCGGCCGTGATGAGCGCGAGGTGCGTGAACGCCTGCGGGAAGTTTCCGAGCTGCTCGCCGGTCGAGCCGATCTCCTCGGCGAACAGGCCCACGGGGTTGGCGTATGTGAGCATCTTGTCGAAGGCGTACCTGGCCGGCCCGAGCCGGCCCGCCTGCGCCAGCGCGTCGACGTACAGGAAGCTGCACAGGGAGAACGTGCCCTCGCTGCCGCGCAGTCCGTCGGGGGACGCCTGCGGGTCGTAGCGCTGGACGAGGCTGTCCGAGACCAGTTCCCGTTCCATCGCGTCGAGGGTCGACAGCCAGCGCGGATCCTTCGGCGCGATGAAGCCCACGGAGGGCATGAGCAGCAGGGACGCGTCGAGAGTGGTGTCCTCGTAGTTCTGGACGAACGACTCGCGCCGGGCGCTCCAGCCGCGCTCCATCACCTGGCGCAGGATGCCGTCCCTCGCCATGGTCCACTCCGGGATGTCGGCGGGCCGGGCGAAGTCGCGTGCCATCCGGATGCCCCGGTCGAAGGCGACCCAGCACATGAGACGGCTGTAGGTGAAGTCCTTCTGCCCGCCCCGGGTCTCCCAGATCCCCTCGTCGGGCCGGTCCCAGGCCTTGACCAGCCAGTCCAGCACCCCGGACAGTGCCTGCCAGCCGTCGTACGGCGGTGCGTTGCCGACGCCGTGCACGGTGTGCGAGAGGGCGAGGACGGCCTCCCCGTAGATGTCCAGCTGGAGCTGTCCCGCGGCGCCGTTGCCCGCGTACACCGGCGCTGATCCCCGGTACCCCTCGAAGTGGTCCAGGGCCACCTCCGGCAGCTCGGGGTCGCCGTCGACGCGGTACATGATCTGCAGGGGTTCACCGCTGACCGTGCGGCCCGCCTTCACCCGGTCGCCGAGCCAGCCCCGGAAGGCGAGGGCCTCCTCGATGTGCCCGAGGCCCAGCAGGGCGCCGACCGACATCGAGCCGTCGCGCACCCAGGTGTAGCGGTAGTCCCAGTTGCGTCCGCCGCCGATCTGCTCGGGCAGCCCCATGGTGGGTGCCGCGACGGGCGCCCCGGTGGGCGCGTAGGTGAGCAGCTTCAGGGTGATGGCCGCCCTGTTCACCATGTCCTGCCAGCGTCCGCGGTAACGGCTGCGGCGTACCCACGCGTGCCAGAAGTCCCGGGTGCCCTCGAACAACGCCATGACGTCCGGCGCCGTCAGCGGCGGTACGGGGCTGTCGTCGGCGTCGCCCACCGTCAGGACGAGTGCGGCGAAGTCCCCCTCGTCCATGGCCAGTTCGCTGCGGATGTCGTCGCCGTCCCCGCTCCACCGCACCGGACCGACGCTCTGCACCACGGCCTGCGCGCCGGGAGCGTCGAAGCGTACGGCGTCGTCGCCCAGGCCGACGCGGTGCGCGGCACGGCCGTAGTCGAAGCGGGGCCGGCACTCCAGCGAGAAGCGGACCCGGCCGCGGGTCACCCGCAGGATCCTCACGAGCCGGTGCCGGCCCACCACCCGCTCGGGGCGCTCCACCGGCATGAAGTCGACCACTTCGCCGACGCCCGACTCCGTCAGGAAGCGGGTCACCAGGATCGCGGTGTCCTGGAGGTAGATCTGCACGGGCGGCTGCGCGGTCTCGGCGGACACGGTGAAGTGACCGCCGCGCCGGTGGTCGAGGAGCGAGGCGAAGACACTGGGCGAGTCGAACCGGGGCGCGCACAGCCAGTCGACCGTGCCGTCGGAGGAGACCAGCGCGGCGGTCTGCAGATCACCGACCAGTCCGTGGTCGGCGATGGGGGGATAACGTCGCATGGCCGGTGCTCCCTTCGGCCGGAGCGCCCCGTGCATCGAATGACCCGGCACCGCGTCACGCCCTGGCGCCTGCCAACATCGCCGCGCGACGCCGCCAGAACCTCCCCCACGACGGGTGAGTTCCCCGGGCGGGAAACCCACCCGGTCTCCCGAGTACGGCCCCGCCCACCTCCAGGGGCGCGGGGAACTGCGCACGGGGGATCAGGGGCGGAAGGCCGGAAGGCCCCCAGGGGCGCGGGGAACTGCGCACAGGGGGTCCGGGGGCGGAGCCCCCGAGGCAGTGACGGGAGCCCCCACAAACCCGGCGCCGCACCCCGGTGGGGGCCCGGGGGCCCGGGGGCCCGGGGGCAGAGCCCTCGGAAAAGTAGCGGGAGGCCCGGTCTCAGGAGAACAGGACCTCCAGATCCGGCTTCTTGTCGCCGAACAACCCGTCCCGCTCCCCCAACACCGCCAGCTTCTCCAACGACGCCATGTCCACGGAAGCCGGCCATCCGGGCAACGTGAGCTTCGCCAGGACATCACCATCGATCTTGGTGTACGTCGTGAGGACCTGACGGGCCTCGTCGGGGTGATCGGTGGCGTACCGGAGCGACTCGGTCATCGCCTCGGCGAACCTCTTCACCAGCCCCGGATCCCGCTTCGCCAGTTCGGCCGAGGTGAAGTACGTCGCAACGGTCAGCTTCGGATCCGTCTCGGCGAACGGCGACGCCACCACTCGGGCACCCTGCGCCTTGGCGATCGTCATCGCGGGCTCACCCATCCACGCGGCGTCCACCCGCCCGTCGTCCAGTGCGGCCGGCATCTGGTCGAACGGTATCTCCACGAACTCGACCTCCGACGGGTCGCCGCCGGCCGCCCGGACCGATTCGCGCACCGTGGTGTCCCCGATGTTCTGCAGGGTGTTCACCGCGACCGTGTGTCCGGCCAGGTCCTCGGCCGACTTGATCGGGCTGTCCTTGCTGACACCCACCCCGGTGACGTCACCCCCGACCTTGCCGTTGGACGCCGCGCCGTTCACCACGGACCTGACCGGGACTCCCTTGACCTGGGCGACCATCAGCGAAGTGGTGTTGCTGAACCCGAACTGGAACTGGCCGCTCACCACGCCGGGGATGATCGCCGCGCCGCCCTGGGCACTCACCATGTTCAGTTCGATACCGCGGCTGCCGAAGAATCCCTTCTTCTGTCCCAGATAGAGCGGGGCCACATCGACGATCGGGATGATGCCGACCTTGACCTGTGTGGTCTTGTTCCCGCTTGAGGACGACGAACCGTCCGCCCCCGAGTCGGAAGAGCCGCAGCCGGCCGCGGCGACGATCGTGGTCAGCACGGCGACAAGCCCGAGAACGCGCCTTCGCATGGGCTCCTCCTGCAGCTCGGTGCTACGGCTCGGCCTATGTTGTGCATTTTCGTGACGGCAGGAATCTACAGGCCTAGTTTCGCGCTGTCAGCACTCAGGACAAGGGCGGCCTCGTGGACCGGAGTACGCCGAGGGGACGGCGGGCGCCGAAGATCTTTTACGCGTCCCCTTCGATTTCACGCGATCACCGCATCTTGATTTCACTGTCCCCTCCTTTCGTCGTGTGTGATCCGGCCGATCGGAGGTACGCCGTCGAATTCTCGAACGGCCGCGTTTGGACCGGCTCTCTCCGGTCAGCCGTAACAGTAGATCGCACGGACGAAGCACAAGTGAGGACGTGAACCGCAGTGGCCGAGAACGAGAAGGCGAAGGCGAAGACCGAGCAGGCCAAGGGCAAGGTCAAGGAGACCCTGGGCAAGACTGTCGGCAACGAGCGTCTGACTGCCGAGGGCAAGGCGGAGCAGTCCAAGGGAGACGCTCGCCAGGCCAAGGAAAAGACCAAGGACGCATTCCGTCATTGAGGATCACCTAATGCGGAGGGCCCGTCGCATGCTCTTGCGGCGGGCCCTGCTTCTTTTTCAGGCGAAGGAGCGAGAAATGCTCAGGGAGCACCGGATGTCCGTCCCCGGCGCGGCGGCCGTCCCGCCCCGGCCCACCCCCTCCGGACCCCGTAATCCGGCCGAGGTGCGCGAAGAGGTGAGGTACGCGCTCGCGGAGGCCCGTCGGTCCCGGCGGCGCGAGGCCCTCGGCGGTGACGAGATCATCGGCGACGCCCTGCTCGTCGCCTCGGAGCTGACGACCAACGCGATGCTGCACGGCGGAGGTGTCACCGGGTTCGAGGTGACGCTGGACGATCAGGAGGTACGTCTGTCGGTGAGCGACCGCAGTCAGGAGTTCCCCACTCCGGCGCAGCACGCCGACGAGCGGGGCTTCATGCGGCCCGGCGGGCACGGCTGGCCGATCGTCTGCCGTCTCGCCCGTGACATCACCATCTCGGAGCTCAGGACCGGCGGTAAGCGCATCACCGCCGTGGTGCCGCTCAGGCGCCGGTAGGGCCGGGCTCCCTCCGGCCCGCGTACGGACCTTGTCCCGCTCACGGAGCCGCACGCGTTCGGGCCCGACGGCACACGTCGGACCGGCCGCACCCACAGGTACAGCCGGTCCCGGAAGTCACTTCTTCAGGATGGCGCGTACGTTGTCGGCAGATCCGCAGCCGGACTTCAGCCGGTGCGCCCGCTCCTTGAGGAAGTCCGCGCCCAGTTCTTCCCGGCGTTCCATCGCGACGTTCTCCCGCGCCCCGTTGAGGATGGTCCGCTCCTCCTCGTCGGTGTGGTGCGCGATGGCCTCCACCAGCTCTTCGAGCTTCTCGTCCCAGTCGTCGGAGCCGATCTCGTCGACCTCCAGGAGGGCGAGCAGCGCCTCGTTGCCCTCCTCGTGCTCCTCCTCGCCGTGCTCGACTTCCTCGTCGTCGATGTCCTTGTACCGCTTGAGGGCGGGGTAGACCTTGGTCTCCTCCGCGAGCGCGTGCGCGATCAGGAGGTCGGCGAACTCCTTCAGTGCGGACTCCCGGTCCGCCTCGACACTGCGCATCTGCCGGAAGAGGTCTTCCATCCTCCGGTGGTCCGCGAGTATGAGTTCGACGACATCTCGTGTCTCAGGCATGGGTGCGGTGCGCCTTCCTCGCTGGAAATACAGTCCAGCGACACGTGTGCCCCGCGATCGAGGAAGAAAAGCACCGGAAGACAGCACGCGGGGAACCGGAGGAGGAGCGACCCCGCCCGGCCCACCCGGCGTCAGGCGGTGAGTGCCTGCCGGGGCACCTCCGCCGCCGTCGCCGGTGCACGCACCACGGAACGCACCGCGGGGCGCGCTGTGGGACGCACCGCGGGACGCACCGGGTACGTCGTCTTCGAGGGGTCGATCACCGGGTCGCCCAGCACGAGCCGGCCGGCCGCGTGCAGCGCGTCGCACTCGTCCGTGGGCAGCGCCACGTAACAGCCCGCGGCCGCCTGCCAGTAGCCGTACCGGCGGCGGCCGTTGGCGTGCACGGTCAGGCAGACGGGGACGCGCTGCACGGTGATCAGCCGCAGCACCTCGGAACCGCCGGCGCCGAGCGGCGCGGGTGCGGGCGTGCGCGGGACGGGTCGCAGCAGGGTCAGCGGGGCTGCGTCCGAGGCTCGCGGCACGGCACGGCGGCGGGGAGTGGGCGTCATGTGCGGGCGGCCTTTCGACGGACGGGTTCGATCGCGTATCGCCTGGAGCGATGACGTTCTCGCTGCTCGGCATTGTTCCTCAGGGCACTGACATCGCGGGTCGCGGCCGCTCCGGGCCACTTCCCCGAGCCGCCCTTCACGGGCGGCCGGGCGGCGGGGGCGCATGATGTGCGCGGCCTTCCAGCTCGCCCTGGACGAAGGGGTCGTCGGCGCTGTCGTACGCCCCGGCGTGATCGAAGAGCGCTTCGGTGACGCGCTCCCACTCGTCGGTCTCCGCCTGCGCGATCAATGCGTCCCGGCCGGTGCGCGAACCGTCCTCGGCGGCCTTGCGTGCTTCTTCCCACGCGGCCTTCGCCTCGTGGTGCCGCATGCCCTTCGCGGACCGCCGTACCCGCGCCCAGGCGTCTCGCTCATCCTCGGACGGCTCCACCACCTCGTCGCTCGTGTCGTCGACGGGACCGGACACTCGGTCCTGCTGCGGGCCCACTGCTTCACCTCGCTGGGTACGGCGCGGAAAACTGCTCTCAGCAGTCCCCTCTGCCCCCGACGTGGAAGCCGACACCTGTCAATGATGACGAGCCGTTACCTCGACGGGTTCCCTCGATCCCGCCCGATGAGGCCCGCGTGCGGCGCGCGCACCACGGACGTCACCCTGCGCACCGACCGCGCTACGCGGTGTTGTCCCGGGAGGTGCGGCTGCGGATGCGCCGCCGCAGGGTGCGTCGTTCGGCCTCGCTCTTGCCGCCCCAGACACCGATGCTCTGGCCCGTGTCGAGCGCCCAGTTCAGACACTCCTCGCGCACGGGGCATCGCCGGCAGACGGACTTCGCGTCCTCGATCTGCACAAGCGCGGGGCCTGTGCTACCGATGGGGAAGAAGAGGTCGGGATCGACGGTGCGGCATTCCGCGTACTCGCGCCAGCCCTCCATGGGGGCCTCCTTCGGTCGCAGTGGTGTTGTTCTCGGGGTTCGGTCCCCCCATCGGGTCACCAGGTACCGCCCCCGTGAAACAGGGAGTCTTGTGGGACAGTGCTGCCCGGACCTCCGCACACCACCGGCTTTCACGTGCCGCACGCACCGAAAGGCCTGGCCCGGCGCGACGCGGACGCCCGGATGGCAAGATGGGCCTTCACGAGGCATCCCGGGATGCTTCACGAAAAGAGCAGGTGACGCATGTCTGAGGTGCCGGGGGAAGTCTGGGAGCAGTTCGCGATCGCCGTGGCGGAGATGGCGCGGGATCTGCTGGCGCAGGACTCCGCCCAGGGCACCCTCGACCGCGTCGCGGAGCATGCGAAGGTCCTGATCGACGGGTGCGACGAGGCCGGCATTCTCACGGTGCGGCAGGGTGAGGTGCACGCGCTGGCGGCCACGAGCGACGTGGTCCGCCGGTCGGACCGCATCCAGCAGGACCTGCAGGAAGGCCCGTGCTTCGACGCGGTGACCGACCGTCAGCAGATCTACGCCATCGAGGACCTGCGGGAGCCGAACAAGAAGTGGCCCCGCTTCGCGCCCGAGCTGAGGAAGCTGGGCATGGGAAGCATGATGGGCTTCCTCCTCTTCACCGAGGACGACAACCTCGGCGCCCTGAACGTGTACTCGCACAAGCCGGGCGTCTTCGACGAGACAGCCCGGCGCGCGGGCTGGATCCTCGCCTCCCACGCGGCCGTGGCCTTCTCCGCGGCCCGTACGCATCAGCAGCTGAGCCACGCCATGGAGACCCGGCACGAGATCGGCGAGGCCATGGGCATCCTGATGGAGCGCTACGGACTGACCGAGGACTCCGCGTTCAAGGTGCTGAAGAAGACGTCGCAGGACCGCAACGTCAAGCTGCGCGAGATCGCCCACCAGATCTGCCGGACCGGCGAGAAGCCCGCCTGACGCCCGGCCGCCCCGCCCGAACCGGCCCCTCCTCCCGGTCCGGTCCCTCCGTCCGATCCGGTCCCCTCGTCCGGATCCGGCCGTGCCGTTCGTCACAGGAAGCGGCGGATGGGGATGACGGCCGCCTCCCGGGCCCGCTGCGCGACGGAACGGCGCTTCCAGCGGCCCTTCTCGATCAGGGTGCTGGCGGTCAGGTCCTCGTCGAAGTGGGCGTCGAGCGTCGACGTGAACTCCTCGTCCAGCACGGCGAGCATGATCTCCTCGTCGTGGTCGAGCGAGCGGCGGTTGAAGTTGGTCGAGCCGACCAGCGAGGCGACGTTGTCCACGGTGATGACCTTGGCGTGCATCATCGTCGGCTGGTACTGGTGGATCTTCACACCACAGGCGGTGAGGTCCTCGTAGTAGTGCTGGCCGGCCAGCTGGCAGACCCGCTTGTCCGTGTGCGGGCCGGGCAGCAGGATCTCCACCGTCACACCCCGGCGGGCCGCGGCGCACAGCAGCTCGACGAAGAACGCGTCCGGCGAGAAGTAGGCGGTGGCCAGCCTGAAGCGCTCCTCCGCCGACTCCAGCATCACCCGGAGCAGGGTCTGCATGTCCTGCCACCCGAAGCTGGCCGAGCCGCGCACCACCTGCACCACGGCCCCGCCCTCGGGGGTGTGCGCGACGAACCGGTCACGGTCGTCGAACAGCTCCTTGTGGCACTCGGCCCAGTTCTGGGCGAACGCGGCGGCGATACCGTCCACGGCCGGCCCGCGGACCTCGGCGTGGGTGTCGCGCCACTCGCGCTCGTTGCGCGCGTCGCCGCACCACTCCTCCGCGATCCCCACCCCGCCGGTGAACGCGGTCCGCTCGTCGACGACGAGCACCTTGCGGTGACAGCGGTGGTTCTGCTTGAGCGGGGAGAGGGCGAGCGGCTTGCGGAACCACGCCACCTGCACCCCGGCCTGTTCCATGTCCGCCAGCAGGTCCTTCTCGATCAGCCTGCTGCCGAACCCGTCAAGCAGCAGGCGTACCCGCACACCGTCCCGGGCCCGTTCCGCGAGTGCCTGCGCGAACTCGCGGGCGATCTCGCCCTTCCAGTACACGAAGGTCATCATGTCCACGGTGTGCTCGGCGGACCGGATGCCCGCCAGCATCGCGGCGAAGATCTCGTCGCCGTTGCGCAGAGCGGTGAGGGAGTTGCCCTCGGTCGCCGCGATGCCGATGAGTCTCTCCAGCCGGCGCCGTATCCGTTCCGCGCGCTGCGCGTACTCCGGCGACGACCAGGTCCCGGAAGGATCGACCGCCTTCTCGGGCCGGTTCTCTGTATCCGGCCGGTCCTGCGTATCCGGCCCGTCCTGCGTGTCGGACCGGTCACATGTGTCCGGCTGGTCCTGCGTACTGGTCATGGCATCACCCGGCCGGCACGGGGAGGAGACAGGAGGGTGCGCGCTGCCCGGTCCGGCACGGGCGCGGCCAGCAGACTGTACTCCGGCCGCCTGGGTACTCATGGACGGACGCCTTCGTAATTGACCGGGGTTGAGCAGACATGCTCTTGAGGAAGCCGGGCAGGAGACGACCAACTTGCTTTCTAGTTAAGGCGGCACCGTGACTACCTCCGTGAACACCCGCGAGGCATCTGACTGCAGCACGGGCGTGCAGGAGGCCGCGGGCGACCTGCCGTGGATCGAGGACGGCGGCAAGGTCGCTCCCAAGGACGCGCGGGTGCTGTCCCGGCTGTTCCTCGACCGGCTGCAGGAGCTGGAAGAGGGCACCCACGAATACCAGTACGCCCGCAACACCCTGATCGAGATGAACCTGTCCCTGGTCAGTTTCGCGGCCCGCCGGTTCCGTAACCGGGGCAGCGGTGACATGGAGGACGTCATCCAGGTCGGCACGATCGGCCTGATCAAGGCGATCGACCGCTTCGACCTGTCGCGCGAGGTCGAGTTCACCTCCTTCGCGATCCCCTACATCGTCGGCGAGATCAAGCGCTTCTTCCGGGACACCACCTGGGCCGTGCACGTCCCGCGGCGCCTGCAGGAGCTGCGTGTCTCGCTCGCCAAGAGCAAGGAAGCCCTCGCCGCCACGCTGAACCGCCCGCCGACGGTCAAGGAACTCGCCGTCCATCTGGACCTGAGCGAGGAAGAGGTCATAGAGGGTCTGGTCGCCGCCAACGGTTATGTGGCCGGCTCGATCGACACTCCCGGTGGCGACGACGACTCCACCGACGGCGGCCCGAAGTACGCGGACACCCTGGGCGAGGAAGACCCGGCGATGGACCTCTTCGAGGACCTGCACACGCTCGCGCCCCTGCTGCAGCAGCTCGACGACCGGGAGCGGACCATCATCGAGATGCGCTTCGGCCGGGAGATGACCCAGGCGGAGATCGGCCGCGAGCTGAACCTCTCCCAGATGCACATCTCCCGTCTGCTGACGCGCACCCTCAACCGGCTCCGCGCCGGACTGCTCGCCGCGTGACGGTCGCGACCGCGCGGGACACACCACACGTGACGGATCGAAGGGACAAGCAACGCCGTGAGTGACGAGCAGGACCCGCTCCGGGAGTCGGCCGCGCCGATCGTGACCGAGCCCGTACCGGATCTCCAGCTGCAGATGCTGGTACGACTGGTCGGTCAGGACCCGCAGGCGGCGCTGCCGATCACCCTGTTCATCGGGGGTGGTCTCCTCTACGGCGACCTCATCTCGCACAAGGCGTGGAAGACCGACTGGGCGCGCAGCCTGCGCGGTGTCGACGGACCCGGAGCACAGCTCCTTGAGCGGTTCCCCGAGCAGGTGGACGAGGCCGTCTCCGACAAGCAGGGGCGTCCGATCCCGCAGCGGTTGCCGCAGTGGATCCACCTGCGCGACGCCACCAGCGCCGTCGCGGCGGGCGGCCCTGTCGTGATGCCTCTGTGGCGAGGGCGCCTCACGGACGTCTCCGGCTGGTCCCTGGGCAAGCCCGACAGCTCCCTCGGCGAAACAGAGGACAGCCGCCTCTGACGTACGGGGCCGAACGCCAACACCTCTCCTCCGCCGACATCTCTGCACCTCCGCCGACGTCTCTGCACCTCGGCCGACGTCCACTTCCCCGCGTCTCAGCCGACGTTGTTGCCTTCCCCACGCGCAGCTCTCCCGCACACCCTCCCGGCCCGCACCTCCGTCGTCGTGAGGTGCGTCGTCAGCCCGGTCGAGGACCCGGTCGAGGAGTGGCGCGGTTCCGGTTCGTGCACCGGTCGGTCAGTTCGTAAAGTCACCTTGAAGGTTGAATTCGAGACATGCCTCCACGTGTGTGGTCAGGTGTCTCTCGCACACCTCGCCGCCTGCGCCTTTGTGGCCCGCGACAGTGTGTCAGGAGCCATGTAACCGCGGGGACGGTCCTGACAACTTCGGGATCATGGCCTGATGATGCGAGTAGCATCCGGCTCCAGCAGCACACGATGACGAGGAAAGGTAACTGCCATGTCCGAAGTCGAGTCGGCCGCCACGGAGCTCAAGTCCCAGTACGCCGCCCAGGTGTCCGCGGACCTCGAACGCAACACCAAGGAGCAGGAACGTATCGGCGCCGAAGTGGAGGCGCTCCAGGAGCAGTTGGGTGCTCTGCAGCACGACCAGACCCTGCTGGCCGAGCTGCAGCGGGCGTTGGGCGCCGACCAGGCCGCCGCGAACGCCAAGAGTGGCTCCGCGACCGCGCCTTCGGTCCCGCGTCAGGCCACGGCGGGCGGACGCAAGAAGGCCACCACCACGAAGTCGGCCGCCAAGCCGGCCGCCTCGAAGGCCACCACCAAGTCGGCCTCGAAGGCCCCTGTCTCGAAGGCCGCCGCGGCGAAGCCCGCCACCGCAAAGCCCGCGACTGCGAAGTCCACCGCATCGAAGTCCACCGTCTCGAAGACCGCCCCTTCGAAGACCGGAGCGAAGTCCGTCACGGCCGAGGCCGCTGCCTCGAAGCCGGCCGCCGCGAAGCCCACGCTGGTCGAGCTGATCCGCGAACACCTGGGCCGGCAGTCCGAGCCGCGCTCGTCCGCCGAGGTCGCCACGGCGCTGGCGGAGGCCCATCCCGAGCGCGAGATCAAGCCCAAGGTCGTACGCACCACGGTGGAAGGACTCGTCGCCAAGGGCCAGGTCCAGCGCAGCAAGCAGGGATCGTCCGTCTTCTACACGACGTCCAAGGCCGCGCCCGCCGCCGCCACCACGGAACAGGCCGCCGCCGCGGAAGCCACTGCCTGACCACCACCCGGCGCCCGGCCGGCCGACGGGGCGCGGTGACCCCGCCGGCCAGTGGCTGCCGGCCCACGGCCGCCGGGCGGTGACTGCCGGTCAGCCGGTGGCGCAGGTGGCGCCGTTGAGGGTGAACGCGGTCGGGGCCGCGTTCACGGTGCCCTTGTTGGCGGTGAAGCCGACGGCGACCGAGCCGCTCGCGGGGATGGTGGCGGTGTACGAGGCGTTGGCGACACTCACCGAGGCGCCGCTCTGGGTCGGGGTACCGCCCCACATGTTGGAGACCGTCTGGCCGTTGGCGAAGGCGAAGACCAGCTTCCAGCCGCTGATCGCGGCGGTGCCCGTGTTGCGGATGGTGATCTCGCCCTGGAAGCCGCCGGGCCACTCGTTGCTGACGCGGTAGCCGACGGAGCAGCTCGCGCCGGGCGTGCTGCCGCCGTCGGCGGTGGTGACATTCACCGTGGCGGAGCGCGCCGAGCGGTTTCCGGCCGCGTCACGTGCGTAGACGGCGAAGGTGTACGCCGTGTTCGCGGTGAGCCCGGTCACGGTGGCGGTGTTGGTGGTGGCCGCGGCGACCGTGGTCTCGCTGCTGCCGCTGACCCGCACGATGTCGTAGGCGGTGACACCCACGTTGTCGGTGGCGGCGGTCCAGGTGAGGGTCACCGAGGTGGCCGCCACGGCGGAGGCACCCGGGGTGCCGGGCGCGGTCGGGGCCTGGGTGTCACCCGGGGTGCCACCGCCGTAGATGGTGGCTTCCTTGGAGGTCTGGGCGATGCCGTTGGCGCCGTTGAAGATGCGCTGGCCCCAGGAGCTGAGCTGTGTGGGGTCGAAGCCGATCGTGAGGTCCAGGATCGGGTCGGTGTTGCCGCTCCAGGACCAGGCGAGGTAACCGAGGCGCAACTGCTGCGCCGTGGCCATCATGGTGTCCTCGTCCGGGTCGCCCCACTGGTCGGCCGGACCGCCAAACTCCCCTATGACGATGGGGAGTCTTGCGGTGACGAACGCGTTCAGGTAGTCGGTGATCTCCGCGGCGGTGTCGAACACGCTGTACATGTGGATCGAGAAGATGAGGTTGCCGGTGGTGTCGGCGTCGTAGACGGCCTGGGCGTTGGCCCGCATGACTCCTTGCCAGTCCTGGCCCCAGTTGGGCGCGTCCACCATGATGGTGTGCTCGAACCCGGCGGCGCGCAGCTTCTTGACGGCGGCGATCGTGGGATCGGTCCAGCCCGCGGGGTCGGTGTTGCCCCAGGGCTCGTTGCCGATGTTGACGATGACGTAGTTCTCCTGGCCGGTGAGCACGCTCTTGAGCCCGATCCAGTAGTCGGCCGCGTGGTCGAGCGTGCCGGCCGCCGCGTCCTCGCCGTAACCGGTGGTGTCGTGCACCTCCAGTACGCAGATCAGCCGGTTGGCCTTGCACTGGGCGATGACGGCGGCCACGTCCTCGGGACTGTTCTTGCTCCAGCGGTGGCCGTCGGAGAGGACGACGCGGACGGAGTTGGCCCCGAGTGCCTTGATGTCGGCCAGTGACTGCGTCTCACCCGGGTACCAGGTGTGGGCGTGGTTGACGCCGCGCATGATGAAATCGTTGCCGTTGCCCTCCAGCAGACGGCCGTCGTCGATATGGAGGCCGGTGGCGAGGGCGCCCGGAGACGCCCCGGGCGGGTCACCGGGCAACTGGGCGTGTGCGGCGGTCGGTACGAGCGCGCCGAGGACGACGAGCCCGAGCAGTGCGGCCAGCCCGGCGAGGAACGCGCTGACGAGGTTCTTCCGTGTCGTGCTTCTTGTTCTTCTCACTGCGACTCCAGGGAGTGAGCGCCAAGAAACTTGGGTTACGGGAAAGTGGGAGCGCTCCCATAGAGTCACCTTGCCAGGGGCACGTCAAGACTTGGCGCACGCTCGGCCACGTAACGGAAGTGCCGGAGGGGGCTTTTGAGGAGGCCCTCTCCCTCGACACCCCCGCCGTGCCTTCTCTTGTGACCCGGCGTCATGGAAGGCGGTGCCCGGCCGCGGTGTGGCCTGTTCAGGGGGCCCGCGAAGCGCGAGCCGTACGTACTCTGGGAACGGACCGCGGAAAAGGGGCCGTTGAGATGTCGGGACAGTCGTGCACGGGATGCGCCGGGACCATGCGGTCGCTGCGCGCGGAGCTGCAACAGGCCGCGGAGGACCGGTCCCCTGCGGGCCTCCCGTCGCCCTCGGCGAAGGACGGACACCCCGTGGAGTCCCCTGCCCCGGCGGGGGACGACCTGGTGGACCTCTTCGAGCGTCAGGTGACCGAGCACGAACACGGCCTCGGACCCGACCATCCGGACACCCTGCGCTCCCGCAACAACCTCGCGGGCGCCTGTCTGCAGGCAGGACACCTCGAACGGGCCGTGGCCCTGTCCGAGCGCAACCTGGCCGACAGCGAACGCGTCCTGGGCGCCGCCGATCCCCACACGCTGACCTGCCGCAACAACCTCGCGGGCGCGTACGAGGCGGACGGCGACCCGGATCGTGCCGTCCCGCTCTACGAAAGCGCCCTGGCGGCCCGCGAACGGGTCCTGGGTCCGACCGCCCTGCTCACGCTGCGGTGCCGGGACAATCTCGCCCGCGCGCACGAGCTGACGGGAGATCCCGCCCGCGCCGTCCCGCTCCACGAGCGCACCCTCGCCGACCGCGAACGCGTCCTGGGCGCCGATCACCCCGACACCCTGCTCTCCCGCTGCGAGCTCGCCCATGCCCACCACGGGGCGGGAAACCCCTCGCGCGGTGCCGAGTTGTACACGCACGCCCTGGCCGACTGCGAGCGCGGCCTCGGCCCCGGCCACCCCGCGACACGGCATCTGCGGCAACTGCTGGCCCATGCGCAGGCCGGCTGAACAGGCGCGTCGTACCGACCGGCAGAACCGGCGCGCGCCGCGTGACCACTCTCACGCCCCCGAGGGCCGCTTGTCACCACCCCTCTACGCGCACTACTGTCACGACGCCTTGGTGCTCGGGAAATCGGTGTGATGCCGGTGCGGCCCTCGCCACTGTGATCGGGAAGTCCGGCTCCGGCCCTCACGGGCAGCCACTGGGTCCTCGGACCCGGGAAGGCGGAGCACGGGTGGTCTTACCCGTAAGCCAGGAGACCGGCCAAGGCGCGTCAACCATCCACGAGGTGCTGGAGAGGGTCTGCTGAGCCATGCACATAGCCGAGGGTTTCCTTCCTCCGGCGCACGCGGTCGCCTGGGGCGTCGCGTCGGCGCCGTTCGTCGTCCACGGAGTCCGGTCGCTCACCCGTGAGGTCAGAGAACATCCCGAGAGCACGCTCCTCATCGGCGCGTCGGGGGCCTTCACCTTCGTTCTCTCCGCACTGAAACTGCCGTCGGTGACCGGCAGCTGTTCCCATCCCACCGGCACCGGTCTGGGCGCCATCCTGTTCCGGCCGCCGATCATGGCGGTCCTGGGCACCATCACCCTGCTCTTCCAGGCACTGCTGCTCGCGCACGGCGGCCTCACCACGCTCGGCGCCAACGTCTTCTCGATGGCGATCGTCGGACCGTGGGCCGGCTACGGGGTCTACCGCCTGCTCCGGCGGTTCGACGTGCCGCTGATGGTCGCGGTGTTCTTCGCCGCGTTCGTCGCCGACCTGTCCACCTACTGCGTCACCAGCGTGCAGCTCGCCCTCGCGTTCCCCGACCCGAGCAGCGGATTCCTGGGCGCGCTCGGCAAGTTCGGCTCGATCTTCGCCGTCACCCAGATACCGCTCGCGGTGAGCGAGGGGCTGCTCACGGTGCTCGTGATGCGGCTGCTGGTGCAGTCCAGCAAGGGCGAACTGACCCGGCTCGGTGTGTTCCTGGCCGGCAAGCGGTCCCGGTCCGGAACGAACGGGACTGACGCGACGAACCAGACGAACGAAACGAACGAAGCGAACGAGACGACCGGGACGGTGACCCGATGAGCCGTAACGCGAAGATCAACGCACTGCTGCTGCTCGTCGTGGCCGCACTCGCCGTACTGCCACTGGTCTTCGGCATGGGCGACCACAAGAAGGAGCCGTTCGCGGGCGCCGACGCCGAGGCGGAGACCGCGATCACCGAGATCGAGCCGGACTACGAGCCGTGGTTCTCCCCCCTGTACGAGCCGCCGTCCGGGGAGATCGAGTCGGCGCTGTTCGCCCTCCAGGCGGCACTCGGCGCGGGCGTCCTCGCCTACTACTTCGGCCTGCGCCGGGGCAGGCGCCAGGGCGAACTGCGGGTCCTGGCGCAGCGGGAGGGCGGCCAGGACCCGACGGCGGAGGCGCCCGGCGGTACCGGCGGGTCCGGAGCCGGACCGGACCGACTGACCGAACGGGCCTGAGCCTTCGTGCTGCCGATCGACGCGGCGGCGCACAGCAGTCGCTGGCGCCGCCGCCACCCCGTGGACAAGGCCGTGCTCGGTCTCGGCCTGACCGTACTGGCGATCTCGCTCCCGCCCTGGCCGGGCGCCGCCCTGGTCCTGGTGACCGCCCTCACCGTCCTGCTGGGCCCGGCCGCGGTACCCCGCCGGCGGCTCTGGCGTGCCTACCGGGTGCCGCTCGGCTTCTGTGTGACCGGTGCGCTGCCTCTGCTGCTCCAGGTCGGCGGCCCGGACGGGTTCGTGACCCTGGCCGAGGGCGGTCCGGTACGCGCCGGGGAACTCCTGCTGCGTACCTCGGCCGCCTCTCTCGGTGTGCTCCTGTTCGCGTTCACCACTCCCCTGTCCGACCTGCTGCCGCGGCTGGTGAACGCCGGGGTGCCCGCACCGGTCGTCGACGTGGCCCTGGTGACGTACCGGATGAGCTTCCTGCTCCTCGACTCCGTACGCCGGATCAGGGAGGCGCAGGCCGCCCGGCTCGGGCACACCACACGGGCCGCCACCTGGCGTTCGCTGGCCGGGCTCGGCGCCACCGCCTTCGTGCGGGCCTTCGACCGGGCGACCCGACTGCAGGCCGGACTCGCCGGACGCGGTTACGACGGCACCCTGCGCGTGCTGGTGCCTCAGGCCCGGATCTCCGCGCGCTTCACCCTCGCCAGTGTCGCGCTGCTCGCGGCGGTGGCCGCACTCACCTTCGTACTGGAAAGGCCGCTGCGATGAGCGAGCCCGTGCTGGTCGCCCTGCGGGGCGCGTCCTACGCGTACGAGGACGGCCCGGCCGTGCTCAGCGGCCTCGACTTCGAGGTGCGCGCGGGGCGGGCGCTCGCCCTGCTCGGCCGCAACGGCAGCGGCAAGACCACCCTGATGCGGCTGCTCAGCGGCGGACTGCGGCCGCACAGCGGGCAGTTGACCGTGGAGGACCGGCCGGTGCGGTACGACCGCAGGGGCCTGACCCTGCTGCGCACGACCGTCCAACTGGTGGTGCAGGACCCGGACGACCAGTTGTTCGCCGCGTCCGTCTTCCAGGACGTGTCGTTCGGGCCGCTGAACCTCGGCCTGCCCGACACCGAGGTACGGGCCCGGGTGGACGAGGCGCTCACCGCGCTGGACATCTCGGCCCTGGCCGAACGCCCCACCCATCTGCTCTCCTACGGGCAGCGCAAGCGGACCGCGATCGCGGGTGCCGTGGCGATGCGGCCACGCGTCCTGATCCTCGACGAACCGACCGCGGGGCTGGACCCGGACGGTCAGGAGCGGCTGATCGCGACCCTCGACGGGCTGCGCGCGAGCGGCACCACCGTGGTGATGGCGACGCACGACGTGGACCTCGCCCTGCGCTGGGCCGACGACGCGGCACTCCTCACCCCGTCCGGAGCGGTCACCGGCCCCGCGGAGGCGACCCTGGCCCGTACGGACCTCCTGGAACAGGCGGGACTGCGGCTGCCCTGGGGCATCGCGGTGGCCGGACTGCTGCGCGCACAGGGCCTGTTGACCTCGCCGGCCCCCGGCCCGCGCACCGCGGAGGAACTGGCCGCGACGACCTCAGGGCACTCCGCTCCCCCGGTACCGGCCGACAACTGACCACCGACAGGCGACCGCCGTCGACCGATCTCCGTCAACCGGCCGGCCTCCCGCCCGGCTTCAGGACCCGGCGGCGACCGCCGCGATGTCCCGGGCGGCGATGTAGCCGAACGTCATCGCCGGTCCGATAGTCGAGCCCGCGCCCGCGTAGCTGTGTCCCATGACGGCCGCGCTGGCGTTCCCGGCGGCGTACAGGCCGGGGACGACGGAGCCGTCCGGGCGCAGTACGCGCGCCCGGGCGTCCGTGCGCAGCCCGCCCTTGGTGCCCAGGTCGCCCGGGACGATCTTGAAGGCGTAGTACGGGGCCAGCCACAGCGGCGCCAGGCAGGAGTTCGGGAGGATCGCGGGGTCGGTGTAGTAGTGGTCGTAGACACTGTCGCCGCGGTGGAAGTCGGTGTCGGTGCCGCTCCGGGCCAGGCTGTTGAAGCGGTTGACCGTGGCCCGCAGGGCGGCCGCCGGTACGCCGATCCCCTGAGCCAGGGCATCCAGTGTCCAGGCCTTGTGGGCGGCGCCGGACTCGTACCACGCGTCGGGGAGGACGAAGGTCGGGGCGATGTCCTTGAAGAGGTAGCGGTTGCGGTAGTTCTGGTCGACGATCAGCCAGGCCGGGATGTGCGGGGCGCTCGCGTTCTTGTCGTACATAGTGTGCACGACATCGCCGTAGGGGGCCGCCTCGTTCACGAAGCGCGCTCCGGCGGCGTTGACGAGGAGCCCGCCGGGCAGGGTGCGCTCGGCGAGGCAGAAGTACGGCTGGCCGGGCAGCGGGATGGCCGGGCCCCACCAGGCGTCGTCCATCAGGTCGAGGGCGCCGCCGGCCTGCTGGCCCGCCCGGATTCCGTCACCCGTGTTCTCCTTCGCGCCGACCGTCCACGCGGTGCCGATGGGCTGTCGCTGGTACTGGGCGCGCATGGCCGCGTTGTGCTCGAAGCCGCCCGAGCCGACGATCACTCCCCGCCGCGCCCTGACCAGACCGGGCGTACCGTTCCTGGTCACCACGGCTCCCGCGGTGGTGCCGTTCTCCGTGTACAGCTCGGTGAGCGGGGTGTTCAGCCACACCGGCACCTGGGCCGCGAGCAGTCCGGCGCGCAGGCCGGCCGCCAGCGACTGGCCCATGGCGAGGGGCTTCTGGCCGAGGAGGGCCGCTCTGGTCCCGCGGGCCAGGCACTCGGTGGCGACGGCGGCTCCTTTCGCGCTGACCGCGGACAGTGCGAGCCATTTGTAGTCGGCGCTGAAGACGACCATGCCGCTCGGGACCGGCAGGTACGGGGGATTCAGCCGGGCGAGTTCGGCGCCGAGGATGTTCCCGTCGAGCTGGGCGGGTTCGATGGAACGGCCGCCCGGCAGACCGCCGGGCAGTTCCGGGTAGTAATCGCTGTAGCCCTCCATGAAGCGGAACCGCAACGGGCTGTTGGCCATGACGAAGGAGATCATGGCGGGCCCCTGCCCGAGGAAGGCCTGTCGGCGGTCGGCGGAGACATCGGGGCCGGCCACGGCCGCCAGATAGCTCGCCGCCTTCGCCGGGGTGTCGGGGACGCCCGCGGCCAGGATCACCGGGTTGTTCGGAATCCAGATCCCGGCCCCCGAGCGGGCTGCCGAGCCGCCGAAGGTGGCCGCCTTCTCCACGACGACGCAGCTCAGCCCCTGTTTCGCGGCCGTCAGCGCGGCGGTCATTCCCGCCGCGCCCGACCCGATCACGACGACGTCGTACGTGCCGAGCGGCGGCAGGTCGGCCGCGCGGGCCGTACCGGGGAGCCCGGCGGCGAGCGCGAGACCGGTTCCGGTCGCCGCACCGAGTACCCGGCGCCTCGACGGTCCTGAGGGGCCTGAGGGAAAGGAGGGGCGAGGGCCGTTCGTACGTCTTGCGGGGTCCGCGCTTGTGGCCATGACAGGGCGCTCCAACCGGACGACGAAGGACAGGGACGGGATGGACCGGGAGGGAAGAGAGCGTGCTGTGCCCCGGGGCCTACGGGTGTCCGGCGCCCCGTTTCTGATGCGAAGTCAGGAATGTGGCGCGAGGGTCTTGGGAAGTCAAGGGGCACGTCGGACCCGGCCGAGTCCTGCGGTCGGGCCCTGCGGCCGCATCCCAGGAGCGGACCTTGCACAGGCATTCGTCACCTGTCAGGATGGTGACGTGAATGCGGATCATGTCTTCGTGTGCGGAAACCCGGCCCTGGACTTCGCCGCGACACTCCGCGCCCGTCGCACCCTGCGCTTCGAGATGTTCACGTCACCGGAGCGGCTGGACGCCTGGTACCGGGAAGCGGGGATCGTCGACACCCTCACGCCCGGCGGGAAGTCCGACCTCGCGCGGGCGGTCGCCGTACGGGAGGCCGTCTACGAGCTGGTCACCGCCCGGCGCCTGGGAGAACCCTTCGGCGGCAGGGCACTCGCCGTGGTGAACGGCGCGGCACGCACACCTCCGGCGACACCGCAGCTCACCGCGGCGGGGCGGCGGACGAGCGCGACAGCGGAAGAAGCGCTGTCCACCGTGGCACGGCACGCCGTCGAGGTGCTCAGCGGTCCGGACGTACCGCTGCTCAAGGAGTGCGGCAATCCCGACTGCACCCGCGTCTACATCGACCGGTCCCGGGGGATGCGCCGGCAGTGGTGCGGCATGGAGTCCTGCGGCAACAAGCTCAAGGCGGCGGCGTACCGAGCCCGCAAGAAGCAGGCGCGGGTGCCCGCCGCACAGACCGGCACCCGCACCCGCACCCGCACCCACCGACTGACTGACCGTCGCCCGAGCGCGCACGCACGGACGCGCGGCCTCCCGGGCGACGGACCTCAGATGCAGTTCCGTACGAGCCACTCGTCGTCGTTGTACGCGTTCCGCGCGGGATCCACGACCGTGGCCGGCTTCTCCTCGACGGTGTCCGCGAGACGGACCCTCTCCGGCAGCGCACCGAAGCGCGCGCGGCGTGCCGCCTCGGCGACATCCGGAACCCGAACCTTCTCGTCCTGCGCCATCCCGGCCTCCCGCGTCTCAGAGCCGCTCGACACCGTCCACCCGGCGTCACCTATCTGACTGGTGACGATCCTCTCAGAGGGGCCGTCACCAGTCAAGAGAGTGACGGCGGACGGAGGAGGAGTACGAGGTGGTCAGGAGGCGGTGGCGGCCTCGCGCTCGCGGTCCGTCAGCGGCGGGCCCGCGAGGTGCGGTTTCTTGCGGCCGAGACAGACCAGCGCGAGCATGTCGGGCATGAGGAGCCGGGAGGGCGGCTTCTCCATGCTCATCACGTCCAGCAGGATGCGCAGGGCGCGAGGGTTGCGCGATCCGGCGTCGACCGCCCTGTCCACGAAAGCGGCCAGGGCCTTCTCCAGCCGGCTGGGCGGCTCGTCACTGGCACCCGGATAGAGAACGTCCTGGCCCACGGCCAGGTTCCAGGCGTTCTCGACCGGCCGCGCCGCGCTCCTCTGGATGCTCCGGCCCGTACCCGGCGTACGGAGATCCTGGCGTTCCAGGATGCGGCGCAGCGCGACGACGCTCTGCGCGGCGGCGCTCAGCCCGTGGCCGTAGACGGGGTTGTAGCCGGCGACCGCCTCACCGAGCACGGCGAAACCGTCGGGCCAGCGCGCGGCCTTCTCGTAGTAGCGCCGCCGGTTGGCCGTGCTGCGGGTGGTGACGACGTCCGTCTCCGGCTCGGCGTCGGCGAGGAGTTCACCGATGACGGGATGCGGCAGACCGAGGGCGAAGGGCACGAACCGCTCGTTGTCCGCGCTCGGCCGGCCTCCCCTGGTCCCGGCGAGCGTCACCAGCCAACGGCCGCCCTCGATGGGGGTGATGATGCCGCCCCTGCCGGGGTGCCGACGGGGGTCGGCCTGGACGTTGACGATCGGGAAGCCGTCGGCGGTCGAGCCGGGGGCGCGGTAGATCCGGCTGGCGTAACCGAAACCGGCGTCGACCGTGCGTTCCTGCACCGGCGGAAGCCCCAGGTCCCGCAGCCAGTGGGGGGCCCGGCTGCCCCGGCCACTGGCGTCGATGACCAGATCGGCCGGGAGCGTGCTCTCGGTGTCCGCCGAACGTATTCGCACGCCGGACACACGGCGCGCGCCGCCCTCCAGGGACAGCAGTTCGGTCTCCTGGCGCAGGGTGACGCGGTGATCCGCAAGCACCCGGGCGCGGATCACCGCGTCGAGCAGATCGCGGCTGCACAGGAGGCTGACGTGACTGCCATGGGTGAAACGGCGGAACCACTGGCCCGAGGGCGCCTTCGACACCAGGTCGGCCATGACGGGTGTTCTCCGGGCGCCCCGGTCGACGAGCTGGTCGACGACGCCCGGCAGGAGTTCCTCAAGTGCCTTGACCCCACCGGACCACAGGACATGTGCGTGCCGGGCCTGTGGCAGGCCCTTGCGTGGCCGTGGGCCGTCCGGCAGCAGGTCCCGTTCGACGATCGTGACGTCCGCGTGGCCGGCGAGCACCGACGCGGCGAGCATGCCCGTCATACCCCCTCCGACGACGATCGCGCGGCGCCGGGCGGTGGACTTCGTGTCGGCCATGATGGGCCCTCTCTGTCGACCGGCGTCGGCGCATGCCTGGGGCACGCGGGACGCGCGGGTACGGGTGATCGCTGTGCGCAGCGCGGGAACCGGTATCTCCCCCGGTCCGGCCACCCGTTGATCGAACCATGAGAGGGCCCACCGGCCGCCTCGGACCCGTCAGGCCCTGTCGTGATCGTGTGCGTGATCGTCGTGGCCGTGGCGCGCTTTCTGCCAGGCCGCCCACTGTCGCGCCGCCCGCTGCCGCGCCTCGGCGACGACGGGCGAGGACGACAGGGCCCGAGCCAGCTGCACCATCAGCTGGGGCTGCGCCACCGACCGCAACCGGCCGACGTCCGAAGGGAGTTCGGCGTCGGGACCCGCGGAGACATGCACCCTGGCCGCCGCGAGCATGGCCGCTTCCGCCACTATCTCCGCGTGGTCCAGCGCCACCGCCCTGTGGACCTCGTTGTCCAGGTAGGGCGAGCACACCAGGACGCCGTCCAGGATCGTGATCTCCTGCTGGACCAGGCGCACCACGGGAAGGTCCCACCAGTGGGTGTCGGCCACCGGTGCCCGCAGGTCGCGCAGTTCGAGCCAGAGCGGCCGCAGGAGCCGATACCGCCGCCAGGCGCGGAAGTTGTCCGCGGTGGAGGGGCCGACGCGCGGCAGCGCGAAACCGGCGGCGACGGTGACGCCCGCGACCGCCACGAGGGGCGGTGAGAGGCTCGTGGAGAGGAAGTCCCAGTCGAGGCCGCCCCAACGGGCCCCGATGGCCAGGTACTTGGCGATCTGGTACGACAGGTCGAAGAGCACGCCGACGGCGATCAGCGTCAGACCCTTGCGGGTGAGGTCCCGCACCTTGCGCAGCCAGGCCAGGCACATGCCCGCGAGGGCGGCGGTCGCCGCGGTGTGCGCCACCAGGTACAGCAGGATCATCTCCCGCATGTACGGCGTCCTGGCGTAGTACGTGTCCAGGTCCCGGGTCCGTTCCACGGGTACGTCGGCCAGGGCGAAGAGCGTGACGATCCCGATGACCACCAGCCCGTAGGCGCCCACCACGAGTCGGGACGCGCGGGCCACGCGCGCGGGCTCGCCACCCCTCCAGGCGATCATCAGGACGAGATAGCTGGCGCTGAGCGCGGACATTCCCGAATAGACCAGCGGCGCCGAGAAGTTGGTGATGCCGGTGAGCCCGTTGACGACACCGATGGTGGGCGGCGCGGACAGCATGCACACGAGCGCGCCGATGAGCAGGACCGAGATGCTCGCGGCCATCAGGGGGTCACGCCAGGCTCCCCGCATGGCGGGCAGATTGAGGACGGCCGTGACGAGAAGGATCACGCCAGGGATGTAGAAGACGACGTCCACGACTTCACCGGCCTTCCGCGGCCACGGAGGGCTGTGCGGTGCGTGTCGACCACGTGGTTCGAGCAGTTCACGCGGTTCGAGCAGTTCATGTGGTTCGAGTGGTTCATGTGGGGGACTTCTCGCCGTCCTCGGCCAGGACGGCGGTACCGCTCTCCCGGGCCGCCGCGACGATCGGGGACGAACGCAGCGCCACCGACACACCCACGGGTTCGGTACGCACCGCGCTGATCTCGGCGTGGTCGGGAAGCACACGGGAGGCGGCGGGCAGGCCCCGGCCGGCCGCGCGGACCGCGGCGGCGACCATCGCCGCACGGCCGATCCGGGCGGCCTCCTCGTCTGTGTGTCCCGCGGCGACCGCCGCGGCCCGCGCGCGTGTACGGACCCCGGTGTCGAACCACGGCGCCACGAGGCTCAGTCCGTCCTGGATGCCCGCCTCGCGCTGGGTGAGGCGGACCTGGGGCGAGGAGTACCACGGGATGGGGCCGGCGAGCGGTGTACGGGGCGAGACGCGTCCCAGTTCGCGCCACAGGGAGCGGAGCTTGCAATGGGTCTCCGCCGCCCGCCAGTTGGAGACCGCCCAGGGGCCCACGAGGGGCATCAGGAAGCCGACGGTGGCGCAGGGCGCGGACAGGGCGGAGAGGAGCGGCGCCAGCGTCGTACTGAGGGCTCCCCAGTCCTGACCGGCCCAGCGCGCCGCCACCGCGGCCAGTTTGAGGCCGCTGAAGGCCAGGTTCAGCAGCCAGCCGAGGACGAGGATCCACAGACCGGCCCGCAGCCATCCGCTCACCTGGAGCGCCCAGCGCCAGCACAGCACCGTCGTGACGAGCGCCGCGGTCATGTGGGCGACCAGGTAGAGCACGATCATCTCGCGGATGAACGGGGTCGTCGCGTAGTAGGTGTCGAAGTCCGTGTGCCGGTCGACCGGGGCGTCGCCGAGGGCGAAGAGGACGACCAGCATGACGACGACCAGGGCGTATCCGGCCTGCCAGCGCCGGGAGACACTGCGTACGTGCTCGGGCGGGCCCCCGCGCCAGTGGACGATCAGCAGCAGACAGGCGGCACTGAAGGCGCTGATGATGCCGTACACCAGCGGGCTGGAGAAGTTGGCCGTGCCGGTGGCCTCGTTGACGGCGGCGATGGTGGGCGGGGCGGCGAAGAAGAAGCCCGCGCCGCCGAGAGCGATCACGAGGCAGACGGACCGTACGAGCGGGTCGCGCCAGTCCCTGACGAGGCCCGGCAGTTTGACGGCGAGGCCGATCAGCGTGGCGACGGCCGGTATGTAGTAGTCCGAGGAGTCCACCGGTCAGGCCTTGGGCCTGCGCTGTCCCAGCGACGCACCGATCCGGCCGGCGATCCTGCCCCGGTCCATGGCCGCGCTGTCGGCCTCGCCCTCCAGCCAGACGCGGAAGCGGGTGACCGCCAGCAGTCCGAACCGCTCGGCGTCCGCCTCCTCGCGCCGGTCGAACTCCGTGCGGGCGGCCACCTTGCGTACCGGCTCCTGCAGTTCGGGAAGTTCCGCGCCGGTCGAGACCATGTGGGCCGCCACCGCCTTGCCCACGACGTGGTTGCCGCAGTCCCCCTTGAGCATGTGCCACACCTCGTGGAAGAAGATCGCCAGCTGGTGCAGCGGCGTCGCCCGCTTGTCCACCACGATGAGGTCGTAGGCGGGGAGGTCGAGCCACAGTCCGCTGGCGGTCTGGTGCGGGAACTCCTCCTTCACGAGCCGGACCTCACGGCCTCTCAGCCCGCTCACGGCCGTGACCAGCGCGGCGAACAGGGCGTCGGGATCCGTGGGCACGGGCAGTGCCAGCCCGTCGACCAGCTGACCGATCAGATTCCGCATCTCTCTGGCTTTGCCTGTGCGCACTGCTCTCCCCGCGAACCTCAGCACGGGCTCCAGCGCGCCCAGCTAGGTAGGCAAATATGTCAAACCAGAGCCGAGTCGGCCACACCGAGCCGGAAGAAGTACGCGGAAGGCAGCGATCTGAAATACCGAACAAACCCGACATGCACTGGTCTGGTCCTGGCGCATCCGTTGCGCTCACAGCGCCCTCCGGTGCGGCGACGGGGCATCGGCCGACTGCCGCGCCCGCCGGGCCGCCCGGCGCGGTCACCCTGCTCAGCCGGCATCGTCCCTGCGTGCAGGGGGTGTTCCGCGGCCGGACGCGATACGTGGCGAGCGCTGTCCGTTCCCCGAGCCGGTGACGTCCGCCCTTCTGCGCCCTCCGGGAAGGTCTTGATCCAGTCACTCGTCGCCGCGTGTGCCACAGCTCACGGAGCGCACCGCCCTGAACACGGAACAAGCGGCAGCGGTCCGCCGTTCTTCTCTACGTGGCCGCGGAGGGGACAGTGTCCCCGGGCCTCACCCAGAGCCCATGGGGAAGATCGTTCGGCTGAAGCCCCATGGAGCCACTCGCCGAGAGGCGACCGCCCTCCGCGGACACCGCACACGGCCCCGGTTGGTCTCCCCCGTCCAGCCGGGGCCTCCTGCTGCCCACGACGCACGCAGGAAGGGCGGTCGGAGCTGCCTGCGCAGCTCCGACCGCCCCCCGTGAGGTGTGTGCGGCGGTGCCGCTACCTCGACCTGCTGCTGATGCGGCGCAGGAGCACGAAGCCGGCGATCACCAGCAGTCCTCCGGCCGCCGCCGGCCACAGGCTCGTACCGGTTTCCGCGAGTCCGCCCGTCACCGTCTGCGGGGCGGCCACGCCGCCCGCGTCCTCGGGTTCGGGGCCGGGTACGGCACTGCCGGCGTCCGCGCCGCCCGTGGAGGCGGCATCGCTCCGGGTCGCCGACGGTGACGTGTCCGCCTTGGGCTCGGCGTTCCCCTTGCCCTGGTCGCCCTTGACCTGCTCGTCCTCGCCCTTGTCGGCGCCACCCGCGGCCTCGGTGTTGCCGGCCGAGGGCTTCGCGGTGTTCTTGCCGCCGTTGTCCGCGGGGGTCTCGCTCTGGCCGTTGTCCGCGGGCTCGTCGTCGCCGGGCTGCTCGTTGCCGGGCTCGTCGTCGCCCGGCTGCTCGTTGCCCTCGGTCGGGTCCGGGTCCGGGGCCGGGGTGGTCGCCGGCGGGTCGGTCGGCTCCTCGCCGCCACCGCCGCCGTTACCGCCACCGCCGTTGCCACCACCGTTACCGCCGCCGTTACCGCCGTCGTCGGCACCGTCGCACTTACGGCCCTCGTTGATGCAGTCCACCATGTCCTTCATCAGCGCCTCGTCGAAGACGTTGATGAAGTCGCCGTGGTCGGTGACCGGCTTGTGGAGCTGCTCGGGGAAGGAGTCGACCGCGAAGAACGGCTTCGCCTTTCCGCCGTCGGCCACACTGGGCGCGTCGACGTCGTAGACAATGCGCTGCACCAGCTGCGGGATGGCCTTGAAGTCGTTCGCGCAGCTGCCGTCGGCGGTCGCGAACGCCACGTGCGTGCGGTGGTTGGCGCTGTCGATGTTCCGGCCGTCCCAGCAGCTCTGGAACCTGAAGGTGCGGACCACGTCACTGCCCTGGGGGCAGAGGGGGTACTTGTCCTTCAGCTGCCGGTCCTCGAAACCGGTGCAGCTCCACGACGCGTTGGCGTTGGTGGGGCCGTTGACGAACGCCTTGGCGTCGCCGGTGATGATGCGCAGCAGCTTCGGCATGGCCGTGACCTCGCCGCGCGGGCTGCCCTCGAACGACATCGTGGCCGCCTTGGGCCTGATGATCTCGCCGGCGTTGCCCTCGATGCCACCGCCCGGAGAGGCGGCGTCCTTCTCCTCGGCGCCGTTCTGCAGACGCAGCACGGGCCAGAAGTACGAGGACTTGTCGCCCTGGTCCTCGCAGGAGGTCTCGGCGTTCGCCAGGTCCTCGTCGCTCGCGAAGGCGTCGTTGGACTGGTTGCCGACGTAGTCGTGGAAGTGGTGGGCGCCGTTGCTGACGCCGGGAGCCACGATCACGTTGTCGGAGTTGAACAGCCCGTTCTCGTTGACACCGCACCTGGTGACGAAGGAGCCCTTCGAGGCGTTGCCCTGGGCTGCCGGCTTCGACACGTTCGGCTCGACGGTGGAGATGTCCACGAAGTCGGCCGCCACGGGGCCGTTTCCGGCCTGGCCGCCGTTGCCGGGAGGCTGCTCACCCTGCCCCTGCTCGCCGCCCTGGTCCTGACCGTCGCCCTGGTTCTGGTCCTGGCCGTCCTGGCCGGCGCCGTCCTCGGCATTGTCGCCCGGGGCGTCGCCGTTCTCCTGGCCGTCCTGGCCGTCCTGCCCGTTCTCCGGCTCGTCCTGGTTGCCGGAGGCGCGGAGTATGCAGGGCGCGAAGGCGTCCAGCCCCTCGGGGCGGTCACCCACGGCGTCGATGGCCGCCACGATGCGCTCGATGGTCGCCGCTCGCTTGTCCTTGAGCGGGTTCATGATCGAGTTCTGCGCGAAGGCGGCGTCCTGCTTGATCGCGTCAGCGGAGCTCTGCAGCCGCTGATAGGCCTCGGCGATCTGCTTGTCCAGGAGGGCGAGTTGCTTGTCGACCTCCGTCTTCGACCCGTCCGGCACCGCGGCCAGCTCACTGCCCACATCCGGGCAGTCGATCGTGGCGGCACCCGAGGCAAGGACCTGGTCGGTCTGGCCCGAGGTGCTCTCGGAGGCAGTGGCGTAAACGTTCGCCGCTACCAGTCCGCCTCCTCCCAGCATCAGCGCGACCGCCCCGATGGTCGCGCGTCGTGCGCCTGTTGGGCGTCTGCGCGTGTTGCGTCCCAAGGATCTACTCCTACGCTTCGTTGCCGACGGGCATGGCAATCCCCCGCTTCATACGGAGATGAAGCTCCGAGTGTTCAGACACATCTCGGATTCATAGAAACCTCTCATGAACCAGACGTTTGCGAGACCCGTGTCCGGGCAATCACGTTTTCCTGCGGTCTGGTTGGGGAAGGGCATTCTGATGCGCTCCGTGAGGGCGCGGCTGTGGGCGTTTCCGCCGGTTTGCGCGGGTCAAGTCGCCACGGGTGGCGGGTCCTTCCCGCGGCCACGAAGAAGATACGCCATCACCGTGCGCGACTTACGCTGCTGTCGGCACGAGCCGCCTCTGCACCCGAACCGGGCGCCTCTCTCGTGAGACGGGTGCCTCGCACGGGGGCGCGCGGGCCCATCTCCACGGCACCGACCGCGCGGTCGCCCGCGTTCACGACGCCACGCACAGGCACGGCACCCGAGGCGGCACGCGGGCGCCGGACGCTGGACCCACGGCATCCCGCACGGGCACGCGGCAGCCCTGCCCTGCCCGGTCGGGCAAGGCAGGCGTGCTCGGGCAGACGCCGCCGAGCAGGCACGCCCGCGCACCAGCGCCCAGCAGGCGCGCCTCGGGCATCGTCGAGCAGTGCGGGCAGGTTGCGCGCCGCCAAGCGGGCTTGCCCACGCGAGCGCCGCCCCGCAGACGCGCTTCCGGCGAACGCCGGCGAGCAGGCGCGGGCGGGTTGGGCGCCCGCCCATCAGACGCAACTCGCACGAGCGCCACCGAGCAGGCGCGGTTCCGGCGGGCGCCGCCAAGCGGGTGCGGGCACGCTGCGTGCCGCCCAGCGAGCATGCCCACGCGAACACCGCCCCACAAACGCGCCTCGGGCGAACGCCACCGAGCAGGCCCGCTTCCGGCGGCCGCCGCCAAACAGACGCAGGCACGTTGCATGCCGCCCAGCGAGCATGCCCACGCGAACACCGCCCCACAAACGCGCCTCGCACGAACGCCGCCCCACAGGCGCAACTCGCACGAGCGCCACCGAGCAGGCGCGGTTCCGGCGGGCGCCGCCAAGCGGGTGCGGGCGGGCTGGGTGCCGCCCCGCAGGCATGCCCCCGCAAGGGCCGCCGCGCAGGTGCGGGCGGGCCAAGGCGGTGAGGGCGTGGCCCCGCCGCCCGGTCCGGGGCCTGTGGCCGGAGGCGTGGTCGCTCTGCCGGGTGCGGCATCCAGGCGCATCATGGAAGTGGACGCATTTGCCCTGGTCCGCGGCTGGAACGCGTACGGAGGCCGTCATGCACACCCCGGACCGCTACCGGCTGACCTTCACCCACGGGCGGTCGGGCGGTGAGCCCGTCACGGACGAGGTGGTCGTGGAACGGACCACCTCCCTCGGGCCGGGCGGCAACCCCGTCTACTGCGACCCCACCGGCATCCTGCGCGCGGAGATCAGCCGGGCGGGAGAAGTGCGGATGCTCGCCAGCGGCGGCCATCAGTCACCGACCGCGCCGTCCGCCGAGCCGCTGTCCTGAACGCCCCGTTTCCGCCAGAGGTCTGGGCCACCCGGGTCAGACCTTCACCCGTCACACCAAGGGTGCCCCTCGCCTCCTGGCCCCCGGCAGTGTAGACATGAGCATATGGTCCGATTCTTGGGTCGATCCTGGGCCCGGTCGACCTCCCGCCTCAGTGGCCTGCGCGCGCGACGCAGGCGTGACCGCCCCGGCCACGTACACGGGCGGCGGACACGACAGGCGCCCCACCCGCCGGCAGGTCCGCAGGGAGCGCGGGACGGCGGGCATCCGCCGGGGTCCGCCGGGGCGCGGTCGGGGCTGGGCGGACGCAGCGTCGCCGGCCAGGTCTTTCTGCTCCAGGTCGCGATCGTGCTGCTGCTGGTCGTGGCCGCGGCCGGCGCCCTGGTCCTGCAGGTGCGCCACGACAGCACGACGGAGGCGCGGAACCGTTCGCTGGCCGTCGCGGAGACGTTCGCCAACGCTCCGGGCACCCGCGCGGCGCTGAGCGCCCCCGATCCCACGGCCGTGCTCCAGCCGCGCGCCGAGGCGGCCCGTGCGGGCTCCGAGGTCGACTTCGTCGTCGTGATGAACACCGACGGCATCCGCTACACCCACCCCAAGCCGGACCGTATCGGCAAGAAGTTCGTCGGGACCCTCGCTCCCGCGCTGGCGGGCAAGTCCTTCACGGAGGAGATCACCGGCACCCTGGGGCCACTGGTGCAGGCCGTGGTGCCGATCAAGGCCGACGACGGCACGGTCGTGGGCCTGGTCTCGGCGGGCATCACGACCGAGAACGTGGGAGGGGTCGGGGACCGCCAGATGCCCCTCCTGCTGACCGCCGCGGCGGCGGCCCTCGCGCTGGCGCTCGGCGGCACGGCCCTGGTGAGCAGACGGCTCCTGCGCCAGACACACGGCCTGGGCCCGTTCGAGATGACCCGGATGTACGAGCACCACGACGCGGTGCTGCACGCCGTCCGGGAGGGAGTGCTCATCGTCGGCGGCGAGGGCACACTGCTGCTCGCCAACGACGAGGCACACCGCCTGCTGGACCTCCCGGAGGACGCCGAGGGACGCCATGTCCTCGAACTCGGCCTGGACGCGGGCACCGGCGCCCTGCTGGCCTCGGGACACGTCGTCACCGACGAGGTACGCCTGGTCGGCGACCGGCTGCTGGCCATCAACCAGCGGCCCACGGACCTCAAGGGCGGCCCGGCGGGCAGTGTCGCCACGCTCCGCGACTCGACCGAGCTGCGCGCGCTGTCCGGGCGGGCCGAGCTGGCCCGGGAGCACCTCAAGCTCCTGTACGACGCCGGGGTGGGCATCGGTACGACCCTGGACGTGACCCGTACCGCCGAGGAACTGGCCGAGGTCGCCGTCCCGCGGTTCGCGGACTTCGTCACGGTGGATCTGGCCGCGGCGGTGCTGAGCGGCGAGGAGCCTGACGCGGGCACCTCGCTGCGCCGTACGGCGCTGAGCGGGATCCGCAAGGACGCTCCCCTGTACGCGGTGGGCGAGCGGATCGGGTTCATCTCCTCCACCCCGCAGGCGCAGAGCCTCGGCACCGGCGAGGCCGTGGTCGCGCCCGCGCTCAAGGAGGCGCACGGCTGGCTCGCCCAGGATTCGGAGCGCACCGCGCAGGTCGTGGAGTACGGGATCCACTCGCTGATCACGGTCCCCCTGCGGGCGGGGAACCTGGTGATGGGCGTGGCGAACTTCTGGCGCTCCGAGAAGCCCGAGCCGTTCGACGAGGAGGAGCTGGCCCTCGCCGAGGAACTGGTCGCGCGGGCCGCGGTCTCCATCGACAACGCGCGCCGCTACACCCGCGAGCACACCATGGCCGAGACCCTGCAGCGCAGTCTGCTGCCGCGCAATCTGCCCGAGCAGAGCGCGCTGGACATCTCCTACCGCTACCTCCCCGCCCAGGCCGGGGTGGGCGGCGACTGGTTCGACGTGCTGCCGCTGTCCGGCGCGCGGGTCGCGCTGGTCGTCGGCGACGTCGTGGGCCACGGCCTGCACGCGGCGGCCACCATGGGGCGGCTGCGCACGGCGGTCCACAACTTCTCCGCGCTGGACCTGCCGCCCGACGAGCTGCTGGGTCTCCTCGATGAACTGGTCGCCCGGATCGACCAGGACGAGGCGACGGAGGACGGCAGCGCCGCGATCACCGGTGCCACCTGCCTGTACGCCGTCTACGACCCGACCACCCGGCAGTGCGTCGTGGCCCGGGCCGGCCACCCGCCGCCCGCGGTGATCCGCCCGGACGGCAGTGTGGACTTCCCCGAGGTGCCCGCCGGGCCGCCGCTCGGTCTCGGCGGTCTCCCCTTCGAGACGGCCGAGCTGAAGCTGGAGGAGGGCAGCAGGCTCGTCCTCTACACGGACGGGCTCGTCGAGGACCGGGAACGGGACATCGACGTCGGCCTCGAACTCCTGCGGACCGCCCTGACCGGGGCCGACCGCTCCCCGGAGGACACCTGCCAGGCCGTGCTGAACGCCCTGCTGCCGCCCCGCCCGAGCGACGACATCGCGCTGATCGTCGCGGGCACGCGAGCGCTCGGCGCCGACCGCATCGCCGAATGGCGGGTCCCCTCCGACCCGGCGGCCGTCGGTGAGGTACGCGCCTCGGTCACCCGGCAGCTGACGGAGTGGGACCTGGACGAGCTGGCGTTCACGACGGAGCTGATCCTCAGCGAGCTGGTCACCAACGCGATCCGGTACGGCAACGGTCCCATCGAGGTCCGTATGATCCGCGACCGCAGCCTGATCTGCGAGGTCTTCGACGGCAGCAACACCTCACCGCATCTGCGGTACGCGGCCTCGACGGACGAGGGCGGACGCGGTCTGTTCCTCGTGGCTCAGCTCACCGAGCGCTGGGGCACCCGCTACACCCCCGCGGGCAAAGTCATCTGGACGGAACAACCGCTCCCCTGAGCCGATCCCCCTCCCGTGCGGGACGGTTCGGCGAGCGGTCCGCCGGACGGTCCGCCGGACGGCCGCTACAGCTTGCCGTTCCCCTGGAGGCGCTCCAGGTCGCCAGGGCGTACCTGGATGACGAACAGCGCGACCAGGGCCGCGACGAGGGCGAAGATCGCGGCGATGACGAAGGCGTGCGAGATGCCCGACGTCAGCACCTGGTCGCCCCACGGCGAAGGGAGTTCGCCGGTCCTGCGGAACCGCAGGCGCTGGGCGGGGGTCGCCTCCGCCATGAAGGCGCGGACCTGGTCGGCGGCCTCGTTGCGGCTGGCCGTGCCGAAGACGGTGACCAGGACGGACAGGCCGAGCGAACCGCCCACCTGCTGGGTGGCGTTGAGGATCCCGGAGGCCGCTCCCGCCTCCTGGGGCGCCACGCCCGACACCGCCATCAGGGTCAGCGACACGAAGTTCAGTCCCATACCGAAGCCGAAGACCAGCATGGGCCCGAGGATGCTGCCCGCGTAGGTGCTGTCGACCTCGGTCAGGGTCAGCCAGGCGAGCCCGACGGCCGACAAAATCGCGCCCACCGTCATGAACGGCTTGGGACCCCATCGGGGCAGCAGTTGCGAGGCGATCGCGGCGCCGACCGCGATGACGGCACTGACCGGCAGGAAGGCGAGCCCGGCCCGCAGCGGGCTGAAGCCGAGGACGTTCTGCACGAAGAGCGTCAGGAAGAAGAACATGCCGAACATCGCCGCGGCCAGGCTCAGCATGATCGCGTAGACACCGGCGCGGTTGCGGTCGCGGAACATCCACAGCGGCGTGATGGGCTGCTTGGACCGGCTCTCGACGAAGATGAACGCGGCGAGGAACACCACGGCCGCCACGAACGCCCCCACGGTCAGGCCGTCGCTCCAGCCCTCCTCCGAGGCGCGGATGAAGCCGTAGACGAGCAGGACCATGCCCACGGTGGAGGTGAGCGCGCCGAGGACGTCGAAGTGGCCCGGCATCCGGTCGGACTCCCGGATGTAGCGGGGCGTCGCGAGGGCGATGAGCAGGCCGATGGGGATGTTGACGTACAGGACCCAGCGCCAGTCCAGCCACTCCACGAGCAGGCCGCCCGCGAGCAGGCCGATCGCGCTGCCGCCGGCCGAGACCGCGGCGAACACGCCGAACGCCCTGTTGCGCTCGGGTCCTTCGCGGAACGTGGTGGTGATCAGCGAGAGGGCCGTCGGGGAGGCGATGGCGCCGCCGACCCCTTGCAGGGAGCGCGCCGCGAGCAACTGCCAGGACTCCTGGGACAGTCCGCCGAGCAGCGAGGCCAGCACGAAGAGCAGCACGCCGAAGACGAAGACCCTGCGGCGGCCGAGGATGTCGCCGAGCCGGCCGCCGAGCAGGAGCAGACCGCCGAAGGTCAGCGTGTAGGCGTTCACCACCCACGACAGGTTCTCGGTCGAGAAGCCGAGCGAACTCTGGATGTGCGGGAGGGCGATGTTCACGATGGTGATGTCGAGGACCACCATCAGCTGGCACGAGGCGATCACGAGAAGCGCGATTCCGCTGCCGTGGCCCCGCTCCGGGGTCTTGGCAGTGCCGGAAGGTGTCGCGTGAGAGTCCGTCATGGGATCGGCCTGTGTCCTGGCGGTCGTCCGGTTCCGGACGTCCGCCACACCGACGTTAGCCCTGGGCTCCCGTCCCCACCAGTCGATCACCGGGACCGCGTGCAGTACCCGGGACGGCCCTGCCGATGCGGGCTCTCACGGGCATGCGTGGTGCCCCGCCCCGCTCGGTTCCGCCCCGCCCGGTTCTCGGCTCAGTCCTCGCCCCTGACGATGTTCCCCTCCGGCTCCGCGGAGGTGCGGCGGGTGTCCCGGTCGGCTGTCGCCGGAAGGCAGAAGCGCACGCCTCCCACCCGGCGGCGCCGGGCCTGCGCCCACCCGGTCTCGGGGCGACGGACGGTGTCCTGCGTGCTGCCGTATGCGGTCACGACTCCTCACATTCCTTCCGCACCCGCTGTCCCCCTGGGGGCCGGGTCTGCGTCATGTCGCTGCCGTTGGTCGTCCACCGGTGCCGGGTCCCCCGCAGCGGTGCCCGGAAACCCGGGCATCCGGTCGCATCCGGGTCGCGTCCGCGCCGCGCCCGCCGGTCACCCGTACGGGTGGAACCCGCGTCAGTGATCGGCTCGGGAGTCCTGCTCACCGGCCGGGGCCGGCCGCGACGACGGGGGCCTCGCGTCGCGCTCGGCGTCGTGCTGCTCAAGCAGCGACAGCAGACCCGCGACCGACAGGCCCGCGTCGGCCGGGTGCCGCAGGATCGTCCCCGGCTCGATGCGGTATTCGTTGCTGCGGCCCTGCCGGGTGTGCGTGAGATAGCCATCCTGCTCCAGATCAGAAATGATCTTCTGTACGGCACGCTCCGTCAGCCGGCAGCGCGCCGCGATGTCCCGGATGCGGGTGTTCTGGTTCTCGGCGATCGCGGCCAGCACCCGTGCGTGATTGGTGAGGAACGTCCAGCCGGTGTGTGTCTCAGGTACTTCACCCATGGCCTGAGCATACGACCTACCATTCACGCAAACCAAAGGGTGAAAGAATTTTCATGTATCTCTTGACGTGTGAAGGTTTGGAGCGGAATCTGGAGGAGACAGTGACGATGGATGCCCCCCGGGAGTGGCTGCCATGTCGGATCCAACGCTTTCCTCGCAGGTCGGCGGTTCGTCCACAACCTCCCACGGAGGGCCACCCGCCTCCGCGCGCGAGCACGCCCCGGCAGCCCCGACGTTCGAGGCGTATCGCGCCGGTGGGCGGATCACCGCCCCTCCGCCGGCTCGCGCCGACGGAGGGCAGGGCGGTCGCGACCATCGGAATCCGCACCACGGCACGAAGCACAGCACCACGGAGGAGAGATCGTTGTCCGGTGACGCCACGGAGGTCGTCGACATCGTCGATGACGCCGACACCGAGCAGAGTCTGCGCGTCGAAGTCCTCCAGCTCAGGCGCGCCATGCAGACGCGGCCGGTCATCGACCTGGCCCGCGGAGTCCTCATGGCGTCCTTCGGGCTGGATCCCGAGGAAGCGTGGAGCGTACTCGTCACGGTCTCCCAGAACGCCAACATCAAGCTGTTCCACCTGGCCGAGGGCACGGTGGCCGCCGTCACGGGCGAGCCACTGCCCGAGGCCCTGCGCCAGCAGCTGTCCGCGGCGGTCGCCGAACTCGCCGCACGCCGCTCGGCGGCCCAGGAGACGGAGCCGTGAACTCGGGAGACGTCCCCGCGGACGCCGAGGCAGGCGCTTCGGCGGCTGGAACGCCATATGCCTCGGCGTCTCACAGCGCCGCCAGCATCTCCGCGCGGTAGTCGGTGTAGACGGCCCGCAGGGCGGGGGCCGGCCAGCGCGCCGGCAGGAGTTCGCCGGGCAGCACCGGGTCGGTGACCAGATGCCGTACGACGGCGGCGAACGCGGCGAAGCGGTCGGCCGGCCGTGCCGTGCGGGCCGCGTGCGCCAGCAGCAAGTCGGCGGTGTCGGCCCAGCCTCGGAGCGGCCAGAGGTTTTCCGCCAGAGCGCGCGAAGGCCGCTCCGGCCGGGCGGTGAACCGCTCGGTGAGGCCCGTCAGGCTTTCGGGCCACGGGCGCCGCAGGTTGGCCGGCCGCAGCCACACCCCCTCCCGCAGTTCCGCCAGGCGCAGGCCGGTCAACTCGGCGCGCAGTTCCGCTCGTTCGGCCGGACCGCGGCCGGTGGCGGTGACGACGACCGTCTCCCACATACCGTCCCAGTCCAGGGTCCTAGGGTGTACGGCCTCGTCCTGGCGGCGCTGCCGTTCCAGCAGCCGTTCACTGAGCCGGTAGACCCCGTCCGCCCGCCGCAGGTCGCCCGCCGACACCATGCGACTGAGGGCGGCCCGCAGCGTGGAGTCCGCGATATCGAAGGGCTCCACACCGCGGATCAGATCCCGCACCGGAAGTCCGGGAGGGTCGACGCCCAGCAGGAGGCTGAGGACGACCGATCGCGCGGACAGCGGGCGCAGTCCGGGGTCGGCCGCCGACCGGGGCTCGTTCATCCGCATGGACGGCATTGTGCCCGGTCGGGCGAAACCGGGTCGCGGCGGCGGCCCGGAAGCGAAGGTGTTACGTCATTGCTGCGACCGCAGAGATAGTGCAACACTGCGGACATGGTCCCGATACTCGCGCCGGAACAGTCCGCCACGCACGACGTCACCAACCAGGCCCCCGTCCTGGCTCCGTACGACGCGGCCGATGACGCGGCGCTGCTGGAGGGGCTGCGCCGCGAGGGTGCGGGCCGGGCCGAGGAGGACATCCGCAGGCTGGGCCGCCTGGCAGGTGGCGAGGAGGCCCAGGAGTGGGCCGGGCAGGCCGACCGCCATGAGCCGGAGCTGCGTACGCACGACCGTTTCGGCAACCGGGTCGACGAGGTCGAGTTCCACCCCGCCTGGCACCGGCTGCTGGGCACCGCGGTGGCCGAGGGCCTGGCCGCCGCGCCCTGGGCCGACGACCGGCCCGGCGCCCATGTGGTCCGCACGGCCGGCGGACTGGTGTGGGGGCACACCGACGCCGGGCACGGCTGCCCCACCTCGATGACCTACGCGGCCGTACCCGCCCTGCGCAAGCAGCCCGAACTGGCCGCGGTGTACGAACCCTTGCTGGTCAGCCGCGTCTATGAGCCGGGGCTGCGCGTCCCGAGCGGCAAACGCGGACTGCTGGCGGGCATGGGCATGACCGAGAAGCAGGGCGGCTCGGACGTCCGGACCAACACGACGGCCGCCACGCCGACCGCGGAGCCGGGTGTGTACACCCTGCGCGGCCACAAGTGGTTCACGTCCGCCCCGATGTGCGACGTGTTCCTGGTCCTCGCCCAGGCGCCGGGCGGTCTGTCCTGCTTCCTCGTACCGCGGATCCTGCCCGACGGCAGCCGCAACACCTTCCGCATCCAGCGGCTCAAGGACAAGCTGGGCAACCGCTCGAACGCGTCCTCGGAACCGGAGTTCGACCGCACCGTCGCCTGGCTGGTCGGCCCCGAGGGACAGGGCGTCAAAACGATCATCGAGATGGTCAACTGCACCCGGCTCGACTGCGTGATGATGAGCGCGACGCTGATGCGTAAGACCCTCGTGGAGGCCGGCCACCACACGAAGCACCGGGGCGCGTTCGGTGCGCTGCTGATCGACCAGCCGCTCATGCGCAACGTACTGGCCGACCTGGCGCTGGAGTCGGAGGCCGCCACGACCCTCACGCTGCGGCTCGCCGGCGCGGCCGACCGCGCGATCCGTGGCGACGCCCAGGAGGCGGCCTTCCGCCGGATCGCCACCGCCGTCGGCAAGTACTGGGTGACCAAGCGCGGCCCGGCGTTCACCGCCGAGGCGCTGGAGTGCCTGGGCGGCAACGGCTATGTGGAGGAGTCGGGCATGCCCCGCCACTACCGCGAGGCCCCGCTGCTCTCCATCTGGGAGGGCTCGGGGAACGTCAACGCCCTCGATGTGCTGCGGGCCCTCGGCCGGGCGCCCGAGACCGGCGAAGCGCTGTTCGCGGAACTCGCCCTGGCGCACGGGGCCGACGCCCGACTGGACGCGGCCGTCGTCCGGCTCAAGGACCAGCTGCGCGGCCTGCGCGACCAGCAGGGCATCGAGGCGGGCGCCCGTCGGCTGGTGGAGCTGATGGCGCTGGCACTGCAGGGCTCCCTCCTGGTCCGGCACGCACCCGCGGCGGTCGCCGACGCCTTCTGCGCGACCCGGCTCGGCGGCGACTGGGGACACTCCTTCGGCACCCTGCCCGCCGCCGTGGACCTGACCGCGATCCTGGACCGCGCCCTGCCCGACACGGCCGCACGGGGTTAGGGACACGCGCCCACGCCGGGCGGGGATCATGCTGAACGCCCCTGTCGGCGGGCGCGTATGACTTCCCGGAACCGCTCCCGCAACGGGAGTGGCGGGGCGTGCACGCCGGGAAGAGACGAGGGATCGATGACCGAACAGCGTTACCACGTCATGGGGATGACCTGCGGCCGCTGCGCCGACAGGCTCGGGTCCGAGGTCGGCGGGGTCCTCGGGGTGAACGGCGTGCACGTCGACCTCGGCACCGGGTCGGTGACCGTGACGGGTGAGGCGTTCGACGGCGCGAAGGTCTGCGCGGCCATCGCCGGAGCCGGCTTCGAGGTCGCCGCAGTGCTCTGACCCTGCCTGCCGCACGCACGGTGCGCCCTGTCCAGCCGAAAAGATGCCTTTCATCCTAACGAAGGGCACATACGGACGGACCGCCCGAGCCGGGCTCCGCGTCCACTAGCTTCCCTTCCCTGCGCATGCGCCCACACATCGGGGCGCGTCAGGGCACATCAGGGACAGAGGAGCGACGTGGCCGGAGTGAGCCTCCCGGAACATCCGTACAACCGCACGGAGGCGACCCGGCTGCTGTGCGCCGGCACGTATCAGGACGCCGCCTTCCGCCGGCGGGTCATCGACGAACTGGTGGTCCACCAGGAGCGTCCCGTGGCCCCGCCGCTGGGGGTCGACGTGCTTCCCGTGCTGGCGCACGCCGTACGGATCACGCGCCAGGAATCCCGTACCGCGGGCCTGATGCTGGCCGCCTGGCTGGGGTTCCTGCTGTCCGACGTGGTGATGTTCTGGGACAGCGTCGGCGACCGCTGGGGCATCGGGGCCGAGGTCGGCTTCGGTGACGTGTTCACCGCGTTCTACGCTGGCGACGAGAGGCTGACCGCGGGCATGCCCCTGCCGTGGTCGCAGTTCTACGCCTTCGTCGCCATCGGCCTCTGGTTCGCCCGGTCCGTACGCGCGCAGGGAGCCGACGGCCGCCAGGCGGGCCTCCCCGCTCCGGTGGCGAAGGCCGCCGCCGGTCTCGGCCGCGGGGTGACCGTGTGCGCCGCGCTGTTCGCCGTCTTCTACTGGTGCTGGTTCGTGGCCGGGGTGCTGGGCGGTGACGTACAAACGCCCTACCCGCTGCTCTTTCCGCTGCTCATCGCCCTGATCGCCTGGTGGCACGAGACCACCCAGCGCAGGGCGCTGTGCCGCTGGCTGTCCCGCTGGACGTTCCGGACGACGACCCAACCGGACCTGCCCGCGGGCCCGTTGTACGAGGACCTGGTCGCGAACATCTCCCGCGAGCAGACAGCCGCGCTGACCCTGTACGAGCCGGACAGTCCTTTCGTCGGGATGGGCACGCGCCGCCAGGACTGGTCCTTCGCGATGGAACTGCGCAAGCGCCCCGCTCCCCCGAACGGGTCCGACACCCCGGAGGACACCGGCTCCCCCTCCCCCGACGGTTCGCTGATTCCGCACCAGAACCACGGCCCGCTCACCGCGGACAGGGCGCTCGCCATGATCGAGCCGCAGTTGGTGCGGCTGCGCGAGTCCGCCGCGCTCACCGGGAAGGACCGGCTGCGCGAGCTGGAGGTCGACCGCTTCGTCTGTCTGCCGGGCGGTGTCGGCCGCGACGAACTGCTGCGCCTCGGCGGCAGCGACGACGTGCACGCCGTACAGCCGGACGGCCCGCGCGGCGGTGACGGCCGGACCGTCTACGACCCCGCCCAGGTCGCCGCACATCTGCGGGAGGCCGTGGACGAGGGCGGCGAGGGTCGGCGCGTCTTCCTCCGCGTCCGCATCGGCGCCTGGCACGAGCAGGTCGTGGTGACCGTCCTGGTCCGCGTGCACACCCAGGGCGGCATGCTCGTGATGGAGGTCGTCCCCCACGTACTCGGCCCCGTCCGCAAGGACTTCAGGAGTGTGGACACCCTCGTGGACCGGCTGCCCGAGACCTGGGCGGGCGGTGCCGTACGCGCCCTCGGACACGGGCCCGCGACCGGTGTGAGCACCGCCCTCGGCGCGCTGAGGACCCTCACCCGGGAGATCGGCACCGGCTGGTCCGACCGGGAGACGGACCCCGACGTGCCGCGTGTCTCACTGCGCCAACTGGCCAGCGCCGGCGGTCTTTCGCCGTATCAGGAGATGGACGTCACCCGGTACATCAAGACGGTCCAGGAACGCATCGTGAACGGTATGCGTGAGGCGCTGCAGTCCCACGGCTACCGGACCGACCAGTTCGAACAGCACATCTACCAGGTCAGCGGCGGAAGCGTCTTCGTCCAGGACATGTCCGGCGGCGCCGTCGCCACGGGCAGCCACGGCAGCGCGACCGCGCACACCAACGCCCCCGCGGCGGCGAACGGCACGCCGCCGCGCACCGGCGCCTAGACGCCGCAGCCGAAGCCGCAGTCGAAGCCCGACGCCCGAACACCCGAATCCGGCCCCGAGGACATCAGCACATGAACGACACAGGACACCCCACCGGCGGCCGGCCCGCGCAGGACGGCGGATCCGGCAGTGTGAACATCGGCTCCATGAGCGGCGGTTCGATCGCCACCGGCAGCCACGGACAGGCGACGTCCGTCAACCACACCGCGGCCGGGACCGCCCTGCCGCACGAGGAACTGCTGCGGGCCGTCCGCGCCCTCCGCGAGGCCCTGCCCGTCCGGGAGCGCAGCGCCGAGGACATGTCCCTCGACGGCGAACTGGCGGACGCGGAGAGCGAGATCGTCCGCACCGGAGCGGCTCCGCCGGAACGCCTCACCCGGCTGCTGGTGAGCGTACGGGGCTGGCTCGGATCGCAGGGCGCGGCCGTGGGGGCGGTCGCTTCGGCCACCGCCGTCGTCCAGGGCATCGCCCAGCTCCTCGGATGACGGGCCGGACGGTGACAGGCAGCACTCGCGGTATGAGGGTGTTCGACACCGAGCGGCAGGAATGGGCCGGGTCCCGGCGCGAGCGCCTCTTCCACCCCGACCAGTACCTCGACGTACGACGGCAGAAGGCCGTCCGGCACAAGACGGCGATCGTCCTCGCGGTGGCCGGCCTCACCTTCGGTGTCTGGGCCCTGGCCTGGAAGGACGAGCCGGAGCCCTACCGGAACTTCACCGCCGCCCCGTCGGACACCAAGAAGGAGTCCTCGGACGGGTCCGGCGACGGATCGGGCGATGGATCGGGCAGCGGGTCCGGGGACGGGTCAGGGGGTGGTTCGCCGTCGGCAGGGCCTTCCGCCGCCCTGCCCGCGGGCTACGAACCCTGGCAGGACGACGCGGGGTTCCGGGTGGCGCTTCCGGCGGGCTGGGAGCGCGACAGCCGGTCCTCGCAGTTCGGCATCGACGTGGTCGACTACCGCAGCCCGGACGGCACCCGAAGGCTCCAGGTGTTCCAGGTGATGGAGACCTCCCCGTACGAGTCCTTGCAGGTCGCGCAGGTGGAGGCGGAGAAGCTCGACGGGTACGAGGCGGTCTCCCTCGCGGAGGTCCCCGGCGGCGAGGCACAGGCCGCCGCCGAACACGAGTACCGGGCCGACGAGATCGCGGGCGAGCAGGGCGGCGGCGCCCGGCACGTGATCGATCACCGTTTCGAGGGCGCCGACGGGGAACGGTACGCGTTGGTCGCGTACGGCTCGGACACCGACGGGCCGGACGACGAGCGGGAACTCGTGGACACGGCGCTGCGCTGGTTCTGCCCGCCGGGCACGGAGTGCGACACACCTGCCGGCTGACGGCCCGCCGAGGCCTGCCTCGGCGGGTCGGCGCGGCGCGGGCCTCAGGAGGGCGCAGCGGTCGTGCCCCGCACTTCGAGGACGGGCGGGCTGAGGACGACCTGGCCGGGGCGGGCGGGGTCGGCGATCCGGTCGAGCAGGCACTGCGCGGCGCGGCGGCCGACGTCGTGGCCCGCGCTGTCCACGGTGGTGAGCCAGAGGTGGCGCAGCCGGGCGAGGTAGGTGTTGTCGTAGCCCACGAGTGAGAGGTCGCGGGGCACCTGGAGGCCCAGTTCCTCGGCGGCCGACAGCGCGCCGACGCAGGCTATGTCGTTGAAGGCGAACACGGCGGTCGGCCGCCGTTCCACGCTGAGCAGCCGGACCGTGGCCCGGTAGCCGCCCTCCTCGGTGAGGTCGCCCTGTGCCACGACGGCCGTGTCGCCCAGCCCGTGCTCACGCATGACGGCTTCGAAACTGCGGCGCCGCAGTGCGCCGACCATTCCCTGCCCGGCGATGTGGGCGATGTGCCGGTGGCCGAGCCCGATGAGGTGCTCGGTGGCGAGGCGGGCGCCGTACTCGTCGTCATTGGCGACGATGTCCGCGCGGGGCAGCACCGGCTCGCGGGCCCCCGCGATCACGGTCGGCAGCCGCCCGGCGGCCGTACGCAGCATCTCCGGGCCGGGCAGGGTGCCGACGGCGATGAGTCCGTCGACGCGCAGGTCCGTGAACATCCGGGTGAGGTCCTCGCCGAGCCGCCGGTTCAGATGGCCGTCGGCCAGCAGCATGTGCAGGCCGTGGGCGTCCAGCAGGGAGTTGAGGCCGTCCAGGAGTTCCACGAACCAGGGGTTGCGCATGTCGTTCAGGAGCACGCCCACCATGGGGGTGCCCCCTGACCGGGCGTGGTCGAGGGCCTGCGGGTGGGCGCGCCGCTCGCTGAGGCTGCGCGCGGCGGCGTTGGGCCGGTAGCCGAGCTCCTCGACGGCGGCCAGGACGGCCGCCCGCTTCTCGGGGCGCACCTGGTCGGAGCCGCGCAGCACGAGCGAGACCAGGGACTTCGACACTCCGGCCCGTTCGGCGACATCGCGGATCGTCGGTGGCCTCATGAATTGGACCGTTCCACAGCAATCGACAGAAAGTCAAAGGGGTTGACACCTGCTGTGACGAACTCCAGTGTGATCCGGAACGATCCTGGACCGATCCAAGAGCACGGACGGATCCCAGGGACGGATCCAGGAGCAGGGACGGATCCAAGACCAGTGCACCACCGCAAAGCAACGCACCACCGATCCGAAGAGGGACAGTCATGGGGAGTACGCTCGGCGTCGCCGTCGTGGGGTTCGGCTGGATGGGGCGGGTGCACACCCAGGCGTACGCGCGCGTGCCGCACCACTTCCCGGACCTGTCCGTACGGCCCGAACTGATCGCGGTCGCCGACGAGGTGCCCGGCCGGGCCGAGGAGGCCGCCGCGCAGTACGGCTTCGCGACGGCGGCCCGGGACTGGCGCGAGATCGCCGCCGATCCCCGGGTCCAGGCGGTCAGCGTCGCCGCTCCGAACTTCCTGCACCGCGAGATCGGTGTCGCCATGGCCGAGGCGGGCAAGCACCTCTGGATCGAGAAGCCGGTCGGCCTCACCGCCGACGACGCGCGGGCCGTCGCGGGCGCCGTAGCCAAGACGGGCGTCCAGGGCACGGTCGGCTTCAACTACCGCAACGCGCCCGCCGTCGCCGCCGCCCGCGAACTGATCGCCGCCGGCGAGATCGGCACCGTCACGCACGTCCGTATCCGCCTCTTCAGCGACTATGCCGCGCATCCCGAGGGCGCCCTGACCTGGCGTTACGAGCGTGAGCGCGGCGGCAGCGGAGTGCTCGGCGACCTCGCTTCGCACGGTGTGGACCTGGCCCGCTTCCTGCTCGGCGAGATCGCGTCGCTGACCGCCGACACGGCCGTCTTCCTCCCCGAGCGGGCCCGGCCCACCGGGGCCACCGCCGGCCACACCCGGTCCACCGGCGGCGAGTTGGGGCCCGTCGAGAACGAGGACTACGTGTCCTGCCTGCTGCGCTTCGCCTCCGGCGCCCGCGGTGTCCTGGAGGCCTGCCGGGTGTCGGTCGGCGAGCAGAACAACTACGGCTTCGAGATCCACGGCACCAAGGGCGCGGTCTCATGGGACTTCCGTCGAATGGGTGAACTGGGAGTCAGCCGCGGCACGTCGTTCCAGGACCAGCCGGTGAGCACGCTGTACGTGGGCCCCGGGCACGGTGAGTACGCCGCTTTCCAGCCGGGCTCGGCCAACAGCATGGGATACGACGATCTGAAGGTCATCGAGGCGCACAACTTCCTGCGCTCCATCGCCGAGGGCACGCCGTACGGGGCCACGCTGGAGGACGCCGTCCACAGCGCAACTGCCCTGGACGCCATGGCCCGTTCCGCCGAGCACGGCACCTGGGTGAGTCCGGGGAACTGAGTCTGGCATAAGCCCGGGGTACGTGCCGACACGCGCCGTGGGCCCATCGGATCATCAGTAGGATTGCCTGCTCATGGACACACGCCAGGTGAACGAGATGATCGCTGTCCCGCCGGGGCAGGTCACGCTGTCGGACCGGCGGACACGGCGCAGTTGGTCGGTCGAGCTCGCGCCCTACCGGCTCGGGGCCTTCCCTGTCACGCAGGCGCTGTACGCGCGGGTCTCGGGCATGCGGCCGAGCAGCGCGGACGGGGACCAACTGCCCGTCGAGGGGGTCTCGTGGTGGGACGCGGTCCGGTTCTGCAACGCCCTGTCGCTGCGGGAGGGGCTGACGCCGGCCTACGCCATCCGTGCGGACGGCGGGGGCGTCGGCTTGGACGTCGACTGGGACCGGGGCGCCGACGGCTACCGGCTGCCCACGGAGGCCGAGTGGGAGCACGGTTGCCGTGCGGGTACGCCGGGGCCGCGGTACGGGCCGCTCGACGAGATCGCCTGGTACCGCGACAACTCCCAGGAACGCGTCCACGACGTGGGCGGCAAGCGGCCCAACCAGTGGGGCCTGCACGACATGCTGGGCAACGTGTGGGACTGGTGCTGGGACGTCTACGACGCGGAGGTGTACGGGGGGTACCGGGTGTTGCGCGGGGGCGGGTGGTTCGACGAGCACTGGAGTGTCCGCGCCGGCGCGCGGCGGCGCAGCCATCCTGGCTACCAGGTCGACGACGTGGGCTTCCGGGTCGCCCGATCCGTCCCGAACTGAGCCGCGCGCCGGCCGGCGGGGGGCGGTTCGCGCAGTTCCCCGCGCCCCTGAGGGGGCGGGGTGACGCGGCAGCGTGCGAGCTGCGGCCCCGGTGGGGGTTGCCCGCGCCGTTCCCCGCGCCCCTGAAGGGGCAGGGGCGGAGCCCCGCTCCTGAGGGGCGCGGGGAACTGCGCCGCCCGCCCCCACCGGGCCGCGGTACAGACACAACCGCACACCCCCCTCACCCCGCCCGGAGGGCAACTCACCCTTTCGGGGGAAAGGCTCGGCTGACAGACTCTGGTGGTGCGCGACTTCGACTTCCTCGTCATCGGATCCGGCCCGGGCGGCCAGAAGGCCGCCATCGCCGCGGCAAAGCTCGGCCGCCGGGTCGCCGTCGTAGACCGCCCCGACATGGTCGGAGGGGTCTCCATCCACACCGGAACCATCCCCTCGAAGACCCTGCGCGAGGCGGTCCTCTATCTCACCGGTCTCACCCAACGGGACCTGTACGGCCAGAGCTACCGGCTCAAGGAGGACATCACCGTCGCCGACCTGACCGCGCGCACCCAGCACGTGGTCGGCCGCGAGGTGGACGTCATCCGCAGTCAGCTGTCCCGCAACCACGTCTCCCTGTTCGCCGGCACCGGCCGCTTCGTGGACGACCACACGGTCGCCCTGCGCGAGGTGACCGGCAACGAGAAGCTGCTGACCGCGGACAACATCGTCATCGCGACCGGCACCAGGCCGGCCAGGCCCGCGACCGTCGAGTTCGACGAGCTGACGGTCCTGGACTCCGACAACGTTCTCAACCTGGAGCGGGTACCCCGTTCCATGGTCATCGTCGGGGCCGGCGTGATCGGCATGGAGTACGCCTCCATGTTCGCCGCCCTCGGCAGCAAGATCACCGTGGTCGAACAGCGCCCCGGGATGCTCGACTTCTGCGACGTCGAGGTGATCGAGTCGCTGAAGTACCACCTCAGGGACCTGGCCGTCACCTTCCGTTTCGGCGAGACGGTCGCCGCGGTCGAGCGTCACGCGCGGGGCACGCTCACCGTCCTGGAGAGCGGCAAGAAGATCCCCGCGGACGCCGTGATGTACTCCGCGGGCCGGCAGGGCCTCACCGACGACCTGGACCTCGACAGGGCCGGCCTGTCCGCCGACAGGCGCGGCCGGATCAAGGTGGACGAGCACTACCGCACCGAGGTGCCGCACATCTACGCGGTCGGTGACGTCATCGGCTTCCCGGCGCTGGCGGCGACCTCGATGGAACAGGGGCGTACGGCGGCGTACCACGCGTGCGGCGAGCCGGTGGCCCGGATGCACGACCTCCAGCCGATCGGCATCTACACGATTCCCGAGATCAGCTTCATCGGGAAAACCGAGGACCAGCTCACCGAGGAACGCGTGCCGTTCGAGGTCGGTGTCTCCCGCTACCGCGAACTGGCCCGGGGCCAGATCATCGGCGACTCGCACGGCATGCTCAAGCTGCTCGTCTCCCCCGACGACCGGAAACTGCTCGGCGTGCACTGCTTCGGTACGGGTGCGACGGAGCTGATTCACATCGGGCAGTCGGTGATGGGGTGCGGCGGGACGGTCGACTATCTGGTCGACGCGGTCTTCAACTATCCGACGCTCGCGGAGTCCTACAAGGTCGCCGCGCTCGACGCGACGAACAAGATCCGGCAGATCGACCGGCTTCGGGACTGATCGGGCGCCCCTCGCCGGCGCCGGGTGCGGTTCGATGTCCGGTGCCGGCCGGTGGGGGTCACCCGCGCCCCGCGGCGCAGCCGCAAGTGTCACAGCCCCGCGCCCCTGACGGGCCGGAGGCCCGAGGGGCATAAGCTCACCGCGTGGCAAAGTACTTCGATGTTCATCCCGAGAATCCTCAGGCGCGCACCATCACCCAGGTCGCCGACTCCATTCGCGCGGGCGCGCTCGTCGTCTATCCCACGGACTCCTGCTTCGCGCTGGGGTGCCAGCTGGGCAGTCGTGACGGTATCGACCGGATCCGCTCCATCCGCCGGCTCGACGACCGTCACCACTTCACGCTGGTGTGCCAGAACTTCGCGCAGCTCGGCCAGTTCGTGCAGGTCGACAACGACGTGTTCCGTGCCATCAAGGCCTCGACGCCCGGCAGTTACACCTTCATCCTCCCCGCGACCAGGGAGGTTCCGCGCAAGCTGCTCCACCCGAAGAAGAAGACCGTCGGGGTCCGCATCCCCGACCACGTGGTCGCCCAGGCGCTGCTCGCCGAACTCGGTGAGCCGCTGCTGTCCAGCACCCTCCTCCTGCCCGACGAGGAGGAGCCGATGACCCAGGGCTGGGAGATCAAGGAGCGCCTCGACCACTCCGTCGACGCGGTGATCGACTCCGGCGACTGCGGCACCGAGCCGACCACGGTCATCGACTTCTCCAGCGGCGAGGCCGAGATCGTCCGCAAGGGAGCCGGCGACATCTCACGGTTCGAGTGACCCGCGACCCGGCGGTGGTACGGCGGGGCCTCGCGTGACGCCGTGGGAGGCCGTCGCGGTGTTCGCGGCGGGCGTGGGCGCGGGCGGGGTCAACACCGTGGTCGGTTCCGGGACCCTGATCACCTTTCCCGTGCTGCTCGCCACCGGTCTGCCGCCTGTCACCGCGACCGTCTCGAACGCGCTCGGTCTGGTCCCCGGCGCGATCAGCGGAGCGTTCGGCTACCGCAAGGAGCTGCGCGGTCAGCGGCGGCGCATCCTGCGGCTGAGCGTCGGTGCGCTGCTGGGCGGCTTCACGGGGGCCGTGCTGCTGCTGGCGCTGCCCGCGACGGCGTTCGAGAGGATCGTGCCGGTCGTGGTGGGGCTGGCGCTCGTCCTGGTCGCGTTCCAGCCGCTGATCACGAAGCGTTTGCGCCGCCGCGCGGGGGATCGTTCGTCGGCCGCGGGTCCGCGGGGGCCGGTCGCGCAGTCCCCCGCGCCTCTCAAGGACGGGCCGCGCGACCGGGACGGCGGTCCGCTGCTGTTCGTCGGGCTGGCCCTCGCGAGCGTCTACGGCGGCTACTTCGCGGCGGCTCAGGGGATCATCTACATGTCCCTGATGGGAGTGCTCCTGGACGAGACGATGCAACGCCTGACCGCCGTCAAGAACGTCCTCGTCGCCGTCGTCAACACCGTCGCCGCGACCTTCTTCCTCTTCGTTGCGGACTTCGACTGGACGGCCGTCGCGCTGATCGCCGTCGGCTCCGCGATCGGCGGCCAGCTGGGCGCCGCGGTCGGCCGCCGTTTCAGCCCGGTGGTCCTGCGCGTCCTCATCGTGACGATCGGCACGGTCGCCCTCGTCCAACTGCTGCTGCGCTGACCGCCGCGTGCGCCCACGGGGCGGCGGGACTCACTTGCTGAACGGTCCCTCCAGCGCCGCCCACTGCAACAGCATGATGGTCTTGGCGTCGGCGATCTCCCCCGTACGGATCATGCCCAGGGCCTGCCTGAAGGGCAGTTCGACGGTTTCGATGTCCTCGCCCTCCTCGTCCAGTCCGCCGCCCTCGTGGGTACGGGTGGACGGTCCGTAGGAGGCGGCGTAGAAGGTGACGCGCTCGGTGACCGAGCCGGGGCTCATGTAGACGTCGAAGACCCGCTCGACCTCGCCGACCGTGTGCCCGGTCTCCTCGATGACCTCGCGCCGTACGGCGACCTCGGGGTGCTCGTCGTCATCGTCGAGCAGACCGCCCGGTGTCTCGACGAGCATGCCGTCGGGGTGTCCGTTGACGTACACGGGATAGCGGAACTGCCGGGTCAGCAGCACGGTCTCGCGTTCCGTGTCGTACAGCAGGATCGTGGCGCCGTTGCCGCGGTCGTGCGTCTCGCGTTCCTGGGTGGACCAGGTGCCGTCGGCGAGCTGGAGGTCGAACGTCGTAGTGCGCTCCACGTACCAGTGGCAGGACAGCAGGGTCACGTCCCGCACCTTGACCCGGGGGTTCCCCGTCAGGTCGAGGCCGACCCGGTCGAGTCCGGTACGGCCCCTGCGGTCCGGGGTGTCGATGCCCGCGGTCATCGTGCGCCGACCGGGGAGGTTGCGCGGGTGGGAGCAGTACGGGTGGAAGAAGTTCGGGTGGAACAAGTGGTCATGTCCTGCTTCTACCATCCCGGTCCCGCCCCTGTCAGGCGTGTCATTGATCAGCGGAGGCGCCGGTGGTCAGCCGGACGACGTTCGACAGCGCGCCGCGTGTGAACGCCCTGACCCGGTAGGACCCCCGTTTCTCGGTGGGCAGGGTGATCAGCCCCGCGGAATTGATGTCTGGTTCGAAGACGGCGAGGGGCGCGTAGCCGGAGTCGCCACCGGAGTCCTCTCCGGAGCCCCTCCCTGGTTCCCCGGAGATACGGGACTCCAGCAGAAACCCATCCTCGTCCGACGCGTGGTCCGTCCATGTGAACAGAATGCCGTTCGCATGCTTGACCACCGCCTTGAACCCGGTGGGTGCCCCGGCGCCCGTGGACCGTAGTGGCCGGCCCGGGGCAGTGCGCTGCGGGTCCGTGCGGGCGGGCAGCCAGTCATGGCCGGCGTCCTCGTCGGCCGCCGTCAGCTCGCCCGGCGGCAGGACGACGTCCACCGGCTTCGACGCGGGGCCGGCGAAGGCCCGCAGCCGGTAGTGGAACGTGGTGTGGGGCATCAGGTCGGGGTGCCGGTAGCTCGTCACCCGGGGCGGCAGATACTGCAGCACGGTGTACGGGCCTGCCGCGTCCGTCGCGAATTCGAGGATGTGGCCCGACGTGCCCGGAGCGCCGCTCCGCCAGTGCAGGTCGATGTCCGTGGGCGAGACGCGCTCGGCGCGGAGGACGACGTCCGGGGCCGCGGTCGCCGTGCGGGGTGTGCGGGGCGTGTCGCAGGCCGACAGCGCCGGGCCGAGGACAAGGGCGAGGCCCAGGACCAGGACTGCCGGCGCCGCGCCGCGTACGGGAACTCTCATGTGCTCGCTGCTACTTGCGCCAGAACTTGACGTTGCTCCACACGACGGTGGCCGGGCCGTTGCCGCTGTTGGTGCGGTAGGCGCCGAACTTGTCGTAGAAGCTGCCGCCGGGGCTCGCGTAGGTGTGCTTGAGCGAGCCGTTGATGTAGGTGCGGTGCGAAGTGCCCACCTGGTGGACGGTGTTGACCCGGACGGTGGCACCGACCGTGCCGGCGTCGGAGAGGGTGTCGCCGCCGTGGACCGCGTAGAGGCGTCCGCCGCGTTCGGCGGCAAGCATGAAGTACGGGCCTGCCGCCGACTCGTTGAAGGTCTGTTTGAGGCTGATGCGGGTGCCGCTGAGGCTGCTGATCCGGAAGTAGCCCTCGAACTGGCGGGTGCCGCCGGTGTAGGTGGCGTACCGCCGCTCGGCCCGCTGGTCTCCGCTCGCCGTGGAGCAGGTGAGCTGGAAGGTCAGGCCGTCGACCTGTCCGCAGCCGCGTTCCTGCACGGTGTAGGTGGGTGAGACCGACGTCCAGCCGCCTGGCTCCACCTCGGCGAGGGCGTTCGGGGCGGCGGCCAGGAGGGAAGCGCATACCGCGCCTGTGACGGTGAGCGCTCTGGAACGCGTGAGCATGTCGACTCCTCAGATGTGGGGGTTCGCCAGCCGTTCAAATACACATACATGAACGATGGGCGTGTCACTGAACAGCTGACTGGGAAGGTAGGACTGGACCAACGAGCCGTCAAGAGGTCTGTACGTGCGGGCCGGTGGGGGTTGCTCGCGCAGTTCCCCGCGCCCCTCCGGTGCGCGGCCCACCCCCACCGGACCGCAGCCGGACCGACCTCCCGCCGACCCGACGCCCCATCAGGTCAAGCGTCCCGGACTCTTGACTCTCCCCTCCGCAGTCGGGATTCTCGTCCCCACGCGTTTGCAGGAGCCATGACAAGCCGTCACAAGACATTCAGCGTGCCGTCGACCGAAGACGTGGGTGATGTTCATGACCCGACAACCTCTCCACCGGCGCCGGCCGCTCACGGTCCTGTCGCTGCTGTTCGTCGTGATGGCCATGGCGCTCGGGCCCACGCCGAGTTCCGCCGCCGGGACGGACTGGTGGGACCCGACCGCGCGGCCCGCGCCCGACTCGCAGATCAACGTCACCGGGGAACCCTTCAAGGGCACGGACTCCCAGGGCGAGGTACGCGGATTCGTCGACGCGCACAACCACATCATGGCCAACGAGGCGTTCGGCGGCCGGCTCATCTGCGGCAAACCGTTCTCGAAGGCGGGGGTCGCCGACGCCCTCAAGGACTGTCCCGAGCACTACCCCGACGGCTCGCTGGCCCTCTTCGACTTCATCACCAACGGCGGTGACGGCAAGCACGACCCGGACGGCTGGCCCACGTTCAAGGACTGGCCCGCCCATGACTCGCTGACCCACCAGCAGAACTACTACGCCTGGGTCGAGCGGGCCTGGCGCGGCGGCCAGCGCGTACTCGTCAACGACCTCGTCACCAACGGCGTGATCTGCTCGGTCTACCCCTTCAAGGACCGCGGCTGCGACGAGATGACGTCCATCCGGCTGCAGGCGAAGCTGACCTACGACATGCAGGACCACATCGACGCCATGTACGGCGGGCCGGGCAAGGGCTGGTTCAGGATCGTCACCGACAGCGCGCAGGCCCGTGAGGTCGCCCAGCAGGGCAAACTCGCCGTCGTCCTGGGCGTGGAGACGTCCGAGCCGTTCGGCTGCAAGCAGATCCTGGACATCGCGCAGTGCGACAGGGCCGACATCGACGCCGGCCTGGACGAGCTGTACGACCTCGGTGTGCGCAGCATGTTCCTGTGCCACAAGTTCGACAACGCCCTGTGCGGAGTCAGGTTCGACGAGGGCGGCCTCGGCACGGCGATCAACGTCGGCCAGTTCCTGTCGACTGGCACCTTCTGGCAGACGGAGAAGTGCACGGGCCCGCAGCACGACAACCCCATCGGGGGCGCGGCGGCGCCGGGCGCCGAGAAGGAACTGCCCGCGGGCGTCGACGTACCGTCGTACGACGAGGACGCGCAGTGCAACAAGCGCGGGCTCACCGATCTCGGTGAGTACGCGGTGCGCGGGCTGATGAAGCGCAAGATGATGCTGGAGATCGACCACATGGGCGTGCAGGCCACCGGTCGGGCGCTCGACATCTTCGAGGCCGAGTCCTACCCCGGTGTGATCTCCTCGCACAGCTGGATGGACCTGAACTGGACCGAGCGGGTCTACCGGCTCGGCGGGTTCATCGCCCAGTACATGCACGGCTCCGAGCAGTTCGGCGCGGAGGCCGCGCGGACGAAGGCCCTGCGTGACAAGTACGACGTGGGCTACGGCTACGGCACCGACATGAACGGCGTCGGCGGCTGGCCCGCCCCGCGCGGCGCGGACGCCCCGAACCCGGTCACGTACCCGTTCCGCAGCACCGACGGCACCGCCGTGCTCGACCGGCAGACCACCGGGCAGCGCACCTGGGACATCAACACCGACGGCGCCGCCCACTACGGGCTCGTCCCGGACTGGATCGAGGACATCAGGCTGGTCGCGGGGCAGGGCGTCGTGGACGACCTGTTCCGGGGCGCCGAGTCCTACCTCGACACCTGGGGCGCGTCGGAGCAGCACAAGGCGGGAGTGAACCTCGCCAAGGGCGCGCCCGCGTCGGCCAGTTCGTCGGAGTCGAGCATCTTCACCAGTTACGGGCCCGGCCGGGCCGTGGACGGTGACACGGGCACCCGCTGGGCCAGCGACTGGAGCGACGACCAGTGGCTGCGGATCGACCTCGGCTCCACCAGCACGGTCAGGCGGGTCACCCTCGACTGGGAGCGCGCCTACGCGAAGTCGTACCGCGTGGAGGTCTCCACCAACGGCACGGACTGGCAGTCCGTGTGGTCCACCACCGCCGGGGACGGCGGCCTGGACACGGCCGGGTTCGCCGGCGTACCCGCCCGGTATGTGCGGATCCACGGGCTGGACCGCGGTACGGACTGGGGTTACTCCCTGTACGAGGTGGGCGTCCACAGCAGCTGACGCCCACCGGTGACCCACCTGGAACGAGCAGGCGTGGAAGGAACCACATGGCACGGATGCCGTCGGCCGAGCGGCGCCGGCAGCTCACCGAGGCGGCCATCCGCGCGATGACGCGGGACGGCGTCCCCAGGACGACGACCCGGTCCATCGCGGCCGAGGCGGGCGTGTCACTGAGCGTCTTCCACTACTGCTTCGACTCCAAGCAGGCGCTGATCGAGTCCGTCATCGAGACGATCACCGGTCACTCGGTCACGGTGGTGCGCGAGGCGATCCGGCCGCGGGCGACCCTGCGGGAGACGGTCGCGGCCGGCTTCCGGGCGTACTGGGATCACGTGTCCGCGCATCCGGGCGAGCACATGCTCACGTACGAGCTGACGCAGTACGCCCTGCGGCAGCCGGGGTTCGAGCATCTGGCGCGGCGGCAGTACGAGCTGTACTCCGACACCTATGCGGAGCTGGTCGAGCAGCTCAGCCGTGACATGGACTTCGTGCTGCGGGTGCCCGTGCCGGTGCTGGCCCGCTATCTGGCGGCCATGACGGACGGGTTGACGCTCAACTTCCTGGTGCTCGGGGACGATTCGGCGTGGGCGGACATCCTCGACACGATCACGGACCACGTGGCGGGGCTTGTCCGCGACACGGACGAGGTCTGGACCTCGGACGGTCCGTAGCGGGTGGTGATGAGCCTGCGGGCCCGGTGGGGGCTGGGCGCGCCCCGCGGCGGAGCCGCAAAGTGTCACCGCCCCGCGCCCCTTACGGGGCTCAGCGGCCCCGGGGTTTGCCTCGCTTGGCGCTCTTCGTGTTCTTCGTGGTCTTGGCACCCTTGGTTTTGCCTGTGGCCGGCTTGCGTCGGGGGGTGGCCTTGGCCGGGGGGCGAGCTGCCTTCGGCTCGGCTACGGGCTGTGTGCGGCCTCGGGAGCTGTTGACCGTGCGGCCGCGGACGATGCCGATGAAGTCCTCCACCAGGTCGGTCGTCCGGTCCTCGGGCCACGACAGGGCCACCCGTGACTCCGGGGCGTCCGTCACCGGCCGGTATGTGAGGTCCTTGCGGTGGTGGAGGCGGGCGATCGACTGCGGCACGACGAGGAGCCCCACTCCCGCCGCCACCAGGTCGACCGCGTCGGCCGTCGTGGCGGGGCGCTCGATCGCGGGGCGGCCCGGCAGGCGCTCCCAGTCGAGGGGGTCGTCGAGGGGGTGCAGCACGATGTCGTCCGCCAGGTCCTCGGCGCTCACCTCGTCCACCGCGGCCACGACGTGGTCCTTGGGGACGACGACCACGGTCGTCTCGGCGTAGAGGGGGATCGCGCTGAGGTCCGTACCGTCGACCGGCAGCCGGACCAGGCCCGCGTCGGCGGCGCCGCCCCGCAGCGCGTCGAAGGCCTCGCCGACGGACATCGCGTGGAGGGTCAGGGGGACGTCGGGCAGCCGCTCGTTCCAGATCCGCACCCACTTGCTGGGTGTCACTCCCGGGACATACGCGAGCCGGAACGAAGGGGAATCTTCCGAGCCTGTCACCTGGCCAGGTTACCCGGCGTGGTCGGCGCTGGTTCACATGCTCGATACCCTTGGGGTTATGACGTCGCACGAGAACACCCAGACGATGAAGCCCGCGACCGCGGCGAAGAAGCTGGGTGTGTACCTAGAGGCCACACCCGCCGAGTTCCAGGAAGGTGTCGTCTCGCGCTCCGAGCTCACCGCGCTCCAGGCCGATCCGCCCGAGTGGCTGCAGGAGCTGCGCCGCACCGGGCCGCACCCCCGGCCGGTGGTCGCCGCCAAGCTCGGCGTCTCCATCTCGGGGCTCGCCCGCGGCGGCGTGACGGACGCCCTCACCACGGACGAGATCGAGGCCTTGAAGGCGGACTCCCCGGAGTGGCTCCAGAAGGAGCGCGCCACGCAGGCCGAGGTCCGCAAGGAGACGGCACGTATCAAGGACCTCAAGGACAAGAAGGCCGAGCGGTAGCAGCCGGGCCGTAGCAGTGCAGTACCCATGAGGCAGTAGCAGTGCAGTACCCGTAGAACTCGTGCCGGACGCTGGAGGAGCCCCGTGCCGCTGCCCACCCGACCGTTGCGGAAGCTGGGCTTCCTGACCATCGGCCTGTTCGACGACGCCGATCCCCGGGCGGGCCACGAGTCCACGCTGGAGATCATCGAACTCGGTGAGCGGCTCGGCTTCGACAGCGCGTGGCTGCGCCACCGGCACCTCCAGTACGGGATCTCCTCCCCCGTGGCCGTCCTCGCCGCGGCCTCGCAGCGCACCAGCCGGATCGAGCTGGGCACCGCGGTCATCCCGCTGGGCTGGGAGAACCCGCTGCGCCTCGCCGAGGACCTGGCCACCGTCGACCTCCTGTCCGGGGGACGCCTCAATCCGGGCGTCAGCGTCGGTCCGCCGATGCACTTCGACCAGGTCAAGGACGCGCTGTATCCGGACACGGCCGACACCGAGGACTTCGGCTACGACCGGGTGAGCCGCCTGCTGGACTTCGTACGGGGCAAACCGGCCACCGACTTCAGCGGCGTCGAGGGGTTCGAGGTGTTCTCGGACCGCGTCCAGCCGCACGCCGCGGGGCTGGGCGGCCGGCTCTGGTACGGCGGCGGCAGCCTGCGGTCGGCCCGATGGGCGGGCGAGCACGGGATGAACTTCCTGACCAGCAGTGTCGTGAAGGCGGAGGAGTCCGAGGACTTCGCCGAGATCCAGCTGTCCCACGTACGGGCCTTCCGCGCCCATCACCCCGACGGCGAGCGCGCCCGCGTCTCCCAGGGGCTCGTCGTCATCCCCACCGACAGTGCCACTCCCGAGCAGCGCGCGAAGTACGAGGCGTACGTCGAGAAGCGCACTCCGCGCACGACGACGACCCACGGTCCCGCGCGCATGATGTTCGCGCCCGACCTCGTCGGGACCTCCGCCGAGATCGCCGAACGGCTGTACGCCCAGGCCGCGTTCCGGGAGATCGACGAGGTCGCGTTCGCGCTGCCCTTCACCTTCGGGCACGCGGACTACGTGCAGATCCTCACCGACATCGCCACCCGGCTCGGCCCGGCGCTGGGCTGGCGGCCGTCCGCCCAGGGATAGTCGGCCCCTCCCCGGTGTGCCTCAGTCGCTGACCTTGCTGCGCGCCTGGTACAGCAGGTCGCCGTACTCGGGGTGGCGGGCGATCCAGCCGGCGTAGAACGGGCAGGTGGCCAGCACCCGCAAACCAGCGGCGCGGGCCTCGTCCAGGGAGACCCGGACCAGCGCGGAGCCGACGCCCTTGCCCTCGCACTCCGGGCTCACCTCGGTGTGCACGAACGCGATGAGTTCCGTCGTGCGGATGTACTGCGCGTATCCCACGACCTCGGGCGCTCCGTCGAGCCGGGCCTCGTAGCGCCGCGCCCCGGGGGCGTCGATCACCTCCACCGCCATGTTCTTCTCCTTGTGTGCGTACGGTCGATCATGCGTACGGCCGATCAAGGTCACGACCCTAACCCACACGTGACCGAAATGGTCCGGTGCACCCCCGCTGACCTGCCCGTACGCGGGTGAACAGGGCGGCCGACCGGGAGCCCCCGCTCCCGTGGGGCGCCCACGTTTGGTGGATGAACACTCGCGGACGGCACGTGCGGCCCTGAGCATGGGCCTAAGAGCGGCGAGGGTACGCGATCGCGTGGCCGGATCTCCCGCTCATCCGTCCATCACTTCTCCCTCAAGGAGCAACCATGCGTGTGCGTACCATCCTTGCCGCCGGCGTCTTCGCCGCCACCGCGATCCTGGGCAGCGCCGGTGCGGCGATCGCCGACGACCACGACGAGCGCCACAACAACGATGGCCGCAACGACAGCCGCTACGAGGGCGACTTCCGCGCGTGCGGCGTGTTCGCGGGCGCCGGTGACGGCCACGCCTACTACGGCAACGGCTGCGCCGAGTCCCACTGGGAGGGCGAGAACCACGGCTCCCAGTACGGTGGCGGACGCCACTTCGGGCGCTGACGGACCGTAGCGCCGCTGTTCGGGGAACGGTCGTCACGACCGTTCCCCGACGCATGTTCCCGTGGCCCGCGTCACCGCCCCGCCGCATCGATGTCGGCGCCGCGCGGCGTCCCCCTCGACGGCCCTGTCCTGGCCCGGACTTGTGCGGCGGTGTGCGCGCTCCCCGCGCCGCACGAGCCCGTGCCGGAACTCCCCCCGTGTCGGCTCCCCCTTGAACCGCGGGTGCCTCCTGTTCTACCTTCGCCACATGGTCGGGGCATCAACGCCCGCTCACCGGCGACACAACGAGCGGGCGGCAGTGAGGCCGGGTGGTGACAGTTGCGTCCACATCTCGCGCTGATCGACGACGACACCGACTTCGCACTGATGTGCCGTTCCTATCTGGAGCGTGAAGGCTTCACGGTCACCTGGGCCATGGACGCACGGGCCGGCAAGGCCGTCATGTACCACGGCGGTGTGGATCTGGTCGTCCTCGACCTGGGGCTTCCCGACGGCAGCGGACTCGAACTGCTGCGGGCGCTGCGGGCCACCAGCCGGCTGCCGGTGATCGTCGTCAGCGGACGCGGCCACGAGACGGACCGGGTGGCGGGGCTGGAGATCGGCGCGGACGACTACCTCGTCAAGCCTTTCTCGCAGCGGGAGTTGGTGGCGCGGATCGGCGCCGTACTGCGCAGGTCCCGGCCGCCGGAGGTGCCGGCCGTCCTCGACGTGGGCTCGCTGCGCGTCGACACCGCCGCGTGTCTGGCGAGCGGTACGGGCGTCGCACTGACCCTGCGCCCCAAGGAGTACGCCCTCCTGGAACTCCTCGCGCGCTCCCCCGGCCGCGTCTTCTCCGCCGCGCAGTTGCTGGAGCAGATCTGGGGCGCGTCCTGGCAGCCGTCCGCCACCGTGATCGAGCACGTGTACCGGCTGCGCGGAAAACTCGCCCGACTTCCCGTGCCCGCCCCGAGGATCACCACGGTGCGCGGCTACGGGTACCGCCTCGACCCCTGAGAGCCGCCGTGTCCACGACCAGTCCGTCGAGCGATCCGTCAGGCAACCCGTCAGGCAGTCCATCGCCGGGTCCGCCGAGCGGCCCGTACTCCGTGCCGGACTTCCGGCAGCTCTTCGAGTTCGCGCTCTCCCCGCTGCTCATCCTGGCGCCGGACTTCGTCATCGTCGAGGTCAACCGCGCCTACCTCGCGGCCACCGGCAGAGGGCGGGACATCGTCGGCCGCCTCATCTTCGACGTGTTCCCCGACAACCCGGCCGACCCTTCGGCCGACGGCGTCGCCAACCTGCGCCGGTCGCTGGAGACCGTGGTGGGCACGGCACGTACCGACACCATGGCGCTGCAGCGGTACGACATCCCGGCGGGCGAGGACACCGACGGCGGGGCCGGGTTCGTCGAGCGCTGGTGGAGCCCGGTCAACACTCCGGTCCTGGACGCCGAGGGCCGGGTGTCGCACATCATCCACCGGGTGGAGGACGTCACCGAGTTCGTGCTGGTGCGACAGGCCGGACACGAGAAGGAGCGGGCCGCCGCCGAGGCGCGGACCCGCGCGGAGGGCATGGAGATCGACCTGTTCGTCCGCGCACGGGAGATCCGCGAGGTCAACGAGCAGTTACGGCGGCTCAACGGCGACCTCGACGCGGCGGGACGCCGGCTGCGGGAGGAGCAGCGGGCCAAGGACCGCTTCATCGCGACGCTCTCGCACGAACTGCGCAACCCGCTGGCAGCCGCCACCGCGGCGACCGAGCTGCTGGGGCTCGACATGCCCGGCGGCCATCCCGCGCTGTCCGTCCTGGAACGGCAGCTCGGCATCCTGGCACGGATGAGCAACGACCTGCTGGACGGCACCCGCGCGGTGACCGGACGGCTGGAACTGGTGCCGGAGCGGATGGACCTGCGCTCGGCCGTCGAGAGCGCCTGCGCCGACATCCGCGGCCTGTTCGGACACGAGGGGCGCGTGCTGGACGTCCGGCTGCCCGACCACCCGGTGCTCGTCGACGGCGACCGGCTGCGGCTGGCCCAGGTGCTGACCAACCTGCTGTCCAACGCGCTCAAGTACACACTGCCGGGCGGCCGTACGGCCATGGAGCTGTCGGCCGGGGAGGGGCGGGCCCGGCTCACCGTCCAGGACGACGGGATAGGTTTCGAACCCGGGCAGGCCGAGGAGCTGTTCGGGGTGTTCATGCGGGCCGCGCCGGCCGGTCCGCAGACCCCCGAGGGGCTCGGCCTCGGCCTGTCGGTGGTGCGCACCATCCTCGATCTGCACGGCGGCCGGATCTCCGCGCACAGTGACGGCCCCGGCACCGGAGCCTCGTTCACCGTCCTGCTGCCGCTGTCCGCGTCCGACGGCGACCCGCCGCCGGCCCGGCCCGTCACGGCCCGTCGTGGGCGGAAGCAGCTGGCCGTCCTGATCGTCGAGGACAACACGGATCTCGCCGCGACCTACCGCACTCTGCTGGACCGCCAGGGTCATCACGTCACGGTCGTCCACACGGGCGCGGACGCCGTCACCGCGACCGGGAGTCACCTCTTCGACGTCGTCGTGTGCGATCTCGGGCTGCCCGACATGGACGGCTACGAGGTGGCCCGTACCGTGCGCTCGCGACCGCAGGGTGCCGCACTGCGTCTCATCGCGGTCTCCGGCTTCAGCCGCGGCAGCGACCGTACGCTGTCCCGCGAGGCCGGATTCGACGCCCACCTGGCGAAACCCCTGCCGCTCGCGGACCTGCTCGACCTCCTGGAGGCCTGACCGTCCGAAGTCCCCGGGCGGTCCCCGGGCGCCTGGGTCGAAAGGGCTCGCGTGGGTACCCGTATCTCATGACTGACGTGGTGGACTCCGACGAACTCCTGCGCCGTATCCAGCGGGCCCGCTCCTGGGCCGGCCGTGAGGAGCAGACGTGGAAGGCGCGAAGCGAGGAGCTCAAGACCGCCGATCCGGACAGCTCACGCGACGCCGAGCTGCGCGGACACACCTACGAGGCCGTACGCAAGGCGCTGGACGAGATAGTCACCCCGGGTGTGCACGACGCGGACGGCTGACCCCGGCGGCCCTCGTCACCGGTACCGGTCCGTTTGCCGGTCCGCCTCGCCTTCGCCGGTCCGTTCCGCCGGCGCGTGCATGACCCGCCCGGCGCATGGAACCCGATGTGGTCATGAGCACCCCGCAGGTCCCATGCGCCGAACCCGTCACCACGGTCCTCACCTGGCAGGTACGCCCCGGCCGTGAAGCCGAATTCGAGGAGTGGACCCGGGGCGTCGCCGACTGCGTCTCGCGGTTCCCCGGCAGCCAGGGGGTGTCCTGGCTGCGGCCCGAACCCGGGCACCGGTTCCACGCCGTGCTGCGCTTCGCCGATCCGCAGCGGCTCACCGACTGGCTGACCTCGCCCGAGCGCGCGGAGTGGCACGCGCGCATCGAGGGCATCGCGACCGAGGTCCGCGACGAGCGCCAGTCGACCACCGGGATGGAGAGCTGGTTCCGGCTCCCCGGCACCACCGTGAAGGCCCCGCCGCGCTGGAAGATGGTCCTGACGACGTTCCTCGGCGCCTATCCGATGACGTTCCTCATCCAGTGGCTGGTGGCACCCGGTACGGCCGCGTGGCCCCTGCCGCTGCGCGCCGCCGTCTTCCCCATCGTGCTGCTGCCGGTGCTCACCTACCTGATCATGCCGGGGCTCAGCCGAGTGCTGCGGTTGTGGCTGTACGGCACACCCGACGACTGACCCCGTGAGCAGTCCGGTTCCGGCCCCCGTCACACGTACGCCTCATCCCGTTGGCGGCGTTTGGCGGGGGCGCTTAGAAAGGTCGCACAGCAACTCTCGGGCCGCGCGTCCGGGCCACGACAGCGACTGCACCCTTCGTAGGGAGCCGAGTATGACAACACGTTCGCCTTTCGACGCCGATCGACCTGGCATATCTCCCGAGAGCGTGGTCGACGCCACCACCATCCCGCCGCTACCGGCCTCCGCCCCCTGGCACGCCGTGCCGGACGAGGCGCCGGACCGGCCGGCGCGCGGAGCCGAGCGCCGGTACACCGACGCGGCCGACCCCCGGTACGCCGGACCGGCCGAGGCCGTCAGACAGCGGTACGCCGACCCGGCCGACGCCGACGAACACCGGTACGCCGACCCCGCCGACGAGAGCGACCACCGCTATCCCGACCCGCTCGACGAGGTCGAGCAGCGGTACGCGGACCCGGCCGACGCCGTCGAGCACCGGTACGCCGGACCGGCCGAACCCGTCGAGCACCGGTACGCGGACCCCGCCGACGAGAGCGACCGCCGGTACCCCGAGCCGGTCGACCAGGTCGCCCCTCGGTATCCCGACACGGCCGACAGGGCGCCCCGCCGCTACACCGTCGCTCCGGTCGACCGTAACGCCAGGGACGACAGGGACGGTGGGAACGACAGGGACGGTCGGGACCACCGGGACGGTCGAGACCAACGGGAAGGTCGGGACCACCGGGACGAGCGCGACGAGCGTCGCTACTCGGGGCCCGCCGACGAGGCCGACCGCCCGTACGCGGAACCGGCCGACGAGGCCCGCCGCGCGTACCCCGCCTCCGCCCCCGCCGCCGCCTCCGGACCGGCCGCCGACCCCGCCCAGGTGGCGCAGGTCCAGCCGCGGTCCGCCGACTCGGCCGCCGACTCGGCCGCCGAGTTCGACAGGAAGTACCCCGACCAGGGCGAGATCGAGGCCGACCCCGCGTACATCAACCCGGTCGACGGACTGGTGCACGCCGCGGTGGCCGACCGGCCGCTGGAAGAGGTGATCGAGCTCATCGAGCTGCTGGAGCAGTCACCGGAGTACGCGAGGGCCACGGTCGACGCGCTGCGGGCGGTCGGCACGGACCGGTCCGTGGAGGACGTGAGCCGGCTGGTGGCCCTGCTGACCCGGCCGCCGAGGAACGCCGACAGCGCCGACGAGGCGATCCGCGCGGCGGCCGAGGGCCGGCCCGTGGAGGACGTCACCAGGCTGATGGCGCTGCTGCACCGGCCCCCGCTGGAACCCCACTGCGGCGAGGCCGCGGTGCGGGCCGCCGCGACCAGCCGGCCGGTCGACGAACTGGTGGAGCTGATCGGCCGCATGGCCCATGAGCAGGGTGTGCGCGAGGGCAGGCAGCAGTCGAAGCCGCCGACGCGCGAGGAGAAGAAGGCGGCCGAGGCGGCGCGCGCGGCCGCGAAGGACGGGCCCCCCTCCGGGGACCGGCTGCTCGCCGAGGGCGGCACGGTCGCCATCGGCCGTACGGCCCGGACGCGCCGGAACAGGCCCGCGAAGTCCGTCGACTCCCCCGCCTGGCCGCGCCTGGCCGCGGCCCTGATGCTCGTGGTGTGCGGGCTGGCCCACTTCCCGCCGCACCGCGACGGCGCCTCCCTCAGCGCCTACGGGTTCGTCATGGGCGGCTGCGGTCTGTGCGTCCTGCTGGGCCTGGCACTGCTGCGCCGCAGCGTGGTGCCCGTGCTCGCCCTGGGAATCATCGTTCCCGCGGCGCTCGCCGTCGCCCAGCTCCTGGAAGGCCGTATCCAGTCGCAGGGCCTGTCCCGGGCCCTTGATCTGACGCTCGCGCCGCCGTGGCTCGCCGGCCTCGCGGCCGTGCTCGCCGCACTGGCGGCCCTGACGGCACTGGTCTCGCTGCTGGCCTCGTCGAGGCCCCGTCCGCGGCCGGACGTAAGGCAGTTGGCCGGGCAGCCGGCCGAACCGGACCGGGCGGCGGCCGGCTGACCCGGCGGGACGACGAACGGCGGCCGGCCGACACCCGAGGGTGTCGGCCGGCCGCCGTTCGTCGTCCCGATCGCGCGTCCGTCGTCATGCCGTGCGTCGACCGTCATGCCCCGCGTCGGCCGTCATGCCGTCCGTCGGCCGCCCGTTCGCGCGGGGCGCTCCCGACTTCCCGCGCAGGGGCCGTCGTTCGCCCGCGCGGGCGCTTCCTGACCGCCGCGCGACACGTAGGTGCCTCCGCTGAGGCGACGCAGGGGCGTCACTCTGATCCTGACCTCCGGCTGCTGGGTGGTGTCCATGCGTCCACAGTGCGCCGGTGGTGCCGGAGCAACCAGGTCTCTCCTGTGGGCAGGACCGCGGATCCTGGTACCCGGACCACCAGGCAACGACCTGCCGACGGCCGGTCAGCGGGCTTCCGGACAGGGGGCGTCCGGTCGGCGCGTGTCCGGGAGCAGCGGGCTCATCGTCTGAGTGCGTCCGCGTCGCCCATGACGATCGCCGGCCGGCGCGCGGGGTCGACGGCGCGCAGCAGGGCCTTCATGTCGTCCTCGCGCAGGCTGACGCAGCCCTGGGTGGGGCCGCCATGGTCGACATGCACCCAGATGCCGCCGCCCCGGCCCGCGCCGAGGGGCCGCGTCCAGTCCAGTGGTGAGGTGCCGGGCTCGCGGTTGTAGTCGATGGCGATCACATGGTCGAAGGAGCCGGCCAGCGGCTCGCCCTCGAAGCCGGTTCCGTCCACGGAGAAGCCGCCGGAGTGGTCGTAGGGGAGACGGGTGCCGGGGTTGCCGCGCAGGCCGCCCGCGTCCGTGAGCGTGTACACGCCGATGGGTGAGCGGAGATCGCCGGCCACATGATGGTCGGTCCAGCCCTTGAAGGCGTTGTGCGCGGGCCAGACCGTCCCGGCGTGCCAGCCGGACGCCGTGCGTCTGTACAGCACCGCTGTGGACACGGCGGAGTTCCGCCCCCGGCCCGTGACCATGAGCACCTGACTCGTCCTCGGCGGGATCTCGGCCGAGGTCCTGGGGCCCAGGCCCGGCAGTTGGCGCGGTGCCACGTCCAGGAAGATGCGGGGTGCGGGGGCGGGCTCGGCCCCGCCTGCCCTGGTCGGGTGCGCGCCCGGTGCGCGCTCCGTCGTCCTCGCCTCTCCGGCGCCGCAACCGGCGAGAAGAGCGAGAAGGAAGGCGAGAAGGAAGGCAGGGAGGAGGGCGACCGCCAGGCCGGCGGCGGGACGGCGTCCGGCGCCGCGTGTGCTCGTGATCATGGGTCGACCCTGGCCGACACGTACGCGGAACTGGTCAGGCGCGCGGGATCACTCACCCATCACGCTCGCACCTTCCCTCCTTCGAAACATTCGGACTGTCTGACGATTATTCAGGGGAACATAGGCGGGGCATGCCGGTTGAGCAAGAGGATCGGGACGACACGTGGGGCGATCCCGCCAACTTGAGTCAACCGAAATACCGTGCGGCACAGCCCGTTGACGGCCCGTATGACCGGCCGTAAGGTCTGCGCAGCCATTCGGAAACATGCTCGAAACTTTCGACATCACAGAAGGGGACGACATGCTCACCCGTACGTTCACGGATCGCACGATCACGCCTCCGCCCCGCAGGTCACGGGCTCGAAGAGCCCTCGTGTTCGGCACGGCCGGGCTGCTCGCCTCGGCCGGCGTCACGGCTCTCGCGGGAACGGCCGCCGCGGCGAGCACGCTCGGTGCCGCGGCGGCCGAGAAGGGCCGCTACTTCGGTACGGCGGTCGCGGCGAACCACCTGGGAGAAGCGGCGTACGCCTCGACGCTCAACACGGAGTTCAACTCCGTGACCCCCGAGAACGAGATGAAGTGGGACGCCGTCGAGCCCAGCCGCAACTCCTTCTCGTACGGATCGGCCGACCAGATCGTCAGCCACGCCCAGAGCCGGGGTATGAAGGTCCGCGGGCACACCCTCGTGTGGCACTCCCAGCTGCCCGGCTGGGTCGGCGGGCTCGGCGCCTCCGACCTCAGGACGGCGATGAACAACCACATCACCCAGGTCATGACCCACTACAAGGGCAAGATCCACTCCTGGGACGTCGTCAACGAGGCCTTCCAGGACGGCAGCAGCGGCGCCCGGCGCAGCTCGCCCTTCCAGGACAAGCTCGGCAACGGCTTCATCGAGGAGGCGTTCCGCACCGCACGGACGGCGGATCCGGCGGCCAAGCTCTGTTACAACGACTACAACACCGACGGGGTCAACGCGAAGAGCAATGCCGTCTACAACCTGGTGAAGGACTTCAAGGCGCGCGGTGTGCCGATCGACTGCGTCGGCTTCCAGTCCCACTTCAACAGCGCGTCCCCCGTGCCGGGCGACTACCGGGCGAACCTGCAGCGCTTCGCCGACCTGGGCGTCGACGTGCAGATCACCGAGCTGGACATCGAGGGCTCGGGCACGGCACAGGCCAACAGCTACACCAACGTGGTGAACGCCTGCCTCGGCGTCTCCCGCTGCACCGGAATCACCGTCTGGGGTGTCACGGACAAGTACTCCTGGCGCGCGAGCGGCACACCGCTGCTGTTCGACGGCAACTACGCCAAGAAGGCCGCCTACACCGCCGTACTCACCGCGCTCGGCGGCAGCGGCGGGGGCGGGGGCGGAGGGGGCGACGCCGCCTGCACGGTCACGTACAGCAGGACGAACGACTGGAGCGACCGCTTCAACGGACAGGTGACGGTGACCGCGGGCAGTGCGGCCATCACCGGCTGGACGACGACCGTCACGGTGACCTCTCCGCAGAAGATCTCCACGAACTGGAACGGCACGCCCAGCTGGGACTCCAGCGGCAACGTCATGACCATGAAGCCCAACGGCAACGGGAGTCTCGCGGCGGGCGCGTCGACGAGCTTCGGGTTCACCGTCATGAAGAACGGCAACTCCTCGGCGCCTGCGATCGGTTCGTGCAGCGCGTCCTGATGCGTGCGGTGCCGGTACGGCGGGTGTGGCGCGGCGGTTTTGGGCGCCGCGCCGCGCTCGCCGTACCGGCTATCGACCACTGACCACTGACTACCGCCGACCGCCTGTCGCCCGTCGCCCGTCGCCCGTCGCCCGTCGCCCGTCGCCGGAATGTTCGGCGGGGGCGCGAGTGTTGCTCAGCGCATGACTGATGACGCCGGTTCCGGCCAGGACGCACTGCTTCGGCTCCTCTCCGAGTACGACGGCGGGGTGCTGACGACACTCAAGCGCGACGGACGCCCGCAACTGTCCAACGTCAACCACGCGTACTACCCCGCCGAGCGGATCGTGCGTGTCTCGCTCACCGACGGCCGCGCCAAGACGCGCAATCTGCGCCGCGATCCCCGGGTCTCGTACCACGTGACCAGCGCGGACCGCTGGGCCTACACCGTCGCCGAGGGCATCGCCGACCTCTCGCCCGTGGCCCGCGAGCCCGGCGACGAGACCGTGGAGGAGCTGATCCGGCTCTACCGGGACGTACAGGGCGAACATCCCGACTGGGACGACTACCGGGCCGCCATGGTCCGCGACGGCCGGCTCGTCCTGCGGCTGCGCGTGGAGCGCGCGTACGGCATTCCGCTCGCCCGCTGACCGGTTCCTCCGCCCGCCGACAACCCCTGTTTTTGGTCTGTACCTGACGATGGTCTGCCGCTAGGCTCTGCCTCGCACGGAGATGAGAGCGCTCTCATAGTTCAGCTGTTCCGCCCCCACCTTGCTGGAACAACGAAGGGCCATCGCCTTGAGACGCACCACGACCCTGAGCACCTGTCTGGCCTCCCTCCTCCTGATCGGCTCCTGGGCAGCCGTCGGCACCGGCTCCGCCTCGGCCGCCGCCGCCCCCGAAGCCGCCCCCACCTCCGCTTCGAAAGCTCCCGCTTCCAACGCCCTCATCGACGCCATGCGCCGGGACTTCGGACTGACGAAGGCCGGCGCGGAGGCTCGTCTCGCCGCCGAGAAGAAGGCGACCGCCACCGAACCGAAGGCCGAGCGCGCGGCCGGTGCCGCGTACGGCGGCTCCTGGTTCGACGCCGACAGCGGGAAGTTGACCGTCGCCGTCAAGGACGGCGCGTCCGCCGCCACGCTCGCCGCCGTGCGGGAGACCGGGGCGAGTGTCCGCACCGTCAAGTACAGCGCGCGGCAGCTCGACGCGGCCAAGGCGCGCATCGACAAGCTGACCGCACCCGACGGCGTCAGCAACTGGTACGTCGACGCGGAGTCCAGCTCGGTCGTCGTGGGCGTGGTCGGCGCGCAGCGAGCTGACAACGATGTCCGGGCGTTCCTCGCGAAGGCGCGGGCCGGCGGTTCGGTCGCCGTCACCGTCGAGGAGACCGCGGCGGCGCCCGAGACGTTCGCGGCCGGGACCGTCGGCGGTGACCCCTTCTACACCGGCAACGTCCGCTGCTCCATCGGCTTCTCGGTGCACGGCGGTTTCGTCACCGCCGGGCACTGCGGTGGGGCCGGGCAGGGTGTCAGTGGCTGGGACCGCTCCTACATAGGCAACATCCAGGGGTCGTCGTTCCCCGAGAACGACTACGCGTGGGTGAACGTCGGCAGCGGGTGGTGGACGGTGCCCGTCGTACTCGGCTGGGGCACCGTGTCCGACCAGCTCGTGCGGGGGTCCAACGAAGCGCCGGTCGGGGCGTCCATCTGCCGGTCGGGGTCCACCACGCACTGGCACTGCGGGAATGTGCTGGCGAAGAACGAGACGGTCAACTACAGCCAGGGTGCTGTGCGTCAGATGACCAAGACGAGTGTCTGCGCCGAGCCCGGTGACTCGGGTGGGTCGTTCATCAGCGGTGACCAGGCGCAGGGGGTCACTTCTGGTGGGTGGGGGAACTGCTCCACCGGTGGTGAGACCTGGTACCAGCCGATCAACGAGATTCTGAATCGGTATGGGTTGACGTTGCACACGGCGTGATGTTTGCGCGGGTTTGTCGGTCGGGCTCCGTCGCCGGGAGGTGGCGGGGTCCGGCCTTGCGTTTGCGCTCCGCTTGGGGGTGCCGTGTGCGAGTGCGGGTCGGTGGGGGCTGGTTGCGCAGTTCCCCGCGCCCCTAGAGGGGTGGCCGTTGCACGTCGGGTGACGGTCCGTGGGGGTTGCTCGCGCCGTTCCCCGCGCCCCTAGAGGGGTGGCCGCCGGATGTCGGGTGACGGTCCGTGGGGGTTGCTCGCGCCGTTCCCCGCGCCCCTAGAGGGGTGGCCGTCGGACGTCGGGTGACGGTCTGTGGGGGTTGCTCGCGCCGTTCCCCGCGCCCCTTGCGGGGGCGGGGGTGGGTGTTGTGGGTTCATCGGGTGTTCATCGCGGTTGTCGCTCACGTCGGTTCGGTGCGTGGGGTGGGGGCCTACGCTCGTCGGCGGCACTCCGCGGGGTCGGTTCGCTGTCAGGCCGCCGGCCGCGCCGCCCGTCCACACGGAAGGTTTCCTCGCACATGGTCCTCAGATCCATCGCCGGGTCGCGGAGGTTCGGCAGGAGAGCCGCCGCTCTCGCGCTGACCACCGCGCTCGCCGCCGCACTCCCGGGTCCGGTCTCCTCCGCGGCCGACGCCGCCACGGCCGCCGCACCGGCGCGTCCCACCGCGTACGTCGATCCGCTGATCGGTACGGCCAACGGAGGCAACACCTACCCGGGCGCCAACCTCCCGTACGGCATGATCGGTTGGTCGCCCACCAGTACCAGGGGTGACCAGACCAGTACGGGCGCGGCCAACGGCTACGAGTACGGGGCGACCCGGCTGCGCGGGCTGAGCCTCACGCATGTGAACGGCGCGGGCTGCAACCCGGGCGCCGCCGGCGACGTACCGATCATGCCGTTCGTCGGAGACGTCACCTCGTCGCCCTCGGCGGACACCACGGACGCCGTGTACGCGGCGAACTTCTCGCACGCCGACGAGCGGGCCGTGCCCGGCCGTTACTCCGTCGGGCTCGACTCCGGCGCCCGCGCCGACCTCGCGGTGTCGCAGCGGGCCGGTGTCGCCGACTTCACGTTCCCCGCCGACAAGCCCGCCAACCTGCTCTTCCGGGTCTCCAACTCGCTCAACGGGAGCGAGGACGCGGAGGTGAGGATCGACCAGGCCCGTCGCAAGGTGACCGGGTCGGTGCTCACGGGCGCGTTCTGCGGACGGCGTGCCAACGGCGGTGTCAACAACCGCAAGAGCTACTACCGGCTCTACTTCAGCGCCTCCTTCGACCGCGCTTTCTCCTCCACGGGTACGTGGAAGGACGGCACCCTCTCCCCCGGTTCCACCACGGGCGGTGGCGGCGAGGGCTACGCCACGGGCGCCGACCGCGCGGGCCGCGGCTCGGGCGGTTACGTCGGCTTCGACACCGGGTCCGACAACGATGTCCACATGCGGCTCGGCATCTCGTACGTGAGTCTCGCGGGAGCCGAGGAGAACCTGCGTGAAGAGATAGCGCCGCGGGCGAGCGTCGAGAAGGTGGCGGAGGCCGGGAGCCGGGCCTGGGACCGTGAACTGCGTTCCGTGCGGGTCGGCGGAGGCAGTGATGCCCAGCGGACCGCCTTCTACACCGCGCTCTACCACTCCCTCCAGCAGCCCAATCTGGTGAGTGACCGCGACGGCCGCTATCCCGGCATGGACGGGAAAGCTCATCGGATCGAGCGCGGTCAGGGGGCTCAGTACAGCAACTTCTCGGGCTGGGACCAGTACCGGGCGCAGATCCAGCTGCTCGCGCTGCTCAAGCCGCGTGTCGCCGGGGACTTCGCCCAGTCGCTCTACAACTTCGCCGAGCAGAACGGCGGGGTCTGGGACCGGTGGGTGCACATCAACGGCCCCACCCATGTCATGACCGGTGACCCGACGGCGGCCACGCTCGCCACCTTCTACGCCATGGGTGTCCGCAACTTCGACTACCGCGGCGCCTTCGACTCGCTGGCGAAGCAGGCCACCGTGCCGCACCCGGACGGGCTCTCCGACGCGGGCTGCCCCGGTCAGTGCACCGGCCAACGGCCCAACCTGGCCCAGTACATGACCTCCGGGTACGCCGCTCAGGACGTCTGCCACTGCTGGGGCGGTGCCGCCGAGACGCTGGAGGACTCGGTCGCCGACGACGCGCTCGGCCGCTGGGCGAAGCTGCTGGGCCGTGACGAGCAGGCCGCCCACTTCGCCGACCGGGGCGGCTGGTGGCGCAACGTCTACAACCCCGCCGCGACGGACGGGGCGGGCACCGACGGCTACATCCAGGCGCGCAACCTGGACGGGTCGTGGGTCACGCCGTTCAGTCCCGGCAGCGACCGCGGGTTCGCCCAGGGCACGAGTGCCACGTACACCTGGATGGTGCCGCAGGACGTGCAGGGGCTCGCCGAGGCCATGGGCGGGCGTGAGGTCGCGGCGCATCGGCTCGACGGTTTCTTCCACAAGGCCGACGGGTCCTGGTCGGTGAAGGGCGGCGACGCGCTGCGCTACGACCCGACCAACGAGCCCGGCATCCACGCCCCCTGGCTCTACAACGCGCTCGGCCAGCCGTGGAAGACCCAGGCGACCGTCCGGCAGATCGTCGACACCGTCTACGGCACGGGTCCCACGGGACTGCCCGGCAACGACGACCTCGGCACCATGTCCGCCTGGTACGTCTTCTCGGTCCTCGGCATCTACCCGCAGACGCCCGGCAGCGCCGATCTGCTGCTCGGCGCGCCGCTGTTCCCGCATGCCGTGATCGACCGGCCCGGGCGGACCGACATCGTCATCGACGCGCCCGCGGCCGACGCCACGCACGCGTATGTGGGCGGCGTGCGGCTCAACGGCCGTACGCACGACCGGTCCTGGACCGACGGCGGCCTGTTGCGGACGGGGGGCACGCTCAAGGTCACTCTGGCCACGGAGCCGAACACCACGTGGGCGACCGCGCCCGCCGGACTGCCCCGCTGATCAGCCGCTGAACATGGGTGTGGCCCCGGATCCGGATGACGGATTCGGGGCCACACCCGTGTTCGCTTCCCGTGGTCGCTTCCCGTGGTCGTTTCCCGTGGTCGGTCAGACCTTGCGGTACCTGGCCATGGCGAACGAGAACACGCCGAAGAGCATCAGGCCGACGGCTATCAGCACCAGCAGCCACGGCCCGGCCGGGGTCTCGGTGAACGAGCGCAGGGTGTCGTCCATGCCCTTGGCCTTGTCCGGCTCGTAGTCATAGGCCGCGCGGACCGCGAAGCCTCCGGCCACGGCGAACACCAGACCGCGGGCCACACCGCCGCCGACACCGGTCACGTCGACCGCCTGGCGCACCTTGCGTGACATCTCACCGAGCCTCATGTGCTTGTGGTACTTGCGGCGGATGGCCTGCACGGCCATCCAGACGCCCGCGCAGCCGATCACCACGCCCGCCACACCCACGAGCCACTGCCCGGCGGGCAGCTCCATGGCCTTGGCCGTGGCGTCCCGGGACTTGCCGTCACTGGAACCGCTGCCGCCGGCGCCCGCGGCGAAGGAGATCACGGAGTAGGCGACGAAGCCGTAGAACACGGCTCGTGCCCCCGACGCGACCCTCTTCTTCGCCTTGTTGCCGTCGGGGCCCGCGGCGCCGAAGACCGCTTCGGAGAGCCGCCACAGCGCCATGCCGACCAGTCCGACGGCCAGCGCCCAGAGCACGACCTCTCCGAAGGGCTTGCTCGCGACCTCCTGGAGCGCACCACCCTGGTCCGCCTGCTTTCCGCTGCCGCCGAAGGCGATCTGCAGTGCCAGCAGACCCACCAACAAGTAGATGACACCGCGCGCGGTGAAACCCGCCCGCGCCGCCCCCTCGATGGCCGGGGCCGCCTTGCGCTTCCCGGCCTGACTGCCTCGTGTCAACGTGCTTGCGTTCATCATTGCCTCCCGTCTCCGGTTGCCCCGGGTCGGCCGTACGACACCCGGCGGGCCCGGCCGGGCGGTACGTCCCTTTTCCGAAGCAGATCGGGGGGATCGAACATACGATGGGCGTGCAACTGGAAGGGCGTCGTGCGCATCCACGCGAGGACGCCGACCTCTCGGGGTGGGAGACGAATGGCACAGGGCACAGACGCAGCACGGACCGTCATCCTGACCGTGGACGACGACCCGGGAGTTTCGCGTGCCGTGGCCCGTGACCTGCGGCGTCGTTACGGCGAGACGTACCGTATCGTGCGCGCGGAGTCCGGGGAGAGCGCTCTTGAGGCGCTGCGCGAACTGAAGCTGCGCGGTGATCTCGTCGCGGTGATCCTGGCGGACTACCGCATGCCGCAGATGAACGGGATCGAGTTTCTGGAACAGGCCCTGGACGTGTACCCGAGCGCGCGCCGGGTGCTGCTGACGGCGTACGCGGACACGAACGCGGCGATCGACGCGATCAACGTGGTGGATCTGGACCACTACCTCCTCAAGCCCTGGGACCCGCCCGAGGAGAAGCTCTACCCCGTCCTGGACGACCTGCTGGCCGCCTGGCGGGCCTCCGACCACCGGGCCGTGCCGATCACCAAGGTCGTCGGCCACCGCTGGTCAGCGCGGTCGTCGGACGTGCGGGAGTTCCTGGCCCGCAACCAGGTGCCGTACCGCTGGTACTCGTCGGACGAGCCGGAGGGCAAGCGGCTGCTGGCCTGCGCGGAGCAGGACGGCGAGCGGCTGCCGCTCGTGGTCACCGCGGACGGGGCGGTGCTGGTGGAGCCCGACGATCAGCAGCTGGCCGCCCAGGTGGGTCTCGCCACGACGCCGACCGCCGAGTTCTACGACCTGGTCGTCATCGGCGGCGGTCCCGCCGGGCTCGGCGCGGCGGTGTACGGCGCCTCGGAGGGGCTGCGGACGGTCCTCGTCGAGCGCTCCGCGACCGGCGGACAGGCGGGGCAGAGCTCGCGCATCGAGAACTACCTGGGCTTCCCGGACGGGGTGTCCGGGGCGCAGCTCACCGACCGGGCGCGGCGGCAGGCGTCGAAGTTCGGCGCCGAGATCCTGACGGCACGCGAGGTGACCGCTCTGGAGGTCACCGGGGCCTCCCGCACCGTGCGGTTCTCGGACGGTTCGGCGATCTCCGCGCACTGCGTGATCCTGGCGACGGGCGTCTCGTACCGGCAGCTGGAGTCGCCGGGCGCCGGGGACCTGACCGGCTGCGGGGTCTTCTACGGGTCGGCGCTGACCGAGGCCCCCGCGTGCCAGGGGCAGGACGTGTACATCGTCGGCGGGGCGAACTCCGCCGGGCAGGCCGCGATGTACCTGGCCAGGGGCGCGAAGTCGGTCACCCTGCTGGTGCGCGGCCCGTCCCTCGCGGCGTCGATGTCCCATTACCTGATCGAGCAGATCAGCAACGCGCCGAACATCTCGGTGCGCACCGGGACGGTCGTCGACGCGGTGCACGGTTCCGACCATCTGGAACAGCTCACCCTGCGCGATCTGGCGAGCGGCCACACCGAACTCGTCGACGCGCAGTGGATGTTCGTGTTCATCGGCGCCGCCCCGCTGACCGACTGGCTGGACGGCACGGTCCTGCGGGACGAGCGCGGGTTCATCGTCGCCGGGCCCGACCTGGCGGTCGGCGGGGAGTCGCCGCCCGACTGGGAGCTGGACCGGGCGCCGTACCACCTGGAGACCAATGTGCCCGGGGTGTTCGTGGCGGGTGACGCGCGCGCCGAGTCGGCCAAGCGTGTCGCCTCCGCCGTAGGAGAGGGAGCCATGGCCGTGATGCTCGTCCACCGGTATCTGGAGCAGTCATGAGCGGGCGGCCGATGCCGTGCGACATCAAGGAACTCGGCACACTGTTCCTGTTCGAGAAGCTGGACGCCGAGCAGTTGGGGCGGCTGTGCGCCGAGGGCCGGGTGGAGCTGTTCGAGCCCGGTTACGTCTACGAGGAGGGCGAGCCGGCCACCTGCTTCTTCGTCCTCCTGGAGGGCACGCTCGTCATGTCGCGGCGGGTCGGCGGCGACGACGTGGAGATCAACCGCACTTCCCAGCGCGGGGTGTACGCGGGCGCCATGCAGGCCTATCTCGCGGCCCCCGAGGAGGCCCGCTACAAGGGTTCGCTGCGGGTCACCGAGCCCTCGCGGTTCTTCATCCTGCCCGCGGAGACGTTCTCCGCGGTGCTGCGGGAGTGGTTCCCGATGGCCGTGCATCTGCTGGAAGGGCTGTTCTTCGGCAGTCAGAACACCCAGCGGACCATCGGGCAGCGTGAGCGGCTGCTGGCGCTCGGCTCGCTGTCCGCGGGGCTCACGCACGAGCTGAACAACCCGGCCGCGGCGGCGGTCCGGGCCACGTCCGCGCTGCGGGGCCGGGTGGCCGGGATGCGGCACAAGCTCGGCATGATCGCGGCGGGCCCCTACGCGCGCGACGCCCTGGAGACACTGGTCGAGATCCAGGAGCGTACGGCGGAGCAGGTCGCCAAGGCCACGCCCCTGAGCCCGATGGAGGCCTCCGACCGGGAGGACGCGCTGGGCGACTGGTTCGACGACCACGGCATCGCGGGCGGCTGGGAGCTGGCGCCGACGTTCGTACAGGCCGGGCTGGACATCGACTGGCTGGACCAGGTGGCGGCGACCGTGGACGAGGGGACGCTCGAAGGCGCGGTCCGGTGGCTCAACTACACGGTCGAGACCGAGTTGCTGATGAACGAGATCGAGGACTCCACGACCCGCGTCTCGAACCTCGTGAACGCGGCCAAGCAGTACTCTCAGCTCGACCGGGCTCCCTACCAGGTCGCCGATGTGCACGAACTGCTCGACAGCACCCTGATGATGCTCGCCGGGAAGACCGGCCCCGGCGTCCGGATCGTCAAGGACTACGACCGGTCGCTGCCCCGGATCCCCGCCTACCCGGGCGAGTTGAACCAGGTGTGGACGAACCTCATCGACAACGCCGCCTCGGCGATGGGCGGCGAGGGCACGCTCACCGTGCGCACCGCGCTCGAACGGGAGCAGCTGCTCGTCGAGTTCCGTGACACGGGGCCCGGGGTGCCTGAGGAGATCCGCGGCCGGATCTTCGACCCGTTCTTCACCACGAAGCCCGTGGGCGAGGGCACCGGGCTCGGTCTCGACATCTCCTGGCGCATCGTCGTGAACAAACACCACGGGCATCTGCAGGTGCACTCCGAGCCCGGTGACACCCGCTTCCAGGTCTTCCTGCCGCTCACCGCGGAGGAATCCGACACACCTCAGGAGACGTCATGACCACCTCGGACACCGCCGGAATCGAGCCGGGCGTGCCGCCGAGCGGCACGGGATGCGTCGAGTGCGAGGCAGCGCAGGGCTGGTGGTTCCATCTGCGGCGCTGCACCCAGTGCGGTCACGTCGGCTGTTGCGACGACTCGCCCTCGAAGCACGCCACGGCCCACCACCAGAGCACGGGCCACCCCTTCATCCGGAGCTTCGAGCCGGGCGAGGCCTGGTTCTGGAACTTCGAGACGTCCGAACTGTACGAGTCCGGGCCCGACCTCGCCCCGCCGCTCAGCCACCCCGCCGACCAGCCCGCACCCGGTCCCGCGGGACGCGTGCCGGCCAACTGGGCACAGACACTCCGCTGACCTGAGCCGGGGCCGGGGCAACGGCGAAGCCCAGGACCAGGGGACTGTCGGTGGCGCGTGCCAGGATGGATCCGTGTCGACCACCGCATTCACCACGCCGCTCAACGGACCCTTCATCGGGCCCTTCATCGGGCGCGCGGACGAACTCGCCCGGCTGACCCAGGTCCTGGACCGGGCCCGGGTGGGTGAGGCACGGGCCGTGCTGGTCGCCGGGGACGCGGGGGTCGGCAAGACCCGGATGCTGGCCGAGGCCGCCGGGCAGGCCGCGGCGGCGGGCACGACGGTGGTCACGGGGCACTGCGTGGACCTCGGTGACGTGGGTCTGCCGTATCTGCCGTTCACCGAGATCCTGGGTGTGCTCGCCGGGGACGAGCGGTTCTCCGGCACGCTGGCCGCGCATCCCGTGGTCGACCGGCTGATCGGGCACGGCGGGGACGGGGCGCGGGACGCGGGCGGCCGTCCGCAGCTGTTCGAGGGCATGGCCGCGCTCCTGGCCGAACTGACCCGCACCGCCCCGCTGCTGCTGGTCCTGGAAGACCTGCACTGGGCGGACCAGTCCTCCCGCGACCTGCTGCGTTTCCTGCTCAGCCGGGGCGTCCTGGGCGGGGCGGGAAGCGCGGGCGGCGCGCTCGGTCAGCGGCTCGCCGTCTTCGCCTCGTACCGCGCCGACGATCTGCACCGCAGACATCCCTTGCGTCCCCTGCTCGCCGAGTTGGTGCGGCTGCCCGCCGTCGAGCGGCTGGAGCTGCGACCGATGCCCGACGTGGAGGTGGACCGGCTCGTCCGCTCGCAGCGGACGGCGCCCGTCCCCGATGCCACGATCCGCCGCATCGTCGAGCGCGCCGAGGGAAACGCCTTCTACGCCGAGGAGTTGCTGGCCGCCACCTCGGAGGCCGCGCCCGGAGCCGCGCCCGCCGTGCCCAGCGGGCTGGCGGACGTGCTGCTCAGCCGCTTCGAGCAACTGTCCCCGACGGCACAGCAGGTACTGCGCACGGCGGCGGTCGCCGGGCGCCGCGTCGAGCACGATCTGCTGCGCGACGCCGTGCAACTGCCGGAGGAGGAGCTGGAGTCGGCGCTGCGCGAAGCCGTCGGGCGGCAGCTTCTCGTCGCCGGCGGGGGGTCCGAGTCGGGCGGTAGCTCCGGTGGGGACAGCGCCTACTCCTTCCGGCATGCCCTGATCCGTGAGGCGGTCTACGCCGATCTGCTGCCGGGTGAACGGGTGCGGCTGCACCGGGCGTTCGCCCACGTACTGGCCGGGCGGGGCCTGCCGGCCGAGTGCGCCGCCGAGCGCGCCCACCACTCACGCGAGAGCCATGACCTGCCCGACGCGCTGGCGGCCTCGCTGGAGGCCGCCGACCACGCGGCGCGGGTCCGCGCGCCCGCCGAGGAACTGCGCCACCTGGAGGCGGCCCTCGACCTGTGGTCGGCGGTCCCCGCCGACGCCCGGCCCGAAGGCTTCGACACGGTCACCCTCACCCTGCGCGCCTCGGCGGCCGCCGCCCACGCGGGCGAGACCCACCGGGCCGTCTCGCTCACCCGGGCCGCGCTCGCGCGCATGGGCTCCGACGAGGACTCCGAACTGGCCGCCAGGGTCCGCTACACGCTCGCGGGCAACCTCATGCGCATCGACAGCCTGACCGCCGCGTTCACGTACAGCAGTGAGGCCCTCGCGATGATCCCCGCGGACCCTCCCTCGCGTACCTGGGTGTGGGCCGCGTCCACCCACGTCATGGCGGCGCGCTACGTGGGCGACGACGCGACCGCCCTCGGCGTGGCCCGCCGGGCCCTGGGCATCGCGGAGGAGCTGGGCATACCCGACGCACGGGCCGACCTGATGATCTCCCTCGTCGGACTGGAGGGAGCGGGCCGGACCACCCCGGAGGGACGGGCCCGGCTGCGGGAGGCACGGGAGCTGGCCCGGCGCGCGGGGAACACCTCGATCGAGATGCGCGCGCTGTTCAACCTCTCCATCGGCTCGTACGAGTCCGGTGACCTGGACGAATGCCTGACCTGGCTCTCCGACGGGCTGGAGCGCGCGGGCCGTGCGGGGCTGCTCGCCTCGCCCTATCCGCTGGAGATGCGCTACCTGCGTTCCCTGGTGCTCTACTCCCTGGGCCAGTGGGACGCATGTGTCCGCGCCGCGGAGAGCGACGCCGAGCGGCTGCCCGCGGCGGGCGGCTACGCGATCGGCCCGGCGCTGTCGGTGGCGCTGGCACGCGGTGAGCAGGGGGCGGCCGAGCGGGCCGGGGCGCTCCTCGACGGACCGTTCGACTGGATGGCCACCCTGGTCGCGGGCATCCTCCTGACCGACGCGGCGGTCCTGCGCCACGATCCCGAGGCGGCCGTCGCACAGGTCCGTACGAGCGTCGCGGCCCTGGTCGACGACTCCGGCACGACGCCCGATGTCGTGGTGCGGCTCGCGGCGCTCGCCCTGGCCACGGTGGCGGACGCCACCGTGGCCGCCCGAGCGGCGGGCGACGAGGAGGGTGTGCGGCGCTGGTCGGCGACCGGGGCCGAGCTGGTGGGGACGGCCCGGGTCACGGCGGCCGAGGGCGAGGACGGTTCGCCGCAGGGGCCCGAGGGCCGGGCGTGGCTGGCGCGAGCGGAGGCCGAGTGGGCGCGGGGCCTGGAGGAGAGCGGGGCCGCCGGGGAGAGGGCGGAAGCCTGGGAGAAGGCGGTCGAGGCGTTCGGTTACGGGGACGTCTACGAGCAGGCCCGCTGCCGGGTCCGGCTCGCGGAGGCTTTGGTGGCGGCGGGCCGGCGCGAGGAGGCCACCGGGCAGGCGCGGGTGGCCCGGGACACGGCCGTCCGGCTGGGCGCCGTGCCGTTGCGTGAGGACGTGGAGCGGCTGACCCGCCGGGCCCGCCTCGCGGAGACCGCCTCGGTGGCGGGCGTCCCCGCGCTGACCGCCCGGGAGAACGACGTCCTGCTGCTGCTCGCGCGTGGCCGCACCAACCGGCAGATAGGCGAGGAACTGTTCATCAGCGGCAAGACGGCGAGCGTGCACGTCTCCAACATCCTCGCGAAGCTGGGCGCCGCGAGCCGCACGGAGGCGGTGGCGATCGCGTACCGCGAGGGACTGGTCCAGCCGGAACCGACCACCTCGGGCTGACCACCTCGGGCTGACCACCTCACGGACCTGGGAACGGCTCGACGGGCGGTCGGCGCCAGCGGATCGCGGGCGGATCGACAGACGGGTTCGACCGGCCGTGGGCGAGCTGATCGCGGCCGGCCCCACGGGCGATCGGCGGACGGATTGGCGGGCGGCTCGACGAGCGGATCGACGGGTGGCCGGCGGGCGGATCCGTGTGTCGGTGTGCGGGTCCGGTGGGGCTCAGCGGCTGCGGGGTCCGGCGGATGGCTGTGTCATGGAGACAGGCTCACGCGGGGTCGAGCCGCCGTTTGTGTCCAGGGCAACCGGTTACACGAGCGGATGGCCCGCATTCGTACCAGCACAAGCACAAGCAAAGGTGGCTGTTCATGACGTCCGGCACGCATCTCGCTCTGACGCTCACTCTCACCGGCGGTTCGGCCGCCGACGCGCGGGCTGTCGTCCACACGCTCGAACCCGGCTTCGGCTCGCCGGACACCCTGCCCGGCGACGACGGCGCCACGGTCTACACGGCCACCTTCGGCAACGGCGGTGGCGGTGGTGGTGGTGAGAAGCCGTCCGGCGAGGCCAAGCTCTCCACGTCCGTCACCGTCACCCTGCAGGGCAGCCCGGAGGCGGTGCGCCAGGCCGACGAGGCCCTGTCGGCGGCCTTCACCGTCCATGAGGAGGGTGCGGCTTCGGGCGACCAGGAGCAGGAGCGGGAACTGCGCCTCGAACCGTAGGCCGCCGGCGCCCGCTCACCCGTCGGGCTCAACGGCCTCACCCGCTGAGCCGTAGCGTCCGCATCTGTTCGTCGAGGGGAGCGAGACCGACATCGCGGCGCCGCTCGTCGAGCGTCTCGGGCCTGCGGACCGGATACGGGCAGCAGGTCACGGGGTCGACCCGGGTTCCGTAGAACTGCGGCTGGCCCAGTTCCACGGCGCAGTGGTCGGCGATGTACGCGTGATGCGGCGCCGGGCAGCGGCCGTCCGCCACGGCCTGGGCGATCAGGTCACGGCACACGACCTGGAAGGCGAGATCCGGGGCGTGCAGCAGGATCATCAGGGCCGCGGTCGAGGCGGGTGCGCCGACCAGGTCCGCGGTCGGCCAGGCGTGGCGCCGGACGATGGCCCTGAGGGCCTCGGCGTTGCCCTTGCGGCACTTCGCGAGACGCTGCCACGCCGCCGGAGTCGGACTGCGCTGCGCCGCTCCCGTCACCCGGTGGTCCTCGTCCACGCGGCGGACGAGTTCGCGGGCGAGGGCGGTCGCAAGCGCCGGGAGAACGACCGGGTGGCCGTCCCGTACCTCGTCGTGGGCGAGCCCTGTGCGGCCCTCATCGGTCGCGTCGGTCGTGTCGGTCGCGTATCCCCTGCGCATCTTCCCCACCCCGTCGTGGGTCTCTTCCGTCCCGTAGGGCACGCGGTTCGCCCGTTCACCGCGAGGCGGGTGGCCCGCGGGCGCCGAGGCCGCGGCGAACACTCCGCCCGGGTTCCTCGGTCGTCCGTCACTCACGGTGGCCATCCAGGTCTCGCGTCATGCTGCTGCGGGCTCACCCGACCCACCGGGGCGCCAAGTGCGCTGCGCGCCCGCGCTGTTGTGCGCCGTGGGCGCCGGACTGTGCGGCACGTCACTCGGTCCCTATGATTGCGTACACACTCAACCCGTAACAAGCGTTCTGATAATTTCAGAACGTTCCGCACGGCCCTGTCTGTGTCAGTCACTGCGTGGCACACTGCTGGCTGTGACGGCCGTACCGGGAGGTAGGACGTGAGCGACAACCGCTCCGGCGGCAGCGCGCCGACCGTCCTGCGGATGGTCCTCGGGAAGCGGCTCCGGCACCTGCGGGAACAGGCGGGGATCTCCTTCGAGGACGCCGCCCGGGCCATCGAGGTCACCCCTTTGACGGTCCGTCGGATAGAGAAGGCCGAGGTCGGCCTGCGCATCCCGTACGTCAGGGAGTTGCTGCGCACCTACGGAGTTCCCTCCTCGGAGGTGGACGACTTCCTCACGATGGCCCGGGAGGCCAACCGGCCCGGCTGGTGGTACTCCTACCGCGACGTGCTGCCGGACTGGTTCAGCGCCTACGTGAGCCTGGAGAGCGAAGCCAGTGTCATCCGTCTCTACGAACCCCACTACGTCCCGGGCCTGTTGCAGACGCACGACTACGCGGCCGCGCTGATGCACGTCGGCTTCCCCAACGCGACCAAGGAGGACGTCGCCCGCCGCGTCGACCTGCGGCTGCGGCGTCAGGACCTGCTCGCCAAGTCCGACGCCCCGGCGGTCTGGGCCGTCCTGGACGAGACCGTGCTGCGCCGGCCGGTGGGCGGGGCCGAGGTGATGCGGGCCCAGATCGACCGGCTGACCGAGGCTCTGGACATGCCGAAGGTCCGGATCCAGATACTGCGCTTCTCGGTGGGCGCGCACCCCGGCGCGTTCGGCCCGTTCCACTACTTCCGCTTCGGTTTCTCCGAGCTTCCCGACGTCGTCTACACGGAGAGCCTCGTCGGCTCGGTCTATGTGGACCAGCCCGCCGACGTCGTGACGTACCTCGAAGTGCTGGACCGGATGTCCGTGCAGGCGGAGCCGGTCGCCCGGACCAGGAGCATTCTCGACGAACTGCGTGAGGAGTTGTGAGCCATGACGTCCATGGATCCCGTCCACAGCGGCATGCCCGCCCATGAGCTGGGCACCGAGGGCTGGGAGAAGCCCTGGAGCGGCACCAACGGCGGCAGTTGCGTCGAGGCCAAGCGGCTCCCCGACGGGAGCGTCGCCCTCCGCCAGTCCAGGGATCCGGACGGGCCCGCGCTGGTCTACAGCCGGGACGAGATGATCTCGTTCCTGGAAGGCGCGAAGTCCGGCCGGGCCGACTTCCTCGTCGACTGACCCGCGCTCGGCAACCGGCCGGGGCGCGTCGGCACTCCCGTACGCCCGCCCGAACGGTGTGCGCACGCTGGACGCGTCAACAGAGCCTTCACACAGCGCAGTTGACGCTACGTTGGGTATGACCGCCGACGCACGGCAGGAGATCCCCATGGCAGACGGCCAGCACATCCCCGACCAGGACGCCCTGTCGAAGATCGACACCTCGGTGCCGCATTCGGCCCGCATCTGGAACTACTGGATGGGCGGGAAGGACAACTACGAGGTCGACCGGGTGGCGGGGGACGCGTATCGCCGGATCGCGCCGAACATCGAGACGATGGCCCGCGCGTCCCGCGGTTATCTGATCCGTACCGTGACGTTCGTCGCCGGTGAGCTGGGCATCCGCCAGTTCCTGGACATCGGCACCGGTCTTCCCACGTACGACAACACCCACCAGGTCGCCCAGCGCGTGGCGCCCCGGGCCCGGATCGTCTACGTGGACAACGACCCGCTGGTGCTGCGGCACGCCCAGGCGCTGCTCACCAGCACGCCCGAGGGTGTCACCGACTACATCGACGCGAACCTGCACGAGCCCGAGGCGATCATCGAGGCGGCGGGCAAGATCCTAGACTTCACGCAGCCTGTCGCGCTGATGCTGATGGGCATCCTGGGTCACATCCAGGACTACGAGGAGGCCAGGTCGATCACGCGCAGCCTCCAGGCCGCCCTGCCGTCCGGCAGCTACTTCGTGCACTACGACAGCACCGACACCGACGCCGAGCTGAAGCGCGCCCAGGAGGGGTACGACGACACCGGCGCCGTACCGTACGTGCTGCGCAGTCCCCGGCAGGTCGCCGCGTACTACGAGGGACTGGAGCTGCTGGAGCCCGGCATCGTCTCCTGCCCGCTGTGGCGTCCCGAGCCGGGCACCGACCCGCAGCCGACGGACGTGTACGGAGGCGTCGCCCGCAAGCCCTGACGCCCCCGTCGGCGCCAGGGCCCTTCCGCGGACGGTCGGTGAGCTCGTGCGGGCGGTCAGGAGCGTGCGGCCGGCTGGATGTTCTGGTTCAGCCGGAACAGGTTGCCCGGGTCGTGGTCGGCCTTGATGCGGGCCAGACGCGCGTAGTTGTCGCGGTAGCTGGCGCGCACCCGCTCCTGTCCCTCGTCCATCATCATGTTCACGTACGCGCCGCCCGCCGAGTACGGGTGCAGGGCCTCGAAGTAGTCGACGGTCCACTGCCTGATGAGGTCGGCGTTGGCCGGGTCGGGGTCCACCCCCGCGTACACCGAGGCCCAGCGTGCGTCCCGGTAGCTCCAGGCGGTGTCCGTCGGGGCGTGGTCGTGGACGGCGCCGTCGATCGGGTACAGGTGGAACGTCGACTTGAGCGTGGGCAGTCCGGCCCCGAACTTGGCGTGCTGGTCGATGGCGTCACCGGGGATCTCGTTGACGAAGTCGGCACGCCAGTACCACTGGTCGCCGGGCGGGTAGAGCCCGTCGAAGGCCGACTGGATCGCGGGGTGCGGCATCGGCGCGGGCCCGTGCAGCATCGGTTCGGGGAGCGCGTCGAGCAGGGGCGCCATCAGACGGGCCGCCGTGTCCGCGTCGTCCCCGGCGTAGCACCACACCACACCGCAGGCCTTGCGTCCCTGGATCTCCTCGGGGAACGGCGGGGCCGGCGGGACGGCGCCGAACAGGAAGAAGCCGTTCAGTTCGCGGGGTGCGTGGGGGATGAAGTCCCGGTAGGCGGTGAGGACTTCGGCGGCCGATTCGACGGGCCAGAAGGTGGGCCCCGCGACGACGGTGCTCACCTCGTGCAGCCGGAACCGGAACGAGGTGACGACGCCGAAGTTGCCTCCGCCGCCACGGATCGCCCAGAACAGGTCGGCGTTGTCGTCGGCGTTCGCGCGCACCTGGGTGCCGTCGGCCAGTACGAGGTCGGCCTCCTGGAGATTGTCGATGGTCAGCCCGCACCTGCGGCTGAGGTGGCCGAGGCCGCCGCCCAGGGTGAGGCCGCCGACGCCGGTCGTGGAGATGATGCCGCTCGGGGTGGCCAGGCCGTGCGCGTGGGTGGCACGGTCCACCTCGCCCCAGACGCAGCCCGCGCCGACGCGGGCCGTCCTGGCGCCGGGGTCGATCTCGATGTCCTTGAGCGGCGACAGATCGACGACCACGCCGTCGTCGCAGGTCCCGAGGCCCGCTCCGTGGTGCCCGCCGCCGCGGACCGCGAGCGGCAGGTCGTGGTCGCGGGCGAAGCCGACGGCCCGGGCCACGTCCTCGGCACTGGCGCAGCGTGCCACCAGGGCGGGCCGCCGGTCGATCATCGCGTTGTAGACGGCGCGTGCCTCCTGGTAGCCGGGGTCGTCCGGGCCGGTCAGCCGCCCCTCGAACGCCGTGAGTTCCTGGCGGGCCGCCTGTGCGGGTGTGACGGACATGGCATCCCCCGATCCGGGGCCCGTTCGCCGAGCCCCTCCGATGGGCCTGTTCTAGTCCGGCGGCCCGGAGGCAGCTATCCGTCCCCACCACTCAGCTCGGCGTCCTCACCTACCTAGGTCACGCTGCGTCTGTCCAGGTACGCCTGCATCCAACGTACCCCCGCCTAGGGTTCGCGGCCCGGCAGGATTCCGAGCTCCGTGGCACGGGCGGCGGCCTCGCGCCGCGAGCGGGCACCGAGCTTCTCCAGGACGGCGGCGACGTGGTTGTCGACGGTACGGACCGACACGACGAGCCGCTCGGCCATCTCCGGGTTGGTCAGGCCCTGGGCCAGCAGCCGCACGACCTGCAGCTGCCGCTCGGTGAGTCCTGCGGGGTTCTCCCGGGTGGTGGCGAGCGGTCCGCGTGGGATGTGGCGGACGCCGAGGTGCCGCAGCTCGGAGCGGACCAGCCGCGCCAGGGGTTCGGCGCCGAGCGCGTCCAGGCCCGCGAGGGCGGTGAGCTTGTCGCTCGGGTCCGGGCTCTCGGCGAGGGCGGCGGCCCGCTCGTACGGGCAGCCGGCCGTCTGCCACAGCCGGGCCGCCTCCCGCCAGCGGCCGGCGGTCTGGAGGGCGTACGGGTGGTCCGAGCCGTCCGGCGGTACGGGGTGTCCGGCCCTGGTGAGCCAGTGGCCGAGTTCGGCGCGGTGCGGGACGGCGTTCAGCAGGCGTGCCTGCTCGAAGGCCGTGCCGGCCAGTTCGGCCACCGCCGCGTGATCGCCGCGGAGCCAGGCGGCCTCGGCTCGGGCGGCGGCGACCGGACCGATGCGCTGCAGTTCACGGGTGCGCACCGCGATCTCCCATGCCTCGTCGAGCAGTTCGTCGCCGCCCTCGCGGCCCCGCCGGACCCGCACCCGGGCGAGGACGGTCAGCGCGGGGCAGCGGGCGGGGACGAAGTCGTGGGCGCCGATCTCGGCGTGGCGCTCCGCCTCGTCCCAGGCGCCCGCGGCGAACTTCCGCAGCCCCATGGCCACATGGAGATAGCTGAGGAAGCCGACGTGCTCGGCCCGGTCGGCCAGCTCCATCCCGGGAGCGAGGTAGCGGTCGGCCTCGGCGTGTTCGAGGCGTTCGAGCAGCGTCCAGATGAGGTTGGCGTACGAGCGGCAGGCGTGTTCGACCTCGCCCGCGGCCAGCGCGACCCGCAGGCTCTCCTCCAACTGGGCGCGGCCCAGCGGGTCTCCGGCACGCCAGCGAGCGGTGCCGACGTTGTTGAGGGCGTGCGCGAGGATCGCCTTGTCACCCGTGCGGCGGGCCAGGACGATCGCGCGTTCACCGAAGTCGATGGCGGGTCCGGTGCGTTCGGACAGCATGTGGAGCTGGGAGGTGTTGCTGAGCGCGAGTGCGAGCAGCCGTTCGTCGCCCGCCTCCTCCAGGACGGCGATGGCCTCCCACGCGGCGCGCTGCGCCTCGTCGGCGTTCCCCGCCCACCAGTGGATACGGGAGAGCCAGCGCAGGTCGGCGCCGAGCGCGCGGGTGTCGCCGAGGAAGCGGCGCAGCGCGACCGCGTCCCGTTCGGCGTCCACGGCGGCCGCGGAGTCGGCGATGGTGTAGCTCTCGATGGCGAACCGCTCCAGCAGATCGGCGAGCGCGGCGGCGTCGAAGCGGTCGCGCCGGCGCAGGACCAGCCGCAGATGGGCCGCGGCCTCCCGGTGTGCGCCCGCGCCCGCGGCGTCCCGGGCGGCGTCGGGTCCGTACCGCGCGATCGCCTCCTAGTCGCCGGCCTGGGCCGCGTGGTGGACGACACGGGCGGGGTCGGAGCCCGGTTGCACGACGAGTGCGGCCAGGACCTGGCGGTTGAGTTCGATGCGCCGTGCGGCGGGCAGCGAGTCGACGACGGCGCGGCGGATCAACTCGTGCCGGAATCCGGCCCGTTCGGGCGTCACGGTGAGCAGGCCGCGCTGTTCGGCGACCGCCAGCTCGGCGACGCCGTCCGGCAACAGCGCGTCGACCAGCGGCCGTTCGACCGCGGAGGGCACGACGGCGAGCTGTTCCAGGGCGTCGCGGGTGCGGTCGTCCAGGTCGCGCAGCCGGGCGAGGACCGCGTCGACCACCGTCGGGGGTACGGCGCCGGTGCCGCCGGCCGCGACCACCTCGGCGACGAAGAACGGGTTGCCCGAGGTGACCTCGTACACCTCCGCCGGGTCCAGGCCGCTCACCGCGCTGAGCCGGTGCACGGCGCCCGGGGAGAGCCGGGGCAGGGGCAGGCGGTGTACGCGTTCGGCCCGGGACACCTGGCCGAGGAGGTGGTGCAGGGGGTGGCGGCGGTCCAGCTCGTCGTCGCGGTAGGTCAGGACGAGTACGGCCGGCAGGCGTTCCACCCGGTGGACCAGGAACCGCAGCGCGTCGAGGGAGGCCTCGTCGGCCCAGTGCACGTCCTCGACGACGAGGACGGCGGGGTGCGGGGCCGCGGTGAGTTCCGCGCGCAGCGCGTCGTAGACCCGGGGGCGGTCACCGCCCGCCGTGAGCGCCCGTGCCAGTTCCGCGCCGACGCCGCCGACGAGGTCACGGAAGGGGCCGAGCGGGCGGCGCGTCGCGAGGTCGTCGCACTCCCCCACCAGGACGCGCGACGCCGTGGGCAGCACTCCGGGCATGGCCTTCACCAGGCTGGACTTGCCGATGCCCGCCTCGCCGTGGACGAGCACGACGGAACCGGCTCCGTCGGCCGCCTCCCTGGCGGCCGAGGCCAGCCGGTCCAGCTCGTGCTCCCGTTCGAGGATCCCCCCATCCACGGCGCCATGCTGGCACATGCACGCCTCTTGAAGCCCCACAGCGGCACCCATAGGATCGTTCAAGAATGTGTGAAACGTTTCAAACGGCTCACGCGTCCCCCTCACGCCTCTTCTCACGACTCCCGCCCCCTGACTTTTCCCGCCCCCACCCTCGCTCCGTCACCCGCACCCGCGCACGTACGCAACCAAGGGACACCACATGACCAAGGGTTGGAACCGCCGCGCCTTCCTCCGGACCTCGGTAGCCGGAGCGAGCGCCTCAGCCGCTCTCGCCTCCGGCACCGCCGCAGCCGCCGGCCCGGCCCCGGACGCCGGCGCCGCGCGGCCGGGCCGGCTGCACATCGGGCGCACGACCGTCGAGTACGCCGAGACGTTGCTCGGCACGGAGGTGGAACAGCCGTGCCTCACCTGGGAGTTGGCGGCCGACGGGCACGGCGCGCGGCAGAGCGCGTACCACGTGCGAGTCGCGCTGAGCGAGAAAGGTCTGCGGGAGGGGCGGCGCGCGGTCTGGGACTCCGGCCGGGTCACGTCCGACCGCAGCGTCGGAATCGTCTACGCGGGCCCCGCCCTGAAGCCGCGCACCCGCTACCACTGGCAGGTCAGGGTCTGGGACGGTGAGGGCCGGGCGTCGGCGTGGAGTGCGCCGCGCTGGTGGGAGACAACGTTGTCCAAGGACTCCTGGCAGGGGTTCTGGATCGGCGCGGCCGCCGCGCCGGAGCCGCCGACGTTCGAGGGCGCGTCCTGGATCTGGTCGCCGGGGGCGACCTCCAACGACGCCCCGAACGGGCCGCGTTGGTTCCGTGGCGCGTTCACTCCACCCGCGGGCGCCGAGGCCCGAAGAGCCACGCTGCTGGCGACGGCCGACGACGACTTCACCCTGTATCTCGACGGCGTGCAGGTGATGCACCAGGCCGAACAGACCGACGCCTGGCGGCAGGGCCATCTCCTCGACGTCACCGAGGAGGTGAAGGCGGCGGGCTCCGGACGCCTGGTGGTCGCCGCCCTCGCGACGAACCGCGGCAACGCGTCGGTCAACCCCGGCGGCCTGCTCGTACGGCTCCTCGTCGAACTCGGGACGGAGGCGGGGACCGAGGCGGACGCCGGGACGGCGGAGCTGGTCACGGGCGAGGGCTGGCGCAGCGCCGACACCGAGCAACAGGGCTGGCAGCAGGCGGAGTTCGACGACTCCGCGTGGGCCGGGGCGGCCGTGCTCGCCCCGTACGGGCAGGGCCCCTGGGGCTCCGGGGTGTCGATCGCGGCGCCCGAGCAGCCCGCCCCGCTGCTGCGCCGCGAGTTCACCGTCACGAAGCCCGTCTCCCGCGCCCGCCTCTACATCAGCGGACTCGCCTACTACGACGCCGAGATCAACGGTGAACGCGTCGGCCGCCAGGTTCTCGACCCCGGCTTCACCGACTACGACGAGACCGTCCTGTACGCCGTCCACGACGTGACGGACCGCCTGCGCCGGGGCACCAACGCGATCGGCGTGACCCTGGGCCGCGGTTTCTTCGGCATGACGACACCGAACGTCTGGAACTGGCACCGCCCGCCATGGCACGACGAGCCGCGCCTGCTGGGCCAGTTGGAGATCGACCACCCCGACGGCTCACGTACCACGGTCGCCACGGACGGCGGCTGGCGCATCACAGAGGGCCCGACCCGCTCCAACTCCCTGTATGCGGGCGAAAGTTACGACGCCCGCAAGGCACCCCGGGCCTGGACCCGCCCCGGCTTCGACGACAGCGGCTGGCAGGAGACCGTGCGCCGGGACGCCCCCAAGGGCACGCTGCACGCTCAACCCCACGACCCGATCCAGATCATCGAGACCGTACGCCCGGTCGCCGTCGAGGAGTTGACCGAGGGCGTGTACGTGGTCGACATGGGCCGCACCATGGCCGGCTGGACGCGGCTGACCGTGGGCGCCCCGGCCGGGACGACCGTGCGCCTGGTCCACGGCGAGAAACTGAAGTCCGACGGAAGCGTGCACGCCGAGACCGGGCACGTCCCCGGCCGGTTCCAGACCGACGAATACGTGTGCGCGGGCGGCGGCGCCGAGGAGGTGTGGGAGCCGAAGTTCTCGTACAAGGGGTTCCGATACGTGCAGGTCAGCGGGCTGCCCGCGAAGCCCGAGCCGGCGCAGGTGCTGGGGCGGGTCGTGCACACGCCGGTGGAGGCGACGGGATCCTTCGCCTGTTCCGTGCCGTTCTACCAGCAGCTGGAGCGCGCGATGCGGCGCACGCTCCTGAACAACCTGCACGGCATCCCGACGGACACCCCGATGTACGAGAAGAACGGCTGGACCGGTGACGCGCAGCTGGGCGCGCCCGTCATGGCGTACGCGCTCGGCGTGCACCGCTTCCTGTCCAAGTGGCTCGGTGACCTGAAGGACAGTCAGAACACGGACGGACAGCTCCCGGTGATCGTACCGAGCGGCGGCTGGGGCTACGGCGACCTCGGGCCGTCCCCCGAGTGGACGACCGTGTACCCGTTCCTGCTGCGGGAGATGTACCGCGTGTACGGGGACGAACGGCTGGCCCGCGACCACTGGACGCCCCTCACCCGCTATCTGGACTGGGAGATCTCCCGGCTGAGGGACGGGCTGGCCGTGACCGCGCTCGGCGACTATCTGCCCCCGGGGTACGGCGGAAACCCGCCCGAGGACACCCGGCTCACCGCGACGGCGTATCTGCACCGGGCGCTCACCGACACGGCCGAACTCGCCGACCTGCTGGACGACTCGGCGGTCGCCACTCGATATCGCGGGGCCGCGGCCGGGCTCAAGGAGGCCTTCAACGTGGCCTTCCTGGGCCCGGACGGCCACTACCGCACAGCGAAGGATCCTGGCTACCGGCAGACGAACAACTGCATACCGCTCGCCTTCGGGCTGGTCCCGCCGGGCGCGCGGGCCTCCGTCGTCGACTCGCTGCTCGCCGACATCGAGGAGCGCGGCAACCACCTCAACACCGGCGCGCTCGGCACCAGTGTCCTGCTGCGGCAGCTGTCGGCGCAGGGACACCCCGAGGTGGCCCACGCGATCGCCACCCAACGCACGTACCCGAGTTGGGGCTACTGGTTCGAGAACGGCGCCGACACCATGTGGGAGATGTGGCCGGTCGACTCACGCTCCAGGGACCACTATTTCCAGGGCACGGTCGTGCAGTGGCTGTACGAGAACGTGGCCGGACTGCGCCCCGGCGACGCCGGGTACCGCACCTTCACCGTGCGCCCCGACGGCCGGACGGGTGTGGACTGGGCCCGCACCTCGATCCGCACCGTCCGCGGCGATGCCTCGGCGGCCTGGTCGGTCGTGGACGGCTCGCTACGGCTCTCGGTGCGCGTGCCGGTGGGGTCCACGGCCGAGGTGCATGTGCCGGCGGCGGCGCGATCGGCGGTACGCGCTCCGGGCGGAGCGAAGTACGTGCGGGTGGAGCCCGGGTTCGTCGTGTACGAAGTGGCGCACGGGGGCTGGGAGTTCGTGGGCCGGTCCGCCGACTGAGCGGGGGCGGCGGCTGAGCGAGGGCAGCGGCTGGGCGGGGCGGGGCGGCGGCTCAGGAGGTGGTGCGGGATTCGAGGTCCGTGCGGGTGTCGTTGCCGTACACCCCCGTCTCGTCCCCCCGGATTCCGTACCAGAGCTGGAAGCGGGCCACCGCCGCTGTCAGCGTGGCGTCGTATACGCCGCTGGGTGTGCCCTCCTTGTACACGTCGGGGATGCGCAGTAGCCGTTGCTGCAGGTCGCTGACCGCAGGGCCGCTGTCGCCCTCGCGCAGGGTGCCGGGGCCGTCCGGGTCGGCGCCCCCCGGCGCCGGAGGCGCGGGCGCCGCAGGGGTCGGCGCGGACGACGCGACGGGGGGCCGCGCCTGCGCGGGGCCGTCGTCCTCGTTCCAGGTGAGCAGCAGGGCGGCACTGAATCCGCCCAGCGCGGCGACCGTCGCGGCGACACCGAGCACCGTACTGCGCACGAAGGTGCTGCGGCCGTGGGCCGGCCCCTTTCCGGCCGGGCGCCCGCGCGGCGCCGGTCTGCTGTCGCCCTCGACCACGGGCGGCAGTTCCTGTGTGTCGTCCTCCGTGACCCAGGGCTCGGCGACGCCCTCCGGCGCCGGTACGGCGACGGCCACGACCTCGTAGCCCTCGTCCGGTTCGCGTTCCCTCTCCTGCACCTGCCGCAGCAGATCCGCCAGCGACCCCGGCTGTCGGCGGCGCAGCACGTTGGTCGGTTCCAGCGCCGAACGACGCGGTGACTCCTCGGGGCCGAACGGTGTCGACAACCTGCTCTCCCTCCCGGCGTTACTGAGAAGGGATACGGGTCACGCCGCCCGGCGGTTCAACGGCGGGGCGCCGGGCCGGAGCGCGATGCCGGAGCGGCGCGCGCCCGGCACTCCGGCGCACGGGGCCGAGCCGGGTGGGACCGTCGGTGCGCCTGCGCGCCCCGGCCGGTCCGCACCCGGCGGGCGTCAGCGGTTCATGAGCGCGAACACGCCCCAGCCCAGATACTCGCGCTGGTACCGGACATGACGCAGGGGCCCGGTCGCCAGGTCCTCGCGCATCTCGTCGGCCAGTTCGTCGTCCGGGTTGGCGTCCAGCCAGCGGCGGGTGCTGAGCCACTGCGCGGCCACGTACCGGTCCCAGCTGTCCTGGTCGGCGAGGACCATCTCGACGAGGTCGCAGCCGAGCGCGCCGAACTGTTCGACCAGTTCCGGGAGCGAGCGGTAGTCGTCCCTGCTGCCGGCGTGGCACCCCTCGACGGTCGCCCGGTCCGGGGGTTCCCGGCGCCAGTACGGCTCGCCGATGAGCATGATCCCGCCGGGGGCGAGGCTTCTGCGCAGGAGTTCGACGGTGCCCGCCACCCCGCCGCCGATCCAGGTGGCACCGACACACGCGGCGATACCGACGGGCTCGTCGGCGACATGCCCCGACGCGTCCCCGTGCAGGAGGTCGACACGGTCGGCGACACCCAACTCCCCTGCGCGGGCCCGCGCCTTCGCCAGGAAGACGGTGCTGATGTCCACTCCGGTGCCGGTGATCCGGTGGTCGCGCGCCCAGGTGCACAGCAGCTCGCCGCTGCCGCAGGCGAGATCGAGCACGGCGGTGCCCGGCACGGGGTCGAGGGCCCGGCCCAGGGCGGCCAGCTTCTCGCTGGTGAACGGGTTGTGAATGCGGTGTCCGCTCTCGCGAACGGTGAAGCTACGTGGGAGATCCACTTCTGGGATTCCTTCGGTCCGAGGAGGTCGAGAGGGTCGTGAAGGTCACGGGGGCCGGATCACGCGGCCCGTCGTACGTGGCCGCGCTCGTTCGCACCGTCATCTTCCGCACCTCACTCGACAGGGACCGTCACTCGCTCGGACCGGCCGAGGCTAGATCGGCGGCCCTCACGTGTCCAACGGTTTTCGCCGGGTCCAACGGTTTTCGCCGGGTCCGGCAGTCGCTGCCGGGTTGGACATCACTGCCGGGTCCGACGGTTCCTGTCGGCCCCGGCTGCTTTTGCCGATGTGGCAACAAAGTCCGGCCCATCGGATGACAATGAAAATGATTGTCGATAGCGTGTGCGTCGGTCACGTCGTCCACGCCCCGCCATGGGGCGCCCTCGGCGTGCCCTGAAGCTCAACCGGCTTGCGCGAAAGGGGAGTTGTGGCTCATCTGTTGGTGGTCGAAAGCTGGGTCGGGTCGATGAGCAGGCTGCTGCCACGGGCGATCCGGGAGGGTGGGCACGAGTTCACCTTCCTCACCCGGGACCTGCACCACTATCTGCGCTCCGCACCGGAGGGCACGGCCCATCCCCTGCTCGCGGCCCGCACCGTCACGACGGCCGAGACGAACGACATCGACACCCTGCTCCCGCACGTGGAGCGGCTGCACGAGGCACTCGGCTTCGACGGAGTGGTCACGTCCTGCGACTACTACCTGCCCACCGTGGCGCGGATCGCCGCACGGCTGGGGCTTCCCGGGCCGACGCCCGAGGCCGTGGAGAACGCGTGCCGCAAGGACACCACCCGTCGTGTCCTCGGCGAGGCCGGCATCCCCGGCCCCCGCTTCGCCGTCTGCGCGGACCGGGCAGCGGCCGAGGAAGCCGCCCGGGAGCTGGGCTTCCCGCTGGTGGTCAAGCCCGTCGACCTCTGCGCGGGCATGTTCGTACGACGCGTGGACGACGAGCGCGAGCTGACCGAGGCCTGCCGGGCCATCGCGGACTTCCCGCTGAACGCCCGCGGTCAGCTGCGAGCACCCGTGCTCCTCCTCGAAGAACTCCTCGACGGGCCCGAGGTCAGCGTGGAGACCGTGTCGTTCGCCGGGACGACCCATGTGGTGGGCGTGACCGACAAGAGCCTCGGTGGGGCGCCCGCCTTCATCGAGACCGGCCACATGTTCCCCGCCGGCCTCGCCCCGGCCCACGCCGAGGCCGCCCAGGACACCGCGGTCCAGGCGATCAAGGCGCTCGGGCTGGACTCCGTCGTGGCCCACACCGAGATCAGGCTGACCGCCGCCGGACCCCGCGTCGTCGAGGTCAACCCGCGCCCGGCCGGCAACCGCATCACCGAGCTGATCCGTCATGTCACCGGTGTCGACCTGGCCGCCGCCTGCGTCGACGTGGCGCTCGACCGCGCCCCGGACCTGCGGCCCCGGGCCACCGGACTGCGCAGCGCGGCTGTGGGATTCCTCGTGCCGGAGACGGAGGGGACGCTGGAGTCGATCGAAGGGGCTGCCCAAGTGCGGTCGGCAGAGGGCGTGTTGGAAGTGCAGCTCGCCGAGCCGGGCCGGGCCGTGAAGGCCGCGGGCAGCAACAACGAATACCTCGGCCATGTGATGGCGGGCGACGCCGAAGGGCTCGGAGCGCGAGCCCGGGTCGAGTCCCTGCTGTCCGGGCTGCGACCGCGGGTGACCACCCGATGAGGGCGCCGGCACAGGCACCCGTACAGGCGCCGGTCTCGTACGACGATCTCGTGCGGCGGGTTCTCGCCGGTGAGCTGGGCCCGGATCCGCGAGGGCTGCGCGTCGCCGTGGCGTTCACGACGACTCAGGCCGTACGGCACGAGGGGCGACGCGGCGGCTACCGCAACGAGGTGCTCAGTCTGCGCCTCGGCCGGGCGGTCGGCTCGTGCGCGGTCGAACCCGGAGCGCTGCCGGAGGGCGCGGTGGAGGACTGCGCCGGAGCCGCCATCGCTCGGCTGCTGGCGCATCCGCTCCCGTCGGTCCGCGTGGCGGCACTGGACGCCTACCTCATGCATGTGCGCCCGCACACGCCGGAGTTCGGGGCACTCCCCTGCTCCCTGTCCGCCGGGAGTTCCCTGGAGAAGTCCCGGGCACGGGCACGGGCCGTCGTCGAACTGCTGGACGTCCGGCCGGGGCAGACCGTACTCGTCGTCGGTGTCGTCAACTCCCTGCTGGAGGCGCTGCGTTCGCGTGACATCTCGTACATACCGTGTGACCTCAAGGGCGGTACCACGGAGTGGGGCGAGCCCGTGGCGACCGACCTGTACGCCGAACTCGGGCGCTGTGACGCCGTACTGGCCTCCGGCATGACTCTCGGCAACGGGTCCTTCGAGCCGCTGCGGACACATGTGCTGCGCAGCGGACAGCAGTTGGTGATGTTCGCGCAGACGGGCAGTGCCGTACTGCCCTGGTTCCTCGGTGCCGGTGTGAGCGCTGTGTGCGCGGAGCCGTACCCCTTCTTCTGGCTGGACGGCGGTCCCGGTGTCATCCACCGCTACCGCGGTACGGAGGCCGGGCTGTGACCACGACCGCGTTGCGTCCCCTCGCCGCCAACCCCGATCTGCTCGCCCTGCTGGGCCGTACCCCGCTGGCCAGGGTGACCACCGATCTGCCCTGCCCGCAGCCCGGGTTCTGGGCCAAGCTGGAAGGTCTCGCCGCCGGTGGCATGAAGGCCCGCGCGGCGGTGTCCATGCTGCTCGGCGCACGTGAACGGGGTGAACTGCGCCCCGGCGCGCCGGTGGTGGAGTCCACCTCAGGGACGCTCGGGGTCGGGCTCGCCTTCGCCGGGCAGGCCCTGGGGCACCCGATCGTGCTCGTCGGCGACACCGAACTCGAACCGTCCATGCGGCAGTTGCTGCGCTCCTACGGAGCCCGCCTCGAACTCGTCGACCGCCCCGCCGGTGCGGGCGGCTGGCAGGCCGCCCGGCTGGCCCGGCTGCGCGAGCTGCTGGGGACGCTGCCGGACGCGTACTGGCCCGATCAGTACAACAACCCGGACAACATCGCCGGCTACGCCTCTCTCGCCGCCGAACTCGCCTGCCAGCTCGACCACTTGGACGTCCTGGTGTGCAGTGTCGGCACGGGCGGCCACAGTGCCGGGATCGCGGGGCCGCTGCGCAGGCACTGGCCGGAACTGCGACTGATCGGTGTGGACGCCACCGGCTCCACCATCTTCGGCCAGCCCGCAAGGCCCCGGCTGATGCGCGGCCTGGGCAGCAGCATCCATCCGCGCAACGTGGCCTATGAGGCCTTCGACGAGGTGCACTGGGTGGGCCCGGCCGAGGCCGCGGACGCCTGCCGACGGCTCGCCCGCGGCAGTTTCGTCAGCGGCGGCTGGAGCACGGGCGCGGTCGCGCTGGTCTCCGCATGGGCGGCCCGGGTCCATCCCGGCGCGGTGGTCGCCACCGTCTTCCCCGACGGACCCCACCGCTATCTCGGCTCGGTCTACAACGACGACTTCGCGGCGGCCCACGGCCTCGACCCGGCCACCGCCGCCACCCGCCCCGTCGAGATCCCGCACGCACGCGCCGTCGAGGCCACCGGCTGGGTCCGCTGCACCACGGTGACCGACCCCCTGCTCACCACCCTGGAGGGGAGCCCGTGAAGGCCACCCTGCGCACCGTACGGCTCACGCTCGCCGAGCCGCTGCGCATTTCCCGTTCCACGACGACCGCCCGCGACGCCGTCTGGCTCACGATCGAGCACGACGGCCTGCACGGCCACGGCGAGGCCGTCACCAGCGTCTACTACGGCCTCGACACCGACACCCTGCAACAGCGGTTGTACGCGTCCGGCCGCGACCTGGGCCGCTTCCCCGACCCCGAGAGCGCGCTGCGCGAGTGGTCGGCGCGGGACGGGCAGCCGGACGACCGGCCGCCCGCGGTGACCGCCGCCGTGGAGGCCGCGCTGCTCGACCTGTGCGGCAAGCGGTCCGGCACGCCCGTGTTCCGACTGCTCGGGGCCGAAAGCGATCGGCATGCTCCGGACGCCACCACCGTCCCCACCGCCCGCACGGCGCGCACCATCGGCATCGTCCCGGTCCCGCACGCCGCCGCCCAGGCCCGCGCCCTCGTGACCGCCGGATTCACCCTCCTCAAGGCGAAGGCCGGCACCCCGGACCCGGAGGACGACCTCGCCCGCATACGCGCCATCCGTTCCGCCGCGCCCGACGTCCGGCTCCTGCTCGACCCCAACGGAGCCTGGACCACCGAACAGGCCCGCCATCTCCTGCCCCGGTACGCGGAGTTGGGCGTCGAGGCCGTCGAGCAGCCCCTCGCCCCCGGTGATCCGGAAGCCCTGGCACGGCTCGCCGAGCGTTCACCGCTGCCCGTGATCGCCGACGAGGACGCCGTCGGACTCGAAGACGTACGCCGTCTGGCGGGCCGGGTGCACGGGGTGAACGTGAAGCTCGCCAAATGCGGTGGCCCCCGGGCCGCGCTGCGCATGGCCGAGCTGATCGCCGGGAGCGGCACCGAGCTGATGCTCGGCTGTCTCACCGCCAGCACGCTCGGCCTGGCGCCCGCAGTGCACCTCGCCGACCGCGCCCGCTGGGCCGACCTCGACGGGCATCTGCTGCTCGCCCACGACCCGTGGACCGGGATCGGCGGCACCGACGGCGCCGTACGGGCGAGTCGGCGTCCCGGACTCGGCGTACGGGAGAAGGACGAACACGAGACGGACGGAAACGAAACGGACGGAAGCGAGACGGACGGGCAGCGGCGGCGTGCCGGAGAGGCGGAGGGTCCGTGAAGACGCTGTACGAGATACGCGGCTTCTCGCCCGCGATCCGGCTCCTCCTCGTCAACCAGTTCGGCGTCAACACCGGCTTCTACCTGCTCATCCCCTATCTGGCCACGCATCTGGGTGAGGACCTGGGCATGTCGGCGGCCGTCGTCGGGATCGTCCTCGGGGTGCGCAACCTCAGCCAGCAGGGACTGTTCCTCATCGGTGGTTCGGCCGCGGACCGGCTCGGCGCGCGCGGGGTGATCATCGCCGGCTGCGGGGTGCGTACCGCGGGCTTCGCGTTGTTCGCGCTCGGCGACGGGCTCGCGGTGCTGCTGGCCGCGTCCGTGCTGAGCGGGCTCGCCGGGGCGCTGTTCAACCCGGCCGTGCGGACCTACCTCGCGCAGGAGGCGGGCGAGCGCAAGGCCGAGGCGTTCGCGCTGTTCAACGTGTTCGCGACGACCGGGGCGCTGGTGGGGCCGCTGCTCGGCAGTGTGCTGCTGCTGGTCGACTTCCGGGCGTCCGCGCTCACCGCCGCCGGGATCTTCGCGGTGCTCACCGTGGCGCAGGCCCTGGTGCTGCCCGCGCGGGCGGTGCCGCCGAGTGCGGGCGGTGTGCTCGCGGACTGGCGCGAGGTGGTCGGCAACCGCGCCTTCCTCGCCTTCTCGCTGGCCATGGTCGGCATGTTCACCCTGGAGAACCAGCTGTATCTGCTGCTGCCCGACGGGGCCCGCCGGGCCACGGGCTGGGACGGTGCGGCCGGACTGGTCTTCCTCGTGGGCACGCTCGCCAATCTCGCCCTGCAGATGCGGCTCACCCGGGCGCTCAAGCCTTATGGCAGAAGGGCGATCGGCGCCGGACTCGCCCTGATGGGACTCGCCTTCCTGCCGCCGATGCTGGTGTCGGGGGCCGGCTCCCCCGAGCTGTGGCACGCCGTTCCCGTCCTCGTGGGCGTGCTGCTCCTCTACGTGGGTGTCATGGTCGCGCAGCCCTTCGTGATGGAGCTGATCCCCGGCTTCGGACGACCGGAGCTGACCGGCACCTACTTCGGCATCTTCTACATGGTGTCGGGGATCGCCGCGGCCGTCGGCAACACGGCCGTGGGCTGGGCCATGGACGCCGGTGACCGGCAGGACGCGGCCTGGCTGCCCTGGGCCTGCTGCCTGGTGTTCGGGCTGGCGTCGGCGGCCGGATTCACCTGGCTGCGCCGCCTCGGAGCTCTGCCCGTGCGTCCCGCTCCTGCCGTGGAGGCGACGGTATGACGAGCGGCAACCTGCTGACCGACAACCCGGAGCTGTACGAGGCCAGGTTCCCCGATCCCGAACGGCTGGCCGGGCGTTGGGCGGAGGACTGTCTGCGCCGGTACGCGGCCGGGCCGAGCGTCCTGGACCTGGGCTGCGGTACCGGGCGCGACGCGGCCCAACTGCACAGCGCGGGCAGGTCGGTTGTCGGCGCCGACCTCTCCGAGGAGATGCTGGCGTACGCCCGCGACCGGCACCCCGGCCCGCGGTACGTACGCGCCGATCTGCGGAACTTCTCCCTCGGGCCCGCCGCACCCCTCGTACCCCTCGCACCCGGCGAACCCGGCGCACCCGGTGTCTTCGACGCGGTGGTGTGCCTGGACAGTGCGCTGCTGTACTGCCACACCAACGACGAACTGGACGGCTTTCTCTCCTCCTGCCGCCGGAACCTGGCTCCCGGCGGGCTCCTCGTCGCGGAGATGCGCAACGGCGCCTACTTCCTCGGCCGGAACGACCTGCTGGACACGCCCAGGGACAACTCCCTGACCTGGCAGGGCGTTTCCTACCGTTCCACCACCACTCTGCGCATCGACCGCACCGCGCAACTCCTGCGCCGTACCCGCGTCTGGACCACCGACGACGGCTCGGCCCCCGTCGAACAGCGCTCGGCCTGGCGGCTGCTCCTCCCGCAGGAACTGCGCCACTTCCTGACCGCGCACGGTTTCACCGTGCTGGAGCTGCACGACGGTCCGGGGCCACGTACCGAACCGCCGTGGCAGGAGGGCGACCTGCCCGGCACGGCAGCCGATGCCGACCGGCTGCACGTGGTGGCACGCCTCGCCGGCTGACCGCGCCGCACACACCTCACGCACCGCACGCACCTCACACAGCAAGGACAACCACATGCAGGACTATCCCGGCCTCCGTCGCAGGGGCCTTCTCGCGGCGGCCTCCGGTATCGGCGCCCTCACGCTCGTCGGCTGCGGCGGCTCGGGCTCAGGCAACGGCAGCGACGGAGCCGACGGAGGCGGCGACGGGAAGCCCAGGCGCGGCGGACGGCTGCGGGCCGCCTTCGCGGGCGGCGGCGCGAGCGAGACGCTCGATCCGCATCTGGCCAACCTGTTCGCCGACGTGGCCCGCGCCAAGGCGCTCTTCGACAAGCTGGCCGACTACGGGGACGATCTGTCCGCCCAGCCGCGCCTGGCCTCCGGCTGGGAGCCGAACGCGGGGCTCGACCGCTGGAAGGTCACCCTGCGCAAGGCCGACTTCCACGACGGTAAGCCCGTCACCGCCGAGGACGTCCTGTTCAGCTACCGCCGGATCGCCGATCCCGAGAAGACGTTCCGTGCGAAGGCGTCCCTCGAACCGATCGATCTCAAGGCGAGCCGGGCGGTGGACGAGCGGACCGTCGAGTTCGTGCTCAAGCGGCCGACGGCCGAGTTCCCCAATGTGCTGGCCGCGTTCGGCGCGTACATCGTTCCCGACGGGTCCTCCGCGGCCGACTTCGACAAGAAGCCGGTCGGTTCGGGACCGTTCCGCTTCGTGTCGTTCGCGCCCGGCCGCTCGGCGGTCTTCCGGCGCAACGACGACCACTGGGACGGCGCCCCGCACCTCGACGAGGTGGAGTTCGTCGTCGCCAACGAGGAGTCCGCGCGGGTCAACGCCCTGCTCGGCGGACAGGTCGAGTACGCCCATGAACTGAACCCGACGACCGCCCGCGCCCACGAGGGCAAGGGGCAGATCGAGATCGTACGGCTGCGCAACAGCGCCATGCAGGCCTTCGCCATGAAGACCGACCGGGCGCCCTTCGACGACAAGCGGGTCCGGGAGGCGTTCTTCCTCATCGCCGACCGCCAAGAACTCGTCGACGGGGCGCTGTCCGGGGCAGGCGTGGTCGGCAACGACCTCTTCGGCAAGGGGTACGAGTACTACGCCGACGGGCTTCCGCAGCGCGAGCAGGACCTCGACCGGGCGCGGTCCCTCCTGAAGCAGGCGGGCGCCGAGAAGCTGAAGGTCACCCTGGACACCTCGGCGGTCGCGGCCGGGTTCACCGAGGCGGCCAGCATCTTCCGCGACCAGGCCGCCGAGGCCGGCGTGACGGTCGAGGTCAGGATGGGCAGCAAGGACTCGTACTGGGCCGACATCCTCGACTCCGGGACCCTGTGCTGCTACCGCTCCGGAGCCATGCCCATCGAGGCGCACATCTCGCAGCGGCTGCTCACCGACTCCACCACCAACGCCACCAGGTGGCACCACAAGGACTTCGACGCGCTCTACCAGCAGGCGCAGGCCACGAAGGACAGCGAGGAGCGCGCCGCGGTGTTCGGCCGGATGCAGCGCAGGCTGTACGCCGAGGGCGGCTTCCTGGTGTGGGGGTTCGCCGACTGGATCATCGGAACCGCTCGTACTGTCAAGGGAGTTGACCGCAAGGCGCCCGCCAACACGCTCGACTGGGCGCGGTTCGACAAGGTCTGGCTGGCGTGAGCGGACTCGGTTCCTGGGCGGCCCGGCGGCTGCTGCTCGGTGGTGTGCAGACCGTGGCCGTGGTGCTGCTGGTCTTCGCACTCACCGAGGCGCTGCCGGGTGACGCGGCGGTGGCCCTCGCCGGGGACCAGCCCGACCCGGCGCGGATCGCCGCCATCCGCGAGGCGATGGACCTGGACAGGCCCGCGTACGAACGGCTCGCCGACTGGACGGCCGGGCTCCTGCACGCCGACTTCGGCACCTCCCTGGCCTCCGGGCGGCCCGTCACCTCGTACCTCTCCGGTGCCTTCGGGCCGACGCTGCTGCTCGCCGGGCTCACCGTGGTGCTGCTGGTGCCGGTCGGGGTCGGGCTCGGGGTGCTGGCAGCGCGGTTCGAGGGGCGGCTCGTGGACCGGCTGGTCAGTGCGGTGACGCTGGGGGTGTACGCGGTACCGGAGTTCGCGTTCGGGGTGCTGCTCGTGACCGTGTTCGCGCTGCGGCTCGACTGGCTGCCGCCGACGGCGGTCGGCTACGGCACCGACCTGCTCGCGCATCCGGCCGCCCTGGTCCTGCCGGTGCTCGTCCTCCTCTCCCGTCCGGTGTGCTCACTGTCCCGGCTCGTACGCGCCGGAATGATCGACGCGCTCGCCTCGCCGTACGTCGCGCATGCCCGGCGGTACGGGATTCCGGGCGCCCGGGTCCGGTACGCGCACGCCCTGCCGAACGCGGTCGCGCCGGCCGCTCAGCAACTCGCCCGTACCGTCGACTGGTTGCTGTGCGGGGTGATCGTGGTGGAGGCCCTGTTCGTGATCCCCGGCCTGGGAACCGTGCTGATGAACGCCGTTGCCGAGCGTGATGTGCCCGTGGTGCAGGGCCTCGCGGTGGTCTTCGGACTGATCACGGTGGTGCTGAACCTGGGGGCCGATCTGGTCGCCCACCGGTTCGCGCCGCGGGCGGAGGTGGCCGCGTGAGAGCGCTTGGCCGCGTGCAAGTACTCAAGAGAAGGCTGCCGTTCGGGCGTTTCGCGCTCGGCGCCGTCCTGGTGGGTGTGCCGCTCGCGCTCGCTCTGCTCGGGCCGCTGACCGTGGGCGGTCCGGGGCCGCGGGCCGCCTCGTTCACGCTCGGCGACGGGCACTGGCTCGGCACGGACTTCGTGGGGCGTGACGTGTGGCGGCAGGTGCTGCTCGGCGGCCGGCCCGTGGTGGTCGTCGCGCTCACGGCGACGGCGCTGGCGTATCTGGTGGCGCTTCCGGTCGGGCTGATCAGCGCGCTGACGCACCGGACCTGGCTGGAGGAGACACTGATGCGGCCGCTGGACGTGCTGCTCGCCGTACCGTCCCTGCTGATGATCCTGCTGGTGGCCTCCGTGTTCTCGCCCGGCGCCACCGGGCTGGCGCTGCTGGTGGCACTCGTGAACATCCCGGACGCCGCGCGTATCGTACGGGCCGCAGCCGCCGACGTGGCCTCCCGGCCGGCGGTGGAGGCGCTCCGGATGCAGGGCGAGTCGTGGTGGCGTATCGCCGTGGGCCATGTCGGCCGGTCGATCCTGCGCCCGCTCGCCGCCGACGCGGGGATACGGCTGACCGGTGTCCTGTATCTGGTGGCGACGGCCGCGTTCCTGGGCATCGGGGTGGCGCCGGACGCGGCCGACTGGGCGGTGATGGTCGACCGCAACCGAACAGGGCTGTTCGTGCAGCCCTGGGCCGTGGTCGTCCCCGCGCTGCTCATCGTGGCCCTGACCATGGGCAGCAATCTGCTCTGCGACGCGGCACTCAGGAAGGGGCCGCGTTCATGAACGGGCCGGGTGAATCGGGCGGAACCGGCGAGACGGGCGAGCCCTTGGCGGTGGCGGAGATCGAGGGGCTGACCGTGGAGGTCGGTGGCAGACACATCGTCGACGGAGTGAGCCTGCGGGTGCTGCCCGGACAGGTGACCGCGCTGGTCGGGGCCTCCGGCAGCGGGAAGACGACCACGGGGCGTGCGCTGCTGGGCGAGTTCCCGCCAGGGGCGCGCGTGGAGGGTTCCGTACGGGTGGCGGACGCCTTGGTCGGTTACGTCCCGCAGCATCCGGCGACGGTGCTCAATCCCGCGCGGCGGGTGGGGGCGCTGCTGCACGACATCGCGCGCACTCAGGTGCGCGAGTTGCCTCGCCGTGACCGGCGCCCGGCGGCCCGGGAGCAAGTCCTCACCGCCCTGGAAGCCGCACAACTCCCCGATGGAGAGGCTCTGTTGCGACGTTACCCGCATCAGCTCTCGGGCGGTCAGCAGCAACGGCTGGTCCTCGCCCAGGCGTTGTTGCTCGGCGCCCGGGTCGTCGTCGCGGACGAGCCCACCACCGGTCAGGACGCGCTCACCAGACGCCGGGTCGTGGACGAGCTGGCGGCGGTCGCCGCGCGCGGGATCGGGGTGGTCCTGCTCAGCCACGATCTGGAGACGGTCCGCGCGCTCGCCGACGAGGTACTGGTCATGCGGGACGGCCAGGTCGTGGAAGCGGGCCCGGTGGAGCGGGTGTGGCGGGCTCCCGCCCACCCCTGGACACGCCAACTCCTGGCAGTGCGGGAGCCGTTGGCGGACGCCGCTCGACAGGGCCCGCGCCCGGAGGCCGTACTGCGGGTCCAGGGCCTCCGGGCCCGGCACCGGCCCGGCGTCGAGGTGCTGCGCGTCCCCGAACTCGCCGTGCACCCCGGCGAATGCCTCGCCGTGCTCGGCCGTTCGGGAAGCGGCAAGACGACGCTCGCCCGCTGTCTCGCCGGACTCCATCGCACGTACGAGGGAGAGGTGCTGCTCGACGGGGTCCCGCTCCCGCGCAGTCTGCGGGACCGGGGGCGGGACCGGCTGGCGGCCGTGCAGTACGTCTTCCAGGACGCGCGCGCCTCCTTCGACGAGCACCGGCCGGTCCTGGACCAGGTGGCCCGCACGGCGGTGAGACTGCGCGGGGTTGCCACGTCGGAGGCACGGGCGGCGGCGTCGACGACTCTCAACAGCCTCGGCCTCAGCGACGAGTCGGCGGCGCGACTCCCCGCCCTGCTGTCCGGCGGTGAGCTTCAGCGGGCCGCGCTCGCCAGGGCGCTGCTCGCACGGCCACGGGTCCTGGTGTGCGACGAGATCACCTCCGGGCTCGACACGGTCACCCGCCGGGGCCTCCTCGACCTGCTCGCCGGGCTGCTCCGCGACCGCGACGACCTCTGCCTCGTCCTCATCACCCACGACCTCGACACGGCCCGGCTCGCCACGAGGATCGCGGTGCTGGACGGCGGGGAGGTGGTCGAACAGGGCCCGGCGCGGGACGTCCTCACGGCTCCCGCGCATCCGTTCACCGTGTCGTTGGTCCAGTCGTCGGAGGAGTTGGCGGCGAGGTCGTCGGGGCGGTTGGCGGGGCAGGTCTGATCGTGGTGCCGCTCAGCGGAAGTCCACCTCCACCGGGTCCGCCGCCACCCTGGTACGGGGCACGCGCGCGACGAGGGCCAGGAGGTCCTCCCGCGCGGTGCCGACGGGCACGCCGAAGCCGCCCAGCCAGTCCTCGGGCCTGGCGGCGTCGGTGTCGAGTGTGAGGGTGTAGAGGTAGCGCCCGGGTCGTCGGGGGGTGAAATGCGCGAAGGTCATGAGGGGCAGGCAGCCAGGGCCCGAGGACGGGTCCCAGGACTGGCCCGGCGACAGTTTGCGCAGGTCAGACGGGCGCAGGGGGCCGACGAGGGGGTCCTCGGCCGGCGCGGGGGACGCCACGACGGTGCCGTACTCGGCGGGGCACGCGACCCTGCCTTCTCCTTCAGCGTCCCCTTCGCCGTCGCCGGCTCGCGTGACGGTCGGCCGGTAGTGCGGGAAGCGCAGGCCGTTCTCGGAGCCGTCGAGCACGCCCGCGATCCACAGGTCGTGGTCGCCGGTGTTGCGGAGCTCCACCCGCACGGCGGCCGGGCGGCCGAGGGGCTGGGGGCCGCTCGGCCCGTACAGGACGAGGTCGATCACTCGGCTGCTCCCCTCCCGTGCCTCTGATTCCCCGGCCCCCGGGTTCCGGGGCCGGTGGGCCCGATGCTGCCACAGGCGAGGCGGCCGGAGAGGGCGCTCACGGGCAGAGGGGTGTCCCGTGAGCGCCCTCCTGGGCGCGGGGCGGCCGGGGTCAGCCGCCGAACTCCTCGGTGAGCCGCGCCTTCGTGGAGTCGACCTGATCGCGTACGGCGTCCTTGACGAACGGCTTGAACGCGGGTGTGTCGAAGTGCTTGACCAGCCGGTCGAGCGTGGAGTTGGCCTCTTCGAGGTCGCCCTGGCGGGCGTAGGCGCGGGCGAGGCGCCGTGAGGCCAGGTTGAGCGTCAGGTTGTCGACGCCCTTGCCCTGCTGGGAGACCTTCACGACCTGGGCGAGCTGCTCGATCCCGGACTTGGGGTCCGGGGGCCGTACGGTCAGCTCGGTCTTGTCCGGGCTCAGGCTCTTGAACTCGTGCTCGAAGTTGAGGCCCTTGGCGAGGCGCGCGTACACGGCGAAGGGGTGGGTGCCGTGCCGTTCGATGACCTCCTGGAGCGCGTCGTTGCCGGACTGCAGTGACGGCGAGTCGGAGCCGCGCAGGGCAAGGATCTTGCCCTGTTCCTCGCCCGTCATCAGCTCGGCGAGCCGGAGGTCGGCCTGGCTGACCGGATGCCGTACGTCGAGCCGCAGCACCGGCGAGACGATCCGGGACCCGTCGGAGGCCAGGTAGGCGGCGCGCAGCTGGTAGGTGCCCGGCTGCTGGAAGTAGTGCCCGTCGCGGCCGTAGCCGATGTAGGCGCTGCTGTAGATCGCGGGCCGGCCGGCGTCCAGGCGGACGGTCTGGTCCTGGTCGACGCAGCGGCGCAGCAACGGCCGGTAGAGCACGGTGCGTCCGGAGGGCTGCCGGATGGCGATGCTGACGAGTTCGTCGTCGGGGTGGAGGTGGTTGTGCGTGGCACGGCCGCGCAGGTCGGTGGTCTCCAACTTCAGTTCCACGACGACGGGTTCGCCGAACGCCAGGCCGCTCTTGTCGGCGCGCAGGCCGAGGCGCAGGCCGGACTCGTCGGTGAGGGGCTCGTCGAAGAGGGCCGGTTCGATGTCGGCGGCGCCGGTGCCGAACGCGTTGGCACCCATGACGACGTTCCGGTAGAAGCCGTGCCGCAGGTGCATCTGCTCGTTGTCGGTGAACTGGAAGGGGAAGGCGCCCCAGTAGGCCGCCGCTCCGCCGTTGCCGTTCAGCGGCTGGTAGTTCTGCGGGTAGTTCATCCATGACAGGTCCGCGAAGCCGTTGTTGCCGCCGAGCGGGGCCGGAGGCGTGGCCAGGTTCTTCTGCCAGGAGTGCAGCAGGTTGAAGGCGTGGCCGATCTCATGGACGTACGTGCGGAGCATGGAGCGTTGTTCTTCGGGGCCCGCGCCCTGGATCAGGTCGTAGAAGACGGCGCAGCCCTGTCGTTGGAAGGAGTCGGCGGCGTCGAACATGATGCCGCGCACGCCTGCCATGCCTTCGTAGCTGCTGGCGACCAGCAGCCACAGTTTCCATTGCGGGGCGTTGCGCCAGAGACTGAAGTTGGTCTCCATGGCGGCATGGAGTTCGGTGTTGGTCCAGCCGTTCCGGCTGTTCGCGATGACGTTCGCGGTGCCGGAGACGAGCAGTTCGATACCGGCCTCGGCGTAGGCCCGCGGCACGGTGAGGATCCGGGCGGGGCTGTTGGCGGGCTGCGGCAGCGATCCGGTGTCGTACGAGAGGAAGGGCACGGCCCCGGTGACGGAGTCCTGCTCCCACTCGACGGTGCGGAAGTACGGCGAGACGTACGGGCAGACGTAGGTGGCGCCCAACTGGTTCGGCGGGCGCAGGAATTCGACGGTCGCGGCGCCCGGCCGCTGGTTCGTCCTGCTGCGCGGGACGGTGACCCGCACGAGTGTGTACGCGGTCTGCCAGGTGTAGGAGGCGATCCCCCTGATGACGACCTGGGTCGAGGTCCAGGAGACGGTGGGCGCGTCCACGAGGAACGAGCCGAAGTACGCCTGCGTACCGCCGCCCGTGCTGGAGAAGTCGCCGCTGACCTTCCGCAGGACCTTCGGGCCGCCGGGAACACTGTCGACGTCCACGCGCAGGGTCAGTTCGTAGCCGCCGCTGATGCCGCGGTAGCGGCCACGGGTGGGGCGGTGGGCCGGTAGGGCGGCGCCGGATTCGGCGCGCGCGGCCGGTCCGCCTGCGGCCTGGCGCTGCTCGGCCGCGCGTCCCGGGCCTTCCCCCTGGACGCGTTCCGTCGCGCCCGCTTCGGTGCCGTAGTCACCCCGGACGCTCTCCTGACCGCTTTCCTGACCGCTCTCCCACTCCTCGGGGAAGGAGGTGTCGGCCAGGGGCGTCGCCGAGAAGTCGGCCGTCCCCGTTGTCGGATCTCCACTGGCTGTTGACATGGCGACAAGCCCTCCGTTCGCTCGACGCGCCGTGCAACGGGTGGCGTCCGCGCGACGCCACCCCTGGTCCCGACCGGCCGGAAGGACTGGTGCGAGCACGTTGGCACCGCGCTCACGCCGCGTCAACGATCCTTTCCGTTGTCCCGCAGAAATACGACGTGGCCGTCCGACCGCTGGTTCTGCAGGTGAAAGCGGTTCGTCAGGAGGTGCCTGCGCCCCCGTTCACGGCACGCTCCGGGCGGCACGCGGCCTCTCCTCGCAGAATGGGGACATGACTGGGGACAGGACCGGGGACGTGACCGGGGACGTGATGACGGACACGGCGACGATGTTCGCCTGGGAAGTGGCCGAGCCCGGACCGGTCGAGAGCGGGCCGCTGCAGCTCGTCGAGAAACCGGTCCCCGTGCCGGAACCCGACGAACTCCTCGTCCGAGTGAGCACCTGCGGCGTGTGCCGCACGGATCTGCATGTCGGGGAAGGCGATCTGCCGGTGCGGCGGGCGCGGGTGACACCGGGTCACGAGGTCGTCGGGCGGGTGGCGGGGATGGGGGCGGAGGTCACCGGACACAGCCTCGGCGACCGGGTCGGGGTGGCCTGGCTGCGCCGTACCGACGGCACCTGCGCGTACTGTCTGCGCGGGGCGGAGAACCTCTGCCCGGACTCCCGCTACACCGGCTGGGACACCGACGGCGGCTACGCCCAGTACACGACCGTGCCGGCCGCCTTCGCCCACCGGCTGCCCGACGGCCCCGACGACATCGCTCTGGCGCCGCTGCTGTGCGCGGGCATCATCGGACACCGCGCGCTGCTGCGTGCCGCCCTGCCGCCCGGCGGGCGCCTCGGCCTGTACGGGTTCGGGGGCAGCGCCCATCTCTGCGCGCAGGTGGCACTCGCGATGGGTGCGACCGTGCATGTGCTGACCCGGGATCCGGCCGCCCGGCGACTGGCCCTCGACCTGGGCGCCACGTCGGCTGCGGGGGCGTACGACGCGCCTCCGGAGCCGCTGGACGGCGCGATCCTCTTCGCTCCCGTCGGCGATCTGGTGCCCGTGGCGCTGCGCGCCCTGGACCGGGGTGGCATCCTCTCGATCGCGGGCATCCACCTCAGTGACGTGCCGCCGCTCAGCTACGAACGTGAGCTGTTCTACGAGAAGGAGATCCGCAGCGTCACGTCCAACACCCGTGCGGACGCCCGGGACTTCCTGGCCCTGGCGGAACGCCACCGGGTCCGTGCCACGGTCCACCCCTACCCGATGTCGCAGGCCCCGGAAGCGCTCAAGGACCTCAAGGCGGGCCGCTTCGACGGGGCGGCCGTACTGGTCGACGACGGCGGGCCCTGGCGCTGACCCCGGCCCACACCTCGCAAGGACGGAGCCACACCATGCGATGCAGCCCCTTCGACATCAGCCACGCTTCCACAGTGGCTAGTTGGCCGACCACGCCGACGGAGGCGTTGATGTGGTGCGGCCGGGAGGAGTTCCCGGTGACGGAGGGGACGGTCGCGGCGTGGCAGCGGGATCCGGACGTGCGGGCATACGTCCTGGTGGAGACCGAACAGCCGCTCGCGTACGGGGAGTTGTGGCTCGACGCCGAGGAGGACGAGGTCGAACTGGCGCGGATCATCGTGGCACCCGGGGTTCGCGGACGGGGCCTGGGCCGCTCACTGGTCCGGGGCCTGCTCGCGGAGGCGCGACCGGCCGGCCTCTCGGAGGTCTGCATGCGGGTCCATCCGCAGAACACCGCCGCCCTGCGCTGCTACCGCGGGGCGGGCTTCGAACCGGTTGACGCGGAGTCGGCCGCGTCCTGGAACACGGGCCAGCCGGTCGAGTACACCTGGCTGCGACACGGGCACGCCTGAACGGCGAGCGCGGGCTCGCCCGGCGTGCGGGACCGCGGGGCCGGCGTGCGGGACCGCGGGGCGTGCGTGCGGGACCGCATGCCCGGCGTGCAGGGCCGCTTGCCCGGCGCGTGGGACCGCGGGGCCGGCGTGTGACACCACCGGGCCGTTCTTGGTGGTGCGCAGCGGCGAAATGTTGCTCCGGACGGGGGATTTCTGACGTCGTATCAGCGGTGCGGTGCGTTTCCCGGTTCCAGACGTGAAAGGGAGTCGGATGCACAACCGATTTGTACGACAATCATTCCGCTCGGAGGACTTCGTATGCCCGCCTCACCGCTCACCCGTTCCGTCGGCGTCCGCACCAGCGCCGCAGCCCTCACCACGGTCGCCCTCGCCGGCGCCGCACTCCTCGGGGCACCGGCCGCCCACGCCGCCCCCGACAGCGGAGACGTCAAGATCCACTCGGAGACGACGTCCCCCACCGACCAGCGCGACGAGACCAAGGTCTGCAAGTTCTACCTGGCCGCCTTCAACTTCGAGGGTGTCGGCGTCACGGGGATCACCTACATCATCGAGCCACAGCCGGCGGCCTCGGCCGCAGCCACGCTCAACGGCACCCTCAACCTCCCCATCGGCACCGGCTACACGGACACGCTCGCGCTGCCCGACGGCAACTACAAGCTCACCTGGAAGCCCGTGGGCGGAGCGGGCGCGGGCAAGGAGAAGCTGTTCAAGGTCGACTGCAAGCCGGCGGCGAAGCCGGACGCCAAGCCGCAGGCCCCCAAGGGCGCCGTGCCCGCGGGCGGCGGCGGTCTGGCCGAGACGCCGACCGTGTCGACGGTCGCCGCCGCCGGAGCGGTGGGCCTGGTCGGCGTGTCCGGCTTCGTCTACTTCCGGCAGCTGCGTCGCCGGTCCGACGGTGCCGCGTAGGCGCGCGCCCAGGCCCTGGTACCGCACGCGTGCCTACCGCCTGACGAGAACCGCGGTTCTGTTGTTCTCGTTGGTGATGGGCGGCATCTGGTGGTCCGAGGACGACGGCCGGCCCGCTGGGCCGGTCGCCGCCCCGGCGGTGGAACTCGGGGACGCGAAGGCGTCCCCGGGTCCGCCCGCCGCCGCGGCACCGGAGCCCCGGCGCACCCCCGCTCCCGTACGAACCCCCGTCAGCCGTCCCAGCCCACCACCCCCCTCCTCCCCCACGACCTCCGTCGTCTCCACCGCCTCCACCGCCCCGACCGGCCCAGCCACCTCGGCCTGTCCAGCCACCTCGGCCACCGCAGACATCCCGGCCGCCCCAACCTGCCAGGCCGCCTCAACAGCCGCGAAAACCACAGCAACCGCAACCGCAACCGCAACAGCCACGGCAGCCGCACATCCTCTCCCGTTCCAAGCCCACCAGCCTGAACATCCCGTATCTGGGCCTGCAGGCCCCGCTCATGGGGCTGGGCCTGGACCGGCGTCAGCAGCTCACCACCCCGCCGCTCGACAAGCCCAAACTGGCCGGCTGGTACGAAGGCGGCCCGTCACCGGGAGAGAAGGGCACCGCCGTGGTGGTCGGCCACCTGGACACCCGTACCGGACCCGCCGTCTTCGCCGGCCTGAGCACGCTCAAACCGGGCCTGCTCGTCGAGGCCCTGCGCGCCGACGGACGTACCGCCGTCTACACGGTGGACGCCGTCCGCGTGTACGAGAAGGCGCGCTTCCCGAGCCAGGAGGTGTACGGCGCGCGGAAGCGTCCGGAACTGCGGCTGATCACCTGCGGAGGCGTGTACGACCGGCGGTCCGGCTACAAGAGCAACGTCGTCGTCTTCGCCCATCTGACGAAGACTCTGGAACCCTCCCGCCACGCCTAGTTGGCGTCGTCCGTGCCACACTCCTGCGGTGCCACACTCCTGCGGTGCGACGGGCCACGGGCGAGGGACGGGGACTGCTTCGGTATGGGCGACAGCACTCTGTGGGTGGCCGCGCTGACGGCCGCGACCGCGGTGCTCGCGAGCTGGGTGACCAGCCGCGGCACCGCACGCGCGGCCCGCATCCAGGCGGACGCGGCCGCCGCGACCGTACAGGCGGACGGCCTCAGGGCCGCCCGCCGCGCGGCGTACGTCGACCTCATCGAACAGGCCCAGCGCATGGGCGACCTGTACTGGAAGGTGACCGACGCACACGAGATCGGTGACCCCGACGAGCGGCTGGCCGCCCTGCGCGAGCTGCGGATCCGACTGCGCGGCGAGTACGCGGTGCTGCGCCAGCGGGTCTGGGTCGCGGACCTGGAGGGCCCGCCGGAGGTCGCGTCGGCCGCGGACCGGCTGCGCCGCTCCACCAGCGGCAACTACCGCGCGCTCGACGCGATGATCGCCGGCGAGGAGGACGCGGGCCGCCGGTTCAACGACTGCTACGCCCCGTTCTGGGAGTCGGTCGTGCACTTCGTCGGGGTGGCCCGCACCGCTCTGCACGGGACACGTGTCTAGCGCCCCTGCCCGAAGGCGGACGGCGACAGCGGCAGGACGGCACGGCCCGATCCGGCCCCGTCACTGGTCGCGGCGCTGTACGGACGCCACCGCGACGACCGCCGCGGCCACGGCCCAGACCGCGTAGACCGTCCATGCGCCGCCTGCCGTCCACGGGTGGGCGACCGGCTGGTGGCCGACGGCCGTCAGCCGGTTCCACGCTCCCGCGGGCAGAGCGTGGTCGATGACGGCCGCCCAGTGGCGGTCGGCGCTGAAGATCAGCGGCAGCAGCAGGAGGACCACCACGTTCGCCGTCATGGTGGCCGCGCTGTGCCGCAGGACAGCGCCGAGTGCCAGGCCGACGAGCGCGGACACCGGCGCGAGGAGCGCGGACGCCACGACGAGGCGCAGGGCGCCGGGGTGATCGAGAGCCACCCCGGCGTCCCGGCCGGACAGGACGGCCTGGGTCAGGCCGAACGAAGCCACGGAGACAACCGCCCCGAACACCGTCGTGACGGCCGCGACCACGCACACCTTCGCCGCCAGCACCGAACGGCGGGCCGGTACGGCGGCGAACGTCGTGCGGATCAGCCCGGTCCGGTACTCGCCGACGATCACCGTCGCGCCGATGCTGCTGAGGGCCAGCATGAGCAGCATGGCGGCGTCCGTGGAGAACGCGATGGACAGCGGGATCCCGTCCCGGACGAAGTCGGCCCGTGACGCCGTGTCCCGCTCCGACCAGTAGCGGTAGGTGTCATAGGCCATGCCCACGTTGAAGCCGACGACAGCCAGCGCGGTGGCCGCCAGTGCCCAGCCGCTGGAGCGCAGCGACCACCATTTGGTCCACTCGGCGGCGACGAGGTCACGGAACCGGGCGCGGGGCTCGGCGTCCTGACCGCCTGCAGCCGTGGCACCGGCACAGGCGTTGGCATTGGCATTGGCATTGGCTTTGGTGTGAGCGGCGGCCGTGTCGGTCATCGGTCCGCTCCCGCGACATGGCCGACGCTGTCGGCGGTCAGTTCCATGAAGGCCTCCTCCAGGGACGCGTTCCGGGCGGTCAATTCGTGCAGCAACACCCGGTGCCGTAGGGCGAGTTCACCGATCCGGTCGGCGTCCAGTCCGGTCACCGTCAGCGTGTCCGGCCCCTGCTGCAGCACCCGCGCTCCCTCCCCCGTCAGCAGTTCGGTGAACGCCGTGAGGTCAGGGGTCCGTACCGTCACGCTCGGGCGGGTGCCGCGGGCCGCGAATCCGGCCAGACTCTCGGCGGCGATCAGCGAGCCGCGGCCGATGACGACCAGGTGGTCCACGGTGTTCTCCATCTCCGACATCAGGTGGCTGGAGACCAGCACGGTGCGGCCCTCGCCGGCCAGTCGGCGCAGCAGTCCCCGCAGCCACGTCACGCCCTCCGGGTCGAGCCCGTTGAGGGGTTCGTCGAAGAGCAGCACCGGCGGGTCGCCGAGCAGTGCCGCCGCGATGCCGAGCCGCTGTTTCATGCCGAGGGAGAAGCCGCTGATCCGGCGTCGGGACGCGCCCGCGAGGCCGACCTCCTCCAGCACCTCGTCCGCCCTGCGGCGCGGGATGCGGTTGGACCGGGCCAGTACGTACAGATGCGTCCGCGCGGTGCGTCCGCCGTGCACGTCGTGGGCGTCCAGCAGCGCGCCGACGTGGCGCAGTCCGCGCGGCCGGTCCCGGAAGCGGCGGCCGTCGACGGTGACGGAGCCGCCGGTCGGGTCGTTCAGGCCGAGGACGATCCGCAGGGTGGTGCTCTTGCCGGCGCCGTTCGGGCCGAGGAACCCGGTGACGTGGCCGGGCCGCACGGTGAAGCTCAGACCGTCGACGGCGGTGGTGCCGCCGTATCGCTTCGTCAGTTCATTGACTTCGATCATGTGCTCAACGGTGGCCGGGAGCAGGGTGGTCGGGCATCCGGCCGGCGCCGACAATCGGGCGGGGCGGTGTCGGCCGGGGATGTACACCCACGGGCGGATGTCCCGCCGGAGCCGGGTGGTTACGATCGGCGCATGCCCGTCACGCCCCGTCCTCCGCTGTCCGTACCGGCAGGTGTGCGGTGACCGTGCGCGTCGTACTCGCCGACGACCAGCCCCTCGTCCGTACCGCACTGCGCCTGGTGATCGCCGACGAGGCCGGTCTGGAGGTCGTCGGGGAGGCCGGAACCGGCGCCGAGGCGGTGGCCCTCGCCGAGAAGGAGCGCCCGGACGTCGTGGTGATGGACATCCGGATGCCCGGCATGGACGGCATCGAGGCCACCCGGCTGATCACGCGCGGGCCCGACGCCGGCCATGTCACCCGTGTCGACGCCACCCATGTCACCCATGTCACCCATGTCATCGTGCTCACCACCTTCGATGACGACGACTGCCTCTACGGGGCGCTCAGGGCGGGCGCGGCCGGGTTCCTCGTCAAGGACATGGCGCTGGAGGACATCCTCGACGCGATCCGGGTCGTCGCCACCGGGGACGGCCTGCTCGCGCCGAGTGTCACCCGCCGCCTCATCCGGGACTTCGCCGACCGCCCCGCGTCCGCGACTCCGGACGCGGCCCCCTCCGCACGCACGGTCGGCGGCATCACCGGCCGGGAGCGCGAGGTCCTGGCGCTCGTCGGCGCCGGGCTGTCGAACACCGAGATCGCCGAGCGGCTCTCGATCAGCGTCGCCACCGCCAAGACCTATGTGTCGCGACTCCTCACCAAGCTGGACGCCCGGGACCGGGTGCGGCTCGTGATCATCGCGTACGAGTCGGGGCTGGTGGCGTCGGGCCGTTGAGGGATCCGAGCCAGTCGGTCAGGAGCCGGTTGACCTCGTCCGGGCGCTCCTGCTGGACCCAGTGGCCGGCCCCCTCGACGAGGTGGGAGGAGAACAGGCCGGGGAGCGTACTGGGGAACGCCTTGACCGCGTCGGCCAACCAGGCGATGGACGCGTCGAGTTCACCGGCGACGAAGAGCGACGGCTGGGTGAGGGGGGCGCCTTCGAAGTCGGCGAGGTCCTCCCAGTCCCGGTCCATGCTGCGGTAGCGGTTCAGCGCTCCGGTGAAGCCGGTCCGCTCGAACTCGGCGGCGCAGAAGTCGAGTTCCTCGTCGGTCAGCCAGGACGGGCTCTCCTGCACGAACCGGTCCGAGAGCCGGCCGCCCTTCGGTACGAAGAAGACCGCGCCCTCGCCCGACGCCGGCATCGTGTCACCGGCCAGCGTCGCGTAGAAGCCGGCGAGCCATCCCCGTACGTCCGGCTCGATCTCCGCCTCCGCGCGGCCCGGCTCCTGGAAGTGGCTGACGTAGAACTCCTCGTCCCCGCCGATCATGGCGAAGGCGTCGGTCGGCTTCATCCCGCCCCGGGGCGCGTACGGCACCCCGAACAGTCCGACGGCGGTGAAGACGTCCGGCCTGAGCAGCGCGGAGTCGGCGGCGATGGTCGAGCCCCAGTCGTGGCCGACGATCACCGCGGTCTCCTCGCCGAGCGCGCGGACGACCGCAACGTTGTCCTCGACATGGGCTCCGATCCGGTACGCCGCCACGTCGTCGGGCGCCGGGGAGCGCCCGTAGCCGCGTACGTCGACGGCGACCGCCCGGTAGCCCGCCGCGGCGAGCGCGGGGAGCTGGTGGCGCCACGAGTGCCACAGCTCGGGAAAGCCGTGGATCAGCAGGACGAGCGGGCCGGCGCCCTGTTCGACCAGGTGGATCCGGCGACCGGGAACGTCCACCGTCCGATGTGTGGCGCCCGCCGGGGTGAACGGGCTGACTTCCTGCGACATACGTCCTCCTTGCGCCGGCTTTCCGACCGCTGAGCTGCCGAACCGCTCAGCGCTCTGCCGTCGATCATGCGGGCGCTCCCGCCGAGCGGCGAGAGACCTTGCCGTTTCGGCAAACCGTGTCGCGCGGCACGGTCCGGACGACCGGTGGGTTCACGCCGACTCCAAGCGGCCGGGCGGCTCGGTGAACCGGACCGTGCGACGGCACGTACTGAAGGAGGGCGTTCACCTCGCGGGTACGCCCGCAGCACTCGCGGGTACGCCCGCAACAGAAGTGACGCTGTGTCAGGACAGTCGCACGGGAGCCGTGGATGAGGCATGCACGACGGAATGTTCAGCGAATCGCACGGTTCGCCGCCATCGGCGGGCTGGCCTGCGGAGGGCTGATGGTCACGCAGGCCATGGCGAGCGAGACCTCGTCGGACGGCACGAAGGCTCCCAACGCGGAGACCCGGGCCGCCCGCACGGGACAGGAACTGGTCTCCGAGCTGGGCACCTCGCGTACGGCGGGCAGCTGGATCGACGCCAAGGGGCGCCCGGTCGTCGCGGTGACCGACGAGAAGGCCGCGGCCGACGTACGCGAGGGCGGCGCCGTGGCCAAGGTCGTCCGCTACACCATGCGGGACCTGAAGTCCGCCACCGAGGCGTTGAAGGACGCGCCCAAGGTGGCCGGCACCTCCTGGGCGATGGACTACGCGACCAATCAGGTGGTGGTGCGCGCCGACACCACCGTCTCCAAGGCCGAGTGGGCACGGCTGACCGCGGTCGCCGAGGACATCGGCGCCTCCGTGCGCATGGAGCGGACCGAGGGCACGTTCACCCCTCGGCTGAACGGCGCCGACGCGCTCTTCGCGGGCTCGGGCCGCTGTTCGGCGGGCTTCAACGTGACCGACGGCCAGGACGACTTCATCCTCACGGCCGGCCACTGCGGCCCCGTGGGCACCTCCTGGTTCTCCGACCAGCAGGGAGCCGAGTCGGTCGGCTCCACCGTCTCCGGCTCGTTCCCCGGCGGTGACTTCTCGCTCGTGCAGTACAACGCCGGCACCGCCCTCAGCGGCGCCGACATCGTGACGGTCGGCAACGGCCAGGGCGTACGGATCATCGGAGCGGCCGATCCGGCCGTCGGCCAGAAGGTCTTCCGCAGCGGCAGCACGACCGGCCTCCAGTCCGGCCAGGTCACCGGACTGAACGCGACGGTGAACTACCCGCAGGGCACGGTCACCGGACTCATCGAGACCACGGTGTGCGCCGAACCGGGCGACAGCGGGGGTCCGATGTTCGCCGACGGACTGGCCATGGGCGTGACCTCGGGCGGCAGCGGTGACTGCCAGGCCGGCGGTACGACGTTCTTCCAGCCGGTCACCAAGGCACTGACCTCGCTCGGTGTGAAGCTGACGGTCGATCCCGCGGCGGCCGGTCAGGGCGCGCCCTCGTCCGGCGCCGACGGCGGCACGGGCAACGACGCGGCCGCGGCGGTACCGCCCGCCACGTCCTCGACCGCTCCCGGCGCGGCCCTGCCCGGCGCCATGGGACCCGCGGGCACGGCCCCCCAGGGGCAGACCGACAACGCCGCCTCGGCACTGGACCGGCTCGGGGAGTACCGCAATCTCGGCCCCGGGCTGTTCGTCATCGCGGGGAGTCTGCTCGCGCTGGTGGCGATACGGATCCGTTCGGAACGCGGCCGCAAGCGCTACCGCAACCAGTACGCGCAGAGCTGGGGCTGACACCCGCCCCGCGGGCCGCGGGCGGCGGGCACGGACGGTTTACTGGGGACATGACGCGCCCCAGTCAGGACACCGGCCGAGCCCCCACCGACGCCGCCCCCTCCGCCCCGGCCCCCGTGGTCACCGGCACCCCGGGCTCCTTCGCCCGCGGCGTGCTGGACAAGCGGCACCCGGCCCTCATCGAGCGCGTCCGGCGGGCCACCCCGTATCCGCCCGAGCAGCGGCGCGCACTGGACGCCCTCCTCGACGAGATCACCAAGGGGTCCATCGAGCGGCTGGCCGACGACGAGCCGGGCGCCGATCTCTGGCGGGACGAGCCGTACTACGGGCAGCGCTGGGCGGACGTGCCGTTCCTCTGGGCGGAGAGCTTCTTCTACCGCAAACTCCTGGCCGCCCTGGGGCACTTCGCGCCGGGACCCTGGCTGGGCATCGACCCCTTCGCCCCCTTCAAGAACGCCGAACTCGCGGGCTCCAAGGTCGACGACGAGCTGTCCGCGCTCGACCGCCTCCCCGATCTGCCCCCGGACGAGCAGGACCGTACGCTCCTGCTCTCCTCCCTCTGGGGCAACCGGGCCGACCTCGGTTTCCAACTGTCCGCGGGAGAGGCCGGGTTGGGCGACCGGGTCCAGGGGCTCGTGGCCGACGACTCGGCCGCGCTGTGGGACATCCTCGCGGCCGGAGTGACAGGTGGCCCCGGAGAGCCAGGTGGGCCCAGCAGTCCCGGCAAGGTCTGTCTCGTCGCCGACAACGCCGGCCCCGAACTGCTCCCCGACCTCGTCCTCGCCGACCATCTGCTGGCCACCGGCCGGGCCGACTCCGTCGTCCTGCACCTCAAGCCGTATCCGTACTACGTCTCCGACGCCACCACCACCGACACGCTCGCCTGTCTCGACCGGCTGACCGCGGCGTCCGGCCGTGCGGCGGCGGTCGGCGCACGGCTGCGGGACGCCCTCGGCGCCGGGCGGCTGGTCCTGCGCAGCCACCCGTTCTCCTGCGCGCCGCACGGCTACGACCGGATGCCCGCGGATCTCCGGGAGGACTTCGCGTCCGCCGCGCTCACCGTCATGAAGGGCGACCTCAACTACCGCCGCCTGGTGGGCGACCGGCACTGGCCGGCCACGACGCCGTTCGCCGAGGCCACCGCGTACTTCCCGGGCCCGGTGGCGGCCCTGCGGACGCTCAAGTGCGACGTCGTGACCGGGCTGACTCCCGGCACTCTGGCGGAACTGGACGCGGGCACGGAGTCCTGGCGCACGAGCGGGACACATGCCCTCATCCAGGTCAGGCCCTGAGCCAGGTCAGATCTTGAGTCCGGTCAGGCCCTGATCCCGGTCAGATCCTGATCCAGGTCAGGCCCTGATCCCGGTCAGATCCTGATCCAGGTCGGGCCCTGAGCCGGTCACGCTCCGACCCTGGTCAGACCTTGACCGCCGCCCTTCCGTCGTCCGACGTGGCGGGCAGCCCGGCGCCCAGCAGCGCGCCCAGCGTCGCGACGGCGGCGAGGACGAGCAGCGCGACGCCGGTCGTCGAGACGTCGGCCGGCCGGAACACCGTGGCCAGGGCCACCCCGAGCATCGGCCCGATGTTCATCGCGGTCTGCTGGAGCCCGCCCGACACCCCCGCGGCCTCCACGGACGCCGCGCGTACGAGGACCGCGGTGGCGGTGACCATCACGGCCACGAAACCGGCCCCGAGGAGCAGGAAGCAGCAGCCGATCGTCACGGCGCCCGACGTCCGGTCGAGACAGGCCATCAGCAGGGTGGCGAGGGCGACAAGTGCCGCGCCCGTCATGACGGTTCGGCGTGGCCCGAAGCGGCGGAACAGGACCGTGGACAGGGGCGCGCCGGCCACCATCATGAGGGCGAGCGGCAGCGCGTGCAGACTGCTCTCCAGGGGATCCAGGCCCCGCACGTCCTGGAGGTAGTACGTGCCGAGGAACAGCGTGCCGAACATCGCCGCCGACACCGCCACCAGCGCTCCGAGCGCCGAGGTGACCGTCGTCGAGCGGAACACGTCGGGCGGGATCAGCGGTCCGGCCGTACGGCGTTCGTGGCGCACGAAGGCGGCACAGGCGACCATCGTGCAGAGGACGCCGAGAACGGTGGCGGCGGTCCCGCCGGAGCCCGGCAGCCCGACCAGCGTGTGGACCAGGCAGATCAGCGTCACCGCCAGCAGGCCCGCGCCGGGCAGGTCCAGGCGTACGTCCGAGGTGGGCGCCGGCAGGCGGACCGCGAGGGCGAGAGCGCCCGCAGCCAGCGCGGGTATCACGCTCAGGAAGAAGACCCACCGCCAGCCGAAGTGCGAGATCAGCGCGCCGCCCGCCAGGGGGCCGAGCGCGGCGGCGGCGCCGATCGCGCTGGTACGCAGGGCGACGGGCATGCCCAGCCGGTCGGGCGGATACGCGGCCCGGAGCATGCCCAGGGTGGCCGGTTGCAGCAGCGCCCCGAAGATCCCCTGGGCGACGCGCAGGGCGATGACCCAGCCGATGCCGGGCGCCAGGCCGATGGCGGCCGAGGCCAGGGCGAAGCCGAACACGCCGAGGGCGAAGACCCGTCGGTGCCCGTGGCGGTCGCCGAGCCGGCCGGCGAAGACGAGCAGGCAGGCGACCGCGATGAGATAGCCGGTGCTGATCCACTGGACCTGCACGAACGAGGCGTCGAGGTCGCGGCGCAGGGTGGGCTGCGCGACGGTCGTCACGGTTCCGTCGAGGGCCACGACGGCGGCTCCCGTGACACCGGCGACGAGGGTGAGGCGTTGCCGGAGCGCCGCGTTCACCGCTCCGGCCCGAGATGGGCGTCGAGAGCGGCCCGTACGAAGGGTTCGACGCCGTCCGCTCCCGTCGCGAGCCGGAGACTGCCCCAGGCCCACAGCTGCGCGACGCCGTGCAGGTTCGCCCAGAGCGCGCCCGCGACCTCCGGGGCCCGTACGTCGGGGCGGGCCCGGCCCACCAGGTCCACCATGGTCCCGAAGAGTGGCAGGCTGGTCTCGCGCAGGCCCAGGCGGTTGCTCTCCAGCAGGTCGTGGCGGAACATCAGCTCGTACATGCCGCGGTGGGACAGCGCGTAGTCGACGTAGATCCTTGCCAGTGCGGCGAGTTGGGCCCGCGGGTCCTGCTGGTTGCCGCGCAGTTCCGCGGCGGCCTCGGCCCCGAGTTCGGCGAAGCCCTCCCGCGCGATCGCGGACAGCAGCTCCAGATGCGTCGGGAAGTAGCGGCGGGGCGCGCCGTGCGAGACACCTGCCCGGCGGGCGATCTCCCGCAGGGACAGGGCCTGTACGCCCTCCCGCGTCACCAGTTCCACGCCGACGGCCACCAGCCGGGCCCGCAGCCCTGTTTCTGCCTGGCCCGGTTCTCCTTGGCCACGTTCTCCCTGGCCCGGTTCCGCTTCTCGTTCGCTCATGGACACTGTCTACCAGTGGCGCGTAGACAGTGTCTACTCGCCGATGCGGGTGGGCGGTTCGTCTTTGTGTGGGGTACCGGGAGCGCTGTCACAGGCAGCGCATACCATCACGGGGATGAGCAGCCGGACGTCCCAGCGAGCGCGCCGCGTCACCCGCGGCGCGGCGCTGTGTCCTGCCCTGGCCGTGCCGCTCGGCGTGCTGCTCGCGGTACTGGTGGCCTGTCTCGGTTACGTGCCGGCGCACGGCCGGACCGCTCCGGCCGCCGCGCCGGTGGTCACCGTCTCCGTCCCGCACGAACGGCTGGCCTCCCCCGCCGAGCACGACCAGTGCTGCGGGCTGCCCACGCACGAGGCGCGGGCCGTGCTGCCGGTGGGCGCCCACCCGCTGCCCGCGGTGGCACCGCGGATGCCCGTCGTGGCGCCCGCGGCCACGGCGGCACGCGTGCCCGCGACGCCGCCCGTCCGCGGGGCTCCCGATCTCCATGTCCTCCAGGTGCAGCGGATCTAGACCGGCGTCCGTGTCACGACGTCCGTCCGACCCCTCACCCATCGCCGCCCGCCCGGACGATCCGGCGCGGCGGGGACAAGGAACGCATTCCCATGAGCAGAACCAGCAAGAAGTCGGCCGCCACGGCACGCAAGGCGCGGATCGAGGAGATGCGCCGCACCGAGAAGGCCCGTGAGCGCCGGAACCGCATCCTGACCATCTCGGTCAGTACGGCCATCGTCGTCGGGCTCGTCGGGTTCGGCGCGTACTACGTCGACCGGGCGAACGACAAGGACGAGCAGCAGCAGGCGGCGGCGAAGAAGCCGGTCAAGGGCGAGAAGTCCTGGAACGCGAAGAAGCTGACCCAGAACCATGTCTCGAAGCCCGTGTCGTACCCGATGAATCCGCCGGTGGGCGGTGACCACAACCAGGCGTGGATGACGTGTGACGGCTCGGTCTACACGAAGGCGATACCGAACGAGAACGCGGTGCACTCGCTGGAGCACGGCGCGGTCTGGATCACGTACAACGACAAGGCGGCGGACGCCGATGTGAAGACGCTCGCCGACAAGGTCGGCAAGACGCCCTACACGCTGATGAGTCCGGTCGAGGACCAGGCCGGGGCTCTCATGCTGTCGGCGTGGGGCAAGCAGCTGACCGTCGAGAAGGCGTCCGACCCGCGGGTCCAGCAGTTCCTCACGAAGTACGTGCAGGGCCCGCAGACCCCCGAGCCGGGAGCCGCCTGCACCAACGGCATCGACGCGGCCTGACGGACACCGGCCCCGGGCGTCTAGGCGGCTGCCGGTGAGAGCAGCCAGGTCAGGACGAGCATGGTCTCCAGGTGGCGTTCGGGGTCGGGGCAGGCCCCGTCGGTGAGCTGGGCGATCTGGCGGAGGCGGTAGCGGACCGTCTGCTCGTGGACGTGCAGACGGTCCGCGGTGAGCACGGCGTTGTCACCGCAGCGCAGGTACACCAGCAGGGTCTCCAGGAGCGGCTCCCGGCGCCGGGGCGCCAGTTCGAGGAGTGGCCCAAGGAGATCCGCCGCCGCTGCCTCCAGGAGGTCGCCCGACCGGAACGCCGTCAGAGCGGCCAGGTGGTCGGCGCAGCGCAGCGGGGCGGCGGCGGGCAGCAGGCCCCGCTCGATCAGTTCCAGACCGCGCCGCGCCCAGCGCAGCGACACCGCGCCCCGCCCCGGCGGTACGGCGGGCCCGAGCACGGCCCCGATGGTCCTCGGCAGCCAACGCGGCCCCGGGGTACGGGGGTCGGGCAGGACGAGATAGGGCGCGGCGGGGCTGCGGTCGGCGAGCACCTCGGGCGGCAGCACCCGGGTCTGCGGATGGTCGCCCGGCGGCAGGGCGAGGACGGCGAGCGTGCCGGGCAGCCGCCAGTCGGCCGCGGCGGCCAGTTCGGCGAGCGGCCGGGCCCTGTCGTCGGGGTCGGTGACCAGCGCGTCCCGCAGCCGGTCGCGCTGCACGTCGAGCGGGGCGCGGTGGCACTCCTCGGCGTACCCGCGCGAGGCGGCTGCGATGGCCGTGCCGATCAGGGTGAAGGTGTCCTCGGTGAGGGTGGCGAGCAGGGGCGCCGGCCAGTGCAGCCGGTACGCGTCCTCGATGAGCCGGCGGCACGCCACCCGCCCCGCCAGGTCCAGGGCGTCGCGCAGCACGTCGAGCGGGCAGCCGAGGAGGCCGTGCCGGGCGCCGATGCGTTCGTACAGGGCGATGACCTCGGCCGTGGCGGCCTGCCCCGTCCGGGTGGCGTCGTGGATCGAGACGAAGCAGCTGACCGTGCGGTCGATGATGTGGCGCACCGAGTAGCCGTGCGTGCCCTCGACGGCGTGCGTGTAGTGCGGCAGACCGGTGCGGACCGCCTCCTCCATCTCGTCGATCGCGGCAGGAATGCGCCGCAGCAGCATCCGGCGCGTCTCGCGCGGAAGCGGTGCGGTGTCCTGTGGGCCCAAGGCACGTGCGTGCGTGGGGGTCATGGCACCTCCCGTGGGTTCCCGTGGGGCTGGGCAAGACTGCGGGGCGCGTGTGAGGTACGCCAGATTCCGTGCGGGAACCGGTTGCGAAAGTGTCATGCGCCTTACACTCCGGACCACGGCGACCCACCGTCCGGTGCTACACGCTCCGCTGGGGGCTCGGTTGTTCTCCGCGGGCCGGTGGGGGCTGGGCGCGCAGTTCCCCGCGCCCCTTGCGGGGCCTGATGGCCCCTGTTTTTCAAGGGAGTTGGACGTGGCAGGTGTTGATCCGCTGTTATCCAGGCGTCCTTGGCGTGAGTTGCCTCCGGGGCTCGCTCCGCTGCTGAGGGCCCGGCTTCCGGAGCTGACCACGGAGATGGTCCAGGCCATCCGCCGAGAGGTACGCGGCTACCGGCAGCCCATCGGCTCCGCCGTCGCGCAGGATCTCGCCGAGGCCGTGCGGCTGGCGGCCACGCAGTTCACCGAGCTGGTCGAGGAGCCCGACGGGCCGCAGCAGCACTATGTGCCGCGGTTCAGGCGGCTGGGCAGACTGGAGTACCTGAACGGGCGGGGCACGGAAGGACTGCAGGCCGCATACCGCATCGGCGCCCGGGTCGCGTGCCGCCGCTATGTGGACGTGGCACGGCAGGCCGCGTTCCCCGGCGACATAGCCGTCCCGTTGAGCGAGGCCGTCCTCACGCACATCCACGCGCTGGCCGAGGAGTCGGTGACGGGTTTCGAGGAGGCACGGGCGGGCGCGGCCGACGAGGTGTTGCGAGCCCGCCGGCTGCTGGCGGCACGGCTGATGGAACGCCGGCGCGATCCGCTCGCGGAACCCCTGCCCGGCCTCGCCCGCCGCGCCGCCTGGCCCCTGCCGGAACGCGTCCGGTGCGCGGTCCTGCCCGCCTCCGCCGATGTGAGCGCGGTCGACGAGGAGGTGCTGCGGGTGAGCCGGGGCGGTGAACTGCGTCTCGTGGTGCCCGACGACAGACTGCTGAGCGTGCTTGAGGGGGCGCACGCGGCGGTCGGCCCGAGTGTCGCGCCTGCCGAGGCCTGGGTGTCGCTGCACTGCGCCCGGCTTGCCCGGCGCCTGGGGCGGCGCAGGGCCGAGGAGCATCTCGCGGAGCTGCACCTTCTGCACGGTGCGCCGATCGGGGTCCTGCTCTGCGACCAGGTGCTCGATCCCCTGCGCGCCCTGCCGCCGGGCAAGGCTGAGCGGCTCACGGACACACTCGAAGCACTGCTCGCCTCGGGCGGGCGCACGGCCCCGGAGGTGGCCGCCGCGCTGGGCATCCATCCGCAGACGGCCCGCAACCGGCTCCGCCAGCTCACGGCCCTGTACGGCGAGAAGCTGGCCGACCCGGCGTTCCGTTTCGACGCGCAGCTCGCGTTGCGCAGCAGGTCCGTACGCCGTTCCGTGCTGCCCTGACAAACTTCCGTACGGAATTCAGCAGTTGAACCAGAAGCGGTTCCGACCGGTCGTCAGCATGCTCTGCCCGCATGAGACATGTGAGCACCCGCACCACGAAACGCCTCGGTCTCCTGTCCGGCGCCGCCGCCCTGGTGGTGAGTGTGAGCGTCCTCCCCCAGGAGGCTCAGGCCGGCCCCGGGGACTACCAACGGGGCCCGGACCCCACCGAACAGTCCATCACCGCCGAGCGCGGCCCCTTCGCCACCGCGCAGACCACGGTCGACGGGCCGACCTTCAAGCAGGGCACCGCCTACTACCCCACCGACACGAGCCAGGGCACGTTCGGGGCCGTCGTCGTCAGCCCGGGTTTCGTGACGCCGGAGGCGCTGATCAGCTGGTACGGCCCGCGGCTCGCGTCCCAGGGCTTCGTCGTCCTGACGCTGGAGACCAACTCCGGTTTCGACCAGCCCGACGACCGTGCCACCCAGATGCTCAACGCACTCGACCACCTCGTCCAGTCCAGTTCCGTACGGAGCCGCATCGACCCCGACCGCCTTGCGGTGATGGGTCATTCGATGGGCGGCGGCGGCTCGCTCAAGGCGTCCGAGTCGCGGCCCTCGCTCAAGGCGGCCGTGCCGCTGATGCCCTGGAGCAACGACAAGACCTGGCAGACCGACCGGGTGCCCACGATGATCATCGGTGCTGAGAACGACGCGATCGCCTCGCCCGGCTCGCACGCGGAGGTGTTCTACAACAGCCTCACCGCCGCGCCGGAGAAGGCCTACCTGGAACTCCGGGGCGCCGACCACAACGTGGCACTCGGTTCCGACGTGACGATCGCGAAGTACGGCATCGCCTGGCTGAAGCGCTTCGTCGACGAGGACGTGCGCTACGACAGGTTCCTGTGCCCGGCGCCCGCGACGAGCACCCAGATCAGCGAGTACCGGAACACCTGCCCCACCGGTTCCTGATCACCGGCTCCTGATCACTTGCCCGAGCACGACCGTCAGGCGCCCGCCCCTCATGGCTACGGGGCGGGCGCCGAGTCACGAACAGTTTCCCGCCCCGCACGGCACGCATTGATGTTGCGCAGATTGTTGACGGTCGACAGGTGCTTGCCTAACTTCACTGGGGTCATCCAGTCCCTGCCCCCTCCCCCGCCCCGGAAGGGATCCCGTCATGCAACGCCGCCTCCTCCTCCCGGTCGCCGTCCTGCTGCTGGCGACCGCGACCCCGGCCGGCTCCGTCACCGCGTCCGTCACCGCGGAGGACATGGGCGCACAGGGCGTGCGCGCGGAAGACGCGCACGTGGAAGGCACCCTCGCCTCCGGCGCGACGTACGTCATGGACGTGCCCGCCGGCTGGAACGGCACCGTCCTCCTCTTCAGCCACGGCTTCCGGCCCAGGGGCGCGCCCAACCCGGCCCAGAACGTCACCGACGCCGCCACCCGCGGCCTTCTCCTCAAGGACGGGTACGCGCTCATCGGCTCGTCGTACGCCACCACCGGGTGGGCGGTGGAGCATGCGGTGCCGGACCAGCTGGCGACGCTCGACGCCTTCACCGAACGGTTCGGGGCGGCCCGGCGGACCCTCGCCTGGGGCCAGTCCTACGGCGGGCTCGTCACCACGCGGATCGCCGAGCGCCACGCGGGCCGCGTCGACGGCACCCTGTCCGTCTGCGGTCTCGTCCACGGCGGGGTGGCCAACTGGAACAACACCCTCGACCCGGTCTTCGCCCTGAAGGCCCTCCTCGCGCCCGACGCCGCCATCCCCTTGGCCGGCTTCCCGGACCGGGCGACCGCCACGGCCGCCGCCGGCGCGTTGAGCGGGGTCGTCGCCGAGGCGCAGAACTCCGCGGCCGGCCGCGCCCGTATCGCCCTCGCGGCGGCCCTGCACAACATCCCCGGCTGGAACGACCCCTCCCAGAGCCGCCCGGCCCCCACCGACTGGGCCGCCCAGCAGGCCAACCAGTACACCGCCGTCCGGGGGCTCCTCGCGACGGCGGCCTTCAGCTGGCGGCAGGACACGGAGACACTGGCGGGCGGCAACTCGTCCTGGAACACCGGCGTCGACTACACGAGAATGCTCCGAGCGTCCTCGGCGTACGAGGAGGTCAAGGGCCTGTACAAGGCCGCGGGGCGCTCCCTCACGGACGACCTCAGGACACTGAACGAGACCCCGCGTCTCAAGGCCGACAGGCCCGCGGTCGACTGGATGAGCCGGACCAGCGCCTTCACCGGCAGGCTCACGAAGCCGCAGCTCACCCTCCACACCACCGGCGACGCCCTCGTCCCCGTGCAGACGGAGAGCGCCTATCTGCGGGCCGCCACCGCGGGCGGCTCCCGGCACCTGCTCCGCCAGGCGTACGTCGACAACGCGGGCCACTGCACCTTCAGCCCCGCCGAACAGCTCGCCGCGCTCGGCACGCTGGAGCACCGGGTCGACACGGGCCGCTGGGGCGACACGGGGGCGGCGGCCCTCAACTCGCGTGCCGCGCAGGCCGATCCGACCACTCCGGCCCGCTTCACCGCCTATCGGCCCGCCGTGTACCCACGCCCGTACGACCTGGCCCATCCGGGCGACGCGTACCGGCCCTGACCCGTCCCGCCCGGCGTGGGAACCGTCCGGGCTCCCCGGCGTTCCGCATCCTCTCCTCGACACCCGCGAACGGCACCGGCCGCTCGCCGCCCCGACGAGAGAGAAGATTCCGTGCCGGTACGCCCCCCATTCCGCAGGTTCCGCAGGACACCCCTGTCGCTGACCGCGGCGGCCGTACTGGCCGTCACCGGCTGGACCGCGGTGGGAGCACCGGCTGCACCGCCGCACCGGGCACCGGAACCGCCACCCGCGGTGGCCGCCGCGACCGTCTGCTCACCCGCCGGCACCCTGAAGGGCCCCGGCGGACAGCGGGCCTCCGTCAGTCTCTGCGCGAACGGCGGAGGCGCGGGCACGTCACTGTCGGCCCCGGCCACCTGCCGGCGCTCCGGCACCACCGTCCGGTACGCCTGTCTGACCTCGGGGACCTGGACCCTGCGGCGGGACGGCCGGACCGTCGCCACGGGCCCGCTGCCCGGCGGCCGGGAGACCCCGGGGCCAGGAACGTACGAGGTCAGCGGCACGGTGCAGGTCCGCTCGTCGCCCGCCGGTGTGGACCTGCGGGGGACGGTCCGCACCACGCTGACGCTCACCGACCCGAAGCCCGTCGCCACCCACCGCATCGAGGTCGACCGGCACACACTGCGACCGCGCTCGTCGGCCACGCTGACGTACACCGTCTCGCGCGACAGCGACGCCGGGGACGGAAGCGCCCGGTTCGGGCTCATCGGGGAGGAGGCGTCGGGAGTGGAGCTGACCACGTCCGACGCCCGCTGCGTCAACCCGCTCACCGGCCGCCATCCGTCGACGGCCCGCAGCATGTACGCGCTGGACTGCGCCCTGACCGACCTCCAGCCCGGCCACCCGTCCACGGTGGTCGTCCGTGCCAGGGTCGCGGACGCCTGCACGAGCGTCGTCTCGAAGCTGGGGTACTGGACTCCGCGGGGCCAGAGCCTCTACACCGGCGGGATGCTGGCGGGGCCCACGGTCGTCTGCCACCCCTCGGCGGCCCCGGGGCGCTGACCTCGTAGAGCAGTGGACAGGACGACGGGCCGGCCCCTGAGGGGACCGGCCCGTCGTGCGCTCTGCCGCGGTGTCAGGACCGCGGCGGATTCTCGTCCCGACCCGACCCGAACTGGTCCTTCAACCTGTCCTGGGCGGTGTCGACCTGACCGCTGTACTTGCCCCCGGTCTTGCCGTCGACGTAGTCGCCGGCCTTGTCGACGCCCTTGCTCGTCTGCTCCGGGTGGCCCTTAAGCATGCCCTTGATCTTGTCCATAACGGACATGAGTCATCCTCCTGATCGGTTCACCCCTACGTATCCAGGGTCACCGCAGGTGCCGGGTTTCGCATCCGGGGCGGAAACGGGCAGGTCGGCGGCGTGTCAGGGCGAGTCAGGGCGGCTTCCGGGGACGCTACTGGGCCTCTGTACGGCACTCCGGGTGGCCCCAGCCGTCGGGGTTCTTCGCGATGGTCTCGCCCGCCGCGTACGAGCGGCCGCAGCGGCACCGGCCGGGGAACTTGGCCTTGAGCGTGCGCGAGGAGGAGGCTGCCGCCGAGGACACGGAGGAGGTGCGCTTCTTCGCGGAGGCCGTTTTCGGGGCCGCCTTCTTGGCGGCCGGGGACTTCGGCGGCTCCGGAGAGCCCTGCTCGCTGCCCGCGGGCTTCTGGACGAAGGCGGCCTGGCTCGCCGCGCGGTCCGCGAAGTCGTTGAGGGGGTCGCCGTCGACCTGGTGCGCGGGCACGTACCGGAACTCCACCGAGCGGCCGTCGAGCAACTCGTCGATGCGTACGACGAGTTCCTGGTTGGCCACGGGCTTGCCCGCGGACGTCTTCCAGCCCTTGCGTTTCCAGCCCGGGAGCCAGGTGGTGACGGCCTTCATCGCGTACTGGGAGTCCATCCGGATCTCCAGCGGCACGCCCGGGTCCACGGCCGTCAACAGCCTTTCCAGGGCGGTCAGTTCGGCGACGTTGTTGGTTGCGGTGCCGAGAGGGCCCGCCTCCCATTCGGTGGGGGTTCCCGTGCCGTCCCCCACGACCCAGGCCCAGCCTGCGGGGCCCGGGTTTCCTTTCGACGCCCCGTCACATGCGGCGATCACGCGTTCAGCCATGGGCACGATCATGCCAGGGGTGCGTTCCCGTAATGAGCAGTGGGTTGGGTGCGTGTGTATGTGCGGGTGCGTCGTGGCTTGTCGCGCCGTTCCCCGCGCCCCTGAAAGACAAAGAACTGCACCGTTCCCCGCGCCCCTCGAAGACAGAAGACCGCGCCGTTCCCCGCGCCCCTCTCAAGGGCAGGTCGTCCGTCGCGGGGTGTGGGCTATGTTGAACCTCAGTGGGACACGAAGGAGGCGCACCGGTGCCATCGCCGCAGCAGGCCCGCGCGCAGGCGTCCGCGATCAGCTCGGGGAAACCGGTCACGGAGGCGGAAGCCGCTCCCACGACCCGGCTGCGAGCCCTGTTCGACGGCCCCCGGCTCTCCCCGGGACAGCGGCGCATCGCCCAGTACCTGATCGAGCACATCACCGAAGCGGCCTTCCTTTCGATCACGGATCTCGCGGAGCGCGTGGGCGTGAGCCAGCCCTCGGTGACCCGTTTCGCCACCGCGGTCGGCTTCAGCGGCTACCCCGCCCTGCGGGAACGCCTCCAGTCGATCGCGCTCAGCAAGCTCGCCGGCTCACCCGACGCCGACGAGGAGGCCCGGCCCAACGAGCTGCAGGCCGCCGTCGACGCGGAGATCGACAACCTGGAGAACCTGCGCCGCGACTTCGCCGATCCTGAGCAGGTCATCGAGACCGGCCGCGCGCTGTCGCGGTCCGCACCGCTCACCGTCCTCGGACTGCGCATCTCCGGCTCGCTGGCCGAATACTTCGCGTACGCCGCCCGGCGCATCCACCCCGACGTCCGGCTGGTGACCCGGGGCGGGAGCGTCGCCTACGACGCCCTGCTGCAGTCGCGCGAGGCGGGCGGCACCTGGGTGCTGGCCTTCACCATGCCCCGGCACGCGCACGAGACGCTGACAGCCATGCGGGTCGCCCGGCGGGCCGGTCTGCGCGTCGCCCTGGTCACCGATCTGGGGCTCGGGCCGCTGGCCGACGAGGCCGACGTCGTCTTCGCGACCGGTACCGGGGCGCGGCTGGTCTTCGACTCGTACGCCGCGCCCGTCGTCCTGTCCGCGGCTCTGCTCCAGGCGATGACCGACGCCGATCCCGAGCGTACGCAGGCCCGTCTTGAGGACTACGAGCAGGTCGCGGACGAGCACGTCTTCTTCCTCAAGGACTGATCTCCGCGGCCCTCCCGGGCCCCGTACTGGCATATGACGCCAGCATCCCGCAAGGCGAAATTCAGCCGTACAGGCACATGAATTTTTACATACCCTTGCTTACCAGACGGTATATATGAATACTTCTCGCTGATCGGGATCCGGTGGGGTCCCGGTCGCCCGGGACCACGGCGCACCCGCCTCGCGCCGCCCCCGGGCGCAGGAACGGGCACCGCTCACGCACGCCCGTGGCGGCCCCGGTCAATCCCCTGGGCCGGGGCCGCCAAGAACGACCAGAACCGCCCGCCGGCCATCTCGGAAGCGATCCCCATGTCCCTGACGTACTCGCCCATCAGCACGGACTGGCCCTGTCAGGTCAAGACGCCCGGCAGCCGCGACTGGGAACGATCGGCGGCCAAATGGCTGCGCGAGCTGGTACCGACCCGCTACGCCAGCTATCCGCTGCTGATCCGTCAGCCCGTCCTGCTGGCCCGCCACGCGCAGATCCAGCTCCAGCAGGAGATCCGCGTCGTGCGCACCGCACTGCACAGCGCACGGGCCGAGCTGCCCGCCATGGGGATGCCGGAGTCCGTGATCGAGCACACGATCAAGCTGTACGCGGCCGAGCTGACGCAGCTGAACCACCTCGCCCGGGGCGTCCGCGTGCTCACCCAGGCACTCGTGGAGAGACACGGCGCACGCCAGGCCCACTGAACCGGTCGCCCACCCCCGAAGCGCGATGGCACTCGGTTCCCCATCCGGAGCACACTGAGTGCCATCGGCCTCTCCCGCGGTGCTAGGTTCCCCACCATGAGCGAGGCACCCCGTCCCGACCGGGCGGCCGACGTGAGCAACCCGAAGCCGCCGATGCGGGAGTCCCTCGTGGCGGCGGCGTTCCAGCTGTTCGTGGAGCGGGGGTACGAGCAGACCACCGTCGACGACATCGTGGCGCTCGCGGGTGTCGGACGCCGGTCCTTCTTCCGGTACTTCCCCTCCAAGGAGGACGTGGTCTTCCCCGACCACGAGGGCTGCCTGGCCCGGATGACCGCCTTCCTCGGCGGGAGCGGCCCCACGCACGAACCCGTGGAGCGCGTCTGCGACGCCGCACGCCTGGTGCTGCGCATGTACGCCGAGAACCCTGCGTTCTCCGTCCAGCGCTACCGCCTCACCAGAAAGGTCCCGGGGCTGCGGACGTACGAACTCTCGGTGGTCTGGCGGTACGAGCGGGCGCTGGCCGAGTATCTGCGCGGACGTTTCGCGGGCCGGCCGGACGGGACACTGCGGGCCGACGTCATCGCCGCGGCCGTGGTCGCCGCACACAACAACGGGCTGCGTTCCTGGCTGCGTTCGGACGGCCGCGGCGACGCGAGCGCGGAGGTGGACCACGCCCTCGCCCACGTCCAGGGGGTGTTCGGGCCGGAGCGGGCGACGGACGGCCCGGAGCGGGGGCCCGGAGCGGACGGGAACGGGGGCGGGAACGGGGCCTGGGGCGGCGGCAAGGACGACGACGTGGTCGTCGTCGTGTCCCGGCGCGGCGCCCCGCTGTGGCGGGTCGTCCAGGAGATCGAGACCACCCTGGGCCGCGATCCCGCCTGATTTCCTCGCCAATTGAGGGTACTGAGTGCCTATACACGTGGCACTGCGTGCCATATCCTAAGGCTGTGCGCGGCATTGCGCGCACCTTCAGATTCCGGCCAGGCGCAGGGAGATGACATCGTGTTCCACCGAGGAAGCGGGACCACGACGGGCCTACTCGACCCGGAGACGGCTGCGGGGACAGGGGCGGCGACGGCTGCCGGACCCGCCGAGGAGGGGCTCCTCTACCAGCGCTGCCGCTGGTGCGGGACCAGTACGTTCCACCGGCTGCTCTGCCCTGTCTGCGCGGGCAGTGATCTGCGGACGGAGCGCAGCGCGGGACTCGGCGTCATCCGCCACGCGACCGTCGTACAGCGCAACACGCCCGGCGCGCGCAATGTGTCGCTCGTCGAGATGGCGGAGGGGTTCACCGTCAGGGGCCGGGTCTCGGGGCCGCTCGTCGCGATCCGCACCGGCGACCGCGTCCAGCTCACCACGTCGGCGGATCCGGTGCGCCACGAGCCCGTGTTCAAGCTCTGCGAGGAGCCCTTCTCCGGGCCGTACGCCGGGTCCTGGTCCGGCAGGCACTGAGGCGCTCCGCAGCACCACGGGGGACACTGGGCGGGACGCATGTCCACGGAAGAAGAGCCCGGAGGAACCTATGCACGCCCAGGACGTTCTGGTCGAAGCCTACGGACGCATCAAGGACGAGGTGCACGCCGCCGTCGTCGGCCTCTCCCCCGACGAGCTCAACGCCCGGCCCGGCGGCACGGCCAACTCGATCTCCTGGCTGATCTGGCATCTCGCCCGCGTCCAGGACGACCACGTCGCCGACGCCTTCGGCCTCAAGCAGGTCTGGCTTTCGGGCGGTTGGGCGGACCGCTTCGCACTGCCGCTCTCCGAGGACGACACGGGGTACGGGCATGACGCGCGGCAGGTCGGCGAGGTCCGGGTGGACTCGGGCGACCTCCTGACCGGCTACTACGACGCCGTGCACGAGCAGACCCTGCGGGCGTTGAGCGGTCTGCGCGCGGAGGACCTGGACCGTATCGTCGACGAGAACTGGACCCCGGCCGTCACCCTGGGCGCCCGCCTGGTCAGCGTGCTCTCCGACGACCTGCAGCACGTGGGCCAGGCCGCCTACGCGCGAGGGCTGTCGACCGCCGACTGAGCGCCGCCCGCCCGACCGCCCCACGCTGTGATGTGCGCCTCAGAGGCAACCCCGCCGCCGCGATCCTCGTCCTGATCCACAACGAGGTGGCGCGGCGGCGCCGGTGACCCGCCAACCCCAGGACAGTGATCGAGGCGAGGAACCGGGGCACTATACACAGCATGTATACATGCTGTGTATAGCCAGGTCCGTCGCGCCCACCGCGCCCACCTCACCCGGCGGACCGAAAGGCACCCATGTACGGCAAGGCATTCGCGCCCGAGTACCAAGGCGCGCTCACCACCCTGTCCGTGAACTCCTCGCTGGTCGACGTACTGGCCGCGGGCACCGAGCAGTTGCGGGCGGCCGAGCGGGCCGGGGCGCGCGGAGAGGCGGCCCGCTCGGGCCTCGCGGTCGCGGAGGCGCACCGGCGGCTCGGGCAGGTGGGCGACGCCGACCGGGCGTGGAAGGCGAGTTACCGCGCGGCCCGCGAGGCGAAGGACACGGCCGCGATGGCGTGGGCTCTGTGGAGCGGCGGCACGCTGGCCCGCCAGCGCGGCGCGTTCCCGCTGGCCTGGCGGCTGCTGGGGCTCGCGGCCGAACTCGGCGAACGCGGCGGTGACATCGTCGTACGCGGCTACTCGCTGGCTGGGATGGCGGAGACCGGCCGTATCCAGGGCGACTACGCGGCGGTCGGCGCGCTGCACGAAGCAACTGCTGGCGGAGGCGCGCAAACGCGGCGAGGCGCGGCACACGGTGTGGGCCCTGGAGGGCATCGCGCAGATGCACCGCAACACCGGTTCGTACGACACGGCGTACGCGATGTTCGAGGAGGCCGCGGAGATCGCCGGGCGGGCGGACGACCGGCGTGGTCACGCGTGGGCGCTGCGCGGGCTCGCCGACATCGTGTCCGTGCGCGACGGGGACGCGGACCGCGCGCTCGCGCTGCTCTCCGAGGCCGAGGTGACGTGCCGCGAGATGAACCTGTCCAGCGCGCTGGCGTACAACCACAAGATGCGCGGCAACGTCCTGTACCGCGCCGGGCGTTACGCGCAGGCCCGGGACCTCTACGAACTGGCCCTCTCGGAGTTCCGGGAGATGAGCGAGCCCCGCGGGGAGGCGCTCTCCCGGCTCGGCCTGGCCAAGTCCCGCGCCCGCCTGGGCCACGACCTGACCGAAACGGCCACCGAACTGGCCGCCCTGGCCCGGACGTTGAACCAGCTGGGCCTCCGCCACGCCCACCACATGGTGTCCCGGACCCAGACCGAACTGGGCATCGAGCCCGGGGGCGGGGACGGGGACCGGGACGGGGGCGCGGACGGGGACGGGGGCGGAGATGAGACCGAGTCCCGTGCGGAGTCCCGTGCGGGGGCCGGAGCCGGGGCCGAGGCCGGGACCAAGTCCAGGTCCCGGTCCAGGACCGAGGCCGGGACCGGGTCCAGGGCCGGGACCGAGTCCAGGGCCGGGACCGAGTCCAGGGTCAAGGCCGAGGCCGAGACCAAGTCCCAGTCCGCGCCCAGGACCGAAGCCGAGGCCGGGGCCGAGTCCCGGTCCGAGTCCAGGGCCGGGGCCGAGGCCAAGGCCGGGGCCGGGTCCAGGGCGGAGGCCGGGGCCAAGTCCCGGTCCGCGCCCAGGACCGGAACCGGAGCCAAGGCCGGAGTCGAGGCCGAGGCCGAGGCCGAGGCCGAGGCCGGGGCCAAGGCCGGAGCCGAGGCGAAGTCCGGCACTGGTGCGGGCGCCCGGACCGGGCCCGGTGCTTCACCGGGCGTGTCGGGCCAGGCCGCCGCGCCCGAGTCCTGCTCAGGCGCGGACACCCCGCCGCCCCTCGTCCGCGTACCCGCGCACGCAACTCCCCCGGACACCCGGCGCGCCGCCGCGCCCATGCCCGACCGGACCGACGCGGGGAACCGGCGATGACCACGACGTCCTCCGCGCTCTCCCCCGCCCGGCCCGCCGCAGGCCAGCGCGCAGGCGAACGCGCGTCCCACTTGCTGGAGCACAGCCGTGCCCTCGTACGCCCCGCGCTGGCCGAAGCGATCGCGCGGCTGCATCCCTGGGTGGGCGAGATGGCCGCCTATTCCCTCGGCTGGTGCGAGCCGGGCGGCGCACCCGTGTCCGTGCCCGCGGGCGGCAAGGGGCTGCGGCAGGCCCTCGCCGTGCTGGGCGCGGAGGCCGCCGGGGCCCCACGGAGCACCGGAGTGACCGCGGCCGTCGCCGTGGAACTGGTGCACACCTTCTCCCTGCTCCACGACGACATCATGGACGGCGACCCGACCCGGCGCGGGCGCCCCACCGCCTGGAAGGCGTACGGCACGGGCCCTGCCGTCCTAGCGGGCGACGCCCTGTTCGCCCTCGCGGTGGAGACCCTCGCCGCCACCCCCGGCACCGACATCCCGGCAGCCGTGCGCCACCTGTCCACCGCGCTCAACGACCTCGTACGCGGCCAGGCCGACGACCTGCTCTTCGAGAGCCGGCCATGGACCGGCCCGGAGGCGGTCCGCCCGGACGAGTACCGCGCGATGGCGGAACACAAGACCGGCGCGCTGCTGGGCTGCGCGACCGCCCTGGGCGCCGTACTCGCCGACGCCCCTCGCGAGACGGTCGCCGCACTCGACCGCGCGGGCCGTCATCTGGGCGTCGCCTTCCAGGTGGTCGACGATCTCCTGGGCATCTGGGGCGATCCTGCCGTGACGGGCAAGCCGGTCCACGCGGATCTGCTGAGGGGCAAGAAGACGTTCCCGGTACTGGCCGCTCTCGGCACTCCGGCCGCCGGGCCGCTAGCCCGCCTCCTGAACTCCGCCGGCTCCCTCGACCCGGCGGACGCCCGGCGCGCCGCGGCCCTGATCGAGGACGCCGGCGGGCGCGCGGCAGCGACGGCGGAGGCCCGCAGCCACATCGCCGCCGTCGAAGCCTGCTTGAACGACCTGCCCCGAACCAGCGACACCACCCGCACGACCCGCACCACCCACAGCACCCACGATCTGCGAGCGCTGCTCGACTTCCTCGTATGCCGCGAGATGTGACCGATTCCCTTCCCCCACAAGCCCCTTGACGCCCCAGAAAGCCCTTGCCACACTCACCGCACCCCACAGTAGAAAACGCTTGCTATCCACCCCCACACAGGAGAAGACGAGATGGGACGCAGAGCCGCACCTCACCTCACTCGCTCGACCCCACGGCCCCGTCCGCCCCGCCCGCCCCACCCACCCCGCCTCAGGCGCACAGGTGTCCTGGCCGCCTGCGCGACGACCCTGGTCACGGCGGCGGCCCTGCTCACCGCCCCGGCGACCGCGGCGCCCGCGAGCGCCGCCCCGGCGGCAGCGTGCGGGGAGGGCTCGTACCAGGCCGAGGCCACGCTCAGCGGCAGTACGTGGACCGCCCGGCGCGGGACCGGCGTCGTCTACACCGGAACCGACATGCGGGCCGCGATGCAGGCGGCCGTCAGCAGCCTCACGGCGGGCCGCACGTCGAAGGAACGGGTCGTCGTACGCGGCTCGGGCAGCATCGGCGCCGGCTCCAGGGTCTCCCTGCCGAGCTACACCGTGCTCGACGTGTGCGGCACCATCAACGTCACCGGTTCCGGCTCGGGCGACCAGGCGCCGGTCTACGCACGCGGCGTACAGGACATCGAGGTCCAGCACCTGAACGTCACCGGAGCCCCGCTCTACGGCATCTTCATGCGCAACGTCACCAACGTGGTCCTCGGCCAGATCGACATGCGCCTGTCGGCCGGTCTCGGCGTCCGCATCGACAACCGCGGCGACACCAGCCAGTGGACCCGCAACGTCCGTATCGACAACGTGTACGTGTCCGGGGCGAGCAGCCACGCCGTGGAGACGTACGGGGTCGACGGCATCACCATCGGTACGGTCACCGCACGCAACGTGGGCGAGTCGGGCCTGCTGCTGAACCAGACGATCAACGCCACCGTCACCAAGGTGGACGCGGACGGGGCGGGCACCGGCACCGGCTACGCGGCCTTCCGGATGGCCAACCGCAACGGCCGGATCGGCAGCAGCTACGCGACCAACGTCCGGGTCGGCGAGGTCGTCGCGCGCGGTGGCGGCCGGGGCGTCTTCTGTGTCTCGGAGAGCGGCGGCGCGACCATCGACCGGGTCACGCTCTCCAACACCGGCAACAACGCGATCCTGATCGAGAACTGCTACAACGTGAACCTCGCCGCGCAGGGCGGCAGCGTCACGGGTGGCGGGGAGATCCGGCTGGCCGCGCGCTCGGAGTTCCCCAACAACTCGGACATCGTCGTCCAGAACCTGACGGTGACGAACTCCGCGATCAGGGAGAGTCCGTGCGGCACCAACACGACGTTCCGCAACAACACGCTGGTCAACAGCACGCAGAGCATCTGCTGATGTGAGTACGGGCCCCCTGCGCGGATGGCGTGCAGGGGGCCCGTGCGCTCACGTCAGTGTCCCGGCTCCGGCCCCCAGTACGAGGAACCTCCGCCGCGCCACTCGATGAGCGGTGACACCGTGACCTCGTTCTCGTCGAACTCCAGCCCGGCGCGACGCAGGAACTCGACGATGTCCGGGAGGTTCATGGCGGTGCCGACCGGCTCGCCGTGGACCGTCACGCGCCGGCCGCCGTCGCCGCGCGGCGGATGCACGAGTACTGCGGGGTGTTCCGACATGCCCTCAGCCTCGCCCGGACCGCCCGCGCGCGCATCCGGGCGGGGCCGATGACCACCGGATCATCACCGGGCCTCTCTGCGACGCACACGGCGAGGGACGAGGGGCGAAGGGGCGAAGGGGCGAGGAGTCTGCCCGGTGTGCGACGGCCCGGCACCGGTCGGGGCCGCCGCCGGACGGCTCAGTACTCGATGGCGGGCAGCAGTCCGGTGACGGGGGCGGCGAGGTCGGTCACCTGGTGCAGCTGCTCCAGCTGGTAGAGGCCGTTCAGCTGGTTGAGGGACTGGATGCCGTCGGAGATCTTCGGGATCTTGTTCCGGTGCTCGACGGGGAGGTCGCTCACGGCGATCTGGTCGAGCTCCGCGATCGGGTCCAGTTTTCCGGTCTCGGGGACCGTGGCGGCGCCCGCGGACGGTACGGCGAGACCCGTGACGCTGATGGCGAGACCAACGGCGGCGACAATACGTCGTGTTGAGATCATGCTTTCAGCAACGGTGACAAGCTGCCCGCGGACACGGCCCCGCCCGGCCCCTCACCCGACAGGCGCATCGTCACGGCTGCGCTTGCCGAGTTTCCCGTGCCGGAGGAGTCTCGGAGGAGGGGCCTTCTGCGGCCCGCCGAACGCACGCACCGCGGACCGCGGCCTTCGCCAGTGGTCCACCAGGAGGTCGTCATGGACACCGCGGCAGGCCCCGGCCTCGGCACCGAAGCGCCGCGCCGGGGCACCGAAGGCCAGGACGCGACGGCAGTGCTGTCGCCGTACGCGGGCGACGCAGGTGACGCGGAACCGCGCGTCGTCGACGGCGGCGACGGCGACGGCGACGGCGGCGACGGCGACGGCGACGGCGGCGACGGCGACGGCGGCAGAGTCGTCGAGCAGACCGTGCTCCGGGCCAGGAACGCCGTGCTCCAGACCAGGGACGCCGAGGAATGACGCCGCGGGTCCGGATCACCTCCCGTCTGACCTGGACCTTTTCGGCCCGGCTGAGCCCGGGCCTGCCGGTGCGGCCCCGGCCTGCTCGCGGGGCGGGCCGACGGGTGTCCGGCGCTCTCCTGCGGTCGGCACTGCGAGCGGCGCGTTCTCGTCGTTGACCTGCGGCAGTGACGCGATGTCCTGAAGTCGCGCAATAGTTTCCTTGTGGATGGTTTTTCTGCTTACTACCTTCCTCGCCATGACAAAGACGAGCACGCCGCACGCCGCCCTCCCGGTGGACGAGGTCACCGCCGCGGCACGTGAACTGGCCCGGGCCGGACGGTGGCAGCGCGCGTTATGCCTCCTCGACGCCACCGTCACCACCGAGCCGCGTGACCGGGCGGCGCTCGCACTCACCGGGGCGCAGATCGCCCTGGAACGCGACTGGTTCGGCGGTACGGACACCGCGGACGCCCGGATCGCCGCCGCGGACACGGCGATCGGCCAGCTCACCGAGCCGGTCGGGCGCTGGGACCTGGACTTCGTACGGCTGCGGCATGCGTACTTCCGGCTGCTGCTCGGGGACGGCACGTTCCGGTTCGGTCCGGCCGGCAAGGATCCCGGGGAGCTGGCGGAACTGCGGCGGCGCGCGGACGGGTTGTGCGAACGGGCGGCCGACGACGTACGCCGGGGCTGGGCGCGGATGTATCTCGGACTGATCGTCGACAACCTGTTCGCCGAGCGCGACGAGGCGCCCGCGCACTACGAACTAGCCCTGCACGCCGGGGAGTCGGCCGACGACCTGCTGGCCCGTGAGGCGCTGCGGCACCTCGGCGACCACGACCACGACAACCTCGACCACGACCGGGCGCGGGAGCGGTGGACCCGGGCGACCTCTCTCGGCGCCCGCGCCGGGAACGTCCCCGGCACCCTCTCCCAGCAGATGCTGCTGGCCGTCCTGGCCCGCGACACGGGCGACGAACCGGCCGCCATGGCCCTCGCCACAGAGGTCGCGCGCTGGGCAGAAGCAATCGGAGCCGTCCGCGTACAGACCCAGGCAACCGCGTTCCTCACGAACGAAAGCTGAGAGCCGTGCCCCTTCATGGTCGCGGGGAACTGCGCGACGCTTGCGTGCCCCTTTCAGGGGCGCGGGGAACTGCGCGACCAGCCCCCACCGGCCCGCACCCGGAAAAACACCCTGGCGGAGCCCGCCGCGAGGCGTAAAATAGCGGCAGGCCGTAACTGGCGCTGAGGTGGACCACCACCGGGGAGCGGCCCGACGCAACCGTCTGAGCCGCGCGCCTGGGCATCTTCCACGACGCTCAGGAGCGGCACATGTCCCAGGCCACACTCATGGACGGCACCGGTCTCGCCCGGCGGATCGTCGAGGAGACGGCGCAGCAGGCGGCCGACCTCACCGCACGCACGGGGGTGACGCCCTGTCTCGCCACCGTACTGGTGGGCGAGGACCCCGCTTCCGTCACCTACGTACGGATGAAGCAGAACCGTTCCCGCAAGGCGGGGATCGTCTCGCGGCACGTCTCCCTGCCTGCCGCGACCACGACCGCCGAACTGATCGGCACGCTCACCGAGCTGTCCGCCGACCCCACCGTGCACGGCATCCTGCTCCAGCACCCGATGGGGCACCACATCGACGAGCGGGCGGCTTTCGAGGCGATCGCACCGGAGAAGGACGTCGACGGGGTGACCCTGGCGTCCTTCTCCGCGATGAGCTTCGGCCTGCCCGGCTTCTCCTCGTGCACCCCGGGCGGGATCATGCGCCTCCTCGACGCGTACGACGTCGATCCGGCCGGCAAACGGGCCGTCGTGGTGGGCCGCAGCGCGATCCTCGGCAGGCCGGTGGGCATGCTGCTGCTCGGCCGCGACGCCACGGTGACGTACTGCCACTCGCGCACCCCGGCCGCCGATCTGTCGTCGGCCGTGCGGGAGGCGGACATCGTGGTGGCCGCGGTCGGGCGGCCCCGGCTGGTCCGCGGGGAGGACATCAAGCCGGGCGCGGTCGTCGTCGACGCCGGTTACAACGCCGGCAACGTCGGCGACGTCGACTTCGACGGCGCCCGGGAGCGGGCCTCGCTGATCACTCCCGTACCCGGCGGGGTCGGTCCGATGACGATCGCCACGCTGCTGTCCCAGACCGTGGAGGCGGCCGTCCGCCAGACCGGCGCCTGACCGGGAGAGCGGGGCGTCAGCGGATCCACGCGCTGTAGTCCATGACGTCGCCCGCCTCGACGCCGTACTCGGGTTCGTCGACGGCCGCGGTGTCCTCCAGCCCCAGGACGGCACCGGTGGCCGGGTCCATGATCAGCATGCGGCGGTAACCGGCGCCGGCGTACACGTACGCCTGGCCGAGCCGGCCCAGGCGGTCGGTCACCTGGCCGACCGGCCGCAGCCCCTTCGCGTCCGCGAGGAGCCGCGCGAGCGCGGCGTTCTCGCGGGCGCCGAGGGTCCAGGTGTCGAGCAGCACCGCCGTGGCGTCCAGCAGTTCGCGCGTGCCCGGCGGACCGTCGAGGTGCTGCGCCTCCCGCAGATAGGCGCGCAGCCGCGTGGCGTCGTGCGGGGGCGGTGACTGGGGCGGGGCGTCGCTCCAGCTCGGCGGGAAGGTCCGCTCACTGATGACGTGCCCGTCGTCGACGAGGCGCGGGCCGTCGTCCGCGTCGCTGAGGACCCGCCGGCCGGGATGGCGCGGGTCCGTCGCGACGACCAGTTCCATGTGGCTGTCGTCGGCGTTCCAGCGCACGACGCGTTCCACGGGCAGGGTGATCGGCGGCTCGTCCTCCGACATGCCCACACTCCACGACTGCACATGCGTGCCCTTACGCAGCCCGGCCGACCCGCCCGCCGCATCCCGCTCGGCCCGCTCGACCAATGCGTCGAGGGGTACGGGGGTGGAGTCGGCCCGGACCACCAGCGGGCGGGGCGCGGCCACGGCGGGGGCGGTGCCCGGATCCGCGACGAGGAGTGCCGCGACGGTCAAGGCGACCGCCACGCCGGCCGCGAGCGCCCAGACGAGGCGCGTACGGGTCCGTCCCGGCCGGCGCTCGCCCACCTCATCCATGCCCGCCATGAGGTGGTTGAGCCGCTTCTCTGCCTCGTGGCCCAGCGGGCCCTCACCGAAGCGGGGATCGTTGCCGGGCACGGGGTCGGCCCGGCGCAGCAGTTCGAGTTCGTCAGCCATGGAACTGCTCCTTCGGGGTGCCGGTGTCGAGGTCGGTCTCGGTCTCGGTCTCGGTGGCCCCGGTGTGCGGCGTCACCACGATGCGCATGCGGTCGATCTCGGCTCTGAGGCGGCGGCGGGCCCGGTGCAGCCGCATCGCCGCGGCCCGGCTGCCGCAGCCGAGGGTCACGGCGATCTCGTCGACCCCCAGTTCCTCCCAGGCGGCGAGCCGCAGCACCTCCTGGTCGGCCGGGGAGAGCCGGGCCAGCGCGTCGTGCACCCACTCGGCGGGCCGCTCGGAGTCGGGGCTGTCCACGATCTGTCTGCCGTGCGCGGTCTCGTCGTTCCCGAGCCTGTCCATGAGCCGCCGACGGCGACCGTAGCCGCGTACCGCGTTGGAGAGGCAGTTGCGTGCCACGCCGTACAGCCAGGGAAGAGGGGACGCGGGCAGGTCGGACCGGCGCCGCCAGGCGACGGTGAAGACCTCCGCCACCACTTCCTCGACTTCGCTCGTCCGGCCGTCCAGTCGCCGCGCAACATAGCGGCTGACCGCCCAGTAGTGCTCGCGATAGGCAGCGGCGAAGATCTCGTCGTTGCTCATGTTCCGTACGTGTCCGGCAGGTCCTCGATCGTCACACCTGTTTCGGTGATCCTTGTCGCTGTGCCCGGGTGTGACGCCGGAAGGGCCGGCGGACACAGGCGGGGCATGGAGAGCAACACTGTCATCCCGGCGCTCGCGCCCCCACGCCCGGGCCGCCGTCGCGGCCTCGCCGCCGTCCGCTGGCTGACCACCACGGACCACAAGACGATCGGCACGATGTACCTGGTCACGTCGTTCGCGTTCTTCTGCATCGGTGG
>NZ_KZ679039.1:0-288186 GCF_003024195.1 Streptomyces dioscori
GGAAGCCCTGTAAGGGGTGGAGCTGACCGGTACTAATAGGCCGAGGGCTTGTCCTCAGTTGCTCGCGTCCACTGTGTTGGTTCTGAAACCACGAACAACCCCGCACCCCTTGTGTTTGGCCACAGGGGGGTGTGGTGCGGTTGATTTGAATCAGAGTTTCAAAGTGTTTCGGTGGTCATAGCGTGAGGGAAACGCCCGGTTACATTCCGAACCCGGAAGCTAAGCCTTACAGCGCCGATGGTACTGCAGGGGGGACCCTGTGGGAGAGTAGGACGCCGCCGAACTAATATTACGGAAAAGCCCCCGCACTTCGGTGCGGGGGCTTTTTTGCGTTCCGGCCCATACAGGCGCAGGCGGTTTCGTTACGGTGCTTCTTATGAATACTGAGTACGTGATCCGGTCCATAGGCAGTGACGAGTGGTCCTCGGTGAAGGAGCTCGCGCTGGCCGCTCTCCAGGACCCGGTGGCGCATCTGGCTTTTCTGGATACGTACGAGGTCGCGGTGGAGCGGCCCGACAGCTTCTGGCAGGAACGGGCCGCCGGAGCCGCAGAAGGGGTGCGTGAACGACAACAGGTCATCGCCGAGGAGCCCGGTGGACGCTGGGTCGGGTGCGTGGTCGTGCTGGTCGAGGAGGCCGGGGCCGTCGGGGCGCTGGGGGCCGTGAGCCCCGTACGGCAGGGGCATCTGGTGGGGGTGTACGTGCGGCCCGAGGCACGGGGGAGCGGGCTCACCGAGCGGCTGTTCGCCCATGCGCTGCGGTGGGCCTGGGAGGACGCCGGCCTGGAGCGGGCGCGGTTGTTCGTGCACGAGGGGAACGTGCGGGCTCAGGGCTTCTACCGGAAGTTCGGGTTCGTGCCCACGGGGGAGAGCGTGCCCGTACCCGGGGATTCGGGCGCGCGGGAGCTGGAGTTCGTGTTCGAGCGGTCCTAGCGGCCGTGGGTCAGACTGGGAGGTGCTGGTGGGGCCAGCGGGAGCGGGCCTGCTCCTGGGAGCGGAGCAGGGCCAGGGTGGGGAGACCTCGGTCCGGGCCCGTGCCGTCGGCCGCGGCGAGCAGGTCCGGGAGCTGGGGGAGCGGGGCCACCGCGGCCACGTCGTCCAGGACGAGGGTAAGTGGTGGGTCGAGGCGACCGGAGGATGACCGTTCGGCCATGCGCCGGCCGCGCTCGACCACGCTTGAGGCGAGGGCCGTCAGGAGCGGCATGGCGCCGGGGTTCGACCTCGGGTCCTCGATGGGTTTACCGACCACATAAAGCGTGCCCCCTTCGTTGACGAAGGAATCCAAGGTGAGTGTGTCGGTTCGGTTTGGAGTGCAGGCTTCCCGGACGTTGACGGTGAACAGGGCGGAGAGCGTGCGGGCGGTCAACTCCTGGGCGATGTCACGCCGTTCCGGGTGCGAGGTGAGGGCGGCTTCGAGTTCGCCGGCGGAGCCCGCGGCCGACTTGGGGTTCGTACGGAGGATGCGTACGGCTTCCTGGACCTGGGCGCCCTGGGCCCAGCGATGGACGTGGCGGATGGTGCGGCCGTCCACCGCCGCGGCGTGCAGGTAGCTGCGGAGGAGCGTTTCCGCGGTGTCGGCGACCGCCTGGTCGATCTTGGCGGTGGGGCGGACCGGGGCGAGGAGCGCCGCCGCTCTGGCCTTCGCGGTGTCCTTGGTCTCGCAGCCCGCGGAGGGGGACCAGTGGAGGCGGGCCGGCGTGTCACAGAGGTGGGAGGGGTCGTAGAGGAGGACGGGGCCCAGTTTCGCGCGGGCGTCCTTCGTGCTCGACCACAGGGCGGGGTCGGAGGTGATGACGAGGGCGGGGCCGTCCGCGTCCCGGATCGCCTGGACGGCGAGGGGGTGGCGGGTCTCCGGCGGGCCCAGCACAACGGGTCCCCTTGGGGCGGGACTTTCCCACCCACCCGCCCGTTCGGCGGTTTCCGCAGGAAGCGAAGCAGGAACAGACTCCAGCGGCAGCTCCGCCGCCCGGACCGCCGTGTGCTCGACCGGCGGATGCGTCACCTCCGGCCGTTCGGCCGCCCGGCTTCGGGGGATCTCGGGCTCGCCCTTGGTCAACAGGTCCGGTTCCGGCGCCGCGGCCAGAAGTGCCCTGCGTCTCGCCCTGCCTGCCCGCCACCTCGCCACCGTGCCGAGGACGAAGATCGTGAGGACCACCAGGATCATCAGCTGGCCGATGAACAGGCCCCAGAAGAGCCCGTATCCGGAGAGCTGGGCGGGTGGGGTGTCGGGCCACGCGGTCGGCAGGTCGTGGGGGGCCGCGACGAGTTGGCGTATGGCCAGGGGCGTACGGCGGAAGGTGACCCCGGACGGCCAGGAGCCATGGGAGAAGAGGCCGGCGAGGCCGGTCGCCGTCCAGACCATGACGGTCATGCCGAGGACGAAGGCCAAGATGCCGAGCAGCAGGCCGTCGGGAACGCCTCCCTGGCCGCCGCCGTGCTGGCGATCGCGATCGCGGTCGTCCGGTCTCATCTCGGGTCGCTCCTATGCGCCACTGACGCCACTTATGCCGCTGTGGACCTACGCCACTGTGGACTCGGACGAGTCGTCGAGATCGCTCAGGTGGTGCTCCATGAACGCCGCGGCCCGCTCCTCGGCCTCCAGCTCGGCGGCGCGCAGGGCGTCGTCCGCGAGGTGGTCGGCCGACGACTCCGTCATCGCGCGGTCGGTGAAGACGAGGGGCCGCTCGGTCTCGGAGATCAGGTGTTTGACGACCTGGACGTTGCCGTTGACGTCCCACACGGCGATGCCCGGGGTGAGGGAGGGGATGATCTCGACCGCCCAGCGGGGCAGGCCGAGGACGCGGCCCGTCATTCTGGCCTCGTCGGCCTTCTGGGCGTAGATCGTCCGCGTCGAGGCCATCTTCAGGATCGCCGCGGCCTCCTTGGCGGCGGCTCCGTCCACGACGTCGGACAGGTGGTGGACGACGGCCACGAAGGACAGACCGAGGCGGCGGCCGAACTTCAGCAGACGCTGGAAGAGCTGGGCCACGAACGGGCTGTTGATGATGTGCCAGGCCTCCTCGACGAGGAAGATGCGCTTCTTCCGGTCGGGGCGGATCCAGGTGTGCTCCAGCCACACGCCGACGATCGCCATCAGGATGGGCATGGCGATGGAGTTGCGGTCGATGTGGGACAGGTCGAAGACGATGAGCGGGGCGTCCAGGTCGATGCCGACCGTCGTCGGGCCGTCGAACATGCCCCGCAGGTCACCGTCGACCAGACGGTCGATGACGAGCGCGACGTCGAGGCCCCAGGCGCGTACGTCGTCTATGGCGACGTTCATCGCCTCCGCCGACTCCGGTTCGGGGTGGCGCAGTTGCTCGACGATGTCCGTCAGAACGGGCTGGCGGTCGATGATCGTCTCGTTGACGTAGGCGTGCGCGACCTTCAGCGCGAAGCCGGAGCGCTCGTCCAGGCCGTGGCCCATCGCGACCTCGATGATCGTCCGGAGCAGCGCGAGCTGGCCGGTCGTCGTGATCGCAGGGTCGAGCGGGTTGAGGCGGATCCCCATGTCCAGGGCGGCGGTCGGGTCCAGGCGGATGGGGGTCAGACCCAGTTCCTGGGCGATGAGGTTCCACTCGCCCACCCCGTCCTCGCCCTGTGCGTCGAGGACGACGACCTGGCGGTCCTTGAACCGCAGCTGCCGCATGACGTACGTCTTCTCCAGCGCCGACTTGCCGTTGCCGGACTCGCCGAGGACCAGCCAGTGCGGCGCCGGGAGCTGCTGTCCGTACAGCTGGAAGGGGTCGTAGATGTAGCCCTTCCCGGAGTAGACCTCGCGGCCGATGATGACGCCGGAGTCGCCGAGGCCGGGGGCCGCGGTCGGCAGGTAGACGGCCTGGGCCTGGCCGGTGGAGGTGCGCACCGGCGGGCGGGTCGTCTCGACCTTGCCGAAGAGGAAGGACGTGAAGCCCTCCGTGAGGACGGACAGCGGGTCCCGCATGAAGTCCTACCTCCGGATGCCGGTCGCGAACGGGAGTGTGTTGACGAAGGCGCGGTGGTGCTCGCGGTCGCACCATTCGAGCTTCAGGTACGACTTGCCGGCCGAGGCCCTTATCGTCCGCTTGTCGCGGGCGAGCGCCTCCGGGTTGCGGGACGAGACGGTGATGTATCCGACGAGGTTGACGCCGGCGGCGCCGCTCGCGAGGTCCTGGCCGCGCTGGTCGACGCGGTTGTGCGAGGCGACGTCGCGGGGGTCGACGGTGCGGTTCATCTTGGCCTGGCGGCTGGCCTCGGCGTCGTCGTTGGTCTTCTCCGTCAGCATGCGCTCGATGGCGACCTCGGTGGGTTCGAGGTCCATCGTGACGGCGACCGTGCGGATGACGTCCGGGGTGTGCACGAGCAGCGGGGCGAGGAAGTTGACGCCCACCGGGGTCATCGGCCACTCCTTCACCCAGGCCGTGGAGTGGCACCAGGGGGCGCGGGTGGAGGACTCGCGGGTCTTGGCCTGGAGGTAGGTCGGCTCCATGGCGTCCAGCTCGGCCGGCCAGGCGTTGCGCTTGGTCATGGCCTGGATGTGGTCGATGGGGTGGTCCGGGTCGTACATCGAATGTACGAGGGAGGAGAGCCGCCCCTGTCCGAGTGGCTGGCGCACCCGGATGTCGGCCTCCTGGAGGCGGGAGCAGATGTCGGTGAGCTCGCGGGCCATGACGACGGCGAGTCCGGAGTCCTTGTCGAGCTTCTTGCCGCCCTTGGGGCGGGCGGCGCGGGCCATGGCCTGGGCCTCGGCGGCCAGTTCGCGTGAGTAGTGCATGCAGGCGACGAGGTAGGCGCGGTGCTGTTCGCTGCTGGTCGACACCATGGAACTGAGCTGCTCGTACGATTCCTGGAGCCAGCCGGGTGCGCGGTCGTCGCCGCGTACGGAGACGTCCTTGGCGTGGGCGTCCGGGTCGGCGGGGAGGGTGCGGGCGAGCATCTGGATGCGGGTGACGAAGCCGTCTCCGTTGGCGACGTGCTTGAGGAGGGTGCCGAAGCGGTCGACGAGGGCTTCCTGGTCCTCGCTGTCGCGCAGGCCGACGCCGGGGCCCTCGATCTCGATGGCGGCGGTGACGGTCTTGCGGTCGGCGTGCAGGAGGACGGCGATCTCGTCCGGGCCGAACGGCGCCGCGAGCCAGGAGATGCGGCCGATGCCCGGGGGCGGGCCGATCTCGACCTCGCGGCCGTCGACGTGGGTGCCCGACTCCATGACGTTGCTGCGGTAGGCGGTGCCGCGGCGCAGGCCGCGCTTGTAACTGCGGTTGATCTCGAACCACTTGTAGAAGGTCCGCCGCTTGTACGGGACGTAGACCGCGGCCAGTGCGAGCATCGGGAAGCCCATGAGCAGCACGATGCGCACGGAGAGCACGGGGACGATCAGGCCGCACATCATGCCGAGGAACGCGCCCGCGATGATGAGCCCGATCTCGCCGGACTCGCGGTTGCGGCCGACGATCGCGCTCGGCCGGGCGCGGCCGATCAGATATGTACGGCGGGGCGTGACCGGATGGGACACGTGGGAATCGGTCGTCAACGCCCTTCACCTCCCGTGCGGTTGTTGCTGCTGTTGCCGTTGCTGTTGTTCCGGTTGTTCCCGGCGTGGGGAGTGTTGATCGGGCTGGAGCGGGGTGGGGGCGCGGAGGGGACGGATCCGCCGCCACCGCCCGAGGAGCCGCGTGAGCTGTGGGCCGCGACGCCGCCGGAGACGGGGTTCGAGGGGCGGGCGCCGCTGTTGCCGCCGCCGTTGTTGTCGGCCCGGGTGCTGTGGGTCTTGATGCCCTGGGCGACGAGGTGGGCGGGCGAGCTGATGGCGGCCGCGGCCTTGCCCTCGGCGCCCTGCATGATGCGGTTGTTGCGGCCGCCCGCGATCTCGTCGCCGAAGCCGGGGACGAAGCGGTAGATCATGGCGCTGGCGAAGATGGCGAGCAGGATGATCGCGAGGCCGGAGACGACGGCGGAGAAGGAGTCCGGGCCGTCCTCCGCGGAGAGGGCTCCCGCGAGGCCCAGCACGATCACGATGACCGGTTTGACGAGGATGACGGCGATCATGATGCCGGCCCAGCGGCGGACGTGGCCCCAGAGGTTCTTGTCGACGAGGCCGGCGTAGACGACCGTGCCGAGGAGCGCGCCCACGTAGAGGAGGGCGGCGCGGATCACCAGTTCGAGCCAGAGGACGCCGGCGGCGAGGATCGACACGAGGGAGACCACGATCAGCATGATCGGGCCGCCGCCGATGTCGGTGCCCTTGTTCAGGGCGCCGGAGAAGTTGCCGAAGAACGTGTCGGTCTGGTTGCCGGTCGTCTTGGCGAGGACCTCGGCGATGCCGTCGGTCGCGGAGACGACCGTGTAGAGGACGAGGGGGGTGAAGGCGGAGGCCAGCACCGTCAGCCAGAGGAATCCGATGGCTTCGCCGATGGCCGTGCTGAGGGGGACGCCCCGCACGGCGCGCTTGGCGACCGCGAGCAGCCACAGGAGGAGGGTGAGGATGGTCGACGCGGCGAAGACGACCGCGTACTGCTGGAGGAACGTGGGGTTCGTGAAGTCGACCGTCGCCGTGTTCTGGACGGCGTCGCTGAGCTTGTCGATCGTCCAGGAGGCGGCTTTCGCGCAGCCCTTGGCGAGGGAGGCGAGGGGGTCGAGGGCTGTGGTGGGGTCGTCGAGGGAGGGGCCGTTGCGGTTGTTGCTGCCCTGTTCACAGTATTCGCGGGCCTGACCCGAAATCTGTGAGCAGTAGTTCTCCGAGGGCGTCGGAGTCGGCGTCGGTGTGGGAGCTGCTTGAGCCTGTGAAGCCAGCAGTACGACCGTGGTCTGCACAGCTGCTACGGCGCCGGTGAACTTGAGTACGCGCTGCGGGCTACCGGGCATACGTGAACCCTCCGAACTCCTCGACCGCCTTGCCGATCTCGTCGGACCCGGAGACGGGGTCGTCTCCGTTGACGGGGGTCGGGCCGGTCTTCTGGCTGGTCTCCAGGACCTTCCAGTCGTCCTCGGCCCAGTTCAACTTCACGGTCACGGTGAACCAGCCACTGGTCACGGGCTTGGTGGATGACTCCCCGGTGAGCCCGAAGAGGCTGTTGCACCAGACTTCGACGGTGGCCGTACCGGTGCTGCTGGAGGTGACTTTGGTGCCCACCGGCAGCGTGCGGTTGACGAAGGTGCTGCCGGAGGGCGCGTCGCCGTCCTTGGTGAGGCCGATCTTGGCCAGGAGCCCCGCCGAGTAGTCCGCGTCGAACCCGGACCGGAGTCGGTCCAGCGCGCCGGGGTCGGCGATCGTCCGTAGGATCTCGTGCCGCTGAGCGGTGATGAACATGCTGTCGGAACCGAGTGCCGTGGCGTAGTTGGCCGCTGCGCTCTGCGCGCCCTGGTCGTTCCGGGCGTACCCGGTCGGGATGCCGGCGGCCTTCGTCTTCACCGGCTGCTCCCCCGAGGCCGACGTCGGGGCGGAGCCCGCCTTTGCCCCGCCCCCGTCGTCGTCCGATCCGGAACTCCCGCCCCCGCGGTTCGCGAAGGCGATGGCTGCGATCAGGAGGACCACTACGCCCACCACCGTGACGAGGCTGCGCGACGACGAACGGCCGCCTCGTCGCGCTCCTCCGTAGACGTCACCGGCACTGTCGGGGAGCCGCGTGCGCGTCTGGCCGGTACCTCCGTACCCACCGTCCTCGCCGCGCGCTCCGTGCTCGTCACCGAGACTCATGCCGCGTACGCCCCCTCGACCTCATGCTGAACCGCGTCATACGACGGTAGCCCCGCTGGTTCCCGCGTGGGCGCGGTGTGGTGACTGGACATCAGGAGACGCAACCTCAGCCGGTGGGCACGACGGACGGGTGGGGTGGAGGAGGGACGCACAGGGGTCCGGCCGGGTGCGGGGGCACCGGGCCGGCCGCCGCCTAGACGGCCATGCCGTACACGATCGTGAAGAGCGTGCCCAGTGAACCGATGATGAAGACCCCGGTGAGACCCGCGATGATCAGACCCTTGCCCTGTTCCGCGCTGAAGGTGTCGCGGAGGGCGGTCGCGCCGATACGTTGTTTCGCCGCTCCCCAGATCGCGATGCCGAGGCACAGGAGGATGGCGACAGCCATCACGACCTCGATCATCACGCGGGCTTCGTTGCCCAGGGTGCCGAACGGGCCCCAGTCCGGAGCGATTCCGCCGATGATCGTGTTGATGTCGCCCTTTTCGGCTGCGAAAAGCATGTAAGTCACCGCCCCTAGTGGGTTGTTCTGCCTCCTCTGCCACTCTGCGCAGAGGTCACGGCTATTGTCGCTGACAATGATGCTGTCGCATGTCGACTTGGCGTCATTGATTGGCGGGTTTCGTACGAATCCCTTGTCACCGGAGCTCGCGGGACCCTTCAGGGGGGCGCAGGACGGCATGCGGGGAGGCGTATCGTCACTCTGTGTATCACGGCAGGTCACGCCGGGCAATGAAGTAGATGCGGAACCTGTGGTGTGGTTCCGTCGTTAGCCCCTCTTACGCGAACGCCAACTGATGGTGGCCGATTCCGCCCGTCCATCGAGCCCGACTCCGTCCCGAGTGCGCCGGTCCGTCGTGCCGATGTTCTCCGGGTCGTGCGTCTCGTGGTGTGTAGACGCCACCCGTTTCGTTGTGGGGCAGGCTATCCCGGACGGGGTGGCAGGGCGCGCCGGGGTGGGAGTGGTGACCGCCACTTTTCATCAGCACGCGCTTATATAAGTGCATGGTGATACGTTGCTCCTGTGCACGCATTCGACGTACTCGGTGACCCCGTTCGCCGACGGATCATGGAGCTGCTCGCGGACGGCGAGATGAGCTCCGGGGCGGTGAGCGAGGTCGTGCGGGAAGAGTTCGGCATATCCCAGCCCGGCGTCTCGCAGCACCTCAAGGTCCTGCGGGAGAACGGCTTCGCGACGGTCCGGCCGGAGGGGGCGCGGCGGCTGTACGCCGTGAACTCCGAGCCCCTGCGTGACATCGACGCCTGGCTGGACCGCTTCCGGCGCTTCTGGACACCCCACCTCGACGCCCTGTCCACCGAGGTGGCCCGGGGCAAGCGCGAACGCCGGCTCCGCGAGGGGTCCGGCCAGTGAAGGAGCAGCGCATGATCGACGTCAGCCATCAGATCAACGCCGTGCGGCGCCAGGTCGGCAGCCGGCTCATCGAGGCCGGTGAGGCCCATGTGGTGACCGTAAGTCAGACGTACGACACGACCGTCGAGGACCTCTGGGAGGCGTGCACCGATCCCGAGCGCATCCCGCGCTGGTTCCTGCCCGTCACCGGCGAGCTGCGGCCCGGCGGCACGTACCAGCTGGAGGGCAACGCCGGCGGGACCGTCGAGCGCTGCGACCCGCCGAAGGGTTTCACCGCGACCTGGGAGTTCGGCGGGAACGTCAGCTGGATCGAGCTGCGGCTGACCCCCGCGGCGGACGGCGGAACGCGCTTCGAGCTGGACCACATCGCACCCGACGACGACGAGAAGTGGCAGCAGTTCGGGCCCGGGGCCGTCGGTGTCGGCTGGGACATGGCGCTCATCGGGCTCACTCTCCATCTGGCCTCCGGCGCGGCCGTGGATCCCGAGGAGGCCATGGCCTGGTTCGGGACCGAGGAAGGGCTGCGGTTCGTCGCGCTGAGCAGCGAGGGGTGGTACGCGGCTGCCGTCGCCGGCGGTGAGGCCGAGGAGGTCGCCCGGGGGAGGGCGGATCGGACGACCGTGGCGTACACGGGCGCGGAGTCCTCCTGACGTCCGGCTACTTACTTTCGAGTAACCTCGCACGGCAGCCGTTGCCCCAGCCCTTCATGGGCTTCCGGAGGAGGAATCGTGCCAAGGTCGGAACGCTCGCCCCTGTTGCTCGCAGGTCTGTTGGCCTCCGCCGCCGTCGCCCACTTCGCGGTGCCCCGGCAGTTCGACGCGACCGTCCCGCGCGTGCTGCCGGGTTCGCCGCGGACCTGGACGTACGCGAGCGGTGTCGTCGAGCTGGCGCTGGCGGCCGGGGTGGCGGTGCCGCGTACGCGGCGGGTGGCCGCGCTGGCCACCACCGCGTTCTTCGTCGGGGTGTTCCCCGCGAATGTCCAGATGGCCGTGGACTGGCGTCACCGGCCCGCGCCCCAGAAGGCCGCGGCGCTGGCCCGGCTGCCGCTTCAGGTGCCGCTGGTGCTGTGGGCGCGGGGTGTGGCGAGGGACGCGGTGAGGGTGCGGTGAGGAGCGAGGTGCGGTGCGGGATGCGGTGCGTGGTGGTTCGGCGGGGCCTGTCGCCTAGGGCCGACCACCCGCGGAGTCCACGGAGTCCGCTGATCCCGCCGAGCCCTCGAATCCTTCCACTCCCTCCACGAAGTGGTCGAACTCGCCCGCCTGTACGCCGAGTACGAAGGCGTCCCACTTCTTCCGGGTGGTCGTGACGACGGTCTCCGGGTCGCTGGTCTCACGGATGTAGACGAGTCCGTCGTCGCCGAAGGCCAGCTCGATCCAGGGGCCGGGCCCGGTCGCCTCCGGCGGGGCGGCGCGTTCCCAGGTGAGGTTCGTGGGGATGTCGGACATGGATCCGGTTCTCCTTGCGTACGGAGACGAGGGCGCCGAAGGCGTGGGGACGGTCCCGAGTGGGACAACCGTATCCCCGTCCCGGGTGGTCGGTGAGTGATCATTCCGTGATGGGCTCCGCGCATCTACACTGACGTTCGGATTACCGTGCGGCGAGGGGCGGTTGACGGTGCGTAAGGGCTGGATCTTGGCGACCGCCGCCGTGGGGGCGGGGCTCGGCTTCGTCATGGTGCTGGTGGTCGGCGTCTACATGGTCGCCGGGAACCTCGCCAACGGTGTGGGTCAGGGGGCCGTCGGCCTCGCCAAGGGATCCGTGCCGGCGGCGTACCGGGCGCTCGTGCAGAAGTGGGGCAATTCGTGCCCCGCCATCAATCCGGCACTTCTCGCCGCGCAGCTGTATCAGGAGAGTGGGTTCAATCCCGGCGCCAAGAGCCCGGCCGCCGCGCAGGGGATCGCGCAATTCATCCCCGGGACCTGGGCCACGCACGGAATCGACGGCGACGGGGACGGCGACCGTGACGTATGGGATCCGAATGACGCGATTCCATCGGCCGCGAAGTACGACTGCACGCTCGCGAAGTACGTCAAGGACGCGCCTGGGAACCCGACGGAGAACATGCTCGCCGCGTACAACGCGGGGGCGTACGCCGTCATCAAATACGGGGGCGTTCCGCCGTACAGGGAAACCCAGAACTACGTGAAGACGATCACCACGCTGCAGGAGAGCTTCGCCGCTCCCGTCGGTCGCGTGCAGCCCTCCCAACAGGCCGCCGGCGCCATCCACTTCGCGCAGAAGAAGCTCGGCACGCTCTATCTCTGGGGCGGCAACGGCACCCCTGAGCAGGGAGGACGCTTCGACTGCTCGGGGCTGACCAAGGCCGCGTACGAGACGGTGGGGATCACTCTGCCGCGGGTCGCCAACGACCAGTACAACGCCGGTCCGCACCCCGGGCGGGACGAGCTGCTGCCCGGGGACCTGGTCTTCTTCTCGGACGACCTCACCAACTCCCGGGCCATCCGGCACGTGGGGGTCTATGTGGGCGGCGGGTACATGATCAATGCCCCTCGGACCGGGGCCGTGATCCGTTTCGACTCCATCGACACCCCCGACTACTTCGGGGCGACGCGGGTGACCGAAGATGGCGCGAAAGCATTGCCCACCTCTGTGTGAAACCCACCCCTGAGCTGCGGCGATGTATCTCTCTTCGATAACGTCTGCGTGATCATTCGGTGGAGGGTGGAACGTATTGAAGGGGAGTGTGCGTTCCTGTTCTTGTAGCCGACGACGGGGGTTGTGGCGCGACGCATCCGATGGGTGCGTTGGAAAGATGACGACGAAGGAGCCGTTGCACCATGGCTGGACTCGCCGACTCCGGATCGAACCCCGACGTTGACTTGCTCTACGACATCAATGGTCTCGCCAAAGACGCGCCGCACTGGTTCGACCGCGTCATGGAGTTCGTGGGCGAGTGGGGACTCCTGCTCGTCATGGTTCTGCTGGTGCTGTGGTGCTGGTGGAACGTGCGGCGGCGGGGCGGGGACGAGGCCGCGGCCTCCGTGGCCGCACTGATCTGGGCGCCGCTGGCCGCCGGGGTCGCCGTACTCGTGAATGTGCCGATACGGGGTTTTGTCGAACGGCCTCGGCCCTTTGTGGACCACGAGGGACTTGAAGTCCTCATCGGCGGCAAGAGCGACTATTCATTTGTGAGCGATCACTCGACTCTCATGATGGCGATGGGGGTCGGGCTGTTTGTCGCGAATCGGAAGTTCGGGCTTGTCGGGATAGGGCTTGCGCTGCTCGGTGGGTTCTGCCGGATTTACATGGGCGTGCACTATCCGACCGACGTGGTCGGGGGGTTCGCGCTCGGGACGGCTGTCGTTCTGCTGCTTTCGCCGCTTGCTACCGCTTTGTTGACGCCTGTGGTTCGGGCTGTTGAGCGGGCTGGGCGGGTGGGGTGGTTGGTTCGGGCGGATCGCTCCGCCGGGGCGCGGGAGAAAGTGATTCCTGGGTCTCGTAGTGATGTTGATCCTGCGGAGAGGGATCTTGCGGCGTAGGTAGTGGGTGGTGGGGGGTGGGCTCGTCGGGTGCGGGTCCGTTGTGGCTGGTCGCGCAGTTCCCCGCGCCCCTGAAGACGAAAGATTGCGCCGTTCCCCGCGCCCCTAGAAGCGAAAGATTGCGCCGTTCCCCGCGCCCCTGGGGGCGGCCAGGAGGTCCGGGCTACAGCGACTGGGGGAAGTTGAAGAAGTTCTTTGGGTCGTACTGGGATTTCAGGGACTTCAGGTGTGGGGACGCTTGGCCGTAGTAGGCCTTTCGCCAGTTGGGCAGAGTGGGGTCCGTGTAGTTCTGGTAGGCCGCGCCCGAGGCGTAAGGGCGCATGGCCGTGTGCGTGGCCGTCAGCCAGGATTCCGACGTACTGCCGGAGGTACCGGGGCGCCACGCCGCGATGTACTGGGCCAGCATCCGCGAGCGGCGGTGGACGAACGCCGTGGCCGTGGGGTCGACCCGGTTGATCGCGCCGCCGAGCGCGGTGAGCGCGATGCTGCCCGTGCCGCCCTGGACGCCTGAGATGCGCGAGAGCAAGGTCTTGATGCCCGCCGCCGAGAGCGAGCGGTCGAAGAAGTCCGAGCGGCCCGCGTACGTCTCGCGGCCCAGCGCGCCCTGCGGTGAGCGGCCCGGTGTCCCGCCCGGGAGATGGCACTGGGCGTCGGAGGAGAAGGACGAGCAGCCCGCGTACACCTCCATCGCCTCCTCGTAGGAACGGCGCCTGAGGGAGACGCTGCGGGCGGAGGCGCCGATCCGGTCGGCGAGGCGGTCCACCGCGTTCTGCAGGTCGCCGTACGTGCCGAGGGAGAACGCGGAGACGGAGACGGTCGGGGTGCCGCCGTCCGCGTTCTCGACGTGGAGCGACGACCAGATCTCGTCCGGCTGGTCGGGGCCCCACTCCTGCCAGGCCGCCAGGACCGCCGCCGCCCTCGGCCACGGCCAGGACATGTTCGCCGCGACGCCCTGCGGGGCCGGGTGGGTCTTGAAGCGGAGTTCCGTGACGACGCCGAAGTTGCCGTTGCCCGCGCCGCGCAGTGCCCAGAACAGGTCCTTGTTCTCGGTCGCGCTCGCGGTGAGCTGCTTGCCGTCGGCCGTGATCAGGGTCGCCTGCGTGAGGCTGTCGCACGTCAGGCCGTACGCCCTCGACACCACCCCGTGGCCGCCGCCCAGCGCCAGGCCCGAGACGCCCACCGTCGGGCACGAGCCCGCCGGGATGGTCACGCTCCTGGAGGCGAGCCCGCGGTAGACGTCGATCAGCTTGGCGCCCGCGCCGATGACCGCCTCGTCGCCGGACGCGCGTATCCGGGACAGCTTCGACACGTCGAGGATCAGCCGGCCGTTCCCGGAGGACCAACCGGCGTACGAATGGCCGCCGTTGCGGATCGAGACGGGGACGTCGTGGGCGCGGGCGTACGCGAGGACCGTACGGATGTCGTCGGGGTGGGCCACGTACGCGACCGCCGTCGGCTTCAGGGAGTCGAAGCGGGTGTTGTAGAGCTGGCGGGCCGCCGCCCAGTCTGCGTCGCCCGGGCGGACCAGGGAGCCGTCGAGGTCCGCGGCCAGCGCGCGCAGGTTGGCGGCCGGGGTGCCCGACGGGGTGCCTTCGGCCGTCGTGGTCGCTCCTGTGCCCTGGGCCGGTGTGCCGGACGTACGCGTCGAGCCGGCCAGCCGTGGCTCCTTGCCGCTGCAGGCCGCCGACGCCGCTGTCACCGCGACCGCCGCCGTGCCGCCTATGAACGTACGCCGCTGCATGCGCGCCTCCCGTTGCTCCCGTTCAACGAGACGGGTCAACCGCCCGGCGGGTTCCACGGGCGGCAACCGGCAATCCCCATGAGTGGGCAAAGGGGAGGGGGCGGGTTCAGGCCAGGCGGGGGAGGAGGGGTGTGGCGGGCGAGCGAAGGCGGAGCTTCCGTTAGTCGGAACCCTTGCGTGTTCAACCCGTAAGCGTTCCGTGACCTCACCGCACTGACGGCAGGGGTTCACCCTCCGTTCACTCACGGCCATCGGCGGCTTCACCTGTTCTGCCTAATTTCGGCCTTACCCGGTGCGTGGTGCGGACGGAAGCGAGCGCCTGTGCCGGTCGATGAACCAGCGGGACCCATGACATCGCACGCCGCCGCAACGGCGGCTTCTGGAAGGAACTCACGAAAGTGAAGCTTCAGCGCAAGAACCGGCTTCGCGCCCTTTCCCTCGGTGCTGTCGCCGTCTCCGGCGCCCTTGCGCTGACGGCGTGCGGCTCGGACGACACCGGCACCGGCAGCAGCGACGGCAGCACGACGGCCGCCAACAGCTCCATCAAGTGTGACGACGCCAAGGGCCAGCTGCTGGCCAACGGCTCCTCCGCGCAGAAGAACGCGATCGACGCCTGGGTCAAGCAGTTCGTGACCGCCTGCAAGGACGTTCAGATCAACTACAAGTCCGAGGGTTCGGGCGCCGGTGTCACGGCGTTCACCCAGGGCCAGGTCGCCTTCGCCGGTTCCGACTCCGCGCTGAAGCCCGAAGAGGTCACGGCCTCCAAGGAGGTCTGCAAGGGCGGCCAGGGCATCGACCTGCCGATGGTCGGCGGTCCGATCGCGGTCGGTTACAACGTCCCGGGTGTCGAGGGCCTCGTCCTCGACGCGGAGACCCTTGCGAAGATCTTCGACAGCAAGATCAGCAACTGGAACGACGCGGCGATCGCGAAGCTGAACCCCGACGCGAAGCTGCCCGACCTCAAGATCCAGGCGTTCCACCGCTCGGACGAGTCCGGCACCACGGACAACTTCACCAAGTACCTGATCGCGGCCGCGCCCGACCAGTGGAAGTACGAGGGCGGCAAGGCCTGGCAGGCCAAGGGCGGCCAGTCCGCGTCCGGCTCCTCCGGTGTCGCCCAGCAGGTCAAGCAGACCTCCGGCGCCATCAGCTACATGGAGCTGTCGTACGCCAAGGACGGCATCGCCTCGGCCAAGCTGGACACGGGCGCCAGCGCTCCCGTCGAGGCCACCGTCGAGAACGCGACCACGGCCATCGCGGACGCCAAGATCGTCGGCACCGGCTCGGACCTCGCGCTCGAACTGAACCGCGCGACCAAGGCTGACGGCGCCTACCCGATCACCCTGGTCACGTACGAGATCGTCTGCGACAAGGGCAACAAGGCCGACACCCTGGCCGCCACGAAGGCGTTCCTCACCTACATCGCCAGCGAGGACGGCCAGAAGATCCTGGCCGAGAACGACTACGCCCCGATCCCCGAAGAGATCATCGCCAAGGTCCGTACGACCGTCGCGAGCCTGAGCTGACCTGAGCGCGCGGTCCGGTCCCCGATCCGGGGCCCGGACCGCGCGCCGTCCGGTGCACCGCCGCCTGGGGCCGCACACGGTGTGTGGCCCCGCAGACCGGAGAACCTCATGGATATATCCACCAAGAAATCAGACGCGCCTCCCCCCGTCTCCCCACCCTCCGAGACCGAGCAGAAGCGCGCGGCCCGCGGGGTCACCCGGCCCGGCGACCGAGTCTTCCTCGGCCTGTCCCGCGGGTCGGGCATCTTCCTGCTCGTGATCATGGCCGCCATCGCGGCCTTCCTCACGTACCGCTCCGTGATCGCGATCAGCAAGGACGAGAGCAACTTCCTCACGACCTTCGAGTGGAACCCGACCGCCGTACCGCCGAGCTTCGGCATCGCGGTCCTGGTCTACGGCACGGTCATCTCGTCGATCATCGCGATGGTCATCGCGGTCCCGATCGCGGTCGGCATCGCCCTGTTCATCACGCACTACGCCCCGCGCAGGCTCGGCGGTCCCCTCTCCTACGTGATCGACCTGCTCGCCGCCGTGCCGTCCATCGTGTACGGCCTGTGGGGCGCCCTGGTCCTCGCACCGCAGCTGATCGGCCTCTTCGGCTGGCTGGACGACTACTTCGGCTGGACCGGCATCCTCGACTGGCAGGGCGGCGCACCGCGCTCGCTGTTCACCGTGGGCATCCTGCTCGCGATCATGATCCTGCCGATCATCACCAGCGTGAGCCGCGAGGTCTTCCGGCAGGCTCCGCAGATGCACCAGGAAGCCGCACTGGCCCTCGGCGCCACGCGCTGGGAGGTCATCCGCATGTCGGTGCTGCCCTTCGGCCGCTCCGGTGTCATCTCCGCGTCGATGCTCGGCCTCGGGCGCGCGCTCGGCGAGACGATGGCGGTGGCCACGGTCCTGTCCCCGAGCTTCGAGATCAACGCCAGCCTGCTCGACCCGGGCGGCGGCACCTTCGCCCAGAACATCGCCAGCAAGTTCAGCGAGGCCAGCGAGATGGGCCGTGACGCGCTCATCGCCTCCGGTCTGGTGCTGTTCGTCATCACCCTGCTGGTCAACGGTGGCGCCCGCATGATCATCGCCCGCCGCGCGGAGTACTCGGGGGCCAACGCATGAGCCAGACAGTGAACGACAGGCGCCCCAGCTCCCTGCAGGGCGCGACACTGCCCAAGTGGAGCCCGTACGCGATCGCGGCCGGCTCGATCGCCCTCGGTCTCGGCATCAGCGCCGCGGCCGGACTGGACAGCAAGATCCAGTGGGGTCTGATGGCCGCGGTCTTCTTCGTGGCCGCGTCGTACGGCATCGCCGCGAAGGTCGAGGGTAAACGGCAGGCCAAGGACCGGGTCGCGACCAGCCTCGTCTGGGTCGCGTTCCTGCTCGCCGTCATTCCGCTGGTCTCGCTCATCTGGGAGACCGTCAAGCGCGGTGTGAAGGTCCTCGACGTCTACTTCCTCACCCACTCGATGGGTCTGGTGACCGACACCGAGCCCGGCGGAGGCATCTACCACGCGATCCTCGGCACGCTGGAGCAGGTCGGCATCGCCACGGTGATCTCCGTGCCGATCGGCATCCTGACCGCGATCTACCTCGTCGAGTACGGGCGCGGCAGGCTCGCCCAGGCCGTCACCTTCTTCGTCGACGTCATGACGGGCATCCCGTCGATCGTCGCGGGCCTGTTCGTCCTCAGCTTCTGGATCATCATCCTGGACATGGGCTACTCCGGGTTCGCCGGCGCGATGGCCCTGACCATCCTCATGCTGCCCGTGATCGTCCGCTCCACCGAGGAGATGCTCAAGCTCGTCCCGAACGAGCTCCGCGAGGCCTCGCTGGCGCTGGGCGTGCCGAAGTGGCGCACCATCACCAAGGTGGTGCTCCCGACCTCCATCGGCGGTATCACCACCGGTGTGATGCTCGCGATCGCCCGCATCACCGGTGAGACCGCTCCGGTACTGCTGCTGGTGTGGGGTTCGACCTTCATCAACACGGACCCCTTCGACGGCCCGCAGGCCTCGCTCCCGATGTACATCTACCAGCAGTACGCGAACAGCGGCGGCTCCGGTGCGGCGTACGACCGGGCCTGGGCGGCGGCGCTCACGCTGATCGCGTTCGTGATGATCCTCAACTTGGCGGCTCGCGGCATCGCCCGCTGGAAGGCCCCCAAGACCGGTCGCTGACGCGGCCAGACAGCGACCAGTTTTCCCCCTCGAAAGAAGCAGTGATCCCCATGGCCAAGCGAATCGACGTCAGCGGCCTCAGCGCCTACTACAGCTCGTTCCGAGCCATCGAGGACATCTCGATGGCCATCGAACCCCGCTCGGTGACGGCCTTCATCGGCCCCTCCGGCTGCGGAAAGTCCACGTTCCTGCGCACCCTCAACCGGATGCACGAGGTGACACCGGGCGGCCGCGTCGAGGGCAAGGTCATGCTCGACGACGAGAACCTGTACGGCGCCGGGATCGACCCGGTGTCGGTGCGGCGCGAGGTCGGCATGGTCTTCCAGCGTCCGAACCCCTTCCCCACCATGTCGGTCTTCGACAACGTGGCGGCGGGGCTGCGGCTCAACGGCAGCTACAAGAAGTCCGAGCTGGGCGACATCGTGGAGAAGTCGCTCAAGGGCGCGAACCTCTGGAACGAGGTCAAGGACCGGCTGAACAAGCCGGGGTCCGGGCTCTCCGGCGGTCAGCAGCAGCGACTGTGCATCGCGCGGGCGATCGCCGTCGAGCCGAAGGTGCTGCTCATGGACGAGCCGTGCTCGGCGCTCGACCCGATCTCGACGCTGGCCATCGAGGACCTGATCGGTGAGCTGAAGGAGCGCTTCACGATCGTCATCGTGACGCACAACATGCAGCAGGCCGCGCGCGTCTCCGACCGGACGGCGTTCTTCAACCTGTCCGCGGTCGGGCAGCCCGGGAAGCTCATCGAGATCGACGACACCGAGCGGATCTTCTCGAACCCGTCCGTGCAGGCCACCGAGGACTACATCTCGGGGCGGTTCGGCTGAGCCCGTCCGTGGCGTAGACCCCTCGCGGTGCTGCATGGCGGTGCCACCGCGGGGACCGATAGGGCCCGCTTCCCGGCGCTTGCGCCGGGGGGTGGGCCCGTTGGCTTTTTCTCGCCCCCGCCGCCCTTGCCCTTCCTGTCACTGCATGGGGCTGCGCCCCTCGCCCTCTTTGTCCTCAAACGCCGGACGGGCTGAAAGACATCTTTCAGCCCGTCCGGCGTTTGAGGACCGGGGGTCCGGGGGCGGCGCCCCCGAGTCAGTGACGGGAAGGGTAAGGGCGGCGGGGGCGGAGAAGGTGGTTACAGGAACGCCACGTCCACGAGCCAGAAGCTCGTTGCCGCTACCAGTGCCGCCGCCGGCATCGTGATGAACCAGCCGAGGATGATGTTCTTCGCGACACCCCACCGCACCGCGTTCACCCGCTTCGTGGCCCCCACACCCATGATCGCCGAAGTGATGACATGAGTCGTGGAGATCGGCGCGTGGAAGATGAACGCCGTCGTGAACATCAGCGACGCACCCGTCGTCTCCGCCGCGAACCCCTGCGGAGGATCCAGCTCGATGATCTTCCGCCCGAGCGTACGCATGATGCGCCACCCACCGGCGTACGTACCCAGCGACAGCATCACCGCGCACGCGATCTTGACCCAGACCGGAATCGGGTCGCCCGCTTCCTCGACGTCCGAGATGACCAGGGCCATCACCACGATGCCCATCGTCTTCTGGGCGTCCTGGAGGCCGTGGCCCAGAGCCATACCCGCCGCCGACACGGTCTGCGCGATACGGAAACCGCGCTTCGCCTTGTGCGGGTTGGAACGGCGGAAGAGCCACATGATCGCGCACATCACCAGATAGCCGGCGATCAGACCGACGACCGGGGAGATGAACATCGGGATGACGACCTTCTCCAGGACGCCGGACCAGATGACATCGATGCCGCCGGCGAGCGCCGCGCCCACCATGCCGCCGAACAGCGCGTGGGAGGAGGAGGACGGCAGGCCGAAGTACCAGGTGACGAGGTTCCACACGATCGCGCCCACCAGCGCGGCGAACAGGATCCACATGCCCCGGTTGCCGTGCGGTGTCTCGATCAGGCCTTCGCTGACTGTCTTGGCGACCCCGCTGCCCATGAAGGCGCCGGCGAGGTTCATCACGGCGGCCATCGCGAGTGCCGCACGCGGCGTCAGCGCGCGCGTGGACACGGAGGTGGCGATGGCGTTCGCGGAGTCGTGGAAGCCGTTGGTATAGGTGAATCCGAGCGCGACACCGATGGTCACGATCAAGGCGAAGGTGTCCATGAAGGGGTCAGGACTCCTTGACCGCGATGGTCTCCACCGTGTTGGCCACGTGCTCGAACGCGTCGGCGGCCTCTTCGAGGACGTCCACGATCTGCTTGAGCTTCAGCACTTCGATGGCCTCGTACTTGCCGTTGAAGAGCATTGCCAGCAGCTTGCGGTGGATCTGGTCGGCCTGGTTCTCCAGACGGTTGACCTCGATCCAGTACTCGGTGAGGTTGTCCATCGTGCGCAGGTTCGGCATGGCCTCGGCGGTCAGCTCCGCCGCCCGGGCCAGTACCTCGATCTGCTGCTCGACGCCCTTGGGCAGTTCCTCCACGTTGTAGAGGACGACCAGGTCGACGGCCTCCTCCATGAAGTCCATGATGTCGTCGAGGGACGAGGCGAGGTTGTAGATGTCCTCGCGGTCGAACGGCGTGATGAACGAGGAGTTCAGCTGGTGGAAGATCGCGTGCGTTGCGTCGTCACCGGCGTGTTCCGCGGCCCGCATACGCTCTGCGATCTCGGCTCGGCCGGACGAGTCCGCCCCGAGCAGTTCCATCAGGAGCTTGGAGCCCGTGACGATGTTGTCCGCGGAAGCGGCGAACATGTCGTAGAAGCTCGTCTCCCTGGGGGTCAGACGAAATCGCACGTGGGGTCCTCGGATTGCTTCGGTGTCGGTCAGGCTGATGCTAGGCGCATCATCCGGCCACGGCTAACCGGCCGCCCCCCAGTGTCGCCCATCGGGCACAGTGATCAGCACGGGGTCCCGCGAGGGCATCTGCCAAGGGCCCTATACCCAGCAAAGTTCGTTACGATATACCCGGTAGGGGTATCAGTCAGCAGGAGGACGCGATGACGACCACCGAGGCCGGCGCGACGGCGCCCTCCGGGGAGACGGGTGCGGCGGAAGCCGGCGGCGCGGAGATCGTGACCGACCACGATCGCGGGATCCACGGCTACCACAAACAGAAGGACGAGCACCTCAAGCGGCTGCGGCGGATCGAGGGGCAGGTGCGGGGGCTGCAGCGGATGGTCGACGAGGACGTCTACTGCATCGACATACTCACGCAGGTCTCCGCCTCCACGAAGGCGTTGCAGTCGTTCGCGCTGCAGCTTCTGGAGGAGCATCTTCGGCACTGTGTCGCTGACGCGGCGGTCAAGGGGGGTGCCGAGGTCGACGCGAAGGTGGAGGAGGCGACCAAGGCGATTGCTCGGCTGTTGCGTACGTGAGCCGTGGCCGGGCGGGGGCCGGAAATGATGCGCCGGCCCTCGCGTCCCTCAGGACGAAAAGACTGCGCCGTTCCCCGCGCCCCTGAGAGACGAAAGACTGCGCCGTTCCCCGCGCCCCTGAAGGGGCGCCCCTGGGTGGGGCAGGTCAGGTCAGTTGGTGGGGTCTTCTGTTCTTTGTTGCGGGAAGCGTTCTTCGGCCACCTTGAGGACCTTGTCGATCTGGTCCGGGCTGAGGCGGTCCTCTCGGGCGGCCGAGGCCGCGATGATCAGGTCGCCGCACAGCTCGATCTCGGCCAGGGCCACGTGGTCCTGAACTGCCGTACCGCGCGCCGGAGCCACGTGCATCACCTCTTCCTGCCGTTACCGACTTCCTAGAGTAGGGAGCGGCCCACGGACAGCGCATGGCACCAACGGACCATTTCCGGCCCCGCCCACCGTCGTTCCCTCACTCGGCGATCCGTCCGGCGAAGATGTCCTTCGTCTTCGGCAGGCGTACGTCCACCGCGGCTCCGAAGTCGTACAGCAGCGTCGTGGAGGCCACCGCGACCGTGTCCTTCTGCTGCCCGTTCACGAAGCTGAACCGGTGGCGGACCTTGCGGATACGGCCCTGTTCGTCGAGGTAGACGTCGAAGGGGACCGTCGCCGTGGCGAAGCCTTTCGCCGCCGCCCGCAGCGCCTCCCGGTTGCCCGCCGAGGCATCGCGCGCGGCCAGTGTGAGGTCGGCGGTACCCCGGTAGTGCCGTACGGGCGTGCCCGCGACCGACGTCCTGCCCATGTACGCCGCCGTGCGCGCGCCCAGCAGCAGTTCCGCGGCGGCGAACGGATCGGTCGCACCGCCCGTGACCAGGTTCCCGTCGGAGAGTGTGGCTGTATTGACGCGTACCCACTTGTCGGTGGGCACGCCCGCGCCGCGGTTCTTCATGTAGAGCGCGCCCGGTGCGAGCAGTTCGGTGATGGGGCGGTGGCCGTCGGCGCCGCCCGGGTCCTGCGGGAGGAGTACCTTCAGCCGGCCCACCTGGTCCGCGAAGTCGTAGACACCCTCGCCGCGGATGGTCACGCGGGTGCCGCCGGTCGCCATCTCCATGGACGTACGCGCCTTGGACGTACCGGCGCTGACCAGGTTTCCGGCTGCTCCGTGGAGCACTTCGACGGGGTCCTCGGCGGTCCGGGCGTCGTCGGAGGCGGTACCACCGCCCGAGCATCCGGTGGCGCAGAGCAGTAGCCCCGTCGCCGCGGCGGCCAGGGCGACCGCACCGTCCGCTCGTTTTCGCTGCCGCTCCACCATCGCCTGCTACCCCCAGCCGGGACGTCCTTGGGCGGGCCTCGTGTCGTTCCGCTTAACGACCGGTGGGGGGTGTTGTCACGCGCACGCCGGGCATGGGGAAGCGTTTACCCGGCATCGGTACGGTGGGGCACGTGGCGCAGCAGGAAGAGATCACTCCCCTGGAACACCGGACGACGACGATCGAGCGGGGCCCGTTCTGCCTGGCGCGATGCACCTGCGGCTGGAGCGGCCCGGCAAGAAGAGCCCGCAGCCTGGCCCGCACGGACGCCCAGAACCACCTGACCGCACTCCAGTGAGACGCGCTCTTCCAGGGCCGCGATCTTTTAGGGGCGCGGGGAACGGCGCAATCTTGTCGGTTCCAAGGGGCGCGGGGAACGGCGCAATCTTGTCGCTTTTAGGGGCGCGGGGAACGGCGCGACCAGCCACGACGCACCCGCAGCCGACCACGCGCCCACCCAGAGCCGCACGCAGTGCAGCCCCACGCAGTGCTACACGCGCCGCAGGACCGCCAGCAGCTCGTCCACCAGCTCCCGGTCCCGCGGCTGCGTAACCCTCGTACGGGCCTCCGCAGGCGAAAGCCACAGCACACGATCCACCTCACGGTTGGGCACGAACGCACCCCCCGTCTCCTCGGCGGCCCAGTAACTGACCTGCTTGGGCCGCTCGTTCGCCACATAGCAGAGGGTGGTCAGCCGCGGCCCCGGCGCACACCGGTGCCCGGTCTCCTCCTCGACCTCGCGCAGCGCCGCGGCGAGCGTGTCCTCGCCGGACTTCAGCTTGCCCTTCGGGTGCGACCAGTCGTCGTACTTCGGCCGGTGGACCAGGCAGATCTGCAGCTCGCCGTCGGCCGGTGAGCGGCGCCACAGGACGCAGCCCGCCGCGAGCACCGGGTCTTCGTCCACGGACAGCGGGTTTCCGTTCGAGTGCACTGGGCCTCCGATCGCGAGTTGCGGCATCCGTCGGTCAAGCCGTCACGGAGTGCCGACCGTCTCCCTCATCCAGGCCCGCTGAAACGTGAACCTGGCCGCTTCCACTTCGTGCCGCTGGTCGGCGTGGAGCACCCCGAGCGCGTACGCCGTCGCAGGTGCGATCCGCGGGGTGCGGGCCGCCGAGGCCGCCGCCGCGGCCGCCTCCGCCGCGTCGCGGTGCCGGTCCAGGGCCTTGCCCGCGTTCAACAGACGGACGTCGAGGAGGACTTCGTCGCCGAACAGGACCTCGCGTGCGTAGCGGTGCAGGCGCAGCAGGAGGCGTACCTGGTGCCAGGGGGCGTCCTGGGGCTGCGGGGCCGTGTCGGCGGAGAGGCCGTGCACGAGGGCCTCCGAGTTGTAGGGGTGGCCCGCGGTGACCAGGGGCAGTCCGGTGACGGCGTCGCGGAGGCGGTCCTCCGCGGCGGCGGCCAGCGGCTTGAGCCCGGCGGAAGCCGCGTCGGCCGTCGCGGTGGTCACGGCCGTCGTCGCGGCCGCGGTGAGCGGGACCTCGCTGGCCAGTACGGCGACGTTGTCGGCGACGGCGTGGAAGCGGCTGGAACCCAGGGCCTGGAGCGCGGCCGAGTGCGCGCGGGTGCGGGCGAGGGTCAGCTGGCGCTCCAGGAGGGCGCCCGCCTTGGCCGCGCCGACGGTCAGCTGGCTCTTCTCCCGCCGTACGTCGGAGGTGGCCTGCGCGGGGAACGCCGCCGATCCGGACAGCCGGTGCAGTGCCGCGAGCAGCCGCTCCTGCCGGGCCCCGTACGCGTGTTCGCGGGCCAGGGTTCCCGAGAGCCAGGCCAGTTCGGGGCGCATGGTCTCCGACCAGCCCTCGTCGAGGAGGGGCCGGAAGGTGTGCAGGGTGCCGCTGATGCGGCGGGCCGAGCGGCGCAGGGAGCGCGCCGCGTCCACGGCCTCCTTCGAGCCGTTGTCCCCCACGCTCGACTGCGCTCGCGCGGGGGGACCCCCACCTGCCGCGCCACCGGTCTCCCGGTGCTGGCGCAGCGCGCGGAGGAACTCCGTGGCCTGGGCCCGGAGGTATGCCGCGAGGGCGTCCCCGGCCACGGGTCCGGCCGTCGGGTCAAGGTGTTGCTGTGCCACGCCGGCGCCTCCGGGCGTCTATGAGCATCTCCTGGACGTTGCGCAGGGGCTGGCCCTCGGCGTCGGTCGCGTGCCGGGTCCATTCGCCGTCGGGGCCGAGGTGCCAGGAGGAAGTGGTGTCGGACATGCCGGTCTCGAACAGCCGGTTGAGGGCCGACCGGTGGGCCGGGTCGGTGATCCTCACCAGGGCTTCGATACGCCGGTCGAGGTTGCGGTGCATCATGTCGGCGCTGCCTATCCACACCTCGGGCTCGCCGCCGTTGCCGAAGCCGAAGACCCGGGAGTGTTCGAGGAAGCGGCCGAGGACGGACCGTACGCGGATGTTCTCCGACAGGCCCGTGACTCCCGGTCGTACCGCGCAGATTCCGCGTACCCAGACGTCGACCGGTACGCCGGCCTGGGAGGCGCGGTAGAGCGAGTCGATGAGTGCCTCGTCCACCATCGAGTTGACCTTGATGCGGACATGGGCGGGACGTCCGGCACGGTGGTGCTGGACCTCCTTGTTGATGCGCGCTATCAGGCCGTCGCGCAGGGATTTGGGCGCGACGAGCAGACGGCGGTAGGTCTCGCGGCGGGAGTAGCCGGAGAGCCGGTTGAAGAGGTCGGAGAGGTCCGCGCCCACCTGTGGGTCGGCGGTCAGGAGTCCCAGGTCCTCGTACAGGCGGGCGGTCTTGGGGTGGTAGTTGCCCGTGCCGACGTGGCTGTAGCGGCGCAGGGTGTCGCCCTCCTGGCGCACCACGAGCGACAGCTTGCAGTGGGTCTTGAGGCCGACGAGGCCGTAGACCACGTGGCAGCCCGACTCCTCCAGTTTACGGGCCCACTTGATGTTGGCCTGCTCGTCGAAGCGTGCCTTGATCTCGACGAGGACAAGGACCTGCTTGCCGGATTCGGCGGCGTCGATGAGGGCGTCCACGATGGGGGAGTCGCCCGAGGTGCGGTACAGCGTCTGCTTGATGGCCAGTACGTCCGGGTCCGTCGCTGCCTGCTCCAGGAACGCCTGGACGGAGGTGGAGAACGAGTCGTACGGGTGGTGCAGCAGGACGTCGCGCTCGCGCAGGGCCGCGAAGATGTCGGGCGGGGACGCCGACTCGACCTCCGCGAGATCGCGGTGGGTGCCCGCGATGAACTTCGGGAACTTCAGCTCGGGGCGGTCGAGGGCGCCGATGCCGAAAAGACCGGTGAGGTCCAGAGGGCCGGGGAGCGGATAGACCTCCGCCTCGGAGATCTTCAGCTCTCTCACCAGCAGGTCCAGTACGTACCGGTCGATGGACTCCTCGACCTCCAGGCGCACCGGCGGGCCGAAGCGGCGCCGCATGAGTTCCTTCTCCAAGGCCTGGAGGAGGTTCTCGGCGTCGTCCTCCTCGACCTCCAGGTCCTCGTTCCTGGTGAGGCGGAACGTGTGGTGCTCCAACACCTCCATGCCGGGGAAGAGCTCCTCCAGATGGGCCGCGATGACATCCTCGATGGGGACGAAGCGGTTCGGGGAGGCCTCCAGGAAGCGGGAGAGCAGCGGCGGCACCTTCACGCGCGCGAAGTGGCGGTGCCCGGAGACCGGGTTGCGCACGACGACCGCGAGGTTAAGCGACAGACCCGAGATGTACGGGAAGGGGTGCGCCGGGTCGACCGCGAGGGGGGTCAGGACCGGGAAGATCTGGTGCCGGAAGAGCGTGAAGAGGCGCGCCTGCTCCTTCTCGGACAGCTCGCTCCAGCGGACGAGGTGGATGCCCTCCTCCGCGAGCTGCGGCGCCACGTCCTCCTGGTAGCAGGCGGCGTGCCGGGCCATGAGCTCGCGCGAGCGGGCCCAGATCATCTCCAGCACCTCGCGGGGCTGCAGGCCCGAGGCCGAGCGGGTGGCCACGCCGGTGGCGATGCGCCGCTTCAGACCGGCCACCCGGACCATGAAGAACTCGTCCAGGTTGCTGGCGAAGATCGCCAGGAATTTCGCCCGTTCGAGAAGGGGCGTGTTCGGATCCTCGGCGAGTTCGAGGACCCGTTCGTTGAACGCGAGCCAACTGCGCTCCCGGTCGAGGAACCGGCCCTGCGGAAGCTGGACGCCGTCCTGCACCAGATCCTCGTACTCGTCGAGGTCGGCGTCGAGGTCGGGCTCCAGGTCGGAGACGTTCGCCGCCACGGTGTGCGGGCGGTGCGCGGCTATGGAACCGACGGACGGCTGCGGGTGCTGGACCTGCGCCTGTGCATTGGGCTGGTTCATGAACCCATTCTTCCGTGCCGGGCCGGAAACAGGCGCGTCGGAGAGAGCGGGCGGAAGCGCCGCGAGGAGGTGCGGGCTTCCGTTCCTCCTCCGGGAGGAGGGCTCGCGCTCCGGCGGAGGCGAGGGCTCGGGCGGACGGGGGTTCATTGCCCGAGGGTCGCAAGCCAGTCTGAATCACTGGTTACGGCGACATGACGTGCGGGATATCGGGGGGAGGCCCCCCGACGTCTACATGGCGGACGACTATGCCCCGACCCCCGCCGGAGGGGCCGTCCCCCCCCCGATAGGGGCGCGGGGAACGGCGCAATCTTCAGCCTTCGCCTCCAGGCGCGCGGAGAACGCAGCAGGCTTTCGCTCTCAGGGGCGCGGGGAACGGCGCAGTCTGTTGTCTTTGGCTCCTGGGGGCGCGGGGAACGGCGCAGTCTTTTGCTTTCAGGGGCGCGGGGAACGGCGCAGTCTGTTGCCTCTGGCTTCTAGGGGCGCGGGGAACGGCGCGACAAGCCCCCACCGGACCGGCACACACATCCGGCCCTCACCCCGTACGGCGCCGAAGCACAAAGAACGCAGCCCCCGTGGCAACCACGGCGACCCCGAGCACGACCCCGGTCTCGACCAGATGCATCGGCCAGTAGTGCGACTCGGGATGCAGCCCGTTCGCAGCCGTCGGCCAGAGATCCCCCCGGTGCTCCTCCAGGTTGTGGTTGACCACGTACATGCCCGCGCAAGCGACACCCACCGCCGGCAGCGACCGCCGCAGCACGACCCCGGCGAGCGCCCCCACCCCCAGCCCGCACAGCCCGTACGCGACCAGCGCCGGCCCTCGCGCGGCGAACACGTCGTTGAACGTCCAGTCGTCGCCCATCAGGTCCCGGTCGGCCGCCCAGGCCCAGCGGAACACGAGGACGAACACCGTCCCGCCTGCCACCAGCAGCAGCGCGGGCACCGCGAGCTTGGCGGCCAGCCAGCTCGTCGGGGAGACCGACTGCGTCCAGGCCAGCTCGGCGGTGCCGTTCTCCAGCTCACGCCCCACCAGCGCGCCGCCGGCGAACGCGGCCACGGCGAAGAAGCTGTAGTAGACGAGCGTGGAGGCCCAGCTGATGCCCCCGCCGTAATGGATCACGGCCTGGCGCCGGCAGAGACCGCCGGTCCGTGCGCACGCGGACATTCCCTCCCGTACGGAGTCCGCCGTCACCTCGACCTGCCACACCAGCGTGCCGAGGGCGGCCAGCAGGAACGCGCCCCACACGATCAGCGCCGCGCGGTGCAGCCGCAGCACGGTCCACGGCAGTCCGGTACGCAGTGACAGTCCGGTGCGCAGTGACAGTCCGCTGTTCAGTGACGGTCCGGTGTTCAGTGACGGTCCGGTGTTCATACGGCGGCTCCCGAGGCAGCGGTACGACGGCGGAGCAGGACGAACGAGGCGGTGGCCGCGAGGGCGGCGACCGCGAGGACGATCCCGGTCTCGGTGAGCTGCAGAGGCCAGAAGTGGGACTGCGGGTGATAGGTGGCCCAGACGTCGGCGAGGTCGTTGTGGGCCAGGCAGCTCCGCAGGTCGGCGACACTGCTGTCGGCGGTGGTGCAGGCCATGTTGTTGCCGATGCGGACGCCCTCGTCGGTGATCACCCCGCGGTCGAGCTGGAGGGCCTTGTCCGGCAGGCTCAGGGACGCGGCACCGGTGACCGTGACCGTGGGCCACATACTCGGCCGGTACTGATCACCCAGATGGGTGATGGCGAACATGACGGCGACGGCGACGCCCAGGGCGGGCAGCGTTCGGCCGGTGACCAGGCCCGCGAGGACGCCGACGGCCAGACCGCAGAGGGCGTACGCGACGGCGACGGTGCCGTTGGAGCGAAAGCCGTACGCGTCGAACCAGTCCGTCCACAGCAGGTTCTCGCCGCCGTCCCACATCAGGCGGTGCAGGGGGATCAGCAGAGCCGTGCCCACGCTGACCAGCAGCGCGGGGACGGCGAGTTTCGCGGCGAGCCAGCGGGCCGGGGAGACGGACTGGGTCCAGGCGAGATGCGCTGTGCCGTTCTCCAGTTCGCGACCGACGAGGGCCGCGCCCGCCCAGGCGGCGACGAGGAGGGGGAGGAAGGCGACGACGAGGGTGGTGAGGGCCACGGCCGTGCTGTACCGGCTCAGCCAGGGGCCGCCGGGGAAGTGGCAGGCCTCGATGTCCCTGCGGCACTGGTCCTGGACGTCCGCGGAGGCGGTCCCGTAACCCGGCCCGTACGCCCACAGCATCGTGGCCGCGAGGGCCACCATCAGCAGCAGCCAGAACCACAGCGCCGACCGGTGCAGCCGTACGACGGAGCGGGCGAGCCCGAGAGCGGCCCCTGGGACCCGGACCGGGGCCGGACGTGTGGAGGCGAGGAGAGTCGTCATGGGCGCGCGTTCTCCTCACCGGTCACGTCGGTCACGTCGGTCACGTCGGTCATGTCGGCTGTCCCGGTCCCGCCGGTCTCCTCGGTGAACAGGTCCGGTGCCTCGGGATTGCGCAGATGGGCCAGGAGCAGCTCTTCCAGGGAGGGCGCGGCGGTCTCCCAGCCGTCGGTGGGCGGGCTGTTCGGCCCGTCCGTGCGGATCAGCGCGGTGAGCTGGCGCCCCGTACCGTGCGACTCGACGACGGTGTGGCCCGAGAGGTCGCGGGCCGGGCCGGTCAGCAGGGTGTGCGCGGCGAGCAGCTGTTCGGGGTCGCCGCCGAGCCTGATCCGGCCGCCGCCCATGAGGAACAGGTGGTCGCAGACGCCCTCCAGTTCGGCGACGACGTGCGAGGACATCACGATGGTCGTGCCGTGCTCGGCGGCCTCGCCCAGCAGGGCTCCGAGGAGTTCGCGGCGGGCCAGCGGGTCGAGGTCGGCCATCGGCTCGTCCAGCAGCATCAGCTCGGGCCGTTTGCCGAAGGCCAGGGCGAGGGCGACCCGGGTCCGCTGGCCGCCGGAGAGCGAGCGGATCCGGTCGCGGGGGTGGAGGCCGCCCTCCCGGACCACGCCCGGCACCAGGTTCGGCCCCACGCCCGGCCCCACGCCCGGCACCGGATCCGCAGCGGCCTCCCCATGCATGTCCCCGTACGCGGACCCGGACTCCTCCCCGTACGGGTCCGCGTACGGGTTCGCGTACACCGGCCCGTACGCGATCCGTTCCGCGGCCTCCCGGTCCCAGCGGGCGCGGTTCAGTTCGGCGCCGAGGCGGAGGGTGGCGGCGACCGTGAGCTGGGGCGGCAGCGGCTTGGCCTGCGCGACGTAGGCGAAACGTTCACGCGCTCGGGCGGGAGTCGTACCGAGGACCTTCAGCGTGCCCTCGGTGGGGCGTATCAGACCCGCGGCCAACGCGAGGAGAGTCGATTTACCCGTGCCGTTGGGCCCGACCAGGGCGCAGATCCGCCCCGCGGGCAGGTGGAACGAGCAGTCCTGTAGTACAGGTCCCCGCCTGCGCCGGTACCGCTTGCCGAGCCCGACCGCTTCGAGCGCGGTCCCTTCGCCGTCCCTGTTCATCGCTCCCCCTCAGGGCACTTCTCGTCCAGTACGGAGGTGAAGAGCGCGGAGATGTCCTCGCGCTCCAGACCTTCCTTGCGTGCCTCGTCCAGCCAGGCCGTCAGCTTCGAGCGCAGGGCGGTGTGGTCGGCGGGTGCGGAGCCCAGGGAGCGCCGCACGAAGGTGCCGATGCCGCGTCGTGCCTCGACCAGGCCCTCACGTTCCAGCTCGCGGTAGGCCTTGAGGACGGTGTTCGGATTAATCGCGGTGGCCTCCACGACCTCGCGGGCCGTGGGGAGCTTGTCGCCCGGTTCGAGGACGCCCAGGCGCAGTGCCTGCTTCGTCTGCTGGACGATCTGGACGTAGGTGGCGACACCGCTGCGCCGGTCGATGCGGTACTCGACCACGCGACCATCACCCTTTCACTAATTGAGTAGTGAAAGGGTGATGGTCTCGGTGGGTGCCTGTCAAGGCCTGTCGAGGCCTGTCGAGGCCTGTCGAGGCCTGTCGAGGTGATGCGGCGGTTCCTAAGGTGAATGAGAGATTCCGGAAACTTCTCGCGGAGGCGTGAACCGATCCGCGGGGCTCGTGCGATGAGGGGGTGTGAGGGAAACGAGAAGCGACGGGGATCTGCTGCGGGCCATCGCGGCGGACGGTGACCGGCGCGCCTTCGAGGAGCTGTACCGGCGGTATGCGCCATGGCTCGGAGCAAGGCTGCGCGGTCGCTGTTCCGACGCGGGGACGGTCGACGAGGTCGTGCAGGAGACGTTTCTCGCGGTGTGGCGCGGCAGTGCCCGCTACCGCGAGGAGGGTGACGTGGCCGGCTGGCTGTGGCGCATCGGCTCGCGGCGGCTCATCGACGCCCTGCGCGGCGACGGCGCCCGGGGCCGGATGCGGCAGGCGCTGGCGCGGCTGCGGCACCGCGAGGAGGCGTCCGCGGAGGAGCGCGTGCTCGCGGGGGTGGAGCACGGGGACCTCGCGGGCGCCCTGGTCCGGCTGTCGCCGGAACTGCGCTCGGTTCTGCAGGCCACGGTCATAGACGGGCTGACCACCCGCGAGGCGGCCGTCCTGCTCGGCATCCCGCCGGGGACGGTCAAGACACGGGCGCTTCGGGCCCGCAAGCAGCTGCGGGAGGAGTTGGCATGAGCGACGGCGACACGAACGAGACGCGCGATCCGGGCGCGATGACCTGGCATGTCGCGGAGGACGACCTCCGGGCGTATGTACGGGGCGAGCTGGCGGCCCCGATGCTCTGGTCGGCCGACACGCACCTCATGGCCTGCGCGCACTGCCGGGCGGTCCTCGCCGAGGTGAGCGACCCGGTCCCGCTGGACGAGGGATGGGAGCGGCTCGACGCCGAGCTGGACGTGCCGCGACCGGGGTTCCTGGAGTCGATGCTCGTCCGGGCCGGGGTGGCCGACCACACCGCGCGACTGCTGGCCGCGACACCGGTGCTGCGCAGGTCGTGGCTGAGCGCACTCGTCGCCGTGCTGTTCTGCACGGTGATCGCGACCAGCTCCGCCGGGGCGCCCGACAGCCCGGCGCTGTTCCTCGCCCTCGCCCCGCTGCTGCCCCTCGCCGGGGTCGCGCTGTCGTACGGTCCGGTCCTCGACCCGACGTACGAGATGGCCGTGGTGTCGCCGATGCACGGGTTCCGGCTGCTGATGATCCGCACGGTGCCGGTGCTGGCCACCGCGCTCGCCCTGAACGGCCTGGCGACGCTCGCGCTTCCCTCGTACGGACTGCGTGCCCTGGCCTGGCTGCTGCCGGCGCTCGCGCTCACCTCGACCGGGCTCGCGCTGACGCCCCGGCTGGGCCCGGTCCTCGCGCCGAGCCTGGTCGGCGGTACGTGGATCGCTGTGCTGCTGATCGCGCAGGGGACGACCTCCGAGGGCACTCTCGCGCCCTACACGGTGGCGGGGCAGAGCGTCGCCGCCGCGGTCGCCGTGCTCGCCGCCGGACTGTTCTATCTCCGCCGCGACCGCTTCGACTCGACCTCCGCGCACACACCGTTCGCGGGCTTCACGGGCTACACGGACGGGGGTGCGGCGTGATGTCGGTCGCCTGGCGCAGGCGCTTCAAGCTGGTCGGAGCCGTACTGCTGATGATCGCTTCGGTCGTCCTCAAACTGCTCTACTTCGCCGTCCTGGTCCTCCTGGCCGTCTCCTCCGGCAAACGGGGCTCGTCCTCCTCTTCCTCCGGTGGGGGCGACGGATGAGGGCCCTTCGCCGCCGCACCCTCCCCTTCACTTCCCCCTCCCCCTCCTGCTTTCGCTCTCTTCCACGGGATCCACTGGAGTCACGCATGTCTGACCTGTCCTCGGTACCTTCTGCGGCGCCGACGGTGTCCGCCGCCGGGCTGACCCTCCGGTACGGAGGGACGGCCGCCCTCGACGACGTGTCCGTGCGGCTCGGCGAGGGAGTCACCGGGCTGCTCGGGCCCAACGGAGCCGGAAAGACCACCCTGCTGCGGGTCCTGGCCACGGCCGTGCCACCGGACAAGGGAGCGTTCACGGTGCTCGGCAACGACCCGGGCACATCGGCCGGACGGCAGGAGGTGCGGCGCGCGCTCGGCTATCTGCCGCAGGCGCCCGGTTTCCACCCGGACTTCTCGGCCTTCGAGTTCGTCGACTACGTGGCGATCCTCAAGGAGCTGACGGACCGCACCGCCCGGCACCGCGAGGTGCGGCGGGTCCTGGACGCCGTCGCGCTGTCCGACGTACGCAGCAAGCGGATCAAGAAGCTCTCCGGCGGGATGCGCCAGCGGGTCGCGCTGGCCGCCGCCCTGGTCGGCGACCCCGGTTTCCTGGTCCTCGACGAGCCGACCGTCGGCCTCGACCCCGAACAGCGCATGCGGTTCCGGGAGTTGATCGCCCGGGCGGGCGAGGGGCGGACCGTCCTGCTGTCCACCCACCAGACCGAGGACGTAGCGATGCTCTGCCACCGCGTGATCGTCATGGTCCGCGGCCGGGTCCGCTTCGAGGGCACCCCCGCCGAGCTGACCGCACGGGCGGCCGGGCGGGTGTGGAGCAGCACCGAACGCGACCCGGGCGCGTGGGCCGGCTGGCGCACGGGCACGGGCTCCTTCCGCAACGTCGGTGAGCCGCCCGAGGGCGCCGACATGGTCGAACCGACCCTGGAGGACGGCTACCTCCTCACGCTCGACGGGGAGTCCTCGGAGGTGGCGCCCGCATGAGCACCGCACTGGAGACTCCCGTACGGGCCGCCGGGCCCACGCACCGGCCACGCCCCTGGGCGGCGGTGTTCGCCCTCGCCCGCTTCGAGGCGCGCGAACTGCGGATGAACATGTCCTTCCTCGCCCTCGCGGTCCTGTACATGATCTGGATCGTCTGGCAGACCACTCAACGCCAGAGCGACTTCCCGATACTGCAGAACGTCGATCGCGGCACGCAGATGATGCCGGTGCTGATCGGGCTGGCCGTCATGCTCAACGTCAACCGCGCGGTCCTGCGCTCCCGCCGGCGCGACACCGACCGGCACTTCGACGTCCTGGTCGTCGAGCCCTGGCGGCGCACGATCGCCCATGTGCTGTCCGCCGTCCCGGCCGCCCTGTTCATCGCCGTGTGCGTGACCGTCCAGTTCACCTGGGCCGCGCTCAAGCCGGGCGCGGTCGGACACGGTTCGCCCGCCGAACTCGCCGTCGGCCCGCTGACGGTCCTGCTGTTCGGCGTGCTGGGCGCGCTCTTCGGGCGCCTGTTCCTCTCCATCCTCGCCGCACCGATACTTCTCGTCCTTCTGCTCTTCGCCATGACCTTCGCGGCGCCTCCGTCCGGGAACAACTGGGTGAGCTGGCTGTACCCGGTGGTCTCCGAGACCGGCTCCGACGCGTTCCCCTCCGACCTGCTGGAGCGCCCGGCCGCCTGGCACGTCCTGTACCTCGTCGGGCTCGCCCTGCTTGTCGCCCTTCTCGCAGTGCTGGCTAGCGGCGGCCGTTCGACGGTCGTCAAGGCGACCGTCGCGGCATCCCTCGCCCTCACGCTGGTGGGCGCGGTCGGCCAGTCCGGCGGCACCCCGGCCGGGTCGACACCGGCCCGCGAGCGGGCGTCGGTCACCCCGGAGAAGATCCGCAAGTGCGTCGAGCACGGCAGATCCTCGTACTGCGCCTTCCCCGAGTGGACGGGCCGCACAGCCGACTGGGCCGCCGTGGTCGACCGCGTGCAGAAGCTCGCCGGCGGCAGGGCAGGCGGCGAGCGGCTGACCGTGGAACAGCGCCTCGACGCCCGTTACGGCCTGGAGTCCGACACCCTGCTCCCCCCTTCCACCGAACCCGGCCGTGTGACGGTCCGCACCGAGTGGGGCGGCAACCGCGTCCCCGAGTTCGCCGTCGCCGTCGCGTCCGTGCTGGTGGCGGGCGACGAGAAGGCGGGCACCGAGGTCTGCGACGCCCGGGTGGTGACCATCATGTGGCTGGCACTGGGCGGCGAGGCCGACCCGATGTCCGCGCTGAGCAACGTCCGCGTCGGTGACGGCGTCTCGGGCCCCGCGCTCGTCCTGTCGCCCACCGAGCCCTTCAGCATGAGCGCCGAACAGACACGCATCGTCGCTGAGTTGCTCAAAAAGCCGCGTTACGACGTCGCCGGCAAGGTGAAGGCCAAGTGGACGGAGCTCACCTCGCCCGAGACGTCGATGGCACGGGTGGCGGAACTGCTGAACGTGTCGGCCGAGGGAGCCTCGGACGGTGACGCATGCGACGAGTGACGGCCATGACGCGCGCTCTTCTCCCGCCCGTGTGGCGCTCGTTGCCCCGGCGCGCGCTCGCGGCAGCCGCCGCGGTGGGGCTGCTGCTGGCCGCCGTCCCGCGCCTGCAGTCCGGCCCGCCCGATCCGCTGGTCGGTCTCTACTCGCTGCGGGCCGCCGCGCTCGTCCTCGCCCTGGGCCTGGCGTTCCTGCTGGACGATCCGGCCCGGCACATCACCTCGGCGGTCCCGGTCCGCCGTCCGGTGCGGGTCGCCCTGCGCGTGGCGCTGGTCGCCCCATGGGCCGCGCTCACGTGGACGACGGCCCTGCTCCTCGTACCGGAGAGCTCCCGCCCTCCGGCCGGCGCACTCACCCTGGAGGCGGCGGCCACGGCGGTACTGGCCCTGGCCGCGGCAGCTCTGTCCATACGTCGCACCCGGACCACGGAGCCAGGAGCAGCGATATCAACGTGGCTGCTGGCCACGGGGGTTACGGCGGCCCTGTTGCTGCCGCCCGACTGGACCCTGTTCGTAACCCCGGACGACCCCCACTGGCACTCCACCCACGACCGCTGGACGCTGCTGCTGATCGTGGCGGCGGCGCTGGCAGCGAGATCGGTCACGGAACCACTACGAGGCCGCCCTTTCAGGCGCCCTTCGCCTGAGCCCCTTTAGGGGCGCGGGGAACTGCGCGACAAGCCCCCACCGGACCGGCACTTTCCCACCGGACCTACTGAACCCGCCCCCATCCGGTCAGGACTCCTCAGGGCTCCTCAGGACTCCGTCCGATACATCAGGTCCGTCTCATGCACCACAAACCCCAACCGCTCATACACAGCCACCGCGGCCAAGTTGTCCGCATCGACGTACAACATCGCGTCCGGCACCCCGATACCCGCCAAGTGCCGGAGACCAACCGCGGTGAGGGCCTTGCCCAGCCCACCTCCCTGCGCATCGGGCCGCACCCCGACGACGTACACCTCGCCCAGCCCCTCGGCCTCGTGGACCTTCGTCCAGTGGAAGCCGACCAGTTCGTCGCCGCGGAAGGCGAGGAAGAACCCGGCCGGATCGAACCACGGCTCGGCCTTACGCGCGTCGAGGTCCCGCTGCCCGAGGGACCCCTGCTCGGGATGGTGAGCGAATGCGGCGGCGTTCGCGGCGAGCCAGGCCGCGTCGTCCTCGCCGGGTACGAACGTACGGACCCGCACGCCGTCCGGGAACGTCGGTTCGGGCAGGTCGAGCCCGGTCAGGGGCCGCCGCATCTGACGCAGTTCGCGGAAGAGCGCGAGCCCGAGGACCTGCGCGAGGTGGCGGGCCGCAGCGTGTCCGCCGTGGGCCCACACCCGCAGCCGCTTGCCGGACTCGGCGAGCAGCGCGTTGCCCAGTGCCCGCCCGTGCCCGTGCCCCCGGTGCGCGGGGTGGACGACCAGTTCGGCGGCCGGCGCCTCGACGGGGTCGGTGTCCTCCAGCTGCGCGTACCCGACGAGCAGCCCCTCGGCGCTCAGCAGCAGATGGCGGATTTCGTCCCGTGCCTCGCCGCGCAACTGCAGCCGGCCCTGTTCGGACACCGCCTGCTGTCCGTCGGTCCGGGCGGCCTCCGCGAGGAGGGCCAGCACGGCCTCGGTCTGCTCGGGGCTCAGCGCGGTGAGGACGTCGATGGAGCGGGCCGTGGGAGTACCGCCCTGGCCGAGCGAGGCCGAGAGCTTGCGGGCAGCCGGTGCGGTGTCGTCGCTGGTCATGGGTACGAGGGTACGACGTGTCCGGTTCATGGCGAAGTGGCCCGCCAGGGCCCGTCGGGAGCAGCACGCGACCGGTGCGCAGCCGGTGAGCGGTCGGTGCGCAGCCGGTGGGGAGGCCGGTGCCCGGGCAGGACGCGGCGGGTACGTGGCCGGTACGCGACCTGTCCGTTTCATGGCGAAAAACCCCTCGTGGCAACCAGTCCGTAACCCCGAACCCCCTGTCGCGCTACGCGCGTTGACTCTAGGCTGCGCCGGGACGGGGCCCACATATCAGCCGACCCACAGGGGGGCGCATGTCAGCCATACCTCAGCCGTTCCGCCCAAGACGCCGCACCACCCGCCTCCTCGCGGGCGTCGCGGGCGTCGCCACCATCGGCGCGCTGGTCGCGGCGCTTCCCACGTCCGCGTCCGCGTCCGCGGGCGAGTCGGCGAAGAAGCACGGGCACGGGCACCAGAGCCCGTCCCGCTACCAGGACGTCCAGCTGCTGTCCTTCAACGACCTGCACGGCAACCTGGAGCCGCCGTCCGGCTCCTCCGGCCGGGTCACCGAGATCCAGCCCGACGGCACCACCAAGACGATCGACTCGGGCGGTGTCGAGTACCTGGCGACGCACCTGCGCCAGGCCCGCCAGGGCAACAAGTACTCCGTCACCGCGGCGGGCGGTGACATGGTCGGCGCCTCGCCGCTGATCTCGGGTCTCTTCCACGACGAGCCCACCATCGAGGCGCTGAACAAGCTCGACCTCGATGTGACGAGCGTCGGCAACCACGAGTTCGACGAGGGCGCCAAGGAACTGGGCCGTCTGCAGAAGGGCGGCTGCCACCCCACGGACGGCTGTTACGTGGAGGGCCGGAAGTTCAAGGGCGCCGACTTCCCCTACCTCGCGGCGAACGTCCTCGACGAGAAGACCAAGAAGCCGATCCTCAAGCCCTACTGGGTGTGGAAGAAGAACGGCGTGAAGATCGGCTTCATCGGGGTCACGCTGGAGGACACCCCGGGAGTCGTCTCCGCCGAGGGTGTGAAGGGCCTCAAGTTCAAGGACGAGGTCGAGACGATCAACAAGTACGCCAAGGAGCTGGAGAAGCAGGGCGTCAAGTCGGTCGTCGCGCTGATCCACGAGGGCGGGCTGCCGGCCTCGTCGGCGTACAACTACGACTGTGACTCGCCCGGTGGCGGCGACGGCATCTCCGGCCCCGTCGTGGACATCGCGAAGAACGTCACGCCGAAGGTCGACGCGCTGGTCACCGGCCACACGCACGCCGCGTACGCGTGCACGATCGACGACCCGTCGGGCAAGCCCCGTACGGTCACCTCGGCGGCGTCCTTCGGGCGGCTCTACACCGACACGACGCTGACGTACGACCGCCGCACCGGCGACATCGCCCGGACCGCCGTCGCCTCCGCGAACCACGTGGTGACGCGTGACGTGGCCAAGGCCCCGGACATGACCGACCTGATCACCAAGTGGAACGCCCTCGCGGCACCGATCGGCAACAAGCCCATCGGGTACATCTCCGGTGACATCACCAACGTCGGCACCGAGTCCCCGATCGGCGACCTGATCGCCGACGCGCAGCTCGCGTACGGCAAGGAGCTGGATCCCGAGACCGACCTGGCGCTGATGAACCCGGGCGGTATCCGGGCGCCCCTGACCTACGCGGCCAAGGGCAGCGAGGGCGACGGAGTGGTGACGTACGCGGAGGGCTTCACCGTTCAGCCGTTCGCCAACACCGTGAATCTGCAGAGCTTCACCGGCGCCCAGGTGGTGCAGGTGCTGAAGGAGCAGGTCAGCGGTACGAACGCGGCCTCGCCGAAGGTGCTGCAGATTTCGTCGGGCCTGACCTACACGCTCGACCTCACCAAGAGCGGCGCCGACCGGGTCGTCACCGACTCCATCAAGCTGAACGGCGCCGCGATCGACCCGGCCGCCACCTACCGCGTCGCGACGAACAGCTTCCTCGCGGGCGGTGGCGACGGCTTCACCACGCTGGGCCTCGGCACCGACGACCTGGTGGGCGACGACGACCTCGCGGCCCTGGAGAAGTACCTGTTGGCCAACTCGTCGGCGACGGCCCCGATCGCGCCGCCCGCGGCGAACCGGATCACCGTCGTCCAGTAGTCCCTGGGACAGATCGCGCACCGCAGGGAGGAGGGCCGCGAAAGTCGTCATTCGCGGCCCTCATGATCGGTAGATAAACTCCGGGTGAGCGGCGTAATAAAGTCTGTGTGAACAGGGAACTGGTTCCCGACTCCGTCTGAAAACTGTCTCAGCCGCAATTCATCGAGGTCTCAGTGGATTTGGCGATTTCCGTCTCCGTGCTCCCGTAGTGTTTTCCATGTCGAGCCGAACAGGGCTTAAGGCAAAGAGAAGACCCGTAGACGAAAGAGGAAATCCCATGAGCTTCCACAAGGTCACCCCGGTCCGCAAGTCCCGCAAGTCCGCTCCCGCCGCCAAGAAGCAGGCCGCGAAGCCCGCGCCGAAGCGTGCCGCCAAGCAGCAGCAGAACCGCCGCCCGGTCGGCAACAAGTAGGCGACGCCACGAGGCGGGGTCCCCGGATTCGATCCGGGGACCCCGCCTCGGCCATTTCCCGGAACGAGCCCGGGAAATGGAAGGGAAAAGACCAGGACGCGGGCAGGGAAAGGTAATTGAACGCCATGCGGGAAGTACGGGAGGCATTCGCGCGTTTCTGGCCGCTGACGCGCGGCGACCGCCGATGGCTGGTGCTGATCATCGCCTGCGTGATCGCGGCCGCGCTGGCGGAGACGGCGTCGATCCTGCTTTTCGCGGAACTCACCGACCACGCGCTGCAAACCGGTTCGCTCAGCGCTTTCTGGGGCCCGGCCGGTGCCTGGCTGGCAGTGGCCGTGCTCGGCGCGGCCGTCGGTTATCTCGGCAACTCCCTCGCGATCCGCACGGCCGAGAGATTCGTCCTGCGGCTGCGCGCCGGTGTCTTCCGCCATGTCCAGGACCTGCCCCCGCACTTCTTCCAGCGCCACCGCCGCGGCGATCTGGTGGAACGGCTCACGGGTGACGTCGAGGCCATCGAACAGATGGTGGTCTCGGGCGCGGTGGGGGCGGTCTCGGCCGCCTTCTCCGCGGTCTTCTACTCCGCCGCCGCGCTCTGGCTGCGCTGGGACCTCGCCCTGGTCACCTTCCTCCTCGCCCCTCTCTTCCTGCTCGCGGCCCGCCGCTTCGCCGGCCGCGTCCAGAAGGCCGCCAGGGACGAGCGGACCGCCGACGGCGCGATCACCTCGGTCGTCGAGGAGTCGCTCGGCAACATCGTGCTCACGCAGGCGTACAACCGGCGCGGGGCGGAGGAGAAGCGGCTCGACCGTGAGGCGCGCGCCTGGCTGCGGGCCAGTGTGCGCGGGGCCCGCGCGAGTGAGATGTACGAGCAGTTCGTCGAGGTCGTGGAGACGCTCTGCGTGCTCACGGTGATCGGGCTCGGCGCCTGGGAGATCGCGCAGGGCCGGATGTCCCTGGGCCAACTCCTCGCCTTCGCGGCCTTCCTCGGCTACCTCTACCCGCCGATCCGCGACCTCGGACAGCTCGGTCTGACCCTGACCGCCGCGACCGCCGGAGCGCAGCGGCTCCAGGAGATCCTGGACACCGAGCCCGCCGTCACCGACCCCGCGGCCCCGGCCGGGGAGTGGCCCGTACAGGGCCGGGTCTCCTTCCACCACACCTCCTTCCGCTACCCGGGCGCGGAGCGCGACAGCCTGCACGAGGTGTCGTTCACCGCGCAGCCCGGCGAGTTCGTGCTGGTCACCGGCGTGAGCGGGGCGGGAAAGTCGACCCTCACCAGACTCCTGACCCGGTTCTACGACCCCTGCGCCGGGGTGATCTGCCTGGACGGCGTCCCGCTCACGGACATCACCCTGGACTTCCTGCGCGAGAACGTGGCGCTGCTGCCCCAGGAGACCCTGGTCCTGCACGGCACGATCCGCGAGAACATCGCCTGCGGGCGGCCGGGCGCGACGGACGAGGAGATCGAACGGGCCGCACGGGACGCCGACGCCCACGCGTTCGTCCGTTCTCTCCCTCACGGATACGAGACGCTGATCACGCCCGGTACGGCCGTGCTGTCCGGCGGGCAGCTCCAGCGGGTGGCCATCGCCCGCGCGATGCTCCGGGCCGCCCCCGTCCTCGTACTCGACGAACCGACCGCCGGGCTCGACGCGCTCGCCGCACGCCGGGTCGTACAGCCGTTGCGGCGCCTGGTGTCCGGCCGGACGACCGTGATGATCACGCACGATCTGACGCTCGCGCCGGACGCCGACCGGATCCTCGTCGTGGACGGCGGACGGCTGGTGGAGCAGGGCACGCACGAGGAACTGCTCGCGTACGGGGGTACGTACGCGCGGTTGGCGGGCCCGCTCCCGACGGAGACGACGATGCCGCTGCTCCAGCCGAGCCCGTAGATCCGGCTCTCCGGCTCTCCGATTCTTCCCCGGCTCTCCGGCTCTCCGAGTTTTCGGGTCAGGAGGCGGTGGGGGTCCAACCGGCCAGCCAGTCCGCGACCTCCTGGCCGCCGGCCTGGGCGTCGGTCAGCTGCGGGCGGTCGCCGCTCGCGGCGCCCGAGCCGGGACCGGTGTTCCGGTACTCCGCGAAACGGTCGTCCTTCCAGGAGAAGCCGCCCATGTCCACCCACGGCGTCGACCTGATCGCCGCGCTCAGCGTGGAGTCGCGCACGGTGGTCTGCGGGTCGAGGGTCGCGTCGCCGCCCGCGTGCCAGTTGCGGCCGAGGTAGAAGGTCCCGGCGGACACGTCACCGTTCACGACCGAGCGGTTGACGAGGATGCCCTTGCGGTCGGCCGCGGTGCTGGGGGCGGTGACGTACCCGGCCGAGCTGCCGTCCCAGCGCTTCTTCAGGGTGATCACCGACTGGTCGATGACGGCGGTCGCGCGGCCGAAGATGAAGTCGACGTTCCCGACGACATAGGAGTTGCGGACGTAGACGCGGCCGAGTTTCTCCTTGGCGGCGGTGTCGAGGAGCAGGGTGTCCTGGTCGCCCTCGACGATCACGCCGTCGAGGAAGACCTGGTCGGCGGCGGTGCGCAGGGCCACGGCCTGATGTCCGCCGAGGCTCTGGTTGGCACCCTCGTCGAAGTCGTTGGAGAGCGTGAGGTTACGGGCCTGGAAGTCGTCCGCCTCCACGGCGACGGTGGCGCTGCCACTGGTCCCGTACGTACCGCCGCCGGGTTTCGCGGTCCCGGCCGCGTTGTTGTAGACGATGACGGTGTCCTTGCGGCTGCCGCCGCTGCCCTGGACGGTCACGTGCGGCTTGTTCGACGGGACCTTCACCAGCTCGCGGTACGTGCCCGGCTTCACGGAGATCACGACGCGCGAGGCGTTGTTCGCGGGCACGGCGTTCACGGCGGCCTGGACGGTCGAGTACATCCCGCTGCCGTCCTTGGCGACGGTGAGGGTGGTGGCCGCGGCGGCGTCGGTACCGGCTTCCACGGCAGTCGCGCCGTTCGTGGTGCAGACGGCCAGGGCCAGCGGGACGCCGACGGCCAGGGCGGTCCTGCGCGTGCGGAGACGGGCCTTGCTGCGGTGCACAGTCACGGGCGGCTTCCGTTCGTGTGGGGTGGACGGGGGAGACGGTCGGTCGCTGGTCGCCGCCCGTGCGGGAAAGGTTGCCGCGGCACGGCACACCCGGGCACCGCACACCCGGGCACGGCACACCCGGCCACGGGCATGTGCTCCCGTCATGCTTCCGCGCGCCTGTCCCCGTGGCCGGTGCGCCGGTACGTGGCCGCTCACCTCGTCGTTCACCCAGGAGAGCAGGTTCGGTACGAGGTCGGGGCGGGGCATGCGGATGCCGTTGGGGGACGCACGGGTACAGCGGCGGGTCGGGCTGGGCATGGGCGCCGCCGCGTTGCTCGCGCTCGCCGTCGCGCTGGCGGGCGGCGGCGGTCCCGACGGGACGTCGATGTGGATCTCCGCGGTTTCGGCGCTCATCTCGATCGGCGCCTTCCTGTCCGATCTGCTGCGCACGGAGGCGGACACCGGCACGAGCACCGACCGGCGGCAGCGGACGGCCGACGAACTCGCCGAGGCGGTGGAACTCCAGTGGGCGGCGGAGGCACGGCTGCGCCGGTTGCAGGACCCGGAGCCGCTGAACGTGCGCTGGTCCCGCGTCGGACCGCCGCTCGCCGATCGGCCCGACACCGTCCGGCGAGGTCTGCCGCTGCCGGAACCACGCGACGGCGACCGGCGGCTCGACCGGATCGTCGGGACGTTCATGGAGATCCCGTCCCGCCGACTGGTCGTACTGGGCGACCCGGGGGCCGGCAAGACCGTACTCGCCGTGCGGTTCGTGCTCGGCGCGCTCGCGGACCGGCAGCCGGGCGACCCGGTGCCGGTGCTGTTCCCCCTGGCGGGCTGGGACCCCACGTCCATGGCGCTGCGCGACTGGCTGGCCGAGCGACTGGCCGCGGAGTACCGGCCGCTGGCCGCCGTCACGGGCGATCGGACCATGGCCCGTGAACTGCTGGACGCCGGGCTCCTGCTGCCCGTGCTCGACGGGTTCGACGAGATCCCCGGCCCGGCGCACGAGACGGCGCTGCGGCGTCTCAACGCCGAACTCGACGAGCGGCTGCCCGTCCTGCTCACCTGCCGTACGGAGGACTGGACCCGGGCCGTGGGCGCCGGCGACGTGCTCACGGCCGCCGAGGTCGTACGGCTGCGACCGCTGGACCTCGCCACCGCGCGCGGCTACCTGGAGATCACCGCGCGACCCGACCCGCACGGCTCGACACCCTGGACCCCGGTCCTGGCGGACCCCTCCCCGCTCCTCACGGAGGTCATGTCCTCGCCTCTGATGGTGGCGCTGGCCCGCACGGTGTACGGGGACACCTCGCGCGACCCGGCCGAACTGCTGGACACCGGCCGCTTCCCCACCACCGGACATGTCGAGGCACACCTGCTGGCGGCCTGCGTCCCGGCGGCCTTCGGGGAGACGGGCCAGGGCGGCGGCACCGGCGGCACCTGGAGCCCGGACGCGGCGCACCGCTGGCTGCGCCGTCTCGCCCGCGACGTCGGTACGACCGGCACCTGGCGGCTGGCCTGGTGGGAGCTGCCGACGGCGATGCCCCGGGCGCTGCGCGTGCTCGGCCCCGCCGTGCTGGCGCTGCTCGCCTCGGCGGCGCTGCTGGTGCCGCTGGCCAAGTTCGGGCCCGGGGTGGTCGCCGACTGGGACAGCGTGCCGTCGACCGTCCTCAACTACGCGGGCATCCTGCTGGGCCTGTGCTTCGGACTGGCCCGGCTGCTGCCCGCCACGGCGCAGACTCCGCAGGGGCCGCGGCAGTTGGTGCGGCTGGCCCTGCGGATGGCCGCCGCGGCCACGGTGGTGGCGGTGGGCATGGGCCTGCTCGTACCGCCCCTGGTGAGTTCCCGGCTCGGCGCGGTGCTCACGCAGAGACCGGCCTGGTTCCTGAACGGCTGCTGTTTCGGACTGGTCCTGTCGATGATGTTCGGCGTCGCGGGTCTGTCCCGGCGCCCTCTCCCGATGGGCCTGCCGTGGGCGGGCAGCCCGAGCGGCCCGCGGACCGTGCGCGCGCTCGGCGCCGTCGTCGTCTTTGCCGGCCTCGCGATCTACGGCTATTCGCGGCAGACGGCGGTCGTCCCCGCCCTCACCTGCCTCGGCGCGGGGCTGCTGCTCCTCACGGCCGGACTGCGGCGCGGGGAGCGGACGGCGGCGCCCTACACCGGTCCGGGCGCCGTGCTGCGCGGCTTCGGCAGGGGACTGCGCCGGGGCTTCGTGGCCTGCACACTCATCGGGGTCTGCGTGGGGGCGCTGGTGGGCTGCGTGGCCGGTGCGTTCGCCGCGTACCGTATCCACTCGGCGCAGCCGCGGGTGAGCGGTGAGGTGATCGGGGGCTGGCGGCTCCAGGAGACGGCCGACGGCGACCGTACGGTCCGCTCGGTCGTCCCCGGGGAGTTCCTGCTGGTGGAGCGTACGGGGCTTGACGAGCCGTTCGCCGTGAAGGCGGGCGCCCGGATCTCGTGGGACGAGGAGGTCGGGGCGTACGAGGGGACGGTGACGATCCACGAGGACCGGGACGACGGCTGGGTGACCGTCTGGAAGGGCGGACCCGGCGACCGCGAGGGCGAGGCGGTCGACGCCCACAACCTCGTGCTCGCCCTGCCGTACGAGGCCGAACTCTGGCTCGCCCACCGCCCGGTCCGGGCCGTCGTGCTCGACGCGGTGGGCCCGTTCGCTGCCTTCGGCGTGCTCATCGGTGCGATCGGCGGCTGCGCCTCCGGTGTCTACCGCGCCCTGAACACCCCGTCCGACACCATGCGTGCGGCGGGCCCGCGCAGCACGTTGCGTACCGACCGGGACGCCACGCTCGCCAGGAGCGCGATCGCCGCGCTGCTCACCGGCGGGGTCTGCCTGGTACTGATCTCGGTCATGCCACCGGGCGGCACGCTGGGCACCATGCACACCGAGGTGTGGGTCCAGGTCGGCACGTCCTCGCTGGCGCTGAGCGCCTGGGGCCGCCTCGCCCCGGCGAGGATCTGGCTGGCCCTGACCGGCCGGGCACCGTGGCGGCTGATGGCCTTCCTGGAGGAGGCACACCGCCGCGGGGTGCTGCGCAGGTCGGGGGCGCACTACGAGTTCTGCCATCTACGCCTCCAACAGAGCCTGGCGGCGGCCCCGACGCCGGTGGTCGGCGCCGACCCGGTCCGCGCAGACGCGAGACGCACCCCTCTCTAGGAGCTTTGGAGGCGCGGATCGTCGCCGACGCCGATGCGCGCACCCCGGCTGGCCGCGACGCGCAGTACGTCCGCCAGGGACTCCACCGACCTGGTGCGCGAAACGGACGGCGCGTTCGCCCGCTCTCGGATCGTCGAGTACGGCTCCGGCGCCGGCCAGCACCTGCCCTGGGCCGCGTTCACGCAAGGCGTCAAGCGTGGGGTGGACCTGAATCCCGGCGGGTGAAGCGGGCGGGAAACCCGGACGGGGAGGCGGGCGGTCCGGTCATGGTGATGCCATGGCAGAGATCATGACCACAGACCCCTCGGCGGAGCCGCTGCGCGCACAATCCGTGCTGGGGCGGTGAGCGCGACTATGGTCGTGGACACGGCGCGTCGAAGGAGGACATCGATCATGGCTGCTCACGCTGCGGAATCCGATGCGGTGATCCCCCCCATGCCCGAGCGGACCCCGAAAGCGCTGCGCAGGGCGCTCGCCGAGGATGCTCCCCACCTTCTCCCCGACTTCGACAGGCACTGGAAGCGGGCGATCGCCGACACGTACGACCTCGGTCCCGTGCCCGCGTTCATGGCTCGCTGGTGGATCGAGTACGCGATCGCACGTGATCCGAAGCTCGATGCCCACCTGCATGACCTGGAACAGCGGGCGGCTGAAGCCACTGACATCGCCGAGGCCAAGGCCCTCCTCGAAGAGGCATCGGGGATTCGGCACGAGGCTCTGAGGGCGGAGCCCGGCGAGTGACCGACGAGTTCACGGGGCCGCCTTGGCAAATGGACTGGCGGCTTGACGCCCTCGCCGTCCGTGATGCGCTGCCCGAGCATGCGCGCAAGATGGTTGACGAGGCTCGTGCCGAGCTGGTCACCGCGAAGGACCCGTACTTCCGAGGCATCGAGGCCGATGCGGTTCTACCCGACGGCATGGCCGTCGAGCCGGCACGGTCCAGCAAGCCGAAGGGCGCTCGCCTGTTCTCCTTCGACCATGGAAACGGCTGGCTCACCTACACCTTCGTGTCCCGCGCAGAAGACCCGCAGATCATCGTGGAGCAGGTCTTCTGGCAGTGAACGGCCGGCCGGGTGGGTCGCTGTGACGCAGCTCACGGGAAGTCGGGCCCCTCTGCCGTACAGCTCATAGGCGTGACCACTCATATGCGAACCCGGGTGCGGGCCGGGGATCAGGGCGCCTTCGGTGAGCTCTTCGACGCGTACGCCCGTGCCGTGTACAACCACGCCTACCGGCTGACCGCGGACTGGTCGACCGCCGAGGACGTGATGGCGTCGACCTTCATGGAGGCGTGGCGGCTGAGGGACAAGGTCGATCCCGAAGGCGGCTCCCTGCGGCCCTGGCTGCTGGGTATCGCCACCAACACCGCGCGCAACCAGTTCCGCAGCAACCGGCGTTACCGGCGGGCCGCGAGCGCCGCCGCCGCGGCCGAGACGGCCGTGCCCGATCACGCGGACGAGGTCGCGGGGCGAATCGACGACCGTCGGAGGATCGCCACCGCCCTGACCGCCCTCGCCGCCCTGCGCAGGCCCGAGCGCGAGGTCATCACGCTCTGCCTGGGGGAGGGCCTGGACTACGAGGCCGCGGCGGAGGCGCTCGGCATCCCCGTCGGCACGGTCGCCTCCCGCCTCTCCAGGGCCCGTAAGAAGTTGCGGCGTACCGCTGCCGGAAACGCCGCCGAGAAAGTTCGCGTGAATCGGGAAGGGCCCCGGCCCGTCCGACAGACAAGAGGCGATCACGCAAAAGCGATCCGGCCCGCACAGGAGGGAAACCGATGAACGCGAACACGCCCCGGGACGAGCAGGACGCACAGCTGCTGTCCCGTACCGCGCGCGACCTGCCGTCGGGCCGTCACCAGTTCCACAAGGAGCGTCTGATGGCCCAGATCCACGAGCAGGTCCAGCAGTCCCGGCGGGACGAGCGCACGGCGGCCCCGGCCGTACCGGCCGCACCGGCGAAGGCACGGCGGTTGCGGCTGCCGCGTCCCGCGATCACGCTGCCCGCGATGGCGTTCGGCCTGTCCGCGGTGATCGTCGCCGGGGTCGTGACCCTCGGCGGCGGTGACGGCGTGCGGGAGAGCGGCGTCGCCACCGGACCCGCCCTGACCACCGACATCGGTACCGCGACCACGAAGGGCGTGCCCCAGCTGCTCGACCAGATCTCCCTGGCGGCGGCCGAGGGCGACCACCCGACCGTGCGGGCCGGCCAGTACATCTACATCGAGTCCGTGCTGGCCGACACCCACGTGAGGACTGTCGACGACAGGAGCAGCCTGGTCGGCCAGGAACTGCACAAGCGGCAGATGTGGGAGTCCGCGGACGGCGTCGAGGGCTGGCTGATCGACCCCGCCGTCAACGACAGTTCCGAGGGCGAGACCCTGACCCTGCCCGACGAGCAGGGCAACACCCCGAAGGCGCACCTGGGCAGCCCGTCGTACGACTACCTGGCCAAGCTGACCACCGACCCCGACGCACTGCTGGCCAAGATCTACAAGGAGACCGAGGGGCAGGGGAACACCCCCGACCAGCAGGCCTTCTCCACCATCGGTGACCTGCTCTCCGAGAGCTACCCGCCGCCGGAGCTCTACTCGGCGCTGTTCGAGACCGCCGCGAAGATCCCGGGCGTGGTCGTCGTCGACGACGCGGTGGACGCGGCCGGCCGGCACGGCGTGGCGGTGGCCCGGCTGGACGAGACCAGTGGCCAGCGCGAGGAGTGGATCTTCGACAAGAAGACCCATGTCTACCTCGGCGCGCGCAACGTCCAGGTGAAGCCGCTCAAGGAAGAGGGCATCCTGATCAAGCCCGGCACGGTGAACTTCACCATGGCCATCAAGAACCGCGCCGTCGTCGACGGTATGAAGGAGACCCCGTCGGCCCCGGCCCCATCCCAGGCGGGCTGAGGCCCGGTCGGCCCCCCCGGGGGGTTACTGGCTTCCGGTCCCGGCCCCGGTCAGTCCCCGTCCAGGGAAGGCGGCGGAGTCGGGGCGCCCGGCAGGCGGATCGTCGCGACCGTGCCGCCGCCCGGGGCCGGGCTCAACGCCACGTCCCCGCCCGACTGCTGGACCGTACGCGCCACGATCGACAGGCCGAGGCCCGAGCCGGGGAGCGCGCGGGCGCTCGGGGAACGCCAGAAGCGGTCGAAGACGTGCGGGAGTTCATCGGCGGGCACGCCCGGACCGTGGTCCCGTACGGTCAGTTCGCCGCCCCTGAGGGCGACGTCGATCGCGCCGCCCTCGGGGCTGAACTTCACCGCGTTGTCGAGGATGTTGACGATGGCCCGCTCCAGCGCGGTGGGCTCCGCCCGGACGAACCACGGGTGCACGTCCGCCGTGATCGTCAGCTCCGGGCCGCGCAGCCTGGCCCTGCGCAGCGCCGACTCCACGGTGTCCTGCAGCGGGACCACCTGCACGCGGTCGGCCGGCGTGCCCGCGTCCGACCGCGACAGCGTCTGCAGGTCGCCGATGAGCGCGGCCAGTTCGGTCATCTGCGCCTTCACCGAGGCGAGCAGCGCCTTGCGGTCCGCCGGGGGGATGGGCCGGCCCGTCTCCTCGCTGCGGGTGAGCAGTTCGATGTTCGTACGCAGGGAGGTGAGGGGGGTGCGCAGTTCGTGCCCGGCGTCGGCGATGAGCTGCTGCTGCAGCTCACGGGAGTTGGCGAGGGACGCGGTCATCGAGTTGAAGGACCGGGAGAGCCGGGCGATCTCGTCCTCGCTCTCGTCCTCGACGGGGATGCGGACGGAGAGGTCCTCGGTACGGGCCACGTGCTCGACGGCCTCGGTGAGCTTGTCGACGGGGCGCAGGCCGGCGCGGGCGACCGCGAGGCCGGCCGCGCCGGCGCCGAGCACTCCGATGCCGGAGACGAGGAGCAGGATGAGGGCGAGATCGTTGAGGGTCCCCTGGGTGCCCTTGAGCGGTACGGCGATGAGGAGGGCGGTGTCGGGGTAGAGCTGCGGTCGGCTCGGGCCCTGGGTGACGGTCAGGGGGACCGTCAGGACGCGTACGGCGTTGCCGTCGGTGTCGGTGCCGTTGCGGAAGATCCCGTTGTCGTTCTCCGCGTTCTCGATCACGTCCGTGTCGTCGCCGGTGACCTTGACCGTGCCTTCGGAGTTCGCCGAGACGCACGGCGTGCCGTCCGCCTTGACCAGTTGCAGGTAGTAGGTGTCCCGGGCGCCGAAGGCGTCGTTCTTCGGCGGCGGCGTCTGGGTGCAGCTGTCCAGGGCGGCCTCCACCTCCGACTGCCGCTGAGGCGTGGCCGCCGCCTTCAGGTCGTCGTCGACCTGGTCGTACAGCTTCCCCTGCACGATGAACCAGCACGTCACCGACACCGCCGCCACCGCGAACGCCACCGCCGCCGCCACCAGGATGGACAACCGGGCCCGGATCGGCAGGGAGGTGAACCGGCGAACGAGCCTTTTCACTCCGCCCCGCCCGACCGCAGGACATACCCCACACCCCGCACAGTGTGCACAAGACGCGGCTCGCCGCCCGCTTCCGTCTTGCGGCGGAGGTACATCACGTACACGTCCAGGGAGTTGGACGACGGCTCGAAGTCGAAGCCCCAAACCGCTTTCAAAATCTGCTCCCGCGTGAGGACCTGGCGCGGATGGGCCAGGAACATCTCCAGCAGCGTGAACTCCGTGCGCGTCAGCTCGACGGGCCGCCCGGCCCGCGTGACCTCACGCGTCGCGAGGTCCATGCGCAGATCGCCGAAGGTCAGCGCGTCGTCGGCGGGCGCACCTACCGCGGCCGCCGCGTACGAACTGCGCCGCAGCAGCGCCCGTACCCGCGCGAACAGCTCGTCCAGTTCGAACGGCTTCACCAGGTAGTCGTCGGCGCCCGCGTCGAGCCCGGTGACCCGGTCGCCGACCGTGTCGCGGGCGGTGAGCATGAGGATCGGCGTCGTCGTGCCCGCGCCGCGCATCCGGCGGGCGGCGGTCAGCCCGTCCATGCGGGGCATCTGGATGTCGAGGACGACCAGGTCGGGCTGGTACGCGATGGACTTCTCCAGCGCGTCCGCGCCGTCGACGGCCACCTCCGTGTCGTACCCCTCGAAGGCGAGACTGCGCTGGAGTGCTTCGCGCACGGCCGGCTCGTCGTCGACGATCAGGATGCGCTGGGGTTCACGGTCGCCTTCGGCGGGGCTCATCGCGGTCAGTTCCTCGGGTGCGGTGGGACGTGGTCGGGGCGCTTTCAGCCTCGCACGTTTCAGGGCTGTTCTCGTAGAGCCGCCGGGCGCTGAGCCCGCGAGCGGCCGGGGTCAGCCTCGTACGGTACGGCGGGTGCGGGTCGCGGCCCCGTTGCGGCGGGTGGTGCCGCGCGGGGCCCGCGCGGTGGCCATCTCGGGTGCGCGGGGCGCCGGCGCGTGCAGTTCGTGGGCCACCGCGAGGGCCAGGGCGAGTCCGGACGGGTCGCCGCCGACGAGGGTGTGGGGCACGGACTTGATGTGCCCGATCTGCCGGATATGGCCGATCTGCTTGGTCTGCTTGGTCTGCTTGGTCTGCTTGGTTACTTCGGTCTGCATGGCGGCCTCCGGGGTCTGGGGTGGGTCGGTCGGAGTGGCGCGCGGTCGTGCGCGGCGCCGTCGTGGCTGGTCGCGCAGTTCCCCGCGCCCCTGGATCGGCCGGGGCCGGTGGCCCGGGTGCGGCTCAGCTGTCGGAGCCGCCGGACCGCAGCGAGGCCAGGTCGGCCTTGACGGTGTTGACGGGGATGGCGAAGCCGAGGCCGACGCTGCCGGCGCTCGACGAGGACGAGGAGTCCGTGGCGGCCGAGTACATCGCGGAGTTGATGCCGATGATGTTGCCGCTCATGTCGATCAGCGCGCCGCCGGAGTTGCCCGGGTTGAGGGACGCGTCGGTCTGCAGGGCCTTGTACGTCGTCGTGGACGAACCGGTGTCGCCGTTGAACTCCTGGCCGCCGAACTCGAACGGCCACTGCTCGCTTCCGCCGCCGCTTCCACCGCCCTGCTGTTGCTGCTGGCCCTGGCTCTCGTCCGTGGAGACGGTGACGTCCCGGTCGAGCGCGGAGACGATCCCGCTGGTGACGGTGCCGGTCAGGCCCTCGGGGGAGCCGATCGCCACGACCTCGTCACCGACCTTGACGGCGTTGGAGTCGCCGAGCGTCGCGGGAGTCAGACCCGACGGCGCGTCCTCCAGCTTGATCAGCGCGAGGTCCTTCTTGCTGTCGGTGCCGACGACGCTCGCGGTGTACGACTTGCCGTTGCTCAGCTGCACCTTGATCTGCGAGGCGCCGGAGATCACGTGGTTGTTGGTGATGATCTCGCCGCCGGTCGTGATGACCACGCCGGAACCGGTGGAGGAGCCCGCGTTCGAGGTCGCGCTGATCTCGACGATGCTCGGGCCGGCCGCCTCGGCGACCCCGGCGACCGTGCCCTTCTTGCTCGTGGCGACGACGCTGGTGCTGCTCGCGCTGCCGGCCGCGGTGTCGTTGCCGGTCAGCTCCTGGAAGGCGTACGCGGTTCCGCCGCCCACGGCCGCGGCGGCTATCGCCACGACGGCGAGCAGGGCCAGCGGGCCCTTGGCGCGCTTGCGGGGCGCGCCGGGAGCGGAGGAGACGGGCTCCGTGAGGAGCGCGGTGGGAGCACCGCCGCCGTGCGAGGCCGGCTCCGCGGCCGGCTGGTACGGCGGCGGAGGCGGCCACTCCGGGTTCACGGAGGAGGTGCTCTGCTGGTGGTGCGACTGCTCGTACGGCTGTCCTGAGTACGCGGACTGCTGCTGGTCGCCCTGGGGGTACTCGCCGCTGCGGCGGAAGCTCTCGGTCATGAGTAGAACTCTGTCGCCCGACCATGAGAGCTCCCTGAGTGCTCCCTGAGAAGCCCGACAGAACCTCGTATGCCCGATATAAAGGCGCCGGAGCCCAGTGATACCGGGGAAACGGCGGGTTGCCGCACAGTGATGTGACGGAAGCGGCGGACGAACACTTGTCTGCCTGCTGTGAAGTGCGTGTGCAGAGGGGTTTGCGAGCCGCAGGCTTGGCGGGTTCAGGACACACCACCGCCATGGACGTCCACACTCCACCACCTCAGGAGACCTGAGTGATACCTGCTCTGCGCAGCCGTTGGAGACGCCGGGCCACGGCGTTCCCCGCGGCCGCCCTCGCGCTGGCGCTGGGTTGCGCCGGCGTCCTCGCGGCCCAGCCGGCCACTGCGGCGGACGGCCCCGCCGGGGGACTGCCCGACACGAGCCTGGCGCAGCCCGCGAAGCCGGCCGCCTCCACGAAGGAACTGCGCGACCGGATCGTCGACGCCGCGAAGGCGACCGGCGAGACCCCGGAAGACGCCTCGCCCGCGAAGTCCCCGTTCATCATCGGCGGCGGCGAGACCACCATCGCCAGTGCCCCGTGGATGGTCCAGCTCGGTTACTACGACCCGGCCACCGGCGACGGCTACTTCTGCGGCGGCACCCTCGTCGCCCCGAACAAGGTCCTCACCGCGGCCCACTGCGTCGCGGGCCTGGACTGGGTGGGCAACGGCGCGGTCCTCGCCGGCACGACCGACCTCGACGACTACACGAACGGCACCGCCACGGGCGTCTTCCGCCAGTGGACGCACCCCCGCTACAACGCGGACACCACCCAGAACGACATCGCGGTCCTCACCCTGGACGCCCCGCTGCTGGACCGGCCGACCCTGCGGCTCGCCGCGTCCGACGACAGCGCGCTCTACAAGAGCGGCACCACCGGCACCGTCTACGGCTGGGGTCTGACCTCCGGCGCCGACGACGCCACCCTCTCGACGAAGCTGAAGAAGGCGAACCTGCCGCTCGTCGCCGACGCGACCTGCAAGAGCGCGATGGCGTCCGTCCTCGACGGGGACTACTTCATCGCCGGTTCGATGGCCTGCGCGGGCACTCCCGCGAGCGGCGCCGACGAGGGCACGAACAGCCCCTGCAACGGTGACTCCGGCGGCCCGCTGGTCGTCGGCGGCAAGATCGCCGGCATCGTCTCCTGGGGCGTCGCGGGCTGCACCGCCAAGGGTGCCTACCCGGTCTTCACCAAGGTCAGCTCGTACATCTGGGCGGCCCAGCCGCGCATCGACGACGCGGACCTGTCGTACGACGGCCGCGCCGACCTGCTCGCGCGCACGCCCTCCGGCGGTCTCTTCCAGCAGAACAGCACCGGCACCGGCCTCGCACAGCGCGCCTACCAGGGCGCCAACTGGCAGACCGCCACCTGGGCCCTGCAGGCGGACCTGGACCGGGACTTCTACCAGGACCTGATCATCCGCGACAAGACCGACGGCAAGCTGTACCGCAGCTACCTGGACCACTCCGTCGGCGACTGGGCCTGGATGCAGATCAGCTCGGTCTGGGGCGGCTACAAGTCGTACGCGATCCCCGGCGACCTGACGGGCGACGCCCGCCCGGACCTGGTCGCGGCGGACGCCGACGGCTCGGTCTATCTCTACCCGGGGCGCGGCAACGGCCAGTTCTACGGCAAGGTCAAGGTCGTCAGCGGCGCCTGGAAGAACGTGAAGCTCTTCGGCCACGGCGACCTCTCCGGCGACGGCAAGCCCGACCTGCTCGTCCGCTCCACGGACGGCACGCTGTGGCTCTACCGCGGCACGGGCAAGGAGAAGACCCCCTGGTCGACCCGTATCAAGGCCCGTACCGGCTGGAACTTCACCTCGTACGTCTCCAGCGGCGACGTGAGCGGCGACGGCATCGCCGACGTCATCACCCGTGACTCGGCGGGCAAGCTCTGGCTCTACAAGGGCACGAACAAGGCGACCACGGACCTGTTCGCAGCCCGCACAAGCCTGGGCACAGGCTTCAACCAGTACAACTTGCTGTTCTAGAGCAACGAGAGCAGGCGCCGGCCGTTGCCACTGGGCAAGGGTCGGCGCCGGTGTCTTCTGCTTTTCAGGGGCGCGGGGAACGGCGCAGTCTTTTGCTTCTAGGGGCGCGGGGAACGGCGCAATCTTTTAGGGGCGCGGGGAACTGCGCGACCAGCCACGACGCACCCGCAGCCGACAAACGACCCACCCAGCGGAGCTACCCGCAGCCACACGACCGCCGAACCACCAAAGACGACGGGAACAACTTCAACCGCTCCCGCCGAGCCCCGGCAACCCGAAGCCCGTCATCAAGCACAAGATCAACAGCCGCCCGAGCCATCGCGGACCGATCGCTCGCGATAGTGGTGAGCGGCGGATCGGTCAACGCCGCTTCCTTGATGTCGTCGAACCCCGCGACAGCCAACTCCCCCGGCACATCGATCCGCAGCTCACGAGCCGCCCGCAGCACCCCGATCGCCTGGTCGTCCGTGGAGCAGAAGATCGCCGGCGGCCGATCGGGCCCGGCCAGCAGCCGCAGCCCCACCTGGTACGCGTCGTACCGGTTGTAGAGCGCCTCGAAGAGGCGACCCTCGGTCGAGCGCCCCGCCTCGTGCATCGCGCGCCGCCACCCCTCGACGTGGTCGGAGACCGGGTCACCGACCGTGGGGGTCTCCGCGACACCGCCGAGACAGGCGACGTACTCGTATCCGTGCTCAAGGAGATGCTGCGTGGCGAGATGCGCGCCACCCACGTCGTCCGTGACGACCGCGACGTCGTCGATCGCCTCGGGCCGCTCGTGCAGCAGCACCACCCGCGCGTCCCACGCCTCGATCTCCGCGGCGGCCAGATCGTTCAGCGCGTGACTGACGAGGATGAGCCCCGAGACCCGCATACCGAGGAAGGCCCGCAGATAGTGGACCTCGCGCTCGCCGACGTAGTCGGAGTTGCCGACGAGCACCATTTTCCCGCGCTCGGACGCGGCCTGTTCGACCGCGTGCGCCATCTCCCCGAAGAAGGGCTGGCGCGCGTCCGGCACGATCAGGCCTATGAGGTCCGTGCGCCGCGACGCCATGGCCTGGGCGACCCGGTCCGGGCGGTAACTCAGCTCCTTGATCGCGGCGAGTACACGCTCGCGCGTGGCCGGGGCAACCGGCCGGGGTCCGTTGTTGATGACATAGCTGACGACGGCGGTGGAGGTACCCGCCAGTCGTGCCACGTCATCCCGAGTCACCTTGGCCACGCGCGGAGTCTACGCGGATGGACCTACCGCTGGGCAGGTCGTACGGCTTCTTCCTGCACCTTCGCCGGGGCGGCTGCCGGGGCCTTCGCGGCACCGGCCGCGTCGAGGTGCGCCGTCTCGTCCGCATCCTCCGGCTTTGGCTGCGCGGCCTTGGCCTTCGCCTCGTCCGAAGCGCGGTCCACCTTCTCCGGAGTAACGAATCGATAACCGACGTTCCGGACGGTACCGATCAGCGACTCGTGCTCGGGGCCGAGCTTCGCGCGCAGCCGTCGTACGTGCACGTCGACCGTCCGCGTACCGCCGAAGTAGTCGTAGCCCCAGACCTCCTGCAGCAGCTGGGCGCGGGTGAAGACGCGGCCCGGGTGCTGGGCGAGGTACTTGAGGAGCTCGAACTCCTTGAAGGTCAGGTCGAGGACCCGGCCCTTGAGCTTGGCGCTGTAGGTGGCCTCGTCCACGGAGAGGTCGCCGTTGCGGATCTCCATGGGGGAGTCGTCGTTGACGATCTGCTGGCGGCCCATGGCCAGCCGCAGCCGCGCCTCGACCTCCGCCGGACCGGCGGTGTCGAGCAGCACGTCGTCGATGCCCCAGTCGGCGGTGACGGCCGCGAGGCCGCCCTCCGTCACGACGAGCACGAGTGGACAGCCTGGCCCGGTGGAGCGCAGCAGCTGACAGAGGCTGCGGACCTGCGGGAGGTCACGGCGGCCGTCGATGAGAATGACGTCGGCACCTGGGGTGTCGACGAGTGCGGGCCCCTCCGCCGGGGCCACGCGCACGTTGTGCAGCAGGAGGCCGAGGGCGGGAAGCACCTCCGTCGACGGCTGAAGGGCATTGGTGAGGAGCAGCAGAGAACTCATCGCACCCCACCTGCCTGGGTCGTCCTACGGTCACGCACGGTTCGCTCGCCCATAACGTCTGGTTCCTCCTCGGTCCCTGCGAGGACGTTTTCGGCACTGCTCAACGTCGTATACAGCGTTCGTATACAACGCTCCAGAAAGCGCAAAAGGACCCGGGGGCTTCTCTGCCCGAGTCCTCTGCCAAGGAGAATAGCCCACATGAGCCAAGGTCCGGCAGGTCATGTGACGCGATCTTTCATTCGTCCAGAACCTGAGACGGCGGGTGGATGTACGGAAAGTGCTTCGGAAGGATCTTCGCGAGGGGTGCTGAGAAAGTTTCTGCGCACCGCCGACGGGGTGACGATCGACGCGGCGTACGAGCCCGGAAAGAACACATCGGACACGTCCGGCACATCTGGCGCATCCGGTGGATCCGACGCGACCGACCCCGCAACCGGCCTGGTCGTCGTGGTGGCGCACGGATTCACGGGCGACCTGGACCGTCCGCACGTCCGGCGGGCGGCGACGGCGTTCGCGCAGTACGCGGCCGTGGTCACCTTCTCCTTCCGCGGGCACGGTGCCTCCGGCGGGCGCTCCACGGTCGGCGACCGCGAGGTGCTCGATCTGGCGGCGGCGGTGGAGTGGGCGAGAGAACTCGGTCACACCCGGGTGGCCACCGTCGGCTTCTCGATGGGCGGCTCGGTGGTGCTCCGGCACGCGGCGCTGCACCCGAAGAGCGATCGGGAGCACGAGGGGCGCACGGTAGCGCATTCGGACGCGGTGGTTTCGGTCAGCGCACCCGCTCGCTGGTACTACCGGGGTACGGCCCCTATGCGGCGCCTGCACTGGCTGGTAACGCGGCCGGTGGGCCGCGCGGTCGGCCGCTACGGCCTGCGAACCCGCATTTATCACCGCGATTGGGACCCGGTCCCGTCCTCCCCGGTGGAATCGGTCCCTCTCATCGCCCCCACCCCTCTCCTGATCGTCCACGGCGACCGGGACGGCTACTTCCCCGTGGACCATCCGCGGATGCTGGCCGCCGCGTCCGGCGACCACGCGGACCTGTGGCTGGAGCACGGCATGGGCCACGCCGAGAACGCGGCGGACGACGAACTCCTGTCCCGCATCGGGGAATGGGCCGCGGCGCACGCGGGCTAGCCTGACGGGGTCAGTCACCCGTTTTCCTTCACCGCTGACCGAAGATCGAGGAACCAGATGGCCAAGGGCACAGTGCGTTACTGGGCCGCCGCCAAGGCCGCGGCAGGCGTCGCCGAGGAGCCGTACGAGGCGGAGACCCTCGCGCAGGCGCTGGACGTGGCACGCGAGCGACACTCCGGCGAATTCGCCCGCGTCCTGCTGCGATGCTCGTTCCTCATCGACGGCGATCCCGTGGGTACCCGCGGACATGAGACGGTACGGCTGGCCGAGGGCGGCACGGTCGAGGTGCTCCCGCCGTTCGCAGGAGGGTGACGGGACGATGAGCGATCAGCCGTACGAGGGTCCATACGAGGGCCCGTACCAAGGACAAGGCCAAGGACAAGGTCAGGGCCAGGTCCCCTACGAGGGATACGACCCCTACCAGCATCAGGCGCCGCAACAGGCGCCGCATCAGGCACAGCAGGCGCCGCAGGCCGGGTGGCCCGGTCAGCAGCAGTACGACGAGGCCGCCGTGCAGCAGCAGTACACCCAGCAGTGGGAGGGCCAGACCTGGGAGACCCAGGTCCAGCCCCCGCTCCGGCCGGCGGCTCCGGCCGCTCCGGCCGCGGACACGGCGTATCTGCCGCAGCAGGGTCCGGCGGAGGCCTCGTACGGGGCGCCGCAGCAGCCGTACGGGAATCAGTACGGGCCTCAGTACGGGGTCGTCGGGCAGCCCATGCCGAGTCAGCAGGGTCCGGCCGGCGGAAACCCCGCACCCGCTCCGGCTCCGGCTCCCGCTCCCGCGCCCGCGCCCGCCGACGGCGGAACCGGCTACGGTCCGGCGACCGTCACCGGCAACACCCGGGTCACCGACGCCCAGCGCGCCCGCGCCGAGGGACGTTCGCCGATCATCGAGCCCGGCGGACAGCCGGCCGTGCTGACGGGGGTCCTCGGACTGCTGCTCGCCGGCGCGGCGGCGGTCGGGCAGTACGCGCTGGTCGTACCGCTGGTCATCCTTCAGGCGGTGACCGCGGCGGGCTGGTTCCGGCTCAACGGGATGTGGCCCGCGCGGCAGGGCATCGCGCTCGCCTTCGCGGGTGCGCTCGCGGCGGACGTGGCCCTGCTCGCGGCCGGGCGGGAGAACGCGCCCGCCGCGATCCTCGGCACGCTCGGCGTCTGGGTCCTGCTGACCCTGGTCCTCCAGCTGCGCAGCCACGCCGGAGCCGACGAACGGATGCTCGGCCTGATGGCCACGGTCGTCTCGGCGGCGCTGGCCATCATCGCCACGGGGTATCTGGCGGCGGAGCCGGACGCGGTGGTCGTGGGCGGGGTGGCGGTCGCGGCGGCGGTGCTGGCGCGGGCGCTGCCGTTGCCGACGGCGGCGTCCGTGGTGGTGGCGTTGCTCGCGGCTGCGGGGGCGGGGATCGCCCTGGGCGGGCTGACGGATCTTGGAGCGGGCGGGGCGGTTCTCGGGGCGGGGGCGGGTGTCTGCGCCCTGGTCGGGCATCGGGTCGCCAGCTACGACTACCCGTCGAAGTTCGTGCACTTCACGGCGGGCGTGGCGCTCCCGCTGGCCGCGGCGGCCCCGGCGGTGTATCTACTGGGCCGCGCCCTGATCTGACTCGGGGGCGCCGCGCCCCCGAACCCCCGGTCCTCAGACGCCGGACGGGCTGGGGGTTCGTGTGCGGGTCCGGTGGGGGCTGGTCGCGCAGTTCCCCGCGCCCCTCGAAGTGGGGCTGCGCCCCGACTTCCAGGCCGTCGACGGGCCGTGCATTCTTCAGCCCGTCCGGCGTTTGAGGACGAGCGCGGAGCGCGATCAAGGGGCGGCGGGGGCGAGGGGAAACGCCTGATCAAGCCCACCCTCCTGTCACAGGTGATCGACAACAAGCCCGTCCCCCGGCCGGCGGGCCACCCCCGGGGTTACCCTCGCGCACAGAAGACCGCCGAGGTGGGGGAACACGGAGACAATGCGAGCACTGCGAATACTTCTGATCGTGACCATCGTCCTGGGCGGCCTCTTCGTCATCGCCGACCGCGTAGCCGTCGGCTTCGCCGAGGACGAGGCGGCGGACCGCCTGAAGACCAACGAGGGCCTGTCCAGCACCCCGGACGTCTCGATCAAGGGCTTCCCCTTCCTCACCCAGGTCGTCGGCGGCGAACTGGACGAGGTGCAGGTCGGCATCAAGGACTACGAGGCCGACACGAGCGGCGCGACGAACGGCACGGACGCCGACGTCCCCGCCAAGATCCGTATCGACAACCTCACCGCCCAGATGCGCGGCGTCGCGTTCTCCGGGGACTACAGCTCCGCGAAGGCGGCCACCGCAACCGGCACGGCCACGATCTCGTACGCCGAACTCCTCAAGGCGGCCAAGGCCGAGCCCGTGGACGTCGCGACCGGTGTCACCGCCCAGGTGGTCGGTCTCTCGGACGGCGGCAACGGCAAGATCAAGGTCGAGGTGGAGGCCACCGTGCTCGGCACGAAGCTGCCCCGCCCGGTCTCCGTGCTCAGCTCGGTCAGCGTCAAGGGCGACAACGTCGTGGTGAACGCGGACTCGCTGCCCAACCTGGGCGTGCAGCTCGCCGAGGACAAGGTCCGGCTGATCACCGACTTCCAGCAGAAGATCGACGGTCTGCCGGGCGGCATCAAGCTCGACAAGGTCGAGGCGGCCCCCAAGGGCGTCGACATCGACGTCAAGGGTTCGGACGTCAGCCTCGTCGGGTAGGACCCAGGACGGCCACCGCACCCGAGCCGTCCCGCACCCGGAGTCGGATCACACCCGAGTCGCACCGCCCCGGAGGCGCGCCGCACCCCCTCGCAGAGAGCGCCCTCTGCCGTCCGAAAGGCGAGACGGACCCGTCCGTACAGCAGATCGGCGGGCGGCGGGACACGGGCCCCGTGGGCCGTGCAGGCCCAGAGGGCGTGCGGCATCACGCCGCGCGCCCCTCGCATCCCACATCGCGGACGATCGCGTCTCAGCATGCGACACGCCGGTGACATGTCCGGCTTTCCGTCCCTACGATCGACGGCATGACGCAACAGGCGGACCTCACGAAGCGGCGGGCAGTAGACCTGTGCCGCGTCGCCGCCATGCTCTGTCGCACCTTCTGAGCGGAAGCATTCGTCCTTCCGCGAGCCGGGCCCTTCGACCTTTCCTGTCGGGGCCGCCCCCGCGCCGCGTACACCCGCCCGAGCGGTCCGATCCCGACCCCGAGCGCGTACCGCAGGCGCACCCCTCACTGACGCACAGCCCCGCCGTAACTGCCCCGGAGGAGAACGAGCATGAGCCGCAGTGACGTCCTGGTAGACGCCGACTGGGTCCAGGAGCACCTGGACGACCCGAACGTGGCCGTCGTCGAGGTCGACGAGGACACGTCCGCGTACGAGAAGAACCACATCAGGAACGCCATCCGGATCGACTGGACCAAGGACCTCCAGGACCCGGTCCGCCGTGACTTCATCGACCAGGAGGGCTTCGAGAAGCTCCTGTCCGGCAAGGGCATCGCGAACGACACCCTGGTCGTCCTCTACGGCGGCAACAACAACTGGTTCGCGTCCTACGCCTACTGGTACTTCAAGCTGTACGGCCACGAGAACGTGAAGCTCCTCGACGGCGGCCGCAAGAAGTGGGAGCTCGACTCCCGCGACCTGGTCGACGGCTCGCAGGTCCCCGAGCGCGCCACGACCGACTACAAGGCCAAGCCGCAGAACAAGGCGATCCGTGCCTTCCGTGACGACGTCGTCGCCGCGATCGGTCAGCAGAACATCGTCGACGTCCGTTCGCCCGACGAGTTCTCCGGCAAGCTGCTCGCCCCCGCGCACCTGCCGCAGGAGCAGTCGCAGCGCCCCGGCCACGTGCCGTCCTCGCGCAACATCCCGTGGTCGAAGAACGCCAACGACGACGGCACCTTCAAGTCGGACGACGAGCTCAAGGCCCTCTACGAGGACGAGCAGGTCGACCTGTCGAAGGACACCATCGCCCTGTGCCGCATCGGTGAGCGTTCCGCGCTCACCTGGTTCGTGCTGCACGAGCTGCTCGGCGTCGAGAACGTCAAGAACTACGACGGCTCGTGGACCGAGTACGGCTCCCTGGTCGGCGTCCCGATCGAGCTCGGCGCCAACAAGTAACCCCCAAGCCCCAAGCCCCAAGGCCTCAAGGACGGAAACGAATCATGTGTGGAGCGAAGGCCGGCGGCCCCGACGCCTCGACGATCAAGCCCGGTGAGACCACCATCCAGGGTCACGTGACCAAGGACGGCGAGCCGGTGGTGGGCTACGTCCGCCTGCTGGACTCGACGGGCGAGTTCACCGCCGAGGTCCCGACCTCGGCGACCGGACAGTTCCGGTTCTACGCGGCCGAGGGCACCTGGACCGTTCGCGCCCTCGTTCCGGGCGGCACGGCCGACCGTACGGTCGTCGCCCAGACGGGCGGCCTGGCCGAAGTGGCCATCGCCGTCTGAACCACGTGAACCGTCTGGACCACGTGAACCGTCCGGACCACGTGAACCGTCCGGACTTGAACCGTCCGGCGGTTCGCACCGTATGAACGGCCGAAGGGCCGCACCCCCGGGGGTTGGACGCTTTCCGGTACGGGGTGTGGCCCTTCGGCTTGTCCCGCCTGCCCGAAGCGGGTCTACGCTGGACATATGTACGCGCGAAGGCGGCACGTCTACTTCGCCATGATGGGGACGTGCATCGGACTGTTCGTCCTGGCCTGGGGAGTCGTACGGCTCTGGTCGGTCCCCGTGGCCGTCGGCATGTGCGTCGTGGCGATGGTGATCCCGCCGCTCGCCGCGATGACGGCCAACCGCCGGGGCCCCGACGACCGCTGGTGGGACGACCCCTCGGGCGACCACAAGTCCGACGAATGGTGGGACGAGCTGGACGGCAAGAAGCGCCGGCGGTAGCCCTCGGCGAGGGCAGGGCTCTCAGTAGACGAGCGCCTGGGTGTCGTCGGCCAGGGCCTCCTGCACGAAGACCTGCGCGCCCGCGATCCGTACGCCGTCGATGACGTCCTTCTCGGAGATGTCCCGGCGGGCCGCGCACTGTGTGCAGAGGGTGAGACGGCCGCCTGCCACGATCGAGTCGAGCAGGTCGGGCAGCGGGGCCGCGTGGGGGAGCTCGAACTCGGCGGCGCGGCCTGGCAGCGCGAACCACGCGGACTCCCCGGTGAGCCAGAGCGAGACGTCCACCCCGCTGGCCACGGCGACCGCCGCCACCGTGAAGGCCTGCGAGCAGCGTTCGGGGGCGTCGGCCCCTGCCGTCACCTTGATCACGAGCTTCTTCGCCATGGCCGAATCGTAATCAACTCTCCTGCAACCCAAAGCATTGGCCATGGGTCTCCTGTGCGCGCGGATACGGAATCCGCGTTTCGCGTTCTGTGGGGGACGACGTCTTGGAAGTACCTGAAAGACCCGAAGCACCTGAAGCACCCGAAGCGCCTGCTGCACCCGAAGTGACGGAGCCTGCGCCTGTGGCGGCTCCTGCGGCGGTTCCTGTGACCGCGCGTGTGCGCCGGCGCGGTCGTACGACGCTCCTGATCGCCACGGCCGCCGTACTCGGAGTGATCGCCGGTACCTGTGTCGGCTACCTGGTCCAGGCCGACCGCGAGCCCACCCGGCTGCCGTCGCTCTCGCAGCCGGCCCTCGCACAGGCGAAGGGCAAGGGCCCCGAGCCGCTGTCGGCCGCGCAGGACCGCCAGGTGAAGGTCGAGGGCGACCTGCGCAAGCTGCTGGTCGAGCGGCCGAAGGGGGCCGGGGACGGCGTCTACGCGACCGACGACGAGGGCGGGTGGATGTCGCTCGCCGAGTACGCGGACCGGTACACGAAGCCCGGCAACGCCTTCCGCAACCTCATCGGTGACGAGTTCCGGCGGGTGGCCGTCACCAGTTGGAGCGAGAGCGGTACGCGCGACGTCGAGGTCCGGCTGGTGCAGTACCGCCAGGAGGAGACGACCGCCGCGGCAGGCAACGCCGAGGGCCAGCACTACTGGGCCGAGGAAGCGGGCGCCAACCACAGCTGGTCGATTCCCGGTACGGGGGACGGCATGGCGTACGTCCATGACGAGCCCGAGCGGAAGGCGGGCTACCAGCCGCTGTACTCGGCCCAGGCACACGCGTGGCGCGGCGACATCGCCATGGAGATCTGGATCTACGACACGAAGCCGGTCCCCAAGAAGACGATCATGGACCTGGCCGAGCGGCAGATGGAGCGCCTGTGAACGAGACCCCCGCCGGCCCCGCAGCCAAGGCGCCGGCGCCGGAGGCCGAGGCCGAGCACACGCCCGAGCCCGCGCCCACGCCCGAGCCCGCGCCCACGCCCGAGGCTGAGCCGAAGCCCGCGCCCGAGGCCGAGGCCGAAGCCGGCACTGAGGCCGCACCTGAGCCCGCGCCCGCGGTCGCACCTGCGCCCGAGCAGCCTGAGGCCGAAGTCACGCACGGGGCCGCACCTGCGCTCGCCCCCGTGCCCGTGCCTGGGCCCATGCCCGAGGCCGCGCCCGCGCCCGCGTCCGATGTCGCGTCCGAGGAGCCGCCCGTGTCGCCCCGGCGGCGCGTGCGGCGTGGGCGGGTCGTCGCCGGAGTTGCGGCCGGTGCGTTGCTCGCCGTCGTTGTCGGTGGGGTCGGGTTCACCGTCGTGACCGTCGACGGTGCCGACCGTGACGCGGGCGCCCCCGTGTGGCGGTTTCCGAAGAAGTCGGCGGACGACGAGAAGGCGCAGGTGGCGGCGGACGGCAGGAAGACCGGCCTCGCCGGCCTGCTCGTGCCCTACGAGACCGACCCGGACACCGACGGCTTCACCCGGGGCCCCGACATCGAGGAGTTCGGCTCCGACTCCGTGTTCAGCGGCCGGCAGGCCACCGAACTGCGCAAGGAGTCGATCCGCGACCTCCCCCGCTCCCAGCGGCTGCGCCTGGAGAAGGAGATCGACAAGCAGCACATCCAGGGCATGGCGATGCGCAGTTACGTCAGCCCGCCCGACAGCCTCGACTACAACGGCAAGGTCTTCACGGTCGACATCGTGCTGTCCCAGATGGACAAGAAGACCGTGCGCGACCTCGCCACCTTCCAGAGCGAGTTCCTCAACGCCCTGGAGATCTTCCGCAAGGGCCCGAAGATCGAGGGCCACAAGAACGCCCAGTGCTTCCTGCCGCCCAAGGACGCCGACACCAAGCTCGACCTGATGGTCTGCTCCGCCTACAAGGGTGACGTGATGGTCAGCGCCACCGCGTACGCGGTCAAGCCACTCGACACCAAGGGAGTCGCGGTGTTCCTGCGCGAGCAGCTCGACCGCATCGCCGAACCGGGGGAAGCGGTATGACCGAGCTGATCGCACACCAGGTTGCCGCGCCGCCCCTGCCCGAGGCACCGCCCACCGTGCCCGAGACGCAGACGCAGGCACAGGCACAGGCACAGGCGACGGCGACGGCGAAGAAGGACCGTCGTGTGCTGCGCGCCGCCCTGCGCTGGACCGCCGCCGTCGTGGTCTTCGCCGCGGTCGGTACGGCAGCCGCGTACGGCGTCACGCGGCTGGACCGCACCGACGTACCCGGCCTGGCGACCGCGTCGGACGGGCGCTGGGACTACCCGGAGATCAGCCGGCCGCCCCTGCCCGCCGGCCGCCCGGGCTCCTCCGACCGGTCCAACAGGGCCGGTGCCCACTACGCCGACCTGCGTGCGCTCGTACTCCCCGCTCCGAAGGGCGCGAAGGCCGACCCGGCGCTGCGCGGCGAGGACGGCTGGCTCCCGACGAAGACCTTCCTGGCGGAGTACGTCAAGGACGACCGGGAGCCCTTCGGACAGCTGCTCACCGACAACGGCCTGCGGCACATCGCCGCACGCGGCTGGACCACGCCCGACGGCACGCGCACCCGGGTCTATCTGCTCCAGTTCTCCACGGCCGCCGTCGTGGACGAACTGTTCGTCGGCAAGCTCACCTCGTACGACACCCTGCGGTACGAGCTGAGCGGGAGCCCGGAGATGTCCGCTGACGACGACGGGTTCCCGGTGGTCTCCGAGGTCGAGGGCGTCGAACGCGTCATCGGCGACGAGGCGAAGCCCTACGGCGCCGAGCACGTACGGCAGGCATACCTGGGAGCGGACGACACCGTTGCCGTGATCGTGCAGTCCCGCAAGGGCACCGCGAAGAAGGTCCCGTTCCAGCAGACCGTGGTCCTGCAGAGCCAGCTTCTGGGCTGACCGGCGGCCCTCGGAGAGAGAGCCGGTCCCCGCCCGTCTAGAGTGGGGACCGGCTCTGTACTGCCCACCACCGCGTCACCCGAGGAGCACCCCGTGCTTGAGTACTTCTTCGAAGCTCTGCTGATCCTGGTCTGTGTCGGCGTTCTCGCCTTCACCGGGCTCGCCGTGAAGAAGCTGTACCAGGGCCAGCGCTGACCCCCATCAAGGAACTGCCGACCTCATGATCGAGATCCCGTCCGACCTGCACAAGGACCTCGTCCCCCTCGTCTTCCTGCTCGGTGAGTGGACCGGCGCGGGCGTTCACGACTTCCCCGGCGCCGAGAAGTGCAACTTCGGCCAGGAGGTCAGCTTCACCCACGACGGCCGGGACTTCCTCGAATACCACTCGCACACCTGGGTCCTCGACTCCGAGGGCAACAAGGTGCGCCCGCTGGAGTCCGAGTCGGGCTTCTGGCGTATCGACAAGGACCGCAAGGTCGAGGTCGTGATGGTCCGCGACGACGGTGTGGTGGAGATCTGGTACGGCGACCTGGCCGCCAAGAAGCCCCAGATCGACCTGGTCACGGACGCGGTGGCGCGCACGGCCGCCTCGGGCCCGTACAACGGCGGCAAGCGTCTGTACGGCTATGTGAAGAGCGACCTCATGTGGGTCGGCGAGAAGCAGACCCCCGAGGTCCCGCTGCGCCCGTACATGTCGGCGCAGCTCAAGAAGGTCGTCAGCCCCGACGACGTCGAGCGCTGGGCGAAGGCCCTCCCCGATGACATGCCGGACGACGGCATCGCTTTCTTCAAGTAGTCCTAGACTTCCGGTGTGGTGAGCACTGGAAGCAGCACCGAAGGCACGGGCGCGGACACGACGGGTACGGGCGCCGACTGGAAGAGCGATCTGCGGCAGCGTGGCTATCGGCTCACGCCCCAGCGGCAGCTCGTGCTCGAAGCGGTGGACACCCTGGAGCACGCGACTCCCGACGACATCCTCGTGGAAGTGCGGAAGACGGCGTCGGGCGTCAACATCTCCACGGTGTACCGGACCCTTGAGCTCCTGGAGGAGCTCAAGCTGGTCTCGCACGCGCATCTGGGGCACGGTGCGCCCACGTACCACCTCGCGGACCGGCACCACCACATCCATCTGGTCTGCCGCGACTGCACGAACGTCATCGAGGCGGACATCGAGGTCGCCGCCGACTTCACGGCCAAGCTGCGCGAGACCTTCGGCTTCGTCACCGACATGAAGCACTTCGCGATCTTCGGCCGCTGCGAGGAGTGCGCGGCCAAGCCCGGCACGGGCACGGGCACGGGCGTGAGCACCGGCACAGGCACCGGCACGGCCGGGAAATAAAAACGGCCACCACGCGGTCGTAGGCTGTGTGGATATGAAGAGCCCTCTGCTGTCCCTGCCCGGTGCCGTTCCCGCCGAGGGAGTGGACGAAGGCGTAGCCGCCCATTACGGCGACCTGTTCCGCGAGCAGCGTGCCCTCGCCGACGGCACCGGTTTCGTGGACCTCTCGCACCGCGGGGTGGTCGCCGTCACCGGTTCGGACCGGCTGAGCTGGCTGCATCTGCTGCTCACCCAGCACGTCAGCGACCTCCCGGCAGGCCAGGCCACCGAGGCGCTGATCCTCTCCGCGAACGGCCACGTCGAGCACGCGCTGTATCTCGTCGACGACGGCACGACGACCTGGGCGCACGTCGAGCCCGGCACGCAGGACGCGCTGATCGCGTACCTGGAGTCGATGAAGTTCTTCTACCGGGTCGAGGTCGCCGACCGCACCGGCGATCTCGCGGTCGTGCATCTGCCCGCCGGTTCCATCGCCGAGGTCCCCGAGGGTGCCGTCGTACGCGAGACCTCGTACGGGCGGGATCTGTTCCTGCCGCGCGCGGATCTGGAGTCGTTCGCCGGGGGAGCGGGTGCGGACGGGGTCAAGCACGGGCCCGCCGTCGGGCTGCTCGCCTACGAGGCCCTGCGCGTCGAGCAGCACCGGCCGCGCCTCGGTTTCGAGACCGACCACCGCACCATCCCGCACGAGCTGGGCTGGATCGGCAGCGCGGTGCATCTGCAGAAGGGCTGCTACCGCGGCCAGGAGACCGTCGCCCGCGTCCAGAACCTGGGCAAGCCGCCGCGCAGGCTCGTCTTCCTGCACCTGGACGGCAGCGAGGTCCATCTGCCGCCGCACGGCACGGAGCTGCGTCTCGCGGCCGAGGGCGCGGAGGGCCGCAAGATCGGTTTCATCACGACGTCCGTACGCCATCACGAGCTGGGCCCGATCGCCCTGGCCCTGGTCAAGCGGAACGTACCCCTCGACGCGCCCCTGACCGCGGACTCGACGGCCGCCGCCCAGGAGGTCGTGGTCGAGCCGTAGGCCCCGGGGCCACGGGCCGATGGGGCCTCACATGTCGATCAGTACCGTGAACGGGCCGTCGTTCGTCAGCGAGACGCGCATCTTCGCGCCGAACCTGCCCGTGGCCACCGTCGCGCCCAGCGCACGGAGTTGGGTCACGACCTCGTCCACGAGGGGCTCGGCCACATCGCCGGGGGCCGCCGCGTTCCAGGTGGGGCGACGGCCCTTGCGGGCGTCCCCGTAGAGGGTGAACTGGCTGATGACGAGCAGCGGCGCGTCGATGTCGGAGCACGACTTCTCGTCGGCCAGCATCCGTACGGACCAGAGTTTGCGGGCCAGTTGGGCCGCCTTCTCCTTCGTGTCCTCGTGGGTCACCCCGACGAGGACGCACAGTCCCTCGCCGTCGATCTCCCCGACCGTCTCACCGTCCACGACGACGCTCGCGCCGTCCACCCTCTGCACCACCGCACGCATGGGGTCCATCATGCCGTGCGTCAGGCCGAGGTCAGGCCGGGGTCCGTACGGGGTGTTTCTTATTGATCCTTAACAGTCCATCTGGGGCCGATCGGGGGCACTCGGTCACATAGCGGCCACTTGGGGTGGCACGATGCTCACACGCGCCGGTCGAGGGGACGGTTGAGGCACATGAGCACATCGAGTACGGGGCAGTCACCCGGGTTCGTTTCGCTGATCAGGGGGGAGCCGCCGGGGACACCGACATCGGTCCAGGCGGTGCGACCGCCCACTCAGCGAACGGACAGTCCGATGCCGGAACCCGCGCCCCCCGCACCCGAACTGGGCGTCCTGCTCCTGCCCGAACTGCGCGGCCTGCGCAGGGACGCGCAGCGGGACGAGGCCGATCTGAGTTACGTACGGCGGCTGCTGCAGGGGCGGATCGACATCCTGCGGGCCGAGGTGGGACGGCGTACGGAATCTTCCGGTGAGGTCCGGGACGACGGCCACCGGGCTCCGGCCGTCGGGGAGGCGTCGGTCGTCGCGCGCCTGTCGGAGATCCTGACGGACGGACCGGCCAGACACCGCTCGTCGGCGCGGCACGTGACCGTGGGGACGCCGTACAGCGAGGAGTACCGGCTGCTGGCCGCCGAGATGCTCTCCGAGGTCGAGCTGTCCGACCTGGAGGCGCGTACGGATCCGGAGCTGGACGCCGCGATGGGGCGGCTCGTGCGGTACGAGCAGCAGGTCTCGCGGCGGCGGCAGCAGCTGCAGCGCACGGCCGACGACTGCAGCGCGGAGATCGCCCGCCGATACCGCGAGGGCGAGGCCCAGGTCGACGACCTGCTCATGTAGCGGGCGAGCGAGCGGGTGGGCGAGCGGGCTTGGATGCGCGTGAGGCGTGCGCGAGGTGCGCGAGACGGGGCCGGCCGCACTCGGCCCCCGCACTCGGCCCCCGCACCCGGCCCCTGCGACCGGCCCCCGCCGCTCGTGGCGCTGGGGCGGGTCCGGGAAGAACGAGCGGGCGCCGGCCTGGTTGCCGACGCCCTGCTGCGTACGTCCGGGCGACCGTGGTGCCCGGACATCTTCTGATTGCCTTGCCTGCTCCGGCCTCCGTTCCGCTCGTCCGGCTGTTCGTCCGGCTGTTCGTCCGGCTCCCTGTTCCGTTCGTGCTGTTCATCCGTAGCGATTCAGTCGTTGTGCCGTTGTGCTGCCGTGCTTTCGCGGGCGGTCGGGCTGTCCGCGGTGGTGCGGGCCGACCGGGCTCCCGGCTCCCCTCCGGAAGGGAACCCGGTCGGCCGGACTGACGGGCGGTGAGGCCCGGTCAGCCGGACTGGGCGAGCAGCATCACGAGGATCACGGCCCCGATGCCGCCGATCATTGAGTTCTTGGCCTTGATGCCGATGGCGAGAGCGACGAAGGCGATGACGCCCATGACTCCGTACTTCACCTGGAGCAGTTGCTCCAGGCCGATGGCGAGGGCGGCGACGACGATGGCGATGAGCGGCATGCGGTCCCTCCTTCGGGACGGGGAGGCGGACCCCCGCTGGGACCGAATCCACCCGATCGCCTGATGCGACTCTGGTGGCCAACCCCCCGGAAGCCTGACCATGTTGCTCAAGTTGGTGACCAACTTCAATGAAGTTATCTCCACTTGGATGCGTCTCATAACCACCTTCTCGATAACTGCCCAAAGATGGCGCGAAGTTGTAGTGTTTGGCCGTGGACCCGGAACACGTCGCCGTCAACGGACGGAAAAGGGCACAACGGCCACCGATGTCACACCGCGAGGTGGCCGACGAGCTGCGCAGCCGGATCGTGTCGGGTGAGCTGCGGGCGGGAGAACGTATGCCCACCCAGGCCAGGCTGGCCGACGAGTTCGGAGTCGAGCGCGGGACCGTACGGCAGGCGCTGCGCATCCTGCAGTCGGAGAACCTGCTGTCCAACGTGTCGAAGGGCAGTCCGGCGACCGTCGCCGAGAGTGTGGAGAAGGCTTTGACCGGGCCGGCGGCTCCGCCGCAGACCACGATGGTGGCGCTGGCCTCACGGATCACGGCCGCCTTCTCGGCGCCCCATGTGGAGATCGACGCCCTGTGCCTGACGGCCGTCTCCCTGACGCTCGCGATGGGCGAACCGCTGCGCCTCATCCACGAGGGCCGATTAAAACCGGCCAGGATCGACGTTCGCGTACTCCTGCCGTCCCGCGACATCGATCTCGCCTTTCCGGCGGCGGTGGACGCGACGGAGGACGGGGAGCGGGTGCAGCGGCGCTGGCTGGCCCAGCGCAACGCCCAGGGGCAGGTCCTGAAGCACAACCTGCTGGCGTTGCGGGCGACGCACGGCATCGACGTACACATCACGTTCAGGGCCCTGCCGTTCACCCCGCCGGTGAAGTTGTACCTGCTCAACGAGGCGGAGGCGCTCTTCGCGTACTACACGCTGTCGCGGCGGGGGGCGGAGATCGACAGTGAGTACCTGGAGACGTACGACGCCGAGGGGACCCAGTCGATGCTGTTCGCCTTCGAGCAGGGGGAGGGGCTGCGGGCCACGACGTTCGTGGAGCAGTCGCATCTGTGGTTCAACGCACTGTGGGAGACCATCAGCTCGGAGCTGGTGCTCACGGGCTGAGATCTCCCACAGGTGCGGTGCCTGTCATTCGTCGTGCGGGCGGGCTGTCGCCGCAGGTCATAGGGCAGGTCCCGCGAACATCAGCGCCAGGACGACGGCCCCGATCGAGCTGCAGGTCGGGCTCTTCATTTTCAGGCCCACGGTGAGCAGCAGCAGTCCGACGGCGCCGCTGGGGCCGTACTGCCATTCCACGAACTGCTCGAATCCGACGACGAGGAGGGCGGAGAAAAGGGCGATGGCGGGCATGGTGGATCCTCCTTCGGGTCTTGCGGGGGCGGGCGGGAGGAGTGCGATGGTGCTGTGGTGCGATGGAGAGGGGTGGTGCGCGAGTCGTGCTCCGGTGCCATGGAGGTGCGGAGCCTTCCCAGCTGCCAACTGCTTGCGAGAGGAAGGAGAACTTCCGCCATCTTCACCAAGTTGGCAACCAACTATGCTTAACTTATCCCCAGTTGGTACCTACTCACAAACAAGTTTCAAACAACTCCCCGTAGATGGGCCAAAGTTGTAGCGTTTGGTCGTGACCCAGGAGAACGTGGCAGTGAACGGCAGCAGAAGGCTCTCGCCGCAGGAGATCGCCGACATCCTGCGGGACCGCATCCGCGCGGGCGACCTGCGCGCCGGCGACCGCCTGCCCACCCAGGCCGAACTGGCCGAGGAGTTCGGCGTGGAGCGCGGCACGGTCCGCCAGGCCCTGCGCGCGCTCCAGGACGACGGCCTCCTCAGCAACGTCAGCAAGGGCAGCCCGCCCCGGATCGCCGAGGTCACCCACACCCGGGACGAACCCCAGCCGACGATGGTCGCTCTCGCGCCGCGGCTGGTGGAGGCGTTCGCCGCACAGCATGTGCGGATAGACGTCGTCTGTCACACCGCGGAGACCCTGATGCTCGCCATCGGCGATCCGGTCCGCCGGATCCACGAGGGCACCCTGCGCCCCGAGTCGATCGACGTCCGCATCCTGGTGCCGTCCCGGGAGATCACCCTCGCCTTCCCCGTCTCCGTCGACAGCGACGCCGACGACGACCCGGTCCACCAGCGCTGGCTGGACATGCGCAACGCCCAGGGCCATGTCCTGCGGCACAATCTCCGCTCCCTGCGCTCCTCGCACGGCATCGACGTACGGGTCACGTTCCGCGCGCTGCCGTTCACCCCGCCGGTAAAGCTCTACTTGCTCAACGGGCAGGAGGCGTTGATCGGTTACTACGTCCTGACCCGGCGGGAGGAGCCGTACGAGAGCCAGACCCTGGAGATGTACGACGCCCTCGGCTCCGAGTCCCTCCTCTTCTCCTTCCTGACGCGGTCGGGACAGCGCGACGCCGCGTTCGTGGAGGAGTCCCAGAAGTGGTTCGACGGGCTGTGGGACACCATCACCACGGATCTCACCCTGACGTGATCGCCCCGAGGGCCAGAAAGCGGCGAACGCCCTCTGGGAAACGATCGTCGTGAAGCCGACACTCTCTGAGTGACATTCGAAACCGAACAGTTCGAGCTGGTGGCGGGCGAGGCCGAGAAGTTCCATGAGCTGGTGGGCCGCGCCGGGTGTGTCCTCTTCGACTTCGACGGGCCGATCTGCCGGCTGTTCGCGGGCCACTCCGCGAAGTCCATCGCCACCGACCAGGCGGAATGGCTGGCCGCGCGCGGGCTGGCCGGGGTGCTGACCGAGGGGGAACGCAGCAGCCGTGACCCGCACTGGGTACTCAGCGAGGTCGCCGGGCGCCACCGCGGCAGCGATCTGGTCGTCGAACTGGAGGAGTGGCTCAGCCAGCAGGAGCTGAAGGCGGTGCCCCGCGCGATGCCGACGGCGTACGCCGATCCGCTCATCCGCACCTGGCGTTCCGTGGGGGCGCGGCTCGCCATCGTCACCAACAACTCGGACCGCGCCGTACGGGCCTATCTGGAGAGCCGTCACCTGGTGGGGTACTTCGCGCCCAACATCTACGGCCGCACCCGGGACCTGAGCCTCCTCAAGCCGCACCCGTACACCCTGAACCGTGCGCTGAGCGCGCTCGGAGCCGCGCCGGGCACCACCCTGATGATCGGCGACACCCCGTCGGACCACGCCGCGGCCCTCAGCGCGGGCGTGCACTTCCTCGGCTACGCGCGCAACGACGAGAAGGCCCAACTGCTCCTGAACGCGGGCGTGCCCCGATGGGGCATGGTGCGCTCGCTGGAGACGGTGCTGCGGGCTGTGCGGGGTGGTGCGGCGTGAAACCTTTCGCGGGTTCATCGGCCCGCCCCCTGCCAACCAATTGGACTGGTAGATATGAATTGGTTGTCCCCGGACTGGCTGATCGCTAATCACCAGCCCAATGGGAAGGCGTAATTAAGGAGAAGTGGTGTGCTGTCCGCAGCCGGGCGGTAGGTTCGGCGTGTGGATACTTCACGAGCGGCGGACGGCGGAGGCGGAGAGTCCACGCAGGCACGCGTGGAGAGAGTGCTCCGGGAGCAGTTGGAGAACGGGACCTATCCGCTGCAGGCCCGCGTGCCCCCGCAGCGGCAACTGGCCGACGAGTTCGGGGTCAGCCGGGACACCGTCCAGCGGGCGCTGGCCCGGCTGACCGAGGACGGGCTGATCGAGACCCGGCGGGGCAGCGGCACCCGGGTGATCAGGGTGCCGAACTCCCGGCCCCATCCCCCGCAGTCCCAGAGACCGGGGTCCGCCTCGCTCAAGCCGCTGATCGAACAGGCTTTCCGGCAGCCCGACGTGTCCCTGGACGTCGCCACGCTCACCGCGGAGACCTTGCTGCGGCACCTGAGGAATCAGCACGAACTGATCGCCTTCGAAGGTGCGAGCGCACCGGAGAGGCTACGGATCCGCATGCTCCTGCCCTGGACGGCGCAACGGCTCGCCTACCCTCGTGCCCGAGCGGCTGAGGACCCCCGGATCTGGGAGCGCTGGCGCACCATGGTCCGCGAGAACGGCATCCAGCTGGACGAGCTGAAGGCCGGGTTCACGGACCTGGGGGTGGAGACCGAGGTCGAGATCCGGCACATTCCGCTGACACCCCAGTTCAAGCTGTATGTGATCAATGACGAGCACATGCTGTTCGGGCCGTATCCGGTGCTGCCGCGCATGATCAGGGTGCCTCGCGAGGGCCGCCCCGACGAGGACGAGGCCGTCGATTCGCTCGATGTGCTGGGCCTCGGCGCGACCCTGTCGTATCACCGCCTGGAGGCGGACGCGGGAACGCACGACTCCGTCTTCTGCACCAGCATGAGGGAATGGTTCGAATCGAACTGGGACCACCTGCCGGACATTCCGCATCCCGAACAGGTGACAGATGAGGTATCCACGGAAAAGTAGGTATCACGCCATTCACCGACAGTGATCGGAGGCTGTCCAAATGGCGACACGAGGTGAAAGCAGTCACTCCAGTCACTATTCTTTGCGCGCATGTTCTCCCCTCAGCCCCGTGGAGCGCGCCAGTCACTGGTTCGCCTGTTCGCGGAGGCGCGCCGCGGTGGTCGCGACGGGCTGGTGGTTTCCGGCCACCACAACACCAACCGCATCGCCCACCTGCGACAGCCGCTGGCATTCCTGCTGGGCGCGGAGTCCGGGAAGGTCCTCGCCAAGTTCCGTACGCCCCTGCCGACCGTGGAGGTCGTACCGCGTATCTGGCGGCGCGAGTCGGAGGTGCTGCGGGCGGTCGCGGCGCATGTGGGTGACGTTCCCCGCTGTCTGGCCGACTTCGACACCTGGTCGCTGCACGGCTATCTCGACGGGCGGGCGCTGGCCGACGAGAACCCCACGGGACAGCTCGGCAGCGCCCGGTTGCTGGAGCTCGCGGAGTTCTTCGCCGGCCTCGCCGGGGTGCCCGCGGGTGAGCTGCCCCCGCTGCCGGAGGACTGGCCCCGCGAAGGGGACAGCCGGGGCTTCCTCGCCTGGCTGGCCCGGTTCGCCGAGCAGGACGTACATCAGTCCAATCGGCCGCGTTTTGGTCGGCTCTTCGACGCGGTGGGCATTCCGTCCGACGCGGTGGACCGCTTCATGAACGCGGTGCCGAGGCTGACCGAGCGCCCGTTCTCCTTGCTCCACACGGACGTCCACCGGGCCAATGTGGTCGTCGTGTCCGGCCCCGAGGCCGAGCACCTGTCAGTCATCGACTGGGAACTCGCCCTGTACGGCGACCCGTTGCACGACCTCGCCACCCACCTCGTGCGGATGAACTACGACAAGACGGAACAGGACCTGATGACCCTCATGTGGACGGACGCCATGCGGCGCGCCGGCCATGAGGACATGACCGACGGCATGGACGCGGACCTGCCCGTCTATCTCGGCTTCGAGTACGCGCAGTCGGTGTTCCCCGATGTGATGCGTGCGGCACTGGCCCTGCCCGGCCACCCCGGCGAGGCGGACCTCACCGAGGCGGCCGAGCGAGTGGCCCGCGCCCTCCGCAGGGCCCGCGAACCACTCGGCCTCACGGAGAAGGTGCCGGACATACAGGAGGTGAGCGAGGCGCTCCTGAAGTGGCACGCCGAGGACGGCACTACGCATTGATCAGCACGACGGTGAAGCGAGGGGAACGGTATGGCTGCCGACATCGAGGGCCTCGTCGAGGACACTGGTGCCAGGGCCGCCCGGAGACTGCTCGCGGACGCGCGGTGTGTGCTCTTCGATTTTGACGGCCCGATCTGCCGGCTGTTCCCCGAGGGCCGGTCCAGGCCGGTCGCCGACCGACTCCGGCGTAAGACGGAAGAGTTCGGCGCCGGAGACGTGCTGACGCCGCAGGAACGCGACACCAAGGACCCGCACGTCGTGCTGAGGGCGGTGCACCGGGCGGGGCGGAACCGGTCGCTGCCCGGCCTGTTGTCCACCCTCGAAGCGCTGGTGGAGGCAGGTGAGGTGGAGGCCGCGCGGACGGCCTGGCCCACGCCGGACGCCGACACCCTGCTCGACCTCCTGTCGTGGCGGCGCACACGACTGGCCGTGGTCACCAACAACTCGCCCCTGGCCGCCGAGGCGTACCTCGGCCAGGAGGGTCTGCTCCACCACTTCGCCGTCATCGAAGGCCGGACCGCCGACCCCGGCCGTATGAAGCCCGACCCCGACGTCGTGTTCCGCGCCCTGCAAGGCCTGAAGCTCCGTCCCGAGGACGCGGTCATGATCGGCGACACCAGTACGGATGTCGAGGCTGCCGGACGCGCCGGTGTGGGCTTCATCGGGTACGGCCGGAACCCCGAGAAGCGGGGGCGGTTGCGCGCGGCCGGGGCGGAGGCCGTACTCGGCTCGTACGCCCCGCTGCTCCAGCGGGAAGCGGCCGGCCGTGGGGTCGGTGCGGTCCTCGGCCTCAGGACTGGTTCCGTTCAAGGGGAGGGCGCGAGTCCGGAAACTGCGTAGGCTCGGGGCATGGGCGAGACGGGTGCGTGGGGCGCGGCTGATGCGAGCGGTGCGTCCGGGGTGAGAGACACGGTGGGCCCCCAGGGCGCCATGGGGCTGCGTGAGCGCAAGAAGCTGCGGATGTACCAGGACGTCTCCGACATCGCCATCTCCCTCTTCCTGGAGAAGGGGTTCGAGCGGGTCTCCGTCGCGGAGGTCGCCGCCGCGGCCGAGATCTCCAAGCCGACCCTCTTCCGGTACTTCTCCTCCAAGGAGGACCTCGTCCTGCATCGGTTCGCCGATCATCGGTCCGAGGCCGCGCGGGTGGTCGGGGAACGGCGGCCCGGGCAGTCCGCGACGGACGCCCTGCGGCTGCACTTCCTGGCCGGGATCGAGCGGAGCGACCCCGTGACCGGGGTGAACGGCGATCCCCAGGTGCTCGCCTTCCACCGGCTGCTGTATGGAACCCCGTCGCTCGTGGCCCGGCTGTACGAGTATCTGGAGCGTTCCGAGGCCGCGCTGGCCGCAGCCCTCGGCGGCGACCTGGAGGCGCGGCTCGCCGCCGGGCAGATAGTCGCCGTCCAGCGGATCCTCGCGATGGACAACTGGCGGCGGATCGCCAGGGGCGAGGACATCGCGAAGGTGCGGCGGGATGCCGTCGTCGCAGCGGAGTCCGCCTTCGCGAGGCTGGCTGCGGGACTCCCGGCCTACGAGATGGAGTAAAGAACGTAACTCGGTTACGTTATTCGGTTACCCTTGACCGAATGACGTCAGCCGACCCCGATCGCACCCTCGCCGCCGCCCTCCGCCAAGAGCGTGGCTACCACGACCTCTGCCGTGCCGCCCTCGCCGCCATGGTCGACGGCGCCCAGGAACACGTCGTCACCGGAGAGGACGTGTCCGCGTCCGGCGCCGATGCCGAAGTGCTCGGGTACGCGCTCCGGAGCCGGGCGAAGGAGATGCGCGAACTGCCCCAAGGGCCGCTCTTCTTCGGCCGGTTGGACCACCGGACGGACCCGGCGGCCGGCGACCACGCCGGGCAGAGCTACCACATCGGGCGCCGCCGGATCAGCGAGCACCCCGCGGCCCCGCCCCTCGTCGTCGACTGGCGGGCCCCCGTCTCCCGCGCCTTCTACCAGGCGAGTGCTCGCTCTCCACAAGGTGTGGACGTACGGCGGCGGTTCGGCTGGGCGCCGGGCAGCCTGGGGGATTCGGCCGACCTCACGGGACTTGAGGACGAGCACCTCGACGATGCCCGCCCGGAAGCACCCGGCCAGGAGAGCGGCAGCCGCATCCTCACGAGCGAGATCGAGCGCCCCCGCGTCGGCCCCATGCGGGACATCGCGGCGACCATCCAGCCGGACCAGGACGACCTCGTACGGGCCGGTCTCGCCGTGTCCGTCTGTGTGCAGGGCGCGCCCGGCACCGGCAAGACGGCTGTGGGGCTGCACCGGGCCGCGTACCTCCTCTACACCCATCCACAGCGCATCCGGCGCGGTGGACTGCTGATCCTCGGGCCGAACCCCACCTTCCTCTCCTACATCGCGGAGGTACTGCCCGCGCTCGGCGAGACCGGTGTGCGGCAGTCGACGATCGGGGACGAGATCGGCCGGCATCCGGTCGCGGGCGAGGACGACGAGAGCACCGCCGTCGTCAAGCACGACGCCCGCATGGCCGAGGTGTTGCGGCGTGCCCTGTACTCCCGGGTGGATCCGGCGGGTGCCGAGGGTCTTGGCGACCTCGCCGTGCCCGACGGTACGTACCGCTGGCGGGTGTCCGCCGGCACGCTCGCGCGGATCGTGGCGGAGGTACGGGCCGAGGAGCCGCCGTACGCCGTCGGACGCGAGCGCGTACGGACCCGGGTCGTGCGGAACGTACAGGCGCAGGCCGAACGGCGGGCCGGGCCCCAGCCCAACGCCTGGCTGCGGAAGATCTCCCGGGCGCGGCCCATCGGCGCGTACGTGGATTCGGTGTGGCCCAAGGTGAGGGCGGAGGAGGTCGTCGCGGAACTGCTCGGCGATCCGCACGCGCTGGCCGCCGCGGCGGACGGGGTGCTGGACGCGGACGAGCAGAAGACGGTCCTGTGGGCCCGACCGCCGAGGTCGTGGAAGTCCGCCCGCTGGTCCGCGGCCGATCTGGTCCTGCTCGACGAGGTCGCGGGCCTGATCGAACACCCCGACGGCTACAGCCACTTGGTCGTCGACGAGGCCCAGGACCTGTCGCCCATGGAGTGCCGGGCGATCGGCCGGAGGGCCGCCTTCGGATCGGTCACGGTCCTCGGTGACCTCGCCCAGGGGACCACACCGTGGGCCGCGCGGGAGTGGGCCGAACTGCTCGCGCACCTGGGGAAGCCCGAGACGTCGGTCGTGCCCTTGACCACCGGTTTCCGGGTGCCCGAGGCGGTGGTCGAACTGGCGAACCGCGTGCTGGCCGAACTGGACGTGGGGGTGCCACCGGGGCGCTCCCTGCGCAAGGACGGCGAGCTGCGGATCCGCCCGACGAACCCCTCGGACGTGCTGCGGGAGACGGCGGAGTGCGTCCGCCGCGCGCTCACCCACGAGGGGTCCGTCGGGGTCATCACCGCCGACCCGGACGTCGTACGGGTGCGGGAGTCGCTCGCTGCCGCCGGGATCGAGGCCGCCGAGGTGGACCAACTGAACGCCAGAGTCACGGTGTTGGGGGCCGGTGTCGCGAAGGGGCTCGAATACGACCACGTGGTCGCCGTGGAACCGGCCGCGATCGCGGAGGACCACGGGACAGGAACAGGGGTGGGAGCAGGAACAGGGGAAGGGGCCGGTGGGGGGCGGGGGCTGCGCCGGTTGTACGTCGTCCTGACGCGGGCCGTGTCCAGGCTGGACGTCGTGCACGCGCGGCCACTGCCGTTCGAGTGATGCGAGTGATGCGAGTGAGGGGCGGCACGCGGTGGTCTAGTGGTCCGGCCCCGCCGACCCTGTGGGCGCGTCCAGTACGGGGATCAACTGTTCCTCCTCGTACGTCAGATGCGCCTCCAGCGCCGCGGTGAGGCGCTCGACCTCCTCGCGTACGTGCCGGGGGTCGCCCGGACCCGCCGGGTCCGCGCCGATGACCCGTTTCAGCTCCGCCGTCAGTTCGGCGATCCGCTCGTGTTCCTCGCGCAGGCGGTCGAGGACCGGGGCTAGCTCCGGGTGGCTGTCGGCCAGGAACGGGAACATGGCGATGTCCTCGCCGGTGTGGTGGTTGTGCAGGCCCTGGCAGAACGTCAGACAGTTGATACGGAGCTGGGCGCCGAGCGTGGGACCCGCGTTGCCGATCTCCTTGCGGATCAGGGCGAGTTCGCGCCGGAAGGCGTCGTGGATCAGCTGCACGTACTGGCCCATCGAGGAGGCGCCGACGTTCGGCGGGCCGTCGCTCGGGACCTCGTGGAGGACGACCACCGGGATCACCCGGCTGGTCCTGGCCTGGTAGTCGGCCCAGCCGGAGTCGGCCTCGACCGCCCGGGCGAACGCCTCGTCACGCGCGGCGCCCGCCAGGACCTCGGCCGTGGCCTCGTACGTGAACACCCCGCTCTCGACGGTGACCTGCGGATGCGCGACCAGGTTGTGGAACCAGTCCGGATGCTTCGGAGCGCCGGCGGCCGAGGCGATGACCAGCACGTCTCCGTCTCCGTCGGCGTAATAGGCGACCGGGGTGGTGTGCCGCTGACCGGAACGGGCTCCCGTGGTGGTCAGGAGGATCAGCCGGGCGCCCTCGAAGGGACCGCCGACCTCCCCGGCGTTGGCGCGGAATTCCTCGATGATCTGCTGGTTGAAGTCGTTGGGCATTCTTTTCTCTCTACTGGATTCATTCCGGTGGATCATTCGGGTGGCTCATTCCGTTGGTTCACTCCGGAAAAAGGCATGGGGAATCGCCGCGGGGCGAATTGCGACACCGCGCACGGTGGAACCCGCGAACCCGCGGTGAATGGGCGCAGCGGAACGCGCCGCGGATGCGGTGAGGGAGGGTGATGGCGCGCGGTGAGACGTGGGACTACGCGCGCGAAAGCACACTCGGCGGCAACGTGGTGCAGCACCAAGTGCGCGTACGTGGTGGGGGCGGCCCTCTGGCCCGCCCGGGCCTCACTCGGAGGCCGGGAACCCTACTGTTTTCTGGCCAATGGCCGACCCGGCAGTCACGACGGAAATGTTATGGGAATTCGCGCGTCCAGGCAATGGCGCCAAATGAATCTGTTGTCGCGCAGGCTCTTTTGTCGAGCCGTGACCGGTGCACGGTGGACCGCCGGCACCCCTCCGTGGTCGACTCCTTGTCATGAGTCTGTCGGTCGATGTGTACGTGCCTCGCGCGGAGGGCGGCATCGAGGTGCTGGACGTTCCGCCCGGATGCTCCGACGCGGCGGGCCGGGAGGACTGGCGCACCGAGGTGTGGGGGTCGGAGCCGGTCCGCTCGCTGGGCGCGCGGTTCCTTCCGCGGCTGGCCACCGAGGACCTCACCGTGGCACCGGACGAGGTGCCCGCCTTCCTCGCCGAATGCGCTCTTGTCCGTACGCGGTTGGCGCAGATCGCCGACCACATTGCCGACCACATCGCCGACCACAGGGCCGACCGCATCGCCGATCACAGGGCCGAGGTGAGCCGCGGCCTGGACAACATCGTGGCCGCGGCCCGGCGGGCGGCGGACATCGGGGGCGGGATCATCATCTGGTAGCCGACGGCCCGGTCCGGGACGATGTCACGTTCCCGGGCCCGCCGGTGTCTTCATGCCGTTCACGCTTCACGCTTCACGCCGAACCGGCTTCACGCCGGATTGGAACGGCAGACGTCCGAGGAGGACAAGACACCATGGCACTTCGCATCACGAAGGCGGAACTCCCCGCCGAGGTCGAGGAAGAGCTGATCAAGCAGTTCGGCGCGGTCCCCGAGCCCTTCGCGGTGACCGCGCACCACCCCGCGGTCGCCCGGGACTCCTCGGAGATGGGCGGCAAGGTCAACGAATGGGACAGGGCCGACGAGGGTCTCAAGACGTACGCGCACATGGCGGTCGCGTCGCTGGTCGGCTGCGGCTGGTGCCTCGACATCAACTACTTCCAGGCGCTGAACAAGGACCTGGACCTCACCAAGGCGAGCCAGGTGCCGCGCTGGCGGGAGTCGGAGGTGTTCACGCCGCTGGAGCGTGACGTGCTGGAGTACGCCGAGGCCATGACGCACACCCCGCCGACCGTCACCGACGAGCAGTACGCGAGTCTGCTCGACCGGCTCGGCGAGGCGGCCATGGTCGAGCTGACCGCGTCCGTCGCCTTCGCCAACCTGGCGACCAGGAACAACGCGGCGCACGGGATCAGCTCGCAGGGCTTCTCCGACGCGTGCGGCATCCCGCTGTCCGCGCGGCCGGTTGCGAGGACGGACACACGGCCGGTTGCGAGGACGGACACACGGCCGGACGTGCTTCCCGCCGAGTCCGGCGTGGCGTCGACGGCCACCGGGTCCGGCGCGGTGTCGAGGGCATGACCGGCGACGCCGATCCGTTCGTCGTCCATCGCGCCCTGCTGTTCACGGTGGCCTACGAGATGCTCGGGTCGGCGGCCGACGCCGAGGACGTACTGCAGGAGTCCTGGCTGCGGTGGGCTGACGTCGACCGGTCGCGGATACATGACCCGAGGGCGTACCTCGTCCGGGTCGTCACACGGCAGGGACTCAACCGGCTGCGGACGGTGTCGCGCAGCCGGGAGGAGTACGTGGGTGAGTGGCTGCCGGAACCGCTGCTGACCAGCCCCGATGTCGCCGAGGACGTCGAACTCGCGGAGAGCGTGTCGATCGCGATGCTGACCGTCCTGGAGACGCTCGGGCCCACGGAACGGGCGGTGTTCGTGCTCCGCGAGGTCTTCGAGATGCCGTACGGCGAGATCGGCGAGGCCATCGGGAAGTCGGCGGCCACGGTGCGGCAGGTCGCACGGCGGGCCCGTGAGCATGTGGCCGCCCGGCGCCCGCGGGTCCGGGTGAGCCCGTCCGAGCAGCAGGCCGTCGTGGAACGGTTCCTGCTCGCGCTGCGCACCGGGCGGTTGCGGGAGCTGATGGAGGTCATGGCGCCGGACGTGGTGCTGGTCGCTGACGGGGGTGGCCTGGTGCCCGCCGCGCCGGCTCCGGTCCACGGGGTCGAACCGGTGTCGGTGCTGCTCGCGCGCGTGAGTCAGGTGGCGGCGGTGGCCGGGACGACGGCCGTGTGGCTCAACGGCGCACCCGCGGTACGCATCGAGTTCGGCGGTGAGTCGGCCGCGGTGAGCCTCGTCGTGGAGGACGGGCGGGTCACCCGGATCTACGTGGTCCGGAACCCGCACAAGCTGACACGGCTGGACGAGCCGGCGGAACTCGCCAGGTAGGGCGCAAGGCAAGGCAAGGCAAGGTAACGGACAGGGTCGGCAGGGGGCGGCCTGAGTGTGCCGGCGGGGCTGGGCTGGGCGGGCACGGCGGGGCTGGGCGGTGGGAATCCGCCGCGCCCCGCCGGAACACCCGCGGTCACTCGGTCTTTCGCGCGTGTGTGAAGTCGTAGCCCGCCCAGTGGGTGAGCAGGCGGTAGCCGAGGCGCTGGTAGAGGGCGTTGCTGGTGGGGTTCGCCAAGTCCGTGAACAGGACGACCTCCTTCGCGCCCGCGGCGAGCGCGGCCCGGCTCACCGCGGCCGTGACGGCGCCCGCGTACCCGTGACCGCGCAGGTGGGCCGGGGTGTGGACGACGTCCACCTGCACCTGGCCGCCGATCACGGGGTTCATGCCCGCGACGGAGACGGGTGTGCCGTCCGGGGTCTCCCAGAGCGTGTAGGTCTTGTCGGCGTAGCGGGTGCCGGCCCAGGATCCGGCGTCGATGGAGACGTCCTCGCCGGTGGCCCTGGCGAACTCGCCGCACCAGTGGATGGCCTGGTCGAGGTCCTGCTCGCCCAGCAGCCGGCTCCGGCCCGCCGGGTGCGGATCGGGCGGGGTGAGCGTGCCGAGGCGGTACAGCCCCAGCCGGGTGTCACGGAGTGTCGGTGTCGCGCCCGTGTGCCGCTGCCAGGCCTTGGCGAAGAGGGCGGCGGTGCCGTCGTCCGCGCTGACGGCGGGGAGGGAGTGCCCGAGCGCGGCCAGGTGGGCGGCGAGGCCGTCGGCCTGCTCGGGGGTGAGCGGGGTGGGGACCAGCGCGCGGGACGGGAGCCGGTAGAAGGCGGCGCGGACCTCGCCCGCCTGCTCCAGCAGTCCGAAGAGCGGCGGCTCGACGCCGAAGGCCGCCGCTCCGCGTGCCCGCAGTCGCGCGGTCCATGTCAGCGGCATGACGTGCAGGCCGGGCCGCGAGCGCAGGAAGCCACCGGCTCGGGCGAGGAAGTCGTCGACATCTTCGGTGAGGTACCAGTTCTCGTCTTCGCTGAGGTACCAGTCGTCCGGTCGCATACAGGGGCAGTCCTTGGGCGTCGAGGGGTGGGTACGGGCGTCGAGGAGCGGGCGTGGGTGCGGGTGCGGGGTGAGGGGTTGCAGTGGCGTAGCGCACTTTTGCAAGCATGTGCTTGCAATAGTTAGCGCGTGTGGTGCAGGGTAGGGGCATGGCATCGCTCAACGTCGGCAATCTTGGTGAGTATCTGCGGGACCAGCGGCGCAACGCGCAGCTGAGTCTGCGGCAGCTCGCCGAGGCGGCCGGGGTGTCCAATCCGTATCTGAGCCAGATCGAGCGCGGGCTGCGCAAGCCGAGCGCGGAGGTGTTGCAGCAGGTCGCCAAGGCCCTGCGGATCTCCGCCGAGACGTTGTACGTCCGTGCCGGGATCCTCGACGCCGAGCGCGACCGGGACGAGGTGGAGACGCGTGCGGTCATCCTCGCCGACCCGACGCTCACCGAGCGGCAGAAGCAGGTGCTGCTCCAGATCTACGAGTCCTTCCGCAAGGAGAACGGGTTCGAGATCAAGGCGGCCGAGGACGTCCTGGACGTCCTGGACGCGGAAGGCGTGCCGGACGCGTCGGACCTGGCGCATGACATGGAGAACATGTCGGACGTGTCGGCCGTCACGCGCGTAACGGACGGCGGGGACACCGTCGTCGACACGGCCCGCGAGGCCGACGGCAGCGACGCCGACGGCAGCGACGCCGCACAGAAGGACCCGCACGACCAGCGTCACCCGCACGACCAGCACGATCAGCAGTCCTCCGCGAGCTGACCCGGCCCGGCATCACGACCGGGCACGGCAGGTCCCGGCACGGTCCCGTGCGGGCCGGCTGGCCGACCGGTCGGCCACGGAGTAACGACAGGCAGACAGACCACACCCTCACGCTCCACGCGACAGTGATTCCGGGAGGACCATCACCATGGCCATCACCGACGACCTCCGCAAGACCCTCAGCGACCCGACCCCCCTCTACTTCGCCGCCGGTACGGCCGACCTGGCCATCCAGCAGGCCAAGAAGGTGCCGGGGCTCGTCGAGCAGCTGCGCGCCGAGGCGCCGGCCCGTATCGACGCCGTACGGGGCATCGACCCGAACGCCGTTCAGGAGAAGGCCACCGCCCGCGCCAAGGAGGCGCAGGAAACCCTCCAGACCCGGGTGAACGGCTTCATCAGCACGCTGGACACCGACCTGAAGAAGATCGGTGAGACGGCTCAGGACTTCGCCCTGCGCGGTGTCGGTGTCGCCGCCGAGTACGCCGTGAAGGCGCGCGAGACCTACGAGAAGGTCGCCGAGCACGGCGAGCAGACCGTGAAGACCTGGCGCGGCGAGGCTGCCGAGGAGATCGAGGAACTGGCGATCGCCGTCGAGCCGAACCCCGAGCCGGCCGAGGCCACGATCGCCACGCCCGCCGAGGCCAAGACCGGGCCCGCCCCGGCCAAGAAGGCTCCGGTGAAGAAGGCCCCGGCCGCCCGCAAAACCACCACCACGGCCAAGAAGTCGACGCCGCCCGCGAAGTAGTACGCGTACAACGCAGGCCGCGCACGCGAAGAGCACGCACGCGGAGGGCACGCACGCGAAGAGCGCGTACGCGAAGAGAACGGGTCGGGCACTCCGGGCACTATCGGAGTTCCCGGCCCGTTCTGCGGGTACGGTGACCGCGTAGGGACGACGGACTCGACGACGGACTCGACACGGGTGGTGGGCAACGTGCTCCTGACGGCATTCGGCGGCCTCATGTGGCTGATCTACACCGCCATGCTGGTACTCGCGGTGGTGGCGCTGGTCATGGCCGGGCTGGCCCGCGACGACGCCTACCGCGCCGCGAACAAGCAGACCAAGATGTTCTGGCTGATCCTGCTCGGTCTCGCGGTGGCCGTGAACCTGCTGGTGCCGATGCTCTTCCTGCAGATCGCGTTCCTCGTCGCCACGATCGTCTTCTTCGTGGACGTCAGGCCCGCTCTCCAGCAGGTCTCGGGCGGCGGCCGGGGTGGCCGCCGGGGTGGCGGCAGCAGCAGCGACGGCCCGTACGGCCCTTACAACGGCGGCCGCTGAGCCCTGACCGGGGCGAGAGCGGCGTGTTGAGCGTCCGGGGCCCGTGCGGGTCCGGTGGGGGTCGCCCGCGCAGTTCCCCGCGCCCCTGAAAAGCGGGGCTGCGCCCCGGCTTTTTGTCTTTAGGGGCGCGGGGAACTGCGCGACCAGCCCCCACGGCACCGCACGCTCCATGAATCCGCCGGCCGCGAGGGCTCACGAGTAGCGGCAGCGCAACCGCGGGCTACGCCACGCGGTCCAGCAGCAGCACCGCCACGTCGTCCGTCAGCTCCCCACCGTTGAGGTCCCGCACCTCGTTCACCGCGGCCCGCAGCAGCTCCTCGCCCCGCAGTCCCTCGGCCAGCTGGCGGCGGACCATGTCCACCATCCCGTCCTGGCCGAGCCGCTCCCGGCCCTCACCGGTACGGCCCTCGATCAGGCCGTCCGTGTAGAGCATCAGACTCCACTCGCCGCCCAGCTCCACCTGCTGGCGCGGCCACCGCGCGTTCGGCAGCAGACCGAGCGCGGGCCCGCCGTTCTCGAACGGCAGCAGCTCCGCGACGGGAGGCGCCTGGGCACCCTCGATCCCGTCGATCCCGTCGGCGCCCACCAGGGCACGGGAGCGGGCCGGTCGCGAGATCAGCGGGGCGGGATGGCCCGCCAGGCACAGGCCCGCGCGGCGGCCGTCCGGCGCGATGTCCACCGTGCAGAGCGTCGCGAAGATCTCGTCGCTGTCGCGCTCGTGCTCCAGGACCTGCTGGAGCGTCGACAGCAGCCGGTCGCCGCACAGGCCCGCCAGGGTCAGCGCCCGCCAGGCGATCCGCAGCTCCACCCCGAGCGCGGCCTCGTCGGGGCCGTGCCCGCAGACGTCGCCGATCATGGCGTGGACGGTGCCGTCGGGGGTGCGGACCGTGTCGTAGAAGTCGCCGCCGAGCAGCGCGCGGGAGCGGCCGGGCCGGTAGCGCGCGGCGAACCGCAGCGAGGAGCCCTCCAGGAGCGGGGTGGGCAGCAGACCGCGCTCAAGGCGCGCGTTCTCCTGCGCGCGCAGCTTGGACTCGGTCAGCCGTCGCTCGGCCCGGTCGGACCGTTTGCGCTCCACCGCGTAGCGGACCGCGCGGCTCAGCAGGCGGCTGTCCAGCTCGTCGCGGAAGAGATAGTCCTGGGCGCCGGCGCGTACGGCTTCCGCGCCGCGCTCGGTGTCCTCGGCCGGGGTCAGCGCGAGGACGGCGTGCCGGGGCGCGAGCCGCAGCACATGCCTGAGCGTGGCCAGCTCGTCGTCCGGCTCCGCCTCCGCCGCCGTCCCCTCGGACGTGGCCGCGGGTCCGGGCGTCCGCAGCGCGAGGTCGAGCAGGACGCACTGGACGTCGTCGGTGAGCAGCCGCTCGGCCTCGGTGAGGTTGCGGGCGGTACGGACGCGGATCTGCCTGCCGGTCGCGTCCCGCAGTTCGGGCACGGTCAGCGCGCCGGCCGGATCGTCCTCGATCACGAGCAGTGTGAGCGGAGCGGTGCCGTTGGCGGCGCCGCCGTGTTGAGCGCCGCCGTGCTGCATGCCGCCGTGCTGCGCGCCACCGTTGTCGGCGGTGGCGCCGTGGTCGCCGTGAGAGGCGTCGCCGGAGGTGCCGTGCCTCGTCGAGGACGGCTCCTGGCCGGACAGGGCGCCGGGTGCGGGCGCGGCCTGTGCCGGTCCGCCGGATGGAGACACGGCGTGAGCCTGTCCACCTTCCACGGCGGGGATCGCTCTCTGCCGCGGTACGGGTACGGGCATCGTCTTGGGTTCCTTCCCTCCCCCCGAGGGCACGGTGGGTCGAGGGATCTCGATCCACCGACGGGGACCATAGCGTCAGGCGCCGTCACATAGGAATGGCGGCAGCCCGCGCGCATGGAAAACGGCCGCCGTCATATGCCGCATCCTGTACCGCAATTGGGCAGGATGTGCGCTTGTACGGGATGACGTACATCACGCCCCACCGGTTTAGCGCCGGCCCCGAACGTGCCGCGTATCACGTGGGGCAGGTCACTGGGGCTGCGCTGACGGTGACTGCGCTGACGGTGGCGGCGGCGCGGGCGGGAGCCGCGCCCCCGGGCCCCCGTGCGGGCCTCACTGACCGGGCCGGACCACTCCGAGTATCGGCATGGAGCCCGCTCCCGCGATCGTCACCGTACGGCCGGGGCGCGGTGCGTGGACCATCGCGCCGTCGCCGATGTACATCGCGACATGGCTGGCGTCGGAGTTGTAGATGATGAGGTCACCGGGGCGCATGGCCTCTACGGCGACGCGGTCGAGCTGCTTCCACTGCTCCTGCGAGGTACGCGGGATGGCCTGTCCGGCGGCGGCCCACGCCTGTGAGGTGAGTCCGGAGCAGTCGAACGTCTTCGGTCCCTCGGCGCCCCACTCGTACGGCTTGCCGACCTGTGCCGTCGCGTACTTCACGGCCTTCTTGCCCTGGGCGGAGGCCGTGCCCTCGATCTCGTCGAGGATGCCGGAGTCCAGCCAGGTCGTCTGCGCCTCGTGTGCGGCCTGCTGCTCCAGCTTGGCCAGGCGCTCCTTCTCGTCCTTCTCCAGCTGGGACTCAAGCTTCTCGGCGGCGGCGATCTGCTTCTTGACCCTCTTCTTGGCCTCGGCCTTCGCCTCGCGGTTGGCCTCCAGCTTCGTCCACTGGGCCGACGCGTCGCGCGCGTACTGCTCCAGGTCCTCCTGGGTGCGCCGCATCTCGGCGAGCAGGCCCTTGGTCGCCTGTGCGCCCTGGCGGATCCGGCCCGCGCCGTCCAGGAATGCCTGCGGATCGTCGCTGAGCATCAGCTGGGCCTGGTCCGGGAGTCCCCCGACGCGGTACTGGGCGCGGGCGGCGGCGCCCACGCGCTTCTTCAGCTCGACCAGCCGGGTCTTGCCCTCGACGATCTCGCGGGCGAGCGCGACGATCTGCGTGGACTGCTTCTCGGTCCGCTCCTCGGCGAGGTTGTACGCGTCCGTGGCGACCGCCGCGTCGTGGTACAGCCCCTCCAGCTTCACGCGGACCGCTTCAAGGTCCGCGGTACTCACGGGTGTTGGACTCGGGGTCGGGACGGGCGTCCGGGTCGGTGCCGGGCTCGGCGTCGGCGTCGGGGCCGCGTAGGCCACCCCCGGCGCGGCCAGTATGACTGCCGCGCAGGCCAGGGCCATGGCTGTCGTGGTCACGCTCCGCACACCGGTCCCCATGAACCGACCCCCAAACTGATTTACCGTCAGTAACTTAGGAACGCCCCGGGGATCGTGCCATGTCGGCGCGGAATACGACAGAGGCGGGCAAGAACTCCCGCTTCCCTTCCGCCCCTTCCCTCCCCCTCACTGCCCACTCGGTGGTGATCTCCTTCGCGTTCCCCGCCAATGTGACGAATGACTCACCGAGATCGTTCCCGCCGTGCCGGAGGGCTCTCGGAGGGCTGCCAGAGAGCTGCGAGAGGGCTGTCAGAGGGAAGACGGCGGGGTGTCGGAGGGCGTCCCTCGTTCACGCGCGCGGCGCCAACGCGTCCCACCGCACGGTCACTTCGCCCTGCCGCCACCGGGCCACCCCGTCCACGACCGGCCAGTTCGCCGCGAGATCGCGGACCGCCCGGATCCAGCGCTGCCGGGCGCCGTACGAGGCGTACGGCGCCGCCGACGCCCACGCGCGGTCGAAGTCGTGCAGGAAGGCGTGCACCGGCTCACCCGGAACGTTGCGGTGGATGAGGGCCTTGGGGAGGCGTTCGGCCAGGTCGGACGGGCGGTCCAGGGAGCCGAGTCGGGTGGCGAACGTGACGGTCCGCGGACCCTCGGGGCCGAGCGCGATCCATACGTGCCGGCGGCCGATCTCGTCGCACGTGCCCTCGACGAGGAGCCCGCCGCGCGTGCCGGCGCCCGCCGGGGCGAGACGCGCGCACAGGCGGGCCCACACGGCGGCGAGCTCGGCCTCCTCGTACTGCCGCAGGACGTTCGCCGCGCGGATCAGTGACGGCCGCTCGGGCAGCGGGATCTCGAAGCCGCCGTGCCGGAACCGGAGGCCGTCGCGTTCGTACGGCTTCGCGGCGGCGACCCGGGCCGGGTCGATCTCGACGCCCACCACGCGCGCGCGTGGAGCGGCGGTACGCAGGCGCTGGAGCAGCTCGACCGCGGTCCAGGGGGCCGCGCCGTAGCCGAGGTCCACCGCCACGGGGTCGTCGGCGCGGCGCAGTTCGGCGCCGTGGGTCGCCGCGATCCAGCGGTCCATGCGGCGCAGGCGGTTCGGGTTGGTGGTCCCGCGCGTCACCGTCCCCACGGGTTTCGCTGCGCGGGCGTTCATGGGGTCAAGGGTAAGCGGCGCGCTCGGGGGAACTTCGGGTCGGTGTGGGCCTTGCGGGGGCTGCCGCCCCCGGACCCCCGCGGTCGGCCTGAACGGCCTCGTCCGCAAACGCCGGACGGGCTAAGAACGCCGGACGGGCCGAAGAGCGCGAGCCGCCCGGCGGGCTGGAGTGTGCGGCACTTCGGACGGGCTGGAGTGGCCCCGTTGTACGCAACAGTCCCTCGAACGGTTGAGCGACCCACGGCAATGATTCGGCAAAGAGGAAATGGAGCAGAGTCTTCCGGCGTTCAGGACTTGAAGGGCGTTCCACGCCCCGCCGCAGGCATGCCCGCAGCACGTCCGTAGAAGGAGGAAGGCCACGTGAGCCAGTACGTGAGCAGGCTCGGGCGCCGCTCGCCGGCGGCCTCGTCGAGGCTTCGCCTGCACCGCAGGCCACGCCGCGTGGCGATGCTCTCCGTGCACACCTCACCGCTGCACCAGCCGGGCACGGGCGACGCGGGCGGCATGAACGTCTACATCGTGGAGCTGGCCCAGCGCCTCGCCGCGATCAACATCGAGGTCGAGATCTTCACGCGCGCGACCACCGGGGCCCTGCCGCCCAAGGTGGAGCTGGCGCCCGGCGTCCTGGTCCGGCACGTCGACGCGGGTCCCTACGAAGGCCTCGCCAAGGAGGACCTGCCCGCCCAGCTGTGCGCCTTCACGCACGGCGTGATGCAGGCCTGGGCCGGCCACCGCCCCGGGTACTACGACCTCGTCCACTCGCACTACTGGCTCTCCGGACAGGTCGGCTGGCTGGCCGCCGAGCGCTGGGGCGCCCCCCTCGTGCACGCGATGCACACCATGGCGAAGGTCAAGAACGCCGCCTTGGCCGACGACGACACCCCCGAGCCCGCCGCCCGTGTCATCGGCGAGACCCAGATCGTCCGCGCCGCCGACCGGCTCATCGCCAACACCGCGGAAGAGGCCGACGAGCTCGTGCGGCACTACGAGGCCGAGCAGGACAAGGTCGCGGTCGTCCACCCGGGCGTGAACCTCGACCGTTTCCGCCCGGCCGACGGACGCGCCGCCGCCCGCGCGCGGCTCGGCCTCCCGCAGGACGCCCTCATACCCCTCTTCGCGGGCCGCATCCAGCCCCTGAAGGCACCCGACGTACTGCTGCGCGCGGTCGCCGTCCTCCTGGACGAGCGGCCCGAGCTGCGCTCGAACATCGTCGTCCCCGTGGTGGGCGGCCCGAGCGGCAGCGGTCTCGCCAAGCCCGAGGGCCTGCAGAAACTCGCCGCCCGGCTGGGCATCGCCGACGTGGTGTGCTTCCGGCCGCCGGTCGATCAGGAGCAGCTCGCGGACTGGTTCCGGGCCGCGTCCGTGCTGGTGATGCCCTCCTACAGCGAGTCGTTCGGGCTCGTCGCCATAGAGGCGCAGGCGGCCGGAACGCCGGTGCTCGCCGCCGCGGTGGGCGGGCTGCCGGTCGCGGTCCGCCACAAGGAGACAGGTTTTCTGGTCTCCGGCCACAATCCCGTCGACTACGCGCGCGTACTGCGCGATTTCGCTGACAACCGGGCGCTCCCGGACCGGATGGGCGCGGCAGCCGCCTGGCACGCGCAGTCCTTCGGCTGGGACACGGCGGCGGCGGCCACGGCCGACGTCTACACGGCGGCGATGAACGAACACCGCCGTCACGTACGCTCCCACCATGGCTGACACGATGGCTGCGGAGCGGGCGGCGGGGACCGTCGAGGAGTTCCTCAAGGACGCCGAACTGGAGTGGGAGAGCCCGGAGTCCGGCCACTTCGTGGTGAAGCTCCCCGGCACCCGGAAGTTGTCGACGACCGTCTCTCTGATCGTCGGCAGGCACTCCCTGTCGCTGAACGCCTTCGTCATCCGGCACCCGGACGAGAACGAGGGCGGGGTGCACCGCTGGCTCCTGGAGCGCAACCTCAAGCTCTACGGAGTGGGGTACGCCGTCGACCCGCTCGGTGACATCTACGTGGCGGGCAAGCTGCCGCTGGCCGCGGTCACCGCCGACGAGGTCGACCGGCTGCTCGGCTCGGTCCTGGAGGCCGCCGACGGCAGTTTCAACACCCTCCTGGAGCTCGGTTTCGCGTCCGCGATCCGCAAGGAGTACGCCTGGCGGGTGTCGCGCGGCGAGTCCACGCGCAATCTGGACGCGTTCAGCCACCTGACTCAGCGTCCGACCGACTGAGCCGGTAGTCCGTACCAATCAATCGCTGCACGACTCTTTCCCGCCGTGCGGCTGCCATGTCATGCTCACCGCCAACGCACATCTGAACGTTGTTCACATCCATGGAATCCCCTCCTTGGAAGGCGGTTCGGGCATGAGCGACCGTGGCGCGGCGGACACCCAGCGGGCCCTCACCAGACGGGCCCTGCTCGGCAGCGCGACAGCCGTGGCGGCGGTGGCCGTGGTGGGCGCACCGGCGACAGCCACCGCCGCAGCGACAGCAGCCGGGGCCGCGGCCCCCCGGCCGAGCCGCGCACAGGTGCCGGCCCTCTGGCGCGAGCTGACCCGCACCCCCTACACGCACCCGCAGATCCCGTACATCGGCAGAGCCGGCCGGCGCGCCGGGGCGGTGCGCTTCCCCCGCCGCCCCGGCGCCGCCGTCGTGGCCGACGTCCGCGCGTACGGCGCCACGGCGGACGGCTCGGCCGACTCCGCCCCCGCGATCAACCGTGCCATCGCCGCTGCCGGAAGGGCCGGCGGTGGCACGGTACTCATCCCGCCCGGCACCTACCGCCTCGACGGCCTGATCCACATCGGCCACTCGAACGTCGTCCTGCGCGGCGCCGGCAGCACCCGTACGACACTCCGCGCGACCCGGAACCTCACCGAGCTGATCGGTGTCTACGGGTCGCGGTACGGCGGCGACAAGTCGTCCTGGTCCTGGGCGGGCGGCCTCATCTGGCTCTGCCCCACGGACCGCTTCACCGCCCTGACGGACGCCATCCGGGCCAAGGAGTGGCCCTTCGAGGGCTGGACGGGCAACAAGCGGGACGAGTGGCGGACGCTGACCACGGTCCAACCGGCCCGCCGGGGCTCCTGGACGGTGACCGTCGCGGACCCGGCCGGACTCGCCCCCGGAGACCTGGTCCTCCTACGCCTCGCGGACGACCCCGCCCACACCCTCCTGGAACACATGGCGGGCGACGGCGCGGGCCCGGAGGCATACGTCTGGAACGACAAGACAAAATTGACCAGTTACGTCCCGTACGAGTGGCCCGTACGCATCACGCGCGTGCGGGGCGGAAAGGTCACCCTGGAGCGGCCCCTCCCGCTCGACGTGCGCCCGGAGTGGGACCCGCGTCTGACCACCCATGTGAAGGCGCTGACCGGATCCGGGGTGGAGGGCCTCACCCTGGAGGCCGTCGAGACCCCGCAGGCCCCGCATCTGCTGGACAAGGGGTTCAACGGCGTCACCTTCCAGTGCGCGTACGACTGCTGGGCCGACGACATCGTCGTACGGCACATGGACAATGGCTTCGGGCTGGTCGCCGCCTCCGCCTGCACCCTGCGGAACACCAGAGTCACGGGGCGCGGCACGCACCACCCGTACTTCTGCCGCGAGGGCTCGCACGACAACCTCGTCGACCGCTTCACCATCGAGGAGCGCACGACCCCCGCCCCCGCGAACACCCAGCTCCACGGCATCAACGTGGAGGGTCTTTCCTCGTACAACGTCTGGTCGCGCGGGGACATGCGCATGGGCACCTTCGACTCGCATCGCGGCATGCCCTTCGCGAACGTCCGTACCGACATCACGGTCGTCAACAACGGCCGCCACGGCGGGGACGCCAGCGCGGGGCCCCTCTTCGGAGCCCGCTTCACCCACTGGAACATCCGCGTCACCAACGGCCGCGCCGGCCTGATGAAAATCGACGGCCTGGCCCCGTACAGCGCGACCGTCGGCATCAACGAGGTGACGGAGTTCGACCAGATCGACGTACCCGACTTCACGGGGCCGCTGCACTCCCGCCTGGAGCTGTACGGGACGACGGACGCGGTACGCCCGCGGAACCTGTACGACGCCCAGCGCGACCTCCAGGGCGAGATCTTCAGCCCGTGACTCTCAGCGCGAGCTGTCGCGGTAGCGGCCGGGTGCCACTCCGACCAGCCGCTTGAAGTGGCGGTTCAGGTGCGACTGGTCGTAGAAGCCGGTCTCCGCGGCCACCTCGCCGGGTGCGCGGCCCGCCAGCAGCAGGCGGCGGGCCTGCTCCACCCGGCGTGACATCAGGTACTGGTGCGGCGGTATCCCGTACGCGCCGCTGAACGCCCGCACCAGATGGGCGGGGTGCGCGTGCACGAGCCCGGCGGCCTCCTGGAGGGTGACGCCCTGGAGGAGGCGTTCGTCGAGCAGTTCGCGCAGCCGGTGGGCGAGCGGGTGGTCGGCGTCCCGGCCGTCCTTGACGAGCGCGGGCCGCAGATGGCCGCGCAGCCGCTCGCCGATCAGGGTCAGCCTGCTCTCCGCCTCCAGCTCGTCGCCGGGGTGGGCGAGGGCCGTGTGCAGCTGCCCGACCCGCCGCCGCAGCACCGGATCGAGGAAGTCGGGGGTGTCCACGGCCGGTCCGATGTACGTCTCGTCGAGGCGGCTGAGATCCAGGTACAGGACCCGCTTGCGGAAGCCGTCCTCGGTGATCGGCGACCCGTTGTGCGGCACGTGCGGCGGAAGCAGCGAGACCGTGCCGTCCGGGGTGCCGTGCTCGTGCCGGTCGAGGTCGTAGCGCACCGCGCCCGCGTCGACGAGCAGCAGGGTCCACGCGTCGTGCACGTGCATCGGATACGCGTACTCCGTGAAGTGGGCGTGGAAGACCTCCACGACACCCGGCACGCTGGGGCGCCAGGCGGAGACCTCACGCCGGACCACCATGCAAACAACGTACAAGACAGGTGCGTACGCGGCTCGGCAGTCTCGAAGCATGAGCAGTGAGAGCAGTGAGAGCAGTATGAGCAGTGAGACCAGCGAGACCAGTGGCATCAGTGATACCCCTGAATACAGCCTGGGCCCCGCCCCGGCCCCCGTCCGTTTCGACACCAAGATCGCCGTCCTGCTGCGCGAGGACCTGGAGCCGTGGCAGCGGCTGAACGTGACCGCGTTCCTGGTCAGCGGCCTGGGCCCGGCGGTCCCCGAGGTGGTCGGCGAGCCGTACGAGGACGCGGACGGCGTCGGCTACCTGCCGATGTTCCGCCAGCCGGTCCTGGTCTTCGAGGGTACGAAGGAGACGCTGAAGGCGGCCCACGGCAAGGCCCTGTCCCGCGCCCTGCCCCGCGCGCTGTTCACCGCGGACCTGTTCGGCACGGGCAACGACCGCGACAACCGGGCGGCGGTACGGGCCGTACCGACCGCGGACCTCGACGTGGTCGGCCTCGCGGTGTACGGGCCGCGCAACGCGGTGGACAAGGTGGTGAAGGGGGCCCGGATGCACCACTGAGGTGCGGCGGTGCCGCGCGTTGCCACGGGGCGCTAGCCGGTGCTGACCTCAGGCTTTTCGGCAGCGGGCCGGGGCTGGGCCGGCGACTGGACCGGCGACCGGGGGAGCGGCAGGGGCTCGGGTCGGGCCTCGGACCGGTTCTCGGATCGGGCCTCGGATCGGGTCTCGGGCCGGGTCTCGGACCGGGCCTCGGGCCGGGGTGATTCAGCGGCTACGGGCTCCTCGTCCGGGAGCTTGCGCATGAGCAGCCCGTATCCCAGTCCGGCCACCGTGCCGACGGCCGCGCACAAGCCCCACAGCCACGCGGCCCCGTACCGGTCGATGACGACTCCGGCCATCAGGGGGGCGACGAGCGCGGCGACGGACCAGGACATCGTGTACATGCCCTGGTACCGGCCGCGGCCGTGGGTGGGGGAGAGGCGGACGACGAGGCCGGTCTGGGTGGGCGCGTTCACGATCTCGGCGAGGGTCCAGACGCAGATGGTGAGCGCGAAGGCGGCGACGGAGCCCGCGAAGGCGGTGAGCCCGAACCCGTACCCGGCGAGGAGGGACGACACGACGAGAAGCCGTTTCGGGTCCCGGTGCTGGATGAAACGGGTGACGGGGAGCTGGAGCACGACGATGAGGACGCCGTTGACCGCGATCACCAGGCCGTAGTCGGCGGGCGTGAACCCGGCCTGGCCCATCGCCACCGGCAGACCCACGAACCCCTGCTGGAAGACGAGCGCGACGAGGAACGACAGCCCGACGACGCTCATGAAACGCCCGTCGCGCAGAACCGTCCCCAGACCCACCTCGGGCTCGCCGGCCCTCTTGGGGGCCGGCTCGGGCCGCGACTCGGGCAGCTTCACGAAGACGACGATCGCGCAGACCATCGTCATCCCGGCCTCGATGAGGAAACCGGCGAGATAACTGACCTCAGCGATGAACCCGGCCGCCGTGGACGAGACGGCGAAGCCCAGGTTGATCGCCCAGTAGTTGAGCGAGAAGGCCCGCACCCGGTCCTCGGGCCTGACGATGTCGCCCATCATCGCCTGCACGGCGGGGCGGGAGGCGTTGCTGGCCATGCCGACGAGGAAGGCGACGGCGGCGATGGCCACCGGGTGGTGCATGAAGCCGAGCAGCGCGACGGAGAGGGCGGTGGACGCCTGGGCGATGAGGAGCGTGGGCCGCCGCCCGAGCCGGTCCGTCATCACGCCCGCACCGAGGGACGAGATCACTCCGCCGAGCCCGTGGAGCGAGGCGACGAGTCCGGCGTACGAGGCGGAGTAGCCGCGGTCCAGCGTGAGGTACAGGGCCATGAAGGTGGCGACGAAGGCGCCGAGCCGGTTGACGAGCGTGCTGGTCCACAGCCACCAGAACTCACGGGGGAGCCCGGAGAGGGTCTCGCGCGCGACACGTCTCACGCTCAGGGACGTGAACGGCATGGAGGACCCCCAGGTTCTGCTGAACACAGCTCTTGTACGTGGTGTGAGCGGCGCGGCGCAAATTAGGCGATGTAAGTGGCGCACGCGGCAAGCACAAATTACGAGGCCGGGCCGGACGGCGGCCACTCAATTAACAGAAGTCGTCAAGTGGCGGGGGAGGAGGCCGACGGGTACCCACGAAATCAGAACTCCAGGAGCTTCGTGATCCAGGAGCTTCGGAGGCCAGGGGGACAGGGGTCCAGGAGCTCCGGGTGTCCGGGCGTCCGGGTGTCCGGGCGTCCGGGTTCCGGGTATCCAGGTGTCCGGGTTCCGGGCGGGCGAGCGGCCGATCGGGGGCGTCGATTACGCTCGGGGCCATGGCCGACGCACCGTACAAGCTGATCCTCCTCCGCCACGGCGAGAGCGAATGGAACGCGAAGAACCTGTTCACCGGCTGGGTGGACGTCAACCTCAACGAGAAGGGCGAGAAGGAGGCAGTACGCGGCGGTGAGCTGCTCAAGGACGCCGGCCTGCTGCCCGACGTCGTCCACACCTCGCTCCAGAAGCGCGCGATCCGCACGGCGCAGCTCTCCCTCGAATCGGCGGACCGTCACTGGATCCCGGTCCACCGCAGCTGGCGCCTGAACGAGCGGCACTACGGCGCGCTGCAGGGCAAGGACAAGGCGCAGACCCTCGCGGAGTTCGGCGAGGAGCAGTTCATGCTGTGGCGCCGCTCGTACGACACGCCGCCGCCCCCGCTTGAGGACGGCACGGAGTTCTCGCAGTCGGACGACCCGCGCTACGCGACGATCCCGCCGGAGCTGCGCCCGCGCACGGAGTGCCTGAAGGACGTCGTCGTCCGCATGCTGCCGTACTGGTACGACGGCATCGTCCCGGACCTCCTGGCCGGCCGCACGGTCCTGGTGGCCGCCCACGGCAACTCCCTCCGCGCCCTCGTCAAGCACCTCGACGGCGTCTCGGACGCGGACATCGCGGGCCTGAACATCCCGACGGGCATCCCGCTCGCATACGAACTGGACGCATCCTTCAAGCCGCTGAACCCGGGCGGCACATACCTGGACCCGGCGGCGGCCGCGGCGGCGATCGAGGCTGTGAAGAACCAGGGCAAGAAGAAGTAAGCACGTACGGACAGGCCCCCTAGCTGCGGGTTCTCCGCTGGTAGGGGGCTTTCTGTTGTGTCTGGACCGTCCTTGGACCGTCTCTGCGTCGTCCATGGGTCGTCCCCGGGGAAGTCAGGTGCGACGACGCCAGCGGCGGATGCGGAGGTCGAGGACGGTCAGCAGCGTCACTGGCGGCAACTTCGGGGCGGGCATCGAAGTGTCAGTCTCGTGGCACCACCGTTCGTCTACGATGCCGTACGCGAGGCCTACGACCCTCTGAGAGCGCAACGAGTTGCGATCGCCACGACTGCCGCTGAGGTAGCTGACGACTCTGTCGAGTGGCAGGCGCTCCACACCCCGTACGACACCGCCTTACGGCATCTCCGCGCCACCATGCGGGATTCCCTCGGGCCTGGCTTTGAGTGAGTCTGCACTGTGAAGTCATGAGGGGCTCGCTGCTCGCCGAGCGCCTGCCCCAGGGGCCCGGACGGTGGGCGGTGGCCCGCTCCGCCAGGGCACTCATGACCGGTTGCACCGCTCCTCTCTCAACCCTCTGACGGCTACCGTGGAACGGTCGAGGGGCGCACCATGGCTGATCAGCGCATGTGTTGCGGCGCAGTGCACGGCGAAAACCCGGGGTGGCCATGAGCGGGGACGGGCCGCAGGATGGTGACGGCGGTTTCGAGAAGCCGTCCGGTCCGGAATCGGTTCGGGAGGATCGCATACCCGACCCGAACTCTTCCGATCCGAAAGATCGCGACCCGAACGCTTCCGATCCTGATGAGTCTGAGGCGGACGGCGGCTGTTGCTCGTGTTTTTCGTGTCTGAGCTGCCTCCTCATCGTCATCGTCTTTTCGATCATGACCTCGCCTTCGGCCCAACAGCCCCGTGTATGGCTTTTCGGTGACGTCTTCGAATGGCTCACGAGGTGAGAAGGTCCTGATCCCCGTGATGAGTCCGTCGGTCGCAGTACGGCTACTCACGGCTACTCACGGCTTCGTACGGCTCGACAGCCTTGCGGAGCGGGGTGTGTCAGTGCCGGGAGCTACTGTCCTGGGCATGGCCATCAGACCATCCACATCCTGGCGCGCGCGTGTCGACGGCGAGGCAAGGGAACTTGCTTCCGGGGCGCGTGACCCGAGCGACGCCTTCATGTCCCAGCTCTTCCCCGAATCCCTGCTGTCCGCGACGGATGAGGCGCTGGGCGCGTTCGAGTCCGATGTGCGGGGGCTGATCGAGGACAGGGGCAGGGACAAGGAGAGTGGGGACGAGGAGAGTAAGGACAACGGCAGGGACGGTGAGCGGGTCTTTGGGGCGATCGAGCGTGTCGTCCTGGTGTTGAACGGCATCAACGACGGTCACGGCGGCGCCGGTTACGAGACCCAGGAGCGGGAGGAGTTGTGCCTGTACATCGATCAGACCCTGACCGAGCACGGCATCGACGTCCCGGCCCTGGCAGCGGGGCGAGGCATCGGGCGTGCCGAGATCACTGACGACTGGCGGGACTGGTAGCCGTCTGCAGAGACGGTTGGGGGGGGACTGCAGGGGAGCCCGCGGGGGAGGCGCCGGGGTCAGCGGCGGCTGCGGGTCTTGTACCGGTGGGCCGCCCAGCCTTCGATGACCATGATTCCGGCGAGGACCGCGCACTTGAGCCAGCCGTACGGAGGGTCGCGCAACTGGCCGATCAGTCACAGGCACGCCGTGCGGATCGCCCCGTGGCTGATCGCGCACCTGTTCGCCTCGCCCGCACACAGCCCGACGGGCACGTCTTGTCTCCCTACGGACAGTTGACGGGAGAGCCGACGGGACAGCTGACGGCTTTTGCGATCCGCGCGGCGGCCTCCGCAGGTGTGAGGTGCGTCGTGTCGATGACCTCGGCCTCGGCGTGCAGCCACGTGCGGGCCGCCTCGGCGTAGGGCTCAAGGTACTGGAGGCGGAACGGGGAGTCGGGGCCGAGAACGGTGTCGCCCGCGATGCGTCCGCGCAGGGTGTCCTGGTCGGCGTGGAGCACGAAATGCCGTACGGGGATGGCGTGTTGGGCCAGGCCCGCGCTGATCTCGCGCCAGTACTGCTCCACCAGCACGGTCATGGGCATCACCAGAACGCCGCCCGCGTAGTCCAGTACCCGGCGCGCGGTCTCGACGACGAGCGGCCGCCATGGCGGCCAGTGCTGGAAGTTGTCCGCCCCGGGCCCTGGCAGCCCAGGGGTGATGTCCATGAGCGTCTCGCCGACCTTCTCCGCGTCGAACACCCGCGAATCCGGGATCAGTTGCTGCACAAGCACGCTGGTCGTCGTCTTGCCCGCGCCATGCGTGCCGTTGAGCCATACGATCATGGCCTCAACGCTAGTGCCCAGTAGGCCGGTTACGCCTTAGGTACGGCGGTACGGCGGTACGGCGGTACGGCGGTATAGCGGTACGGCAGTACGGATCCAGTCCGTGAGCGCCGCGAAGTCCGCGTCGCCCAGGCCCTCGCCCGGGTCGACACGGTGAAGCAACGACGGCTCCCGCCGTTGCGCGTCGACCCATAGGCGGTCCATGGCGCCGATCTCGTCGTCGACCCAGATGAACGGGCGGCGGCCGGCCCAGTCGACGATGTGCCTGGTCTTCCAGTGCAGACCGTGCAGACCGTGCAGACCGCGCGGACCCTCGTCGGCGGCCGTGGGCGAGGACGCGTCGGCGGACGCGTCCGGCCACCTCACCACGGGCAGCACCGGCAGCCCGATCCGTGGGGCGACCACCTCGTTCGCGTCGTCCAGCCAGGTCGTCGCCCACACCAGCTCGCATCCCAGCGCCAGGAGGCGCGGCCCGACGGTGGGGTCGAGCCGTCCGAGCAGCGGGTTCCCCGGGGGATTCCCCGAGGGAGGGGGAGCAGGGGAACCGCCGTCGGTCGACCGGCCGAACGGAATGAGTGGTCCGTCGACGTCGAGGAAGAGGACGGGACGCCCCTCCTCGCAACGGTCGTTCAAAGGTGTTCCTTTCTGATCATGTGTGCCGCTACAGTGACCCAGCTGTCGTGGAGAACGTGAGGTGTCCGTTCCACGTCGGGGAGGCGAACGGCAGCCCTTTTCAGTTCTTTTGTCCATGCCTTGCCGTCGTTGCGGCATCGCAGTTGTCATCATTCTTGTGGGGGCACATGAAGATTCACAGACGCCGCGTGCTCGCGGCACTGGGCACCGTCGTCGCCGTGGCCGCGGGCATGGCGACCGTCACGCCCGGCGCGGTCGCGGCGGAACCCGTCACCTGGCAGGCCGCCGACGGCAAGCTGACGTTCGTCAACGGCGCCCGTAACGTCATCCAGACGCAGGAACCCGGCAGCAGCACCTACACGGACTTCCTCGCCGACGCCCGCCAGCCGGCCTGGTCGCCCGACGGCAGCCGGGTCGCGTACGTGAAGAACAACCGGGTCGAGACCCGCCGCTACACCGGATCCACCCTGGTCAAGATCCAGGAGCAGGGCTCGATGACCAGCGTCGGCCACCCGACGTTCCTGGGTTCGGGGGAGACGGTCGTGTACTCCGGCGGCGGTCGCCTCCGGTACGCGTCCTCGGACGGCTCCCGCTACGCCCAGCCGCTGTTCTCCACCGCGGAGGACGGCTGCGACCGCCAGCCCAGCGGGTCCGTCAACGGCCTGGTCGCCTTCGTCCGCACCGGCGACACCTGCGGATCGCCGACCGGCTCGGCCATCTGGCTCTGGGAGAACGCCACCGGCGGCTTCACGAAGCTGGCCGACTCCGGCACGAACCCCGCGATCTCGCCCGACGGCACCCAGGTCGCCTTCGTACGCGAGGCGGACGGCCAGAGCAGGCTCTTCGTCGTCAACACCGACGGCACCGGAGAGCGCCAGCTCAGCTTCACCGACGCCGCGTACGCTCCGGCCTGGTCGCCCACCGGCAACCGGATCGTCGTCACCAACGGCACCGACGAGGACGTGGCCATCCCGCGCATCGTCGACGTCGCCACCGGTGACGTCACCAAGGTGGCGCTGCCGCCGGGTACGTCCTCGGCCCTCGACCCCGCCTGGCAGCCGCTGCGCAGCCAGAGCGTGGGCCGGGTCTGGGGTGCCGACTCGTACGCCACGAACGTCGCCGCGTCCCGCTGGACCTGGAACACGACCGGCCAGAGCGAGCCCGGCCTGATCGACGCGAAGACCGCCGTCCTCATCAGCAAGGACAGCCCGTCCTACGCCCTGACCGGGCAGACCCTCGCCGGCCAGAAGCTGGGCCCCCTGCTGATGACGTCGAAGACCTCGGTGTCGGCCGGCGTCCAGAACGAGCTGAAGCGCGCGCTGAAGCCCGGCGCCACGGTCTACCTCGTCGGCGGCACGGACATCCTGTCCAGCGCGGTCGCCACCAAGGTCAGCTCGCTCGGCTTCACCCCGAAGCGGCTGTCCGGCACCTCGCGCTACTCCACCTCCGTGGCAGTCGCGAAGGCCGTCACCAGCTCTCCGGAGTACGTGTTCATCGCCACCGGCACCGACTACCACTCGGCGATCGCGGCCTCCGCCGCGGCCGGGGCCCTCGGCGCGGGCGGCAAGGGCACGGTCGTCCTCAACGAGGGCAACACGCTCTCGTCGTCGGTGAAGTCGTACCTCAACTCGATCGACCCCGACCAGACCCTGGTCGTCCCGGTCGGCACCTCGGCGAAGTACGCGCTCACGCACACGGCCTTCTCCAACTGGCCCGGCACCTACTCGTACTACCCGATCAGCGGCAGCGGCCACGACGGTACGTCGGCCGAGCTGGCGCGGTTCTGGTGGAGCTCCCCGTACCAGGTCGGCCTCGCCTGGACGGACAGCTGGCGCGGTGGCGTCTCCGCGAGCACCGGCATGCTGCACTACGGCCCGGTCCTGTGGACCGACGAGACGACCCTGTCGGAGACGAGCGCCACCTACCTGCGTCAGCAGGCGGCCGGCGTCAACTCCGTCATCGCCTTCGGTGGCACCGGCTCGGTCTCCGCGGCCGAGCTGACCGCGGCGGGCTCCGCCATCAGCGCGGGCAGCTCGCTGGTGCAGTACCGGCCGTACTACAACGGCCTCACCCCGGCGCAGGCGACCGCGCGCTCGGCAGCCCCCGGCGCCGTGAGCGACACCGCGCAGCGGGCGACCGGTATCGCGGCCCCGCAGCCGAACCTGGACGCGGTGCGCACCACCAACCGGTAGCCGCCGCCCGTCGGCGCATGAACCGATGAACGAACGGAAGGGCCCCGCACCTGAAGCGGGGCCCTTCCGCGTTCACCTGGCACGCCGCGCGTTCACCTGGCACACCGCAGGCGCGTCAGCCGCACTGACAGGGATTGCCGGACTGGCACCCGCATCCGCAGCCCGAGCCGCAGCCGCAGGCGCCGAAGAGCGGCAGGCTCTTGATCTCGACGGGCTGCTGCGTCTCGCGCTCCTGGGTCGGGTCGGGCGTGGTGGGGGAATCGGCCATGGGTCCCTCCTCGAAGGCTTGTGCCTACTCCCATTGCATTCCCCCGAGGCCGGGCGCATCAACGGCGCACAGAGGCTTTCGCGCCCCTGCCCGCACCCGATGCGCCCCCTCGCAACCAGATCCCACCCGGTTGCCGCAGGCCTACGCGCCCTCGACCTGCGGAGCAGTCTGCAGCTCGTCGGCGTGCTCGCCCGTCACCAGGTACACCACACGGTTCGCCACCGACACCGCGTGGTCCGCGAAACGCTCGTAGTAGCGGCCCAGCAGCGTCACGTCCACGGCGGTCTCGATGCCGTGCTTCCAGCGGTCGTCCAGGAGGTGCTGGAAGAGCGTGCGGTGGAGGAGGTCCATCGCGTCGTCGTCCTGCTCCAGCTGGAGGGCGAGGTCGACGTCCTTGGTGATGATGACCTCGGCCGCCTTCGCCATCAGCCGCTGCGCGAGCTGGCCCATCTCCAGGATCGTGGCGTGCAGGTCCTGCGGAATGGCACGGTCCGGGAAGCGCAGCCGCGCCAGCTTCGCCACGTGCTGGGCGAGGTCGCCGGAGCGCTCCAGGTCGGCCGACATACGGAGCGAGGTGACGACGATCCGCAGGTCCGTGGCCACGGGCTGCTGCCGGGCCAGCAGGGTTATCGCCCGTGCCTCAAGGTCGTGCTGGAGATCGTCGACCTTCTGGTCGGCCGCGATCACGCTCTCCGCCAGCTTCAGATCGGAGTCGAGGATCGCCGTGGTGGCGCGACCGATGGCCGAGCCGACGAGGCGGGCCATCTCGACCAGGCCCTCGCCGATCGAGTCAAGTTCCTCGTGGTACGCGTCCCGCATCTGGATGTCCCTTTCCTACGTCTGCTTCGGAGGTTCACTGGGGCTCGTGAACCCCACGTTCCCACGCTCCGGCCTGAACGCGTCGGTTTACGTCCCCTCAAATGAACCATCACCGGCACCCAGGTGAATTCTGGGCGACGTCACCTCTTCCCGCAGGTGGGAAGGGTGCGCGGCCCGGTCGTAAGAAGTGAACCAGCAGGGTCTCCAGGGTGAACTCTGGGCGACGAGTGTTCGAGTCCACCCTCGGACCGCTGTGACCGGGGCGTACGGCGTGCCTAACCTGGAGCCATGGACGTGAACGCGGCTGTCGCCGCAGCGGCAGCGATCGCCGGTGTACTCACCGGTGCCATCGCCGTGCTGGCGTTCCGCTGGAGTGAGCGGGAACAGAAACGCCCCACCCGCACCTCTCTGCACACCGACCCGGTCCTGCCACCGGGCGTCGACACGGTTCTGTCCGTGCTCCGCTCCTCCGCCGTCGTGCTCGACGAGTCCGACGCCGTGGTCAAGGCCAGCTCGGCCGCGTACGCCCTCGGTCTCGTGCGTGGCGGGAAACTGGCCGTCGAGCCGATGATCCTGATGGCCCGCGACACCCGCAGGGACGGCGAGATACGCCAGGTCGAACTGGACCTGCCCCGGCGCGGCACCGGCCGGGGCGAGGCACTCGCCGTGTCCGCCCGGGTAGCGCCGCTCGGCTCCCGGCTCGTCCTGCTCCTGGTCGAGGACCTCACCGAGGCCCGCCGCATCGAAGCCGTACGACGTGACTTCGTGGCCAATGTCAGCCACGAGCTCAAGACCCCGGTCGGCGCGCTCTCCCTCCTCTCCGAGGCCGTCATGGGCGCCTCGGAGGAACCGGAGGCCGTGGAGCGCTTCGCCGGACGCATGCAGATAGAGGCGACCCGCCTCACCAACCTCGTCCAGGAACTCATCGACCTCTCCCGGGTCCAGAACGACGACCCGCTGGAGGACGCCGAGCCGGTCCGCGTCGACGAGCTGGTCGCCGAGGCGATCGACCGCTGCCGCCACCAGGCCGGCACCAAGCAGATCACCATGGCCGCCGGCGGCACCGCCGACCTGCGTCTGTGGGGCAACCGCGGCCAGCTGGCCGCGGCCCTCGGCAACCTCGTGGAGAACGCCGTCAACTACTCGCCCGCCCGCACCCGGGTCGGCATAGCCGCGCGCAGGGTGACCGCGCCCGGCGGAGACCTCATCGAGATCGCCGTGACCGACCAGGGCATCGGCATCTCCGAGAAGGACAAGGAGCGCGTCTTCGAGCGCTTCTACCGCGTCGACCCGGCCCGTTCCCGCGCAACCGGCGGTACGGGGCTCGGGCTCGCGATCGTCAAGCACGTGGCAGCCTCGCACAGCGGGGAGGTCACGGTGTGGAGCTCCGAGGGTCAGGGCTCCACCTTCACCCTGCGGCTGCCGGAGGCGGGCGCCGCCCGCGACCGCGCGAGCGGCGCCCAGATGCCCGGCCTCGACGAAGACGACGAGACCGGACAGACCGACGGGACGACCACCGTCTCATCCCCGTACGAACCCTTTTCTGCCCCGGAGGTCCACCCGTGACCCGAGTGCTCGTCGTCGAGGACGAGGAGTCCTTCAGCGACGCTCTGTCCTACATGCTTCGCAAAGAGGGCTTCGAGGTCGCCATCGCGGCCACCGGGCCCGACGGTCTCGACGAGTTCGAGCGCAACGGCGCCGACCTCGTCCTGCTCGACCTGATGCTGCCCGGCCTGCCGGGCACCGAGGTGTGCCGTCAGCTGCGCAGCCGTTCGAACGTTCCGGTGATCATGGTCACCGCCAAGGACAGTGAGATCGACAAGGTCGTGGGGCTCGAAATAGGAGCCGACGACTATGTGACCAAGCCCTTCTCGTCGCGGGAGCTGGTCGCCCGCATCCGGGCCGTCCTGCGCCGCCGCGGCGAGCCGGAGGAGGTCAGCGTGGCCGCCCTGGAGGCGGGCCCGGTGCGGATGGACGTCGACCGCCACGTGGTCACCGTCTCCGGCTCCAAGGTCGACCTCCCGCTCAAGGAGTTCGACCTCCTGGAGATGCTGCTGCGCAACGCGGGCCGCGTCCTGACGCGTATGCAGCTCATCGACCGGGTGTGGGGCGCCGACTACGTAGGGGACACCAAGACGCTGGACGTCCACGTGAAGCGCCTGCGGGCGAAGATCGAGCCGGACCCCGGCGCGCCGCGCTACCTGGTGACGGTCCGCGGCCTCGGCTACAAGTTCGAGCCGTAGACCGCACCGGACGGTACGTCCGCACACGACAGTAAGTACGGCGAAGGGCGGGACCCCCGGATGAGGGGTCCCGCCCTTCGTCATGCGTCTTGCGGTACGCGATACGCGTACATCATGCGTACGTACGGGACCTGCCCGTACCGGAGAACGGTGGCTGTGAGCCGCTCAGTGGCCCGCTGCGGACTCCGAGGCATCCGCGCTGGCCGAGGCCGCGTCGGTGGCCTGCGTGCCCGCCTCGCCCGTCTCCTCGGTCTCCTCGGTCTCACCGGCCGCGGATCCGGAGGGCGACGGCGACCCGGTGGCCGTACCGGACTCCGACTCCGCCGCGGAGGGCTCGGTGCTCGGCGCCGCCGCGGCCTCGCTCGGGCCCCATTCGGCGTAGTAGCCGTGGCCGGGTACGACGAACGCTTCCAGCTTCACGTCGCCGGTCTTGCTGAAGGTGAAGGTGACCGGCTGCGCGTCACCGTCCGCGAACGCCTCGCGGCTGCTCTCCAGTACGGCGGAGGCGTTGCCCTTGCCGCCGAGGATCAGCGAGCCGCCGGCCGGGACGGTCAGCTTGCCCGAGCCCTTGGCGGGCTTGAGCTCCGCGGCCTGCCCGATGCCCTCGACCTTGACGGACTCCAGGGTCTGGGCGGTGTCGCCGCTGTTGAACAGGGTGGCGGAGACCGCGGCAGGGCCCGTCGACTCCAGCTCGGCCTGGGTGATGACGACGGCGTTCTGGATCTTGATCTGGCCGACGGTGACGGCCGCGTTGTCCGGCTTGATCTCCAGCGTCTGGGCCTTGTTGCCGGCACCGCACGCGGCGAGCGAGGCGATCGAGAACGCGATGGCGGCGGCGGCGAGGCTGCCGCGTCGAAGGCTGCTGCTCACGGCGGCGGCAACTCCTAGAACGTGGGCGGATCAGGGCAGCTCGTCTGTAAAGCCGCCCTAAGGGTCGGTCAGCGGCCTCAGGTTACCGAGCCGTTCCCGCGCCGCCGCACCCGACCCGCCCCTACGGCTCCCCGACCGCGACCGTTCGCCGCTTCTCCATGCCGCGACTCTCCCGTCCGGCTCTCACGTCACCCGGTGTACTTGCGTGCTGCATGGACTCATCTGCCACGCACTCGTCCGTCTTTCGTCCGTCTTTCACATAAGAACCCTTGCTAAGCCACCGACAAGCCTCCGGGGCGGCCTTGCGGATTTCCCGTAAGGAATGCGTGGCGGCCCGGGAAATTGATCTTCGGTCGATCTTCTGCCGATCTCCGACTCGATCTCGGACCGATCCGATGCCGATCTCCGGCCCGCGTGATCAATTCCGGATTCGTCTCGTACGTGACTCCGCAGGCCGAACGGAGTAGCGGAAGATGGGCCCCCGGAACCCGACAAATCTGGACGATCAGGCACGTGGGCGGGGATCGGGGGTGTTGTAACGTGCGCGTTTCTCCTCGCCGGGAGAGCCGCTCCGACCTGCGAATACCGTCGCCCGCGACCCCTCCGCAGCACGTTCATGTTGGGATTGTCAAGCCCCGAGATATGCCCTGACCTGCGAAAACGCCATTCAGAACACGCGGTTTCCGTGTTACCCTGGATAGCCACGGAAGGGGTACCTGTCACATGACGTTCAAGGTTGGCGACACCGTGGTCTATCCCCATCACGGGGCCGCGCTGATCGAGGCTATCGAAACTCGCCAGATCAAAGGCGTGGACAAGACCTACTTGGTGCTGAAGGTCGCCCAGGGCGACCTGACAGTGCGTGTGCCAGCGGACAATGCGGAGTTCGTCGGCGTACGTGATGTGGTCGGTCAGGACGGGCTGGACCGGGTCTTCGAGGTACTGCGCGCGCCGTACGCCGAGGAGCCCACCAACTGGTCCCGTCGTTACAAGGCAAATCTTGAGAAGCTCGCCTCCGGCGATGTCATCAAGGTGGCGGAGGTAGTCCGTGACCTGTGGCGTCGTGAGCGTGAGCGTGGACTCTCCGCCGGCGAGAAGCGCATGCTCGCCAAGGCCCGCCAGATCCTGGTGAGCGAGCTCGCCCTCGCGGAGAACACGAACGAGGACAAGGCCGAGGCCCTGCTCGACGAGGTCCTCGCGTCCTGACGCCCGTCGCGCTCTGATCGCTTTCTGACCAGAGGCGAAACGAGCGGTTCGGCGCAATGAAATGCCGCGGTGCCCGATGACGTATTCACTGTCGCCGGGCGCTGCGGCATGTTCGTACCCGGGCCTGATTCCACCCGGGGCATGTCCATACCGCATGTCCGTACCGGGAAACCGTGCACACACACTGTGCACACCGTGCACTCGGACGGCCCTCGAAATTCAGGGATCCGATACTCGGAGTGCCGGGCCCGGACAGCTGGCTCGACCATCTTCACGGAAGGGTCCGGTCAGAGCGTCGCGCCCGGCACTCCCCCAGCCCGTCGGCCGGGGTACGCCCAGGCCATACCCACGTCGGCCGAGCATACAAACCTGACAGGAACCGATGTCTGACGATTCGCGCCCCACGCCTCCCGGGGCCCGTACCGCGGCCGTGATTCCGGCCGCAGGCCGAGGCGTGCGCCTCGGCCCGGGCGCTCCCAAAGCGCTTCGCGCGCTGAACGGGACCCCCATGCTGATCCACGCGGTCCGGGCCATGGCCGCGTCGCGTGCCGTCTCCCTGGTCGTCGTCGTGGCGCCGCCCGACGGGGCCGCGGAGGTCAAGACGCTGCTCGACTCGCACGCACTGCCCGAGCGGACCGAGTTCCACGTCGTACCCGGGGGCGACAGCCGCCAGGACTCCGTACGGCTCGGGCTCGAAGCGCTGCCCCCGGGCATCGACATCGTGCTCGTCCACGACGCGGCCCGTCCGCTCGTCCCCGTCGACACGGTCGACGGCGTCATCGAGGCGGTACGCGACGGGGCGCCGGCCGTCGTCCCCGCGCTGCCGCTCACGGACACCGTCAAGCAGGTCGAGCCCGCGGGGACGGCCGGGGAGCCCGAGCCCGTGGTCGCCACCCCGGACCGGGCGCGACTGCGTGCCGTCCAGACCCCGCAGGGCTTCGACCGCGACACCCTCGTACGGGCCCACGCGACGGTCACGGACGACGTCACCGACGACGCGAGCATGGTCGAGCAGCTCGGACTGCGGGTCGTGGTCGTGCCCGGCCACGAGGAGGCGTTCAAGGTGACGCGCCCGCTGGATCTGATCCTCGCCGAGGCGGTTCTGACGCGGCGGAGGCTGAACGATGGCTTCTGAGACGTCTCCGGTGCCGCCGGTTTCGCCGGTGCCCGCCGCACCTCTGCTGCCGCAGGTCGGGATCGGTACCGACATCCACGCCTTCGAAGAGGGCCGTGAGCTGTGGTGCGCCGGCCTGCTGTGGGAGGGCGAGGGGCCCGGTCTCGCGGGCCACTCCGACGCGGACGTCGTCGCGCACGCCGCGTGCAACGCGCTGTTCTCCGCGGCGGGGCTCGGGGATCTGGGGCAGCACTTCGGTACGGGGCGGCCCGAGTGGTCCGGGGCGTCCGGGGTGACGCTGCTGACGGAAGCGGCGCGGATCGTTCGGGCGGCGGGGTTCACGATCGGCAACGTCGCAGTGCAGGTCGTCGGCCCCCGCCCGAAGATCGGTAAGCGCCGGGACGAGGCGCAGGCGGTTCTCTCCGCGGCGGTGGGGGCGCCGGTGTCGGTGTCCGGCGCCACGACCGACGGGCTCGGGTTCGCCGGGCGCGACGAGGGGCTCATGGCGGTGGCTACGGCGTTGGTGGCACGGGTGGGTTGACGCGCTTTTCCTCGCCCCCGCCGCCCCTACCCGTCCCGTCACTGCATGGGGGCTGCGCCCCCTCGCCCCCTTTGTCCTCAAACGCCGGACGGGCTGAAAGATGTCTTTCAGCCCGTCCGGCGTTTGAGGACCGGGGGTTCGGGCGCAGCGCCCCGAGGAAAACGTCCATGACGTCATCGACGCGGCACAGATGTCACGAATACGTGTCCCATGCGGGATAAGGGTCGCGGGGCACGGGTCACCGCCCACTACCCTGGTGGGGTGACTATTCGCCTGTACGACACCAGCGCCCGGCAGATTCGCGACTTCACCCCGATCACACCGGGTTGTGTCTCGATCTACCTGTGTGGCGCCACGGTGCAGGCGGCCCCGCACATCGGCCACATCCGCTCGGGCCTCAACTTCGACATCATGCGCCGCTGGTTCGAGTACCGCGGCTACGACGTCACGTTCGTCCGCAACGTGACGGACATCGACGACAAGATCATCAAGAAGTCCGCGGAGCAGGACAGGCCCTGGTGGGCGATCGGCTACGAGAACGAGCGCGCCTTCAACGACGGCTACACGGCACTCGGCTGCCTCCCGCCCACGTACGAGCCGCGCGCCACCGGTCACATCACCGAGATGGTCGAGATGATGCGCGGGCTGATCGAGCGCGGTCACGCGTACGAGGCCGACGGGAACGTGTACTTCGACGTACGGTCCCTGCCCGGCTACCTCTCCCTCTCCAACCAGGACCTGGACGAGCTGCGCCAGCCCTCCGAGGACGGCGAGACCGGCAAACGGGACCTGCGGGACTTCGCCATGTGGAAGGCCGTCAAGCCCGGCGAGCCGTCCTGGGAGACGCCCTGGGGCCGCGGCAGGCCCGGCTGGCACCTGGAGTGCAGCGCGATGGCGCACAAGTACCTGGGCGCCGCCTTCGACATCCACGGCGGCGGCATCGACCTGATCTTCCCGCACCACGAGAACGAGATCGCCCAGGCCGTCGGCTTCGGCGACGAGTTCGCGCACTACTGGGTGCACAACTCATGGGTGACCATGAGCGGCGAGAAGATGTCGAAGTCGCTCGGCAACAGCGTGCTCGTGAGTGAGATGGTCAAGGCGTGGCGGCCCATCGTGCTCCGTTACTACCTGGGCACTCCGCACTACCGCTCCACCATCGAGTACAGCGAAGAGGCACTGCGCGAGGCCGAGTCGGCGTTCGCCCGGATCGAGGGCTTCGTGCAGCGCGTGGTGGAGAAGGCCGGGGGAGCGGTCGAGCCCGCGGCCGAGGTGCCGCCGGCGTTCGCCGAGGCGATGGACGACGACCTGGGGGTCCCGCAGGCCCTCGCCGTCGTGCACACCACGGTCCGCCAGGGGAACTCCGCGCTGGCCGCCGACGACAAGGAAGCGGCCGTCGCCCGGCTCGCCGAGGTCAGGGCCATGCTCGCGGTCCTCGGCCTCGACCCGCTCGACCCGCACTGGGCGGGCGAGAGCGACCGCGGCGAGGACCTCCACGGAGTCGTCGACACGCTCGTACGACTGGTGCTGCAGCAGCGCGAGTCCGCCCGCGTCCGCAAGGACTGGGCCACCGCCGACGCCATCCGCGACCAGCTCAACCAGTCCGGGCTGGTCATCGAGGACGGCCCCCAGGGACCGCGCTGGACCCTCGGCCCGCGCTGACCATTTCTTGATCGATTGTGCCGTCCGGGTGTCCGGGCGGCACACTTGCATGGACGTACACCCGTACGTCCGTCCGTACGTCTTCACTCCGTCCGTACGTCTTCACACAGACAGGTAGGTCATGGCCGCTAACAACCGCCGCATGTCCGGCAAGAAGGGCGCGCAGGTCGGCAGTGGCGGCCAGCGACGCAGGGGCCTCGAAGGCAAGGGCCCCACCCCGCCCGCCGAGGCGCGCAAGGGCCACAAGAAGAACCGCATCGCCGGCGCCAAGGCCAAGCAGCTCGTGCGCAAGCCCTCGCCGCGCGGCGGCCGGGGCGGCAAGGGCACGTCCGAGATGGTCGTCGGCCGCAACTCCGTCGTCGAGGCGCTGCGCGAGGGCGTACCCGCGACGATGCTGTACGTCCAGCAGTTCATCGACAACGACGAGCGGGTGCGCGAGGCGCTGCAGCTCGCCGCGGACCGCGGTGGCATCCACCTCATGGAGGCCCCGCGCCCCGAGCTCGACCGCATGACCAACGGGCTCAACCACCAGGGACTCGTCCTCCAGGTCCCCCCGTACGAGTACGCGCACCCGGAGGACCTCGCCGCCGCCGCGTACGACCAGGGCGTGGACCCGCTGATCGTCGCCCTCGACGGGGTGACGGACCCGCGCAACCTCGGTGCCGTCGTCCGGTCCGTCTCCGCGTTCGGCGGCCACGGTGTGGTCGTGCCCGAGCGCCGTGCGGCGGGTATGACCGCCGGCGCCTGGAAGACGTCCGCCGGTGCGGCCGCTCGTACGCCCGTCGCCCGCGCGTCCAATCTGACGCGCGCCCTGGAGGCGTACAAGAAGGCCGGGCTCGTCGTGGTCGGGCTCGCCGCCGACGGTGAGGCCGAGGTCGGTGACCTGGAGGCCCTCGGCGGTCCCGTCGTCATCGTCGTCGGCAGCGAGGGGAAGGGGTTGTCCCGGCTCGTCGGGGAGACCTGTGACTTCCGTGTCCGGATTCCCATGCCGGGTGGGACGGAGTCGCTGAACGCGGGTGTGGCTGCGGGAGTTGTGCTGTACGAGGCCTCGCGGAAGCGGGGTTAGTCGGAGACTTGGCTGCCTCCGGGCAGTCGGTCGTCCGCAGGTGCGTGGGGGCTGGTCGCGCTCCGCGGCGGAGCCGCAGATGTCACAGCCCCGCGCCCCTTACGGGGCCCAGGTTGATCTTGACGGGGTCCGGACAGATCGGGCGAGTCAAAGCAGTGTCCTAAACACACGTCACTCGGTTAGATGAGTGTGGACACCAGAACACCCCGCACACCCACGGGGGACCGCTCGTTGGGATTCGACGACGCTCCCGCGCTGAGCATGGTGAAGGTGCCGAGCGATCCGGCGCAGGTCATCGTCAATCATGCGAGCTTCCGCGTGCAGCTGAACACCGCGCCGCGGGCCCAGGCCCCGCGCGCCGCGCGGAACTTGAGCTCGGGCGGCGACACCGCGCGCACCCCCGTCGTCGGAACCGCCGCAGGCACCCGCCGCCGCGCGCCCGTCGTCTGGAGCGGGAAGTCCGCCCCCGACGACACGGGCGCCACCCGGCTGCTGCAGGCCGTGCGGAGCACGAGCCTCCGGCACGGAGCCGAGGAACCGGCGGGCGGCGAAGGCGGCGCGACGCAGGTCATCCCGCGCGTCGACGGCGAAGGACCCGCCGGGTTCGACGTCGACGCCACCGTCGAGACCCCGACCGTCCGCGGCCCCGAGACCCGCCTCCTGCCGCAGCAACTGCGCAGCGCGGGCAGCGCCTACGAGGAGCTCGACGAACCCCCGTACGCGGAGGGCGACTTCGAGGACGACTCCTACGAGGACGACGACTACCGGGACGAGGACGACGGGGCGCTCAAGCGGCACGGAGCCGCCCCCGTCCGGCACGGCTACTACCCCGGCCGCCGGATGAACCTCGGCGTCGTCCTGCTCCCGATGCGCGTCTTCCTCGGCTTCATCTCCATCTACGCCGGCATGGGCAAGCTCTGCGACCCCGTCTACTTCGACGGCGGCAAGCGCGGCTCCATGGTCAAGTGGCTCAACTCGCTGCACCCCTGGGAACTCGCCGAGCCCCTGCGCGAGTTCGCGCTGCAGCACCCCGTCGGCGCCGGACTCCTCATCGCCTTCTTCCAGGTGATCGTCGGCGTCCTCACCGTCCTCGGCCTGTGGCAGCGGGTCGCGGCGGCCGTCGGCGCTTCGCTGTCGGCGGCGCTCCTGCTCACCGTGAGCTGGAAGTCCGTTCCCGTCTACGACGCGCCCGACATCATCTTCCTGGCCGCCTGGTCGCCGCTGATCATCGCGGGCGCCCCGGTCTACTCCATCGACGGCCGCCTCGCGGGCGAGGCCTGGCGCACCCTCGGGCCGCGTACCGAGATCTGGGAACTGCGCCGGCGCGTACTGCGGCGCGGGGCGCTCGTCGCGGCCATCGTCGTCGGACTCACGCTCCTCATCGGATCGATGCTCGGCGGCGCCGTCCGCGACTCCGACCGCGTGGTCGTCCCCGGACCGGGCGAGGCCCCGCGCAACGAACTGCCCGGCTCCGCCCTCCCGCAGGAGCCCGGCGCGCGCCGCGACAAGCAGAGCCCCTCGGCGTCGGCCGACTCGCCCACCCGGGGCGCGACCTCTGCCAGCCCGTCGGGTGCGGCGACCTCGCCCGGCGCGACGGCCCGTGAGACGGCCGGGGCCACCGCGGGCCAGCCCAGCCAGACGCAGGGCTCGAACCAGGCCCCGCCGCAGCAGTCGGCGCCCCCGCAGGCGCCCGCCACCACCGCGGGACCGTCCTCCTCGGGCGGCGGCGGCAGCACGGGCGGCGGTACGGGCACGGGCGGCGGCACGGGCTCCGGAGGCGGTACCGGTGGCGGTACGGGCGGCTCCGGAGGGTCCGGTGACAAGTCCGGGCTCGTGGGCGGTTTGCTCGGCTAGGAGCCCGTACGACGCCGATGGGGCCCCGCACCTTCCTGGTGCGGGGCCCCATCGGGTTACCGGCTGATCGTTTCGCTTGTGGCTGCGGGCCGGTGGGGGTGGGCCGCGCAGTTCCCCGCGCCCCTGAAGGGGCGGAAGCCGGGGCGCGGCCCCATTTCCGAGCCTGAAGGGGCGGAAGCGGGGGCGCAGCCCCGCGTCCGAGGGGCGCGGGGAACTGCGCGACCAGCCCCCACCGGCCCGCAGACAGGTCACAGCCCCCGGGGTGTCTCAGAACGCGCTCAACGCCCCAGCGCAGCCAGTTCCTTGGCCGCCTCCGTCAGGTCCTTCGCCGTGTCGATCGCGCGCCAGTACGCGCCCTGCGGAATCGGATAGCCGGCGAGGCGGCGCTCCCGGGCCAGCCGCGGGAACGTGGAGCGCTCGTGGTCACCGAGCGAGGGCAGCAGGTCGGCGAACTCGGGGGAGAACACGTACACACCCGCGTTGATGCCGTGCGCGGTCGGCGGGGCCTCGATGAAGTCCGTGATGTGGCCGAAGTCGTCGGTCTGTACGGCGCCCCACGGAAGGCGGGGACGGGCCAGCGCGAGGGTCGCCACGGCGTCGCGCTCGGTGTGGAAGTCCGCCATCTCCCGCAGCGAGAAACGGGTCCAGATGTCACCGTTCGTCGCGTACCAGGGGCGGTCGGGGTGGGGCAGGTGCTTCGCGGCGTACTTGAGGCCGCCGCCACGGCCCAGGGGCTCCGACTCGACCACGGTGGTCACGGAGACGGGCAGATCCGTCGACTCCAGCCAGTCCTGGAGGACTTCGGCGAGATGGCCGCAGGAGACGACGACGTCGGTGACGCCCTCCTCGGCGAGCCAGGTCAGCTGATGGCCGATGATCGGGGTCCCGGTGCCGGGGATCTCGACCATCGGCTTGGGGCGGTCGTCGGTGTAGGGACGCAGCCTTGAGCCCTGGCCGCCGGCCAGGACGACGGCTTGAACGGGGCGCGACGCTGCGTTCGGATCGGTCATGCCCGAACTTTACGTCGCGCTCCGCGGGATCAGCCGGTGGGGTTTGTGCGGGGCGCGGGGGAGGTGGGGATCTGCGGGTGCGTGGCGGGCTGGTCGCGCAGTTCCCCGCGCCCCTTGCGGAGCCCGGGCTCAGGCGTGCTGGGCTGCTACGCCCGTGGCGAAGGACGTGTCGCACACCGGGCGGGCGAACGACTGGGCGCGGACCGGGCCGTACGCGCGGACCGCCGCGCGGCCGAGGGCGCGGGCGATGGAGGCGCAGTGCCTGCCGAGGGACGGGCGGCCGTTCACCGCCTCCTGGAGGTGGGTGAGGGCGACCCCCGGGTTCTTCTCCTGGAGTTCCAGCAGGAGTTTGTCGCGCAGCACGTCCTGTGGAGCGCGGGACGGGGCGCGCCGGGAGACGTTCTCGGCGGAGGCTGCGAGAGCCGACGTCGAGGATTCGTTCCCCGACCAGTTGACCCGGGTGACCGCGAGCGTGCCGGAGAGCACCAGGACGACGGGCAGAACGAGGGCGAGGGTACGGCCGATCCGGCGGGCCGGACCGCGGCCGTGTCGGGTCGGTCGGCCGGAGGGGCCGTGGCCGTGTCGCGTCGAGTGGTTAGTGGAGTGCTTCACGCGAGTGAGGGTAGCGCGGGGTGATGATTTGGCGACATTTAGTAATCAGTTCGGGGGACGGGGGAGCGACCGTTTTCGAGTTTGATGTTGACGAACAGCTGTCGAAATGACCGGTCTGCCGGGGTATTTGTCGACAACGAAGAAGGCCCCGCAGTGGTCTGCGGGGCCTTCTTCGTCAACTTGGGTGAATTATCCGGGATCCGCCCGGCCGGTGGGGCGGTTGCGCGATCAGTCGGTGAGGCGCTCACCGGTGGAGGTCGAGAACACGTGGGTCTCGCCCGCGCGCGGCACGACGTGCAGCGTGGAGCCCTTCTCCGGGACCGCGCGGCCGCTGACGCGGACGACCAGGTCCTTGAGGTCGTCGCCGACCTTGGCGCTGCCGTAGACGTAACCGTCGGCGCCGAGCTCCTCGACGACGTTCACGGTGACGGCGAGGCCGGCCGGGGCGTCCGCGGTCTCCTTCGACAGGCTCGACGCGGCACCGCCGCCCTGCTCGACGATGTCGAAGTGCTCGGGACGGACGCCGACGGTGACCGTGCGGTCACCCTTGTCGGAGGCGGTCTTGAGGGCCTCGCGGTTGACGGGCACCACGCTGTTGCCGAACTTCACGCCGCCGTCGGTGATCGGGACCTCGACGAGGTTCATCGCCGGGGAGCCGATGAAGCCGGCGACGAAGAGGTTCGCCGGGCGGTCGTACATGTTGCGCGGCGAGTCGACCTGCTGAAGCAGACCGTCCTTGAGGACCGCCACGCGGTCGCCCATCGTCATGGCCTCGACCTGGTCGTGGGTCACGTACACCGTGGTGATGCCGAGGCGGCGCTGCAGCGACGCGATCTGCGTACGGGTCGAGACACGGAGCTTGGCGTCGAGGTTCGACAGCGGCTCGTCCATGAGGAACACCTGGGGCTCACGCACGATGGCGCGGCCCATGGCGACACGCTGGCGCTGACCGCCGGAGAGCGCCTTCGGCTTGCGGGCCAGGTACTCGGTGAGGTCGAGGATCTTCGCCGCGTCCTCGACCTTCTGGCGGATCTCGGCCTTGTTGACGCCGGCGATCTTGAGCGCGAAGCCCATGTTGTCCGCGACCGTCATGTGCGGGTACAGCGCGTAGTTCTGGAACACCATGGCGATGTCCCGGTCCTTGGGCGGCAGGTGCGTGACGTCGCGGTCGCCGATGTGGATGGATCCGCCGTTGACGTCCTCAAGACCCGCGAGCATGCGCAGGGAGGTGGACTTTCCGCAGCCGGAGGGACCGACGAGGACGAGGAACTCGCCGTCCGCGACGTCGAGCTCAAGCTGGTCGACGGCGGGCTTGTCGCCACCCGGGTAGATGCGGGTCGCCTTGTTGAACGAGACAGTGGCCATGGTGAGGGGCCCCCTTCACCGGCAGGAACGTGCCGGACGATCCGTTGTAAAGGTGGTGTTCCACTACGGAACGATCCGTAGTGGTGTAGTCCACACGAGCGGACTGGTTCAGGACGCTACCCCGCGTTCACACGTTCTGTCAGTACTCGGTGGGTAATGAAGTTCGAGGAAATTTTCGACGGACCCCCTCGATGACGTGGGTACACTGCTTCGGGCGTGCCTGCGAGCACGCACAGGCACGTCCGCGTGCAGGCCTCCTTAGCTCAGTCCGGCCAGAGCAACGCACTTGTAATGCGTAGGTCGTCGGTTCGAATCCGACAGGGGGCTCTTGTTGTGCCGGGAGGTCCGGGTCACTTGGTGGCTCGGGCCTTTTGTGTGGGCAGGCCCGCCGCCTGGGCGATGACCCGGGCCGTGCGCAGGCCCTCCCGGTGGGCGGAGCCGGAGTGGGCGGGGCGGCAGCGGCCCCATTCCGGGGAGTACTCGGCCATGACCGCGCCCGGGTGGTCCGTGGTGAGTTCCGTGAGCGGGGCCTTGCGGCCGGAGGCGGCCAGGACGCGCTGGAACTCGCCCGCGTTGGCGAAGTCGCACACCGTGTCCTCCGTGCCGTGCACCAGGTGGATGGGCAGCGGCGGGGCCGAGTCGCAGACGTCCATGGGAGAGGGCAGGCCGAGCAGCGGCTCGGGCTGGTTGTAGCGGGCCGAGATGCCGACCACGGCGGCCGGGCGCCAGCCCTCCGGCGGGTCGGGGCGCAGGGCTGTCGCCATGGCCGCGCGCCCGCCCAGGGACCAGCCGACGAGGACGACCTCGGCCGGATCGCGTACGAAGTCCCAGGTGAAGCGCAGGGACGCGGCGAGCTGAGGGCGGCCGCCGTCCTCGGCGTCCGGGTGCCAGTCGGGGACTATGACGGTGGCCCCGAGGCGGGCGACCTCCGCGGCGAGGGCGCCGAGGACGTCCCGCTCGGCGGGGCCGCGGCCGTGCCAGAGCAGGACCGTCGGGGCGTCCGGGGCGGCTGCGCGATGGATGTCGAGGAGCTGACCGTCGGACGAGTAGCGGACGGTGTCCATGACTGCGGTGCTCATGGGGTTCCCCTGTCTCTCAGCGGCCCGCGACCCGGTCGGCGATACGCGCGATCCGGGACGACTGTGCGGCATGGGTGGTGACTTCGCGGCGGTCGGCGGCTCGATACGTCGCGTACATGCCGTGTACCCCGAGCCAGCGGAAAGGTTCGGGTTCCCATTTGCGGACCTTGTGTTCGACCCAGGGAAGTGTGGTGAGGTCGGTCTCGCCCGACTGGCCCGAGTCCCGCTGGACCAGGTCCCGCAGGGTGCGGGCGGCGAGGTTCGCCGTGGCGACCCCGGAGCCCACGTAACCGCCCGCCCAGCCGAGGCCGGTGGCGCGGTCGAGGGTGACCGACGCGCACCAGTCGCGCGGTACGCCGAGCACGCCCGACCAGGCGTGGGCCACGGCGATGCCCGAGAGCTGGGGAAAGAGGCGCAGGAGGAGTGCGTGCAGGGACTCGACCGTCGAGGCCTGGGTGCGGCCGTCGTTGTCCGTGCGGGAGCCGTAGCGGTACGGGACTCCGCGGCCACCGAGTGCGATGCGGCCGTCGGCGGTGCGCTGGGCGTACATGTACGCGTGGGCCATGTCGCCCAGGGTCTCGCGGCCCTCCCAGCCGACCGACTCCCACTGGGCGGCGGTCAGGGGCTCGGTGGCGATCATCGAGGAGTTCATGGGGAGCCAGGTGCGTCTGTGGCCTTTGAGAGAGGCCGTGAAGCCCTCCGTGCAGCGCAGGACGTAGGGCGCGCGGACGGTTCCGTACGGGGTGACGGCGTGCTTGGGCCTGATCTCCGTGACGGGGGTCGACTCGTGGACCGTCACGCCGAGCGCCTCGACGGCCGCGGCGAGGCCCTTGAGCAGCTTGACCGGGTGCAGACGGGCCCCGTGCGGGGTCCAGGTGGAACCGACGGCGTCCGCGACCCGGATGCGGTCGGCCGTCTCGCGCGCGCCGTACAGCTCGCGGTCCTTCTCGCCGTACGAGAGTTCCGTCGCGTGGAAGGCCTTCAGACGGGCCAGCTGGGCGGGTGTGTACGCGACTTCGAGTACGCCGCCCCGGTGGATGTCCGCCTCGATGCCCTCAGCGCCGGCGACCGTGACGACCTCGGCGACCGTGGCGTTCATGGCCTCCTGGAGGCGTACGGCGGCCTCGTGGCCGTGCAGGCGCGCGTAGCGGTCGCGGCCCGCGATGCCGTTGTAGAGCCAGCCGCCGTTGCGGCCGGAGGCGCCGTAGCCGCAGAACTTCTGCTCCAGGACGGTGATGCGCAGGAAGGGCGCGGCCTTCTTCAGGTAGTACGCGGTCCACAGCCCGGTGTAGCCGCCGCCGACGATCACCACGTCGGCGTTCGCGTCACCCTGAAGGGGCTCGCGGGGGGCGGGCAGGCCCTCCTCGGCGTACCAGAACGAGATGCCGCCGTTCACGGTGGTGCGGGGCGCGCCCGGTGCCTGCGGTGCCTGGGGCGGCTGCGGCGGCTGCGGCAGGGGTGGCGTCCGGGGTTTGGGGGGCGCGGGGGGCGTGCGGTCCGTGCCGGCTGCGCTGTCCGTACTGGACGCGCTGTCCGGGTCGGACACGCTGTCCGCGTTCTCCGTGCTGCTCATGCGCGGTGACGTTAGCTTCTCCGGGTGGTGGGTGTCTCCTTCGGATTTCGTGGTTCTGGCAAGGGTGGGGGTGGTGAAGGTGGGATATGGGCGGCTGCTGGAGCGCGGCGGGCGGTTCCTGGAGCGGTGGGGGCTGCGGCAGGAGGGCGCGCCGATGAGCGGGCAGGTCTCGGTGGTGCTGCCCGTGGTGCGCGCCGACGGGACACGGGCCGTGCTGAAACTGCAGGACCTGGACGAGGAGACGGCCGGTGAAGGGCTGGCGCTGCGGACCTGGGGCGGTGACGGGGTCGTACGGCTGCTGGACGAGGACGCCGAGAGCGGCACGCTGTTGCTGGAACGGCTCGACGAGGACCGGCCGCTGGCCGAGGTGCCCGATGTGATGAAGGCGACGTCGGTCCTGGCCGAACTGCTGGCGCGGATCACGGCCGTGCCGGCGCCTGCGGGGCTGCGGCGGCTGGACTCCGTCACCGCGGACATGTTCGAGCGGTTGCCCGCGGTGACGCGCTCCCTGGCGGCGGAGGACGACCGGCGGCTCCTCGCGGACTGCGCGGCGGCCGTGCGCGAGGTCGCGGACGAGCCGGGGGACCGGCTGCTGCACTGGGATCTGCACTTCGAGAACGTCCTCGCGGCCGACCGTGAACCCTGGCTCGTCATCGACCCGAAGCCGCTCGCCGGGGACCCCTGCTTCGAGCTGCTGCCCGCGCTCTGGAACCGGTGCGAGGAGGGGGCGTTGGAGCGCCGCTTCGACCTGATGACAGAGGTGCTGGGGGTGGACCGGGGGCGGGCGCGGGCCTGGACGCTGGGGCGGGTGCTGCAGAACTCGCTGTGGCAGGTCGAGGAGGGGGAGGAGCTGGACGAGGACCAGGTCGGCATCGCGCGGATGTTGTTGGGGCGTTGAGGGGTGGTGCGAGGCGTTGAGTGGTGTGGGGCTCGGTGGGCGGCCGCAGGGGGCAGCGCTTCGGGACCACCATCAGGGCTCCAGGACCACCTTGCCGTGCGTGGCCCTGGTCTCCAGCGCGCGGTGTGCGGTGGCCGCCTCCGCGAGCGGGAAGCGGTGGAGGTCCGGGACCAGCCTGCCCTCGGCCGCCTCGGTGAGGGCGCGCAGCTCCAGGGTGCGCAGGGGGTTCGGGCCGCCTGCCTTCTGCAGCATGGCGGGGCCGAGGACCGACCGGGAGACGCCTTCGACGAGGTACGGGGTGCCGTCGTGCAGGCCGGCGCCCGACCAGCCGAAGACGATGTGCCGGCCGGCGGGGTGCGCGAGGAGTGCTACCGCCTTGTGCGCCGTGTCGCCGCCCACCCCGTCGAAGACGACCGTGGCCTGGCGGGCGCCCAGGAATCGCTTCACCTGGTCCGGCCAGGCGGGGTTCTTGTAGTCGACGGCCAGGTCGGCGCCGTTCTTCTCGACGCGTGCCACCTTGTCGGGGCCGCCCGCCAGGCCGATCACGGTGGCGCCCGCGTGCCGTGCGTACTGCACGAGGAGGGTGCCGATGCCGCCCGCCGCGGCCGGGACGAGGACCACGTCGTCGGGTCTCAGGTCGGTGAACTGGAGGATCCCCATTGTCGTACGGCCCGTGCCGATCATCGCGACGGCCTGGGCGAAGTCGAGGTTCCCGGGGATCTCGTGGAGGCGGTCGACGTCGGTGACGGCCAGTTCCGCGTAGCCGCCCGGGTTGAGGCCCAGGTGGGCCACCACGCGCTTGCCGAGCCACAGGGCGGCGACGCCTTCGCCGAGGGCCTCGACCGTGCCGGCGACCTCGCGGCCGGGGATCGTGGGGAGGTCGGGCAGTTCCGGGTACGGGCCCTTGACGCCTGCCCGGAGCGCGGTGTCCAGCAGGTGTACGCCGGCGGCGGCGACCTCGATACGGACCTGGCCGGGGGCGGGGCGGGGGGTTTCTGTCCGCTCGTAGGTGAGGTTCTCGGGCGGGCCGAAGGTGTGGAGGCGGATGGCGTGCATGGGGTTGGGGACCGGCTTCGGGACGGGCTTCGGGACCGGCTTCGTGGTGGGCATGGGGTTCTCCCTGGGGTGTTGTGTGCGGTTGCCCGAAACCCCAGCTTTCAAGCTCAAGCATGCTTGAGGTCAAGGCCTGCCCTGGTGGGGATCTTGAAGGCCAGGGACACCGCCTCCAGCGCGCTGTTGAACGACACCTCGGAGAGCACGCCCGGAGCGGCCACCTGGTCGCCCGCGAGGTAGACGTCGTCGCCGCGGTCCACGTGCGGGCGGTCGCGCCAACTCGTGCCGGGCAGGTCGACGGCGCCCGTGCGGCCGTTCGCGAGCGCTTCGCGGCGGTACGTGACCCGGTCGCGCCAGGTCGGGAGGGCGAGGTCGAGGAGCCGCTCGGCGCGGGCGATGCCGTCCGCGCGTGACGCGTGCGGGCCGATCGGGAACTGGCCCTGGAGGAGCTGTTCGCCGGGTGGGGCAAGGGTGCGGTCCTGGGCCGTGAAGCGCTCGATCCAGCCGGGGGCGTCCAGGTCGGAGACGGCGAACGCGTCGCCGCGATGGGTGCGGACGGCCAGGTCGAGCAGGGCCGTGCGGCCGCTCGGCCAGGTCAGGGAGTTGTCCCGGAGCAGGGTGCGGGCCGCGTCGAGGGAGGTGGCGACGATGACCGGGCCGTGGCCGGCGGGGAGGGCGTCGAGGGTGTCGACGCGGGCGAGGGTCTCCACCCGTACGCCGAGGTTCCAGGCGCGGGCCGCCATCCTGTCGATCACGCTCGCCCAGCCGCCGCGGGGGTAGTGCGCCTCCGGAGGCAACTTCGTCGCGCGGCGCAGGCGTTCCTGGACGAAGGCCGCGGAGAGCGTGCCGGGGGCGTGGTGGAAGAGGGCGACCGCGGAGTAGTGGGCCGCGGCGGTCGCTCCCTCCTCGCCCGCGATGCCTGTCGCCCAGGTGGTGAAGTCCTGGTCGATGGGAGCCTGTTGGGGTGTGCGGCGCAGGAGTCTGAGCATGGCGAGGGGCGGGGTGCGGCGCAGGGCGCCCCTGTGGTGGAGGCGGAGGCGGGTCGCTTCCAGGGGTGGGAGCGGGGCCAGTTCGCCGAGGAGGCCGCGCTGTTCGAGCCAGGTCCAGTGGGGGCCGCGCCTGTAGAGGGCGTGGGGGCCCTCGTTGGTCTTGTACGGGCCCTCGGCGGTGCGGGCCCGGCCGCCGAGGGTGTGGTGGGCCTCGTACACGGTGACCCTGGCGCCTGCTTCCGCGGCGGTGATGGCGGCGGTGAGGCCGGCGAAGCCGCCGCCGATGATGCTGAGGTGGGAGGTGAGGTGCGGTTTGGGGTGCATGGGGTTCTCACCTTTTCGGTGGGTGGTGGGGTGTGCTGCGGTGTCCTTACGACTCGTAGAGGGCTCGGAATGTGACATGCGGGGCTTTTTGGCTGGTCAGGGAGGGTGTCAGTGGTGGGGTGCAGGATGGGGGGATGGTGAGCAGAGCGGCGAAGGCCGGTTCGAAGGCGGGCGCGGGGGTCAAGGGTGCGCGGCGGCCGGAGGTGCGGCTGCCGTCGTTGGAGTCGTACGGGGGTGGGGAGCTGGAGCCCGACGGGGACTATGACGGGCTGCTGTTCGGCGAGCTGGATTTCGTGGGGCAGGACGGCGGGGGTGCGCGGTTCATGGACTGCGCGCTGACGGGGTGCGCGGTCGATGAGACGCGGCTGCATCATGCGCGGGTGCTGGATTCCGTGCTCACCGGGTTGCGGGGGGTGGGGACGGACTTCGGGTCGGCGACCTTCCGGGATGTGGAGGTGGTCGATGCCCGGCTGGGCGGGGTGCAGATGCATGGGGCCGTGCTGGAGCGGGTGGTCTTCCGTGGGGGGAAGATCGACTACCTGAATCTGCGGGAGGCGCGGATCCGGGACGTGGTGTTCGAGGGGTGTGTGCTGGTCGAGCCGGACTTCGGGGGTGCTCGGCTGGAGCGGGTGGAGTTCGTGGACTGTGTGCTGAAGGGGGCGGACTTCAGCGGGGTGTCGTTGACGGACGTGGATCTGCGGCGGGCGGCCGAGGTGGGGTTCGCGCGGGGGGTCGATCGGCTGGCGGGGGCTGTGATCAGTCCGGCGCAGTTGTTGGATCTGGCGGGGGTGTTTGCTGCGGAGGTGGGGGTTCGGGTGGTGGGGGTTGAGGTGTGAGGGTCCCTGCGGGGGGTTTGACGGGGGTTGGGACGGTGGGGGGTGGGAGCGGGCCGTGCCGGTACGTCGAGTCCGCCGCCCCCGTGCATACGGCCCTTCGTTGGAGGGTCTGACTTTTTTGCGGGAGCCGTACGCGGCGGACTTTCGACGTACCGGCACGGCCCGCTCCCGGGTGTCGTCGCCGGGTGCCGGCCGTCGTCTTTCAGCCCGTACGGCGTTCGGCGGCTGTCTGTCTTGCGGTCCGTTTGGGTTTTGCGCGTTCGCCTGTTGGCTGGGGTGGCGGTCGTCGTTCTTCAGCCCGTCCGGCGTTTGAGGACGAGGCCGTTCAGGCCGGTGGGGGGTCTGGGGGCGCAGCCCCCAGGGCGTCCGGCTCAGGGGAGTCTGGGGAAGCGGGCTTCCAGGTTCCAGATGGCCGGGTTGTCCCGGAGCCCCTCGTGGAGGTCTGTGAGGTCGGCCAGGACGTCGTGGAGGAAGTCCCGTGCCTCGCGGCGCAGTTCGGTGTGGGAGAAGGTGAGCGGGGGCTCCTCCACCGGCATCCAGTCCGACTCGATGTCCACCCAGCCGAAGCGGCGCTCGAAGAGCATGCGGTCGGTGGACTCGGTGAAGTCCAGTTCGGCGCGCTGGGGGCGGGATGCCCTGCTGCCCATGGGGTCCTGGTCGAGTTGTTCGACGATGTCGCACAGGGCCCAGGCGAAGTCGAGCACCGGCACCCATCCCCAGCCTGTGGACAGCTCCCTGTCCGCCTTCGTGTCGGCGAGGTAGACGTCTCCGCAGAACAGGTCGTGGCGCAGGGCGTGGACGTCCGCGCGGCGGTAGTCGGTCTGCGGGGGGTCCGGGAAGCGGGAGGAGAGGGCGTAGCCGATGTCGAGCACGTGGGTGATGGTGTCACGCCGTTCTAGGATCGCCCCCATGCCCCGGTCTGCTCGCTTTGGTCTTGTTGTTGTTTTGCTGGCCTGCCTGCTGGTCGGTTGTGATGGGGGTGTGGAGGGTGTCGCGGGGGGCTCCGGGGTGCGGGATCCGTACTTTCCCAAGGCGGGGAACGGAGGGTACGACGTCACGCATTACGGGCTCACGCTCGACTACGAGCCGAAGTCCCGGCGGCTGGTGGGGGAAGCCGAGATCCGGGCTCGGGCGGAGCAGGATCTCAGCGCGTTCAACCTTGATCTGAAGGGGATGGACGTGCGCTCCGTCGAGGTGGACGGGGAGCCGGCTCGGTTCAATCGCAGTGGTGATCATGAGCTGACCGTTCGGCCGCGTAGGGATCTGGACGGCGGGGATTCCTTCGTGGCGGTCGTGCGCTACGAGGGCGTGCCGGAGGTCGTCACCGATCCCGATGGGTCGGAGGAGGGGTGGCTGCCTACCGAGGACGGGGCTCTGGGGCTGGGGGAGCCCACCGGGTCCATGGCGTGGTTCCCCGGGAACCATCATCCGAGCGACAAGGCCTCGTACGACATCGTGGTGGACGTGCCCGAGGGGCTGGAGGCCGTTTCCGTCGGGGAGTTGCGGAAGAGGACGGTCAAGGGTGGGCGGGCTGTCTTCGGGTGGCGGGTTTCGGAGCCCGTGGCTTCCTATGTGGTGACCGTGGCCGTGGGAGAGTTCGAGATTCGTCGGTCGAGGGCGGGGCGGCTGCCTGTCTATGTGGCTGTGGATCCTGATCAGGCGGCGGACAGTGCCGAGGTGCTCGATCGCATTCCCGAGGTCATGGAATGGGCCGAGGACTACTTCGGGCCGTATCCGTTCTCATCGACGGGCGCGATCGTGGAGCGGGAGGACGACGCCGGGTACGCCCTGGAGACCCAGAACCGGCCCGTCTTCCCCGGTGCGCCCGGCGTGGAACTTCTCGTGCACGAGCTGGTCCATCAGTGGTACGGGAACTCCGTCACCCCGAAGTCCTGGCGTGACATGTGGCTGAACGAGGGCTTCGCCACGTATGCCGAGTGGCTGTGGAACGAGGACCACGGCGGGGACTCCGCACAGGACGTCTTCGACGCGCTGTACGACGGGGACTACTTCGAGAAGGAGGCGGAGAGTGATGCCGTCTGGGACTTTCCGCCCGCCCGGCCGCCGAGCGCCGCGCGGATCTCCGACAGTCCTGTGTACGAGCGCGGGGCCATGGTGTTGCACAAGGTGCGGCAGGCGGTCGGCGACGAGGTGTTCTTCGGCATCCTGCGGGGGTGGGCCGCCGAGCGGCGGCACGGCAACGCGGACACCGACGACTTCACCGCCTATGTGGAGAAGACTGCGCCGGACGAGGACTTCTCGGGGATCTGGGACGACTGGCTGTACGGGAAAGGGCGGCCCGCGCGTCCCTGAGGCGCGTGCCCCGGCAGAGGGACAGAGGGACAGAGGGACAGAGGGGCAGAGGGGCAGAAGGACAGAGGGGCAAAGGGGCAAAGGGGCAAAGGGGCAGAGGGGCTAGTTAAGGATTTTGCGTAGTACCGCGCAGGGGCGGCCCAGTTGGCGGTCCTTGCGGTGGCCGATCGTCTTGTAGCCGATCGTTGTCCAGAAGGCGAAGGCGCCGGGGTTGTTGTCCAGGGCCGCCAGACGCACGGCGTCCCGGCCCGCCTCGCGGAAGCGGTCCTCGATGCGTGCCGCCAGCTGCCGTCCGTGGCCCTTGCCCTGGTGGGCCGCGTCGACCAGCAGCAGGCCGATCCACGGGTCGGGGTCGCCCGGGTCCGGGTGGTGGGCGAGCGTGATCGCGACCGCGACGAGTTGTCCGGCGCTGCGGGCCTGCAGGACCTCCACGTCCGGGTTCGCCAGCTCGTCCGCCAACGCCTTCGCGACCTGCTCCGGGCGGATGTCGTGCGGGTCGGGGAAGTCGCCGCTGAGGGCGTAGAACGCGTGGTTCGAGGCGTAGAGCGCGGTGAGTTCGGTCAGGAGGGGGCCCGGTAGGTCGTGGTCCGGGGTGAGGGGGAGCGGTTCGAGGATCACGCCCGGAAGGGTAGGCGCTCCGCTGGGGGGCGGGGGTGATCTTGGGTTGGCGTTCGGGTGCGGGGCGGTGGGGGTGAGCCGCGCAGTTCCCCGCGCCCCTTAGGGGCGTGTCGGTGTGCGTGGTCCCGCGTCCTTGGGGAGTGGCGTTCGGGTGCGGGCTGGTGGGGGTGAGCCGCGCAGTTCCCCGCGCCCCTTTGGGGCGTCGGTTTGTGGGGCGTGCATAGAGGGGGCTGTGTGACCGAGGGGGTCGGTCCGGCTGCAGCCGGACCGACCCCCTCGAAACGTCGTGCGCGCGCTGGATCAGACGTTGACGCCGAAGTCCTTCGCGATGCCCGTCAGGCCGGACGCGTAGCCCTGGCCGACCGCGCGGAACTTCCACTCGGCGCCGTTGCGGTACAGCTCGCCGAAGACCATGGCCGTCTCGGTGGCCGCGTCCTCCGAGAGGTCGTAGCGGGCGATCTCGGTGCCGCCGGCCTGGTTCACGATGCGGATGTACGCGTTGCGGACCTGGCCGAAGTTCTGCGAGCGCGTCTCGGCGTCGTAGATGGAGACCGGGAAGACGATCTTGTCGATGTCGGCGGGGAGGCCCGCGAGGTTGACGTTGATCGCCTCGTCGTCGCCGGCGCCTTCACCCGTGCGGTTGTCGCCCGTGTGGACGATCGTCTGGTCCGGGGTCTGCTTGTTGTTGAAGAAGATGAAGTGGGCGTCCGAGTAGACCTTGCCCTCGGGGTTGACCGCGATGGCCGAGGCGTCCAGGTCGAAGTCGGTTCCCGTGGTGGAGCGGACGTCCCAGCCGAGGCCCACGGTGACGGCGGTCAGGCCCGGAGCCTCCTTGGTGAGCGAGACGTTGCCACCCTTGGACAGGCTTACAGCCATTGTTGGGAGTCCTTCCCTCGTTATTCGTGCGTACGGATCGTGCGGTGCTGCGCGTCGGGCTTCGTACGGGACGAAGCTACCGCCAACCCTAAGAACGCCGATGGGGGTCCCCAGGGTTCCGCTCCTCTTTACTTTCTTTACCTGCGGGGTCGGAGGGTCCCCTCCGAGGGGCCGAGGGGCGGGTCGGTGACCGTTCCGGTGCCGAAAAGCTGGTGACGTGGACCGGACAGACAAGGGACCATGGGTCCATGTCCGGTCCCTACGTCATCCGTGGCTCCGTCTCGCTGCCCGAGGCCGAGCTGATGTGGCGTTTCTCGCGCTCCTCCGGGCCGGGCGGCCAGCACGTCAACACGACCGACTCGCAGGTCGAACTGCGCTTCGACCTCGCGAAGACCCAGTCGCTGCCGCCGGTGTGGAAGGAGCGGGCACTCGCCAGGCTCGCCGACCGGCTGGTCGACGGGGTCGTCGCCGTGCGCGCCTCCGAGCACCGGTCCCAGTGGCGCAACCGGGAGACGGCGGCCGTGCGGCTCGCCTCCCTGCTCGCCGAGGCCAGTGCCCCGCCGCCCAGGGCCCGCCGCGCCACCCGTATTCCGCGGGGAATCAATGAGCGCCGGCTTCGCGAGAAGAAACAGCGGGGCGACACGAAGCGCGGGCGTTCCGGGCGCGACTGGGGATGAGGGAAAGGGGTGCCGGGCGGGCCTGGTGCTTCTTCCGGGGGTCTTCCGGTGCTTCTTTGTACGCAGTGCTCTGTTCGCCCTGCCGGTGACGCCCGGCAGGGGTTTTCCGACGGCGGAAGAAAAGCCCGGAGGAAAGTGGGGCGGGCGCGGGTCCCGCTTCACATTTGTACACGGTTGTACGCGGTCGTGTGCGGTCGAATGTCCTTCGGTGAGCCTGGGAAAGGCCTAGTCCAAGTGACGGTAACGGCCGCGGAAATACGTGAGCGGGCCGCCTTCGGTGGTCAGCAGTGAGGACGTCAGGACGCGGCCGATCACCAGGGTGTGGTCGCCCGCGGTGACCCGCTGCTCGGTGCGGCACTCCAGGGTCGCCAGGGCGCCGTCCAGCAGGGGCGCGCCTGACTCCTTCCCCCGGACGTACGGCACGTCCGCGAAGAGCAGGCGGTCCGAGATGCGGTTCTTCATGGCGAAGCGGCTCGCGACGGAGCTCTGGCCCTCGGCGAGCAGGGAGACCGCCCACAGGGGCTGTTCGTCGAGCAGGTCGTCCATGCGGGAGCCCTCGCGCAGGCCGATGAGGACCAGGGGCGGGTCCAGGGACACGGACATGAAGGAGGTCGCCGTCATGCCGACGTCCTCGCCGCTGGGGCCGTCCGGGTCGGCCTGCGGCTCGTGCGCGGTCACCAGGACCACGCCGGCGGCCAGCCGGGACATGGCCGCGCGGAACTCGTCGTTGCTCACCCCCACAGCATGCACGGGCGGGGCGGGCGGAGCGGCAGAGGGAGTGTTCAGCACACGAAGACGCTATTCTCCGCCGACGACGGACACATCCGACCAACGTCGGAACCGGGTCCTAGGACTGAAGTGGGAGTGTGACCCGTATCTCTTACCAGGCGCGCGCACATGTTCCACAAATTTGCGTTCAGTAAACGCACCGCGAAAACACAGAAACTCTACTCAATTGTTCATCTTCACCTGTGACTTGAGTCACAGGTGCCATAATTTGTTGACCCTGTGTACCGAGTGGGCAGCGCGCTGTGATTCAGTGGCGGGGAAGCTGGCAGGGAGTAGGCGGGGAGAGAGCCCTGGAGTTGCTGTCGAGGTCTTCGAGGGGAGGGCGAATGGAGACCGAGTCGGAGCCGTACGTCCGCCTTGCGACCCTGCGGCAGCTGCACACGGTCATGGCGGACATGAACACGGCCCGCAGCCTGGCCGACACGCTGCAGACCGTGGCCGACGGAGTCGTCAACGGCCTCGGCTACGAACTGGCCGCCGTCAACCTCGTCCAGCCCGACGGCGACCTGGTGGTCGCCGCCCTCGCCGGGAACTCCGCAGCCGAGGCGCTCATCACCGGCCGCACCGGCTCCCGCGAGTCCTGGGAGCGCCGGCTGAACATGGGAGAGGCCTGGGGCGACCTGCGGTTCATACCGCACACCGAGGGCTGGGTCCTCGACGAGGACGACGTCCCGCAGTGGTACACCGACGGCCCCGAACCCCGCTTCGAGGACGAGTGGCACCCCGCCGACCGGCTCTTCGCCCCCATGTACACGCCGAGCGTCCCGAGCGGCTCCTGCGGTGAGCTGATAGGCGTCCTGTCCGTGGACCGTCCGCGCAACGGACGGCATCCGGGCGCATGGGGCCGAGAGGCCCTGCAGATGTACGCGTTCCAGGCCGCCATCGCCATCAGCAACGCCCGTCTACGAGGCAACATGCAGCGCGCGCTGGTCCGCCTTGAGCGCGAGCAGCAGGCGCTGCGGGCCAGTGAGGAAAGCTTCCGGCAGGCCTTCGAGTACGCGCCCTCCGGCATGGCCGTCGCCGAGATGGGCGGCGACCAGCACGGCCGGATCCTGCGCACGAACGACGCGCTGTGCCGGCTCCTTGGCCGCCCCGCCTCCTCGATGCGCCGCTACGCGTTCTCCGACCTCGTCCACCCCGAGGACATCGGCACCCTGCTCAGGACCTCCGCCGAGGGCGGGCGCGCCGAGCTGCGGCTCTGTCGCCGCGACGGTACGTACGTGTGGGTGTCGCTGCGCAACAGCGTGGTCGCCGACGCCGCCGACGGGCCGCGGTTCCTGCTCACCCACGTCGAGGACATCGAAGAGCGCAAGCGCCGCGAGCTGCAGCTCGCCCACCGCGCCTCGCACGACTCGCTCACCGGCCTGCCGAACTCCGCGGAGCTGCGCTCCCGGCTCGCCGCCCGGCTGTGCGCCCGCCCCACGGCCATGGAACCCGGCGTGGTCGACACGATCGACGCGGCGTACGGGGAAGTGGTGGCCGCGCGCAACGCGAGCGCCAACGGGTACGACGTGAACGCCTACGACGTCAACGGGCACGGCTTCGACTACCGGCCGGTCCCGGACGCCCTGGACGCGTACGACCACCATGTGCACACCGTCACACCCGAGGGGGAGCGCGACGACGGCACGAAGGGGCTCGCGGTGCTCTTCTGCGACCTCGACGGCTTCAAGTCGATCAACGACCGCTTCGGGCACAACGCCGGTGACTACGTCCTGATCGAGGTGGCCCGCCGGCTGGGCGGCGCCGTGCGTGACGGCGACACGGTCGCCCGGCTCGGCGGCGACGAGTTCGTGGTGCTCGCCGACGGGCTCGGCCGGGCCGACGCGGAGGACCTCGCGGTGCGGCTGCGCAACGAGATAATCCAGCCGATCAGGGTCGACGGACGGGCCATGCGGGTCGGCGCCAGCTTCGGTATCGGGTGGGCACACTGCGGCATGACGGCGGACGAGGTCTTGCAGTCCGCTGACGAGCGGATGTACGTAGAGAAACGTTCTCGTCCCAAAGCGCACAGGCGTGCGGGCTGATCCGCAGGTCAGCGCTGTCATGCGAGCTGAGTCACCCGTTTGGGGCATCGGAACCGGGTAGGCTCGCCTTTCGATCCCCCGTACCGCATCTGTACCGCACCCGCTAGGAGACCAAGGGATGACGCCCGGCAACAACGGCGCGAGCACGCCCGAGGACGACGACCCGTTCGGCTATCTCTACGAGGACGGGAAGGCCGCCGGAGCCCAGCCGCCGAGCGGCGGTGGTGGTTACGGCTACCCAGGCTCCGTCAACCGGGTGCGTCCGGTCGGTGAGCGCCAGTACGGCCAGTCCGCCGCGCAGGCCGCCCCCACCGCGCAGTACGGGCAGGTCCCGCAGCAGCAGGGCACGTACGGGCAGCAGGGGCAGCAAGGGCAGTACGGGCAGCCGAACGCGAACTACGCCACCTCCGAGAACTTCTCCGGCGGCGCGCCCACCACGCACCAGCAGACGCACGGCGGCCGGGGCGGTGGCGGCCGGGGCCGCGGGCCCAACACCAAGGGTCTGCTCATCGGCGCCGTCGCCGTGGTCGCGGCCGTGGTGATCGGCATCGCCATCGCGATGACGGGCGGTGACTCGGACGACGACAAGAGCGGCGACGACACCGCGGGCCCGACCACGTCGGCAGGCCAGAGCGCCGAGCCGAGCGAGACGTCCAGCAAGGAGGCCGACGAGCCGGCCGAGCTGCCCGACATCGACGCGAAGGCCCTGAAGCTCGGCGCCGGTGTGACGACCGCCTCGGACATCAAGGGCGCGAGCGCGGCGGGCGGCATCTACGTGACCGGCCTCAACCAGGTCGGCGCCGAGGTCACCTGGACCGTCAACGGCATCCCGAAGGCCGGTACGTACACGGTCTTCACGAAGTACAGCGTTCCCGGCAAGGACGCGAAGATGACGCTCACCGTGAACGGCAAGGAGTTCGGCACCAAGCTGAACCTGGGCAACTTCGCTCAGGCCAAGGAGAACGAGTGGGAGAAGGGGTGGACGGAGACGTACTCCTGGCCCACTCTCACCAAGGGCACGAACACGATCTCCATCTCCTGTCAGGAGGGGGACGACTGTGACGTGCTCCTCGACCAGCTTCGGCTGAAGGCCGGGCAGGTCAAGAACTGAGCGTTGATTCTGGCTTTCCACTTGCCGTGGTGGTCGGGTGCGGGTCCGGTGGGGGCCGTTCGCGCAGTTCCCCGCGCCCCCATCAGGGGCGCGGGGAACTGCGCAATCTTTTGTCTTGCAGGGGGCGCAGCCCCCACCGGGCCGCACCCGATGAACGACCCGCGCGGAGCGCTACGCCGCGGTTGGCTGGCTCGTCACGGATATGCGTGCCAGCAACTCCTCGTAAGCCGCGCGGTCGAACTCCCCGGCCACCGGGGCCAGTACCGTCGCCGCGGACAGGGCTACCGCTCGGGCCAGGCGGTCCGGCCAGGGGAGTTTCTCCACCAGGCCCGACAGCAGGCCCGCGACCGCCGAGTCCCCGGCGCCCGTCGGATTGCCGCGGACCGGCCGGGGCGGGGCCGCGCGCCAGTCGCCGTCGGGCGTGCGGGCCAGCAGCCCCTCCGCGCCGAGGGACGCCACCACCGCGTGCGCCCCGCGTCGGCGCGCGTCCCGCGTGGCCTGCGAAGGGTCGTGCGAGCCGGTCAGCTCGGCCAGTTCGTCCGCGTTCGGCTTGACGATGTCGGGGCGGGCCGCGATCCCCCGCCGCAACGGCTCCCCGCTCGTGTCGAGCAGCACCGGAACCGCCAACGCGCGGGCCGTGCGCACGAGTTGTGCGTACGCCCCGACCGGCACCCCGGGTGGCAGGCTGCCGCACAGGGCCACCGCCGAACAGGAGCGCAGCAGGACCTCGTACGCCTCCTGGAAGTCGGCCCACTCGGCGGGGGTGATCTCCGGGCCCGGTTCGTTGAGTTGAGTCGTGTCACCGGTCGTCGTGTCGGCCACCGCGATCGTGCGGCGGGTCGAGCCGCTCACCGGCACCAGCGCGTCGACGACATCCGGCGTCCGCGCGAGCCCGGCCCGCAGGGCCCGCCCGGTGACGCCGCCCACGAAGCCCGTCACGGTCACCTCATGCCCGAGGGCCGCGAGCACCCGGGCCACGTTCAGGCCCTTACCGCCGGGCCGTTCGGTCATCTCGTCGACCCGGTGGGACGCGTGGGGCCGCAACTCCCGTACGCGGTACGTGATGTCGAGAGCGGTGTTCAGCGTGACCGTGAGGAGCAACCGGGCCGACCTCCCTCGTTCTGGACGCGCTCGCCTGGTGCGCGTGCGGGTGCCACGGGTGTGCTTGTCCGACAGCCCGACAGTCCAACGGTCCGATCATGCCAAAGGCGACGGCTGTCGGCCCAGCCCCCGGCTCAGGCGGTCTGAGGTTCGACCAGCCATTCGCCCCGGCGCATCACACCCTTGAGTTCGAAAGCGGAGTTCAGGACCACCAGGTCGGCGTCCTTGCCCGGCTCCAGCGAACCCACCCGGTCGTACAGGCCCAACTGCCGTGCCGGATTGGCGGAGATGGCCGCGACGACGTCCTCTACGGGCAGCCGGTCCACGGTCACCGCGCGCTTGAAGGCCCGGTCCAGGGTCAGCGTGGAGCCCGCGATCGAACCGCCCTCCACCAGCCGCGCCACACCGTCCGCGACCTCGACCTCCAGCGGGCCGAGCATGTAGCGGCCGTCGCCGAAGCCCGCCGCGTCCATCGCGTCCGTGATGAACGCCACCCGTCCGCCGCCCGCGTGATGGAACGCCAACTGCAGGGAGGCCGGGTGCAGGTGGACGCCGTCGTTGATCAGCTCGACGGTGATCCGCTCGTCCTCCAGCAGCGCCGCGATCGGGCCCGGCGTGCGGTGGCCGAGCACGGGCATCGCGTTGAACAGGTGCGTCGCCACGGTCGCGCCCGCGTCGATGGCCTCCACCGTCTGCTCGTACGTGGCGTCCGTGTGCCCGATCGCCGCGATGACGCCGTGCTCGACGAGGAGGCGTACGGAGTCGATGCCGCCCGGGAGTTCGGTGGCGAGGGTGACCATGCGGGCCTGGCCGCGCGCCGCGTCGATCAGCTTGCGGACCTCCGACGGGTCGGGGTCGCGCAGCAGCTTCTCGGAGTGCGCTCCCTTGCGGCACGGGGAGATGAACGGGCCCTCGAAGTGGACGCCCGCGATGTCGCCCTGCTCGGCCAGTTCGGAGAGCAGCCCCGCGCGCTGGGCCAGGCCGTCCATGTCGCCGGTGACCGTGGAGGCGACGAGGGTCGTCGTGCCGTGCGCGCGGTGGGTGCGGATGCCCTGGAGGATCTCCTCGACCGTGCCCGAGGTGAAGGAGGCTCCGCCGCCGCCGTGGTTGTGCATGTCCACGAAGCCGGGGACCACGTAGTGACCTGAGAGGTCTCGGCGGGGGGTGTCCTCGGGAGCGCTCCCGGCGATGTGCGTGCCGTCGATGATCACGCGGCCGTTGGGCACGGTGCCGGTGGGGAGAACTACGGTCGCTCCGGTGAGGATCGTCGGGTGCGGGCCGGTGGGGGTCGGGCGCGCCCCCGCGGCGGAGCCGCGTGGTGTCACGCCCCGCGCCCCTGACGGGGCGCCCTCGTGCGGGGCGGTCGGAGACATGCGCTCAGTGGTCATCGGGCGGATACCTCCGGAGTGGTGGCCAGCAGGTCCCAGGCGAGGAGGCCCGCGCCGAGGCAGCCGGCCGTGTCCCCCAGTGCCGCGGGGACGATGGACGGCAGTTTCTGGAAGGTGACGCGCCGCTCGACCGCGGCCCGCAGTGGTGTGAACAAGGTTTCCCCCGCCTCGGCGAGACCGCCACCGATGATCAGGACGCGCGGGTCCAGCAGGGTGAGCGCGGTGACGAGTCCGTCGGCGAGCGCGTCCACCGCGTCCTGCCAGACCGCCCGCGCGCGGGGATCGCCGGAGTCGACGGCCTTCGCGCAGTCCGCCGCGTCCGCCTCCCGGTCGCCGGAGGCCTCGGCCCACGCCTCGCTGACGGCGGCGGCCGACGCGTACCGCTCCAGGCAGCCGTGCTGTCCGCACGGACAGGGGGCGCCACCGGGGCGTACGACGACATGGCCGATCTCGCCCGCGAAACCGTGCGCGCCCGCTTCCACCCGGCCGTCGATGCCGATCGCGCCGGCGATGCCCGTGCCCAGCGGTACGAACAGGAAGCGGTCCGCGCCCTGGCCGGCCCCGATCCGGCCCTCGGCGAGGCCACCGGTGCGTACGTCGTGGCCGAGGGCGACCGGTGCCCCGTGCAGCCGTTCGCTGAGGAGCTTGCGCAGTGGTACGTCGCGCCAGCCGAGGTTGGCCGCGTAGGCGGCGATGCCGCGGTCGGCGTCCACGATGCCGGGGACGGCGACGCCCGCGGCCGCCGCGGGCTCGCCGAGGTGCTCCTCGCCGTGCGCGCGCAGGTCGGCGGCGAAGGCGAGGATCGACTCGACGACGGAGTCCGGGCCGCGCTCCCGGCCCGTCGAGCGGCGGGCCTGGTGCAGCAGCTCGCCGTCCGCCCCCACGAGGGCGGCCTTCATTCCGGTGCCGCCCACATCCAGGGCGATGACGTGTCTCACACGTACAGTGTCGCCCCTTACCCCGTGAGAGGTCTAGTCCACTTACGTGGTGTAGACCTTAGAGCGAAAATTGCGATTCGAAAGTTTGGGATCGCATGAGCGAATCGGTGTGATACGCGGGCACTTGGGCACGCGGACGCCCGGGTGTGCTCATCGGACGAACAGGGTTGAGGACGGCAGTAGTGCAGCGGCGAGTGACAAGTCTGATCGCGGTGGCGTCCGCACTGGGTGTGACCGCGGCCCTCGGAGGCTGCGGAAGTTCCGCCGAGTCCGGGGACGTCACGCTGAAACTCGTGGCGGCCGACTACGGCGACTCCAAGGCGAACAGCTCACAGAAGTACTGGGACAAGCTGACCCAGGCCTACGAGGCGAAGCACCCCGGCGTGGACGTCGAGGTCAGCGTGTACTCCTGGAACGACGTCGACGCCAAGGTCAAGGCGATGGTCGACGCGGGCGACCCGCCCGACCTGGCCCAGGTCGGCGCGTACGCCGACTACGCCGACGCGGGGGAGCTCTACCGCGCCGGCGACGTGCTCTCCATAGACACCCAAGCCGACTTCGTGTCGCAGCTGTCCGCGGCCGGAGAGATAAACCGGACGCAGTACGGCATGCCGTTCGCCTCCTCCACCCGGCTGCTCTTCTACAACAAGACCCTCTTCGCCGACGCCGGCCTCACCCCGCCGGAGAGCTGGAACGACCTCGCCTCCGACGCGGCGGCCCTCAAGGCCAAGGGCGTGAAGTACCCGTACGCCCTGCCGCTGGGGCCGGAGGAGGCGCAGGCCGAGACGCTGATGTGGCTGCTCAGCGGCGGCGACGGGTACACCGACACGGTCGGCTCCTACAGCCTCGACTCCCCGCAGAACATCGACACCTTCACCTGGCTCAAGGAGGAGCTCGTCGACAAGGGCCTCACCGGGCCGGTCGCGCCCGCGAAGCTCAACCGCGCGGACGCCTTCGCGGCGTTCACACGCGGCGAGGTCGGCATGCTGAACGGCCACCCGACGCTGATGAAGGCCGCCGCGGCGAAGGGCGTGAAGTTCGGCATGGTGCCGATGCCCGGCGCGAAGGGGCGTTCCAAGGCCACGATGGGTGTCGCCGACTGGATGATGGCGTTCAAGAAGAACGGGCACAAGGAGCAGATCGGGGACTTCCTCGACTACGTGTACAGCGACGAGAACGTCCTTGAGTTCTCCCACGAGTACGACCTGCTGCCCGTCACGACGTCCGCGTCCGAGGCGATGGCCCTCGACAAGGACGACGCGGACCTCGTCGACTTCCTCGGCGAGCTGCCCAATGCCGAGCTGTATCCCGTGGGACAGACGTCCTGGGCGGCGGTCAGCGCGGACATCAAGCAGCGGATCGGTGAGGCGGTCGGCGCGGAGGGGGATCCGGGGACTGTGCTGGGGCAGTTGCAGAGGGCTGCTTCTGCCGCTCAGAACGCGGGGTGACTCCGTCGGGTGTGGGTGGCTTCGTCGGGTGCGGGTCGGTGGGGGCTGGTCGCGCCGTTCCCCGCGCCCCTTGGGGGCTGCGCCCCCTTAAAGGCAAAAGATTGCGCCGTTCCCCGCGCCCCTTTGTCTGGGGTTAGCGTTGGGCGTATGGGTGATCAGGAGCTGACTGCGCAGGAGCGGGACGTGCTTGCGTTGGAGGGGCGGGGGTGGGAGTCGCCCGGGGCCAAGGAGCGGGCCGTCCGGGAGGAGCTGGGGATCGCGCCGGTTCGCTACTACCAGTTGCTGAACGCCCTGCTGGACGCGGAGCGGGCCCTCGCCTACGACCCGGTGACGGTCAACCGCCTGCGGCGCGTTCGTGAGGTACGCAGGAGCGAGCGGGAGGCGTAAGACCCCACCTCGGCGGATAGGGTCGCAGCATGGCCAGCCACCCCGACCCATCGTCGCTGCCGAGCCCCGTGACCACGGCGGGCCGAGACGGCCTCGCCGCGATCCTCGCGCGGCCCCGCAAGGCCGTCCTCGCCTTCGACTTCGACGGCACGCTCGCGCCGATCGTCCCCGACCCCGAACAGGCCCGCGCCCACCCGGACGCCGTACCGGCCCTGGCGGCGCTGGCCCCGAAGGTGGCGTCGGTGGCCGTGGTCACCGGCAGGCCGGCGTCGGTCGCCGTGCGGTACGGCGGCTTCGCCGGGGTCCCGGGCCTCGACCACCTCGTCGTGCTCGGCCACTACGGGGCGGAGCGCTGGGACGCGGTCACCGGTACGGTCCGGGCCCCCGCGCCGCACCCCGGCGTCGCCGCGGCCCGCGCCGAACTGCCCGGATTCCTCGACGGCATCGGGGCCTGGCAGGGCAGCTGGATCGAGGAGAAGGGCAGGGCCGTCGCGGTCCACACCCGCCGCGCACAGGACCCGCAGGCCGCCTTCGAGGCACTGCGCGAACCGCTGGCCCGGCTGGCCCACCAGCACGGCCTGATCGTCGAACCGGGGCGCATGGTCCTGGAGCTGCGTCCGGCGGGCATGGACAAGGGCGTCGCCCTCGGCGCGTACGTGCGCGATGTCGGTGCCGAGTCGGTCATGTACGTCGGCGACGACCTCGGCGACCTGCCGGCCTTCGCCGCCGTCGAAAAACTCCGCTCCGACGGCATCCCGGGCCTCCTGGTCTGCAGCGGCAGCACAGAGGTGACGGAACTGGCCGACCGCGCAGACCTGGTGGTGGACGGCCCGGAGGGCGTCGCACGACTGCTCACGACCCTGGCCACCCACTTGGCGCCACCCCACTAGGAAGCCCGCCAGGGCCCCCTGAGGGGCGCGGGGAACAGCGCAATCTTTTGCCTTTAGGGGGCGCGGGGAACGGCGCAATCTTTTGCCTTCAAGGGGCGCGGGGAACTGCGCGACCAGCCCCCACCCGCCCGCAGATGACCACGACCCGGCGTCAGCCACCCGCCCCCGCGGAGCGCAGCGCGTGCAACTGGTCCAGGAACCACTGCGCCGGAGGCAGCGCGGTCGCCGCAACAGCCAACCGCTTCGTCCGCTCGGCCCGCTCAGCGAGAGGCACCGTCAACGCCTCGTGCAACGCCTCCGCCGTGGCCGACACGTCGTACGGGTTCACGACAACCGCGTCCTCGCCCAACTCCTCATACGCCCCCGCCTCCCGCGACAGCACCAGCACGCACCCGTCGTCGGACACGACGGGAACCTCCTTCGCGACGAGGTTCATCCCGTCACGGATGGGGTTCACGAGGGCCACGTCGGCCAGCCGGTACGCCGCGAGCGAGCGCGCGAAGTCGTCCTTCACGTGCAGCACGACCGGCGTCCAGCCGTCCGTCCTGTACACGGAGTTGATCTCGTCGGCGACCCGCTGCACCTCGGCCGTGTAGTCGCGGTACACCGCGAGGTCCTGCCGCGACGGGTACGCGAACGCCACGTGCACCACCCGCTCGCGCCACTCGGGCCGGTCGTCCAGCAGCTGCCGGTACGCCAGCAGGCCGCGCACGATGTTCTTCGACAGCTCGGTGCGGTCCACCCGCACGACGGTCTTCCGGGGGCTGCCGTCGGGCGCGCTGCCGATCTGCTCGCGCAGCGCGGCCATCCGTTCGTCGACGTCCGCGCGGTGCGAGCGCTCGCGCAGGAAGTCCGCGTCGGCGCCGAGGCCGTGCACGCCGATCTGCGTGTCCTGGTCGAAGTCGTCGCCCAGTACGGCCCGACAGCACTCCGTGAACGCGTCCGCCCACCGCCGGGTCAGGAACGCGGCCCGGTCGGCGCCGAGGATCCCGTCGAGGACCTTCGCCGCGATGTCGTCCGGGAGGAGCCGGAAGTAGTCCGGCGGGGCCCACGGGGTGTGCGAGAAGTGCCCGATCCGCAGGTCGGGACGGAGTTCGCGGAGCATCCGCGGGACCAGTGTCAGGTGGTAGTCCTGTACGAGGACCGCGGCGCCGTCCGCCGCCTCCTCGGCCAGTGCCTCGGCGAAGGCCTGGTTGTACGTCTCGTAGGCCGCCCACTGGCGCCGGAAATCCGCGTCGAAGACGGGTTCCAGGGGGGTCTGGTAGAGCATGTGGTGGACGAACCACAGCGCGGAGTTCGCGATGCCGTTGTACGCGGCGGCGTGGGTGTCGGCGTCGATGTCGAGCATCCGGACGCCGTCCTCGCCCACGCCGCGCCGGACGGCCTCGCGGTCGCCGTCACCGAGGGCCGAGCAGACCCACAGGGCGCCCGCGTCGGGGCCGATGGCGGAGAGGCCCGACACGAGTCCGCCTCCGCCGCGCTTGGCCGTGAGCTCGCCGGACTCGTCCTTCGTGTACGAGACCGGGCCGCGGTTGGACGCGACGAGGACGGGGTGTGTGCCGTGGGTGGGAGCCATGACTCGAAATCTAGCCGCACCCTTAACCGCTCAAACGTTCCACTCGCCGTGGACGGGAGGTCGTGGGTCACGTGGCCGCCGGTGGGGGCGGGCCGCGCCGTTCCCCGCGCCCCTAAAAGCCAAAAGATTGCGCCGTTCCCCGCGCCCCTGAGGAGCGCCCCGGAGGGCGCGCCCCTGGGGGCGCGGGGAACTGCGCGGCTCACCCCCACCGGGCCCGCGGCCCGACGACGGTGCTGCCCCTCTCAAGGGGCGCGGAGGACTGCGCGAACGGCCCCCACCGGGCCGCACCCGACGACGGCGCACCCCGCGGAGCGGTACCGCTAGGCCGCGCGTCGCGACACGTACTCCCGGATGTCGGTCATCGGAGGGCGTTCCTCCAGGTCCACCGAGTACGTCCGTGGCTCGAAGCCGCGTTCCCCCCGCACGAACTGCGTCAACGCCGGCCGGATCATGTGCCCGCGCGCGAGCCGCAGCTGAGCCGTGCGGTAGATCGCCGCGGACATCCGCCCGAGCGCCTGCCCGTCCTGGTGCCGGTGCTTGCGCACACCCACGTCGACCTGCGCGAGGGCGTCCAGGCCGACCAGGTGCAGGGAGTCGACCAGCATGCCGAGCTCCACCCCGTAGCCCACGGGGAACGGGAGCCGTTCGAGGAGCGAGCGGCGGGCCGCGTACTCCCCGCCCAGCGGCTGCACGAAGCCGGCCAGCTGCGGCCAGTGCATGTTGAGCAGCGGCCGGGCCATGAGTTCCGTCACCCGGCCCCCCTGACCCGACGCGGAGCCCAGCGGACGGTCGTACATCGCCTTGACGAGGTCCACGCCCGGGTCGGTGAGCAGCGGGCCGACGATCCCGGAGACGAAGTCCGCCGAGAACTCCTTCAGGTCCGCGTCGACGAAGGCCACGATGTCCCCGCGGGTGACGAGCAGCGAGCGCCACAGCACCTCGCCCTTGCCGGGCACGGCCGGGATCCGGGGCAGGATCTCGTCCCGGTGCACGACACGGGCGCCCGCGGCGGCGGCGACCTCGGAGGTGCGGTCCGTCGAACCCGAGTCGATGACCACGATCTCGTCGACGAGCGGCACCCGCGCGGTCATCAGCTCACGGCGGATCACGGCGACGATCTCGCCGACGGTCTCCTCCTCGTTGAGCGCGGGCAGTACGACACTGACCGTGGAGCCCGTGGACCGCTTCGCGGCGATCAGCTTCTTGAGCGGGCGGTCCTCGACGGACCAGGAGCGCGTGCTCAGCCAGCGCTCGACGTCTTCCAGCACGTGCGGCTCTCCCTTGCGTTCATCGGGATGCGTGCGTCCCGCCGCGACGGAAACCGGTGTGACGGTCATCTCGCGGTTCGGACGGCTCTCTCCACCATCCATGCCGTCGGTTACAGTCTTGAACAACGCTGATGACCATCGCATGTCGGGGGTCGTTGCGTGGACAACTACATACCGCTCATCCAGAGGGGCAGAGGGATACGGCCCGTTGAAGCCCCGGCAACCCTCCAGCCGGTCTCGTCCTGATCATTGTTGATCAGTGCAGCGAGGCTCCCGGCTCGGGAAGGTGCCAAATCCGTCTCATGGCGAAGTGCGTCGTGAGGAAGATGAGGAAAGGGCCTCGCCTCCATGGCTGCGCAGACAGTTGCAAGCACCACGAACTCCACCCCCGCCTCTGCCGCGGACTCCGCGAACGCCGTCGATCTCGGTCCGGCCGCCGCGCTCTCCTGCCGCGAGTGCGGCCACCGCGTACCGCTCGGTCCGGTCTTCGCCTGCGAGGAGTGTTTCGGCCCGCTGGAGATCGCGTACGACTTCTCCGGTTACGACACCGAGGAACTCCGCAAGCAGATCGAAGCCGGTCCCGCGAACATCTGGCGGTACGCGCCGCTGCTGCCCGTCCCCGCGGACGTGGCGGACAAGCCGAACATCAACCCCGGCTGGACCAAGCTCGTCCAGGCCGACAACCTGGCGCGTGAGCTGGGCGTCGACGCCGGCAAGCTCTTCGTCAAGGACGACTCCGGCAACCCGACGCACTCCTTCAAGGACCGCGTCGTCGCCCAGGCGCTGGAGGCCGCGCGCGCCTTCGGCTTCACCACGCTCTCCTGCTCCTCCACCGGCAACCTCGCGGGCGCGGTGGGCGCCGCCGCCGCGCGGGCCGGCTTCCGTTCCTGCGTGTTCATCCCGCACGACCTGGAGCAGGGCAAGGTCGTCATGGCCGCGGTCTACGGCGGCGAGCTCGTCGGCATCGAGGGCAACTACGACGACGTGAACCGCTTCTGCTCCGAGCTGATCGGGGACCCGGCCGGCGAGGGCTGGGGCTTCGTCAACGTCAACCTGCGGCCGTACTACGCGGAGGGCTCCAAGACCCTGGCGTACGAGATCTGTGAGCAGCTCGGCTGGCGGCTGCCGGACCAGCTGGTCGTGCCGATCGCCTCCGGCTCGCAGCTGACGAAGATCGACAAGGGCCTGAAGGAGCTGATCCAGCTCGGCCTCGTCGAGGACAGGCCGTACAAGATCTTCGGTGCCCAGGCCGAGGGCTGTTCACCGGTGTCCGTCGCCTACAAGGCCGGGCACGACGTCGTACGCCCGCAGAAGCCGAACACGATCGCGAAGTCCCTCGCCATCGGGAACCCGGCCGACGGCCCGTACGTGCTCGACATCGCCCGCCGCACGGGCGGGGCCGTGGAGGACGTGAACGACGACCAGGTCGTCGACGCGATCAAGCTGCTGGCGCGGACCGAGGGGATCTTCGCGGAGACCGCCGGCGGGGTGACGGTGGGGGTGGCGAAGAAGCTGATCGAGGCCGGTCTGCTCGATCCGACTCTGACGACTGTCGTCCTCAATACGGGGGACGGTCTGAAGACGCTGGACGCCGTCGCCTCCGACACGGGGCTGACCGCGACCATCCGTCCGAACCTCGACTCCTTCCATGAGGCCGGCCTCGGTTCTTGATCGTCGTTTGTACACTGCGGGCCGGTGGGGGCCGGCCGCGCCCCGCGGCGGAGCCGCACATGTCACCGCCCCGCGCCTCGAAAAGATGGGGGCGCCGTACCCCAGCCACGCCCGACCGGAGGTCCTGTTCCATGAGCGTCAACGTCCGCATCCCCACCATTCTGCGTACCTACACGGGTGGTCAGGCCGAGGTGGCCGCCGAAGGTTCGACCCTCGCCGAGGTCATCGCCGATCTGGAGAAGAACCACACCGGTATCGCGGCCCGTGTCCTGGACGACCAGGGCAAGCTGCGGCGGTTCGTCAACGTGTACGTGAACGACGACGACGTCCGCTTCGAGCAGGGGCTTGAGACGGCCACGCCGGACGGCGTCGGGGTCTCGATCATCCCGGCGGTCGCCGGAGGCTGAGCGCCCCGCCCGGTGCCCCGTCCGCCGCCCGCCCGGCGGTGCTGATGATTACCCTTGGTAATGCCGAACACGCAGAGTTCATCGAATTGCCCTCTCCGCGCCCGAAGCGGAGGGGGCAATTCTGTATGGTTGAGCGCGGTACAGTTGGGGAAGCTGCTTCGTTTCGCAAGGTCGGCGCATATGAGTTCGCGCCCGGGGCCCGACAAGAAGCAGCCAAAGTAACTGGTCATTTTGAGCCGTTTATGGCATTTACCGGGCCCGACTTGCCCTGAATCTTCGTAAATCCTTCACATATTTCCGATCAGCCGTGCCCGGAATTCTCGTCGGATTGACCTGTTGCAGACGGCAGTTGGACGGATACATTCAGCCGCGGTCGACGCGTTCCGGCGCACACCCCCAACCGTTGGGGGGTGAGGTCTGACCCGGATCCGCGAAGTGCGGGTCTGTGCAAGGGCCAGTAATAGGGGAGTTAGGCATGGCTCAGGGCACCGTCAAATGGTTCAACGCGGAGAAGGGGTACGGCTTCATCGCGGTCGACGGTGGTGCGGATGTATTCGTCCACTACAGCGCGATTCAGATGGACGGCTACCGCACCCTGGAAGAGGGTCAGCGGGTCGATTTTGAGATCTCGCAAGGCCAGAAGGGGCCGCAGGCGGACATGGTCCGGCTGGCGACCGGCTGAAGCACGCGCCGACTTACTGCAGCGACGTTCTTCTTCCGAAGGGCCCGTACCTCCCGGGTACGGGCCCTTCGGCATGCCCGGGTGCGGGCCCTCCGGTCTGCCCGGACACCGGTCGCGGCAGGCGGGGGCGCCCCGAGGTCACCGGGCGCCCCCGCCTCGCACCCCCTCCCACCTGCGGATCATCGAGAGGCGCTTGCACTCGCATGGGTCGAGTGCTAATCATTGGCGTTAGCACTCTGAAGGTGAGAGTGACAACGAGGACCGGGTCAGTGAGGCCCGCAGGCCGGGTGGGGCAAGGAACCACGAGGTCTGCAGGCCGTCCGTCGCGGGCGCGGGCGCGGTCCTGGAGATTCCACCCCAGTCCGGGAGGACCACTTCACATGGCCAAGATCATCGCGTTCGACGAGGAGGCACGGCGCGGTCTCGAGCGCGGGATGAACCAGCTCGCCGACGCCGTCAAGGTCACCCTTGGCCCCAAGGGCCGTAACGTCGTCCTAGAGAAGAAGTGGGGCGCCCCCACGATCACCAACGATGGTGTTTCCATCGCCAAGGAGATCGAGCTTGAGGACCCGTACGAGAAGATCGGCGCAGAGCTGGTCAAGGAAGTCGCCAAGAAGACGGACGACGTCGCCGGCGACGGAACGACCACGGCGACCGTGCTCGCCCAGGCGCTGGTCCGCGAGGGTCTGCGCAACGTAGCCGCCGGCGCCAACCCGATGGCTCTCAAGCGCGGTATCGAGAAGGCCGTCGAGGCCGTCTCCGGTGCCCTCCTTGAGCAGGCCAAGGATGTCGAGACCAAGGAGCAGATCGCTTCCACGGCCTCCATCTCCGCCGCCGACACCCAGATCGGCGAGCTCATCGCCGAGGCGATGGACAAGGTCGGCAAGGAAGGCGTCATCACCGTCGAGGAGTCCCAGACCTTCGGTCTTGAGCTTGAGCTCACCGAGGGTATGCGCTTCGACAAGGGCTACATCTCGGCGTACTTCGCCACCGACATGGAGCGTATGGAGGCCGTCCTCGACGACCCGTACATCCTGATCGCCAACTCGAAGATCGCCAACGTCAAGGACCTGCTCCCGCTCCTTGAGAAGGTCATGCAGGGCGGCAAGCCGCTGCTGATCATCGCCGAGGACGTCGAGGGCGAGGCGCTGTCGACGCTGGTCGTCAACAAGATCCGTGGCACCTTCAAGTCCGTCGCCGTCAAGGCTCCGGGCTTCGGTGACCGCCGCAAGGCCATGCTCGGCGACATCGCCATCCTCACGGGCGGCGAGGTCATCTCCGAGGAGGTCGGCCTGAAGCTGGAGAACGCGGGTCTGGACCTGCTGGGCCGTGCCCGCAAGGTCGTCATCACCAAGGACGAGACCACGATCGTGGACGGCTCCGGCTCCGCCGACCAGGTCCAGGGCCGGGTCAACCAGATCCGTGCCGAGATCGAGAACTCGGACTCGGACTACGACCGCGAGAAGCTCCAGGAGCGTCTGGCGAAGCTGGCCGGCGGCGTGGCCGTCATCAAGGCCGGTGCCGCCACCGAGGTCGAGCTCAAGGAGCGCAAGCACCGCATCGAGGACGCCGTTCGCAACGCGAAGGCGGCCGTCGAGGAGGGCATCGTCGCCGGTGGTGGCGTGGCTCTGCTCCAGGCTTCCTCGGTGTTCGAGAAGCTTGAGCTCACGGGTGACGAGGCGACCGGCGCCAACGCCGTGAAGCTCGCCCTGGAGGCCCCGCTCAAGCAGATCGCCGTCAACGGTGGTCTTGAGGGTGGCGTCATCGTCGAGAAGGTCCGCAACCTGCCCGTCGGTCACGGCCTCAACGCCGCGACCGGTGAGTACGTGGACATGATCGCCGAGGGCATCATCGACCCGGCGAAGGTCACGCGCTCTGCCCTGCAGAACGCCGCCTCCATCGCCGCGCTGTTCCTCACCACCGAGGCCGTCATCGCCGACAAGCCGGAGAAGGCTTCGGCCGGCGCCGGCGCCGGTGGCGGCATGCCGGGCGGTGACATGGACTTCTGATCCGGAAACGGATCGGCGGCCCACCGCCGCGGCGGCACTGCCGCGGCACCGCTTCACCACAGCTGTACGAACCGAGGGCGGCACCCCATTCCAGGGGTGCCGCCCTTGGGCGTGTCCGGGGTCACAGAGGTGGGGGGAGGGGCGCAGGAATGCCTCGGGGGCCGGGATGGTTGTCCGGGGAGTTATCCATGCGCATGCACATACCCAATGGGATGTGCGATCCCTTCCCCTCCCCCCCCCCACGAGGAGCCCCCACGTGAGTGTCGCCCCCTCCGCCTCCCGCGCCGCCGAGGTCCTTTCCCGGCCCGTCGCCCTCAACGGCCTGACCGTTCCGAACCGGATCGCGATGGCGCCGATGACCCGGCAGTTCTCGCCGGGCGGAGTACCGGGGGAGGATGTGGCGTCGTACTACGCGCGCCGTGCCGCCGCCGGGGTCGGTCTGATCGTCACCGAGGGCACGTACGTGGACCACGAGTCGGCCGGGAACAGCGACCGGGTCCCGCGCTTCCACGGCGAGGAGCAGCTCGCGGGGTGGGCGAAGGTCGCCGCGGACGTGCACGCGGCGGGCGGGACGATCGTGCCGCAGCTCTGGCACATCGGGATGGTGCGCTCCGCCGGGGAGCCGCCGTACGCGGACGCGCCCGCGGTCGGACCGTCCGGCCTGCGCATGGACGGCACCGCAGGCCAGGGCAAGGAGATGACCCAGGCCGACCTCGACGACGTCATCCGGGCCTTCGCCGACGCCGCTGCCGCCGCCGAGCGCATCGGCTTCGACGGGGTCGAACTGCACGGCGCGCACGGCTATCTGCTCGACCAGTTCCTGTGGGCGGGCACCAACCGCCGCACGGACGGGTATGGCGGTGACCTCGTCGCCCGTACGAAGTTCGCCGCGGAGATCGTGGCCGCGGTGCGGGCGGTCGTGTCGCCCGCCTTCCCCGTCCTCTTCCGCTACTCGCAGTGGAAGCAGGACGTCTACAAGGCGCGTCTGGCGGAGACCCCGGCGGAGCTTGAGTCCCTGCTCGCGCCCCTGGCCGCCGCCGGGGTGGACGCCTTCCACGCGTCGACGCGCCGCTACTGGCTGCCGGAGTTCGACGGCTCCGACCTGAACCTGGCCGGCTGGACGAAGAAGCTCACCGGCAAGCCCGTCATCACCGTCGGCTCGGTCGGCCTCGACGGTGACTTCCTCAAGGGGTTCCGTGGTGAGGGTGCGCCGGTCAAGGGCATCGACGATCTGCTCGACCGGCTGGAGAACGAGGAGTTCGACATGATCGCGGTCGGCCGCGCGCTGCTCCAGGACCCGGAGTGGGCCGTGAAGGTACTGGGTGGGCGGTTCGGGGAACTGGCCGCGTTCGACGCGTCTGCGCTGCGCTCGCTCAGCTGAAGTCTGCGGGTGGGGGTGCGCGGTCGGGTGCGGGCCGGTGGGGGTGGGGCCACGGGATTGCGCAGTTCCCCGCGCCCCTAGGGGGTTGGGGGTGCGGGTGTGGGGTCGGGTGCGGGTCGGTGGGGGCTGGCCCACAAGATTGCGCAGTTCCCCGCGCCCCTAGATGTCTAGGGGCGCGGGGAACTGCGCAAAAGGGGGCGAGGGGGCGGAGCCCCCTTGTGTGGACGGGGATGGGTAGGGGCGGCGGGGGCGGAGTATCCGGCAGGTCAGGGGGTCTGGGGGAGGTGTTGGGTTGTCCACCGTTCGAAGGGGGTCAGCTCGATGTCGAGGTCGCGGGCGTACCGGGGGCGGGCCGGCTGGCCCACCACGTTCAGGCGTTCGTGCGACGCGCCCATCGGCGGCATACCCGCGGCCAGCGCCTCCTCCTCCGTCATGTCCGGCGCGGACAACCGCGTGCCCAGCGCCGCGGAGAGGATCTCGGCGATCCGCGCCATCGACAGGTAGTCGCTGGCGAGTTCCAGCTCGACGCGGTCGAACCGTTCCGGTGCGGCGACGGCCGCGGCCGCCGCCGTGCCGATGTCGGCCACCGCGGCGAGGGACAGACGGGTCGCGGGCTTGAGCACGCTCACGATGCCGCCCTCGACACCGTGCGGGAACAGGAACCGCATCGAGGGGAGGAAGTTCTCCATGAAGAAGCCCGGCTTGAGCAGCGTCCAGCGGGGGAAGCCCGCCTCGCGGAGCCGGTCCTGGATCGCCCGCTTGGCCTCCAGCGTGGCCGCCGTCGACGCCCACCGGCCTTCGGCCCAGCCGGGGTCCTCGGTGTGCTGACCCGCACCGCTGACGGAGGTGTGCACGAACTGCGGCACCCCGGCCGCCCTGGCGCCCTCGATGAGGTTGACGCCCTGCCGTACCTCTCCGTCGAAGTCGAAGCCGTCCTGTGTGATGCCGGGCATCTGTACGGAGAAGACCGCGCGGACGCCTTCCGCGGCGCGCGTCACGGAATCGCGGTCGTGGAGATCGCCGGTGACCAGCTGCGCGCCGAGCGCCTCGACGGCCTTGGCGCGGGTCGTGGCCGGGTCGCGTACCAGGGCTCGTACGGGGATCCCCGCGGTGAGCAGGGCGCGGGCGGTGGCGCCGCCCTGTCTGCCGGTGGCGCCCGTGACCAGGACGGGTGCGGAGTCCGAGTCTGCGTCTGAGCCGGTGTTCTTGGGCATGCGGGTGCTCCTTCGAGGCGCTGGCGCATCAAAACGGCGGGCCCCGCCGTTTCCTCTTCGTCTAAGATATGGCGGGGCCCGCCGTTTGACAAAGCACGAGGTGAGATCCGATGCCCGACCATCAGCGCGCCGACGCGAGGCGCAACTACGCGCGCATCCTCGCGGTGGCCGAGGAGGAGGTCGCCGCGCGCGGGGCGGACGCGTCCCTGGAGCAGATCGCGCGCACCGCCGGGGTCGGGTCCGCCACGGTGCGGCGGCACTTCCCGACACGCCGCGCGCTGCTGGAGGCGGTGTCGCGGACGCGGATCGAGGCGCTGTGCGTGCGCGCCGAGGAGCTGACGGGCCGGGGCGACAGCAGGGATGCCCTGCTGGAGTGGATGGGCGACGTCGTCGCCTACTGCGTCTCCGCGCGTGGGCTGGCCGCCGCGCTGACGTACGACGGGTCCCCGGCCGACCCGGTGCACGAGAACTCGTGCTCGCGTTCGCTGGAGGAGGCGGGGGCTCCGCTGCTCCGGCGCGCCGTGCGGGACGGTGCGGTGGCGGCGGGCGTCACGGTCGCCGACCTGATCACGCTCGCGGTCGGCATCGTGCTGGCCACGGAACACCACCGGGATCCGGCGGTGGAGGCGGATCGGTTGTTCCGGCTGGCTGTGGTGGGGCTGAGTCCGCTGAGGTAGGGCGCCAGGGCCTGCGGATTTGCGTCAAAATTGTTGACAATTTTGTGGGCGAATCGTTCGGTATGGCGGTGGAGCAGGCAGGACGTGGGTGTTCGGGGTGGTGGCCGATTCCCTTTGGTGTCGTCGGAGAGGCAGGGGAAGTCCTCAGGAACGGCTGGTGCACTGGGTGCTTCGAGCCGTGCTTGAGGACAGGAGACGGACGTGAAGCGCAGAGCAGTGGTCATGGGGGCAACCGCGGCGACGGTGGGGACGGCGGTGGGGTTCGGTTCCGGGGCGCGGGCCGCCTCCCCGCAGGACCGGCGGCCCGGAGGCGGGGCCGGGGCGGAGGCTTCGGCGGATCTCGTCTTCGATCCGGACGCCTACGCCGAGTCGACCCTCACCATCGAGGACACCGGCGGCGTCGCCCACGAGGTCGTGTACCGGTTCCACAAGGTCGCCTCCTATGTGGCCGCGCCGGTGGACGCGACCTACCAGTCCCTGAACGTCAGCGTGCCGGTGCGGATCGACGGCACGGCCGTGGACGCCACGGGCGCGCCGATCCTCCTCGCCAACGCCATCGGCGGGTACATGCCGTCGTCCGTGGCGAACAACACCGGCATCGTCGCGACCGGGATGGGTGGCGCAACCAGCCGCCAGGCGCTCGCGCTCGCCGCCGGGTACGTCGTCGTGGAGCCCGGCGCCCGCGGCCGTACGCTCGTCGACGCCTCCGGGGTCCACTACGGCACGGCGCCGGCCGCGATCGTCGACCTCAAGGCCGCCGTGCGGTACCTGAAGTTCAACAGGGGCCGCGTCCCCGGCGACGTACGGCGGATCGTCTCGTCCGGGGTCAGCGCGGGCGGGGCGCTGTCCGCGCTGCTCGGCGCGTCCGGTGACAGTCCGCTCTACGACCCGTACCTGAAGGCGATCGGCGCGGCCGACACGAGCGACGCGATCTTCGCCGCCGGTGCCTGGTGCCCGATCATCGACCTCGAACACGCCGACATGGCGTACGAGTGGTGCTGGGGCGCCAATCCGCTGAGCGGCGGCGCGCAGGTCGATCCGACCGTCTCCGGGGAGCTGAAGGCCGCGTACGCCGGGCATCTGGCCTCGCTCGGGCTGCGGGCGAAGGGCTTCGGCGCCCTCACCGCGCGCAACCTGGACGCGTACCTGCTGAGGACGCATCTGGAGCCGTCCGCCACGCGGTACCTCGCGGCGCTGCCGGACGCGGACCGGGTCGCGTATCTCGCCGCGAACCCCTTCATCACCTGGACCGGAGGCACGTCCGGCGGTGCGTCCGGTGGTGCGTCCGGTGGTGGATCCGGCAGCGGCTCAGGTGGGCGGGCCGCCTTCTCCTGGGACGGTTTCCTCACACACGTGGGGGCCCGGAAGAAGAACGCGCCGTCGTTCGACGGCTTCACCCTGGGCACCCCCGAGAACAACCTGTTCGGCACGGGGACCACCAAGGCCCGGCACTTCACGCTCTACAGCCTGCGGCACGAGAGCGGCGGCAGCGCGCGCCTGGACGCCGACATCCCCGCGAAGCTCGACCTGATGAACCCGATGCACCACCTCGTCGAGAACCTCAACCGCGACCGGGCGAAGCACTGGTGGATACGCCTCGGCACCAAGGACACCGACACGTCGCTGTCGGTCGCCGGCAACCTTTCGGCCCGTCTCACGAGCCTGGGTGACGACGTCGACACCGCGTACTACTGGGACGCCGGGCATGGGGCCGACCAGGATCCGGGCGCCTTCGTCGAGTGGATCGGGGAGGTCACGGGCTACCGGCACCAGGGCCGGTCCCAGGGCTAGAGGTTGCCCATCGGTTCGATGTCCACCTTCACCGGGGTGCCCCAGATGCGCAGGACCTCGTAGTCCGTGAACTCGTGGACCAGGCGGTACGCCATGCTCGGGCGGGGGGTGCGGCGCTGCGCGGCGAGATACAGCTCGGCCTCCTGCTTGTCGCGGCGTGGCGTGCCGCAGAGCTGCCAGGCCTGGCCGGTCCACATCTCCGGGAGCCAGCGCTGCTGGGGCTGGGGCCGGTCGCCCCGGACGCCGTAACGGGACGTGGTCCGTTCCGGGCCGGCGTCCGGGGCCGTCGGGCGGCCCTGCGGGAAGGAGTCCTGGAACGAGTCGTTCACCTTCGAGCGGCGGGCGAGGCGGCGGCGGGTCTCGCAGAGCAGGCACAGGTCGGGGGCGTCCTTGTCCACCGGGCCCGTGGGGTGTTCCGCGCAGCGGGTGGTGGGGGCCGCGGTGGTGACTGTCTCGTCCAGGAGGTCCAGGGCGCGCTTCAGGTCCGCCTTCACCTCGTGGAGCTTGGCGTCGGGCATCTCGGTGGAGAGGGTGTCTCCGTGCTCGCCCAGTACGCGGAGGGCTCTGCCCAGGGCGGTCAGTTGCGCGTGGTTCACGGTCTTGGGGTCCCTTCCGGTTGGCTTCACCAGCGTCGCACGTGGCACTGACAGTGTGGGGCGTGGAAGCTGGGGGTGGGTTCGTCGGGTGCGGGTCCGGTGGGGGCTGGTCGCGCAGTTCCCCGCGCCCCTGTCCGTGGGGGTCAGGGGCGGTGGGTTGTCGCCAGGGCTTCGCGTAGGTGGCCGTTTGCTGACTTGAGGAGGTGGGCGGCCGTGGGGGCGTCCACGGTGCCCAGGATCGTGAGGATCGCGTTCTTGACCTCGCCGTCCGTCGCCGCCAGCGCCGCCTCGATCTCCTCGTCGGACGCACCCGTGGCGAGCGCGACGATACGGCGTGAACGCGCCCGGAGCTTCTCGTTCGAGGCGCGTACGTCGACCATCAGGTTCCCGTACGTCTTGCCCAGGCGGATCATCGTGATCGTCGAGAGCATGTTCAGGACGAGCTTCTGCGCCGTGCCCGCCTTCAGCCGGGTGGAGCCGGTGAGCAGCTCGGGGCCCACCACGACCTCGATGCCGTGGTCCGCCGCCGCCGCCAGCGCGCTGTCCGCGTTGCAGGACAGGCCGACCGTGAGGGCGCCGAGCGCGCGGGCGTGCTCGACCGCCCCGATCGCGTACGGGGTACGGCCCGAGGCGGAGACGCCGACGACCGTGTCGTCCGCGGTGAGGCCCAGCGCGGACAGGTCCGCGACGGCCAGTTCCGCGGAGTCCTCCGCCCCCTCGGCCGACGTCGTCATCGCCGCCGGACCGCCCGCGATCAGTCCGACCACCTCGGTCGGGTCCGTGTTGAACGTCGGCGGGCACTCCGACGCGTCCAGCACGCCGAGCCGTCCGGCGGTGCCGGCGCCGGCGTAGACGAGCCGGCCGCCGCGCCCCATCCGCTCCGCGATCGCGTCGATCGCGGCCGCGATGTTCGGCAGCTGCGCGGCGACGGCGGTCGGCACGGTGGCGTCCTCGCCGTTCATGATCTTCGCGATGTCCAGCGTCGGCAGTCGGTCGATGTCGGAGTGCTCGGGGCGGAACGCCTCCGTGGTCAGGCTCTCCAACTCGGCCCGCACACTGCGGTACTCGGCGGACGAGGGGGCGTCGGTGGCGTCGGCGCTTGAGGTCATGTACGGCGACTCTTTCTGGTGCGGGTGCGGGTCCATTGAGGGGGTGCTTTCAGGGGCGCGGGGAACGGCGCAGTCTTTTCGACTTTCAGGGGCGCGGGGGCTGTGTCGTAGGTGCGGCTCCGCCGCGTGGGCGCGACCAGCCCCCGCCGGGCCCGCGGACGAACCCCGCCGTCCCTACCGCGGCGTACTCCGGTGCCGATGGGCCAACGCCTCGTACGACGCGGACAGCGCCGGCGCCGCCGTCTCGTACGTCCGTTGGGCGACCCCGATGAACAGGCAGTCCACCACCAGCAGTTGGCTCGTCCGGGACGACATCGCCGCCGGCCGCAGCTCGCTCTCCCGGGCCGTGGACGTGGTCAGGATGTGATCCGCGTACTGGGTCACGGGCCCGTCCGGCCGGCCCGTGATCGCGATCGTCGTGGCCCCGTGCTCGAACGCGACCCGCAGCGGCTCGATGACGTCACCGGTCGCACCGGAGTGCGTGATCGCGATCGCCACGTCCTTCGCCCGCAGCTGCACGGCGTTGGTCACGGCGAGATGCGGGTCGTTGTGGGCGTGGGCTATCAGCCCGATGCGCAGGAGCTTCTGGGTGAGGTCCTGGGCGACGAGCCCGGACGCGCCGACGCCGTAGACGTCGATACGGCGGGCCAGTGCGAGCGCCCCGACCGCCGCGCCCAGCTGCACCGTGTCCAGTGCGGCCGCGGTGTCGGCGAGCGTCTGCTGCTCGTCGTACGCGAGCTTGGCGACGACGTCCGCGATCGGGTCGTCGACCGCGATGTCGGCGGTCACGGCGGGGGCGCGGCCCGACTGCTGCTGGGCGGCGAGGCCGGCGAGGGCGAGGCGCAGGTCGCGGTAGCCGGGGTAGCCGAGGAGGCGGGCCGTGCGGACGACCGTGGCCTCGCTGGTGCCGGTCAGTTCTGCGAGGCCAGTGACCGTGAGGGCCGCGCAGCCTGCGGGGTCTTGGGCCACGGCCTCTGCTACTCGCTGCATGGAGCGGGTCATCGAGGGGGCCAGGGTGCGGACCTTTGCGGCGAGGGCTGCGGGGGGTGGCGGGGGGTCGCCCGCGAAAATTTCCTTCACTTCTTGGGTCACGTATGAAAGATATTTTCGGGTGGGGGGAGGGTCAAGGGGTGGGTCTGTGGGTGCGGGTCCGGTGGGGGCTTGTCGCGCCCACGCGGCGGAGCCGCACATACGACACAGCCCCGCGCCCCTGGTGGGCGGGTGCTGCGCCGTTGTTCGTGCGGCTCAAAGATTGCGCAGTTCCCCGCGCCCCTGAAGAGGGAAACCCGCTGGCGCACAATGGTCGTATGGAATCATCCGTCGCTCCGCTCGAACAGGCTCTTCATGCGGCTCGGGCTCTTGTTATCGCTGATCTTGTGGCGGGGGAGGTCGCCGAGGCCGATGTCGTGTCGATGGTCGAGGAGTCCGTCGTGCAGCGGCGCTGGTGGGTGGAGCAGTGGCCCGAGGGTGTGGAGTACGTGGCCGGGCTGGTCGCCCAGGACGTACAGGACGCGCTGCTGGAGACGTACGGGCGCTGGCCGCTCTGCCCCGTCTGCGGTGACGGTGATCCGCATGCCCTGGAGGTGGAGCCGGAGCTGGGGCCCGACCCGCACTGGGTGTGTCACAAGGCCGGTGTGAGCGTCGCCCCGGTGGGCGCGCTGGGCCCGGCCCTGGGCGGCGGAGCGGGTTCTTCGTGACCGTCTACATCGATCCGCCCGACTGGCCGGGGCACGGGCGCATGTGGTCCCACCTCGTCAGCGATGTGTCGTTCGACGAGCTGCACGCGTTCGCGCGGCGGCTCGGCGCGCCCGCCCGTGCCTTCGAGCGCGATCACTACGACATCCCCTCGCACCGGTACGAGGACGCCGTACGGGAGGGCGCGGTGCAGGTCCGCAGCCGCGAGGTCGTACGCATCCTGCACGCGTCCGGGCTGCGCAGGCCCAAGGGTCGGCCGGGCTCAGCCGCGTAGCTCGTACGCGTACTGCTCGCCGTCGTCGTCCAGCGTGCCCACCCGGGTGAAGCCCGCGCGTGAGATCACGCCCTGGGAGGGGGAGTTGGTGCGGTCCACGGTGGCGAGCAGGTAAGAGACGTCGTCACGGGCCAGCGCCAGGGCGGACATGGCGCGCAGGGCCTCGGTGGCGTAACCGTTGCCGCGGGCCGCTACGGCCAGGTCGTAGCCGACCTCGGCGCGGCCCTCGTCGTCCGGGGCGCCGTGGAAACCCATGCCGCCGACCGCGCGGCCGTCCTCGCGCCGTACGAGGACGAACATGCCCCACTCGGGCCGGTGCACCCCGGCCTCGTACGCCTTGACGACCATGCTCGCGGCGTCCCGCGTGCCCTGGAAGGGGCCGCCCTCGATCCACTCGAAGCCGCCGGTGCCGCCCGCGGTGAGGTCGGCGGCGGCCGCGGGGGTGACGCCCTGGAGGGTGAGGCGCTCGGCCGGTATGACCAGGTTGTTGCTCCACCGCCAGGAGGTGAGGGGCGCGCGGCCGGGCAGTTCCCCGCGGCCCGTGGCCCACAGGAGGGTCTGCCAGTGGTCGGGGCCGGGTTCGGGGCGTACGTGCGGGAAGATCCGCGTCAGCACGTCGGCGCAGAGCGCGGCCGGCGGCTCGTACGCGATCCCGAGGCCCTCCGCCACGTCGTGCGTGTGCAGCAGCACCTCGGCGACACCCATCGCGGCGAAGCCCTCACGGTTCGCGCTGCGGAAGGGGTACGGGTGGAAGGCCCGCGCCTCCCGTGGAGTGGTGCGCACGGCTGCCGCGAGGAGGGCGCCGGTCGCCTCGATGACCTGGAGGACGTCCTCGGGGCTCTCGCACTCGTCGAAGGCGATGCGGAAGGGCACGTAGCGGTCGGTGGGGCGGCCCGCCAGCTGGCCCGCGTACGAGACGAGGTCCGACGCGATGTGCTCCGCCGTGGTGCGGCAGCTCCATTCGAGGCGGCCCGCCCTGACGTCCCAGTCCTGGTCGGCCGCGCCCCGCAGGGCCGCCACCGCACCCGAGACGGCCTCTTCCACCTGGTCCCCACCCATGGCTCGCATGCCGGTGAGGATAGGTGATCAGTTCGCGGAGCGGTCGGTAATTTTGGCCGCCCCGACCCCGGTCCCGACATCGGCGACGGCCACCGTCCCGACCTCCGCCGCGACCTCGATCCGGGATGCGGCCCCGGTGACCACCCGTGAAGGCGTCGCACGCCGGTACAGGCGCAGCGAGATCGCGGTCAGTGCGCCCGCCGTGACGGTCAGGGCCGCTCCCGCCCAGGCGGGGGAGGCGAAGCCGAGGCCCGCGTCGATGGCGGCGCCGCCGATCCAGGGGCCGCCGGTGTTGCCGAGGTTGAAGGCGGCCGTGGTGGTCGCGGCGGCCAGGGTGGGGGCGGCGGTCGCCACGTTGAACAGCCGGGCGTTGAGTGCCGGGGCGGTGTAGAAGGCGGAGACGCCGAGGAGGAAGGCGAGGACGGCCGCCGCGACGGCGTACTGCGCGAGGAGGGCGAGTGTCACGAGCAGGACCGTCGAGGCCGCGATGCCGGACAGCAGCACCCCGAAGAGGTGCGCGTCCGCGATCCGGCCGCCGATCGTCGTCCCGATGAGCGCGCCGATCCCGAACAGCGCGAGCACGGCCGGCACCCAGCCCTCGTCGAGCCCGGCCACGTCCGTGAGCAGCGGGGCGAGATAGCTGAACGCGCAGAACACCCCGCCCGCGGAGAACGCGATCAGCGAGATCGTGAGCCAGACCTGCCGGTCGCGGTAGATCCGCAGTTCGTTCCTGAGCCGGGGCTTCTCGTCGGGGAGCGGGATACGGGGGATGAGGGTGGCCACTCCGACGAGCGCGACCGCGCTGGCCGCGCCGACCGCCCAGAACGCCGAGCGCCAGCCGAGGCTCTCACCGAGGAAGGCGCCCGCCGGGACGCCGAGGACGTTCGCGATCGACAGGCCGCCGATCATCACGGCGAGCGCGCGGGCGCGGGCGTTCACCGGGACCATGGCGACGGCGACGGCCGCGCCGACCGCCCAGAAGCCGGCGCAGGCCAGCGCGCTCACGACCCGGGACACGAAGAGCACGGTGTAGTTCGGGGCGAGGGCGCCCGCGATCTGGCCGAGGCCGAAGACGCTGATGAGCGCGATGAGGGTGGTGCGGCGGGGCAGCCTGAGCGTGGCCACGGCCAGCAGGGGCGCTCCGACGACCATGCCGACCGCGAAGGCCGATATCAGCAGGCCCGCGCGCGGAATGGACACGTGCATGTCGTCCGCGACGGCGGGCAGCAGCCCGGAGAGCATGAACTCGCTGGTGCCCAGCGCGAAGACGGAGAGCCCGAGGATGTAGACGGCCAGGGGCATGGGCGCGGGCTTGGACGTGGTCTTCGACGCGGACTCGGACGCGGACGTGGTCTCGGACTGTGGCGTGCGGGCGGGCGTGGGTGAGCTGGAGCTCGTGGGGACGGGCATATCAAGTGCCAACCTCGACGGTGGACGGCCCATTCCATCGGGTGGGGTTCAGGCCGTCAACAGGGTCAGCTCGCTCGTCAGGTTGTGACGGGCCGGGCCCTCCCATTCCCTTGTCCCGTAAGGGGTGTGGAAGAGGCGCGGCAGTTCGAGGAGCTGGCGCAGGATCGCCGCGCGGCCCTCGCGGAAGGCGTCCGGGGGTACGAAGGCGTACTCCTCGCGGACCGCTGCCGTGTAGGCGGCGTACGCGTCCGGCGGAGAGGCGAGGATCGCCAGGTCGGCGTCGCACAGGACCTGTCCGTTCGGGTCGTCGCCGGCCGGCGCGTGGGTGACCGTCAGCCGGACGAGGCGGGCGACCTCGGCCGTGGCGGCGGCGGAGAGGCCGGCCTCAGGGAGCGCGCGCTCGGCGAGCCGGGCGGAACGTTCCTCGTTCTCGGAGCGGTCGGGGAGGTAGACCGCGTCGTGGAACCACGCGGCCAGCCGGACGAGATCCGGGTCGGCCGCGGCCTTCTCCAGCACGTCGACGTGGTCCAGCACCGCCGTGAGGTGGTCGAGGGTGTGGTAGCGCCGCTGGGGTTCCGACCAGCGGGTGAGGAGGTTGTCGGCGTAGGCCTCCGGCGAGGGGGCGGGGGTGGCGGTTGGGCCGGTGATGGGGGCGGGGGTCTGCGTCCCACGGCTCCGGTGGAGTGTGCGGGACCAGCGGGTGCGCAGCGCGTCGGGATCGGCCATGGGTCCCATTGTCCGCCCGCCGTCACCGTCGCCGTCGTCGCCATCGCCGTCACTCTCGATCCTCGGTCAGTTGGGGTGCGCGTCCTCGTACGCGTCGGCCGCCCGCTCGATGAGAGCGAGGGACGCGAGCGGGGACAAGGCGGCTGTCGCGAGCAGTTCGTGGGTGAGCGTGCAGTGGGTGATCACGGCCGGATCGTCCAGCAGGCGGCCGGTCCCGGCGGCCTGGACGTAGGCGACGGGCGGGGCGTCGTCGAACGTCATCAGTTTGAAGAGGCCTTCGAGCCCGGCATGCGCGCCTTCCGAGAGGGGCAGTACCTGGGCGACGATCCGATGGCTTCGGACCAGTGCGGCGATGCGGCGGAGCTGTTCGGCCATGGTGTGCGGGCCGCCCACCGGACGCCGGACGACGACCTCGTCCAGAATCACCTGGTAGCGGGGCCCCGCCGGATTGTCGAGGATGCGGGCGCGCGCCCGCCGGGAGGCCGTCCGCCCGTCGGCGGCCTCGTCCGTCCCGGCCGGTTCGTACGCCTGGAGCACCGCCTGGCTGTAGGCGGCGGTCCGGAGCAGGCCGGGGACCAGGTCCGGTGCCCAGTCCCTGACCGACCGCGCCAGGCTCTCGAAGGTGACGACGTCTGCCGACGCCGGTTGCGCGTACTGCGGCGGGGACGGTTCGAGTCGCTCGGTCTTGGGCATGGCACAACTCCCTTTCGCGCGGCTGGCGTTGTCGGACGTCGCCGTATCGAGGGTAGTTGCGGACAGTGACGACGTGTGCGCGAATGGTGATATCCGTTGATCTCCGACGCGGGGCGCGTAGGCTGAGTATTGGACTAGACCTGTAGCCCGTCATCTGTCGCCGCCCGAGGGAAGAGGTCCTATGAGCAAGCGTGCAGTCCTGGAGGTGATCGCCCTCGACGTCGAGGACGCGGTCGCCGCCGAGGCCGGAGGCGCGGACCGGCTGGAGCTCGTCACCGACATGGCCGCCGACGGGCTCACCCCGCCGGTCGAGACCTTCGCCGGGATCCGGGCCGCCGTCGGCATCTCGCTGCGCGTCATGCTGCGACTGACGGACGGTTTCGCCGCCGGGGACGTACGGGCGCTGGTACGGGCGGCGCGGGAGCTGCGGGCCGCCGGGGCGGACGAGTTCGTGCTCGGGTTCCTGGACACGAACGGGGAGCCCGACCTGGCCGCGCTGGAGTCGGTGCTCGCCGAACTGGACGGCTGCGCGTGGACGTTCCACCGGGCGATCGACCGGGCCGCCGACCGGGACGCCCTGCGCAAGCGGCTCTCCGACCTGCCCGGCCTTGACACGTACCTCACGGCGGGGGCTGCGGGCGGCGTGGACGAGGGGCTGCCGACGCTGCTCGCGGAGGCGGGGCGGCGGGGGGAGGCGGGGTACGAGCCGCAACTCCTCGTGGGCGGGGGGTTGCGGCTCGACCATGTCGCTCGGCTGCGGGCGGGGGGTGTGGACGCGTTCCACATCGGGGGTGCGGCGCGGCCTCAGGGCTGGGGCGCGCCTGTCTCCGCATCCGCGGTGGGGGTGTGGCGCTCCGCGCTGGACGAGGGCTGAACGAGGACTGAACGGGTGCGGGTCCGTCGTGGCCGGTCGCGCAGTTCCCCGCGCCCCTGAGGGGGTGGGTGGATCGGGGCGCAGCCCCATCCCCTAGGGGCGCGGGGAACTGCGCGACCAGCCCCCACCGGCCCGCACCCGGAACGCGACCCCTCCTACGTCCCCTACGGCCCCCTGCGCCCCCCTACCCTTCCAACTGCGCCGGCAAGGCGTCCGCGTGGGTCACGATCAGGCCCGACACCGCCCGCGTCAGCGTGACGTACAGACGCCGCAGCCCCGTCCGTTCGTCCGGCTCGCCGTCCACCACCGCCCGCGGCTCGTCCAGTACCACGTAGTCGTACTCCAACCCCTTCGCGAGCGACGCCGGCACCAGTGTCAGACGGGCGGAGGCGGTCGTCTCCTCGCCGGGAGCGAGATGGGAGACCCCCGCCTTCGCCAGCGCCTCGGCCAGTCCCGGCACCCGCCCGTCGGCGGCGATCAGCCCCACCGACCCCTCCCTCGCCAACAACTCCTCGCAGGCCGCGATCACTTCGGCGGCGGCCGCCGTGGTGTCCGCAGCCGTCTCGCGGATCGCGCGGACCTCGAAGAAGCCCGGGTTCTCCCGGACCGACGCCACCGGCGCCAGGCCCGGCGCGATGTGCGGAAGCAGCCGGGACGCGTACGTGATCACGTCCGTCGGAACGCGGAAACCGGCCGTCAGCTCCTCCACCACCGCCTCCGACTTGCCGAGATGGGCCAGCGCCTCCTCCCAGCTCCGCGTCGCCCACGGCGTCGTACCCTGCGCCAGATCACCGAGCACGGTCGCCGAACCGGTCGTGCAGCGCCGCCCCACCGCCCGGTACTGCATCGGCGACAGGTCCTGCGCCTCGTCGAGCACCACATGCCCGAGGGAGTGCGTGCGCTGTACGAGGTCGGTGGCCTCGTCGATCAGCACGGCGTCCGCGGCGGCCCACTTGACGGACTTCACCGACCGGACGGGCTTCGCCCAACGGATCGTCTCCTGCTCGTCCTCGCTGAGGACACCCTCCGCGTGCAGCGCCAGGAAGTCGGCGTCCGAGAGGAGCCGGAAGACCAGCTTCGCCGGGTCCACCGGCGGCCAGATCGCCTTCACCGCCGCCTTCACCGCGGGGTTGCGGGCGACGGCGTCCTGCACCCGGTCGTCCGGTGCCTCGCCCGCCCGTTCCATCTGCACCAGCACGGCGTGCGCGATGCGCTGCGGCAGGGCGTCGCGGGCGGCGCCGTACCGGATGTCCCGGTCCAGCAACTCCTGCACGATGGCGGTCAGTTCGTACTCCGGTACGCGCCAGCGCCGGGAGCCGCGGACCACCACGACCTGCTCGGTGGGCAGGGTCACATGCGCGCGGACCGCCCGGCGCAGCACCTCGGCCATCCGCGCGTCGCCCTTCAGGACGGCGGTCGCCGCCTCGTCCGCGCCCCGTACCTCGACGTGCGCGACCAGGTCGGCGACCGTGGCCTGCTTGACCTCCAGCTCGCCCAGCGCGGGCAGCACCTGCTCGATGTAGTGGAGGAAGGACGCGTTCGGTCCGATGACGAGGGTGCCGGTGCGGGCGAGGCGGTCGCGGTGGGCGTACAGGAGGTACGCGACCCGGTGCAGGCCGACGGCCGTCTTGCCGGTGCCGGGACCGCCCTGCACGCAGACCGTGCCGCCCAGGCCGGACCGTACGATCTCGTCCTGTTCGGGCTGGATCGTCGCCACGATGTCGCGCATGGGGCCCACGCGCGGGCGCTCGATCTCCTGCTGGAGCAGCTTGCTGGTGCCGGCGGTCTCGGCGGGGTCGGAGAGGTGCTCGTCCTCGTACGCGGTGAGGTCGCCGCCGGTGTAGCCGAAGCGGCGGCGCAGCGCGATGTCCAGCGGGGTCTTCTTGGAGGCCCGGTAGAACGGCTGGGACACCGGGGCGCGCCAGTCGATCACCATCGGGTCGCCGCCGGCGTCGTGCACGTGCCGGCGGCCGATGTAGAAACGTTCACCCTCGGCGCCCTCCGCCTGCTCGGCGCCCGGGGCGTGCAGGTAGTCGAGGCGGCCGAAGAAGAGCGGGGTGTGGGACAGGTCGGCGAGGGCCTTGATGCGTTCGTCGATCTGGCGGGTCAGGACCTCCGCGTTGACCCAGTTCGCGGTGACGTCCCGGATGTCGAGGGACTGCACGTCCTCGCGCATCGACCGCAGTGCGGCACGGGAGTCCGCGAGATGGGCGCGTTCACGGGAGAGGGGATCGTCGGACGGCATGGCGGAGTCGGGCGGGGTGGACACGGGTGTTGCCTCCGGGCCTGCGGGAACCGCGGGGCCGGGCGGGCCCCGCTGACTGTGGCGGTGAACCGGCCGGTTTCCGTCCGGACGGCGGCGCTCCACGACGGGAGGCGGGCAAGAGCGGAGATCTTAGGCGAACGGGGGCGACGGGGGCCAACCGTTTTCGCACCTGGGCGCCCGGGTCCCGCGTCCCCTAGGGGACACCGACCCCTGCGTCCGGGGTGGAGATCGCCCCGAAGTCGTACACGGGGCGGCGAAGGCTCGGTCCGCAGGCCGATGGAAGGGGGGCGCGGACGTTCCACCATGGATGCATGAGTACAGCGACCTTCACCCAGGCCCCCGCCCGCCCCCGTCCGCCGACCGGCGCGACCGCCCTGCGGGGCAGTCACCGCCACCGTGTCGCCGACGCCCTGCGCGCCGTCAAGGTCTTCGCCGGCGCCGCGCTGGGAGTGGTCCTCCTCGGCGAGTACGGCGAGGAGGCGGGCGTACGCCGCAGGTAGCGCCCCTCCCGCGCGACCCCTTCCGCGCGCCCCCTCCCGAGCGCCGACCGGCCGAGTGCTAGTTGTCGGCCAGCAGCTCGTCCGCGTCCACGATCCGGTACGCGTAGCCCTGCTCGGCCAGGAAGCGCTGGCGGTGGGCCGCGAAGTCCTGGTCGATGGTGTCGCGGGCCACGACCGAGTAGAAGTGGGCCTGGTGGCCGTCCGCCTTCGGGCGCAGCACCCGGCCGAGGCGCTGGGCCTCCTCCTGACGGGAGCCGAAGGTGCCCGACACCTGGATGGCGACCGTCGCCTCCGGCAGGTCGATGGAGAAGTTGGCGACCTTCGAGACGACCAGCACACTGATCTCGCCCTGACGGAACGCGTCGAAGAGCTTCTCGCGCTGCGCGTTCGACGTCTCGCCCTTGATGACCGGCGCGTCCAGATGCTCGCCCAGTTCGTCGAGCTGGTCGATGTACTGCCCGATGACGAGCGTCTGCATCCCGGCGAACCGCCGGACCAGCGCCTCCGTGACCTTGCGCTTCGTCGCCGTCGTCGCACAGAAGCGGTACTTCTCCTCCGCCTCGGCGGTCGCGTACGCCAGCCGCTCGGAGTCCGTGAGATTCACCCGGACCTCGACACAGTCGGCCGGCGCGATGTAGCCCTGCGCCTCGATCTCCTTCCAGGGCGCGTCGAAACGCTTCGGCCCGATGAGGGAGAACACGTCCGACTCGCGGCCGTCCTCGCGCACCAGCGTGGCCGTCAGACCGAGCCGGCGGCGCGCCTGGAGGTCGGCGGTGAACTTGAAGACCGGCGCGGGCAGCAGATGCACCTCGTCATAGATGATCAGCCCCCAGTCGCGGGAGTCGAACAGCTCCAGGTGCTGGTAGACACCCTTCCGCTTGGTCGTCAGCACCTGGTACGTCGCGATGGTGACCGGGCGGATCTCCTTGCGCGTACCGCTGTACTCGCCGATCTCCTCCTCGGTCAGGCTCGTGCGCTTGACCAGCTCGTGCTTCCACTGCCGGGCCGAGACGGTGTTCGTGACGAGGATGAGGGTGGTGGCCTTCGCCTCGGCCATCGCGCCCGCGCCGACCAGCGTCTTGCCGGCGCCGCAGGGCAGCACGACCACGCCCGACCCGCCGTGCCAGAAGTTCTCCACCGCCTGCTTCTGGTACGGCCGCAGGGACCAGCCGTCCTCGGCGAGCCCGATGGGGTGCGCCTCCCCGTCCACGTAACCGGCGAGGTCCTCGGCGGGCCAGCCCAGCTTCAGGAGTGTCTGCTTGATCTGCCCGCGCTCGGAGGGGTGCACGGCCACGGTGTCCGGGTCGAGCCGGTTGCCCACGAGCGGGGTGATCCGCTTCGAGCGCAGGATCTCCTCAAGCACGGGCCGGTCGGTGGTGGTCAGGACGAGCCCGTGGGCCGGGTGCTTGCTCAGCGTGAGCCGGCCGTAGCGGCCCATCGTCTCCGCGATGTCGACGAGCAGCGCGTGCGGCACCGGATAGCGGCTGTACTGCACGAGCGCGTCCACGACCTGCTCGGCGTCGTGTCCGGCCGCGCGCGCGTTCCACAGCCCGAGCGGGGTCACCCGGTAGGTGTGGATGTGCTCCGGCGCGCGCTCCAGCTCGGCGAAGGGGGCGATGACCCGGCGGCACTCGTCCGCCAGCTCGTGGTCGACCTCCAGGAGGAGGGTCTTGTCGGACTGGACGATGAGTGGACCATTCACGCGCGTCCCCTTCTGCACAGCCGTGCGATGTGCACGGCCAAACGTCCAGTGTGCCTGATGGCCGGGGCCCGCCGCCGCGAACGCCCGGTGTCCGCGGTCCTGTCCTACTGAATGTCTATTCATTCCAATGAGTGGTGTGAATTCAGATTTACGGTCGTTGCCCCGAAGAATGGCGATCCCGCAGGTCACTGCCCAGCTCACCGTCCGGTCTGCCGCACAGGGAGAGCCCACTGTTGCCCCACCACGGCCATGTCCCGCCGCCCGAGCCGCTGCCCACCCCCTCACAGCCGACCGCGATACTCGGTTACTCGCTCTTCGCCACCCGCTGGCTCCAGGCCCCGCTGTACTTCGGGCTGGTGGCCGCGCAGGGGGTGTACGTCTACAAGTTCTTCAGGGAGCTGTGGACTTTAATCCTCCGGAGCGTGACCGGGCAGGCGGACGAGACGTATGTGATGCTCGCCGTGCTGAAACTGGTCGACGTCGTCATGATCGCCAATCTGCTGATCATGGTGATCGTCGGCGGTTACGAGACCTTCGTCTCGCGCATCGGACTGCAGGGCCACCGGGACCAGCCGGAATGGCTCTCGCACGTCAATTCCAACGTGCTGAAGGTGAAGCTCGCCACCGCCATCGTGGGCATCTCGTCCGTGCACCTGCTCCAGATGTTCGTGGACGTGCACCACACCTCCCACCACTCACTGCTGTGGGGGACGGTCATCCACATGGCGTTCATCGCCTCGGCGGCGATCCTGGCGTACATGTCGGGACCGATGGCCGCACAGGGGGAGCGCCTGCACCGAGGGCACGGGCTCACCCCTGTGTACGCCTCCCACGAGGGGGCCGCGCACGAGGGCGCCGGGAGGGCGGCCGGCGGGACGAACGGGTCCTCCGTCCCGGCGGAGTTCGCGGTCGCGGCCAGGACCGCGCCCGTCGCGCGGGTCACCGTCCCGATCCCGGCGCAGACGGTCTCCTCCCCGTACGAGACGTACGAGACGTACGACTCGTATGTCTCGTACGACGCGCACGAGACGCACGAGACGTGTGACGTGCAGGATCCCGCCGAGCCCGGTGCCGAGGCCCGGATCCGTGAGGCCCGTTTTCCCGCCCGGAAGCTGTTGGAGGAGTTCGACGAGGAGTACCCCCGGGTGCTCGACCGCAAGGCCGTGCACCGGCTGGGCGGCCTGGACTTCGTCGCGGCCCGCCGCAACGTGGTGTTCATCGGGCCCCCCGGCACCGGCAAGACCCATCTCGCCGTCGGTCTCGGCGTACGGGCGTGCCAGTCGGGGCACCAGGTGGCCTTCGCGACCGCGGCGCAGTGGGCCGCGCGGCTTGCGGACGCGCGGTCGGCCGGCCGCCTCACCGAGGAACTGGCGGACCTCGACGCCTGCCCGCTGCTCATCGTCGACGAGGTCGGCTACACCCCGCTCGACCCGGACACCGCCCACCTCTTCTTCCAGCTCGTCGCGCACCGCTACGAGCGGTCCTCCCTCATCGTGACCACCGACCGTCCGCTCGGCCGCTGGGAGGAGGTCTTCGGTGGTGCCGCCCCCGCGATGGTCGACCGGCTGGCGCACCACGCGGAGATCGTGCGGCTCGAAGGCGACAGCTACCGCATGCGGCAGGTCACCTCAGCGTGGGCAGAGTGATGTTGTTGATCAGCGGCCCCTCGATGCCGACCCCCTCGGTCACGAGCGGTTCGACGGCCGTCACCGGCAGCGGCAACGGCAGGGCGGACCGCGTGGACGGGACGGCCGGGGCGGCCGGGGCGGACTGGGGTGCCCCCGCCCCCGCCGCCGTCCGGGCCGCGGCGGCCTGCGGGGCGAGCACGCCGATGAGCACGGCCGAGGCGATGAGGGCGACCGCGGCGGCGGTGCGCGCGTGGTGGGTGCGGCGCTCGGCGCCCTCGGGACTCAGCGACGGCACGGAGGCCGTGGGACAGGCGGGTTGGAGCAGGAGACGCAGGGGACGCATGGGAGCTACGGAACCTTTCGGGTGCTGCTGAGCCGGGGCGGGGCCCACGGACGCGGGCCCACGGAGGGGACGGGCCGGACCCGGGACGACCGGGTCCGGCCCGCCGGACGTACGGGGCCCGCTGGACGTACAAAGCCCGCGAGGCCTGCTGTGCGTACGGGGCGAGAAGGGGCTTACGGGGTGTGACGCGCCGCGCGGGGGCGGCTCAGAACGTCACGCCCCCGCCGAGATCGATGCCGATCGCCGCGGCCTGTGAGGCGAGTGCGCCGAGCAGTGCGGCGGTACCGATCAGGACGGTGGCGACACGACGGGCAGTACGCATGGGGTTCCCTCTTCTTCACATGAGTTCGGTGCGTGGGTTCGTTGCGTGAGCAGGACGCCCAGTGGCTGCCCAGCGGCCGGCGCGGGAATGCCGGAGAACCCACAAGGTCCCTCATGGGTGGGAAGTGTCCGGCGTGGCGCGCATGAACCACCGCCTACACCCGAACGAGTGAGAGGGAGTCCGGTGGGCGGGCGGACTCAGGCCTGTTCGTCCGCCAGCTCCGCCACGCCCGTCACCCGGTGCAGGGGATACGTCCGTACCTCGTCCGCGGTGTGGTCGTACGCCGTGACGAAACCGCCCTCCACCCGGACGGGGGCGATGACGCGCTGGCTGGCGGCGCCCTCGGCGTTCACGTAACCGATCCACAGGGTGCCGCCGGTGAGGACGGCGGCCTGCATGGTGGCGAGGGTCTCGGCGGAGGTGGTGCGCGGGAGCGTGCCGTTCCGTTCGGCGCCGGTGGATCCGGAGGAGGAGCCGGCGGAACCGGAGGCGGACGGCTTGCGCGGGGTCGTGGAGGCCAGGTCGCCCGCCCGGATGGCCCGGATCGCGGCACCCAGCAGGGTGGTGTCGGGGGACGGCGGGCCGTCGGGGACCGGCTCGGGCGCCGTGCGCGGGGGAGTGCGGTGCGCGAGCGCGCGGGTGATCAGCACATCGCCCTCGGCGGACTCGGCGGCCGGCGCGAAGCCCATGGCGCGCAGCCCTTCGAGGAGGGTGGCCGGGTCGGCCTGGGCGGCCAGCACCGTGGGCGCGAGACGGCGCAGCCGCAGCCCCTGCGCACGCTTGTCGGCGACGATCTCGTTCAGGACCGCGTCGTCGTCGCAGCGCACGTACGCCGACGCCGCGCCGATCCGCAGATGGCCGTGCCGGCGGGCCACGTCGTCGATCAGGTAGGCGAGCGGCTGCGGCACCGGCGTACGGGAGTGGGCGGTGAGGAACGCCTGCAGGTCGGAGGCCGAGCGGCCCGCGTCCAGGGCGCGGCGGACCGAACCGGGCGTGAAGCGGTAGACCGTCGCCCCGCCCTTCGACTCGACGTCCGCGAGGACGTCCAGCACATCGGCCAGCGGGCGGCGCAGCGGACCCGGGGCCACCGCTGTCAGGTCCGCCTGGAGGAGGACGTGATCGAGGGGTTCGGGCAGGAGCGGTGCCAGCAGCCGGCCGGCCAGGGCTGCGGCGGCGGCCACCTCGGCGGGGGTGCGGGGGTCCGGCGCGGGCACCGGATGGTGGAGATGCCGGTGATGGACGGGCAGCTTGTCGCCGGGCCCGGTGGCGGGCGCGGGGGCGGGTGCGCCGGGCGGCGCCCCCAAGAGCGCCCGTCCGTGCGCGGACAGCGCGCCCCTGCCGGTGATCCCCAGGGACTCGGCCTCGGTCAGCGTCCACCGGGCGATCCGCGACCGCAGATCGTCCGAGGAGGCGGCGCCGCGCAGGGCACGCTCCCAGTGCAGGCGGGCCACGAGGGCGTCGGGGGATGCGGAGCCGCCCTCGGGCAGCGCGGCGAGGAGCGAGAGGACCCGGTGCCGGACCTCGGGCGCCGCCGAGCGGTCGAGGCCGGGGCCCAGCGCCGCCAGCGTGCGCTCCTTGGTGTCGCGTCCGCCGACCACGCCCGCCGTACGGGTCGCCGACAGCCATGCCGTGGCCAGCCGGGTCCAGCGTTCGGCCGCCGGGAGCTCCAGCCACTCGTCGTAGGCGGGCGTCGCCGCGTACCGCTCGTCGGCCTCGCCGTCCGGGGCGAGCAGGCCCGCCGCGTAGGCGAGTTCGACCCAGAAGGCGGCGACCGGCTCGGGTACGTCGAGGGCCACGGCCGTCCGCTTCAGGTCGCGCACGCTCAGACCGCCCGCGCGCAGCGCCGACGGGCCGCCCTCGTCCCAGTCCTTCAGCAGTTCCTCGACGGTGGCGAGCGCCGTGTACGCCTGCCCGGCCGCCGTGCTGTCCACAACCTGTGGGCGGTGTACGGAGGTGGGCTCGACCGGCGGAGGAAGCGGTTCCGTCCGCTGGTGCGCCCGCCCCTCGCGCAGATGGAGGGCCACCTCGCGGGGCAGTACGACCGTGCCGGGCGCCGTCGGCAGCAGCAGTCCGCGGTCGAGGAGCCAGCGCAGCCGGGTCGCCGGATCGGCGGTCACCTGGCCGTACGGCGGCCCCCAGACCAGCCGCGAAAGGACTTCCAGGGAGTCCGGCGGGGCCGAGTCGAGCAGGTCGGACATCCGGGCGCGGTCGGTGAAGAGCCCGGTCAGCGACCCCACCGCGGACACCGCGTCGTGCGTCGTGGGCAGCCCGGCCGCCGTCAGGAGTTCCTGGATCCGGCCCGGGGACATGCCCGTGGTCGCCTCCGCGACCGTCGGGCCGAGCCCGGTCGGGGAGGGGTGCTGCGGCGAGGGCGCGAGCAGTTCGCGGGCCGTGCGCACCAGCCGGAGCCGGTCGTCCGAGCCCCACACCAGGGCCTGCTCACGCAGGACGGCCACGGCTCGCGGGAGCGCCTCGACGACCACCGGGTCGTGCGCGTCACCCGCCAGCAGGTCCTGGAGTGTGCCGTACGGCGCCGGTTCCGGGGCCACGGCCAGCGCCTCCGCGGTCTGCAGGGCGAACCGGTCCAGGCGCTCCAGGGCCCGGATCACGGAGGCCCGCGTACCGGCCCGGGTGGCCAGCTGGGTCAGGTCGGTCGGTACGGGCGTGATGAGGTCCGGGCGGGCCCGCAGCAGCGCGGACAGGGAGGAGTCGTCGCGGGCCCGCAGGTCCTCCGCGAGGGAACGAGGGTGTGCCCCGGCGGGGGCGGGCTCCTCTGTGGACGCCCCGCCGGGCTCCTCTGACGACTGCTCCTGGACGCTCATCCGATCCACGGTAGCGGGTGGGCCCCCGCCGCCGTTCCCGTTGGCGTCAGCCGCGGTCGTGCCGCGGCCGTGCCGGGGCCCGCCACCGGCGGCGGGCGCGGTACCGTCGGTCGCACGGGAAAACGCAACGTGGGCGCCCCGGAGGGGACTTCGTGGGGATCGAGAGCGACCAGCTCGTATTCGACTATCTGAGCCGGGTGGGCGACCTGGCCCAGCAGAGGCAGCTGCCGTCGGGGACGCGGATGCGGCTCGTGTCCGAGCTGCGGGGCGAGATCGACCGGCGCCGCACGAAAGCGACCCTCGACAGCCCGGCCGCCGTCCGCCGCATCCTGGATCGCATCGGCACCCCCGAGTCGGTGGTCGCGGCCGCCAACTCCCGTACCGACAGCGGCGCGGACACGGGTGCCGGTACGGACAAGGCCGCCGGTACGGACTCCGCCCCGCCGAAGCGGTCCGCCGTCCCCGCCCAGCGCGCACAGGAACCGGCGGCCCGGCCCAGGCGCCTGCGCCGCACGGTGCCCCGGCCGCGTGCCGCCGGCCCCGAGGTCGCCGCGTCGGAGTCGACCGGGATGGTCGGCTCCCCGCCCACCCCGCCGCACCTCGCCAGCACGGAGGAACTGGGCACGGGGCCCCAGCCCGACTGGTGGCGGGTGGAGAGCGGCCCGCTCGGGGCGACGGACAGCGTGCCGGGGTTCACGGGCGGCGTCGAGATCCCGGAAATGTTCAGGCCGCCGCCGGTCGACGAACCCGACAAGCTCGACAAATCCGGTAAGACGGTCGAATCCGAACCGAAGTCCGAGCCGACGTCCGGGGCGGCGGCGGAGGTCGTCGAGGTACCCGCACCCGCCGGGCGCGTACGCCGTCGCTTCGTACCCCGCCTGCGCCCCCTCGGCGGTGGCGGCGGCTGGTCCAACCCGCTCCTCCTGGTCGCCGCCGCCCTCCTGGTCGCCGGCGCGGTCATCGGCAACCTCGTCATGCTGGGCCTCGGCTGGCTCATCGCCTACCTCTCGCGCCGCCTGAGTCCCACCGAGGCGAAGTGGGCCGTCCTCGTCGTGCCCGGCCTCGTCGCCTCGGGGGGCATCGTCTGGATCTGGGGCCGTTCGGAGGGGCGGTGGGGTGCGCCGATCGCGCAGGACGAGATGAGCGACGCGATCGGCGAGACCTGGCCGTGGGTTCTGCGTGGCGCGGCTGTCGCTTCGGCGCTGTACCTGGTGTGGCGGTCGCAGCGCCGGAAGTGACGGGGCGCTCCCGTCCCGGGCGGGGCGTTTGTCGGGTGCGGGCCGGTGGGGGCTGGGCGCGCAGTTCCCCGCGCCCCCAGGAAAGGGGTGGCTGGGGTGGTTGTCGGGTGCGGGTGTGCTGTGGCTGGGCGCGCAGTTCCCCGCGCCCCTGAAAGCAGTGGGCACAATGGCTTATATGACTTCTCGTGTGTTGACTGTCGGGTTTGACCTCGACATGACCCTCATCGACTCCCGGCCCGGGATCCGGGCCTGTTACCAGGCGCTTTCCGTGCGGACGGGGACCTTCATCGACGCCGACCTCGCCGTCACCCGGCTCGGGCCGCCGCTCGCGGACGAGTTGGTCAACTGGTTTCCGGCCGAGGAGGTCGCGGCCATGGCGGACGTCTACCGGGAGATGTACCCCACCCACGCCATCGCCCCGACGCCCGCGATGGCCGGCGCCCGTGAGGCGATCGCGGCGGTACGGGCCGCCGGCGGCCGGGCGATCGTCGTCACCGCCAAGTACGAGCCGAACGCCAAGCTGCATCTCAGCCATCTCGGCATCGACGCCGACGCGGTCATCGGCGACCTGTGGGCCGAGCGCAAGGCGGAGGCCCTGCGCGAGTACGACGCGGGCGTCTACGTCGGCGACCACACCGGCGACGTACGCGGCGCCCGTACCGCCGGAGCGCTGTCCGTCGCGGTGGCCACCGGCCCGTGCGACGCGGAGGAACTGCGCGCGGCCGGCGCCGACGTGGTCCTCAAGGACCTGCTGGAGTTCCCGAATTGGCTGGCAGCCCACCAGTAGGGGCTCACAAACCTCCGCGTGCCTGCCGGCGGCCGTCGGCGATCGACCGGAACACCCCCGCTCCCGCGATGAGGAATCCGACGCCCATCAACATGCTCAGACCGAACATGTACGTAGGAAAGGGCGTCGTGTCGAGCAGCAGCGGGGCCACGGTGACCAGAGTGGCCACAGCTCCGACGAAGAACACGATGGCACCGGCACGGATGAGTCGTTCTCCGGCCGCGGCGGAATTCGGTTGGGTTTTGTCACGCACTCGACCAGGGTAGTTCCCTGCCCTGAGGAACAATCCGGCGACGTCTTGTCAGCAGCCGCCGGACCATTAGCCTTGGTACAGGCGGGTCCGACGACCCGCTGTAGTGCTGTACGGACCTGTTTCCCGAGCAGTTTCAGCCGAAGTCTTGAAGTCTTTCCGACGCAGTTTCCGACGAGTACGAGGACGAGGACAGACGTGCCTACCGGCAAGGTCAAGCCAGTTACCTAGGCACACAGACTCCGCTAGCCTCCCCTCATGACACCCGGTCTGCGCTACCTCGCCTGCCTGCGCCTCTCTGCCGACTCGGACGGCTCTACGTCCATCGAGTGGCAGCGTGGCGTCATCCGCCACTACGTGGCCGCTCCACACCTGTCCGGCATCCTGGTGGGCGAGGCAGAGGACACCGACGTCTCAGGCTCCATCTCTCCGTTCAAGCGTCCGCGACTCGGTAGGTGGCTCACGTCCCGCGCGGATGAGTTCGACGTGATCATTGCAGCCAAGATGGACAGGCTCACCCGTCGCTCGATGCACTTCAACGAACTCTTGGAATGGGCGCAGCAAAACGGCAAGTACATCGTTTGCGTGGAGGAGGGGTTCGATCTTTCCACCCCTCAGGGCAAGATGATGGCTCGTATGACTGCCGTCTTTGCTGAGGCTGAGTGGGACACGATCCAGGCACGCATCCTGAACGGCGTACAGAGCCGTCTGGAGAACCGTTCATGGCTTACAGGCGCTCCGCCTACCGGCTACCGCATCAAAGCCGTGGAAGGAGGCAAGAGGAAGGTTCTGGAGATTGACCAGGACTTCCACCCTCACGTGGAAGAGATCTTCTCTCGTGTCCGTGAGGGTCAGTCCACACACAGGATTGCCCGAGACTTCAACGGTCGTGGCGTACTCACGTGGGGAGACCACCTCAGGACGTTGAAGGGGGAGGAAGCCAAGGGGACACAGTGGCAGTCCACCATCATCAATAAGTTCATCCGCTCCTCATGGGTTCCCGGTATCTACGCCTATAAGGGTGAGGCTGTCTTGGATGATCAGGGAGAGCCGGTCATTCTCCCGGAAAAGCCTCTCGCGTCCATGGATGAATGGGCAGACCTTGTCGACAGGATCAAACCGGCACCCAAACCTGTAGGGGCGGAAATCCGTACAGGTGCAAAGAGTTTGCTTGCTGGTATTGCTCGGTGCGGTGAATGCGACGCGCCGGTTACCTCGCTGCTCGGCTCAGGTCACACCAGGAAGGACAACACGAAAGTTCCTGGTCACAGGTACTACCGCTGCTCCAACAAGTTCAAGGGAGGCGACTGTTCAACAGGTCTCTACGTCCGTGCTGACGTGCTCGATGCATGGGTTGACCAGCAGATTCGGGAGAGCGTAGGCACGTGGGAAATGTACGAGCGTGCCGGTACGGGACCTAGTCAGGCAAGGGAACTCCAGGAAGCAAAAGCACGACTGGATAACCTGGAAGCAATGTACATCGCAGGAGAGTACGACGGGGAGGGGCAGGAAGAGTCGTACATGCGAATGCACAAGGGTCTGTCGGCAAAGGTGGCTCTACTGGCTAAGCAGGAAGCGGACAGGGCTAACCCGGCTCTGAAAGCCACAGGTAAGAAGTACGGGGAAGTCTGGGAGTCGAAAGACCAGGAAGACCGTAGGGAATTCCTCCGTACCTATGGCGTAAAAGTCTGGGCTTGGGATAAGGGGACTGACGAGAAAGATAAGGGAATGGTTATGGATCTGGGAGATATTCAGACCATGGCAAATGAGTTGGCGCTTTCCCGCCCCGGAAAGAAGAAGATGACGAGGCTGGTCGTCAGTCACAATACAGATAAGCAATTGTGGAAGGCATTGGAGTACGCCAGGTAATTCACTGCAAAGAGAAAGGGCTCCGCTGAATAGCGGGGCCTTATTCTTTTTCTGAGTTGTTTGCGAATTCGGACCACCCCTACCTTTAATAGGTCGAATTCATTTAGGGGTGGTTCGGTCTTCCTCGTGCTCAGGACTGCCAAGGGGATAGGCAGTAGCCTTTCAGTGCTTGACCAGGGGTTTTCTCTAACCTTGACAGATCTCTGGTTGCTCTGTATCACGCGTGCGCGCCCGTTATTGCGCCCTAAGTAGGGCCTGTAAGGGTTGTTATAGGGAGTAGGTAATTCTCTCCCTAAAGGGGATAGGGGGTCTGGGGGAAGGGGGGTGATCTTGAGGGGCTTGGTGCTCTTCCGGTGGAGCGCTGACGATCCTCGTACCCCTGGAATCGCCGTACGGTCCCCTGAGGCTCTATTGGGGTCATGGACCGGGGGCTTGGGCGGCAGAGCGCTCCGGGACCGCCTGAGGGGCACTCAGGGCCGTTCGTGGGGGCGTGGAGCCTCAGAGGCTTAGTGGGGGAGCGTCCGTGACGTAGTTGCCCTGTCCGACTTCCAGGCGTAGCCACCCCTCGGCGCGGAGCGCTACGACCGCCTTCTGTGTAGTGGCTTGGGCCGTGCCGTACTCCGCTGCCAGTGCGACCGTTCCGGGGAAGCGCGCTCACCAGGTGACCACTCGCCAGCGCGCAACCGGCGGCGCAGGTCGTCGGCAATCTGCGGCCAGAGGTTCCGGGAGCGGTCAAGATCAGCCATACCGTCAGCCTCTGCGGTATCGCAGATCTCTGCTACCGCGCTTACGCGTAACCGCATAAGCTCAGCTCACACCGGTTGTGAGGAGCTGAGGACAGTGAACGACCGAGCAAGCGCACTGAACACGGACGGACGGAGTCACGTACGGCTCTTGCCCTGGAAGGGGCCGGAGGGGAAGCCAGCGCATCTGATCGCGGACAGCCCGTACTCTCCGCTTTCCCTCCTGGCGGACAGGGTCGAGAGCCAGCAGATCAACAACGCTGCGGTCATCGTGGAGTTGGCGCGGCCGATGGTGACTCCGGAAGCCAAGCTCACGGCGGATGAGCTGAGGTGGATTGCCGGACGGCTCATCGAGAGCCTGACAGAGGTTCTGAACGTCGCTGAGAGCCGCGCACAGAGAATCCCCGACCACGAGGAGCCGGGGGAGTAGGTCAATCACTCAGAGAGCCCTCAGACGCTTCGCACAAGCGGTCCGGGGGCTTCCTCATGCCCAACCGCAGAGGTTCCTCAAATCCGCATACTTCGGTACTGGCTACGGGCATTCTGAGTCTATGTCTACTGCTGAATGGGCTCTAGTTGTAGCTGTGGTCGCAGCTTTTGCCGCTGTAATGAATATGATCGCATCTTGGGCTACATATAGACGTGCATGCGCCCGTCCTCGAATGGTTCTGGAGCCGTGCGTCGAGCACTTGGATGGTGAGTTGGTGGTGGTCTGTAAGGTTCGTTTTGTAAGCAGCCGCCCGACTCCTGTCCTCATTGAGTCGCTGAGGGCAACACAGGAAAAGAACCACCTATCCACCGATAATGATATCGAGATGGAAATTGAGGGTGCTGATAAGAATGAACTTCCCGCATCTGACGCACTTGTGTGGAAGGTAGTGATTCGTGCCGGATCGATTGCACCTTTGGGGAATGTGCAGATGGTTGCTCGTCTTTTGGACGGCACTTATGTCGTCCCGGATGAATTTGATCAGATGCTGCTAGATGCGAAATTGGGAACCCTGGAACGGGAGTACCGGCTAAGCCGGATGACTGAGGATGAAAGGCAGGAAGTGTTGGGGAGGCCGCGTTCTCTTCTCATTTAGGTGTAAGAGGGCGCTCGGTTCCCTGTCGGAGCCGGGCGCTCTTCTGTTTCCAGAAGCGGAATGGGTCATTCTCGTTTGTCAGTGCTGGATGAGATGATGTAACTACCCCAAAGGAAGGGAGGTAGACAACATCAGTAGACCAATAAGTAAGCCAGCGAGGAAGTTGAAGGCGGGTGACCATCTGAGGCTCTGGAATGGGAAGACAGTAGAGATTCTGTCCATCGAGCCAGGGACGAACCAGTCAGGAACCAAGTGCTTGATTCTGACGCTGTACAAGGCAGGAAAGATGGCCGTCAAGACAGGGCGTGTCATGACGATGAATTATCCAGAGTAGTAACTACTCTGGGAAAAGCCGGTATCTCCGAAACTCGGAGGTATCGGCACTTCTGTTTTAGGGGGTAGACATGAGTAACTACTTCTAGTCCAGACACCTACGGAACTACCCAGAAAAGCAGGAGTCGCGTATAGAATTCCTTTGGAAAGCATATGTAGTAGCCTTTTCGATTATGAAAGAAAGGGAATTCCGTATCACGAGCCGGCCGAGGTATTCCATATTCAATGGAATAGCAATAGAGAAGTCCAGGGAATTCGCATCCCTGGACTTTCTCATTGGCGCTAATCACTTCCTCTATCCATTACCTCTGATTCTCTCGTAATTGGCCAGTCGGGCAATGCCCGCAGAGGTAGTAAGCGTGTGGTCGTGCGTCTTGCGAATTACCTTCTGTGCTTGCTCGATCTTCTCTCTATCCTTGCGTGCCTGGTCTCTGACAAGCATCGCCTTGAGTAGACGTGCGTTGTAGTCCTCATCGGACTCCCCGGCCCGCCTGAGAGGCTTCCAGACGTCCTCTGAAGGCTTCTGGGGAGTCTCAGGCTCCGATGCCTCAGGCTCTGCGCCAGAGGCGCGTACAGAGGCATTGCGAGGTGCGGGTACTCGATCAATTCTCTTCTTGGGAGTGAAGGAGTAACCACGCTTCTTAGTTGCACCAGAGGGAGGAGACGCGTGAGCGTCGACTACGTCACCAGCGGAAGAGATAGGAGCGGCGAAGCCGTGACTTTCGTCAGCCAAGGTAGAGGAGCCAACTTCCTCAAGAGCTTCGTTAGCTAGTCCACCAAGGGGAGGAGTCATAGTCTCTGCCAAGGGTTTTCCCTGGTTCTCCTCTGGTAGCTCTTCGGAGCGCAGCTCCGTACTTGTACCTGTTTCATGTGGAGCTATTTCAATGGAGCTATTTACAGTGCGGTTTTCCTCACTTGAGGTTGTGCGGTTTTCCGCGTTAGGGGTAGGGAGGTTTTCCGCACTACCTCTCTTGGCTGCCTTCTTACCTATTACTACTAGCTGAGTGAAGGTGTTGACCTTGTTGAGGGCTTGGTACCAGGAAGGGAACTGGACTGCATAGACGTTGTTGATTCCCTTGCTGGTCTTGCGGTGAACAATTTTGACGTAGCCCTTTAGATCTAGGCTGGTAACGGTCTCCTGCGCCTGTCTCTTGCTGCGGTTGGTCTCGTTACCGATTGTTTCGATAGAGGGGAAGGCGATACGGCACCAATCGCGGTTCTTCGCGTTGTAAAGCTCCGGGTTCGGGTTACCTGCCTTGTCGTGAAGGTAGCTGAGTACGCGATATTCGGCGTCCGACAGGTTTGAGTCCTGCGCCATCTTCTTAGGGACGATCACAAAGCTTCCGTCGCGGTTCTCGTAGCCTGGTCGTGTGTCCGTGAACTCGATGAGTTCCCTTCCGACTGTGTCTGTCATTCCTGGTATCCTTTATATAGTTCTGGAAAGCTGAGTCCATCGACTCGGCCCTTTTTCTGGACGGTTCGCCGTTCGACTGTTTCAACATTGGCAATCTCTCGCATGGGTTTGGGTTCGATTGCTGATTCTGGTTCATGATTCGGTACGCTTCTTGGTTCTTTCGCGCGTCGCTCCTCCGAGGCCCCGCTAGTTCATTGCGAACTAGCGGGGCTTTGTCGTTGCGTTGGACAGTTCTTGCCTTTAATGGAACTCTAAGCCGTACCGGGTGTTCCTATTCTTGAAGAGAACTCCTGATGAGTTCTCGCGAGAACTCTGAACCGGCGCAGAATAGAAACCGGCTGTTTGGAGTTCTTTGATGATTGCCTCGTAGCCGTCTCCGAATTCTTCCAAGAACTCATCTCGCCTCATCAGTTCGCCGGTTCTGTCGAGTTCGGAGTACACGGCTTGCGCCGGAAAGCTCAGTTCACTTGGGTCTTTCATCACCTGTCCACTAGATAGAGGTGGCTGGAACGCATTCCCATGAAACCGGGAGCGTTCTGCACCTCGTATACCTTGCCCTGGGATTTGAGATCATCAAGTACCTGCCGGAATAGCCCTGGAGCAGCGTCAGGCAACATCTGTGAGACATCGCTAGCGACGGTGTCAGTGTCGGCCATCTCTCCCTTAACTGTGTAGGTCTGGATGACTGAGGTAATTGCAGGAGCTGCGTATTTCAGTGCCTGTTCTCTTTGGTACCGATCAATCATTGCGCGCTGCGCAGAAACTCTTGCTGCCTCTTCTTCTGATTTCTTGGCCTCACGCTCCGGCGCGGTGGCTACATAGTTCGCCCACCAATTCCCTTCCTGTGTTCCGCTGCTGAATGCGTTGGTGTTCACCATAGTGTTGACTCCTCTGTGTCTTTCCTGATCAATTTGTAGCAATGTGGCTTAACGGTGCGGTTCACTCGCAGCCACCCGTGACGCTCTAGTTGACTTACTGCTTCTCTGAGGTCTGTTCGGTTCTTTCCTGCCCCGATGGCTTTGGCCAGGTGCTCTTGTGTGAGCCGTCTGGGATCTCCGCCGTACGCCTTGATATAGATCCAAAGGAACTGTGCGCGGGGTCCAATCAAGGTGTCATTGAGTAGGTAGACCGGGGTCTCTACTGTCTGCTCTTCCATCCTCTTCCTTTCTGCAAGTCGTTAGTGTGCCTCTGGTCATAGCCAGCCAGATTCCTCTAGCTCCCGTACGCACTCGTCCAGGGATACGTTCGGAGCCTGTCTCAGCTTGAACAGCGCATCACTGAGCGAATCGTCTTTCAGTGGTAGTCCGGCGCGATAGGCCATGTACGTGAGCTTGGCCGGTAGTGATACGGATGCGTGCCAGATAGGCAACGTGCTCGTATTCATTAATCTCTCCAGGGGGTCAGTCGGTTATTTCTCTCCGTCTGCCGCACCCTTCTAGATCTAATTATGGCAGATACGCATTCAATGTTGGTGAGGCCAGGAGTGGCCCGGGATGGCAAAAAGCCCTAGCAATCACTATCGGTAATTGCTAGGGCTCAGTTGGTTGCGCTGCGTAAAACTCGCTTATCCGGCTTGGGGGATTGATCTGCGCCCCGAGCCATTGACATAAGCGGGAAGGATCTTCCCCGACAGGGCTCCCTGGGCGAACGCCGCGCTGCGCCCCTCCATCCCTCCTGCCAGTTGGCGCAGTGCGCCCCTGATGTTCTGCACCCCTTCCTCGCTGCGCGCTGCCGTCTCGGCTCCCAATCGGTCTACCGCGTCCATGTCGATGGGTGCGCCTGGCCCTAGTTCCGTGTCTGTCTCCTCTGGTCTCTCTCGTCTGTCCGGTTCCCTCGCTCCTCACATCTATTGTCTCAAGCTTTGTAGCAAGCTTGCGCCTGGCGACCGCGTCTCAGAAACGGTCGATTGCGGGACTGTCCGGCGAGACGCCTCCCGGACCCCGTATCGGCGTTCAAAACCCGTCTCATAACCTCTCTCGATGCCTTGATGTTTTGAGACGGGTTATGAGACACTTTCTGTGTCGGCAGGGAACATCAGGGAGGGGAACGGATCATGGCGGTCATCGGATACAAGCGGGTCAGCGCCAAGGCTCAGCATGCTCAGCTTCAGGAGGACGCTCTGAGCGCGGCCGGTTGCTCCAAGGTCTACGAGGACAAGGCGTCCGGGAAGAACGCGGAGCGCCCTGGTCTGCTCGCTGCTCTCGACTACATGAGGGAAGGCGACACCCTCTGTGTGTGGAAGCTTGACCGGTTGGGCCGCTCAACTAAGGACGTGCTGACGACTGCTGAGGTCTTGCACGCCCATGGAATCGCGCTCCGCATTCTTACGGGAACTCTCTCCGGTACCTACTCGCCGAAGGGGGAGGGGAAGTTCTTCTTCACGATGATGGCTGCCTTTGCTGAGTTGGAGCGAGACATGATCATTGAGCGCACGCACGCCGGACTGGCGGCAGCCAAGGCGCAGGGGCGTGTGGGTGGGCGCCCGTCCGTCATCACTGAGGACGTGCTGACTGTCGCCAAGGCTCGTAAAGCCAAGGGGGAGAGCATCACTGCCATTGCCAAGGCGCTTGAAGTCTCCCGCGCGACGCTCTACCGGCACATCGGGTAGCCCCAACGGTCCCTCTGCGCCCCTGCCTTCACTAGGTGGGGGCTCAGTCTTGTTTTCAGGCGTGATTAAGCCCGTGTGTCGGTGGGGAGAGCCTCGGTAGGCTGTTCAGCGGCATTCTGACAAGCGTCCGGCCCCGTCCGGGACCGATCGAGGGAGCGTGTGCTTTGCCGACTGGCAAGGTCAAGTGGTTCAACAGCGAGAAGGGCTTCGGCTTTCTCTCCCGCGACGACGGCGGCGACGTCTTCGTTCATTCCTCGGTCCTGCCCGCCGGAGTCGATGTTCTCAAGCCGGGGCAGCGGGTGGAGTTCGGTGTGGTCGCCGGACAGCGCGGTGACCAGGCGCTCTCGGTGACGCTCCTGGACCCCACGCCCTCGGTCGCGGCCGCCCAGCGCCGCAAGCCCGACGAACTGGCCTCCATCGTCCAGGATTTGACGACCCTCCTGGAAAACATCACCCCGATGCTGGAACGAGGCCGCTACCCCGACAAGGCCTCAGGCGCAAAGATCGCGGGCCTGTTGCGCGCGGTGGCGGACCAGTTGGACGTATAGCCGACCTGGTATCCAACGGGTACCGGCCCGGGCTGCGCCCTCATGGGCGCAGCCCGCATGAGGGGCGCGGGGAACTGCGCGACCAGCCCCCACCGGACCCGCACCCGCACCCGCACCCGCACTCCGCGCCCCCTACGCCCCATCCCGCTAGGGAAAGTCCAGCGCCCCCGGGGCGAGCGCGGGCACAAGACCTTCCGCCGCCGCCCGCGTGAGAAGGCCCCGGACCGCCGCGTACCCGTCCTCGCCGAGGTCCGCCGTGAACTCGTTGACGTACAGCCCGATGTGCTGATCGGCCACCGCCGCGTCCATCTCCTGCGCATGCTCCATCACATACGCCCGCGAGGCCTCGGGATCGTCCCAGGCGGCCCGCACGGACGCCCGTGCGGACTCGGCGAGCAGCCCCAGAGTGGCCTCGCCCAGCGCCCGCCGGGCGATGATCGCGCCCAGCGGGATCGGCAGCCCCGTCGTCCGCTCCCAGTGCTCACCCATGTCCGCGAGCTTGTGCAGACCGTAGTTCTGGTACGTGAAACGGGCCTCGTGGATGACCAGTCCGGCGTCCACCTTCCCGTCCCGTACCGCGGGCATGATCTCGTGGAACGGCATGACGACGATCTCGCCGACCCCGCCGGGAACCGTGTCCGCGGCCCACAGGCGGAACAGCATGTACGCGGTCGACCGCTCGCTCGGCACGGCGACCGTGCGGCCGGTGAGGTCCACGCCCGCCTCCCGGGTGAGGACCAGCGGCCCGCAGCCCCGCCCCAGAGCGCCCCCGCAGGGCAGCAGGGCCCATTCGTCCAGGACGTACGGCAGGACGGCGTACGACACCTTCAGGACGTCGAACTCGCCGCGCTCGGCCATGCCGTTGGTGATGTCGATGTCGGCGAAGGTCACGTCCAGCGCGGGCGCCCCCGGGATCCGGCCGTGCGCCCAGGCGTCGAAGACGAAGGTGTCGTTCGGACAGGGCGAGTACGCGATCTTCAGCGGCTGCGTCTCGGAGGACTGCGAGGGCTGCGTGGGCTGAGGCGTCTGCGAGGGCTCAGTGGGTGAGGTCATGTGGGTTCCAACTCTCCAGTACGGGCGCAAGCTTCCCGAAGGCCCCGGTGAGTGCCGCGAGGGCCTCGCCGATCCGCCAGGCGGCGCGGTCCCGGGGGCCCACGGGATTGGACACGGCACGGATCTCCAGGACGGGGACGCCGTGCGCCGCGGCGGCCTCCGCCACCCCGAAGCCCTCCATGGCCTCGGCGAGCGCGCGCGGGTGGCGCCGGCGCAGTTCCACCGCGCGCGCGGCGCTGCCGGTCACCGTGCTGACGGTCAGGACGGACCCCTGACGTGCTCCGGTGACGGCCGCGATCTCTCGTACGAGTGAATTCGGTGGCCGGTGCGTGACGGTTCCGAACCCCAGTTCGGTGACCGGGACGAACCCGTCGGCGGTTTCGGCGCCGAGGTCCGCGACCGTGATCTCGTCGGCGAGGACGAGCGAGCCGACGGGCGCGTCGGGCTGGAACCCGCCCCCGATACCGGCGGAGACGACCAGGTCGTACGGCTCACCGCCCAGCGCGGCCGCGGTGAGCGCGGCGGCGGTCGACGCTGCGGCGGCGGCCGGTCCCACGCCACCGGCGAGAGGACGGAGTACCGACGACGCCGGTGCCGACGCAGTGAACGCCGCCGCCACCGCGTCCCGTTCGGCGGGGACGGCGGTGGTTACGAGGACACGCATGAGCGGCGCTCCATGGGAACCGGGCGGCTCAGCGGCGGCTCAGGCGTCCGCGTTCTCAAGCTTGAAGTTCCAGACACCCTGGACCTGCGTACCGGCCTTGTTCTGCTGGACGACGCTGATGTAGATCGTCTTCGGGGCGGCCTGGCCCGACTGCTCGGCGAAGAGGTCGACGCCCTCGAAGGCGTAGTACGTCTTCTTGAAGGGGGAAGTGACCTGCTGGCCGTTGAGCCACAGGGCCCAGCCCTCGTCGGCGATCTCCGGGTCGACACCGATGCGCAGCGTCTCACCCTGCGAGACGCTGATCGTGTCGGAGGACTTCTTGAGGGCGCACTTGGTCGCTTCCTCCTTGCCGATGGTCTTGCCGTCCTCGTAGCACTCGGCCTCGACGCTGACCGAATTCTTGCCGACCGTGACGGTGGCCATCGGCGTCGGCTTGTCGCAGGCGGACAGCACGAGAAGTCCGGCGGAAACGGCACTTGCGGCGGCGACGGCGCGGCGACGGCGCGCAAGGGGACGCTGGGAGCTCATGGGCGAAGGTTATCGGGCGGGTCGCGCGGCCCGGCTACGTGGGTGGGCTACGCGGCGTGCCGCGGGCCCGGATCACTCCGGTGAGCAGGGGACGGCCGGGTACGGATCGGACGGCGGCCGGGTACGGATCGGAGGGCGACCGGGGGCGGATCGGAGGGCGGCCGGTGAGGACCGGACGGCTCAGGCCAGGTGTGCGTGCTGGCGGCCGCCGTGCCGGGCCGCGCTCAGCAGCCCGCGGACCGTGGTGAGCCAGCCGAGCGCGATGATCCCGGACGCCACCGCCATCCCGAGCGTGCCGATGAGCGGCAGCGCGATACCGATCGCCCCGCCGACCACCCAGGCCATCTGGAGGAGTGTCTCCGAGCGTGCGAACGCCGACGTCCGCACCAGTTCCGGTACGTCCCGCTGGATCAGTGCGTCCAGGGACAGCTTGGACAGCGCCTGGGCGAACCCGGCGAACGCGGCGAGCACCGCCACCAGGAGCACCCCGAAGAACACCGCCGCCGTGATCGCCACCCCGAGCACCACCGCGACCACGGTGACGATGATCAGCTCCGGCGCCCGGGATCTCAGGGCCGCCCCGACCGTCGTACCGAGCGCGTTGCCCACGCCCGCCGACACGCCCACGACGGTCAGTGAGACCGCCGCGCTGGCGCCCGCGAGGGGGTGTTCGCGCAGCAGGAACGCCAGGAAGAAGATCAGGAACCCGGAGAGGCCGCGCAGCGCGGCGTTCGCGGCGAGCGCGTGCGTGACCGCCGTACCGACCGTGCGCAGGCCCGGACGCTTGGGCTGTTTGAGGTGCGGGCCGTGCAGATGCTGCTCGTCCGCGGCGAGCAGGGCCTTGTCCTCGCCCTTGGCCGAGTCGACCTTGTGCGGCAGGGAGAACGACAGGAACGTACCCGCCACGAAGATCAGGAAGGCGCCGTAGAGCGGATAGCGGGGGCCGAGGGCCTGGAGGCCCGCGCCGATCGGGGCCGCCACGCCCGTCGCCAGCAGGCCGCCGAGCGTGACCCGTGAGTTCGCCTTGACCAGGGAGAACGCGGGTGGCAGGAGCCGGGGCACCACGGCGCTTCTGACCACGCCGTACGCCTTCGAGGCCACCAGGACGCCGAGGGCCGCCGGGTACAGCTCGATGCTGCCCGTGACGACCGCGCCCGACAGCAGCAGGGCCATGAACGCGCGCGCCATGAACGCGCCCGCCATCGCGGCGCGCCGGCCGTGCGGGAGGCGGTCCAGGAGGGGGCCGATGACCGGGGCCAGCAGCGTGAACGGGGCCATCGTGATCGCCAGGTAGAGCGCGACACGGCCGCGGGCCTCGTCCGTCGGGACCGAGAAGAACACCGTCGAGGCGAGCGCGACCGTGATCAGCATGTCGCCGGCGCCGTTCACCCCGTGCAGTTCGATCAGTTTGCCGAGGCCCGACTCGCCCGCGCCGTGCGCGTGAGTCGCTTTTCTGATGCCTCTCGCCGTACCGCTGAACGGCAGGTGCAGGGCATGCCCGACGGAACGGACGGCCCCGCGCACCGGGCCCGATCCGCTCTTGCGTCCTGCCCCGGCCTCACCGATTCCGGTGGCGCCTTGGGGCGTCCTTGCGGCTGCCACTCCGCAATAGTGCCCCGAGTTTGGCGGAAGTAGCGCAGTTACCGCCCGTATAGCGGCTGAGTGGGCGCGGTGGACGGGGTGCCGGACATGCGCGAAGAGCGCTCTGCGCACCGGCCGCGAGCGCCCCGCGCACCCGGTTGGAGCGTCCCGTGCACCCGGTCGGGGAGACGGCGCGACAGCATGAAGGCAACGCCGGTGTAGGCCCAGCGCCCACGAGACGGTAGCGTGCGTAGCGCGCCCGCGGCGGTTGTTCTCGGCCGCGCGCCTCTCGGTCATCCCGCAGAATGGATGACGTAGGTGCGCCCGAGTGCGATCGGGCGCGGACGTCGACGCGGCCCTCCGGTCCGCTCCGTCCGCACCCCCGTCGAGGGATGGCGCACTCGTGAGACGGCGTAGGAGAGAAGCGATACCTGTGAGCGCGACAACGCGAAGCCGAACCCCCGACCGTCTGTGTGCCGAGGCCGTGGACCTCGCCCGGGCCGCCGCCGAGGAGGCCGCCGCTCCCGGCGTGGTGGGGGAGCACGCGGGACTGGTCAGCGAAGGGGACCGCGTCGTCACGCACTTCTTCGAGTGCAAGGAGATGGGCTACCGCGGGTGGCGCTGGGCCGTGACGGTGGCCCGGGCCTCCCGGGCGAAGGTCGTCACCCTCGACGAGACCGTGCTGCTGCCCGGCACCGACGCCCTGCTGGCACCCGAGTGGGTGCCGTGGAGCGAGCGGCTCCGGCCGGGGGACATGGGTCCCGGGGACCTGCTGCCCACGGACGCGGAGGACCTGCGTCTGGAACCCGGCTACTCCGGCGAGGACGAGCCCGCTCCGAACGCGCCGATCTCCGAGGAGATGGCCCAGCTCGCCGAGGCGGAGGACGCCGAGATCACGCCGCAGGCGCCGGCCGCGCTGCCGCTCGTGCCCTCGCGCGGCTCGATCGCGTCCGTGGCCGAGGAACTGGGGATGCGGCGGGCTCGCGTGCTGTCCCGGTACGGGCTGCATGTCGCGGCCGACCGTTGGGAGGAGTCGTACGGGGCGAAGACCGCGATGGCTCAGGCCGCTCCCGCGACGTGCGTCAGCTGTGGGTTCCTGAATCCTGTGGGCGGGTCGCTCGGGCAGGCGTTCGGTCTGTGCGCGAATGAGTTCTCGCCGGCGGACGGGCGAGTCGTGTCGCTCTCGTACGGATGTGGTGGGCATTCGGAGGCGGCGGTCATGCCTGCGCCTGCGCGGCCTGCGCCGCCGGTGATCGATGAGACCCGGGTGGATCCGTTCCCGCTTCGGCCTTCGCCCGACTCGGGGTCGGTGCCGGTGGGGCCGGACGGGTCGGCATCGGAGTACGGCCACAGCTAGCCTGCGGCTCGCGCTTGCCTGATCGCGCGCCCCCTCCCCCCCTTCAAGCCAAAAGATTGCGCAGTTCCCCGCGCCCCTTGGGGTGGCTGCGCCCGGCTGTGATGTGCGGGTTGTGTGTGGCCGGCCGCGCAGTTCCCCGCGCCCCTTAGGGGCTCGGCTGCGCCTTCGCCCCCTCGGGCCCCCAGGGGCGCGGGGAACGGCGCAATCTTTTGGCTTTGGCTTTTAAGGGGCGCGGGGAACGGCGCGGCCGGCCCCCACCCACCCGCACCCACCCACGCGGCGGAGCCACCCCTTCCAGCCCTGGCCCCCTGCCAAGGGACCCGCGCGGTACCTTCTTGCCGCGGCCGGCCGATGCGCGCGGGCGTACGACGATGAGGGAGTGTCAAGCGTGAGCAACTTCGTGCGGCCGGCTGCCGAGGGCGCGGATCCGTTCGGGACGGCCCGGCTGCGACGCGGGGTGCTGGACGCCTGGGCGACCAGCCCGGCACGGTTCCGCGAGGACGCCAACTCCGAGGAGGACCTCGTCCTCGGCGGCTACCGCGACCGCCTCGTCGTGGAGCTCGCCCAGAACGCCTCCGACGCCGCCTCCCGCGCAGGCGTCCCCGGCCGCCTGCGCCTGACCCTGCGCGACGGAGTACTCGCCGCCGCCAACACGGGCGCCCCCCTGGACGCCACCGGCGTCGAATCCCTCTCCACCCTGCGTGCCTCCGCCAAGCGCGACGACAGCGACAGCGCGGTCGGCCGTTTCGGCGTCGGCTTCGCGGCCGTCCTCGCCGTGACCGACGAACCCGCCCTGCTGGGCCGCCACGGCGGCGTCCGCTGGTCCCTCGTCGAGGCCCGCGACCTCGCCACCGACATCGCCCGCCACAGCCCCGGCCTCGGCGACGAACTGCGCCGCCGCGACGGCCACGTACCCCTGCTGCGGCTGCCGTTCGCGGCCGAGGGTTCCGCGCCGGACCCGTACGACAGTGTCGTGGTCCTGCCGTTGCGGGACCCGGCGGCGGAGGATCTCGCGGAGCGGCTGCTCGACGGGATCGACGACGCCCTGCTGTTGGCCCTGCCCGGCCTTGAGGAAGTGGTCGTCGAGACCGGGGACGGCCGCGTCCGGACGATCCGGCGCCGCGTCGAGGGCGGGAGCGAGGGCGGCGGTGACGTGGTCGTCGAGGACTCCCGCGACGGTACGACCCGCTGGCGCACCGTCTCCGCGCACGGGTCCCTGGAGCCCGCCCTGCTCGCCGACCGGCCCGTCGAGGAACGCCTGCGCCCCCACTGGTCGGTCACCTGGGCCGTCCCGGTCGACGCCGACGGCACCCCGGGCCGCCCTCGCACCGGCCCTGTCGTGCACGCGCCCACCCCCAGTGACGAACCTCTCGGCGTACCCGCGCTGCTCATCGCCTCGCTGCCGCTCGACACCACCCGCCGCCACGCGGCTCCCGGCCCGCTGACCGACTTCCTGGTGCAGCGCGCGGCGGAGGCGTACGTCGCACTGCTCGCCGCCTGGCGGCCCGTGACCGCGGGGATCATCGACCTGGTGCCCGGCCCGCTCGGCAAGGGCGAACTGGACGGGTCCCTGCGGCAGGCGATCCTGGACCGCCTGCCGCGTACGGCGTTCCTGCCGCCCGCGGTCGAACCGGCAGCCGGGACCGGTGGCGACGAACTCGACGCCGACGCCGACGCCGACGCCGACGCCGACGCCGACGCCGACGCCGACGCCGACGTCGCCGACGACTCCGGTCTGCCCGAAGCCCTGCGGCCCCGCGACGCCGAGGTGGTGGAGGGGGCGGGCGCCGACACCGTACGGGTCCTCGCGGAGGTGCTGCCCAGCCTGCTGCCCGCCGGGCTCGAACGGCGGGCGGAACTGCGCACCCTGGGGGTCGCGCGGGTCCCGCTGGCCGAGGCGGTCGACCGGCTCGCGGGCCTGGAGAAGGCCCCCGAGTGGTGGCGGCGCCTGTACGACAGCCTCGCCGGGGTCGACCCGGACCGCCTCTCCGGGCTGCCCGTGCCGCTGGCCGACGGCCGGACGACGATCGGCCCCCGCCAGATCCTGCTGCCCACCGCCGAAGGCGCCCAGGCCGCGCCCGACGCCCTCGCCCGGCTCGGTCTCAAGGTCGCCCATCCGGACGCCGTGCATCCGCTTCTGGAGAAGCTGGGCGCCCTGCCCGCCACCGCGCGGGCCGTCCTGACCACCCCGCAGGTCCGCGCCGCCGTCGCCGGCTCCCTAGACGACGACCGGGGCGCCTGGGACGACGACACCACCCCGGACGCCGAGGAACTGGCCGACACCGTCCTCGCGCTCGTCCGGGACGCCGACCTCGAACCCGGCGACGAACCCTGGCTCGGCGCCCTCGCGCTCCCCGACGACGAGGGCGAACTCGTCCCGGCCGGCGAACTCGTCCTGCCCGGCAGTCCCTTCGCCCAGGTGATGCGCGAGGACGAACTCGCCTCCGTCGACCCCGAACTCGCCGAACGCTGGGGCGAACAGCCCCTCGCCGCCTGTGGGGTCATGGCCAACTTCACGCTCGTACGGGCCACGGACGTCGTCCTCGACCCCGACGAACTGGAGCCGAAGGACGGCGACTTCGCCGAACCCGACGACGCCGGGCTGCTCGACGCCGTGGACGTGTGGTGCGAGGACGCCCTGGACGGGCTGCCCGACTCCCCCGTGCCGCCCGTCGCCACCGAGATCGTCGCCGTGCGCGACCTCGACCTCGTGGACGACGACCGCTGGCCCGAGGCCCTCGCCCTGCTCTCCCGCCCGCCGCTGCGGGACGCCCTCACCCAGCCGGTCCGCGTCCTGCTGCCGGACGGGACGCACGAGATCATCCGCTCGTACACCGCCTGGTGGCTGCGCGGGCACCCCGTCCTCGACGGCCGCCGCCCGGCCGGCCTGCGCGCCGAGGGCGGCGACCCGCTCCTGCACGGCCTGTACGACGCCGCCGACGCGGCCGGTTTCGACGACGAGCAGGTGCTGCGTGCCCTCGGCGTCCGTACGTCCGTGGCCGCGCTGCTTGCCGAACCGGGCGGCGGCGCCGAACTGCTCGACCGGCTCGCCGACCCCGACCGCGAGGTCTCCGCGGCCCAACTGCACGCCCTGTACGGCGCGCTGGCGGACCTCGACCCCGACCAGGTGACCCTGCCGGACGAGGTGCGGGCCGTGGTCGACGGCGAGGTGCGGGTCGTGGACGCGGCCGACGCCGTGGTCGTCGACTCGCCCGATCTGCTGCCCTTCACCGCGGGCACGCCCCTGCTCCCGGTACGCCCCGCGCGCGCCGCCGACCTCGCCGAGCTGTTCCAGGTCCGGCGCCTCAGCGAGTCCGTCACCGGCGAGGTGACCAGCGAGGGCGCGGAACACGACGTACCGGAGTCCGTACGGGTTCTGCTGGGCCCGTCGACCCCCGCGACCTATGTCGAGCACGAGGAACTGGTCGTCGACGGCATCGAACTCGACTGGCGCCGCACCCGTGACGGCGTGCTGCACGCGTCCACGCTGGAGGGTGTGGCCGCCGCGCTCGCGTGGGCGGCCGGGCAGTGGCCCCGCCGTTTCGAGGTCGCCGCCCTCCTTGAGGACCCGTCCAGGACCGAGGAACTGGAGCGCGACCGCTGGTTCGACTGAGGGCCGGGGCGGCGAAGTGATCACGAGTTCGCAAAACATTCACCAGCCGTACAACCATTCGCCTCCGCCCTGAATCTGATCACCTGAGTCAACAGACTCTCGATCACTCGGGCCCCGACGTGGTGACCTACCGTCGGGGCCCCTTTCTCCATCAGGGGATTGCATGCGTATACGTGCCACCGTGGCCGCCGTCACCGGCGCCCTGGCTCTTTCCGCCTTCGCCGTGCCCGCCGCGCAGGCGGACGGTTCGGCGATCTCGCGCGAGGACACCGCGAAGGTGCTCGACGCCGCCCACGCCGCTGCCGCCAAGTCCGGCTCCCGTGCCGCCGCGGCGGCGGCCGACGCGCCGTACGCGCTCGACGTGAGCATCTCCAATGTGAAGATCAACAGTGGCAAGGCCATCGTGGCCGGCACCACCAAGCAGGTCACCGTCCCGACGACGTTCACGCTGACGCACGGCGCCGACGTCGACGTCACCGCCGCCGACTTCCTCGTCGACGTCGAGATCTACAAGGGTTCCTACGCGGAGCCGGACAACATCCTGTTCGGCGACACGTGGCCGACCTGCAGGGTGGTCACCACCACCACCGCCTCCTGCACGGGCACCATCGACGCGCGCCCGGGTGAGGGCGAGCTGTGGAACACCGACGCCGGTGCGTGGTCGGCGAACGCCTACGCGGTCGCCTTCAACGGCGAGGACCCGTCCTCCGCCGACTTCGACCTCACCAAGGTCGGCTACGCCGAGCAGGCCAAGGTCGGCAGCACGAAGCTGCAGCGGTACTCCAGGCTGACCGTGAACGCGTCGCCGGAGCCCGTGAAGAAGGGCAAGACCATCACGGTCACGGGTGCGCTGACGCGGGCGAACTGGGAGACGAACAAGTACGCGGGGTACACCGTGCAGTCGGTGAAGCTCCAGTTCAAGAAGAAGGGCACGTCCACGTACGTGGACGTCAAGACCGTCAAGTCCGGGACCAAGGGTGCGCTGAAGACCACGGTCAAGGCCGCGTCCGACGGGTACTTCCGGTACAACTTCGCGGGTACGTCGACCACTCCGGCGGTCAAGGCCGCGGGCGACTTCGTGGACGTGAAGTAACCTTCCGCTCCACTTCCGCGACACGGGGTCGTACGTCATCTGCGGCCACGTCGTGGCCGGCCGCGCAGTTCCCCGCGCCCCTAGGTACCTAGGGGCGCGGGGAACGGCGCAATCTTTTAGGGGCGCGGGGAACGGCGCGGCCAGCCCCCACCGACCCGCACCCTTTTCTCGGTCCCCGCGGCTAGACGGGAAAGCGGCGGTCCACCCACTTCCACACCAGTTCCAGCGTGGCAGCGCCCACCACCGCCACCCCCACCGCGGTCCACGGCATGGTGGCCCCCACCAGCTTCAGCGCGAAGAACGACTGCAGCCACGGCACCACCAGCACCAGCAGGAACCCGAGCCCCATCGCGGCCACGAGACCCACCCGCCACCACGTGTACGGCCGCGCCACGATCGCCAGTACCCACATCGACACCAGGAACAGCGTCAGCGTCGCCGCGCTGGTCTCCGCGTCCAGCGCCCCCTCACCGGTGTAGTGGTGCCGGGCGAGCAGATACGTCGTGAAGGTCGCCAGCCCCGCCACCACCCCGCCCGGGATCGAGTACCGCATCACCCGGCGGACGAAGTGCGGCCTGGCCCGCTCCTTGTTGGGCGCGAGTGCGAGGAAAAAAGCCGGCACCCCGATCGTCAGCGTCGACAGCAGCGTCAGGTGTCGCGGCAGGAACGGGTACTCCACCTGGCAGCACACCACCAGTACCGCCAGCAGTACCGAGTACACCGTCTTGACGAGGAACAGCGTGGCGACCCGCGTGATGTTCCCGATCACCCGGCGCCCCTCCGCGACCACCGAAGGCAGCGTCGCGAAGCTGTTGTTGAGCAGCACGATCTGGGCGACCGCCTTCGTGGCCTCGGACCCCGAGCCCATGGCGACACCGATGTCGGCGTCCTTGAGGGCGAGCACGTCGTTCACGCCGTCGCCGGTCATCGCCACGGTGTGCCCGCGCGACTGGAGCGCGCCCACCATGTCCCGCTTCTGCTGCGGCGTGACCCGCCCGAACACCGAGCCACGGTCCAGCGCCTCGGCCATCTCCTCCCGCTCGGTGGGCAGCCGGCGCGCGTCGACCGTGGCGGCGGCGCCGGGCAGACCGAGCTTGGCGGCGACCGCGCCGACGGACACGGCGTTGTCGCCGGAGATCACCTTGGCGCGTACGTCCTGCTCGTCGAAGTACCGCAGGGTGTCCGCCGCGTCGGGCCGCAGCCGCTGCTCCAGGACGACGAGCGCGGCGGGCCGTGCGCCCTCCTGGACCCGCGGGTCGTCGAGTTCCCGGACGGCACGGGCGAGCAGCAGGACCCGTAGCCCCTGCTCGTTGAGCTGTTCCGTCTCGGCGAGTACGGGGTCGGCGTCGGCGAGGAGCACGTCCGGGGCGCCCAGCAGCCACGTACTCGACTGGCCGTCACCGTCACCCTCCACGAACGAGGCTCCGCTGTACTTGCGCGCGGAGGAGAAGGGCAGCGCGCCCGCGCGGCGCCGGTCCCCGCTGTCCGGGTAGGCGTCGATGATCGCCTGGAGGGAGGCGTTCGGGCGGGGGTCGGACGCGCCGAAGGCACCCAGCACCTCGCGTACGTACGCCTCGTCGCCCTCCAGGTCGCCCAGGGGGCGCAGCTCGGTGACGTCCATGCCGCCCTCGGTGAGCGTGCCCGTCTTGTCGAGGCAGACCGTGTCGACGCGGGCGAGGCCCTCGATGGCCGGGAGTTCCTGCACGAGGCACTGTTTGCGGCCGAGCCGGACGACGCCTATGGCGAAGGCGACCGAGGTGAGCAGGACCAGGCCTTCGGGAACCATGGGCACGATGCCGCCGACGGCGCGCGCGATGGAGTCCTTGAAGTCGTTGTCCTTGCTGACGAGTTGCGTGATGGCGAGGCCGACGGCGGCCGGGATCAGCATCCAGGTCACGTACTTGAGGATCGTGGAGATACCGGTACGCAGTTCGGAGTGGACGAGGGTGAAACGGCTCGCCTCCTCGGCGAGTTGCGCCGCGTACGCCTCGCGGCCGACCTTCGTCGCGGTGAACGCGCCGCCGCCCGCGACCACGAAGCTGCCCGACATCACCTGGTCGCCGGGTTGTTTGACGACCGGGTCGGCCTCGCCGGTGAGCAGGGACTCGTCGATCTCCAGGCCGTCGGCCTCCGCGCACTCGCCGTCCACGACGATCTTGTCGCCGGGCCCGATCTCGATGAGATCGCCCAGCACGATCTCGGAGGTGCCGATGGGGGTGGCGGTGCCGTCCCTGCGGACGGTGGGGCGGGACTCGCCGATGACCGCGAGGGAGTCCAGGGTCTTCTTCGCGCGCAGTTCCTGGATGATGCCGATGCCGGTGTTCGCGAGGATCACATAGCCGAACAGGCTGTCCTGGAACGGGGCGACGACCAGCATGATCAGCCAGAGCACGCCGATGATGGCGTTGAACCGGGTGAAGACGTTGGCGCGGACGATGTCGGCGGTGGAGCGGCTGCTGCGTACGGGGACGTCGTTGACCTCGCCCCGGGCGACGCGGTCGGCGACCTCGGCGGCGGTCAGTCCCTTCGCGTTCGCGTTCGCGCCGGCGGGCAGCGGGACGGGGTGCACGGGGTCGAGTTCGGCGCCCGCGTCGATGTGCGTCATGTCTTCGACGGTACGGGGGGATATGCGGGTTCACCCGGTGAGTGCGGGGAGATCCGACCAGGGGAGGAGGCGGGGTGCTGCCGTGGTAGTAGGCGGGCGCGCCGCCGACGGGGGGGGCGCCCGCCTCACACCGCCCAAAGACTGCGCAGTTCCCCGCGCCCCTTGGGGGCCGGGGCGCAGCCCCGCTTTTAGGGGCGCGGGGAACTGCGCGGGGCACCCCCACCGGGCCGCACCCGATGTACGACCGGAAACGGCACCCCCTACGGGGCGGAGGCCCGTTTGATGGCGGCCTCTCGGCCCCGGACGTACCAGATGCCGATCAAGCCCAGCCCCGCCCCCGCCAGGCACGTCCACATCCACCACAGGTGCCCGTGGTCGTCGAGCCAGCCGTAGAACGGCAGCTGGACCAGGAAGAGGACGAACCAGAGGATCGCACCGCCCGTGACGGTGGCCACCACAGGCCCCTCCAGCGGTTCCGGTGCCTCGTGTGTCGGTGTCCACTTCGCCATGGGGACAGCTTACGAGGAGGGGGAGGGAGGACGGACGAGGGCAGCCGCCTCACCGATCTACGCGCGGAGATAGCGCCAAAGCCGTCATATGTTCATACTGAATCTGCCTGACCATGGCCACTTTTGCTCGTACGAAACTCCAAAAAGGTCCTCGATGCCCACCTCGGCCCCCGCCAAGGCTTCCGCGCCCGACGAGCCGGACCCCGCGTCCGCCCGCAGCGCCCTCGACCGCTACTTCAAGATCTCCGAGCGCGGCAGCACCCTGCCGCGCGAGATCCGCGGCGGTCTCGCCACCTTCTTCGCGATGGCCTACATCATCGTGCTGAACCCGATCATCCTGGGCAGCGCGAAGGACATGTACGGGCACCAGCTCGACAACGGCCAGCTGGTCACCGCGACCGCGCTGACCGCCGCGTTCACCACGCTCCTGATGGGTGTCATCGGCAACGTACCGATCGCCCTCGCGGCCGGCCTCGGTGTGAACACCGTCGTCGCGCTCCAGCTGGCGCCCCGGATGTCCTGGCCGGACGCGATGGGCATGGTGGTGCTCGCGGGTCTCGTGGTGATGCTGCTCGTCGCCACGGGCTTGCGCGAGCGCGTCATGAACGCCGTACCGCTCGGCCTGCGCAAGGGCATCGCGATCGGCATCGGCCTGTTCATCATGCTGATCGGCCTGGTCGACTCGGGCTTCGTCTCCCGTATCCCGGACGTCGCCCAGACGACCGTGCCGCTGCAGCTCGGCGGCACCGGCCATCTGAACGGCTGGCCCGTCCTGGTCTTCGTCCTCGGCACGCTCCTCACGCTCGCGCTGATCGTGCGCAAGGTGCCGGGCGCGATCCTCATCTCGATCGTCACGATGACGGTCGTCGCCGTGGTGATCAACGCCGTGGCCAAGGTGCCCTCGTGGGGCCTGACCACGCCGAAGTGGCCGGGCAACCCGGTCGCGACCCCCGACTTCGGGCTCGTCGGCGAGGTCAGCCTCTTCGGCGGTTTCGGCAAGGTCGGCGTGCTCACCGGCGTGCTGTTCGTCTTCACGGTCCTGCTGTCGTGCTTCTTCGACGCGATGGGCACGATCATGGGCATCGGCGACGAGGCGAAGCTGACCGACAAGGACGGCAACATGCCGGGCATCAGCAAGGTGCTCTTCGTCGACGGCATCGCGGTCGCCGCGGGCGGCGCGACCTCCTCCTCCGCGACCACCTGCTTCGTGGAGTCCACGGCGGGTGTCGGCGAGGGCGCGCGCACCGGCTTCGCGAACGTGGTCACCGGCGCGCTGTTCGCCGTCGCCCTCTTCCTCACCCCGATCGCCACGATGGTCCCGTCGCAGGCCGCCACCCCGGCGCTGCTCGCGGTCGGCTTCCTGATCCTGTCCGGCTCCATCCGGCAGATCGACTGGGCCGACCACACGATCGCGATCCCGGCGTTCGTGACGATGCTGATGATGCCGTTCACGTACTCGATCACGAACGGCATCGGCATGGGTTTCATCACGTTCGTCGTGCTGCGGCTGGCGGCCGGGCGCGGACGGGACGTGCCGGTCGCCATGTACGTGGTGTCGGCGGTCTTCGCCTTCTACTACCTGATGCCGGCGCTGGGCCTGACCTGACCTGACCTGACCGGGCCGCCGGGCCCGGGGCTCACGGAACCCCGTAGAACTTTTCCGTCTCCTCGACCGCGGTCCGGAACCGCTCGTCGAAGTCATCGCGAATGAGCGTCCGGACGACATAGTCCTGGACGCTCATTCCTCTTTTCGCCGCGTGCTGCCGGAGCCGGTCGAGCAGCTCCTCGTCTATCCGCAGGCTGAGCACTGTGGTCCCCATGGGTACGAGGGTCGCGGCCGAGGCGTGTCGTGTGTCACTTTCCGCGCCCGTCTCACTCGTTCGGGTGAAGTAGGGGTTGATGTGGGCGTGAGTGGCCGGGCTCACGGTCATTCGTGGGGTGGCGCGGTGGTCTTTAGCTAGAGTAATGAGTTATTCTAAAGAACATGCCTGACCTCACCCATGGCGACGATGTTGCCGCCGTGAACTCCCTGCGCTCCGCCGTGATGCGTCTGTCGCGCCGACTCAAGCACCAGCGGGTCGACGAGTCGCTGAGCCCGACCGAGATGTCGGTCCTGGGCACCCTCGCCCGCTGCGGCACGGCCACGCCGGGCGAACTCGCCCGCAAGGAGCACGTGCAGCCGCCCTCGATGACCCGCATCGTGGCGCTGCTGGAGGCGAAGGGCCTGGTCCGCCTCGAAGCGCACCCGGACGACCGCCGCCAGAAGGTCGTCACGCAGACCGAGCGCGCGGAAGCCATGCTCGCGGAGAGCCGCACGAAGCGGAACGCGTGGCTGGCCTCCCTCGTCGACGGCCTCGACGAGGACGAGTGGGCCAAGCTCCGCGAGGCCGCTCCCGTCCTGGAGAAGCTCGCGCATCTGTAGGCGGCAGCAAGCGCCCGTACCGGCAGCTGTCGGCACAGGCGCCGCGGCTGCGGGCCCCGGCAGACACCTGTGAGGCCACACGCACCACCAGCACCACCAGCACCTCAAGAACCACCAGCACGTCAAGAACCACCAGCACCACAAGAACCACCCGCACCACCACGCAAGGAGGCGAACGCCGTTGAGTACGGGACCCGGAGCAGACTCCGCCCCCGCACCTGCCGCCCACGACACCCCGCACGCCCCCAAGACCCGCTCCTCGATGTTCAGCTCGCTGAAGATCAGGAACTACCGGCTGTTCTTCACCGGCCAGGTCGTCTCGAACACCGGCACCTGGATGCAGCGCATCGCCCAGGACTGGCTGGTCCTCAGCCTCACCGGCTCGTCCGCCGCCGTCGGTTTCACCACGGCTCTGCAGTTCCTGCCGATGCTGCTCTTCGGCCTCTACGGCGGCGTCCTCGTCGACCGCCTGCCGAAGCGCCCCACGCTGCTCGCCACCCAGGCCGCGATGGGCCTCACCGGTATCGCCCTCGCCTTCCTGACCCTCACCGGACACGTCCAGGTCTGGCACGTCTACGTCGCCGCCTTCGCCGTCGGCCTCGCCACGGTGATCGACAACCCGGCCCGGCAGTCCTTCGTCGCCGAGATGGTCGGCCCCGGCCAGCTGCAGAACGCGGTCAGCCTCAATTCCGCCAACTTCCAGTCCGCCCGCCTGATCGGCCCCGCCGTCGCGGGCCTGCTGATCACCGGCGTGGGCACGGGCTGGGCGTTCCTGCTCAACGGCCTGTCCTTCGTCGCGCCCATCGCGGGCCTGCTCCTGATGCGCTCCAGCGAGCTGAACCAGGTCGAGCGCGCCCCGCGCGGCAAGGGCCAGCTCCGTGAGGGCCTTCGCTACGTCGCCGGCCGCCCCGAACTGATCTGGCCGATCGTCCTCGTCGGCTTCATCGGCACGTTCGGCTTCAACTTCCCCGTCTGGCTGTCGGCCTACGCCGACGACGTCTTCCACGGTGGCGCGGGCGCGTACAGCCTCTTCAACACGTTGATGGCCGTCGGTTCGGTCGCGGGCGCGCTGCTCGCCGCCCGGCGCGGCACGGCGCGGCTGCGTGTGCTGATCGCCGCGGCCGTCGCCTTCGGAGTGCTGGAGGTGGTGGCTTCGCTGGCCCCGTCGTACTGGCTCTTCGCCGCCCTCATGGTCCCCATCGGGATGGCCGGTCTGACCGTGAACGTCACGGCCAACACCGCCGTCCAGATGGGCACCGATCCGGCCATGCGCGGCCGTGTCATGGCGCTGTTCATGATGGTCTTCATGGGCGGTACGCCGCTGGGGGCGCCCGTGGTCGGCTGGATCACGGACGCGTACGGGCCCCGGGTGGGCTTCGCCATGGGCGGAGTCGTCTCGCTGCTCGCGGCGACGACCGTCGGTCTGGTCCTGGCGCGGGTGGGCGGCCTGCGTCTGTCGGTGGGCTGGCGCCACGGTCATCCGCGGGTGCGTTTCGTTCCGCGGGAGCGGGAGCTGGCTACGGCGGCGTAGCCCTCCCTTGTTGGATTCGGTCGGGTGGGCTCAGGTCCGCGGGTGTGGTGCGGGCCGGTGGGGGCCGGCCGCGCAGTTCCCCGCGCCCCTTGGGGACGGGGCTGCGCCCCTGTCCTCGGGGCCGCCGGTCGGAGTGTCGCCCTCGGGCCGGTGGGGGTTGAGCGCGCTGTTCCCCGCGCCCCTCAAGGGCGGGGCTGCGCCCCTGGCTCCGCCCCCTGGTCGTTGATGAAAGTGACTGTCTCTGTGAGTGGTGCGCGGCCCGTGCGGGGGGTGTGGACCGTGGTGTCCTCGTAGCCGATCGACATTCCGCAGAAGAGGAGGAGGTCGTCCGGGGGCGACAGGGTCTCCGCCACGCTTCGGTGGAACTTCGCCCACGCCATCTGCGTACAGCTGTGCAGGCCTTCCGCGCGGAGCAGCAGCATGGCGGTCTGCAGGTACATGCCGACGTCGGACCACTGGGCCGGGCCCAGGTCGCGGTCGATGTAGCAGAACAGGGCGGCGGGCGCGCCGAAGCAGTCCCAGTTCGCGGAGGCGGCCCGCTGGCGTGCCTCCACGTCCTCGCGCGGGATGCCGAGCGCGCCGTAACGCTGCTCGCCGAAGGCGGACCGGCGTTCCCGGTACGGGGACTTCAGCGCGGGCGGGTACTGCTCGTACTCCGGCTCGTCGAAGGGGTCGCCCAGGGCCAGGCGCTCACCGGCACGCTTCTTCAGCTCGGCCAGCGGCCCGCCCGTGAGGACGTAGGCGTGCCACGGCTGAAGGTTCGACGCGGACGGGGCCCAGGCCGCCGCGGACAGTACGCGCTCCAGTACCTCTCGGGGCACATGCCGGTCGGTGAACCCGCGTACGGCCCGCCGGCTCGTCACCGCCTCGTAGACATCCATGGTCGTCCGCCTCTCGACTGTGTCAGGTGCTCAGCGTCAACTCCGTTTCACTCACGACAGTATCATTCGATACGTTCTCGGATCCGACTGTTGTGGAGTGTGCGCGCTTCTGTGTCCGGTTCCGGCCCTGATGTGGCGTGTTTACGCGCCGTCGTGCGCCGACGCCTTCTCGTTCGCCTTCTCCTCGGGGTGGGCGAACCGGGTCAGCAGATCCATCAGCCGCTCGGACTCCCCGGGGCCGAGGTCCGTCACCAGGCGCGCGGACAGCGGCTCCGCCGAGACGTGGGCCGCGTCGAAGAGTTCGACACCCTGGGGCGTGATCTCCACCGCCCGGACCCGCCGGTCTCCCGGGACGGTTCGGCGGACGGCGAGTCCCTTGCGCTCCAGGTCGTCCACGACGCGCATGATCCCCGCCTTGTCCGAGCCCGTGGCCGCCACCAGGTCCCGCTGGACCGTGGGTCCGCGGTCGACCAGCACGATCAGCACGGCGAAGTGCCGCAACTCGATGCCGAGCGGCCGGAGCGCCTCCTCCATCACCGCCGCCGCGCGCCAGTGGGCCCGCCGCAGCAGCAGGCCGAGAGCGAAGGGCGAGGCGTCACCGGGGCGGTCGGTCACGCGCGCGGTGGTGTCGGGGGGAAGGTCGCTGGCCATGCGGTCACGGTACAGCGGTCGATCCGATCGATACGGTCTCGATCGAGAGGAGCTGTGGGTCTCCTCTGGCAGGGTGGCCGTATGAGACTCTTCGCCGCTGTGCTGCCGCCGGAGGACGTGACCGCCGAACTCGGCGTGGCGGTCGACGGGCTGCGGCGGTCGCCGGGAGCGGCCGAGCACGGGCTGCGGTGGACGACCCGGCCCAGCTGGCACTTCACGCTCGCGTTCTACGGAGAGGTCGACGAGGTGCTCGTACCGGAACTGTCGGTCCGGCTGGAGCGGTCGGCGCGGCGGACGGATCCGTTTCCGCTGTCCCTGCGGGGCGGGGGCCGTTTCGGGGACCGGGCGCTGTGGGCGGGCGCCGCGGGGGACGTACGGACCCTGCGGCTGCTCGCCGACCGGGCGGTGGCGGCGGGCCGCAGGGCGGGGGTGACGCATGAGGAGCACCGGGCCTACCGGCCGCACCTCACGCTGGCGCGCAGCAACCGTGAGTCGGCGGACCTCGCCCCGTACGTGTCCGCGCTGGACGGGTTCGAGGGGCGGGTCTGGACGGTGGGGGAACTGTGTCTGGTGCGGAGTCGGCTGCCGGTGTCGGGGGTGGCGGGGGAGCAGCCGCGGTACGAGGTGCTAGCGCGGTGGCCCCTCGGCGGGCCGCCGGGCGGGCCCCCTGGCGGACCCCGAGGCGGAGTGGCCTGAGGGCGGGCGGTTACGCTCGGTGCGTGGACCCGAAGACGCGGAACCGGATCATGGCCGGGGTGCTTGTGCTGATGTTCGTCGTGGTGGCTTTGGCGGCGGCCGTAGGTAGGTGACGACCGCCGCCTCGCCGTGGTGCGTTTCGTAGCGCGCGGCTGCGGGTGCGTCGTGGCTGGCCGCGCAGTTCGCCGCGCCCCTTCAGGGCGCCCCTGTCGGGGCGGCCCATCAAGGTGTCGGCTGCCCAGGTGGGGCTACCAGGCGAAGGCCTCCGGGGACGGGCCCGGGCCCGGGAAGATCTCGTCCAGGGCGGTGAGGACCTCGTCGCCCAGTTCGAGCTCGACGGCTCGGAGTGCGGACTCCAGTTGTTCGGCGGTGCGCGGGCCGACGATCGGGCCCGTGACGCCGGGGCGCGTCAGCAGCCAGGCCAGCGCCGCTTCGCCGGGCTCGATGCCGTGCTTGTCGAGCAGATCCTCGTACGACTGGACCCGCGCGCGGCCCGCGGGGTCGGCGAGGGTGTCGGCGGCCCGGCCGCTCGCCCGGCGCCCGCCCTGGACCTCCTTCTTGAGGACTCCGCCCAGCAGACCGCCCTGCAGGGGCGACCACGGGATGACGCCGAGCCCGTACTCCTGCGCGGCCGGGATGACCTCCATCTCGGCGCGGCGCTCGGCGAGGTTGTAGAGGCACTGCTCGCTGACGAGGCCGATGGTGCCGCCGCGGCGGGCGGCGATCTCGTTGGCCTGGGCGATCTTGTAGCCGGGGAAGTTGGAGGACCCGGCGTACAGGATCTTGCCCTGCTGGACCAGGACGTCGATCGCCTGCCAGATCTCCTCGAACGGGGTGTCGCGGTCGATGTGGTGGAACTGGTAGACGTCGATGTAGTCGGTGCCGAGCCGCTTGAGGCTGGCGTCCACCGCGCGCCGGATGTTGAGCGCGGAGAGCTTGTCGTGGTTGGGCCAGGCGTCGCCCTCGGCGGCCATGTTGCCGTACACCTTGGTGGCGAGCACGGTCCGGTCGCGGCGGCCGTCGCCCTGGGCGAACCAGGAGCCGACGATTTCCTCGGTACGGCCCTTGTTCGCGCCCCAGCCGTACACGTTGGCGGTGTCGAAGTAGTTGATGCCCGCGTCCAGCGCCGCGTCCATGATCGCGTGACTGTCGGCCTCGTCCGTCTGCGGACCGAAGTTCATGGTCCCGAGAACGAGCCGGCTGACCTTGAGTCCTGTGCGTCCCAGCTGCGTGTACTTCATGGTTCACAGCCAACGTGGTCGAGTGCGCTCTAGGCAACACCCCGCTCCGCAGCTCCGCGGCGAACGTCGGGGCGGGGGCCAGGGGGGCTAGTCGCCGAACTCGTCGAAGTCCATGTTCGCGATGGCCAGGTTGCAGTGCATCTCGTGCGGGGTTTCCAGGGCCGGTATGCGGTACGGCGCGGTGCGTTCCTCCGGGTCGGGGCTCACCGCGAGGAGGGTCGGCTCGGGGCCCTCCATGCTGGCGCGGTCGGCGAGGAAGACCACCGGCCATCCGCTCTCGGCGGCATCCTCCCCGTCCTCGTCCCCGCCCCCGTCGCTGTCCCTGTCCTCGGGTGCGGTGAGAGCGGCGAGGACGTCGGCGGGGGTCGCGTCCGCCCACGCCGGGTCGTCCACGCGGACGATCTCCTCCTTGGAACGGCCGTTGTCCTCGTCGTCCTCGTCGAAGACCCACGGCTTGTCCAGGGCGTCCAGCACCCGCTGCCAGGCGTCGTCGTCGCGGTAGTCGGTACGCACGAGCAGCATGGGCGGGTAGTCGGCGTCGGTCTTCGGCAGAACTCGCACGGATCGGCACTCTTTCCAACGGGCGGCGTCAGGAGCCGCGTTGACGGTGATCCGAAGCGTAGGGGGAGGGTCTGACAACGGGATCCGACCACGGGGTCCGACCACGGGGTCCGACAGCCGGGGCCGGGGCCGGGCAGGATGCCTCTGTGCTTCATCACCTACTGAGCGGGCTCGCCGCCAATCCGGCCCTGCCGTCCGAGCTGGTCGACCGGCTGATCTCCGTCGCGGACGACGACCTCGCCGACGACCTCGCCTGTCGCGCGGACCTCAGCCGTGCGCAGGCGCTCGCGCTGGCCGAGCGGGTCGAGGAGGGCGCGGTGCGGCTCGCGTACGAGGGCCGGTTGACCGCGGCCGACGTGGATCCGGCGGTTCGGCCGGACGCCGCCCTCGTTCTGCTCGACCAGGGCGCCGGCGTCAGCCATCCGGAGTGGGCGCGTCTTCTCGCCGCGGACCCGGATCATGAGCGCCGGGAGAAACTGGCGGCCTGCCCCGGCCTCCCGCCCGATGTGGTGGACGTCCTCGCGGCGGACCCGGACATACGGGTGGTCGCCGAGCTGGCCCTGTGGACGACGACCCCGGACGTCACCACGAGACTCGCGGCGCATCCGCACGCCGAGGTGCGCCGGACGGTGGCGGCCAACGAGGCGACCCCGCCCGCCACGCTTGCGGCCCTGCTCACGGGAGCAGGACAACCGGCCGCGCGCCACTGCCTGGTCTGCGACCGCGAGGAGATCCCCTTCGTCCACGATCCGCAGTGCTCTCGCCCCGACTGCGAGCTGTTGGCGGGGGCTTCCTGCGACGGCTCCCACGAGTCCACCGCCCACCGCACGTGGGAGGCGGCGCTCCGCAACCCCGCCACCCCGGTCGAGTCGGTCGCCGCTTTCGCGGACCACCCGTCGATGCTGCTGCGCTGGGCGCTCGCCACCCGCCAGGACCTGCCCCGGCAGGCGTACGTGCGGCTGGCCGCGGACCCGGCTCCCGGTATCCGCGCGGACATCGCGGAGAATCCCGCGCTCGACGAGGCTCTGATCCGGGTGATGGCCGACGACCGCGACCCGGCGGTGCGCCGCGCGCTCGCGCACCATCCGCGCGTACCCCTCGACGTACTCACTCAGCTGGCCGGAACCGCCAAGGCGGGCAACACCCTGCTGCCCCGCATCGCCGCCGCCTCACTGGCCGAGCTGCGGTGGCTGGCTGCGTCACCGGACCCGGTCGCCCGCATGCTCGTGGCCCACCGGCGGGATCTGCCGCCCGCTATACGCGACCAGCTGGCCGACGACCCGGACGCGAAGGTGGTCAAGGCCGTGGCTCCCCACCCCGGCCTCACCGAGGCGCAGTTGCGCGCCATGGTCGTACGCCACGGTGTACGGGTCCTGGCCAAGGTGGCGACCAATCCGGACGCGACCCCGGCCCTGCTGGACGAACTGACCCGGCACGAACCACCGGTGCAGAAGGCGTTCCGCGAGATCGCCCGGCATTCCGCGGCGCCCGCCTCCGCGCTGCTCGCCTGCCTGGCGGACCGGCAGGCCCGACCGATAGCAGCCGCTCACCCGGCTCTCCCGCCACCGGTCATCACGGAACTGCTCACGGACACGGACTGGCAGGTGGCGGAAGCGGCGGCGTCGAATCCGGCTCTGCCGCTTGCCGCGATGTCGGATCTGGCGTGGCATCGGGACTGACGACCCGCCGGTCCGGACGGTCCACAACACCTTTGTACGGGGTTGCATGCGAAGGGTGAGGGCTGTGCGGGGGCGGTCTGGGGTATGGCGGTCTCCAGGCAGATGAGGAGAGTGGTGTGGAGCCGGTAGAACTCCGTCGGGCCATCGCGGCAGGGCGAGCGACCGCTTCCGAGCTGGGTTTACGGGTCGACGAGGTGATCGTCGTCCACGACTCGGACCGTGTGGCCCTGCGCCTGACCGGCTGCGATGTGCTGGCCCGGGTCGCGCCTCTGGGGCATCTGGCCGATTCCGAGTTCGAGGTGGAGGTCGCACGGCGTCTCGTCGACGTCGACGCGCCGGTGGCCGAACTCGATCCTCGGGTCGAACCGCGTGTCCACCTGCGTGACGACTTCGCCATCTCGCTCTGGGCCTACTACGAACCGGTGGGCCCGGAGATCGCCCCGGCCGACTACGCGGACGCGTTCGCACGGCACCATGCCGCTCTGCGCCGGATCGATCTGGCCGCCGCCGCACCGCACTTCACCGACCGGGTCGCCGTGGCGTCGAGGGAGGTGGACGACCGGAGCCGGTCCCCTGAACTGTCCGACACCGACCGCGAACTCCTCAGCACCACCCTGAGCGGACTGAGCGCCGCGATCGGCGTCGGCAGCGCCGGCGAGCAGTTGCTGCACGGCGAACCCCATCCGGGAAATCTCCTGAACACGAGGAGGGGGCCGTTGTTCGTCGACCTCGGCACGTGTTGCCGGGGGCCGGTCGAGTTCGACCTCGCTCATGCGCCTGAGGAAGTGGGACGGCTTTATGCGGGCGCCGACCCCGACCTCGTGCACCGGTGCCGCGCCCTCAACTGGGCGCTGTTCTCGGCGTGGCGCTGGCGCCGGGACGACGGGGTGCCCGACCGGGACCACTGGAGAGCGGAAGGGCTCGAACGGGTTCGTACCGCGCTCGATCAGTGCGGGCTGGGCTGATCGCTTCCGTACGTGGCCGCGTACGGGAGGAAGGCGGACCATGTCGCCGGGGCGATGGTGAGGGTGGGGGCGTTGGGGGTTTTGGAGTCGCGGATGTGGATCGTGGGGAGGGAGGTGGTCTGGGGTATGGCTATCTCCAGGCATTCGCCGCCCTGGCTGCCGCTGTAGCTGCTCTTGAACCACTTGAGGTCCGTGTTCATAGTGCGTCTGCCACTCGTTCGATCAACTTCGTCGACTCCTCGGGGCTGAGTGCCTGAGCTCGCAGAATGCCATACTGCGCGAAAAGGTCCCCCAGGTTGGGCTGTTGGTCCACAAAGTAGCCACCGCCCGGGCCCTCGACGTATGCGAGTCGGTCGCGCTCGGCGGTCTCCACCAGGATCATCGGACCGTTCAGCCCGGCGTGGACCTCGCGGTTGTGGGGCATCACCTGGATCCCGACGTTGCGCTGTTGCCCGAGTTCAAGCATGTGGCTCAGCTGTTCTTTGAGGGTCGCGGGGCCGCCCAGAGGTCGCGTCAGTGTGTGCTCCTCCAGTACGAAGTCGACGAGCGGTGCGGGCTTGCGCTGCAGGACTTTCTGACGTTCGAGGCGGGCCGACACTCGGGCCTCGACCTCGTCGTCCTCCAACGGCGGGCAGTGGCAGTTGAAGATCGCGCGTGCGTATCCCTCCGCCTGGAGCATCCCGGGAACCACATGGTTCGCGTACATGCTGATGGCGGCGGCCTTCGCTTCCAACTCGGCGTAGTCCTCGAACCATGTGGGGAAGCGACTGGTCTGCAACTGCTTGCCCGCCGTGAGAAGTGCACCTTGTGCACCTAGTGCCTCATCCGCGATCGCGACGAGTCGTCCCTTGGGAGGCCGTTCGCCTCGCTCCACCATTGCCACTTGGGACTTGGAATAGCCGACCTGCCCACCCAACCCCTCCTGCGTCATCCCGGCCCGTTCGCGGAAGAACCGCAGCAACGAGCCGAACATCTCCAGGTTGCTGGAGCTCTGTTCACTGGTGTGCACAACGACCTCCCCAAGTGCACAGACGTGCACGGACTCCACGTAACCCTGGTCACAGTATGTGAGCGGCCGTAAGCATTTGCTCCATGAACTCGGAAACCGCACCGGGCAGGGTGCACCCCTGGATCCCGGCCTCCGGCCACGGCCTTCGTCATGCCGGTATCCACTTCGACGCCGTACGCATCGCGGGCGTACTCGCAGAACAAGTGGCGTACGAACTCATCCAGTTCACGGACTTCCAGGCGGGGCCGATCGTCCGTGGGTCAACAGGATGCCGGTACATGTACTTCCTGTTGCCCCCGCAAAGCGCCACCGCCCACCGCTGGCCAAGCGGCGTGCGGGCGTTGGGCCGGGACGCGCGGGGCTGGGCGTACGTGGGGGTGCCCGCGTTGGGCGGGCTGACCTGGCCGTTGGACTGGCGGTCGGAGCCGACGCCCGAAGTGCCGTTCGTGGAGGCGGGGTTGCTGGCGGAGGTCGTGAGCCGTGTGATCAGTCATGTACCGTGATCGCGACATCACACTCCGTGTGCACCCGCATGCGGAGCGGTCCTCGGAGGTGCTACCAACACCACCCGAGGACCTTCACTGCCAGTGGAAGACCAAGGTCCACCAGAAATGCTCCGTCATGCTATCGCGCCGATCCGGCGCTACACGAAGGCTTCGCACGACGTCGTACGGCACTCGCGGCTCAACAGCGACGCGAAGATCCTGCTGCTGTACGTGCAGGGACTGCCCGAGGGCGCGGACCCCAGGCCGCTCAGCGAACACGCGGGCAGGCTGGGCATGAAGGGCCGGGCGTACCAGAGGGCCAAGCAACTCCTCGCCGAGTGCGGCTACTTGCACGAGTGGCGTGAGCAGGGCGCGCGGGGCCGCTGGGTCACGGAACAACTCCTCGCCAACGTCACCCTCACGCGTGAAGAGGCGACCGGGGCGCGCGCGGGGGAGGCGGTGGCCGTCGCGCCACCGGTGCCACCGAGTGAGCGCCCACCGACGGTCGGCGGACCGGGGGAACGGACGGTCGGTGACTCTCCCCCAAAAGAAGAAGAACAAGAAGAGAAGAACCTTCCCCACCCCCCACCCGAAGACCACACCGGAGGTCAGACGCCGCCCGATCTCGCCGAGGCGGAAGGCGTGTTGCTGTCCCTGCGGTACGTGAACAGGGACCTGCTCCTGGGCGTCCGCGAGGCCCGGCTGCTGGCCGCCTCGGCAGCGGAGTGGCTGCGCAGAGGCGTCTCGGCGGCCGACCTGCGCCGCGCCCTGACGACGGGCCTACCGGCGGACGGCATCCGCTCGGCGGTCGGCTTCCTGCGCCACCGGCTGGTGCAAAAACTCCCGGCGGCGAGAGCGGTCGGGGCCGTCGCTCCCGCCCCGCAGCCGGAGCGGCCCGCCACCCCGCCCCGCCGGGACCTCGTAACCTGCCCGGGCCCAGGCGCCGAACACGTCTTCCGCCCCCGATCCGACGAAACCCACTGCCTCCGCTGCCGAACGGCCACCGCGTACGAGGCGACACTCCAGTCACGTTCGCTGTCGCTTTCCGAACGGTGGCGGACGCGTGTACAGGAATGCGTCTCCGGTGGGTAGCGCGTCATACGCTGCTGCCGCAGCGGAGAAGGCGGCCTCGAAGAGGAGCAGGGACATGGCGGCATGGAGCGACATCCTTCAGGAGGCGCGTGAGGCCGTGGGCTTCGGAGGACAGGTGGTTCCGCGCAACCTTGAGGGGATCCGCGCTGCCGTCCGCCCCGATCGGCTGCCGGACCTCGACGCCGAACTGGCGACCCTCTCCGAAGGTTCCGCCTTCGAGGCGTTCCTCGACCACTGGTGGACGCAGGCGCTCGTCGACGCCGCCCCGGACGTCGACGCCCAGGCTCTCGCGATCGACTTCGCCGACCTCGCGACGGCGCTGCGAGCGAAGTCGACCCACGGCGGCACCCTTACACAGGCCGAGGTCGAGGACATGCTGAGAGGCAAGGCCTCGTGAGGCTCACGATCATCTGGGAGCCGGCTGCGGCGGCCGGCCTACGACGCCTCAAGTCGCGCGACGGAGAAGCGATCAAACCCCTGGTCCAGGCGATCAACGCTCTCGCCCTCCAGCCCGAGCCACCCGAGAGCAGCAAGCTGGGCGGCACTGACCTGAGACGGCTGCGGGTGGGCGCGTACCGGGTCACGTACGAGATCGATGGCACACGAGTGGCGATCAAGGTGCTGATGGTGGGGCGCACGCAGGTCTGACCGGCTCGCTCGGCGACTCACAACAGCGCTGTTGGGCACGGGCGTTGGTTGTCAAGCGGCTTCGGCAGATGTCAGTGGCATGGGCCATGATGTGCGCCACGGATTCAGTCGGGGGGCGTCTGGTGAGGACCCGTGCTTTCAGGTGGGCAGTGTCGGTGCTCGTGGGCCTGCTGTGTGGGCTCATTGCGCCGGAGGCAGCTCGGGCGGCCGAGCCGGCGCGGGGCGATGCCTGTGAGAGTGCCCGGCTAGCCAAGGCGCGGGTCAGCACCTCGGTGGAGTTTCAGCACGATGACCGGACGTACACCAAGGTCGTCACCAGGCTGACGGTCGATGTGCCGCCGAGTTGGCCCCTGGCGCAGGATCTGCTGCTCAGCGAGGACAGCCGTCGGTACATCAAGGCCATGGCCTGCCTCACCAGGAGTGAGCAGAAGAAGCAGCAGCGGCACTGGGCGGAGTGGCGGGTCGGCAACCCCGTGGTGGTGTCGAAGGGCGGGCGCGTCAAGGTCGTCGACAAGGCGCACTCATGGGTCGACGAATACCGGTCCGAAATCGAGGTCGGCGTGTGGAGCGTACGAACCGGCGCCGAGCGGTGGTTCGTACGACTTCAGGCGCCGCCCGCTCTCGCCGGTGCGCGGTGGGAGCGGATCACGGTTGACCCGGGGAAGCCGGGAGCCGAGTTGGTGAAACCGAAGTCCTACGCGGGACAGGGAGCCACAGCTCTCGTGTGGCGGTTCGAAGCCATGCGACAGCAGAAGAGGGCGACGGAGAAGACGGCAGGGGAGGTGACGGAGAAGGCGAAAGAGTCGACGGTGCCGTCTGTGACCGTGTGGCTCCGGCCCTCCTGGCAGCGTTCCTGGGCCGCGCAGAACGGTCGGCTGATCGCCTTGGGGATGAGCACGGTCGGCACGTGGCTCTGGACGATCGTGGTCGCCGTCCTGTTGTTGGCCGCGGCCCGGAGCTATGGAGCGCGTTCCGCCGTACCGACCAGCCGACAGCGGGGTACTCGGCGCAATCTGATCGCGTGGGCCTGGTGCGTCGTAGCCGTTGACGTGATGACATTCGCGGACGACCTGATCAACCCATACGTGCAGCGCAGGAGCGACAACCGGTGGCTCGACGAGTGGATCCTCCATGGGCACGGCTTCGCCCTGGTGATCGTCCTGCTGCTGCTGGCCTTCGCCAGACCGCCGCACCGCATCTGGTCGGCGGCGGGGCTGCTGGCCCTTCTGCCGCTCGCGGAGATGAAATGGCCCGAACGCTTCGATCTGCGTCCGTTGCGCGTTGCCCCGATGGACTACGTCCATACCGCCTCGGACAAGGCGCTCGCCGCGCAGACGGCTTCCGCGTGCTGTGTCATGGCGGTGACCCTGCTCGCCTTCGCCGCCGCTGCCTGGCGGCTCGCCACCGACGGACAACTGCTTCCGGAGAGCCGCCAGAACCCCGGCACGGACCGGGTCCTGCGGCTGCGTATCGCCTTGCCGGCTGTTCTGGGGGCGACCGTGGTCATCGCTGTGTGCGCCGCGCTGGCGCACGAGCGCAGCTGGCAGCGCGCCTCCTGGTTGAGCGACCCGGTGGACGCCGCCTACGGCAACGACCACCGGATCAATCTGCTCTGGGACGCGATGTGGTCCGTTTCCAACGGGCAGGACTGGATCGTCGGCTACACGTACTTGCTGACCGCAGTGGCCGTACTGGCCGCACTGCGTGCCTGGCACATCTCCTCCGCCCTGTCGCCGGTGGACAGGCAGGGCGACCGGGCCGAGCGTCTGCTGTTCCTCACCTTCTTCCCTGTCGGGGTGGGGCTGGGCGGTGGCTTGCCCCTGGGCGTCACCCTTCCCACAAGCGTGTGGATACCCCTGCACATGCTCGCTCTCTACTGGGCGGTCACCCTCTTCGCCCGCCGCTCAGTCCTGGCGCAGCCCCTCGTCAAGTCCGACCGCCCGCTCGCCGTGGTCCTGGGGCCCGGCGTTCGCGCTGAACTGCTGGCCAGGGCCCGCACGTATCGCGAGACCCATGCCGCTCTGCGCCGTCTCGACCAAGGGCTCTTCGGCGACCAGCCTCCCGTACGAGAGACGGAGGAAAGGAACCTGAGCGATCTGCATCAGTGGCCCGCGGGCGGCGTGCTGACCGCCCCCGACCGGCTGCCGCCGAAGGTGTCCGTGGTGGACGCGGCTCTGGCGCTGGGGCCGCGTGACACCTGGTGGGCCAACGGCAGCAGGGCTGCCCGCCTGGCACTGATACCCGGGCTGCCGGCCGCCGCCCTCACCACCTGGGTGTGGACGGTCCGGGGGGAAGCGTGGGAGTCCACCCTTTCCGATCAGTTCGGATTCCCGGGCATGGTGCTCGTCTTCGTGTACTGGATGGTCACTTGGGCTGGGGCCGGGTTCGTGCTGGGGGCGTTGTGGCGGGTGCTCCCGGGGCGGCGCGGAGCGGTGAAAGCGATCCCGGTCACGCTCGCGTTCGCGCTGCCTGCCGGGCTCGATGCCCTGCTCTCCTGGTTCACCGGTGAAAGCGTCAGCAACCTCGCTCTGCACGTCTCGGCGATGCTGTTTGTCCTCACGGTCACCGGAATCGCGTTCGACCTCGACACGTTCCAGGGCGAACGACGCTACTGGCAGAGCCGTCTCGGGCTGCTGCTGTCGGTCTACCAGATGCGCTACTACTCGCTGCAGGTCGCCTATCTGGTCGCCCAGATCATCGCCATGATCAGCATCTGGCAGTTCTTCGCGGAACCTGCAGTGACACCGGAGCCCCCGGAGGGCAAGTGAGCGAGGTCGGATCCCGCCAGCCGGATCCCGCCGGGTCCACTACGGTCCGCCGCCGAAGGCGCGGCGCATGATGCCGTAGCTCAGTCCCGGGGGAACTCGTCCGTCTTCAGCGTGAGGTCGACGATCGTGTTCGTCATGTCGAGGTCCGCGCCGAAGGTGACGGAGAGTTCCGTGTGGTACTCCCCGTCCTTGGGCTGGGTGTAGAGGTGGCACTTGCCCTGGTACGGATCGACGATGAGGTAGACGGGTACGTCGGCGACGGCGTACGCGGTCTTCTTGGGGCCGTAGTCGTTGGGGGCGGTGCCTCGGGAGATGACCTCGGCGACGAACTCGACATCTTGATAGAGCCAATGGCCTGTCGAGTCCTCCTCCGCCCCTTCGCGCAGTTTCACCACATCGGGGCAGAAGCCGTTCCCATGACCGGGGAAGTCGATCCGCACGTCGGACAGTGCCTCGACATCCATGCCGAACCTGTCCTCCAGAGCCCTGGTGATTCTCCGGATGATGTGCCAATGAACGCTTCGCTGCGGCGTCATGAAGACGTCACCCCCGACGATCTCAACCTTGATTCCCTCGGGGACGGGCATCCGCTCAAGCCGCGCGAACCACTGGTCCAGGTGCTCGATGTTCTTGTCAGCCATCTCGATCCTGTCTTCCAGGATGGTCATCGTGGCGCTCCTCCCCGGCTGCCCTCGGACGAGTACAACCGCGCGGTACAACGATACGCACGGTGACCAGGAGACCGACGGATTCGGTCAGACCCTTTCGGCCAGGTGGGAGGTGTAGGGGCTGCCCACTCCCCATGACTGGTGCATCGCGTCCGCGAACGCCGCCGCCAGTTTGTGTTCGCCCGCCGCGTTGGGGTGCGTGCCGTCGTACGTGTCCGTGTGGATGTCGTATCCGTGGGGGAGTGAGGCCAGGAGGAGCGGGGAGCCCGGCTCGTCCAGGTTCGCCGTCGTCTTGGCCAGGAGGTCGTTGAAGGCGGCGACCTCCCGGGCGAAGGGCGCGTCCGACTCCGCCCTGACGTTCGGGATCACGGGGAGGAGGGCCATGGAGACGCGGGGGTTCGCCGACCGGGCCTCGGTGACGAACGCGCGGACGTTCTCCGATGTCTGGGGCGCGTTCGTGTAGAAGCCGAGGTCTATCAGGCCGAGGGAGACCAGGAGGACGTCCGCCCGCGACGCCCGTACCGCGTCGGCTATCAGCGGGCTCAGGTGGTACCAGCCCTCGCCCCACCCGGCGAGGTGGGCACGCGGGAAGTCCGGGTCCGCGTACTCGTACGAGTCGGCCGCGCCCGTCGCCTTGTTGTAGAGCGTTTCTCGGGGGCCGACCATCTGGAAGGGGGCCCCGTGCGTCGCGCGCAGGTGCTGCCACATGCGGTAGCGCCACGTGTGTTCGCCGGCGCTTCCGATCGTCATGGAATCACCGACTGGCATGAACCTGAGCATCCGCTCATGATGGACGATCACCGGCGGAGGCGGGGTCCGACGGGATGTGAAGCTGGACACGCGCCCGCCGAACCCGCGACGGGGTGGCAGGCTGGGGGCATGCGTCGCTCGTTCGTTCTCCTTGCCGGGGCCCTGCTCGCCGGGGTGCTCGCCCTGCCCGCCGCACCCGCTGCCGTCGCAGCCGGTGACGCCGGTGACGACGGTTCGGACGGGTTCACCATCGAGGACCCCCGGATCACCGAGTCCAGCGGGCTCGTCGCCTCCCGCGCCCACCCCGGCGTCTACTGGACCCACAACGACAGCGACGACGGCGCCTTCCTCTACGCCGTCGACAGCCGGAGCGGCAAGACCGTCGCGACCGTCACCATGACGGGCGTCGGACGGCCCCGGGACGTCGAGGCCATCTCCATGGGGCCGAACGGCCATCTGTACGTCGGCGACATCGGCGACAACCTCGGCGGCACCTGGGACCACGTGTGGATCTACGAGCTGCCCGAGCCGAAGGAACTGAAGGACCAGACGATCCGCGCCACGCAGTACGACGTGAAATACGCGGACGGGGCCCGGGACGCCGAGGCGCTGATGGTGCACCCGAAGACCGGGCGGGTCTACATCGTCTCGAAGAACGAGGACGGCGGCGGCCTGTACGAGGGACCCGCTGAACTGTCCGCCTCCGGCACCAACACCTTCAAACGCACCGCAGACATCGGCCTCTGGGCCACCGACGGCGCCTTCTCGCCCGACGGCAAGCAGCTCGCCGTACGCGGCTACTTCGGCGGTATCGCGTACAAGTGGAACAACGGAAAGCCCAAGCGCCAGGCGCAGTTGAAGGTGCCGTTGCAGCGACAGGGCGAGTCCGTGACGTACACCCCCGACGGATCCACCCTGCTGTACGGGAGTGAGGGCGGCGGGAGTTCCGTCGAGGCGGGGAGCGTGCCGGGGGGCGGGGGCGACAAGTCCTCGTCCGGCGGCGGCAGTTCCGCGGACGGCGGCGACGACGGGGAGAACGGCAACTTCAAGATGGGCGCCATCGCCGTAGCCGTCGCCTTCGCCGTCGTCTACGGACTGAAGCGGCTCTTCCGGCGCCGCGACTGAGGCTTGTCCGGCGCCGCGACTGAGGCCTGGCCGGCGTCGACTGAGGCCTGTCCGGCGTCCCGGCTTGGCTAGGGTGCACGCGTGACCATCGACCTGACCCTGCTGCCGCGTGTCTCCTGCCGCGGGCAGGAGGTCACCGCGCCCCGGCTGCGCGCCCTCCTCGCGCTCCTCGCGGGCGACCTGCGCACGGGCTGCAGCACCGAGCGGCTGGTGGCCGGGCTGTGGCAGCCGGACGAGCTGCCGGAACGGCCCGGGAAGGCGCTGCAGGTCCTCGTGTCCAGGGCGCGGGCCCTGCTGGGCGCCGACGTCGTCGTCAGCTCGCCGGCCGGCTACCGGCTCGGCCTCGCCGAGGACCAGGTCGACAGCTCCGCCCTGCTGCTGCACGCCGCCGCGAGCGCCGACCGGGCCAGGGCGGGCGACCACGCGGCGTCACTGGCCGCCGCCGACGCCGGGCTCGCGCTGTGGCCGGGCACCCCGGACCAGGACGGCGACCCCGGCGACCCCGTGGCCGCGCTGCGCGCCGAACGCGCCCCCGTCCACGGCACGCTCGTCCGCGCGCGGGCCCTCGCGCTCGCCCGCCTCGGGCGGCACGCGGAGGCGGCCGGGCCGCTGGCCGGGGCCGCCGCCGGGCATCCGCGCGACGAGGAGGTGCTCGCCGAACTGCTGCGCTGCGAGGCGGCGACGGCGGGCCCGTCCGCCGCGCTGACCCGGTACGAGGCGTACCGCCGCGACCTGCGCGACCAGCTGGGTACGGAGCCAGGCGCCGGACTCAAGTCCGTACACCGGGAGTTGCTGCACGGCGAGGCCCCCGTGGTCCGGCACGGTGTGCCGCACGAGCCGAACCCGCTGCTGGGGCGGGACGAGGACATCGCCGCGGTGGGGCGGCTGCTGGAGACCTCCCGTGCCGTCAGCGTCGTCGGACCCGGCGGACTCGGCAAGACCCGGCTCGCGCACGCCGTCAGCCGCCGGGCCGAGCAGCGCGTGGTGTACTTCGTGCCGCTCGCCGGTGTCACCGCGGACGAGGACGTGACCGCCGAGGTCGCCTCCGCGCTCGGCGCCGGAGAGGGGCGGCACGCCGCCCTGGCCGCCCGCGCCGCGGCCGACCCGGTGTCCGGCGTCCTCGGAGTGCTCGGCTCCGGGCCCGCCCTGCTGGTCCTCGACAACTGCGAGCAGGTCGTCCGGGGCGCCGCCGACCTCGTACAGGCCCTGGTGTCGTCCTCGAAGGACCTGCGGGTGCTCGTCACCAGCCGGGCGCCGCTGGGCCTCACGTCGGAGGCGGTGTACGCGCTGCCGGAGCTCGGGCCCGACACCTCGGCCGAACTGTTCACGCAGCGGGCGCGGGCCGCCCGGCCCGGAGTGCACCTGCCGACGGACGCCGTGGCCGAACTGTGCCGCCACCTCGACGGGCTGCCCCTCGCCGTGGAACTGGCCGCGGCACGGGTACGTGTCCTCTCGGTCGAGGAGATCACCCGCCGCCTCGGCGACCGCTTCGCACTCCTGCGCGGCGGGACCCGGAACGTGCCCGAACGCCACCGCACCCTGCACGCCGTCGTCGACTGGAGCTGGAACCTCCTCGACGAGGAGGCGAGGGCCGCGCTGCGCACGCTGTCCGTCTTCCCCGGCGGGTTCTCCGGCGAAGCCGTGGAGCGGGTCCTCGGCGCGGACGCGCTGTTCCTGCTGGAGCAACTGGCCGGTCAGTCGCTGCTCACCGTCACCGACACCCCGGCCGGTGTGCGGTTCGCGATGCTGGAGACCGTACGGGAGTTCAGCGCGGCCCGGCGCGCCGAGGCGGACGAGGAGGAGCAGGCGGTCGCCCAATTCCTCGCCTGGGCAAGGGACTTCGGAGTCACGTACCACGACTGGATCTTCGGTCCGCGACCACGCACCGCCTGGCAGCGGATCAGGACCGAGCAGGACAACCTCGTGGCGGCCCTGCGGTACGCCCTCGCCCGTGGCGACCACCCCACCGTCGCCGCCCTCACCGCCGTCCTGACCGCCCTGTGGTCCACCGGCTCCAACTATCCGCGCCTCGCCGCCCTCGCCGCCGACACCGGCCCGGCCCTGTCGCACTACCACCCCGAGCCCGAGTACGTTGAAGTCGCCCGCGCGGCGGCGGTGTTGTGCACGGTGAGCCTGTTCATGGGGTACGGCCCTGTCGCCGTACGCCAGCTCGTCACCCTCCGGCGGCTCCCCGAGGCCCCGCCGGACACCCTGGTCCGCGCCATCGCGGTGGTCCTGAGCGCGGTCCCGGCGATGCGGCCGCCCGACTACGACGTCCTGCGGGAGCTGTGCGCGAGCGAGCAACCGCTGCTCGCCGGTGTCGCCGAGTGCGCCGCCACCTACGTCTGGGAGTACGAGCACGACGTCACCCGCGCGATCGCCTCGGCCCGCCGGATCATCGAAGCGCTCGCGCCGGTCGACAACCCGTTCCTCCAGGTCCTGGGCCACGCCCGGCTGAGCGAGCTGTACCTGCAGACGGAGCAGGGGGACGCCGCGTACGGGCATCTCAAGGCCGCGCTGGAGGCGCTGCCGCGGCTCGGCGACGACCACGACTCCATCGGCGTACGCGGCGGTCTGGTCCTCGCCTGTCTGCAGCGCGGCGACCCCGACGAGGCCGAACACTGGCTGCGGCAGGCGGAGGCCGTCGGCCTCACCCGGAACGACGACGCCTACAACGCCGACTACGGTGCCCGCGCCGAGATCGCGCTCACCCGCGGACTGACGGAGGTCGGGCTCGGCCTGTGGCGCGACGCCGTGGACGGGGTGACGGGAGCCGGCCCGATGCACAGCGGTGATCCCTTCCTGGACCGGTGGGTGCTGCAGATGCAGTCGGCGGCGGTGACGGCGCACGCGTACGCCGGCCGCCTCGAACTCGTCGCGCAACCCGTCGCCCGGCTCCGGCAGGGCCTGCGGACCATGCTCTCCGCGCCGGCCGGCTCGCCCATGGACCTCCCCGTGTTCGGGACGGTGCTGCACGCCCTCGGCGTGGCGGGGATCGCCTCCGGTGGCGTCTCCGGTGGCGTCTCCGGTGACGTCTCAGGTGGCGTCTCAGGTGACGGGCCGGGTGACGGGTCGGGGGACACCTCCGGTGAGGTCTCCGGTGACGTCTCGGCCGTACGGATGGTGGCGTTGGCCGAACGGCTGCGGGTGCTGCGCGACTACCAGCCGACGATGTCCGCGGAGCGTGCCCGGCGGGCGGCCGGGAAAGCCGACGGGGCGGCGTACGCCGACGCCGTGTCGGAGTACGCCACCCTGGGGCGCGACGCGTTGCGGGATGCGGCCCGCGCGGTCATGGCGGCTACTTGGGGTCGCGATTGAACCGCGCCGTCGACCAGCGGTAGCCGAGCACGGTCAGACCGACGCACCAGGCGACCGCGATCCACCCGTTGTGTCCGATCTCGGTGCCGAGCAGCAGCCCGCGCAGGGTCTCGATGGCCGGGGTGAAGGGCTGGTACTCGGCGATCGGCCGGAACCAGCCCGGCATGGTGTCGGCCGGGATGAACGCGCTGGAGACGAGGGGCAGGAGGATCAGCGGTGTCGCCATGTTGCTGGCGGCCTCCGGGTTCGGGCTGGCCATGCCCATCCCGACCGCGATCCAGGTCAGCGCCAGGGCGAACAGCGTGATCAGTCCGACCGCCGCCAGCCACTCCAGGGCCGTGGCGTCCGTGGAACGGAAGCCGATGGCCACGGCGACGGCACTGACGAGCACCAGGCTCGCCAGCACCTGCAGCACGCTGCCCGCGACATGCCCGATGAGCACGGAGCCGCGATAGACCGCCATCGTGCGGAAGCGGGCGATGAGGCCCTCGTTCATGTCCATGGACACGGAGATCGCGGCGCCGATCACGGTGCTGCCGACGGTCATCAGCAGGAGACCGGGGACGACATACGCGATGTAGTCGGAACGGTCGGCGCCCGCGCCGATGCCCGCGCTCATCGCGCCTCCGAAGACGTAGACGAAGAGGAGCAGCAACATGATCGGCGTGAGCAGGAGATTGAGGGTCATGGAGGGGTAGCGGCGTACGTGCCGCAGGTTGCGCCCCAGCATGGTCTTCGAGTCGCGGACGGCGAGGGAGAGTGAGGGGGAGGGGGAGGGGGAGGGGGCGAGGATGCTCATCGGACGGTCTCCTTGGTCTGGTCGGTGGTGAGGGTGGTGTCGCCGGTGAGGGCGAAGAAGACGTCGTCGAGGTCAGGGGTGTGCACGGTGAGTTCGTCGGCTTCCACGCCGGCGGAGTCCAGCCAGTCGAGGATGGAGCGCAGTTCACGCTGACTACCGTCGCTGGGGATCTGCAGGGCGAGTGCCTCGTCGTCGCGGGCGGCCTCCCGCAGCGCGGCGGCGGCGGAGCGGTAGGCGTGCGGGTCGGTGAAGCGGAGCCGGACGTGTCCGCCGGGGATGAGGCGCTTGAGTTCCTCGGCGCTGCCTTCGGCTGCGATGCGGCCGTTGTTGAGGACGGCGATGCGGTCGGCGAGCTGGTCGGCTTCTTCGAGGTACTGGGTGGTGAGGAAGACGGTGACGCCGTCCGTGACGAGTTCGCGGATGATCTGCCACATGTTGTGGCGGGAGCGGGGGTCGAGGCCGGTGGTGGGTTCGTCGAGGAAGATGATCCGCGGGCTGCCGACCAGGGTCATGGCGATGTCGAGGCGGCGTTTCATACCGCCGGAGTAGGTGGACGCGGGCTTCCTGGCGGCCTCGGTGAGGTCGAAGCGCTCCAGGAGCTCGACGGCGGTCCTGCGGCCCTCCTTCTTCGGCAGGTGGTGCAGGTCGGCCATGAGGAGCATGTTCTCCTCGCCGGTGATCAGGCCGTCCACGGCCGAGAACTGGCCGGTGACGCCGATCACTGCGCGGACCGCCTGCGGGTTCGTGGCCAGGTCGTGACCGCCGACCCGCACTTCGCCGGAGTCGGCGGTGATGAGAGTGGAGAGGATCTTGACGGCGGTGGTCTTGCCCGCGCCGTTCGGGCCGAGCAGGGAGAAGACCGTGCCGGTCGGCACGGTGAGGTCGATGCCGTCGAGGACGGGCTTGTCCCCGTAGGACTTGCGGAGTCCTTTGGCGGCGATGGCGGGGGCGATGTCGAGGGGGTGGGAATGGGAGTGGGAGCGGGAGCGGGGGTGGGGTGTTGTTGGCGTCATGCCGCAGAGGTTGCGGGAAGGGGCATTCAACGGGGTTTCAGGGTGGTTTCAAGGGGCGGAACCGCGGGGCGGGCGGGGCGGGCCGGGGTTTGCGTTCGGCTGCGGGCCGGTGGGGGTTGGCCGCGCAGTTCCCCGCGCCCCCAAGAGACGCCGGCCCTCTGCTTTGAAGGGGGCGTGGTGCGCGGGGAGCGATGACGTCGAAACGTCGACCCCGTTGTTTTAGGGGCGCGGGGAACTGCGCGAACGGCCCCCACCGGCCCGCACCCGACGCTCTACCGTCTGCACCGCCTGCACCGTCTGCACCGTCTGCACCGTCTGCGCGGGTCGGCCGGAGGCGCCCCTGAAAGGCACAGGATTGCGCCGTGCCTCGTGCTCCTCGGAGGACTCCCGGCGTCGCTCAGTCGGTGTCGCGGCGGCTGGCGACCAGTGCCGCCAAGCCGTCCAGGATTCGTTGGAGGCCGAATTCGAAGTGGTCGAAGTCCGTGCCGAAGGAGTCCTCCGAGAGCGCGGCCATCACGGGGTAGCGGCCGGTGGCCATGGCCTTCTCCAGGACCGGGTACTGGGCGGCCCAGAACTCCGCGTCCGTCAGACCGGTCGCGCGTTCGGCCTCCTGGGCGTACAGCTGGGTGCGCGCGGCCCCGGTGACGTACGAGTCGATCATGATGACCGCCGAGACCAGTTCCGGGTCGCTGAGGCCCATGGGCTTGATGCGGGAGATCACTTTCTCCATGCCCCCGACGGCGCTGGGGCCGAGCACCGGGCGGGACTGGTTGGCCTTGAGCAGCCAGGGGTGGCGCCGGTAGAGGGCGAGATTCTCGCGGCCCAGGGTCTCCAGGGCCGAGCGCCAGTCGTCGCCGTAGACGGACGGGGCGTCGTCCGTGCGCTGGACGCGGTCCAGCATCAGGTCGAGCAGCTCGCCCTTGCCGGGGACGTACCGGTACAGCGACATCGTGCCGGTGCCCAGCTCCGTGGAGAGCCGGCGCATCGACACCGCCTCAAGACCCTCCGCGTCCGCGACCCGGACGGCCGCCTCCACGATCCGGTCGAGGCTGAGGCCGGGCTTGGGGCCGCGGCTGGGGCGCGGGCCCGTGTCCCACAGCAGGTGGAGCGTGCGGACGATGTCTCCGCTGCCGCTGGTGTCCATTCCGCCCGAGCCGCTTGTCATGTGCCTCAGGATAGGCCCCCGCAATAAAACTGAGTACGGCGTACTCTGAAAAGGGTACGGTGTACTCAGTTCGGCGAGCTCCGGCGGACATCACGGGTGGAGGAGTGCTGTGGGTATGAGTGCCAGCACGAGTGCGAGTGCGAGTGCGAGTGCGAGCGATTACGCGGTACGGGCCGAGGGGCTCGACAAGAGGTACGGGGAGAAACGCGCCCTGGACGGCTTCGACCTGGCCGTACGGAAGGGCACGGTGCACGGCCTGCTCGGGCCGAACGGCGCGGGCAAGACCACCGCCGTCCGCATCCTCTCCACGCTGGTCCGGCTGGACGGGGGAAGCGCGCGGGTGGCCGGTCTCGACGTGGCCTCGCAGCCCCGGGAGGTACGGGCGCGGATCGGGCTCACCGGCCAGTACGCGGCACTGGACGAGGTGCTCACCGGCCGGCAGAACCTGGAGATGTTCGGGCGGCTGTTCCACCTCGGCGGGCGCCGGGCGCGGCGGCGGGCGACGGAACTGCTGGAGCAGTTCGACCTCGCCGACGCGGCCGGCAAGGGAGTCGGGCAGTACAGCGGCGGTATGCGGCGGCGCCTGGACCTCGCCGCGTCGATGATCCTCACCCCGGCCGTGCTGTTCCTGGACGAGCCCACGACCGGGCTCGACCCCCGCGGGCGCGGGGAAGTGTGGGAATCCGTACGGGCGTTGGTCTCCGGCGGCACCACCGTGCTGCTGACCACGCAGTATCTGGAGGAGGCCGACAAACTCGCCTCGCACATCACCGTCATCGACCAGGGGCGGGCCATCGCGGACGACACCCCGGACGGGCTGAAGAACAGGGTGGGCGGTGACCGGATCGAGGTCGTCGTCACCGAGCGGGCCGACATCGCGCGGGCGGTGAAGGTCGTCGCCCGTGTCTCGGACGGCGAACCGGAGTCCCACGAGACCGAGTTGAGGGTGCACGCGCCCGTCACCGACCGGGTCGCCGCGCTCACCGAGGTGGCGCGGACGCTCCAGGACGAGGGGGTGCGCGTGGAGGACATCGGGCTGCGCAGGCCCAGCCTGGACGACGTCTTCATGCGCCTGACCGGCCACCGCACGGCAGCCGACACCGACACCGACACAGATACAGACACCGACACCGACGCCGACGCCGACACGAAGGGGGTCGCGGCATGAGCGGCTTGAACGAGGCGGCCGAGGTGACCGAGGTGGCCAGGCCGGCCGAGGCGGCCGGGGCTGCCGGGGTGCAGGTGCTCCGCGACCGCGGCCGTACCTACTGGGTGCTGGCCGACTGCTGGAACGTCGTCCGGCGCGGCCTCACCCACTACCAGCGCCAACCCATCAACATCGTCTGGCAGTTGGGCTTCCCGATCCTGTCGGTGCTGCTGTACGGATACGTCTTCGGCAGCGCGATGCAGGTCCCGGGCGGCGGCGACTACCGGGACTTCCTGATGCCGGGCATGTTCGTGATGACGATGGCCTTCGGGTTCATCAACACGGCGACCCTCGTCGTGTACGACTCCACGAAGGGTGTCATCGACCGGTTCCGCTCCATGCCGATGTCGCCGTCCGCCGTCGTCGCCGGGCGCGGGGTCACCGACCTGATCGTCGCCTGCGCGGAGCTGACGATCCTGATGCTCACCGCGCTGGCCATGGGCTGGCGGCCGGACGGCGGCTTCGCCTTCCTGGGGGCGTTCGGGCTGCTGCTGTGGCTGCGGTTCGCGCTCATCTGGCTCGGGGTGTGGCTGGGCCTGCTCGTGCCCAACCCGGAGGCGGCGGGCGGCCTGTTCGCGGTCGCGTTCCCGCTGACGATGATCTCCAGCATCTTCGTCGCACCGCAGCTGATGCCCGACTGGCTGGGCCACGTGGCCGCGTGGAACCCGATCTCGTCGACGGCCGCGGCCACCCGCGAACTGTTCGGCACTCCGGTCGGCGGCGGTGACACCTGGATCGAGGAGCACGCCCTGCTGATGGCGGGCGTGTGGCCGGTGATCCTGACGCTGGTCTTCGTTCCGTTGGCGGTACGGAGGTTCCAGAAGCTCAGCAAGTGAAGCCGTACGCGCCGTGCGGTGTTCGGGAACCCGAGTGTCCCGAATGCCGCACGACTCCTTGACGTGTCCACGCGCAATGCCTTCCATGGGGGTGCGCGGTGCGGTGGGAGCGCTCCCACCATGTCCCGGGCCCGCGCCTCCCCCTCCCCCCGAGAGGAAGCAGCGACATGTTTCGCAGCTTGCGAAGAGCGCTGGGTGCTGCCGTCGTGGCGCTCCTGCTACCGCTGTCCGGTGTCCAGGCCGCGCACGCGGAGACGGCAGCCGTCGTGCGGTCCGCGGCCGTCGTGGAATCCGCAGCCGCCTCGAAGGCCGCCGCCCCCGGAGCCGGTTACTGGCACACCAGCGGCCGGCAGATCCTGGACGCCGCAGGACAGCCGGTACGGATCGCCGGCATCAACTGGTTCGGGTTCGAGACGTCCAACAACGTCGTCCACGGACTCTGGGCCCGCGACTACAAGAGCATGATCGACCAGATGAAGTCGCTCGGCTACAACGCCATCCGGCTGCCGTACAGCGACGACATCCTCAAGAGCGGTGCCGTGGCCAACAGCATCGACTTCTCCGGCGGCAAGAACGCCGACCTCCAGGGGCTCTCACCCCTCCAGATCATGGACAAGCTCGTGGCGTACGCGGGTCAGGACGGCCTCAAGGTCATCCTGGACCGGCACCGGCCGGACGCGGCGGGTCAGTCCGCGCTCTGGTACACGTCAGCGGTCCCCGAGACGACGTGGATCACCAACCTCAAGTCCCTGGCGACCCGTTACAAGGGCAACCCGACGGTGATCGGCATCGACCTGCACAACGAGCCGCACGATCCGGCCTGCTGGGGCTGCGGCGACACGACGAGGGACTGGCGGCTCGCCGCCCAGCGCGCCGGGAACGCGGTCCTGTCCGCCAACTCCGAACTGCTGATCTTCGTGGAGGGCGTGCAGACGGTCGACGGCGTGTCGGGCTGGTGGGGCGGCAACCTGATGGGGGTCGCGCAGTACCCCGTACAGCTGGACGTCCCCAACCGCGTCGTCTACTCGGCCCACGACTACGCCACCAGCGTGGCCCAGCAGAGCTGGTTCAGCGATCCGACGTTCCCCGCCAACATGCCGGGCGTCTGGGACAAGTACTGGGGCTACATCTTCAAGCAGAACATCGCGCCGGTGTGGGTGGGCGAGTTCGGTACGACACTCCAGTCGACCGTCGACCAGAAGTGGCTCGCGGCGCTGGTGAACTACCTCCGCCCGACCGGCACGTACGGCGCGGACAGCATCTCCTGGACCTTCTGGTCGTGGAACCCCAACTCCGGTGACACGGGCGGCATCCTGAAGGACGACTGGACGACCGTGGACACGGTGAAGGACGGCTACCTGGCGAGCGTCAAGTCGCCGGGCTTCCCGTCGGAGGGCGGCGGAAGCGACCCCGGCGACCCCGGTGACCCCGGCGGCGGCACGGCCGCCTGCACCGCCGCGTACACCGTCAGCAGCGACTGGGGAGGCGGCTTCAACGCCGAGGTGAAGGTGACCAACTCCGGCACGACCGCGCTCAAGTCCTGGAAGACGACCTGGACCTGGCCCGGCACCCAGAAGATCACGAGCATGTGGAACGCGACGTACACGCAGAGCGCCGCGACTGTGACGGCCGTGAACGCCGACCACAACGGGGCTGTGGCGGTGGGCGGTTCGGCTACGTTCGGGTTCGGGGGAGCGCCAGGGGGTGGGGGAGTGCCTTCGGTGAGTTGCACGGCCACCTGAGTTCCGCGGAATTCGACGCCAGTGGCTCAGGGGCCGGGTGGCAGCCGGGTGGCAGAGGTGCGTGGCGCGGCGTTCGCCGATCTGCGCGCCGCGCACCTCTGTCACCCGGACCCTGAGGTACCCGGGCGTAGCGAGGACGGTTCGGGCACCAGCCGGCGGCCCCGGGGGATACCCGCGCCGCTCTGCCAGGGGCAGAACAGTGGCCGGACCGGGCCCGACGGTCACTACCGTCCAGCCTCATGACGACGATGACCGCGATTACTACGCGTACGGTCGAGTACCCGGCCGACGGTCTGACGATGATCGGGCACCTCGCGCTCCCGGCCGGTGCCGACCGCCGTCCCGCGGTGCTGCTCGGACCGGAGGGCATGGGGCCCAGCGACGTCGAGCGCCGCCGGGCCGACGCGTTCGCCGAACTGGGATACGTGGCGCTGGCCTTCGACCTCCACGGCGGGCGCTATCTGGGCGATCCCGAGGAGATGCTGGCCCGTTGCCTGCCCCTGCTCGCCGATCCTGACCGGATGAGGGGCATCGGCCATGCGGCGCTCGACGTGTTGCGCGCCGAACCGCGGACCGACCCCGACCGGATCGCCGCCGTCGGCTACGGCACCGGGGGCGCCATCGGGCTGGAACTCGGGCGGGCCGGCGTCGACCTGCGCGCGATCGGGACAGTCAACGCGACCACCACGGGCCGACCGGGCGAGGCAGCGCGCATTCGCTGCCCGGTGTGGGCCGGGGTCGGGTCGGAAGACCCGATCATGCCGCCCGCGCAACGCGAGGCGTTCGCCACTGAGATGCAGGCCGCAGGCGTCGACTGGCGTCTCACGGTCTACGGCGGCGCCCTGCACGCCTTCCACCACCCGCCGGTCGACCACCCCACGGTCCCCGGCGTCGGCCACCACTCGGGGCACGCGCGGCGAGCCTGGCGCGACGTCCTCGACCTGCTCGCCGAGTGCCTGCCCGTGACAGAGGACCCGGGTGCGTGACCCGGGCGGACACGGCCGGGCTTCAGCGCATGAGCACGTACAGCCGAACCATGTCGTCCTCGGTCTGCGAGGGCGGAGTCCGGAGGCGGGCCGGGCGCTTCCAGCAGTCTTCTTCGGCCATCAGCGGCGGGTAGCAGCCGGTCAGGTGATGGCGTCTGGACCAGCGGCGCCAGCGGGCGTCGTGAGGGCTGGGGAGTCGCCACACATAGGGGTCCGGCGCCCTCACCTGGCGCGCGAGGTCCCAGTCGCCGACCTCGGGACGGCGGGGACGCGGTCGGCCGCGCAGGCGGGCGACGGCGTCAAGAAGGAACCGGAACACGGGTCCCCGCCGGCTTCTCCGCGAGCGTGAACCGGGCCCACACGCACTTCGTGTACGGGCCCTGCCGGTACCCCCAGGAGTCGGCCGACGCCGCCACCAGCGTGAGGCCGCGGCCGCTCTCCTCGTCCGGGGCCGAGTCGCGCGGGCGGGGGAGTCCGTCCCGGTCCGGGTCGGAGACCTCCAGGACCAACTCCGGGCCGTCGAGCGTGAGCGTTGCGCAGGACACCCGGCAGTGCGTCACGGCGTTGGTGGCGAGTTCGTTCACCGACAGGGTGACTGCGTCGGCGAGTTCGCCGGTGATGCCCCAGCCCGCGAGGATCCTGCGGACGCGCTGGCGGGCGGTGGGGATGTGGCTTCTGTGGCGGGGGATGCGGAAGGTCTCGGACATGGGCATGGGGGTGCCGTACTCCCTGATGTGTCGTCAAGATGCGGAACTGACCACCTCTGCTTTGCATGAGCGTAGGGCGGCAAGAGATCGACTCGCAATCGATAGAGGTGCATGTAAGCACCTGAATGTATGTTCGATCGCGATATGCCATACAGTTTCGTCGCGACAGGAGAGGGGGCCGGGATGCCCGTAGCGGGACGGCCGACTGTGCGCAGCAGGCGACTTGGTGCTGCGCTCAAGACCTACAGGCTGGCGGCGAAACTGGACCAGTTGCAGTCCGCCGAGGTGATCGCGGCGCACCAGACCAGGGTCAGTCGCATCGAGACCGGGCATGTGTCCGCCCGCCCGCTCGAAATCCGGGCGCTGTTGGATGCGTATGGGGTGCGCGACCTCGAAGTCCGGCACAAGCTTGAGGAGTTGGCCCGGCAGTCGAAGCGACGGGGCTGGTGGCTTGAGCATGCCGCGCATCTGCGGCCGGACTACGTCGATCACATCGCGCTGGAGGACGACGCGACCTACATCCGGGAGTGGCAGCCGGTCATGGTTCCGGGGCTGCTGCAAACTGCGGCCTACGCGGAAGCGGTCATCGCGGCCAGCCCTCACTGCATTGAGCCGGAACGGGCCGCCCAGTTGGTGAAGGTGCGCATGGGGCGACAGGCGAAGATCGAGGAGGGCGGTGCGTCCTACACGGCCATCCTCTGGGAAGCAGTCATCGCGCAGCCGCTGGTGGATGTCGAGATTCACCGCGAGCAGTTGTCCGCTGTTCTTGAGATCGGAAAGCGGAAGAACGTCACTGTGCAGGTGATGCCGTTCAGCGCGGGCGTCCTGGCCGGTTACTCCTCTGCCTTCTCCTCCTTCAGTTTCGACGAGGAGCCGACGGTCGAGGCCGTCGCCATGGACAACTTGCGAGGTGCATCGGTCCTTGAAGGAGCCGAGGATCTCGCCGCTTACGCCAATGCATACGACCTACTACGATCGTCAGCGTTGACGCCGGATGCGAGCGTGAAGCTCATCCGGGGCAGGCTGCGGAGCTTGAAGGAAGACACATCGTGACCGAGGTCATAAGCCCCTTCTGGAAGTCGTCGTACTCGGGCGCGGAGAACGCCTGCGTCGAGGTCGCCGACACGGCTGTCGGCGGCCGGGCCGTCCGCGACAGCAAGCAGCCGGAATCGGACGGCCCCCTGCTCACCGTCTCCCGCGAGACCTGGCACGCGTTCCTGCGGCTGATCGGCTAAGCCGTTCCGCGTGGAGTCAGGCAGCGGCGCGCGGCCGGTTCCGGGTAGGCGCCGCGCTGTTCCGTCGCTTCGGCCCACGCCGCACGAGAGACGGAGCTCACGGAGCCGTGCTTCCCACGCCTCCCGTGCCTGCTGATAGTCAGTGCTCACCGGTCACATGCGTCAATCGGTCTCGGCCACAAGCGTGGCGAACTTCTCGTACGGCACGGCGTGGTGGATGGCCGCGTCGCGCAGCACGACGTACCGCAGGACCTCCGCAGGTTCTGTGATCAGTTCGATGTTCAGCAGGTTGTCGTCGTCATCGAAGTGCAGCAGAGCGACCAGGCGGGAGTCGAAGAGCCAGTAGTCCTCGGCGGGCAGACCGGCGCGGTCCGCCTCCTCTCGCCATAGATAGCGGATGTCTTCGCCGGCGGCTGCGTTGTGCCTGGCGTAGTCGAGCAGGAACAGTTGTTCCGTGGTGGGCGGCCTGTCGGCGATACGGACGCGGCCGACGGCCTTACCGGTATCGGTCTGGCGGCGGATGTTCGTGAGCCAGGGCTCGCCGGGGTCGCAGGGGGACGATCCGGTGGCCAGGAAGGCGTGGTAATCGGGATCCTGGCGGTCCGACGCGTAACCGCGGCGCGTCTCAAGGCGCCAAGCGGTGTGCTCGAAGGTCTCGAAGAGGCGTCGGAACGTGTCCCGGTCGACCAGTTCCGGCACTCGCTCCACCTCCTTCGGCCCTCAGCTCACGATGAGTTCGCGCGGCACGGCCACCGCGGCCTCTCCTGGCCCGAGGTGCCGTAGCTGAGCGATGTCCTCAGGGTCGGTGACGGGCGTGCCCTGTACCTCTACGACGATGGGGGCGCCTGGTGTTCCCCGGGCGCCCCCATCGTCGTACCAGTCGTACCAGTCATACGAGTCGTACGAGGAGAAGTCAGAGCTTCTCGATCACGTAGTCGATGCACTTCGTGAGTGCCTCGACGTCCGCCGGGTCGATCGCCGGGAACATCGCCACGCGGAGCTGGTTGCGGCCGAGCTTGCGGTAGGGCTCGGTGTCGACGATGCCGTTGGCGCGCAGGACCTTGGCGACGGCCGACGCGTCCACGTCGTCCGAGAAGTCGATCGTGCCGATGACCTGCGAGCGCTTGGCCGGATCGGTGACGAACGGGTTCGCGTACTTGACGTCCTCGGCCCAGCCGTAGAGCGTCCGCGAGGAGGTCGCCGTGCGGCGGACCGACCAGTCCAGGCCGCCCTGGCCGTTGATCCACTCCAGCTGGTCGTTGAGGAGGAAGAGGGTCGCCAGGGCCGGGGTGTTGTACGTCTGGTTCTTGCGGGAGTTGTCGATCGCCGTGGGGAGCGAGAAGAATTCCGGTACATGGCGCCCGCTCGCGTGGATGCGCTCGGCGCGCTCGATCGCGGCCGGGGAGAAGATGCCGATCCACAGGCCGCCGTCCGCCGCGAACGACTTCTGCGGGGCGAAGTAGTAGACGTCCGTCTCCGTGATGTCGACGGGCAGGCCGCCCGCGCCGGAGGTGGCGTCGACCAGGACCAAGGAGCCGTCGTCGGCGTTCGCGACCCGCTTGATGGGGGCGGCGACACCGGTGGAGGTCTCGTTGTGGGTGAGGGCGTAGACGTCCACGCCGGACTGGGCCACCGCCTCCGGGTGCGTACCCGGCTCGGAGGTGATGACGTCCGGGTCCGCCAGCCACGGCGCCAGCTTGGCGGCCTTGGCGAACTTCGACGAGAACTCGCCGAACGTCAGGTGCTGCGACTTGTTCTCGATCAGTCCGTGGGTCGCCACGTCCCAGAACGCGGTGGAGCCGCCGTTGCCGAGGACGACCTCGTAGCCCTCGGGGAGGGAGAAGAGGTTGCTCACACCCTCGCGGACCTTCCCCACGAGGTTCTTGACCGGGGCCTGGCGGTGGGACGTGCCCATCAGGGATGTGCCCGTTGCGGCGAGCGCGGTGAGCGACTCCGTACGCACCTTGGAGGGGCCCGCGCCGAAACGGCCGTCGGCGGGCTTGAGGTCTGCGGGGATCTGGATATCAGCCACAACGGGAGCGTAACCGTTCCTGGAAACCCGGTGGAAACACGGTCCGGCCGGTGAGACGAAATGTCCGTGCGTCTACGTCAATGCGCCGGCCACCAGCGCCAGCATGGCGATCAGCAGGGTGAGTGTGCCGCCGAAGGCGATTCCCGCGCGGAGCAGAGCGGCGGGCGCGGAGGCGCCGTCCCAGCGGGCGAGCAAGCCCGCGGTGACAGCGGCCAGCAGAGCGATCAGCGAGACGGCGAGCAAGGCCAGGGTCAGCAGGGCCAGGCGCGTGGGCGAGGTGGTCATGAGGGCTTCTTCCGTTCCGTGAGCTGGGCGATGGAACGAAGGTGGCCGAAGTCGCGTACGGCGGCGTTCGGATGGACAAAGATGAACGGGCTTGAACAACGGGGGCGGCGCTGTGGGTGGAGGGGGCCGGAGTGGGGGCGAGCGAGAGCAGACAGGAAGCGCTGGCGGAACTGAAGGAGCGGCTGCGGAGTCTGCGGGTGCGGCGACGGCTGTCGATGACTGCTCTGCCGGGGCGGGCGGGGCTGGGACGCACCACGGTCAGCCAGGCACTGAACGGCACCGGTATGCCGAGCGAGGCGACCGTCGTGGCACTCGCGGTGGCTCTGGGGGCCGATGCTGAACCGCTGCTGCGACTGCGGGCCCGCGCTCTGACGCCTACCGCACGTGTCACGACGACGGACGACGTGGTTCCGGATCCGGAAACGCGGTTCGAGAACTGGTACCGGCACTATCTGGAACAGCGCTATGGGCAACTGTCGGTGATCGGGCTGGACCTGTCCCGGCCGGAGCGCGCCTGCTGGCCGCTCGACGCCGCCTACCTCAGCCTGGAACTCGCCACCCCTGTCCACGGTGTCGAGCCCACCGGCAGCCGGGGCGGGACGGTCGCCGGAGACCGAGGGCTGGAGGTGCGGGTGGAGCGGGCCGAGCAGGCCTTGGCCGGACAGCGCCGAACCCTCGTGCGAGGGCTGGCCGGCAGCGGTAAAACCACCCTGCTGCAATGGCTCGCCGTGTCCACCGCACGCCGCAGCCTGCCGCCCGAGCTGAACCACTTGGCAGAGTGCCTGCCGTTCGTCCTGCCGCTGCGGACCCTCGTACGCCGGGGTGGGCTGCCCGCCCCGCACGAATACCTGACCGCGGTCGGCTGCCCGCGCGATGGCGCTCAGCCGGCGAACTGGGCCGACCGGGCCCTGGTCGACGGCCGCGCCCTGCTGCTCATCGACGGCCTCGACGAAGTACCCCGGGCCCAGCGGACCAAGACCCGGCAGTGGCTGCGCGAATTGCTCGCCGCCTATCCGCAGGCCGCTTTGTTGGTGACCACGCGGCCGTCCGCCGTACCCGAGGGCTGGCTCGCCGACGGTGGATTCACCGAACTGACCGTACGGCCCATGAGCACCCGGGACGTGGCGGTGTTCGTCACCCGCTGGCACACCGCGGCCGCAACCAACGCCACCAACGCTCAGGAGCGGGCTCACCTGACCACTCTGGAGGAGACGCTCAAAGACACCGTGCGCTCCCAGCGCGATCTGGCCCGCCTGACCACCACCCCACTGCTGTGCGCGCTGGTCTGCGCCCTGCACCGCGACCGGCGCGGCCACCTGCCGCACGGCCGGATGGCACTTTATGAAGCCGCCCTTTCCATGCTGATGCACCGGCGTGACCGCGAACGCGACATCGAGGAGCCCGAGGGGCTCAGTCTCACCGAGCACCAGAGCGTCCAGCTCCTGCAGCGCCTCGCCTACTGGCTCATTCGCAACGGCCAGACCGAACTCGACCACGACACGGCACGCGCTCTCATCGAAGTCGCCCTACCCGCCATGCCGCACATCGCCCGGCAGGCCGATGCCGTCCTCACCCACCTGCTCGCCCGTTCCGGGCTGCTACGACAGCCCACCGCCGAAACGATCGACTTCGTCCACCGCACCTTCCAGGACTACCTCGGTGCCAAGGCCGCCATCGAGGCACGTGACATCCCCCTGCTGGTCCGTCACGCCCATGACGATCAATGGGAGGACGTCCTGCGTATGGCCGTGGCCCATGCCCGTCCCCATGAACGCGCGAGCCTGCTTCGCCGCCTGATCACCCGCGGCGACCGCACCCCCAAACACCGCACCCGGCTGCATCTGCTGGCCACGGCCTGCCTGGAACACGCGACAGAACTCGACCCGGCTGTCCGGGAGGACGTCCAGCAGCGCACGGCCGCTCTGCTGCCCCCACGGAGCGATGAAGAAGCCCGCACTCTGGCTGCGGTCGGTCCGGTCATTCTGGATCTGCTCCCCGGCCCGGAGGGGCTGGAGGACGACGAGGCCGGAGCCGTCGTCGCCACGGCTGGCCGGATCGGAGGTGATGCCGCTCTCACTGTCATGAAGAAATTCCGCGCCAGCACCGACGTCCGCGTTCAGTCCGCGCTGCATGCCGACTGGAGCAACTTCGACACCGAGGACTACGCGCGCGAAGTCCTCGCCCACGCCTCAGGAGCCCACTATGTGACGGTGCGCTCAGCCGAACAACTTACGGCGCTGCGCCACCTGCAAGCGCCCACCAGTGTCAGCTTGACCGGACACCTCACGAGCAGCGAGATCACTCGCGCGATCAGGCCGAAGGAGCTCAAATCGCTGAGCTTCTTTCAGAACTCTGTGCTGGACAACCTGGACTTCCTCCTGTCGTACACGTCTCTGACCGTCGTCTCTTTCACCAAGTGTCCGAACGTCGCGGACCTGACGCCGCTGGCCGCTACGCCCGTCACCGCCCTCACACTCTTCGATTGTGAGGTGGCACGCATCGACGACCTCCGGGGCCTGCCCCACCTGAAAAGCCTGAGCATCGAATGGGAGCTCCCGCACTGGAATCTCGAAGTACTTCCGGTCGGCGCGGATCTCACCAACCTGTGGCTCGGCATCCGGGCCTGCGAACATCTTCGCACGCTTGAGGGCATCACCCACTGGCCCAATCTCACGTCCCTGAACCTGTGCGGTCCCGTGGACGGTTTCTCTCAGATATCCGCCTTGCCCAAGCTCAATTACCTCATGTTGCAGGCCGGCGCGGGCCTGTCCATGTTTGCCGAGCTGCCGCCCACACCACAGATCAATAAGCTGTGGCTGGGCAAATGGAGGGCGGAAGACGACCTTGCCACGGCGGCCAGGGCCCTTCCCAACCTCAAGCAGCTGACGATCAACTGCTACGACGAGTCCCGACGGGTCGACCTCGCTCCACTACGAGGCATGGCCGATCTCACCATCAACATCCACCGGGCCGAGGACGTCCTTGGCACCGAGCACTTTCCACCCGGTGCGATCACCCGATATCCCCGTCCGCGAACCTGAACCTTTTGAGAGTGGAGCTCGACGCTCATCCTTTCTTCAGCCCCGCAACCCCGGGCGTGCGTCAGGCGAGTTCCTGCGCCGGCCGTGCCGTGAGGGGCCTCCGGAATTGCATTCACATCGTCTCGAAATGGTTGCCACCGCAGGCCGAGGAGACAGGCTCGTAGTCGTCCAGGAATTGCCCCACGAGGAGGACAGCGCTTGAGAGACGCGGAGCAGTCAAGTCGCCCGGTCGTACCGCCGATCGCGTCCCGCCAGTTGTCCGCCTCTACAGTGCGGGAGGGGCTAACCCGGCTTTGAGGTGGCGTAGGGCCACGCCTGGACAGAGGTACGGAGCGTGCCCGAACGAGATGTTCTGGAGGCCATGTGGAGGCCATATGGGTGTACCGCCACGTGCCGAGGTAGCGGTGCATCGCACAGGCAGGCCGGTCATCCCCGTGGCGCCGTCGGCGTGAAGCGGACCGGGAGGGTGGTCAGGCTGCCCAGCCAGGGGGAAGGGCGGCGGGTCAGGGAGCCGGCCGGGACCGCGAGGTCGAGGTCGGGGAGCCGGTCCAGGACCACCTCGATCGCCGTACGCGCGACCACCTCCGCGATCTCCTGCGCCGGGAACGGACACCGGTGCTCCCCGTGCCCGAACGAGAAGTGCGCGCCGTTGCCGCCCGTCAGAGCCGTGCCATGGGTGCGGATCTGAGGATCGTGGTTCGCGCCCTGGACACCGAGGAGCAGCAGATCCCCGGCGCGAACGGCCCGCCCGCCGAGCCGGGCGTCGCGGGACGCCCAGCGGCCTGCCACGGTCCGGGTGGGAGTGTCCTCCCACAGGACCTCGTTCATGGCCTCGGCGACACTGCGCCGCCCCCCGAACAGCGAGGCCGCGAACCGGTCATCCGTCAGCATCAGCCGCAGCGAGTTGCCGATCCAGCCCGCGGTCGGCTGCTGGCCCGCGGTCAGCATGACGATCAGATCCTTGGCGATCTCCTCGTGCGTCAGCGCGGGGCCCGCCGCCGTTCGCCCGGCGGCGAGCATGCGGCTGACCACGTCGTCCGCGGGCCGCGCCGCCCGGTCGGCCACCAGCCGCGCCATGCACGCGGCCACGTGCAACTGCCCCGCGTGGGCGTCCCCGCGCCCGTCGACCATGTCGTTCAGGGCGGCGACGAGGCCCGGCCCCTGCTCGTCGGCGAATCCGTAGAGGCCGGCGAGGACGCGTACGGGGAGCAGGTCCGCGTAGTGCGCGACGAGGTCCGTCGTGCCGTCGGCGCACACCGCGTCGATCAGCTCGTCGGCGATCCGCTCGGCGTGGGCGCGCAGTTCGAAGGGGTCGACGGCTTCGAGGGCGCCGCCGATCACTGCCACGCGCGCGCGATGGCGTTCGCCGACGGTGTGCAGGACGGAGGAGTGCCCGCGTCCGATCATCGGCAGCAGCGGCCAGCCGTCGGGGACGCGTTCCCACTGGTTCCACAGGCCCGAGTCACGGCTGAACAGCACGGCGTCCCCGGTGACCTGGTGCAGCTCGCGGTAGCCGAGGACGAGCCATGCCGGGATGTCCGCGTCGAGCAGCACCGGAGCCACCGCGCCGAACTCACGCCGCAACTCCCGGTACAGCGCGGCGGGTTCGGCGGAGAGAAACCGACGACCGCCGAGGCGTACGGGGTCGGGGCTCACCGGGCTGTCCCCCGGACGTCAGAGGAACCAGAGGTATGAGAGGTGCCTGAGGTACGAGGGGTACCAGAGGCATGAGGGGTTTCAGACAAGTCAGAGGTTGCGGAGTCCAACGAGCACCTGTTCCAGAATGTGGGGGTCGGGACGGCCGCCGAGTTCGGCCCTGCGGGGATGGCGGGCGCTGACGCGGCCCTCGGCGAGCAGGTCGCAGAGCAGGATCTTCGTGATGGTGACCGGCAGCCGAAGCTCGGCGGCGACCTCGGCGACGGCGGTGGGCCGCCCGGTGAGGCGCAGGATCGCCGCGTGCTCCGACTGCATGCCGGGCGCCGGATCGCACTCGGCGACGACGAGCGTCAGCAGGTCGAAGGGCGTGCCGGGCGCGGACCGGGTACGCCCCTGGGTGAGGGTGTAGAGCCGGTCGGGCGCGTCGTCTCTGCCCGGGCGGCTCATGGCCGGCGTGGTGGCGCGCTCAGATGTCCGTCGAGTTGCTCCACGAGCTGGCCCATGTTGTGTCCGACGAGTCCGGCGTCGGCCTCCTCGGCCGTGACCAGGGCCAGGTGCGCGCCCTGGCCCGCCTCGATGATGAAGAGGATCCCGCCGTAGAACTCGGTCATCGCCGACCGTACGTCCCCGGTGCCGTCCCCGAACTGGAGGGACGCCCCGTGGGACAGCGCCTGGATCCCGGCGGCGATGGCGGCGAGGTGGTCGGCCTGGTCGACGGAGAGTTCCGCCGTACTGCACAGCTTGAGGCCGTCCCGGGAGAGCACGAGCGCGTGCCGGGCGCCCGGCGTGCGCGCCAGCAGCCCCTGCACGAGCCAGCCGAGCTTCTCCTCGGTCGTCGACGCGGAGAAGGTGGCCGAGGTGGTGTCGGTCGCCGAGGTGGTGCCGGTGTGGACGGTCATGACGTGGGGTCGCCTTCCGGGTGGGGGGTGGCAGGGCTCGTACGGGCCTGTACGGGCTCGTCCGCCGGAGGGCGGCGCACGGCTTGGCGGAAGCTGTTGAAACGGGTGGCGCGGTGCATCACGTCGTCGGGGGTGCGGTCGGCGCCGGCCGGTCCCGCGCCCGCGGCCGTTTCCGCCGTGGCTTCGCCCGCTGCTTCGCTTGCGGCCTCGGCCTCGGCGAGGGTGCGGCCGCGGTGACGCCTGGGGAGCAACTCGGCGTGCTCGGCGCGCTCGGCTGGATCGGCTTGATCGGAGTGGCTGGACTGGTTGGACCGATTTGGCTGGCTGGACTGGTTGGGCTGACTGAACTGGCTGGAGTGGTCCGGGTGGTCGGCGGGCCTGGGCCGGAAACCGTGGGCCGGAACCGGCTCCGGATCCAGGTCGGGGACCGCGTGGGAGGTGGCGTACGACCCGTGGGAACCGGACCAGCCGGACCAGGGGAACGCCTCCAGGTCGTCCGGGTCGGACCAGGGCCCGGGGCGCGGCCCGGGGAAGGGCGCCGAGGACCCTCGTACGACCGGGCTCGCCGTCCCGGCCGTCCAAGCCGTCCCCGCCGTGTCAGCCGTCCCCGTCGTCCCCGTCGTCCCCGTCGAGTCGGCCGTGTCAGTCGGCTCGGGGATCGGGTACGGGGTCTGCAAGGGGGGCGGTGTCGAGGTCGGAGTCTGGGTCGGGGCGGAGAAAGGTGCCCGGAACGGCGGCGGTGTCGCGGTCGGCGCCGAGGCCGGTACGTAGGTCGGTGCGAAGTCCGTCGCAGCTGCCCGTCCGGACGCAGAGGCCGAAGCCGAAGCCGAAGCCGAAGTTGAAGCCGATGTCGATGCCGGGGAGGCTGGGGCCGTCGCCGGGGTCGCGAGGATCTCCTGCGGGATGCGGACCAGGACGCCCGTGCCGCCGCGCGCCGAGGGGCGGAAGGAGACCGTCAGGCCGTACTTGCGGGCGAGCAGGCCGACGACCGTGAGGCCGAGCCGGGCGCCGGTGAGGCCGCCGAGCCCCGTCCGCGTACCGGAGACGGCGAGTTCGGCGCGTCGGAGCTGCGCCTCGCCCATCACCAGGCCGCTGTCCTCCACGGAGACGATGATCCCGGCCGGTACCTCTTCCACGTAGACGTGCACCTCGGCCGTCGGCGGTGAGAAGTTCGCGGCGTTGTCGAGGATCTCGGCGAGCGCGTGCATCACGGCCTCGGCGGCGTGCCCGGCGACCGCCGCCTCGCTCGCCGAGTGGACGCGTACGCGCTGATAGCCGCCGATGCGGCCCATCGCGCCGCGCAGGATCGACTCCATGCCGATGGGCCGGGCCCAGCGGCGGCCGGAGCGCGCGCCCGTGAGGACGGCTACGGAGTCGGCGAGACGGCCCGCCTGCGCGGTGAGGTGGTCGAGGTGGAGGAGGTCGGCGAGCACGTCCTCGTCGGCGTGCCGCTCCTCCATGGCGCGCAGGTCGGCCAGCATGCTCGTGGCGAGGGCCTGGAGGCGGCCGGCGGTGCTGGCGGAGGCCGAGATCGCGGTGGCGCGGTCTGTTCTCGCCTGCCGCAACTCGTCGGTCACGCGCGCGTTCTCGGCGCCGAGCCGGGTGCGCTCCCGGTCGAGTTCGGCGGCGAGCCGCACCTTCTGGTGGGCGTTCTGCTCGGCGAGCCGTGCGCGTTCCCGGGTGAACTCGTCGGTGAGACGGGCCTGTTCCCTGGCGGATTCCTCCGTGAGGGCGGCCTTCTCCTGGAGTAATCGGCCGGCGTCCTGGGAGACCGTTTCGAGACGGCGGAGGAGTAATCGGGAGGTCTGCGAGGCATGGCCGGCCACGGCCACGGCCGTGCACAGCAGGAGGAGGGCCGCGCCCAGGCCCCAGCCGAGGGGGACGCGCGCCTGAGCGGGAGCGAGGGCGACCGCGGCTCCGACGGCGAAACCGGCCGGTACGACGGTCAGGAGCGGAGCGACCGCGACGGCACGCAGACGGGGTCGTGCGTTGCCGAGTTGTGCGAGGGACGGCCGATCTTTTGTGGGGCGCGCTTGCGAGGTGGGCGCGGTCATGAATCGTGTCCTCGGTCGTGTCCTGGGCGGGATGCGACACCTGGTGCTCAACTGGCGGTCACTATATGGGACTTCGTGATCGGAACGGGCACGTTCTGGCGCACTCTCACAATTCGTCCCCGATTCCCTGAGGAGCCGCCCCGGCGCACAACGGGGCGCACGAAACGCCCCACCCCGAGCGCCCCACTAGGGGCGCGGGGAACGGCGCGCGCAACCAGGACGGCGGGTCAGCCGAGGTCGGGGCCGAGGCCCCGTAAGGGGCGCGGGGAACGGCGCGCCCAGCCACGACGGCGGGCCAGCCGAGACCCAGTCACCAGCGCACCCCCCGGCAGGGACATGCTTGCCCACATGAGCGAAACGGACCCGCGCAAGCCGCAGAGGCAGCCGCACCCGCACCCGCACCCGCAGAGTCAGCCGCAGAGGCAGTCGCACCCGCAGAGGCAGTCGCAACTGCAGCGCGAGCTGAACGCGGCGCTGACCGGCACCGTGCGCGGCGAGGTCGAATTCGACCCGACCGCCCGAGCGCTCACCACCATGGACGCGTCCAACTACCGCCGCGTCCCCCTGGGCGTGGTCGCCCCAAGAGACGCCGAGGACGTGGCGGCAACCCTGTCGGCGTGCGCCGAACTGGCCGTACCGGTCGTGGCCCGAGGCGCCGGCACATCCATCGCCGGCCAGGCGACGGGCACGGGCGTGGTCCTCGACTTCACCCGCCACATGAACCGCGTCCTCTCCGTGGACGCGGACACCCGCACGGCCGTGGTCCAGCCAGGAGTCGTCCTGGACCGCCTCCAGGAGGCCGCCGCCCCGCACGGCCTGCGCTTCGGCCCCGACCCCTCGACCCACGGCCGCTGCACGCTCGGCGGAATGATCGGCAACAACTCCTGCGGCTCGCACTCGGTGGCCTGGGGCACGACGGCGGACAACGTACGCGAACTCTCCGTACTCACCGCCCACGGCAAAAGGCTCCGCCCCGGCCCCGACTGGGCGGGCGCCCCGGACGGCCTGCGGACCCTGGTGGAACAGGAACTGAAAACCCTCCGCACCGGCTTCCCCACCCTTCCGCGCCGCATCTCCGGCTACGCACTCGACGCGCTGCTCCCCGAGAGGGGCGCGGACGTGGCCCGCTTCCTCTGCGGCTCCGAGGGCACCCTCGGCATCCTCACGGAGGCGGTCGTACGCCTCGTCGAGGCACCCCGCGCGCGTGCGCTCGCCGTTCTCGCCTACACGGACGAGAGCGCGGCGGCGGAAGCGGCGGCCGGCCTGCTGCCCCACGGGCCGCTGACGGTGGAGGGGATGGCGGCCGACCTCGTACCCCCGGACGCGGACCTGCCCCGGGGCGGCGCCTGGCTGTTCGTGGAGACGGGCGGCGACACGGCGGCGCAGGCACGCGCGCGTGCCGAGGCGATCGCCCGCGCGGCGGACGTGACGGACTCCCTGGTCGTCACCGACCCCGCCGCGCAACGCACCCTGTGGCGCATCCGCGAGGACGCCAGCGGCACGGCGACCCGGATGCCGGACGGCACCGAGGCGTGGCCCGGCTGGGAGGACTGCGCGGTGCCGCCGGCCCGCCTCGGCGCGTATCTCCGCGATTTCCGGAGCCTGTTGACGTCCCACGGACTGCGCGGGGCGCCGTACGGCCACTTCGGCGACGGCTGCATCCACGTACGCATCGACTTCGACCTGCTGACACCCGCGGGCGTGGGCCGCTTCCGCCGCTTCTCGGAGGAGCTGGCCGAACTCGTCGTAGCGCACGGCGGTTCGCTGTCGGGAGAGCACGGGGACGGCCAGGCACGGGCCGAACTGCTCCCGAAGATGTACGGGCCCGAGGTCGTCGGTCTCTTCGAGCGCGTGAAGGACCTCTGGGACCCGGACGGCCTGCTCAATCCCGGCATGCTGGTCAGGCCGCACCGGCTGGACGAGAACCTGCGGTTCGCGGTCCTCCCGCGCGAACCGGTGGACGTCGAGTTCGGCTACCCGGCCGACGGCGGGGACTTCTCGGCGGCGGTACGCCGATGCGTGGGCGTCGCCAAGTGCCGCACCGCGACCGCGGGGGGCTCCTCGGTCATGTGCCCGTCCTTCCGGGCCACCGGCGAGGAGGAGCACTCCACACGGGGGCGCGCGCGGCTGCTGCACGAGATGCTGGCGGGCGAGGTGATCACGGACGGCTGGCGCTCCACGGAGGTACGCGACGCGCTGGACCTCTGCCTGTCCTGCAAGGGCTGCCGCACGGACTGCCCGGTCGGCGTCGACATGGCCACGTACAAGGCGGAGTTCCTGCACCACCACTACAAGGGCCGCAGGCGCCCGGCGGCGCACTACGCGATGGGGTGGCTGCCGTTGTGGCTCCGCCTGGTGGACCGCACGCGTACGGCACGGCTGGTCAACTCCCTCGCCGCGGTACGCCCGTTGGCGGCGCTCGCCAAACGGCTCGGCGGCATCGCGCCGGAGCGGGAGATCCCAAGGGTGGCGGGGGAGACGTTCAGCCGGTGGTGGGCCGCCCGGGACGGCGGCACGCGGCCAAAGCCCGCGGAACCGCCGACGGAGTCCGCCCCACCGAGGACGGTCCGGTCGGTCCTCCTCTGGCCGGACACCTTCACGGAACACCTCTCCCCGTCCGTCGGCAGGGCGGCCGTACGGGTCCTGGAGGCGGCGGGCATGGACGTGACGCCCGTGACCGCCGGCGGCCGACCGTCCTCCCGAGGTCCCGGCCCGGGGGTCTGCTGCGGCCTGACCTACGTCTCGACGGGCCAGCTGGACCGCGCCCGCACGGTGATGCGCCGCACACTCGACCTCATGGACCCGCTCCTCGCTCCGGTCACGGACCCGGCGTCCGCCGCCGCGCCCCCACCCGTCGTCGTCCTCGAACCGAGCTGCGCGGCGGCCCTGCGTACGGATCTGCCGGAGCTGCTGCCCGACGACCCGCGCGCGCGGCGCCTGGCCGCGGCGGTGGTGACGTTCGCCGAGGCGCTGGAACGCCACGCCCCGCACTGGACGCCCCCGCGACTGGACCGCCCCGTCGTCGGCCAGACCCACTGCCACCAGCACGCGGTCCTGGGAGACGCGGCGGACCGCCGCCTGCGCGAGGCCGCAGGCCTGACCGGCACGCTTGCGGGCGGCTGCTGCGGTCTCGCGGGCAACTTCGGCTTCGAGAAGGGCCACTACGAGGTGTCGACGGCCTGCGCCGAGGAACAACTGCTGCCGGCGGTCCGAGAGGCCCCCGAGAACGCCGTACTCCTGGCAGACGGCTTCTCCTGCCGCACCCAACTGCACCAGACGGCAAGGGCACAGGGCCACCACTTGGCAGAAATCCTGGCAAGAGCCCTCCCAACGAACCGCCCTGCCCCTTAAGCGACGCGGTGACCGGCCACCAAGGGACGCGGGGAACGGCGCGCCCAGCCACAACAAAACCGCACAGACCGTACGACCTCCACCCCCACCCCCCAAGGGGCGCGGGGAACGGCGCGCCCAGCCACAACGCACCCGCACAGACCGTACGACCTTCACCCCCACCCCCTAAGGGGCGCGGGGAACTGCGCGACCAGCCACAGCGCACCCGCACTCCCCCACAACCCCCACCCCCGCCCACAAGGCCCCCCACCCCCAGCGGAGCGCACCCGTAAGCTCCAAAACCGCTTCACAACCCTGACGAAGTCCATTACCCTGGACTGGCAAGTCCACCAAGATGTACGCACCGTGCACCCGACCCGAACTTCCTGGACGCCCCGTGACCATCCCCCGCGCCGACCGGCCCCTCCCGGTCGCCGACCCCGCCACCGCCGCAGCGACCCCGGACCCCACGTCCGAACCCTCCGCGGAGGCGACTCCCCGAGGCGTCAAGGCCCTCGGCCCGGTCGGCCTGGTCCTCGCCGGAGGCGTCAGCGTCCAGTTCGGCGGCGCCCTCGCCGTGACCCTCATGCCTCGCGTCGGAGCACTCGGCGTGGTCTCCCTGCGCCTCGCGGTCGCCGCGATCGTGCTGATGGTGATCTGCCGGCCCAAGCTGCGCGGCCACTCACGCGCGGACTGGGGCACGGTCCTCGTCTTCGGCGTCACGATGGCCGCGATGAACGGCCTCTTCTACCAGTCGGTGGCCCGCATCCCGCTCGGCCCCGCCGTCACCCTCGAAGTGCTCGGCCCGCTGATCCTCTCGGTGGTCGTCTCACGCCGGGCCGTCAACCTCGTCTGGGCCGGCCTCGCCCTCGGCGGTGTCTTCCTGCTGGGAGGCGGAGGCTTCAGCACACTCGACCCCATAGGTGTCGCCTTCGCCCTGTCGGCAGGCGCCATGTGGGCCGCGTACATAGTTTTCAGCGCGCGTACGGGGCGACGCTTCCCGCAGGCCGACGGGCTGGCGCTGGCCATGGTGGTCGCGGCCGTGGCGTTCCTGCCCCTGGGCCTCGTAGAGTCGGGCGGCAAGCTCCTGAACCCGACCACCCTCGCGCTGGGCTCGGCCGTCGCGATCCTCTCCTCCGTCCTCCCGTACACGCTGGAACTGCTCGCCCTGCGCCGGATGCCCTCCTCGACCTTCGCGGTCCTGATGAGCCTGGAACCGGCCGTCGCCTCGATCGCCGGCTTCCTCGTACTGAGCCAGACGCTGTCCGTCACGGAAGGGCTCGCGATCGGCCTGGTCATCGCGGCGAGCATGGGAGCGGTACGCACCCAGGTGGGCCGGGGCAGAGCCAAGAACGTGGGCTAGGGATGCGGGCCTCGGCGCGCCCCGGGGTCGGGGTGTCATGAATCAGAAGGGGCGCCGCGCCAAGCTCACCGCCGACTCTTCCGCGTAGCGATCAATCGCGTAGCAATCAATGCAAGCACGCTTGATTGTTTCTCCGGCCGCTGCCATGCTCCAGAACGCACCGCACACCATGCGCCGCGCACCGCACACCGTCGTGCCCCGAGGGGAGCGCCATCGTGTCCGACCCGTCGTCCGTGATCGACGATCTGAGCCGGGAGAGCGAGCAACTCGACATCCTGGTGGGGGATCTGGCGCAGGAGCGCTGGGCGCTCGCCACCCCGGCCCCCAGGTGGACCGTCGCCCACCAGATCGCGCACCTCGCCTGGACCGACCGGTCCGCCCTGCTCGCCGTGACCGACGGGGCGGCCTTCGCGCGGGAGGTCGAGAAGGCGCTCGCCTCGCCGGACGGCTTCGTGGACGAGGGTGCGGAGGAGGGGGCCGCGCTGCCCCCGGACCGGCTTCTCGCGAAGTGGCGTGCCGGACGGCAGGCGCTGGAGAAGGCCCTGCGCGCGGCACCCGCCGGAACGCGCTTCCCCTGGTACGGGCCGCCCATGTCGGTCGCCTCCATGGCGACGGGCCGTCTTATGGAGACCTGGGCTCACGGCCAGGACATCGCGGACACATTGCATGTGACGAGGCCACCCACCGACCGCCTTCGGCATGTGGTGCGCATCGGTGTGCGGGCCCGGAACTTCGCCTTTGGGGTACGGGGGCTCACCCCGCCCGAGGAGGAGTTCCGCGTCGAGCTCACCGCCCCCTCGGGTGAGCTGTGGGCGTACGGCCCCGAGGGCGCCGCCCAGCGCGTCACCGGTCCCGCGCTCGACTTCTGCCTCCTGGTCACCCAGCGGGCGAACCGTGTCGACCTCGCGGTACGGGCGGAAGGCCTCGACGCCGATCGCTGGCTGGACATCGCCCAGGCCTTCGCGGGCCCACCCGGCACGGGCCGCGCCCCGAAGGGAACCGCGGAATGACCGACGGCCCCACCTTCGACGGCCCCACCCCCGACGGTCCCGCCACAGACCGCCCTGCTCCCGGCGCCCCCAGCCCGTCACCGGCTCCGGCCCCGGCCACCCGCCCCCTCCGCATAGGCAACGCCTCCGGTTTCTACGGCGACCGTTTCGACGCCCTGCGCGAGATGCTCACCGGCGGCCCGCTGGACGTCCTGACCGGCGACTACCTCGCCGAACTGACCATGCTCATCCTCGGCCGCGACCGCCTCAAGAACCCGGCCGGCGGCTACGCCCGCACCTTCCTGCGCCAGCTGGAGGAATGCCTGGGTCTCGCGCACGAGCGGCGCGTACGGATCGTGGCCAACGCGGGCGGCCTCAACCCGGCCGGACTCGCCGACGCCGTGAGGGAGTTGGCGGCCAGGCTCGGCATTCCGGCACGGGTCGCCCACGTCGAGGGCGACGACCTCACCGCCCGGTACCCCGGCCCCGGGCACCTCGCCGCGCACGCCTACCTCGGCGGCGCGGGCATCGCCACCTGTCTGCGCGAGGGCGCGGACATCGTGGTCACCGGCCGGGTCACCGACGCCGCGCTGGTCACCGGCCCCGCGGTCGCCCACTTCGGCTGGGCGCCCGACGCCTGGGACCGGCTCGCGGGAGCCGTCGTCGCCGGGCACGTGCTGGAGTGCGGCACCCAGGCCACCGGCGGCAACTACGCCTTCTTCGCCGAGCACGACCCGGCCCGGCTGCACCACCCGGGCTTCCCGGTCGCCGAGCTCCACGAGGACGGCACGAGCGTCATCACCAAGCACGACGGCACCGGCGGCGTCGTGGACCTCAGCACGGTCACGGCCCAGCTCCTGTACGAGACGGCGGGAGCCCGGTACGCGGGCCCCGACGTCACCGCCCGCCTCGACTCCGTCCGCCTCACCCAGGAGGGCCCCGACCGCGTACGCATCGACGGGGTGCCGGGCGGGGGAGTGCGGGGCGGGGGAGTGCGGGGCGCGGGAGTACGGGGCGAGGCGCCGCCGCCCACGCTCAAGGTCGGGCTCAACCGGCTCGGCGGCTTCCGCAACGAGGTCGTCTTCGTGCTGACCGGGCTCGACATCGAGGCGAAGGCCGCGTTCGTGCGGGCCCAGTTGGAGGCCGCGCTCGTGGGGGCCAAGTCCCGCCCCGCCGAGATCCGCTGGGAACTCGTCCGCACCGACCGTCCCGACGCGCCCACCGAGGAGACCGCGAGCGCCCTTCTCCGGCTCGTCGTGCGCGACCCCGACCAGGAGGCCGTGGGCCGCACGCTCAGCGGAGCCGCCATCGAACTGGCCCTGGGCAGCTACCCCGGATTCCATGTGTTGGCCCCACCGGGCAAGGGCGTCCCCTATGGGGTCTTCGAGGATGTGTACGTCCCCCATGTGGACGTGGACCATGTGGCGGTCCTCCACGACGGGCGCCGGATCGCTGTGTCGCCGCCCCACGACACCCTCGTACTCCAGCCTCTCGGGCCCTCTCAGGAACCGTCGCTCCCCGCACCCCTCCCGACCGCCGGGTCCGCCGTGCGCCGCGCGCCCCTCGGCCTCGTCGCCGGGGCCCGCAGCGGCGACAAGGGCGGGAACGCCAACGTCGGCGTCTGGGTGCGCACGGACGACGCCTGGCGCTGGCTCGCCCACACCCTCACCACCGAGAAGTTCCGCGAACTCCTGCCGGAGACGGCACAGTTGACCGTCGTACGGCACGTCCTGCCCAATCTGCGCGCCCTGAACTTCGTCGTCGAGGGGATCCTCGGCGAGGGCGTCGCCGCGCAGCACCGTTTCGACCCGCAGGCCAAGGCCCTCGGCGAATGGCTGCGCTCCCGCCACCTCGACATACCGGAGGTACTGCTGTGACGGTCCTGGCGTCCGCGCTGGACACCTCCTCCGCCGACTACGCGGCCCACCGCGAGACGATGCTCGGCAAGCTCGCCGACCTCGACACCGAGCACGCCAAGGCCCTCGCGGGCGGCGGCGAGAAGTACGTGACCCGGCACCGCGAACGCGGCAAACTGCTCGCCCGTGAACGCATCGAGCTGCTGCTCGACCCCGACACCCCGTTCCTCGAACTGTCGCCGCTCGCCGCCTGGGGGAGCGACTACGCGGTGGGCGCCTCGCTCGTCACGGGCATCGGTGTCGTCGAGGGCGTCGAGTGCCTGATCACGGCCAACGACCCGACCGTACGCGGCGGCGCCAGCAACCCCTGGAGCCTGAAGAAGGCCCTGCGGGCCAACGACATCGCGTACGCCAACCGTCTCCCGAGCATCAGCCTCGTCGAGTCGGGCGGCGCCGATCTGCCCTCCCAGAAGGAGATCTTCATCCCCGGGGGCGCCATCTTCCGGGACATCACCCGGCTCTCGGCGGCCGGTATCCCGACCGTCGCCGTCGTCTTCGGCAACTCCACGGCCGGGGGCGCGTACATCCCCGGCATGTCCGACCACGTGATCATGGTCAAGGAGCGTGCGAAGGTCTTCCTCGGTGGTCCGCCGCTGGTGAAGATGGCCACCGGTGAGGAGAGCGACGACGAGTCCCTGGGCGGCGCCGAGATGCACGCGCGCGTGTCGGGTCTCGCCGACCACTTCGCCGTGGACGAGCGGGACGCCCTGCGGCAGGCGCGGCGCGTGGTGGCCCGGCTCAACCACCGCAAGGCGTACGCCGATCCGGTACCGGCCGAGCCGCCCAAGTACGACCCGGAGGAGCTGCTGGGCATCGTGCCCGGCGACCTCAAGCATCCCTTCGACCCGCGCGAGGTCATCGCCCGTATCGTCGACGGCTCCGACTTCGACGAGTTCAAGCCCCTCTACGGGACGAGCCTGACGACCGGCTGGGCGAGCCTGCACGGCTATCCCGTCGGCATCCTCGCCAACGCGCGCGGCGTGCTGTTCAGCGAGGAGTCGCAGAAGGCCGCCCAGTTCATCCAGCTCGCCAACCAGCGCGACATCCCGCTGCTCTTCCTGCACAACACCACCGGCTACATGGTCGGCAAGGAGTACGAGCAGGGCGGCATCATCAAGCACGGCGCGATGATGATCAACGCGGTGAGCAACAGCCGCGTCCCGCACCTCTCCGTACTGATGGGCGCCTCCTACGGAGCAGGCCATTACGGCATGTGCGGTCGCGCGTACGACCCGCGCTTCCTCTTCGCCTGGCCCAGCGCCAAGTCCGCCGTCATGGGCCCGCAGCAGCTCGCCGGAGTCCTGTCCATCGTGGCCCGGCAGTCGGCCGCCGCGAAGGGGCAGCCGTACGACGACGACGCCGACGCGGCCCTGCGCGCCATGGTGGAACAGCAGATCGAGTCCGAGTCCCTGCCGATGTTCCTGTCCGGGCGGCTGTACGACGACGGCGTCATCGACCCGCGCGACACCCGGACCGTCCTCGGCCTGTGCCTGTCCGCCCTCCACACGGCCCCCTACGAGGGCGCGCGCGGCGGCTTCGGCGTCTTCCGGATGTGAGAGGCGTGACGGGCGTGACTGATGTGAGAGGTCCTATGATTTCGAGTCTGCTGGTCGCCAACCGCGGTGAGATCGCCTGCCGTGTCTTCCGCACCTGCCACGAGCTGGGCATCCGTACCGTCGCCGTGTATTCGGACGCCGACGCGAACGCCCTCCACACGCGGGTGGCCGACTCCGCCGTACGCCTGCCGGGCGCCTCGCCCGCCGAGACGTATCTGCGCGGCGAGCTGATCGTGCAGGCGGCCGTCGCGGCGGGCGCCGACGCCGTGCACCCCGGTTACGGCTTCCTCTCCGAGAACGCCGACTTCGCGCGGGCCGTCCTCGACGCGGGCCTCGTCTGGGTCGGCCCGTCCCCCGAGGCGATCGAGGCGATGGCCTCCAAGACCCGCGCAAAGGAGCTGATGGCCGCCGCCGGGGTGCCGCTGCTCGCGCCCCTGGACCCGGACGCCGTGACGGAGAAGGACCTGCCCGTTCTGGTGAAGGCGTCGGCGGGCGGCGGCGGACGCGGCATGCGCGTCGTCCGTGAACTCGTCCACCTGAAGGATGAGCTGGCGGCGGCCTCGGCGGAGGCCGAGAGCGCCTTCGGGGACGGCACGGTCTTCGTCGAGCCGTACGTCGAGCACGCGCGGCACGTCGAGGTCCAGATCGTCGCCGACGGCCACGGCACGGTGTGGGCGCTCGGCACCCGCGACTGCTCCCTCCAGCGCCGCCACCAGAAGGTCATCGAGGAGGCCCCCGCGCCGGGCCTCGGCCCCGAGACGGAGCAGCGTCTGCTCTCGGCGGCCACGGCAGCCGCCGGCACGATCTCGTACACGGGCGCGGGCACGGTGGAGTTCCTGGTCTCCGCCGATCGCGTAGGCGAGGACCGCGTCCACTTCCTGGAGATGAACACCCGCCTCCAGGTCGAACACCCCGTGACGGAGGCCGTGTTCGGGGCCGACCTGGTCGCCCTGCAACTGCGCGTCGCCGAGGGCGGCACCCTGGAGGGCGATCCGCCGGCCCCGTCCGGCCACGCGGTCGAGGCCCGCCTCTACGCCGAGGACCCCGCCCAGGACTGGGCCCCGCAGACCGGCACCCTGCACCGGCTGGCCGTACCCGGCGTCCGCCTGGACACCGGCTACGGCGACGGCGACACGATCGGCGTCCACTACGACGCCATGATCGCCAAGGTCGTCGCCCACGCGCCCACGCGCGCGGAGGCGATCCGCCGGCTCGCCGGAGCCCTGGAGCGGGCGACCGTCCACGGCCCGGTCACCAACCGCGACCTCCTCGTACGCTCCCTGCGCCACGAGGAGTTCACGGCGGCCCGCATGAACACCGCCTTCTACGCCCACCACCTCGCCGACCTCACCAAGGGGGCCCCGGACCCGTACGCGCCCTTGGCCGCCGCGCTCGCCGACGCGCACGGGCGCTCCCGTTTCGGCGGCGGCTGGCGGAACCTGCCCTCGCAGCCGCAGAGCAGGCGCTACCTCGTGGCGGGGGAGGAGCCCGAGGTCCACTACCGGCACACCCGGCAGGGCCCGGCCGCCGACGGCGTCCAGGTGGTCCAGGTGGCCGCTGACCTCGTCGTACTGGAAATAGCAGGCGTACGCCGCAAGTTCGCGGTGTCCCGGTACGGCGACCGGGTCCACGTGAACGGCACCACGCTCACGGCCCTGCCCCGCTTCCCCGCCCCCGAGCCGGATCACGCCCCGGGCTCCCTCCTGGCCCCCATGCCCGGCACGGTGGTCCGCCTGGCGGAAGGCCTCACGGAAGGAACCCCGGTCCAGTCGGGCCAGCCCCTGATCTGGCTGGAGGCGATGAAAATGGAACACAAGATCACGGCCCCGGCGGCAGGCACACTGACGGCCCTGCGCGTGAGTACGGGCCAGCAGGTCGAGGTCGGCACCCTCTTGGCAGTGGTTGAGCCCCTTTAGGGGCGCGGAGAACGGCGCAATCCTTTGCCTTTGTCCTTGTCTTTCAGGGGCGCGGGGAACTGCGCGACCAGCCACGACGCACCCGCACCCTCCACCCGACACCAGCCCCCTGAGGAGCTCCCATGGCATCGGTCCTCGAAACAGACGAACACAAAGCCCTCCGCGCAGCGGTGTCCGCCCTCGGCAACCGCTACGGTCGCGCATACCTCGCCAAGGTCATCGCGGAAAAAGCACACCCCACCGAGCTGTGGGCGGAAGCCGCCAAGCTCGGCTACCTCGGCGTCAACCTTCCGGAGGAGTACGGCGGCGGAGGCGGCGGCATAGCCGAACTCTCCATCGTCCTCGAAGAACTCGGCGCCGCGGGCTGCCCCCTCCTCATGATGGTGGTCTCACCGGCCATCTGCGGCACGGTGATCGCCCGCTTCGGTACCGAAGAGCAGAAACAGGAGTGGCTCCCGGCCCTCGCCGACGGCACCCGCACCATGGCCTTCGGCATCACCGAACCCGACGCCGGCTCCAACAGCCACCGCATCACGACCACCGCCCGCCGCGCGACCGACGGCCCGGCGGGACAGGCGGAGGGCCAGGCCGACTGGATCCTGTCCGGCCGCAAGGTGTTCATCTCGGGCGTCGACATCGCCGACGCCACCCTCGTCGTCGGCCGCACGGCGGACGCCCGCACCGGCAAGCTCAAGCCCTGCCTGTTCATCGTCCCGCGCGACGCCCCCGGCTTCGGGCGGCGGCAGATCGACATGGAACTGCACGGCGCGGAGAAGCAGTTCGAGCTGACCCTGGACGACGTACGGCTGCCCGCGGACGCGCTCGTCGGCGACGAGGACGCGGGCCTGCTGCAGCTCTTCGCGGGCCTCAACCCCGAACGCATCATGACCGCCGCCTTCGCGATCGGCATGGGCCGTTACGCGCTCTCCAAGGCCCTCGTCTACGCCCGCGAACGCACCGTCTGGCGCGAGCCCATCGGCGCGCACCAGGCCATTGCGCATCCCCTCGCACAGGCCCACATCGACCTCGAACTCGCCCGTCTGATGATGCAGAAGGCCGCCCTCCTGTACGACTCCGGGGACGACGTCGGTGCCGGGGAGGCCGCCAACATGGCCAAGTACGCGGCGGCGGAAGCGTGCGTGAAGGCCGTCGACCAGTCCGTGCACACGCTCGGCGGCAACGGCCTGACCGGCGAGTTCGGCCTCGCGTCGCTCATCACCGCGTCCCGGGTGGCCCGGATCGCACCCGTCAGCCGCGAGATGATCCTCAACTACGTCTCGCACCAGACCCTGGGCCTGCCCAAGTCCTATTAGGCACCATCTCCCGTACGGCCCCCATCGTCCGTACAGCTCCCATCGTCCGTACAGCCTCCATCGTCCGTACAGCCTCCGGCTTCCGTGCAACTTCCGGCTCCTGGAAAGGGCCCGCCATGGTGTTCCGCAGCGAGTACGAAGACGTTCCCGCCGTAGAAGAACCCATCCACGAGGCGGTGCTGGGCAGCGCCGCCTCCCGGGGCGACGCACCCGCGCTGATCGACGGCGTGAACGGCATGACCCTCACCTACGCCCAACTCGACACGTTCCACCGCCGGATCGCCGCCGCGCTCGCCGAACTGGGCGTCCGCAAGGGCGACGTACTGGCCCTGCACAGCCCCAACACCGTGGCCTTCCCCACGGCGTTCTACGCCGCCACGCGCGCGGGGGCGTCGGTCACCACCGTGCACCCCCTCGCCACGCCCGAGGAGTTCGCGAAACAGCTGCGGGACTGCGCCGCCCGGTGGATCGTCACGGTGTCGCCACTCCTGGAGACGGCCCGCGCGGCGGCCGAACTCGCGGGCGGCATACGGGAGATCCTCGTCTGCGACCAGGCCGAGGGGCACCGCTCGCTGCTCGACATGCTGGGCTCCACCGCCCCCGAGCCGCGGATCGACATCGACCCGGTGACGGACGTGGCGGCCCTCCCGTACTCCTCAGGGACGACCGGCACCCCCAAGGGTGTGATGCTCACCCACCGGAACATCGCCACCAACCTCGCGCAGCTGACGCCCACCATGCCGATGGGCCCCGGCGACCGCATCCTCGCCGTGCTGCCGTTCTTCCACATCTACGGGCTCACCGCCCTCATGAACGCGCCCCTCAGGCAGGGCGCCACCGTCGTCGTGCTGCCGCGCTTCGACCTCGACACGTTCCTCGCGGCCATCGAGAAACACCGCATCACCGGCCTCTATGTGGCGCCGCCGATCGTCCTCGCCCTCGCCAAGCACCCGGCCGTCGAGGGATACGACCTGTCGTCCCTGAAGTACGTCATCAGCGCGGCGGCGCCCCTGGACGCCGAACTCGCCGAAGCGTGCGCGCGCCGGCTCGGCCTGCCGCCGGTCGGCCAGGCGTACGGCATGACGGAACTCTCGCCCGGCACCCACGTAGTCCCTCTGGAGGAGACGAACGCGCCCCCAGGAAGCGTCGGCAAACTCATCGCCGGCACGGAGATGCGCATCGTCTCCCTGGACGACCCCGGAAAGGACCTCGGCGCCGGTGAACGCGGCGAGATCGTCATCCGCGGTCCCCAGGTGATGAAGGGGTACCTGGGGCGCCCCGTCGAGACGGCCGCGATGATCGACGACGACGGCTGGCTCTCCACCGGGGACGTCGGCCACGTCGACGCGAACGGCTGGCTGTACGTCGTCGACCGGGTCAAGGAACTCATCAAGTACAAGGGCTTCCAGGTGGCCCCCGCCGAACTCGAAGCCCTCCTGCTGACCCACCCCGGCATCGCCGACGCGGCCGTGATCGGCGTCTACGACACCGACAACAACGAGCGGCCGCACGCGTACGTCGTACGCCAGCCGGCCACGCCCGACCTCACCGAGAACGACGTCATGGAGTACGTCGCCGAGCGCGTCGCCCCGTACAAGAAGGTCCGGCACGTGACGTTCCTCGACGCGGTGCCCAGGGCAGCCTCGGGGAAGATCCTCCGACGAGAACTGCGGGAGCGCGCATGACCACGGTGCTGCGGTCGTACGAGCGTGGGATCACCACCCTCGCGCTCGACGCGCCCGAACGGCGCAACGCCCTCTCCGCCCGGCTGGTGGGGGACCTGGCGGACGCGCTCACGGAAACCGGCAAGGACGGTGACGTACGCGCCGTCGTCCTCACCCACACCGGCAACACCTTCAGCGCCGGCGCGGACCTGAACGACCCGCCGCACCCCGACACGCTCGTCGCCCTGCTGCGGCAGATCGTCGAACTGCCCAAGCCCGTCGTCGCCCGCGTCACCGGACACGTCCGCGCGGGCGGCCTCGGACTGCTCGGCGCCTGCGACCTCGCGGCGGCCTCCCAGGAGGCCACGTTCGCCTTCACGGAGGTACGCATCGGGGTCGCCCCCGCCGTGATCTCGCTGCCCCTCCTGCCGCGCCTCGACCCGCGCGCGGTGGCCCGCTACTACCTCACCGGTGAGAAGTTCGACGCGGCCGAGGCCGCCCGCATCGGCCTCGTCACCGTGGCGGGAGCGGCGGGGGAGGACGTGGAAGACGTACTCGCGCCGGTGCTCGACGGACTGCGCCGCGCCTCCCCCCAGGGGCTGGCCGAGACGAAGCGGCTGCTCACGGCTAAGGTGCTGGACACCTTCGACCGGGACGCGGCCGACCTGACCGCGCTCTCGGCCCGGCTGTTCTCCTCCGCGCAGGCCCGCGAGGGAATGACGGCCTTCCTCGAACGACGGGATCCCTCATGGGTGTGGTGAACGGCGCGGCACAGGCGCCGGTGGAGCGCGTCCCCAAACAGGACCGCAGCCGCGCCACCCGGCAACGCCTCCTCGAAGCCGCGGTCGCCTGCCTGGCCGAACGCGGCTGGGCGGGCTCCACTGTCTCCGTCGTCGCCGAACGCGCCGGGGTGTCGCGAGGCGCCGCCCAGCACCACTTCCCGACCCGCGAGGACCTCTTCACGGCGGCCGTCGAGTACGTCGCCGAGGAACGCTCCACCGCGCTGCGCGCCCTCTTCCCCGAGGGCGCCACGGACCGCCGTGCCGTCGTCGCCGCCCTGGTCGACCTCTACACGGGCCCCCTGTTCCGCGCCGCCCTCCACCTGTGGGTAGCCGCGTCGAACGAGGACCAGCTGCGCACCCGCGTCACCGAGCTGGAGGGCCGCGTCGGCCGCGAGACCCACCGCATCGCCGTGGACCTCCTGAACGCCGACGAGACCCGCCCCGGCGCACGCGAAACAGTCCAGGGCTTCCTGGACATGTCCCGAGGCCTGGGCCTGGCCAACCTCCTCACGGACGACACAGCCCGCCGCGCAAGGGTGGTCACCCAATGGGCAGCAATCCTGGACAACGCACTGGGCTGAGCCGTCCCCCCCCCAAAAAAAAGGGGGCGCGGGGAACGGCGCAGTCTTTTCGCCCTGAAGGGGCGCGGGGAACTGCGCGACCGGCCACGACGGCGGATCAGACGCACTCGATGCCCAGGCGGCACCCCCTACCGCGAGGGGGTCGGAGGGAACCCCCCTCAGGGACTGAGCCTCTCGACCCGCCACTGCCCGTCGGGCACAGCCACGTACCGCAACCGGTCGTGCAACCGATTCTCCCGCCCCTGCCAGAACTCGACCGCCCGGGGCGAAACCCGGAACCCACCCCAGTGCGGCGGCACAGGCACCTGCTCCCCCTCGGGATAGCGCGCGGCCAACCCCGCGTACGACGCATCGAGCTCGTCCCGCGAACCGACCACAGAAGACTGCGCACTGGCCCAGGCCCCCAGCTGCGACCCATGAGGCCGCGTACGAAAATACGCAGCCGTCTCGTCCCGCCCCGTACGCCGCGCGGTCCCCGTGACGACGACCTGCCGCGCCACCGGATGCCACGGGAAGAGCAACGACACGTTCGGATTCCCGCCCAGCTCGCGCGCCTTGCGGGACTCGTAGTTCGTGAAGAAGACGAAGCCCCGCTCGTCGTACTGCTTCAGCAGCACCGTGCGGGAACTGGGCCGCCCCTCGGCGTCCGCCGTGGACACGACCATCGCGTTCGGTTCGTACACCCCGCCCTGCGCCTCCCCGTGCGCCGCGGCCTGTACGAACCAGCGCGCGAACTGCTCCATGGGGTGGTCGGCCAGCTCGGTCTCGTCGAGTCCCGCGGCCCGGTACTGCTTGCGCATCGACGCGGGGTCGAGCGAGGGGCCGAGAAGGGGGTCACTGTCGGTCACCCGGTCATCCTGCCGTACTCGCCGCCGGGCGTGGGCTTCATCACTGACTGGCACTGAGTGCCGCGTACTCTCCCCAAAGGTGACACCAAGGGATATCGTCCTGCTGCCAAGAGGTTGGGTGACCGCCGACCGCACGGGGCATGACCGGAGTGACGTACGGACCGCGAGTCCACGAGGCGACCGCGGAACCGCACGCTCGCACCCACCAAGGACACCGCACCACCACACCGCACCACCCACCCCACGCACAGCTCACCCCGCACAGCGCACACCCCGCACAGCGCACATCCCACACATCGTCTGTCGCACACATCATGAGGAGCCGCCTGATGTCCGACTTCGTACCCGGACTTGAGGGAGTCGTCGCTTTCGAGACGGAGATCGCCGAACCGGATAAGGAGGGCGGCGCCCTGCGGTACCGGGGCGTCGACATCGAGGATCTGGTCGGCCACGTCTCCTTCGGCAACGTCTGGGGGCTGCTCGTGGACGGAGCGTTCAACCCCGGCCTGCCGCCCGCCGAGCCGTTCCCCATCCCCGTCCACTCCGGTGACATCCGCGTGGACGTCCAGTCCGCGCTCGCCATGCTCGCCCCCGTGTGGGGCCTCAAACCGCTCCTCGACATCGACGAGAAGCAGGCGCGCGCGGACCTCGCCCGCGCCGCCGTCATGGCCCTGTCGTACGTCGCCCAGTCCGCCCGCGGACAGGGCCTGCCGATGGTCCCGCAGCGCGAGATCGACAAGGCGCAGTCCGTCGTCGAACGCTTCATGATCCGCTGGCGCGGCGAGCCCGACCCCAAGCACGTGGCGGCGGTCGACGCCTACTGGACCAGCGCCGCCGAGCACGGCATGAACGCGTCCACGTTCACCGCCCGCGTCATCGCCTCCACCGGCGCGGACGTCTCGGCGGCCCTCTCCGGGGCCGTCGGCGCCATGTCGGGCCCGCTGCACGGCGGTGCCCCCTCGCGCGTCCTCGGCATGATCGAGGAGATCGAACGCACGGGCGACGCCGACGCGTTCGTCAAGCAGGCCCTCGACAAGGGCGAGCGCCTGATGGGCTTCGGCCACCGGGTGTACCGCGCCGAGGACCCCCGCGCGCGCGTGCTGCGCCGCACCGCCCGGGAACTGGGAGCGCCCCGCTTCGAGATCGCCGAGGCCCTGGAGAAGGCCGCCCTCGCCGAACTGCACGCCCGCCGCCCGGACCGCGTCCTGGCGACGAACGTCGAGTTCTGGGCCGCCATCGTCCTGGACTTCGCCGAGGTGCCGGCCCACATGTTCACCTCGATGTTCACGTGCGCCCGTACCGCCGGCTGGTCCGCGCACATCCTGGAGCAGAAGCGCACCGGCCGCCTCGTACGGCCCTCCGCGCGCTACATCGGACCCGGCACCCGCAACCCGGCCGAGATCGAGGGCTACGGAGACATCGCCCACTGATTTCGTATGGGTGCTCGGCACATAGGGCGGCGCTTTCCATGAGGCCATGGGGAGCGTCGCCCTATGTGTGACACGCGGGGCACGTACGGCCGGCTCCGGTTCGGCGGGCGTCGCCCCGGGAACGCAGACGACCCGCGTGCTCGGGTCCCCTCCGAGGAGGGGGCCGGCCGGACTCACCGGCGAGCACGCGGGTCGGGTGACTGCTGAGATTGGGCCGGCTGCACGCTCGTCTCACGCGCTGGTCCGGCACCGCACTGTGTGTGGTGACGGGCCGCTAGCCCGCAGCCACCTCGCTGGTCCGGGTTTCAGACATGTACCCGATCACCTCCTTTCGGCGTGCGACACACACTAAGAAGCGTCGCGGCTTCGCTCAAGTGATTTTCGGGGACGGCGATTTTCCGGGGCTCCTACGCGTTGACGGCGTCGACGAGGGAAGCGATCTTGTGGAGGGGGCCGGGACGACGGAGATCCGGCCGACCGGGGGTGAAGTGCCCGCGCACAACGATTTCCGCAATCTTGCGGGAACCAGATGTGGGCTGCGTCACGTTCGAGTTGAATGATTCCTAGTGAGTGATTCGTAGTGAGTGAACAGACGCGCGGGCACACCGCGCAGGACACGCCGACACGGCCTGCAGGGGGTGCCAGGTGAGTGCTTCGCGGCGTAGTGGGACCACGGACGAGCTCGGGCCGGACGAGCCGGAGCGGGACGGGGCCGATCTGCTGGCCGCTCTGCTCGACGGGATGGACGCGGCGCTGTGCGCGTTCGACGCCGACGGAGTGGTGACGCACTGGAACCGGGAGGCCGAGCGGATCCTCGGCTGGACCGCGGCCGAGGCGGTCGGCCGGCACGGGTTCGCCGGCTGGGCCGTGCGGCCCGCGGACGCCGAGGAGATCGAGAACCGGCTGCTGTCCGCGATGCAGGCCCCGGGGCGGCAGGTCCACGAGTTCGCGCTGCTCACCAAGGAGGGCGGCCGGGTGCTCGTCCGGACCCAGTCGGCCGCCGTGCCGGGGCCCGACGGGAAGCCGGCCGGGGTGTACTGCGCCTTCAGCGAGGTGCACGCGCAGATCGATCTGGAGCGGTCGATCGCCCTGAGCGAGGCCCTGTTCGACGACGCCTCCTGGGGGGTCGTCCTCGTCGACGCCGATCTGCGGCCCGCCGTGGTCAACGGACACGCCGCGCGGGCACTCGGCACGGGGCGTACGGCCGTACTGGGCCGCCCCCTGGGCGAGTTGATCGCGCAGGGCGTGGAGGAGCTGGAGAGCGCGCTCACGCACGTTCTCGCGGAGGGCGCGCCGCCGGCGCCCGCCGAGATGTGGGTGACGCTGCGGACCGCGGAGGGGGAGCAGCGCCGTTGCTGGCGCAGCGGTTTCCTGCGGCTCGCCTCACCGCTCACGGAGGAACCGGTTCCGCTCGGGGTGGGCTGGCTCTTCCAGGACGTGACCGAGAGCAAGCAGACCGAGCAGGAAGCGGCGCTGCTGCGCTTCCGGACGAATCAGCTGCACCGGGCCGCGCGGGCCGCCGCCGAGTGCGAGGACCCCGCGGAGGCTGCGTCCGTCCATCTCGACTTCGCGCTGGCCGGGTTCGCCGACCACGCGCTGATCGACCGGGTGGCCGGCGGTTCGGTGGCGGACGGCGAGGGTCCGGTCCGGCTCGTACGAGGACCCGCGACGCCCTCCGGAGCGCCGGGGCCCAGCCTGCCCGCGGGCCGGGCCGGGCTGCCCGTGCGCTACTCCGACGGGCATCCGGCGCTGCAGTGCGTCGAGCGGATCGGTTCCGTACGCGCCAGTGCGGGGTCGGCCGAGCCCGACCGCATGCGCGACTGGGCCGTGGCCCGGCAGTGGCCCGCCGACTCGGTGCACGCCCTGTGCGTCGTGCTGCGCAGCCGGGGGCGGACGCTGGGCGTCGTCACGTTCCTGCGGGGTGCCAGCCGCACGCAGTTCGAACGGTTCGACGCGACGTACGCGGAGGATGTCGCCGTCCGCATCGCGGCGGCCCTGGACTTGGCGGCAACCCTTCCGTGACCCCCCTGGGGGCTGTGCCCCCAGCCCCGTCGTTTCAGGGGCGCGGGGAACGGCGCGACCAGCCACGGGCGACCCGCACACGACAACGTGCCCGGTGCCGGGGCGGAGCCCCGCATTCACGGCGCTCCGGCCGGCAGGCTAACGCTGCCAGTAGAAGATCCGGTCCCCGTACTCCTCGAACACCCGGTCGTTCCACTCCAGCCCGCCGTCCACGTTCCCCGACCGCAGAAGCGGAGGTTCGAGCCCGCGGTCCGCGAGGACACCCGCCGCCGTCGCCATGACGGACTGGAGGAGCGCCGAGGTCACGACGGTGGACGCGGAAGCGAACGGCGCCGGGATGGTGTCGAGGCTGAGCTCCGCGTCCCCGATCGCGATCTTCGAGTCGAGGACGACGTCGCAGTGGTCCTTCAGATACGTCCCCGACGCATGCCGGGACGCCGTCTCGGACGCGTACACGACCGACGTGACCCCGATGACCCTGAGCCCCAGCGCGCGGGCGCTCATCGCCATCTCGACGGGCAGCGCGTTGCGCCCGGAGAGCGAGATGACCACCAGGAGGTCCCCGGAACGGGCCGGGCTGGCGCCGAGGACCGCGCTCGCGAGCCCGTCGACCCGCTCCAGCGCGGAGCCCAGCGTCGCCGGCATGACGTCGACGCCGACCGCGCCCGGCACGGACAGGAGGTTCATCAGCGCGAGACTGCCCGCCCGGTAGACGAGGTCCTGCGCGGCCAGTGACGAGTGCCCGGCGCCGAAGGCGAACAGCCGGCCGCCGTCGGCGACCGTGTCGGCGATCAACGTCCCGGCCGCCTCGATCGACGCGGCCTCCTCGTCCCGTACCCGCTGCAGCAGGCCGATCGCGGCGTCGAAGAACTGCCCGGCCAGCTTGCTGTCGCTCATCGGCGAAGCCCCTTCCGCTGTCGTGTCGCGGATCACGTTGCGGTCTGGACCACTGCTGTGTCAATACGCTCCACAGGGGCGACACTGGGTGACGAGGGTCCCTCTCCAACCCGGCCGGGTGCCGGGCCCGGCCGCATCGCGCAGGCACTCGTCACCACGTGGTTCCCACGGCGCGGCACGGTTGTCAGTGGGATGCGTCAGAATTGATGCCAGGGCCAGCGCACACGCCGGTGAGCCACCCAGCCTCCGGCAGAGCTAATCGAGGGGCACGTATGTCCGGACTGATCGACACCACGGAGATGTATCTCCGCACCATCCTTGAGCTGGAGGAGGAAGGTGTGGTCCCCATGCGCGCCCGGATCGCCGAGCGGCTCGACCAGAGCGGGCCGACCGTCAGCCAGACCGTGGCGCGCATGGAGCGCGACGGTCTCGTGGCTGTCGCGAGCGACCGCCACCTGGAGCTCACGGAGGAGGGCCGCCGGCTGGCCACGCGCGTGATGCGCAAGCACCGCCTCGCCGAGTGCCTGCTCGTCGACGTGATCGGTCTGGAGTGGGAGCAGGTGCACGCGGAGGCCTGCCGCTGGGAGCACGTGATGAGCGAGGCGGTCGAGCGCCGCGTGCTCGAACTGCTGCGCCACCCGACCGAGTCGCCGTACGGCAACCCGATCCCGGGCCTGGAGGAGCTGGGCGAGAAGGACGGGGCGGACCCCTTCCTGGACGCGGGCATGGTCTCGCTGGCCGACCTCGACCCGGGGCTCGACGGCAAGACGGTCGTCGTACGCCGCATCGGCGAGCCGATCCAGACGGACGCGCAGTTGATGTACACGCTGCGCCGGGCGGGCGTACAGCCCGGTTCGGTCGTGAGCGTGACGGAGTCCGCGGGCGGCGTGCTCGTGGGCAGTGGCGGGGAGGCCGCGGAGCTGGAGTCGGACGTGGCGTCCCACGTGTTCGTGGCGAAGAGGTAGGAAGAAGCAGGAAGAGGAAGAGGTAGCAGGAAGAGGTAGCAGGAGCGGGGAAAACTACTGCGTGTCGCCCCCCTCGTGTGCTGTGTGCCGTGCGCTGTGCGCACAGGACCGCAGGGGGAACGAGGGCGTCCGCAGACGCTTCCCGCGTCGGCCGTGCGGTGATCCGTACGCCTGTCCGGGCGCCGTCGTGCGCAGCGGCGTACACCGGCGCGTACCGGGAAGCGCGGCCTTGACCAGGGTCTCTCGCGGCGGCCTCTCGCTGCTCCGCAGCACGCCGTCAACTCCCATAACAGGGACCTCAGTTGCCCCACCTGGGGGTTACCGCAGAAACAGAGATTCAGTGCGCGGAATCGCAGCGAACGCGCCGTTCCCATGCGAGGCTGTCGCGAGAGGCATATGACCTGAGGGCTCTGGACCGGGACGGCAGCGGCGCCGAGGCGCGGTCGGGGAGGGGGCGCAAGGATGTGCCGCGGACGTGAGGAAAGCCTCGGCGCCCTGAGGCGCCGAGGCCTGTCCTCCCCTGTACTGACCCGGAGCCCCGAGCTCCCAGGGTCATCCCCTTCGGACCGTTTTCCCCGAGCGGCCCGCCTCCCGTTGAAGATCTCCCCTCGGCGGCGGCGGTCAATCCTTGAGCGAGGTCACTCGAAGGAGGGGTGTTACCGCCGAGAAGCCCACTTTCGAATACGCATTCGATAGCGTATGGGTGACGGATCGACCACTGATTACGCAGGAACAACCAGCAGGAGCAACGGCACGGCGAACGGTACGAGAGAACCGGCGGGCTCGTGCGGGACGAGCAGGCCGAGCGGATCAAGGGGGGTGCCAGCGTATGGTGCGGCGCATCGACGTGACCGGTGCGAGCGGGATACGCCTCGCTGCCTGGGAGTTCGCCGACCCTCCCAAGACCGATCCGGGCAGGGGCGGTGCGGGCGCGGCGAGGGGCGGCGGCAGCGAGCAGGCGCCCGGCGTGCTCTTACTCCACGGGCTCATGGGCCGCGCCTCGCACTGGGCGTCCACCGCCCGCTGGCTCGCCGAGCGGCACCGGGCCGTGGCGCTCGACCAGCGGGGCCACGGACAGAGCGCCAAGCCGCCGGAGACGGAGTACACACGCGGGGCGTACGTCGAGGACGCGGAGGCCGCTCTGGAGGAGCTGGGCCTCGCCCCGGCCGTCCTCATCGGGCACGCCATGGGGGCCCTGACGGCCTGGCAGCTCGCCGCCAGACGGCCCGACCTGGTGCGGGGCCTGGTCATCTGCGACATGCGGGCCTCGGCGCTCGGGGCGGCCTCGCAGCGCGAGTGGGAGGAGTGGTTCAAGGCCTGGCCGGTGCCGTTCGCCACGCTCGCGGACGTCCGGAAGTGGTTCGGCGAGGACGATCCCTGGGTGGAGCGGCCGAACACCTCGCGCGGTGAGTTCTACGCCGAGGTGATGGCCGAGCACGAGGACGGGTGGCGGCCGGTCTTCGAGCCCGAGCAGATGCTCAAGTCGCGGGAGACGTGGGTGTACGACGCGCACTGGGAGGAACTGGCGCAGGTGCGGTGCCCCACGCTGGTCGTGCGGGGGCTCGACGGGGAGTTGGGGCGGGCCGAGTCGCAGGAGATGGTTCGGGTGCTGCCTGATGGGCGGTATGCGGAGGTGGTGGATGCGGGGCATCTTGTCCACTATGACCAGCCGGAGGCTTGGCGGGGGGCGGTTGAGCCGTTCCTGGACGAGGTGCTTCGGTAGGGGGCCGGGGAGGGCGGGGCCGGGGGAGGGGTGTCGTCCGGCTGCGGGCCCGGTGGGGGCTGGTCGCGCCGTTCCCCGCGCCCCTTAAAGGATTGCGCCGTTCCCCGCGCCCCTGAAGACGAAAGACTGCGCCGTTCCCCGCGGCCTCTGGGGGGTGGGGGCGAAAGATTGCGTCGGTCCTCGTGGGCCTAAGAGACTCTCGGCGCCCCTGACTGCAGTGGGGGTCAGGTTTTGCTTACTGCTGTCAGGATTTCTGGGAGGTGGTGGGCTGTGCGGGGGGCTGCCAGGTGGAGGCCGGCGAGGGTGAGGAGGGTGCCGTAGGCCGTGCCCAGGGGGAGCAGGAGCCAGGTCCAGTTCTCGCCGGTGGACGACACGTTCAGCCAGATGGTGAGCGCGATGACGGGCGCGCACAGCAGCGCCGCCGCGACCATGCCGCCGAAGATCGAGATCCAGGCCAGCCCCGCCTGCCCGGGAGCGACGTTCTTGTAGCCCTCCTGCGGGATCGAGTACGGGAAACGCGCCGAGGACCACGCGCCGGTCGCCAGCATCGCGCCCAGCAGCGCGAAGGACAGGCCGAGCACCTCGGGCAGAGCGGCCCAGTCGCCGAGCAGCGCCGTCGTCAGGACGGTGACGAGAGCGGTGTACGGGAGGGTGATCAGGAGGAGGGCCAGCGCCCGCCCCCGCAGCTCGACGTACGCGTCCCGGGTCGAGGAGATCGTCATCGCGACCATCCAGAACGCGGACGTGTCCTGCCCGAACTGGTTGTACATCTGAATGCCGAGCATCCCCGCCGCGAAGCACGCGAAGTAGATCGAGCCGGTCCCCTGCAACGCGTTGAACACCGGCACGATCAGGCCGATCGCGAGCGACGTCACCCACGCGGCCTTCGTCTTCGGATCCCGCCACACATATCGCAGGCTGCGTTCCATGACCGTGCCCGTGCGCCCGGCCGGCAACAGCCGGCCGAGCCCGGAGGAACGCCCCGCCTTGTCCCGTACGGGTTCGGCGGCCTGCAGGGTCGAACCGTCCGGCGAGGTCATCAGCCGGGTGAGGGTCCGCTGCCAGTAGCTCAGCAGCGCCGCGAGGGCCAAGCCGCTCAGCGCGAGCTGGGCGAGGGCGACGGCGTACGAGCCCTCGCTGACGGAGTCCACGGCGCCCAGCGCGGACGCGGGCGGCACCCAGCGCAGTACGTCCACCGCCGGGTCCAGCGTGGCCAGGCCCGACGAACCGAGCCGCTGCGCGCCGAAGTTGACGACCTGGGCGCCCACCGCGATCACCAGGCCGCTCAGTACGGCCAGATCACGGCCCCTGCGGCTGGTCAGCAGACGGAGGTTGGCGGTCGCGACGGCCCGCGCGAGGGCCACACAGACCAGGAGCGCGAGAACGGTCGCGACGACGCCGGTGACGTACGCCGCCGCCCCGTGCGCCGTCGCGATCACCGAGCCGACGAGCAGGGTCAGGGTGAAGAGGGGGCCGATGCCGATCAGCGACGCCGCCAGCAGGGCCCGTACGAGAGGACGGGGACGCAGCGGGAGCATCACCAGACGGGTGGGGTCGAGGGTCTCGTCGCCGCCGGGGAAGAAGAGCGGCATCACGGCCCAGCCGAGCGCCAGGACGGCCGTCAGCAGCACCGTGACGTTCAGTGCGTGCGGGTGGCCGCGCAGCGCGATCAGGCCGAGGAGCTGGAGCGCGGCGAAGAGGAGTACGACGACGAGCGAGGCCACGTACGCGGCCTTGCGCCCGGACGACTGCCGCAGACCGTTGCGCAGGAGGGACAGCTTCAGGCGTACGACGACGGGGGTGACGGAGTCGGCGCTCACCGGGCGCCGCCTCCCAGCCAGTCGAGGTCGGAACCGGTGCTGCGGCCGTTCGCGCCGACGAGTTCCAGGAAGGCCTGCTGGAGGGAGGGGGCGGCGCCGCGTACGTCGGCGAGGGGGCCGTGGGCGCGGATGCGGCCGGCGGCCATCACGGCGACCCAGTCGCAGAGGGACTCGACGAGTTCCATCACGTGGGAGGAGAAGACGACGGTGGCGCCCGAGGCGGTGTAGCGCTCCAGTACTCCGCGGATCGTCTGGGCGGAGATCGGGTCCACGCCCTCGAAGGGCTCGTCGAGGAACAGCACTTCGGGGTTGTGCAGCAGGGCCGCGGCCAGGCCGATCTTCTTGCGCATGCCGGTGGAGTAGTCGACGACCAGTTTGTGCTGGGACCCGGCGAGGTCGAGCACGTCGAGGAGCTGGGTGGCGCGCTTGTCCACCTCCTGGCCCGGGAGGCCGCGCAGGCGGCCGGTGTAGGCGAGGAGTTCGCGGCCCGAGAGGCGTTCGAAGAGGCGCAGGCCCTCCGGGAGTACGCCGATGCGGGCCTTGACCTCGGTGGGGTCGCGCCACACGTCGTGTCCTACGACCTCCACGGTGCCGTGGTCCGGGCGGAGCAGGCCGGTCACCATGGAGAGGGTGGTGGTCTTTCCCGCGCCGTTGGGGCCGACGAGGCCGATGAACTGGCCCGCGGGCAGTTCCAGATCGATCCCCGCGACGGCGATCTGCTCCCCGAACCGCTTCCAGAGCCCGTGTACACGCACCGCGACCGTCATGCTGGGCACGATACGGGTCGCCGACGCGCGCTGTCGGTCCGTGCGGCCCGGTGGGGGTTGCCCGCGCAGTTCCCCGCGCCCCTGAAGGCAAAAGATTGCGCCGTTCCCCGCGCCCCTTGGGGGTATGTGCGGGCCCGGTGGGGGTTGGCCGCGCAGTTCCCCGCGCCCCTTAAGGGGCAAAAGCTGGGGCGCAGCCCCGCTTTTGAGGGGCGCGGGGAACTGCGCGGCCAACCCCCACCGGGCCGTCAGATGCCATCGGTCCGCCGCGGGGGGCGGGCGTCACCGACGGGCGTCGCGGCCGCACGCGTAGGACAGCGGGGAGATCAGTTCTTCCGCGTCGGGCAGCCACCGATTCGCAGGCGTGGGCCGGCAGGCCCACTGCACAGCCCCCCGCGCCCCGAACCGCGTGGGCGGCGCGGCCACGTACTCGCCCTCCCCCAGCACGTTCAGGTCGAGGGACGCAAGCGGCCACCCCAGCTTCCGGACGAGATCGGGCACCTTCGCCGCGGCCCCGGGAAGCACGAAGAACTGCATGCGCCGATCCGGCGTACACGTCACAGGCCCGAGCGTCAGCTCCATCCGCCGCATGCGCGCGAGCGCGAGGAATCCCGCGGTCTCGGGCACGTCGATCGCGTCGAACGTCCGCCCCGTGGGCAGCAGGATCGATGCCATGGGCTGCTTCGCCCACAGTCGGCGCGCGACCGTCGCGCTGCCCGTGGCCACCGTCGCCCAGTCGTCACGCGCCGGGTGCGCGCCGGGCGCCGCGCACGAGGGATCGCCGCACGAGCAGCACTGCACGCCCTCGACGGCCTCCAGCCAGGTGCCGGGGAACACGTCCCAGTGGCGTTCCTCGGCATAGCGCACGGCTGTGTCCTGCAGCGACTCGCCACGCTGTTTCGGGATCTGGGCGGTCTCGGTGCCTGCGATCGTCTCTTCCACGTGGAGCTCAACTCCCGCACCCATCAGGGGTTACGGGCCCTGCGCGCGCGGGGGAGGAGCACCGATCCCACGCGTGGGGCGCATGGATGCATCTGTGGGGGCGCGCATGGGAGGCGGCAGCGGGTGGTGGGTAGCCCTGTGTGGGGCGGGCAGCAGCCTTTACCCGGCAATCCTCGCATGTCTCGCATCTTCGGTATGTCCGCGGGGCATTGATCTTCGAGGCCGGACTTTTCGTTCCTCTCGCAGGGGCGGAGGGGCCCGGTCACTGAGAGCTCATCAACTCGGTGCGCGTGGGCAGGCACCGCAGCCACAGGGGGTACGCCAATGGCCGCAAGGCCTCTCGTCGCGCGGCAGCCGAACGAACGACTGCAGGCGCTCATTCAGGAAGCGGGCTGTTCCAACGCCGGTCTGGCCCGCCGGGTCAACATGTGCGGCGCGGAACACGGTCTCGATCTGCGCTACGACAAGACGTCCGTGGCGCGCTGGCTGCGCGGACAGCAGCCGCGCGGCCGGGCGCCGGCGATCATCGCCGAGGCGCTGGGCCGCAAGCTGGGCCGGACCGTCACGATCGACGAGATCGGCATGGCGAACGGCAAGAACCTCGCCTCAGGCGTGGGTCTGCAGTTCTCGCCGACGGTCCTCGGCGCGATCGAGCAGGTCTGCGAGCTGTGGCGCAGCGACGTGGGGCGCCGGGACTTCCTGTCCGGTTCGTCCGTCGCGGCCTCCGCGCTCGTCGAGCCGAGCCGCGACTGGCTGATCTCCTCGCCGGACGCGCAGGTCTCGCGCTCGGCCGGGCCACGGGTCGGGCAGTCCGACGTGTCGGCGGTCATCGCGATGACCCAGGCGCTCGTCGACCTCGACCACCAGTACGGCAGCGGGCATGTGCGCCCGGTCGTCGTGCACTACCTGAACAGCGTCGTCTCCGGGCTGCTGGCGGGTTCGTACCGGGAAGCGGTCGGGCGTGAACTCTTCGCGGCCGTCGCGCGGTTGACGGAGCTGGCCGGCTACATGGCGATCGACACCGGGCAGCCGGGCCTCGCGCAGCGCTACTACATCCAGGCGCTGCGGCTCGCACAGGCGGCGGGCGACCGTGGATACGGCGGGTACGTGCTCGCCGCGTCCATGAGCCACCTGGCCGCACAGCTCGGAAACCCCCGGGAGATCGCCCAGTTGGCGCGGGCGGCGCAGGAGGGGGCGCGCGGGCGGGTCACACCGCGCGCGGAGTCCATGTTCCACGCCGCGGAGGCGCGGGGGCATGCCCTGCTGGGCGACGCGCGTTCGGCGCAGTCGGCGTCCGGGCGGGCCGTGGCGGCGCTGGAGCAGGCCGATCCGGAGTCCGGGGACGACCCGCGCTGGATCGCGCACTTCGACGAGGCCTATCTCGCCGACGAACTGGCGCATTGTCACCGTGACCTGGGGCAGGCCGAGGCGGCGGCGCGGCGCGCGCAGGAGTCCCTCGACGGGCACCCGGAGTCGCGGGCCCGGCGGCGCGCGATCGGGTACGTGCTCCTCGCCAGCGCGCAGGTGCAGCAGCGCGAGGTGGAGGAGGCCTGCCACACGGGTCTGCGCGCGGTCGAACTGCTGGGCACGTTGCGCTCCAACCGCGGAGCCGAGTACCTGGACGACTTCCAGCAGCGCCTGGAGCCGTACCGGGACGAGCCGGTGGTCCGGGAGTTCGGGGCGCGGATGGAGCTTCAGGCCGCTGCCTGACGTCACCGGGGCGAGGGTCGACCCCCGGCGGCCCGGCGTGAACGTGTGAGAAAAGAAGCACGCGTTGGGAGAGGAGGCGCAAAAAGGGGGCCCGAACAGCTTTCCGGGGGCGGTTTGTCCTTCACTGTCCCCGGTGGCGGTTGTCACGTCCCGTGCTGCGTGGCATGGGCTCCTGGGGACCCGGTAGCGTGAACCGACGATTCCGAAGGTCCCCCATTCGTAGGAGTCCCGGTGACGCACAACGGACAGGGCGACGAGCCCTCGGCGCGACCCGCGCGCGAAGGCATCGTGCTGCCGTCCGACGGCGGCGAGCCCCTCCTGCCGGGCCAGACCGGCGACCGCGCGGTCCCGGCGGGCGGTCAGGCCTGGGACCAGCCGTGGGGTCCGCGGTCCGCTCCGCAGGCCGACGAGTGGGGCAGTGCGGGTGGCACGGGTGGTAGGGGTGGCGGGGCCGGTACCGGTGGGCCCGCTCAGGCGCCGGATACGCAGATATCCAGCTGGAGTGCCGGGCCGCAGGGTGCCGGGGGCCAGGGTGCGCCCGGCTCGGGCTGGGGCGCGTCCGGTGGTGGCGGGCAGGTCTCGCCGTACGCCGAGCCCCCTGCCGGGCCGTACGGGGCGCAGGAGCAGGATTCGGGCGGTGGGCAGTGGGGGGCCGCCTCGCAGGCGCCCGGCGGCGCGATACCCCACCAGCAGTCGCAGCAGCAGCAGTCGCAGCAACCACAGCAGCAGTACGACGGCCGGACCGGTAACGGGTACGGCGTCTCCCAGACGCAGCACCCCGGCGGCTCCGGCTCGCACGGACAGGGTGGCTACGGCTACCCGGACGTCTCCGGAGCGGGTGCGTTGCCGCCCGCCGCCCCGATGGACGAGGGCGCGACCCAGTTCCTGCCGCCCGTCCCCGCAGCGCCCATGGACGAGGGCGCCACGCAGTTCCTTCCGCCGGTGGGGCCCGGGGCGTTGCCTCCGGAGATGCCCGCGGCGGGTGCGGGTGCGGCTACGGGAGCGGGTACTGCTTCCGGTGACTCCACGCAGTACCTCGGGCGGGTTCCGTCGGACGCGCCCGGGCCGCTGCCCGCCGCCGTCGATCCCGACGCCCAGCCCACGCAGTTCATGGCGCCGGTGCCCTCGCAGCCCGGTGCGGCCGGATTCGGGGTGCGGCCGGGCGGGCCCGGACAGGGACCTGGGCAGGGGCCCGGGCAGATGCCTGGTCCGGAGGAGCGGCAGCAGCCGCCCGCCGAGTTCGACAATCTCTTCCGGGCCGACGGCGGAGGCGCCACCCAGCAGCTGCCCCCGGTCGACCAGCCGCGGGCGCGGCGGGGCAGACAACCGGGCGGTGCCTCGCCCGAGTTCGGCGCTCCGGCCGGTTTCGGTACGCCCGGTGGATTCGGCGCCTCCGGTGGCGCCGGCGGTGCCGGTGCGCCCGGGGGCCCCGGCGGGCGTGGCGCACGCCGGGCCGCGGCGGACGGTGACCACGGCCGCGGTGGCCGTTCACGTTCCCGCGTTCCCCTCATAGCCGCCGTCGGCGTGGGCATCGCCGTGCTGGGCATCGGCGCGGGCGCCCTGCTCAGCGGGGGCGGGGGCGAGGAGGACAAGGGCGACGAGAACACGACGGTCGCGGCGACCGCGCCGGCCACCGACGGCTCGGGCTCGTCCTCGGCGGGGCCGGAGGAGGAGCAGGCCGTGGCCCTGGACAAGCTCCTGGCGGACAGCGGCAACAGCCGTGACTCGGTCGTCAAGGCCGTCGACAACGTACGCAAGTGCACCGACCTCGGTCAGGCGGCGTCCGATCTGCGCAACGCCGCCGAGCAGCGCAACGGGCTGGTCACGCGTCTCGCGGAACTGTCCGTGGACAAGCTGGAGAACCACGCGCAGCTGACCGCCGCGCTCAAGAGCGCGTGGAAGGCCTCCGCCGCGGCGGACACCCACTACGCCGCGTGGGCGGACCAGACCGCGGGCAAGAAGGGCTGCCACAAGGGCCAGGCCCGGTCCACGGGGCAGACCGCCGCGGGCAACCGCGAGAGCGGTACCGCGACCACGCAGAAGGCCAAGGCCGCGAAGCTGTGGAACTCCATCGCGCAGACCTATGGGCTCACGGAGCGGCAGCCGGGGCAGCTCTGAGTTGTCTGGCCTGTCTGGCTTGTTCGGCTTGTTCGGTTCCGGTTTCGGTTCGATCGAGGGATCGGTTTGTTGACGGGACGGCTGAGTTCGGGGCCGGACCGTTGTGATCTGCGAGGATGATCAGGACGTCTGGGTTGTTTCCAGGACCTTTGAGACGTTCACGAAACCCTTGCGTTCCGTGACCAGCTTGCCCTTGCGCACCACCTGGAAGGTCACGTCCGCGTTCACCAGCCGGGCGAAGCCGCTCGCCGCGATCAGGTCCTGGAAGCTCCAGTTCAGGGTCGGGGTGAGCCCGCCGGTGTCGACCTTCAGTCCGTCGTCCAGCGTGCGCCTGATCGACCGCGCGGTCACGTCGCCCTCGCCCAGCGCCTCGATGGCCTTCTTCAGGGCGGTGTACGCGATCCAGGTCGTCTGCACGCCGGGATCGGAGGCGTCGATCCGGTTGTCGCCGAACGCCTCCTTGCTGATGACCTCGCGCATCGCGCTCCACCGCTTGTCGCTCGACGCCGGGTACCAGCCGGTGACGTACGAGCCCTCGTACATGCTTCCCGTCGCGTCGATCATCGACTGGTCGATGCTGCCCAGGACGGAAGCTGTCCGTACCGTCGGGTAGTCCTGGCGGGTCCGCCGGAACGAGTCCATGAAGGTGTCGGTGCGGTCGCCGAGAGCGGGAATCACGCAGCCCTCCTCCTCGGGGTCCCGCGTGACCCGCTGCAGGGCCCGCTGGGCGTGTCCCGAGAACTCCGTGGCGTCCTCGGCCGCCCGCTGGTCGACGGAGGCCCGGTGGCCGCCCGAGGTCAGCCCGGAGTCCAGGAGCACGGGCAGTTCGTCGCCCGCGATCGTGTCGGGGCGGACGAGGGTGACCGGGCCGCAGGATTCGGCCAGCTGCTGGCCGAGGCCGACCAGCAGGGACGGCTGGCCGCCGTTCACCGGGTACGAGAGCGGGCTCGTGAACTCGTCGTCCGTGACGCCGTATCCGCCGAGGTACGGGATGCCGGCCGCCTCCAGCGGCGCGAGGAAGGAACGGGCGTGCTGGCTGTACGAACCGACGACCGCGACGACGTTCTCCGCGGCGGCGCGGCGGGCGCAGCTCGCGGCTGACACCGTGTCGTTGTGGTCGTTGCAGGTGAGGACCTTGAGCTTGCGGCCGTTGATGCCGCCCTGGGAGTTGACCCAGCGCGCGTAGGCTTTGGCCAGGGCGGGCATTCCGGGCTTGTTGGTTGTTTTTGTCTTCTCCGGTGCCCACGTCATGACCGTGATCGTGTCGTCCCCGGAACCCCCTGTGACACCGGGGACGACACCGCAGCCGACGGCCGTCGACAGGCACACCGCCAGCGCGCCCGCCGACAGCACTCTCGCCCTGGCGACGGGGAGGCGCAGGCGGGGGTGGAGGTGCAGGGCGGGGAGGAAGCTGCGGGTGCGTCGCCGGCCGGTCATGGTTACGCACGATTCCGTCACACCGCTACGGCTGGTGTGACCCTTGGTCAACGCGTGGTGACGTCCGGGTGAACACCGGGGTGCGGGGTGGGCCGGTTCGGCGGGAACGTACGATCGGTGACCGTGCAAGGTTCGGAGAACTCTTCCCGTCGCGGGCGTCGCTCATCCACCATGGGCGGCATGCCACTGAACGATATGCCGTGGTGGCGCTGGCGCAGCAATGTGCGCTCCGCGCTGCACATGCTTTCCGACACCGAGTTCCAGCGGGGGATATGGCTCGCGGGGGTCGACGGGTACGGGGATGTGACCGACGCCGTCTATCGCCTTGTCGAGGACACCTGGCTGGACAACTGGTCCGCCGAGAAATATGTGGGGACGATCTTCCGGGACTCGCAGGAGGCGGCGCTGGTCGACTCCGCGGTGTTGCGGGTGCTGCGGATCATGCATCAGGTGGGGCCTGATGCGGCTGTCTCCGTGTATCTCGAACATGCGGGGTGGGCCGATGCGGTTCGGGCTGCGCGGGATGCGCATGTGCGGATGGCTGTGAGCGACGGGGAGGATCCGGACGTTCCGCCTCGCACGCTTGAGGTATTGCAGATCATGACCCGCTCCGCTTGAGGGGGCCTCGTACGTGCGGGCCGGTGGGGGTCGCCCGCGCAGTTCCCCGCGCCCCTTAGGGGCGAAAGCCGGGGCGCGGCCCCGCTTTCAGGGGCGCGGGGAACTGCGCGAAGTCCGGGATTCGGGCTGGTGCCTAGGGGGCCACACCTTTGTGGGACCCTGGCGAAATGAACGACCAGTACGTCCTGACGCTCTCCTGCCCCGACAAGCAGGGCATCGTGCACGCCGTGTCGAGCTACCTCTTCATGACCGGCTGCAACATCGAGGACAGCCAGCAGTTCGGTGACCACGACACGGGACTGTTCTTCATGCGCGTCCACTTCTCCGCGGAGCCCCCCGTCACGGTGGACAAGTTGCGCGCGAGCTTCGCGGCGATCGGTGACTCCTTCCAGATGGACTGGCAGATCCACCGCGCCGACGAGAAGATGCGGGTCGTGCTGATGGTCAGCAAGTTCGGGCACTGCCTGAACGATCTGCTGTTCCGCGCGCGGATCGGGGCGTTGCCTGTCGAGATCGCGGCTGTGGTGTCCAATCACACGGAGTTCGCCGAGCTGGTGGAGTCGTACCACGTGCCGTTTCGGCATATTCCGGTCACCAAGGAGAACAAGCCGCAGGCTGAGGCGCAGGTGCTGGAGTTGGTGCGGGAGCAGGGTGTCGAGCTGGTTGTGCTGGCTCGGTACATGCAGGTGCTCTCGGATGATCTGTGCAAGCAGTTGAGTGGGAAAATTATTAATATTCATCACTCGTTCCTGCCTAGCTTCAAGGGTGCCAAGCCGTATCACCAGGCGCATGTGCGGGGTGTGAAGCTGATCGGTGCCACCGCTCACTATGTGACGGCCGACCTTGATGAGGGGCCGATCATCGAGCAGGAGGTCGAGCGGGTGGGGCACCAGGTCACGCCGGAGCAGCTGGTGGCTGTGGGGCGGGATGTGGAGTGCCAGGCGCTCGCCCGGGCCGTGAAGTGGCATGCGGAGCGGCGGATTCTTTTGAACGGGCGGCGGACCGTCGTCTTTGACTGAGGCTTTTGGCTGCCGCGCCCGCTGTGAGGGGGTGGCGGGGGCCGGGGCGACGTGTCCGTCCTCGGTCCGGCGCGATGTGGTTTGTTTTTGAGGGGACCCTGGTGGACGCGCCGGCCGCTGCGGGCGGACACGTCGCCCCGGCCCCCTCCGGTCTCGTGCGGGTGCGCGTCCGGGGGTGGCTGCTGTCTGTTACATGCGGCTCAGTGATGCTGCTGCGAACAGGACGTCTCTGATTGCCTCTCGGTCGCCCGATTGGCCTGCCGCTGCTTCTTCGGGGGAGACGTGGCCCGCTGCCAGTTGGCAGAACTCCACGCCGTCCAGGGCCACGTGGGCCACCTCGCGGTCGGGGGAGGCGAGGGCGCCGGGGGAGTCGAGCGGGATGAGCCATTCGCCGCCGCCCAGGCCCTCGATCTCCAGGCGCAGGCTGCGGCCGGGGGTGCCGGCCGGGACCAGGTGGGGGGTTTCGCCGGGGGCCGCGAGGCCTGCCTGGCGGCGGGCGGCCAGGGCCGAGGGGAGCATGCGGGCGCCCAGGTCGATCATCGCGTGCAGATGGCGGGGCGAGGGCGGCTCGTAGGGGTAGTCGACCGCGTCGGCGATGTCTCCCGCGTGGACCCAGGTCTCGAAGGCCCGGTCCAGCATGGAGTCCCGGAGCGGAAGTTCGAAGTCACCGTAGGGGACGGGGAGGCGGCCGGAGCCTCCGCCGGCGAAGGCGACCGTGCGGACGAGGTTGTGGGACTGCTCGCGCCAGGGGCCGCGTACGGAGCGGGTCGGGGGGAAGTGGGCGGCGCGCCAGAAGGCCTCGGTGCGGGCCGCGGGTGTGGGGGTGTCCGTCCGGGTTTCCAGGGGGTCTTCCAGGCCCAGGGTGACGGCGACCAGGCCGTCCACGGTCAGGAGGTGGGCGATCACTCCGGCGACGGTGGTGCGCCGGCTGGTGGGTTCCTTGCCGTCGAACCAGCGCAGTCGTACCGGGGCGTGCCACTCGGCGTCGCCGATGTCCTGGAGCAGGGCGTCCAGGCGGGCGGTCTCCGCGTCGTACGGGGTGGCCCAGGAGGGCACCGGGATGCGGGGCGGGCGGCGGGTCAGGCAGGCCTGCAGGACTCGGGTGCGTAGGGCCGGGTCCAGGTCGAGGGTTTCCGGCGGGTGCAGGAGGCCGACCGCCTCACGTAGGCGCAGGGCCTCGTCCGCGCAGGCGCCGCAGTCGCCCAGATGGTCCTCCACCGCTGCCGTCTCCTCGGGCGAGCTGGCCGCCAGCGCCCAGGCACCGAGCAGCGCCTTCAGCACCCGGTGTTCGAGGATGAGGGGAGGGGGAGGGGGAGAGGTGGGGGTTTGGGTGGGGAGGGGGAGGCCTGTGTCCTCTATGGAGGTGCGGGGGATGGGGATGCGTGGGGGGTGCTGGTCGTCGTTGGGCTCGGGGTTTGCGCTGTTCACCTTGTGCCCCCTTGGGCGGGGGGTGTTCCTGGTGTGTCGTGGGCCGTGGAGAGGAGTTGGAGGCCGAGGCGCAGGCGGCGGCGGGCCTCGTCCGCTGTGACGCCCAGGTCCGCGGCTGTCTGGCGGTAGTCGCGGCGCTGGAAGTAGGCGAGTTCCAGGGCGGTGCGCAGTGGGGTCGGCATGGACGTCACGATGTAGTCGGCGCGGGCCGCCACCGAGGCGCGGCGGACCTTGCGTTCCAGTTCGTCGGTGTCGTCCGTGCCGTCCTGGGCCAGTGCGGCGGTCTCCGTGGTGCGCAGGCGCTGTACGGCGAGGCGGTGCGTCAGGGTGGCGACCCAGGAGCGCAGGGGGCCCTGCTTGGGGTCGTACGACTCGGGGTTCTCCCAGACGCGGGCGAAGACCTCGCGGGTGATGGCGTCGGCCGCGTGCTCGTCTCCGAGGACGCGATGGGCGAGACCGTGCACGAGTGAAGCGAAGCGGTCATAGAGCTCGCCGAGTGCGGCGGCCTCCCCCCGTGCGAGCCGCTGTTGCATCTTGCGGTCCCAGCGGGGTGGCGTGTCCCTCCTGGCCATGCGGCCCCCTCGCCCCTGTTCGTGCCGTGCGCCTGTGCCCGTGTCCACCGGATTCTCCTCTCCGGTCTCCTCACGAATGTAGTCGGCACCCGCGGTGACGCACGCCCCTTTGTGGCAATGCGCGCCCCGGGGAGGGGGCGGGGTGGTAGGGGGATTGTTGCGGTGTGTGTGGCTATTGATACTTTGGGTTGAGGGGTGGGGTGGATTGTGGTGATTGGGGTGGCCGGGTCTGCGGCTGGTTGATCGGAAGCGGTCGTGTGGGGTGCGTTTCGATTCGGTATTCCGTGTTTCGCGGCGCGGGGGTGGGGCAGCCACGCAGCAGGGAAGCGTAGTTGTGGCTTCCGTTTCCGGGTTCGGCATCGTCTAGCGAGGGACAGACGCGTGACGCTCAGGGTGACCGAAGGCGAGCAGCGCGGCTGGGCCGTCGTGCGGGTTTCGGGTGAGATGGATCTGGTGACCTCGCCCGTGCTGCGGCAGCGGGTGCACGAGGCCGTCGCCGACGGGCGGCGGGATGTGGTGCTCGATCTGTCCGGGGTGCTGTTCTGCGACTCCAGTGGCGTGAGTGTGCTCATCGCCTCGCGGCGGCTGATCCGGTCCTGTCAGGGGCGTCTGCGGGTGATCCTCCCCGCGCAGGGGGCCGAGGACGGGTCCCATGTGAACCGGGTGCTGGGTGCCCTCGGTGTACGCAGGCTCTTCGACGCGTATGTCGATGTCGACGCCGCGGTGGACGATGAGGCGAGTTCCCTTTCGGCGTGATTCCCGTCATACAGGGGGAAGGTCGTTGGGTGTGTTCGTGACGGCGTTGTCGCGGATTTTCCCCGGTCTTGGCGCAAGCGTCGTTTTCCGGCTCCGCGAGGGTGCTGGTCGTCGTACGCTCCTGCCAGACGCACCCACGTGAGGTAAGGCGGCCCGAAAGACATGGTCAGTACCGAGTACGAGCGGAAGATCGCCGCCCGGTTCGCCGGCTTCGACCAGGACGGCAACGGCTATATCGACCGCGAGGACTTCAACGCGGCGACGAAGGCGCTGCTCGCCGAGTTCGGCACGACGGCCCGCTGCGACAAGGGTCAGGCCCTGTACATCGGCGCGGAGGCCTTCTGGCAGGGCATGGCCGGCATAGCGGACCGGGACGGCGACCAGCGGATCACCCGCGAGGAGTTCGTGAACGGGGCCGTGAAGCGGCTGCGCGACAACCCGGAGCGCTTCGCCGAGATCGCCCGCCCCTTCCTGGACGCGGCGCTCGCCGTCGCGGACGGCGACGGGGACGGTTCCGTGACGCTGGATGAGACCGTGCGGATTCTCAAGGCTCTGGGTGTGCCCGGGGACACCGCCGCCACCGCGGCCGGTGCTCTCGACTCGGACGCCGACGGCGTCGTCACCGAGCCCGACATCGTGAGCGCCTTCGCCCGTTACTTCACCGTGCCCGAGTAGCGCTCCCTGAGCCGGTACTTCAGCACCTTGCGCAGTGTCTCGTTGCGCGGAAGGGCGTCCACCACCTCCAGTTGCTCCGGCAGCTTGTGGGGGGACAGTCCTTCCGCGCGCAGATGGGCCGTCACGTCGGCAAGGGTGAGGGGTGTGGTTCCGGTGGTCTGCTCGATCACCGCGCAGACTCTTTCTCCTCGCTTCGCGTCGGGGAGGCCGATCACGGCGACATCGGTGATGGCCGGGTGGCCGTGCAGCAGGTCCTCTATCTCCTTGGCGCTGATGTTCTCGCCCTTGCGGATGATCACGTCCTTCAGGCGGCCCGTCAGGACCAGGTGGCCGGTGGGGGTGAGGTGGCCGAGGTCCCCCGTGATCAGGAAGCCGTCGTCGTCGAAGGCCTCCGTTGTGTGGGACGGGTTCAGGTAGCCCGCGCAGACCGCTTCGCCGCGCAGGCGTACTTCGTCGTTCGTGATGCGGATCTCCATGCCCGGTGGGGGTCTGCCCTCCGTCGTCGCCAGATTCTCCTCCGTGTCGTCCGGGGAGCCCATGGTGATCATCGGGACCTCTGTCATGCCGTAGCCGTGGGTGAGTTTGACGCCCATCTCGCGTACGACCGCGTGGTGGATCTCGGGAGGCTTCGGCGCCCCTCCGCCGGCCAGGAGGCGCAGGGTGGGGATGAGTCTGGTGTCCGGCTGCTTGCGTTGTTCCGCCAGGAACATCGAGTAGAACGCCGTCGAACCGCCCGCCACCGTCACCCCGTGCTTGCGGTAGTCCTCCAGTGCGTCCGGCAGTGCGAACTTCTCGAAGAGGACCGCCGGGAACCCGTACAGCAGCAGCATGACCAGGTAGTCGGGGCCGCCTATGTGGGCGAAGGGGAACGCGATCGAGCCCGTGTCGGCTTCCGAGAGGTGCAGAGCGTGGGCCAGGCAGCTGCCGCCCGCTATGAGTGAACGGTCCGTGTGCAGGACGCCCTTGGGGTCCGATGTCGTGCCGGACGTCCAGTAGATCCAGCGCACGTCCGTCCCGGAGCCGGGTGGGGCGGGGAGTGACGCGGGGTCGCCGGTGGGGAGGGCGGCGTACGCCTCGAAGGTGCCGCGGGCGGATATGCGTTCGGCCATGGCGGTGTGGTCGAAGTCGCGCCAGGTGCCGGGGACCGCGAAGAACTCCGCCTGTGAGGTGTGGAGCGCGAAGGACACCTCGCGGTCGCGGTAGAAGGGGATGATCGGGGACTGGATCGCGCCGAGTCGCGTCAGGGCCATCGCGAGGACGACGGTCTCGATGCGGGTGGGCAGCTGCCAGGCGACCACTGTTCCGGGGCGTACGCCCATGGCGTGCAGGCCCGCCGCCGTCCGTTCGGCGCCGGCGCGCAGCTCCTCGAAGGTCAGGGTGCGGTCCTCCTGGAGGAGGACCGGGCGGTCCGGGGTGAGTGCGGCGCGGCGTTCGACCAGTTCCCAGAAGGTGCGTGAGGTGTCGAGTGTGTGCGCGGTGTCCGTGGGCATGCCCGTGCTCCTCATCGCTGCGGCAAAGGGAACTGACGGGTAGTCAGGTCGGGTGGAGAGCGTAGGCGTCTGTGCCTTGTCGGTCCAGGGGTGCGGGGCTAGCCTGCCTTCTGACGGGTCATCAGATTTGCCGCCGGAGAGGGCTGGACTCATGACCGAACTGCCTCGGATCATCAGCGTCGACGACCATGTGATCGAGCCCGCCCACCTCTTCGAGACCTGGCTGCCGAGGAAATACCGGGACCGCGGGCCGAAACCGCTGACGGCCGGGATCGGCGAGCTGGCGTACGTGGCCGGCAAGTACCGGATCACCATGGATCCGGACGGGCCGCCGACCGACTGGTGGATCTACGAGGACCTGAAATTCCCGTACAAGCGCAACATCGCCGCCGTCGGGTTCGACCGGGACGAGATGACGCTGGAGGGCATCACCCGTGAGGAGATGCGGCCCGGGTGCTGGGATCCGGTCGAGCGGCTCAAGGACATGGACGCCAATCACGTGGAGGGGAGCCTGTGCTTCCCCACCTTCCCGCGCTTCTGCGGGCAGACCTTCGCCGAGGCGCACGACAAGGAGGTCGCGCTGGCCTGCGTGCGCGCCTACAACGACTTCATGGTCGAGGAGTGGTGCGGGGGCAGCGGGGGACGGCTGATCCCGCTGTGCATCATTCCGCTCTGGGACATCGACCTCGCCGTTGCCGAGATCCGGCGCAATGCGCGGCGGGGGGTGCGGGCTGTGACGTTCTCGGAGATACCGACACATCTGGGGCTGCCGTCCATCCACTCCGGGTACTGGGACCCGTTCTTCGCGGTCTGCCAGGAGACCGGCACGGTCGTCAACATGCACATCGGCAGCAGCAGTCAGATGCCCGCCGCGTCACCGGACGCCCCGCCTGCTGTTCAGGCGTCCCTGAGCTTCAACAACGCCATGGCCTCGATGATGGATTTCCTGTTCAGCGGGGTGCTCGTGAAGTTCCCCCGACTCAAACTCGCCTACAGCGAAGGGCAGATGGGGTGGATCCCGTACGCGCTGGAGCGTGCCGATGACGTGTGGGAGGAGCACCGGGCCTGGGGCGGGGTGCGGGATCTGATTCCCGAGCCGCCTTCTACTTACTATTACCGGCAGATCTTCTGCTGCTTCTTCCGTGACAAGCACGGGGTCGCCTCGCTGGACGTGGTGGGGCGGGACAACGCCACCTTCGAGACCGACTATCCGCACGTCGACTCGACCTTCCCGCACACCAAGGAAGTCGCCCTCGACCATGTGAAGGGCCTCGACGACGAGACCGTCTACAAGCTGATGCGCGGCAACGCCATCCGCATGCTGGGCCTCGACCTGGACCGCGACAGGTAATGGATCTCTCGTACTCCGCCGAGGACGAGGAGTTCCGGGCGCGGCTGCGGAAGTGGCTGGGCGAGGTGCTTCCGGGGCTGCCGGCCAAGCCCTCGGCCGACGACTGGCCGGGCCGGCGCGCGTACGACCTCGGGTGGCAGCGGCTGCTGTACGACGCCGGGTACGCGGGGTTGCACTGGTCGGTTGATGCGGGGGGGCGTGGTGCCACGCCGACCCGCCATCTGATCTTTTTGGAGGAGACCGAGAAGGCGGGCGCGCCCTACGTAGGGGCTAATTTCGTCGGGCTGCTGCATGCCGGGCCGACCATCGCCGCCGAGGGGAGCGCCCGGCAGCGGGCGCGGTGGCTGCCGCCCGTGCTGCGGGGCGAGGAGGTGTGGTGCCAGGGGTTCAGCGAGCCGGACGCCGGGTCCGACCTGGCGTCGCTGCGCACGCGCGCGTGGCGGGACGGCGACGACTACGTGGTCAGCGGCTCCAAGATCTGGACCTCGCACGCCGAAGTCGCCGACTGGTGCGAGCTGTTGGTGCGGACCGATGCACAGGCGCCGAAGCACCGGGGGATCACTTGGCTGGCGATGCCGATGGACGCGCCCGGCATCACCGTGCGGCCGCTTCGTACGCTCGCCGGGTCCGCGGAGTTCGCGGAGGTCTTCCTCGACGAGGTGCGGGTGCCCGTCGCCAACCGGGTCGGTGAGGAGAACGACGGCTGGCGCGTGACCATGGTGACCCTGTCCTTCGAACGCGGCACCGCCTTCGTGGGCGAGGTGGTCGCCTGCCGGCGGGTGCTCGGCGAACTGGCGCGGGAGGCCCGGAAGAACGGCCGGTGGGACGATGTGCCGTTGCGCCGTCGGCTCGGCCGGCTCAACGCCGAGTTCCGGGCCCTGTGGCGGCTCACGCAGTGGAACGTGAGCGAGTCCGAGCGCGGCGGTGGGGTGCCGGGTGTGGGCGGCTCCGTCTTCAAGCTGCGGTACTCGCAGGCGCGGCAGGAGCTGTACGACGCGGCGGCCGAGGTGCTGGGCCCCGAGGCGCTCGATCTGGGCCGGGAGTGGACGGTCGACCGGCTGTCGTCACTCTCGTACACCATCGCGGCCGGGACCTCGCAGATCCAGCGGAACATCGTGGCCGAGCGCATCCTGGGCCTCCCGAAGGGACGGTGACCGGTGGACTTCCAACTCACGGATGATCAACGGGCGTTACGGGCCGGGGTGCGCGAGTTGCTGGTGCGGCGGTTCGGGCGGGAGCGGTTGCGGGCCGCCGTGGGCCCGGGAGGAGGGGGCTCCGCGGGTCGGCGAGCTGTCGGTGGGCTCGATCGGGCGCTCTGGCGTGAGTTGGGCGAGGCCGGGTTCTTCGCGCTGCGGCTGCCGGAGGAGCGGGGCGGGGTCGGGCTCGGGCTGCCCGAGGCGGTGCTCGCCTTCGAGGAGGCCGGCCGGGCGCTGTTGCCGGGACCGCTCGTGGCCACCCACCTCGCGGCCGGTGAGGTGCCCGGCGCGGCCACCGGCACGTGTGTCGTCGCCGCCGTCGACGGCAGCCTCGTCGAATGGCTGGACGAGGCGGACGTCGTACGGGGAGACGTGGGCGGAGCCGTCGCCCTGCGGTCCGTCGATCCGCTGACGCCCCTGCACCGGGTGCCCCGCGCCGCGCCTCCCGACCCGGTCGCCGCCCTGCTGACCGCCGCCGAGCAGCTCGGCTCGGCCGCGTGGACCTGTGCGCTGGCCGTGCAACACGCCCGGACCCGTGAGCAGTTCGGGCAGCCGATCGGGGCCTTCCAGGCGGTGAAACACCTGTGCTCGGAGATGCTGGTGCGGGTGGAAGTGGCCCGTGCGGCGGTGTACGCGGCGGCCGTCACCGGCGATCCGCTGGACATCGCGGCGGCCCGGCTGCTGGCCGACGAGGCCGCCGAGCGCGGGGCCCGCGACTGCCTCCAGGTGCACGGCGGGATGGGATTCACCTGGGAGTCCGATGTCCATCTCCACCTCAAACGGGCCTGGTCGCGGGCCCGTCGCGGGGAGGGCGCCGCGGCGGCCGAGGAGGCGCTCGCGGAGGATCTGCTGACGTCGGCGGCGCGGTCCGGGGCGTGAGCCGCCGGGGGCCGGGCGCTTTCGAATGACGCCGATCGTGGCATGCGGGAGAGCGCCGGGAACGGCCCGAGGGGACGGAAGTCGCGGAACGTGGCATACCGGAATTACCGAGCGTTGATATCGGGTTGTGTCCTACGCGTGACTCGTCACGGCCTGGAGTCGGCGGCCTGCTCCGGTACCTTGTGTGGGATGCGAGTGGTTCTGAGGCCGGGCCATCACGGTGTTGCCCCTGGGGCAGTCCCGGATCCGGCGATGCGCGCCGCTCGCAGGGCAGGAAGCAGGACCGTTCCTGCCTGTTCGACTCCCCGTGGCGAGCGTCGCACAGTATGCCGCACGCGTACTCCTTCGCGCTGGAATATGCCCGAAGCGCTTGTTGGGGTGACTGAACGTCAACCATGCTGTCTCCTGAGGGAATCACGTTCCGTGAGCCCTTTTCTGACCACGATCGTGGCCCTTGCGAGGCGCGAGGCGATGTGTCCGCCGGTTCGGATGGTGTGAGCGGTGCAGGTGCTTCAAGTGCAGCTGGAGATCCGGCCCGACCCCGCGGAGGTGGGGCGAGCCCGGAGGTGGGCGCGTTCGCGGCTCGCGGGTTCCGGGATAGAGGCCGATGAGCCACTGGCCGAGACGCTGATCCTGCTCGTCTCGGAGCTGGTCACCAACGCCGTGGTGCACACCGGCCGCCCCGCCGTCCTGCGGCTGTTCGTGCCGGACGCGGCGAGCGCGCCGACAGCCGGTGAGCGGGCCGTGGGAGAGGTCGTCGCGACCGTCCGCCTGGAGGTCGTCGACGCCAGCACCCGGGCTCCGCGCCCGCGCTGCGCGGACGGCGACGACACCAACGGCCGCGGCCTCGCACTCGTCGACGGCCTCGCCGACCGGTGGGGCTGGAGCGCCGAGGGCGCCGGGAAGCGCATCTGGTGCGAGGTGGACCGATGTTCGTCGGCGACCACTCTTGTCACGGGATGCGACGCGGCGCCGGTGGTGTCCTCGGTGGCAGCTCCCGTGGTCTACGGGGATCTGGCGTACGAGGCCGTGTAGGCGCCGGCACCCTGCTGGGGCTCGTCACGCGGGAGCGGGCGCTCGGGCACGGGTGCGCCCGCTGGCGCACGGATGGCACGGAGTCCGGAGTCCGGGCGTCCGGTGATGCCGAGTGCGCCGGGCCGTGCTTCCGTTCGTGCGCGTCACAAAAGGCGCTAATGGCATGAATCCCCGAACAGGTGTTGACGGCGCGTGTCCGTTTCGTCACGCTTGTGTTCAGTGATTCGCCGTGAGGGGACGTCGAGGCCTTCGGTGACGGGAGTCCTCGGCGAGCGCGGATCGCGATTCGGCGTCGGCTCCTGCGGGGCCAGGGGCAGGCGCGCCGGAGAGCCGGATGGCGGCGCGCGATGCCGCGCCCGGGGTGGGGTGGGGGCACCTCTCGCCCGGGTGCGGTTCGTCCGTGGGGGAGACGCGCCGCCAGCCGGCCCCCGGCGGTCCGGCCCGTGGTGACCGGGCGGCCGGGTGCCGGGTTCTGGGTTCTGGGTTCTTCAGAGGATCGCGACCGGTGCTACGGGGGTTCCCGTGGCGCCGGTGAACGGTTCGGGCATCGCCGACAGCAGGAACGTAGAGCCGCCGACTTCTCCACAGGCTGTGGACAACTCTTCGAGATTCCAGTTCTGGCCCTGGAGCATGCCCATTTCCACCAGGTGGAGGCCGTGGACGGGCAGCCACAAGTCCTCTATCTCGGGAGGAAATATCTCAAAGGTGAGGGTGTCGTTCGCGACCGCCGCGACATCGCGGGCGTGGAACCACTCCGGGGTGCGCACGGACAGGCCGGGTGAGGGGAAGGCGTACCCCTGCTTGTCGCCCGCGAGGAGCAGCTGGATCTGACCGGTGCGTACGAGGACGACGTCGCCCGCGCCGACCTTCGTGCCGCTCAGCTCCTCGGCCGCTTCCAGGTCCTCCGGGGTCACCGCGTGCCCGCTGTCCAGGCGCTCCACGCCGCGTGCGCGGGCCACGTCCAGCAGGACGCCGCGCGAGACGATGTGCCGGGGCTTGTCGATGCCGTTGAACTCGGCGCCCCCGTGCGCGGTGATCGTGCCGGCGGGGCGGCCGTTGTAGAGCCGGCCCGAGTGCGAGACATGGCTGAGCGCGTCCCAGTGGGTGGCCGCCTGGAGGCCCATCGTCACGGCGTCGTCGCTGCACGCGATCGTGCCGGGGCCGAACAGCTCCTGGTTGATCTGCACCATCGTGTGCAGCGGATCGACCCGGCCCGGGATCATCCCCGTCTGCACGCCGTCCTGACGCAGGGGGAGTGCGAGCGGTACGCGGCGGCCGGTGCGGACGCTCGCGGCGGCCTCGCGCACGACCTCGTCGGTGATCAGGTTCAGGGTGCCGATCTCGTCGTCGGCACCCCAACGCCCCCAGTTGTTCACGCGCTTGGCGATCTCGTGGAACTCGGCCGGCAGTGACATGAGTACTCCCCGGGGCTTGTCTCCAGGTATCTGACGGGTCGTAGAATCTGAGCCGTAGCAAATCTAACGGACCGTCAGAAACTGCGGGAAGGGGCCGGGACGTGGGGAACTTCCTGGAAGGCGGGGTCGTCGCCGTGACCGGGGCGGGCCGGGGCATCGGACGCGCGGTGGCACTGGCCGCCGCGGCCGAGGGCGCACGGGTCGTCGTCAACGACTACGGCGTCTCCATCGAGGGCTCGGAGCCGAGCAGTACGGTCGCCGACGCCGTCGTCAAGGAGATCGGGGCGGCCGGCGGGGAAGCGGTCGCCGTGGCCGACGACATCTCCACCATGGCGGGCGGACAGCGGATCGTCGACACGGCCCTGGAGACGTACGGGCGGCTCGACGGAGTCGTCTGCGTGGCGGGCATCCTGCGCGAGCGGATGCTCTTCAACATGTCCGAGGACGAATGGGACCCGGTCATCGCCACGCACCTGAAGGGCACGTTCACCGTGTTCCGTGCGGCCTCGGCCGTGATGCGGCGGCAGGGTTCCGGCACGCTGATCGGGTTCACCAGCGGCAACCACCAGGGGTCCGTCTCGCAGGCCAACTACAGCGCGGCGAAGGGCGGGATCATCTCGCTCGTCCGCAGCGCGGCGCTCGGGCTCCACAAGTACGGGGTGACGGCCAACGCGGTCGCGCCCGTCGCCCGTACGCGGATGTCCGCGAACGTGCCGATGGAGCTGACGGAGATCGGTGAGCCGGAGGATGTGGCCGCGCTCGTGGTGTACCTGCTGTCCGGGCGGGCCCGGGAGGAGGGCATCACCGGGCAGGTGTACACCGTCGCGGGGCCGAAGATCGCGGTGTGGGCTCAGCCGCGGGAACTCCGTTCCGGGTATGCGGAAGGGGGGTGGACGCCTGAGCGGATTGCTGACTTCTTGCCGGGGGCGGTGGGGGTGGATCCGATGCCGTTGCTTGCGCGGGTGGGGGATATGGAGCGGGCCGCTCGGGCCGCGAGGGGGGCGACGTAGGGGGGCTGACGTGGGTGGGTGGGTGCGGGTGCGTTGTGGCTGGTCGCGCAGTTCCCCGCGCCCCTAAAGGCACTGGGTGCGGGTCGGCTGTGGTTGGTTGCGCAGTTCCTCGCGCCCCTAAAGGCACTGGGTGCGGGTCGGCTGTGGTTGGTTGCGCCGTTCCCCGCGCCCCTGGGTGGGTCGGGCGGTAGGTGGTGGAGGGGTTCATGGAGTTTGGGGTCACCGCGGAGGACGAGGCGTTTCGGGGGGAGGTTCGGCGGTGGCTCGCCGAGCATCTGGGGGGCGCCCGGGATCGCAGAGGCTGGGAGCGGACGCTCGGGGCCGGTGGGTGGATCGGGATCGGGTGGGGGGTGGAGGGGTACGGGAATCGGGCTGTCGGGTTGGGGCGGCAGGTCGTGTGGGCCGAGGAGTACGCGCGGGCCCGGGCGCCTGCGCGCAGTGGGCACATCGGGGAGAAGCTGCTGGCTCCCACGCTCATCGCGCACGGGAGCGAGGAGCAGAGGAACCGGTTCCTGCCGCCCATCGCCTCCGGGGACGAGCTGTGGTGCCAGGGGTACAGCGAGCCCGGGGCCGGGTCCGATCTCGCCGGGATCCGTACGCAGGCCGTGCGGGAGGCCGACGGGTACCGGATCAGCGGGCAGAAGATCTGGACCTCGCTGGCGCACGAGGCGGACTGGTGTTTCGTGCTGGCGCGTACGGAGGCGGGGTCGCGGCGGCATCGCGGGCTGAGCTTTCTGCTCGTACCGATGGACCAGCCCGGGCGGATCGAGGTACGGCCGATCCGGCAGATGACCGGGACCAGCGAGTTCAACGAGGTCTTCTTCGACGGGGCGCACGCACGCGTCGAACATCTCGTCGGCGGCGAGGGCAACGGCTGGCAGGTCGCCATGAGCCTGCTCGGCTTCGAACGCGGAGTCTCCACACTGGCCCAGCAGGTCGGTTTCGCTCAGGAGTTGGCGCAGGTGGTGGAGGCGGCCGTCGCCACGGGGGCGGCCGACGACCCGGTCGTCCGCGACCTGCTCGTACGCCAGTGGGCCGAGTTGCGCACCATGCGGTGGAACGCCTTGCGCACGCTGGGGAGTTCGGCGGACCGCGGCGCCCCCAGTGTGGCCAAGCTGATGTGGGGGCGTTGGCATCAGCGGCTCGGTGAACTGGCCATGCGGGTGCGGGGGGCCGGAGCCGCGGTCGGCCCCACGGACTGGTCGGCCGAGACGCCCTACGAACTGGACGCTCTCCAGCACCTGTTCCTCTTCAGCCGCGCCGACACCGTCTACGGCGGTTCGGACGAGATCCAGCGCACGATCATCGCCGAGCGCGTGCTCGGCCTTCCCAGGGAAGCGAAGGGCTGAGGTCATGAAGGGCGTGGTCTTCGACGGCAAGCAGGCTCAGATGGTGGACGACCTGGAGGTACGGGATCCGGGGCCCGGGGAAGTGCTCGTCGCGGTCTCGGCGGCGGGGCTGTGCCACAGCGACCTCTCCGTGCTGGACGGGACCATCCCCTTCCCCGTACCCGTGGTACTCGGACACGAGGGCGCGGGTGTCGTGGCGGAGGTGGGTGCGGGCGTCACGCATGTGGAGCCCGGTGACCATGTCTGCCTGTCCACGCTCGCGAACTGCGGCGCGTGCGCCGCGTGCGACCGGGGGCGGCCCACCATGTGCCGCAAGGCCATCGGGAGGCCGCAGCGGCCGTTTCTGCGGGACGGGCAGCCGCTGTACCAGTTCGCGTCCAACTCCGCTTTCGCCGAACGGACGTTGGTGAAGGCCGTGCAGGCCGTACGGATCCCCAAGGACATCCCGATGGCGTCCGCCGCGCTGATCGGATGCGGGGTGCTGACCGGAGTCGGAGCCGTCCTGAACCGGGCGCGGGTCGAGCACGGGGACAGCGTGGTCGTCATCGGGACGGGCGGGATCGGGCTCAACGTGATCCAGGGCGCGCGGATCGCCGGAGCGCTGACCGTGATCGCCGTGGATTCGAATCCGGCGAAGGAGGGGGTGGCCCGGCGGTTCGGGGCCGGGCACTTCTTCACGTCCGTGGAGGGGGTGCGGGACGTCCTGCCGACGGGGGCGGATCATGTCTTCGAGTGCGTGGGGCGGGTGGAGCTGGTACGGCAGGCCGTCGATCTGCTCGACCGGCGAGGGCAGGCGGTGCTGCTGGGCGTGCCGCCCGCTGGCGCCGAGGCGTCCTTCCTCGTCTCGTCCATGTACCTGGACAAGTCGATTCTGGGGTGCCGGTACGGGTCTTCGCGGCCGCAGCGGGATGTTGCGCTGTATGCGGAGATGTATCGGGAGGGGCGGTTGTTGCTGGATGAGCTGGTGACGGAGACGTATGGGGTGGACGAGTTCGAGAAGGCGGTCGCTGACGCGCGTCTCGGGCTTGCAGCCCGGGCTGTATTGACGTTCTAGGAACGTGGGGGCGGGGCTCAATGATTGCGCAGTTCCCCGCGCCCCTAAAGGCAAAAGATTGCGCCGTTCCCCGCGCCCCTAGGGGGTGGGTACCTAGGGGCGCGGGGAACTGCGCAATGGGGGCGAGGGGGCGTAGCCCCCATGCGGGGGCGGAGGTGCGTGGGGGTCAGCGGAATGTTCGGCGGTAGGACGTGGGGGTTACTCCCAGGGCCGACTGGAGGTGCTGACGCATCGACTGCGCCGTGCCGAACCCCGCGTCCGCCGCGACCTGGTCCATCGACAGGTCCGTGGACTCCAGGAGATGCCGGGCCCGTTCGACCCGCTGCTGCGTGAGCCACTGGCCGGGGCTCACCCCCGCCTCCTCCCGGAACCGCCGCGTGAACGTCCGTACCGACATCGCCTCCTGCGCGGCCATGTCCCGCAGCTGGATCGGCTCGTGCAACCGGCTCAGCGCCCACGCGCGTGCCCCGATCGTGGTGGCCAACTGCGGTTCGGGCACGGGCCGTTCGATGTACTGGGCCTGCCCTCCGTCCCGGTGCGGAGGCACCACCGTGCGCCGGGCCACCTCGTTGGCGACAGCGGTCCCGTGGTCGCGGCGCACGATGTGGATGCACAGGTCGATGCCCGCCGCGACCCCGGCCGAGGTCAGCACGTCGCCGTCGTCGATGAACAGCACGTCCGCGTCGACCCGCACCTTCGGGAAGAGGCGCTGGAAGTGTTCGGCGGACGCCCAGTGCGTGGTCGCCGGGCGCCCGTCGAGCAGCCCGGCGGCGGCCAGCACGTACCCGCCCGTGCAGATGGAGACGAGCCGGGTGCCCGGCCGGACCAGGGCGAGGGCCGCGGCCAGTTCCTCGGTGAGCACGCCCTCGTCGTGGACCGGGCCCAGCTCGTACGAGGCCGGGACGACCACGGTGTCGGCGGTGGCCAGGGCCTCCGGGCCGTTCTCGACCAGGACGGAGAAGTCGGCGTCCGTCCTGACCGGGCCCGGCGGCCGGACGGAGCAGGTGACGATCTCGTACAGGCTGCGGCCCCGGGCGTCCTTGGCGCGTCCGAAGATGCGCTGCGGGATGCCCAGCTCGAAGGGGAGGAGGCCGTCCAGGGCGAGGACGACGACGCGGTGCCGAGGGGGCGGGGAGTCCGGCCTGTTCGTACCCATGGCCCGATCCTAGCGAATGCTGTCCTTCGGGCCACTCGTTCGGGGAGGGCCGAGGACGGAAGCTCGGTGACGTGACCCAGACAACCGACGCCGCGAGCGAGACGGCACCCGTGCGGGACCCCGAAGCCGGCAGCCAGGATCCCGGAACCGGCGGGGTCGGGCGTCGCCGGCGTACACGCGTGCACCGGGCCTGGTTCGTCGCCGCCGTCACCTTCGTGACGATCATCGGCGCGGCGGCCTTCCGCTCCCTGCCCGGCCTGCTGATCGACCCGCTGCACGACGAGTTCGACTGGTCGCGCGGCACGATCGGGCTCGCGGTCTCCGTCAACCTCGCGCTGTACGGGCTGACGGCGCCGTTCGCCGCCGCGCTCATGGACCGGTTCGGCATCCGGCGGGTCGTCGCGCTCGCGCTCGTCGTGATCGCGGTCGGCTCCGGCGCCACCGTGTGGATGACCGAGGCCTGGCAGCTGCTGCTGTGCTGGGGGCTGCTCGTGGGCCTGGGCTCCGGCTCGATGGCCCTCGCGTTCGCCGCGACCGTCACCAACCGCTGGTTCACCGAGCGGCGCGGCCTCGTCACCGGCATCCTCACCGCCGCCTCGGCCTCCGGCCAGCTGATCTTCCTGCCCGTACTGTCGTGGATCGTCTCGGAGCACAGCTGGCGCCCGGCCGCCGTGACCGTGGCCCTGGCGGCGCTCGCGGTCGTGCCGTTCGTCTGGCTGCTGCTGCGCGACCATCCGGCGGACGTGGGCCTCAAGCCGTACGGGGCGACCGAGTTCGTCGAGAAGCCGCCGCCCGTGCCGGGAGCCGCGCGCCGAGCGCTGAACGTCCTTTTCTCCGCAGCGCGCACCGGGCCCTTCTGGCTGCTCGCGGGGACCTTCGCGATCTGCGGCGCCTCGACGAACGGCCTGATCCAGACCCACTTCGTGCCCGCCGCCCACGACCACGGCATGCCCATCACGGCGGCGGCCTCGCTGCTCGCCGTCATCGGGGTCTTCGACGTCGTCGGCACGATCGCCTCCGGCTGGTTCACGGACCGCTTCGACCCGCGCCGGCTGCTGGCGGTCTACTACGCCCTGCGCGGTGTCTCGCTCCTCTTCCTCCCGCTGCTGCTCGGCCCCTCGGTGCATCCGCCGATGGTCTTCTTCATCGTCTTCTACGGGCTCGACTGGGTCGCCACCGTCCCGCCCACCATCGCCCTGTGCCGCGACCGGTTCGGCGACGACAGCGCCATCGTCTTCGGGTGGGTCCTCGCCTCCCACCAGGTCGGGGCGGCACTGGTCGCCTTCCTCGGCGGTGTGGCCCGCGACGCCTTCGGCTCGTACAACGTCATGTGGTACGCCTCCGGGGCGCTGTGCGCCGTGGCGGCGCTGATGGCGCTGGTGATCCGGCGCGGGGTGGTGCCGGGGGAGGTCGCGCTCGCCCCGAACGCGGCTCGGTCCTAGACGGTGTCAGGGCGTGAAGTGGCCGAAGCCGCCGCGGTGGAAGAGGAGGGGGGCGTCGCCGTTGCCTTCGGGGGCGGGGCCGGGGCCGGGGTCGGGGGCGGGGTCGGGTGTGCCCAGGGCGTTCACCCTGCCCACCACGATCAGGTGGTCGCCGCCGGGGTGGACCGCGTGGACGGTGCAGTCGATCCACGCCGTGACGCCGGACAGACGGGGCGAACCGGAGACCGGCGACGGCTCGTGGGCGACCCCCGCGAACTTGTCCGAGCCGCTCACCGCGAAGCGGCGGCACAGGTCGCCCTGGTGCGCGCCGAGGACGTTCACGCAGAAGACGCCCGCGCGGGCGATACGCGGCCAGGTCGTGGACGTGCGCGCGACCATGAACGCGATCAGGGGCGGGTCGAGGGAGAGCGCGGCGAAGGACTGACAGGCGAAGCCGGCAGGGGTGGTGTCCGGGGCGGTGGCCGGAGCCGGGGCTGTGATGACGGTGACGCCCGTTGCGAAGTTTCCCAGTACGCGGCGGAATTCGGCCGGGTCGACCGGTGCGCGTTCGTCGTCGCCGACCGCCCGCAGGTCCGGGCGCGGGAGCGGTTCGACCGGTCCCGCGGTCATCGGCTCTCCGGCCGACCTCAGGTAGCGGACGGCTGCCGCGGCCATTCCTGCGTGTCCCATCACACCGTCCATTGAAGGTGACGGGGCGTCAGATGGGAAGGCCTGCGCCGGCGTTCGGCGGTGTTCAGTGGCCCGTGAAGTTCGGGGGGCGGCGCTCCACGAACGCCGTTACGCCTTCTGTGGCGTCCGAAGTGGTCATGTTGATCTCCTGGGCGGAGGCCTCGGCGGTGAACGCGGTGGCGCGGCCGGAGTCCAGGGAAGCGTTCACCAACTGCTTGGTGAAGGCCAGGGAACGGGTGGGGCCGGTGGCGAGACGTTCGGCCCAGGAGCGGGCAGTCTTCTCCAGATCCTCGTCCGGGACCACGCGGTTGACCAGGCCGAGGCGGTGGGCGTCCACGGCGGTGAGGGCGTCGCCGAAGAACATCAGCTCCTTCGCCCGGTGGAGACCGATCAGACGAGGGAGGAGATAGGCGCCGCCGCCGTCGGGGACGAGGCCACGGCGGGCGAACACCTCGATGAATCTGGCCGATTCCGCGGCGAGGATCAGGTCGCAGGCGTAGGCGAGGTGGGCGCCCAGGCCGGCCGCGGTGCCGTTCACTGCGGCGATCACCGGTTTCTCGCAGTCCAGGACTGCGGCGATGAGGCGCTGGGCGCCATCCTTTATGACGCGGGACACGTCTCCTGGGAGGCGGTCCTCGGGGGGTGGGCCGCCGCGGAGGTCTGCGCCTGTGCAGAAGCCCTTGCCGGTGGCTGTGAGGACGACTGCGCGGGTGGTCGCGTCTGCCGACGCGGTCTTCAGGAGGTGGATGAGCTCTTCCCGTTGCTCGGGGGTGATGGCGTTCATGACGGCGGGGCGGTTGAGGGTGATCCAGGAGACGTTCTTTTCGAGGGTGTGGGTGATCATGGGGGCTCCGGGGGTGGGTTTGTGGGTGCGGGTCCGGTGGGGGGCCGGTGCGGGTCGGTGGGGGCTTGTCGCGCAGTTCCCCGCGCCCCCAAAGGCAAAAGATTGCGCCGTTCCTCGCGCCCCTGAGGGGGTGGGGCCTGTCGGTGGTGTGTTGGGTGCGGGGTCGGTGGGGGTTGGCCGCGCCGTTCCCCGCGCCCCTAAAGGCAA
>NZ_KZ679039.1:288284-786441 GCF_003024195.1 Streptomyces dioscori
AGATTGCGCCGTTCCTCGCGCCCCTGAGGGGGTGGGGCCTGTCGGTGGTGTGTTGGGTGCGGGGTCGGTGGGGGTTGGCCGCGCCGTTCCCCGCGCCCCTAAAGGCAAAAGACTGCGCCGTTCCCCGCGCCCCTTGGGGGCCGGGGTGGGCGCCCTTTAGGGGCGCGGGGAACTGCGCGGCCAGCCCCCACCGGGCCGCAGTCGAAAATGCAGCCTCTCCGCCCCCGGCCCGCAGGCGGAGACGCAGTCTCTCCGCCCTCGGCCCGCAGGCGGAGGCGCAGTCTCGGCGTGCCTGGTCCGTGGTCGGGGACGCAGGCTTTGTGTTTGCGGGGCGTGGTTGATGGCGCACCCGTTTCTGCTCGGCCCCGTGCAGTGGGTCAGGGGCAGATCGCCAAGGCGTCCAGGGCCACCGCTCCCTGGCCTCGGGGGAGGACCATCAGGGGGTTGATGTCCAGTTCGGACAGGTCCGTGTCCAGTTCCAGGGCCATCCGCTGGACGCGGAGAATGACCTCCACCAGCGCGTCGAGGTCCGCCGGAGGCCGCCCGCGGACGCCGTCGAGCAGCGCCCGCCCCCGCAACTCGTCGAGCATCGACCGTGCCTGGTCCTCGCCGAACGGCGGCACCCGTACCGCCGTGTCCTGGAGTACTTCCACGAGTACGCCGCCCAGCCCGACCGTCACCGTCGGACCGAAGAGGTCGTCGTGTGTCACACCGACGACCATCTCGACCCCCTGCTCCACCATCTGGCACACCAGAACGCCGTCGAGCGACACGTCCTCGTACCGGGCGATGTCGGTCAACTCACGGTAGGCGTCCCGTACTTGGCTGGCGGAGGTGAGGCCCACCTTCACGAGGCCGAGTTCCGTCTTGTGGGCGAGCCGCGCGCCGGACGCCTTCATGACGACCGGGTAGCCGACCAGACCGGCCGCCCGTACGGAGGCCGCCGCGCTGGTCACCAACTGTTCGCGCGGCACCCGGATCCCGTACGCCCGCAGCAGTTGTTTCGCCGCGTGTTCGCTCAGCCTGCTGCCGGGCCGCATCAGCGCCCGGGCCTTGCGGCAGGAGGGGGACGGGGTGCGCGGGGCCTCGTCGAAGGGGGACCGGTAGGAGGCGGTGAAGCGGGCGTGCTCCAGGTGGGCGCGTACCGCCGTGATGCAGTTCGAGAACGTGCGGAAGGTCGCCACCCGGGACGAGCCGAGGAGGGTGTCGCGGTACGCGGACTCCGTGCCGACCGGTGATCCCCACACCACGCACACCAGTTTGTCCGTGTGTTCCGCCGCGTCCACCAGGTCCTGCGCGAGCTTGTCGCTCATGGGAGGGAAGGGGCCCGTGATCGGACAGATCAGCACCCCGACGGCCGGATCGGCGAGGATCGCGTCGATGATCTTGCGGCCCCGCCAGTCGCCGACCGGGTGGCCGCCGTTGTCGATGGGGTTCGTGACGTCCAGGTACTCCGGTATCCACTGGTGGAGTTCGGCCTGTTTGGCGGGGGAGAGGGGCGGCAGGTGCAGGCCCGCCTCCGTTGCCAGGTCCGAGAAGTGGGCGCCCGTACCGCCCGAGATGGAGTAGACCGCCACCCCGTCGGCGGACGGCGGGCGTGCGCGGGCCAACAGGGCTGCCGTGTCCTGGAGTTCGTCCAGGCCGTCGACGCGTACGACCCCGTACTGGCGCATCGCGGCGTCCACCACCGCGTCGGCGCCCGTCAGTTTGCCGGTGTGGGAGGCGGCCGTACGCGCGCCCGTCTCCGTGCGGCCGACCTTGACCGCGACGACGGGGACCCCGCGCCGGGCGGCCCGGTCGGCGGCGAGCATGAAGGAGCGGCCGTCCTTGAGGCCCTCGACATAGCAGGCGATGGCGCCTACCTCGGGCTGCTCGGAGAAGTAGGAGATGAAGTCGGCGCTCTCCAGGTCGGCCTCGTTGCCGGTGGGCGCCCAGTGGGAGACGCGGATGCCCAGTTCCTGGAGGGTGAAGACCGGGCGGCCCTGGTGGCCGGACTGGGTGATCAGCGCGATCGCCGGCCCGTCGAGATCGGTGCGGAACTTCTCGAAGGCGTTGAGGTTGGTGTTCGGGCCGAGCAGCCGCAGGCCGGAGCGGATTCCGGAGCGCCGCACGGCGTCGGCGAGCCGGTCCTGCGCGGCTGCGCCCACGGTCCCCGTCTCGGCGAACCCGGACGCGAAGGCGACCGCGAACCGCACTTTCGTTTCGGCCAGTTGCTCGATCACGGGAAGCGGGTCGGAGACCAGCAGCACGGCCAGATCGACCTGTTCGGGCAGGTCCGTGACCGACGGCACGCAGGGTATGCCGAATACGGACTCCCGCGTGGGGTGTACCGGGTGGAGGCGTGCGCCCACCCGCTCGGCCCAGGACAGCAGTTGGCGGGTGATGCCGGTGTTCGGCCGCCCCTCGGCGTCCGAGGCGCCGACGACGGCCACCGACTCGGGGCGGAAGAAGCGGTCCAGATCGGGTACGCCGGCGTACAGCGGCCTGCCGCTGACGTCGAGGTCGTCGGTGGCGGCCGGCCTGCCGTGCACGGCAGGGGCCGGTTGCTCGCCGCAGGCGATGACCCGGGCCCGGCGGGAGTCGGTGGTGAGGGTGCCGTGGGTTGATCCAAGCATCGGTCCGCCCGCTCCTGTGTGGCTGTCCTAGGTGGCTGCCAATAACTGACGCAGTGTCAGATAAGGCCAGATTACTGAACTGACGCCACGTCAGGAACGGGTCTGCAGGCAAAGAACTTGTGGCGGCCACGGGAGTGGCCGCCACGTCGTCCTGCTTCTTCATGGGGGATAACCGGCTCTTGGGTGGCCTGTTCCCTTTCCATCCGGTCCTGGCTCAGCGGCCGGTGCAGCCGGACTTCGCCTCGGCCGTGCTCTTGAGGCGGTTCACCCAGTCGTCGAGGCCCGCGTCGAGGGCGGCCTGACTGCCGGGGATGTCGGCCTCGACGGGAGCGCCCGCCCAGGACTCCTCGGTGGTGGCGAGCACACCGCCCCTGACCTGCTTGAAGGTGAACAGGTGCACGCCGTCAATACCGTTCACGGGCGCGGCCCATGCCGTGCACCGTCCCTGCTCGACCGCCGTGACGGTCGACGTGACCTTCATGTTCTGGGGGGACCAGTCGAAGACCGAGCCCGGTCGCAGGGGCCCCGGCGTCTTCTTCTTCGCCGGTGTGATCTCCGGTATCCAGGAGGACCACGCGTCTATGTCGGTGTGCAGCTTCCAGACCGTCTTCAGGGGCGCGTCGATGAGGACGGCGGCGCGGCTGACGACGGGAGCGCTCTTGTCGACCGTCACCCCGCGGCATTCCTGGAAGGTCCCGGAGCCGGGCTGCGCCTGGTGCGTTCCGGTGGCGGACCGCGCGTCGTGCGCCGCTGCCATGGCCGGCGCGGACAGCGTGGTGGCCGTGACGACCGCGGCGGCGGCCATGCCCTGCATGAACCTGGGCAGTGGTTTCAGTGATCGCATTGCTCGCATTGATCGCAGTGATTGCATTGCTCGCATCGATTTCATCGGGTCGGTCTCGATCTCTTTCTCGGTGGTTATGCGGTGGAGGTTCCGCGCCGTCAGGCGCACGGTCCGTCGCTTCGGGCCTCCGCGGTGGTCTTCAGCTCGCGGAGCCACTCTTCGAGCCCGCCGCCGAGCATCGCCGTCGCCAGGGGGACGTCCGCCTCGACCTGCGCGCCGGTCCAGGACTCCTCGGTCCGTACGCGTACACCGCCCTTGACCTTGGTGAAGTTCCAGACGTGGACGCCCTCGTCGATGCGCAGGCCCTCGCCGACCGCGGGACCGCTCCAGCGGATGCAGGTGTCGCGGTCGAGCTGGCGGACGGTGGAGGTGATGTTCAGGGTGGTCTCGGGCGTCGTCGGGGTGGCGGGCGCCGGGGTCGTCCAGCGGAACTGCGAGCCCGCGCGGAGAGGACCGTGGTCCAGGCGCTCCGAGGAGAGGACCGGTGCCTGCCACGACGGCCAGCCCTCGACGTCGGTCTGCAGCTTGAAGACGGTGCTCACCGGTGCCTTGATCACGATGTCGGTCCGGTAGCGGATGACGGCGGCGGGGTCCGTGCCCTTGCCCCGGCACTTGAGCCCGTCGGTGTGGTGTGCGGTTCCCGTCCGGGCGGGAGAGGCCTGGGTGGGAGCGGCCTGGGCGGGAGGGGTGCTCGCAAGGATGCCGACGGCGGCGAGTGCGGCCGTGAACGTGACCGCGGCGGCATGTGCGCGCGTCCGGGGCCGGGGCCGGGGTCGGGGCTGGGCGGCCGAGGGGAGGGTGGCGCTGTTGCTGGGCATGGCTTTCCTGTCTCTGCGGGTGGTGCGAGTGATGTGGGTGGGGCGCCGAGTGGTTCTCGGCAGGGTCAGGCGCGCTGCGGCGCTCCCGAGAGGGATTTGAGGCGGCGGCGTTCGAGGACCGCGGCGAGGGCGTAGGCGCCGCCGCCGGCGATGGTGAGGACCCAGTAGAAGCCGGGGGTGCCGAGGAGGAGGGCCGCGGTGGAGGTCAGGGCGAGCCAGCTGCCGAGGCCGTAGTGGAGCAGGTTGCGGCGCTGGGCGCCTTCCGCGACGTAGAGCAGACCGACGACGAGCCCGGAGCCGGTGGGCCACAGCAGGGACTGCACATCGGGCAGGTCGAGCGTGGACGCCAGGCCCGTGATGGCGAGGAACAGGGCGGCGAAGGCGGTGATCCAGGCGACGCCGAGGAGTTGGCCGGAGAGGACGTCGTCGGGATCGGTGGCGGCACGTTGGGCGCGCAGGGCGGCGCGGGTGGCCTGCACGGTGCCGACGGCGAGCCCGGTGCCGAGGAGTGCCATGGGCAGCCAGCCGGGCAGGTCGAGCAGGGGGCTGTCGCCCTTCGAGAGCGCCGCGGAGCCGTGGCCGAGCAGGTAGGCGAGGCCGAAGCTGACGTAGGTCGCGCGGTTGTCGACGTCGCCCTGGAGGCCTGCCGCGGCCGGACGGCCGGTGGTGGTGGCGGTGGCGGTGGTGGCCGGCGGCGAGACGGCGGTGGTGATGGACATGGCGGGTACCTCCGGTGTGGTGGGCGGCGTGTCACGCGGCACCCGGGTGGGGGCGGACTCCGGGTGGGGGGTGGGGGCGACGCGGCGACGGCGGACACGGCGGACACGGCGGGGACACGTCACGCCGTACGGGCCGGGCGTCGGGCGCCTGTCGAGCAGGGCGGTCGGGGCGGGGGCGGCCCCCCGTGTCACACCTCGGGGACGATGACGATCTTTCCGGCGACGGTGCGGGTCTCGGCGAGTGCCAGTGCCGCCGCGGTGTCCGACAGCGGGAGCTTCGCGGCGATCTGCGGGGTGAGGCTGCCGTCGGCGACCAGGCGCAGGACCTGGGTGAGGTCCTCGGTCATCCGCTGCTGCCAGGACGCGCGGCAACGGCGCTTGCCGGCCCAGAAGTTGTAGAACTGGGCGCTCTTGCCGTTGGGCAGGGAGTTCCACGCGGCGAGCCGTGCGAACAGCTTCAGCACCGGCAGCTGTGAGTTGCCCTCGTTGTCCTTGGTGGCCGCGCTGCCGTAGGAGACCAGGGCTCCGCCGCGGCGCAGCAGCTGCCAGGACTGCTCCAGGCCGGTGCCGCCGACGTGGTCGAACACCGCGTCGACGCCGTCGGGCGCGAGCTCCCGGATCCGGTCGTACATGTGCGGGTCGCGGTAGTCGACCGGGGTCGCGCCGAGCGTGCGTACGGTCGCGTGGTGTCGCTCGGAGGCCGTGCCGATCACGGTGATCCCGGCGTGGCGGGCGAGTTGTACGAGGGTGGAGCCGACGCCGCCGTTGGCGCCCAGCACCACGATCGTGCCGCCGGTACGGACCTTGGCGACGCGGTGCAGCATCTGCCAGGCGGTGATGCCGTTGACGGTCACGGTCTCCGCGTCGGCCGCGTCCACCTCGTCCGGTACCGGCATCAGGTCCACGGCGTCGACGAGGAGGTGGCTGGCCCACGCGCCGGTCTTGGTGACCGCGGCGAACCGGCGTCCGACGAGCGCGGCGTCCACCTCCGGGCCGGCCTCGGTCACGGTGCCGACCACGTCGTAGCCGGGCACGAAGGGGAACGGCGGCTGGTCGTAGTAGGTGCCGCGGCGCATCTGCTGCTCGGCGAAGGAGACGCCGGTCGCGTCCATCCGCAGGACGACCTGGCCCTTGGCCGGGGCCGGGAGAGCGCGGGTCCGGAGCTCCAGGCCGTCCGGCTCGACCGCGCCGGGCAGGACGATCTCGGTGGCCGTGGTGGTGGCGGTGCTGTTCATGGCGTACCCCTCAAGGCTTGTTTACGGGCCCGTGGTGGGCCCGTGCGGGTTCCTGCTGTGTGCTTACGGTCGTAAGGCTATACGTGTTAGTTCACGGACGGCAAGAGGGTGCGGCCATGAACTTCGCGGTGTAAGGCAACGGGGTGGAGGTCTGGCGGGGAGAGGGGTAGTTCCCGGTAGCCGTCCAGGTCGTCCAGGATGAAGAACGCGTTCCCGTCGAACGCACGTCACCGAGGGGGCGGCGGTGAGCGGGACCCGGCAGTTGATCGCCAACACCCACTGGGCGGCGCCCGTGCTGCGCAACGGCCTGGGCGAGTACCCGGCCGCCCTTGCCGCGGCCCGGCAGGCCGTCGCGAGCGGCGAGCCCTTCCTCGCGGGCTTCCTCCCTGCCCGAGCTGGTGGAGGCGGCCGTCGCGTGCGGAGAGCGCGACGCCGCCGGCGAGGCCCTGGAATCGCCGCTGACCGAGCGCACCGACGCCCGGGGGCCGGCTCGAACCTGGGGATCGCGGCGTACGCGCGAGGGCTGGTGACCGGAGTCGAGGACCACTGCCGGGAGGCGGGCTGGCACGCCCATCAGCGCAACATCTTCCGCCGGCTCGGCATCACCTCCCGCAGACAGCTCCGGGATCATCCGGGCCTCGGCGTCTGAGGTCTAGGTGTGCGTGTGCCCCGGGGGCCGGGTCAAGGGGGAGGTGAGTCGCTGGACGATGTCGGCCGGCCAGGGGAACGCGGGGGCGATGGCCCGCTGGTGGGCGAGTCCGTGCAGGCCCAGCCACAGCGCGACCGCGTCGGTGGCGGGGTCGGTGCCGGCGTGGTGCCCCGCGGCGAGGCAGTCGGTGAGGAAGTCGGTGAGGATCCGGGTCGCCTGCTCGGCCGGGAGGTCCGGGCGGCGGCCGGAGGCGGTGGGAGTGTTCCCTGCGCCGCCGAACATGGCGCGGTACCGCCCGGGGTGGTCGCGGGCGAAGTCCAGGTAGGCCCGGCAGGCGGCGTCCAGGCGTTCCTGGGGATCGTCGCCCGCCCGGTCGAGGGCGGACCGGATCCGTACGGAGAGTCCGGCGAAGGCCTGCCGTGTCACCTGGAGCATGAGGGCGGGCCGGTCGTGGAAGTGCGGGTAGATCGAGGGGGCGGCGATCCCGACCCTGTGGGCGACGGCCCGCAGGGTCACGGCGCGTTCGTCGCCGTCGGCGTCGAGCAGCTCGGCCGCGGCGGCCAGGATCTCGGCGCGGAGTCTGCTCCCCTCGCCTCGACGGTTCCTCGGGCGGGCCGGGCGCGGTCCGGTGCCGCTGCCCGCGATGGTGATGCCGCTCATGCGGATTCCGATCCCTGGGCCGTCAATAGGCTAACGACTGTAAGCCTACGATCGGAATCCCTTCGCCCGCAAGGCGAACGCCTATAAGTTTTTCACTGTAAGGTAACAGTATGGGAGACGACACCGACACTTCAGCGACACCCGTCCGCGTCCGGAACCGCCGTGGGGAGGGCGCCCGGCTGCGCGAGGAGATCGTGGCCGCGGCGGTCGAACTGCTCGACGAGACCGGTGACGAGAGCGCCATCACCCTGCGCTCCGTCGCCCGCAAGGTGGGCATCGCGGCCCCCTCGATCTACCGCCACTTCTCCGACCAGCCCGCCATCATGCTCGCCGTGGTGCGCAATGCCTTCGCCGACCTGGACGAGCAGCTGAGCGCGGCCGTGGACGCCGCCGACGACGCGCCCCGCGCACGGCTCACGGCCCTGTGCCAGGGCTACCTGCGGTTCGCCGAGGCCCACCCGGGGCGCTACCGCACGATGTTCGGCGGGTTCTGGATGCCCGATCCGAACGCGAGTTCCGTGACGGCGCAGGACCTCGGCACCCTCGGCGAGGCGAGCATGGGACGGCTCGCCGAGGCCCTCCAGGACTGTGTCACCGCCGGCTGCGCCACCAGCACGGACGTGTTCGCCGACACGGTCGCGCTCTGGCTCGGTCTGCACGGACTCGCCCACCAGCGGGCGGTCGCGGCCTCGTTCCCCTGGCCGCCGGACATCGCGGACCGGGTCATCACCACGCTCGCGCACTTCACGGACGCAGGAGAGGGCGCGTGAAGAGACGCGTAGGGCGACGGCTTCCGGGACGGGCCACGGCTTCCGGGGTGGGTGGCGGTCGGCGGGGCGAGTGACGGCCGCCGGGGCGGGTGAGGTGGGGCGTCAGCGTGGGATGCGGGACGGGTTCCTGCTGCCTGCGTCGCGTGCTATCGCCTTCGCTATCTTCTCGGCGTCGATGGCGAGTTCGCGGAGCATGCCGCTGATGGGGTTGGTGAAGCCGGTGAAGTACAGGCCGGGCGCGTTCTTCGGTGTGCGGGCGCCGTGGACGACCGGGCGGCCACGGCCGTCGAGTACGCCGAGGTGGCCGACGACGTTCTCCAGCGCGCGCCGGTAACCGGTCGCCGCGATCACGGCGTCCGGGCCGACGCGGTCGCCGTTCGCGAGGACGATCTTGCCGTCCTCGAAGCCCTCGACCGCCGCCACGACCTCCACCCGGCCCTTGCGGACCGCGTCGATCAGTCCGACGTCCTGCACGGGGATGGACCCCTCCTTCACCCGCGAGTACAGCCCGGTGTCGGGCCGCGGCAACCCCTTGGCGGCGAGGTCCGGAACGCTGAGCTTCGCCATCGGCCCGGCCAGCCGGTCCACCAGCGCGACCGGCAGCCGCCGGCAGAGCACCCCGGTGTACTGGGCCGCCCACCCGGCCGTCGACCGGCGCACGATGTGCGGCGCGGTCCGCACGGCGAGGCGTACGCGTGACGCGCCGCCCTCGACGAGGTCCACGGCGATCTCGGCGCCGGTGTTGCCCACGCCGACCACGAGGACGTCCTGTCCGGCGAAGGGCGCGGGGTTGCGGTACTCGCCGGCGTGCAGGAACTCGCCCGTGTACCCGTCGCGGCCCGGCCAGTCGGGCACGTACGGCGTGTGGTTGTAGCCGGTGGCGACGACCACCGCGCTGCCGGTCAGCTCACGCCCGCCGGTGGCGTGCAGCAGCCAGCCGCCGCCGTCGGCCGTGGGCTCCACGCGGGAGACCTCGACGCCGGTGACGATCTCCAGCTCGTGGTGCTCGGCGTACTTCTCCAGGTAGCGCACCACGTTGTCGCGGGCCACCCACCGCCCGAACGAACGCGGCATCGGCAGGCCCGGCAGCGCGGAGAGCCGCCGCGTCGTGTGCAGCCGCAGCCGGTCGTAGTGCCGCCGCCAGGAGGCCCCGACCCGGTCGGACTTCTCCAGCACGACGGCCCGTACGCCCTGGGCCCGCAGCGCGTGCGCCGCCGCGAGGCCGCCGGGGCCGCCCCCGATGACGTACACGGGCCGGTCCTTCTGTGGCGCGGCTGCCGTCGGCGGTGTCGGCGTCGGCAGCGTTGGCGGTGTCGGCTCGGGCGCGGGTGCCGGGGATGTCTGCGGTGTCGGGTCGGGAGAGTCGGCCATGTGCCGAGCGTATGCACGCCACCACTTGATGGGTCTCGGTCAAGCCCGGAATCGGTTGCGAATTGATCACGGCTGTAGGAGGGGTGTGTGGGGTTTGTGTCGTAGGCCACATGCGTGTGCGCGGTACGGGGGATGCGTGCGGCGGGACGGGGGTCGTAGGCCCCTTGCGCACTCGCGCCCGGTGCGTTGAACTGACGTACCGTCAGATCTGCTGCTGCGGAGGGGATGCGGTGCCATGGACACCATCTGGCTCACCGGTGCGGAATGGGTCGCCGTGCTCCGGGTCGGACTCGGGCTGTGGTGGCTGGAGAGCTGGCGGCACAAGGACAAGAAAGGCTGGTTCGAGCGGGGCACCGGAATCGCGTGGGCGGCCGACGTCGCCGCGAAGCACCGGTGGAACCCGGTGCGCAGCGGCTTCGACGTGGTGGTCGCGCCCCGGCCGCGCACGATGGCGTACGTCGTCGTGTACGCCGAACTCGCCCTGGGCCTCGGCCTCGTCGTGGGCTTCCTGACCCCGATCGCCCTGGCCGGCGGCCTGCTGCTCAATCTGCTCTACCTCGTGCTGATGATCCACGACTGGGCCGAACAGGGACAGAACGCGATGATGGCCCTCATCTCCCTGGTGGCCCTGTTCGCCATGTCCTGGCAGACGTGGTCCCTGGACAGCGCGCTGGGACTCTTCTGATGGCGGCCGGCTCCGGCGGACCCGCGCGCTCGGGCGCATCGCCCCGCTTCGACCTGCCGGAGACCGACGCCTTCACCCGGACCTACTGGGACGCCGCCGCCGACGGCCGTCTGCTGCTGCGCCGCTGCGGCGCGTGCGGGCGCGCCCACCACTACCCGCGCGAGTTCTGCCCGCACTGCTGGAGCGAGGCCGTGACCTGGGAGCGCGCGAGTGGCCGCGCCACGCTCTACACCTGGTCCGTCGTCCACCGCAACGACCTGCCGCCCTTCGGGTCCCGTACGCCGTACGTCGCCGCCGTCGTCGATCTCGCGGAGGGGCCGCGGATGATGACCGAGGTGGTGGAGTGCGGGGAGGAGGACCTGCGGGTGGGGATGGCGTTGGAAGTGGCCTTCCGGGTGGAGGAGACTGTCGCCGTTCCCGTGTTTCGGCCCCGGGGCCCTTCCTGAGCCTCCGTGGTCCCGGGGTTTGCGGGGGCTTTGGGGCGACCCTCGTTCCGTTCCGCCGCGGGGGCCGTTGTTGAATGGTTGAATGACCGACTTGTACGAGTCCTCCGGCTCCCTTCCCCATCCCGAGATCCGCGGTTACGGACTGCGGCTCCGCCCCTGGGACGCGGACACCGAGGGGGATGTCCAGGCGTGGCTGCGGGGATATCTCGACCCCGAGTTCCAGCGGTGGAACACGCCGCTCAGGCCGATCGAGGACCACGCCGACGCGCAGGAGTCGATGGCGGCGCGGGCCAAGGCGGCCCAGGAGGGAGTGGGCGCCTCCTTCTGTGTCACCGACGCCACCGGCGGCGTACCGCTCGGGCACATCGGGATCAACGACATCGACCACGTCATACGGGTGGCCCGCGTCGGCTACTGGGTGCTCCCCGAAGCGCGCGGCCGCCAGGTGGCCACGCGCGCCCTTGCCCTGGCCTCCCGCTGGGCCTTCGAGGAACTGGGCCTGCACCGGCTGGAGTTGGGACACGCGCTCGGACACGAGGCGTCGTGCCGGATCGCCGAGCGGTGCGGGTACCCGGCCGAGGGAACCCTGCGCGGGGCGATGTTCGAGTCGGGGCGCCTGGACGCCTTCCGGGACGTCCATCTGCACGGCCGGCTGGCGACGGACCCCGCCACAGACCTTGAGCCCGTACTGCCGTAACGGCCTGCCCGGACCCCTCTCGGTCCTCCCGGCCGCTGCCTAGGGCCAGAGCAGGTCCTTGCGCCAGGTGTCGTCCGTGCGGCGGTAGGTCAGGCGCACGTGCCGGCGGCGCGCGTCGCCCTGGAAGAACTCCACCTCGTCCGGGTCCAGGACGTACACCGTCCACGACGGCGCCGGGGCGTCCGGTTCGCGGCGGGCGCGGTCCCAGGCCGCGTCCGAGGCGCGCTCCAACTCCCCGTACGAGTCCAGCACTTCGCTCTGCCTGCCGACCAGCGCCGAGGCGAGCGCGCCGGCCGAGCGGGCGTGCAGGTCGGCCTGCGCGACCTCGGGCGGGGCGACGGTCACCGGCCCGCGCACCCGGATCTGCCGGCCCTGCGCGGGCCAGTAGAACCCGAGCGCCGCGTACGGGCGGGCCGCCAGGTGCCGCCCCTTCCGGCTGCCCGCGTGCGAGGCGAAGTGCCAGCCCTCCCGGTCGGCGCCGTGCAGCATCACGGTCCGCACGTCGGGCAGGCCCTCGGCGTCCGCCGTGGCCAGCGACATCGTGTGCGGCTCGACCTGCCCGGCGGTCACGGCCTCGGCGAACCACTGCTCGAAGAGCGGCAGCGGACCGTCGGGGGTCGTGGCCGGGGCGAAGTCCGGCAGCTCGGTGTCCCAGACCCGCTGAGCCCTCAGCAGCCGTACGAAATCGGAGGGGCGGGGGGCGGCAGAAGGGTCGATGGAGTCGGTGGAGTCGGCGGAGTCGTTCGTGGGCGGGGCGGGGGCGGGGGCGTCGGCGCTGTCGGCACTCATGCCCCGATTGTCACGCGGTGGGCGGCCTCAGACCGAACCGAGGTCGGACGACAGCCACCGGTCGGGGCGCATCCGGATGACCACCATCTCGCCGTGCTCCTTCCAGGAGAACTCGACGTACCCGTCGACCTTGTCCGCCGGGAGGTAGCGGGCCGAGATCTCGTGGAGCTGTTCGCGGGTGGCGGGCGTCGTATCGACGACCGGCCCTTCGAGGGACACGTACCTGATGGTGGGTTCGAGCCGGTCCACCATCAGGGAGAACCTGCCCGCGGCGCTGATCAGCTCGTTCTTGCGGGAGGTCAGCCCGGTCAGGATCCAGACGTCGCCGCCGGGCTCGTACTGGTACCAGATCGGCACGGTGAGCGGGGCGCGGCCCGCTCCGGCGTCCACGGCGAGCGCGGCGATGTGCGGTTCGGCCAGGAACTTCTCGCGTTCTTCACGGGACAGGGCCATGGGGGTTCCTCCGGAGGATCGTCGGGGGTGCCTGGGGTGCCTGGGGTGCCTGAGGTGCCTGGGGTGTCTCTTCCGTGGTTCCTTCAGTTTCTTCAGCGTGCTGCGGCCGTCCGCGTATTCCGGGAGGGCGGGGCGGGGGCGGAGCGCAGGCCGGGGGTAGGGCTGGCACCACCATGGATCCGGGTGCGCACTGTCTCGATGGGGTGGCCGGGCGACGGCATTGTTGATCCCGGTAGAAGCCAGTTGACCGAAGGGGCCGCAGCCTCTTCCCCCGGAAGGAAAACCCCCCATGAAGTCGCAGCTCGCGGCGGAGCCGGAGACGGTGGGCGTGGCCGCTCCCGGGGCGTTCGTCTCCTTCGTGCGGTTCGTGGTGTGCGGTGGGGGTGTCGGGGTTCTCGCCAGCGGGGCGGTGGCGCTGCTGGCGGGGTGGTTGCCGTGGGTGGTGGCGAACGCGGTGATCACCGTGGCGTCGACGGTCCTGTGCACCGAGTTGCACGCGCTGTTCACCTTCGGGACGGGGCAGCGGGCCGGGTGGCGGCGGCACTGGCAGTCCGCGGGGTCGGCGACGGCCGCGTACGCGGTGACGTCCCTGGCGGTGCTCGTCCTGCACCTGCTGCAGTCGTCACCCGGGCTGCTCACCGAGCAGATCGTCTACCTCGGCGCCTCCGGGCTCGCGGGGGTGGGGCGGTTCCTGGTGCTGCGGGTGTTCGTCTTCGGGGCGGGTGTAGGTGCGGGTGTAGGTGGGCGTGGGCGGGCGGACGGTGGGGTCGTGGCTGTTGCCCCCGTCTCGATCGCCCCGGTGTCGATCGCTCCTGGTTCGTTCTCTCCGCTGGTTCTCGCGGCCGGGGCGTGATGGGCTGAAGCCGATTAGTTTTTCCGGCTCTCGCCGTCCAAGTAGTGACCGGTTCGCGGATCGCACCGACCGGCTCTTTCGGACCCTGGAGGAACAGCATGAGGAAGATCAGCGCCGGACTGTTCATCTCGCTCGACGGTGTCGTCGAGGCACCCGACCAGTGGCACTTCCCCTACTTCAACGACGAGATGGGCGCGGCTGTCGGAGCGACCTTCGCCGCGGCCGACACCATGCTGTTCGGGCGCAAGACCTACGACAGTTTCGCCGGGGCGTGGCCGGAACGGGAGGCGGCCGGGGGCGAGGACGCGGGGTTCGCGAAGCAGCTCGGTGACGTGCGGAAGATCGTTGTGTCGAAGCAGCGGCTTGAGTTCGAGTGGCGCAACTCCGAGCAGTTGGAGGGTGACCTCGTCGAGGTCGTGACCGCGCTCAAGAACGAGCGGGGCGGGGACATCGCGCTCAGCGGGTCCGTGTCGGTCGTACGGCAGCTGTTGGGGGCGGGGTTGCTGGACGAACTGCATCTGCTGGTGCATCCGATCGCGGTGCGCAAGGGGATGCGGTTGTTCGAGGAGGGCGAGCCTGCGGTGCCGCTGACGCTGATCTCGGCGGAGACGTTTCGGACCGGGGTGCTGAGTCTTGTGTACGGGCCGGGGGCGTAGGCAGTAGCTCACTGAGTGCGCAGTTCCCCGCGCCCCTGCCCCCTGAGGGGCGCGGGGAACTGCGCGGCACGCCCCCGCCGGGGCGCGCCCCGGCGGATCGCGTATTCGCCCCGGGCGCCCCTCAAGGAGCGGGCGTTCTGCCTGCCTTGCGGGTGAAGCGGCGTAGGCCTCTGCGGGTTGGTTTGAGGGGTTTGTCCTCGGGGGCCACGGGGGCTTCCGGGGCGTGGCCCGGAGGGAGGGCCGGGGCGGTGGGCGGGGCCGGCTGCAACCCTCGGCCGCCGTGTTCGAGGCGGGTTCGGACCGTTTGTGCCATGGCCTGGTGTGCCGGCTCCAGCAACAGCCCCTCCGAGGACAACCGCCCCCACATGTGCAGCAACTCCTGGCCCCGCGTCACCACTTGGCCCTCGTCCAGGAGCCGCTGCCACGCCGCGGTGGCCCGTGCCACGTCGGGCGCGGCGCGGTTCAGGTCGACGCGGCAGCGGATGCGTGCGACGGTCAGCGCGAGCGTGATGGACAGCGTGTAGTCGCCGCGCAGATACGCGAGGTACGCCTCTATCGCCCGTGCCTCCAGCGAGAGATCGTCCTCCGGCCCCCTGCGCAACGTGAGGTGCTCCCGCAACGCGCTGGCCAGCACGAACGCGGCGTGCAACTCCTCGTGCTGCGCGTGCTGGATGATCCGTTCGACGCGGGCCAGCGGAGGGAACGCCTCCTCCTCCGCTGCGGTGCGTTCCAGTCCGGGCGGCAGATCGTCCTCGTCGGCGATGGTCCGGCTCGACCCGTCGGGGTGCACCCGCAGGCGTGCCACCTGCATCACGGAGCGGTCGATGACGGTGGCCGCCACCGGGGCCCCGAGCGTGCGGGCGAACATGGCGATGGCGTCGAGGATCGCCTCGTTGGGCTTGCGGTTGCCGCCCATCTGCAGGAGATGACCGTTGACCACCGTCGAGCCGTCCTCGGCCACGTAGGCGTCGAGACGGATCAGCGGCCGTGCGGCGAGCGCGGGCAGGTTCCCCGTGTCACGGGGTGTCAGCGAGTGGGACATCCGCTCATACTCCCGGTCGGACGACGCCGAGAATCGCCATGGAGGCGGCCGGGGCAGTCGTGATCGTGCGTCCTGGGCGCGGGGCGTGGACCATCTTCCCGCCCCCGATGTACATGCCCACGTGCGTGGCGTCGTTGAAGTAGATGATCAGGTCGCCGGGCCGCGCGGACGCCAGGCTGACGCGGGTCAGCCCCGCCCACTGCGCCTGTGACGTACGGGGTATGGGGTGGCCGGCGCGCGCCCACGCCACGGAGGTGAGTCCCGAGCAGTCGTACGCCGACGGGCCCGTGGCGCCCCAGCCGTACGGCTTGCCGATCTGGGCCATCGCGAAGTTGACGGCCTTCGCGGCTGCTCCGGTCGCCGTCGTCCCGCCGCCGACCGAACCGCCTCCGTTGCTGCCGCCGCCCCCACCGGTCCCGCCACCGGTCCCGTTGCCGTCTCCGTTGGAGGTGCCGCCGCCCGAGCCCGTCCAGCGGGACTCGGCCTCCTTGGCCCGCTGCCGCTCCAACGCGGCCAGTTCGCGGGCCTGGTCCTTTTCGAGGCCCGCCTCGATCTGCTCGGCCTCGGCGATCTTTCCCTCGATCTTCGTCTTCGCCTCGGCCTTGTCCGCGCGGCTGCTCTTCAGCTTGCGCAGTTCCTTCGCGGCGGTGTCGGTCTGCCGGCTCAGCTCCGCGCGGGCGGTTTTCTGGGACTCGGAGACGTTGACGATGCCCCGCAGGACCTGACGGGCCTGGGACGCCTCGTTCAGGGCCTGTTCGGGGTGGTCGCCGAGCAGCAACTGGATGCCTGTGGCGGCGAGGTCGCCGCCGCGGTACTGCGTGCGGGCGGCCGCGCCGCCGAGGTCGTGCAGATCGTCCACGCGGGTCTCGGCGCGGGCCAGGCCCTTGCGGAGCGACTTCAGCCGCTTCTCCTGCTTCTTGGCCTTCTCGTCCGCGGTGTTGTACGCCTCGGTGGCCACCTCCGCCGTGCGGTAGAGGCCGTCCAGTTCGGCGCGGATGTCCTCGATGGACTGGTCGCCGTCGGGGGCGGGCTCGTCCGGGGCCGCGTAACTCGGGCCCGATATGAGGGAGATGGCGAGGGTGAGGGTGGCTATGGTGGCGCGACTGCGGAGCCGTCTGCCGCCGGTCGACACGTTCATCAGCTCCACTTTCAGAGGTCACGTGCGGGCTGCTCGGACGGACTGCTGGTGTTCGAGGGTCGTTCAACCCTCGAACACACTACCGTCCCTTGTACGGCTGACCCCTGTATCCCCACGCGTGTCAATCTCCACGTGGGTAACTTTTCTCCTGGCGTTGCGCTCCGCGTGGTGCGGGCGGCTTGCCGGCCGGGGGTCGCTGAGTGCTGGTTGCGCAGTTCCCCGCGCCCCTGGGTGGGGGTGGCACCGGCCGGCTTCAACCTGCGGCCCGGCGGGGGCTGATCGCGCAGTTCCCCGCGCCCCTGGGCAGGTTCCGGCTCCGGCGCCGTTCCCCGCGCCCCTGAGGGGGTGAGTGATTCCGGCCGGTTTTCACCTGCGGCCCGGCGGGGGCTGATCGCGCAGTTCCTCGCGCCCCTAGGGGGTGAGGGCGCCGGCCGGGTTTTGACTGCGGGGGGTCGTGGTTGGCCGCGCAGTTCCTCGCGCCCCTGAAGGGCGAGGGCGGGGGCTCGTCGCTTTCTGGCCCACGCCCCCAAAGGCCAAAGCCGGAGCGCAGCCCCGCTTTTCAGGGGCGCGGGGAACGGCGCGGCCAGCCACGACGCGCCCGCGGTCAGCAAGCCGGCCGGCACTCCCACCCCCTAGGGGCGCGGGGAACGGCGCAGTCAGGTGTGATGGGTCCGCGGTTTGATTCCGGCGGGCGCCCCCACCCGCCTCAGGGGCGCGGGGAACGGCGCGACCAGCCCCCACTCACCCGCACCCGACAAACCCGCCCGAGTCACCCCTACCGTCCCAGTACCACCGTGCCTGCCGAGCAGAACCATCCCCCCGTCCCCGACGCGACCGCCAGTTCGGGTAGGGCGCCGTCGGGGCGGCGGACCTGCCGCCCTCCGCCCGCGCCCCGAAGTTGCCGTACCGCTTCCACCAGGAGGAACAGGCCCCGCATACCGGGATGCTGGCCCGACAGGCCACCCCCGTCCGTGTTGACCGGCAGCTCCCCGCCCGCCACCCGCAACCGCCCCTTCCCCACGAACGCGCCCCCCTCCCCCTTCGCGCAGAAGCCGAGATCCTCCAGGGTCACGAGCGTCATGTAGGTGAAGGCGTCGTAGATCTGCGCCACGTCGATGTCGCCGGGGCGAACTCCCGCCCGTTCGAACGCGATCCGCCCGCTCACCGCCGCCGGCGACACCGTGAAGTCGGGCCATTCGGACATCGTCGTGTGTGAGACGTGCTCGCCGGTGCCCAGGACCCAGACGGGAGCCGTACGGCAGTCGCGTACGTACTCCTGCGCCGCCAGCAGGACCGCCGCCCCGCCGTCCGACCGCAGACAGCAGTGCAGTTTGGTGAAGGGGTCCGCGATCATCGGGCCCGACAGGACGTCGTCGACCGTGATCGGGTCGCGGAACATCGCGTCGGGATTGAGGGCCGCGTTCTGCCGCGCCTGCACCGCCACCGAGGCCAACTGTTCCAGCGTGGTGCCGTATTCGTGCATGTGCCGCCGCGCGGCCATCGCGTACTTGGCGATGAGCGTGTGCCCGTACGGCACCTCGAACTGGAGCGGACCCCGCGCGCCGAACGAGAGGTTGCCGGTGCGGCGGCCCGCTTTGATGTCCGCGCGGGCGGTGGACCCGTACACCAGCAGGACGGCGTTGGCGTGGCCCGCGGCGATCGCGTCGGCCGCGTGCGCCGCCATGACCTCCCAGGTCGATCCGCCGACGGATGTGGAGTCCACCCAGGTCGGGCGCAGGCCCAGGTACTCCGCCACTTCGGCCGGTGCCAGTGTGCCGAGGCCCGCCGAGGCCAGGCCGTCGATCACCGACCGGTCGAGGCCCGAGTCCGCCAGGGCCCGGCGGGCGGCCTGGGCGTGCAGCGCGTACGGCGTCGCCTCGTCCACGCGCCCGCAGTCGGAGAGCGCCACGCCTACGACTGCCACCTTGCGGTTCCCGGACGGGGTCATCATGAAATCTGACGGTACATCAGATACAGGGGACGGGGGAGGTGTGGTGGTGCCGTGGCCCTGGGCATCTGTCTGCCCTGCCCCTAACATGACGGCCCGTCAGATCAGGGAACCGGACGCCGGACACCCGGCCCGGGGAGGAGCCCGCCGATGGACGCCACCTTCACCGCGGAACAGGACGAGATCCGCCGCACCCTCCGTGAGCTGCTCCTCAAACGCTGTGGCCCGGAGGAGGTCAGGGCCGCCGTACGGACCGCCGACGGTTACGACCCCGGCCTCTGGGAGACCCTCGCCCAGCAGCTCGGCCTCCCCGGCCTCGCCCTTCCGGAGGCGTACGGGGGAGTGGGGTGCACGACGACCGAACTCGCCCTGGCAGGTGAGGAGCTGGGGCGGGCCCTCGCCCCGTCGCCCCTCCTCGCCACCGCCGTGCTCGGCGCGCCCCTCGTGCTGGGCCTCGGCACCCCGAGCCAGCGGGCCGCGCTGCTGCCTCGTATCGCCTCGGGCGAGCTGACCGCCGCCCTCGTCGTACCGGGGGCGGCGCTGACCACCGCCCTCGGTCTGACCGGCGGCAACCGCGGCGACTGGGCGGGCGGCGGGCGGGCCGGCGGTGTACAGGCGCGGCAGGCCGACGGCGGGTGGCGGCTGTACGGGCAGGCCGACCAGGTGCTCGACGGACACAGCGCGGACCTGCTGGTCGTCGCCGCGCACACCGGCGGCTTCGCCCGCCCGCGCACCCTCTTCTTCCTGGTACGGGCGGGCGCGACCCGCGTACGGCAGACCTCCCTCGACGAGACCCGGTCGCAGAGCCGGATCCAGTTGAGGGACGTGGCAGCCGAGTTGCTGGGGGAGCCGGAGGGTGCGGACGTCGGTGGCGTGCTCGCCCGCGTGGGGGACTCCGCCGCCGCCGTCCTCGCCGCGGAGGCCGTCGGCGGCGCCGACCGCGTACTGGAGCGGACCGTGGAGTACGTCAAGCAGCGTGAGCAGTTCGGGCGCGCGATCGGGTCGTTCCAGGCGGTGAAGCACCGGCTCGCCGATCTGTACGTACAGGTCCAGGGCGCGCGCTCCGCCGCCTACTACGCGGCCTGGGCGACCGTCGAGGGCCGGGAGCGGGTCGGCGGACTCGCGCTCGCACAGGCTTTGGAGACGCTGCGCGTCTGCGCCTCGGAGGCCGTTCAGCTGCACGGCGGGATCGGGTTCACCTGGGAGCACGAGGCGCAGCTGTACTTCAAGCGGGCGGCAGGCGACGAGTTGCTCTTCGGGCCGGTGCACCGGCTGCGCGCGTACGCGGCCGAGGAAGCGCGGCTCTTCGGCGGCGGGGAGGTGGCGGTCTGATGGCCGTGTCTCCGTCCCGGCGGACCGGGGTGCGGCTGGTGCAGAAGGTGTCCTCGACCCGGGGCTTCGCCAAGGTCGCGCCGCACGTCGTGCCCGCCCTCGACCGTGCGGTGCACCGGCTCACGCGCGGAAAGGTACTGCTCAGCGCACAGATGCTGCCCGGTGTCATCCTCACGGCGCGGGGTGCGAGGAGCGGGCTGCCGAGGCGTACGCCGCTCGCCTGTATGCCGGAGGGGGATGCCGGGGGTGCCGGGGAGGTCGCGGTCGAGGGTGCGGGCGACGGCGCGGTCGAAGGTGCGGTCGACGGTGCCGTCGGGAGCTGGATTCTCATCGGGTCCAACTTCGGGCGTACGGACCATCCCGCCTGGACCGCCAATCTGCTCGCCCACCCGGACGCGGAGATCAACTGGAAGGGCCGGGACATCCCGGTGACCGCCCGCCTGCTGTCCGGCGCGGAACGGGACGCGGTGTGGCGGGCGCTGCTGGAGTTCTGGCCGCCGTACGCGACGTACCAGGCGCGGGTGGAGCGGGAGATCCGGCTGTTCCGGATCGTACGGAGGTGACGTACGCGCGGGGGCGTCAGGGGCGCGGACCCGGGAGCGCGACAGGCGGCAGTCCACCAGGGAATCCACCGGGGATCGGCCGAGGATCGGCCGGGGATCGGCCGGGGATCCTCCGGGGTGAACTACCGCCTGTGTGACAGGACATGGGCCTGGAAGCGGCGTGCTGGAAACGTGGGGAATGTCTGGTCGGTCCGTCTACTTGGTCGGCTTCTTGCCCGTCACACCCAGGTGCACCAGCAGGGCGAGGTTCGGCTTCAGTTCAGCCTGCTTGACACCCCACGTCTGGAAGCCCTTCTGGTGCGAGGCCACCGCCGCGAGCATCGCCACGAGGGAGCCCGCCATGGCCGCGGGGCTGACGTCCTTGTCGACCTTGCCCTTGGCCTGGAGCTCCTTGACCGTGTCCGTGAGGGAGTTGTTCACGGAGTTGAGGATCTTCATACGGATCTTGTAGAAGCGTTTGTCGCCCTCGGCGGCGCCCAGGTCGACGACCCGGAGGATGGCGTCGTTTTTGCGCCAGAACTCAAGGAAACCGTCCACGAGTTCCTGCGCGGTCTGCCAGCCCGCCTTGCCCACCCAGGAGCGTCCTTCGAGGAGCTCGGTCAACCCGGCGCCCTCGGCGGCCATTTGCTCGGCGATCTCCAGGACGGCACCTTCGACGTCCGGGAAGTACTGGTAGAAGGTCGCCGGTGAAGTGCCCGCCTTCCGGGCGACGTCGATGACTTTGACGTCGCGGTAGGGCGAGGAGCTGAGCATCTCGCTGAGGCAGTCGAGCAGCTTCTGCCGCGTCGCCTGCCCGCGCCGACCGGCCACACGGCCGTCGACGGTACGCACTTGTCCTGTCATGCCGTCAGCTTACCGAGGGGTGATCGGAGCGCGATTCGGCCGACTGCAAATGGGGTGCGCGGACCTGCGGGGCGCCGGAGGCGCCCGCTCTGCGGGATGAGCGGAACGCCGTTAGCTTGGCCGCATGGCTGGATCTGACTCTGCCGCGTTCGCCGAGGGCGTCCCCTGCTGGATCGACGCCCAGCTGCCGGACGTCGAGGCGGGCAAGCGTTTCTACGGCGGACTGTTCGGCTGGACCTTCGACTCCGCGGACCCTGCGGACCTCGCCGGCCCCGCAGGCCCCGCGGGCCGCACAGGCCCGGCTGGCTCCGCGGACCTCGCAGGCCCGGCTGGCCCTGCGGGCTCCGCAGGCCCCGCCGACTCCGCGGGTCTCGTAGGTCCCGCTGGTCCCGCTGGTCCCGCGAGCCGCGCAGGCCCGGCTGGCCCTGCGGGTCTCGTAGGTCCCGCTGGCCCCGCTGGCCCCGCAGGCCCTGCGGGCTTCGCAGGCCCCGCTGGCTCCGCAGGCCCCACAGACCCCACAGGCCCCACGGCGCCCGTCGGTCCGTCGGAGGATGCCGGTCCGTCGGAGGCTTCCGGTCCTCCGGGGGCCGCCGGTCCGTCGGCGGCTGGCGGTCCCTCGGAGGGTGCCGCCCCCTCCGGGACCGGGACCGGGACCGGGACTGGAGCCGGAGCCGGAGTCAGGGCGAGGGCCGGGGTCGAGGCCGGGGCCGGGGCCGAGGTCGTGGCCTCTCGGTGGGCCGACAGCCCGTACGCGGGGGCCGTGCGGGCGCGGCTCGGCGGGGAACCCGTCGCCGCACTCGTGCCGAAGCGGGACGGGCGGATGCCCACCGTCTGGGCGGTCTACTTCGCCACCCCGGACGCCCAGGACATGGCCGACCGCATCCGCAAGGGGGGCGGCCAGATCGTCACGACCCCCGTGCCGGTGGGCCCGTACGGGGTCGGGGCGCTCGCCGCCGACCCCGAGGGCGCGGTCTTCGGGCTCTGGCAGGCCGGTACGCACCCCGGTTTCGGCAGCAGGCGCGGAACCGGCACCTTCAGCTGGGTCCAGCTGTACTCACGGGACACGGCCACCGCCGACGCCTTCTATCCCGGCCTCTTCCGCGACGCCCTCTTCGGGCCCGGCGCCACCCGGGAATTCGGCCGCGCCCACATCTCCGACGTCTATCCCGCCGAGATGCCGCCCCACTTCCTCGTGCACTTCGGGGTCGAGGACTGCGAGGCCGCGGTCGGCGCGGTGGCGAGGCTCGGCGGCCGGGTCCAGGCACCGCCGTTCGACACCTCGTACGGGCGGGTGGCCGTCGTCAGTGACAATCAGGGGGCGTCGTTCGCGCTGCTGCAGCGCCGCGACGGGTGACGAGGCGTCCACGATGGGGGACGAGTCGTGCTCCAGCGCTCAATTTCAGGTTTCTGCGCCGTTGAAATGGGCGGTGCTCCAGGGCCGAAACCCGTGCGGGAAGCTCTGAAAGGCACCGAAAAGCCACGGCCGACGTTGAAAAGCAAGGTGGAGGCGGGGTGTTTGCCCGGGAATGGTGGGAGACATCCCGAATGGGTCCCGGGTTCGCAACCGGAGCGCAGGACAGGAAGAATCGGGGTGCGTGCCGCCGGAGCGGTTCGGTGGTGAGACGCTGCGCAGTGGCGATGCTGCGGCTGGAGCGGTGGCTGGAAGCGCGGCCGCGTACGGGGAGGTGGCAGGCAAGTGGTGGATCAGCTGACACAGCACGATCCGCGGCGGATCGGGCCGTTCGAGGTGCTGGGACGGCTGGGCGCCGGCGGCATGGGGCTGGTCTATCTCGCGCGCTCGGCCTCGGGCCGGCGCGTGGCGATCAAGACGGTCAGGACCGAGCTCGCCGAGGACCAGCTGTTCCGCGTCCGCTTCTCGCGCGAGGTCGAGGCGGCCCGTGCCGTCTCCGGCTTCTACACGGCGGCCGTCGTCGACGCCGACGCGCGCGCGGCCGTGCCTTGGCTGGCCACCGCGTACGTGCCCGCGCCCTCCCTCGAAGAGATAGTGACCGAGTGCGGGCCCATGCCGGCCCAGGCGGTCCGCTGGCTCGCCGCGGGCGTCGCCGAGGCGCTGCAGTCCATCCACGGCGCCGGTCTCGTCCACCGCGACCTGAAACCGTCGAACGTCCTCGTCGTCGAGGACGGGCCGCGCGTCATCGACTTCGGCATCGCCTCCGGTGTCTCGAACACACGTTTGACGATGACGAACGTCGCCGTCGGTACGCCCGCCTACATGTCACCCGAGCAGGCGAAGGACTCCCGCAGCGTCACCGGCGCGAGCGACGTCTTCTCCCTCGGCTCGATGCTCGTCTTCGCCGCCACCGGCCACGCGCCCTTCCACGGCGCGAACCCCGTCGAGACCGTCTTCATGCTGCTCAGGGAAGGCCCGGACCTCGAAGGGCTCCCCGACGAACTGCGCCCGCTGATCGAGTCCTGCATGCAGATGGACGCGACAGCCCGCCCCAACCCGGCCGACCTCCAGGCCCAACTGGCACCCCACCTCTTCGGCTCCGGCTCCGACGACAGCGGTACCGCGTCCGCGTGGCTGCCCGAGCGGGCCGTCAGCCTGATAGAGACACGACGTGGCGGCCGGCCCGCCCCGAAGCCCCCGACCGGCCGCAGCGGCGGACGCGGAGTGGCCGTGGTGCCGCCCCCGCCGCCCCACGACCCGCCTATCCCGCCCATGCCGTCGTCCGGACCGCCGCGCATGCCCGTCGGCGCGGGCGTCGGCCGGCCCGGTGGCGCGCCCGACGCCGGGCCCGTACGCCTCGCCGGTGCGCAGGTGCCGATCGGTCCCGGCCCGCGCGTCGCCGACGCCCGCGCGGCGGCGGTGAAGGCGCCTCCTCCGGAGGCCGGACTCGCGGCGGCCTGGTCCCGCTCGCGCCCCGGCGTGAACGGCGCCGAGCCCGTGGCGGCCGTCCCCGCGCCCGCCGGACCCGACGGCTCCTCCTCCTCTTGGCGGCCGTGGCGCTTCCGTATGTCGAACGACGTGTGGGGGACGCCCGCCGTCGCCGGAGACCTCGTCTACGTCACCTCCTTCGAGGTGCACGCCCTGGACGTGGCCACCGGCCGGCGCCGCTTCAAGACACGGGACGTCGCCTGGTCGATGGCGGTCGCCGACGGCCGCGTGCACGCCTCCGACGGGCCCACGCTCTTCGCCCTGGACGCCCGCGAGGGCACCGACCTGTGGCGGCTGCCGACCGACGCCTGGGTGTACTCCCTCAAGGCCGACCGCGGCACGGTCGTCACCGGAACGCGCGGCGGCGGCGTACAGGCCTGGGAGGCCGCCAACGGGCAGAAGCTCTGGGAGATCACCGGCGCCCAGACCGACTTCGAGTCGCCGGAGGCCGGTCCCGCCGTCCACGACGGCACGGTGTACGTCTGGAAGGACGCCCGGCTGCGCGCCCTCGAAGCCCGTACGGGGGAGGAGCGCTGGTCGTACCCGATCGGCGACGCGGCCTCCTGCGGGGGCGTGCCCGTCCGCATCACGCACGCCGACGACGGATACGTGTACGTGTCCGCCGGGACGCGCGTCCTCGCCATCGACATCGCCGGCGGGCACGTGCGCTGGCACTTCGAGGCGCCGGCGGTGTTCCTGAGCGCGCCCACGTTCGCGCCGGGGCCCGCCGTCACCGGGGGCGGGGTGTACCTCGCCGACTACCTCGGCACGGTGTACGCGCTCGACGCCACCGACGGCCGTGACCGGTGGCGCATCGCGACGGAGGCGCGGTCCTCCATCGACCCGGTGCTCGTTTCGGCAGGACACGTCCACGTCGGCAGCGGCAAAGGGCTCTACACCCTGGACGCGGTCACCGGCACACCCAAGTGGCGCTTCCAGGCGGGCGGCGACCTGGTGGGGGCGCCGGCCGTCGCCGACGGCCGCATCCACTTCGGCTCGACGGACCACCTCCTGTACACCCTGAAGGCGGACGACGGCCGGCTGCGCTGGAAGCTCGCCACCGGCGGGGAGATCACGGGGTCTCCGGTCGTCAAGGACGGGGTGGTGTACGCGTGCAGCAAGGACCGTTGCGTGTACGCGCTCGACGCGGAAAAAGGAACGGGCACGGCCCGTTCCTGAACGGGCCCCCTCAGGCTGCGCGCCACGTGCGGACCGGCGGGGGCTGATCGCGCCGTTCCCCGCGCCCCTGAGGGGCGGGGGCCGCGGGTCCATGGCATGTGCGGGCCCGGTGGGGGTTGGCCGCGCCGTTCCCCGCGCCCCTGAGGGGGCGGGTGGCTCCGGCCGGGTCTTGACCGCGGGCCGGTGGGGGGCGTTCGCGCCGTTCCCCGCGCCCCTTAAGGGCGAAGGGCGGGGGTGTCGGCCGGAGGCTTGGCTGCGGGCCGGTGGGGGTTGCTCGCGCAGTTCCCCGCGCCCCTAAAGACCAAAGCGGGGCTGCGCCCCCGCCTTTGCCTTTAGGGGCGCGGGGAACTGCGCGCTCAGCCACGACGCACCCGCAGGCAAGACGCAGGCGTCACCCCACCCCCCCCCAGGGGTGCGGGGAACTGCGCGGGCAGCCCCCACCGGGCCGTACGGGGGCTCAGCGGGTTCGGAAGGTTCTGGGGCGCGTGGCGAACAGGGGGGCCTGGGACTCGGGGGGCAGGTTGCCCAGGGTTATCAGGTGGGGGGCCTGGGACAGGGCCGTGGATCGGGTGGCTTCCTGGGCCGTCCACAGGGCCCGGACCGTGCCCTGTACCGCCGCGGGCGGATAGGAGGCGATGACGGTCGCACAGCTGATCGCCGCCGTCACCGCCTCCCCCCGCCCCGTCACCTCCGACACCAGCCCCACTTCGTACGCCCGCCGCGCGGAAACCCGTTCGGCCGTTCCCATCAGGGCCATGCGGGCCACCTCCCCGAACGGTGTCCGCTGGGCCAGGTACACGGACTCGTACGCGCTGACCATGCCGTACGTCGTGTGCGGATCGAAGAACGTGGCTGTCTCGTCCGCGATCACGAAGTCCGCCTCGCCGAGCAGGTAGAACGCCCCGCCGCAGGCCATCCCGTTCACCGCGGCGATCACCGGCTTCCACAGGCCGGACGCCTTCGGGCCGATCGAGGCGAGTGGGTCGTCCAGCATGTACGGAGATCCCGGCTGCGGGACTTCCGCGTCGCGGTCGAGTCCTGTCGAGAAGGCCCGGTCGCCGGCCCCGGTGAGGACGATCGCCCGTACGGTGTCGTCGAATCTGAACTCCGCCCACAGCGACTTCAGTTGTGTCGTCATCTCCAGGTCGATGGCGTTCAGGCGTTCCGGGCGGTCCAGTGTCACCACCGCGACGCCGGTGTCCTTGTCGGTGGTGGTCCGCAGGGCCGTCATGGCCGCTCCAGCACCCAGCGCGGCAGCCGGAAGCCGTCCCGGCCGTCCCCACCGCCGGTGCCGAACACCACCTGTACCCGCGCCCCGATCCGGATCCGTTCCGCCGCGACCGAGTTGAGCGCCGCGTCGGGCCCGCTGACGAGGTTGCCCACCAGCCGGATCCGCGGGGCGTCCGCCAGTTCGACGACGATCACGTTGTACGGGGCCTGTGCCGCGTAGTCCGGCAGGAGCGGGGGGTGCGGGATCACGTACGACCAGATACGGCCCCGGCCGCTCATCCTGCGCCACTCGCTGTCGAAGGAGTGGCAGTGCGGGCAGCAGGGGCGGGGCGGGAAGCGCAGTTCCCCGCAGCCGGGTTCGGCGCAGGCCTGGACGCGCAGCTCGCTCCTGGCCGCGTACTCCCAGAAGGGGGCGCCGTCGTCGTCCACCACGGGTGTGAGCATCTGGGCTCCTAGGTCGACTCGGTGGCTCGGTGGCTCGGTTCCTCGGTCTCTCGGTTCCTCGGTCTGTCAGTTCCTCAGGAGCAGCGCCGACGTCGGGACGCCCTCGCCCGCGGTGACCAGGCAGGTCGCCGCGCCGGGCACCTGCGCCGTACTGGTCCCCCTGAGCTGCTTCACGCCCTCGTTGATGAGGTTGAAGCCATGGACGTACGCCTCGGAGAGTCCGCCCCCGCTCGTGTTCAGCGGCAGCCGGCCGCCGATCTCCAGGGCGCCCCCTTCGGTGAACGCGCCGCCCTCGCCCCGGCCGCAGAAGCCGTAGCCCTCCAGGGAGAGCGGGATGAGCGGGGTGAACGCGTCGTAGATCTGGGCGACGTCCACGTCCTCGGGGGTGAAGTCGGCCTGCTTCCAGAGGTGGCGGGCGGCCGTCCAGGCGGGGCCGGTCAGCGGGTCGTCGTTCCAGTAGTTGACCATCCCGTGGTGCTGGGCGGGCAGGCCCTGGGCGGCGGAGTGCACGTACACGGGTCTGCGGCGGCAGTCGCGGGCGCGTTCGGCGGAGACGATCACGCAGGCGAGCGCCCCGTCCGTCTCCAGGCAGTTGTCGAAGAGGCAGAGCGGCTCGCTGATCCAGCGCGAGGTCATATACATGTCCCGGGTCAGCGGTCGCTCGTACATCATCGCGGCGGGGTTCTGGTTGGCCCGGTTGCGGCAGGCGAGCGCCACGTTGAAGAGGTGGTCGCGGGTCGCCCCGTACTCGTGCAGATAGCGGCGGGTGAGCATGGCTATCTCGTCGGCGGGGCGCAGGAGGCCGAAGGGGCGGGTCCACTGGGCGGGGGTGGGGAGCTGGACGGCCGTGTTCTTCCACGGGCGCGGTCCGCTGCCGCGTTTGCGTGAGCGCCAGGCGACGCCGACCGTCGCCTGTCCGGTGGCCACCGCGGACGCCAGATGCGCGACCGTGGCGCACGAGCCGCCGCCCCCGAAGCCGACCTTGCTGAAGAAGCTGAGGTCGCCGAACCCGACGGCCTTGGCGACCTCGACCTCGTCGGTCTCCTCCATGGTGTAGGAGGCGAGCGCGTCGACCTCGGCCGGTGCGATCCCCGCGTCGTCGAGTGCGGCGAGGATCGCTCGACAGGCCAATGTCTTCTCGCTGTCCGGGAGTTGCTTGGCGAAAGGCGTCTCCCCGATCCCGACGACGGCCGTCGCGTCCTTGAGTCCCGCTGCCCCTGTGCCCGCCCCTGCCCGTGCCATGGACGCACCTCCACCCTGGTCCACGAATGCTGACAGGGCGTCAGGCTACAGCTAATCTGACGGGTAGTCAGCTAGTGGTCGTCCGGCTGATCGGCCGGTCGGTTCGATCGGTTCGGTCGCCCGGCGGCGGAGGGAGGCCTGCTGTGCGCGGTGACTTGGAGTGGGAGACGATCCCGGGGCTCGTGCGGGCGGCGGCCGAGCGGTACGCGGACGTGGAGGCGGTCGTCGAGGGCCGTACCCGCGTCACGTACGCGGAGCTGGGCGCCCGGGTGGAGCGCGCGGCGGCGGCCTGCGTCGCGAACGGCGTGCGGACCGGCGACCGGGTCGCCATCTGGGCGCCCAACACCCTGGACTGGATGGCGTCCGCCCTGGGCGCGGTGTCGGCGGGCGCGGTCCTCGTCCCGCTGAACACCCGCTTCAAGGGGACGGAGGCCGCGTACGTACTGGCCCGGAGCCGCACGAAGCTGCTGTTCGTGACGGGTACGTTCCTGGGCACCTCGTACGTGGCGTCCCTGCGGCGGGCCTGCGCCGAGAGCGAGGAGCCCGCCGACGCAGGTGCTGACGCGGCCACCCGTGCGGGTCGTGGCGCGGGGCCTCTCCCGGGGCTTCCGCATCTGGAGCAGGTGGTCGTCCTGTCCGACGACGCCCCCGCCGACTTCCGTACCTGGAAGGACTTCCTGGCGAGCGGGGACGGCGTGGGGGAGGCCGAGGTGCGGGCACAGGCCGCGGCGCTCGACCCGTCCGCCCCCTCGGACATCATCTTCACCTCGGGCACCACGGGCCGGCCCAAGGGCGCCGTGATCACCCACGCACAGACCCTGCGGGCGTACGACGTCTGGTGCGAACTGGCCGGTCTGCGCGAAGGCGACCGCTATCTGATCGTGAACCCCTTCTTCCACACCTTCGGCTACAAGGCGGGCGTGATCGCCTGTCTGATGCGGGGCGCGACGATGATCCCGCAGCCGGTCTTCACCGTGGACACGGTCCTCGCGAACGTGGCCTCCGAACGCATCTCGGTGCTCCCCGGCCCGCCCACCCTCCACCAGTCCCTCCTGGACCACCCCCACCGTGACGCGTACGACCTCTCCGCCCTGCGGCTGGTGGTGACGGGCGCGGCGGTCGTGCCGCTGCTGCTGGTGGAGCGGCTGCGGGCGGAGCTGGGCGTGGGCACGGTCCTCACCGCCTACGGGCTCTCCGAGGCCAGCGGGATCGTCACGATGTGCCGCCGCGGCGACGAGCCGGACGTGATCGCGTCCACGTCCGGCCGCGCGATCCCCGGCACGCAGGTGCGGGTCGTGGACGGCGAGGGCACGGCCGTCGCCCCCGGCGTCCCGGGCGAGGTCCTGGTCCGCGGATTCAACGTCATGCGCGGCTACTACGAGGACACCGCGGCCACCTCGGAGGCGATGACCCCGGACGGCTGGCTCCGCACGGGCGACATCGGCGTCCTGGACGCGGCCGGCAACCTCCGGATCACCGACCGCATCAAGGACATGTTCATCGTCGGCGGCTTCAACGCGTACCCGGCGGAGATAGAGCAACTCCTGGGCCTGCACCCGGACATCGCGGACGTGGCGGTCATCGGCGTCCCGGACGCGCGGCTCGGCGAGGTCGGCAAGGCCTATGTCGTACGCCGTCCGGGCGTCCCCCTCACCGGTGACGACCTGATCGCCTGGGCGCGCCGCGAGATGGCGAACTACAAGGTGCCCAGGGCGGTGGAGTTCGTCGGCGAACTGCCCCGGAACGCGAGCGGGAAGGTCGTGAAGGGAGAGCTGCGGAAGCGGCGTTGAGGGGCCCCGCCCTGTGCGGGCGGGACCCCGGTCGCCGACGCGCTCACGCGCCCGTGCGCTATTCGCGGGCTGACAGCGCGTGGGCCGGGGCCGTGCGCAGGGCCTGCCGGGTGGGGAGTTCGACCGTGACGAAGGCCGTGGTGAGCACGGTCAGCGCGACCGCCGGGAGCAGCCACACCGGGCCGGCGGGCCACGGCCGGTCCAGGAAACCGATGCCGAGCAGCACGAGCGGGATCGCGGACAGCAGCAGCCCGGTGGCGAGGGCGGCGACCCCGATCACCGCGGCCTCACGGCGCATCATCGCGAGGATCTGGCGCGGGGTCGTGCCGTTGAGGCGGAGCGTGGCGATCTCGTTGCGCCGCTGGGCGGTCGTGGCGACCAGCTTGTTGGCGATGGAGAGGAGCAGGTAGCCGAGGAGTACGACGATGGTGGCGAGGTTGATCCAGACCGTCGCCGGTGCGTCGCTCAGACTGTCGCCGGACCCGGTGTCGGTGGACGCCAGGGCCAACCCCGGCCGGGAAGCCGCCAGTTCGGCGAGGTTGCGCTGCGCGGCGGCGGTGCCGTCGGTGCGTACGAGGATCCTCTGGTCGAGGCCGGCGGTGGTGTGCCCCGCGACGAGGTCGTGGGAGAGCGCGACCGGGCCGAAGCCGAGGCCGCGGTCGTAGACGGCGACGACCTTCGGGCTGACCCGGCTGCCGTCCCCGAGGACGAGGGTGATCCGCTTGCCGACCCCGGCGTCACGGGCACGGGCGGCCTCACTGTCGACGGCGACCGTGTCCCCGGTGAGCCCGGCCAGGCCGCCGTCCCGTACACCGAGGTCCAGGACGTCCTGCGCGGCCGGGGTCAGGATCATCGCGGAGGCGGCCTCGACCTCCGGTTCGCCGAACATCTCGTACTCCCACACGACCGTGGTGTCGCTGACCGGAGCCGCCGCCCGTACACCGTCGGCCTTCCTGACGTCCGCGAGGGTGCCCGCGGGCACACCGCCGAGCCCTGGTGCGCTCAGGCTCTGCTGGGCGAGGGTGCCGGTGCGGGTGTCCTGCGCGGTGGCGCTCATGACGGTCGTCTGGGCGAGGGTGTAGGTCAGGACGAACACGACCGCCATGGCGAGGGCGCTGACGACCCCCGACAGCCGTAGCGCGTACCCGCGGATGTTCGCCACCGCGAGCCAGGTCGGGGCCGACACCCCGGGCCGCAGCCGCCGGGCCGCCGTGTCCCCGATGCCCTTGACCAGGGCAGGACCCGCCAGGGCCAGACCGATCGCGCCGATGATGCCGGCCATGGAGGTGGCCGCCGCACCGAGGACCGTCCGGCTCAGCAGCGGCACCACCGAGAGGGTCGTCGCGGCGACGATCAGCAGCAGACCCGCGCGGATCCGGACCTTCGAGGGGGTACGGGGCTCCACGCGCGACTCGGCGACCGCCTCGGTGGCCGGCAGCCGCGAGGTGCGCCACGCGGCACCACGGGCCGACACCTGCACGGCGAGCCCCAGGAGGAGGACGGCGGCGAGCGCGGGCAGCGGGCTGTACGTGAGCGGCAGGCCGTCCGGGATCACCTCGCGGTCGACGAGCATCCGCCGGAACTGCCCGGCCAGCAGATAGCCGAGGCCCACACCGGGCACGACCGCCACGGCGGCGATGACCGAGGCCTGCGCGGCGGCCAGCCGCCTGATCTGCCTCGGGGTCGCGCCGACGGCCCGCATCAGGGCGAGGTCGCGGCGCTGGCCGCCGATCGACACGGCCAGGGCGCTCGCCAGCACGAACCCGATGATCAGCATGATGATCCCGGAGAGCGAACCGGCGAGCAGGATCAGCAGCGAACGGGCCGCGCCCGCGCCGGGGGAGGCGATGTCCCCGCGGGCGGAACCGGTGGAGACGATCACTTCGGCGCCGTTGTCCGACTCCTTGTCGGCCTTCTTGTTCGCGTCCTTCTTGTCCGCGTCGGTGCCGGCGTTCCTGATCGTCTCGCGGGCCGCCGCGGCCACCGAGGCCTGCGCGCCGGGCTCGGTGCGCAGACCGACGAGGTCGACGGTCCCGGCGCGCGCCGCCGTGTTGCTGCCGTCGCCGTCGCCACCGTTGCCACCCTCGCTGCCGTCGCGGCCGGACAGCCGTGCGGCCGTCGGGTCGGCGAAGAGGATGCCGGCGCCCGGGGCGTCGACCACCGCCGTGACGCGGTACCGGGCGGCGGCCCGCCCGGCCGCGACGACCTGGACCCGGTCGCCCACCCGGGCATGCGCGGCCTCGGCCGTCGCCCTGTCGAGCGCCACCTCGGCGGCGTCGGACGGCTGGTCGCCACCGACCTTCTCCGGGTCCGTGAGCAGCTTCGTCGACGACCAGCCGTGCCCGGCCGTCCGCGGCTCCTCGGCCGGTACGACGCGGCCGTCGGCGTCGATGACGGCGGCGGGGAAGCTGACGTCACCGACCGCCGCGGTGACACCGGGCAGTTCGGCGAGCCGGCCGACCAGGGCGGCCGGGACCGTGCCGCGTTCCGGGAGGGCGATCGGCAGGTCACCGGCCGGATGGAAGCTCTGGTCGGTGGAGACCACGACGTCGGCCCCGGCGAGCCGTCCCGCCGGCAGCTGGGAGCGGAGACCGGACTCGGCCAGTACCCCCGTGCCGGTGATCAGTGCCGCGCCGCCGAGCACCGCGCACGCCACCGCGATCAGGGCGGTGATCCGGTGTCCTGCCATACGGACCGCGAGATGCAGCATGGTTCTAGACCTCTCCCAGCTTGACGAGACGGTCGGCCAGTTCGGCGGCGGTGGGCCGGTAGAGGCGCTCGACCACCCGGCCGTCGGCCATCACCACCGCGTGGTGGGCCTGGGCGGCGGCGGCCGGGTCATGGGTGACCATCACCACCGTCTGGCGCAGCTCGTCGACCAGTTCGCGCAGCAGGCCCAGCACCTCGTGGGCGCTGCGCAGATCGAGGGCGCCGGTCGGCTCGTCGGCGAACACGACGGCGGGCTTCGCCACCAACGCCCGTACGATCGCGGCCCGTTGCTGCTGGCCTCCGGAGAGTTCGGCGGGCCGGTGCGACATCCGGTCGGCGAGACCGACCCGCTCGACCAGTGTGCGTACCCACTCCCGGTCCGGGGCGCGCCCGGCCAGCCGCAGCGGCAGTGTGATGTTGTCGGCGACGCTGAGGGCGGGGACCAGGTTGTAGGACTGGAACACGAAACCGATGTGCTCGCGGCGCAGTTCGGTGCGGCGGGTCTCGTTCAGCCCGCTGATCTCGCGCTCGCCGATACGGATGCTCCCCGAGGTGGGGGAGTCGAGTCCGGCGGCGCAGTGCATCAGCGTGCTCTTGCCGGAGCCCGAGGGCCCCATCACGGCGAGGAACGTGCCGTGCTCGACACTCAGCGACACGTCGTCGAGGGCGCGGACGCCTCCCGCGTACGTCTTGCTGACGTGTCCCAGCTCGATGGCCGGCGCGGTCGGCGCCGCCATCGGGTGGCCGGCTCCCGCGAGGACCCCGCTCATCGCCGGCCCCGCAGGTGACGGACGACGAGCGCGGTCACGCACAGGGCGGTGACCCCGCCGCAGACCAGGTGGACGCCGGTGGAGGCGGCGCTGTAGGAGGCCACCATATTGCCGACGGTGCTGATCACCAGGACCAGCCACAGCACCGTACGCACGAAGCGGTCCCAGCTGAGGGCTTCCTGGGCTTCCCGGGGAGCGTTCTGCCGCGCCGGGTCCGGGCTCCCGGGGAAGCCGTCGAGGCGGTAGGGGTCCGTGGTCGTCATGGCTGTCCCTCTTCGGAGTCTTCGAGCTTCTTCGGACCCTGCGCGGTGCGCGATGTGTGGTGCGTGGTTCGCGGTGGGCGATGCGCGCTGCGGGTCTCGCTGTCGTGGCTTCGAAGGTACGGATCAGGGCCCCGGCCGGCCGAGCCCGCCAGCAGCCCGAGTGGGGGTACAGCAGGCTGTACCTCTACGCTCCTCCACGACGGTGAAGCGGTCGCTCGTACGGGGCCGTGAACGAGCGAGAGAGGAGGGGCGGATGCCGACCCCGACCCCGCCCGGCGTACGCGATGACGGCGGCGAGGACAGGCCCGGGATCCGGGCCACCGTGGTGCGGGCGGCCGGTGCGGCCGTCGCCGCTCTCGAACAGCTCGTCGGCGGACTCGGCACCGCGCTGATGGCACTGCTCGTCCTCGTCTGGGCGGCCGTGACCGCCGTGACATCCCTGGTGGGCGTCGGACTGCTGATGGCACCACTCGTGCTGCGCGCCCTGCACTCCCTCGCCGGACGCGAACGCGACCGGCTCGGGCGGTGGGGACCCGAGATCCTGGGGCCCGACCCGGCGCCGACCGCGGTGCGGCTCGCCGTCGTCGACCCGACCACGCGCCGCGAACTGCGCTGGCTGGCCCGCCACGCCACGCTCGGTCTGCTGCTCGGCATCGGCGGCCTGTTGCTGCCGCTGCTGGCCCTGCGCGACTCGCTCTTCCCCCTCTACTGGTACCTGCTGCCGGAGGGCGCGACCAGTACGTCCCTCGGGATCGGGGTCGCGGAGACCTGGGCCGACGCCGCCGCCGCCGGCCTGCTCGGGCTCGGCTGGACCGCCATCATCCTCGGCCTCAGCCCCGGCATGGCACGCCTCCAGGCAAAGCCCGGCCGAATCCTCCTCGCGGCCGGGCCCGACACGGACCTGTCGCTGCGCGTCGCGGAACTCACCGCGACCCGGGCCGCCGCCCTGGACGCCCACGCCACCGAACTGCGGCGCATCGAACGCTCGTTGCACGACGGCACCCAGAACCGGCTCGTCACCGTCACCGTGCTCCTCGGCGCCGCGCGCCGCATGGTGGCCCGCGACCCGGCGGGCGCCGACGAACTCCTCGAACGCGCCCAGAGCGCCGCCGAGCAGGCCCTGTCCGAGCTGCGCTCGGTGGCCCGGGGCATCCTGCCGCCCGTACTGGCCGACCGGGGGCTCGCCGGGGCGCTCACCGGACTCGCCGCGAGCTGTCCCGTGCCCTGCCGGATCGACGTGGACGCGCCCGAGCGGTGCGCCGCGTCCGTCGAGGCGACCGCCTACTTCGTGGTCGCCGAAGCCCTCACGAACATCGCCAAGCACAGCGGGGCGCGGCAGGCGGCGGTCACGGTCCGCAGCGGTGGCGGACGGCTGCGCCTGGACATCACCGACGACGGGCGGGGCGGCGCCGACCAGGAGGGCGGGTCCGGGCTCACCGGGATCCGCGACCGGATCGCCGCGCACGACGGAACCCTCGAACTGGCCAGCCCGCCCGGCGGCCCGACGACTCTCAAGGTGGAACTGCCATGCGGATTGTGATCGCCGAGGACGACGCGCTGCTGCGGGAGGGGCTGGCGCTGCTGCTGCGTGCGGAGGGGCTCGACGTGGTGGGGACGGCCTCTACGGGTGACGGTGTCCTCGACGCCATCGACACGCACAAGCCGGATGTCGCCATCCTCGATGTGCGGATGCCGCCGACACACACCGACGAGGGGATCGTCGCGGCGGTCGAGGCCCGGCGTCGGCGGCCCGATCTCGCGGTCCTCGTGCTGTCGGCGTACGTCGAGCAGTCCTTCGCCACGGAGTTGCTGAGCGGTGGGGTGACCGGGCTCGGGTATCTGCTCAAGGAGCGGGTGGGGCGGGTCGAGGAGTTCCTGGACGCGCTCCATCGCGTGGCGGGCGGGGGTACGGCGATCGACCCCGAGGTCGTCGCGCAGTTGTTCACACGCAGTCGGCAGGACACGCGGCTTGAGCGGCTCAGCCCGCGCGAGCGGGATGTTCTCGCGCTGATGGCGGAGGGGTTGGGGAACGGGGCGATCGCTGGGCGGCTCGTGGTGACGGAGGGGGCCGTGCACAAGCACATCCGCAGCATCTTCGCGAAGTTGGACCTGTCGCCCGCGGATCAGGTGGATCGGCGGGTGGCGGCGGTTCTGAGGTACTTGGACGATGCGCGGCGCAAGGGCTGACGGGCCGTCTTGGAGTGCGTGGGTGGTGGGGTGCGTGGTTCGGTGCGGGTGGTTGCGCAGTTCCCCGCGCCCCTGGGGTGGGGGTGGTTGCGGCCGGGTGCCGAGTGCGGGCCGGTGGGGGTGGGCCGCGCAGTTCCCCGCGCCCCTTACGGGGCTTGGGCTTGGCTCGTTGGTACAGCAGGCGCTACCCCTGTGCGGGGGAGTGCACCAGTGCCTGCTGGGGCGCCTGCTTGATCGTGGTGCACAGGTGGGGTTCCTAGCGTGGTGGTCGTACCGCGACGACGGCCCGATCCCTACCGAGACGCTTGGAGCACGTGATCCATGAAGACCGAACTCACCTCCCGAGTGGTGGCCACGACCCTGGCGACCGTCCTGGCCGGCGTCGGCCTGACCCTGCCCGCGGCGGGTGCGACCGGGGCCACCGGCACCCCCGCGTACAGCGCCTCGCACGGCAGGGCGTTGCAGGCCGGCGTGGACGCGATCATGAAGACCGGGACCGTCGGGGTCGTGGCCCGGTCCACGGACCCGCGAGGTGCCCGGTACGCCACCGGCGGGGTCGCCGACCGGGCCACGCAGGCCGCCGTACGCCCCGGTGACAAGTTCCGGATCGCCAGCGCCGGCAAGACGTTCGTCGCCACGGTGATCCTGCAACTCGTCGGCGAGGGACGCCTGTCGCTCGACGACACCGTGGAGCACTGGCTGCCCGGAGTCGTCTCCGGCCACGGCAACGACGGCGGCGCGATCACCGTACGGCAGCTGCTCCAGCACACCAGCGGGCTGTTCGACTACACGTCGGACTTCCCCGAGTTCGCCGGCACGGCCGGCTACCAGGCCGAGCGGTACCGCACCTGGACCCCGGAGCAACTGGTCGCCGTCGCGATGCGGCACACCCCGCGATTCGCGCCCGGCGCCGGGTGGAGCTACTCCAACACCAACTACATACTCGCCGGAATGATCGTCGAGAAGGCCACCGGGCACACCTGGAACGAGGAGGTCACGAACCGTCTCATCCGCCCGCTGGGCCTGCGCGACACCCTTGCCCCGACCACCGAGTCCCGTATCCCCGGCCGCCATCTGCGCGGCTACTCCAGCTTCGACGAAGCGGGACCGGCGATCGACATCACCGAACTCAACGCCTCGGCGGGCGGCGCGGCGGGCGCAATGATCAGTACGACGGCCGACCTGAGCCGCTTCTACCAGGCGCTCCTCGGGGGCCGGCTGCTGCGCCCGGCGGAGCTGACGGCGATGAGGACGACCGTACCGGCCCCGGAACTGGATTCCGCCTGGCCCGGCGTGCGTTACGGCCTCGGCCTGATGAGCGTCCCGCTGTCCTGCGGCGGCGTCTATTACAGCCACGGGGGCAACCTCCCCGGCTACACCACCCGCAACGGCATCAGCGCCGACGGCCGCCGCACCGTGGTCCTGAACTCGACAGGCGACGGCTCGACGGACTCGTCCACCCAGGACACCCAGAACGCGTTGATCGACGACGAACTCTGCGCGTAATTCCGGGACGCGCCCCGGCTGCGCCCCCTCAGGGGCGCTTTTCAGGGGCGCGGGGAACTGCGCGGCTCAACCCCACCGGACCCGCAGATGAGGATCGAGGCAGGGCGTAGCCCCGCCCGTCAGGGGCGCGGGGAACTGCGCGCCCAGCCCCCACCGGCCCGCGGATGGAAACGGACCTACGTCGGAGTCGCCGAGCCGAGTGCCAGCGACTCCCGCGCCGCCGCGCGCAACGCGTGGATCTCATCCCGCGCCCCACGCCGCGCAGGCGCGCCCCGCCCCACCGCCCCCACCGTGTGCTCGGCCTTGCGGAGCCGCGCGGCCGTGGACGGGAACCTCGCGATCTCCACGGTGACGGCCCAGGTGTCGAGAAGCTGGATGATCGGCCCGAGACTGCCGGTGCGAGCGGCGGCCCCGATGGCCCCGTCGGTCTCGCGCTCCAGTTCGGCGAGCCGGTGCGGGGCAACCCGGATGACGGCCGCGCGAAGGGCGCCGGGGGTCCGTTCCGGCCGCGGAACGAGGGGTCTGCCGGGCTCGGTGGGCTGCGCTGTCATCGTGATCCGCACAGTACGGCGTACGGGCGCCCACCGCGAGGGCCGGGACGCCCCCGGCGACGAATTCCGGCCGGGCCCGAAAACCCCGGACACGACGACGGGCCGAGCGCCTTGTCGGCCAGGCCCGGCCCGGCCCGTCGGAGTCGCGGACGTCGCGGACGTGCTGGACGCGGTGGACGTCGGGACGTCAGTGCGCCGGGACGGCCGGCGCCTCCGGCACGGTCACGGTCACAGTCGCGATGTCGTCCGGCGCGGGCGCCGGCATGGAGTTGTCGGCCAGTGCCGGACTCGCGGCCGCGGCGGTGACGCCGAGCATCAGGGTGAGCGTCGTGAGGAACTTCTGCGTACGGGTCATACCGACTCCTGGGTGAGAGGGAACGGCCGGACGCCCGAAGACGCCGGTCACTTACGGGTCCTACGTACGGGTGCTACGTCCTGCCGGGCCGAAACGGCTCACGTCGCCGATCGGCCGGATCCTGCCCCGGACAGACCTCGGCCGCGGTGGCTCCCCCTCCGCGCCACCGCGGCCGATCCCCGTCGGGAGAAAGGTCTTCAGTTGTTGTCCTGTGTCGTCCTGCTAGAGCGACGGCGGCGTCGGCATCGGGTTGTCCAGCGTCGTGACGCCACCCTTGGCGGGCTCGCTCGGCATCGGGTTGTCCAGTGTGACGACGTCCGGGTCCTTCGGCGGCGTCGGCATGGGGTTGTCCATGGCCGTCAGGTCGGGCCCGGCCGGCGGTGTGGGCATCGGGTTGTCCATCGCGGTGAGGTCAGGTCCGGCCGGCGGCGTCGGCATCGGGTTGTCCATCGTCGTGATGGCTTCGTCCTTGACCGAGTCGTCCGGCAGAGCTCCGGCCGTGTCCTTCTGCTTGTCGCTCATGGGGTGACTCCCTTTTGCTGATGTTGACAAGTGAAGAACGCCCGTCCAGAGACTCCCCCGAGGGTCGCTGGACGGGCGTTCGGAGCCGCACACTAGCCGGTTGGGCTCCTGGTCAGACCGTCTGCCCCCCGACGCGACGGTGTGACAGGTAGAGACTGACGCGCGGAGATAAACGAATGCTGAACGTCTGCATCCGCCCTGGTGGGCGGCTCGTCGATCATGCCGCGGCGGCGGGGGTGAGCAGGGCGCGCACCGCGGCGGCCTCCTCGGCGCCGCTCTGTTCGTAGAGGTTGAGGGCCTCTCTCCAGCAGGCCGTGGCCCGGTCCACCTGTCCCAGGACCGACAGGGCCCGCCCCAGCAGCGTCAGGACGTTGCCCCGCATACGGTCACCGCCGATGCACCGCAGTGCGAGGGCCTGTTCGGCGTGTTGCGCCGCCGGCGCGGGACGGTGGGCGGCCAGATGGACCTCGGCGATACGGAAGTGGGTCGTCCCCTCCCAGAGCCGCTGCCGGTGGTCCCCGAGGATGCCCAGGGCTTCGGAGAAGTGGCCGAGTGCCTCGGAGTGCCGCCCGGCCATGTGCAGAGCGATGCCCACCGCGTAGTGGCCGTTGGCGAGGCGTACCGTCCGGCCGAATTCGGCATGGATGGAGACACCGCGCTGGGCGATCTCCACGGCCTTGCTGACGTTGCCCATGCCCAGGTGGGCGCGCGAGAGGTTGCAGAGGCTGGTCGCTTCGAACGGCCGGTTGCCGGCCGCCCGCAGAAGCTCTATGGCCTGGTCGAAGAACTCCTTGCCGTCCGCGTGCCGGCTCTGGTGCAGGCAGATGAGGCCGCGGTTGTTGGCGACCCAGCTGATCGCGGTGGCGTCCTGTGCGGCACCCGCGAGTGCCATGGCGCGCTGGGCCTCGTCCTCCGCCTGCTGGATGCGGCCGGAGACCAGGAGGACGTCGGTGAGGATCGTCCGGGCCCTGCCCTCAGCCCGGTCGTCCCCGGCGGCCCGGGTGGCGTCGCACATCGCCCGGGCCGTGGTCTCGTACTGGTGGGAGTTCGCCCCGGACTCGGTGAGGTCCTTGGCCGCCCACAGCAGATCCACCGCCCGCCGCAGGAACTCCGTGCCCGCCGACTGCCGTACGCAGGCCAGCAGCGGTGCCGCTTCCGTGTAGAGCCAGTCGAGCGCGGCGCTGCCGCCGGTGAAGGTCAGGCCCGGGTACTGCGTCGTCTCCAGGTGGTCCACCAGGCGGTCGCCGGGGCGCTCGATGGCGTACACGCCCGCGGCCGTGGCGAGGTAGAAGTCGAGCAGGCGCGACATCGCGGCGGCCCGTTCGCCCGGCGGGTGTTCGTCGCGTTCGGCGCACGCACGCGCGTAGAGCCGGACGAGGTCGTGGTAGCGGTAGCGGCCGGGCGCCGCGGATTCCAGCAGCGAGGTGTCGACGAGGGATTCGAGGAGTTCCTCGGTGTCGTCGAGGGGCAGGTCGAGGACCGCGGCGGCGGCGGCCAGGGACATGTCGGGGCCGTCCGCGAGGCCCAGCAGGCGGAAGGCGCGGGCCTGGGGCGCCTCCAGCTGCCCGTAGCCCAGCTCGAAGGTGGCCTTCACGGCCAGGTCGCCGGCCTGCAGTTCGTCCAGGCGCCGCCGCTCGTCGGCGAGCTTCGCCGCGAGGACCGAGACCGTCCAGGTGCGCCGGGCGGCCAGCCGGGAGGCGGCGATCCTGATGGCCAGCGGCAGGAAGCCGCAGGCCGCCACCACGTCCAGCGCGGACTGGCGTTCCGACTCCACCCGCTCGGCGCCGACGATCTTCGTGAAGAGCTGGAGGGCCTCCTCCGGCGACATCACGTCGAGGTCGACGAGGTGCGCGCCGGCCAGGTCGACCATCCGCACCCGCGAGGTGACCAGCGCGGCGCATCCCTCGGTGCCGGGCAGCAGGGGCCGGACCTGGGCCGCGTCGCGGGCGTTGTCGAGGAGGACCAGGACCCGGCGGCCGTCCAGCACCGAGCGGTACAGGGCCGCCCGCTCCTCCAGGCTGTCCGGAATGGACGAGTCCGGGGTGCCGAGCGCGCGCAGGAAGGCGCCCAGTACGGCCTCCGGTGCCGCGGCGCGCGCACCGGCGCCCTGCAGGTCCACGTACAACTGTCCGTCCGGGAAGGCGACCCGCGACTGGTGGGCGACGTGGACGGCGAGCGTGGTCTTGCCGACGCCGCCGATGCCGGCCAGCGCGGAGACGGCCATCACACGGCCCTCGGCGCTCGCGAGGACCTCGCACAGTTCGGAGACGAAGGACGAGCGGCCGGTGAAGTCCGGGACGGTCGCGGGCAGTTGGGCCGGGCGCACCGGGGTGGCCGCGGTCTCGGGGGCCAGTGGCGCCGAGGGTTCGGCGAGGCCCGGGTCGGCCTGGAGGATGCGCTGCTGGAGTTCCTGGAGTTCCGGGCTCGGGTCCACGCCCAGCTCGTCGGCGAGCAGCCGCCGGGTGTCGGCGTACGCGGCCAGGGCCTCGGCCTGGCGGCCCGAGCGGTACAGCGCCAGCATCAGCAGCCCGCGCAGCCGCTCCCGCAGGGGGTGCGCGGCGGTGAGCGCGGTCAGTTCGGAGACCGCCTCGGCGTGGCAGCCCTGTTCGAGGTCCATGTCGAGGCGGGACTCGGTGAGCTGGAGCTTCCACTCCTGCAGCCGGGTGCGCTGGGTCTCCGCGTACGGGCCCGGGACGCTCGCCAGCACCTCCCCGTCCCACAGGCTCAGCGTCTTGTTCAGCAGGGCGCGCGCATGGCACAGATCGCCCCTGCTCTTGGCCTTCTCCGCGTCGGCCGCCAGCTCCTGGGCCAGGGCGAGGTCGAGCGTGGCGCCGCTGCCGGAGGCGTCGGTGAGCCGGATCGCGTACCCGCCGGACTCGCTGACCAGGACGCCGGGGGAGAGGATCTTGCGCAGTCGCGAGGCGTACGTGCGCACGGCCGCCAGCGCCTGGGACGGCGGCTCGTCGCCCCACAGGGCGTCGATCAGCTCGCCGGACGTCGCCGTGCGGCCCTCGCGGAGCAGCAGGGCGGCCAGCAGGGCGCGTTGCTGCGGGGACCCCGTGGGCAGCGCCTGTGCCCCCCGCCAGGCGCGCACCGGCCCGAGCACGCTGAAGCGCAGGGCCACCGATTCCTCGGGTTCCCACTGCTCCGGTACTCGCGGTACACCGTCCATCGCTGTCCCCCTGCCGAACCGTCATGACAACCAGGCCAGTTTGCCTTGTTCATGGCGGATGCGTCAGCCGTGGGAGACACCGATCACAGGCCGCCATGCCAGATTCACGCAAGCCCACACAGGGCCCACACCCCCTCCCCGCAACCACGCGGGGCCGTACCCGCATTCCGGAGATCCCTCTCCAGTAGCTGACGCCCCGTCAGATCGGCGCTACCGTACAACGCATGGAGACCTTCCCGAAGATCATCTCGGTGGACGACCACACGGTGGAGCCCCCCAACGTCTGGCGGGACCGGCTCCCGTCGAAGTACCAGGACATCGGACCGCGCGTCGTACGCGCCCCGCTGAAGGAAATGACCTTCCTCGGCGGGAAGTTCGCCCCCGTCATGGGCAGCCCCGGCGACGACGGGCCGATCGGCGACTGGTGGGTCTACGAGGACCTGCACCGCCCGCTCACCCGCCTCGACACCGCCGTCGGCTACGACAGGGACGAGATCAAGCTGGAGATCATCACGTACGAGCAGATGCGGCCCGGCTCGTACGACGTCCCGCAGCGCCTCGCCGACATGGACGTCAACCACGTGCAGTCCGCGCTCTGCTTCCCGACCTTCCCCCGGTTCTGCGGCCAGACGTTCACCGAGGCCGCCGACCGCGAACTGGGACTGCTCTCCGTGCGGGCCTACAACGACTGGATGGTCGAGGAGTGGTGCGGGCCCGAGGCCCAAGGGAGGCTGATACCGCTCACGCTCATCCCTCTGTGGGACCCGCAGCTCGCCGCACAGGAGGTACGGCGCAACGCCGCCCGCGGAGTGCGGGCCGTCGCCTTCTCCGAGATACCTCCGCACCTCGGACTGCCCTCCGTTCATACGGACGAGTGGGATCCGTTCCTCGCCGCCTGCGACGAGACCGGCACGGTCATCGCGATGCACATCGGGTCGAGCAGCCGGATGCCCTCCACCTCCGCCGACGCGCCGCCCGCCGTCGGCTCCACCATCACCTTCGCCAACTGCTGCTTCTCGATGGTCGACTGGCTGATGAGCGGCAAGTTCGAACGCTTCCCGAACCTGAAGGTCATGTACGCGGAGGGCCAGATCGGCTGGATCCCCTACATTCTCGAACGCGCCGACGTGGTGTGGGAGGAGAACCGCGCCTGGGGCGGCGTCGCGGACAAGGTCCACCGCCCGCCCTCCGAACTCTTCACCGAGCACGTCTACGGCTGCTTCTTCGACGACGCCTTCGGCCTCAAGAACCTGGACGCCATCGGCGTCGGCAACGTCCTCTACGAGACCGACTACCCCCACTCCGACTCCACCTGGCCCGAGTCCCGCCAGGTCGGCGAGGCCCAGATGTCCCACCTGGACGCGGAAGTGGTGGACCGAATAGTCCGCACCAACGCGATAGAACTCCTGTCCCTGACGAAGGACGGCCTCTGGTCCCCGTGACACCCCCGCCCCCACCCCCACCCCCGAAGGGGCGCGGGGAACGGCGCGCTCAGCCACGACGCACCTGAGCCTGAACGCGGAGCCCGACCCCCACCCCCTAAGGGGCGCGGGGAACGGCGCGCTCAGCCACGACGCACCCGCACCCGCACACAACACCCCCACCCACCCCAATGACGGCCCGTCAGACAAGGGGCGCCGCCCATGCAGAACCTCCCCGAAGGGCGACTGGCGTACGGGATGCAGCTCCCGGTCCAGTCGCAGAGCACCCTCTACGCCGAGGCGTGGGAGGCCGACGCCGGCCCGGACGATCTCGTGGAGATCGCCCGCGCAGCCGACGCATCCGGCTTCGCGTACCTCGCGAGCTGCGACCACGTCGCCGTCCCCCGCCGCCTCGCCGCCGCGATGAGCACGGTCTGGTACGACCCCGTCGCCACGCTCGCCTTCCTGGCGGGCGTCACCGAACACGTCCGGCTGCTCAGCCACGTCGCCGTCGTCGGACTGCGGCACCCCCTCGCCACCGCCAAGCAGTACGCGACCCTCGACCACCTCAGCGGCGGACGGCTGATCCTCGGGGTCGGCGCCGGTCACGTACAGGAGGAGTTCGAGGCGCTGGGGGTGGACTTCGAGCGGCGCGGGGCGGTGCTGGACGAGTGCATCGACGCGCTTCGGGCCGCGCTGGGACCTGAGGAGTTCCCGTCCCATCACGGGAAGCTGTACGACTTCGAGGGGCTCGGCCAGCGGCCCCGGCCCGCGCAGGAGCGGGTGCCCGTCTGGGTCGGCGGGTCCTCGCCCGCGGCCGTGCGGCGGGCCGCGGTCCGGGGGGACGGGTGGCTGCCGCAGGGGGATCCGCGGGAGCGGTTGCCCGAGCAGATCGCCCGGCTGGGGCGGTTGCGGGAGGAGGCGGGGGTGACCCGGCCGCTGACCGTCGGCGCGATCACCGAGCCGCTGTACGTGGGGCGGCCCTCGTGGGCCGTGGGACGCCGGACGGTCTCCGGCTCCGCGGAGGAGATCGCCGAGTCGCTGCGGGCGTACGGGGCGATGGGGGTGCATCAGATCCAGGTGCGGTTCCGGTCGCGGAGCCGGGCCGAACTGACCGATCAGATCGCGGCGTTCGGGTCGGGGGTCGGTCCGCTGCTCGGGTAGAGGGCGGGGCTCGTACGTGTCTGCGGGCGCGTCGTGGCTGGTCGCGCAGTTCCCCGCGCCCCTGAGGGGGAGGGGGCTGGCCCCGTACCCGGCTGCGGGTGCGTTGTGGCTGGTCGCGCAGTTCCCCGCGCCCCTGAGGGGGAGGGGGCTGGCCTCGTGTGCGACCGCGGGTGCGTCGTGGTTGGCCGCGCAGTTCCCCGCGCCCCTGACGGGGCGCCCATCGGCTAGGGAGTGATCATGGGCAAGTTGGACGGGCGGGTCGTTGTCGTCACCGGGGCGGCTCGGGGGCAGGGGGAGCAGGAGGCGCGGCTCTTCGCCGAGGAGGGGGCCTCGGTCGTCGTCGCCGATGTGCTCGACGAGCAGGGGGAGACCCTCGCCAAGGAGCTGGGGGCCCGCGCCCGGTACGTGCACCTGGACGTGAGCCGCGAGGACGACTGGACCGCCGCGGTGGCACTGGCGAAGGAGGCGTACGGGAAGGTCGACGGGCTCGTCAACAACGCCGGCATCCTGCGCTTCAACGCCCTCGTCGACACCCCCCTCGACGAGTTCATGCAGATCGTGCGGGTCAACCAGGTCGGCGTCTTCCTCGGCATCAAGGCCCTGGCGCCCGAGATCGAGGCGGCCGGCGGTGGGACGATCGTCAACACCGCCTCGTACACCGGGCTCACCGGCATGGCGTACGTGGGCGCGTACAGCGCGAGCAAGCACGCCATCGTCGGACTCACGCGCGTGGCCGCGCTGGAACTGGCGCCGAAGGGGATCCGCGTCAACGCCGTCTGTCCCGGCGCGATCGACACCGCCATGAGCAATCCCGCCCTGCTCGACCCGGCGGCGGACACCGGATCGGCAGGCACCGGATCGGTGGGCACCGGTTCGGCGGAGGCCGCGGAGGCGGCTGCGGCGGCCGTCGCCAAGTTCTACCGCAAGCTCGTGCCGATGGGCCGGATCGGCCGGGCCGAGGAGGTGGCCCGCCTCGCCCTCTTCCTGTCCTGCGACGACTCCTCCTACATCACCGGGCAACCATTCGTGATCGACGGGGGATGGCTGGCGGGCGTGAGCGCGATGTGAGCCACAGCGAGCCGCGGCGAGGCGCATCGGGGCGCGACGGGGCGTATGTGACGGGCCATCAGCTATTGACGCCTCACGGGTGCGGTGCCACAGTCGGCGGCAGGTCAATCTGACGATGCGTCAGGTTCGGCGTTCGCCGGACGGATGACGGACACAGGGGACGGTGAACCTCCTTGGAATTCGGGCTCTTTGTACAGGGATACGTGGGCAAGCGGGCCGAGACCGACCCGCTCGCGGAGCACAAGGCGCTGATGGAGGAGACCGAGTACGTCATCCAGGCCGACGCGTCCGGCTTCAAGTACGCCTGGGCGTCGGAACACCACTTCCTGGAGGAGTACTCGCACCTCTCCGCCAATGACGTCTACCTCGGCTATCTGGCGCACGCCACCGAGCGCATCCACCTGGGATCGGGCATCTTCAACCCGCTCGCCCAGGTCAACCACCCCGTGAAGGTCGCCGAGAAGGTCGCCATGCTCGACCATCTCACCGAGGGTCGCTTCGAGTTCGGCAGCGGACGCGGGGCCGGTTCGCACGAGATCCTCGGCTTCCTCCCCGGCATCACCGACATGAACCACACCAAGGAGATCTGGGAAGAGACCATCGCCGAGTTCCCCAAGATGTGGCTCCAGGACGAGTACGTCGGCTTCCAGGGCAAGCACTGGCAGCTCCCGCCGCGCAAGATCCTGCCGAAGCCGTACGGGAAGTCGCACCCCGCCATGTGGTACGCCGCCGGGTCGCCGCCCTCGTACTCCATGGCCGCCCGCAAGGGGCTCGGGGTGCTCGGGTTCAGCGTGCAGAAGGTCTCCGACATGGAGTGGGTCCTTGAGCAGTACAAGACGGCCGTCGTCGAGGCCGAGCCGGTCGGGGACTTCGTCAACGACAACGTGATGGTGACGACGACGGCGGTCTGCGCGCCCACGCACGACGAGGCGGTACGGATCGCCGTGAGCGGCGGACTGCACTATCTGCCCTCGCTCGTCTTCCGCTACCACGACACGTTCCCGCGGCCCGAGGGTTTTCCGGTCTGGCCGGAGACGCTGCCGGAGTACAACGAGGAGTTCATCGAACTGCTCATCGCGGAGGAGCTGCTGATCTGCGGGGATCCGGACGAGGTGCTCACGCAGTGCAAGCGGTGGGAGCAGGCCGGGGCCGATCAGTTGTCGTTCGGGCTGCCGGTGGGGGTGCCCAAGGAGGAGACGCTGCAGACGATCCGGTTGATCGGGGAGCACGTGATTCCGAAGATCGATACGGATCCTGTGCACCGGACCACGCGGTTCCGCGGGGCTGTCTGAGGATCGTGGGTGGGTGCGGGTCCGGTGGGGGCTGGTCGCGCAGTTCCCCGCGCCCCCAAAAAACAAACGAAGGGGCTGTCGTGCTTGACCATCTGATCAGGGGTGCGCGAGTCGTCGACGGGTCGGGTGGGCCCGCCTTCGTCGCCGACGTGGGGATACGGGACGGGCGGATCGCCGTCGTCGGGGCGGTCACCGAGGAGGCGCGGACGTCCGAGGACGCCTCCGGGCTCGTCCTCGCGCCCGGGTTCGTGGATCCCCACACGCACTACGACGCGCAGCTCTTCTGGGACCCGTACGCGACGCCTTCCCTGAACCACGGTGTGACGACCGTGGCGGGCGGCAACTGCGGCTTCACGCTCGCGCCCCTGAATCCGTCCCGTCCCGAGGACGCCGACTACACGCGCCGGATGATGTCCAAGGTCGAGGGCATGTCGCTGGTCGCCCTTGAGGAGGGCGCGCCGTGGAGCTGGCACTCCTTCGGCGAGTACCTCGACGCCCTGGAGGGCCGGATCGCCGTCAACGCGGGCTTCATGGTGGGGCATTGCGCGCTGCGGCGGTACGTGATGGGTCCGGACGCGGTGGGCGGGCAGCCCACGGACGAGCAGTTGGCGGCGATGGTCGCGCTGCTCGATGAGGCGATGGAGGCCGGGGCCTGGGGGCTGTCCACCACCCAGTCGTCGACCCACTCCGACGGCGACGGGAAACCGGTCGCCTCCCGGCACGCCGGACCCGCCGAACTCCTCGCCCTCTCCCGGGCGGTCGGCGAACGCGAGGGCACCCAGATCGAGGCGATCGTGGCGGGCTGCCTCGACCAGTTCAGCGACGACGAGATCGATCTGTTCGTGGAGATGAGCGCGGCGGCCGGCCGGCCCCTGAACTGGAACGTCCTGACGATCGACGCGGCCGTCCCCGAGCGCGTGCCACGGCAGCTGGCGGCGAGCGAGCGGGCCCGTAAGGCCGGTGGACGGATCGTGGCGCTCACGATGCCGATCCTCACGCCGATGAACATGTCCCTGGGCACCTTCTGCGCCCTCAACCTCATCCCCGGCTGGGGCGAGGTCCTCAATCTCCCGGTGCCCGAGCGGATCGCGAAACTCCGGGACCCTGAGGTCCGCGCCGAGATGCTGCGGCGGGCCGACTCCAAGGAGGCGGGCGTCTTCCGGCGCCTCGCGGACTTCGGCCGGTACGTCATCGGGGACACGTACAGCGCGGAGAACGAGGGACTCACCGGCCGCGTCGTACGGGACATCGCGGCCGAGCGAGGCCGGGAACCCTTCGAGACGCTGGTCGAGATCTGTGCCGCCGACCACCTCCGTACGGTCCTGTGGCCGATGCCGACCGACAACGACCCCGACTCGTGGACCCTGCGCCAGGAGACGTGGCGGCACGAGGACGTCATGCTCGGCGGGTCGGACGCGGGCGCCCATCTGGACCGGATGTGCGGGGCGCCGTACACGACCCGGTTCCTGGGGGATTGCCTGCGGGGCCGGAAACTCGTCACGCTGGAGCAGGCGGTGAAGATGCTCACGGACGATCCGGCACAGCTCTTCGGGCTCCGTGGGCGCGGACGGATCGCGGAGGGTTTCCATGCGGACCTCGTGCTCTTCGACCCGGAACGGATCGACGCCGGCAAGGCCACCCTGGTGCACGACCTGCCGGGAGACAGCCCGCGCCTCGACTCCAAGGCGATCGGCGTCACGGCCGTGTGGGTCAACGGCGTCGAGTCGATACGCGACGACGTGGTGACCGGGGCCGTGCCGGGCAAGGTGCTCAGGTCGGGCCGGGACACGCACACGGTGAGCACCAAGTGATGACCCGTCAAGCGGGGTCTGGGCAAAGGTTGTTCATCGGCGGCTCGTGGGTGGAGCCGGACGGCGGCCACTACGAGGTGATCGACCCGGCGACCGAGGACGTCGTCGGGCTCGCGCCGGAGGCCTCGCGGGATCAGGTGCACGCGGCGGCAGGCGCGGCCCGCGAGGCCTTCCGGACGTGGTCGCGCACGACACCGGAGGAACGGGCGGCCGTCCTGCACCGGGCGGCCGAGGAGATCCGGCGCAACCTCCTCCCGTACGCCGAACTGGCGCAGGCGGAGACCGGGGCCACCACCGGCACCGCGCGCGGGATGCAGGTGGGGGTCGGGGCGGCCCGTTTCCAGCGGTACGCGCGCGTGGAGCCCGTCGAGGAGCCGCTGCCGCCGCAGATCAACGAGGCGGGCCCGTTCGGCGGGGCCGCCGTGCTGGGCGCGCTCGCCGTACGCCGTCCGGTGGGCGTGGTCACCTGCATCACGTCGTACAACAACCCCTGGGCCAACCCGGCGGGCAAGATCGCCCCGGCGCTCGCGATGGGCAACACGGTCGTCGTGAAGCCGGCCCCGCAGGACCCGCTCTCCGTCTACCGGATGGCCGAGGCGCTGGAGGCGGCGGGCGTACCGCCGGGGGTCGTGAACGTCGTCTCCGGTGCGCGCGCGGAGGTCGGGGAGGCGGCCGTCGACTCGGCCGACGTCGACATGGTCAGCTTCACCGGCTCGACGGCGGTCGGCCGGCGCATCGCCGAGGTGTGCGGGCGCGGGATGAAACGGCAGCTGATGGAGCTGGGCGGCAAGGGCGCGGCGATCGTCTTCGAGGACGCGGACCTGGAGTCGGCGGTCCGGGGCATCGGCACGACGTTCTCGTTCTACAGCGGCCAGATCTGCACGGCCCCGACAAGGGTGCTCGCGCAGCGGCCGGTGTACGACCGTCTGGTCAACCAACTTGCGGCCTTCATCGGCCACTTGAAGGTGGGGGACCCGCGGGCCCCCGGCACGGTCGTCGGCCCGCTGATCTCGTCCGCGCACCGGGACCGCGTCGAGTCATACATCGAACTGGGTCGCAAGGAGGGCGCGCGGGTGGTCGCGGGCGGCGAACGCCCGCCGTTCGAGCGGGGCTTCTACGTGGCCCCGACCCTCCTGACGGACTGCACGCCCGACATGCGGGTGGTCCGCGAGGAGATCTTCGGCCCGGTGGTCGTGGTCGTCCCCTTCGACGACGAGGAGGAGGCCGTCGCCCTGGCCGACGACACCGACTACGGCCTGATCGACTACGTCTGGTCCGGCGACGTCTCCCGAGCCTTCCGCGTGGCGTCCCGCCTCCGCACCGGCGGCGTGGGCATCAACACGGTGGGCCGCAACATGGAGGCCCCGTTCGGCGGCTTCAAGCAGAGCGGAGTGGGCAGAGACGTCGGCTCGTACGCCCTGCACGCATACGCGGAACTCCAGTCACTGGTGTGGCCGGGCTGAACGCCGACGCCGCGTCCTGCCGGGGCTGCTCGGCTGGGCAGCGGTGAGCCTCACCGATGCCCTGACGGCGGAGTGGCCGGCTCTGGGCTCTCCGCCTCCCCGCTGCCCGTGCCTCCCGTGCCTCACCGCGCGGCAACCCGCGCCCAGCGCTCCAGGGTGGCGTCCTCGCTCTCGGCGGGCTCCGCAGCGGTGGTCGCCAGGCCCGCCTGGGCCCGTACCCGCGCCGACTTCTCCAGATCCTCGGCGAGCATCTGGCGGCGCAGTACCCGGGTGGTGAACGCGGAGGCGTCCCCCTTGGCCGTCAGGTAGGCGGCCACGTCGGCAGGCAGGTTCAGCGTCATTTCGACCGTCATGCGGTCAGCGTATGGCGCGCGAACGCGGCGCGATCGAGGGGTGAGGGGCCCGTACCCACGCGGGCGGCGGTCAGCGGCGCCGTAGTGACGGGTCCAGCAAGGACGGCGGGGGTGTCGGTCTTGACCAGCCAGCGCCGCGAGCCGCCCCGGTGATTGCGTTCGTCGCCCATCGGCAGTAAGCGGAGCGTCGTTCCGTTAGAAATGCGGAACGCTGTTCCGTTTAGTGAAGGCCGGTCGTCGCGTCCAGTGCTGGTAGCGGCGCTACGGTTGCGGGGTAGCGTCGATATTATATCGGTGTTAGCGTTGCTCCTGTCGGGATGCGAGCAGCGCTACCCGCCGAGACAAGGAGCACCGTCATGACCGAGCAGACCGGCACCGGTACAGCTACAGGCACCGGTGCAGCCACTGGCACCACCACCCGCGTCGCGATCGTCACCGGCGGATCGCGGGGTATCGGCCGGGAGACCGCGGAGCGCCTGGCCGCCGACGGATTCGCCGTCGTCGTCAACTACGCGGGGAACCAGGCCGAGGCGGACAAGGCCGTGGGCGCGATCACAGAGGCGGGCGGCAAGGCGTTCGCCTTCCGGGCCGACGTGGCCGACGAGACCGAGGTCGCGGCCCTCTTCGACGCCGCCGAGTCGACGTACGGCGGGATCGACGTCGTCGTGCACGCGGCCGGTGTCATGACCCTGGCCCCGGTCGTCGACACCGACCTCGACGCCCTGGACCGTATGCACCGCACCAACATCCGCGGCACCTTCGTCGTCGACCAGCAGGCCGCGCGCCGGCTGCGCAAGGGCGGCGCGATCCTCAACTTCTCCACCAGCGTGCTGGCGCTCGCCCTCCCCGGCTACGCGGGGTACGCGGCCACCAAGGGCGCCGTCGAGGCCATGACCCTGATCCTGGCCCGCGAGCTGCGCGGCCGGGACGTCACCGTCAACGCCGTGGCCCCCGGCCCGACCGCCACCGCCCTGTTCCTGGACGGCAAGGACGACGAGACGATCGCGCGGATGGCCGCGCAGCCGCCGCTGGAGCGCCTGGGCACGCCCGGTGACATCGCCGGGGTCGTGTCCTTCCTGGCGGGCCCGGCGGGCCGCTGGGTCAACGGCCAGGTGGTCCGCGCCAACGGCGGCATCGCGTAACCCCACCCTCTTTCCTCCCCTCTCCCTCAGGAGTTCCGTCATGGGCAAGACGGTCGTCATCACCGGGGCGGGTTCCGGTTTCGGCGCGCTCGCCGCGCGGGCACTGGCCGACGCCGGGCACACGGTGTACGCGGCGATGCGCGACACGGCCGGGCGCAACGCCCACCGGGTCGCCGAGGCCGAGTCCTGCGCCGCCGAGCACGAAGTCGACCTGCGTACCGTCGAGTTGGACGTCCTGTCGCAGGAGTCCGCGGACGCCGCCGTCGCCACGGTCCTGGCCGGGGCCGGTGCGCTGGACGTGGTCGTCCACAACGCGGGCCACATGGTGACAGGACCCGCCGAGGCCTTCACCCCGGCCGAACTGGCCGCGGTGTACGACACCAACGTGCTCGGCACCCAGCGCGTGAACCGGGCCGCGCTCCCGCACCTGCGCGCCCAGGAGCACGGCCTGGTGCTCTGGGTCGGCTCGTCCTCGACCAGGGGCGGCACTCCGCCCTACCTCGCCCCGTACTTCGCCGCGAAGGCCGCGATGGACGCGCTCGCGGTGTCGTACGCCGGTGAGCTGGCCCGGTTCGGCATCGAGACGACGATCGTGGTGCCGGGCGCGTTCACGTCGGGTACGGAGCACTTCGCGACCGGCGGCCACCCGTCCGAGCAGTCCGTGCTCCCGGCGTACGAGGAGCGGTACGCGGGCCTGATGGAACAGGTCGCCGAGCGCCTCGCCGCCCTCGAACCGGCCGGCACCTCCGCGTCCCTGGTGGCCGACGCGATCGTGGACGTGGTCGACGCGCCGCCCGGCAAGCGGCCCTTCCGCGTCCACGTGGACCCCTCGAACGACGGGTCGGAGGAGGTCAGCGAGGTCGCGGACCGTATCCGCGCGCAGTTCCTGGCCCGCATAGGCCTCGCAGACCTGCTCACCCCGCGACCTTCCCGACCCTCCCGACCCTCTCGCCCCTCCCGGACATCTCCGGCGGCCTCCCCGCGGCCCGCCGTATGACCTCGGATAGCGTCACGGCCGTGAGTACGAAAGCGCGCATTCTCGAAGTGGCGGCGGCCCTGGTCGCCCAGTCCCCCGACGGGGACGTGTCGACCAGGGCCGTGTGCGAGGGGGCCGGCGTCGGCGCCCCCGCGCTCTACCGCCACTTCGGGGACAAGGAGGGCCTTCTGTCGGCGGTCGTCGACCACGGCTGGGACAAGTACCTCGCGACCAAGCGGGACCGGCCGCCCGGTACGGATCCGATCGAGGATCTGCGGGACGGCTGGACCACGCACGTCGAGTTCGCGCGTTCGAACCCGAACCTGTTCCGGCTCATGCACTCACCCGCGATGCGTACGCCCCCGGCGGCGGCGCTGGAGGCCCACAGCATCCTCACGGCCGATCTGCAACGGGCGGCAGCGCAGGGCAAGTTGTGCCTGGCGCCCGAGCTGGCGGCTCAGATGATCATGTCGGCGAACGTCGGCGTGGCGCTGATGCTGGTCTCGCGCCCGGCGACGTTCACGGACGAGTCGGTGTCGCGCCGGGTCCGGGACGCGGTCCACGCGACGGTGTTCACGCCGGACGTGACGGGGGCGGCTCCGCAGGAGGCTGTCGAACCGTCCGAGCCCCACGTCCCCTCCACGGCCGCCCACCTGAACGCCCTCCTCCAGCAGACCCCGCCCCCGGCCCTCACCCGGGCCGAGGGCGCGCTGCTCACGGAATGGCTGGACCGCCTGTCGAACGGGTCGGCGTGACCCGGCGGCCGTTCAGTCGCTGAGATCGACCCGCACGGTCAGCAGGTTCGTCCCGAAGAGACGGACGGCGGCGCTGTTCATGCGGGGCAGCGACCTCAGCCGGGCACGGCTGTCGTCGCTCGGCATCAGGTGGGCGGTGCCGTGGTGCCACCGCCCGCCGACGCGGACGCGTACGCGGGGGTCGGCCTGGATGTTCCGCACGTACTGCGACTTGTCGCCGTACTCGGAGACGAACCAGAACGCCCGCCCGACGCGGCGCCCCCCGACGGGTGTCCGCCGGGGCAGACCGGAGGTGCGGCCGGTGGTCTCCACGAGCGTGTGGAACGGCAGCCGGCGGGTCAGCGGGTTCGCCAGATACCGCTGAACCCGGGTGACGACCCGAAACCGCAGATCCCGCTCACGCGCCATGCGGCTGCCGCCCCTTCACGGCACTGAGCAGCGCGGAGAAGGCCCCGGGGGAGGCCCCGAGTATCGCTCCGCGGGGGTCACCGCTCTCGGTGAGGTGGATCGTTTTTGCGGGGGCGGAGGCGGCCACGTGGAGGCAGGCGTCGCCTTCTTGGCAGAGGGAGGACTTCTGCCACGTTTCGGCTACGTGCAGGCAGGACTCGCCCTGGCCGCAGTAGGACGACTTCTGCCAGGAGTGGTCAAGCATCTCGGTCCCTTCACAGATCCTGGGCGATGGTGTGGATGAAGTCGCGGGACTTCTCGGGAGGGAGAGCCACGGACTCCATACGGTCGAGGAGAACGCGATACGTGTGCAGTTGAGCTTCGGCGTCCACAAGTGCGGGGCCGTGGGACTGGTCCAGTGAGACGGTATCCAGCGGGGGCACGGGGCCGTACATGTACAGGATGGTCTGACCGGAGCCGGGATAGGCGCCGATCGCGAACGGGATCACCTGGACCGTGATGTGCTCGCGTTCGCTCTGTTCGACCAGGTGTCCGAGCTGGCGTCGGGCGATTGCGGCGCCGCCGACCGGCACGCGAAGCGCGGCTTCGTGGATGATCGCCCGGTACGGGGTCGGGTCTGGTCCGTCCAGCAGTGCTTGGCGCTGGAGACGGTGACTCACACGATGCTCGATGTCGGTGCGGGAGAACTCAGGCACTACCTGCCGAAAGATTTCGCGGGCGTGGTCCGTGATCTGGAGCAGCCCCGGCACGTGCGCGGTGTTGGCTGACCGCAGTCGCGTGGAGTGATGCTCCAACTCGGCGATATCCAGGAGTGTGGTGGGCAGCACCTCTCGGAAGGTCTCCCACCAGCCACCCTTCCGTTCGCCGGCCAACTCGATCAGTCCCGAGACGTAGTGGGTGTCGGAACAGCGGTAGATGCGTGCGAGGGCGCGCAGTCGCTCCGGGCTGACGCCGAACCGGCTGGCCTCGATATTGCTGAGTTGCGCCTGGCTGACGCCTAGTTGGCGGGCGCCTTCGGTGACGGTGAGCCCCGCTCGTTCGCGCAGCCGCCGGAGTTCGGTGCCGAGGCGGATTCGGCGGGCGGTGGTGGCGGTCCTGGGCGCCATGGCTCAACTTTCCTCGATCAACCGCACGTTGGAGTCACCCACACGAGGGAAAACCTCATGCGATTGCCGAAATGGGAAATGTATTAAGTGGTGAACCGCTAGCTTACTGAGTGCAGGCGCCACCACCCAGAAGCACCCCGCTCGACGGAGCGACCCGGTCACTGGGCCCCGTACCCAACCCCCACTCGTGATCGGAGACTCCCATGGCCACCGTATCGCCGCCCTGGGCGTACACCCTCCAACTCCCGCACGATCCACGCGCACCGGGTATCGCCCGCGCAACTCTTCGAACCGTGCTCGCCGCGCACGACCTCGCCGGTCTCACCCCCACCGCGGAACTGCTCGCCTCCGAACTGCTCACCAACGCCCACCTGCACACCCGGGGCCCGTACGCCCTCCGGGTCCGCTCGGCGGAGCCGAACCGGCTGCGGATCGCGGTGTGGGACTCCGACTGCGAGATCCCCCCGGCCTTCACTCCAGGGGGCGCCCGCGCCGGCGTAAGACCCGAAACCGCCGAGACCGGCCGCGGCCTCCACCTCGTACAGGCGTGCGCGGACAGCTGGGGCGCACACGTCCTGGGGTCTGCCCGGGGCGGCAAACTCCTGTGGGCGGAATGCGGTCACGAGTCGGCGCAGCGGTGAGCGCGCCAGTGAGGGCCCGCGCGCAGAGCGCGAGCTGTCCGCCTCGTGAAGGCGGCACCATACTGGGAGGTGGAGCCACGCCTGTCCGTCAGGAGCAGATCATGAGCGCACAGCCTGAGTACGGCTGGGGAACGATGCCCCAGCCCGAGATCCGGACCGTGGACGACCTGCGCAGAGCGCTCAGCCGTTACGGGTTTCCCGGCGATAGGGAGCGGTTCGAGGAGGAGCTGGCGGCAGCCATAGGGGCTTCGCCGACCGACGACTTCGCGGGCGCCGCGGCCGTGGTGCGGGCCTACCGTCATCGCGTACGGATCAGGAACTCGCCGGAGGTCATGGCGGCCCTCGAAGACGCACGTGCCGGGGACGGCGGCCCATGAGCGAAGTCCCGCTGGAGGAGGCCGAGCCCGCCAGGAAGGCGTTCGTCGATCTCACGGAGGGCGAGCAGGAAGTGGCCCTGGACGCGCTCACGCTCATCAAGGGCGAGCCGGCGGTCGGCCGCGAGATCCCCGGTTGGCGCCCTCCATCCGTGGAGTACACCTACACGACACCGCTCGCCCGGGACTCCGCCGAGGCGATCACCGTCGTGTACACGCACACACCCGGCCTCGGAGTGACCGTCGTGTACTACTTCCGGGATCCGCAAGTGGTGGACTGAGTGGGCGGTCGCCTACCGGTGGTCCGGCCCGTCCGGAGGGGAACGTAATCCGTTCACTCGGACGGGTGAAGCTGGGTTTGCCAAAAGCGCGGGGACTTTACACGATTCGCCCGCACTGCGACGGGTCGCTGAGAAACTCGTTTGCCGATTCGAAGGTCGCTCTAGCGTTTCGGGTAACCGACCTACACGAAAGCTGGGGCCATGGCCGAGTACTTCACTGTCAAGATCCGCCGGATGGGCGTGAGTCTGGGGACGGTCAACGCGTCGGGTGCGATCGCGCTCATCGCGGCGGGTGTCGTCCACGACGGATCGAGCATCGCCGGGGTGGTCGTCGTCTCGGTGGCGGCGCTCGGGCGGGACGCGGTGATCGCGTGGGCTCCTCGCCTGCGTGACTCGGGCAACGGCAACCCGCCCGGCATCCCTGGGATGCCCGCGCTCTAGGCCCTGTCGTGGTGGCCCCGCGCGGATTCGGTTTCCCGTACCGGTACGGGAAACCGCCCTTCGCAGACGCCAGTTGGCCGGATGGGGCCGTGCGTCTCCAGCCGTGAAGCTCGTCCGCATGACGAAGTCCATGCGAAAGTCCAAGCGGAACACCGCCCTCCTCACCGCCTCCGGCGTGGTCCTCGGGCTCACCCTGCCCGTTGCCGCGACCGCCGCCCCGGCCGCAGCCGGAGGCCACAGCACCAGCCCCCTCACCTGGGGCAAGTGCGAGGGCACCGGCCTCGACCCCCGGCAGCGGTGCGCCACCGTCCACGTGCCCCTCGACTACTCCGACCCCGCAGGCCCCCGGATCGGGATCGCCGTGTCGCGGATTCCCGCCGAGAAGGCGGAGGTCCGGCGTGGCGCCCTGTTGATGATCGCCGGTGGGCCCGGCGGGGGCAGTCTCGACGAGGTTTCCGGGAAGGGGCAGCGGTTGCCGCAGGCCGTGCGGGACGCCTACGACCTGGTCGGGTTCGATCCGCGAGGGGTCGGGCGGTCCTCGCCCGTCAGTTGCGGGCTCGACCGGGACGACCTCGCCCTCACCACGTTCTGGCCCTGGCCCGCCGCCGACGGGTCCGTCACCGCGAACATGGCGACCGCCCGCCGCACGGCCGCCGCCTGCGACCGCAACGGCGGCGACCTCGTCCGCCACATCAGCACCGCGAACAACGCCCGCGACATCGACCGTGTCCGCGCGGCCCTCGGCGAGCGGAAACTGTCCGCGTGGGGCGTCTCGTACGGGGCCTACGCCGGCGCCGTCTACAACGAACTGTTCCCGCACCGCACCGACCGGCTAGTGCTGGACAGCAACCCGGACGCCACCGGAGCGCGCAGCGGCGGCCAGTTCGCCCGGGGTGCCTGGGCCGCGTTCGAGACCGGTGTCGAGGACGCCTTTCCGGAGTTCGCCAAGTGGGCCTCCCAGCGCGAGAATCCCTACCGGCTCGCCCATACAGCCGCCGACGTACGGGCCCTCTTCCTGCGGCTCGCCGAACGGCTCGATCGCGAGCCCGTTCCGTGGCCCGGCGCCAACCCGGCCGAGTTGAACGGCAACGTCCTGCGGCAGGCGATGGTCTACGCGTTGTACGAGCCCGACGATTTCGCCGGGCTGGCCCAGTTGATCCAGGCCGCCCGGAAGGGGGAGGCCCCGCCCGCGCCCGAGCCCGCCCCGGAATCCCTTCTGCAGAACGGTATCGCCGTCGCCACCGCCACCTTCTGCAACGACGGGGACTGGCCGACCGCGACCGCCGTGTACGAGGCCGAGGTCGCGCGCAGCCGCACCGCGTACCCCCTCACCGCCGGGATGCCCCGCAACGCCACCGCCTGCGCCGCCTGGCCGACGTACCCGAAAGACGCCCCCGTTCGGATCACCGACCGCGGGCCGTCCACCGTGCTGCTCGTGCAGAACGAGCGCGACCCCGCCACCCCCCTCGCCGGCGCCCGCGCCGTCCGGGCCGCGCTGGGGCAGCGGGCCGTCATGGTGACCGTGGACGCGACCGGCCACGACGCCTATCTCGGCAACGGCAACGCCTGCGGAGACCGTGCCGTCACCCGCTTCCTGGTCACCGGCCAGCGGCCCGCGGGCGACAAGTACTGCCGACAGAAGCAGGGTTGAGGCCGGGTTGAGGCCGGGTTCACGCGCGCCACTGCCGTCCCATCTCCTATCCTCGCTGCGAAGGCGTCGGCGGCGATGCGGCGGCGGCGATTCGGCGGGTGTCGGGGATAGAGGAAGTACGCATGGACGGGTTGAGCCCGGACGATCCGGGCTGGATAGGCAATTACCGACTGCTCGGCAGACTCGGCGAGGGCGGCATGGGGCGGGTGTACCTGGCCCGCTCCGACCGCGGCCGTACGGTCGCGGTCAAGGTCGTCCAGGAGCAACTGGCCCGCAAACCGGACTTCAGGCGGCGGTTCGCGCAGGAGGTCAAGGCCGCCCAGCGGGTCGGTGGCGAGTGGACGGCCCCCGTCCTGGACGCCGACACGGAGGCGCCGACCCCATGGGTCGCCACCGGTTACGTCGCCGGGCCCTCCCTCGCCGAAGTGGTGGACAAGCAGTACGGCCCGCTGCCCGCGAACTCCGTACGGGCCCTGGGCATCGGACTCGTCCGCGCGCTCCAGGCCATCCACGGCGCCGGGCTCGTGCACCGCGACCTCAAGCCGTCCAACGTTCTGGTCACGATCGACGGCCCCCGCGTCATCGACTTCGGTATCGCCCGCGCCCTCGACCCCGCCATGCAGTCCACCGACGGGCTGACGATGACGGGCGCCGTCGTCGGCTCGCCCGGCTTCATGTCGCCCGAGCAGGTGCGCGGCGAGCGCGTGTCGTTCGCGAGTGACGTCTTCTGTCTCGGCGCCGTCCTCGCGTACACCGCGACGGGCAAGCTGCCGTTCGGTACCGGCGAGGGCGGGATCCACTCGCTGCTCTACCGGATCGCGAGCGAGGAACCGGACCTGACCGGGATTCCCGCGCCCTGGGATCAGCTGATCGCCTGGTGTCTGGTGAAGGATCCGTCCCAACGGCCCTCGCTGGAGACGCTGTCGGCGCGTATCGAGAGCATGGAGGACACCGGCGGCGCCTGGCTGCCGGGCGAGGTGCTGGCCGAGCTGGGCCGCCACGCCGTGCAGCTCCTCAACAGCGAGGACCCGCAGAGCCCCCAGCGCCTGCAGAGCCACGCGCTCGCCGCACAGGCGCCGCCGGCCGGAGCCGCGCAGCCCCCGGCACCCGCCCCGTTCCAGGGTTTCGGACCGCCCGTCTCGTACGACCCGGCCCACAGCCCGCCCCCGCCTCCCTGGCAGCAGAGTCCAGCGCCGGGCGGCTTCCACGCCGGCAGCCCCAGCCCTCCGCCGGGCAGTCTTCACGCGGGCAGCCCCCCGCCCGGCAGCCTGCAGCCCTCGCCGCACTACTTCTCGCCGCGCCCGCCGGCCCGCTCGGCCCGCGGACTGGGTATCGGGCTGGCCGTCCTGCTCGGCCTCTATACCCTGCCCCTGCTGCTCAGAGGCGCCGTCCTGGGAGAGGTCTACCTCCGGCTCGACGCGCAGGACGGAACGGCCTCCCCCGGTGTCATCAGGGACTACGGGGCGCTGAACTTCGCGACGGACGCGCTGGACGCCCTCGAATCGGCGTTGGCGCTGGCCTTGTTGATCCTGTGGCCGATCTGGTTCCAGCGCATGCGCAACAACGCCGACACCTTCGCGCCCGTACGCCTGCGCTTCGCGCCCGGCCTGGCGGCCGGCGCCTGGTTCATCCCGTTCGTCAACCTCTTCATGCCCAAGCAGATGACGAACGACATCTGGACGGCGACGGCGGGCCGGGCCCGGGGCGCCGGGCGGTGGCTGATGCACACCTGGTGGTGGTGCTGGATCCTCTACGTCCTGGCCTACTCGAACAGCTTCTTCAGCAGCTGGTACAGCCACGACACCGTCTCCGCGGCCATGTCCGACATCATCGACACGCAGATCACCGCGTCCACCGGCGTCATCAGCGCGGTGGTGGCCGTCTTCTTCGTCAAGCGGCTCACCTCCATGCAGCAGAAGCGCATCGACGAGGCGGCCCGGGGCATCGGGACCGCCTGACCGTCTGACCACCCGCGTCAGAGGGGGCCGGGCAGACCCGAAACCCGGCCCCCACCGACCTGGCCGACCAAATGCCCCACCGACCAGCGTCCGACCAACCAGCGTCCGACCGGTCAGAGCTCTAGCGGCCCAGGAAGATCGGGTTCGTGAACGCCGCCAGCGCTCCCGGCAGCGGACCCGCCGCCGCCTCGTGCCGCACCTCCGCGCGTACGTACGCCGCGTACTGGGCCGTCGTACGCCACTCCACCGTGCCGGAGCCCGCCACCGGCAGGACGGCACCGGTGTGCAGGACGCCCTGGTCCGTGACGAAGCGGACCGTGCAGCGGGGTGCGCCCGAGACCTCCAGCCGGACCGTGACCGGGTCGTCGCCGTCCACCTTCAACCGGCCGCCGATCCCCGCGTGTTCGCCCTTCGGGCCGGTCGCCGAGAACGACAGCGACACCGCCTTCGACTCCGCCACGTACGACCGGCCCGCGCGGATGCCCTCCTGGATCGCCTCGCGGGACAGTTCGTCGGCGAGGACGACGGTCTGCGGGGTGCCGACCGGGTCGGGATCGCGGTGGGCGTCGCTGTTGCCCATCGCCGGAATCCAGTCCCGGCTCCCGCGACCCTCCCGTACGGAGGCCACCAGCATGCTGTCCCAGTCGGCGAGCGACACCTCGTCGTCGGGCCCGTACGCGCCGTTCCACACCTCGACCGCGTCCGCCTCGCCGAAGCCGAACTTCCAGTTGCAGCCGACGCAGGTGGCATGCGGATGGGCGGGGACGACCAGACCGCCCGCCTGCCGGATGCGGCGCGCGTACTTGCCGAAGCGGTTGTCGCGGGCCCGGTAGCGCCAGTCGACGAACGTGCCCGGGTCCGTGCCGAGCGCCACGACGTGACCGTTCCTCGTCGTCACCTCCTCGCCCAGCAGGATCAGCAGCTCGCCGTCCGGGTGGGGGCCCGCCTGGTCGGCCCAGTGGGCGTGCGCGGAGTGCGTGTTGTGGTCGGACGAATTGATGAAGTCGAGGCCCGCCGCCCGCGCGAGCGCCGCGATCTCGGCCGGGGTACGGCGGCCGTCCGAGTACCAGGAGTGCAGATGGCAGTCGCCCCGGTACCAGGCCCGGCCGCGCCCCTTGGCCCGCGACGGCGGGTACACCGGCTTCACCGTCTCGCCGGGCTCCCCGTACGTCAGCGTGACGGTGACCTCGTACGCGAGGCCCTGCGGAGCGACCGTGTAGGGGCCCAGCGCGATGTGCCAGGTGCCCTCGCGGACCGGGCCCGGGAGGTAGCCGGGCGTCGCGTCGTCGGCGCGGATGAAGAACTCCGTGCGCGCGCCGCCCGACCAGCCCCGGAAACCCCGTCCGCCCAGCTCGGTACCGTGCTGGTCGAAGATCCCGATGTCGAGCGCGTTGCCCACGGTGCCCGCCGGGACGGTCGGCCGCTCGTAGGTGTACGCGACCTTGATCTCCCGTACACCGGACGGGACTTCGACCGGCAGGTACACGAAGTCCGGCGAACCGGTGGGCAGGGTGCCGCGGACGGTCCGGGTCTCGGCGGCCTGGGCCGCGTCGGCGGCCTCGCTCGGGAAGCTCACGGTTCCCAACGTAAGCGCGGCGGCGGCCCCCGTCACGAACAGGGCGCGTCTGCCGACGCCGTGGTCACCGCTGTGGTCGTCCTCGCACATGTCTGCTGCTCCCGGTTCTCGTGGGTCATGGGCGGTGCATGGGGTGCATGGCGGTGCAGGAGTGGTACCGGCAATCCTCGTATTCAGCCGTGAACCTCGGGGCAAGGGAAGGGAACCGACAGCTTTCTGTGAATACCCGCCCCTGTGAATGCCGACCGGTCGGTATCGACACTTGTGCTGCGGGCCGGTAGAGATGGGGCATGCGCATCTCCGTGACGATCTTCCTCACCGATGAGACGATCACTCCGACCCGGCTCGCCCGTGAGCTGGAGCAACGCGGCTTCGCCGGGCTCTATCTGCCCGAACACACCCACATCCCCGTGGAACGGACCACCCCGTACCCGGTGGGCGGTGAACTGCCGCCCGAGTACGGCCGCACCCTCGATCCCTTCGTCGCCCTCGGCCAGGCGTCGGCCGTCACCGAGGCCCTCGCGCTCGGCACCGGCATCACGCTCGTCACCCAGCACGACCCGATCGACCTCGCCAAGCAGGTCGCGACCCTCGACCACCTCTCCGGGGGCCGCTTCACCCTGGGGATCGGCTTCGGCTGGAACGTCGAGGAAGCCGCCGACCACGGCGTCGAGTGGCGTACGCGGCGGGAGCTGGGCCGCGACCGGATGGCCCTGATGCGGGCGCTGTGGGCCGCCGAACCGACCGCGTACGAGGGGCGGTTCGGCTCGGTGCGGGCCAGCCACGTGTACCCCAAGCCCGCGCAGAAGCCGCGCGGGCCGGTCGTCGGGCCGCGCACGCTCATCGGGGGAGCGGCCGGACCCAAGCTCTTCGCGCACATCGCCGAGTACGCGGACGGCTGGCTGCCCATCGGCGGCCGGGGCCTCGCCGAGTCGCTGCCCGTGCTGCGGACCGCCTGGGCCGACGCGGGCCGCGACGCCGACAGCCTCCAGGTCGTGCCCTACGCCGTACTGCCCGGCGCCGGGAAGCTCGCGCACTACGCGGACCTCGGCATCGAGGAGGTCGTCCTGCAGCTGCCGCCGGCCGGCGAGGCCGAGGTACTGCGCGTACTGGACGAGTTCACGCCCTACTTGTAGGGAGGCCTTGGACGAAGTCCTTGTAGGACGCCTGGGCAGCTCGCCCCCGTGGGCCGCCGCCGGTGTGTCGTTTGTGACGCGGCACACCGGTAATGCCTGATCACTGCGATCGTATGCTCGAAGGATGACGACTTCCGCGACCTCCGGAACCGGGCCCACCGAGAACGCCATGCGCCGCGCCCTCAAACGCGCCCGCGACGGCGTCGCCCTCGACGTCACCGAGGCCGCCGTGCTGCTCCAGGCGCGCGGCGCCGACCTGGACGACCTCACCGCGTCCGCCGCCCGGGTGCGTGACGCGGGCCTGGCGGCGGCGGGCCGCCCCGGCGTGATCACGTACTCGAAGAGCGTCTTCATCCCGCTCACCCGGCTGTGCCGGGACAAGTGCCACTACTGCACGTTCGTCACCGTCCCGGGCAAGCTGCGCCGGGCCGGGCACGGCATGTTCATGTCCCCGGACGAGGTGCTGGACATCGCCCGCAAGGGCGCCGCCGAGGGCTGCAAGGAAGCCCTGATCACCCTCGGCGACAAGCCCGAGGACCGCTGGCCCGAGGCCCGCGAATGGCTCGACGCGCACGGCTACGACGACACGATCGCGTACGTACGGGCCATCTCCATCCGCATCCTGGAGGAGACGGGCCTGCTGCCCCACCTCAACCCGGGTGTCATGTCGTGGACCGACTTCCAGCGGCTCAAGCCCGTCGCGCCGAGCATGGGCATGATGCTGGAGACCACCGCGACCCGCCTGTGGAGCGAGCCCGGCGGCCCCCACTACGGCTCCCCCGACAAGGAGCCGGCCGTCCGGCTGCGCGTCCTGGAGGACGCCGGCCGCTCCTCCGTCCCCTTCACCAGTGGGCTGCTGATCGGCATCGGCGAGACGTACGAGGAGCGCGCGGACTCCCTCTTCGCACTGCGGCGGGTGTCGCGGGCCTACCACGGCATCCAGGAACTGATCATCCAGAACTTCCGCGCCAAGCCGGACACGGCGATGCGCGGCATGCCGGATGCCGAACTGGACGAGCTGATCGCGACGGTCGCCGTGGCCCGGCACATCATGGGCCCCGCCGCCTGCCTCCAGGCACCGCCGAACCTCGTCGACTCCGAGTACGCGCGGCTCATCGGCGCCGGGATCGACGACTGGGGCGGGGTCTCGCCGCTGACCATCGACCACGTCAACCCCGAGCGCCCCTGGCCGCAGATCGACCTGCTGCGCGAGCAGTCGGCGGAAGCGGGCTTCACGCTCCGCGAACGGCTCTGCGTCTACCCGGAGTTCGTGCAGCGCGGCGAGCCGTGGCTGGACCCGCGGCTGCTGCCGCACGTACGGGCCCTCGCCGACCCGGAGACCGGGCTCGCCCTGCCGGACGCGGTCGTGGAGGGCCACCCGTGGCAGGAGCCCGAGGATTCGTTCACGTCGTCGGGGCGTACGGATCTGCACGCGTCCATCGACACCGAGGGCCGCACCTCCGACCGGCGCGAGGACTACGACCACGTGTACGGCGACTGGGAGTCGCTGCGGGAGGCGGCGGCGCCCGGGATGGTCCCGTCGCGCATCGACACGGACGTGCGGGCGGCCCTCGCCACCGCGGCCGACGACCCGACCCGCCTCACCGACGACGAGGCGCTCGCCCTCCTCCACGCGGACGGGCCCGCTCTCGACGCGCTCTGCCGGATCGCGGACGACGTCCGCAAGGCGGCGGTCGGCGACGACGTCACGTACATCGTCACGCGGAACATCAACTTCACCAACGTCTGCTACACCGGCTGCCGCTTCTGCGCCTTCGCCCAGCGCCGCACCGACGCCGACGCCTACACGCTCTCCCTGGACCAGGTCGCCGACCGGGCCGCGCAGGCCTGGGACGTCGGAGCGGTCGAGGTCTGCATGCAGGGCGGCATCCACCCCGACCTGCCGGGCACCGCCTACTTCGACATCGCGCGGGCGGTGAAGGAACGGGTCCCCGGCATGCACGTCCACGCCTTCTCACCGATGGAGGTCGTCAACGGGGCCACCCGTACGGGTATGTCCATCCGCGAGTGGCTGACGGCCGCCAAGGAGGCGGGCCTCGACTCCATCCCCGGCACCGCCGCCGAGATCCTCGACGACGAGGTCCGCTGGGTCCTCACCAAGGGCAAGCTCCCGACGGCGACCTGGATCGAGGTCGTCACCACGGCCCACGAACTCGGTATCCGCTCGTCCTCCACGATGATGTACGGGCACGTGGACCAGCCCCGCCACTGGCTCGGCCACTTCCGTACGCTCTCCCGGATCCAGCGACAGACCGGCGGCTTCACGGAGTTCGTCACCCTGCCCTTCATCCACACCAACGCGCCCGTGTACCTGGCGGGGATCGCCCGGCCCGGCCCCACGACCCGCGACAACCGCGCGGTGATCGCGATGGCCCGGCTCCTCCTGCACCCCCACATCCCCAACATCCAGACCAGCTGGGTGAAGCTGGGCACGGAGGGCGCGGCGGAGATGCTGCGCTCCGGCGCCAACGACCTCGGCGGCACACTGATGGAGGAGACCATCTCCCGTATGGCCGGGTCGAGTTACGGCTCGTACAAGTCCGTGAAGGACCTGATCGCCGTCGCGGAGGCGGCGGGCCGCCCGGCGAAGCCGCGGACCACGCTGTACGGGGAGGTGCCGGACGAGCGGCAGCAGGCCGCGGCGGTCTCCGACGGGCACCTGCCGGAGCTGCTGCCGGTCCTGGAGTAGACGGGCCGTTCCACGGTGAGGGCAGGCCTCCGGTTCCGGAGGGAGTTCCCCGTCGGAGTAGGATGATCGGACCTCCGACGGGGTGTCTCCGACGGGGTGAGCCACAGCTGAGGAGATGCGTGCCCGTGCCTGCCCGACGGCTTCCCTCGTGGGCCTGGGTCACCGGTCTGACCGCCGCCGCCCTGGTGCTGGTGGCCGTGCTGGCCGTCAAGGCCGGGGACGGGCCCCAGCCGACCGCGTCGGCGAGCGAGAAGACGAGCAGCCCCTCCGCGAGCCCCAAGCCCTCCGCCTCGCCCGACGAGTCCGCGCCGGTCGCCGTACCGGACGGCTCCGGCACGGGACGGCGGATCGTCTACTCCCTCGCGCAGAAGCGGGTGTGGCTGGTCGACGCGAGCGACGCGCCCCGGCGCACCTTCAAGGTGTGGCAGGGGACGGTGAGCCCGGACCCGGGCACGTACACGGTCGGCACCCGGCGCGAGACCGGGACCGGCAGCGACGGCGTGGAGATCGAGAACATCGTCTACTTCGCCCTGGCGTCCGGCACCGACGTCGCCTTCTCCAACGCCCTCGACGGTTCCTCCCCGCCGCCGCCCGCGTCGGGCGCGACGACGGGCGGCGTCCGGATGAAGGCGGCGGACGGGGACGCGGTGTGGAAGTTCGGCACGGCCGGGACGACGGTCGCGGTCGTGAAGTAGTCCCGGGAGAGGCTCCGGAAGGGGTTCCGGGAAAGGTCCCGGACGGGAGGGGTTCCGGAAGGGAGAGGTTCCGGAAGGGGTCCCGGGAGAGGTTTTCAGCCCGGTCCGGCGTCGGTCCACGCGTGCAGTTTGTCCGGGTTGACCACGAGCCACAGATCGCTGACCCGGCCCGCGCGAACGCCCACGCCGACCACGGCGACGGTCGTCCCGGCGATCCGCACCGCGACGCCCGGGGAGCCGTTGACGTCCTCCTCCACGACGTCGAGCCCCGGTTCCTTGCGCAGCAGCCCGAGCAGGAACCGGGCAACCTTGTCCGGGCCGACGACCGGCCGCAGGGCCGCGCGGACCTTGCCGCCGCCGTCGCTGCGCGCCTCGACCGCGGGGTCGAGGAGCGCGACGAGCGTGTCGAGATCGCCGGTCCCGCACGCGGCGAGGAACGCGGACACGACCCGCCGGTGCTCCGACGTCGTCGCGCCGACGGGCCGCCGTTCGGCGAGCCGCCGCCGGGCCGAGGAGGCGAGCTGGCGGCAGGCCGCCGGGGAGCGGCCGACCGTCTCGGCGATCTCGGCGAACGGCACCCCGAAGACGTCGTGCAGGACGAAGGCCACGCGCTCCGCGGGGGTGACCGAGTCCAGCACCACGAGCATGCCCATGCTCACCGACTCGTCGAGCGTGACGCGGTCCGCGGGATCGCTGCCGTCCGCGCCGTCCCCTCCGTACCCGCCGCCGCCCGCGCTGGTCCAGGTGGCGGCGCCGCCCCTGACGGGCTCGGGCAGCCACTCACCGGTGTAGCGCTCCCGGCGCACGCGCGCCGAGGCCAGCTGGTCGAGGCAGATCCGTGAGGCGACCCGGGTCAGCCAGGCCAGCGGAGCGACGATCGCCTCCTGCTCGGCCTCGGACAGGGCGTACCAGCGGGCGTACGTCTCCTGGACGACGTCCTCGGCGTCCTGCACCGAGCCGAGCATCCGATAGCCGAGCCCGAGCAGCCGCCGCCGCTCGGCCATGAGGTCCCCGAGGCCGGGGCCGGGACCGCCGCCACCGCTCACTCTCCCCGTACCTCCCTCTCTCCCTGCCCGACGTGCTCGGCCAGCCACTCGTCGAAGGTCTGACTGCCACGGGGCCCGGCGGACCCGGTCGGCAGGTTGCCCCCTTCGACCATGGCAGTGCCCGCCCTTCCGGGCATCTTCACCGGCAGCAGCAGCCGGCGCTGCCCGCGGGCCCGCAGCAGCCGCCGTGTCATGTCGACCAGCTCCTCGACCTGGGGCCCGGCCAGCTCGGGCGCCATGCCCCGCGGCGGTCCGAGGACGAGTTCCACGAGGTGGCGGGCGACCTCGCGGGCCGCCACCGGCTGCGTACGCATGCGGGGGACGACGGCGAGCGGCCCGGGAACCTGGTCGAGGACCTGGAGCGGGAACTCGTGGAACTGTGTGGCACGCAGCACGGTCCACGGGACGGCCCCGCCCTCGGCCGTGCCTCCGGCCTCGCCCTTGACGACGATCTCCTCCTGCCGGAGCTTGCCCTGGTAGTAGCCGAGACCGACGCGTTCGAGGCCGACGATCGACAGGACGACGTGGTGGCGTACGCCGACCCGGGCGCCGGCGTCCAGCAGATGGCGACCGGCGCTCTCGAAGAACGCGATCGCCGTCCTGGCGCGGGTGGTGTCCAGATTGCTGACGTCCACGACCGCCTCGACCCCCGCCATGGCGGCGTCGAGCCCGGCACCGGTCACGAGGTCGACACCCCGTGACCTGGCCAGCACCACCGGTTCGTGCCCGGCCGCTGTCAGCTCCTGGACGACGTATCCGCCGACGAGCCCGGTCCCACCGGCCACCGCGACACGCATCACGCATCTCCCTCAGTCGTCACGGACTTCACGGACTTGACGGAATCCGCGGATCTCACGGCCTTCACCGGTACGAGCAGGACGGCCGACGCGAGCACCAGGGCCGTCAGCACGACGACGTTGAGGATCTGGTCACGCGTGCCGTACATACCGAGATGCTGCATGTGATAGCTGAGGTGCAGCACGTTGAAGACGAGCCACACCGCGCCGGTCGTCTGCACCAGCCGGTTGTCGCGCACGGAACGCACGGAACGCAGCGCGATCGCCGTGAGCACGGCCAGCGCGAGGAACATGGCCCCGGCGTCCTTGGCGAGGTGTTCGTTGTAGGGGCCCAGCTGGGGCAGCCAGCTCATCCCGAACCCGGGAAAACTGGCGTGCCACTCCTTCGGCGCGAAGTAGGCCCAGACCCCGGTGTACAGCGCGGTCACGCCCAGGAAGCCCAGGGCGGCGTACCGGATTTTCGTGTTCATGCCTCTATGACGAGACGGCCCGCGAAAGTGTGAGGCGGGGCCCGTCCGACCCGGCTGCTCAGGGTTCTCCGGCTGCTCAGGGTTCTGGCGGCCGGGGGGCCGAAGGGTCGGTCAGGGCGATATTGGCGGTGACACGTTTGCCGGTGTCTTCGAGGCGTACGTAGAAGTCCGCGGCGACGGCCGCGACGATCTCCAGTCCGTGCCGGCCGATCCGCTGCGGGTCGGAGGCGTGGATGGTGGGCCGTACCGGGACGCTGTCCTGCACGGTCACCTCCACCGTGGAGTCCGCGATGCGCAGTTCCATCAGCGCGGGACCTGGGGCGTGTCTGCGGGCGTTGGTGACCAGTTCGCTGACGACCAGCTGCGTGAGGCCCAGGGCATGGTCGGAGACGTCCACGTGCTGCTCGGTGCCGGCGCGGGCGAGGAACTCGGCCGCGAGACGGCGTGCCGCCGCGATGCACGAGGTGTCACCGCTCAGCTCCATGACAGTGGATATCTCAGGCGCGCCCGATCCGTTCTCACCGTCGACTGACTGCACGACCTCGGCCCGCCTTCGCGTTCGCCCGTACCGCCCCGGTTCCTGACACGGTCCGCTTTCCACGGCTCTCTCCCTACGACTCTCGCAGCCGTGGGCCGACCGGTCGAGACGGCACGTCGTCCGCCGAGTCCCGCGACTCCTGTCGCGCCGAGCCCGAGTTGATCCACACTGGGACCCGAACATGACCCGGCGGGCGAGGAGGCGGACCGGTGGCGCAGGCAGGGCCGTCGTGGCAGGAGCTGATCCAGCAGGGCAACCGCGCCGGATTCGTGGGCCGGGACGCCGAACGGGCCGCGTTCCTCGCGAACTTCGACCTCCCCGTGGGCGACACCCGGCAGCGCTTCCGCTTCCATGTGCACGGCACCGCGGGTGTCGGAAAGACGTTCCTGGTCCAGGAGTTGCGGCAGCTCGCCCGCGAACGCGGCGCGCTGACCGCGTACGTCGACGAGCGGGCCGGCAGCGTGCCGGAGGCGATGGCCGAGATGTGCCGCCAGTTCGCCGACCAGGGACGGCGGTTGAAGGAACTGGAGCGGCGGCTCGCCGTGTACCGGGACCGCAGGCACGAGGCGGAGGCCGCGGCCCTCGCCGCCCTGGCCCCGGAGCAGGCGCAGCAGCAGGGACAGCCGGGGCAGCCGGGGCAGCCGGGGCTGCCGGGACAGCAGGGGCAGCCGCAGCCGGCGTCCGCCGGGAGCAGGGCCGCCGTCGGGCTCGGCCTCGCTGCCGTGGAGGCCGCCGTACCGGGCGCCGGTCTCCTCACCAGCGCCCTGCCCGCCGACCTGCTCGCCCAGGGCGCGGACCGGCTGCGCACCGGCCTCAGCGCCCGCTTCCGCAACCCCGACGACATCGAACTCGTCATGTCACCGGAGAAGGTCCTCACCCCGGTCCTGCTCCGCGACCTGCGCGCGGCGGCCTCCGCCACCCCCTGGATCGTCCTGTTCCTCGACACGTACGAACGGACCGGCCCGTTCCTCGACCCGTGGCTGTACGACCTGGTCACGCGCCACGAGGCGGACGGCGGACTGCCCGCCGCCGTCCTGGTGGTCACCTCGGGACAGCGCCCCCTGGACACCGCCCGCTGGAGCGGCATCGGCTCCGTGGCGGACATGCCGCTGGCACCGTTCACCGAGTCCGAGTCACGCGGGCTCCTCGCCGGGAAGGGAGTCGTCGCCGAACCGGTCGTCAAGGAGGTGCTGCGCCTCACCGGCGGCCTGCCCGTCCTCGTGTCGACCCTCGCGGAGACCCGCCCCGGCGGCCCGGACGACGTGGACGACCCGAGCGCCGGAGCCGTCAAACGCTTCCTGCAGTGGGAGCCCGACGACACCCGCCGCCAGGTCGCCCGCGTCTGCGCGCTGCCCCGGCAACTGGACGCGGACGTCTTCCGGGCACTCGTCGGCCACCCCGGCGGCGGCCCGGACTCACCCGACGAACCGCACGCCTCGGACGAACTGCACGCGCCGGACGAACTGCACGCGCTGTACGACTGGCTGACCGGCCTGCCGTTCGTCGGCGAGCGCGGGAGCCGGGTGCGGTACCACGACGTCGTACGGGCCCCGATGCTGCGGCTGGAGCGACGCCGCTCCCCGCGCGCGTGGGCCGGCCGGCACCGGCGCCTCGCGGAGACGTTCGCCCGCTGGCGGACCGAGACCGAGGCGGGCCGGGAGACCGAGAACCTGTGGGCCGACGAGGAATGGCGCGAGCTGCGCCTGGAGGAGACCTACCACCTGCTCTGCGCACGCCCGCCCGCGGCGCTCGGCGCGGCCCTGCGCGCGCTGGTCGAGGCCTGCCGCGAGGACGCAGCCCTCGGCCGGGCCTGGGCGCGGATGCTGGAGGACGCGGGCCGCGACACCGACCACACCGACCTCGCGGACTGGGGCATACGACTCGGTGAGGCGCTCGACGACGACACGGCCGGGATCGCCGGCGCGATGGCCCTGCTCCTGGCCCGCCCCGGCCCGGACACCACCGGCCGGGCCCTCGCGCACACCCTGCGCGGCCGGGAACTGCGCTACGGCGGGGAGCACCGCCGCGCCCTGGAGGAGTACGGCAGGGCCCTGGAGCTGGACCCCCACCTCGCCTGGGCGCACTACGGCCGCGGCTACACCCACCAGCTGCTGGACGACTTCCCGGCGGCCCTCACCGCCCTCGACCGGGCGGACGAACTGGCCCCCGGCACCGGGTGGATCCTCTCCGCGCGCGCGGAGACCTACCGGCTCGCGGGCCGCTTCGAGGAGGCCGCCGCCGACTTCGACCGCGCCGTCGCCCTCGTCCCGGCCGACGCCGACCCGCTGACCGGCCGGGCCGTGACCCGGTACGCACTCGGACGGTACGACGAGGCGCTCGCCGACTTCGACCGGGCGCTCGGCATCGAGCCCGACAACGCCTGGGCGCTGGTGCGCAGGGCCCGGCTGCGCCGCACCAGGGGCGAACCGGCCGAGGCGTTCGCCGACTTCGACCGGGCGGTCCGCGTCGCGCCCGACGCCGCCTGGGTCGCCTCGGAACGCGGGGACGCCTACCGGCTCGCCGACCGCCCCGAGGAGGCCGTCACCGAACTGACCCGCGCGCTCACCCTGCGACCCGACTACGCCTCCGCCCTCGCGAGCCGCGGCGCGGCCCTGTGCGACCTGCGCCGTTACGAGGAGGGACTGGCCGACTTCGCCCGAGCCGTCGAACTGCGGCCCGACTACGCGTGGGCGCTGGTGATGACGGCCCGCGTGAAGAACGAACTCGGCGACCGGCCGGCCATGTTCACCTACCTGGAGCGAGCCGTCGACACGGCTCCGGACATCGACTGGATCAGCCACGAACTGGCCTTGGAGTACCGCGACGAGGGCCGGTACGAGGACGCGGTCGCGGTCTTCCGCCGTGTACTGGACGGCAACCCGGACGACGAGACCATGTCGGCCTGCCTGACCGGCCTGGGCGGCACCCACCTCCTCATGCGCCGACACGAAGAGGCTCTCCACCCGCTCTCCCGCGCCCTGACACTGAGCCCGGACGACAGCTGGACGTACGCCCTGCGCGCGCGGGCCTGCCTGGCGACCGGCCGGACCGACCAGGCCCTCGCCGACCTGGACCGCTGCGCCACGCTGGAACCGGCGTCACAGGCGGCCTGGGCGCGCCGCACGGCGATAGAACTCCTGACGCAGTGCGACCGCTGGGAGGAGGCGACGACCCGCCTGTCGGCGGCGGACGGGACGGATGAGGCTGACGACCTCGACGACCTGCGCTGCGACGCACACCGCCACGCGGGACAGTGGCCGCAGGCCCTGCGCCTCGCCGAACGGCTACGCGCGACGGCCCCGCTCGCGGGCACCTTCCAACTGGCGATGACGGTGAGCCAGTCGCAGGGCCTGCCGGCCGCGGAACCTCTGTGGCGGGAACTGGCGTCCCTGGTGGCCGCCGACGCCGAACTGCCCGCCGCGGACAGCGCCCTGGGCGACCTGGAACGCGCCCAGGCCCGCTGCTTCCTGGCCTGCGCCCTGTCGAACTGGCCGACGGCCCAGGAGGCCCTGACGGACTTCCTGTCCCCACCCCCCGACTGGGACGACCTGACCACCCTCACCCAGATCCTCAAGGACCTCCACACGTCCCCGGAGGCAGACGCTCGACGCATAGCCCCTTTGCTGACAGAGGCAACAAGGGCCACCGAACAGATCAGTTCCCGCCAAGCCCCGTAAGGCCCTTAAGGGGGACTCCCGTCGGGTGCGGGTGCGGGTGCGGGTGCGGATGCGGATGCGGCTGCGGGTTCGGTGGGGGCTGGCCGCGCAGTTCCCCGCGCCCCCAAAGGCGAAAAGCAGGGGCGCAGCCCCGCTTTTCAGGGGCGCGGGGAACGGCGCGAACGGCCCCCACCGAACCCGCACCCACCCGACAACCCCTCCGGGGCGAAGCCCCGCCCAAGGGGCGCGGGGAACGGCGCGACAAGCCCCCACCGGCCCGCAGCCCCCGACAACCCTGCCACCCTCCCCGGGAGGCCCCCTAGACGTCCGCCCCCATCCCCGCGCCCCGATCCACAGGCAGGTGGATCACGATCAACACAACCGCACTCAACAAGAACACCCGCATAGCCGCATCCAGCCCGTTCCAGTCCTCCGACTGCCACATCGCGAACCATTCACCCCCCACCGCAAGGAACCCCGCCCCGAAGAGCAGCATCAACATCAGCAACCCCACAGTGGACGTCCGCCGAGCCCGCGCAGCATCCCGCCGCACCCACTGAACCGTGCCCAGGATCAGCACGAGCGCCGCCACCGTCTCCCAGGCGATGATCGCGACGTACACAGCGTCCTGAACCCCCTTGGACTCGACGGCCCGCCACATCAGGTCGTCGTCCTTGAACGTGGTGTCCATGGCCAGAACGTGCTGCACGAACTGCTGGTTGGTGCCGAAGTCGGTGATGTTCCCGAACGCCACAAGCGTGGTGTAGAGCGCGACCGTGCCGGTGAGCAGAGTCGCGGTGATCGGTAAGGCCCGTGCTGCCGCCATCCTCAAGTCCCCAAGCTGTCAGGTGTGTCGCCGAACGGAACACCTGACACCAGACACCATCCAAGCCCCGCGAACCACCGATTTTCCGCCGGACCGGCTGAGCGGCGTCACCGCAACCGATCGACATACCGATCGGTCCCCGGAACCGTGGGAATGAAGGGCGCCACCAACTCCACCCGCCCCAGCCCCGTCTCGGCCACAGGCGCCTCCAGCCCGGTGAAGTACTCCTCCCAGCACTCCCGCGGATCCGCCTCCAGGAACCACAGCAGCGTCAGCCGTGTATCGACCCCCTCGACCTGCTTCACGTAGGTCATACGGTCGCCGGGCAGCGGCGTCGGCCGGAAGACCGTGACCATGGCGGCGGGGGAGCCCGCGAGCCGCTTCGGAAGGTGCCGGGAGCGCAGCCACTCCAGCAACTCGGCGCGTCCGGCGGCGGATTCGGCGTCGACGACCTGAAGCACCAGCCCCTGGTACGGGTGGTCCAGCGCATGGAAGTCGCGCGGCCCCGCGGCCCCGTCCCGGTACACCGTCGCCTCGTGGTCCTGGAACGCCGTGAAGACGTGCGTACGGTCCTGGTAGACGCGCCCGTCCCTGTTCAGCCGCTTGTTGATGCCCACGGTCCACTTCATGTGGTCGTCGTAGCGGCCGTCCGTGACCCAGTACGTCGAGAGGTAGCACCCGGCGGTGACCGGCTGTGCGACCGCCGACTTCTCGGGCCGGCGCAGGAGCTGGAGATCGCGGGTCGCCACCCACCGCCGCCCCGCGTACATCCAGGGCATCGCCATCGCGCCCGCGTAGTAGTGGTCGTCCTCGTACCACCGGTTGTACGCGTACTCGTGCCCCGGATGCGGCTCCACCATCGTGATCAGCGCGTGGCCGGGGCGCACCCCGTAGGGGCCGACGGCGGCCAGCTCCCCGTACACCTCGCTGCGCGTGTCGTCGAGCATGACGCTCCCCTTCCACCGCTTCGCGCGCTCTTCCGTCATCTGCCGGACGCCCCTACTCTGACGGACCGTCAGATCGATCGCCAGAGCCGGGAGGGCCGTAATGTCACTGCTCCAGGGCAGGACCGTCGTCGTGTCGGGGGTCGGGGCCGGGCTCGGCCATCAGGTCGCGGCGGCCGTCGTGCGGGACGGCGGGAACGCCGTGCTCGGGGCGCGCACCGAGGCGAACCTCGCCAAGGCCGCCGCCGAACTCGACCCGGACGGCGCGCACACGGCGTACCGCGCCACGGACATCACCGACGAGGGCCAGTGCGACGCGCTCGCGGCGCTGGCCCGGGAGCGGTTCGGGCGGCTCGACGCGGTCGTCCATGTGGCCGCCTGGGACAGCTACTTCGGCGGCCTCCAGGACGCCGACTTCACCACCTGGCAGGCCGTCCTCGACGTGAACCTGCTCGGCACGCTGCGGATGACCCGCGCCTGTCTGCCCGCTCTGAAGGAGCGCGGCGGTTCCGTGGTCGTCATCGGCACGCAGTCGTCCGTGGCCGCCCCCTCCCAGGTGCGCCAGGCGGCGTACGCGGCCTCGAAGGGTGCGCTGACCAGCGCGATGTACTCGCTGGCACGGGAGCTGGGGCCGGACCGGATCCGGGTGAACACCGTGCTGCCGGGCTGGATGTGGGGCCCGCCGGTGGAGGCGTACGTGCAGTTCACGGCGTACACCGAGGGTGTCCCGGAGGCGGAGGTGCTGGAGCGGCTGACCTCGCGGATGGCGCTCCCGGAGCTGGCCACGGACGCGGACGTTGCGGATGCCGCGGTGTTCTTGGCGTCGGACCGGGCGCGGGCGATCACGGGCCAGTCCTTGCTGGTCAACGCGGGGGAGTTGATGCGATAGCGCCCACATGTCCCGATCGGTGAGCTGATCGAAAATGTTCAGGGACATGAACCGAGGTCAGTAAGCAGAACTATTTTACCTCCCTTTGACTGCCCAGGCTGTTGTCGGAGTCATGCCATCGAACCCACGATGAGCGGGCGCTTCACGACCCTGACGATCCTGGGAGAGGGCATATGAACGGTCTCGACTGGGCCGTGCTCATCGGCTACTTCGGCGTGATGGTCGCGATCGGTGTCTGGTCCCACAAACGGGTCGACAACGTGAGCGACTTCTTCACGGCCGGCGGCAAGATGCCGTGGTGGCTGTCGGGCATCTCGCACCACATGTCCGGCTACAGCGCGGTCATGTTCACCGGGTACGCGGCCATCGCCTACACGTACGGCGTCACTTCCTATGTCACCTGGTCCTTCCCGATCGCCATCGGCATCGCGATCGGCGCGAAGGTGTTCGCGCCCCGGCTCAACCGGGTGCGCTCACGACTGCACGTGTCCTCGCCCCTGGAATACCTGAAGAACCGCTACAACCTGCCCACCCAGCAGGCCCTCGCCTGGTCCGGCGTCCTGCTGAAGATCGTGGACGTGGGCGCCAAGTGGGCCGCCATCGCGACCCTGCTGTCCGTCTTCACGGGCGTCTCGCTCAACACGGGCATCCTGATCACCGGCGCGGTGACCGCGGTCTACTGCACGGTCGGCGGCCTCTGGGCGGACGCGCTGACCGAACTCGGCCAGTTCATCATCCAGTTCGTCGCCGGCATCGCGATGCTCGTCGCCGTCATGGCCGAGCTCAACGGCTTCAGCACCCTGTGGAGCGTCTGGGACGAGCCCGCCCTCGACGGCCACACCAAGCCGCTGGCCGGCCCGTACATGATGGTCTTCCTGATCGCGTATCTGTTCATCAAGACCTTCGAGTACAACGGCGGCATGTGGAACCAGGCCCAGCGCTACATGGCCACGGACTCCGCGAAGTCCGCCACGCGCTCGGGCATCCTGTCCGCCTCGCTCTGGCTGATCTGGCCGCTGGTGCTGTTCTTCCCCATGTGGGTCGCGCCGCTCATCATCAAGACCGACGTGCCGTCCGATTCGTACGCGCTGATGGCCGAACACCTGCTGCCGCACGGACTGCTGGGACTTGTCATCGTCGGATTCTTCTCCCACACGATGGCGATGTGCTCCTCGGACGCCAACGCCATCGCGGCCGTCGTCACCCGCGACATCATGCCCGCGGTCTCCCGCAAGGCCCGCGAGTGGGACACCCGGATGGGGCTGCTGGCCGCGCGCTGGGCCACGCTGCTCTTCCTCGGTCTGTCGATGGCCATCGCGACCCAGGTCAACTCCGCCTTCTTCGGCGACATCATCACCGTCGTCATCAAGTGGGTGGCCGGCCTGATGGGCCCGATCGCGATCCCGCTGATGCTGGGCCTGCTCCCGTGGTTCCGCAAGAGCGGTCCGACCGCCGCGCTGATCAGCTGGGGCGTCGGCCTGCTCACCTTCTGGCTGGTCAACTACCCGATCAGCTGGAACGTCGACGGCGGAGTCCCGCTCCAGTACCAGGTGTCGATCCCGCTCGCGGTGTCGCTCGTCCTCTACATCCTCATCGGCTACGTGAAGCCGGAGGACACCCCGGAACGGGACGCGCTCATCGCGAAGATCAACAGCGACGACGGCGGATCCACCGCCGCGGCGATCCCGACTCCCGCCGGCCCGGCGGACGACGTGGTGGGCGCCCCGGCCAAGGACTGAACCGGGTGCTCGACGCGTACGTACGACTGTGAGGGTGGCCGCTTCCTGACGAGCGGCCACCCTCACTCGTACGCGGCGGGAAGGCGGGAAGGTGGGAAGGCGCCAAGGCGGGAACAGGGGAGCCTCGCCCAGGTGCGTCAGGCGGGGGCGGTCACGCGTGGGCGGTCAGGCCTGGGCGGTCACGCGTGGGCGTTCAGGCCGGCCGGGACCGGGACGGCACCCGTGCCCGACAGGGCCGCGTAACCGCGCGGGTAGCGGGCCAGCCAGCCCGGGGACGAGCCCGCCGGGCCGTGCAGGGCCGGACCCTGGGTCATCTCCATCGCGAAGTCGTCGGCGAGGACGAGCATGGTGGGACGGCCCTCCAACTCGGCCAGCCAGCCCGGCGGCAGGGCCGTCTCGCCGTGCAGGGCGCCGAGCAGCCCACCGGTCAGGGCGCCGGTGGCACCCGAGGCGCCGCCGTGGTTCACCGACAGGCACAGCCCGTGCCGGGTGTCCTCGCCGACCAGGGCGCAGTACACCGCCGCGGAGAGCAGCTTCTCAGCCGTGCCCTCCCCGGCCAGATCCTCGACCCGCTGCGGCGACGGCATGCCCTGCCGTACGGCCCCCAGGGCCCGCTGCAGCGCCTCGGCCACCTGCTGCTGCCCGGGGCGCGGCGCCAGCAGCTGCAGCGCCCGCTGGACGGCCGTGTCGAGGCTCTCGCCGCGCGCGAGACCGTGCACGACGACGGCGTACGCGCCCGCCGACAGGTAGGAGAGCGGATGGCCGTGGGTCTGTGCCGCGCACTCCACCGCGAGCTGCATGACGAGCTGTGGCTCCCAGCCGACGAGAAGTCCGAAGGGCGCGGAGCGGGTCGCGGCCTCGACGCCCCGCTGGTCGGGGTTCTTCGGCGCGTCCAGGGTGCCCATCGTCTCGTCGCCGAGGCCCAGCAGATTGGCGCGGGCGGGATCGCGGCGGGCGTACAGCCACTCCTCGCGGGCCAGCCAGCCGTCCTCCTTGCGCCGCTCGTCCGGGCCCCAGTCGCGCTGGGTGGCGGCCCAGCGCAGATACGCCCGGTGCAGATCCGTCGGCGGATGCCAGGCACCGGTGTCCCGGCGGACCTGGGCCCTGATCAGCCCGTCGATGGAGAACAGGGTCAGCTGCGTGAGATGGGAGACGGCCCCGCGTCTGCCGTATCCGTGAGTCAGGTCGGTGAGGCCCTCCGCGCCGTGCGCCGCACGGATCTGTGCCATCGAGAGGTTGCCGACGGGGGAGCCGAGCGTGTCGCCCACGGCCGCGCCGAGGAGCGTGCCACGCACCCGGCTGCGGAAATCCTGCTGTTCGGCGCGGCCCCAGACGGCACCGGCTGTCGCACCCACCGAGGCCTCCCGAGATCCCGATCCGATTCCGTCCGTACGGCCGACAACTCAGCACTGTAATCGAACGGGAACGGTCGGTTGAGGGCCGGATCGGTATGCGAACAGTGGGCCGAGTGAGCGTGTTTGTCAGCGATCGGTACGCATTTCCGGCGGGCTGCCCCCGCGCGGCCCGCGGTAAATGAAGATCCACGCGAATGACGACGACTTTCATACGCAATACCTGCGCAGCATGCGCACAATTGCGGGAGGATCTTCGAGGCGGGGTGCGGACAGGGTCGAGCCCCCTCGGCCAGGACGGCGGGCCAGTCGAGAGGGCTCTTTCACGGTGCGTATGCAGTTGTTGATGGAGTTGTTGATCCAGTTGTGGACGCGGTTGTCGATGAAGTTGTCGATGCAGTCGTTTCTACGGACGGGGACGAAGTGGACGCGGTCGTGCTGTGCGAGGCCTCCGTCTTCGTCAGACGGTGCCCCGGCTCACTTCTGCCACGAACGCGTTCCAGGACTCCGCCGGGAAGGCCAGCGCGGGCCCGTCGGTGACCTTCGAGTCGCGGACGGCCATCGCCGCCGTGACGGGGGACTTGACCTCGACGCACGCGCCGTTCCCCTGCGAGTACGAGGACTTCGTCCACGTGTCCGTGACGCCTTGCTTGATTGCCATGTTCACTCCGGTGGCGAGTTGCTGAGTGGCTGTCACCGAGTTGCGGGGTCCTTGTGGAACCCACGGTTCGGATTGCGCCAAGGTTGTTCCTCCTTGGCGTGATCGACGCTACTCGCCAACATCGGCGTACGAAGCGACTATTCACTCGACCGGGTGACATATGCCAGCTGAGTCTTCCGCCGGGATAGGAGAATGGTGTATCTTTCCGCCGCCATTCAGCTACCTACCTTCCCAGCTACCTCAGTGGGCGTAGTCCTTCGCGACATCCGCGATGAACTCCCGCGACTGGTCGGCGTTGAGCGCCTGCGCCCGCAGATGCTCGTACATGACGCTGTACTTCTGGACGTCGTTCGCCTTCTCCAGGTACAGGTCGCTGGTGACGCCCTCGATGTAGACCACACTGGAGTCGGCCGCGTCGGGGAATTCGAGGATGGCGTACTGGCCGCTGACCCCCGGATGGGCACCCATCGCGAACGGGATGACCTGAACCGTCACGTGCGGCACGTGCGACATCTCGACGAGATGCTCCAACTGCTCGATCATCACCTGCTTGTTGCCGACGGTCCTGCGCAGCGCCGCCTCGTCGAGGACGGCCCACAGCCGCAGCGGGTTCTCCAGGTCGGAGATACGTTCCTGTCGCCGCAGCCGCACCTGTACGCGCTTGTCGATGTCGCCGGCCGCCGCCTCCGGGAGCGCGCCCTGGATCAGGGCCTCGGCGTACGGACGGGTCTGCAGCAGGCCCGGCACGACCAGCGGGTCGTACACGCGCAGGCTCGCCGCGTCGGTCTCCAGACCGATGTAGACGCTGTACGGGATGTCGCCGAAGGAGTGCCACCAGCCCTGCTGGCGCGAGTCCTTGGCCATCTGCATCAGCGAATCGACGATCCGGACATCCTCCACCTCGTACACCCCGCACAGATCGCGGACGTCGCGCTGGCTGATGCTGCGCCGCCCGTTCTCCAGACGGCTGATCTTCGACTGCGAGACGAGCAGCCGCTCGGCCACCTCTTCGGCCGTCATGCCCTTGAGCTCCCGGAGCCTTCGCAGCTCCTGGCCCAACCGGCGACGCCTGACGGTGGGATTGACGTTGGACGCCACGGGACGTGCACCTCCGGCTGCGGACTGCCTGTACTTTGCGTATCTGCTGTTGAGCAGATTGCCACCAAGGTGCTTGCTACCGCTGGGAAACAGCGGATATGCAGTGTGTACGCGCCACTTGTCGCCACCTCACGCCACCTGCCGCCACCTGGTGGCGGACAGGACGCCGGGCAACCATGGACGTACGCGTTCACGGACATGCGTAACGCACATGTCTACAACGGACACGCCTGCAACGGATGTGCCTGCAGGGGGACATGCGGACGCGCGGGGCGGCGGGCCGTGTCGTCGTCCGGACGTACGGCCCGCCGCCCCGCGCGGCCCAGCGGCTCCCGAACCGGGTCATGGGGACTGCGGTGCGGCGCTGACGTGCGTGACGCGCGAGGCGTGGTGCACGGTGGGTGCTGCGGATACGGCGGTTACAGCGGTACTTCGGGGACTGCGGTGGTGCGGCGGCGCAGCGCTGCGGGTTCGCGGTGCTGCGTCATGTCGGTGGGTGTGTGCCGTGGACCGGTGGACTCAGTGGGCCACGGCGCGTGCCATCGAACTGCGGTGCGGTTGCATCGGGACGCCCCTGGCGGGCTCCGGTGCGGGCCTGGCTCCGGGGGCGGCCTGACGGCCGGTCGGTGCCGGGCTGCGGCGTGGCTGTGCGGCCACTCCGTTCTGGACGTCCATCACGGCGTGCGCCACGAGTCCGCCCATGGGGTCGTGCCTGATCAGGTCCCGGAGGCGGGAGCGCGACGAGCGCCCTTCGTTCCCCGGGTAGAGGTGCTTGCCCAGGCCGACGGCATGCGCCAGTGCGGCCAGAGCGGCGGTCCGCGGGTCCGGCGGGACGCCGGTGCGGATCGCGCTGTCCAGCCGGGCCCTGATCTCCCGGCTGATTTCCGTGTCCGTCGCCTGGTAGCGAGTCGTCGGAAGCACCCCGCACATCTGGCCCGCCACGGCATGAACCATGCCGCATCGCTCCAGATGTGAGAGATATGTCTGGCGCAACCCCAGTCGGGGCCCGCCGATCCAGTTCACAGCGCGTACTGGAGCACCCCGCCTGCGGAGTAGTTCCAGCGCACAGTCCAAGGTCGGATCTCCGGTCGGCCGTGGTGCCACCACGGCGATACGATCCCCGTCTGGGGCTATCCGTCCGGCCAGCGCCAGCTCCACTAGCTGTGCTCCGGCCAGACCGAGGTCGAGCGACTGCGGCTGTGCGGTGGTACCCGTGGTCGGGTCCAACGCCAGCAGCAGAAGCTCCTCCGGAAGTGTTCTGCGGCTCCTGCCCATCCATGCCTCCCCGCGTGGATGAATGACAGGGTGACCCCTCTCACATTGGTCTGTCGAGAGCACGTGACCGGTTCGTAGTGGAACCAGTAGATATGTCGTTCTCGTCTACCGCAGGGGTCAATCCCTCACACAGGACACTGGTAGATGGTTCGGACACGAGTGTCCGGGCCGCGTGTGCACTGTTTAACGGGTTCATGGTTCGGTTGGGCGCACGGTGTGTGGCGCACGGAGGAGGCATCGGTGGCGGGCGAGTCCCCCGACAGGTCGAAGCAGCACGAGTCGTCGGCAGAACCGACGTCGGGGAGCAAGGTTCCGGTTCCGGACCCGCGGCTGGCGGTCGCGCGGGAGACCGTGACGGCGGCTGCCCGGGCGGACACGGCGACGGCGGTGTTCTCGACGAAGCGCTCCGCGGAGGCGGCGGGTTCCGCGGACGCGGCAGGCTCGGCGGGTTCCGCGGACGCGGACGCCGACGCGGAGAAGACGGAGACGGCGGAGCCGGCTGCCGGGAGTTCCCCGGGGAGTGACGGTTCTGCGGAGCCGGAGAGTTCCGCGGAGGGCGCCGGGAAGGGCACGGGAGGCGGCGACACGCGCCTCCGGTCCGCCGTGGCGGCCTGGGTCGCCACAGCGGACGAGGAGGCGCCTGAGGGCGCTCCTGCGGATTCGGCTGCGCCGGGCGCGGAAGAGGGCGCGGGGCGGCGCGAGGGTGGCGGCGACGCCGACGCCCACGCCGACACCCACGGTGACGGTGACGGTGGCCGTGACGCCAGCGGCGTGGAGCCGGAGGCGTCGGGCGCGGGTGCGGGCGCGGGCCTGACCGGGGGAGGCCCGGACGCCGAGTCCGAGTCCGACGCCGACTCTGGCGAAGCGGGCTCGGGCGCCGGTACGGATGCGGCTGCGGACCCGGGCTCCGAGCCGGAGGGTTTCGCGGCTGGGGAGGCACCGGCGGTGGGTGCCGGTGCCGGCACCGCTGCTGCCGGCGGCGCCGCGCAGACCGCGGCCAAGGCCGCGGATGAGGCGAAGAGCGGGTCGGAGGGTGCCGCTCCGGCGGACGCACCGGCCGGGCGCGTTGTTCCGCAGGCCGACTCCGCCGAGGACGCCGACGCCCCGCCGAGCAGCGGAACGTCTGCCTCCGGCGGGGGTGCGGGGAAGGCCGTGGCCGACGGGAGTGTCGGCGGTACGAAGGCGGGTGCGAAGGCCGGCTCGACAGCGGGTTCGACGCCCGGCTCGACGGCCGGATCGAAGGCCGATGCCAAGCGCACGGCGGACGGCCCGGAGGCGGCGGTCCCCGCGGCGAAGCCGCCCCTGGGCGCGGCTCCCGCCGCTGACGCGGGCTCCGCGTCAGAGCCGGGCTCGGGTCCCGACGCGGGCTCCGGTTCCGACGGCGACTCCGGTCGCGACGCGGGCTCCGGTTCAGACGCGGACTCTGCGGCGAAGTCGGACTCCACCGGGAAGCCGGATACCGCGGAGAAGCAGGACTCCTCCGGGAAGCCTGGTTTTGCGGCGAAGGCGGGCTCCGCCACTGACGCGGGTCCCGCCCCGAAGCCGGGCTCTGCCACCGACGCGGGCCCTGCGGCGCAGTCGGGCTCCGCGGCCGACGTGGGTTCCGCGGCGAAGGCGGGCTCCGCCTCTGACGCGGGTCCCGCCCCGAAGGCGGGCTCCGCCACTGACGCGGGCCCTGCGACGAAGCCGGGCTCCGTCACCGACGCCGGGCCCGCCCCGAAGCCGGGCTCCGCCGCCGACGCCGCGCCCGCCCCGAAGTCGGGGTCCTCGTCCGGCGTGGGCAAGTCCGAGCCTGCCGTCGATCAGGCCACCGCGATCTTCAAGCGGCCGGCGGCGGTGGACCAGCCCACGACCATGCTCAAGCTGGGCGGCGCCAAGCCGGACGCCGGACCCGGCAAGGCCGCCGGACCGGGTACGACGGCCGGGTCGGACAAGGCCGCCGGGTTGGACAAGGCCGCCGGGTCGGACCAGGGCGGCGAACCGAGGGACGCGAGCGAGTCGGCCGCCGAGGCCGGGGCCGGGGCCGCCGAGGCCCCCGCCGAGCGCACCAGCAAGTTCGTCGCGCTCAAGCCGCTCGACGAGCCCGCCCCGCCGAAGGCGCGGCCCGCCGTCCCGCCGCCGGGACCGTCCGTCTCGCCCTCGGCCCCGCCCGCCGCCGGCGCTCCGCAGGTCGGCCCCGAGCGGACGACCCAGCAGCCCCTCCCGCCGAGGCCCCCGCTGGACCTGCTGGCGGAGCTGACCAACACCCCGCCGCCCCGCCAGACCCCGGTCCGGACCATCGTGCGCCGGGTCAAGATCTGGACGCCGCTGGTACTCCTGCTGGCCGTGGTGTTTGCAGTCGTACAGGCCGTACGTCCGCTGCCGTCCCCCACCCTCGCGCTGACCGCCGACGAGACCTACGCCTTCAAGGGCAGCAAGGTCTCCCTGCCGTGGCCCGAGGAGGGCCAGGGCTGGATGGACGTCAACGGCATCGGCACGGTCGACTCGTTCGGGGACCAGAAGCCCGTCGCGATCGGCTCGGTCGCCAAGGCCATGACGGCGTACGTGATCCTCAAGGAGCACCCGCTGAAGGCCGGCGCGGACGGCGCGAAGATCGAGGTCGACGCGAAGGCGGAGACGGAGGGCGGCTTCGACGCGCAGGGCGAGTCGACGCTCAACACCGTCAAGGAGGGCGACACCCTCACCGAGAAGGACGCCATCGCGGCCATCATGATCCCGTCCGCGAACAACATCGCGCGGCTGCTGGCCCGTTGGGACGCGGGGTCCGAGGCGAAGTTCGTCGAGAAGATGAACGCCGCCGCCAAGGACCTGGGGATGAAGAACACGAAGTACACCGACCCCTCGGGCCTTAAGGAGACCACCGTCTCCACCGCCGAGGACCAGGTGAAGCTCGGCAACGAGCTGGTGGACATCAAGGCGCTGGTCGACATCACCAAGCTGCCGACCTGGGTGGACCCGTCCGGCAAGAAGTGGGACAACTACAACCGCCTCGTGCCGTACAACAACGCCATCGGCATCAAGACCGGCTCCACCACCAAGGCCGGCGGCAACCTGCTCTTCGCCGCCACGCAGGAGGTCGGCGGCGAGAACGTCATCGTCGTCGGCGCGATCCTCGGCCAGCACACGCCGCCGATCATCGACACGGTCAACGCGGTCAGCAAGGAGGCGATGATCGCCGCCCAGGACGCGCTGACCTCGCAGAAGATCCTCAAGAAGGGTGACGTCGTCGGGTACGTGGACGACGGGCTCGGCGGTCAGGTCCCGGTCGTCGCCACCAAGGACGTCTCCGCGGTGGGCTGGGCCGGACAGACGGTCAAGCTGAAGCTGGACGAGGGCGGCACGGCCATCCCGCACGAGGCGAAGGCGGGAACCGAGGTCGGCTCGCTGAGCGTCGGTGACGGTACGGGTGACGCGGTCGAGGTTCCGGTCGCGCTCCAGTCGGATCTCGCCGAACCGGGATTCGGCGCCAAGCTGACCCGGGTCGCCTGACGGGGCTTACGTCCTCACGGGGACGTAAGCGCGCAAGAGCGGAAGACCCGGCAGACAACGGAAGACCCGGCAAACAGAAGAACCGACCGCACCCCGCCCACGGAGCCCCACCCAGGAGCTCCAACGGCGGGGTGCGTGCTAGCGTCGCCAGGATGGGGCAAGGCCGCCCGCCGCGGGGCCCGGCCGAGAGTGGAACAACGGGACACGGGAGTGCCAGCACGTGGCGACAGCGGAGCCGACGCATGCCGACGACGCCGAGCCGGGCCGAGAGGCCGGCCCGCGAATAAGCGTGCGCACGCGGCACGTCGATCCCCCCGACAACGCGGCCGAACCGCCACCCGAAACGGCCGGCATCCCCGGCAACACGGCCGAACCGCCGTCCGACAGGGCCGGCACCCCCGGCAACGCGTCCGAACCGCCGTCCGGCACGGCCGAGGTCCCCGGCACGGCGGAGAGCCCCGACACGACTGGCAGCCCCAGCGCGGCGGAGACACCCGCTACGGCCGGAGGCCCCGACGCCGCACGGGACAGCGACGCGAGCCCGGACGACGACTCCGCACGGGACAGTGACCCCGCACGGGACAGTGACCGCGGACGGGATCAGGGCCCCGAACGGGATCAGGACCCCGGACAGGACTCTGCCGCTGACCCCAAGCCGATCCCAGAGGCCGGCCCGAAGAGCGACGCCGTCCCGAGCCCCAACGCCGTCCCGGATGCCCACCCGGACGACCGTCCGGACACGGCCCCGGACGCCGGCTCAGGCCTCGACACCAGCGCCAGAGCCAGCGCCAGCGCCGGCCCCGGCGTCGGCGTCGGTGGCCGTGAAAGCACCCGGCTGCGCCGGTTCCTCCGGCATCCCGCGATCCTCGCCACCGCCCTCTCCGGTGTGCTCCACATCATCTGGTTCTTCACGTTCGCGAACAGTGGGGGCGACCTCGCGGCGCAGGACGCGTGGGCGGAGTTCGTGGGGCGAAACCCCGGGTCCGCGTACAACCTCGCCTGGTACGGCGGCATGCACCCGGTGTCGTACAGCGTGGTGTCCCCGTACCTGATGGCCGTGCTCGGTGTGCGGACCACGATGATGATCGCGGGGACGCTCTCCGCCGGACTGCTCATGCTGGTGCTGATGCGCAGCCGGGCCGTACGGAACCCCGTGGCCGCGGCGGCCGCCGGAGTGTTCGCGCTCCTGTGCAACGCGATCTCGGGCCGCGTGACCTTCGGCCTCGGCATGGTCTTCGCGCTCGGTGCCGCCGCCGTCGTCTTCTGCTGGCCGTACCGCTGGCGCTACAAGCGCTGGGCCAAGGCCCTGTGCGCCGCCCCCCTCGCCGCGGCGGCCACCGCCGCGTCCCCGGTGGCCGGCCTCTTCGTCGGCTTCGTGGCCGTCGCGCTCTTCCTGCAGAAGCGCCGCCCGGGAGCGTGGGCGCTGGGCCTCGCGCCCGCCGCGGTCGTGGGCGTATCGGCCTGGATGTTCCCGTTCTCCGGTACGCAGCCGATGATGTTCGGCTCGGTCCTGCTGCCGTTCGCGTCCGCCGCCTGCGCCTTCTTCCTCGTCCCCAAGGAGTGGAAGACGGTCCGGATCACCTCGGCGGTGTACGGCCTGGCCGTCGTCCTCGTCTGGCTGATCAACTCGCAGATCGGCTCCAACATCAGCCGGCTGCCGATGCTGCTGGGCGGGGTCACGCTGATCGCCGCGCTGCCCTTCACGGTGCCGCGTTCACGCAAGTGGTACGCGATCCTGCTGGCCTTCGTCACCGTGAACGGCTGGATCGCCTTCAAGGCCGTCGACGACATCGTGCACACCACGCCCGCCGCGTCCTGGGCCCGCGAACTGGCCCCCCTCGTCAACCAGCTCCAGGTGGCGGGCGCCGAGAAGGGCCGCGTCGAGGTCGTACCGGCCCGCTCGCACCGGGAGGCGTCCGCCCTCGCCCCGTACGTCAACCTCGCCCGCGGCTGGAACCGGCAGGCGGACATGGAGCGCAACCCCCTCTTCTACGACGACACCCTCAACTCGGCGAACTACCACGAGTGGCTGCAGCGCTGGGCCGTCCACTACGTCGTCGTCCCCAAGGGTGAGCCCGACGGTGACGGCGGCGAGCGCGAGCGCGAACTGGTCCAGCGCGGGATGCCGTATCTGAAGCAGGTCTGGGGCGACGCCAACTGGCAGCTCTTCGAGGTCACCGACCCCACGCCGATGGCCGACCCGCCCGCGGTCGTCGACCGTGCCGAGCAGGGGGAGCTGACCCTGGAGGTGAAGCGGGCGGGCCGTGTGCTCATCCGGATCCCGTACTCGCCGTGGCTCGGACTCGTCGACGCGGAGGGCAAGAGCGTGAAGCCCCCGCAGGAGACCGAGGAGTCCAAGCAGCGGGAGGACGGGGCGCCGAAGACGTACGACAACGTCAACGGCTGCCTGATGGAGACGGAGGAGGACGCCCAGGGCGACCAGTGGACGGAGCTGCTGGCGCCCAGGGCCGGCACGTACCGTCTCGCGGCGCCCTATCAGCTGCCCCGGGGCACGGGATGCCCCGAGGAGCTGCGGGAAGAGGTCCGCGGCAGCGAGGGGTAGCGCGCGCCGCCGGGCCGCTGAGGGGGCCGGGTGGGCGCCGGGCAGCTGAGGAGGGCGGGCGGGTGCCGGGCTCAGCCGCTGATGCGGGCCCGCGCCTCAGCCGTGAGGGACCGGCGCTCGGCCGAGGTGGACCGGCGTTCAGGCGAGGTGGATCGGCGTTCAGCCGAGGTGGGCCTCGACCGCGGACACGAGCTCCGCGGACTCCGGCTCGGTCTGCGGCGAGAAGCGGGCGACCACCGTGCCGTCCCGGCCGATCAGGAACTTCTCGAAGTTCCAGCGGATGTCGCCGCTGTGCCCCTCGCCGTCCGCGAAGCCGGTGAGACGCTCGTAGAGGGTGTGGCGCGCGTCGCCGTTCACGTCGACCTTCTCGGTCATCGGGAAGGTCACGCCGTACGTCGCCGAGCAGAACTCCGCGATCTCCTCGGACGAGCCGGGCTCCTGGCCCATGAACTGGTTGCACGGCACCCCGAGCACGGTGAAGCCCTGCGCCGCGTACCGCTCCTGCAGCCGCTCCAGACCCGCGTACTGCGGGGTGAGCCCGCACTTGGACGCCACGTTGACGATGAGCACGGCCTGTCCCTTGTACTGGCCGAGATCCGCGGAACCGCCCTGCAGTGCGTCGATGTCGACGTCGAGAGCGGAGGAGGCGGAGGAACCGGAGGAAGCAGAGGTACCGGGGGTGTCAGTAGTCATGAACGGATGCTAGCTCCGGTCCGCCGGAGCCGGATCGGCACCCTGCGCCCCGCGCCCCGAGTTCCCCGAGTTCCCCGGGGTCTGGGCCCCGACGAGCACATCGCCCTCGGCCGTCCGGTAGTAGAGGACCGACCGCCCCGAGCGTCGCCGTCCCACCAGGCGCGCGTCGAGCAGCAGTCTCAGATGGCGGCCGACGGAGCCGAGTCCCTGCCCGGTGACGGCGACCAGCTGGCTCGTACTCATGGGGGACCCGAGGAGGACGAGCACGCGGGCCCGGGCGCCCCCGAGCAGCCGGGCGAGACTGTCCGGAACGGCGGCGACGGGGGCGGGCACGGACCCGAGCGAGGACGCGGACCCTTGCCGGCCGGTCTGCGCCAGCACGCCCGAGCAGGGGTACACGACCCCGTACCGGCGCGGGGCCGAGTCCGGGTGCGGCTCCTCCCACGACACCCACCCGTGCCGCTGCGGAGTCACCGGTACGAAGACGATCCGGGCGCCCGAGATCTCGCGGGGCGGGTACTCGTGGAGATTGACCTGCAGCCGGTTCTCGCCGAGCCAGCGCATTCCCGGCCGCATCGCCCCGAGCGCGGCCGCCCAGCCCTCCTGGCTCAGCCGGGCGGTGCGGGCCACGACATCCGCTTCGAGTACGAGCCGCCGCCGGTGCCAGTCGGGGCGTACGGCTTCGGCCCAGACGCGGGCGAGCAGGTCGGCGGCACGTTCGGGAAGGTCGTCGCGGCCCCGGAGGACGTCGGGGAGCGGACCGCGCAGGGCGACGGCGAGATGGGCGCGGGCGGCCTCGGGACAGGCCTCGCGCACCCGGGCGACCTCCGTGGCGAAGTCCTCGTCACCGCGCGGGGTGGGCGTGAGGAAGTCGGCGATCCACTCGCGTCCGAACCCGGCCCGGACGAGGGCGGCGGTGACAGGATCGCTCGCCAACCACCCCTCGTAGGCGGGCAGATGGGCGTTCAGCCAGTTGCGCTCACCTGGATGTGCGGCGCTGCGGGTGTGCAGCGCCTTCAGACAGGCGAAGGTCTCGGCGAGCGGCGAGAGCACGAAACGGCTGCCGGCGAGGGTGTCGGCACTGACCTGCCACCAGCCCATTTCCGCCCCCTCCCGGTTCGTGGTCGTTTCGCACAGACGCGAAACACTAACGGTCGCCCCGGCGGGGACCCGAGACTCCGGCGCATGCGATCGACGTACGGCCCGACGTCTCGAACGACGTACCGGTCCCTCTTCCGTACCCCGGAGTTCACCCCGCTCTTCCTGGCCGCCTCGGCGCAGGTGGCGGCGCAGACGATGAGCGGGCTCGCGCTCGGCACCCTGGTCTACCGGGCCACGGACTCACCCCTCCTGTCGGCCCTGAGCATGTTCGGGCCCTCGCTCGCCCAGGTCCTGGGCGCGACCACGCTCCTGTCGGCGGCCGACCGGCTGCCGCCGCGCGCCACGATGACGGGCACGGCACTGGCGTTCGCGGCCGGTACGGCACTGCTGGCGCTCCCCGCCCCCCTCTGGACGGTCTTCGCGCTTATCCTCACCCTCGGCCTGGTGGCCTCCCTCGGCGGCGGCGTCCGCTGGGGCCTGCTGAACGAGATCCTGCCCAAGGACGCGTACATCGTGGGCCGTTCGGTCTTCAACATGGCGAACGGCATCACACAGATCACGGGTTACGCCACCGGAGGCGTCCTCATCACGCTGCTGTCCCCGCGCGGCACGCTGCTCACTGCGGCGGCCCTGTACGCGACCGCCGGGGCGGTGTCCCGCTGGGCCCTGACCGCCCGCCCGCCGAGAGCGAAGGGCCGCCCGTCGATCCGCGCGACCTGGCACACGAACCGAACCCTGCTCGCCCCGCCCTCCCGCCGCCACCTCTACCTCGCGCTCTGGATCCCCAACGGCCTGATCGTCGGCTGCGAGTCCCTCTACGTCCCGTACGCTCCCGGGCACGCGGGCCTGCTCTTCGCGTGCGCGGCGCTGGGCATGCTGGCCGGGGACGTGGCGGTGGCCCGCCTCGCCGGACCGGCCCTGCGCCGCCGCCTGGGCGTACCGCTGCTCCTGCTGCTGGCGGCCCCGTATCTCCTCTTCGTACTGCACCCGCGTCCGTCCCTGGCCGCGCTGCTCGCCGCGTTGGCCTCGGTCGGCTTCGGCGCGAGCCTCCTCCAGCAGGAACGCCTCATGGCCGTGACACCGCCCGAACTGGCCGGCCACGCGCTGGGGTTGCACTCGTCCGGGATGCTGGCGATGCAGGGCGTGGGCGCGGCGCTGGCGGGCTCGGCGGCCCAACTGACGTCACCGGCAACGGCGATGACGGCGACGGCGGCCGCGTCGATCACGGTCACGCTGCTGCTGACGAGGGGTCTGAGGCCCGTGCGACCGCAGTCACCGCCGCCCGTCGGTGCGCCTACCGGGCGACGAACTGGGTGAGGATCGCCTGGACTTCGTAGATGTCGACACCCTTGGTGAAGGTCTTCTCGATGGGCATGGGTGTGCCGGAGATCCAGATCTTCAGCTCGGCGTCGAGGTCGAAGGTCCCGGCGGTCTCGACGGCGAAGTGCGTGATGCTGCGGTACGGAACGGAGTGGTACTCCGTCTTCTTGCCCGTGATGCCCTGCTTGTCGACCAGGATGAGACGGCGGTCGGTGAAGAGGATGGTGTCGCGGATCAGCTGGAAGGCGGCGTACACCTGCTCGTTCTGCCCCAGCAGTCGCGCGTAGTCGTTCTGGGCCTTCGCCGGATCGACGGTGTGGGCGTTTCCGAACAGCGCCATGACAAACCCCCAAGGGATGTGTGAGGTCCTGGATGTGTAGCCCTGGATGCGTGAGGTCCTGGATGTGTGTAGCCCTGGATGCGTGAAGTCCCAAGATCCTCGCACCGGGACTCATGCGGAGCAATGCTCTGTTTCCAGGCTGTCGCAAGGGCGCGACAGCCTGGGAACGAGGCCGCCCACGCCTAGGAGCGCCTCGGGCGGCGATGGCGTCAGTTCTTGTCGCTCTAGCCGCTCTAGCCGCTCTTGCTGCCGTCGACGATGACCGGCGTGCCGTTCGAGTCGGTCCCGCACGGGACGGCGTACACCGGGTGGGCCTTCGCCGCCTCCTTGTATGCCTCCAGGCACTGGTTGTACAGCACCTTGTCACTCAGCGACCTCTCGATGATCTTGTTGGCGCGGGCGACGCCCTCCGCCTCGATCCGCTTGCGCTCCGCCTCCGCCGTGGCCGTACGCGACGCCTCCGTGGCCCGCTCGGTGGCCTGCTCCTGCTGGATCTTCTTGTCGATCTGCTCCTGCAGCTTCTTCGAGGGCCGCACATTGCGCAGATTGACGAAGGTGACGTCGATCCCGCGCGGTGCCAGGCGCTCCTTGACGAGGTCGGCGATCTCGGAGCCGATCTGCTCACGCGCGGAGGCGTACCCCTCCTCGCTGGTGTGTTTGGCGAAGACGTTGCGGATGATCTCGCGGCTGTCCGGGAGTACCAGCCGCTCCTCGACGGCTTCCTCGCTGCCCGCCAGCCGGTACAGGCCGACCGCCTTCGCGGGCACCACGGCCCACTTGATGGTGACGTCCGCGTAGAGCACACCGCCCTGCGAGGAGCGGACCTCGACCACGTCGTCGTCGTTGAGGTTCAGGTCCACCGGGCGGGTGGAGAAGGACGTGACATCGGTGAACGGAGACTTGAAATGCACGCCCGAGGTCAACGGCGAACCGACCTTGCCGAAGGCCACCGGGACACCGACCTCGTAGGCACTCACGACATGCACACAGGCGAAGAGGCCCGCCAGGAGCCCCGCCACGGCACTGAGCGCGGCCCCGAGCTTCCAGCCCGAGGCGCTCCGCTCCTTACCCCGCCCGACGAGAAAGAGCACGACTGCGGCTATGAGCAGCAGAACGGACAGTACGAACACGGCTTTCCCCCTCTGAACCATGAACCACCCACCCGCGCCCCCCAGGCGCGGCGCGGCGCAGCGTAGCGGGGGCGGGTGACGGGAGGGGGGTGGCTGGATGATCGGGAGGGATCGGAACGGGGCGAGCCTCAGGCCTCAGTTCTTCCGGTGGGGCTGGTAGGGCTGGTGGGGCTACCTCACGGCTGAGATCGGAGTCCGACGACATTCGACGGTCGGTGGTCTCTGGTCTGTGGTCTGTGGATGTCGAGAACGGGGCACCGGCTCCGTCCCAGGGACATCAGCGACCACCGCCGGGCGTTCGACGCAGTTGCTCGATCTATGACACAGAGGCTCGACCTATAAGGAGAGACCAGCATGACGATTCAGCGGATGGACAATGTCGGCATCGTCGTCGAGGACCTGGACGCCGCCATCGCGTACTTCGTGGAGCTCGGTATGGAGCTGGAGGGCCGGGCGCAGGTCGAGGGCCTCGTCGCCGACCGGTGCACCGGACTCGACGGCGTCCGCTGCGACATCGCGATGGTCCGCACCCCGGACGGCCACAGCCGCCTCGAACTGGCGAAGTACCTCAGCCCCGCGGCGACCAGCGCAGGCCCGCGCAACAAGCCGCACAACATCCTCGGCACGCACCGCGTGATGTTCGCCGTCGACGACATCAAGGACACGGTCGCCCGCCTACGCCCTCACGGCGCCGAACTCCTCGGCGAGATCGCCCGGTTCGAGGACAGCTACCTGCTCTGCTACGTCCGCGGCCCGGAGGGCATCATCGTCGGACTGGCGGAGCAACTGGGCTGACGCCGAGTGAGTGGGCCGACGGGAAGGGCGCAACCGGGCGGACGGGGAGCGAGGCAGAGAATGATCTGCACCCGCCCCGCCCCGCCCCGGCCGCGCCCGATCAAAGCCGCCCGCCCGGCTCAGTCGAGCAGTGACTCCCCGAACCGCGATCCGCTCGCGAGACCGAAGTCGGCGGAGCTGAGGGACGCGGAACCGGTACCGGTGAGACCGGACGCGGTACCCGGCAGGGTCCACAGACCTCCGCTGCGGTCGTTCTCGAAGGAGGCGGTCACCGCCAGGTCGGCCTTGCCGTTGTTGTTGTAGTCGGCGAGCCGGACCTGGGCGCCGAACAGGTCGTTGGTCTCGGCGGCGCCCGGAACTCCGGCGGTGTCCTGGGAGATGCGTACGACGCCGGACTGCGAGACACCGGAGGCGGAGCCGCGGAACACCGTCACGTCGCCGGCGTTCTCCAGGTCGCCGAGCCATTCGCCGTTGGCGCCGACCACGAGTTCGGCCCTGCCGTCGCCGGTGATGTCGCCGATCGCCACCGAGGCGCCCCAGCCGTCGTCGTCCTCGTTGGCGCCGGGTACGCCGGTGCTGTCCTGGTGCAGGGTCACCGGGTCGCCGAAGCCCGTCGGGCTGCCGTAGCGGACGGTCACGTAACCGGCGCCGTTGCTCGGGTCGTCGATGAAGAACGTGCCGGGCCAGGTGAGTGAGGTGGCCATGTCGTCGAAGCCGTCACCGTTGATGTCGCCGAGGGCGACCGCGGTGTCGCCGTCCTGCACTCGTTCCAGCCGGCTCGGACGGCCTTCCTGGCCCCTCCAGATGTCGGTGCCCGGCCGCCCGGTGCCGGGATCGCCGGTCACGGCCAGGTCGTCCTTGCCGTCGCCATTGACATCGCCGACGGCCGCCTCCCAATTCAGGAGCGGGGCACCCGGGACCGTCAGGGTGTAGGCGGAGGTCGGCTGGGTCACCCGGGAGGAGCCGCCCTTGTAGACGACGACCGCGTTCGGCTCGATGACGGCGAGATCCGCGGCGCTGTCACCCGTGAAGTCCCCCACGGCCACGTCCAGACCGTGCCCCTGCCACTGGCGCGGATTGTGCACCGTGGTCGTGGTGCTGCTGGTGAACGGCTCGGCGCCACCCCAGAGGATGGTCACGCTGCCCTGGCCCTCGTACTCGCCCACGTCCTCCCCGTCGGCGCCGACGACCAGGTCCGCGTAACCGTCGGAGTCCAGGTCTCCGCCGGCGATCGATATACCGAAGTTGTCGCTGTCCTCCGGCGTACCCGGCACCCCGGCGGAACTCTGGGTGAGCTCGACCTTCCGCGTGGTCAGTCCGGCGGCAGACCCGAAGGACACGACGACGGAACCCGCCGCCTCAGCACCGTTCACGGCCTTGTACGGCGCACCGATCGCAAGATCCCGGTGCCCGTCGCCATCGAAGTCGTCGGCGTACTTGGCGGGAGCGGCGGACGCCGGCGCCGCGGCTGCGATGGTCAACAGACCACCGGCCAGAGCGGTCACGGTCGCGACGGCGACAACGGTACGGAAGGGCAAGGGCATAGAGATTTTCTCCTGGGCTGCTGAGACTGGCAAAGCGCCGGGCGATGCCGTAGACGACTCATGGGAGGGAAGGGTTGTACGGGACGGGGGGTACGCCTGCGCGGCCACGACCGCCGCGTCCGCCAACAGCCCCAGCGCTGACGTGAGCTGTGGCGTTCTGCACGACAACGCTCCTTGGAGCCGCCGACGCCAAATCAGTCACATCAGGAGGGGCACCTCCGAGAATCGGGGATGCCCCTCTTTGAACTGGTGCTCGGCAGGATCTGAATTTTGAACCTGCGACACCCGCTTCACAGTGTCGGGCGGCTCATCTCCGATGGACGGACGGCTTGCTCGGAGGGGCCGGCGAGTGGAGGGCAAGGCGCGGTCGCCGCCTCGTCAGACCTTCTCGATTCGCACGGCGTGCCCTGCGAGGAGCTGGTTCATGTCATCTGGGTCGGAGGTGAAGACGGTCGCCTGAGCTCCCTGTAGGGCTTCCCGCCCGGCCACTGCGGCCAGGATGGCGTCGATGGCGTACTTGTGCCCGTGCAGGCCGGCCGCTTTCAGCATGTCACGCGCCATGGTCGTCACTTGGTCGTCGGTGTGCACGACGCGGATCCGGGACAGCGTCCAGTTCCACAGTTCCTGCCTCGACGCTTCGCGAGGATCCCATGCCTCCAAGGTCGTGAGCGCCGAGGTGACGATCGGGATGTCCAGTCGCGGAGCCGTCTTGATCAGCGCGGCCATCTCCCGATCGCCCTGAACAGCCCTGGAGAGGGGCTCTGAGTCGAACACGAAAACGCGCTGCCGCGGCCGGTGCAGCTTCGCTCGGGCGGTCCGGCTCACGCGGCGTCGCTCGACGAACTCGATCGTTGTTCGTCATGCCAACCATCGATGGCGGCGATGCGGTCCAGCGCTGCTTGCTGCTCGTCGTCCGTCACAGCGCCGTGCTCATCTTCGAGACGCCCGGCCAACTCACGCAGCCGGTCCATGGCGTCCTGATGAGCCGCGGCTGCCGCGATGTACCCGGACACCCCGCGTGCGTCAACACGCTCCTTGATCGACTCCACCAGCTCTTCCGGCACGGTGATGGTGATCTTCCGAGTTGCCATACTCCAAGTATGCCAGCTCTTCTCCGGGCTGGCCTGGCTTGTTCGGGACCTCAACTGCTCAGGTCCGTCCTCGTGACGCCTCTCAGGGGCTGGCGATCTCGGTGTGGCGCCACACCGGCTAACGCCGCACGTTCCCGGAGCTGCCGTCATCTTCGGCGGGTACCTGGGACTGTGCCTCGGATGCTCTTAAGGTCTAGACCTCTCCCTGATCCTTGAGCGTGCGACTCAGCTTGACGAGGTGAGGGTTCGACGGGTCGCGATCCAATCCCTTCCGCACGATTTCGTTCGCTCGCGTCGCATTCTTCGCATAGATGAAAAGCCATGCCAGGAACCCGAGTTCGGAGGGGGTAGCCTCGTCAATTCGGTCGTCCATCAAACTGATGAGGTTCATAATGGCGAGATGGCGGGCTTCAAGGTCCATCTGAATCAGTTGATTGCTCTGCGCATGGGCAAAACAGCTAGCCGCATTAGCGATCTCTGAATACTCAACCCCGGGAATCTCAGCCAAGAGAGTGCGTGCATTCAATTCGCCAGAAACATCCGACAATCGCCGATTAATCCCGATCAATTTTCGAAGAGCTCTAACGCTTTCGCTGTCCTTCTCCAGGAATCGTTCAATTGACGTTCGGGCGATTACCCAGTCGTCTTCCTTCGAGCTCTCCATATAGAATTCTGCAATTCGCAACCAAGCATCAGGATACTGGTCAGCAACGTACTGCAGTGCACGCATCTGAGTCTCATAGTTTTCGCCGCGCAAGCGGAGCGCATCGATGACCCGAATCATTCGCTCGATACGAGGAGCCATGCCACGGGCGACATCGATGACTTGCATTGGGCCGAATTGCTGAATTAGGGCTGTATCGGCGAGGACTGCAGCTCTAAAGGGGCTGAGCTTAAGCTTGCTCTGACCAAAGACGCTGGCTGTGACAGGCGTGCGGAGAAATTCGTCTCCTTGTTGGTCTGTGACAACTTCAATCATCGAATAACGTTCAAGTTGGCCTAGCGCATCGCTTACATCGATTGTGTCATTCTGCGGCCTGAGTAGCGCTGCTTCGAGAGCCATGCGTGGAACAAGCGACCGCCAGTTGCTGAGGGTCAGAAAGACGCGTTGCGCCGCCGGGGTCAAGAGCCCGTAAGATCGTTCGAATAGAGCCCTGAGTGAATCCTCTTTATTCAGAAAAAGATGCTTAACGGGTACGGCCTTACCTTCTCGCTGGGCATCACCTAGGAGTATTTTGGCAAAGTATGGATGCCCATCTGTCTCGTCATAAAGCGACTCAATGTAGGCGTGATTAAGCAGGCCTTCTATACCCAATTTCCGAGCGGTGTTCATCACGAGGTCTTCAAACTCGTCGCGTTTGAGTCCGCGGATCTCCACTGGGAAGTCCGCTTTAAAATCTCGCATACGCGTGGTGATGAGAACCTTGTTGGGGCTCCGTACATAGGAATCGATGAATTGGTAAAGCTCCATTGGATGCGCAGCCGTCTCGAAGTTGTCGAATACCAGCAAGAGGCGTCGATTCGGATCGCGATCGGAGAGGCTGCTGGCTAGATACTCGGTTGCTTTAAATCCCTTCTCCTTGGACGAGCTGGGATGCATCAGCGCGGCGAACTGTTTTGCAATGTCTTCTTTAGAGAGGACCGCAGGGCGAACCGGCTTGGGCCCAGTAGATAGCAGGTCAATATCGCGAGAGCTAAACCAAAGAATGGCGAAATAGTCGCCGATGTCGGCTAGCTCATGAAGAACCTCGAGTGCGAGTGAAGTTTTGCCGATCCCGCCTCGTCCAACTAGAGTCACAATTGGGTAGCGGTCAGCCTCTTTCAGGAGGCCGATTACCTCACTTTCTATGTCAGGTCGTCTGATGTAATCCGGCAGGCCTGGGGGAATATTGGCAAATGAGTTGCCGTCGACATCGAGATTAGGCTTCCCCTCGGTCTCGCTGGGGGGAAGCGACTCAGGTGGCGTTTGGTAAGCTTCTGCGCTTTGCCGATGCCGAGTGTCCGAAATATAGGAGAGCAATTCATAGCTTGCAGTGGGAATCTGGGAAGATTTAGACTTATACCCGCCGTTGACAACAAATACATCCTGGACGTCCACATCGCTTGAAATCAGCGGAACGGCCAGTAGGCGATCAGCTATTCCAATGTAAACGCCGTCCTGGTACGCGTGATCCCTTTCGCTTTTAAGGTATGAATATCTCTCAATTTTTCCAGCAATCAAGGAGACTCGATATTTTCCAGAGATATTCCGATGGAGATAGATCCATGATGTGGAAAATATTGAGCTGCCAATCAGAAGTGCTGTTATTGATTTTTCTAGTGACGGCGCAGCTGCAGAGCACTTAACTCCGGTGATTGCGCCATGCCCCCGCGTCCTGTTGCGCAGTGCGGCAAACGCGGTAGTCCACCATTGAATGCTGGATTTCCGTGGGGCTTCCTCTAGGGTGCCATCGATGGATTTCGCTGCAGCGCTTAGTGCATCAATTGCGGTGCGTTGCCATGAATCTGATCCTTGGGAAAAGTTCTCCGTGAACTCGCGCACGATTGGGCGCGCCTCAGTGGCAATAAAAGCGCTAGCAGGTCCAACGAGAACCTCGCTGAAAGCGCGACTCCACTCGCCAATTCCGTCTGCGCGGGATAGTTGGTATTCAATTTTGTAGCGCTGTCGATCGCGATCGCTCTCAACGCATGCCAATGTAGCCACGGTCATCAGCTTTACCGCAAGTTCGCCTAGTAGCATGAGATCATGGAAGTAAGCGATATCTGAATCGAGCTTACTTTGCTCAACGCGTTGCCACATGCGATCGAGAATCTTGGAGTCAAACGTCGTCATGTGTCCCCCCAACGTGAAGAAGCCGGGTCAAAGTATTTAGAACCCGACAAAACGACCCACCGCACCAGCAGGCATGTGACCTAAACCGGGGGTTGTTCGCGCTGTCGAGAAGAATAGCGTCTCTTGTGGCTCAAATGGGGTACGGGGACCACAACTTGTGGGTGCGTCAGGTCATCCAACCACTAGATGTGGGGATAGCTGCGAACCTTGCAGGCTACCGACAGTCACTGACACCGGTTGGTTTAACGGCTTGGAGCGATGGCCGTGGACCCGTGAGATTCCGCGCGTCGGGCGGTCTGCAGACCTACCTCCTTCGCTCACCACTCACCCCAACTCCCATCTCGTACGCCATGGGCCGCGTCTGCTCGGCCCTGCCTGGGTCGACGGCGTACGGGATGGGGGCACCATGCGTGCCAGTACGGACCCGAGGTCGGGAACGGCGCCCCTTCTATCCCGGTGCCGGCTGATCCCCCGCCGGAGACAGGAGCGCAGGCACGGCCGGGGGCCGTGCCGCGCGCGGGGAGCGGAACGAGCCGCCTTGGCACGGCGACTCACCTCACCGCGGGCGGAGTCGCGCCCCGCGTCGTGATGGAGATCCTGGGGCACTCACAGATCAGCATCACCATGGACGTCTACACGCACGTCGTGCAGGACACCCAGCGCGAGGCCATCAGCCACATGGATCGGCTGCTCAAGCGGCGGCCGGTTGCGGGTGACCGTCCTCGTTGATGTCAGAAGTGGATGTCAAAGGCCCCGGACCATGATCGGTCCGGGGCCCTTTGTCTGGTGCCCCCGGCAGGATTCGAACCTGCGACACCCGCTTTAGGAGAGCGGTGCTCTATCCCCTGAGCTACGAAGGCGGGGCTTGTGTGAGGCCTTGCCTGGGACTCTTTGACGAGTCGTGGCCAGGTCTCGCGGTCAAGCCCTGAGCGGTCTGGTCGTTGCCGCGGTGATGAGGTGCGGGGACCGCGCCACGTGCCGCAGCGCCTGCCAGGGACGCTCGCACCACAGGGTACCGGATCGGACCGTGCCGAGGGTCTGCTGACTCCGTGACCCGTCGGGGCGGTAGGTCGGTGGTGGGCCGGTGTCCCGGGTAGGTCCGTCCTGTGACGAGTCCCGCTGGGAGCAGGCCGTGGAGCGGGGCATCTCAGTCACCGCCAGTCCGGCGCCCCCGAAGCCGAAGGGAACGCGCCCTCGATCTTCGTGCGCGTCTCCCTCATGACCGCGATCACCTTGGCCTCGTGGGCCTCGTTGAGGCGGGTCACCGGGACCGAGCAGCTGATGGCGTCCGTGGCCGGGGAGTCGTACCGCAGGGCGAAGCCGAAGCCCGCGATGCCGGTCACCGTCTCCTCGCGGTCGACGGAGTATCCGCGGGTCCGTACCCGCGCGAGGTCGGTGAGCAGGTCGGCCGGAGAGGTGTGGGTGTTCTCGGTGAGGGCGGGCAGCGGGCCGTCCGGGAGCGGGAGTTCGGTGTCGGGGCGTTCGGCGAGGAGGGCCTTGCCGAGCGCGCCCGCGTGGGCCGGGATCCGGCGGCCGACCCTGCTGATGGTCCGCAGGTACTCGTGCGATTCGCGGGTCGCGAGGTAGACGACGTCCGGGCCGTCGAGCCGGGCCAGGTGGATCGTCTCGCCGAGCGCGTCCGAGGCCTGGTCGAGGTAGGGGCGTACCAGGCGCACGTGCGGGTCGCTGTCGAGGTAGCTCGTGCCCGTGAACAGGGCGCGGATGCCGATGCCGTAGAGGGACCCCGTCGTGTCGGAGCGCACCCAGCCGCAGTCGATGAGGGTCTGGAGCAGCTGGTACATGCTGCTGCGCGGTACGTCCAGCTCCTCGGCCAGTTCGTCGAGGCGGGCGGGGCGGTCACCGCGTGCGGCGAGCAGTTCGAGCAGCGCGACCGTCCGGCTCGCCGACTTCACGCCGCGTACGCCCCGTACGCCGCGCGCGCCCTGTGGTTCCTGAGCTCCCCGTGCCTCACGGCCCCCGCTGCTCTCCGGCATGGCCTCATCGTAAATCCGCGCTGCCGCACCCATTGACCGTGTCCGGTTCACCGACCTAACCTCCGTTCTCATACGTGTACGTCATCTGCATATAGAGATGAGAGATCAGGAATGCGGTACAGCGCGGAGATCGAGGCCGTGGTCCAGCGGCTGCGTGACGGTATGGCGGACGGGGTGCTGTCCTTTCCTCTCACCAGCTTCCGCGACGAGGGAGGGGAGGGAGGGGAGCGCAACTGCAATGGTGGCGGGCTCGACCTTGACGGGTATCGCGCCTACCTGACCGGCCAGTTGGCCCCCGGGCGCGACGCCGCCGCCCCCGGCGCCGTCTTCCCCGCCTGCGGGACCGGTGAGTTCTTCTCCCTCGACGAGGACGAGTACCGGGCCGTCGTCGAGGCCACGGTCGAGATCGCCGACGGCCGCCTGCCGGTGGTCGCCGGCATCGGCTACGGCTGGGCGCAGGCCCTGCGCTTCGCCCGGATCGCCGAGGAGGCCGGCGCCGACGCCCTGCTCGTGATGCCCCACTACCTGGTCGGCGCCCCGCAGGACGGCCTGGTCGGGCAGCTGCGCCGGATCGCCGACGGCACCCGGCTGCCGCTGATCGCGTACCAGCGCGGGCAGGTCGCCTTCACCGCGGACGGTCTGCGGCGCATCGCGAAGATTCCCACCGTCATCGGTCTCAAGGACGGGCACAGCGACCTCGACCGGCTGCAGCGGCTGACGCTCGCCGCCCCTGACAACTTCCTCTTCTTCAACGGTGCCTCCACCGCGGAGATCCAGGCCCGCGCGTACGCCACCGTGGGCGTCCCCGCCTACTCCTCGGCCGTCCACGCCTTCGCCCCCGAGATCGCGAGCGCCTTCTTCACCGCCCTGCGCGGGAACGACGAGGCCACGCTCACCAAGCTCCTGCGCGACTTCTACGTCCCGCTCGTCGAGCTGCGCGACCGCGTGCCGGGGTACGCCGTGTCCCTCGTCAAGGCCGCCGCCCGGTTGAGGGGCCTGCCGGTCGGACCCGTACGGGCTCCGCTGACCGATCCCGGGGCCGCCGACCTCGCCGAACTGGAGGCGATCCTCGACACCGGCCTCGCCCTCGTCGGAGCGCCCCGCCACCGCACCACCGACTGATCCGCCCGACGTTCCGCCCGATCCACCGCTTGACACACGGCCAGTTCAAAGGGGAACTGCATGCCTCTGCTCGTAGTCGGGATCAGCGTCCTGGTGCTGCTGTTCCTGATGACCCGGATGAAACTCAACGGCTTCGCCGCGCTCCTGCTCGTGGCGGTGGGCGTCGCCCTGGTCCAGGGCATCCCGGTGGCCGACATCCCGGACGTCCTCTCGGAGGGCATCGGGGGCCAGATCGGCGACACGATGCTCACCATCGGGCTCGGCGCCATGGTCGGCCGGGTGATGGGGGACTCCGGCGCCGCCCAGCGGATAGCCGGCCGGCTGCTGGACGCGTTCGGGCCGCGCTGGGTCCAGGTCGCCATGGTGGTCACGTCCATGCTCATCGGCGTGACCATGTTCTACGAGGTCGCGTTCATCATCATCGTGCCGATCGCGTTCACACTGGTCAGGGTCACCGGGGCGAAGCTGCTGTGGGTCGGCCTGCCGATGTCGATCGCCCTGTCCACGATGCACAGCTTCCTGCCGCCGCACCCCGGCCCCACCGCCGTGGCCGCGACCTTCCACGCCTCCGTCGGACACACCCTGTTCTACGGCCTGTTCATCGCCGTGCCGGTGGGCGCGTTCATCGCGCTGCTGTGGCCGCGGCTGCCGTTCATCAGGGCCATGGACCCGGCCATCCCCAAGGGCCTGGTCAGCGACCGCGAGTTCGAGGACGGCGAGATGCCGGGCCTCGGCTGGTCGCTGTCCGTCGCGCTCTTCCCCGTCGTGCTCATCGCGGGCGCCGCCGTCGTCGACATGACGGTCTCGGGGGACGGACCCGTCCTGCACTTCGTCGCCTTCATCGGTTCGGCGCCGATCGCGCTCATGCTGACCCTGCTCCTGGCGATCTGGGCGTTCGGACCGCGCATCGGCCGCAGCCTCGCGGACGTCAACACGTCCTGTACGTCCGCCGCCCAGTCCATGGCGATGATCCTCCTCGTCATCGGCGCGGGCGGCGCGTTCAAGAACGTCCTCGTCGAAGGCGGCATCTCCGACTACATCAAGGACGCCACCGACACCTGGTCCGTCTCGCCGATCATCCTGGCGTGGCTCATCGCGGTCATCCTGCGCGTCGCGCTCGGCTCGGCGACCGTCGCCGTCGTCACCGCCTCCGGGGTGGTGCTGCCGCTCCTCGCGGGCAGCGGGATCCACCCCGAGATCATGGTGCTCGCCGTGTCCTGCGGCTCGATCGCCTTCTCCCACGTCAACGACCCGGGTTTCTGGCTCTTCAAGGAGTACTTCAACCTCTCGGTCATCGAAGCGATCAAGGTGCGTACCACCTATACGACGGTCCTCGCCGTCCTCGGCCTGGGCGGGGTCCTCGCGATGGAATGGACCCTGGACGTCCTCAGCCTCTGAGCCGGCCCCCGAGCCGCTCCGGAGCCGCTCCGGAGTCAGCCTCTGAGTCAGCCTCCGAACCACTCCGGGAGACCCCGTCCCCGTCCCTCCGTTCCCCTCCCACTCCGAAAGGTCCCGGACACGCATGAGTCAGCCGACCGTCACCGAGTTCGCCGTCTACCCCGTCGCCGGCCGCGACAGCATGGAGCTGAACCTCTCCGGCGCGCACGGCCCCTACTTCACCCGCAACATCGTGGTCCTCAAGGACTCCGAGGGCCGTACGGGACTGGGGGAGGTGCCCGGTGGCGAGCAGATCACCCGGACCCTGCGGGACGCCGAATCCCTGGTCGTCGGCGCGAAGGTCGGCGACTACAAGCGCGTCCTGCGGACGATCGGGGACCGCTTCGCCGACCGCGACTCGGGCGGCCGGGGAGCCCAGACCTTCGACCTGCGCACCACCGTGCACGCCGTGACGGCCGTCGAGTCGGGACTGCTCGACCTGCTGGGCCAGCACCTGGACGTACCCGTCGCGGCGCTCCTCGGCGACGGCCAACAGCGCTCGTCCGTACGGGTCCTGGGCTACCTCTTCTACGTCGGTGACCCCGACCGGACCGACCTGGAATACGTACGGGAGCCCGACTCGGACGTCGACTGGTACCGCGTCCGGCACGAGGAGGCGCTCACGCCGGAGGCGATCGTGCGACAGGCCGAGACGGCGTACGACCTGTACGGCTTCCGGGACTTCAAACTCAAGGGCGGGGTACTGGCCGGTGCGGAGGAGGTCGAGGCCGTACGGGCGCTCAAGGACCGCTTCCCCGGGGCGCGTGTCACCCTCGACCCGAACGGGGCGTGGTCGCTGAGCGAAGCCGTCGAACTGTGCAAGCCGCTGGTCGGCACGCTCGCCTACGCCGAGGACCCGTGCGGGGCGGAGGGCGGATACTCCGGACGGGAGATCCTCGCGGAGTTCCGGCGGGCGACCGGCCTGCCGACCGCCACCAACATGATCGCCACCGACTGGCGGCAGATGACGCACGCCCTGGCGCTCCAGTCCGTGTCCATTCCGCTGGCCGACCCGCACTTCTGGACCATGCAGGGGTCCGTACGGGTGGCTCAGCTGTGCAACGCGATGGGGCTGACCTGGGGATGCCACTCCAACAACCACTTCGACATCTCGCTCGCGATGGTGACCCACTGCGGGGCGGCGGCGCCGGGGGAGTACAACGCGCTGGACACGCACTGGATCTGGCAGGAAGGGCTGGAACGGCTCACCGTCAGCCCGCCCCGGATCGTGGACGGGGAGATCGCCGTGCCGGACGCCCCCGGGCTGGGCGTCCAGCTGGACATGGACCGCCTGCTCGCGGCGCATGAGCTGTACCTGAAGAAGGCGTTGGGGGCGCGGGACGATGCCGTCGGGATGCGGTATCTGGTCCCGGACTGGCGGTTCGACGCGGGACGGCCGTGCCTGGTCCGTTAGCACGCGGTCCGGTTGGGGCCGTTCCCTTCATGGGGCGGGCCCCGGGTCTGCTGTCCCACCGCGGACCCGTCGTGGCTGATCGCGCCGTTCCCCGCGCCCCTGGGGGTGGGTGGGGCTCGCATGGGTTTGTACGTGCGGGTGCGTCGTGGCTGAGCGCGCCGTTCCCCGCGCCCCTGAGGGGGTGGGGCTGACGTGGGTTTGTACGTGCGGGTGCGTTGTGGCTGGCCGCGCCGTTCCCCGCGCCCCTCAAAAGCGGGGCTGCGCCCCAGCTTTGCCCTTGAGGGCCGCGGGGGGACTACGCGCCCGCAGTCGAGCAGCGGCCCCTAAGGGGCGCGGGGAACGGCGCGCTCAGCCACGACGCACCCGCAGTCGAGCGGCCGCCTTTCAGGGGCGCGAGGAACTGCGCGGTCAGCCACGACGCACCCGCAGCTGAACAACGGCCTTTCAGGGGCGCGGGGAACTGCGCGGCCAGCCACGACGTGCCCGCAGTCGAGCATCGGGCTTTGGGGGGGCGCGAGGAACGGCGCGGTCAGCCGTCGTCGGGGCCGGGTGGACGGGGCGTCCCGGTTGCCGGGTCGGGGGTCACCGGCCCCCCACCCCCACCAACCCGTCACACACGTCGGCCCCGCCGACATACCCCCCGCTGGCGATCGGGATGTTCGACAGCACCTCCGCCGGGAGGTCGAACGCGTCGACCAGGGTCATCAGATGCGGCGCCAGATCCCCCACGACCGTGTCGACGGCCTTCGGCAGACCCCGTACGTGGTCGGCCGTGACGCGGCCCTCGGCCAGCAGATCACCCGTGTGCGGCCCGATCTCCCGCAGCAGGAACAGCCGGCACAGGTTCCGCATCAGATGCCCCGCCCGCGACGCGTCCGCGGTCCGGGCGATCGCTGCGAGGAACGCGTCCGCCGCACGGAGCCGTGCGTGCGCGGAGACCATCTCCAGCGCCGCGTCGGAGGTCACGTTCCAGCGGCCGACCGGGTCCCCGGAGGGCCCCTCGCGCAGGGCGGCCCGCGCCCGGTCCTGCCAGATGCGTTCGACATCGGCCAGCAGGGAGCGCAGGAAGGGGAGTTCGGTGATCTCCCGCTCGGCGGGGGTGGCGGGGGCGGCAGAGGTGTCGTTGTCGGTCCGCGCCACCTGATGACCGAAGACCATCTCGGACGCGGCCTTCACCCAGATCACCAGGTTGTCGCCCTCGGCGGTGATGCCGCCCTCGATGTTGAGGGGCAGGTCGGCCAGCCCGTTGGCGGGGAACAGGCCCTGCGCGCCACAGCGTTCACGGCACTCGGTGGTGATCGCGCGCGCCTGCCAGGTGATCCACCCCTTGGCCACGGCCACTTCGCGCTCCACCTCCGCCCGCTCCTCCGTCCGCCCCTCCGCGGCGTGCGCGGCGTGCGTGGCGAAAAGGTGCACCGTCGACCGGTGCAGGAACGTCATCGCGTACGCCGTCGCCAAGGAGTACAGCAGCCGGCCGTGGTGGCTGCGGTGGGCGGCCAGCGGGATGCGCTCGCCCGCCCTGGGGCCGGAGAGGAGGCGGCTGTGGGCGTAACGCACCGCGATGGTCAGGGCCGCGCGGGACATGCCGAGCGTGCCGGCGCTCATGCACAGCTTGCCCATGGTGACGCGGTTGATGGAGCGCAGCAGCCGCTTGCGTCTGTTGCCGAGGCTGCTGGCCAGCGTCCCGTCGGCGGACAGCCGCCCGTGTCCGGCCTCCAGCAGGGCCTCGCGCGGCAGCCACACCCGGTCGAACGCGGTGAGGCAGTGGTCCACCGGTGTACCGGTGCGCTGGGGCAGCGGACGGACCCGTACGCCGGGGAGGTGGCCGCTGTCGTCGCTGAGCGGGGTCAGGAAGAGGAACGTGCCCCGGTCCTCGCCGTCGACGAGCAGCCGGGCCGCGACCACGGCCGTCTTGGGACCGCCGGCCAGGCTGGTGTTGGGCATGAACTTCTGCGCGCCCTCGGTCGGTGTGGTCAGCAGGAAGCCGCCCGTCGCCCGGTCGAACACGGCGACCGTCTCCATCGACGCGACGTCGTTGCCGTGCTCCAACTCCGTGCAGAGAAACGTTCCTGTGCTCTGCAGGGACGTAAAGCGGGAGAGGTCTCTCTCACGGCCGCCGTCATGGTCGAGGACGCTGCCGAGGAAGAGGTTGTAGTGGATGCTCGCGAGCGTGGTCAGCCCGCCGTCCACCGGACCCGTCCACTCGTGCAGACCCGCGAGGCGGTACGGGTCGCCTGCCAGCTCCACCGGGTCGCCCACCGCCTCGTTCAGCAGCCGCAGCCGCTCGTACGAGAGTGCCGTGCGCTCCTGCGGCGACAGTTCCGCCCGGTAGGCGAACTCCCTGCCGCGGACGAGCCGGCGCCAGGGCCCGTGGACGCGCTCGCGGTCGGCGCCCTCGAAGAGGAGCCGGGCCAGTTCGTCGGCGACGGGGTGGGTCTTCGTGTGTGCGGGCACGGACATCGAACTCCCCAGGGTGTGGGACTGGTCGGATGCGGACCACTGCCCCACAAAGATACGTACCAACCGGTTTTCTTTTCAAGGTGCCAGGGGGAGGTGCGGGAGCTCGATCGGGGAGCGCGGGGGAGTGCCGGGGCGCGTCGACGGCGATGTGCCGCCATCATCGCAGCTCAGTACGGCGCCACCAGTTCGGGCCGGGGGAATCCTTGAGAAACCGTTCGGCTGGTTTTATTCTGGGCCGCGAGGTCGTGGGCGTACGGTACAGACCTCTTGGTCTCTTTTTCCCGGTGAGCGGGATGGTACGGAGGTTCCCCGTGGCGCGGCAAGAGCGAGCCATTCGGACGCGACGCGCGATTCTCGTCGCGGCGGCCCAGGTGTTCGACGAGGTCGGATACGAGGCGGCGACCATCTCGGACGTCCTCAAGAAGTCCGGCATGACCAAGGGCGCCCTCTACTTCCATTTCACCTCCAAGGAGGAGCTGGCGCAGGCGGTCCTCGCGGGACAGGTCGACTCCCTGCCGCGCGTCCCCGAACAGGAACTGAAACTGCAGCAGTCGCTGGACGAGGCGCTGCTGCTCGCGTATCTGCTCAAGCAGGACACCGGTGACCCGATCGTCCAGGGCAGCGTGCGGCTGACCGTGGACCAGGGTTCCCCCAAGGACCGTCTCAACCGCCGGGTGCCCATGCAGGCCTGGCAGGAACACACCCACGCCCTCTTCCGGGAGGCCAAGGCCAAGGGCGAGGTGCTGCCGCACGCCGACGTGGACGCGCTGGCCAAGCTGTTCGTCGGCGCCTTCACCGGCGTCCAGGTGCTGTCGCGGATCATGACGGGCCGCACGGACCTGGCGGAGCGGGTGGCCGACCTCTACCGCCATCTGATGCCGTCGATCGCGGTGCCCGGGATCCTCGTACGGCTGGACTTCTCGCCGGAACGGGCCGCCCGCGTCCACGCGGACGCCATGCGGCTGCGCGAGGCCGAGGCCGAGGCGGAGGCCAAGGCCGAGGCGGAGACCGAATCCGTGAGTGATGCCGAAGCAGTGAGTGACGCCGAAGCCGTGATCGATGCGGAGGCCGTGACCGCCGTTCAGTGAGACGGCCGTTCAGTGAGACGGCCGTTCAATGGGACGGCCCTCCGGTCGACGGCCCTCCGCTCGGCGGCCCTCGATGCGACGCCCCGGCCAGGCGCCCAGTAAGACGCCTCCCCGTGTCGGCGGGGCGTGTGAACGACCTACCGAACGGAGTGCACGGATGGACATGCCCGCTTGCCCGTACGCGTTGGACGTGACGGGACGTGACCTCGCCTCGGAGGCCGAGAAGCTGCGCTCGCGAGGGCCGGTGGCCGCGGTGGAACTGCCGGGCAAGGTGGCCGCCTGGGCGGTCGTACGGCAGAAGTACGTCAAGCAACTCCTCCTCGATCCGCGGGTGTCCAAGGATGCCCGGCAGCACTGGCCCGCCTTCGTCGACGGGCGGATAGACGCCGAGTGGCCGCTGTACCCGTGGGTCGCCAACGAGAACATGCTGTTCGCCTACGGAGAGCATCACGCCCGGCTGCGACGGCTGGTGGCGGGCGCGTTCACCGCACGCCGGAGCGAGGCGCTGCGGGCGCGGATCGAGGAACTCACGGCCGGGCTGCTGGACGAGCTGGCCGCCCACCCGGCCGGTGAACGCGTCGACCTACGGGCCGAGTTCGCCAAGCTGCTGCCGATGCGGGTGATCTGCGAGCTGTTCGGGGTGGCGGAAGAAGCGCGCGAACCCCTGTGCACCGCACTGGAGTTGGTGTTCGGCACGGCGGTGCCGGCCGTGGAGATGGCCGCCGCGCAGGTCGAGGTCTTCGGCATGCTGGCGCGGGTCGTCGCCGAGAAGCGGGAGCGCCCCGGCGGTGATCTGACGTCCGCGCTGATCGAGGCCCGCGACCAGGACGGCGGGCTCAGCGAGCAGGAACTCCTCGGCACCCTCTACCTCATGATCGCCGCGGGCCAGGAGACGACCTGCACCCTCATCACCAACGCCGTCGGAGCGCTGCTCGCGCACCCGGACCAACTGGCCCACGTACGCGAAGGACGGGCGACCTGGGCGGACGTGGTGGACGAGACGCTGCGGGTGCACAGCCCGGCGGCGTACTCGCCGATGCGGTTCGCGGTCGACGACATCACGCTGGAGGAGGGCGGGCCCGGGTTCGGGCCCGGCCCCGGGCCGGACACGGACGTGGGTGCGGGTGCGGGTGCGGACACGGACGCGGGTGTGGACACGGTTGCGACAACCGAGGCGGGCGCGGTGACGATCCGTCGGGGGGATCCCATCCTCGTCTCCTTCGCCGCGGCTTCGAGCGACCCCGAGGCGTACGGGGACGATGTCGCCGTCTTCGATGTGCTGCGGCCGGGCCGGCGTGAGGACCTGGCCTTCGGGCACGGGGTGCACCGGTGCCTGGGGGCCCCGCTCGCGCGGATCGAGGCGGGTGTGGCGGTGGCCGCGCTGTTCGAGCGCTTTCCCCGGCTGGCCCCCGCGGTGGCGGTGGACGGGATCGAGCCCGTGGAGTCGTTCATCGTCAACGGCTACGGCTCGCTGCCGGTGCTGCTCTCGCCGGACCCGGAGGAGCTATAGAAACCGCCCGTGCGGTTTGTTATCGTGACTATGCCTTTCCGGCATGCCCTCGCAGCAACGGAGCGTTCTGATGGCCCAGCAGGAGCGAGCGGTGCGTACGCGCAACGCGTTGATCGAGTCGGCGGCCGAACTCTTCAGCAAGGACGGCTTCGACGTCGTGTCCTTGTCCACGATCAGCACCAGGGCCGGTGTCAGCAACGGCGCGCTGCACTTCCACTTCGCCAGCAAGGCGGCACTGACCGCGGCGGTGTGGGAGGCGGCGGCGCAGCGGCTGCGCCAGATCACCCACGAAGGTGCGGCGCGCGGGCAGGCCGCCGGGAGCGGGGGCCCGCTGCAGGTGCTGGTCGACACGACGCACGCCCTGCTGCGGGGGCTGCGGCACGATGTGATCCTGCGGGCCGGGTTCGACCTGAGCGAGAGTCCCGTGCCGGTGGCGCCCGGGGCGGATCTGCGACGGCGCTGGCAGGCGTGGGTCGAGAGTCTGCTGGCGCAGGCGGCGAGGGAGGGCGCGCTGGCGCGGGACGTGGCGCCGCAGGACGCCGCGCACGCGGTGGTCGCGGCGACGGTCGGCTTCGGGGCGCTGGGCAGTCGCAACGCGCAGTGGCTCTCCCAGTCGATGCTGACCCGCTTCTGGGCGCTGCTGCTGCCGCGGCTGGCGACGGAGCCGATCCTGAAGGAACTGGTCGCCTCGGGCCGCCGCCGCGAGGCCACGGCACCGCCGGAGGCGGCATCACCGCTCCACCGCCCGATCTCCCGCCAGAGCGCGTGATCCCGCGCCCCGCCCACCAGAGACGGCGCAGTTCCCCGCACCCCTAAAAGGGCCGCGGGAACGGCGCGGCCCCCCACGCACCCGCACGCAACTCCGGGCCCCCGGCCCGTAAGGGGCGCGGGGAACGGCGCGGCCGGCCCCCACCGGCCCGCACCCCACCCGCAACCCCGTCCCCCACCCCACCCGCAACCCCGTCCCCCACCCCCCGTCGGCTAGGCGACAGGGACGCGGGTGAAGCGCCCCGCAACCCGCAGATCCGCTTCGATCAGACCCGCCGTCGCCGACAGCTCAGGAAGCACCTCGGCCACACACCGCTCGACCGTCCGCCGGGAGCTGTGCATGGCCACGTTCACGGCGGCCACGACAACCCCCGTCCGGTCCCGGACGGGAGCGGCGATCGACCGCAGTCCCTCCTCCAACTCCCCGTCCACCAGCGCGTACCCGGCCGACCGCACGTGGTCCAGGACGGCCGCAAGGGCCTCCGGGTCCGTGACCGTGCGCGGGGTCAGCGCGTCCAGGCGGCCGGTCAGGAACGGCCCCCGCCCGGCGGGGGAGAGGTCCGCCATCATCACCCGCCCCAGCGAGGTCGCGTACGCCGGCAGTCGTGTGCCGACCGTGATGTTGACGCTCATGATGCGGCTGGTGGCGACCCGCGCCGTGTACTGGACCTCGTCGCCCGCCAGGACCGCGAGGGACGCCGAGTCGTGCAGCCGCCCCGCGAGATCGGCGAGATGCGGCGCCGCGATCTGCGGCAGCGTCGTACGGGACAGGGGCGGGAAGCCCAGTGACAGGACGCGGGGCGTGAGGGTGAAGTGCCGTCCGTGAGCGGTGACATGGCCCAGGTGTTCCAACGTGATCAGCGCCCGCCGTGCCGTCGCCCGCGCGAGCCCCGTCGCCTGCGCCACTTCGGTGAGCGTCAGCTCGGCCCGCCCCTCGCCGAACGCCGTGATCACGGTCAGCCCGCGGGCCAGCGACTCGACGAACTCCCGGCCCAGTTCCTGTTTCGAGGCGCCGGTCCAGGCGGCGAGCCCGGCCGGCGCGGCGGGCGGCCGGACGGGCGCCTCGCGCAGATCCCGTTCCATGGCGCGTACGGTCGCCCGCAGCCGCGGCAGCATGGTCTCCCGCAGGGACTCCGCGCTGTGCCGGCTGGTGTGGCTCACCACGCTCACCACACAGGCGACGCGGCCGTCCCGGTCCCGTACGGGCACCGAGACGGCGACCAGGCCCGGTTCGATCAGCTGGTCGTCGAGGGCCCAGCCCCGGGTGCCCGCCTGGTGCGTCCGCTCCTCGAACTCCGCGTCCCGGGTCGGGCGTTCGCGCGGGGGTACGGCCGGGAAGCTCCGGTCCTGCGGGTCCGCCGCCCGTCTGTCCCGCCACCGCGCCCAGTCCTCCAGCGTCCACTCGGTGGCGAACAGCGGGCCCGGCGCGGTCCGTTCGGCGGGGAGCAGGTCGCCGATACGGAAACTCAGGGACATCGCGCGCCGGCGTGTGGCCTGGTGGATGAAGCGGATGCCGTCCCGGTCGGGGACCGCGAGGGAGACGGACTCGTCCAGTTCGTCCGCGAGGTCGTCGGCGCGGGTGTCCAGCAGCCGGGGGAGCCGGAGCGCGGCGAGGTAGGCGTTGCCCAGCTCCATCAGCCGGGGGGTGAGGACGGCGTCGCGGCCGTCCAGGCGCAGGTAGTCCATGCGGGCGAGGGTCGCCGCGATGCGGTCCACGGTGGATCTGGCGAGGCCGGTGGTCTTCTCCAGGCCGCTGAGGCTCTGCGTGCCGTTCGCCTCGGTGAGGCGGTGGAGGACGGCGAGGCCGCGCATGAGCGGGGCCACTGCCTCGGTGGGTTCGACTGCGTCGGGCTTGGGCGGGGTGAGGTGGGTCGGTGGCATGGCTCCCCATAACGGTGTGCCGACCACGGTAATGAATGGGGAGGGGGAGGGACGGGCCGTATGTGACCTGCGGGCCCGGTGGGGGCTGGTCGCGCCGTTCCCCGCGCCCCTCAAGGCGAAAGATTGCGCCGTTCCCCGCGCCCCTCAAGGCGAAAGATTGCGCTGTTCCCCGCGCCCCTCAAGACCCCGCGCCCCTCAAGACCCCCGCGCCGCTTGCGACCCCCGCGCCCCTTACGGGGTGCGGGTCACGTACACGCGGTGGTTGCCCTTGGGGTCCTTGCCCGCGACTGTGATGCGGATGCCGGATTCCAGGTCCTTGAAGTACTGGCCGGGGGAGAAGGGGGCGTCGGAGAGTTCGGCGTGGACGTTCGGGCTGCGGGTGCAGCCGCCGCTGTCCTTCGTGGAGTCGATCACCGAGATCGGGCCGTGCCCGGTGTCGATGTCCGCGTTCACCTTGTAGATGAGTACGCCCGTCTTGCAGACCGACTCGTCGTTGCCGGCCTGCGTGCGCAGTTCGGCCGCGTACCCCGTCTTCGTGTCGACCGGTACGAAGACCAGTTTGCTGCCGTCGCCGGGCCCGGTCAGCGGGGTCAGGACGTGCTCGGTCGTGCCGGGCGAGGCCGCGCAGCCGACCTGGGAGTCGTCGAGCCAGCCGAGTTTCCACTTGTGCCAGCCCAGCAGGTCGTTGTCGGCGCCCCAGTCCTCGCTCATGATGTCCCAGTGCCCGACCGCGCCGCCGCCGTCCTGGGTGTAGAGGTCGGGCAGCCCGAAGACATGGCCGTTCTCGTGGGGGAGTACGCGGTAGCCGGTCTCGGCGTACGTGCCGGACCCGTCGTCCTGGCGGCTGTAGACGAAGGACGCGTTGGCGACGGGCACCCCGTCGGCGACCGGCGCCTCGGTGTTGCCGGCGAAGGTGACGGACAGGACGGTGTCCAGGGCGGAGGGGCCGGCGTTCGGGGTGATCAGGACGTTCAGCAGGTCGTAGTCCTGGAAGTCCACTTTCGGGTCGGCGGTGCTCACGATGTCCTGGACCAGCTCGCGGTAGCCGGGGTCGAAGGGGGCGCCGCGTTCTATCCCGTACTCCTTGAAGGGCTTGGGCATGCGCAGCCAGTCGCCTATCGGGGCCTGCGGTCGGTAGTCGAGACGGCCGTACGAACTGGTGCGGAACCAGTCGGTGGTCTGCGGGAAGAACTCACCGAAGCGGTCGAGCGCCTTGCCCTGTCCGGGCGCGTCCGAGAAGTCGACCATCAGGTTCAGCGCGCGGACGGTGCCGGTGGAGCGGGCGTAACCCGCAGGGGTGGGGATGCCCTCCGACATCTGCACGCCCGTCGAGCCGCTGATCATGCAGGGACCGAGCGGGGAGGTCCCGGCCGCCGGTGCCACGGGGCCCGCCGCCGAGGTCGACCCTGCCGTCGGATGTCCGGTCCCGGCGGAGGTGCTGACCGCCAGGGTGAGGGCGGTGACCGAGACGAGGGCTGCGGTGCGGCGGCGCGGGCGTATCCGGCGGCTGGTCGGCTGCATGCGAAGCCCTTCGCTCCAGGCAGCCGGCCGTTTCTGGCTGCACCCTGTCCGATCACCCTGTGCCGCCGGATGCGGGGGCGCGCGCTGGAGGAGACCGATCGTGGGAGGCGGGCGGCAAACCCCCTGGAGATGATCTGTGACCCAGGTCACATCAAATCTCTCGGGATCGGGAAATAACCGGGGATCGTTTCCCCGTTTAGACCTGTGTCCGCACGAACCGGGGACACGTTCCCCGGATCGGACGGGCGGCGCGAACAGCCGAGACCGACTGGACCGGCTGGACCGACCGAGAAGACTTCGAAGGAGTACGCCGTGGAGACCGCAACCGTCGCCCAGCGCAAGGTGCCCCGCCCGAGGGCCGATGCTCTGCGCAACCGGGAGCGGATCGTCGCCGCCGGACGAGAGATGTTCGTCGAGTTCGGTGCCGAGGTGCCGCTCGACGAGATCGCCCGCCGGGCGGGTATCGGCAACGCCACGCTGTACCGCAACTTCCCGGACCGGGCGGCCCTTCAGCGCGAGGTCGTCTGCTCGGTCATGGACCGCGTCTCGGAACAGGTCGAGCAGATGCTCGCCGAGACCGGTGACGCCTTCGAGGCACTTTCGCGCTTCGTGCACGCCTCGGCCGACGAGCGGATCGGCGCCCTGTGCCCGATGCTCTCGGAAGCCTTCGACGAGAACCACCCGGATCTGGTCGCCTCGCGCGAACGGGTCGAGGAGCTGATCGAGACACTCATGGGGCGGGCCCGGACCGCGGGCCAGCTGCGTCCCGACGTCGCAGTCGGGGACCTCATGATCGCCATCAGTCAGCTCACCCGGCCACTGCCCGGTACCGCGTGCCCGAACATGGACCGCTTCGTACACCGCCACCTGCAGCTGTTCCTGGACGGGCTACGGGCGCCCGCCCGCTCCGAACTGCCCGGTGCGGCCGCGACCATGGAGGACCTGCGACGAGCCTGACCGATCGAGCGACCGCCTGACCGGCTCACTGACCAACAGGCTCACGGGCCAGCAGGCTCACTGCCCATCCGGCTCATTGACCAACAGGCTCGCGGGCCATCCGGCTCATGGACCGACTGCCCGGCTGACCGATCAGATTCGCGCGTTTCGAAAGTCACCACTCACACCACAAGCCACCGGTCGTCATCGACAAGGACGTCGAGGAGGGCGTCGACAACGAAGTCGACGAAGACGTCACCGGTGACGAGCCGTCCCTTCCGTCACGTTTTTTTCGCCACGAAGTCCTGAAGTGGGTACTCCCATGTCTGAAACAGTCCAGGCCAACGCCGCCAAGGCGCCGGCTCCCGATTCCAACCGCTGGAAAGCGCTGGTTTTCATCGCGCTCGCCCAGCTCATGGTCGTGCTCGACGCGACCATCGTGAACATCGCCCTTCCCTCGGCCCAGCAGGACCTCGGGATCTCCGACGGCAACCGGCAGTGGGTCATCACGGCCTACGCGCTGGCCTTCGGCGGACTGCTCCTGTTCGGCGGCCGCATAGCCGACCTGTGGGGCCGCAAGCGCACCTTCGTCGCCGGTCTGATCGGCTTCGCCGGCGCGTCCGCGCTCGGTGGCGCCGCCACCAACGAGGCGCTGCTGCTCGGCTCCCGCGCCCTGCAGGGTGCCTTCGGCGCGCTGCTCGCGCCCGCCGCGCTCTCGCTGCTCGCGGTGATGTTCACCGACTCCAAGGAACGCGCCAAGGCGTTCGGCATCTACGGGGCGATCGCCGGTGGCGGTGGCGCCGTCGGCCTGATCCTCGGCGGTTTCCTCACCGAGTACCTGAACTGGCGCTGGACCTTCTTCGTCAACATCCCGTTCGCGATCATCGCCGCGGCCGGCGCGTACTTCGTCATCCGTGAGCCGGTCGGCAGCCGCAACCGCTCGCCGCTCGACATCCCGGGTGTCGTCCTGTCCACCCTCGGTCTGGTCTCCCTCGTCTACGGCTTCACGCGTGCCGAGTCCGAGGGCTGGAGCGACTCCACCACGATCGGCCTGTTCATCGCGTCGGCGCTGCTCCTGGCCGCCTTCGTCGTCGTCGAGTCCAAGGTCAAGGCCCCGCTGCTGCCCCTGCGCGTCATCACCGAGCGCAACCGTGGCGGTATCTACCTCTCGCTCGGCCTCGCGATCATCGCGATGTTCGGTCTGTTCCTCTTCCTGACGTACTACCTGCAGATCGTGAAGGGCTACACGCCGGTCAAGACCGGCTTCGCCTTCCTGCCGATGATCGCGGGCATGATCACGGGCTCCACGCAGATCGGCGCCCGGCTGATGAACCGCCTTCCGGCGCGGCTGCTGATGGGCCCCGGCTTCCTGGTCGCGGCGCTCGGCATGCTGCTCCTGACCCGGCTGGAGATCGGCTCCTCGTACACCGGCGTGCTCCTGCCCGGCATGCTCCTGCTCGGCCTCGGTATGGGTACGGCGTTCATGCCGGCCATGTCGCTGGCCACGCTGGGTGTCGAGCCGCGTGACTCCGGTGTCGCCTCCGCGATGGTCAACACCTCCCAGCAGGTGGGTGGCGCGATCGGTACGGCCCTGCTGAACACGATCGCGGCCTCGGCCACGACCGCGTACGTCAAGGACCACATTGGCGGCGCGACCACGCAGTCGCAGCAGCAGCTCGTGCAGCTGCAGGCGCAGGTGCACGGGTACACGAACGCGATCTGGTTCGCGGTCGGCATCCTCGTCGCTGCCGCGGCGATCGTCTTCACCTTCGTCAACGCGGGCAGTGTCGACATGAACGCGGCCTCCGAGTCCGTCGACGGTGCCGAGGACGACCTGAAGGTGCCGGTCATCGCCCATTAGCCGCTGCGCGGTGAGCGGGCCCGGGATCGACTGGGTCACCCACTGACCTCGTGCGTACGCAGGGGTGGGGACGCCTTCGTACGCACGAACCCCGATCTGCCCCGGCTCCGTAATTCTCGGAGCCGGGGCAGATCCATGCGCTGCGCTCCGCGGCTGGGCGGGGGAGGCGGGTGTCTTGGACCTGCGGGTCGGCGTGGGCTGGCCGCGCAGTTCCCCGCGCCCCTTACGGGGTGGGGGCGGCGGCCGTTTTGGACCTGCGGGCCGGTGGGGGTTGGCCGCGCAGTTCCCCGCGCCCCTCAAGGGGCAAAAGCAGGGGCGTAGCCCCGCTTTTGAGGGGCGCGGGGAACGGCGCGCTCAGCCCCCACGCACCCGCACCCGGGCAACGACCCCCGCCCGCAAGGGGCGCGGGGAACTGCGCGCTCAACCCCCACCGGCCCGCGCCCGGGTAACGACCCCCGCCCGCAAGGGGCGCGGGGAACTGCGCGCTCAACCCCCACCGGCCCGCACCCGGGCAACGACCCCCGCCCCGCAAGGGCCCGCCCCGCAGGGGGCGCGGGGAACTGCGCGACCAGCCCCCACCGGCCCGCAAGGCGTGGCAGGGCTCAGGCGGGCCGAGCCGCGGAGTCGGCTACCGCAGCCACGGCAGGTCCGCCCCCGCCCCCTCCGGCTGAAGCCCCTCCGCGATGACCTGCATCGCCTCCCCGAGCGCCTTCTGCTGCTCGGGCGTGAGCCGGTCGAACAACGCCTGCCGCACCGCGGCCACATGTCCGGGAGCGACCCGTTCAAGAACGGCGTACCCCTCGTCCGTCAGGACGGCGAACTGCCCCCGCTTGTCGGACGGACAGTCCTCCCGCCGCACCCACCCGTTCTTCTCCAGCCGGGCGATCGCATGCGAGAGACGAGACCGCGTGATCTTCGCCTTCATCGCCAGCTCGGTCATCCGCAGTCGCCGCCGCGGCGCCTCGACCAGCTGCACGAGCAGCCCGTAGTAGATGTGCGGCATGCCCGCGTCACGCTGCAGCTGGCGGTCGAGATGGTCCTCAAGAAGCGTGGTCGCGTGCATGAACGCACGCCAGGTGCGCTGTTCCTCGTCACTGAGCCAGCGCGGCTCGTCAGCGGATGCCGTGTTCATACACCTACTGTACGAGCCCCTTCTTGAATCTTAAACAAGTAGGGAGTAGGCTCCGCCCAGGAAAGCTTGATACTTCAAGCATCAGCTTCAGGCGATCGCTTCGAGCAGCACGAGAGGGAGCCGTAGTCATGTCCGCAGCCACTGAGGAACGTCCCGCCGTGGAGCGCATGCCCGCCCTCTATCTCTCGCACGGCGCCCCGCCCCTCGCCGACGACCCCATCTGGCCCGGCCAGCTCGCCGCCTGGTCCGCGGACCTGCCGCGCCCCAAGGCGATCCTGATGGTCTCGGCGCACTGGGAGGAGGCCCCGCTCGCCCTCGGAGCCACCGCGCCCGTCCCGCTGGTCTACGACTTCTGGGGCTTCCCCGAGCACTACTACAAGGTGCGGTACGACGCCCCGGGCGCCCCCGCCCTCGCCGAGTCCGTCCGCAAGCTGCTGCGCGCCCCCGGCACACCGGTGCAGGACATCGCGGACCGCGGCCTGGACCACGGCGCATACGTCCCGCTCGTCGAGATGTTCCCCGAGGCCGACATTCCGGTACTGCAGGTCTCCATGCCCACGCTGGACCCCGTCCGCCTGATGGAGATCGGCCGCAAGCTGGCCCCCTTGCGCGACGAGGGCGTCCTGATCGTCGGCTCCGGCTTCTTCACCCACAACCTCGCCGCTCTCCGCCAGGGCGGCATCCCCGGCTGGTCGGCCGAGTTCGACGCCTGGGGCCACCAGGCGCTCGACTCCGGGGACGTGGACGGGCTCCTCGACTTCCTCCACAAGTCCCCGGCCGGACAGCTGGCCCACCCGCGCACGGAGCACTTCGCCCCGCTCTTCGTGACCATGGGCGCGGCGGACGCCGTCGGCGACCTGGCGTCCCAGCGGTCCGTGATCGACGGCTTCTGGCTGGGCCTGGCCAAACGCTCGGTCCAGTTCGGCTGACAGCGGGGGCCGGCCGGGTCTCAGAGGTCTTTCTCGTTCAGAGGTCTTTCTCGTACCGCGCCACGTCCCAGTACCGGCCGAACTTCCGGCCCGCCTCCCGGTACGTACCGAGGTACCGGAAGCCGAACCGCTCGTGCAGCCGCACGGACGCCTCGTTGGGCTGCGCGATCCCCGCGTACGCCCGGTGGAGGTCCTCACCCGCGAGCGCGTCGAAGAGGGCTGTGTAGAGCCGCGTGCCGATGCCCCGCCCGCCCGCGCCGGGGGCGACGTAGACCGTCATCGCCACGGACGTCGCGTACGCGGGCCTCGGCCGGAACTCGCTCGATGTGGCGTACCCCAGAATCCGCTGTGAGTCCGCGTCCACGGCAACCATCAGCCGATGCGGGCCGTCTTCAGGGTGGGAGAGCAGCCAAGGACGTCGCTCCTCCGGGGTGAAGACCGCCGTGTCGAAGGTGACCGGCGTCTCACGGACGTAGTGGTTGTAGATGTCCGTGAGGGCGCCGAGGTCGGCTTCGACTCCTGGCCTGACCTGGACCTCTGTGCGTTCCGACGACACCGCGCCTCCTTTTATGGCGGCACAGGGTACTGCAAGATCAGAAAAATCGAGGGCCGGGTTGGGAATTCTGTCCGGATTCCAGTCGTTGTTTCCATCGGAAGCAGGGCACTCGGGAGGGTGTCCGAGCCACCACCGAAGACACCACCAGGACCCGCAAGCCCACCATCGCAAGGGAGCACGCATGGCAACCCGTGCCGTCGCCCGTCGTAAGTCCGCCTCCGGCGAGACCGACGCGGCACGCAGTGTTCGCGTCGTAGGCGGCGAGATCGCCGACCGCGACCTGGTCGGCATGTATCTCGACGAGATAGCGCGTACACCGCTGCTCGACGCCGCCAAGGAGGTCGAGCTGTCCCAGACCATCGAAGCCGGCGTCTTCGCGCGGCAGCTTCTCGACGGCGAGACCACCGACACCAAGGTGAAGGCGTCCCGCGAGGAGCTCGAAGCGCTGGTCGCCGAGGCCGAGCGGGCCAAGGAGGTCTTCATCAAGTCGAATCTCCGCCTGGTCGTCGCGGTGGCCCGCCGCTACCCCCGCAGCGGCCTCCCGCTGCTGGACCTGATCCAGGAGGGGAACGCGGGCCTGGTGCGCGCGGTCGAGAAGTTCGACTACCGCAAGGGCTTCAAGTTCTCGACGTACGCGACCTGGTGGATCCGTCAGGCCATCACCCGGTCCATCGCCGACCAGTCCCGCACCATCCGGCTCCCCGTCCATCTGGTGGAGGAGCTGGGCAGGATCCGCCGTGTGCAGCGCGAGTTCAACCGCGAGCACGGCCGCGATCCGGAGCCCACGGAGATAGCCGCGGAGCTGGACTCCAAGCCGGAGCGCGTCATCGACGTCCTGGACTGGGCCCGCGACCCGGTCTCGCTGAACATGGCGGTGGACGACGAGGGCGACACCCAGTTCGGAGACCTGCTGGAGGACACCTCGGCCGTGTCGCCCGAGCAGTCCGTGCTGACGCTGCTGCGCAGCGAGGAGCTGGACGACCTCATAGGCCGCCTCGACCAGCGCACCGCCTCGATCATCAAGATGCGGTACGGGATCGACGACGGCCGCGAGCGCACGCTGACCGAGGTCGGCAAGGAGCACGGCCTCACCCGCGAGCGCATCCGCCAGATCGAGAAGCACGCGCTGATGGAACTGAAGAAGCTGGCCCGTTCCACGGGGTTCGACGCGGCGGCGTAGAACCACGCGGCGGCGTAGAACCGCAGCGTAGAACCGCCTCCGAGCTCCGGCGGCGCCCCGGTCCGGGCAGCGGTTCAGGCCCCGGACCGGAGCCCGGTTCGGGGCTCGGTCCGGGATGAGGAAAACTCGTCCTCGTCGAGGGGATTGGGTCCCTGATTCGGGGGCATGCGAGCCTACCGCGGGACGGACGAGCAGATCCGTGTCGGCCATGCTCCGCCGCATGGCTGGTCGGAGCCGTTCACCGGCTCGCACAGAAGTCCGTTTACAGCCGCTTCAACACATCGGTCCCGGGGCACAAACTCCAGGACCCCCATAGCCGAGTCCCGACGCACTCCCCCCGGTGCCGGGACTCTTCCAGAGCCGAGCTCCGGCGCCTCCCCCCCCTGGCGCCGGGGCTCGACTCCATCTTGCGGGGCCATACGACCGTCCTGCGGGTGTGAGGCCATGCGGTCGTCCTGCGGGGTCGAGCGGCCGATCCACGAAGTCGGGCAACGTGCGGACACGACGACTGGGCCACCCCGAACCTGAACCCCGGGGTGACCCAGGCGGCACATTGTGTCACGGAGGCAAACCAGGCCGACCGACGCACCGTTCGCGAGAACAGGCGCCCGCCACCACCCGCGCGGCCACCTAGCCCCCGACGGCCCGGCTGAGCCGTCCCCCCAAGTCCCGTACGCACGCGACGAGTTCCGCCGGGGCGTGCACGGTGAACTCGCAGTCCACCATCGCGAGCCGCACGGCCATCCACTCCACCGCGTCCCCCGTCGAGGCACGCAACCGGCACCGCCCGTCGTCGATCGGCTCGGGCGCACCCAGCCACGCGGGCAGCCGCGCCGTGACGAAGTCAGCCGGCGCCACGAACGTCACGTCGAACTCGTACGTCTCCTGCCGCCGGTACATCGACTGCCGCAGATACTCGGCCGCGTCCCCCGTGGGCAGCTCGCGCTGCGCGAAACGGGCCCCGGTCGCGAAGGGCTCCGACACCCGGTCGACCCGGAACGTACGCCAGTCCTCCCGGCCGAGGTCGTACGCGACGAGATACCAGCGACGGCCGGTCGACACCAGCCGGTAGGGCTCCGTCCGGCGCCGGCTCTCCGCCCCGTCCCCCGCGCGGTACGCGAACCGCAGCTGCTCCCGTCCCGCGATCGCCGAGGCCATCGTGGTCAGCGTCTCGGGCGCGATGCTGGCGCCGTCGCCCGTCGTCAGGGGAGTGGTGGCGGCCTGCAGGGTGGAGACGCGGTGGCGCAGCCGGCTCGGCAGGACCTGTTCGAGCTTGGCCAGCGCCCGTACGGACGCCTCGTCGACGCCCTCGACTGCGTGCCCCGCGCCCGCCCGCAGGCCCACCGCGATCGCCACCGCCTCCTCGTCGTCGAGCACCAGCGGAGGCATGGCCTTCCCGGCGACCAGCCGGTAGCCGCCGTCCGCGCCCTTGGTCGCCTGTACCGGATAGCCCAGCTCCCGCAGCCGGTCGACATCCCGCCGCACGGTCCGCCGGGACACCCCGAGCCGCTCCGACAGCTCCCCACCCGGCCACTCCCGAGGAGTCTGAAGAAGCGACAACAACTGCAACAGCCGCGCCGGAGTATCCGTACTCATGGGGCCTCCTTCTAGTCAACTACTCAGGGGTGCGGGCCCTCAGGGGCGCGGGGAACGGCGCAATCTTTCTGGCTCCTAAGGGGCGCAGCCCCGCCTCCGAGGGGCGCGGGGAACTGCGCGACCAGCCACAGCGCACCCGCACCCGCACCCGCACCCTCACTACGAACCCCCACCGAACAACCCCGAGCATGCCCCACAACTAGGACAAGACCTGACCTACATCCTCACTACCTTTCAACCATGACCTCGCCAAGCAGTACCCCCGCACCCCCCGGCCGGGAGGCCACCCCGTCGACGCCGGTCAAGGCCACCGCAGACCGCCGCCGCTGGTACGCCCTGGCCATCGTCATGACGGCCGCCTTCATGGACCTGGTCGACGTGACGATCGTCAACATCGCGATCCCCTCGATCCAGCGGGACGCGGGCGCCACGTTCAGCCAGATCCAATGGATCACCGCCGGCTACGCGCTCGCCTTCGCCGCGGGCCTGATCACCGGCGGACGCCTGGGCGACATCCACGGCCGCAAGCGCCTCTTCCTCATCGGCATCGGCGGCTTCACCCTCGCGTCCGCGCTCTGCGGCTTCGCCGTGAACCCGGACATGCTCGTCGCCTCCCGGATCCTCCAGGGCGCGATGGCCGCGCTGATGGTCCCGCAGGTCCTGTCGATCGTGCACGCCACCTTCCCGGCGCACGAACGCGGCAAGGTCTTCGGCCTGTTCGGCGCGATCGTGGGCCTGGGCGCGGTCTCCGGCCCCCTCTTCGGCGCGCTGCTCACGGAGTGGAACCTGTTCGGCCTGGAGTGGCGGCCGATCTTCCTCATCAACCTCCCCGTGGGCGTCGCCGGCCTGATCCTGGGTCAGAAGTTCATCACCGAGTCCAAGGCTCCGCGCGCCCTGAAGCTCGACCTCGTCGGCGTCGCCCTGGTCACCCTCGGTCTGCTGATGCTGCTCTACCCGCTGATCCGCGGCCGCGAGCTGGACTGGCCGACCTGGGGGTACGTGTCGATGGGCGGCTCCCTCGTCGTCTTCGGCGCGCTGGTGGCGTACGAGAAGCGCAAGACGGCGCGTGACGGTTCGCCGCTCGTCGAACTCTCCCTGTTCAAGGTGAAGAGCTTCGCCGCGGGCATCGCCGTCCAGACCGTCTTCGGGATCGGCCTCGGCATCTTCTTCCTGATCTGGACGCTCTACATGCAGACCGGCCTCGGCTGGAGCCCGCTGCGGGCGGGCCTGACGGGCGTACCGTTCTCGATCGCGGTGTCGCTCGCGGCGGGTCTGTCGGTACAGAAGCTGGTGCCGCGGTTCGGCCGGAAGGTGCTGCAGGCGGGCGCGCTCACCATGGCCGCCGGTGTGCTGCTCTACATCTGGGAGTCCGAGCGGTACGGCCTGTCCATCGCCTCCTGGCAGATGGCCCTCCCGCTGGTCGTGATGGGCCTCGGCATGGGCCTGATCGTCGCCCCGCTCACCGACGCGGTGCTCTCCGAGGTGCCGCGGGAGCACGCCGGTTCGGCGTCCGGCCTGATCAACACGGTCCAGCAGATGGGCAATGCCCTCGGCCTCGCCCTGGTCTCCGTCGTCTTCTTCGGCACGATGTCCGACCGCCTGGCCCCGCCGGAGGTCGGCCCCGCGTTCGTCGACGCCTTCCAGCACGCGCTGGTCTGGGTCGCCGCCGTGATGACGGTCATCTTCCTGCTGATGTTCGCCCTCCCGAAGCGCCCGGCCCAGCACGTGGAGGGAGCGGAGGTGGCGGAGGACGCGCCCGCGGCACCGAGTGCGCCCACCCGCGCCGACGACCAGGAGCCCGAACTCGTCGGCTGAGCACAGACGCCCATGTATGCCCGTTCATGCCCACATCGATGCCCGAACCTGTTTACTTTCCCGAAACGCGGGCGTAGCCTGCGAGTGAAACCACAGGTTCGGGCAGAGAGTGGAGGCGAACGGGCATGTACGCACCTGAGCGGCAGCAGGAGATCCTCCGGCTCGCACGTGACGGTGGACGCGTGGACGTCGTATCGCTGGCCGAGGAGTTCCAGGTCACCGCCGAGACCATCCGGCGGGACCTGAAGGCACTCGACCGGGCGGGACTCCTGCGCCGCGTGCACGGCGGTGCCATACCGGCCGGGCGGCTCGACTTCGAGCCCGACCTCGCCGAGCGCGAGACCACCGCCGCGGACGAGAAGGACCGCATCGCCAAGGCGGCCCTCGCCGAACTGCCCGAAGAGGGCACGATGATCCTCGACGCGGGCACGACCGTCGCCCGCCTCGCCGGCGCCCTCCCGCTGGAGGCCTCGCTCACCGTCGTGACGCACAGCCTCCCCATCGCGGCCCGCCTCGCCGACCACCCCGGCGTCCAGCTCCATCTCATCGGCGGCCGCGTCCGGCACCGTACGCGCGCGGCGGTCGACGCTTGGGCGCTGCGGGCCTACGGCGAGATCCGCGCGGACGTGGTCTTCCTCGCCGCGAACGGCTTCTCCGCCGAACACGGCCTGACCACCCCCGACCTCGCCGAAGCCGCCGTGAAACGCGCCGCCCTCGCCGCGGCCCGCCGCGTGGTGCTGCTCGCCGACTCCGCCAAGCACGGCCAGGAACACTTCGCGCGCTTCGGCGGCCTCGACGAGGTGGACCTCCTGATCACCGACAGCGGGCTGAGCCCCGAAGACGCCACCGCCATCGAGCGCGGCGGCACGGAAGTGCTCTGTGTCTAGAAACGAGTGCGCATGATCCTCACCGTCACCCCGAACCCGTCCCTGGACCGCACGTACGAGGTGCCCTCGCTCGACCGCGGTGAGGTCATCCGGGCCAGCGGCGAGCGCATGGACCCGGGCGGCAAGGGCGTCAACGTCTCGCGGGCCGTCGCCGCGGCCGGCCGCCGTACCGTCGCGGTCCTGCCGCTCGGCGGCGCCCCCGGCGCACTCGTCGCCGACCTGCTCGACGCCCAGGGCATCGAGGTCGCACCGGTCCCCGTCGCCGGGGCGACCCGGTCGAACATCGCGCTCGCCGAGGCGGACGGCGTCCTCACGAAGATCAACGCACCCGGACCCGAACTCACCTCCGCCGAGCAGGAGTCGCTCCTGGAGGCAGTACGCGAGCAGTCCCGCGACGCCGACTGGATCGCCTGCTGCGGCAGCCTGCCCCGCGGCCTCGCACCCTCCTGGTACGCGGAACTGGTCGCCCGAGCCCACCGGGCGGGCGTCCGCATCGCCCTGGACACCTCGGGACCGGCACTGCTCGCGGCCCTGCGCGAGGGGCCCGACGTCGTCAAGCCGAACGTCGAGGAACTCGCCGAGGCGGTCGGCCGCCCGCTCGCCACGGTCGGCGACGCCGTCAAGGCCGCCGAAGAACTGCGCGAACTGGGCGCGCGGGCCGTACTCGCCTCCCTCGGCGCCGACGGGCAACTGCTCGTCAGCGAGGAGGGCGCGTGGTTCGCGAGCGCCCGCGTCGACGTCGTACGCAGCAATGTGGGCGCCGGCGACTCCTCCCTCGCCGGTTTCCTCATCGCCGGCGGCAGCGGGCCCGGCGCGCTCGCCTCCGCAGTCGCGCACGGAGCGGCGGCCGTGCAGCTGCCGGGCAGCGTGATGCCGAGCCCCGCGAACCTCGACCCGGGCGCGGTGACGGTCACCGCTCAGATCCCGGTCGACCGCGTACTGACGGAGCCGGCGTCATGACCACCCACGTCGTCCGGGCGGCCCACGCGGCCCACGTGGCCCACGGATCCCGTGCAGCCCACCCCGCAACAGTCGCAACAGCCGCAGTGGCTGAGGCAACTGAAGCAACCCCCGTCCCCATCCCCACCCGCGCCCACCACTCTCCCCGGGCGATACGCGAGCGAAGGAGCCCGCGATGAGCGAGATGATCACCGCGGAACTGGTCGATCTCGACCTGTCCGCCGATACGAAGGAAGCGGCGGCGCGTGCCCTCGCCGAGCGCATGGTCTCTCTGGGGCGGGTGACCGACCTGGACGGATTCCTCGCCGACGTCGCCGCCCGCGAGGCCCAGATGCCGACCGGCCTCGACGGCGGCATCGGCATCCCGCACTGCCGCAGCGAGCACGTCACCGAGCCCACCCTGGCCTTCGGACGCAGCGCGGCCGGGGTCGACTTCGGCGCACCGGACGGCCCCGCCGACCTGATCTTCCTGATCGCCGCTCCGGCCGGTGCGGACGACGCCCACCTCACGATCCTGTCGTCGCTGGCCCGCCAGTTGATGAACGCCGAGTTCACGACCGCGCTGCGGTCGGCGGACGACGCGGAGTCGGCGGCGGCGCTCATCCGCGGGGACGAGCCCGCCGAGGCGGGCACCGAGCCCGAACCCGCGGCAGCCGCGGAGCCCGCCGCCGACGCTCCGGCCGAACCGGCGTCGGACCCATCGGACCCATCGGACACGTCGGTCCCGTCGGCCGCGGCGACTCCGGCCGGGGCCGAACCCGCGGCCGAGGGCCGCGCCCGGCAGCCGTTCCGGATCGTCGCCGTCACCTCCTGCCCCACCGGCATCGCGCACACCTACATGGCGGCCGAGTCGCTGGAGAAGGCGGGCCGCGAGGCCGGTGACGTCGAGATCGTCGTCGAGACGCAGGGATCGGCCGGCTTCACCCGGCTCGACCCCGCAGTCATCGCCGCCGCGGACGGCGTGATCTTCGCCCACGACGTGCCCGTACGGGAGAAGGACCGGTTCGCCGGGAAGCCCACCGTGGACGTCGGAGTGAAGGCGGGCATCAACAAGCCCGCCGAGCTGATCGCCGACGTACGCGGCAGGGCCGAGCGCGGCGAGTCCACCTCGGCCGCCCGACCCGGCGGCACCCCGGTGGACCGCGCGGGCGACCCCGGCGACGGCTATGGCACCAAGCTCCGCAAGTGGCTCATGACCGGCGTCAGTTACATGGTCCCCTTCGTCGCCGCGGGCGGTCTGCTGATCGCGCTCGGATTCGCGATCGGCGGCTACCAGATCAACGAGGCCAAGCCCGTCACCGAGGTCTTTCACTGGGGCCAGATCGACAGCTGGGGCGCGCTGCTGTTCCAGATCGGCGGCGTCGCCTTCGGCTTCCTGATCCCCGTCCTCGCCGGCTACATCGCCTACGGAATGGCCGACCGGCCGGGCCTCGTGCCGGGCTTCGTCGGCGGCATGATCTCGGCCAACATCAACGCCGGTTTCCTCGGCGGTCTGGCCGCCGGTCTGCTGGCCGGCGCGGTGGTCCTCGCCATCCAGCGGATCAAGATCCCCCCGGTGCTGCGCGGCATCATGCCGGTGGTCGTGATCCCGCTGATCTCGTCCATCGTCGTCGGCTTCCTGATGCTGATCGTGATCGGCAAGCCCATCGCCGAGGCACAGAAAGCGATGACGGACTGGCTCGGCGGCCTCTCCGGCACGAACGCGGTGCTGCTCGGCGTCCTGCTCGGCCTGATGATGTGCTTCGACCTGGGCGGCCCGGTCAACAAGGTCGCGTACGCCTTCGCCACGGCCGGGATCGCCGTGCAGGACCCCAGCGACTCCGCGATGAAGATCATGGCGGCCGTGATGGCGGCGGGCATGGTCCCGCCGCTCGGCATGGCGCTGGCGACCACGATCCGCAAGAGGCTCTTCACCCCGGCCGAGCAGGAGAACGGCAAGGCCGCCTGGGTCCTGGGCGCGTCCTTCATCTCCGAGGGCGCCATCCCGTTCGCGGCCGCCGACCCGCTGCGGGTCATCCCGGCCTCGATGGCGGGCGGCGCGGTCACCGGCGCCCTGACCATGGCGTTCGGCTCGACCCTGCGCGCCCCGCACGGCGGCATCTGGGTCACCTTCCTGATCGGCAGCCCGTTCCTCTACCTGCTGGCCATCGCCGCCGGCACGGCGGTCACGGCCGGCCTGGTCATCGCCCTGAAGGGCATGCGCAAGCAGGCCCCCGACGGCGGTAAGAAGGCGTCCGCCGAGGCCACCACGGCGCCGCAGCAGAAGGAGCCGGTGGCGGCGTAGACACCCGGCCGCAGAACCAGCACACGGCCGTGGCCCGGGGCGAACTCCCGGGCCACGGCCATGTGCTGCACATATGTCCGCCGACTGTCCGCCGACTGTCCGCCGACTGTCCGTCGGCTGCCTGCCGGCTCTCTCGGTTCTCCGTCAGCGAAGGTTGGCGGCCCGGCGCTCCATGGCCTCCCGGGCGTCCTCCTCCGACGCGTACACCTCGCACATGTGCCGGCCGTCGGGCGTCGCCGTGTGCTCGACCTCCCACAGGGACAGCTCACGGCCGTCCCGGAGCAGGAACGCGTGCTCGTACAGCGAGAAGCACAGCCCCCTGCGGCCGGTGCGGACCGGCCGCCCGAACGCCTGGGTGATCTGGTGCGCGAACGCCCTGCGCAGCAGCTCGGCCATGTCCTCGCCCGGCCGGTCCGCGTTCTCGGCGCGCCGCAGCAGCCGCCGGCCGTGGTCCGCCGAGTCGTCCGGGACGTAGGCGTGTAGCGGTGCCGGAATGGCCGACAGCCTCACCAGCAGGGGCAGTTCGAAGTCGGGCGTGTCCACGGGCAGCGGCAGACGCGCGGTCGCGGTGCGCAGCTCTTCCGCGTCCTCGTAGACCTCGTGCTGCGTGTCGCGGCCCGGCGCGGTGTTGTGGACCAGCTCCCAGAGCGTGAGCGCGCTCCCATCGGCCAGCAGCCACGTGTGCCGATACGTCTCGCGGTGCAGTCCCGCGCTGTGGTGCGCGGAGTGCAGTGAACTGTCGTGCGCCAGCGCCCGGTCGAGCCGCCCTATCGTGTCGTCCGGCAACTCGAAGGAGTTCAGGGCGCGACCGAGGAGTCGCGCGAGATGCTCCTCCGGAGACTCGGGCGACTCGGGTGGCTCGTACGCTGCCGTCTCGTACGGAACGCTCAAGGCTTCTCCCGGCGTTGCTGCATGTCACCTTGTGGGTGCATACCGTAGCCCCTCGGTCGGACATCATGTCCGGGAACCGAGAAAACGTACACACGAAAAACGCCGGGGCCGCGGGAGAAGTTCCCGCGCGGCCCGCGAAAATCACAAAACCCTTAGGTCAGAGGGCACTTCCGGCGGTCCATGCACTCCATGCCATGTTCCAGCCGTTGAGGCCGTTCTCCGGCGCGACCGTCTTGTCGGGGGAGTTCTTGACGGTCACGACGTCCCCGACGAGCGAGTTGTCGAAGAACCACTTGCCGTTCGTGTCGCTCCCGGCGCCCTGCGCATCCGCGAGGCCGACGCAGCCGTGGCTGGTGCCCTGCTTCCCGAACGGCGGGTTGCCCTTGTCGTACCAGTAGTTGCCGTGGATGAAGGTCCCCGACGTGGTCAGCCGCATCGCGTTCGGCACGTCCGCGATGTCGTACTCACCGCCGTAGCCGACCGTGGAGCCGTTCATCCGCGTCTGCCGGAACTTCTCGGCGATCACCATCTGCCCGTTGTACGTGCTGTTGTCCGGGCTGCCCGCCGAGATCGGGACCGTCCTCAGGGTCCGGCCGTCCCGCACGACCTTCATGGTCTGCGTGTCGGCGTCGACGGTGGACACCTGCGAACGCCCCACCGTGAAGCTGAACGTCTTGTCCTGCACCCCGTGGACGCCGTTCGCGCCCTCGACCCCGTCCAGGTCCACCTTGGTCGTGACCTTGGAACCGGCCTTCCAGTAGTCCTTGGGCCGGAAGTCCAGCCGCTGCGCCCCGAACCAGTGCCCGACCACCTTCTGCCCGCTGCTGGACGTGACCTTGATGTGCGACTCGACGTCCTTCTTGTCGGTGATCGCCTTGTCGAAGGTGAAGGACACCGGCATCCCGACCCCGACCTTCGCCCCGCCGTCGGGCGTGTACGTCCCGATGAAGCTGTTGTCAGGGGAGACGGTGGTGAAAGTCGAATCGGCCGCCGCGGTCTTCCCGTTCTCACCCTCGGCGGTGGCCGATATCCGGTACTTCGTCCCCCGCTCCAGCCGCTTCCCGGGCTTCCAGCTCTTCCCGTCCCCCGCGACCGACCCCGGTACGTCGGCTCCGGTCGCCGACTCGGTCATCCTCACCTCGGTCAGCTTCCCGTCGCTGACCTTCACACCGGTCGAGTTGATCGACGCCCCGGCCGAACCGTCCTTCGCGGAGATGGTTATCCGCGCCCCGGAGGACTTGGACCCACCGGGCTTGTTGTCGGCCTTGGCGTCGCCACTGCAAGAGGTGAGAGTCAGGGCGCCGACCATCAGGGCGGCACAGGCCACCAGCGTGCGCCTCGCTGTCGAGTCGGGCGTTGTCACGGGCTGCTCCAGGTTCTCGTGGTGCGGGACGGTCGGTCGATCCGGTCCATGGACAGAAGATCCATGAACAAGGAGCGCAACTCCGACCGCCCGGGTTCCCACCCTTCGCCCCTGACACCAGCACGTGACAGACCCGGGACAATCCCGTCCCCGACAACCCCACTTGCCCCTCCGGGAATTGTCCCGCCCCCCCCGGGGGGCACCCCCTCCCCTACCCCCTCCCGTACAACTCCCCATGCGACAGCCACACTCCGCCCGGGCCCTCCACCGACTCGGCGGCTCGTACCGCCCTCACGATCGCGCGTGTCACCAGGTCCGCGCCCGCGGCGAGGATGTCGTTCAGGGCGAGGGGGTCCTCGGCGGCGAGTGGGTGTGCGCCCGTGGCCAGGGCGAACACCGTGTCCCCGTCGTTCAGCAGGTGCACCGGCCGGACGGCTCGCGCGATGCCGTCGTGTGCCGTGCCCGCCATCTTCTGGGCCTGTGCCTTCGACAGGTCGGCGTCGGTGGCGACCACCGCCAGCGTGGTGTTCAGCGGAGGAACCGAGTTCTTCGCCGCGGCCGCCGCCAGCCGCATCCCCGCCGCCCGGTGGACCTCCGCGGCCGGACAGTCCAGCTGCCCCTGCACCAACTCCCCGTACAGCGCCCCCTTCTCCGGCTCCAGCACCGAGCCCGCCGCGTTGGCCACGACGAGCGCCGCCACCGTGATCCCCGATTCGAGAACGGCACTCGCCGTGCCGACCCCGCCCTTCATCATTCCGACGGCCGCCCCGGTCCCGGCGCCCACACACCCCTCCCGTACGGGCGCGCCCGGCTCGCTCGCCGCCGCGGCCTCCACCGCCTCGCGGCCCGTCGCCGCGTCCGGCCGGGCCCGGAAGTCGCCGCCCCGGCCCAGGTCGAAGACGCAGGCCGCCGGCACGACCGGCACGACATGGTGCGGAGCGGGGCCGACCCGCACCCCGCGCCCCCGCTCCTCCAGCCAGGCCATCACACCCGTCGCGGAGTCCAGCCCGAACGCGCTGCCGCCGGTGAGCACGACCGCCTCGACCGTGCGCACCACGTTGCGCGGGTCGAGCGCGTCGGTCTCCTTGGTACCGGGCCCGCCGCCGCGCACGTCCACGGCGGCGACCGCGCCACCCTCCGGGGCCAGGACGACCGTCGTCCCGGTGAGCCAGCCATCGCCGACCCGCGTGGCATGCCCCACACGCAGCCCGGTCACATCGGTCAGAGCGTCAACAGTCATGGGCCCAGTGTCGGCCCCGACCCCGCCCGCGGTGGAGACCTCGGCGGACGCCCGGCCGTACGCTCGCCTGCGCGTACCCTGAAGGTATGAGCGAAGCCGCAACGCCCACCCCGGAACCGCGTGAGCCCAAGGCCGCGCTGGTCTTCGACGACCCGCTGAGCCGGCCGTCCGAGGACGACACGGACCGCGGGTGGGGCGAGAGGCCGTCCGGTGACAGCGCCGCGGACCTGGCCCGCTTCCTGGACGAGAAGCCGCCCCACCACATCTGACCCCACCCGCGGCCCGGTCGCCGGAGGTCCGCCCCGCAAACCCTGCCGGTGCTGCCCTCTCCCGCCCCTACCGCTCGCTGTCGCTGTGCCCGGAGCCGCGCTGGGCCACCAGAGCGTCGCGGATCTCCTTCAGAACAGCCAGCTCGGTGACCTCGATCACCTCCTGCGTGTTCTCCCGCGCCTTCTGGCGGGCCGCCTGCCGGGCCAGGTACTTCGACATCGGCAGCACCATCAGGAAGTACACGACGGCGGCGGTGATCACGAAGGTCAGCGTCGCGCTGAGGACGGTGCCCCACATGATGGGGATACCGCTGGTCGCGGTCCCCGTCGCCTCGTCGAAGTCGCAGGGGGACTTCAGGCACGAGCTGTACTTGTCCAGATCCTTGGTGCCGAAGGCGCCGACCAGCGGGTTGATCACGCCCTTCACCACGGAGTTGACGATGTTGGTGAAGGCGGCGCCGATGACCACCGCGACAGCCAGGTCGACGACGTTCCCGCGCATCAGGAAAGCCTTGAAGCCGTCCAGGATGCTCGGGTCCTTCTTCTTCTCGCTCACCAGGGGGACCCTTCTCAGTTGCACAGATTGTGGAACGAACAGCTCCGCAACCTACGTCAGGGTGCGGCGCCCCTGTCCAATTCCATACCTCCAACGAGCGACTTGACAGCCAGACCACCACTCGCCTGATCATGCTCAGCACAAGGTCACCGCCAGTCGCGAGGTCACGCCTGCCCCGGCCAGCCGTGCGGCAGTCCTTCTGGGCACGGACAGCACGACCAGCGCCCCACCCTCGGCCACACTGTCCAGGGACTCCGGGACCTTCGTCACCCGCACCCCACGGGCCACCACCCGAGCGTCACCCGCCCCCGCCTGCTCGGCCGCGACCACGTCCACCCGGTCACCGGGCCTGAGCAGCCGCACGGTCGCCCCGTCGGCGATCCGCACGGGTGCCGTCACCATCTCGACCGGCCGCCGCTCCGGCACGGAATCGACGACCGGCCGGGGCGGCCCCGCACCCCGCGCCACCACCTCCCGCGGCCCGGCCGCGACAAGGGCCGCCGCGGTCAGGACCAGCCCCGCGGCCAGAGCCCGTCTCCGGCACCGAACCAGCCGCAGAAGCTGATACCGCCCACCCCGCACCCGTACAGGAGCGAAGTGCGGCACCTGACACGTACCGGGAACGTCCGTGTCCAACGGACGCGGAAAGGAGGACAACTGGGCCACGAGTACCACCGCCTGCGGGTCGGAGATCGCTTTCGCCCCCAGACTGCGGCCTCACCGAAAATCCTGCCGACCTCCGTGGACAATCCCCCACTTGTGGAAAACCCCACCACCCGAAGGAGACCTTCCACCCCCGACGGCCGCGGCGAAGGCCGCCGTGACCCGCACCCGACGATGGCGCCCGGGAGCGGGCCGTGCCGGTACGTCGAAAGTCCGCCGCGTAGGGCTCCCGCAAAAAAGTCGGACGTTCCAAGCCGGAGCCGTATGCACGGGGGCGGCGGACTCGACGTACCGGCACGGCCCGCTCCCACCCCAGCGCATCCCCAGCAACGCACCCGAGCAGCCCCAACGCGCCTACGGCAATGCAATCCCCGGATCCATCCCACCCAACGCGGAAGCACACAGACAATCCCGCGCACCCCCGTCGGGCAACCCCGCAACCGCGTCGAACAGAACCCCCCGCAACCGCCCCACATTCGCGGCGAACACCTTCAGCACCTCGTCGTGCGAGACACCTTCTCCCGCCGCGGCCCCCGCATCGAGGTCGGTGACCAGCGTCATCGACGTGTAGCAGAGCTCCAGTTCACGAGCGAGCGCCGCCTCCGGATGCCCGGTCATACCCACCACGGACCACCCCTGCGCCCGGTACCAGAGAGACTCCGCCCGGGTCGAGAACCGCGGCCCCTCGATCACGACGAGCGTCCCGCCGTCCACCGCCTCCCACTCCCGCCCCCGCGCCGCCGCGAGCGCGACCTCGCGCCCGGCAGGGCAGTAGGGGTCGGCCAGCGACACATGCACCACGTTCGGCGTGCCGCCGTCGTGCAACGGCACCCCGTCGAAGAACGACTGCGCCCGGGACTGCGTACGGTCCACGAACTGGTCCGGCACGAGCAGCGTCCCGGGCCCGTACTCGGGCCGCAGCCCGCCCACGGCACACGGCCCGAGCACCTGCCGCGCGCCGACGGAACGCAGCGCCCACAGATTGGCCCGGTAGTTGATGCGATGCGGCGGCAGATGATGCCCACGCCCGTGGCGGGGGAGGAAGGCGACCCGTCGTCCGGCGATCTCGCCGAGGAAGAGGGAGTCGCTGGGCGGCCCGTAGGGGGTGTCCACCTGTATCTCGGTCACGTCGTCGAGGAACGAATAGAAACCCGACCCGCCGATGACGCCGATCTCGACGTTCTCCGTGTTCGCCATGACCGGCACCCTAACCGGGCCCTGAGGGAGCCGGAAAACGCCGAAGACCCCGCCGTGCGCGTGAAGCGCGACGACAGGGTCTTCGTAAGAAAAGGCGCGAGAACGCGTCAGGCGGCGTTGCTGCCGGAGGACGAACTCGTGGACGACGACTTCGACGACGACGACTTCGAATCCGAGGACGACGACGAAGACTTGGAGTCCGACGAACCGGACGGCTTCGAGTCGGACGACGACCCCGAGGACTTCGACGCCGAAGCAGGGCTGCTGCTCGACGACGAGCCGCGGCTGTCGTTGCGGTAGAAACCGGAGCCCTTGAAGACGATGCCTACTGCGGAATACACCTTCTTCAGGCGGCCACTGCAGTTGGGGCACACGGTCAGGGCGTCATCGGTGAACTTCTGCACCGCCTCAAGGCCTTCGCCGCACTCGGTGCACTGGTACTGGTAGGTCGGCACTGTGTCTTCCTCCTGGCACTCTCACTCAGTGAGTGCTAACGACGGTCCATACTGACCTATTCCTCGGGATCAGTCCACTGACACCGGCACGCGGTGACCCACGCCACGTGCGACGGTACGGCTCACGGTCGGCGGAGCGAGCCGCGAACGCAGGGCCACCAGGGTGGCCAGAGCGAGCAGTGTGCCGCCCATCGGGACCAGGAAACCGGCTCCGTCCCAGAGGCGGTCCTCCAGCTGTCCGGCGATCATGACCGCGGCCGCCTGGCCGAGTGCGACCGCGCCGGTCAGCCAGGTGAAGGCCTCCGTTCGGGCGCCCACCGGCACCAGCCCCTCGACCAGGGTGTAGCCGGTGATCAGGGCGGGCGCGATGCACATGCCGACGACGAGACCGGTCCCGGCGAGGACGATCACGGACTGGGCCGCCCACAGCCCGGAGGCGGTCAGCGCCAGGGCCGCGTACCCGATGAGGAGGCGGCGCCGCGGTGCCACCTTCCAGGCGATCGCGCCGCAGACGATGCCGGAGAGCATGTTGCCCGCGGCGAACGTGCCGTACAGGACGCCGTTCAGGCCGGGCTCGCCGATCGACTCGCTGAACGCGGCCAGCGAGACCTGCATGCCGCCGAAGACGGCACCGATGCCGAGGAAGGCCACGATCAGCACCCGTACACCGGGGACGCCCAGGGCGGAAACGGGCTTCACGCGCGCGTGCCCGCCGTCACCGGTCCCCGAGCCCCCGGCACTGCCGGTCTCGACACCGACAGGCGGCTGGGAGCCCCGCTGGGCGGCGAACAGAAGGCCGCCCACCAAGGTCAGCGCGGCTTCCGTGAGCAGCCCCGCGGCCGGATCCACGGCGGTGCACAGCGCGGTCGCCAGGAGCGGTCCGAAGACGAAGGTCAGCTCGTCCGTGACGGACTCGAACGCCGCCGCGGTCGTCATGAGGGGCGAGCCCTGGAGCTTGGCGCCCCAGCGGGCCCGCACCATGGGCCCGACCTGCGGCACCGAGGCGCCGGTCGGCACGGCGGCGGCGAACAGGGCCCATAGGGGAGCGTCCGCGAGGGCCAGCGCGGTCAGGGAGAGGCCCGCCAGCGCGTGGACGACGACACCGGGGAGCAGCACGGCCCGCTGGCCGTGCCGGTCGGCGAGACGGCCGGTGAAGGGTGCGAACAGGGCCATGGCGACACCGGTCACGGCGGCGACGGCGCCGGCGGTCCCGTACGAGCCGGTGGTGTGCTGCACGAGCAGCACGATGGAGATGGTCAGCATCGCGAACGGCTGGCGCGCGGCGAAGCCGGGAAGCAGGAACGTCCAGGCGCCACGGGTACGCAGCAGCTGCCCGTACCCCGGGCGCTTGGAAACCGACGTTCCGGTGGGGACCGAAGTCCCGGTGGTGGCCGATGTTCCTGTGGAGGCCGGACCTCCGGTGGAATCCGGCGTCCCGCCGGTCCCCTGGGTGACCGTGGATGCCACGGCCGTGCCTTTCTGCCGCCTGGTAGCGCGGCCCCTAAGGCGGGGCGCGGGGCGCCGAGAGCTGTCCTCTTGCGCGGAACTGCGGTAGATACCGGGCCGCCCATCGAGAGGGGCACCGCGGTCGCCATACGGTCGCGCCAGCACTGCGTCAGGCAGAGTTGGTTCGATCAAGTGTGCCTTGATGATACAGGCTCCACGGAGGCCGGACCTGTGAAAACCAGCACCTTTGAAGTCGCCGCCTGGCTTTCACAACGCGCCGTGCCGGACTTCGCCAGGCCCCCACCAAGCCCAGCCTCCGTAGGCCCCCACCCCACACTCAGCGATCCCCACCGGTCCCCAGCCAGTCCGCCAGCTTTCCGCCCTGTCCGACCGCCCGCAGTCGTCGTTCGGCCGCGTCCCGGACGGGATCCGTCGCCACGACGAGCAGTTCGTCGCCGCGCCGCAGCACGGTCGTGGGAAGCGGAACGAACGATTCTCCTCCGCGTACGACCAGCGTGACCGCGGCCCCCGCGGGCAGCCGCAGCTCGTTGATCTCGACGCCGTGCATCTTCGACCCGTCCGGGATGGCGACGGACAGCAGATGCCCGCGCAGCCGCTCCAGGGGCGCCGACTCGATCCCCAGGTCGGCGGTCTCCGAGTCGGATTTGGACAGCCCCAGTTTCCGGGCGAGCCAGGGGAGCGTCGGCCCCTGCACGAGGGTGTAGACGACGACAAGGACGAACACGATGTTGAAGATGCGACGGCTTTCCTCGATGCCGCTCACCATCGGGATCGTCGCCAGGATGATGGGCACGGCGCCGCGCAGTCCGGCCCAGGACATCAGGGCCTGTTCCTGCCAGCGCATACGGAACGGCAGCAGGGCCACCACGACACTCAGTGGTCGCGCCACCATGGTCAGCACCAGACCGATGACGAGCGCCGGCCAGATGTCGTCACCCATCTCGTGCGGGGTGACGAGCAGGCCGAGCAGCACGAACATGCCGATCTGCGCGATCCAGCCGAGCCCGTCGGCGAAGCCGCGGGTGGCGGGCCAGTGCGGCAGCTTCGCGTTGCCGAGCACCATCGACGCCAGATACACCGCGAGGAAGCCGCTGCCGTGGGCCAGCGCCCCGGCCGCGTACGCGGTGACCGCGATCGCCATGACGGCGATCGGATAGAGACCGGAGGCGGGCAGCGCCACATGCCGCAGTCCGTACGCCCCCATGAAGCCCACCGCGAGCCCGATGGCCGCCCCGATGGCCAGCTCCAGCGCTATCTCGCCGATCAGGTGGTACCAGTGGTCCACCGGACCGGCCGTGGAGAACGCCACGACGAGGATGACGACCGGGGCGTCGTTGAACCCCGACTCGGCCTCCAGGATGCCCGTCACACGCGAGGGGAGGGGCACCTTCCGGAGTACCGAGAAAACAGCCGCCGCGTCCGTGGAGGACACCACCGCGCCGATGATGAGCGCCTGCCGCCACTCCAGCCCGATCAGGTAGTGGGCAGCCGTCGCCGTGACGCCGACGCTCACCGAGACACCGACGATCGCCAGTGAGGAGGCGGCCGGGAGTCCCGGCTTGATCTCCTTCCACTTCGTGCCCAGACCGCCTTCGGCGAGGATCACGACCAGGGCCGCGTACCCGATGACCTGGGTCAGTTCGGCGCTGTCGAAGTGGACGTCGCCGATGCCGTCCTGGCCCATGGCGACGCCGATGCCCAGGTAGACGAGCAGGCTGGGGAGCCCGCTGCGCGAGGAGATCCGAACCGCTGCCACCGCGACGAGCAGAACGAGCGAGCAGACGAGCAAGAGCTGGTTGAGGTGGTGGACAGTCAGCGGCTGTTCCCTTCTCCTACTTCCGATCCTGGTGTTCCGAGTGGCTCGGTTTGATCGGTTTTATCAGCGCAACTACTTCGTTACCTTACCTAACTCTTGACGCTTTCTTGACACTTGCCAGGGCAAGATCGAACTTTCGTCCGCCCGGGTTCCCGACACCGCGTCAAGCCGGGGTTGCCCCTGCGCCTATGGTTGCTCCAGCGTTCAGTCAACTGGACAAGCCCGTCTGCCGCTCGCGTGAGGACAGCAAGGACAGCGATGCCCCCCAACACCACCGCATCTTCCGGTCAGAAGCCCGGCAAGTCCGGCAGGAAGAAGGGGCGCAGAGCCCGTCTGATCCTGATCATCCTGGTTCTGGCCATGGTCGGCGGTGTCGCCTACGGGGCCTTCTGGAGCATCAGCACCGTCCGCGCCTCCTTCCCGCAGACCAAGGGTTCCATCACCCTCGACGGTCTGTCGGGGCCTGTGGACGTGAAACGGGACGGCTACGGCATCCCGCAGGTCTACGCCTCGACCGACGAGGACCTGTTCATGGCGCAGGGCTACGTCCAGGCGCAGGACCGGTTCTACGAGATGGACGTCCGCCGCCACATGACCGCCGGCAGGCTCTCCGAGATGTTCGGCAAGAGCCAGGTCGACAACGACGAGTTCCTGCGCACGCTCGGCTGGGAACGGGTGGCGGAGAAGGAGTACAAGAGCAAGCTGTCGGCGGAGACCAAGAAGTATCTCCAGGCGTACGCCAAGGGGGTCAACGCCTACCTGAAGGGCAAGGACGGCGCGGACATCTCCCTGGAGTACGCGGCCCTCGGCTTCACCAACGACTACAAGCCCGAGGAGTGGACCCCGGTCGACTCCGTGGCCTGGCTCAAGGCGATGGCCTGGGACCTGCGCGGCAACATGCAGGACGAGATCGACCGCTCCCTGATGACCAGCAGGCTCGGCCCGAAGCAGATCGCCGACCTGTACCCGGAGTACCCGTACGACCGGAACAAGCCGATCGTGCAGGAGGGCCAGTACGACACCGTCACCGGGCAGTACTCGCAGGACAGCACCGACTCCGGCACGGGTACGGGTACCGGCGCCGGCACGGGCACGGGCACGGGCACGGGCACAGGAACCGGCGGTACGCAGTCCGTGGCGGGCAGTGGGCTCACGAACGGCACCGAGGCGCCCGCGGGGCTGGAGAGCCAGCTGTCGGGCCTCTACGGCGTGCTGGACGACGTTCCCGAGGCCGTCGGAGTGAACGGCAACGGCATCGGCTCCAACTCCTGGGTCGTCGGCGGCTCCCACACCATCAGCGGCAAGCCCCTGCTGGCCAACGACCCGCACCTGTCGCCCTCGCTGCCGTCGGTCTGGTACCAGATGGGCCTGCACTGCAACAGCCTCTCCGAGAAGTGCCAGTACGACGTCTCCGGATACACCTTCGCGGGCATGCCCGGTGTGGTCATCGGCCACAACAAGGAGATCGCCTGGGGCATGACGAACTCCGGCGCCGACGTCACCGACCTCTACCTGGAGAAGCTCACCGGGGAGGGCTACGAGTACGACGACAAGGTGCTGCCCTTCACCACCCGCAAGGAGAAGATCGACGTCGCGGGCGGTGCGAGCAAGACCATCACCGTCCGGGAGACCAACAACGGACCGCTGCTGTCCGACCGTGACGACGAGCTGGTGAAAGTCGGCAAGAAGGCCGGTGTCGACAGCGCCGCCCCCGACCGCGGCGACGGCTACGGCATCGCCCTGCGGTGGACCGCGCTGGACCCGGGCACCTCGATGGACGCCGTCTTCGCGATCAACAAGGCCACCGACTGGACGGCCTTCCGCAAGGCGGCCACCCTCTTCGACGTCCCCTCGCAGAACCTCGTCTACGCGGACCGCGAGGACAACATCGGCTACCAGCTGCCCGGCCGGATCCCGAAGCGCGGCGAGGGCGACGGTTCGCTCCCGTCACCGGGCTGGGACTCCAAGTACCGCTGGACCGGCTACATCGACCAGGACGAACTCCCCAACGAGTACAACCCGGAGCGCGGTTACATCGTGACCGCCAACCAGGCCGTGGTCGACAAGGACAAGTACCCGTACACGCTCACCACGGACTGGGGTTACGGCACCCGCAGCCAGCGGATCTCCGACCTCATCGCGTCGAAGATCAAGAACGGCGGCAAGGTCTCCACGGACGACATGCGCCAGATGCAGCTCGACAACAGCAGCGAGATCGCCAAGCTGCTGGTGCCCAAGCTGCTCAAGATCGACGTGCCCGACAAGGACGTCCGTGAGGCGCAGAAGCTCCTGGAGGGCTGGAACTACACCCAGGACGCCGACTCGGCCGCCGCCGCGTACTTCAACGCGACCTGGCGCAACATCCTCAAGCTCGCCTTCGGCAACAAGCTCCCCAAGGAGCTGCGGGTCAAGGGCCAGTGCCTGTACGTCGAACCGGCCGACTCCACCGGCCCGGTCGACGACGAGGACGACAAGGTGCGCGAGTGCGGCCAGCGCGACGCCGACAGCGCCCAGCCGGACGGCGGCGACCGCTGGTTCGAGGTGGTGCGCAAGATCCTCGACGACGAGGACAACGACTGGTGGTCGGCGCCCAAGACGCGTAACGACAAGGCCGTCGACAGCCGTGACGAACTCTTCGGGCGGGCCCTCGCGGACGCCCGCTGGGAGCTGACCGCCAAGCTCGGCAAGGACCTCGACACCTGGAGCTGGGGCCGCCTGCACCGGCTGTACCTGAAGAACCAGACCCTCGGTACCGAAGGCCCCGGCTTCCTGCAGTACATGCTCAACCGCGGCCCGTACAACATGGGCGGCGGAGAGGCCGCGGTGAACGCCACCGGCTGGAACGCGGCGGGCGGTTACTCGGTCGTCTGGGTGCCGTCGATGCGCATGGTGGTCAACCTCGACAACTTCGACAAGTCCAGGTGGATCAACCTGACCGGGGCCTCCGGGCACGCGTACAGCGCCCACTACATCGACCAGACGAGCAAGTGGGTCAAGGGCGAACTGCTCCCGTGGGTCTCCTCGGACCCGGCCGTCGACAAGGCCACGTCGGACACCCTGGTGCTGAAACCCTGACAGGCACCGCTGCCAGGCAGCGCTGAAAGGGCCCTCCACGCGCGCGTGGAGGGCCCTTTCCCGTACCCGGGCGCTCCGGCCGGTGGTCAGCGGAACCGGTGGACTCCCGACGGGGTCACCGCCGCGTGCACCGGCCGGTCGTGCGGCTCCTCGGGTACGTGGCCCACCACTTCGGAGTCGTGCAGCAGCACCACCAGGGCTGGATCAGCGCCCGCCCGCTCCAGCCGCGCGAGCACCCGGTCGTACGATCCGCCGCCGCGGCCGAGCCGCATCCCGCGCCCGTCCACGGCCAGCCCCGGCAGCAGTACGGCGTCGGCGCCGAGCACGGCCTCCGGGCCCAGGCGGGTGCCCGCGGGCTCCAGGAGGGTCATCCGGCCCCCGAGCCGGACGGGCGCGAGCGAGTCCGGGCCGTCGTAGGTGCCCCAGTCGAGGTCGTTGTCCGCGAGGAGCACGGGGAGCAGGACACGTACACCGCGCGCGTGGAGCGCGTCGAGGAGCGCACGGGTGCCCGGTTCGCTCCCCATGGAGACGTACGCCGCCACCGTGCGCGCACGCGCCAGTTCGGGCAGCTCCAGCGCGCGGGCCGCGAGAGAGGCCTCCGTCTCCCGCGCGTCATCGGCCGTCAACCTGGCCCTCACCGTGAGGATCCCCCGCCGCAACGAACGCTTGGCAGAGTCCTCTTCAGGTCTCAGGTGGCTCATAGGCTTGTTCCGTACCCTTCATAATGCGCTCATATGAGAGCGAATTAACCGGAGCCACAGATTCACTACAAAGGCACCGGATATGGTGTCGGGCATGACTCAGTCGCACCCAAGGATCAGCAAGGCTGTCATCCCCGCAGCAGGTCTCGGTACCCGGTTCCTGCCGGCCACCAAGGCCACTCCCAAGGAGATGCTGCCGGTCGTGGACAAGCCCGCGATCCAGTACGTGGTCGAGGAGGCCGCATCCGCCGGCCTCGATGACGTCCTCATGATCACGGGCCGCAACAAGCGCCCGCTGGAGGACCACTTCGACCGCAACTACGAGCTGGAGTCGGCCCTTCAGAAGAAGGGTGACGCCGGCCGGCTCGCCAAGGTGCAGGAGTCAAGCGACCTCGCCACCATGCACTACGTCCGCCAGGGCGACCCCAAGGGCCTCGGTCACGCCGTGCTGTGCGCCGCCCCGCACGTCGGCGACGAACCCTTCGCCGTACTCCTCGGCGACGACCTGATCGACCCGCGCGACCCGCTGCTCAAGCGCATGGTCGACGTCCACGCGCAGTACGGCGGCAGCGTCATCGCGCTCATGGAGGTCGAACCCGAGCAGATCCACCTCTACGGCTGCGCGGCCGTCGAGGCCACCGAGGACGGCGACGTCGTCAAGGTGACCGGCCTCGTCGAGAAGCCCGACCCGGCGGACGCCCCCAGCAACTACGCGGTCATCGGCCGGTACGTCCTGGACCCGCACGTCTTCGACATACTCCGCACGACCGAGCCCGGCCGCGGCGGCGAGATCCAGCTCACCGACGCCCTCCAGCAGCTCGCGGACGACGAGAAGATCGGCGGCCCCGTGCACGGCGTCGTCTTCAAGGGCCGCCGCTATGACACCGGTGACCGCGGCGACTACCTGCGTGCCATTGTCCGACTCGCGTGCGAACGTGAAGACCTGGGCCCGGACTTCCGGGCCTGGCTTCGCAGTTACGTCACCGAGGAGATGTAGCAATTTGAGCACCGCCGCGACCCGTGCCACCGGCCAGGACCACCTCTGGTCGGTGACCGAGCACCTGGAGGACATCCTCGCGACCGTGCGGCCCCTGGACCCCATCCAGCTGCAGATCCTCGACGCCCAGGGCTGTGTCCTGGTCGAGGACGTGATGGTGCCGGTGTCCCTGCCGCCCTTCGACAACAGCTCGATGGACGGGTACGCGGTCAGGGTCGCCGATGTCGCGGGCGCCAGCGAGGAGTATCCGGCGGTCCTCACGGTCGTCGGCGACGTCGCGGCGGGCCAGTCCGAACTGCTGCACGTGGGCCCCGGCCAGACCGCCCGCATCATGACGGGCGCCCCGCTGCCGCCCGGCGCCGAGGCGGTCGTCCCCGTGGAGTGGACCGACGGCGGCCTCGGCGAGGGCCCCGTCTCCGGGATGCGCGCCCGCAGCACGTCCCCCGAGGGCGCCTCGGGACAGGTGCACGTCCACCGCCCGGCGGGAGCACGCGCGCATGTGCGCGCGAAGGGCAGCGATGTGAACGCCGGCGACCGTGCCCTGTCCGCGGGCACCGTCCTCGGCCCGCCCCAGATCGGCCTGCTCGCCGCGATCGGCCGGGGCACCGTCCGCGTCCGCCCCCGCCCGCGCGTGGTGGTCATGTCCACCGGCAGCGAACTGGTCCAGCCCGACGGCGAGTTGGAGAACGGCCAGATCTACGACTCCAACAGCTTCGCGCTGTGCGCCGCGGCCCGCGACGCCGGAGCGATCGCCTACCGGGTGGGCGCCGTCGCCGACGACGCCGAGACACTGCGCGCCACCATCGAGGACCAGCTCATCCGCGCCGACCTCGTGGTCACCACGGGCGGCGTCAGCGTCGGCGCGTACGACGTCGTCAAGGAGGCGCTCTCCTCGGTCGGCGACGAGGACGAGGCGGGCGGCGGCATCGAGTTCCGCAAGCTCGCCATGCAGCCGGGCAAGCCCCAGGGCTTCGGCACCATCGGCCCCGACCACACCCCGCTGCTCGCCCTCCCGGGCAACCCCGTCTCCTCGTACGTGTCCTTCGAGCTGTTCGTGCGCCCCGCGATCCGCACCCTGGCCGGCCTGGACGACGTCCACCGGCCGACCACCCGGGCGACGCTCCGTACGGACAAGTCGCTCACCTCGCCCGGCGGCCGCCGTCAATTCCTGCGCGGCCGTTACGCGGACGGGGAAGTGACGCCCGTCGGCGGCGCCGGATCCCATCTGATCGCGGCCCTCGCGCACGCGAACGCGCTGATCGTCGTCCCGGAGAGCGTCGAGTCCGTGGAGAGCGGCACCGAGGTCGACGTGGTCCTCCTGGGCTGACAGCTCCGGGTTGGGGGTAGCGTGTCGCGCACGACAGGCACGACCGGGAGCGCCGCCACAGCATGAGTACGGCATGAGTACGCAGGACAGACTGACCCACATCGACGAGGCGGGTGCCGCCCGCATGGTCGACGTGTCCGCGAAGGACGTGACGGCCCGCACCGCCCGCGCGAGCGGCCGCGTCCTCGTCTCGCCCCGCGTGATCGAGCTGCTGCGCGGCGAGGGGGTGCCCAAGGGCGACGCCCTCGCCACCGCGCGCATCGCGGGCATCATGGGCGCCAAGCGCACACCGGATCTGATCCCGCTGTGCCACCCGTTGTCGGTGTCGGGTGTCAAGCTTGACCTGTCGGTCGCGGACGACGCCGTCGAGATCCTGGCCACCGTCAAGACCACCGACCGCACGGGCGTCGAGATGGAGGCCCTCACCGCGGTCACCGTCGCGGCTCTCACCGTGATCGACATGGTCAAGGCGGTCGACAAGGGGGCGGTCATCACGGACGTGCGCGTGGAGGAGAAGACGGGCGGCAAGTCGGGCGACTGGAGCCGGCCATGACGGCCTCGCAGCCGGCCGCACCGGCCGGGCAGCCGAGCGGGGACGCGCTGACGGCTCCCTACAGCGCGCTCGTCGTGACGGCCTCGAACCGCGCCGCGGCGGGTGTCTACGAGGACAGGGGCGGCCCCCTGATCGCGGAGGGACTCGCGAAGTTCGGCTTCGCCGTCGACGGCCCCTGGGCGGTCCCCGACGGGGACCCCGTCGAGAACGCGCTGCGGGTGGGCGTCCGGGCCGGTTACGACGTCATCGTGACCACCGGCGGCACCGGCATCTCACCCACCGATCGCACACCGGAGGCCACGCGGAAGGTGATCGATTACGAGGTGCCGGGCATCGGCGAGGCCATCAGGGCGTTCGGACGGGAGAAGGTGCCCACGGCGGCGCTCTCCCGGGGCCTCGCCGGGGTCGCCGAGGGGACGCTGATCGTGAACCTGCCGGGTTCCACCGGCGGGGTCAAGGACGGCCTGGCCATCCTCGAACCCCTCCTGATCCACGCCGTCGACCAGCTCCGCGGCGGCGACCACCCCAGACCCAGTGGCAGTGGGGGTGCGAGCTGAACAGCCCATCCTGGCCGGTCGAGCTGGTGCACGGCGATGTGGTCCTCCGGCCCATAAAGCTGCGCGACCAGCGAGCCTGGCGCGACGTCAACCGGCGCAACCGGGACTGGCTGCGCCCCTGGGAGGCGACCATTCCGCCGCCCACACCCAGCGGGCCGATCGCCCACCGGCCGACGTACCGGCAGATGGTCCGGCATCTGCGCGCCGAGGCGAACGCGGGGCGGATGCTGCCGTTCGTCATCGAGTACCAGGGGCGGCTCGTCGGACAGCTGACGGTCGCGGGAATCACCTGGGGCTCCATGTGTTCGGGCCATATCGGCTACTGGGTGGACGAGGCGGTCGCCGGACGCGGAGTGATGCCGACGGCCGTGGCGCTTGTGTCCGACCACTGCTTCCGAACCGTTGGTCTGCACCGCATCGAGGTCTGCATTCGGCCCGAGAACGGGCCCAGCCGACGGGTCGTCGAGAAACTCGGATTCCGTGACGAAGGTCTCCGTCCGCGTTATCTCCACATCGACGGAGCCTGGCGCGACCACCTCGTCTTCGCCCTCACCGCCGAGGAGATCCCGGAAGGACTGCTGACCCGCTGGCGCCGGACACGCACACGGAACGCGTCCGAAAACTCACCACGGGACACACCACGGAACACCGCGTAAATGAAATAGGTGTTCGAAAATGATCGGTGATCGACCATCCTCGGGCATTAATTTCGTGCTCTCGGCAGCCTGCTGATCGCATCGGTCACAAAAAAAGCTCGAAATATCAGCCAGATCGTGCGACACACCGGCTCAATTGGCAGATGGCCTCATGCAAACCCCTCTACCGTGTGAGGCGTGAGCAGCAGCGGCCTCATCTACGCAGTCATTGTCGGGGCCTGGGCCGCCTACTTGGTGCCGATGTGGCTCCGTAGGCAGGACGAGCTGAATGAGGCCCGTCCGACGGAACGCTTCAGCACCGCCATCCGGCTTCTGTCCGGACGGGCGGGCATGGAGCGCCGATACGCCAAGGACCTGCAGGCGCGCTCCGCCGAAGAGGGGGAGCAGCGCGCCGACCCGGACGGCGTCACCGACTCGGTGGACGTCCGGGCCTTCGCCATGCCTCCGACGCGCCGTGAAGTACGGGCGAACGTCGACGAGGCGCGGGACGCGCGTGACGCACGGGATGCGCGTGACGCGCGCTCCGAGGCGCAGCACGCCCAGGCGCAGGCCCAGCACGCACAGGCCCAGGCGCAGCACGCGTCCAGACAGGCGCAGGCGTCGAGGCAGGCCGCGCAGCAGCAGGCGCTGCAGCAGGCGTCGGAACAAGAGGCGAGGCAGGCGGCACGGCAGGCGGCCGCGACGGCCCCCAAGTCCGGCGCCCGCCCCGTGCCCCAGCAGGGCGCCCAGCCCTCGAAAACATCCAGGGCCTCCAAGACGTCCAGGGCCTCGAAGACGTCCAGGGCTTCGAAGACGGCGAACGGAACGACCGCGTCGTCCCCCGCGCGACGGGCGGCCGCTGCGGAGGCCGCGGCCCGCGCCCGGCGCTCGAAGGTACTCGCGCGCCGACGGCGTACGACCGTCATGCTCTTCTTCGCCTTCACGCTCGGTGCGGTCGTCGCGGCAGTCGGCGGGCTCGCGTTCCTGTGGGCGCCCGGGGTGCCCGCCGTGATGCTGAGCATCTACATCGCGTACCTGCGCTCCCAGGAACGTCGGCGCTTCACCTACGTGATGGACCGCAGGCAGGCCGAGGCCGCGGCGCAGCGGCTGCGTGAGCGGCAGCCGCGCCGGCGGCCCCCGGCCGACCCGGGCGCCGCCGACGAGCCGGAGGACGGACCCGAGTCCGACACGGATCCCGGTATGTCGGCGCTCGCGGCGGACCGCCGCGCCCTCGTCGAGCAGACCGACCACGCGGAGTGGGTCGACCAGCAGCGCGAGCGCCGCAACGGACCCGCCCGCGGCGAGAGCTGGGACCCCGTCCCGGTGCCCCTGCCGACGTACGTGACGGCGCCGGTCGCCCCGCGTGCGACGTCCGAGGTCGACCTGGGCGCGCCCGACGCGTGGAGCTCGGCCCGGTCCAGCACGGCCGAGCCGAACGCGGACCGTACGGCGGCCGAGGCGGCGGAGGCCGCCGAAGCGGCCGAAGCGGCCAAGGCGCAGGAGGAGCTGGGCGAGCCCGACGGCGACGGCGGGGACGACGGGGACGACAACTCGGACAGCGCCGCGGACGCCCGCCGCGCTGCCTCGGCCCGCCGGGCCCGCGAACGGGGCCGCACGCCTCTCTTCGACCAGTACGAGGACGGCGACCGGCCGCGCGCCGCCAACGAGTGACGTCACCGGTGACGCCACCTCAGAACCCCACCGGAGGCCCTGCCCCTGACCAGCGGGAGAGCCCCCGGGAACGGATTTCCAAGCACCCGGATCGGGATGCTAGAGTTTCACTCGTTGCAAGGGCCTGTGGCGCAGTCTGGTAGCGCACCTCGTTCGCATCGAGGGGGTCTGGGGTTCAAATCCCCACAGGTCCACCGCAGCTCAGAACCCCCGCCGGGGAGATCCGGCGGGGGTTCTTTGGTGTCGTACAGCAGCGAAGTACAGCAACTACTTCCGATCTTGCTTGCCGAGGTGCTTGCCCAGCTTGCGCAGTGCCCGCCGGGTCGACTCCGACGGAACGTGCGTGTAGACCTCCATCGTCACCGCGATCTTGCTGTGCCGGAGGATCTGCATGGCGACCCGCGGATGTACGTCGAGGGCGGCGAGCAGGGAGCCGCAGGTGTGCCGGGTGTCATGCAGTCGGATGCGGCGAACGCCCGCACTGGCCGACCGGCCGGCGAACTGGCGGTTGAAGTTGCGCGGCTCGAACGGCGTGCCGTAGCGGGTGGTGAACACGAAGTCGGACTCCGACCACAGCTCGCTGGCCGCCTGCCTGGAAGCCTCCTGCTCCTTTCTGCGGAGCTGGAGAGCGGTCACGCAGATCTGCGGCATGGGGAGCGTGGCCGTGGACGCCTCCGTCTTCGTCACGTCGTGGACAAGGCGCCGGTTGATCCGCTGGAGCTGCATCTGCACCGTGATCTCCCCGGCGTCCAGGTTCACGCTCTCCCACGTGAGGCCCAGCACCTCGCCCCGCCGGAAGCCGAGCACCAGGATCAGCACGTACGCCGCGTACAGGGAGTCACGAGCCGCTGAGGCTGCTTCGAGGAACTGTCGAGCCTCTTCCACTGACCACGGGTGCCGCTTCGTCTTGCGCGCGGACCGCACCTTGACCAGGCCCGCGACGTTCTTCGAGATCAACTCTTCCGTCATCGCGTTGGTCAGTGCCGACCGCAGCACGGCCCGAGCATCCTGCACGGTGCGACGCGACGGGATGCGCTCGCAGCAGTCGCCGGCGGCGCAGCAGCGCGGAGTGTCCCGCTTCGCGTCCAGTCCCTGAGCACAGCACTGGCACTGATCCAACAACGCGTTGACCCAGCTCCGGACGTCCCGCACGGTGAGCTTGTCGAGGCGCTTCGAGCCGAGCCCCGGCACGATGTACAGCCGCACGTGCATGGCGTAGGTCTCTGCCGTCTTGGGCTTCAGGTCGGGCTCTACGACCTCCTTGAGCCACCGGCTCAGGTACTGCGCCAGGGTCGGCGTAGACGTCGCTACAGGGCCCTTCTGGGCTTCAGCGTGAAGTTTGATCCACTTCTCGTGGACCGCGTCACGGGTCTTGCCGTACACGTACTTCCGCTTGCGCTTGCCTTCCGGAGTGTCCACCCAGACGTACGCGGCGAAGCTGTTCCTGTACGGGTAGATCGAGCCTTCCCCGTTGCCCCGCTTGCCGCTCATGCCGACCACTCCGCTTCAGCTTCCCGGGCACGGCGTTCGACGTACTCGTCCACGTACCGGGGCAGGATGCGGCGGTTGCGGCCGTCCTTTATGGAGTGGATCTCACCGGTCAGGACGAGCATCTTCGTCTTCGAGAGGCCGTAGCCGAGCATCTCGGCGACCTCTTGCGTGGTGTACCACTTCCGTTCGATCACAGTGGCGGTGGTCATGCTGCGGTTGCCTCCCGTTCGAGTTGGTCGTGCAGGGCTTCGCGTGCTGTCTCGCGGTTCTGTTGAAGGTCACGGGCGATGGACGCGGCGAGGGCGGATTCCCCGGGGGTATGGCCGTGGCCGGCGTACTGCCAGGAGGCAAGGACGAGCACGGTGTCCGGCTCGATGTCGTCGAGACCGCGGGCGTCGCGTTCCTGGGCTGCGCGGTAGTCGGCGCGGGTCTGGCGGAGCTCCCCGAGGGTGGTGGAGTAGCGGCGGGACTTGGACGAGAAGTGCCCGCGGAAGCCGAGCATGTGAGCCCAGGCCCGTAGGCGCCGGTCCGGGTAGAGGGGGTCGAGGTCGAAGCAGGCGGCGATGAGCCGGCGGGCATGGTCGGGCACGCCGAGCAGGACGGGCGCTTCGAGGTTGCCGATGGGCCGATCAAGGGTGCCGGTCGTCTCGGCCGCTTTGGTGGCGTACTTGGCGACGTAGGAGGCGACCGCCTGCTCTGTGATGTCCGAACCGTCGGCGAACGCCTTGACCGGGCGGACGTCGAGCTGTCTGCCCCACTGGAAGGAGCGGGCCAGCTCGTCACCGGCGGCGGGCACGGACACCGTGGCGTAGCGGTGCACGGCGGCGGCGCGGATCGCGTCGTCGAGGAGACCGACGCTCGCCCAGGACGGCGGCGGGTCCTCGGGCCCGTCGGGTCCGTCGAGGCGGATCACGGCATGGAAGTGGACGGCGCCGCGCTTTTGGAACTCGGCGACCTTGCCGTACGAGAGGCGGCAGGCGTCGGCGAGCTCGCGTTGGGTGAGCCCGGCACGGGCGGCGATCTCCCGACGCAGCCGCTTGACGAAGCGGTGCCACAGCTGGCCCGCATGGTTGTTGAACAGCACGGTCCCGGCGTAGTCGTACGTTGCCGGATCGAGCGCCGTGCCAAGCACGGGGGCATCCTCCGCATGGCGGGCACCGCAGCGGCAGCGACCGCGGGACGGCCGGTTGTGGACCGGGCCGAACGAGGGTGCGGTGAAGGTGGCAAAGACGCGAGGGTGCTCGCGGACGGCGGCGGGAATGTCGTAACGGTCGTCGCCGGCGAGTCCGGCTCGGATCAGGTGGTAGGTGTCCCCGGCGTACATCCAGGCGCAGGCCGGGCACCGCGAGGCACGACGGTTGCCGCACGCGATACGCAGCCGGCCGCCCGGCTCGGTGTCGGTGCTGTAGCGGTGCAGTGTCTCGCCGGTAATCCTGTCCTTGGTGAGCGTCCAGCCGGTCAGGTGGATCGGGTCGGCACAGCCACCGGTGCGTTTGATCTGCTCTTGCCAACGGTCGAAGCCCGGAGCCCCGGCGACCCTCAGCATGTCGGCGAGGGTGTCCGGGGCCAGGCCCAGTGCGGTGGATGTGCCGCTCATGCGGCGACCTCCAGGCGGGAGGCGAGGAAGGTGCGGCCGAGGTGTTGGGTGTAGGCCGGGGGGATGCATTCGCGGATGCCGTCGCGGTTCATCCACGGCACGCCCATGACCTGCTTGGCGAGGGCGACGCCGGAGAAGTTGCCGACGAACTGGCCGTAGTGGCCGGGCGGGACGGGGCGGCCCATCTTGGCCTGCGGGACGGTGTGGCGCAGGTGGCGGGGCTGGACGAGGCGGAAGCCGCCGCCGGGCTCGAAGTAGCGGTGGCGGTAGGTGTCCAGGCCGAACATGGGCCCGCACAGGAGCACCGGGGTGCGGAGCTTGGGCAGCGCACCGCGGACGTTCTCGATTACGAAGGGCCGCCCGGTCGCTTCGAGCGCGGTGCGGGTCGGGCCAATCAGGTCGGGGTGGTCGTTGCCCTGGAGGCGCTGGCAGTCGCTGTCGCCCTGGCAGGGCGGCGAGGCGTGGATGAAGTCGAAGTCCGCGCCGTGCTCGCGGACGAAGGCGAGCGCGTCGCCCTGGACGAAGCGGTAGGGGTAGCGGGGCTGCGGAGCGAGGTCGACGCCCGTTACGTCGCATCCGGCGTCCGCGTAGCCCTTGGCAGCACCGCCCTGGCAGCAGAAGAGATCTAGGACTCGAAGTCGCATCATGGCGGTCACTTCCCGGCACGAGCGGAGATCGGAGCGGTCACCCAGGCGGGAGCGAACCCGCGCCCCTGGCAGGCCGAGCAGCAGACGGTAACGGTCTCGCGGGTGCCGTCCGCGGACCGGTCGCCGGTCGTGATCGTGGCGACGGAGAAGCCCTTGCAGTCCGGGCAGGGACGCGTCGGGACGGAGTTCGGCTGAGGCATGATGAGTGAGCCCTTCCGGGTCCGTTGGATCTGAATGGGGTCAGGCGCCCGGAGCGGACGAGACTTGGCGGTTGAGGCCGCTCCGGGGGCCGGTCACTTGTGGGACTTTGGTGCCTTTACGGCGAGGGTGACGAGTCCGCCGCCGCCGATCAGGGTGGGAATCGCGGCCTTGACCGCTACGGCCGTCGCGGCAGCCACCTCGATCAGCGACAGCACGGCAACGGTGGTCAGGTACACGACGCCGCAGATGCCGACCGTCGCAGCGAGGATCACGACCACCGGACCCGTCCAGGAGCGGGGCGCGGTGTGGACGATGACGACCGACCGCGGGTCGCTGCCCGGCGGAAGCAGGTCTGCCGGGATGTGTCCGGCGCGGAGCTGGTCATCAGGGCGGATCACGGTGGTTCTCCCTTCCGGGGTGAGCTACTTGGTGGCGGTGTCGATGACGGGGGCGAGGACGCTGCCGGCGAGCAGGTAGCCACCGATCAGCAGGACGACCACGAGCCACAGCGGCGGGCGGACGAGCTTGACGCCGACCAGACCGACGCAGGCGATGAAGAACCACAGCGGCACGGACATGACCGGACCTCCCTTCAGCGGACCGGGCAGCGGTGGCCCTGGGCGGCGACCATGGCGGGGCTCACGTCGTCGTACTCGACGGACCAGCCGCAGTCCTCGACCGCGCAGGCGGCGACGTACTTGATCTCTCCACGGCGTCCGTGAGCGGTGCCGACAGAGACCCGTCCGACGCGGTGCAGTTCACGCCAGATCTGGTAGAGGCCCATGGTGGTGCTCCTTTCGGATCAGGTGAGTTGGGCAGCGATCGCATCCGCCATCGGGGCAGGGACCCCGAGACGGGAGCGCAGGGTGTCGGTGTCGATCCGGGCGCCCGTCCGGGCACGGTGGTCATCGGCGACCTTCCGGGCGTGCGCGACCAGCGCGGCCGGAACCTGTGGAGCCGGACCGGGATCGGCGGCGGGCAGTGCCGCGGGCTCGTCGACGACGGCGAGCGGAGCGCTTTCCCTCCCCGCAGCAGGCGCCGGTACGCGCTCGATGTCGGGCCCGGGTGAAACGGGGACCGCCGGCGGAGTCTGCGTGCGGTCCGCGGGCCGGTTGGGCGAGTGAGCGAGGAGGGTGCCGCCGAGGAAGGCCAGCGCGGGCCATCCGGCGACGCCGAACCGCAGCCAGGCCGGAGGGTGCTGAAGGTCGAGGAAGCCGGCGGTGGCGACGTTGGCGCCGAGCGAGGCGACCAAGGCGATCAGGAACCAGCACCAGGACAGCCGGGAGGGACCGTCGGAGCGGAGCCGGCGCCACGCGGCGACCAGGAGCAGGTCAACGCTGATCGGGTAGGCCCATGCCTTCCAGCCGTCCTGTCCGGCAGCGGCGGCGAGGTCGTGCAGGTGGGCGAAGGACAGGGCTCCGGCGATCACGGCTTGTACGAGGACGGCGTCCGGGCGGATCGGGCGGGTCATGTCTTCACCTCCTTCGCAGGGATTGAGCCAGGGCGGGGCGGGGATCAGGTCCGGCCGCCCGGCCCCGGGCGGGTGTTCAGTCGGTGGCTTCGCCGGTGCCGAGGCAGGAGAGGCAGATGCCGCTCTGCTGGCCGACGAGCCGGTGCTTGCGGCCGACGCGGACCGCGCGGGGGACCTCTCCGGTGCCGTTGCAAGGCCCGCACTTCGGCAGCTCCGGAACCTTCCGGACGGGGCGTTTGCGTGTCGCCATGACGTGATCTCCTTCCGGCGTCAGGCAAGGAGCGGGTAGGGACATGGCGCGAGAGGGTCGCGCCGACCGTCGAGCGGGGCGAGATCAGGCGGCTTCGGCCACCGCCGGCGCAAGGCCGAGTACGGGCCTGAAGCGGGCCAGTTCCGGCAGGTCCGGGGTCAGGTCGGCGTACCGATTGCAGGCCGCCACGGCTTGCCGCATCGAGGTGTGAGGGGTGCGGATGCGGGTCCACTCCCCGGTGGAGTAGCCGACCACGGCCATGCCCCGGCGTGTGTTGGGGATCTGCGTGGCGGCGAACACGGCGTACGGGGAGATGTCGCCGAAGGCCATCTTGGCGGTCGATTCGTCGTTGACGCGGTGCACGGTCCGGCCGGTCAACTGGGCGCGCAGCATGGTGATGCCGTCGCCGAGTTCGGAGCCGAAGCGCTGCCCGTAGATGTCGAGGAAGATGCCGGCGGCGCGGCCGAGCTGGGCGAGACGGATCAACGCTGTGATGATCCGGTCCCGGCGCGGGTCGTGCCGCTTGCTGCTCATGGCGAGTTCGGCGATCTCGTCGATGGTGACCATGATGGGTACCGGGCGCAGTGCTTCAGGCAGGTCCCAGATGTTCGCGGCGATCTCCGCGTCCGGGGTGTCCGCACTGATCCGCTGTTCGAGGCGGATCACGTCGTAGATGCCTTCCATCCGGACCATCAGCGCTTCGAGGAGATCGGCCGCGTCGTCGGCGTTGTCGGCGAGAGCTGAGAAGCGGCGGGCGAACGGGCTCAGCTCGATCTTCTTGCAGTCGATGCCGACCAGGGCGACCGGCTGCGGGGCGAGTTCCTTGATCACGGTGCGCTGGAAGACGGACTTGCCGGACTGCGTGGCGCCGACCGTCACCGAGTGCGGCACCTCCCGGTAGTCCCGGTAGTGAACTGATCCGTCCTCCACCAGGGCCACCGGGATCTTCAACAGACCACGGTCGGTCTTGACGGGCATCTGTACGTGCTTGAGCACGTCGTAGCCGGTCAGGGCGATTTCGACGACGCCGGGCTTCGCTTCGCGGGAAGTGACCTGGTGGACGCCGAAGGAGTGGCGCAGCCGGTCGGCGGCGGCGGAGAACTCGAACGCGTCCTGCCCGGGGCGCATCTTGATCCGCAGCCGGACGCCGGTCCGGGTCGGCCTCAGCCACAGCAGCCGGGGGACGCGTTGCTGCGGAGCCGGCTTCTTGGACCAGCGGGCGAGCGCCAGCCGGAGGCGCGAGGCGGGCACGGTGAGGTGGCAGGCGTCCATCACGGCCGCGTAGCGGAAGCGGATGCGCAGCGCGCAGAGCAGGATGCCGAAGGTCAGCCAGTACCAGGCGGGGCGGCGCCACTTCAGCAGCAGCGCCGACCCGACCACGATCGCGACGGCGATCAGTAACCAGCTCATCGTCAGGCCGCCTTGGGCTTCGAGGCGCCGGCGGCGAGCGAGGTGACGGCGACCGCGCGGAAGGAGATGCCGTGCCGCTTCTGGCCGTTGAACTCGTTCTCCCACGGCGTGGCGACCAGGCCGGTCAGCGCGACCGGGGTGCCCATGGCCAGCTCGCCGGAGATGTCCGGCTCCGCGACGGTCACCGAGACGACCTCGGCGTTGCCGTTCATCACGAACAGCACGTCCACGGTCATCAACGTGTGGCCGGAGACCCGGTCGGTGGCGATCACGCCGTTCTGCTTGTCACGCAGCTTCGTCTGCGGGGGCTGAGCGACCATCAGGGTCGCGCCATTGGTGTCGACGGGAATCTGACGCATCGTCGTCTCTCCTGATCTGGCGAGGGATCACGCGCCGCCGTTTCGGCGGTGAGATCAGGAGACCGCGAACCGTGGTGGACGTATCACGGTCCGTATGGACGTTTGGGGACGTCTGAGCTATCGTCAAAACGTCCCAACGACGTCCCGGAGGAAGGCACGTCATGGCGAACGAGCGTCTGCGCGCGGCGATTTCGGCACAGGGCGAGACGATCCAGTCCGTGGCTCAACACGTCGGGATCGACCCCAAGAGCGTGGAACGTTGGATCACGACCAACCGCACTCCGCACCGGGGCCACCGTTGGAAGGCGGCGACCTTCCTCGGCGTCGATGAGGTCTACCTCTGGCCCATCGTCGAGAAGCAGGCCGAGACGGCGAGCAGCTCAGAGCTGATCACGTACTACCCGCACAGGGGCGCGGTCCCGGCAGCGCTGTGGTCATCGCTGATCGAGAAGGCGAAGGATCAGGTCGACATCCTCGTGTACGCAGGGCTGTTCCTCTTCGACGGCAACCCGGACCTCCCGGACCAGATGATCGAGAAGGCGCAGGTGGGGGCCCAGGTCCGCATACTGCTCGGCGACCCGGATTCCGAGATGATCCACCAGCGCGGCGAAGAGGAAGGCATCGGTGACGATCTGGCCGCACGCGCCCGGATCACACGGCGCTACCTCGAACCGGCGATGACGACACCTGGCGTCGAGATCAGGTTGCACGACACGATCCTGTACAACTCGATCTACCGGTTCGACGACGACGTGTTGGTGAACCCGCACGTACTCGGGGCGCCGGCCGGACAGAACCCGGTCCTGCACTTCCGGTACCTCCCAGGCGCTCGGACCTTCCGGCACTACATGAAGAGCTTCGACTACGCCTGGGAGCGCGGCCGACCCGCGTAGGCAGCCGGTTCGATCCCGGCCGGGCGTGCGACGCTGGAGGCATGGCCCGCGTCGACTACTTCAATGATCCGGAAGCCCCCGAGGCGAACAGCATCGTCCCGTCAGTCACCGTCGTGACGCGCAACACCGCCGGGGAGATCCTGTTGATCCACAAGACGGACAACAACTTGTGGGCACTGCCCGGAGGGGGAGTCGATGTCGGCGAGTCCGCACCGGATGCCGCCGTACGGGAGACGAAGGAAGAGACCGGTTTCGACGTCGAGGTGACGGGCCTGGTCGGCACCTACACCAACCCGGCGCACGTCATGGCGTACGACGACGGTGAGGTACGCCAGCAGTTCTCGATCTGCTTCACGGCGCGCATCGTCGGCGGCGAGTTGCGGACGAGTAGCGAGAGCAAGGAAGTGGCGTTCGTCGACCCGAGCAGGCTGGACGAACTGAAGATCCACCCGTCCATGCGGATGCGGATCGATCACGGCTTGGCCAACCTGCCTAAGCCCTACCTCGGCTGATCAACCAAGACGGGTGAGCGTCCGCTCGACAGCAGCTCCGAGGTAGGGCCGCGCCTTGCTGATCGCGGTGTGCACTTCGCTGCCCACCTCGTACCGGTCCAAGATCTCGTCGATGCGGCGGTCGAAGTCGAAGGACTGCCCGGCGGGACCGGTCGTCATGTCCGCGTAGATCAGCGCGTCCAGGACCGCGGAGTCCTCGCGCTCGTACACGGCCAACTCGGCAGAGAGCCCACGCTGTTCGGCCTCGTACACGGCTCCGGAATGGTGGGCGACCAGCCGTACGAGGCGTGTCGGCGCCCGGAGCGTCTCCAGGTGGCGCGCACCATCGAGCGGGTGGAAGCCGGTGTCCCGGAGCTCCGGCGCGTAGCCGATGTCGTGCAGCCACGCGGCGGCGACGAGGAGATCCCGATCCTCTGCGGACACAGCCGCGGAAACCTCGGACGCACGGGCCGCCACGGCCTGTGTGTGCAGCCAGCGGTTCCCGAGCGGGGGCAACAGGGACTCGGCCAGTTCGGCCGCTCCCTGGGGCGTGTCCAGTGCAGATGCCATGCAACGCACGGTAGCCGACCGGACAGACCCGCGGACAGCCCGGCATCAGCCGCTCCGGACCGTGGCGCGAGCGATCTTGACAGATCAGGAGTGGAGCCAGACGCGCTTGTGTCGAGCAACGGCATAGATCTGTTCGACCTGGTCCGAGGAGAGCTTTCCAGAGAGGGGCGCGAGGGCCGACACCTCGCGCTCCTGATAGATCCGCACGGTGTACTGCGTGACGGCACGGTGCAGGGAGACGACGCCTGCGAAGACCAAGACAGGCTCCACAGGGATGGCGAAGCCGCAGTATCGTTCCAAGATCTTGCGCACGAAGTCAGCTTCAGCCTTACTGGCCGCCGCGTAGGGGACGGGCCGACCGTGGTTGACCTTGGCCATTTCGTCGCCGACCCAGACCGAAGCGCCCTGATGATGCTTGGTGTTGATGCTGAAGACGCCGCCCGGGCCGATCAACAGGTGGTCGATGTCCCCGCCGTTGCCCTTCGGCACGCCATGAAGAACCTTCCAACCGCGGGAGGAGAGACGTTGCAGCTCCCTGCCCACGCGCTGCTCGCCTTCGAGGCCGACGTACCAGCTGTCCCACTCCGAATGACGGCGCAGCATCTTCGCCCAGAGTCGTCGGAGTGGCGACGGTCCACGAGCCGCGATGGCTTCAAGTAGGGCCGCACCCGGACGGTTCTCCGCCAGATCCTCGGCGACGGTCAAAGGGGGTAAGACCGTCGGCTGATCACGCCGACGCGAAGTGACCTGCCCTGATTGGCGAAAGGGCTCGGCAGGCTCCGTTCGAGGTGTCTCGGGGGCCTGCGCCGGCAGCGGCCGAACGCTCGCCGAGTCGCCGAGATGCTGGCGCAAGAGAGCCACCGCTTCGCGGCGGTACCTCTGCACCTTGACCGTAATGACCTTCGTCGGTCGGTCGGCCCAGGCGACAGCAGTGCCATCCGGGAGGTTCACGTAGAGCCGATCTTTGCCGTGGCGCTTCCACGGGTTCACCGTCAGATCAGTCATTGGTCCGCCCCCGCCTGCGTTTGTCCCCATCTACATGGCAGCAGTCGGCCCGGCCCCCGGCAAGAGCGCCTTGCGGTCAGACTTTCCCTACATCATCAAGGCTCGCTTCGCTCGCGGCCGACTGCTCGATCGCGAGCGCCAACCGCCTTACCAGCTGGGCTTTTGCTTGGGAGACGCAAGGCAGCCCGCGGGGAACCGCCGCCGCGATCCGACCTGGGAGGGAGAACCCATCAGCACCCGTAGGACCGCAAGGCGCACGAACACGAAGCACCCCAACGAGACCACCAGACCCGAGTTGCCCAACGAGTAGAGATCGTTCCGAGGGCCGCGCACGCGCGGCGGCGCCGGCCGGTCGCCGCCGCGCCGCCTCCATGCCTCCGTCACCGGCCGCGCACCGTCGCCCGCCCGGCGCCACCACTCAGCGGCCAAGAACCAAGCACCGGGCCATGAGGTAAAGGGGATTGCCGCACAGCAGGTCACAGACGCTTTGTGTTACCGAATAGGTCGGATCGCGGCGGCGGTTCCCCGCGGGCCACCTCGCTACCGTGGCCGTTGCCCCGTGGCTGGGGCGGTCGGCTCCACGACTTTAGCCAGCCACTTTGGGGCGAGCCTCGAAGATCATGGCCCCAACGTCGTGCTTTACCGGGCAGGTCCACAGACTGCCCGACTCGCCATCAGCTTACGGGGCCATGATCACTCGCCCCAAAGCAGCTCCCGGCCAAAGTCGCTCCGCCGCCCTAGGATTGATCACTTCCAGGCTCTCGGGCGCGCGATTGCGAGAGGCGATTTCCACTCTCATCACGTAGGCGCTTCGGAAAGTCCGTGAAAATTCCGAGCATGCCGATCACGAACAACAGTGCAAAGAATGCTGTCCCGATATGCCATACGCCCCCGCGATCAAAGCTGAACCAAGCGAACGTGCCTCCAACCAGCATGAAACCAATTCCAAGCCCTACGCCAGTCCAGTCCCGCGAGCGCTGATCCTCATCCTGCAGTAGTGCCCGAAAGGCATCCGAGATGTGCTGTTTGTACTCTCCCTTGACCTCAAGGTCATCCGGCATGGCCGTGAGCAGTTCAAGATCCTTCTTCAGGCGGTCTCGACTGTCGTAGCGTGGCCGCCGTCCTTGCCAGAGCACCCCAGCTAGCGCTAGAACGCCAACTACGAGCGTTGTGATTTCTGACCCTTTCATGTGCGACAGGCTACCGACCCAGTTGGGAGAAAGCTGACCAATGGCACTGTCTCCCGGCTGTGCCGTTCTTGTGCCAGGGCGGGCGGGGGCACGCGGGGAATCGGGGTTTTCCAGGCTGCAGCGAGCACGCAAGCCAAAGAACTGCCAGGTCACTAGTGTGATCGCCTCACCTCGCTCATAAAGCGGGTCTTCGCTCAGCGATCAGCCGGAACTCACGCGGGAGGTAAGCGACGAAGGCCAACCGTGCGGTGAACGTCCTGCATCGTAGTGTTCTTCGCCCGCCACGCCAGGTCCTCGAAGTAGAACATGGTCAAGTTGCGATGTCTCTCCCGTTCGGAATAAACGAAGGGGGCCAGCTTGTCCCATGTTCTGAGGATGGCCCTGCCGTACGCCCCAAGGACCAACTCCTCGTCCACCACGTTGTGGGCAACAAGCTTCCCGATATCGTCGTAGAACAGGCCGACTCGCCGGATGTGATCTTTGATTTCTTCCGGGAGATTCCGGTACCCCTCTTCGGTGGGATGGTTATCTCTGAGCTCATCTCGGATGTACTCCATTGACCGAAAGAACTCCGGAGTTCGCGTCTCCTTGAAGGCATCGATGATGACCGGCAAGACGTTTGAGTCGTTAGCTAGCTTGAGCTGACGGCGGGCAGCCAGTGCAGAAGTCAGAAACGCGCCTCCCGACACCGTCAGGGCAAGTAGATTCAGCACCAGTGACCCATCCATGCGACCACTCTGCCCGCTGCTTTGCGCAGCTGTACGCGCGATCGAGGAACTGGCTCCAGTGGAAGGCTGCCCGATGTGGCTGCGGTACAGCAGGGGAGTACAGCAACCCCCGTATCCCGCAGCGACTGTCACCGGCCGGAAGTGCATCGCTGATCAGCTCAGCAAACTTCAGCGACCTCCCCGCCCGTAGTTCGCATCGAGGGGGTCTGGGGTTCAAATCCCCACAGGTCCACCGCAGCTCAGAACCCCCGCCGGGGAGATCCGGCGGGGGTTCTTTGGTGTGCGTGGTGGCACCCGGATCGCGTGGCAACCCGGATCGCACGGCGGTACCCGGATCGCGTGGCAGCCCGGGGGCGTGGTTCGCGGCGGTGGGGGAGGGGGCTCAGTAGATGATGACCCTCCAGCGCTCCACCCAGCGCAGCCACGCGCCGCCCGCGCCGCGTACCTGGATGCGGTCCGTCCGGACCTGCCAGACGGTGCCGTAGAGCGTGGAGTCCGGGAGATCCACTCTGACGGTGTCGTAGACGTCCACGTCGGTCTCCACCGGCCGGGACCACGTGTGCGCGCAGTGGCCGCAGGTGTAGCCGACCACCTCCTGGCCCCCGACGGACGTGGGGCGGCCCTGGTGGACCGCCTCCACGGAGCATCGGGGGCACGGGTCGGCCGTGTGCTCACCCGTCTCGTACGACATACGGCTCCTCACAGAGGTTTCGCGAAGCAGCGGCTGTCCTCGTGGAAGCGGTAGTGGCCGAACTTGACGCAGGGCTCGTAGCCGCTGGACGCGTACAGGGCGATGGCCTCGGGCTGCTTGTTGCCGGTCTCCAGGACCATGCGGGTGCGGCCCGCCGCTCGTGCGTCGGCCTCCAGGGCGCCGAGGATGCGGCGTGCGAGGCCGTTGCCGCGGGCCTGCCCGATCACGAACATGCGCTTCAGCTCGGCGTCGCCGTCCGAGTAGCCCTCGTCGTTCTCGTCCTGGGTGCGCCAGCCGCCGGTGGCCACGGGCCGGTCCTCGGCGTCGTACGCGATCAGGTAGAGGCCGAGCGGCGGCTCGAACATCGACGGGTCGAGCGGGGTGACATCGCCGTCGTCCCCGTAGCGCACGGCGTATTCGGCCTGCACCTCGTCGTTGAGTTCGACGGCGTCGGGGTGGTCGAAGGCGACCCGGCGTATATCCATGCTGAGTATCGTACTTCTATGCAGTGGGAGGGGTGGGCAGGTGCTCTGTGCTCGTCCAGTGTGCCGGTATCGTGCCCGGGTGCTCACTGTGACCTCTGTGAATGTGAACGGGCTCCGGGCCGCCGCCAAGAAGGGCTTCGTGGAGTGGCTGGCGGACACGTCCGCCGATGTGCTGTGCCTCCAGGAGGTACGGGCCGAGCCCGAGCAGCTCCCGGAGGGCGTACGGCAGCCCGAGGGCTGGCATGTCGTGCACGCGCCCGCCGCCGCGAAGGGGCGGGCCGGTGTCTCCCTCTACACGCGCCGCGAGCCCGACCGCGTCCAGGTCGGCTTCGGGTCGGCCGAGTTCGACGGCAGCGGGCGCTATGTCGAGGCCGACCTGCCCGGCGTCACCGTCGCCAGCCTGTACCTGCCCTCCGGTGAGGTCGGGACCGAGCGGCAGGACGAGAAGATCCGGTTCATGGACGAGTTCCGCACCTATCTGAAGGCGCTGCGCGTGCGGGCCGCCGCCGAAGGGCGCGAGGTCGTCGTGTGCGGCGACTGGAACATCGCCCACCAGCCGGCCGACCTCAAGAACTGGCGGGCCAACCAGAAGAGCTCCGGCTTTCTGCCGGAGGAGCGGGAGTGGCTGGGCAAGGTCTTCGGTACGGAGGCGGGTGACGGCGATGCCGACGGGCTCGGGTACGTGGATGTCGTACGCGCGCTGCACCCGGACGTCGACGGGCCGTACTCGTGGTGGTCCTACCGCGGGCGAGCCTTCGACAACGACTCGGGGTGGCGGATCGACTACCAGGTCGCCACGCCCGGACTCGCGGCCCGGGCCGTCAAGGCCTTCGTGGAGCGGGCCGCCACCCACGGGGACCGCTGGTCCGACCACGCGCCGGTGACCGTGGTCTACGACCGCTGACCCTCGTGCGCGGTCGGCCGCCGGGCGGACCGGTTGCCGGGGTTCACGGCCGTTTCTGCAGCCGTCGGTCCAGCGCCATCGACAGTTCCGCCTCCACCACGCTCTTCGCCAGGGGGCGCAGGCGCTGGAGGTCCTCCGGGGTGCGGTCCTCGGTGAGGACCACGTCGGTGAACAACTCCGCCAGGGCGTCCGCGTGTTCGCGTACGCGGCGGGCGGCCGCGAGGATGTCCGCGAGCGGGATGCCCTCGCGGACCAGGGCCGCCGAGGTGTCCAGGAGCCGGCGGCTGATGTGGACGATGTCCGTGCCGTCGGTGGCGAGGTAGCCGAGGTCCAGGGACGCGGCCAGGTTCTCCGAGGTGGCCTGGCCCGCGAAGACGTCGGCCAGTTCCTCGGGGGAGAGGCGCACCGGGGTCTCCTCGGTGGGGGCGCCCAGGCCGAGGAGTTCGCCGACGTCGCGGCCGTGGTCGAAGGCCTCCGCCAGCTCGGCGATGCCGTTGAGGGTGTGGCCGCGCTCCAGGAGGGCGGCGATCGTGCGCAGCCGGGCGAGGTGGTCCTCGTCGTACCAGGCGATGCGGCCCTCGCGGCGCGGTGGCGGGATCAGCTTCCGCTCGCGGTAGAAGCGCAGCGTGCGCACGGTGATGCCGGCCTGCTGGGCCAGCTCCTCCATTCGGTACTCCCGCTTGTCCGCCACATCGGCACCCTATGTCGTACCGTCGGTAACTTTCCTGCGCGCGACCCCTACCCATGAGTACGGAGCTGCTCTAGTCTCCCCATTGCGCCAGTGTTCACTGGCGCGGTCGCACGTGGCGTCATACGTGGCATGGACGCGGCATGGAGGCATCGGGATGACCGAGCACGAACATGTACGAGTGGCGGTGATCGGCTCCGGTTTCGGCGGGCTGGGAGCCGCCGTACGGTTGCGCCGCGAGGGCGTCACCGACTTCGTCGTCCTGGAACGGGCCGGCAGCGTGGGCGGGACCTGGCGCGACAACAGCTACCCCGGCTGCGCCTGCGACGTGCCGTCCCACCTCTACTCGTTCTCCTTCGCGCCCAACCCCGACTGGCCGCGCACCTTCTCCGGGCAGGAGCACATCCGCGCCTATCTGGAGCACGTCACCGACGTCTTCGGGCTGCGGCCCCATCTGCGCCTGAACTCCGAGGTCAAGCTCATGACCTGGGACGGCGAGCGGTTGCACTGGGTGATCGAGACCAGCAGCGGCACCCTCACCGCCGACCTCGTCGTGTCGGCGACCGGGCCGCTCTCCGACCCCAAGGTGCCGGACGTCCCCGGCCTCGACACCTTCCCCGGCAAGGTGTTCCACTCGGCCCGCTGGGACCACGACTACGACCTGCGCGGCAAGCGGGTCGCGATGATCGGCACCGGAGCCTCCGCCATCCAGATCGTGCCGGCGATACAGCCCGAGGTCGCGCAGCTGACCCTCTTCCAGCGCACCCCGCCCTGGGTGATGCCCCGCATGGACCGGGCCGTCAGCGGCGCCGAACGGCTGCTGCACCGGACGCTGCCCGTCACGGCCCGGCTGCGGCGCGGACTCCTGTGGGGCATCAGGGAGTTGCAGGTCCAGGCGTTCACCAAGCGTCCGGGCGAACTGGGGCTGGTCGAGGAGATCGCCAAGCGGAACATGTTCCGGGCCATCAAGGACCCGGGACTGCGGGCCAAGCTCACCCCGTCCTACCGCATCGGCTGCAAGCGCATCCTGCTGTCCAGCACGTACTACCCGGCCCTCGCGAAGCCCAATGTGGACGTCGTCGCGAGCGGACTGCGCGAGGTCCGCGGCTCCACCGTCGTCGCCGCCGACGGCAGCGAGGCCGAGGTCGACGCGATCGTCTTCGGTACGGGGTTCCACGTCACCGACATGCCCATCGCCGACCGGGTCGTCGGCGCCGAGGGGAAGACGCTCGCCGAGGCGTGGTCGGCGTCCGGCATGAGGTCCCTGCGGGGCGCGACCGCCGCCGGATTCCCCAACTGGATGACGATCATCGGACCCAACACGGGCCTCGGGAACTCCAGCATGATCCTGATGATCGAGTCCCAGCTGAACTACATGGCGGACTACGTAAGGCAGTTGGACGTGCTCGGCGGCCGGGCCGCACTCGACGCACGCCCCGGCGCGGTCGACGCCTGGAACGACCGCGTCCAGAAACGCATGGAGCGTACGGTCTGGTCCACCGGCGGCTGCAACAGCTGGTACCTCGACGAGAACGGCGTCAACACGACCGTCTGGCCGGGTACGACCACGGAGTTCCGCGGCGCGACACGGCACGTGGACCTGGCGGAGTACGACCTGATCCGCCCACCGGCGCCCACGCCCGCAAGCGAACCCGCATCCGAACTCGTACCGGCATCGGCCGCGCAGCCCGCGACACCGGCCGCCCTTACCAAGAAGAAGGCCGAGGCAGAAGCATGAGCCGACTGACGCGCGAGGCCTCCGGCCCCTACGCGCCGCCCGTCCCCGCGCGCGAGCTGACGGCGGTCTCCGCCGACGGGGCGCGGCTGCACGTCGAGGTGCACGGAGCCGTCGACGACCCGGCCGCCCCCGCGGTGGTGCTCGCGCACGGCTGGACCTGCTCGACCGCCTTCTGGGCGGCGCAGATGCAGGAACTCGCCACCGATCACCGGGTGATCGTCTACGACCAGCGCGGGCACGGGCGCAGCCCCGCCAGCCCCGCGTGCAGCACGGACGGGCTCGCCGACGACCTGGAGGCCGTGCTCGCGGCCACCCTCGCGCCCGGCGAGAAGGCCGTTCTCGTCGGGCACTCCATGGGTGGGATGACGCTCATCGCCGCGTCCGAGCGGGCCGGGTTCCGGGAGCACGCCGCCGCCGTACTCCTGTGCAGCACGGGCAGTTCACGGCTCGTCGCCGAGTCGCTCGTACTCCCGATGCGGGCCGGCCGGGCGCGTACCTGGCTGACCAAGCAGATCCTCGGATCGCGGGCGCCGCTCGGACCGGTCACGCCGCTCGCCCGGCGGATCCTCAAGTACGGAACCATGGGGCCCGGTTCGGCGCCGGCCATGGTCGAGGCGTGCGCGCGGATCGTGCACGCGTGTCCCCGGCAGGTGCGCCACTCCTGGTCGAAGGTGCTCGACCTGCTCGACCTCGACCACGCGGTACGGGAGTTGCGCGTCCCCACCGAGGTCGTGGTGGGTACGGCGGACCGGCTGACGCCCGCCGTGCACGCCCGCTCGCTGGTCGCCGCGCTGCCCCACTGCGTCGGCTCCACCGAGCTGCCCGGTATCGGGCACATGACCCCCATCGAGGCACCCGACCTGGTCACCACCCGGATCCGGGCCCTCGTCGCCACATACGCAGTGATCAAGGAGGGCGCATGAGCAGGGTCGGTCTTCAAGGACAGGTCGCCGTCGTCACGGGGGCCGCGCGGGGCGTCGGGGAACTCCTCGCCCGCAAGCTCTCCGCCCGCGGCGCCACCGTCGCGCTCGTCGGCCTGGAGCCCGAGGAACTGAAGGGCGTCTCCGAGCGGCTGCACGGCGAGAGCGGGTACTGGCACGCCGACGTCACCGACCACGAGGCCATGGCCGAGGTCGCGCGCGAGGTGAAGGCGCGGTTCGGGAAGGTCGACATCGTCGTCGCCAACGCCGGGGTAGCCAACGGCGGGCCGTTCGTCGACTCCGACCCGGTCGCCTGGCGGCGCGTCATCGAGGTGAACCTCATCGGGTCGGCCGTCACCGCCCGCGCCTTCCTGCCCGTCCTCCGGGAGAGCCGCGGCTATCTGCTCCAGATCGCCTCGCTCGCCGCGATCACGCCCGCGCCGATGATGACCGCGTACACGGCGTCCAAGTCCGGCGTCGAGGCGTTCGCGCACAGCCTGCGGGCCGAGGTCGGCTACCAGGGCGTACGCGTCGGGGTCGGGTACCTCTCCTGGACCGACACCGACATGGTGCGCGGGGCCGACCAGGACGACGTCATGCGGGAGTTGCGCCAGCGGCTGCCGTGGCCCGCCAACAAGACGTACCCGCTGGGGCCGGCCGTCGACCGGATCGTGGCCGGCATCGAGCGGAGGTCCAGCCACGTGTACGGGCAGTGGTGGCTGCGTGGGATGCAGGGGGTACGGGGCTATCTTCCGGCGCTCATCGGAACGGTCGGGCAGCGGGAGATGCGGCGGTTCGCACCGCGGCTGGGGAGCATCGCGACGGGGCTCGTCGGTGCAGGTGGGGAGGCTGATCAGGCCGGGCGGGACACGGTGCGTCACCGACCGTGACTGATCGAAATGCGCGCAATGTCCGTGCGTGTAACTCTGGTCGAGGCCCAACCCCCTCACCCAAAACGGGAGTGAACCTCATGGCCATGAAGGACCAGTTCCAGGACAAGACCGAAGAGCTTCAGCGCAACGCCAAGCAGAAGCTCGGTGAGCGTCGTGACCAGGCGGGCGAGCGTGGGCAGCAGATGCCCGAGCGTGAGCGGCCCGCCGAGCGTGAGCGGCCGGATCGTGAGCGGCCGGAGCGGCGTGCGCCTGAAGGTACGCGGGAGCGGCGGGACGAGTTCGACGTCTGAGACGTCCGACTCGACTGAGCTGACGCTCTGTTCGACCTTCGGCCTTGGCCGGAATTGACGTGGGGCGCCCTCTTCTCTGGGGCGTCCCACGTTTTTTGCCGTCTGCGGCCCGGTGGGGGCTGGCCGCGCAGTTCCCCGCGCCCCTAAGGGGCTCCGCCCCCCAAAGACGAAAAGATTGCGCAGTTCCCCGCGCCCCCAAAAGACAAAGGATTGCGCCGTTCCCCGCGCCCCTGATGGGGCGCAGCCCCTCCCGAGGGGCGCGGGGAACGGCGCGATCAGCCCCCACCGGGCCGCAGGTTGCAGCGGATCGGTCAGCGCCCCCGCCGGGGGTCAGGGCCGGGGCGGCAGCCGGGGCCGGGACCTGTCGGGGAGGGCCGTGTACGGGGGCGGTGTGGACGCCGGGTGCAGGGCCAGGAGGTCCAGCGCCAACCGGACCGCGTCGTCCAGCTGCGCGTGACGGCCCTCCGCCCAGTCCAGCGGCGTGCGGAGGACTTCCAGATCAGGACAGACCCCGTGGTTCTCCACGGACCACCCGTACGCGTCGAACCACGCCGCGTTCATCGGCACCGTGATGACCGACCCGTCCCCCAGCTCATGGCGTCCGGTCATCCCGACCACCCCGCCCCACGTGCGCTGCCCCACCACCGGCCCCAGTTTCAGCAGTTTGAAGGCCGCCGTGATCATGTCCCCGTCCGAGGAGGTCATCTCGTCGGCCAGGGCGACCACGGGCCCGCGCGGGGCGTTGGACGTGTACGACACCGGCTGCGCGTCACGGGTCAGGTCCCAGCCCATGATCGTACGGGTGAGTTTCTCGATGACCAGTTCGCTGATGTGGCCGCCCGCGTTGCCGCGTACGTCGACGATGAGCGCGGGCCGCGACACCTCCATGCGCAGATCGCGGTTGAACTGGGCCCAGCCCGAGCCGCCCATGTCGGGGATGTGCAGATAGCCGCACCGGCCGCCGCTCAACTCCCGTACGACCTCCCGGCGTTTGGCCACCCAGTCCTGGTAGCGCAGCGGGCGCTCGTCGACGAGGGGGACCACCGCCACCCGGCGCGAACACCCCGCACGCCCCGCGCCTCCCGCGCCTCCCGCACCCCCCGAGCCCTCCGCCGGGGTGAACGTCAGCTCCACCGTCGTACCGCCCGCCCCCGCGAGCAGCGGGAACGGGCCGGTGACGGGGTCCACCGGACGCCCGTCCACATGCGTCAGCCGCGCGCCCTCGCGGATGCCCGTACCGGCCAGCGGTGAACGCGCCTTGGAGTCGGAGGAGTCACCGGGCAGGACGCGTTTCAGCACCCAGTTGCCCTCCCGGCAGGCGAAGTTGGCGCCCAGCAGACCTTGGGGCCGCTGATAGTGCGGCGGTCCCTCGTTGCGCCGCGCGGCGACCACGTACGCGTGCGAGGTGCCCAGTTCGCCCAGCACCTCGCGGAGCAGGTCCGCGAACTCGTCGGGGGACGCGACCCGTTCGACCAGCGGACGGTACTGGTCCAGCACGCCCTGCCAGTCGATGCCGCACATGCCGGGTTCCCAGAAGTACGACCGGATGAGGCGGCCAGCCTCCGCGTACGCCTGGCGCCACTCCGCGGCCGGGTCTGCCTCGTGCAGGATGCGGCGCAGGTCGATCCAGACGGTCGAGTCGCCGTCGCCCGGCTCGGTGGACGGGACGGCCCGCAGCTCTCCCTCGTCGACCACGACGAGCCGGCTGCCGTCGCCGCTGGGCGCGAACCAGTCGAGGTGGTCGACGAGTTCGGACTTCTTCGCCTTGGCGAGGTTGAAGTGCTCCAGGGTCGGCCGGCCGCTGGTGTCGTCCGGGTTCGCGAACGTCTCACCGAGCGCCCCCGAGATCGGCCAGCGCAGCCAGACGAGTCCGCCGCCCGCGACCGGATACAGCGCCGAGTACTTGGAGGCCGTGACCGGGAACGGCGTCACCCGGCTCTCCAGCCCCTCGGTCTCGACGGTCACCGTGCCGCTCCCCGCACCCCCGTCCCCGCCTCCCCCTCCGCCTCCATCCTCGTCCAGGCCGCCGGCCGCCGGACGGCCCTCGGGGGTCAGCGCGAAGGGGGACGGGGTCGCCGAAGACAGCGGTACGAGGTACGGGCGGCAGCCCAGCGGGAAGGAGAGGTCGCCGGTGTGGACGTCGTACACCGGGTCGAAGCCGCGCCAGGAGAGAAAGGCGAGGAAGCGGCCGTCGCGGGTGAAGACCGGGTTCTCGTCCTCGAAGCGGCCGTTGGTGACGTCGACGACCGTGCGGGCGCCGGGCCCGTCGATCCGCGCCAGCTTGATCTGGCGGAGCGTGCGGCCGATGCCCGGATGCGACCAGGTCAGCCAGGTCCCGTCGGGGGAGAAGGCGAGGTCGCGCACGGGCCCGTTGACGGACCGGACGAGCTCCGTGACGACACCGGCTTCGTCCACAGCGGCCTCGTCCACGCCGGCCTCGTCCACGCCGGTCCCGTCCACACCGGTCCCGTCCGCGTCGGTCGCGTCCGCAGCGGTCCCGGCCGCCCCGGTGGAAGAGCCGGCCTCGCGCATCTCCTCCGTACCGCCCCCCTCGTCCACGGTGAGCAACAGCAGCCGGCCGTCGTGCGAGGCGATCGCCAGCCGCTCGCCCTTCGGGTCGGAGACGAGTTCCAGGACGCGGCCCAGTTTCCCGGCGGCCAGCCGGCGGGGCTCGCGTGCGCCCGTCGCCCGGGGCAGATACGCGATCTCGACGGCGTCCTCACCCTCCGCGTCGGTCACGTACGCCACCTGCCCGCCGGAACCGAGCATCTCCGGCAGCCGGACGCGGACACCCGGGGTGTCGGCGATGGTGCGGGCCGGCCCGTCGCGGTGCGTGAGCCAGTACAGACTGCCGCGGACGACGACCGCACCGGCCCGGCCCGTCTCGTCCACGGAGATCCCGTCGACGTGCTGGGCGGCCGGCACCTGGTAGGGACGGCGGCCCGTGCGGGGCCCGCCGAGCCGTACGTCGAGGCGGCGCGGCCGGGCGTCCGCCGCCAGGTCGTCGACGATCCACACCTCGCCCGCGCACTGGTACACGACCCGGCTGCCGTCGCTGGACGCGTGCCGGGCGTAGAAGGCGTCGTGGTCGGTGTGGCGCCGCAGGCCGGAGCCGTCGTGCAGGCACGAGTACAGATTGCCGACACCCTCGTGGTCGGAGAGGAAGGCGATCCGGTCGCCGACGAACATCGGCGAGTCCAGATGCCCGTCGAGGTCGGCGAGGAGGCGCTGCCCGTGCAGCCAGAGCCGCCCGGTGGCGCCACCGCGATAACGCTTCCAGGCGGCGGGCTCGTGCGGGGGCGTACCGGTGAGGAGCAGCGTCCTGCGCTCGCCGTCGACGTCCGCGACCGCGATGTCGGAGACCGGGCCCCACGGCAGCTTGCGGCCGGGGCCGCCGTCCACCGGCACGCTGTAGGCCCAGGTGAAGTAGGAGAAGGGCTCGCCGTGCGAGGCGACGGCGAGGATCTCGCAGGCGCCCTCCGCGTCGGGGGGCGACCAGCCGCAGACCTGGGTGTCGGCGTTGCCCCAGTAGGTGAGCCGCCGGGCCGGGCCGCCGTCGACCGGGGCCAGCTGGATCTCCGGCACGAGACTGCGCCACGTCGTGTACGCGAGGTGCCGCCCGTCGGGGGAGAAGCGCGGGTGGCTCACCTTGGTCCGGTCGACGGTCACCCGCCAGGCGCGGCCGGGCCCGTCGAGGGGCGCCACCCAGAGGTCGTCCTCGGCCACGAAGCAGAGCCGGTCCCCGCTGAGATGCGGAAACCGAAGGTAGGAGGCGGAGCCGCCGCCCGCGCCCCCGCCCGCGCCCGCCCCGGCCCCGCCCGCGCCCGCCCCGGCCGCGCCCGCCCCGGCCCCGGCCGCGCTCCCGGCAGCGTCCCCGTACCCGTCGCCGTGTCCGCTCCCGCGGTGTCCGTTCCCGTACCCGGTCCCGCTCTCACTCCCGCTCTCGTCGCTCACCCACCCATGCTTTTCCGGTGGGCGGGGCCCGGCAACTCGTGGTTCCGGGCGGACGCGTGACCCACCACACGTACGAAACAGTTTCGTTTCGTTGACGCGCAGGGTATCTTCAGAGGAGTACGAGACAGTTTCGTTCGAGCGGAAGCGGTGAATGGGATGGCTGAGACAGCAACGACGCGTCGCAGCCGGCTCACGCCCGAGCGCGAGGCCGAGTTGTACGAGGCCGTGCTCGACCTGCTCCGGGAGGTCGGTTACGACTCCCTGACCATGGACGCCGTGGCGGCCCGCACCCGGTCCAGCAAGGCCACGCTCTACCGCCAGTGGGGCGGCAAGGCCGAACTGGTGGCCAGGTCGGTCCGGCACCACAAACCGGTCGGCATCTCCGTCGTGGACACCGGTTCCCTGCGGGGCGACCTCCACGCGATGACGACCCGCCAGGACGACTGCGAGATGGAGCAGAACTCCTCCCTCATGCGCGCCCTGGGGACAGCGGTCCACTCGAACCCCGATCTGCTGGCCGCCCTGCGGGAATGGCTGGTCGAACCGGAACTGGAAGAGATGCGCCAGGTGGTTCAGCGTGCCATCGACCGCGGCGAGGTCCGAGCGGACAACCGCGCGATCGACTACGTGCTGCACATGATCATCGGAGCCTTCGTGGCCCGGACGATGATCGACAACGAGCCGCCGACGCAGGCGTTCCTCTCCTCGTACATCGACGCAGTGGTCATCCCCGCCCTCGTCGCCTGACCCCACCCCCCGCACCCCACTTCGAGAACCAGCCCCGCCCCTCTCCGGCCCTTCCCCTGGCCCACCCTTCGCTCACGCACCTGACGCGACCGCTCACGTCGTCGGGCCGATGATCCCTGCCCTGATGCCGGCGCCGATGCCAGCCATCGCATCGCCCTGTGCGCCACCGGCGCATCACCGAGCCGCATCACCGACCTGCATCACCGACCTGATCGGGAGTACGCCCTCGTGGCAACGTTCCTCTACAAACTCGGCCGGCTCGCCTTCAGGCGACGGCACTTCGCCGTCCTGATATGGGTGGCGCTGCTGACGCTCGCGGGCGTCGGAGCGGCCTCCGCGCCCGCCGCGGGCACGACCTCCTTCTCCATCCCGGGCACCGAGGCGCAGAAGGCCTTCGACCTGCTGGAGCAGCGTTTCCCCGGCGCCAGCGCCGACGGAGCGACCGGGCGCATCGTCTTCAAGGCGCCCGAGGGACAGAAGATGACGGACGCCGACAACAAGGCGACCGTCGCGAAGACCGTCAAGGCACTGGGCGACGGCTCCGAGGTCGTCTCCGTCACCGACCCGTACACGACGAACGCCGTGAGCAAGGACGGCACCGTCGCCTACACGTCGGTGCGCTACGACGTGCCCGGGATGGAACTCGCGGACTCGACCAGGGACGCCCTTGAGTCGGCCGGCGAGTCGGCCCGGGACACCGGCCTGACCGTCGACGTCGGCGGCGACGCGCTGGAGGCCGGGGCGGAGATGGGCGCGACCGGCGAGATCATCGGCCTCGCCCTCGCCGCGGTCGTCCTCGTCGTCACCCTTGGTTCGCTGGTCGCGGCCGGACTGCCGCTGCTGACGGCGATCATCGGCGTCGGCATCGGTGTCTCCACCATCACCGCGCTCGCCAACGCGCTCGACCTCGGCGACACCACCTCGACGCTCGCGCTGATGATCGGCCTCGCGGTCGGTATCGACTACGCGCTGTTCATCGTCTCCCGCTACCGGGCGGAACTGGCCGAGGGCCGCGACCGCGAGGAGGCGGCGGGCCGCGCCACCGGCACCGCCGGCTCGGCGGTCGTCTTCGCCGGACTCACGGTGGTCATCGCCCTGGCGGGCCTCGCGGTCGTCAACGTCCCGATGCTCACCAAGATGGGCCTCGCCGCGGCGGGCACGGTCGTGGTAGCCGTCCTCATCGCGCTGACCATGATCCCCGCGATGCTCGGCTATGCGGGCGGCAAGATCCGCCCGGCGAACGAGAAGCGCGAGGACAAGCGCGAGGACAGGGCCAAGGGAGAGGCCCAGGGCAGGGTCGAGGGAGAGGCCAAGGACAGGGCCAAGGTCACCGGTGCCTCGGCGGGGCAGCCGTCCAGGCCCAACATGGGCACCCGCTGGGCGAGCTTCGTCATCCGTCGCCCGGCGGCCGTACTGCTGCTCGGCGTGGTCGGCCTCGGCGTGATCGCCGTACCGGCCACCCAGCTGGAACTGGGCCTGCCCGACGACGGCTCGCAGCCGACGTCCACGACGCAGCGCCGGGCGTACGACCTGCTGTCGGAGGGCTTCGGCCCCGGCTTCAACGGTCCCCTGATGATCGTGGTCGACGCCAAGAAGAGCGCCGACCCGACGGCCGCCTTCACGTCCGTGACGGACGGCATCAAGGGCCTCAAGGACGTCGTGACGGTCACCCCGGCGACGCCCAACAAGGCGGGCGACACCGCGACGATCACGGTGATCCCCGACTCCAAGCCGTCCTCGACACAGACCGAGGACCTGGTCCACGCCATCCGCGCCCAGAGCGCCGACATCAAGGCGGACACGGACGCGGAGGTGCTGGTCACCGGCACCACGGCGATGAACATCGACTTCTCGCAGAAGCTCAACGACGCCCTGGTCCCGTACCTCGCCCTGGTGGTGGGCCTGGCCTTCCTCCTCCTGATCGTGGTCTTCCGCTCGATCCTGGTCCCCCTCAAGGCGGCGCTCGGCTTCCTGCTGAGCGTGCTCGCCGCGCTCGGCGCGGTGGTCGCGGTCTTCCAGTGGGGCTGGCTGGCCGGACTGATCGGCGTCGAGGAGACCGGCCCGATCATGTCGATGATGCCGATCTTCATGGTGGGCGTGGTCTTCGGCCTGGCGATGGACTACGAGGTGTTCCTCGTGACCCGTATGCGGGAGGCGTACGTGCACGGGGAGTCCCCGAGCCAGGCGGTCGTCACCGGCTTCCGGCACAGCGCCCGCGTCGTGGTCGCGGCGGCGATCATCATGATGGCGGTCTTCGGCGGCTTCATCGGCGCGAGCGACTCGATGATCAAGATGATCGGCTTCGGCCTCGCGATCGCCGTCTTCTTCGACGCGTTCGTGGTCCGCATGGCGATCGTCCCCGCGGTCCTGGCCCTGCTCGGCAAGAAGGCCTGGTGGCTCCCGAAGTGGCTGGACCGCGCCCTGCCGAACGTGGACGTCGAGGGCGAGGGCCTGCGGGCACTCGACACCGCACGCCCGACGGCTTCTCCGGACGAGGACCGGGAACTGGTCCGCGCCTGACACGGCGGCCGGGCAGGCGCCCCGGAAGGGGCGCGAGGAACGGCGCGGCCGGCCACGGGCGGCCTGCGGCCGGGCCACCGCGCGCGGTGCGTCTTCCGCCTGCGGCCCGGTGGGGGTCGCCCGCGCAGTTCCCCGCGCCCCTTCCGGGGCCCAGCCCCGCCTGCCCGCGTCCCTTCCGGGGGCACAGCCCCGTCCGCCCACCGACTAGCGTGCTCTTCATGACCGCCGCCGAAGAAGAAGAGACCGCAGCCCACCCCCGTTTCGCCGAGGCCGTACGGAAGTTGGGTCTCGACGACCTGCTCCCGCGGATCCGCCGCTTCCCGGAGGCGACCCGCACCGCCGCCGAGGCCGCCACCGCACTCGGCTGCGAACTCAGCGAGATCTGCAAGTCGTTGATCTTCGCCGCGGACGGTGTCCCGGTCCTCGTCCTCATGGACGGTTCCTCCCGCGTGGACCTCGACCTCGTCCAGCACGCACTGGGCGCCGAGAAGGTGACCCGGGCCAGGGCCGACCTCGTACGCGAGACGACCGGGTACGCGATCGGTGGCGTACCCCCCTTCGGACACCGCAGCAAGACCCGTGTCCTGGCGGACCGTTCACTGCTGGACCACGACATCGTGTGGGCCGCCGCGGGCACCCCGTACTCCGTGTTCCCGATGGCCCCGAGGACCCTCATCGACCACGCCGGCGGCACCCTCGTGGACGTCCGCGAGCAGTCGGCGTGACCCCGCTGGTCACCGCGGCCGTCCTGGTCGCGGCGGTCACCCACGCCGGCTGGAACGCGATAGCCCACCGCATCACCGACAAGCTGGTCGGGTTCACGCTGATAGCGGGCGGGGGAGCGCTCATCGGCCTGGCCCTGGTGCCGTTCGTCCCGTTCCCCGCCGCGGAGGCCTGGCCGTACCTGATCGCCTCGGCGGTCATCCACGTCGCGTACTACGTCCTCCTCATGCGCTCCTTCCGGCTGGGCGACTTCGGCCAGGCGTACCCCATCGCGCGCGGCACCGCGCCCCTGGTGGTCACCCTGCTGGCGGCCCTCTTCGCCCACGAGGTGCCCGACGGCTGGGCGGCCGCGGGCATCGCCGTGTCGTGCACGGGACTGACCGGGGTCGCCCTGTGGGGCCTGCGCGGAAGCCGCCCGAACTGGGCGGCGATCGTCGCGGCGCTCGCGACCGGCCTGACCATCGCGGCCTACACGGTCGTGGACGGCCTGGGCGTACGCGCCTCGGGCTCCTCCCTCGCCTACATCGCCTGGCTGATGGCGGTGGAGGGCGTGGCGGTCCCGGCGTACGCGCTGTACCGCTGGCGCGGCGAACTCCTCGCCGTACTACGCCCGTACGCGGGGGTAGGCCTCCTCGGCGCGGCCCTGTCCGTCGCCGCGTACGGCCTGGTCCTGTGGGCCCAGACTCAAGCGGAACTGGCTCCGGTGGCGGCCCTGCGTGAATCGTCAGTCAAGTCTGGCTCATGCGGTAATAATTTCGCTGGCCAGAAGCCTGAATGAGGCCATTCGTATACCCCGGTCTCCTCCTGTGCCGTGAAGCCTCTATGCGATCTATCAGCCTGCTCGACATCCGTTCCGCTACCGGATGACCGCCTGGAAGGTCTTGTAATGATCATCGGTGTAGTAGATCTCGCCACCCTGCCCGGCCACGATGCGCCGAGCCCCGCGGTCTCGTGCCCCCGGGGTCTCCACGGTGTACTCGCGGTAGTAGCCCCGCGGTCGGTGTGGCAGTCGGTGCTCGAAGTTCGAGAAAGCGGCACCGTCCTGCGCGTACGAGAAGGGGCCACCCTTGTCCACGAGGGCGAGCGCTCGGAGGGTCTCGGTGGGCAGCCGAGCCTCCTGGACGGTGCACATACCTTGCGCCCAGCTCGCCGCCAGCTTCGCTGAAGCCGAGGCCATGGGTGCCTCCTCGATATCGTGAGTCCATGCAGGCTTGACCGCCCAACGACAGATCGCCGTAAGACTCTGTAAGATTACACCTTACAGAGAGGGTTCGGCTTGCCCTCCAGGCGGAAGTAGAGGATCCGATGTCGATCAACAACCCGGCGGCCGAGTCGCGTGACGTGCTAGCGGCTGCGCTTCAAGATCTCCACCGGCAGGCAGGTAAGCCCACCCTGCGTGCTCTGGCTGAGCGCATCGGAACGGTCAGCCACACGACAGTGGCCGACGCCCTCCGGGGTAAGCGGCAAGCCTCATGGGCAACCGTCAATGCGATTGTTCGCGAACTAGACGGCGACGAGGAAAAGTTCAGGCGACTCTGGCAGTCGACCATTGAGGACGCGAGCGGGCAGCGGGCTAGGGCTACCTCTCCCCACGTGACGGGCGGCGAACCCATTGGCTTCTGGTGCTACAGCCGTCGAGATGACGAATTGGATGGCGGAAGGATTACCCGCCTTGCTCAATCCATTGCTTATGAGTTCGAAATCATCACAGGTGAAGAGCTAAAGGTATTCCTGGATGACACGTCGATCTCGTGGGGTGAATCCTGGCGTGCCCGGATTGATATGGCATTGTCGAGTGTTACGTTCTTGATCCCTATCGTGACTCCGCGATTTCTTAAAAGTCAAGAATGTCGAAAAGAGGTAATCACTTTTGCTGGCCATGCGACTAGCTTTGGCCTGGAAGAGTTGCTATTGCCGATTCACTATGTAAATGTGCCGCAACTCACAGATGGGGAATCTGAGGATGAAGTGGCAGCGCTTATTGCGCGGCGACAGATGGAAGACTGGCGCGAACTTCGTCTAGATGATGAAAAGTCGCCCAGATATCGCCAAGCGATCCATAAGCTCGCTCTAAGGATCAGTGAGATCCTCGAAGAAGCTTCGGTCCCACCTCCGCCTGTGCTAACGCCCGTGGACGGGGATGTCGATGAGCCAGGTTTCATTGAGGTCATGGCAGCAGCGGAAGCGGCCCTTCCTAAGTGGCAGGCGACCGTTGAGGAGTTCGCAGAGGTCACCCAATCAATTACTGCGGAGATTGGGTGGGCCACTCATGAGATGAATGCTTCGGACGCGAGAGGGGGAGGGTTTGCGGGCAGGGTGCGAGTTACTCAGGAATTGGCCAAGCGTCTAACGGATCCGGTTAGGATCATTTCGCTACTCGGCGCCAAATACTCGACTGAACTCCTTGAGATCGACCCGGGGATTATCTCACTCATCAGGCAAGCTTCCGAAGGTGTGCTTGACGAAGAGGATGAGGAGGCGGTAAAGGAGTTCATCCATCATCTCAAGGAACTTGTTAGAGTTACTCAAGAGGTGACACCCCAGCTGAAAAATTTCTCGGAGGGTGCGCGACAATTGGCCAGAGGGAGTCGCCATATCCGCCCTTTGATGAACGATATCGACGCCGCGCTGCAGAAAGTTGTGGATGGTCAAACAATTATCGATGAGTGGGATCGGCTAATTGAAGAATTTAGGAAGGATGGAGTGGGTTCCAGTTATAAATGAGTTACTCAATGCTGGCTCGGGTGAGTGGGTTGCTGTGGAGGATATGGAGTGAGATGGGGCGGCTGGGGCGCTCACCCCTCGTTCGAAGATGCTTCTGTCGGTACGGTCGTTGCTGTGTCCGGTACACGTCGGGTTGGTCACCCGTTGATGTGAGCCGGTAGATCGCGCGCGACTAGGGGAGCTGGTACGGGCATGGCGGTTGATGCTGCTCGGGCGGAACAGGGGTTCACGTCGGCGGGGGCTACGCGGGTGATGGTTGCCGCGTGCCGGGCTGCGGGCCTTAACGACAGAGGCGCGGAGTTGATCCGGCTCGGGGAGAACGCGCTGTTCCGGCTGGCCTCGGCGCCGGTGATCGTGCGCGTGGCCCGGGGGGAAGAGTGGATACCGAAGGCGCGCGTTGAAGTGGCCGTCTCGCGGTGGCTGGCGGGGGAAGGGTTTCCCGCCGCTCGCATCGTTGAGGATCTTGAGCAGCCGCTTCTCATCGACGGTCACCCGGTGACGTTCTGGCATCTGATCGTTGAGGGTGATCGGAAGGCGACCTATGGGGAGTTGGGTGGCGTCCTGCGTGACCTGCACTCCTTGACCGTGCCGGCTGGGCTGGAGTTGCCCGCGTTCGAGCCCTTCGACAAGCAAGAGCTGCGGATGAACCTCGCCGTGATTCCGGAGGATGACAAGGCCTTCCTGCGGAAGCGGTGGCGGGAGCTCCAAGGCAAGTACGCGGAGCTGCGGTTCGAGACGCCCAAGGGGCCCGTGCACGGTGATGCCCACGTGCAGAACCTCATGGTCGACGATCAGGGGCAGGTCATCCTGATCGACTTCGAGAACTTCTGCTTCGATCACCCGGAGTGGGACCTGATGGTTACGGCCGTGGAGCATCACAGCCTCGGGTGGCAGACCGATGAGCAGTACGGCGACTTCGTGGCCGCGTACGGGCGGGATCTGTACGACTGGCCCGGGTACGAGACGCTGCGTGGTCTCCAAGAGTTCGGCATGACGACGTGGCTGATGCAGAACGTGCAGGAAGACGAGAAGACGGCGGCTGAGTACCGCCGGCGTATCGCTGGGCTGCGTAACGACGATGGACCGCGGGACTGGCGGCCCTGGTAGTCCCTACTCGTCGTCTTCCAGTCGGGCGAGAGCGTCGTGCACCTGGTCGTTGAAGGCGGCCACGGTCGGGTTCGTCGCGTGGGTGCTCACCTCGGCCTGGAAGTCGGTCACGTAGCGGAGGAAGCGGGAGGACTGGAGGCTGTCGCCACCGTCCACGGCCAAGCTGGCGGTGGTCACGGCGGCCTCCAGCTCGCCGTTCAGGAGATGGCTTTGGGCGAGCACCATGCGGCAGAAACCCAGTGTGCGGGCGTACTTCGGGTCGGTTTCGTCGACCGCGCGCTGTGCGGCCTCGACCGACTCACGGCGCATCTTGAGATCGCGGAAGCAGTGGCAGATCTCGCCCGTGAGTTCCGCGGAGTCGAAGTAGCTGAGCCAGCCTGGATCTTCGCCCGCGTCGGCGTGCTCGAAGTGGCGTTCTGCTTCGTTCATGGCCCGGCCGGCCGCGATCGGGTCGCCCGCGTTGGAGAGTGCGCGGGCTTCCATGGCTGAGTTCAAGGCCATGGCGCGTGGTGTGGCTCGGCCCTTCGCGCCCTCGACGGCGGCGCGCGAGAGCTGGATGGCTTGGGCGTGGTTGCCGAGGTAGTTCGCCTGGTGGCTGAGGTTGCCGAGGATGCGGGCGCCGAACATCCGATCGTCGATGACCTGCGACAGCCGCAACGTGGACGTCAGGTAGCGGTGGGCGAGTCGGTGATTTCCAGTGTCGTACGCCGTCCAGGCGAGTAGCTGCGAGACCTCGGCTGCGGCACCGAAGAGCGCGTTGCCCACTTTCTCGCTGTAGCTGGCGTCCAGGAGCGGCAGGACCTCGTGGCGGAAGTAGTGGCGCAGTGCCTTGTGGCCGTGGCCTCCGCCGTACTTGAAGTCGAGCTGCATGAACATGCTGCCTGCGTCCCGGATCGCGCGTACGTCGCGCATACCCACGCGTTGATGCGCGGGCCTGTCGGCCTGGACGCCATCTGGACGGGCGATCATCCATGACAGGACAGCGGAGTTGAGGTCGGCCTCTGCGATGGTCAGTTGATCGGGGGACGTGGGTTCCACGCGTTCCTCGGCGAGTCCGTCCAGCAGGGTGAGTACGTCGGGGACGGTACCGGGATAGCCGATCGGCTGCGGGGCTGTTGGCTGGGCGTGGTCGAAGAACCCGAGATCGCCCGGAGTGATACGGCGGCCCAGTTTGGTGCCGAGTACGTCCGCCATGATCGCCACTGTTTGCGGTTGGATGCCCCCGCCGTTCCGCCATCGCTGGACGGAAACGTGCGTTGTTCCAAGCCCTGTGCCGCGTTGCGTGGCGGCGTCCCGCATCCGCCGTGCGAGGCCCTTGTTCGAGACCTTCGCCTCGTCCATGACGGCGGCTAACTGCGCGTTCGGCTCTCGGTTCATGCTCCCCTGCCCAGCCCGAGAATGACAGCGAGTATCCATCCTGTCACAGCAGTCTCGTTCTGAGGGGGTTCATCGGTGAACCCCCATTGTCTTTACCGGCGTTCACGTGGACCCCCTGGTGGACGCTCCCGGCTTCGCCCTTTGCGTCGTGTACTGGCTTGCCAACAGCAAGCGGTGCCGTAGGACCGTTGAGGCCTTCGGAAGGGGACCGGATGGACGCCAAAAGATCTGAGCGCTTGATGAGCGAGGTGGACGCGTTCGCTCACTGGTACGTGGTGCCGGATCCGTCCTCCACTGGTCGCTTCCTGGCGCTGACGCTCTTTGCCGAGTTTCCCGACACCGTGCGTGTGGCGCGTGACATGACGGCTGCGTTCCTGCGTGGTGCCGGTGTGAGCGATGTCGTGGATGACGTTCGGCTGGCTGTCTCGGAGCTGGTCGGGAACGTGGTGAACCATGCGGTCCCGGACCGTCATCTGACGGAGCCCGGGAGTGCGCGACGCATCGATGTGACGTTCAAGCTGTGGCCGAAGTGGCTGTTCGTCGGGGTGGCCGATGAGGACTCGACACCTCCCGTGCTCCCCGTGGGCGAGGCGTTCTCTCCCGGTCTGATGGGGGACCTCTCCGAAGCGGTGTTGCCCGACAGGGGCCGCGGGCTCCTGATCGTCCAGCGTCTCGCGGTGGCGGTGTGGTGGACACCGGAAGACCGGGGCGGCAAGACCGTCTGGTGCCGCTTCGACCTCGACCACCACGAAGCCATGGACAGACCGGGCTCATGATCTCCGGGCCGTCACCTGTCTGTTTACTCCCCCGCGATCGGGAGTGGGCGGCGGCTCGGAAACCGGCCGGGGTGTGACTCCTCCGGCCAAAGGGGCGCGGTCCCTCGTACTTCGGGGGGCTCCCCTCCCGAACGGGGGGCCGCGCTTCACAACTTCATACCGAGACCGGACCACCCCCGCGCCTGGACAGCAACTGGGGTGGTCCGGAAGGGGACAGCGGTCCCCGGTGCCAGATGGTACCGGGGCCGTTGCTCTGCGTTCTGCCCTGGGCCAAAGGAAGTTGACGATCCGTTACCTAGGCCAAGGCAGAGGTGGGCAGGGTGACTGGCGCGGATGAGGGCCGGCTGAGGGACGGACTCGATGTCGCGGGCGAGGACTGCGGTCTGTGGGTGCCGGGCGTCGACTACGTGGCGGGCTGGCGTGAGGCACGGGTGACCGCTGACAGGTTGAATCGGGCGCTCTTACGCTCCGGGTTCGAACTGTCGGACGTCCGCGCTGTGGCCTCAACGGACGGGGACGGTCGCGGGGTCGTACGGGTCGCGGGTTGGCCGGACGTGGTGGAGAGACTCGCTGGTTTCCTGGAGACGCTCGCCGATGGTGACGGTGGTGCGGTGTGAGCGGCGTCCTTCCTGGTGAGTGGCGCGCGTGGGCACGTCGCCGGCCGCAGAGACTTTGGGCGGTAGCTGCCATGGGGCGAGTGACCAGGGGGCCTTACGCTCGCCAGCGGATCGGGCAGTCCTTGGAGCTGCCCGCAATAGCCCGATCGGCCCCCTGGTCTTCGAGGCTCGCCCCATGGGAGCTGCCTAAAGTCTCGGAGGCCGTCGACCCCCAGCCACGCGGGCCCCGGCCCGGCTCGGTGAGTCGACGTCTTACAGCCTCTGGCGTGCTGCGGTGCGGGCAGTCGGGCGACCGGACGGGATCGGCGGTCACGCCGCACGCCCGGCCGGGGCGGCCGGGCTGCCCGGCGCGCCGCAGGCGCGCCCTTGAGGAAGTGAAGACGGTTTCGACCGATGGCCGTTGCCGATCATGCCGGGCGGCGTCGGGTGGTCTGCTTGTCGGCGGTGATCCGGTAGGCGAGTTCGGCGCGGTCCGCACCGACGCGGAACTCTTCGAGAATCAGCGGGCGGTCGTTGGCGCCGTGCGTGACTCGGGACAGGTGCAGGATCGGGGTCGCGTCAGGGAGCTGGAGTGTGGTGCGCTCGTCTGGCATCGGCATGTGGGCGCGGACGGTCTCCGACCACCACAGCTTGTGTCCGGCCTGGGTGAGTGTCCGGTAGACCTCGGCCGGTGTCTTGCCCGGCTCCTCCGCGAGCGCAGGGGCGCCCTCGGTGACCTCGAAGGGGATCAGCGTGCGGTGCATCGCACGGGTGCCGGTCTCGGGGTCGGTGAGCAGGCGGTCGCATCCGAACAGCGCTTCCTCCTCGTTCAGGGCGAGGAAGTGGCCCGTGGTCTTGGTCGTGCGCGTGCGGTAGGTGCTCGGCTGCTCGGCTTCGGTCCAGACGTCGCCGTTGGGCATGACGAACTGCCCGTCGGACGTGCGGCTGATGCGGCGCTCGATGGTGAGCGCGGGTTGGCTGCCGGAGCGTACGAAGCTGCCCTTGCCGTGGCGGACATCGATCAAGCCTTCCGCTCGCAAGGCAGCAACGGCATTGCGGACCGTGGGACGTGAGACCTGGTAGCGGGCCATGAGCTGAGCCTCGGACGGCAACAGGGAGTCCGGGGTGAACTCGCCCGACAGGATCGCCCCCCGGATGGCGGCGGCGACCTGCTGATAGAGGGCTCCGGGGCGTTGGATCTCCGTCATCTGAGCACCTTCGGGTCGGTGTCGTAGGCACGTCGCACGCGCGACATCACTCGTCAGCATAAGTAGTTGCACCCTCGCCGTACAGAACTCCATAGTCGTAACTCGTAAGGACAAGTGACGTCTGAATATGTCGGGCGTCCTGACTGGCCAAGGAGGCCATGCAATGCAGTCCATTCCCGTGGACACGGCGCGGCTCGGCGTACTGCGGTGCGCCATCGCGCCCGAAGCGAAGATCAGCAACTCCGAGACACAGGAGGTGAAGAAGGACCGCGACGGCCAGACCGTCTACACCGTGGCCGTCACGGTGCGCCAGGACCGGCGGCGTATCTCCGTGATCGAGATCGCGGTGAGCGGTGAACCGAAAGGCATCGAGGAAGGACAGACCCTCAAGGTCACTGGACTGGTGGCGTTCGCCTGGGCGATGGGCGACCGGCACGGAATCAGCTTCCGCGCGGACGCCATCACGCCCGTGCACGGCACCGTCTTAAAGGCCGGTGGTGCGTGATGAACGGTTCGATCGCGCTCGCCCTCGTCCTCGCCGTACTGGCGTGGGTGTTTGTTGTCGGTGACCTGCTGCGGCGGCATCGTCCGGCCTGGCACTGGTACCTCACCGGATACCCGGCCACCACCTGCCGGGTGCTGTTTACCTGGCGCAAGGTCGCCCTGCTCAACGACCTCTCCGTCTCCCGGCGCCCGCCCCGCGGGCTGCTCGGGGACCTGGTGGTCAAGGGCGACCCGCTGCGGCCGGTGGCTCCGCGGATCTCCTTCCCGCGCGCCACCCGCCTGGGCCTGACCGTGATGGTGCGCCTGCACGCGGGCCAGACCCCGGCCACGTACCTGAAGGCGGCTGACGCCTTCGTGCACGCGTGGAAAGTGCACGCGGTACGGGTCACCTCGCCGGAACGCGGACTCGTCCTGCTGACGGCGACCGCCACCGATCCGCTCCTGCGGCCGGGGCTCGCGACGGCTCCCGCCGCGCTGCTGTCCGCGCTCGTTGGCGTCCTGGAGAGCGGCGGCGCGTGGGTAATGGATCTGCGGCTCATCCCGCACTGGCTTATCGCGGGCGCCACCCGCTCCGGCAAGTCCACCCTGCTGGCCCGGCTCATCACCCAGCTCGCCCCGCAACCCGTCGCCCTGATCGGCATCGACTGCAAGGGCGGCATGGAACTCGGCCTGTTCACCAGCCGCTTGAGCGTGCTCGCGACCTGCCGACGGGAAGCTGTCGCGATCCTGGGCGCGCTGGTGGTCGACATGCAGGACCGGATGAACGCGTGCCGCTCGGCCGGAGCGCGCTCCATCTGGGAGCTCCCCGACAGCCTGCGGCCAGTGCCGGTCGTCGTGATCGTCGACGAGATCGCGGAGCTGTATCTGTCCGACGGCAGACGGGAGAGCAAGGCGGAAGCCGAACAGTGCTCCGTCCTCCTCCTGCGGCTGGCGCAGCTCGGTGCCGCGCTCGGCCTGCACCTGGTCGTCGCCGGCCAACGCGTCGGCTCCGACCTCGGCCCCGGCGTCACCGCACTGCGCGCCCAGCTCGGCGGCCGGATCTGCCACCGCGTGAACGACCCCGGTACAGCAGAGATGACCCTGGGCGACCTCAACAAGGACGCCGTGGCCGTCGCCCAGTCGATCACCGCGACAGAGCGGGGCGTGGCCGTGTGCACCGGGCCGGACGGCGGCTGGAGCCGTGCCCGCTCGCACCTGACCACCACCGAAGAGGCCATCGCGGCGGCACAGCGGCACTCCGCCCTGGCCCCGGAAATGTCCGCCATCCGCCGCGCCCTCGCGGCCCTGGAAGGAGACGACAAGTGATCAGCGAAGGAACAGCGTTCACGTTCGCGGTGATCTTCGGGATCATCACCGTCCTCCTCGTCCGCTCCCGCGACGTACGCGCCTGGGAAGCGGTCTGCGTCGGCCTCTTCGGCATCTACCTCGGCCAGACCCCCGTGATCTTCACCGTCCACGGACTCGTCACCTGGTTCGTCACCGGGTTCTCCCACACCTGATCAGAAAGGACACGACGCCATGCCTATGCCTCGCGTGAGGTGCCCCTACTGCAAGGGCGACGGGGCCCGCAGGACCTGGACCGGACGACTGCGCCGCTGCCGCGTCTGCCGGGGCGCCGGAACCATCCGCTGAACCCACGAACCACCCCCGACCAGCCACAGGAGTGATCCACATGACCGACTGCGCGCCACCCACCACCACCCGTGCCGCTACGGCGGCCCACCCCGGAAGGTCACCACCATCACACCCGAGAACACCTCGGCTGACAGGCGCGCCACACTCGACCGCGCGGCGCGCCTGCGTCAGCTTCCCGAAGCAGACCGCGACGCAATCCGCATCGCCCAAGATCCCCAGTTCACACGCTGGCTCGGACAACTCATGGCCACGGGCGGATGCGCTCACCCTGTGCACCTGTCCGGCTCGACGACCACCCTGGACGCGACGACCGGCGAAATCCTGCGCCACTACGACACTCGCGACGAACCGGGGGAGCGGCTCTCCGTCCGCTGCCGCAACAGACGGGCCACCGTCTGCGCCCCATGCTCACGCCTCCACGCAGGCGACACCTTCCACCTCGTCCGCGCTGGCCTGATCGGTGGCAAGAACGTCCCCGACGCGGTCCGTCATCGGCCCCGACTCTTCGTCACGCTGACCGCGCCGTCCTTCGGTCCGGTCCACCGTGCCGGAGACGACCGCTGCCAACCCCGACGGGATCGGACCAACTGCGAACACGGCCGTCCCTTCGGCTGCGGCGCGGTCCATGACACAGACGGATCCCTCGTCGGCCAGCCCCTCTGCCCCGACTGCTACGACTACACAGCTCACGCGCTCTGGCACGCGCACGCGGGCATGCTGTGGGACCGCTTCGTCATCGGCGTCCGCCGACACCTCGCCTCCTCCGCAGGTCTCGTACAGTCCCGTTTCGCCGAGCGCGCCCGGCTGTCCTTCGCCCGCGTCGCCGAGTATCAGAGGCGCGGTGCCGTCCACGTTCATGCCGTCGTCCGCCTCGACGGCCCGGACGGACCGACCGACGAACCTCCGGCTTGGGGCACGGTCGCCCGACTGACCGACGCGGTGCGCGCCTCTGCGAGTCGGGTCGTCGTCCGCACTCTCCACAGCCCAGCAGTTGGGGAACTCGCTCTGCGTTGGGGGACTCAGGTCGACACGCGACCACTCCGCGCCGACGGTCTCGGACCGGATGACGACGCCGTGGCCGCGTACGTCGCCAAGTACGTGACCAAGGGAGCGAACGAGACCGGCGCCGGCACGGACCACAAGCTGACCAACTGGGCTGATATCGATACGGCTCCGGTCTCCGACCACGTTCGCAGCCTCATGCGCGTCTGCTGGCGCCTCGGTGGTCTGCCTGAGTACGAGCCTCTGCATCTTCGTCTCTGGGCGCACACTCTCGGCTACCGCGGCCACATCCTGACCAAGTCCCGCGCCTACTCCACGACATACGCGGCCCTCCGTGCCGAACGAGCCCGCCACGTAGGCCACGCATACATCCCCGCCACGATCACAGAGCGGAGTTGGCGCTACGTCGGCTCCGGCCACACCCCCGGTGGCGCTCTCTTGGCCGCTGGAGTTGCGGAAGACATCGCCTCGAACCGTGAGAGCGCCCGAGACGAGATCGAGGCGCCCCGATGACCAAGCGCCGCAGCGAGCAGTGGACTCGCGCAGTGGAGCGGCAAGCGGCCAAGTTCCCCGCGCGGATCGGGCCGAAGAGCGCTGTACGACTTGCGCGGCTCCTCGGCACTGGATCAAGAGACTCCTGACGTGGGCGTGAGGGCCAACGCGTGCTTCGCCTTAAAAGCCGTCCTGCACAGGGATGCCGGGTGCGAAGTGGCCGACTGCGGCGATCAGTCGATCCTTGTCCAGGCGCCATCCGGTCACTACGCGCGAGGACATGACCGTATCGGCGGGGACCGGAACAAGATGCTTCACGATCGCGCGGGCTTTCGGGCCGTCTCCGGGCAGGGCCGGAGAACCCTCCCGCCGGCTGACTCCGACGTAGGGCAAGGAAGCGCTGCCCGTGGCCTGCCGCCACAGTACGAAGCTTTCGATGTCTCCCCACGGAACGTGGGCAGTGGTGGCCTTGTAACGGACCGGGCTTCCGCCGAGGAGTACACCCGTCTCGTCCACTCGCAACGCGACCTTGCGGCTCAGCGCCGTATACGCCAAGAGCAGCCCGCCTGCACCGAACAGGGGCAGGCCCAGTATCCGTGCGAACAGTGGAATGTCCGGGAGCAGCAGGGCAGCGGTGAATACGGCGGAGACCGCCACTAGGCCCGTGGTCTTGCGGTCCCAGCCGTAGCGCTCCTGATATGCGGATGAGCTGTCACCAGTCATAGCTAGATCATGACGACGGCCGACTCATTGCGGAAGGCTTGTGGGCAGTGCGGCGAGGAGACGAGAGAGGGCCCTAGTCCAGCGGATTCGGCTCGATCTCCACCCGGCCGGTGTCGAACCCCGGGCCACCCTTGCGCCTCGGCGGGCCAATGATCACGGCGGCGAACAGGAACCGATAGATCGCGTTCATGCGCGCGTAGTCCTTCGTTGACTCCAGGCGTTCCCAACTCGCTTCGGCGTCCGGGCCGGCGATTCCTTCCAGGACCGCGACCGGCCGTTTGACGGTCCTCCGCTGTCGTTCCTTGAGCCGCTTGAGGATGGGTGCGCGCATCGACTGGAAGTCGGCCGTCGTGAAATCGTCATCGTGGAGCCACAGTTCCTTCAGCTCCTCCAGCTTCGTCCGGTCCTTCTCGTCGGCGACGACATCGGCCTCGGGGCGTGTGGTGGCGGCAGGCTCGTAACCAGAGGTGTCCAGCTTGGTCAGAACCTTGATCGCCACGTCTCGCACGAACTCTTCGAGAGGCCCAGCCGAAACGGCACGGTTGCACTTCTGCTGGTCGGTGTTGTCGGAACGGGTGCACCGGTAGTAGGCGCACCGACCGCTGTTCGTGCCGCCCATGCGTGCGCCGCACGAGCAGGTGGCGATTCCGCGTAGGAGGTAGTTCCGAACAGGACGCTTCTTCGTGTCCTGATGCGCCTGGGCGCGATACTCCCGGAGCCGCTGGACCTCGTCCCACTGCCCCCGATCGATGATGGCGGGCCACGTCCCTACGGCCACTTCTTCACCCAGGTGGAATCGCAGACCGGCCACGAAGTGGGACGACAGGAGATGGCGGACGTTCTCAGGGTTCCAAGCCTTGCCCTTGGACGTGGGGATGGCGCGTGCGACGAGATCTTGGGCCAGGTGGTTCGGTGACTCGCCGTCCAGGTACCTGCGGTAGACCTCTCGGACGATCTCCGCTTCCTCCTCGACGATCGCCCGACCGTCCCTGGTGTAGCCGTAAGGACGGTTGCCCACATGCGGGTTGCCCTCGCGGGCCTTGTCCTTCAAGGCGTCCTTGAGTCGGCGTGATGAGTCGTCGGAGGAGCGGCACGCGTGGGCCACCTCGATACGGAGGATGAACCGGTCGTCGGGGTCCGACAGATCGCGTCGGTTCGCCTCGCCGTGCAGCAGGATGCGCTTGTCGTCGGCTATGGAAAGTAGCTCTTCGAGATCCTTGGGCTGCCTCATGAGGCGGTCGGGGTGGTAGACGATGACGTGGCGGATCTCGTCGGCCGTCATCGCCCGTAGCATCTCCTCCCACCCCGGCCGCTTACGGTTGCGCTGCCATGCGGAGCGGTTGTTGTCCACGTAGACGTGGGTCGACTCGACGCGGAGTTGCAGGCGTTCGGCGATGTCCCGGCAGATACGCTCCTGGCGGTCCACTCCGGTCTGGTCCTCGTCGCGGGTATGAGAGATGCGGCAGTAGATCGCGGCAGGCTCGCCCGGTGTGATGGTGGCCTTGCCTAACTTGGGTCGGCTCATGCCAAACACGGTACGAGCCCGGTATGACATCGATCATCGTGGGCGCGGCCATAGGAGCCATCTTCTTCAAGGAACGCTTCGGAGCACCGCGCATCGCGGCGGCGGGCCTGCTGGTGATCGGGATAGGGCTGATGTTGCACTCCGGGTAGACGTCGTACCGGGTCCGGCCCCTCCAGGGGCGCGGGGAACTGCGCGGCCGACCCCCACCGGCCGGCAGCCGACACACGGCCCGCCGTAAGCGGAACCATGTGGTTCACTACGTGCGTGCTGCAAGAATCGTTTCTGCGGACCCTGGATCTGCCGGTGGCCGACCGGTTCGAGGCGTGGACGCAGCAGTTGGGCCGCACGCACGCGCCCATGGAACTGGCCAGCGACCGCGCGGCGGACTACCGCGGGCACCAGCGTGTGATCGGGCTCGGGGACGTCACGGTGTGGCCGGCGACCTTCGACCACCTCGTCTTCCGCCGTACACCGAAGCTCGTCCGCCGGTCCGATCCCGAGGCCTTCCACCTCTCCCTGCTGCTGCGGGGCGAGGGCGAGGCCGTCTGGGGCAGACAGCAGGCCGCGTACGGGATACGCGACTTCCACGTCAACTGCTCCTCGCGGTCGTACGACATCACCACCGGACCCGACCCGGTCACCATCGTCGGCGTCGAGATACCGCGGACGCTGGTGGCCCTGCCGGCGGGCCAGGCCGACCGGGCGATCGGGCGCCGGATATCGGGCCGTGAGGGGACCGGCGCGCTGCTCGCCCAGTTCCTCGTGCAACTGGCGGCGGACACCAACCCGTACCGGCCCTCGGACGCGCCCCGGCTCGGCACGGTCGTCGCCGACCTGGTCACCGCCGTCTTCGCGCACGCCGTGGACGACGACCTGCGGCTGCCGCCCGAGACGCACGACCGGACGCTGTTCCTGCGCGTCAGGGCGTTCATCCACCGGCACCTGGCGGACCCGGACCTGACCCCCGCCCGGATCGCCGCCGCGCACCACATCTCGCGCAGTCACCTCTACCGCCTCTTCCAGACCGAGGACGTCTCCGTGGCCGCGTACGTCCGCGACCGCCGACTGGCGAACGCCCGCCGGGACCTCGCCGACCCGGCCCTGAGCACGACCCCGGTCCACGCCGTCGCGGCCCGCTGGGGCTTTCCCCGCGCCCCGGAGTTCACGCGCGCCTTCCGCACCGCGTACGGGCTCCCGCCGGGCGAGTTCCGCAGGCAGGCGCGTTTCGCGGACACACAGACCTGTGGACGCCCGGCCAAGTAGACGGGGACCGAGGGCCAACGACAGACGGACGCCCGCCGAGCATCCTTGTGATCACCGCGTAACGAGCGGGCCCGAGGGGGGCTTCGGGACGGCCGGGCCGGAGGCGTAACAGGATCGCGGGGGTGTCCTGGTACGCCTCCGGCAGGCCGGACATCGGGCTGGCGCGAGGCACGCCGAGGAACTGGCCGTAGCTCAGACGGCGGCGGCCAGCTCGCACCACACGTACTTACCGCTCCCGCTCACGCCGTCGCCGGCGAGCGGCTGCCAGCCCCACTCGTCGGAACAGGCCCTGACCAGCGCCAGCCCTCTCCCTCCCTCAAGCAGGTCGTCGAGCAAGTCCTCGACGGGGCGGAGGAGTTGCGGCGGTCCGGGAGGCTCCGGGTCCGCGTCCCAGGCCCCGATCCGCAGCACACCCGCCGCCCAGAGCACCCGTAGCGCGGCGGGTCCCTTCGTGTGTCGTACGGCATTGGAGACCAGCTCGGCCGCGAGCAGTTCGGCGACGTCGACGAGGCGGATGAGCCCGTGGACGGTCAGGATCAGACGGAGGGTACGGCGGCTTACGGTGACGGCGCGGGGGTCGTTGGGGATGTGGAGGGAGTACTCCCAGGGGGCGTGGATCTCGGTTTCGGGCATGCGTCAACTCCGTGTGGGTGGTGGGGTCTAGGCGAGCTGCGGATGATCGCGGGCGGTGGGCATGCCTCAGCCGTCCCGGCAGGACGGAGTGGTGCGCTTCCGGGGTCCCGGTGTGCCGCAGGGTGTGCGTCGCGTCACTGACGGTAGGACCTAAATTTAGGTCTCCGCAAGCCGCTGCCGTAATCTTGCCCTCGAACGAGTCGCGAGCTCCCGGTGATCGGGGGCGAGGAGGAAGTACATGCCGCGTCGCCCGCAGCCGACCGCCCGGCAGGCACGCCTCGGTCTTGAGCTGCGAAAACTACGCGAAGCCGCAGGTCTCAAAGCGCGCGAAGCGGCAGCTCTGATCGGCGCCGATTCCGTGCAGATGAGCCAGATCGAGTCGGGTATCTCCGGGGTGAGTGCACAGCGGTTGCGCCGCTTGGCTTTCAACTACGACTGTACGGACGGTGCATTGGTCGACGCCCTGGTGGCGATGGCGGCCGACCGTGCACGCGGCTGGTGGGAGGAGTATCGGGGGCACCTGCCGACGCCTTTCCTGGACCTGCCCGAACTGGAGCACCATGCCAAGTACCGGTGGGATGTGGACTTCCTGCACATCCCGGGCCTGTTGCAGACGTCGGACTACGCGCGGGCGCTCTTTACGTACGTCAACCCGGAGTATCCGCCGGACGAAGTGGAACGCTGGGTGGAGCACCGGATGAAGCGCAGGGTCATCATCGAGCGCTCCGACCCGACCCCGTACGAGACCGTGATCCACGAGGCGGCCCTGCGTATCAGGGTCGGAAATCGGGTCACGACGCGAGCCCAACTCCTCCGTGTGCTCGAACTCTCCGAAGCCGATCACGTCGACGTTCGCGTCATCCCTTTCGAGGTGGACGGCTTCGGCGGCGCCGGAAGTGCCATGGTGTACGCGGGCGGCCCCGTGCCCAAGTTGGACACGGTTGTACGTGACAGCCCCAACGGCCCCGTTTTCGTCGACGCTGAGGTGCAACTGAGCCGCTACAGAACACTTTTCCGTAGAGTGGAGGCGGCCTCGCTTGACCATGGCGGTTCGCGTGACTTCATCCGCAAGCTGGCGAAGGAGCTTTGAGGGCACATGCTCATCCCCAACATATGGACGAAGTCATCCTTTTCCGGCGGTGGTCAGGGTGACGCGTGCGTCGAGGTGGCTCACCGCAGGACCCACATAGCCGTCCGTGACTCGAAGACCCCGGCCGGAGTCGCTCTCGCCTTTCCGGCCGGAGCGTTCGTCACCTTCGTCGAGTCCTTGAAGAACCCGGGCCCGCCCGAGCACCGCATGGAACCGTAGGGCCCATGACAAGGTGGCGGAAGTCGTCCTACTCAGGCGGCGGCGAGGGAAACGACTGCGTCGAGGTTGCGGCCACGCCCACGCGCATCCTCGTCCGCGACTCGAAGATGCCGACGGAGGCCACCCTCAGCCTCCCGACCGGCGTCTTCGCCCTCTTCCTCGAAGCCCTGAAGCCTGCCGACGGCCCCGCCTACGCCCCCAACGCCGCCCGCACCGCCCGTACCAACCCCTGCGCCCGCGGATCCGCCGTGACCGTCTTGCGGAAGCCGTTCGTCACGTAGGCGAAGGCCGTGCCCGAGTCGGGGTCCGCGAAGCCCAGGGAGCCGCCTCGGCCCGGGTGGCCGAAGGAGCCCGGGGCCAGGAACGGGGACGCCGAGCCGTGGAGCATGTAGCCGAGGCCGAAGTTCGTGTTGACCACCAGGACGCGGTCCGGGCCCGCGGACTCCTCCGTGCGGGCCGCCGCCAGGGTCGACGGAGTGAACAGGCGCGCAGCGCCGTCCACTTCGCCGATCAGGGACGCGTAGAAGCGGGCCAGCCCGTCCGCCGTCGCGATGCCGTTCGTCGCGGGGAGCGCCGCCGCCCGGTACGCCGGGTCGTTCTGGTCCGGGAACGGGGTGATCGCCGCGAAGGCGCGTCGGGTGAGGGAGTCCGGGTCCTCGTAGGCCTCTGTGACCGATCGTTTCGGGCGTGCCCGAAGGGTTCCGTCCCCGGCCGTGGGAGTCTCGACGCGGCCCACCCTGCCGACCCGGCCCGCCTCCCGCTCCGGCAGTCCGACCCACAGGTCCGCGCCCACCGGCCCCGCGATCTCCCGTGCGATCCAGTCGCCGATGCCCTCGCCCGTGACGCGCCGCAGCAGTTCACCGACCAGCCAGCCGTACGTCAGCGCGTGGTAGCCGTGGTCCGTGCCGGGCTCCCACACCGGGGCCTGGCGGGCGACCGCCTCGGCGCCCCGCAACGGGTCCAGCGACTCCTCGGGCGTGAGCGGGTGGTCCAGGACCGGCAGCCCGGCCCGGTGCGAGAGCACGTGCCGGACCAGCACCCGCTCCTTGCCCGCCGCCTTGAACCCGGGCCAGTACTCGCCCACCGGCGCGTCCAGGTCGAGCAGCCCCCGCTGGCGGAGGAGGAGGAGTGCCGCCGCCGCGACGCCCTTGGTCGCCGAGCGCACGATCTGTGCGGTGTCGCGCTGCCAGGGGGCGCCGCCGTCGATGTCCTTCGTGCCCGCCCACAGGTCCACGACCTTCCGGCCGTCCCGGTACACGGTCACGGCCGCGCCCCGGTCCCCGAGCGTCTCGAAGTTCCGTACGAACGCCGCCTCGACCGGCTCGAAGCCCTCGGCCACTGAGCCGTTCACATCCACCACGTCCGTACCCGTACCCTTCGCCGCGCGAGCGTCACGCGCCCATTGTCACCGAGCGCGGATCGAAGCCGAACGGCAGCTCCAGGCGGTGCTGTCTCATCAGCTCGTCGTCCGAGAGCAGTTCGCCGGTCCTGCCGTCCGCCGCGATCACGCCTTCGCTGAGGATCAGGGCCCGGGGGCACAGTTCGAGGGCGTACGGGAGATCGTGCGTGACCATGAGTACAGTCACGTCCAACGAGCGCAGGATGTCGGCGAGTTCGCGCCGCGAGGCGGGATCGAGGTTGGACGACGGCTCGTCGAGGACGAGGATCTCCGGCTCCATCGCCAGTACGGTCGCGACCGCCACCCGGCGCCGCTGGCCGTAGGAGAGGTGGTGCGGAGGGCGGTCGGCGAAGTCCTCCATGCCGACCTGTTCGAGCGCCGTGCGCACCCTCGCCTCCAGCTCGGGCCCCTTGAGCCCGGCGGACGCGGGCCCGAACGCCACGTCCTCGCGCACGCTCGGCATGAAGAGCTGGTCGTCCGGGTCCTGGAAGACGATGCCGGCCTTCCGCCGGATCTCCGCCATGTGCTTCTTGCCGACGGGCAGCCCGGCGACCGTCACCGTCCCGGCGCCGCCGGTCAGGATGCCGTTGAGGTGGAGTACGAGGGTCGTCTTGCCGGCGCCGTTCGGGCCGAGCAGGGCCACGCGCTCGCCCCGGCCGACCGTGAAGTCCACGCCGAAGAGCGCCTGGTGCCCGTCCGGATAGGCGAAGGCCAGCCCGGCCACGTCGAGCGAGGGGACGGGGGAGGGGACGGGGGAGGGAAGCGGAGGGAGCGAGTTCACAGGGTCCATCCCAGCAGACATACGACGAGCGCGGCGCACGGCAGGGCGAAGGCGTACGACCACTGCGCGCGCGACGCGGTCACCTCGTCGATGACCGGCATCGAACCGGTGTAGCCCCGGCTCACCATGGCCAGGTGCACCCGCTCCCCGCGCTCGTAGGAGCGGATGAACAGGGCCCCCGCGGACTTGGCGAGGACGCCCCAGGAGCGCACGCCACGGGCCTCGAAGCCGCGCGACTCCCGCGCGATCCGCATCCGCCGCATCTCGTCCGCGATGACGTCCCCGTACCGGATCATGAAGGACGCGATCTGTACGAGCAGGGGTGGGAGCTTCAGCCGCTGGAGGCCCAGCAGGAGTTCGCGCAGCTCGGTCGTCGAGGCGAGCAGCACGGACGCGGCGACACCGAGCGTGCCCTTGGCGAGGACGTTCCAGGCGCCCCACAGGCCGTTCACGCTCAGGGACAGGCCGAGCACGTCGACCCGCTCGCCCTGCGCCACGAACGGCATCAGCACGGCGAAGGCCACGAACGGCACCTCGATCAGCAGCCGCTTCAGTACGAAGCCGGCCGGGACGCGGGCCGCGTACGCCACGCCCGCCAGCAGCAGCGCGTACAGCCCGAAGGCCCACATCGCCTCGCGCGGGGTCGAGACGACGACCAGGACGAAGGCGAAGACGGCGGCGAGCTTGGTGTGCGGCGGCAGAGCGTGCACGGGCGAGTGCCCGTGCCGGTAGAGCCGGTGCGCGTGGCCTGCTCCCATGTCAGACGGACTTGCCGAGCCGCGCGGACGACGTCTCCGACGGGGAGGTCTCGGGCGTACGGCGCCTGCGGACGGCCCAGAAGACGCCCGTGCCCGCGACGATCGTGACGCCCACGCCGATCACGCCTGCGAGGCCGCCGGAGATCCGGCTGTCGGTGAGGCCCTCGACGCCGTAGTCGGCGAGCGGCGAGTCGGCGGCGGCGTGGTCCTCGACCTTGGCGTCGATGCCCTTGTCGGAGGCGACCTTCTCCAGGCCGTCGGGGTTCGCCGAGGCGTAGAAGCTGACGAACCCGGCGAGGACGAGGGAGGTGGCGAGCCCCGCCAGCCACACCTTGCGGTGGGACCGGGCGGCCACGGCGACGGGGGCGGGCTCGGCGGCGGGGGTGTCGACCAGCTCGCCGTTGACCCGCAGCTTCAGGGGCGCGGTCAGGCCGCGGGCCCCGTACACGAGGTCCGGTCGTACGGCGATGACGGCGCCGACCGTGAGGGCGGTGATCGCGGCCTCACCGATGCCGATGAGGACGTGGACGCCGACCATGGCGGTGAAGACCTGGCCGATCGGGACGTCCGTGGTGCCGCCGATCGCGTAGATCAGAGTGAAGGCGACGGCGGCGGCCGGGACGGAGATCACAGCGGCGACGAACGCCGAGACGGTAATGGACCGACGCTTCCTGGGCAGGAGTTTTACGAGGCCTCGGAAGACGGCGTAGGCCACGACCGTGGTGACGACCGCCATGACCGTGATGTTCACGCCCAGCGCCGTGAGGCCGCCGTCCGCGAAGAGGATGCCCTGCATGAGGAGCACGACCGACACGCACAGGACCCCGGTGAAGGGGCCCACGAGTATCGCGGCGAGCGCGCCTCCGAGCAGATGTCCGCTGGTCCCGGCCGCGACCGGGAAGTTCAGCATCTGCACGGCGAAGATGAACGCGGCGACCAGTCCCGCGAGCGGGGCCGTCCGCTCGTCCAGCTCACGGCGGGCGCCGCGCAGGCTCACCGCGACCGCCGCGGCGGCCACGGCTCCGGCGGCGACGGAGACGGGCGCGTTGATGAATCCGTCGGGCACGTGCATGGAGGGCTCCGCTTCCGGGGGCAGGCCGACTGGCTATAACCGTTCGATGATAGTGGCTTAATGCGAACAGCTTGCAAGAGCGAGGTGACCCCGAATACGACTACGACTCAGCTGGGAGCGCATATCGGAAAATATGCGACATTAGATATGGATCAGTTCAAAGAGGGAGCGATCGATGTCCGCCGTTGAGCAGTACGCGCGCGCCCACATCGTGACGGACGAGGTGCAGGATCCGCCCGCCGTGCCGGTGGCCCTTCGATACGACCCGGAGACCGACCCCCGACGGGTGCACATCATGCTGCCCGGCCACCACGAGTGGGTCTTCGCCCGCGACCTGCTCGAACAGGGGCTACGGGCGCCGGCCGCCGCCGGTGACGTACGCATCTGGCCCTGCGGCCGGGTCCAGGCCGTCATGGAGTTCCACTCGGCGACGGGAGTGGCGGTCGTGCAGTTCGAGGCGAAGACGCTGATCCGCTTCCTGCGCCGGACGTACACGGCCACCCCCGTGTCGTCGAACTGAACCGGCCGCTCCCGACCGGTTCAGCCACCCCGGAGGGGCCGTACCCCCGCCGACAGCGACCGTACGGCGGTCGGCAACGGCCTCGCCACAGCCGGCAGTGACCCTGCTTCGGTCAGCTGCCCGCCTTCAGCAGTGCCGCCACGATCGGGCCGGCCGTCTCGCCGCCGTGGCCGCCCTGCTGGACCACGCCCGCGGCGGCCAGATCACCCTTCCAGGCCGTGAACCAGCCGTTGGGCTTCTTCTGGTTGTCGACCTCCGCCGAACCGGTCTTGGCCCCGAAGTCCGGGCCGAGCCCGGCCATGGCCTCGGCCGCCGTACCGGCCGCGGCCGTGTACTGCAGGAGTTCCTTGAGCTGCGCCTGCGTGTCGGCCGACAGCGAGCGGGACCCCTTCGCGAGCGTCCGGTCGTCGACGGTCGGAGACACCAGATAGGGCTGGCGGAACGTGCCCGTCTTGGCCGTGGCGACGACCGACGCCATGTTCAGCGGGTTCATCCGCACCCCGCCCTGCCCGATCAGCGAGGCCGCCTTCTGGGCCTGCGACTGCACCGGCACCGAGCCGTCGAAGGTCGGCACCCCGATCGCCCAGTTGTCCATACCGAGGCCGAACACCTGCTGGGCCTGCTTGGTCAGGGCGTCGTCGCTCAGCTTCTTGGCCTGCGTGATGAAGGCCGTGTTGCAGGAGCGCGCGAAGCTCGCCTTGAACGTGCCGTCCTTGATCTCGAACTTGTCGTCGTTCTGGAACTTCCAGCCGCCGTACGTCGAGTACTTGGGGCAGGGGTGCTCCTTGTTCGTCGACGCGAGCCCCTTCTCGATGAGCAGCGAAGCCGTGACGATCTTCATCGTCGAGCCGGGGGCCAGCGAGCCCTGGAACGCGGTGTTGAAACCGTGCCCCGAGTTCGCGACGGCCAGGATCTCGCCGGTCGACGGCCTGATCATGACGGCCGAAGCCTTGGACTTCGCGGCGACCTCCTGCTCGGCGGTCGCCTGCAGGGCCGGGCTGAGCGTCGTACGGACCGTGCCCGGCGTGCCCTCGCTCAGCTCCAGCAGCGTCTTGTCGGGGTTCTTGTCGGAGGCGTCCGTCTTCTTCGCGTCGGCGGCGTCCTTGCCGTCCTTGCCACCCTCGGCGTCCTCCGACCCGGCGCGGATCACCCGCAGCTCGACGCCCGCCTTGCCGCCGGCCTTCTTGCCGTACTTCTCCCGCAGACCGTCGAGGACCGTCCCGAGGGAGGGGTACTTGGCGGTGGTCAGCTCGCCGCCGTCCCGGTCCAGGGCCTTGACCGGGGGTGTCCCGGCCTCACCGGTGACCAGCTTGTCGCCGTCCTCCAGCTCCGGGTGCACGACCGCCGCATGCCAGTCGACCAGCGGCTTCCCGTCCTTGGCGCGACGCACGACGGTGAGCTCCGACTCGTACGCGAGAGGCTTGCTCAGGGTCTTGTACGCGACCGTGCCCTTGACGGCGAACGGCACGGCGTCCCCGGAGCGCTTCCTGGCGGTGAGCGTCACATCCTCGACGTACGCCTCCTTGCCGTAGCCCGTGAGCAGGGTGCGCGCCGCCGTGACGTCGTTCGTCGCCGCGGCGGCCTTCTCGACGTCACCGCTCTGCCAGGCTGTGAGGAAGGCGGTGGCCGTGGACTTCACCTCGGCCGCCGACAGCGGGCCGCTCTTCACGGACTTCGCGTCGGAGGACGAGCCCGCGTCGGCCACCGCTCCGCCGCCGTACAGGGCGTAGACGCCGAACCCCGCACCGCCGACGACAACGGCGATCATCCCGCCGATGACGGCGGGCTTCGTCTTCGTCCTGCCGCGCTCAGGTGCGCGCCTTCTGTTCCCCACGGCTTCCGTTCCTTCGTTGCTTCCCCGACGCCCTCAACGGCTCTCCACGAGTCTCCGCCGGCTCCAGGAGTCCCCGTGCGTTCCTCGAATCCCCACCGGCTCCCCTAGAACGAGAGCCACCAGCCTAGAGTCCCGGCCTGTGAGGGTGAGTTCAGCCACCTGTCCGTAGCACAGCTGCGACAATCGGACCCGCCGCGTCCCCTCCGTGACCGCCCGCCTCCGTCATGGCCGCGGCCGCGATGTCGCCCCGGAAACCGGTGAACCAGCTGTCGGACTTCTCCTGACCATCGACGTCGGCGGAGCCGGTCTTCGCGCCGATGTCACCGCCGAGCCCCGACATCGCCTGCGCGCCGGTACCGCTGGTCGCGGTCAGCTGCATCATCTGCTTCAGCTGGGCGGCGGTGCCGGACGGCAGACCGCGCGCGGTGGCGAGCTCCCGGTCGTCGAGCTTCGGCGACACGAGGTACGGCTGGTGGAACGTGCCCGTGATCGCGGTCGCGGTGACCGACGCCATGTTCAGCGGGTTCATCTGGACCTCGCCCTGGCCGATCGCGTTGGCGGCGCGGTTCGGGCCGCCGGACGCGGGGACGCTCCCGTCGAAGGAGACGATGCCCGTCTTCCAGTCCTTGCCCAGACCGAACCGCTCCTGCGCCTCGGTGGTGAGCGACTCGTCCGTGAGCGGCCGCGCGTCGGAGCCGTCGATGAGCTTCACGAAGGCCGTGTTGCACGAGCGCATGAAGCTGTTGGCGAGCGTGGCCTTCTCATTGGGCTCCATGCCCGTCAGATTCTTGAAGGTCTGGCTCTGCCAGGTCGCGGTCGGCGGACAGGGCGCCGGGCTGTTCATCGCGGTCACACCGTTGTCGATGAACATCGCCGCCGTGATGATCTTCATGGTGGAGCCGGGTGCGACCTTGCCCTGGAAGGCCGCGTTGAAGGCGTCCTCGCGGTGGTTGGCGACCGCCAGCACCTCTCCGGTGCTCGGCTTCACGGCGACCACCGACGACTCCGCGTACCGCGTGACGGCCTTCTCCGCGGCGGCCTGCGCGCCCGCGCTGATCGTCGTACGCAGCTTGCCCGCCTTGCCCTCGGCGAGCGTCACCAGCGTGCTGTCCCCGGCGGTCTCGCTCTCGTGCTGGATCGCGAGCTCGACGCCGGGTGTGCCGCCCGCCTTGTCGCCGTACCGCTCGCGCAGGGAGTCGAGCACCGGGCCGAGGGACGGGTACTTCTTCTCCGTCAGGACGACGCCGTTACGGTCCACCGCCTCGATGGGCGGGCTCGCCGCCTCGCCCGTGACCAGCGTGTCGCCCCTCTTGAGGTCCGGATGCAGCACGGCCGGCTGCCAGTCGACCAGCGCCCGCCCGGAGGTCTTCCCCCGCACGACGGCCAGCTCGCTCCGGTAGGCCAGCGGCTTGCTCTTCCCCTCGTACGAGACGGTGGCCGACACCTCGAACGGCACGGTCGCGCCCGTCGCCGTACCGGGCGTGATCTTCACCTTGCCGATGTGCGCCTGGCCGCCGTAGGCGACGAGCAGCTCCTTGGCGGCCAGGGCGTTGTCGGTCAGATCCGCGGCGGTGGGGGCGTCCCCCTGCTCCCAGGCGGTGAAGAACTTCTCGGAGGTCTCCCGCACCTCGTCGCCGGAGGGCGGCCCGGTCCTCTCGGCCGCGGCGGCGGAACCCCCGTCCCCGCTGACGGCGGTCACGATGTTGTACGCGCCGTACCCCGCGCCCCCCACCATCAGCGCGAACACCCCGCCGACAATGCCGACCTTGACCCCACTCCGCATCTCGCGTCCCCTCCCCGATCCGCCCCGTGCACCGTTCTGAACGCGTTCAGAACGGTGTCCCTGCGTCGCACTGTATGCGGGGAGAGTGACGGATGGGGGTGCTGTTCCCCGATCGTTAGACGCGCGGACCCCGACCGGCGGACGGCACGTGACCCCGGCCGGCGGACGGGCACGGGCCTCGTCTCTCAGGTGGCGCACGCCTCGGCGATCGCGAGGCCGTCCTCGTAGAGGTGATGCCGGGTGATCCGGCCACCCTCCACGGTGAGACGCAGCGCGAACGGCCCCTCGAAGGACTTCCCGGTCGCCCGCACGGTCCCCGACAGATGCCCCATCAGCACGGCGTCGGTGCCGTCGACGAGAAGAACATCGACGGAGGCACGCGCGTCCTCGGGCACGGTGTACTCCGCCAGTTCCACGAACTGGGCGGCACACTCGGCGCCGGTGGACCGCGGCCGGATCCACGGCACTGTGGGATTCGCGGCGAGCTGCCAGTCGACGCGCTCGGCGAAGATCTCCACGAGCCGCCCGGTGTCCCCGGCGACCCGGGCGGCGATGAACTCCTCCACCACGGCCCGGGTGACCGCGCCGCTGACGTCTGTTGTTGCGCTGGAACCGACGGACATGACGCTCTCCTCGCTACCGCGACCGGATCCCGGCGGCGATCGCCGCCGAGGTGCCTGATCCTGCCGGGGGCGGGGGGAGCGGTCGATTACTCCGGGGGTAATGGGCGGGCCGGGCTCGGGTGTCGAGCCATATCTGGGTCCGCCAGCTGTCCATCGGGATTGCCTGGCCCCTGTAGATCAGCCAGAAATAGACGAAGTCCCTCAAGATTGCGCGAACGTCTCTCTGAACAGGAACTATGCCTACAACTGGGCGTCAGTGGACGGGTTGGAGCCGTCTGTGGGCCGTGACACTGCTGCATTCATTCCCTACGGGACATCCCCGCTCGCCTCCTAGGGAGTCCCACGCGCTTTGAGAGTGTTCGTATATGTATCAAACCAGTGATTCTCGGCCTCGGGGAAGGAGAGAAATGGTTTCCCGTCATCGTCTATTTCGGTCACTCCCTCCTTTCCCTCGCTCACCCAGTGGAGCTTTGCCGTCCACTCGGAAAAGCCACGCGATATCCCATTCAAGATGAAAACTTCAGGATCCACAGAGGATACCTTATATGGAAAGTCCACAGGTTTCAGAATTTGCTCACCCGTCTCATTGATTTTTGCGATTTTGAACTTTGGCCTAGGGGCATCCAGGTCTGCCTCGTAGATCCTCTCTGTGACAGCGCCCCCGCAACCCGATCCAACGAACATCAGAGTCCCCGGATCCTTTAGGTTCTTCTTTATTGCTACGTCGAGGCCGGTCAGTACGACCGCAGCTCCCTTTTTGCCCTGGATCGTCACTTTGGCCCATTGGCCCGTAGCCAACTCCGATCCGGTCGATTTGCGAACTTCATCGAGAATCTTGCTCAGTCTGTCGGAACTTCCCGCACTGGTCGGATCGCCCAGGTTGTCTCTGAGTTCACGAGCCACGACCGGAGCCTTGTCGTGCAGGCGCCATGTGGTGCACGCGGCTTCTTTTTCCGTGCTTACTGTAACCGTCGGGCTGCTCCGGTTGTCATCCTCGAAAAAGCTCGATATCAGTGAGAGTCCCCCCTGCTGCAGCCAGCCGGCAATCACCCCTGTGGCTACTGTGGTCACAGCAGCTACTACGGTTGGCCTCTTCCACCATTTCACAACAGGCGATTCGTCATCTCCTCCGGAGCCCGCACTTCCACTATTGGTCATTCCCCCGCTCCTTTCAAGTGAGGGAAACCGTACTGCGGCTAAGGCTTCGAATCTACCGATCGTCGACTTTTGGGTAGATCAATTCACGTCAGCCTGCAAATCAATGTGCGGATAGCGTGTATTGCGTCACCTGCTACGGGCGAGGTTGTAAGGCATTTAGTTGAGCGCAAGCTCCAGCAGGGACGGCGCCCAAGCGGCTCTCCGTGGCCAACCTCTGGTCAAGGGGCGGGCGTCTCGGGAAGCCAGAGGGTCGCTCTGGGCCGTCCTCGGGCCTGCGAGAGCGGCCATCGGTGGCTGTCAACAACCAACAACGACCAAGGGGGCGCGGCAACCAGCCGCGCCCCCTTGCCACGTCTGTGCAGCTAGACCCAGGTGTCCAGCCACATCCGCGCCCGCCAGCTGTCGATCGGGATTGCCTGGCCCGTGTAGATCGGCCAGAAGTAGATGAAGTTCCAGGCGATCAGGAGGATCAGGACGCCTGATGCCGCCGCGCCGATCACTCGGCGGCGTTCCGTGGCGCCCGGGGGGCCCAGCATCGCGCCGATCATCATCGCCACCGCCAGGCACAGGAAGGGGAGGAAGACGACCGCGTAGAAGAAGAAGATCGTGCGTTCCTGGTAGAGGAACCACGGGGCGTAGCCCGCCGCGATGCCGCAGGCGATCGCGCCCGCCCGCCAGTCGCGGCGGAAGATCCAGCGCCACAGGATGTACAGGATCGCGAAGGCCGCGGCCCACCACAGGAGCGGGGTGCCGAGGGCCAGGACCTCGCGGGCGCACTTCTCGCCCGCGTCCGTCGGGCAGCCGTCCTTGCCGGGCAGCGGCGACTCGTAGAAGTACGAGACCGGGCGGCCCGTGACGATCCAGCTCCATGGGTTCGACTGGTACGTGTGCGGGGAGTGCAGGCCGACATGGAAGTCGTACACCTGGGTCTCGTAGTGCCACAGGCTGCGCCACCAGTCGGGGAACAGCCACGACCAGTCGCTGGTGCGGCCGTCGGCGGTGGCCCAGTTGCGGTAGTAGCCGCCCTTGCCGTCGGTGGCGGACAGGAACCAGCCCGTCCAGGAGGCGAGGTACGTGGCGATCGCCACCGGGACCGTGGAGAGGAATGCCCAGCCCACGTCGTGTTTGAGGACCGCCCGGTAGGGGCGGCGGGCGCCTGCCACCCGGCGGGAGCCGACGTCCCACAGGACCGTCATCAGGCCGAACGCGACGAGGATGTAGAGGCCGTTCCACTTGGTGCCGATGGCCAGGCCGAGCATCAGGCCCGCGAGAAGGCGCCAGGGGCGGCGGCCGAGGCGGGTGGTCGTGGCGGTGTGGGAGTCCGGGCGTACGACTCCGTCGGCGTCCGGGGGGAGTGCGGCGGCCAGGCGTTCGCGGGTCTTGTCGCGGTCGACGACCAGGCAGCCGAAGGCCGCGAGGACGAAGAACATCAGCACCTGGTCGAGCAGCGCGGTGCGGCTCATCACGAAGTGCAGGCCGTCCACCGCCATCAGCGCGCCCGCCAGGCACCCGAGGAACGTCGAGCGGAACAGGCGGCGGCCGATCCGGCACAGCATCAGCACGGACAGTGTGCCGAGCAGGGCCGTCATGAACCGCCAGCCGAACGGCGTGAACCCGAACATCCACTCGCCGAGCCCGATGACGTACTTGCCGACCGGCGGGTGGACCACGTAGGCGGCGTCCGTCGGAATCCTGACGTTCCCGCCGTTCTGCAGGATCAGGTCGTTGGCGTCCTTGGCCCAGTTGACCTCGAATCCGCGGTGGATGAGCGCCCAGGCGTCCTTGGCGTAGTACGTCTCGTCGAATATCACCGCCTTCGGGCTGCCCAGGTTCCAGAACCGCATCAGGCCCGCCAGCAGCGTGATGAGCAGCGGGCCGCCCCACGCCGACCAGCGGACGATGCGTGCGGCGGCCTCCTGGCGGAGCCCGATCGCCGCCCACAGACGTGGGCCGGGCTCGGTGTACGCGGGCACGAGGCGGTCGCGGACGTCGTCTCTGGATCCGGCCGCGTAGCCGAACCTGCGCAGCCGCTGCTGCCACGACGGCCGCTGCTCTTCGACGCCCTGTCCCTGCCGGGTGTCCGTGGAGGACGCGGTACTTGTCACCGCGCCATCGTAGGGAACAGGTCTGTGTGAGTCCCGCGGGCCGCCCCTGCGAGGATGGAACCGTGACAGGAACCGGTGGAACCGCGGCAGGAATCCTCGTACTCGCAGGCACGCCCATCGGGGACATCGCGGACGCACCGCCCCGGCTCGCGGCGGAGCTGGCGGGCGCCGACGTCATCGCCGCCGAGGACACCCGGCGGCTGCGGCGGCTCACCCAGGGCCTCGACGTCCAGCCGACCGGACGGGTCGTGTCCTACTTCGAGGGCAACGAATCCGCGCGTACGCCCGAACTGGTCGAGGCGCTGGTCGGCGGCGCGCGCGTGCTGCTCGTGACCGACGCCGGGATGCCGTCCGTGTCGGACCCCGGCTACCGGCTCGTGGCCGCCGCCGTCGAGAAGGACATCAAGGTCACCGCCGTGCCCGGCCCGTCCGCCGTGCTCACCGCGCTCGCGCTGTCCGGGCTGCCCGTCGACCGGTTCTGCTTCGAGGGATTCCTGCCGCGCAAGGCCGGCGAACGGCTCTCGCGGCTGCGCGAGGTCGAGGACGAGCGGCGCACGCTCGTCTTCTTCGAGGCCCCGCACCGGCTCGACGACACCCTCGCCGCGATGGCCGAGGTGTTCGGCGCCGAGCGGCGGGCCGCCGTCTGCCGTGAGCTGACCAAGACGTACGAGGAGGTCAAGCGGGGCCCGCTCGGGGACCTCGCCGTCTGGGCCGCGGAGGGTGTACGCGGCGAGATCACCGTCGTCGTCGAAGGCGCCCCGGAGAGGACCGAGGTGCTCGGCCCCGACGAACTGGTGCGCAGGGTGCGGGTGCGCGAGGAGGCGGGGGAGCGCCGCAAGGAGGCGATCGCCGCCGTCGCCGCGGACGCGGGCGTGCCCAAGCGGGAGGTCTTCGACGCGGTCGTCGCGGCGAAGAACGCCGAGCGCGCGGGCCCCTGAAAGGCCCTCAAAAGACTCCCTGGACCACCTCCTGGACCACCTCCTGGACGACCTCCTGGACGACCTTCGGAACGGTCTCCGGGACGACCTCCTCGATGGCCTTCGGAGCGGCCCTGAACGGCCCTCCGAGCGACCCCCGTCATTGGGCGCGAACGAGCGCGTGACCTGCCGGAAAGAGGCGGAACAGCCCCGTTGAGGGAGCGCGCGGGCCCTCAGGGGAGCGCACGATCTCACAGGGGAGCGCACCGGCCCATGCGCTCGTAAAGGAGCGCCGTCGAAAGCAAAGCCCCGACCGGGTATCGAGGGCCCTCCGACAAGGAACGGCCAAGACGGCTCCAACACTCGACAGGTCCGGTGCATTCACGTCGGCACAGGCGTCCACTGGAGGAAGGACAGACCCGTCCTCGTCCAGCGGACAAGAGGAGCCGGCATGAGCGAGATCGCAGGGCAGCCCGGTCGGATCACCGGCGCACCCGCACCCGCACGCCGCGTCGACGCCGTCACGGCCACCGACACCGTCCACGAGTCGTATTCGTTCGCCTGCATGCGCTGCGGGCACGGCTGGGAGCAGTCGTACGAGATCGAGCACCACTTCGACGCCGAGGGAGCCCAGTTCGTGACGTACGTGGCGGACGGCCTGGTCGTGCCGTCGCCGCTGAGCCGGCCGAGCTGTGTGAACTGCGACGGGCACATCGTGCGCATCATGCGGGCCGGCCAGGTGTCCTCGGCGCAGAACTCGATGCGCCGCGCGCTGTCGGTACCGCCTATGAAGCGCGCCACGGTCTCCGCGGTCTCCCCGGTGCCCGCGGAGGCGGCGCAGTCGCCAGAGGGGGCGCAGCTGCCGGAGGCGACGACTACGGAGCCCAAGGCCGTCCACCACTGGCATCTGTCCGACCTGCTGCACCCGTTCCATCACCGCCCGTTCCACCACCGCAAGGCGGGGTGACTCCGGGGCGTACCGGCCTCCCGGCACCCGCCCGCGGGCGCCGGGTCCACCCCTCACGGACCGCTTCCCCGCGAGGCGGGACCCGGCGTCCCGCTGCCGTGAGACCCCCTTCGTAGGATCGGGGTATGCCTTCCAACGCCGAAGCCCCGCCCCTGCCGGACCCCCTGCGGGTACCGGTGGCCGACTCGCACACCCATCTCGACATGCAGTCCGGCACGGTCGAGGAGGGTCTCGCCAAGGCCGCGTCGGTCGGCGTGACGACGGTCGTGCAGGTGGGCTGCGACCTGAAGGGCTCGCGCTGGGCCGCCGAGACGGCCGCCGCGTACGACGCCGTCCACGCGACCGTCGCCCTCCACCCGAACGAGGCGCCCCGGATCGTGCACGGGGATCCTGGGGGCTGGTCCCGGCAGGGTGCGCGGCAGGGCGGTGGCGCGGGCGCGCTGGACGAGGCGCTCGCCGAGATCGACCGGCTGGCCGCGCTTCCCCAGGTCAAGGGCGTCGGCGAGACCGGCCTCGACCACTTCCGTACCGGCCCCGAGGGCGTCGAGGCCCAGGAGCGGTCCTTCCGCGCGCACATCGAGATCGCCAAGCGGCACGGCAAGGCGCTCGTCATCCACGACCGGGACGCCCACGCCGACGTGCTGCGCATCCTGAAGGAGGAGGGCGCGCCCGAGCGGACCGTCTTCCACTGCTACTCCGGGGACGCGGAGATGGCGGCGGTCTGCGCCCGCGCCGGCTACTACATGTCGTTCGCAGGGAACATGACCTTCAAGAACGCGCAGCCGCTGCGCGACGCCCTCGCCGTGGCGCCGCTCGAACTCGTCCTCGTCGAGACCGACGCGCCCTTCCTGACCCCCGTCCCGTACCGCGGACGGCCCAACGCCCCCTATCTCATTCCGGTCACGGTCCGTGCCATGGCCGCCGTGCGGGGGCTCGACGAGGACGCGCTGGCGACGGCGCTCTCGACGAACACTGCCCGCGCGTTCGATTACTGACCCATAACGGACAGCGGGCTCCCGGGGTCCGGCCCGGGGCGCTCCGCCACACACTGTGGTCGCGCTGCTTTGGAGAGTGACGAACGCTCCGCTAGGTTCTGTCCGCCCACCCGCCTCCCCTCAACCCGAAGGAGCCCGCGGGCGTACCTCTCTCCACCGGTCTTCTGGAGCGTGTCGTCGTGAGCAGTCCGCAGTACGAGACGTATGGCCCGAACGTGAACCCGGACACGTACCGGCCCGCGTACGGGCAGGAGCACGAGCCCGCCTACGGGTACGAGCACGCGTACGAGCACGCGTACGAGTACGCATATGAGTACGGGAACAGGCACGGGCCCGTGTACGCGTACGAGCTGGAGCACGAGCCCGCGTACGGGCACGAGTACGGGCATGGACACGTGCACCCCGGTGAAGCCTGGTTCCCGGACGCGCCGACGCTTCCGCGACAGGCGGTGCCTCTCGCCCCGACCGCCGAACTGACCACCGAACTGACCGCCGAACTGGCCGACGAACTGTTCAACGGCCCGGCGGCCCGGTCCGGTGGCCGTGCCGAAGCCCGGCGGGCCGCCCGGCGCCGCAGGAGCGCGGACCGGCCCGACGTACGGAAGCTGCTCCCGCAGGCGCTCGTCGTCGCCTTCCTCGCGGGCGGCACCTCCGCCTTCGTCGCCGACGACAAGGCGATCGAACTGACCGTCGACGGCCGGCCCCGCACCCTGCACACCTTCGCGGACGACGTGGGCGAACTCCTCGCCGACGAAGGGGTCGAGGTGGGCGCGCACGACGTGGTGGCCCCCGCCGCCGGGACCGCCCTGACCAGCGGCGCGGAGATCGCCGTGGAGTACGGGCGGCCCCTGCGGCTCACCCTGGACGGGCGGTCGAGTCATGCGTGGACCACCGCCCACACCGTGGACGAGGCACTGCGGGAACTCGGGGTGCGTGCGCAGGGCGCGTACGTGTCGGTGCCACTCACCCGGCGGATCGGGCGGGCGGGGCTCGCGCTCGACGTCCGTACCGAACGCACCGTGACGGTCATGGCGGACGGACAGGCGCGGACGGTCCGTACGAACGCGGCGACGGTCGGCGAGACCGTGGCCGAGGCCGGGATCACGCTCCACGGCCAGGACACCACGTCCGTGCCCGGCGACAGCTTCCCGCGCGACGGGCAGACCGTGACGGTCATGCGGATCACCGGCACGAAGGAGGTCCGTGAGGAGTCGCTGCCCTTCGAGGTACGGCGGACCGATGATCCCGGACTGTTCCGGGGCACCGAGGTCGTGGAGCAGGCGGGGCGGCCCGGACTGCGGCGCGTCACGTACGCGCTGCGGACCGTCAACGGCGTCGAACAGAAGCCGCGGCGGCTGCGGGCCGAGGTCGTGCGGGAGCCGCGGGCGCAGGTGGTGAAGGTGGGGACGAAGCCGCTTCCCACGTCCGTGCAGGGGGCCGACCGGCTGAACTGGCAGGGGCTCGCGCACTGTGAGTCCGGGGGGCGGCCGGGGGCGGTCGATCCGTCCGGGACGTACGGCGGGCTGTACCAGTTCGATACGCGGACCTGGCAGGCGTTGGGTGGGGCGGGGCGTCCGCAGGACGCTTCCGCGGCGGAGCAGACGTTTCGGGCGAAGAAGTTGTATGTGCGGCGGGGGGCGAGTCCCTGGCCGCACTGTGGGGGGCGGCTGTAGGGGTCGTCCCACGGGGCTGCGCCCCGGGCCCCGCGGGATTCGTCCGCGGGCCGGTGGGGGCGGGTCGCGCAGTTCCCCGCGCCCCTGAGGGGCGGGGCTGCGCCCCGGGCCCCGTGGGGGTTTCGTCTGCGGGTCGGTGGGGGCTGGTCGCGCAGTTCCTCGCGCCCCTGAAGGCGGGGCTTTGCCCCGGTGCTCGGGGTGGGTTTCGTCCGACGGTGCGTCGTGGCTGGTCGCGCCGTTCCCCGCGCCCCTGAGGGGCGGGGCTGCGCCTCGGGCCCCGTGGGGGTTTCGTCCGCCGGCCGGTGGGGGCTGGTCGCGCCGTTCCCCGCGCCCCTGAAGAAAGGCGGGGGCTGCGCCCCGCCTTTCTTCTTTGAGGTCGGCCGCCGCTCTTCTTTGAGGTCGGCCGTCGCAGGGGATGTATTCAGACTGTCCGGCGTTTGAGGGCGAGCGCGTCAGCGTGGCGGGGGTGTGGGGGCGCAGGCCCCACGGACGGGGGCCGGCCGTGGGCACCCTTACCCTTGGGGCGTGACCAGCCCCGCCTCCGACGCCCTCCTGGGCCCCGCCGACATCCGCGAACTCGCGGCAGCCCTCGGCGTACGGCCCACCAAGCAGCGCGGTCAGAACTTCGTCATCGACGCCAACACCGTGCGGCGCATCGTCCGGACCGCCGGCGTCCGTCCCGAGGACGTGGTCGTCGAGGTCGGACCGGGCCTCGGGTCCCTGACCCTGGGCCTCCTGGAGGCGGCCGAGAGGGTCGTCGCCGTCGAGATCGACGACGCCCTCGCGGGCGCGCTGCCCGCCACGATCGCCGCCCGTATGCCGGAGCGCGCCGAGCGGTTCTCGCTCGTCCACGAGGACGCCATGCAGGTGTCCGAGCTGCCGGGCCCCGCCCCGACGGCCCTGGTCGCGAACCTCCCGTACAACGTCGCCGTGCCCGTGCTGCTGCACATGCTCGACACCTTCCCCACCATCGAGCGCACGCTCGTGATGGTGCAGGCGGAGGTCGCCGACCGGCTCGCCGCGCCGCCCGGCTCGAAGGTCTACGGCGTGCCCTCCGTGAAGGCGAACTGGCACGCCGACGTCAAGCGCGCCGGATCGATCGGCCGTAACGTCTTCTGGCCCGCCCCGAACGTGGACAGCGGCCTCGTCTCGCTGGTCCGCCGCGCGGAGCCGGTGAAGACGACCGCCACGAAGCGCGAGGTCTTCGCCGTCGTGGACGCCGCCTTCGCCCAGCGCCGCAAGACGCTGCGGGCCGCGCTGGCCGGCTGGGCCGGTTCGGCGCCCGCCGCCGAGGCCGCGCTGGTCGCCGCGGGGGTCTCGCCGCAGGCACGCGGTGAGTCCCTGACGGTGGAGGAGTTCGCCCGGATCGCGGAGAACAAGCAGTGAGTGGGGCGGACGGCGTGACGGGGAGCGTGACGGTACGGGTTCCCGCCAAGGTCAATGTCCAGCTGGCCGTGGGCGGCGCGCGGGCCGACGGGTTCCACGACCTCGCCAACGTGTTTCTCGCCGTCGGGCTGTACGACGAGGTGACGGTGACCCCCGCCGACGCCCTGCGGATCACCTGCGAGGGGCCCGACGCCTCCCAGGTGCCCCTGGACCGTACGAACCTTGCGGCGCGGGCGGCGGAGAAGCTGGCCGCGCGGTACGGGCGCCGGGCCGATGTGAACATCCACATCGCGAAGGACATCCCGGTCGCCGGCGGCATGGCGGGCGGCTCCGCCGACGGCGCGGGCGCGCTCGTCGCCTGCGACGCCCTCTGGGGTACGGGGGCCTCGCGCGACGAGCTCCTGGAGATCTGCGCGGAGCTCGGCAGCGATGTGCCGTTCAGCCTGGTCGGCGGGGCCGCGCTCGGGACCGGGCGCGGGGAGAAGCTGCGGGTCCTGCCGGTCGGGGGGAGTTTTCACTGGGTGTTCGCCGTGGCCGACGGGGGGTTGTCGACCCCGGCGGTGTACGGGGAGTTCGACCGGCTGAACGAGGGGCTCGTGATGCCTGAGCCGGTGGCCTCCGGGGTGTTGCTCGAAGCGTTGGCCTCCGGGGACGTCCCGGCGCTGGCCGCGGCTGTGTCCAATGATCTGCAGAGTGCCGCGCTGTCGTTGCGGCCGTCGCTTGCCTCGGCGCTGGCTGTCGGGGTCGAGGGTGGGGCGTTGGCCGCGATCGTGTCGGGGTCCGGGCCCACGACGGCGTTTCTTGTCGCCGACGCGGAGGCTGGGGCGAAGGTCGTTGACGCGCTGGTGGCGGCGGGGGTCTGTCGCGCCGCGCGTGTGGCTGTGGGGCCGGTGAGCGGGGCTGTTCCGGTGTGACCTGCGCGGGTGTGGGGCGGGTGCGTGGCGGGTGGGGCGAGTGTGGGGCGGGTGCGGGTCCGGTGGGGGCTGGTCGCGCGGTTCCCCGCGCCCCTGAGGGCAAAAGACTGCGCCGTTCCCCGCGCCCCTGGGGCTGCGCCCCTGAAAGACCCGCCCCCTGAGCGTTCCCGTCCACCCTTTCTGGGCGTCCGGAAGGATCATCCTTGTGGGCGACTACCCTGGAAGGTCGATCGATCCCCCCTTGTCAGGAGTGCGATGGCCGTCAATCTGGTCAATGTCGAGGCAGTCAGCAAGGTGTACGGAACCCGTGCGCTGCTCGACGGAGTCTCCCTCGGCGTGTCCGAAGGGGACCGGATCGGGGTGGTCGGCCGTAATGGTGATGGCAAGACCACGCTGATCCGGATGCTCGCGAAGCTGGAAGAGGCCGACTCCGGGCGCGTCACGCACTCGGGCGGGCTGCATGTCGGCGTGCTCACCCAGCACGACTCCCTGGATCCCGCGGCCACCGTCCGGCACGAGGTGATCCGGGACATGGCCGACCACGAGTGGGCGGGCAACGCGAAGATCAGGGACGTGCTGACGGGTCTGTTCGGCGGGCTCGACCTGCCCGGCTTCCCGCAGGGTCTCGACACCGTGATCGGTCCGCTCTCCGGCGGTGAGCGGCGGCGCATCGCGCTGGCCAAGCTACTCATCGACGAGCAGGACCTGATCATCCTCGACGAGCCCACCAACCATCTGGATGTGGAAGGCATCGCCTGGCTGGCGCAGCACTTGCGCGAGCGCCGGTCCGCACTCGTCTGCGTCACCCACGACCGGTGGTTCCTGGACCAGGTCTGCACCCGTATGTGGGACGTGCAGAAGGGCGACGTCTACGACTACGAGGGCGGTTACACCGACTACGTCTTCGCGCGCGCCGAGCGCGAGCGCATCGCCGCCACCGAGGAGGTCAAGCGGCAGAACCTGGTCCGCAAGGAGCTGGCCTGGCTGCGGCGGGGCGCCCCGGCCCGTACGTCCAAGCCGCGCTTCCGCGTCGAGGCCGCCAACGAGCTGATCGCGGACGTGCCGCCGCCCCGCGACAGCAGCGAGCTGATGAAGTTCGCCTCGTCCCGGCTCGGCAAGACGGTCTTCGAGCTGAAGGACGTCACCGTGCAGGCGGGGCCCAAGGTGCTCCTCAAGCATCTGACCTGGCAGCTCGGTCCGGGCGACCGGATCGGTCTGGTCGGCGTGAACGGCGCCGGCAAGACCTCCCTCCTGCGCGCCATGGCGGAGGCCGCCCGTTCCGACGGCGAGACGCAGCCCGCCGCGGGCCGGGTCGTCACCGGCCGGACCGTCAAACTCGCCTACCTCTCCCAGGAGGTCGGCGAACTCGACCCGAACCTGCGGGTGCTGCAGGCCGTCCAGGCGGTCCGCGACCGGGTCGACCTCGGCAAGGGCCGCGAGATGACCGCGGGCCAGCTCTGCGAGACCTTCGGGTTCAACAAGGAGAAGCAGTGGACGCCCGTCGGCGACCTCAGCGGTGGTGAGCGCCGCCGGCTGCAGATCCTGCGGCTGCTGATGGACGAGCCGAACGTCCTCTTCCTCGACGAGCCGACGAACGACCTCGACATCGAGACCCTCACCCAGCTGGAGGACCTCCTCGACGGCTGGCCGGGCTCCCTGATCGTGATCTCCCACGACCGGTTCTTCATCGAGCGCACGACCGACCGGGTGTTCGCGCTCCTCGGCGACGCGACCCTGCGGATGCTGCCGCGCGGTATCGACGAGTACCTGGAGCGGCGCCACAAGATGGAGGAGGCCGCCGCGGCCTCGGCTCCGGCAGCTGAGAAGGGTGCTTCGCCCGCAGCGGTATCGGCCAAGGAGGACCGCGCCGCGAAGAAGGAACTCCAGAAGATCGAGCGGCAGCTGGACAAGATCTCCGAGAAGGAGAGCAAGCTGCACACGCAAATCGCCGATAACGCCACGGACTTCGGCAAAGTGGCCAAACTGGACAGTGAGCTGCGTGAACTGGCCACCGAGCGCGAGGAGTTGGAAATGCGCTGGCTGGAGCTCGCCGACGACGCGTGAAGAGCGCGTGAACAAGCGTAACGAGGGCATCACGGGCCGGTTCTCCCTTGGAAACAGGGAAGAACCGGCCCGGTGTTCGAGCGCTCCAGGGTGATAGAAAGAGCCGTCTGGGAACACTCTCAGGCCGTATGACAACCACTGTGAGTGCATCGCCCGCTGCGGTGCGTACTGCAGGGCATGGCTAAAAATCAGTGAAGAGGGGGAACGCGCTGATGACTCAGCCGCCTGAAAAGCCGTCGCAGCAGGGCGGGTTCGGAGCGCCGCAGGACCCGCCGCCGCAGGGCGGCTTCGGACCTCCGCAGGACCCGCGGGGCGCCACGCCGCCCCCGCCCGCCCAGCCACCGGCGGCCCCGCCGCCCCCGCAGGGCGCTCAGCAGGGCCCCCCGCAGACACCGCCGCCCCCGCCCCCGCAGGGCGCGCCGGGCACCCCGCCGCCCGCGCCCGGTTACGGCTACCCGCAGCAGCCCGGTCCGTACGGACAGCCCCAGCAGCCGGGCCCGTACGGCTATCCGCAGCAGCCGGGCCCGTACGGGCAGCCCGGTCCCTACGGCCAGCCGCAGCAGCCGGGGCCCTACGGCCAGCAGCAGCCCGGGTACGGCTACCCGACGCAGCCGCAGTACCCGGGCGGGCCCGGCACCCCGCCCGGCGGTGGCTCGCGGAGCCCCTTCAAGGGGAAGCCCGCGATGATCATCGGCGCCGCGCTGGCCGCGGTGCTCGTCATCGGAGGCACCGTGCTGGTCGTCGCCGGCGGTGACGACGACGGCGGCGGCAAGAAGAAGCCCGTCGCCGACAGGAGCCAGGACACCAAGCCCTCCGGGTCCGACGCGCCCATCAATCCCGGTGACGGCGAGGGCGACGGCAACGCCGGCTCCGAGGACCTCAACGAGGGCCGCCAGGCCGGTGAGTCCAAGGTGCTCTGGTACAAGGAGGCCCCGGACGCGCCCGGTTCCGGCGCCGACGCCCCCGGCATGTGGATCACGGACGAGGTCGCCGTGAAGGCCGCGTACAAGCAGCTCTTCGCCTACGACGTCGCCGACGGCAAGGTCAGCTGGCCCGCGATCACGTTCCCGCAGGCGATCTGTGCCGCGTCCGCGCAGAAGACGTCCGACGACAAGGTCTTCGTGGCGTACAAGGAGGGCACCAAGAGCGGTGCCGAGTGCAACCAGCTCGTGCAGGTCGACCTCGCGACCGGCAAGAAGGGCTGGACGAAGGAGATCCCGAAGGGTGAGCTGTTCGACAGCTCCCTCTCCCTGAGCCTGAACATCTCCGGGGACACCCTGATGGTCGGCCGCTCCCAGTCCGGCCTCGGCTACGACACGGACAGCGGCGACAAGCTCTTCGACAAGAAGAGGTACAGCAACGCCTGCTTCCCGACGGCGTTCGCGGGCGGCGCCAAGCTGCTCTCCGTCGCCTCCTGCGGCGCGGGCGGCGACGACGAGCACGACGAGGTGCAGGAGCTCGACCCGGCGACCGGCAAGGCCAAGTGGACCAAGAAGATCCCCAAGGGCTGGCGCGTGGAGCGCGCGTACTCGGTGGATCCCGTGGTTCTGTACCTCACCAACGCGGACAAGAAGCAGTGGAACGTCACCACGCTGAAGAACGACGGCACGGCCCGTTCGCAGGTCGACGTCGACGAATCGTTCGCGCCGGAGTGCGGCTGGGCGATCCTCTCGCGTGACCTCCAGGGCTGCGAGGGCGTGGCGGCCGACGCCAACACCCTCTATCTGCCGACCGAGGCGAAGAGCGGCGCCAACGAGATCGTCGCGATCAGCCTGGAGAGCGGCAAGGAGAAGTGGCGCGTCAAGTCCCCGGTGGACGATTCGATGGTGCCCCTGAAGATCGACGGCACGGACCTCGTCGCGTACGTGGGTCCCTCGTACGACGCGGGTGGCCGGATCGTCTCGATCCCGACCGGCGGCGGTGCGCACACCCCGAAGACGCTGCTGCAGAACCCGCAGGGCGCGGCGGACGTGGAGAACGGTTTCTTCTCGAAGGCCGTCGACTGGGTGGACGGGCGCTTCTACCTCTCCACCACCCGGCTGACCGGCAACGACGAGTCGAAGGAGAAGCTGATGCTGGCCTACGGCAAGTGACCGGGCCGGCCTCCGCTCCCGCCGCTCCCGCCGTTTCCGGCGCTCTTCCCGCCCGCAGCGCCCGCAGCGGGCGCACCGGCCCCACCCGCGTCTCCGGCCCCACCCGCGTCTCCGGCGTCACGCGCGTCTCCCGCGTTTTCCATGCCTTCCGGGTCCCCTCCGTCCCGTCCGTCCCCTTCGTATCCGAGGTCACGTCATGAGCCAGCCGCCGCCCCCGCCGCCGAACCAGCCGCCCCAGGGTGGCGGTTTCGGCGCCCCGCAGGACCCGCCCCCGGGCGGGTTCGGTCCGCCCACGCCGCCCGCCGGGCCCCCGCAGCAGCCCCAGCCGGGCTACGGGTACCCGCAGGCGCCGCCGCCCCAGGCGCCTGGGCAGACGCCGCCCCCGGCCGCCGCGCCGCAGGGCCCGCCGCAGCAGCCGTACGGCTACCCGCAGGGGCCCGCGCAGCCGCCGACCGTGCCCGGTTACGGTTATCCGGGCCAGCAGCCGCCGCAGGGGTACGGCTACCCGGGGCAGCAGCCCCAGTACGGCTATCCGCAGCCCCACACCATGCCGATGCAGCCGCAGGCCCCCAAGGGCGGCAAGAAGTTCGGCGCCCAGGCGGCGATCATCGTCGCGGCCGTGGTGGCGATCGGACTGATCGTCGGCGCCGGTGTCTGGTACGCGAGCTCGTCCGGCAAGGACGACAAGGACACCTCCGCGGGCCCCGGCGGCACCGAGGGCAAGGGCGGCGACAACGACGGTGGCGGCGGCACGGGCGGTGGCGGCGGCTCGGAGAAGGTGCCGTCCAGCACCGGTGCGAAGGTCCTCTTCCAGCTGCCCGCGCCCGAGGTCCCCAAGAAGGAGGTCTGGAGCGTCGAGGGTTCCTGGCTGACGGACAAGGTGTACGCCAAGGCGGGCGTGCGCAAGGTCGTCGGCCACGACCCGGACACCGGCAAGGAGACCTGGACCCTGCCGCTGACGGGCCTGACCTGCGCCGGGTCGCCCGAGGTGACCAAGGACGGTGTCGCCGTGGTGGTCGCGGAGGACGCCAAGCGCACCAAGGCCGACCCGTACCCCTCGTGCACCGAGGTGACGGCCTTCGACGTGAACACCGGCAAGGCCCTGTGGACGAAGTCCGTGGCCCCGGGCGGCGGTGAGAAGGCCAAGTTCAAGGAGGCCAGCATCTCCGGCACCACGGTCGCCGTGGGCTCCGGCCTCGACGGCGGCGCCGCCTTCGACATCGCCGACGGCAAAGTCCTGTGGCAGCCGAAGGTCGGCACGTGCGAGGACGTCGGCTACGCGGGCGGCGAGCAGCTGGTCGCGGTCCGCAAGTGCGGCGACTACGGCAACGAGAAGTACGAGGTCCAGAAGCTCGACCCGAAGACGGGCACCGTCAAGTGGAGCTACAAGCTCCCCTCGGGCATCGACAACGCCAAGGTCATCTCCACCAAGCCGGTCGTCTTCGGCGTGGACTCCGGCGAGATCACCGCGTCCGGCGCGACCGACATCTTCTCGCTGGACGACAGCGGCAAGCTGCGTACGAAGATCACGCTGGAGGACGGCAAGTACGAGCACGACTGCGGTGTGAACAAGGTCCACAACTGCAAGGCGATCGCGGTCGGCAACGACAAGCTGTACGTGCCGACCAAGCAGCACGAGGGCGACGAGAAGTACAGCAGGGTCAACGAGATCGTGTCCTTCTCGCTGGCCACCGGCAAGTCCACGAGTGACCGGGCCGACGCCGGCGACGGCTACGAGATCTGGCCGGTCCGGATGGACGGCACCGACATCATCGCGTACAAGAACGGCCCCTACGACAAGGGTTCCCAGGTCGTCTCCATCGACGGCACGTCCTTCAAGGAGACCAAGCTCCTGGAGACCCCGGCCACCGACCAGGTCCGCAGCGCGATCAGCGGGATGGTGCCCAAGTCGTCGGAGATGCTGTACACGGCCGGTCGGCTCTTCATGGCCGAGGACCTGGTCAGCGCGCCGTACAGCAAGGACGAGAAGGACTACACGGCGATCGGGTTCGGCGCCGAGTAGCCCACGCGGCGCTCCCGCGGCCCGTGCAACGCCCCTGTCGCCCGCTTCCCGGGCGGCGGGGGCGTCGCGCTGTGCCGTCGGAGCTGTGCCGTCGGAAAGGAAAGGCAGCGGGACGGCCGGGAAATGGTCCAAGGGCGATACAGGGCGGTCAAAGAGTGGTCCGGGTCAGGCTTGTTCGCTGCGGAGTGTGGCAAGTTGCCCCTCCGTACTCGACGGAGACCCATGATCAAAGGAAACTTCCGGGTGTATACCCGTGTGCCGGTGCGGGGAGGTTGTCTCCCGCGTGCCGTTCCACGAATGAGATGAATCTTGACATTACGGGGCACTTCTCTCCACTGGGGGGAGCGCAACGTCGAACAAGCGTGTAGCTTCCGGGGGATGGAGAGCCGGGGGGCTCCTATCCATGGGGTACCAGTAGGGATCCTGGGGGGACTGGGGGGTTGGGCTCGATGGGAGTGCGGCTCATGGTGGTCGACGACCACCGACTGCTCGCCGAGGCACTCGCCTCGGCCTTGAAACTGCGCGGGCACCGCGTGCTGGCCGCGGCCGCACCCGCCGCGGGAGCGGCGGAGCTGGTGATCACCAGGGCGCCCGAGGTGTGCCTGATCGGCACGGCCACGCCTGCCGAACCGGGCATCTTCGACCCGGTGGTGAAGATCAAACGGGAGCGGCCGCAGGTCGCGGTGCTGGTCCTCGGACCGGTGCCCAACCCGCGCGGCATCGCTGCCGCGTTCGCCGCCGGCGCCTCCGGTTACGTGCGGCACGACGAGCGCATAGAGGGTGTCGAGCGCGCCATCATGAAGGCACGCGCGGGGGAGGCCGCGGTGGCGCCGCAGCTCCTCCAGGGCGCCTTCAGCGAACTGCTCAACCCGGCCGCGCAGCCCGATGACGAGGGTCAGCGGCTGCTCCAGATGCTGACGCCCCGCGAGGTGGAGGTGCTGGTACGGGTCGCCGACGGCGAGGACACCCGGCTCATCGCGGCCGGTATGGGCATAGCGCCCAGCACCGCCCGCACACACGTCCAGCGGGTCCTGATGAAGCTCGGCGTGGGCTCCCGCCTGGAGGCCGCCGCCCTGGCGGCCCGCACGGGCCTGCTGGACCGCGCGGGCCCACTGACACAACACACACCGGCGGGCCAGACCCCGGAACTCTGAGGGCCAGGCGGGGCCGGGCCCCGCAAGGGGCGCGGGGAACGGCGCGCCCAGCCCCCACCGGCCCGCAGCCAGCGAGCGCTTCTTAGGGGCGCGGGGAACTGCGCGACCAGCCCCCACCGGCCCGCGGAGAACGAACCCCCGGAGGGGGGTGGCTCGGGCCCGTCGCCCGTCACACCCTCGGGGGCTGCTCCTCCGCAGAGGACTCGTCCGGCACCGCCACGACCGTCGGCCGCAACCACAGCCAGGCCAGGAAGAACAGGCCGAGGGCCAGCATGCCCAGACCCGTCCACAGGTTGATGTTGACGCCCTCCGCCTTGTCGATGTCGGAGTCGGACGCGGTGATCCCGGCGATCGTCACGATGACCCCGTAGACCACGAAGAGGCCGCCGATGATGCGGCGGATGTCGAAGAGCCGGGCCGCGGTGGCCGACTTGCCCTGCAGTTCGGTGACCTCGCGCTGGAGGTCACGCTCGGAGTGCTCGCTCATGGCTGTCGATCCTCCAGTGGTCAGAACGAGAACGGGATGTAGCAGGCGGCGGCCAGGACGATGGCACCCCAGCCGAGCAGGGCGGGGCTGCGGTACCAGGCGTCGTCGCCCGTGCCGGCCGGTTCCTCCATGCCGGGGGAGCTGGTCCCGTACACCAGCCCCCGCAGTTCCTCCGCCGGCTTCGGCGCGGTGAAGAGGGAGACCGCGAACATGACGACCGCGCCGGCCACGAACCCGGCGATCGCGGAGACGAAGTTGGCGCCCTGGTCGGAGGGGATGCCGATGATGTCCTGCTTGTAGAGGACGAAGTAGTTGACCATCGCGGCCGTGGTGCCCGCGAGCAGCCCCCAGAAGCCGGACTTCATGGACGCCCGCTTCCAGAACATGCCGACGATGAAGACGACGAACATCGGCACGTTGAAGAAGGAGAACAGCGTCTGGAGGTAGCTCATGATGTTGGAGAAGGACGAGGCGAGGAACGCCGTGCCGATCGACGCCAGCACACCGACCGCCGTGATGAGCCGGCCGAAGCGCACGTAGTACGCGTCCTCCTCGTCCCGCTTCACGTACTTGCCCCAGATGTCGTTGGTGAAGACGGTGTTGAAGGACGAGATGTTGGCCGCCATGCCCGCCATGAACGCCGCCAGCAGACCCGTCACCGCGATGCCGAGGACGCCGTTGGGGAGCAGGTCCTCCATCAGGTACGGGATCGCGTCGTTGTACTGGAGGTCCGAGCCGGACGTCCCGATCTTCGGTACGAGCACGGCCGCGACGAGCCCCGGGATCATCACCAGGAACACGATGAAGATCTTCGGGAACGCGGCGATGAGCGGGGTGCGCTGGGCCGCGGAGAGGTTCTTCGCGGACAGGGCGCGCTGCACCTCGGCGAAGTTGGTCGTCCAGTAGCCGAAGGACAGCACGAAGCCGAGGCCGAGCACGATGGTCAGCCAGTTCGCGCCGAGCGGGTTGTCGCTGCCGATGCCGGTGCCGCCCCACGCGGTGGTGAAGTCGCTGCCGTGGCTCGCGGTCAGGGAGTCGGTCAGACCGTCCCAGCCGCCGACCTTCTTCAGGCCGAGCACCGTGAGCGGGATGAGCGCGGCGAGGATGACGAAGAACTGCAGCACCTCGTTGTAGATCGCCGACGACAGACCGCCGAGGGTGATGTACGCGAGCACGAAGGCGCCCGCGACGACGATCGACACCCACTCCGGCCAGCCGAGCAGCGCCTCGACGACGATGGCGAGCGCGTAGAGGTTCACGCCCGCGATGAGGACCGCGGCGAAGGCGAACAGCACGGAGCTGAGCAGGTGCGCGCCCTTGTCGAAGCGCAGCAGCAGGAACTCGGGGACGGACCTGACCTTGGAGCCTTAGTAGAAGGGCATCATCACCAGGCCCAGGAAGACCATGGCGGGGATGGCGCCGATCCAGTACCAGTGCACGGTGTAGACGCCGTACTGGGCGCTGTTGGCGGCCATGCCGAGGATCTCGGTCGCGCCGAGGTTGGCCGCGACGAAGGCCAGTCCGGTCACCCAGGCGGGCAGTGAGCGCCCGGAGAGGAAGAAGTCGAGGCTGGTCCTCACCGAGCGGCGGGCGGCGAAGCCGATGCCGAGCACGACGACGAAGTAGATCGCCAGGATCGTGTAGTCGAGCCAGTTGGTCGGGAGCCGCAGCTCCGCGGCCAGGTATGTGGGGGTCTGCATCCTGCTTGCTCTCACTTCAGCTTGGTGTTCTTTGTTCGGTTGTGGTGCTGACTTGCGTGGGGGTTTGTGGTTTGATGTGTTTGATTCTGTTTATTGGTTTGATCGGGTTAGGGATGGGGAGTCCGGCGTGAAGAAGACCTCGACCCGGCTGGCCGACGGTCGTGAGCTCATCTACTACGACTCGCGCGACGACACCGTGCGCGACGCGGTGGACCGGCGCCCGCTCGACCGGACGGTCACCACTTCGGAGGTACGGCGCGACCCGCTGCTCGGTGACGCGGTGGCCATCGCTTCGCACCGCCAGGGCCGCATCTACCACCCGCCGGCCGACGAGTGCCCGCTGTGCCCGTCCGAGGGCGACCGGCTGAGCGAGATCCCGGACTCGTCGTACGACGTCGCGGTGTTCGAGAACCGCTTCCCGTCGCTGGCCGGGGACTCCGGGCGGTGCGAGGTCGTCTGCTTCACCTCGAACCACGACGCGTCCTTCGCCGATCTGACCGAGGAGCAGGCGGCCCTCGTCCTGGAGGCGTGGACCGACCGCACGGCGGAGCTGTCCCATCTGCCCGCCGTGGAGCAGGTGTTCTGCTTCGAGAACCGCGGCGCCGAGATCGGCGTCACGCTCGGCCACCCGCACGGGCAGATCTACGCCTACCCCTTCACGACCCCTCGCACGGCCCTGATGCTCCGCTCGCTGGCGGCGCACAAGGAGGCGACGGGCGGGGAGAACCTCTTCGACGCCGTGCTGGAGCGGGAGCTCGCCGACGAGCGGGTCGTCCTGGAGACCGAGCACTGGGTGGCCTTCGTGCCGTTCTCGGCGCACTGGCCCTACGAGGTGCACCTGTATCCGCGCCGCCGCGTGCCCGATCTGCTGGGCCTGGACGAGGACGCGCGCACAGAGTTCCCCAAGGTCTATCTGGAACTGTTGAGGCGCTTCGACCGGATCTTCGGCGAAGGTGAGCCTCCGACGCCGTACATCTCGGCCTGGCACCAGGCGCCGTTCGGCACGCTGGAGGAGTTCGACGGTGTGGTGCGTGAGGACTTCGCGCTCCACCTTGAGCTTTTCACCATCCGCCGCACTTCCGGCAAGCTGAAGTTCCTCGCGGGTTCCGAGTCCGGCATGAACGTGTTCATCAACGACGTGCCGCCGGAGACCGCGGCCCAGCGACTGCGAGAGGTAGCGAGTTCATGAGTGGGAAGTACCTGGTCACCGGCGGTGCGGGCTATGTGGGAAGTGTGGTCGCGCAGCACCTGCTGGAGGCGGGCCACGAGGTGACCGTCCTCGACAACCTCTCCACCGGTTTCCGCGCGGGCGTCCCGGCCGGAGCCGCCTTCGTCGAGGGCGACATCCGCGACGCAGCCAAGTGGCTGGATCCCTCGTACGACGCCGTGCTGCACTTCGCCGCGTTCTCGCAGGTCGGCGAGTCGGTCGTGAAGCCCGAGAAGTACTGGGACAACAACGTCGGCGGCACGATGGCCCTGCTGGGCGCGATGCGCGAGGCGGGTGTGCGCACGCTGGTCTTCTCCTCCACGGCGGCGACGTACGGCGAGCCGGAGACCACCCCGATCACCGAGTCCGCGCCGACGCTCCCCACCAACCCCTACGGCGCCTCGAAGCTGGCCGTCGACCACATGATCACGGGAGAGGCCGCCGCGCACGGGCTGGCCGCCGTCTCGCTGCGCTACTTCAACGTGGCGGGCGCGTACGGCAGCAGCGGTGAGCGGCACGACCCCGAGTCGCACCTCATCCCGCTCGTCCTCCAGGTCGCACAGGGCCGCCGCGAGGCCATCTCCGTCTACGGCGACGACTACCCGACGCCCGACGGCACCTGCGTCCGCGACTACATCCACGTCGCCGACCTCGCGGAGGCGCACCTGCTGGCGGTCGCCGCCGCGCAGCCCGGTGAGCACCTGATCTGCAACCTCGGCAACGGCAACGGCTTCTCGGTCCGCGAGGTGATCGAGACCGTCCGCAAGGTGACCGGACACCCGATCCCCGAGGTCGCGGCCCCGCGCCGGGCCGGCGACCCGGCGGTCCTCGTCGCGTCCGCCGCCACGGCCCGCGACCGGCTCGGCTGGAACCCGTCCCGCGCGGATCTCGCGGGAATCGTCGCGGACGCGTGGGAGTTCGCCCAGAACATCGCACAGCGCAGCGACGCGCAGGACATCGCGAAGGCGGAGGGGCACTAGTGGGGACGCAGGAAGCGGTTCAGCAGGTCCGCGGCGGCTTCGAGAAGCTGTACGGGACACCTCCCGAGGGGATCTGGGCGGCGCCCGGCCGGGTCAACCTGATCGGCGAGTACACCGACTTCAACGAGGGCTTCGTCATGCCCCTCGCGCTGCCGCACACCGCGGTGGCCGCGGTCTCGCGCCGCGACGACGGAGTGCTGCGGCTGCACTCGGCCGACATCGAGGGCCCGGTCGTCGAACTGCACGTCGACGCGCTGGCCCCGCTGACGAACACCAGCTGGGCTGCCTACCCCGCGGGGGTCGTGTGGGTCCTGCGCGAAGCCGGGCACGCCGTCACCGGCGCCGACATCCACCTCGCCTCGACGGTCCCGACGGGCGCCGGCCTGTCCTCCTCGGCGGCGCTTGAGGTGGTCACCGCCCTGGCCCTGAACGACCTGTACGAACTCGGCCTCACCGGGCCCGAGCTGGCCCGCGTCGCCCAGCGCGCCGAGAACGACTTCGTGGGCGTGCCCTGCGGGATCATGGACCAGACGGCGTCCGCCTGCTGCACGGAGGGCAACGCCCTCCACCTCGACTGCCGCGACCTGTCGATCCGGCAGGTCCCCTTCGACCTCCCGGCCCAGGGCCTCCAACTCCTCGTCGTCGACAGCCGCGTCAAGCACGCGCTGGGCGACGGGGCGTACGCGGAGCGGCGGGAGGGCTGCGAGGAGGGCGCCCGGCAGCTGGGTGTCCCCTTCCTGCGGGACCTCGCGTACGAGGACCTCGACGCGGCGCTCGCCCGGCTCTCGGACGAGCGGCTGCGGCGGTACGTGCGTCACGTCGTCTCGGACGACCACCGGGTGGAGGAGGTCATCGCGCTCCTCGACGCGGGTGACATCCGGGGCATCGGCCCGGTCCTGACGGCCGGTCACGCCTCTCTCCGCGACGACCTCCGCATCTCCTGCCCGGAACTGGACCTCGCCGTCGCGACGGCGAACCAGGCCGGGGCGCTGGGGGCGCGTATGACGGGCGGCGGCTTCGGCGGCTCGGCGGTCGTGCTGGTCGAGGCGGCGGACGCGGACACGGTCACGAAGGCGGTGGAGGAGGCGTTCGCGGCGGCGGGGTACACGGCGCCGAGGGTCTTCCCGGCGGTGCCGTCGGAAGGGGCGCGCCGGGTGGGCTGACGGGCTTGTTTCGCCCCCGCCGCCCCTACCCGTCCCGTCACTGCATGGGGGCTGCGCCCCCTCGCCCCCGTTGTCCTCAAACGCCGGACGGGCTGAGACAGCCCCGGACCGGCGGACTTCTTTCAGCCCGTCCGGCGTTTGAGGACACAGTGACGGGACGGGTAGGGGCGGCGGGGGCGAGAAAAGGTCCGGTCAGGGCAGCAGGCGCTTCGTCAGGGTGTACTCCGTGATCCCCGGCGGGTAGTCGGGGATCGCGCACACCACCTCGTACCCCTGCTTCCGGTAGAAGTCCGGCGCCTGGAAGTCCCACGTCTCCAGCCGGGAGGCACGGCACCCCCGCGACGAGACGGCCAGACGTTCCGCGCGGGACAGAAGATGCGCCCCGAGTCCGGCCCCCCGATGGCGCCCGTCGACCCAGAGATAGGCGACATGCAGCCACGTCGCCCAGGTGTGCCCGACCAGCCCGCCCACGACCGAGCCCCCCGGCTCCAACGCCCACACATGGAGCGGAACTTCCCGTTCACCAGGGGTTCCGCTCAGCGAACGCAGCACCGGAGACGCCGCCGTATTGGCCTCCCGCAGCCGAGACCGCAGGAATTGGCTACGCTCTTTGTCGACTTCTGTCTCAATACGAAACATACGGCTCACCATAAACGCGTCGGCCAATCAGTTCTGCAAATCACCTTCCGCTCCTGCCGCACGGCCTTACTCTGATGAGCAGCACCGGTGGGGGCCGGTGCCGATCAGGGGGCGAGACAGTCGGGTACGACGCCCGAAGTGGGGGTAGCAGTTCCAGCACGGCGGCGGCCGTGCGACTGCGGCACCCCGTTTCCTGAGCCGACAGGAGGCTCGGGAACACCTCGGGCGCCGTACCTGCGCCGGTCCGTCCCCCGACCAGTGGGGGTTTCTGTGGTTCGCATCCGTGTTCTGGTCGTCGACGACCACCGTATTTTCGCCGAGTCGCTCGCCGCCGCCCTGGCCGCCGAGCCCGATGTCGACGTCTCCGCGGCGGGCAGTGGCCCGGCCGCGCTGCGCTGCCTGGAGCGGGCGGTCGCGGAAGGCCGCAGGTTCGACGTGCTGCTCGTGGACGCCGACCTCGGCGGCAACGTGCCGGGTGTCCGCCCGGCCGTGCCCGTGCACGACAACAACGAGGAAGGCCTGGTCGACGGCATCTCGCTGGTGGCGGGCGTCCGTTCGGGCCAGCCCGGTGTCCGTACCGTCGTACTCGCCGAGAAGGACGATCCGCGGCGTGCGGCTCTCGCCCTGCAGGCGGGCGCCTCGGGCTGGGTGGCCAAGGACTGCTCGCTGTCCCGGCTGCTGACCGTCATCCGCGGGGTGCTGCGGGACGAGACGCATCTGCCGCCGGCGCTGCTCACGGGTGTGCTGCGTGAGCTGACCGCCGCCCGCAAGCACCGCACCGAGAGCGAGCGCCTGGTGGAGTCGCTGACTCCGCGCGAGCGCGAGGTGCTGCGGTGCATGGTGGCGGGGCTGGGGCGCAAGGCCGTCGCCGAGCGGCTGTTCCTCTCCCCGCACACGGTCCGCACGCATATGCAGAACGTGCTGGGGAAGCTGGGCGTCCACTCGACCCTCGCGGCCGTGGCGCTCGCCCGCCGGGCCGGGGTCGGCCCGGTGGACCTAGCCGGGGATGTTGTCGAACGGGGCGGTCAACTGGCGTAGCAGCCCGGCCAGTTCACCGCGCTGGGCCCGGCTGAGCTCCGCGAGGATCGCGCGCTCCTGGTCGAGGAGTCCGGCGAGTGCCTGGTCGGCGCGGTCGCGGCCCTCCTCGGTGAGCCGCACGAGCACGCCCCGGCGGTCGCTGGGGTCGGGGAGTCGCTCGACCAGGCTCTTCTTCGCGAGCCGGTCGATACGGTTCGTCATCGTGCCCGAGGTGACGAGGGTCTGGGTGAGCAGCTGTCCGGGGGAGAGCTGGTACGGGGCTCCCGCGCGCCTCAGTGAGGTCAGCACGTCGAACTCCCAGGGTTCCAGGGCGTGCTCGGCGAACGCGATGCGCCGGGCGCGGTCCAGATGCCGCGCGAGCCTGCTCACGCGGCTGAGCACTTCGAGTGGTTCCACGTCGAGGTCGGGGCGCTCCCGGCGCCATGCTGCGACCAGCCGATCGACCTCGTCCTCCATGGCGATCAGTGTAGTGGTTGTGTCGATGTGAAGTCTCTTGATGTGAAGTATCTTGACGGCGAGAGAGTTGGGGTGTGAGGGTGGAGGTCGGCTCGTCCTGACTCCTTTGGAGGCTTCCGATGTCCGCCACCACCACTCCCACCTGGGATCCGGGGCAGTACCTGCGCCACGCGGAGCACCGCGCCCGCCCCTTCGCCGAGCTCCTCGGCCGCGTTCCCGGCCTGCCCGGCGACCCGGCCCGCATCGCCGACCTGGGCTGCGGGCCCGGCAACGTCACGGTCCAGCTCTGCGAGCGGTGGCCGGGCGCGTACGTCACCGGTTACGACAACTCCCCGGAGATGCTGGCCCGGGCCGCGGGGCACGCGGGGCCGACCGGCGGTGGTGGCGGCCTGGACTTCGCCCACGCGGACCTCACGGAGTGGGCGCCCACGGAGACGTACGACCTGATCGTCTCGAACGCCGCGCTGCAGTGGGTGCCGGGGCATCTGGAGGCGTTCGGGACCTGGCTCGACGCGGTGGCCGCCGGCGGGACCTTCGCTTTCCAGGTGCCCAACAATATCGATGCGCCGCTGCACGCGCTGATGCGTGAACTCGCCTCCTCCCCGCGGTGGAAGGGGCGGCTGGGCGGAGTCCTCCGGCGCGCGGACTCGGTGCACGACCCGCTCGTCTACCTGGACCGGCTGGCGCGGCTGGGGTGCGGGGCGGATGTCTGGGAGACGACGTACCTGCAGATCCTGGAGGGGGAGGACGCCGTCCTCGACTGGTCCAAGGGGACGGGGATGAGGCCGGCGCTCACGGCTCTCGCCGACGACCCGGAAGCCCGGGACGCCTTCACCGCCGAGTACCGGGACCTGTTGCGCACGGCCTACCCGACGGCCCCGTACGGCACGGTCCTGCCGTTCCGGCGGCTGTTCGTGGTGGCGCGGAAGGGCAGCTGAGCCGATGCTGACGGCCGTGGACCACGTCCAGCTCGCCGCGCCGCCGGGGTCCGAGCTGGCCTTGCGCGCCTACTACGTCGACGTCCTCGGCATGACCGAGATCCCCAAGCCGCCCGCACTCGCCGCGCGCGGCGGCTGCTGGTTCCGGGCGGACGGCGTGCACCTGCACCTGGGGATCGACCGTGATTTCCGGCCCGCTAAGAAGGCGCATCCGGGGCTGCGGGTCGTGGGGATCGAGGCGTACGCGGCTCGTCTGGTCGCCGGCGGGGCCCCGGTGACCTGGGACACCGCGCTTCCGGGGCATCGGCGGTTCTACTCCGAGGACCCCGTCGGGAACCGGCTGGAGTTCCTGGAGCCGTGTCTCAGGGCGTGCGGCCCAGGTTCGTGACGAGGATGCGGATCACGTCCTCGTCGATCACATAGAGGACGCGGTAGTCACCGACGCGGAGGCGCCGGATGTTCGGTCCGTAGGCGGTGGAACCGGTGGGGCGCGGCTCCTTGGCGAGGGTGTCGACGGCTTCGTAGACGGCGGCGAGTCCCGCGGGGTCGTCCTTGAGGAACCGCACGGCCGCGTGCGTGGCGCTCGGTTCCCAGGTGATTCGGTAGTTCATGGCCGCAGCCCCAGCATGCGCCCGACTTCCTCGTGGCTTACGCCCTCTCCCAGCGTCCCCTCCGCCTTGCGGCGCTGGTAGTCGGCGGCTGCGAGGGCATCCTCCAAGTCCTCGATGACCTGAGGCGAGACAAGCAGCGCCGCCACGTGACCATGGTCGGTGAGGGCGATCGTCTCGCGGCCGTGGGCCGCGCGGCGGACGAGGTCACCGAGCTGGGAACGGGCGGCGCTGATCGCGATCTCAGTCATGGGCGTATTGGTATCACAAGGTTCACCTTGTGGCCCATGCATTAACTCTTTCGGCGTCCTATCAGGCGTGGCTTCGCCTCCAGGCCGTCCAGGCCGTGCCAGGCCAGGTTGACCAGGTGGGCCGCCACCTCCGCCTTCTTGGGGCGGCGGACGTCCAGCCACCACTGGCCCGTGAGGGCGACCATGCCCACCAGTGCCTGGGCGTACAGGGGGGCCAGTTTGGGGTCGAAGCCGCGGCGTTTGAACTCGCGGCCCAGGATGTCCTCCACCTGCGTGGCGATGTCCGAGATCAGGGACGCGAAACTGCCCGTCGACTGGGGGATCGGGGAGTCGCGGACCAGGATGCGGAAGCCGTCCGTGTACTCCTCGATGTAGTCGAGGAGCGCGAACGCCGCCTGCTCGCAGAGTTCGCGCGGGTGGCCCGCGGTGAGGGAGCTGGTCACGCCGTCCAGGAGGCGGCGCATCTCACGGTCCACCACCACCGCGTACAGGCCCTCCTTGCCGCCGAAGTGCTCGTACACGACCGGCTTGGAGACGCCGGCCTTCGCCGCGATCTCCTCCACCGACGTCGCCTCGAAGCCCTTCTGGGCGAAGAGGGTGCGGCCGATCTCCAGCAACTGGGCCCGTCGCTCCGCCCCCGTCATCCGGGTGCGGCGAGCGCGCCGCGGCTTTTCATTGCTGGGTGTGCTGGAGTCGGCCACGCCGTCAATCATGCCGCCTCGGCCGTCTCCGGCTTGCGCCGGGCGCCCTTCCCGTCCGGGTTACGGCGGGAATCGATACGTGAGCGTGACGGCCAGCGCACGTCGTACGCCCAGCCGAAGCGCTCGAACCAGCGGATCAGACGGGCCGACGAGTCCACCTGACCGCGCTCCACACCGTGCCGGGCCGACGTCGGGTCCGCGTGGTGGAGGTTGTGCCAGGACTCGCCGCAGGACAGGACGGCCAGCCACCAGACGTTCCCCGAGCGGTCACGCGACTTGAAGGGGCGCTTGCCCACCGCGTGGCAGATCGAGTTGATCGACCAGGTCACGTGGTGCAGCAGCGCCACCCGGACCAGTGAGCCCCAGAAGAAGCCCGTGAACGCGCCCCACCAGGACATCGTCACCAGACCGCCGATCACCGCGGGGAGCACGATGGACAGCCCCGCCCAGAGGAGGAACTGCCGGGAGATCGTGCGCAGGGCCCGGTCCTTGATCAGGTCCGGTGCGTACTTCTCCTGCGGGGTCTGCTCCTCGTCGAACATCCAGGCGATGTGCGCCCACCACAGGCCCTTCATCAGGGCCGGGACCGTCTCACCGAAACGCCACGGCGAGTGGGGGTCGCCCTCGGCGTCGGAGAACTTGTGGTGCTTGCGGTGGTCGGCCACCCAGCGGACCAGCGGCCCCTCGACGGCCATGGAGCCGGCGATGGCCAGCGCGATGCGCAGGGGCCGCTTCGCCTTGAAGGCGCCATGGGTGAAGTACCGGTGGAAGCCGATCGTGATGCCGTGGCAGCCCAAGAAGTAGAAGAACACCAGCAGGCCGAGGTCCAGCCAGCTCACACCCCAGCCCCAGGCCAGCGGAACCGCCGCGAGGACGGCCAGGAACGGGACGGTGATGAAGAGGAGAAGGGTGATCTGCTCGATCGAGCGCTTCTTCTCGCCGCCCAGCGTGGCGGAGGGGACGGAGGAGTCGTCGTGCGCCCTCGGGGCGTCATCGATCACGTCGGAACTTGCGGTCATGGGGGCGTCCCCTGTGGGGTCGAGGAGGGTGGGTATGGCCGATAAGCGTGGCTGTGCGTAGCCAGAAACAGCGCTTACGGTTCCGTAACCTACGGCGTCGTAAGTATGGCAGCGCGTTGCTCCGGGGCAAGAGCCCGAGAGACTGCGCGTCCGGATGGACACCTATCCTTGGTCTCGGTCGGACAGCGCGGTCCGCTCTGTTTCATTCCCGTATGCCCAGCCGCTGATGCGGCACGAGCCGCCCCGGGCCGACGGGTTCCCCTCCAGACGAGCTTCAACACTGCAAGGAGCCGCACCTGTGAGCAGTGCCGACGACCAGAACACGACAACGGGCAGTGAACTGCGCGCCGACATCCGCCGCCTCGGAGACCTGCTGGGCGAGACCCTCGTACGGCAGGAGGGACCCGAGCTCCTGGAGCTGGTCGAGAAGGTCCGCCGCCTCACCCGCGAGGACGGTGAAGCCGCCGCCGAGCTGCTGCGCGGCACCGAACTGGAGACCGCGGCCAAGCTGGTCCGCGCCTTCTCCACCTACTTCCACCTCGCCAACGTCACCGAGCAGGTGCACCGCGGCCGCGAGCTGCGCGCCCGGCGTGCCGCTGAGGGCGGACTGCTCGCCCGGACGGCCGACCGCCTCAAGGACGCCGACCCCGATCACCTGCGCGCCAGCGTCAAGAACCTCAACGTCCGCCCCGTCTTCACCGCGCACCCCACCGAGGCGGCCAGACGCTCGGTCCTCAACAAGCTGCGCCGCATCGCCGCCCTGCTGGAGACCCCGGTCATCGAAGCCGACCGGCGCCGCTACGACACCCGTCTGGCCGAGAACATCGACCTGGTCTGGCAGACCGACGAGCTGCGGGTCGTGCGCCCCGAACCGGCCGACGAGGCCCGCAACGCCATCTACTACCTGGACGAGCTGCACGCCGGCGCCGTCGGCGACGTCCTGGAGGACCTCACGGCCGAACTGGAGCGCGTCGGCGTCCAGCTGCCGGACGAGACCCGCCCTCTCACCTTCGGCACCTGGATCGGCGGCGACCGCGACGGCAACCCGAACGTGACCCCGCAGGTCACCTGGGACGTCCTCATCCTCCAGCACGAGCACGGCATCAACGACGCGCTGGAGCTGATCGACGAGCTGCGTCACTTCCTCTCCAACTCCATCCGGTACACCGGGGCCACCGAGGAGCTGCTCTCCTCCCTCCAGGCCGACCTGGAGCTGCTGCCGGAGATCAGCCCCCGCTACAAGCGCCTGAACGCCGAGGAGCCCTACCGGCTCAAGGCCACCTGCATCCGGCAGAAGCTGGAGAACACCAAGCTCCGCCTGGCCAAGGGCATCCCGCACGAGGACGGCCGCGACTACCTCGGCACCGCCGAGCTGCTGCGCGACCTCACGCTCATCCAGACCTCCCTGCGCGAGCACCGCGGCGCCCTGTTCGCCGACGGCCGCATGAACCGTACGATCCGCACGCTCGCCGCCTTCGGCCTGCAGCTCGCCACCATGGACGTACGGGAGCACGCGGACGCCCACCACCACGCGCTCGGGCAGCTCTTCGACCGGCTCGGTGAGGAGTCCTGGCGCTACGAGGACATGCCGCGCGAGTACCGGCACAAGCTCCTCGCCAAGGAACTGCGCTCCCGCCGGCCCCTCGGACCCACCCCGGCCCCGCTGGACGCCGCCGGAGCGAAGACCCTCGGCGTCTTCGAGACCGTCAAGAAGGCGCTCAGGGTCTTCGGGCCCGAGGTCATCGAGTCGTACATCATCTCGATGTGCCAGGGCGCCGACGACGTGTTCGCCGCCGCCGTGCTCGCCCGCGAGGCCGGGCTCCTCGACCTGCACGCCGGCTGGGCGAAGATCGGCATCGTGCCGCTCCTGGAGACGACCCAGGAGCTCAAGGCCGCCGACACCATCCTTGAGGACATGCTGTCCGACCCGTCCTACCGGCGGCTCGTGGCCCTGCGCGGCGACGTCCAGGAGGTCATGCTCGGATACTCCGACTCGTCGAAGTTCGGCGGCATCACCACGAGCCAGTGGGAGATCCACCGGGCGCAGCGGCGCCTGCGTGACGTCGCGCACCGGTACGGCGTACGGCTGCGGCTCTTCCACGGCCGTGGCGGCACCGTCGGCCGCGGCGGCGGCCCCTCGCACGACGCGATCCTCGCGCAGCCCTGGGGCACGCTGGAGGGCGAGATCAAGGTGACCGAGCAGGGCGAGGTCATCTCCGACAAGTACCTCGTGCCGTCGCTGGCCCGGGAGAACCTCGAACTGACCGTCGCGGCCACCCTCCAGGCGTCCGCGCTGCACACCTCACCGCGCCAGTCCGACGAGGCGCTCGCCCGCTGGGACGCCGCCATGGACGTCGTCTCGGAGGCCGCCGAGGCCGCCTACCGCCGGCTGGTCGAGGACCCGGACCTGCCGACGTACTTCCTCGCCTCCACGCCGGTCGACCAGCTCGCCGACCTGCATCTGGGCTCGCGGCCCTCCCGCCGCCCCGGCTCGGGCGTCTCGCTCGACGGCCTGCGCGCCATCCCGTGGGTCTTCGGCTGGACCCAGTCTCGGCAGATCGTGCCCGGCTGGTTCGGTGTCGGCGCCGGTCTCAAGGCGCTGCGCGAGGCCGGTCTCGACAGCGTCCTGGACGAGATGCACGAGCAGTGGCACTTCTTCCGCAACTTCATCTCCAACGTCGAGATGACGCTCGCCAAGACGGACCTGCGGATCGCCGGCCACTACGTCGACACGCTCGTCCCCGACGAGCTCAAGCACGTGTTCGACGTCATCCAGGCCGAGCACGAGCTGACCGTGCGGGAGGTGCTGCGGGTCACCGGTGAGGCGGAACTGCTCGACGCGCACCCGGTGCTCAAGCAGACCTTCACCATCCGCGACGCCTACCTGGACCCGATCTCGTACCTCCAGGTGGCCCTTCTCAAGCGGCAGCGCGACGCGGCCGCGGCCGGCTCCGAGCCGGACCCGCTGCTGTCCCGTGCCCTGCTCCTGACCGTCAACGGCGTGGCGGCGGGTCTGCGCAACACCGGCTGACCCGGCGGATGCACGGAAGGGGGCCGGGCGGTCGTCACGACCGCCCGGCCCCCTTCCGCGTGTCTAGAGCGCCAGGAACGCGGTCGTCACCAGCGCCAGGCCCGCGCCGCCGAGCACCCAGCCCAGCCGGGTCCTGCCCAGGCCGCCCGCCACCACCACCGAGGCGAGCAGCAGCGCGCCGCCCAGCGGCACCCAGGCGTAGAGCAGTCCGCCGGTGCCCGCGCGCACGACCTCGTCGGTGCCGGGCTTCACCACGACCGTGTACGTGCGGCCCTTCTCCACGGCCACCTCGCTGTCGAGGACGACCCGGTCCCGGGCGGTGGAACCCTCCGACACCGGCCGGTACGGGCCCGTGCAGTGGTCGTCGGCGCACTTGGTGACCGTCATCGTGCCGCGTTCACGGCCCTTGGTGAGCATCACGTGCTGGGCGGTGCCCCAGGAGGCCCAGACGCCCGCGATCAGGATCAGCACCGCGACCGTACCCATCGCCGCGAGCTGCCCCAGCCGCAGCGCCGCGGCCGCTTTCGGGCGGGAGGCGCGGGCACGGGAATGGGCGGGCATGGCGGCGATCCTTGGCCATGCCTGTGCGGTCGGTCAACTCCCGCCGGATTCAGGCGGGGGCCAAGTACCGCGATGTCATGAGTTGTACGTCGACTGAGCCCGCTCCAGACCCTCGATGACCAGAGCCTCCACCGCGTCCGCGGCCCGGTCCACGAAGTAGTCCAGTTCCTTGCGCTCCGCCGAGGAGAAGTCCTTCAGTACGAAGTCGGCGACCTGCATACGCCCCGGCGGGCGCCCGATCCCGAAACGGACCCGGTGGTACTCCGGACCCATCGCCTTCGTCATCGACTTCAGACCGTTGTGGCCGTTGTCGCCGCCGCCCAGCTTCAGCCGCAGCACGCCGTGGTCGATGTCCAGCTCGTCGTGGATTGCCACGATGTTCGCCGTCGGGACCTTGTAGAAGTCCCGCAGCCCCGTGACCGGACCGCCCGACAGGTTCATGTACGACATCGGCTTCGCCAGGATCACCCGGCGGTTCAGCGGACCCGGCGGGCCGATCCGTCCCTCGATCACCTGGGCCTGTGCCTTGCCCGCCCGCTTGAACTTGCCGCCGATCCGCCCGGCGAGGAGGTCGGCCACCATGAAGCCCACGTTGTGGCGGTTCATGGCGTACTCGGGGCCGGGGTTGCCGAGCCCCACGATCAGCCAGGGGGCGCCTGGTTCCGTGGTCACGTCCGTCACTCCCATGGGTCCTTGACCGGCGGTGCCGGTGCGGTTCGGGGGATACGCGTCGGCCGCCGCCCCCAGGGGAGCGGCGGCCGACGAACAGTGATCCGGTGCGGGATCAGGCCTCGGTGGACTCGGCGGCCGAGTCGTCGGCCTCCTCGGCCTGGGCGGCCAGGACCTGCAGCACGACCGCGTCCTCGTCGATGGCCAGCGTGGTGCCCTCGGGCAGCGGGATGTCCTTCGCGAGGATGGACGCGCCGGCCTCAAGGCCCTCGATGGAGACGGTGACCGACTCGGGGATGTGCGTGGCCTCGGCCTCGACGGTCAGCGTGCTGAGCACGTGCTCAAGGAGGAACGCGCCGGGGGCCAGGTCGCCCTCGGTGTGCACGTAGACCTCGACGTTGACCTTCTCGCCGCTCTTCACGAGGAGCAGGTCGACGTGCTCAAGGAAGCCCTTGATGGCGTCACGCTGGACGGCCTTCGGGATCGCGAGCTGGGTCTTGCCCTCGATGTCCAGGGTCAGCAGGACGTTGGCGGTACGCAGGGCGAGCTGCAGCTCGTGGCCCGGCAGCGTGATGTGGACCGGGTCGCCGCCGTGGCCGTACACGACCGCGGGAACCTTGCTCTCACGGCGGATGCGGCGCGCGGCACCCTTGCCGAACTCGGTGCGGGTCTCAGCGGCGATCTTGACCTCGGACATGGTCACTCCTCGTAGAACAGGGAAGCCAGGGAAAGGAAGTCACCCGGCCGAACCATCGGCCTGCTACGAAGAGCGCGTCGATAACGGACCGCCGCACCAAAGAGTGCGGCCTCCCTCGCCGAGCAACTGTGACAGCTTACGCGGCGGGGAGGCCGTACAAGAAATCGATCTAGAAGGGTCCTCGACTACTCGTCGAAGAGGCTCGTCACCGAACCGTCCTCGAAGACCTCGCGGACCGCGTTCGCGATGGTCGGCGCGATCGACAGGACCGTGATTTTGTCCAGCTCCAGCTCACCCGGGGTGGGCAGGGTGTCCGTGAAGACGAACTCGCTGACCTTCGAGGCCATCAGACGGTCCGCCGCCGGGCCCGACAGCACACCGTGCGTCGCCGTCACGATGACGTCCTCCGCGCCGTGCGCGAACAGGGCGTCCGCCGCTGCGCAGATCGTGCCACCGGTGTCGATCATGTCGTCGACCAGGACGCAGACGCGGCCCTCGACGTCACCCACGACCTCGTGGACGGTCACCTGGTTGGCGACGTCCTTGTCGCGGCGCTTGTGGACGATCGCCAGCGGCGCGCCGAGGCGGTCGCACCAGCGGTCGGCCACCCGCACCCGGCCGGCGTCCGGGGACACGACCGTGAGCTTCGAGCGGTCCACCTTGTGGCCCACGTAGTCCGCGAGCAGCGGCAGCGCGAACAGGTGGTCCACCGGGCCGTCGAAGAAGCCCTGGATCTGGTCGGTGTGCAGGTCGACCGTCAGGAGGCGGTCCGCACCGGCCGTCTTCATCATGTCGGCGACCAGACGTGCCGAGATCGGTTCACGCCCACGGTGCTTCTTGTCCTGGCGCGCGTAACCGTAGAACGGCATGATCACGGTGATGCTCCGGGCGGAGGCCCGCTTCAGAGCGTCGATCATGATCAGCTGTTCCATGATCCACTTGTTGATCGGCGCGGTGTGGCTCTGGATCAGGAAGCAGTCGGCGCCGCGGGCCGACTCCTCGTAGCGGACGTAGATCTCACCGTTGGCGAAATCGAAGGCCTTCGTCGGAACGACCCCGACACCCAACTGGTGGGCGACCTCCTCGGCAAGCTCGGGGTGGGCGCGGCCGGAGAAGAACATCATCTTCTTCTCGCCGGTCGTCTTGATCCCGGTCACAGCACTGTCTCCTCAGAGGTGTCTCAGCTGGATGTCGAGATGAGTCGAGTTCTCAGGTGCGGTCTCAGCTGGATGTGCGGGTGTGCGTCTATCACGGTAGCCCGAGTCAGACCCGACCTTTTCCGGTCAGCTTTCGCCGCCGGCCTCCCGGGACGACGCCTCCGCCGCCTTCGCGGCAGCGCTGCCCGGACGCTTGCGGGCCACCCAGCCCTCGATATTCCGTTGCTGGCCACGGGCCACGGCCAGCGAACCGGGCGGTACGTCCTTCGTGATCACGGAGCCGGCCGCGGTGTAGGCGCCGTCCCCGATGGTGACAGGAGCCACAAACATGTTGTCCGAACCCGTCTTGCAGTGTGAGCCGACCGTCGTGTGGTGCTTGGCCTCGCCGTCGTAGTTCACGAAGACGCTGGCGGCACCGATGTTCGAGTACTCGCCGATCGTCGCGTCACCCACGTAGGAGAGGTGCGGGATCTTCGTGCCCTCGCCGACGGTGGCGTTCTTCGTCTCCACATACGTACCCACCTTGGCCTTCAGACCGAGGCGGGTACCGGGGCGGAGATACGCGAAGGGGCCCACGTTCGCCTGGGGGCCGATCTCCGCGCCGTTCGAGACGGTGTTGTCGACGCGGGCGCCGGCGCCCACCGTGGTGTCGTTCAGGCGGGTGTTGGGGCCGACTTCGGCGCCCTCGCCCAGGTGCGTGGCGCCCTGGAGCTGCGTGCCCGGGTGCACGATCGCGTCCTGCTCGAAGGTGACGGTGACGTCGACCCACGTGGAGGCCGGGTCGACGACGGTCACGCCGGCGAGCATCGCGTCCCGCAGCAGCCGGTCGTTGAGGATGCGGCGCGCTTCCGCGAGCTGCACGCGGTTGTTGATGCCGGCGATCTCGCGGTGGTCGTCCGACACGGCGGCGCCGACGCGGTGCCCGGCCTCGCGCAGGATGCCGAGGACGTCCGTGAGGTACTCCTCGCCCTGGCTGTTGTCGGTACGGACCTTGCCGAGCGCGTCCGCGAGGAGCTGCCCGTCGAACGCGAAGACACCGGAGTTGATCTCACGGATCGCGCGCTGGGAGTCGGAGGCGTCCTTGTGCTCGACGATCGCCGTCACCGCGCCCGAGGCGCTGTCGCGGACGATCCGGCCGTAGCCGGTGGCGTCCGGCACCTCGGCGGTCAGCACGGTGACCGCGTTGCCGTCGCCGGTGTGGGTCGCGGCGAGCTTGCGGAGGGTCGCGCCGGTGAGCAGGGGGGTGTCGCCGCAGACGACCACGACGGTGCCGTCGACGACGCCGCCCAGCTCTTCGAGGCCCATCCGTACGGCGTGCCCCGTGCCGTTCTGCTCGGCCTGTACGGCGGTCCGGACGCCCGGGGCGGTCGTGGCGAGGTGGTCGGTGACCTTCTCGCGGGCGTGACCCACGACGACGACCAGGTTCTCGGGTCCCAACTCGCCCGCCGCGGCGAGCACATGGCCGACGAGGGAACGGCCGCAGAGCTCGTGCAGGACCTTGGGTGTGGCCGACTTCATACGGGTGCCCTCACCCGCTGCGAGAACGACGACGGCTGCGGGTGGGGTCTCCCCTGCTCCGGAGCCGAGAGCTTGGGGAAGGTTGGCGCTCACGGATATGCCTTTCGGCTACTGGTGTCTGGGGTGCGGACATCCGCAGGATACCGGGGCGTTTCAGGAGCGACATGAGAGCGGGCCCTGACAGTGCTGTCAGGGCCCGGGTGTCCACAGCTCCCCCGCCAGGACTTGAACCCGGACAGATGGCACCAAAAGCCACAGTGCTGCCAATTACACCACGGGGGATGGAAACCGACGTGAGCCGGACATATGGTCGGCCGTCGAGTTGGCACCCAACACTATGCCGTACCAAGGCCCTTCGATGCGACGGTACGGATCGGCGCACCGGGGGCAAGTGGATCACGGGTCCGGTCTCGAACGGCGAGCGATTCAGCAGTTCGAGGGATAACGGGCCGTTTCGCTTCTGTTCGATTACGGGGAGTGGTGTAGGCCAGTACGGGAAACTCACCGGAAAAGGGGCGGGGCGCGACCGTAGGCTGGAGTCATGACCACGACGGGGGAAGACCACACCGCGGCCTTGGCGGGGCCGTGGTGGTGGGCGAGGTGGCGCAGTGCGGTGCTCGACGGGGGACTCGCGCTGGTGTCGTCCGTGGAGTGTGCGACAGAGGGTTTTCCGTTCGCGGAGGCGGCGGGGGTGCCGGTCCCCGTGGGGATGCTGTTCGGGGCCGTCGCGGGGGCGATGCTGCTGTTCCGGCGACGGTGGCCGATCGCCGTCGTCCTGGTGTCGATCGCGATCACGCCGGCCCAGATGGGGTTCCTGATGGGGCTCGTCGGGCTGTACACGCTGGCGGCGTCCGAGTTGCCGAGGCGGATCATCGGGGCGCTGGCCGGGATGTCGATGGTGGGGATGCTCATCGTCACGTATGTGCGGGCGCACCAGGGGATGGTGCGCGGCGATGTGGCGCTGGGGGACTGGTTCGTGCCCTTCGTGTCCATCACGACCTCGCTCGGGATGACGGCACCGCCCGTACTGCTCGGGCTGTACGTGGGGGCGCGGCGGCGGCTGATGGAGAGCCTGCGGGAGCGGGCCGACTCCCTGGAGCGGGAGTTGCAGCTGCTGGCGGAGCGGGCCGAGGAGCGGGCGGAGTGGGCGCGCAACGAGGAGCGGACCCGGATCGCCCGGGAGATGCACGACGTGGTCGCGCACCGGGTGAGTCTGATGGTGGTGCACGCGGCGGCGCTGCAGGCGGTGGCCCGCAAGGATCCCGAGAAGGCCGTGAAGAACGCCTCGCTGGTGGGGGACATGGGCCGCCAGGCGCTGACCGAACTGCGCGAGATGCTGGGCGTCCTGCGGACGGGCGACGGGTCGGCGCGGGGTGCGGGATACGGCTCCGCGCCGGTGCAGGCCGTGCCGCTGGCGGCCGTGGGGGCGGCAGCCGCCGCCGCTGCCGCCGCGTCCCGGACCGCCGAGGAGGAGTCGGACGGTCCCTGTCTGGACGATCTCGACGAGCTGGTGGGGCAGTCCGCCGCCGCGGGCATGGTCGTCGACCTCTCCGTGGAGGGGGAGACGCGGGTGTACGCGGCGATGGTGGAGCAGACCGCGTACCGCGTGGTGCAGGAGGCGCTGACGAACGTCCACAAGCACGCGGCGGGCGCGAAGACCCGGGTGCGGCTGGCGCACCGGGGCGCGGAGATCGCGATGCAGGTGGAGAACGGTCCGCCGCCGGAGCCGGGGGCCGCGTCCGACGCCAGGCTGCCCAGTGGAGGGAACGGCCTGCTGGGGATGAAGGAGCGGGTCGTCGGGCTCGGCGGGGTGTTCGTGTCCGGGCCGACGGACGCGGGCGGGTTCCGGGTGTCGGCGGTCATTCCGGCCGGGGGCTGAGCCCGGACGGGCGGTGGTGCCGGTTCAGCCGGCGGTCAGGCGTACCGGTTCCCGGCCCGCGATGAGGGTGGCCAGGGCCTGGTCGATGTCGGCGCCGAGGTACCAGTCGCCCGTGTGGTCCAGGGTGTACACGCGGCCCTCCGTGTCGATGGCGAGCAGCGCTCTGCTGTCGGTCTCCTCGCCGAGGGGGGCGACCTCGGTGTCCAGGGCCCTGCCGAGGTCGGCGAGGGTGCGGGCCATGTGGAGGCCGTGCAGGGGGTCAAGGTGCAGGGGGGACGAGGCGATCTGGCGGCCCGCCTCGGCCGTGCTGACGCGCAGCCCGCCGAACTCCGCCCATGCCTCCACCGCCGCCGGGAACACGGCGTGGCGGTGCCCCGCGGGGGACTCGTGGCCGCGCAGGGCGTCGGCCCAGAACTCGGCCTGCTTTATGTCCCAGCGGCCCGGTTGCCATCCGGCGTCGCGCAGCGAGGCGTCGACCTGGACTGAGAAGCGGGTGGTCGAGGTGGCGGCGGTGCGGTCGGTGTGCATCTGCCCTTCGCGATCGGTCTGAGCCGCCGTGTGGTGGTGCGGTGTTCCGGTCGGCTGTTTCTGGTGGTGTCGGCGGCGCCTTCGTGCGGGTCGGGGGCCGCTGTCGGTGGTGGGTGCGCCGTCACTTCTCCTGGGTGGTCGGGTCGACGATGCGTACGCCGAAGTGGGCGCTGAGCGCGGTGCAGGCGCGGCAGGGCTGCGCGAAGCTGCCGTGCAGCGGGTCGCCGTCCTCGCGGATGCGGCGGGCGGTGAGTTTGGCCTGCTTGAGGGATTTTCTGGCCTCGCCGTTGGTCATGGGTTTTCGGATGGCGCGTTTGGAGCGGGCGGCGTCGGCGGTGGCGAGATGGCGGGAGATGAGGATCGCCTCGGCGCAGCGGCCGGTGAACCGGTCGCGCTGGCCGCTGGTGAGGGTGTCGAGGAAGTCCCGTACGAGGGGGTGCAGGGGTGGTGGCTGGTCGCCGCGGCCCGCGGTGCCGGTGAGGGTGGCGCCCCGTACGGAGAGGGCGGCGGCGATGGTCGGGAGTATGCCGTCGCGCCGGTGCAGCAGGACCGGCGCGGCGGGCGCCTCGCTGCTGCTCCAGCCGACCCGCGGATCCCCGGAGGTACCCATGTGTGTTGCGCTCATCGTCCTGTTTCCTCCCCTTACCGCATCCCCCGGTGCTCCGACAGAGTGCCAAACTCCGGGGCTGGTGCGGAAGCTGGGGCGGTGCGACACGCGCGGTCTTCGTCTCACCGTCACGGCTCGATGACGGCAGGTCACGGAACCGGAGGGCCCTTGGCCGGTATGGAACAGGAGGCCCGGTGACCGGTGTCGCCGCACCGCATAGGCTGTCGACATCCGCGAACCTTCATTACGCCGCAGGGGGCAACCGCCATGACGACAGGTCGGCTCGGGCAACAGGCCGCGCCGCCGAACGCGGCCTATGCCGGGCAGGTCGTGCACTTCCCGGATCCGGTGCGGGCGGCACGTCACCCGAGAGGGGTACGTGTGGACGAGGTCGGTTACCCCGACTTCTCGTTCTACGCACGTGCGGCCGCGGAGATCGCCGAACCGCCCGAGGGGTTCGGTGTCGACGAGCTGCGGCTGACCGACTACGTGTCGGCGAACGCAGCCCTGGCGGCTTCCGGCCATGATCTGTGGGACACGATCCCGGCGGTGGCGACTCCGCACGGCTGGACATGGCACCACGTGCCGCGCACGCGCCGGCTGGAGCTGGTGCCGGTCGAGGTGAAGGCGCTGCTGCGGCACCACGGCGGGCTCGCCACCGCGCTGGTCGACCAGGACAAGCGCGGCACCCGGCCGCTGCAGGAGACCCGCCCCGCGCACTTCGGGCTGCCGAAGGCGTCGGTCGCCGTGACCGAGCAGCAGGTGCAGGGCGTCGAGGAGGACCTCGGCTACCGGCTGCCCGGGGCGTACCGTTCCTTCCTGAAGGCCGCCGGCGGATGTGCGCCGGTGGGAGCCGCGCTGGACGCGGAGCTGGGGCTGCTGGTCGACCAGCCGTTCTTCACGGTGCGCGACGAGGCCGCCGTCAACGACCTCGTCTATGTCAACAAGTGCCTGCGGGACCATCTCACCAAGGACTACCTGGGAGTCGGTTTCGTGCAGGGCGGGCTGCTCGCGGTGAAGGTGAAGGGCGACCGGATCGGCTCGGTGTGGTTCTGCGCGTTCGACGACGCCCGTGACCAGGACGAGTGGCCGCCCGCGGAGCGCGTACAGCGGCTGCTGCTGCCCTGTGGTGACGACTTCGATCAGTTCCTGTCCCGGCTCGCGGGCAATCCGCCCGAGCTGGAGACGGTGGCGAACCTGATGGTGGACGGCGGTTTCGCGACGGCGGTACCGGTGTCCGCCGTCTCTTCGGTGGGGGAGTGAGCGTCCGATGGTGACCTTCGCGCAGGCGCAGGAACGCGCCGAGGAATGGATCAACGCAGACGTGCCCGGCTACCAGCACCGAGAGGTGCGGGTCCGGGAGTTCGAACTCGGCTTCGTGGTGTGGGCGGAGGACCGGGCCGAGGGCCCGCGTTCCGACGGCGGCGCCCAGCGGCTCGTCATCGCGCGCGACAGCGGGGAGGCCACCCTGTGGCCCTCGCTGCCGGTGGGCGAGGTGATCCGCCGGTACGAGGAGGAGTACGGCGTGTCGGCGGGGGTGCCCGATCCGGCGCCCGCGCCGCCCGCGCGTGTGGACCTCAACCAGACGTCGTTCCTGCTGACTCCGCCGGAGTGGCTGCAGGAGGCCGCGGACCGGATGGGAATCCCGGACCGCCGGGACGCCACGTCCGGCGGGGCCGCGGGCCGGCCGTCGGACGGCGCCGGGTCGCGGCCCGCCGCCGAGGTCAGTGACGCGGTTCCCGCCGCCCATGGCGCTTCTCCGGTCGACGCGGTTCCGCCGTCCGACGCGATTCCCGCAGCTCCTTCAGCTCCTGCCGCCCCTGCCGCTCCTGGCGGATTTGTGGGTTCGCTGCCCGAGACGCTGCCTGGGCCGCCCGCCGGTTCGCCGGAGCCCGCCGCTCCGAGCGGTGGCACGGCGTGGCCCGCCGCCGGAGGGAGCGCCTCCGGTGCTGCCCCCGTGCCCGCCGACGCGACCCCGTGGGCCGGGACCGACACCAACGCCGAGGCGGGGGACGACCGTTCCGTGCCGCTGCCGGCGACGGTGTACGCGCCGCAGATCCGCGATGTCGGACCCGGTGGTACGCCGCCCGAGGCCGAGCCCGAGGCCAGGACCAAGCTGATCTCGGGCGGCAGCCGGCTGCCGCGCACGAGTGTCTCGCCCGCCCTCGACGACCCGGCGCCGCCCGGTGCGGCGCCGGACGGGCCCTCCTCGTACGGCCATCCGCAGAACGCCGGGCCGGGTACGCCCCCTCCGGGTACGCCTCCTCCGGGCGCGCCCTCGTACGGCTACCCGCAGGGCACTCCGCAGCCGCCGCCCGCTCCGAGTGCGCCGGGCCGGCCGCTGCCGCCGGGCGCCGGTGACATCGCGGACGCGGCGACCAGCAAGGCGCAGGGCCCGCCGCGTGGCGCGCGGGGTGCGAACGCGCCCGGTACGCCGCCGCCTCCCGGGGCGCCCGGTACGCCGGGAGCGCGGCCGGGCGGTCCCGCTCCGGCGTCCGGGCCCGGTGCGCCGGGTGTGCCGGCCGGTGGATACGTACCGACGCAGTTCGTCTCGCAGCTCGGCCCGGACGGGCCGGAGGCGCCGGGTGGGCAGGCCGGTCCGGGTGGTTCCGGGGGGCCCGGGGGCCCGGGTGCTCCGCAGCCTCCGGGCGCCCCCGGTGCGCCCAACTCCCCGGGCGCTCCTGGTTCTCCCGGCGGCTCGGGTGGTTCCGGTGGTGTGCACCATGCCGCGACGGTGCTGGCCGGGCCCGCGGTCGGCGGTCCGGGTGCTCCGCAGCCTCCCGGCGCTCCGGGTGTGCCCGGTGCCCCGGGTGCCCCCGGCGCTCCGGGTGGTTCCGGCACCCCGGGTGGTACGCCGCCCGGTGGTGTGCACCATGCCGCGACCATGCTGGCCGGTCCGCCGGTCGGCGGGCCCGGTACGGCTCCGCCGCCGCCCCCCGCGCCCGGTATGCCTCCCGGCGGTCCGGGAACGCCGCCGCCCGCCCCGCACCTGGCCGGCCGGCCGCCGTTCCCGGGACAGCAGCAGCCCTTCCCGGGCCAGCCGATGCCCGGACAGCCCGGTCCCGGTCAGCAGCCCCCGGCCTACGGCTACCCGCAGCAGGGACAGCCCACGGTCGGCCCCGGCTACCAGGCGGTGCTGCGCTACCGCGCCCAGGACGGCAGCGAACAGCAGCTGATCCGGCGGTCCGCGCCCGGCACCCCGCACCCGGAATGGCAGATCCTGCACGAGCTGCGGGCGATGAACGTGCCGCCGCAGCAGGTGCTCGAACTGCACACGGAGCTTGAGTCCTGCGAACTGCCGGGCGCCTACTGCGCGCGGATGATCCGGGAGAGCTGGCCGCAGGCACGGATCACGAGCATCGCCTCGTACGGCACCGACCATGCGAGCCGTCAGCAGGGCATGGCCCAACTGCTCGCGCACCAGGGTGAGTTGCACCAAGTCGCGGACGGTCCGGCGCGGCCCGGACCGGTACGGGCGCCGTTGCCGCCGGTGCAGTCCGCGCCGCCGATCCCGCCGGAGGCCATCGGGCAGGAGCTGGCGGCGGCCTTCGGGCCCGGTCTGTTCCGGTTCGACCAGGCGGCGGTGTCCCGGCAGGGCGTACCGCCGATCGTGGCGCACACCCTGGTGGTGGCCGGGCTGCCCGTCGACATGAACCCGTTCTTCTGGGCGCAGGCCCAGCCGGGCCGTCCGGTGCCCACGCTCGCCGAACTGGCGCAGGAGCGTGGCATCCAGCCGGGCGCCGACGCGGGCTCGTACCTCGTCATGGGCAGTGACTTCGGCAAGGCGATCTGCGTCCAGTACGGGACCGCGAACATCGTGGCCGTGCCGGTGGAGGCGGGTCCCGGCGGTGCTCCCGTACCGCCGCAGTTCGTGAACACGGGGCTGCCCGAGTTCGCGCGCAGCCTCGCGCTGCTGGGCCGTATGTGGCGGCTTCGCTTCGGACTCAACCAGGAGCAGGCAGGGCGCTGGACCGTCGATTTCCAGGCGCAGTTGGCCGCGATCGACCCGGCGGCCCTCGGGTCACCGGAGAGCTGGTGGTCGGTGCTGCTGGAGCAGATGTGGGACGGCCTGCTCTGACGGACCGTCACTGAATCCGCCCCCAGCCGGGCGGCGGAATGCGCGGAGTGTCGCGTTATGAACACTTCCGTCTGATCCACCAAGATGAGCGGCATGAGCAGCTCATCGGTGTCGTCGGTGTCCTCGGGCCCGTCCCAGTGCTTCGAGGCCGTACGGGGGCGGGGGTACCGCCCCGCCCAGGTCGACGCGTACGCCGCGGAGCTCTCGGCGGGGCGCGACGCCGCCTGGGAGCGGGCCGCGCGGCTGACCGTGCTCGCCAGGGAGATGGAGTCCGAGGCGCTGCGACTGCGCGAGGTCGTGGCATCGCTCGCCCCCCAGACGTACGAGACGCTGGGCGACCGGGCCCGGCGGCTCTTCGAGCTGGGCGAGGAGGAGGCCGCGGAACTGCGCGAGGACGCGGTGCGGCAGGCGCGCCGGACCGTGGACGAGGCGCGCGCGACGGCCGAACGGGTACGCGAGGCCGCGCGGGCGGACGCGGACGAGATGCGCGCCGAGGCCGACGAACGGGCCCGGCACCGGCTGCTGGCCGCGCAGGCCGAGGCCGACGAGATGCGGATCTCCGCGCGGCGCGAGGTGAAGGAAGGGCGCGGCGAGGCGCTCGCCGCGCTGCGCGAGACGCGGCGGCGCGGGGAGAGCCTCGTCGCCGAGCAGGAGAAGGAGCACGCCGAGCGCTGGGAGCGGGCCGGATGCGAGGCCGCCGAGCGGGAGGCCGCGTTCGACGCGCGCCACGAGGAGCTTGTCGCGCGCGCGGAGGCGGACGTGGCCGCGGCGGGGCGGGAGCTGGGCTCCGCGCAGGAGTCTGCGCGCCACCTCCAGGAGGACGCGGACGCCCGCGCGGCGGAACTCCTCGCGGAGGCCCGGATCCAGGAGGACCGGGTGGCCCGCGAGACGGAACGGGTCCTGCGGGAGCACGGCGAGCAGTGGGACGAGGTGCAGGCGCACATGGACCATGTCCGCAGCAGTCTCGCTGCGCTGACGGGGCGGGCGACGGCGGAGTAGTCCCTCGCGGGGGTGGTCGTGTGCGGGGTGGCGGGGGCGGGCCCAAAGGATTGCGCAGTTCCCCGCGCCCCTGAGGGTGCGGGCCGGTGGGGGTTGGCCGCGCAGTTCCCCGCGCCCCTGAAGGCGGGGCTTCGCCCTCGCCCCCTAGGGTCGCGGGGAACGGCGCGCTCAGCCCCCACCCACCCGCACACCCCTAGGGGCGCGGGGAACTGCGCAATCCTTTGGGCCCGCCCCCGCCGGAGGTCACTCCTTACGTGCGGCGCCCGCCAGGATCCAGCCCTCCACCGCCTCGTACCGGCGCCGGTGTTCCTCCCCCGCCCGCCGCCCCGAGGCGACCGTGCCGAGCCAGCCGAGGGCGAAGCCCAGGGGGATGGAGACGATGCCGGTCGTGGTGAACGGGAACCACGTGAAGTCGTGGTCCGGGAACGCCGAGATGGGCGACCCGGACACCAGATTCGTACCGGTCATCAGGATCAGCGTGCCGAGCGAGCCGCCGATGAGCGTGCACAGCAGCCCGCCCCGGGTGTACCGCCGCCAGAACAGGCTGTAGACCAGCGCGGGCGCGATCGCCGAGGCGCCCAGGCAGAACGACAGCGTGACCAGCGGCTGCAGGCTGTGGTGCTGGACGAGCGTGGCCAGCACGATCGCCGGAATGCCGACGGCCGCGGCCGACGCCCGCGCCAGTGTCATCTCGCGGCGCGGCGTGAGAGGTGCCTTGCGGTGCGCGAAGACGTCGTGGGCGAGGGAGTTGGCGCAGGCGAGGATCATGCCGGCGACGGAGGCGAGCAGCGTGAGGAAGAGCGCCGCGGTGACGGTGGTGAAGAGAAACGTCTCCGCGGTGGAGACGTCCGTCCCGAACGCGGCCCGGGAGCCCAGCAGATACGCCGTGTTGCCCTGCGGGTCCGCGCCGGCGATGGCCTCGCGCCCGATCAGTGCCGTCGCGCCGAAGCCGACGACCGTGATGACGAGGACGAACAGGGCCACGGCCGGTACCGCCCAGGACATCGAGCGGCGCACCTGACGGGCGCTGCCCGCCGTGTACATGCGCATGGTGATGTGCGGCAGACAGGCCCCGCCCAGTACCACCGTGAGCTGGGCGCTGATCATGTCGAGCCGTGGGCTGGGTCCGGTCGAGAACTGCAGGCCGGAGCTGAGGAAGGCGGACCCGGCCCCGCTGTTCTGCGCCGCCTGGCCGAAGAGGTCGCCCAGGCTCCAGTCGAACCTGTTGAGGATGAGCAGGGCGACGACGGCGCCGGAGCCGAGCAGCATCACGATCTTCAGGATCTGGATGAGCGCGGTGCCCTTCATACCGCCGATCGCCGCGTAGCTGATCATCAGGATGCCGAGGCCGATGATGCAGCCCGTCTTCAGGCCCTCGCTGGAGAAGCCGAGGATGAAGGCGAGCAGATCGCCGGTTCCGGCGAGTTGCACGAGCATCAGCGGGAGCAGTGCGGTCAGCGTCGCCGCGCACGCCGCGATCCGCACCGCCCGGCCGGGCATCCGCCGGGCCAGGGCGTCGCCCATGGTGAACCGGCCCGCGTTGCGCAGGGGTTCGGCCAGCAGGAACATCAGGAGCATGAGGGACAGGGCGGTGCTCAGGGCGAGTACGACCCCGTCGTGCCCGAAGAGCGCGATCACGCCGCCGGTGCCGAGGACGGTGGCGGCGGAGATGTAGTCACCGGCGATGGCGAGGCCGTTGCGCATGGGGGAGAGGCTGCCGTAGCCGGTGTAGAACTCGTCGAGGTCGTCGCGGTCGGGGCCGGTCATCACGCAGAGCAGCAGGGTGATGGTGGCCACGACGGTGAACGCCACCAGGGACATCGCCTGGGCGGAGTTGCTGAAGCCGGTCACCGGTGTGCCTCCGCGCGCTTGGTGTCCAGGTCGGCCTGTTTTCTGAGCCGCTCGGCGATCGGGTCGACGGTCCTGCGGGCGGTGTACTCGTACAGTCCGATCGCGGCGCCGGTGACGGGCACCTGGATCAGGCCGAGGAGCAGCCCGACGGTGAGGCCGTCGGTCACCTCGCTCGTCATCAGCGAGGGCGCGGTCGCCGACAGGACGAGGAACAGCGTGAAGTAGCCGAGCGCGGTCAGGGTCGCGACCCGCCGCTGCAGCCGGTACGCGGAACGCAGCACCCGGATGTCGCTGTGCTGTCCGAGCGCGCCGTGCCGGTGACGGTGCGGCCCGTCGGATCCGGGTTCCGGCTGCTGCTGCGACGGCGCCCAGGGGTAGGTGGAGTAGGACTGCGAGGAGTTGTACGGCGGTTGGTGGGGCGGACGGTGCGGTGGAACGGGATACGACGGGGACGTGTCGTAGGACATCCCGGTTCTCCTTGCGTGGCTCGGGTCCGATGTGGACCGCAGGGAGCGGGGGGTGGAGCGTGGACGCACGTTACTCGCAGGTAGCCGAGGGGCGCGAGGGTTTTGACAAACTGGCTGGTCGGTCTGTGGGTACTTCTGCGACCTGGGGTGTTACCCGAGTTAACTCACACTTTTGTGTCTTGAGTGACCACTTGTGATCTAAGTGTGAACAACTTGAGTGCGCAGGTGCCTGGTTGTGATCGATACTCTCCATTCGACCAAGAAATTCTCATTAAAAATTAAAGAACGCGGGGGGAAGAGTGCGGCGAACCAGTCGCAGAAGAACGCTGCGCGGAGCGATGACCGTCGTTTCCGCAGCGCTGACTTTGGCCGTTGTTCCGGTCGAAGCGACAACAACGGGGGCGGTGGCCGCGGACGGAGCGGCCGCTGGCGGGACGGCCGTTCGGGCAACGGCCGACGAGGTCGCGCGAGGCAAGGCGTTCTGGGAGGACGACGTCCTGCCTGTCGCAGGCGCCGAGCAGAAGGCGTCACAAGAGGCCGTCGGTTCGGGCAAGGCCGTCGAGGTGGGCGAGTTGACCACAGGGACCAGCCGCGTCGTCGCGAACCCCGACGGCACGTTCACGGCCGAGGCCGCGACATCGCCCGAGAGGGTGCGGAAGAACGGCCTGTGGACCGGGATCGACACCACCCTGGTCCAGCGGCCGGACGGCAGTCTCGTGCCACGTGCGGCGGAGGACGTCCGGCTGTCCGGTGGCGGGAAGGACGCACCGCTGGCTCGGCTGGTGACCGGCGACAAGGAGTACGCGGTCTCGTCCCCATGGACGCTGCCGAAACCGGAGGTCGACGGATCGTCGGCCGTCTATCGCTCGGTGCTCCCGGACGTGGACCTCGCTGTGCAGGCCCATCCGGACGGGTTCACGTACCACCTGGTGCTCCACTCGCGTGAGGCCGCGGCGAACCCGGCTCTGCAGAGGGTGGTGTTCCCGGTCGAGAGCCGCGGGCTGTCCGTGCGCGCGGACGGGACCGGCACGGCCACGTTCGTCGACGACGCCGGACACGCGGTCGTCTCCAGTGGCTCGGCGCTGATGTGGGATGCCGGCGGTCCCCGGACCACGGTCAGGACGACCGCTTCGAGTGCTGCGAGAAGCGCGGCGGCCGTCGCCGAGTCCCTCGGTGCGAGCGCCAGTTCCCGCACTGCCGTCATGGAGACGGACATGACCGACGACGCCCTGTCCATCGTTCCGGACCAGAAGTTCCTGGCCGACAGCACCACCACCTTTCCTGTCGTCCTCGACCCACCGGCGGTCAAGGCCAGCTTGACGAGCTGGACCACCCTGTGGTCCAGCTCACCCGGTACCAGCTTCTGGAAGACCAAGCACGCACTCGGCGTCGGCTACGACGCCTACGTGGACAACAAGAAGGCGCGCTCCCTCTTCCAGTTCGACACCCGCAAAGTGGCCGGCAAGAAGATCCTGGGCGCCACCTTCACGCCGTACGCGATCTGGTCCGCGAACTGCGACAAGAAGAACATCGACCTCTACCGCACGAGCAAGATCTCCGGATCCACGACGTGGAGCAACCCGCCGAAGTGGCACGCGAAGGTCGACACCGTCTCGGCGGCGAAGGGCCACTCGGCCAGCTGTCCCGACGGCGACATCGAGTTCGACGCCACGTCGGCCGTCGCGTACACCGCGAAGGCGAAGGACACGCTCACCACACTCGGGCTGCGCGCTGACGAAGGCGACCCGATCGCGTGGAAGCAGTTCATGTCCCCGCTCGACTCCGATGCCACGGCCTCCCGCAAGCCGCGCCTTTCGATCACCTACGTCACGCCGCCGAACGCCAAGCCGTCGGCCGTGAAGATGTCCGACCCGAAGGTCTCCTGCTCGGCTTCTTCCTCCCCGGCGCTGATCCGCGACAAGACACCCCGGCTGACCGCGACGCCGACGTCGAGCGATGCCTCCAACTCCTCGCTGCGCCCCAACTTCGAGCTCTACAAGGGCAGCAGCACGACGGAGACCTCGCTGAAGCCGTCCACCTGGACGGACAGTGGCACGGCGGGCACGGTTCCCACGGCGGCGTTGGACGACGGAGTCACCTACAAGTTCCGCGCCAGGACCGAGTACAAGTACACCTACAAGGGCGACACGCACTCCCTGTTCGGGCCGTGGTCGAGCCACTGCTACTTCAAGGTCGACTCCAAGGGCCCGCCGGCACCGAAGGTCAGTTCGAGCGTGTACCCGGAGTGCGCGGGCGCGACCTGCGACAGTGCCGACCCCGAGCGCGGCAGCGTCGGCATGACCGCCGCCTTCCAGGTGACGGGAGCGAGTGATGTGCGCCGGTACGACTGGTGGCTCAACGGCGTGAAGCTGGGCAGCAAGACCTTCACGGCCAACACCCCGGCGTACGAGATCGAGGCCGCGCCCGACAAGCGGCTGACCAACACACTGCGGGTGCAGACCTTCGACGGAGCGGGCAACGCGGGCGCCACCTACGACTACCTGTTCAAGGTGGCCAAGGGCTCGGATCCGGTGGCTGGATGGAAACTCGACGACGGGACCGGACAGACCGCGGAGGACAGCTCCGGCAAGGACAGGCCGCTGACGCTCAGCTCCTCGACGGCCTGGACCGACAGGGCCCGGCTCGGTGGTGGCCTGCGCGGCAACGGCAGCAGCGTCTCCGGTACCACTGCCACTTCCGTCCTCGACACCACGAACAGTTTCACCGTCTCCGCCTGGGCGCGGCTGACCGCGAAGAACCACATCTCCACCGTGGTCACCCAGAGCGGCTCGCGGGCGGGCAGCTTCCAGATCTACTACTCGCAGTCGCTGGACCGCTGGGTCTTCAACCGGTACTCGGCCGACGTCGACAGCCCGGTCATCACCCGCGCCCAGTCGACGAAACCGCCGGTCGTCGGTGCCTGGACCCATCTGATGGGCGTGTACGACCAGAACAGCAAGGAGATCCGGTTCTACGTCAACGGACGGCTCCAGGCGAGCACGGAGTTCACGACTCCGTGGGCGGCCAAGGGCTCGTTCGAGGTGGGCCGGATGAAGGCTGCCGGAGGCTTCACGGACTACTTCGAGGGCGACCTCGACCAGGTCCAGGCATGGAACCGGGTGGTCTTCGAGAACGAACTGGAACCCATCGCGAACGCCGAGAACCCCGCGACGGGCCACAGCGAGGCCGCCCTGCTCGCCAACTGGGCGCTCGACGAGGCCTCCGGCACCACCGCGGTGGACGCGTCCGGCCGCGGAAACGTGCTGCAACTGCAGACAGGGGCGGCCTTCGCTCCGACCGATGACCCGGCCCACGGCAGCGTTCTCGCGCTCGACGCGGACAAACTGGGGCGGGCCACCTCGCCCGTGGCACTCGACGAGTCGGGCAGCTACACGGTCGCCGGCTGGGTGAACATCGGTGACGGCGTTCTCGACGACACCACGACCGCGTACTCGCCGACCGTGTTCGCACATCCGGGGGCCCAGCGCAACTCCTTCCGGCTCTGGTACCGCCAGGAAGCGGGCGAGTCCGTCGGCGACTGGAACTTCGGGCGGTACGGAACGGACGTGGTCGGCGGACCTGCCGCTGCTGTGGCGTCGGACGAGGTCAACTCACCCGGCGGCTGGGTGCACGTCGTGGGCGTGTTCGACTCGGTGAACCGATCGGTCAAGCTCTACGTCTCCGGTCAGCGGCAGGGTGACGAGGACGGGGTCCTCAGCGAGGAGACGTTCCAGCCGACCGGCCCTCTGATGGTCGGCGGATCGCGCCGCCACGACAACGGCGAGTGGGGCAACGCCCTGCCCGGACAGCTCGACGACCTGAGGGTCTACGCCGGGGTGCTCTCCGAAGCAGAGATCACGCAACTGTCCACGGTGGACGAACCGCCGGTGCCGGTCGAGTAGCAACAGCGACCGCATCTGATCACTTCACGGTGGTGTGCGGGGCCGGGCGCCCCGCACACCCCGCTCTCAAGGTTTTCCCGGCGTCCTTCTCAGACGCCCTCTCTTCAGAATCCGGAGAACTCCCACGTGTTGTCCAAGCACAGCTCAGTGCTGCCCAGAAGATGGGCATGGGCCAGGGCAGGCCGTCGCCGGCTGACGGCTGTTGTCCTCCCTCTGTCCACTGTGGTCGTCGCCGGTCTGCTCAGCGCCGTGCCGGCGCAGGCCGCCGACGACCGCGAGCACAGCGCCCTGCAGAAGGCCAGATACGGCCGGGCAGAGCCCTTCGACCCCGAGTCCACCAAGCTCCACGATCCGACGGTGGCCGCCGCCCGAAAGACCCGGGCCAAGACCGAACGCACAGTGAAGTGGCCGACCGCGGCCGCCGTGAAGGTCGACATGCCCGAGGCGGCCCGGACGAAGCGGTCCGCCGCCGCGGGCGACGCCACCGGCAAAGCCGAAGTGCGCATACTCGGCCGCGGCACCACCACAGAACTCGGCATCGAGGGACTCGTCTTCGCGGTCTCCGGAATCAGCGAAGGCAAGGCCGCCACCACGGTCGACTACAGCTCCTTCGCCGACGCGTACAGCGGTAACTGGTCCTCCAGACTGCGGCTGGTCCGGCTGCCCGAGTGCGCCCTCACCACCCCGGAGAAGGCGGCCTGCCGCAAGACCGAACCGGTCGCCTCGGAGAACGACGCCGAGAACGAGACGGTGACCGCGCAGGTCACCGCCCCGAAGTCCGCTCGTACCGTCCTCGCGCTGTCCGCCGCCGCGTCCTCCGACCAGGGCAGCTACGAGGCCACCCCGCTGGCGGCTTCCTCCACCTGGTCGGCCGGAGGTTCGAACGGTGACTTCACCTGGAACTATCCGCTGGAGGCCCCGCCCACTCCGGCGGGACCGTCGCCGAACCTGTCCATCGGCTACTCCGCGCAGAGTGTGGACGGCCGCACCTCCTCCACCTCCGCGCAGCCGTCCTGGGCAGGCGAGGGCTTCGACCTCCCCGTGTCCTACGTCGAGCGCGCGTACGGCAGTTGTGAGGACGACGGCCAGGACAAGAAGTACGACCAGTGCTGGAAGGAGGACAACGCCTCCCTCGTCCTCAACGGCAAATCGACGCCGCTCGTGAAGGAGGACGGCAAGTGGCGGCCCAAGAGCGACGACGGCGAGCGCGTCGCCCATGACACCGGCGCCGTCAACGGCGACGACGGGGACACCGGCGACAAGGGCGAGTTCTGGACGGTCACCTCGACCGACGGAACGCAGTATGTCTTCGGCAAGAACCGTCTGCCCGGCTGGAGCTCCGGCAAGGCCGAGACCAATTCGGTGTGGACCGCCCCGGTGTACGGCGACGACTCCGGTGAGCCCGGCTACTCCTCCGGTGACGCCTTCTCGGGGCGAGCCAAGACACAGGCCTGGCGCTGGAACCTCGACTACGTCGTGGATCCGCACGGCAACGTGATGACGTACTGGTACGAGAAGGAACTGAACCACTACGCCAAGAACGGCTCCACCGGCAAGGGCACCGAGTACGTCCGGGGCGGCTGGCTCAAGCGCATCGACTACGGCCAGCGCACCGACACGGTCTACTCGACGACCCAGCCGGCCGCCGCCCGCGTGAAGTTCACGGTCGCCGAGCGTTGCGTCCCGGTGTCCGGCGGCGAGACCTGCGGCTCGCTGACCTCCGCCAACCGCAACGCCTGGCCGGACGTCCCGTTCGACCAGATCTGCAAGGCGGACACCACCTGCACCGACCAGCCCAGCCCCTCATTCTTCAGCCGCAAGCGGCTGACCGACATCACCACCCAGGTGTACGACGGCTCCGGCACCGGCGCGGACACCGACTACCGCAGCGTCAATGCCTGGCACCTGGACCAGTCGTTCCCCGACCCCGGGGACGGATCGGACGCGGGCCTGTGGCTGGAATCGATCCAGCGAACGGGCAAGGCGGGCACGGACGCCTCCCTGCCCGCGGTGAAGTTCAGCGGCGTCCAGCTGCACAACCGTGTGGACAGGACGGGTGATGACGTCGCGCCCTTCATCAAGTGGCGTGTGCGCACGGTCGTTTCGGAGACCGGCTCCAAACTGACGGTGAACTACTCCAAGGAGGACTGCGTCGCAGGCAGCGACGTCCCCTCCAAACTGGACGCGAACACCCGACGCTGCTACCCGGTGAAGTGGATCCCGCCGTCCAACCCCACCCCCGGCACGGACCCCCAGCCGCGCACCGACTGGTTCCACAAGTACGTCGTCACGCAGGTCACGGAGTCCGACCCGACCGGTGACGCCCCGCTGAAGCAGACGGACTACACGTACTCGGGCGGCGGCGCTTGGGCGTACGACGACGAGTCGCCGATCACCCCGGCCAAGTACCGGACGTGGGGCATCTGGCGCGGCTACCAGAAGGTGACGACGACGACCGGGGAACCCTCGGGCACCCGGTCGAGGACGACCACCCTCTACTACCGCGGCATGGACGGCGACAAGCAGTCCGACGGCAGCACCCGCAAGGAGACCGTCACCGACTCCAAGGGCGTCGCGAAGACGGACTCGGAGCAGTACGCGGGGCAGGCGCGGGAGCAGATCACCTACAACGGAGTGGACGGCGGCGAGGTGACCGCGACCCTCAGCACGCCGTGGTCCCGCACCACCGCCACCGACAAGCATTCCTACGGAACCGTCAACGCGTACATGGTCCGCACCGGTTCCTCGGTCACCCGCACCGCGCTCTCGGGCGGCGGCGAACTGACGGCCACCAAGGCGACGACGTACGACCCGACCAGCGGCCTGCCGCTGAAGGAGGAGACGGACGCGGCGGGGGAGAAGGACTGCACGGTCACGGAGTACGCGGCCAACACGACGGACTGGATCCTGTCGCCGCCCGAGCGGGTGGAGAAGGTGTCCACCGGATGCGACGCGACGCCGAAGCGGACGGGGGACCCGAAGACCACGGATGTGATCTCGGACGTGCGGACCTCCTACGACGACCAGGCCCACGGGAAGGCGCCCACGAAGGGTGACGCGACCAAGGTGGAGCGCGTCGTCGGCTACAACGGTGCCACGGCCCAGCTGCAGACCGTCAGCGACACCAAGTACGACGCGCTCGGCCGGGTCACCGACGTCCACGACACCAGGGGCGTTCGTGTCGCACACACCGAGTACACCCCGGCCGGGGGCGGTCCGCTGACCAGGACCGTCGAGACCAACGCGCTCGACCACGCCACCATCACGGAGTACGCCCCCGACTGGGGCGTGCGCACCGCCACGATCGACCCCAACGACAATCGCACGGAGCTCGCGTACGACAGTTTCGGACAACTCACCGACGTGTGGCTCGCCGACCGGGACCGGGACGCGCAGCAGACGCCGAGTTACAAGTTCCGGTACAAGGTGCAGAACACCGCGGCATCGTGGGTGGCCACGCACTCGCTCAACAATGACGGGACGAGCTACCAGACCTCGTACCAGATCTACGACGCCCTGCTCAGGCCCCGTCAGACGCAGTCGCCCGACGCGAGCGGCACCGGCCGGATCGTGACGGAGACCAAGTACGACACGCGAGGCCTGGCGTTCGAGACCGCGGCCGACTACGTCGACACCACCGGTCCGTCCGGCAAGCTCGCCACACTGCTCACCTCGGCACCGGCCGGCACCGAGACGACATTTGACGGCGCGGGCCGGGTGACCGTCGAGAAGGTGCTCACCAACGGCAAGGAGTTCTCGCGCACCAAGCACACCTACGACGGTGATTCCACGCTGGTGGAGCCGCCCGCCGGGGCTCCCGCCGTCCGGGAGAAGGTCGACACCCGGGGCCGTACGGTCGAGAAGCTGGAGTACGACGGCAACGCGGTGAGCAGCCGGTTCACGCGCCTGACCTACGGCTACGACCACGCGGGACGGCTCACCCAGGTCAAGGACGACGACTCCAACACCTGGACGTACGGCTACGACTTCCTGGGGCGCAGGACCGATACCGGCGATCCCGACGCCGGCGCGAGTTCCGTCGACTACGACGAGCTGGACCAGGTCGTCGGTACGACGGACGCCAGGAAGAAGACACTCGGCTACACCTACGACCCGCTCGGCCGCACCACCGGCCAGCTGGACGGTGGGGTCCCCGTCGTCGACGGGAAGCCGGCGCCCGAGGACGCCAAGTATCTGGCGCGCTGGACGTACGACACCATCGCCAAGGGACAGCCGACCTCCGCCATCCGTTACGTGGGCGGCAAGGGCGGCAGCGTCTACGCGAAAACCAATGCCAAGTACGACAAGCTCTACCGCCTGCTGAGCGAGCAGTACACGGTCAGCAAGACCGAGGGGGCCCTGGCGGGCGCCACCGGTGTGTGGACCATCGCGAACGCCTACAACATCGACGGCACCCTGCAGAAGCGGACCATCCCCGCGATGGGCGGACTGGGCCAGGAGGTCCTGGAGTACGGCTACACAGGGCAGCGGCAGCCGGACACGCTCAAGGGTCTGACGGGCATCGTCCAGAACACCGACTACCTGCCCGCAGGCGAGCAGATCCGGGTCACCCTCGGAGTCTCGTCCTCCGCGAACTGGACGGAGATCAACCGGAGTTATCAGGACGGAACCAAGCGCCTCGCGCGGCAGAACGTCGTCTCCGAGTCGCACACGGGAACGGACGCCGACGTCCACTACCGCTACGACCTCGCCGGGAACCCCGTCGAGATCGAGGACAGGGCCGTCAGTCCCACCGACCGGCAGTGCTTCACCTACGACGGACACCGCCGTCTGAAGTCCGCCTGGACGACGACCATCGACTGCGCCACCGAGCCGGCCAAGGCCAACGTGGGCGGACCGGGACGGTACTGGCAGTCGTTCACCTACGACAGCGCGGGCAACCGCGAGACGGCCACGGACCAGGTCACCGGCGCCACCACCTCGTACACCTACAGGACTCCCGCCCAACCGCGTCCGCACGCCCTCGCGTCCACCGAGACCAAGAAGGCCGACGGCACGATCGCCGGCAGCACCGGCTACACCTACGACCAGGCAGGCAACACCGATACCCGCACGATCGGCGGAGAGACGCAGGATCTCGACTGGAACACGGAGGGTCGGCTCGAAAAGGTCACCGAGGCCGACAGGACGACCACCGAGTTCCTCAACGACGCCGACGGCAGCCGGCTCATTCGGCGGGACGGCACCGGTACCACGCTCTACCTGGGGGAGACCGAGCTGCGGCTCGGCAGAACGAGCGGCAAGGTCGAGGCGACGCGTTACTACAGCCACGGCGGCCAGACCGTCGCGGTACGCACGGCGGCCGCGCTGACGTGGGTCTCGAGCGACCACAACGGAACGGCGACCGTGCAGGTCGACGCAGCCACCCAGGCCGTCACCCGGCGTCAGATGACACCGTTCGGCGAGGACAGGGGGCAGGCTGCCGGTGCTTGGGTCGGCGAGCGTGGCTTCGTCGGCGGAACCGAGGACCCCACCGGACTCACCCACCTCGGCGCGCGTGAGTACGACGCGTCCACCGGGCGTTTCGTCAGCGTCGACCCGGTGGCCGACCTCACCGATCCGCAACAGATCAACGGTTATGCCTACAGCAACAACAACCCGGTGACCTTCGCGGACCCGGACGGCAAGTTCTTCGGTGCGCTCGTGGCCCTGATCCAAGCCATCGTCCGGGCTGTCGTCGCGGTGATGAACTACCTGCGGTGGCGGTCGAGTCAGAGCTCCAACTCGGGCGGCATGTCCACCATGGGCAGCGCCAACTACGCCTCGGCGTCCAGCGGCGCCGACTCCTGCCCGCTCGTGAAGCGGAATTACGGCATCTGTGACAGTCAGGAGCCGGAGGACCCACGGGCGGAAGGCAGCTTCAAGGACATTTTGGGCGGCATCGGAGACGCCATCACCGAGAGCCTGGACGGGCTCGAGTACGCCACCGAACCGTGGTGCTGGGGCGGCGGCGGCAACTGCGGTGTCAACGACGACTACAAGGAGTTCACCGAGAATCAGGGCGTCGACTCCAACAGCAAGAACTACGACGCGGGCAAGGACTTCACCGAGGCGGCCTCGCTCTTCGGTGCCGGCGGGATCAGGACGTTCCTGAAGAACCTGTTCAAGAAGAACAAGCCTTCGGCGCCGAAGCCCAAGGCTGACTGCACCCAGTGCTTCCTCGCGGGTACGGATGTCGAGATGGCCGACGGTTCGACCAAGGACATCGAGGACGTCGAGATCGGCGACGAGGTCCTCGCCACTGATCCGGAAACCGGCGAGACGGGTTCCCGGAGGGTCGTCCGGCTGATCGTCACCGAGGAGGACAAGCACTTCAACGAACTGTCCATAGCGACCGACGACGGCGTCGAGCACCTGACGGCGACCTTCGAGCACCCCTTCTGGTCACCGTCCCAGCAGGACTGGGTCGACGCCGGAGACCTCGGCCCGGGGACGACCCTGCGCACCGACGAGGGCGACACCGTCACCGTCACGGCCAACCGCGCGTACACGGATCACGCCCGCACCTACAATCTCACCGTCGCCGACCTGCACACGTACTATGTGCTGGCCGGTTCGACCCCGGTTCTCGTCCACAACAGCGGTGGCTGCCTTCCCGCACTCCGGAACTGGAACAGCAAACAGTTCAAGTTCGCGAACGAGACCTTCCTTCTCGACAAGAAGGGAATGCAGCACATCCTCACGCGTCACCACCCGAAGTACTGGGACGGCTCGACGAAGAAGCAGCAGTCGTTCTTCGATTCGAAGATGAGCGTAGGCGATGTGCAGGGTGCGATCGGCCAGGTGATGAAGCAGAACCGGGACAGGCTGCTGGAGAAGGGCAGCAAGGGCATGTACCAGATGACCGGAAAGGTCGACGGGGTCGACTACGTACTCGGAATGAACAAGGGCCGGGTCGGTCAGTTCTACCCGGTCCTCGACGAGTGACCGACGAATGACCGACGACTCACCAGTGACCGACCAGGGAATACAAGCGATGATCGAGATCGACACGTTTCTGAGAGGCGCCGACGGCGGTTTCGTGCCGGTGGCCTCCTGCACCTCGGCGCCTGCGGACCTCGACTATGTCGAGGGTGCCATTCGGCTGACCGTCGACGGACAGGAGGTCATCGGACTGGAGGAATGGGATTACGTCGACCAGCTGTGGGCCTACATCGCCGACATGGTGACGCAGCTGCATTCCTCCGGCCACGCGCAGACCCATTTCCCCGACCAGCCGATCAAGCTGTCCTTCGAGACCACGGGAACCCGCGTCCTGGTGACGGTGAAGGCAGGTGCGGAGACAAAGAGGGCGAGCGCGCCGGCCGAGGAGTTCGTACGCGCACTGAAGAAGGCCGGCCTGGTCTTCTTCGGGAAAATGAACGAACTGGCGCCGGGCGTTTCCCACCACGAGGCGGTACGGGCACTTTCGGCCTAGTCCGCGATACGAGCGGATGTCCCGTCGGCGTCGAGTCGATCGAACAACTCGACGCCGGCGGGACTCGGTGTGGCGCACCCACGACGCCGGCACCTGGGCGGCAGTACGGATGGTGCCGGCCAGGGAAATTCCTGATCAGAACGGAGAGCAATGAGTGGTACGACGGATCTCGTGATGCCGTGGCAGGTGCGCTCGGCCCAACTGTTCCTCTTCGCGTCGGCGTTCGCGGGGCTGGTCGTCATGCTCGCCTTGTCCGGCGGGCTGTCGTCCTACGGGGTGGGTGACATGATCGCGCCGTGGTTCCTGGTCTGGGTGTGCGCCTTGCTCGCGCTGACCTATGACGGCGGCGCGCGCAACGGCACCCGGCTCACGACGTTCGTCGTCATGCTGTTCGTCGTCCTGGGGTCGTTCAACCAGGCCTTCGGCGCCACGGCGCCCGGGGATTTCCTGGACGCCGCCGTGCGCATCGCGCTCGGACTGCCCGTGATGGTGCTGCTGTTCCTGCCGGAGACCACGGCCTGGTTCGACCGGGAGAAGTGACCCGCGATCCCGGAACGCCGGCTGACCCTCAGTCCCCGGGGTTCTGCAGCACCGGGAAGCGGCGCGGGGCCACGAACAGCAGGACCAGGAAGGCGAGTGCCGCCGCGCCGGCCGCGCCGAAGTAGACGGCGTGCACCGCCTCGGCGACCGCCCGGCGTACGTGCTCCGCCGGCGCCCCCGACTCCAGGGACGCGGTCACCGAGTCCAGGTCGCCCGCGCCGCCCAGCCTCGCGGCCAGTACGCCGTTGGCGACCGCGCCGAAGAGCGCGGCGCCGACCGTCTGGCCGGTCTGCCGGCAGAAGAGGACGGACGCGGTGGTCGTGCCGCGTTCCGCCCAGTCGACCGTCGACTGCACCCCGATGAGCAGGGGCAGCTGGAAGAGGCCGAGCGCCCCGCCGAGCAGGAGCATCAGGGCGGCGGGCTGCCAGGCCGCGCCGGGATACGGCAGGAACGGGAAGGCGAACAGGATCAGTGTGGCCGTGCCGATGCCGAGCATGGCCGTGCTGCGGAAGCCGATGCGCCGGTACACGTGCTGGCTGAGCGCCGCCGACACCGGCCAGCTCAACGTCCAGACGGAGAGCACGAATCCGGCGGCGACGGGGGTGAGCCCCAGCACCGACTGCGCGTACGTGGGCAGGAAGACGGTCGGGGCGACCATGAGCAGGCCCAGCGCGCCGAGCGCCAGGTTCACGGCGGCGATGGTGCGGCGGCGCCAGACCCAGCCGGGGATGATCGGTTCGGCCGCCCGGCGTTCGACCAGTACGAGCACGCCGATGAGCCCGGCTCCCGTACCGAACAGCGCCATCGAGGGCGCCGACAGCCACGGCCAGGCCACCCCGCCCTGCACCAGGGCCGTCAGGAGCACGCCGCCGCAGGCGAACACGGTGAGCGCGCCCGCCCAGTCGATGCGCGGGCGGCGCGCGGGGGCGGCCCGCTGGGGCTCGTGGAGGTGGCGGACCAGCAGCCACAGGGCGACCGCGCCGAGCGGCAGGTTGATGAGGAAGATCCAGCGCCAGTCGGCGTACGAGGCGAGCAGTCCGCCGATCGCCGGGCCCGCGATCGCCGAGGTGGCCCACACCGTGGACAGCTTCGCCTGTATCTTCGGGCGCTGCTTCAGCGGGTAGAGGTCGGCGGCGAGCGTCTGGACCGTCCCCTGGAGGGCGCCGCCGCCGAGTCCCTGGACGATCCGGAACGCGATCAGCGCGGCCATGTTCCAGGCGAGCGCGCACAGCAGGGAGCCGAGCAGGAAGAGGATCGAACCGGCGATCAGGACCGGCTTGCGGCCGAAGGTGTCGGAGAGCTTCCCGTAGACGGGCAGGGTGACGGTCACCGCGAGCAGGTAGCCGGAGAACAGCCACGAGAAGACGGAGAAGCCGCCGAGGTCGCCGACGATCTGCGGAACGGCGGTTGACACGATCGTCGAGTCGAGCGCGGCCAGCCCCATGCAGAGCATGAGGGAGGCGACGACGGCCCGGCGGTTCCTGGCCCCGGCCCGCGCCGCGGCGGGCCCGTCCTCCGTGACGGCCGGTATCTCGGTGTCCCCCTGGCCCACAGGATTCCTTCCCCTTGCACCTATCTGCCGTGGCCACTCTCCCACTTGAGCCTCACGTCGCGGGAGGGCGGATGCTCCGAGGGCCGGAAGGTGGAGGCATCCCTGAGGGGGACTCCACCGACGGGTGGACAGCCCCTAGGGGAACCTCCGTACTACGGCTCGGGGAGGGTTCGTCCCGGCGGAGGACGAGACGGTACGGGTGTCGTCCTTAACCTGGCTTTATGCCGCTGAGGGGGGGGCTGAGGGCGGTGCTCAGGGCGGTGTCCCGCACCTTCGGGGGTGGGGTTTTCCCCCGTACAAGACTGCGCTGGGCACCAGCGCGGGGGACCACCCTCGACCACCAGACTTATGGCTGTGACCGGGCGGCGTGACCGCACCGCCGCACCGCACGACGTACTCGCAGGGCTCGACCGCACGACCTACTCGCAGAGCTCGACCGCACGGCGCACCAGCAGGGCTCGACCGCTCGACGCGGGCCACCGCAGACACTCAAGACAACCGCAGACCGTCGCTGACCTGTCAGTGGCCGACTTAGGAGACATACCGTGACATCGGCTGTAACCATTCCCAGGCACGGGGGCACTGGAGAGCGTACGGCCGTTGCCGCGCGGGCACGGCAGGTCGTCAAGGCGTACGGGTCCGGTGAGACCCGTGTCGTCGCCCTGGACCAGGTCGACGTGGACATCGCACGGGGCAGGTTCACCGCGATCATGGGCCCCTCGGGGTCCGGCAAGTCCACCCTGATGCACTGCCTCGCCGGCCTCGACACCGTCTCCTCCGGGCAGATCTACCTGGACGAGACCGAGATCACGAAGCTCAAGGACAAGAAGCTCACGCAGCTGCGCCGGGACCGGATCGGCTTCATCTTCCAGGCGTTCAACCTGCTGCCGACGCTGAGCGCCCTGGAGAACATCACGCTCCCGATGGACATCGCGGGCCGCAAGCCGGACAAGGCCTGGCTGGCCCAGGTCGTCGAGACGGTCGGGCTCGCCTCCCGGCTGAAGCACCGGCCCAACCAGCTCTCCGGCGGCCAGCAGCAGCGCGTCGCCGTGGCCCGCGCCCTGGCCGCCCGGCCCGAGATCATCTTCGGTGACGAGCCCACCGGGAACCTCGACTCCCGCGCCGGCGCCGAGGTACTGGGCTTCCTGCGCCGCTCGGTCGACGAACTCGGCCAGACCATCGTGATGGTGACGCACGACCCCGTCGCCGCCTCCTACGCGGACCGCGTGCTGTACCTGGCCGACGGCCGGATCGTCGACGAGATGCTCCGGCCGACCGCCGACGCCGTTCTCGACCGCATGAAGGACTTCGACGCCCGGGGGCGCACGTCATGACCGTCTTCAAGACCTCGATGCGCAACTTCTTCGCGCACAAGGGACGCATGGCCCTCTCGGCCGTCGCCGTCCTGCTGTCGGTGGCGTTCGTGTGCGGCACGCTCGTCTTCACCGACACCATGAACACCACCTTCGACAAGCTCTTCGCGACGACCTCGCCCGACGTCACGGTCTCCCCGAAGGGGGCCGAGGCCGACGACACCCCGCAGAACGGCAGGCCGGAATCGATGCCCGCCTCGGCCGTCGAGCGGGCGGGGAAGGCGGCGGGCGCCAAGTCCGCCGAGGGCGCCGTCAGTTCGATGAACGTGACCGTCGTCAACAGCGACAACAAGAACATGGGGTCCAGCACGGGCGCCCCGACGATCGCGGGCAACTGGACGAAGAACGACCTGCGTTCGATGGAGATCACCTCCGGGCACGCCCCGCGCGGACCCACCGAGGTGATGGTCGACGCCGACACCGCGGACAAGCACCACCTCAAGATGGGTGACGAGCTGCGCACCATAGCCGTCACCGGTGACTTCAAGGCGAAGATCGTCGGGATCGCCACCTTCAAGATCACCAACCCCGGTGCCGCCGTCGTCTACTACGACACCGCCACCGCGCAGCGCGAACTGCTGGGCGCCACCGGCCGGTTCACCCACATCAACGTCACGGCCGCCACCGGGGTGACGGACGCCCAGCTCAAGCAGAACGTGTCGAAGCAGCTCACCGCGGCCGACGGGACGTTCAAGATCCAGACGCAGAAGGAGTACTCGGACGAGAGCCGCGAAGGCATCGGCGAGTTCATGAACGTCATCAAGTACGCCATGCTCGGCTTCGCCGGAATCGCCTTCCTCGTGGGCATCTTCCTCATCATCAACACCTTCTCGATGCTGGTCGCCCAGCGCACCCGGGAGATCGGCCTCATGCGAGCCATCGGCTCCTCCCGCAAGCAGGTCAACCGGTCCGTGCTCATCGAGGCGCTGTTCCTCGGCGTCGTGGGCTCGATCCTGGGCGTCGCCGCCGGCGTAGGCATCGCGGTCGGCCTCATGAAGCTCATGTCGATGGCGGGCATGAACCTCTCCACGGACGACCTGACCGTGAAGGCCACCACCCCGGTCATCGGCCTGGTCCTCGGCGTCGTCGTCACCGTCCTCGCCGCCTACCTGCCCGCCCGCCGGGCCGGCAAGGTCTCCCCGATGGCCGCACTGCGCGACGCCGGTACGCCGGCCGACGGCAAGGCCGGCTGGATCCGCGGCATCATCGGCCTGCTCCTCACGGGTGCCGGCGGCGCCGCCCTCTACACGGCGGCCGGCGCCGACAAGGCGAGCGACGGCGCATCGATGCTCGGCATCGGTGTGGTGCTCTCGCTGATCGGGTTCGTCATCATCGGCCCGCTGCTCGCCGGCGGTGTCGTCCGGACCCTCAGCGCGGTCCTGCTGCGCGGCTTCGGCCCCGTCGGCCGCCTGGCGGAACGCAACGCCCTGCGCAATCCGCGCCGCACCGGCGCCACCGGAGCGGCCCTGATGATCGGCCTCGCGCTGGTCGCCTGCCTCTCCGTGGTCGGCTCCTCGATGGTCGCCTCCGCGACGGAGGAACTCGACAAGTCGGTCGGCACGGACTTCATCGTCCAGGGCAACCAGCGGATCGTCCCGCAGGCCCAGAAGGCCATCGAGGACACACCCGGCCTGGAGCACGTCACCAGCTACAAGATCGTCGAGGCGAAGCTGACCTCGCCCGACGGGAAGACCGAGGACACCGACGTCACGGCCGCGGACCCGACGTACGCCAGTGACCTGCGCCGCGAGACGCTCTCCGGCGACCTGGCGGCGGCGTACGGCAAGAACGCGATGTCGGTCGGCTCCCTCTACGCCGAGAAGCACGGCGTCGAGGTCGGCGACACGATGACCGTCGCCTTCAAGGGCGGACAGACCGCCAAGCTGAAGGTCGCGGCGATCACCAACGACGACACGGCCCTCGACAAGGGTTCGCGCTACCTGAACATCACCACGCTGAAGAGTTACGTCCCGGCCGACAAGATGCCGCCGAACGACATGATGTTCGCCACCGCCAAGGACGGCCAGGAGAAGACGGCGTACGCGTCGCTGAAGAAGTCCCTGGACGCGTACCCGCAGTACCAGGTCCGTGACCAGACCGACTACAAGCAGCAGCTCAAGGACCAGATCGGCCAGCTCCTGAACATGGTCTACGGCCTGCTCGCCCTCGCGATCGTCGTGGCGGTCCTGGGAGTCGTGAACACGCTGGCCCTCTCGGTCGTCGAGCGGACCCGCGAGATCGGCCTGATGCGTGCCATCGGGCTCTCCCGCCGGCAGCTGCGCCGCATGATCCGCCTGGAGTCGGTCGTCATCGCCCTCTTCGGAGCGCTGCTCGGTCTCGGCCTGGGCATGGGCTGGGGCGCAACGGCCCAGAAGCTCCTGGCCCTGGAGGGCCTGAAGGTCCTCGACATCCCCTGGCCGACGATCATCGGAGTCTTCATCGGCTCGGCGTTCGTGGGGTTGTTCGCGGCGCTGGTCCCCGCGTTCAGGGCGGGGCGGATGAATGTCCTGAACGCCATCGCGACGGATTAGCTGCCGCCGGCTGAGGGAACGGGGGGAGCCCGGTGCCGTCGAGTCCTCGGACTCGGGGGCACCGGGCTTTTTGGTGTGGTGCGGCCGGGTGGGGGCGGGTCCAAAAGATTGCGCAGTTCCCCGCGCCCCTCGAAGACGGGTGCGGGCCGAATGTGGCTGGCCGCGCAGTTCCCCGCGCCCCTCGGTACCTAGGGGCGCGGGGAACTGCGCAAAGGGGGGCGAGGGGGCGCAGCCCCCATGCGGTGACGATGGGGGTCCCCCCGGTCGAGCGAAGCCGAGACTGGGGGAGGGTAGGGGCGGCGGGGGCGAGGGGTCGTCCGTCGTCCACAGGGGCGGGCGGGGAGGACCCCGGCGTCGTACCCTGGACACCCCCGGCCCGTCAGACGTGTCGGGCACCTCGCGTTGCCCCAGCTCCTCGGATCCTCGGACGGAAACCCTTCATGAGCCTGCACGGTCTGCTCGACGCCGTCGTCAAGGACGCCGCACTCACCGAAGCGGTGAAGGCCGCCGGCGACGGCAACCGCATGCACGTGGACCTGGTCGGCCCGCCCGCCGCCAGGCCCTTCGCGGTGGCGGCCCTGGCCAGGGAGGCCGGCCGTACGGTCCTGGCGGTCACCGCCACCGGCCGCGAGGCCGAGGACCTGGCGGCGGCCCTGCGCTCGCTGCTGCCGCCGGACAGCGTCGTGGAGTACCCGTCCTGGGAGACGCTGCCCCACGAGCGGCTTTCCCCCCGCAGCGACACGGTCGGCCGCAGGATCGCCGTCCTGCGCAGGCTCGCCCACCCGCGCCCCGACGACCCGGAGACGGGGCCGGTCTCCGTGGTGGTCGCTCCCGTGCGCTCGGTCCTCCAGCCTCAGGTCAAGGGCCTGGGCGAGCTGGAGCCGGTCGCCCTGCGGACCGGCCAGAGCGCCGACCTCGGCGACATCGTGAAGGGCCTGGCGGCAGCGGCGTACGCCCGGGTGGAGCTGGTGGAGAAGCGCGGCGAGTTCGCCGTACGCGGCGGGATCCTGGACGTCTTCCCGCCCACCGAGGAGCATCCGCTGCGCGTGGAGTTCTGGGGCGACGACGTCGAGGAGATCCGTTACTTCAAGGTCGCCGACCAGCGGTCCCTTGAGGTCGCCGAGCACGGACTGTGGGCGCCGCCCTGCCGTGAACTGCTGCTCACGGACGACGTACGGGCCAGGGCGGCGGCGCTGGCGGAGGAGCACCCCGAGCTGGGCGAGCTGCTCGGCAAGATCGCCGAGGGCATCGCGGTCGAGGGCATGGAATCTCTCGCTCCGGTCCTCGTCGACGACATGGAGCTGCTGATCGACGTACTGCCCGAGGGCTCCATGGCGCTGGTGTGCGACCCGGAGCGGGTGCGTACGCGCGCCTCCGACCTGGTGGCGACCTCGCAGGAGTTCCTGCAGGCGTCCTGGGCGGCGACGGCGGGCGGCGGCGAGGCCCCCATCGACGTCGACGCGGCTTCTCTCTGGTCCATCGCGGACGTCCGGGAGCGGGCCCGCGAGCTGGACATGATGTGGTGGTCGGTGTCGCAGTTCGCGGCGGACGAAACGGACGTTACGGGTGACGCGGACACCCTGAAGCTCGGGATGCACGCCCCCGAGACCTACCGCGGCGACACCGCGAAGGCCCTCGCCGACACCAAGGGCTGGCTCGCGGACGGTTGGCGCACGGTCTTCGTCACCGAGGCGCACGGCCCGGCGGCCCGCACGGTCGAGGTGCTGGGCGGCGAGGGCATCGCGGCCCGCCTGGAGTCGGACCTCGGCGTACTGACCCCCTCGGTCGTGCAGGTGTCCTGCGGCTCGATCGACTACGGATTCGTCGACCCGGCGCTCGGACTCGCCGTGCTCACCGAGACCGACCTCACCGGGCAGAAGGCCGCCGGCAAGGACGGCGCCCGGATGCCGGCCCGCCGCAGGAAGAGCATCGACCCGCTGACGCTGGAGACGGGCGACTACATCGTCCACGAGCAGCACGGCGTCGGCCGCTACATCGAGATGGTCCAGCGGACCGTGCAGAGCGCGACCCGCGAGTACCTCGTCGTCGAGTACGCGCCCGCCAAGCGCGGCCAGCCCGGCGACCGCCTCTACATCCCCACCGACCAGCTGGAACAGATCACCAAGTACGTCGGCGGCGAGGCCCCGACCATGCACCGCCTCGGCGGCGCCGACTGGACGAAGACCAAGGCGCGCGCCAAGAAGGCCGTCAAGGAGATCGCGGCGGACCTGATCAGGCTGTACTCGGCCCGGATGGCGGCCCCCGGGCACGCCTTCGGCGCGGACACGCCGTGGCAGCGCGAGCTGGAGGACGCCTTCCCGTACACCGAGACGCCCGACCAGCTCACGACCATCGCCGAGGTCAAGGACGACATGGAGAAGACGGTCCCGATGGACCGGCTGATCTGCGGCGACGTCGGTTACGGCAAGACGGAGATCGCGGTCCGCGCGGCCTTCAAGGCGGTCCAGGACGGCAAGCAGGTCGCCGTCCTCGTGCCCACGACCCTGCTGGTGCAGCAGCACTTCGGGACGTTCAGCGAGCGCTACTCGCAGTTCCCCGTCAACGTACGGGCCCTGTCGCGCTTCCAGTCCGACACCGAGGCGAAGGCCACCCTGGAGGGGCTGCGGGAGGGCTCCGTGGACGTGGTCATCGGCACCCACCGGCTGTTCTCCTCGGAGACCAAGTTCAAGGACCTGGGTCTGGTCGTCGTCGACGAGGAGCAGCGGTTCGGCGTCGAGCACAAGGAGCAGCTGAAGAAGCTGCGCGCGAACGTGGACGTCCTGACCATGTCCGCCACCCCGATCCCGCGCACCCTGGAGATGGCGGTGACGGGCATCCGCGAGATGTCGACGATCACCACCCCGCCGGAGGAACGCCACCCGGTCCTGACCTTCGTCGGCCCCTACGAGCAGAAGCAGATCGGCGCGGCGGTCCGCAGGGAGCTGCTGCGGGAGGGCCAGGTCTTCTACATCCACAACCGCGTCGAGTCGATCGACCGGGCCGCCGCCCGGCTGCGCGAGATCGTGCCGGAGGCGCGGATCGCCACCGCCCACGGCCAGATGTCCGAACAGGCCCTGGAGCAGGTCGTCGTCGACTTCTGGGAGAAGAAGTTCGACGTCCTCGTCTCCACGACGATCGTCGAGTCGGGCATCGACATCTCGAACGCGAACACGCTGATCGTGGAGCGCGGCGACAATTTCGGCCTCTCGCAACTGCACCAGCTGCGCGGCCGGGTGGGCCGTGGCCGCGAGCGCGGATACGCCTACTTCCTGTACCCGCCGGAGAAGCCGCTCACGGAGACCGCCCACGAACGCCTCGCGACCATCGCCCAGCACACGGAGATGGGCGCGGGCATGTACGTGGCCATGAAGGACCTGGAGATCCGCGGCGCCGGAAACCTGCTGGGCGGCGAGCAGTCGGGCCACATCGCCGGAGTCGGCTTCGACCTGTACGTACGCATGGTGGGCGAGGCGGTCGCGGACTACCGCGCCTCCATGGAGGGCGGTGTCGTGGAGGAGGCGCCCCTGGAGGTCAAGATCGAGCTCCCGGTCGACGCGCACGTCCCGCACGACTACGCGCCGGGCGAGCGGCTGCGCCTGCAGGCCTACCGCGCGATCGCCTCGGTCAACTCCGAGGACGACATCAAGGCCGTACGCGAGGAACTCGTCGACCGGTACGGGAAGCTGCCCGAGCCGGTGGAGAATCTCCTCCTGGTCGCCGGACTGCGGATGCTCGCGCGCGCGTGCGGGGTGGGTGAGGTCGTCCTCCAGGGCAACAACATCCGCTTCGCACCGGTGGAGTTGCGGGAGTCGCAGGAACTGCGGCTCCAGCGCCTGTACCCGGGCACCGTCATCAAGCCGTCCGCCCACCAGGTCCTGGTCCCGCGCCCGAAGACGGCGAAGGTCGGCGGCAAGCCGCTGGTCGGGCGGGAACTGCTGGGGTGGACGGGCGAGTTCCTGGCTTCGATTCTGGGGTCGTAGAACGGCGCAGGACGGCGCAGGACGTCGTAGAACCTCGACGCCGGGCGTCGGAAAGGTGCGACGGGAACGTGTGAGGGGCGCGATCCGGGACAGCCGGTCTCCGGGAGTCGAGGGTGCCTCACCGGCGGCTGATGAGGGGTGCGCACGGTGCGCACCACCTCCGTCGCGCCGGTTGTGCGCCACTTGCTCACCAAAGTAACCATACGTACCTTTCGCGCCTTCTCTCCCAACCACCGGGCCAGTACGGTGAGATGAAGGAAGACCGCCCTCCCGGGGCGGGCAGGGCAGGTAAGAAGAAGGAGCGCCCGTGACGTTCTGGACCAGGACCGCCGGTGTCGCGGCCCTGTTGCTCGCCGCGACCGGCTGCACCGCGGAGACGACCGGTGCCGCCGGACCCCAGGAGCCGGCGGCCGCGGGCGGAGCGGCCCTCACCGCGGTCGACTCACTGACCGTCAAAGGCCGGGCGCCCAAGACGGGTTACGACCGGGACAAGTTCGGCACCGCCTGGGCCGACACCGACTCGAACGGCTGCGACACCCGCGACGACATCCTCAAACGCGACTTGAAGGAGGTGACGTTCAGCGACGGCGACTGCAGCGTGCGATCGGGGACGCTCGATCCCGACCCGTACACCGACACGGACGTCACCTTCATACGCGGCGGGCGCAGCGAGGTCGACATAGACCATCTCGTCGCCCTGTCGGACGCCTGGCAGAAGGGCGCCGGGAAATGGGACGCGAGCAAGCGGATAGCGCTGGCCAACGACCCGCTGAACCTCCTCGCCGTCGACGCCGGACGCAACCGCAGCAAGGGTGACGGGGACACCGCGACCTGGCTCCCGCCGCACAAGGCGTACCGCTGCACGTACGTGGCCCGGCAGGTGGCCGTGAAGAAGAAGTACGAGCTGTGGGTCACCGACGCGGAGAAGGCCGCGATGAAGAAGGTGCTGGCCACCTGCCCGGGGCAGAAGCTCCCCACGGGCGGGACACCGACGCGGGCGCCGAGCCGGTTCCACGCGGACTGACGGAGGCGCTCCGTGCGAGGCGGTTCCGTGCCGGAAAAGCGGTTTCACCGGGGCCGGTGCGGTGCCTACCGTGTCCGCCATGGTGCTGAGAATCGCGAGCCTCGCCGAGCGTCCGGAGATGTACGACGCGGTGGTGGGGATGGCCGACACCTGGCCCGAGTTCATCCGCAACGACCTCGTCGGCAACGCGCACTACGGCCGGATCGCCGGGGAACTGCCGGAGTACGTGCTGTTCGCCGAGGACGAGGGCGGTGACGTGGTCGCGCACGCCTACAGCGTGCCGTTCGCCCTCGGGGACGAGGGTCCGGGCGTGCTGCCGGCCCGGGGCTGGGACGAGGTGCTGGTGTGGGCGTTCGGTGACCTGCGCAAGGGCGTCGCGCCCGACACCGTCAGCGCCATCTCGATCGTCGTCGCCCCGCACGCCCAGGGCACCGGCCTGTCGGCGCGGATGCTCTCGGCGATGCGCGACAACGCCCGTGCCAGGGGATTCGGCGAGGTCGTCGCGCCGGTGCGGCCGAGCGCGAAGCATAGAGAACCGTGGGCGGCGATGGAGGAGTACGCGTTCCGGACGCGCGAGGACGGGCTGCCGCACGACCCGTGGCTGCGGGTCCACGTCAGGGCGGGCGGGCGCATCGAGGCGGTGGCACCGGCGTCGATGACCGTCGCCGCGTCGCTGGACGAGTGGCGGGAGTGGACGGGGCTGCCGTTCGACAAGGAGGGCCGTATCGAGGTGCCCGGCGCGCTGGTGCCGGTGCACTGCGAGCCGGCGCTCGGGTACGCGGTGTACGTCGAGCCCAACGTATGGGTACGGCACGCCCTTTGAGACGTGCCCCCCCGTGGGCACGCCTCGCCGGGTTCTCTCGCCGGGCTTTCGCGCTGAGCCTTCGCGCCGGGCCTTCGCGCCGGGCCTCCGGAGCCTGTCAGCCGCCCAGCGCGTCCAGGTCGAGGATCTTGCCCTCGGGGGTCTCGGCGGGGACCGGTGTGTCGAAGTCGCCGAAGGTGACCGTGCCCGGGTCCTTGGCGGACTTGCTGACGACCTTCAGCAGGTAGGGCTTGCCCTCGGTGGCGACGGACAGCGTGTACGTGTCGTTGCCGTCCTTCTCGTGCAGGACGATCGCCGGGGTGCCGTCGACCGTGGTCGTCCTTCCGCGGGTGGCGTCGGAGCTGACGTCCTGGAAGTCCGCGAGGACGGTGTCGAGGTCGCAGAAGCCGGCGATCTCCTTGGCGTCCGAGCCCTTCGCGGACATCTTGGTCCACTTGCCGGCCAGCATGGCCACCACGCCGTCCGTCTCCTCCTTCGGCGCGTCCTCGTCCTGGGCGCGGAGGAACTTCTCGTCGTACTTCATGTAGAGGGTGTCGCCGGTCATGATCAGCTGGGCCTCGCCCTCGCCGTCGGCGCTCATCGTGCCGGCGCACCGGCCCTTCTTGTCGAGGGCCATGTCGAGGTCGATGCGGCTGCCGTCGTCGTCGACGATGTCGCCCTTCATGCGCAGCGACGAGGCGTTCGAGGTGGCCTCCACGGCCCGGTCGGCGATCTCACCGCCGGTCAGCCCGGCGAACGGGCCCTTCGGCTTGCTGTCGGCCTTGTCCTCGCCGGGCAGGCACCCGGTGAGGGAGGCGGTGGCCGCGGCGGCCAGGCAGAGGGCGGCAAGTGCGGTGCGACGCATGACGGTTTCCTTCAAAGTCGAGGTGGTGGGTCAATCACAGCAGAGCTTGTGAACCGAGTCAACACGGTTCACAGGGATGGTTGTGTACACGGCCGTGAATGGGTAGACCTTGCCTACGTCGTTATGCTCGACGCCACACCTGGGACGGACGTCGCACCGGACGGACGTCACACCGGACGACGGGAGTTGAGCGGGTGCAGGAGAACGGGACAGAGGTCACCGCGGCCGGGATCGCCCGGCTCGCCGGAGTCGGCCGCGCAGCCGTCAGCAACTGGCGCCGCCGCCACGCCGACTTCCCCAAGCCCGTCGGCGGCACCGAGACCAGCCCCTCCTTCGCGCTCACCGAGATCGAGGACTGGCTGCGCGCCCAGGGCAAACTGGCCGAGGTCCCCCTGCGCGAGCGCGTCTGGCAGCAGGTCGCCGGACACCCGCACGGCCCGGTCACCGCACTGATCCACGTCGGCTGCGCTCTCCTGCTCGTCCACGACCGGCCCACGGTCTGGCTGGAGGTGAGCGCCGGCTCCGACGCCCGCCTCGCCGAACTGCTGCCCGCCCCCCTCGACCAGGTCCTCACCCCGCGCTTCGGCGCGATCCGCAAACGGGCCGTCGCCACACCGACCGCCGACCGACTGCGGGCGTCCGCACCCCTGTTGCGCGCCGCGGCCGAACTCGCCGCCGAACTGGACGCGCGCAAGGCGTACGAGTTCCTGCTCGGCCGGCACCTCGACGCGAACCCCCGGCAGTACACGCTCACGCCGCCCGGCCTCGCCGCCCTGATGGCCGACCTCGCCGGACCGGCCACCACCGTCCTCGACCCGGCATGCGGCACCGGCGCCCTGCTGCGCGCGGTGGCGGCCGCACAGGGCACGTCCGCCCCCGAGGAGCAGCACCTCGACGGCCAGGACAGCGCACCCGAGCTGGCGGCCCTGACGGCACTGCGCCTCGCCCTCCACACCCGCGCCGTGGTCCGCACCGCGGCGGCCGACACCCTGCGCGAGGACGCGTTCAACAGCCTCCGGGCCGACGCCGTCGTGTGCCACCCGCCGTTCAACGAGCGCAACTGGGGGCACGACGAACTGGCCTACGACCCCCGCTGGGAGTACGGCTTCCCGGCCCGTACGGAATCGGAACTGGCCTGGGTGCAGCACGCGCTGGCCCGCCTCAGGGAAGGCGGTGTCGCCGTCCTCCTGATGCCGCCCGCCGCCGCGTCCCGCCGCTCGGGCCGCCGTATCCGCGCCGATCTGCTGCGCCGCGGCGCCCTGCGCGCGGTGATCGCCCTGCCGCCGGGCGCGGCACCCCCGTACAACCTCCCCCTGCACCTGTGGGTGCTGCGCAGGCCCGCCCTCGGCGCACAGACCGCGCAGCCCGAGGTGCTCCTCGCCGACACGGGCGTGTACACCGCGGACAGCCGCGGCGGCCTCGACTGGCAGGCCGTGCGCACCGCCGTCCTCGACGCCTGGCGTCCCTTCGACCGCACCGGCACCGTGGCGGAGCAGCCGGGTCTCAGCCGCTGCGTGCCGGTCATCGAACTCCTCGACGACGACGTCGACCTGGCCCCGGCCCGCCATCTGCCGCCCTCCGCGGCCGACGGCGGCGCGGAGCAACTGACCGACGTGCGCCGGAGCCTGGGCGAGACCCTCCGGCTGACCGACCGTCTCACCCCGCCTCCCGTCGAGCCGCGCCCGCCCGTCCGCCGGCCGCTCACCACGATCGGCGAACTCGCGCGCGGGGGCGCACTCCAGCTGCGTACGGGAGGAAACGGCGGCCACGCGCGTGTGCCCGTCCTCACCGACCATGACGTCCTCGCCGGAGCGGCACCTTCCGGGTCGCTGCCCGAGAGCGACGAGGAGGCCGAGCTCACCGAGGCGGGGGACGTCGTCGTGCCCGTGCTCGGCGGCGGCTCCGTCGCACGCGTGGTCGACGAGGCGACCGCGGGCGCGGCCCTCGGCCGCAACCTCGTGCTGCTGCGGCCCGACCCGGCCGCGCTCGACCCGTGGTTCCTCGCCGGTTTCCTGCGGGGCACCGCCAACAACCGCCAGGCCAGCAGCTACGCGTCCACCGCGACCCGGCTCGACGTACGCCGCCTCCAACTGCCCCGGCTGCCCCTGGAACAGCAGCGTGTCTACGGCGAACGCTTCCGCGCGCTCGCCGAGTTCGAGGAGACGCTGCGGCTCGCGGGACGCCTCGGTGAGCAGCTGGTCCGCGGCATGTACGACGGCCTGACGGACGGCACGGTCGAGCCCGGCTGAGGCCCGTGGGACGGACGCGGTGACCAGCCCGACAACGGTTCGGTACAACCCTGGACCAGTTGTCCTTGTCGGCCTATACGCTCGGACTCCGCACTTGTACGTCCCTACTCCGTCCGTCCCCATCAGGCTTCCAGGAGCAACCATGCAAGGCCACGGCCCCGCGCTGCCGGTGAAGCCGCCACCCCCGACCGGGCTGCTGGTCCTCCTGCGTGTGCTCTTCGTGGGGATCGCCGTGTGCAGCTTCGGCCTGCTCGGCTGGGTGATGATGCTGCGCCTGGCGCTCGTGACCCGCAAATCGCTCGACTGGGGCCTCCTGGTGGCCACTTTCGCGGCCGAGGCACTCGGTCTCGTCCTGATCGGCACCGAGCCCGGCGAGGAGATCCACACCCCGGGCGGATGGACGGGCCTGGCCCTGCTCGTCGGCTCCCTCGTCCCCGCGATCTCGTACTACCTCGCGGCGGAGATCCGCCACTTCCACACACTGGAGTACGCCCACCGGACGTACGCGGGCGGCGGGCAGCTCCCGGCGCACACCTACGGCTACCCGCAGCCCCCGTACGCCGCCGCGACCGGACCGCACACGCCGGTGCCGCAGATGGCTCCGACACCCCGGCCCCCGTCCTCCGCGCCGACTCCGACCCCGCCGCCGCAGCGCCCCGCGCCCGCCCGGATCGACCAGGTGCGCGCCGAGCTCGACGAGCTGAGCGACTATCTCCGTAAGCACGAGGACGGCAGGTGACCGTGGCGTCGGGGCGGGTGATCACCGGGCGCTACGAACTGTCCACGCTCATCGGGCAGGGCGGCATGGGCCAGGTGTGGACGGCGTACGACCAGCGCCTCGACCGGCGGGTCGCCGTGAAGCTGCTGCGGCCCGACAAGGTCGCGGGCCAGGAGGCCGACGAGCTGCGCCGCCGCTTCGTGCGCGAGTGCCGTGTCACCGCGCAGGTCGACCACCCCGGCCTGGTCACGGTCCACGACGCGGGCAGCGAGGGCGAGGAACTGTTCCTCGTCATGCAGTACGTCGACGGGGCCGACCTCGCCGACCACCTCGCCGAGCACGACCCCTACCCGTGGCAGTGGGCCGTCTCGGTCGCCGCGCAACTGTGCGCCGTGCTCTCCGCCGTGCACGCCGTGCCGATCGTCCACCGCGACCTCAAACCGCGGAACGTGATGATCAAGCAGGACGGCACGGTCACCGTCCTCGACCTCGGCGTGGCGTCCGTGATGGACACCGACACCACCCGCCTCACGCACACCGGTTCACCCATCGGATCGCCCGCCTACATGGCCCCCGAGCAGGCGATGGGCGGCGCGGTCGGCCCGTACACCGACCTGTACGCGCTCGGCGTGCTGCTGCACGAACTGCTCAGCGGGGACGTGCCGTTCTCCGGATCGACCGCCCTCGGCGTGCTGCACCGCCACCTCTACGAGCCGCCCCTGCCGGTCCGCCGGCTGCGCCCCGAGGTGCCCGAGGCGCTCGAAGCCCTCGTGCTGCGACTGCTCTCCAAGGACCCCCAGCACCGCCCCGACTCCGCGCAGGAGACGTACGAGCAACTGCTGCCGCTGCTCCCCGCGCGCGGGATCCCGTCCGGCGGGCCGCTCGACCCCACGCGCCCCTTCCTGCGCCCGCACGCCCCCTGGCCGGACCGCGCCCGCACCCCCGCGGCACAGCCGCAGGCCTCGCCCGCCGTCGAGAAGCCCGATGTCGCGGGAGCCGTCGACGAGGTCAAGCGGCTCCTCGGCGAGGGCCGCATCACCCAGGCCGTCGACATCCTCGGCCAGATACTCCCGGCAGCCGCCGCCCAGCACGGTGAGCACTCACCGGTCGTCCGCACCCTGCGCAAGCAGTACGCGGCCACGCTGATGGACGACGGCCAGTACCGCCGCGCCCTGCCCGAACTGCGCCGCCTCGCCGACGAACGCGCCACCGAGGCGGGCCAGGCCGACCCGCAGTCCCTGCGCTTCCGCTACGAGGCCGCCCAGTGCCTCGAACAGCTCGGCGAACCGGCGGCGGCCCTCGCCGAGTACCGCGCGCTGCTGCCGTACTACGAGAACCAGTACGTCGCCCAGGACGCCGAACTGTCCTTCGAGGTACGCCGCCGCATCGGCCATCTGCTCCTCGCGCTCGGCGACCGGGCCGCCGCCCACGACACACTGGCCCGGCTTCGGTACGACGTCGAACGGCTGCGGGGCCCCGGCCATCCGCTCGTCGGCGACATCGGCCGGACCCTGCAGTGGCTGGGCCAGGTCCGCGGCTGAACCACGCGCGCGTGGGACGGTGCCCGATGTGACGGTGCCCGAAGTCCAGGCGAATCGTTGGGTCGAATGGGTGGCCGAGAGCCGGTCCCCTGCCTAACATCGATCACCGCAAGACTTTGTGCACCGTCGCACAATCTCCTACAGGAGGTTTTCCTTGCACCGCCGCCGTCGCACCGCGTTCCTGCTCACCGCCGCGCTCACCGCCGCGGCCCCCCTCTTGACCGCCTGTGGCAGCGACGCGCATCCCGGTGCCGCGGCCGTCGTCGGCGACGACCGCATCACGGTCTCCCAGCTGGAGAACCGGGTGAACGAGGTACGTTCCGCGCAGCGGGCCGCCACCACGGGCGAGGCGCAGTACGAGCAGGCCATCTCCAAGTCCGGCGGCCTCACCCGCGACACCCTGCACGGCATGGTCCTCGACCGGGTGCTGCACCGCGCCGCCGACGACGCGGACGTGAGCGTCACCCGCAAGGAGATCCAGCAGGCCCGCACCGGACTGGAACAGCAGGCCGGCGGCGCGAAGGCCCTGGAGGTGAGCTGGCTCCAGCAGTACGGGGTGCCGCCCGAGCGGCTCGACGACAACCTCCGCGTCCAGATCGAGGCCCAGAAGCTCGCCGCCGCACTCGGTACGGACACCAGCCAGCCGGCCTTCTGGAAGGCGCTGTCCGACGCCTCCAAGAAGCTGGACGTCGACCTGAACCCCCGGTACGGCAGCTGGGACGTCGAGAAGAGCAGCCGCGTCGACGCCAAGCTCCCGTGGGTACGCGACATCACGGTGGCGGCGAGCCAGAAGCCGGCGTGACCGTCACGGATCCGCCCCGTCCACAGGGCGTGACCTCGATGTCGGTGGCGTGGGTTACGTTCGAGGGGTGAACGCATCCAGCCCCGGGCGCATCGTCCTGCTCACCACCAGCCACCGTGTCGCGCCCGGACTGCTGTCCTGGCCCGCCTGGCAGGCGCTGCACGGCGCCGACCGCGTCCTGTGCGCGGACGGCGCCCATCCGCAGCTGCCGTATCTGCGCGAGGCGGGCATCGAGGTCGAGGAGACCGCGCCCGACGCCCAGGAGCTGGTCGACGCCTGCGCAGGGGGGCGTACGGTCACCGTCGTCGCCACCGGCGAGGGCGAACCGCGCCTGACCGACGGCCTGGCCTGGCTGGCCGGTTCGGGTCGCGTCCGGATGCCCGACCTCGAACTGCTCCCCGCCTCGTACGACCTCCCGGGCGCCCGTCTCCTCGACCTAGTCCAGGTGATGGACCGCATCCGCCTCGAATGCCCCTGGTCGTCGCAGCAGACCCACAAGGGCCTCGCCAAGTACGGCATCGAGGAGGCGTACGAACTGGTCGAGGCGATCGAGGAGGGCGACCGGCACGAGCTGCGCGAGGAGCTGGGCGACGTACTGCTCCAGGTCGTCTTCCACTCCCGGATCGCCGAGGAGGGCAGCCCGGAGGACGGCTCGGAGCCCTTCTCCATCGACGACGTCGCGGCCGGCATCGTCACCAAGCTGATCCACCGCCATCCGCATGTGTTCGGCGACGAGACCGCCTCCACACCGGAGGAGGTCAAGGAGCACTGGCTGCGCACCAAGGCCGAGGAGAAGCAGCGGACGTCGGTCACGGAGGGCGTCCCGCTCGGCCAGCCCGCCCTGGCCCTGGCCGCCAAACTGGCCTCCCGCGCGCGCACGGCCGGCCTGGACACCCCCCTGCCCCAGGGCGAGGGAATCGGCTACGAACTCCTGGCCCTGGCCGCCCGCGCGGAGGAGTCCGGCGTGGACCCGGAAGCATCCCTCAGAGCAGCCGCCCGCACCTACCGGGACGCCATACGAGCAACGGAGTCCTGAGCCCGACGCACAAGGCCGGGGCGCAGCCCCGCCTTCCAGGGGCGCGGGGAACGGCGCGACCAGCCACGACGCACCCGCAGACAACACACCACCCCTAGCGGAGCGTCACCGCGGACGGGGCCGCCGCAGCAACCAGGCCCCCGGCCCCACCCCCCGCTCGCGAGCGGGGGACCGCCCCGTCGCCGGGAGCTCGTCGAAGAACACCCGAGACGGCTCCGCCCCGAGCCCGGGAAGCACCGCGGAGATCTCCGCGACCAACCCCCGCGGTCCCGCCAGATACACATCGTGCCGAGCCCAGTTCGCCCGGTTCCCCAGAGCCGTCAGCAACCGCTCCGTGGCCTGGGCCCTCGGCCGCCCCGGCGCGGGCGTGAGCACGGTGACGTCCAGCCAGGGCACCCGCGTGCGCAGCCCGTCGAGCACGGCCCGGTCGTAGAGGTGTGCCACATCGCGGGCGACGACGAAGAGCCGCGCCTCGTCGTACGCGCCGGGCGCCCGCCCCAACTGCTCCAGCAGCGCCTTCACCGGCGCCCACCCGGTACCGGCCGCGATGAAGGTGAGGGGCCGCTCCACGGGCGTACGGAGCGTCAGCCGGCCGCCCGGCGCGCCGAGCCGCAGGACATCGCCCTCCCGTGTGCGCCGGACCAGTTCGGGCGACAGCGCGCCGCCCGGGACGAGGCTGACGTGCAGATCGAGGGTGCCGTCGCAGCGGGGCGCGTTGCCGACGGAGTACGGACGCCACACGCCCGGGACCCGGGGGCTGCCGACACTCACGTACTGGCCGGGAAGGTGGGGGAGGGGCCGGTCCGGCCGGAGCGTCAGCACGGCCAGATCGTCCCCGTGCCCGGCGCGTCCGGTGCGCCCCGCGCACCCGGGTGGCCCGGTGCGGCCGACGACCTCGGCGTCCCACCAGGACGGCTGCCCCTGGCTCTCCGACTCGCCCGCGCCCTCCAGCATGGCGTCCGTGACCAGCGCGTACGCCTCGCCCCAGGTCTTCTCCACCTCCGCGCTCCACGCCGACCCGGACACGGCGGCGAACGCGGCGATCAGGCTGTCTCCCACGGCCGTGTAGTGCTCGGGGCGCGCCAGGTACTTCCGGTGGTCCCGCCCCAGTTCCCGCAGGTACGCGTGCAGTTCCGGCCCCTCCAGACGGGCGACGACGAGCGCCAGGGCGGTGAACAGCCGGTCCCGCTGGCGTTCCTTGTCCTCGGGGGAGTCCAGCGGGAACAGGGCGCGGACATCGGGGTGGTGCCAGAACAGGTGCGAGTAGAAGTACGTGAGCGCGAACTCGGCCCGCCTTTCGACGACCGCGAAACTGGTCCGGAGTATCTCGGGGTCCACGCTCGCGAATGTAGATAGCCGGAGAGGCGGACAGTCAAGAGAGGGAACATTCACGGACAGCCCGGCATCAACCACGTAAAGCACTCGCAGTCGCGGTCGGCGCGGGAGGGTGGGCGCGGGCCGCCAGGACACCGGGCGGGCCCCGGCCGCCCCTCCCGATACCGTCGAGGAGTGACCGAAACGCCTGCACAGCCGCCCGCGCCGACCACGGGACAGCCCGTCCCCGAACTCTTCAGCTGGGAGTTCGCCACCGATCCCTACCCGGCGTACGCCTGGCTCCGTGAGCACGCTCCCGTGCATCGGACGAAGCTGCCCAGCGGGGTGGAGGCGTGGCTCGTCACCCGTTACACGGATGCCAAGCAGGCGCTGGCCGACGGCCGGCTCAGCAAGAACCCCGCCCATCACGACGGGACCGAGCACGCGAAGGGCAGGACCGGCATCCCGGGCGAGCGCAAGGCCGAGCTGATGACCCACCTGCTCAACATCGACCCGCCGGACCACACCCGGCTGCGGCGGCTCGTCAGCAAGGCGTTCACACCCCGGCGGGTGGCCGAATTCGGCTCCCGGGTGCAGGAGCTGACGGACCAGCTGATCGACGGGTTCGCCGGGAAGGGGGAGGCGGACCTCATCCACGACTTCGCCTTCCCGCTCCCCATCTACGCGATCTGCGACCTCCTCGGCGTCCCGCGCGAGGACCAGGACGACTTCCGCGACTGGGCCGGGATGATGATCCGGCACGGAGGCGGGCCCAGGGGAGGCGTCGCCCGGTCGGTCAAGAAGATGCGCGGCTACCTCGCCGAACTGATCCACCGCAAGCGCCAGGAACTCACGGACGTGCCCGCGCCGGGCGAGGACCTGATCTCCGGTCTGATCCGGGCCTCCGACCACGGCGAGCACCTCAGTGAGAACGAGGCCGCGGCGATGGCCTTCATCCTTCTGTTCGCCGGTTTCGAGACCACCGTGAACCTCATCGGGAACGGCACCTACGCCCTGCTCACCCATCCCGGACAGCGGCGGCGGCTCCAGGACTCCCTCGCCGCCGGTCACACGGACCTGCTCGCGACCGGCGTGGAGGAACTGCTCCGCTACGACGGGCCCGTGGAGCTGGCCACCTGGCGGTTCGCCACCGAACCGCTCAGCGTCGGCGGGCAGGACATCGCCGCCGGTGACCCCGTACTCGTCGTGCTCGCGGCGGCCGACCGCGACCCCGACCGGTTCGAGGACCCGGACACCCTCGACCTCTCCCGCCGTGACAACCAACACCTCGGTTACGGCCATGGCATCCACTACTGCCTGGGCGCGCCCCTCGCCCGGCTGGAGGGCCAGACCGCGCTGGCCACGCTGCTGACCCGGCTGCCCGACCTGCAACTGGCGGGAGATTCGGCCGATTTGAGGTGGCGTGGCGGGCTCATCATGCGTGGATTGCGCACGCTTCCGGTGGAGTTCACCCCGGTCGCGAAGTCTTGACGGAAGTCGACCGAAGTCATGGCGGCCGTAGCACCGAAGGCGACGGAAGGTGAGACTCCGTCAACTCTGTGATCTTCACGTTATCTACGCTGCACCGACTTGTGACAAGAGTTCGAGTGCCGCTACGTTCACCCATCAATGCGGCAGGTCCGCCCGTCGCAGCAGTCACGAGCACGGCTTTCCGCCGTGCCCCGTGCGTATTCCTTGCTGTCACGCGAAAGGCAATCGCATGCTCTCCGGGAACGGCCGTCATCGTCGCCCCCGCCAGGCCCCGGCGCTCCTCGTCGCCGCCGGCGTGGCCGGATCGGCCATCGCGATCCCCCTGCTCGGCGCGAGCGGCGCGAGTGCCGCAAGCGGTACGACCTGGGACGCGGTCGCCGAGTGCGAGAGCGGCGGCTCCTGGAGCGCCGACACCGGCAACGGGCTCTATGGCGGCCTCCAGGTGAGCCAGGAGACCTGGGAGCAGAACGGCGGCCTCGACTACGCGCCGAGCGCCGACCAGGCCAGCCGTTCGCAGCAGATAGCCGTCGCCGAGAAGATCCTCGCCGACCAGGGGACGGGCGCCTGGGTGACCTGCGGTCTGGTCGCCGGTCTGACGCAGGACTCCGACTCCGCCGACGTCGACACGGGCCTCGCCGAGGACTCCGCGAGCCCGTCGGCGGACGCGGACGCGACAAAGGGGAGCGACAGCGCGAAGTCCGACTCGTCCGCGGACAGCGGTTCGAAGTCCGACGACGACTCCGCCTCGGACGCACAGAGAACGGACAGCTCGTCCGCCGATACCAAGGCGAAGAGTGACGACTCGGACAAGTCGTCCCAGAACGACGACGCTTCGGCCGACGCGGCCGCGGACAGCTCCGGCCGTCACCGGGGCGGCAGCGCCGAAGAGGTCGACATGGCCCCCCGCGCGGACGACTACGCCGGCCGGCACGCCTCGCGCAGCGACAGCACCTCACGCGTCCTCGCCGACGAGGGCTCGTACGCGGTCCGTTCCGGGGACTCTCTCTCCAGCATCGCCGACTCCCTTGGTGTCGACGGCGGATGGAGCGAGCTCTACGCCGCGAACAAGGACAGCATCGGCTCCGACCCGAACTTCATCATCCCCGGTCAGCGCCTCGCGGTCGACGGCTGAGCGGTATCGAGCAAGTAGTGACCAAGGCGCCGAATCGGGCGAAAAGCAGCGGTAGTTCGCGTTGAATGTCCGATTTGGCGAATTGAGACATGGATCTCAACACCCCTGATCGTCTTTGAAATTCGGCGCGGCCCGTGTCTACGGTCGTGACCGCTCGCCATTGGTGAGCCCCGACGGTCGCACGCCGAATCCTGCCAACGGCCGTACGGGAACAGTCGTCGCGTAAAGCGCCGTAGGCAGGAGCGGGGGACCCAGGTAAGTGCCGGTCCCGGTCGTCATGGCCGGGCACGGCTTGGGGTTAAGCCGCGTGACAGCAGTGTCGCGCGGCCGGGCAACTCACTCGGCCCGAACCCGACAGCTCACCTCGCAGGCGTCGGTGAGGGGATCACTTCATGCTGCTTTCGAGCAAGGGCAAGCACCGTCGCCCGTCCAAGGCCACCCGTATCGCCACGCTGGCCGGTGTCACCACCGCCGCCGTCGCCGTCCCGCTGATGGGCGCCACGGGAGCCTCCGCCGCCACCGCCTCCGAGTGGGACACCGTCGCCCAGTGCGAGTCCGGCGGCAACTGGTCGATCAACACCGGCAACGGCTACTACGGCGGACTGCAGTTCTCGTCCTCCACCTGGGCCGCGTACGGCGGCAGCTCGTACGCCTCCACCGCCGACCAGGCGTCCAAGTCCCAGCAGATAGCCGTCGCCGAGAAGGTTCTCGCGAGCCAGGGCAAGGGTGCCTGGCCGAGCTGTGGCGTGGGCCTGTCCGGCGCCTCGACCGGCGGCTCCACCGCTCCGTCGGGCTCCAACAGCTCCAGCGGCTCCGACCAGAGCGCCTCGCAGCCGCAGCAGCAGAACTCGCAGTCCTCCGAGGAGCGCGCCTCGCGTTCGCAGGAGCGTCCGGCGGCCAAGAAGACCGTCGAGACCCCGACCGGCAAGAAGGTCAAGAAGGGCGACGGCGAGTACAAGGTCGTCAAGGGCGACACCCTCAGCGAGATCGCCGACAAGAAGAACGTCAAGGGCGGCTGGGCGAAGCTGTACAAGCTGAACGACGACATCGTCGACGACGCCGACTTCATCTTCCCGGGTCAGCAGCTGCACCTCAGCTGACCTCGGCCGCACGTCGGCCGACCCACCCGGGAACGTCGCGTCCCCGCTTCGGCGGTCCGGACATCGCTGCGGACGACACCTCCGGTCGAGGCACTGGCCGCTCGGCCCCGACCGGAGGTCCGGTCCACATCCGGATCGCGACTGAACCACAGCGCCCTCACATCCGTGTCCTTCATAGTGGAGGCCTCGTGAGGGTCACCCCCGTCCCCCACGGGCTCCCCCGTTCCGGTGCGTGTTCCCCCGTACGCACCGGGGCGGGGCTTTTTTGTGCCCGTTCTTTCGGCCCGTGTCTTTGTTCCGTTCGGAAACAATTTCCTCTCGGTTCTGTCCAGGAGGCGGTCGAGGGCTGGCCGATCCCCGGCAGCCGGTTAGGCTCATCCCGCGGGGCCACCACGGCCTGCGCGCAACCGGGCCTCCGGCCCGGCACAGCTTGTGTCACACCCCATAAGGAGATGCTCGTGCCGTCCATCGACGTCGTCGTAGCCCGGGAAATCCTGGACTCCCGAGGCAACCCCACGGTCGAGGTCGAGGTCGGCCTCGACGACGGCAGCACGGGTCGTGCCGCCGTTCCGTCCGGTGCCTCCACCGGTGCCTTCGAAGCAGTCGAGCTCCGTGACGGAGACCCCAACCGCTACCTCGGCAAGGGTGTCGAGAAGGCCGTCCTCGCCGTCATCGAGCAGATCGGCCCGGAGCTCGTCGGCTACGACGCCACCGAGCAGCGCCTCATCGACCAGGCGATGATCGACCTGGACGCCACCGACAACAAGGGCTCGCTCGGCGCCAACGCCATCCTCGGCGTCTCCCTCGCCGTCGCGCACGCCGCCTCCGAGGCCAGCGACCTGCCGCTCTTCCGCTACCTGGGCGGACCGAACGCGCACCTGCTGCCCGTCCCGATGATGAACATCCTGAACGGCGGGTCGCACGCCGACTCGAACGTCGACATCCAGGAATTCATGATCGCCCCGATCGGCGCGGAGTCCTTCTCCGAGGCCGTCCGCTGGGGCGCCGAGGTCTACCACACCCTCAAGAAGGTCCTGAAGAGCCGCGGCCTGTCCACCGGTCTCGGCGACGAGGGCGGCTTCGCCCCGAACCTCGACTCCAACCGTGCGGCCCTCGACCTCATCGTCGAAGCCATCAAGGAAGCCGGCTACACCCCCGGCGAGCAGGTCGCCCTCGCGCTCGACGTCGCCGCGTCCGAGTTCTACAAGGACGGCAAGTACGAGTTCGAGGGCAAGTCCCGCTCGGCCGCCGAGATGACCGAGTACTACGAGGAGCTCGTCTCCGCGTACCCGCTCGTCTCCATCGAGGACCCGCTGTACGAGGACGACTGGGCCGGCTGGAACGTCATCACCGAGAAGCTGGGCTCCAAGGTCCAGATCGTCGGCGACGACCTCTTCGTCACCAACCCCGAGCGCCTCGCCCGCGGCATCGAGGAGGGCTCCGCCAACGCCCTGCTGGTCAAGGTCAACCAGATCGGTTCGCTGACCGAGACCCTCGACGCCGTCGAGATGGCCCAGCGCAACGGCTTCAAGTGCATGATGTCCCACCGCTCCGGCGAGACCGAGGACGTCACCATCGCCGACCTCGCGGTCGCGGTGAACTGCGGCCAGATCAAGACCGGCGCCCCGGCCCGCTCGGACCGCGTCGCCAAGTACAACCAGCTGCTGCGCATCGAGGAGATCCTCGACGACGCCGCGGTGTACGCGGGCCGCTCGGCCTTCCCCCGCTTCAAGGGCTGAACACCCTCGTAGGCAGCGTCGTACGTACGTCCCCGTACCCGGTCCCGTACCGTGTGCGGGGACGTACGTACGTATCGGGGAGGCGGGACAGATGGCCGTGAAGGACCGTGACCGGTTCTCCACCGCGACCAGGCTGCGGGTGCTCGGCGAGCAGACCGCCGCCCGCGTCTACCGCTCCCAGACCAAACGCCAGGCCCGCCGCTCCCGGCTGACCGGCCGCGCGGCGCTCCTCGCCCTCGTCCTCTGCTCGCTCGTCGTGGCCCTCGCCTATCCCATAAGGCAGTACGTCTCCCAGCGTGCCGAGGTCGCCGATCTGCAACGCGAACGGGAGCAGGCCCGCGAACGCGTCGAGGAACTGCGCGACCTCAAGGCGCGCTGGCAGGACGACGCGTACGCCGAGCAGCGCATCCGGGAACGGCTGCACTACGTGATGCCGGGCGAGACCGGCTTCATCGTGATCGACCCCGACGCGGCGAAGAAGACGCGTACGGACCGGACGGCCGCCGACCGGGCCTGGTACGCCAACGTCTGGGACGGCGTCGACAAGGCCGACGCCTCCGACCAGTGAACTGAACCAGAAGGACACAGAGCCAAGGCATGGAAACGCCCCCGCCGCCCACACCGCGCACCGAGCCCACCGACGCCGACGTCGAGGCCTTCAAGCAGCAGCTCGGGCGGCCGCCGCGCGGGCTGCGCGCGATCGCGCACCGCTGTCCGTGCGGACAGCCCGACGTCGTCGAGACGGCCCCCCGGCTGCCCGACGGGACGCCGTTCCCCACGACGTACTACCTGACGTGCCCGCGTGCGGCCTCCGCCATCGGCACGCTGGAGGCGAACGGCGTCATGAAGGAGATGACGGACCGGCTCGCCACGGACCCCGAACTGGCCGAGGCGTACCGGGCCGCGCACGAGGACTACATCGCGCGGCGCGACGCCATCGACGTGCTCGAAGGATTCCCCAGCGCGGGCGGGATGCCGGACCGGGTGAAGTGCCTGCACGTCCTGGTCGCGCACTCGCTGGCCGCGGGGCCGGGGGTGAACCCCCTGGGGGACGAGGCGATCGCGATGCTGCCGGAGTGGTGGCGCAAGGGGGCGTGCGTCGTGCCTCCGGCGGGGTGAACCGGGGGGTTCGGGGTGCGCTGTCGGCTGCGGGCCCCTGAGCCGGCGGGGCGTGTCGTCGGCTGCCGGTCCGGTGGGGGCTGACCGCGCAGTTCCCCGCGCCCCTGAAAGACGGGGCTGCGCCCCTGCCTTTCATCGCCGCGGCCCCTGGGCATCCAGGGGCGCGGGGAACGGCGCAGTCTTTCGGGGGGCGCGGGGAACGGCGCAGCTTTTTAGGGGGGCGCGGAAAACGGCGCAGCTTGTTAGGGGCGCGGGGAACGGCGCAATCTTTTAGGGGGGTCGGCGACGGCGCGGCTTTTCAGGGGCGCGGGGAACTGCGCAAGCGGGGGTTCGGGGGCGGAGCCCCTGAGCGGGACGAACGACTGGGTACAGGAGATCACCATCAAGACTCGCGTGGCCGCCGTCGACTGCGGCACCAACTCCATCCGCCTCCTCGTCGCGGACGCGGACCCCGACACCGGCGAACTCGTCGACCTCGACCGCCGCATGACGATCGTCCGCCTCGGACAGGGCGTCGACCGCACGGGCCGCCTCGCCCCCGAGGCCCTGGACCGCACGTTCGCGGCCTGCCGCGAGTACGCCGAGGTCATCAAGGAGCACGGCGCGGAGCGCCTGCGCTTCGTGGCCACCTCCGCCTCCCGCGACGCCGAGAACCGCGACGACTTCGTGCGCGGTGTCCTCGACATCCTGGGCGTGGAGCCCGAGGTGATCTCCGGCGGCCAGGAGGCCGAGTTCTCGTTCACGGGCGCCACGAAGGAACTGACGGGCCGTGACGACCTGGCCAAGCCCTATCTGGTGGTGGACATCGGCGGCGGCTCCACCGAGTTCGTCGTCGGCGACGACCACGTGCGCGGCGCCCGCTCCGTGGACATCGGCTGCGTACGGATGACGGAACGCCACCTGGTCCGGGACGGCGTGGTCACCGACCCGCCGACCGGGGAGCAGGTCCGGGCGATCCGCGCCGACATCGAGGCGGCCCTCGACCTCGCCGAGGAGTCCGTGCCCCTGCGGGAGGCCCGCACGCTGGTCGGGCTCGCGGGCTCCGTCACCACGGTCGCGGCGATCGCCCTGGGGCTCGCGGAGTACGACTCCGAGGCCATCCACCACTCCCGGGTCCCCGTGGACCGCGTCCGCGAGATCACCGAGCGGCTGCTCGCCGCCACGCACGCCGAGCGCGCGGAGATCCCCTCGATGCATCCGGGCCGTGTCGACGTCATCGGCGCGGGCGCCCTCGTACTCCTCGCGATCATGGAGCGGACCGGTGCGCGGGAGGTCGTCGTGAGCGAGCACGACATCCTCGACGGCATCGCGTGGTCCCTGGCCTGAACCGGGCCCGGTCCGAGGCCTCTTCCGTCCTGCGGCAGGGGCCTCGGCTGAGCAGGTCCGACACCGTATGAGCGCACTTGAGGGGCCTGGAGAGGCCTTGGAAACGACCTTCGCGGCAGCCCCGCGAGAAACTTCGTGAAGTTCTTCACAAGAGAATCGGCCCTGTTGAGGGAGGTTTTGCTCCCTCCGGGTACTCCGGGGCCCCCGACAGCCCGCAACGCATGATCAACGGCCTGTTTCACGGGTGCTGCGATCACGTGAAGAGGGGGACTGGTCCAAAGCCGCGGAAGGGCCGGAGCAGCAGCTCAGGCGGCATTGACAACGGGTCGCGGCACGCGCTGGTTCCCCTGCCGGAACATGACCTGGGTCACGTGGGCGGCGCAGTGTAGCAGAGGGTGTGAAGAAGCTTGTGAAGGGGCGCACGAGCGACCCCCCTGGGACAGGTGGATACTCGATGGCATGAGCACCACGGAGCGTCCCAGGATCCTCGTAGTAGGCGGTGGGTACGTAGGCCTGTACGCAGCTCGGCGCATCCTCAAGAAGATGCGCTACGGCGAGGCGACCGTCACGGTCGTCGACCCCCGGTCGTACATGACCTACCAGCCCTTCCTCCCCGAAGCAGCCGCAGGCAGCATCTCGCCTCGGCACGTCGTCGTCCCGCTGCGACGCGTGCTGCCCAAGGCGGAAGTCCTCACCGGCCGGGTCACGACCATCGACCAGGACCGCAAGGTCGCCACGATCGCCCCCCTCGTGGGCGAGGCGTACGAGCTGCCCTTCGACTACCTCGTCATCGCGATGGGCGCGGTCTCCCGCACCTTCCCGATCCCCGGCCTCGCCGAGCAGGGCATCGGCATGAAGGGCATCGAGGAGGCCATCGGCCTGCGCAACCACGTCCTTGAGCAGCTCGACAAGGCCGACTCCACGACGGACGAGGACGTCCGCCGCAAGGCGCTGACCTTCGTCTTCGTCGGCGGTGGCTTCGCAGGCGCGGAGACCATCGGCGAGGTCGAGGACATGGCCCGGGACGCGGCCAAGTACTACAACAACGTCTCGCGCGAGGACATGCGCTTCATCCTCGTCGACGCCGCGGACAAGATCCTCCCCGAGGTCGGCCCCAAGCTCGGCCAGTACGGCAAGGAGCACCTCGAAGGGCGTGGGGTCGAGGTCTACCTCTCCACCTCCATGGACTCCTGCGTCGACGGCCACGTCGTCCTGAAGAACGGCCTTGAGGTCGACTCCAGCACGATCGTGTGGACGGCCGGCGTCAAGCCCAACCCGGTGCTCTCCCGCTTCGGCCTGCCACTCGGCCCTCGTGGTCACGTGGACACCGGGACGACCCTCCAGGTGCAGGGCACGGACTACATCTGGTCCGCGGGCGACAACGCCCAGGTGCCGGACCTCGTCGGCCGCAAGGCCGGCAACGAGAACGCCTGGTGCCCGCCGAACGCCCAGCACGCGCTGCGTCAGGCGCGGGTTCTCGGCGACAACGTGATCTCCGGTATGCGGGGCTTCCCGCAGAAGGAGTACAGCCACGCCAACAAGGGTGCGGTCGCCGGGCTGGGGCTGCACAAGGGCGTCGCGTTCATCGTCGTGGGCAAGATGAAGATCAAGCTCAAGGGGCGGCTGGCCTGGTACATGCACCGTGGGTACCACGGGCTGGCCATGCCGACCTGGAACCGGAAGATCCGGGTCTTCGCGGACTGGACGCTGGCCGTGTTCCTGAAGCGTGAGGTCGTCTCGCTCGGTGCGATGGAGACTCCTCGCGAGGAGTTCTACGAGGCTGCGAAGCCGGCGCCGGCGCCTGCGGTTGCTGCCGCCACGAAGACCGAGGAGAAGGCGAAGGCCTCCTGACCTCCGGTCACCGTCCAGTTCGCCTGCTCCGAAGGGGCTCCCCGCCATCCGTGGTGCGGGGGGTCCCTTCGGCGTTTTTCGCCCCCGCCGCCCCTACCCGTTCCCGTACCTGCCTCGGGGGCTCCGCCCCCGAACCCCCGGTCCTCAAACGCCGGACGGGCTGAAAGATGCCTTTCAGCCCGTCCGGCGTCTGAGGACGAGCGCGTGAGCGCGACGGGGGGTCTGGGGGCGCAGCCCCCAGGGGTGCGCCGAACACCACCCGGTTAGTACGTGGTGTCTGCATGTATTTTGCTCGAACATGACGCTTTCGCGGGACTGCGCTCCGGCCCCGTTGGTGTTTACGTGGTGTTGGAGTTTGTGGAATTCCTCGTCACGGAGGTGTGCGTCATGCAGGACGCGGCGCTTCGGCTCAAGGCGCTGATGGAACAGCTGCTGGGAGCCCCGCTCCCGGTGCGGATTCGTGCCTGGGACGGTTCGGAAGCGGGACCGCCGGGCACACCCGTGCTCGTCGTAAGGAACCGGCGGGCGCTGCGCCGACTCCTGTGGAAGCCCGGGGAATTGGGCCTGGCGAGGGCCTGGGTCGCCGGTGACCTCACGGTGGACGGCGACCTGTACGCCGTACTGGACGCGGTGGCCGAGATGGTCTGGGAGCGCGGGGAGGACGCCAGGACCCTGGCCCAGTCCCTGCGTGACCCCGACGTACGGTCCGCCGTGCGCGGGCTCGTACGGATGGCGGGCTCGCCGCTGCCGCCCGCCCCGCCCCGCGAGGAGGTGCGCAGACGGTCCCAGCTCTCCCATCTGCACACCAAGCGCAGCGACCGGCGCGCGATCAGCCACCACTACGACGTGGGCAACGACTTCTACGAGATCGTCCTCGGGCCGTCCATGGTCTACTCGTGCGCCTACTGGGAGTCCCCGGACGGCACCCTGGAGGACGCCCAGCGCGACAAGCTCGGCCTCATCGCCCGCAAGCTGGAGCTGAAGCCGGGCATGCGGCTGCTCGACGTCGGCTGCGGCTGGGGCTCGATGGCCATCCACGCGGCCCGTGAGTACGGCGTGAGCGTCGTCGGCGTCACGCTGTCGCAGGAGCAGGCCGCGTACGCCCGTAAGCGCGTCGCGGAGGAAGGGCTCACCGACCGGGTCGAGATCCGCGTCCAGGACTACCGGGACGTCGGCGACGGTCCGTACGACGCCATCTCCTCCATCGGGATGGCCGAACACGTCGGCAGCGAACGCTATCTGGAGTACGCGCAGGATCTGTTCGCCCTCCTCAAGCCGGGCGGGCGGCTGCTGAACCACCAGATCGGGCGCCGGCCGTGGCGCGACGAAGCGGCGTACGAGATCGACGAGTTCATCGACGCGTACGTCTTCCCCGACGGGGAGCTCGCGCCGATCGGCGAGACCGTGACCCAGCTGGAGAGTGCCGGGTTCGAGGTGCGTGACGTCGAGTCGATCCGGGAGCACTACGCGCTCACCCTGCGCCGCTGGGTGGCCAACCTGGAGGCGGAGTGGCCGCGGGCCGTCAAGCTCACCAGCCCCGGCCGGGCCCGCGTCTGGCGCCTCTACATGGCCGCATCGGCGCTCGCCTTCGAACGCAATCGCATCGGCGTCAACCAGGTGCTGGCGGTACGGACGCCCGGCTCCGGCGCGTCGGGCATGCCGCTGCGGGCGCGTACCTGGAACTGAGCGGTCCGTTCATGCCGGTGGGCCCTGTTCCGTGGCATCGGAACGGGGCCCACCCGCGTCGTGCGGTCTTCGTGCGTTGCGTCGTGCGTCGTACGTCGCGCGGTGCTTCGTGCGGTGCGTCGCGCGGTGACTATTCGGCCTTGATCGCCGACAGCATGTTCAGACGTGCCGCCCGGCGGGCCGGCCACAGCGCGGCCAGGACACCGACCACCGCGGCCAGGAGCAGGAAGACGGCCATCCGGTCCCAGGGCAGCACCAGCTCGTACGTCGGCATCCTGGCGCCCGCCAGCTCACCCGCGGCCCAGCCGAAGAACACGCCCAGGCCCACGCCGAGCACTCCGCCGAACAGGGAGATCACCAGGGACTCCAGACGGACCATCCGCTTGATGCCCTTGCGGTCGAGGCCGATCGCGCGGAGCATGCCGATCTCCTGCGAACGCTCGAAGACGGACATGGCGAGGGTGTTGATCACGCCGAGGACGGCGACGAGGACGGCCATCGCCAGCAGGCCGTAGAGCATGTTCAGCATCAGCGTGAACATCTGCGCGATCTCGTTGGAGACGTCCTGCTTGTCCTGGACCTTGACGGCCGGGTTGTTGCCGAGCGCCTTCTCCAGCTTGTCCTTGGTCGCGTCGGACGTGCCGCCCGAGGTCTTCAGCATGACCTGCGCGTCGCCCGGGTTCGCCTGGTTCGGGGCGAGGGTCGCGATGTCGACCATGATGCCGCGGATCATCTGGTTGCCCTCGTAGACACCGGCGACCGTCAGCTGCTGCTTCTTGCCGTCCTCGTACGAGACCGAGAACGTCGAACCGGCCTTCCAGCCATGGTCCTTCGCCGTGTCGTCGTCCACCACCGCCTGCGTCCTGCTGACCGCGAAGGCACCGTTGTCGACCTTCAGATCGGTCAGTTCGCCGATCGCGGAGCCCTTCACACCGGTCACGTACTCGGTGTCGCCGTCGATGCGCGCGGGCGCGTCACGCAGGGCGCTGATGGTGGTGACACCGTCGGTCCTCGCGAGCTTCTTCTCGACGTCCGGCGAGAGGTCGTTGAAGTTCGCCATCGAGACCACGTAGTCCGCCTTCAGCGCGGACGTGGCCATCTTGTCGATGCCCTTCTGCAGGCTGCCCGCCATCACCGTCATACCGGTGATGAGGGTCAGTCCGATCATCAGGGCGGAGGCGGTGGCGGCGGTGCGGCGCGGGTTGCGTACGGAGTTCTGGCGGGCCAGCTTGCCCGAGACACCGAAGATCCGCAGGACCGGGGCCGCGCCCGCGATCAGCGGGCGGGACAGCAACGGCGTGAGGATGAAGACACCGACGATCAGCAGCGCCGCGCCGAAGCCCATCGGGGCCTGGCCGTCCGATCCGTTCATCGTCGTGGCGTAGAGGACGACGGTGACGCCCGCCGCCGCGACCAGCGCACCGAGGGTGTTGCGCAGCACCAGCGACTTGGTCGTCGCCGTGGCGTGCACACTGCTCATCGCCGCGACCGGCGGGATCCGCGCGGCCCGGCGGCCCGGCAGCCAGGCGGCCAGCATCGTGATCAGGATGCCGACGGCGAACGACGTGCCGACCGTGCCCGGGGTGACGACCAGCGGTCCCGCCGGGACCGTCGCGTCCAGCAGACCCATGAGGCCGCGCAGGCCCGCGCCGATGCCGATACCGGCCAGCAGGCCCGTGACGGCGGCGACCGTACCGACCAGGAAGGCTTCGAGGAGCACCGAACGGGTGACCTGCTTGCGGGAGGCGCCCACCGCGCGCAGCAGCGCCAACTCCTTGGTGCGCTGGGCGACCAGCATGGTGAAGGTGTTGGCGATGATGAACGTGCCGACGAACAGCGCGATACCGGCGAAGACCAGCAGGCCCGTCTTGAGGCCGCTCATCTCGGCCTCGATCATCTCGGCCTGGTCGTCGGCGAGTTCCTGGCCGGTCGTGGTGGAGGTGAGGTCCTGCGGGAGGACCTTTTCCAGGCTCGCCTGCAGTGCGGTCTGGCTGGTGCCCGGGGCCGCCTTCACATCGATCTCGCCGTACGCGCCACTCTTGTGGAAGAGCTGCTGCGCGGTGGCCGTGTCGAAGAGGGCGAGGCTGCCGCCCGCGGCGACGTTGCCGTCGTCCGTGGTGAAGACCGCGGTGACGGTGGGGGTGAGGACCGGGCCGTCCACCGAGAGCCGTACGGTGTCGCCGACCTTGTAGCCGGCGCGCTTCGCCGTCTCGGCGTCGATGGCCACCTCGTCCTTGCCGGACGGAGCCTTGCCGTCCTTCAGGGGGTAACGGGGATCCTTGTCGCCCCAGTAGTTGCCGCCCTGCGACTGGAAGCCGCCGCCGATGAGCTTGCCGTCCTTGTCGGCGATGGCGGTGAAGCCGGTGACCACGCCAATGGCGGACTCGGCGCCGGGGGCCTTCGCGGCCTTGTCCAGCAGCGCCTGGGACAGCTCGGGGTCCTTGCCGAGGTCGTCGCGCCCGTCGTCCGGGTAGTCCGGCTCGACGGCCACGTCGACCTGGTCGAAGCCCTTCGCGGAGCTCTTCTGGTACGCGTCCGAGATGGTGTTGGTGAAGACCAGGGTGCCGGAGACGAACGCCACGCCCAGCATCACGGCGAGCACGGTCATCAGGAGCCTGGCCTTGTGCGCTAGCACGTTGCGCAGGGCGGTACGGAGCATGTCTTCTCAGTCCAGGTGGGATGTGGGTGGGCGGGCGGTGTTCTCTGCTCGGCCGCGACCCGGCGGGCCTTGTCGCGCAGTTCCCCGCGCCCCTTGGAAGCGGGGGCCAGGGGTCGCGTGTCGGGTGCGGGCCGGTGGGGCTTCTTGCGCCGTTCCCCGCGCCCCTTTGTGCGTGGGGGTCGGGGTGGTGTGTGGGGTGCGGGCCGGTGGGACTTTTTGCGCCGTTCCCCGCGCCCCTTGGAAGGGGTGGGCTGGGGTGGCTTCGTCGGGTGCGGGCCGGTGGGGGCTTGTCGCGCCGTTCCCCGCGCCCCTAAAGGCAGGCCGGTTGGGGTGCTTGTTGTGTCGTTTCCCGCGCCCCCACGAGCAGGTCGGTCGGGGCTGGCCGGGCCCCTTTAGGGGCGCGGGGAACTGCGCGGCCAGCCCCCGCCGGGCCGCAGGGAATGGCGCGGCTCACCCCCGCCGGGCCGCAAGGAACTGCGCGGCCCGTCCCCGCCGGGCCGGGGGAGGACGTCGGCCTCGGGCGCGGGGGCCTCAGGGGGCGCCCCAGTCAACTGGTGCGGCCCTTTGCGTCGAAGCGCTTCATGCGGTCCAGCACCGCGTCAGCCGTAGGCGCGTGCACCTCGTCCACCACACGCCCGTCCGCGAGGAAGATCACCCGGTCCGCGTACGCCGCCGCCACCGGGTCATGCGTGACCATCACGACCGTCTGCCCCAGCTCCCGTACGGAGTTGCGCAGGAAGCCCAGTACCTCCGCACCCGCGCGCGAGTCCAGGTTCCCGGTCGGCTCGTCGCCGAAGATGATGTCCGGCCGGGACGCCAGCGCACGCGCCACGGCCACGCGCTGCTGCTGCCCGCCGGACAGTTCGGAGGGGCGGTGCGAGAGCCGGTCGGCCAGACCGATCATCTCGATCACCTTGTGCAGCCACTCCTTGTCCGGCTTGCGGCCGGCGATGTCCATGGGGAGCGTGATGTTCTCCAGCGCGGTCAGAGTCGGCAGCAGGTTGAACGCCTGGAAGATGAAGCCGATCTTGTCCCGGCGCAACTTCGTCAGCTGCTTGTCCTTGAGGGAGCCCAGTTCGGTCTCACCGATGCGGACCGAGCCGGAGGAGAAGCTGTCCAGCCCCGCCACGCAGTGCATCAGCGTGGACTTGCCGGAGCCGGAGGGACCCATGATCGCGGTGAACTCGGCCTGCCGGAAGTCGACGGAGACCCGGTCCAGGGCGACCACCTGGGTCTCTCCCTGTCCGTAGACCTTCGACAGTTCCGTGGCGCGGGCGGCCACCGCGGTGGACCGTTCGGCGAGGGGAGTGGTGGTCACGGAAGGGTGCTCCTTGTGGGTACGACGACGAGTGGACGACCGTTCCATCGTCGACGCCGGCGGCCGCCATGTAGTCACCCCCTGTTCCGGTTCCGAGGGGGCCTGGGGACGGACCCCGGGGCCCCGGGTCATACCTGGGGATGACACCTGCCCCCGAGACGGACGCGGGACGAACCCGGGGGCGAGCCGGGAGCGGTCCGGGGGCAAAACGGCGACGGTTCGTCAGGTTCCGCTCGTTCGGGCGGTGAAATCACGTCATTCCCCGGGCGGCGTCCCGCGTAGGTCGAAAGGCACGTGGCATGTGCGGATGGCGCATACCGTGGGCTGATGCACCCTCAGACGCCAATAAAATAAGACAACATCGGGTCGCCCCACCGCTGTTCGGGGGATCTGTCCCGATAGGCTCGGGACACTCGAAGCGGAGTCCATGGCCTGCCCGGATGGTGGAATGCAGACACGGCGAGCTTAAACCTCGCTGCCCTTAACGGGCGTACCGGTTCAAGTCCGGTTCCGGGCACCACCGACACTTTCACCCTTCCTCGGCCTTCCCCGCCCTTCCCGGCGTATCCCGACGAAGGGTGCATCCTTCATTGAAGACTTCACCACTCGACCGTTGACAGCGGGTTGCGCCCGTCGGAGACTCACGTGAACGAAAGTGGTGAATAAAACTTCACCCAGCGAACACAGGCTCACGACGGCGGACGGCGGCGAACTACGCTGACGGCGCTCACGGGAGTCGTCGGAGCGCGAAGGGGCGTGTCGATGCGTACCACCGTCGGGATCATCGGGGCCGGACCGGCCGGCCTGCTGCTGGCGAGGCTGCTGCACAACGCGGGGATCGACTCCGTCGTACTGGAGAGCCGCGACCGCGGTTACGTGGAGCAGCGCCAGCGCGCCGGAATCCTGGAGCAGGGAACGGTGGACGTGCTGCGGGCCGCGGGCGCCGGAGCCCGTATGGACCGTGAGGGCCTGCGCCACGACGGCATCGAGCTGCGGTTCGCGCGCAGGCGCCACCGGATCGACTTCCCCGCCCTCACCGGCGGGCGGTCCGTGATGGTCTACGCCCAGACCGAGGTGTGCAAGGACCTCATCGCGCTGCAGCTCAAGGAGGGCGGCCCGCTGCTCTTCGAGGCGGAGGCGCTGGCCGTGGAGGGGGCCGACACCGACAGCCCCCGGGTGCGGTTCCGGCACGAGGGGCGTGAGGACGTCCTGGAGTGCGCGTACGTCGTCGGGTGCGACGGTTTCTGGGGTGTGGCCCGCAAGGCGATTCCCGAGGAGCTCACCCAGGTCTTCGAGCGGACGTACCCCTTCGGGTGGCTGGGGATCCTCGCCGACGTGCCCCCGTCGCACGACGAGCTCGTCTACGCCCGGCACGACCGCGGTTTCGCCCTGCTGTCCATGCGCTCGCCCGTCGTCTCCCGCCTCTACCTCCAGGTGCCCGAGGGCACGGACGCCGGGTCGTGGAGCGACGAGGAGATCTGGGACGAGCTGGAGCGCCGCTTCGAGACGGACGACGACTGGCGGCTGGCCAGGGGGCCCATCACCGCCAAGTCGGTCACTCCGATGCGCAGCCATGTCCACGAGCCGATGCGCCACGGGCGGCTCTTCCTGGCCGGGGACGCCGCCCACATCGTGCCGCCGACCGGCGCCAAGGGCCTGAACCTCGCGGTCGGTGACGTCGTGACCTTCGCGCGGGCGCTGGCCCACCGCGAGGGGACCGGCTCCGACGCCCTGCTCGACACCTACTCGCAGACCTGCCTGCGCCGGGTGTGGCAGGCCGAGCGGTTCTCGTACGAGATGACGACGCTGCTGCACCGCTCGCCCGGGGCCACGCCCTTCGAGGACCGGATCCAGCTGGCCCGGCTGGAGCGGCTCGCCTCCGCGCGCGCCGCCGAGCAGGACCTCGCCGAGGGGTACACGGGTTTCCCCTTGGAGTGACGCCTGGAGTGAAGGACCCCTGGCGGGGGAACCGGACCGGTACGTACCGGCGTTCTACCGGTAGGGGGAATGCCGGGGTGAGACCCGGTGTTCCCGGTCACAAGAGGGGAAAGATCCTCTCAGGCACTGGATGCATTCTTTTGCCTACCCATTACTCTTGAGCCAAGGCCGCGCAAGGTGGCCATGGAGGAGTGAAATGAGGAGCAGCAACCCGGTCTTCTCGCGACGGGGGTTCAGCCGCGACAACGGCTACGCGGGCTTCAACGCGGCGCCGCAGGCCGGGGGCCCCGCTGTCGGTACGCAGGGGAACCCGTACGCACAGGGTGCCCCCGGCGCCTCGCAGAGCGGCAACCCGTACGCGCAGAATCCTTACGCTCAGAACCCGTACGCACAGCAGGACCTGCAGCACGGCGCACCGCCGCAGGCCCCGCCCGCCGCCGGCCGTATGACGATGGACGACGTCGTCGCGCGGACGGCCCTGACTCTCGGTACCGTCACCGTCGGTGCCGTTCTCGCCTGGGTCCTCCTGCCGGTCACGTCGACCAGCTTCGGCCTGGCCATCGGCTCGGCGCTCATCGCGATGGTCTTCGCGCTGGTCCAGGCCTTCAAGCGCAAGGCCTCACCCCCGCTGATCCTGGCGTACGCCGCCTTCGAGGGCGTGTTCCTCGGCGTGATCAGCGAGATGTACAACAGCAGGTGGTCCGGCGCGCCCTTCCAGGCCGTGCTCGGCACCATGGCCGTCTCCGGCGCCACCCTGCTGATCTACAAGGCGGGCTGGATCCGCGTCACCGCCAGGTACGCGCGCATCGGTATGGCCATCGCGATCGCCTTCGTGCTGGTCATGGCGGTCAACCTGCTGCTGGTCGTCTTCGGTGTCGCCGACGACGGCGGGCTGCGCAGCATGGGCCCGCTGGGCGCGATCGTCGGCATCCTGGCGATCGTCCTGGGCGCGTTCTTCCTGACGCTCGACTTCAAGCAGATCGAGGACGGTATCGCCTATGGCGCGCCGCGTGACGAGGCATGGCTGGCCGCGTTCGGTCTGACCATGAGTCTCGTCTGGATCTATCTGGAGATGCTGCGGCTGGTCGCGATCTTCAGTGGCAACGACTAGCACTGACGGCGCACGATGAAGGGCCCCGCGAACCTCGGTTCGCGGGGCCCTTCAATCTTTTGGTGCCGGAGCGGAGTGAAGGCGCGCGCTCAGCGCAGATTGCGCGCGGCCCTCCTCAGGTCGTACTCGTGGATGATCGCCTTCGCGTGGCCGTACGCGAGGTCGTGCTCGGCACGGAGCCAGCTGACCTTCTCCTCGAAGCGGTGGAGAGCGGGGCCTTCGTCGACGGTGCGCAGCCAGTCGGAGATCTCACGACCGGTGCAGTGGGGGATGCGGGCGAGCAGATTGCGATGGGTCTCCGCGGAGAAGACTTGGGACATCGGCGCCTCCGGACGCAAAGGGGATGTAAGCCGGTCCTTCACGCCACCGTGCCTGAGGGTTCGGTCATTGGCAACAGTCCGGTTGCGACGCGTAGTCTCGCGACGTGCTTGATACGACGCCGCTGACCCGTGCCGTGGACCACTTCGCCGACCGGCTGCGGGCCGCGCCGCAGAGCCGGCTGCAGCGGGGGGCCGCCGCCGAGGCACTGGGCCTGGCCAGGGAGTTGGCCCTGCGCGCCCAGCGGCTTGAGGACCCCGAGCAGGCACCCCGGGAGATGCCGGACGCGGGCATGTTCGCGTCGGCGGACCAGATCACGGTGGCCGTGCACGACCTCGCGCTCGTACTGAGGACCGAGGAGGAACTGGCGGAGGCGCTGGTGCTCGTGGAGGAGGCGCAGAAGAGGGCGGGCGTCTGACGCGGGCCGTCCTCCGACGCGGGGGTCGCGCGAAGGGTCGCGCGGGGGGTTACAGCGACGCTATGACGCGGTCCGCGAGCACGTAGACGTTCTCCTGGCCGCACTCGAAGGTGAGCGCGTAGGCGCCCGAGACTCCCGAGCCGCCGAGCAGGACCGGCGGGTGGCCGGTGCGCAGGGACTCCGCGAGGCGTTCGGCGGTCTCCCGGTGGCCGGGCGTCATGCAGAGGGTGGTGCCGTCGGCGAAGACGTACACGTCGAGGGTGCCGAGGGGGCCGGGGCGGACGTCCGCCAGCTCCGTACGGGAGTCGGCCAGCTCCTCAAGGCAGGACACCGTGCGCTCGTGGTCGTTCACCATCGGCGACTGGACCGGGACGAAGTCCGGGTGCGAGGGGTGGCGGCGGCGGGCCGCGGCCAGCTCGGCGGAATCGCCGGAGAACTCGTCGGCGTCGGCGGCCGGTTCGGTCACCGGCTCCAGGTGTTCGAGGCCGATGAAGTCCGACTGGCGCGGCAGGAACAGCTCGCTGTCGGGAAGGCCGAGCAGCGTCGGCGCGTCACCGGCGTCCCGCGCCTCCTGGGCGGCCCAGAAAGCGCGCGCCTCGGCGAGCTCACGCTCGCGCTCCTCGGCGAGGGCCTCGGCCACGGCGGCGCGTATCTCCTCCGCGTCGGCGGCTCCCCGGGCGGCCGGTACGAGGCCGCTGAGGGCCGTGGAGCGGCTTCTGGCGAGTTCGGTGTGCAGGGCCGCCACCTGCCGGCGCAGGGCCAGCAGGGTGCGCAGAACGGCGACGCCCACGGCCGTGGTGGTGGCTGTGGCGAGCAGCAGAGCGAGAAACGTGGTGCTCACTGACGTACTCCCGGTTCAAAGTCGACCCCCGACTTCCTACATCAGCTTGAAGGGTGGACTAACCAGCTGTCAGTGCACAACGTCACGAAAGGGACAGGACTTTAGCCCTGGCGTTCACCTGCGGACCAGCTCTGACCTGCGTGAATTCTTCCCCGAAGGGAGTTAGGTCACATCCTGGGGGAGATTCGATCACAAAACGACCCAGAGTCCCGTCGGGCGGGGGACTCCGGGTCGTTTCGTTCACCCTGCGTTCAACTGCGGTTACGGTGAGCGTGCTTGTGCGTCAGCTCAGGCGCTCGATGACCATCGCCATGCCCTGGCCGCCGCCCACGCACATCGTCTCCAGGCCGAACTGCTTGTCGTGGAACTGGAGGGAATTGATGAGCGTGCCGGTGATACGGGCGCCGGTCATGCCGAAGGGGTGGCCGACCGCGATCGCGCCGCCGTTCACGTTCAGCTTCTCCAGCGGGATCTCCAGGTCGCGGTAGGACGGGATCACCTGGGCGGCGAACGCCTCGTTGATCTCGAACAGGTCGATGTCGTCGACCGTCAGGCCGGCGCGGGAGAGGGCCTGCTTCGACGCCTCCACCGGGCCGAGGCCCATGATCTCGGGGGAGAGGCCGGTGACGCCGGTCGAGACGATCCGGGCCAGCGGGGTCAGACCGAGCTCGCGGGCCTTCGTGTCGGACATGATCACGAGGGCGGCGGCGCCGTCGTTCAGCGGGCAGCAGTTGGCCGCCGTGACCAGGCCGTCGGGGCGGAAGACGGGCTTGAGGCCCGCGACGCCGTCCAGCGTGACGCCGGCGCGGGGGCCGTCGTCCTTGCTCACGACCGTGCCGTCCGGGGTGGTCACCGGGGTGATCTCGCGCTCCCAGAAACCGTTCTTGATAGCTTCCTCGGCGAGGTTCTGCGAGCGGACACCGAACTCGTCCATGTCCTGGCGGGTGACGCCCTTGATCCGGGCGAGGTTCTCCGCGGTCTGGCCCATCGCGATGTACGCGTCCGGGACCAGGCCGTCCTCGCGCGGGTCGTGCCAGGACGCGCCCTCGCTCGCGGCGACCTCGGCGGTACGGGCCTCCGCGTCCGCGAAGAGCGGGTTGTGGGTGTCCGGGAGGCTGTCGGAGTTGCCCTTCGTGAAGCGCGACACCAGCTCGACGCCCGCCGAGATGAAGACGTCGCCCTCGCCCGCCTTGATGGCGTGCAGGGCCATGCGGGTCGTCTGGAGCGAGGAGGAACAGTAACGGGTGATCGTGCAGCCGGGGAGGTGGTCCATGCCCATCTGCACGGCCACGATGCGGCCGAGGTTGTTGCCCTGCTCGCCGCCGGGGAGGCCGCAGCCGAGCATCAGGTCCTCGATGTCCTTCGGATCGAGCTCCGGGACCTTGGCGAGGGCCGCCTGGATGATGGTGGCGGTGAGGTCGTCGGGGCGCAGGTCCTTGAGGGAGCCCTTGAATGCGCGGCCGATGGGGGAGCGGGCGGTCGAGACGATCACGGCTTCGGGCATCTACGGCTCCATTGGCGTCGCGGGGGGATGGGCGGACCTGGTTGGGAAGCTACCCGTCCGTACGGGTGAGGTCACGGGTATGACCGTGTGACTCGGGCCGCACTTTCCAAGCGCTTGCTTTTCTCGCCCCCGCCGCCCCTACCCGTCCCGTCACGCACCCAGGGGCTGCGCCCCCGGACCCCCCGGATTCGGCTGCGGGTCCGGTGGGGGCGGGCCGCGCAGTTCCCCGCGCCCCTGAGGAGCGGGGCTGCGCCCCGGCCCTCCGGGTTCGGCTGCGGGTCCGGTGGGGGTTGTTCGCGCAGTTCCCCGCACCCCTGAAGGGCGGACGGGGCCTTCGTTGCGGGGGCGGCGGCCCCCCAGGCACCCCAGGGGCGCGGGGAACTGCGCAATGGGGGCGAGGGGGCGCAGCCCCCATGCGGTGGGCGGTCAGGGGGATGTCGGGGCCGGGTCGGACGCCGGGACGCGGCGTCGGCGGCGGCGCTTCAGGAGGGCCCACGGGCCGCGCGGCCCCGTAGGCATCGCCGCAGCCACCTCCGTGCCCGGCTCCGACGCCGCCTCCGCCGCCGCACGGGCCACGGGAAGGAACCCCTCCCGACGGGACACGTCCGGACGCTCCTCCTCCGCCGGCCACAGCCCCAGCGCCGCACACACCGTCGGCAGCACGGCCATCGCCGCCGTCGCGTATCCCTCCGCCGAGGGGTGGTAGCTGTCGGGCCCGAACAGCTCGCGCGGGTTCTCCGCGAACTCCGGCCCCAGCAGGTCGCCCAGCGACACCGTCCGCCCGCCCTGCTCGACCGTGCCGATCGTCTGCGCCGCCGCCAGCTGCCGTGAGGCCCGCCGCGCGAACCACCGCAGCGGCCGGTGGACCGGCTCGATCGTGCCCAGGTCGGGACAGGTGCCGACGATCACCTCCGCACCGGCCGTACGCAGCCGGCGTACCGCGGCCGACAGGTGCCGGACCGACCGCGTCGCCGGCATCCGGTGCGTCACGTCGTTGGCGCCGACCATGATCACGCACACCTCGGGCAGCCCGTCCGGATCCGCGAGGACCAGCCGGACCTGGCGGTCCAGGTCGTCGGACTGGGCGCCGGGCAGGGCCACGTTCCGCAGCCGTACCGGCCGTTCCGCCACCGCCGCGAGACCCGACGCCAGCAGCGCGCCCGGTGTCTGCCGGGCCCGGTGCACTCCCTGCCCCGCCGCGGTCGAGTCACCGAGCATCGTCAGGCGCAGCGGTTCCTCCCCACCGGCGTACGCGTACCCGTACAGGCCGTCCGCGCTCGGCGGGTGGGGACTGCGCCCGTGACCCACCTGCCGTTTCGCCAGCTGTACCTCGGCCAGCACCACTCCGACCGTCGCCGCGCCCAGCAGCCCGATCCCGCCGCCGCCGTACGCCGCGCCCGCCGCGATCCGCCGTGCCACCCTCGCCCTCGACAAGCTCGACATGCGAAGCCGCCACCTCCTCTTAGCCGTACACCCACTCCTTGCCCCGTACAGACCGTCGGTCAATCTCAACGCGCTGTGAACGCCCAGGAGGGGCTTAGGCTGACGGAACCACCCCGACCATTTCTTTTCAGCTCCGGAGACAACGGTGCAATTCCACGACTCGATGATCAGTCTCGTCGGCAACACCCCGCTGGTGAGGCTCAACAGCGTGACCGCCGGCATCCAGGCGACCGTCCTCGCGAAGGTCGAGTACTTCAACCCCGGCGGCTCCGTGAAGGACCGCATCGCCCTGCGCATGATCGAGGCCGCGGAGAAGAGCGGCGCACTGCAGCCGGGTGGCACGATCGTCGAGCCGACCAGCGGCAACACGGGTGTGGGCCTTGCCATCGTGGCCCAGACGAAGGGCTACAAGTGCATCTTCGTGTGCCCCGACAAGGTGAGCACCGACAAGATCAACGTGCTGCGCGCGTACGGGGCCGAGGTCGTCGTCTGCCCGACGGCGGTGGACCCCGAGCACCCCGACTCGTACTACAACGTCTCCGACCGGCTGGTCCGTGAGACGCCCGGAGCCTGGAAGCCCGACCAGTACTCCAACCCCGACAATCCCGCCTCGCACTATCACTCCACCGGCCCTGAGCTGTGGACGCAGACGGAGGGGCGGATCACCCACTTCGTCACGGGTGTGGGCACCGGCGGCACCATCTCCGGCACCGGCCGCTACCTGAAGGACGCCAGCGACGGCAGGGTCCAGGTCGTCGGCGCCGACCCCGAGGGGTCCGTGTACTCCGGCGGCTCCGGGCGCCCGTATCTCGTCGAGGGCGTCGGTGAGGACTTCTGGCCGACCGCGTACGACCGGACCGTCGCCGACGAGATCGTCGCCGTGTCCGACAAGGACTCCTTCCAGATGACCCGGCGCCTCGCCAAGGAGGAGGGCCTGCTCGTCGGCGGTTCCTGCGGGATGGCCGTCGTGGCCGCGCTGCGGGTGGCCGAAAGGCTCGGCCCCGACGACGTCGTGGTCGTCCTGCTGCCGGACAGCGGTCGCGGGTACCTCAGCAAGATCTTCAACGACGAGTGGATGGCCGACTACGGCTTCCTGGAGGACGAGGGCCCCAGCGCCCGCGTCGCCGACGTCCTCAGCGACAAGGTGCACGGCGCCATGCCGCAGCTCGTCCACATGCACCCCGACGAGACGGTCGGCGAGGCGATCGAGGTGCTGCGCGAGTACGGCGTCTCGCAGATGCCGATCGTGAAGCCGGGCGCCGGACACCCGGACGTGATGGCCGCCGAGGTCGTGGGCTCCGTCGTCGAACGGGAACTGCTCGACGCGCTGTTCACCCAGCGGGCCTCCCTCACCGACCCGCTGGAGAAGCACATGTCGGCGCCGCTGCCGCAGGTCGGCTCCGGCGAACCGGTGGGCGACCTGATGACCGTGCTCGGCGCGGCCGACGCCGCGATCGTCCTGGTCGAGGGCAAGCCCACCGGCGTCGTGAGCAGGCAGGACCTGCTCTCTTTCCTCGCCAAGGGTGGCCGGCAGTAGAACCTCCGGTGAACCGCGCACGCCGGAGCGGGACTTCCGGTGTGAGCGGTCACGGCGGAACTTCGTGGAAGTGGTACGAGCGCGTCACGTCCACGCAGCACACGCTTAACACGGGCACGGCAGAGTGAGGGATGTCGGCAGGGACGGGAGCGGCTCCCCGGACCGGCCGGCACCGATACGGCGCCAAGGACCTCCGGAGCGGCTCCCGGACCTCCATGGACGCCACGGACGCGCAGCTCGGCCCTGACCCGGCTCGCGTCCCTCGCGGGGACCGCCGTCGTCCCGCCCCCCGGCAACGGGGGTGCGGCGGCCCCCGCGCAAGCTTCACGAAGGGCCCGGTACCGCTTCAGGTACCGGGCCCTTCGGCGTTCCCGTGCTGCTCGACTGCTCTACCGCTCAACTGCTCTACTGCTCTGCTTCTCGTGCCGCGCTGTTCCCCGTGCCGTGCTGTTCGCCGTGCGGTCCTGCTCCCCGTGTCCGTCCGTCACCCGTCCCAGTCCGAGTCCTGCTTGGTCCTGCGCCGCCCGAAGAGATTCGGTGAGAAGCGCGCGGCCTGGACCACGTTGACGCCGACGATGCCCACCCAGGCGACCAGCAGGCCGGGCAGCTGGGCGACGCCGCCGCCGATGGCGGACAGGGGGACCGCGAGGACGAGGGAGACGATCCCGAAGCCGAAGCGCTCGCCCCAGGAGTCCGAGGACCCCTGCGGGGAACGCGCGTCCCGGGCCACCACCATCTGCTGTTCCGCGAGCTGACGGCGCACCCGGCGGTCGACCGCGCCGTCGAGGCGCTGTTCGACCTTCTCCAGGAACGAGTCGACCAGCGCGGACTCGTACTCGGCGCCCAGTTCCTTGCGTGCGTGCAAGGTGGCGTCGAGTTCCTTCTTGAGTTCGGCGTCGCGGGCTTCCATTCCGGTCATGCGTTCCACGGTAGGGAGCCCGTGCGGGCTTGGCACGGGGGTTAGCCCCCCTGTCCGCGCCGGGCCCGCCCCAGACCGGTTCCGCCACCGGCTCTAGTCGGTCAGCCCCTTCTCCTTCGCGTACGCGTCCGCCACGTCCGCCACGTCCTCCGGGTCCTTCTTGTCCTTGTCGACCTTGCGGTTCAGCTCGGTCAGATCGGCCGTGGTGAGGACGTTGCCGAGTTCGGCGAGTGCCCTGCGGACCGTCGAGTCGGCCCTGCGGTCGGCGACGAGGGGGACGATGTGCTGGCCGGGGATCAGGTTCTCCGGGTCCGTGAGGACGACCCAGTCGTAGGCCACGATGTCGGTGTCGGTGGTGAAGAGGTTCGCCACGTCCACGGGGTGAGTACGTACGGAGGGCGACCAGCGGGGAGTCCGCGACCAGCGCCAGCAGGAGCGTCAGGACGACTCCCGCGATCACCGGCGTCGGGAAGTTGCGCTGGAAACCGTCGGTGAAGAGCTGGCCGAGTCCGCCGTCGCCGATGTACGTGGCCACGGAGACCAGCGAGATCGACATGACCGTGGCGATCCGCACGCCCGCCATGATCACCGGGAGCGCGAGGGGGAGTTCGACGGTGAGGAGGGCGCGCAGGGGGCGCGTACCCATGGCCTTCGCGGCCTCCTTCGTCTTCGCCGGGACCGAGTCGAGGCCTTCGACCGTGTTCCGGAGGAGGACGACGAGGGTGTAGATCGTCAGCCCGACGACCGTGGTGGTGCGGGTCAGTCCCGAGACCGGCAGGAGCAGGACGAAGACCGCGATCGACGGGATCGTGAAGAGGACGTTCGACAGGCCCAGGAGCACCCCGCGCAGGGGCCGGATCCGGTGGGCGACCACGGCCAGTGGCAGGGAGATCAGCAGGCCGAGGAGGACGGCGGACAGGGCCGCCTGCAGATGGGAGAGCGTGAGGGTGGTGAGGTCGTCGGTGTGGTCGCCGATCCACGACCAGTCGATGGTCATCACGCCACCAGGGCTTCCGCGTGGGCCAGTCCCGCGTGCCGGTGGATCTCGTCGCGCGAGGTCACGCCGGTGAGGGTGCCGTCGGCGTCGACCCGGGCCACGAGTCCGGCCGGGGAGGCGATGGACTCGTTGAGGGCGGCGAGCAGGGAGTCGGTGTCGTGCAGGGGGCGTACGGGGAGTTCGGTGGTTCCGCCGGCACTCTTCGCACCGCCGGCCCCGGTGCGCCAGTGCAGGGGTTTGCGGGCGCCGTCCAGGACCAGTTCCCAGGTGCCGCCCTCGGGGGCCGGGGCCTGCGGGATGCCCTGGAGCGAGGTCAGGGACAGCAGCTTCAGGCCGCGTTCGGTGCCCAGGAAGTCCGCGACGAAGTCGTCCGCCGGGCGGGCCAGCAGTTCCGCCGGGGTGGCGCACTGGACGAGATGGCCGCCGGTGCGGAAGACGGCGATCCGGTCGCCGAGCCGTACCGCCCCGTCGATGTCGTGCGTGACGAAGACGATCGTCTTGTTCGGCTCCTTCTGGAGCCGCAGCAGTTCGTCCTGGAGCTGGGTGCGCACGACCGGGTCGACCGCGCCGAACGGCTCGTCCATCAGGAGTACCGGGGGGTCGGCGGCGAGCGCGCGGGCCACACCGACGCTCCCCCAGTGCCCTAAGGGCCTGGGGGGACCCCCAGCTGCTGGCCGCCGGAGAGCTGGTGCGGGTAGCGCTTGCCGGCCTCGGCGGTCAGGCCGACCGTCTCCAGGAGTTCCGCGGCCCGCGACCGCGCCTTGCGGCGGCCCCAGCCGAGGAGCAGCGGCGCAGGTCGGCGGCGTCCTGTTCCAGCACGTGACGGCCGCCGACGCGGATGGTGCCCGAGGTGGGGTCGACCATCCGGAGGGTGGTCGTCTTGCCGCAACCGGAAGATCCCACGAGGACGGTCACGCCCCCTTCCGGCATCTCCAGGGAGAGGTCGTGGACCGCGGTGGTGCCATTCGGGAAACGCTTGTGGACCGCGTCGAACTGGATCATGAGGTGTCCCTTGCCCGGCTGCATATAGTCATGCAGAGTTCTCTCTACTTGAATAGCTTGTCAACGGTGTGGTGTTGATCGCTGGTTTCTTGTGATCGACAGGCAAGACCGAATGCCCGGTTTGAGGGGAGTTTGCGCTCTATGTCGTCTCGGGATGTGGACACGCCGAGTGCGGGGACGTACGGCCTCGTGGTGCTGGACGGTTACAGCACAGGTGTCGCCGACGTCGTACGCCTCGCCGACGGGTCCGCGCGGCCCGTCCCCGGCACCGACGCGATGAAGCGTGTCGAGGAGTCCTGGGACGCGGCCCGGCGCATCGCCGCCACCGGCCGCGTGTACGGCCGCTCCACCGGAGTCGGCGCGAACCGGAACGAGGACGTGCCCACCGAGGCCGCCGCCGAACACGGTCTCCGCCTGCTGCGCAGCCACGCCGGGGCCATCGGCGCCGAACTGCCCGCCCGCGAGGTCCGGGCGATGCTCGCCGTACGGGCCAACCAGCTCCTCGCGGGCGGCGCCGGCCTGCGCCCCACCGTCGTCACGGCGCTGTGCGAGGCGCTGGAGAGCGGCGCGTACCCCGTCGTGAACGAGTTCGGCTCGGTCGGCACCGGCGACATCGCGGCCCTGGCCCAGGTGGGCCTCGCGCTGGCGGGCGAGCACCCCTGGCGCGACGGGGAGGGGGCCGGCCTGTCGGCGCGGGCGGGCGCCGGTGTCGTCGAGCAGGCGGGCGCCCCCGAGCCGCAGCCGCTCGACAACAACGACGCCCTCGCGCTCATCAGCAGCAACGCCCTCACCCTCGGCCAGTCCGCGCTCGCCCTGCACGAACTGCGCGGGCTCATCGGGGCCACCCAGGTCGTCGCCGCGCTGTCACTGGTCGCGGTGGACGGCTCGTACGAGGCCTACGCGGCGCCCGTCCACGCCGCCCGGCCGCACCGCGGATCGACCGAAGTGGCCCGCCGGATGCGGGAGATGATCGGCGCCCCCGACCGGCCGACCCCACCGCTCGGCCGGATCCAGGACCCGTACGGCTTCCGGTGCGTACCCCAGATCCACGGCCCCGCGCACGACGCCGCCGACGCTCTGGAGGAGGTCCTCGCCGTCGAGATCAACGCGGCCGCCGAGAACCCGCTGATCTGCGCCGAGGACATGGCCGCCTACCACCACGGCGGCTTCTACCAGGCCCAGCTCGCGCTCGCCCTCGACCACTTCAGGCTCTCCCTCACCCAGGTCGCCCGGCTGTCGACCTCACGCCTGTCGACCCTCAACGAACCCTCCTACACCCGGCTGCGCCCCTTCCTCGCCGACCACGAGCCCGCCTCCTCCGGCGTGATGATCCTGGAGTACGCCGCCGGGGCCGCCCTCGGTGACCTGCGGGCCTTCTCCGCGCCCGCCTCGCTCGGCCACGCTGTACTCTCCCGGGGCGTCGAGGAACAGGCGAGCTTCGCCTCGCTCGCCGCTCGCCAGACCCTGCGCGCGTGCAGTGCGTACCGTCTCGTGGTCGGCTGCGAACTCGTGGCCGCCGTACGGGCGTTGCGTCAGCGCGGCCTGCGTCCCGACCCGGAGCTGCCGGTGGGCAGGGCGCTGGAGATCGCCGAGTCGGTGCTCGACGCGGACGCGACCGACCGGCCGCTCACGGACGACGTGACGGCGGCGGCAGCGCTGCTCGACCGGTTCACGGACATCTGGAGTGGGGGCACGGCATGAGCGTGGACGGGAACACGAGCGTGAATAGGGGCATGGACAGGGACATGGAAACGGGCCCGGACAGCGGCGAGACGAGCGAGGCGAACGGCGGCGGCGATACGAGTGGCGCCGGTGATACGAACGGCGCGAGGGCGGACGACCCGAGCGCGGGCGGGGACGGCGGAGGTACCGGGGTGCCCGACGCTCCCGCCGGGCGGCTGCAGGCCCTCTTCGAGGGGCACCGGCTGACGCCCACCCAGCGGCGCATCGCGCACAGCATGGTGCGCCGGGCCGCCGACGTGCCGTTCCTGTCGAGCGTGGAGCTCGCCGAACTCGCCGGGGTCAGCCAGCCGTCCGTCACCCGCTTCGCCGTCGCCCTCGGCTTCGACGGCTACCCGGCGCTGCGCAAACACCTGCGGGAGGTCGCACCGGCCGAACCCGCCCCCGACACCGGCGCGTACAACGAGTACCAGCAGGCCGTCGAGGCCGAGATCGAGAACCTCCGCCATCTCGCCTCCGTGCTCGCCGACCCGCGTCCCGTCGAACGGGCCGGCCGGCTCCTCGCCGCCTCCCGCCCCCTGCCGGTGCTCGGGCTGCGGGCCGCCGCGTCCCAGGCGTACGGCTTCGCGTACTTCGCGGCCAAGGTCCATCCCGACGTCCGGCTGCTGCACGAGGGCGGCACGATGGTCCACGACCGCATCGACGCGGCCGTCCGGGCCGGGGCCAGCACCCTGCTGTGCTTCGCGCTGCCCCGCCACCCGCGCGAGGTCGTGGACACCCTCGCCCACGCGAAGGGGGCCGGACTGACCGTCGTCACCGTCGCGGACTCCGCGTTCGCGCCGGTCGCCAAGGTGTCCGACCTGCTGCTGCCCGCCGCCGTCGGAACGGGCCTCGCCTTCGACACGGCCTGCGCGCCGATGCTGCTCGGCCGGGTCCTGCTGGAAGCGATGTGCGACGGACTGCCGGACGCCCAGGCACGCCTTGAGGAGTTCGACGCGCGGGCCGCGGCGCGGGGCCTGTTCGTCGAGTAGCGGCACCGCGGAAGCGGAGTACCGGCGACCGGCCGGTTTTCTGGTGCTCTCTCAGATGCGTCTCACGTTCGGCCGCTAATCTGCCCGCCACACACAGACGTCTGGTGAGGAGGCGGATCGTGGCGCGCGGAGGGCAGGGACTTGCTCGGGTGGCCGTCGTCGTACGGGCCGGAGCGGCACCGCTGGGCTGGCTCGGGATCGTCGCGGCGGGAGTGGGCGTACTGGTGCCCGGGATCACGGGACGGCGGATCGGGGTGCTCGCGGGAGCCGCGCTCTTCCTGATCACGGCGGTCGTCGTCCTGCTGACGCACCGCAAACGGTACGTGGCACTCGCCCGCGGCGCCGACCGGGCGAGCAAGCACGACGTACTGCAGGACCGGGCGGTGACCGTACGGAACTGGCGCCGGGGGCACCGCTGGTGGGTGCTCCTCGCCTTCGCCGCGGCCCTGGGCTCCGCGTTCGCCGTGCCGGCCGCCGGCGGGATGCTCCTCGCCGGCGCCGGAGTGGGCCTGCGTCTCAAGGCGGCCTGGATCGGCCGGCTCGAACGGGCGGCCGAGTCGCTCCTGTGGGTGCGGGTCGACTGGCTCGGCCGCGGTGCGGGCGTCCCGGCGGGCAAACGCGTCAAGGGCTACCGGGCCACCGGAATCGCCGCGGGCGACGCCGCGCCCGGTGGGGCGCGGCGTCGGGCCGGGGTGCTGGTCTGATCCCTCAGACCTCCAGGTCGCTCTCGATCTTCTTCAACTGGTGCCTGGCCATGGCCAGGTTGGCGCGTTTGGCGTCGAGCACCAGGTAGAGGAAGAGTCCGTTGCCGCCGCGGCCCTTGATCAGCCGGATCAGGTGGTACTGGTCGGACAGGGTGATCAGGATGTCCTCGATCTCGCCCTTCAGACCCAGGTGCTCCATGGTGCGGATCTTGGCGCGGACGACGTCCGTGTTGCCGGCCGCGGCGACCGTGAGGTCGAAGCTCTTGCTGCCGCCGATCGTGCCCAGTGCCATACCGGTGGTGTAGTCGACGAGAGCGGCTCCCGTCGCGCCCTCGATGGAGGCCAGGGTCTCTTTCAATGCGGTCTCGGTGTTCGTCATGGTGGTGCCGGTCCTTTCGGTTCGGGTCAGTTCAGGCTGGTTCGGATCGGTCCGGGTCGGGTCGGTGCGGCCGGATTCAACGGCTCTCACCGGTCGGCCCGGGGACCGTGCGCGCGGTGCGCGCGGTTCTGGTGCGTGGTGCGAGGGCGGTTTTCGGGGTGGGCCGTGCCGCCGGGGCCGGCTGGGTCTCGGCGGCGGCCTCGACGAGTTCGCCGATCCGGGTGCCGGAACGGCGCCCTTCGAGATGCAGCCGGCCGACGTTCGTCCGGTCGCCCGCCAGCAGCGTCAGTACGGCGGAGGGTCCCGCCGCGTAGGTCGCCACATAGCCGTGCTCGCCGCGCAGCAGCAGTTCGCGGAAGTCGCCCCGGCCGGTCGCGTCCGCCACGCGGAGGGCGACCCCCAGTGCGGCGGCGGTGAGGGCGGCCAGCCCCTCCGGCTCCACGCCCGGAGTGTCCTGGGCCAGTACCAGGCCGTCGACGCTGGCCGCGAGCGCGCCCGTCAGCTGGGGCACCCGGGCCCGTAACCGGTGCAGTTCGTCGAGGACTTCGGCCTCCGCCGCCATCAGTTGTCTCCTCTCGGCACGCTGTCGGAGCGCGCGGATCACAAGGCCTCCAATGCGTCTCTGAGCCGGCGCAGCAGGGCCACGTCGGGATCCGCCGACGCCTGCGCGGCCTGCGCCGCCTGGGCGGTCACAGTGGAGACGGAGGGCGCGGGGGACATGGGGGGTGCGGTGGTTTCCGGTGCCCGGCACTCGACCGTCCGCGCGCGGGTCGTCACGATCCCCGCCGCCGCCAGCCGGCGGACGTCGACGAGCGTGTGGAATCCGGGCCGGCCGAGGACCCGGGAGATGTCCGAGACCGTGCGCTCCCCGTCGACCTGGTCGAGGACCGTGCGCTGACGCGGCGGAAGGACCACGTCGACGGCGCGGGCGGTCCGGACGAGTTCCGCCGTGTCCGTGTCCGGATCGGGCCATATGCGGTGCAGCAGCGCGCGGCGCCGCAGCGTCTCGCGCTCCACCGCGCCGACGGTCACCGGCCGCACGGGGCCGATCCAGTGCGCGACCCCGTACCGGAACCGCGCCGGGCCGCTGCTCGCGCCGAGCGTGAAGAACGCGGCGTCGTACAGCGCCCCCAGGTGGCACAGCTCCAGGGCGCCCGCGGCCAGCCGCCCGCTGTCCACCAGGAACCGTCCGACGCGGCGTTCGGCGCCTGCCTCCGAGACCGCCTCCCACCAGCCGTCGGAACCCAGTGCCCCACGGCTGGTGAGCAGGATGTCCAGTCCGGGGGTCGCGGGGCTCTCGGCGTGCACCACCTGGCCCTCGACCAGGTACAGCACTCCGCGATCCCGTGTCAGTACGCCGGTGGCACGCTCCTCCGCGAGCCGGCTGAGCATGGGGCTGAGCACGGGCGGGACCGGCGCGGACCGGTCCGCGCCGGCCAGGTGGACGGACGGGTCGACAGATGGGTCGACGGCCGGGTCGACGGGTGGGCCGGGGTCGGGTCTGCCCACTCCCGGCAGGGGGCCTGCTTCCATCGTGGTCACCCCACCACCAGCCGTTCCGCCATCTCGCCCAGGCGTATTCGCGCCAGGGCGAGATTGCCGTCCGAACGTCCCAGCCACAGATGCAGGAACACACTGCTGTCGAAGGTCGTCCGCACGAAACGCAGGACGTGATAGCTGTCCCTGTTGCTGATGATGAGGTCCTCCACCGGCGGCTGCCCGCCGGACCAGTCGGCTCCTTCCTCAGGTGCGAAGGCCTTGTGTTCGGCGGCGAGGCGGGCGAGTTCCGCCGCCTCGGCCGCGGTGGCCTCGTGATCCCCGTTCGGTGAGTCCCCGACCGTGCCCAGAGCCAGTCCGCTGGTCCAGTCGACCACCGAGGCCCCCCGGGCTCCGGGCAGTCTCATGGCCTCCAGCAGGCACTCGTCGATTCCGGGCACGGTGCTTCCCTCCCGCCCGTCGGTTCAGCTGAGTGACGCAGAAGCTACGCAACGTGTGCGTGACGGGTGAGAGATAGGGCATTTTCCTGTGGAACATGCCAGTTGCTGGCTAGTGTGGGTCGATTGCCCTGAAGACAATCAGACCTTCTGGCTTTTCCTGGTTCGCGGATTCATTCCGGTCGCGCCGGGTTCGCGCGGGTCGTGCCGGCTCGTACGGGGCTGGCCGAGGCCGTACGGGGAGGGCGGAGGCCGTACGGGTCACTCCGGAGCCCCGCCGAGCAGCCCCTCCGTGTACGCCCCTCCCGACTCCGCCACGAGTTCGTCGATCGTCTGTGCCGCGCGGACCGTCGCGAACCGCACCCCGCCGTCGCCGTCCGGACCGAAACCGTGCACGGCGGGCCGCGCGAGCGAGTTGTACCCGTAGTGGTGCGCGAAGTAGTACGCGCCCGTGTCCAGTGCCGCCGCGTAGTCGCCCTGTTCGAGCAGCGGCATCGACCGGCCCTCCGCCAGCAGGTCACCCGCGAAACAGGCGGGCCCCGCCACGTCCTGGATCACCTCGGGCCCCGTCTTCGGCCGCCCCTTGGCGTCGTACGCGGCCACCCGCAGCGGCCACGACTCGGGCGCGTACACCGTGCGGGCTGCCACCTGGACCCCCGCGTGCGTCACCGCGATGGCCCGGCCGCCCGCCGACTTCGCGTACTCGACGCGCGCCAGCACCACGCCGTGCTTGGCGAGCAGTGACCGCCCGAACTCCGTGACCAGCCCGTATCGGCCGTCGAACAGCCCCGGCACGGTCGACGCGAGAAGCCGTGCGTACTCCTCGTACGTCGGGGTGTGGTCGTCCGAGCCGAAGTTCACCGGCAGCCCGCCGCCGATGTCCAGCGTGTCGACCTGCCGCCGCCCGGCCCGCCCGTTGATCTCCTCCGCGAGCCCGTACGCCTCGGCCACCCCGCGCGCCATCAGCTCCAGCGGCATCCCCTGCGACCCCGAGTGCGTGTGCAGCCTGGTCAGCCACGGCCGGTCCAGGTACGCCCGCACGACCCACTCGCGCGCGCCCTCGTCCCGCAGCGCGACGCCGAACTTCGAGGTCGCCGTCGCCGTGGACAGCGCCCCGATCGAACCCCCGCCGACCTGCGGGTTCACTCGCAGTCCCAGCGGCGAGCGGGTCGACGCCGACCCCACCAGCGCGTCGATCCGCGCCAGCTCCTGAGGGTTGTCCGCGTTGACCGCGATACCCAGGGCCAGTGCCTCCCGCAGCTCCGAGGGGGTCTTCGCGGGCGAGTCGAGGACCGTACGGGACGGGGGCACGCCGGCCGCGCGGGCGAGGGCCAGCTCGCCCGGACTCGCGACCTCCATGCCGATGCCCTCCCGGTGCAGCAGCCGCAGCACCGGGACGAGCGGGGTCGCCTTCACCGCGAACGCGTGCAGCACGGGCGTGCCCGGTGCGGTCACCGCGTCGAAGGCCGCCCGCAGGGCCGCCGCGGAGGCCCGGATCCCGGTGGTGTCGAGGAGTGCGGCGAGAGGGGTGGAGGGGCTCACGAGTCCCTGCTCCACGGCGGCGCGAACGGCGGCGTCGCGCCGCGCGGCCCCTGAGTCTGTGTATGCAGCCATACATCCAGCCAAACACCCGTGTGGAGCCCTCGCTGGCCCATGAAGGTATTGACTAGTTCTATTCAGGAGCCCAGGATGTGAATATCTGCTGTATCGCCACACCGCTGTATGCACGGCATCACCCGGAGTGCCAACCGGAGTACTCACCCGTCGCCAGGAGGCAGACCATGTCAGGACCCCGCCCCGTCCGAGCACCGCGCGGAACGGAACTGAGCGCCCTGGGATGGCAGCAGGAAGCCGCTCTGCGGATGCTGCAGAACAACCTCGACCCCGAGGTCGCCGAGCACCCCGACAAACTCGTCGTCTACGGCGGCACCGGCAAGGCCGCCCGCGACTGGCGCTCCTACGACGCCATGGTCCGTACGCTGCGGACGCTCAAGCAGGACGAGACGATGCTCGTCCAGTCCGGCCGCCCCGTCGGCGTCATGCAGACCCACGAGTGGGCGCCGCGCGTCCTCATCGCCAACTCCAACCTGGTCGGCGACTGGGCGAACTGGGAGGAGTTCCGGCGCCTCGAAGCCCTCGGCCTCACCATGTACGGGCAGATGACCGCCGGATCGTGGATCTACATCGGCACGCAGGGCATCCTCCAGGGCACCTACGAGACCTTCTCCGCCGTCGCCGCGAAGAAGTTCGGCGGAACGCTCGCCGGGACCATCACCCTGACCGCCGGTCTCGGCGGCATGGGCGGCGCCCAGCCGCTCGCCGTGACGATGAACGACGGCGTCGCGATCTGTATCGACGTCGACCCGCGCGCCATCGAGCGCCGCATCGAGCACAGGTACCTCGACGTACGCGCCGACTCCCTGGAGCACGCCCTCCAGCTCGCCGTGGAGGCCCGGGACGCCCGCCGCCCGCTCTCCATCGGCCTGCTCGGCAACGCCGCCGAACTGCTGCCGCGGATGCTCGCCGAGGGCGCCCCGATCGACATCGTCACCGACCAGACCTCGGCCCACGACCCGCTGGCCTACCTGCCCGTGGGCGTCGACCTCGACGACATGGCCGCGTACGCCGCGAAGGACCCGGCCGGTTTCACCACCCGGGCCCGTGAGTCCATGGCACGGCACGTGGAGGCCATGGTGGGCTTCATGGACGCCGGCGCCGAGGTCTTCGACTACGGCAACTCCATCCGGGGAGAGGCCCAACTCGCCGGATACGAGCGGGCGTTCGCCTTCCCCGGATTCGTACCCGCCTACATCCGGCCGCTGTTCTCCGAGGGCAAGGGCCCCTTCCGCTGGGCCGCCCTGTCCGGTGAGGCGTCCGACATCCACAAGACCGACAAGGCGATCCTCGACCTCTTCCCCGAGAACGAATCCCTCCACCGCTGGATCAAACTGGCCGGCGAACGCGTCCACTTCCAGGGCCTGCCCGCCCGGATCTGCTGGCTCGGCTACGGCGAGCGCGACAAGGCGGGTGAGCGCTTCAACGACATGGTCGCCTCCGGCGAACTGGCCGCGCCCCTGGCCATCGGCCGCGACCACCTCGACTGCGGTTCCGTCGCCTCCCCGTACCGCGAGACCGAGGCCATGCTCGACGGCTCCGACGCGATCGCCGACTGGCCGCTGCTCAACGCCATGGTGAACGTGGCCTCCGGCGCGTCCTGGGTGTCCATCCACCACGGCGGCGGTGTGGGCATGGGGCGTTCCATCCACGCGGGGCAGGTGTCGGTGGCCGACGGCACGCGGTTGGCGGGCGAGAAGATTCGCCGCGTGCTGACGAACGACCCCGGGATGGGGGTCATTCGGCATGTCGATGCCGGGTACGACATCGCGGAGACGGTCGCTGACGAGCGTGGCGTGCGGGTTCCCATGCGGGAGGGCGAGTGAGCGGGTCGTTGTCCGGCGGGGGCTCCGCCCCCGGGCCCCGCTGGGGGCTCCGCCCCCAGGCCCCCGATCGGCCTGAACGGCCTCGTCCTCAAACGCCGGACGGGCTGGAAACGCCCGAGCGGTTTCGTGGGCAGGAGCCGGACGGGGTGGGGGTGCCTGGACGGTCTCGTCGGCAGACGGCGGATGGGTTGGAAGGGCCTGGGCGGTCTCGTCGGCGGGTGCAGGAAGGGCTGAAGGGATCCTCTTTTCTTGAGATGTGGGGGGAGTTGGAGTCCATCGGGCGGCATGCCGGGTCCGGGGGGTATCGGCGGTTCGCCTGGACCGGGGCCGATACCGACTGCCGGGCCTGGTTCCGGGCGCAGGCCGAGGCGCGTGGGCTCACCCTCGAACTGGACCGGAACGGGAACCAGTGGGCCTGGCTCGGTGACCCCGCCGCGGGGGACGCCGTCGTCACCGGGTCCCACCTCGACTCCGTACCCGACGGCGGTGCCTTCGACGGACCCCTCGGCGTCGTGTCCTCCTTCGCCGCGCTGGACGAACTGCGCGGCCGGAACGCGCGGTTCACCAAGCCCCTCGCCATCGTGAACTTCGGCGACGAGGAAGGCGCCCGCTTCGGGCTCGCCTGTGTCGGCTCGCGGCTCACCGCCGGGGAACTCACCGTCGAGCAGGCGCACCGGCTCACCGACGCCGACGGCATCACCCTCCCGCAGGCGATGGAGGCCGCGGGCCACGACCCGGACGCCATCGGCGCGGACCCCGAACGCCTGGGCCGTATCGGCGCGTTCGTCGAGCTGCACGTCGAGCAGGGACGCGCCCTCGACCTGACCGGCGACCGGGTCGGCGTCGCCAGCGCCATCTGGCCGCACGGGCGGTGGCGCTTCGACTTCCGGGGCGAGGCCAACCACGCGGGCACCACCCGCCTCATGGACCGCCGCGACCCCATGCTGTCGTACGCGGAGACCGTGCTCGCGGCCCGCCGGGAGGCCCAGCTCGCCGGCGCGGTGGCCACCTTCGGCAAGATCTCCGTCGAGCCGAACGGCGTCAACGCCATCCCCTCCCTCGTACGCGGCTGGCTCGACTCCCGCGCCGCCGACCAGGCGACCCTCGACACGGTCGTCCACGGCATCGAGAAGGCGGCCCGCGAGTACGCCGACGCGCACGGCATCCACCTCGACGTCGTCCGGGAGTCGTTCACCCCGGTCGTCGAGTTCGAGCACGCCCTGCGGGACGAGATCGCCCGCCTCCTCGGCAAGGAGGACGGGGGGAAGAGCGCGCACCTGAACGTGCCCGTCCTGGGAACCGGTGCGGGACACGACGCAGGGATCCTCTCCGGTTCGATCCCGACCGCCATGCTGTTCGTACGCAACCCCACGGGGGTCTCGCACTCGCCGGCCGAGTACGCCGCCGAGGACGACTGCGTGGCCGGGGTGACCGCACTCGCCGACGTACTGGAAGGGCTGGCCTGCAAGTGAGTGAGCCGCACATGAGCGCGCGAGGCACGACGTACTGGCTGGAGCACGCCTGGCTCGACTCCTACGTGGAGCCGGGCGTGGCCCTCGACGTGGGGACGGACGGCCGGATCGCCGCCGTCCGCACGGGCGTCGACAGCCCACCGCCCGGCGCGGAGATCCTGCGCGGCCTGACCCTCCCCGGCCTCGCCAACACCCACAGCCACGCCTTCCACCGAGCCCTGCGCGGCACCGTCCAGGTCGGCTCCGGGACCTTCTGGACCTGGCGCGAGATCATGTACTCCGTCGCCGACCGGCTCACCCCGGACACGTACCACGCGCTCGCCCGCGCGGTGTACGCGGAGATGGCGCTCGCCGGGATCACGGCCGTCGGCGAGTTCCACTACGTGCACCACGCGCCCGGTGGCACCCCGTACGCCGACCCGAACGCCATGGGGGAGGCGCTCGTCGAGGCCGCCGCCGAGGCGGGCATCCGCATCACCCTCCTCGACACCGTCTACCTCGCCGCCGGCCTGGTCGACGCGCGCAGGGGACAGCCCCCGAACCGGCACCAGCTCCGCTTCTCCGACGGCACCGCGGAAGCCTGGGCAGCACGCTGTTCAGTTCTCAAGGACCGGGATCACGCGCGGATCGGGGCCGCCGTCCACTCCGTACGGGCGGTGCCCGCGGGGCAGTTGGCGACGGTGGCGCGGTGGGCCGAGGAGCGGCAGTCCCCGCTCCACGTGCATCTGTCCGAGCAGACGGCTGAGAACGACGCCTGCCTGGCTGCCCACGGCCGTACGCCCACGCAACTGCTCGCCGACCACGGGGTGCTCGGCCCGCGCACCACGGGCGTGCACAACACCCACCTCACCGACGAGGACATCGCACTGCTCGGCCGCTCCGGCACCGGCACGTGCATGTGCCCGACCACCGAGCGCGACCTCGCCGACGGCATCGGACCGGCCGTCGCCCTCCAGCAAGCGGGCTCCCCGCTCTCCCTCGGCTCCGACAGCCACGCCGTGATCGACCTGCTCGAAGAGGCGCGCGCGATGGAGCTGAACGAGCGCCTGCGCAGCCGTACGCGGGGTCACTGGACCGCGGCTGCGCTCCTTCGCGCCGCCTCCGCGGACGGTCACGCGGCCCTCGGCTGGGCCGACGCGGGCACGCTCGAAGCGGGTGCGCTCGCCGACTTCACGACGGTCGCGCTCGACTCCGTCAGGACAGCGGGGACGCTGCCGCGGCTCGGGGCCGAGACGGCCGTATTCGCCGCGACAGCGGCGGACGTGCGGCACACCGTCGTGGGCGGCCGGCACGTCGTACGCGACGGGGCGCACACCCTCGTCCCGGACGTGCCGCGGGCCCTGGCGGACGCCATCGAAGCGCTGCGCGCCTGAACTCCGGCCCCGACCGGGCCCTCTCCGCCCCGACAGCCCCCGAGGACGCCATGAGCAGCACCAGCCCCAGCAGCACCAGCGGTAGCAAGACCGGCAGCACGACCCTCATCACCAACATCGCCAGTCTGGTCACCAACGACTCCTCTCTCGGTGACAGGTCTCCGCTCGGTCTGATCCAGGACGCGGCCGTCGTCATCGACGGCGACCGCATCGCGTGGACCGGTGACTCAAGAAAAGCACCCGCCACTGACAATCGGGTCGACGCCGGTGGCCGGGCGGTGATCCCCGGCTTCGTGGACTCCCACTCGCACCTGGTCTTCGCGGGTGACCGCACGCAGGAGTTCAACGCCCGGATGTCCGGCCGGGCCTACAGCGCCGGTGGCATCCGCACGACCGTCGCCGCCACGCGCGCGGCGAGCGACGAGGAGCTGGAGCGCAACCTCACCCACTACCTGGCCGAGGCCCTGCGCCAGGGCACGACCACGTTCGAGACCAAGTCCGGCTACGGGTTGACGGTCGAGGACGAGGCGCGGGCCCTGCGGATCGCGTCCGCGCACACGGACGAGGTCACGTTTCTCGGCGCGCACATCGTCTCGCCGGATTACGCGGACGACCCCGCCGCGTACGTCGCCCTCGTCACCGGCGAGATGCTGGACGCGTGTGCCCCGTACGCGCGTTGGATCGACGTCTTCTGCGAGAAGGGAGCCTTCGACGGGGACCAGGCCCGCGCGATCCTCACGGCGGGCAGGGCGAAGGGGCTGCACCCGCGCATCCACGCCAACCAGCTCTCGTACGGCCCCGGAGTGCAACTGGCCGTCGAACTGGACGCGGCCAGCGCGGACCACTGCACGCACCTCACCGACGCGGACGTGGACGCGCTCGCGAGCGGTGCCACCGTGGCGACGCTGCTGCCCGGCGCGGAGTTCTCGACGCGCGCCGCGTGGCCGGACGCCCGCCGCCTCCTCGACGCGGGCGTCACGGTCGCCCTGTCGACGGACTGCAACCCGGGCTCGTCCTTCACGTCGTCCGTACCGTTCTGCATCGCGCTGGCGGTACGGGACATGGGCATGACGCCGGACGAGGCGCTGTGGTCGGCGACGGCGGGCGGCGCCGCGGCGCTCCGCCGCACGGACATCGGCCGCGTGGCCCCGGGCGCGTACGCCGACCTGACGTTCCTCAACGCCCCGAGCCACGTGCACTTGGCGTACCGGCCGGGGGTGCCGCTGGTACGGGAGGTGTGGCGTCGGGGGGTACGGGTGTGATCAGGCGGTGCCTGCTTTGACCGCACGTATCAGGTGGGCCAACGGGCCGGTGCTGGTGCTGAGTTCGACGCCGGGGGTGTCGCTCTCGCGGAGGTGAACGGTCCCGGGGGACGCGGCGATTTCGACGCAGGTGTTGCCGTCGCCGCCGTCCGAGAAAGTGGACTTCTGCCAGCGCAGGATGTGGTTCATTGCGCGCGTCACATCTCCTTGGTCAGTCGATGGATGAAGTCCCGCGATGCCACGGGGTCCAACGTCGCCTTCTCCACCTTACGGAAGAGTGTTCGAAGTTGAGCCAGCTGCGGTTCCGCATCGATGAACGCGGTTCCGGTGGGGGCGTCCCGTAGGCCGGTGTCCAGCCGGGGGAGCGGGCCGCCCGTGTACATCATCGAGGCCCCGGCGCCGGCGAAACCGTCCTGATCGGTCGGGATGATGCGGACGGTGGCGTGGCCCTGCTCGATCTTGTCGAGGATCTGCTGGAGTTGTGCGCGGGACGCCTGGCGGTCGGCCACGCGGATACGCAGGGCGAACTCGTGGATCAGCGTCTCGTACGGCGTGGGCTTGGCGCCCTCGATGACGGCGCGCCGCTCCATCCGGTGCTCCACCCGAGGGGTCAGCTCTCGCTCGGGCAGGCCGGGGACCATGTACGTGTAGACCGCGCGAGCGTAGTCGGCCGTCTGTAGCAGTCCCGGCACGTGCGTGATCACCACCTCGCGGAGGAACGTCGCGTGGTGCTCGACCTCGGCGACGTCCGCGAACACCGGAGGCAGCGGCCCTCGGTACTCCTCCCACCAGCCCCGCGTCCGATCGGTCGCCATCGCGATGAGGGCTTCGATCAACGCCTCGTCCGTGCAGGCGTAGTGGCCGGCGAGGCGTCGTACGCGTTCGGCGCTCACACCTGCGACGCCGGACTCGATCTGGCTCATCTGGACCGCGTCGGCCCCGAGCAGGGTGGCGGCCTCCCGGGCCTTCATGCCCGTCGCCTCGCGCAGTTTGCGCAGCTCAGCGCCAAGTCGAAGCCTGCGGGCCGTGAGATGCCTTTTCGGCGGCAACCGGCGTCTCCTCATCTCAACTGTTCGGCGTGTGTACCTCGTTCGAGGGTCAGAATACGGCAGCCGCTTGCACCTTCCTAAGATTAGGAAATACCGTCAGTGACGCAACGAACACGCTGCGGAAGCGCACCACTCCGTCCTGCCATGACGGCTGCGGCCCTGCCACCGCCGTGCACCCACCCCGCACCCCACGCCTGGAGCTGACGCATGTCCGAAGACGAGAACCAACCCTGGGAGTACTCCCTCTCCATCCCCAACGACCCCCGTGGCGTCACCATCTCGCGCCGCACCCTCCGCCTGATCCTGACCATGCACGGGCTGATCCGCCTCGTCGATGTCGCCGAACTCCTCGCGACCGAGTTGATCGCCAACGCCGTACTCCACACGAAGGGACCCGCGACCCTGCGGGTTTGCTGGTCGGTCGGGGTCCTGCGGATCGGCGCGTGGGACACGGACCCCGAACCGCCCGAGCCGCCCGGAGAGCTGACGGCGCTCACCGACGCCGAGGGCGGCAGAGGCCTGGCCCTGGTCCACGCGTGCGCCGACGCCTGGGGCTGGCACCCCTTGTTCCGACACGGCAACCGAGGCAAGTACGTGTGGTGTGATCTGGCCGCCGTGTGAGCCGATCAGCTTGCGCCCGCTCTCCAGCGTTGGATCGTCCCGCCCGTGTCCGGCGCCAGGTCCAGGGTGTTGTTGCCCGTCGGGGTCAGGGCGTGGTCCGGGGCTATCGCCGGGCGGAGTGCGCCCTTCGAAGTCACCGCGAAGCGTAGGTTCGGGCCGTTGTGGCCGTTGAGCGAGGCGCATTCCCAGATGCCCACGCCGTCGTCGGTCGCGCCCCGGCTGTCCAGGCAGAAGTCGGGATCGGCGTACGACCGCAATGCGCCCTCGTCGGCGTCGACGCGCCAGCGTTGCGTGCGGGACGAGGTGCAGGGTGCCGTGATGACGTCCGTGCCCTTCTCCAGGTCGCCGTTGTCGATGTCCAGGCAGCGGCCCGAGGCGAGGTTCACCACCTGGGTGTAGGCGCCCCCGGGAGGGTGTGCGGGTGGGGGTGGCGACTTCGTGGGGCTGGGGCTGGCGCTGGGGCTCGGGCTGTACGTCGGCTGCGGGGAGCTGGGGGTGCCCGTGGGGGAGGGCAGCGGGTTCGTCGGGACCGTCGCCGTCACCGTCACCGGTGGGCGGGGCGGAGTCGCCCTGCCGTCCACCTCCTGTGAGGGGACGAGGAACAGGAGCAGCGGGGCCAGGGCCACCCCGAGTGCCGCCGAGGTGAGGACGAAGCGGCGGGAGGGCGGCCAAGGGCTCGGATGAGTTCGCTGAGTCCGCCCGTGGGCGTCGGCGTGGGCGTGCGTTCCGGGGCCGAGTGTCGCCGCGTACGCCGTGCCTCCCCAGGGAAGCAGGCCCTCCGCCAGCGCCGTACGCCGGTCGTCCCGCAGTGCCGACAGCACCTCGTACGCCGTCGCGCAGTGTCCGCACTCGGCCAGGTGGGCCCGCAGATCCGCACTGTGACGAGGGTGGTCGGGGCGTACCGACTCCTCGATCAGCCGGCGGAAGTCCTGGCAGCGCGGGTCCCCGGACGCGGCGAGGTGGGACTTCAGGAACGTCGCGCGCAGTGCCTGGAGCGAGGACTCCAGCCCGTACGTCACGTCCTGGCGTGTGACGCCCAGCAGTCCCGCCGTCTCGTCCTCGGGCTCCCGCTCGACCAGCCCGTACCAGATGAGGCCCTGGACCCGCGTGGGGAGCGAGCGGAACGCGTCCAGCATCGGCGGGGTCGGGCCGCCTGGGCCCGCCTCGTGCAGCCGCGCGAGCAGGCCGGGGTCGAGGCGGCGTGAGCGCTGGTCCCCGGCCCATGCGGCGGCCAGCCGCCAGGCCAGGAGCAGGAGTTGGTGCCGCCACGGTCCGCGCGGGTCCGTGCCGCGCTCGGTCTCCCGCGCGGCGAGCGTGAACGCGTGGGCCGTCAGGTCCCGGGCCGCGTACTCGCCGGTGGTGCACAGGCGGGCGTACGCGAGCACCGCGGGGCGGTGGCGGGCGCGCAGCTCATACAGCGCCGCGTCCCTGGTCGCGGAGTCGGCGCGCAGCAGTTCCGTTAGCCGTGCGTCGGACGCTCCCGTGTGCACGCCTGCGCCGGGCCGGTCGTCGTCGCCCTCGCCCCGAGCCATGCGTCCGCCTCCCCTGCGCCCGTACCGTCACTCGCTCGACTGCTGACGTACCAGCCAGTTTGCCGGGTGACCATAGTGAGGGAAGGGGGCCGGTGGGGAAAGGGGTTCCCGTGGGTAACTCGGGTGCGTCGAATGGGGGATGAGAGGTGACCGGGAGGGGGGCCGGCAGAAAGCGCGGGGCCGAGCCGGTCACTCCGGCTCGGCCCCGCGCATGTCCTGCTACGGCGAAGGTGTCACTCCTCGACGGTCACTCCTTGAAGGTCACTCCTCGACGGTCAGGCCCCTGCGCAGTCGCACCAGCGTCCGCGACAGCAGTCGCGACACGTGCATCTGCGAGATGCCCAGCTCCTCGCCGATCTCCGACTGGGTCAGATTGGCGACGAAGCGCAGCGACAGGATCTGCCGGTCGCGGTGCGGAAGTTCGGCGATCAGCGGCTTCAGCGACTCCACGTACTCGATGCCTTCGAGCCCGTGGTCCTCGTAGCCGATCCGGTCCGCCAGCGCGCCCTCGGAGTCGTCCTCCTCGGGCTGGGCGTCCAGTGAGCTGGCCGTGTAGGCGTTGGACGCCGCCATGCCCTCGACGACCTCGTCGTTCGACAGCCCCAGACGCTCCGCCAGCTCTCCCACCGTCGGAGCGCGGTCCAGTTGCTGTGCGAGTTCGTCGCCCGCCTTGGCCAGGTCGAGGCGGAGCTCCTGCAGCCTTCGCGGTACGCGCACCGACCATGACGTGTCACGGAAGAAGCGCTTGATCTCGCCGACGATGGTCGGCATCGCGAAAGTGGGGAACTCGACGCCACGGCTGAGTTCGAAGCGGTCGATCGCCTTGATCAGGCCTATCGTGCCGACCTGGATGATGTCTTCCATCGGCTCACTGCGGGAACGGAACCGGGAGGCGGCGAACTTGACCAGGGCGAGGTTGAGTTCGACCAGAGTGTTACGGACGTACGAGTACTCGGAGGTGCCTTCCTCCAGCGATTCGAGCCGCCCGAAGAGAGTCTTGGAGAGTGCTCGCGCGTCGACCGGGCCGACCTCCGCGAACGGGGGGATCTCGGGAAGCCCGGCGAGTCCGGCGTTCTCGTCGGCGGACTCTTCTTCCAGTTCGTCCAGAGGGCGTGTCGACGTCGCCCTCTGGGTCTGCGATGCGTCGAGCCGGGGTGACATGATGTCCTCCATCGTTCTCGGCATATGGCTGCCGATGCCAATACGTGCACTGCGGTGTGCGGCGCCTCCAAAGCCGGCCGTGTCGAAAACTGTCTCTACTAGCCCTACCCGCTTTCGTGACCCTCCCGCAAGTGAGTTATGCGGTGAAATGTCCGATTCTTGGCGGTTGTTCGGGTGTCAGAGTGTGCAGGGAAGGCGTAGGGTTCGAGTGCGTCAACGAACAACCACATCGGCCGGAAAGAGAGACGGCATGGACCGCGGGACGGTCGGCAGCGCACAGTCGGGCCGGCTTCTGGTCGAGGTGCGAGAAGAGGGCACTAGTGCCGTCGTCACCCCGGCGGGTGAGCTGGATCACCATACGGCGGATCTTCTGCGCGAACCGGTCGAGGGCTGCCTCGACCGCGGGTTCGTGCGTCTCGTCGTGGACTGTTCACGGTTGGAGTTCTGCGACTCCACCGGACTGAACGTCCTTCTCGGCGCCCGGCTGCGCGCCGAGGCCGCCGGCGGCGCGGTCCACCTGGCAGGAATGCTGCCGGTGGTGGCCCGGGTCTTCGAGATCACCGGGGCGGAGGCCGTCTTCACCGTGCACGACACGCTGGAAGCGGCATTGGACGACAAGGGCGGGGCAGGTGACTCCGCGGTGGCGGACGGCTCCGCGGCGGCGGGCGAGGCCGGGACCGACCGGCCCGCGGCCGATCGGGGTGACTAGTCGCCGCGGGACGCTGTCCTGCGGCACAGTTGTGTCCAGGCCGGCTTCGACGTGACGGACGTGATCGACGCGATCGACGTGATCAATGAGATCGACGTGATCAATGCGATAGCGGAGTCTCGACATCCATACCGAACTAGTGGGTGTTCCGACGGTTCGGTCGGGCAGGAGACATCCTGACTATGTCAACGGACGAACGGTAAGTACGCGGCAGTCCCGGACCACTCCCGGAGCCCGAGTGTCCTGAACTTTCCGAGTGCGCCGCATGTGCTGAATGTGCTGAGAACTGAGTCTTGAATCGTGAACTGGTGAATCGGTGAGGTGAAGCGCTGATGAGCACCACCCGGCCTTACTCGCCGGGCGACCGCGGCCCTGAATCGGGCGACGGCGGCGCTTCCGGGACGTCTCCGGGCGGTACGTCCCCCGGGCCTCATGCCCGCCGGCTGAACTTCGACGGCGAGAGCGGGGTCGTACCGCTCGCCCGCGACTTCGCCCGGCAGGCGCTGTACGAGTGGGGGTGGCTGCCCGCGGCCACCGCCGATCGCCGGGCCGCGGCGGAGGACGTGCTGCTGGTCGTCTCCGAACTCGTCACCAATGCGTGCCTGCACGCCGAGGGGCCGGACGAGCTCTGGATCTCCTGCGAGAACAAGGTGCTGCGGATCGAGGTGTCCGACCGTGGGGCCGGTCAGCCCGCGCCGCGGACGCCGCATCGGGCCGGGCGGCCCGGGGGGCACGGAATGTTCATCGTGCAGCGGCTGTGCCTGGACTGGGGTGTGATCCGGGCGGAGGGGGTTGCCGGTAAGACGGTCTGGGCGGAGCTGGGCGCGCCGGCGTAGCCCTTTGCTGTGGCGTTGTCCTGTGTGAGGTGCGGTGCCCTGCGGCATGCGTTGGCCGCGTGTTCTCGGGTGCGGGTCCGGTGGGGGCTGGTCGCGCAATTCCCCGCGCCCCTGTCGGGGCGGTCCTTCGGACGCGCCCCTCCTGGAACGCTCTCCCCGAGTTGACCTCTGCCCCCGAGCGCCGCCCGTCGCTCATCCCGTGCGCATCGGATCCTCACGGATCCGGTGCGCATTTTGTCTTCCCTCGGTGAGGGGGCGGGCGTACCTTGACGGCCGATCTGATGTTCCGTCAGGAACTGACTCAGGAACTGTGCCAGGAATGTGTCAGGAACGCCTTCGGGAATGAGGGGACCGTGTCATACCGGACGTACCAGAAACGAACCGCAGCGCTCGCGTCCGCCGCGGCCCTGGCCGGCTCGGCGGTGCTGATGGCCGCCCCCGCAGCCCGGGCCGACGTGGTGGACGTCAACTATCAGTGCAAAACACCTATCGGTGACAAGTCGGCCGTCTCGCCCATCGACATCAAGAGTGTCAAGAGCGGCAGCGGCTACCGGCTCACGATGACCTTCGAGAAGGGTGTCTCGTCCAGCCCCGTCGAACTGGGCAAGGGCGCGATGAACCCGAGCGCGGTCATCAAACTCGGCGGCGCCGACAGCGGCACCGTGGCGGTCAAGGGTCCACCGAACCCGGACGCGATCCCCGCCAACACCCCCATCAAGATCACCGATCTGACCGGGACGTACACCCCGAAGGGCAGCGGCCAGGTCACGTTCACCGCGGGTGTGCTGACCATCAAGGCCCTCGGTACGACGACCACGTGCACGCCCGGCAACAGCCCGAAGCCCTCGCTGACCCTGACCGTCGCGGCGGCGGGCGGCGGCTCGACGGGCGGCTCGGGCACCACCGGCTCGTCGCAGGACGCCCCGGCCGGCGGTGAGGAGCTGCCGCAGACCGGACCCGAGGACTCCGCGATAGCTCTAGGCACCCTCGGCGGCACCGTCCTGCTGGCGGGCGCGGCCGGCGTGCTGTGGCTGACCCGGCGCCACCAGGCCCGCGGCTGAGCCACCCCGCACCAGCCCTTCTGCAGCCCTTCTGCTCCGGAGCCGCCGATGCCGTTCGCCGTCCGTGCCCTCTGCCTCGCCTCCGTGACCGTGCTCGGCGTCGCCCCGGTCTCCGCGGCCGACGCCGACTGGTCCGTCGTGCCCTCGGCGGGCGGCAGCCAGGACGGCCGGCCGTACTTCTACGCCGAGGGCGCGCCCGGCACGGTCCTCCAGGACACGGTGTCCGTGCGCAACCCCGGCGGAAAGCCGCTGACAGTACGGCTCCGGGGCGCCGACGCCGACAACGACGGAGACGGAACGCCCTCCGTACGGGCACGGGCGAAGGACACCGGAGCCTGGATCACCTTCGCCGAACGGACGGTACGGATCCCCGCGCGCACCCGCGCCGACGTGCCCTTCACCGTGAGCGTCCCCGCGGACACCGCGCCCGGCGACCACCCCGGCGCGATCCTCGCGAGCGCCGGCGGCCGGACCGCGGCTGTACGCGTCCAGCTGCGCGTCGGCGGCCCGACCCTCTCGGCCCTCACGGTCGAGCACGTACGGATCCGCGACGGCCGCATCTCCTACGAGCTGGTCAACCGCGGCACCACCGTGCTGACCCCGAAGCTCGCCGTACGCGCCGAGGGGCTGTTCGGCGAGGTGCTCGACCGGGCCCCGCGCACCCTGCCCGTCGAACTGCTCCCCGGCCGCCGCGTCCGCCTCGACGAACCCTGGCCGGACCCGCCCGCCCTCGACGGCGTCGACGTCGAGCTGACGGTCACGGCGGAGGGCGGGGCCCGCGCCGAGGCCACCGCGGAGGCGTGGTTCGCGCCGAGGGCCACGGTGGTGGCGGGTGTGCCGGCAGGCCTCGCGGTGTGCGCGGGCGGCGCCCTGTGGCTCGTGCGACGTGTGCGGCGGGTGGGGCGCGTACGGCGTCGGGGGCGGCCGGGGCCGACCGTGGCCGCCGGACAGCCGCGTACGGAAGTCGAGTCGACGGGAGCGGTGATGTGAGCGGCACGGCTGAAGGGGTGTGTCGGTGGCGGGCGGCCGTGGCAGTCGTGGCGACGGTGGTCGTGGCGCTCGCGCTCGGGATGTTCCCGCTGACGGCAGGTAGCGCCGTCGCGGCGGAGAAACCGCAGGTGAAGCTCTCCAAGTCGCAGGCGGGGACGGGCGGATCCCTCACGGTGAGCGGCAGCGGCTGGCGGGCGAACGCCCTGCTGATGATGCTCATCTGCGGTCGGTCCTCGACCGACCGGGGCGTGATCGGCGGGACCAACTCCTGCGCCAACGCGGACGGACGGGCCGTCACCACCGACGCGAAGGGCCGGTTCAGCAAGAAACTGCCGGTCACCGAACCGCCCGTACCGTGCCCCTGCGTGGTCCATGTCGCGACGGTCACCGGCGCGAAAGCGGACGCCGACGCACCCTTCCTGGTCGCGGGACACGAGGTCGAGCCGCTGCCCAAGGAGGACACCGCCGGGCGGCTGTCGGTGCTCACCGACACGCAGCTCGACGGCTCCAGTGGTCTGCTCACCTGGTTCGGCGCGCCGCCGTCCCGCAAGCTCGTCTTCACCGTCGGCAACCTCGGCACCACCGCCGTGAAGAACCCGGTCTTCCAGGTCGGCACCTCGCACGGCGTGTTCGCCCCGCAGTGGGACGAACACCAGTGGCGCGGCACGATCGGCCCCGGCAAGAAGGCGCGGATCACCCTGCCGGTGGAGCTGACCGCCGGTGCGCACGGCGACTACACGGTCTCCCTGAAGTTCGGCGGCAAGGTGCTCGCCGAACAACCGTGGGGCGTGGGCCGGCCCTGGGGCGTGACCCTCTTCTGGATCCTGGTCTGCGTCGTCGTACCGGCCGCGCTGTTCCGGACCGGGATGGCCGTGGTGGACCGGGTGCGGCCGAGGGGGCCCAACCAGGGTGCCGGACGGTTCGGGACCGATAGGGGCGGCAGGGGCGGCAGAGGTGCACGGAATGTGCGGCCCGGCCGGGGCGCGCACGGCGTGCGGCGCGGGGGGCTGCGGCTGCCCGAGGTCACCCTGCGGATGCCGAAGCTGAGTCTTTCGCCCGCCTCCAGGGACTCCGACGACGACCGCGACCCGGCCGACTCCGGCTCAGGCACTGGTTCCGGCACAGGTTCCGGCAGCGGCTCCGGCACCGGTGCCGGAGCAGGTACGCGTACGGGGGCCCGTACGCACTCCGCTCTGCCCTGGTTCACCCCGGACACCGATCCCGGGGGCGCCGAGGCCGAACAGCTCTCCGCACCGCACGAGAACACTCCGACGACCCCCACCAGGAAGGGAAACACGTGAGTACGCAACGGAGAGTCCGGCCGAGACCGAAGAAGCCCGGCGGCGGCCGGAGAGCGAGCGCGGCCGGAGTCGCGATGATGCTCGGCGGTGCGGGAGTCCTGCTGGGGGTGGCGGCGGCGCCCGCCCAGGCCGCCGAGGTGTCCTACGCGACCGACTGCGTACCCCCTCCGGTCTCCGGGCTGCCGACGGTCAAGGGCACCACCAAGGTCGAGGTCAGCGCACCCGCCACGGCGAAGGTCGGTGACGAGGTCGAGGTGGTGTGGAAGTTCGCGCAGGCCGCGTCCAAGAACCCCGACCTCATCGACCTGCCCGCGAACTCGGTGCAGCCGTCCGGCACCCTCAAGGCGGCCGGTGCGCAGACCGCGTCCGTCGCGATGCAGGGGCCGCGCGAGAACCCGGCGATCCCCAAGGGCGGGGCGATGATCCTGTCCGACATGAAGGGCAAGCTGAAACTGACGACGGCCGGTGAGGTGACGCTGACACCGGACGCGTACGCCATCAACGTCATGTCCACGGACACCAAGTGCGCGCCTACGGAGACGGTGAAGCCCGCGGCGACGATCGAAGTCACGGCGGGGGACGGGGATCCGCCTCCCGAGTCGCCCGATCCGACGAGTCCGACGCCCACGCCGCCGGGGGACACGACCGGGGGCGAGACCGGCGGAGACACCGGCGGGGACAACGGGGGCAGTGACACGGGCGGCAGCACCGGTGGCGACGGGGAACAGACCGACTTCACCGGCAAGGCGGTCGACATCCCCTACGCGTGCAAGACGCCCATCGGGGACAAGAACGCGACCTCCCCGGTGCAGATCAACGCCAAGAAGAACGGCGGGAGTTACGACCTCACCGTCCAGTTCAAGGGGTCCGTGATGGACAGCCCCGCCGACATCCCGGCCGACTCGGTCAAGCCGTCGATGGAGGTCGTGCTGGGCGGCGCGGACGAGGGCACGGTCGCGGTCGAGGGGCCGACGAACTCCGAGGCCATCAAGTCCGGGGATCCGATGGTGATCTCCGACATGACCGGTACGTACAAGCCGGGCGCGGACGGGGAGTCGACGCTGTCGCCGGGCGTGCTGACGGTGAAGGCGCTCGGGACGACGACCACGTGCACGCCTACGAAGTCCGCGGTGTCCTTGACGCTCGACACCTCTGCCCAGCCGGGTGGGGCGGCCGGGGGGAGCGGCTCCGCCGGGGGTAGTGCGTCTGGATCCGGGTCCGGGGGGAGTGCTTCTGGTTCCGGGGGTGGGCTCGCGGACACCGGCAGCGATGACGGTGGGGGGTTGCGGGCGCTCGGGCTTGTCGCGGGGACGGCGGTGCTGCTGGGTGGAGCGGTGTTCACCTTTATGCCCCGGGGGCGGCGGGGGTGAGGTGCGTGGGCATCTGACGGTCCGCTGTGGCCGGCCGCGCAGTTCCCCGCGCCCCTAAAAGACTGCGCAGTTCCCCGCGCCCCCAGGTACCGGGGGGCGCGGGGAACTGGGCAATCTATTTGTCTTTCGCGGAGCGGCTAGTTCACGTTGCCCATCAAGGACTTGACCTTGTTGCGGTACATGAAGATCGCCGCGCCCGCGACCACCGCGAGGGTGGCCTCCAGGGCCACGATCCCCATCCCGTTCAGATCGACCCCCGCGATGGAGAGCAGCGCGGTCGTCGCGTCGCCCGCGGTGACCGCCAGGAACCAGACGCCCATCATCTGCGAGGCGTACTTCGCGGGGGCCATCTTCGTGGTGACGGAGAGGCCGACCGGGGAGAGGGCCAGTTCGCCGACGGTCTGGACGAAGTAGATGGCGACCAGCCACATCGCGGCGGCCTTGTGACCGCCCTCGGCGATCGACAGCGGGGCCAGGAAGAGGAAGAACGAGGCACCGACCAGGACCAGACCGGACGAGAACTTCACGATCGTGCTCGGCTCCCGGCCGGCCCGGTTCAGCGCCAGCCACGCCCAGGCGAAGACCGGGGCGAGCGCCATGATCATGACCGGGTTGACCGACTGGTACCAGGAGACCGGGAAGCTCCAGCCGAAGACGCTGTTCTCCGCGGACTTCTCCGCGAAGATCGACAGCGTGGAGCCGCCCTGGTCGTAGATCATCCAGAAGACGGCCGCGGCGACGAAGAACCAGATGTACGCGGACATCCGCGACTGCTCGACCCGGTCCAGCGACTTGTCCCGCTTGATCCTGGCGATCACCCAGACCGGGACGACCAGGCCGATGACCGCGAGCGGCGCCATGATCCAGTTCAGCGTGTAGTGGCCGGAGAGGCCGACGACGGCATAGAAGACCACGGCGACGGCCAGCCACAGCAGACCCTTGCGCAGCGTCGAGGCCTTCTCCTCGGCGGACATCGGCGTCGGGACGACGTCGGAACGCGCGTCGAGGTGACGGCGGCCCATCAGGAACTGCGCCAGGCCCAGCGCCATGCCGAGCGCGGCGAGCGCGAAGCCCAGATGCCAGTTCACCTTCTCGCCGAGGGTGCCGATCGCCAGTGGAGCGGCGAAGGCACCCAGGTTGATGCCGATGTAGAAGATGGTGAAGCCGCCGTCGCGGCGCGGGTCGTCCGCGCCCTTGTAGAGGTGGCCGACCATCGTGGAGATGTTGGCCTTCAGCAGACCCGAGCCGATCGCGACGAGACCGAGGCCCGCGAAGAAGGTGCCGGACGAGGGCAGTGCCAGCGTCAGATGGCCCAGCATGATGACCAGTCCCGCGACGGCGACGGTCTTGCGGGGGCCGAGCACGCGGTCCGCGAACCAGCCGCCGGGAAGGGCGAGCAGGTACACGAGCGACAGGTACACCGAGTAGATCGCGGTCGCGGTGGTCGCGCTCATGTGCAGGCCACCGGGGGCGACCAGGTAGAGCGGCAGAAGTGCCCTCATGCCGTAGTAGGAGAACCTCTCCCACATCTCGGTCATGAAGAGTGTGGCCAGTCCGCGGGGGTGGCCGAAGAAGGTCTGCTCGTATCCGGAACCGGGGGTGCCCGGAGAGACCGAGTCCTTCGTCAGGCTGGACGCCATGGTCGTTCCTTGCTGGTCGGGACGCGCCGCCGAGGCGGACACCGCCGGAGCGGAGGCCGCTTGAGCGGTATGGGGTTGCGCGCCCGGTGGGGGAGGCGGCCGGCACCGGCGGGTCGGCCGTCCCGCCCCACGCCCAGGGGGTTCCGCTACGTCTGGAAGCAGTGGACGACGACCACCGGGATCCACGCCCGTCACGCGTTCTCGCGCTCGGGGCCCGGCCACAGGTCACGTCTGGTCACCATAAGGCTCTACGTCGCAGCAATGCCGCATATGGCATGACTTGAGAGATGGATCACAGGTGTGGATGGAACCATGCGCCTGATTCGAAGGCCGTTCACAGATTTACATCCTGAACCCCAGGGTCGCACGGTCCGAAGGGGCAAGGACCGACACTGATGTCGATCACCCTCACTGCGCCGCCGTACAGCGGACTACCATCAGTTCATGACCCGAGTACTGCTCGCCGAGGACGACGCGTCCATCTCGGAACCCCTGGCTCGCGCCCTGCGCCGCGAGGGGTACGAGGTTGAGGTACGCGAGGACGGACCCACCGCGCTCGACGCGGGCATCCAGGGCGGTATCGATCTGGTCGTGCTCGACCTCGGGCTGCCCGGTATGGACGGACTGGAGGTGGCCCGGCGGCTGCGCGCCGAGGGGATGACCGTGCCGGTCCTCATCCTGACCGCGCGCGCCGACGAGGTGGACACCGTCGTGGGCCTGGACGCGGGCGCGGACGACTACGTGACCAAGCCCTTCCGGCTCGCCGAACTGCTGGCCCGCGTACGGGCCCTGCTGCGGCGCGGCGCCGCCGAGCCCCAGCAGCCGCCCGCCACGCACGGGGTGCGGATCGACGTCGAGTCGCACCGGGCGTGGATGGGCGACGAGGAGCTGCAGCTGACGGCCAAGGAGTTCGACCTGCTCCGGGTGCTCGTCAGGGACGCCGGGCGGGTCGTCACGCGTGACCAGCTGATGCGTGAGGTCTGGGACACGACGTGGTGGTCGTCGACCAAGACACTCGACATGCACATCTCCTGGCTGCGGAAGAAGCTGGGGGATGACGCGGCGAACCCGCGGTACATCGCGACGGTACGAGGAGTGGGCTTCCGCTTCGAGAAGAGTTGACCTGTTGCTGTCGGCCGCGCCCCCTCGCCGTCATGTCGTCGGTGGGTGCGCGGCAGCGGGCCGTGCGTGGCTGGTCGCGCAGTTCCCCGCGCCCCTGACGGGGCGCGGGTCCAGCCCGGATCACCAGTTGCCCGGAGGGACCTGTGCGTCGCCGTCTCATCAATTCCACGCTGGCCGTCGTGCTGGTGGTGATCGCCGTGTTCGGGGTCTCGCTCGTCATCGTCGAGACCCGCACGATCAGCAACAGCGCCCAGGAACGGGTGGACTCCGAGGCCGTACGGCTGGTCAGCATCGTCGACAGCCGCATCCTCGGCGACGAGCAGGTCAACGCCCGGGTCCTCAAGGACCAGGTCACCGGCGACCGGTACGCGCGCATCGAGATCCCGGGCCGCGACACCATCCACATCGGCACGCCGCCCACCGGTGACGTCATCACCTCCACCCGCGAGGGCGAGGAGGGCGAGACCGTCACGGTGGAGGAGGCGAGCTCGGCGGTCACCCGCGAGGTCGGCCGTACGCTGCTGATCATCGCCGCGGTGGCCCTGCTCGCGGTGATCGCCGCCGTCCTCCTCGCGGTCCGCCAGGCCAACCGGCTCACCTCCCCGCTGACCGACCTCGCGGAGACCGCGGAACGGCTCGGATCGGGCGACCCGCGCCCGCGCCACAAGCGGTACGGGGTGCCGGAGCTGGACCGGGTCGCCGATGTGCTGGACGGCTCGGCCGAGCGCATCGCCCGCATGCTGACGGCCGAGCGGCGCCTCGCGGCCGACGCCTCGCACCAGCTGCGTACGCCGCTGACCGCGCTGTCCATGCGGCTGGAGGAGATCACCCTCACCGACGACCCGAGCACGGTGAAGGAGGAGGCGACCATCGCGCTGGCGCAGGTCGAGCGGCTCACCGACGTGGTCGAGCGGCTGCTGACCAACGCCCGCGACCCGCGTACCGGCTCCGCCGTCACGTTCGACCTCGACGAGGTCATCAAGCAGCAGCTCGCCGAATGGCGCCCGGCCTACCGCAACGCGGGGCGCGCGATCGTCAGCTCGGGCAAACACCATCTGCAGGCCGTCGGGACGCCGGGGGCCGTGGCCCAGGTCCTCGCCGCGCTGATCGAGAACTCGCTGATGCACGGCGGTGGGACGGTCGCGCTGCGTACGCGGGTCACCGGCAACCAGGCCGTGATCGAGGTCACCGACGAGGGGGCGGGGGTGCCGGCCGATCTGGGTGCGCGGATCTTCGAGCGGGCGATCAGTGGGCGCAACTCCACGGGGATCGGGCTCGCGGTCGCGCGTGACCTCGCGGAGGCGGACGGGGGGCGGCTGGAGATGCTTCAGGCTCAGCCGCCTGTGTTCGGGTTGTTCTTGTCGCGTACGCCGTTGAAACGGCGGGACGGCGACGAGCCCACGGTCCGTTAGGGGTGGCGCTCCGCTGAGGGGCGTTGTGGGCATCTGCCGCGCCGTCTGGGCTGGTCGCGCAGTTCCCCGCGCCCCTGAAGGGCGAAAACCAAAAGATTGCGCCGTTCCCCGCGCCCCTTAGGGGCTCATGGGGCTCAAGGGGCTCAGCGGACCCGTTGGACCTGGCGGACGGGGCGGGGTGGGGGGTCTTCTGCCAGGTATGGGGTCGGGTTCTCCAGGATCGATTCCGCGTCCGTCACCGGGTCGTGGGCCGGGGTGACCCGGAAGACCCATGTGCGGTAGGACCAGAAGCGGAAGAGCGTCGCGATGCCGATGCCGACGAACTTGAAGACGTTGCTCGCCAGCGGGCTGTCGAAGCCCAGGCCGTACGTCGCGGCGAAGAGGAACCCGTTCTCGATGACGAGCCCGATCGCGCTGAACAGCATGAACAGCGTCAGTTCCTTGGTGCGGCCACTCTTGTCGCGATCGCGGTACGTGAAGTAGCGGAAACCGATGTAGTTCGAGACGATGGCGACGACCGTGGCGATCACACTGGCCCGCACGACCTGTAGGTCGGTCGTGTGGCGCACCAGGTTGAAGACGATCAGGTTGACGAGGAGACCGGCTCCGCCGACCGCGCCGAACTTGGCGATTTCCCTGGTCAGGCGCTCGATCCGAAGGCGAACAGCGCTGGTCGGCCTGGCATGAGCCCCGCGTTTACCAGCTGTGCCCATGGTGTCGCCCAGCCCCCGTCTCGTCGGATACGTCATTTTCGTCAACCTTCGTCGACTCCGCCATGCTAACCAGCGGTTCCCTCGGGTGCCCGGCCCGGACTCGAAGATGTGGCCGGGATGTGATGAACCGGCACAATTTCCGATGATCATGCGGGCGACAGGGGTGGCTCGAAACGGCCGATACCCTGGGGGTGTGACGTTCCCGGTAGTCGGCATGGTCGGCGGCGGTCAGCTCGCTCGTATGACGCACGAGGCTGGCATCCCGCTCGGCATCAGGTTCAAGCTCCTCAGTGAGACCCCTCAGGAGTCCGCGGCGCAGGTGGTGGGTGAGGTCGTCGTCGGCGACCATCGCGACCTCGACACGCTGCGGGACTTCGCGCGGGGCTGCGATGTGATCACTTTCGATCACGAACATGTACCCACCGAGCATCTGCGGGCACTGGAGGCGGACGGCATCCCCGTGCGCCCCGGCCCCGACGCGCTCGTGCACGCCCAGGACAAGGGCGTGATGCGCGCGAAGCTCGTCGAGATCGGGGTGCCGTGCCCACGGCACCGGATCGTGAGCGATCCGGCCGACGTGACCGCGTTCGCGGCGGAAGGGCTCCCCGAAGGGGCCGAGGGGGACGGCTTCCCCGTCGTCCTCAAGACCGTCCGCGGCGGCTACGACGGCAAGGGCGTGTGGATCGTCCGGTCCGCGGCCGACGCCGAGGACCCCTTCCGCGCCGGTGTCCCGGTCCTCGCGGAGGAGAAGGTCGACTTCGCCCGCGAGCTGGCCGCCAACGTCGTACGGTCGCCGCACGGCCAGGCCGTGGCGTACCCGGTGGTGGAGTCCCAGCAGGTCGACGGGGTCTGCGACACGGTGATCGCGCCCGCGCCCGGCATCTCCGAGGAGCTGGCGCTCAAGGCCGAGGAACTGGCCCTGCGCATCGCGAAGGAACTCGGCGTCGTCGGCCACCTCGCCGTCGAGCTGTTCGAGACCCGAGACGGCCGCATCCTCGTCAACGAACTGGCCATGCGCCCGCACAACTCCGGCCACTGGACCCAGGACGGTTCGATCACCTCCCAGTTCGCCAACCACGTCCGCGCGGTCCTGGACCTGCCGCTGGGCGACCCGCGCCCGCGCGCGAAGTGGACGGTCATGGTGAACGTCCTGGGCGGCGACTACCCCGACATGTACTCCGCGTACCTGCACTGCATGGCACGCGACCCCCAGCTCAAGATCCACATGTATGGAAAGGACGTGAAGCCCGGCCGCAAGGTGGGCCACGTCAACACCTACGGCGACGACCTCGACGACGTGCTGGAGCGCGCCCGTCACGCAGCCGGCTACCTCAGAGGAACGATCACCGAATGAGCCCTGTCGTAGGCATTGTCATGGGGTCGGACTCCGACTGGCCCGTCATGGAGGCCGCCGCGAAGGCCCTCGACGAGTTCGAGATCGCGTACGAGGTCGACGTGGTCTCCGCCCACCGGATGCCCCGCGAGATGATCACGTACGGCGAGGAGGCGGCCGGCCGCGGCCTGAAAGCGATCATCGCGGGCGCGGGCGGCGCGGCCCATCTGCCCGGCATGCTCGCCTCGGTCAGCCCGCTGCCCGTGATCGGCGTACCGGTCCCGCTGAAGTACCTCGACGGCATGGACTCGCTGCTGTCGATCGTCCAGATGCCGGCCGGTGTCCCGGTCGCCACGGTCTCGGTGGGCGGCGCGCGCAACGCCGGTCTGCTCGCCGCCCGCATCCTGGCCACGCACGACGAGGAACTCCTCGCCCGGATGCGTGACTTCCAGCAGGAGCTGAACGACCAGGCCACCGAGAAGGGCAAGCGGCTGCGCTCCAAGGTGGAGAGCGGCGCGGGCACGGGCAGCGGTTTCGGCTTCGGAAAGTGACGGACATGACCAGCACGCCTTCTCTTTCTCTGGCAGAAGCCCGCGCGTTCCTCGCCGAGTTCCCCGTGGTCGACGGGCACAACGACCTGCCCTGGGCGCTGCGCGAGCAGGTCCGCTACGACATCGGCGCCCGCGACATCGCCGCCGACCAGAGCGCCCACCTGCACACCGACCTGGCGCGGCTGCGCGCGGGCGGCGTCGGCGCGCAGTACTGGTCGGTGTACGTGCGCTCGGACCTGCCCGGCGCGGTCACGGCGACCCTCGAACAGATCGACTGCGTACGGCAGCTGATCGAGCGCTACCCCGCCGATCTGCGCGCCGCCCTGACCGCCGCCGACATGGAGGCGGCACGCGCCGAGGGCCGGATCGCCTCGCTGATGGGCGCCGAGGGCGGCCACTCGATCGACAACTCCCTCGCCACCCTGCGAGGCCTGTTCGAACTGGGGGTCCGCTACATGACCCTCACCCACAACGACAACATCGCGTGGGCGGACTCGGCGACCGACGAGCCGGTCGTCGGCGGCCTGTCGCCGTTCGGCCACGAGGTCGTACGCGAGATGAACCGCCTGGGCATGCTGGTGGACCTCTCCCACGTGGCCGCCACGACCATGCGGGACGCGCTGGACACCTCCACCGCGCCGGTGATCTTCTCCCACTCGTCCTCACGCGCGATCTGCGACCACCCGCGCAACATCCCGGACGACGTCCTGGAGCGCCTGCCCGCCAACGGCGGTGTGGCGATGGTGACGTTCGTGCCGAAGTTCGTCCTCCAGGCCGCCGTCGACTGGACGGAGGCCGCGGACGAGAACATGCGCGAGAAGGGCTTCCACCACCTCGACTCGACCGCCGAGGCGATGAAGGTCCACCAGGCCTTCGAGGAGTCCCACCCCCGCCCGGTCGCGACCGTTCCGACGGTCGCCGACCACCTCGACCACATGCGTGAGGTGGCGGGCGTCGACCACCTGGGCATCGGCGGCGACTACGACGGCACGGCGTTCACCCCCGACGGCCTCGGCGACGTCTCCGGCTACCCGAACCTGATCGCGGAACTCCTGGACCGCGGCTGGTCGAAGCCGGACCTCGCCAAGCTGACCTGGCAGAACTCGGTACGGGTCCTCTCCGCGGCCGAGGACGTGGCGCGCGACGAGCAGTCCCGCAGGGGCCCGTCGAACGCGACGCTGGAGCAACTGGACGGTTAGGACAGGTCCTGGTCGCCGGGTGCGGTGACGGGGTGCCCCAGGAGCATGGCCGGGGCGCCCTGCACCCGCGTCAGGAACACGGTCGCGGAGTGCGGCCCCTGCGGCTTCACCTTGCGCCGCAGCTCCTCCGGCTCGACCGCCGACCCGCGCTTCTTCACGGTCAGGATGCCCACCTCACGCTGCCGCAGCAGCGCCTTGAGCTTCTTGACGCCGAAGGGGAGCTGGTCGGTGATCTCGTAGGCCGTCGCGTACGGCGTGGCCGTCACGGAGTCCGCGGTCACGTAGGCGATGGTCTCGTCGATCAGCCCTCCGCCGTCCAGCTCCGCGGCCACCTCGGCGACCAGATGCGCGCGGATGACGGCACCGTCGGGCTCGTACAGGAAACGCCCCACGGGCCGCACCGCCGGGTCGGGCAGTCCGCGGCCGAGGAGGGTGCGCGGGCCGGGCAGCAGGGTCGCGCGGACCGAGCCCGCCTCCCCGGTGCCGAACCACAGCACGGCCTCCTTCACGTCCCCGGCGTCCGAGATCCACTCGGCCCCGGCCTCGGTGGGCACGGCCTCGTGCGGAATGCCGGGGGCGATCTTCAGCGCGGCGAGAGGTGCCTTGAGGGCCGCCCGGACGGCCCACGACAGCGGCGGTGAGTAGGCCTCGGGGTCGAAGATCCGCCCGCGCCCGCCCCGGCGCCCCGGATCCACGAACACGGCGTCGTACCCGGCCGTGTCGACCTCGGTGACATCGGCCTTGCGCACCTCGATCAGCTCCGCCAGCCCGAGCGCCTCGGCGTTGGCGCGCGCCACGGCCGCCGTCAGCGGGTCCCGGTCGACGGCCAGGACCCGGATCCCGGCACGGGCGAGCGCGATCGCGTCACCGCCGATGCCGCAGCACAGGTCGGCCACGGACCGCACCCCGAGTTCCCCGAACCGCGCGGCACGGTACGCGGCCACGCTCGCCCGGGTCGACTGCTCGACCCCGTTGGGCGTGAAGAACATCCGAGCCGCGTCCGCCGCCCCGAACTTCGCGACGGCCCGCTGCCGCAGCCGCGCCTGCCCGAGCGCGGCCGACACGAGCCCGACGGGATGCGTACGCCGCAGCCGCGTCGCCACGGCCAGTTCCTGGGCCGGTTCGGTACCGCGCACCTCGTCGAGCAGGGCATGCCCCTCGGGCGTACGCAGAGCGGCGAAGGAGGCGAGCGGGGAGGCCGGTGGAGAGGCCAGGGGATCGAGGTCGTTCACCGCCCCATTGTGGGCCAGTCGGTGGACGGCACGCGCGCGACGGCGGTGTCGCCCCGGAGAAGGGCACTTGACCTGCAAGTATCCGGCCCCATGCGACTTGTAAGACAAGCTGACAGCGCCCCGAAAGGGGCGCGGGGAACTGCGCGGCTCGCCCCCACCGGCCCGCAGCCGACTGTCCGTCCGTCCCACGCGGCGGCCCGCACGGCCCTGACCCCGCTGGCAGCCACGGCCAGTGCCCCGTCAGGGGCGCGGGGAACTGCGCGGCTGACCCCCACCGGCCGGCCGTCGACCGCTCACCGCTCCCGCGCGGCGGTACGCGCAACCTTGACCCTGCTGGCAGCCACCGCGATGGCAACGGGCTGCATGGCGCCGGCCCCCAAGGACACCAAGCCGGCCGCAGGCCAGCAGGCAGCGGCCGAGCTCCGCCAGGAACAACGCGCCCACGCCGCCGCGGTGAAGAGATGGGGCCTGCCCAAGGCCCCCCTGCCCGCCCCGCCCGCCCCGGCGAAGAAGCCGCACATCGACACCCGTGACGGGTTCGAGGTGGACGACCACGAAGGACTGCCGCCCGTCTTCACGACGATCCCCACCAAGGACAAGGTCGTCTTCCTCACCATCGACGACGGCGCCGAGAAGGACCCGGCGTTCCTGCGGATGATGAGCGAGCTGAAGATCCCGTACACCGCGTTCCTCAGTGACTACCTGGTCAAGGAGGACTACGGGTACTTCAAGAAGATGCAGGCCGCAGGGGTGTCGCTGAACAACCACACCCTCCACCACCGCTTCATGCCGGGCCTGTCGTACGCCGCGCAGAAGCGTGAGATCTGCGGGATGCAGGACGTGATCGAGAAGCGGTACGGAAAGCGGCCCACGCTCTTCCGCCCGCCGTTCGGCAACTACAACGAGGACACCCTGCGGGCCGCCAAGGCCTGCGGCATCAAGGCGGCCCCCCTCTGGAACGAGGAGGTCTTCGTCGACCGCTGGGAGTACCGGGAGTGGGACCGCGACCTGCGCCCCGGAGACATCGTTCTCAGCCATTTCCGCGGCAAGGAGGACTGGGAGGGCACGATGCCCGACATGGTCCGCCGCTTCCTGAAGCTGATCACCGACAAGGGGTACGCGGTGGCACGCCTGGAGGACTACCTGTGAGGCGCCGGGGGGCCACCGCCGCACTGCTGGCAGGCGTGCTCTGTCTCGCGGGCTGCGCGCAGTCCGTGGACCCCATCGAGCGGCTGGGCAAGAAGGCGGCGGAGAAGGTACGTACACACGGGCCGCCGGAGGACGCGTACCGCCGCTGGGGGCTGAGCGCCCCGCTCGCCGCGGCGCCGGACCCGTCCGTCCGGCGGCCCGCCTTACGGGCCGCGGGGCCCGGCCTGCCGCCCGTGGTGTCCCGCGTCCCGACCCGCGACAAGGTCGTCTTCCTGACCTTCGACGACGGCGCGGAGAGGGATCCGCGGTTCGTCGACATGGTGCGGGAGCTGCGGCTGCCGGTGAGCGTGTTCCTCACGGACAGCGTCGTGGGGCCGGGGTACGCGCACTTCGGGCGGCTGCGGGCGGTCGGTGCGAGCGTGCAGAACCACACGCTCGACCATCCGTACCTGCCGGGGCTGCCGTACGAGGGGCAGCGGGCGGAGATCTGCGGTCAGCAGGAGAAGCTGAAGCAGCGGTTCGGGATCCGGCCCCGGCTGTTCCGGCCGCCGTACGGGGAGTACGACGACGACACGCTGCGGGCGGCGGGGGATTGCGGGATCGCCGCGGTCGTTCTGTGGCGGGACGCTGCGCTGCTGCGGGCGGGGGACATTCTTCACTGTCCGGAGGGGGAGGTGGAGGGGGCGGGGGGTGGTTCGTTGACGGGGGCGACCACCGGGATGCTGCGCCGCATCCAGGAACAGGGGTTCGCCGTGGCCCGTCTGGAGGACTACCTGTAGGCGCCCCAGGGCTTTCCTCGCCCCCGCCGCCCCTACCCTCCCCGTCACCGCATGGGGGCTTCGCCCCCTCGCCCCCTTTTGCGCAGTTCCCCGCGAGCCTAGGTACCTAGGGGCGCGGGGAACTGCGCACATCTTTTGGGCTCGCCCCCACCCTGCCGCGGGCGTGATCCACCCCTGTTCCGACCCGTCGAGATACGCCCAACCGCCGGAGGCAACTGGCACTCCGCTTGACCGAGTGCTAATCGCAGTCATAGTCTCGGCTCTGGCACTCACCGCAGGAGAGTGCCAATAGCGACGGGCAGGTCCGGCACCCGCGACGACGGATCCACCTGGTCGCCACCTCAGACAGTTAACCCCGTGAGATCTCCGAAGGGGGAGGTCGGATCGTGACGACCACCAGCTCCAAGGTTGCCATCAAGCCGCTTGAGGACCGCATTGTGGTCCAGCCGCTCGACGCCGAGCAGACCACCGCCTCTGGCCTGGTCATTCCGGACACGGCGAAGGAGAAGCCCCAGGAGGGCGTCGTCCTGGCCGTTGGTCCGGGCCGCTTCGAGAACGGCGAGCGGCTTCCGCTCGACGTGAAGACCGGCGACATCGTGCTCTACAGCAAGTACGGCGGCACCGAAGTGAAGTACAACGGCGAGGAGTACCTCGTCCTCTCGGCTCGCGACGTACTCGCGATCATCGAGAAGTAATTCACCCAGGTTTGCTTTGAACTGCGCCCCTGGCCCCAGCGAGTACTCGACACGAGTACTAAAAAGCGCCGGGTGCCCGGGGCGCCGTTCGTTTTTTGAGAGGACTGAATCAGCTCCATGGCGAAGATCCTGAAGTTCGACGAGGACGCCCGTCGCGCCCTTGAGCGCGGCGTCAACAAGCTTGCCGACACCGTGAAGGTGACGATCGGCCCCAAGGGCCGCAACGTCGTCATCGACAAGAAGTTCGGCGCCCCCACCATCACCAACGACGGCGTCACCATCGCCCGCGAGGTCGAGCTCGACGACCCGTACGAGAACCTCGGCGCCCAGCTGGTGAAGGAGGTGGCGACCAAGACCAACGACATCGCGGGTGATGGTACGACCACCGCCACCGTGCTGGCCCAGGCGCTCGTCCGCGAAGGCCTGAAGAACGTCGCCGCCGGCGCGTCCCCCGCCCTGCTCAAGAAGGGCATCGACGCGGCCGTCGCCGCGGTCTCCGAGGAGCTCCTCGCGACCGCGCGCCCGATCGACGAGAAGTCCGACATCGCGGCCGTCGCCGGTCTGTCCGCCCAGGACAGCCAGGTCGGCGAGCTCATCGCCGAGGCGATGGACAAGGTCGGCAAGGACGGTGTCATCACCGTCGAGGAGTCCAACACCTTCGGTCTGGAGCTGGACTTCACCGAGGGCATGGCCTTCGACAAGGGCTACCTGTCCCCGTACATGGTGTCCGACCAGGAGCGTATGGAGGCCGTCCTCGACGACCCGTACATCCTGATCCACCAGGGCAAGGTCTCCTCCATCCAGGACCTGCTTCCCCTGCTTGAGAAGGTCATCCAGACCAACGCGTCGAAGCCGCTGCTGATCATCGCCGAGGACGTCGAGGGCGAAGCCCTGTCGACCCTGGTCGTGAACAAGATCCGCGGCACCTTCAACGCGGTGGCCGTCAAGGCCCCCGGCTTCGGCGACCGCCGCAAGGCCATGCTCGGTGACATCGCGACGCTCACCGGCGCCACGGTCATCGCCGAGGAGGTCGGCCTCAAGCTCGACCAGGTCGGCCTGGACGTGCTGGGCACCGCCCGCCGCGTGACGGTCACCAAGGACGACACGACCATCGTCGACGGCGGCGGCAACAGCGCCGACGTGGCCGGCCGTGTCAACCAGATCAAGGCCGAGATCGACTCCACGGACTCCGACTGGGACCGCGAGAAGCTCCAGGAGCGCCTCGCGAAGCTGGCCGGCGGCGTGTGCGTGATCAAGGTCGGCGCCGCCACGGAGGTGGAGCTGAAGGAGAAGAAGCACCGTCTGGAGGACGCCATCTCCGCGACCCGCGCCGCGGTCGAGGAGGGCATCGTCTCCGGTGGTGGCTCCGCGCTCGTCCACGCCGTGAAGGTCCTCGAAGGCAACCTCGGCAAGACCGGCGACGAGGCGACCGGTGTCGCCGTCGTCCGCAAGGCCGCCGTCGAGCCGCTGCGCTGGATCGCCGAGAACGCCGGCCTGGAGGGTTACGTCATCACCTCCAAGGTCGCCGACCTCGACAAGGGCCAGGGCTTCAACGCCGCGACCGGCGAGTACGGCGACCTGGTCAAGGCCGGCGTCATCGACCCGGTCAAGGTCACCCGCTCCGCCCTGGAGAACGCCGCGTCCATCGCCTCCCTGCTCCTCACGACCGAGACCCTGGTCGTCGAGAAGCCGGCGGAGGAAGAGGCCGAGGCCGGCCACGGTGGCCACGGGCACTCGCACTAGTCGCTTCGCCGGAAGCGCGGTTGTTTTTTGACCGCGGGCTCGGTGGGGGCTGGTCGCGCCCACGCGGCGGAGCCGCACATGGATACGGCCCCGCGCCCCTGACGGGGCGCGGTGCAACTGAGCCAGTACCTGACGAAGGCCCGGTAACCGTTTCGACGGGTACCGGGCCTTCGTGCTGTCACAGTCGATGTCAGGGCCTAACGGCAGCAACGCGTTCACTTCGGGCCGTACTTGCGGCCCGTCTTCGAGCTGATGCCGCTGAGCAGGCCTCTCGGGGTCACCTTCGCCACGCCCATCAGGGCCTTGTAGCGCGGGTCCGGGATCGACAGGGACTTGTCGCGGGCCAGGTCCGCCAGCGCGGCCGTGACCACCTTGTCGGCGTCCAGCCACATCCAGTTGGGGATGTTGTCCGTGCCCATCCCGGCCCGCTCGTGGAACTCGGTCCGCACGAAGCCGGGGCACAGCGCCATCAGCCGGACGCCGCTGCCCGCCAGATCCTTCGCCACTCCTTGCGTGAACTGCACGACCCACGCCTTCGACGCCCCGTACGTGCCGCGCGGCAGGAACGCGGCCGTCGACGCCACGTTGACGACCCCGCCGCGCCCGCGCTCCCGCATGGCCTCGGCCGCCGCCGAGGTGAGCCGGAGCACCGCCTCGCAGTGCACCTTGAGCATCTTCAGCTCGTCCGCCATCGGTACGTCCAGATAGAGGCCCTTGTTGCCGAAGCCCGCGTTGTTGACGAGCAGGTCGACCGCGTGTTTGCGGTCCGAGACGCGGGCGGCCACCGCTTCGATGCCCTCGTCCGTCGCCAGGTCCGCCGCCAGCACCTCCGCCTCGATGCCGTGCCGGTCGTGCAGTTCCGTCGCCTGCTCGCCGAGCCGCTTGGTGTCACGCGCGACCAGCACGAGGTTGTGCCCGTCGGCGGCCAGCCGCCGTGCGAAGGCGGCACCGATGCCCGCTGTCGATCCCGTAATCAAAGCCGTTGTCATGGCCCAAGGTTAGTGACCGCCGTACTTCTCGACGTACCTCAGCGCCGTCTCCCGTGTCTCCGGGTGCAGGGCGTCGCCCGCCGCCAGCACCCGCGGCAGCAGCGTCCGTTCGAGCGTGACCGCGCGGAACTGCAGGGCGGCGGTGACCTCGTGGTCCGGCCGGTGCACGATCTCGATCGGATCGCCCGCCCGTATCTCCCCGGGTTCGATCACCCGCAGGTACGCGCCCGTCGCCCCCTTCTGTGTGAACCGCCTGACCCAGCCCTTCTCGCCCAGGTGGCCCTGGAAGGTGAGGCAGGGGATCCGGCCGGACGTCACTTCGAGCACGAGCTCGGAGCCGATGCGCCAGCGCTCCCCGATCTTCGCCCCGGACACGTCGATGCCCTCGGTCGTGAGGTTCTCCCCGAACATCCCGCTGGACAGGGGGCGCCCCAGCTCGCGTTCCCAGTCGTCCAGGTCCTCGCGCGCGAAGGCGTACACCGCCTGGTCGTCGCCGCCGTGGTGTCGCCGCTCGCACACCGCGTCCCCGGCGAGACCGCTCCCGCCGACGCCCTTGGGACCGGGCGCGGCGACCCGGACCGGCCCGTCCGCCGGCCGCTTGTGGATCCCGGTCACGCCCTCGGCCTGGTCCGTGTAGTCGACGGCCTCGGGCCGCCCCAGATTCAGAGACAGAAGCTTCATGGAGGCACGCTAGGCGATCCGGGCCAAAAGCGTCGACGCGATATTCGTCGTCTTATCCAAGATTCGCTTATGCTCGAAGGGTGATCGAGGCCCGACATCTGCGCGTCCTGCGTGCCGTCTCCGCCACCGGCTCCTTCTCGGCGGCGGGGCGCGAACTGGGCTGCACCCAGCCCGCCGTCAGCCAGCAGATGAAGGCACTCGAAGCATCCGTCGGTACACCGCTGCTCATCCGCACCGGCCGTGAGATGCGGCTGACGCAGGCCGGTGAGGCTCTCACCCGGCACGCGGCGGGCATCATCGCCGGGCTGACCGCCGCCGAGGAGGAGGTCGCCGCGATCGCGGGGCTGCGCGCGGGCCGGGTGCGCCTGGTGTCGTTCCCCAGCGGGAGCTCCACGCTCGTACCGACCGCGCTCGCCGCCCTGCGCGCCGCCCACCCCGGCACCCGGGTCTCCCTGGAGGAGGCCGAACCGCCGCGCTCCGTGGAGATGCTGCGCGAGGGCGACTGCGACGTGACCCTCGCCTTCCGGTACGAGGGCGCGGCCACCGCGGCGGGTTCGGCGGGCGCGGAGGAGTGGGACGACCTGGTGGTCCGGCCGCTGCTCACGGACCGGCTCGTCGGTCTTGTCCCCGAGGGGCACCGGCTGGCCCGGGCGGGCACGGTCGCCATCGGCGACCTCGCCGACGAGCCGTGGATCGCCGGCTGCCCGCGCTGCCGGGCCCAGCTGGTCGAGGTCTGCGAGAGCGCGGGCTTCACCCCGCGCATCGACTTCGCGACCGACGACTATCCGGCGGTGGTCGGTCTGGTCGGGGCGGGGCTCGGGGTCGCGGTCCTGCCCGAACTGGCCATCGAATCCGTACGCCCCAAAGGTGCACGCACAGTGACGGTGGAGCCCGCGCTGCGACGGGAGATCGTCGCGCTCACACTGCCGGATCTGGCCCAGGTGCCCGCCGTGGCGGCCACGCTGGACCAGTTGGCCAGAGCCGCGGCTCGCTGAACCCGGTTCTACGGGGTTCGGTTCCGCGGGATCCTGGTCCTAGAGGGCGCGGGGTATGCCTTGGGGGACATGAAGAAGGGGCACACGCGCGCGTGTCGGTCCGGAGAAACGTTCCTTCAGTGGTGTGACGGGTCGCCCCCGCTCGACGCCGAGACCAGGCGGTTGCGCGCCCGTCCCATGAGTTCCTCGCGCTCGTCCTCGGTCAGGCCGCCCCACACGCCGTACGGCTCGCGCACCGCCAGCGCGTGCGCAGCGCACTCCGCTCGCACCGGGCACCGCATGCAGACCTCTTTGGCCGAGTTCTCACGAGCGCTCCGTGCCGCACCGCGCTCGCCCTCCGGGTGAAAGAAGAGCGAGCTGTCGACCCCGCGGCACGCCGCGAGGAGCTGCCAGTCCCACAGATCCGCGTTCGGTCCGGGAAGGCGGGAGAAATCTGCCATTGCTTTGTCCCCTTGTAGCCGTTTTGGTCGGTTACGTGCCCATCACCGTACATCTACGATCTAAGGAGATGAAAATATGACTCATTGCGAATCTAGCCCTGGACACCAATAAATGGAACGAAAAGGGTCTGAATGGGGCATAGCTTGTGATGAAACCTTGAGGGTCTGCCGCACGTGTCTGCACCGTGTCCGCGCCCTCACGTAGAGTGCCGAACGTGGCTCACCGCCCCGTAACTCTTTCGAGTGACCGTCGTTGAGTGTGCGAGGCGGTTGAAGGAACAAACGCTCGGGCAAGCGTCCGAGTCGGTCGACCGCACAGGTGACGATTTCGTACCAGCCTGGAGGCCCAAGGTGACGCGCATCAGCTGCGGAGGACGGCCATGACATCCGTCCTCGTCTGCGACGACTCCCCGCTTGCCCGAGAGGCGCTCCGCCGTGCGGTGGCGACCGTGCCCGGCGTAGAGCGCGTGACCACGGCGGCCAACGGCGAGGAAGTCCTCCGCCGCTGGGGTGCCGACCGTTCGGACCTGATTCTGATGGACGTACGCATGCCCGGTCTGGGCGGCGTGGAGACGGTCCGGCGGCTGCTGTCCGCCGACCCCGGTGCACGCATCATCATGCTCACCGTGGCCGAGGACCTGGACGGTGTCGCCCTCGCGGTCGCCGCCGGCGCCCGCGGCTATCTCCACAAGGACGCCTCCCGCGCGGAACTGCGGGCGACCGTCACCCAGGCCCTCGCCGACCCGACCTGGCGGCTCGCGCCGCGCAGACTGCGGTCGGCAGAGATGGGTGCGGCGCCGACACTCACCGCGCGCGAGATCCAGGTCCTGGAGGGCATGAGCCACGGCCGGTCGAACGCGGAGATCGGCCGTGAGCTGTTCCTCTCCGAGGACACGGTCAAGACGCACGCACGCCGGCTCTTCAAGAAGCTCGGCGCCTCGGACCGCGCGCACGCGGTGGCGCTCGGATTCCGATGGGGCCTGGTCCGCTAGGTCCTGTCTCCCCGATCTTCGCGGGCGCACGACGCCACAGCGACATCAGCCGCTCCGCGGCGGGCGGCACCTCGCCGCACGGCCGCATCACCCAAGTACGTCCAGTACGAGGGCGATGCGGCCGCACGCCGATGCACCGCACCGGACGTCGCGCGCTGATCCGCGAAGATCGGGGAGACAGGACCTGGGTGGACCGCCGCGGGGGTCCGGGTTTCCCCGCCTGCCGAAAGGCCGGCGGGACCGGGCCCGACAGGGGATGGAACGGGGCCGTTCGGGTACCCGATCCCCGTTTCCCGGCGGATGCCGCATCCTTGAGGTGTGGAGTTCCTCGGGAACAAGTCGGTCGAGCGGGAGGGGAGGGCGCAGGAGATGAGTTCCGGCGCACCTGCTCATAACGCTTCGGTGCACAACTACGGACGCGGTGCCACGGAACGAACGACGCCAAGGCACCATGGACCGATGCGTGACGACGAGGCGGCTAATGCCCATGGGGCGATTGGTGCGCTCGTCCACCGCGCGGTCGAGGGCGACGAGCAGGCCACACACGACCTCCTCGCCCATGTCCACCCGCTCGCCATCCGCTACTGCCGTACGCGGCTGTCCCGGCTTCCGGGAGACGCGCGGCACTTCGTGGAGGACCTGGCGCAGGAGGTCTGCGTGGCGGTGCTGCTCGCACTGCCGCGCTACAAGGACACCGGGCGCCCCTTCGAGGCCTTCGTCTTCGCCATCGCAGGTCACAAGGTGGCCGACCTGCAGCGGGCCGCGATGCGGCACCCCGGTTCGACGGCCGTGCCGTCGGACGAGATGCCCGAGCGGCCGGACGACTCGCTCGGCCCCGAGGAGCGCGCCCTGCTCAGCAGCGACGCCGAGTGGGCGAAGAAGCTCATGGCCAACCTCCCCGAGAACCAGCGGGAACTGCTGCTGCTGCGCATCGCGGTGGGCCTCACGGCCGAGGAGACCGGACAGATGTTGGGAATGTCACCCGGCGCGGTCCGGGTCGCCCAGCACCGGGCGCTCAGTCGCCTGCGGGCCCTGGCGGAGCAGTAGGCGGTCTCCCCTCGGGGGTCGCCGCTTCACGGGGGACTGCGGGACCGCGTTCACGGCGATTCCGTACCGCGCCGGGGGCGTGCGGCTCATGGCGGGGCGGGTTCTTTCGCCGGTACGCGGCGGTACTCGTCGGTGCGCACTCATCGGTACGCATCCAGATGGGGCGGCGCACTGAACAGGGCGGCCGCCCGGCCCGTACGAACCCACGAGCCCCAGAGGCGCTCCTAGCCGTGGAATGAGAGAGCCATGCTTCCCGTTAGCATGGACATCCGCACCGATCAAGGCCATTTGGGGAAGGTGTCATGACTGCAAACGTCGACGGAGTGCCCGAGAAATTCGCGACGCTCGGGCTGACCTACGACGACGTGCTGCTGCTGCCGGGCGCGTCGGAAGTGCTGCCCAACGCGGTCGACACCTCGTCCCGCATCTCCCGCAACGTACGCGTGAACATCCCGCTGCTCTCCGCGGCCATGGACAAGGTCACCGAGTCCCGGATGGCGATCGCCATGGCCCGCCAGGGCGGCGTCGGCGTGCTGCACCGCAACCTCTCCATCGAGGACCAGGTCAACCAGGTCGACCTCGTGAAGCGCTCCGAGTCCGGCATGGTCACCGACCCGATCACGGTGCACCCGGACGCGACGCTGGGCGAGGCCGACGCGCTGTGCGCCAAGTTCCGCATCAGCGGCGTCCCCGTGACCGACGGCAACGGCAAGCTGCTCGGCATCGTCACCAACCGCGACATGGCCTTCGAGACCGACCGCTCCCGTCAGGTGCGCGAGGTCATGACCCCGATGCCGCTCGTCACCGGCAAGGTCGGCATCTCCGGCACCGACGCCATGGAGCTGCTACGCCGCCACAAGATCGAGAAGCTGCCGCTGGTCGACGACGCGGGCATCCTCAAGGGCCTCATCACGGTCAAGGACTTCGTGAAGGCCGAGAAGTACCCGAACGCCGCGAAGGACGCCGAAGGCCGCCTCCTCGTGGGCGCCGCCGTGGGCGCGAGCCCCGAGGCCCTTGAGCGGGCCCAGGCGCTCGCCGAGGCCGGGGTGGACTTCCTGATCGTCGACACCTCGCACGGGCACAACAGCAACGCCCTCAACTGGATGGCGAAGATCAAGTCGAGCGTCGGCGTCGATGTGATCGGCGGCAACGTGGCCACCCGCGACGGCGCCCAGGCGCTCATCGACGCCGGTGTCGACGGCGTCAAGGTGGGCGTGGGCCCCGGCTCCATCTGTACGACCCGCGTCGTCGCCGGTATCGGCGTACCGCAGGTCACCGCCATCTACGAGGCCGCCCTCGCGGCCCGCTCCGCCGGTGTCCCGGTGATCGGGGACGGCGGACTGCAGTACTCCGGAGACATCGGCAAGGCGCTCGCCGCCGGCGCCGACACGGTGATGCTCGGCAGCCTTCTCGCCGGCTGCGAGGAGTCGCCCGGCGAGCTGCAGTTCATCAACGGCAAGCAGTTCAAGTCGTACCGCGGCATGGGCTCGCTCGGTGCCATGCAGTCCCGCGGCCAGGGCAGGTCGTACTCGAAGGACCGCTACTTCCAGGCCGAGGTCGCCTCCGACGACAAGCTCGTCCCCGAAGGCATCGAGGGCCAGGTGCCCTACCGCGGCCCGCTCGCCAACGTGCTGCACCAGCTCGTCGGCGGTCTGCGCCAGACCATGGGCTATGTGGGCGCCGCCTCCATCGACGAGATGGAGACCAAGGGCCGCTTCGTACGGATCACGTCGGCGGGCCTCAAGGAGAGCCACCCGCACGACATCCAGATGACGGTCGAGGCACCGAACTACAGCCGCGGCCAGTAGCGGCGACACGGTCGGGGGCGGTCTCGGGGACTCCGGGACCGCCCCCGCCGTGCGTGTCGGGGATACTGGAACGCGCAGAACCGAAGAGGGAAAGGCCACACACGTGACTGAGATCGAGATCGGGCGCGGCAAGCGCGGCCGCCGGGCGTACGCCTTCGACGACATCGCCGTCGTCCCGAGCCGCCGTACGCGCGACCCGAAGGAGGTCTCGATCGCCTGGCAGATCGACGCCTACCGCTTCGAGCTGCCGTTCCTGGCGGCTCCCATGGACTCGGTGGTCTCCCCGGCGACCGCCATCCGCATCGGGGAGCTGGGCGGCCTGGGCGTCCTCAACCTCGAAGGCCTGTGGACGCGGCACGAGGACCCGCAGTCGCTCCTCGACGAGATCGTGGAGCTGGACGCGGAGACCGCGACCCGCCGCCTCCAGGAGATCTACGCGGCTCCCATCAAGGAGGAGCTGATCGGGCTGCGCATCAAGGAGGTGCGCGACTCGGGCGTGGTCACCGCCGCCGCGCTCTCGCCGCAGCGCACCGCGCAGTTCTCCAAGGCCGTCGTGGACGCGGGCGTCGACATCTTCGTCATCCGCGGTACGACGGTCTCGGCGGAGCACGTCTCCGGCGCCTCCGAGCCGCTGAACCTGAAGCAGTTCATCTACGAGCTGGACGTCCCGGTCATCGTCGGCGGCTGCGCCACGTACACGGCGGCGCTGCACCTGATGCGTACCGGCGCGGCCGGTGTCCTGGTGGGCTTCGGCGGCGGCGCCGCGCACACCACGCGCAACGTGCTCGGCATCCAGGTCCCGATGGCCACCGCCGTCGCGGATGTGGCCGCCGCCCGCCGCGACTACATGGACGAGTCCGGCGGCCGGTACGTGCACGTGATCGCGGACGGCGGGGTCGGCTGGTCCGGCGACCTGCCCAAGGCGATCGCCTGCGGCGCCGACTCGGTGATGATGGGCTCCCCGCTCGCCCGCGCGACGGACGCGCCCGGCCGCGGCCACCACTGGGGCATGGAGGCCGTCAACGAGGAACTGCCGCGCGGCAAGAAGGTCGACCTCGGCACCGTCGGCACGATCGAGGAAGTCCTGCTGGGCCCCTCGCACACCCCCGACGGCTCCATGAACTTCTTCGGCGCCCTGCGCCGCGCGATGGCCACGACCGGCTACAGCGAACTGAAGGAGTTCCAGCGCGTCGAGGTCACGGTGGCGGACTCGCAGCACAAGCGCTGACGCGACGCCGCGCTCGGCCTGAGCCGACGAACGACGAGGGGCCCGGTCACTCACAAGGGTGAGTGACCGGGCCCTTTCGCGTGCCCGCGCATCCGAACGGCCCTGGTGGGGCGCGTTTCGCGTTCAGGGGGCGCACGGTTGCCTTTGCGCCGAATGGGCGGGAAACGGCCGTGTCGAGGCGATAGCGTCCGTGTTCGGCGCTCCAGTTGTGTGGGCGCCCCCTTCCAAGGACATCGTTCCGGACCCCGGCCCTCGGGGCCCGGCCCGAGTTCCAGCCGAGCCGCCTACCGGGTCTCTGGGTGGCGTCGTGGAAGGGGGCCGCCCATGGGCCGCCACCGCAAGCCCACCCGCTGGGACCGGATCCGTCTGCGGACGGTGAAGTGCCGGAGGAGGTGGATTCTGCGGATTTTCGGATGGTGAGCGGCCGCCCCCACAACAACTAGGGGCGGACACTCCGTAACCCATCTAGGAGCCTGCCGCAGTGACCCCTGCGGTGGGCTCCACCTTTTTTGCACGGTACCGGATACGGCCGACGAACGGCACGGCACCGCGGGAGGTGGATCCTGTGGATTCCAGGATGGTGAGCGGCCGTCCCCACATCAACTAGGGGCGGACACTCCGTAACCCATCTAGGAGCCTGCCGCAGACCCCCTGCGGTGGGCTCCACCTGTTTCTGTACGGTACCGGCGGTGGGTGTCGTTCGCCACCAGCGGCCGGGGCTTCGGAGGTGTCCCGCGCCCCCTTTCACAACCTGTGCGCCGCCCCCGTAGGAGTCGCTCCCCGGGTGTCCAGGAGGAGCTGAGCCTTCACCGAGAGGCCTTGCAGGTCGTAGGTGCGGTGTTGCTGGAGCAGGATCGTCAGGTCGGCGTCGGCTGCCGCCTCGTACAGGGAGTCCACCCGGGGGACCGGGCGGTCGAGGATGGACCAGGACGGGACGTGCGGGTCGTGGTAGCTGACGGCGGCGCCCAGTTCCATCAGGCGGGTCGCGATCTCCTGGGCGGGTGAGCCCTGCTGGTCGGCGTGGTCGGCCTTGTAGGTGACGCCGAGGAGCAGCACGCGCGCGCCGCGGGCCGACTTGCCGTGTTCGTTGAGGAGCGTGGCCGCGCGCTGGATGACGTACCGGGGCATGTGGTCGTTGACCTGTTGGGCCAGTTCGACCATGCGCAGGGAGCGGGTCCGCGGGCCCGCGAGGTCGCGGGGGACGGCGTGGCCGCCCACTCCGGGGCCGGGGCGGAAGGCCTGGAAGCCGAACGGCTTGGTCTCGGCGCAGCGGATGACGTCCCACAGGTCGACGCCGAGGTCGTGGCAGAGGACGGCCATCTCGTTGACCAGGGCGATGTTGACGTGCCGGTAGTTGGTCTCCAGGAGCTGCACGGTCTCCGCCTCGCGGGGGCCACGCGCGCGTACGACCTTGTCGGTGAGCCGGCCGTAGAACGCGGCGGCCGACTCCGTGCAGGCCGGGGTGAGCCCGCCGATGACCTTCGGGGTGTTGGCGGGGCCGTGGTCGCGGTTGCCGGGGTCCACCCGACTGGGTGAGTACGCGAGGTGGAAGTCGCGGCCCGCCCGGAGCCCCGAGCCCTCCTCCAGGAGCGGCCGGAGGAATTCCTCGGTCGTCCCCGGGTACACGGGGGACTCCAGGATCACCGTGGTGTGCGGGCGCAGATGCGCGGCCAGGGTGCGGGCGGCGGAGGCCACCTGTCCCAGGTCGAGTGTCCCGTCCGCGCCGCGCGGGGTCGGAGCGCAGATGACGGCGGTGCGTACGCGGCCCAGCTCGGCCGGGTCCGTGGCCCGCCGGAATCCCGTGGACAGCATCCGGCGCAGGTCGGCCGCGGCCAGCGGCGCCGGGTCGCCGCACTCGTAGCCGAGGGTGGGGATACCGGTGGTGGCGGCGGCCCGGGCCAGGGGCAGGCCGAGCTGGCCGAGGCCGATGACGGCGAGGTCTGCGGGCATGGCGGTGGGCCGTCCTTCCCTGTAGCCGGAGTGGCAGTAGCCGGAGTGGGGTGAGGGCGCAAGCCCTGTGGACAGAACGGGCGAGCGCAATGTCAGACTAGGAGTAAATATGACCGATTTGCGGGATTGTTCGGTTGTGTTTCTCCGGAAGTCGCCGGGCCGGGCACCGAGAGTTGTCCACAGGCGGACCGCCGGTGGTGGCCGATGGCGGGCATCACGGTCAGAATTTGGGCATGGGGGATGTGAGCAGGGCCTCGCCGTACGGGTGAGCCCGGCGCGACAGACAGCTGGAGGCAACTGTGCGGACAGCGACACTGGGACCGGCGGAGCGCGCCGGGTCACTCGCGGCGATGGCCGAGCACGAACTGGACGTGCTCGTCGTAGGAGCGGGCGTGGTGGGCGCGGGCACCGCGTTGGACGCCGTGACCCGCGGCCTGTCCACCGGACTGGTCGAGGCGCGTGACTGGGCGTCGGGCACGTCGAGCCGGTCGAGCAAGCTGATCCACGGCGGCCTGCGCTATCTGGAGATGCTCGACTTCGCGCTCGTACGGGAGGCGCTGAAGGAGCGCGGGTTGCTCCTTGAGCGGCTCGCACCGCATCTCGTGAAGCCCGTGCCGTTCCTGTACCCCTTGCAGCACAAGGGCTGGGAGCGGCTGTACGCCGGATCGGGCGTCGCGCTCTACGACGCGATGTCGATGGCGCGCGGCCACGGCCGCGGACTGCCCGTGCACCGGCACCTCTCACGGCGGCACGCGCTGCGCGTGGCCCCCGCGCTGAAGAAGGACGCCCTGGTCGGGGCGCTGCAGTACTACGACGCGCAGATGGACGACGCCCGCTATGTGGCGACCCTGGTGCGCACCTCGGCCGCGTACGGCGCGAAGGTCGCCAACCGCGCGCGGGTGACCGGCTTCCTGCGCGAGGGCGAGCGGGTCGTCGGTGCCAAGGTGCAGGACGTCGAGGGCGGCGGGGAGTACGAGATCCGCGCCAAGCAGGTCGTGAACGCCACCGGCGTGTGGACGGACGACACCCAGGCGATGGTCGGGGAGCGGGGCCAGTTCCACGTCCGGGCCTCCAAGGGCATCCATCTGGTCGTACCGAAGGACCGGATCACCTCGTCGAGCGGGCTGATCCTGCGCACCGAGAAGTCCGTGCTGTTCGTGATCCCCTGGGGCCGGCACTGGATCGTGGGCACCACGGACACCGAGTGGGACCTCGACAAGGCGCACCCGGCGGCGTCCAGCGCCGACATCGACTACGTGCTGGAGCACGTGAACGCGGTCCTGGCGGTCCCGCTGACCCGCGACGACGTACAGGGCGTGTACGCGGGACTGCGGCCGCTGCTCGCCGGCGAGTCGGAGGCCACGAGCAAGCTGTCGCGCGAGCACACCGTGGCGCATCCGGCGCCCGGGCTCGTGGTCGTGGCGGGCGGCAAGTACACGACGTACCGCGTGATGGCCAAGGACGCCGTGGACGAGGCGGTGCACGGCCTCGACCAGCGGGTCGCCGAGTGCGTCACCGAGGACATCCCCCTGGTCGGCGCCGAGGGCTACCGGGCCCTGTGGAACGCGCGAGCGCGGATCGCCGCCAGGACCGGCCTGCACGTGGTGCGCGTGGAGCACCTGCTGAACCGGTACGGATCACTCGCCGAGGAGGTCCTCGACCTCATCGCCGCCGACCAGACACTGGGCGATCCGCTGCCGGCGGCCGACGACTACCTGCGCGCCGAGATCGTCTACGCCGCCTCGCACGAGGGGGCGCGGCATCTGGACGACGTGCTGACGCGGCGCACGCGCATCTCGATCGAGACCTTCGACCGGGGCACCCGCAGCGCCCGGGAGGCCGCCGAGCTGATGGCGCCGGTGCTCGGCTGGGACAAGGACCAGATCGAGCGAGAGATCGAGCACTACCAGAAGCGCGTCGAGGCGGAACGGGAGTCGCAGCGCCAGCCGGACGACCTGACGGCCGACGCGGCGCGGCTGGGAGCGCCGGACATCGTGCCGCTGTAGGGGCCCCGCCCGGCCAACTCGGCAGCGGGCAGCGGCCGGTGTCCGCCGGTGCCTGCCGCCGAAAGCAGCCTGGTGGACGGCCTGTTGCGCCAATACGTCCGCGGCCGGGCCTTTCGTGGTGGCTTTCACGTGAGTGAAGTGGGTACCCGCTACGGAGCTGTTGAAGAAGGCACGACCCCCGGCGGTGGCAGCGAGATCCTTCCTTGTCGCAGCTCATGACGGGGGAGGAGCCGGGCCGAGGGGCAGGAGGGGAACGGATGGGGGGCGGTTCGGGGAAGCATTGCTTCCAGGAGGGGCACCCGGGGCATCGGACGGTCCCCGGGTGGGTGACAATGGAGGCTCTGTCAGGGCGGGTTGCATGAGGGGACGCATGTCGGAGGCGGAGCAGTCGGGAGCATCCCGTCAGGACGATGGTGGACGTCTCCTCGCCGGGCGGTACCGGCTGGGAGGAGTCCTCGGCCGTGGCGGCATGGGCACCGTGTGGCGGGCGGAGGACGAGACGCTGGGCCGCACGGTCGCCGTGAAGGAACTGCGGCTGCCGCCGCGTATCGACGAGGACGAGAAGCGCCGGCTGATCACCCGGACCTTCCGCGAGGCCAAGGCGATCGCACGGATCCGGAACAACAGCGCGGTGACCGTCTACGACGTGGTCGACGAGGACGACCGGCCGTGGATCGTGATGGAACTGGTCGAGGGCAAGTCCCTCGCCGAGGTGATCCGTGAGGACGGTCTGCTCACGTCCAGGCGCGCGGCCGAGGTGGGCCTCGCGATCCTCGACGTGCTGCGCTCGGCGCACCGCGAGGGCATCCTGCACCGCGACGTGAAGCCGTCGAACGTGCTCATCGGCAAGGACGGCCGGGTCGTCCTCACGGACTTCGGGATCGCCCAGGTCGAGGGCGACCCGTCCATCACCTCGACCGGCATGCTGGTCGGCGCGCCCTCGTACATCTCGCCGGAGCGGGCGCGCGGACACAAGCCGGGCCCCGCGGCCGATCTGTGGTCGCTGGGCGGCCTGTTGTACGCGGCGGTGGAGGGTGTGCCGCCGTACGACAAGGGATCCGCCATCGCGACGCTCACCGCGGTGATGACGGAACCGGTGGAGCAGCCGAAGAACGCGGGCCCGCTGGAGAACGTCATCTACGGCCTTCTCGTCAAGGACCCCGAGCAGCGACTCGACGACGCCGGTGCGCGGGCGATGCTCACCGAGATCATCAACACGCCCGAGCGCAAGGACGAGCCGGAGCCGGTGGACGCGACGAAGGTCGTGCCGCTGCCGGACCTGCCCTCGGACAAGTCCTCCGGCCCTGCCAAGAAGGGGACTTCGGGCGGCAAGAAGAAGGCCGCCGCCGCGGCGGCCCTGGCTTCCGCGTCGGCCGCCGCGCCGGCATCCGCCGCCTCGCCTTCCGGACCGGGCGCTGCTTCCGGCGCGAAGTCCCAGGCCGCGGGCACCGGTGCAGCCGCTTCCGGCAAGAACCGGGACGCTGTCGCTTCAGGACTGAACTCCAGTGCGGTGGGCGGAAATCCAGGCGATTCCGGGCCCGCGTACTCCCGGGGTACGACGTCCAGGGCGCCGCTCACCGATGTGGTGCCCCGGCGGACACTGGTGATCATCGCCGTCGTCGTGGCGCTGGCCGTGCTCGGCACGATCCTCGCCGTCACGCTGGGTGGCGACGACGGCTCGGGCGCCAAGGAGAACAAGGGCGGCGACGACAAGTCGACGTCCAGTGGCGCGAACGCGGGAAGCGACACCAAACAGGACGAGAACAGCGGCACCGATTCGGACGACGACGGCAAGACGGACTCCTCCGGCGGGAGCGCGACGAAGGAGAGTTCGCCGAGCGCCAGCGCCTCCGGTGAGTCGAGCGGATCGGATGGGTCGGAAGAAGACTCCGACAGCGGTTCGGGCAGCGGGGTCGAGTCGACGCACAGGGACGGGCAGGGCTTCTCGATCGGCCTGCCCAAGGGCTGGAAATACCAGTCCACGGATGCGGCCGGCGCCCGGTTCGCCGGTCCCGACGGACAGAAGCTGCTGGTCGGCTGGACCACGACGCCCAAGGACGATCCGGTGGCGGACTGGAAGAACCAGGAGCGGTCCATGGGGCGGTCGCAGTATCAGCGGATCCGAATAGAGAAGGTGGACTACCGCGGCTGGAACACGGCCGACTGGGAATTCACCTACGTGGACGGCGGCACGAAATACCGGTCCATAGACCGTGGCTTCGTCGTCAATGACAGCCAGGGATATGCGCTCATGTACACCGCGAAGGACTCGAAATGGGACACCGGGCTTCGCAAGGACACGTGGCGCACGCTGACGACATCGTTCGAACCGAAGTCCTGAGGGTCACGGGTCAATTGAGATCTCCTATCTCCTCATGACGGGTTGCCTCCGGCACGTATCGTGAGTGGTTGCGGACCGTACGCAGCCACAACTGCAGCCACTACGGGACGCATGGCGAACGGATTTGACCAACCGGGCGGCCGGGGGAGGCATCGTGGAGGACTATGCGGGACGGGTGCTCGCCGACCGCTACCGCTTGCCGCTCCCGACGACCGACGAGTACGAGCCCGCCGAGTCGTCCCGCGCCTGGGACACCTACAGCGGACAGGAAGTCCTGGTCCGGCAGGTGCCGTTGCCCGAGGTCGTCGAGGCGGAGGTGCTCGACTCGGACGGGCTGCCCGACGGGTTCGTGGCGCGGGACGCCAGGACGCGGGACGGCGGGGTGCGGCGGTCGTCCGCTCGGACCACACGGCGGCCCACCGAGCCGGCCGTGCGACGGGCGATCGAGGCCGCCCAGGCCGCGGCGCAGATACCTGACCACCCCCGGCTCGACCAGGTCTTCGACGTGTTCGCCGAGGGCGGCTCGCTGTGGATAGTGAGCGAGCTGGTACCCGCGCGGGAGCTCGCGGCACTGCTCGCCGAGGGACCGCTGAGCCCGTACCGGGCCGCCGAGGTGGCCTCCGACGTGCTGACGGCCCTGCGGGTGCTGCACGCGCACGGCTGGGTGCACCGGAACATCACCGCGCGCACGGTGCTCGTCTGCGACGACGGCCGGGTGATGCTCACGGGCCTTGCCTCGGGGGCCGCGGAAGAGGCGCTGTGCGGGTACGACCCGGTGCCGGCCGCCGAGGGTGATGCCGGACCGGGCGGGTCGGCGGGGCGGGCGGGCCAGGCGGAACACGCAGGACGTGCAGGTCAGGCCGGTCCGACAGGTGCGGGCGGTTCGTCCGGGCACGCGTCCCGGCCCGGTGGCGCCGTCGGGCAGCTCGGCCAGTCCTCCGGCGCTCCGGGCCGCTCCGTCGGACAGGCGGTGCCCGGAGCGCGTGGTCCGGACGGCGGCCGCGGAGCGGTCGAGGCCGTGCGCGGGGGCGGCGGCACAGGCGCGCTGCCCGTCCCGCAAGCACATGCACAGGCACATACGCAGGGCCAGGCGCATATGCAGGGCCAGGGCCAGGGGCAGCAGAGCCAGGGTCAGAGCCAGGGCCGGACACAGTCGCAGGCGCATGCCTCGGACATGGCGCAGCGGGCGCTGGATGCCGGCGGAGACGTACGGGCCGCGCGGGCCGGGGCCATCGCTGCCTACCGCGCGGGTGCGCGAGCGGCGGCCCGCGTGCAGGAGGAGCAGCGGGACGGCGGGAACGCTGCGTTGCCCGCTCCGCGGTCGCTGCCCGCCGGGGGCGATACGGAGGCCGGTCAGGCCTCGGGGCCGATCTCGGGCCGGATAGCCGGGCAAGGGGTGGAGCACACGTCGCCGCCGGGGCAGATCGCAGACCCGTACGGGGTGGGCGGAGCGGGACTGCCGGGCGCGTGGCACGGTGCGGGGCCGCGCAGCGGGGCCCCCGCAGTCGGAGGCCCCGGGCAGGTCCGGCCTCCCGCGCTTCCCGACGGCCGCAGCGGCGGTCACGGCGGGATCGGTGGGAACGGCGGGACAGCAGGTGGGACCGGTGGGGCGACCGACGGCCGGGGGACTGAGGCCGTCGCGTACGGCGCCGGATACGCGCCGTCGGCCGACCACACCTCCGCGGCTCCCGGCGCGGGAGCGGGCGCGGGCGCAGAGCTCGGAACCGGCACTGGCACCGGCATGGGTACCGGCACCGGCATGGGTACCGGCACAGAGATCGGCACGGGTACAGGCGGGGCGTCCACGCAGTGGAATCAGCTCGCCGCCGCTGCCGCCACCCGGCGGGGCCCGGCGACCGCGCTGGCCGCGGAGCGGGCACGGCAGGCACGGATGGCCGTCGTGGGGCCCGTCACCGAGCGCTGGGCGCCCGAGCAGGCCGGACCCGTGCACGAGAACTGGCAGCTGGCCGCGCCGATCGGGCCCGCGACCGACCTGTGGGCGCTGGGCGCGCTGCTCTTCCGCGCCGTACAGGGTCACGCGCCCTACCCCGAGGAGAGCACCGCCGAGCTGGTGCAGCTGGTGTGCGCGGAGCCGCCCGCCTTCGCGGAGGAGTGCGGTCCGCTGCGGCCCGTCGTGGAGTCGCTGCTGCGCCAGGACCCCACCGAGCGCCTGGACTTCGAGGAACTGCGGGGCTGGCTGCGCTCGCTGGTGCGGTCGGCGCCCGAGCCGGAGGCGGGCACGTTCGTCATAGCGGCACCGCCGGTGGACCCCAGGCGTCTTCCCGTCGTACGCCGTCGGGGTGAGCTGGTCCGCAGGCGTCGCGCGGGGCTGCCGGCGACCACCCCCCACGGCCGCCACAAGCGGGGCAAGCAGGGCAAGGAGGCCAAGCCCCGCAGACTCGGCCGGACGTTGCTTCTGCTGATCCTGCTCCTCATGGCCGCGGCCGTCGCGTACGCCGTGGCGTTCATGCCGAAGAACGACTCCGGCGGTGAGCGCACGGGTTCCGCGGGCGATGTCGTCGCCCCCACTCCCGGTCACTCCGGGGACACCGGAGCGGGGTCGGACGGGAACGCGAGCTCCGATCCGCAGGGCGAGAAGTCGCCGGGCGACAAGGGCAGTCCGAGTCCGACGCGCTCGTCCAGTTCGACGGCCCAGACCACTGGCCCCGAGCTTCCGCAGGGCTTCACCCTGCGCAAGGACTCCGAGGGGTTCCGGGTCGCGGTCGCCAACGGCTGGGATCGGACGGGAAAGAACGGACGCGGCCAGGTCGTCTACTCGCAGGGCAAGTTCGAGCTGCTGGTCGTGCCCGGACGCGACACGACCGAGGAGTTCGGCAGCGATCCGATGTCCTACCAGCGGGAGGACGAGCGGGAGTTGCAGCCGTTCCGCGACTCGACCTGGGCCACGTCCAGCGGGATGCGGCGGATCGACGTGGGCGGACGGGCCATGGCCGAGGGGCAGTTCACCTGGCAGGACTCCACGGGGAGCGAGGTCTACGTACGGAACCTCGTGATCATCGCCGGCGGGAAGTACCACGTGCTGCAGCTGCGCGGTCCGGAGGCCGAGCGGGACGAGGTGACGCGGCTCTACGAGCAGGCGTCGTCGACGTACCAGATCGCTGATTGATGCCGTACGGGGTTCACCGGGGCATCGGTTGATGCCGTGCGGGGTCACCGGGTCACCGGATGTTGTCGTGCGGGGTCACCGGGTCACCGGGTGATGTGGCGTCATCACACCCTGCAGCCAGGGGGCTTGTGCGGCCGTGACACCGGGTTGCCGTCAACGCCCGATCACCGGGCGGCAACCGTTCGTTCATACCCGTGGGAACCGTCACAGTGCTGTCTCCGTAGGACCCCGCCGGTTCCCTGGGTGCGTGCCGGTCCTTAGTCTGACCCTGTCAAGAGCATTGCGGGGAAACGTGAATCAGATGCAGGGCCTGCTTCTCGCAGGCCGCTACCGGCTCGCCGACTCCATCGGCAGTGGCGGCATGGGCCGGGTATGGCGTGCGCGCGACGAAGTGCTGCACCGCTCCGTCGCCATCAAGGAGCTGACGGCCGCGCTCTACGTGTCCGAGAGCGAGCAGGCCGTCCTCCTCGCCCGAACCCGGGCCGAGGCCAGGGCCGCCGCACGCATCAACCACTCGGCCGTCGTCACCGTGCACGACGTACTGGAACACGACGGCCGCCCGTGGATCGTCATGGAGCTGGTCGAGGGCGGCTCGCTCGCCGACGCCGTCAAGGACGCGGGACGCATCGAGCCCAGGGAGGCGGCCCGGGTCGGGCTGTGGGTCCTGCGCGCGCTGCGGGCCGCGCACTCCGCCGGCGTACTGCACCGCGACGTCAAACCCGGCAACGTACTGATCTCCCACGACCGGCGCGTGCTGCTCACCGACTTCGGGATCGCCCAGGTCGAGGGGGACACGACGATCACCCGTACCGGCGAGATCGTCGGGTCGGTCGACTATCTGGCGCCGGAGCGCATCCGCGGCCAGGACCCGGGCCCGTCCGCCGACCTGTGGGCGCTCGGCGCCACGCTCTACACGGCCGTCGAGGGCCGGTCGCCGTTCCGGCGGACCACACCGCTGACGACCATGCAGGCCGTCGTCGGCGAGGAGCCCGACGCCCCGGAGAACGCGGGCCCGCTCACCTCCGTCATCACCGCCCTGCTGCGCAAGGACCCCGCCGAGCGGCCCGGTCCCGACGAGGCCGAGCAGATGCTCGCCGAGGCGGCGGAGGGGCGGGCGCCCGACGCGGCGCAGGCCTATGTGCCGACGCAGCACGGGGACAGCGCGCGGGACCCCCGGGGAACGTACGGGCAGGGAATTCCGGGCGCGTACGGGCCCGCGCAGCCCGCCGGCGCTTCCGGATCCGGCGCTTCCGGGTCCACCGCTTCCGGGTCCGCCGGTCCTGGGTTCGGTGGTGCCGGGTCCGAGGACGCCACCCATGCCGTCGCGCACGGGTCGCAGGGGTCGCACGGCTTCAACGGGTCTGCGGGCGGCCAGTATCCGCAAAGTCCCGGTTCCTACGGCGGCCCGGACGGCCGTGACACCTACGGCAGTCACGGCCGGCCCGCACCCGATCCGGCCGTCGCCACCGCGAACCAGCCGGCGGTGGTCGGGCGGTCCGGGCGGCGACGGTTCCGTACCGTCGCCGCGGTCGTGCTGGCGGCCGCGCTCGTCGGCGGTGGCGGTGTCGCGGCGATGCTGCTCGCGGACGGCTGGGGGGACGACGACGCGTCGAACTCCTCGAACCACTCCTCGCCGCCCAGGACCCCGTCCCCCTCGGGCTCGGGCGGTGAGGACGACGGAAAGCAGACCGAGGCGGCCCAGACCGGTGACGTGCCCGCGGGCTGGGAGCGGGTCGACGACCCCGAGGGTTTCAGCCTCGTACTGCCCGAAGGCTGGAAGCGGCAGGTCGAGGGCACGCAGGTCGACTACACGCCCGACGCCGGTGAGCACTTCGTCCGCATCGCCGTGGACGACTCGCCGGACTTCGACAATCCGTACCGGCATCTCGTCGATCTGGAGCAGCAGATATCGGGGCGGCTGAGCGAGTACCAGCGGGTCGGTCTGGAGTCGAACACCTTCCGGGACCGGCCTGGGGCGCTGTGGGACTTCACGTGGACCGCGCTGGGGAAGGACACGGAGTTTCCTGGGCCTCGGCGGGCCATCGAGCAGGCGTATCTCGGCCGGGACGGGGTCGAGTACGTGATCTATATGTCCGCGCCCGCGGATGACTGGGGGACTGCTCGGGAGCAGTTCGACACGGTTTTGCGGGGGTGGCAGGTGCCGGAGTCCTAGTGTGCGCTCGGCACTGGCCGGGAGTTCGTCGGCTGCGGGCCGGTGGGGGCTGGTCGCGCAGTTCCCCGCGCCCCTAAAAGCAGAAGACAAAAGACCGCGCCGTTCCCCGCGCCCCTGGGGGCCACAGGCCGAAGACTGTGCCGTTCGCCGCGCCCCTGGGGGCTACAGGCCAAGGACTGTGCCGTTCGCCGCGTCCCTTCGGGGTGTGGCCTAGTCGGTTGTCGGCCAACCCTCGTTGCGTGGGCCCGGAAGGGTTCCGTCCGTTGCGGCATGATGGGGGCCATGGCGACCGAGGGGGAAAGACCGGAGGACAACGCCCGTGTCATCGCGGGGCGTTACCGCCTGGAAGCCAGAATCGGCCGCGGTGGCATGGGTGTCGTGTGGCGGGCCACGGACCAGTTGCTGGCCCGGCAGGTCGCGGTCAAGGAACTCGCCGTCGACGCCTCGCTCTCGGCGGCGGAGTCCCGGCTGCAGCGGGAACGCACCCTGCGCGAGGCGCGCGCGATCGCGCAGTTGCGCCATCCGCACATCATCGTCGTGCACGACGTCGTCGAGCAGGACGAACGCCCGTACATCGTCATGGACCTCCTCGAAGGAGGTTCGCTCGCCGAGCGCATCTCCCGGTCCGGGCCCGTCGGCCCGGTCGAGGCGGCGCGGATGGGCATCGACCTGCTCAGCGCGCTGCGCAAGGCGCACGACGCCGGTGTCCTGCACCGCGACCTGAAACCCGCGAACGTACTCCTCACCCTGTCCGGCATCGTCGTCCTCACCGACTTCGGTGTCGCGCAGGTCGCGGGCGCCACGACGCTCACCGAGAGCGGGTCGTTCGTGGGGTCGCCCGAGTACACCGCACCCGAGCGGATGTCGGGCGTCAGGACCGGCCCCGAGTCCGACCTGTGGTCGCTGGGCGCACTGCTCTGCACGGCCCTGAGCGGCGAATCCCCTTTCCGCCGCGACTCGTTGGGCGGCACGCTGCACGCGGTGGTCGTCGACGACATACTGCCGCCCGCCGCCGCCGGACCCCTGCTGCCTGTCGTGCGCGGCCTGCTCGAACGTGATCCGGAGCGGCGGCTCGACGCGGTCGAGGCGGAGCGGCTGTTACGGGTCTTTCTGGACACGGGCCGTATGCCGCAGGTCCCGCCCGGCTATACGCCCTCCCGCCGGGGCGCGTCAGGGCGGGGCACCTCGGGACGGGGCGCGGCGGGACGGGATCCCGGCATCTCGGCGTCGGCGTCGGCGGTCGCGGAACCGGCCGTGCCGCATCCGCTGAGAGCCCCCTTCGCCGTCTCCTCGTCGATGCGCAACGTGCTGATCGCGGCGGCCCTCGTCGCGGCGATGGCCGTGGCGGGTGTGTCGGCGGCCGCGCTGCTGATGGGGGACGGCGGCAACGGGCCGACACTTCCGGGAGGTTCGGTCTCCTCGTCCCGTACGGCCACCGGTGCCACGCCGAGCCCCGGTGTCAGCGCCACCGGCTCCCGGCCCACGGCCTCCGCCGGCCGCACGGTACCCACGGGATACCGTCTCGTCCGCGACGCGGCGGGCTTCTCGCTCGCCGTTCCCGTGGGCTTCACGCGTGAGGCGCAGGGCGAGCGCGTCTACTACATGTCGGCCGGCAAGACCTTCCGCATCGGCGTCGAGGTGTCGGCGCCGGAACCGGGCGGTCCGCTCGCGGTGATGGAACGCGCGGCCGAGAAGGGGCCCGACACCTACCCCGGATACCGCGACGGCCGGGTCACCGAGACCACCCGATCCGGACGCCCCGCCGCGCTCTGGGAGTTCACCTGGGACGGCTTCAGCGCGGCGGAGGGTGCACGGCACATCTACGAACTGTGCTGGGAGGAGGACGGCCGGATGTACGACGTACTGGTGTCGTCGCCGGTCGGCAAGGCGCGGGAAGCGCGGGAGTACTTCGACGTCGCGGTGGACACCGTGGAGCGTAAGGGCTCATGATTCGCATATCGCCGTAAAGCGTGCGTCGTGCGTCACGGGTCTGTGACCGGAAAGCGCCCAGGGTGGAGCGGAGGCGCCCGGCGCGATAAGGATGGACCCCATGAGCAGCAACGGGGGAGCCCCTTACGGACCCGACGAGCCGACGAGTTTCGGTCTGCAACCGCCACGCCCACCGGTCGCCGTGCCCCACCCCGGCAATCCTTACGCCACACCCGCGCAGGCCGTGCCCGAGGTCGCGCCCGAACCCGTGCGCGAGGCCGTGCCGCAGCAGCAGGCGCACCCGGCGCAGCCGCCGCACCCGACAGGGCAGGTGCACGCGGCGCAGCCACCGCACCCGGCAGGGCAGGCGCACCCGACAGCACAGGCGCAACCCGGGCAGCAGGCGCCGCACGAACCCGGCTCCGGCCGGCTCATCGCGGACCGGTACCGGCTGCTCGACAAGCTCGGCCACGGGGGCATGGGAACCGTGTGGCGGGCCAAGGACGAGACGGTGGACCGGGAGGTCGCGGTCAAGGAACCGCGCATCCCCGACCACCTTCCCGAACGCGAACGAGCCAATGTCTCCGAGCGGATGCGCCGCGAGGCACGCGCCGCGGCCCGGCTCGACCACCCGGCCGTCGTCAACGTCCACGACGTCGCCGTGGTCGACGGCCGGCCGTGGATCGTGATGGAACTGGTCCGGGGGCGCTCGCTGGGCGCCGCGCTCCAGGAGGGCACGCTCGGCGCGCGTGAGGCGGCGAGAATCGGCCTGGAGGTGCTCGGCGCGCTGGAGTCCGCGCACGCGGCGGGCATCCTGCACCGCGACGTCAAGCCGGACAACGTCCTGCTCGGCAGGGGCGACCGCGTCGTCCTCACCGACTTCGGCATCGCCCAGATCGAGGGCGAGACGAACCTGACCGACACGGGCGGCTTCGTCGGCTCGCCCGAGTTCATCGCGCCCGAAAGGGTGCTGGGGCAGCGCCCGGGCCCGGCATCCGACCTCTGGTCGCTGGGCGTGGTCCTGTACGCGGCCACGGAGGGCGTGTCGCCGTTCCGCCGCAGCAACACGCCCGCGACGCTGCAGTCCGTCCTCAACGCCACGCCCGCCCCGCCCAACGCGGCCACGGGACCGCTCGCCGAAGCCATCAACGGCCTCCTCGACAAGGACCCGAACCGTCGTCCGGACGCCGCGCGGGTACGTGTCCTGCTGGAGCAGGCCGCGCGACCGCCCCAGCCCGTACCCACCCAGTTCGCACCCACCCAGCTCGCACCCACCCAGGGCGTCCAGCGGCCGGCGCCCGACGGGGCGCACCCCGGTGGCAGGGCGCTCCGCGTCGGCCGCAAGGGGTGGATCGGCCTCGGGGCCGTGGTCGTCGCGGCGGCGGTGGCCGCGTACCTGCTGGTCGCGGACCCGTTCGCCGGGCCGCTGCCGGACGGCTGGAAGAAGACCGACGTGAAGGCGCTGGGCGCCACGATGGCGGTGCCGAAGGGTTACCAGAAGACCGTGCCCAAGCCTGACGCGCCCAAGGACGAACACTGGGTGCAGTTCACCGACCTGAGCGGCACGCTGTGGATCAGCCTGTCGCTGGAGAAGAAGGCCGAGGACACCACCGGGAAGATCGCGGGGACGGCGTCCGCGGAGATGTACGAGGACGACGCGGCCTACAAGCAGAGTGGCGCCTACGGGCTCGGGATGGACTCGGATCCGGCGCCCCGCAGTGATCCCAACGACGTCAAGTACAAGGACCGCAAGGCGGCCCGGAACACTGTGGTCTACTCCAGCACGGACACCGAGAATCCGCGGCCGCGGGAGCTTCAGGTTCTGTACTACAGGACTGCGTCGGGGGACATGTACAAGCTGATGGTCGGTTACCCGGGGAAAGGTGACTTCACGGAGCGGGGGCGGGCGGTTGCCTCTACGGCCATCGCGAACCTGGACATCGACAGGTTGTGAATTTCTGTCTGCGCCGTAAGTGCGGGGTGCCGAGTGCTCTGGCGCGGCATACTGCTGCCTCGGGTCGTCGAACGTCGGGTGCGGCCCGGTGGGGGTTGGCCGAAAGGATTGCGCCGTTCCCCGCGCCCCTGAAGACGCCGGTCGTCTGCGGGACGGTGGGGGTTGCTCGCGCCGTTCCCCGCGCCCCTGAAAAACCGCGTTCGTCTGCGGGATGGTGGGGGTTGGCCGCGCAGTTCCCCGCGCCCCTCGGGGAGGGGCTGCGCCCCGTCCCACCCAGGGGCGCGGGGAACGGCGCAGTCTTTTGTCTTTGCCCTCAGGGGCGCGGGGAACTGCGCGGTCTTTTGGGTTTCAGGGGCGCGGGGAACTGCGCAGGTTTTCGAGGAGAGAGGCGGCAGGCGTGGGCCTGGATCTTGACGGGCGGGCACATGCCCGGCAGCGCTGGGCGGCGCGCAGCGCCCTGACCGCGGCCGGCACCGCCGTACTGCTGCCGATCGCGTTCGGGGGACTCGCGAGCCTGCTGCTCGTCGCGGTGGGAGCGCTCGGCACGGCCGTCACCGTGGCCGCCCTGTGGTGGGTACTGACCCTCAGAGGCCCGTCCCGCGCCGCATCCGTCGCGCTGGCCGTCACGACACCCGCCGCCGTCGTCTGGTTCTTCGCCGCGGAGAACCTGCTCTGGGTCGTCATCGTGTCCCTGACCCTGTGGGGGTTCGCCGTCTGGGCGGGGAAGTTCGCGCTCAGCAGCACCAAGTCGCACACGGTGCGCGTGCGCGAGCACCGGACCCCCGCCCCCACCCGCCCCTTCCTCATCATGAACCCGCGGTCCGGGGGCGGAAAGGTCGAGCGGTTCGGGCTGAAGGAGAAGGCCGAGAAACTCGGGGCCCGGGTCCACCTCCTCGACCCCGAACGGCACGAGGACGTCACCGAACTCGCCCGGCGGGCCGTCGCGGACGGCGCCGATCTGCTCGGTGTCGCGGGCGGCGACGGTACGCAGGCGCTGGTCGCCGCGGTCGCCGCGGAGCACGGCATCCCGTTCCTCGTCGTCAGTGCCGGAACCCGCAACCACTTCGCCATGGACCTCGGGCTCGACCGCAACGACCCGGCGGCGAGCCTCGACGCCCTCACCGAAGGCGGCGTCGAACTCCACGTCGACCTCGGCTTCGCCGACACGTACCCCTTCGTCAACAACGCCTCGTTCGGGGCGTACGCGGTCGTCGTGCAGAGCCCCGAGTACCGGGACGACAAGGTCCGTACGACGTTGGAGCTGCTGCCCGAACTGCTCACGCACCAGCGGGGGCCGCGGCTGACCGCCCGCGTGGAGGAGACGGGCGGGACGGCGGGCACGGAGGCGGGGGGCGCCACCGCGGCGACCGTCGTCGACGGACCCCAGGCCCTCCTGGTGAGCAACAACCCCTACCGCATGGACGATCCGGCGGGCCTCGGCTACCGAGAGCGGCTGGAGTCCGGGGTGCTGGGTGTCCTCGGCGTGCGGGTCGAGAACGCCGCCGAGGCCGCCGGACTCCTGCTGGGCAGGCACTCCACCGGGCTCACGGTGCTGACGGCCCGCGAGGTCGTCGTCGACGCCGACCGCCCCGAGATCGAGGTCGGTGTGGACGGTGAGGCCCTCATGCTGCCCACGCCGGTACGGTGCCGGATCGAGCCCGGTGCCCTGCGCGTACGCGTCCCCGGGAACCGGCCGGGCGTGCCGGAGGCCAAGCCGCCCTTGGACTGGCGCCGGCTGCGCAAACTCGCGGCGGCGGTGGGGCGTACGGCACTCCCCAAGCACCGCACCCTGCCCCGGGAAGAGGCCCTGCCCGCGAACCGGACGCCTCCCACGGCCTGACCCACCGGTGATCTGAGCCCACGGCATCGGCACCCTCGTAGGCGCCCCCGCTCCTGGCGGGCGGCGTCCGGCTCGGTACCTCGCTCTTCCACGAGCAGGGCGGCGCCGACGACCAGCAGCGGATGGCGATCCTCGACAGCGACGAGGTCGTCCAGGGCCGGCTCACGCCGGACTCCGGCCGTCACTGATCGTCCCCGGACAACACCCTGATCAGGGCATTTGCTGCCAGTGATCACTGGCGCCTTGTGTGTACTCGGTGAAACCCTGTTACCGACGGGTACCCAAAGAGCTCGGGCGGGCATACCCTGCGGCTCATGACGGACTCGCAGGCCCCGGCACAGGCCCCGGAAAAGACCGGTACCAACCCTCTCGCGCCCGCCCCCGAAGGCGCCCGTACGGCCGCTGACGTGGTCACGCCCGAGCTGGTCGCCCAGCTCACCCGTGGCGTGGTCGGCTCGGGCCGCACCGCCAACCACACGCCGTTCACCGGCGAGAAGCTGGCCGACCTGCCGGAGTCCACCCCGCAGGACGTGGAGCTGGCCTACGAGCGGGCGCGCGCCGCCCAGTTCCTCTGGGGCCAGATCCCCGTCAAGGAGCGCGCCGCCGTCCTCCTGCGCTTCCACGACCTGGTGCTCGCCCGCCAGGCCGAGGTGCTGGACCTCATCCAGCTGGAGACCGGCAAGGCCCGGCTGCACGCCCACGAGGAGGTCCAGGCGGTCGCCGTCGCGGCCCGCCACTACGGCCGCCGCGCCCCCTTCTACCTGCGTCCCAAGCGGCACGCGGGCGCCATGCCGACCCTCACCAAGGTCACCGAGCTGCGCCACCCGCGAGGCGTCGTCGGCCAGATCGCCCCCTGGAACTACCCGCTGGAACTCTCCGTCGGCGACGCGCTGCCCGCCTTCGTCGCGGGCAACGCCGTGGTGATGAAGCCCGACACCGAGACCTGCCTCACCGCGCTGTGGGCCCGTGACCTGCTGATCGAGGCGGGCCTGCCCGCCGACGTCTTCCAGGTGGTCCTCGGCGAGGGCCCGGTCATCGGCCCGGAGGTCGTCAAGCACGCCGACTACGTCTCCTTCACCGGCTCCACCCGCACCGGCCGCGAGGTCGCCCAGGGCGCGGCGGCCCGGCTGGTCGGCGTCTCCCTCGAACTCGGCGGCAAGAACGCCATGCTGGTCCTGGAGGACGCCGACATCGACCGGGCGGCGGCCGGCGCGGTCCGCGCCTGCTTCTCGTCGGCCGGACAGCTCTGCATCAGCATCGAGCGCTTGTACGTCCACGAGTCGATCGCGGACACGTTCCTGGAGCGGTTCGCCGCACGCACCAAGGCGATGCGGCTCGGCACGTCCCTCGCGTACGGCGCCGAGATGGGCTCGCTGGTCGGCGAACGCCAGCTGGAGACCGTGACCCGGCACGTCGAGGAGGCCGTCGCCAAGGGCGCGACCGTCGTCGCGGGAGGGGTCGCGCGCCCGGACATCGGCCCGTACTTCTTCGAGCCGACCATCCTCGACGGCGTCGAGTCGCCGATGGCGGTCTGCGGCGAGGAGACCTTCGGCCCGGTCGTCTCGATCTACCGCTTCACGGACGAGGACGAGGTGATCGACTCCGCCAACGCGACGGCGTACGGCCTCAACTCGTCGGTCTGGACGAAGGACGGCCGCCGCGGCGCCAAGGTCGCGGCCCGGCTGCGCACCGGAACGGTCAACATCAACGAGGGCTACGGGCCCGCGTACGGCAGCGTCCAGTCGCCGATGGGCGGCATGAAGGACTCCGGCCTCGGCCGCCGCCACGGCTCCGAGGGCATCCTCAAGTACACGGAGGCCCAGACGGTCGCCCAGCAGCGCCTGCTGCCGATGGCCCCGTCCCTGGGCATGGACGACGAGAAGTACGCCCAGTTCATGAGCCGCAGCCTGCGCCTGATGAAGGCATTCCGCTTCCGCTAGTGGTCTTGGAGGGGCTCCGCCCCTCAGGGGCGCGAGGAACTGCGCGAGCAACCACGGATCACCTGCACTGCACGCTCAAAGGGGAGAAGGCACGTGCCTCAGGAAACGTACGACTACGACGTCATCGTCGTGGGCTCCGGCTTCGGCGGCTCCGTCACCGCCCTCCGCCTCACGGAGAAGGGCTACCACGTAGGCGTCCTGGAAGCCGGCCGCCGCTTCACCCGAGGCACACTGCCCAAGAACTCCTGGGACCTCAAGAACTACCTGTGGGCACCGAAGCTCGGCATGTACGGCCTCCAGCGCATCCACCTCCTCGGCAACGTCATGGTGCTCGCCGGCGCGGGCGTGGGCGGCGGTTCTCTCAACTACGCCAACACCCTCTACGTACCGCCGAAGCCGTTCTTCGAGGATCCGCAGTGGAAAGACATCACCGACTGGCAGGAGGAGTTGAAGCCGTACTACGACCAGGCCCAGCGCATGCTCGGCGTACGGCTCAACCCGACCATGACCCCCTCGGACGTCCATCTCAAGGCGGCGGCCCAGCGGATGGGCGTGGGCGACACCTTCCACATGGCGCCGGTCGGTGTCTTCTTCGGTGACGGCGAGGACGCCGATGGGTCCGCGAAGGCGCGGCCGGGGGAGACGGTCGACGACCCGTACTTCGGCGGCGCGGGTCCCGCCCGCAACGCGTGCGCCGAGTGCGGCGAGTGCATGACGGGCTGCCGACACGGCGCGAAGAACACCCTCAACGAGAACTATCTCTACCTCGCGGAGAAGGCGGGCGCGGTCGTCCACCCCCTGACGACCGTCGTGTCCGTCACGGACGACTCGCAGGGCGGTTTCGCCGTCTCGACGCTCCCCACGGACCGCGGACGCAAGGGGAGGGCGCGCGAGGCACGCGTCTTCAAGGCCCGCCGGGTCGTCCTCGCGGCCGGCACCTACGGTACGCAGACCCTGCTGCACCGGATGAAGGACGGCGGTCAACTGCCGTACCTGTCGAAGCGGCTCGGGGAGTTGACCCGTACGAACTCCGAGGCGCTGGTGGGCGCGCAGACCAGCGACCGCCGCTACCGCAAGGCCACCGGCGAGGCGAAGGCGGACTTCACCCGCGGTGTCGCCATCACGTCCTCGATCCACCCGGACGCCAACACGCACATCGAGCCCGTCCGCTACGGCAAGGGCTCCAACTCGATGGGCAGCCTGTCCATCCTCCAGGTGCCGTACACGGAGGGCTCGTCGAGGGCGCTCGCCTGGCTGGTCAACGCGGTGAAGCACCCCACTCTCGTGGCGCGTTCGCTCTCCAACCGCCGCTGGTCGGAGCGGACGATCATCGGCCTGGTGATGCAGTCCCTCGACAACTCCCTGACGACGTACCTGAAACCGAAGGGCGCGGGCAAGGGCCTGCTGACGGCACGCCAGGGGCACGGGGCCCCCAACCCGAAGCAGATCAGGACCGCCTCGGAGGGCGCCTCCGCGATAGCCGCCGAGATCAACGGCTTCCCGGGCTCCAACGTCGGCGAACTGATGGGCACCCCGCTGACCGCCCACTTCCTGGGCGGCTGCCCGATCGGCGCCTCCGCGGAGGAGGGCGTCATCGACCCGTACCACCGGCTGTACGGGCACCCGGGCATCTCCGTCGTCGACGGCGCCGCGGTCTCGGCGAACCTGGGCGTGAACCCGTCGCTGACCATCACGGCACAGGCCGAGCGCGCGATGTCGTACTGGCCCAACAAGGGTGAGACGGACCCGCGTCCGGCGCCCGGCGCAGCGTACGAGCGCCTGGAAGCGGTCGAGCCGCTCACCCCCGCGGTCCCGGCGGACGCCTTCGGCGCCCTGAAACTCCCGTTCCTCGGCATGCCGACGATCCCACCGAAGAAGTGAAGAAGTAGCTGGAAGAAGTAGTGGGAAGAAAAGAAAAAGACGAAGGACCTGCGCCCCCCTCCGAGCGCAGGTCCCTACGTCTTGTCGCACATACAGCAAGTCGGTCAAGCGTGACGCGTCCGCGCCCCTCAGAGGGCGCAGCCCTCAAGGGGCGCGGGGAACTGCGAGCCCAGCCCCCACCGGGCCCGCAGCCGATCACCCGCCCCCCAGCGGGCAGCTACGCGTCGGACCCGGCCTTACGACGCCGGGCAACAACAACCGCCCCCACACCAGCGACCAGCGCAACCCCACCCACGAGCCCGATGGTCGGCAGCGCGGAACTCGACCCGGTCTCGGCGAGATTCCCGGTCACCTGCGGAGTGTTGGCCTTGTCCGGCGTCTTGTCGCTGACCGGCGCCTTGCCGCCTTCCTGCGGCTTCGTGCCGCCGGTGTCCGTACCCGCGGCGACGATCCGGAACTTGTACGCGACCTCACCGAAGCCGGTGCACTCCGCGTCGTCGTCACCGTAGATCGTCGCGCCGAGCGAGAAGCCCGCGCCGACCGGAGCGGTGGACTTCACGTTGATACGCAGCGGGACGTGGACCTCGTAGTCGGGCTTGAGCTCGTCGGTGTAACCGACGAAGCCGACCGCGTACCCCTCTTCGTCGAGGTTCTCCCAGACCTTGTCGTCCGGGTTCCAGGCCTGGAGCTGGACCTGCTTGCTCTTGAAGAGGTCCGTGCCGTCCACGTCGGAGGAGGCGCCGGCCAGGAAGTCGAGGTCCTGGAGCGTCGAGTCGGAGGAATTCAGGACGTTCAGCGAGAACTTGTGCCAGCCGCTGCCCACGGCGATCTTGCCGGGCAGGCCGGTGATGCTGACGTCGACCTTGGTGTCCTCACACACGGACGGCTCGGGGTCGGGGGTCTCGGACGCCTCGGGCGGGGTGGTGCTCGGCGCCGGGGTGGTCGCCGGCGGCGTCGAGGTCGGCGTGCCCGCGGGGGTCGTGGAGGTCGGCGGCGTCGTCGTGGGCGTCGCGGCGGGCGTCGTCGTCCCGGCGGTCTCGGTCTCCGTCGCACCCGGCGTCACGGACGCGCTCGTGGTCTCGGTCCCGGTGGGCGTGGGGTCGGTCGCATAAGCGGCCGGAGCCGACAGCAGCGCGAGCGGGGCTATGACAGCCGTCGTGGCCGCAGCGGCCATGACACGGCGAAGCTTCATGAAGACCTCGGAAAGTCCGGTGCGCCGCGATGTCACGGCACGAGATTCGGGAGGCCTCCGCGTGGCGGTCGCGGGTATGGCCGTTGGTTCCGTGAGTGAGACCTGTGACTGGTGTGAAGGGTTGTCCTCGAACTCACAGAAATTTTATGTGGGCTGGGTCACAGCAGGGCCCGACTTGTGAACTCCCTTGTCCACGCCTTAGAACTGACCCTCGGTCGACTGTTCGAGTACGTGGATCAGTACGTGGATCAGTACCTCGATCAGTACGTCGACCGGCACGTCAGCCATGGGGGAGAGGCGCGAACGTCGTGAGTGAGAAGCCGTCCGGGAAGCCGCCCGAGGAGCACGGGGAGTCGGGAGAATCCGGGGGGTCCGGGGAGTCCGTGGGACTCGGGGAGTCCCTGCCGGACGACGTGTGGGAGCGGTTCGTCCAGGACAGCGAACGGGACATTCGGATCTCGCAGGCGCCCAAGGAGCCATCCGCGCGCGCCCGCATGGTGACCGAGCGGCTGCGGCAGCAGGACGCCCGCGGTGAACGGCCCCCGGCCTGGCGCGCGGACCCCGTCGGCCCGCGGGCGAACGGGCGCGGAGCCCGGCGCCGCAAGGTGTGGACCGTCGTCGGCATCCCGCTCGCCCTCGTGGTGGCCGTGGTCGCCATGAAGCCGTCCCTGCTGCCCGGCGACCCCTTCGGCACGGACTCGAACCCGAACTCGGACGCGGCCCTGGGCGCGGGCTCGCAGACCGCGGCCCCGCTGCCCGCGGAGACCGCGCCCGAGACCGCGGCCCCGGCTGCCGCGCCCGGAACGCCCACCCTGGACGAGCCCTTCGCCGGTTCACCGGCCGCGCGGTACGCCGACGGCGCCGCCGGGATCGTACTGCCGGAGGCGAAAGCGGTCGGCGCGTTCTCGAAGGAGCAGGTCGCCGAGGCCCTGGAGCAGAGCAGGACCCTGCTCGTCGGGGCGAACGTCGACCGCGGGACGCTGCTCGGCAACACCCCGGAGACCGTCCTCGGCGAGGTGCTCGACCCCAAACAGCCCGAACTCGTGGACGACCTGAGGTCCTGGCTGCGCAAGCCCGGCAAGGACCACGATCCGCTGCGATTCTTCAGCCGCTTCGACCTGGGCGAGGTACGGCTCGTCGGCGACGTGGTCAAGACCCGTGGCCGTACGACGTTCGAGGCGGGCAAGGACGGGGCGCTGGACATCCACGTCGACTACACCTTCGTCTACGCGCTGGCCCCCGCCGACCCGGACTCCACCGAGGTGGCCCGCACCATCGTCCGCCGCGTCATCGACCTGCGGCTGCTCAACCCCGCGAAATACGAGGCCACGCCGGGCAGGCTGGCGGTCATCAGGTACGACGACGACATCGCCAACTCCGCCTGCGACGTCCACGACGGCTTCCTGCACCCGCGGCTGGCCTCCGGCGGACCGGCGGGCGCGCCGCCGAGCGGGCCGGCGGTCGACCCGTACGACCGCAGCCGGGACATCGGAGACGGCTCCGGCGGCTCCGGTGGCTCCAGCGATTCCGGTGGCTCCGGAGATTCCGGCGGGGAGCCGTGTGGGACGGTGTCGCGCACATGATGACAAGGATGAAGATGAAGATCTCGCGCCCTCTGGTGGCCGCGTCGGCCGTCGTCGCCCTCGCTTGCGTCGCGGCGTGCGGTGGGGGCGGGAACGGCGCCGATGGGCACGGGAAGTCCTCGCGGTCGAAGACGGGCGGAGGGACGACCGGTGGCGAGGGGACGAAGGCACCCGCCGAGGGCAGCGAGGGCGGCGAGGGGGGCGGCGAGGACACCAAGGTCCCGCAGGACACGGGGTCCTCGCAGGGCACGCGCGACCCGCAGGGCTCCCCGGGCGGTGGCGCCGCGAAGAGCGACGGGCCCCTGACCAAGGCGCAGTTGAAGAAGGCCGCGCTGGCGACGGGTGACGTCAAGGGCTTCGAGATCAAGGAGTCGGAGGGGGCGGACCTCCTGGGCCAGACCGTCCCGGCGACCCCGTCGAAGTGCCAGCCGATCGCCGACATGTTCCTGTTCTCCACCGACCCCGCCTCGCGTGCGGGAGTCAGCCGCGGTGCCGTGCCGAAGAGCGAGACGAACGCCTCGGTGATCACGTTCGCCCTCCTCTCGTACCCGTCCGGCGAGGCCGACACGGTGATCGACGGCCTGCGTTCGGCGACCAAGGACTGCACGGCGTACCGGCATGCCGACTACGACTACAAGGACGTCGAGGCGGTGGCCGACCCGGGCCTGGGTGACGAGTCCGTCGCGTTCAGGCTGGTCGCCTCGATCGAGGGGGCGCAGGTGCCCGCCGCGTACACGGTCGTCCGCGCCGGTACGACGCTGGTGGCCTTCAGTTCGATGAACATGCTGGACGCGGACGAGATCGAGGTGCCGACCAAGCTGGTCAAGGCCCAACTGGCCAAGCTGGCGAAGAAGACCGCCTAGCCCGCCGCGAGCCGATACCCGGGACCCGGGATAGGAGACCAGGGAGCCGGAAGGCCGGCGGCCGGTGCAGGCGAAGGGCCCCGCGGGACGATCCGCGGGGCCCTTCGTGGTCAGCACCGACGTCAGGGCAGCGCCGGTGCCTGGGGAGGCGGCGCCGGGGGGTAGCGCCGCCCACTGGCTTGTGCGTCCGCCGGTCTGCGCCCGGCGCACCAGGGGAGTGCGCGTGGTCTCGACCAATGGCGGTAAGGCGGTGCAATACGGATGTCGCTTGAGGAGTCGGGGTGTTCTAGGCATCGTGCTCGATGGGCCGCGGCCTACGCAACCGTTTCGACCGCGCTTGCACAGATTCCGCCGGTCGGCTCCGGGCGTCCCCGGAGCCGACCTCTCTTGGGTGACCGGGCTGCTGTCCCCTGCCGTCCGGTCACTTCTCTGGAACGGGGTCCCACGGCGCACGTCCGTACGCCTCCCGCTCCAGTGGAGCCACGCGTGGTTCTTCGGGCCCGCCCCTGGCTGGCACGGACATCGGGAGAACGAAGCCCGCCGGGGGACGGTCACGCGCCGTACGGGTGAGAGGGCATGCGTACGTGCGTGCACCGGACGTCCGTCGTACGCACATGTCGTACACGACGCCGCCCTGCACCCTGCCCTGCCCCTCCCGGGTTGCCCCCCGTCCTGCACGCCGTCCCTCAGATGCGGCCCCGGCACAGCTCCAGGAGCGTCATCGCGAGCGCGGTGCCCGGCTTGCCCAGCGCCTCCCTGTAGTGGCCGAGCACCTCCATCTCGCGCGACAGGTTCACCCGGCGGCCCCCCGAGGTGATCCGGGCCTCCTGGATGACCGCCGAGACGGCCATGCGTTCCTGGACCAGGCCGATGATGCGGTCGTCGAGGGTGTCGATGCGTTCGCGGGCGCCGGTGATGACGTCCGCGGCCTCTTCGGTGCGGGCGCCGGTCTTGTCGGTGGGGGTGGCTGTGCTCATTCGAGGGCTCCTTGGGATGGGATGCCCCGGAGCGGCAAGGTCCGGAAAACGCAGGCGCCCCGGGCCTTGTCGGCCCGGGGCGCCTGGGAAGTCGCTTGTCAGTTGCTCAAGCAGCACGACCATGGCAGCCGGGGGGCCGGTTGCCATAGGTAAAGACGAAGGTCTGGTGCGTGAGCATGGAAGCAGTATGCCTGCGCGCCGGGCGGCAACCAACCTGGCCCGCATTCTGAGACACCGGGTTTCTCGCCCCCGCCGCCCCTATCCTTCCCGTCACTGACTCGGGGGCGCCGCCCCCGAACCCCCGCTCCTCAAACGCCGGACTGGCTGAATACGTCGCGGGCGGGCTGAGAGATGCCGGCGCAGCCGCAACTCTCAGCCCGCCCGGCGTTTGAGGGCAAAGGGGGCGAGGGGGCGCAGCCCCCATGCGTGGACGGGAATGGGTAGGGGCGGCGGGGGCGAAAACCCGCCGTGACCCCCCGCCCCCGGACCCCCGTTAGAATCAATCGCACAGCCCCGCAAAACCGCCGGAAGGCAAACCGTGCCAGAAGCGTCCCCCGCCGCCACCCCCGAAACCCCCGACACCGTCCTGGTCGTCGACTTCGGCGCGCAGTACGCCCAGCTCATCGCCCGCCGAGTCCGTGAGGCCCGGGTCTACAGCGAGATCGTCCCGAGCACCATGCCGGTCGACGAGATGCTCGCCAAGAACCCCGCGGCGATCATCCTCTCCGGCGGCCCCTCGTCGGTGTACGCGGAAGGCGCCCCCCGCCTGGACCGCGCGCTCTTCGAGGCCGGCGTCCCCGTCTTCGGCATGTGCTACGGCTTCCAGCTGATGGCGACCACCCTCGGCGGCACGGTCGACAACACGGGCGCCCGCGAGTACGGCCGTACACAGCTGCACGTCAGCAAGTCCGGCTCGACGCTCTTCGAGGGCACCCCGGACGAGCAGCAGGTGTGGATGTCGCACGGCGACGCCTGCTCCGCCGCCCCCGAGGGCTTCACCGTCACCGGCTCCACGGACGTCGTCCCGGTCGCGGCCTTCGAGAACGACGAGAAGAAGCTGTACGGGGTCCAGTACCACCCCGAGGTCATGCACTCCACGCACGGCCAGCAGGTGCTCGAACACTTCCTCTACCGGGGTGCGGGCCTGAGCCCGGACTGGACCACCGGCAACGTCATCGAGGAGCAGGTCGCGCTGATCCGCGAGCAGGTCGGCGACAGGCGCGCCATCTGCGGCCTCTCCGGCGGCGTGGACTCCGCGGTCGCCGCGGCCCTCGTGCAGAAGGCCATCGGCACCCAGCTGACCTGCGTGTACGTCGACCACGGTCTGATGCGCAAGGGCGAGACCGAGCAGGTCGAGAAGGACTTCGTGGCGGCCACCGGCGTACAGCTGAAGGTCGTGGACGCGGAGGAGCGCTTCCTCACCGCCCTCAAGGGCGTCTCGGACCCCGAGGAGAAGCGGAAGATCATCGGCCGCGAGTTCATCCGGGTCTTCGAACAGGCCCAGGCGGAGATCATCGCGGACGAGGGACCGGAGGTGGCGTTCCTCGTCCAGGGCACGCTCTACCCGGATGTGGTCGAGTCCGGTGGCGGTACGGGCACCGCCAACATCAAGTCCCACCACAACGTGGGCGGACTCCCCGAAGACCTTGAGTTCCAGCTGATCGAACCGCTGCGTCAGCTCTTCAAGGACGAGGTCCGCATGGTCGGCCAGGAGCTCGGCCTGCCGGACGAGATCGTCCAGCGCCAGCCGTTCCCCGGCCCCGGTCTGGGCATCCGGATCGTCGGCGAGGTCAACAAGGAGCGGCTCGACCTGCTCCGCGAGGCCGACGCCATCGCCCGCGAGGAGCTGACGGCCGCCGGTCTCGACCGCGACATCTGGCAGTGCCCGGTCGTACTGCTCGCCGACGTCCGCTCCGTCGGGGTCCAGGGCGACGGCCGCACGTACGGCCACCCGATCGTGCTGCGGCCCGTCTCCTCCGAGGACGCCATGACCGCCGACTGGTCGCGGCTGCCGTACGACGTCCTCGCGAAGATCTCGACCCGCATCACGAACGAGGTCGCGGACGTCAACCGCGTCGTCCTCGACGTGACGTCGAAGCCGCCGGGCACCATCGAGTGGGAGTAGCGGTCCTGGTTCCTCCGGGGCTCAGGTCCGCCTGAGGGTGCGCACCGGCACCCCGGGCTGCCAGATCTGGACGACGAGATACGTGTCGTCCTCGACGTAGGTCCGTACGACCTCCGTCAGTTCGGTGCGGAAGAGGTGGAACGGCTCCGGCGGTTTCACCTCTTCGCTGTACCCCGCCTTCTCCGCCGGGTCCTGGACCTCGACCGCCCGGCCCGCGATCCGTACGTCGCCGCCGGCCATCTCCGTGCCCGCCCCCGGGTTCGCCTGCAGGGCGAAACGCGGGTCCCGGCGCAGGTCCAGCGCCTTCATGGAGTCCGGCATCATGCCGAGCCACAGCTCCCCGTTCAGGAAGCGGACCTCCAGACCGGACGTGCGGGGCGACCCGTCCTTGCGGAGGGTCGCCAAGACGTGGTGCGTGAACGCCGCGAACCGTTCCTCGACGGTCCTGGCGAGGTCCGATTCCGCGGCGGTGAAGGCCGCCCAGTTCGACGTCGTCCGAGTCATCCGAGTCACCAAACCATCCGAGTCACCGAGTCGTCCGGGTCATGTGCGTCATGTGCGTCATACGGCGAGTGTGACGCCGATACCCGACGTCTAGTGGCGCCTTTTTGGCAGTGGGTTGCGCAGGTTGGTCCGGCGGGAGTTGCGGTCCGCCGACCGCAGACGGCGGGCGAGCCGGTCCTTGCGTACCACCTCCAGGCGCAGGAGGAGCGCGAACACCGCGGCCATCATGGCGCCCGCGGCGAGCGAGGCCGTCCAGCCCGCGGGTATCAGCAGCAGCGCCATGAACGCCGCGCTGGCGCTCATGAACACGGCTTTGCGCCGCCAGTCGAGGTCGTCGTCCAGGGAGTCGAACTCGATGCGGGTCTTCAGCAGACTCACCGTCGGTGCCACGTCCGGCAGGGGCCTCAGCGTGCCCGGACGCATACCGGGCGCGCGGCCCGCTGCCAGCCTGCCCAGTGCCGCCGTACTGCGCTCGCGGGCCTCGGGCCGGGAGTCGCGCACCAGCCGGACCTGAAGCGTCTGGCCGACCCGGCTCGTCCGCTCGTACCGGAAGCCGTACTGCACGGCGATGTAGGTGAGCGCGGCGAGGCGGCGTGGGGAGCCGGCCCGGTCGTCCAGCACGACCACGTCACGCGTCGCGACCTGCCTGAGCATGTCCGTGACCAGACGGTCGGCTCTCGTGGTCCTCTTGGCCGTCCTGGCCGCCTTGGCCGTCCTGGTTCTCTTTGTCCTCTTGGTTCTCTTGTCTGTCCTGATGTTCCTCATGTTCGTCATGGGCGGGACGGTGATGCGGTCGCGGGGCGCGGTCCGCACAGCGTGTGGGGAAGGCTGTGCACGGGGGGTCCCTCCAGGGGGCGTCGGGGCGGGTGCCCGACGGGTGTGATGGCTCCGGTCAGGCAGACCAGCGATCTCGTACAACGGTTGTGCACTCTCTTCTTCGACATCTCTGTTCTCCTGCGCTGACCGCCGGTAACTTCCCGCCCGTAAACACGTACGGAGTCCGCCCCTCAGGGCTGGAGGACATATGCACGGGCCCACACCGCCCCTGCCCCTTCCCACCGACAGACTGCGGTTCGCGATGCCGCCCATGCACGAGTCGCTCGACGACGAGCGCCGGCACCGCAAGGAACGCCTGGCGGGCGCGCTGCGGCTCTTCGGGCGGCTCGGTTTCGAGGACGGGGTCTCCGGCCACATCACCGCGCGCGACCCGGAGTACAGCGACTGCTTCTGGGTGAACCCGTTCGGAATGCCCTTCAAGCATGTCACCGTCGGCGACCTGGTGATGGCCAACGAGGACGGGCAGGTGCTGGAGGGCCGCTATCACGTGAACCAGGCTGCGTTCACCGTGCACGCCCAGGTGCACGCGGCCCGGCCCGACGTCGTCGCGGTCGCCCACTGCCACTCGGTGCACGGGCGCGCGCTGTCCGCGCTCGGCGATCTCCTCGACCCGATCACCCAGGAGAGCTGCGCGTTCTACGAGGACCACGCGCTGTACGACGCCTACTCGGGGGTCGCCGTGGACGCCGAGGAGGGACGGCGGATCGCCTCCGCGCTCGGCTCGTTCAAGGCGCTCGTGCTGCGCAACCACGGGCTGCTGACGGTCGGCGACTCGGTGGACGCGGCGGCCTGGTGGTTCCTGTCCATGGAACGCTCCTGCCAGGTGCAGCTCACCGCCCGCGCGGCCGGCCGGCCGGTGCTGATCGACCACAAGCAGGCGGTCGCGACGCGGGAACAGGCCGGCGGGGACCTCGTGGCGTGGATCAACTACCAGCCGCTGTGGCAGGACATCAGCCGCAGCGAGCCGGACCTGCTGTCCTGACGTGTCGCAAAACCTTACGTGTCACCGGATGTGCCGCGCCACGAGACGTGCCGCGCCACGAGACGTGCCGCGCCACAAGACGTGCCGCGCCACGAGACATGCCTCGTCGGGGAGGGCGCGGCTCACCGGAAGTCGCGCAGCACGGCCGCTTTCGTCGTCGCGAACTCCTCGTCGGTGAGCACGCCGTCGCGATGCAACTCACCCAACTCCCGCAGCCGTCGCAGGAGTACGTCGTGAATGTCCTCCGGGGACGGCTGGAGTTCTCGGGTCCCTTGGCGCGCGCGGGGAGTCCGGGACGCCTGGGGCGGTACGGAATCCTCGGACGCGGCGGCCAGGAGGCGGGACGGATCGCCCCGTACCAACTCGCCCCGCACGAGCGCGCCCCGGCCCTGCCCGCCGGTCGCGGTTCGGGCGGACGGGTGCGGGAGGCGGGCCATGACCGCGGTGGCGACGAGGGCCGTGAGCAGATCGCGGCGGGCGCTGCCCCACAGGTCGAGCGCGAACGGATCCTTCTCCGGCGGCAGCTTGGAGAACACCGAGTCGGTCGTCACGAACCGCAGGAAGCCGTCCTCGTAACCGGAGTTGGGCAGCCACTCCACCTGCACCAGATCCGGCAGGCCGATGATGCGCGGGCCCGTCGCGCGCTTCACCCGGTCCGAGGTGTCGCTCCAGTCGATACGGACCCTGGCTCCGTCGAAGGAGACCGTGCCGTCGCTGGAGCGGACCGAGACGGGCACCGGCGGGCCGGGCAGCAGATACGCCGCGGCCGGTTCCTTGGGAATCTGTTCGATGAGCAGGGCGTGCCGGATCTCCTCGGCGACGTACTCGGCGACCCCCGAACGGTCGATGTCCACCGACAGCCGGTACGGATCCGCCGCGTCGGGCAGCCGGCCCCCGGTCGCCTGGAGGAGCGGGTCGGCGCCCTCGCGGAGTCTCAGCCGCAGCCGGCCACGCTTGCGTTCGGGCTCGTAGACGACACCCGCGACCGCTTCGAGGGGCACGGCGATCTCTCCGTACGTCTGCCGGAACAGCGGCACGGAACGGTGCAGTCCCGGGGTGATCCGGACCGTGCTGCCGTCGAAGGCCCAGGTCCCGTCGCGCTGGATGATCTCGGCCATACGGAAATTCTCGCAGCCGGGTCAACACGGGGGTGGCCGGTTCACCCGCGCTGACCGGACCTGGCGGACGCGGGGGGTGTGCGGTACGGCACAATGCGCTGTCGTCACAAGGCAGTTGTGCGGCTGCGCAGGTGTGCGGTGGGCGGATGTGCGGTGGGTGGGTGTGCGCGGTGGTCGGGCGCACGGCCGAAGAATTCTCGACAGAGCGGTGCGGAAGGCGGCAACGGGCGTGGCGGTGCAGGAGACGGGACAGAGCACGGGGCGTGACCCCGGCCGGGGTCCCGGTCGGAGCGGGCACGAGGGCGGCTGTGCCTGCGGGGACTGCCCGCACGGGGCGCGGGAGGGGCATCGGCGGGCCGTCGCCGCGTTCCTCTCCAAGCGGGACGAACTGGCGTCGGGGCACGGACTGCCGGCCGCGGTCGCGCACTCGGCCGGAGCCTCGCGTCAGTGGGTGTCGGACGCGCTGACCCAGTCCGCGGACCTCGTCGCCGAGCGCGGCCGGGCCGAGGGCGAGGTCTGGCTCGGCCTCGTCTGGCGGCGAACGGTCGCCGCGGTGTGGGGCCTTGTGGCCGTCCTGCTGCTGGTGCAGGCGCTCACCGCGATCGGGGCGGGCTGGACGTCCGCGCGCACCGCCGGACTGCTCGCGGCGGTCGTCGTGGCCGTGCTGCTGACCGCGGCCTCGTGGTTCCACCGGGCGCGCGGCGGAGTGCTGGCGCCGGTCATCGGTGAGGACAACCGGCTCTCCACCTCCCGCGTGGTGGCCGCCGGCTGGGTGCTGTTCGTCGTCTACGCGGTGCTGGTACTGGCCGGGCGGCTCGCCGGGGCGTCCTCGCACACCGAACGCGACTCCCTGATCGAGGGGCTCGAACTCGCCCGGGGCGCGGGCATCGTGACCGTCCTCGCCGTTGTGTGCGCGATCGCCGTCCTGGTGCGGCGGGTCGTCGGGCTGCGGGTTCTCGGACAGCGGCTGCAGAAGGTACGGGCCGACCGGCCGCGGGCCGCCGACCTGCTGACCGACGACTCCGGACGCGGCAGCTTCGCGGACACCCAGTACGCGGTACTGGGTGCCGTCGCGCTGGTGTTCGCGGCCGTACGGCTGGCCCGGCGTCCCGAGCAGCTGCCGGACCTGCCGTGGGGACTCGCGGTCATGGTGCTGATCTCGGCCGCCACGTACGTCGCCGCGAAGTACGCCGAGGGCGGCCGGCCGGTGATCCTCTCGGTCGTGCGCTCCCGCGAGGCCGGGGACCTGGACGCGCCGATCAGGACCGGCGACGACATCGAGATCCGGGGCGCCGGGTTCGTGCCGCCCGGCGCACAGAGCGCCGACCGGCTGTCGCGGATGGTGGTACGCATCGGCGCGGTACACGTACACGTCCCGCTGGTCCCGGTGCCGGGCGGTTTCAGCAACCCCTCCGACGCCGTCCTCACCGTGCCCGTACCCGCGGACGTGGAACCGGGCCGGGTGGAGGTACAGGTCGTCACCGCGGCGGGCGTGGAGACCAACCGTGTGGAGATCGACGTCACGGACTGAGAACGCTCGGACCACTGCGGAACTCCCACCCTTCCGGCGATCGGGATCATGGGGAATCAGGGGATCACGGGATCATGGGGGATCGGGACCGAAGAGATCAGGATCAAAGAGATCAGGATTAAAGGGGACGATCGGGCGGACGTGGTGAAAATTTATGCGTCCGCCCCTGAGCGAGGACTCGTCCCCGTACGTATTGTCTTGTTGAGGGGTGAACCGTTCGGCGGTTGAGAGGTGGCGGAGGGCTATGGCTCACGGCATGCGCATGGACACGCACTCCGGATACTCGGACGACGGCGGCGGTGGCGACTGGCGGGACACCGCGACGCGGTACGCGCTGCTGCCCCTGCGCGTCTTCCTCGGTGTCACCTTCATCTACGCGGGGCTCGACAAACTCACCGACAGCGCGTTCATGTCCGACTCCGGCGCCGGCTCCATCGGCGACATGATGCGTGCGGTCCGTGACTCGTCGGCGATCCCCGCTCTCCTCGACCTCTCCCTCAAGAACCCTGTCGGCTTCGGCTACGCCATCGCCCTCGGCGAGCTCGCCGTGGGCATCGGCACCCTGATCGGCCTGCTGGCCCGCCTCGCCGCAGTCGGCGGGGCACTGATCTCGCTCAGCCTCTGGCTGACGATGAGCTGGGCCGCGGACCCGTACTACTACGGCAACGACCTCCCTTACCTGATGGCCTGGCTGCCCCTGGTCCTGGCCGGAGCGGGCGTGTTCTCCGTGGACGCGTCACTCCGCTCCCGCCGACGCCGCAGGGCGGGCACCGCTTACTAGACGGGCCGACGGGCTTCACACCGACGGGCAGACGGGCTTCACACCGACGGGCCTGCGGGCCTGCATACCTCTCCGGACTCCGGGCGGGTTCGGTACGGGCTGGTCCCGGGCCGGCCTTGCAGGGCCAGCCTTGCCGGGCCGGTCCTGCATCGGGCCGAGGCGAGGCCGGCCCGAGGTGGGAGGCGGTTTGAGGCCGGGGCGGTCCGAGGCGAGGGGCGGTCGAGCCCGAGCCCTGGCCCTGGCCGCGCTAAGCCCGAGCCCGAGCCCGAGGTCGGGACTGGACCTAGTCGGCGGCTTGGCGGCCGGGCGGCCCGGCGGTGCGCTCAGCCCGGCGCCCCCGCGCCGTCCCGTGCAGGCGCCGTACGCCGACGCCGGCGTCGCCGTATCCCGTGGGCCACGCTGCCCGTGACAGCCGCCAGACACAGGCCTCCCGTGACGAGCGGTATCACCGCGAACCACGGGGTCTCCCAGAGCCCGCCCGCGTCACCGGCGTAGATGACACCCGTCAGGGTCAGGAAGAGGCCCGCTATGAGCCTGCCCGGCTTGAACTCATGACGTCGCACGGGTCACCTCCGCCTGACCGAGACCGACTTCGAGAGTGAGATCGAGCGTTCCTCCGTCCTTGCTCCCGTCCGCGGGCGCGAGGGTCAGTTCCTTGTGCTTGCCGGGAGCCACGTCCACGTCCTGCTTGTCGTCACCCGGCAACTGGATGTCCCCGACGCCCACTTCGATGTTCAGTCGCACCGTCACATCCTTCGGCACGACGACCTTGAGCTGGCCCATGCCCACCTCGGCGTTCGTCGTCACGGTCCGGCCCTTGCCGACGGCTATCCGGCTGAGATCGAGCGTGCCGATGCCCGAACCGAGGTCGTACTGCTCCTCTACGGCGGCCGCCGTGGCCGGTGTCCAGTCCACTCGCTCCCAGTGGGTCGTGATGTCCGCCGGCAGCGCCGCCGAGCAGGCCAGCAGCCCCGCCGTGACGATCGCGAGGAAGACCGAGCCCGCTCCCGTGCGCCCGCGGAACGAGCTGACCGCGATGCCCAGGCCGAACACGGCGAGCGCACAGGCCAGGCCCGTTTGCAGGCTGGTGCCGAGCGTGTGGTCGTCCCAGGTCAGACGCGTACCGAGCGCGCCCGCGACGAGGGCGAGCAGGAACACCCGGCCGCCGATCCCACTGGGGCCGCGCGGCTTGACGTCCCGCGTCCGTATGTCCCGGCCGGAGCCGCCGCCGTGCGCGATGGTGACCGCCGCCGCGATGTCCCGGTCCCAGGTGCCCTTGGGGCCCCACAGGTAGCCCGTGCCGCCCTCGTACGTACCGTCCTTGACGATGGGCTCCCGCCACCAGGAGGGGAAGGCGGCGGGCACGGGCGGTGCCTGCGCCTCGGGCGGTGCGTCGGCCACGGCCTGCGCGGCTATGGGGCCGCCCCTGCCCGAGCGCACCCGGGAGCTGGGGGACGGGTCGGGGATATCGGTACCGCGCTGCCGCGACCAGTAGCCGGCGCCCGCGAGCAGCAGCGAGAGCGTCGCCGCGAAGGTGAGCACGCTCGCGTTGTTCAGCATGGAGAGGAACACGCCGCAGCCGACCAGGGCGAACAGCACGCCCGCCAGCGCCTGGCCGTCGACGCGGCCGGTGAGGAGCTTGCGCACCTCGTTCTCCTCCTCGTCGTCGTAAGGGACGAAGAGCCAGGCGAAGCCGTAGAAGATGAGGCCGAGGCCGCCGGTCGCGGAGAGCACCGCGAGCACGATCCGGAAGATCACCGGGTCCATGTCGCACTGCCGCCCGAGCCCCGCGCACACACCGCCCAGCATCCGGTGCCGCCGGTCGCGCCGGAACCTGCGCGGAACATCGGGTACCGCTGGGTCCTCGGGCGTGGGCCTCTCCCCGGGCGCACGCGGCTCCTCACCGGCGGTGGGCGCGGTGGGCGCCGGTGCGTCCGCCCGGGCGTCCGCCGCCGGCACCGAGTCCTGCGGCCCGCGGCCAGGCCCCGGGGCCGCACTCGCGTCCGGGCCGGAGCCGGGTCCCGGCCCGGGCCCCGAATGCGCCGCGGCGTGCTGCTGATCGCTCATACGTCCATGGTGACGGCCACGACGGCCCGACGGCAGTCGGAACGACCCTGGCCGAACCCTGAATTCAGCCCCGAGACGACCCCCAGGCCCGTGCGCCACCACCCGGCGCCGGCTGACGGAGCGCGGGAGTGAGGGTGGGGGGCGGGTGCGAGAGCGGGTGCTGGGGCTGGGTGCCGGGGCCGGCGCGGTGGGGCGGCGGTGCGTGCGCGACGCGGTTCTGACGTCCTGGCAAACGGGGCCCCGGCGCGCGAGCTGCGGCTACCCCGGCGCGGTCGCCGAGCGGCGCCTTGTGACCGGGCGGTCGTGCGGCGTCGGCTCCCGGGCTGTTCAGACAGGGGGGTCCGAGTTTCGTGGCCCCGGCGCCCGAGCCGAGCGGCGTCACGGGACCGGGCGGTCGTGCGATGCCGGCTCCCGGGTCGCTCGGGAAGGGGGTCCGAGTATCGAGGTCCCGGCGCGCGAGCCGACCGGTGCCGCGTGCCCTGGCAGTCGTGCGGCGTCGGTTCCCGGCCCGTTCAGACACGGGGTTCCGCGCAGCGCGGTCCCGGCGCCTGAGATCAGGTGGTGTCGCTGGCGGAGCCGCTCAGCCCCGGCCACCGCGGCCCCTCGCACACCCGCCGGGGCCGGATTCGAAGATCAGGGGAGTCTCGGGGGTCGACCCTGATGCCCGGTGGCGCCCGGCGTGTGAACATCGATGGCATGCCGGACGCCGCAGCCCTGACCATCGAGGACCCACGGCCTCCGCGCAAGCTCTACCGCAGCAGCGACGGACGCTGGCTCGGGGGCGTGGCGCGGGGGCTCGCTGGGCATCTCGGCCTGCCCGTGATCTGGGTCCGGCTGATCTTCGCGGGCCTGTTCATGGCGGACGGCCTGGGAGCCTTGTTGTACGCGGCGTTCTGGTTCTTCGTCCCCCTGGGCGTCGGAGGCGTGGACGCCGAGAGGCCCCCCGCCCTCGCCACCGAGACCTCCCCCGACGGCCGCCGCAGGCTCGTGGCCCGCAAGCCCGACAAGGGCCAGATCGTCGCGCTGCTAGCGATGGTCGTGGTGGCCCTGATCTTCGTGGGGAACGTGGACCTGAGCGGCGGTGCCAAGGCCTATCTCTGGCCCACCGTCCTCGTCGGCGCGGGCGTGGCCCTGGTCTGGCGCCAGGCGGACAACGCCAGGCGGGCCCGCTGGATGGAGGTGGGCCGCCGCAAGCGCACGATCAGCCTGCTCCGCTCCGCGGCGGGTGTTCTGCTGGTCGCCGCGGGGGTCTCCGGGATATTCGTCCTGCAGGGCTCCGCCGCCCATCTCGGTTCGGTCCTGCAGGCCGCGCTCGCCGTCCTCGTCGGGATAGCGCTGCTGGCCGGTCCGTATCTCGTGCGTATGACCCAGGACCTCTCCGAGGAGCGCCTGATGCGCATCCGCGCCCAGGAGCGGGCCGAAGTCGCCGCGCACGTCCACGACTCGGTGCTGCACACCCTCACCCTGATACAGCGCAACGCGGAGAACGCGAGCGAGGTCCGGCGCCTGGCCCGCGCCCAGGAGCGCGACCTGCGCAACTGGCTCTACAAACCGGAGGGCACCGGCAAGGACGAGGCGGACGAACCCGACACCCTAGCTGAGGCCGTCAAGCGCAGCGCGGCGGAGGTCGAGGACAAGCACGGGGTTCCCATAGAGGTCGTGGTCGTCGGCGACTGCCTGCTGGACGACAGGATCGGCGCCCAGATGCAGGCCGCGAGGGAGGCCATGGTGAACGCGGCCAAGTACGGTGGCGACGGCGGCGCGGTGCAGGTCTTCGCCGAGGTCGAGGGAAGGACCGTCTTCGTGTCGGTCCGGGACCGCGGTCCCGGATTCGACCTGGACTCGATACCCGCCGACCGCATGGGCGTCAGAGAATCGATCATCGGCCGCATGGAGCGCAACGGCGGTACGGCCAGGCTGCGCGCGGTGCCGGACGGCGGCACGGAGGTCGAGCTGGAGATGGAGAGGGCGGAGACATGAGCGACGCGAACGAACCGACCGGAGCGGCCGGAGCAGTCGGGCCGGGCGCCGGCGCGGCCGGTGCGGATGCGGCCGGCGCGGGCTCGGCGGAGGACCCGGCGGCTTCGGCGCCCGGGCGGCGGGTGCGCGTGGTGCTCGTCGACGACCACCGCATGTTCCGTACAGGAGTCCAGGCGGAGATCGGGCAGACCGAGCGGACCGGCGTCGAGGTGGTCGGCGAGGCCGCGGACGTCGACCAGGCGGTCACGGTCATCACGGCGACCCGGCCCGAGGTCGTCCTCCTCGACGTCCACCTCCCCGGCGGCGGTGGCGTCGAAGTCCTGCGCCGCTGCTCGCCGTTGATGGCCGACCCCGAGCAGCCGGTGCGATTCCTCGCGCTGTCCGTGTCGGACGCGGCCGAGGACGTCATCGGGGTGATCCGCGGCGGCGCCCGCGGCTATGTGACGAAGACGATCACCGGCACGGACCTCGTCGACTCCGTCTTCCGCGTCCAGGACGGCGACGCCGTCTTCTCGCCCCGCCTCGCCGGCTTCGTCCTCGACGCCTTCGCCTCGACCGACGCCCCGCCGGTCGACGAGGACCTCGACCGTCTCACCCAGCGCGAGCGCGAGGTCCTGCGCCTCATCGCCCGCGGTTACGCCTACAAGGAGATCGCCAAGCAGCTCTTCATCTCCGTCAAGACGGTCGAGTCCCATGTCTCGGCGGTCCTGCGAAAGCTCCAGCTCTCCAACCGGCACGAGCTGACCCGGTGGGCGACGGCACGACGACTGGTGTAGCGCCGGCCGCCGGCCGAGCCCGGGCGGTGAGAGGTCTCTCCCTCACGCCACCCGCGTAGCCCCCGCGAACGGCATCTCGTCGATGGGCGCGACCCGTACCGGGGCCGATGGGTTGGGCGCGTGGACCATCTGCCCGTTGCCCACGTACATCCCCACATGGCTGATGCCCGAGTAGAAGAACACCAGGTCACCGGGCTGGAGTTGGGAGCGGGAGACGCGTTGGCCCGCGTTGATCTGTGCGTACGTCGTCCGGGGCAGCGAGATGCCGGCGGAGCGGTACGCGGCCTGCATCAGCCCCGAGCAGTCGAAGGCGTCGGGACCGGTGGCCCCCCACACGTAAGGGCTGCCGAGCTTCCCGTAGGCGTACGAGACCGCAGCCGCCGCCCGGGAGTTGGGCGCGGTCGTGGAGGGGGAGCCTTGGCCGAGGCCGCGGGGGGCCTGTCCTGAACGTGAGGCGCGTGCGGTGTCCGGGTCGTCCGCGCCGATGCGGGCCCGGTCCGCGTCCGGCAGCCGTGACAGCAGTTGGCGTGCCTCGCCGAGCTTGCCGGTGACTGTCTTCTTGTGGCGTTTCAGGTCCGCCTGTCGTGCGGTGAGGGTGGTGAGTTCGATGTGCGCGGCGCCGCGCAACTGCTCGATGTCGCGCAGCTGTGCGCGTACACGGGAGACCGCCGAGGCCTGCCTGCTGCCGGCCCGCTCGGCGAACGCGGCCCCGTCCAGATACCGGTCGGGGTCCGAGGAGAGCATCAGCCCCAGCGCGGGATCGATACCGCCGTCCCGGTACTGGGCGGCCGCCAGCGAACCGAGCGCGCCCCGCTCGGAGTTGAGCCGGTCCGTCTTGCGCGCCGCCTCGTCCTGCAGCGTGCCGAGCCGGTCGGCCGCCTTCGTGGACTTCTCCTTCGCGCCGTTGTACTTCTCGGTGGCGACCTCAGCCTCCTGGTACAGCTTGTCGACCTTCGCCTTCACCTGGGCCGGCGTCAGCTCGGGTGCGGCGACCCCCGTCCCGTCGAACCCGGTCGCGCTCGCCGCGCCCGCGAGGGCGATGGTGAAGGCGGTGCGGGCCGTACCGCCGCCGAGTGAGCGCTGTCTGGGCTTGCGGTGCGCTGCCACGTGCGATCCACGTTCCTTCCGTACAGCCGCCGGGGTACTGATACGTCCTCGGCGGTGGCCCTCAGGGGCTGGTTGCACGTCCGGCGGCAGCCCGCACAGGGGGAGCGGACCGCCGCCGGACCTCTTGGCGGTGGTGCCGACTGCCGCCCTGGCCCGGGCGGTTGTGGTGGGGAGCCGGTCACCTGGGGAAGGACGCTAAACCTCACGGCGCGCCGCTGGTAACGGCATGTACGGAAGTGGTGGCACTCGGCCACGAGGTGACCGGGTGCGACCGTGATCCGGGCCCGGTGCGGGCGACTTGGCGTGGTGCGGTGACCGATGGACGCGTTGTGGGGGAGCGGCACGCGCGACGGTGCTATGAGCGCGGCCCGGGGCCCGCAGGAAGCCCGGTGTGCGGGCCGGTGCGGGCCGGTGCGGGGCGGTGTGCGGGCGTCCGGTTAGGGTCCGGGCTCATGGACGTACTCATTCATGTCTTCGTCGCCCTGCACATCATCGGCATCGCCTCCCTGCTGGGCGGTTTCCTCACGCAGATGAAGGCCATGGGCGACGGCACGGCCCGTTTCACCCCCGCGATGCTCCACGGCGCGCTGACCATGCTGGTCACCGGCGCGGTCCTCGTCGGCCTCAACCAGGCCGACGACCAGACCGTCAACAACATCAAGATCGGTGTGAAGCTGGCCCTGCTGGTCGTGATCCTCGGCCTCGTCTACGTCAAACGCGACGACGAGAAGGTGGAGAAGAGCCTGTTCGCCCTGGTGGGCGGGCTGACCACGGTGAACGTCTTCATCGCGGTGCTCTGGACCTGAGCGGCCTGAGCGGCCTGAGCGGACTGAGTGGCCTGGGCGACCGCCCGGAAACACGGAACGGGAAACACGGAACCGGAACACAGAAGGGGTACGGCACACAGGTGCCGTACCCCTTGCGGTGTCCGTGTGAGCCTCTAGCCGGGCCGCACCACGCTGTGGATCGGCATGTAGTAGATCGACTCCTCGCGGACGTACGCACCCGGCTTCGGGGCGTGGATCATCATGCCGTCGCCGATGTAGATGCCGACGTGGCTGATGTCGTCGTAGAAGAAGACCAGGTCGCCGGGCTGGGCGTTGTCCACGGAGACCGTCGTGCCGGTGTCCACCTGGTCCCACGTGGTACGCGGGAGCGTCACGCCGGCGGCCTTCCAGGCGGCCTGGGTCAGACCGGAGCAGTCGTACGAACCGGGGCCGCTCGCGCCCCAGACGTACGGTTTGCCGATCTGGGCGCGGGCGAAGGCGAGCGCCTTGGCCGCCTTGGTGGAGGAGGCGGAGTCCGAGCCCGACGCGTTCCCCGACCCTGAACCCGTGGCGGTTCCCGTGTCCTGCGTCGCCGCCTCCTGGCGCCGGCGCTCCGCGTCGGCCGCCTGCTGCCGCGCCAGCTCGTCCGCCTTGCGCTGGGCCTCTTCCTGCTTCTTCCGCTCGATCGCGGCCAGGCGGGCCTTCTCCTCGGCGGTCAGCTTCGAGAGGAGCTCACGCGCTTCGGCGAGCTTCCGCTGGACGTCCGCCTTGGACGTCTTCAGCGTGCTCTGCGTCGTGGTGAGCGTCTCCAGGCCCTCGGAGGCATCCTGCCGCTTCTTCGACGTGGTGGCCCGCTCGGTGACGTACTCGTCGACGGCCTGCTTCTGGCGGGCGGTCAGCCGGTTCATCAGCTGGGTCTGGTCGAAGTAGTCCTGCGGGTTGTCCGCGAGGAGGAGGGAGGCCGTGTCGGGGGCGGAGGCCCCCGTGCGGTACTGCGCGGCGGCGAACGTCCCGAGCGCCTCACGCGCGGAGTTGAGCTTCTCCGTACGCTGCGCCACGTCGTCGAGCAGCGTGGCGACGCGCTTGCGCTGCTTGGTGGTCTTCTCCTTGGCCGCGTTGTACTTCTCGGTGGCCGTGCCCGCCTGCTGGTAGAGGTCGTCGATCTTCTTCTGGACTTCCTCCGTGCTCGGCCTGGGCTCCGCGGCCGGCGAGGCGTCCGCCGTCTGGGAGAGCAGGGCCACCGAGGTCAGGGCCGCGGTGGCGAGGGCCGGTGTCCGGATGCCCAGGGAACTGGGGGGCCGCGACTTGCGGTGTGGCGCCACGAGGGCGTCTCCTTCCGTCATCCGCCTACCGAGTTAGCTGTCGGATTCGGGCGAATGCTTCGGAAGGTTTGCCCTACGGTCCTTCTCCCGTGAGGGAGGCGGACCGATTCACCCCAGGATCGGTTGGGTCCCCGGTTCCGGAGGCCACGAGGGCATGCCGGATTCGGCGGAGCCCGCTCGGCCCGGCGTTGTTCGCCGGTGCGGGTCGAGCGGCCTACGCGAAAGTTAGCCAATACGTGTGGCACCTGTGAAGTTTGATGTGCGATATGCCCGATACATTTTCGTGACCTGGACCACGGGTGTCGTCCGCCGACGTCAATTGGTCGTGATCTGCTCCGAGTTGTCCCGGCGGCGTGTGGGAGCGGGGTGACCGGACCACGGAGCGGCGCCCGCGCCGACGGGCCGGTTCCGGTCGACTCGGGAGTGACCTCCAGTAGGCAGTGTCTGGTGCGCCCCGTCTCCGCACGGTTATACGGAGGCCGGCCGTACGCGGTTCAGATGCGGGGCGAAATCAGCGACCTGCAGCGGTACCGCCGCACACCGCAGCGCCGCCGTACCGGCCACGCCCTGTAGTGGCGTGCTCATCTCAGGTAAGGCTCTGCCCAGCGCCGCCCGCCCGGGATTCCGCCGAGTTTCCGGGGTGGCGGCCGGGTGTCAGTGGGGGCGCCTAGACTCGGAGAGCGATGAGCAGCCTCTTTGATGACAGCTTCCTGGCGGACCTCAAGCCCTCCCGGGCCCACGAGGAAGAGCCCCCGCCGCCGCCCGAGGACGAAGCCCCGGACCACGGTCCGGACGACCTGTTCGGCGGGCGCTTCGACGTGCCTCCTCCCAGCAGGCCCAGGGACGGCTACTACCGCGACGGCGCCCCGAGGCCCCTGGTGGACCCGGCCGCGCTCCTGGACGGGCTGAACGAGAACCAGCGCGCGGCGGTGGTCCACCACGGCTCACCCCTGCTCATCGTGGCCGGCGCCGGTTCCGGCAAGACCCGTGTGCTCACCCACCGCATCGCGCACCTGCTGGGCGAGCGCAAGGTGCACCCCGGCGAGATCCTCGCGATCACCTTCACGAACAAGGCCGCGGGCGAGATGAAGGAGCGCGTCGAGCAGCTCGTGGGCCCGCGGGCGAACGCGATGTGGGTGATGACCTTCCACAGCGCCTGCGTGCGGATCCTGCGCCGCGAGAGCAAGAAGCTCGGCTTCACGTCGTCCTTCTCGATCTACGACGCCGCCGACAGCAAGCGGCTCATGGCCCTGGTCTGCCGTGACCTGGACCTCGACCCCAAGCGCTTCCCGCCGAAGTCCTTCAGTGCCAAGATCTCGAACCTGAAGAACGAGCTGATCGACGAGGAGGACTTCGCCGCCCAGGCCTCCGACGGCTTCGAGAAGACCGCCGCCCAGGCCTACGCGATGTACCAGTCGCGGCTGCGCGAGGCGAACGCGCTGGACTTCGACGACCTGATCATGACGACGGTCAACCTCCTGCGCGCCTTCCCGGACGTCGCCGAGCACTACCGCCGGCGCTTCCGCCACGTCCTCGTGGACGAGTACCAGGACACGAACCACGCGCAGTACTCCCTCGTCCGGGAGCTCGTCGGCAGCGCCACGGACCCCGTGGCGCACCCCGAGGACGTACCGCCGCGGGAGGACGACCTCCCGCCCGCCGAGCTGTGCGTCGTCGGCGACGCCGACCAGTCGATCTACGCCTTCCGCGGGGCGACGATCCGCAACATCCTCCAGTTCGAGGAGGACTACCCGAACGCGACGACGATCCTGCTGGAGCAGAACTACCGCTCCACGCAGACGATCCTCACCGCCGCCAACGCGGTCATCGAGCGCAACGAATCACGCCGCCCGAAGAACCTGTGGACGAATGCCGGCGCGGGCGCGCGCATCACGGGCTACGTCGCCGACACCGAGCACGACGAGGCGCAGTTCGTCGCCGAGGAGATAGACCGTCTCACCGACGCGGGCGACGCGAAGGCAGGCGACGTCGCCGTCTTCTACCGTACGAACGCCCAGTCCCGTGTCTTCGAAGAGATCTTCATCCGGGTCGGCCTGCCCTACAAGGTCGTCGGCGGCGTCCGCTTCTACGAGCGCAAAGAGGTCCGGGACGTCCTCGCGTACCTCCGCGTGCTCGCGAACCCCGAGGACTCCGTACCGCTGCGCCGCATCCTGAACGTGCCCAAGCGCGGCATCGGCGACCGCGCCGAGGCGATGATCGACGCGCTCTCCCAGCGCGAGAAGATCAGCTTCCCGCAGGCGCTGCGCCGCGTCGACGAGGCGTACGGCATGGCGGCCCGCTCGACGAACGCCGTCAAGCGGTTCAACACGCTGATGGAGGACCTCCGGACGATCGTCGAGTCCGGCGCGGGCCCGGCGACCGTCGTGGAGGCGATCCTCGAACGCACCGGCTACCTCGCCGAGTTGCAGGCCTCCACCGACCCCCAGGACGAGACCCGTATCGAGAACCTTCAGGAACTCGCCTCCGTGGCGCTGGAGTTCGAGCAGGAGGCGGCGGCGGGCGGTGGGGCCGCGGGCACGGCGGCGAACGAGGGCGAAGCCGAGGGTGAGGCCGAGGCCGGTACGCCGACCGGGCTCGCCGCGTTCCTGGAGCGGGTGGCCCTGGTCGCCGACTCCGACCAGATCCCCGACGAGGACGAGGACGGCTCCGGGGTCATCACCCTCATGACCCTGCACACCGCCAAGGGCCTCGAATTCCCGGTCGTCTTCCTGACGGGCATGGAGGACGGCGTCTTCCCGCACATGCGTGCCCTCGGCCAGACCAAGGAGCTGGAGGAGGAGCGGCGCCTCGCGTATGTCGGCATCACCCGCGCGCGCGAGCGGCTCTATCTGACGCGGGCGTCGATGCGCAGCGCGTGGGGGCAGCCCTCGTACAACCCGCCGTCCCGCTTCCTGGAGGAGATCCCGGAGGCGCATCTGGACTGGAAGCGCACTGGTTCCATGGGAGCGGTGGCCTCCGGTCCGGTCGGCGGTGTGGCGGCCTCCCTGTCCTCCTCCCGCTCGCGCTCGGCGGCCTCGGGCGCGTCCGGTTTCGCGACGCGGCGCGGTTCCTCGGAGAAGCCGGTGGTGTCGCTGGCGGTCGGGGACCGGGTCACCCACGACCAGTTCGGCCTCGGCACGGTGGTCGGAGTCAAGGGCATGGGGGCGAACTCGGAGGCGACGGTCGACTTCGGCGGCGAGAAGCCGAAGCGTCTGCTGCTGCGGTACGCGCCGGTGGAGAAGCTGTAGGCGGCGGGACGGGGCTTGTGGGCGGGGCCGCCGACCGGGCGGCTTCCGCCGGTTCGTGGTCCCTTCGAGCAGGTGCTCGCAGGCCCTGGGTGTCCTAGGTGGGGTCGATGCCGTGGCTGCGCAGCCACGGGAGCGGGTCGATCGCCGAACCGCCGCCGGGACGCACCTCGAAGTGGAGGTGCGGGCCGGTGGAGTTGCCGGAGTTCCCGGAGTACGCGATCGGGTCGCCGGCCTTCACGACCGTCCCCGAGGCGACCTTGTACGTGGAGAGGTGGCAGTACCAGGTCTCCGTGCCGTCCTTGGCCGTCACGATGATCATGTTGCCGTAGGCGCTGTTCCACTGCGTACGGACTGTTCCGTCCGTCGCGGCCATCACCGTCGTGCCGTACGAGACCGGGAAGTCGATACCGGTGTGCACGGACATCCAGTTGATACCGGCCTGGCCGTAGTAGGCACTGAGCCCGTGCCGCGAGACCGGCAGCGCGAACTTCGGACGCAGCCGCTCCTTGCGGGCCGCCTCGGCCGCCGCCTTCTGCTTCTCGGCGGCCTGCTCGGCCTTCAAGTCGATACGTTCCTGCGTGCGGCTCGCCCGGTCCGCGAAGTCGTCCGCGTCCGCGGAGAGGCTTTCGAGCTGAGCGTCCAGCTTGTTGTTCGCGACCGACGGCTTCACGGTGCCGGCGTCGGGTGCGGCGGCCGTCGTCTGGACGTCGTCCCCGCCGTCGCCACCGGTCACGGACGCGGCGGCGATGCCGGCGACACCCATCACACAGGCCGACGGGACGGCGATCGTCAGCAGCGCGGAGCGCTTGGGCGGTGTGCGGCGGCGCGAACGGGAAGCGGAACGGCCCGCCGCGCGGGACCCGGCCCGGGAGGCCGGCGCGCCGGTGGCGACGGGAGTGATCTCCTCGACGCCGTCGAGCAGCTCGGGCTCGTCGTCGGCGTGATCATGATCGTGAGTACGTTCGTGAGCGTCGGAGTCCGCATCGGTGCGAGCGTCGGCATCGGCAGGGCCAGAGTGTTTGAACTCGCTCTGCGCGGTTACCTGTTCCTCGAACGGCACCTGCTCGAACGTGGCGGTGGCCTGCTGGTGGAACGACTCGCGCTGGTCGTACGCGTCCTGCTGGTCGTACGACTCGTGCTGCGGGTGGGGCTGGGGCTGCTCGCCGCCGTCCGAGTTCCACGCCGTGGCGTCGTACGTACCCGTCTCGAAGGTCGGCGCCGTCCACTGCTGGGTGGGGTCGGCCTGCTCGGCCTGCTGCCAGGCGTTCGCGTCCCACTGCCCGGTGCCGTCGGGGCTCGTGGCCTGCGTCGGGATCTCACTGAGCTGTTGATAACCGGAGTCCGGCCAGACACCGCTCGTGTCGTAGCTGCCGGTCTCGTAGGCAGCCGCGTGGTGCTGGGCCGCGTACGGGTCGTAGTTCAGGGTCTGATGACTGCCGGTGGTATCAGTCCAGTTACCGCTGTGGGCCGCCCCGGTCGTGTGGCCGTACGAACCCGTTCCGCCGCCGCTCCCGTCGGTTCCGCTTCCGTTGCCGGGCAGATCGCCGAAGAGGGGGTCTGTGTCGAACGTGGTCGTGGCGTAGGCGCCCGTCATGTCGTAACCACCCGTCGTTCCGTACGAGCCGGTCGCGGCCGGGTCAAAACCGGTGGCGGGATATCCGTCGTACGTGGTGAAGTCGCCGTACTGGACCCCCTGCCCGCCGTGGGACGCGTAGTGCGCCGAGGCGGCATCGGGAGCCGGAGCCGGGGGAGTTACGGTCCCCGACGGGTGACGGTCGTTCACCAACTTCTCTTTCGCCTCGACAACAGGGGCTGGCAGAGCAGTGCGGCGACTGTACCCGGCGGTATGCGGGCGCGACAATCTTCAACAGGTTTCCTCCTCTCAGGAAAGGGGCATTCGGATGCCTTTCGGCGGAGGATGGGCAGAGCTTTGGCCTTGCGTTCGATGAACGTTCGAAGAAAAGACGCCTCAGAAGGCGAACGCTGCTTCCGCTTAGGAGCTTCCCGCCGCTCCCCGTTGCCCCGGTTCGGGGTGGATCGCCGCCGGACGTCCGCTTCCGGTTGAGTCTTCGCCAGTGGCGCCGGTTTCTACGGACGGGTTTTCCACGGACGGGCCCTGTCGGTCACGCCACTGTCAGGCCGCCGGTGTGAGCGGCGGCGCGGGCGGTTTCCTCCTCCGCGTCCAGGGCCTGGCGTATGCCGGCCGCGACCGCCGGGTGCACCGGCAGGGCGAGATGTCCGATTCCGCTCACGCGCACGTTCTGTGCGAGCAGATCCGGGTGCTGGATGCACGCCGTCTCCAGCGGGACCATCAGCTGGTCGAGGTCGCTCCAGAAACTCACGAACCGCGTACGGCAGTGCGGGGCGGGCTCGCGCAGCTCTTCGAGTACGCCGGAGCCCGGGCGCATCTGCCGGACGATCGGGTGCGCGTTCATCAGTGGGACGACACGGGTGCCCGCGTGCGGTGTGCCCAGGGTGACCAGGGTCCGGACGCGGACGTCACCGCCCAGACGCTGCACGTAGTAGCGCGCGATCAGCCCGCCGAGACTGTGCCCGACGATGTCCACCTCCTGGCGGCCGGTGCGCTCGCAGATCTCCTCGATGTGCCGGCCGAGCAGCTCGGCGGCGGTCCGTATGTCGCAGGTCAGCGGGGAGTAGTTGAGCGACTCGATCTGCTGTCGGCCGTGCTGGGCCAGCGAACGGCGCAGCAGCACGAAGACCGAGCGGTTGTCTATGAAGCCGTGCAGCAGGACGACCGGGGGCTTGTCCGCGGTCGGCAGCCGGGCGGCGTCGGCGGTACCGCCCGCGTCGAGGTCCGGGTCGGGCAGGTCGGCCAGGGACTGGGCCGGGACCGGGGGCCGGCGGCGCTCCGAGGCGATGCCGGAGGGGTAGAGGACGAGATGGCCGGCAAGGATCGCGATCTCCAGGGCCGTCGCCTTCAGCAAGGTCAGTGAGAGCCCGGCCAGTCTGATGGGCAGCAGGCGCTGGCAGAGTGGAAGAAGGGGCAGCAGTGCCCTGGTGACCTTCATGGCCGACCTCCCGTCGGCGCACGGCAGGAACCCTCTGTCCCCCGTGTGCCCTCGTGGGAAGCCGATGGGTGAGGACGGCGACGGTGCACGTGCGGCGTGGGTGACGCCGGTGGAGCGACGGGCTGTCCGTCGTCGTGCGATCGCCGGTGCACCGCACCACCCCGTCGCGCGGCTGACGGCGCGGAGGTGCGGAGACCTCGTAGCGGCTTCCCTTGCGCCCGTCCCGGGTGCGAACCGTGTGTCGCGGTGTGCGGGATCGATGCGCTGCGAACTTGTCCCACCGTGTGATTTCCCCCTCGGTCTCCACCGCGAAACTGCCGGTTGCGGGATGTTGGAGATAACGTTCGTTCACTTCCCCGGACCGTGCGGTGCGGGGCGGCTGTGCCGGGCATGTCCGAGATGCATGCTTGGGATGGGCGGGGTGGCGAACAGATCCCCGCAGATCGGTGTAGTCGGTTCATGGAGGCAGTGATGGGTGTGGCAACCGGTCCGATCCGCGTGGTGGTGGCCAAACCGGGGCTCGACGGACACGATCGTGGGGCGAAGGTGATCGCGCGGGCGCTGCGGGACGCGGGAATGGAGGTCATCTACACCGGCCTCCACCAGACGCCCGAGCAAATCGTGGGCACGGCCATCCAGGAGGACGCCGACGCGATCGGGCTGTCCATCCTGTCCGGCGCGCACAACACGCTGTTCGCCGCGGTCATCGAGCTCCTGAAGGAGCGCGACGCCGCGGACATCAAGGTGTTCGGCGGCGGGATCATCCCTGAGGCGGACATCGCGCCGCTCAAGGAGAAGGGTGTCGCGGAGATCTTCACGCCCGGGGCCACGACCACGGCCATCGTGGACTGGGTTCGGGCGAACGTGCGCCAGCCTGCGTAGTTCTGCGCCCGTCGGGTCGGCCGCGGCGGCCGGGCCCGGGGGCCTGGTGTGGCGTGGGTGCGTGGGGGTCCGTTGTGGCTGGCCGCGCCGTTCCCCGCGCCCCTGGGGGGTGGGGGTGACGGTCGGGGGTTTTGCGCGGGTTCGTCGTGGCTGGTCGCGCCGTTCCCCGCGCCCCTGAGGGGGATGGGGTGACGGTGGGGGGTTTGGTGCGGGTCGGTTGTGGCTGGTTGCGCTGTTCCTCGCGCCCCTGAGGGGCGGGGCTAACGTTGTGTGAGTTCCGTCTGGATTGCTGCTCTCAGGCGGAGTGTCGTGACCAGGCGTTGGAAGGATTCCGCCCAGTAGCCTCCCGCGCCCGGCGCCGCGTTCTCCGATTCGTCGGGGACGGCCGTGAGCCCTTCGAGGCGGACGGCCTCCGCCGGATCCAGACAACGCTCCGCCAGTCCCATGACCCCGCTGAAACTCCATGGATAACTCCCCGCGTCGCGCGCGATGTTGAGCGCGTCCACCACTGCCCGCCCCAACGGGCCGGTCCAGGGCACCGCGCACACCCCGAGCAGCTGAAACGCCTCCGACAGTCCGTGCACGGCTATGAAGCCCGCCACCCACCCGGCCCGCTCCTCGGCGCTCAGCGTGCCGAGCAGCTTCGCCCGCTCGGCCAGGGAAACCGCTCCCGGCCCGCCCGCCTCCGGCGCCGCCGATGTCCCCAGCAGCGCTCTGGACCAGGAGGGGTCCCGCTGCCGCACCGCCGCCCGGCACCACGCGGCATGCAGCTCGTCCTGCCAGTCGTCGGCCACGGGCAGCGCCACGATCTCCTCCGGCGTGCGTCCCCCGAGCCGCCGCGACCAGGTGCCGAGCGGGGCGGCCTCCACCAACTGACCGAACCACCAGGACCGTTCACCCCGGCCGGCCGGAGCCTTGACCACCACGCCGTCGCGCTCCATGCCGGAATCGCACTCGTGCGGTGCCTCCACCGCGATCGTCGGAGTCGTGTGCGTGCCGTGCGTGTGGTCGATCGCGACGCAGGACTCCGCCCGCTCCGCCATCCGCCCGGCGAGCGCCGAGCCGGGCAGCGCGGACAGCAGCTCCGCCGCCGTGGCCCGCACATTGCGGCTCCGGTCGGCCAACGCCCGCTCCAGGAAGGGCTCGTCCGCCGCGCCCAGCCCCGTGCGCAACGAGTCGAGGAACATCAACCGGTCCTCGGCCCGTTCCGACGCCCACGTCCCGGAGAGCAGATCCCGCGCGGCCCCCGCGTCCCGCGCCCGGACCGCCGCCAGGAGCGCGACCCGCTCGGCGAACAGCCCCTCCTCCCACAACGCGCGCATCCGCTCCGGCTCCTCGGGCCCTGGCAGCACGGCGCCGCCGCCCGGGGCCGCCCGCAGCGCGAACCGCCAGTCCGCGTTCAGCCGGGCCAGCCACAGAGCGCGCGGCCCCGCGAACGCCAGCACCGCCGGCCGGATGTCCGTACGCCCCCGGGCCGCGTCCAGCAGAGCGGGCAGCGCCTGGGGCGGGGCCGCGAAACCCTGCCGGTTCGCCGTGGCGAGCCACTGAGGAAGCAGCTCCATGAGGTCGGGGGCCGTCCCCCGGCGGCCACCGCTTCCCGCCCCCGGCCGGTCGGCGAGCAGCATCGTCAGCCGGCGTGCCGCCGCCGGCGGCAGCGCGGGACGGGCGTCCTCCGCGGCGGGCTCGATCCGGGCCGCCGCCCGGCCCGGCCGCATCCCGGCCCGTCTCCGTACGGTCTCCACGGCCGCCGCGTCCAGCAACGCCGCCGGTGCGTCGCCCCGGGACGTGACCCCCGACGGCGCACGCCGCGTGGTCCCCAGCAGCGCCACGGTCACGAGCTCCTCCCAGTGACTCCCGGCGGACGCCTCCGCGGAAGTGGTACCGGGAGCGGAAGTGCTACCGGGAGTGGGGGCAGGGGTGCCGGTCATGGGCGTTCCTCTCTTATGAGGCGTCGTAGTCGGCGTCGTAGGAGGCGTTGCGGCAGGCGCGTCGTGCGGGAGTGGCGCCGTACGGAGTCGCGTCGTACGGGAGGCGTGGAGGCCGGAGCGTGGCGCCGTCAGCACAGGGTCACCGCCTCGCCCGGACCCTCCGGCCAGGCCGTGAGGGGGGAGAAGCCCCGGTGCCCGCACTCTCCGAAGACCGTCACCGGAGCGCCGCCGGAGAGGGCGACCAGACGCCACAGACCGGAGCGGGACCGGGCGGCGGGAGTGAGCGGCAGGGCGAACTCCCCGTCGGCGTCCGCCAGCTGCCAGTCGTCGCCGTCCGGAGTCGGTATGACGCGGGCCAGTGTCACGGGCCGCGATGAGAGCCACGGGTCGTCCCGGAGCGCCTCGCCGTACCGGGCGACGGCCCGCGCCACATCCACCCCGGGCGGCCGGAACTCCGTGGGCGCCGGAGCGGCGAACCGCTCGCCCAGTGCCGCCCGCAACTGCCCCGCACCCGGATACGCGGACAGCTCCGCCTCCAGCGAGAGCCCGACGGGCAAGGTCAGCTCCGGTGCGCGCCCGGCGGCCCCGTAGGAAAGGAGCAGTGCGGTGCGCCCCGACTCGGTCCCGTACAGCCAGATGCGACGGGTGGTGAGGCGGCTGTCCGCGGTGTCGTACTGGGCCAGGACCAGCCATCGGTCGCGCACCGGCGGACCGTCCGCCGAGCCGGGCAGTCCGATCCGGTAACGGACCGTCGCGGCCAGCGCGTCGGGCAGCGCGGCACGGCGCAGCCACCCCTGGTCGAGGAGGTGGAGCAGCGCGCACTCCTCCAGCAGCCGCACGGGCCAGCCGGGCCCCGACGACGGTATGGCCCCCAACTCCCGCACCCGCGCGGCGAGTCCCGGTGCCTGCGCGTCGACCATGCGGGCCGCCGTCTCCTCCCACAGCCCGTACCCCCGCTGTTCCGCCGAGGCCAGGCCGCCCCGCAGCAGATCGGTCAGCCGCTGCTCCAGCTCCGACGCCCCCGCGGTGATCGCCTCGGCCCGCCGCTCCGCCCTGCGCCGCGCCGCCTCCGGATCACCCGCGGACGCCGAACCGGCCGCGTCCTCCGCCCGCTTGTCGTCCGCGCGCTTCCTCCTGCCCTCGATCCACTCGTCCGCCCAGTCCGGCGCCTGCCCCCGCGGCACCGCGCCGTCCTCGCCGGCCCAGAGCAGCAGCAGCCCCAGCGCGTGCTTGCACGGGAACTTGCGGCTCGGGCAACTGCACTTGTACGCGGGCCCGGTGGAGTCCGCGATGTCGATCACCGTCCGGTACGGCTTGCTGCCGCTTCCCTTGCACAGACCCCATACCGTCCCCTCCTCGGAACTGCCCGCCTCCGACCACGGCCCGGCCGCGCCGAGCTTGCTGCCCGCCTTGCGTGACGCGGTGTCAGGCGCCAGTGCCAGCACCTGATCCGCAGTCCAGCGCACCCCCTGCTGAGTCATGAGTCCGAAGGTAGATCCCACCACTGACAATCGCCTGTGACGGAGACGTTTGCGCAGGTCAGGGCCGATTGTCAGTGGCGTGGTGCACGGTGGTACCAGATCCGAACCGGCCGAGCCGCAAGGGGGACCGCTCCATGTCCGTGTCCGTCGACCCGACGTCCGTCGACCCGAACCACCACCAGTCCGAAGGCGTGCCCGCGCCCGCGGCCGTCTCCGCGCCGGACAAGGGCGAGGAGCTGCGGCCGCACGCCGAGGACGCGTTCGCCTCCGAACTCGCCGCGCTGGCCGCGCAGGACGACCGTCCGCGGCCCGCCCGCTGGCGGATGTCACCGTGGGCCGTCGCGACCTACCTGCTGGGCGGCACGCTGCCGGACGGCACGGTGATCACGCCGAAGTACGTGGGACCGCGCCGTATCGTCGAAGTGGCCGTGACCACGCTCGCCACCGACCGGGCGCTGCTCCTGCTCGGCGTGCCCGGCACGGCGAAGACCTGGGTGTCCGAGCATCTGGCCGCGGCGGTCAGCGGCGACTCGACCCTTCTCGTGCAGGGCACGGCCGGCACACCGGAGGAGGCCATCCGGTACGGCTGGAACTACGCGCAGCTGCTCGCGCACGGACCCAGCCGGGACGCGCTGGTGCCCAGCCCGGTCATGCGGGCCATGGCCGAGGGGATGACGGCCCGGGTCGAGGAGCTGACCCGTATCCCCGCCGACGTACAGGACACGCTCATCACGATCCTGTCGGAGAAGAACCTGCCCATCCCGGAGCTGGGCTCGGAGGTGCAGGCCGTCCGGGGCTTCAACCTCATCGCGACGGCCAACGACCGCGACCGCGGGGTGAACGACCTGTCGAGCGCCCTGCGCCGCCGTTTCAACACGGTGGTCCTGCCCCTGCCGGAGAGCGCCGACGCCGAGGTCGACATCGTCTCGCGCCGGGTCGACCAGATCGGCCGCTCCCTGGACCTGCCCGCGGTGCCCGACGGCATCGACGAGATCCGCCGCGTCGTCACCGTCTTCCGCGAACTGCGCGACGGCATCACGGCCGACGGGCGTACGAAGCTCAAGTCGCCCAGCGGCACGCTGTCCACCGCCGAGGCGATCTCCGTCGTCACCAGCGGCCTCGCTCTGGCCGCCCACTTCGGGGACGGCGTCCTGCGCGCCCCGGACGTGGCCGCGGGCATCCTCGGCGCCGTTGTCCGCGACCCGGCGGCCGACCGTGTCATCTGGCAGGAGTACCTGGAGGCGGTCGTCCGTGAGCGCGACGGCTGGAAGGACTTCTACCGGGCGTGCCGGGAGGTGAGCGCGTGAGCGAGCACGCCGAGAGGAGCGAGGCCGGGGTCCGCCGGCCGCCCGGACCTCTGCTGCTCGGGGTGCGCCACCATGGGCCCGGCTCGGCGCGGGCCGTACGGGCGGCACTCGACGCGGCGAACCCGCGCGTGGTGCTCCTCGAAGGGCCGCCGGAGGCGGACGCGTTGATCGCGCTCGCCGCCGAGGAGGACATGCGGCCGCCCGTCGCGCTCCTCGCGCATGTGGTGGACGAGCCGGGGCGGTCGGCGTTCTGGCCGCTCGCCGAGTTCTCACCGGAGTGGGTGGCCATCCGCTGGGCCCTGGAGCACGAGGTACCGGCCCGCTTCATCGACCTCCCGGCCACCCACACGCTCGCCCGGGAGGAGAAGGAAGAAGAGGAGGAGAAGGAAGAGGTGGGGGAGGGCGAGGGGGAGCCGGACGGGGCGCTTTCCGAACCCGCCCGGGCCGTGCGGATCGACCCGCTCGCCGTGCTCGCCGAGACCGCCGGATACGACGACCCCGAGCGCTGGTGGGAGGACGTGATCGAGCACCGGGGGACACCGGGAATCGAGCACCGGGGGACACGGGGAATCGAGCACCGGGGCGCGCGCGGAGAGGACGCGTTCGCACCGTTCGAAGTGCTCGGCGAGGCCATGGAGGCGCTGCGGGAGGTCTACGGGGCGGGGGGACACGACCGGGATCTCGTCCGCGAGGCGTACATGCGGCTCCAGGTCCGGGCGGCCCAGCGGGAGTTCGGGGACGACGTTGCCGTGGTGTGCGGCGCCTGGCACGTGCCCGCGCTGCGGCAGCGGACCACCGTCGCCGCCGACCGGGCGCTGCTCAAGGGACTGCCCAAGGTGAAGGCCGACATGACCTGGGTGCCCTGGACCCACCGACGGCTCTCCCGCACGAGTGGGTACGGAGCGGGCATTGACTCGCCCGGCTGGTACGGGCATCTGTTCGCCGCCGCCGACCGGCCCATCGAGCGCTGGATGACGAAGGTGGCCCGGCTGCTGCGGGACGAGGACCGGCCCGTGTCCTCCGCCCACGTCATCGAGGCGGTGCGGCTCGCCGACACGCTCGCGGCGATGCGGGGCCGCCCTCTGCCGGGCCTCACCGAGACCACCGACGCCGTACGGGCCGTGATGTGCGAGGGCTCGGACGTCCCGCTCGCCCTTGTGCACGACCGGCTCGTCGTCGGCGACGCGCTGGGCGAGGTGCCCGCGGCGGCGCCCGCCGTCCCGCTGCAGCGCGACCTCGCCCGGCTCCAGCGACGGCTGCGGCTCAAGCCGGAGGCACAGGACAGGGAGCTGGAGCTCGACCTGCGCAAGGAGACCGACGGCGGACGCAGCAGGTTGCTGCACCGGCTGCGCCTCCTCGGCATCGGGTGGGGAGAGCCGGTCGCGTCACGCGGCAGCACGGGCACGTTCCGGGAGACCTGGCGGCTGCACTGGGAGCCGGAGCTCGCGGTGCGCGTCGCAGAGGCGGGGGTGTGGGGAACGACGGTCATCGCCGCCGCGACCGCCAAGGCCGAGACGGACGCGGTCGGCGCCCGGTCCCTGGCCGACGTCACGGGCCTCGCCGAGCGCTGCCTCCTCGCAGAACTCCCGGACGCCCTCCCCGTGGTCATGCGGATCCTCGCCGACCGGGCCGCCCTGGACGCCGACGTCGGCCATCTCGCCCAGGCGTTGCCCGCCCTCGTCCGCTCCCTGCGCTACGGCGACGTACGGGGCACGGGCACCCAGGCCCTGGCCGAGGTCGCCGCCGGGCTCGCGGAGCGGGTCTTCGTCGGGCTGCCCCCGGCCTGCGCCGCCCTCGACGCGGAGGCGGCCGAGGAGATGCGCGGCCACGTCGACGCGGTGCACGGCGCGGTGGGCCTGCTCGCCGAGGGAGGCGAGGAGGCCGGGGGAGGCGCGGACGACTCCCGGACCGGCATCCGCGGCCGGTGGCACTCCGTGCTGGGCACGCTGTCCGCGCGGGACACCGTTCCGGGCGTCGTGCGGGGGCGGGCCGTCCGGTTGCTGCTGGACGACGGGGAGCTGGAGCAGGAGGAGACGGCCCGGCTCATGGGGCTGGTCCTGTCACCGGGAACCGCACCGGGCGACGCGGCGGCGTGGATCGAGGGGTTCGTCGGCGGGGGATCGGGGGGCGGCATGCTGCTCGTGCACGACGAACGGCTGCTCGGCCTGGTCGACTCCTGGCTGACCGGGGTGCCGGGGGACGCGTTCACCGACGTACTCCCGCTGCTGCGGCGCACCTTCTCGGAGTACGAGCCCGGGGTGCGCCGCACCCTCGGCGAACTGGTCCGGCGGGGGCCGGCGCCGCGCGGGAGCGTCGCGGACACCGTCTCCGGGACACCCGGCTTCGGACCCGGCCTGGACGAGGACCGGGCCGGCGCCGTACTGCCGGTGCTGCGCCTGCTGCTGGGGCTGGACGAGGCCGGCGGCGATGTCGGAGATCGCCGTGATCGCGGTGGTCCAGGCGACAACGACCTTGTGGGGGCGGGCCGATGAGTACGGGAGCGGTGAGCACGGGAGCAGTGAGCATGGGAGCAGTGAACGCGGGAACGGTGAACGCGGGAACGGCAGACCAGGCTGACCGGACCGGGGTGACCGACCGGACCGGGGTGACCAGCCGGACCGGGGTGACCGGCCGGACCGGATCGACCGACCGCGCCGGGGCGAGCGATCAGGCGGGCGCCGCCGACGAGCGGCTCCGGCGCTGGCGGCTCGTGCTGGGCGGGGACGACGCGGACGGTACGGGCTGCGCGCTCACCGGGCAGGACGCCGCGATGGACGGGGCACTCGGCGCGCTGTACGGGAACGGGAAGGGCGGCAGGGCGCGGGCGGGGCAGGAGCGTTCGGCGGGGCTCGGGGCGTCCGCGCCGGCCGTCGCCCGGTGGCTGGGCGACATCCGGACGTACTTCCCGTCCTCCGTCGTCCAGGTCATGCAGCGGGACGCCATCGACCGCCTCGGTCTGTCGACCCTGCTCCTGGAGCCGGAGATGCTGGAGGCCGTGGAAGCCGACGTCCACCTGGTCGGCACCCTGCTGTCGCTGAACAAGGCGATGCCCGAGACGACCAAGGAAACGGCACGGGCGGTCGTGCGCAAGGTGGTCGAGGACCTGGAGAAGCGGCTTGCGACCCGCACCCGGGCGACGCTCACGGGGGCCCTCGACCGCAGTGCGCGGATCAGCAGGCCGCGCCATCAGGACATCGACTGGAACCGCACCATCGCGGCCAACCTCAAGCACTATCTGCCCGAGTACCGCACGATCGTGCCCGAGCGGCTCATCGGCTACGGACGTGCCTCGCAGTCGGTGAAGAAGGAGGTCGTCCTCTGCATCGACCAGTCGGGCTCGATGGCGGCGTCGGTCGTGTACGCGTCGGTGTTCGGCGCGGTCCTCGCCTCGATGCGGTCCATCGACACCCGGCTCGTCGTCTTCGACACGGCGGTCGTCGACCTCACCGACCAGCTCGACGACCCGGTCGACGTCCTCTTCGGCACGCAGCTCGGCGGCGGCACGGACATCAACAGGGCCCTCGCGTACTGCCAGTCGCAGATCACGCGTCCCGCCGAGACCGTGGTCGTGCTCATCAGTGACCTCTACGAAGGCGGCATCCGGAACGAGATGCTGAAGCGGGTCGCCGCGATGAAGGCGTCCGGGGTGCAGTTCGTGACGTTGCTGGCGCTGTCCGACGAGGGGGCCCCGGCGTACGACCGTGAACACGCGGCGGCGTTGGCGGGGCTGGGCGCACCGGCGTTCGCCTGTACGCCCGACCTCTTTCCGGAAGTGATGGCGGCGGCGATCGAGAAGCGCCCGCTGCCGATACCGGACACCGACAGTCCGGCGCGGTAGGAGCGGCAGGGACGACAGGAGCGGCAGGCAGAAGCAAGGACGGAAGAGCGGGCGGGGGAGGGGAACGAGGGAAAAAACGGACATGAGTATCCATCGGTAACAGGGGGCTTGCGCTACCTCGGGAGTCCCGTGCGAGGATCGGCGGGCTTCGGGGGCGTGCAGCCTCGCGGCCGCGCCCCGCCCCGCCGCACTTCATGACGCCGGCGCACCCTGCGCCCCCGCACCGCCCCGTACCCCCCGCTCCGCCCCGTACCCCCGCTCCGTCCTGTACCTCCGCACGGGAGGCTGTGCCCGCCTTGGTCCTGTCAGCCGTACTGCCCGGTACCGCTCTGCGTGTGACGCGCGGAGCGGTGGGGCGGCGTGTGCTGCAAGTGGTCCTGTTGGTGGGCGGGTTGTTCGCGCTGGGTTTCCTCTGCGGGGAGCGGGCCTACGCGGCGGACGGTGTCGTGCCGGCCAAGGAGCCTGCGGGGCTGGTCCGTTCGGTGACGGTTCCCGCCGAGCGTTTGACGGCGGGTGCGCCTCTTGAGCGGCCCGGCAAGCAGTCGCCGGACTCGCACGCGCAATCGCACTCACGGTCCGTGACCGACGAAGTCCACGGTGTCGTACGGCCCGTCGGTGATCTGGTGGATCAGATCGCCGACGGAATGGTCGGCGGGATAACCGACGGGCTGGGCGAGGGAGTCGTCGAGCAGCCGGATCCATCGCAGTGGTGGCCGCCGGTGCCGCAACTCCCCACGCTGCCCGGTGTTCACGAGCTGCCGGAGCTGCCGGAGCTGCCGGAGCTGCCGGAGCTGCCGGAGTCGCCGGTGCTGCCGTTGCCGTTGCCTTTGCCTGCGCTTCCCGGCCAGACCCTCCCGGCCGGTTCGGCGGCGGAGCCGCAGCAGCCCGCCGGGGCGGTTTCGGACCAGCAGCAGCCAGCAGGGAAGCAGCCGAGCGACGAGGGTGACGAGAGCGGCACGGCGGTGTACGGACCGCGGTTCGCCGGTGGCCTCGCGGCGGCCGATGAAGACCTGCGGCATCAGGGGCATGCCGACGGCGCCCGGTACACCCCGGTGACGGGTGTCGTGCAGGCGCCCGTGCACCGGATACCCGACGGTGACCCCGCGGGTGCGTTGGCGCGTCATTCCGCGGTCGACAACGGGTCGCCGCGGCACGGTGACGCGCAGGCCGTCACGTTCAACGAGAGGGCCCGCTTGACGCTGGTGCCCGGCGCCGCCGCGGACGTCACCGCGGCCGGGCCCCGGGACCGGCACCGGGACACTCCGGCGTTCCCCGGCTAGAGCCGGACCCTCCCTCCGCCGAACAGGTCTGTCCGCCTGCCCGGAGAGCGCGCCCGTCCCGGGCGTGGATGTCGGTGCTCGACCCCTCCACCGACTCCCCCTCACCGACTCTCCCCCACCGGCGCGGCGGCGACCCTTCCGGGATCCGGCCCCTCCTCCCCCCCCCGGAACGTGACGCGGACGACGCGGACCTCACACGGACCTCGCGCACACCCCACGCAGACCTCGCGCTGACGTCCCGCAGTCACCCCGAACCAACCCTCGGTATGAGTATGAGAAGGATCTGACGTACGCATGCACAAGAACATCCGCCGTTCCCGCGTCGTAGCCGCCGACGTCTCCGGCGTGTGGCGGGTCAGGTGCGACCCCCGTTCGCCGGCGGTGTCGGCCGCGTCGGCGGCGCGGTGCGCCCGGTGCCGGACTCGGTCGTCCGGTACGTCCAGCCGGTCGTGGACGGTGTCGGCGACAGCGCCACGACACTCGCCTACGGCGTGACGGGCGACATTCGGCCGTTCGCGTACGGCGTGGCCGGTGAGGTGGCCCCGGTGGGGACCGGGACGGCCGGACAGGCCGCTCCCCTCGTGGGCGACCTGGCCGGAACCGTCGGATCCGCCGCCGTCCCCCTGGCCGCGAACGCGGCCGGCGGCGTCCAGGGCATGGCCGAGTCCGTCACGCCGAGCTACCTGCCGCCCGTGCGCGGCGCGGTTCCGCGTACGGCGTCTGACCACCCCCGTCGTACGGCCGAGCCCGGCGGCCGGCCGTACGGCACCCCTCCGGAAGAACCCGGAACCACCTCCGACTCCGCGGGGCGCAGGCCCGTACGGCCGAAATCCGTTCGGTCCGGCCGGGCACGACCCCGCGGTCCGGGCCGGCGGTCCTCATTGGGGTGAGGACCGCCGGCCCACGCCCCTGAAGCCACAATCAGGGGCTGTTCACGGGGCCTCACCAGGTAAACCCCAGCCTGGTGAGGCCCTTCACTCTGGCAATCTGTGACCGTAATCACCGCCCAGGTGTGATCTGCGATTTACGACCCCACCACCGGCGGGGATAACCTGCGAGGCGGACATGCCGCGTGCCGGCCACCGTGCTCACGCCCTCCTTGTGACCGCGCAGTCACGTTGCCCTCGCGGCACGCCCACGCAGACAACGAACCGCGAATTACCTGATAGGGACGGACGCGCGTGGACCTGTTCGAGTACCAGGCGAGGGACCTCTTCGCCAAGCACGGTGTACCGGTGCTGGCCGGTGAAGTCATCGACACGCCTGAAGGGGCGCGCGCGGCGACCGAGCGACTTGGCGGCAAGTCCGTCGTCAAGGCGCAGGTCAAGGTCGGTGGCCGCGGCAAGGCCGGCGGCGTGAAGCTGGCCGCCACCCCGGACGAGGCCGTCGCTCGCGCGACGGACATTCTCGGCATGGACATCAAGGGCCACACGGTCCACAAGGTGATGATCGCCGAGACGGCCCCGGAAATTCTTGAGGAGTACTACGTCTCGTACCTCCTCGACCGCACGAACCGCACCTTCCTCGCCATGGCGTCCGTACAGGGCGGCATGGACATCGAGGAGGTCGCGGAGAAGACCCCCGAGGCCCTCGCGAAGGTCCCGGTCGACGCCGTCGAGGGCGTTTCGATCGAGAAGGCCCGCGAGATCGTGGCCCTGGCGAAGTTCCCGGCCGAGGTGGCCGAGCAGGTCGCCGAGATCCTCGTGACCCTGTGGGAGACCTTCGTCAAGGAGGACGCGCTCCTCCTGGAGGTCAACCCCCTCGCCAAGGTCGCCTCCGGCGCCGTGCTGGCGCTGGACGGGAAGGTCTCCCTGGACGAGAACGCCGAGTTCCGCCAGGCGGACCACGCCGCTCTTGAGGACAAGGAGTCGGCCAACCCGCTGGAGGCCGCCGCCAAGGCGAAGAACCTCAACTACGTCAAGCTCGACGGCGAGGTCGGCATCATCGGCAACGGCGCGGGTCTCGTCATGAGCACCCTCGACGTCGTCGCGTACGCCGGTGAGAACCACGGCGGCGTGAAGCCGGCCAACTTCCTCGACATCGGCGGTGGCGCCTCCGCCGCGGTCATGGCGAACGGCCTGGAGATCATCCTCGGCGACCCGGACGTCAAGTCCGTGTTCGTCAACGTCTTCGGTGGCATCACCGCCTGTGACGAGGTCGCCAACGGCATCGTCCAGGCGCTGCAGCTGCTCGCCGACAAGGGCGAAGAGGTCAGCAAGCCGCTGGTCGTGCGTCTCGACGGCAACAACGCCGAGCTGGGTCGCAAGATCCTCTCCGACGCCAACCACCCGCTGGTGCAGCGCGTGGACACCATGGACGGCGCGGCCGACAAGGCCGCCGAGCTCGCGGCCGCGAAGTAAGGGACGAGGGACAGAACAGCCATGGCTATCTTCCTCAACAAGGACAGCAAGGTCATCGTCCAGGGCATGACCGGCGCCACGGGCATGAAGCACACCAAGCTCATGCTCGCTGACGGCACGAACATCGTCGGCGGCGTGAACCCGCGCAAGGCCGGCACGTCGGTCGACTTCGACGGCACCGACATCCCCGTCTTCGGCACGGTCGCCGAGGCCATCGAGAAGACGGGCGCCAACGTGTCCGTCCTCTTCGTGCCGCCGGCCTTCTCCAAGGCAGCCGTCGTCGAGGCCATCGACGCCGAGATCCCCCTCGCGGTCGTCATCACCGAGGGCATCGCCGTCCACGACTCCGCCGCCTTCTGGGCGTACGCGAAGTCGAAGGGCAACAAGACCCGCATCATCGGCCCGAACTGCCCCGGTCTCATCACCCCGGGCCAGTCCAACGCCGGCATCATCCCGGGCGACATCACGAAGCCGGGCCGTATCGGCCTGGTCTCGAAGTCCGGCACGCTGACGTACCAGATGATGTACGAGCTGCGCGACATCGGCTTCTCGTCGGCCGTCGGCATCGGTGGCGACCCGGTCATCGGTACGACGCACATCGACGCGCTCGCCGCGTTCGAGGCCGACCCCGACACCGACCTGATCGTCATGATCGGTGAGATCGGCGGCGACGCCGAGGAGCGTGCGGCGGACTACATCGCGAAGAACGTGACGAAGCCGGTCGTCGGCTACGTCGCGGGCTTCACCGCGCCCGAGGGCAAGACCATGGGCCACGCCGGCGCCATCGTCTCCGGCTCCTCCGGTACGGCCGCCGCCAAGAAGGAGGCCCTTGAGGCCGCCGGCGTCAAGGTCGGCAAGACGCCGACCGAGACGGCGAAGCTGGCCCGCGCCATCCTCGCCGGCTGACCAGCCGGTTCACCGTTTTCCGGTACGCCGACGGGCCCGCACCCTCAGCAGGGGGTGCGGGCCCGTCCGCGTCGCCGGGGCCCGGCGCTCAGCGGAGCTGCGGCAGCAGCCTCTCCGGGCCCTCACCGAACATGCCGCGCAGTTTGGCGCGCAGCTCCAGGTCCTGGACCGTCAGCGGGGCGGGGCCGGAACGCGGCGGAACTCCGGGCACCTTCGTGGCCGGGGCCTGCGGAGCCTCGTAATGATCGGGAGCCGTGTGCAGCGTGAACGCGGTGGAGCCGATGATCAGGACCGTGAAGGCGATGGCCGCGCGGGTCCAGCGGCGGGCCCGGCGCTCGCTGCCCGAGCGCACGACGACGGGTTTCGGGGCGGTCCGCAGCCGTTCCGTGCCGCCCAGCTCCGTGAGCCGCCGCCGCAGCTCCTCCTTCTCCGCCAGGTCGGGCAGGCGCCGGGCGACGGCCGCGCGCGCGTACATCAGCCGGTTCGCCGCCGCCGGAGTGCTCGCCTCCGTCTCGGCCGCGGTCTCCGCCAGCCCGATCCCGACACCGTCGTGGAGGAGCAGGGTCCGCCGGTACACGGGCGGCAGGTTCAGCAGCGTCGACAACAGCCGGCGGTCGTCCAGGGCGGCCGGCGGCGGCTCCGGGGCCCGGTGGCGCAGCCGCAGCCGATGCCAGGGGGACATCGCGTACTCGTACGCCGCCGCCCGCACCCAGCCCGCCGGATCCCGGTCGACGGCCACCTCGGGCCAGCGCTGCCACGCCAGCTGGAAGGCCCGCTCCACGGACTCCCGCGCCAGCTCCCGCCGCCCGGTGAGCAGATACGCCTGCCGTACGAGGGCCGGGGCGGCGTACGCGTAGAGGGCGTCGAAGGCCTGAGCGGGCGTCAGGGCGTCGTCGGTACCGGCTTCGGTATCGGCCGCCGCCTCGGCCTCGGCACCGGCGTTGGCGTCGGCAGGGGCAGCGGTCCGCGTCACCGGGCACCCTTTCGTACGTAAAAGTACATAAAACGTATATTGAGCGACACATCCGAGGTTCGCCTGTTACGACGGGAAAGCGCGTGTCGTTGGGAGCATGGCGGGTGTGACCCAGATGACCGATCGCAGTTCCGATCGAAGCCCTGATCGCAACTCGGACCGCAACCCGGACCGCAGCCCGTCGTTGCCGCCGCCGCTCGCCCGGCTGCGGGAACGGTCGCCCGGACTGGCCGCGGGCCTGGCCGGCGGCGCGCTCGCGGCGGGCCTCGGGCTGGCGGCGCTCGCCGTCCTCGTGACGGTCCTGTGGATCAGTTCGCCCTACCCGGACAGCGGTCCCGACGGGGCCCTGCATGTCGCCGCCGCGCTGTGGCTGCTGGCGCACGGCGCCGAACTCGTCCGCACGGACACGTTGTCCGGCGTACCCGCGCCCATTGGTGTGACGCCGTTGCTCCTCGTCGCCCTGCCGGTGTGGCTGCTGCACCGCGCGGCGCGCGACGCGGCGGACGGCAAACCGGCCGACGGCGACGGCGACAGTGACGGCGACGGGTCCGGGGCGCGGTCGCCCGCCGTTCGCACGGCGTGGGCCGGAACCGTCTTGGGCTACCTGACGGTCGGCGCCGCCGCCGCGGTGTACGCCTCGGGCGGTGAACCGAGCCCGTCGTGGGCGTCCGTCGTCGTGGTGCCGCCGCTGCTCGTGGCGACGGCGGCGGGAGCCGGCGTCCGGACGGCGTACGGGCGGCTGCCCGGGCCGCTGCCACGGGCGCTGCGCCAGGCTCTCGACACCCTTCAACTCGGATCCGTCATGTCCTCGGACGCCCGGGCGCGGCTCCTGGCCGCCGCTCGCGCCGCCGCCGCCGGGGCCGCGGCGCTCGTGGGCGGCGGGGCCGTCCTGGTCGGGGTCTCGCTCGTGTGGCACGGAGGCCCGGCGCGGCTGTCGTTCCTGCAGCTCACGGACAGCTGGTCGGGCCGGTTCGCGGTGCTGCTGCTGGCGCTCGCACTCATCCCGAACGCGGCGGTGTGGGGGGCCGCGTACGCGCTCGGTCCCGGTTTCGCGCTCGGGGCCGGGCATACGGCGGGGCCGTTGTTGTCGGACCCCGGCTCGCGGCTGCCCCCCTTCCCCCTGCTGGCGGCCCTTCCGGACGCCGGTCCGGGAACGGCGCCGAACTGGGCCGCGGCGGCCGTGCCCCTGGTGGCCGGTGCGGTGGTGGCGTGGTTCACGGTGCGGGCGGGGGTGCCGGGGCGCACCCGTACGGGCGGGGGAGAGGACGCGGCCTCGGTGGCCGCCCGGCGCGCGGCGGCGTGGTCGGCCGGACGTACCGCCGGGGCCCTGGCGCTCGCGGCGGCCCTGTGCGGCCTGGCGCTCGCGGTCCTCGCGGCCCTGGCGGGCGGGCCCCTCGGGGTGGCCGCGCTCGCCGACTTCGGCCCCGTCTGGTGGCAGACGGGTCCGGCCGCCGCGCTCTGGATCGCGACGGTGGGCCTGCCGACGGGCCTGACCCTGCGCCTCTGGCGCCTGCGCGCACCCCGGCCCCCTCGGGCCCGCGCCACGGACTCGGACGGCCTCCGGTCCCGGCCGCGCCGAGCAGGGGCTTTCCGGCTACGTGGCTGGGGGGTACGGGGCTCCGGTGTACGGGGCCTGTGGGCTCGGCGCACACGGGACCCCGAACCGTCCGCCGCCGGACAGGCGCCCCAGGGACAGCCCACCGCGGAGCGGGCGACCGGGGAGCACTCGATCTACGAGTTCCTGGTCCACGAGCCTCCGACAGCTCCGACACCCCCGACAGCTCCGACACCTCCGACACCTCAGATGGGCGGGTCTCCGAGCCCGGCGACTCCGGTGAGCGGGGCTTCGAGCCCGGCGGCTCGGGTGGAGGGCGCTCGGAGTCAGGCGTCTCCGGTCGAGGGGCCTCCCGGCCCGCCGACTCCGGTGAGCGAGTTTCCCGGCACGCCGGTTCCGGTGAGCGAGTTTCCCGGCACGCCGGTTCCGGTGAGCGGGTCTTCCGGCCCGGCGTCGCCGCTGGACGCGTCTTCGGGCCGGGTTGCTCCGGTGAACGGTGCTTCGAGCCCCGCGGATCGGGTGAAGGGGGCGTCGAGCCCGGTGTCCCCGGCCAAGGCTTCTCCCGGTCCGACAGCTCCGGTGAGCGAGTTTCCCAGCACGCCGGTTCCGGGGAACGGGTCTTCCGGCCTGGCGTCGCCGCTGGGCGTGCCTCCCGGGGCGGTTGCTCCGGTGAGCGGGGCGCAGCCCGGAGCTTCGCGTTCCGCCGAAGCGGAGCCGCCCTCGCGGAGCCGTTGGTTCTCGCGGTTCCGCCGGCCCGGGGGGCGGGCGGAGAAGGACCCCCGTACAGCCACCGGCAGCCGTGCGGTCCCCGATCCCGACTTCGAGCCGTACGACTTCCTGCCGGCCTCCGACTCCTACGGTTCCCTCTGGCACGACGACTGGCACGACGACGTCTCGCGCGAGGCCCGCTGGGCGGCGCTGAAGCAGGCGTCCACCCCCGTCGACCGGGTCGACCCCCCGGACTGACGCCCGACCGGCGCCCGGCCGGCGGCCGGCTGACCCCGGTCCCGGGTCAGTCGCGGGCGCCCAGGAACCTCTGCAGCTCGTCCGGCAGCAGCGTGTCGCAGGACTTCTTCGCCGTGTTGGTGAGGGAGTCGTTCACACACGTGTAGTAGTCGCGGTACACGAGCTGGGCCGTGAACGTCGCCGCGACCATGGCGAGCGCCAGGGACGCCGTGACGAGACCGCTGATCGCCGCGGTTTTCTGCGGCTTCGAGTCCCGGCCGGACGGCGCCGGGGTGTCCGGGTCCGCCGGGCGCGGCTTGGCGCGCAGGGCGCTGATCGACCAGTAGAGGGCCAGCGCGCCGAGCAGCAACGCCACGTAAGGCCAGCTGAAAAGGGCGAAGAAGAACGCCCACATGCCCGACAGCAGCGCGTACCGCGCACGCCGCTGCGCGGGGTCGGTCGGGTCCCAGCGCATCCCCGCGCCCGGCCCGCCGGAGCCCTCCGGACCGCCCTGGCCGCCGCCGGGGCCGCCCGAGTTGCCGGAGCCCGGCCTGTCACCGAACCGGCCGCCCTGCGCGCGCCCCGGCTGCCGGTCGCTCCACTGGCTGCCCCAAGGGGAGCTGCCGTCGTCCTGGCCGCCCCTGCCGTCCTGACCCTGGCCGCCCACGGGCCGCCGCGGCTGCCACGGCCGGTCGGGGGTGCCCTCCGGCGGCGGGGCGAAGGGGTTGTCGTCCGAGGGGTTCCCCGGCGCGCCGGAGCCCTGCCCGCTCTCGGGCACGTCGTCGCTCTCCCGCGGCGGAGTGGGAGAGGAGTGCCGCTCGCGCAGCAGGAGCGGAGGGCGTCGGAGACTTCGGTCCGGCATCAGGTGTGCGTCTTCCCCTTGGTGGTGTCGGGCGGTGGTGATCGGCGCCGGTGACCGGCGGGCAGCTGTCCACAGGGCCGGCCACGCCTCCGGGGCTCACTTCCCGGACATTCGTGCCTGTACCTGTCCCCGGTCAACGTCCCGTGCGCACAAGGCGTTCCCCTGCGCGGACCGTCTTCCCGGGGTGGTTCCTCCCCAGACGCTACCTTCCGGCCACGCCCCCGTCCCGTGGGGGCCGCCCGGTGTGCCGGTATCGTTGCTGCCGGTCGGCCGCTTCGTAGGCTTCCCCGTATCCGGGGGCGCGAAGCATTCGTACGACCATACAAAGGCACTCCCCGAGAAAGGGCCCCGCCGTGGCCAAGGCCAAGCGCCTCGTCGTGCTGGTCTCCGGATCAGGTACGAATCTGCAGGCCCTCCTCGACGCGATCGCGGCACAGGGAGCGGCCGGCTACGGAGCCGAGATCGTCGCGGTCGGCGCGGACCGCGAGAACATCGCGGGGCTCGACCGCGCCGAGCGTGCCGGGCTGCCGACCTTCGTCCACCGGGTGAAGGACTACGGGACCCGTGAGGAGTGGGACGCGGCACTGGCCGGGGCCACCGCCGCGTACGCGCCGGATCTCGTCGTCTCGGCCGGGTTCATGAAGATCGTGGGCAAGGAGTTCCTGGCCCGCTTCGGCGGCCGGTGCGTGAACACCCACCCCGCCCTGCTGCCCAGCTTCCCGGGGGCGCACGGCGTCCGTGACGCGCTCGCCTACGGCGCGAAGGTCACCGGGTGCACCGTCCACTTCGTCGACGACGGCGTCGACACCGGCCCGATCATCGCCCAGGGCGTGGTCGAGGTCCGGAACGAGGACTACGAGGACGACGGATCCGCTCTCCATGAGCGCATCAAGGAAGTCGAGCGAAGGCTGCTCGTCGATGTCGTGGGGCGGCTCGCCCGCAACGGCTATCGCATCGAGGGACGAAAGGTAGTTATCCAGTGACCGCCGAGAGCACAGGCAGCGCAGGCAGCGCCGGCAGCACAGACACGGCCGAGAGCAGCAAGCGGGTCATCCGGCGCGCGCTCGTCAGCGTCTACGACAAGACCGGACTCGAAGAGCTCGCCCGCGGCCTGCACGCGGCAGGCGTGGAGCTGGTCTCGACCGGCTCCACCGCCGCGAGGATCGCCGCCGCCGGGGTGCCCGTCACCAAGGTCGAGGAGCTCACGGGCTTCCCCGAGTGTCTGGACGGCCGGGTCAAGACGCTGCACCCGCGCGTGCACGCGGGCATCCTCGCCGACCTGCGCCTTGAGTCCCACCGGGAGCAGCTCGGCGAACTGGGCGTCGAGCCGTTCCAGCTGGTCGTCGTGAACCTCTACCCGTTCCGGGAGACCGTCGCCTCGGGCGCCACCCCCGACGAGTGCGTCGAGCAGATCGACATCGGCGGCCCCTCGATGGTCCGCGCCGCCGCCAAGAACCACCCGTCCGTCTCCGTGGTCACCAGCCCCGAGCGGTACGCCGACGTGCTGGCCGCGGTCCGCGACGGCGGCTTCGACCTGCACGCCCGCAAGCGGCTCGCCGCCGAGGCCTTCCAGCACACCGCCGCGTACGACGTCACCGTCGCCTCCTGGTTCGCGAGCGAGTACGCGCCGGCCGACGACTCGGGCTTCCCCGAGTTCGTCGGCTCGACCTTCGAGAAGCGCAACACCCTGCGCTACGGGGAGAACCCGCACCAGGGCGCCGCGCTGTACGTCGACGGGACGGGCGGTCTGGCCGACGCCGAGCAGCTGCACGGCAAGGAGATGTCCTTCAACAACTACACGGACACGGACGCCGCGCGCCGTGCCGCGTACGACCACGACGACCCGTGCGTCGCGATCATCAAGCACGCCAACCCGTGCGGCATCGCGATCGGCGCGAACGTCGCCGAGGCGCACCGCAAGGCGCACGCCTGCGACCCGCTCTCCGCGTTCGGTGGCGTCATCGCCGTCAACCGCCCGGTCTCCAAGGAGATGGCGGAGCAGGTCGCGGAGATCTTCACCGAGGTCATCGTCGCGCCCGAGTACGAGGACGGCGCGCTGGAGGCCCTCGCCAAGAAGAAGAACATCCGCGTACTGCGCGCCCACCAGGGTCCGTCCGCGCAGGTCGAGGTCAAGCAGATCGACGGCGGCCGGCTCCTGCAGGTCACCGACCGCCTCCAGGCCGACGGCGACGACCCGTCCTCCTGGACCCTGGCGACCGGCGACGCCCTCTCCCAGGGTGAGCTGGACGAGCTGGCCTTCGCCTGGCGCGCCTGCCGGGCCGTGAAGTCCAACGCGATCCTGCTCGCCAAGGACGGCGCCTCCGTCGGCGTCGGCATGGGCCAGGTCAACCGTGTCGACTCCGCGAAGCTCGCGGTCGAGCGTGCGGGCGCCGAGCGGGCCCGTGGCTCCTTCGCGGCCTCGGACGCCTTCTTCCCGTTCCCCGACGGCCTGGAGATCCTGACCGCGGCCGGCGTCAAGGCAGTGGTCCAGCCCGGCGGTTCGGTCCGTGACGAACTGGTCGTCGAGGCGGCCAAGAAGGCCGGCGTCACCATGTACTTCACGGGGACGCGCCACTTCTTCCACTAGGGCATCAGGGCATCAGGGCCTGTCCGGCGGTCGTCGGTGCTCCGCTCGGTGATCGCCCGGTACGCGCCAGGGCCGTGCTCCCCTCCTCGTGAGGCGGAGCACGGCCCTTGGCGTGTGAACGGCGCGTGTACGGCGCGGATGAACCGTTTCTCCAGGTCAGTAGCGCGGGCGCTTGAACCAGGCGGAGGCGGCGCCGTTCACCATCGAGGCGAGGATGATGCCGGCGATGGCGAGGGAGATGATCCCGCCGAAGGTGACGGAACCGCCGCCGCCCTGCACGGTGTTGCTGAGACCGCCGAGGATCATCAGCGACGCGTACACGATCGTCGTGACGCGGATGCCCGTGCCGCCGTTCTTGAACTTCACTCCCAGGAAGATCGACAGGGCGCCGACGCCGACCAGGAGCGCCGCGAACACGAAACCGAGGCCCGCGAGGGTGTCGGTGTCGTCACCGCTGCCGAAGCCGTTCGACGCGTCCTGCGCGGCGCCGACGGCTATGCCGGCGATGATCCCGAACAGGATCTGCAGGCCCGCCAGGATGAACAGCAGGACGCGCGCGGTCTTCATCAGACCCGGCATCTCCATCGGTATGTGGTTCCCGCCCGGGTAACCGGGATACGCCGGCTGCTGCGGGTAGCCGTAGCCGTAACCGGGCTGCTGGGGCGGGGCGCCCTGCGGGTAGCCGTAACCGGGCTGGCCCTGGGGAGGCTGGGGCGGATAACCGGGCTGGCCCTGCGGCTGCTGCGGCGGATATCCGGGCTGCTGGCCCTGGGGAGGCGGGCCGTAGGGGTTGTTCGGATCGCCGAAACTCATGGCGTCTTTCCTCCGTCGTTGCGTCAAGTGCGGGGACGACGCGGCACATTTCGGAGGAAAGTTCTACAGATGCGGTTCGTCCCCCCGGTACTGTCCGCGGCACTGTGTCGTTCATCGTCCTTAACGCGTCACTTATTTGTCCAGCCGGATACCGGCTGCGTTGTGCAAGTGCAACCTCGTCGATCATGGGGCGAAGCGGGACAGGTGAGGGGTGGGGCGGGGCTTCGGAGGAGGCCGGGGGCCGTGGGCGGGGGGCCGGATTGGAACCGGGGCCCGGTCATCCGCGAGGATGGGCACATGACCGCCCAGATTCTCGATGGCAAGGCCACCGCAGCCGCGATCAAGTCCGATCTGACCGTCCGCGTGGCGGCCCTGAAGGAGAGGGGCATCACGCCCGGACTCGGGACCGTCCTGGTCGGTGAGGACCCCGGCAGCCAGAAGTACGTCGCGGGCAAGCACCGCGACTGCGCGCAGGTCGGTATTGCCTCCATCCAGCGTGAACTGCCCGCGACCGCCACGCAGGAGGAGATCGAGGCGGTCGTCCGCGAGCTCAACGAGGACCCGGCCTGCACCGGGTACATCGTCCAGCTGCCGCTTCCCAAGGGCATCGACGAGAACCGCATCCTCGAACTGATGGACCCGGACAAGGACGCGGACGGGCTCCATCCGATGAACCTCGGCCGCCTCGTCCTGAACGAGCCGGCCCCACTGCCCTGCACCCCGAACGGCGTCCTGACCCTGCTCCGGCAGTACGGAGTGGAGATCAAGGGCGCCGAGGTCGTGGTCGTCGGCCGCGGTGTGACCATCGGCCGGTCGATGCCGCTGCTGCTCACGCGGCGCTCGGAGAACGCGACGGTCACGCAGTGCCACACCGGTACGCGTGATCTGGCCGCGCATCTGCGCCAGGCCGACATCATCGTGGCCGCGGCGGGGTCCGCGCACCTGATCCGCCCCGAGGACGTGAAGCCGGGGGCGGCCGTCCTCGACGTCGGCGTCTCCCGCAACGCCGAGGGCAAGATCGTCGGCGACGTGCACCCCGGGGTGGCCGAGGTCGCCGCGTGGATCTCGCCGAACCCGGGCGGCGTGGGCCCGATGACCCGCGCCCAGCTCCTCGTCAACGTGGTCGAGGCGGCGGAACGCAGTGCCGGCTGACCGCGAGCGGGCGATCCCGACGGAGGACGCGGTGACCTCGACGCACGACGGGGCGCGGCGGACGGGCGACGCCCCGGCCTCGGCGACCACGCCGGCCCCGGATTCGGCCCCGGCCCCGGCTCCGGCTGGGGCCCCGGATTCGGCCGAGACGCCGGCCCCGGCTGCGGATTCGGCCGAGACGTCGACCGCGGCCCCGGCCGAGAAGTCGGCTTCGGGTGCCGGTCCGGCTTCGGCCGCGGCCCCGGGTCCGGCCGAGGACGGAGGTCCGGCTCGGCAGGGTGCCGTTCAGACGGCCTCCGGTCCGGCCCCGGGGCCGGCGTCCGGCCCGGATTCGGATCCGGACCCGGGCTCAGTCACCGTCCCGGCCGCCGGTCCGGATGCGGACTCAGTCACGGCTGCGGGATCGGTCACGGCTGCGGGATCGGTCTCGGGGGCGACTGCGGTGTCGGAACCCGTATCGGACGTGGGGGCAGTTGCCGATCACGACGACGAGCTGACCGTTCGTGATGCCGTCAGCGCGCCCGGACCCGACGGCGAGCCCCGGCGTGTCACGCGGCGGTTCCCGTTGTTCACCCGGGACACCGCGCGGCCCGAGGGCGGCGGCAGGGCGGCCCCCCGCGACGCACCCGCGCCCGCACGGCAGTGGCCGATCCTCGCGGTCACCGGCCTGGTCGGACTCGGACTCCTGCTCACCGCGCTCGACGCGTTCAAGGCGGGAACCCTGCTGATCGGCATCGCGCTGCTCGCGGGCGCCGCCATGCGCTGGGTGCTGCCCGACGTGGGCATGCTCGCCGTCCGCTCCCGGTTCACGGACCTCGTCACGTACGGCGTCCTGGGGGCGACCATCGCCCTGCTCGCGATGATGGCGCAGCCGAATCCCTGGCTGGAGCTTCCGTTCCTGGACGATACGTTGCACTTCACGATCAGGACGTAATCGGGTGCGCTCCGCCTGGTGCCGTCGGGGTTGAGCGTCGTGGGGATCTGTCGGTCCGTCGTGGCTGGCCGCGCAGTTCCCCGCGCCCCTTCGGGGCGTTTGAAGCGGCGGCGCCCGTCCGCTCCCCCGAAGCGCGGAGGGGCGCCGCCTGGAACAAGGGTCATGGACGTGCCAATGGCCGTTCAATAGCTGTCAGTCGCCTGTGGCAGGGCGGTGACGGTTCCGGCACCTCCCGCGCGCGGGGCGCGCAAAACGTGTCCCCGCCGGTACCGGTCGCCCCGGACGCCGTACGCGCCACCGCTTCCGTCGATAGCCTGGCGGACCGACCGCGGCCGTCGCCTCATCGTGACGGCGGCGAGCGGTCGACGATCCGATCTGCCCCTGGTGTGCGTGTGATCCCCCTGAAGCCGCGAGTGACGCACGAGGTCGTGCATGTGTTCCCTGCATGTCGATATGTTGACAAGTTCGGGGATGGGCCCCGTCGGCCCGGCCGACTCGTCGGCCGGGGGGCAAGTCGGTGGGACACTGGACCGCAGACCAGGGGGCATGCGACGGTGCATGCCCACAGGCCCGAATGCTCCCGTGCGCCCCCATCCCGGGAACTGAGATCCTGACCGAACGCATCCCTGTGAGTAGCCGGAACGGGGACTCGGCAAGGGCTTCACATGCGGGAAAAGACCAGCACGTACGGGGGGAAGAGGGGGGTACCAATGCCTCGTTGGAGGCCCTTGCCGGATGAACTCGATCCGCAGGTAAGGGAGTTCGCCAGCCAGTTGCGCCGACTGGTCGACCGCGGTGGGCTGAGTATCGCCGCCGTGGCCGACCGCACGGGATACAGCAAGACGTCCTGGGAGCGGTATCTGAACGGCCGCCTGCTCGCGCCCAAGGGCGCGATCGTGGCGTTGGCCGAGGTGACCGGGACCAATCCCGTCCACCTGACGACGATGTGGGAGCTCGCCGAGCGTGCCTGGAGCCGTTCGGAGATGCGCCACGACATGACGATGGAGGCGATCCGGATCTCCCAGGCGCGCGCCGCGCTGGGGGAGTTCGGGCCGACTCCGGCCAAGGGGGGAAAGAGCGGGAAGCAGGCGCGCGCGGGGGGAAGCGCGACCGCGCCCAAGCCGGGTATCGCGGGCCCGGCCGGGGTGTCACCCACCGTGCCCCCGCAGAGCCCTGCGCAGAACCCGTCGCAGGGGGACGAGCGCAGGCCTGCGTACGGGGCCGGCGCAGGTGCCGGCAGCGGCGGCGAGGGTGCCGGCGCGAGGACCGGTGCGGAGGCGCGAGGTGGCGGTTGGGGAGTCGTCGCCTCGCCCCCGGGATCGTCCGGAGTCTCCGGACCGAGGGGTGCCGGTGGGCCCGGTGGTATCGGCGCGTCCGGTGCCTCCGGCTTCGGTCCGCTGGGAGCGTACGGGCCGTCCGGTTCGGCCGGTCCCGCTGGACCCGGCGGTCCGGGCGGGGGTACGCCGCAGGACGCGCGGCCGAGAACCGGGGGTTCGCCCGACGGGCAGCGGCGCAAGCGGCGGCTCACCATGTTCCTCGCCGGAGTCGCGGGCGCGCTCGTGCTGGTGGCCGCGGCCGTGTACGTCACGAGCTCCGGCGGTGACGGGGACAAGAACGAGGCCAAGCCGAGCCCGAGTCCGACGGTGAGCAAGGAACTGCCGGCCGGTGTCGAGTGCAGCGGCACGGACTGCGCGGGCAAGGACCCGGAGAACATGGGCTGCGGCGGGACGCTGGCGCAGACCGTGGAGAAGGCCGTTGTCGGCACCGCCCAGGTCGAGGTCCGGTACAGCGAGACGTGCGGCGCCGCGTGGGCCCGTATCACCGCGGCCGGAGCGGGGGACACGGTCCGGATATCGGCCGGTTCGGCTGCCGCGCAGACCGCCGAGGTCGAGACGGACACCGACGCGTACACCCCGATGGTCGCGGTGAAGAGCGCCACCGGGGCGAAGGCCTGCGCGACGCTCGCGTCGGGCGTGGAGGGCTGCACGAAGTAGGCGCTCGCGTCACCGCCTGCGACCCCGACGGGCGCCCGACTCCCTTGAGCCGGGCGCCCGTTGCCGTGGGGGAGGAATGGCCGACGCCCTTCGGGGAAGGCGGACGGTACCCCCACGGGAGTCCGGCGCTCTTTCGGCAGGATGGCAGCCCAGCGCTGCGAACCGGCACCCCCACCTGGCGGCCGTTGACCCACTCTCCCGGCTCAACGGCCGCCACCCCCACCGGTCAGGGGCACGGGGAACGGCGCGGTCTTTCAACTCTTGGGGGCGCGGGGAACGGCGCAGTCTTGCCGCTTTTCAGGGGCGCGGGGAACGGCGCAATCTTTTCGCCCCTCAGGGGCGCGGGGAACTGCGCGACCAGCCCCCACCGCCCCGCACCCGAAAACGCACCCATCCCACAACGCACCCCGAACGGCCAAGCCAACCGCCGGGCACGGCCCTGTGGGGCGCCCCACAGGGCCCCGGCCGTCCGGGATCCCGGATGCGCGATAGCCTGACCGCTGGATCTCTCTTGACGCCGAGAGATCGATCATCGGCACCGGTGATCGATCATCGCGCCGCCAGGGCCGGGATCCCGCACCCCGGGGCAGGGACGCCCCACCGTCAGCTGCCATACGGAGAACGCCATGACCCGCACTCCCGTGAACGTCACCGTCACCGGCGCGGCCGGCCAGATCGGTTACGCCCTGCTCTTCCGCATCGCCTCCGGCCAGCTGCTCGGCGCGGACGTGCCGGTCAAGCTGCGTCTGCTGGAGATCACGCCGGCGCTGAAGGCCGCCGAGGGCACCGCCATGGAGCTCGACGACTGCGCCTTCCCGCTCCTTCAGGGCATCGACATCACCGACGACCCGAACGTCGCCTTCGACGGCACGAACGTCGGTCTGCTCGTCGGCGCCCGCCCCCGCACCAAGGGCATGGAGCGCGGTGACCTCCTGGAGGCCAACGGCGGCATCTTCAAGCCCCAGGGCAAGGCCATCAACGACAACGCCGCGGACGACGTCAAGATCCTCGTCGTCGGCAACCCGGCCAACACCAACGCCCTCATCGCCCAGGCCGCCGCCCCGGACGTACCGGCGGAGCGCTTCACCGCGATGACCCGCCTGGACCACAACCGCGCGCTCACGCAGCTCGCGAAGAAGACCGGCTCCACGGTCGCGGACATCCAGCGCCTGACCATCTGGGGCAACCACTCCGCCACCCAGTACCCCGACATCTTCCACGCCACGATCGCCGGCAAGAACGCCGCCGAGACCGTGAACGACGAGAAGTGGCTGGCCGACGAGTTCATCCCGACCGTCGCCAAGCGTGGCGCGGCCATCATCGAGGCCCGTGGCGCCTCCTCCGCCGCCTCGGCCGCGAACGCCGCCATCGACCACGTGTACACCTGGGTCAACGGCACGGCGGACGGCGACTGGACCTCGATGGGCATCCCGTCCGACGGTTCGTACGGTGTCGCGGAGGGCCTCATCTCCTCCTTCCCCGTCACCACGAAGGACGGCTCGTACGAGATCGTCCAGGGCCTCGACATCAACGAGTTCTCCCGCGCCCGCATCGACGCGTCGGTGCAGGAGCTCGCGGAGGAGCGCGAGGCGGTCCGCGCCCTCGGCCTCATCTAGGCACTGGCTCTTCCAAGCACTGCTTGTCCTGTCACTGATCCCCGGGTGCCCGCCCGGGGATCAGTGCGTTCCGGGCGGCCCCGTCCCCGCGGGCGTGAGCGGCTTCTCGAACCAGTACCCGGCGTGCGGATTGTCGTCGTACGCCGGGATCTCGGTGTACCCGCCGCTCCGGTACATCGCCGCCGCCTCCTTGAGGACCTTGTGCGTGTCCAGGCGTACGACGCGATGGCCGCGCTCGGCCGCCACCCGCTCCAGCCCGGTCAGCAGCCGCCGTCCCAGGCCCAGCCCGCGCGCGTCCCGGTGCACCCACAGATGCCGGATCTCGGCCGTCTCCGCGTCGGGCGCGCACAGCGCCCCGCAGCCGACGGCACGCTCCTCCTCGTACGCGACGAGGAGCGCGGCGATCCGCTCAGGGGGTACGAGGTCGGTGGCGGCGTACCCCTCGGGGAAGCGTTCGTCGAGTTCGGCGGCGTAACCGGCGAGGCAGGCGCGTGCGTCGGGCGAGGCCGCTCCGACGGGCCGTACCGTGATCGCGGCCAGTCGCAGCAGCCGCTCGGTGACCGCGACCGCCTCGGTCAGCTGCCCCCGCTGGGTCTCGGTCAGTCCGCGCAGCAGTCCCTCGGCGAGGTCGTCGGCGCGGCGGTTCTGTTCCGCCAGTTCGGCCCGCCCGGCCGGGGTCGGTTCGGCGAGGCGCAGTCTGCTGTCCGCGGGGTGCACGGTGACCCGTACGAGCCCCTGTTTCTCTAGCGCGCGCACCATCCGGCTCAGGTATCCGGCGTCGAGACCGAGCCGGGTCCGCAGCTCTCGCAGGGACGCGCCGGTTCCGATCTCGTACAGCAGCCGGGCCTCGCCGAGGGGCCGGTCCTGCCCGAGGTAGTGGTCGTCGAGCACACCGATCCGGCGCGTGAAGTAGCGGTTGAACCTACGCAGGGTCGTCACGTGCACCCCAGAGACACCCGAGACCCCAGACGCCCCTGACACCCCTGGCTCTGGGACTGGCGCTGATACCGGCTCCATAATCTTTGACTTTAGTCAAGGATTCGCCGGGGTGTCCATGTTTCGGGCGGCTTGTCAGTGACGCCGCGCACTTCGGCGGCGGGGTGTGCATGACATCCGGGCCGAGGGGCAGGTGCTCCCGGCCCCGAGAGTGACGGGCACGGAACAGGAACGGAAGGCAGCACCGGATCATGTCGGGACACCAGGCGCAGCAGACGATTCATGTGGACGGCGAGTGGCGTGCCGCCGCCTCGGGAGCCGTACGGGACATCCTCGACCCGGCGGACGCGAAGCCGTTCGCCCAGGTTGCCGAGGGCGGGGTGTCCGACACGGACGCCGCCGTCGAGGCCGCCCGGCGCGCCTTCGACCACGGGGAGTGGCCCCGCACACCCGTCACCGAGCGGGCCGCCCTCCTGCGCCGCGTCGCCGATCTCCTGGTCCGCGACCGCGAGACGCTCGGGCTCCTGGAGAGCCGGGACGCGGGCAAGACCCTGGAGGAGGGGCGGGTCGACATCGACTGCGTCGCCGACGCCTTCCGGTACTTCGCCGATCTCGTCGTCGGCGAGGGCGGCGGCCGGGTCGTCGACGCCGGCTCGGACGACATCCACAGCGTCGTCGTGCACGAGCCCGTCGGCGTCTGCGCGATGATCACGCCCTGGAACTACCCGCTGCTGCAGGCCAGCTGGAAGGTGGCTCCCGCCCTCGCCGCGGGGAACACCTTCGTCCTCAAGCCCAGCGAGATCACCCCGCTGACCACCGTCGCCCTGATCGAGCTGCTGGTCGAGGCCGGGCTCCCCGCCGGAGTGGCCAACCTCGTCACCGGCCCCGGGCACAGCGTCGGCGCCCGCCTCGCCGAGCACCCCGGCGTCGACCTCGTCTCCTTCACCGGCGGGCTCGCCAGCGGTACGAAGGTCGCGCAGGCCGCCGCCCTCACGGTGAAGAAGGTCGCCCTCGAACTGGGCGGCAAGAACCCCAACGTCGTCTTCGCCGACTCCTGCGCCACCGAGGAGGGCTTCGACACCGCCGTCGACCAGGCCCTGAACGCCGCGTTCATCCACAGCGGCCAGGTCTGCTCGGCGGGCTCCCGGCTGATCATCGAGGAGTCGGTCCGCGACCGCTTCGTCGCCGAACTGGTCCGGCGCGCCGAACTCATCCGGCTCGGCCGCGGCACCGAGGAGGGCGTCGAGTGCGGCCCGCTGGTCTCCGCCGAACAGCGCGAGAAGACCGAGGGGTACGTGGCCGCCGCCCTGGCGGAGGGCGCGGTGCTGCGGACCGGCGGCGCCCGCCCCGACCCGTCCGACCGGCTCCCCGCGACCGGCTACTTCTACGAGCCGACCGTCCTCGACCAGTGCCACCGCGAGATGCGCGTCGTACGGGAAGAGGTCTTCGGGCCCGTCCTGACGGTCGAGACCTTCCGTACGGAGGACGAGGCCGTGGCGCTCGCCAACGACACGGAGTACGGACTCGCGGGAGGCGTCTGGACCGCCGACGCGGGGCGCGCCCGGCGCGTGGCGGGACGGCTGCGGCACGGCACCGTCTGGATCAACGACTTCCACCCCTACCTTCCGCAGGCGGAGTGGGGCGGCTTCGGCAAGAGCGGCGTCGGCCGCGAGCTGGGCCCGGCGGGTCTCGCCGAGTACCGCGAGACGAAGCACGTCTACCAGAACCTCGCGCCGAAGCCGGTCCGCTGGTTCGCGGGCTGACGCCCGGCACCCCGTCACCGTCAACTCCCACACCGCACAAGGCACGTTGGAGCGCATCGCCATGCCCGAAAACAAGCACGAGCACACGTACGACCACACGTACGACTACGTCGTCATCGGCGGCGGCACCGCGGGGTCCGTCATCGCCTCCCGGCTCACCGAGAACCCCGAGGTCACCGTCGCCGTCATCGAGGGCGGCCCCAGTGACGTGGACCGGGACGACGTCCTGACCCTGCGCCGCTGGATGGGCCTGCTGGGCGGGGAGCTGGACTACGACTACCCGACGACCGAGCAGCCGCGCGGCAACTCGCACATCCGGCACAGCCGCGCCCGGGTCCTCGGCGGCTGCTCCTCGCACAACACCCTCATCGCGTTCAAGCCGCTGCCGTCCGACTGGGACGAGTGGGAGGCGGCGGGCGCCGAGGGCTGGGGTTCGGTCCCCATGGAGGCGTACTTCCCGCGCCTGCGCAACAACATCGTCCCGGTCGACGAGAAGGACCGGAACGCCATCGCCCGCGACTTCGTGGACGCGGCGCAGTCGACGCTCGGCGTGCCGCGCGTGGAGGGCTTCAACAAGAAGCCGTTCACGGACGGCGTCGGCTTCTTCGACCTGGCGTACCACCCGGAGACCAACAAGCGCTCCAGCGCGTCCGTCGCCTATCTGCACCCCGTCATGGACGAGCGGCCCAACCTCCACCTGTACCTGGAGACCTGGGCGAACAAACTGGAGCTGGACGGCACCCGGGCCCGCGGGGTCCATGTGACGACGAAGGACGGCGGTGAACTCCTCGTACGGGCCCGCCGCGAGGTCCTGCTGTGCGCCGGCGCCGTCGACTCGCCCCGGCTGCTGCTGCACTCCGGTGTCGGACCGCGCGAGGACCTGGAGCGGCTCGGCATACCCGTCGCCCACGACCTGCCAGGGGTCGGCGAGAACCTGCTCGACCACCCCGAGTCGGTCATCGTCTGGGAGACGGACGGGCCGATCCCCGAGAACTCCGCGATGGACTCCGACGCGGGTCTGTTCGTACGGCGGGACCCCGAACGGGCGGGCCCCGACCTGATGTTCCACTTCTACCAGATCCCGTTCACGGACAATCCGGAGCGCCTCGGCTACGAACGCCCCGAGCACGGCGTCTCGATGACCCCGAACATCCCCAAGCCGCGCAGCCGCGGCCGGCTCTATCTGACCAGCGCCGATCCGGCCGAGAAGCCCGCCCTCGACTTCCGCTATTTCACGGACGAGGACGACTACGACGGCCGCACCCTCGTCGACGGCATCCGGATCGCCCGCGAGATCGCGAAGACCGAGCCGCTCGCGCACTGGCTCACGCGCGAGGTGTGCCCCGGGCCCGACGTCACCGGCGACGAGGAACTGGGCGAGTACGCGCGCAAGGTCGCCCACACCGTGTACCACCCGGCGGGCACCTGCCGGATGGGCGCGGTCGACGACCGGCTCGCCGTCGTGGACCCCGAGTTGCGGATCCGCGGCCTCGACGGCATCAGGATCGCCGACGCGTCCGTCTTTCCGACCATGCCCGCCGTGAACCCGATGATCGGGGTCCTCATGGTCGGCGAGAAGTGCGTGGACCTGCTGGGAGGCGGTGCGTGATGAGTACGACGATCTCCGTTCAGGAGGCCGCCGCCGAGAGCACGGGCGCGGAGAACACCGAACCCGTCTTCTCCGTCGACGGCCTGTGGAAGGTCTTCGGCCCCAAGGCCGACCGGGTCCCCGCCGACCCCGAACTCGCCGCCCTCTCCGCCGCCGAACTCCGGTCCCGTACCGGCTGTACGGCCGCCGTCCGGGACGTGAGCTTCGACGTGCGCAAGGGCGAGGTCTTCGTCGTCATGGGCCTGTCCGGCTCGGGCAAGTCCACCCTCGTGCGCTGTCTGACCCGGCTCATCGAGCCGACCGCCGGCACGATCGCCATCGACGGCGAGGACGTGCGCGCGATGGACAGGGCGCGGCTGCGCGAACTGCGCCGCCACCGGGCCGCGATGGTCTTCCAGCACTTCGGCCTGCTCCCGCACCGTTCCGTGCTCGACAACGTGGCGTACGGGCTTGAGGTGCAGGGCGTGCCGAAGCGCGAGCGGCGGGCGAAGGCGCAGGAGGTCGTCGCGAAGGTCGGCCTCGAAGGCATGGAGCAGCGCCGGCCCGGTCAGCTCTCCGGCGGCCAGCAGCAGCGCGTGGGACTCGCGCGGGCGCTGGCGGTCGATCCAGAAGTTCTGCTCTTCGATGAACCGTTCAGTGCTCTCGATCCGATGATTCGACGAGACATGCAGGAGGAGGTGATCCGGTTGCACGGGGAGGAGGGCCGCACGATGGTGTTCATCACGCACGACCTGAACGAGGCGCTGCGCCTGGGCGACCGGATCGCCCTCATGCGCGACGGACGCATCGTCCAGCTGGGCACGCCCGAGGAGATCGTGGGCTCACCGGCCGACGACTATGTACGGGAGTTCGTCCGGGACGTGCCGCGCGAGCAGGTCATGACGGTCCGCGGAGCGATGCGGGCCGCGTCGGCGGAGGAGGCGGGCGAGGGTCCGGCGCTGTCGCCGGAGGCCACAATCTCGCAGGCCATCGAGGCGGTCGCCCGCTCGGGGCAGACCGCCCGCGTGGTGGACCAGGGACGCTGCCTCGGAGTCGTGGACTCGGACGCGCTGCTGGAGGTGGTGGCGGGAACGGCGGGAACGGCGGGTACGGCGGGTACGGCCACCCGGTCCACCCGGTCCGCCGGGTCAGCCGGGTCCGCCGGGGCAACGGGCCCGGTCGGGTCGGCTCGCGAAGGGGTGGCCTGATGGCCACTGGCACCGCGTCCGCTCCCCGTACGGCCCTGCCGGGCTTGCCCGGCTTCCTCGGCTTTCTCCGGCGCCCGGCCGTCGGCAAGCTAGTCCTGCTCGCCGTAGCCGCGGCCGTCCTCGTTCCGCTGGCCGACTCCCGCTGGGCGAGCGGAAGTTGGCCGGGCGCCCTGACCGTCGACCTCACCGAGCCCCTCGGCAGCGCCAGCACCTGGATCATCGACAACCGCGACAGCCACCCGCTGTTCCTCTACTTCTTCGGGCACGTCTCGAACGCGGTCGTCCTCGCCGTGCGCGCCGTCTACCTCGTCCTGCTCGCCGCGGGCTGGGCGGGCGTCACGGCCGCGGCGGCACTGGTCGCCTGGCGGGTCGCCGGGGTGCGGCTCGCGCTCGGCACGGCAGCGGCGGTTCTCACCTGCGGGCTGCTCGGTATGTGGGTGCCCACCATGCAGACCCTCGCGCTCATGGTGGTCGCGGTCCTCGCGTCCGTCGCCCTGGGTGCGCTGCTGGGCCTCGCCGCCGGACTCTCCGACCGTACGTACCGCGCACTGCGGCCCGTCCTCGACACCATGCAGGTGCTCCCGGCCTTCGCGTACCTCCTGCCGGTCGTGCTCGTCTTCGGCATCGGCGTCCCGGCCGCGGTCCTCGCCACCGTCGTGTACGCGGCCCCGCCCATGGCCCGCCTCACCGCGCTCGGGCTGCGCGGCGCGGACGCCGGGGTGATGGAGGCCGTCGAGTCCCTGGGCACCACCGCACGGCAGCGGCTGTTCACGGCCCGGCTGCCGCTCGCCCGCAAGGAACTCCTGCTCGGCCTCAACCAGACCATCATGATGGCCCTGTCGATGGCCGTCATCGCGTCCGTCATCGGCGCGGGCGGCCTCGGCGACCGCGTCTACCAGGCGCTGGCCTCGGTCGACGTGGGCGCCGCACTCGCCGCGGGCATCCCGATCGTCCTGCTCGCGGTCGTCCTGGACCGGGTGACGGGGGCGGCGGGATCAGCGGGATCGGCGGCTCCGGCAGGGGAGAAGCCGGAAGGGGCGGGCTCCCGCCGGACAGGCTGGGCCGGTCGGGCCGACCGGGCCGGTTGGCACAGCTGGGCCGGTCGGCCCGGCTGGGTCCTGGCCGCCGTCGCCGCTCTGGCCGTCGCGGTCGCCGGGCGCCTGGCCGGCCGGCTCGACTGGCCCGAGACCTGGATCGTGACCATCGCCGAGCCGGTGAACCGCGCCGTCGACTGGATGACCGACCACCTCTACTCCGGTGTCCCCTACGTGGGCGGCACCGCCGACTGGGCGGCCCACTTCACCACCGGCGTCCTGAACCCGGTGCGCGACGGACTGCAGTGGCTGCCCTGGTGGGCGGTCCTGCTGACCGTCGCCGCGCTCGCCTGGCCGATCGGCACCTGGCGCACCGCCCTGACCGCCGTCCTCGCGATGGCCGCGATCGGGGTGCTCGGCGTGTGGCAGCCGTCCCTCGACACGCTCTCGCAGGTCCTCGCCGCGGTCGCGGTCACACTGGTCCTCGGCTTCGGCACCGCTGTCGCGGCGGCCCGGAGCGAGCGCTGCGAACGCCTCCTGCGGCCCGTCCTGGACGTCTTCCAGACGATGCCGCAGTTCGTCTACCTCATACCCGTCGTGGCGCTCTTCGGCGTCGGCCGGGCCCCCGCGGTCGCCGCCGCGGTCGTCTACGCGCTGCCCGCCGTCGTCCGCATCACCACGCAGGGCCTGCGCAACGTGGACCCGGCGGCCATGGAGTCCGCACGCTCCATGGGCGCGACCGGCTGGCAGCAACTGCGCCAGGTGCAGCTGCCACTGGCCCGCCCCGCCCTGCTGCTCGCCGTGAACCAGGGCGTCGTCCTCGTCCTCGCCGTCGTCATCATCGGCGGCCTGGTAGGCGGTGGCGCGCTCGGTTACGACGTCGTGTTCGGGCTCGCCCAGGGGGACCTCGCCACAGGTCTGGTGGCCGGCGCGGCGATCGTCTGCCTCGGCCTCATGCTCGACCGGGTCACCCAACCGACGCGGGGCCGTACGAGGAAGGGAGCCTGAGATGCGTACACGTACGACACGCAGGAGGTCAGGCGCGCTCGCGGCCGGCTGCTCCCTGCTGGTGCTGACGGCCGGCTGCGGAGCCGCCGACATGACCGAGCAGGCCTCGCCCTTCGCCAACGCGCAGGGCGCGAAGACCGTGACCCTCTCCACCCAGTCCTGGGTCGGCGCGCAGGCCAACGTGGCCGTCGCGCAGTACCTGCTGGAGCACGAACTGGGCTATCGCGTCGACACCGTCCAGGTCGACGAGGTGCCCGCGTGGGACGCGCTCAGCCAGGGCCGCGTCGACGCGATCCTGGAGGACTGGGGCCACCCCGAGCAGGAACAGCGGTACGTCGAGGACAAGAAGACGATCGTCGACGGTGGCGGCCTCGGCGTCACCGGGCACATCGGCTGGTTCGTACCGACGTACTTCGCGAAGCAGCACCCCGACGTGACGAACTGGAAGAACCTGAACAAGTACGCGGACCGGTTGCGGACCGCCGAGAGCGGTGGCAAAGGGCAGTTGCTCGACGGCTCACCCTCCTACGTCACGAACGACAAGGCGCTGGTGAAGAACCTGGACCTCGACTTCCAGGTGGTGTTCGCCGGTTCGGAGGCGGCACAGATCACGCAGATGCGGCAGTTCGCCAAGGAGAAGAAGCCGTTTCTCACGTACTGGTACTCACCGCAGTGGCTCTTCGAGAAGGTGCCCATGACGGAGGTGAAGCTGCCCGCGTACAAGGAGGGCTGCGACGCGAAGCCGGAGGCGGTCGCCTGCGCGTATCCGCACACGCCGCTCCGCAAGTACCTCAACGCGGACTTCGCGGAGTCGGGCGGCGGGGCCGCCGCGTTCCTGAAGAAGTTCAGGTGGACGACCGAGGACCAGAACGAGGTGTCCCTCCTGATCGCGGACCAGAAACTGTCTCCGGAGGAGGCGGCGAAGAAGTGGGTACGCGGCCATGAGCGCACGTGGAGGACTTGGCTGACGAAGTAGCCGACGGGGGAGGCGGGCAGGGCGGGGCGGCTGACGTTGCCCGCCGGCCGCGGGCCGGTGGGGGCGCGCCGCGCAGTTCCCCGCGCCCCCATCAGGGGCGCGGGGAACTGCGCAATCTTTTCGCTTTGAGCGGCACGGGGCAGCGGCGGCCGGCCCGGTCTTCCAGGGGCGCGGGGAACTGCGCAATCTTTTAGGGGCGCGAGGAACTGCGCGGGCAACCCCCACCGGCCCGCAGCCGACGTACACACATGGACCCGTCCGGAAGACGGGTCCGAGAAGTCACCCGTGCTGACCGGCCGTGTAGTGCCCCGGCACCAGACGGCACGTCACGCCGAACCGGTTCCACGCGTTGATCACCGTGATCGACGCGAGCAACTGGGACAGCTCCGTCTCGTCGAAGTGCCGCGCGGCCGTCTCGAACACCTCGTCCGGGACGAACCCGTCCGTCAGGACCGTCACGGCCTCGGTCAGCGCGAGCGCCGCCAGTTCCTTCTCCGTGTAGAAGTGCCGGGACTCCTCCCAGGCGCTGAGCTGCACGATCCGCTCCACGCTCTCGCCCGCCGCGAACGCGTCCTTCGTGTGCATGTCGAGGCAGAACGCGCAGTGGTTGAGCTGCGAGGTGCGGATCTTCACCAGCTCCAGCAGCACGGGGTCGACGCCCCGCCTGGCCGCCGCGTCCAGTTTGACCATGGCCTTGTAGACCTCGGGGGCGAACTTGGCCCACTGGAGCCGGGGGCTCTCCTCGGGGGCGGTGGTGCTCTGTGCGGTCGGCGTAGTCGTTGTGGTCGTCGTTGTCGTCATGCTGTCGACCCTAGGAGCAAACCAGCCCAGGAGTATGGTCCATTTCCATGGCTGGATCTTGGGCCACTTTCGGAGTGGATCTGCATGTCGACGTGGCGCGTACCGGCTCCGGCCTGCGCAGAGGCCTCACGGACGCACTGCGGGAGGCCGTGCGGGGCGGACGGCTCGCCCCGGGCATCCGGCTGCCGTCCTCACGTTCCCTCGCCGCCGACCTCGGCATCGCCCGCAACACGGTCGCCGACGCGTACGCCGACCTCGTCGCCGAGGGCTGGCTCACCGCACGCCAGGGCTCGGGCACGCGGGTGGCGCAGCGGGACGTGCCGGTTCCGGCCTCACCCGCGCGCAGACCCCGGTCACGTCAGGGACCCGCGTACGACCTCGTCCCCGGCACCCCCGACCTCGCGTCCTTCCCGCGCGCCGAGTGGCTCAAGGCCTACCGCCGGGCCCTCACGGCGGCACCGAACGACGCCCTCGGTTACGGGGATCCGCGCGGCCGTGTCGAACTGCGCACCGCCCTCGCCGGTTACCTCGCCCGCGCCCGGGGCGTCCGCGCGGACCCCGACCACATCCTTGTCTGCTCGGGGTTCGTCCACGGGCTGATGCTGCTCGGGGAGGTGCTGCGGCGCCGGGGCGCACGGACGCTCGCCGTGGAGTCGTACGGCCTCGATGTGCACTGGGAGCTGATCGAACGGGCGGGCCTGGAGTCGGTGCCGCTGCCGTTCGACGAGCTGGGCACGCGGACGGACGACCTGGGGGAGGCCGATGACGGTGCGCTGGGCGGGGTGCTGCTCACACCCGCCCACCAGTTCCCCATGGGGGTGCCGCTGCGCCCCGACCGCCGTGCCGCCGTCGTCGACTGGGCGCGGCGCACGGGCGGGCTGATCCTGGAGGACGACTACGACGGCGAGTTCCGCTACGACCGCCAGCCCGTGGGCGCGCTCCAGGGCCTCGACCCGGACCGCGTGGTGTACTTCGGCACCGCCAGCAAGGCGCTCGCGCCCGGTCTGCGTCTCGGCTGGCTGGTCCTGCCGCCGGACGTGGCGCCCGAGGTCATGGCGGCGAAGGGCGGCGCGGACTGGTCGTGCGGGGTCCTGGACCAGCTGACACTGGCGGAGTTCATCACCTCGGGCGCGTACGACCGTCATGTACGCGCCTCCCGGCTCCGTTACCGGCGCCGCCGCGACCAGCTCGTCGCGGCCCTGGCGGCCCGCGCCCCGTCGGTCACCGCCACCGGTATCGCGGCCGGATTCCACGCCGTGCTGCGGCTTCCGCCCGGCACCGAGCAGTCGGTGGTCCGCGCGGCGGCCTGGCACGGCCTGGCCCTGCACGGCCTGACCACCTACCGCCACCCGGCCGCCACGCCTCCACCGGCGGACGCCCTGGTCGTCGGCTACGGAACCCCGTCGGACAGCGGCTGGCCGGGAGCACTGGAAACCCTGTGCGGGGCGCTGACCTGACCCCACCGCCGGGCGGCGACGCTGACCCGACCTCGCCCGGATGCCGGATGCCGGGTACCGGCTCCGGCCCAGGCGGCCAGGCCCAGGCCCAGGCCCAGGCCCAGGCCCAGGTCCAGGTCCAGGTCCAGGTCCAGGCCCGGCCTCTAGGCCGTGCCCCGTCCCGCCTTCGCCCCGTCGTCCGCCGGCGCCTCCCCGAAGCGGGCCAGCGCCAGCGCGCCCGCCACCGCCACCGCGAAACCGAGGACGGCCAGCCACTCCAAACCCTCGCGGGTGCGGTCGCCCAGCCAGACCACGCCCACCACGGCCGGGCCGATGGTCTCGCCGACGACCATCCCCGCCGTGGCCGTCGTCACCGAGCCGCGCTGGAGCGCCGAGGTGAGCAGGAGGAACGCCGCGCCTCCGCCCAGCAGCAGCGCGTACGTCGCCGGATCGGTGACGAGCGCCGAGAGGGCGAGGCTGTCGATGAGCCGGACCGACACCTCGACGACCCCGAACCCGAACCCGGCGCCCAGGCCGAGCGCGAGCGCCCGCGCCCGTCCGGGCAGCCGCCCGGCGAGCGCCCCGATGAGCAGGACGGCGAAGGCGGTGGCCGCCATCGCGTACTTGAGTGCCGTCGAACCGGCCCTGTCCCCCTCCTCGCCGGACGCCAGACCGAGCATCGCGAGCCCCGCGCACACCACCGCGACCGCGCCCCACTCGATCCCGCTCAGCCGCACCCCCAGGAGCCAGGCCGCCACCACCGCCGTCACCGCGAGGCTCGCGGCGAGCGCCGCCCCCACCGCGTAGATCGGCAGTGAGCGCAGGGCCGCGATCTGCAGCAGGAACCCGACCCCGTCGAGCGCGAGCCCGGCGAGATACCGCCACTCGCGCACGGCCCGCAGGAACAGGGCGGCGTCCACCCCGGAAGCCGCGTCACCGGAAGCCGCGTCACCGGAAGCCGCGTCACCGGAAGTCGCGCCAGAGGGCTCCGTGCCCGGCCCGGCGGCCCGCGTGGCGATCGCCTGCAACACCGTCGCCGTCCCGAAGCACATCGACGCACCAAGGGCACACAGCATTCCAAAGAGCACAAAGTGACTTTAGAGGAAGGGAAGTTGGGGTAGCCGCGTGTACAACCGGGGCGCGTGATCTTTACGCTGTCGGACTGACGGGCCCGGAAGACGGGCCGGACGGGGGAGAGACATGGCGGAGCAGCGCAGAAGACTTCGGTCCAGCACGGTCGTACTCGGTGGCATGGGCGTCCTCGCGACAGCCCTCACCTCGTGCGGGTCGGATCCCGACCGCCGTTGTGTGGACCGCGACAGCTACGACTTCACGGGCAGCTACGCGGTCGTCGCCGACCAGAACTGCGCGTCGGGCAAGAAGCGCGGGACCAGTAAGCGCACCACCGTCGACGCCGCCTGGTACTACGACGCCGACGTCTCCGGAGGCCGCGCCGAGGACGGCACCTTCAGCCGCAGCGAGGCCGTCGACCGGGACGGCTTCGGCTGCTCGGACTCGGGCAGCGGCGGCGGCTGACCGTGGCACGGAACGTACTGACGGACCACGGACCCACGTACTGACGGACTACGGACACACGACTGTGGAACGCCGAACCATCGAACCCCGCCCCGGCTGGCAGCGAACGGTCGAGGACCAGGGCCTCATCTATCCCCTCACCCGCTACCCGGACGACTCCCTGCGCCCTTACTGGGACGAGTCCGCCCACTACGTCTTTTCCCTGCCCGAGGTCGAGGCCCTGGAGGAGGTCGTCGAGGAACTCCACAGCATGTGTCTGGCCGCGGCCGAGCACATGGTCGCGGAGAACCGCCTCGCCGACCTCGGCATCACCGACCCGCGGGTGGCGGAGCCGGTCGCCGAGGCCTGGCGCCGCCGCGCCGAACTCCCGTCCCTGTACGGGCGCTTCGACCTCCGTTACGACGGCACGGGCCCGGCGAAGCTGCTGGAGTACAACGCCGACACCCCGACCTCGCTCGTCGAGGCCGCGAGCCCCCAGTGGTTCTGGATGGAGGAACGATTCCCCGGCGCCGACCAGTGGAACTCCCTCCACGAACGGCTGGTCGAGGCCTGGCGGAAGCAGGCCTCCCTCCTCCCGCCCGGCAGCCCTCTCTACTTCGCGCACTCCGCCGCCGACGAACTCGGCGAGGACCTCATGACGGTCGGCTATCTGAAGGAGACCGCGGAACAGGCCGGCCTCGACACCGCCTGGATAGCGATGGAGGAGATCGGCTGGGACCGTCTCTCCGGACGCTTCGTCGACAAGCAGCTCCGTTTCATCCGCAGCTGTTTCAAGCTCTACCCCTGGGAATGGCTCACCACCGACCGCTTCGCCCCGCACGTCCTCGCCACCCTCGACAACGGCGGCGGCACCGGCACGACGATGTGGATCGAACCCGCCTGGAAGATGCTGCTCAGCAACAAAGCACTCCTCGCGATCCTCTGGGAGCTCTACCCCGGCCACCCGAACCTCCTGCCCGCCTACCTCGACGGCCCCCGCGAACTGGCCACCACCAGCGGCTACGTGGCCAAGCCCCTCCTCGGCCGCGAGGGCGCCGGCGTCACCCTCCACGAACCGGGCTCGGGGCCCGTCGCCGTCCGCGACGAGGCCTGCTGCTACCAGGAACTGGCACCCCTGCCGTCCTTCGACGGCAACCGGGTCGTCCTCGGCGCCTGGGTCGTCGGCGACGAGTCGGCCGGCCTCGGCATCCGCGAATCGTCCGGCCCGGTGACGGACGAGTACGCGCGCTTCCTGCCGCACGTGATCCTGTGACCCACGGCAGGGGCCGGTCCCGGCCGGACCCTGCCGTCGCTCGCATGGTGGACGGCGCGGCCTCTCCCGCGGGCCCTCCCGGTACGCTGATCCACGGGCCGTGACTGGCGCGCTGGGATGGGATCGACCATCGGGGAGCGGCCCGGGAAGTGTGTGCCGTGCGCCTGGGCCGAACCGTGAACGCCGTACGCCACGTCCGGAGGCCGTCATGTCTGAGCCCCTTTCCACCCCTCTCTCCACCGAGTCCACCGCCTTCCGCAGTGCCCTCGAAGTGATCCGTGCCGTCGAACCCCGGATCGCCGACGCCATCGGGCAGGAGGTCGCCGACCAGCGCGAGATGCTCAAGCTGATCGCCTCCGAGAACTACGCCTCCCCGGCCACGCTCCTCGCGATGGGCAACTGGTTCAGCGACAAGTACGCGGAAGGCACCGTCGGCCGCCGCTTCTACGCCGGCTGCCGCAACGTGGACACCGTCGAGGCCCTCGCCGCCGAACACGCCCGCGAGCTCTTCGGCGCCGAGCACGCCTACGCCCAGCCGCACTCCGGCATCGACGCCAACCTCGTCGCCTTCTGGGCCGTCCTCGCCCAGCGCGTCGAGGCCCCCGCCCTGGAGAGGGCCGGCGTCCGCAACGTCAACGACCTCTCCGAGGCCGACTGGGCCGAGCTGCGCCAGGCCTTCGGCAACCAGCGCATGCTCGGCATGTCCCTGGACGCCGGCGGCCATCTCACCCACGGCTTCCGCCCGAACATCTCCGGCAAGATGTTCGACCAGCGCTCCTACGGCACCGACCCCGTCACCGGTCTCATCGACTACGAGGCCCTGCGCGTCACCGCCCGCGAGTTCAAGCCGATGATCATCGTCGCCGGTTACTCCGCCTACCCCCGTCTGGTGAACTTCCGGTTCATGCGGGAGATCGCCGACGAGGTCGGTGCCACGCTCATGGTGGACATGGCGCACTTCGCGGGCCTCGTCGCCGGCAAGGTCCTCACCGGGGACTTCGACCCGGTCCCGCACGCCCAGATCGTCACCACGACCACCCACAAGTCGCTGCGCGGCCCGCGCGGCGGCATGGTCCTGTGCGACGAGTCGCTGGCCGACCAGGTCGACCGCGGCTGCCCGATGGTCCTCGGCGGCCCCCTTCCGCACGTCATGGCCGCCAAGGCGGTCGCCCTCGCCGAGGCGCGCCGCCCCGAGTTCCGCGACTACGCCCGGGCCGTCGTCGACAACGCGCGCTCCCTCGCCGAGGGCCTGATGCGGCGCGGTGCCACGCTGGTCACCGGCGGCACGGACAACCACCTCAACCTCATCGACGTCGCCTCCTCGTACGGCCTCACCGGCCGCCAGGCCGAGTCCGCCCTGCTCGACTCGGGCATCGTCACCAACCGCAACGCGATCCCCGCCGACCCGAACGGCGCCTGGTACACCTCGGGCATCCGGATCGGCACACCCGCGCTGACCACGCGAGGCCTCGGGGCCACCGAGATGGACGAGATCGCGGGCCTCATCGACCGCGTCCTCACCACCACGGAACCGGGCACCACCAAGAAGGGCGCCCCCTCCAAGGCCCAGCACATCCTCGACCCGAAGATCGCGGACGAGATCTCCCACCGCGCGACCGACCTCCTCACCGGCTTCCCGCTGTACCCGGAGATCGACCTCGGCTGAGTGCCCGGACACCGGGGCCCGACAACCCGGGCCCGGGCCCCGGCCACCCCGGCCCCGGCGCGCACCCGGCCGCCGCGTGGCGTATCAGCACCGTGCCGCCGGAGCCGTACGGCCGTCCGCACTGTGTTCCTCGTCTCATCGGCGACCGCGCCCGTACCCCGTTCCCACTCCCTTGTTACACGGCCGGGGAGAGATCGGGCCGCACCTGTTTCCGACCAGTTCCGGAGTGGGCCCCGACACCTGAGAGAATGGTGAGCATGGCTCTCGACCGTCCCCGTGTGCTCTCCGGAATCCAGCCCACCGCAGGCTCGTTCCACCTCGGCAACTACCTCGGCGCCGTCCGCCAGTGGGTGGCCCTGCAGGAGTCCCACGACGCCTTCTACATGGTCGTGGACCTGCATGCGATCACCCTTCCGCAGGACCCCGCGGACCTGCGCGCGAACACCCGGCTCGCCGCCGCCCAGCTGCTGGCCGCCGGGCTCGACCCCGAGCGCTGCACACTCTTCGTCCAGAGCCATGTCCCCGAGCACGCCCAGCTCGCGTGGATCATGAACTGCCTCACCGGCTTCGGCGAGGCGTCCCGCATGACCCAGTTCAAGGACAAGTCCGCCAGGCAGGGTGCCGACCGCGCCTCCGTCGGCCTCTTCACGTACCCGATCCTGCAGGTCGCGGACATCCTGCTGTACCAGGCCAACGAGGTCCCCGTGGGCGAGGACCAGCGTCAGCACATCGAGCTGACGCGTGACCTCGCCGAGCGTTTCAACAGCCGCCTGGGGCAGACGTTCACGGTTCCGAAGCCGTACATCCTCAAGGAGACGGCGAAGATCTTCGATCTTCAGGACCCGGCGATCAAGATGAGCAAGTCGGCGTCGACGCCGAAGGGCCTCATCAACCTCCTCGACGAGCCGAAGGCCACCGCGAAGAAGGTCAGGAGCGCGGTCACGGACACGGACACCGTGATCAGGTTCGACCCCGCCCAGAAGCCGGGCGTCAGCAATCTGCTGAGCATCTACTCCACCCTCACCGGCACCGGTATCGCGGAACTGGAGCAGAAGTACGTCGGCAAGGGCTACGGTGCGCTGAAGACGGACCTGGCGGAGGTCATGGTCGACTTCGTGACGCCCTTCCGGGAGCGCACCCAGCAGTATCTGGACGACCCGGAAACGCTCGACTCGATCCTGGCCAAGGGAGCGGAGAAGGCTCGCGCGGTCGCGGCGGAGACGCTCGCCCAGGCGTACGACAGGGTGGGTTTCCTGCCCGCCAAGCACTGATCGCCGGGACGAGACCAGGACAACACCGGCACGACATCCGGAACGGGCCCGCCCCGCCGTACAGTCGATAGCCGAACCGGCGGCGGCCCTCGCCCGACCGGAACGCCGACACGGTGGAACAGAACACCGGCACAACGACAGGAGACGACGTGGGGACCGTAACGATCGGTGTGTCGATCGCGGTCCCGGAGCCACACGGCAGCCTGCTCCAGGAGCGGCGCGCGGGCTTCGGTGACCCCGCGGCTTCCGGCATTCCCACCCACGTCACCCTGCTGCCGCCGACCGAGGTCGAACAGTCGGCGCTGCCCGCGATCGAGACGCATCTCGTGGAGGTCGCGGCGGCCGGCCGCCCCTTCTCGATGCGGCTGAACGGCACGGGAACGTTCCGTCCGCTGTCCCCGGTCGTGTTCGTGCAGGTGGTCGAGGGCGCCGAGGCCTGCACCTGGCTGCAGAAGCAGGTCAGGGACGCCTCCGGGCCCGTGGCGCGCGAGCTGCAGTTCCCGTACCACCCGCATGTGACGGTGGCGCACGGCATCGACGACGAGGCGATGGACCGGGCCTTCGAGGAACTGGCGGAGTACGAGGCGCAGTGGCCGTGCACGGGTTTCGCGCTCTACGAGCAGGGGGCCGACGGGGTGTGGCGCAGGCTGCGCGACTACGTCTTCGGGGGTGCCGTTGTGCCGCCGCAGGCGAGCCATGTGGAACGAGGTCCGCTTCCGGCGTGCTGACGGGGCGCCCGAGGGCCTGAGGTCCGGCGCGTGGCTGCGGGCCGGTGGGGGCTTGTCGCGCAGTTCCCCGCGCCCCTGGGGTGAGTGGGGGCTTCGGCCGGGTTCTTGTCTGCGGGTCCGTCGTGGTTGGCCGCGCAGTTCCCCGCGCCCCTGGAGGGGCGCAGCCCCCTCGAAGGGGCCCGCCCCCTACAGGGGCAGGCGGCGGAACAGGCCCCGTGGGACGTGCCGTAGCGCCGACATGACCACCCGCAGCGCTCCCGGTACCCATACCGTTTCGGAGCGGCGGCGCAGGCCCGTCTCGATGGCTGTGGCGACCGCCTCGGGGGTCGTCGCGAGGGGGGCCTCCTCCAGGCCCTCCGTCATCCTGGAGCGGACGAAGCCGGGGCGTACGACCATCACGTGGACGCCCGTGCCGTGCAGCGCGTCGCCCAGACCCTGGGCGAACGCGTCGAGGCCCGCCTTGCTGGAGCCGTAGATGAAGTTGGCGCGGCGGGCCCGCTCGCCCGCCACCGAGGAGAGCACCACCAGGGAACCGTGGCCCTGCGTCTGGAGCGCTTGCGCGCACACCAGCCCCGACGACACGGCGCCCGTGTAGTTGGTCTGCGCGACCCGTACCGCGGCGCCGGGCTCGTTCTCGTCGTGCGACTGGTCGCCGAGCACGCCGAACGCGAGCAGGACCATGTCGATGTCGCCCTCGGCGAAGACCTTGCCGAGTGCCGCCTCGTGGGCGTCGGGGTCGAGCGCGTCGAAGTCGACGGTACGGACGTCCGCGCCGAGTTCGCGCAGTCCGGCGGCGGCCGACTCCAGGCCGGGTGAGGGGCGGCCCGCGAGCCACACCGTGCGGGTGCGGCGGGCGATCAGCCGCCGTGCGGTGGCGAGCCCGATCTCGGAGGTGCCGCCGAGGACGAGCAGGGACTGGGGGATGCCGAAGGCGTCCTTCATGGAACCGAACTCCTATGGGGGGAGGGCCGACAGGGCAGTGGCGGGTGGCAGCCGGCGTCAGAGCCCGAGGCGCCGGGACAGGTCGGAGGTGAAGACGGACCGCGGGTCCAGCTCCGCGCGCAGCGCCCGGAACTCGCCGAGCCGCGGATACATCGCCGTGAGCAGCTCGGGCCGCAGCCGGGAGTCCTTGGCGAGGTAGACGCGCCCGTCGGCCGCGGCGACCTCCTCGTCCAGCTCGTCGAGGAAGCCGCCGAGCCCCGGCAGGTTCGCGGGGATGTCGAGGGCGAGGGTCCAGCCGGGCATCGGGAAGGACAGCCAGCCCGGGTCGCCCTCGCCGAAGCGCTTCAGGACGGCGAGGAAGGACGGGCAGCGGCGCTGCGAGATGCGCCGCACGATCCGGCGCAGGGTCTCCTCCTGCCCGTAGCCGACGGCGAACTGGTACTGCACGAAACCGCCGCGCCCGTAGACGCGGTTCCAGTGCGGCACGCCGTCGAGCGGGTGGAAGAACGTGGACATCCGCTGGAGTTCGCCCACCCGCGCGCGGGGCGCCTTGCGGTACCACAGCTCGTTGAAGAGACCCACCGTCGTACGGCCCAGCAGGCCCTCGGGGACGAAGGAGGGCGCCGCGGGAAGACGCCCCGGACGGAACTCCAGCGGGGCTCTACGCGCGCGCGTGCGGCCGTCCAGCGCCTCCAGGGGGGCGTGATCGCCCCGGGTCAGCACCGAGCGGCCCATGGACGCGCCGCGGGCCAGCAGGTCGATCCAGGCGACCGAGTAGCGGTAGCGGTGATCGGTCGCCGTGAGGCGGGCCATCAAGTCGTCCAGGTCCGTGGCGCGTTCCGTGTCGACGGACATCAGCGACGTCGCCACGGGCTGCAGCCGGACGGTGGCCGTCAGGATGACGCCGGTCAGGCCCATGCCGCCCGCCGTGGCGTCGAACAGGGGCGTTCCCCGGTCCACCATGCGGATCTGCCCGTCGGCGGTCAGCAGTTCGAAGGACAGGACGTGGCGGGCGAACGAGCCGGACACATGGTGGTTCTTTCCGTGGATGTCCGCGCCGATCGCCCCGCCGACCGTCACATAGCGGGTTCCGGGAGTCACCGGCACGAACCAGCCCAGCGGCAGCAGTACTTCCATGAGGCGGTGCAGGGAGACACCGGCGCCGCACAGCACGGTCCCGCCGTCCACGTCGACCGCGTGGACGCTGTCGAGCCCCGTCATGTCGAACACGGCCCCGCCCGCGTTCTGCGCCGCGTCCCCGTACGCCCGTCCGAGGCCCCGCGCGATGCCTCCGCGGGCCCCGCACTCCCGGACGGCCGCCACGGCCTCCTCGTACGAACGGGGGCGCACCAGGCGGGCTGCGGTGGGAGCGGTGCGGCCCCACCCCGTGACGGAAACCGTGTCGGTAGGCATGCCAGTGACCGTATCGAGCCGAAGTTGCCTTTAGTTACCTAACATCCCTCTACATCCCTTTCCTCCCCGAAATGGGTGATTAATGGGATGTCGCTCAATATTGCCGGAGCTGTAGCCCTGTTGACGTGAACAGTGAGTCCCCATGGACCACCACGACGAGCGCCCTGACCTGGACCACCGGATCCTCACGGCCCTCCACGCACGCGGCACGGGCCCCGCAGTCGCCGCCGCCGCGCGGACCCTGTCCCTGGCGGGAGAGCACGGCGCGCTGTGGCTCGCGGCGGGCCTCGCGGGAGCCGCCGCCGACCGGGAGCGGCGCGGCGCCTGGCTGCGCGGCACGGCCCTGACCGCGGGCGCGCACCTCGCCAGCATGGGCGTGAAACGGCTCGTACGCCGTCCGCGTCCCGGCCATGTCGAGCCGCTGGTCCGCACCGCGGGCCGGCACTCCTTCCCCAGCTCGCACGCCACGTCCGCGGTGGCCGCCGCCGTGGCCTTCGGCGCGCTCGGCGCACGGGTGGTGCCCGCGCTGGCCGCCGCGATGTGCGTGTCGCGGGTGGTCGTCGGCGTCCACTACCCCTCGGACGTCGCCGCGGGCGCCGCCCTCGGCGCGGTCACCGCCCGGCTGGGCGCCCGCTGGATGACAGGAGGCCGTGACCATGGCTGAGACGGCCCTTCTGGGGAGCGCGAAGAGTCCGGGAAGCGCGGGGAGAGCGGAGGAGACACGGGGGAAGCGGTCCGCCCCGCCGAAAAGTGGCCTCCTGAAGGGCATCGTCAGGACCGCCCGTCCGAAACAGTGGGTCAAGAACGTCCTCGTGGTCGCCGCCCCGGCCGCCGCCGGCGAACTCTTCTCACGCCACGCGCTCGTCCAGGTCGCCCTGGTCTTCGTGCTGTTCACGGCCTGCGCGGCGAGCGTCTACCTCGTCAACGACGCCCGCGACGCCGACGCCGACCGCGCCCACCCGGTCAAGCGTCACCGGCCGGTCGCCGCCGGCGTGGTGCCCGTCCCGGTCGCCTACTCCGTAGGCATCGTTCTCGCCGTCGTCGCCCCCACCGTGGCCGCGTTCGTGTGCTCGCCGCTCACCTCGGCACTGCTCACCGCCTACCTGGGGATGCAGTTCGCGTACTGCATCAGCCTCAAGCACGTCCTGGTCGTCGACCTCGCCGTCGTGACCACCGGGTTCCTGATGCGGGCCATGATCGGCGGACTCGCGCTGGGCATCCCGCTGTCGCGCTGGTTCCTGATCACGACCGGCTTCGGCGCGCTGTTCATGGTGTCCGCCAAGCGCTACTCCGAAGCCGTCCAGATGGCCGGGAAAGCGGGCGCCACGCGCGCGCTGCTCACCGAGTACACCGTCGGCTACCTGCGCTTCGTCTGGCAGTTGGCCGCCTCCGTCGCCGTCCTCGGCTACTGCCTGTGGGCCCTGGAGGAGGGCGGCCTGCCGCACACCAGCGTGCTGCCCTGGCGGCAGCTGTCGATGGTCGCCTTCATCCTCGCCGTCCTGCGGTACGCGGTCTTCGCCGACCGGGGCACCGCGGGCGAACCGGAGGACGTGGTCCTGCGCGACCGCGCGCTCGCCCTGATCGGCGTGGCCTGGCTCGCCATGTACGGCCTGGCGGTGGCCAACTGGTGAGCGGGGCGCGGAGTGCGGAGACAGGAGGCGTGCGCCGGGCGCCCCCGCCGCACGCGGGCCGGCCGCACCGCCGGGAACTGCTCGGCTTCGCCGCCGCGGGCCTCCTCGCGTACGCCGCCGACCTCGCCCTCTTCCTGTGGCTGCGCGGCCCGGCCGGGCTCGACCCGCTGACCGCCAAGGCCCTGTCGTTCGTGGCGGGCTGCTCGGTCGCGTACGCGGGCAACGCGCTGGGCACGTACCGGCACACGACCCCGGGCCTCCTCCAGTACGCGATCTTCTTCGGGGTGAACATCGCGGGAGCCCTGGTGCAGCTGCTGTGCATCCTCGTCAGCCACTACGGCCTCGGGCTCACCTCCCCGCGCGCGGACATCGTGTCGGGCGCCGGAATCGGCATGGTGCTCGCTACGGTCCTGCGCTTTTGGGGTACGAGGACATTGGTTTTCCGAGGCGAGGGCAGAGTCGGATCATGGACTGGCTGAAAAAGCTCCCCGTCGTGGGCCCGTGGGTCGCACGGCTGATGCTCACGCACGCCTGGCGTTCGTACGAACGGCTGGACCGGGTGAAGTGGACGCGGCTCGCCGCCGCGATGACCTTCATCAGCTTCCTCGCGCTCTTCCCGCTGATCACCGTGGCCGCCGCGATCGCCGCCGCGGCCCTCGACGAGAAGGGGGTGCAGACGCTTGAGGACAAGATCGCCGAGCAGATCCCCGGCATCGCCGAACAGCTCGACATCGGCGCTCTCGTCGACAACGCCGGCACCGTCGGCCTCATCGCGGGCGCCCTGCTGCTGTTCACCGGCATCGGCTGGGTCGGCTCGATGCGTGAGTGCCTGCGCGCGGTCTGGGAGCTCCCCGACGAGGAGGAGAACCCGATCCTGCGCAAGCTCGTGGACGGCGGCGTACTCGTCGGCCTCGGCGGCGCCGCGCTCGTCACGATCGCCGCGTCCACCCTCGCGTCGACCGCCGTGGGCTGGACCACCCGGCAGCTCGGCATCGAGGAGGGCGGCTGGGGCGGCGTGCTGCTGCGGGTGGCCGCGTTCGCCGTGGCCGTCCTCGCCGCCTTCCTGCTGCTCCTGTACCTGCTGACGCTGCTCCCCGGCGTCCAGCCCGAGCGACGCCGCCTCGTCGTCGCCGCGCTGATCGGCGCCGCCGGGTTCGAACTGCTGAAACTGCTGCTCAGCGGCTATATCCAGGGAGTCGCGGCGAAGAGCATGTACGGGGCGTTCGGGGTGCCCGTCGCGCTGCTGCTGTGGATCAACTTCACGTCCAAGCTGCTGCTGTTCTGCGCGTCCTGGACGGCGACGGAACACAAGGAGGCGGCGGAGCCGGCCGGCACGGACGACTCCGCGGACCTCAGCGGCGGCGACGCATCAGCTCCGGCAGCGGCCAGCGGCGGTTGATCAGGAAGACACCGGCGGCGAGCAGGGCGAGGACGCCGCCGGTGATCGCCAGGGCGATGCCGACACCGCCCGAACCGTCCGTACCGTCCGCCTTCGACGAGGCGGCCACCGTCTTCGACTTGCCCGCGCCGTCACCCGAACCGCCCGCCTCGCCGGAGGCGTTCGCGCCCGGCTGCGCACCCGTGTCCGCGCTCTTCGGCGGCACCAGCTCGCCCACCGGCGAGACCTTGCCCGAGGCCTTGAAACCCCAGTCGAGGAGCTTGGCGGTCTCCTTGTAGACCTCGTCGTGCTCCTGCTTCTCCGGGTTCATGACCGTGACGAGCAGCACCCGGCCGTCGCGCTCGGCGACGCCGGTGAAGGTCGCGCCCGCGTTGGTGGTGTTGCCGTTCTTCACACCCGCGATGCCCTGGTAGGCGTCGAGGCCGTAGTCGCCGGTGAGCAGCCGGTTGGTGTTCTGGATCTCGAAGGACCCGCGGGTGGTCCTGCCCTTCTTGTTCTTCTTGGTCTCGCCGGGGAACTTCGCACGGACCGTCGAGCAGTACTCCCGGAAGTCCGCGTTCTGCAGGCCGGAGCGGGCGAACAGGGTCAGGTCGTACGCCGACGACACCTGGCGCTTCTCGTCGTAGCCGTCCGGGCTGACCACGTTCGTGTCGAGCGCCTGGAGCTCCTCGGCGCGCGCGTTCATGTCCGCGACGGTCCGGTCCACGCCCCCGTTCATCGCCGACAGGACGTGTACGGCGTCGTTGCCGGAGCGAAGGAAGACACCGAGCCACAGATCGTGGACCGTGTACGTCTCGTCCTCCTTGACGCCCACCATGCTGGAGCCCGAGCCGATGCCCGCCAGGTCGGACGGGACGACCTTGTGCTTCTGCTTCTTCGGGAACTTGGGCAGCAGGGTGTCGGCGAACAGCATCTTCAGGGTGCTCGCCGGAGGCAGCCGCCAGTGCGCGTTGTGCGAGGCCAGGACATCGCCGGACTCGGCGTCCGCGACGATCCAGGAGCGGGCGCTCAGATCCTTCGGGAGGACCGGCGCACCGGTGCCGAGGTTCGCCTGCGTCCCGGGCTGCGCGAGCAGGGCGCCGCCCACCGACGACATGTCCGCCGGTGGGGTGGCCGACGGGCTGGCCGACGGGCTCGGCTTCGGCTTGTCCGCCGCGAAGGCGGCCGCGGCTGCGGCGGCGGGCGCGGTGGCGGTCGCCGTGAGCGCGAGCGAGAACGACAACAGGGTGGCGGAAGTGACCAGCAAGGAGGACTTGGCGGTCTTTTTCATGGCGGGCACGGTCGAGAACGTACAGGGCGCGGGGAGGGAAGTCGCAGGGGCCTCCTCGCCGGGGCCCTTTCCGGCAGGGGCTTTTGCGCCACCGTGCCGTGCGCCGTGGCCGGACCCACCCCGGGCGCCGCTTCCGTTCGAGGGCGGCGATACTGAACCCATGAAGCTCAGCCGTCCCCTCTCCTGGTTCCTGCTCGCCTTCGGAGTGTGGAGCTGGGTCATTTGGGTCACTTTCATCAAAAATCTCTGGAAGGACGGCAGCGGGCTCGCCTTCGACGACGCGGGCGATCCGACCGGGTACTTCTGGGTGCACCTGACGCTCGCCGTTGTCTCCTTTGTCTTGGGGACGGTTGTCGGGGGCATCGGGTTGCGCGGGGTCCGGGCCTTGCGCCGGACACCGTCGTCGTAACGCCGTACCGGCACAACGCGGTATCGCCGTATCGCCGTATCGCCGTATCGCACAACGTCATAACGTCATAACGTCATAACGGGAGAGTCCTCGCGTGGTCATCGTGTTCGTCGTGGTGGTGGTTCTGGTCCTCGCCGTGTTCGGGGGGCTGCACTGGTACCTGTGGCGCCGGCTGGTGCGCGACACGACAGCGCGGCCCGGGGTGTCCCGGCGCGTGGGCACGGCCGTGATCGTCGGCGGGCCGGTGCTGATGTTCGCGGCGATCACGTCCGAGCGGACGGGCGCGCCGTTCTGGCTGCAGCAGGTGCTGGCCTGGCCCGGCTTCCTGTGGATGGTGCTGTCGATGTACCTCCTGCTGGCGCTGCTGGTCGGCGAGGCCGTACGGCCGCTGCTGCGGAGGTTCCTGGACCGGCGTACGGCGCCCGCGGCCGAGCCGGTGGCCGAGCCGGTCGTCGAACCGGCGGAGGTGCGCGAGGCCGCGCACGTACCGTCGGGGGCGTCGGCGGCCGGGGAAACGGCGGCCCGGGACGCCGAGCGGCCCGCGGAGGCACCGGCGTCTGCGTCTGCCCCCGCGTCCGCGCCCGTGTCCGTCGGACCCTCGCGGCGGCTCCTCATCTCGCGGGTCGTGGGCGGGGCCGCCGCGGCCGCCGCCGTCGGCACCGTGGGGTACGGGACGTACGGCGTCCTGAGCGGGCCCAAGGTCAAGCGGGTCACCGTGCCGCTGGCCAAGCTCCCGAGGGCCGCCCACGGATACCGGATCGCCGTCGTCAGCGACATCCACCTCGGGCCCGTGCTCGGGCGCGGCTTCGCCCAGAAGGTCGTCGACACGATCAACTCGACGCAGCCCGACCTGATCGCGGTCGTGGGCGACCTCGTCGACGGCAGCGTGAAGGACCTCGGGCCCGCCGCCGCGCCGCTCGCCCAACTGCGGGCACGGCACGGCTCGTTCTTCGTCACCGGCAACCACGAGTACTTCTCCGGGGCCGAGGAGTGGGTCGCGCGCGTACGTGAACTGGGGCTGAACCCGCTGGAGAACGCCCGCACCGAGCTGGCGCACTTCGACCTCGCCGGTGTCAACGACATAGCCGGGGAGGACGAGGGCCAGGGGCCCGACTTCGCGAAGGCCCTCGGCGACCGGGACCGCGGCCGGGCGTCTGTCCTGCTCGCGCACCAGCCCGTACAGATCCATGACGCCGTGGAGCACGGGGTGGACCTCCAGCTCTCCGGGCACACCCACGGCGGGCAGCTGTGGCCCGGCAACCTCGTCGCGGACCTCGCCAATCCGACACTCGCCGGTCTGGAGCGCTACGGGGACACACAGTTGTACGTGTCGCGGGGCGCCGGCGCGTGGGGGCCGCCCACGCGGGTGGGGGCGCCGTCGGACATCACGGTCGTGGAGCTGGCCTCCAGGCAGGCCTGACGCGGGTCGCCGGACGTGGGTCGCCTGGCGCGGGGCTCCGACGTGCGGCGCCGACCAGCTGATTTTTGGCCAGTCGGCGGGGTGTCGGCCGGTGCCGGTACGGCCTGGAACCTTCACATGATCCGGTGAACCGTCGCGTGCGGGTCCCGGCCGGTGTGCCGCGGCAGGGTACGACTCGCTGGCTGAGCAGTGCGGACGTGAGGGGGCCGGGTACCCGTCGGGCGGCAGACGGCCCTCCGGTTGTGGAGCCCCCACGGGATCGGCCCGTCGAGCGCCTGTCGCGTTCATGCAGGGTTGCAATTGCGCGAGTGACGCATCGGGCGCGCGTCACGCAGCATGATGTGACGGAGGCGTGCGCGGGGTGAGGAGCAAACGTGTTGAGACGCAACTCCTTCCGGCTGCCCAGGCACCCGGCTTCCGTGGGGCTCGCGCGGCGCCGGGTGCGGGACCATCTGTCGAACTGGGGGCACAGCGCGGGGGAGCAGGCGTTCGAGGACGTGGTGCTGCTCGTGTCCGAACTGGCGACCAACGCGGTGCGGCATGCGCCGTTGCTTGAACGGGAGTTCGAGGTCGCGGTGACCACGCTCGCGGACGGGTCGTGTCTCATAGAAGTCTCCGACGAGAGCGCTGCGCAGCCGCGGTTGCGGTCGGTCCGGGAGGACGAGGGGGAGTCGGGGCGGGGGTTACGGCTGGTGGAGAGCCTCACCACGGCGTGGGGGGTCTGGAGCCGGGGCCGCCACGGCAAGACGGTGTGGGCACTGATCCCGGCCCCGGACCCGAAGCCGGAGCCCTCCGGGCGGGGGCTGGCGGGGTGACCTGCGGGCCGGTGGGGGCTGGCCGCGCAGTTCCCCGCGCCCCTGACGGGGGTGGTCCCGTCGTGCTTTGACTTGCGCCCGGTGGGGGTTGGCCGCGCAGTTCCCCGCGCCCCTGACGGACGGGTCGGCCCCGCTGTTACGCGATCTGCGGGCCGGTGGGGGCTGAGCGCGCAGTTCCCCGCGCCCCTTACGGGGCGCCCCTCCCGGGGGAAAAGCTGGGGCGCAGCCCCGCTTTTGAGGGGCGCGGGGAACGGCGCGGCTCACCCCCACCGGCCCGCAGGTCGGATAAGGGCGGGGCCCAGGCCCCGTAAGGGGCGCGGGGAACTGCGCGATCAGCCCCCACCGGCCCGCAGGGGACAACGGTCGGAGCAGCCTTACCCCGCGCACAGCCCGGCGGGCAGTGTGACCGTCACCGTCAGGCCCGCCCCCGGTGACGTGCGCACCGTCACGTCACCCCCGTGCGCCGCCGCAACCCCCTGCACGATGGCCATGCCCAGGCCACTGCCCGCACCCCCACCCGCCCGGAAGAACCGGTCGAAGATGCGCGCGGCGTCCTCCTCCGCCAGCCCCGGCCCCTCGTCGGCGACCCGTACCCGCACCACCCCGTCGACCCGCTCCAGATCGAGCGCGACCGCGACATCCGCGGGCGTGTGCGTGCGTACGTTCGCCACGAGGTTGCCGAGCACCTGCCGCAGGCCCGACTCGTCCGCCCGTACGAGGAGGGCGCCCTCGGCGCGCACCGACACCGGGCGCCCCGGCTGCTGCGCCCGCAGATCCTCCGCCGCGTCCCGCACCAGACGGCTCAGGTCGACGTTCCGGAACCGCAGTTCGGGCTGCTGGTCGAGGCGCGCCAGGGTGAGCAGCTCGTCGACGAGGCGCCCCATCCGGTCGGCCTCCCCGGTCATCCGGTCCCACGCCCGCTTGCGCTCGGCCGGCTCCCGCAGCATGCCCTTGTCGTACAGCTGGAGGTAGCCGCGTATCGCGGACAGCGGCGTACGCAGCTCGTGCGAGGCGTCCGCGACGAACCGCCGCAGCTGGGCGGCGCTGCGCTCCCGCGTCCGGTACGCCACCTCGACCTGCTGGAGCATCGAGTTGAGGGCGAGCCGCAACTGCTCGACCTCCTGGGTCGGATGGTGGCTGGACGGCACCCGGCGGGCCAGATCCCCCTCGGCGATCGCCGACGACGTCTCCACCATGTCCTCTAGGGGCCGCAGCCGCCGGCTCACGCTCAGCATCGTCAGTACGGCGAGCAGCGCCAGCAGCAGCACCCCGAAGAACAGGTCGAGTTTGAGCGCCTTGGCCATGCCCTTGTGCAGCGCGTCGGTCGACCCGGCGACGAGGATCACGGACCCGTCGGGCAGGGACGCGCCGATCACCCGGAACGGCGAACCGTCCACGGTCACATCGCGCGGGTCCGCGTCACCGGTGAGCGCACGGGGATCGCCCACCGCCGAGGCGAGCGCACGCTGGTTCGCGGTCGGTTCGAACGTGCCGAGCGTGAGAGCCCGGCCCTCGCGGTCGACCACCGCGAACAGCGAGTCGGCGTCCGGCGGACCCTGCGACTCCGGAGCCCGCCCCTCCCGGACGAAGGCCAGCGCGCTCAGCGAGTCGATCTGCCGCGCGGTCAGCTGCGTACTCTCCAGGGAGTCCCGCATCCTGAGCAGCTCCGAGTCGACCTGGTCCAGCAGGTAGTACCGCATGCCCATCAGGCTCACCGCCGTCGCCACGACGATGCCGAGCGCCAGCAGCCCCACATTGGCCACCGTCAGCTTGCCGCGCAGGGAGTGGACGCCGTGCCCGCGGCAGCGCCGGCGGATCACGCGAGCCCGTATCCGACGCCGCGCCGGGTCGTGATCACCGGGGCGCCGAGCGCGTCGAGCTTGCGCCGCAGATAGCTGATGTACGTCTCTACGACGGTCGACTCCGCCGGGTGCTCGTACTGCCAGACGTGCCGCAGCAGCTGCTCCTTGGGCACGATCCGGCCGCCGTTGCGCACGAGGAAACGCAGCAGCGCGTACTCGGTCGGGGTCAGTTCGACCGTGCGGCCCGCGCGGTGCACCGAGTACGTCGTCTCGTCCAGCTCCAGGTCGCCGTAGCGCAGCGGAGGGCGCTCGGGCAGGACGTCGGCGGGGCGGGTGCGGCGCAGCACGGCGGTGATGCGGGCGATCACCTCGTCGATGTTGAACGGCTTGGTGATGTAGTCGTCGCCGAAGGAGAGCGCGCCGACGATCTCCGTGGGCGCGTCCCGCGCGGTGAGGAACACCAGCGCGAGATCGGGCTGCTTCACGCGCAGTTCGCGGCCGAGCGCCCGGCCGTCGCCGTCCGGGAGCATCACGTCGAGGAGCGCCGCGTCCGGGCGGGTGCGCTCGGCCATCGTCAGCGCCTGGCGGACGGTCCCGGCGGTCATCACCTCGAAGCGGTGGTAGCGCAGGGCGATGGTCAGCACGTCCGCGATGCTCGGCTCGTCCTCGACGACCAGCACGGTCGCCCCCTCGTGAGCGGTCATGCCCCCAGTATCGGCGCGGCCACCGACAACGGGGCCGGCTCGCCCTTTGGAGTTCCTTGTGAGTCATGGCCAGGTCATGTCCCGCGGCCCGCGCCGCGCCCGATGCTGTGCCGCAGGACCTGGGGGACCAACCGACAACCGACGGACGAATAAGGGGCGTTGAGGCGTGACGACATTGGCACGGTGGTGCTATCGGCACCGGCTGGTGGTCCTGATTCTGTGGGTGGGGACGGTGCTGGGGCTGGGCTTCGCGGGTTCCGCCGCGGGCACGAACTACGCGGACACCTTCACCCTTCCGAACACGGACTCCACGCGCGCGTACGACCTGATGGAGAAGGCATTCCCGGAGCGGTCCGGCGACACCGACACGGTGGTGTGGAAGGTCGACGAGGGGACGGCCCGGGACGCGTCCGTACGCTCCCGGATCGAGCCCGCCCTCGAAGAGATCGGGCGCATGAAGGGCGTCGGCGAGGTCAGCAGCCCGTACGCCGCTCAGGGGGCCTCGCAGTTCAGCGAGGACGGGCGGATCGCGTACGCCCAGATCACCTTCACCGAGCAGGCCAACGGTGTGCCGAAGGCGCTCGTGGAGGACGTCGTCGACACCGCGCAGGGCGCCGAACGCGCCGGACTCCAGGTGGAGCTGGGCGGCCAGGCGATCACCCGCACCCAGGAACCGCCCACCGGCATCGCCGAGATGGTCGGCATCCTGGCCGCGGCGGTCGTCCTCTTCCTCGCCTTCGGCTCGCTCTTCGCGATGCTGCTGCCGCTCGTCGTCGCGATCGCCGCCCTCGGTACCGGACTGATGGCGACCTCGTTGCTCAGCCATGTCACCGACGTGCCCGAAGTGGCGCCACTGCTCGGCTCGCTGATCGGCCTGGGCGTCGGCATCGACTACGCCCTGTTCATCGTGACGCGGCACCGCAGGGGCATCCTGCGCGGTATGAAGCCCGAGGAGTCCGCCGTCACGGCCCTCAACACCTCGGGCCGCGCCGTCCTGTTCGCCGGCGGCACGGTGTGCATCGCGCTCGCCGGGATGCTGGTGATGAACATGCGCTTCCTGGACGGTGTCGTCGTCGCCACCTCGCTGACGGTCGTGCTGAGCGTGCTCGCCGCGGTCACCCTGCTGCCCGCGCTCCTCGGACTGCTCGGCATGCGGGTGCTCAGCCGCAAGCAGCGCCGACGGCTCGCCGCCGAGGGACCGGAGTCGGAGGAGGCGAGCGGACTCGCCGCCCGCTGGTCCGCGTACGTGCAGAAGCGGCCGCGGACGATCGCCGCCGGGGCTCTGGTCGTCATGATGATCCTGGCGCTGCCCGTCCTGTCGATCCGGCTCGGCGCCACCGACCAGGGCAACCACCAGGACTCCACGACCACCCGGCAGGCGTACGACCTGCTCGCCGAGGGCTTCGGACCCGGCTTCAACGGCCCGCTCCAGGTGGTCGTGGACGGCGGGGGAGCCACCGGTGGTGCGGCGGCCGGTGACGTGGACGCGCTCGTCTCCACCATCCGCTCGACCGACGGGGTCGCCCAGGTCGCCGCCGCGCCGCCCGCGCGGGGTATCACGGTCATCCAGGTGGTACCCACCACGTCACCGCAGTCCGAGAAGACGGACCAGCTGATCGACCGGCTGCGCGACGACGTGATCCCGGAGTCCGGGGCGAAGGCCCATGTGGGCGGCGTGACCGCCGTCTTCAAGGACTTCGCGGCCGTCACGGGGGAGCGGCTGCCCTACTTCGTCGCGGCGATCATCTCGCTCGGCTTCCTGCTGCTGATGGTGGCCTTCCGCTCCCTGGTGGTGCCGCTGACGGCGGCCCTGATGAACCTCATCGCGGCAGCCGCCTCCTTCGGAGTGCTCGTCGCGATCTTCCAGTGGGGCTGGGGCACGGAACTCCTCGGCATCGGCAAGGAGGGGCCGATCACCGCCTTCCTGCCGGTCATCATGCTGTCGCTGCTCTTCGGGCTCTCGATGGACTACCAGGTGTTCCTGGTGAGCCGTATGCACGAGGAGTGGGTGCACACCAAGGACAACGCGCGCGCGGTCCGGGTCGGCCTCGCCGAGACCAGCCGGGTCATCAACTGCGCGGCCCTGATCATGATCTGCGTGTTCTCCGCGTTCGTGCTCAGCGGTGACATGGAGGGCGCGATGGCGGGCATCGGGCTCGCGGCGGCGGTCGCCCTCGACGCGTTCATCCTGCGTACGGCCCTGGTGCCGGCCGCGATGCACCTCCTGGGCAACTCCAACTGGTGGCTGCCCGCGGGCCTGGAGAAGCGGCTGCCGCACCTGGCGGTGGAGCCCCGCGAGGAGACGGCCGACGCGCCCCACGCGCGCGTGCCCGACGCCGAGACCGGCACCGGCACCGGCACCGGAACTGGAACCGGCTCCGGAACCGGCGGCGGTTCCACCGTGATCCACGGCTTCGTCCGCACCCCGGACGGCGCACCTGTGGAGGGCGCCGCGCTGACCCTGCTCTCCAAGGGCGGCCGTCAGCTCGACCGGGTGACCTCGCTGGCCGACGGCTCGTACATCGTCTCGGTCCCGGCGGCGGGCTCGTACCTGCTGGCCGTGACGGCCCAGGAGCACCCCTCCCGGGCCCGCCATGTGATGGTCGGCGCGGAACCGCTGGTGTACGACGTGGAGCTGGCGGAGGACGAGGTGGACGCGGTGAACTGACCGCGTGGGGCGCCGCGAGGCGCTATGTGGCGGACTTCCTGGCGGGTTTGGCGGTCTTGGTGCTCTTGGCGGGATCGGGCAGCGCGTTCGTCATCCCCGGCAGGAAGTCCGTGAACAGTTCGTGCACCTCGCGGACCAGGGGCCGCAGCACGCGGAAGCGGGCCAGCGAGACGCCGAGCGAGGTGAGGCGGGCGCCTCGTTCGGCGAGCCGGTAGCTGCGCTCGCGCCCCTCCGTACGGTCGAAGATCCAGTACAGGACCAGACCCATCTGGGAGAGCCACAGCAGTTCGGGAAGCACCTCCCGCAGCTCTTCGGGGATCTTCGCCTTCGAACCGCTCAGTACCTCGCTGCAGACGCCGATGGCCTCCACGCGCGCGTGCTCCGACTCGGGCGAGAACGGGCTGAGCGGGCTGTCCGGATCGGCGGCGTTCTTGAAGAACTGCACCGCGAACTCGTGGTACGGCGTCGCCACGTCCAGCCACGCCGTCAGGACCCCGGCGATCCGCTTCTCCAGGTCCCGCTCGTGGTCCAGGACCTCGCGGACCGCCGCGCGGTGCTCCACGGCCATGCGGTCGTAGAAGCCCTGGATCAGGTGCTCCTTGCCCGCGAAGTAGTAGTACGCGTTGCCTACGGAGACCCCGGCCTCCTTGGCGATGGCCCGCATCGTCGTCTTCTCGTAACCCCGTTCCTGGAACAGGCGCATGGCCGTCTCCAGGATCAGGGCCCGGGTCTGCTCGCTCTTGGCGGGCGTGCGCGGGGCGCCGGGGCCTTCGGGTACCGCGGCGCCCTCGGGCACGGCGTGGCCTTCGGGCACGGTCCGGCTCTCGGGCACCGCGGGGCCGTCCGGGCTGGGGGCACTGTCGTTCGCTGCTGGCACGGGACAGAGCCTAACGAGGCGGACAGGTGCCGCTGTCGCAGGCGGGCGGGTTCCAGGTCCAGCCCACGACCGGGTCGTACGACCATCCGTCGGCCGCGGTGTACGCGCCCCCGCCCCAGTACCCCTCCCGGCGGGCCCGCTGTCCCTCGCGCCACTTGGCCGCGGCGAGCACCGCGCCCCGGGCCAGCCGGGCCCCGGCCGGGGTGCTGAGCCGGTGGGCCATCGGGCGGTGGTCGGCGAGCGCCCACAGGGTGACGACCCAGGCGGCGGTACCCCGGTAGACCTGGCCCGCGTCCCCGATCACGGTGATCTCGTCGAGCGTCGCGGCGTGGTCGAGTCCCGGGTAGCGGCGCCTGGCCTCCGCCGATCCGGCGGCCACCAGTTCCAGGGGCACCAACTGCTGCTGCCACACGAGCCAGTCGCGCAGGAAGGTGCAGAGCGAGCACTGGGCGTCGTACAGGACGGTGAGCCCGCGGACCGGGACGCGTACGGCGTCCCGGTCCGGGCCTGCGGCGGTCGCCACCGGGGTCACGCCCTGCCCGCCGGCGCGACCCAGCCCTGCGGCGGCACGGGCGGCTGCTGCTCGCGCTCCATGACGCCCCGGCGGCGGATCTTGTTGAGCACGTAGACGTTCCCCAGGTGCATGGCGCCGAGCACCAGGAGCACCACGCCGAGCTTCGTCGACAGGGCCTCGAAGACCCCGCGGGCGTCGGCGATCTCGTCGTCCTGGTTCAGATAGAGAGCCACGAAGCCGAGGTTCACCAGGTAGAAGCCGACCACCAGGAGGTGGTTGACGGCGTCCGCGAGTTTCTCGTTCCCCTGCAGCACATCGGCCAGGAAGATCCGCCCGTTGTGGCTGAGGGTCCGTGCCACCCAGACCGTCAGCGCGACGCTGATCAGCAGATATATGACATACGCAACGACCGTGAGATCCATGTCCCCGCTCCTACTTGAACGTGTTCAAAACTCCGTCGAGAGAAAATGTAGACCTGTTTTTGAACACGTTCAAGTAGAGCTTCGGCGGTACGGGTGTGACGTGCGGCTCAGGGGCGCGGCCCAGGTGCGCTGGGGGGGCGGGTGTCAGCCGGTGCGGGCCAGCTCGGGCCGCTTGGTGTAGTCCGTGAACCCGATGACGTTGCCCCAGGGGTCGGCGACCTCGACGGTCCAGCCGGTGGCGACGGAGAGGGGCGCGTCGAGGGGCTGGACGCCGGCGGCGGCGAGGGTGTCGGCCATGCCTCGGGCGTCCCGCACCTCCAGCCACACCCGGGGGCAGGCCCAGGCGGGCGGCCGGTGCCCCAGCTCGCTCTCCAGCCGCAGTAGCACGCCGGGCGTCTCCTTGCCGACCTTCAGCACGGCGATCCCGGCCTCGTCGAGCCGGAACCCGACCGTGAACCCGGCCCGCCGGTAGAAGTCCACGGCCTCGTCGAGGTTCCCGACGGGAAGAAGAACATTGTCGAATCCGAGCAGGTCGTACGACTCTTCGTCTGACATGTCGTCAGATTAGGTGGCGGGGTGGGGGTGAGGGGGGAGGCGAGGGGGAGGTGCTGGGGGAGTCACCCGTGTGGCGCCGAGGGCGGTTGTCCGGGACAGCTCTAGTGACCGAGCCCGTGCTTGACGATGCGCTGGGCCGCCGTTGTGGCCGGGGCGGCCAGTTCGGCCGCGATGCGGGACTCCGTGCCGGCGTCCGTCGTCACGGTCGCCGGGAGGGGCGGGACGGCGAGGAGGCACTGGTGGCGCAGGTGGGTCGGGGGATGGGTCGCGTCGACGCTCTGACCTCGCAGGGTCGCCGCGCGGCGCTGGCGTTCGTACTCGCTCTGCGGGACGGAGTCCATGTGCGCGCGCAGACGCTCCCACAGGCCCTGCCAGGGTTGCCGGTCCGCCGTGCCGCGCCGGCTGACCTGCTGGGCGTTGGTCTCGCGCCGCAGCATGGTCTCGGCCGAGTCGAGCACGAGGAAACGGTTCATGATCGACGCGGCCGCGTCGGTGGATCCGGCCCGCGCGGCCATCGAGTCGGCGAGGTACTCGGCGCGCTGTGTCGCCCGCAGGGTCAGCCGGTCCAGCAGTATCAACAGCCCCTGGAGCAGGGCGCGGGGCAGGATGAAGACCAGGTTGACGAAGGCCTCCACGAGGGTGGGGTTCGGCGTCGGGTCGACGTAGTAGCGCCAGGTGCTGAGCGAGCGGAGCGCGTTGCCGATGATCAGGCCGTGCCGGGTGTCCCCGTTGCTGTAGTGGCCGAGTTCATGGCCGAGCAGGGCGATCCGCTCCTGCGGGGTGAGGATCTCCCAGAGCGGCACGCCGATGGTCAGCAGCCGGCGACCGCGTATCCCGTACGTCGTCACGCTCGCGTTCAGCTCCGTGCTGACGGCGAGCGTGTCCACTCCACGGGTGTCCGCGACGACGGCGACCTCGTCGATCAACGCGAAGAGCGCGGGCGCGTCGGCGCGGGTCAGCAGGGGCTGGTCGTCGGGCAGTTCGGAGAAGCGCGGCCGCAACGTCCAGGTGAGCACCGCGAGGACCAGGCCGAGGACCGTCCCGGCACCGCCCCACCCGGTGACGAGGAACCACACCGCGCCGACGGCCAGGGCCACGGTGACGCCGTGCACCGCGAGCGCGATCGCGTAGGCCGCGAGGCCCGCGGCGTCGCGGCGCGGGCGCAGCGTCTCTCCGGCGGCCACTTCGGTGGCCAGGCGCTCGCCGTAACGGCGGGCGAGTCTTCGCCGCCGTCTCTCCAGCCGCCCCGGCTCCTCGCCGGGCCGCTCCGGATCCACGTTCCAGTCGCACCCGGCACACCAGGTGGTGAACCGCCCGTCCACCCGGATCTCGGCCCCGCACTGCGGACACGGCTGCGTTGTCTCTCCGGCCTGCCCGCTGATCCCGACGCTGGTACTCACGCGACGCCTCCCACTCCCCGACCCCTCCCCAGAGGCCGCTCCGCTCGTGACGCCACAGCTGATCACTCCGCGGACGCCACGTAAAGCTTTTTAGGGCCCGTGACGTGCGGATACCGCGGCGAACACGCGAACGGCTTCACCGGCAGGGGTGGCCGGATATCTCCTGGCGAACGGCAGCCAGCAGTGAGCGGAGGCCTGCCGGGGGGACAGTGAGCGTGGTGGTCGGGTCGTCGGATTCGCGGAGGTGGAGTTCGCCGGCGGGGGTGGTGGCGAGTTCCAGGCAGTTGTTCCCCTCGCTGCTGTAGGAGGACTTCTGCCAGTGGAGGGTGGGCATCGGAGGCCTTTCACAGGAATCGGTTGTGGCCACCTGGCGGCCTACTTGGGCGACGCTGCTGCGCTAGTCGCCATACCGGTGAAATCACCGCGCAGTTGCTTTCAAGTGCTCGTGGCTATCTCGGGGCGGGTTGCAACCAGCAAGAAGCGAAGACCTGAGGGGTGGACGGCGAGTGTGGTGGTCGGGTCGTCGGATTCGCGGAGGCGGAGTTTGCCATCGGGGGTGGAGGCGAGTTCCAGGCAGTTGCTGGCCTCGCTGCTGAATGAGGACTTCTGCCAGCAGAGTTCGGTCATGATGGGTCCTTTCGTAGGTCTGCGATCAGTCCGTGGATGAAGTCGCGCGATTCTGCGGCGGTGAGTGAGAGCTGCTCCATGCGGCCCATGATTGTTCGGTACTTCTCCAGCTGGGCTTCTGCGTGCAGGAATTCGGAGCCGTGTTCCGTGTCCAACTGCACGGTGTCCAGTTGTGGGTGCGGACCGTCGGCGATGACCACGGTCTGGCCTGCGCCGGGGAAGATGCCGGCCGAGAAAGGGAGCACGAGGACTGTCACGTTCTCGCGTTCGCTCATCTGCGCAATGTGCGCCAACTGGTCGCGCATGATGCCGGGGCCCCCGAACTGCATCCGCAGAGCCGCCTCGTGGATGATCCCGGCGTACTGCGTCGGGGTGTCGCTGTAGAGAATTCCCTGGCGCTTGATGCGGTGGGACAGACGGTGCTCGATCTTCGGGGGCGGCAGGCTGGGCACATTCTGCTGGAAGACCAGGCGGGCGTAGTCCGCGGTCTGGAGAAGCCCGGGCAGATGCGTGAACTGAACCGTACGCAGCGCCTTCGCGTGCTCCTCCATTTCCGACAGGTCCAGCAGGACCGGCGGGAGGAGATCCCGGTAGTCGTCCCACCAGTTGCGGGAGCGTCCAGCCGTCATGGCCGCGAGCGCGTCGATGTAGGGCTCATCGCAGCATTCGTACCCGTGGGCGAATGCTCGAACGCGATCCGCGCTGACGCCGAACCGTCCGGACTCGATGTTGCTGATTCGAGCCGGATCGATACCCAGTTTCTGCCCCGCCTCGCGGGAGTTGAGGCCCGCGCGCTCACGGAGTTTGCGCAGTTCAGCGCCTAGGCGCTGTTGCCTGGCGGTGGCCGTAGGCCTTGGTGGCATTGCGGATTCACTCCAATAAGTTGCCGTGTTCGGTAGCAGTATTGCAGTCGAGTGCTCTACTTTCAGTGTGCGGTCAGTCACTCAAAGTGGCGCAGGAGTATCGGAAGCGCACCGCGACAGCGACAGAGCCACCGCCCGCGTCATCTGACTGCATCCATCAACCCCTGAATCGCACAGAGGAGTTACGGCCATGACCGAACTCGCCCTGCACCACCCTGCCCACTCGCCGCTCGACGGCGACTGGGAGTACGCGCTCCGCATCCCCCACTCGCCCCTGGGGCCGGGCATCGTCCGCGCCCACGTGCGGGCCGTGCTCACCCGCTACCAGGTGGAGTCCGGCGTCCTCGACAACGCCCAACTCGTCGCGTCGGAGCTGGTCACCAACTCCCTGTCCTGTACGCGGGACTCCGTCGCCGTGCGGCTCATGCGCACCGACGGCCGGTTGCGGCTCAGCGTGTGGGACAGCAGCCCGTATCCTCCACCGCGACCGCCGGGGGCCGTCGCGGGGCCCGAGGACGAGAGCGGGCGCGGGCTCTGGCTCACCCGGGCGTGCGCCGACGACTGGGGCCACTACCTCGTGATCAACGGGCGGCGCAACGGCGGCGGCAAGGAGGTCTGGGCCGAGTGGCGCGCCCCCGGTGCGTAGGCTCGGCCGGGGCCCGCTTCGTGACACTTGCCGCATCCGTGCACAACACCACGGCCGAACCGGCTTCTCTATCCGCCGTCCTCTCCGGCAAGATGTCCTGACCTGATTCTTTTCATACGTCGTCACCGTCCCCAGGAGCAGTCACCGTGAGCGAGCAGCCGTCTCAGCCGCAGCAGCCACCGAACCAGCCGCCCGGCTACGGCTATCCGAACTCCGGGGAGACGCCTCCCGGTTACGGCTATCCGAACCCGGGTGCCGTCCCGCCGAGCGACGCCAACCCGTACGCGGCCGGGCAGCCGGGTTCCGGGCAGTATCAGCAGCCGGGGCAGCCCGGTCAGCCCGGGCAGCCGTACGGGCCTCCGCAGTCCGGGTACCAGCAGGGGCCCGGATACCCGCCCCCCGGCGGCTACGCCCCGGCCGGCGCCTACCCTCCCGGTACGTTCACCGGTGACCCCAACGCCCCGTACGGCTACGACCCCTACGGGCGCCCGTACTCCGACAAGTCGAAGATCATTGCGGGTGTTCTGCAGCTCTGCCTGGGGAGCCTCGGTGTCGGGCGGTTCTACATCGGCAGCGTCGGCATCGGGCTCGCTCAGCTCTTCACCTGTGGCGGGCTCGGGATCTGGGCCCTCATCGACGGGATCATGCTGCTGACCGGGCACAACGCCACGGACGCGCAGGGCCGCCCCCTGCGTGGCTGAGACCGGCTCCGTGCGCGCGGAACTGCTGCGGCGCCCGGCGACCGCACCCCTCGCGGTGCTCGTCGCCGGGGTCCTCGGCGCCGGCTATCTGTACGGCACCGATCCGCACGAGGCCGGCCACGCCCTGCCCGCCTGCCCGTTCCGGTTCGTCACCGGGCTGCTCTGCCCGGCCTGCGGCGGCACGCGGATGACGTACGACCTGATGCACGGTCAGTTCGGCGCGGCCTGGCTCGACAACAGGGCGCTGCTGCTCGCCTCGCCGTTCGCCCTCGCGTTGTTGGCGCGCTGGATCGTGGAAGGGCTGCGCGGGCGGCGCTGGCGGCCCGAACTCAGCCCGCGCGTACAGGTGTTGGTGCTCGCTATAGCAGTCACCTGGACCGTTGTCCGCAATATTCGTGGCTAAATTTTGGCATGACTTGATCACGGGATGGGAACAATAGGCCGTTCGCTCTCCCGCTGGCCCCATGGCCCTCCGTACGCTCACACGTCACAGGGGGGACGACGTGCGCACGGTCACGTGGGCGCGGTGACGCTGATGCGACCTTTGGCAGGTATCTGCCACGGGTCCCTCCTGGAGTTCCCCGGGGCGGGCCTGCTCCGGTTTCATTCAGTCATCCAGGAGCACGTCTCATGACCGTCCCCACCCCCGCCACCCCGTACGGCGTCGACCCGCAGGGCCGTCCCTACTCGGACAAGTCGAAGATCGTCGCGGGCATCCTGCAGATCTTCCTGGGCACGCTCGGCATCGGCCGCTTCTACGTCGGCTCCGTCGGCGTGGGTGTCGCCCAGCTCCTCACCTGCGGTGGCCTGGGCTTCTGGGCGCTGATCGACGGCATCCTGTTCCTCACCAGCAACGACCGCACCGACAAGCAGGGTCGCGTCCTGCGCGGCTGACATCGGTGAGAGCAGTGCAAGAGGGGCCCCACTCCGGCGGGAGTGGGGCCCCTCTTGCATACGTACCGAGGTACAACAAGATCAGAAGCGGCGTGTGATCAGTGCCCGCTTCACTTCCTGGATCGCCTTCGTGACCTCGATACCGCGCGGGCAGGCGTCCGTGCAGTTGAACGTCGTGCGGCAACGCCACACGCCGTCCTTGTCGTTGAGGATCTCCAGGCGCTGCTCTCCGGCGTCGTCACGCGAGTCGAAGATGAAGCGGTGGGCGTTCACGATGGCGGCCGGGCCGAAGTACTGGCCGTCGTTCCAGAACACCGGGCACGAGGACGTGCACGCGGCGCAGAGGATGCACTTCGTCGTGTCGTCGAAGCGCTCCCGGTCCTCGGCCGACTGCAGACGCTCGCGCGTCGGCTCGTTCGTCTCCTTCGTGACCAGGAACGGCATCACGTCGCGGTACGCCTGGAAGAAGGGCTCCATGTCCACGACCAGGTCCTTCAGCACGGTGAGGCCCTTGATGGGCTCGACCGTGATGGGCTTGGCCGGGTTGATGTCCTTGATCAGGGTCTTGCAGGCGAGACGGTTCTTGCCGTTGATCCGCATGGCGTCCGAGCCGCAGATGCCGTGCGCGCAGGACCGGCGGAACGTCAGGGTGCCGTCCAGATCCCACTTGATCTTGTGCAGCGCGTCGAGGACACGCTCCTTGGGGTCGATCTCCAGCTGGAAGTCTTCCCAGACCGCTTCCGCCGAGTTCTCGGGGTTGAAGCGGCGGATGCGGAACGTGGCCGTGATGTACGGGGAGTCGGCGAAGCCGGGCTCGGCCGTGCCGGCCGCGTCGGCCTTGTCCAAGGTAGGGGTTGCCATCAGTACTTACGCTCCATCGGCTGGTAGCGGGTCTGCACGACCGGCTTGTAGTCGAGACGGATCGACTCGGTGCCGTCGTCGCCGACCTCGCGGTACGCCATGGTGTGGCGCATGAAGTTGACGTCGTCGCGGTTGGGGTAGTCCTCGCGGTAGTGACCGCCGCGGGACTCCTTGCGGGCGAGCGCGGACACGGCCATGACCTCGGCGAGGTCGAGCAGGTTGCCCAGCTCGACGGCTTCGAGGAGGTCGGTGTTGAACCGCTTGCCCTTGTCCTGGACGGACACGTTCAGGTAGCGCTCGCGCAGCTCGGCGATCTTCTCGACGGCCGTCTTGATCGTCTGCTCGGTGCGGAACACCATGACGTTGGCGTCCATGCACTCCTGCAGCTCGCGGCGGATGTCCGCCACGCGCTCGTTGCCCGTGGCCGCCCGCAGCCGCTCGATCTGGCCGACGACCAGCGAGGCCGGGTCCTCGGGCAGCTCGACGTGCCCGACCGTGGCCGAGTACTCCGCCGCCGCGATGCCCGCGCGCTTGCCGAACACGTTGATGTCGAGCAGCGAGTTCGTGCCGAGGCGGTTGGCGCCGTGCACGGAGACGCACGCGACCTCACCGGCCGCGTACAGGCCCGGGACGACGGTGGTGTTGTCCGCCAGGACCTCACCCTCGACGTTGGTCGGGATGCCGCCCATGGCGTAGTGCGCGGTGGGCTGGATCGGGATCGGGTCCGTGTACGGCTCGATGCCGAGGTACGTACGGGCGAACTCCGTGATGTCCGGGAGCTTGGCGTCCAGCTGCTCCGGCGGGAGGTGCGTGAGGTCGAGGTAGACGTGGTCGCCCTCGGGACCGCAGCCGCGGCCCTCACGGATCTCCGTGTAGATGGAGCGGGACACGACGTCACGGGACGCGAGGTCCTTCATGACCGGCGCGTACTTCTCCATGAAGCGCTCGCCGTCCTTGTTGCGGAGGATGCCGCCCTCACCGCGGGCGCCCTCCGTCAGCAGGATGCCCATGCGCCAGATGCCGGTCGGGTGGAACTGGAAGAACTCCATGTCCTCCAGCGGCAGCCCGCGCCGGTAGACCGCGGCCTGGCCGTCACCGGTCAGCGTGTGCGCGTTCGACGTCACCTTGAAGAACTTGCCGGTGCCGCCGGACGCGTAGATCACGGCCTTCGCCTGGAAGACGTGGATCTCACCGGTCGCCAGTTCGTAGGCGACGACGCCGGCCGACTTCTTGACGCCGTCGACCTCCACGAGCAGCTGGTCGAGGACGTAGAACTCGTTGAAGAACTCCACACCCTCCTTGACGCAGTTCTGGTAGAGCGTCTGGAGGATCATGTGGCCGGTGCGGTCCGCCGCGTAGCAGGACCGGCGGACCGGGGCCTCGCCGTGGTTGCGGGAGTGCCCGCCGAAGCGGCGCTGGTCGATGGTGCCGTCCGGGGTCCGGTTGAACGGCAGGCCCATCTTCTCCAGGTCGAGGACCGCGTCGATGGCCTCCTTCGCGAGGATCTCGGCGGCGTCCTGGTCGACCAGGTAGTCGCCGCCCTTGATCGTGTCGAAGGTGTGCCACTCCCAGTTGTCCTCCTCCACGTTCGCCAGCGCGGCGGCCATACCGCCCTGCGCGGCGCCCGTGTGGGAGCGGGTGGGGTAGAGCTTCGTCAGCACGGCGGTCCGGCTGCGCTTCGTCGACTCGATGGCCGCGCGCATTCCGGCGCCGCCGGCGCCGACGATGACGGTGTCGTACTTGTGGATCTTCATGATTCTCGCAGCCCCGTGCCTAGCGGATGTTCGGGTCGAAGGTGAAGATCACCAGCGTGCCCAGCAGGATGGTGAACACCGTGGCGGTGTAGAGCAGGCCCTTGAGCCACAGCCGGGTGTCCGCGCGCTCCGCGTAGTCGTTGATGACCGTACGCAGGCCGTTGGCGCCGTGCAGCATCGCCAGCCACAGCATCAACAGATCCCAGACCTGCCAGAACGGGGAGGCCCAGCGGCCCGCCACGAAGGCGAAACCGATCTTGGAGACGCCGCCGTCGAGGACCAGCTGGATGAGCAGGTGACCCAGGACCAGGACGACCAGGACGACGCCGGACAGCCGCATGAACAGCCAGCCGTACATCTCGAAGTTGCCGCGGGTGGACTTCGGGGTCTTACGGGTCCGCTTGCGCGGGGCTTCGATGAGGGGCGCCGGGTTGTCGACGTCGTAGAGGGACGCGCCCTCGACGGGGCCGATACCGGGCGCGGTCTTCTCGGTGGTGCCTGTGTTGTTCGACATCTTGCGCGTCAGCTCCCGAAGACTTCACGAGCGGCGTGGCCGAGGACGGGGTACAGGGCCCCGATCATCAGCACGACCCAGATGCCGACAACGGTCCAGAGCATCTGCTTCTGGTAGCGCGGGCCCTTCGACCAGAAGTCGACGGCGATCACCCGCAGGCCGTTGAGCGCGTGGAAGAGGATGGCGGCGACGAGGCCGTACTCCAGCAGCGCGACGACCGGCGTCTTGTAGGTGGCTACGACCTTGTCGTAGTCCTGGGGAGAGACACGGACAAGAGCGGTGTCCAGCACGTGTACGAACAGGAAGAAGAAGATGAGGACGCCGGTGACTCGATGAGCCACCCAGGACCACATTCCTTCCCGGCCGCGGTACAGCGTTCCAGCCGGCACGGAAGAACCCTCCGGGAGCGGGGATTGGGGCCTGCCGGCTTCGATGTCGACCTGGCCCGGCCGGGTACGGTCCACCGGCCCTGGCCATCGTAGCGACGTGTTGTCGGAACGTTTACGGCGGGCCTACCGATGTGATCGAACTGGCAGGCAAAGGGGTACGTATGGGCTATTGCGGGTGGGGGTGGGTGCGGGTGTGTCGTGGCCCGCCTCAGGGATTGCGCAGTTCCCCGCGCCCCTGAAGGCAAACGATTGCGCCGTTCCCCGCGCCCCTGAAAAGCCAAAAGACTGCGCCGTTCCCCGCGCCCCTGGAGGTCGGAGGACCGCGCCGTTGCCCGTGCGCCTCAGGGACGAAAGATTGCGCCGTTCCCCGCGCCCCTGAAGATGTCCGTGTCCCCGACGGATCTCGTCAGGCGGCCCCTGGTCAGGCGGCGTAGTTCTTCTGCTGTGAGCGTGAGTTCCTTGTCCGGGTCGTTGGTGAGGCGGGAGCTGATTTCGGTCAGGACCAGGTCGGGGGACTCCTCCGGGGGCGTGTCGTCCAGGCAGATGACGAAGACATGGCCGAAACGGCTCTCGTACGCGGCGTGGGCGGCGCTCAGGGCCGTGTGCGCGGCGGAGTACGCGCCGTCCGGCAGGAGCGTGAGTGATTCGCAGGCCAGGGCCTCGGTGACGTCGGCCGGCGTCAGGTCGTACGCCGCCTCGTCGGACGCGGCCAGCAGGGCGTCCAGGTCGGGATAGGGGCGGTGCGCGGCGACCCGGCGGGCCCAGTGGGAGCTGCCGCAGCAGGCCAGGAGCGTGCGCTCGGCCTCGTCCGCGGGCAGGGCGTTGAAACGGGCCAGGCCGGTGGGGCGGTGCCCGGGCGGCTCCGGTGTGGCGACGGCCTGGCCGGGGAGACGGGAAGGACGGTGCGCGGGCAGCGTGGGTTCCTCGGGTCATCAGGAGGAGCAAGAGGGGCAAGGGGATGAAGTGAGAGGTGTGCTCTCACGCTATCGAGGCTTGGCGGTAGCTGTCCGAGAGATGCCCGGACTTCACCCGTAAGGGAGAGTTTCAGGACAGATGGTGGACAGCGGCACCGGGAGACGGGGCTTAGGTTCACAGCGGAGGTACAGCGTACGGGGACGGGTCCGGGCGGGTGATCGGGCCAGGGATCGGGAGAGTGAGCGGGCTGTGGTGAACGGGCGTAGGCGCAAGGAGTCGGCATCGGTCCACAGGAAGCCCCTGCTGGTCGGCGCGGGCGTCGTGGCGGTCGTGGCGGGCGCGGCGCTGACCGTGGGGCTCTGGCCGAGCGGCGACTCGGGCGCGCCCTCGACCGGGCGGCCCTCCGGCGAGAGGAGCGCCCAGGCACCGGCGGCCTCCCCGACCCCGTCACCCGATCGGACGTATCCGATGTCACGGGCACCCCGGACGATTCCGGCCGTCCGCGAGCACACCGCCGCCCGCGGGCCCGGCTGGCGGCCCGCGAAGGGCGGCCGGGTGGTCGTGGGCGCCGACGCGCTCGCCGACGAGGGACGGCTGCTCGCCAAGGAGCTGGGGCTGACGTACGCGGGGCAGGGCGAGGCGCGCGCCGGGGACGTCGGGCTGAACCTCACGGACGAGGACGCGAACGCCGAGTCGTACACGCTGCGGGTGGCCGACGGGCGGGTGCGGATCAGCGGTACGGAGGAGGCGGGCGTCTTCTACGGCACCCGCACGCTCAAGCAGGAGGTCCACGGGAACGCCACGGCGCCCGAGGGGGTCGTACGCGACTCGCCGGCCAAGCCGCAGCGCGGGTTCATGCTGGACATCGCGCGCAAGCATTTCACCGCCGCCTGGATCGAGGACAGGATCCGTGAGCTGGGCGATCTGAAGTACAACCAGCTCGGACTGCACTTCTCCGACGACCAGGGCTTCCGGATAGCCTCCGACTCGCATCCCGAGGTCGTCTCGAAGGAACATCTGACCAAGGCCGAGGTGCGGCGGATCCTCGCCCTCGCGAAGAGCCGGCACATAGCCGTCGTGCCCGAGATCGATTCGCCCGGACACCTCGGCGCGGTGATCGCCGCCCATCCGGACCTCCAGCTCCGCAACACCGCGGGGGTCGCCTCCAAGGGCGCGCTCGACATCTCGAAGCCCGCCGCCGCGAAGATCGTCGACGAGCTGCTGAACGAGTACGCCGACCTGTTCCCCGGGCCGTACTGGCACCTCGGCGCCGACGAGTACCAGGCGCTGACGGTGGCGAACCCGGCGGCCTCGTACCCGCAGCTGGCCACCGCCGCGACGAAGGCGTACGGATCCGGCGCCGGGATCGCCGACCTGGCGACCGGGTGGCTCAACGACCGGGCCGACACCATGCGCGGCCACGACCGGACGATGCGCGCCTGGAACGACGGGATCTTCGCCGGGGGCACCGTCCAGGCCGACAAGGACCTGAAGGTCGCGTACTGGACCGGCAAGGAGATCGGCGCGCGGCAGCCGACGGAGTACCTGCGGTCCGGACGCGAGCTGCTCAACTACAACGACGAGTACCTGTACTACGTCCTCGGGCAGCCCAACACCTTCGTCTACCCGACCGGGCAGCGCATCTACGAGCAGTGGACGCCCCTCGTGGTGCGCGGCACGACCCCGGTGCCCAAGGAGTACGACGACCAGATCCTCGGCGCGTCCTTCGCCGTCTGGTGCGACCTCTCCGGCTCCCAGACCCAGGCCCAGGTGGCGGCGGGGATCCGGATGCCGCTGCGGGCGCTGACGCAGAAGCTGTGGGATCCACGCAGGCCCGAGTCGTCGTGGGCCGACTTCAAGGCGCTGGCGGGGAAGCTGGACTGAGGGCCGCGTGTGCCATGCCCCGGCCGGTTCGTGCCCCAGCCGGTCGGGGGCATGTCCCCGGCGAATCCGAGTGGACGGGCGGGGCGCGCGAAACGTATGTTCCCCAGGCCGCGCGAGGCCTCTGGGGAGAGGGCGCGCCCGGCCTCTTCGCGCGCTGTTCGGCGCGCCCTGTTCACGCATCCTCGGGGGACCGCTCACCCATGCTCTGTGCCCAATGCCGTCAGTCCGCCGTGACACCGGGCGGCACCCTCTGCCAGAACTGCGCCGGCGCCCGGGCCCAGCCCGTTCAGTCCTCTCAGCCCGTTCAGCCCGTTCAGCCCGTTCAGCCCGTCCAGTTCGTTCAGCCGGGTGCGTACGGCGGAACGCCCCTGGACGCGCCGCACGGCCCCGCCTGGCTGCGTTCGCCCGTCGGGCTCGGGAAGGCCGCCGCCGTGGCGGTCGCGGTGGCCTCGGCCACGGACCTCCTCGGGATCTGGTCCGCTTGGCTGACGTACGACATCGCGGACCGGCTGGCGGGTGACGGGATCGGCGCGGTTCCCATGACGGAGATCGACCGTGCGGACATGATCCTGACCGTCGCCGGGGTCGTGCAGACGGCCGCGTTCGTCGTGGCCATCGCCTTGTTCCTGGCCTGGTTCCAGCGGGCGCGCGTCAACGCCGAGGTGTTCGACCCGTTCGGGCACCGGATGAAGCGTGCCTGGACCTGCTGGAGCTGGTTCGTGCCCGTCGTCAACCTGTGGTTCCCGCGCCGGATCATGGCGGACGTCTGGGAAGCGAGCGCCCCTGTGGGACGGGCGTCCCACGCTCTGGTCAACGGCTGGTGGACCTGCTGGATCCTCGCGTTGATCGCCGACCGGGTCGGGTCCACCACGTACCGCAGGGCCGAGACACCCGAGGAGATCCGGGACGCCGTCGGGCAGGCGATGTTCGCGGACGCGGCCCATCTGGGCGCCGGTGTCCTCGCCGTCCTCGTGATCCTGCGCCTCACGCGGATGCAGGACGAGAAGGCCCGTGGCGGCGCCCTGGCCGTGGCTGTGTAGTTTCTGGCGGCTTGCGTGTTCCGGTGGCGAACTACTGTGCCCGTGTGGTGTATTCGGCGCTGGCCGACCGACACACCGGGGGGAGCGGCATGGGCTACTGGGGGTATTTCGTCGTGGGCAGAAGCGAGCAGCCGCTCGCCGAGCTACGCGCGTTGTCCGGCGCGGCGGGCATGACGCTGCACGAGACGGCGGACGGCGGCTGGCAGGTCTGGGAGTACCCGAACGCTCCCGACGGGGGCGCCTCGGACGTGGGGAACATGAACGACCTCGCCCAGGAGACGGGCGCGCCCGCGCTCTTCGGATACGTCATGGACAGCGACTGCGTGGTCGTCGAGGCGGCCGCGCCCGACAGCGGGGCCTGGACGACCTGTCTGGCCAGGGACGCGATGGCCGGCTATCTGGGCGGCAACGAGGACGGACTGGCCGTCGACGACTTCTTCCTGGAACCGCGCGACGCCGTCGTGCGGGCCCTCGCCTGGGCCGCCGAATCGGGCCGCGACGCGTCGGAGGACCGACTCCTCGACGTGCTCAGTTCCGACGCGAACCCCTCGGCCGAGATGCTGTTCTTCCGGTTACTGGACCGACTGGGCGTCATCCCCATGTAGATTTCGGCCACTTCGCACTGTGACGTTCCGGCCACCGTGCACGCAGTAAGGGGAAGTGCGGGCTCCGCGACCAGCGGCGGCCCACCGAGGGAGGCGTGATGAGCCTGGTGGAACTGACCGCTCGGGCCGACGAGCTGGGTCTCGCGGCCGGCGGTCTGGCGTGCCTGGACAGGTGCGTGCCCCTGTTGGGCGGCGACGACGAGATCCTGCGCCCCCTGTGGGCGAGTCTCGCGGAGTCCGAGGAGGGGTTCCGGGACTGGGGCGAGTGCGTCGAGCAGGTGCGCGCCAAGCTCTATGTGGCGGACGGCCCGGAGAGCCCCGCGTCGGCCGAGGGCGAGGCCGTCGCGCTGGCGCACCGCATGCTCGGTGAGGCCCCGGCGGAGCGGACCGCCGCGAACCTGCGGGAGTGGGCCGACGCCTGCTCGGTCGCCGCGCTCCGGATCCACGGCCTCCTCGACGCCACGGCCCGTGCCGAGTCCGACGGCGCGGCCTCGGCGCGCGACCGCCGCGAGGGCCGTACGCAGGACATGTCGCCGCTCGTCGCCGCCGAACTGCGCCGCCAGATCAGCGTGCTGGAACTGGTGTCGGCGCACGGCCCAGGGGGTCTGCGGCAGGCGCGCGAACTCACCACCGAGGGCCGCCGCGTCCTGCGCGCGGTGGTCTCCCGACGGGCCCGCGGACGCGCCTGAGCACCCGCGGGCCCGAACCCGCACACGCCCCCCGTACACGCCCCCGTACACATGAGGCCGGGACCCTGTTCCGTACAGGGTCCCGGCCTCGTGCGCATACCGCGTGCTGTCTACGGGGTCAGGACCTGGCCCAGTCGCGTGGCCGTCGCCGTGCCCAGCTGGGTGACGCCGTAGTACGCCGACTTGGCGACGGAGACGCCCGACGCCGTGCTCGGGAGGTACAACAGCGTGCCGTTGTACGCGTCCTCGCCCTCCGCGCCGATCAGCAGGTGCGCGCGGCCGTGGCCGGAGAAGTCCGTCAGCGAGACGGCCGAACCCAGCTTGTCGTCCTTCTCCGTGGACCCGGGGACACCCGTGGTGTCCTGCGAGAAGGAGAGCGACCCGGTGCCGGTGAGGCCGGCCGAGGCGCCCTTGAAGAGCCAGACCGCGCCCGCGTTCGCCTTGTTGGCTCCGCTGCGGGTGATGTCCTCGTTCGGGGCGCCGGTCAGGACGTCCGCGAAACCGTCGGCGTTGAAGTCGCCCACGGAGACCGAGGTGCCCATCGCGTCACCGGACTCGTTGGCGCCCTCGACGCCCGCCGTGCTCTGCGTGATCTTCGTCAGCCCGGTGGTGGTGAAACCGGTCGTCGTGCCCGGGACCATCGTGACCTGGCCGCCGGAGATCGCGCCGGACTCGGAGGCGTACGGCTGGCCGATGACGATGTCGTCGTAGCCGTTGCCGTTCACGTCGCCCGCGGCGATCGAGCGGCCGCCCTTGACGGAGAGCGTGGACACCTTCGACAGGCCCAGCGACTTGGACCCCTTGAACCAGGTGACCTTGCCGGCGCCGGACGCGTCGCGGTAGTTGAGCGCCACGTCCGCGTAGCCGTCCCGGTTGAAGTCACCGGTCGTGGCGTCCGCGTACGCGAGGGCGCCGGAGGCGGTGGTGAGATCGCCGGCGACCTCGTGGCCGTCGTCGAAGCGGGCCGCCCAGTTGCCGCCCGTGCCGGTGGCCGCCGTGAAGACGTCGGCCCGGCCGTCGGCGTTGAAGTCGCCGACCGCGACCGTCGCGCCGAACCGCGCCCCGGCCGGCTCGTAGTCGTCGCCCAGCGCCATGGTGTCCGCGCCGAGGTCGAACTTCGGGCCGTACAGGATCGTCACCGCGCCGCGGTCCGCGTGGCCGGTCGTGTCGTCCTCGCCGGGGGCGCCGATCGCGATGTCCGCGTACCCGTCGCCGTTGATGTCGCCGAGGGCCGTGGCCGCGCCCCACTGGTCGCCCGACTCGGCGGCGCCCGGCACGTTGGCGGTGCCCTGGTTGAGCTTCACCTTCGAGGCGGAGACGGGGCCGTTCAGACCGCCGGGCACCAGGGTGAGCCAGCCGCTGCCCTGCTTGGGCGTGGCGGCGACGAGGTCGCTGATGCCGTCACCGTTGAAGTCGGCGGTCGGGACCGCGGAGTTCCTACCGGGGCTCGATGCGTACCGGCGGATCTCGCTCAGCTTCGAGTAAAGGTTTTTGCCGGGGCACTCGGTGGCGAAGCCGTCGCGGTGACCGGAGATCGTGTTCAGCGTGGCCTGCTGGCCCGCCTTCCACACACCCGTGTCGTCGGCGGCGGTCAGGGTGACCTGGCCGCTCGGGTTGCCGTCGTACTGGCCGAGCTTCCACGCGGCGACGCGCGCCACGGACTCCAGGGCGGCCCGCGTCGGCTTGCCCGCGGCCTTCGCCGCGGTGGTGGAGGTGGCCGCGGCACCCTCGAAGTCACCGAGGACCGCGATGCCCGCCGAGTCGCCGTTGAAGCCGTAGGTGTGCGCGCCGCGCACCGGCAGGTCGACGCCGCCCGCGCGGCCCTCGAAGATCCGGCCGCACTTGTCGACCAGGAAGTTGTAGCCGATGTCGTTCCACAGCTCGGTCTGCACGTGGTACGCCATGATGCCGCGCACCAGCGCGGGGGACTCGGCGCAGCTGTAGTCGTTCGTACCGACCGTGTGGTGGACGAAGACCGCGCTGACCTTGTCGATGTACTCCGGCGGGTCCTTGACCGTCGACTCGGCGGCACCCCACTGGGCGCGGGAGACGATCGGCGGCTGCGTCACGGTGGACGGCGGCGGGGACGGGACCGGGTCGGGCGTCGGGGAGGCCGACGCGCTCTCCGACGCACTCCCGGAGGCGCTTTCGGACGTGCTTTCGGCAGGTGACGCGGGAGCGCCGGCCGTGTCGGCCGCACCCGTGGGCTCCGCGCCCGCCGAATCCGCCGGGGACACGGACGCCGAGGCGGCGTCGGACGGGGAGCCGGTCGGATCCTCGGCGACGAAGGCGGCGCTGTCCAACGAGAGACCGGTGGCTGTGCTCAGAGCCTCGTTCTTCGCCTCGGCCGAGGTCACCCCAGGGTCCACGAGACTCAGCTCAAGTCCCTTGGGCAGCCCGGAACTCGCCGACCCCCCAGCCGCGACCACCCGCGCCTCGACGCCGTCGCTCGGGCCGACCCACAGCGGATCGGACGCGCCGCGCGCCTCCTTGGCGCCCGGTTCCGCCTTGTCGACGGGGTGGAATTCCAGGTCCAGGTTCTGCCAGCCGGTCCACTCGCCCGAGCCGAGCGCGCGCGTCCGTACCTGGGCGGTGCCGTCGAGTTCGGCCTTCGCGCCGGCCCAGGAGATGCCGAGCAGCGAGAACTGGGCGGTGCCCGTCCGCTCCACCTCGCGGCGGTCCGTGCCGTCACTGCTCATCGCGAGCTCGTGGACCTTCACGGGCCGCTTGCTGCGCGCGGCGTCGGCCGACGGGTCGTCACCCGGGTTCGCGACCGCGTACGTCACGGCGCCCGCCCCGGCCAGTACGACGGCCCCCGTCGTCAGCCACGCTCTCCGCTTCAGACTCAGCGGTTTGTACGCATGGGTCGTCCGGCGACTCAAATACCCCACCCCTAGAAAAGCAGCACAAAAAACCCACCCGTCACAAGGGTGGCTCCTTAATTCAGCGCCAACTTCGGACCAAACATCACCCAACAAGCCTGTGCGGTACGTCACTCCGGAGCGGGTTCGACGCTTGGGGAGAGTGGATGGTTGTGCCGATTCCGGTGAATTGCCGCGTGACCTTTGTCACCATGGGGATGTGTGATGTTCGGGGCGCCCGGCTCGCTTGATGGTGCGGACCGGCCGTGGCTCGCGCGGCCCGGACGTGACCGACTGAGGGGGCGCAGGCGTGATGGGGACGAGCGCGGAGTCGGGAGAGCCCTCGCGAGTGACCCGCAGGCTCTCGGCCGACCTGCGGATGCGGCAGCACGCGGCACGGTTCGTACGGGACGTCACGGCCCGCAACCGACTGCCGCTGGACTACTCCGTCGCGAGCCTGCGCGTCGTCGACTTCATCGTCGACGGGCTGCGCAGGAGCGGCCGGGACCACGCGGCCGTGGGCCGGGTGCTGTTCGGGCTCGGGGTGTACGCGGGAGAGGTGCTGGTGCGGCGGGCCGGTGCCGCGTGGGTCGAGTTCGACCAGGGGCAGCGGGAGTTGTTCGGCCAGCCGGTGGGCGTACGGATGCCGGACGGGCGCGTGTGGAATCCGCTGGGCAAGGTCGTGAAGCGGTTCGAGGCGGGGGAACGGGAGTCCCTGCGCACGTTCTATCTGCAGTTGCACGGGCGGGAGCGGGCCGGGCCGCCCGGGTCGCCGGGGCTGCCGCGGCGGTCCGGGTGTGCGGAGGCGGGCGGCGCGACCGACGAGCTGTGACGTTTCCGCGCCGCCAGACGCAGATGACCTTGAGGGTGTGTGACCGCATACGGCCACGGTGGTCCGTCACGGAGACGCGTCACGGATCTCCGTCACGGTGGTCCGTCACGGTGGTCCGAACCCGGTGTGAACGAGGCAGTGTTGGTCCAGGGAGGGGGGTCCCGCCGCGTGCGGTCGTCCGACGGGGAGCTGGGCCTGGCCGTCGCGCGGGCACAGCAGGGGGACGAGGACGCCTTCGCGGTCGCGTACCGGATCGTGCAGCCCGGACTGCTCGGGTATCTGCGGGGCCTGGTCGGCGCGGAGGCGGAGGACGTGGCCTCGGACGCGTGGCTGGAGATCGCCCGTGATCTGGGGCGGTTCCGCGGGGACGGGGCGGGGTTCCGCGGCTGGACCGCGACCATCGCGAGGCACCGGGCGCTCGATCACCTGCGCCGGCAGAAGGTACGGCCGCGGGCGTCCGCACTCGAACAGGACGTGCTCGACCTGCCCGCCGCCCGGAGCACGGACGACCAGGCACTGGAGTCCCTCGGCACGCAGTACGCCCTGGAACTCCTCGCCACCCTGCCGCGCGACCAGGCCGAGGCCGTGCTGCTGCGGGTCGTCGTCGGGCTCGACGGTCCGGCGGCCGGGCGGGTACTCGGCAAACGCCCCGGCGCGGTACGCACCGCCGCGCACCGGGGTCTGAAGCGGCTGGCCCGCCGCCTCGACGCCGAGGGTGTGACGGAAGACGGGCCCCGGACGCTGGGGGAGTCGGGATGAACGGCAGACAGCCCTCCGGCGGCGGAAGTGGATGCGGACATGGGTGAACGAGAGGGCGACAGCACCCGCCCGGACCTCGGTGCCCTGCTCGCCGCCGCCGTAAGGGGCGGGGAAACGGACCCCGATGCGCGGAAGCGGGCCCTCGCCGCGTTCCGGGACGCCCGGGACGAGGGGGCGCACACGGCGGCCCGTACCCGGCGGCGGGACGACTGGCGGCCCGCGGGCGAGCGGCGGGCCTGGTCGCTGCGGGCGACGCTGGTCGCGCTGGCGGCGAGCGTGACGCTCGGCGGGGTGGCCGTCGCGGCCATCGGCTCGGGCGCGGTCGGACGGGACGACGGGGGCGAGCGGGACAGGCCCCGGCGGCCGTCGAGCAGTTCACCGGCCGACCCCGGCGGCCCTGCCGGTGTCGGCACGCCCGGCGCGTCCGGGCTCGACCGGCTTTCCACCGCCCAGGACACCGAGTCCCACTGCCGCGCGTACGACTCCGGCAAGAAGCGGGGCAAGGGCCTCGACCCGACCGCCTGGCAACTGCTGGTCCGGGCCGCGGGCGGCGAGGACGAGGTGGACGCGTACTGCGCGGCGCGGTCGGCCGAAGCGAAGAAAAAGAAGAACGCCAAGAGCGCCAAGGCGACAGAGAAGGCCGAGAAGGCCGAGGCGAAGGAATCAGCCAAATCGTCGAAGGCGTCGGGCAGCGGTGTCACGAAAAGCCCGAAGGCCGCAAAGAGCGCGAAAAGCACGAAGAGTGAGAAGAACAAGAAGGGCGGGAGCGGTTGACGGGGAGGGACGCCGGCTCCGCCGATGGCAACGGCCGGGGCCGCCACCCCCCACAGGAGAGGCCCCGGCCGTCGCGCGGCACGGGCCGCGCGGCGGCCCGTACTCTCCTCAGCGCCGCCGGTGCGTTTTGTGTCACACCCCACGCCGCAACGAGTTGGTTGCATGTTGTACGGACATGGACGCGCCCCGGTTTCAAGCCGTAACGTGCATTTCGCGCCGGATGCGGGGCAGGACCGCAACCATCGACCGAGAGACCACGACGGAGATGACCCGGCCCGCGGGAGCGGCGTCGGCTGGGCGCAATAAGGGGCGCGGTGCTGGGGGACGACGCGGAGCTGACCGCCGCGGTGCTTGCCGCACAGTACGGGGACGAGACCGCGTTCCGTACTGTGTACCGAGCCGTGCATCCACGGCTCCTGGGGTACGTGCGCACGCTGGTCGGCGACCCGGACGCCGAGGACGTGACGTCCGAGGCCTGGCTCCAGATCGCCCGCGACCTCGAACGGTTCAGCGGCGACGCCGACCGGTTCCGCGGCTGGGCCGCCCGGATAGCCCGCAACCGCGCACTCGACCACATACGCATGCGCGGGCGGCGCCCCGCGATAGGCGGCGACGAGAGCGAACTGACCGGCAGGGCGGCCGAGTCCGACACCGCGGGTGAGGCCATCGAAGCGCTCGCCACGGGCCGCACCCTCTCCCTCATCGCCCAGCTCCCGCAGGACCAGGCGGAGGCCGTCGTACTGCGTGTCGTCGTCGGCCTCGACGCCAAGACCGCCGCGGACACCCTGGGCAAACGGCCCGGCGCCGTCCGCACGGCGGCGCACCGCGGACTCAAACGCCTCGCGGAACTGCTCGGCACGGACCCGGAGGCGGCTGCTCCGGAATCCGTGGGCTCCCTGGCCTCGGTACCCCAGCAGAGACCCCCGCACACGGAGCCGCGTACCCGTGCGGTCACGTCGGCCGGTGTGACGCATACGCCTTCGCGTACGCAGAAGGACATGTGATGGCCGACGAGCGCTCTGTCTTCCCGGGGGACGATCCCACGCCCCCCGGCCGGTGGCTGGACCGCGACGCGGCGGAACGGCTGCTGCGCGGAGAACCGCTCGAAGCCGTCGACGCCGACATCCGCGCCCAGGCCGACCGTCTCGCCGAGGCACTCGACGAACTGCGCACGTCCGCCGCCGGGTTCGCACCGACCGGTGCCACCGGAGTTGCTGGAGCCGCCGGAGCTGCAAGTGCCGCCGGTGCCGCCGGTGAACGTGGCGCCGAACTCCCGGGTGAGGAAGCCGCGTTGGCCGCCTTCCGCTCGGCGCGCTCCGGCCGGAGCGCGGAGACGGCCCTCGCCGGACCCTCCCGTAGGCGTTCCCCGGCGTCCTTCCCGTCGACGCCATCCGCCACCTCCGCCACCTCCGCCACCTCCTCCTCACCCTTCTCGCCTTCCTCGTCCCTGGGGGCCTCCCTGGACGCCGGCCTCGTCCGGCTGGGCCGTTTCACCCCGGACGACCGCGCCCGCTCCCCGTGGAGCCGCCCGGTGCGCTACGGCCTCGCCGCCGCGCTGGCCGCCGGGATGATCGGCGGGGTCGCCGTGGCCGCCACCGCCGGTGTCCTGGCCTTCGGCGGGGGCGGACCGGAACCGGGCGCCTCCGCGACGGCCGACGTCACGCAGGACCGCCCGCTGCGCACACCGTCCCCCGAGGCGACCCGGCGCGGCGACGACCCGCGGCCCGAGGGCAGCGCCGGCGCACCGACCGGCGGGGACTCCGCCCCGAGCGGCGAGGCACCCGGGGGTACGGGTACGGGCGCGCGGCCCGACTCCGACGACACCGGGCGCGAGAGCCGGCAGGGTCAGCGGTGGGCCAGGATCGCCTCGGCCTGCCGTGACATCCGCGACGGCAAGGACCTCGACGCCGGGCGCAGACGCACCCTGGAGGACGCGGCCCGGGGCGCCGAGCAGGTGCAGAAGTACTGCAGGGGCGTCCTGAGGACCTGGAACCACCGCGACTCCGACGACGACTGGAACGACCCCGGTTCCGGGTACTCCGATCCGGACAAGGGTGACGACGGCAAGGGTGACAACGGCTTCGGCGGCGGCAAGGGTGACGACCGCGGCGGCGACGACAACGGCTTCGGCGGCGGCCACGGTGACGGCAAGGGCGACGGCGGTGGCCCTGACGGTGACGACCGCGGCCACATGAACACGAGCACGAGCACGAACACGAACACGAACACGAGCACGTTCCGCAGTGACGAGGGCAAGGCGTCCCCGGCCCGGTCCGCGCGCGTGTGGCGTCCTGGTGTGACGTTTTCAGCCGCCCCGACGCAGTACTAAGCGAGCCGACTGGTCATCGGCTGGCGCACGAGCCGGGGTTCCCCCCGTACTCACGGCTCAGTGCACACAAGGCGCGGGCGGGACACGTTCCCCCGGTCCCGCCCGCGCCCGCACACCTTCTCCGCCGCCCGGCGCTCACCAGTAGACGACGACCTTGTCGCCGTCCCTCACCTGCGCGAACAGCGCGGCGATCTTTCCTTCGTCCCGTACGTTCACGCAGCCGTGCGAGCCGCCGTAGTAACCCGTCCCCGCGAAGTCCGCGGAGTAGTGGACCGCCTGGCCGCCGCTGAAGAACATCGCGTACGGCATGGGTGAGTCGTAGATCGTCGACACATGGTGGCGCGACTTGAAGTAGACGTCGAAGACACCTTCGCGGGTGGGCGTGTACTCCGTGCCGAAGCGCACCGCCATCGTCGAGACCGTCCGGCCGTCGATCATCCAGCGCAGGGTGCGGCTGGTCTTGCTGATGCACAGCACCCGGCCCGTCAGACAGCGCGGATCCGGTTGCGCGGCCGGCTGGCCGCCCGACGCGTACAGGTCCCACTTGCCCGGCTCGCGGGTCATCCCCAGCAGCCGCTGCCAGGTCGCCGAGTCCGTGGTGCCGGTCTTCGGCAGGCCGCGCTTGCCCTGGAAACCCTTGACCGCGTAGACCGTCGAGGCGTCGTACGTGCCCGTGGGCCCCTCGTAGAGCCACAGCACCTGGCGCAGCCGGGCCTGCAACTCCCGTACGTCCATGCCCCGGTCGCCCGGTGACCACAGGACCTTGGGCGCGGGCTGCCCGGCGGAACTCGGCGGCTTGGCGTCACCGGGGGAGCGGCGGGCCGGTGACGGGGCGGCTGCGGACGACGACCCTCCGACGGACGGCGAACCGTCCGGTGACGTGCCCGGCGGGCCCGCCGGCTGGATCGTGCACCCGCTCACCACGGTGAGCGCCGCCAGCGCCGTCGCCGCCACACCTGATCTCCACACACCTGTTGTACGCATTTGAACCCCCCGCCGCTCATCGATCCGGTCATCGATGTGCCGTGGTGACATCCGAGCGGCCGTCTCGTCCCGCAGAACTCCATCCTGCGCTGTCATACCCGGATGCGACACTGCCTCTCATGCTTGGCGTAACCGATCTCCCCACCTACCTCGTGGGCCTCGTGCTGATTGTTCTGCTGCCGGGGCCGAACTCGCTCTATGTGCTGTCCGTCGCCGCGCGGCGGGGTGTCAGGACCGGCTATCAGGCCTCCGCCGGTGTCTGGTGCGGTGACGCCGTGCTGATGACGCTGTCCGCGGCCGGTGTCGCGTCCCTGCTGCAGGCCAACACCCTGCTGTTCGGGATCGTGAAGTACGCGGGCGCCGGGTATCTCACCTGGCTGGCGTTCGGGATGCTGCGGGCCGCGTGGCAGATGTGGCGGACCCGGCGGGAGCGGGGCGAGGCCGAGGAGACCGCCCCGCCGGCCGTCGAGGAGCGCCCCTTCCGGCGGGCGCTCGTCATCAGCCTGTTCAACCCCAAGGCGATTTTGTTCTTCGTCGCGTTCTTCGTTCAGTTCGTGGATCCGGGCTACGCGTATCCCGCCCTCTCCTTCGTCGTGCTCGGTGTCTTCGCCCAGGTCGCGAGTTTCCTCTACCTCAGCGCCCTGATATTCGGCGGGACGAAGCTGGCGGCGGCCTTCAAGCGGCGCAGGCGGCTCTCCGCGGGGGCCACCTCCGCCGCCGGTGCCCTCTTCCTGGGCTTCGCCGTGAAGCTGTCGCTCGCCAGCTCCGTCTGAGGGTCCCGGGAAGCAGTCCTGAGCAGCCCTAAGCGGTCCTGAGCGGTCCTAGAGGGCGCCGACCCGCGCCGCGTACTCCTTCAAGTTCCCCGTCGACCCGCCCGCCCAGCCCACGTAACCGTCGGGGCGGACCAGGAACACCCCGGTTCCGTACGCCTCGTACGCGGGGAAGCGGACCGTCGGGATGCCCGGGAGGTCCGGCATCCCGGGGTCCGTGCTGCCGACCGTGAGCAGTGTCCAGTGCGGGCCCCGGAAGGCGTCGAAGAGGCGGATCCCGGCGCGGGTGCCGTCCGGTGCGCGGTCACCCGCGCGCAGGGCCTCCTCGGGCAGGTCCGTACGCGTCTCCACCGCCAGCGCCGAGCCGCGGTAGCCGAGGCCGAGCTGCTGGGTGGCCGCGCCGCGCCGGACCTCGCCGCGGTGGACGCCCGTGGACAGGCCCAGCATCTGCGCGGCGACGGGCATCCGCTCCTCCTCGTACGAGTCGAGGAGGGCGGCCGGGGCGGACCCCCGCAGTACGGCCGCGAGCTTCCAGGCCAGGTTGTAGGCGTCCTGGACGCTGGTGTTGAGGCCCTGGCCGCCCGCGGGCGAGTGGACGTGGGCCGCGTCGCCCGCCAGGAAGACCCGCCGGTCCCGGAACCGGTCCGCCATCGCGGCACGCGGCCGGAACTCGGAGGCCCAGCGGACCTCGGTCACGTCGTCCGCGGACAGATGCGTGCGCGTGGCGACCAGCTTGCGGATGCCGTCGAGGGACAGGTCGGGCTCGGCGGACGGATCGGCGAAACCGGCCGCCAGCTGGAAGTCCTCGGTGTGGGGCAGGGGGCAGATCCCCAGGAAGCCGCCCTGGAGGCCGGGGCCGGCGTCGGTGGGCGGGAAGAAGTGCCAGTTGTCGCGGTCGAGCCCGGTGACGCGGATGTCCGCGACCAGCGCCGGAGCCGGGTCCACGGTCTCGCCGGTCATCCCGATGCCCAGCGCGCGCCGCACGGCCGACCGGCCGCCGTCCGCGGCGACGGCGTAACGGGCGCGCACCGGGGTTCCGGAGGCGAAGCTCGCCGTCACCCCGTCGGCGTCCTGGTCGAGGCCCACCAGCTCCCGGCCGAAGGTGACGCCGCCGCCCAGTTCCGTCAGGCGCGCGTACAGGATCTCCTGCGTCCTCCACTGCGGCACCATCAGCGCGAAGCCCGCGTACGGGTCGGCCTCCGTCGCCTCCACCTCGTCGAACATCCGGTGCTCGCCCTGCCGCTGCCCGTCCTTCCAGATCATCCCGACGGGGTACGTGCCGCCGCCCGCCCGGAGCGCGTCCAGCACGCCGAGGTCGTCGAAGACCTCCTGGGTGCGCGGCTGGATCCCCTTGCCCCGCGAGCCGGGGAAGAGGCCGGCGGACCGCTCCACGACGAGGGCGCGTACGCCGTGCCGGGCGAGGTCGAGCGCGAGGGCGAGTCCGGTGGGTCCGGCGCCCACGATCAGGACGTCGGTCTCGGCCGGTACGGCGGGGGTGTCCACGGCGGCCTGCGTGACGGAATCCACGGCGATCTCCTTAACGTCGTTAAGTTGCTTGCGTCGAGGATGCACTTAACGACGTTAAGCTGTCAAGGAGAGACCTCCGGATAGGGTGCGAGCGTGGCTGTAGGGAAGATCGACCGAGCGCTGGTGGCCGACACGGCCCTGCGTCTGCTGAACGAGGTCGGCCTCAACGGCCTCAGCCTCCGCGTCATCGCCAAGGAGCTGGACGTCAAGGCGCCCGCCCTCTACTGGCACTTCAAGGACAAGCAGGCCCTGCTGGACGAGATGGCGACGGAGATGTACCGGCGGATGATCGCCAGTACCTCGATCCCGCCGGGCACGGACTGGCGCGAGCGGCTTCTCGTGGCCAACCGCGGTCTGCGTACCGCGCTGCTCAGCTACCGCGACGGGGCCAAGGTCTTCAGCGGCTCACGCTTCACCGGCACCGAGCACGCCGCGCAGATGGAGGAGAACCTGCGCGCCTTCGTGGACGCCGGGTTCACCCTCCACCAGGGGGTACGCGCCTTCACCACCGCGTATCTCTACACGCTGGGCTTCGTCACCGAGGAGCAGGGCGTGTATCCCCTGCCGGGGGAGCGCCGCGAGGGCTACGACGTGGACGCGCGCGCCGAGATGCTCGCCGACCATCCCCTGACGGCGGCAGCGGGCTCGGTGATCTTCGAGGGGTACGACGAGGGGTTCGAGGAAGGTCTCATGCTGCTGCTGGCCGGGATCGAGACACACTTCGGAGCCGGCTGAACCGCCTGGCTCGACCGGCTCCGAAGCGTACGGCGCGTGCGGCGCGTTGAGCGTGTTCAGCCCGTTCGGCGCGGCTTCGACAGGGCCGAGCGCAGCCGCGGGGTCAGCCGGTCCTCGACGAGCCGGTTCAGCAGCCAGGCCAGGGTCAGCATCGTCGCGACCGTCAGCAGTGCCGTCGCGTACGACGGAAGGCCCAGGTTCTGGTGGTAGGCCTTGATGGCGACCCAGCCCAGGTGCTCGTGGACCAGGTAGAAGGGGTACGTCAGCGCCCCGGCCACCGTCAGCCACGGCCAGTTCGCCCGGTTCAGCCAGCCCAGCGCGACCGCGGCGACCGCCACGAAGCCCAGGGTGACGACGAGGATGATCCCGGTCGAGCTGCGGTCGGAGAAGAACCGCGGGTCGGGCGCGTGCCACAGCCGCGCCACCGCGTAGTGCTGGCCGATCAGCCAGCTGACGAGCACGATGCCCCAGGCGTACGCGTCGCGCCGGTCGCGGTGCACGAGGTAGAGGCCGATGCCGCCGATGAAGAACGGCGCGTACTCGGGCATCAGGATCAGGTCGAGCAGCGGCTCGTGCGCCGCCTGGGCGATCGCCGCGGCCAGGGTCCAGCTCGCGCAGAAGAGGATCACGCGCTGCCGGGTCGCCCCGGGCAGGACCACGCAGAGCGCGAACAGGGCGTAGAAACGGACCTCGGCCCAGAGCGTCCAGCAGACGCCGAGCACCCGGTCGGCGCCCAGGGGTTGCTGCATGAGCGTCAGGTTCAGCAGCGCGTCACTGGGCGAGACGGCGTGGTACGCGACCACCGGCAGCGCGAAGACGGCCGTGACGAGGACGATCGCCGCCCAGTACGCCGGCATCAGCCGGGAGACCCGCGAGGCGAAGAACGAGCGCAGGCTCCGTCCCCAGCCGCTCATGCAGATCACGAAGCCGCTGATCACGAAGAAGATCTGCACGCCGAGACAGCCGTACGCGAACCAGGTGTGCAGGGTGGGGAACTGGAGCTGCGGAGAGGTCCCCCAGGCCCCGCTCACCTCGCCGTCCCGGCCGCCGTAGTGGTACGCGGCGACCATCAGGGCGGCGATCAGCCGAAGCCCGTCCAGCGCGCGCAGCCGCGGGACGTGCTTCCTGGGAACTATCCGGGGTGGGACGGGAGCGCTGTCACCCGCCTCGGTGGTGGGACCCGTCCCGGGAGAGGAGTCCGCCCCCGGAGAGGACGTCGGGGCGGGCGACGAATCCACGGTGCTCATCCGAGAGTGGCCCTCTTCAGGGATCGGGCGCGCTTGGCCACACGACGGACCGTCGCGTTGCGCGGGATGAAGGCGAGCTGCGCCGGTACCGCGCCGGGCAGGCCCAGCGAGGTGAGGCGCCGCCGCTTGAAGTAACGCCAGGTGTGGTCGTTCAGACGCCGGGTCAGGTACTGCTCGGCGCCCGGCCGGGTGTCCGGGTAGATCTTGGGCTGCATGGCGAAGCCCACGGCCCGTACCAGCTCGGACAGTTCGGCGGCGGTCATGCCCTGGCGCTGTTCGGTCACCGCCGTGCGGTCCGTCAGTTCCGGGAGCAGGGCGTCCACGATCGTGACGGGGACGCGGTTGCTGTTCTCGTACGGGGTGAGGCGTTCGAGGAGGGGTTCGGTGCCGATGCGGGCGACCGGGAGGCCGTACAGCGCGGAGGCCGTGAGCAGTGCGGTGGAGAAGCAGCCCACGACCAGCGCGGGGCGCATCCGCTGGTAGAGCACCTCGGCGAGGACCGGGGTGTCGAGCACGGTGAGGTCGGCGCCGATCCGCGTCGCCTCCTTCTCCAGGGCGCGCGACCAGCGGGCCGGCGCGCTGGGGTGCGGCTTGAACACGATCCGCTCGTGCCCGAGTGCGACGGCGCCCTTGAGCATGCGTACGTGCAGGTCCTCCTCCTCCTCGGCGGTGAGGATGCCGAGCGCGGAGAGGTACTGGCCGAGCAGCAGGGCCGGTTCGTCGATGGCGGGCAACTCGTCGCCCGTCTTGACGAGTTCGGTCAGGACGTCGGTGAAGACCGCGGTCGGCACGATCTCCGGTCCGACACCGAACTCCGTGAGCAGCAGCGGAGTGAGGCCCGGCACCAGGTCGAGGTGGAGGAGCCGGTCGATCCGGGTGCCGACCAGCGGGTCGATCTTGTTGCGGGTCGGGCCGTAACTCATCAGGCCGTCGGCGTAGACGGTGACGGGGGCGCCCGTGAAGATCTGGGTGAGGCCGAGCGCCGGGTTCACCTGGATCGATTCGACGACCAGCTCGACGTCGTCGTCGCCGAGCCCCCAGGCGAGCCGCAGATGCCGCTCCCACAGCGGTACGTCGTCGAGCCGCGGGGCCCAGCCGCCCGGGTGGAACGGGGAGATGGTCTCGTTCCACGAGATCACGTCGTCGAACCGGCCGCGCAACTGCGTGAAGCCGGGCATCTCGTCGACGCCGGGTGTCGTCTCGGGGGTCGCCGCGTTGTTGGAGACCAGCAGGACACGCCGGTCCGCGGGGCGGAAGCAGCCGGCGTCCACGGCGGCGGCGAGTGTCGCCGTGCCGTACAGCGTCGACGCCATGAAGATCTGGGTCCTCACGCGGACACCCCCGCGGCGGCCGGCCGCCGGCGCAGCCGACGCAGTCGCGTCGCGCGCTGTATGTCCATGGAGTCGAGGGCGTCATCGAGGACGTCCTGCGGCATTCGCCGCAATGCGACGGCACTCATCGACTTCAGTTTTCGTGCCACGGGCGGCTCGAACCTTTCGATGGATCCCAGGTGATGGGAAATAATCGCACAGTAGGTCCGCACGGCCTTCGGCAGGAGTTTATCCGCGTCCCGGTCCTGTGCCGTTTCGCTTACCACCTGGTCGAACGCGCGAATGAAATCCAGCTGCCGTACGTCACCGATCTGCGTCAGTGAGGAAGCGACACCGCGCCGGTAGAACACCCCGAGCAGACCCACCGTGGCGAACGATTCCGCCTCCCGGTGCAGCTTCCAGATCCACGGCCGGTCCTCGGCCGTGCGCAGCCCGTCAGTGAAGTGCAGCAGGCCCCGGTCGGCCAGTCTGCGGTGGTAGATGCCGGCCCACGCGTACGCGTAGTCGACGGAGGTGGAGCGGTCGGCGGGCAGGATCGCCTCGCGCGGATCGAGGACGACACCGCGCCTGCCGTACGGCACGCGGTGGATGGTGCGGGCCCGCGCGGTGCACTGGACATGGTCCGTGCGCACGAAGTCGCAGCCCAACCCCTCGATGGAGGCGAGCAGTTGCTCGTAATAGCCGGGGGCGAGCCAGTCGTCCCCGTCGAGGAACGTGAGGTACTCGCCGCTCGCCGCGTCGATGCCGGTGTTGCGCGCGGTGGCCAGTCCTCCGTTCTGCTCGTGTCTGACATGCACCGCGCCCGGGAGCTCGCGCTCCGCGCGCGCGAGGATGTCCGGCGTCTCGTCGCGGGAGCAGTCGTCGACGAGAATGAACTCGAAGTCGTCGCGTGCGTTCGCACGCAGACTCTTCAGGGTGTCGGGCGCATATTGCTGCACGTTGTAGAACGGCACGATGACGGAGAGCTTGACCACCCACGTGACGTTAGGCGGCGGCCCGGCATTCGTCTTGACCGCCGGTGAGATGTCAGGTGAACGACACGTGGCGGAATGGTGAACCAGGACTTATTACGTGCCGATCCGGGCCCGCGTCGCCATTCGGCGGTGTGCTGTTAACCCTTTGTTGTATTCCGGTTGGGCCGGTGATCGGAATCGCTTCCTAGCGTCTTCGGTGTGCCAGCAAGTACCACGAAGTCCCTGCGAGTGGCCGTCCTCGCCGATTCCGACACCCGGTGGAAATGGGGCGCGCTCACCGCGAACCGTATCGCACCGGCCGATTCGGACATCAGGCTCGACGGCTACCTCCTGAGGGGCCGTGCCACCCCCACCGCCCGCCAACTCGAAGAGGTCGGCGTGCGCGCCGACTCCCTGCGGGAGGTCACCGCTGTCGAGTTCCTGCGGGAAATGGCCCGCGAGGAGGCCGCGTACGACGTCCTCGTGCTGTCCCTCGTCGGGGGCGGCGTCCAGGCGATGCTGCACGGGCTCTCCCACCAGTGGCGGGAGCGCGCGGCGACGGGCAGTACGAAGCGGCCCGTGGTCGTCACCGGCTATGTCGGCGTCGTCTACGAGAAGCTCGCCGACGGACTGCTCCTGCGGCACGGCGCGGACCTCGTCCTCGCCAACTCCCGCCAGGACGCGGACCGTTTCACCGCCGTGTACGAGGGAGTGGGCGCCGACGCCTCCTCGGTGACCGAGGTCGCCCTGCCCTTCCTCGGCGGCGACCCGTACGAGAAGCACGACCCGTACACGGTCGTCTTCGCCGCGCAGCCCTCCGTCCCGGAGAGCCGCAAGGACCGTACGTACCTGCTGAACCGGCTCGTCCAGCACGCCAGGCTGCACCCGGACCGCGAGGTCCTGCTGAAGCTGCGCTCCAAGCCGGGCGAGCACACCACACACATCGAGGAGCAGCCCTACCAGCGCCTCGCGGAGCGGATCCCCGGCGGCCCGCCCGCCAACCTCCGCCTCGTGTACGGGCACATGGGCGAGGTCCTCGACCGTACGGACCTGCTGGTCACCGTCAGTTCCACGGCGGCCCTCGAATCGCTGCACCGGCGGATCCCCACCGTGGTCCTCACCGACCTCGGGGTGCGCGAGTCGCTCGGCAACCACCACTTCGTGGGCTCCGGCTGCCTCGCCTCCTGGGACCAGCTGGACGACGGGCACATCCCGTCACCCGACGAACGGTGGGTCGCCCGGCAGGGCGTGGGCGCCGACGGCTCGTACGAGACGGCCTTCGACGCGGCCCGCGAGCGGATCGCCGCGCTGCTCGCCGGGGGCACGCTGCCCGACCTCGCCCCCTACTACACGCCCGTCACCGCGCCCGGCTACCTGCCCGGCATCCTCGCCCGCCACCACCTCGCGCCGGACGGCAGCCCGCTGCCCGGGGCGCCCGACGCCGAGCGGGAGCCGGGGGCCGTGCGGCAGATCGTGCGGCGCGCGGCGCGCGGCGCGTATCGGCACGGGGTGCAGCGGGTTGCGCCCGTCATCCGGCGGATGGGGGAGCTGTGACAGTCCGCTCCGCGGCGGGGGCTGCTTTGAACCTGCGGGTTCGTCGTGGCTGGTCGCGCAGTTCCCCGCGCCCCTTTCGGGGCGCCCTACGGCAGCCCCTCTACAAGGAGTACAGCCCATGACCAAGTCGGAAGCGGGACAGCTGAAGGCAGTGCCCCGTGTGCTCGCGGTGATTCCCGCCCGGGGCGGGTCCAAGGGGGTTCCCGCCAAGAACCTGCTGCCCGTCGGCGGTGTGCCGCTGGTCGCCCGCGCGGTGCGCGAGTGCCGTGCGGCCCGGCTGGTGACGGACGTCGTCGTCTCCACCGACGACCAGGCGATCGCCTCCGCCGCCCGTGAGGCGGGCGCCGAGGTCGTGCTGCGTCCCGCCGCCATCGCCGGTGACACCGCGACCTCCGAGGCGGCCGTCCTGCACGCCATGGACGCCCACGAGGCCCTGCACGGCTCCGCCGTGGACGCCGTACTCCTCGTGCAGTGCACCAGCCCCTTCATCATCCGCGAGGACATCGACGGAGTGGCCGGCGCGGTCGTGGAGAACGGCGCGGACACCGCGCTGACCGTGGCGCCCTTCCACGGGTTCATCTGGCGGGACGCCGACGACGACCCGGCCGCGGTCGACACCGAGCTGACCCGGTCCGTCGGCGGCGGCACCACGGTCGCCAACACCACCGCCACGGACGGCGGTTACGGCGTCAACCACGACAAGTCGTTCCGGCCGCGCCGCCAGGACCGGCCCCAGGACCTCCTGGAGACCGGCGCCGCGTACTGCATGAACGCGGCCGGTCTGCGCGAGCACAAGCACCGCTTCTTCGGGCGGACCGAACTCGTGCGCACCGACCCCGCGCGGGTCCTGGAGATCGACGACCCGCACGACCTCGCCCGTGCCCGCGCCCTCGCGCCGCTCTTCGACGCGAACCGCCCCGGCACGCTCCCGACCGCCGCCGACATCGACGCGGTCGTCCTCGACTTCGACGGCACCCAGACCGACGACAGGGTGCTGATCGACTCCGACGGAAAGGAGTTCGTCTCCGTGCACCGCGGCGACGGACTCGGTATCGCGGCCCTCCGCAGGAGCGGCCTGTCGATGCTGATCCTTTCCACGGAACAGAACCCGGTCGTCGCCGCCCGCGCACGGAAGCTCAAGATCCCCGTGCTGCACGGCATCGACCGGAAAGACCTCGCACTGAAGCAGTGGTGCGAGGAACAGGGCATCGCGCCCGAGCGCGTGCTCTACGTCGGCAACGACGTCAACGACCTCCCGTGCTTCGCCCTCGTCGGCTGGCCCGTGGCGGTCGCGAGCGCCCACGACGTCGTACGCGGCGCCGCACGCGCGGTCACCACCGTCCCCGGTGGCGACGGCGCGATCCGAGAGATCGCCAGCTGGATCCTCGGCCCCTCTCTCGACTCCCTCGACAAGTAAGGAACGTCTCCACCATGAGCTCCAACTCCCGTCTGCGCACCTTCGGTTCCAAGACCGCGGGCCCCGGCCACCCCGTCTACGTCGTCGGCGAGATCGGCATCAACCACAACGGCGACCTGGAGAACGCGTTCAAGCTGATCGACGCCGCCGCCGAAGCCGGCTGCGACGCCGTGAAGTTCCAGAAGCGCACCCCGGAGATCTGCACCCCGCGCGACCAGTGGGACATCGAGCGCGACACCCCCTGGGGCCGGATGACCTACATCGACTACCGCCACCGCGTGGAGTTCGGCGAGGACGAGTACCGCCAGATCGACGAGTACTCCAAGTCGAAGAACATCGCCTGGTTCGCCTCCCCGTGGGACACCGAGGCCGTCGCCTTCCTGGAGAAGTTCGACGTCCCGGCCCACAAGGTCGCCTCCGCCTCCCTGACCGACGACGAGCTGCTGCGCTCGCTGCGCGCCACCGGCCGCACGGTCATCCTCTCCACCGGCATGTCGACGCCGAAGCAGATCCGCCACGCGGTCGAGGTCCTCGGCAGCGACAACATCCTGATGTGCCACGCCACGTCGACCTACCCGGCGCAGGCCGAGGAGCTCAACCTCCGCGTCATCAACACCCTCCAGGCCGAGTACCCGAACGTCCCGATCGGCTACTCCGGTCACGAGACGGGCCTGCAGACCACCCTCGCCGCGGTCGCCCTCGGCGCCACCTTCGTCGAGCGCCACATCACCCTCGACCGCGCGATGTGGGGCTCCGACCAGGCCGCCTCCGTCGAGCCGCAGGGCCTGACCCGCCTGGTGCGCGACATCCGCACCATCGAGGCCTCCCTCGGTGACGGCGTCAAGAAGGTCTACGAGTCCGAGCTGGGCCCGATGAAGAAGCTGCGCCGCGTCTCGGGCGTCGTCGCCGAGGCGGAGATCGCCGCGGCGGCGGGCGAGCCGGTCGCGGTCTGAGCCACCGACCCCGCACCCCGGCACCACCCCTGCCCCTTCGTCACTCCCACCCCTTCCGATTCCAGGGAAGCGACGGTCGTACGTCGATGAGTCCCCGCGCCGGGTCCACCGGCCCCCAGTCACCCGCCACGCTGGCTTTCGTGGAAAGCCCGGTGCAGCTCCTGAACGTCCTGGAGTGGGCGCACGCGCACGCGCTGAAGGCGGCTGCCCTCAGGAGCACCGGCGAGACCTCCGGACCCCCGGGTCCGGAACTGGGAGCCGGCCGGCCCGGCGGAACCGGCAGGTTCGGCCGCTCCGGCAGGCCCGGCGGTTCGGGCAGGCCCGGCGGGCCCGGCAGGACTGAGGACGCCAGGCCGGGAGAGGCCGGTACCGGCCTCACGCTCGTCGTCCTGTCACCCACCGACCCGATGACCCGCGGGCAGCTCAGGCGGATGGCGGAGCTGGCCAGGGACGAGGGGTACGACGTGCGCTGGGAGGAGGCGCGGGGCGGCACGACCGCGCCCTTCCACACGGTCGGCGGACTCGCGCCGCTGCTGCGGCGCGCACGGCGCATCGTGATGGGCGACCCCTTCTCGCGGTACGTGCAGCTGCTGCTGACCATCACCCGTGCCCGCGACCTCGTCGTCGTGGACGACGGGACCGCGACCATGGAGTTCGTCTCCCAGCTGGCGCGCGGTGAACGGCTGGTGCGCTGGCACCGGCGCGGCGGGCGCCCCGGGGCCCGGGACCTGGTCTTCGCACCGGTCTCGGCCCGGGCCCGCCGCCGGCTCACCCCCGGCGCCGGACGCCGGGTGGAGATCTTCTCCTCCATGCCGATCGACGAGACGCCCGAGGGCGTCGACGTCTCGGCCAACGACTTCGCGTGGACCCGGGCCCGCTTCGGCCCGCCCCGCATCACCAAGGGCGCCGACCTGGTCGGCACGTCCCTCGTGGAGACCGGGGTCGTCGACCCCGACCGCTACGTCGAAGCGGTGAAGGGGCTGGCCGGCACCTACGGGGCCACCCGCTACTTCGCCCACCGCAGGGAGAGCCCCGAGAAACTTCACCGCCTCGCCGTCGAGACGGGCCTGGAGATCGTCCGCCCGGACCTTCCGCTGGAACTGATCGCCCGCCGGGGCCCCATCGGCCGCATGATCCTCAGCTTCCCCTCCACCGTGGTCCACACCCTGCCGCTCGCGCTGGCAGGCACGGACGTCAAGGTCGCCGTCTTCGACATCGACCCGGCCTGGCTCACGGAGAACGCCTCCCCCCGGGCCCAGGGCTTCCTCTCGGGCGTCACGGACACGGCCCGCGACGCCCACCGCCTGTCGACGATCACGGCCACCTGAGGGCAGGGTCGGCCGGGCCCTGCCGTGGCGCTGTCCGGCGGGGTGTCCGGCAGTTGAACGGAACCGATCACGCGCCCGTATGCGTGGTATGCGTAGAGAGCCTGTTTCCGGGGACCCGGGAATGGGCGTCGCCGCTCGGAGGTTTTCCCACAAGGAAGGCCGGATCCGGTATCCGCCTGGGCAGGCGTGGGAGCCGCTGGTCCGAAAAGCCGGGCGAGTGTACCCAAGCCGGTCCATCTGTATGCGCCGCGCGGCTAGATTTCCTGTCCCGAACGCGTTGAAGTTTTGTTGATCGCAGGGCAGTCGGTCGTCGCGTCGCCCTACCCTTCAGAGGGTGAACCAACTGATGTCGCAAGAGTCCGAGGCCGATTCGTCCGGGGAAGCTTCGATCGGGGAAGAGCTGTCCGAAGGGGCAGCGCTTCCCGGCGTGCTGTCACAGGCGCTGCGCGCCGAACTCGTCGCGTTCCGACGCGACTTGCACATGCACCCCGAGCTGGGCAACCAGGAGTTCCGCACCACCGCCGCGATCAAGGAACGGCTGGAACGGGCCGGTCTGCGGCCCCGCGTGCTCAACACCGGAACCGGGCTCATCTGTGACATCGGCGTACCGGATCCCGCGCTGCCGATGCTCGCCCTGCGCGCCGACATCGACGGCCTGCCCATCCCGGACATGAAGAGCGGCTGCGCCTACCGCTCGACCGTGCCCGACCGCGCCCACGCCTGCGGACACGACGTGCACACGACCGTCGTACTCGGCGCCGCGCTCGTCCTCGCCGACCTGCACGACCGGGGCCTGCTCGACCGGGCCGTACGCCTGATCTTCCAGCCCGCCGAGGAAGTCCTGCCCGGCGGCGCCCCCGACGTCATCAAGAACGGCGGCCTCGACGGCGTCGGCCGCATCGTCGCCGTCCACTGCGACCCGCGCGTCGACGCCGGACGCATCGGCCTGCGGTACGGGCCCATCACCTCCGCCTGCGACCGGGTCGAGGTCGCCCTGGACGGACCCGGCGGCCACACCGCCCGGCCGCACCTCACCACCGACCTCGTCACCGCCGCCGCCCGGGTCGCCGTCGACGTGCCGGCCGTCGTCGCCCGGCGGGTCGACGCCCGCTCCGGACTCTCCCTGACCTGGGGACGCATCGAGTCGGGGCACGCCTGCAACGTCATCCCGCAGCACGCCGAACTCTCCGGGACCGTACGGTGCCTGGACCTCGCCGCCTGGCACGCCGCCCCCGATCTGGTGCACGCCGCGATCGACGAGGTCGCCACGCTCCACCGGGCCAAGTCCGAGATCAGTTACGTACGCGGGGTGCCGCCGGTCGTCAACGAGCCGGGCGCCACCGATCTGCTGCGCGCGGCGATGACCGCCCGGCTCGGGGCGAACGCCGTGGAGGACACCGAACAGAGCCTCGGCGGGGAGGACTTCTCCTGGTACCTGGAGCACGTGCCCGGCGCCATGGCCCGGCTCGGGGTGCGTACGCCGGGCGAGCGCACCGTACGGGACCTGCACCAGGGGGACTTCGACGCCGACGAGTCGGCCATCACGGTGGGCGTCGAACTGTTCACCGCCGCCGCCCTGCTGCAGGCGCGCGGCTGAGGGGACGGCGCCGAACAGCCGGTGATCCACGGACGAAGGGGTGCCCCGTTCGGCACCCCTTCGTCCCCTTGTGTCACTCGTACGTAACCGGCGGCGGGCGTTCGTAACCGGCCGTCGGCACGAATCGATAACGGCAGTGATGAACCCCGTTCCCCTCCCCTTCTACGCGCGTTACTGTGCGCCGCAGTCAGCGTCGGCAACGGCGCCGTTGGGGAATGTAAGGGGTGCTCTCTCATGCGTCGGATTTCTCGGAGAACCAGGCTTTCTCAAGCCGCTGTCGCCGTCGCGGTCGTCGTCGTCGCGGCCGCCGGCTGCGGCGAGACCAGCAACGAGTCGTCGGGCGGCGACACCGAGTCCGGCTCAGGCTCCGGCTACAAGGGCAAGGGCATCGGACTCGCCTACGACATCGGCGGACGCGGAGACCAGTCCTTCAACGACGCCGCCTACAGCGGGTTCGAGAAGGCCCGCAAGGAATTCAAGATCGGCGGCAACGACATCGAGCCGAGCGACGGCGAGTCCGACGCCGACAAGGTGCAGCGGCTGACCCAGATGGCCAAGGCCGGCTACAACCCCATCGTCGGCGTCGGCTACATCTACGCCCCGGCCGTCAAGGAGGTCGCCGCCAAGTACCCGAAGATCACCTTCGCCGTCATCGACGACGCCCAGGTGCAGGCGAAGAACGTCGCCGACATGGTGTTCGCCGAGGAGCAGGCCTCCTACCTCGCCGGTGTCGCCGCCGCCAAGGCCACGAAGAAGGACCACGTGGGCTTCATCGGCGGGGTGGACATCCCGCTCATCCACAAGTTTGAGGACGGCTTCGTCCAGGGGGTCAAGTCGGTCGACCCGAAGATCGAGATCGAGAGCCGGTACCTCACCGAGAAGCCCGAGGACGGCGGGTTCTCCAACCCGAGCATGGGCAAGGAGGCCGCCAGCGGGCAGGTCGAGGCCGGCGCCGACGTGATCTACCACGCGGCCGGACTGTCCGGCCAGGGCGTCATCCAGGAAGCCGCCGCGCAGAAGGTCTGGGCGATCGGGGTGGACTCGGACCAGTACAAGCAGAAGGCGCTCGCCGCGTCCAAGGACTGGATCCTCGGCTCCGCGCTCAAGGATGTGGGCGGCGCGGTGTACGAGGTCACCAAGTCCGTCGTGGACGGCAAGCCGCTGTCCGGTGAGCACCGGGGTGACCTGAAGTCGGGCGGGGTGGGCTTCGCCGACTCCAACCCGAAGTACAAGGAGATGACGGACGTCGTGGAGGCGGTGAACAAGGCGAAGGAGGACATCGTCAGCGGCACGGTGACGGTCAAGACCGACTGACCGCGCTCGCTTGCGGGCGCGGTCTCGGCTGCGGGCCGGTGGGGGTGACCGGCGCAGTTCCCCGCGCCCCTGGTGTGGTGACGGTGGTGCTGTCGGCTGACGGCCGGTGGGGGCGGGCCGCGCCGTTCCCCGCGCCCCTGGTGTGGTGACGGTGGTGCTGTCGGCCGACGGCCGGTGGGGGTGACCCGCGCCGTTCCCCGCGCCCCTGAGGGGCGGGGCTGCGCCCCTGCCCGTGCCCTGGCCACGGTGCCCCTTCAGGGGCGTCGGGGCGCGGAGGCGCGGAAAACGACGTCCCCGAGCCACCCCGCCACCTCTAGGTCGTTTCTGATGGCTCTTGTTGGGTGGGGTGGACCAAGCTTCTGACCGGGCAGGTGCGGAGCATGGTGCGGCGGCATGAACTGAGTGATGCGCAGTGGCGGAGGATCGAGCCGTTGCTGCCGGTCAACGGTCGTCCT
>NZ_KZ679040.1:0-414120 GCF_003024195.1 Streptomyces dioscori
GGAAGCTAAGCCTTACAGCGCCGATGGTACTGCAGGGGGGACCCTGTGGGAGAGTAGGACGCCGCCGAACTAATATTGATGGAAAAGCCCCCGCACTTCGGTGCGGGGGCTTTTTTGCGTTCCCTTTCTGTTTTGGGTTCTCCAGCGTTCTCCCCTTCTGGGAAGGGGAGAAGCAGCTCAGAGACGGCCGGCGGCTTTGAGAGCCAGGTACGCGTCCGCCAAGGCCGGCGGCAGGTTGTCCGGGGTCGCGTCCACGACCGTGACACCGTGACGCGTCAATTGCTCCGCTGTGCGGTGGCGTTCCGCCTGGGCCTGCGCCGCTGCGGCCGCTTCGTACACGGCCTCCGTGTTTCCCCGCGCCGTGGCCATGCGCTCGATGTGCGGGTCGGAGACCGACGCGACGAGGACGGTGTGGCGCTGGGTGAGGCGGGAGAGGACGGGGAGCAAGCCCTCCTCTATGGGAGCCGCGTCCAAGGTCGTGAGAAGCACGATCAGTGATCGGCGTGGGGCCGTGCGGAGCGCGGTCGAGGTGAGGCCGCGGGCATCCGTCTCGACGAGTTCCGGTTCGAGGTGCGCCATGGCGTTGACCAGTGAAGGCAGCACGTCGCCTGAGGCACGTCCCTGTACCAGGGCGCGTACCCGGCGGTCGTAGGCGAGCAGGTCCACCCGGTCGCCGGCGCGGGACGCGAGAGCGGCCAGGAGCAGGGCCGCGTCCATGGAGGAGTCGAGGCGCGGGGCGTTTCCGACGCGGCCCGCGGCTGTGCGGCCCGTGTCAAGGATGAGGAGGATGTGCCTGTCGCGTTCGGGACGCCAGGTGCGTACGGCGACTCTTGACTGGCGGGCGGTGGCCCGCCAGTCGATCGAGCGCGTGTCGTCACCGGGGACGTAGTCACGCAGGCTGTCGAACTCGGTTCCCTCACCACGGGTCAGCACGCTGGTACGGCCGTCGAGTTCGCGCAGACGGGCGAGCTTCGAGGGGAGGTGCTTGCGGCTGGTGAAGGGCGGCAGGACGCGTACCGTCCACGGGATCTCGTGGTTGCCCTGGCGGGCGAAGAGGCCCAGGGGGCCGTACGAGCGGATGGTGACGCGGTCGGCCCGGCGGTCGCCTCGGCGGGTGGGGCGCAGGCGGGTCGTGACGCGTCGGCGTTCGCCTGCGGGGACTGTCAGGCGGTGGCGGGACGCGGTGACCTCTGTGCCCGGCTGCCAGCTGCTCGGGGGCCAGGCGTCGCGGATGCGGGCTCGCAGGGGGCGGCTCGACGGGTTGGTGACCGTGAGGGTGACGTCGGCGGCTTCGCCGAGGCGGACGGAGGTGTCGCCGGAGCGCGCCAGGCTCAGACGGCGTACCGGTGCCGCCAGGGCGAAGTCGCAGGCGCAGGCGAGGGCCAGGGGGGCGTTGACGGCGAGGATGCCCGTCCAGCTGGGTTCCCAGATGCCCACGGGGAGGGTGCCGAGGGCCGCGAGGAGGGCGGTGCGGCCGGTGAGGGCCATCAGCGGGGGACGGGGACGTGGGAGAGGATCGCGTTGATGACCGAGTCGGCCGTCACACCCTCCATCTCGGCTTCCGGGCGCAGCTGGACGCGGTGGCGGAGAGTCGGCAGCGCGAGAGCCTTCACGTCGTCCGGGATGACGTAGTCGCGGCCCGTCAGCCAGGCCCAGGCGCGGGCCGTGGCCAGGAGCGCCGTAGCGCCTCGGGGGGAGACGCCGAGCGTGAGGGACGGCGATTCGCGGGTGGCGCGGCAGATGTCCACTACGTAGCCGGTGATTTCGGGGGAGACCGCGGTCTTGGCGACGGCCGCGCGGGCGGCTTCGAGGTCGGCCGGGCCCGCTACGGGGCGTATGCCGGCGGCGCGCAGGTCACGGGGGTTGAAGCCGTCGGCGTGGCGGGTGAGGACGTTGATCTCGTCCTGGCGGGACGGGAGGGGGATCGTCAGCTTGAGGAGGAAGCGGTCCAGCTGTGCTTCCGGGAGGGGGTACGTGCCCTCGTACTCGACCGGGTTCTGGGTCGCGGCGACCAGGAACGGCTCGGGGAGCGGGCGAGGGGTGCCGTCGACCGTCACCTGGCGTTCCTCCATGGCCTCCAGGAGGGACGACTGGGTCTTCGGAGGGGTGCGGTTGATCTCATCCGCAAGGAGGAGATTCGTGAAGACCGGGCCGGGCTGGAAGGAGAACTCCGCGGTGCGGGCGTCGTACACGAGGGAGCCCGTGATGTCGCTGGGCATCAGGTCCGGGGTGAACTGGACGCGCTTGGTGTCGAGTTCCAGCGCGGCGGCCAGAGCCCGGACGAGCAGGGTCTTGGCCACTCCGGGGACGCCCTCCAGGAGGACGTGTCCGCGGCACAGGAGGGCGACGACGAGGCCGGTCACCGCGGGGTCCTGGCCGACCACGGCTTTGGCGATCTCGGCACGCAGGGTTTCCAGGGAGGCGCGGGCGGTGGCTGCGTCCCCGGTGGTCCCGGTGTTCCCGGCGTTGTCAGTGGGCGGGGCCATCATGGACGGCGTACCTCTCTTTCGAGGGCGTCGAGTTGGTCGGCGAGTGCGATGAGGGCCGCGTCGTCGCGGGGCGGTGGCCCGAAGAGCAGGGAGTGCAGGGCCTGTCCTTCCTGGCGGAGCCGGGCGGACAGGGCGGGGAGCAGGGCTTCGGGCGCGTGCGCCTGAGCGGGAGATACGCCGACGAGGGGGGCGAGGCGGGTGCGGGTGGTGGAGCGCAGAGCTCCCGCGGCACGGTCGCGGGCGTTGGACTTGCGGTAGAGGCGGGCGCGGCCTTCGACGGTCTCGGAGGCGCGGATCGCGACGGGGAGCCGTTCGGGGACGAGCGGGCCGAGGCGGCGGGCGCGCCAGAGGGCGGCCAGCAGTGCCGCGATGAAGAGCTGCAGTGTGCCCCATAGCCAGCCGGAGGGGACCAGGTCGAGGAAGCTGCGGTCGCCGGCGTCGGTGGCCGAGTCGTCGGAGAGCGAGGGGAGGTACCAGACCACGTGGGTGCGGGAACCGAGGAGTTGAAGGGCGAGGGAGGCGTTGCCCTGCTGGTCGAGGCGCTCGTTCTGCAGGATGTCGGGCGCGCCGAGTACGACGGTGTCGCCGTCTCCTTCGGAGGCGCTCAGGCGCAGCAGGGTGGGCAGGCCGTCGCTGGGGTAGCAGGTGTCGGCGCCGGGTGCGTCCGTCGTGTACCGGATGCCGCCCGTGTCGGCGGTGCCCGCTCGTCGGGCGGTGGGCAGGGCGCAGTGGGGCGAGAGCGTGGAGTCGTAGCTGGGTGCGGGGTCGGCGTCGACTCCGGGGGCGAGGGTGCCGACGGAGGGGGCGCCGGGGGCGACGAGGACGGTGCGGCCGCCGGAGTCCCGGTACGCGGAGTGCAGTCGGTCCTGTTGACGGTCGGTCAGCAGGTCGGGGCGGGCGACCAGGAGCGTCGTGTCGGGGCCGGTCGCGGTGCTCGCCTCGGCCAGGGTGGTGACCACGCGCGTGGACACGCCCCGGTCGGCGAGGAGTTCGGCGACGGCCCGGCTGCCCTGGGGGTCGGCGGAGCGCGGGTCGAGGCTGCCGTGCTGGGCGCCGGAGCGTACGACGGCGATGGCGACGGCGGCCACCAGGAGGATCACGAACGCGAGAACGACACCGCGCGAGCGGGTCCACACCTGGCGGACGGTGGGCGAGGCCGAGGTGGAGGGCGCGGCGGTCGGCGTCGGTGTGGGGGCGGTGGGCGCCTCGGGTGTCATGTGGCGGCCCCCCGGCCGGCGCTGCCGGCGAGGACCGGCCTGGTGCGTTCCAGATCCTGGTCGAGCTGGGCGAGGCGGTGGTACGTCTCAGGGACGGCGGTTCGTCCGCCGTACGTGACGTCGTCGAAGTCCCGTGCTGCGGCGCGCAGCCGGTCCGTGTGGGCGGGCAGGGTGCGGCCCGCTTCGGCGGCGGCCTCGTCGGCGGTGCGTCCGGGGCGGGGGTCGAGCAGGGCGCGTTCCTCCAGGGAGCGGACGACGGCGCGCATGCGTTCCTGGACGGCCTGGTTCCAGTGGCCCTGCGCCGCGTGCGCCTCGGCGGCGGCGCGGTGCTCGGCGGCGCTGCGCGGCCGGTCGTCGAAGAGCGGGGCGGTCGAGGTGGGACCCCGGCGGGGGGAGCCGAGGCGCCACCAGAGGGCGCCGATGAGTGCCACGACGGCCAGGACGACGACCAGGAGGCCGAGTCCGCCGCCCGGGGTCGCCGAGGAGGCAGCGTCGAGCAGTTCGCCCACCCACTTCCAGAAGGCGTCCAGGGCCTGGCGGAGGAGGCTGGGGTCGTTCTCGTGGTACATCCGCTTCGACAGTTCGCGCCGGGCGGCCTCCCGCGCGGGATCGCGCGGGACGGTCACCGGTGGTTCGCCGTCGGCGCGTGGCAGCGCCCGTACCGCAGTGAGAACTCCCCCCGCCAGGCTCACTGCGTCAGCTCCCCGGGGTGGGGCCGGGGGCGCCGGAGCCATGGTCCTGGATGCCGGCAGCGCGAGCCAGGTCGAGGTCGAGGGCCTCGCGGCGGATGCGCTGGTCGATGTAGAGGAGCACGGTGACCCCGGCGGTGATCGGGAAGGTCAGCATGGAGCCGATCACCGAGCCGATGCCGCTCACGATGAGGAACGTCCAGCCGAGGTCGCCGGTGCCGCTGTCGAGCATGCTGCCGATGCCGTCTCCGCTGAGCGCGGAGGCGAGGAAGGCGAACGGGATCACGATGATCGACGCGACGATGTTCGCGATGATCGTGGCGAGGAGCTGGATGCCGAAGACCCGCCACCAGGAGCCGCGGACCAGCTTCGCGGAACGGCTCAGCGACTTCCAGACGCTCTGCTTCTCCAGCATCAGGGCCGGCGAGGCCAGGGAGAAGCGGATCATCATCCAGAGCGCGACGACGGCTCCGGCCAGACCTCCGAGGGCGCCGAGTGCGACGGCGCCGTCACCGCCGCCCGCGAGTCCGACGAGGACGCCGGGCAGGATGCCCACGGCGGCGATCGCGACGGCGATGAGCGGCAGCAGGAAGGTCAGGCCGAAGAGCTTGAGCAACTGGGGCCGGGCGTCGTGCCAGGCCTCGGCGGTGGTCACCGACTTGCCGAGGACGGCGCGGCTGGTCACGGTCGTGAGCAGGGCCGTCGCGACGATCGTGCCCAGCAGGGTGATCAGCAGGACGACCCCGGAGTTCAGCAGGGTGTCGCCCATGGCGCGGGACAGTTCGCCCGCGGTGGCGCTCGGGTCGTTGAGGACGTCCGTGCTGGCGCTGTCGTCCAGGACGAGGCCCTGGAGCAGGATCACGAAGATCTGCGTGAAGACCGCGACGGCGAGCGAGATCCCGAGGACCGTGCGCCAGTGCGTGCGCATGGTCGACACCGCGCCGTCGAGGATCTCACCGACGCCGAGGGGGCGGAGCGGGATCACGCCGGGCTTGGCCGCGGGCGGGGGGCCGCCCCAGCCGCCGCCCCAGCCGGGGTGTCCGCCCGGGCCCGGTCCGTAGCCGCCGCCGTAGCCAGCGGGGCCGCCGTAACCTCCGGGGCCGCCGTATCCGCCGGGGCCGGCGAGAGGTTGGCCGCCCCAGCCGGGGCCGGGTGGTGGTGGCGGTGGGGTCTGGGGCGGGGCGCCCTGCGGGCCGCCGCCGGGCGAGGGCCACTGGGCGGGCGGGGGCTGCTCCTTGGACCACTTCGGGCCCGGGCCGGACGGGGCGGGGCCGGGCTGACCCGGCTCGCCGGCGGGCTCGGGGGACGCGGGCTGGTCCGCGGGCCGGGCAGGGCCGGAAGGCGTCGGCTCCTGTCCGTTCTGCCCGTCGGAGGGGGCAGATCCGGGCGATGCCCAGCCCGGAGTGTCGTTCATCGTCGCTCCTTCATGGTGCCCGCCCGCGGTCGCGGCGGCAGGTTGGCTGCCATCGTGCCACGGTGCGGCCGGGAAGTGACCGGCCGCCGTATGGGCTGCACACCTTCAATTGTCTGCCCCGTACGGGGCAGACTGAGCAGATGGCTGATCAGTACGCGCAAATCCGCGAGGACAACCGGCCCATCGAGATACCTGCGATCCGGTGGGACGAGCCGCCGGAGGGACCCGTGCTGGTCCTCCTCGACCAGACGAGGCTGCCCGCCGAAGAGATCGAGCTGGTGTGCACGGACGCGTCCGCGCTGGTGGAGGCGATCCGCTCGCTCGCCGTGCGCGGGGCACCGCTCCTCGGTATCGCGGGGGCGTACGGAGTCGCGCTCGCCGCCGCCCGGGGGTTCGACGTGGACGGGGCGGCGGCCTCGCTCGCGGGTGCGCGGCCCACCGCGGTGAACCTCTCGTACGGAGTCCGGCGGGCCCAGGAGGCCCATCTCGCGGTGCTGCGGGCGGGCGGCGGCCAGGAGGAGGCCGCGGCTGCCGCGCTGGCTGCCGCGCGGGCGCTGCACGCGGAAGACGCCAAGGCCAGCGGGCGTATGGCCGTGCACGGGCTGGCGCTGCTCGACGAGCTGCTGCCCGGGGGCAGCCACCGGATTCTCACGCACTGCAACACCGGCGCGCTGGTCTCGGGCGGGGAGGGCACGGCGTTCGCCGTGGCGCTCGCGGCGCACCGGGTGGGGCGGCTGCGCAGACTCTGGGTGGACGAGACGCGTCCGCTACTGCAGGGTGCTCGGCTGACCTCGTATGAGGCGGCGCGCGCCGGAATGGCGTACACCTTGCTCACGGACAACGCTGCCGGGTCATTGTTCTCGGCGGGAGAGGTGGATGCGGTGCTCATCGGAGCGGACCGGATCGCCGCCGACGGTTCGGTGGCGAACAAGGTGGGGAGCTATCCGCTCGCGGTGCTGGCCAGGTACCACCATGTGCCGTTCATCGTGGTGGCACCGTTGACGACGGTGGACCCGGACACTCCGAACGGAGCATCGATCGAGGTCGAGCAGCGTGCCGGTCATGAAGTGACAGAGATCACAGCACCGCTGGTGCCCGTGGCGGGAGTCGAAGCGGGAGGCGGGATACCGGTGGCACCTCTGGGGACCCAGGCGTACAACCCGGCTTTCGACGTGACGCCGCCCGAGTTGGTGACGGCGATCGTCACCGAGGAGGGTGTCGTGTCTCCCGTGACGGCCGAGGCGCTCGCGGAGCTGTGTGACAGGTCACGCCAGGTAACGATTTAGTTAATGGGATGATGTCGTTTATGAAGGGACGAGTCCTTGTCGTCGATGACGACACCGCACTGGCCGAGATGCTCGGCATTGTGTTGCGTGGTGAAGGTTTTGAGCCGTCTTTCGTAGCCGACGGCGACAAGGCGCTGGCCGCTTTCCGTGAGAGCAAGCCCGACCTGGTGCTCCTGGACCTGATGCTGCCCGGCAGGGACGGCATCGAGGTGTGCCGCCTGATCAGGGCGGAGTCCGGGGTACCGATCGTGATGCTCACAGCGAAGAGCGACACCGTCGATGTCGTGGTCGGCCTGGAGTCGGGTGCGGACGACTACATCGTGAAGCCGTTCAAGCCAAAGGAGTTGGTGGCGCGGATCCGGGCCAGGCTGCGCAGGTCCGAGGAGCCGGCGCCCGAACAGCTCGCGATCGGCGATCTGGTCATCGACGTGGCCGGTCACTCTGTGAAACGGGACGGCGCCTCGATCGCGCTCACCCCGCTGGAGTTCGACCTGCTGGTGGCGCTGGCCCGCAAGCCGTGGCAGGTGTTCACGCGTGAGGTGCTCCTGGAGCAGGTGTGGGGCTACCGGCACGCGGCGGACACCCGTCTGGTGAACGTCCATGTACAGCGGCTGCGCTCCAAGGTCGAGAAGGACCCGGAGCGTCCGGAGATCGTGGTGACCGTCCGTGGTGTCGGTTACAAGGCCGGACCGAGCTGACGTGTCCCGGGACAGTGCCGCTTCGGCGCCCGGTGAGCCGGGGGCCCGCTCGGGGCGGCCTGTCGGCGGGAGGATGACGGGCTCCCGCTGGGGCCGGTTCGTCGAGGGCGGGCTGCTCCAGGGCGGAGTCCAGGGCAGCCCGGTCCTTCGGCTGTTCATGCGCTGGGTGCGCCGTCCGCTGCTGCCGGTCATGCGGCTGTGGCGGCGCAACATCCAGCTCAAGGTCGTCGCCACGACCCTGCTGATGTCGCTGGGCGTCGTCCTGCTGCTGGGCTTCGTCGTGATCGGGCAGGTGCGCAACGGCCTGCTGGACGCCAAGGTGAAGGCTTCCCAGAGCCAGGCCACGGGCGGTTTCACGGTCGCCAAGCAGGAGGCCGACAGCGCGGCGGGCGCGGGCGGCGACGACCGCTCCGGGCCGAACGACAACCCCGTCCAGAACGTCAGCGGATGGATGAGCTCCCTCGTGGAGTCGCTCTCCAGCGGCGGCCAGGGCGCGTTCAGCGTCGTCACGCTCAGCACCACCTCCGCGGACAGCAGCAGCCGGGGCCTCGGCCCGCGTGCGTCCGGGTTCGTGGACTGGAGCCTCAGCGTGCCCCAGGACCTGCGCGAGCGGGTCGACGCCGGCACGGGCACGGCCCAGAGCTATACACGCATCTCCTACACCAACGGCCAGGACTCCCAGCCCGCGCTGATCATCGGGACGCAGGTCAACGACCCCAAGGGCGACCCGTACCAGCTGTACTACCTCTTCCCGCTCACGCAGGAGGAGAAGTCGCTCAGCCTGGTCAAGGGGACCCTCGCGACGGCGGGGCTGTTCGTCGTGGTGCTGCTCGGGGCGATCGCCTGGCTCGTGGTGCGCCAGGTCGTCACACCCGTACGGATGGCCGCGGGGATCGCCGAGAGGCTGTCCGCGGGGCGCCTCCAGGAGCGTATGAAGGTCACCGGTGAGGACGACATCGCGCGCCTCGGTGAGGCCTTCAACAAGATGGCGCAGAACCTCCAGCTGAAGATCCAGCAGCTGGAGGACCTGTCACGGATGCAGCGGCGGTTCGTGTCCGACGTGTCGCACGAGCTGCGTACGCCGCTGACGACCGTGCGGATGGCGGCCGATGTCATCCACGACGCGCGCGTGGACTTCGATCCGATGACCGCGCGGTCGGCCGAGCTGCTCGCCGACCAGCTGGACCGCTTCGAGACACTGCTCGCGGATCTCCTGGAGATCAGCCGCTTCGACGCGGGCGCCGCGGCGCTCGAAGCCGAGCCGATAGACCTGCGGGAGGTCGTCCGCAGGGTCATCAGCGGGGCCGAGCCGCTCGCCGAGCGCAAGGGCACCCGGATACGGGTCGTCGGCGACCAGCAGCCCGTGGTCGCCGAGGCGGACGCCCGGCGGGTGGAGCGGGTGCTGCGCAACCTCGTGGTCAACGCCGTGGAGCACGGCGAGGGCAAGGACGTCGTGGTCAAACTCGCGTCCGCGGGCGGGGCCGTCGCGGTCGCGGTGCGCGACTACGGAGTGGGGCTCAAGCCCGGTGAGGCGACCCGGGTGTTCAGCCGCTTCTGGCGGGCCGACCCGGCACGCGCGCGTACCACCGGCGGTACGGGCCTGGGCCTGTCCATCGCCCTGGAGGACGCGCGGCTGCACGGCGGCTGGCTGCAGGCGTGGGGCGAACCGGGCGGGGGCTCACAGTTCCGGCTGACGGTGCCCCGGACGGCCGACGAGCCGCTGCGGGGCTCGCCGATACCGCTGGAGCCCAAGGACTCGCGGCGCAACCGCGGCCTGAACGACGCGGGACTGCCCCTCGGCGGCACGCAGAAGCTGGCCACGGTGCCCGCGCAGCCCGCCGAGCGGGCCGTGCCGCCGATGCCGTCGCGCGACCCCAGGGTGGCGGGCGCGGTGGATCCGGCGGCACTGCCCGGCAGCGGCGCGCGCGTGGTGCCGCGGCCCGCCGCGGAGACCAGGAGCCCGGTCGCGGCACCGGAGGAGACTCCGCAACAGGCGCCGTCCGAGGACGGCCCGGAAACCGGCGGGCAGCCGGAACAGCTGAAGCATGGGGAGGGGTCTCGTGGGCGCTGACCGCGATCGGGGCGGCCGTCGGCGTCCGGCACGTGTGGTGGTGTACGCCGCCTGCGGGACCGTACTGCTGGCCGGGTGCGCGTCGATGCCGGACGAAGGGGACCTGCGCGACGTCGAGGCCTCCCAGCGGCCGGACGCGCAGGTCAGGGTCTTCGCGATGCCACCGCGGGAGAACGCGCAGCCGGAGGAGATCGTCCAGGGCTTCCTCGAAGCGCTCACGAGCGACGACCCGGGATTCGAGACGGCCCGCAAGTACCTGACCGAGGGCGCGTCGAAGAAGTGGCGTCCCAACGCGTCGACGACGGTGCTCGCGGACGGACCGAACACCGTGGCGGAGCACAGCGGCAGCAGGGAGGCGACCGGCGACTACGCGTACTCGCTGATCGGCACCAAAGTCGCCACCGTGGACTCGCAGTTCGCCTACAAGCCCGCCGAGGGGGCGTACGACGAGACCGTGCACCTCTCGGAGCAGAAGACGGCGGACGGTGCCAAGGAGTGGCGCATCGACGCCCTGCCGGCCGGCCTCGTGATGGGGATGTCCGACTTCCAGCGCAACTACGAGTCCGTCAACAAGTACTACTTCGCCTCGAACACGCAGGGCAGGACCGGCGTCCAGCTCGGTGCGGTCGCCGACCCCGTCTACGTACGGGAGCAGGTGGACCCGGTGACGCAGATGGTCCGCTCGGTCCTCAAGGGGCCCACGAGCTGGCTCAAGCCGGTGGTCAGGTCGAGCTTTCCCACCGGTACGGCGCTGAAGAAGGGCGTCAAGTCGCTGACGCCCGACGACAAGAACCGGCTGACGGTGCCGCTGAACGCCAAGGCCGACCGGGTCGGGCAGTCCAAGTGCACGGAGATGGCCGCCCAGATCCTGTTCACGCTCCAGGACCTGACGCCCACGGGCATCGACGAGGTGGAGCTGCAGCGCTCGGACGGCACGCAGTCGTGCGTGGTCAACACCAACCAGGCGGAGGTCTACGTCGTCCACGGTCCGGCCAAGCGGGCCGAGTACGAGTACTTCATCGACGGGGAGAAGCGGCTGGTCCGGATACCGGGGGCCGGCAGCGAGCAGGAGCCCGAGCCGGTGCCAGGCGCCCTCGGCGACGGCGCCAAGGAACTGCGGGCGGCCGCCGTCTCGCGGGACGAGGACACCGCCGCCGGGGTGTCGCTCGACGGGCGCTCGATGTACGTCGGGTCGCTCGCGTCGGGGGGTTCGCTCGGGGAAGCCGTGCTGCGCAGCACGGCCACGTCGCCGGACGACGGACTGACGACTCCCAGCTGGGACGCGAGCGGCGACCTGTGGGTGGCCGACCGCGGGCCGAAGGACTCCCGGCTGCTCCTGCTGCCGAAGGGCGCGGGCGACCCCTTGGTGGTCTCGACACCCCGTCTGGAGGGGCGGATCGAGGCCGTGCGGGTGGCCGCGGACGGGGTACGGATCGCGCTCATGGTGAGCAACGACAAGCGGACGACCCTGCTCATGGGACGGATCGAGCGCGGGGACTCCGAGGGCGCGGGCGGCAAGGACACCGTCGCGATCCATGAACTGAGCACCGTGGCACCGCAGCTGGAGGAGGTCACGGCCATGTCCTGGGCCGGCGACAGCCGTCTGGTCGTGGTCGGGCGCGAGGCCCGCGGCGTGCAGCAGATCCAGTACGTCCAGGTCGACGGCTCCACACCGGTCGGTCCGGCGCCCTCCGCGCTCACCGGGGTGAAGGAGATCGCCGCCTCCGAGGACGAACGGCTGCCGCTGGTGGCGCACTCGGAGGACGGGATCGTGCGGCTGTCGAGCGGTTCGCAGTGGCAGACGGTGGTCAAGACGGGGATGGCGCCGGTCTATCCGGGCTGAGTTGTCCGGGCTCGATTCCTGGGGCCGCTCCGGTACGGCGCGGCTCTCACCCCTCGTGTGGGGGACAACGTGCCGACGGGTACGAGGAGTTGTCCACAGGTAGTTGTCCACAGGGCTGGCCCGGGTGCTGCGGAATTTGGCAGAGTGGTGGGCATGCGGGGGTGGTGGCAGGACCTCACCGACCTGGTGCTTCCGGCCGAGTGCGGAGGCTGTGGACGGCCTCGCACGGTGCTCTGCCCGAAGTGCCGTGCCGCTCTGACGGGGAACGCGCCGAGCCGTGTACGACCGGACCCGGAGCCGCCGGGGCTGCCGGTGGTGTACGCGGCGGCTCCGTACGAGGACCAGGTGCGGGCGGCGCTCCTCGCCCACAAGGAACGGGGGGCGTTGATGCTCGCCGGGCCGCTGGGAGCGGCGCTGGCGGGGGCTGTGCGGGCCGGACTCGGGCCCGGAGGACGGGCGGCCGGGGCTGCGGGCTCAGGGGCGCCGGTGCTGCTCGTACCCGTGCCGTCGGCGCGGTGGGCGGTGCGGGCGCGCGGGCACGACCCGGCGCGGCGGATCGCGCTCGCCGCGGCGGCCGGGCTACGGCGGTCCGGGACGCCGGCCCGGGTGGCGGCCGTGCTGCGCCAGCGGCGTGCCGTGGCCGACCAGTCGGGGCTCAACTCACGTCAGCGGCTGGACAATCTGGCCGGCGCCCTGGAGGTGGCCCCGGGTGGTGCACGGCTGCTGGACGGCGCCGGACGGGTCGTTCTCGTCGACGACTTGATGACGACGGGCGCGTCCCTGGCCGAGGCGGCGCGGGCCCTGAGGGCCGTTCTCCCGGAAAAAGGCGGATTCTACGGACGGGTAACACCTGGAACGACGGGAGAAGGGGTGAGACAGGCGCAGATGGCAGGTGTAGGCCGCGCAGAAGCGGTCAGGGAAAAGGGAGACGCGCACAGCGCGGATGACGGAGTTGGCGCGGCGGTGGTCGCGACATCTCCAGCTTCTTTCGAAATAAACCGGAACTGACAGAGAAGTTGCGTCGTTGCAGGTAGTGAGAGGTTCCATTCACCTGAATGGAGGTACGCCGCAGTAGAGGGTGACGACATCCGTCCAGGCGAGATATGTTCGGTTGTGAGGGAATGGCGGACGCCGTCCCTTGCATATCGGAATGCCGCACCGTGGGTTTTTCTCATTCACCCGGGACAGTGGGGTGGAGATCTTGCCCGCGGGGGAGGAGGAGGTGGAAGTCACCGAGTCCGAGGCTCCGGGACGCGCTGGAGCCTGGTGCAAAAGGGAGATGCTCCGCCGTCGAAGCGGAGCGATCCGGGAACGGAGTTCTGCGTGGACATCGTCGTCAAGGGCCGCAAGACCGAGGTGCCCGAGCGGTTCCGCAAGCACGTGGCCGAGAAGCTGAAGCTGGAGAAGATCCAGAAGCTCGATGGCAAGGTGATCAGCCTAGACGTCGAGGTGTCCAAGGAGCTGAACCCCCGGCAGGCCGACCGCTCCGACCGAGTGGAGATCACGCTCCACTCCCGCGGTCCGGTGATCCGGGCGGAGGCAGCGGCAAGCGATCCGTACGCGGCGCTGGACCTGGCGGCGGACAAGCTGGAAGCGCGGCTGCGCAAGCAGCACGACAAGCGGTACACGCGCCGTGGTGCCCGCAGGATCTCGGCATCCGAGGTCGCCGACCACGTCCCGGACGCGGCGACGCTCGACGGGAACGGCAGCGTCGTCCACGACGAAGAGCCCGAGGCGGTGCCGACCAAGAAGATCGGCTCGCTTGAGGTGAAGGGTGACGGCCCCCTCATCGTCCGCGAGAAGACCCATGTCGCGTCCCCGATGACGCTCGACCAGGCGCTCTACGAGATGGAACTGGTCGGGCACGACTTCTACTTGTTCGTCGATTCCGAGACCAAGGAACCGAGTGTCGTCTACCGGCGGCACGCCTACGACTACGGCGTCATCCACCTCAACACCGACCCGATGGTCGCCGAGGCGCAGCAGGACCCGCCCGGTGGGGCGCTGGGTGGCTGACCCCGGCCGGTGAGCTTCCCCGGCCCTCGGCCGGGGGACGGCTTCAGCCGGTGCCCCTGGAGTGCTTGTGCGCCCCCAGGGGCACCGGTGTGCGACCCCTCAGTGCCTCGCTCTGTCATCCCGTTGTCGTCCGGGCATGAAATCATGGCCGTACCGGCCTCAACCGGTGTGTCGTTGCGTGGGGTTGGTGATGGCACAGGAACACAGGCCACGGCCTTCAGGGGGAGGAACCATGGCGGACAGCTTCGGACCGATGCGTGACGAAGATGCCGACGACGGCGTCGTCGGCATGGGCCCGGACGCGGGCTCCCCGGGCAAGGAGCCCATCCGGGTGCTTGTCGTGGACGACCACGCCCTCTTCCGCCGCGGCCTGGAGATCGTGCTCGCCGCCGAGGAGGACATCCAGGTCGTCGGGGAGGCCGGGGACGGTGCGGAGGCGGTCGACAAGGCCGCCGATCTGCTGCCCGACATCGTGCTGATGGATGTACGGATGCCCAAGCGCGGCGGGATCGAGGCGTGCACCTCCATCAAGGAGGTCGCTCCCAGCGCGAAGATCATCATGCTGACGATCAGTGATGAGGAAGCCGACCTCTATGACGCGATCAAGGCGGGGGCCACGGGGTATCTCCTGAAGGAGATCTCCACGGACGAAGTGGCCACGGCGATTCGCGCGGTGGCCGACGGGCAGTCGCAGATCAGTCCTTCGATGGCGTCGAAGCTGCTGACCGAGTTCAAGTCGATGATCCAGCGCACGGATGAGCGGCGGCTTGTGCCGGCGCCTCGGCTCACCGATCGTGAGCTGGAGGTTCTGAAGCTCGTGGCCACCGGGATGAACAACCGGGATATCGCCAAGGAGTTGTTCATCTCCGAGAACACCGTGAAGAACCATGTGCGGAACATCTTGGAGAAGTTGCAGTTGCACTCGCGGATGGAAGCGGTTGTGTACGCGATGCGGGAGAAGATTCTTGAGATTCGTTAGCGACGGCGGCTGGCGGCTGGCGGGTGGTCGGCTGGCCGGCTCGGTCGCGGTGGGCGTGACGGGCTCGTTGCGGGGTGCGGGTTCGGTGGGGGCTGGTCGCGCAGTTCCCCGCGCCCCTAAAAGATTGCGCCGTTCCCCACGCCCCTAGAGCGTTCGGCCCAGCTCCATTGTCAGGGCTTCTCGGATTTGCGGGGTGTTCGCCCGCTCCACTCGCACGTTGGTGCAGTCCACCCATGTGGCTGCTTCCAGGAGGGCCTGGGCCACTGACGGGATCGACTTGGGGTTGTCGAGGGTGACCTGTTTGGCGATCAGGGTGGCGCCCTCGCGGGCCGGGTCCACGCGGCCCACCAGCCGGCCGCCGGCGAGCACCGGCATGGCGAAGTAGCCGTACACACGCTTGGGCTTGGGGACGTAGGCCTCCAGGCGGTGGGTGAAGTCGAAGATCCGCTCCGTGCGCGCCCGGTCCCAGACGAGCGAGTCGAACGGCGACAGGAGCGTGGTGCGGTGGCGGCCGCGCGGGGTCGTCTCCAGGGCCTCGGGGTCCGCCCAGGCAGCCTTCGACCAGCCCCACACCGTGACCGGCACCAGGCCCGACTCCGCGATCACCGCGTCGACCTGCTCGCGCTTGAGGCGGTGGTAGTCGGCGATGTCCCCGATGGTGCCCACGCCCAGGGAGCGGCCCGCGAGCCGCACCAGACGGCGCAGGCACTCCATGTCGTCCAGATCGTCGTGCAGCAGCGCCTCCGGGATGGCCCGCTCGGCGAGGTCGTACACCCGCTTCCAGCCGCGGCGCTCCGTGCACACCACCTCGCCGTACATCAGTGCGCGCTCGACGGCGACCTTGGTGCCCGACCAGTCCCACCACTCGCTGGTCTTCTTCGCGCCGCCCAAGTCGGTTGCCGTGAGCGGTCCTTCGGCCTTCAGCTGCTTGATGACCTGCTCGTACGTGCCGTCCGGCAGTGCGTGGTTCCAGTGCGGGCGGGCGCGGTAGGCGCGGCGGCGGAAGGCGAAGTGCGGCCACTCCTCGACGGGCAGGATGCAGGCCGCGTGCGACCAGTACTCGAACGCGTGGGGCCGGGGCGGGGTCCCGCCGACGGGTGCCGGGGTCCAGTACGCCTCGTCGACCGTCCTGCGGCCGACGGCGCCGAGGCGCGCGTACGGAATGAGTTCGTGGGAGCGGGCCAGGACGGAGATGGTGTCGAGCTGGACCGCGCCCAGGTGCCGCAGTACGCCCCGGACGCCGCCCCTGCGGTCGGGGGCTCCCAGGAACCCCTGCGCGCGCAGGGCGATCCGACGGGCCTCGTCGGCGGAGAGTTCGGCGGTCGGGCGCGGCAGACTCGTCATGGTCCGCACGATAGGCGGTGCCACTGACAATCGCTTCCGGCCCGGCCGATCACGTCAGGTCGGGCGGGGAACCGACGGCTGCCGGGGCGTGGGCAGGTAGGGCGCCGTGGACGGCAGCCCGAGGTCCGACGGGAGCAGGGAACCGACCCAGCAGTCGCGGCGTACGCCCTTGTTGTTGACGCCCGCGCGGAGGGTGCCCTCAAGGGCGAAACCGGCGCGTTCGGCGACCGCGAGGGAGCCCGTGTTGCCCACTTCCGCCCGCCACTCGACGCGGTCCATGCCCCGTTGGGTGAAGGCCCAGCGGCAGGTGGTGAGCGCGGCCTCGGTGATGTAGCCGTTGCCCCGGTGCTCCTTCGTCGCCCAGAAACCGACCTCGCCGACCCCGAGGCCGCGCATCGAGACGGCGAGCATGCCGGCGAGCTCACCGCCGACCGGCAGGAAGACACCGAAGGTGAACATCGAGCAGTCCGCCCACCCGTCGGGCACCATCTGCTCGGTGAAGGCCGTGGCGTGCTCGCGCAGATACGGCGACGGGATCGTGGTCCAGCGCTGGATGTCCGGATCCTGGACGGCGTCGAACACGGCGTCGGTGTCGTGGGCTCCCACCGTGCGCAGCAGGAGTCGTTCGGAAGTCAGTGTGACGGGGTCCATCGGCCGATTCTGCTCGGGCTTCGGTAAGGAAGCCATCACTTTCGCACTGTGTGAGGTTGCCGTCACGTTTCGTGGCGTCAGTGCGGCACCTTCCGCATCCTCCGCCCGTTGTCTCTGTGGCTGTCACATGCAGACCTCCCGGCGCGGTGGGGTCCTCGCTTACGATGGCCGTTGCTCAAGCTGTGATTTGAATCTGTCATTTGAATCTGCCATTGAAACCGACCGTCCCAGGCCCGACCGGCAAGGAGACAAACCCTCGTGTCCGTCCTCTCGAAGATCATGCGTGCAGGCGAAGGAAAGATCCTGCGCAAGCTGCACCGCATCGCGGACCAGGTCAAGTCCATCGAAGAGGACTTCGTCGACCTCTCCGACGCCGAGCTGCGAGCCCTGACCGATGAGTACAAGCAGCGGTACGCGGACGGCGAGAGCCTGGACGACCTGCTGCCCGAGGCGTTCGCGACCGTGCGCGAGGCCGCCAAGCGCGCCCTCGGCCAGCGCCCCTACGACGTACAGATCATGGGCGGTGCCGCGCTGCACCTCGGCTACGTCGCCGAGATGAAGACCGGTGAGGGCAAGACCCTGGTCGGCACGCTGCCCGCGTATCTGAACGCCCTCTCCGGAGAAGGCGTCCACCTCATCACGGTCAACGACTACCTGGCCGAGCGCGACTCCGAGATGATGGGCCGCGTCCACAAGTTCCTGGGCCTGACCGTCGGCTGCATCCTGGCCAACATGACGCCGGCCCAGCGCCGCGAGCAGTACGGCTGCGACATCACGTACGGCACGAACAACGAGTTCGGCTTCGACTACCTGCGCGACAACATGGCGTGGTCGCAGGACGAACTGGTGCAGCGCGGCCACAACTTCGCGATCGTCGACGAGGTCGACTCGATCCTCGTCGACGAGGCCCGTACGCCGCTGATCATCTCCGGCCCCGCCGACCAGGCCACCAAGTGGTACGGCGACTTCGCGAAGCTCGTCACGCGCCTGAAGAAGGGCGAGGCGGGCAACACCCTCAAGGGCATCGAGGAGACCGGCGACTACGAGGTCGACGAGAAGAAGCGGACCGTCGCCATCCACGAGCCCGGCGTCGCCAAGGTCGAGGACTGGCTGGGCATCGACAACCTCTACGAGTCGGTGAACACGCCGCTGGTGGGCTACCTGAACAACGCCATCAAGGCCAAGGAGCTCTTCAAGAAGGACAAGGACTACGTCGTCATCGACGGCGAAGTCATGATCGTCGACGAGCACACCGGCCGTATCCTCGCCGGCCGCCGCTACAACGAGGGCATGCACCAGGCGATCGAGGCGAAGGAAGGGGTCGACATCAAGGACGAGAACCAGACCCTCGCCACGATCACCCTGCAGAACTTCTTCCGCCTCTACAAGCGCCACGACCACAACGGCAAGGAAGTCCCCGGCCTCTCCGGCATGACCGGTACGGCGATGACCGAGGCGGCCGAGTTCCACCAGATCTACAAGCTCGGTGTCGTCCCGATCCCGACCAACCGGCCCATGGTCCGCAAGGACCAGTCGGACCTGATCTACCGCACCGAGGTCGCGAAGTTCGACGCGGTGGTCGACGACATCGCCGAGAAGCACGAGAAGGGCCAGCCGATCCTCGTCGGCACCACCTCGGTCGAGAAGTCCGAGTACCTCTCGCAGCAGCTCAGCAAGCGCGGCATCCAGCACGAGGTGCTGAACGCGAAGCAGCACGACCGCGAGGCCCCGATCATCGCCCAGGCCGGCCGCAGGGGCGCCGTCACCGTCGCCACGAACATGGCCGGGCGTGGTACGGACATCAAGCTCGGCGGCAACCCCGACGACCTCGCCGAGGCGGAGCTGCGCCAGCGCGGCCTCGACCCCGAGGAGCACATCGAGGAGTGGGCCGCGGCGCTGCCGGCCGCCCTGGAGCGGGCCGAGAAGGCCGTCCAGACCGAGTTCGAAGAGGTCAAGGACCTCGGCGGGCTCTACGTGCTGGGCACCGAGCGGCACGAGTCGCGCCGTATCGACAACCAGCTGCGCGGTCGTTCCGGCCGTCAGGGCGACCCGGGCGAGTCCCGCTTCTACCTGTCCCTGGGCGACGACCTGATGCGGCTCTTCAAGGCGCAGATGGTCGAACGCGTCATGTCGATGGCGAACGTGCCGGACGACGTGCCGATCGAGAACAAGATGGTCACCCGTGCCATCGCCTCCGCCCAGTCGCAGGTCGAGACGCAGAACTTCGAGACCCGTAAGAACGTCCTCAAGTACGACGAGGTCCTCAACCGGCAGCGCGAGGTCATCTACGGCGAGCGCCGCCGCGTCCTGGAGGGCGAGGACCTGCAGGAGCAGATCCAGCACTTCATGAACGACACGATCGACGCGTACATCGACGCGGAGACCGCGGAGGGCTTCGCCGAGGAGTGGGACGTCGACCGGCTGTGGGGCGCGTTCAAGCAGCTCTACCCGGTGAAGGTCACCGTCGAGGAGCTGGAGGAGGCGGCCGGCGACCGGGCCGGTCTGACCGCCGAGTTCATCTCCGAGTCCATCAAGGACGACATCTACGAGCAGTACGCCTCCCGTGAGGAACAGCTCGGCTCCGAGATCATGCGTGAGCTGGAGCGGCGGGTCGTGCTGTCGGTCCTGGACCGCAAGTGGCGTGAACACCTCTACGAGATGGACTACCTCCAGGAGGGCATCGGCCTGCGCGCGATGGCCCAGAAGGACCCGCTGGTCGAGTACCAGCGCGAGGGCTTCGACATGTTCACCGCCATGATGGACGGCATCAAGGAGGAGTCCGTCGGCTACCTGTTCAACCTGGAGGTCCAGGTCGAGCAGCAGGTCGAGGAGGTTCCGGTCGAGGACGCGAAGCCGTCGCTGGACAAGAAGGACGCGGTTCCCGCGGGTGGGGGTGCGCGTCCGGAGATCCGCGCCAAGGGGCTCGACGCTCCGCAGCGGCCGGATCGGCTGCACTTCTCCGCGCCCACGGTCGACGGTGAGGGTGGTGTCGTCGAGGGCGACTTCGCCACGGACGACGAGCCGGTGCGGTCGGAGTCTGACGGGCTTACTCGGGCCGAGCGGCGTAAGCAGCAGAAGAGTGGGCGTCGGCGCAAGAAGTAGCGGGGCGCTCCGCGGGGTTTGCGGGGCTTGTGAGGGTCGCTCTGTGAGCGGGTGAAGGGTCGGGGGCCGGGGTGGCGCCCGGCCCTTTGCGTTGGGCTCCGCCTGGGGTGGGGCTGTGTGGGCCTTGGCCTTGGGCGCTGGGTCCCGACCCAGCCTCCGGGCTTCGGGCCTTGGCCTTCGGCCTTCGGTCCGGGGGTTGGTGGGTGCGGGGTGGTGGGGGTGGGCCTCAAGGATTGCGCAGTTCCCCGCGCCCCTGGGGGTGGGGGGTGGTTGCGGTGTATGGGCGGCTGCGGGGTGGTGGGGGTGAGCCCAAAGGATTGCGCAGTTCCCCGCGCCCCTGAAGGCCGGTTGGGGGTCCTGTAAGCGGCACGTGTGGCTGTCAGTCGTCTTGGGGTGGGGGCATTCGGGTGCCGCCCAGTTCTACTGCTGTGCAGCGCCAGCGGAGGTCCTGGCCCTGTTCCAGGCGGAAGGCCATGGCGCGTAGCTGGTCGCCGGCGCCGATGCGGGCGAAGACCTCGACCGCGCCCGGGCCGGCCACGTAGTAGCCGATGTCCCGGACGAACGGGCGGGTGCCGCGGGTGCGGAGCGGGCTGTGTTCGGCGAGCCGGGCCAGTTCGTCGTACGCGCGGCCCGCGGTGTGCCGGAGCATGCAGTGGACCGGGCGGTGCCCGCTGAGCACCTCGACGAGCCGGTCGGCGAAGACGTCGGTGGGGCGGGGCTGCGGGGGAGGCTGCGGGGGAGTGGAGGAGCCCGTCCTGGCCCGTGGTGCGCCCGAGGTGCCCCTCGGTGCCGTGCGCGGCGTGCCGCCGCCCGGGCGGCGCGTGTCGTGGCGTACGGGGGGCCGGGTGCCCTGGGTGCGCCTCGTCCTGGTCATCACCTTGTTCACGGCGGAACCCCATTCGGTCGGACCGGCGCTGATACCGGTCGGTAACTTTCCGTTGGGGATCTTGTACGGGGGAAGGGGGAGCGGCTGCAAGCGGGGCGGACGGGCGCCGCGACCGGCCGGAGGTTCACCTATCAGGGGGACGGGAGGGGGTGGCGGGCTTGGGGGGACTTGGGCGTACCGGGTGACGGGCGGGACGGGGGTGGACGCCCGGGCGGGGGTGGGTACGGACTCGAAAGGGGACACCCGCACGTATCCTGAAGACCTTCCGGGAGGCGCGGGACCCGTCCACGCAGCCCCGCGGTGTCCCCACGGAACACGTCTACGAAAGCGGTCGGCCATGCGCGTGTACGTCCCTCTGACCCTCTCCGGTCTCGCCGAGGCGTACAAGACGGGTGAGCTCGGCAAGGGACCCTTCGTCGCGTACGCCGTCACGCCCGCGCTGCGCGAGTGGTACCTCTCCGACGACATCGAGGAGCTGGAGTACGCGGCGCTGAACCGGGCCGCGCTCGCTTCCCTGCGACTGGTCGCGCTCGATCCCGGTGCCCCGCGCCGGCGGGTCGTCGTCGCCGTCGACGTACCGGACGGGGCCGCCGTCGCCGACCCCGGCCTGGGACCCGACCCCGCGTCCCTCGGTGAGCTGCGGGTCGGCGCGGCCGTGGCGCTGGCCGAGGCCGCGGCCGTACACGTCGACTCGGACGAGGCGGAGGCGGAGGTGACGGCCGCCGCGGACGCGCTGGGCGCGGCGGACCGGGGCGACGACGACGCGCAGTTCGTCGTGGACGGGGCCGCGGACCACGAGCTGCTGTGGTTCGCCACGCAGGAGATTCCGAACCTCGTGGGGTTCGGCGACTGAAGCGACGCACTGCACGACGAACCGCTCCGGGGGCGCCGGGGGCCCCGGCTGCTCCGGGGGTGTGTTCGGCGCGGGAGGCGTTCCCGCAGCGCACTCGAAGCGCATATGGGGCTTTGTCAGTGGTGCCGGGTACTTTTTGGATATGGGGATGCGCGGAGCGACACATATCGTCTGGGACTGGAACGGGACGCTGTTCCACGACAACAAGGCAATCATCGGCGCGACGAACGCGGCGTTCGCGGAGCTGGGCATACCGTCGATCACGCTGGAGCGGTACCGGGAGCTGTACTGCGTGCCCGTGCCGAAGTTCTACGAGCGGCTGATCGGGCGGCTGCCGACGGACGACGAGTGGGAGGTCATGGACGCGGTCTTCCACCGGTACTACGCGGAGCACCGGGTGGGGTGCGGGCTCACCGACGGGGTGCCCACGCTGCTCGCCGAGTGGGTGTCGGGCGGGCGCAGCCAGTCGATCCTGAGCATGTACGGGCATGAGGAACTGGTGCCGCTGGTGCGGGGGTTCGGTATCGAGCCGCACTTCCTGCGGGTCGACGGGCGGACCGGGCCGTCGGGTGGCAGCAAGGCCGAGCACATGGTGCGGCATCTGAGAGCCCTCACGGGCGTGGACCCCGCTCGTACGGTGGTGATCGGGGACGCGGCGGACGACGCGATCGCTGCGCGGCATGTGGGGGCGAAGGCCGTGCTGTACACCGGGGGGTCGCACAGCCGGGCCAGTCTTGAGGGGGTGGGGGTGCCGGTGGTGGATTCGCTCGCGGAGGCGGTGACTCTGGCCGAGTGGTTGGCGGCGTGAGTTTCTGGGGCTCGGCCCTCTGGTCGACGTGAGCCCTGCGGCTCGGGCTGTGGCCTTCGGCCGGAGGTTGAGTGTTGGGTGCGGGTTCGTCGTGGCTGGTCGCGCAGTTCCCCGCGCCCCTTCAGGGCGCTGTGTCCGTGGGGCTCAAGTGCACAGTCGGCGGCCGAGTGAACTGTGCAAAGTGTCAAAAAGGTGATCCCTCTTTTGTACACATGCGGCTCATGACGAGGCCCCCCGCAGGGGCGATAGCCTGGGGTCGTGATCAGCGCGATACGTCGCGGGGGCATCGTTGCCCCTGCCCTGCGCCCGGACCGCACGGACGACATCCGTGACCGGGCGGTCGCTGGTCCCCACGAGCGGGCAGCCGCACAGCAGGTACCGAGATCAGGGTCACACCCTCCGGTGCCGCCGAATATGGCCGATAACGCCCCGCTCATCTCTCATCGCGGCATAGCGTCGGATCAGACCGGACACCCCGCGTCGCGGCGCTACGTCACTTCACGTTCTACGACGTCACGCAACGGCGCGCGACAGGAGCCAGAGGACAATGCAGACCAAGCTGGACGAAGCCAAGGCCGAGCTGCTCGAACGAGCCGCCCGGGTTGCTGAGAACAGCCCGGTCGGGGGGAATCTTCACCTGCCGACCGGGAAGACGGGCGCGAGCGCTCCCGACCAGGACACATTGCTCGCGTTCCTCCAGCGCTACTACCTGCACACCGCCCCGGAGGACCTCGCGGACCGCGACCCGGTCGATGTCTTCGGAGCCGCCTTCTCGCACTACCGGCTGGCCGAGAAGCGACCCCAGGGCACAGCGAACGTAAGAGTCGTCACCCCGACCGTCGAGGAGAACGGCTGGACCTGCAGCCACTCCGTCGTCGAGGTCGTCACCGACGACATGCCCTTCCTCGTCGACTCGGTGACCAACGAGCTGTCCCGGCAGGGCCGCGGGATCCACGTCGTGATCCACCCGCAGTGCGTCGTGCGGCGCGACCTCACCGGCAAGCTCATCGAGGTGCTGAAGACCCGCCCCACCGGCGACCTCCCGCACGACGCCTCCATCGAGTCCTGGATCCACGTCGAGATCGACCGCGAGACCGACCGCGCCGATCTCAAGCAGATCACCGCCGATCTGCTGCGGGTCCTGTCCGACGCCCGTGAGGCCGTCGAGGACTGGGAGAAGATGCGCGACTCGGCGCTGCGCATCGCCGAGGAACTGCCCAAGGAGCCCACGGCCGACGACCTGCGCGACCAGGAGGTGGAGGAGGCCCGCGAACTGCTGCGCTGGCTCGCGGACGACCACTTCACCTTCCTGGGGTACCGCGAGTACCAGCTGCACGACGACGACTCGCTGGCCGCCGTCCCCGGTACCGGGCTCGGCGTCCTGCGTTCCGACCCGCAGCACGGCGAGGACGAGAGCCATCCCGTCAGCCCGTCCTTCGAGCGGCTGCCGGCCGACGCCCGCGCGAAGGCCCGCGAGCACAAGCTCCTCGTCCTGACGAAGGCGAACAGCCGCGCCACCGTGCACCGGCCGTCCTACCTCGACTACGTCGGCGTGAAGAAGTTCGACGCCGACGGAAACGTGGTCGGGGAGCGGCGCTTCCTGGGGCTGTTCTCCTCCGCCGCCTACACCGAGTCCGTGCGCCGGGTGCCCGTCATCCGCCGCAAGGTCGCCGAGGTCCTGCGCGGCGCCGGCTTCTCGCCCAACAGCCACGACGGCCGCGACCTCCTCCAGATCCTGGAGACGTACCCGCGCGACGAGCTCTTCCAGACCCCGCCCGACGAGCTGCGGGCGATCGTCACGTCCGTGCTGTACCTCCAGGAGCGGCGCCGGCTGCGCCTCTACCTGCGCCAGGACGAGTACGGGCGCTACTACTCGGCGCTCGTCTACCTCCCGCGCGACCGCTACACCACCGGCGTGCGCCTGCGGATCATCGACATCCTCAAGGAGGAGCTCGGCGGCATCAGCGTCGACTTCACCGCCTGGAACACCGAATCGATCCTCTCCCGGCTGCACTTCGTGGTCCGGGTCCCGCAGGGCACCGAGCTGCCGCAGCTCAGCGACGCCGACAAGGACCGCATCGAGGCGCGGCTCGTCGAGGCGGCCCGCTCCTGGGCCGACGGTTTCGCCGAGGCACTGAACGCCGAGTGCGGCGAGGAGCGCGCGGCCGAACTGCTGCGCCGGTACGGCAACATCATCCCCGAGGGCTACAAGGCCGACCACAACCCGCGCACCGCGGTCGCCGACCTGGTCCGCCTGGAGCAGCTCGGCGACGGCAAGGACTTCGACCTCAGCCTGTACGAGCCGGTCGGCGCCGCCCCCGGAGAGCGCCGTTTCAAGATCTACCGCATCGGCGAGTCGGTCTCCCTCTCCGCCGTCCTGCCGGTCCTCACCCGGCTCGGCGTCGAGGTCACCGACGAGCGGCCCTACGAACTGCGCTGCCCGGACCGCGCCTCCGCGTGGATCTACGACTTCGGGCTGCGGCTGCCCAAGTCGCTCGGCGGCAACGGCGAGCACCTCGCCGACGACGCCCGCGAGCGGTTCCAGGAGGCCTTCGCGGCGACCTGGACCGGGCGCGCCGAGAACGACGGCTTCAACTCCCTCGTCCTGAGCGCCGGGCTGAACTGGCGGCAGGCGATGGTGCTGCGCGCGTACGCCAAGTACCTGCGCCAGGCCGGTTCGACGTTCAGCCAGGACTACATGGAGGACACCCTCCGCAGCAACGTCCACACCACCCGGCTGCTCGTCTCGCTCTTCGAGGCCCGGATGTCGCCGGACCGCCAGCGGGCGGGCACCGAGCTGACCGACGCCCTCCTGGAGGAGCTGGACGCCGCGCTCGACCAGGTGGCCAGCCTCGACGAGGACCGGATCCTCCGGTCCTTCCTCACCGTCATCAAGGCGACCCTGCGCACGAACTTCTTCCAGGAGGCGGGCGGCGGCGTACCGCACGACTACGTCTCCATGAAGTTCGACCCGCAGGCCATCCCGGACCTGCCCGCGCCGCGGCCGGCGTACGAGATCTGGGTGTACTCGCCGCGGGTCGAGGGCGTGCACCTGCGGTTCGGCAAGGTCGCGCGCGGCGGGCTGCGCTGGTCCGACCGGCGTGAGGACTTCCGCACCGAGATCCTCGGGCTCGTCAAGGCGCAGATGGTCAAGAACACCGTCATCGTGCCCGTCGGCGCCAAGGGCGGCTTCGTCGCCAAGCAGCTGCCCGACCCGGCCGTCGACCGCGACGCCTGGATGGCCGAGGGCGTCCGCAGCTACAAGACCTTCATCTCGGCGCTGCTCGACATCACCGACAACATGGTGGCCGGCGAGGTCGTACCGCCCGCGGACGTCGTACGGCACGACGGCGAGGACACCTACCTGGTGGTCGCCGCAGACAAGGGCACGGCGACGTTCTCCGACATCGCCAACGGTGTGGCCGAGTCGTACAACTTCTGGCTCGGGGACGCCTTCGCCTCCGGTGGCTCGGCGGGCTACGACCACAAGAAGATGGGCATCACCGCCCGCGGCGCCTGGGAGTCCGTGGAGCGGCACTTCCGGGAGCTGGGCGTCAACACCCAGACCGAGGACTTCACGGTCGTCGGCGTGGGCGACATGAGCGGTGACGTCTTCGGCAACGGCATGCTGCTCTCCGAGCACATCCGCCTGGTCGCCGCCTTCGACCACCGGCACATCGTCATCGACCCGCGCCCGGACGCCGCGACCTCGTACGCCGAGCGCCGCCGCCTCTTCGAACTGCCGCGCTCGTCCTGGGCCGACTACAACAAGGAACTGCTGTCGCAGGGCGGCGGCATCTTCCCCCGTACGGCCAAGGCCATCCAGCTCAACAGCCACATCCGGGAAGCTCTCGGCATCGAGGGCAACATCGGCAAGATGACGCCCGCCGACCTGATGCGGACCATCCTCGCGGCGCCGGTGGACCTGCTGTGGAACGGCGGCATCGGTACGTACGTGAAGGCGTCCACCGAGACGCACGCGGACGTCGGCGACAAGGCCAACGACGCCATCCGCGTGGACGGCGCCGACCTGCGGGTCAAGGTCGTCGGCGAAGGCGGCAACCTCGGCCTCACCCAGCTCGGCCGCATCGAGTTCGCGCAGGCCGGCGGCAAGGTCAACACCGACGCCATCGACAACAGCGCGGGCGTGGACACCTCCGACCACGAGGTGAACATCAAGATCCTGCTCAACGCGGTCGTCGCGGACGGCGACATGACCGTCAAGCAGCGCAACAAGCTGCTCGCCGAGATGACCGACGAGGTCGGCACGCTCGTCCTGCGCAACAACTACGCGCAGAACACGGCGCTCGCCAACGCGCTCGCCCAGTCGCCGAGCATGCTCCACGCCCAGCACCGCTACCTGCGGCACCTGGTGCGGGCCGGCCACCTCAACCGCGCGCTGGAGTTCATGCCCACCGAGCGGCAGATCAAGGAGCGGCTCAACGCTGGGCACGGGCTGACCCAGCCGGAGACGGCCGTCCTCCTCGCGTACACGAAGATCACGGTGTCCGACGAGCTGCTGCACACGTCACTGCCGGACGACGAGTACCTGCGCACCCTGCTGCACGCGTACTTCCCTAGCGCGCTCGGCCGGCAGTTCGCCGACCAGATCGACAACCACCCGCTGCGGCGCGAGATCGTCACGACCGTGCTGGTCAACGACACGGTCAACACCGGTGGTACGAGCTTCCTGCACCGCCTGCGGGAAGAGACCGGGGCATCCCTGGAGGAGATCGTCAGGGCGCAGACCGCGGCCCGCGCCATCTTCAACTCCAGCTCCGTGTGGGACGGCGTCGAGGCGCTCGACAACACGGTCGACGCCGGGGTCCAGACCCGGATCCGGCTGCACTCGCGCCGGCTCGTCGAGCGCGGTACGCGGTGGCTGCTCAACAACCGGCCGCAGCCGATCCAGCTCGCCGAAACGATCGGCTTCTTCCAGGAGCGGGTCACGCAGGTCTGGGGCGAGCTGCCCAACCTGCTGCGGGGCGCGGATCTGGAGTGGTACCAGCAGATCTACGACGAGCTGTCCGGGGCCGGGGTGACCGACGAGCTGGCGCAGCGGGTGGCCGGGTTCTCGTCCGCCTTCCCGACGCTCGACATCGTCGCGGTCGGTGACCGTATGGGCAAGGATCCGATGGCCGTCGCGGAGGTCTACTACGACCTCGGTGACCGGCTGCGGGTCACTCAGCTCATGGACCGGATCATCGAGCTGCCGCGGGCCGACCGGTGGCAGTCGATGGCCCGTGCGTCCATCCGTGAGGACCTGTACGCGGCGCACGCGGCACTGACTGCCGATGTGCTGGCCGTGGGGAACGGGGCTGCCACGCCTGAGCAGCGGTTCAAGGCGTGGGAGGAGAAGAACGCGGCGATTCTTGCTCGGGCGCGGACGACGCTTGAGGAGATTCAGGGGTCTGAGTCGTTCGACCTCGCGAATCTGTCCGTGGCGATGAGGACTATGCGCACGATGTTGCGGACGCATTCGTAGCGGTTGCCGCCTCCGCGCGGGAAGAGGGCACCCCTGTGGGTTGGGGGTGCCTCTTTCTTTTTCCGCCCCCGCCGCCCCTACCGGCCTAGTTCCGATGCCGGGAATCCTGGGGCGCACTTAGGGTAAATAGGATGAACGAGGATCGACCTGACATCTCCGTTGTTGTGATCGTCTACAACGACGAGGCCCGGCTGGACACAGCCGTCCGCTCCGCGCTGGAGCAGACGCTGCGCAACGTCGAGGTCGTGATCGTCGACGACCGGAGCACGGACCGTTCGTACGAGGTCGCACGCGGGCTGGCCACCAGGCACCCCGGACGCGTACGCGCCTTCCGGCTGGACGAGAACAGCGGAGGCTGCGGCGCGCCCCGCAACCGAGGGATCGCCGAGGCGCGCGGCACCTACGTCCTCTTCCTCGACAGCGACGACGTACTGGAACGCAACGCCTGCCGGAACATGCTGGAGGCGGCCGAGACGACCGGCGCCGACCTCGTCTCCGGGCTGTGCGTACGGGTCCACGTCGACTCGCGGGGCGGCAAGGAAGTCAAGTGGTACCCCTGGCTGTACACCCGCACCCGCACCCTGGAGTCGATCTCCGAGCTGCCCGACCTGCTGGTCTTCGACACCTTGTCCACCAACAAGTGTTACCGCCGGGAGTTCCTGGTCAGGGAGGGTCTTGAGTTCCCCGTCGGCATTCACTACGAGGACCTGCTCTTCTCCGCGCAGGCGTACGCGGCGGCCCGCAGGATCACCCTCATTCCGAACCGCGTCTACGACTGGCGGGTCGTCGACAAGGCCGCGGCGAAGTCCATCAGCAACCGCCGCGCCGAGATCGCCAACTTCGCGCACCGCATGGAGATCCACCGACGCGTCGACCGGCTGCTGGCCGAGCGGGGGCTGGCGGAGCTGAAGTTCTTCAAGGACGTCAAGTTCCTCAAGCACGACCTGGTGCTGCATCTGCGCGACCTGCCGTTCCGGGACGCCTCCTACCGGGAGGAGTTCGCCGCCATCGCGCGCGGCTATCTGGAGTCCGTCGACCGGGCCGCCTTCGACGAGGTCGAACCCATCCACGCCATCTGCGCCTATCTGCTGCGCGAGAGCGACTGGGACAACCTCCTGCCGGCCGTGGACACCCTCACCAACCGCGACAAGATCTCCTCGCCGCTCGTCGAGCGCGACGGCCGCGTCTACTGGTGTGCCGAGCACATCGACGGCAGCGACGGTGATGGTGACGAAGGAGTCTTCGCTCGGCACGTTCTCGATGTCACCGGACTCGGCCATCACGCCAAACCCGTCGAGAAGATGTTCCTGCGCAATGTCCTGACCGGGTACGAGGAGGACGAGAGGGCCGGTACCGTCCGGCTCGCCGGGCGCATCACCAATCCCCTCGGTGTCGTCCCGGCCGGTGCGCGGCTCACCGGTGAGCTGGAGTTCGGCGCCCGCCGCAAGGGGGTGCGCTTCCAGACCTTCCGCTTTCCCGTCCGCACGCTGCGGCACGAGGGCGAGTTCATCGCCTGGGAGGCGTCGGTCGACCTCGCGCGCGGGGTGCGGCCCCTCGGTGTCGTGGACGCCGTGTGGGACGTACGGCTGCGTCTCGGTGTCGACGGTGTGCGCACCACCACCCGCCTCACCGCCTCCGAGCCCGGTCTGGCCGTCGGCCGGTCGCCTGTCCGGCCGCGGCTCACCCGGCTGGTCGCCGACCACATCGAGCCCGAGGTCTCCGCGCGCGGCCACCTCGCTTTCCGGGTCCCGACCCGGGAGAAGGTCGACGCGCTCGTCGGACGAGGGGTGCGGGGAGCGCCCGGCCGGCTAGCCAAGTCCGGGTACCGCAAGGCGAAGGGGGTGCGGCGGAAGCTCACCTCCGGGGCCACCAAGATCCGCGTCTATCACGAGGTGTTCAGCCGGCTGCCCCTGAAGAAGGGCCTGGTCGTCTTCGAGAGCCATCTGGGCCGGCAGTACAGCGACAGCCCCAAGGCGCTCTACGAGGAGATGCGGCGCCAGGGTCTCGACTTCGACGCCGTGTGGTCGTACACCGGCCGCCCCGAGGGCTTCCCGCCCGACGCCACGCTCGTACGCCGCTGGTCGCTGCCCTATCTGAAGGCGCTGGCGCGGGCCGAGTTCTGGGTCGACAACCAGAGCTACCCGCTGAAGCTCACCAAGCGGCCCGGGACCACGTACATCCAGACCTGGCACGGGTCCGCGCTCAAGCGGATGGGCTTCGACGAGGCCGAGTGGAAGCTCAGGACCCGGGGCGCGCAGGAGGAGCAGCAGCGCGTCCTCGACCGCTTCGACCGGTTCCTGATCCGTTCCGAGCACGACGTACGCACCCTCGCCCGCGCGTTCCGCCTGAAGGAGCGCACGCTGCTGCGCGTGGGCTACCCCCGCAACGACGCGCTCGTGGCGGCCCGGCGGCGGGAGGAGGCGACCGGCGTGCGGGAGCGCGGGCCGCTCGCCGCCGAGCTGGGGATTCCGGACGACAGGGCCGTCCTGCTGTACGCGCCCACCTTCCGGCAGCAGGGCGGCAAGCAGCGGCGGTTCGAGCTGCCCTTCGACGTGGAGCGGTTCGCCGACGCGTTCGGCGACCGGTACGTCCTGCTGGTGCGCTCGCACTACCTCAACCACGTCGTGCTCCCGCCGTCCGTGCGCGGGCGCGTCCTCGACGTGTCGGCCCATCACGACGTGACGCCGCTGCTCGCGCTCGCCGACGGCCTGATCACCGACTACTCGTCCGTGATGTTCGACTACGCGCTCCTCGGCCGCCCGCTGTTCTTCTTCGCCTACGACTACGAGGAGTACGTGCACGAGGGCCGCGGCACCTACTTCGACCTCCTCGAACGGGCGCCGGGCCCCGTCGTGCGCACCGAGGAGGAGCTGTACGTGGCCCTCGCCTCCCTCGACGAGCAGGTGGTCAAGTACCGGGAGGCGCGGGAGGGCTTCGTGGCGGAGTTCGGCGAGTACGACACGGGCACAGCCGCGCGGAGCATCGTCGACCAGTTCTTCTCCCAGTGGAGGCGCGCATGACCGCCGAGACCACCGAGGCCGCCGAGCGTGTCCCCGGGGCCGCGGATCCGCGGCGGGACGTCTTCTTCGTCTCCAACAGCGTCGACGAGCTGGGCGGGGTGACCAGCTGGTCGCACCAGATGGCCCGGCTGTTCACCGGGCGCGGCCATCGCGTCCACGTCGTCGGCATCACACCCTCCGAGGTGCCCCAGGAACTCGGCGAGGTCCCCTATCCGACGACGACCCTGTACGCCGGACAGCCGCCGCGGCCCGGCCGCGCGCGCGAGGCGAGCATGCGCGAGGAGGCCACGAAACTCACCGCCCTCTTCCGGGCGGCGCGGCCCGGCGCGGTCGTGATCGTCACGCAGGTGTGGGCCATGGAGTGGGTGGCCCAGGCCGACACGTACGGCCTGACCGTGATCGGGATGAGCCACGAGTCGTACGCGTACTCCAAGGCGTCCTCGCGCTTCCACCGGGTGCGCAGGCACTACCGGGACGTCGACCGCATGCTGGCGCTGACCCGTGAGGACGCCGACCTGTGGATCGGGCAGGGCATGAACAACGCCTCGTACATGCCGAATCCGCTGCCGTTCATGCCGGAGGTGCCGTCGGCGCGTACGGAGAAGGTGGTCGTCAGCATCGGACGGCTGCACGACCAGAAGGGCATCGACATGCTCCTCGACACCTGGGCGGAGGTCGCGCCGCGCCATCCCGACTGGCGGCTGCGGATCTACGGCTCGGGCGAGGACGAGGAGATCCTGAAGAAGCAGTGCACGGCTCTGGGGCTGGACGCCTGTGTGGAGTGGATGGGCCGTACGAGTGATGTGCCGGGGGCGCTGCGGGGTGGTTCCGTTTTCGCGCTGTCCTCCCGGGGCGAAGGGTTTCCGCTCGCGCTCATGGAGGCGATGGCGATGGGGGTGCCGTGTGCGGCGTTCGACTGTGCGCCGGGTGTGCGGGAGATCGTCCACGACGGGGTGGACGGGCTGCTTGCCGGCCTCGGCAACACGGGTGAGCTGGCCCGGCGGCTTGACACCCTGATGTCCGATCAGGGGCTGCGGGACGGGATGGGCGAGCGGGCCCGCGCCGGCATTCAGCGTTATACGACGACCGAGATCGTGCACAGGTGGGAGGAGTTGTTCGCGTTTCTTGAACGGTGAAGCCGGTTGATTCCGGTTGATTCCGGTTGTGCGTCGGGTGCGGGCCGGTGGGGGCTTGTCGCGCAGTTCCCCGCGCCCCTACTGCCTAGGGGCGCGGGGAACTGCGCGGGTGACCCCCACTCGCTCGCAGTCGACGAACAACCGAACTACCCCTTCCCCCCACCCCCGGTGAACTTCTCGTACTCCCTCAGTACTTCCTCCGTGGGGCCGTCCATCCGCAACTCCCCCCGTTCAAGCCACAGCACCCGATCACACGTGTCCCGGATCGACTTGTTGTTGTGGCTCACAAGAAAAACCGTGCCCGCACTCTTCCGCAGTTCGCGGATCCGGGATTCGGAGCGCTTCTGGAAGGAGCGATCCCCCGTCGCGAGGGCCTCGTCGATCATCAGCACGTCGTGGTCCTTGGCCGCGGCGATGGAGAACCGCAGCCGCGCCGCCATCCCGGAGGAGTACGTGCGCATGGGCAGCGTGATGAAGTCGCCCTTCTCGTTGATCCCGGAGAAGTCGACGATCTCCTGGTACCGCTCGCGCACCTGCTCCCGGGACATGCCCATCGCGAGCCCGCCGAGGTAGACGTTGCGTTCGCCGGTGAGGTCGTTCATCAGCGCGGCGTTGACGCCGAGCAGGGAGGGCTGGCCGTCCGTGTAGATGCGGCCGTGTTCGACGGGCAGCAGGCCGGCGACGGCCTTGAGCAGGGTGGACTTGCCCGAACCGTTCGTGCCGATCAGGCCGATCGCCTCCCCCCGGTACGCGGTGAAGGACACGGACCGCACGGCGTGCACCTTGCGTACGCCCGACGCCTGCTCGGCCTTCTTCCCGCGCAGGATGCGGTTGAGCGCGGCGGTTGCGCTGCCCCGCCCCACCCCCGTGCCGTTGACGCGGTAGACGATGTCGACGCGGTCGGCGACGACGGTGGGGATCCGGCCGGCTCCGCCGGTCACTGCGCTCTGTTCAGCCACGGCCGTACGTCTCCTCAGCCTTCCAGAAGTAGATGAACCCACCGACGCCGGCGAGCAGGGCCCAGCCGACCGCGAGTGCCCATACGTGGTGGGGCAGCTGGCTCGCGTGGAACGAGTCGATCAGCGCGAACCGCATGAGGTCGATGTAGACGGCGGCGGGGTTGCACTGCAGGGCGAGCAGCACGACACGCGGCATGTCCGGGTGGCCGCTGAGCACCCGGTCGATGCTCCACATGACACCGGAGACGTACATCCAGGTCCGCAGCAGGAACGGCATCAGCTGGGCGATGTCCGGTGTCCGGGCGCCCAGCCGGGCCACGATCATCGCCACGCCCGCGTTGAACACGAACTGAAGTGCCAGCGTGGGCACGGCCAGCAGCCAGGACACGCCGACGGGCACCCCGAAGCAGAGCAGGATCACGACCAGCGCGGCCATCGAGAACAGCAGTTGCTGAAGCTGCTGCAGCGCGTACGACACCGGGAGTGCCGCCCGCGGGAAGTGCAGGGCGCGGACGAGACCGAGGCTGCCGGAGATCGCCCGGGTGCCCGCCATGATCGAGCTCTGCGTGAACGTCCACACGAACACGCCCGTGACCAGGAACGGAACGTAGTCCGGCACGCCCCGGCTCGTGCCCATCAGGACGCCGAAGATGAAGTAGTAGACCGCCGCGTTCAGCAGGGGTGTGGCCACCTGCCAGACCTGGCCGAGCTTCGCCTGGCTGTACTGGGCGGTGAGTTTGGCCGTGGCGAACGCGGTGATGAAGTGCCGGCGCGCCCACAGCTGGCGGACGTACGCGGACAGGGTGGGCCGTGCGCCGCTGACGGTGAGGCCGTGGCGGGCGGCGAGTTCCGCGGGGTCGGCGTGATCGTCGTAGGGGACGGCCGGCGCCGGGGACGGTGTGTCGAGGACCTGACTCACATCCGCTGCTTTCACTCGGGGGAGGGGCGGAGAGGGAGGAAGGGACGTACGGGGAGCCGAAGCGGGCTCTGGGACCGCTCTGGGGCCTTTACCTGCGGTTGAGCTGCGTTTGGAGACGACTTTACGTCGGGACGGGACCGTATCGTCGTCACGTGAGCGTAGGCCGATCCGACGTCGGAACGCAACCGTTTCGTCGTCACGCCACTATGCTGGTCCGCATGTCACAGCCGGAGACACCGACGCCACCGCCGCAGCCGCGCCGCCGGCCTCCCGCCGGAGCCGCCGTGCTCCGGGAGGACGTCACCGAGGCGATCAGGGCCGCCGTCTTCGGGGAACTCGCGGCCGTCGGATACGCGCGCATGTCCATCGAGGGGATCGCGCGCCGCGCGGGCGTCGGCAAGACCGCCGTCTACCGCCGTTGGCGCTCCAAGCTGCACCTGGTGCTCGACCTGGTCTCCGCGATCGCCGTACAGGGGCTGCCCGCGCCCGACACGGGCACCCTGGAGGGCGACCTGCGTCTGCTGTACGAGGTCACCTCACGCGCCCTGCGTCACCCCGTGGCCTCGCAGGTCGTCCCGGACCTGCAGGCCGAGGCGGCCCGCAATCCGGAGATCGCCGAAGCCCTGCAGAAAGCGCTGCGCGAGGGGCAGGCGGGCGTCGCGAACGGCATCGTCGAGGCGGCCCGCGCGCGTGGTGAGATCCGTGCGGACGCCGACGGCGAACTGGCCCTCGACCTGATGTCCGGACCGCTGTACTGGCGCGCGGTGGTGATCCGTGGCCCAAAGCCGCCGAAGGGATATCTGGAGAGCTTGACCCGGGCCACGGCGGCGGCCCTCAGGGCGCTGTAGAGGACCGGAGACGGCCGTTCCACCTGCGGTTCGGCAGGGACTGCCGCCCTGCTCCGGGCACCTCTCAGGGGGCGCCCGACCCCCGTAGCGGCCGGATCGTTGTCATCCACGCCTCACTCTCAGGCCCTCCGGGGGCGCATACTGGAAACACGATGACGAAGCCATCCGCGCCCCGGCGCCACCTGTCCACCAGTCCCTTCAAAGCTCCGGTTGTCCCGGTCGCCAAGCACTTCGCCCTCGGTGACCGTGTGACGCACGACCAGTTCGGCCTGGGCAGGATTGTCGGCGTCGAGGAGGGCATCGCGATGCTCGTCGACTTCGGCTCCCGCCAGGCCCGTATCGTCAGCCCCTACACCCGTATGGACAAGCTCTGACGGGTTCCGTCACAGCACCCTCGCCGCGGCCCAGGACCACCTCCGGCCCGCGGCGAGTGCGTTTCTGAGCCTTTTCATGCTCTCGGTCGCCGTGGAGCGGTGCGGCGGTTCCTAGTTCCGGCGTGCCTGCGGGTGGAGCCGTAGCCAGCCCTCCCAGGCCGACGTGATCATGTCGTCGAGGCCGTACTTGGCCTTCCAGGCGAGTTCCGCGGCGACGCGCTGGGCGGAGGCGACGACCCGTGCCGGGTCGCCGGGCCGGCGCGGGGTCACCGTGGGCGCGAGCGTGTGGCCGGTGATCTCGTTGATGCGGTCGATCATGCGCCGGACCGAGACCCCCTCGCCGCGGCCGATGTCGAGGGTCAGATCGGTGCCGGGCGTCGCCGTCAGGCGCCTGGCCGCCGCCACATGGGCCTCCGCCAGGTCGACGACGTGGATGTAGTCGCGCACGCAGGTGCCGTCCGGGGTCGCGTAGTCGTCGCCGAAGATCCGCGGCGGCTCGCCCGCCGTGAGCTTCTCGAAGACCATCGGCACGATGTTGAAGACACCCACGTCGGCCAGTTCCGGCGCCGCCGCGCCCGCCACGTTGAAGTAGCGCAGACTGGCCGTCGACAGACCGTGCGCGCGGCCCGTGGCCCGCACCAGCCACTCCCCGGCGAGCTTGGTCTCCCCGTACGGGTTGATGGGCACGCAGGGCGTCTCCTCGGTCACGAGGTCGACGTCGGGCATGCCGTACACCGCCGCCGAGGACGAGAACACGAAGGACGGCACCGCGGCGGCCGTGACCGCCTGCAGCAGCACGCGCAGCCCCTCGACGTTCTCGCGGTAGTAGTGCAGGGGCAGCTCCACCGACTCGCCCACCTGCTTCTTCGCCGCCAGGTGCACCACACCGGTGATCGCGTGGTCCTTCAGCGCCCGCGCGACCCGCTCCCCGTCCAGGGTCGAGCCGACGACGAGCGGGACCCCGTCCGGGACGCGCTCGGAGATCCCGGTGGACAGGTCGTCGTACACCACGGTCCGTTCGTCCGCCTCGGTCATCGCGCGGACGACGTGCGCCCCGATGTAGCCGGCGCCGCCGGTGATCAGCCAGGTCATCTACGGCCGTCCCCTCGTGTGTCCTCGTGGGTACTCGCGTGTACTCGTGTGTCCCTCATGGTGCGGATACGGATCAGTGAAGCAAACGCTTCAGCCTGTGGCCCAGCACGGCCGCCGTCCCCCGCAGGCCCGGCGCGACCCGCAGGGCGAGCGAGCCCGCGTGGGTCGCGTACGGCTGGACGAGCAGGACCCCGTGCCGGGCGCTCGGCAGCACCGTCCGGCGGAGCAGGCCGGGTTCCGTGCTCGCGTGCGCGGTGGTCTCGCGGGTCGTGCCGTCGTGGAAGCGCAGGCACAGCCGCAGGTCCCAGGTGCCGGAGCCGAGCGCCGCCAGGTCGGCAGGCGCCTCAGCCGTCCAGGAGTCGACGGCGGAGCCGATGGTGCCGGGATCGACGTCGTCCGGGTGGAAGCGCGCGGTGAGCGTGAGGCCCGTCCGCCCGTCCCCTCGGTGCACGAACTCGGCGTCCACGGTCGCCGGTGCCGCGTCCGCCATCCGCCCGTACAGCTCGTGCAGGCGCAGCCGCAGGCGGGTGCCACGCGCGCGTGGCCGCAGTTCCGCGTCGACGGCCACCGGCAGGACGCGTACGGGCCGGTGCAGGAGGTGTTCCAGGGTGACGTGGGGCAGGTCGGCCGACCAGACCGGCGTGCCGTCCTTCGCCCGCGCGTACGGGGGCCGCAGCCGGGCCGGGCGCGCCGCGACCTCCCTGACACGGGTCAGGTCACGCGGCTTCTCCGAGGCCAGCACCACCTGGGCGATCACCCTGCCCGGCGCCGGGGCCAGCGCGAAGTCGGCCGCGTCGAACGTCGCGAGGTACGCGCGCGTGAGGGTCCACCACTCACGCCGGTACACGGCTCCGCGCAGATCCAGCTCACGCACGTACATCCGCAGCGCGTGGTCGAGGAACCGGGCACGGGACGCTCTGGCCAGCCGTTTCTCACCGGCGGCGAGGAGGATGTCGTACGCCGACGCGTGGGAGGTGATCCTGGCCCGCCAGTTGTCGACGCCCGACCTGTCCAGCGAGATCGACAGGCGTGCGGCGGTGCGGCGCACGTGCCAGACGTAGACCGTGTCCGGGATCAGCGCGAAGCGCGGCCGGGCGGCGAGCACGCGCGCGGTGAAGACGAAGTCCTCGTAGGGGAAGTGCCCTTCGGGGAAGCGGATGCCGTGCTCGCGCAGGAAGTCGGTGCGGTACAGCTTGTTGACGCACAGCGTGTCGTGGACCAGGCGGACGCGCCGCGACGGGCGGGTCACCAGGGCGGCCCGCGCGTACAGCTCGGGCTGCCAGCGGACCTCGCGGCCCGAGGGGAGTTCGCGGCGCACGCACAGGCCCGCGGCGACCTCGGTGCCGCGCTCGGTGGCGGCCGTCAGCAGGGCGTCCACCGCGCCGGGCGGCAGGACGTCGTCGCTGTCGAGGAACATCACGTACGGGGCGGTGGCGGCGTCGATGCCGTCGTTGCGGGGACTGCCGCAGCCGCCGCTGTTGACCTCGCGGCGCACCACCCTCAGGCGCGGCTCGTCCAGCGCGAGGCGGTCCAGGAGGTGTGCGCTGCCGTCGGTCGAGCAGTCGTCCACGGCGATCACCTCGCGGACCGCGGGCCCCTGCGCCAGCGCCGAGCGCACCGCGTCCCCCACATGGGCGGCGTCGTCGTACCCGATGACGACGACGCTCACCTGCGACGGGCGGGGAGTTCTGGCTCGCATGACGTGCACGGCCTCCAAGGGGCGGAATGGTGGAGAGTGCTGAGTATTTTCCGTTAAGAGGTATTTACGGCACTTACCCTCTCATGGGGGAGATGGTGTACGTGGTACGGGGGTTCCGTCCCCTCGGGCCGCGACGCGGTGGGCCGGGTCGAAGCCGTCCACAGGCGGTGGAAGGAGAGCCCGGCGGCCGTCACCAGCAGGCCGTTGCGGACGAGCATCAGCAGGGTGCCCGTCCAGGTGCAGGCCACGACGTCGTCGTACAGCACGGGGTACGCGAGGGCGCTGACCGCGGCGGCCCCGGCGACCAGCAGCGCGACCGGGCGCTGCGTGGTGTGCCGGGAGGTCAGGCACACGGCGGCCAGGCCGATCAGCCACACCAGGTACTGCGGGCTGATGACCCGGCTCGTCACCGTGAACAGGAGCACGGCACCGAACGCGGCGTCGTACGGGGTCGCCGGCGTCCAGTGCCGTGCGCGCAGCCGCCACAGCAGCAGGGCGCCGAAGGCCGCGACGGTGAGCGCGAGCGACAGCGCGGCGACCGAGGAGACGTACGGGCCGGTGAACTCCATCGCGCCGTACCGGTAGCCCACATCGCCCGGCCAGCCCGCGTGGTGGGCGAAGGACAGGGCCGTGCCGCCGAGCGACTCGATCTGCACACCCCGGCCGCTCTGCTGGTGCAGGAAGTCGAACGGGTCGCGGAAGAGGGCGGCGAGCGTCAGCAGCAGCACGCCTCCCGTGACGGCCGCCGAGGTCCACGCCTCCTTCGTCGTACGGCCCCGGGGCGTGCCGATCAGCGTCAGCGCGGGCCACACCTTCACCAGGGCGCCCAGGGCGGCGAACGCGCCGCACGCACGCGTGGAGCGCGACAACGTCAGCAGCGAGATGACGGCGAAGGCCGTGACCTGCACGTCGTAGCGCGCGAGGGGGATGTGCAGGAGGAGGGGCAGGGCCGCCGTCCACAGGGCCGCGCCGCGCAGGCTGCGGCCGGGGCGGGTGCCCGCGCGCGTGAGGACGACGGTGACCAGGAGGTCGGTGGCCAGGGTGAGGGTCACGAACGCCTGGAAAAACGTCAGCCCCGGCAGCAGTCCTGGGGAGAGCAGGACGGGGCCCGCGCCCGGCGGGTACTGCCACAGGCGGTCGCCGGTCGGGAACGTGCCGGTGGCGAGGACGCCGTACCAGCGGGCGTACAGCTCGTGCACCTCGCGTGCGACGCCGCCGACGCCGAGGGGGGTGCGGCCGTCCTGGGCCAGCAGCCAGAGCATCAGGGTGCGGGTGGCCGACCAGGCCGCGGCGAGGATCAGGAGGTTCTTGCAGGACTTCTGCCAGGACTTCTGCCGGGACTTCTTCCGAGAGGTCATCCGGGGGATCGTAAGCCGCAAGGTGGCTGATATCGGCTGATGACGAGTCAATCAGCGGCAAAGGTCAGCTAGTAGCACAAGATCTGCCGCATGATCGTCAAGCGTTCGAGGGGTGTTGTCCGGTCCGAGTCCGGGTCAGGGTCCGGGTCCGAGTCCGGGTCCGAGTCCGGGTCCGAGTCCGGGTCAGGCTCCGGGTCAGGCTCCGGCTTCGACTTCGGCGTCGCCGGTGCCGTGGTCGTGCCCGGGGTCGTCATGTTCGTGATCGGTCTGTGGGGGATCGACCGGGGCGGGATGTGGCGTGACGAGGCGGTCACCTTCCAGGTGGCGCGGCGGTCACTGCCGCAGATCTGGCAGCTGCTGCACTCCGTGGACGCGGTGCACGGGCTCTACTACCTCCTCATGCACCCCGTTCTCGCCGCCCGTCCCGGCGAGGTCGCGCTGCGCCTGCCGTCGCTCTGCGCGGCGGCCGTGACGGCGAGTCTCGTCGCGGCGCTGGGGGTGCGGCTTGCGCGTCCGCGGGTGGGGGTGTGGGCGGGGCTGCTGTACGCGGTGACGCCGATGGTGGGGCATTTCGCGCAGGAGGGGCGGTCTTATGCGCTCGTCGCCGCCGGGGTGGCGGGGGCTACGTTGCTGCTCTTGCGAGCGGTAGGTCCGGGCTCGGGTGTGTGTGCCGGGTGCGGGCCGGTGGGGGCGGGTTGCGCAGTTCCCCGCGCCCCTGGTGGGGGCCCGGGGTTGTGTGTCGGGTGCGGCGGGGTGGGGGTTTGTCGCGCAGTTCCCCGCGCCCCTGGTGGGGGGTGGTGGCGGTCGTGTGTTGGGTGGGGCGGGGTGGGGGTTTGTCGCGTCGTTCCTCGCGCCTCTGGTGGGGGGTGGTGGCGGTCGTGTGTTGGGTGGGGCGGGGTGGGGGTTTGTTGCGCCGTTCCTCGCGGCCCTGGTGGGGGGTGGTGCTGGGGTGTTTATGGGGGTGTTGTCGGGGTCACCGCGCTGCTTCATGAATTCGCCGTGCTGGTGCTGCTCGCGCATGCGGGCACGTTGGTGCTTGCGCGGGTGTCCCGGGCGGTGTGGTGGGGGTGGGGGCGGGCCGCCGCGGGGGCGGTTCTCGTGCTGGTTCCGCTGGGGGTGGTCTCCCGTGGGCAGGCCGGGCAGGTTGCGTGGCTCACGGCTCCCGGTGGCGAGGCCGTCGAAGAGCTCGTCCGGTCGTTCGTGGGGCCGGCCCCGCTGGTCCTCGGCCCGTATCTGCTGCTGATCGTGCTCGCCCTGTGCGGACCGCTCGCCCGCCGCGGCGAACTCTCCCTCCCCGCGGTAGCCCTCCCGCTGCTGCTCGTGCCGCCCGCGACGCTCCTCGCCGTCTCGCGCCACTGGCCGCTCTTCGACGACCGCTATGTGCTGTACGCGCTCGCGGGCGCGCCCCTGCTGGCGGCGGCGGGCGCGGACCGGCTGGCCGGGGCGGCGGCCCGGCTGGCCGGCCGCCGGACGTGCCACGTCGGCGCGTACGCCGTCACGTGTCTCGGCGTGTTCGGCGTCGCGCTCGCCTTCGTCGCGCAGCTTCCCGTCCTGCGCGCGGACCGGGACCCCGCCCGCCGCCCCGACAACCTCGCAGCCGTCTCGGCCGCGGCGGCCCGACGGATGAGCCACGGCGACCCCGTGCTCTTCCTCCCGGCGCTGGCCAGGCGTGCGGCGGTGGCGTACCCGAAGGGCTTTCGCGGTACGGCGGACATCGCGCTGCGCGAGCCCGCGCCCGTCTCCGGAACCCTCTACGGACGCGAGACCGGGCCGGGCGAACTACGCCGCCGGTTCGACGGGGTCGACCGCGTGTGGGTGGTCGCCGAGCCGTACGCGCTGCGGCCCGGCTGGTATCCGCCGGTCCCCGCCGAACAGGTCAAACTCGCCCTCCTGAAGGGGGAGTTCGTGCCCCGGGCCGAGTACGTGCGCAAGGGGTCGGTCATGCGGCTGTACGTGCGCCGGCCGGCGGAGGCCGTGCTCACCCCGAGCCCGGGGTCTCCTCCAGTGCCGCCGCGTCCAGTGCGCCCGTGAGGCGGTCGAGCCGGGTCCGCAGGTCCTCTATCTCGGCCAGCTCGAAGCCCGTCGCGGCGGCGATCCGGCGCGGTACGCGCAGCGCCCGCTCGCGCAGGGCGGTGCCCTCGCCGGTGAGCCCGACCAGCACGGACCGCTCGTCCAGCGCACTGCGCTCACGGCGTACGAGAGAGGCCGTCTCCAGTCGCTTCAGCAGCGGCGACAGCGTCCCGGAGTCGAGCCGCAGGTGTTCGCCGACCTTCTTCACGGGCAGGTCGCCGTGCTCCCACAGCACGAGCATGACCAGGTACTGGGGGTAGGTGAGCCCGAGATCCTTCAGGACGACGCGGTACAGGCTCCCGAAGGCGCGCGAGGCGGCGTTCAGGGAGAAGCAGATCTGCTGGTCGAGGCGGAGGAAGTCGTCGTCGGGCACGGGCGTCGTGGTCATGCCCCCAGGGTACCCCGGTGCGTCATTTAGTTGTGCACAATTTAATTGTGTGCTCTACTTGTGGTTGTCGGCGGCCGGGGACCGAGGCCGCGGGCCCGATGCCGAATTTTTGTCTGAACCTCTGAGAGGGATGGTTTCCATGGACGCGATCTACACCGCCGTAGCCACCGCCACCCACGGCCGTGACGGCCGCGCCTACAGCTCCGACGGGCAGCTCGACCTGCAGCTCGGCATTCCCACGGAGATGGGCGGCAACGGGCAGGGCACGAACCCCGAGCAGCTGTTCGCCGCCGGGTACTCGGCGTGTTTCGCCAGTGCGCTCGCTCTCGTGGGGCGTGCGGCGAAGGTCGATGTCAGTGACGCCGCGGTGACCGCTGAGGTCGGGATCGGCAAGCAGGGGGAAGGGTTTGCCCTCAAGGTCACCCTGCGGGTGGAGCTGCCGGAGTCTGTCGACGCGGCTACCGGGCGGAAGCTGGTTGAGCAGGCGCACCAGGTGTGCCCTTACTCGAACGCGACGCGCGGGAACGTGCCGGTCGAGCTGGTCGTCGAGTAGTTTTCCTCGCCCCCGCCGCCCCTACCCTCCCCCAGTCTCGGCTTCGCTCGACCGGGGGGACCCCCATCGTCACTGCATGGGGGCTGCGCCCCCTCGCCCCCCTTTGCGCAGTTCCCCGCGCCCCTAGGTACCTAGGGGCGCGGGGAACTGCGCGGCTCGCCCCCACCGGCCCGCAGGCCAAGTCCTCCTCCAGCGGGGGTTCGGGGGCGGAGCCTCCGAGTCAGTGACGGGAACGGGTAGGGGCGGCGGGGGCGGAAACTCTCCCCCGTCCACCACAGCGGGACCCCCACCACCGCCACCAGCCACACCATCACCATCAGCCGGTCGATGGCGATGTCCGGGTGCGCGGCCATGCTCAGCATCCCGGTCGACGCGGCGCCCACCAGCAGCACCCCGAACGCCGGCCGCACCCGGAGCGCCCCCCAGACCCCCGCCCCGACGAGCACCAGGAACAGCGGCTCGGCCAGTTGCCGGCGCAGCCACTCGATCCAGAAGTTGACCTCCAGGTGGAGGAACTCCCGCCAGGGCCGCTCCCGGTCCGGCCGGAGGAAGTGGTCGGTGAGCAGGTCCTGGAGGCTGTCCGACTCCGAGGGGTAGTGGAGGAGCCGGGCGAGCAGGACCGTTCCCACGGCCGCCCCCACCGTCACCTTCAGCAGCGTCTTCACGCCGTCCCCGACCGCCCGCCCCGACCTCCTGCGGTGCACGCCGATCACGCAGCACGCCCCGGCGAGACACACCGCCAGGAACAGCGCCTGCGAGTGCTTCACGGTGAAGAGCAGGGCCAGGGAGAGGGCGACCACAGGGCCCGCCCGCCGCCCGCGCAGCACCAGCGCGCAGCCCCACAGCGCCGCGAGGGTGAGCGCCAGCATCGTGCCCTCGGTCATGGGCCGCATCGCGGTCACGCCCGTGGGCAGCACGTAGTACAGCGCCTGCCCGGCGAGCGCGGGCCCCACCGGCACGTCCAGCGTCCGCAGGAGCAGGAACACCAGCACGCCCCCGGCCGCCGCGACGCACACCCCCGCCGCCCACAGCCCCCATGTCACGCCGAAGACCGTCACGAACGGCAGGAGCAGCAGTGGATAGCCGGGCCGCACCTCGAAGATCCGCATGAACCGCTCGCTCATGAAGGGCGCGGTCCAGCCGGAGGTCTGTCCCGCGTCGAGCCGCCGGCCGACGCTCCAGTGGTAGTAGCGGTCGCACTCCGCCCGGATCCCCGGACCCGGATCGGGGGCACGGAAGCGCCGGACGTCCACGCTGTGGTTGCGCGAGGCCGTCTCGCCCCGGCTCGCGCACACGTACGCGATGCTCCGCCCCGCCGCCTCCGTCTTGTCGGCGCCGCCCAGACTCAGCGCGTACGACAGGTAGTTGCGGCTGTCGGGGGTGTCCCGGCCGGTCACGTTGGCGAGTTGGAGGCAGCCGAACAGGGCGGCGAGGAACAGCACCCACGCGGCGGGGCGAGCCTTCATGAGCGGGTCAGGGCGTCGCTCGGAGCACCGGACGCCGGCGCGGGCGCGGGAACCATGGGTACGGCCAGGTCCTCGCCGAGCATCAGCGTCCTTACGACCCTCTCCGCGGCCCGGCCGTCGTCGTACCCGCCGAACCGTGACCGGAAGGCGGTCCGCAGCCGCGTCGACTCCTCGTCCCGCCACGCGCCCGACGCGAACAACCGCGCCAACTCGTCCTCGTCGCGGGTGACATGGCCCGGCGGATGTTCGGTGACGTCGAAGTACGTGCCCCGGGCGGCCAGATACGTGTCCAGGTCGTAGGTGTGCAGGACGATCGGCCGGTCGAGGTGCGCGTAGTCGAACATCAGGGAGGAGTAGTCGGTGATCAGGGCGTCGGAGGCGAGCAGCAGATCCTCCACCCGCGGTTCGTCGGTGACGTCCAGGAGGAGACCGCGCGCGGCCAGGTCCCGCAGTCCGAGGCCGCGTTCGTGGTGCCGGGCGAGGGACGGGTGCAGGCGGACCGCCAGGACGTGGTCGCCCGGCAGCCCCGCGATCAGCCGTTCCAGGTCGCAGGCCGGTGCGTAACCGCCCTGCCGGTGGTCCCGGTTCGTCGGCGCGTACAGGAGCAGGGTGCTGTCGGCCGGGACGCCGAGACGCTGCCGTACGGACTCGCGGCGGCCCTCCTCCGGGCGGATGAGGCAGTCGTTGCGCGGGCTGCCCGAGCGCAGGGACGTGAAGCCGCAGGGGTAGGCGCGGTCCCAGACCAGCTCCGAGTGCGGGTTCGCGACCAGGCTGTAGTCCCAGCGGTCGGCGCGGGTCAGCATCTTCGGGACGCTGAAACCGCGCCGGGCGCCCGGGTACTTCAGCAGGTCCGCGCCCATCGACTTCACCGGGGTGCCCTGGTGGGTGTGGATGTGGACCGCGCCCCTGCGCTTGACCAGGTCGTTCGCCCAGTTGACGTTGTTGATCAGGTAGGTGGCGCGGGCCGTGACCCTGCGGTAGGCGCGGCTGCCCGGCAGGACGTGTTCGACACCCGGCGGCAGTGTGTCCACGTGGTCCTTGCCGACCACCCACACGGACCTGATGTGCGGGGCGAGCTCCTGCGCCGTGCGGTGGATCGCGCCCGGGTCGCCGAGGACACCCCGGTGCGAGAACGCCGAGTACACCGCGAGATACGGGTCGAGCGCGCGCCGCAGGACCAGCCGCCGGTGCAGTGCGAGCAGCACCCTGCGCAGCCGTCGCCGCCACACCCGGTGGCGCCTGCGCAGCCCCGCCCGCTTCACCGAGGCGAGCCGGTGCAGGGCGTACAGGGCGTACGGGGCCCGGGCGAGCAGCGTGGACGACGTCCGCGGGATCCGCGCGCCGAGCCGGTGCCCCTCCGGCCGGTACGCGCGCAGGTCCCGGGCCGCCCGCCGGTGGAACTCGGGCCGCGACGACGGCGGTACGCGGTCCGCCTGGCGCAGGATGAAGAGGTAGTGGTCCGCCATGTGGTCGTAGAGGAAACCGCGCCACCGCTCCAGCTCCGGCCGCTCCCCGAGGAACCGGAACAGCCGCTCGTACTGCGCGAACACCTCGAAGTGCTCCCGGCTGGGTGTGCGCATCGCGTTGCCCTGGCGGCGCTGGCGGTAGTACACGCAGATGCGGTCGACGAGGGTGATCGTGCGGGCCGTCCACAGCGTCTGGTAGACGATCACCGCGTCCTCGTAGAAGCCGGTGGGGAAGGTGAAGCCCCCCGCGCGGAAGAAGTCGAGGCGGTACGCCTTGTTCCACACGACCGTGAACAGGTCGAGCAGTTCGGGGCGTTCGGCGACCGTGAACACGTCCGGGCCGGGCGCGGCGAACATCTCCGCGTCCCGGTTGCGCTTCACCGCGCCGTACCAGTGGGTGCGCGCGTAGTCGAACAGCACGATGTCCGGCCGGCCGGTGGCGTCGATGCGCTCGGCGATCGCCCGCAGGGTGCCCGGGGTGTAGCTGTCGTCGCTGTCCAGGAAGAGCAGGTACTCGCCGCGCGCCAGCTTCGCGCCGTGGTTGCGGGCCGGGCCGATACCGCCGTTGACGGGCAGGTGCACCGCCACGACCCGCTCGTCGCGGGCCGCGAACTCGTCGATGATCGCCGGGCTCCCGTCCGGGGAGCGGTCGTCGACCACGATCAGTTCGAAGTCGCCGTACGACTGGCCGAGGACCGACTCCAGACAGGTGCGCAGGTAGCCCTGCACGTTGTGGACGGGCACGACGATGCTGAAGCGGGGCATGGCACTTCCAGGTCCGGGAGCTTGCTGGGGCGCGGCTGTACGGGAGGGCATCGATGTGCCCATCAGCGGGCCGGCGTGCGGGGGCGGGACACGGCGGCGGCCGGTGCGGGCAGGCGCTCGCGCAGCGGGATCGGCGCCGGCAGCTCCTCCTCGGGCTGTCCGAGCAGCACCCGCCGTACGACCCGTTCGGCGGCCTGGCCGTCGTCGAACTCGCAGAACCGCTCACGGAAGGCGGACCGCAGTGCGGCGGACCGCCCGTCCGCCCACCGGCCCGAGGTGAGGACCTCGATCAACTCCTGCTGCGTACGGGCGACATGGCCCGGAGGCTCGGCCAGCAGGTCGAAGTAGACGCCCCGGGTGTCCCGGTAGACGTCCCAGTCGTCGGCGTACGTGACGATCGGGCGGTCGAGGTTGGCGTAGTCGAACATGATCGACGAGTAGTCCGTGATCAGCGCGTCCGCGGCCAGGCAGACGTCCTCGGTGTCCCGCAGGGACGTCACGTCGATCAGCCGGCCGTCCGCCACGGCCTGTCGCAGACCGGCGTCACCGTCGAGGAAGTAGTGCGCGCGCAGCAGCACCACGAACTCGTCGCCCAGCTCGGCGCAGAACCGCGCCAGGTCGAACTGCGCCGACACGTCCCGCGGATAGTCCCGGTAGGTCGGCGCGTACAGCAGGGCCACCCGGTCCTCGGGGACGCCGAGCCGCTCGCGGATCGCGGCGACCTCGGCGGGGCCCGCCGTGCAGAAGCGGTCGTTGCGCGGATAGCCGTACTCCAGGTGCTCGAAGGCGCTCGGGTAGGCGCCCGACCAGACCTCCGTGGAGTGGGTGTTGGAGGACAGGGAGCAGTCCCAGCGGTCGACGCGCCGCATCAGCTTGCCGAAGCTGCCGGTGGCCGCCGCGACGGCCCGGTACTCGATCTGGTCGACGCCCATCCGCTTCAGCGGGGTCCCGTGGTGGGTCTGGACGTGCACGGTGCCGGGGCGCTTGACCACGGCGTGCTCGAAGTTGACGTTGTTGAAGGTGTACTTCGCGCGCGCCATCACCTCCCAGTACCGCCTGCTCCCGATCACCACGCTCTCCACGTCGTCCGGCATGTGCGGGAGTTCCTTCTCCTTCACCAGGAACACCGACCGGATGTGCGGGGCGAGTTCGTGTGCCTTGCGGTGGATCGCCGCCGGGTTGCAGGCGTAGCCGCGTCCCCAGTAGGCGGCGAACACGGCGAGGTTCTCGTCCAGCGGCCTGCGGAGATACCACGCGTACGTCAGGGCGCGACGCCTGCGCAGCGCGGAGCGGCCCGCGTACGCCCGCGCCCGCGCCGCCGGCCGGCCGAGTGCGGGCAGCGCCCGGAACGCCGTGTACGCGCCCCGCCGCAGCAGCCGGGCCCGCACTGTTCCGGCCCGGTGGCCCGCGGGGCGGTACCGCCGGTAGAGCCTGCCCGCGCGCCGGAAGAAGGCCCGGTCGCGGGGGGCGGTGGCCGCCGTGTCGAGGACCTCGGCGAAGAGCCGGCTGAAGAGCTGCGCGAAGAGGGCGCCCGCCCGGTCCCCGGAAGGTTCCTGCCCGGCGGCCCGGTCCAGCACCAGCTCGACCTGGTCGAGGAGTTCGGCCCGCGCGGCCGGTGTCGTACCGCCGCCCCGCCGGCGTTCGGGACGGCGTACGCACACGGCGGGCAGTACGGCGGGCAGTACGGCGGTCTCGCCGGCCGCGAGCGCCACGAGACCGGCCCAGCCGAGGTCCGCGCACCGGCCCTCGGGGAGGACGAGTCCGTGCTCGCGGAGGAAGGCACGGCGGTAGACGGTGGCCCACACCGGCAGCCGTACGTCGGCGGGATCCCTGTCCTCGAACAGCTCCGCGACCGGCTCGCCCTCCCACCACGGCACACGCTCGTGGCCCAGGCGCAGCACGTCGATCCCGGCTTCGGTCTCGGCCCCGCCGGACTCCCGCAGCCGCGCGTCGATCCCGGCCAGCGCCCCCGGCGTCAGCACGTCACCCGCGTCCAGGAACAGCACGTACGCTCCGGTGGCCGCCCGCAGCCCGGCCTCGCGGGCACCGGCGACCCGGACGACCCTGGTGTCCCGCCCGGCGTACTCGGCGACGAGCGCGCCCGCGGGCGAGTCCGGTTCCGTGCAGGCCACGACCAGCTCGAAGTCGGCGAAGGACTGGGCGAGCACCGGATCGAGGGTCGTGGGCAGCCGCCCCCCGACGCCGTGGACGGTGACGATGATGCTGAAGCGGGGCAAGGAGACATCCATGGGTCGGCTCGGGTCGGGTCGGCTCGGGCGTACTGCCGGGGAACGGCCAATGGGGTGACGCGGTTACGCCGGGTGCTGCATTCGGGGTATGCCGGGGAGACGCACGGAGGAGCCGGCCCCTGGAGGGTTGTCCCGCCATGTGTGCGGGCGGCCCAAGGGCGGTGCCGAGCGACGGCGGGACCCCGCCGGCCGGTGCCCGACCGGCTCCCGGGTGGCGGGCCACGCCACCCGGAGCTGCTGCGGAAGCGGCGGCGGGACCGGAGCTCAGGGCGTTTCGACGGCGGGGAGTGGGGCCCCGGGTGCCGGGACCGGGGGAAGTGAGGTTGCGGGGTTGCGGGATGCCGTGGACGGGACCGGGCGGCGTTCGGGTGGGGGGATCACCGCGGGGAGGCCGGCTGTTTCGCCGAGTACGACCCGGCGCACGATCCGTTCGGCGGCGCGGCCGTCGTCGTACGGGCAGAAGCGCTCCCGGAAGGCCGCCCTCAGCTGCGCGGAGCGCGAGCCGCGCCAGTGGCCCGTCGCGAAGATGTCGATCAGCTCGTCCTCGGTGCGGGCGATCGCGCCGGGCGGGAAGGCCCGCAGGTCGAAGTAGGTCCCGCGGGCGGCCTCGTACGCCTCGGGGTCGTCCGAGAGGAGCACGATCGGGCGGTCGAGGCCCGCGTAGTCGAACATCAGCGACGAGTAGTCCGTGACGAGCGCGTCCGAGGCGAGGCAGAGCGACTCGACGCTCGGGTGGTCGCTCACGTCGATCAGCCGGCCGCCACTGCGGGCCAGCGGCGCCCCGTACGAGGGGTGGGCGCGGGTCAGCAGGACGAACCGCGGGCCGAGCCGGCGCAGCACCCGCTCCAGGTCGAGCGGGGTGCGCTGGGTGCGGCGGTAGTCGCGGTGCGTGGGCGCGTACAGCACCGCGACCGTGCCCTCCGGGATGTCGAGCGACTCGCGCAGCCGCGCCACCTCCGCCGAAGTGGCCCTCTGGAAGACGTCGTTACGGGGCTGGCCGTACTCCAGCATCGTGTACGCGGCCGGGAAGACGCGCTCCCACACGAGCGTGGAGTGGCGGTTGCCGGACAGGCAGTAGTCCCACCGGTCGGCGTCGCGCAGCACCTCGGCGAAGTCGGTGTCCCGCGCCGCCGCCGGGCGGTCCTGGAGGTCCAGGCCCATGTGCTTGAGCGGGGTACCGGCCTGCGTCTGGATCAGGATCTGGCCGGTCCGCTTGACCAGCCGGCGGTCGAAGCCGGCGTTGCCGACGACGTACTTGGATCGGGCCAGCGCCGTCCAGTAGGCGGCGGACCCCGGCGTCAGCCTGCGGGTGCCCGTCGGGACCGTGTGGTGGAAGCCGGGGTCCGCGACCCACGCGGTGCGCATCCCCGGCGCGTGCGTACGGAACGCCGCCTCCAGCGCCCCCGGATTGCAGCCGTGACCGCGCCCCGCGTGGCCCGCGAACACGGCCCGGTCGGCCCGTACGGGCAGCAGGCGCTGGACGCCGTAGTGCAGCCGCAGCGAGGCCGTCCGGACCCCGCGGGCCAGCGCCCCGGCGAGCCGCGCGACCCGTCGCTTCAGCCGCGTCGCCGTCCACAGCGCCCGGTAGGTGCGATGGCTGCCGAGGCGGACGAGGGCGTGCCGCAGCCGGTTGCGGGGCGGGACACCGGCCTCGCGTACGCGGTAACGGACGTAGTGGGCGCGGGCCTTGCGCAGGAACGCGGCGCGGGAGCCGCGCGGCAGCCGGTCGCGCTTGAGGAACACGGCCGACAGATGATCGACCATCCGCTGGAACAGGACCGGCCGCCAGCGCTCCAGCTCGGGGTGCGCGTCGAGATGCGCGAAGACCCGGTCGTACTGGTCGAAGATGTCGAAGTGCCTGCCGCTGGTCGTGCCGAGGATGTTGCCCTGCCGCCGCTGCCGGTAGTGGACGCAGACCCGGTCGAGCGTCGCGATGGTCTCGGCGGCCATCAGGACCGGGTACGTCCAGGGCGTGTCCTCGTAGTAGCCGGGCGGGAACGTGAACCGCTCCCGCTCGACGAACTCCCGGCGGTACGCCTTGTTCCACACGACCATGAGGACGTCGAGGAGCCCCGGCCGGTCGTCGAGGCGGAACGGCGCCGGGCCCTCCTCGTGGAGCTGACCCGCCCGCACGTTGCGGACCGCCTCGCCCGACCAGAAGGTGCGCGCGTAGTCGTAGACCAGGACGTCCGGATCGCCGGTCTCCTTGATGCGGTCGGCGATGTCCCGCAGCGCGTGCGGGGTGAGGGTGTCGTCGCCGTCCAGGAAGACCAGGTAGTCGCCGGTCGCGGCCCGCATCCCCGCGTTGCGGGCCCGGCCGAGGCCCACGTTCTCCTTGAGGTGGACGGCCCTCACCCGCGGATCACGGGCCGCGAACTCGTCGGCGATCGCACCGCAGGCATCCGGCGAGCAGTCGTCGACAGCGATCAACTCCAGATCGGTGAACGACTGTTCAAGAACCGATGCCATGCACTCCTGCAGATACGCCTGGACCTGGTACGCGGGGACGATGACACTGAACCGGGGCAAGGGACATCCATGGGTCGGCGCGGCCATATTGCCCGGCAACGGCCGAAGGGGTTACGGGGTTACGCCGAATGCGGCATGTGGGGGACCCCGGGCCGACGCGAAGGGGCGGACCGCGACCGGCCCGCCCCTCAACACGATGGCCGTGAGGGCTACTTCACCGCCCCCGCCATCACGCCGGACACGAACTGCCGCTGGAACGCGAAGAACACGGCCAGCGGGATCACCATCGAGATGAACGCGCCCGGCGCGAGCGTCTCGATGTTCCCGGAGAACTGCCGGGTCTGCTCGGTCAGCGCGACCGTCAGCGGCCGGGAACCGGAGTCCGAGAAGATCAGCGCCACCAGCATGTCGTTCCACACCCACAGGAACTGGAAGATGCCCAGCGAGGCGATCGCGGGCGCCCCCAGCGGCATGATCACCGTCGCGAACAGCCGGGTCTCGCCCGCCCCGTCGAGCCGCGCCGCCTCCAGGAGTTCACGGGGGATCTCCGCGAAGAAGTTGCGCAGCAGGAAGATCGCGAACGGCAGGCCGAAGCCCACATGGAAGAGGACCACGCCGATGACACTGCCGAAGATCCCCAGGTCGCCGAAGAGATCGGCCAGCGGGATCAGGGCGATCTGGACGGGCACCACCAGCAGCGCCACCACGGCCACGAACCACCAGTCGCGGCCCTTGAAGTCCATCCACGCGAACGCGTATCCGGCCATGGCGCCGATCACGACGACCAGGACGGTGGCCGGCACCGTGATGTACACCGTGTTGAGCAGGGAGTCGGTGATCTCCTCCTTGCCGAGCAGGGTCGAGTAGCTCTCGGTGGTGAGCTGGGACGGCTTGCTGAAGACGTCCCACCAGCCGGAGGCGGCGATGTCCGTCGGGTCCCGGAACGACGAGGCGAGCAGCCCCACCGTCGGCGTCACCCACAGCAGCGCGACCAGGATCAGGAAGACCCGCATCACGCCGCCTCCCGCGACACTCGCGATGCGGGAGCCGAGCGAGCGCTTCGGCGGACCGGAGGAGTCCGCGGCCACGGGCGGTTCCCCGGAGTCCCCGGATCCCTTCAGAGGTACGGAGGGTGCGGTCACCGTCGGCGCTCCCTTCGCAGTCGGCGGATGTTGACGATCATCACCGGCATCACCAGGAGCAGCAGGACGATGCCGATCGCACTGCCGAGCCCCTGGTTGTTGCCGCCGCCGAAGGACGCGTTCACCAGTTGCAGGGCCAGCACGTTGGCCTCGTCCTTGCTGGGCTGCGGGGCGATGATGAAGACCAGGTCGAAGATCTTCATCACGTTGATCATCAGGGTGATCAGGACGACGACGAGGACCGGCGCGAGCAGCGGGACCGTGACCCGGCGGAACACCTGCCACTCGTTGGCCCCGTCGACACGGGCCGCCTCCAAAAGGTTGCGGTCCACCCCGGCCAGCCCCGCCGCGATGAGCACCATCGCGAAACCCGCCCACATCCAGGCGTACGAGCCGATGATGGCCGGGGTGACCAGGCTCGGGCCCAGCCAGTCGACGCCGTTGTAGGGCTCGGCGAAGTTCGAGGACGGCAGCCGCAGTTGCGCGCCCGCGGCGGACGCCGGCAGCGTGAACGTACCGTCGTCGCCGGCCTTCGCCGAGGCCACCACCTTGCCGTCCTTCACCGCCTCGACCTTGATGCCCGGCAGCGCCTTCTCACCCGCGTCGACGGCGCCCTTCGTGCCGCCGCCGCCCAGCTTGAAGTCCAGCCAGACCGTGCCGGACACGCCGTCGCCCGAGGTCTTCGCAGCCTTGGCGTCCCCGGGATCGCCCGGCACCTTGTTCGGGGCGATGCCGACCAGCGGGATCAGCACCGGGGAGCCCGCGCCCACCGTGTCCGTGGAGGTGAACGCGCCCCCGCCGGACGCCTTGAGGTCGCTCTCGGTGGACGGCCGCGCCTTCGGATAGACCGACGACTCGGCGAACGTGTCGTGCACGCCCACCAGCACGGCGTTGGCCACGCCCTGGTCGGGGTCCGCCTCGTACACGAGCCGGAAGATGATGCCCGCGGCGAGCATGGAGATCGCCATCGGCATGAAGATGACGAGCTTGAACGCCGTGGACCAGCGAACCCGTTCGGTCAGCACGGCGAAGACCAGACCGAGCCCGGTCACCAGCGCCGGAGCGACCGCGACCCAGATCGCGGTGTTCTTGACCGCCGTGAACGTGGCGTCGTCGCTGAACAGGTCCCCGTAGTTGCCGAGACCCACGAAGCCCGAACCGTCCGCGTCGTACAGACTGCGCCAGACCGAGTACCCGATCGGGTAGACCACGAGCGCGCCCAGCAGCACGATCGCCGGCAGCAGGAACAGCCCCGCCACCCACCACCGCGTACCGATCACACTCTTGCGTTTGCCGGCGGGGGGCACCGGGTTCGCCGGGCCCCCCGCCGTCGCGAGCTGCGACGACATCGGCGGCCGTCAGCCCTTGTACGCCTTGGCGGCGGCCGTCTCCAGCTGTTTCTGCGCGCCCTCGACGTCCGACGGGGTCTTCAGGAAGTCCTGCAGCGCCTTCCACTCGCCCGTGCCCTCCGTACCGCCGAAGGCGGCCGGGGCCTGGTCGGACATGTCGAAACGGAAGGAGTCGCCCGCCTTCAGCAGCGCCTTGCCGATGTCCCGCGCCACGTCGTCCTTGTACTTGTCCGCGTTCATCTCCTTGTTCGGGGAGATGAAGCCGCCCTGCGCCGCCCAGATCTCGGCCGCGTCGGTCGACGCCAGGAACGTCAGCAGGGCCTGCGAGCCCTTGTCGTCCTTCAGCGCCACCGCCACGTCACCGCCGCTGACCACCGGCGACGCGTCACCGACCGCCGGGAACGGGAACACCTTGGCGTCCGTGCCGATCTCCGCCTTCGTGTCGGCGTTGATGTTCGCCGCGACGAAGTCGCCCTCGAACACCATCCCCGCGGGCGTGTCACCGGAGAAGGTGTTCGTCACCGACTTCGGGAACTCGGTGCGCAGCGCGCCCGCGTTGCCGCCCGCGATCAGGTCGTTCTTGCCCCACAACTGGGCCAGCGTGGTCAGGGCCTCCTTCACGGACGGATCCGTCCACTTGATCTCGTGCTTGGCCAGCTGGTCGTACTTCTCCGGGCCCGCCTGCGAGAGATAGACGTTCTCGAACCAGTCGGTGAGGGTCCAGCCGTCCTGCCCGCCGATGGACACCGCGGGCGAACCCGCGTCCGACAGGGTCTGCGCGGTCTGCACGAACTCGTCCCAGGTCTTGGGCTCCGCCGTGATGCCCGCCGCCTCGAACGCCGCCGTGTTGTACCAGACCAGCGACTTGTTGGCGGCCTTCGCGTAGACGCCGTACTGCTTGCCCTCGTACGCGCCCAGGTCCTGCCAGCCCTTCGAGAAGTTCTTGTCGAGCTGCGCCTTCGCCTCGGCGCCCATCGGCTTGACCCAGCCCTTCTGGGCGAACTGGTGCAGCACACCGACCTGCGGGAGGAACGCCACGTTCGGCGGCTTGCCGCCCTCGATCTTCGTGCCGAGGAACGTGGAGGTGTTGTTGCCGGTCGGTACGTAACTGACCTCGGCGCCCGTCCGCTTCTCGAACTCGTCCAGGACCGCGGTGAAGTTGTCCTGCTCGGGTCCGGTCCACACGGCCGCGACCTCAAGCTTCTGCCCGTCGAGCTTGGGGAGTTGCACGCTGGAGGCGGCGCCGGTGCCGCTCTCGCCGCCGTCGTCCTTCTTGTCGTCGTCACCGCCGCACGCCGTGAGCGTGAGTGCCATCGCCCCCGCGACGACGGCGGCCGCCGCCTTCGCGGCTCCGCTCCTCCGGTGCGACCTGCTGATTCGAAGAGTGCTGCTGCGCATGGTGTGCCCCGTTCTCCGTCGAACGTGCGAGGTCCTGCCCGTGCGCTCTTGGTCTACGCCCGTGCGCTCGACGTCGGCAAGGGCGCCTGCGCTGTCAGGGGGGTGATCGTGACCGCGTCGTGACGTGGGTGGTTTGGGTTTGGGCGGCACCCACCACGGGGCTGCGCCCCGGGTCCCCGGGGGGTGGGTTGTTGGGTGCGGGCCGGTGGGGGCTGGTCGCGCAGTTCCCCGCGCCCCTGAGGGGCGGGGCTGCGCCCCTGGCCCCCGGCCGTTCGTCGTCGGGTGCGGGCCCGGTGGGGGCTGGTCGCGCAGTTCCTCGCGCCCCTGGGGCTTTCAGCCCGTCCGGCGTTTGAGGACGAGCGCGTTCAGCGCGATGGGGGGTGGGGGCGCAGCCCCCATGGCTGGTTACAGCAGGGAGGGGACTTCTGCTGCTGAGACCGAGCGGGAGGCTCGGTCCAGGGCGCTGGCCAGGAGAGCCAGGTCCGTCGGACCGTTGCCCAGTTCACGCACGGGCCGCCGAGCCGGCGGATCCCCCATCCGCGCCCACTCAAGCGGCACGACCGTGGGCCGCAGCGTCGCCGTACGGGGGATGCGCCCCGTGACCCGCCCGCCCTGGAACGGCACGGACCGCCCACCCGGCCCCACCGCACCGAGCCGGCCCCGCCCGGGTGACGGCTCCTCCGCCCCCACCCCCGGCGCTTCGAGCACGACCCGCAGCCCGGCCCGCCGAGCCAGCTCCGTCTCGTCCGTACGGACCCCGCCCCCGGTGGCCGCCACCAAATGCACTCCGAGTCGCTCACCGTCCCGGGCGACCCCTTCCAGGGCCCGTACGACGGACCCGGCCGCCGGCCGCCCGGGGGACCCCAGCGCGGGGGACAGCAGCGCGTCCAGGTCGTCGACGACCACGACGAGCCGGGGCAGCGGCGGCCCGGCGTCCGGCCGGGACCGGGCCGCGGCGGGCCGCAGCCGCAGCGTCGAACTGGACGGAGTGTCGAGATCCGCGGCACCGGTCGCGGAGTTCACCGCCGAACCCGCCGCCCCCGCGGACCGCTGCGCGACGACCCGGCGCGGCCCCTCCCGGCCGGCGTGCCACTCCGTGAAGTCGAGGCGCCCGAGCAGTTCCGCCCGCCGCTTCAGCTCGGCGGACAGGGACTGTGCGAACTCCCGCATGCGTACGGGATCGTGGGCGCCCAGATGCGTCGTGACATGCGGCAGGTCCGTACAGACCTGCAGCCCGTCCCCGCGTGCCGCCGAACCACCGCTGCCCGTGCCGTCCCGCCCGTCGACCAGCACGATCCCGAGCCGGTCGGGCCGCTCCGCGGCGGCGAGCGACGCGGCGACGGAACGCAGCAGCTCCGTACGCCCGCTGCCCGGGGGGCCCTCGATCAGCAGATGCGGGCCCTCGCCCACGAGGTCCACGCCGACGGGGCCGCGCGGCCCGGCGCCGAGCACGGCCGTGGCCCGGCCGCCGACCGCCTCCGGGTCGTCGGCCGCGTCCGCCCAACGCGCCATCAGGGACGCCGGCGTCGCCCGCGCCAGCCCCAACTCGTCCAGCAGTCGCGCGGTGTGCGGCAGGGGCGCGGACACCCGGGTGTGCCGCTCCCCGGCCCCGCCCTCCGCGCGCAACGGTGCCAGGGCCCGGGCGAAGCGCTCGGCCCACGCCATGGAGACGGCGTCCACCGCGGCGACCGTGCCGTGCCCGACGGGCCCGCCCGAGGAACCCGAGGGCGCCGAAGACCCCGATGGAGAACCCGACGAGCTCTGAGTCTGTGTCGCGGGCGCCACGCGCAGCAGCCGCAGGGCCGTCGCCACATCGCCGCTGAGCAGCGCGACGGCCCCGCAGTCGCGGAACGCGGGCGACACCGCACACGCCGCCTCGTACGTGTCGATCACGGGGGAGGACGGTGACGCGGCCGGTGTCTCGGCGAGGCAGATGACATGGATGCCGACCTGGGGACCTTCGGCCGCGAGCCGCGACACCGCTTCCCGCACACCGGCCGACCCGGGGTCCCCGTCCACCACGACGACGGTGTGGGGACCGGACCATGCGGTCTCGGCCGGGTCGTCGTCGGACCGGGCCCAGGAAGGCCGTCCGCTCTTTTCGCGTGCCTCACCGGCCTGGCTGCCGCTGCGGGGGAGTCCGAGGTGGGTGACGTGGGGGTCGCGGGCGAGCGGATGGCTCCCGGGGGCGGGCAGGCCGGAGGCGTCCCGGCCGGGTGCCGTCCCGGCGTCCGCCGGGTTCCTCGGGCGCGGCGCGAAAGCCCCGCTCTCGTCGGGCGAGCCCTCGCCGAGGCGGGGTCCGTGACCCCGTTCGGCGGCCCGCCCCGTCTCCGTCAGGTGGTCCTCCAGGCGCCGGATCAGTTCCTCCGTGCGCGCCGTCGCCTGTTCGCGGTCGTAGGCGAGCAGGAGGCGGCAGTCCTGGCCGTGGGTGGGGCGCAGGTGGGGCAGCCAGCCGAGCCACGACCACTCGGCGATGCGGTCCTGAAGGGAACGCGAGCGGTCCGTGCTGAGAAGGGTGATCTCCAGCGAGTCGGGGGAGTGCAGCGCGGCGAGCTGGGCCACCACGGCGCGCGCGAGCCCCGACAGACGCTCGCGCGGTCCGGCCAGGCCCAGCGCCCCGACCTCCCGCAGCCCCGCGGTCACCGGGACCGCGGACAGCAGGCCGGAGCCGTCGGGTGTGCTCCGGTCCGCCGTACCGAGCCGGACCGTGAGGGTCTCCTGGTGTCCCGGTTCGCGCTCCCACAGCCGCCGTCCCGGTCCGAGCGCCGCCAGCAGCAGCGCGGCCGGATCGGGCCATCGCTCGGGTGCGGGCACGCCCAGCGCGACGGGCTCGGCGAAGGGCGCCTCGTACGAGTCGTACGGGTCGTACTCGGCCCCGCCGTCGCCGTACTGGTCCTCGCTCCGGGATCCCGCCAGCCGGCGGGCCCACGCGGAGAGGCCGCGCTTGCGCGCGGCGCGCGGCACGGGTGTCCCCCGGAGGGGAGTGCCCTTCCGCTTGCCCTCGCCCGGCCCCTGGACGTCGGCGCCAGGGTCCTCCTCGTACGGCTCTCCGGCGTCCCCGTACTCGATCCTGGGCGCCCCGCCCTGGCCCGGCACCACGTGCGGGCCCGACGGCAGGTGCTCCTGGGTGCCGGGGGCCCCGCTTCCCGCGGAACCCCATCCGGCCGTGCCGTAACCGTGATGGGTCTCGCCGGTCGGCGGCACGGCACCGGAGCGGGAACCTCCGGTGCGCCGGGCGTCCCCTGAGCTCTCGGCGCCCCGGGAGCCGACGGCGGAGTCCTCGCCGCGCGCACGAGGCACCCTCGCGCCTCCGGGGCCCGCGTCGGACCGGGACGCGGACCCGGCGCGCGACGGGTCTCCGGACCGGGACGAGGCTCCGGATCCGGCCTCCGCCGGGCCACCGGAAACGGCTTGATTCCGCCCCTGCTCCTGTCGCTGGGCCCGGTCCCGGTCCTGGCCGTGCCCCGCGCCCGCCCCCTCGCCGCGTACCTGCGCTTGTCCCTGTCCCTGTCCTTGCCCCTGGCCCTGCCTCTGTGCGTATCCCGTCCCGGAGCGGGATGCACTCGCCGTATATCCGGCTCCTTCGGGAGCGTCCGACGTCTGCCCGGGCCGCCCCGACCGCTCCCGGTCGGGGCCTCCGGCGCCCGCCGGCACCACCCGTACGTGCCCCTCGCCGTCCGGTGCGGTCTCCAGGATGTCGGCCGGTTCGCCCGCGGGGGCCAGCAGGAGGGCCGACTCGCCCACCCGCAGCAGCGCGCCCGGCGCGAAGCGCACCGGGTGGTCGCCCACGCGCCTGCCGTCCAGCACCGTGCCGTTCGTGGAGCCCAGGTCCGCCACCGAGACATGGCCGTCCGCCGCGACCGTCACGGCGCAGTGCAGCCGGGAGACGTCCGGGTCGTCCAGCGGTACGTCCGCGTCGGCGGAGCGGCCGATGTCGATCCGGCCGCCGTGCAGCAGATGGACGCCCCCGGCGTCGGGCCCGGCGACCACCCGCAGCTGCGCCGCCGCGGGATCGACGTCGGGGCCCGGCTGCGCGGGGGACCCCAGGGACAGCACGGCGCCGTCCATCAGGGGAGGCTCACCCAGCGTGCAGCGCTGTGCGTCGAGCCGCTCCGCGTCCGCGTACAGCACCCCGGGGCCCTCGCCCCCGACCGCCGAGGCGAGGCCGGAGGCCACCGCCGCGAGCGCGGTCCCGGCGGGCGCCGTGACCAGCACGTCGCAGGACGCGGGGCGTCCGTCGGGGCGCGTCCCCAGCGGGTCTACGACGGTCAGCCGGATCTGCATCGCCGTCAGCGGTCCCTTCTGTCGCGGGCGCCCGCGACGGGGCTCTCCCGCGGTCCCCACCGCGGATTCCCCCACCGCGCACGGGCACGTCGGCCAGTACGGAAAGCATCCTCGCACTTGATACTGACAACACGCCCGCACTCCGCAAGCAAGTGATCTTGATTGGTCGGCTCTGCCCGCAAAAGTGCCTGACCAATGCCCGGTTGAGATCGGTCACGTCAAGATCCGGCAACCAAAGCACCCGAAGCGCGCGTCTTTTCATCGAACACATACGGGAAAGCCCCACGTAATGCATGGGTGGGCGGGACGGAGAAAACCGCGGCACGACGACCACCCGGAGCCGCGTTCGTCGGCATTACAGTGGGTCGGAACCACCCGTAGCGCGGTGGACGGACCAGCCAAGCAAGCAGCAGGGAGCGCATGACGTGCGGCCGGTAGGCAGCAAGTACCTCCTGGAGGAGCCGCTCGGACGCGGCGCCACGGGCACCGTCTGGCGGGCCAGCCAGCGCGAGGCGGCGGGCGCCGAGGCGGCCGTGGCCGGTCAGCCCGGCGAGACCGTGGCGATCAAGGTCCTCAAGGAAGAGCTCGCGAGCGATCCCGACATCGTGATGCGGTTCCTGCGGGAGCGCTCCGTCCTGCTCCGCCTGACCCACCCGAACATCGTGCGCGTACGGGACCTCGTGGTCGAAGGCGATCTGCTGGCGCTGGTCATGGACCTGATCGACGGTCCCGACCTGCACCGCTACCTGCGGGAGAACGGCCCGTTCTCGCCGGTCGCCGCGGCTCTCCTCACCGCCCAGGTCGCCGACGCGCTCGCCGCCAGCCACGCCGACGGCGTCGTGCACCGCGACCTGAAGCCGGCGAACGTACTGCTCCAGCAGCAGGGCGGCCAGATGCACCCGATGCTGACGGACTTCGGCATCGCCCGCCTCGCCGACTCCCCGGGACTGACCCGCACCCACGAGTTCGTCGGCACGCCCGCGTACGTGGCGCCCGAGTCCGCCGAGGGCCGCCCGCAGACCTCCGCCGTCGACATCTACGGCGCCGGGATCCTGCTGTACGAGCTGGTCACCGGCCGTCCGCCGTTCGGTGGCGGCTCCGCTCTCGAAGTCCTCCACCAGCACCTGAGCGCCGAGCCCCGCAGGCCCTCCACGGTCCCCGACCCGCTGTGGACCGTCATCGAGCGCTGCCTGCGCAAGAACCCCGACGAACGGCCCAGCGCCGAGAACCTCGCCCGCGGCCTGCGTACGGTCGCCGCGGGCATCGGGGTGCACGCGAACTCCGCGCAGATCGCCGCCGCCGAGGCCGTGGGCGTACTCCTCGCCCCGGACCCGGCCCCCGCCGCCGTACCGGGCGAGTTCGGCGCCGCCGACCCCACCCAGGTGCTCCCGCAGGGCGCCGCCTCGTACGACCCGAACGGCGCGACCAGCGTCCTGCCGCACACCGGCGCGGGCGCGGCCGACCCCACCGCCGTACTGCCCCATCGCGGCGCGGCCGACCCGACGGCCGTGCTGCCGCCGGTGCCGCCGAACCAGCCAGGCGCGGGCCCCGAGGACCCGCACCCCTGGCAGAACCAGCTGCGCGCGGCCCGCGACCGCAACGAGGCGACGCAGGTCCAGTCGTACCTCGACCCGAACGAGGACCCGCTCCGCCGCCGCCCGCAGCGGCAGGTCTCCCGGCCGCCCCAGCAGCAGCCGCAGCAGCCGCCGCCCCAGCAACCGCAGCCGCGCGGACAGCGCAGGCAGCGCAACCAGCCGCCGCCGCAGAACCAGCAGGGGTACGGCTACCCCCAGCAGGGCGGGCAGCAGCAGGGGTACGCCCCGCAGCAGCAGGCCCCCCAGCCTCAGCGGTACTCCCCGCCGCCGCAGCAGCCCCAGCAGCCCGCGCCGCGTCCGCAGCGCGAGCCCCGCCAGCGCAGCGCCAACCCGATGAAGATCCCCGGACTCGGCTGCCTCAAGGGCTGCCTGTTCACGATCCTCATCCTGGTCGTGGCCGGCTGGGCGATCTGGGAGTTCAGCCCGCTCCAGGGCTGGATCGGGACGTCGAAGGGCTACTGGGAGCAGTTGGGGGACTGGTACGGCAAGGTCTCCGAGTGGGTCGGGCGACTCAACTGAGTTCCTGAAGCAGTCGTTCCACGAGCTTGCTCCCTCCGAATCCCCGGAATCGCGCTGCGGTTCTGGGGATTTGTCGACACCTGGGGGGTGATTTCCGTCCCGGAAGTGAAGGTTGGTGCTCCGGGCGCGTAGTTTTGTCGCCAACACGCGCCCGTAGGAGCAGTCTTGGTACGGAAGATCGGCAGCCGGTACACCGCGCACCAGATCCTGGGACGGGGCAGCGCCGGCACGGTGTGGCTGGGTGAGGGCCCCGAGGGGCCCGTCGCCATCAAGCTGCTGCGCGAGGACCTGGCGTCCGACCAGGAGCTGGTGGGACGGTTCGTGCAGGAGAGGACAGCCCTGCTGGGCCTCGACCACCCGCACGTCGTCTCCGTGCGGGACCTGGTCGTCGACGGCACCGACCTCGCCCTCGTCATGGACCTCGTCCGCGGCACGGACCTGCGGACCCGGCTCGACCGCGAGCGTCGCCTCGCGCCCGAGGCGGCCGTCGCGATCGTCGCCGACGTCGCCGACGGGCTCGCCGCCGCGCACGCGGCGGGGGTCGTGCACCGGGACGTGAAGCCAGAGAACGTGCTGCTCGACATGCAGGGGCCACTCGGACCCGGCGGTTCGCACCCCGCGCTGCTCACGGACTTCGGCGTCGCCAAACTCATCGACTCACCGCGGCGCACCCGCGCGACGAAGATCATCGGTACGCCGGACTATCTGGCACCCGAGATCATCGAGGGCCTGCCCCCGCGCGCGGCCGTCGACATCTACGCGCTGGCGACCGTGCTGTACGAGCTGCTCGCGGGCTTCACCCCCTTCGGCGGCGGACATCCGGGAGCCGTCCTGCGCCGGCACGTCACCGAGACCGTCGTCCCGCTCCCCGGGATCCCCGAGGAACTTTGGCAGCTGCTCGTGCAGTGCCTGGCGAAGGCGCCGGCGTCGCGGCTGCGGGCGTCCGAACTGGGGGAACGGCTGCGCGAGCAGCTCCCGCTGCTCGCCGGGATGCCGCCGCTGGACGTCGACGAGCCCGACGGGGAGGCCGAAGGGTCCTACGAGGACGCGGCGCCCGCGGCCGAGCCGGAGGCTCCGCGGGAGCGGGTGCGGCGCGGGGCCGTTCCGCTGGTACCGGGGGCCAAGCCGGACTCGAACCGGGACACGCACACGTCCATGCGGGTGCCGGGGCCCGACGAGCTGGCGGGGGGCGCGCTGGGTACCGCGCGGGCGCCCCGGGCGGCGGGGGCGCCGCGGCCGGGGTCCGCGCGGCATCGCGCTTCCGCTCGGCGGCGGCGGATCACGCTGGGGGTGGCGGGGGTGGCGCTCGTCGCGGCCATAGGGGGCGGCGCGTGGCTGGCGACGTCGGGGGACGACGCGGACGGGTCCCCCGCAGACCAGGAGAGTTCGGCCCCGGCCTCTCCCTGACCGGAGGAGGGTGGTCCCCGTCACCGCATGGGGGCTCCGCCCCCTGGCCCCCGGTTGCGCAGTTCCCCGCGCCCCTTAAGGGGCGCGGACGGGCCTCGCCTGAAGAGGTGCGGACCGGCTTCGGCTGAAGGGGTGCGGACCGGCTTCGGCTGAAGGGGTGCGGACCGGGCTTGCCGTGACTGCCCTGGTGGAAATAGGGGCGCAGCCCCGTTTCCAGGGGCGCGGGGAACTGCGCGGCCCGCCCCCACCGGGCCCGCAGACGAAGCTCCTCAGCCCCTCCGGCGTTCGAGGGGCCCACGGCCAGGGCCGCCCGACTTGGCGGAGCCGTTACGCTGGGGGGCGTGGCAGTCGTCGATGTTTCCGAAGAGCTCAAGTCCCTCTCCTCGACCATGGAGTCGATCGAGGCCGTCCTGGACCTCGACAAGCTGAGGGCGGACATCGCCGCGCTTGAGGAGCAGGCGGCGGCGCCGTCCCTGTGGGACGACCCCGATGAGGCGCAGAAGATCACCAGCAAGCTGAGCCACCTCCAGGCGGAGGTGCGCAAGGCCGAGAACCTCCGCGGGCGTATCGACGATCTCAGCGTGCTGTTCGAGATGGCCGAGGAGGAGGACGACCCGGACACCCGTGCCGAGGCCGAGACCGAGCTCACCGCCGTCAAGAAGGCGCTGGACGAGATGGAAGTCCGCACACTCCTGTCCGGGGAGTACGACGCCCGTGAGGCCGTCGTCACCATCCGCGCCGAGGCCGGTGGCGTCGACGCCTCCGACTTCGCCGAGAAGCTCCAGCGCATGTACCTGCGCTGGGCCGAGCGCCACGGCTACAAGACGGAGCTCTACGAGACCTCGTACGCGGAGGAGGCCGGCATCAAGTCGACCACCTTCGCCGTCCACGTCCCGTACGCGTACGGCACGCTCTCCGTCGAGCAGGGCACGCACCGGCTGGTGCGGATCTCGCCCTTCGACAACCAGGGCCGCCGCCAGACGTCGTTCGCCGGTGTCGAGATCCTGCCCGTGGTCGAGCAGACCGACCACATCGAGATCGACGAGTCCGAGCTGCGTGTGGACGTGTACCGGTCGTCGGGTCCTGGCGGTCAGGGCGTCAACACGACCGACTCCGCGGTCCGGCTGACCCACCTCCCCACCGGCATCGTCGTCTCCTGCCAGAACGAGCGCTCGCAGATCCAGAACAAGGCGTCCGCGATGAACGTCCTCCAGGCCAAGCTCCTTGAGCGCCGCCGCCAGGAGGAGCAGGCCAAGATGAACGCGCTCAAGGGCGACGGCGGCAACTCCTGGGGCAACCAGATGCGTTCGTACGTCCTGCACCCGTACCAGATGGTCAAGGACCTGCGCACGGAATGCGAAGTCGGAAACCCCGAGGCCGTTTTCAACGGTGAGATCGACGGTTTCCTGGAGGCCGGAATTCGCTGGCGCAAGCAGCAGGAGAAGTAAGCGACTTTTCCGTACGTCGTTTTGTCGACAGGGCAACTGCGGTCCACCGGACGGCAGTTGCCCTTTCTGCTGCGCTCTGGTGAGTGATGTGTGGGTTTTACATCACACTCACATGACACTGCGCCGGTCAAAAGACCTTGATCTGGACATCGCGGTCGCAACGACCTTGACGATGTCTTGAAAGATGGGAAAGCTGACGCGTGGCATGCGTATTTCTGGGGCGCGTGTGAACCGGGGGCCCCACTGGGCCATCCCCGAGGTCGCGGCCCCGGACGCTGCACCATTGACGATGAGCTACTGGGGGTAGCAACCAGATGACCAAGAAGACGCGGATCCGGATCGCGCGGATAGCCGCCGGTGCGGTGATCGCCGCCGGTGCCTCTCTGACCGCCGCCGGTGCCGCCTCGGCGCTCGACGTCGGTGTCGACGTGGCCGGCCTGAACGTGGGCGCCAGCGTCGACGAGGGCGGCGTCGCCGTCGGTATCTCCGCCGACGACCCGACGACCCCGCCTCCGACCGACCCGGCGGACCCCACGGACGACCCGACGGTGATCCCGACGGACCCCACCACGGACCCCGAGGAGCCCACCGAGGAGCCCACCGACCCCACCGAGGAGCCCACCGAGCCCACGGAGGAGCCGACCGAGGACCCCACCGATGACCCGACCACCCCCGGCAACGGGAGTGAGAACGGCAGCGGCGGCGGCAACGGCGGCAGCGGTGGCAACGACAACAGCGCCGACAGCGCCGACGGCAGCTCCAACGTCGTCGAGCAGGGTGCCGGCAAGGAGAGCCTGACCGACACCGGTTCGGACACCTCCGCCCAGGGCACCGGTGGTGAGCTGGCCGAGACCGGCGCCGCCGAGAACATCACGTACCTGATGATCGGCGCCGCGACGATGATCGCCGGCGGCATCGGCTTCCGTATGCTGCCGCGCCTCATGAGCGGCCGCGGCGCGGCTGCCTGACGCACGACGCCTGACGCGTGACGCATGACGTGTGAGATGTGATGCGGGAAGGGCCCGGAGCCATCGGCTCCGGGCCCTTCCTTGTGATCCTTGTGACGCGTATCTCCTACGCGGTCTGGTGGGCCAGCAGGGCCACCGCCGCGATCAGGATGGCGAGCAGTGCGATCAGTGTCATGGGGTTGAGCCCACCGCCCAGGGGGCCCTCGTTCTGCAGGCGTGCGCGGTTCGCTCGGCACACGGGGCAGCGGCCCTCGTTCACGGGCGCGGCGCAGTTCGCGCACACCAGCCGGTCGTACGTCATGCGCTTGCCCTCCTTGCACCGGTTCCACGGACACAACGCTCTCGGGGACGGATACGTTCCCTCTCCACTGTGCCAGGTTCCTCCGGAAGGTGCGCGGGTTCCTGTGTGGATGCCTTTTCGGGGGCTCGGGCGCCTCGGGAGGGGGCTGCGGGTCGTATCGCGGCTGCGGGGCGGTGGGGGCTTGTCGCGCAGTTCCCCGCGCCCCTGGAGGGGCGGAGCCCTTCCTGGAGAAGCCTCTTCTCTTATGTGCCCGGTACAAATGCGCACAACCCTTGTGCAACCCGTCTCCGCGCCTGCGCGCGTGCACTCAGGTCGCGTAAGGTCACGCTCATCTAGCCCCCATACCCCCGACGGCCTGTGGTGCATCCGTGATCCGATTCGACAATGTCTCCAAGGTCTACGCCAAGCAGACCCACCCCGCTCTCCGGGATGTCTCCCTGGAGGTGGAGCGCGGTGAGTTCGTGTTCCTGGTGGGGTCATCCGGCTCCGGAAAGTCCACCTTCCTGCGGCTGATCCTGCGCGAGGAGCGGGCCAGCCACGGTCAGGTGCACGTGCTGGGCAAGGACCTCGCGCGCATCTCCAACTGGAAGGTGCCGCAGATGCGCCGCCAGTTGGGGACCGTGTTCCAGGACTTCCGCCTCCTGCCCAACAAGACGGTCGCCGAGAACGTCGCCTTCGCGCAGGAAGTGATCGGCAAGTCCAAGGGCGAGATCCGCAAGTCCGTGCCCCAGGTGCTCGACCTCGTCGGCCTCGGCGGCAAGGAGGACCGGATGCCCGGCGAGCTGTCCGGCGGTGAGCAGCAACGCGTGGCCATCGCGAGAGCGTTCGTGAACCGGCCCAAGCTGCTGATCGCGGACGAGCCCACCGGAAACCTGGACCCGCAGACCTCCGTCGGCATCATGAAGCTGCTGGACCGGATCAACCGGACCGGGACCACCGTCGTGATGGCGACGCACGACCAGAACATCGTGGACCAGATGCGCAAGCGCGTCATCGAGCTGGAGAAGGGTCGCCTCGTCCGCGACCAGGCGCGCGGCGTCTACGGCTATCAGCACTGACCGCGAGTCCCACGCGTCCGTCCACGGAAAGGCCTGAGAAGACGCCATGCGCGCCCAGTTCGTTCTGTCGGAGATCGGTGTCGGTCTCCGCCGCAATCTCACGATGACCTTCGCGGTCGTCGTCTCCGTCGCCCTGTCCCTCGCCCTGTTCGGCGGCTCGCTCCTGATGAGCGACCAGGTGAGCACGATGAAGGGGTACTGGTACGACAAGGTCAACGTCTCGATCTTCCTCTGCAACAAGTCCGACGCGGAGTCCGATCCCAACTGCGCCAAGGGAGCGGTCACCAGCGAGCAGAAGAAGCAGATCGAGACCGACCTCGGCAAGATGTCCGTCGTCGACAATGTCACGCACGAGTCGAGCGACGAGGCGTACAAGCACTACAAGGAGCAGTTCGGCGACTCCCCGCTGGCCGCCTCGCTGACCCCGGACCAGATGCAGGAGTCCTTCCGCGTCAAGCTGACGGACCCGGAGAAGTACCAGGTCATCGCGACCGCCTTCGACGGCCGTGACGGCGTGCAGTCCGTGCAGGACCAGAAGGGCATCCTCGACAACCTCTTCGGGCTGCTCAACGGCATGAACTGGGCGGCCAGGGCGGTGATGGCGATGATGCTCGTCGTCGCGCTGATGCTGATCGTCAACACCGTGCGCGTCTCCGCGTTCAGCCGTCGGCGTGAGACCGGGATCATGCGCCTGGTGGGCGCCTCCGGCTTCTACATTCAGGCGCCGTTCATCATGGAGGCCGCCGTCGCCGGACTGATCGGCGGTGGTGTCGCCTGCGCCTTCCTGGTGATCGCGCGGTACTTCATCATCGACCACGGTCTCGCCCTGTCCGAGAAGCTGAATCTGATCAACTTCATCGGCTGGGACGCCGTTCTCACGAAGCTGCCGCTGATCCTCGCCACGAGCCTTCTGATGCCCGCGCTGGCCGCGTTCTTCGCGTTGCGCAAGTACTTGAAGGTGTGACACATGCCAAGAGGGCCGTACCGGCAACCGCCGGTACGGCCCTTCTCGTTGTCCTAGACTCACCCGCATGTCAGGCCGTGACCTGTTCTGTCAGCCCCACCGCGTCCGCCGCGGGGCGGCCCTGACGTTGGTCTTCGCGAGCGTCCTCGCGGCGGGCGCCGCGACCGGCTCGTTCGACACCCCGGGCCGGAAATCCGTCTCCCCGGCGGCCCGTACCGCACAGGCCGGCCACCAGGACGACGTCGCCGATGCCGCCGCCGAGGCGATGGCCGACGGCAAGTCGCCCGTGGAGGCCGCCGAGCGGGCCGTCAGCCGCAGCGGCGACCGCTGGGGCGCCGTCTACTCCCAGGGCGAGTACGAGGAGTTCGAGGAAGCTCTCGGCGGCCGGTACACCGGCGTCGGCCTCTGGGCCCGGCGCGAGCGCGGCGGACGCATCGAGGTGACCCGGGTCCAGTCGGGTTCGCCGGCCGCGACCGCCGGGATCCGCAAGGGCGACCGGCTGCGCAGCATCGACGGACACCGCGTCGACGGCAGGCCCGTCACCGAGGTCGTCTCCTTACTGCGGGGCGACGCCACCGACGCCGACGCGGGCACCGCCGTCGACCTCGGACTGCAGCGCGGCACGCGCGCGTGGAGCGAGACCCTGCACCGGGCGCGGCTGTCCACCGACTCCGTGAGCGTGCGCGAACTCCCCGGCGGCGTCACCGTGATCAAGGTCGCCGCCTTCACCAAGGGCTCCGGGGACCTCGTACGGACCGCGGTGGCCGGCGCGCCCGTGGACGAGGGGATCGTCCTCGATCTGCGGGGCAACTCCGGCGGCCTGGTCACCGAGGCCGTCACCGCCGCCTCCGCCTTCCTCGACGGCGGCCTGGTGGCCACGTACGACGTGAACGGCGACCAGGAGGCCCTGCACGCCGATCCCGGCGGCGACACCACCAGACCGCTGGTCGCGCTCGTGGACGGCGGCACGATGAGCGCGGCCGAACTCCTCACCGGCGGTCTGCAGGACCGCGGCCGCGCGGTCGTCGTGGGCTCCAGGACCTTCGGCAAGGGTTCGGTCCAGATGCCGAGCCGGCTGCCGGACGGCTCGGTCGCCGAACTGACGGTCGGCCACTACCGCACCCCCTCCGGGCGCACGGTGGACGCCCGGGGCATCACCCCCGACCTGGAGGTCGAGGAGGGCGCGCTGGAGCGCGCCGAGACCGTCCTGAGCGGACTCGGGGACGCCGAGTGACCGGCTCCCGCACGGCCCTCGCGGCCACCGGCCCGCGCTTCGCGTAATCGGCTTTCCCTCCGGCCCCCCTGTAGTGCGAAAATGGCCAGCACTATGAGCAAGGGCATGTACGTACCGAAGGAATCCCAGCCGAAGCAGGGAGGTGGCGCCAAGGCGAGCCCCAAGGACGGCAAGCGCAAGATCGTCGCGCAGAACAAGAAGGCCCGGCACGACTACGCGATCATCGATGTCTACGAGGCCGGACTCGTCCTCACCGGCACCGAGGTGAAGTCGCTGCGCCAGGGGCGTGCCTCGCTGGCCGACGGCTTCGTGCAGATCGACGGGAACGAGGCGTGGCTGCACAACGCCCACATCCCCGAGTACAGCCAGGGCAGCTGGACCAACCACTCCGCGCGCCGCAAGCGCAAGCTGCTCCTGCACCGCGAGGAGATCGACAAGCTGGCCTCGAAGTCGGAGGAGACGGGCCACACCATCGTGCCCCTCGTCCTGTACTTCAAGGACGGCCGCGCGAAGGCCGAGATCGCGCTCGCGCGCGGCAAGAAGGAATACGACAAGCGTCAGACGCTGCGCGAGAAGCAGGACCGGCGTGAGTCGGACCGGGCGATCGCGGCGGTCAAGCGCAAGCAGCGCGGCGAGTAGCGAGCGGGCCCCCGACGGCGGGCAGTGGCCGGCCGCCGGGAATACAGTGGCATCGACGTGCGTTGGTCACGTACGATGGCAACGCACCTCACAGCGGGTGCACACTCCCTCCTCGGAGGGTCCTCTTCGGAGGGTTTTGAAAAAACAACATGGGGATGATCGGTTTCGACAGCGGCTGTCGAAGCAGGGGAAGCGAGCCGAGGAAGCGGCAATGATCTCGTTAACCATATGTCGCAACCAATAATCGCCAATTCCAAGAGCGATTCCCAGTCCTTCGCCCTCGCTGCTTAATAACCAGTGACTGAAGGACCCTAAATGGGTGTCAGCCCGGGGGTGTTCCCGACCCGGATCCTGGCATAATCAAGGGGACTAAACCGTCTGACCCGGTCACGGGGTGAGACGGGAAATCAAACAGTGACTGAGCCCGTCGGAGACTTGTTCGCGTGATCTCCGGGGCTGAGAAAATCTAAGCGAACTGCGCTCGGAGAAGCCCTGATTCTGCACCGTTGGACGCGGGTTCGATTCCCGCCATCTCCACTTTCCCATGTTCACAGCATGACCAGTCAGAAGCGAAGGCCCCGCTGCCATAGGCAGCGGGGCCTTCGTCGTGGATGCTGCTGTCGCATGAGACGACTCGCGGAAGCCGGACAAGGCAAGAGATCTCACAACCCTCTCGGACGAGCGCGGACTTGGGGCGTGGTGCTCGGCGTCCTGGTCGCCGGGCTCGGCTGGAGCGCACCCGCCGGAGCCGACCCGGGCACGAGCGGGCTGCCGGAGGCCATCGACACCGTCCTCGGGGACAGCCGGATGGAGGGCGGGGCGGCGAGCGTCGTGGTCGCCGAGGCCGCGAGCGGGGACATGCTGTACCAGCGGTCACCGACCTCGCGCCTGATGCCCGCCTCCAACACCAAGCTGCCCACCTCGGCCGCGGCGATGGAGATCCTCGGCCCCGACCACACCTTCACCACGGACGTCCTCACCACCGGCCGCCGGCACGGCTCCACGCTGAACGGCGACCTGTATCTGCGCGGCACCGGCGATCCGACCGCCCTGGCCGCCGACTACGACACCCTGGCCGCACGCGTCGCCGCGTCGGGCGTCACCCGCGTCGACGGGCGGCTGCTCGCCGACGACACCCGCTTCGACCGCAACCGCCTCGGCCGCGCCTGGGCCGCCGACGACGAGTCCGCGTACTACTCGGCGCAGATCAGCGCGCTGAGCGTCGCCCCGGACACCGACTACGACACCGGCTCGGTGATCGTCGAGGTCGCACCGGGTGCCGCCGCCGGTGACAGGCCGAAGGTCACCGTCACCCCCAGGACGACGTACGTGGACTTCGACGTACGGGCCACGACCGTCGCCACGGGCGGGGCGAACGACCTCACCGTGGAGCGCGAGCACGGCACCAACACGATCGTCGTCAGCGGTACGACACCGGTCGGCGGCTCCGGCACCCAGGAGTGGGTGAGCGTGTGGGAGCCCACCGGGTACGCCGCCGCCGTGTTCCGGGACGCGCTCACCGCGCACGGGGTGAAGGTGACCGGGGCGACCCGGCTCGGCCGCGCCACCCCCGCGACGGCCCGGCGCCTCGCCTCGCACGCCTCCATGCCGCTGAAGGACCTGCTGATCCCGTTCATGAAGCTGTCGAACAACATGCACGCCGAGATCCTCACCAAGGCCATGGGCGTGAAGGTCTCCGGTGAGGGCAGCTGGAGTGCCGGGCTCGCCGCCGTGAGCGGCTATCTCAAGGGCGTCGGCGTCGACACGGGCAAGCTGCGGCAGGTCGACGGTTCCGGGCTCTCCCGGATGAACAACCTCACGGCCGGGCAGTTCGCCGAGCTGCTGCTCGCGGTACGGGCCGAGCCCTGGTACGCCGACTGGCGCGCCTCCCTGCCGGTGGCCTGCGCCCCCGAGCGTTTCGTGGGCGGCACCCTGCGCACCCGGATGTGCGGGACGCCCGCGGCCCTCAACGCGGTCGGCAAGACCGGCTCGCTGACCGGGGCGTCCGCCCTCTCCGGCTATGTGAAGGCCGCGGACGGGCGCGAACTCGTCTACAGCATCGTGCTCAACAACTACCTGGCCGCGTCCGTGAAGCCGGTGGAGGACGCGATCGTGGTGACGCTCGCCCGGTCAACGGCGGACGCGACCGTGACCGTGAAGCCGACGGGCCCGAGCGCGCGCTCGGCCGAGCGAAACACGGACCTGGAGTGCTCGTGGCGCAAGCCGGCGGAGTGCTGAGGGAGTGAGCCGCGGTGGGGGCGGCGGCCCTTCGCCGCCGCCCCCACCGCATCACCACAGCTCAGCGGAGCGTGAACGTCGACAGTCGCATGCCGTCCCCCAGCACCAGATACACGTCCTGGCGGCCCTTCGAAGCACCGGCGGCGGCCGACAGCGGGGCGCTCACCTCGGCGTACGTGTAGACGGACCCCGTGCCGGACACGGTCGCCGTTCCGAGGAGCGTCCCGGAGGGTGAGCCGAGCCGCACTTCCACCTTCCCGGCCGCCCCGGCCACCCGCGCCCTGAACTCCCGCGCGCCCGCTGCCGGTCGGGCGTCGGCGAACTTCAGCCAGGCGCCGTCCCGCGAGGCCCCCACGGCGGTGCCCCGCGCCTTGGACTCGTCCACCAGCCGCACCCCCTCGTAGTCGTCGAAGTTCTCCGCCCGGGTGGTCCGCGAGAGGTCCCGGGCGGGGATGGTCTCGCCCGCCGCCTTCAGGGTCGTACGGGAGCGGATGTCCTCGGAGGACGCGCCCACCAGGACGTCGTACGTGCCGCTCTCCACCACCCACTTCGAGCGGGTGACGTCCCAGTGCGCGAGGTCCTTCTCGCGCAGCTTCAGTCTCACCGTCCTCGTCTCGCCGGGCTTCAGCGAGACCCGTTCGAAGGCCTTCAGCTGCTTCACGGGCTGTTTGTCGCGGGAGACGCGCTGGTGGGTGTAGAGCTGCACGACCTCGTCACCGGCGCCGCCGCCCGTGTTCGTCACCGCGACCTCGTACCCGCCGTCGACGCGCCTCACCTGCCCGTAACGGAAGGAGGAGTACGAGAGTCCGTACCCGAACGCGTAGAGCGGGTCGCCCTTGAAGTACTGGTAGGTGCGGTCGTACTTGATGTTGTCGTACTCCAGGATCGACGGCAGGTCCGCCTCAGAGCGGTACCAGGTCTGGGTGAGCCGGCCGGCCGGGTTCACGTCGCCGAAGAGGACGTCGGCGAGGGCGTTGCCGGTCTCCTGGCCCGCGTGGGTGGTCCACAGGAGCGCCGGGACCTTCTCCTGGAGGGCGCCGAGGGTGGTCGGGTAGCTGTTCTCGACGACCACGACGGTGCGCGGGTTGGCCTGGCGCACCGCCTCGACCAGGGCTTCCTGGGACGGGGCGAGGCTCATGTCCTCGCGGTCGTCGTTCTCGCGCCCGTTGATCGCGGGCATGGACCCGACCACCACGACCGCCGCGTCCTTGCCCCGCACCGCCGCCACGGCTTCCTCGGTGCCACTGCGGACGACGTCCCTCGCGTAGTGCGCGGCCTCGGACTTGGCGACCAGGCCGAGGGTGCCGTCGGAGCCGGTGGGGCCGAGGTAGACCGGGTTCGACCACCAGGGCTCGCGGGTCTCGTAGCCCGCGTACCGCAGCAGATACGTACCGTCGGCCTGCTCCTCCAGCGCGAACTGCTGCTGGACGAACCAGCCGTTCGGCTGGACCTGGTCGTTGACGAAGTTCGACCAGTTGTAGCCGACGTACTTGCCGTTCGCGGCCGAGCGCAGGGTCACGATCCCGGCGCCCCAGTCGAACACGTCGAACTGCGCGGCCGTCCCGCCGCCCGCGCTCTCCTTCAGCGCCTCACCGTCGGCGTCCGTGCCCGCCGTGACGTACGCGCCGCTCGCCGTGTTCCGCAGCGCGATCCGGTCGACGCCCTCGCTGCCGGTCACGGGGGAGCCGAGCCGCGCGGCGATGCCCGCCTTCGGGTTGACCGCGTACGGGAGCGTGCCCGAGTACCAGTCGGTGTAGAGGGTGTCGGCGAGCGGGCCGACGACGGCCACGTCCTTCGCGGCGGCCTTCAGTGGCAGGGCGCCGCCCGCGTTCTTCAGGAGCACGGCCGCGTCGGCCGCCGCCTGCCGCGCGAGTTTCCGGTGCGCCGGGCTGTTGACCACCGACTTGTCGATGGACCCGTACCTGCCGCCGCCCGGGTCGAACTCGCCGAGCCGCACCCGGATGTCGAGGACGTGCCCGGCCGCCGTGTCGACGTCCGACTCCTTCAGCAGACCGTCGGCCAGCGCCGATGTGACGGCCGTGGTCGTCGGTACGGAGTTCGTGTCGTCCGTCGTGAAACTGTCGATGCCCGCCTTCAGCGCCGCCGCGTTCCCCTCGGCCAGGGTGTCGTAGTACTTCTGACTGCCGGTGCCGATCAGGTTGTTGGGCGCGTAGGCGTCGGTCACGTTCAGCAGGTCCTGCGAGGTCCAGGTGCGTACGTCGTCGTCGAGCGCCGGATTCACCGTGGCGGGGCGGCCGTTGACGAGGTTGTACGAGGACATCACGCCCGTCGCCGCGTCGGCTTCGATCGTGGGCCGGAACGCCTGCTCCTCGTACTCCTTCAGCACCCTCGGGCGCAGGTCGGAGGAGGTGGTCGTGCGGTCGGCCTCGTTGTTGTTGCCGAGGAAGTGCTTGAGCGTGGGCGCCGTCTTCAGATGCTCGGGATCACCGCCGGTCAGACCGGTGCCGTACGCCGTCGCCATCGAACTCGTGAGGTACGGGTCCTCCGAGTAGCCCTCCTCGTTGCGGCCCCAGCGCGGGTCGCGCAGCGGGTTGACCACGGGCGCCCACAGGTTGAGGCCCCAGCCGGTCGGACGTTCCTGCTGGAAGCCGCGGGTCTCGTCGCCGACCGCCGAGCCGACCCGGCGGATCAGGGCGGGGTCCCAGGTCGAGGCGAGGCCCACGGCCTGCGGGAAGACGGTGGCCTCGCCGAGCCAGGCGACCCCGTGCAGAGCCTCGGTACCGGTCTTGAACGCCTGGATGCCCAGGCGGGGGATCGCGGGCTGCCACTGGTGGAGCAGGGAGACCTTCTCGTCGAGGGTGAGCCGGGAGAGAAGGTCGTCGACGCGGCGGTCGACGGGGAGGCGGGGGTCGCGGAAGGGGTATGCCTGGCCGGCGGCGGCAGCCGGTGCGGCGGTGGCGGGCGCGGTGACGCCGAGGCCGGCGACCAGGGCGAGGACGAGCGTGATGCGTGGTCTTCTGCTGTTTCTCTTGCCTTTCATTTCACGGCTCCTTCGGTGGGGGCCTTACAGGTCAGGGGCGCGGCCGGGTGCTGGCCCGTAGCGTCAGCCGGGGTGGCAGCAGCGTGGCCTGCGGTACCGGCGCACCGCCCAGCTTCTTCATCAGCAGTTCCACCGATCCGGCGCCCACCTCGGCGGCCGGGATGGCGATGGAGGTGACGGGCACGCGGACGCGTCCGGCCAGTTCGTCCGGGCAGATCGCGGTGACCGACAGATCGCCCGGGACCCGTAAGCCGAGCGCTTCGAAGGCGTCGATCAGCGGTTCGAGGATCGGCTCGTTGTGGACCACGACGCCCGTCAGGGCGGGCCGTTCCCGCAACAGCTGCTCGGCGATCTGCCGGGCCGCCGCGGGGTCCGCCTCGCACGGGTGGACCGAGGAGGAGAGGCCGTTGCGGTCGGCCGCGGCGGTGAAACCCTGGACCACCCGCTGGGCGAACCCGGTCTCGCGCACGTACACCTCGGGCGGTGAGCCCACCAGGCCGATCACGCGGTGGCCGAGCCCCGCCAGATGCTCGACGCACAGCTCGCCCGCCGCCTTGAAGTCCAGGTCGATGCAGGTCAGTCCGGCGGGTTCGGCCGGGAAGCCGATGAGGACCGACGGCCGGTCCAGGCCGCGCAGCAACGGCAGCCGCCGGTCGTGGAGCTGGACGTCCATCACGATCAGCGCGTCCACGAGGGCGGTGTCCGCGACCCGCCGCAGCCCCTCCTCGCCCTCCTCCTGGGTGAGCAGCAGCACGTCGTGGTCGTGGCGGCGGGCGGCCGTCACCACGGACACCGCGAACTGCATGACGACCGGTACGTGGATGCCGGCCCGCAGCGGGACCACGAGCGCCAGCACGTTCGACCGGCTGCTCGCGAGGGCGCGGGCGCCGGCGTGCGGCCGGTAGCCCAGCTCGCGGATGCTGTCCTCGACGCGCTGCCGGGTCTCCTCGGAGATAGGCCGCTTGCCGCTCAGCGCGTACGAGACGGTGCTGGGGGACACCCCGGCGTGCCGGGCCACATCGGTGATCTTCACCATGCTCAGCCCCGCTCCAGTTCCAGGGACAGGAACCCGGTCCCGGCCGCCGCCCGTGCGGTCCGGTCGCCCGCCGCCAGGGCCCAGGGCGCCTTCGGGTCGCTCGACGACGCGCGCAGGGTGTCGCCCTCCCGTACGACGGTGAAGGTCACCCCGTCGACGGGCACCGTGACCTGCGCGCCGCGCGCCAGACCGTACGCGTGGAGGGTGACCCCGTCGGCGTACGGATAGTCGGGGCGGTCCTCGACGGAACCCACCGGGATCACCGCGCCCGGCCGGACGAGGAGCGGCACGCTGGAGAAGCCGTGCGTCTCGCGCACCCAGCGGGGCCCGGTCACCGTGCGTCCGGTCAGGAAGTGCGTCCAGGTGCCCTCCGGCACGTAGTACGACACGTCCCCGTCGTCGGAGAACACCGGCGCCACCAGCAGGTCGGGGCCGAGCATGTACTGCCGTTCCAGATGCGCGCACCCGGGATCGTCCGGGAATTCGAGGACCATGGCGCGCATCACCGGCACCCCCTGGGCGTGCGCGGTGCGGGCGGCCTCGTACAGGTACGGCATGAGGCGCAGCTTCAGGCGGGTGAACAGGCGCAGGACGTCCACGGACTCCTCGTCGAAGAGCCACGGCACCCGGTACGAGGAGCTGCCGTGCAGACGGCTGTGCGAGGAGAGCAGACCGAAGGCGAGCCAGCGTTTGAAGAGGGCGGGGGTCGGGGTGCCCTCGAAGCCGCCGATGTCATGGCTCCAGTAGCCGAACCCGGAGAGGCCGAGGGACAGTCCGCCGCGCAGCGACTCCGCCATCGACGCGTACGTGGCCTCGCAGTCGCCGCCCCAGTGCACCGGGAACTTCTGGCTGCCCGCGGTCGCCGAGCGCGCGAAGACGACCGCTTCGCCCTCCCCGCGGTGCTTGCGCAGCACGTCGAAGACGGTCCGGTTGTAGAGGTACGTGTAGTAGTTGTGCATCCGCTCGGGGTCGCCGCCGTCCGCGTACGCCACGTCGAGCGGGACCCGCTCCCCGAAGTCGGTCTTGAAGCAGTCGACGCCCTGCGCGAGCAGCGCCTCCAGCTTCGCCGCGTACCACTCGCGGGCGGCCTCACTGGTGAAGTCGACGAGCGCCATGCCCGGCTGCCACAGGTCCCACTGCCAGACACTGCCGTCGGGCCGCCGCAGCAGATGCCCGAGCGCCTTGCCCTCCGCGAAGAGCGGGGAGCGCTGCGCGATGTACGGGTTGATCCACACGCTGATGTGCAGCCCGCGCTCCTTGAGGCGGGCCAGCATTCCCTCGGGGTCCGGGAAGACCCGCGGGTCCCACTCGAAGTCGCACCAGTTGAACTCGCGCATCCAGAAGCAGTCGAAGTGGAAGACGGAGAGGGGGAGTTCGCGCTCCTTCATGCCGTCGATGAAGGAGCTGACGGTGGCTTCGTCGTAGGAGGTCGTGAAGGACGTCGACAGCCACAGCCCGAACGACCAGGCGGGCGGCAGCGCCGGGCGGCCGGTGAGGGCCGTGTACTTGCGGATGATGTCCTTGGGCGTGGGCCCGTAGATCACGTAGTACGTCAGCTGCTGGGTCTCGGCGCTGAACTGGACCCGCGACACCGCCTCCGAACCGACCTCGAACGACACCCGGCCCGGATGGTCCACGAAGACGCCGTAGCCCGCGTCCGTCAGATAGAACGGCACGTTCTTGTACGCCTGTTCGGTGGCCGTGCCCCCGTCGGCGTTCCACATGTCGACGACCTGGCCGTTCTTCACCAGCGGCCCGAACCGCTCGCCGAGCCCGAAGACATGCGTGCCGACGCCGAGGTTCAACTGCTCCCGCAGGTAGTGGCTGCCGCTGCCGGTGTCGCGCATGATGCCCATGCCCTTGGGGCCGCTGCTGGTCAGGGTGCGGCCGTCGGCGAGGAAGTCCACATGCCACGGTCCTGTGCGGCTCACACGCACCGACAGGGCGCCGGCGGTGAGGGTCGCGGAGTCGTCGTCGTACTCGGCGTGGGCCGTGAACTCCTCCCCGCCGAGCCGGTTGAGCTCGAACTGCGGTCCCCTGGGCTCCTCGCCCTCGAAGTGGGTGAACGTGACGCCGATGACGTCGGGCATCGGGGCGTGTGCGCCGATGGTCACGACCGGTCCCTTCAGCAGATCGCCGCGGTGACGGATGGGCTGGGTCGGCGCGTGGATCTCCAGGGCCCCGGACCCGGCGCTCACATCGAGGACCTCGACCGGATGGGCGGCCGTCACACCCTCGCGCAGCAGCCAGTAGCCGTCGGTGAACTTCACGCGCGCACCCCTTACTTGACGGCACCCACGGCGATGCCGCGGGTGAGCGTCCGCTGGAAGACGAGGAAGAAGACGATGGCGGGCAGGACGCCCAGGAGGGCAGCGGCGTTCGTCATCGTGGCGTCCATCAGGCGCTGGCCCTGGAGGACGCCGAGCGCCACCGACACGGTCTGGTTGTCGTTGGAGATCAGCATCACCAGGGGGAGCAGGAACTCGTTCCAGGTCCAGATGAAGAAGAAGACCAGGAGCACGCCGATGGTGGGCCGGCTGACGGGCACCACGATCCGCCAGAGCACCTGCCACTTGTTCGCGCCGTCGATCCGGGCGGCCTCGATGATCTCGCGCGGGAACTGTCCGAGGACCGAGGCGAGCAGATACGTGCCGAACGCGGCCTGGATCACGGTGAAGACGATGATCACGCTCAGCCTGGTGTCGTACAGGCCGGCTTCCTTGCTCAGGTAGTAGACCGGGTAGACCAGCGCCTCCTGCGGCAGCATGTTCGCCAGCACGAAGAAGGCGAGCACCCAGGTGCGCCCCTTGATCCGGCCGATGCCGATCGCGTACGCGTTGAGGACGGAGAGGACGACGGCACCGAGGGCGACGGACCCGCTGATGATCACCGAGTTGACGAGCTTCTGCCCGAAGTCGACGCGTTCCCAGAAGTCCTTCAGCCCGTCGAGGTAGACGCCCTCGGGGAGGCTCAGCGGGCCGTTCGCCGAGTACTCGGCAGGCGACTTCACCGCGTTGACGGTGACGATCAGGAACGGCAGGACCATGAACAGGGCCCCGATGACCAGGGCGAGGAGGACGGGGTAACGGCGGAGGGCGGTCATGAGGCGCTCACTCCCTGCGCGACTGCTCCTCGCTCGGTACTGCTCATCGCACGACTCCCTGTTCGGCGTCCTCGGCACGGGTCTGGAGCTTCAGGCCGACCACGGCCAGCAGCAGGACGATCACGGTGAGGACGGTCGAGATCGCGGCGCCGTACCCGACCTGCGTCTTCTCGAAGAACGTGGTGAACGAGAAGTACGAGGGCACGTCCGTGGCCCCGCCCGGTCCGCCCTTGGTGAGCACGTACACCGCGCCGAACACCTTGAGCGCGGCGATCGTGCACCAGAGCAGCACGACGTAGATCTCGGGCCTGATCTGCGGGAGCGTGACGTGCCAGAACCGCCGCCACCAGCCGGCGCCGTCCAGTTCGGCGGCCTCGTACAGCTGCGGGTCCACGCGTTGCAGACCCGCCATGAAGATCACCAGCGGGAAGCCGAGCTGCACCCAGACCATCACGCCCATCACGCTGTAGAGCGCGAGGTCGGGATCGCCGAGCCAGTCCTGCTGGAGGCTCCCCAGCCCGACCGCCTTCAGCAGTTCGTTCAGCGAACCGTTCTCGGGCGCGAGGATCCAGCTCCACACGATGCCCGCGACCGCGATCGGCAGCACCTGCGGCAGATAGAAGCAGGCCCGCAGCACGGCGGCCGTCCTGCTGCCGAAGTGCTTGCCGACGAAGTCGAAGAGCGCCGCGGCCAGGACCAGCCCGAGGACGGTCGGTACGACCGCCATCGAGACGACCATGAACAGGCTGTGCCGGAACGACGCCCAGAACTCGGCGTCGTCCATCAGCTCCCGGTAGTTGGCGAGCCCGGTCCACTTCGGGCTGCCGACGCCCTGCCACTCCGTGAAACTCACACCTGTGTTCATCAGGAAGGGCACGACGACGATCACGAGAAAGGCGAGGGAACCGGGGAGGAGAAAGAGGGCATAGGAGTCGCGGGGACGGCGAGGTTTCCCGGCGGAATGGTGACGCGCTTCGACAGTTGCGCTCCTCCGCCCGCCCCGCTTCTCGACGGTGAACGTCATCGGTCCTGTACGCCCTTGTCGTACGCGGCCTTCACCGCGTCCAGGTAGGCGTCCGGCTTCGCGCTCCCCGTGATCAGCTTCTGGGTCTCGGAGACGAGGACGTCGTAGAAGCCGGGGGCCGGCCAGTCGGGGTAGAACGCCAGACCGTCGCGCTCGGAGAGCGTGTTGAAGTTGGCGATGAGGCCCTTGGAACGCGGGTCCGTGATGGCGGCGGGATCGGCGGCCACCGGGACGCCACCCTTGTTGCCGAGCAGGTTCTGGATCTTCTTCGACATGGTGATGTCGATGAAGTCGTACGCCAGTTCCTTGTTCCCGGCACCCTTGGGGACCACCCACAGGTTGCCGCCCGAGCCGAGGGTGAGGTTCGAGTCCGGCCACAGGAACGTGCCCCAGTCGAACTTGTTCTCCGCGGCGAACCGGCCGAACCACCAGCTGCCGGAGAACAGGATCGGGCTCTTGCCCTGCATGAAGGAGACCCCGGCGTCCTCAGCCTTCGCGCTGGTGGTCTTCTTACTGATGTAGCCCTTCTTCACCCAGTCCGCGAAGGTCTCGGCGGCGTACGTCCAGGCGGCGTCGTGGAAGTCCGGCTCGCCCTTGTAGAGCTGGTACGAGTCCACCCAGGCGCGGTCCGCCTTCGACAGCGCGAGCTGGTAGAGGTACTGGTGGGCCACGTACTCGGCGCCCGCGTTGGCCAGCGGGGTGACGCCCTCGTCGACGAACGTGTCCATGGCGGCGGTCAGTTCACCGAACGTCTTCGGCTCTTCGACGCCGTACTTCTTGAAGAGGTCCTTGTTGTAGAACACCATCGTGTACTCGGCGTAGTTCGGTATCCCGAACCACTTGCCGGAGCCCATCACGCCCTTGGCGTCGTACTGGCTGGTCGTACGCACGCCCGCGCTGAGCTTCTTGTCCCAGCCGCGCTTCGTCACTTCCGCGGACAGGTCCGTGAGCAGGCCCTGCTGGGAGAGGTGGCCGGCCGTCGCGTTGCCCTTGTTGTACTCCATGAGGTCGGGCGCGTCATCGGAGTTGAGGACCATCGGGGCGGTCTTCTGGATCTGCTCGAAACCCTTCTCCTCGAACTTCACCTTGACGCCCGGGTGAGTCTTCTCGAACTCGTCGATGGCCGCGTTCCAGGCGACCGCCATGGCGCTGTCCGGGCTCTCGTAGTGCCACAGCTTGAGCGTCTTGCCGTCGTCGCCGGACCCGCTGTCCGAGTCACCGCAGGAGGCCAGCAGCAGGGTGGTGCTCACCACCGCGGCTGCCGCCGCCATCATGCGCCTGCGCCTTCGCCTTCGTGCCGTCAACATCCTGTGCCTCCGGGGGAGTCGGACGGGTATCGGACCTCGCACTCACCGCGCGACGCTTGCCGCTCGCACGGTGCGCGTCGAATCGATTCGACGGGGGTCGTCGAAGCGCTTCGACGGGGGAACGTATGTGGGGGCTCCGGGGGAGTCAATGGGGTGCGCGCGAATTGAAGCGGACGTTCGGCGGGTCGACCGGGGGTTGCCCCGCCGGGGGTTGTCCGGCGCGGTGCGGGCCGGTGGGGGCCGGTCGCGCAGTTCCCCGCGCCCCTTTCGACGCGGCTGCGCCGCGTGGGTCGGTGCGTACGGTGCGGGCCGGTGGGGGTGGGCCGCGCAGTTCCCCGCGCCCCTGAAAAGCGGCTGCGCCGCGTTGTGTTCGTGCGTGCGGACCGGTGGGGGTCACCCGCGCAGTTCCCCGCGCCCCTGACGGGGCCCTGGAGCGGCGCAGCCGCTTTCAGGGGCGCGGGGAACGGCGCGAGCAACCCCCACCGGGCGGTCAGGTGGGATGCGGCCCGTTTTTAGGGGCGCGGGGAACTGCGCGAGCAACCCTCGCCGGGCGGCCAGGTGGGATGCGGCCCGTTTTTAGGGGCGCGGGGAACTGCGCGATCAGCCCCCACCGGCGGTCAGGTGGTGTGCGGCCCGGTTACAGAGGGCGCGGCCGACCACCCCGCGCGGGCCGTCGCCAGTGCGATCAGCAGCGCCGTCGTCGCCGCCCCGACCGGCACCACGTACCCGGCCTCAGCCGACCCCCGCTCCACCACCAGCCCACCCACCGCGGACCCGCAGGCGATCCCGCCCAACAGCCCCGTCACCGCCCACGTCATCCCCTCGTTCAGCCGCCCCTCCGGCGTCCGGTGCTGCAGCAGCGTCATCGCCGTGACCATCGTCGGCGCGGTAGCCATCCCCGCGAGCAGCAGCGCGAGACCGAGCGTCACGAGTCCTCCACCTGCGAGCGTCGCCGCCAGCAGTGGCAGGCACATCAGCGGAGCCATCGCGCCCACACTGAGCAGGAACCGCCGTTCCGCCGACCCGCCCAGCCGCAGCACCCCGTACAGCAGCCCCGCCGCACATGATCCGGCCGCCTGAAGGGCGAGTATGATTCCGGCCGCCGCCGCCCGGTGTCCCTGTGCGTCCGCGAACGCGATCGTCACCACCTCCATGGACCCGAACACCGCACCCGTGGCGAGGAATCCGATCAGCAGCGGAGGGATTCCGGGCGCCCGGAGCGGGGACGCGGACCCGGCGCCCGTACGGCCCCGCGCGGGCGGTTCCGTGGAGCGCTGGGCGCTGAACACCAGCACGCCGGTCAGCAGCAGGACGACCGCGACGAGCGTGCCCGCCTCCGGGAACAGCGCCCCGCACAGCAGCGCGGCCAGTACGGGTCCGAACATGAAGCACAGCTCGTCCACGGCCTGCTCGAAGGAGTTCGCGGTGTGCAGCCGGTCCGCGTCCCCCTTGAGGAGATGAGCCCAGCGTGCCCGCGACATGCCTCCCGTGTTGGGCGTGGTCGCCGTCGCCGCGTACGCCGCGAACAGTGTCCAGTCCGGCGCCCCGAGGCGTACGCACAGCAGCAGCGCGAGCGAGCCGAGTGCGGCGACGGCGGTCGCGGGAACGGCGATCCTCGCCTGCCCGTGCCGGTCGACGAGCCGTGCCGTCCAGGGCGCGACGACCGCCGTCGCCGCCAGCCCGGTCGCGGTGACGGCACCGGCGAGTGCGTACGACCCCCGCGTCCCCGCGATCATGATCACGGCACTCACGCTGAACATGCCCATGGGGAGCCGGGCGACGAGATTCCCGATCGTGAACGCCCGGGTTCCAGGAATGGCGAAAAGTCGCCGGTAGGGATTCCGCGAGGGAGGGGGCGGGGAGCAGGGCGAGGGGGAGTGCTGCGAGGGCTGGCTGGGCGGCATGGATCAACGTTCGCCCGGCCCGCCGTGCGGGGTCCAACACCTCTTCCGTACCGATTCACGCACTCACGTTGTAAGTTCGCCCGATGCCCGCCCATCCCTCGTACTCCTCGCACCTCGACCCCCGCCTGCTGCGCGCCTTCCTCGCCGTGGCGGAGGAGCTGCACTTCACACGCGCGGCCGCCCGCCTGTACGTCGCCCAGCAGGCCCTCAGCCGGGACATCCGGCGCCTGGAGCGGGAACTGGGCGCCGACCTCTTCGTACGCACCACCCGGCAGGTGACGCTCACCCCCGACGGCGAGCGGCTGCTGCCCCACGCGCGGCGGGCCCTGGAGGCGCAGGACGATCTGCTCGCGGCCTTCGGGCGGACCGGCCCGTACGGCAGGGCGGAAGTCGAGCGGCCCCTGCTCGTGGACGTGAACAGTCCGGGCCTGGTCTCCGGGCGGATCCTGGACCTGGCCCGCGAACTGGCCCCCGACTGCGAACTGATGGCCCGCTTCGAGAGCGGCCTCACGGGTGCGGCGGCCGAGCTGCTGGCCGGCCGCCTCGACGCGTCCTTCGGCCGGTTCGCGGGCCTCGACCCGGCCGTGCGCGCCCGCCTGGAGCAGCAGCCCGTGCGGTACGAGCGGATGGCCGTCGTCCTGCCAGAGGGCCATCACCTGGCCGCGCTGGACGCCGTACCGCTCGACGCCCTCGCGGGGGAGCAGGTGTACGCGGGTGCCGGGAACCCCCGGACGCTCGAATGGACCGCCCTCGCCCGTCAGCTTTTCGAGGGACGCGGGATCGAGGTGGCCGCGCCCGCGCCGCTGGCCGTCGGCACCGAGGAGTTCCGAAGGATCATGACCAAGACTCGAACTCCTGTTCTGGCCGTCGTGGACTTTCCGGCCATGCCGGGTTCAACGCTTCGTCCCCTCGTGGACCCTGTCCCGTTGTCACCGGTGTCTTTGGTGTGGCGGAAGGGTCTGGTGCATCGTGGAGTTGCGGCATTGAGGGCTGCGGCGAGGCGACTCGCTGCGGACGAGGGATGGCTGGAACGCCCTTCCGAGGGGTGGATTCCGGCCACGGATGCACTCATCATGATGAGTCGGATCTGACACAGAACCCTCACTCATGGCTACGTGCGATACATTCGTGGCCCGGGTGCAGTGTGATAAAGGGGGCGCTCGGACCGGGTGGGGGTCCGGTTCCGGACGATGACGTGCGAGTATCCGGGTCGCACGCGCCACCCCAGAACGATTCCCGTGGGGGGATGTACGTGCGCGTGAAAAGTTGGCCAGAAGACGCTCAACCAGGTCGGAATGATTCCGATCAGCCTGGTACCGGCGGTGACCACCGCTCGGCCGGGGACGAGGCCGACCGGGCGCTTGGAAATGGTCCTGATCAGCCCTTCCGTAAGGCTTCCGGCCATGCCGGCGGCGCGGACGCGACCGAGGTCATGGGCGCGACCGAGGTGATAGGCGTGACCGAAGTCATGGGCGCGACCGAGATCCTGAGCGCGACCGACGTCATGGGCGTGACCGACGTCATGGGCGGACCGGGGACACCCAGCTCGCCCGGTGCACCCAGCCTGCCCGGTATACCCAGCTCGCCCGGTGCGGCCGGCGCGTCCGACAGCTGGTTCCGCCGTGAGGCCGCCGCGGCCGTGCCGCGGCAGAGAGACGACGGCCAGGACACCGACCGCTTCCCAGGAAGCCAGGACACCGACCGTTTCCCGGGAAGCCGGCACACCGACCGTTTCCCGGGAAGCCGGCACACCGACCGCTTCCCCGGGAGCGCGGTGGCCGACCCCGCCGCCGCCCAGGACACCGCTCCCGCCGTCGGCCACGACACCTGGCAGGAGTCCGAGCACCCCGAGCACACCCATGACCCGCACGAGGTCACGGTCCAGCTCGACGGTGTGGGACGGCAACTGGAGGACTGGCTCGTCCAGCAGGCCAAGGGTGCCCCCAGCACCCAGGACGGCTCGGACGGCCCGGTCTTCGTCGACGAGACCGGCCGCCGCAGCCGCAGATACCGCCGGATAGGCATGGCGGTGGGCCTGGCCTGCGCGGTCTACGCGGTGGCCATCCTCATCACCCTCATATCCGGCAACTCGAACGCCCCCTGGCTGCCCATCAAGGACCAGCAGGAGGACGCACCGGCCGGCCAGGTCGAGCCGTCGCCGCTGCCCACCGACTCCGCCGGCCCGTCCGGCTCCGCGAGCGCCTCGCCCGAGGCGAGCGTCTCCGGCACCGAAGGCACGACGCCGTCACCCGGCGCCAGCCTCTCGACCGACACCTCGGCCAGCGCGCAGGCGCCCGACACCTCGGCCGACCCCAAGCCCTCCGCCAGCACCACCAAGCCGGGCACGGGCAGCAACAACTCGCCCGACCCCGGGGCGGACCCCACCGACGAAGTCCCCGCGTCACCGGACCCCGAGCCGGAACCGACCGACACCGACGTCACGGACGGCCCCACCACCGAGGCCCCTGCCGGAGGCGACACCAACGACGTCGCCGACGCCCCGCTCACGGCGGTGCCGACTCCCATCGAGCCGAGCCCCCCCACCCCGTCCTCCCCGGAGAACATCCTCTGATGGCACGCCGCACCAGCAAGCGCGGCGCAGGCGGGGGCGCCGTCCGGCGCCGACGCCTGCCCATGCGCTACCTGTTGCCCTCGCTCATCCTCATCGCCCTCATGGCGATGCTGATGCTGCGCGGGTACGTACACAGCGAGATACTCGCGGACCACCGCATCCAGCCCGAGGCCGCCACCGACCGCGTACCCGAGAAGATTCTCGACGGGGGTCCGGTCATCGACACCCGCGGGGGCCGCACCGCCAGCCTCAGCGTGCCGAAGCACCATCTCGTCCTCACCTTCGACGACGGCCCGGACCCCGAGTGGACCCCCAAGGTCCTCGACGTCCTCAAGAAGCACGACGCGCACGCGGTGTTCTTCGTCACCGGCACCATGGCCTCGCGCTACCCGGCGCTCGTCCAGCGCATGGTCGACGAGGGCCACGAGATCGGTCTGCACACCTTCAACCACCCCGACCTCTCCTACCAGTCCAAGAGCCGTATCGACTGGGAGCTGTCCCAGAACCAGCTGGCCCTCGCGGGCGCGGCCGGCATCCGTACGTCGCTCTTCCGGCCGCCGTACTCCTCCTTCGCCGACGCCATGGACGACAAGTCGTGGCCGGTGACCGAGTACATAGGCAGTCGCGGCTACCTCACCGTCGTCAACAACACCGACAGCGAGGACTGGAAGAAGCCCGGCGTCGAGACGATCATCCGCAACGCCACCCCCAAGGGCGGCAAGGGCGCCATCGTCCTCATGCACGACTCCGGCGGCGACCGCCACCAGACCGTCGAGGCACTCGACCGCTTCCTGCCGGACCTGCAGGAGAAGGGGTACGAGTTCGACAACCTGACCGGAGCGCTCGGCGCCCCCAGCGCCCACACGCAGGTCACCGGGCTCGACCTGTGGAAGGGCAAGGCCTGGACCTGGGCGGTGCAGGCCTCCGAGAGGAGCACCGACGTCCTCGTCGTCGGCCTCGCGATCGTCGGCACCCTGGTCATCACCCGCTTCGGCCTGATGCTGGCGCTGTCCATGGCCCACGCCCGGCGCGTACGCCGCAAGAACTTCCGCTGGGGGCCGCCCGTCACCGAACCGGTCTCGGTGCTGGTGCCGGCGTACAACGAGGCCAAGTGCATCGAGAACACGGTGCATTCGCTGATGGCCAGCGAGCAGCCCATCGAGGTCGTCGTCATCGACGACGGTTCGAGCGACGGCACCGCCCGCATCGTGGAGGGTCTGCGGCTGCCGAACGTCCGCGTCGTACGCCAGCTCAACGCGGGCAAGCCCGCCGCCCTCAACCGGGGCATCGCCAACGCCAAGCACGACCTCATCGTGATGATGGACGGCGACACCGTCTTCGAGCCCGCCACCGTGCGCGAACTGGTGCAGCCCTTCGGCGACCCGAGCGTGGGCGCCGTCGCGGGCAACGCCAAGGTCGGCAACCGTGACTCGCTGATCGGCGCCTGGCAGCACATCGAGTACGTGATGGGCTTCAACCTCGACCGCCGTATGTACGACATGCTGCGCTGCATGCCGACGATCCCCGGGGCCGTCGGAGCCTTCCGGCGCTCGGCCCTGGAGCGCGTCGGCGGCATGAGCGAGGACACCCTCGCCGAGGACACCGACATCACGATGGCCATGCACCGCGACGGCTGGCGTGTCGTCTACGCGGAGAACGCCCGCGCGTGGACCGAGGCCCCCGAGTCCGTCCAGCAACTCTGGTCCCAGCGCTACCGCTGGTCGTACGGCACCATGCAGGCGATCTGGAAGCACCGCAAGGCACTCGTCGAACGGGGCCCCTCGGGCCGCTTCGGCCGCGTCGGCCTGCCCCTGATCTCCTTCTTCATGGTCCTGGCCCCGCTCCTGGCCCCCCTGATCGACGTGTTCCTGCTGTACGGGATCGTGTTCGGCCCCACCGAGAAGACGATCGGCGCCTGGCTGGGCGTCCTCGCCATCCAGGCGGTGTGCGCCGCGTACGCCTTCCGGCTGGACAAGGAACGCATGACGCACCTGATCTCGCTGCCCCTGCAGCAGATCCTCTACCGCCAGCTCATGTACGTCGTCCTGCTCCAGTCCTGGATCACCGCCCTCACCGGCGGCCGCCTGCGCTGGCAGAAACTGCGCCGCACCGGCGTGGTCGGCTCGGCGCCCGGCGCGGCAGGCACCCCCGCCCCGATGCCCCGCCAGCGCGCGGAAAGCGGCACCGGCGCCGGAACCGGCATCGGAAGCGGAACCGGAACCGGAACCGGCAGCGGTAGCGGTAGCGGTAGCGATCGGAGGCCTGTCGGATGACGACGCATGGCCAGACCACGGGCCCGGGTCCGGGTACGGGCGCGACGCCGCCGGAGAACACCCCGTCATGGGGGCTGCCGCGACATGCGACGACGACTCAGGAAGTTCAGGACATGACCGCCCCGTTCCCCGCGCCCGGCACGGACGACCCCGCTCCCCCGCACGGGTACCGGACCACGGCACCCGACGCGCCCCTGTTCGTGAACACTCCGCCGCCCCCCGCGTCCGACGACGCGAAGGCCACCAAACGGGCGCCCGTCCGGGACCGTTACTTCGATCTGCTGCGTGCGGTCGCCCTCTTCCGCGTGGTCTTCTACCACCTCATGGGCTGGGCCTGGCTCCCCATCGTGTTCCCGTCCATGGGCGTGATGTTCGCGCTCGCGGGCAACCTGATGGCGCGATCCCTCAAACGCCCGCCCGTGCAGGTGATCCGCAGTCGTATGCGCCGGTTGCTGCCTCCGCTGTGGCTCCTCGGCGCGATCGGTGTGACGGGCATGCTGATCCAGGGCTGGGGACCGAACTCGGAGGGCCACCCGATCTGGTGGTGGCTCCACCTGACCTACTGGGTCCTTCCGCTGAGCGATCCGCCGTACGCCGAGGGTCTCTCCGGAGTCCACGGCATCATCGGTGACGACTGGGCGGCGGAACTCGCGGGCCCGCTCTGGTACATCCGCGCGTATCTCTGGTACGTGCTGCTGTCGCCCTTCATCCTAAAGGTCCTGCGCGCCGTTCCCTGGCCGACCATCGTGTCGCCCATCGCCGTGGCCGCGGCCCTGGAGTTCGGCTGGCTGCACATCCCGAGCGTGCGGATCGACTCCGCCGTCACCGACTTCAGCACGTTCGGCGCCTGCTGGATCCTCGGAATGGCGCACCAGGAAGGCATCCTGCAGCGGCTTCCCCGCTACCTCGTCCCCTCCTTGGTGCCGTTCGTGGCCGGTTACGGCTTGTGGTACGCGCTGACACACGGGTTCAAGGAGGGCCACGACCTCGACGACATCCCGTACGCGCAGTCCCTCTGGTCGTTCGCGACGGTGATGGTGCTCCTGCACTTCAGCCCCTCGTGGTCCGAGTGGCCACGCGTGCTGCGACGCTGGGACAGACTGATCACCCTGCTCAACTCCCGTGCCGTCACCATCTACCTGTGGCACAACATCTGCATCCTCGTCGCCGCGACGCTCTGGGACCACCTGTGGGGCTTCGACGTGCTGTCGGAGCACTACGCGGGATTGCTGGAGAGCCCGTGGCCCGTCCTGCTGATGGTCTGGATCCTCATCGGCGCCTGCATCGTCTCCTTCGGCTGGATGGAAGACGTGGCAGCCAAGCGCAAGCCACGCCTGTGGCCGGACGGCAGCGGGGGCAAGCGTCCGAAGACGAAGACGAAGACGAGGCTGAAGACCGGGGCGAGGGCGCACCGAGCTTGAGAGCGAACGCTTGCTAAGGCAAACTCGACTAGGAGATGGGCCGCCTGGATTGATCCGGGCGGCCCATTCCTTGTCGCCCCGGAGTGCGTTTGGCTGAAACCGCGACTTGACCCGGGCATATCTGATGTGCGGAGGGTCCTGTCGATGTGTGACCTCCCGTCCGATAGCTCCGATCTGAGCGACTGATGAAAACCGCAGGTTGGGGCGCTGCGCCTATCCTCCTTTGCCATCTCTTTGATTGACCGTGCTCGATCAGAAGTGTTTCCCTCTGTGCACTCATTGTGAAAGATTCGTGACTCAGGGGCGGGGAATTGACTGGCATACGGGGAGAGCGCCGTCCTGGCGCTCGCCCGAGGGGGAGATCCCTTCGGGTACTGAGTGCCATGACGGCAAGCGCTGTCGTGGCTTCACTTGTGTCAACGCTCGGAGTGTCGGTCGAACCCGCTCGTGCGGACGAGGGCCAGGCTGACGCAACGCGCTCGGCCTCACAGAGGGCGGCGGAAACCGGTGAAGCCGTCGAGGTCGTCGCGGAGCGGACGCCGTACACGACCACCGAGGCGAACCCCGACGGCACCTACACGCTCACCCAGTCCACAAGTCCCCAGAGGGCAGAGACCGATGACGGTTCCTGGACGGACGTCGACCCGACGCTCGTACGCAGGGCGGACGGCACCATCGGGCCGAAGGCGGTGGTGGTCGACCTCTCCTTCTCCGGTGGAGGCGACGGCCAGAAGCTGATTCAGATCGGCAACGAGCGAGGTTCGCTCCAATTCGGTTGGCCCGGGCGTCTGCCGGAGCCGACACTCAAGGGCGCGACCGCCACCTACCCCGAGATCTTCAAGGACGTCGACCTGGAGCTGACGGCGACGGCCGAGGGGTACCAGGAGGTCCTCGTCGTCAAGTCCGCTCAGGCGGCCCTGAACACGAAGCTGGAACAGATCGAGCTGACCACGGCCGGGCAGGGCTTGCGGGTCCTACGAGGGCGCGATGGCGGACTGCGTGCCGTGGACGAGGACGGCAACACCGTCTTCGACGGACCCGCCGGTCTGATGTGGGACTCCTCGGGCAAGACCGTCGCGAAGGCGGAGTCACGCAAGGCGAATCCGGCTCCGGATGCCGGGGGCCAGCGGGATGCCGCCGCTGTACCGAGGCCGGGCGACACCAGCGCCGAGATGCCGGTGAGGGTCGAGCAGGACACCGTCAGCGTGAAGCCCGACCTGAAACTGCTGCGCGGCAAGGAGACCGTCTACCCGGTCCGTATCGATCCCTCCGTCGGCCTCGGAGTGTCCGAGCGATCGGTCCTTTCCGACGACGGCGATCGATGGTGGCAGTTCGACGGGGACTACGGTGTCGGCAACTGCAGTCGCCTGGGCCCGTACTACTGCGACGTGGACCACACGAACCGGATGTTCTTCGAGTTCGGCGGGACGAAACTGTCCGGCAAGCAGGTCATCGACGCCACCTTCCGGGCCAAGGAGACGTGGTCGTTCACGTGCGAGCCCAAGTGGGTCGACCTGGAGCGCACGAACAACATCTCATCCGGCTCGCGGTGGCCTGGACCGTCGATCCTCGACCACATCGGCGACCGATACGTCTCCGCCGGCCGCGGCGACCTGTGCTCCCCGGACCAGCCGGACTCCTGGATCGAGTTCAACGACAACCCTGACGAGACCGACGAGAACCTCACGGCCTCCGTCCGCAATCTCGCGGCGGGCAAGTTCTCCCGGCTGACGCTCATGCTGCAGGCCAAGGACGAGAGTGACCCGGCGGCCTGGAAGCGGTTCGACGACAACGCCGAACTCCAGGTGATCTACGTACCCAAGCCGGGAGTTCCGTCCTCGGTGGGGCTCATCCCAGGAAACGGGACGACTGCGTACTGCAACAAGTCGCAGTCGGACCCGCTGGTCGTCACCCGGCTGGACCCGATGGCCCAAGCCCGGGTACAGACGCAGGTGAAGCCCAAGACGACCGAGGAGAAGGGCGAACTCCAGGCGGAGTTCGTCGTTCAGCGCGGTGACGACGCGGCTTGGCACCAGGTCTGGTCCGACTACCGGCCAAAGCCGGGCTGGGATCCGGACGACACCCTGGAGAAGGTCCGGATGGACAACCGGGCCGACGGCGGCCTGTACCGGATGAGGGCTCGCACCCAGTCGCACTGGAACTCCGGCACCAAGTCCGGAGACCTGTGGTCGTCCTACTCCCCCTGGTGCTACTTCAAGATCGACTCCACGGCTCCGAAGGCACCGCAGATCGCGAGCACTGCTGTTTACACCGAGTGCACCGCCAATCTCTGCGAGGGCAAGGGTGGGCCTGGCGTCGTCGGGTCCTTCGAGTTGAAGCCAAACGCCGCCGACGAGGACATCGCCGGCTACCGCTGGCGTCTGCTGACGCAGAAGGGTGCCAAGACGACGTCGGGTTCGACGGTGACCGTCAAGCCGGTGCCCTCGCTGTCGGGTACGCAAGTGCTCACGGTTCAGGCCAAGGACGTACGGGAGAGGTGGGGCGACCCGGCGGAATTCGTCTTCAAGGTCGCCAATGCCTCGGGCCCTGTGGGGACCTGGCACTTCGACGACGGAACACCCGGGTCCACGGTGACCACGGCCAAGGACACAGCGACGGAGGGTACGCGCCACGACGCCACTCTGCGTCCGCAGTCGGACGGAACCGCCGCGGGCTGGTCGGTCCTGGGTCGACGCGGTGCGGCCGACTACTCCCTCCGTCTGAACGACGACGCCACGGACAGCGCCAAGCAGACCGGGTACGCGGCCACATCGAGCCCCGTACTGAACACCGGCGACTCGTTCACCCTCTCCTCGTGGGTACTGCTCACCGACGATTCGGCGAACCGGGTGGTGGCGTCGGCGCCAGGTACGAACGGCTCGGCCTTCACGCTGTACTACTCGTCGTCGTACAAGAAGTGGGTCTTCAACCGAACGGCCTCGGATGTGAAAACCGGAGCGGTCTACATCCGCTCTCTCGCGGACACCGAGAATCCGAAGATGGAGGTGTGGACCCATCTGGCGGGTGTCTTCGACAGTAAGGGCGACACCGACAAGACGAACGACACCATCCAGCTGTTCGTCAACGGCCGTCCGCAGGGTCAACCGGTCAAGCTCTACGGCACGTCCACCACGTACACGCCGTGGGTCTCGACCGAGGGTCTGCAGATCGGCCGCTCCAAGGTCGGTGCTGTCTACGGCGAGAACTTCCTCGGCCGCGTGGATGAACTCAACGCGTGGCAGCGGGTTCTGACTGCTGACGAGATCCGTCAGGACGCCCGGCTGGAGACCGACGGCGTGGCCGCGACCGAACTGGTCGCCTACTGGGACAGTGCAACGGCCGCGGACGGCAAGGTCGAGGAGTACACCTCCTACGCACTCGGTTCCATGGACATCTCCACCACCGGCGCGGTGGCCGACCCGGACGAGAACGAACTGCACCTCGACGGCGGTTCGGGCTACATGTCCACCACAGGCCCCGCGATCGATGAAACGGGATCCTTCACGGTGACCGCCGACGTCAAACTGGACGGTACGAAACTGGCGGCGCTGCCGGTCGGCAGACGGGCCCAGGTCTTCGGCCAGGCCACACCCGACGGCAAGGAGTCGTCATGGGCGCTGTGGGTGGAGAAGATCTCCGCGGAGGGCTACCTGTGGCGCTTCGGCCGCACGGCGACCGACTCGACGGGCAAGGTCGTCGCCAGCGCGTCGGTTCCGTCGGAGACATCGGCGGAACTGGACACCTGGGTCCAGGTGACCGGTGTCTATGACGCCACCGAGGAGGCCGGCGCCGGTTACGGCAACACCCATCTGTACGTGAGCGAGGCCGAACAGGCGCAGGAGGGCGGATCCGCCTTCACCGTCCTTCAACAGGGTGCTGGCGAGATCGCCGTGGGACGCGGCCGTGCAGCCGGAACCACCGGGTACTACCTGCCCGGTTCGCTCGACGAGGTCCGGATCTGGGCAGGGGCGATGAACGCGGACCAGGTCCGCTCGACGGCACTGGGCGATCCAGGCGACGACTAGCCCCAGCAGGACGATCAGAGGGTCCGGGCGGCGGAAATGTGCGCAGCCCGTCGGACATGAGATCCGTCGGCGTCCCACGCGCCGCCCGGCCCCTTCTCTCTGACTATCACCACGGCACGAGCTGCCGCGGTCAGTGCTGCCCCAAGAGGGCGGCCTCACAGGGGAGTGCGATGCCATGAAGCGGCTTCGATCAGGTACGACATGGACGGGAACAAGAGGGAGACGTCTGGCAGCGGCGATCGGCTTCGCCATGCTGCCGGGTCTGCTGACGCCCGTCGCGTTCGCCGCGGACGTCGATCCGCTGGGCCGGCCCACGCTCAAGGAGCCGAAGGCCACGAAGGTCACCCCGCTCACCGCGAGGGTCAACAAGAAGGCCGCCGCGACCATGGCGAAGGCCGCGGAAGCCGACCGGACCGCCGCCGCACGTGCACGTCAGAACCAGCAGCGGAAGGTCAACTGGCCGAAGGCGGGGAAGGCGTCGCTGACCGTTCCGGACAAGGGGACGGCCAAAGCCACGCCGGGCTCACTTCCTCTCACGGTCGCAGCACCCGGCAAGGGCAAAGCCGCCGAGGCTGTCACCGTTCAGGTCCTGGACCGGGAGACGGCAGCGAAACTCGGCGTGAAGGGCGTGGTCCTCAAGGTCACCGGTGCGAAGGGCGGAGGCAAGGCCCGGCTCGGCATCGACTACTCGGCCTTCGCCTCCGCGTACGGCGGTGACTGGGCGGGGCGTCTCGGACTGAGCCGACTGCCTGACTGCGCCCTGGACGATCCGACCGCGGCGAAGTGCCGTAGGACCGACACCCTCGACTTCACCAACAACCGTGCGCAGAAACAGCTTTCGGCACCCTTGAGTCTCTCCTCAAGCGGCGCGCCGGTGATGCTGGCGCTGGCGGCCGGCACGAAGTCCGGCGCAGGCGACTACAAGGCGACACCCCTGGCGGCCTCCTCGACCTGGGAGGCAGGCGGCTCGTCCGGCTCCTTCACCTGGTCGTACCCACTGAGGGTGCCGCCTGCCGCGGCCGGGCCGCAGCCGTCCCTGGCGTTCTCGTACGACTCGGGCGCCGTGGACGGACGTACGGCGAACACGAACAACCAGGGCAGCCAGGTCGGTGAGGGTTTCGACCTGACCTCGTCGTTCATCGAGCGCAAGTACGGTTCCTGCGACGACGACGGCCAGGACGAGAAGTACGACCTGTGCTGGAAGTACGACAACGCCTCGCTCGTGCTCAATGGCAAGGCCAGCGAACTGGTCAAGGACGACACCAGCGGCAAGTGGCGGCTGAAGAACGACGACGCCTCCACCGTCACTCGCTCCACGGGCGCGGAGAACGGCGACGACGACGGTGAGCACTGGACGGTCGTCACCGGCGACGGCACCAAGTACGTCTTCGGTCTGAACAAGCTCGACGGCGCGGGCACGGACGACCGCACCCAGTCGGTGTGGACTGTGCCGGTCTTCGGCGACGACGACGGCGAGCCCGGCTATTCCGACGGCACCTCCTTCTCCGGACGCGCCAAGACGCAGGCCTGGCGCTGGAACCTCGACTACGTCGAGGACACCCACGGCAACGCCATGTCGTACTGGTACACCGCGGAGCACAACAACTACGACAAGCTCGGCGACGACAACACAGGTACCGACTATGTGCGTGGCGGCTACCTGAAGGAGATCCGGTACGGGCAGCGGGCCAAGGATCTGTTCTCCGGCTCGCCGGCGGCCTCCGACAAGGTTGTCTTCAGCTATGCCGAGCGCTGTCTGGCCTCCGGCACCGGCTGCGACTCACTGACCAAGGACACCCGGGACAACTGGCCGGACGTACCGGTCGACGCGGTCTGCAAGGACGGCGACAAGTGCACCGGCAATGTCGGCCCGACCTTCTTCACGCGCAAGCGACTGACCACCGCCACTACGTACGCATGGGATGCGACCGCCACTACCACGGACAAGTTCAAGCCGGTGGACGAGTACGCGCTGAAGCACCTCTATCTCGATCCGGGCGACACGGGCGACTCGACCGACCAGTCACTCTGGCTGGACGAGATCAAGCACACCGGTAAGCGCGGCACCGATCTGGCTCTAGCCCCGGTCAAGTTCGACCACACGATGCTGCCCAACCGGGTGGACGGCGCGGCCGACGACATCCTGCCGCTCGACAAGCCCCGCATGAAGACGGTCACTTCCGAGGCGGGCGCGCAGACGATCGTCAACTACGCGCCCTCCGAGTGCTCGGTCGGCGGCACCAAGCCGAAGCTCGACCAGAACACCAAGCGCTGCTACCCCGTGTACTGGTCACCCAACGGCGAGAAGACCCCCATCCTCGACTGGTTCCAGAAGTACCCGGTCACCTCGGTGTCGACCACGGACCCCTACGGCGGCTCGGAGGCGGTGCAGCACACGTACCAGTACTCCTCCGAGGGCGGTGCCTGGCACTACAACGAAGACCCGATGACGCCCGCCAAGGAGCGCACCTGGTCCATCTGGCGCGGTTACGGCAAGGTCACCCACCTCACCGGTGTGTCCGGCCGAACCCAGAGCAAGACCGTCTCCGTCTACCTGCGCGGTATGAGCGGTGACCGAGTCCTGGGCTCCGACGGCAAGACTGCGGACCCGGACGCACGCGAGACCGTGAAGGTCTCCGGGATCAAGGCCGCCGAGGTCACCGACTCCGACCAGTACGCGGGCTTCACGCGGGAGACGGTCACCTACAACGGCGACACCGAGGTGACCGGCACCGTCAACGACCCCTGGTCGAAACGTACGGCGACCCAGCACAAGTCGTACGCCGACACCGAGGCGTACTTCGTGCGCACCGGTGCTACACACGCCCGTACCAATGTCACCAGCAAGGTGACGCCGTACGACCGCGTGCGCTCGGTGAAAACCACCTATGACGACTACGGCATGGCCGAGATCGTCGAGGACCAGGGCGACGACGCCGTCGCGGGCGACGAGAAGTGCACCCGTACCTGGTACGCCCGCAACGACGTCGAGGGCATCAACGCCCTGACGTCGCGGACCCGCACGGTGGCCAAGACCTGCGCGACGGCGGACTCGGCACTGGACCTCCCGGCCGACTCCACCCGATCCGGTGACGTCGTCTCCGACACCGCCACGGTCTACGACGACACGACGGCCACCGCCTGGTCGGCCTCGCAGAAGCCGACCACGGGTGAGGCGACCTGGACCGGCCGGGCCAAGTCCTACGGCGGTGACGACGCCGCGACCTGGCAGAAGGTCGCCACGACGACCTACGACACGCTCGGCCGCCCGCTCGTCGTGAAGGACGCCAACGGCGCGATAACGGCCACCACCGTCTATGACCCGGTGGCAGTCGGCCCGCTGACGTCGACGACGCTCACCAACATCAAGACGCACAGGACGATCTCGGCACTGGATTTCGCCACAGGCACGGTGCTGAAGACCACCGACCCCAACAACAACATCACCGAGTCCGAGTACGACAGCCTCGGCCGGGTGGTCAAGGTATGGCTGCCCAACCGCTCCAAGTCCCTGGGCAAGACCCCGAACTACGTCTACGACTACAAGGTCACCAACACCGCCACGTCCTGGGTCTCCACCGGGACACTCAAGGCAGACGGCTCCGGCTACAACACCGGCTACGAGTTCTACGACTCCCTGCTGCGCTCGCGGCAGACACAGACGCCGAGCCCGAACGGTGGCCGGCTCGTATCGTTGACGCTCTACGACGACCGCGGCCTGGCGGTGAGCCAGCAGTCGGACATCTGGGACGACAAGTCGGCCCCCGCCGGCGACCTGGTGCAGACGGACGGTGCCCAGGCCCCGATCCAGACGGACACGACGTACGACGGTGCCGGTCGCGCGTCCAAGACGGTGACGAAGGTTCGCGGGGTCACCCGCTGGACAACCAACGCCACCTACACGGGTGACATGGTCTCGACCACGGCTCCGACCGGTGGCCAAGCCACCACGGTGGTCACCAACACTCTCGGTCAGACGACGGAGCGCCGGGAGTACCCCAGCCCGACGCCGACCGGCACGGACTACACGACGACCGGCTACACCTACACGCCCGCCGGCCAGCAGGCGACGATCACCGGCCCTGACAAATCCAAGTGGACCTACACCTACGACCTGTTCGGCCGCCAGGCCACCGCGACGGACCCGGACAAGGGCAAGAGCACCACGGAGTACAACGACCTGGACCAGGTCGTCAGCAGCACTCCGAACGACGACGCGGCCAAGAAGCTGCTCTACGAGTACGACGAACTCGGCCGTAAGACGGGCATGTGGCAGGCCTCGAAGACGGATGCCAACAAGCTCGCGGCCTGGACCTTCGACACGCTCAAGAAGGGGCAGCAGGACACCGCGGTCCGTTACGACGGTGGGGCGACCGGAAAGGCGTACACGCAGAAGGTCACGACGTACGACACGCTGTACCGGGCGACCGCGAGTCAGCTGCTGCTGCCCGACACGGAACCGCTGGTCGCTGACGGCTCCGTGCCGAAGACGATGTCGTTCAGCACCGGGTACAACCTGGACGGAACGGTCAGCCAGTCCAGCGCTCCCGCGGTCGGCGGCCTGGCAGCCGAGACGGTCTCGTACACCTATAACGCGACGGGCGGCCAGCTCACCTCGAAGGGCACCACTGGTTACCTGCAGGGAGCCGCGTTCTCCCCGCAGGGCGACCTGCGTCAGCTCACCCTGGGAACGGACGGTACGAGCTCGGCGAAGAAGGCCTACCTCAACTGGGACTACGAGGACGGCACTCGCCGCCTCACTCGCTCCTACGTCACGGACGACGTGCACGGCTACATGCCGCAGGAGCTGAAGTTCGCCCAGGACGACGCGGGCAACCTCACGTCGATCTCCGACGCCACCACCCAGGGCGGCACCGCGAAGACGGACAACCAGTGCTTTGCCTATGACGGCCACCGCCGCATGACGGAAGCCTGGACCCCGAAGACGGCCGACTGTGCGACGTCCGGTCGCACCACGGCCAACATCGACGGAGCGGCTCCGTACTGGACGTCGTACACGTACACCGAGGGCGGTCAGCGCAAGACGGAGACGCAGCACGCGTCCGCGGGCGACAAGACCACCACGTACACCTACGACGCCACCACGGACGCCAAGCCGCACACGCTGGACAAGACGACGGGCGCCCAGGCCGCCACGTACGCCTACGACAGCGCCGGCAACACCACCTCCCGTCCGGGTGCGACGGCCCAGCAGACGCTGGCCTGGAACACCGAGGGCGACCTGACCAAGCTCACCGAGAGCGCGAAGGAGACGAACTACCTCTACGACGCGAGCGGTGAACTCCTGATCCGCAGGGCCAAGGGGGACGGCGACACGGTCCTCTACCTGGGCGCCACGGAAGTCCGGCTCACGACCAAGGGGACGACGAAGACCGTCTCCGGCACGAGGTACTACACGGCCAACGGCCAGACGATCGCGGTCCGTAAGGGGACTTCGGGTGTCTCGGGCACGAAACTGAGCTTCCTAGCCGCTGACCACCACGGCACGTCGAGCATCGCCCTGGACGCGACCACGTACGCGGTGACCAAGCGCTACAGCACGCCGTTCGGCGCCACGCGCGGCACGAAGGCGACCACGTGGCCGGACGACAAGGCGTTCCTGGGCAAGCCGGCGGACGAGTCGACGGGGCTGACGCATGTTGGGGCGCGTGAATACGACTCCAGTATCGGCCAATTCATCAGCGTGGATCCACTGCTAGTTGCAGATGTGGCGCAGTCTCTCAATGGGTATTCTTACGCAAGTAATGCCCCAGTTACAAGCTCCGACCCCACAGGCCTGTGTGCTGATGTCGACTGCCCGACCCGACCGGGGGTCAATTATGAGAACACTACGCCTGGTGTAGTTCCGGGAAAGCCGAAAAAATCTGCTAATAGTCTCTATGCGGCGCAAGGGTTGCACTACGACGGTACGGCGCCCACTGATAGTCGTGGGCAGACCATGCAGAATGGTAACGGCGAAGTTCTGGCGTGCGCTTACGGACATTGCATCGGTAATGTTGGTCCTGGTGATACCGATAAGCGTGTCGGTAATTTCTTCGAAAAATTGGTCCCAAACGGTCCCCTTGTTTCCATGCTCAAAGGCGACTGGGATGAGGCGCTGCGTGAGTTGCAGAGTGCAGACGGCTGTGATCCCGGTCCCATTGTGTGCGAAGTGCCGCTCGCGGGCACAGTCGACGCCGGCCCCGGCCTTCTCAAGGGGGGTGCGCTTCGGGTTGCCGTAGGCAAGGGTGCGGCACGTGATTATCAGATGGCGGTGGCCGGAATGCTTGAGGTTCGCGTCTCTGGTGGAGGCGTAAAGATTTGGGCTGATGGCGTCGCTGGAACAAAGCTCGTCGATGCGAAATATGTATCGGGCAAATCAAGTCCATTTGTTCTACCGGGCATCAAAAATGCTAGGGTGCAGGGATTTATCGACAATAGCATTGCCGATGAAATGAAGCGATATGCGGCCGTTATTGGGGATGATGCAAACCGCTATGATGGCTTGCGTATCGTCACGAATACTAAGGCTGCCGTGCCATATTTCGAGGGAATGATGAAGAAGTATAAGGTTCCCGGCTCGGTCAGTGTAGTTCCGTAAACTACTCTGCGGACGCTGTTGCGTGGAGATGGCCTAGATTTGCGGTTGTTGGGCTCCTGCTGTCGCGGTGACTGTAATTCTTTGACCAGCTGGCACTGCTTGTTGCCAGGTTGCTGCGGTAGCGGAGATTTGATCTTGTCTCCGGTAAGCTTCGGCGGCCTGGCGCCGGCCGTGACGACCATAAGTCAGTAGCTGCGCTTGAGGGGTGTTGTAGCTGTTGACAGAGCTCGATCCTCGTGGTACGCGGTATGTCGGGTGACAGAGTCAGTTCCCGTAGGGGTGCGCAAGCTGCTGATCCGGCACGGCTTTCCTAACCAGACCCTGGGGTGGAGAGTTGTCGGACCAGTGATGAGGCGATCTACGACTGAGGGAAGGAAGCCTGTCCGGCAAATGCGCAGCGCTTGGCCGTAGTGGTCGGGGTGCAGGGACTCCTGGTGTCGGCCCTGGCCCGCGCCGGTGGTCACGAGCGGATTCTCGATGACGTCGTCGATTGCCCGCACCTGGGTCTAACACAGGCAGACCAACCATCTCATCTGGGCCCACGACCGTTCGTTTCGCTGTGTCTCCATGGCAGCCCTGACCCGCCGCGAACCCGAGGAATGTGCCCAGCTGATCTACCGGCCGACGAGGACAGCCGTTGCCACGTCCACAAGGACTGTGCCTGGACCGGTTGCCGCGACCTGCTCATCACCTCGCATCAACAGCTCAGTAGCCCCGTTGTCCTCGTCCGGGCCAATGCAACGTCCACAGGCTACGGATTGCGGCAGTTCATCGCCCGACAGGACTGGTTCACTTCTACCTGCTGTCTTCTCAGGTACCTGGCCTCAACCCGGTCGAGGGCATCTGGGCCTTGCTGCGGCGAGGGTGACTGTCCAGCGGCGCCCTCACCTCATCGACGGATGCCTCGCCGGAACCGGACTGTCACTCATCTCAAGGGCATCTTGGCTTAGGCTTAGTTACTGTCCATACCTGCTCGACCATTGTGCGGTGCTGGGCAACCCTGGCCGTCGAATATCGTCACAAATACTGATGGCCACAGAAGCCGTACTACTTTCCGACGGCGTGAAACGCAACAGATGCCTATTTACAAAACGCAAGAGGTGATGGGGCTTTGACTTATCTCGTGTTTGCTAACGAAGAAAGTGCGGGCTGGCGTGTAGAGCCGTCACGGCTGGCGGAACTAGTTTTGATAGATTGGCCAGATGTTGAAATCCAGGAAGCTGCGCCAGTGGAAAATGAAAGTGGTGGACGTGGGCTTTACTGGACATGTGAAGTCGAGGGAACTGAAGTGGAATCCTGGCTCGACAGGGAAGGTGAGTGTCTTTATATCGATGGCGAATTGGGTGGGGTTGCTGCTTTTGCGGCATGGTTTCGGAAGAATATGCCAAGGGAAATAGAATTTGGCTTCTGTGATGACTCCTATTCCTTCCACGCGGTGATCGAGTATGGAGCTGCATCGAGTGACATTATGGAATCTATTCCTGATTGATTATGATGTGCCAGGATTCGATACGAGTGGAGGCGTGTCCTCCGGGGCTCGTAGTCAGACTGAGTGCGGTTAAACATCTGGTAGTGCTCAGGCTGTTCGCACTTGTGGCAGTACGGGCAGCAGTTCGGCTGTGAGTGGCGTGGTTGGTCGGCGCGGACATGTCCGGTGAGTACCCGGAGCGCCTCGGATGTGGCATGGTCGCCTTTTCCAGCCGCTACCAGATCTTTATGCAGGACCGAAGTCATGACATCAATGGTCTCGGCGCGTAAGGCCAGGCGGTGGCCTGTGATATCGCGAAGCCGACGTCGAACTGGGTGGACGTCTAGGTTTGCGCGAGTGGACCGAGCGTGAACATTTCCTGGCCGAAGTAGCAGAGCTTTTCTCAGTGGATATTGCGGGGCTCGCTGGCCGGCCACGATTCCCCTTGCGGTGCAGGATAAATTAGGTGCACTGGCCGGCGAGCAGAAAATGGCATATGTGACCCCCTCGTCCCCTCCTGCTTTTGCAGTGCAACACTTTTCTCATGACCCAGGGAACTGTCGGTCCCACACCTGTCCCGGTTTGCCCACGAGGCTGCCGGTAGCCACATTGACTCTGATGTCGCCTCCGCCCCTCGGTAGCGTTGTGGCGCTGAAGATCCTTCTCTGCGCTGTGAGACATCTGTGAACCGCCGTCCCACTTTGCTCGCAGCGATTACGCTGACCGCCGCTGCGGCCTTGACGCTGTCCGCCTGCGGTGGCGACAGTTCCAAGGGCGAAGACAGGGCTGGGGTCGCGGGCGCCGACGCGGCCACGGAGAAGTCGGCTTCGCCGACTGCCTCGGCCGCCGCCGATCGCCCGAAGATCGAGCTGCCGTCGGATCTGACGTACACCTTCGAGTGGAAGAAGACCGGGGACAAGGAGAAGGACGCGGTCCTGGCCGACAGGGAGCAGTCCATCAAGGCGGTGGACCTGGCCATCGCCCACCAGGACCCGCTGGACGAGGCGTACCTCTACTTCTACGAGGGCGAGGCTGCCGCCCAGACGCAGCAGTACATCGAGGCGTACGTGAAGGCCAAGGCCCGCACCACCGGCGCGTACCGCTACTACGGTGAGGTCGTCGACGTGAGTGACGCCGACAGTGCCTCGCTCGTGTATTGCGAGGACCAGAGCAAGGGGTACGACATGTACCTCAAGCCGAAAAAGATCAACAAGACGGCTGTGACCAAGAACAGCTACGTGCTGTACAGCGCCCAGATGAGCAGGGGCGAAGAGGGCGCCTGGGTGGTCGAAAAGCTTGCTTCCCAGCGGGGGAGCGCGAAGTGCCGGCCCTGAGCGCGAATACGGAGCCGACCAGGGCATGAGCGTGCGGCGGGAGATCCAGTCGATCAACCGCGTGCAACCCGGTCGTTGCAGTTTTGCCACGAGCTTCGCTTTGCCGAAGTTCGCACTGGTGTCGTCTCCCGACCCCTCGGTAGCGTGGCTGCCCTCAAGCCGCCTTCGCCTCACGGGAGACATCTGTGAACCGCCGTCCCACTCTGCTCGCAGCGATCACGCTGACCGCCGCTGCGGCCTTGACGCTGTCCGCCTGCGGTGGCGACAGCGACTCCAAGGACAAGTCCAACGACAAGATCGCGGGTGCTGACACCGGCGACGAAAAGTCGGCCTCGCCGACCGCGTCCGCTTCGGCTGCCGTGGGGCGCCCCAAGATCGAGCTGCCGTCGGATCTGACGATGACTTTCGAAGGCGGCAAGACTGGAGACGCCGTCAAGGATGCGGTACTGGCTGACAGCGCCGAGCGGATGCGCTCCGTCAACGCCGCGATCGCGGGAACCGATCCGAAGAACGAGGCCCTCGGCTTCTACAACAGCGGTCGGGCGTTCGAAGCCGCTGTGAGCTGGGTCGGAAAGTTCGAGGATGCCGGCTTGGGCATCACCGGCAAGGTTCGGTACTTCGACCGGACCGTGACGCTCGACGGCAGCAAGGCTGCGTCGGTGCTCTTCTGCGCCGATGAGAGCAAGGGCTATGCGAAGGACCTCAAGACCGACAAGGCGAAGGTCACCACGCCGTCCAACGACGATTTCATTCTCTACAACACCCGGCTGGAGAAGAACAGCGAAGGCGTGTGGCAGACCACGCGCATCGTGTCGACCGCGGGAGCGAAGAAGTGCCTGTGATGAAGCGCAAAGTGCTCAGCGGTCTCGCGTTCACTGTGCTGCTGGTCTCTCTGGCGGCCCCGAACGCCTCGGCCAAGATAACGCCTGATGGAACTCGCGAAACGGACACGAAGACGTCTGCGGACGTCGATGGCAACAGGGTCTCTTCCACTGCCGGAGCCGTTGTCTTCGACCGTTCGAAGAATGGCTCAGGAAAGTCGGCCGGCCCGGTCACCTCCTCGGCGTCGAACTGGACACCGCCCGCTTGCTATTACGCCCCGAGGTACACCCCGGAACAGCTTGAGAAGTACATGAAGCCGATCTGGGAGGCGGGATCGACGGGATACGAGTGGGACGCGGAGCGGCGCAAGAAGTTCGAGGGCGGTGAGCCGTACACGGACTTCAACAAGGAGAAGACCGGAGACGGCTACTTCTGGGATTCCTACGTCACCGAGGGCAGGGAAGGCGACCCCGGGGCGCTTGACTGCACGAAGGACATCTTCTGGGTGGACAACGGCGCCGCCCCGCCCGCGGACATCCCGCAGGCGATCACTCCTGAGATGTTGGCCCAACTGGCCTACGCCGAGATCCGCGTGCCCTCGACCAAGGTTGAGCTGGCTCCTGAGGGCACCACGAAGGTGAACCTGCCGACGTGGGCGTGGCTGGACGCGGCGGAGTTCAAGCCGGTCTCCGTGACGGCGTCCGTTCCGCTGCTGAACGTTCAGGCGACGACCACGGCCGAACCGCTCTCGCTGAAGATCGAGCCGGGTACGGCGGATGCGACGACGTATCCCGCTTCGGGTGTGTGCGAACTGAACGGCAAACAGATCGGCGAGGCCTACGCCAAGGGCAAGGCGGACGAGACTCCGCCGTGCGGCGTGAAGTACCTGCGCTCGTCGGGCGACGGCTCGTACCAGCTCCAAGCCACGATTACGTGGCGGATCCACTGGACCGGCACGGGCGTGGCCGGTGAACAGGACCTCCCGAACGGCGAGTTCGGTGCCGATCAGGACGTGATCGTCCAGGAGATCCAGTCGATCAACCGTTGACCCGGAACGGCCTGCACGGCGTCACCGACGTCGTACAGGCCGCTCTGTTATGACATCCCCTTCACCAGGAGCCGTTAGTGAACCGCCGTCCCACCCTGCTCGCAGCGCTTACGCTGACCGCCGCTGCGGCCTTGACGCTGTCCGCCTGCGGTGGCGACAGCGACTCCGAGGACAAGGCCGGTGGCCAGGGCAAGAGCGCGGGTGCCGACACCGGCGAAGCGAAGTCGGCCTCGCCGACCGCCGGCGCCGCAGACCCCGGCAGCCGCCCCAGAGTCACGCTTCCGTCGGACCTGAAGCTGATCTTCGAGACGAAGAAGACCGGGGATGCGGTCAAGGACGCCGTTCTTGCCGACAACGCTGAGCGGATGCGCGCCGTGGACGCCGCGATCACCGGGACGGATCCCGATGGGGTGGCTCTTGCTTACTACAACACCGGTAAAGCGAGGGAAGCCGCTCTGAGCTGGGTCAAGCAGTTCAAGGATGCCGACGCCTCGCTCACCGGTGAAGCGCGCTATTACGACCGACGCGTGACGCTGAAGAGCGGGACTACGGCTTTGCTGAGCTTCTGTGCGGACGAGAGCAAGGGGTTCAGTAAGGACAAGAAGACCGGAAAAGCAGACAAGACGCCTGCCACGAAGAACAGTTACGTCCACTACAACACCCGGCTGGACAAGAACAGCGCTGGAACGTGGCAGACGTCGCAGATCATTTCTACGAGGGGGGCGGCGCAATGTCAGCCGTAGGGCGAATCACAGCGATCACGCTGACCGTTGCCGCGGCCTTGACGCTGTCCGCCTGTGGTGGCGACAGCGACTCCGAGGACAAGGCCGGCGGCCAGGGCGAGAGCGCGGGTGCTGACCCCGGTACGGAGGCGTCGAAGGCTCCAGGCGCCTCCGCCTCCCCGGCGGGCGACCGGCCGACCGTCGAGCTGCCGTCGGACATCGTCGACGAGTACGAGGACTGGAAGACCGGCGACGACGTGAAAGACGCCGTCCTGACGGACACCGCTGGTCGCATCGACGCCACGAACGACGCCATCGTCAGGGGCGACGCAAGTGCTCCGGGGCTTCCGTTCTACTACCGGGGCAAGGCGTTGACCGGTGCGGTGGAGTGGGTTCAGGAGTACCAGGACGCCAATTTGTCGTTCACCGGTACCACTCGTTACTTCGACCCGAAAGTCACCCTGCGCGGCAGCGCCTCGGCGGCGGTCGTCTACTGCGCGGACGAGAGCAAGGGCTTCAACAAGAACCGCAAGACCGGCAAGGTCGACCGCACGCCTTCGGACGAAAGCCCGTACGTGCTGTACACCACGCGCCTGGAGAAGAGCGAGAAGGGTGTGTGGCAGACCGCTGTTCTGACCTCGAAGCGGGGCGACGACACGTGTGCCGGATAAGGCCGGACGAGAGGGACGAGTCTCTGTCGCTGACGTGATCGTGGCTTGCATCATCCGCAGGCCGCTCTGTTATGACATCGCCTTCACCAGGAGCCGTTAGTGAACCGCCGTCCCACCCTGCTCGCAGCGCTTACACTGACCGCCGCTGCGGCCTTGACGCTGTCCGCCTGTAGTGGCGACAGCCCCGAGAGCGACAGCAAGGACAAGGTCGAGGCCACCGCGGGTTCCCAGAAGTCGGCCTCGACCAGCGCTTCGGAAGAAGCTGCGGCGCGGCGTCCGGCGATCGAGCTGCCCTCGGACGTCAAGCTCAGCTTCACCCCGGAAGCGTCCGAGGACCCTGTCGAGAAAGCAATTCTCAAGGACAACGCGCAACTCGTCCGAGCCCTGTCCGCGGCCATCGTTGCCCAGGATCCGCGACTGCCGGCCCTTGAGTTCTATACGGAGGGCGAGGGCGCGGTGGCCGCCCAGAAGTGGGTCAAGGCATTCGTGGATGTCGGCTGGACGGTGACCGGGGACACGCGTTACTTCGACCGCCAGGTCACGGTCGGCTCGAAGGGCACCGCTTCGCTCACCTACTGCGCGGACGAGAGCAAAGCATTCAGCAAGGTGATCAAGACCGGCGAGATCAAGGGGACCGAGGTCACCAAGGAGAGTTACGTCGCCTATGGCGTCCAGGTGGAGAAGAACGACGAAGGAGTCTGGGAACTCATGAAGATCTCCTCTACGCGAGGTGCCGACAAGTGTCAGCCGTGAATCGGGTGTGTCGTGTCGTGACCGCGACGGTGACCGTTGCCGCGGCCCTGACGCTGTCCGCCTGTGGCAGCGGCAACTCCGACGGCAGCTCCGACGGCAAGGGCCCGGGCGCCGACACCGGCGCGCGGAAGTCCGCTTCGCCGAGCGCAGTTGAGTCAGCTGTCACCGACCGCCCGGAGATCGAGCTGCCCTCGGATCTGAGCTATACCTTCGAGTGGCCGAAGAGCGGTGACAAGGAGAGGGACGCTGTTCTGAGTGACGGTGCGCAGTCCGTCAAGGCTGTTGATCTGGCCATCGCCCATCAGGATGCCCTGGACAAGCCGTATCTCTTTTATTACGAGGGGGAGGCCGCCGCGGGGACCGAGCAGTTCATTCAGAGGTATGTGGACAACAAGGCTCGGACCACGGGTGCCTATCGTTTCTACGACCCGAAGGTGAACGTTCGTGGTGACGGGACGGCCTCGTTCAGTTATTGCGAGGATCAGGGCAAGGCGTTCGTCATGTACCTCAAGGGCAAGCGGATCAAGAAGACCGAGGTCACCGCGGACAGTTACGTCGCTTACCAGACGTCACTCAAGAAGAACGACAAGGGTGTCTGGGTGATTCACGACATCACCTCTCAGAGGGGGAGTGCCGCGTGTCAGCCCTGAGGTGACCGCACAGCGCAGGCCACGGGCCGCAGCGTCACGCCCCCTCCGATCAGGCCTCGGTCGTCAGCTCGTGGGGGCCGGGCCCAGGCGCATCGCGCGTGGCCCTTCTCCCGGGGTATTGGTGCAGCGGTGGTTCGCCGGGGTTCCGGTCAGGTGGAGGCCCAGGCAGGCGCCCAGGGCCAGTTGGCCGTAGTGGTTGGGGTGCAGGGACTCCTGGCGTTGGCCCTGGCCCGCGCCGGTCGTGACGAAGCGGACCCATTCGCTGGTGCGGCCCGAGGGCCGCTCGGGGCCGGCCTGGACCGTGGTCGTGGAGCAGACCTCCCGGCCGTCGAAGGCGCGCGACAGGTCCAGGAACTCCGCGCCGGACTCCCGGGCCGCGGAGGCGAGCGTGCTGCTGATCTCGGGTACGAGCTGGTCGTGGGCCCAGGTGAGGTCCCTGTCGAAGAAGGGGCAGCCGCCGTCGGTCAGGCGGTCGTACTTCTCCCCGGGGTAGCGGATCCGCCCGCCGTCGGGCAGCGGTGACGGGTAGGACTGCAGGATCAGGCGGTAGCTGCCCGCCGGGTGGCCCGCCCGCTTCATGGCCGTGGTGACGTCGGCGAGGGAGGCGACGGCCGCGGTGCGCATCATGGGCAGCCGCTTTCTGACCTCCGGCGCCTGGGTGGGAGCGCAGGGCGACGCCCCGATGGGAGTGACGAAGCCCTTGGCGCAGGCGACGATGACGTCCTCGAAGCCGAGGTCGTTGCCGCCGACGGAGACGACGACCGCCCGTACGGGGTGTCCGGTGACGGCCTTCTGGAGCTGCTCGGCCTGCGACGGCTCGGACTTGAACGGGCGCCCGCCGTGCTCGGGCAGCAGGATCGCGGTCGAGGTGGCCCCCGAGCAGGCGAGGTTGAGCCGGTGGGCCCCGGCCGGGGCGGGGGACGAATTGACCTCGGCGCTGTCGGAGCGGTTGCAGCCGTTGTCGTAGGACGTGCCGTACACCCGGCGCTCGTCCGTCGTCCGGCTCGGCTGGTCGTAGGCCCGGTCGGTACCGGAGTAGCCGCCTGCGCTGTCGTTGCTGTTGCCCGCCCAGCGGCCCGCCTCCCCGGAGATGAAGCTGTCGCCCAGGGACACCACCCACGGTGTCTCGGCGGCCCTGCTCTGCGCGTGCGCGTGCACGGTCCCGCCCTGCGTGAGGCCGGCTCCGCACAGGGCGGCCACGGCCGCGGTCGCGACCGCGATGCGCAGTCGGCCCCTGCCTCGGCCTCGTACCCAAGAAGTTCTCATGCCGCTGTCAATTGCCAAGGCAAACACCGGATATGCGCCGAGGGCCGTGCTGCCCCTCCAACGGGTCGGGCGTCGCCATCGGTTGACGTCGGCCGCGCGCCGGGGTGCGCCGCGCCGCTTCGCCTTAGGGGCGCGGGGCGTTCACGTCCCGCGACTCCGGATGCGGCCCGCGCAGGCGCGAGATCAGCGCTCCGCCGTACGGGGAGGCCAGCGGGGCGAGGAACCACAGGACGAACGCGTACGGGAGCAGCCAGGCCAGGGCCGCGCTGAGGAGGAACCAGGCGCCGACCGCCCAGGAGCCGTCCGCCTGGTGGCGCGTGTCCGCCGGGTCGCCCGTCGTCAGCCCGGTCCTGTGGGAGATCTCCCTGATGACGGCCTCGCAGCAGACCATCGCCGCCATGGTGGCCGCGAACAGCGTGTCCGCCAGCGGGTTGGTCGCCGAGGCGCCGATGACCGCCGTCGGGAACGGAAGGAACGCGACCAGCAGCAGGAACGGCGCGTGCCAGGCCGTGAACGCGCTCGACAGCCTGCCGATCCGGTCCATCAGCTTGTGATGGCGGCGCCACACCGACCAGAGCAGGATGAACGCCAGCGCGAACGCCAGGTAGGAGTCCCGCTCGTGCACGAGGAAACTGCCGAGCGCGCGGGTCGACGCCAGTTCTTGTTCGTCCGGGCGTTCCAGTTCGACGGCCAGCAGGGTCATCGCGATAGCGAAGATCGCGTCCGTGAAGAAGGCCAGTCTCTCGGGCGAGAACCCTGGCTCCGGCCGATCGCTCTCGCTCATCCGAAGCTCCCTGACGTCAGAACTGTGTCTGTGTCTGTGATCTTAGGGAGTGGGGTGCTGCGCCTTCAGGGTGCGTATCAGTTCGCCCAGGCGGGCGGGGGTTGTTATGAGGGTGGTGTCGGGCGCGTCGCTCTCGCGGAGGACGACGGTTCCGGCGGCCGGGGTGGCCACATGGATGCAGTTAGAGCTGTCGCCGCTGTACGTGGACTTCTGCCAGTGGATGGCGGGCATGGTGGTCTCTTTCAGGTGTCCCGGATGAGGCGGTGGATGAAGTCGCGTGACTCGGCGGGGTTGAGCGCGCACGGTTCCATTTGATCCAGCACGGAGCGGTACTTGCTCAGCTGTGCGTCCGCGTCGAGAAATCCGCAGCCGCCATGGTGCGTGTCCAGCTGGACGGTGTCGAGCTGGGGGACCGGGCCCTTGACGTAGTCGAACGACTGGCCTGTGCTCGGGAAGTGGTCCGCGCCGAAGGGGATCACCCTGATGGACACGTGGGCCAGTTCGCTCAGATCGATGATGTGCCGGAGCTGGCCGCGCGCGATGTCCGGGCCGCCGAAGCCCATACGGAGTGCCGCCTCGTGGATGGTCGCCGCGTACGGGGGCGGGTTGTCCCTGTGCAGGATGCCCTGCCGCTTCATGCGATGGGTGAGGCGATGCTCGATCTCGTACTGCCGCATGGGCGGGGCCACTTGCTGAAAGAGGGCTCGTGCGTGGTCCGTGGTCTGCAGCAGGCCTGGGATGTGGATGATGAGCGCCACACGCAGACCGGCGGCGTGGTGCTCAAGTTCGGCGAGGTCGATCAACGTCACCGGCAGGTGCTCCCGGTACTCGTCCCACCACCCACGCTGCCGCCCGCCGGTCATCGCGGCGAGGGCGTCGACGAACGCGGAGTCGGTGCAGCTGTAGCTGCTGGCGAAGGTGCGGACGCGGTCGGCGCTGACGGCATAGCGGCCGGCCTCGATGTTGCTGATCTGCGCCTGCTTCAGGCCGAGCAGGCCTGCGGCGGCGCTGGACGTCAGTCCCGCGTGCTCCCGGAGCTTGCGCAGTTCGGTACCCAGGCGCTGCTGGCGCAGCGTGGGGGCGGTGCTGGGCGGCACTGAACCCTCTCTCGTCATGACGCGTCCCTCCAGTCACCCACAAGAGGGAACTATCAATTCTGGCGCTCATTCGATGTAAATTATTACACCGCCTCCCCTAGGGTGAGTGGCGAGCCCTCTCCCCTTCCTTCTGGAGGCACCCATGGTCACCGTAGCCCCGCCCGACACCTGGACGTACGCCCTTCGCCTGCCCCATGACCCCCGTGCCGCCCGCGTCGCACGCATGACCGTGCGGGCCGCCCTCCACGGGCACGGCATGGCCGAAACCCTCGACGTCGTCGAGCTGTTGACGTCCGAACTCGTCACCAACGCCTACCGGCACACCAGAGGGCCCGCCTCCCTGCGGCTGACCGCGCTGGGCGACGGGCGCCTGCGCGTGGGCGTGTGGGACAGCAGCCCCCACATTCCGGCGCCCTTCGACGAGCCTCCCGGCGGCCGGGGCGCGAAAAGCAGCCCGATCACCCCCACCACCCCGATCAGCCCGATCACACCGACCCCCGTCGACTCCGAAAGCGGGCGCGGGCTGTTCCTCGTACAGCAGTGCGCGACCTCGTGGGGCGGCTGGTCCCTGGGGAGCGGTCTGCTCGGACGCGGTGCCGGGAAACTGCTGTGGTTCGAGGTCTGAGGAGGTCTGAGGAGGTCTGAGGAACCCCCCTGTGCGGACCTCCCTGCCGACCCCCCCTACAGACCCCCGCGTCACCCCCTACGCACATCCCCGTCCACGCCCTCCGGGCCGGCCCCCTGTGCGACCCTCGATGGAAAGGCCTCACCACGCCCCCCGCCCGAGGGTGAGAGCAACGTTCCCCCGTGGTCACTCGAAGGCACAGAGCGGAAACGAGCCGTCCCTACCTTCGGAAATACCACCCGGAGACATCGTGGAGGCGTGAGATGACAGCCCCGAGCAGCAGCATCACGACGCGCAAAGGGGGCCGCTGGATCGAGCAGTGGGACCCGGAGGACGAGGCGTTCTGGAAGGAGACGGGAGAGAAGGTCGCCCACCGGAACCTCTTCTTCTCCGTCCTCTCCGAGCACATCGGGTTCTCGATCTGGACCCTCTGGTCGGTCATGGTGCTCTTCATGGGGCCCGAGTACGGGCTGACCCCCGCCGACAAGTTCTTCATCATCTCGATGGCGACCCTGGTCGGCGCCATCGTTCGGGTGCCGTACACCTTCGCCGTCGCCCGCTTCGGCGGCCGGAACTGGACCATCATCGCGGCGAGCATGCTGCTCGTCCCGACGATCGCCGCCTTCGTCGTGATGGAGCCGGGGACGTCGTTCGGCACCTTCCTCGTGTGCGCCATGCTCGCCGGGGTCGGAGGAGGGAACTTCGCCTCCTCCATGACCAACATCAACTCCTTCTTCCCGCTGCGGAAGAAGGGGTGGGCGCTGGGGCTCAACGCCGGCGGCGGCAATATCGGCGTGCCCGTCGTGCAGCTCATCGGGCTGGCCGTCATCGGGGCCAACGGCGGTCCGCGGCTGCTGCTCGGGATCTACATCCCGCTCATCGTCGTCGCCGCCGTGCTCGGTGCTCTGTACATGGACAACATCACGTCCGTGAAGAACGACAGCGGGGCCGCCAAGGAGGCCGTGAAGGACCCGCACACCTGGATCATGTCCTTCCTCTACATCGGGACGTTCGGGTCGTTCATCGGCTACAGCTTCGCCTTCGGCCTCGTACTCCAGACACAGTTCGGGCGTACGCCGCTGGAGTCGGCGTACGTCACCTTCATCGGGCCGCTCCTCGGCTCCCTGATCCGGCCCGTCGGCGGCTGGCTCGCCGACAAGTACGGCGGCGCCCGCATCACCCTGTGGAACTTCGTCGGCATGGGCGCCGCGACCGCCGTCATCGTGGTCGCCTCCATGGAGAAGTCGCTCGCCCTGTTCACCACCGCGTTCATCGTGCTGTTCGTGCTCAGCGGGCTCGGCAACGGCTCCACGTACAAGATGATCCCCGGCATCTTCCAGGCCAAGGCCGCCGCCAAGGGGCTCACCGGCGAGGAAGCCGCGTCGTACGGGCGGCGGCTGTCGGGTGCCTCCATGGGGCTCATCGGGGCCGTGGGCGCGGTCGGCGGGCTCGGTATCAACCTCGCCTTCCGGCAGTCCTTCCTCAGCGTCGGTTCCGGCACCGGGGCCTTCGTCGCCTTCCTCGCCTTCTACGCCGCCTGCTTCGCGGTCACCTGGGCCGTATACCTTCGCCGCCCCGCCACCTCCGGGGCGACCGCCATGACCGCGTCGGAGGCGAAGACGCAGCTCAGCTACGCCGAGGTGTAACGCGACACACGGCCCGACACGTGACGTAACACGGGCGACATCAAGCGGAACCGAGCCTGTCACGCATGATTGACAGGCTCGGTCGTCCGTCGTGAGGCGGGTAGGCGGGGCGCCCCAACCCAGCGGGTGACGCGGACGAACACCACTCCAGCGGGACGAGAGCCACATGCCATCCATGTACGAGGAACCGCAGCAGCCGGACCGGGCCCAGCAGCAACCCGGCCGCACCGACCAGCAGGACCACGGGCCGCTCGCGGGATTCACCGTCGGCGTCACCGCCGCCCGCCGCGCCGACGAACTCGGCGCCCTGCTCCAGCGGCGCGGAGCCGCCGTCCTGCACGCCCCCGCCCTGCGCATCGTGCCCCTCGCCGACGACAGCGAACTCCTCGCGGCGACCAAGCAGCTCCTCGACCAGGCGCCGGACATCGTCGTCGCGACCACCGCGATCGGATTCCGCGGCTGGGTCGAGGCCGCCGACGGCTGGGGGCTCGGGGAGCAGCTCCTCGACGTGCTCCGGAGCGTCGAACTCCTCGCCCGCGGCCCCAAGGTCAAAGGTGCGGTACGTGCCCAGGGGCTGACCGAGGAATGGTCCCCGTCCTCCGAATCCATGGCCGAAGTGCTCGACCGGCTGCTTGAGGAAGGGGTCGACGGGCGTCGGATCGCGGTCCAGCTGCACGGCGAACCGCTGCCCGGCTTCGTCGAGTCGCTGCGGGCCGCGGGCGCCGAGGTCGTCGGCGTTCCCGTGTACCGGTGGATGGCCCCCGAGGACATCGGGCCCCTGGACCGGCTGCTCGACGCCACGATCAGCCGCGGCCTGGACGCGCTGACCTTCACCAGCGCCCCGGCCGCCGCCTCCCTGCTGAACCGCGCCGACGACCGTGGGCTGCTGCCCGAACTGCTCGCCGCCCTCAACCACGACGTGCTGCCCGCCTGCGTCGGCCCGGTCACCGCGCTGCCGCTGCAGGCCAGGGGCATCGACACGGTCCAGCCGGAACGCTTCCGGCTCGGCCCCCTCGTCCAGGTGCTGTGCAAGGAACTGCCCTCCCGGGCACGGACCCTGCCGATCGCCGGACACCGGGTGGAGATCCGTGGGCAGGCGGTACTGGTGGACGACGCCCTGCGGCCCGTACCGCCCGCCGGGATGTCGCTGATGCGCGCCCTGTCCCGGCGGCCCGGCTGGGTGGTGGCCCGCGCCGAACTGCTGCGGGCGCTGCCCGGCGCCGGCAAGGACGAGCACGCCGTGGAGACCGCGATGGCCCGGCTGCGTACGGCACTGGGCACGCCCAAACTCATCCAGACCGTCGTCAAACGCGGCTACCGGCTGGCGCTCGACCCGGCCGCCGACTCCAAATACGCCGACGTCTGACACGTACGCCTATCCCTGACGGGCAGGTCGGCCGTACAGCGTCAGCGCCCGTGCCAGCAGGCCCAGCGCGAGCGTGCACAGTGCCGCCCGTACGACGTTCCAGGCCACCCACGGGTCCTCGAACTCCTCGCGCACGGACGCCGGGTCGGCCATCGTCGCCGGATTCCCGGCGTCCGCGAGGTCGTCGTTCAGCGGGATGTTCACGACGACGGTGAGCAGGAACGCCAGTCCGTACACGGCGAGCGCCGCGAACACCCACGCGCGCACCCTCGGTGAGCCGCGCAACTGCCAGGCGGAGATCCCCGTCAGCAGCAGCGCGCCGAGGAAACTCAGGAAGAACACCGGGTTCTGGATGACGTCGTTGATGTTCTGCATGACCTCGACGAACACCCGGTCGTCGCTGCGGGCCAGCCCCGGCATGATGCTGCACGCGAACGCGTAGAACAGCCCGGCGATCAGCCCCATCGCCACCGTGGCCGCGACCAGCACACCGCCGGCGGACCTGCCCCGCTTCCTACCGCTCTCCGCCGTCCTGTTCCCTGTGTCGGTTGTCATGCCGTCGAGTCAAGCGCCGGGCGGGACCCGGACGACATGGTTCGGACGCGCACCGGCATAAGCGGACGTCCAACGCCCGCCCGGTGCGGGGCCGGTGGCCGGACGGCGTGGGCGGGTAGGGAGCGGCGCGGGGCTTCCCGCCGCGCGCGGGGGAGGGCACTGTAGGAGTACGAGCCCTGCGCGGCCCCCTCAAGGGCCCCGCGCGGCCCTCTCGCGCACCCCCACCGCACGACCTCCCCCGACCTCCCCCGACCTCCCCCGATCTCTCCCGACGTCCCACGATCCCTCACCGGCCCCTCACGGCGGCAACCCCAAGGCGGTGACAGGCACATGGCACTGGGCACGGCCACGGCCCCGTACGAGCTGCGGTTCGACTCCGGGCGGATCTGTCTCGATCTCCTGGCGACCACGCACCCCGAGGAACGGCTCGACTCGGCCGAGCCGCTGCGGGCCTGGATCACCGGATCCGGACTCGTCCCGGCGGGTACGCCGCTCGCGTCGGCCGACTCCTCCTGGATCATGGGCTTTCGTGAACTGCGCGGCCATATCGGACAGTTGGTGCGCAAGGAGCCCGTACGGGACTCGCGGCCCTTCGTCATCGCGCTGGCCCGGGTCAACGAACTCGCCCGCGCCGCACCGCCCGTACCCTTGGCGGTGTGGGACGCGGGCGGCTCGCTCGTGCGCGCCCTGTGCTCCCCGCCGACCTGCGCGGCGCTCCTCGCGGCCGTCGCCCGTGACGCGGTGGAGCTCCTCACGGATCCGGCGGCCCGCGCGAGCATCCGGCAGTGTGAGGGAGACAACTGCCCCATCGTCTACCTGGATACGTCCAGAGGACGTCGTCGCAGGTGGTGCTCCAGTGAGGTGTGCGGAAACCGCGAGCGGGTGGCCAGGCACCGGCGCAGAGCAGCCCTCGCACGGGCTTAGGATCTGCCGTGGATCCCTCGTGAAGCACTTGTGGAGCAGATGAGGAGACGAAATCCTCGTGCTCCTCACAAAGAATTCCATTCACTTTGAACAGCGCAACGCCCGCACCCGTATCCGGAGATGAGCGACCGACTGGGGGATCCCCCGGACACCGGAGGTAGGCGTGCGCAAGGATTCCGCCGTGGCCGATGAACGATCGCCGAGGGCCCGACATCGCATGTCCCAGCCCTCGGAACCCGACGAGGAGCTGATGCGTGCGCTGTACCGCGAACACGCCGGCCCTTTGCTCGCCTATGTGCTGCGGCTGGTCGCCGGGGACCGGCAGCGGGCGGAGGACGTCGTGCAGGAGACGCTCATCCGCGCGTGGAAGAACGCCGGTCAGCTCAACCGAGCGACCGGTTCGGTACGCCCCTGGCTGGTGACGGTCGCCCGGCGCATCGTCATCGACGGGCACCGCAGCCGGCAGGCCCGGCCGCAGGAGGTGGACCCGTCGCCGCTGGAGGTCATTCCCGCGGAGGACGAGATCGACAAGGCGTTGTGGCTGATGACACTCTCTGACGCGCTCGACGACCTGACCCCCGCCCACCGGGAGGTACTGGTCGAGACGTACTTCAAGGGGCGTACCGTAAACGAGGCCGCCGAAACCCTGGGGATACCCAGCGGCACGGTGCGCTCACGGGTGTTCTATGCCCTGCGTTCGATGAAGCTCGCACTGGAGGAGCGGGGGGTGACGGCATGAGCACATACGGGGGATACGGAACGGGTAGTCCTGGACCCATGCAAAGTTCGCAAGGGCAGGGCGATCTGCACGAGACGGTAGGGGCCTACGCGCTGGGCATCCTCGACGACGCCGAGGCGACCGAGTTCGAGGCGCACCTCGCCACCTGCGAGTGGTGCGGGCAGCAGCTCGACGAACTCGCCGGCATGGAGCCGATGCTCGCCGCCCTCGCGGACCTGCCGGGAACCCGCGGCACACCGGCCATCGGCGAGACACTGGCCGTCCGCCCGAGCCCACAGCTCTCCGACCGGCTGGTCGGCGAAGTGGTCGAGCGGCGCGTCAAGGCCAAGAAGAGCAGGCGCCTGTTCTTCGGGCTCGCGGCCTCGCTGATCATCGGCGGCCCGATCGCCGCGATCGCGGCCACCGGCGGCGGTGACACCGCGCAGGAGGCCAAGCCCCTGGCGTCGGTCAGCCCCGCCAAGCAGGCGTTCGCCGGCATGGACGACAAGGTCGAGGCCACGGACGCGGCCACTCAGGTCAACGCCGCGGTCGGCACGGTGAGCAAGCCCTACGGCACGGGCATCGCCCTCCAGCTGAAGAACGTCAAGGGCCCGCAGAAGTGCTCCCTGGTCGCCGTCAGCAAGAGCGGCGAGCGGGAGACGGCGACCACCTGGACCGTCCCGAAGTGGGGCTACGGCATCAAGGGCGCCGCCACCGAGCTGGCCAGGAATCCGCTCTATCTCCAGGGCGCCGTGGCGATGAGCAACGCCGACATCGACCACTTCGAGGTCGTCACCTTCGACGGTGACAAACTGGTCGAGGTCGACGCGTGAGCCGGCCGACGAGGCGTGCGGACCGGCGGGAAAGCCGGCGCGAAGTCGACCGGTAAGTGGATCAAGAGCGGAAACGTAGCCCGGCGGGCTCCCCTTCGCGTACGGTTGACGGCTGCCATGCACGTCAGAAGGGGGCCCGGTGGCCGCTCAGGTTCAGCAGGAAATGGCGCTCGATCCGGTAGGCGACTCCGTACGCGACCGGGAGATCGGCGTCGAACAGGAACACCTCGACCGGGTGTACCAGCGTCTTGAGGAAAAGATCCACGAGGCGGAGTTCCTGATGAACGACGCCGCCCAGCGCGGCCAGGTCGGTACGCCCGGGGCACTCGCGGAGCGCGACGCGCAGGTGTTCCGGGCGGGGATCCATCTCAACCGCCTGAACAACGAATTCGAGGACTTCCTCTTCGGAAGGATCGACCTCCTCCAGGGCAAGGACGGCAAGAAGGGCCCGGACGGCGCGTACACGGCGGTCGAACCCGCCGAGGGAGCCGTCCGCCCCGACAACACCGCCGACATCGCGGAGACCCTCCACATCGGCCGTATCGGCGTCCTCGACGCCGAGTACGCGCCGCTGGTCATCGACTGGCGGGCCCCCGCGGCCGCGCCGTTCTACCGCTCCACCCCGGTCGACCCCGGCCGGGTCGTACGCCGCCGGGTCATCCGCTCCAAGGGCCGCAAGGTCCTCGGCGTCGAGGACGACCTGATGCGCCCGGAACTCAAGGCCACCCTCGCCGGGAACGAACTCCCGGTGATCGGCGACGGCGCCCTGATGGCCGCCCTGGGCCAGGCCCGCAGCCACACCATGCGCGACATCGTCGCCTCCATCCAGGCCGAGCAGGACCTCGTCATCCGGGCCCCCGCCGCGTCCGTCACGTACGTAGAGGGCGGCCCCGGCACCGGCAAGACCGCGGTGGCCCTGCACCGGGCCGCCTACCTGCTCTACCAGGACCGCAGACGGTACGCGGGCGGCATCCTGATCGTCTCGCCCACGCCGCTGCTCGTCGCGTACACCGAAGGCGTCCTGCCGTCCCTCGGCGAGGAGGGCCAGGTCGCCATCCGCGCCGTCGGCTCCCTGGTCGACGGCGCCGAGGCCACGCAGTACGACACGCCGGCCGTCGCCCGCGCCAAGGGCTCCTACCGGATGCTCAAGGTGCTGCGGCAGGCGGCGCGCGGGGCCCTGGAGACGCCGGGCACGCCCGGCGGGAACAGCGCCTCCGCCCCGGCCGGGCAGCTCTCGACCGGGCAGCTCTCGTTCGGCGACGAGGAGACGGAGGCGGGCGAGGAAGAGGGCGACGGCTCCCGGGCCCCGGCCGCCACGCCCACCCGGCTCCGTGTCGTCGCCTTCGGGCGCCGGCTGGAACTGGAGGCGCCCGAACTGGACCGCATCCGCAACAACGCGCTCTCCGGGACCGCGCCCGTGAACCTGCTGCGCCCGCGCGCCCGCAAGCTGCTGCTCGACGCCCTCTGGTCGCGCTCCGGCGCGGGCTCCCGGCACACCGACCCCGAGCTGGCCGCCGAACTGCGCTCGTCGTTCGACGAGGACGTCAGCTCCGAGGACGCCTTCATCGCCTTCCTCGACGCCTGGTGGCCCGAGCTGACCCCGCGCGCCGTACTGGCGGCGATGGCCGACGAGCGGCGCCTCGGGCGCTGGGCGCGGCGCATCCTCAACCCCGGCGAGGTGCGCCGGGTCGCCCGCTCCCTCAAGCGGGACGGGCTCTCCGTGCACGACGTGGCCATGCTCGACGAGCTGGAGGCGATCGTCGGCACCCCGACCCGCCCCCGCAAGAAGCGCGACCTCGACCCCCTCGACCAGCTGACGGGCCTGGAGGAGCTCATGCCCCAGCGCGAGGAGACACAGCGCGAGCGGGCCGAACGGCTGGCCCAGGAGCGTACGGAGTACGCGCACGTCATCGTCGACGAGGCGCAGGACCTCACGCCCATGCAGTGGCGCATGATCGGCCGCCGCGGCCGGCACGCCACCTGGACCGTGGTCGGCGACCCCGCCCAGTCGTCCTGGTCGCACCCGGACGAGGCCGCCGAAGCCCGTGACGAAGCCCTCGGCAGCCGTCCGCGCCGCCGTTTCACGCTCACCGTGAACTACCGCAACCCGGCCGAGATCGCCGCGCTCGCCGCCAAGGTGCTGGCCCTCGCCATGCCCGGCTCCGAATCGCCGCGCGCGGTCCGCTCCACGGGCGTACAGCCGCGTTTCGTCACCGCGGTGCCCGCGGGCGGCGCGGCGGGCGGCGCCGCGGGCGGTCAGGGCTCCGGCGGCGCGCGGGAGGCCCTGTCGAAGACCGTGCGGGAGGAGGCTGCCCGGCTGCTCGACCAGGTCGACGGCACGGTCGGCGTCGTCGTCGCCATGAACCGGCGCGGCGAGGCCGCACGCTGGCTCGCCGGACTCGGGGACCGCGTGGTGGCCCTCGGCAGCCTGGAGGCCAAGGGCCTGGAGTACGACGCCACGGTGGTCGTCTCCCCGGCGGAGATCGCCGACGAGTCCCCGGCCGGGCTGCGCGTGCTGTACGTGGCCCTGACCCGGGCGACCCAGCAGCTCACCATCGTCTCGGCGGCCCGCGACGAACCGGACGCCGACGGGGTGCCGGATCTGCTGCGGGACTGAGGGGGACCGGGTCCCGTGAATCGCGGGGCCCGTCCCGGTGAACCGCGGGGCCCGTCCGCGTAAAGCTTCCCTGTGAACCCACGGTGCGGGAATTGCCTTACGGGGATCGTTTGTTACCTTTGACGTGACACCGGCCCGATCCAAGCCCCCGGGCCCAACCTTCGTCGCTACGAGCGACCACTTGCCGCGAGGCGAGCATGGCGGGTCGGTGTCATTGAACTTGGTTGAACTTGAACGACAGCAGCAGTCGTACGGCGGAGGTCCACGTCACCCGGTGACGTGGACCTCTTTCGTCGTGAACAAAAGGTTCGCAATCCGGGGCGGCTACCACGTACTCCGCGGTAGGTGCGACGATCGGACGGCAAACCCGCGAACGAGCAGTACTCGCAGCACTAGCAGTACTTCGGTGAAAGCAGAGGAAGTCGGCCATGGCAACGGCGCCCAGCGTCTCCTACTCGATCACGGTCCGGTTGGAGGTGCCCGCGAGCGGAACCGCGGTCTCCCAGATCACCACCGCCGTGGAGTCCAGCGGAGGCTCGGTGACCGGCCTCGACGTGACGGCCTCCGGCCACGAGAAGCTCCGTATCGACGTCACCATCGCGGCGTCCTCCACGCAGCACTCGGAAGAGATCGTCGAGCAGCTGCGCGGCATCGAGGACGTCACGCTCGGCAAGGTCTCCGACCGTACGTTCCTGATGCACCTCGGCGGCAAGATCGAGATGGCGTCCAAGCACCCCATCCGCAACCGTGACGACCTCTCGATGATCTACACGCCCGGTGTGGCCCGCGTCTGCATGGCCATCGCCGAGAACCCCGAGGACGCCCGCCGCCTGACCATCAAGCGCAACTCGGTCGCGGTCGTCACCGACGGCTCGGCCGTGCTGGGCCTCGGCAACATCGGCCCCAAGGCCGCCCTGCCCGTCATGGAGGGCAAGGCCGCGCTCTTCAAGCGGTTCGCCGGCATCGACGCCTGGCCGCTGTGCCTGGACACGCAGGACACCGACGCGATCGTGGAGATCGTCAAGGCGATCGCCCCCGGCTTCGCGGGCATCAACCTGGAGGACATCTCCGCCCCGCGCTGCTTCGAGATCGAGGCCCGCCTGCGCGAGGCCCTCGACATCCCCGTCTTCCACGACGACCAGCACGGCACGGCGATCGTCGTTCTCGCCTCGCTCACGAACGCGCTGCGCGTGACCGGCAAGTCCATCGGCGACATCCGCGTCGTCATGTCGGGCGCGGGCGCGGCCGGAACGGCCATCCTGAAACTGCTGCTCGCCGCCGGCGTCAAGCACGCCGTCGTGGCCGACATCCACGGTGTCGTGCACGCGGACCGCGAGGACCTGGTGAAGGCCGCCGAGGACTCGCCGCTGCGGTGGATCGCCGACAACACCAACCCCGAGGGCGTCACGGGCACGCTGAAGCAGGCCGTGCGCGGCGCGGACGTGTTCATCGGCGTGTCCGCGCCGAACGTGCTGGACGGCGACGACGTGGCCGCCATGGCCGACGACGCGATCGTCTTCGCGCTCGCGAACCCCGACCCTGAGGTCGACCCGGGTGTCGCCCGGCAGACCGCGGCGGTCGTGGCCACGGGCCGCTCGGACTTCCCGAACCAGATCAACAACGTGCTGGTCTTCCCGGGTGTCTTCCGCGGGCTCCTGGACGCGCAGTCCCGCACGGTCAACACCGAGATGATGCTTGCGGCCGCAACGGCGCTGGCGGAGGTCGTGACCGAGGACGAGCTCAACGCGAACTACATCATTCCCAGCGTCTTCAACGACAAGGTCGCGGGGGCGGTGGCGGGCGCGGTCCGCGACGCGGCGAAGGCGGCAGGCGTCACGGTCTGAGGCGCCGCCTCACCTCCCTGGGGGCTGCGCCCCCAGCCCCCTGTCGCGCTTACGCGCTGGTCCTCAGACGCCGGACGGGCTGTAAGCGGGTTTCGTCCGCGGGTCCGGTGGGGGCTGGCCGCGCAGTTCCCCGCGCCCCTGGAGGCGGGGCTGCGCCCCGGCCCCTGTCGCGCTTGCGCGCTCGTCCTCAAGCGCCGGACGGGCTGAGATGGCCGCGGACGGGCTGGAACCACCGCGGGTGGGCTGAAAGGCTGGGGCGCAGCCCCGCCTTTCAGGGGCGCGGGGAACTGCGCGACCAGCCCCCACCGGACCCGCGGACGAGGATCTCCGCGGCGGGGTCCGGGGCGGAGCCCCGTGGAGGTGGCCGTCACGAGGGGGCTCCGCGCGGCGGGGTTCGGGGCGGAGCCCCGTAGAGGTAGCCGCTGTGACGGTTGCCACCCCGCGTCCAAACCGGCGCGTCGCCGGACACAGGGCGCGGGCCCGCCTCTAGGGTGGCGGCCAAGGCTCGGTCCCTGCGGGCCCACCAGGCCCTCACCGGCCCTGCGGTCCGCTGCCGGGAGCGGACGGAGCGTCACCATTTCGAGGCCGTGGCGCTTTTCGTGTGACTCCCAGGGGTGCCGGATTGGCTTTCCCGCCGCAGGTGGGGGCAGGATGCGTCTTCGGGCGCGAGGGTCCGGCCACGGACCCGGGTCCGGGGACCGCCGAGGACCCTGGCAGCATCGGCTTCGACGTGCCCGATATGCGGCTCCGCCGCGTGGCACGCCTCAACGGCAAGAAGAACACGGGAGTAACAACATGAACCGCAGTGAGCTGGTGGCCGCGCTGGCCGACCGTGCCGAGGTGACCCGCAAGGACGCCGACGCCGTTCTGGCCGCCTTCGCCGAGACCGTCGGTGAGATCGTCGCCAAGGGCGACGAGAAGGTCACCATCCCCGGCTTCCTGACCTTCGAGCGCACCCACCGTGCCGCTCGTACCGCGCGCAACCCGCAGACCGGTGACCCGATCCAGATCCCGGCCGGCTACAGCGTCAAGGTCTCCGCGGGCAGCAAGCTCAAGGAAGCCGCCAAGGGCAAGTAGGCGCTTAGCGCTTAGCGCTTCGCTGAGAACGCTGATGGGGCGGCACCCGGACTTCCGGGTGCCGCCCCATCGTGGTTCGCTCAAAGATGGCCTGGAACGCCGGCCGGGCTGACTGTCAGCCGAGTGCCTTGCCCGGCAGCTCGACCTTCGCGCCCAGTTCGATCAGCTTCTCCATGAAGTTCTCGTAGCCGCGGTTGATCAGGTCGATGCCGTGCACCCGGGACGTGCCCTGGGCCGCCAGCGCCGCGATGAGGTACGAGAAGCCGCCGCGCAGGTCGGGGATGACCAGGTCGGCGCCCTGGAGCTTCGTCGGGCCCGACACGACCGCCGAGTGCAGGAAGTTGCGCTGGCCGAAGCGGCAGTGCGAGCCGCCCAGGCACTCGCGGTAGAGCTGGATGTGCGCGCCCATCTGGTTGAGCGCGGACGTGAAGCCGAGGCGGGACTCGTACACCGTCTCGTGGACGATCGACAGGCCGGTGGCCTGTGTGAGGGCGACCACGAGGGGCTGCTGCCAGTCGGTCTGGAAGCCGGGGTGGACGTCCGTCTCCAGCGCGATCGACTTGAGCTGGCCGCCGGGGTGCCAGAAGCGGATGCCCTCGTCGTCGATCTCGAAGGCGCCGCCGACCTTCCGGTACGTGTTGAGGAACGTCATCATCGAGCGCTGCTGGGCGCCGCGGACGTAGATGTTGCCTTCGGTCGCCAGGGCCGCGGAAGCCCACGAGGCGGCCTCCAGGCGGTCCGGCAGGGCCGCGTGGGTGTAACCGCCGAGCTTGTCGACGCCCGTGACGCGGATGGTGCGGTCGGTGTCCATCGCGATGATCGCGCCCATTTTCTGCAGGACGCAGATCAGGTCCTCGATCTCCGGCTCGACCGCCGCGTTCGAGAGCTCCGTGACGCCTTCCGCGAGGACGGCCGTCAGGAGCACCTGCTCGGTCGCGCCGACGGACGGGTACGGCAGCTGGATCTTCGTGCCGCGCAGCCGCTGCGGAGCCTCCAGGTACTGGCCGTCCGCGCGCTTCTCGATCGTCGCGCCGAACTGCCGCAGCACCTCGAAGTGGAAGTCGATCGGCCGGCCGCCGATGTCGCAGCCGCCGAGGCCCGGGATGAACGCGTGGCCGAGGCGGTGCAGCAGCGGGCCGCACAGGAGGATCGGGATACGCGACGAACCCGCGTGGGCGTCGATGTCCGCGACGTTGGCGCTCTCCACGTGCGACGGGTCCATGATGAGCTCGCCCGGCTCCTCACCCGGACGGACCGTCACCCCGTGCAGCTGCAGCAGTCCGCGTACGACCCGCACGTCGCGGATGTCCGGGACATTGCGCAGCCGGCTCGGAGCACTGCCGAGCAGTGCGGCAACCATGGCCTTCGGTACGAGGTTCTTCGCACCGCGGACACGGATCTCACCCTCCAGCGGGGTTCCGCCGTGGACAAGGAGTACGTCGTCTGAGCCGTTGACGGTCATGTATCTCGCGTTCCGATTGGTGGGACAGAGGCGAAGAAGCAAGGGTAATGGCCGCCCACCCCCCTTCTGTAAGCCCGAGGGGCTCTCAGACACGTCATAGCTTTGCCACAACACGAACCGTGCCTAATCGGACACGTGGGGTCACCGGCCCCAACCGTGCGCTCCACCTGCACCCGTACGCCCTGAGCTGCATTCCCGTCGGTAGGGGCATTGCCTCCCCCCGCACGGGGAAGATGCGGGATCATGTCTCGCATGACGGAGGTGTCCTCGCTCACAGGGCGGCTGCTCGTGGCCACACCCGCCCTGGCGGACCCCAACTTCGACCGCGCGGTGGTGCTGCTCCTCGACCACGACGAGGAGGGCTCGCTGGGCGTCGTCCTCAACCGCCCGACTCCGGTGGACGTGGGCGACATCCTCGCGGGCTGGGCGGAACTCGCGGGGGAGCCCGGGGTCGTGTTCCAGGGCGGCCCCGTCTCCCTGGACTCCGCGCTCGGGGTCGCGGTGATCCCGGGCGGCGCCTCCGGGGAGCGCGCGCCGCTCGGCTGGCGCCGGGTGCACGGCGCGATCGGCCTCGTGGACCTGGAGGCCCCGCCGGAGCTGCTCGCCTCGGCGCTCGGCTCCCTGCGGATCTTCGCGGGGTACGCGGGCTGGGGGCCCGGGCAACTGGAGGACGAACTGGGCGACGGCGCCTGGTACGTCGTCGAGTCGGAGCCCGGTGACGTCTCCTCGCCCGCTCCGGAACGGCTGTGGCGCGAGGTGCTGCGCCGTCAGCGCAGCGAACTGGCGATGGTGGCCACGTATCCGGACGACCCTTCGCTCAACTGATGTCCCCCGCTTTCAGTACTCTTGCGTTCATGAGCACTCTTGAGCCTGAGACCCAGCCCCAGCGAGGCACTGGGACGGGAACCCTCGTAGAGCCGACGCCGCAGACGTCGCACGGCGACGGGGACCACGAGCGCTTCGCCCACTACGTCCAGAAGGACAAGATCATGGCGAGCGCGCTCGACGGTACGCCCGTCGTCGCACTCTGCGGCAAGGTGTGGGTCCCGGGCCGGGACCCGAAGAAGTACCCCGTGTGTCCCATGTGCAAGGAGATCTACGAGTCCATGGGCGCCGGCGGCGACGACGGCAAGGGCGGCGGCAAGGGCAAGGACGGCGGCAAGTAGCGCACCCGTGGCCTTAGCGGTCTCCCGCGCCCCGCGGCGCCCCGGTGCGGGGCGCCGCGGTTCTGTCGTGTCCGGCTGACCGGCCTGGGCTCCGGTCCGCCGTGTCCGGCAGACCGGCGGGGCTCGCGGCGCGGTCGGCGTATGGGGCGTATCCGGGGCCTTTGTCCGGGGAGCCCGTTGCATGGAGTGCTTCTGCCGGTCACAGAGTGGTTGAGACCTCTTGTGGGCATGTTCATGTACTCCATAGCCTCCCGGGTGTTGTGCAGCGCAAAACCACCATTGCAGATGCTGCAACGCGCCCCCGGAGGACGCCCCCATGAAGCTCGCACCTCTCTCTGCCCGTATGGCCGCCCCGATCGCCGCCCTCGTCGTCGCCGGACTCACGGCGACCGCCTGCGCCCCCGAGTCGTCCGACAACTCCGGAGGGAAGGACGAGAAGAGCGGCACCCTGCGTGTGTGGCTCTTCCAGGAGGTCACCAACGCGCCTAAGGAGAAGGTGGTCGACGGGGTCGTCACCGCCTTCGAGAAGGCTCACAAGGGCACGAAGGTCGACGTCCAGTACATCCCCGTGGAGACCCGCGCCGAGAAGATCAAGGCCGCCTTCAACGACCCCAAGAGCGCGCCCGACCTCATCGAGTACGGCAACACGGACACCGCCGGTTACGTCAAGGACGGCGGACTCGCGGACGTCAGCGAGGAGTTCACGGACTGGAGCGAGTCCAAGGACACCGACCCGACCGCCAAGCAGTCCGTCACCGTCGACGGCAGGATCTACGGCGCCCCGTACTTCGTCGGTGTGCGCGCTCTTTACTACCGCACCGACATATTCGAGGACCTGGACCTCGAAGTGCCGAAGACACAGGCCGAGTTGATCAGCACGGCCAAGAAGATCCGGCAGGCGAAGCCCGACCTGTACGGGCTCGCGGTCGGCGGCGCCTACACGTACGGCGCGATGCCGTTCATCTGGTCCAACGGCGGAGAGCTGGCCGAGGGCAAGGGCGGCTCGTACGCCTCGACCATCGACAGCGCCGAGGCCCAGAAGGGCATCAAGGCGTACACCTCGCTCTTCGGCGACGACAACTGTCCGGCCGCCAAGTGCGCGGGCATGGGTGGCAACGACACCGTCACGGCGTTCGCCTCCGGCAAGGCCGGCATGGCCATCGGCGGCGACTTCAGCCACGCGGCGATCGAGGCGGGCAAGGTCAAGGGCAAGTACAAGGTCGTCCCGCTGCCCGGGGTGAAGTCCGGGGAGATCGCCCCCGCCTTCGCGGGCGGCAACAACCTCGGCGTGCTCAAGAGCACCACCCACCGCACCCTCGCCGTCGACCTGATGGAGCAGCTCGCGTCGAAGAAGACGCAGGGCGCGCTCTTCGACGCGATGGGCTTCCTGCCGACGTTCACGGACGTGCGCAAGGACGTCGCGAAGCGCGAGCCGTTCGTCGAGCCGTTCGTGAAGACCCTCGGCTCCGGCGCCAAGTTCGTCCCGGCCTCGCCCGCCTGGTCGCAGATCGACGCGTCCCTGGTCCTGCCGACGATGTTCCAGGAGGTCGTCAGCGGACGTAAGGGCGTGGAGGCCGCCTCCAAGGACGCGGCCAAGAAGATGAACGACGCGTTCAGCTCCGCCGGATGAGCCGGATGACCGACCGGCCGCTCGCGGTGTCCGCCCCCGGGCCGGCCCCGGCGGCCGGGCCCGTCACTAAGGGCTCGCCGGCCGGGACCGCGCAGGCGCCCCGGCCGGGCCGCGGCCCCTCGGCGGGCCGCAGATCCCCGCTCGCCCGCGGCGGCTGGACGCCCTGGCTCTACCTCGCCCCCGCGCTCGTCGTCATCGGCGGCCTGCTCGTCTACCCCGTCTACCAGCTCGGCCTGATCTCGTTCCTGGAGTACACCCAGGCCCAGGTCAGCGGCGGGGAACCGACGTCCTTCGAGGGCTTCGGGAACTACGCGGCGCTCTTCCGCGACGAGCAGTTCTGGCAGGTGCTGCTCGCCACTGTGGTGTTCGCCGGGGCGTGCGTCGTGTCGACCCTCGCGGTCGGCTGCGCGCTCGCCGTCCTCCTGACACGTGTCCGTGCCCTGCCGCGGCTCGCCCTGATGCTCGCCGCGCTCGGCGCCTGGGCGACCCCCGCGGTCACCGGGTCCACGGTATGGCTGCTCCTGTTCGACCCCGACTTCGGCCCGGTCAACCGGGTCCTGGGACTCGGCGACCACTCCTGGACGTACGGCCGCTACAGCGCCTTCGCCCTCGTCCTGCTCGAAGTCGTCTGGTGCTCCTTCCCGTTCGTGATGGTCACCGTGTACGCCGGAATCCGCGCCGTGCCCTCCGAGGTCCTGGAGGCCGCCTCCCTGGACGGCGCCTCCCAGTGGCGGATCTGGCGCTCGGTGCTCGCCCCGATGCTCCGCCCGATCCTCGTGGTCGTCACCATCCAGTCGGTCATCTGGGACTTCAAGGTCTTCACCCAGATCTACGTCATGACGAACGGCGGCGGCATCGCGGGACAGAACCTCGTCCTGAACGTGTACGCGTATCAAAAGGCCTTCGCGTCCTCCCAGTACGGCCTCGGGTCGGCGATCGGAGTGGTGATGCTGCTGATTCTGCTGGCGGTCACGCTCGTCTATCTGAGGCTGCTGCGAAGGCAGGGGGAAGAGCTGTGAGTTCCATGACGTCCACGGATTCCGTACGGAGCGGATTCGTACGAGATCTCGTACGCCGTTCCGTGCGACGGCCGTGGCGGCTGGCCGCCGAGGTCTCGGCGCTGCTGATCGCGGCGGTGGTCGCATTCCCCCTCTACTGGATGGTGCTCAGCGCCTTCAAACCGGCCGGGGAGATCGAGTCGAGCGAGCCGCGGCCCTGGACGCTCTCCCCGTCGCTGGATTCCTTCCGGCGCGTCTTCGGACAGCAGGAATTCGGCCGTTACTTCCTCAACAGTCTTGTCGTCGCGGTCACCGTCGTCGCCGTCTCGGCGCTCATCGCGTTTCTCGCCGCGACCGCCGTGACACGATTCCGCTTCCGCTTCCGGACCACCCTGCTGATCATGTTCCTGGTCGCCCAGATGGTGCCCGTCGAGGCACTGACGATCCCCCTCTTCTTCCAGATGCGGGACTTCGGTCAGCTCAACACCCTGGGCGCGCTGATCCTGCCGCACATCGCCTTCTCCCTGCCCTTCGCGATCTGGATGCTGCGCGGCTTCGTGAAGGCCGTCCCCGAGGCGCTGGAGGAGGCCGCCCACATCGACGGGGCGAGCCGGACGCGGTTCCTGTGGCAGATCCTTTTCCCGCTGGTCTTTCCGGGGCTCGTCGCCACCAGCGTGTTCTCGTTCATCTCCGCCTGGAACGACTTCCTGTTCGCCAAATCCTTCATCATCAGCGACACCTCGCAGTCCACGCTGCCGATGGCCCTCCTCGTCTTCTACAAGCCCGACGACCCGGACTGGGGCGGTGTGATGGCCGGTTCCACCGTGATGACGATTCCCGTGCTGATCTTCTTCGTACTCGTACAGCGGCGCCTGGTCTCCGGACTCGGCGGCGCGGTGAAGGACTGACGTGAGCGACGCGACACCCGCAGCCCCGACACCCGACGCCCCGGCCGGGGTGATCCCGGCGCCCCGCTCCGTACAGGGGTCCGCCCTCCCGGGGGTCCCGCTCGACGCGGCCACCACCCTGTCGGCGGGCCCCGGCACGGGCACCACCGAACGCTGGCTGCGCCTCACCCTCGGCGCCGCGCTGGGACTTTCGCTGCCGCCCGCTCCCGAAAGCACGGCCGGCCCCGAAAACGCATCCGGCCACGAAAGCGCGACCGGTGCGGAAAACGCCCCGGGCACCGTGCGGTTGCGTATCGACGAGTCCCTCCCGGCGGAGGCCTACGTACTCGACGCCGATTCCGGACGAGGCGTCGAGATCCGCGGCGGAAGCGGCGCCGGAGTGTTCTGGGGAGCCCAGACACTGCGTCAGCTCATCGGCCCCGACGCCTTCCGGCGGGCGCCCGTGCGACCGGGCGCCACGTATGCCGTCCCGAACGTGACCGTCGAGGACGCGCCGCGATTCGGCTGGCGCGGTCTGATGCTCGACGTCTCGCGGCACTTCATGCCGAAGGACGGCGTCCTGCGCCAACTCGACCTGATGGCCGCGCACAAGCTCAACGTCTTCCACTTCCACCTCACCGACGACCAGGGCTGGCGTATCGAGATCAAGCGGTATCCGAAGCTCACGGAGACCGGATCATGGCGGGCACGCACCAAATTCGGTCATCGCGCCTCGCCCCACTGGGAGGAGAAGCCGCACGGGGGCTTCTACACCCAGGACGACATCCGCGAGATCGTCGCGTACGCCGCCGAACGGCATATCGCCGTCGTCCCCGAAATCGACATCCCGGGGCACTCGCAGGCCGCCATCGCCGCATATCCGGAACTCGGCAACACCGATGTCATCGACACGCACTCCCTCTCCGTCTGGGACACCTGGGGCGTCTCGAAAAACGTACTCGCACCCACTGACAACGCCCTTCGCTTCTACGAGGGCGTCTTCGAGGAACTCCTCGGCCTGTTCCCCTCGGAGTTCATCCACGTCGGCGGCGACGAGTGCGCCAAGGACCAGTGGAAGGCGTCCCCCGCCGCACAGGCGCGGATCACCGAACTGGGCCTCGCGGACGAGGACGAACTGCAGTCCTGGTTCATCCGCCACTTCGACGACTGGCTGAGCGCGCGCGGACGCCGGCTGATCGGCTGGGACGAGATCCTGGAGGGCGGGCTCGCCCCGGGCGCCGCCGTCTCCTCGTGGCGCGGTTACCAGGGCGGCATCACGGCCGCACGGGCCGGCCACGACGTCGTCATGTGCCCCGAGCAGCAGGTGTACCTGGACCACCGGCAGGCCGAAGGCCCCGACGAGCCGGTGCCCATCGGTTTCGTGCGCACCCTGGAGGACGTCTACCGCTTCGAACCCGTTCCACCGGAACTGACCCCCGCTCAGGCGCGGCACGTGCTGGGCACCCAGGCCAACCTGTGGACCGAGGTGATGGAGGACCGGGCCCGCGTGGACTACCAGGCCTTCCCGCGGCTCGTGGCCTTCGCGGAGGTCGCCTGGAGCGCCCTGCCCCCGCCCGCGGAACGCGACTTCGCGGATTTCGAGGAGCGAATGACCGCGCACTACACGCGACTTGACGCCCTGGGAGTCGCCTACCGGCCGCCCGCCGGGCCGTTGCCGTGGCAGCGGCGCCCCGGAGTGCTCGGACGCCCGATCGAGGGGCCGCCCCCGAACGTGTGAGGCCGCTCCCGGGGGGTGTCGTCCGGCGCGGCACCCTGGGACGGTGGCCTCCGCGGAGAAAGACACCCAAGGGGCAACGAAAACCGCCAATTGGCTCTGACGGGCGATGTAGTGCGAAAACGGACCATCCGCTGGTGGCGGGTAGGAATGCCTCCTAGCGGACCCCCGCGTCGGGGAACCGGGAAGATGTGCCAGAGTTGCCACGTCCGCCCTGTCAGCACGTACCGTACGGCAACACAGGTGGGACCAGGTGGGGCAGCGGGAAGGGGCAGCCGGTTTGACCACGCACGCACCGCAGGCGGCGCACGCCGTGACGCTGCCCGCCTCACTGGACGAGGCCGTCGCGGCGCTCGCAGCCATGCCCGCCGCCGTTCCCGTGGCCGGAGGCACCGACCTCATGGCCGCCGTCAACTCCGGACAGCTGAGGCCCGCCGCACTCGTCGGCCTCGGCCGCATCAGCGAGATCCGCGGCTGGCAGTACCAGGACGGCCACGCGCTCCTCGGCGCGGGCCTCACCCACGCCCGCATGGGGCGCCCCGACTTCGCCGCCCTCATCCCCGCCCTCGCGGCCGCCGCACGGGCCGCGGGACCACCGCAGATCCGCAACGCGGGCACCCTGGGCGGCAACATCGCCTCCGCGTCGCCCACCGGGGACGCGCTCCCGGTGCTGGCCGCGCTGGAAGCGACCCTCATCATCGCCTGCCCGGGGGGCGCCCGCCGTGAGATCCCCGTGTCGCACCTGCTCGCGGGCATGGAGATGCTCCGCGGCGGCGAACTCATCGGGTACGTGCGCGTGCCGCTGCTGCACGCGCCGCAGGTCTTCCTGAAGGCGACCGGACGGACCGGCCCGGGGCGCGCCATCGCCTCCGTGTCGCTCGTCCTCGATCCCGCCAGGCGCGGGGTGCGGTGCGCCGTCGGTGCCATAGCGCCGATGCCGCTGCGCCCCCTGGACGCCGAGCAGTGGGTCGCCTCGCTGATCGACTGGGACAACAACCGCGCGATCGTGCCCGAGGCGCTGGCCGCCTTCGGCGAGTACGTCGCCGCGGCCTGCATCCCCGACGCGGCCCCCGAGGAGGACGGTTCCGTCCCGCCGCTGCCGCCCGCCGTACTGCACCTGCGGCGCACCGTCGCCGCGCTGGCCCGACGAGCACTGGGGAGGGCACTGTCGTGACCGACGACCAGCACGGAGATCAGCACGGTGAGGGCGCCCCCCGCCCCGGCAGCCGCTGGGACCCGCTGCCGCAGGGCGACTACGACGACGGCGCCACCGCCTTCGTCAAGCTCCCCGAAGGGGGCATCGACGCCCTCCTCGCGGACTCGCCGCTCGCCGCGCCCGGCCACGGCTACGTACCGCCGCCGATAACGGTCGCGCCCGGCACGGGTGCGGAGAACGACCCGGGGTCCACCGGCTCCTGGGGCGCACCGCCCGAGGCGGCCGGCCCCGGTCAGCAGCAGGACGTACGGTGGCCCGACCCGAACGCCCTCCCCGAAGAGCACCGGCAGGCCCCCCAGGACCAGTTCTCGTACCACCCCGGGGCCACCGGCCAGTGGACCTTCGACCAGCCCGCACAGGGCGGCCAGGGCCCGCACGGACACGACGGCACGGGACACGACGGCACGGGGCGCGACGCCTCCGGCCAGGACGTCACCGGACAGTGGTCCATCCCGGTCGCCGACGGTGATCTGCCGGACGAGTCCGGCGAGTTCACCACGTCCTCGCTGGTCGAGCAGTGGGGCGGCAACCCGCCCGCCACGCTGCCGGGCGGGGCGGCGGCACCCTGGGCCGACGAGCCGTGGGCCCAGCAGCCGCCCGAGCAGCAGCCCGCCGACGGAACCGGGCCGCACGCCCCCGCCGAGCACGGCGCCGCCGAGATCATCGACGTCTCCGGAGCGCACGCCGACGAGATCGCCGTCTCCGTGGAGCGCGACACGGGCCACGACGACGGACGCGAGGAACCGTCCGGCGCCGCGTCCCGCCACGACCACCGGGACTTCGCGGACGACCGCGCGGGCGAGCCGGAAGCGGCCTCCACGGAGGAGCCGGGCGAGGAGTTCCACGCCGCGACCGCCTCGCCCGCCGAGACCGCCGCGTCCGTCACGGACGCCGACGCCGCCGCCGAGGAGTCCGGGTCCGACGACCCCCAGGGCATCGCCCCGCACAACGACCACCCCCTCGCCTCGTACGTCCTGCGGGTGAACGGCGTCGAACGGCCCGTGACGGACGCCTGGATCGGCGAATCGCTGCTGTACGTACTGCGCGAGCGCCTCGGCCTCGCGGGCGCCAAGGACGGCTGCTCGCAGGGCGAGTGCGGCGCCTGCAACGTCCAGGTGGACGGCCGGCTCGTCGCGTCCTGCCTGGTGCCCGCCGTGACCGCGGCCGGGAGCGAGGTGCGCACCGTCGAGGGCCTCGCCGCCGACGGGCAGCCCTCGGACGTCCAGCGGGCCCTCGCCAAGTGCGGTGCCGTGCAGTGCGGCTTCTGCATCCCGGGCATGGCGATGACCGTGCACGACCTCCTTGAGGGCAACCCCGCGCCGACCGACCTGGAGACCCGCCAGGCCCTGTGCGGCAACCTGTGCCGCTGCTCGGGCTACCGGGGCGTCCTGGAGGCCGTACGGGACGTCGTGGCCGAGCGCGAGGCCCACACGGCCGCCGAGCACTCCTCGGACGGCGACGAGGCCCGTATCCCGCACCAGGCGGGCCCCGGCGCCGGAGGCGTCAACCCGTCCGCGTTCGAGCCCCACCAGCCCAGCCAGTCCAGCCAGCCCCACGAGCAGCCGTACGGCCAGGACGGAGGCCAGGCGTGAGCAACGACACCGCCACCGCGACCACCGCGCAGCCCGGCACCGCACCGGAACCGCCGCCGCACGGCCTCGGCGTGTCCCTGCCGTCCGCGGAGGCCCGCGCCAAGACGGAGGGCACCTTCCCGTACGCGGCGGACCTGTGGGCCGAGGGCCTCCTGTGGGCCGCCGTCCTGAGATCGCCGCACCCGCACGCGCGCATCCTGTCCGTCGACACCACCCACGCGCGCGAGATGCCCGGCGTACGGGCCGTCATCACCCACGAGGACGTGCCCGGCACCGCGCTGCTCGGCCGCGGCAGGGCCGACCGCCCGGTGTTCGCCTCCGACGTCGTGCGCCACCACGGAGAGGCCATCGCGGCCGTCGCCGCGGACCACCCCGACACCGCGCGCATGGCCGCCGCCGCCGTCATCGTCGAGTACGAGATCCTCGACCCGGTGACCGACCCGGAGCAGGCCTTCGAAGCGGAGCCCCTGCACCCCGACGGCAACCTCATCCGCCACATCCCGCTGCGCCACGGCGACCCGGACGCGGCCGGAGACATCGTCGTCGAGGGCCTCTACCGCATCGGCCGCCAGGACCCGGCCCCGATCGGCGCGGAGGCCGGCCTCGCCGTGCCCCGCCCCGACGGCGGGGTCGAGCTCTACGTGGCCTCCACCGACCCGCACACCGACCGCGACACGGCCGCCGCCTGCTACGGCCTGGAACCGGAGCGCGTGAAGGTCGTCGTCACCGGCGTGCCCGGCGCCACCGCCGACCGCGAGGACCAGGGCTTCCAGCTCCCCCTCGGGCTGCTCGCCCTCAAGACCGGATGCCCGGTCAAGCTGACCGCGACCCGCGAAGAATCCTTCCTCGGGCACGTCCACCGGCACCCCACGCTCCTGCGCTACCGCCACCACGCGGACGCCGAGGGCAGGCTGATCAAGGTCGAGGCGCAGATCCTCCTCGACGCGGGCGCGTACGCCGACACCTCCTCGGAGGCCCTCGCCGCCGCCGTCTCCTTCGCCTGCGGCCCCTACGTCGTCCCGAACGCCTTCATCGAGGGCTGGGCCGTACGCACCAACAACCCGCCCTCCGGACACGTACGCGGCGAGGGCGCCATGCAGGTGTGCGCCGCCTACGAGGCCCAGATGGACAAGCTGGCCAAGAAGCTCGGCGTCGACCCGGCCGACCTGCGCCTGCGCAACGTACTGGCCACCGGGGACGTCCTGCCGACCGGCCAGACCGTCACCTGCCCGGCCCCCGTGGCCGAACTGCTCCAGGCCGTCCAGGAGCACCCGCTGCCCGCCCTCCCCAAGGACACCCCCGAGGACGAGTGGCTGCTCCCCGGCGGCCCCGAGGGCGCCGGTGAACCCGGTGCCGTACGGCGGGGCGTCGGCTACGCCCTGGGTATGGTCCACATGCTCGGCGCCGAGGGCACCGACGAGGTCTCGACGGCCACCGTGAAGGTCCACGACGGCATCGCCACCGTGCTCTGCGCGGCCGTGGAGACCGGCCAGGGCTTCACCACGCTGGCCCGGCAGATCGTCCAGGAGACGCTCGGCATCGACGAGGTCCATGTGGCCTCCGTGGACACCGACCAGCCCCCCGCGGGCCCCAGTGCCCGCGGCCGCCACACCTGGGTGTCCGGCGGCGCCGTCGAACGGGCCGCCAAGATGGTCCGTACGCAGCTGCTGCAGCCCCTGGCGCACAAGTTCGGCATGTCCACCGAACTGCTCCAGATCACCGACGGCAAGATCACCTCGTACGACGGCGTGCTGTCGACGACCGTCGCCGAGGCGATGGACGGCAAGGAGCTGTGGGCGACCGCGCAGTGCCGCCCGCACCCCACCGAGCCGCTGGACGGCGCCGGCCAGGGCGACGCCTTCGTGGGCCTCGCCTTCTGCGCGATCCGCGCGGTGGTGGACGTCGACATCGAGCTGGGCTCGGTGCGCGTGGTCGAACTGGCGCTCGCCCAGGACGTGGGCCGCATCCTGAACCCCGCGCAGCTCACCGCCCGGATCGAGGCCGGGGTCACGCAGGGCATCGGCGCGGCGCTGACCGAGAACCTGCGCACCGCGCGCGGTCTCGTCCGCCACCCCGACCTCACCGGGTACTCGCTGCCGACCGCCCTCGACGCCCCCGACATCCGCATCGTCAAGCTCGTCGAGGAGCGCGACGTGGTCGCGCCCTTCGGAGCGAAGGCCGTCAGCGCGGTACCCGTCGTCACGTCCCCCGCGGCGGTCGCGTCCGCGGTCCGGGCGGCCACGGGACGCCCGGTGAACCGGCTGCCGATAAGGCCCCAGGCGGCCGTGGTGACGACGACGCAGTGACCTGACGGCCGGGTCTGCGTCCGCTGAGCTGCTCGGCGGCGGGACTGACGGCAGGTCAGCGAGAGATCACCGAGAATCCGCTGGTCAGGGCGTTGCTGGGGCGTTGTCAGTGCTGCCGGGTAGTGTTCTTTTCAGTGGGGGAGGACCGCTGGGCGGCGGGCCGTTCTCCGGGTGTTTCGAGGCGCATCCGGATGCCTCGGCGTGCGTGGCGGCATGCCTGGGCGCATGGCTGTGTGCCGCCCGGCCCGGTCCTGCCGGGGGACTGCGAACAACGATCCGCGGGGGAACGATGAGCACGACGGACACCGGCACGGGCACGGGCAACGGCATCGGCGCTGGCGTAGGCATCGGCGTCGGCGCCAAGAGGATCACTCTGTCCGAGGGCGCACTGGACCCGTACGTCACGCACGCCCCGACGCGCCGCTGGCTGACGGGCCCCGGACTGCCGGGCGACAGCGGCCTGTTGACCTTCGAGACCCTGCGCGAGGACGGACTGCGGACGGTGGGGGACTCGACGGGGGACCCGGCCGCTCTCCCGCCCGAACTGCGCGACCAGTTGGTGCTCGGCGCGCTGCGGGACCCCGCCGGCACGGAGACGGAGTCGGTGCTGCTCGACGGAGCGACGGGCGAGGTGTCCACCACGTTCTTCCTCCACGACCGCCCCGACCTGATGGACCGCGTCCCGCTGGCGCCCTCGCTCCGGACGCTCACGGACTTCGTGACGGCGACGGACGAGATGTCCGCGAGGAGCGGCCAGTTCGCGTCCTACGAGGGCCGGTTCGGCCCGAAGGCCGTCACCGCGATGTCACGGCAGCTGCTGGCGCTGTTCGAGGAGGGCGTCGACGGCGAGGTCCCGCCGTTCTGGAAGATGGCGGCGCTGATCCGCCCGATGGCCCTGGTCGCGGGCCCGCCGGCCGACGCGGCGCTCGCTCTCGACCTCCCGGCCCGCCTGCTGGACCAGGAGTTCGGGCACGGCCGGGTGGTGCGCTTCGAGGACGTGGACTTCCCCGCCGCCCTCGCGCACGAGCCGACGCGGCACTTCCTGCGCGAGACGGGTCTGCCCGAGGACGGCTTCCTGTTCCAGCTGGACACGGACGTACCGCTGCCGACGCTCGCCGAGTACTACGAGGACGAGCGCCCGGACGTGCTCACCCCCGACCAACTCCCGCGACACGCCGACCACTTGATACGCCTGGGCCATCTGATCGAGGACAACAGCCTGATCGTCGACGGCGAGACGGGCGCGATCCTTGACTGGAGCGAGCCCGACGCCACGCTGTACGCCCTGAACACGGACGTCTCGACCCTGGCCTTCACCCTGTGGCTGCTCCACCGCGAGCGGACGATCGACGAGTCCCTCTCCCACGAGCTGACCGAGGAGGCCTACGACCAGCTCGCCACGACGATGACGCAGACCCTGTCGACGGTGGACCCCACGGGCACCGCCCCGGAGTCCGAGTGGCACTACTGGACGGAGATGTTCCAGGACGAGGCCGGAGGAGTGCTCTGACGCGCCCGGGAACGCGCTGAACGGCCCCTCACACGCCGCGGGGCCGACCCCCCGAAGGCAGCCGACCCCGACACCGAACCAGAGGCCGTGGCGGGAATTGAACCCACGTGCCTCGCTTTGCAGGTTTGTCAGTGCTGATCGGACGGCGGTCCAAACGCATCCACGAGGGTTCAGCCCCGTACATGCACTGCGCCTAGAGGGCTGCGGCGTACAGGTCTGGACGGTCGCGCACGTGGGCGAACGAGACGGAAACTGAGACGGCTGTCCTATGGCCCTTGAGCCTCGCTGCTAGGCGGAAGCGCTGCTGCACCAGGCCCCTACTCGCTTGTCCGCCGACGTTCGCAGGGTCCGTGACAGCCCGGAGCCGTCATGCGGGCATCGGTGGCCGCCGACGCAAGTGGACTTCCTGTTGTCGCAGGTGGGCTGGTCACCGGACATGAACGCGTGACATTGGGAACTGAAGTGGTGTGCAAAGCGTTTCATGAATGTGAGGGCGGGCACGTTGCTCTCTGAGTGCCCTCAGCTAGCTAAGGGGGCGGTCGGCATAGCATGAAGAAAACGCAAAGGAACACAAGATCTAGATCGCAAAGGTGGCATCTGATGACCTCGAACAAAATAGAAGCTGATTAAAGTCCTCAATGGTCCAGCAATGTGCAGTAATCGAACGCGAAAAGGAAGTGTCATGAATCTTATCTCTCATGCGACCAGGAGAACATCCCATGCCCTCAACCCTAGATGGCGACATCAACCTTAAAGGATGTCTTTTCGCTGCCCTTGCTGCGATTGCATCATTCGCAGCGGCCGTAATTACGTTTCTAACTGCGCGTCTCTTCCATGAGTCCTGGTGGGCCTGCCTGTGTTATGCAGGAACTGTGTTTGTAGGCGCTTTCGGGTTCTTTATGGCTGTTGTAGCGCTCTATCAGACGGCTAAAGCAAGAAAATAGGAATCGCTAGGCAGCGGGGGTCCTGAGGCTAATATCTTCGGGACCCTTCGCATTTCCGGTATAAGCCCTCACGGAGACAGTCCTCGCTCGCTCCGCCTCCTTATCCCTCTAGCAACACAGTTTTGCTTCGGTCCTCGGGAGGCATACTAAGCAGTTCCGGCCTGTCGTGATAAAGGCACCGCAGTCCGTTGATAGCTACGCTGATTACTCTCTGCCGGTTTCTTGCCGCTGCATCTGGGTCAGGCTCCTTCGCGCCATGGACCATAGCGCTCCTCACCCCATAGAGCTTATTCAGCTCTTTTTGAAGATCAAGTCGTTTTCCTGAATCTGCTTCGAGAACTTTAGCCAAAGATGCGGTAACTCGAAATGTCGTTTCAGTGCGCGTCCCGAACATGTTCTCCCATGCGATGAGGGAATCAATGAGTGCATCGTTGGAGTCTCGACGGGAAGACGCCGCTGAAAGAATCCTCTTCATGGCGATGTTCAATGATTCTGGATGCTTTTTGCGAATTACGTCATATGTAGCGACCGCGTCCTGAAATTTAGAGGACGGTAGTTCGGTGTTGGTGGGGGTGTGATCTCCTATACCCCGTTGATTCGTGCCACCCATATTTGTTGGGTCGAGAATCAGTCTAGATTCCTCCTTTGGTGCCAAGAAGTCGTCACCGTCAGAGCAAAGTAGAAGTGCCAGTCTTACTTTCTCCAGGGAGTACTCAAAGGATCTGAGTGACTCTTCGATTCGCGCACGGTACTTGTTAAATGGCTTTGCCCAATCGGCGCCCCCGGGTTCGATGTTGAAGACGTGCAAAACGCGTAGAGGGTAGGTGGTCTCATAGACGGCTCCGCAGTTCCCAACGTTGTTCAGTAGCATCCCATCTGTTGGGAGAATTCCACGCAGTATGCCATCTGTGAACTGGATTTCCTGGCCTTGTGAAAGACTGACTCCGCTGAGTCCGATGATCACTGGCACGTCTACTGGCTGGCTTTCTGCCAGAGATCGGAGGGCGCTTAGGGAATCTTTCAGCGAGGAAATTAGGGATTTAGAGGTTAGTTTCTGCCCGGCTAGTTGAACCCTCAGCCTTGCATCATAAATTAGACCTGTGAGTACGCCGATTATTTGCCGTGTGCCCCCGTATCCGCTGTTCACTACCCATTCCGATGACTCCATTAGGGGGGCCGGATTTTCTTGTTCAGCTGATTGGTTCTTGGGGAACAGCTTAGAGAGCGAAGGGTCTTCCATGAAAAACTGACCTAGCTCTTTTGATTTAGGATGCTGGGCAATTCCGGCAAGGTTTGACATGAAGAACCCTGAGCTGCTTTGGTTACTAGGCGGCGGAATTAGGTAGACAGGCCATATGTCTTGCGCAACCACAGCCAGCGCGGCATACACGGCGTCATCTGTTTCCAAATTTTCTGGCGAAATATCGCCACCTGAACTTTTTCGCAGGAACTGAACTAGTGAAGTGCCCTCGTCTGGGATGTACTGACTCAAAGAGGAGGCAGTGAGAATACTTGCATCAAGCGAGCCGGCGTTAATTGAGCCTAGCGCCAGAGAAGTTAGGATGTTCAAAACAGATTGATCTGCTCGTCCCGAAATTCCGTTCAAGTCTTCCTGCTCTGGAATGGCGAGAACGTAGCGAATAAAATCACTTCCATAGGTTGCAGTGAGCAACCCTTCAATATCGATCACTGTGTCGCCTCTGGATTTACGCAGGAAGAGTGATGGATGACAGTAGTACACTCATCAAGTGAAGTCACTCCATTTCATGAATTCCTCCGAAGTCGTTGTGCATTTGAGGTTTCGGGGACACGGGCAGAAGATCGTTCGGTAGCGCAAGCTCTCCTGCTGGCCGCTGAGCAAGCCAACCCGAACGCCTATGGGGTGGTGCTTCCGTGCGAACGTGCTTGAACCCGAGTCGCTCGTAATATGCGTGCAGGCCCGTATTCGTGCGCCACGTGTCGATGCGTACCCATGTCCGTCCCTCCAGTCCTGCGAGACGGGACATCCAGTCGACGACGCGCGTGCCGAGGTGTCGGCCTGAGGCTCCCCGAGCAACGATCAGCTTGTAGAGGTAGAGCGCGGTTTCCGGCTGGTCGGCGTCTGTCCAGAAGTCTCGGTCGACGACGCCCCGACTGACGGTCGCGAGCACCTGCTGATACTCACCGACCACGACCCATGCACGCCCTTCGTCGATGTTGGCGTGCCACTTGTCGATTGCTCGCTTGCCCGTTTCCGGGTCGCTCCACTGGTCGGTGCCCTTGGTGCGCAGCCACTCTTCCGCCTCTGTACGAAGCGTCATGAGGGCGGGTACGTCCTCCGCCGCTGCGGGGCGGAGGTACTCAGTCCGTGCTGACTTCATAGAGGATCTTGTGCCTGTCTCCGGGAAGGATGGTGACCATGCAGCGGAGGGGGCGGCCATCCGCGTCGTAGCCTGTTCGGGTGTGCTCCGCTACCGGCGTTGCCGCAGGTAGGGCAAGTAGTTCGGCCTCCTGTCGAGTCGGCATACGCACCGCAATCTCATCTGTGTACTTGGCTTGCACGAGTCCGATGGAAGCCAGGATGCCCCCAGGAGCGGAGACGTCGCGAGGCTCCATCAATGGAGTGCCGGCCACGAGTTCCTGAGGAAAGTACGAGTCGGCGAGCGCGTACGGCCTGCTGTCGACATACCGAATGCGCTTCCGTGCAACGGCCAAACCGTCCTCGGGGAGATTGAGGCACTCGCGAACGTGGAGCGGGGGTTCCACGATGGACACGGTGATGTCCTGACGCGGTGCCTTCCCTCCCTCCGCTACAGCACTTGCCCACTGGTCACCTGCGGTTTGACCCTCTACCGCGTTGGCGTGACGACTCCGGCTCTCCAGGGTCGTCCAGTTCCACACGACGGGTGGGTAATCCTCGCGGACGTACTTTCCTTGACCTTGCCCGGTGACCACCAGCCCTTCCTCAATCAGGAGGCGCACACCGGCCCGGATGGTCTCGCGGCTGTAGCCGTACTCGGTCATCATCTTGGACTCGCTCGGGAGCGCCTCACCTCCCTTCAGGTCTCCGGAACTGATCCGTTCGCGCAGGTCATAGGCGATTTCCTGGGACTTGGTCATCCCGCGTCGCATCGACATTGCATCCCTTCCGCTCCAACTCCTCCGTACAAGTTAGACCAGGGGGCTTGACTCTCCAAGTCCCGGTGGGGCAACCTCATGTCACGGCACTCCTCCAGACAAGCTAGACGGGGTGTCACGTACGACTCTGCCGTACAGGCTGCGTCCGGAGGAAAGCCCGAGGGGGTGAGTACGAAGGCAGCGCCGGTTCCTTGAGAACTCAACAGCGTGCTTTGAACTTTGACGGGGCTTGACCCCGTCCCCGTGGCGGCCGGGTGACGACCGTCGGCCCCGGTATCCAGCCGTGAAGGGCGCGGAATCGACTTCCGCCCGGGGTCACTGGGCCTGCCGCGACGTGTGGCGTCGGCTCTCATCTCCGGATGCGGTGGCACTCCCGGACAGGACAGCCCGCCGCGTTCGGTCTTCTTCCCGACACAGTCAAGGGGTTCATCCATGACCGAGCGTGTTTTCGACTCCGCTACCTCCGGCCCGATCGTGCTGGGCATCTCGCTGCCGGTCGGCAGCATCCGCGTGCAGGTGCTCGACAGCCTGACCACCGCCCGCGTGGTGCTGCGGACGGACGACACCACGGGCCCGGCGGCTGACGCCGTCAACCGAGCCCGCAGCATGCAGAACGGGCAGGCGCTGGGCATCGAGGTGCCGGAGATGCCCGGCAACGTGACGGTGCAGAGCCGGCGCGGCAACCGCATCGTGCAGAACGTCAGCACGGTGTACGGATCGGTGACCGGCGTGACCATCGTCAACGGCCGCGTCGTCTCCGGCGGTACGAACACCATGCAGACCGTGAGCCCGATCGAGGCGACGGTGTGCCTGCCCCCGCGGTCCTCCCTCGCGGTGGTCTCGCAGTCCGCCGATACTCAGCTCTTCGGCTACGTCGACCGGTTGGAGTTCCGTTCCGTCTCCGGCGACTTGGACGCCGACGGCGTGCGGGAGCTCCGAGCCAACACCACCTCCGGTGACATCCGCGCCGGCCGGGTCAGTGACCTGGTCAGCGCGCAGTCGGTCTCCGGGGACATCGACGTGGACCTGTACGACGGCAGGGCGGCCACGCTGGGCACCACCTCCGGTGACGTCACGGTGCAGGCCACCGACCGGGCGGCCGGACACATCGGCGCCAACAGCGTCTCCGGCGACGTCCGTATCAGCGGGGCCCGTCACCTGACGGTGTCCGCCCACACGGTCTCCGGCCGCGTCCGCAACCGCTGACCAGCCGCTCCACAGCACCTCGCCCCTGCTTGATCGCGGGGTGGTCGCACTCCCGGACAGGACAGCCGACCGCCCCGCGCCCTTCCCGACGTACTCAAGGAGAGATCCACCATGCGCATGCGCACCTTCGTCGCCGGCCAGGAAGCGCACGGCGACACCGAGTTCGCGGAACTGGCGCTCGGCATCGACATCGACCTGTTCCGCGGCCCGCTCACGTTCGAGACGGACGAGGAGCGGGCCGCCCGTGAGGACGCGGCCCGTGACGTCCTCGCCGACCTGGCCGCGGAGGCGGAGGCCGGTGATGAGATCGCCGGTTGGGACGCCCTGTACGCGGATGCGCTCACCCGCACGGTGCCGTTCCTGCGCTCCGCCCGCGACCACCGGGCGGAGACGGGGGAAGCGGCATGAACGAGACCTGTAAGCCGCTGACGAAGGTGCAGATCGGCGTTCTGACGGCCGCGTTCGTGCCGATGCTCGCCACCGGCGTGGTCGGCGGGATCGGCACCTACAGCAACATCGGCCACGCCTACGGCAAGGGCACCGCGCTCGGTGCCCTCGGTGCCGGTGAGGGCGCCACGGCCGTGCTCGCCCTGGTGCTGCTGGGCCTGACCATGCTGGGGCAGTCCTCGCCGCGCGTCGTGAGGATCGGGCTGTGGGCGCTGCCGGCCGCCGCGGCCGTCATGGGCGCCATGGCCGCACCGGACCCCGGGCGGACCGTCATCTACGCCCTGACCCCGATGGGCATGTCGGTATCGGCGGAGGGCATGGCGTTCCTGGCCCGCCGCATCGTTGTCCACACCGACGGCCGCGACGCGGAGAACGAGCGCCGCACCGCTGACATCGTCCAGGCCCTCGCCTACCACCGGGCGCGTGCCGCCCACCACCCGGTCGACCGGGTGCGCAAGCGCTCGGACCGGACGTCGTGGCGTCTGGCGCGCAAGGTCGGCGTCGGGGACGCGGCGCTCGGATCGAGGCTGCTGGACGTCCAGCGCGACCGGATCACGGACGGCGCGGACGCTGCACTTGCGTCGATGTTCGGCGGCACTACCCCGGTAAGTCTTCCGGTTGCAAATGCTGAGGAATCGGCCGAGTCTATGAGGAATCGGTCTATGGCTGATCTGCGGGAATCGACCCCGGCGCCGGTCGTCCTGACGTGTCTGCCGATGCCCGATCCGGTGGCGGTCGACTACGTGAAGTCGACTCTTCCCCTCAAGCCCGTTCCGGTGATTGCCACGCCGATCGAGTCGGCCAAGCCGCGGGCGGTGGGCGTCGACTCCCCGCGACCTCGGCGGGCGACGGGTCGGGTGCCTGCGGTGGCCCGATCGCCCCGACCCAAGCGCACCCGGGATGAGCTGCTGTCCGAGGCGCGGTCTGCGACGGCCGATTGGTCAGACGCGCAGGTCACTGCCGAGGGCATCCGCCGCGCGCTGCGCACCTCGCCGGCGAACGCCCGGACGCTGCGCGACACGATCCTTGTCGAGCGCACCAAAGCCGCCTGATGGGCGGCTCGTTCGGCAAGTGCTACGACCCGAACGGCGCCCGCCACGGCATCCCCACCTTCCCGTGGCGCTACGCCCCCGACGGCTACGCCACCCGCCGTCAACTGCGCGCCCGCGGCCTGCGCCCCGGCGGACAGCCGATCGCCGCGCAGGTGCTGCGCCCGCGCTACCGGCGCGGCCCGCTGGTCGCCTACCTCTACCGCCTGGACAGCGCAAAGCCCGTCCGGCCCATGACCCCCGCCCGGTGGGCGTCTCTGGACAAGGCCAACACCGCCCGCCGCACCTGCCCCGCCTGCCAACAGGACGCGGGATACGTCATCCCGACCTCGCTCGGCACGTGCGTCCCGTGCGCCTACCCCGAAGAACAGCGCGTCGCCTGAACCACCCCGAACCGGGTCCGGCCGTCCGCCTCCTACAGCAAGTCGGCCGGACCCTTACGACTCCCGAAGGAGTACGTACATCGTGACCGAGAATCCCGTGTTCCCGCCCCCGGACGAGCCGGAGGGCACCGACGAGCGGTCGGCCGACGTGCTGCCGTTCCCGCTCAAGAAGACCCCCGCCCCCGCGGCTGTCCCGGAGGTGTCTGGCGAGGGTGACGTGAAGCCGGGTGAGTGGGAGGCCGAACTCCCCGACACCGACGACCCCGACGCCGAGGGCCTGACTGAGGGCGCCCCGGTCGACCCGCCCCGTGAGGTCTACCCGCCCTCGGTTGCGGAGTGGATGGAGGCCCGCGACAAGACCCGCCTGCCCGTGCTGCCGGACTGGGTGAAGCTCCCTGACCAGCGCACGGCGGTGCGTAAGTGGGCGGTGCGGCACTACTCGGCTGTGATCGGCTACCACGCCGTTCGTCTGCCGTGCATCTACACGCCGAAGATCCTGTGGTACTCGCCGCGGGGTGCGTGGCGCTGGTCGGCTGCGATCGGCCGGTGGGTGTTCGACGCGGAAGGCAAGGCCCTGCGCCTGGCGTCCGTGGCCAACGAGGACGCGGCGGAGTACCTGAAGCTCTCCCGGCAGCGCAACGACCGCGTGCGGCTGCGGGGCATCGTCGCCTCCATCGCCTCGCTGGTCGGCCTCGCCGCCACCCTCACCCTGTACGTCATGGCCCCGTCCTGGCTGCTCCTGCTGGCCATGGCCACGCTCACCACCACACTCGGTGCGGTGGGTGCGCCAGCGGACCGGCCGCTGATCGACCTGGCCAAGGTGACGTTCCGCAAGCGGCGGCTGTCCTCGGACATCGTCATCCGCGCCCACGAAGCAGCCGGACTGACCAGCAAGGACCAGTCCATTGCCTTCCCGCGGCCCATCGGCCGCGACGGCGACGGGTGGCGCGTCATCGTCGACCTGCCGTTCGGCAGGACATTCGGGGACGCGCTCAAGGCGCACGGCCGTCTCGCGTCGGGGATGGACATCGCCTCGACTCAGCTCTTCCTCGACAAGGACGAGACGAGCAACCGGCGGGTGTCGTACTGGATCGCCGACCGCGACCCGCTCGCCGTCCCCTCCGGCAAGTCCCCGCTCCTGGGGGCGACGCGGGTGGACTTCTGGAAGCCGTTCCCGTGGGGTGTCGACGAGCGCGGCAACCCGGTCATGGCCACGATGCTGTGGCTGTCGCTGCTGGTCGGCGCCGTACCCCGGCAGGGCAAGACGTTCTCCGCCCGCACCATCGCGCTCGCCGCGGCGCTGGACCCGTACGTCCGGTTGTACGTGTTCGACGGGAAAGCCTCGCCAGACTGGCGCAAGTTCGCGCTGGTCGCGCACCGCATCGGCTTCGGCATTGTCCCGAAGAACGGCATCGACCCCGTCGGGCACCTGCTGACCTCGCTGCGGGAGCTGCGGGCGGACGTGGAGGACCGCTACCACCGACTCTCGGAACTGCCCCTGCACATCTGCCCCGAGGGCAAACTCACCCCGGAGATCAGCCGGGACCCCAAGCTCAACATGCCCTTGACCCTGTTCGTCGTGGACGAGGTGCAGGAGTACCTGACCCACCCCGAGCACGGCAAAGAGATCCTGTCCCTGATGGTCTACCTCGCCCGCGTCGCCCCCGCGGTCGGCGTCAGCGTCATGACGTCCACGCAGAAGCCGGACGACAAGGCGTGCCCCTCCGAGCTGCGCGACCAGCACCAGGCGCGGTTCGCGCTGCGGGTGGGCGCCTACCAGGTCTCCGACGTCATCCTCGGCGCCGGCTCCTACGGCGAGGGTCTGGACGCGTCCAAACTCCTCAAGTCCCACAAGGGAGTTGGCCTACTCAAGGGCATGTCGGACGACGCCGGGATCGTCCGTACGTACCTCGCCGACGGCCGGGATGCGGAGCGCATCCTCACCCGCGCGGCAGCGCTGCGCGAGGCCGAGGGCACCCTGTCCGGCGACGCGGCTGGCGAGGCACCCGCACCTGAGGTGTCCGCCACCGTGCTGGACGATGTGGCGGCCGTGCTGGGCAAGGGCGAGGCCAAGGTGTGGTCGGAGACCATCGTCGACCGCCTCGCCGACCTGCGCCCCGACGTCTACGGTGCATGGGCCGAGCTGGAGGCCAAGCCGAGGGCGGAAGCGCTCACTGCGGCGCTCAAGCCGTACGGGGTGGCCACCGAGCAGATCGGCCGCCGCATCGACGGCAAGACGGTCAACAAGCGCGGCATCAAGCGCGAGGACCTCGCCGCCGCGATTACGCAGCGCAACGAAAATCGGGACGCCGGATAGCTCTCCGAGGTCGCTAACGCTAGCGGCACCCGTCGCTAGCGTTAGCGACCCTGCTAGCGACCAAAACGGCACCTGATCAGGTCGCTAGCAAGTAGCGGCCCACCTGCGGAAACCCTCAAAACCCGCCTGAGAGGCCCCTGATGAGCCTTCCACTCCTCGCTATCGCCTGCCTACTCGTCGTCACAATCTGTTACAGCGGGAAGTGCTGGCTGAGCCCGTTCGGAGACTGCCGCAAGTGCCGCGGCATGGGCCACGAACTCAAGACCGACCGCAAGGGCCGCCTCAAGCGCGGCCGTGACTGCCGCCGCTGCCAGGCGACCGGCAAGCGCATACGCATCGGCCGCTGGATCTACAACCGCGCCGCCCGCACCTACCGCGCCGGCACCCGCTGACCCCACCCCGGAGGACCCGTGGTCATCACCATCCCGCTCGTGCTGCTGCTCGCCGCCGCGCTCGCCGCGCTGCTGCGCTTCAAGGCGCTCGGTGCCGGTGCGGCCGTCGTCGCCGTGCTCTTCGGCTTCTACCTCGCCGCCACCGACGCGAGCGACACCGTCAACCAGCTCGTCACCGCCGTCACCGACGCCCTCGCCGACACCGGCCACTGAGATAGGGAGACCCGGGCATGAACAAACGCACCACGCCCTACGACCGGCACCGCCCCGCCGTGCGTGACGCCGTAGCCCTGGAAGTCCACCACCCCGCGCCCCTCGCCCCGGTCCCGCACACCGCACCGCTCGTGCCCGTGCAGCCGGGCAACGTCCCGTCCGTGGCGAGCATCGTCCTGCCCGACGGCCGGGTCGTCACCGGCTACGCGATGGAAGCGACCAAGCCCGAACCGGTGGCGGTTAGGCCAGCCGTCTCGCGCACCGCGGTGAACATCGCCCTCGGAGGGATCGGCTTCGGCGCCGTGTGCGGCGGCCTGGTCCTGCTGACCACGTTCATTGCCGCACTCGCCGCGCTCATTCACCAACTCATCGTCCTCGCCGCCGTCATCTTCGGCGGGTGGATCGCCGTGCAGATCCTCGGGGCGGGCGGTCACGGCGGCGGCACCACGGTCAACATCCGCAAGGCAGTGATCAAGCGCAACCGCTTCTACAACTAGCTACGCCCGAGGGCGGCGGCACTCCCGGACAAGGACAGCCCGCCGCCCTCGGTCTCCGTATCCCGACGTAGCAGAACAGGAGACCTACAGCATGACCCAACTGCGCATTTTCGGCGAGGGCCCTTTGGCCCCTGCCACTCGTTCGGGGCGAGAGTCCCGGCCGCGTCTGCTGGATCTGTTCTCGTGTGCCGGCGGTGCCGCCATGGGCTACCACCGTGCCGGATTCGCCGTGGACGGCTGCGACATCGCCGCCCGCCCGAACTACCCGTTCCCCTACCACCGCGGCGACGCCCTCGCGTACCTCGCCGCCCTGATCGCCACTGGCGAGATCCGCCGGTACGCGATCGTCCACGCCTCCCCGCCCTGCCAGCATGGATGCGCGCTCACCGTGGGCACCAACGCCTCGCAGGGATGGGGCGGCGCACACGTCGACTTGGTGGCGCCCACTCGTGACCTCTTGGACCGGACCGGTCTGCCGTACGTCATCGAGCAACCCAACGGCCGCGCGAAGATCCGCAAAGACCTCACCCTGTGCGGGGAGATGTTCGGGCTCGGGGTGATCCGTCACCGCAACTTCGAGCTTGGCGGCTGGACTGCCGTCCGGCCCGCGCACGTCACGCACCGGGGCCGGGTGCGCGGCTACCGGCACGGCGAGTACTTCGACGGCCCATACGTGGCCGCGTACGGCAACGGCGGCGGCAAGCCGTCCGTTACGGAACTCCAGACGGCCATGGGCATCACGTGGACCGACGTCCGGGAGGAACTGACCGAGGCCATTCCGCCTGCCTACACCGAGCACATCGGCCGCGCGTACCTCGCCGCCTGCACACCGTTGGGAGCGGCGGCATGAACACGATGCCCGTAGTACTGCGCGTCGCCCTCGCCCTCGCGGAGGTCGGCGTCCCTGTCCTGCCGCTACGAGGCAAGGTCCCGTTCGGCAACTGCCGCTCCTGCACAGGGACCCCGCCCCGGTGCGGCGGCCGGCCGGTCATGAAGAGCGCGGGCCCCTGCCGGTGCCCCGCGCCGTGCCACGCATGGGCCGCCGCGACCACCGACCCGCACGCTCTTACCTCGCCCGCGTGGGCGCCCGCCTGGCGGGAAGCGGTCACGGCCGCCTACCACCCCGGCGGGGCAGACCTGACCGTGGTCGACCTCGACAACGCGGCGGCCGTCGCATGGGCCCGCGAGAGCCTGCCCGCCACCCGCACGGTGGCGACGACGCGCGGGGAGCACTGGATCTACCGGGGCGCCATGCCGTCCGCGAACGCGGTCCGCCCCGGTGTCGACGTCAAGTCGCTGACGCAGTACGCCCGGTGGCTCGGACCCGGCACCGGCCGCATGGTCGCCCTCCCGGCGGCCGTCCGCGCCCTAGTCGTGAAGGAAGAGACCACCCCATCCCGGGGGCGGGTGGTCTCTTCCGTCCCCGAGCGCGCCATGTGGGACCGGACGGTTGCCACCGGGTGCCGCCACAACGAGCGGTACGTGCGCACCGGTCTGGAACGCGGCCTCGCCCTGATCCGGGCGCGCACCGAATCGGGCGCCGGATCACAGACGTTCGGCGTCGCCCGCTTCCTCGCCGTCCAGCACGCGAGGTGTCCGGGACCGTGCGCACTGGCCGTACTCGGGGCGGAGATCACGGCCGCGGCCGTCTCCGTCGGCGTCCCCGAGCCCTACGCCCGCCGCGCGGTCGCCAACGGCCTTGCGGCGGCCGTGGAGCGCGCGGCATGAACAAAGCATCCCGAACCACCGCGAACAGCCCGCAGGGCGCCGTACAGGGCCTGCCACGGCATGCTGTGGGCGCATCGAAGGTCGCCGCCCGCAAGGGCGTCCTTTCTGCCGTTGTCCCTGACCCGCAGACGGTCACCGTCTCCGGCATCCAACCGGGTTTCCACATCCGGTGCGAGGGCGTGCCGGTGGCGGACTGGCTGTGTGTCTGCGGGCAGCACGAACGCGCCCGGGGCCGCGCCGCCGTCATCGCGCTCAGCGCCCGCGTCATCGTCGGAATCTGCTCCCACACCACCGCATCCGAAGGGAGGGCCGCCTCATGACTCCACAGCCTGTGGACAGCCCCGACCTGTGGGCCGGACTGCCCGACCTGGAAGAACTGTCCGGCGAGGACGACGCAGCGCCTGATGTGTGGGAGGAGCCCATTTCTCTCACCGGTCGGCGCGATCGGCCTGCCTTCCCGGTCCACGTGCTCCCTGCGTGGGTGGGGGAGTTCGTGGTGGCCGTCGCGGAAGAGACACAGACCCCCGTCGACCTCGCCGGGTCCATCGCCCTCGCAGTCCTGGCCACCGCGGCTGGCGGCCGGTCCGTGGTCCACGTGCGGGGCAACTGGCGCGAGCCCACCAACCTTTACACCGTGGTGGCCCTGCCGCCCGGCAACCGCAAGAGTGCCGTCTTCACCCTGCTCACCAACCCCCTGTATGAAGCGGAGAAACAGCTCAAGGCCGCGATGAAACCGGTCATCGTCGAAGCCGAGGTCACCGCGCGTCTGGCCAAGGAAGCAGCCGACAAGGCCGCCGCCAAAGCTGCATCGGCCGACAACGACAAGAGGGAACAGGCGGTGGCCACCGCGGTCGGTCTCGCGCAGACCGCCGACACGCTCACTGTCCCGGCCGAACCGGTGCTCCTCGCCGACGATTCCACCCCCGAGACGGTCACCTCGCTCATGGCGGAGCAGGGCGGCCGGCTGTCCGTGATGAGCGCGGAGGGCGGCATCTTCGACATCATCGCCGGACGCTACTCCGGCGCCCCGAACATGGAGGTCTTCCTCAAGGGCCATGCCGGGGACAGGCTGAGGGTGAATCGGCAGACCCGCCGCGAGTACATCGACGCCCCCGCCCTGACCATCGGCCTCGCCGTCCAACCCGACGTCCTCCAGGAGATCGGCAAGGTCAAGGGCTTCAAGGGACGCGGACTGCTGGGCCGCTTCCTGTACTCCCTGCCGGTGTCCACGGTCGGCGAGCGCGAGGTCATCACGGAACCGGTTCCCGAGCAGACGGCCGCCACCTACACCGCCCGCGTCATTACCCTGACCCTGTCGCTGGCGGAGTGGACCGACCCGGCCGTCATCCAACTCAGCCCGGACGCCGACACGGCCCTGATCGGCTACCAGCAACGCCTTGAGCCACAGCTCAAGGCGCGGGGCGGGAAACTGGGCCACGTCACCGACTGGGCCGGAAAACTTGCCGGAGCCGTCGCGCGCATGGCCGCGCTGCTGCACCTCGCCGAACACCTCGGAGAGGGCTACGCGCACCCGGTCCCCGAGACCACCATGCGCGCGGCCATCGAGCTGGGGGAGTACTACACCGCCCATGCCCTGGCCGTGTTCGACGTCATGGGCGCAGACCCGGTCCTCGGACGGGCCCGCAGCGTGCTGGACGCGCTACGGGACAACGGATGGCAGGACGTCAGCCGGCGGGACGTCTTCACCGTCCTGTCCCGCTCCGAGGTCCCCACCGTCGCCGACCTCGAACCGGCCCTCGCCCTGCTGGAAGACCACGGATACCTACGCAGCTACCAGCCGGAACGCACCGGCAAGCGCGGACGCCCACCCGCGCCCCGCATGCAGGTGCACCCCACCCTGCGGGACCCCGGACCGTAGGGCCGGAACCGTGCGACCCCTCCCGCACAAACCGCAAAATCCGCAATAACCCCCGACACCCCCGCTGACCTGCGACGGGGCCCCGCGCCACCTCGCCGCGAGGCCCCGCCGCACAATCCCGCGATATTCCGCAAAAAACCGAGCCGCACCCCACCGGCCGGAGCCGCCCGCCGGGTGCCGCTGATTTTTGCGGAATATCGCGGATTTCTGCGGGGCACCCCCCGTCGCCACCCGCGCACCGCATCGCCCCAGGTCAGCGGCTATCTCCGCTGTTTCTGCGGATTTTGCGGTTTGTGCGACGGCACTTGCTCAGGAAGCCAGCCACACAGGAGTGAGCCTTGGACGAGCACGCCACCCCCACCGCCCCCATCGACGACGACCCGACCCTCGTCTTCCTCAAGGTCGAAGAGGCCGCCCGCCGACTCCGCATCGGCCGCACCACATGCTTCGCCCTCATCCGCACCGGCGAACTGGAGTCCGTCATGGTCGGCGGGCTTCGCCGGATCCCGGTCGACGCGCCGACTGCGTACTCGACCCGTCTCCGTGCTGCGCAACGAACTGCTTGACGACGCCCGAGGCGGCGGCCCTCCCGGACAGGACAGCCCGCCGCCCCGGTCTCCATCCCGACACTAAAAACAGGAGTCTGCCCGTGGCAGAAGAACAGAAGCGCACTCGACAGCCCAACGGCCGTAGCTCGATCTACCTGGGCAAAGACGGTAAGTGGCACGGCCGCGTCACCGTCGGCATCCGCGACGACGGCACCCCGGACCGCCGCCACGTCGAACGCAAAACGCGGGCCGAAGTGACATCCGCCGTACGCGAGTTGGAGAAGCAGCGCGACGCCAAGACTGTGCGGAAGCCCGGCAAGGCGTGGACGGTCAAAGCGTGGCTTACACACTGGATTGAGAACGTTGCGCCCCTCGCCGTCAACGACAACACGATGGTTGGGTACGGCGTCGCTGTGCGGAAACACCTCATCCCCGGATTGGGCGCTCATCGTCTCGACAGGCTCAAGCCCGAGCACATTGAGGCGTTCTACGCCAAGATGCAGGCCAACGGCAGTAAGCCCGCGACCGCTCACCAGGTGCACCGAACTCTCCGCACTGCCCTCAATGAGGCCATGCGGCGAGGGCACCTTGGTAAGAACCCCGTTCAATTGGCTAAGGCACCGAAAACGGGGGAGTACGAGGTAGAGCCGTACAGCGTCCAAGAAGTACAGCAGTTGCTCAAGGCCGCTGACAGGCACCGCAACTCCGCTCGCTGGGCAGTCGCTCTCGCCCTTGGACTGCGGCAAGGGGAAGTGCTCGGGTTGAGGTGGGAGGACGTGGACCTTGACGGTGGGTTCCTCGTGGTCCGTCGTAGTCGTCATCGGCCGCAGTACGCCCACGGGTGTGTGGATTCTTGCGGACGCAAGGCCGCCGGGTATTGCCCTTCTAAGCGGCGTACAAATCCGGAACTTTCCACCACAAAGTCGCGCGCCGGCCGCCGCGCCGTTGGTCTGCCAGAGCAACTCGTTGACCTACTCCGCGCCCACCTCATGGCCCAGGAAGGGGAGCGAGCGGCGGCGGGCAATCGTTGGGAGGAGAACCGGTTGGTCTTTCCCGATGAACATGGGCGTAGCCCGTCCCACCGTCGAGACTGGGCAGAGTGGAAGGCTTTGTTGGTTGAAGCGCAAGTGCGGGACGCTCGTCTGCACGACGCGCGGCACACAGCCGCGACGGTGCTGCTCATCCTTGGCGTACCTGAGCGCGCAGTCATGGGGCTGATGGGATGGTCTACAACCGCCATGGCTGCTCGCTATCAGCACATGGTCGACGCGGTACGCACTGACGTGGCAAGGCAGGTTGACGGGCTGATTTGGCGATCGCACGACGACGGGCCAGGCCGCGCGGGCGGCGCACCCAACTTGACGCGCTGATAGCCCCAGCAGGCACACGCGAGGGCTGCTCTTACGCTAGTCTCCGGCGCACGTCGAAGCTTCAGACGCCACAGCGGCATGCCGCCACCCTTGGGTGGCGGCATGCCGCTGTGGCCAGCGACACCTCAAACACCACGGACGGTATGCCACCCACAGGATTGGGTGCATGCCGCTATACGAGATCGGGACCTGCCACCAAATGCAGATTGAGCGCCGCCTTGGGGTATCCCCGCAGGAACGTAATCAGTGCATGTCGGAGGCGAATTGCCCGGACATCTTTGAGCTATCCGATGGTAGATTCGTAATTATTGGTGATGACATTACGGCAGACGTGCGCCCGCTTCTTCCCGCGGATGCGGGTATCGGCCCGAGTGAGCGAGCTGTTGTGATTACGCGCGAAACGCTCACGAGGGCCCGAAGTGACATTCCGTCCTCGTAAACCCTATGCGTTGCGGCGCAGTGGCGTTGTGGATGCAGCGGCCTGATAGGCGCGTTCAGCGATTGTCTGAAATTCTGCCTCAGGTGAATCGCCGGGTGTGCGATTGGGGTTGACTATGATCTCCCAGAACTCTCGCCATACCGGAACGGTGAAGAGTGCCTGTAGCGACGACTCTATGACGGCTTCTGAGTAGTCCCCTACCTCGAATGCGAGAAAGTGATAAGACATCACCTGGTTAATGTACAGGTATTGCCTTTTCTTCTCTTGCGGTATGTCTCCGGATAGGGTTGGCCAAGTGGCTGCCAGGTCGGCATCGCCAATTGCGTCACGCAAGAGGGAGATGTGTAGTCCGCGAATTAGAGCACCTGAGGTTCGATGGATTTCTTTTTTCATCGACCTGGTCTCGCTGCACTGCTCTTGCATTATTCGCTGTTGATCCTGTAGTACGATGCGTTGCATCTCTGACTCCTTCTCCTGCATGCGCATGGTGCGCGCCATGTAGAAGAGGAGGACCGTTGATGACGCCGCTGCCGCTGCTCCAAATGCTTGACCCGCGTTACTGCTGTTATCTTCCTGTAAAGCGGGAATCCGTACGAGCGCTATGCTAATTAATACGCAGCCGGCGCAGGCAAGAGTGATCGTTGCTATGGATAGGATTACGCGTTTCGCAACCGCGTACCACTCTTGTCCGGACATCTACCCCAACCCCCAGTGACAGCTTTCGCTGTCCGAAGTTTTCCACTCCTAGCGAGGGAAAAAACTTTGGGCGGTATTTGGTGGTTGCTGCCCGAGCGCTTCGTTGTCCTTTTAACTAAAAGAATCGAAGGGGTGCCCTGGGGGGTAGGTAATGTGAGGGGCGGGGTGGTTGATAGTTGCTATATGTGTAGTATTCCATTCCGCTTCTACTGCAAGAGTTGTAGGGTCGTGGCCGGTACTTTCGTGCCGTGATTCTTTCAATGCTTCTCTGCTTGTGATGATGCAGAGGTGTGCATCGACGCGCTTCACTGTGCGTCTAGCCGTCGTGGGGGCTTTCGTGTACGGGAGGCGGCTTACGCGGGCATCTGTAGCTCAATGGGCCATGGATCGTTCGCCAGATGTCATGGGCGCGGTGGAGTGAGACGGGAACTGAGACGGACGGCGAAAGGGCGGCACCTCTGATGAGGTGCCGCCCTTTCGTTTTGCCTGGTCAGGCCAGTTGAGGCCGTGGCGGGAATTGAACCCACGTGCCTCGCTTTGCAGGCGAGTCCCTAAGCCACTCGGGCACACGGCCAAGCTGAGTCCGTTCGTGCCGGACTCGTTGTATCGACCGTACGGGCCGGAGTGGGCGTGGCCAAGGGTGTCGTGAGGGCTGCAACGGGACTGCCATGCCGCGTTCACAAAGGGAGGGATGGCGAGGGGGGCGTACGACCAAGGTCTCGGGTCGAGGGCGACCTCCGACAGGGGTCAATGTCGGTCTTGCCCCTTACCCTGGCGGACATGACCTCCCTGGAACCGGGCGACACCGGCGTCGCCGCCACCCCGAGCGCACCGATCGAAGACGTCGCCCCGGACGGTGTGCTCAGCCGTCCGTACCGGGCGCTGAGTATCGGGATCGTGTCCGTCGTGCTGCTGATCGCCTTCGAGGCGACGGCCGTCGGGACGGCCATGCCGGTGGCGGCGCGGGAGCTGGACGGGATCTCGCTGTACGCGTTCGCGTTCTCCGGGTACTTCACGACGAGCCTGTTCGGCATGGTGCTGGCCGGGCAGTGGTCCGACCGGGCCGGCCCGCTGGGGTCCCTCACCGCGGGCATCGGGGCCTTCGCGGCGGGGCTGCTGCTGTCCGGTACGGCCGGGGCCATGTGGCTGTTCATCCTCGGCCGGGCCGTACAGGGCCTGGGCGGCGGACTGGTGATCGTCGCGCTGTACGTGGTGGTGGGGCGGGCGTATCCGGCGCGGCTGCGGCCGTCGATCATGGCCGCGTTCGCGGCGAGCTGGGTGGTCCCGTCCGTCGTCGGCCCCCTCGCCTCCGGCGCGGTCACCGAGCACCTCGGCTGGCGCTGGGTCTTCGTCGGCGTACCGGTGCTGGTCCTCCTGCCGCTGGCGCTCGCGCTGCCGCAGATACGCAGGCGGGCGTCCGGGCCGGAGGTCAGCCTGGCGGAGGGGGACCTCCCCGCGCCCTTCGACCGGCGGCGCATCCGGCTGGCGCTGGGCATCTCCGCCGGTGCGGGACTCCTGCAGTACGCCGCCCAGGACCTGCGGTGGCTGTCCCTGGTCCCGGGTGTGGCGGGAGCCGCGCTGCTCGTCCCGGCCGTGCTCGGGCTGCTGCCGCGAGGCACCTACCTGGCGGCGCGCGGGCTGCCGTCCGTGGTGCTGCTGCGCGGAGTGGCCGCCGGGTCCTTCATCGCGGCGGAGTCCTTCGTACCGCTGATGCTGGTCACCGAGCGGGGCCTGTCGCCGACGCTCGCCGGGTTCTCCCTCGCGGCCGGCGGCGGCACCTGGGCGCTGGGTTCCTTCGTCCAGGCGAGGGCGCGCGTGGAGCCGTACCGGGAGCGGCTGATGATGCTGGGCATGCTGCTGACCGCGGCCGCCATAGCCGCCGCGCCGACCGTGCTGATCGACGGGGTGCCGGTGTGGACGGTGGCGGTGGCCTGGGCGTTCGGCTGCTTCGGCATGGGCCTGGTGATCTCCTCCAGCAGTGTCCTGCTGCTCCAGCTCTCCGCGCCGGGCCAGGCCGGCAACAACTCCGCCGCCCTGCAGATGTCCGACGGCCTCGCCAACGTCGTCCTCCTCGCCGCGGGCGGCGCGGCCTTCGCGGCGCTCGGCGGCGGCACGGTCACCCATGCGGCCACCCAGGCCTCCGGCGGGCACCCGGCCGCCTTCGTGGCGGTGTTCCTGCCGATGGCGGGGGTGGCGCTGGTGGGGGCTTGGGTGACCACGCGGCTGCGGGCCCCCTCAGCGAGCGGAGACCGCTGAGGCGAGCGGATGTGAGCTGGGTCCCATCCAAGGGTGACCCCGCCTTGTCCGCGCGTTGACGTTCATGAGCCGCCGGTAGGGTGGCCCGGTTGTCATACGCAGCCGTCGTCATACGTGCCCGAGCGGCTCGACCACCCCACGGAGACCGTGACTACCGCCCGCCCGTCGTCCCCCGACACCCTCACTGGAGGGCCCTTCGTGCCCGCCTCTTCCGTCGCCAGCGCCGCGTCCTCGCACCATCTGTCGCCCGCGTTCCCCGGCAGGGCCCCCTGGGGCACCGCCAACAAGCTGCGCGCCTGGCAGCAAGGGGCGATGGAGCGGTACCTCCAGGAGCAGCCGCGTGACTTTCTCGCCGTCGCCACGCCCGGCGCCGGCAAGACGACCTTCGCGCTGACCCTCGCGTCCTGGCTGCTGCACCACCATGTCGTGCAGCAGGTGACCGTGGTCGCGCCGACCGAGCATCTGAAGAAGCAGTGGGCGGAGGCGGCCGCGCGGATAGGGATCAAGCTGGATCCCGAGTACAGCGCGGGCCCGCTCAGCAAGGAGTACCAGGGCGTCGCCGTGACCTACGCCGGAGTCGGCGTACGGCCCATGCTGCACCGCAACCGCTGCGAGCAGCGCAAGACCCTCGTCATCCTCGACGAGATCCACCACGCCGGTGACTCCAAGTCCTGGGGCGAGGCGTGCCTGGAGGCCTTCGAGCCCGCCACCCGCCGGCTCGCCCTCACCGGTACGCCGTTCAGGTCCGACACGAACCCCATCCCCTTCGTCGCGTACGAGGAGGGCAACGACGGAATCCGCCGCTCCGCAGCCGACTACACCTACGGCTACGGCTCCGCCCTCGGCGACGGCGTCGTGCGGCCCGTCATCTTCCTCTCCTACAGCGGCAACATGCGCTGGCGTACGAAGGCGGGGGACGAGATCGCCGCCCGGCTCGGCGAACCGATGACCAAGGATGCCGTCAGCCAGGCCTGGCGCACCGCCCTCGACGCGCGCGGCGAGTGGATGCCCAGCGTGCTGCGCGCCGCCGACCAGCGGCTGACCGAGGTCCGGAAGGGCATCCCGGACGCGGGCGCCCTCGTCATCGCGTCCGACCAGGACTCCGCGCGCGCCTACGCCAAGCTGATCCGCGAGATCACCGGGAACAAGGCCACCCTCGTCCTCTCCGACGACACCGGCGCCTCCAACCGGATCGACGAGTTCAGCCAGAGCGAGGACCGCTGGATGGTCGCCGTCCGGATGGTGTCCGAGGGCGTCGACGTACCGCGCCTCGCCGTGGGCGTGTACGCGACCACCATCTCGACCCCCCTCTTCTTCGCCCAGGCCGTCGGCCGCTTCGTACGCTCAAGGCGCCGCGGCGAGACCGCCTCCGTCTTCCTGCCGACCGTCCCCGACCTCCTCACCTTCGCCAACGAGATGGAGGTCGAGCGCGACCACGCCCTCGACAAGCCCAAGAAGGAGAGCGAGGAGGACCCGTACGCCGAATCCGAGAAGGAGATGGAGGAGGCGAACAAGGAGCAGGACGAGGACACCGGCGAGCAGGAGCAGTTCTCCTTCGAGGCGCTGGAGTCCGAGGCCGTCTTCGACCGGGTCCTCTACGACGGCGCCGAGTTCGGCATGCAGGCCCACCCGGGAAGCGCGGAGGAACAGGACTACCTCGGCATCCCCGGGCTCCTCGAACCCGACCAGGTCCAGCTCCTCCTGCAGAAGCGCCAGGCCCGGCAGATCGCGCACAGCCGCAAGAAGCCGGACGAGGAGGCCGACCTCCTCGAACTGCCCGCCGAGCGGCGACCCGTGGTCTCCCACAAGGAGATGCTGGAGCTGCGCAAGAAGCTCAACACCATGGTCGGCGCGTACGTCCACCAGAGCGGCAAGCCCCACGGCGTGATCCACACCGAGCTGCGCCGCGTCTGCGGCGGGCCGCCCAGCGCGGAGGCGACCGCCGGGCAGTTGCGCCAGCGGATCGAGAAGGTGCAGGAGTGGGCGACCCGTATGCGATGACCCACCCGTATGCGACGACCCACCCGTACGTGGTGACTGCCTCACTCTTGTGAGTCCGTAGTCCGTGGTCCGCAGTGCGTAGTCCGTACGGTGAGACGAGCGCCGGTGCCCTCATGGCACCGGCGCTCGCGTGCGTGTGCGCTCCGTGCAGGGGTGGTGCACGCCGGGTGCGCGCCACAGAGACCACACCGCTCACATCCGGCCAAAACTGGATCAAACCCTGGGTAACCAGGAGCGGTCCGTACCTGCGCATGACCGGATTCTGGACGGAGCCTTCCGCTGAGCGAACCAGCTCGCTACTGTCCCCGCTACGCACACGCCCCGTGGCAGCGCCGCCGCGGAGCGCAGCCGGTGCCCGCCCGGAAGTACCCGGGACGCAGCCGACCGGCGGCCTCTGACGCGCGTCGCCGATGGGACCGGTGACGCGTCCGCCACGTAGGGGGTCGCCGACTCTCACCACTAAGGAGTGGGCGTCGTGACCGCGGAAACCTCCCAGACGCTCGACCGGGGACTGCGTGTCCTCAAGCTGCTCGCCGACACCGACCACGGTCTGACCGTCACCGAGCTGTCAAACAAACTCGGAGTCAACCGGACCGTTGTGTACCGGTTGCTCGCCACGCTGGAGCAGCACGCCCTCGTACGCCGTGACCTGGGCGGCCGTGCCCGGGTCGGGCTCGGCGTGCTGCGGCTCGGCCGGCAGGTGCATCCGCTGGTGCGCGAGGCCGCGCTGCCCGCGTTGCGGTCGCTGGCCGAGGACATCGGGGCGACGGCCCATCTCACGCTGGTCGACGGTACGGAGGCGCTCGCCGTCGCCGTGGTCGAGCCGACGTGGACGGACTATCACGTCGCCTACCGGGCCGGGTTCCGGCATCCGCTGGAACGGGGGGCCGCCGGGAAGGCGATCCTCGCCGCGCGGGCCGGAGGGGCGGACGGTGAGCTCGGCTACACCCTTACGCATGGGGAACTGGAGGCTGGGGCGAGTGGGGCCGCTGCGGCGCTCGTTGGTGTGACGGGGGTGGAGGGGAGTGTGGGGGTGGTGATGTTGGCTGACGCGGTGCCTGAGCGGGTGGGGCCGCGGGTGGTTGATGCTGCGCGGGAAGTGGCTGACGCGTTGCGGTGACCTGGCCCTGGCCGGCGCGCTGGCCGGCGCCCTGGCCGGGGTTGGGGGTCGTGGGTCGGCTGCGGGTCCGCTGTGGCTGGTCGCGCAGTTCCCCGCGCCCCTAAAGGCAAAAGACTGCGCAGTTCCCCGCGCCCCTGAACGGCAAAAGATTGCGCCGTTCCCCGCGCCCCTAAAAGCCGAAGACTGCGCCGTTTCCCGCGCCCCCAGGAAGCCGAAGATTGCTCTCCGTTAGATTGATGCCGTGGCTTCTCGTCTCTTCGGTCTTTCTGGTCTCTCCCGTCTCTCCCGGTTTCGGGCCGTCGCCGTGTGCGCGCTGCCTGTCGTGGGGCTGTTTGCCGTGGCGGTGTTCGCGCCGTTGCCGTTCTCGTTGGCGCAGCCCGGGATGACGGCGGATGTGCTCGGTGAGAACAAGGGCGACCCGGTGATCACGATCTCCGGTGCGAAGGCCCGTGAGACGAGCGGGCAGCTGCGGATGACGACCATCGAGGCGACGAGCCCGGACACGGACGTGAGCCTGGGCGACGTGCTCGACGGCTGGTTCCGTACGGACCGTGCGGTGATGCCGCGCGACTCGGTCTACCCGAGCGGCGACAGCGTCAAGGAGATCGAGAAGTACAACGCCCAGGAGATGAAGAAGTCCCAGGACACTGCCACCGAGGCGGCTCTGGGCCAGCTCGGCGGAAAGCCGGACGACATCGAGGTCACGCTCAAGCTCGCCGACGTGGGCGGTCCGAGCGCAGGGCTTCTCTTCTCGCTCGGCATCGTCGACAAGCTGGACGGCGACGGCAGCGGCGGCGACCTCACGGGCGGCCGGGTCATCGCGGGTACGGGGACGATCGACGCCGACGGGAAGGTCGGCGCGGTCGGGGGAGTGGCTCTCAAGACGCAGGCGGCCCGCCGCGACGGCGCCACGGTCTTCCTGGTCCCGAAGGCGGAGTGCTCGGACGCCGAGTCGGAACTGCCGAAGGGGCTGCGCCTCATCCCGGTGACGACCCTCAAGGGCGCCGTCGACTCCCTGGTGGCGCTGGAGAAGGGCAAGGGCTCTGTTCCCTCCTGCTGAGCCGAGCCGGTCGGGCGCTCAGCGCTCAGCACTCAGCCGTCCTTGACGAAGCCTTCCTTCTTCATCCAGTCCAGTGCCACCGCGTGCGGATCCTCGCCGTCGACGTCGACCTTGGCGTTCAGCTCCTGCGCCACGTCGTTGTCGAGCCGTTTCGTGATCGGGGCCAGGACCTCGGCGATCGCCGGGTACTTCTTCAGGGCCTTCGTGTTGATCTGCGGGGCCACGTTGTAGTTGGGGAAGAACTTCTTGTCGTCCGCCATCACCGCGAGGTTCATGGACTTGATGCGGCCGTCGGTGGTGAAGACCTCCCCGTAGGTGCAACTGCCCTTCTTGACCTGGGTGTAGATGATCCCGGTGTCCATCTGCGTGATGTTCCCGCTCGGCAGTTTCATGCCGTAGGCCTTCTCCATGCCCGGCATCCCGTCCGCCCGGTTGGCGAACTCGCTCTCCACGCAGACGGTGACGGCCTTGGGGTCCTTCTTGGAGAGGGCGGCCACCTCGGAGAGCGTTTTCGTGCCGTACTTCTTGAAGTTGGCCTGGTTCATGGCGAGCGCGTACGTGTTGTTCAGCTTCGAAGGGGGCAGCCAGGTCAGCCCGTTCTTGCGGTCGGCGTCGCGTACGGCCTCCCACTGCTTCTGCGGATCCGTGATGGGGTCGCTGTTGCCCAGGTAGGTGATCCAGGCGGTGCCCGTGTACTCGTAACCGGCGTCCGCGTCCCCGTTCTTGACCGCTTCCCGGGAGCCGATGGAGCCCTGGATGCCCGTGCGGTCGAGGACCTCGGCGCCGGCCGCCTGGAAGGCGATGCCCATGATCGCGCCGAGGATGAGCTGCTCGGTGAACTCCTTGGACGTCACGGTGAGATCGGCGCCCTTGAGCGGCTGCCCCTTCCCCACCGATCCCGGCTTCACATCGTCGACCATGGGCGAACCGCTGGTCAGCCCGCACCCGGACACCGACACCGCCGCCAGCAGGGCCAACGCCGCCACCGGACCCGTAACCGACGTGACGCGTCTCATGAGCCCGCCTCCAGACCGCGCGGACTGAGCAGGAGCTCGGCCAGGGACGCCAGCCAGTCGACCAGCAGAGCCAGTGCGACGGTCAGGATCGAGCCGAGGACCAGCACCGGCATCCGCTGATTGGTGATCCCGGTCGTGATCAGCACACCCAGACCGCCGCCTCCGCCGAACGTGGCGAGCGTCGCCGTGCCCACGTTGAGGACGAGCGCGGTCCGTACGCCGGCCAGGATCAGCGGTACGGCCAGCGGGAGTTCGATCCGGCTCAGCACGCCCAGCGGGGACATGCCGATACCCCGGGCGGCCTCAAGCAACGTCGGGTCGTTCGCCTTCAGCCCGGCGATCGTGTTCGACAGGACGGGCAGGACGGCGTACGCGATGATGCCGATCAGTGCCGCCTTGCGGCCGATGCCCAGCCAGATCACCAGCAGCGCGAGCAGCCCGATCGCGGGCGTCGCCTGCCCCATGTTGGCGAAGGTCATGACCACCGGGGTCGCCTTGCGCAGGGCGCCGCGCGTCAGCAGGATGCCCAGCGGAATCGCGATGATCAGCACGAAGAAGGTGGAGATCACGGTCAGCTCGATGTGCTGGCGCAGGGCCTTCCACACCTGTCCGTTGCCGAGCGCGTTCTCGGAGAGCGGGTCGAGATCCGCCTGGCGGAACCAGAGCCAGGTGCAGAGCAGCCCGACGACGAGCACGGCGGGCAGGAAGGTCAGCTTCCGCCAGCCGATGCCGGACGCCCGTGACGGGGCGGTGGGCGCGGCGAGATCCCCTTCGAACGCGGCTTCCCGCCCGGCCTCCGGGCCGGCGTCCCGCACCCCGCCACTGCCTGCGCCGCCGCTGGCCGTACGCGTACGACCGCGCCGGCCATCCGAGTCGCCGCCGCCGTCACCGTCGCGGGGGGTCCCGGGACCAGGAGGGGGAGTGGGAGTGCTCACGCTTCACCCTCCCCGCCGCCACCCACACCCTCCTGCTCATGACGGTTGTGCTCGGTGCGGGCCTCCTCCAGGTCGTGCTGGTGCTCCATCGCGTCGAGCCGGTCGGCCTCCAGCATCTCCTGCACGGAGTTCATCAGCGTCTCCATGTCCACCACGCCGGTGTACTCGCCGCGCCGCCCGGTCACCACGACCCGCCCCGCGTTGTCCGTGAGCACGGCCTCCAGCGCGTCCCGCAGCGTCGCGTCCCGCGTCACGGTGTCGTTCACCAGCGTGCCGGCCCTGGCCAGTGACCCCCGGGCCCGCATGAGATCCCCGCGCCGCAGCCACTTGTAGGGCCGCCCCCGCCGGTCGAGCAGCAGGATCTCGTTCGTACCGCTCGCCCGGATCTTGTTGAAGATCTCCTGCAGCGGATCGTCGACGGTCACCGTCGGATAGTCGGTGATCTCCACATCCCGTACGCGCGTCAGGTTCAGCCGCTTCAGGGCGGCGCCCGCGCCCACGAACCCGGACACGAAGTCGTCGGCGGGGTTGGTGAGGATCGCCTCCGGGGTGTCGAACTGCGCGATGTGCGACTGCTCCCGCAGCACCGCGATCCGGTCACCGAGCTTGATGGCCTCGTCGAAGTCGTGCGTGACGAAGACGATCGTCTTGTGCAACTCATGCTGCAGCCGGATCAGTTCATCCTGCAGATGATCACGAGTGATGGGATCGACGGCACCGAACGGCTCGTCCATCAACAGCACGGGCGGATCGGCGGCCAGCGCCCGCGCCACGCCCACCCGCTGCTGCTGCCCACCGGACAACTGCCGCGGATAACGCCCGTGGAACTCACCGGGATCGAGCCCCACCAGATCGAGCATCTCCTCGATCCGCTCGGCGGTCCGCGTCTTCGACCAGCCGACCATCTTCGGTACGAGTCCGATGTTCTGGGCGACGGTCATGTGAGGGAAGAGCCCCGACGACTGGATGGCGTACCCGATCTTGCGCCGTAGCTTCACCGGATCCATGTGGGTGACGTCCTCGCCACCGATGCGGATGCGCCCGCCCGTGGGCTCGATCAACCGGTTGATCATCTTCAGGGTGGTGGACTTCCCGCACCCGGAGGGCCCGACCAGCACCACCAGCTCACCGGCGTTGATCTCCATGTTGACGCTGTCCACAGCGGGATCGGCACTCCCGGGATACCGCTTGGTCAGACTCTCCAGCCGAATGGTGGCCCCGGTGGCGTCATGCCCGCCCCCACCCTCCCGCGCCCCCTCCACGGTCTCTGCTGCTGTCTCAGACACGAATCCCCCTAGGGATGGTCAGCCGCCCGATGAGGACGTACGCGGCATCGAACAGCAGCGCCAGGACGATGATCCCGAGCGTGCCCGCGAGGACTTGGTTGAGTGCGTTCTTGCTGCCCAGGGAGGCGATACCGCGGAAGATCTCATTGCCGAGCCCGGGTCCGGAGGCGTACGCGGCGATGGCGGCGATGCCCATCAGCATCTGCGTGGAGACCCGGATCCCGGTCAGGATCGGCGGCCAGGCCAACGGCAGCTCGACGCGTACGAGCCGGGCGAGCCGCGACATCCCGATACCGGTCGCCGCGTCCACCAGCGACGGATCGACCCCGCGCAGTCCGACGATCGAATTGCGCACGATGGGCAGCAGCCCGTACAGCGTCAGCGCGATGACCGTGGGCGGAACACCCAGCCCCACCACCGGGATCAGCAGACCGATCATGGCGAGCGAGGGAATGGTCAGCAGGGTCGCCGTGGTGATCGTGGCGAGGTTCCCGGCCCAGTCGCTGCGATAGGTGACGACCCCGATCACCACCCCCACGACGGTGGCGACGACCATGCACTGGAAAACGGCGCTGGCGTGCTGGAACGCGTCGGCGAGGAGCTGCTGATGACGACTGCCGAGGTACTCCCAGAAGTTCACCGCTGTCACCTCACCCGGTAGCCCTAGTTGTTGTCAGCCGTCGTCGTCCCTGGCCGCCTGCTCCACCAGCGGGATGATCCGCAGCGGAACGGGGTTCTCCATGACGATCGCCGTGGAGGCCCGGACAATGCCATCAAAACCGACAACCCGGTCGATCACCCGTTGAAGATCGGCGTTGGAGCGGGCCACGAGCCGGCACAGCATGTCCCCGCCACCCGTGGTCGTGTGCAGCTCCAGCACCTCGGGCACGGTCGCCAAGTGCGCCCGTACGTCCGCGCCTTGCCCCTGCCGGATCTGCAGGGTCGCGAAAGCGGTGACGGGATATCCGAGGGCCGTGGGATCCACCTGCGGACCGAATCCCCGGATGACTCCATTCGACTGAAGACGGTCCAGCCGCGCCTGCACTGTCCCGCGCGCGACCCCGAGCCGACGGGACATCTCCAGCACCCCGATCCGGGGCTCCTCGGCGAGCAGCACAAGAAGCCGCCCGTCCAAACGATCGATCCCCACAATCACCTCCAAGGTGGTCACCCTGTACAAGAAGTAGGCATGAGGCCGCCCTCTACTAAGCACATTGCCCAGCCAAATCGCAAACTATTGCGCACCTTGCTGAAGGGCGAGAGTCTGCGCCCATGACTCAGACCACGCACCACACCCCTCACACCGCGCGGCAGGCAGATCCCTTCCCGGTCAAGGGAATGGACGCGGTCGTCTTCGCCGTGGGCAACGCCAAGCAGGCGGCGCACTACTACTCCACGGCCTTCGGCATGAAGCTGGTCGCCTACTCCGGACCGGAGAACGGCAGCCGGGAGACCGCGAGCTACGTCCTGGAGAACGGCTCCGCCCGTTTCGTCTTCACCTCGGTCATCAGGCCCACCACCCCCTGGGGCACCTTCCTCGCCGAGCACGTGGCGGAGCACGGCGACGGAGTCGTCGACCTGGCCATAGAGGTCCCGGACGCACGCGCGGCGTTCGCGTACGCGGTCGAGCACGGCGCGACACCCCTCACCGAGCCGCACGACGTGAAAGACGAACACGGCACGGTCGTCCTGGCCGCGATCGCCACATACGGCAAGACCCGCCACACCCTGGTGGAGCGCACGGGCTACGACGGCCCGTACCTCCCCGGCTACACAGCCGCCGCCCCGATCGTCGAACCCCCCACCCAGCGCACCTTCCAGGCCATCGACCACTGCGTGGGCAACGTGGAACTCGGCCGGATGAACGAATGGGTCGGCTTCTACAACAAGGTCATGGGCTTCACGAACATGAAGGAGTTCGTGGGCGACGACATCGCGACCGAGTACAGCGCCCTGATGTCCAAGGTCGTGGCCGACGGCACGCTCAAGGTCAAGTTCCCGATCAACGAGCCCGCCATCGCCAAGAAGAAGTCCCAGATCGACGAGTACCTGGAGTTCTACGGCGGCGCGGGCGTCCAGCACATCGCCCTGAACACCAACGACATCGTCAACACGGTCCGCACGATGCGCGCGGCGGGCGTCCAGTTCCTCGACACCCCCGACTCCTACTACGACACCCTCGGCGAATGGGCCGGCGAAACGAGGGTCCCCGTAGAAACGCTCCGCGAACTGAAAATCCTCGTGGACCGGGACGAGGACGGCTACCTGCTCCAGATCTTCACCAAGCCGGTCCAGGACAGGCCGACGGTCTTCTTCGAGATGATCGAACGCCATGGCTCCATGGGCTTCGGCAAGGGCAACTTCAAGGCCCTCTTCGAGGCGATCGAACGAGAGCAGGAGCGCCGAGGCAACCTCTGATCTCCCCCGGGGGGAGTCCCCCGGAGCACGGCCCGCACCCGGCACACGACGGGAGCGGGCCGCGCCGGTGCGTCACCCGGCACACGACGGGAGCGGGCCGTGCCGGTACGTCGCAGTCCGCCGCATAGAGCGGTGCAAGCGACGGCCCCCTCTCCTCCTCAGGGCAGTACACCCGGGAGGCGGCGGACTCGACGTACCGGCACGGCCCCGACCCACTACGGCCACGGCCGACCCGCCACCGCCGCGCCCCTACCGCAACACTCCCGCAGGCCGAGGCTCGGCCGCACCCAACTCCTCCAGCGCCCGCAAAGCCACCGGCACCAACAGCGGCGAGAACACCGGACTGATCCGCATCGCTTCCCCCAGATGCCGCCGAGCCCCCGAGTCGTTCCCCACCGCCCGCTCGATCACCCCCCGGTGAAACGAGTACAACGCAATCCGAGCCCCACCCCCACGCACCCGATCCGTGGCCCGAGTCGCGAAAACGATCGCCTCCTTGTCCTTCCCGTCCCGATGCAACGCCCACCCCAGCGCATCGGCGACAGCCGCCGAAGGATGCCGAGCCCACTCACCCCGCAACCGCCGCACCGCGGCCCCCGCATCCCCGTGATCGGCCTCGAAGAGCCCGAGCACCAACTCCTCGTTCACCCCGACCGCGTCCCCCTCCCGCACCCGTGCCCGCAACACGTCGTACTGGGCCCGCGCGGCCCCGCCCAGCCCCAGCGACTCGTACAACTCGCCCAACTCCAGCGCGTACCGCGGCAACGGCTGCTTCGCCAGCGCGGACTGATACGCGAGCAGCGCCTCCGAGTCCCGCCCCAGCGCGGCCAGCGCCCGCCCCTGCCCGGCCCGCGCCGCATGCTCCCCGGGATCGGCCCGCAGAGCGGCCTCGTACGCGCGCAGCGACTCGGCGGCCTCCCCGCGCTCCCAGGCCGACTCCCCGACCCGGAGCAGACAGTCGGCCTGCTCCGCAGGGGCAGCGGCGAGCGCCGCAGCATCGGACAGGGCGGCAGCGGAATCCTCCCGCCACCCCCGGTCCCGATAGACGAGCCCGGCCCGCACCAGCACCTGCGCTCCCACCCTGTTCCCCGACGCCCCGCTCCCCGAGGGAAGCTCGACAAGCTTGGCCAGCGCCCGCCGAGCCCCCTTGTAATCCCCGAGCCCCCGATACGCATCGATCAGCGCCGGATACACGGACCACCGCTTGGGCGAGGAGGCCACCGCCGCCTCCCCCCACCCCCGCGCGGCCCGGAAGTCGTGCCGCGCGACGGCGAGCGCGGCCATCCCACGGAACGCCTCGGTGTTCCCCTTCGGCCGCCCCTTCAGCGACGTACGCAACGCCGCGTCGGCCTTCGGATAGAACCCCGGCTCGGCGGTCCGCCGCCCCCGCTCCACATACGCGGTGCCCAGTTCGGCCCACGACCGCACATCACCCGGATGGGCCCGCAGATGCGCCTCGCGGTCACTGATCAGCGCCACCAGATCGGGCAGCGAGGCGGGCGCCCCGGACCCGACCGCCGTCGCGGCCCGCGCGACGGGCCCGGGGGAGGGCGGCGGCCGACGATCCGCGTCGGGCATCACGACCAGCACACCCCCCAGCACGAAGCACCCCACGACGACCCCGGCCAACACCCGCACACTCTGCATGCCGATCACTGTGCGTCAATACGAAGAGCACACCCGGCCACCACCCCGGCACGCAAAGCCTCACGCGAGCGGGGTTCACACCGATGGCCCCGAGTGCGACGCTGTGATCATGAGCCGTATCGAAGCCCGACCCGATGAAGACTCCGTGGCGGTGGGCAGCGCCCCCGAACGTCTCACCGAAAACCGCGCCGAAGACCTCACCGAAGACCGCGCCGAAGACCTCACCCAGCGCCTCACCGAGCGCCTCCTCACAGGGCTGCCGGCCGAGGCGGTCCTCACCGACCCGGACGTCACCGGCTCGTACGCCAACGACATGGCCAGTTTCTGCGAGGCGGGCACCCCCGCCGTCGTGGTGCTGCCGCGCACGGTCGAACAGGTCCAGCACGTCATGCGCACCGCGACCGACCTCCGCATCCCGGTGGTCCCGCAGGGCGCCCGCACAGGCCTCTCCGGGGCGGCCAACGCCTCCGAGGGCTGCATCGTGCTGTCCCTGACCAAGATGGACCGCATCCTGGAGATCAGCCCCGTGGACCGGATCGCGGTGGTCGAGCCGGGCGTCATCAACGCCACACTCTCCCGCGCCGTCAACGAACACGGCCTGTACTACCCGCCGGACCCCTCCAGCTGGGAGATGTGCACCATCGGCGGCAACATCGGCACGGCCTCGGGCGGCCTGTGCTGTGTGAAGTACGGAGTGACGGCCGAGTACGTACTCGGCCTGGACGTGGTCCTCGCGGACGGCCGCCTGATGACCACCGGCCGCCGCACGGCGAAGGGCGTGGCCGGATACGACCTGACGCGCCTGTTCGTCGGCTCGGAGGGCTCGCTCGGCATCGTCGTACGGGCCACCCTCGCCCTGAAACCCCAGCCGCCCCAACAGCTGGTCCTCGCGGCGGAGTTCGCGTCCGGATCGGCCGCCTGCGACGCGGTCTGCCGGATCATGGAGGGCGGCCATGTGCCGTCCCTGCTCGAACTGATGGACCGCACCACGGTGAAGGCCGTCAACGACATGGCGCACATGGGCCTTCCGGAGAGCACCGAGGCCCTGCTCCTCGCCGCCTTCGACACCCACGACCCCGCCGCGGACCTCGCCGCGGTCGGCGCGCTGTGCGAGGCGGCGGGCGCCACCCAGGTCGTACCGGCGGAGGACGCGGCCGAGTCGGAACTGCTCCTGCAGGCCCGCCGGCTGTCCCTCACCGGCCTTGAGGCGGTCAAGGGCACGACGATGATCGACGACGTGTGCGTACCGCGTTCCAGGCTCGCCGAGATGCTTGAAGGCGTCGACAGGATCGCCGAGAAGTACCGGTTGACCATCGGGGTCGTGGCCCACGCGGGCGACGGCAACACCCACCCGACGGTCTGCTTCGACGCGAGCGACCCGGACGAGTCCCGGCGCGCCCGCGAGTCCTTCGACGAGATCATGGCCCTCGGTCTGGAACTCGGCGGCACGATCACCGGCGAACACGGTGTGGGCGTCCTCAAGAAGGAGTGGCTGGCCCGCGAGATCGGCCCGGTCGGCATCGAGATGCAACGAGCGGTGAAAACGGCCTTCGACCCCCTGGGCATCCTGAACCCGGGAAAACTCTTCTGACAGAGCTTTCCCTCTCGCCGTCTCCCCCCTTCCTCCCCCCTTTTCTCTTCTTTTTCCTCCCCTCTTCTCTCCCTCTCCTCCCTCCTCCTCGCTCTCACTCGCCGTCCTGGGATTCGTCCGAGGGCCACGGGTCACTCAGCCACAGATCGTCGGCGGGGGTCGGCGCGAGCAGCTCGGCGAGGCCGTCGTCGAGACCGAGCCGACCGGCCTCGGTGCCCGGCGGGACCGCCCGCAGCGTGCGCTCCAGCCACGCCGACACCTGCGCGGCGGGCGCTTCCAGCAGGGCGTCCCCGTCGGGTGAACTCAGCGCCATCAGGACGACACCGCGCCCGCCGACCTTCGTCGGCCACGCCCGCACGTCCCCGTGCCCGCACGGCCGGAACACCCCCTCGACGAGCAGTTCCCGCGCGAAGGTCCAGCTCACGGGGTGGTCGGTGCCGAGGTGGAAAGTGACATGGACGGCGTACGGATCGTCGCTGCGGTAACTCAGCAGAGCCGGCACGGGAATGCTGCGCTCGGGGGAGAGCACGAGCTTGAGCTCCAGCTCCCGTTCCACCACGGCATCGTTGTTCACGTCGTTGCCCATAGGGCCCGTGCTCGAAGGGTCCGTGCTCGAAGGGTCCGTGTTTGAAGGGCCCGTGCTCATAGGGTCCGTGCTCATAGGGTCCGCTTCCTCTCGCGTCCGGGACCCAGGGGCGGGCCCGTACGAGTGGAGAGGCGGCGAAGGCCCCAGCATTACGCCGGTTCGGAGAACTTTTTTCGCGAGGCTCCCGGACCGTCACGCCTATACCGCGCGGAGGCCGGAAAAGGTGGGGGAACCGCGCTCGAAGGGGGTAGGTACCCCAGGAGCGGCAGTGGCGGTTGCGCCCGTCTGATAGATGTGGACGCTCAACACGACCCCCGAGCAGATACGGGACGACGGACATGAGCGCCCCAACCCCGGCCCCCGGCGACGACAGGCCCCGCGAGGGGTACTACCCGGACCCGTCCATTCCTGGATATGTCCGGTACTGGAACGGTGCCGCATGGGTGCCGGGCACCAGCCGGCCGGCGCCCGGCGGCGACCCGGCCGCCTCGCCCGCCTCACCCGCCGCGGCGGCCCCGGCCGCGACCGCGCAGCCCGCCCCCGTGTCCACGGAGGAGACGGGCCCGCACTTCTTCGACGAGGACCCGCCCGCCGCCGCGGGCCCGTCGCCCGCCGAGGCCCAGCACGGCAGCCGCCCCGAACCGGCCACCGCGTGGGGCGCCGACCGCTCCCGGCAGACCGGCTTCGGCGGCGACCCGGACCGCCGGGTCCGCTGGGGTTCCCCGGACCCGCGCGTACCGTCGGAGTCCGCGCAGCCCGTACAGCCGGACCAGTCCGCATCGGCCCAGCCCGCACCCCAGGCACAGGCCGCTGCACCCCAGCCACAGGCCGCCGCACCGCAGTCCCAGTCGGCAGGGCAGCCCGACGGCAGGTCGGACCACACGGACGGCACGGCCACGTTCCACGGGGCCGACTCCGAGGGGGACCTCGGGGCCCCCACGCCTCCGCCCTCCGGCGGCACGGTGGTCTTCCGCAGACCCACGGGTCCGGTACGCCCCACGGGCGCCGCCGGTCCGACGGGGGCCGCCGGAAACACGGGGCCCGCCGGAAGCACGGGACCCACGGGATCCGCCGGCGCCATGGGGGCCGGGCGCGCGCATGTCGCGGGTACGTCCGGAGCGGCGCGCGCGCAGACCCCGGGCGCCGGGGCCGCCGCCCCCGGCGTCCCCGGTTCCCGCGAACCCCTCGTCGCCGAGGGCACGATGAGCTTCAGGCGGACGTCGCAGCGAGCGGGACAGCAGCGCGGTACGCAGTCGGCCGCGGCCCAGCAGCCCCTGGGCGCGGCCCAGCCCGCGGCCCCGGCACAGCCGTCCCCCGCCGCTCCGGCCCCGCAGCAGCAGTCCACCCCCACCGTCCCCCCGCAGGGGGCCCCTTCACCGGCAGTCACCCCACCGGCAGTCACCCCGCAGGCCGTCACTCCGCCGTCCGGTGCGCAGGCGCAGGCGCCCATGAGTGCGGGTCTCGGTGGCGGACAGCCTTCCTGGGCCCAGCAGGTGCACCGGCTGGCCGGGCCGGACGAGGACCAGCCCGTCGTGCCGTGGAAGCCGGTACGGGAGGACCCGTTCCAGTCGGTCGTCCGCGCCCAGTCGGAGGCGCGTCCGGCGGGGCTCGGCAAGCGGTTCGCCGCCCGACTCGTGGACACGCTCGTGCTGGCCGCGGTCACCGGCGCGGCGGCGGTCCCGCTGGGCACGAGGGCGCTGGACCACGTCAACGAGAAGATCGACGCGGCCAAGCTCTCCGGCGAGACGGTCACGGTGTGGCTGCTGGACGGCACGACCGCCCTCTACCTCGGCATCGTCCTCGCCGTCCTGATCGTCTTCGGCGTCCTCTACGAGGCGCTGCCCAACGCCAAGTGGGGCCGCACCCTCGGCAAGAAGCTGTTCGGCCTCCAGGTGCGGGACATCGAGGGCGGCGACCCGCCGTCGTTCGGTCTGGCCCTGCGCCGCTGGCTCGTCTACAGCGTCCCGTGCCTTCTCGGCATCGGTGTCGTGGGTGTCGTGTGGGGCCTGTTCGACCGCCCGTGGCGCCAGTGCTGGCACGACAAGGCGGCCCATACGTTCGTCGCGGGCTGACGGCACCCGGCGCCGTTCCGGACGGCCGTACCGGACGGCCGTACCGGACTGCCGTTCCGGCGGATAGCCCGGACGGGTCGCCTCCCGTTGCGCGGTCGCGGGGTTCGCGGTCCACTCTGGACATGACCACCCAGCCGCCGCCCCCTCCGGACGACGATCCGTTCAGGAAGCCGCCGGACGAGGACCCGTTCAAGAAGCAGCAGCCGCCGCCCCAGCAGTCACAGCCGCCGCAGCCGCCACCCGGTCAGAGCGGCGGCTCCCCGTACGGCGGCTCCCCGTACGGAGCCGCACCGCCACCTCCCGGCGCCGCACCACCGCCCTACGGTGGCGGCGCCGGCGACCCCTACGGCGGCGGCCCGTACACCAACGATCCGCTCGCCGGGATGCCGCCGCTCGCCGAGAGCGGCAAACGCGTCCTCGCGCGGATCATCGACATGATCCTCGTCGTCATCGTGGTGTGGCTGCTCACCTGGGGCTTCGGCGTCAACGAGTACGACGTGGACGCGGACAAGATCCAGTACGGCAAGTCCTTCGGGCAGTCCCTGATCGCCCTGCTGCTCTACGTCGGGTACGACACCTTCCTGACCACCAGGTCGGGGCAGACCCTCGGCAAGAAGTGGCTGCATCTGCGCGTGGCGAACCTCGACAACGGCTCCACGCCCTCCGTGCAGACCTCACTGGTCCGCGCGCTGGTGCTGTGGGTGCCGTTCGCGTTCTGCTGCGCGTGCATCTGGACCGCGATCTCCGGCGGCTGGAGCTTCTTCGACAAGCCGTACAAGCAGGGGCTGCACGACAAGGCGGCCAAGACCGTGGTGGTCAGCACCGGCTGAGCCGCCCGACGCGGACGACGGGCGGCAAACACCGGACTACGCACCGGACTGCGGACTCGGACTCAGGCGCGTTCGCGTATCGGCTCGGACGCGCTCGCGGCGGCGACGGTCTCGCGCCGGGCCGAGAGACGCGCTTCCGGAACGCGCTGGTCCGGAGCGTGCTGTTCCGTGGCGGCGCGCGAGGGAGCGGTGGCCGCGGTCACGGCAGGCTTCTGTACGGGAACCGTCATGGCCACGAGGAGACCGAGCGCGAGGGCGGAGAGCGCGATGATCACGACTCCCAGGCCCGAACTCGTCTGTGACAGCAGCAGCATGGCGAGCGTGGAGAGGAGCACGGTGCAGGAACCGTAGGCGAGCTGTGCGGCGGTCGGACGAGGCATGGCAGTTCCGTCCTCGGGGTGGGGGTCTCCCCCCGGTGCCTCTCGCATGGGGGAGGTGCGAATAAGAAACAAGGCTGCGACAACGGTGTCGCTTGGCAAATCACCGGAAATCCGGCGCGCCGCCAACCGACTCTATTGGCCTGTCTGCCCGAGGGGAACGAGCAGTAAGCGTGACCTAACCCACGGTGCCGGTGCACAGGGGGCGCACGGAATCATGGCTTCTGCCAACCCGTCTTTCGAACGCGCCTGTTGAGCGGTGCACGGATCTCCGTGAGCGGACCGGTAGCGGAACGCGACCCCGGACAGCCGGCGCATAGCCCACTTGACCTGTCCAAGTCAAGGTCTGTCTTTTCTCCTTCAACTCCGATCGAATGTCGTCACTTGTGACGCGCATAGAGCGCGCGCGGACTCCATAACCTGGACACCCTCCTTCCGCGCGCCCGGGCGTGAGGGAGGACTGCATCAAGTGACCAGCAGACCATGGACGTTCAGAGCAGCCGCAGTGGGTGTGGCGCTCACCGCGGCCGCCGCCACGTTCTCGACCTTCGCGGTGGCGCAGGCCGCCGACGCCGGCGACCAGCCGGCCGCGGCCGCGAACCGGCAGGACCCGGCACGCGCCGGGGACGACGCCGAGCACGAGCACGACCTCAAGGGGCCCCTGACCGACCGTCAGGAAGCCCAGCGCGAGGAGGCCCTCAAGAGGGTCATCTCCGGCGACACCAAGGCCGTCAAGCGCGGTGGTTCGCAGGTCGTGAAGCTCCAGAACGGCAAGTACGTGGAGCTCGGCCGTGAGAAGACCGACGAGATCTTCACGATCCTCGTCGAGTTCGGCGACAAGGTGGACAGCCGCTACGGCGGCACCCCCGGACCGCTGCACAACCAGATAGCCGAGCCGGACCGTGCCGAGGACAACAGCACGGCCTGGCAGGCGGACTACAACAAGGAACACTTCGAGAAGCTCTACTTCGGCACCGGCAAGGGTGTCGAGTCGATGAAGAAGTACTACGAGAAGCAGTCCTCGGGCCGCTACTCCATCGACGGCACGGTCTCCGACTGGGTCAAGGTGCCCTACAACGAGGCCCGCTACGGCTCCAACAAGTGCGACCCCGACACCTGCGCGTGGAACGCCGTCGCCGACGGTGTCACCGCCTGGGTCGACGCCCAGAAGGCGGCCGGCAAGTCCGACGCCGACATCAAGTCCGAGCTGTCCGCCTACGACAAGTGGGACCGCAACGACTTCGACGGCGACGGCAACTTCAACGAGCCCGACGGCTACATCGACCACTTCCAGATCGTGCACGCCGGTGAGGACGAGTCCGCGGGCGGCGGCGCCCAGGGCGAGGACGCGATCTGGGCCCACCGCTGGTACGCGTTCGGCACGGACGCCGGAGCCACCGGCCCCACGGGCAACAAGATGGGCGGCGCGCAGATCGGCGACTCCGGCATCTGGGTCGGCGACTACACGATCCAGCCGGAGAACGGCGGACTGGGCGTCTTCGCCCACGAGTACGGCCACGACCTCGGTCTGCCGGACCACTACGACACGACCAACACGGCGGAGAACTCCACCGCGTTCTGGACGCTGATGTCCTCCGGTTCGTGGCTCGGCACCGGCAAGGACGCCATCGGTGACCTGCCCGGCGACATGACCGCCTGGGACAAGCTGCAGCTCGGCTGGCTGAAGTACGACACGGCCAAGGCCGCGAAGAGCTCCAGCCACACGCTGGGCGTGGCCGAGTACAACACCAAGAACGCCCAGGCGCTGGTGGTCGAACTGCCGAAGAAGGCGGTCACCACCGAGGTCGTCCCCCCGGCGCAGGGCGCCACCCAGTGGTGGAGCGGCAGCGCGAACAACCTCAAGAACACGCTGACCCGTTCCGTGGACCTCACGGGCAAGTCGGCGGCGACGCTGACCCTCGACGGGTACTACGACATCGAGACGGACTTCGACTACCTCTACACCGAGGTGTCCACCGACGGCGGCGCCAAGTGGACCGCCATCGACGGAACGGTCGACGGCGCCGCGATCCCGCGTGACGCCAGCGGCAGCCCCGCGCTGACCGGCACGTCGGCCGCGTACACGAAGCTGTCGTACCCGCTCGACGCCTACGCGGGCCAGAAGTTCGACCTGCGCTTCCGCTACTCCACCGACGGCGGCGTGGCCCAGAAGGGCTTCGCGGCGGACCGCATCACCGTCACCGCCGACGGCTCCGCGGTCTTCTCGGACGACGCCGAGACCGCCGACGCGGCGTGGAAGTCCAACGGCTTCTCCCGTATCGGCGCGTCCTTCACCAAGGACTACGCGCAGTACTACATCGCGGAGAACCGTCAGTACGTGTCGTACGACAAGACCCTGAAGGTCGGCCCGTACAACTTCGGTTTCGCGTCCACGCGTCCGTCCTGGGTGGAGCACTTCCCGTACCAGAACGGTCTGCTGATCTGGAAGTGGGACACCTCCCAGCGCGACAACAACGTCAGCCAGCACCCGGGTACCGGTCTGCTGCTGCCGGTGGACGCCCACCCGAAGGCCCTGAAGTGGGCCGACGGCGTGGTGATGCGCAACCGCATCCAGTCCTACGACTCGCCGTTCAGCCGGTACCGCACGGACGGTCTCACGCTGCACAAGGCGGACGTGGCGACGAAGATCAAGTCGCAGCTCGGGAACCCGGTCTTCAACGACCGCACGAACACGTACTACGACACGGCCAACCCGACCGGGGGTGTCAAGATCACTGACACCAACACGAAGATCGCGATCGTCAAGGAGCCGCGTGATGGCTCGACGATCTTCGTGAAGGTCTCCGCCGCGAAGTAATAAGAGACGTTTTCGCAGGTCAAACCATGATCGGCCGCGACCCCCTGGCGGGTCGCGGCCGATCGTGTTTAGGTGCGTCCTGTGACTCTCTTATTGACACCGGATCTCGCGGGGGTATGACGGAATGGCCGCAGGAGGCTTCTGCAAGCTGCCGAACGGCACGGTCGTGGTGGCGTTGAACCTGCCCCGGCCGCTCGCCGCGGGCACCGGGTCGGTGCGGGTGCTGGTGCATGCGCACAACCGCGCCCGCGCGTTGACGCGGTTGCGCAACCTGGGGTTGCGGGCGGTGTATCTGCGCGGCAACGGGCAGCCTCCTACGCCGGACGAGGTCACGGCCGTCCTGCACCATCCCGATGGGCTCATATGGCGTACGGCGCCGGGGGTGGACGCGCTCGCGTCGGAACTCTGGCACCCCATCCGCACACTGATCCGCCGCCCGACCGCACCGACCCCGTAGGGGCGTGCCCCGTAAGGGGCGCGGGGAACTGCGCGGCCAGCCACGACGGGCCCGCAGCCGACTACGCACGGGTCGCCCCCCCCTACCTGGGGGCGCGAGGAACTGCGCGGCCGGCCCCCACCGGCCCGCAGGCGACGATGCGCGGGTCGCCCCCAAGGGGCGCGGGGAACGGCGCGGCCAGCCACGACGGGACCGCAGCGCGGCGACAACCCGCTGCGGGCGTGCGTGTCGGCTGCGGGCCGGTGGGGGCTGGCCGCGCAGTTCCCCGCGCCCCTTAGGGGGCGGGGCGTGCATTTCGGCTGCGGGCCGGTGGGGGCTGGCCGCGCAGTTCCCCGCGCCCCTAGGTGGGGCGGGGCCGGGGTCAGACCACCGGCTTGCCGGAGAGTTCTACTCCGGCTTCGCGGAGGGCGTCCAGCGCCTGGGTCGTGGTGTCCGGGGCCACGCCGGCCGTCAGGTCGAGCAGGACCTGCGTGCGGAAACCCTCCCGCGCCGCATCCAGGGCTGTCGCCTTCACGCAGTGGTCCGTGGCGATACCCACGACATCGACCTCGGTGATCTCCCGCGTACGCAGCCAGTCGCCCAGCGAGACACCGTTCTCGTCGGCGCCCTCGAAACCGCTGTACGCCGCCGAGTACGCGCCCTTGTCGAACACGGCGTCGATCGCGCCGGAGGCGACCGCCGGAGCGAAGTTCGGGTGGAAACCCACCCCCTCCGTGCCGGCCACGCAGTGCGCGGGCCAGGAGTGGACGTAGTCGGGGTTGTCCGCGAAGTGGCCCCCGGGCGCGATGTGGTGGTCGCGGGTCGCCACCACGTGGCGGTAGCCGGCGGGTGCCTGCCCGATCAGCTCCGTGATCGCGGCGGCCACATCCGCCCCGCCGGGCACCGCGAGGCTGCCTCCCTCGCAGAAGTCGTTCTGGACGTCTACGACGATCAGGGCGCGGCGCATGGCGGTGTCCTTCGGCTCGGCGAGGCGCTCCGCGGGGGAGGCCGGTTGATGGTGTGCGGGTTGGTGGGGGCTTGTCGCGCAGTTCCCCGCGCCCCTTCAGGGCGCGTTGTCCGTGCGACCGAGCCCGACGAGTGCGAGGGCACGGTGGAGTGTGTGAGTGTTGCCGTGCCCCTTCCCGGCTTGCCGCCCGTTCACTCCCTTACGGGCCCGGGCCGTCGGCGGGCCGGGCCCGTGGGTCTCACACGTACTCGGTCGGAATGACGGCTTCGCCCCGTGACAGCTGGGTCGCGGAGAGGGGCAGGTTCGCGCGGGCCGCCGCGTGCCGGTCGCGTACGACGTCCAGCGGTTCGCGGGCGACGACCTGGCCGCCCTTGACCAGCTGCACCAGGAGCTGGTTGTCGACGAGCTCGGCCGGAACCGCCCCCGTGCCGATCACCTCGGCCTCGGCGACCCCGTACTCGTCGAGCCGCCGCGCGGCCCACTTGCGGCCGCCGATGGACGTCTTGCCGCCCGAGGACTTCTTGGCCACCGGCAGGAGCGGGGCCTTCGGGTCCGCCGACTCGGCACGCGCGACGATCTTGTAGACCATCGAGCACGTCGGATGCCCGGAGCCCGTCACCAGCTGGGTGCCCACCCCGTACGCGTCCACGGGTGCCGCGGCCAGCGAGGCGATCGCGTACTCGTCGAGGTCCGAGGTCACGATGATCCGGGTCTTCGTGGCGCCCAGCTCGTCCAGCTGCTGCCGTACCCGGTGCGCCACGAGCAGCAGGTCACCGGAGTCGATGCGGACGGCGCCCAGCTCGGGCCCGGCCACCTCGACGGCCAGCCGCACGGCTTCGGCGACGTCGTACGTGTCCACGAGCAGCGTGGTGCCCCGGCCGAGCGAGTCCACCTGGGCGCGGAAGGCGTCCCGTTCGGTGTCGTGCACGAGGGTGAAGGCGTGGGCGGACGTGCCGACCGTCGGGATGCCGTAGCGGAAGCCCGCGGCCAGGTCGGAGGTGGTCGTGAAGCCGCCGACGTACGCCGCGCGGGACGCCGCCACCGCGGCCAGTTCGTGGGTGCGCCGGGCGCCCATCTCGATCAGCGGGCGCCCGCCGGCCGCCGAGGCCATCCGGGAGGCGGCGGCCGCGATGGCCGAGTCGTGGTTGAGGATGGAGAGGATCACGGTCTCCAGGAGGACGCACTCCGCGAAGGAGCCCTCGACCCGCAGGACCGGTGACCCGGCGAAGTACACCTCGCCCTCCGGGTAGCCCCAGACGTCCCCGGCGAAGCGGTACGAGGCCAGCCACTCCAGGGTCGGCTCGTCCACGACGTTCCGCTCGCGCAGGAAGCCGATGACGTCCGCGTCGAAGCGGAAGTTCTCCACCGCGTCCAGGACCCGCCCGGTGCCGGCGACGACACCGTAGCGGCGGCCCTCGGGCAGGCGGCGGGTGAAGACCTCGAAGACCGAACGCCGGTCGGCCGTGCCGCCCTTGAGGGCGGCCTGCAGCATGGTCAGCTCGTAGTGGTCCGTGAAGAGCGCTGTCGACGGCACATCCACCGGCAGCCCTAGGTCCGCAGTGTTCATGACCGGGATGTTACCCCTATCTCGTCACTCTGACGATTTCTAGGCCGTGTGATGTGCGGCTCGCCCGCGATGCGCATGATTTGCGGGCCTCGTTTGGCCGGGCACCCGCCTGTGGTGGCAGCATGGGCCGTGTGACGGCTCCCGCACCCCTAGAGACCGAAAAGACCGAGTCGGCTGAGGAGGTCTTCGCCGTAACCGAGCCCGACGTCCCCTGGGTGACCATCGTCCACAACGACCCGGTCAACCTGATGAGCTACGTGACCTACGTCTTCCAGTCGTACTTCGGGTACTCGAAGGACAAGGCCACGAAGCTGATGATGGACGTACACCACAAGGGCCGGGCCGTTGTCTCCAGCGGCACCCGTGAGGAGATGGAACGCGATGTGCAGGCCATGCACGGCTACGGTCTGTGGGCCACCCTCCAGCACGACCGGAAATGACCCGGCCGCACACTGCGGGACCGGACACCGCAGGACCGCGGACCGCAGGACCGTGAACCGCAGGACCGGCCACGGCAGGACCGGCACCCGCCCGACGCCGGCGCAGCACCCGACGCCCGCGCAGCACTGGAAGTAGCGACGCAACCTGATGCCAGGACACTTCGAACCGCTCCCCGGCGGCGGCGCGGCCGTCGCGCTCGACGAGGTCGAGATCTCCATCATCCGCTCCCTCGCCGTACAGCTCCTGGAGCTCATCGGACCGGGCCCCGGCGGGGACGTCTCCGACGACCCGCTCGCCGAACTGTTCGCGGAGGGACCGAGCGAGCCGCCCTCGGACCCCGTGCTGAAGCGCCTCTTCCCGGACGCGTACAGCGGCCCCGACGTCGAGGCCACCTCGCCCGAGCAGGCGGAGGAGCAACGCGCGTACTCCTCGGAGTTCCGCCGCTTCACCGAGAACGACCTGCGCGCCGGCAAGCGGGACAACGCCCTCGTGGTGATCCGCTCCCTGGACGGCGTCGCGGCCGTGGGGGAGGGGGGAGCGGTCCTGAAGCTGACCTCCGAGGAATCGAAGCAGTGGCTCAGCTGCCTCAACGACCTGCGCCTCGCGATCGGCTCCCGGCTGGACGTCGTCGACGAGGAGGACACGGACCTTCTCTACCGGCTCCCCGACGAGGACCCGCGCAAGCCGATGGTGATGGCGTACCTGTGGCTCGGCGGGCTGCAGGAGACGCTGGTGGAGACCTTGATGCCGTGACGCGCAGCGGCGGACGAAGCTGTGACGCGCAGCGGCGAAGCCGTCGGTGACGGGACTTCGAGGCCGTCGCTGACGGGACGTCGAAGTCGTCGATGACGGGACATCGAACGTTCGCTCAGCGGACGCTCAAATCCGGATAACGATCACATCACCACCCGGGCCTGCAATGTGGGCCCGGGTGTCGTATGTCCGCTTCTTCCTGTGGCATGCGCTACAAGCGGCCCGGACGGCGAATGTTGCGGCCGTGATAAATCTTCACGATCGCTCGGCGGGACACCACCCACGTCCTGCCGGGTGCGCCACTGATCCGGCAACAGCCGGGCAGGCACGAACGGCCTCGGGGAGGCCGTGCGGCGGGCTCGGGGAGCCCGCCCGACTCCAGTAATCCGGGGGGATTCGGACACCGGACCGCAGCCGACGAAGGCTCGGACCGGTATGGAGAAAGGCGCATCAGACATGACCTCGGTGCAGGTCGGTAAGCACGACGACGAGCGGGGCGGCAACGGCGCCGCCGACGGCGACGCCCCCGAAGAGGGCTACGAACGCGGGCTCGGCAGCCGTCAGGTCCAGATGATCGCGATCGGCGGCGCCATCGGCGTCGGCCTCTTCCTGGGAGCCGGGGCGAACATCGCCAAGGCGGGCCCCAGCCTCATCCTGATGTACGCCCTCGCCGGCGTCATCATCTTCTTCATCATGCGGGCCCTCGGTGAGCTGCTGCTCTACCGTCCCGTCTCGGGCTCCTTCGCGGAGTACTCCCGTGAGTTCCTCGGCCCGTTCTTCGGGTACTTCACCGGCTGGACGTACTGGCTGATGTGGGTCGTCACCGGCATGGCGGAACTCACCGCCGCCGCGATCTACGTCAACTACTGGTTCCCGCAGATCCCGCAGTGGGTCACGGCCCTGGTCTTCCTGGTCGTGCTCTTCGTGGCGAACCTGATCTCCGTCAAGCTCTTCGGCGAGATCGAGTTCTGGTTCTCGATGGTCAAGGTCACCGCGCTCATCGGCATGATCGTGATCGGCCTCGGCGTCCTCACCTTCGGCTTCAGCTCCGCGGGCGACACCGCCGCCGTGTCCAACCTCTGGGCCATCGACGGCTTCTTCCCCAAGGGCATCGGCTCGTCCCTGATGACCCTGCAGGGCGTGATGTTCGCCTACCTGGCCGTTGAACTCGTCGGCGTCACCGCGGGCGAGTCCGAGAACCCGGAGAAAACCCTCCCCAAGGCGATCAACACCCTGCCCTGGCGCATCGCCCTCTTCTACGTCGGCGCGCTCACGGTCATCCTCTGCGTCGTGAAGTGGACGGAGTTCGCGCCGGGCGTGAGCCCCTTCGTCGCGGCCTTCGCGAAGATCGGCATCCCGGCGGGCGCCGGCATCGTCAACTTCGTCGTGCTGACGGCGGCCCTGTCCTCCTGCAACTCCGGTATGTACTCCACGGGCCGCATGCTGCGCACCCTGGCCGACAACGGCGAGGCCCCGAGGATCTTCAACAAACTGTCCTCCACCAGGACGCCCGCGTTCGGCATCACTCTCTCCGTGCTCTTCATGGGCGTCGGCGTGATCCTGAACTACATCGTCCCGGAGAAGGCCTTCGGTTACGTCGTCTCGGTGGCCACCGCGGCCGGCATCTGGACCTGGCTCATGATCCTCATCAGCCACATCCTGTACCGCCGGGCCGTCGACGCGGGCCGTCTGCCCGCCTCGCCCTTCCCGGCCCCGGGCGGCTCGAAGTTCAGCTGGGTCGCCGTCGTGTTCCTGCTCTTCGTGACCTGCCTCATCGCGTACGACGCCGAGTCCCGCGTCTGCCTGTACGTGATGGCCGGCTGGGCCGCCGCCCTCGGTGTCGGCTGGGCCGTGCTCAAGTCCCGCAACCCGGAGGTCACCGAGCGCCGCGAGCCGGAGTTCGAGAAGGTCAACTGACGCGGACCCGCCGGTCCCGTCCTGGAGGGCGCGCCTCTCGCTGCCCTCGAATGCCCAGCATGTGGGCAGCCCCGTACCACTCTCCGGTACGGGGCTGCCGTCTGCCTATCCTGGCCCCATGCTGACCATCACCCAGGCCCTCGTCGACCAGATCGTCGCGCACGCGCGCCAGGACCATCCCGACGAGGCGTGCGGCGTGATCGCGGGCCCGGAGGGCACCGGCCGTCCCGAGCGCTTCATCCCCATGCTGAACGCGGCGATGTCGCCCACGTTCTACGAGTTCGACTCGGGGGACCTGCTCAAGCTGTACCGCGAGATGGACGACCGTGACGAGGAACCGGTCGTCGTCTACCACTCCCACACGTCCACCGAGGCCCATCCCTCCCGCACGGACATCAACCTCGCGAGCGAGCCGAACGCCCACTACGTCCTCGTCTCGACCGCCGACACCGACGGACTCGGGGACTTCCAGTTCCGCTCGTTCCGGATCGTCGACGGGGTCGTCACGGAGGAAGAGGTCACGGTGGTGGAGGCGTACTGAGCCCCGACGGGCACCTTCCGGTTCGCGTCGGGTCCGCGTCCCGCTTCACCCGATCCCATACTTCGGGCAGAATTCATCCACCATCTGAGATCACATTCCGGGACCCGGACGGGGAATCGATACGATGAGCCCATGGTTTCCCACGACGTGAGCGACAAGACGCCGGGCATGCTGCTCGTGGCGCGGCTGCACGTCGACCTGTGCAGGCTGCAGAGCGCCATCTGTACGCGCTGAACCCTGCCGCCGTACGGCCGTGAGAGCCCCGGCTCCGCACGGGCCGCGACCGGCGTTCCCCTGCTCTTCCCGGCGCGGTTCTCGCCCGCACCGCCTCGCGCACCAAGCCCCAGCCCCGACTCGCCTTCTGACTTCCGCTTTCCGACAGGAGCCCGCAACCATGGCCATCGAGGTCCGCATCCCCACCATCCTCCGCACCTACACCGACGGCCAGAAGGCCGTCGAGGGCGGCGGGGACACCCTTGCCGCGCTCTTCGCCGACCTCGAAAGCCGCCACACGGGCATCCAGGCCCGCATCGTGGACGGAGGCGAACTGCGCCGCTTCGTGAACGTGTACCTGAACGACGAGGACGTCCGCTTCCTCGACGGCATCAACACCAAGCTCACCGACGGCGACAGCGTCACCATCCTGCCGGCCGTCGCCGGCGGCATGGTCTGACCGGGCTGCCGGGCTCTGATCGCTGATGCGCTACGACTCCCCGCTGGCCGCGGTGGGCAACACCCCCCTGGTGCGCCTGCCGCGGCTCTCGCCGTCCGCCGACGTCCGAATCTGGGCGAAGCTTGAGGACCGCAACCCGACCGGCTCGGTCAAGGACCGCCCGGCGCTCCACATGGTCGAACAGGCCGAGAAGGACGGCCGGCTGACACCCGGCTGCACGATCCTCGAACCGACGTCCGGCAACACCGGCATCTCGCTCGCCATGGCCGCGAAGCTCAAGGGCTACCGCATGGTGTGCGTCATGCCCGAGAACACCTCGCAGGAGCGGCGGGACCTGCTCGGCATGTGGGGCGCCCAGATCATCCCCTCCCCGGCGGCGGGCGGCTCCAACACGGCGGTGCGCGTGGCGAAGGAGCTGGCCGCCGAACATCCCGACTGGGTGATGCTCTACCAGTACGGCAACCCCGACAACGCGGGCGCGCACTACGCGACCACGGGCCCCGAGATCCTTGCCGACCTGCCCTCCGTCACGCACTTCGTCGCCGGGCTCGGCACCACCGGAACACTGATGGGCGTGGGCCGGTTCCTGCGCGAGCACAAGCCCGACGTGAAGATCGTCGCTGCCGAGCCGCGCTACGACGATCTCGTCTACGGGCTGCGCAACCTCGACGAGGGTTTCGTGCCGGAGCTGTACGACGCGTCCGTGCTGACCACCCGCTTCTCGGTCGGCTCGGCCGACGCGGTGACCCGTACGCGGGAGCTTCTCCAGCAGGAGGGGATCTTCGCCGGTGTCTCCACGGGGGCCGCGCTCCATGCCGCGATCGGGGTCGGCCGCAAGGCCGTGGCCGCGGGCACGCCCGCCGACATCGTGTTCGTCGTGGCCGACGGCGGGTGGAAGTACCTGTCGACGGGCGTCTACACGGCGGAAACGACGGAGGAAGCGATCGCGACGCTGCAGGGCCAGCTCTGGGCTTAGGAGGGGTTGTCCTCGCCCCCGCCGCCCCTACCCGTTCCCGTCCACAGATGGGGGCTGCGCCCCCTCGCCCCCCTTTGTCCTCAAACGCCGGACGGGCTAGGGATTAGCCTCTCCGGCGTTTGAGGAGCGGGGGTTCGGGGGCAGCGCCCCCGAGTCAGTGACGGGAAGGGTAGGGGCGGCGGGGGCGAGAAAACGCCCTACCGCGCCAGGTGTCGGACCCGGTCCCAGACCCGCGCGTCCACTTCTCCGACCCGCCGCCGGAACTCCCGTACCGGCACGCCCCGCAACTCACCCGTCTCCAGAAAACTCGCGCGCCCCCGCGCGTCCCCCACCGCCCCCGCGGGCAGCGCGATGACCCCGCCCCGCCCGTCGTCGTGGTACTTCGTCGTGATCTTCGCGACCACGGCCTTGCGTCCCCGTACCGACAGGACCAGGCACGGCCGGTCCTTCGCCCCGGGCCCGTCCTCGAACGGCACGTTCGCCCACCAGATCTCGGCGGGCCGGGGCCGCGCCGGGCGCCGGACCTCGTCGGCGCGCCCGGGCGGTCGCCGCGTGGGACGCCGCGCGGGACGCCGCCGAGCGGACGGCTTGCGACCCCGCCCCCACCCGTCCACGAACGTCGCCACGGCCGCGAGCAGCACCACCGCCGCCAGCGCGAGCCACCACGACATGTTCATGCGTAGGACGGTACCCGCGAGGCCCGAGCCCACGCCCGTGCGCCCCCATACCGGTGACACCGCAGGTGAGTTCCCCCACAACAGCCCTCGACGGAGGAGCGACCCGCCCTTTCGCGCCTTACGCTCGACGGACCGCACGACCCCTGTCACGACCCCCGTCTTCACTCCCCGCCCGCGGAGGTTTCTGCTCTATGAAGCTCACCGTCGTCGGCTGCTCGGGGTCGTTCCCGTCCGCGGAATCGGCCTGTTCGAGCTACCTCGTCGAGGCCGACGGCTTCCGGCTGCTACTCGACATGGGCAACGGTGCCCTTGGCGAGCTGCAGCGCCACTGCGGTCTCTACGACCTTGATGCGATCTTCCTCAGCCATCTGCACGCCGACCACTGCATCGACATGTGCGCGTACTTCGTCGCGCGCTACTACCGCCATGACGGCGGCCGCTGCGATCCGATCCCGGTCTATGGACCCGAGGGCACGGAGCAGCGTCTGACCACCGCGTACGCGGACACCCCCTCCGCCTCCTCCATGAGCGAGGTCTTCGACTTCCACACGGTCAAGCCGGGCTCCTTCGAGATCGGCCCGTTCTCGGTGCACACCGAGAAGGTCAGGCATCCCGTGGAGGCGTACGGCATCCGTGTGGAGCACGGCGGGCGGTCGCTGACCTACTCCGGGGACACGGGCGTGTGCGACACGCTCGACGAACTGGCCCGGGACACGGACCTGTTCCTCTGCGAGGCCGCGTTCACCCACGGCAAGGAGAACATCCCGGACCTGCACCTCAACGGCCGCGAGGCCGGCGAGACCGCGGCCCGGGCCGGCGCGCGCCGCCTGGTCCTCACCCACATCCCACCGTGGACGGATCCCCAGGCGAATCTGGACCACGCCCGCGAGGTCTTCACCGGCCCGGTGGAACTGGCGACGCCGCGAGCGACGTACGACATCTGAGTCCAGACATCTGGGTCCTCGGGCGTCCGGGCCCGGACATCTGAGTCCTCGGGCGTCCCGGCCCGGAGATCTGAGTCCTCGGGCGCGTCGGGCGGTTCCCGCCCCGTGAACGCGGAATTCCCCGGACCGCCCGCAGGCGGTCCGGGGAATTCCTTCAGGTCGAGGAGGAGCCCGGGGCTACTTGGCTTCCGCCTTCTGCAGCTCGGCGAGTTCCTCGTCCGACTCACGGCCCGGAGTCGGCAGGTTGAACCTGGTGATCGCGAAGCGGAAGACCACGTAGTAGACCACCGCGAAGCACAGACCGACCAGGACGAGGCCCCACGGGTTGGTGGCGATGCCCAGGTTGAGGCCGAAGTCGACCGCGCCGGCCGAGAAGCCGAAGCCATCCTTCATGCCGAGTGCCCAGGTCAGCGCCATGGAGACACCGGTGAGGACCGCGTGGATCGCGTACAGGACCGGCGCGATGAACATGAAGGTGAACTCGATGGGCTCGGTCACGCCCGTGACGAACGAGGTCAGCGCCAGGGAGAACATCATGCCGCCGACGACCTTGCGGCGCTCGGGGCGGGCGCAGTGGACGATGGCGAGGCAGGCCGCGGGGAGCGCGAACATCATGATCGGGAAGAAGCCGGTCATGAACTGTCCGGCGGTCGGGTCACCGGCCAGGAAGCGGGAGATGTCACCGCTCTTGCCCTCGTACTCACCGGCCTGGAACCAGGGGAAGGAGTTCAGCAGGTGGTGCATGCCGATCGGGATCAGCGCGCGGTTGGCGACACCGAAGATGCCGGCGCCGACAGCGCCCGAACCGACCAGCCACTCACCGAAGTTGTGCAGACCGGCGCCGAGGACCGGCCAGATGTAGCCGAAGACGATGCCGAGCACCAGACCCGCGAAGGCGGACAGGATCGGGACCAGGCGGCGGCCGCTGAAGAAGCCCGCCCAGTCGGGCAGCTTGGTGCGGTGGAAGCGCTGGTAGAGCAGGGCCACCACGATGCCCATGACGACACCGCCGAGGACCTTGGCGTCCACGGGCGCGTCGACCATGACGACCTTGCCGTCGACGGCCTTCGCGACCTGCGGCAGGTTCTTGTCGGTGAACGTGGCGAGCACGTTCTTGAAGACGAGGTAGCCCGTGACCGCCGCGAGGGCCGTGGAGCCGTCCGACTTCTTCGCGAAGCCGATCGCGATGCCGACGGCGAACAGCAGCGCCATGTTGTCGAGGATCGCGTTGCCGCCCGCCGCCATGAACGAGGCGATCTTGGTGATGAACGCCGGGAACGACTCGCGACCGAGCATGTCGGTGTTGCCGAGACGCACCAGGAGTGCTGCCGCGGGCAGGACGGCGACCGGGAGCATGAGGCTGCGGCCGATGCGCTGCAGAACAGCCATCGCGCCGGCACCCTTCTTGTTCGCCGCGGGAGCGGCGCTGGCCGTGGACACAACTTCCTCCTGGGTGTCCCCCCGGCCGCGTCAGGCCGGGGGAGGGCAAAGCGCCGCCTGCGGACAGGGAAAAGGGAGACGGCAGCGTCTTCGGGGGGAACGCGGTCGATGACCACGTGGTCTACACCACTCAGTGGTGTAGACCTGTTGTAGCACGGTGAAGGTGAGATAAGGAACCCGCCGCTTTTGTGGCCCCGGCCATAGCGGGAGGGTCGGCTCATATCGTTATGAACGCGGCCCGGGAACGCGCCGAAAGGCCCCCGGACCGGTCGTCCGGGGGCTCTTCCTGAGGTACGGGAGGTGCGGGCTCATCGCCCGCGCGCTACGCCTTCGTCACGTCCTCGACCTCGTCCTCCGGCTCCCGCCCCGGCGTCCGCAGATCGAACTTCGTGATCGCGAAACGGAAGACCACGTAGTAGACGACCGCGAAACACAGCCCGATCGGGATGATCGCCCAGGGTCTCGTGGCGAGGTTCCAGTTGATGACGTAGTCGATCAGACCGGCCGAGAAACTGAAGCCGTCATGCACCCCGAGCCCCCACGTCACCGCCATGGAGACACCGGTGAGCACCGCGTGGATCACGTACAGCAGCGGTGCGATGAACACGAACGAGTACTCGATCGGTTCCGTGATGCCCGTGACGAACGAGGTCAGCGCGATCGACAGCATCAGGCCGCCGATCTCCTTGCGGCGGTGCGGTTTCGCGCAGTGCGTCATGGCCAGGCACGCGGCCGGCAGCGCGAACATCATGATGGGGAAGAACCCGGACGTGAACTGCCCGGCATCCGGATCGCCCGCCAGGAACATGTTGATGTCACCGTGCACGACCGACCCGTCCGGCTTGGTGAAGCTGCCGAACTGGAACCAGATGGGCACGTTCAGGAACTGGTGCAGCCCGATCACCAGCAGCGCGCGGTTGGCGATACCGAAGACGCCCGCACCCCACGCGCCCAGACTCACCAGCCAGTCGCTGAAGTCCTCCAGGCCCCGGCCGATCGGCGGCCACACCCACAGGCACAGCGCGGCGAACGCGATCGCCACGAACGCCATGATGATCGGCACCAGTCGGCGGCCGTTGAAGAAGCCCAGCCAGTCGACGAGCCTCGTGCGGTGGTAGCGCTGCCAGAAGTAGGCCGCCATCAGCCCGATGGCGATACCGCCGAACACACCCGGGTTCTGGTAGGTGAAGACCGCCACCGTGCCGTCCTGCGCCTGGCAGCCCGCCGCCACCACCTTCGCCTGGTCCGCGCAGTCCTCCGGGAACTGCCGCAGCACGCTGTAGTAGACGAGGAAACCGGCCGTGGCCGCCAAAGCCGTCGAACCGTCCGCCTTCTTCGCCATCCCGATGGCCACACCGACGCAGAACAGCAGCGGCAGACCGAGCGAACCGTCGAGCAGCGCACCGCCCGCGCCCGCCATCACCTTCGAGACGTTCGTCCAGCCCAGACCGTCGGCCCCGAACACGTCCGGCTGCCCCAGCCGGTTGAGGATGCCCGCCGCCGGCAGTACCGCGATGGGCAGTTGAAGGCTGCGGCCCATCTTCTGCAGCCCCTGGAACAGATCGCTCCACCGGGAGCGCGCGGTCACGGCCGCGCTGTCGGCACTCATGGGTGTCCTCCTGCGTCCCAGGTTTGGTGGCCGCCGAAAACTGGTGTAGACCAGTCAGCGAACGATGTGCGAACGGTCCTCGCTGTCGTGATCGCCATCATTCGGCAGAGGCGACGTGGCCGCTCGCGAAGATGGGCCAACTGTGGGTTACTGCGACAAAGCGCTGCGACAAAGCGGTTCGGATCAGGGAGAAGGACATGGCCAGCAAGGCTGAGAAGATCGTCGCCGGGCTCGGTGGCATCGACAACATCGAAGAGGTCGAGGGCTGCATCACCCGGCTGCGCACCGAGGTCGTCGACCCGAGCAAGGTCGACGAGGCCGCCCTGAAGGCCGCGGGCGCCCACGGCGTCGTCAAGATGGGCACCGCGATCCAGGTCGTCATCGGCACCGACGCCGACCCGATCGCCGCCGACATCGAAGACATGATGTAACTGCCGGATGTGACCGCCGGGACGGATGTCGAGATCTCACCCGGCCGAGGGGCCGCTTCCGTAGACCGGGGCGGCCCCTCACCCGTATACGACTAGGCTCTTCGCCATGTCTCGCATCGACGGCCGCACGCCCGAACAGCTCCGCCCGATCACCATCGAACGCGGCTGGAGCAAGCACGCCGAGGGCTCCGTCCTCGTCTCCTTCGGCGACACGAAGGTCTTCTGCACCGCCTCCGTCACCGAAGGCGTCCCGCGCTGGCGCAAGGGCAGCGGCGAAGGCTGGGTGACCGCCGAGTACTCCATGCTTCCCCGCGCCACCAACTCCCGCGGCGACCGCGAGTCCGTCCGCGGCAAGATCGGCGGCCGCACCCACGAGATCAGCCGGCTCATCGGCCGCTCCCTGCGCGCGGTCATCGACTACAAGGCACTCGGCGAGAACACCATCGTCCTGGACTGCGACGTCCTCCAGGCCGACGGAGGCACCCGCACCGCCGCCATCACCGGCGCGTACGTCGCCCTCGCGGACGCCGTCACCTGGGCCCAGGGCAAGAAGCTCATCAAGGCCAACCGGCAGCCCCTCACCGGAACCGTCAGCGCCGTCTCCGTCGGCATCGTCGGCGGCATCCCCCTCCTCGACCTCTGCTACGAGGAGGACGTCCGCGCCGACACCGACATGAACGTCGTCTGCACCGGCGACGGCCGCTTCGTCGAGGTCCAAGGCACCGCCGAGGCCGAGCCGTTCGACCGCGACGAGCTCAACTCCCTCCTCGATCTGGCCGTCCTGGGCTGCACGGAACTCGCTGTCGCCCAGCGCACGGCCCTTGATACGGTCCTCGAAAGGTAAAGGGCGTCCCAAGAAGGCCGCAGGTCACGGGCAACCACGGCACCGGCGGTCGCGTCCTCACAGGTACGGGCGAACGGCTCACCACCGTCTCGCCCGGCCAGTACCAAACGGGGGCCCTGAGGCCTACGAAACGGGGCCCTCGGGGGCCTGACACGGGAGGACCGTTCCATGGCCGCGAGCCGCCGCCGACCACGCCGTATCACCGCCGTCGCCGCAGCAGTGGCAGCCGTCGCGCTGACGGCCGGGCTCACCACCGGCTGCGACGCCGTCAACAAGGCACTCGACTGCGTCCAGACCGCCGACACGATCGCCGACAGCGTCACCGACCTCCAGCAGGCCGTGGAGAACGCCGCCGACGACCCGACGCAGGCCGACGAGGCACTCGACTCGATCGACAAGAACCTCGACACCATCGGCGACAAGACCGACGACACCGACATCAACAAGGCCGTGGACGACCTCCAGAAGGCGGTCGGCAACGTCCGCGACTCCATCAACGACGGCGACGCGACCCCGGACATCAGCCCCGTCACCGACGCGGCGGGCGAGCTCACCAAGGTCTGCACCCCGTAACGACACCGGCCGGCCCCGCGGGCGGCGAACGATCACGGGCGGCACGCGAACGCAAGCGTCCACCTGGCTAGGGTGAGCACCATGACCCGCCTGATCCTCGCCACCCGCAACCCCGGAAAGATCACCGAGCTGAGGGCGATCCTCGCCGCGGCAGATCTGTCCCACGAACTCGTCGGCGCGGATGCCTACCCGGACATCCCCGACGTCAAGGAAACCGGCGTCACCTTCGCCGAGAACGCGCTGCTCAAGGCCCACGCCCTCGCCCGGGCCACCGGACTCCCGGCCGTCGCCGACGACTCCGGCCTGTGCGTCGACGTACTCGGCGGCGCCCCCGGCATCTTCTCCGCCCGCTGGTCCGGCACCCATGGCGACGACCGCGCCAACCTCGACCTCCTCCTCGCCCAGCTCGGCGACATCGCCGACGGACACCGGGCCGCCCACTTCGCCTGCGCCGCCGCCCTCGCCCTGCCCGACGGCACCGAGCGCGTGGTCGAGGGCCGGCTGCGGGGCACCTTGCGCCACGCCCCCTCCGGCACCCACGGCTTCGGCTACGACCCGATCCTCCAGCCCGACGGCGACACCCGCACCTGCGCGGAACTGACCCCGGACGAGAAGAACGCGATCAGCCATCGAGGCAAGGCGTTCCGAGACCTCGTACCGATCGTGAAGGAACTGCTGGGCTGAGCTACACCTCCCCGTACGAGCGCATCGTCACCCGGGCGGCCAGGTCGATGCCGTTCGCGCCCGCCGGTGACGGGAGGCGCAGTGCCTTGTCGAGCACGGGTCCCAGTGGGCCGCAGCCCGAGGTCCCCGGCACGGCGAAGCGGTTGTCGGCCACTCCGAAGGTGACGACCAGCGGGTCCGGCGTGACGACCTTCGGCGGATCCGTCTCGATGAGCACCAGATGGACCGGGTCCGCCCCGCCGCCTATGGAGCAGCCGGGCGGCACCCCGGGTCCGGATATCCGGAACGTCAGATCCAGCTCGCCGCGCCGCTCGTCGTTCGACTGGAAGTCGGAGTACCCGCCGTACCGGGGCGTGATCGACAGCGGCGTACCCCCGACGCGCAGGGGAGTGGCGGCCATCGCGCCGAACACCTGACGGAACTCGCCGTCCACCGTGCCCTCCGCGAACGTGATCGCGAGCGGCCGGTCGGCCGGCACCTCGACATCGACCCGGCCGAGCGTGAGATGCCCGGCGGCCGTCATCGCCTCGCAGCGCCATTTCGCCGGATCGGCACCCGGGGGCAACTCGGAGAGGGCGGGACAGTCCTGAAAGCCACGATCTCGCGTGCCGAGGTCATGGCCGGGGCCGGAGCGTGCGCCGGGCCCGGCATGAGCGGGCGCCACCGCCGCCGCGCTCATGCCTGCGGCGAGGGCCACGGCGGACAACGCCATCGCGACACGTCGGACTCGAAACATGAAAACCCCCAGGTGAGCGTTCGGATGAGCGGGAGGCTGCCGCCCCGCCGCGCTTCCTCAAGGATTGCAGCCGTTCCTCTGCAATGGAAGGTCTGCAGAGAAAATTCTGCAGTAATATCTCTGCAGAGATTCGGCTGTCCGGGCGGTAGGCTGCCCCCATGAGCGACGAAGGTGAGTCACAGCCCGCGCACGCGACGTCGGAGCCGGGTGGTGAGCGCCGTACCGTCAGCGACCCCGCGGCCCTCAAAGCGCTCGCCCACCCGCTGCGGCTGAAGATCCTCCGCCACCTCGCCGTCTCGGGCCCGGCGACCTCCACGACCCTCGCCGCCGCGCTCGGGGAGAACACCGGGACGCTCAGCTACCACCTGCGCCGGCTGGAGAGCGGCGGCTTCATCGAGGACGTACCGGAACGGCCCAACAGCCGTGAGCGCTGGTGGCGGGCGGTGCGCGGCCTCGACGTACGCAGGCCGGCGCAGGACGAGATGACCGACGGCGAGCAGGCGGTCGCGGGAGCCCTGGACCGCCTGCGGCTGGACGAGGACATCGAGCTGGCCCGCCGGTTCACGGAGGGGCAGGGGGAGTCGGAGGGCTGGATGCGCGGCTCCCGCAGTCTCAGTCACCTCACCAAGGACGAGGTGACCGCGTTCCACGACGCCTACCTGGACCTGCTGACCCGCTTCGCCCGGGGCCCGGAGGATGCCCCGCCGGACGCGAGGCCGGTGCTGCTGCGATGGTTCGCGCTGCCGGCGGAGCGGTAGCGCGAAGTGGTGGGTGCCACGCTTGGCGCAGAACAACGGCCTGTGAACCGAACCTTCGGTTCACAGGCCGTTTGCCGTGCGGCGGAAGGGATTCGAACCCTCAAGCCGTTTCACGGGCCACAGATCCTAAGTCTGCTGCGTCAACCGTTGCGCCACCGCCGCCAGCGCAAGCCATCGTACCGGTCAAGTGGTCGGCGGTCGGCGGGGGTTTGCGTCATGGGGTCCACGGGGCCACAGGTGCCCGGAACCGGGTGTCAGATCTCCAGGTCCTTGATGATCTTGGCGACGTGGCCCGTGGCGCGGACGTTGTACAGGGCCCGTTCGACCTTGCCCTCCTCGTCCACCACGATCGTGGAGCGGATGACGCCCAGGTAGGTCTTGCCGTAGTTCTTCTTCTCGCCGAACGCGCCGTACGCGTCCAGGACCGTCTTGTCCGGGTCGGCGACCAGGGTGACCTTCAGGTTCTCCTGCTCGCGGAACTTGGCGAGTTTCTCCGGCTTGTCGGGGGAGACGCCGATGACGTCGTAGCCGGCGCCCGCGAGCAGGTCCAGGTTGTCGGTGAAGTCGCAGGCCTGCTTGGTGCAGCCTGGAGTGAGCGCGGACGGGTAGAAGTACACGATGACCTTGCGGCCCTTGTGGTCGGCAAGGGACACCTCGTTGCCGTCGGCGTCGGGCAGGGTGAAGGCGGGGGCGGTGTCGCCGGGCTGGAGTCGCTCGCTCATCTCGGTTCGGTCTCCTTGCGAGGTGGTGGATACGGAACCGAGCGTAATGGGGGTGCCGGGCGGTGCGCGGAGGGTGAAGCTGACAGACTGTCGATCAGGTACAGGGCCGACAGGAACAGGCCATGGACCGGCCACGGGAAGAAACGACCACGATTACGGAGGCAGCGCGTGTCGGACACGTCGAGCACGCCGGACACCAGGACTCCGGCGCAGATCGAGGCGGACATCAAACGCCGTCGCGAAACCCTCGCCGAGACGCTCGACGAGATCGGTGTGCGGGTGCACCCGAAGACCATCGTCGGGGATGCCAAGGCCAAGGTGGCGTCCAGCGTCGACCACACCCTCGGACGCGCCTACGTCGGCGTCAACCGCGTCGTCGACGATGTGAAGGGCCAGTTCGTCACGGAGGACGGAGCACCGCGGCTGGACCGCATCGTGCCCGTGGCCCTCGTGGTGGTCGGCGTCGTCGGACTGCTCACCCTGGGCTCCAGGCGCTCCGGACGCCCCAGGCGCCGCAGGCGTTGAACGGGGCCGAAGCCTTCCGTACCCCGCCCGCGTACGACTGGCGCGAAGGCAGGTAAATTCGGACCGTGAGCGCCAAGAGGACTGAGCCCAGCAGCCAGCACGACAAGCTGCCCATCCGGATGCTGCACGACCGTGTGCTCGTGCGGCAGGACGCCGCCGAGGGCGAGCGCCGGTCCGGTGGCGGCATCCTGATCCCCGCGACCGCGGCGGTGGGCCGGCGGCTCGCCTGGGCCGAGGTCGTGGCGGTCGGGCAGAACGTACGGACGGTGGAGCCGGGCGACCGGGTGCTGTACGACCCGGAGGACCGCGCCGAGGTCGAGGTGCGCGGCACCGCGTACGTGCTGATGCGCGAGCGGGATCTGCACGCCGTCGCCGCGGACCGGTTCGAGGGGTCCGAGGACTCCACCGGCCTGTACCTCTAGCTCTCCAGAAACGTCAGAAGGGGCTGGTGACCATCGTCACCAGCCCCTTCCGTCTGCTCCTTGCTACCTTGGAAGCAACCCGACGAGACGCGCCGTACCGGGACAGGCAAAGACGACGCACCCCTGTTGATTCCTTCACGGAGGTGCCTCATGGCCTGGGTCCTGCTCATCGTCGCCGGTCTGCTCGAAGTCGGCTGGTCGGTCGGTATGAAGTACACCGAGGGGTTCACGCGGCTCGTGCCCAGCGTGCTCACCGGTGCCGGCATCGTCGCCAGCATGCTGCTGCTGTCGTACGCGGCGAAGACGCTGCCCATCGGTACCGCGTACGGCGTCTGGGTGGGCATCGGTGCGGCGGGGGCGGCGGTGTACGGCATGGCGGTGCTCGGTGAACCGACGACCGCCGCCCGGATCTTCTTCGTCTGCCTGCTGCTGGTGGCCGTGGTCGGACTGAAGGCGACCTCCGGCCACTAGCAGCAGACCACTACCTGAGCAGCACGGCTACGGGAAGTCCCCGAACGTCGTCCCCGTGCTGCCGACCCCGCCGTCCCCGGTGGTGCCGCCCGTGCCGCCGTCCGTCGTGGCGCCGCCGTCCCCGGTGGTGCCGCCCGTGCCGCCGTCCGTGGTCGCCCCGCCGTCGGTCGTCGTGCCGCCGGTGCCGGTGGTGCCGCCGTCCGTGGTGGTGCCGCCGCCGTCGGTCGTCGTACCGCCGGTGCCGGTGGTGCCCCCGTCGGTGGTGGTGCCGCCGTTGTCCTGGCCCTGGGTGTCCGGGGTCTCCTCGCCGCCGGTGGTCGTGCCGCCGTCGGTGGTGCTGCCGCCCGTGGCGGTCGCGTCCTCGTCGGGGTCGGCCGGCGGGAGTTCCTGTTCCTCGGCGCCGTCCTGGAGGTTCAGGTCGAAGTCCTGGACCTTCGCGCCCTTCAGCGCGGCCTTCGTGTACTGGGCCCAGATCTGCGCCGGGTACCCGCCGCCGTTGATACGTGCCTGCCCGAGCGCCCCGTACAGCGCCTTGTGTTCGCCCGTGTCGGGGTCCTGGCCCATCACGGCGACGACGGTGGCGAGGTTCGGGGTGTAGCCCGCGAACCAGGCCGCCTTGTCGTCCTCCGCGGTGCCGGTCTTGCCCGCCACGGGGCGTCCGGCGGCCTGCGCGGCCGTACCGGTGCCGCCCTCGACGACGCTCTGCAGGATCGAGGTGGTGGTGTCGGCGGCTTCCCGGCTGACGGCCTGTTCGGTCTTCTCGTCCGGCAGCTTCACGTCCTCGGAGCCGTCCTTGGTGACCTTCTCGATCATCGTGTACGTGCCGTGCTTGCCGTGGTTGGCGAGGGTCGCGTACGCCTCCGCCATGTCGAGGACGCTGGCGGTGGCGGTGCCGAGCGCGATGGACGGGGACGCGGTCAGGTCGGGGGTGTCGGAGGGGATGCCCAGGTCGACGGCGGTCTGCTCGACCTTCTTGGAGCCGACGTCCACGGCCAGCTGCGCGTACACGGAGTTCACGGACTTGTCGGTGGCGGTACGGACCGGGATCTGGCCGTACGAGACCTGGTCCTCGTTCTCCGGGGCGTACGTGCCGCCGTCCCAGCCCTGCACGGGCCGCTTGTTCGTGCCGTCGTAGACGGTGTTCGGGGTGATCGTGCGGCCGTCCTGGGTGACCGAGTCGTTCTGCACGGCCGCGGTGAACACGAACGGCTTGAAGATGGAGCCGACCTGGTAGTCCCGGCGCGTGGCGTTGTTGTAGTACTGCTTCGTGTAGTCGATGCCGCCGTACATCGCGAGGACCTTGCCGGTCTTCGGGTCGATGGAGGCGCCGCCCGCGCGGACGTAGTTGTCGACCTTGCGGTTCTTCTTGTCGAGTTCGTCCATCACCTGGTCGTCGACGGCCTTCACGAAGGCGTCCTGCTTGGGCTTCTGCAGGGTGGTCGTGATGCGGTAGCCGCCCGCGTTCAGCGCGTCCTCGCCGAGGATCTTGTTGTCGGCGAGGTAGTCGTTGACGGCCTTGACGATGTAGCCGCGCTGGCCCGACATCCCGGCCGCGACCACCGTCTCCTTGGGTGCCGGGAACTCGACGCCGGCCCGCTCCGACTCGCTGATCCAGTCCTTCTTGACCATGCCGTCGAGCACGTAGTTCCAGCGGGCCAGCGCGGCCGGCTTGTTCTCGGGGTGCGCGACCACGTCGTACTCGCTCGGCGCGTTCAGGAGCGCCGCCAGGTAGGCGCCCTGTCCGGCCGACAGGCCCTTGGCGTCCACGCCGTAGTAGGCCTGGGCCGCCGCCTGGATGCCGTACGCGTTGCGGCCGAAGTAGCTGGTGTTGAGGTAGCCCTCAAGGATGTCGTCCTTGCTCTTCTCACGGTCCAGCTTGATGGAGATGAAGAACTCCTTCACCTTCCGCGTGACCGTCTGCTCCTGAGCCAGGTAGTAGTTCTTCACGTACTGCTGGGTGATCGTCGAGCCGGACTGCTTGCCCTTGCCGGTCGCGGTGTTCCAGCCCGCGCGGAGCATCGCCTTGGGGTCGACCGCGGACTCGGTGTAGAAGTCGCGGTCCTCGGCGGCGAGCACCGCGTGCTGGGCGTCCTTGGAGATCAGGGACAGGTCCACGTTCTCGCGGTTCACCTCGCCGTCGCGGGCGAGCTGGCTGCCGTCCGCGTACAGGTAGACGTTGCTCTGCTTGATCGCGGTCGCGTTCGCCGACGGGATCTTCACCAGGTAGTAGCCGAGCGCGAAGGCGCCGACGAGCAGCAGGATCACGCCGACGAACGTGCCGAGCACCATCCGCCAGGTCGGGATCAGCCGCTTCCAGCCGGTGCGCTTGGGCCGCTTGGTCTTCTTGGTCTTCCCGGTCTTCTCACCGGGGGCGGCTTCCCCGTCGACGGACGTGGCCGTCAACGCCATGGTCGCGTCGTCGCGCGCGCCCGGGTCGTCCGGCTCACCCGGTTCACGCGGTTCACCGGGCTTGGCGGAATCACCAGGCTTACCCGGGTCACCGGGCTTCCCCGGCTTGCCCGCGTCCGCCGAGGCGGAGTCGGGATCTCTCGGTGCCCAGCCCTCGCTCGGCTGCTGCGGCTGCGGCTGGTCGTTCATCTTGTGCCGTGCTCCCGTTTCACGTCGTACGTCTGGTACGCCCTCGTACGCCTGCTGCGCCCTCCCTTGAAGACTGTCCCACCCGGCGAATCGTTCCCAGTGCGTGGCACGCGTCCCAGGAGAAAATGCCTGGCACGCGGTACCGCCCCCGGACTAGGCTCCAGCGCTTTGGCTCGGAACGGCTGGAGAGGGTTCGTGGTGCGGGCTTGGAGGTTGTACGCGGCCGTCGCGGCGGGCGGGTTCCGGCGGTACGCGACCTATCGGGTGGCCACCGCCGCGGGCGTGTTCACCAACACGGTCTTCGGGCTGATCCTGGCGTACACGTACATCGCGCTGTGGGACGAGAGACCCGGGCTCGGCGGGTACGACCAGGCCCAGGCGGTGACGTACGTGTGGGTGGGACAGGGGCTGCTGGCGGTGGTCGCGGTGATGGGCGGCGGCTTCGAGGACGAGCTGATCGAGAGAATCCGTACGGGTGACATCGCGATCGACCTCTACCGGCCCGTGGACCTGCAGGCCTGGTGGCTGGCGGCGGACTCCGGACGGGCCGCGTTCCAGCTGCTGGGGCGCGGGGTGGTGCCGATGGTGTTCGGCGGGTTCGTCTTCCAGCTCGCGCTGCCGGCGGACGCCTGGACCTGGCTGGCGTTCCTCGTCGCCGTGGCGCTGGGGGTCCTGGTGAGTTTCGCGATCCGCTATCTCGTGGCGCTGGCGGCGTTCTGGTTCATGGACGGGGCGGGGGTGCAGCAGCTGGCCGTCCTCGCGGGACTGTTCTTCTCCGGGATGACCCTGCCGCTGAACGTCTTCCCGGGCGCGCTCGGCGAGCTGGCCCGCGTGCTGCCCTGGTCGGCGCTGGTACAGGTCCCGGCGGACGTGCTGCTGGGCGAGCGCACGGGCTTCGCGCTGCTGCGTACGTACGCCTTCCAGGCAGCCTGGGCCGTCGGACTGCTGGCGCTGGGCCGGCTGGTCCAGTCGGCGGCGACACGGAGGGTGGTGGTCCAGGGTGGCTGACCTGCGGGAGAAGCGCGGCTCCGAGGGCGATACGGGCTCCGGCTCCGGTTCCGGCAGCGATACCGGTTCCGGATCCGGGCCCGGTACCGGCTTCGGGCCGGCGCCGACGTACGTGTCGCGGCTCGTGGACGGGCTGCGCGCCTACCGGCTGATCGCCTGGATGTGGATCCGCTCGACGATGGCGTACCGCGCGTCCTTCGCGATGACCCTCTTCGGCAACTTCGCGGGGACCGTCCTCGACTTCGTCGCGATCCTGCTGATGTTCTCGCGCGTCGACCAGCTCGGCGGCTACTCGCTCGGCGAGGTGGCGTTCCTGTACGGGCTGTCCAGCGCCGCGTTCGGCGTCGCCGATCTGACACTCGGCTCGATGGACCGGCTCGGGCAGCGGGTGCGGGACGGCACGCTCGACACCCTGCTCGTACGCCCCGCGCCGGTGCTCGCGCAGGTCGCCGCGGACCGGTTCGCGCTGCGGCGCCTGGGCCGGGTCACCCAGGGGCTGCTGGTCCTCGGGTACGCGCTCACCGTGGTCGACATCGACTGGACCCCGGCGAAGGTGCTGCTGATGCCGGTGATGGTGGTCAGCGGGGCCGCCATCTTCTCGGCGGTGTTCGTGGCGGGCGGGGCGTTCCAGTTCGTGGCGCAGGACGCGTCCCAGGTGCAGAACTCGTTCACGTACGGCGGCACCACGCTGCTGCAGTATCCGCCGACCGTCTTCGCGAAGGACCTGGTGCGCGGGGTGACCTTCGTGCTGCCGCTGGCCTTCGTCAACTGGGTGCCCGCGCTGTACGTGCTCGGGCTGCCGTATCCGCTCGACCTGCCGGAGTGGACCGCGTTCCTGCCGCCACTCGTGGCCGTCGCCTGCTGCGGGCTCTCGGGCCTCGCGTGGCGGGCGGGCCTTCGTTCGTACCGCAGCACGGGGAGTTGACCGCACATGAGATCCACGCACGCGGACACGGGAGTGACCGCCTCCGATTCCGCCTCCGCTTCCGACAGCGACTTCATCAGCCTCGACGGCGTGGAGAAGGTCTTCGACGTACGCAAGAAGACCGGCTTCCTGCGCAGTGAGCGGCGGCAGGTGCGGGCGGTCGACTCGATCTCCTTCACCGTGTCGCGCGGCGAGATGGTCGGCTACATCGGGCCGAACGGCGCGGGCAAGTCCACCACCATCAAGATGCTCACCGGCATCCTCACACCCAGCGGCGGGCGCCTGCGCGTCGCGGGCATCGACCCCTCCCGTGAACGCACCCGGCTCGCGCAGCGCATCGGCGTGGTGTTCGGGCAGCGGACCACCCTGTGGTGGGACCTCCCGCTGATCGACTCGTACCGGCTGATGCACCGCATGTACCGGATCCCGGACGCGCGGTACAAGGAGAACCTCGACCGGTGCGTCGAACTCCTGGAACTGGGCGAACTGCTCGACGTACCCGTACGGCAGCTGTCCCTCGGGCAGCGGATGCGCGGGGACATCGCGGCGGCGCTGCTGCACGACCCCGAGGTGCTGTACCTGGACGAGCCGACGATCGGGCTCGACGTGGTCAGCAAGGTGCGGGTGCGGGAGTTCCTCCGGGACCTCAACGCGGACCGCGGCACGACCGTGCTCCTGACGACCCACGACCTCTCCGACATCGAGCAGCTGTGCCGGCGGGTGATGGTCATCGACCACGGACGCCTGATGTACGACGGCCCGCTGACCGGGCTGCACGAGGTCGGCGAGAGTGAGCGGACGCTGGTCGTGGACCTGGAACGCGAACTTCCGCCCATCGACGTGGAGTCTGCACGGGTGGTGAAGGTCGAGGGGCCCCGGCAGTGGCTCGCCTTCCCGGCGGCGCAGTCGGCGGCGCCGCTGGTGGCACGGATCGCGGCGGAGTATCCGCTGGTCGACCTGTCGGTGCGGGAACCCGACATCGAGGCGGTCATCAGCCGCATGTACGCGGGCAAGGCAACCTCGTAGGCTTCTGTCCATGACGGACGAACTCCCGGCCGAACCTTCCGGCTCACTCCCCGAGTTGCGCGCCTCCGACGCCGATCGTGAACAGGTCGCCGAAGTGCTGAGGGACGCCCTCGCCGAGGGCCGCCTGGACATGGCGGAGTTCGAGGAGCGGCTGGAGTCCACGTACAAGGCGCGTACGTACGGGGAGTTGGAGCCGATCACGCGGGATCTGCCCGGGGCCGGTGCCGTGGCCCCCGCTCCGGCCGTGTCGATGGTCAAGCGGAGTGCCGGCGCCGTCGGTCCGCGGGACTGGGCGAGCCGGATCGTCGGCGGCGAGGGTACGTCCCGGTGGGGCGTCGCGGTCATGTCCGGGTTCGAACGCCGGGGGCACTGGACCGTGCCGAAACGGTTCAACTGCTTCGCGTTCTGGGGCGGTGGCGTCGTGGACCTGCGCGAGGCGAACTTCGCGGACGGCGAGGTCGTGGTCAACTGCGTCGCCGTCATGGGCGGGTTGAACGTTGTCGTGCCGCCGGGGGTCGAGGTCGTGGTCCGCGGGATCGGGGTCATGGGCGGGTTCGACCATGGCCAGGAGGGGGTGGCGGGGGAGCCGGGCGCTCCGCGGGTCGTGGTGACCGGGTTCGCGTTCTGGGGCGGGGTCGGGGTCGAACGGAAGATCTCGAAGGCTGAACGGCTCCGCCTGCGGGAGGAGCGGCGGCGCGAAAAGCTTGAACGCAAGGCTGCGCGCCGGGAGGAACTGGAAGCGGGCCTGGACTGAGGGGGGTGCCCCCTCATGGCCCCCTTACGCTTCCGCGGGTTGTGCGTTGTCTGCGGGTGCGTCGTGGCCGGCCGCGCAGTTCCCCGCGCCCCTAAAAGCCAAAAGACTGCGCAGTTCCCCGCGCCCCTAGGAGGGGCTGCGCCCCTTCAGGGGCGCGGGGAACGGCGCGGGCAACCCTCACCGGGGCGCGGTCGAGGCACGGGCTTTTCAGGGGCGCGGGGAACTGCGCGGGCAACCCTCACCGGGGCGCGGTCGAGGCACGGGCTTTTGAGGGGCGCGGGGAACTGCGCGGGCAACCCCCACCGGGGCGCGGTCGACGTACGAGCCCCCGCCCGGTAAGGGCTAGAGCTGGGCCGGGGCCGAGCCCTTCAGGGTGGATACGTCGAAGATCTCCGCCATGCGCTTGTAGCCCTTGTCGCTCGGGTGGAGATGGTCGCCCGAGTCGTAGTCGGACCGAAGCCGCCGAGGGTTGTAAGGATCGCGGAGCGCCTTGTCGAAGTCGACGTAGTCGTCGAAGACCTTCCCGGAGCGGATCTGCGCGTTGACGGCCTGCCGCGTGTCCTCCAGGTGCGGCCGGTAACCGCGATGCCCCTGGAACGGCATGAGCGTCGCCCCGACCACCCGCAGCCCCCGCGCATGCGCCAACCGCTTCAGCTCCCGCAACCCCGCCGTGATCCGGTTCGCGTTGGTCTGGTTGGGCGTCCGCAGGATGTCGTTGACGCCGAGGGCGATGACGACCGCCTTGACGTTGGTGCGGCCGAGCACGTCACGGTCGAAGCGGACCAGCCCGCTCGGATTCTCGGCCGGCCGCCCGAGCCCGCTCGCCAGGACCCGGTTGCCGCTGATCCCCTGGTTGACCACGCTGTAGCGGGGCCCGTCCGAGCCGGCCGCGTGCAGCCGTTCGTTGAGGACGTCGGTCCAGCGCCGGTTCTCGCCCACGGTCGAGGTCACCCCGTCGGTGAGGGAGTCGCCGATGACGACGACCGTGCCCTGCGACTCGTTGCTGAGCACGTCCAGCGCGGTCAGATACCGCCAGTAGGGCGTCTGCCCGGTGTACGCGACCCCGCTGACGTCCTCCGTACGGTCGCCCTCCGCGGTGTACGAGATCTGCCGCGCCTGCGGGTGGTAGGTGACGGGCCCCGACGGGGTCGGCGAGTACGTCGTCACCAGCACGTCGCTGCCGTGCGGGACCAGCAGCCGTACGGCGTCGCTGACGACCTGCTGCCCGGCGGGCACCACCACCGAGGGGCGGCCGCCGAAGGTGAGGCGCCGCATCGTGTCGGCGGCAGCGGCGGCGTCGTTCGTGGTGGCCGCGACGGCGACCGAGGCGTGCGTGATGCTGAGCGGCTGCTGCCCGTACAGGTTGGACAGGGTGATCCGGGCCGCGGTGCCGCCGACGCCGACGTGCACCACGTTGCGTACGGAGCGGCCCGCCATGCCGTTCGCCTCGGTGCCCGGCTCCGATCCGGCGGGGGACGCCGACCAGGCGCCCACCCAGGTGCCGACGGAGGCGGGGGCCGCCGAGTTGTGCGGGGTCCGGCCGCCGACGACGGCCGTGGTCTCCCCGCCGTCGTCGGCGGCGACTCCGACGTATATGGCGGTCGAAATGGCGACGATCACAGCGACGATCGCGGCCAGCAAGGCATAACCGTGACGCTTGGTCATGCGGTGCGAATCTCCTCGGAAAAGTGGGAGCCCGGAGCTCCGGTGTGATGACCCCATGATGAGGCATGACGCGGGAGGAACCCGACAGGACCCCTCGGGACACCCCAGGACCCCTCGGGACACGCCAGGGCCCCTGGGCCCCGGTGAAATCCCCCGCCCGGACAGACGCGGGGAACTCCTGTTCCGTTCCAGGAGTCGGTCAGGTTGGAACAATGCGTTATGGGGGACCGGGAACGGATGGAGCGGATGGAACGAACGAAAGAGGACGAAACAGGGGAATCGGGCCCGGAAGGGCAGCCTTCCCGCGCCGGCGGTGTGGCGAACCCCACGAACCTCAGGAGCGCCATCGGGGCCGTGGCAGGGGCCACGGCGGACACGGGAGCCGCCGGGCCCGGCCGCGCCGCGCCGAACCGGGCGATGAACTCGTTCAGCCCTGCCGACGAGGAGAAGTTCCGCGGGGTCCGGCGCATGAAACTCATGGCGACGGGACTGCTGCTGTTCGTCGCCGTCGTCTACGTACTCGCCAAGTGGGCCGGGAACTCCGGCGCGGGCGCCTGGACGGGTTACGTGGCCGCCGCCGCCGAGGCCGGCATGGTGGGCGCGCTCGCGGACTGGTTCGCCGTCACCGCACTGTTCCGGCGGCCGATGGGCCTGCCCATCCCGCACACCGCGATCATCCCGACCAAGAAGGACCAGCTCGGCGTGTCGCTGGGCGAGTTCGTCGGCGAGAACTTCCTCTCGCAGGACGTCGTACGGCAGCGGCTGCGCGCCGTCGGCATCGGCAGCCGGCTCGGCACCTGGCTGGCCCTGCCCGAGCACGCCGACCGGGTGACCGACGAGCTGGCCACCGCCCTCAGGGGAGCCCTCGCGGTACTCCGCGACTCGGACGTGCAGGCCGTCGTCGGCGAGGCCATCAACCGGCGGGCCGACGCCCAGGAGATCGCCCCCGGCATAGGGAAGACACTGGAGAAGGTCGTCGCGGACGGCGGGCACCGGCGGGTCGTCGACCTGATCTGCGTACGCGCCCACGACTGGCTCGTCCTCCACAACGACCAGGTGATGGACGCCGTACAGGGCGGCGCCCCCGGCTGGACCCCGCGGTTCGTCGACAAGCGGGTCGGGGAGCGCGTCTACAAGGAACTGCTGCGGTTCGTCACCGAGATGCGTGACATGCCGGAGCATCCGGCGCGTGGTGCCCTCGACCGGTTCCTCACCGACTTCGCCTCCGACCTGCAGTCCGACACGGACACGCGGGCGCGGGTGGAGAACCTGAAGCGCGAGGTCCTCGGCCGGGGCGAGGTCCAGGACCTGATCGCGTCCGCCTGGTCCTCCGTACGGCAGATGATCGTGTCCGCGGCGGAGGACGAGCGCAGTGAGCTGCGCCTGCGGGTGCGGGCGTCGCTGCTGTCGCTCGGGACGCGGATGGCGACCGACGCGCGCTTGCAGGGCAAGGTGGACGGGTGGGTCGAGGGAGCGGCGGTGTATGTCGTCACGACGTACCGGGACGAGATCACGTCGCTCATCACCGAGACCGTCGCCGGGTGGGACGCGGAGCATACGTCTCGGAAGATCGAGGCGCACATCGGGCGGGATCTGCAGTTCATCCGGATCAACGGAACGGTTGTCGGCTCGCTGGCGGGCCTCCTGATCTATGCGGTGTCCAAGGCGCTGGGGGCGTAGCCCTTTTGCTTCCGCGGGTTGTGCGTTCATCCGCGGGCGCGCTGTGGCTGGCCGCGCAGTTCCCCGCGCCCCTAAAGGCAAAAGACTGCGCAGTTCCCCGCGCCCCTGATGGGGCGCAGCCCCTCTTAGGGGCGCGGGGAACTGCGCGAGCAACCCCCACCGGCCCGCAGGCAACGCACAACCCGCAGAGCGCCCCCCACCGGCCAGGTGAGAGCTCGGCGGATCGGGGAACTCGGGGAGATGTTCCCGAGCCGCAAGGAGGGGTGCCATGGCCGTCACCGATGCCGGGTCCGCGGAGACCGGAGCCGTCACCACCGCCGTGCCCGCCCGACTCGACCGGCTGCCCTGGTCGCGCTGGCACTGGACCATCGTCATCGGCCTAGGCACGGTCTGGATCCTGGACGGTCTGGAAGTCACCGTCGTCGGCAACATCGCCGGCCGGCTCTCCGAGGAGGGCAGCGGACTGCCCATCTCGGCCGCGCAGGTCACCGGCATCGCCGCCGCCCTGTACGTGGCCGGAGCCTGCGCGGGCGCCCTGTTCTTCGGCCGGCTGACGGACAAGTTCGGCCGCCGCAAGCTGTTCATGGTGACCCTGGCCGTCTATCTCGCGGCCACCGCCATGACGGCGCTCTCCTTCTCCACCTGGTGGTTCCTCCTCTTCCGCTTCCTCACCGGCTTCGGTATCGGCGGCGAGTACGCGGCCATCAACTCGGCGATCGACGAACTGATCCCCTCGAAGTACCGCGGCCGGGTCGACCTGATCATCAACGGCAGTTTCTGGCTGGGCGCGATCGCGGGTTCTCTCCTGTCGATCGTCGCGCTGAACACGGACCTGTTCGCGATGAACGTCGGCTGGCGGCTCACCTTCGTCCTCGGTGTCGTCCTCGGCCTGGTGATCCTCCTCGTACGCCGCAACGTCCCCGAGAGCCCGCGATGGCTGTTCATCCACGGCAAGGGGGAGGAGGCGGAACGCCTGGTCACCGAGGCCGAGCGGCAGATCAAGGAGGAGACGGGGCGCGAACTGCCACCACCCGCCGGTGAGATCACCATCCACCAGCGCAAGAGCATCGGCTTCGGCATGATCGCCCGTACGGTCTTCACGACGTACCGCAAGCGTGCCGTCCTCGGCCTCTCCCTCTTCATCGGGCAGGCGTTCCTCTACAACGCCATCACCTTCGGCTTCGGCGCGATCCTCACCAAGTTCTTCGACGTGCCGACCGGCAGCACCGGTTACTACTTCGCCGTCATCGCGGTCGGCAACTTCCTCGGCCCGCTGCTCCTCGGCAAGTTCTTCGACACCGTGGGCCGCCGGATCATGATCTCGTCCACGTATCTGCTCTCCGGAATCCTGCTCTTCGGCACGGCCTGGCTCTTCGACCAGGGCTCACTGACCGCGACGACCCTGACCGCCTGCTGGTGCGTGGTCCTGTTCTTCGCCTCCGCGGGCGCGAGCAGCGCGTATCTGACGGTCTCCGAGATCTTCCCGATGGAGACCCGCGCGATGGCCATCGCCTTCTTCTACGCCGTCGGCACCGCGGCGGGCGGTATCAGCGGCCCGCTGATCTTCTCGGAGCTGACCAGTACGGGCGTCGTCGGCGACACGGTCCTCGCCTTCCAGATCGGCGCAGGCCTGATGTGCGCGGCGGGCCTCGTCGCGGCGGTGCTCGCGGTGAAGGCGGAGGGCCGCTCCCTGGAGGACATCGCCAGCCCCCTGTCGACGGCGAAGGCCTCCTAGCCGCCGGGGGAGGTTGCCGGGGGGAGGGGGGAGGCTGAGGAATGGCGCTCAGAGGAACCGGCGGGAACTGAGTACGCGTACTCTGTCGGCCCTGTGTACGGCAGGGGGACCTTTGTTCCCATGACCGAGAAGCTGCTGGGCCCGCTGTCGAAGCGCCCCTGGACGGAACGCTGGCCGACCCGCCTGCTGGGTGCCGCCCTGTCCTCGGCGGCGTACCTCCTCTGCCTCCCCCGGGATCTGCGCGACCACCCGGCGTCACCCGGTTCGCCCACGGAGGCGACGCCGGTGACCGTCGTCGGAGTGACGGCCCTGGCCGTGCTGCTGCTCCTGCTGGCCGTCTACTTCGGCCACCGCGACGCGCTCGCCTGGCCCCTGTTGCTGGTGGCGGTGCCCCCGGCCGCGCTCATGTACCTCTCGTTCCACACGCACCCGGAGACGCCCGGGACGCCCGGAACTCCCGAGCCGGCCGAGGTGCCGGGCTGGCCCTGGCAGCTGATCTGGGCGTCCTCCACACTCGTCATCGCCGCGGGCGTGCTCGTCGCGACGTCCGTGGGCCGGCGGCTCAGGGCGGACGCGGAGGAGTCGCTGGACGGGTTGGTGTTCGCCCGTCAGCGGGTGTGAGCGTCAGGCGCCCGTCGTGGACCCGGGCCGCACGATCATGAGGATCGTGACGGTCGCCCACAGCAGGTTGAAGATGCCGGTGAACATGGCGAGCCGAACGGTGACGCGGGGGTTCACGGCGACCTCGACCGATGTGGTGGCCGTGCCCGCCTCCACCGCTTCGATGATCTCCTCCTGGCGGGGCAGTACCAGCGCCAGCAGGACGGCCGCCGCGATCCCGGTCAGGACCATCGAGACGATCAGCCAGGTGTCGTAGAGCACGCCCATGCTGAGAGCCGTGGCCATGCCGAGTACGGGGACGGCGATGCCCAGACCCGCGTACACCCGGCAGATCCGGTGCAGCAGGCGCACGGTCTCCGTGGCCCGTGGGTCGTCCGGTCCGGCGAGGGCCCGCCGGGCGCTGGGCGGGAACATGCTGGCCGCGACGGTCACGGGACCGACGGCGACGATCGCGACGAGGACGTGGAGGACGAGGAGGAACTTGGTCACGAGGGGACGGTAGGCGGCGTACCGGATCCTCGGGAAGTGGCGGTATCGCCAGCCTTCAACGGATTCTCGCCAGCAGTGGCAGAGCCCCGCACGCTTCAAGCAGAGCCTGCATGCTTCAGGCAGAGCCCTGCATGCTTGAGGAAGAGCCCTCCACGCTTCAGGCCCCAGGGGTTCAGGGCGCGCTGACCCCCGCTTGGCCGTAACCCGTTGCCTGCCTATGCTTTTGCCATGCACACCGTGGCCGTACTGGCGCTCGACCAGGTCATCCCGTTCGATCTCTCCGCGCCGATCGACACCTTCAACTGGGCCCGGCTGCCCGACGGCCGCGCGCCCTACCGCATCAAGGTCTGCTCGCCGGCCGAGGAGGTGAGCGCGGGGGCGTTCACCCTGCGGGCGCCGTACGGCCTGGAGGCGCTGGCCGAAGCGGACACGATCATCGTGCCCGGCACCACGGACCCGACCTCCCCGCTGCCGCCCGAGGTGGCCGAGGCCCTGCGCGCGGCGGCGGCGAACGGTACGCGTATCGCCTCGATCTGCGTCGGCGCGTTCATCTTCGCCGCCACCGGGCTGCTCGACGGGCAGCGGGCGACCACGCACTGGATCGCCGCGGCCGACCTGGCGGTCATGCACCCGGAGGTGGCGGTCGACCCGAACGTCCTCTACGTCGACAACGGCCAGTTCCTCACCTCGGCGGGCGCCGCCGCGGCGATGGACATGTGCCTGCACATGATCCGCAAGGACTACGGCTCGGCCGTCGCCGCCCACGCGGCCCGGATGTCCGTCATGCCGCTCGAACGGGAGGGCGGGCAGGCCCAGTTCATCGTCCACACCCAGCCCCCGGTTCCGGCGGGCACGACGATGGAACCCCTGCTGAACTGGCTGGAGGAGAACGCCGGCCGCGATCTGACGTTGGACGACATCGCCACCCGGGCGGGCACCAGCGCCCGTACGCTCAACCGCCGTTTCCGCGAGCAGACCGGTACGACCCCGCTGCAGTGGCTGCACCGGGCGCGGGTGCGCAGGGCCCAGCATCTCCTGGAGAACACCTCCCACCCTGTCGAACGAATCGCGGTGCAGGCGGGGTTCGGCTCGCCGACCGCCTTCCGGGACCGGTTCAAGAGGGTGGTGGGGTTGAGCCCGCAGGCGTACCGGAGGGCGTTCCGGGGAGCGCCGGAGGGCACGGACACCGACTCCGTCCGGCGGGCCGACACCGACTTCGGCCGGCCGACGGACACCGGCCTCGCCAGGTCGGGGGCGGACACAGGTCTCGGCCGGCCGGCGGGCTCCGGTCCCACCCGGCCGACGGGCTCCGGTCCTGCCTGGCCGGCGGACTCCGATCCTGCCCGGCCGGCGGACGCAGATCTCGCTGGGCTGAGCGGGGTCCGGCGGGGCTGAACCGAGGGCCGCGGGCCGCGGGCCGAGCCGGGGTGAGTGGCGCCGGTCCGCCGCCCCGTCGGTCCGCCCACCCGCCCTAGCGGGCGAGGCCCGGCAGCACCTCTCCCGAGAGTGGCAGCCCCAGCCCCGCCACCGCGCGGGCGACGAGGCGGGCCATCTCCACGGCGCCGCGCTCCTGGAAGTGGGTGTTGTCCTGCACTCCGTTCGGGAAGTTCGGGTACTGCCCGGCGTTCAGCCACAGGAAGATCCCCTTGGAGGCCTCGACGCCGACCCCGTCGAGGTAGGCGCGGCTGGCCGCCGAGAGGTCGACCAGCGGAGCGCCCTCCTCCTGCGCGACCGCCTTCGCGGCATCCACGTACGCCGGGAAGGAGACGTTGAACTTCCCGGTGGTCGCGTTGTAGGAACGCCGCGAGACGGGCGTGACGACGACCGGTGTCGCGCCCCGCGCCCGGGTGCCCCGGATGTAGTCGTTGCGCAGGTACTCCTTGTAGTCGGCGGGGGAGGTGTACCGCTCGGCGTTGCCCACGGTGGCGTCGTTGTGCCCGAACTGCACGAAGAGGTAGTCACCGGCCTTGATCACCTGATGGATCGCGGCCAGCCGCCCCTGCTCGATGAAGGAACGCGAACTGCGCCCGCCGATGGCCCGGTTGGCGACGGTGATGTTCGAGGTGAGATACGAGGACAGCTTCTGGCCCCAGCCGGCCTGCGGGTAGTAGCCGGAGCTGTAGGTCTGCGCGGTGGAGTCACTGGCGATGTAGAGGGTGCCGGTCGCCGCCGCGGCCGCCTGCGCGGTCCCGGGCAGCCCCAGTACCCCGAGGGCCCCGGCGCCGGCCGCACCCGCGGCACCGCCCAGGAACCGTCTGCGACTGCTCACCCGGCTGCTGTTGCTGTTGCGGCTCATCTGACCGTCCCCTTGGAGGAGTTGAAGGATTGCCAGAGAGGGGTGGCAGCAGCGGAGGGAAAGGTTGCCGCCGCTCGCCGCTGCTCACTGCTGGGCGTCGCTCATTGCCGGGCATCGCTCACTGCTGTGCGTCCGCCAGCCAGGTACGCCAGACGAGACCGCTGTTGGGCACCTCGGGCCGGTCGAGAAGCCACAGCACGTACCCGGCGTGCAACTGCGCCCAGGGATTCTCCGAGCGCCGCGCCGCCTCCAGCCGTACGCGCAGCGGAGGCCCGTCGACGATACGGGCCACGCGCACGTACTCGCGGTCCTTGCAGCGATAGGCCCGCCGTACGACGATCTCCACCAGGTCGATCAGCTTGGTCCGGGCCACCGGATCCCGCCCGACGGAGTCCACGGCGAGTTCCCGGATGAGCTTCTCCTTGGTCCCCCACTCCTTGGCGGCGAGGGTCCACTCGTCCGGATACCGGGCCTCCCACTCCAGGAAGAGCAGGGCGTACGGCAGCCCCGGCCAGTCCACGATGTCCTCGTGATCCAGGCTGTTCCACACACCGTCGGGCAGCGAACGGGCCCCGGCCCGCAGCCGCTCCTCCCAGGCCGACCGAAGAGCCGGCACCTCGTACGGCTCCTCCACTCCCTGTTCCTGCAGCGACATCAACGTCGTGTTGAAGCGCGCCACGGCCTCCGCCGCCGCTTCCTGCGCGGAGGCCAAGTGATCGAGTGCGACGGCCCGCTCGGCAGGATTCTTCGAGATCAGTCCGTACGCCCAGGCCAGCCGCTCGTCCCACGCCAGGGCGTCGTCCATGTCCGCCCCGCGCCCTTTCTCATGCCCCATGTGCCCCATGGGACAGATCATCCCCGAGCGGACCCGACACCACCCCTCCGGGCATGGGTACCGGTAGGAAACGCAGGGGAAAGGGGCCGGATCCGCGGGGGGACCGTGGGCAGCGGGTCCCTGCCCCTTCGGGCATCGTCCCTGCCCCGGAGCTTCCTGATCAGGCACCGGCGATACGTATAGCGTCCGAGAGTGAGCCTTTGGACTTCCCTCGAACCCGCCTCCGCGACCGTGGACCCGGGTGGCAGCACGACGGTGCGACTTCGTCTTCGCAACACGGGTGACGTCGTCGACGAATACCGTTTCGAGGCGGTCGGGGCTCTGGCGCCGTGGACGGCTGTCGAACCGCAGACGCTGCGGCTGTATCCGGGTACGACGGGTTCGGTGGACCTGACGTTCGCGCCGCCGCGCACACCCGATGCGACGGCGGGCCCGAATCCGTACGCGATACGCATCACGCCGACCGAGCACCCCGAGGCGACGACGGTCCCCGAGGGCAACTTGACGATCACCCCCTTCACGGAGGTGCGCGCGGAGCTGGTCCCGCCGACCGTGAAGGGCCGCTTCCGGGGCCGCCCCAAGCTGGCCGTGGACAACCTGGGCAACACGAAGCTGACTGCTTCCGTCAGCGGCAGCGACAACGGCGACCAACTGTCGTACGACATCCACCCGGCGAACGTACAGATCGAGCCGGGGCGTGCGGCGTTCGTGAAGACGACGCTCAAGCCGCGCCAGATCAGTTGGTTCGGATCCAAGGAGTCCCGCCCCTACACACTCGCCGTGCAGCGGTCCGGCGTAGGGCCCTTGGACGTCGAAGGCACGTACATCCAGAAGAGCTTCCTGCCGCGCTGGCTCGCGACCTTCCTCGGCATCTTCATGGCGCTCGCGATCACCTTCGTGATGCTGTGGATCGCCTACAAGCCCAACGTCCGCAGCACCGCCACGGAGAAGCTCCAGGAGGCCGGCGTCAGCACGCTCGCTCCCTCCCCCTCGCCGACCCCCGAGGCGCCGAAGGCCCCGTCGGTCGAGCCGGTGGCCTCCGAGCCCGCCGCTCCGGCGGCGTCCGGCGACAGCGGCGGTGGCGCCGGCGGAGGCGGGGGGAACCCGAAACCGAAGCCGAAGCCGGTCGTACCCGCGACCGACATCCTCCTGCGGAACACCGCCACCAAGCGATGCGCCGACATCCCGGGCAAGGGCAAGGGCAAGAAGGACGGCCGGGTACAGCAGTTCACGTGCGACGAGAGCGCCGACGACAACCAGCTCTGGGACCTTGAGGTGCGCTACCCGAAGCTCGCCCCCGGCGGCACGGCCCTCTTCCAGATCCGCAACGTCAAGGACCAGTTCTGCATGGACCTGCCGGGCGTCGGCCCCCAGCCCATCCACGCGGCGATCTCCGAGGCAGACTGCGTAGGCACGACGGACGACAACCAACTCTGGTGGGTCGACAAGCAGGACAGCGGCGCCTACTGGATCCGCAACTTCGCCAGCAACCACATGTGCCTGGAGGTGGGCGGAAACCGCGACAGCACGGACGAGGTACGCCTCCTACTCTTCACGTGCACCAACACGGACGACCAGGAGTGGCAGATCATCAGCCCCGCGAACGACTAGGGCTTTTCACAGCGCCCCCCACGCTCCGAAAGCCGCCAACCGAACCCGGCGTGCAGGCGAGACGCGCCCGCGCCCGCAATCCCCGCCCCACAACCCGACCAACCCGCCCGTATCCCACCCAGCGGGCCCCCGCTCTTCCGGGCCGCACGCTCGCTTCTGACCCGTGCCGGAGCGGGCCGGGTCAAGGGTGAAGCGCAGCGCAATCGCCGCAGGCGACGGCCGCAGGCCGCCCTTTACACGGCGCGCGGAGGCACGACACTGCCAGGAAGCGTGCGGCCCGACCAGCACTTCGTCAGTAGGCCTTACCAGCACCCACCCGGACCACCCCGACCTCCGCACCACCCAGCGGCGTGGGGGTCAGCAATTGGCAGCCGCAGCCGCAGCCGCACTCTGCTCCCTCACCCCAGCCAATCGCCGCTGATACAGCGGCCCAGCGGCGAAGGCCCCTCTGGCCTCACTGGGAGTGGACAACTCCATGAGGTGGTGGGCGACGGCCTTGAGATGCGCGGACCAGGCCAACACATGCTGCTGAGCGGTCCGCCCACATTCTTGCGGCTCACCGGGAAGACACAACGGCAGCGAGGGCCCCAACTTGTTCGCCGCATGCCGGACGTAACGCGCGACCGCGGCCCACTCATCATCGGTCCGCTGCACGGCGCTGTTGACGCCCTCCGCACCCCACGCCCCGAAGTCGTCACCGTGATCGTCCATGCGCGCTCCTCACCATCGCAGCGGATCAAGCCGGTACGCCGAGCGTAACGGCGCCGTCTGCTCCCCTGGGGTCACAGTGCCCGACGGAGGGTACGCACGGACCACAAGGACCGCACATCGGCAGGAACTGAGGCGGAGTACAGGACTGTGCGCCTTCTCCATGCACGGCTGTGATGTCTGCGCAGACCTTCTTCATCTGTCCCCCGCCCCAAATCTCAGCGAGGGGAGCGCTCAGCACGTTTCCGATGGTCAGGAATCGACCCAGGACGCAGGGCCATACGTCACCGTTCGGACCGATGGCGCATTTCTCGTGAGCGCAGTGCCCGCACAGATCGCTGATCGTCGGGGCAGCCCCTTTGCTCGCCCGCCCGAATGCCCGGCTCTTGTCTCCGCCCACCATTCCCACGCCGAGCACCGCAAGGTCCCTTGCCGCTTCACGGACGCGTTGGCCCTCCCGGACCACCACGACGCCGCCACGAAGCGGGATGTCGAGGCCCAGTGCCCTTTCGACATTCGCCCGCGTCCTCCTGTGAGAACCCCTGAGCCGGGTCACCGAGTCGTGCTCCTCCGCTGTGTCGGAGTAATACGAAGTCGCCAGCTTGACCCCGCATTCTTTGAACGTCTCCCACAGCTCGTCACGGATGTGCGTCATGTTGGAGAACACTTCGACGGACAGTCCGGAACCGTGAGAGTGCCGGATCAACGCCGGAAGGTGCGGATACAGGGTCGGTTCACCACCGATGAACTGAATGTCCAGCGTCCCCATGTCCGCGAGCTGGTCGATGACGCGAAGCCAGTCCTGAACGGTCAGAGTGCCGTGAGTCCCCTTGGGTGAGGAGTCCGCATAGCAGTGGTCGCAGAACTCATTGCACAGCCCGGTGACCTCCAGCCACACGAACTTGAGTGCGTTTCGGGCAGCGCTCATTACAGGACTCCATTCGGGGTTTTCACGATTCGGGGACGCAGTTGCCGGGGCCTCCCGTCCCGGGCCCGCAGCGCGAAGGCCGCCGCCCCGGTGAGTTGCGACGTCTTGTCGGTTCGCCTCCGCGGAACAAGCGTCGATCCCGAAACCCATCCGTGACTAGCGGCCCCGTGTTGGCCGGCTGTCGGCCAGAATCGGCACATGGGCAGCTGCGTTGGGGCCAACATCCGACACCTGCGTGAACAGCGAGGGTGGAGTCAGTCACGGCTGGCGCGTGAGGTCTGTCAGGCGGCGCGAGTATCCGGGGAACCAGTCGGACGCCAAGAGGTCAGCCGTTGGGAGACGGGCAAGCGCACGCCTCGCGAATGGTTGCCGTTCCTGGCCACTGCGCTGGGTGTGACCGTGGATGCCCTCGTAACCGCGCAGAAGACGGTTGACCCGCCTCTGCCGACCCTGACTGAATTCCTGCCCGAAGGGGACCCGCTGAGCCCTTTGGAATGCCGCACGGGGCGACGCGTCGGTATGGGTACCGTGAGCGAATTACAGCAGCGGGTTCACGGGCTCCGACTCGCTGACGACGTGCTTGCGGGTGGAGACCTGATCCGGCCCGCGCTCAGAGACGTACGGCGCGCGGTGAAGCTGTACCGGGAAAGCTCACACACCAGCGAAGTTGGGCAGCAACTGCTCAGTCAAATCGGCGAGTTGGCGCAGATCGCAGGATGGATCGCCAGCGACGCCGGCCAGCACGAGGAGGCGGAGCGAATCTACCGGCTGGGAATCAGCGCCGCACGGCAGGCGGAAGACCACACCCTCGCGGGGAATCTCGCCGGCTCACTGGCCTACCAGATGAGTAATACCGGACGGGAGGCCGAAGGGTTGACGCTGGCTCAAATCGCCCTGCATGACGCCGGCAGCGAAGCGCCCCCGAAGGCCCGTGCGCTGTACCTGGACAGGGTGGCATGGGCGTACACGAAAGCCGGGGGCGCGACCGGCGGACAGCAGGCCATGCGCGCGTTGGGGGAAGCCGGACAAGCACTCAGCGAGGACAGCGAGGGGATCGAGTCACCCGCCTACCTCTACTGGGTGGACGCCGGGGAACTCAAGGTCATGGAATCGCGCGTCTACACGGAACTTCACCGGCCGCTGCGCGCTGTGCCGTTGCTCCGGGAAGTCCTTGGTGGCTATGACGCGACACATGCCAGGGAAATGGCCCTGTACCTGTCCTGGCTCGTGGTCGCCCTGGCTGACGCCAACGAACCGGAAGAGGCGGCAGCCGTCGCGGAACGGGTCATTTCTCTGGGATCCGAGACCTCGTCGGAGAGAGTGGCGGAACGAATGCGCGTCATTTTCGATCGGTTGCAGGACTATACGGGCGTGCCAGAAGTCGCCGCTCTGCTCGCGGAGCACTGAAGCAGCCACGCTCTGTCTGCGGGAATGGTCCTACAGCGCCCGTATGAAGGCACGCCAAGCATGCACACGAACGGTGAGTACGGGCCCGTCGGCATCCTTCGAGTCGCGCAGGAGAACCCCGCCGACACCATGGGCGCACTCGACGCACTCACCGCCCGCGCCGTTGCTGTGGGAGGACTTGAACCACGACGAGGGAGCGTCGGAGACCGGCCGCGCAATCTTCATCCTGCGTATTCCTTAAGAACGGACTTGATGAGCTGGACGGACCGCTGAGGGCTCAGAGCGGCGGCTCGCAAGCCGTCGAAAGCCCTGGTGTACTCCCGCACATGATGCTCCCCTTCGAGGTAGACGGCATCGGTGATGCCGTCCCGGTACACGATGTCCGGGTCCTCCTGGTCGGGGAAGCCGAGCATGGTGAACGATCCGGTGGCCGGGTAGGTGCCTGAGTCGAAGGGCAGGATCTGCAGAGTGACGCTCGGAAGCTCCGAGCACTCCACGAGACGTTCGAGTTGCTCTCGCATCAGGGGCCGATCCCCGATGACATTGCGAAGGGACCCCTCGTTCACGACGAACCAGGCGTCCGGGGCTTCCGGCCTCCTCAGCATGGTCTGACGTTCCATGCGCACACGCACAGCCCGTTCGATGTCCTGGGCCGGCAGATGGGCCCCGGTCGTGTGGAGTTCGCCCGCGTACGCCGGAGTCTGCATGAGCCCGGGCAGCAACTCGCACTGATACTGGCGAAATGTGGAGGCCTCCTGCTCCAGGCCGATGTAGATCGAGAACCACTGCGGCACCCCCGACCCGTGCTCCTGCCACCACCCGCGTGTTTTGGCCTGCCGCGCCAGAGACTTCAGGAACTCCCTCAGCTCGTCGCCGGTCTCGTAGTAGCGGCACAGCGCATCGATGTCGGACGGTTGGACCCTGCCGCTTCCCGTTTCCATCCGATTGACCTTGGAGCCACTCCAGTCCAGCGCCGCACCGACCTGTGCGCAGGTGAGGGCGTTGGCCTCGCGCAGTTTCTTCAACTCGATCGAGAGGCGACGACGACGCGCCGTCGGTGAACCTGCCATCTCCAACACCCTTCGCAGTAACTGGCGATCAGTCTCGTGCCAAGGGGCGCGCTTGCCAATCACTCAGAAGTGGGAATCCCGCCGTGCACATTGCATTTCGGGATGCGATCGCGCCACTCTTCCAGTGAAGCAACTCCCTGTGAACGCTCGTGACGCTCCGCTGTCCATGTGGAGTCGGGGGAGTCGGCATACGACGAGAGGGACCTTCGTGATTCGGGAAGCCTGTGTGTCACCTGGCCGGTGGAAGCTGCAGTTCCTGGCGGAGGCCGAGGAAGTAGCAGCTCTACGTTCCGCCCTACGGGTCCACCTGGGACAGTGGGGTCTGGACGAACTCGTCGACACGGCCCAGCTCTGTGTCAGCGAACTCGTCTCCAACGTGGTCACCCACGTCGGTCCGGGCACCCCCGCCACATTGATCGTGGGCAAGGAGGGAACCGGTCTGCGCATCGAGGTCCATGACCCTGACACCCGTGCGCTGCCCACCCTCCGCAACGAAGGCGTCGACTCCGAGTCGGGACGGGGCATGGACCTCATCACCGCTGTGACCGATCGGTGGGGCGTCCAACTCCTCGCCGACAGGAAAGTGACGTGGTGCGAGCTGGCCACCGCCAACCTCTCGCCGCGCGGGCACAGCGGCGGGACGCGCGTCACGCGCGCTGAGGCGATGCTCGGCTTCTACCGGGCAGCCGGGCTGCCTCGTACCGTGGGCTCGGAGGGCACCCTGCTGAGCGTGGCCGTCGCGGAGGAGGCGGCGATCGACGTGATCGCCGACCTCCTCCACTGGCTCCGGGCGCACGACTGCGACCCGAACGAAGCTCTGGATCGGGCACAGACCCACTTCGAGGCCGAGACGAATTCACGGGGCATCCGGTGAGGCGTTGCTCAACCGGTCAGAAGGTCCGCGAAGAACCCGATGGTCGGGTCCTCCGGAGTGCCTACCAGCAGGGCGCGGTCGAGCAGACAGTTGTTGTGCTCGCAGCTCGTCTCCGGGAGCATCACGCAGGCGTGGCAGGCGGCGAGGTTGGTGCTGCCTGTGCCGGTGGCCTCGGACTCGATGCACAGGGGATCGGCGGAGCACCACTGCGCGCGGTGCACGGCAGAGCGCAGTGCCTGCGCCAGCCGTGTCGGCTCCCCCTGGGCGACGACACCACCGAGGCTGCCCGCCGAGTCGCTGGTGGCCGTGTATATCAGCAGACCGGCCATCGTCTCGTCCGCGTACAGGCGCTCGCGCAGGGAGGCGGCCGGATAGCCGGCGTCCAGGCTCCACTCGTTGATCAGCGCGTGGGCCAAGGTGTGCAGCAGCACCATGCGGGGCTCTGCGGGCGAATCGGGGACCTGCGCGGGGTCGGAGGCCCGCTCCCGCAACAGCCGTTCGTGATTGGCGCGGATGCGGTCGACCCGGGCGGCCACCGCGGTGCAGGCGGCCCACCTCTCCAAGCGATCGTCGTCCAGGCGCAGGAAAACGCCCTCACCGTGGACCTCCATGGCGGGCAGCCAGGTGGTGGGCCGCAGGGACAGCGCCGCCTCGTGCACCTCGACGTTCGAGTCGGGGGCGGTGACGCGGGAGAAGGCCTTGAGCGCGCGGACCTCACGCAGGCGCTTGACGAGCATCGGGGTCATCAGGCCGGTGGGGAGGAGAGGGGCGCTGTCGCCGGACGGCGGCTCGCACACGAACTGCTGGCGTCGGTCGTTGTCGGCCTCGGCGTTCCCGGCGCAGAGACGTTCGTACTCCTGCCTGCGCAGGGCGAGGTAGCGGTGGTTCTGCCCGGCGGAAGACCCGTCGGGATCGGGATCCTCCTGGTCCTCCGCCTCGATCAGGGCGAGAACGGCGTCGGTGGAGATCTCCTCGTTCGGGAACGCTCCCTGGAGGTAGATCGCCAGCTTCGAAGGATCGGAGGCGTACTCGCGCACGGTGTCCCACCGTCCCGAAAGGCGATCGGCGAGGCCGTCGCTCCAGGGTGGGATCGACAGTGCCGACTTGAGGACCGGAGCCCAGACGACCGAAGAACCACGCTGGAGCGTGCGCGGCGGCTGGGCACATGACTCCGCGGGCGCGTCCTTCAACCACGGACGCTTACCTGAGCAAGGGACCTTGAGGTCGGCGAGCGCGGAGCGCCGGAACGCGCCCTCCATCGATGCCTCGGGCACGCCGCACGTACACGAGATGCGGATGGAGCGGAGCGAGGCGGTACGACCGGAGGTACGCAGACGCAGCTCGCCGCCGCAGTGACCGGACGCGCCGTCCGCCCGGTTGCCCCGATGCACCCACTTCCAGTAGGGGAAGTCGTCGAGGTGCCCGTGCTCGCACGCCACCACGAAGCGGGAGGGAACGAGGTCCTCCTCGCAGTCGGTGCAGATGTTCTTGCCGGGCGGCGGGTTGAAGCCCCGCACGTGCTGGAGTGCGTCGCAGCGGGGACAGGAGTGCCAGAGCGGGAAGCGGCGTACCCGGATGCCGTCCTTGCTGTCGTCGTCCGAAGCGGGGGGCAGCCGGAAGTGCTGGACTCCGAGGATGCGCGCCAACCTGTGCTCATGGATGATCGGCGCCTCTTCCAGGCTCCAGGCCTCGTGGGCCCCGTCGAGGCCGGCCACGACGAACGACTCGTTGTCGACCGCGATCAGCGAACCGACACCGTACGTGGTGATCATCTGAGCCCGGCGCACGGTCCCACGTCGGGGGAGGCTACGTCGGGGGGCGCCGCGTCGGCGGGCGGGGGGCGGGGTCATCGGGAAGCCTCCATGAACAGGGCGGACTCGGCGTCGACGTCGCGCAGACTCCACAGGGTCGGCCAGGCCTCGGCGTCCTCCGACTCGTCGTCGTACGCCTTGAGGAGGGACGGTGTCCTGTTTCCGCGTACGGGCTCGTACAGGAGGCCGCCGAAGAACTCGGCGTCCTTCTCCCACGAGTCCACGAACTCGTCGTAGGCGTCGGAGGTCGCGTCGTACTCCTCCTCGTCGACTCCCTGCACGCGAGCCATGAGGATCGGCTTGATCTCGTGACGAAGGGTGTCGATGTAGTCGGCGATACGGCCCGCGCCGTCGTTCGGCCGCGCGGCGGGGATCAGGATGCGGGCCAGCGCCACCACGACCGCGTGCAGACCACGGGCACGCGCCCGGGAGGAGAACGGGGTCACGGACGTCGACTCCACCTCGCGGTACAGGGCCGAGTGGAAGTGCAGGAAGTTCTCGTAGTGGGACCGGTCGCGGGAGCGCGTCGAGTTGAGCATGACGGCGACCAGACCGGGGTGGGAACGCCCGACCCGGCTGGTGGCCTGGATGTACTCGGCGGTGGTCTGCGGCTGGCCCATGACGGCCATCAGGCCGAGCCGGTCCACGTCCACGCCGACCGAAATCATGTTCGTGGCCAGCAGGACGTCCACGACGTCCGGGTCGGGATAGCGCCGCTCGATCTGTTTGAGCCGGGCCGGGATCGCGCTGGCGTCGATGCGGCTGGTCAATTCCGCGTACCCGTCCGTGCCGCGCGGAGCTTCGAGTCCGTCCCGCTCGGCCAGGAGATCCAGGTACGACACCACGTCGTCGTGCACCTGGAGTTCGGCCGCGGACAGCAGACGCAAGCTGTTGAAGTAACCGACCAGGGTCCAGTAGGCGTCGCGCACCTCGTCGGTGGTGTCGGTGCGCATCGCCTGGTGCAGGAGAGTGGCGTAGGTACGGATCAGCAAGGTCGACTGACTGGTGCCGGGGGCAAGGAGTCCGACGTAGCGCCGGCTGGCCTTCTTCTCGCGCGGCGTCTCGACGGCGAACCACGAGTCCCGCGAGTCGAGACCCGCGGGCGGGAACTGCCGCACCTCACGGTCGAACAGAGCCTTGCCCTGTTCCCCGGCCCGACGGATCGTCGCCGTGGAGGCGATCACCTTCGGCTGGTCTGCGAGGGCGTCGACGGCGGTCTCGTACAGACCCGTGAGAGTGCCGAGCGGACCGGAGATGAGATGCAGTTCGTCCTGCACGATCAGCTCGGGAGGCGGCGTGCCGTCGGAGCGGTCACGGTTGAAGAGCGCGGCGGTCCGCTCGCGCCACGGCATCGAAGCGAACTTGTCGACGGTGGCGATGACGAGTGTCGGCCGGGCGTCGTACACCGCGTCGTCCACGAGATGCACGGGTAGACCGGAGGTGAAGTCGCAGCCGTCGCCGGGGCAGCGCACGTACATGCGCCGGGCGTCCTCGTCCACCTCGTAGTCGTCGGCGTCCATGGCGGTCCCGCACCACGGGCAGTAGTGGAGCTGGGCCGGATTCTCCTTCTGCAGGGTCTTACCGGCGCGCAGCTCGTCGAGCTTCCCGGCCGCGACCTTCAGCTTGTTGGGCGTGGCGGACCTTCCGACCCACATGCCGATCGAGATCTGCTCGGACCCCAGCGTCGCCGGATCCTGACGACGCATCAGTTCCATGGCGCAGATGAGGATCGTGGCGCGTTCGAACTGCTGAAGGGTGAGCAGCCGCAGCGTGTAGCGCATGAGGACGGTGACGCCGCCACCACGCTCCTTGCCGCGGATGCGACGCAGGAAGGTGGTGAAGGCGATCAGACCCAGATACGCCTCGGTCTTGCCACCACCGGTCGGGAACCAGAGAAGGTCGGAGATCCGGCGGTCCTCGTGGTCCGCGTCCTCGATGCCGGTCAGGCACAACAGGACGAAAGCGATCTGGAAGGGCCGCCAGCGGCCCGACGTGACGTCGGGTTCGCCCTTTCGACCGCCTCTCACCCAGTCGGTGCGTGCCCGCTGCTGCGCCATGGCCTGGTTGGCAAGACGGAAGGCGTACATGACGTCGGGTTCGGATCGCAGGAGCTCGATGCCTCGGCGGACACGACACAGCGCCTCGCGGCATGCGCGGATCTGCTCGTGAGCGGTTCCCTCGTACGGGGTGCCGGACAGTTGGGAGGCTTCCGCGTCCTTCCGGACGATCCACTGCTCGTAACCGTTCGCCAACCCTTCGAGGGCGGACAGCACGTCGACGTCCGGGCGGGTGGCGAGGTCGTGCATACGGAGCGCGGAGTCGTCGATCTCCGGGTTGGAGTCGGTCAGCAGGACCTCGTGCGTGGGCAGGAACTCGGTACGGACCTCGGCGATCGCGGCCCGTTCTATGTCGGTGACCCCGACCTGTGGCGGTGTCCAGTCCCAGGCGGCCGAGCAGCCGTGCCCGACGGCGAACGTCGGGGCGTGCCGGTGCAGGAGCCGGCTGGTCTCCAGCTCCTCGTCGACCGCGCGGAGGACTGCGGGGCGCTCGACGAAGGCGGAGGACCCGTTGGCGGCGGTGACTGTCAGCCGAGGCTGGAAGAGGGCGTAGGCGTCCTGGAGCTCACGCTCGCCCACCTTGTTGCGGTTGATCAGCGTGACGGTGACGGTGACGGTCCCGGTGGCGCTCGGTTTGCGGACCAGGACGTCGAGTTCGACGCCGTCGGCCAGTTCCGGCCTCGGTGTCAATCGGCCGGAGTTGGTGACGTCGACCGACACCTCCGGCAGGTCGAGCACCCGACGCCGCCAGTGTTCACGTTGGGCCACGGTGGTTCTCGACTCGGCCCGCTTGGGTGCCACCTTGCGGCCCTCGGAGTCGACCGGGTCGTACATGGCGGCCCGAGCCTTCACCACGATCGTGTCCGTCGCCGTCGGATCGACGGCGAACGTCAGGCCCATGCTGGAGGGCCTGCGGTCCCCGGCCGACGGCAGCTCGACCGCAGGGGCAGACTCGTCCGCGTTGTCGTGGCTCAGGACGGGAGCGGCGTCGAGGCCGTCCTGCTCGGCCTCGTCCTCCTCCACCTCTTGGCGCGCAGTCGTGTCGGCGGGCTTTGGATAGAGCACACCGATGGGGTAGACGGTGATCGGTGCGTCCTGGGTGAGGACCTCCTCGCGGTCCTCACCGACGGCGTCGTCGGCCGGACCGAGCAGGTCACGACGCAGTCTTTCGACGAGGTCCTCACGGGCCCGGTAGTGGGCATCGTGGCGTCCGGTCGTGCTGTCGGTCATGCCTTCTCGTCTCCCTTGTGAGCGCCCGGGGCGCGCCGGTAACTACCGAGTCCGTCGAGTCGGGGGACCATCCACACCCCGTGGTCGCCGAGCCCGGCTCGGATGCCCGCGGCGGCGCTGCCCGCGACCGTTTCCACGCAGCTGACACGCAGACCGGTGATCTCGACGGGCCAGCTCACCTCCCAGTTGCGGGAGATCTTCTCCACCGCGTACAAATCCTTGCGGAAGCTCTCCGAGACCTCGCCGATCTCGCAGTCGCGGTGGTGTAGCCCGTAGGGCGGGCTCTGGTCCGTGCCCATCTGCATCTCGTGGCGCAGCCGCAGGGTGATCTCGTCCCCGGGGCGTACGTGGTCGAGCAGATATTTCTGCACTGACAGGGCAGAGGTGTCCGTCAGGTCCGAGCCCGGCGGCTCCTCCCAGGACACGTCCCGGTCGGCCGCGGCGACGCCGTACCGCTGGTGCGCCTTCCACCCGCCCTTGTAGAAGCGGTCCGTACGACGTTCCCTGCGGATCTGCGCGGTGTTCGGCGGGCGTACGTGGCAGAGGTCCGCACGGGGCCGGGTCATCGCGACGTACAGCGCGCGTGTCTCCGCGGCCGGGTCCACCACGGTGTGCTGCTTGCGCAGCTCGGCCAGGGCGGGCGGGGTCAGCAGGATCACCCGGTCGTACTCCAGCCCCTTGGCCCGGTGGACGGTCGAGACGACGAGCCGGGACGACTCCGGAGACGCGAGCTCGTCGGGGAACCGGCCGTCGGCCACCGCTCGACGCACTCCGTCCAGCTCCAGGAACCCGCGCGGCCCCCGCGCCACACCGCGCAGGGAACGCCAGACCTGGGCGGGGTCGGTGCCGTCCGGCAGCGGGATGTCGGCGACGAGCTCTAGGAAGCGCGCCTCGGCCAGGGTGGGCGCACCGGCGCGACGGAGCAGCTCGGCCACCCAGTAGGGCACGGGACGGTCACGCAACGACCGCTTCAGGCTGTGGTCGATGCCGTGGGAGGCGAGCAGTTCGGACACCGTCAGGGCCTGGCGGTTGTCCCGGGCGAGGATCGCGCAGGTGTCGGGATAGACCTGCAAGGCCGCCAGGGTCGACGGGTCGTCGAGGAAGCCCAGGTCGGGGAGGACCGAAAGCCGGCCGCACAACTCCCGGTAGAGATGTTCGCCCTCCTTGTCCGCGCTGTCCGGGCCGAGCCGCTGGATCTCGGGACCCAGCGGCAGGGCGGTCCGCGCGTCGGGCGTCTCGGCGCGGAAGTTCTCGGTCAGGTGCAGTTCGACCAGATCGTCGGGGTAGGAATTGCGAAGCCAGGTCAGGAAGTGGTCGACCTCGGCGGCCCGGGCGTCCGGGTCGTCGATCTGGAAGCCGTAGATCGACTGCGCTGAGTCCCCGACGACGGTGAACCCGCACGAGTCCTGGAACTGGTCGAGCAGGGTCTCGACCATGTTCCGGCGGTCGCCGACGAGGTCCTGCACCTCGTCGATCACCACATGGGAGGGCCCTCCCGTCTCGCCGGCCTCGACCGCTCCCTTCTCGATGGCCCGCGTCGCCTCCCTGATCCGTTCGTCGAAGGTGCGGCGCCCCCACTCCTCGTCCGGGTACGCCTGGGCCAGCAGGGCGTACGCCCAGGAGTCGAAGGTCTGGACGCGCACCCGCCGGGCCCGCTGCCCGTGCGTGGCGATGCGATGACGCAACTCGCGCACGGCAGCCCGGGAGAAGCTGAGCACGAGGATCTCCCCGGCTTCCAGCGCTTCCTCCTCGTGACCGACCAGGGCGTCGAGACGCCGGACCAGGGTGTGGGTCTTGCCCGACCCGGCGCCGGCCGTCACCAGGACGCGTGCGTCCCAGGGCCGGTCGACGACGGCCCGCTGCTCGCCGGTGAGCGCCGGGCTGTCGGCGTAGGCGTCGATCACTTCTTGCTCCAGAGGTGCTCGAACTGAGTGAAGGCCAGGGCCTTGCCGTAGTTGGTGATGTTGTCGCGGACGTTGAGGATCAGGCAGGTGTCCTTGCCGCCGTTGCGGGGGCCGCGCAGACCGCGCCCGATCATCTGCTGGTACACGTTGGGGCTGTAGGTGGGGCGGGCGACGACGACGGCTCGCGTCGCCGGGGCGTCGAAGCCCTGGGTGAGGACGCCGTAGTTGGTGAGCACCCGGGTGCGCCCGCTGCGGAACGCGTCGATCCGGCGGCGGCGGTCGGAGGTGGGCGTGGCCGAGTCCACGGCTGCCGCGCCGATGCCCTGGTCGTTGAGCTTGGCCGCCAGGAACTTCGCATGGCTGACGGAGGTCGCGAAGACGAGAACCGGCCAGTCGTCCGGCATGGTCCTGATCTCGGCGATGATCCGGTCGTTGCGGTCGTGGTCCTCCGCGAGCCGCTGCTCGGCCGCCTTGGACAGGATGCTCAACTGCTCGGCGCGCTGTTGCTCGTCCGGGGTGAGCTCGATGGTGCCGCCGGTGAGTTCCCGGTGCTCGACGCGGGCCAGCATGCCGAGTTCCTGGAGTTCCGCATACGGATCACCTGTCGTGAAGACTCCCTCGTCCAGTCGCGTGCTGCCGAACCGCCGGACGAGACGCTCGGTCTCCTCGACGTTGGTGTTGCGGAACGGGGTGGCCGTCAGACCGAGCAGGTGCCGGTCGGTGCGGGACGCGGTGAGACCCAGGTGGGACAGGATCTCGGTGTACTGCGGGGCGATGGCCATGTGGGCCTCGTCGACGATGACGAGCGCGGCTCGGCGCAGCCAGGCGTAGGCGTCGGTGTCGAGGCAGACCCGCAGCTTGGCGTCCGTCGCCACCACGAGGTGCGGCCTGTCGGTGACCGGTCCCGCCTCGTTCGTGGTCCAGAGCCTGCTGATCACGAGCGGTGTCTCCGCGCCGACCTTCTCCCACACGAACTTCCAGCTCTGCACCGCCTGTTCGCACAGCTCCTCGCTCTGGGCGATCCACAGGATCGGGCCGTCCAACTTCTCCACCTGCTTGACCCAACGGATCACCGCTTCCGCCGTCACGCGCGTCTTGCCCGCGCCGGTGGGCAGGGACAGCATGCCGCGCTGTGGGGCGATACGGTCCAGCAAGGCGAACACGTTGGTCGCCAGCCGCTCCTGGTAGTCGTGGAGGCGGGGGAACTGGGTGGGACCGGACACCTCGATCCGAGGCTCCAGGGAAGGGGCCCTGACGCCGGCGAAGGAGTCGGGGAAGTCGAGGTCGGAGACGAAGGAAACCGCTCGGGAGCTGCCGGAGAACGACGACGGGGCGTTGGCCGGATAGTTGGCCTGGAGATCCCGGACGTGAACTTGAAGTATGCCGTCGCCATGGGCGTTGAACGCCAACTGCGCGATGCGGGAGCCGGAGGGCTCCGACCCACCGAGAGCGGCCTTCTCGCTGTCCAGCAGCCCGGCGGGCAGCCCGGAGCGCAGGGCGTCGGCACCGATGAGCAGTTCCAGCTTGGTCACCACGCTCTCGGCCCCGCGCACCGCCTTCAGCGTCTCCTGGACCTTACGGTTCTGCTCCTGCTGCTCCTGTGCGTCGAGCACCTGACGGCAACCCGCCTCACGGAGATTCAGGCGCAGTTCGCTGTCCACCGCGACGAGCGCCTCCAGATCGGTGACGGGCTCCAGCACCAGGACGGTCGTGCCGTCCAGCGCACTCCTCAACGGGGTGGCCTTCATACCGTTGGGGGTACGCAGGACCTCTTCCAGCTCGGAGCAATGCAGCAGGGAGTACTCGTTGGCGGCCTTGCCCACCCTCTGTCGGAGCGTGGGGTAGGCATCGCGCAGCGGGATCGGCTCACCGGCGGCCACGTGCCGGGTCTCCTTGCTGATGACGTCCGCGTACGGCAGCATGCCCCACTGCTTGACGAGCAGTGCCGCGTCTCCGGGGGAGGCGGTGAGCAGGGCGGGTACCTGCTCGGCTCGCAGTGCTTTGTACTCGGCCGGCGTGGCGGCCACGGCGATCTCGCCGTCCTCGCGGGTGCTCCATTTCGTGCCGACGCGACACCGGGTGAGGGAGTCCTCGGGGAAGGCGACCTCCAGACGGGTCAGCATCACGTACATGTTGCCGACGAAGGCGTCGTCCTCACTCTCCTTCAACTGCTCCAGGAGCTGGTCCCAGTGCTTGTCCGGCACCTTGTCGAGGTTGACGGGAAGCCCCAGCTTGCGGGCCTTCTCGGGGCTGATCGCGGCGACCGGCAGCAGGTCGCGGTAGGCGTCGAGCTGCGGGCCGACGGCATCGGTGAGCGGCTTGAGGCCCTGGGAGGTGCTCACCCGGCCGTGGCGACGCAGCATCCAGCGCAGGGGTGAGGCGACGGGCTGACGTGTGTTGACCTGGGCGCCGAACTGGCGCGTCCAACGGTCGATCACCGAGTCGTCGGACAACGTCGCCACGAACGCGGCCCTCGCCTCGTCCGACATCAGCGGAAGCAGGTGAAGGGGACCGCCCACAGCGGCGCCTTCGAGCTTCATACGGTTGAGCTGCGGCCGGGCAGCACGATTGTCCAACTGCCCCAGGGAGAGCTCGTAGGCCCACTCGCGGTATGCCCGCTCGTACCAGTCCTCGCCCTCCGGCCGGTAGCCGCCCGTCGGTCGGTCGCGCAGGCCGACCTCGCGGAAGAAGCCGGCGTCGTCCGAGTGGAAGCGCATGTCGACCGTGAGGGACGGGTCGGATTCAGCGGTCACCACCGGACCGGGGAGCATCGTGCTCCGCATCGGACGGTACGTACCGTCGGCCACCCGGACGTGGAGCGTGGTGAGCGGCGTCGCCACCCGGGAGCGGACCTCGTTGGAGACGTGACTGCCTCCCGCGCTGTGGAACAGCTCCCAGAAGTGGTTCCAGTCCTGGGGTGCGTAGTTGTCGAATCCCTGGTCCAGGACGCCGACGAAGCGACCGCGCGCGTCCGCCTCCTGGATTCCGATGGAGTTCAGGGCCATCGACAGGGAGTCGTCGTCGGACAGTTCGGCGTGGACGTACACCAGATCGTCCTTCAGCCCGTCCTGGACCGACCGCCGGAAGACCTTGCCCGCGACCGGCGCGACGAGACCGTGTTCCTCGGTGAGGATGACGCGCGCCTTGCGGGCTTCGACGGCGTACGGGGACGTCACCCCGATCATGTCGGCGACGATCCGGATCGCGGCGGCGGAGGCTGCCGGAGTTCCGTCCGAGACGAGTGCCTCCAACCACTCCTTCACGGTGGAACGGTTCAGTTCGGCGGCTTCCAGGATGTGCTTGACCTTGCCCGCGCGGAGGTTGTCGGCCTCGGACGAGGGGTGCAGCCACTTCGTGGGACGGCCGGCGTAGGCGTTCCACATCGCCAGCCACCGCACCTGGTCCTTGGGGGTGGCCTTGCCCAGGTCCGGAGGGAAGCTCAGGTCACGAGGGGTCTGCAGGACACCGTCCTGGTCCGGAAGGGAGGGGCGCTGCGCCGTCGCCGCCCAGATGTGCCGGGTCAGGTAACGGTCGGCCCAACTGACGGTCTCCGACTCACGGGCACGCCCGGGCAGCAGCGGAAGGTAGGCGGCGGGGTCCTCGGCGGGCGCGAGCTGCGGCAGTGAATCGACGACGAGGCGTGCCCCGACCTGGATCAACTCCTCGTTGAACGGGGACGAGTCCAGCAGGTTCTGCCGGTCCTCGTTGGTCTTCCAGGCCCCGTTCAGGTATCCGCTCAAGGTGATGTCGTACTTCGTGGGGAAGAACGACCAGAACTTGCCGCGTCCCCGGGGGGACGTCAGCAGGCCGGTCGCCTCGTCCCTGGTGTACGCCTGGACCGCCCAGGAGACGTCGATCGCGATCCGGTCGTGCATCTCGCCGGCGCTGAGACGGGCGCGCTCCGTGGGGTGGTGCGTGTGCGTGAAGACATTCCACCGGTGGGCCACGGCGGGGCTTCCGGTCCGCTGCTCGTGGACGATGCGGGTGTGGCCGTCCTGCTCCGTGTTGAGCACCCGCCGGACCACCGGACGAAGACGTCGGTCCTCAAGGGCCACTTCACCCACATGAGGGGAGAAGAGCTGGAAACCGGCCGGGAAGCTGTCCCGCACCGGGTTGACGCCGTTCCCTTCCTTGCGGGAAGAGGGAACGGCGTGCATGTCGTAGGCCAACTTCTCGTCGGCCTTCGGGAGCAGAGGCAGGCGGACCACCGTGGTCGCCCACCGCATCAGTTCGTCGAGCGTCCGGTCCTTGCCCCGCTCGGCCGCCCCGTCCAGCGGTCGGGCCATACGCAGCACCGGCGCCTCGAAGTCCTCGCCGAGACGCTCGACCCCGGGCACGCCTCTGATCTGCTCGTACGCCCAGTCACGGTCGAACCCGAAGCACCCCGTACGACTGAAGAACTCCGGCGCGTCCGACACGACGAGCACGGATTTCACGCCGACGCCGAAGCGTCCGATCTGACCGCCCCTCTTTCGGGACATACTCATCCGCAGAATGGTCTCGGCACCCTCGGGGGTGACCGGAGTTCCCTGGTTCGCGCAGTAGAGGTGCGTATCCGTCAGGACGACGTGCACCTTTCCACCGGGCTCGTCGGCGATCTCGTCGGCGGCGTTCTGGACGAGCTCGAAGAGTTGCCGGTCACCGTAACCGCCCTGGGTGATCCGTCTCTCTCCGTTCGCATGTTCCGGAATGAGCCCGGGGTCGACGCGATAGGTCTCCAGGACACGGGCGGACTGTTCGACGACGGTCTTGATCACAGGCGTTTCCATGTCGGCCACGGGCGGGACTCCATTCGGGAACGGCGAGCACGAAGAAGGGCGGGAACCGGCCACCTGGAGAAGTGGCCAGGCGTGGTGCTGGACGGTGAAATACGTGGTGGGAGTGGTGCCGCTGCTCGTGGGGTCAGCGGTGATGGTGAGGACAGGGACGTGCTGACCGAGCCGATGGTTCCTGTTTCTCTGTGACTCAGAGGAAGGAAATCGTTTCTTCCACGTCGCGTCGCATGCGCAGGAGTCCCGTGGGGCGGAGCGAGAACGTGAAAGAGGAATGGCTGGTCACGGGAACCTTTGTTCGTGGCGACAGAAACTGCTCGTACAGGACGAGAGGGGCGCACGAATGGGGGGAGGCCTGGTGACCTGCGGCGCACTAAAACCAGATGCGAAAGGAGGAGTGGCGTGGCGCTGGGCCGCGTTTCCTGACGGGAGATTAGCGAGTTCTGTTCGAGTGATGCAAGGGGATGTTGCGGAATTTGGGTTCCCACTTGCCGGAGGGGGTGTGGGGGTGAAGGGGATTTAAGGTGCACAGAGTGATGAATCAGGGCGAAGAGATCTGATCTGTGATGGCAACGATCCGAGGGTCGGGATGTGCTCGTCAAGTATCGTTTGACAGGTCGTCGTCGCGTCAATCGCCCGTGCCGTGGGCCGGACGGTGACCCGAGAGGGGGAAGCGTGGAGGTCGGAGAAGACTTCGGGCCTTGGCTGGCCCGTCAGCTCCAGCTGACGAGGATGAAGCAGACGGAGCTGGCCGAGGCGGTGGGAGTGACCCGTGCCGCTGTCTCCGCCTGGATCACCGGTCGGGCCGAGCCCCGGACCGAGACGATCAACAAGATTGCCGAAGCGCTCAAGCTGGACGTGGGTACGCTCCACACCCGCACCACGGACACTTTGGCCGGCCTCCCCTTCACCTGGTACCACCGCCCCGGACACGCGGACGGCGGACGGGAGTTCGGCAACGCGGCGGCCTTCGCCTTCGAGGCCGACCTGGAGGTCCTGGCCCGCGAGGCGACCCAGAACAGCCTGGACGAGCGTCGCAGAGGGAACGAACAGCCGGTCCGCGTCCGCTACACCCTGAACGAACTGACCGGCGAGACCCTGGCCCGATTCCGCACGGCCATCCGCTGGGACGACCTCTTCCCGCACTACGAGAGCGCCGCCGCGCAGGACCAGAAGGTCGGCCGTGTCATCAGCGCGGGACTCCGTGAGATGTACGAGCGGGACCGCTTGGTGCTGCTCCGCGTGGACGACTACAACGCGAGCGGTCTGACGGGCGACGACTACGCCGACGGCCGCTTCGCCGCTGTCGTACGGCGCCAACTCGACAGCCGCAAGGTCGACTCCGGCGCCGGTGGCTCCTACGGTTTGGGCAAGGCCACCTTGTGGGCCACCAGCCGACTCGGCCTCGTTCTCATCAACTCCACCCTCGCCGAAGCACACGAAGGGCGCACCGATCGACGGCTGATCGGGCGTCTCGACCTTCCGTGGCGCGAGGTGGACGGCAAACCGTACGCGGGCCCCGCCTGGCTCGGCCGCCCGGACGCCGAGGCGGACAACGTGGACGTGGTGCGTTCCTGGTGGGCGGACGAGGACACCGTCAGGAGCCTGCATCTCGATCGAGAGAGTGACGACCCCGGTACCTCTTTCCTCATCGTCGGGGCGCACGATGTCGCGAGCCTCGCGGGCGCCCGGTCCGACGGCGACCCGGGCGACGACGAGGACAGCCTGGAACGCATGCACAGACGGCTGGTCCAGGCTCTCGGTCGTAACTTCTGGGCGGCGATGACGACGGGCGGTGACCGACAGCCGCTCCTGGAGGCGTCGGTCCGTACCCAGCGCAACGGCGACGAGTTCCTCAAGGAGGAGCGGGTCGACCCGGTGATCTACCAACCGGCGCGCTCCCGGGCCCTGCAGGCTTTCCTCGGGGGGAACACGGTGGAGCGGATCACCGAAGTGGGCCAGGTGGCCGCTGTCACCGTGCCGCTGAAGGTGCCGGACATCGAGGGGCGTCCCGGCTCGGGCGGTGAACACCGAGCCGTGCTGCTCGTCACCGACGCCTCGGACGCCGACGGCAGGCCGAACCAGGTGACGGCGATGCGCGGCAACCGGATGACGGTCAAAACCAGCAGGGTCCCCGACCTTCCCCTGGGGACCGACCCGTTCCAGGCGGTCCTCCTCGCGGGGCGCGCCGCTGGCGACGGCGCCCCGTTCGCCGCGGAAGCCGAGGAGTTCCTGCGTACGTCGGAGCCCCCCGAACACAACAAATGGAGTCAGACGGAGGAGTTGCGTATGCGCTACTCGCCGTCGGCCCACCGCCGGATCGCGGCGCTGACGACGGCGACGAACAAGGCCGTCAAGGAACTGGTCGCCGTTCAGAAGGAGAAGAAGGACAGCAACGGCACGGGGAAGGTCCGCAAACGGCTGAAGGTCTCCGGTAAGGCTGCCGCCAAGGGCAACACGGCCGTGGCGCTGCCGAAGCTCGACGATCTCGATGCCACGGTCGGCGCCGACGGAGCGTGGCAGGTCACCGCCGAGGTGAAGGTGCCCACGGGCGGAGATACCTGGCACATGAGCCCGGTCGCGAAGTTGGACGTCAGGTCCGGTCCGCGACCTGTGGTGCGATGGGCAGAACTCGTCGCGGTCAGCAACTGTGAAGTGGTGGACGGCGTCCTGCACTTCGCGCCCGGCGCGCGCCGCGCCTCCTTCCGGGGAGTCACCGACGTGTCCACGCACACCGTACGGGCCGCGCTGACCGGTCTCGTCGTCGAGCTCCACACGGGTAGGGGAGACAGCGCATGAGGGCCTATCCGTACCCCCGGCCGTCCGGCCCCGTGACCATGCGGGTCACGGCCGTACGGCTGAGCGGGCCCGACGAGGCACGGGAGGATCTGGACACCAAGGGTTACTCGGTCGTCGAGCAGGTCGTGGCCCTGGGGCGGGCCGAACGCTCGGACTGGGAGACGGCTCGGTTGAAGCTGTCGGCGACCGTGCCGGCCCGGGAGATGGAGACCAAGGGGCACTGGTCCGAGGTGACGGTCGTCGCCGTCCTGGCTGAGAAGGCCACCAACGCCCGGACCGTCGCCCGGCTGGAGCCGGAGGGACCGGCCAACCGGGAGTGGACGGGAAGCATCATGCTTGTTCGGCCCGACCACCTGGACAGGGCGACGCTCTCCGTCCACGTGGTGGCCACCGTCGACGGCGTACCGGGTCGGATCATCGCCTCCTCGGAGCGGGACTGGATGGTCGACGTGACGGCCGACGTTCCGCTGCGGGACCGGCAGTTGGACGTCGTGACGGTCAGCTTCGCGCGTGCGGCCGAGTGGCTGCGCCCCTTCCGGGACGCTCCATGGATGGTGGACACGTCGGGCCGGATGCCGACCGTCCGTCTGAACACCGACTTCGACGGCCTCACCGCGTTGGTGCAGGGAGCGGGGACCAAGGTCGAGAGTCTGGTGGGCGAGATGCTGCTCTCCCAGTTGTGCACCGACGTATGGACCGCCGTTTTCCATACCGCCATCGGCGACTTGGAGATCGAGGACGACGGGACGCCGCTGCTTCCACCCGATTGGCGGGGCGAGGTGCTGCGCGAGATGCTGCCGGACGTCGTGCCCGGGCGCTCCGTCGAGGACGCGCTGCGCGAGGTGCACGCCCGACGTACCGGGGACGGGACCTGGGCCGAACTCCAGCCGCGCATCCACTACGCCGCCACGCGCCGTGCCGAGGTGCCCAAGGCGCTGGGCGAGACCGTCCGGGGCATCGAACGACTCGACCAGGAGGCCACCGCGTGACCGCAAGACCCGAGCACCTGCCGGAGCGGCTGGCGCTGCTCGCCGACATGCAGGCCGCCACGTACATCACCGAGGGTCTGCTGACGGGCCGTGAGGACGTGCCGTCGATCGCGTTGAACAAGACCACGGAGGAACTGCCCGTCGACGATGCCCGATTCCGCCTGCGGCGGGTGCGGGACCTGATCGACGACGTCATGTACAAGGTGCAGGCGGAGGAGAGACCCGTCACAGCGGCGGACGCCTGGTTGGCTCCCCGCTTGCACGCCACGCTCCGGCTGACCCGCCGGGAGGCGGCGGACGCACGGCTGTGGAACTACCTGGCACTCGGAGTGGCACCGGACTACGTCGTCCGGCGCCACCTGCCGACGACACCGAAGAAGGACGGCGGCGCGCCGAGCGTGGCCCGGGCCAGGTTCCGTGGCGTCCACTACACGCAGGCGTTCGCTCGGCTGTGGTGGACGGCGGAACTGTTCCGCAACGGCCCTGACTACACACCCGTCGTGGTCGCGTGCGGGAACCAGGACATGCTCAACACCGCCCTACGGATGGACGTCGTCGACCACCGTCCGACGGCTCTGGCGCTCGTCCGCCTCATCGAACGCGAGGTGATACGTACCGGCCGTGAGGCCAACGCGTTGGCCTCCGCGGTCAACGCGTCGGCAGCCACGCTGATGTACGACGTGGTCGCGCAGGACTCCGAGCGGGACGCGGAGCCTCTGCGCGACTGGATCGCAGCAGCGGAGGGAGCCTCCCCTGTCAGTCGGAACGCGCTGCCCGAGGGGCCGGAGGAGGAGCGGGCGCCGGAGACCTCGGTGGATGTGCTCACCGACTACTTCGAGGGACTCTTCGCGGATGCTCCGGTGCGGGGGCGTGAGGTTGTGGAGGAGTCCTCGGCAGGCTGATCGTAAGGGTGCCCGGTCGGACAGGCTCGCTCCGGCGGACACCCTCCGAGCCGGAGATCTGCGCTGCGTAGGGCATCGACGGAGCCGCCCCATTCGAGGTTCAGCCCGTCCGGGAAAGAGGGGGCCAGACCGAGCGCCGCCCCGAGGACGTGCATGCCGAACACAGGTGGCACCGCATTACCGACCTGCTGCGCCTGGTCTTTACCGCACCATGGAAAATCTCCGGGGAACGACTGGAGGACGCCGGCCTCGTGAATGGTGAAACGAGATAGCGGTTTCCCGCTCGCGTTCATCGGTCGGTTGCGAGAAATCTTTCCCGTGACTGTGAATGAAGGTTGGTCCCAGTGTCGGATTCCCCGATTCTTTGGATCCCCACCGGAACCGTAGTTGGAGACCACGTAGAATTTCGAATCACGCGAAATCGAATGGTGGGAGGCGTCCAGCTCCTTCTTTGCGGCGAACAATGCAGTGTGCATAGAGCGCCACGGCTTCTTTGAATTTGTTTCGGGTTCCTTTGATTCGACGGGAAACAACGTCGCGTCGTTCCCGGTAGATTTCTGCCTGAGCGTGATGAAACGGTCATGTGTAGGGTCGGGCAGCTTCAAGGGCTCATCAGGGTGCTGCTCCCCGTCGATGAGGCGAGCGACGAGGACTGCTCGTTTACGCGTCTGTGGGACGCCGTACTCCTCGGTACGCAGTACCTCGTAATCCACCTCGTACCTCACCTCGTCGTTCTGGACCTGTCCGGAACTGTCGAGGCGTGGCCGCTTGATCGCGCCGCCGGCGAGCACCCTTGCGTAAGCATCCCAGACCGCGTAGACCGCGGGTACCTGCTCCAGGACGATGTATCGGTACGGTCCCCTGCCGGAGTTTATTGCCTTCAGCAGGTAGCGCAGCGGCTCCAATACCAGGCCGGTACGCGCATCGAGGTCTTCGAGCTTCTTGTCGACGAGCTGACCTTCTGGGTCTTCGATCAGCTCGTCGATGAGTTCCGTGACCGTATCCAGAGCTTCTCGCCCGGCACCTTTCCCCGCGATGGAGAATGACTGGCAGGGCGGTCCACCTGCCAGAACCCTTGTGTGCGGGACCTCGTCATAACGCTCCTTGCGCATGACGGTCACATCGGCATGAATGGTCGGCAGGCCGGCCCGGTAACGCGTTTCACATGCGTTGCCGTCCAACTCGATACCGACGCTGGTGAGACCCAGGAAGTGCGCTGCGACATCCAATCCACCAGGGCCGGCGAAGAGGTCGAGGACGTCGTAGTCAAATGATCTGTCCTCGGAGTCGTGCGTCTGCGGTTCCGGGTTGCTCATGTGGCCGAAGTGTAGCCGGCCGGTGGGTGTGATCGTCGCCCCAGTGCCTCGGCCACCGCACGCCCCAGAGCCTCACCGACCGCAGGTGGGGCGGCGTTGCCCACCTGCCGGTAGCGAGCGGTCTTTCCACCGGCGAAACGCCAGTCCTCGGGAAAGTCCTGGAGCAGTGCCGCCTGCGCCACGGTGATCTTCACCAGCCCTTCGTCCCCCAGAGCCGGGTCCCACCTGAAGTCGTGATCGGGGATCTCGTCACCGAAGGACTTCGTGTAGACCCCCATCCGTTCCCACCGGGCCTTGGTGCCGCGCGGCCCGAAGTCCGCGCCTCCTCGCGCCTTGGAGCCGCCCACCAGCGTCGGTGCGACATGTACGGCTTGTGCTGCCCAACGGTCGGCGTCCGACCAGCCCCGGGACCGCATCGACCGTGCCAGCGCCTGCCCCACCGATACATGTCGGCGAACGGTGGGCGCAGGTGGCTGAAACGCCGCGGCCCACCGGCGCTTCACAGCCACGAGGACACCCGACTCGCGGTCCTGTGGCACTCCGAAAGCCGCGGCGTTCAGGACGAACCAGCGTAATTCGTAGCCGAGGTGCTCCAGTTCGCCGCGCAAGAAGTCCCGTACGGGTGCGAAGGAATCCTTGTCGACCAAGGTGCGCATGTTCTCGATGACCAAGGCCCGCGGTTGTACGGCGTGGGTGAGGTACGCGGTGGCCTCGATGAGCCGGATCTCTTCGTCGGACGAGTCGCGTGTCACTGTCGCGCTCGACTTCACCCGGGGAAGCCCGGCCGTGAGCACGTCCACGTCGTACGCTTCCGGGTGCTCCGAAGGGTCGAATTCCAACAGGTCTTCTTGCACCACATTCCAGTGCGGGCGGTTCATCAGGAGTGTCTCGCACGCATGTGGGTCGATGTCCAGGACCAGCTTCGGCTCGAAGCCGGCTCTCTCCAGCCCGAGCGCGAGACCCCCCGCGCCCGAGCAGACATCGACGAACGTCAGCTCATCCATCCTTCCGCACCCCCCTGTTGCCGTGCCGCTGCCGGTCCACTGCCGCCGCCACCCGCTCCGCCACGTCCCCCGGCGCCTCGTGCTCCCAGAACCGCAATACCGTCCATCCCGACGACACCAGGTGCCGTGTCGTCTCCGCGTCCCGGGCCATGTTGCGGTCCAGCTTCTCGCGCCACCACTCTGCGTTCGCCTTCGGCCGGGTCGCGTGCTGCGGGCAACCGTGCCAGAAGCAGCCGTCCATGAAGACGGCCACCTTGGCACGGGTGAAGGCGATGTCGATCGTGCGCCGGGACATCCCCGGGACCCGGACGTTGAGGCGGTACCGACGACCTGCGGCATGGAGCAGTTTCCGCACGGCCACCTCGGGTGCGGTGTCCCGTCTCGCCTGCTTGCTCATCCTCGCGGAGACGGCGGACGAGGACGGTTTCGCGGTGTTCATGGACGTTTCCCGTGCTCAGCTGTCCTGGAGATCGACGATCGCGTGGCCGCTCCTGCCGTTGTCCCGGGCCCGGAAGCGCAGCAGGCCGCGTCCCGCCCGTGCGGAGTCACCCGGTGCGACCAGGGTAAAGGCCATGACCAGACGACGGGGGTCGATCGAGCCGTCGGTGGAGAGCACTGGATCGCCCTCCACGACCGGGTACAGCACGACGGCGCCGCGTCGGGGACGGACGAGTGACTCCACGGTTTCGTTGCCGTGTGGTGCCTCGCCGGACCCCGCGATGCGTAGCACGGAGGGACGGTGCTTGGGCTCGCTGATCGCACCGAACAAATCGTTCCTGCGCCGCGTACGACGGGCCAGCGACAGCGGCCGTGATCCCAGCACACGCCCTTCGGTACGGCGGCCCGACGTCTGCTGCGGAGCGATCACGACCCAGTCGTCGATGGGCGCGTTGAGGTTACCCGCCTCGACAAGGGATTCCAGGTGGGGCGAGAACTGACGCGGCTCCGACCAGCGCAGCTCGCACAGCACCTTGAGGAGCGTGTCGTGGTCGACGGTGGAGACGAGTGCCTCGTACGTGGTTCCGCCACCGGCGAGGGTGACCGGCGGAGCGTCGAGGCGGTCGAGTACCGGCTTCCACATCTCGACGTTGTGACGCAGGTCGGCCGCCGCGCCGGCAGCCGGGTAGGCCGACGGCTCCACCCACTCGCCCGGCGACCTGATCTCCACCAGCTCCGCGTTGAACATCTTGTTCCGCGCCGACGGCTTGAGCCACGGCAGGTGCTGGGCGACCAGGGGCGGCACCTGCGAAGGCGTCAACTGCGGACGGCCGTCCACCAACTCCGCGTACCGCGCCAACTGCCCGCGGAACAGTTCCTCGTCCCGGCACACCGCCTCGAACGCCTCGTACAGGTCCGCCGTCTCGTTGCGTCTGTACGCCTCCTCGCGGCCGATGTACAGGCGTACGAGGTCGCGGTAGCCGGGGCGGAAGCCGAACCAGCGACCCATCTGCATCAGGGTGTCCGCCTGCTGGGTGGTGCGGCGGTAGTAGGTGACCGTCAGGCCCTCCACCGTGAAGCCGCGCGAGAGCTTCGTGCCGCCGACGAGGATCTTCCAGACGTTCGGCGTGCGGTCGAAGTCCAGGTCGAGCTGGTCGAAGTAGCTGTCCGAGTCGCCGTTCACGACGATGACGGGTCGGCTTCCGGAACCGATGAGCTGGCGGGCGCGGCTGACGTGCGAGCGCAGTTCCTCGTACGAGGCCGGCACGGGCAGGCCGGCCGCGCGGGCCTCGCTGACCTTCGCGTGGTCCGACTCCCACAGCGCGGCGAGCCGCGTGTGACCCGCTGTGGACGCGTAACCCGCCTCGTGCCACATGGAGTTGATGCGCAGCGCGAGCTCCGCGTGGTCGTCCTTCTTCACCGACTCGTGCACCAGCATCGTGTGGTGGCGGAACGGGCCTTCCGGCACACCGTGCGCCGCCCGGTACAGCTTGAGCGCGCCGGACAGGACGAACGCGTCCATCGCCTCCTGGAGGCGGTCGCCCGTGGAGTCGTAGATGCCGCGGACGTGTGCCTTCTCCTGCGAGTCGGTGTACGTCCGCTCCTCGTGCGGCACCGCCGAGTCCAGGTCGTGGAAGTCCTGCACGCCCATGTAACCGGCCGGGCGGGGGAGGGAGATGAGGAAGTCGGAGGGGAAGATGTCGTCGCCGTCGCTCGGGTCCACGAAGACGTTGGCGAACGGGGTCGCCGTGTAGCCGACGTACTGGGCGCGCGGCAGCAGGCCGAGGAGCTCGGATATGAGCTTGTTGATCGCGGTGCGATCGGTGCGGCCCTGCTCCCACTTCTTCGGGTTCGACGTGTTCACGGACGCCTGGTCGGACTCGTCGTCGATGATCAGGGCGGGCAGCTCGCCGAGGATGCCGTGGATCTGCTTGAGGTCCTTGACCAGTTTCTCCAGGACGCCCTTGTTCTTCTTGACCACCATCACGCGGGCAGCCGCGTGGTGGAGGTTCGACGGGTCGTGCAGCGGGCGGGTCGGTTCGCGCTTCTCGAACTCCAGGGCGCGGATGCCCTGCGCGAGGCTCTTGTAGTCGTTGTCGCGTGTGGTGAGGCGTTCGATGTCGAAGGCGCCGCGGGTCGAGGGGCGCCCACCGTGCCGGACGAACTCAGGCCACTCCTCGTCGTCGCCCACGTAGTCCACGCCGACCAGGCTGTCCACGTCGTCGGGGTCCGCGCCGCGCAGGATGTTCTCCTGCCCGATCAGCTCCATGTCGAGGCGACGCTGCGTCTGAGCGCGCAGCATGTTCAGGGTGCCGCCGAGAACGATGACCAGGCGGTATCCCGCGTCGACGGCCTTCGCGGCCACACCGGTGAAGTTCGCGGTCTTGCCGGACTGCACGTAACCGACGACCAGGCCCTTCGCCTTCCGCGCGGCAGTCTGCTCCGGGTCGGACAGGCGCTCGACCACCGCGCGGCTCGCCTCGTCGAGACCGGCGACCGCCTCCGGCGACCAGCCCTTTGCGCGCAGCTTGCGTTCGTACGCCCGCCAGTAGAACGAGCGGGCCTCCGCACGCTCCGGGGTGTACCAGGGGGTGAACTCCCGGGTGATGACCGTCGCGCCGGGCACCTCGGACACCCGTACCAACTCGTCGAGCACCTTGCGCAGGTCCTCACCGAGCCGCAGCCGGTCGTACGCGGCCGCGCGCCGCTGCGGGGTGCGCGGCGGGACGTCGGGAGCCCAGGGGGCGGACTCGGCGAAGTCCCAGTCGTTGAGGTGACGGCTCCACAGGGCGAGGAGCGCCTCGTCGCCGGTGGTGAGCCGGACGCGGAACGTCTCCTCGGTCAGATCGGCGTCGGGGTGGTCCTCGTCGGCGGCCAGCGCCGCCCACTTGGCGAAGTGCTTCGGGCCGCCCGTCATGCCGGACAGGGCGGAGGTGTGGATGGCGAGGAGGTCGTCGTCGCTCACGGAGGTCCTTAGACGATCGGGGTGGTGGTCACGGTGACGGGCACGGTGGCGGGAGGATCAGGAGACGCCGCGTTCGCGGCGCTCGCGCTGGACCCGTACCGACGCCAGCAGGATCGTGTTCCAGTAGTCGACGCGGTCCTGGCGCGTCTTCTCCCAGCGGCCGAGGCCGAAGCAGTCCTCAAGGAGGAGATAGAGGAGCGTTTTCGTGACCGGGGCGTCGTTCGAGCCGCCGCGCCGGCCGTCGTTGAAGTCCTCCCGGAACGATCTGTTGAGGAGGACGGCGTTCGCCTCGCGGTCGAGGTCGAAGAAGCGGTCGTGCGGCAGAGGGGCCCAGCGGAACTCGATGGGCTCCTCGCCGGGCTTCTCCGGCAGCTCCTCCTTGACGACCCGTTTGACCTTCGGGTCGAAACCCTTGCCGGGCGGCGTCACCGGCTTGCGGGTGATCTCGGCGCGCTTCGAGCCGTCGCGGTACGCCGCCTCCGCGTCCGAGAGGTAGGCGAGGAAGGTGTGGCCCGCCGCGTCCACCGCCTCCTCCACGCCGAGCGTGAAGGCGGGGGTCACGGTGACGCCCTCCTTCTTCACGTCGAGGCTGAAGACACCGTTCGGCGTGGTCGGCAGGTCCACCTCCACGCGAGCCAGGACGAGGTGGCCCTCCGGACTGCGGAGGCCGTTCCACCCGCCCGCCTGCACGAGCCGGTCGTTGCGGTAGAAGTAGAAGCCCTGCCGCTCGGCCAGGGCACCGATCTGCCGGAAGCCCGCCTGCTTGGACTTGGCGGCCCAGATGTGCGCGGTGAGCGTCACCTCGCCGGCGCCCTCGACCGTGGCCGTGAACGATCGGGGGTAACCCGCCCGCCCCGGCACCTTGTAGCCGAACGGGTCGAGTGGCTCGACACTGATGTGGTCCAGCTCCTCCCACTGCCCGCCGTCGCCGTCGCCGACGTCCCACACGGCGATGTCCAGCTTCAGGCCCTTGCGCAGGAACCGGTGGAAGTAGAGGCCGAGGTGGGTCTCCAGGCGGGATATCGCCTTCGACAGGTACTGGTCGCTCTGTCCGCGCGCGACCGTCTCGAAGGTCCGCACCTGGTCCCAGCGGACCACCGTGCCCTGCCACTCGATGACGCCGTCGTAGCGGTCGACGAGGTCCTGCGCGTAGCGCGGGTCGACGGTGTCGCAGCGGAAGCCGTCCTCGATGCCCTCGGCCGTGAGGCGGCGGCCCGCGGCACGGGTGCGCCGGGTGCGGCTGACGACGGTGAGCGAGGAGGCGTGGGAGAGGGAGGCGGCCTTCAGGCCGGTGCCGTACATGCCGAGGGAGTCGTCGTCGTAGTCGCGGAGCTTGCCGACCGTCATCGCGGCGTCCAGGCCGGCGTCGTCCATGCCGCGGCCGTTGTCGATGATCAGAAGCGTCAGGATGCGCTCGGCGTCCCGCAGGAAGTGCACCACCATCTCGTCGGCGCCCGCGTCGAGGGAGTTGTCGATCAGGTCGGCGACGGCGACCTCGAAGCCGTACCCCTGGTTGGTGAGCGCCTTGCCGTATCCGGAGTTCGGGGGCAGGTGCGTACTGCCGGTGGTGGGGACGTCGTACTGCCAGGCTGCGCTTGATTCGTAGGGCATGAGCTTCCTCGCGCACACAGGTCGGAGCCTGCGTGGGGGGAGGAGCAGCCCGACATACCGATCGATGATGTGACGGTACTGCAAAGGTCGGACACCGGAACCGTCTGTACCGAAATCGAGACGGAGAGTTCCCTGTGGCCCTTGTCCGGGCGGCCGAGGGCTCCGGTCTGAGCCCTCGTCGCCGGGGACGGGCGTACGGCGCAAGGCCGCCTACAGGTCCGCCCCATGACAGTCCCCATACCCCCGCCCCGACCCACACCAACAACCCGCCCCCCGCTCCGGCGGCCAAGCCACAGCCCGTCCCCTCGCCGCCAAGGTCGTCGCATACTGCGGTAGCAGCGACGCGTCGCCCGGTGAAGCCAGTTCCGAGGCTGCGAAGGCCTCGTACGACGGGACCGTGCCTGTCACGATGCCCAGGTTCGGGGTGCCCGAGGACGACAGTTCGCGCAGCGACGCTTCTATCGTCGACAGGTGTTCCTCGTGGGACGGGTATTCCGCGGTCAGGGTCGGGTACGCCGTCAGGAGTTCGGTCAGTTCGGGGGCCGGCCAGTGGAGGACCGCCACCGGGAACGGGCGTGACAACGCCTCGCGGAACGTGCCCAGTTCGGCGCGCAGGCGGCTGATCTCCGCCTGCAGTTCCGCCGGGTTGTCCGAGCCCAGCGACCACACCCGCTTCGGGTCGTGCAGCTCGTCCAGGGTGACCGGGGAGGAGTTGAGCGTGTCCGCGAGGGAGTCCCAGTCGTCGTGGGACAGGCCCAGCATGCGACGTACGCGATGGCGGCCGAAGAGGACGGGGTGCGTCGCGTACGGCGGCTCCGGGACGTCCGTCAGGAGGTGGACCGCCGCCTCCGTGAACGTCTCCTGCGCCGCCTCCAGCTCGTCGTGGGACTCCAGGGACTCGGCGACGATCACCCAGGGGGCCGGATCGCGCGGTGCCGCCACGCGGACGCCCTCGATGATCGCCCTGGCCTCCGCCTCGTGGCCGTACTCCCAGAGGTTGGCCGCCTTCAGGGCCCGTACCAGGAACGGGTTCTCCAGCGGGGTCGTGCCGGAGAGCAGGCTGTCGTAGAGAGAGGTGGCTCGCGGGCGGTCGTCGGCCAGTTCGAGGTGGGCCGCCGCCTGCACGAGCAGGTGTTCGGCGTCCTCGGGATACAGGCCGGCTGTCCGCTCCAGGCGTGCTGCTTCGGCGTTGTGGTCGACGTACTCGGCAGACGTGTCGGGGCGCATGAGTGACACCGTACTGCCGACCGCCGACAGAGGTGAGGTATGTGCAGGCCAGGGGTCGGATCGGCGTGCAGTGTTCAACTGCTTGTCCAGCCGCCTGTCCCGCCGCTTGTCCAGCCGCTCGTTCAGCTGGGCGCACGTGGGGATGGTGAGTTGAGGGCCCAGCCCTTATCGTGCGGGGCCGGTCCCGGCCCCGGTCCTTGGGAGGAGGCGCGCGCGTGCGCGTTCCCGTCGTCCATCAGCAGGGTCGGCGGCGGCGTGCGCGGTACGCCCGGCTCCTCTGGAACAGCGCCGAAGTCGTCGTCACCCTCGGTGTCGTCCTTCTCCTCCTCGTCGCCCATCAACTGTGGTGGACCAACCGCCAGGCCCGGGAGGGCGCCGAGCGCAAGGTCCAGGCCCTGGAGCGGCAGTGGGAGGGAGAGGGAGAGGGGGACGGGGATGGGGAGAGCGGCGGGGCTCCTTCCGTGGCGCGTTCCGGCTCCGGGGGCGGGGCGGGGTCCCAGTCCGGCTCCGGTGAGCGTCATACCGGCTCCGGCACCGTCACCGGCACCGACTCCCGGCCCCGCTGGGACCAGGCCTACGCCGTCCTCGGCATCCCCCGGCTCGGGCTCCGCGTGCCCGTCGCCGAAGGGGTGAGCAAGTCCGGTGTGCTGAACAAGGGGTACGTCGGGCACTATCCGGGCACCGCCCAGCCCGGCCGTGTCGGGAACTTCGCTCTCGCCGGGCATCGGAACACCCATGGCGAGCCGTTCCGGTATCTCGACCGGCTGCGGCGCGGGGACCGGGTCGTGGTAGAGACCCGGGACGCCGTCTACACGTACGTCGTCGACCGGACGCTGCCGCGGACCTCGCCCGGGGACGGCGGGACGATCCGGGCGATTCCGCGCAGTACGGTCAAGCCCGCGTACGGGTACACCGCACCCGCGCACTATCTGACGCTCACCACCTGCACACCCCAGTACACCTCCAAGTACCGCCTGGTCGTCTGGGGCAAGCTCCGTTCCGTAAAGCCCCGTTGACCCTCAACCCCTAGACCTCTCACCCCCTCAACCCCCCAACCCCCAACCCCCGATCAGGGCTTCCTCACCTTGTCGTAGTGGCCCAGGAACACCGGCGCGCCGTTCTCCACGCGGTGCAGGAACAGGCTGTTGACCCAGCGGAACTGCTGGGTCACCGGGTCGAACTCGATCGTCTTGGCGAGGCCCCGGTGGGTGGTCCCGCGGAGTCTGCGGACCAGGGCGCCCCGTTCGGGCTCGACGCCGCCCAGCTCGCGCATGGCCTGGGCGACGAAGAGCAGCGCGTCGTACGCCTCCACCGCGTACCGCTCGACCGTGCGTACCCCGAAGCGTTTCCGGTACGTCTCCACGAAGCGCGCCGCGGCCGGCACCTCGGCCGGGTCCACATAGGTCGTGGTGATCACCCAGCCCTCGGCCGCCGGGCCCGCCTCCTCGATGAACGCGGTCTGCAGTACGGGTTCCGGGGCCATGCGCGTACCCCGGAACCCGGCCCGTGCCAGGGCGCGGGCGCAGCGTGCGGCCCGGTGCGGGGAGGTGCCGGCGTAGACGACGGCCTGGGCGTCCGCGGCGAGCACGGCGGCGGCCACCGGGTCGAAGTCCTCGCTGTCCGCGGGGACGGGGTGAGTCGTGGTCGTGCCCTGGGAGGGTGGGTACGCGCTCACGTCCTTGACGATCTGCCAGCTGGTCCTGCTCGCCGCCCGGTCGTCGATCAGGGCGGTCCTGCGGCTCTTCTCGACGTGGGTGAGGTAGTGGATGAAGGGCGTCGCCAGGGCGTACTCGTCGGGTCTGAGGTGGAAGTACGCGCGGGTGGCTGTCGTGGAGAACAGGTCGGCGCCGGAGGAGACGGACACGAGGGGCAGCAGGGCCTTCTCGTAGCGGGACACGGCGACCGCGGTCGCGGCGGCGCCGGTCGCGGCGATGACGGCGTACACGTCACGGTCCGCGACGAGGTCGCCGGCCACCTCCTCGGCCCGCTTCGCCTTCCCGGCGTCGTCCAGGACCTTCAGCGCGAGATCGAAAGGGCGGTCTTGGCGGCCGTCGCGGCTGTCATGAGGGGAACGGGTTCCACGGGAGCCGGATCCGACAGCGGATCCGCTGCCGGACCCGTTGGGCCGGGAGTCGTCGGGGCCGGATTCGAAAGCGCCCGAGTTGAAGTCCGACACGGCGATCCGCGCGCCCCGTTCCTGCGCCCGGCCCGTCGCCCTGTCCGGTCCTGACAGGTCGGCGTGCAGGCCGATGACGTACCGGGGGAGCGGTCCCGAGCCGGCCGAGCCGTCGCGGCCGGCCGCGGATCTGGCGGCTGCCCAGGCCGCGAGGCCGCCGCCGGTCAGTACGACCCCGGCTGCCGAGCCCAGCGTCAGCACGCGGCGCCGGGAGAGGGCGGGGCGGGACGGCTCCCGTACGACGTCGGGCTGTACGAGCGTGCCGGAGCCGGAGCCGGAGCCGGAGCCGGAGCCCTGCCCCTTTCCCGGTCCCAGGCCGGGGTCGGGGTCGGGGTCGGGCAGGGACAGGACGGCCGACGAGCGTTCCGCGATCAGGCGGGGGAGCGAGGGCGGCAGCCAGTCGGGCTCACGGCCGCTCCCGCTGTCCCCGTTGCCCCCCTCTCCCCCCTCTCCCCCCTCTCCCTCGTCGACCCCGTCGGTCAAGGCGTCCCGCACCTCCTGCGCGGTCGGCCTGGCCTGCGGGTCCTTGGCGAGGCAGGCGGACAGCAGCGGGACCAGGGTCCACGGCACGGCGTCCAGGTCCGGTTCCTCGTGGACCGTACGGAAGATGACGGCGGCCACGGTGCCGGTGCCGAACGGGCGGCGGCCGGTCGCCGCGTACGCCAGCACGCAGCCCAGCGAGAAGACGTCGCTCGGCGGGCCGACCCCGCCGCCACCGGCCCGTACCCGCGCCTGTTCGGGCGAGAGATAGCCGGGCGAACCGATCACCACGTCGCTCGCGGTCAGCGCGGTGGCGCCGGTGGAGAGTGCGATGCCGAAATCGATCAGGCGGGGTCCGTCGAGGGCGAGCAGGACGTTGCCCGGCTTGACGTCCCGGTGCACCAGGCCCGCCGCGTGCACCTCGGTGAGCGCCTCGGCCAGCCGTGCGCCCAGGGCCCGTACCGTACGGTCCGGCAGCGGGCCGTGCAGGGTGACGGCCTCGGCCAGCGAGGGGCCCGGTACGAAGGCGGTCGCCAGCCAGGGTTCGCGGGCCGCCGGTTCCGCCGCGGTGACCGGCACCACCCACCGCCCGGTGAGCCCGCCCGCCGCCTCGGCCTCGCGGCGGAAACGGGTCCGGAAGTCGTGGTCGGCCGCGTACTCGGCGCGGATCACCTTCAGGGCGACCAGCGTCCCGCCCGCCGAACGGGCCAGGTAGACCACGCCCATGCCGCCCGCGCCGAGCCGGCCGAGCAGCCGGTGACCGCCGACGGAGAGCGGGTCGCCCGGCCTGAGCGGGCGCAGTCCCGCGAACCCCTCCGCCTGCGGTCCGCCCACCGTCACACCTCGGAGGGGGCTTCGCCGAGGTAGCGGAACCTGCCGCCCTCGACCTGGTGCAGGAAGATGCCCCAGCCGGCGAACGTGCCGTCCTCCGGCTTGAAGGAGAACTCCTTGGTGATGCCCTTGTAGCGGCTCGCGCGCAGCAGCTCCACGAGCTTGCGGCGGGTCGGGGGACGGGCGGCCGCCGTACTCGCCGTGCTTCCCGTACCACCAGTGCCACGCGTGGTCTTCAACAGCTCCTGGATGACGAGGTTGACGGTGTCGTACGCCTCGGCGGCGTAGTAGCCGGGCGCGGCGTCGTAGCGCTTGCGGTACGCGGCGGTGAAGGCCTTCGCGGCCGGCACGGAGGCCGGGTCGACGAAGGACGCCGTCATCAGCCAGCCCTCGGCGGCCTCCCCGGCGCTCTTCAGGAACGCCGGGTCGATCACTGCCTGCGAGGCGAGCCGCGGCCCGTCGAAACCGGCCGCCGCCAGTTCGCGGGCCACCCGGGCCGCGCCCGGCGCGTATCCGGCGTAGACGAACGAGCCGATCCCGGCCCGCAGCATGTCGGTGACGACGGGCCCCATGTCCCGCGTGCCCGCCGGGACCACCCGGGGGTAGGCCGGGCGGCCCAGACTGCGCATCATGGTGGCGTTGATCCCGGCGGACTCCTGGGCGTACGTCTGCGCGGTGCGGTCCTGGAGCAGACCGGCACGCAGTGCCGGTGCCCGCTCTGTGGTCTTCGTGTGCTTCATGAGATAGACGCTCATGGGCAGGGAGAGGGCCGCGTCGCTGGGGCGGCAGTGCACGAAGGAGCGGTACTCCTTCGAGGTCAGGAGCAGTCCTCCGGCCGACACCGACAGCAACGGCAGCAGCGCCTCGTCGTACGTGCCGAGGACCGCGCGGGCCGCCTCGTCGGTGGTGGGGCCGAGCACGGCGAGCACCTCGGTGTCCTGGATCAGCTTCTTGGCCGCGCCCGGCGCCCGCCCCGCGCTGCCGCCGTCGTCCACGGCCTTCAGAGTGAGCTCGAAGGGCTTGTTCTTACGGGAGTTGTACTGCTCGACCGCCAGCCGGGCGCCCCGCACCTGCGCCTCGCCCGCCGTCCGGGAGGAACCGCTCAGATCCGCCTGTACGCCGATGGCCCAGCGGCGGGTCCCCGACGTGCCCGGGTTGTCGTCGCGCAGGGCCGCCCAGGCCGCGGTTCCGCCCGCCGCCATGAGGAGCGCCGCGCCGGAGGCGAGGAGCAGCCGTCGGCGGCCGGGGGAGGCCGGCTCCGCGTCCTCGGGGCCTGCGCCCGGGTCCGGGGCCGTGTCCGCTTCCGTGTCGGGGGCCTGGGTTCCGGCGACCGTCGGCTCGATGTCGGGCAGCGCCAGCATCTCGGCGGAACGGTCGGCGATACCGCGTACGACGTCCTCGGGCAGCCAGGCGAGCTGCTCGCCCCGGGGGACCGCGTCCTCGACCAGCAGGACCGTGCCGATCTGGTCGGCCGTCGGACGGTCCGCCGGGTCCTTCGCCAGGCACAGGCGCAGCAGCGTCAGCAGGTCGACACCGCCGTCACCATCGTCACCGCCGTCACCGCCGTCACCGCCGTCACCGCCGACGGGACCGGCGGAGGCGTCGGATTCAGTGGACGCGGTGGACGCGGTGGACGCGGTGGAGTCGGTCGAGTCGGTGGGGATGCCGGACAGGTCGGGTTCGTCGTGGACCGTGCGGTAGAGCAGGGCGTCCGCCGTACCGGAGCCGAACGGCGGTCGGCCGCTCGCCGCGTACGCCAGCAGACAGCCCAGCGAGAAGATGTCGCTCGCCGGGCCCACCGCCGCGCCGCGCGCCTCGGCCTGCTCGGGCGAGAGGAAACCGGGCGTGCCGACGACCAGATCGGTGGAGGTGATCGCCGTCCCGTCGGTCGCGCGGGCGATCCCGAAGTCGATCAGGCGGGGGCCGTCCATGGCGAGCAGGACGTTGGCGGGCTTGACGTCGCGGTGGACCAGCCCGGCCGCGTGCACCTCGCGCAGCGCGGCGGCGAGCATCCTGGCCAGGGCGAGCACGCTGCGGGCGGGCAGCGGGCCGTGCCGGACGACCGACTCCTCGATCGAGGGGCCCGGTACGAAGGCGGTGGCCAGCCACGGCTCGTCCGCGTCCGGGTCCGCACCGGTGACCGGGACCGCCCAGGGGCTGCTCACCCGGCGGGCCGTCTCGACCTCGCGGCGGAAGCGGGCGCGGAAGTCGGGATCGTCCGCGTACTCGGACCGGACGACCTTGACGGCGGCCAGGGCGCCGGCCTCGGTGCGGCCGAGGTAGACCACGCCCATGCCGCCCGCGCCGAGCCGGGCCAGCAGCCGGTGACCGCCGATCCGTGCGGGGTCGGTGGGCAGCAGCGGCCCGCTCATGACGCCGCCTCCAGTTCGGTCTCGACGCGGCTCAGCATCTGGCCCGCCCCCTGTCGCAGCGCGGCGTCGACGTCGTCGCTGGAGCGGCCCTTCGCGCCCCGGCCGACGACGGCCACGGTGACCTGGCCCAGGCGGCTCTGCACCCAGTAGTAGTAGTGGGGGCCGCCGAGTGCGTCGCTGTAGTACTTGCCGCCCTCCGTGAGCGAGTCCTCGGAGGTGAAGTTGGCGAGCAGCCCGTAGGCCGCGCCCTGCGAGAGCAGTCCGGTGATCCGCTCGCCCTGGCGGAGCTGCTGGTCGGGACAGCGCAGCGCTTCCTCCAGCGTGCCGGCCATCTCCCAGTCGGCGTCGTCGGTGGTTCGGTGCACGGTGACCACGGCGGTGACGCGGATCGGGCCCTTGCCGCCCTCCGCGGGCAGTTCGCTGTTGCGGGTGAGGCTGGCGAGCACCGACGCGGGCTGCGGCTCGCGCTCCCACACGCAGTCGGAGTCGAGTACGGGCCAGGAGCCGGGGTCGCTCTCGTACGGGCTGCGCCGTACGTAGCCGGGACCCCAGTCGATGGGCGCCGCCGCGACCGTACGGGCCAGGCGCAGGCCCTCGGCGCGGGTCTTCGGCGCGCGGCCGGGATCGGGGGCGAACCCCAGGGTGGAGGCGCTCGCGCTGGGGGCGGTGCCGGTGCCGGCACCCGTGCCTGTGTCGGTATCGGTGGTGGTGGGGGCGGTGCTCGGGGGTGGGCCGGAGCGGGTGGGTCCGGCGGAACCGTCACCTCCGGTTCCCGAACAACCTCCCAAGCCCCCCATTAACAACCCGGTGGCCAAGACACCCGTGAACAGCCGCACGGGTCTCCGATATCCCATCAACGCCCCCATCCGCACACGCGTTCCCCGCGTTCCCCGTTGGGAGGGTACCGACTATGCCCCCGGGGTACTACGGGCGTGCTGGAGTCCGTCCGGTGGCTCCCCGGGGCGGATCCTGTATAACGGCAGGAGGCCATGGAGCGCGGCGAATCCGCCGATCCTGGAGGAACAGAGGGGAGGGAGCAGCCGATGACACGGACCTGGGCGCAGCTGAAGCCCGCCGTCCTGCTGCTCGTCCTCGTTCTGCAGGTGGCGTTCCTGGACACCGGCAGCCTCTCCGGAGCCGTCGCCGTCACGTTCGCGGCGACCGCCGCGGCCGGCTCCGCGCTCGCCGCCTGTTCCCTGATCTCCTCGCGCCTCGCGCCCGCCGTGCCCCGGACCCGGATCCGTACGGCCCTGCGCGACCGTGAGCAGCGCACGGCGTTCCTGCCGCAGCGAGATCCCGACGCCAGGGGGCGCAGGCGTCCCCGAGCCCCGGGCCGGTCCCTCCCGACGGCCGCGTAGGGACCTCGCAGCAGGGTTCACCTGATCTTCCTGATCGTTCTCTTCTGCTCCTGCTGCTCCTCCTGCTTGCGCAGTGCCCCTCGCGGGCCGTCATGCCGACGCACGTCACGTCCCACTCCGACGCACGTGCCGTCTCACGTTGACGCACGTCACGTCATATCTCCTCGGCATCGACGCAGCACGAGACCCACGGAGGGCTCACCCATGTTCGCCACCTTCATGTCCGCTTTCGCGAGTCTCGTGGAAGGGCTCGCCGATCTGCTCGGCCCGCTCTTCCACGACTCGGCGACGGCCGCCGCGATCGTCCTGTTCACCGCGTTCGTACGGCTCCTCGTGCACCCCCTGTCGCGGGCCTCGGCGCGCGGGCAGCGGGCGCGGGCCGCGTTGCAGCCACGCATCGCCGAGCTGCGCAAGAAGCACGGCAAGAACCCCGAGAAGCTGCAGAAGGCGGTGATGGAACTGCACGCGGCGGAGAAGGTGTCCCCGCTCTCCGGATGCCTGCCGAGCCTCTTCCAGCTGCCGGCCTTCTTCCTCCTCTACCACCTGTTCTCCAACTCCCGGATCGGCGACGAGGCGAACTCCCTGCTCGACCACCAGCTCTTCGCGGCGCCGCTGGGGGACCGGTGGGCGGACGCGCTGGGGGACGGCGGGGTCTTCGGAGCACAGGGGCTGGTGTACGTCGGACTGTTCGTGATCGTCGCCGTCGTCGCGACCTTCAACTACCGCCGGACCAAGCGGACGATGGCGGCCGGGGCGGCGGCGAACGCGGTCGCCTCGGCATCCGGCGACGGGCAGCCGCAGGTGCCGGGGATGGGCGCGATCACCAAGGTCATGCCGCTGATGTCCTTCTTCACACTGCTCACCGTGGCGTTCGTGCCGCTGGCCGCCGCGTTGTACGTCGTGACCAGCACGACGTGGAGCGCGGTCGAGCGGGCGGTGCTGTACCGGGACATGCCGGGGGCCTTGCCGGCCGCCGCGGTGATGGGCTGACCCTGGCTGGTGCTGGTGCTGGTGCTGGTGCTGGTGCTGGTGCTGGTGCTCGTGCTCGTGCTGGCGCCGGTACCGACGCCCGTGGTTACGGTCCAGTCCGTGAACCGGGTATTGCGGACTGGACGCCGACCTTGGAGGATCGACCAGTCCTCCGATGGCTGCACCCGTCGGTCGGCCGCCCGCGATCAAGGGAGACACTGCTCATGAAGCTGCTGCGAGTCGGTACGGCGGGGGCCGAGCGTCCCGCGCTGCTCGATGCCGACGGAGTCCTGCGGGACCTGTCGGACGTCGTGCCGGACATCGACGGGGCGCTGCTCGCCGACGACGTGGCGCTCGGCCGGATCCGTACCGCCGCCGAGGCCGGGGAACTGCCCGCGCTCGACGCGGACGGACTGCGGGTCGGGCCGCCGGTCGCCCGGATAGGCAAAGTCGTCTGCATCGGCCTCAACTACCACGACCATGCGCGCGAGACGGGGGCCGAGCCGCCCGCCGAGCCGGTCATCTTCTTCAAGGCCGCGGACACGGTGGTCGGGCCGCACGACACGGTGCTTGTGCCGCGTGGTTCGGTCAAGACCGACTGGGAGGTCGAACTGGCCGTCGTCATCGGGCGTACGGCGCGCTACCTCGGCTCGCGCGAGGAGGCGCTCGCGCATGTCGCCGGGTACGCAGTGGCGCACGACGTGTCCGAGCGGGAGTTCCAGATCGAGCGCGGCGGGACCTGGGACAAGGGGAAGAACTGCGAGACGTTCAACCCGCTGGGGCCGTGGCTCGTGACCGCCGACGAGGTGCCGGATCCGCAGGCGCTCGGACTGAAGCTGTGGGTGAACGGGGAGTTGCGGCAGGACGGCAGCACGGGCGATCAGATCTTTTCCGTGGCGGAAGTCGTGCGGTATGTGAGTCAGTTCATGACTCTCTATCCGGGGGATGTCATCAATACCGGGACGCCTGCGGGGGTTGCGCTCGGGATGCCCGAACCCAAGCCGTTCCTTCGGGCGGGGGATGTTGTGGAGTTGGAGATTGGGGGGTTGGGGCGGCAGCGGCAGGTTTTTGCTTCCGCGTAGCCGTTCCATCAGGGGGCGGGGAACATCGGCGCGTTGTTGTCTGCGGCGCCGTTGTGGCTGGTCGCGCAGTTCCCCGCGCCCCCGAAAAGATTGCGCCGTTCCCCGCGCCCCGAAGGGCAAAGGCAAGAGGCTGCGCCGTTCCCCCCGCCCCTTGGGGGCTGTGCCCCCTGAAAGATTGCGCCGTTCCCCGCGCCCCCTATGGGGTCAGGAAGCGGGTCAGGGCTTCCACCACCATCGCGTGGTCCTCCAGTTGGGGGAGGCCCGAGACCACCACCGTGCCGACTACGCCCGTGTCCTTCACCGTGATCGGGAAAGCGCCGCCGTGGGCCGCGTACGTGTCGGGGTCCAGGCGGGAGGAGGCCTCGAACGTCGTGTTCTTGGCGCGGAAGCGGGTGCCGACCAGGAGGGACGAGGCGGCGTAGCGCTCGACCACCCGGCGCTTGCGGTCGATCCAGGCGTCGTTGTCCTGGGTCGAGCCGGGGAGCGCGGCGTGGAAGAGCTGCTGGCCGCCGCGGCGGATGTCGATGGCGACGGGCGCCTCGCGCTCGCGGGCCAGTTCGACGAGGAGCGAACCGAGGGTCCACGCGTCGTCGTGGGTGAAGCGGGGGAGCGTCAGGCGGCGCTCCTGCTCCTCCAACTCGGCGACCGTCGGGGCCGTGGAGGGTGTGGAGGGCGTGGAAGTGCTCACAGGGTCACCGTCACGTTCTCGTGGGCCGAGCGGTACGCGGCTTCCAGGACGTCCAGGGCCGCGGCCGCCTCCAGCGCGGTGACCGGGTTCTCGCCGGTGCCGCGCAGGGCCTCGGCGACCGCCGCGTAGTACGCGGGGTACGCGCCCGGCACGGTCGGGACCGGGGTGCCGCCGCCGGTCAACGGGGACTCGCCGGAGCCGACACGGCCCCACAGCTCCTCCGGCTCCACGCCCCACTCCTTCTCGCCGCCCGCGACCGGGCGTCCGCCGTCGCGCAGGGTGGCTTCCTGCGGGTCGAGGCCGTACTTCACGTAGCCGGCCTTCGAGCCCAGCGTCCGGAAGCGTGGGCCGAGCTGGGCCGTCGTGGCGGAGGCGTACAGGTGGGAGCGGACGCCGTTCGTGTGCGTGATCGCGATGAACGTGTCGTCGTCGGCCTCGGCGCCGGCGCGGCGGACGACCGACTCCGCGTACACGGTGGCCGCCGGGCCGAAGAGGACCAGCGCCTGGTCGACCACGTGGCTGCCGAGGTCGTACAGCAGACCTCCGATCTCTGCGGGATCGCCGGACTCGCGCCAGCCGCCCTTGAGTTCGGGGCGCCAGCGCTCGAAGCGGGACTCGAAGCGGTACACGTCGCCGAGTTCGCCGTCCGTGATCAGCTTCTGGAGCGTCAGGAAGTCGTTGTCCCAGCGGCGGTTCTGGAAAACGGAGAGCAGCAGACCGCGTTCGTCGGCGAGGGCGGCCAGCTCGCGGGCCTCGGCCGCCGCGCCCGCGATCGGCTTGTCGACGACGACCGGCAGGCCCGCTTCGAGGGCGGCCCTGGCGATCGGGACGTGCGTCTTGTTCGGGGACGCGATGACGATCAGGTCCAGCTCGTCCGCGCGCTGCCAGAGCTCGTCCGGGGACGTCGCGAAGCGCACGTCGGGGAACTCGTCCCTCGCCTGTGCCTGCCGGTCCGGGTTCGCCGTGACGACCGTGTCGAGGACGAGGCCCTCGGTGGCGGCGATCAGCGGGGCGTGGAAGACGGAGCCCGCGAGGCCGTAGCCGACGAGACCCACGCGGAAGGGGCCTTCGCGGCGGGGGTCCGGGAGGAGGGAGGTGTCAGCACCTGTGCCAGTCATGCCCTCCACTTAAACAACGCTGTTGCCAAAGTGCAAGCGCGAGAGACAATGGGGTGTGGGACGCGAAGAGCGCACGGGCGCCGGGAGCGGTGCGGCGCGGCGAGGCGAGCAGTGTGTCGAGTGCGAGTGCCAGTGCGAATGCGGAGGAGTGGCGAGTGGCTGGGATCAGGGCCGCGGGATCCAGCGGTGCGGTCAGCGGGGTGAATCTGCTCTCGCTGCGCAGCCACAACGCCGCGCTGCTGCTCGACCTGCTGCGCGGCGCCGGGCGGGCCGGGATGAGCCGCCTCGAACTCGCCGAGCGCACAGGGCTGACCCCCCAGGCCGTCAGCAAGATCACCGCTCGGCTGCGCGAGGACGGCCTGATCGCCGAGGCGGGCCGGCAGGCCTCCACCGGCGGCAAGCCCCGGACCGCGCTGCGGCTGGTGCCGGAAGCCGGGCACGCGGTGGGACTCCAGGTCGACCGCGACGAACTGCGCGCCGTCCTCGTCGACCTCACGGGCGAGGTCGTGGCCGAGCGCCGGGCCGCACTCGACCTGGGAGCCGGCGCGGAGGCCGTGCTGGACGTGGTCGTCGACGAGGCCCAAGTGCTGGTGGAGGGGCCCTCCAGCACGGCCGTCCTCGGGGTCGGCGTCGCCATGCCGGGGCCGCTCGACCACACGCACGGCGTGCTGCACCGGGTGACCGGGTTCCCCGAGTGGGACGGGTTCCCGCTGCGGGACGCCCTGGCGCGGCGGCTGGGGGTGCCCGTGGTGCTGGACAAGGACACGAACGCCGCGGCGCTCGGACTGGCCGTCGGGGGCGAGGTCGGAGCTTTCGCGTATCTGCATCTCGGTACGGGGCTGGGGGCGGGCCTCGTCCTGGGCGGGGCCGTGCACCGCGGGGCCCGTACCGGGGCGGGGGAGTTCGGGCATCAGGTCGTCCAGCTGGACGGACCGCCCTGCCCGTGCGGCAACCGGGGCTGCGTCGAGGCGCTCTGCCTCGCGGCGGTCGCCCGGGACGACATCGACGAGGCGGCCCGTGTCCTCGGCGAGGGCGCCGCGAACCTCGTCGGGCTGCTCGACATCGACCTCGTCCTGCTCGGCGGCCGTACGGTCACCGCGGACCCCGAACGCTTCGTACGCGGCGTCGGCGCCGTCCTCGACACCCGCGCCCGCCGCGAGGGCGCGAGCAGCCCCGTACCGGTGCGGATCGCACCCGGCGGCGCGCGGGCGGTCGCGGAGGGCGCGGCCCAACTGCTGCTGGCCCCCCTGTTCGGACGGACACAGGACTGAACTCCGGGCCGAACGGCCGGGCTGCACGGCTGGGCCGAACGGCCGGGCTGAACGGCCGGGCTGAACAGCGGGGCTGAACAGCGGGGGTCGACCTGCGGAGGGTCGACCTGCGGAGGCCGACCGGCGGAGGCCGACCGGCGGAGGCCGACCGGCCGGGGACGAGTCGCGGGAGCCGTCGGCCCCCCGGCCGCGCACCGGGCAGGCATCGGCCGAAGAACGGCCGGAGAACGGCCGGGCATCGGCCGCAGACTGGTCCGTCCGGACGCAACGTCGCCCCCGTCCGGACGAACCCCCGCCCTCCAACGGCCGCCACGCCCGCGCGCCGCGGCCGGTCGGCCGCACCCCCGTGGCAGGCTCCCGTGTCCATGCGACTGAGCAAGCCCTTGTCTCTTGCCGTGACCGCTGCAGCCGCCCTCACCTCCGTGCCCGCCGCACAGGCGTCAGCGCCGGTCTCCGCCCAGGCCCTGCCCGGGGCCGGGCCCGCCTGCGCCGCGTCCGGGAAGCGGGACTTCCCCGTCCGTACCCGGATCCACGGCGGCCCCGACGCCTACGAGGCCGGCGGCGGATTCCGGATCTGGTACATCGACCTCACCAACACCACCGACGCCCCCTGCGAGAACGTCCACCCGGTCGTCGTCCTCGTGGACAAGGAGCGGGCGCTGCGGCCGGAGCAGCCGCGCCTGGAGTTCTACGACGGGGAGCGGCCCCGTCCCGTGACCTTCGAACGGACCGACGAGGACGAGCACATCGGCGTGCTCGGTGCCGCCGGGCCCGGCTCCTTCGCACCGGATTCCTCCGCACCGGATTCCTCTGAGCCGGATTCCTCCGCGCCGGACTCCGCCGGGGAGGGCGACTTCCCGGGGTTCACCGTTCCGCCCGGCAAGACCCTCTCCGTCAAGGTGCGGCTCGCGGTCACCTCGGACGCGGTGGCCAACGACATCGTCGCCAACGCGGCCGTCGTGCAGCGGCACCAGGACGACGGCGCCTGGGTGGGCCAGTCGAACGACTACCGGTTCCGCATCGTCGAGGGCGTGGCCGGAGGGAAGGAGACCGGCGAGCCGCGCGGTGACACGGGCGTCCGGGACCGGGAGCGGCAGGGCGCCGCCGACGGCGTACCGGACGGGCTGCCGTTCGCCGACGAACTGGCCGGCACCGGGCTGTCCTCGCCCCGCGCCCTCCTCGCCGCGGCCGGTGGCTCGCTGCTGCTCCTGGCCGCCGGGGCCGCCGCGCTGCTCGTGGCCCGCCGCAGACGCTGAGCGGGCGACCCCCTCCGCCAAGATCCAGCGGATGGCTAGGCTGGGGGCGTCGGCACACGGCGGTGACCGGCGGCGCCGGCGCACCCGCACGGCGCGTCCGCACGGCTCACGCAGAACGCGTACGGCAGGAGACGGCACATGGCAGAGCGCAAGCCCATCGAATCGTGGCTCACCGACATGGACGGGGTGCTCATCCACGAGGGTGTGCCCATCCCCGGCGCCGACGCGTTCATAAGGAAGCTCCGGGACTCCGGGAAGCCTTTCCTGGTCCTCACCAACAACTCCATCTACACGGCCCGCGACCTGCACGCCCGCCTGCGCCGGATGGGCCTCGACGTGCCCGTCGAGAACATCTGGACGTCCGCCCTGGCCACCGCGCAGTTCCTGGAGGACCAGCGGCCCGAGGGCTCCGCGTACGTCATCGGCGAGGCCGGTCTGACCACCGCGCTGCACGACATCGGGTACGTGCTGACCGACCACGACCCCGACTACGTGGTCCTCGGCGAGACCCGTACGTACTCCTTCGAGGCGATGACCAAGGCGGTGCGGCTGATCAACGACGGCGCCCGTTTCATCGCCACGAACCCCGACGAGACCGGCCCGTCCGCCGAGGGCGCGCTGCCCGCCACCGGCGCGGTCGCCGCGCTGATCACCAAGGCGACCGGCAAGCAGCCGTACTTCGCGGGCAAGCCGAACCCGCTGATGATGCGCACGGGGCTCAACACCATCGGCGCGCACTCCGAGACCAGCGCGATGATCGGCGACCGCATGGACACCGACGTGCTGGCCGGTCTGGAGGCGGGCATGGAGACCTTCCTCGTCCTCACCGGCCTCACCACGAAGGCGGAGATCGAGAAGTACCCGTACCGCCCGTCCACGATCGTCGACTCCATCGCGGACCTCGTCGACCGCGTCTGAGCCTGCCGTACGGGCCACGCGCACGCGCCACCCGTACGGAGCAGTGGGCCCCCTCCCCAGATGCGCCCGTCCGGCCCGCGGAGGACGCTCCAGATGTCTGGAGGTTCACGATGGGTTCACTGCGACTCGCTCTCTGTGCCGGTGCGGCGGCTGCCGCCGCACTCGCCCCCATGGCGTACGCCCCCTCTGTGTCCGCGGCCGACGGAGGTGTCCGGGTGACCCCGGGGTCACCGGCTCCCGGCGGCGACATCCGGCTGCGGGTCCAGGGGTGCACCGGGATGACCGGCACCGCCGCGTCCCCGGCGTTCGTCGCCGACGCGCGGCTCGCCGGGGCCCAGGGGGACCTCACCGGCGAGACCCGCGTCCGCTCGACGCTCGACCCCGGCACGTACGACATCAAGGTCACCTGCGACGGCTTCGAGCACAAGCTCAAGGGCACGTTCACCGTCGCCGACAAGAAGCAGCGCGAGAAGCAGGAACAGAAGGAGAAGCAGGAGCGGGAGGAGAAGCAGAGGCGGCAGCAGAAGCAGCCGGACGGCTCGGCAGCCGCTTCGCCCGCCGCCCCCGCGTCCCCCGTCGCCCCCGTGCACGCGGGCGGTGGCGGTACCTCACGGCTCGCCGCCGCCGAGGCAAGGTCGGACGGGCCCGGTACCCGGCACGCGGTCGTCGGTCTCGTGCTGGCCGGGGTCGCCGCCGTCGCCGTGGCCGTCAGCAGCGCCCGGCGGGGCCGCCGCCGTACGGACTGAGGGGCCATGTCACCACGCACGCACACGGAACAACGGGACCGCACGGCGGGACGCGGCCGGCTCCTGATGGGGGTCGCCTGGGCGCTGCTGCTGCTCGGACTGTGGCTGTGGGGCCGCGAGGTCACCGACGTACGGCAGGGCATCTCCTCGCCGACCACCGGTGACGTGGCGGCGGTCGGCCGCCCGCTCGGCGTCGAACTGCCGCCCGCGGTCCGGCCCCTGGGCAACGCGCGCCCCCAGCGCGTGGACGTCCCCGCACTGGGCGTACGGGCACCCGTGGTGAGCCGCGGCCTCGACCCGGGCGGGGCGGTCGATCCGCCGCCGTACGGGCAGCCGGGGACGGTCGGCTGGTACGAGGACGGGGTACGGCCCGGGGCGGCCGGGACCGCGCTGCTCGTCGGGCACGTGGACACCGAGACCCGGCCCGCGGTCTTCTACCACCTCAGCGAGATACGGCCCGGCGCGGCGGTCCGGGTGGTCCGGGACGACGGCACGGTCGCCGAGTTCACCGTCGAGGACGTACAGGTCTTCGCCCGCGACCGCTTCGACGCCCGGAAGGTGTACGGGGTCCGGCAGACCGGGCGCGCCGAGCTGCGGCTCATCACGTGCGGCGGCTCCTTCGACCGCGGCACCCGCACCTACACGGCGAACGTGGTCGTCTCCGCGTACCTCAGCGGGACCCGGCACGGATGAGCGTCAGCACCTGGCCCGGTCGACGACCCGCTCCCCCCGGAGCCGTCGACCGGGCTGGTCCTCGACCGTGCGCGCACGGGCTGCGGGAGTAACCCGGCGACCGGCACGGGAGGTTCAGGGTCCCATCCGCGAACGGGCGGATGCCCGGACAGCCGGGGGCCGGGGCCGTCTGGGACGACTCTAGAACGGATGAGCGTTCCGGCCTAGGGTCTGAATGACGCCAAGTCCCAGCGCGGTGGCACTGCGTTATCCGCGCAGGTGGCCGTGGTGTCCGGGCAGGTCCGCCAGGCTCCGCGACCGCCCGGTCGTCCAGCGCTGTAACAGCTGGCCGCCAAGGCGTGACTGTGCCCGTGGGCGGCCCGACACGTATGTCAGGATTGGTACTTCGGACGGTGCACCCGAGGGGGAGTTTTTCGATGTACGGGAGCAGGGGGGCCGGGGCAAGGGCGTCCGTGGCGGTGGCCGGAGCTGTGCTGCTGCTCGCAGGATGTTCGTCCTCGGACGACGGCGGCGACAAGGACACGTCGGGCGCCAGGATGAGCCAGCAGCCCAAGGAGAAGGACCCGTTCTGGGTCAACCCGGACGGGAACGCGGCCGAACAGGTCGCCACCTATGTGAAGGACGGCAAGGACGAGGACGCCGAACTGATCCGCAGGATCGCCGAGCAGCCCACCGGTGAGTGGCTGACCCCGGAGAACGCCGAGCAGGAGGCGCGCGGCTTCACCGAGGCCGCCGCGAAGGCCGACCGGGACGCGCTGCTCGTGGTCTACAACATCCCGCACCGCGACTGCGGCCAGTTCTCCAGCGGCGGCGCCGCCGACGGCAACGCGTACCGGACCTTCATCGACCAGGTCGCCAAGGGCATCGGCGACCGGGCGACCACGGTGATCCTGGAGCCGGACGCGGTGCTGCACATGGTGGACGGCTGCACCCCGGACGAGTTCCACGAGGAGCGCTACGACCTGCTCCGCGGCGCGGTGGAGAAGTTCAAGTCCCTGAAGAACACCAAGGTCTACCTGGACGCAGGCAACGCGGGCTGGGGCAAGCCCGACGACATCGCCGAGCCGCTGAAACTGGCGGGCGTCGAGACCGCCGACGGATTCGCGGTCAACGTCTCCAACTTCTACAAGACGCCCGACAGCACGAAGTACGGCAAGGAACTGTCGTCGAAGGTCGGCAACAAGCCGTTCGTGATCGACACCAGCCGCAACGGCAACGGCCCCTACACGGACGGCGACCCGGAGGAGAACTGGTGCAACCCGCCCGGACGCGCACTGGGCGAGACACCCACCACGGACACCGGTGACGACCTCGTCGACGCCTATGTGTGGGTCAAGCGGCCCGGCGAGTCCGACGGCACCTGCAAGGGCGGCCCGAAGGCGGGCCAGTGGTGGCCGGAGTACGCGCTGAAGCTCGCGAAGGCGAGCAAGCAGTGACTGCTTGTAGATGATTCTCACGGTTCGTACGTGACTGGGGGCGCCCTCCGCATGAGGAGGGCGCCCCCAGTCACGTACGAACCGGGTCCGTCAGGGGATCTTCACCCACTGGGCCTTGCTCGGGGTGCCCTGGTCGTCCGTCACGAACAGCATGTACCAGCCGGACTCGACCAGGTTGCGGCTCTTGGGGACGGTGACCTCGATGCCGTTCTTCGTCTTCTCGAAGTCCAGCGCGATCGACCGCTGGTCGACGTCGGTGACGTGCGTCGAGGCGCTCGGCCGGATCAGCCGGGCCGACTTGATCGACGAGGAGTGCTTCGACGTGAACGCCGCCGTCCCGCCGCGCTCGACGGTCTTCGGACCGCCGGAGAGCGTCGGCCGCGACCCCTGGAAGAGGTACGGCGGCGTGTAGATCTCCACGCGCTGCTCGAACTTGCCCGGCTTCGTGTTGGCCTTGTCGGCGTAGAGCGAGTCCGAGCCGAAGAACATCACGCGGCCGTCGGGCAGCAGGATCGAGCCCGAGTGGTAGTTGCGGCCCACCAGCGGGTCGGCGACCCGCTTGAACTCGTTGGTCTTCGAGTCGTACATCCGCGCCTGGAGGATGTTGGTGTCGCCGCGCCCGCGGTAGTCCTCCGAGCCGCCCGAGACCAGCACGTCGTCGTCCGGGAGGATCGAGTACTGCGGGTAGCGCGTGCCCTTCTCCATCTCGGGGCCGTCGACGAACTTCGGGTTGTCGGCCAGCAGGTCGATGATGCGGGTCTTCTTGCTGGACAGCTTGGACTCGCCGACCCCGCCGCCGCCGATCACCATGTACTTCTCGTCCTGCGCGGGCGGCAGCAGGACCGTGCCCGCGGTCTCCAGGAGCTTCGGGTCGGACATGCCCTTGAGCTTCTTGAACTTGTTCGTCTCCAGGTCCCAGACGCCCGGGTCACGCCCGACGTCGTCGGGTCCGTAGCCCGCGTTCGCGCCCGAGTAGAACAGCTTGCCGTTCTGCATGAGCGAGATCGCCGGGTAGGTCGGGAACTGGCGGACGCCGTCGGTGTACGTCCACTTCTTGGTCTTCGGGTCGTACACCTCGTTCTTGCCAGGCACCAGCTGGCCGATCTCGTCCAGGCCGGAGAGGCTGAGGATCTTGCCGTCCGAGAGCGTGGTGAGCGTCGGGTACCAGCGCGCCTCGTTCATCGGGTCGACCTTGATGTACTTCTCGGCGACCGGGTCGAACTCGTAGGCGTCCTTGATGCCCTGGAAGTCCTTCTTGTCCAGGGCGAGCTTCTGCGCGATGCCGTACGTGTTGCGGGCGTCGGCGCCCGAGAGGCCCTGCACGCGGTAGTTGTCCTGCGTGCCCGTCGCGTACTTGGTGCCGCTCTTCTGCGCCTCGACGTAGATCCGGCCGAGGCCCGGTTCGTTGCGCAGGAACCTGCCGGTCGCCTTGTCGAAGACCTTCTTGGCGCGCTCGACGACGACCGGGTCCTTCGACACGAAGGTCTTGCCGTTCTCCTTGCCCGAGAAGCGGGTGCCCGCGGGCAGGGTGATCGGCTCGTCCGGGTTCTCGTTGTGGACGACCATCAGGCCGCCCGCCTTGGTGATGTCGCCCTTGAGCTTCTCGTAGCGCTTGGTGCCGCCGGCGATCAGCAGATTGCCGTTGGGCAGCTGGGTGTGGCCCGTGCAGAACAGGTCGGCCGGCGTCGGGACCTTCTTGATCGTCTTCTTGACCGGGTCCCAGATGCGGGTGTCGAACTTCTTCGCGTCGAAGTTGTCCTGGTTGTTTCCCGAACCGGCGATGAGCAGGATCTTGCCGGTGTGCAGCAGCGCGGCGTGAATGGTGTTCAGCCGGTACTTCTCGGGGAACTCGACGATGTCCCACTTGCCGTTCTCGGCCTTGTACTCAGGTCTGTTGATCTTGTACTCGTGGTACTGCTCCGACCCGAAGCGGTAGAGCGCGGGTCCGTTCATCCCGGCCAGCGCAAGCACCACCGCCGCACCTATCGCGATGCGGCGGGCACGGCGGCGGCTGGAACCGTCTTTCACTTCATTTCCCGTCTAACTCGACTGACTTGGCCGGCGCGGACCGGGCCCCCTGCCCGGTCCGGCCTCTGGGGTGGATACGCGGCGCGGTGGCCGCGCCTCTCATTCCCCGGACGAACGGTGCCGGCCCCCGAGGGAGATCTGCACGGTCTGGTCGTTGCCCCCGCCCGACGCCCAGCTCGGCTTGTGCTGGGGTGCGTGCTGCGGCGGGTGCTGCTGCCCGTGCGGGGCCGCGTGCGCGGGCACCTGGGACTGCTGCGGCTGGAGGGGGATCCGGCTGTCGTACACGGGTGCCGGGGCGGCCGGGGGCTCCTGGGGGGAACCGTGCCGGTGCTTTCTCCCCTTCTTGTCCTGCCGCATCATCCAGCGCCAGGCGAACATCGGCGAGGCCGTGATGAGCAGCGCGAACGTCGCCCAGATGATCATCGCCGGGTGGGCATGACCGTAGACGAAGCCCGCGGTGATCGAACCGCTGAAGATCGCGATGAAGTACCAGTGGTACCGGAACGTGCCGAACCAGGTGTCCGGGCTCGCGGAGTCGCCCTTCGGGGTCACCACGAACTTGCTCTTGCGGCGCAGCATCGAGTCGATGAGAGCCTTCGCGTACAGCGGCGCCGACAGCGCGGACATGATCATGCCCGCCACACCGCCGGAGCCCTCGGGCTCGTGCGGCGAGACGTTGTGGCGGCGGTTCCAGACGTAGAGGCCGATCTGCAGCGCCGAGGCGTTGCCGTAGAGCATCAGCCAGATCGCCGGGTCGATGTTCACACCCGAGGCGCCGAGACCCAGGAACAGGGCGCAGCTCAGCGCGGCCAGGATCCAGTTGAGCGCCGACATCGGGTAGAAGATGATCATCATCGTGTAGTTGAAGAACTTGCTCGGCGGCAGCGAGTAGGCGCCCTTCCAGTACTGCTTGAGGATCGTCTCGTACGTACCCCGTGACCAGCGCATCTGCTGGGTGAAGAAGTCCGTCCAGGCGTTCGGGCCCTCACCGACCGCGAGGACGTCCGGGGTGTAGACCGAGCGCCACTTCTTGCCCGTCACCGGGTTCTTGTGGCGGTGGATCTCGAAGCCGGTCGCCATGTCCTCGGTGATCGAGTCGTACAGGCCGCCGATCTGCTTCAGCGCCTTGATGCGCACGGCGTTCGACGTGCCCACGAACATCGGCGAGCCGTACGCGTTGCCCGCGCGCTGGATCAGCGCGTGGAACAGGAACTGCTGCGACTCGGCGGCCTTGGTGATCGGGTTGTCGTAGTTGCCGTAGACCTGCGGGCCGATCACGAAGCCGATGTTCGGGTCGCGGAAGAAGCCCAGCATCCGCTCCAGGTAGTTCGGCAGCGGTACGTGGTCGGTGTCGACGCTGGCGAAGAAGTCGTAGTGGTCACCGTGCGCGTCGAGCCAGGCGTTGTAGTTGCCGTGCTTGGTCTTGGCGCGGTGCGGGCCCTTCTTCTGGTTCCACTTCGCGACGCCCTTGCGGGAGAAGTGGTGCACACCGAGGCGCTCGCAGACCGCCTTCACCTCGGGGTCGTCGCCCTCGTCGAGCAGCCAGACATGCATGAGGCCGCGGTGCCGGATCCGCACCGCGGCTTCCAGGGTCTTCGTCACCATCTCCAGCGGCTCCTTGCCGGGCACGAAGGAGGTGAGGAAGGCCACTCTGGTGCCGGTCTCGGGCACCACCGGGATCGGGTCGCGGGCGACCAGCGTGGCGTGCGCGTTCGACAACACGTTCATGCAGCGGAACAGCTCGATCAGACCGATCGAGACGAGCATCACCATGTCGAGCGCGGGCAGGAAGTCGTACGCGGGATAGTCCCGTTCGGTCCAGTGCGTGGGCTGCAGCAGCCAGGCCAGCAGCACGAGCGAGAGGAGCGGGGCCGCGCCCAGCATCAGGGCGGCGCGCAGCCGGTGCGGCTCCTGCGAGAGCAGCGTGCGGTACTGCACCTTGTACGGCTTGGTCGGGTCCGGCTGTGTGAGAGGACCCGCGAGCCGGCTGTAGTGCTCGTAGTCGTATCTCGGCAGGTTCTTCTTGATTCTGCGGAAAGTGCCGGTCCGCGTCTGTGACGGCACCCTCAGCTGGGTGGTCTCGGACGGGTCGGAGTTCTGCCGGGCGCCCGTCGGCGTCGACGTCATGAGTCATCCCCCCACACGCGAGTTTCCACGTGCTCGTTGTTCCCTTCGCCGGCCGGTCCCCCTGAACCCGCACAGGCGTATCAACAGCAGGCCCCCGTCACCACATCATCCACACACCTTATAGACATGGCTGAGCGGCCTTCCGGTTGCATGATGCCCCCCTCGACATCCGTTCATTGACAGGGCCCCAATCCCCGCCTTCGTACGCAACCGCTTTCATGCCCCCAACTGCTCTGTAACCGCAGCCTCTTGTTGCCCAGGGTTCTATGCGGTTCGTCATGATCGCAAGATGCGAAACACGGTGTTTACCGGTCATACGCGCTCATTGGGGAGCCTGCTGGTCTCGTTCGGTACCGTTGCTGTCAACCGCGTACGGATGTTGCCGAAGTGTTCTCTTATCGCGTCCTCGGCCCGCCCCGAGTCACCCGAGCGCACCGCGTCGAGAATCTCCCGGTGCTGCCGGCAGGTGACCTTCGGATCCTGCGGAAGCTCCACGAGGTCCGTGCGTACGCGGTGGAAGGCGTCCCAGAACGCCTCCAGCAGTTCACTCAGCAGAAGGTTGCCCAGACCCCGGTAGAGAGTGGCGTGAAACGCGCGGTCGGTCTCGGCGAGACCCGCTCCGGCGGTGGCCTCCGCCTCCATGCGCGCGACCAGTGCGTCCAGAACGGCCAGATCGTCCGGCGGGACGTTGCCCGCCACGCGCGAGACCAGGCCGGTCTCCACGGCCTCGCGCAGCTGCAGGAGCTGCAGGAGGCTGTCCTCGCCGCGGTAGTGCCCGGCGACCGTGCGGAAGGCCAGGCCCTCGATCATCGGTGCCATGGACATCGGTCCGACGTAGGTGCCGAAGCCGTGCCGGATCTCCACGATGCCCATCGCCTGGAGGGCCTTGAGGGCCTCGCGCACGGAGTTACGGCTGGCGCCGAGCAGCTCCATGAGGTCGGGCTCGGTCGGCAGTACGGCGCCCGAGGGCAGCCGACGGTCGATGATGAGCTTCTTGATCTGCTCCTGGAGGTCGCGCGCCATGGCGAGAGGGTAGCGGGCCGTAAGGGTTCGGCCATACGCGAAGAGACTCCCCGCTTGTTGCGGGGAGCCTCTTCGTTGCTTCTTGTACGTCTTCTTGTACGTCTTCTTGCTTCTTGTGCGCCGCCAGGGACTCGAACCCCGGACCCGCTGATTAAGAGTCAGCTGCTCTAACCAACTGAGCTAGCGGCGCGGGTGGCTGTCGCCGACGAGAACTCTACCGGACCTTCGCGGGGCGGTTGACCGGGGGATTTCGGCTGCGGGTCCGGTGGGGGCGGGCCGCGCAGTTCCCCGCGCCCCTGAAGGGCGGGGCTGCGCCCCTGCCCGCCTAGGGGCGCGGGGAACTGCGCGAGCAACCCCCACCGGACCCGCAGCCGAAATCGAAGCCACCCGCCGGAGGAAGTCGTACATCATTCGGACCGTCAACATGCGGTCCATGCGACACGTTGCGAAACTTACGGACGTGCAGACGCGCGGAAATCTTCAACAGGACGACGACGGGAAAAGCATGCCCGCTCCGGCATTCGAGGAATTCGATCCCGAGAGCGACTGCGACTGCCCCGGATGTACCCACTGGCGGCGCGTACTGCCGCATTCCAGAACCGGCGGCCACGGCGGCCACCCGGCGGCCCACGCCCCGGCGCACGCCCTCGCCCGGGCTGGACGGACCCCCGTGGCGCTGGCCCTGGCGGCAGCCACCGGCACGGTGCTCGGCGCGGCCGGCGTCACCCCCGCCGTGGCCGCCGCACACGCCCCACAGCGGCCCGGCGCCCCCGCGGCCGACGACCCCGGCACACCGCAGGGCGGCGCGGCCCCGCTGCACGGCCCCTCGGGTGTGCCGGCCAGGATCAAGGCGCCGCAGACCACCCGGGCCGAGATCATCAACCGGGCCAGGCAGTGGGTCGTCGCGCAGGTGCCGTACAACATGGGCGCGTACTGGTCCGACGGCTACCGCCAGGACTGTTCCGGCTTCGTCTCGATGGCCTGGAACCTCGGCGGCAACGAATGGACGGGCAGCCTCGACACGTACGGCGTCAGGGTCTCCAAGGGGGATCTCCAGCCGGGCGACATGCTGCTCTTCCACAATCCGTCCGACCCCGAGAAAGGGTCCCACGTCGTGATTTTCGGCGGCTGGACGGATTACACGCAGAGCCATTACATCGCGTACGAGCTGGCGCGTCCGCACGCCCGCAGGCAGGCCACTCCTTACGCCTACTGGAGCAATTCGGCCCGCTATCTCGCGTATCGCTACAAGGGGCTCAAGCCGGAGCCGGGCAAGGGCGGCACGGGGGCCGGTACCGGTACGCCCGTCACCTCTCCGGCCGGGGCCGGCTATCCCGGCGCCGCCTCCTTCGGGCCCGGTGCGAACAACGCGTACGTCACCCGGCTGGGACGGATGCTCGTCGCGCGGGGCGCGGGGAGTTTCTACGCCTCGGGTCCCGGGCCGCGCTGGTCGGACGCCGACCGGCGGGCGACCCGGGCGTTCCAGCAGGCGCAGGGCTGGACCGGGGCCGACGCGGACGGGCTGCCGGGGCCGACGACCTGGTCGTACCTGGTGAACGGGAAGGGCCGGGACGTCCGGCCCGCGAGCGCCGGCAGCCCAGGAACCCCCGCGAAGCCACCGGCCGGCGGTGTCGCCTCGCACGGCGTGCCCGGCTATCCCGGACGGGCGAAGTTCCGGCCCGGCGCGGACAACGACCACGTCACCCGGCTGGGGAGGCAACTGGTGAAGAAGGGGTTCGGCACGTACTACACGCGAGGCCCGGGACCGCGCTGGGGTGAGGGCGACCGGCGCAACGTCGAGGCGTTCCAGCGCGCGCAGGGGTGGCGCGGCGGGGCGGCGGACGGCTACCCGGGGCCGGAGACCTGGCGACGGCTCTTCGCCGAAGCCCCTTAGGGCGGTTGTCGCACTAGGGCGGTTGTTCCACGGCACGGCGGTTCTTCCTGGCGCGGAGGCACGGAGGCACGTATGAGTACGACGACCACTTCACACTCGCCCGAGTCCGAGGGGCCGCCGGAGGCGGTCGACCGGGACAGCGGCGGCCGGGACACCGGTGGACGTGGCACCGGGGGACGCGACACCGGCGGTCGGGAGGCGGGTGGCCGCGGGGCGCGGGTCATCCACAACGAGGCGACCACCGAGATCCCGGTCCATCTGCTCTTCCGCGACGAACCCGAACCGGTGTCCGTGGCGCTGGCGCCCGCGGTGGTGAGCCGTCGGCGGGGTACGGGCGAGCAGCCGCGGATCGCGCGGCGCCCGCCCGCCCCGCTGCGGCCGAGGCCCACGCCGGAGGTCGACCCCGATCTCGTCGAGCGGCCCGCGCGGGTGCTGCCGGGCCTGGCCGGAGTGCTGGCGGGCGCCGTCGGTACGACCGGCTGCGTCCTGGCGTCCTGGTGGGCGGGTGTCCTGCCGCCGCTCGCCGTGGACGCGCTGGGCCTGCCCGCGCACACCGGCGCCGGGCTCGGCGGACCGCAGTGGGCGGCGCTCGCGGGAAGCGGGGCGCTCGCGCTGTTCGGGTTCGGCGGGCTGGCGCGCGGCCGTACCGGACGGGCCTGGGTGCTGGGCCTCTTCGGCCGCTACCGGGGCACGGTCCGGCGTACCGGGCTGATGTGGGTGAACCCGCTGGTGCTGCGCCGCCGGATCGACGTACGGCTGCGGCACTGGCGGAGCGAGGCGATTCCCGCGGTCGACGCGAACGGGGTCGCGCTGCGGGTCGTCGTGCTCGTCGTCTGGCGGGTGCGGGACACCGCCCGTGCCGCGCTCGGCGTCGAGGACCACGAGCTGTATCTGCGCGAGTGCGTGGAGGCGGCGCTCGCCCGGGTGCTCGCGCAGCTGCCGGCCGATCTGTCACCGAACTCGCCCTACGGGCCCGACACCTCGGGCGCGGCGGACTTGGCGACCCTGCGCAACACGGAGGCCGTCAGCGACTCGCTGACCCGGCTGGTGGCGGCGGAGGCGGCGGCGGCCGGCCTCCAGGTGTACTCGGCGCAGCCGCTCGGGGTGGAGTACGCGCCCGAGATCGCCGCCGTGATGCAGCGCCGCCGGATCGCGGCCCTGGACGCCCGGCACCGCGACAAGGTCCTCACCTCCGTCGTCGACTCCGTCGAGGACACGGTGACCCGGCTGACCCTGCGCGGTCTCGTCGAGCTGGACGACTACGAGCGCAAGGCCCTGGTGAAGGACCTGACGGTGGCGTTCTATACGGGGCATGGAGATCGATGACCCCCGCACCCCCCTCCCCGCCGCCGGCCCCGGAGTCTCCGCCGCCGACCCCGAAGGCTCCGCCGGCGGCCCCCGCGACCTCACCGGCCCGCACACCCCCGCCCGTCCCCACACCCTCGACGGCCTCGCCGCGGACGCCTGGAACCTGACCGAGGACACCCCGCGGGCCGTGCTGGGCCTGGCGGGGCCGCCCGGCGCCGGCAAGTCCACCTTCGCCCGCGCCCTGGTCGCACACCTCGGTGAGGGCGCCGCCTATCTGCCGCTCGACGGCTTCCATCTCTCCAACGCCCAGCTGGAACGCCTCGGCCTGACCGCCCGCAAGGGCTCCGAGCCGAGCTTCGACGTGTGGGGATACGTCGATCTGCTGCGCCGGGTCCTCGACGAGACCGTCCGCGACATCTACGTACCGGACTACGACCGCACGCTCCACGAGCCCGTCGCCGCGCGGCACCTGGTGCCCGGGGCCGCCCGGCTCGTCGTCACCGAGGGGAACTACCTCGCCTGCGATCTGCCGGGATGGCGGGACGCGTATGTGCTCATGGGGGAGTGCTGGTACGTGGAGGCGCCGGGGGGCGTGCGGCACGAGAGGCTGGTGGAGCGGCAGTTGGCGGGTGGGAGGGACGAGGCGCAGGCGCGGGACTGGGTGGCCACCAACGACGATCCGAACGGGCAGCTGGTGGAGAAGTCGCGGGACCGGTGCCACCGGGTCGTATCCACGATCGGCCTCCCTGTCGGCCTGCCCGGCGGCGACCTCCCCGGCGGCCTCCCCGGCGGTCCCTCCGGCGGTCCCTTGGGAATTGGTATGGACCCATCCCGCTTTTGACGTGGACTTGATATGGACACAGCCAAGTCCTGGCAATAATCTGGTACTTGGTCTAGACCTGAATCATCGCTTTACGCATCGCGATGCGCACGCACGGCTCACGGAACTTCCCCCACGTTCTCCAGGAGCGGCAGCATGCGAGAGACACCCCCACCCCGTAAGCGGCTGAAGTGGTACGCCGCCGCCGTCGGACTCGCCACCACCGGAGCGATCGTCCTTTCCAGCGGCGGTGCCACCGGCCACGGCTACACCGATCTCCCCGTCAGCCGGCAGAAGCTCTGCCAGAACGGCGGCGTGGCCAACTGCGGTGCCATCCAGTGGGAGCCGCAGAGCGTCGAGGGCCCCAAGGGCTTCCCGGCGGGCGGGCCCTCGGACGGCCAGATCTGTTCCGCGAACCACACGAACTTCGGCGCGCTCGACAAGGCGACGACGCCCTCGGGCGGTGCCTGGCCGACGACGAAGGTCAGCGGCGGGCAGAGCTACACCTTCCGCTGGCAGTTCACGGCACGGCACTCGACGACCGACTTCAAGTACTACATCACCAAGAACGGCTGGAACCAGAACGCTCCGCTGACCCGGTCCGCGCTGGACACCACCCCGTTCCTCACCGTCCCCTACAGCGGTCAGCCCCCGGCGACGCTCTCGCACAGCGGCGCCCTGCCGTCGGGCCGGAGCGGACACCACGTGATCCTCGCGGTGTGGACGATCGCCGACACGGGGAACGCGTTCTACGCCTGCTCGGACGTCACCTTCTGAGCGACCGGCCCGCCACCCCCCACGGGTAGGTTCCACGCACGTCGGCATGGAGTGACGGCGTGCGTGGAGCTGTACCGCCCCTGTCCCTCCCCATCTGACGCTCCGTCAATTATGGTGCGCCCCCATGGGAGCCAGGAGCGTGGGCACAGGCACGCGTACCGTTGCCGAACTCGTACAGGAGCGGTGGGACGACCACCGGCCGGGGCTGTGGTGCGAGGGACGGGCACTGACACACCACGAGGTGGCCGCGGGTGCGGCGGCGCGCGCCGCGCTGTTCGCCGAACTGCTGTCGCCCCGGGCGGAACCGCACATCGGCGTGCTGCTCGACAACACCCCCGAGTTCCCGCTCTGGCTGGGCGCCGCGGCCCTCGCCGGCGCGGCCGTCGCGGGGATCAACCCCACCCGCCGCGGCCCCGAACTCGCCCGCGACATCCTGCACACCGAATGCCGCGTCCTCATCACCGAGCGGACCCACCTCCCGCTCCTCGACGGCCTCGAACTCCCGGGCGTACGCGTCCTGGTGACCGACACCCAGGCGTACGAGGACCTGCTCGCGCCGTACGCGGACGCGCGACCCGAGCCGGGACCGGCGACCCCGCGCAGCCGCTACCTCCTCTACTTCACCTCCGGCTCGACCGGTGCCCCCAAGGCGGCGATCTGCTCGCAGGGGCGGCTCGCGGCGGCCGGGCGGTCGCTGGCCGGTCACTTCGGGGTGCGCGCGGACGACGTGCACTACGTCTGCATGCCGATGTTCCACGGCAACGCGGTGATCGCCGACTGGGCACCCGCCCTCACGGCCGGCGCGGGCGTGGCCCTGCGGCGCCGCTTCTCCGCCTCTGCCTTCCTGCCGGACGTACGGGCCTACGGAGCCACGTACTTCACCTATGTGGGACGCGCCGTCCAGTACATCCTGCAGACCCCGGCCCGAGCCGACGACCGCGACAACCCGCTGCGCACGGGCTTCGGGACGGAGGCGGGGGCGGTGGACGCGGCGGCCTTCGAGGAGCGGTTCGGGGTGCGCCTGGTGGAGGGCTACGGGTCGTCGGAGGGCGGGGCGGCGATCCAGTGGTCGCCCGGGACGCCGAAGGGCGCGACCGGACGGGCGGCACCCGGCGACGACCTCGCGGTGCTGGATCCGCTGACCCGCGCCGAGTGCCCCGCCGCGGTCTTCGGCCCCGACGGGCTGCTCCTCAACGGGCACGAGGCGATAGGAGAGCTGGTGAACCGCGGCCCCAACCCCTTCGAGGGCTACTGGCGCAACCCGGCGGCGGACGCGGCCCGGGGCAGGGGCGGCTGGTACTGGACCGGCGACCTCTTCTACCGGGACGCCGACGGGTTCCTGTACTTCGCGGGCCGCACCGACGACAGGCTCCGCGTCGACAGCGAGAACCTGGCCGCCGCCGTCATCGAGAACATCCTCGCCCGCTACGAGGGCGCGGACGCCGTGGCCGTGTACGCCGTCCCCGACCCGGTGGCCGGCGACCAGGTCATGGCCGCCGTGGCCGGCACCTTCGACCCGCTCGCCTTCGAGGCCTTCCTGGACGCCCAGCCGGACCTGGGCACCAAGATGGCGCCCCGCTTCGTACGGGTCCTCGACCGTATGCCGGTCACCGCCACCAACAAGATCCACCGGGCCCGGCTGCGCCGCGAGGGCTTCCGGTGCGCGGACCCGGTGTGGTGGCGGCCGGTGGGGGAAGCGGGGTGCGCCGGGTACCGGCCGCTGAGCGGGGCCGACGTCGAGGGGCTGGTGGAGCGGTACCGGGCGCGGGGGCGTGAGGAGCTGCTGCTGAGGTGAGGCGGGGCGTAGGCGGGCATGGGCCGGTGCGGGCAACGCAGAAGGCCCCCGCTCTCGCGGAGGCCCTCTGCTGTGTTGCTCTGGTGCGCCGCCAGGGACTCGAACCCCGGACCCGCTGATTAAGAGTCAGCTGCTCTAACCAACTGAGCTAGCGGCGCGTGACTCTCGCCGACCGCTTTCGCGGCTGGCGACAGGGAAAATACTACCCGGTCCTCAGGGGTGCTCCGGACCACCTGAAGGGCGCGGGGTGGACCGCCGGCGGATGCCGTGATGTCGGCGGACGGCCTGCTCAGATGGCCAGCGAGAGGAGTACCGGCGCCGCGCCCCGGTTCAGGGTGTCGGCGGCCTCGCGCAGCCGGTGGGCGTGCTCCACCGGGAGGGAGAGGGCGAGGCAGCCCACCGCAGAACCGGCCGTGATGGGGACCGCCGCGCAGACCGTGCCGATCGCGTACTCCTGGAGGTCGAGCACGGGCACCGTGGGCGCCTGGGCGTCGAGCCGGGACAGCAGGACCCGCTCGTTCGTGATGGTGCGCGAGGTGAGCCGGGCCATCCGGTGGCGGGAGAGGTGGTCGCGCCGGCCGTTGAGGTCGAGCTGGCCGAGCAGGCTCTTGCCGATGGCGCTGGCGTGCGCCGCGGACCGGAAGTCCACCCATTCGTTGACCGCAGGGGTGGCCGGGCCCTCCGCGCACTGGGTGACGTGGATCTCACCGTCCACGTACCGGCTCATGTAGACGGCGGCGCCGACCGAGTCGCGCAGCCGGTCGAGGGTGCGCTGGAGCTGGACGCGCAGTGCCTCGTCCCGCTCGCGCGCGGAACCCAGCCGGCCGAAGGCCTCCCCGGTCACGTACGCCCCGTCCGCGAGCTGCTCCACGTACCCCTCGCGGCGCAGCATGCGCAGCAGGGCGGTGAGGCGCTCGGTGCCAAGGCCGGTGTGCCGGGCGAGTTCGATGTCGGTGATGCCGGTGGTGTGCCGTGCCACGGTCTCCAGGACGCGCAGGGCGTCCTGGGCCGAGTGGTACGGCGCGGTCGACTCGCGCTTCAGCGCCACGGTGATCCCCCTGCGCTTTTCGGCCCGGCGCGCGGGCCGACGTCACGCGCATCGACCCGCACATCAACGCAGCCCGGACGGCCGGGCCCCCTCCACGATAGCCGTCGGGCCGGGGGCGTGGAGGGGCTGTTGGCGGGATTGATGGCGTGATCCGATCCCCTCAACAGTGGCTCACCCGTACAGCATATGCCGGCGGCTTGAGCCGGTGCCCCGGCCTCTCCGGCCGGGGCGGGCGATCACAGCACCGCGCCGAGGAACTCCCTGGTCCTGTCGTGTTCCGGGTCACCGAAGATCTTCTCCGGCGGCCCCGACTCCAGGACTCGCCCGGAGTCGAACATCAGTACCTGGTCGGAGATGTCCCGGGCGAAGCTCATCTCGTGGGTCACGCACAGCATCGTGATGTCGGTGCTGCGGGCGATGTCCCGCAGCACGTCGAGGACGCCCACGACCAGCTCGGGGTCGAGCGCGGACGTCACCTCGTCGAGGAGCAGCACCTGCGGCCGCATGGCGAGCGCCCGCGCGATCGCGACACGCTGCTGCTGCCCGCCGGAGAGCTGGCTCGGGTACTTGTCGATGTGCTCGGCCAGACCCACCATGTCGAGCAGCTCGCGGGCCCGCTCCTCGGCCGCGTCCTTGGACATGCCGAGCACGGTGACCGGCGCCTCGGTGATGTTGCGCAGCACCTTCATGTTGGGGAAGAGGTTGAACTGCTGGAAGACCATCCCGATGTTCTTGCGGACCTCGCGGATGTGCTTCTCACCGGCCGGGACCAGCTTGCCGTTCTTCTCCTCGTGGGTGAGGTAGTCGCCGCCCACCTTGATCGTGCCCTCGTCGGGCTTGAGCAGGGTCATCAGCAGCCGCAGGATCGTCGTCTTGCCGGACCCGGACGGGCCGATCAACGTGACGTGCTTGCCGGACGCGACCGAGAAGTCGAGGTCGTCGAGGACCGTGTTGTCGCCGAAGCGCTTGGTGACCTTGTCGAACCGGATCAGCTCGCTGCCGTCCACGGCCGGGTTGGCGGCGGAGTCTTCTGTCAGGGGGGTGTCAGCGGACAAGACGTCGCTCCAGGGCTCGCATGAGGAGGGAAGCCGGATAGGAAATGAGGATGAAGGCCACACCGATGACCGTCAGCGGCTCGGTGAACTGGAAGTTCTGCTGGGAGAACAGCCGCGCCTCACCGAGCATGTCGAGGACGGTGATCGCCATCAGCAGCGGCGTGTCCTTGAGCATCGAGATGACGTAGTTGCCCAGCGCGGGCACCACCCGGCGGATCGCCTGCGGCAGGATCACCGCGGTCCACGTCCGGGTCAGGGGCAGGTTCAGTGCCGTGGCCGCTTCCCATTGGCCGGCCGGCACGCCCTCGATACCGGCCCGGTAGACCTGCATCGTGTACGTCGAGTAGTGCAGCCCGATGGCGACGACACCGGTGGTCATCGCGGAGAACGTGATGTTCCACTCGGGCAGCACGTAGAAGAGGAAGAACAGCTGCACCAGCAGCGGGGTGTTGCGGATGAACTCCGTGACGACCCCGACCGGCCAGCGCACCCAGCGGGTCGGCGTGCGCATCAGCAGCGCCCACACGAGCCCGAGGGCGAAGGAGATCAGCGAGCCGAGCACCAGGGCCTGCAGGGTGACCAGCAGTCCGTCCCAGAAGTGCGGCATGAAGTCGCCGACGGCACTCCAGTCCCATGTCATACGGCACCTCCGCCCACTCCGGTGGTCTCCGGGCGGTGCAGCTCTGCCTGGGTCACACCCTTCTCAGGAACCTCTCCGACTCCGGCCTTGAGCCGCTTCTCCAGTCCGCGCATGAGCCGTGTGAGCACGAAGGCGATCACGAAGTAGATCAGCAGGATGTACGTGTAGATCTCCGCGCTCTGCTGCAGCGCGAGCCGCACGAGGTTCCCGCTGAAGGCCAGGTCGCCCATGCCCATCACGGACACCAGGGCGGTGCCCTTGAGCAGCTCGATCAGCAGGTTGGAGAAGGACGGGATCATCTCCGGCACGGCCTGCGGCAGCATGATCAGCCGCAGTCGCTGCCAGGGCGTGAAGCTGAGCGCGATACCGCCCTCGACCTGCGCCTTGTCGACGGAGTTCAGGGCGCCGCGCACGATCTCGGAGCCGTACGCCCCGTACGTCAGACCCAGCGCGAGGGTGCCCGCCCACATCGGGACCAGCTGCCAGCCGAAGGCGATCGGCAGCACGAAGAACACCCAGAAGATCATGATCAGTGCCGAGGTGCCGCGGAACACCTCGGTGTAGAAGCCCGCGAGGAAGCGGACGATCCACAGCCGGTGGACGCGCGCGATGCCCACCACGAAGGAGACGGCCCCGGCCAGCAGCGCGCTGAACACCAGCAGCTGGACGGTGACCCAGATCCCCTTGAGTACGAGTTCCCAGAGTCCCGATGTCATCCGCCGCACAACTCCTTCGCGGTCAAATCGGTCATCTCGTTCTTCGTGAAGCCGAAGGGCCGCAGGATACGCAGCAGCTCACCGCTGTCCTTCATCTTCTTCAGCTCCACGTTGAAGGCGTCCCGCAGCCTCGTCTCCGTCGGACGGAACGCGAAGCCGCCGCCGTCCGTGTGCGGCTTGCCGTCCACGAGTGGCGCGAACGGTTCGGTCGACTCCACCTTGCCGGACTTCTTGACGACCTCCCGGGTGGTCAGCGCCGTCCCCGCGAAGACGTCGACACGGCCCGCCTCGACGGCGTTCATGCCCGCGACCTGGTCCTGGACGATCAGGATGTCGCTCTCCTTGTACCCGGCCTCGACCGCGTACTGGATCTCCGCGTAACCCGTTCCGGTCGCGAACTTCGCCCCCGACTTCACGACGTCCTTGTAGTCGCGCAGGTTCTTCGGGTTGCCCTTGCGGACGATGAAGGCGTCGAGCATCTGGTAGTCGGGGTCGGAGAAGATCACCTGGGCGCAGCGCTCGGCGTTGATGTACATCCCCGCGGCGACCACGTCGAACTGCTGGGACTTCAGACCGGGAATGAGCGAGCCGAACTCCGTCGGCACGGGCTGTACGCGGTCCACCCCCAGCCGCTTGAAGATGACCCTCGCGAGTTCCGGGGCCTCACCCGTGAGCTCGCCGTCCTTGTCGATGTAACCGAAGGGGATCTCGCCGGCGATACCGAGGCGGACGACGCCCTGCGCCTTCAGCCGGTCCAGGAGGTCACCGCCGTTCTCGCCCGACGCGGTGGCCACCCGGCTGCAGCCGGCGGCACCGAGCGCGCCGAACGCGCCGAGTGCCGTGACACCCGCCAGCAGTGACCGGCGGCTCGGGCCGCGGTTTCCGACGTCCGGCGAAGCTTCCTTCGAGTCGTTCCCAATTGGTGGAGCCATGGGCGCGCGGCTACCCCATGCGATGCAAATTATTCGGATTAATTTGCGCCCCTCTCCTTCCGGCGGGGGTATTGACCCCGGGTGGACCATGGAACGCATGGCTGACCGTTACATCGACGTGTCCCTGTCCGAGCGCGGAGTCCACTGCACGGCGAAGCTCCTCGACGACCGTGCGCCGATCACCTGCGAGGCCGTCTGGAACGCGTTGCCGCTCGGCGGTGACGTGTACCACGCCAAGTACGCCCGCAACGAGATCTACGCCCTGTTCCCGGCGTTCGCGCCCGCGGAACCGCCCCTGGAGAACCCGACCGTCACGCCCATCCCGGGCGACCTCTGCTACTTCTCGTTCTCCGGCACGCAGCTGGGGTCGCAGGCGTACGGGTACGGGGGCGCGTCCGGCGTCCGCGCGGGCGCCCCCGTCATCGACCTGGCCCTGTTCTACGAACGCAACAACCTGCTGCTCAACGGTGACGTGGGGTGGGTGCCGGGGATCGTGTGGGGCCAGGTGGTGGACGGCCTCGACGCGATGGCTGCGGCATGCAACGACTTGTGGCGGGCGGGCGCGCTGGGCGAATCCTTGACGTTCCGCCGCGCGTAGGCCCGGGAGCTGCCCGGTGGATGAGTCCCTGCGGCCCCGGTGGGGGCTGATCGCGCAGTTCCCCGCGCCCCTAAAAGATTGCGCAGTTCCCCGCGCCCCTGATGGGGCGCAGCCCCTCCTAGGGGCGCGGGGAACTGCGCGGCCAGCCCCCACCGGGCCGCAGGTTGCAACGGACCTGTCCGCCCCTACGGGCGCGGCGGCGCAAGCCCCGCGATGCCCGCCGCGTACAGCGCATGCGCCGTCCGCAGGACCAGCCCGTCCTGATGACGTGCACCGACCACCTGCAACCCCACAGGCAGCCCGCCCGAGTCCACCCCCACCGGCACCGTCGCAGCCGGCTGCTGCGTCATGTTGAACGGGTACGTGAACGGCGTCCACCCCGTCCACCGGCGAAGCCCGGACCCACCCGGCACCTCCACCCCCGCCTCGAACGCGGTGATCGGCAGAGTCGGCGTCACCAGCACGTCGTACGTGTCGTGGAAGCGCCCCATCCGCCGCCCCAGCTCCATCCGGACGTCCACCGCAGCGAGATAGTCCAGCGCGCTGAACCGCTCACCCAGCCCGACGATCTCCCGCAGGCCCGGATCGAGCAGCTCCCGCTGCCGCGGCCCGAGCCGCTGTGTCACGCGCGCCGCCCCGCTGAACCACAGCACGTGGAACGCCTCGACGGGATCCGTGAAGTCGGGGTCGGCCTCCTCGACGTACGCGCCGAGGGCCGCCAGCCCCTCCACCCCGCGCCGTACGGCCGCCGCGACCCCGGGCCGTACCGCGACCTGCCCGCCGAGGGAGGGCGAGTAGGCGACCCGCAGCCCCCGCACGCCCTCGCCCAGACCGTCCGTGTACGGGCCCGCCGGCGGCCCGAGGCCCGACCAGTCCCGGGTGTCGGGGCCGCTGATGACGTCCATCATCAGCGCCGCGTCCGCCGCGTCACGCGCCATGGGCCCCACGTGCGAGAGCGTCCCGAACGCGCTCGCGGGATACAGCGGCACCCTCCCGTACGTCGGCTTCAGCGCGAAGATCCCGCAGAAGGAGCCGGGGATACGGACACTGCCGCCCCCGTCCGTGCCGAGCGACAGCGGACCCGCGCCCAGCGCCACAGCCGCCGCGCTCCCGCCGCTCGACCCGCCGGAGGTGCGGGAGAGGTCGTACGGGTTGCGCGTCACCCCCGACACCGGTGAGTCGGTGACGCCCTTCCAGCCGAACTCGGGGGTGGTCGTCCGGCCCAGGAACACCGCCCCGTGCTCGCGCAGCCGCGCCACCGACGGCGCGTCCTCGTCCCAGGCGCCGGCCGCGGACACGGTCCGCGAACCCCGCAGGGTCGGCCCGCCCCGCATCAGCAGGATGTCCTTCACCGAGACCGGCACGCCGTCCACGAGCCCGGCGGGCTCACCGCGCCGCCATCGCTCGGCGGACTCCGCGGCCTGAGCGAGAGCCGTCTCCTCGTCGAGGCGTACGAACGCGTTCACCGCGGGCTGGATCTCCGCGGCCCTGCGCAGCGCGGCCCGCACCGCGTCCACGGGGCTGAATTCGCCCTTGCGGTACCCCTCGACGAGTCGTACGGCCGTCAGTTCGGTGAGCTCGGTCTCGGTCATCCGGTCATCCGCCCCTCCCACGTGTGCCCCAGACGTGCCCCCGACGGGTGTCAGGGACCGGGTACGTATCCGCGCCGCTTGTCGACCACGTTCGGCAGGGGTTCACCCGCCTCCCACAGCTCGTACAACTCCACGAACTGCATGCCCAGTTCGTCCCGCCAGCCCACCGTGTCGCCGCTCATGTGCGGGGACACGATCAGGCCGGGGACCTCCCACAACGGGCTGTCGGGACCCAGCGGTTCGTGCGCGAAGACATCGAGCGCGGCCCCCGCGATCCACCGGTCCCGAAGGGCCCGCACGAGCGCGTCCTCCACGACGAGCTGCCCACGGCCGACGTTCACGAAGTACGCCGACGGCTGCATCAGCCCCAGGCGGCGCGCGTCGAACATCCCGGACGTCTCCCCGGTGAGCGGCGCCGCCGACACCACCCAGTCGGCCCGCGCCATCAGCCGGTCCAGCTCCTCGGGACCGTGCACGCCGTCGCGCGCGGTACGCCCCACGAGCGCCGTCGTGATACCGAGCGCCCCCAGAGTCCGCTCGACGGCCCGCCCGATCGGCCCGGAACCGACCACGCACGCGCGCGTACCTGCGACTCTCCGCGTTTCGCGGTGCCGCCACTCGCGCGCCCCCTGGAGCTCCAGAGTGCGGGGCAGATCCTTCGCCAGGGCGAGGACGAGCGCGGCCACGTACTCGGCGATCGGCTGGTCGAAGACGCCGCGCGCGTTCGTCACCAGCGTGTCGGAGGCGGCCAGTTCGGGGCACATCACGTGATCCACCCCCGCGCTCGCCGTGTGCACCCAGCGCGGTCGCGGGCCCTCGCCCGGCCAGGCCCCGCGCAGGGCGCGCGAGTGGAAGTCCCAGATCAGGAGCGCGTCGGCGGTGGGCAGCAGCGCGGCGAGCGTCCTGTCGTCCGCGTACTCGACGCGCACCCGCCCGGTCAGCCGGCCGAGCCGGGGAGGCGGATCGGAGCCCAGCACCAGCAGCGTCGGCTTTTCGGCCATGTTCGGGGAGAGGGGCGCGGTCGAGGGAGTGGTCATCGGGGGGAAACCGTTTCGCAACGAGGGTCCGCTTCTCTGAGTCCGAAGCACTGCTCCGAGCACTGCGGCGGGACATCGGCCAAGTCGTCTGAGATGGGCGGATTGACCACGCTCGCACCCGAACCTACCTTCGTCAACACGGGCTTGTCCCCCACGGGTTCCGGGGTGCCGTCCGTCTCTGTCCCGACGTCCCGGCCCAGGCGCCGGCATGTGTCCCCCCGGCCCGCGGCCGGTCTCCACCACTCGCCCGATCCGAGTCTGGGGCTGCTCATGGACGTCTCCTTCCTTGGTGGGCCGCACCCTCAACGGGGTGTCGGCGTCGTCGCTCCCTTCGACTTCGCACTCGACCGCGAACTGTGGCGCTGGGTGCCCGACGAGGTGTCGCTGCACCTCACCCGTACACCGTTCGTGCCCGTCGAGGTCAGCCTCGACCTGGCACGCCTGGTCAGCGAGCACGAGACACTCGGCGACGCGGTGCGCGCGCTGAACGCCGTCCAGCCCGAGATCGTCGCCTACGCCTGCACGTCCGGCAGTTTCGTCGGCGGGATCGCCGGCGAGCGCGCCATGTGCGAGGCCATGACCCGGGCCGGCGAGCTGCCGTCCGTGACCACGTCCGGCGCCCTCCTGGAGGCACTGGAGGAACTGGGCGTACGCCGGATCGCACTCGTCACCCCGTACACCGTCTCCGTCACCCAGTCCCTGGAGGAGTACGTCGCCGAGGCGGGCATCACCGTCACCGGCCGCGCCTACATGGGCTTGACCAGGCACATCTGGAAGGTCCCGTACCGCGATGTCGTCGACATGGCCCGCGGCGCGGTGCGCGGGGCCGCCGACGCGCTCTTCATCAGCTGCACCAACCTTCCGACGTACGACGTCATCCCACAGCTGGAGGCCGAGCTGCGCATCCCGGTGATCTCGGCCAACCAGGTCACGATGTGGGCGGCGCTGCGTCACCTGGGTACCCGGGCCGTGGGGCCGTACCAGGCGCTGATCGACGCGACGGCGCGAGCGCGGCCCGTACCGCCCGCACTACCGGTGGAACAGCCGGAAGAACAGGAAGGTTGGGCATGACGGCTCTCGGATTCCTCTACCCGGGTCACTCGGCCGAGGACGACTACCCGCGCATCGAGCAACTCCTCGGCAGCGACATCCGCCTCCAGGTGGTCCACACCGACATCGGCGAGGACGCCCACCGCGTGGACGCCCTCCGGGAGATGGGCTCGGCCGGCCGGCTCGCCGCCGGGGTCGAGGAGCTGCGGCTGTCCGGAGCCGAGGCGGTGGTCTGGGCCTGCACCAGCGGCAGCTTCGTGTACGGCCGGCAGGGCGCCCAGGACCAGGTCCGCACCCTCGCCCTGGCGGCGGGGCTGCCCGCCTCCTCCACGTCCTTCGCGTTCGCCCACGCGGTGGGGGAGCTGGGGGTGAAGCGGGTCGCGATCGGGGCGACGTATCCGGACGACGTGGCGGGACTCTTCTCCTCGTTCCTGACGGACGCGGGGTTCGAGGTGCTCTCCGTGCGGGGCTCCGGGATCATCACGGCCGCGGAGGTCGGGACGTGGGGGGAGGCCGAGGTGCTGGCTCTTGCCCGTGCGGCCGATCACCCCGAGGCGGAGGTGGTGCTGCTGCCCGACACCGCGCTGCACACGGCCTCCTTCCTCCCCTCGCTGGAGGCGGCGCTCGGCAAGCCGGTCCTGACCGCCAACCAGGTCACGGTCTGGGAGGCCCTGCGCCTCACCGACCGCCGGGCGAACGCGCCGGGGTTGGGCGCGCTGTTCACGAGGGCCCGCCCGGTGCAGGCGTAGGGGCTCTTCCTCGCCCCCGCCGCCCCTACCCTCCCGTCACTGCATGGGGGCTGCGCCCCCTCGCCCCCCTTTGTCCTCAAACGCCGGACGGGCTGAGAGTTGCGGCTGCGCCGACATCTCTCAGCCCGCCCGCGACGTATTCAGCCCGTCCGGCGTTTGAGGACCGGGGGTTCGGGGGCGGAGCCCCTGAGGCAGGTACGGGAACGGGTAGGGGCGGCGGGGGCGAGGGAATAAGCGGAGACAACCTCCTGTTAGGGATTCGCGGACATCGCGAGCAACAACAGGAGGAACCACCGTGGCGGACCACACGCCCACCGAGACCAGCGACATCCGAGCGGAAGCGAAGGGCACCGCCCCCGTCCCCCTCTCCGTCCTGGACCTGGTCACAGTCGGCGCAGGCCACACCGCGACCGAGTCCCTGCGGACAGCGGTGGAGCTGTCCCGCCTGGCGGAAGCCCGCGGCTTCCACCGCTACTGGGTGGCCGAGCACCACTCCATGCCGGGCGTGGCCTCCAGTTCGCCGGCCGTGATCCTCGCCCACCTGGCCGCCCACACGACCCGTATCCGCCTGGGTTCCGGCGGCGTGATGCTGCCGAACCACGCCCCCTTGGTCATCGCGGAGCAGTTCGGCACGCTCGAAGCGATGGCCCCGGGCCGTATCGACCTGGGTCTGGGCCGGGCCCCGGGCACGGACGGTGCCACGGCCGCGGCCCTGCGCCGCTCGGACCGCCTGAACGAGGGCGCCGACGATTTCCCCCAGCAGCTCGCGGAACTGACCCGATTCCTGGACGACGACTTCCCGGACGGTCACCCGTATGCCCGGATCCACGCGGTCCCGGGCCCGGTCCAGGCGACCTCGCCGGGCGGTGTCCAGTCCCCGCACCGGCCGCCCGTGTGGCTGCTCGGCTCCTCCGGCTTCAGTGCCCGCCTCGCCGGCACCCTCGGTCTGCCCTTCGCCTTCGCGCACCACTTCTCGGCGCAGAACACCGTCCCGGCGCTCGACCTCTACCGGGAGTCCTTCCGGCCCTCGGGCGTCCTCGACGAGCCCTACGCCCTCATCGGCGTCTCCGCGCTCGCGACGGACGACGAGAAGGAGGCCCGCCGGCAGGTGGAGGCCGCCGCGCTGAACATGGTCCGTCTGCGCACCGGCCGCCCCGGCCTGGTCCCCACTCCGGAGGAGGCGGCGGCGTACGACTTCAGTCCGATGGAGCGGGAGTTCGTCGACTCGTGGAACGCGAACGTCGTCCACGGCACGGCCGACGAGGTCCGCTCCGGCCTGGACGACCTGCAGAAGCGCACGGGCGCCGACGAGCTGATGCTCACCGCCAACGCCCACAGCGGCGCCGTACGCCTGCGTTCGTACGAGCTCATCGCGGACGCGTACGGACTGCCCGTATAGGACCCGTCCGGTCGGGCACGATCACGACCCCGCGCTCTACGGGACGGCCGCCGCCGACAGGAGCGCGGAGATACGATCCGGCGCCACCGGCCGGGAGTACAGCCAGCCCTGGCCGGTGTCGCAGCCGATGCGCCGCAGCCGGGTCGCCTGGCCCGCCGTCTCCACGCACTCGGCGGTGACGGTGAGGCCGAGCCGGTGCGCCAGCTGGATCATCGCCTCGACGACGACCTCGTCGGCCGGGTTGGGCGGTGTGCCGGTGCCGTCCGCGCCCTCGTACTCCCCGTTCTCGTACTGGAAGCCCCGGACGAACGACCCGTCGAGCTTCAGCACCGAGACGGGCAGCCGGCTGAGGTAGGCGAGGTTCGAGTACCCCGTGCCGAAGTCGTCGATGGCGATGCCCACGCCCATGTCGCTGAGCGCCTGGAGGGCCTGGAGGGGCCGGCCCGCGGAGCCCATCACGGCGGACTCGGTGAGTTCCAGCTGGAGCAGGTGCGGGGCGAGCCCGGTCTCCGCGAGGATGGCCGCCACGTCGGACACCAGGTCGGAGTCCCAGACCTGCCGCACCGCCACGTTGACGCTGACGAAGATCGGCTCCGCGTCCGGGTGGTCCAGCTGCCAGCGGCGGGCCTGGCGGCAGGCGGTGGCCAGCACCCAGCGGCCGAGCTGGACGATCGAACCGTCCTCCTCGGCCAGTCCGATGAACCGATTCGGCGTCAGTGTGCCGAACTGAGGATGGTTCCATCGCACCAGTGCCTCGACGCCGCGCACCACGCCGTCCTCCATGCAGACCAGCGGCTGGTACTCCAGGGTGAACTCCCCGCGTTCGACCGCGGGACGCAGCGTGGAGGAGAGCGCCTGGCGGGTCATGCGGTGGGCGTTGCGCTCCGGGTCGAAGAGCGTCCAGCGGGCCTTGCCGTCGGCCTTCGCCCAGTACAGCGTCGTGTCGGCGGCCTGCATCAGACCGGTCGCGGTGGTACCGGCCGCGTGCCGCTCCACGACACCGATCGAGGCCGAGACCGACAGCCGCTGCCCGGACAGGTCGAAGGGCACCTGCAAGGACTTGAGCACGGAATCGGCCAGGTCCGCGAGCTGTTCCGTACCCGTCGAGTCCTCGACCAGCAGCGCGAACTCGTCGCCGCCGAGCCGGGCGACCAGCGGGGTGGCCGTTCTCGCGTACCCGGCCTCGTTCGCGCAGCGGGTCAGCCGTTCGGCGACGGCCGCCAGCAGCCGGTCGCCGACGCGGTGGCCGAGCGTGTCGTTGACGGCCTTGAATCCGTCCAGGTCCAGGTAGCACAGCCCGATCCGGCCGGTGCCCGACTCCTCGTACGCCTCGGCCTCCAGCGCGGCCGAGAGCCGCTCGAAGAACAGGGTGCGGTTGGGCAGCCGGGTCACCGGATCGTGCATCTGCAGATGCCGCAGCCGCGCCTGGAGCTCCCGGCGGCCGCTGATGTCGGAGACCGAGATCAGCACTGCCCGCTCCTCCTCGGGCAGCGGACTGACCGTCACCTGCGCCCACAGCGAGTGACCGTCGGGATGCTTGAGGCGCCGGGTGCAGCGCAGCCGGGCCTGCCGCCCGCGGAGCACCTCGCGGTACGCGTGCCACGTACGGGCGTCCGAGGCGAGGTCGACCAGGTCGGCGGCGATGCGGCCGACCAGGCCCTCCCCGTCGGAGCCCGTGCCGAGCAGCGCGGCCAGGGTGTCGTTGGCCGTGACGACCCGGCCCTCGCGGTCCACGACGGCCATCGCGAGGGGTGCGGCGGCGAAGGTGGCTCGAAACGTACGGCCGTCGACGCCCGTACCGCCCCCTGACCCGCCCTCCGGGCGCGCAGGGGGTCCGGCCGGGGCGGCGGCCGACAGCCTCGCCGGAAGTCCCGCGGCCAGACCGACCGGGAACTTCGACGAGAGGCCGACCGGAAGCCCGGCCGACAGATCGACGGGGGTGTCGATCAGGGGCTCCACCAGGGGGTCCACCAGGGGCTCGACACGTCGAGCCCGTTCCTCATGGGAAAGGGTCCCGGCACGAAGAGAGCTCGTGGCATGACTCTCTGTGACGGCCGACCGCACGAGGTCTGCCGTGGGCGCCGGTCCATCGGACGTTCCGCTCACCGTTCGCTCCCGCTGTGCACTCGTTCGTCGTACAGGTCTCGTCGGGGGTCGGCCGGTGATGGACGGCCGCTCCAGCCGTGCCCGCGCAGGAAAGTGTGCCGATCATAGAGGCTGGCCGTTAGGCCTTCCAGCTACCGTCCAGTGTCCCGGAAGGGCACCCCTTTCTGACAGATCGTTTCTGCCCGCACCTGGACAGGTTCCTTCACCGGCCGATCACTTGTGACGTTCCGTGAGTGCTCGGGGTGTCGGCGCGTCCTGGCGCCCCCCTGGTGCTCCCCGATGTTCTCGGTCGGGTGTCGGCCCGCTCACTCCTTTGGATCAGATAAACAGGACGTAGAAGAACAAATCGTCACAGGCTGGTTGCGGTATCCCGAATTCCGCATCCGGAGGTCGACGTGCCGCGTCTGCTCCCCCTCAAGGGGCTCACCCGTGGCGGGGTCCGACCCCGTTGGTACGGGCAGGTGTGGACCGGACACGGATGGCGGATGCCCGCGGCCGTGTTCACCTCCATGGCGGCGCTCGCGGCCACCTCCCTCGCGGTCCCCACCGCCGCCGTGCCGCTCTCCATGCCGTGCGCGCTGAAACGGACCGCGGCCCACCACTCCGAGGGCGTGGACACCTGGAACGCCGCCTATCCGCGGCCCGCCCGCCGCCTGGACGCGGTGATGGTCTTCCTCTCCTTCCCCGACGCCACCCCACTGACCAGGCCCGCCGAACTGACGGCCGACCACTTCCCGGCCACCAGCCGCTTCTTCGAACGGGCCTCGTACGGAAAGTTCGAGCTGCGCCCGCACCCGCTGCGCGAATGGATCCGGATGCCGCGGCCGTCGACCGCGTACGCCATACAGCGCGACTGGAACGCGGCGTCGCGCTCCGCGTATCTGCGGGACGCCCTCGCGGCGGCGGACAGCCGGGTCGACTTCTCCCGCTACGACGTCGTCTACTTCGTCGCCGATCCCGACGCCCCCGGAGTCGACTCGGACGCCACGAAGGTCGTGAACATGGACGTCCCGCTGCGCGCCGACGGGACGGACATCCGCCGGGTCGTCACGGTGTTCGAGAAGCACCCGCCGGACCGGCTGGTCCTCGCCCACGAGACCGGCCACGTCTTCGACCTGCCCGACCTCTACCACCGGCCCGTCGACGGCAAGGGCGACTGGGACACGTACGTCGGCGACTGGGACCTCATGGGCAGCCAGTTCGGACTCGCCCCCGACCTCTTCGGCTGGCACAAATGGAAACTCGGGTGGTTGGAACCACGTCAGGTGGCGTGCGTACGGGATGCCGGCGGACGGGGTACGCGACTGACGCTGGAGCCGCTGGCGGCGGGGGCGGCGGGGGTCGCGGCGGGCGGTACCGCGGCGCACGGTACCGCGGCCGGCGCGCCGGGATCCGAGCTGTCGTCCGGGCCCGGATGGGCGGGGCTCGGGACGGCGGGCGGGACGAAGCTGGCGGTGGTGCGGACCGCACGCGACAGCGCCATCGCCTTCGAGGTACGGGGACCGGCCGGCAACGACGAGGAGGCCTGTTCACAGGGAGTGCTCGTCTACCGCGTGCGCGGCGGGGCGGAGTCCGGCCGCGGGCCCATCGAGGTGGTCGACGCGCACCCCGGTTCCGGGACCTGCTGGGACGACTCGGTCTACGCCCCCCTCGCGGACGCGCCGGTCGGCCTCGGAGAGAGCTTTACCGTGCCCGGGGAGGGCGTACGGGTCGAGGTGTCGGACCGGACGGCGTCGGGCGCGTGGACGGTGACGATCTCGACCGGCCGCGACGACCACAGGCCGTAGACGGCCCGAAGGGGCCGGTCGGTGCGGACATGCGAAAAGCCCCCCGCTTCCGCGAGGGGCTTCCCACCGTCTGTGCGCCGCCAGGGACTCGAACCCCGGACCCGCTGATTAAGAGTCAGCTGCTCTAACCAACTGAGCTAGCGGCGCCTGCTGACGTCGTAGACCTTAGCATCCTGATCGGCGGGAGGAAAAATCGATATCGGCGCCGCGGGAAAGGGCTCCGAGAGCCGTCGCCGGGCCGCTGACCGGGCCGCTCGCAGTGCCGCCCACAGCATGATCTCCGGCCCCGGCAGCCAGGGAGCGCGGGTGTCGGGGGCGACCAGCCAGCGGGAACCGAGGTGCGTGGCGGCGGCCGGCTCCGGCGGCGCGAAGGGGGCCGGGGCGGGGACGGTCACCGCGTCACCGGTGCCGTGACACAGGAGCGGCGGGATGGCCCGGCCCCGCGCCGAGGCGCCGCCCGACCCCCACTCCTCCCACTCCAGCAGTGAGGGCAGGCGCTGCGCCGTGCCGGGGGCGGCGAACAGGAGCATCCGGCCCCGGTGGGCGGCCACGGGACCCGAGCCCGGCCCCTCGTCCCAGAGCCCGTCGAGCATGAGGCGGCCGAACAGGGCGGGGGCGTTGACGACGTCGAAGGCGGACCCGCAGGCGAGGACCACCGGGGCGGTGGGCCGGTCCTCCCACAGGACGCGGGTGCTACGCGGATACGTTCCTGCCGAGGCGAGCCAGGCAGCGCCCTCGGGAGTGACCCCGGTGACCCCGCCCCCGCCGTAGTTCCCATCGATGCTCATACCACCCAGGTCTACCCGCCGTGATCACCCGCTCCCACAGAGTTGCGAGAACCCAGGACAGGAGAGGACAGGTTGGAGTATCTTGCCCACCTGGCATATGCCAGGCCACCTCTCAGAGGCGCGGGGAACGGCGCAATATTTTGTCTTTGAGGGGCGCGGGGAACGGCGCAATCTTTTTGTCTTGAGGGGGCGCAGCCCCTGGGGGCGCGGGGAACGGCGCGGTCTTTGGCCTTCAAGGGGCGCGGGGAACTGCGCGATCAGCCCCCACCGGACCCGCACCCGACGACCAACCCCCGCCCGGAAGGGCGATCACACCGGATCCGCATACCCCTCCGCGTCAGCCCCCCGCAACAACTCCCGCCCGAACTCCACCATCTTCATCGCATAGTCCTCGGTCCACTCGGCCCGCGCAGCGACCTCCGCCGGGGTCAGCCGATCGAACCGCCGAGGATCCGCAAGCTGCGCCGCGGCCATCGCCTGGAACTCCACGGCCCGATCGGTCGCCGCACGGAACGCGAGCGCCAGCTCCGTGGAGCGCGCCAGCAACGCCAGCGGATCGTCTATCGACTCCAGGTCGAAGAAGTGCTCCGGATCGGTCGCCGCCTCCGCCGGCTCGAAGAGCAGCGGCGCGGGGCGAAGCCGCGGCTCGTTCCGACGCGGCGTGGGCTCCGCCATGACTTCTCCTCCTCGTACAGCGGTCGGCCCGTCCTTGTGGGCGGGCCACCGTCCATTGTCCCTTGACCGCGCAAGAGGGCCACCGGCCTCCATGCACGCCCCCGAACCCCCGAACACCCCCGCACACGCTTACGCGCTCCCTTACGACTCCCACACCACCCGGTGTTCAGACAGATGCGAGAACACCGCGTGGTTCGCCTCCCACCCGTCCGGGAACTTCACCGTGACGCCCAGCTGCACCGGCTCCGTGGAGGGATGGTCGTCCAGGAGGTCGGTGACACCGGCGCGGCACACGACGATGCAGGCGTGCCGGTGGCGTGAGGCCAGCACGCACAGGCGGCCCGTCTCCAGATGGAAGGCCGTCGCGTCGGGGCGGCCCGACAGGGGGTGCAGGACGACGGTCACGTCGAACTCGCGGCCCTGCAGCCGGTTCGCCGTGTCGACCGTCACCTCCGGGACGCCCAGCTCGGCCAGCGCCGCGCGCACGGCCGCCGCCTGGTCACGGTGGGCCGTGCCGACGGCGATGCGGTCGGCCGTCAGCGGGGCCGCGTCGGGGGACCGCTCCGAGGTCGCCGCGCCGCCCCGGTCCAGCAGCCGGCGTACGACCAGGGCGAGGGCCCGGACCGCCTCCGGGTCCGTACGCGGGGTGTGCCGGGCGGGCAGCTCCAGCAGGCCCCAGCCCGACTCGGCAGCCTCGTCGATGACGCGGTCGGGGGCCGAACCGTCCGACGGCACGGCGAAGGCGAGCCGCCGGTCGCCGTGGCCGGTGCCGCTGCGGAACGGCGTGAAGGGGTAGAAGGCGGCCGAGACCAGCGGCGCCGCGGAGGCGGGGAGCCGCCAGGAGACCGGCAGCCGGTGCTGCGGCAGCTCCGGATTGTGCGCGAGGAGGGTCGTCACGGCCGAGGCGGAGGGGTCGTACGACAGGCCCGCCCACTGCTCCGAGCCGACGATCGCGAACGGGTCCAGCTGGCCCGGGTCGCCCACGAACAGCGCCCGTTCGAACAGCCCCGCCACGGCGAGCAGCGCGTCCGACCGCATCTGGTACGCCTCGTCGACGATCGCGTGCCGCCACGGCTCGACCCCCTTGACGTGCGCCCACTTCGCGGCCGTCGAGATCACCACGTCGAGCCCGGCGAGGTCGCCCGCCTTCGCCGACTTGCGGACGTTCGGCAGCTCGTCGAGCGCCTTGTCGTACGGGTCGGAGTCGCTGCTGTGCAGTCGGCCGACGGGCAGCTCCGGGTTCTTCTCGGCGAGCCGCACCACCAGGTCGTCCACCTGCGCGTTCGTCTGGGCGATGACCATCAACGGGCGCCCGGCCTGGGCCAGTTCGAGCGCGGCCCGGACGACGAGCGTGGACTTGCCCGCGCCGGGCGGTGAGTCGACCACGACCCCGCGGTGCGCCCCGTGCAGGGTGTCGCGCAGGATCGCGTCGGTGGCGCGGGCGGCCTCGGCCCCCGGGTCGAACACGGTGGTCACAGAACGTCCTCCGGGGTCACGGCGTCGGGCGGCGGGGCGGCTTCGGTCTCTCCGGGCGGCCCGCCGTGCGTCCACGGCGTGTCCTCCGGCTCGGGCAGCTTCGCGCCGCCCCGCTGCTCGTGCTCGAAGAGCGTGAAGCAGAGCGGTTCGCCCTTCTCCGGTACGGATCCGGGCTCGGGCTCCTTGCCGCGGCCCATCTTGTCGAGGATCCGCAGCACGACGAGGACGCCGCCGTTGTCGGAGACACCGGCCGAACCGTCCGCCTCGTACCCCACGAATTCCGCCGACTGCGGCTTCCCGCCGAGCGAGCGGTAGACCTTCGCGCGCTCGCCGAGATGCGGCCGGTCGTCCGTCCGTACGGTCACCAGGGGGCGCGGGGCGGCCCGCTTCCCCTCGCTGTACGCCATCACGACATCGATGACCTCACCCGCGAAGGCCTCACCCCCGAGCCGGCGCCCGGCCATGACCAGCGGGTCGTCTAGGGCCTCCTGCGCCTCCAGCCGGGCCTGTTCGCGCTCGCGCGTGGCCAGCTTGTTCGCCGCCGTGACCGCGTCGTCGCGGCGCGGCTGCGGCGGCTCACCGGCGAGGACCCGGTCCCGGTGGCCGGTGAACGACCAGCGGTCGCGGGTCCACCGGTCGGCCGCGCGCGGGCCCTCGGGCAGGGTCCGCAGCAGGTCCAGGCCGTGCCACACCGCGTCCCAGGTGGGCCGGGTGCGGCTGGCCACCAGCTCGTGGATCTGCCGCTCCGCGGCGGTGAGTTCACCGAGCCGGTCGTCCGCCTCGACACCGTCCTCGGCGGCGGCGAACGCCGTACGCGCGCGGTCGTAGCGCTCGATCGCCGGGGCGAGCAGCTTGTTGTCGAAGGCCGGGTCGGTGGCCGGTCCCGCGGGCGGGCAGACGAGCTGGCCCTGGGCGTCCCGCTCCAACTCGGCCCGCAGCGCCGCCTCGGCGCCCGACTCGCCCCGCGGCGGGTCGATCCAGGCGAGCAGCGCGCCGAGGTGCTGGTCCTCCAGGGAGGACTGGCCGGTGGCCCAGTGCCGGGACAGGGCGTCGGTGAGGGCCGTCAGGAGCGACGAGCCCGGCACCCGCGCGCGCTCCCCGTAGTGCGTGAGCCACCGCCCGAGCAGCGGCACGCGTGGCGGCGCGGGGTACGGGGTCTCCGGGTCCTGCTCGGCGGTGCGCCGGAACCGCATGGAACGCCCCAGCAGCCGTACGAGTTCGATGCCGGCCCGGCCCGGAACGATCAACTGCGGTGCGTCCGCGCACAGTTCGACCTCGACCTTGACCCGCTTGCCGGTCTCCGGGTCGGTCTCGTTGCGCTCGGCGGCCTCGACGTCGTCCGCGTAGGCGTCGATGTACGGAAGGACGATGTCCGCGAGCTCGGTGAGGAACGCGAAGCGGAGGTCGCGGTCGCGGGGCTGCGGCACGACGAGGAGGCGTGGTGCGTCGCGGTCCGTGCCGACCAGTGCGCCCAGGGGGGCGCCGGCCTCGCCCGCCGTGGTGAGCGGGACGAGGACCAGGGGGTGGTCGGTGAGGTGGCGGTGGCGGACGGTGGTGAGGGGCTGGGCTCGGCCGGTGCTCACGGCTTCCAGCCTGGCGAGGGTGGTGATCAGGGTCATTTCGACCCCTGGGGTTCATTGTCGGGTGCCGCTGCGTCGTGGCTGGTCGCGCCGTTCCCCGCGCCCCTGGAGGGGCCTGGGACCTGGGGTTCGTTGTCGGGTGCCGCGCCGTCGTGGCCGGCCGCGCCGTTCCCCGCGCCCCTTGCGGGGCCGGGTGCGGCGTCGCCCTTGCCCATGGCGGGGCTTGGTGTGCCCAGTGCTTCCATGCGGAGCTTTGCCGCTCTGCGGAGGGCTTCGACCGTGGGGTCCTCGGGGTCGCCCGTGTGGCCGTGGGCCGCCGAGAGGACGTCGGTGACCGTGGTCAGGGCGCCGAGTTCGGCTCGGAGGGAGCGGCCGAGCGAGGTGACCGCGCCCTCGGCGCGGGAGCGGGCGCGGCAGTGGAAGGCCAGCTCGCAGGCGGCGAGGCACTCGGGGACGTAGGTCGCCGGGACCGACTCCACCGCGGCCGTCAGCTCGGCGGCGGGGAGGTCGGGGGAGAAGCAGGTGCCCTCCGGGAGCGCGTCGGCGATGTCCTCGACACGAGTGAGGCGCTCCAGCTGGCGGCGGGTCACCGAGCACTGCTTGCGGACGTCCACGGCCGACGCGGTGGGCAGGTTCGAGAAGTCCTTCGGGCAGACCAGCAGCACCGTGTGGTGAACCTCGGGCGCGGGGTCGAGCCGGGCCGCGACCTGCTCCAGCGCCAGGACGTACACCGCGGACTGGCGGGCCGCCGCGCCCACCTTGGCGGGGTCCGCCGAACCGTCCAGCATCGGGAAGGACTTGATCTCGACGACCGTCCAGGCGCCGTCGGGGTGCACGACCACCGCGTCCGGCTCCAGGAAGGCGGGGGAGCCCGCCACCTCCAGGGCGAGCAGCGGGTGGTCGAGCAGCGTCCAGCCGCCCGCCGCGGTGGCCTCGCGCAGCGCCAGCGCCGTACGGGCGGTGCGCCCCTCGGGGCCGCTGGCGCCGAGGTCGGGCACCGCGCCGCCGACGGGCGGTTCGGCCTCCGCGTCCAGCTTCTCGTGCACGAGCCGCAGCAGCTCCGCGCCCCCGTCGGCCTTGACCCGCGCCTCGAAGGCGTTGCCCCGCATGAACGCGAACTGCGACTGCCCGAAGGCCGACGGCGAACCGAGCGCGCTCGCCAGCACCGCCTTGTTCACGCCCGCGCCGTCGAGGATCGCGCGCCGGCGGCACCCCGGATTCGCCGCGAGCGCCGCGAGGGCGCGCGCGTCCAGCGGCTGCGGCGGGACGGCCGGGCCGCGCAGCTCAGCGAGCCGGTGCCGGAGTCTCGTCCTCCGAGTCGACGGGACTGGCTGCCGGTTCGGCTCCCGGCTCGGCGGCACCCGGGGTGGCTGGGACCTTGCGTTGTCGGGGAAGTCGCTCACCCGGCGAAGTCTGGCACCCTGCACTGACAATTGAGGAACCTGCGTCGTGCGAGGCGATCGGAGGCGCGGCCGGGGGACCCCCGAGGGCCGGTGCGAAGGGACGGATCCCGAACCGTGCCCGGAAGGTGTCCGCGAGCCGCAGCACCGGCCGGGTGAGCAGGAATCCGATGCCCATGACGGCGAAGCCCGCGACCGCGTCCAGGAAGTAGTGGTTGGCGGTGCCCATCACCACGATCGTCGTGATCAGCGGATACAGGACGCCCGCGATCTTGGTGAGCCGCGTGCCGCCGTACATCCAGAGCATCACACCGCACCACAGGGCCCAGCCGCAGTGCAGGCTCGGCATCGCCGCGTACTGGTTCGTCATGCCGCCGAGTCCGCGGGGCGCGCTCGCCTCGCCGCCCCACCAGCCGTAGTCGCTGTACTGGGCCATCGTGTCGACGAACCCGTGGCTCGCCGACAGCAGCCGCGGCGGGCAGGTCGGCAGCAGGGTGAAACCGATCAGGCCCATGAACGTGGACGTCATCAGCCAGGTCCGGGCGGCCCGGTAGCGCACCGCGCGGGACCGGAAGAGCCAGATGAGGACGGCGGGCGTCACCATGTAGTGCAGTGACGCGTACCAGAAGTCCGCCGGGATGCCGAGCCAGGGCTCACGCGTGAACAGGCGGTTCAGCGGGTGCTCGGCGTTCAGGAAGAAGAACTTCTCCACCCGCAGGATCGCCAGGCCGTGGTCGACGGCATGGGTCACATCCCCGCGCGCGAGGAGCCGTCCCGCCGAGTAGGCCCCGTAGACCAGCAGGATCAGGGGCAGCTCGGTCCACCAGCGGAGGCGGATTCGTGGTGCCGCCTCGCTGACTGGTGCATCGGTCCGCAGCATCCGATTCCTCCCCCTCCTGCTCCCCCGCGCGCAGTGCCGCGGACCAATGTACGGTCTGTGCGCTTCCCCTGTGGGGGCGCCCCCGGTGCTCAAAGACGCGTAGATCGCCCGCCGGGTTGCTTCTCGCGCGCGTGCGCCATGATTGAAGTGATCCATCCCTCGTTCTTCTGCGGTTCACCCGCCCGAGTTTCCCCGAAAGGCCCTTTCATGGCACCGCGCATCCTGCTGGCCCGGCACGGACAGACGCAATGGTCGCTGTCCGGCAAGCACACCGGCAGGACCGACATCCCTCTCCTGGACGAGGGCAGACGCGGTGCGAAACTGCTCGGCGAGCGTCTGCACAGGGCGCCGCTGGACGGGCTCTCCGGAGCGGAGGTCCTCACCAGCCCGCTGGCACGCGCGCGTGAGACCTGCGAGATCGCCGGCTTCGGCGGCCGGGCGACCCCCTGGGACGCGCTCATGGAGTGGGACTACGGCGCGTACGAGGGTCTGACCCCCGACGAGATCAGGGCCGACCGCCCCGACTGGCTGATCTGGCGGGACGGTGTGCCCGGGGGCGAGACCCTCGCGGAGGTCTCCGCGCGCGCGGACGAGGTCGTCGAACGGGTCCGCGCCGGGGAGCGTGACGTGCTGATCTTCGCCCACGGCCACATCCTGCGGTCGATCGGCGCCCGCTGGCTCGGCTTCGACATCGACTTCGCGGCCCGCGTCCGCCTCAACCCCACGTCCCTCTCGGTCCTGGGCTGGGCCTACGGAGAGCCCGCGATCGAGACCTGGAACGACTGCGGCCACCTGATCCCGTAGCCCGGTCATGGCTTGGCCCCGGAACGGCCCGGCCTTGGTACGGCTCGGCCCCGGCACGGTCTAGGCCGGTCGCGGCAGGGCCCCGTGCCGTTCCAGGAAGTCCGACACCCCCGACGCGCGGCGGTGCGGCAGCAGGACCCTGGCCGTGCCCGCCAGCATGGTCTGCACCCGGGACGACTGGACCTCGTCCAGCAGGTCCAGGACGCGCAGCCCGGCCGCGGCGGCCTCGTCCGGGTGCCCGGCGCGGGCCAGGTCGTCGGCGAGTTCGGCCGTGTACAGCGCGAGGTTGCGGGTGAAGTGCGGGTCCTGGAGCCGGGTCGCCCGGCGGGCCTGGTGGGCGGCGCGCTGCCAGTCGCCGAGCGTCGACCAGCACTGCGCCTCCAGGCCGGCCAGTTCGGCGTCTCCGTAGAAGCTCATCCACTCCGGGTCGGCGTCGCAGGGGCCACGCCCGTACAGGGCCTGCGCCCGGGTCAGTGCCTGCTCGCAGCCCCTCCGGTCGGCCAGCCCCGCCCAGCCGCCCGCCTCGCGCAGCGCGAGCAGCGACAGGAGCCGGGCCGAGCCGAGGGGACGCGCCGCGTACTGGGCGGCCTGGGCCGCCCGTACCGCCTCGCGGGGCCGTCCCGCGTCCCGGGCGAGGAAGGACGTGTTGCAGAAGGCGTGCGCCTCCAGGGCCGGGTCCCTGGCCACCCGGGCCGTCGCGAGCGCCTCCGCGTAGTGCGAGCGGGCGTCGTCGAACCGCCCCGAGTCGTGCGCCAGCCAGCCCACCGAGATGGCCAGCTCACCGGCGCCCGTGTGCAGCCGATCGGCGGTCGCCTGCCGTGCGGCGCCGGCGTCCAGCAGGGCGTACGCGGCCCGCAGCGGAGCCGCCGCCCTCCGGTACAGCCCGTCGGCGCCGTGCCGGTCGTCCAGCAGGCGGATCTTGCGGACGGCCTCTTCCAGCGCCCCCGCCTCGGCTTCGCCGGCGCGGCGCACGGAACGCGGCGCGGCCTCGGCCGTACCGCCGAACGCGAGCCCCCAGGGGCCCAGCGAGGCGGCCGCCACCGTGGCGGTACCGCCGCTCATGAATGCGCGACGTTGCACGTCGCTCTCCTCGTGGTTCTGATCGTCGATCTCGTGCGGGTCGTACGGGGCGTGCGGGTCGTACGACGTGTACGGGTCGTGTGTCGTTACATACGGCTCGTACGCCCCGTCCGTCTCATGCGGGGCGGACAGCGGGCTCGTGGTGCGTGCAACGGGCGCCACCTCGGCGGTACGCGCCCCCCGTCCACGTACCGCCGAACGGGGTACGAAGCCCAGGTCGGTCAGTGTCCGGCCGGGGAACATGTGCAGGAAAACCCGTTCGTACGCGTAGTTGGGACAGCGGATCTCGCCAGCCTCGACCCGCCCGATGTAGCGCGCGTCGCAGCTGACCCGTTCGTCGATCTCCCGGGCCGCCCGCCGCACGGCGGCGGCGAACTCGCCCGGCGAGCGCTGTCCGCGCAGGCGCCGGAAGGCGAGATTCGGCCGTGGCGGCCGAGGTGGCCGAGGTGACTGGGACGACGAGGTCGTCGGTGACGACGCCATGGCCGGGCCCTCTCTCGCGAACCGTCGAACCATGCCGGAACCGGCACGAGTTGATCATGTGAGTGATCGAGCCGCTCCTGTGGTTCCGGCGGGCTCGAACGTACCCGCTGTGACGAGCCGACCACACGGGGTTTGGCTACAAAACGGATATCTCATCCCTGATCTGCCATGAACTGCCATCCTTTGCGGCCGAGTTTCGCCGTAGCCGTTGACGCTGTGCAGCGTTGAACCATGTGGTGTGCTCGATGGAGGAGGGGTTCCGTGGTGGAGGCCAGGATGGAGACCAGGCAGAGCGAAGGCCGCGGGGATCCTTGCGACCTCGTCACCGTGCCCGCCCGGCAGGGACTGGAGGCCGTCGACATCCTGCGGCGGGGCGCTCCCGCCGAGGCGGTCGGGCCCGTACTGCACGACGACAACTGCGACACTCTGGGGTTCCTGGTGCCGCCCGGTACGGCGTCCGCGTGGGACGTTCCCGGCAGTACGTGTACGCGGACCGACGGGCGGGGGGTGCGGTTGGCGCCGCCCGAGCCGCCCGTCGAGGGGTCGGACTGGCTGCTGCCGCCGGGGGAGGCGGAGCTGGCGACGGATCCTGCGGTGTTGCGGGCGGCGTTGGGGGAGGCGGCTCGGTTGATCGAGGCCGCGGACAACTGCCGTTGAGGGTGGCAGGGGGTGCGTTGGGCTTGGCGTCTCGTTGTCGGGTGCGGGTGCGGGTGTGTTGTGGCTGGTCGCGCAGTTCCCCGCGCCCCTTACAGGCAAAGGATTGCGCCGTTCCCCGCGCCCCTTGGGGCTGCGCCCCCTGAAGGCGAAAGATTGCGCCGTTCCCCGCGCCCCTCTTGGCTGGTCGATAATGGGGGGATGGGTAAGGGGAAGAATCGGCGTGCGGTGAGTGCGGCCCTTGTCGAGGAGGTCGACGGGGGGCTTGCCGAGTTGTTGCCCGATCGGGAGCGGGCGCGGGCGTGGACCCTGCTCATCGACGGGGCCCCGCAGTCGCATGTCGACCTCGACGATCCGGCGTATCTGAGCTTCGAGTACCAGCGCCGCCTCGGGCACGTCATCGACCTCGTCGCCCCGCCCGGCCGGCCCGTGCACGCCGTGCACCTCGGCGGTGGTGCCCTCACCCTCGCCCGGTACGTGGCAGCCACCCGCCCCCGCTCCACCCAGCAGGTCGTCGAACGCGACGCGGCGCTCGTCCAACTGGTCAGGCGTGAACTGCCGTTGGACCCGAACGCCCGGATCCGGGTGCGGTCCGTCGACGCGCGCGACGGGCTCGCCAAGGTGCCGGACGGCTGGGCGGACCTGGTCATCGCGGATGTGTTCAGCGGGGCGCGCACGCCCGCGCATCTGACGTCCGGAGAGTTCCTCACCGAGGTGCGCAGGGTCGTGAAGGCCGGTGGTCTGTACGCCGCCAACCTCGCCGACGGCCCGCCCCTGGCGCACCTGCGCGGCCAGATCGCCACCGCGGCCGGCGTCTTCCCCGAACTCGCCCTCGTCGCCGACCCCACGGTCCTGCGCGGCAAACGCTTCGGCAACGCGGTCCTGGTCGCCTCCGACCAGCCCCTCCCGGTCGCGGAACTGACCCGCCGAGCGGCCTCCGACCCCCACCCGGCCAGGGTCGAACACGGCAAGCAACTGAGGGACTTCAGCGGCGGAGCGACCCCGGTGACGGACGCGGTGGCGGTCCCCTCCCCGGCTCCTCCACCATCCGCTTTCCAGTAGGGGCCCACCATGGCGCCCCCTCAGGGGCGCGGGGAACTGCGCGACCAGCCCCCACCGGACCCGCAGCCGGAGTCAGAACCCTCGAAACCCGCAGAACCCTCAGTAGGTGTTCACTTCGACCCGCGGCGCGGAGTCGTGCCACGTACAGAACACCGACACCCGATCCGCCCCGGACGAGAACTCCACCCGGATCCACGTCTCGGTCTTCCAGACCTGCATCGACCACCCGGACGCGGGCGTCGCAGACACCAGCGACGCCGACGCCGTCCCGAGGTCGAAGACGGCCCGCCCCCCGTCGGTGTCGTAACTCTTCACCTCACCGGAGGCCCCCGCGCTGGGCGAAGCCGCACCCGCGGACTTCGAACGCGACGCCGACGGCGACGGTGACGACGAAGTCGAGGGCGCGGCCGAGGAAGAACCGCTCGCACGCGGCGACCGGCTCTTCGACGGCGAGGCCGCCGACCCCGCCGGGGACTCCGCCCGACTCGTCGAGGACGACAGCGGTTTCGCTCCCTGCGTGGCCGCGTCCGCCGCGATCGGCAGCGCCCGCGGCGGGTCGTAGGCCGTCCCGGTCATGACCGTGTGCACACCCCACCACGACAGCGTGACCGCCACGCCCGTGGCGAGCGACCAAGCCAGTACGTGTACGAGTCCTCTGCGCATCGCGGGCCATCCTGCCCCACGAGCCCCGTCCGTGTCCCGTCCGTGTGCCGTCCGTCCACAGGCCCGGGAGTTGTCCACAGGCCCAGGACCCGGTCCGCCGGATTGGCGTACGGTGCGGCTCATGGCAAGTGTGCTCGTGGTCGAGGACGACCAGTTCGTACGCTCCGCCCTCATCCGGCATCTGACCGAGGCCGCGCACACGGTGCGCAGTGTCGGTACGGCCCTTGAGGCGTTGCGCGAGGTCGCCCATTTCCGTTTCGACGTCGTGATCCTGGATCTCGGCCTGCCCGACCTGGACGGGTCGGAGGCGCTGAAGATGCTGCGCGGCATCACCGACGTGCCCGTGATCGTGGCGACCGCGCGGGACGACGAGACGGAGATCGTCCGGCTGTTGAACGACGGCGCGGACGACTACCTGACCAAGCCGTTCTCGGTGGAGCACCTGTCCGCGAGGATGGCGGCGGTGCTGCGCCGGGCCCGGTCCTCGGCCGCGGAGCCGCCGCCCTCGCCCCAGCTCCGGGTCGGCGGTCTCGCCATCGACCCGCTGCGCCGCCAGGCCGAACTGGACGGCGTACGACTGGATCTGACGCGGCGCGAGTTCGACCTGCTGGCCTTCCTGGCGGGGCGGCCCGGTGTCGTCGTGGCGCGCAAGGAACTGCTGGCCGAGGTGTGGCAGCAGTCCTACGGGGACGACCAGACGATCGACGTCCATCTGTCCTGGCTGCGGCGGAAGCTGGGCGAGACGGCGGCCCGGCCGCGCTATCTGCACACCCTGCGCGGGGTCGGCGTGAAGCTGGAGCCGCCGGGCCAGGGCGGGCTGCGCGGTCCGGCGGGCACGGAGCCGGCGCGATGAGGTGGGCGCTGGTGAAGGTCTGTGTGGCCGTCACCACGATGGTCGTGGTGGCCTTCGCGGTCCCGCTGGGCCTGGTGATCAGGGAGATGGCGAGGGACCGCGCGTTCTCGAACGCCGAGCGGGAGGCGGCGGCCGTCGCCCCCGCGCTCTCGATCACCACCGACCGGGCCGAGTTGGAGAAGGTCGTCGCCTCGGCCGCGTCGGACGCGGGCATGGCCGTGCACATACCCGCGGGCGGCGGCACCACCGACACCAGCGGCAGCACGACCGACGCCAACGGCACGACCGACGCCGGCGGCGGTACCGATGGCGCCGGCGGGAAGCAGCAGGCCGTCGACATCGGGCGGCAGCGGGCCGCCGACAAGGACATCGCCACGACCCGGAGGCTGGGCCGGGCCTCCACCACCGAAGTGCCAGGCGGCTCCACGCTGCTGCAGCCCGTCGCGCTCAGTTCGGGCGAGATCGCGGTCGTCGAGGTCTACGTCCCCGAGGCGGAGGTCACCAACGGCCTGGGCACGGCTTGGGCGGTCCTCGCCGGGGTCGGGGTCGCGCTGATCGTCGGTTCGGTCGCGGTGGCCGACCGGCTCGGCGTACGGATGGTGCAGCCCGCGCAGCGCCTGGTGGAGAGCGCGCACGAACTGGGGGAGGGGAAGCTGGGCGCGCGGGTGCCCGAGGAGGGGCCGACCGAACTGCGGCTCGCCGCGGTCGCGTTCAACTCGATGGCCGACCAGGTCGTTCAACTGCTGGCCAATGAGCGGGAGTTGGCGGCCGACCTCTCGCACCGGCTGCGTACACCGCTGACCGTGCTGCGACTCAACGCGGCCTCGCTCGGTGACGGGCCCGCCGCCGAGCAGACCCGGGCCGCCGTCGCCCAGCTGGAGCGCGAGGTCGACACGATCATCCGCACGGCCCGGGAAGCCAAGCCGCAGACCGCCGCGATCGGCGTCGGCGTCGGCTGCGACGCGGCCGAGGTCGTCCGCGAGCGGATGGACTTCTGGTCGGCGCTCGCCGAGGACGAGGGCCGCAAGGTCCGGGTGGCCGGGGTCGACCGGCCCGTACGGATACCCGTGGCCCGCGCCGATCTCGTCGCCGCGCTCGACGCGCTGCTCGGGAACGTGTTCCGGCACACCGCCGAGGGCACGGCCTTCGCGGTCGACGTGCACAACGGCGAGGACGCGGTGATCGTCCTCGTCTCGGACGCGGGCCCGGGGATAGCCGACCCGCAGGCCGCGATGGCCCGTGGCCGCGGCTCCGGCGCCGACGGCTCGACCGGGCTCGGTCTGGACATCGTGAGCCGGCTCGCGGAGTCGACCGGCGGGGACGTGCGGATCGGCCGTTCCGTCCTGGGCGGCACCGAGGTCAGGATCTGGATCCAGCTGGACGGGCGCGAGCCCGAGCGGCGCGGGCACCGGGGTTCGGTGCGACGGCGCAGGACCACCCCATTGGTCTCGACCTTTAACCGTTCCCGATCCCTTCCTTAAGCGCACCCTAAGAACCACGAGCCCCGTCCGGATCAGGCGTTTTGCCGGTTTCCGGCTCGCTAGCGTGCTGGCGCACCCCCACCCTCGGTCCCGTTCACGGGAGACCGGGGCCCGTACGGCGAAGGCAGGCACGCGATGAGCACGCACCGGCGCATGGCCAGTGGCAGGAACAAGGCGATAGGCGGCGTGGTCGCCGCGGCCGTGGTCGGCGGCGGAGCACTCATGTTCTCCGGCACGGCACAGGCGGCGGGTGTCGGTGCCGCGTACACGAAGACCAGCGACTGGTCGACGGGCTACACCGCCCAGTACGTCGTGGCCAACGACAGTGCCGGGGCGAAGACGGACTGGACACTGGAGTTCGACCTGCCGTCGGGCGCCGAGCTCAGCTCGCTGTGGAACGCCGAGTCCAAGGTGAGCGGCCGGCACGTCACGGTGAAGCCGCCGTCCTGGGACAAGGACGGCCTCGCCAAGGGCGAGTCGGTGACCGTCGGCTTCGTGGTGCGCGGCTCCGGCGACCCGACCGGCTGTCTCGTCGACGGTGCCAAGTGCTCGGTGGACGACGGCGCGACACCGGAGCCCACCGGCCGCCCGACGCAGACATCGACCGCGTCTGCGTCGCCGGAACCGACGAAGGCCACCTCGACCCCGACGGCCACACCGACCGCCACGGCCACCACGACCAAGAACCCGACCGCCACCCCCACGCCCTCCGGCACCACCGGCAGCGGCACGGCCGCCGGCGCCGGCTTCGCGCCCTACGTCGACACCTCCCTCTACCCCGCCTTCGACCTGCTGGCCCACTCCGCGGCCACCGGGGTGAAGGAGTACAACCTCGCCTTCGTCACGGACGGCGGCGGCTGCACCCCCAAGTGGGGCGGGGTGACGGACCTCGGCGGTGACGCGGTCGCCGCGCAGATCGGCGCGCTCCGCGGCAAGGGCGGTGACGTCCGCGTCTCGTTCGGCGGCGCCTCCGGCTCCGAGCTGGCGCTGAACTGCTCGTCGGCGGACGCCCTCGCGGCGGCGTACGGCAAGGCCGTGGACGCGTACGACCTGACGAAGGTCGACTTCGACGTGGAGGGCGGTGCGCTCCCGGACAAGGCGGCCAACACCCGCCGCGCGCAGGCGATCGCGAAGCTGCAGGCCCAGCACCCCGGCCTGGACGTCTCGTTCACCCTGCCCGTCATGCCGGAGGGCCTGACCCAGGACGGTGTGAGCCTGCTCGCCGACGCCAAGGCGAACGGTGTCGGCATCGACACGGTCAACATCATGGCGATGGACTACGGACCGGCCTACAGCGACGACATGGGCACCTACGCCGAGCAGGCCGCCACCGCGACCCAGGCGCAGATCAAGGGGGTCCTCGGGCTCTCCGACGCCGCCGCCTGGAAGGCGGTCGCCGTCACCCCGATGATCGGCGTCAACGACGTCGCGTCGGAGATCTTCAAGGTCGAGGACGCCACCCAGCTCGTGAACTTCGCCGAGTCGAAGGGGCTCGGCTGGCTCTCCCTGTGGTCCGCCACCCGCGACAAGCAGTGCGCGGGCGGCACCAAGCCCACCGCCGACGCCACCTGCAGCTCGGTCCTCCAGGACGCGAACGCCTTCTCGAAGGCCTTCGCCGCCTACAAGTAGCCGCTCGCGAAAACCCCCTGAGCGGTACCCCTGAACGCCCCCGCAGGAGGTCATGCCCGCGCGGGGGCCGCGCGCCCCGGCCGGCCTTCCCCCCACCCGGCCGGGGCGCGCGTACACACGTACGCGGGGCGCGGCACTCCCCTCGCCGTGTGCCGCGCCCCGCCCCCCGCCCGCTTCCCTCCCAGGAGCGGCGTCTACGTGGTCACTCGACCGGGCTCACCGGCGGCAGCTCGCCGGTGCGGGCCGCCTCGCGGTACCACAGGGCGCTCGACTTCGGGGTGCGCGCCTGGGTCGCGTAGTCCACGTACACCGCGCCGAAGCGCTTGCCGTAGCCGTACGCCCACTCGAAGTTGTCCATCAGAGACCACAGGTAGTAGCCGCGTACGTCCGCGCCCTCGGCGATCGCGCGGCGGACCGCGCGCAGGTGTCCGTGCAGGTAGGCGATGCGCTCCGGGTCGTGGACGCGGCCGTCCGGGTCCGGCTTGTCGTCGTAGGCGGCGCCGTTCTCCGTGATGTACAGCGGCAGGCCCGGCACCTCCCGCGTGTAGCGCATGATCAGGTCCTGGAGGCCCGACGGGTCGATCGTCCAGCCCATCTCGGTGCGCTCACCGGGCGTCTGGTGGAAGGCAACGTCGTCCGCGCCCGGCCAGGGGGAGGACGAACTCGCCCCGTGGCCGTCCGCGCGCGGGCCGGAGGCGTCCGCCGGGGCGGCCGAGACCAGCGTCGGCGTGTAGTAGTTCAGGCCGAGCGCGTCCAACGGCTGCCTGATCAGGGCGAGATCGCCGTCGCGCACGTACGACCAGTCCGTGACCGAGGCCGTCGCCGCGAGCAGGGTCTCCGGGTACGCGCCGTGCAGCATCGGGCCGTGGAAGATGCCGTTGGCCAGGTCGTCGATCCGCTGGACCGCCGCCAGGTCGGCCGGGTCCTGGGTCAGCGGCCTGACCACCGAGGAGTTGAGGCTCACCGCGATGCTGTTGCGGGCGGGCATCGCGGTGCGCAGGGCCTTCGTGCCCAGGCCGTGCGCGAGGTTGAGGTGGTGCGCCGCCCGCAGGGAGGCCTCGTGGTCGGTGCGGCCCGGGGCGTGCACACCGGACGCGTACCCGAGGAACGCGCTGCACCAGGGCTCGTTGAGCGTGATCCACTGCTCGACGCGGTCCCCGAGTGCCTCGCCGACGATCTGCGCGTACTCGGCGAAGCGCAGCGCGGTGTCGCGCTCGGGCCAGCCGCCCGCGTCCTCCAGCTCCTGGGGGAGGTCCCAGTGGTAGAGGGTGATCGCGGGCTTGATGCCGTGCGAGAGCAGCTCGTCGACCAGCCGGCGGTAGAAGTCGAGGCCGCGCTGCACGGCGGGCCCGCGGCCCGTCGGCTGCACGCGCGACCAGGACACCGAGAAGCGGTACGCGGTCAGGCCGAGGTCCGCCATCATCGCCACGTCGTCGCGGTAGCGGTGGTAGTGGTCGTTGGCGATGTCGCCGTTCTCGCCGCCCGCCGTCTTGCCGGGCGTATGGCTGAAGGTGTCCCAGATCGAGGGCGTACGGCCGTCCTCCCGCACCGCCCCCTCGATCTGGTACGCGGAGGTCGCGGAGCCCCAGAGGAAGGCGGGCGGGAAGGTCACGGGCGTTTCGGGCTCGGGCATGGAAGCGCTCCCATGGGAGGAAGGTCGTAGGAGACCGGGGAATGTGAGGTCGAGGAGAGGACCGGGGGCGAGTCGGCGGCTCGCCCCCGTCGGCGCGGGGCGGCGGGTCAGCCCTTGATCGCGCCCTGCATGATCCCGCCCACGATCTGCTTGCCGAACAGCAGGAAGGCGATGAGCAGCGGCAGGGTGCCGAGGAGCGCGCCCGCCATGATCACCGCTTGGTCGGGGATGTAGCCCGTGCCGAGCGAGTTGAGGGCGACCTGCACGGTGGGGTTCTGCTGGTTGAGCGCGATGATCGGCCACAGGAAGTCGTTCCAGGCCATCACGAAGGTCAGCAGTCCGAGCACGGCCATCGCCGGCCGCGCCGCCGGGAAGACGACGTGCCACACGACGCGCAGACTGCTCGCGCCGTCGACCCGCGCCGCCTCGATCAGCTCGCTGGGCAGCGCCTGCATCAGGTACTGCCGCATGAAGAACGTACCGAAGGCGCTGACCACGGTCGGCAGGATGACCGTCTGCAGCTGGTTGGACCAGCCCAGCTCGCTCATCCACAGGTACAGCGGGACGATCGCCAGCTGCGGCGGGATCATCATCGTGCCGATGGTCAGCAGCAGCAGGACGTTGGAGAACTTGAAGCGCAGTTTGGCGAAGGCGAACCCGGCGAGCGTGGAGAACAGGACCGTGCCGACGGTGATGGTCCCGGCGACGATCACGCTGTTGAGCATCGCGGTGCCGAGGCTGACCTCGGTCCATGCGGTCTCAAGGTTCTTGAACAGGTTCCCGCCGACCCACAGGGGCGGTGGCGTCTCGGCGAGCCGCTGGTTGGTGCGTGAGGCCGCGACCACCGTCCACAGCAGGGGCGCCACGGAGATGAAGGCGAGGACGGACAGGACGACATAGGTGAGCGGCCCCGCGTGCAGCTGCTTGCCCGCGCCCATCAGCCGGCGGCGCCCGGAACCGGTCCGGCCGACCTTCTCCGCCGCGCTCGCCTGTGCCTGAGGAGGCGTCAGTTCACGTGTGGTCATTGGGTCTTCCTCAGCCGTCGGGTGATCAGCAGGTTGATCGCGGCGACGATCAGCAGGATCAGGAACATCGTCCAGGCGATGGCGGACGCCTTGCCGAGGTTGCCGATGATCCAGCCCTGGTCGTACATGTACAGGCCGAGCGTCTGGTAATCGTGGTCGGAGCCGCCCTTGGAGCCGCTGACCCCGCCGAACAGCAGCGGTTCACCGAACAGCTGCGTTGCGCCGATCGTGGAGACGACCACCGTGAACAGGATCGTCGGCCGCAGCATCGGGATCGTCACATGGCGGAACTGCTGCCAGCGGCCCGCGCCGTCCAGGGACGCCGACTCGTACAGGTCGGCGGGGATCGCCTGCATCGCCGCGAGGTAGATCAGGGCGTTGTAGCCGGTCCACCGCCAGATCACGATCGAGGAGACGGCGAACTGCGAACCCCAGGTCGACTCACGCCAGTTGATCGGGTCCACCCCGACGAAGTGCAGCAGCCAGTTGATCATGCCGCCGTCCCACGAGTAGAGCAGGACGAACACCAGGGTCGCGGCCGCCACCGAGGTGGCGTACGGGGTGAGCATCACGACGCGCCAGATGGTCGAGCCGCGCAGTTTGTAGTTGAGCAGGTGCGCGATCCCGATCGCCATCATCAGCTGCGGCACGGTCGAGATCAGACCGATGGTGAAGGTGTTCTGCAGCGCGTTCCAGAAGAAGTCCGAGGACAGCAGGTTCTGGTAGTTGTCCAGGCCCACCCAGGTCTGCTGGTCCAGGTTGTTCAGCTGCACGTTGTGCAGTGAGTACCAGGCCGTGTACAGCAGCGGGATGAGCCCGAAGGCACCGAAGAAGATGAAGAAGGGGGCGATGAACGCGTAAGGCGACGCCTTCATGTCCCAGCGGTACAGCCGGCTGCGCCAGGAGCCGGGGCCCGGGGGCGGTGTACCGCGACCGTGAGCACGGCGCGCCGCGCCCGGCTGGGAGCCGGGCGCGGCGTCGGCGCTCGACGCGGATCGCGCGAGAGCCTGCTTGGAGCTGGTCACTGGCCGAGCACGTCCTTGATCTCCGAGGTGGCCGCGTCCCAGCCCTGGTCCGGGGTCTTGCCCTTCTGCTCGACCTGGAGGATGCCGATGTCCGAGATGGCCGTGTTGATCGGCTGGTCCTTGATACCGAAGATCTGCGTCGGGATGGTCTTCGCCGAGTCGGAGAAGATCTGGGTGATCGGCGCGTCCGAGAAGAAGGCCGTGGTGGCGGCCTGCGGCTTCAGGCTCGCGTACGCCGACGGGGTGGACGGGAAGCTGGCCTGCTTGGCGAAGACCTTCGCCTGCTGCTCGGGGGCGGTCAGCCACTTCGCCAGCGCGATGGCCTCCTTCTGGTGCTTGCCCGCCGTGGGCACACCGATGAACGAGCCGCCCCAGTTGGCCGCGGTGGGCGCCGCCGCCACGTCCCAGTTGCCCTTGCCGGAGTCACCGGACTTCTCCTGGATGTAGCCCAGCATCCACGCGGGGCAGGCGACCGTGGCGAAGCCGCCGTTGGCGAAGGCCTGGTCCCACGGCTTGTCGAACTGCTTCAGCTTCGCCGACATGTTGCTGGTCGCCACCTCCATCGAGGTGTCCCAGGCCTTCTCGACCCCTGCGGACTTGTCCCAGATGACGTTGCCGTCCTTGTCGTAGTACCGCTCGCTCTCGCCACCGAGCGCCGCGTTGTAGACCGAGGCGGCGGAGTCCACGAACTTGGTGCCCTTGGGCGCCTTCTTCATGTAGTCCTTGCCGACGTCGACGTACTTCGACCAGTCGCCCTTCCACTGCTCGGCGAGCTTGACGCGGTCCGTCTCAAGGCCCGCCTTCTTGAAGAGGTCCTTGCGGTAGCAGACCGCCATCGGGCCGACGTCCGTGCCGAGTCCGATGGTCTTGCCGTCCTTGGTGGTGGCCTGTGCCGTCTTCCAGTCCAGCCACTGGGACTTGTCGACGTCCTTGCCCAGGTCGACGAACTTGTCGGCCTGCGTCTGGACGGCCTCGGCGACGTTGCCGACCTCGATCGCCTGGATGTCGTCGGTGCCGGCACCGGCCTGCAGACGGGTGAGCGTCTTCGGCCAGTAGACGTCCGTACGAGTGGTGACGTTCTCCTTGATGGTGATGTCGGGGTTCTGCTTCATGTACTCGTCGTAGAGGCCGGCCTGCTTGTAGCCGAAGACCCCGAAAGTGCCGATGGTCAGCGTGGTCTTGCCACCGCCGCTGCCACCGTCCGAGTCCGACGACCCGTCGTCCGAGTCCTCGGCGCAGCCGGCGAGCAGCCCCGTCGTCAGCGCGGCCACGGCCGCGAGGGCCATCAGCCTGCGGGACCCGCGGGTACTCGTGCGCATTGCGTCCTCCTGTTGCCTGACGTGCCGACCCCCCGGCCAACTGCGTTGTTGGGCCCGTTAGTTCATGCTGCGGCTCGGGCGGGGAACGTGCGGGATGTGTATGTGTCAGGTACTGTGGGAGCGCTCCCACAGGTGATGTGTTGAAGGTTCGTCGCTCGGCGCGGGGGTGTCAAGGGAGAGGACGCAGAGACGTGTCTTCAGTTATCGGGCTGTTAGCTAACGTCGGCGGAGACGGCGAGAGTAGGTCTCCGACGGTTGCGGGACGGCCTCGGGGAGGCTCCGGATCGGCTTCGGAGTGGCCCCGGGGACCCCGGGGGAGGGCGTGCGGAAAGTGGAGGCACCGTCTCCGCGGGCCCGGCCCCGATCACGGCTGTTAGATTCCAGGCCAAGCGCGGTGTGAGCCGTGTCGGACGGGAGGCGGACCATGGCAGTCCACGGAGCGCGGAGCCGGAGCGGCGGGCGACCGACCCTCGAAGAGGTCGCCGCGCGCGCCGGGGTGGGCCGCGGCACGGTCTCCCGCGTGATCAACGGCTCCCCGCGGGTCAGCGACGCCACCCGGGCGGCCGTGGAGGCGGCGGTCGCGGAACTGGGGTACGTGCCGAACACGGCCGCCCGGGCCCTCGCGGCCAACCGCACCGACGCGATCGCCCTGGTCGTCCCCGAGCCCGAGACCCGCTTCTTCGCCGAGCCGTACTTCTCCGACATGCTCCGGGGTGTGGGCGCGGCCCTCTCCGACACCGAGATGCAGCTGCTGCTGATCTTCGCGGGCAGCGACCGGGAGCGGGCCCGGCTGGCCCAGTACCTGGCGGCGCACCGCGTGGACGGCGTCCTGCTGGTCTCGGTCCACGCGGACGACCCGCTGCCCGACCTGCTGGCCCAGCTGGAGATCCCGGCCGTGATCAGCGGACGCAGGTCGGCGGACGAGACGCTGCCGTCCGTGGACTCGGACAACTTCGGCGGCGGCCGGTTCGCCGTCGAGCACCTGCTGGCCCAGGGCCGCCGGACCATAGCCCACCTGGCCGGACGCCTCGACGTGTTCGGTGCCCAGCGCCGCGTCGACGGCTACCGCGCCGCGCTGCGTGACGCGGGCCACGAGGTCGACGAACGCCTCATCGTGCCGGGGGACTTCACCGAGGAGGGCGGCCGTCGCGCGATGACGGAACTGCTCGCCGTCTGCCCGACCCTGGACGCGGTCTTCGCCGGATCGGACGTCATGGCGGCCGGCGCCCGGCAGGTCCTGCGCGAGGTGGGGCGCCGCATACCCGACGACGTGGCCCTGGTCGGTTACGACGACTCGGCGATCGCCCGCCACATGGACCCGCCCCTGACGAGTGTGCGCCAGCCGATCGAGGACATGGGCCGCGCGATGCTCGACCTGCTGATGGACGAGATCGCGGACCGCCGCCCGGCGGTCTCCCGAGGCCTTGAGCGACGGCAGCTGGTGCTTCCCACGGAGCTGGTGGCGCGGCACTCGTCGTGACCCGCACGGGGGAGGGGAACGCCAGAGGGCCGGACCGCTTTCGCGGTCCGGCCCTCTGATCATCAGGGTGAGTGACGGGACTTGAACCCGCGGCATCCTGGACCACAACCAGGTGCTCTACCAGCTGAGCTACACCCACCATGACCGGCGATCCTGCGCTTGGTTCACCTGAAGTGGTTCACCGACCGGCCGAGAAAAAGTGTACAGGGTCCGAAGGGGTGCTCGCTCCCGCCTTTACGGCGGGGGCTACTGCGCGGGCAGGACGTGCTTCGCGGCGATGGAACGGGCCGTGTCCGAGTCCGGTCCGGGCTGCGGGACGAAGATCGCCTCGCGGTAGTAGCGCAGCTCGGCGATCGACTCGCGGATGTCGGCCAGCGCCCGGTGGTTGCCGTTCTTGTCGGGACTGTTGAAGTACGCCCGGGGATACCAGCGGCGGGCCAGCTCCTTCACGGAGGAGACGTCCACGATCCGGTAGTGGAGGTACGCCTCCAGGGTCGCCATGTCCCTCAGCAGGAAGCCGCGGTCCGTGCCCACCGAGTTCCCGCACAGCGGGGCCTTGCCCGGTTCCTTGACGTGCTCACGGATGTAGGAGAGGACCTCCTCCTCCGCGGCGGCCAGGGTGGTGCCCGCGGCCAGCTCGTCGAGGAGACCGGAGGACGTGTGCATCGTGCGCACCACCTCCGGCATCGTCTCCAGCGCGGCGTCCGGCGGACGGATCACGATGTCCACCCCCTCACCGAGCACGTTGAGCTCCGAGTCGGTCACCAGCGCGGCCACCTCGATGAGCGCGTCCTCCGACAGCGAGAGACCGGTCATCTCGCAGTCGATCCACACCATGCGATCGTTCATGGGCTCACCCTACGGCCCGCTCACCCGCCCGGGCAGGCCCGGGACCTCGGCAGTCGTGACCGGTGGGGCGGCGAGCGGCGGGGCCGGCGGTGCCGGGGCGCGGGAACGGCACCGGCCCCGGACCGTGAAAGGTCCGGGGCCGGTGTACGACGTCGCCGCTCGGCTAGGGCGCGCTCCGCTGGCCCGGCAGGCTGTGCCGCCCGGCCGCGTACAGCTCCGCGCCCGGCCGGCCCGCGTCCGCGGAGAGGGACGAGGCCGCCGCGCCGACCGCGTGGGCGGCCGCCGTGCGACGGGTCTGGAACGGCACGGGTGACTCCTGCTGGAGCACCGGCGGCACCGGTGGCGGCGAGCCGTCCGGATCGCTCTGCTTCTCACCCTGCGGGCGACGCGCCCGGTACGCGGCCCGGTACGCCGCCGGGGAGGAGCCGAGCTGGCGGCGGAAGTGCCCGCGCAGCGCCACCGGCGAACGGAAGCCGCAACGGCCCGCGACCTCGTCCACCGAGTAGTCGGACGTCTCCAGGAGCCGCTGCGCCTGGAGCACCCGCTGCGTGATCAGCCACTGCAGGGGAGCGCTCCCGGTGAGCGAGCGGAACCGGCGGTCGAACGTACGCCTGCTCATGTACGCGCGTGCCGCCAGCGTCTCCACGTCGAACTGTTCGTGGAGGTGCTCCAGTGCCCAGGCGACGACCTCCGCGAGCGGGTCGGCGCCGATCTCCTCCGGTAAAGACCGATCGAGATAGCGCTCCTGGCCGCCGCTGCGCCGGGGCGGGACCACCAGACGGCGGGCCAGCGCACCGGCCGCCTCGTTCCCGTGGTCCGTCCGCACTATGTGCAGACACAGGTCGATCCCCGCCGCGGTGCCCGCCGACGTCAGCACGTCGCCGTCGTCCACGAACAGCTCGCGGGGATCGACATGCACCGACGGGTAGCGCTTGGCCAGCGTCGGTGCGTACATCCAGTGTGTGGTCGCCGGACGGCCGTCCAGCAGTCCTGCCGCGGCGAGCACGAAGGCGCCGGTGCACAGCCCGACTATGCGGGCGCCCTCCTCATGTGCCCGGCGCAGCGCGTCGAGCGCCTCCTCCGGTGGCGGTGAGGTGATCGACCGCCAGGCGGGCACGACAACGGTGCCCGCGCGGGAGATCGCCTCCAGCCCGTTGGGCGCGGTGAGTTCCAGGCCACCTGTGGTCCGCAGTGGGCCTTCCTCACCGGCGCACACCAGTAGTCGATACCGCGGCACGCCGGCGTCCTGGCGGTCGATGCCGAACACCGACAGCGGTATGGAACTCTCGAAGATGGGGCCGCCGCTGAACAGCAGCACCGCGACGATCTCCTTGCGGCGTCGCCCGGATAGTTTCCGGACAGCGGCTTCCGGCGCGGCAGTGGAGTCGTGGCTCATCCTGCTAAGCCCCCCTCGGTGGTCGCGGCTCCTCGGTTGTGTCGCTCCTGCACGTTTCCCCTCGGTCCTGCACGAGTCCCCCGCCGTAAGACGTCAAGATCGAATCTACTGTGTCGTGTGGTGCCGAGGTGGCCAGTTCAGCACTCGGCAGATTGTCGACATGGCAACTTGGCGTGAAGCATTCGATCACGAAGCGTTGCACTCGTGGGCCGCACAGGGAAGTGCGCCTCGTCCCCGTGGCCGGTCCCAGTAGGGTGCGGGCACCCTACTGGACCCTTTCGGTGCAGGTCGAACGGGGGTTGGGGGGTGGTTCGGCCAAGGGGTACGCAGGGTATGGAAGTTGGCTGAAAAGCAGCGGGCGCGTGCGCACAAACCGGTCAGTCAACCGGCGTATTTCCACCGGCGTGCCGGGCTTCGTGGCGGTCGCTGTGACGGACGCCGTGGTGGTCACCGTTACGGACGCCGTACCGGGCGTCCTGGCTGTCATCGTCGTGTGCCCTGTCGTGGTGCACATGATGCGGGGTTCGCTCCGCCGCGCGCAGTTGCGCCGCGCCGTGCTCGGAGCGGCGCAGCAGTACGCGGCAGGCGGCCGTCACCGCGGCGAGGCCCAGGGCCGTGCCGGCCGCGCCCGCCAGTGAGGTGCCGTACCCGACCAGGACGACCGGGACCAGGACGCAGCTGAAGGCCGCCCAGCGGACCACGTCCGTGGCGGTGTCCTGCGCGGTGCCCCTGTCTTTGCCGGCGGGAGGGTGGGGGGCGGTCGTGTGGTGGCCGGGCACGGTGGGCTCCTCCCTGGGGGATGTGGGGTACCTGGGTTCAACGCTTGTTCGAGCGGGCGGTCACGGGGCTTTCCCCAGGGTTCCCTGGGATGCCTCGGCTCCGCCGCGGGGTGCGTCCCGTCGGGTGCGGGTCCGGTGGGGCTGGTCGCGCAGTTCCCCGCGCCCCTTGAGGGGCTGCGCCCCCTGGGGTGGAGGGTCGGGTGCGGGTCCGTGGAGGCTGGTCGCGCCGTTCCCCGCGCCCCTGACGGTCGGGGCTGCGCCCCTTGCCCCGGGGAGGGGTGGCTGAGGGGGTGCTGTGTAAAACGGCTGTACGGGGCAGCAACCATTGCGTTACGGGCATGCTCTCGGGCATGCTCCGGGGAACCCTCCCGCGGCGAGAGCGGGATATGGGCAGAGGAGGCGTGCCGCCGTACCCTGGGGGGTATGGGGTTGGGAAGATGATTCCCGGACACAGCTCCGCAGCTCCTGTCGGCCCACCCAAGAGGATCCGAACGCCGAGACACCCATGGCCGGTCACGAATTCGAACCCGCGGACCGCAAGCGCCCCGTCGCCGATCACACGGCGGCCGAGCCCTTGGCGGCGGAAGAGACACGCCAGTCCTGCGACCCAGCCTTCAAGCACGGTGTCGTCGTGGGCTTCGACGGCTCGACATCCAGCGAGCGCGCCCTCGCGTACGCGATCGGCATGGCCTGCCGCTCCGGATCCGGCCTGATCATCGTGCACGTCGCGAACCGGCTGCCCACCACGGTGTGGGCCGGCTGTGAGCCCCCCGTCTTCGTCGACGTGCCGGACCACCGCACCGAGGTGCTCGGCCTTGAGCTGGCCTGCGCGGAATATCTGGCCGAGGTGCCGTGGATCCTCGTCGAGCGCGGTGGCGACATCTGCCACGAACTCGAAGAGGTGGGGCGGGAGTACGAGGCCGACGCGATCGTGGTGGGGTCGACCCACGGGATCGTCGGGCGCATCTTCGGGTCGGTCGCGGGGCGGCTGGCCAAGCGGGCGCAGCGGCCCGTGGTGGTCATTCCGTAACTCGGCCCGCAACTCGGCTCGTTCCCAGGTGACATGCGTCCCGGGGCGTGGCAACTCCCTTGCGGGGCACGGCAAAACTACTCATGCGTAGATGTGTTTGTGTGCTTGTGAAGGGCATATAGGCAGCAGGTTTGCCGCCGTTGTGCGGCACCGGTGAGCGTGTACGTGCTGCCGGCCGGAGCGTGACGGTTACCGGTGGTGGGCAGCCAGCCGGGGTTTTGGGCGGCCCCGGCGCGTGAACGGACCCCCGCGTGTCTGGTGGCGACACGTGGGGGTCCGTTCTGTTGTGGTGCGGTGCGGTGTGGTGCGTTGCTTCTGCGGGCCCGGTGGGGGTTGGTCGCGCCGTTCCCCGCGCCCCTTAGGGGCGAAGGCGAAAGATTGCGCCGTTCCCCGCGCCCCTTGGGGGCCCCTCGGTGGCTACTCGACCGTTACCGACTTTGCCAGGTTCCTGGGCTTGTCGATGTCTCGGCCGAGGGCCAAAGCTGTGTGGTAGGCGAGGAGTTGGAGGGGGATGCCCATCAGGATGGGGTCCAGTTCGTCCTCGTTCTTGGGGACGAGGATCGTCTGGTCGGCCTTCTCCTGGTGCTGGTGGGCCACGGCGAGGATCTTGCCGCTGCGGGCCTTGATCTCCTCCAGGGCCGCGCGGTTCTTCTCCAGCAGGTCGTCGTTCGGGACGATCGCGACCGTCGGCAGCGCGGGCTCGATCAGCGCGAGCGGGCCGTGCTTCAACTCCGAGGCGGGGTAGGCCTCGGCGTGGATGTACGAGACCTCCTTCAGCTTCAGCGAGGCCTCGCGGGCCACCGGATAGCCGCGTACGCGACCGATGAAGAGCATCGAGCGGGCCTCGGCGTACTGCTCGGCCAGCTTCTTGATCTCGTCCTCCTGGTCGAGGATCTCCGTGATCTGGCCGGGCAGCCTGCGCAGGCCCTCGATGATCCGCTTGCCGTCGGAGACCGACAGGTCACGGGTGCGGCCCAGGTGCAGGGCGAGCAGCGCGAAGGCGACCGTGGTGTTGGTGAAGCACTTGGTGGAGACCACGCAGACCTCGGGGCCGGCGTGCACGTACATGCCGCCGTCGGCCTCGCGGGCGATGGCCGAACCGACCACGTTCACGATGCCGAGGACCCGGGCGCCCTTGCGCTTCAGCTCCTGCACGGCGGCCAGCACGTCGTACGTCTCGCCGGACTGGGACACCGCCACGTACAGCGTGTCGGGGTCGACGACGGCGTTGCGGTAGCGGAACTCCGAGGCGGGCTCGGCGTCCGCGGGGATACGGGCCAGTTCCTCTATCATCTGGGCGCCGATCATGCCCGCGTGGTACGAGGTGCCGCAGCCCAGGATCTTCACGCGGCGGATCTTGCGCGCCTCGCGGGCGTCCAGGTTCAGCCCGCCCAGGTGAACGGTCGAGAACCGGTCGTCGATCCGGCCGCGCAGCACCCGGTCCACGGCCTCGGCCTGCTCGTGGATCTCCTTGTGCATGTACGTGTCGTGGCCGCCCATGTCGTAGGAGGCGGCCTCCCACTCCACGGTGGTCGGCTCGGCCGTCGTACGGGTGCCCTCGGTGGTGTACGTACGGAAGTCGTCGGCCTTCAGCGTCGCCATCTCGCCGTCGTCGAGCGTGACGATCTGGCGGGTGTGGGTGACCAGCGCGGCGATGTCCGAGGCGACGAACATCTCCTTCTCGCCGATGCCGAGGACGACCGGGGAGCCGTTGCGGGCGACCACGATGCGGTCCGCGTGGTCGGCGTGCATGACCGCGATGCCGTACGTGCCCTCGATCAGCCGGAGGGTCTCGCGGACCTTGTCCTCCAGCTTCTCGGCGGAGGAGCGGGCGATGAGGTGCGTGAGGACCTCGGTGTCGGTCTCCGAGAGGAACTCGACGCCCTCCGCCTCCAGCTTCTTGCGCAGGTCGGAGGCGTTGTCGATGATGCCGTTGTGGACGACCGCGACCTTGTTGTCGGCCGACATGTGCGGGTGCGCGTTCTCGTCGGAGGGGGCGCCGTGGGTGGCCCAGCGGGTGTGTGCGATGCCCGTGGTGCCGGCGAAGCGCTTGGGGACGCGGGCCTCCAGGTCACGTACGCGGCCCTTGGCCTTGACCATCTTCAGACCGGCCGTCTTCGGTGACGTCACGACGAGACCGGCCGAGTCGTAGCCCCGGTACTCCAGGCGCTGCAGGCCCTCCAGGAGGAGCGGCGCCACGTCGCGCCTGCCGATGTATCCCACGATTCCGCACATACAGAGAAGTTCCTAGCCGTAGACGATGCGGCGCACCTGCCGGAGCGTGAGCTCCGGCGGTGCGACCGCGCGGTATTCGAGGTCCGCCGTGATCCGTTCGAAGATCGCCGAGTTGACCAGGCCCTGTGCCTGGAGCTCCCGGTGGCGGCGACGGACGTAGTCCTCCGTCGTCTCGTCGAAGTAGGCGAGCACGTCCTGGATCACCCGCAGTGCCTCGCCCCGGCTGAGGGGTGAGGAGCGCGTCAGGTGATCAACAAGGTCGTCGTGCACTCGTTGATCCTGGGGTAAAGCGCGGGCGATCGCAAGGATCCTGCCCGATTTCGGGCAAGGGGCTGTTGTTCGGCTGTGGGTGCGGGCCGGTGGGGGCTGGCCGCGCAGTTCCCCGCGCCCCTGAAAAGCGGGGCTGCGCCCCTGCTTTTCCCCTTGGCGGGCAGGGCGCAGCCCGCCCCGAGGGGCGCGGGGAACTGCGCGCTCAGCCCCCACCGGCCCGCACCCGGCGTTTAGGGGCGCGGGGAACTGCGCGGCCAGCCCCCACCGGCCCGCACCCGGCCGACAGGGGCGCGGGGAACTGCGCAGCCGCCCCTGCCCCCGTCGCTACATCCCCCGCAGGATCGCCTGCTTCGCCAGGGTGAATTCCTCGTCCGTCAGGACGCCCGCATCGCGCAGGTCGCCCAGTTCGCGGAGGCGGCGGAGGAGGGCGTCGTGGTCGACCTCCGGCGGGGCGAGTTGCTTCGCGGGAGTGGGCGGCGGAGCCGACGGGTGGGGGAGGCGTGCCTGGACCGCCGCCGCCACCAGCGCCATCAGGGGGTCCTTCTTGAAGCCCCACAGTTCGACCGCGTTGGGGTCGTACTTCGGCGGGGCCTTCGTCGGGGCGCCTCGGACAGTGAAGCGGAGATGCCCGTTCTCCAGGCCGACCGACGGCTGCCACTCCACCCCCTGGATGTCGGCCAGCGCGAGCGTACGCGCGCCCGCGGCCGACTTCGCCTCCTCGGTCTTCCAGTTCCATTCCAGCCGCACCTGTTCCCCGTCGAAGCTCGCGGTGCCGTCCCCGGCGGAGACCGACAGCGGCACGGCCGGCCCCGGCAGCAGGTAGCGGTCGACGGCGCCGCTCGGCACCTCGTCCAGGAGCAGCGCGTTGCGGATCTCGTCCACGAAGTACTCGGCGACGCCGTAGCGGTCCGACTCGACGGTCAGCTGGTAGGGGTCGGAGGCCTCCGTGAGTCTGCCCCCGGTCGCGTGCAGCAGCGGGTCCGCGCCGTCCCGCAGCCGCAGCCTGAGCCGGCCGGACTTCTTGCCCTGTTCGAACGAGATCCCCGCCAACGCGCCCAGCGGCACCGCCAGTTCACCCAGGGACTTGCGCAGTACGCCCACGTTCTTGTCGCGGCCCGGGACCAGCCGCAGGGCGTCGCCGTCGAAGGTCCACGTGCCGTCCCGCTGGATGATTTCCGCCATGAGGGGGATTGTTTCACCGCCTCTGCGGGAGAGTGGTCTATACCCATTCGAAGGGAGCGCATGTGAGACAGCACAGAACGCCCCGTCTGCTCGGTACGCTGCTGCTCGTGGCAGCCGCCGGTATCTCCGTGGTCGGCGCGGCACCGTCCGCGCCCGGCCGCACAGTCGACCGCACCGTCACTCCGCTGAGCCGGGTCGTCCCGGCACCCGCCTCGGTCGACCCGGGCGGCTCCCCGTACCGGATCACCAGCGGTACGCGCATCCGCGTCGACCGGTCGAGGGGGGTCCATGACGTCGGCGCGTATCTCGCCGGTGTGCTGCGGCCGTCGACCGGTTACCGGCTTCCCGTCACCGACGACCCGGGCGGCGATGGCATCCGGCTCAGGATCAGTCAGAAGGGCACCGGTGGCCTCGGCGCCGAGGGCTACCGTCTGACCAGCGGGAAGGGTGCTGTCACGATCACCGCCCGCAGGGCCGCCGGGCTGTTCCACGGTGTGCAGACCCTGCGGCAGCTGCTGCCCGCCGCGATCGAGAAGGACTCGAAGCAGCCGGGGCCCTGGGCCGTCGCCGGCGGCACCATCACCGACACCCCCCGCTACGGCTACCGCGGCGCGATGCTGGACGTCTCCCGGCACTTCTTCACCGTGGACCAGGTCAAGCGCTACATCGACCAGCTCGCGCTCTACAAGATCAACACGCTGCATCTGCACCTCAGCGACGACCAGGGCTGGCGCATCGCCATCGACTCCTGGCCGCGCCTCGCCACGTACGGCGGCTCCACGCAGGTCGGCGGCGGCGGGCCCGGCGGCTACTACACGAAGGCCCAGTACAAGGACCTCGTGCGGTACGCCGCCTCGCGGCATCTGGAGGTCGTGCCCGAGATCGACATGCCCGGTCACACCAACGCGGCGCTCGCCTCGTACGCCGAGCTGAACTGTGCCGGTGTCGCCCCGCCGCTCTACACCGGCACCGAGGTCGGCTTCAGTTCGCTGTGCGTCGACAAGCCGGTGACGTACGACTTCGTGGACGACGTGGTGCGTGAACTGGCCGCGCTCACACCGGGCAAGTACCTGCACATCGGCGGTGACGAGGCGCATTCCACGAGTCATGAGGACTACGTCGCCTTCATGGAGAAGGTCCAGCCGATCGTCGCCAAGTACGGGAAGAGCGTGATGGGTTGGCATCAGCTGACCGGGGCCACTCCCGCCAAGGGTGCGCTCGCCCAGTACTGGGGTCTCGACGGTACGAGCGCCGCCGAGAAGGAGCAGGTCGCGGCGGCGGCCAGGAACGGCACCGGGATCGTCCTCTCGCCCGCCGACCGCGTGTATCTGGATATGAAATACACCGCCGACACGCCCCTCGGGCAGGCCTGGGCCGGGCTCGTGGAGGTGCGGCGGTCGTACGACTGGGACCCAGGCAACTACCTGCCGGGTACGCCGAGTTCGGCCGTACGCGGCGTCGAGGCGCCGCTGTGGACCGAGACGCTCTCGACCTCGTCGAACATCGAGTACATGGCGTTCCCGCGGCTGCCCGGTGTGGCCGAGCTGGGCTGGTCGCCCGCCTCGACGCACGACTGGGACACCTACAAGGTGCGGCTCGCCGCGCAGGCGCCCCGCTGGGACGCGCTGGGCATCGACTACTACCGGTCGCCGCAAGTTCCCTGGCCGACGCATTAGTTACTGATCACGGCTGAGTACGACGGCGGGCGCCCCTGGGACCGTACATGGGGGCGCCCGCCTGCTTGTGGGGCTGAGTGACCGGTTTTCGTGCGAACCGGTGGCTACAGCCCGGCTATGGGGTTCTTCAGGGTGCCGACGAGCTGGAGGGCCCCGGCCGGGTCGGAGAGGTCGACCATCTGCTCGTTGTTCCGCAGTTGCAGCCGGTTGAGGCAGGACAGCGCGAACTCGGGCGCGAACATGTCGTACTGCCGGAACTTGTCCGCGAGTTCGGGCGCCGACGCCTGGTAGTCGCGTACGCAGTCGGCGACCGTCCGCCAGAAGTCGTCCTCCTCGATGACGCCCTCGGCCGCGAGGTTCGCCGCCAGGAAGCGGAAGAAGCAGTCGAAGACGTCGGTGAAGATCGACAGGAGTTTCTTGTCCTCGGGGACGTCCACGCGCAGCCGCTCGACCGTCGGCGGGAGTACCGCGTCCGGGTCCATGACGGCGATCTCCTCGGCGATGTCCTTGTAGATCGCCCGCTCGACCACCCCGTCCTTGAGGACGAGGATGACGTTCTCGCCGTGCGGCATGAACACCAGGTCGTACGCGTAGAAACTGTGCAGCAGCGGGGTGAAGTAGGCGTGGAGGTAGCGGCGCAGCCACTCCACCGGCGTCAGGCCCGAGCGTTCGATCAGCGCGGCGGCGATCGAGGCGCCCTCGTGGTCCACGTGGACCAGCGAGGCCATGGTGGCCAGGGACTCGCCGTCCCGGAGCGAGGGGACCGGGCTCTCGCGCCACAGGGCGGCGAGCATTTTCCGGTACGGGGAGTAGCGGTCGGTGGCGGCCTCGTACTCCAGGTGCCGGTAGCCGACGGCCGCGCGCTCGCGGATGATCGACAGGCCGGTCGAGCGCAGCACCGGGTCGTTGTCGATGAGCTGCGCCAGCCAGTCGTTGATGGCCGGGGTCGCCTCCATGTACGCGGCGGACAGGCCGCGCATGAAGCCCATGTTGATGACCGACAGGGCGGTCTTCACATAGTGCTTCTCCGGCTCGCTCTTGTTGAAGAACGTCCGGATCGACTGCTGGGCCAGGTACTCGTCGTCGCCCTCGCCCAGGCACACCAGGTGCTGCCGGGCGATCTCCGCGGCGAAGGTCACCGTCAGTTTGTTCCACCACTGCCAGGGGTGGACCGGGATGAAGAGGTAGTCGGCCGGGTCGAGGTCCTGTTCGCGGAGCACACCGTGGAAGCGGTCCACGGTCTCCTTGCCCAGCTCGCCCTGGAGGAACGACTCGTACTCGATGCCCACGCCCGCCGTGAACGCGGCCCGCGAGCGGTGCGCGGCCAGCCAGACCAGCCGTACGGGGCTCGCGGTCTCCGGCGCGTACGACAGGTACTCGTGGATGCCGAAGCCGAGCCGGCCGTTGTTGGCGACGAAGCAGGGGTGGCCCTCCGTCATCCCCGTCTCGATCTCCTGGAAGCCGCTTTTCGCCAGCTCGGGGGAGGTGAGCTGGGGCTTGGTGAGCTTGTAGCAGGTGCCGGAGAGGGTGGAGGAGATCTCCTCCAGGTAGACCGGCAGCACCTCGTCGCTCAGGCCGAGAGATTTTTTCAGCTCGATGAAGAAGTCCAGCGCGGCGAGCGGGAGTTCACCGCCGTCACGGCTGCGGGTGATCGAGTCGGCGTCGACCTGCCAGTGGTCGAGGGCGCGGCGGGTGGCGGTGAAGCGGTAGCGGGTCAGACCGTCGTCGCTGCGGACGGCGTACTCGGCTTTTTTGCCGGTGCCACCCTCGTCGAGGGGCTCGGGGGTGATCAGGCGCTCGTGGGCGAACTCGGCGAGGGCTTTGCGGATGAGGAGGCGATCGGCCCGGGCCCAGCGGTGGGGGGACAGATGCGCCACGGCGTCGGACAGGGTCACAGGGAAACTCCTCGGCTGGCCGGGCTGCGCCGGTTCAGGAACTGGTCGCGTGTGCAGAAGGACAGCAGCGCGCGTTTCTCCGGCTTCTCGATCTCGCGCTCCGCGACGAAGCCGACGGTCTCGTTGAGCGCGTGGACCGCCTTGTTGGTGACATCGGGCTCGACGACGACCCGGCGGGTGCGCGGGTCGGCGAACAGCTCGTCCATGACGGCGGTGATGACGGCCCGGGTGAAGCCGTGCACGGGCCGGTCGGTGGGGGCGACCAGGAAGTGCATGCCGACGTCACCGGGTTCGGGCTCGTACAGCCCGACGAGTTCGATGTACCGGGGGTCGTACTTCTCCATCAGGAACGCGGGCAGGCCGTCGTGCAGGCCGAGATACGCGTGGTGGTGCTCGCTGGCCGCGATGGCCATGTACTCGCGCTCCACGTCCTGCAGTTTCGCGTCCTGCATCATCCAGTACGCCGCCTTGGGGTCGGTCACCCAGGAGTGCAGCAGCCCGGTGTCCTTGAGGGGGTCGAGGGGGCGCAGACTCAGTACGCCCACGGTGCTGCTGGTTCCGGCGGCGCTCATACGGCGAACTCCTGGAACGCGATGGACTTCTCCACCGGGTAGTACTCGGTGCCGAGCAGTTCCCGGATGATGTACGCGTTGCGGTACGCGCCCATGCCGAGGTCCGGGGACGTCACCGAGTGGGTGTGGACGCCGGCGTTCTGCAGGAAGATGCCGCGGCCCGTCGTGTCGATGGCGTAGTTGCGGGCCACGTCGTGGTTGCCGTGCTCGTCGTAGCGGATCCGGTCACGCACGGGCCTCAGGAACTCCGGCTCCACGTATTTGTAACCGGTCGCCAGGATCAGGCCCTCGGACTGCAGCTCGTAGTCCGTCTCCTGCTCCTCCTGGCGCAGCCCCAGGGTGTACGTGCCGTTCTCGTGACGCGCTTCCTTCAGCGCCGAGTTGGTGAGCAGCCGGGTGGGGACCGGGCCGCCGAGGTTCTTCTGGTAGAGCAGGTCGAAGATCGAGTCGATCAGTTCCCCGTCGATCCCCTTGAACAGGCCCTTCTGCTCCGTCTGGAGGCGGTAGCGGGTCCGCTCGGGCAGCGCGTGGAAGTAGTCGATGTACTCCGGGGAGGTCATCTCCAGCGTGAGCTTGGTGTACTCCAGCGGGAAGAACCGCGGGGAGCGCGTGACCCAGTTCAGCCGGTAGCCGTGGACGTCGATCTCGCTCAGCAGGTCGTAGTAGATCTCGGCGGCGGACTGCCCGCTGCCGACCAGCGTGATCGACTTCTTGGCCTGCAGCTCCCGCTTGTGCTGCCGGTAGCGGGAGTTGTGGATGAAGTCCCCGCCGAGGTCCGCGCAGGCCTCGGGCACGTACGGGGGAGTGCCGGTGCCGAGGACGAGATGCCGGGCACGGTACTCGTCACCGGCGCTGGTCCGCACCACGTACACCTCGTGCGCGTCCTCGTACGTCACCTCCGCGACCGTCGTGCTGAAACGGACGCAGGAGAGTTTCGAGGCGGCCCAGCGGCAGTAGTCGTCGTACTCGACGCGCAGCGGGTAGAAGTTCTCGCGTATGTAGAACGAGTACAGACGGCCCGACTCCTTGAGGTAGTTCAGGAAGGAGTACGGGGACGTCGGGTCGGCCAGGGTGACCAGGTCCGACATGAACGGCGTCTGGAGGTGCGCGCCCTCCAGGAACATCCCGGAGTGCCACTCGAAGTCCGGCTTGGACTCCAGGAAGACACCGTCGAGTTCGTCGATCGGCTCGGTGAGGCAGGCGAGGCCGAGGTTGAAGGGGCCAAGACCGATGCCGATGAAGTCGTGCGTGCGCACGGCGGATTCAGCGGGTTCAGGAAGCGCGGTCAAGGGACTCTCCAAGGTACTGCTCGGCGTGGCCGGCGATCAGGTCGAGCACGGCGGAGATGTCGTCCGTCGTGGTCTCGGGGTTGAGCAGGGTGAACTTCAGGAAGTGACGGCCGCCGACCTTCGTCCCCGCGACCACCGCGTCACCGGAGGCGAACAGGGCCTTGCGGGCGTACAGGTTGGCGCGGTCGATCTCGGCCGGGTCGGTGACGGCCGCCGGGATGTAACGGAAGACCAGGGTGGAGAGGGAGGGGGCGACCACCACGTCGTACCGCGGGTCGGCGGCGAGCAGCTTCCAGCCCTCCTCCGCCAGGTCGCAGACCTCGTCGAAGAGCTGGCCGATGCCGTCGGCGCCCATGGTCCGCAGCGTCATCCACAGTTTGAGGGCGTCGAACCTGCGGGTGGTCTGCAGGGACTTGTCGACCTGGTTGGGGATGCGCTCCTGCACCGCGCGCTGCGGGTTGAGGTACTCCGCGTGGTAGGTGGCGTGGCGCAGGGTGGCCGCGTCGCGGACCAGCACGGCGGACGAACTCACCGGCTGGAAGAAGGACTTGTGATAGTCCACGGTGACGGAGTCGGCGCGCTCGATACCGTCGATGCGGTGCCGGTTCCTGAGCGAGGCGAGCAGTCCGCAGCCGTACGCGGCGTCCACGTGCAGCCAGGCGCCGAACTGCTCGCACAGCTCCGCGATCTCGGGCAGCGGGTCGATGGAGCCGAAGTCGGTGGTGCCGGCGGTCGCGACGACGGCCATCGGGACCAGTCCGTCGCGCCTGCAGCGCTCCAGCTCGTGGGCGAGCGCCACGGTCTGCATGCGCTTGTCGTTGCCGGTGGGCACGGTGACCACGGCGTCCGCGCCGAGCCCGAGGAGTTTCGCGGACTTCTTGACGCTGAAGTGGCTCGCCTCGGAGGCGAAGATACGCAGTTTGCCGTACGAGGCGGACGCCTCCCATCCTGCCTGCCCCGGCTTGGCCTCCTCGCGGGCGAGCAGCAGCGCCTGGAGGTTGGACTGCGAGCCGCCGGAGGTGAACACGCCGTCGGCGGAGCAGCCGAACCCGATGCGCTCGTTGGTCCAGTCGATGAGCCTGCGCTCGATGAGGGTGCCGCCGGCCGACTGGTCCCAGGTGTCCAGGGAGGAGTTGACGGCGGACAGGACCGCTTCACCGACCACCGCGGGGATGACCACCGGGCAGTTGAGGTGCGCGAGGTAGCGGGGGTGGTGGAAGTAGACCGCGTCCCGGAGGTAGACGTCCTCCAGTTCGTCGAGCACCGCGGTGGTGTCGTGCAGCGGCTTGTCGAGGTCGATCCGGTCGATGCGGGGGGCGAGGGTGTCGACCGTGACACCCGTGAACGGTCGTTCGGTGGTGGCGAGTTTGGCCGCCACCCGCTCTATTCCTTCGGTCACGGAACGGCGGTACCGGTCCGCGGTCGTGTCGTTGAGCAGGTGCGAGCGCATGGGGGAGTCCTCCGGGGGCGGGAGAGGGACGGGCGCATGGGAATGCCGTGGGGGGCGGCGCTTAACTTAGGTTAGCCTAACCTAAGTTCCTGTGCTTGAGGGTGCCCCTTGCTACTCCTGTGACGCACGACTCTCAACTGGCTTGCCTGCGGGCCCGGTGGGGGCGGGCCGCGCAGTTCCCCGCGCCCCTGAAGGGGCTATGCGACCTTCTTGGCCTTTTCGATGGCCTCGGCGAGGTTGTTGAGCATGGGGGTGCACTTGGCGTAGGAGAGGATCGGCTCGGGGGTGCGGCCGATGACCTGGCCGGCCTTGACGGCGGGCAGCTTCTTCCAGGTCGCCTCGGTGATGTCGGCGGGCTGGATGGTCGCGGTGCGGTCGTCCATGATGATGATGTCGGCCGGGTACTTGTCGACGTTCTCCCAGCTGAGGTTCTCGAACCAGCCGCCGCTCGCCTTCAGGACCTTGGCGGGCGGCTCGACGAGGTTCACGCCGAGGGCCTTGAAGTACTCCAGGTCGATGGAGAGGTTCGAGCCGGACACGTAGAAGATGTCCTGGCTGGCGGAACCGGCGAGGACCTTGATCTCCGGGCGGGCCTTCGCGGCGGCGCGCAGACGCTCGGCCGCCGCCTCGAAGTTCTTCTTCGCCTCGACGGTCTTGGCGGCCTGCACGTCCGCGCCCAGCGACTCGGCGAGCGCGAGCATGCGCTCCAGCGGCTTGGGCAGCTGCCGGTCGTAGACGGAGATGCCGACGCTCGGGGCGAGCTTGGAGATCTTGTCCTTGGACTCCGCGGGGACGTACCAGAGGGTGCCGGCGTCGTCGAACATCGTGGAGATCAGCACGTCCGGGGCGAGCGTGGCGTACTTCTCCACGTTGAACTGGCCGTACACGTTGCCGAGGACCGTCACCTTGCTGACGTCCATGTCGCCGGCCTGGACGTCGGCCTTGCCGTCCTTCGTCTTCGTCGGGCCGAAGACGCCCTTGACCTCGATGCCGTAGTCGAAGAGGGCGGCGGCGACACCGGTGAACGCGACGATGTTCGCCGGGACCTTGTCGAGCTTCACGGTCTCGTCGCGGTCGTCCTTGAACGTCCAGGGGCCGGAAGCGGCGGCCTTCGACTTGTCCGCCGAGCCACCGCTTTTCGGGTCGTCGTCACCGCAGGCGGCCAGCACGGCACCGAGGCCGACGGCTCCGCCGGCGGCGAGAATGCCGCGTCGGGTGAGGTGGGTGGCGCGGGCGTTGGACATGTCGTGACTGCTTTCGAACAGGGCGGATGGCCCGCCGGACAGATGCGAAGGTAGGTTAGCCTAACCTCAGCTTGTGTCCAGGAGGCGGGCTTCACCTGCTGAAACGCCCGCGACGGCCGCTCGGGCCCGCTGTGAGCGGGCTGTGCGACTGCCCGCGCGAGTGCCGCCCGTGAGGCAAAGAAAGCCGGGTTTCCTCGCCTCACGGCTTGCCGCCGCCCTACGAGTGGCCGTGCGCAGGCCCGCGCCGGTGGCTCACTACGGCGCGAACAGTTCCTCCACGTCGACGGTGGTGACCGCCCGGTCGAACCAGACGCCCAGGGTCTCCAGATCGGTGCAGCCGGTGATGCGCTCCCGGGCGGCTTCGGGGACGTCGATGCCGCGGAGGGTGAGGAGACGGAGGATGTCCTCGGCCCGACTGCGCGTCTGGCCTTCGGCCAGGCCCTTGTTGATGGACTCCTCGATGATGGTTCCGCTGCCGGGGAAGCGACTGGTGTATGTGGCCATCAAGTTCCTCCAGTGCGCGCGTCCGGGGGCCACCCAGACCGATCTCAGTGAATTCCGCCCAGTCCTTCGCGATCTCGCCGCCGGTGTCGACGAGTGCCGTCGCCAGTGCGTCCAGTATCGCAGGGAGGGCCGGATCCTTGGCGTGGGTGAGTGCCGAGAAGACGGAGAGGCCCAGGTCCTGCGCCGCCTCGTCCGGATCGATGATCGGGGGAAGATTGTCGGGCCCCAGGACCAGGGGGAAGACGGCGATGCTGGTGTGGGTGGACGTGCCGATACGGATGGGCTCGGCCGCCCAGGATGCGGTGGACTTGTCCTGGCAGACGACGAGGAGGACCGGGGGTAGCTCGTACTTGGCGTAGAGGTGTGCCAGGTAGTACGTCCAGCTGTTGAGCTTGTCCGGGTCCCGTCGTCCCTGCATCTCGATGGCGAGCAGGTAGCTTCCGCTGTTCGCCGTGTCGACCCGTAACAGGGTGTCCACGCGTCGTTCGAGAGTGAAGGGCATGCGTTCAGTCGTACGAGTGATTTTGCCTCTGGCCTATGCCAAGGATGCGTATCAGGGCCGCGAGCTGGCGTGGGCCGGTGGTGAGGATGATTTCCGGGGCGTCGCTCTCCCGGAGGAGGATCGTTCCGGTGGTGGGGGTGGCGATGTAGACGCAGGCGGACCCCGACTGGCTCGACAAGCTGGACACGGCCGGGTTCTCCGTCCGCGTGGCCGACGGGAACGCGGAGGGCGCGCGGGGCGCGTGAAGGCCGGGTGCCGGCGGTCCGCGTGGGAGGTTCACGCGGACCGGGTGGGGCGGGTCAGCCCGGCAGGCCCAGTTCCCTTGCGATCAGCATGCGTTGGACCTCGCTCGTGCCCTCGCCGATTTCCAGGATCTTGGAGTCCCGCCACATGCGGGCCACCGGGTACTCGTTCATGAAGCCGTAGCCGCCGTGGATCTGGGTGGCGTCGCGGGCGTTGTCGACGGCGATCGTGGAGGAGTGGAGTTTGGCCAGGGCCGCCTCCTTCTTGAACGGTTCGCCCGCCACCAGGCGGGACGCCGCGTCGCGCCAGGCCAGGCGGGCCGTGTGGGCCCGCATCTCCATGTCGGCGATCTTGAACTGGATCGCCTGGTTCGCGCCGATCGGGCGGCCGAAAGCGTGGCGTTCCTTTGCGTACTTGAGTGATTCGTCCACGCAGCCCTGGGCCAGGCCCGTTGCCAGCGCCGCGATCGCGATGCGGCCCTCGTCCAGGATGCGGAGGAACTGCGCGTACCCGCGGCCCTCGGCGCCGAGCAGGTTCGCGGCCGGGACGCGGACGTCCGCGAAGGACAGTTCGCGGGTGTCCGAGGCGTTCCAGCCGACCTTGGAGTACGGGGCGGCGACCGTGAAACCCGGGGTGCCGGACGGGACGATGATCGAGGAGATCAGCGGCCCGCCGTCCGGCTTGCGGCCCGTCACCGCCGTGACCGTCACCAGGCCCGTGATGTCCGTGCCCGAGTTGGTGATGAAGCACTTGCTGCCGTTGATCACCCATTCGTTCGTCGCCTCGTCCAGGCGGGCCGTCGTCCGCGTCGCGCCCGCGTCCGAGCCGCCGTCCGGCTCGGTCAGGCCGAACGCGCCCAGCAGCTCGCCCGAACAGAGCCGGGGCAGCCACTCCGCCTTCTGCTCCGGGGTTCCGAAGAGGTGGATCGGCATCGCGCCGAGTGAGACGCCTGCTTCCAGGGTGATCGCCACCGAGGAGTCCACGCGGGCGAGTTCTTCCAGGACGATGCCCAGCGCCAGGTAGTCGCCGCCCATGCCCCCGTACTCCTCCGGGAACGGCAACCCGAACAGGCCCATGCGGCCCATCTCGCGGACGATCTCGTACGGGAACTCGTGCCGCTCGTAGAAGTCGCCGATCTTCGGCGCCACGACGTCGCGGGCGAACTCGGCGACCGTGCGCCGCAGTTCGTCGAGTTCGGGGGAGAGGCGGTGGTCCAGAGGCATGGTGGTCACTCCTTGTGGGAGAGGGCGCGGACGGTGCGGGACGGGCTGGGTCGGCCCAGTTGTCCGGCCATCCACACGCTTGTGGCGGTGAGGAGGCCGAGGTCGACCCCGGTGTCGATGCCGAGGCCCGTCAGCATCCATACGAGGTCTTCGGTGGCGAGGTTGCCGGTGGCGCTCTTCGCGTACGGGCAACCGCCGAGGCCGCCCGCCGACGCGTCCACGGTCGTCACGCCGTGCTGGAGCGCGGCCAGGGTGTTGGAGAGGGCCTGGCCGTACGTGTCGTGGAAGTGCACGCCGAGGGAGGGGGTGGGGATGTTCTCCTCGTTGAGCGCCGTCAGGAGCGCGGTCACGTGGCCCGGTGTCGCCACGCCGATCGTGTCGCCGAGGCTCAGCTCGTCGCAGCCCATGTCGCGCAGGGCCCGGCACACGCGGACGACCTGGGGGAGCGGGACCGGGCCCTCCCACGGGTCGCCGAAGCACATGGAGAGGTAGCCGCGTACGTGGGCGTCCTGCGCCTTGGCCCGTGCGACCACCGGCTCGAACATCGCCAGTGCCTCGTCCACGGTGCGGTTGAGGTTGGCCTTGGCGAAGGACTCCGTGGCGCTGGCGAACACGGCGATGCGCGTTGCGCCGAGGTCCAGGGCGCGGTCGAGGCCGCGTTCGTTCGGGACGAGGACGGGCAGGGCCGTGCCGCCTTGGGCGCCCAGTTCCCGTACGAGCGGGAACAGGTGCTCCGCGTCCGCCAGTTGCGGCACCCACTTGGGGTGGACGAAGCTCGTCGCCTCGATGGTGGTGAGGCCCGCGGCGGCGAGGCGGTGGATGAACTCCGCCTTCGTCTCCGTAGGGACGGTGGCCTTCTCGTTCTGCAGGCCGTCGCGGGCGCCCACCTCGTGGATACGGACCTTCCGCGGGAGGCCTTCGGCCGGTACGGCCATGGGCAGGCCGAGCTCGGGGGTCGTCATGCCTGCTCCTCCTGCGGTGCCGTCGGTTCCTGGGGCGCGATCACGGCCAGGACCTGGTCCATGGCCACTGTCGTGCCCGGGGTGACGTCCAGCTCGGTGACGGTGCCGGCGTGCGGGGCGGAGATGACGTGCTCCATCTTCATCGCCTCCACGACCAGCAGGCTTTGGCCTGCGGTCACTTCGTCCCCGACCGTCACCTTCACGACGGTGACCGTGCCGGGCATGGGGGCGGTGAGGGAGTCCGCGCCGGCGTGTGCCGCGCCGGTGAGGGAGGCGGTGACGGGGTCGTGGTCCTGCACGTTCCAGGCTTCGCCTTCGCGGGCCAGCCAGGTGCCGGAGTGGTGGAAGGTGTGGGTGATGCCGTCCAGGTGGAGGGTGAAGGTGGAGGCTGCTTCTTCCCCAGCCCCGCCCCTTCCCGAAACCGGGGGCAGGCCCCCGGACCCCCACACGATGACGGCCTCCTCGTTCAACCTGACCTCAGTGCCCCGCACCCGGACTGTCACGGCGTCGTGGCCGGGTACCCGCAGATGGTGCACCGTCCAAGCCGGCTCGCCGCCCATGCGCCACCCGCTCGGGACCGAGAACGGATCCGTCCACCCACCCAGCCCGTCCGGCGTTTGAGGACGAGGCCGTTCAGGCCGATCGGGGGTCTGGGGGCGGAGCCCCCAGGGGGTGAGAGCCGCTTGGCGCAGGACGCCCGCCGCCACGTACACCTCCCCGGGGACCGAATCCGACACCAGCCCCTCCACCTCCCGCTCCACCAGCCCGGTGTCCAGTTCCCCCGCCACCACCGCCGGATGTGCCAGCAGCTTCCGGAGGAACCCCGCGTTCGTCTGGACCCCCAGCGTCACCGTCCGGGCCAGGGCTCCGCGCAGGCGGCGCAGGGCCGTCGCGCGGTCGGGGCCGTACGCGATCACCTTCGACAGCATCGGGTCGTACAGCGAGCCGACCTCCGTGCCCTCGGTGAGGCCGGAGTCGGTGCGGATGCCGTCGCCCTGGGGCTCGTACAGGCTCAGGATCGTGCCGCCGGACGGCAGGAAGCCCCGTGCCGGGTCCTCGGCGCACACCCGGGCCTCGACAGCGTGCCCGGTGAACGTCACGTCCTCCTGGGCGAAGCCGAGCCGCTCGCCCGCCGCCACCCGTAGCTGCCACTCCACCAGGTCGATGCCCGTGATCAGTTCGGTCACCGGGTGCTCGACCTGGAGGCGGGTGTTCATCTCCATGAAGTAGTAGGAGGCCGGGTCGTCGCCGGGGACGATGAACTCGACCGTGCCCGCGCCCGAGTAGCCGCAGGAACGGGCCGCCTGGACCGCCGCCTCGCCCATCGCGGCCCGTGTCTTCTCGTCGAGGAACACGCTCGGCGCCTCTTCGATGATCTTCTGGTGCCGGCGCTGGAGGGAGCACTCGCGTTCGCCGAGGTGCACCACGTTCCCGTGGTCGTCCGCCAGGATCTGGATCTCGATGTGCCGGGGGCGGTCGACCCACCGCTCCACGAGGAGGGTGTCGTCGCCGAAGGAGGCGCGGGCCTCACGGCGGGCTGCGGCGATCTCCTCCGAGAGCACGGACGCGTCCCGCACCAGGCGCATGCCCTTGCCGCCGCCGCCCGCCGAGGGCTTCAGGAGCACCGGAGTGCCGATCTCGCGGGCGGAGGAGGCCAGTTCGGCGTCCGTCAGGCCGCTGCCCGATGAGCCCGGTACCACCGGGACCCCGGCCGCCTGCACCGTCTCCTTGGCGCGGATCTTGTCGCCCATCAGGGAGATCGCCGATGCCGGCGGGCCGATGAAGATCAGGCCCGCTTCCGTGCACGCCTGCGCGAACGCCGCGTTCTCGGCGAGGAAGCCGTAGCCCGGGTGCACCGCCTGTGCTCCCGTCCGCGCCGCCGCCTCCAGCAGGCGCTCCGCCGAGAGGTAGCTCTCGGCGGCCGGGGCCGGACCGATGCGTACCGCCGTGTCCGCCTCGCGCACGTGCCGGGCGTCGGCGTCCGCGTCGGAGTACACGGCCACCGAGCGCACGCCCAGCGACCGCAGTGTCCGGATGACCCGGACGGCGATCTCGCCCCGGTTGGCCACCAGTACCGTGTCGAACATCGTCGCGGGTCCCCTCATGTCCGTACCCATCCCTGCCGTCGTCCCCTTCACATCCGGAAGACGCCGAACTGGGGGTCGCCCAGCGGCGCGTTCGCACAGGCGGTCAGGGCCAGACCCAGGACCTGCCGGGTCTCCATCGGGTCGATCACGCCGTCGTCCCAGAGCCGGGCCGTGGCGTAGTAGGCGTTGCCCTGGGTCTCGTACTGGGTGCGGATCGGGGCCTTGAAGTCTTCCTCCGCGTCTGGTGGCCAGGACTCGCCGCGGCCCTCCAGCTGGTCGCGCTTGACCGTCGCCAGGACCGACGCGGCCTGCTCGCCGCCCATCACGGAGATCTTGGCGTTCGGCCACATCCACAGGAAGCGCGGGGAGTACGCCCGGCCGCACATCGAGTAGTTGCCGGCCCCGTACGAGCCGCCGACCACCACCGTCAGCTTCGGTACGCGGGTGCAGGCCACCGCGGTGACCATTTTCGCGCCGTGCTTGGCGATGCCCCCCGCCTCGTACTGGCGGCCCACCATGAAGCCCGAGATGTTCTGCAGAAAGACGAGAGGGATGCCTCGCTGGTCGCACAGTTCGATGAAGTGGGCGCCCTTCTGGGCCGATTCGGAGAACAGGATGCCGTTGTTGGCGACGATCCCGACCGGGTGGCCGTGGATGTGCGCGAAGCCGGTGACGAGGGTCTGGCCGAACTCGGACTTGAACTCCGCGAAGCGCGAGCCGTCCACCACGCGCGCGATGACCTCGCGTACGTCGTAGGGGGTGCGGGAGTCGACCGGTACCGCGCCGTACAGCCCGGCCGGGTCCACCTTCGGCTCCACGCCCTGCGTGACCGACCAGGGCAGGGGGGCGCGGTCGGGGAGCGTCGAGACGATCGTGCGGACGATCCGCAGGGCGTGGGCGTCGTCCTCGGCGAGGTGGTCCGTGACACCGGAGATCCGGGAGTGGACCTCGCCGCCGCCCAGCTCCTCCGCCGTCACCACCTCGCCGGTCGCGGCTTTCACGAGAGGGGGGCCGCCGAGGAAGATCGTGCCCTGGCCGCGCACGATGACCGCCTCGTCGCTCATCGCGGGGACGTACGCCCCACCGGCCGTGCACGAGCCGAGGACCGCCGCGATCTGGGGGATCCCGGCCCCGGACATCCGGGCCTGGTTGTAGAAGATCCGGCCGAAGTGGTCGCGGTCCGGGAAGACCTCGTCCTGCATCGGGAGGAACGCGCCGCCCGAGTCCACGAGGTACACGCAGGGGAGGCGGTTCTCCAGCGCCACCTCCTGGGCGCGCAGGTGCTTCTTCACCGTCATGGGGTAGTACGTGCCGCCCTTGACCGTGGCGTCGTTGGCGACCACCACGCACTCGCGGCCCGCGACCCGGCCGACGCCCGCGATGACACCCGCCGCCGGGGCCTGTCCCTCGTACAGCCCGTCGGCCGCCAGCGGGGCCAGCTCCAGGAACGGTGAGCCGGGGTCGAGCAGCGTGTCCACGCGGTCGCGCGGCAGCAGCTTGCCGCGGGCGGTGTGCCGGGCGCGGGCCCGCTCGCCGCCGCCGAGGCGGGCCGCGGCGAGCTTGCGCCGCAGTTCGCCGACGAGGGCGTGGTGTGCCGCCTCGTTGTTCCGCCAGGCCTCCGACGCGGGATCGGCCGCGCTGTGGAGCTCCGGTGCCTCGTGCATCCTGCGGTCCCCTCACCCGGTGTCACCGGTCAATGAACCAAGTCGCCGAACGTGATCACTGCAATGCGGTTAATGAGCGTTAACGCGTTTCGTTCAGGTTAACGAGCGCTAACCATCCTGTCTAGAATTGCTTCCATGGCCACCAGAACCGACGCCCCCACCCGCCGCGAGCAGATCCTCAAGGAAGCCGCCCGGCTCTTCGCCGAACGCGGCTTCCACGGGGTCGGCGTCGATGAGATAGGCGCCGCGGTCGGCATCAGCGGGCCCGGCCTGTACCGCCACTTCGCCGGCAAGGACGCGATGCTCGCCGAGCTGCTGGTGGGGATCAGCGAGCAGCTGCTGACCGGCGGCAAACTCCGTGTGGCGGAGTCCGGCGGGAGCCCGGAGGCGCTCCTCGACTCGCTCATCGAGGGGCACATCGACTTCGCGCTCGACGACCGCCCGCTGATCACCCTGCACGACCGCGAGCTGGACCGCCTGCGCGACACCGACCGCAAGCTCGTACGGCAGCTGCAGCGCCAGTACGTCGAGCTGTGGGTGACGGTCGTACGCGAGATCCATCCCGCGCTGGCCGAGCCGAGCGCCCGTTCGGCCGTGCACTCGGTCTTCGGCCTGCTGAACTCCACACCGCACCTGGGGCGCCCCGGCTCGCTGCCCGGACGGGCGGGCACGGCGGAACTGTTGCACCGTATGGCGAGGGGCGCGTTCGCGGCGGCCGGGGAGCCCGGGGCGCCGGAGGCGTCCTGAGCGGCCGGGCGTGACGAGCGTCTCGGGATGCCTGCGGGGTCCGGTCTGGACGATGGTCGTGACCGGCCGGTAACGTAGGCCTGAGCAAGCGCTTAGGTATGCGCTCGGACATGGAAACTTGAGCCAGGCGGAGGTGGCGGCGGTGCGCCGTACGGTGTTCAGCGAGGATCACGAGGCGTTCCGGGAGACCCTGCGCGCCTTCATCGAGGCCGAGGTCGTCCCCGTCTACGACGAGTGGTTCGCGGCGGGCCAGGCGCCCCGCGACTTCTACTACAAGCTCGCCGAGCTGGGCGTCTTCGGTATCCGGGTCGACGAGGAGTTCGGCGGCGCCGGCATCGACTCGTACAAGTTCGAGGCCGTGATGTACGAGGAGACCGCCCGCGCGGGCGTCTCCTTCGGCGGCTCCGGTGTACACGTGCTGCTCGGCCTGCCCTACATCAAGGCGCTCGCCACCGACGAGCAGAAGAAGCGCTTCCTGCCGAAGTTCGTCTCCGGTGAGGAGATGTGGGCCCTCGCGATGACCGAGCCGGGCACCGGCTCCGACCTCGCGGGCATGAAGACCACCGCGAAGCTCAGCGAGGACGGCACGCACTACGTCCTCAACGGCGCCAAGACCTTCATCACGGGCGGTGTGCACGCCGACCGCGTGATCGTCTGCGCCCGCACCTCCCCGTCCACGGCCGAGGACCGCCGCTTCGGCATCTCCCTCTTCGCCGTCGACACCAAGTCCGAGGGCTACTCGGTCGGCCGCAAGCTCGACAAGCTCGGGCTGAAGACCTCCGACACCGCCGAGCTGGCGTTCGTCGACGTCAAGGTGCCCGTCGAGGACCTGCTCGGCGAGGAGAACAAGGGCTTCTACTACCTCGGCGGCAACCTGCCCTCCGAGCGCTGGGGCATCGCGTTCGGCGCGTACGCCCAGGCCGCGGCGGCCGTCCGCTTCGCCAAGGAGTACGTGCTTGAGCGCACGGTCTTCGGCAAGCCGGTCTCGCACTTCCAGAACACCAAGTTCGAGCTGGCCGCCTGCCAGGCCGAGGTGGACGCCGCCCAGGCGGTCGCCGACCGCGCCCTGGAGGCCCTCGACCAGGGCGAACTGTCGGCCGCCGAGGCCGCGTCCGCGAAGCTGTTCTGCACCGAGGTCGCGCACCGCGTCATCGACCGCTGCCTCCAGCTGCACGGCGGCTACGGCTTCATGAACGAGTACCCGATCGCCCGCCTGTACGCGGACAACCGCGTCAACCGCATCTACGGCGGCACCAGCGAGATCATGAAGTCGATCATCGCCAAGAACATGGGCCTGTAGGGCCCGGGCCCGCGAACACACTCGCGAAACATCCGAGACATCCGAGACATCCGATGCACGGTACAACTGACCTATGAGTCAGGCACTTGAAGGTCTGCTCGATCTGCTCGACCTTGAGCGGATCGAGCAGGACATCTTCCGCGGTCAGTCGCGCTTCGCCGTCGTCCCGCGCGTCTTCGGCGGGCAGGTCGCGGCGCAGGCCCTGGTCGCCGCGGGGCGCACGGTCCCCGCGGACCGGCTCGCCCACTCCCTGCACGCCTACTTCCTGCGCGCGGGGGACCCGGGCGCGCCCATCGTCTACACCGTCGACCGCATCCGCGACGGGCGGTCCTTCACGACCCGCCGGGTGGTCGCCGTCCAGCACGGACAGCCGATCTTCCATCTCTCCGCGTCGTTCCAGACGTACGAGGAGGGCATGGACCACCAGGCCGACATGCCGCCCGCGCCCGACCCGGAGACCCTGGAGACCGCGGCCGAGATGCTGCCGCGGTACCTGGAGGTGTACGGGGACCAGGGCGTCGCCCAGCGGATGCTGGAGGCGCGGGCCGCCGTCGACCTCCGTTACGTGGACGCGCCGCCGTTCGCCAGCGTGGGCAAGCCGCGCGAACCGCGCTCGCAGGTCTGGTTCCGCACCAACGGCAAGCTCGACGGCGTCATCGACGAGCCGCTGCTGCACGTCTGCCTCGCCACGTACGTCTCCGACATGACGCTCCTCGACTCCGTGCTGCTCGCCCACGGGCGCGGCGGCTGGGTCACCGGGGACGTCGTCGGGGCCTCCCTGGACCACGCGATGTGGTTCCACCGCCCGTTCCGCGCCGACGAATGGCTCCTGTACGACCAGGAGTCGCCGTCCGCGTCCGGCGGGCGGGGCCTCGGGCAGGCCCGTATCTACACGCGGGACGGGCAACTGGCGATCACGGTGATCCAGGAGGGCGTGGTCCGCATCCCGCGGGACTAGCCACTCAGTCGTTGCCGGACAGGCCCGCCGCGTCCAGCAGGTACGCCGTCATCGGGTCGTAGTGGCGGGGGCTCGTGACATGGTCGTCCAGGGGGACGGTCACCTGGACCGTGCCCTCCGCCTCCGCGAGGAACAGGGCCGGGTCGTTGCAGTCCGCGTAGCCCACGGAGTCCACGCCCAGCTGGCCCGCGCAGCCCGCCCAGCCGTGGTCCGCGACGACCAGGTCGGGCAGGGGGCGGCCCTCGCCCTCCAGGGCCTTCAGGATCGCCCGCATCGGCTCGCCCGAGTGGGTGTGCCACAGGGTCGCGCCGTGCTCCAGTACGGCGACGTCGGCGAACTGGAAGACGTAACCCTCGTCCGTCGTCAGGCCGTCCGGGATGACGACGATCTCGCAGCCGGCCGCGCGCAGGGCGGCGGCGGTGGCGCGGTGCACGTCGAGCAGGCCGCCGGGGTGGCCGGTGGCGAACAGCACGCGCTGCCCGCCCGCCGCGGCCTTGCGCAGCCGGCCCGCCATGCGCTCCAGCGCGTCGACCGTCAGTTCCGGGTCGATGGTGTCCTGGCCGTACCGGTACTCCGGGTCGTCGTTCACGCCGCACCGCTCCGCCATCACCGCGAGGACGTCCTGCTCGTCGGTCCAGCGGTCGCCGAGCTCCAGGCCGAGCCAGTAGTTGCGGTCTCCGTTGGCGAGCTTGCGGTAGTGGGAGAGGTTGTTCTCGCGGGGGGTGGCCACGTTGCCCGCGATACGCGTCTGTACGAGGTGGTCGAGGAGGTCGGCGCGGCTGGGGGTCACGGGTATCGGCATACCCCCCATTCTGCCGGTGCGCTCCGCTGGGTGGTGCCGGGTATCGAACCGTGGGATTTGAGTCACTCGGGGGTTTGGGGGTGGGGTGGGTTGTTTGTCGGGTGCGGGTGGGCGGGGGCTGGCCGCGCAGTTCCCCGCGCCCCTGAGGGGGCGGGGCTTCGCCCCGGGCCCCGGGCGTTCTGTTGTCGGGTGCGGCCCGGTGGGGGCTTGTCGCGCAGTTCCCCGCGCCCCTCGGGACGGGCTGCGCCCTGTCCTCGGCCGTATGACGGCTGCGGGGCGGTGGGGGCTGGTCGCGCAGTTCCCCGCGCCCCTGAAAAAGCGGGGCTGCGCCCCGGCTTTTTTCCCGGTCCCGCCCGGCGTTGTCGTCTTTCAGCCCGTCCGGCGTTTGAGGGCCGGGGGTCCGGGGGCGAGGAAAGTGGTCAGGCGTCGCGCAGGGCGAACCACAGCTCCATGCGGACGTCCGGGTCGTCCAGGTCCGTGTTCAGGAGGGTCGCCGCGCGAGCGATCCGCTGGCGGACCGTGTTGCGGTGGACGGAGAGCGCCACCGCCGTACGGTCCCAGCTGCCGTGCAGGGACAGCCACGTGCGGAGCGTCTCCGTCAGGGCGGCGTTCCCGGCGATGGGCATCAGGACCGCGCGGGCGTGCGCCGCGGCCTCGGCCGGCGCGACGAGCCCGGCCAGCCCCGGCCGGTCACCGTGCCGCACCATCGGCTCCCGCGTGGCCCGCGCCCGCGAAAGCGCACGAGCGGCCTGCGTATCGGCCACCCCCCACTCGCGCGGCGGGACGGCCGCGCTCACCCCGCACGTCCAGCCGGGCTGGGCGACGAGTTCACTGTGCCCCGCGGGGACGAGGACCCGTACGACGTCACCGGCCACGTCGACCAGCGCGGACCCCAGCGCCGCCCCGAGCGCCGACGCGGTCACGGCGTCCGGTGCGGGACCGTCGGGCCGCGCGTGCACGACGATCCACCGTTCGCCGGGGTCCAGCAGCGGAGCGACCTCCTCCGGCGCGGCCCCCAGCAGCATGCGGACGAGTGCCGAGGAGCGGGCCGCGCCCGTGCCGCTCTGGTGCTCCCCGGTGAGGAGGGAGAGGAGCACCGCGCCGACGGATGCGATCGTGTGGTCGCCGGGGTCGCGGCGGGCGGCGGCGACACCCAGGACGAACCCCCGGCCGGTGCCGGTGCCGAGGGCGTACGCGGCGAGATGGACACCGGCCACCGTGTCACTCGCGGAGGACGGAGTCGGACCGGTACTGGTACTGGTGCCGGTGCCCGAGCCGCCGTCGCCGCCGGGCCGCACCACCCCCGCCAGCCCCGCCAGAGCAGTGCTCACCTCCGCTCCCGCCCCCGGCAGCCGCCCCGCCGAAGCCACCTCCGCGCCGTCCGGGGCGTACAGCGCGGCGCGGCCCCCGGTCCGCTGGGCGAGCTGCCGGAGCACCGACGGGACCGGGTCCGGGCGTGCCGCGGCGGCGGCGAGGCTCTGCTGGGCCTCCGTGACGCGGCGCAGTTCGGTGGTCCGGGCCTGGGCCATGAGCTGCCAGACGGCCCGCGCCACGCCGGAGAAGGTGGTGCGCGGCGGCACCTCGACCAGCGGCAGCCCGTACTGGTCGCAGGCCTCCACCAGGGCCCGTGGGACCGTGTCGTGCACCGGCGCCACCCCGAAGCCGAGCGCCGAACCCCCCGCCTCGACGATCCGCGACACGTACGCGTCGAAGTAGGTGCCCGGCCGCGTACCCGATCCCGCCGCCTCCGGAATGTGCACCCCGGCCGTCAGCAGCAGTTCGCCGCCGAGCAGGTACGGGTACGGGTCCGCCATCTCTGAGGTGTGCGCCCAGTGGATCACCGTGGCCGGATCGCTCGGGCCCGCGATCTGCCGGAGTCCGAGATCCTCCCGGGCCAGCAGGGCGGCCAGGGGGACGGGCGGGGTGGGCGGGACTGCGGGTACGGCGGTGTCCGGCATGGTGGACGTTTCCTCCATCGGATCCGGTGGCAGTGGATGAAACGTACACTTCAGCGTTGCTTTCCGGCCACCTAGTGTCGTGGCGACCGGAGACCGCGGGTGAGGGCAGCTGCTCCCCCCCGGCGCCCACGAACGATCAGCCAGCCAGGAGGGCCCCATGGCCGTCGACTACACCGTGATCGTCGTCTATCTCGCCGGGATGCTGGCCATGGGCTGGTGGGGCATGCGCCGCGCCAAGTCCAAGAGCGACTTCCTGGTCGCCGGCCGGCGGCTCGGCCCGACGATGTACTCGGGCACGATGGCCGCGATCGTCCTCGGCGGCGCGTCCACCATCGGCGGCGTCGGCCTCGGCTACCAGTACGGGCTCTCCGGCGCCTGGATGGTCTTCACCATCGGTCTCGGGCTCCTCGCCCTGTCCCTCTTCTTCTCGGCGCGCATCGCCCGGCTGAAGGTCTACACGGTCTCCGAGATGCTCGACCTGCGCTACGGCGGCCGGGCCGGCGTGATCTCGGGCCTGGTCATGTGGGCGTACACCCTCATGCTCGCGGTGACGTCGACCATCGCGTACGCCACCATCTTCGACGTCCTCTTCGACATGAACCGGACGGTCGCGATCATCCTCGGCGGTTCGATCGTCGTCGCGTACTCGACGCTCGGCGGCATGTGGTCGATCACCCTCACCGACATGGTGCAGTTCGTCGTGAAGACCATCGGTGTGCTGCTCCTGCTCCTGCCCATCGCCGTGGTCAAGGCGGGCGGGTTCAGCGAGATGAAGGCGCAGCTGCCCACCGAGTACTTCGACCCGCTCGGCATCGGCGGCGAGACGATCTTCACGTACGTGCTCATCTACACGTTCGGCATGCTCATCGGGCAGGACATCTGGCAGCGCGTCTTCACCGCGGGCAGCGACAGGACCGCCAAGTGGGGCGGCACCGTCGCGGGCACCTACTGCCTGGTGTACGCCCTCGCGGGCGCCGTCATCGGCACGGCCGCCAAGGTCCTCTACCCGAAGCTGGCCAGCCCGGACGACGCCTTCGCCACCATCGTCAAGGACGAACTGCCCGTCGGGGTACGGGGACTCGTGCTCGCCGCCGCCCTCGCGGCCGTGATGTCCACGTCCTCCGGAGCCCTCATCGCCTGCGCGACCGTCGCCAACAACGACATCTGGTCGCGGCTGCGCGGCGCCGTCCGGCCGGGGGGTGACGGGGGCGAGGAACACGACGAGGTCAAGGGCAACCGCATCTTCATCCTCGTCATGGGCATCGCCGTGATCTGTACGGCCATCGCGCTCAACAACGTCGTCGAGGCCCTGACCGTCGCCTACAACCTCCTCGTCGGCGGCCTCCTCGTGCCCATCCTCGGCGGCCTGCTCTGGAAGCGCGGCACCGCCCAGGGCGCCCTCGCCGCCGTCGCGGTCGGCGGCCTCGCGGTCGTCGGGCTGATGGCCACCTACGGAATCCTCGCGAACGAGCCGATCTACTACGGACTCCTCGCCTCCCTCGCCGTGTACGTGATCGTCTCCCTCGCCACGCCCGCCACCGACGCGGCCGTGCTCGCCGCCTGGCGCGAACGCCTCGCGGGCCGCGGCTCCGAGCCCGCCGCCGAACCCAAGGAAGAGAGTGTCACCCGATGAACAGCAACGAGACACCCCGCGGGCCCGTCGACTCGTCCCGTATACCGCGGTACGCGGGACCGGCGACCTTCGCCCGGCTGCCCCGCCTCGACGAGGTCGGCACCACCGATGTCGCCGTGGTCGGCGTGCCGTTCGACGCGGGCGTCTCCTACCGGCCGGGCGCCCGCTTCGGCGGGAACGCGATCCGTGAGGCGAGCCGGCTGCTTCGGCCCTACAACCCGGCGCAGGACGCCTCGCCGTTCGCCCTCGCGCAGGTCGCGGACGCCGGTGACATCGCCGCGAACCCCTTCGACATCAACGAGGCCGTGGAGACCATCGAGGGCGCCGCCGACGAACTCCTCGGCACCGGCGCCCGGCTGATGACCCTCGGCGGCGACCACACCATCGCGCTGCCGCTGCTGCGCGCGGTCGCCCGCAAGCACGGCCCGGTCGCGCTGCTGCACTTCGACGCGCACCTCGACACCTGGGACACCTACTTCGGCGCCGAGTACACGCACGGCACCCCGTTCCGGCGGGCCGTCGAGGAGGGCATCCTCGACACCGAGGCGCTCTCCCACGTCGGTACGCGCGGGCCGCTGTACGGCCGGCAGGACCTGACCGACGACGAGAAGATGGGCTTCGGCATCGTCACCTCCGCCGACATCTACCGGCGCGGCGCCGACGAGGTCGCCGACCAGCTGCGCCAGCGCATCGGCGACCGCCCGCTCTACATCTCCATCGACATCGACTGCCTCGACCCGGCCCACGCGCCCGGCACCGGCACGCCCGAGGCCGGCGGCATGACCTCCCGCGAACTCCTGGAGATCCTGCGCGGCCTCGCCTCCTGCCGGCTGGTCTCCGCGGACGTCGTCGAGGTCGCCCCCGCGTACGATCACGCCGAGATCACCTCGGTCGCCGCGTCCCACACGGCGTACGAACTCACCACCATCATGTCCCGCCAGATTGCAGAGGCCCGAGCGCAGTGACCCACGACCACGACCTGGTGCTCCGCCCGACCCCGGAGCAGACGGAGGCCGCGCTCAGTCCGCCGCCCGGCCGCAACGGCGGTGACCTGGTCGTGGAGACCCTCACCGGTCTCGGCGCGACCACCGTCTTCGGGCTCCCCGGCCAGCACGCGCTCGGCATGTTCGACGCGCTGCGCCGCTCCGACCTCGCGTACATCGGGCTGCGGGTCGAGAACAACGCCGGATTCGCGGCGGACGCGTACGGCCGCATCACCGGCGAGGCCGCCCCGCTGCTCCTGTCGACCGGACCCGGTGCCCTGACGTCGCTGGCCGCGCTCCAGGAGGCCGCGGCGGCATCGGCCCCCGTCCTCGCCATCAGCAGCCAGATCCCCGGCGCGGGACTCGGCGGCGGCCGGCACGGCTACCTCCACGAACTCCCCGACCAGCAGGCCTCGTTCCGGGGCGTCGTGAAGTCCGTCCACACGGTCCGTACGCAGTCGCAGATCCCGTCCGCCATCGCCGAGGCCTGGGAATCGGCGCTCACCGCCCCGCACGGGCCCGTATGGGTGGAGATCCCGCAGGACGTGCTGCTCGCCGAGACGGCCCTGCCCGTCGTGACCGCCGTCGACGCGGCACCCCACGACCTGCCACCGCGCCCCGAACTGACCGCCGTGGCCGCCGACCTGCTCGCGAACGCGGCCCGCCCGGTGATCATCGCGGGCGGCGGAGTCGTACGCTCCGACGCGTCGGGCAAGCTGAAGCAGCTCGCCGAGCGGCTGAACGCGCCCGTCGTCACCACCTTCGGCGGCAAGGGCGCCTTCCCCTGGAACCATCCGCTCTCGCTCCAGTCCTGGCTGGAGGACCGGCACACCACGGACTTCCTGGAGGACGCCGACGTCCTGCTCGTGGTCGGCTCGGGGCTGGGGGAACTGTCCTCCAACTACTACACGTTCAAGCCCCGCGGACGGGTGATCCAGATCGAGGCCGACCTCGGGAAACTGGAGTCCAACCACCCGGCCCTCGGCATCCACGCGGACGCCCGCCTCGCCCTGTCGGCGCTGCTCGAAACCATCACGGAGCCGCGACAGGACGCGACGGCCGCGGACCGCGTACGGACCGTGCTCGACCTCGTCCGCGAGCGGATCGACGCGCAGGAACTCACCCTGGAACAGCGGGTGCTGGCCGCCGTGCGGGAAGCCCTCCCCGACCGGTCGGCCAGCTTCTGGGACATGACGATCCTCGCCTACTGGGCCTGGTCCGCCTTCGACGCCCGGCGCCCCAACACGATGCACTCCGCCCAGGGCGCGGGCGGCCTCGGCTACGCCTTCCCCGCGGCGATCGGCGGTGCGGTCGCCGACCCCACCCACCCCGTCCTCGCGGTCTCCGGCGACGGCGGCGCGCTCTACTCCATCGCCGAACTGGCCACCGCCAGGCAGCACGACCTCGACGTGACCTGGCTGATCGTCGACGACGGCGGGTACGGCATCCTGCGCGAGTACATGACGGACGCCTTCGGGCAGTCCACGGCCACGGAACTGACCCGGCCGGACTATGTGGCGCTCGCGGAGTCCTTCGGCGTCCCCGGCGTACGGACCACCCCGGACACCCTCGCCGCCGACCTCGCCAAGGCCCTCGCCACGCCCGGCCCCTCGGTGGTCGTGCTGCCGGCGCTGCTGCGGATGTTCGCACCGACGCACCTGGGCTGAAGCACCTGGGCTGAGCAATCCCCTTTTTCCGGGGCGGACATGACGGTGGGGCGGCACCTGGCCGCCCCACCCTCATGTCCGTGGACCCATTGCTCAGCGCAGGTACGCGCCGAAGTGGGCGGCCGTGGCGGGGGCGCCGAGCTTGCCGGGGCCGAACGCGAACGACGAGGTGGCGGTGAGGCCGCTCGCCGTGCCGTTCAGGATCCAGACCGCGCCGTTCTGCTCGTTCTCGGCGGTGGAACCGGCCGCGAGGTCGCGGTGGCCGTCACCGTTGAGGTCCAGCAGGGCCGTGCTCACACCGAACTCGTCGCTGTTCTCGGCGACTCCGGGAATTCCGGCGGTGTTCTGGTGGAAGACCTGCGTCCCGGCACCCGTGGCACCGGCGGCGCTGCCGGGGACCAGGGCGACCGAACCGGTGTCGTAGATGTCGCCGACGTCCTCGCCCGGGATGCCGAGCGCGATGTCGGCGTAGCCGTCACCGTTGACGTCCCCGACCGAGACCGACCCGCCGATCTCGTCCTCTTCCTCCTCGGCGCCGGGGAACCCGGGCGAGTCCTGGTTGAAGGTCTGGACGCGGTCCTCGGACAGGCCGGTGGCCGAACCGAGGGCGACCTTGACCTTGCCGCTGCCCCAGTCGTTGCCGACCACGACGTCGTCGAAGCCGTCCTTGTTGACGTCCCCGACGCCGGTGCCGGTCCTGTTGCCGGCGGCCTCACCGGGGACCCAGCCGCTCTTGAAGCCGGTGCTGCCGCCGCCGAGGAGCAGGCGGTTGCCGTAGACACCGTCGCCCTTGTACTCCCAGACGACGATGTCGTCCTTGCCGTCACCGTTGACGTCACCGGTCTCGGCGGAGGTGTAGGGACCGCTGATGGAGTCGGCGTCCTCCTCGCAGCCGCCGTTGGTGGCGCACGAGGCGTCGTTCGCGTCGTAGCCCCACCACAGGGACTTGTCCAGGACGGGCAGGACGGCGGCGGGCGTGCCGGTCCGCGAGATCGGGCCCTTCCACACGGCGGCGGCGCTGCTGGGGGCCTCGTCGCCGAAGGAGGTGACCTGCTCGAACAGCGCGAGGTCCGTCTTGCCGTCGCCGTCGAAGTCACCGGTGGTGGGAGTCTGGCCGTATCCGGGTATCGCCGTGCCGCCGGTGAGTCCGGAGGTGGAGCCCCACAGGATGACGGAGCCGGCCTTGCCGCCCGAGATGACCAGGTCGGTGAAGCCGTCGCCGTCCAGGTCGCCCTTGGAGAAGTTGGCCCCGAAGTACTGGCTCGCGGTGGCGGAGCCGGGAACGCCGCTGGTGGAGCGGCTGATGAGCTTCTTGTTGGAGGTGGAGACGCCGCTGGCGGAGCCGTACGTGACGGCCACGTAGCCCGCCTTGGCCTTGCTGGAGATCGTGGCGTTCGGGGCTCCCACGACCAGGTCGGCGTAGCCGTCGCCGTTGAAGTCGTCCTGCGCGTCCGCCGCCGCGGGGGCCGCCTTGGGGGCCGCCTGGGCGGAGGCCCCGGTCAGGGCCATCGCGCCGAATCCGCCGGCGAGCAGCACGGCCGCTGCCAGGGGAGCGCTGAGCGCGGTACGAGTTCGACGGTGTGCTCGGGACATGCGTGAGCCTTTCGAGTCGGTCGACGTCCATCTGTCGACGTTCGTCGGTCGTCGGATTCCGCTTCTGCGTGCGGAATGCCGCGTTCACTGAGTTCGACTCGATCGGGGCGCCACCGGTTGTGCGCTTCAATGTCATGGATTCGTAACCGCAGAGACAGATGTGGCGCTGAACTCCCGCTTGGTGACCGGGGGTTCAGCGCCACTCACTTTCGGTTCAGTGCGGCCCGTTTCGGGCTACCAGATCGACTCGACCCACTCCGGGTGGTCGATGAACGGGTTCCGGTTGTGCTGGTAGTTGCTGTAGATCAGCTCGTTGCGGCGCTCTTCGGAGGTGCTGGGCGGGTCCTCGTCGTTCCACTGCTTCAGCACCGAGAGGCGGCCGTGGTACGGGACGCTGCCGTTGGTGACGGCGTCGTTGGGCTCCAGGTCGGCCCAGGAGTCGTCGCCCTCGTACCGGACGGCCATGTAGAGGATCATCCGGGCCACATCGCCCTTGACGGCGTCGCGCGGCTCGAAGGAGTTCGAGTCGGTGAGGCTGCCGCCGCTGTTGGTGAAGCTGCTGCCGCCGTTGTCGAAGTCCTTGTTGCCGCGGATGCTGTTGACCTGGACGTCCTCGGGCCGCAGGTGGTGCAGGTCGGTGCCGGGGCCCGCGGAGGTGCCGAAGTCGCCGTGGGACTGGGCCCAGGTGTGCTCGCGGTTCCAGTTGCCCGTGTTGCCGCCGTTGAGTGTCTTGCTGCGGGAGATGCCGGAGTAGAGCAGGACCACGTTGCTGCTGTTGTTCGGGTCCTGGTCGGTGACCTTGAGCGCCTCCCAGACCGCGGAGTACGAGATCTTCGTCTGGCTGCTGATGATCGTGTGGAGCGAGCCCTTGAGGGCCGTGCCGGTCTTGCCGATCGCGTTCGCGTAGTACGTGTCGTCGTACGCGGTGGTGGTGGCCGCGGCGGGGGTCGCGGCGACCGTCGGGAGGGTGAGGCCGACGAGGACGGCGGAGACGCCTGCTGCCAGCGCCTTCCACTTGCCAATCTGCACAGCGGACATATGGGGTGCCCTTTCCCGAGAACGGCACGCGCCGGTACGCGGGGCCCGGAGTGATGAGGGGCAACGGACCCGCGTTCTACGCGTGTTGACAGTTCGGTCAATCGGGAGAGTGGCATGGACATGAGGTCGGGCTGGTAACGGGGGAGAGTCGGTTGTGTGACGTTCTCGCATACGACGCAACCCCTGGCCGTTTCCGGTCCAGGGGCTGCGAAGTGTCAGGGTTTTCCCCAACTGGCTTAGGGGAGGCCCTAGTTGACGTCCGAAACGTCGAGGCGGTAGAGGGACTGGGTGTTCTGGGAGCCGGCGGATTCGGAGGAGTCGGTCGATGACGAACCGGTCGATGCCGAGTCGGACGCGTCGGCTGATGAGTCGGTGCTGTACTCGCTCGCCTTCACCGCGGTCGCGTGCTTCTGCACCCAGGCGGTCACCTCGGCGCTGACGCTGTCGGAGTCGCCTCCGCCCATGCCGCCGCCTCCGCCCATGCCACCGCCGCCGAGCACGATGTAGTGCAGCTCGCCCTTCTTCACGAGTTCCTTCAGCTTGGCGAGGGTCATGGCCTTGTCGCTGCCGGACCAGCCCCACATGGAGATGACGGGCTGCTTCGTGCTGACGATCATCTGCGCGGCGCTCTGCGAACTGGACACGGCGACCAGCCACTTGGCGCCGTCGCGGTGCTTCTCCAGGTAGGAGGTCATGGCGCTGTCGGCGCCGCCCATTCCGCCGCCGCCCATGCCGCCACCGCCGCCGCCCGCGCCACCGGGCTGGGCGGTGCCGCCGCTGCCCTGCTCGCCGGTTTCGGCGGTGCCGCCGGTGCTGTTCGGCGGGGTGCCGCCCTGCTGCTGGCCGTCACCCTGCTGACCGCTCGGGGCGCCACTGGGGGCTCCGTTGGGAGGCGTACCCATCTGGCCGCCGCCGGGGGCCTCACCACCGGCTTGCTGACCACCTTGCTGCTGGCCGTTCTGCTGGCCGCCGGGGGCCTGACCGCCGCCGGGGAAGCCGCCCTGGCCGCCACGGCCACCGCCCCCACCACCGCCGGGTCCGCCGCCCATGCCGCCACCGGTGGTGGGGCCGGCGGTCGGGTTCGTACCGTTCATGCCGCCGCCGGAACTCGCGGTCACCGAGGCCGCGTAGGCCGTGGGCCCGGCGAGGGAGGCGACGACGGCCGCGGCCACGGCGCCGGTGAGGAAGCGCGTGCGGTTCCCCGAGCGGAAGAGGAACAGGCCCGCGATCGCCAGGACCATCACCACCGCGACGGCCGGCCACAGCCAGGTGTTCCAGCCGGAGGCGCGCCGCAGCAGGACGACGGCCCAGACGCCGGTGGCGGCGAACGCCACGGGCAGCACCCAGGACCAGACCCCGGACCAGCGCTTGGCGTCACCCGTGCGGAAGGCGCGCAGCAGCATCGCCCCGCCGCCTCCGCACAGCGCCGCGATGCCGGGCGCGAGGGCCGTCGTGTAGTACGGGTGCATGGTGCCTTCGGCGAGGCTGAACGTGAAGTAGTGCAGCACGGTCCAGCCGCCCCACAGGATCAGCGCGGCGCGCGTGAGATCCGTACGGGGGGCGCGGCCGCGCAGGACGAGGCCGCCGACGAGGGCGATCGCGGAGAAGGGGAGGAGCCAGGAGATCTGGCCGCCCAGCACGTCGTTGAACATGCGGCCGATCCCGGCGGTGCCGGAGAAGCCGCCCCCGCCGCCCCCTCCGCCCCCGCCGCCGTTGCCCTCGCCGCCGAGGACGCGGCCGAGGCCGTTGTAGCCCATGATCAGGTCCCAGGCGGTGCCGTCCGTGGAGCCGCCGATGTACGGCCGCTCGGAGGCGGGCACGAACGACACGGCGGCGGCCCACCAGAAGCTGGACACGGCCAGGGCGACAGCGGAGACGGCGAGGTTGCGTACGCGACGGAGGAGGCCGCCCCGGGCCGCGTACAGATACACGGCGAAGACGGCAGGGAGGGCGATGTACCCCTGGAGCATCTTGGTGTTGAAGGCGAACCCGAAGCACACGGCCGCGCCGACGAGCGGCAGCAGCTTGCCGTTGCGAACGGCGCGCAGGGCGAGGGCGGCACCTCCGACCATGAGCAGGACCAGCAACGTGTCGGGGTTGTTGTCGCGGTTGATGGCGACGGTGATCGGGGTGAGTGCGAGGACGAGCGCGGCGACGGCGGCCGGGGCGTGGCCCCAGACCCGCTTGACGGACGCGTGCAGGATCCAGATCGTGCCGAGGGCGGCGGCGACCAGCGGCAGCATCATCTGCCAGGTGCCGTACCCGAAGACGCGGCACGACAGGCCCATCACCATCAGGACGAAGGGCGGCTTGTCCACGGTCATGAAGTTCCCGGCGTCCAGCGAGCCGAAGAACCACGCCTTCCAGCTCTGCGTGCCGCTGAACACGGCGGCGCTGTAGAAGCTGTTCAGGCTGGAGGAGGAGAGGTTCCAGGAGTACAGCACGCCGGCCAGGACGAGGATCGCGGCCAGCACGGGCAGCGACCAGCGGGGCGCCTTGTCGGGCCGCGCGACCGGCTCGTCGGGAGGCGTCGAGGCGACGGCCTCGGGGGCGTGGGGGTACGGATCGGTGGCAGATGTCACGAGGTCATCGTGCGGGGCCGGTTTTGGCGGGACCTGTGCTGAACCTGGGCCTCACCTGTGAGCGGGGATCACTCGTTTGGCCGCCCGCCGCCTCCGGCGGACGATATGTTTCCCAAGGCCACAGCCATCCCCGGCCAGGCCACTGTCGGACCCGGCGACTACCCTGAGCCCGGAGAGGAGGACAGCGTGCTACTGAGGTTCCGTGTTGCGAACGTACGGTCGCTGCGTGATGAGCAGGAGCTGTCCTTCGTCGAGTCCGAGGACGAGGCGAGTGGGGCAGTTCGGCCGGTGGAGCTGGCCGGCGACCGGTCGGTGGGCGTGCTACCGCTGATCGGCATTTTCGGCGCCAACGCATCGGGAAAATCGAATGTGCTGACCGCGATGGTCGACATGCGTACCGCTGTCCTCAACTCCTACGCCCGCTGGGCTTCGTACGACGGCATTCCGCGCTCTGTCTTCGCACTCGACCCGAAAGGGCACAGCGAGCCGAGCTTTTTCGAGGTTGATCTCGTCATGGACGGCGTGCGCTGGACGTACGGATTCGAACTCGGCGGAACCCGCGTCGAAGCCGAATGGCTGCACAGTTATCCACGTGGTCATCGGCAGGTGTGGCTCGACCGCGATGCCTCCCGGGCAGAGGTGTACGAATGGCCGGGAAGCCGGGTCAAAGACCGGGCGCAACTCGTGCGGCGCACTCGACCGAACGCCTTGCTGCTCTCCACCGCGGGGACGGACAACCACCCGCAGCTGTCCCCCCTCTTTCACTGGTTCCGCCGCAACCTGTGGCTGATCAATCCTGAGGACGAACGGGGGCAGCGCGAAGCGTTCACCAGACAGGAACTCTCGGGAGCGCGGGCGCGCCGCATCGAGGAACTGTTGCGGGTGGCCGACCTCGGCATCACGGGCACCGAACTCGTCGATGACGGCAAGGGCCGGTCGACGGTGAAGCTGGTCCACCGCTCGACGACGGGCGAGGTTGCCTTCGACTGGCAGGCGGAGTCACTCGGCACCCGTTCCTGGTTCGCTCTGCTCGGCCCGTTGCTCCTGGCGCTCGACGAGGGCGCGGTACTGCTGGTCGACGAGCTGGACGCGAGCCTGCATCCGCGGTTCGCCGCCGAAGTCGTCCGACTCTTCCACGACCCCTACAGCAACCCCAATGGCGCGCAGTTGGTGTTCACCTCACACGACCCGTCGGTGCTGACCACGCCGAGCGGTGGGCGACTGCTGGAGCCCGGTCAGGTATGGCTGACTGAGAAGGACAAGGATGGGGCGACGGATCTCTATCCGCTGACAGCGGCGTCCCCGGGGGAGGGCGAGGACCTGATGAAGTCGTATCTCGCCGGGGCCTTCGGCGCGGTCCCGTCTCTCATGGAGGGGCAGATCGCCCGACGGCTGCTGGCCGCCGGTGAGTACGCCGAGGACGAGGTGGAACAGGTCTGATGGCGAGGACGAGGGGGAAGGACTCACTGGGTCCGGCACAGCGCCGCGGGCGGCGTAAGAGAGTCGTCCATGTCTTCACCGAAGGGCTGGTCACAGAACCCTCCTACATCGAGATCGTCAAACAGCACGGCGTCCCGGCTGACCCCGCGATGACCGTGGAGGTGCGCATCGCGAACGCCTCCGCCCCTGGCTCGCAGCGCAAGCCGCTCAAACTGGTAGAGGCAGCTGTCCGGCTGATGCGGGACGAGCAGCGGCAGGCGAAGCGCAGCGGACTGGAGAAGAAGTACCTGCCGCAGGTCTGGTGCGTCTTCGACCGGGACGAGCACGAGGGCATCGAGACCGCGTTGAAGCAGGCGCGGGAGGGTGACGTCAGAGTCGCCTTCTCCCATCCCTGCTTCGAGGTCTGGCGGCTGCTCCACCACAAGTCGGTCACCGGAACGTTCGCAGGGGTGTGCGGCCAGGTGACGGTGAGACTGCCTTTCGCGAAGACTCCGAAGGACGCGTCGAACATCAAGCTGGTGCTGCCGCACCAGGTCACCGGCGGCTACCTGGACGCCAGGAAGCGTGCCCTCCAGATGAACGCGCAACACGGTGACCACGTGGCTCTCGTCAACCGCGATCCGTACACCGACGTGCACGAATTCGTGGAGCAGGGGCTCGGAATCGCCTCGTACTGACCTACTTCTGCTCACCTTGGGCCGCTGTGCTTTCGGCGGACGTGAATCCCGGCCGACACCGGCAAGCGGATTTCGGCGGGAGCCGCAGCGGCCATAGGGTTCCTACGTCACTCGTCAGGTCGTAGGGAGTCGTTTACGTGGCCAAGCTCACGCTCGCGCAGTTGGAGCGGCATCTGTTCGCCGCAGCGGACATCCTCCGGGGGACGATGGACGCCTCCGAGTACAAGGACTACATCTTCGGTCTGCTGTTTCTGAAGCGGGCCAACGACGAGTTCGAGGCGGCGCGGGACGAGATCAGGGAGTACGCGGGCAGGGAACTGGGCCTGTCCGACGAGACGCTGCCCGGTTTCCTTGAGCAGGAGTCCGAGTACAGCGAGCGTGATGTGCTCTTCGTGCCGAAGAACGCCCGCTGGAAGTGGATCTCCTCGGCCACCCACAACATCACCGAGGACCGGCTGCGTCCGGCCCTGCAGGCGCTGGAAGGCCAGAACGCCAAGCTCCGGGGCCTCTTCGACCACCTCGACTTCAACCGCATCGGGGGCTCTGGAGCGGCTGCGGGCGCGGCCAAACTCGCCGACCAACGGCTGAAGTTGCTCATCGCACACTTCGGGCGCATCCGGCTCCGTACGAACGATTTCGAGTTCCCCGACCTGATCGGTGCCGCATACGAGTACCTGATCAAGGAGTTCGCGGACTCGGCCGGCCGCAAGGGCGGTGAGTTCTACACCCCGCGCGCGGTGGTCCGCATGATGGTCGAGTTGCTGGGCCCTCGGCAGGGGATGCGGATCTACGACCCGTGCGTCGGCTCGGGCGGCATGCTCATCCACGCCAAGGAGTACGTCGAGGAGCACGGCGGCGACACGTCGGACATGTTCTTCGCCGGCCAGGACGCGAACAGCGGCTCCTGGATCATGTCGACGATGAACATGGTCCTGCACGGGGTGCGCCGCTTCGACCTGCACACCGGTGACACGCTCGCCGAACCGGCACATGTGCCGAGGTCGGACGCGGACCGCTTCGACGGGGTGCTCAGCAACCCGCCGTTCTCCATGGACTACGTGCTCAACGATCTGGCGCACGGCGCGCAGCGCACGACGTATGGGGCGACCAGCGAGCGCGGCAAGGCCGACCTGATGTTCCTCCAGCACATGCTGTGGGAGACGAAGCGCGAGGGCCGCGGCGGCATGGTCATCACCGTCATGCCACACGGCGTACTGTTCCGCGGCGGCGGCGAGCAGGCGATCCGTACGAAAATGCTCGACGAGGATGCGGTCGAGGCGGTCATCGGCCTCGCTCCGAACATCTTCTACGGCACCGGCATCCCGGCCTGCATCCTGGTACTGCGCCCGCCGGGGAAAAAGGACCCGAAGCGGGCGGGAAAGGTGTTGTTCGTCAACGCGGACCGCGAGTTCCATTCGGAGCGGGCGCAGAACGTACTGCTGCCGGAGCACGCCGAGAAGATTACGTCGGCGTTCCACGAGTACGCGGAGGTGTCCAGTTTCTCGCGTGTGGTCAGCCGTGAGGAACTGCGGGCCAACGACGACAACCTCAACATCCGCCGCTACGTGGACAACACGCCGCCGCCGGAGCCGCAGGACGTGCGGGCGCACCTGGTGGGTGGCGTGCCGCGTGCGGAGATTGAAGCGAAGAAGGAACTGCTCGACTCGTACGAGCTCGTGCTGACCGACCTGTTCGTGGAGCGGGACCCGGCCGACGAGAAGTATGTGGACTTCCTGCCAGAGGGGCAGAGGCCGGATGCGGCGCGGCTGGGGGAGCTTGCCCGCCCGCGTGAGGACGCGTTGCGGACGGCGTTCGATGAGTGGTGGGCCGCCGAGGCGCGGCAGTTGGAGGCGGTCGCGGCTACGCCGGAGCGGTTGGCGGACCTGACGCCTTCGGAGCGCAAGGCCGCGCTGATGGCCGTGCGCGGCTCGCTGATCGGGTCGTTCGTGGAGCAACTGCGAGGGGTTGGCCTGCTGGACCGGTACGCGCTGGCGGGAGCGGTGGCGGGTTGGTGGTACGAGGCCAAGTACGACCTCCTCGCGCTGTCTGAGAACGGGTTCGCGGGCGTCGTGGACGGGTGGGTCGAGAACGTCGAGACGATGCTCGCACCTGAGCAGGACCCGAAGACACGGAAGTTGCGGAAGCGGACGGCTGCCGAGCGGCGGCAGGCGTACGACCACAAGGTTGTTGCGGCCATCGCGCCCGACTTCCTGGAGGAGCTGGCGGCGGCGGCCGCGCAGGATGCGGAATTGGACACGCTATGGAGAGAGCTCAATTCGGCGGCACGTGACGAAGGCGAAGGCGATGGCGACGAGGAGGAGGACCGTGATATTTCTGCACGGGAGAAAGTCTCGTTGCATGCACAACATAGAGCGGAACTGACGCGGCTAAATAAGGAACGCGTGAAAGTCAGGAGCATGATCGCGCGTCTTGAGACGGACTTTTGGTCCTCGCCCCCGAGGCAGACGGCGACTGAGGAGGAGACCGCACTCTCACGCCTTCAACGGGCGCGCGACGGGCTGGCTGCCGAAGGTGGGGAGCGGCGGGTGGTCCTGGAGGTTCTTCGGCACGGGCTGAGGAGCAGGCTCGACGCCCTTGTCCGGTACCGGCGCAGCGAGTTTGCCCGCGCTTATGATGGCTTGTGGGGGAAGTATGGGCTGTCCTTCCAGGAGATCGAGCACCAGCTGACGGGAACCGCACAGGGCGCCGCCGCGAGCAACCCTTGGTCGCAGCGGAGCGCATGGGAGATGATGGCGGACAGTGCAAGCGTTCTGGCCGACCGAAACGCTGTCGCCGAACTCATCCACTCTTTGATCGAGGCCGAGAAAGCTGTAGAGGCTGCGCTGGCAAAAATGAGCGTAGACGAAGTGTTGCTGTTGCTGCCGATGGTTGCCCCTGGCGGGGCGGAGCAGGCGCAGCGTCGTCCGTTGCGTGCGGTCGTCGCATCAGTGCGAGCTGGACGAGTCTCTGGCTCGAAGGAGCACTCTGGAGTGCCCGTTCTTCGCCCGGTCGACCTGACCGATCGCGAACTCGGGCAGCCTGAATACCGGTCGACCGCAGCCAAACTCGTGTTGCGTCCGGAAAACCACGAGGAAACGCTGGATACCGAAGACGTTCTGCTGGCCGCCGTGGATTCGGGAGGGCCAATATTTCGCGCCGCAGTCTGGCGGGGGGAGCGAGCGCATGCGACGTACAGCCATAACGTCATCCGTATCAGGCTCGATACCAATCACCTTGCCGCCGATTACTTCGTAGCCTGGTTGCTGCTCCCCGCAATCCAGAAGCGCATTTTCGCGGTAGCGAGGACGTACTCTGTGAGAGGTATCCACGGCATTGATCAGGTCCGGCTTCTCGACGTTGACATAGAAGTGCCGAGCATGACGGACCAAAAAGAATTCACCCGACGCCTGGCTATAATGAGCCGGGAAAGGCAGGTGCGTCGTGCTCAGCTAAAGAAACTTCGCCGTGTGAAGGACATCTTGGTGGAGAACCTCACTGGTTCAGGTGGGTGATCGGCCGCGAGGTTGGTGCGATCCGAAGGTCCGCCCGCCTGATAGCTGCGAGGAAGTGCGACCAACCCTCGGGGGAGAAGATCAGCGCGGAGCCGTGGGGTGTCTTCGAGTCCCGCACGGGAACGCCAGCCGGGTGACCGTCGAGGACTTCGAGACAGCTGCCGCCCTCGCTGTTGCTGTACGAGGACTTGCGCCAGCCTCGCAGGGGCGGGATGCCGGTGGTTATCCGGTCAGTCATGGTGTTCGTAACCCTTCGCTGTCGCCCTCAGCAGGGCCAATGACTCCGTGAGCGGCATCGCGTCGCTCAACGCGAGAGCGTAGCGGTGGTCCAACTCGCGTACCACGGAGGGCGAGTCGTGCAGCTTGCCCATGTGGAAGCCCTCGCTGTACGCCACCGGCGGCTGGTCCTCGAAAGACATGATGCTGAGCATGCCCTCCATCAGCGGATGGGACCCCAGGACGAACGGCACAACGTGCACGCGGACCCGTTCGCTCTCCACCAGGTGGACGAGGTGGCGGAGCTGCTCCGCCATGACATCCGGGCCGCCCACGACGCGGCGTAGCACGGCCTCGTCGAGCAGGACCCAGACCACCGGGCTCACCGGGTCCGTGAGGATCTTGGCGCGCTCAAGGCGTGTGACAACGAGCCTGTCACATTCCTGTTCACCCACCGGAGGGAACGACGTGCCCAGAACCGCACGTGCGTACCTTTCCGTCTGGAGGATGCCCGGGACGAACGACAGGGCGAACTCCCGGATCATCACCGCCTGTTGTTCGAGCAGGCGGGCCGCCTCGAAGTAGTCGGCGACCGCCGCGTCCTCGGCCGGCAGGAAGCTGCTCAGCACATTTCCCGTGTTCAGGACCCTGTCGAGCCGCCGCGCGTCCTCCTTCGTCGGAATACGACGCCCCGCCTCGATGTGCGAGATGTGCGAACGCGTCATCACCGCCGCGTCCGCCAACTCCTGCTGCGTCAGCCCCGCCGTCTCGCGCTGCTGCTTGAGCCAGTCACCGTACGTGCTGGTCATGGCCACTCCTTTGTGACAAATGCCTGGTCACATCGCACCCCCTGGCGAGGCTAGCCGAGCAGGCGTCACGCTGTGACGAGTTCGCTACACACAGCGATACCCCCGCGACCGTGCGACCGGTCCGGGGGCGTGGTCACCAACCCGGACAAGGAAGTTGATGACGTGAAGCACCGTATCGGCCGGCTCGTCGAGCCGTTGCTGCGATTGCTTTTTCCGGGCAAGGGGCGCCATCGGCTGCCGGCGGTCGGGGTGACGTCCGGGCGCGGCCGTCACCGCGCTCCCGCGGGCGCGCAAGGGGCGACGGCCCACCGCGTCGGCTGTCGCCCCCTGCGCGGCGAGGACCACGTGATGGTCCGCCCCTACCTCGTGGAGCACGAGCAGCACGTGCGACGCGAAGAAGCACGGCAGCAACGGGCCCGCCGACGCGAGCTGTGGCTCGCAACGCGTGGCGTCGACATCGGGCCCCGGCTGATCCACGGCGTGGAGGTGTCCGCGTGACCGGCGACCGGACGGGAACGGCCCCGTCGATGCGGCTGCTGCCGTGGGCCGGTGACGACGGCAAGCCCTGCTATCTCATCGGGGACGGGAAGGGCCACCTCTCCCGTACGGCAGACCGCATCGAGAGCCTTCAGCTCGGTATGTCGGCCGGTCTCCTCGATCACGCGGCCGACCTGCTCGCCGACCGCCGGGCCACCGCCGATCAACTCCGCTACCTGGCCGCCCGCCTGGCCGAAGCGCTGACGGACGTGCACCGCATCGCGGAGAGCCGGGGCGCCCGTGTTCCTCCGCCCCTCCATGCGGACGCCCGCGACGGCGCAGGTCACCCACACATCGAGTGACTGGCCCCGGTGGCCGGATTCAGCCCACTTCGGCGAAGGTTCACGGCCCGTACCCTTCCCCTCAACCGGCCTCCCCCTACCGTGACGCCATGCGTCTGAGATCCGTACTCGCTCCCCTCGCAGCCACCCTCACCGCCGGCCTGGCGGCGGCCACGTGCGTCACCGCCGCCGGGCCCGCCACGGCCCACAGCGGTCCCGCCGACCCGCCGCGCGGCCACGCCTGCTCGCCCGCAGTCTCCATCGAGCGTTTCTCCGACGCCCTCGACAAGACGACGTACGAGGGCACGTTCGTCGGTAATTTCTCCGCGCTGGCCGTGGACCGCGACGGGGCGATCGCCGCGCTGTCCGACCGGTCCTCGCTCTTCACCCTCGACCCGAAGACCCTGAGCCCACGCTCCGTCGTCCCGCTGGCCGACGAGGGCGGGGCCGCGCTCGACTCCGAGGGGCTCGTCGTCGACCGCGACGGCACCCGGCTGGTGTCGTCCGAGACCGAGCCGTCGGTACGCCGGTACGGAAGGGACGGCACCCTTCTCGGGCGCCTCCCCGTGCCGGACGCCCTGCGCGTCGCCCCGGCCGGCCGCGCCACCTCGAACCAGACCTTCGAGGCGCTGACCCTCCTGCCCGGCGGCCGAACCCTGCTGGCCGGCATGGAGGGCTCCCTCTCCGGCGACACCCTCGGCGTCGTACGCCTCCAGACCTGGCAGCGCCAGAGCGGCCAGAGCGGCCACGTGCACCGCGACTTCCGGCTGGCCGCCCAGTACGGCTACCGCACCGACACCGGTCTCGGGCTCGTCGAGGCCGCCGCGACCCCCGACGGCCGCCTCCTCGTCCTGGAGCGCGGTTTCACCGTGGGCGTCGGCAACACCGTCCGCCTCTACCTGGCCGACCTCCGCCGCGCCACGGACACCTCCCGCATCGATACCTTGACCGGCACTCTGACCGGCCATGACGGCGTACGCCTCGTCCGTAAGACCCTCCTCGCCGACCTCGCGGACTGCCCCTCCCTCGGCGCGACCGCCAAGCAGCCGCAGCCCAATCCGCTGCTCGACAACATCGAGGGCATGGCCGTCACCGGCACCACCCGGGGCGCCCTGCGTGTCCTCCTCGTCAGCGACGACAACCAGGGCGCCACCCAGACCACCCGCTTCTACTCCCTCCGGGTGCGCCCCTGATCCCTCCGCGCACGCCCCCGATTGTTGCGGAGGGATGAAATCCGCTTCGATCCGTGTTGGTGCCTTCCGGACGATCAGGGCCGGACGAGGGAAGGCATCAGGAGTGACAACGCAGCGGGGATGGGCACGGCGGCTGGCCGGGTACGCGTGGCGGTACCCGAAGGACGTCGTGCTCTCGCTGGGCGCCTCGCTCGTCGGCATGGCCGTGATGGCGCTCGTGCCGCTCATCACCAAGGTGATCATCGACGATGTCGTCGGGGACCACAGTCGCGACATGGGCCCCTGGGCCGGCGCGCTCATCGGCGCCGGCGTTCTCGTCTACGTCCTCACCTACATCCGCCGCTACTACGGCGGCCGGCTCGCGCTCGACGTCCAGCACGACCTGCGCACCGACATGTACGAGACGATCGTCCGCCTCGACGGCCGACGCCAGGACGAGCTGTCGACCGGCCAGGTCGTGGGCCGCGCGACCAGCGACCTCCAGCTCATCCAGGGCCTGCTCTTCATGCTCCCGATGACCGTCGGGAACGTCCTGCTCTTCCTGATCTCGCTCGGCATCATGGCCTGGCTGTCCCTCCCGCTCACCCTGGTCGCGCTCGCCGTTGCCCCCGCCATCTGGTTCATCGCCCGGCGCAGCCGCTCCAAGCTGCACCCGGCGACCTGGTACGCGCAGGCGCAGGCCGCCGCGGTGGCCGGTGTCGTCGACGGCGCGGTCAGCGGCGTACGGGTGGTGAAGGGCTTCGGGCAGGAGGATCAGGAGACCGGGAAGCTCCGGGAGATCGGGCGGCGGCTCTTCGCGGGGCGGCTGCGTACGATCCGGCTCAATTCCAAGTACACCCCGGCGCTCCAGGCCGTTCCGGCGCTCGGGCAGGTCGCCATGCTGGCGCTCGGCGGCTGGCTGGCGGTGCGGGGTGAGGTCACCCTCGGTACGTTCGTCGCCTTCTCCTCCTATCTCGCCCAGCTCGTGGGGCCCGTGCGCATGCTCGCCATGGTCCTCACCGTCGGCCAGCAGGCCCGCGCCGGCGCCGAGCGCGTACTGGAGCTGATCGACACCCGGCCGTCGATGGAGGACGGCACGAAGGACCTGCCGGCCGACGCGCCCGCGACCGTCGAGTTCGACGGCGTGTCCTTCGCCTACGACGACGACCGCCCGGTCCTCGACGGCCTCAGCTTCGAGATCCGCGCCGGCGAGACCCTCGCCGTCGTCGGCTCCTCCGGCTCCGGCAAGTCCACGGTCTCCCTGCTCCTGCCCCGCTTCTACGACGTGACCGGCGGCGCGGTCCTCATCGGCGGCCTCGACGTGCGCGAGCTGACCCTCGACTCGCTGCGGGCCGCCATCGGACTCGTACCCGAGGACTCCTTCCTCTTCTCCGACACCGTCTCGTCCAACATCGCGTACGGCCGCCCCGAGGCCACCCGCGAGGAGATCGAGACCGCCGCCCGCGCCGCCCAGGCGCACGGCTTCATCTCCGCGCTGCCCGACGGCTACGACACCAAGGTCGGCGAGCACGGCCTCACCCTCTCCGGCGGCCAGCGCCAGCGCGTCGCCCTGGCCCGCGCGATCCTCACCGACCCGCGCCTGCTGGTCCTCGACGACGCGACCTCCGCGGTCGACGCCAGGGTCGAGCACGAGATCCACGAGGCCCTGCGCGGAGTCATGGCGGGCCGCACCACCCTCCTCATCGCCCACCGCCGCTCCACCCTCAACCTCGCCGACCGCATCGCCGTCCTCGAAGACGGCCGACTCGCCGACCTCGGCACCCACGAGGAGCTGACCGGGCGCTCGCCGCTCTACCGCCGACTGCTCACCGACCCGGACGAACTGGGCGGAACCTCGCCCGGCCACCCCGAGCTGACCTGCCCGCCGTCCTGTCCGCCCGAGGACACGTCCGTACGGGACGAGCTGGACGCCGAGTTCGACGCCGAGCGCGGTGTCACCCCGCGCCTGTGGACCGGCGACCGCGAGCCGAAGGACACCGCGCTGGCCGGGATGCCCGCGACCCCCGGCCTCCTCGCCCAGGTCGACGCCCTGCCGCCCGCCACCGACACCCCCGCCATCGACGAGGCGCGCGCGGTCACCCCGGAGGAGTCCTACGGGCTGCGGCGCCTGCTGCGGGGCTTCGGGCTGCCTCTCCTCGTCAGCCTCGGGCTCGTCGCCGTCGACGCCGGCATGGGCCTGCTGCTGCCGGTCCTGATCCGGCACGGCATCGACGAGGGCGTCTCCGAGATGGCGATCGGCGGGGTGTGGGCGGCCTCGGTGATCGCCCTGATCAGCGTGTTCGTCCAGTGGGCGGCGCAGATCGGCGAGACCCGGATGACCGGCCGCACGGGCGAACGGGTCCTGTACTCGCTGCGGCTGAAGATCTTCGCGCAGCTCCAGCGGCTCGGGCTCGACTACTACGAGCGCGAGCTGACCGGCCGGATCATGACCCGGATGACGACGGACGTGGACGCGCTGTCCACCTTCCTCCAGACGGGCCTGGTCACCGCCTTCGTCTCGGTCGTCACCTTCTTCGGCATCATGGCCGCGCTGCTCGTCATCGACGTACAGCTCGCGCTCGTCGTCTTCCTGACGCTGCCGCCGCTGATCGTCGGCACGTTCTTCTTCCGCAGGTCCAGCGTGAAGGCGTACGAACTGGCCCGTGAGCGGGTGTCCGTGGTGAACGCCGACCTCCAGGAGTCGGTGTCGGGGCTGCGGATCCTCCAGGCGTTCCGGCGCGAGGGCTCGGGCGGACGGCGCTTCGCCGAGGGCAGCGACAGCTACCGCCAGGCGCGGATCCGCGGGCAGTGGCTGATCTCCATCTACTTCCCGTTCGTGCAGCTGCTGTCCTCGGTGGCCGCCGCCTCCGTGCTCGTCGTGGGCGCCGGGCGCGTCGACGCGGGCACCCTCACCACCGGCGCGCTGGTGGCCTATCTCCTCTACATCGACCTGTTCTTCGCCCCCGTGCAGCAGCTGTCGCAGGTCTTCGACGGCTACCAGCAGGCGACCGTCTCCCTCGGCCGGATCCAGGAGCTGCTCCAGGAGCCGACGTCGACGAAGGCCGCCGCCGAGCCCCTTGAGGTGCTGTCCCTGCGGGGCGAGATCGCCTTCGAGGACGTCGACTTCGCGTACGGGCCCACTGGCGAAGGTGAAGCGGAGGAGGCGCTCAGCGGGGTGCGGCTGAGCATCCCCGCCGGGCAGACCGTCGCGTTCGTCGGCGAGACCGGCGCGGGCAAGTCGACCCTCGTCAAGCTGGTGGCCCGCTTCTACGACCCCACCGGCGGCCGGGTCACGGTCGACGGCACGGATCTGCGCTCGCTGGACCTGACCTCGTACCGGCACCGTCTCGGCGTCGTCCCGCAGGAGGCGTACCTCTTCCAGGGCACCGTCCGCGACGCCATCGCGTACGGCCGTCCCGACGCCACGGACGCGCAGGTGGAGGCGGCGGCCCGCGCGGTCGGCGCGCACGACATGATCGCCACGCTGGACGGCGGCTACCTCCACGAGGTCGCCGAGCGCGGCCGCAACCTCTCGGCCGGCCAGCGCCAGCTGATCGCGCTGGCCCGCGCCGAACTCGTCGACCCGGACATCCTCCTCCTCGACGAGGCCACCGCCGCGCTCGACCTGGCCACCGAGGCCCAGGTCAACCAGGCCACCGACCGCATCGCGGGCCGCCGCACGACCCTGGTCGTCGCCCACCGGCTGACCACCGCCGCGCGGGCGGACCGGGTCGTGGTGATGGCCGACGGCCGGGTCGCGGAGGACGGCACCCACGACGAACTGCTCGCCCTCGACGGCCGGTACGCGCGGCTGTGGCGGACGTTCGTGGGGGAGCCGGACCCGGTCCGCAGCGCCACCTGACAGCTCCGGATGTCCGGCGAATGTGCCATGAACACGCAAAAAAGCCGCAACCGACGGGTAGGGCAACCGTTCCCCGTACGCCATGCGTCCGTACAGCAGTACGTCAAAGCGCCGTGCGTCGAAGCGCAGTAGGTCGAAGCGCGATAGGTCGAAGCAGGCATCAGTCGTCGGGGGCCGTGGAGGGACACCAGTGGACATGGGCGCGATACGCCGACGCCTCACGCTCGGTACCGCCGTGCTGACGGCGTCCGGACTGCTGGCCCTCGCGGGCCCGGTGGGCGAGGCCTCCGCCGCGTCCCCGTGCGCCGGGCGGAAGGTGCGCACGCTGCCCTTCTCCACCGGCCACGTGGACGTCCACAAGAAGCGCGGTTACGTGTGCGCGGTGACCTACCCCAAGAAGGTGGGCGCCCGCCGCTACATGATGGTGAGCGTGCAGGCCCGGGGGAGCGAGCGCGTGCCGAACGCGGGCCGGTTCGTGCGGTACGCGGGTCCGGTACGGGTGCACGCCGGGCACCGCTGCGTACGGATCAAGGGGGCCGTCGGCTCGGGCTCGGTCAGCACGGGCTGGATCCTCTGCTGAACCCCCAAGTCGTGCAGTCTTCGTACCGACCTGACGGTAATGTCCACAACATCCCCTGGTGTGGCAGCTGTTGCTGAGCTAAGTTCCGGCGGACATCTGCGTATTCAGGGGAGAACGCATGCGCAAGACGCTCAGATGGCTGTTGTCCCTCACGGTGCTCATAGGCACCGTGAGCACGGCCGGGGCGGCCACCGCCGCCCAGCCGGACGCCGCCACCGCAACCCACGTCGTCACGGACGAGTCGGCGGACATCAAGGACCGCCTCCTCGCGATACCGGGCATGAGCCTGATCGAGGAGAAGCCCTACACGGGCTACCGCTTCTTCGTCCTCAACTACACCCAGCCGGTCGACCACCGGCACCCGTCCAAGGGCACCTTCCAGCAGCGCATCACCGTGCTGCACAAGGACACCGCCCGTCCGACGGTCTTCTACACCGGCGGCTACAACGTCTCCACGACGCCGAGCCGCCGCGAGCCGACCCAGATCGTGGACGGCAACCAGATCTCGATGGAGTACCGCTACTTCACTCCGTCCCGGCCCGCGCCGGCCGACTGGTCGAAGCTCGACATCTGGCAGGCGGCCAGCGACCAGCACCGCATCTTCAAGGCCCTCAAGCCGGTCTACGACAAGAAGTGGGTCTCCACGGGCGGTTCGAAGGGCGGCATGACCGCCACCTACTTCGAGCGCTTCTACCCGCGTGACATGGACGGCGTCGTCGCGTACGTCGCCCCCAACGACGTGGTGAACAAGGAGGACTCGGCGTACGACCGGTTCTTCGCCAAGGTCGGCACCAAGGAGTGCCGCGACCGGCTGAACGCGGTGCAGCGCGAGGCTCTCGTCCGCCGGACCGCGCTGGAGAAGAAGTACAAGGACGTGGCCGCCGCCGAGGGCTACACCTTCAACACCATCGGCAGCCTGGACCGGGCGTACGAGGCGGTCGTCCTCGACTACGTGTGGGGCTTCTGGCAGTACAGCCTGCTCGCCGACTGCGACACGATCCCGGCGGACGCGAAGAACGCCACGGACGACGAGATCTGGACGTCCATCGACACGATCTCCGGCTTCTCGTTCTACACGGACCAGGGCCTGTCGCCCTACACGCCGTACTACTACCAGGCGGGCACGCAGCTCGGTGCGCCGACCATCGTCTTCCCGCACATCGAGAAGAAGTACATCCGCTACGGCTACCAGCCGCCGCGGAACTTCGTGCCGCGCGACATCGAGATGAAGTTCCAGCCCGGTGTCATGCGCAGCGTCGACTCCTGGGTCAAGCACAACGCGAACCACATGCTGTTCGTGTACGGGCAGAACGACCCGTGGGGCGCCGAGCCGTTCCGCCTCGGCAAGGGTGCCCGTGACTCGTACGTCTTCACGGCCCCGGGTCTGAACCACGGCGCCAACGTCGCGGGTCTCGTCCCCGACCAGAAGGCGCTCGCCACGGCCCGCATCCTGGAGTGGGCGGGCGTCGCCACGGCCGCGGTCCAGGCGGACCCGGAGAAGGCGAAGCCGCTGGCCAAGTACGACTCGAAGCTGGACAAGCGCACGGTCGAGCGTCAGCTCCGCCCGTAGCGGTTCCGGTCACGCATTCGGTGCCGCGCCCGTCCGTCGAACCCCCGGGCCACGAGCCTCCGGGCTACGAGCCTCCGGGCTACAACGGGCGGGCGCAGCCCACCGGATACGGTCCGCCGAGCTGGACGTACAGCTCGGTGGACGCGGGGCAGTCGGAGCGCCGCTCCACGGCCCCGGTCACCTGGTACTCGGGGGCCCTGCCGCCGTTCTCGCCCTCGCCCTCGCTGTCGCACGAGGTCTCGCGGACCTCGCCCGCGCCCGCGCTGTAGACGCAGTCGCCGACGATCGTGCGCGGACCTCCGCCGCCGCCCGGGTCGCCGGGGTGCGGGGGCTCCAGGTTGCGCATACAGGCGTACCCCTGCGGGACCGCGCCGTCGCCGTCCTCGTCGGCGGAGGGCCGCTGCTCACTGATGTGCAGCACGAAGTCCGTGGTGGCGGGGCACGGCGGCCCCTCGCCCGCCCTGCCGTCGTGCCGCGCGATCACGCGCGCCGCCGCCCTCTCGCTGGTGCACGGCACCTCGGTGAACGACTCGCGCCCGAACGAACTGCACTCGTCGATCCCGAGGAACACCACCCCGTACCCCGAGGCCCGGGTCGGCACCGGAGCGGGAGTCGTCCGCCGCGCATCACCGTTCCCGTCCCCGTCGCCGCCGCCCCCGGACGGCTGCTGGCACCCCGCGAGAACCGCCAGCACCAGCATGAGCAGCGCGCACAGCATGGCCGCCGTCGCGTCGGTCGAGCTCGCGTGGGTCGACCTCGCGTCGGCGGACCTCGCGCGGTGTGCGCCCGCGCGATGTGCGCCCGCGCCGCGTGCGTCGCGCATGGCAGCTCCCCCCCGATCATCCCCAGCCCAGCGTGACCCGCCGGGGCGGACCCCGCCAGGCGTACCGGACGCTTTGCGTCACTTGGGGATGCGGAACGGGGCGCACGTCGTAGGCCCGGTACGCCAGGCCGGGGCGCGCGCCCCGATGCGGGGGCCCGGGTGGGGGCCTCAGTACGTCAGGCCGTGCCCCACGGGATACAGGACCACCGCCGGATCGTCCGCGCGCTGCACCGGCACCGGCAGTCCGCCGCGCGGGCCGACCCGTCCGGCGAGCACCCGTACCGCTGCGCGCAGCTCGACGTCCGTCCAGGAGTACGACGCCAAGTAGGCCTTGACGTCCGGCAGTTGCGCCACGTCGTACGGGTTGCGGATGGCGAGCGCGACCACCGGGCGGCCCGTGGCGAGGAGTTGGTTCACGAGGGCGCGCTGCGTCGAGGCCGCGGTGACGTTGTACGTGCCCACGAGTACCGCGTCCACGTCCTGGGCCGCCGCGACGGCCTTCGCGATGGTCGCGGCCGAGGGTGCCGTGCCCGTGGACAGCACGGTCGGGGTGAACCCCAGCTCGGTGAGGGCGTTCGCCAGGACGGTCGTCGGCGGGCCCGTGGTGCCGGACGGCGAGGCCGGATCGGCGCCGACGACGAGCACCTTCGTGTGCGTACGCCGTGACAGCGGCAGCAGCCCGCCGGAGTTGACCAGCAGAGTCGTCGTCCGCTCGGCGACCCGGTCCGCGGATTTCAGATGCGAGGGAATCCCGACCGTCCGGTCGACCCCCCGCCCCGTGACGTACGGGTCCTTGAACAACCCCAGCTTCGCCTTCAGCCGCAGGACGCGCAGGATCGATTCGTCGAGGCGGGCCTCCGTCAGCTCGCCGCCGCGGACGGCCGCCAGGACGGCGTTCCAGGCGATGTCCAGCTTCGGCGGGTTGAGGAGCTGGTCGACACCGGCCTTCAGCGCGAGTACGGGCACACGGTCGTCGCCGTACTTCGTGCGGACGCCCTCCATGCCGAGCGAGTCCGTCACCACGACCCCGTCGTAGCCGAGCTTCTCGCGCAGGATGCCGGTGAGGATCGGACGCGAGAGGGTGGCCGGATCACCGGCCGGGTCGAGCGCCGGGACCATGATGTGCGCGGTCATGATCGAGTCGATGCCGGCGGCGATCGCCGCCTTGAACGGGGGCGCGTCCAGCTCGGCCCACTGCGCCTCGGTGTGCTCGATGACCGGGAAGCCGTAATGGCTGTCCGTCTCGGTGTCGCCGTGCCCCGGGAAGTGCTTGGAGGTGGCCGCGACCCCGGCGCCCTGATAGCCCTTCACCTGCGCGGCGACCAGACCCGCCACGGCCTGGGGGTCGGCGCCGAAGGAACGTACGCCGATGACCGGGTTGGCCGGGTTCACGTTCACGTCGGCGACCGGGGCGTAGTCCTGCAGGATGCCCATCGCGCGCAGCTCCGCGCCGGCGATGCGCCCGGCGGTACGGGCGTCGGTACGCGAGCCCCCGGCGCCGAGTGCCATCGCACCGGGGAAGAGCGTCGCGGGCGTGCCCACCCGTGCCACTATCCCGTGCTCCTGATCGGTGGAGACGAGCACGGGCAGGCCGCGGGGCTGTCCCAGCGAAGCCTTCTGGATGCCGTTGCTCAGGTCCGCGATCTGGTGCGGTTCGCGGGTGTTGTGCGCCCACCCGAAGTAGATGATCCCGCCGACGCGGTACTTGGCGATCAGCTCGGCGGCCGTCCGTACGCCGATCTCCGCCAGGTTCGCGTCGACGTCGGCCTGGTCGGGCTCGGTCGCCGAGTGCCCGTACACCCGCATCACGAAGAGCTGCCCGACCTTCTCTTCGAGCGTCATACGGGAGATGAGGGCCCGGAGCCGCTTGTCGCCGCGGTTCCCGTCCTCGTGCTTCGCGCTGCCGGCGAGTGCGGGGGCGGCGCCGGCGACGGCTGCGGCGGCACCGGCGGTGGCCGCGAGCAGCGTACGTCTGGAGGTGTGCACGTGCGCTCCTTCCGGAGAGGGCCCGGGGGCCCGTGGAGGGGCGAGCTGAACGAACCCCTGCGGGAGCCTCTTACAGGGTTCCCTCGGGGGATCCTTGAAGAAAACTGCCAAGGAGTCACGGATATCCGGGAAATTTCTGCCAGTCAATAGCGCGGACGGACGACGCGGGGGAGGTGCCGCCACCGGCGCTGTTGGAGGGGGGCGCGCCGGTGACGGCGTGCTGCCGGCCGCAGGCGGCGGAGAGGGTGGTCAGCAATCGCAGCCAGCAGCGAGGCCGACACCGCACTGCGGAGACTCATCCGACAGCATGCGAATTGGACGAGGGTCGGTGGGGATGGGTTCCCCGGAATCCTTGAATTCCGACAAGTCGGTACGAGGGGGGACGCGAGTGCACGCGGTGCCCTGAGGGACTCGGCACACCGCGTCGCCCTCCCCGCACCCCGGCGGGGACGGACCGCGCAGTTCCCCGCGCCCCTAAGGACAAAAGATTGCGCCGTTCCCCGCGCCCCTATGGGTGGGTGGCGGAGCACCGTTGCTGTCTTCAGGTTCACGGGGAACGCCATGCCCAGCCACAACGCGCCCCTTAAGGGGCGCGGGGAACTGCGCGGGCAACCACGGCGGACCCGCACCCGATGACGGGCCTCTCAAGGGGCGCGGGGAACTGCGCGGGCAGTTGCCGTGGACCCCAGCCGGACGGCTGAGGTCTTAGCCGCTACGCCGCATCGTTCAGCAGCCGTGAAAGATAGTCGTGGCCCCCGCCCAACAACCCCTCCAGCGGAGGCGCCGCCTCATACCACCGCTTCTCGTACTCCCAGCACAACCACCCGTCCCACCCCTCCCGGGAGAGCAGTTCCACACACTCGGTGAGCGGCAGGACCCCCGCCCCCAGCCCCAGCGGAGTCGTGTCGTCCGCGGAAGCGATGTCCTTGACCTGGACATACCCGAGGAACGGAGACAGCGCCGCGTAACTCGCCGAGGGCTGCTCCCCACCGAGCCACGTGTGCATGACGTCCCAGAGCGCCCCCGCCTGCCGGTGCCCGACGGGCCCGAGGACGCGGATCGCGTCGGCGCCGGTGCGATGCGAGTCGTGGGTCTCCAGCAGGATCCGTACATCGAGGTCGGCCGCGTACTCGGCCGCCGTGCCCAGCCGCCGCGCGGCCGTCGCGTCGGCCTCCTCGGGCGTCTGGTCGGGGGCCTGGCCGGAGCCGCCGCCGGGGAAGACCCGGATGAAGGGTGCGCCCAAGTCCCGCGCCAGGTCGAGGAGTTCGCGGATCTCGGCGAGCACGGGCTCGTCGTCGCCCGGCGCAGCCACCCGCGCGTACCCGGCCACGCCCAGGATCTCGACGCCCGCCGCCTTGAACTCGGCGGCCACGTCGGCCCGTGCGGCGGGGTCGAGCCCGGTGTGCACGGGCTCCTCGGGATGCGTACGCAACTCGACGCCGTGATAGCCGTGGGTGGCGGCGAGCCGCACCACGTCACTGATCGGGAGTCCGGGTACGCCGAGGGTGGAGAAGGCCAGTTTCACGAGATCGCACCTTCGCTGTCGATCGGGTCGGGCGAGTCAGGACTACGGGCGCGGAGCTGTCCGCAGATCGTTCCGGCTGTGACTACCGGAAGTACCGGAAGTACCGGGAGCACCGGGGGTACCGGGAGCCCCGGGGGCGGCGCGCCACGAAACGGACCCTACCCGCCGTTCGCGTTCTCTCACTTCCGCGTCACTCCTGTGTTCCGAGCAGGTCCAGCCGCCAGTCCTGCCCGACGAGGTCGGCGCCGAAGGAGCGGTGCGGTTTCTCGTCGACGAGGACGAAACCGTGCCGCTGGTAGATGCGGCGGGCGGACGACAGCACGTCGTTCGTCCACAGGACCATCTCCCGGTAGCCGACCCCCCGGGCGAACTCGACGCAGGCGCTCACCAGCCGGTCGCCGATACCGAGCCCGCGCGCGTCCGGCTCGACGAGCAGCAGGCGCAGCCGGGCGGCGCCGGGTGCCTCGTCCCGTACGCACATCACGCTGCCCACCTGGCGGCCGTCCAGCTCCGCGATCCACACCCGCTCCAGGATCGGGTCGTGGTCCTCGGCGAAGTCGGCGACGATGCGGGCGACGAGCCCTTCGTAGTCCGTGTTCCAGCCGTACTCGGCGGTGTAGAGCGCCGCGTTGCGCTGCACGATCCAGCCGAGGTCGCCCGGACGGGGTTCGTGCAGCAGGACGTCCTCGCGGCGCGGTGGCCGGCGCCCGGCGTCGGAGAGGATCGCGCGGATGTCCCGCATCGCCTCGGCGAGCCGGGGCCTGTCCCCGGGCGGCACGCTCGACAGCAGCGAGCCGACCGATTCCCGCGAACGCTCGTCCAGCAGGTCGGCGGTGCCTCGCCCCCGGGCCGTGAGCGAGACGCGGCGGCGCCGGGTGTCCTTCGCCGAAGGGCCCCGCTCGATCAGCCCGTCCTTCTCGAACTTCGCCAGCAACCTGCTCAGGTAGCCGGAGTCCAGGGAGAGTTCGGTACGGAGGTCGGCGGCGTCCGTACGGGGGGAGTGGGCCAGCTCGTACAGCACGCGGGACTCCGTGAGCGTGTACGGGGCGTGGAGCTGGCGGCTGTAGTCCAGCGCCCCGATGAGGTTGGTGTAGAAGCGGTTGAAGGCGCGGATTTCCTGAACGGTCATGACACGTGACACCTGTCTCGCAACGACGAAGAGAATGAAATGAGTGGTGGATAGAAATACCTGACTCAGTCAGAGATTAATCCCGTCGTGGGCGATTGTCGACACGGCTTCGGCCGGTTTCCGGCACTGGGGTCGACAAGGCCCGTCATGGCCGACCGCGCAGTTCCCCACGCCCCTGAGCGTGCGGACGCCTCGGGTCGGGCGTCAGCGTGCGGGCCGGTGGTGGCTGGTCGCGCAGTTCCCCGCGCCCCTGGGGGTTGGGGGTCTTGGGTCGGGTGTCAGTCTGCGGGCCTGTCGTGGCTGGTCGCGCAGTTCCTCGCGCCCCTGAGCGTGCGGACGCCTCGGGTCGGGCGTCAGCGTGCGGGCCGGTGGTGGCTGGTCGCGCAGTTCCTCGCGCCCCTGGGGTGCCCTGGGGTGGTCGTGGTTGGCCGTGCCGTTTCTCGCGACCCTGACGGGGCGTGGCATCATGCGGGCGCCGGGCCCGTCTTGAGGGGCGCGGGGAACTGCGCGCTCAGCCACGACGCACCCGCAGCCGACGTCCGGCCCCAACCCCCACCCACCCAGGGGCGCGGGGAACGGCGCGGCCGGCCACGACGGCGCCGCACCCGACGATCCGGCCGAAGGCCCCACCCCCGTCAGGGGCGCGGGGAACTGCGCAACCAGCCACCATCAGCCACCACCGGCCCGCACCCGAAAAGCGACCCCCAGCCCCCCAGCCCCCCTTACGCCCCCTTGGGAACCCCCGTAGACCCCCGCACCATCAACTCCCCCCGAATCGTCGCGATCCCCCCAGGCGGAACCTCCTCCCGCCCCATCGCGATCCGCCCCGCCCGCGCCCCCGCATCAGCCAGCGGCAACCGCACCGTCGTCAGCGCCGGCACCGCGTCGATGCTGAACGGCAGGTCGTCGAAGCCGGCCACGGACACGTCGTCCGGAATGCGCAGTCCCGAGTCCCGCAACGCCGCACACGCCCCCAACGCCACCGTGTCGTTCGCGGCCACGACAGCCGTCAAGTCGGGTTCGCGGCGGAGGAGTTCGATGGTGGCCTCGTACCCCGCCCGCCGGTCGTACCGCCCATGAACCGTCCGCGCCGGTTCGTCCGCGATCCCGTGCGCGGTGAGCGCGTCCCGATGCCCCTCCAGCCGGTGACGTGTGGTCGTCCGCTCCTCCGGCCCCGCGATGTACCCCATGCGCCGGTGCCCGAGCCCGATCAGGTGCTCGGTCAGCTCCCGGCCGCCACCACGGTTGTCGAAGGTGAGCGCCACCGCGTCGGTGTCGGCCGGTGCGGGCGGCCGTCCGCACAGCACCACCCGCGTCCCCGCCTCCCCGAGCTTGCGCAGTTTCGTCGCGACGGCTGTCGCGTGCGCGGTGTTCTCCACGGCCCCACCGGTCAGGACGACGGCCGCCGCACGCTGCCGCTGCAGGAGGGTGAGGTAGGTGAGTTCGCGCTCTGGGGAGCCGCCGGTGTTGCACACGACGGCGAGCCGTTCCCCGCCGGCGCGTCCGCCGGGCCCTCCGATCTCGGACTGGATCGCCCCCGCCATGATTCCGAAGAACGGGTCGGCGATGTCGTTGACCAGGATTCCGACCAGGTCGGAGGTGGCGGCCGCGAGCGCGCTCGCGGGGCCGTTCAGTACGTAGTCCAGGTCGTCCACGGCCCGCAGCACCCGTTCACGGGTGGAGGCCGCCACGGGGTAGTTGCCGTTCAGTACGCGCGACACCGTCGCGGGCGAGACCTGCGCGCGAGCTGCCACGTCCGCCAGGGTCACCGTCATCTCGAAGTCCTCCGGTCGCGCATCTCGTCATCGTCCTCAGAGCCGTACTACTCCAGTGCCGGCCCGCTGTCGCCGTCCCGGCCATCAGCATCACCGTCGCGACCGCCATCGCGACCGCCATCGCGACCGCCATCGCGACAGCCGTCGCGACCGCCGTCACTGCGCTGTCACCATCACCATCACCCTCGCCGCCGCCCCGTCCGGCACAAAAGCCCGCCAGGCAACCCCAGCGACCCCAGCAGCCCTGGCCGGAAGTCACCCGAGTCGCGCGAACGAATGGTGCAGACCTTACGTCCGGCCGCGACGCCGTACGACCTTAAGGCCGCGCACCCCTCCCGTTCGCCCCCTCGAACAACTCACCACCCTCGCGGTCTTGTCCGATCCGCTGCACAGAGGCTAGCTTCTTCTTACATAGAAAGCGCTTGCTGCGACGCTCGCCAGTTCGTACGCGGCGCGGGACGCGTACGAAAGGAATGACGTGACACGCAAGACGGTGCGCATCGCCATGAACGGCGTGACGGGACGCATGGGCTACCGCCAGCACCTCGTCCGCTCGATCCTCGCCCTGCGCGAGCAGGGCGGTCTCGACCTCGGCGACGGTGACGTGCTGTGGCCCGAACCGGTCCTCGTCGGCCGCCGCGAGCACGCCCTGAAGGCGCTCGCCGACCAGCACGGCATCGAGCACTGGTCCACCGACCTGGACGCGGTCCTAGCCGACCCGACCATCGACATCTACTTCGACGCGCAGGTCACCTCGGCCCGCGAGGAGGCGCTCAAGAAGGCGATCGCGGCCGGCAAGCACATCTACACGGAGAAGCCGACCGCGACGGGCCTCGACGGCGCCCTCGCGCTGGCCCGCCAGGCGAACGAGGCCGGCATCAAGCACGGCGTCGTGCAGGACAAACTCTTCCTCCCGGGCCTGCTCAAGCTCAAGCGGCTCATCGACGGCGGCTTCTTCGGCCGTGTCCTGTCCATCCGCGGCGAGTTCGGCTACTGGGTCTTCGAGGGCGACTGGCAGTCCGCCCAGCGCCCCTCGTGGAACTACCGGACCGAGGACGGCGGCGGCATCGTCGTCGACATGTTCCCGCACTGGGAGTATGTGCTGCACGAGCTGTTCGGCCGCGTGAAGTCGGTCCAGGCGCTCACCGCCACGCACATCCCGCAGCGCTGGGACGAGGGCGACAAGCCCTACGACGCCACCGCCGACGACGCCGCGTACGGCGTCTTCGAACTCGACGGCGGCGCGATCGCCCAGATCAACTCCTCCTGGGCGGTCCGCGTCAACCGCGACGAACTCGTGGAGTTCCAGGTCGACGGCACCGAGGGCTCGGCCGTCGCCGGACTGCGCAACTGCCGCGTCCAGCACCGCTCGGCGACCCCCAAGCCGGTCTGGAACCCGGACATCCCCGCCACCGAGGTCTTCCGTGACCAGTGGCAGGAGGTGCCGGACAACGGCGAGTTCGACAACGGCTTCAAGGCCCAGTGGGAGCTGTTCCTCCGGCACGTCTACGCCGACGCCCCGTACCACTGGGACCTGCTGGCCGGCGCCCGCGGCGTCCAGCTCGCCGAGCTGGGCCTGAAGTCCTCCGCCGAGGGCCGCCGCTTCGACGTCCCGGAGATCTCCCTGTGACGTACGGAAGAATCCAGCTCCCCGGCGCCGACGGCAGCCTGCGCACCTACACCCCCCGCGCCACCCCTCTCCAGGTCACCGCAGGCGCCCCTTTCGCTGCCCGTACGGTCTTCTCCGCGGCGCACGTGGTCGCCGACCCGTACGCCGATGTGTCGCCCGACTCGCCCGCCGCCGTCGACTGGGACGCCACCCTCGCCTTCCGCCGCCATCTGTGGTCCCACGGACTGGGTGTCGCCGAGGCGATGGACACCGCACAGCGGGGGATGGGCCTCGACTGGGCGGGCGCGGCCGAGCTGATCCGCCGCTCGTCGGCGGAGGCGAAGTCGGTCGGCGGCCTGATCGCCTGCGGCGTCGGCACCGACCAGCTGCCCGTCACCGAGATCGGCCACCCGTACAGCCTGGACGAGGTGCGGGCGGCGTACGAGGAACAGCTGGCCCTGGTCGAGGAGTCCGGCTCCCAGGCCATCCTGATGGCCTCGCGCGCCCTCGCCGCCGTCGCCAAGGGCCCCGAGGACTACCTGGAGGTCTACGGCCACCTGCTGCGCCAGGCCGCCGAACCGGTGGTCCTGCACTGGCTGGGCCCGATGTTCGACCCGGCCCTGGAGGGCTACTGGGGCAGCACCGACCTGGACGCCGCCACCAACACCTTCCTCCAGGTCATCGCCGCCCACCCCGACAAGGTCGACGGCATCAAGGTCTCGCTGCTGGACGCGCGGCGCGAGATCGACCTGCGCCGCAAGCTCCCGGACGGGGTGCGCTGCTACACCGGCGACGACTTCAACTACCCCGAGCTGATCGCGGGCGACGACCAGGGCTTCAGCCACGCCCTGCTCGGCATCTTCGACCCGCTGGGCCCGCTGGCGGCCGAGGCGGTACGCGTCCTGGACACCGGTGACGTACGCGGCTTCCGCGCGCTCCTCGACCCCACCGTCGAACTCTCCCGCCACCTCTTCCAGACCCCCACCCGCTTCTACAAGACGGGCGTGGTGTTCCTGGCCTGGCTCGCGGGCCACCAGTCCCACTTCACGATGGTCGGCGGCCTGCAGTCGGCCCGCTCGCTCCCGCACCTGTCCCGGGCGTACGAACTCGCCGACGGCCTGGGCCTGTTCCCCGATCCGGCACTGGCCGAGACCCGTATGAAGAACCTGCTCTCCCTGTACGGAGTGAACCAGTGACCACGAGCCCGAGCCCGAGCCCGAGCCCGAGCCCGAGCACGAGCGCTCCCGGACCCCTCTCCCGCTTCAGCATCAACCAGATGACGGTCAAGCAGCTGTCGATGCCGGAACTGGTCGACACCTGCGTGCAGTTGGGCATCCCGGGCGTGGGCCTGTGGCGGGCCCCGGTCCAGTCGTACGGCCTGGAGCGGACGGCCGAGCTGATCCGCGGCGCGGGCCTGACCGTCACGACCCTCTGCCGCGGCGGTTTCTTCACGGCGATCGACCCGGCCGAGCGGGCGGCGGCGCTCGACGACAACCGCTTGGCGATCGACGAGGCGGCCACCCTCGGCACGGACACGCTCGTCCTGGTCTCGGGCGGTCTCCCGGCGGGCTCCAAGGACCTCCACGGCGCCCGCGAACGCATCGCGGACGCACTGGCCGAACTGGGCCCGTACGCCGAGGAGCGGGGCGTACGTCTCGCCATCGAACCGCTCCACCCGATGTACGCCGCCGACCGCTGCGTGGTGTCCACGCTCACCCAGGCCCTCGACATCGCGGAGCGCTTCCCCGCGCACCAGGTCGGCGTGACGGTCGACACGTACCACCTCTGGTGGGACGACCAGGCCCCGGCGCAGATCGCCCGCGCGGGCGCCGGCGGCCGTATCCACACCTTCCAGCTCGCCGACTGGACGACCCCGCTCCCCGAGGGCGTCCTCAACGGCCGCGGCCAGATCGGCGACGGCTCGATCGACATGCGCGAGTGGAAGGCGTACGTCGAGGCGGCGGGCTACACGGGCCCCATCGAGGTCGAACTCTTCAACGACGCCCTGTGGGCCAGGGACGGCCGCGAGGTCCTGGCGGAGACGGCGACACGGTTCGTGGAACACACGACCTGACGGACTGACGGCCCAGGGAGGACACCGCACGACGCCATCGGGCCCACGCCGCCACCGCACGGCGCGGGCCCGATACCTGTCCACACCTGTCTACGCGTCGAGGATGTGCCGCAGATAGGCGTGCGGGTCGGCGAGATAGCGGCGCCAGTGGTCCACGACGCCGAGCTCCCGCCAGGCGACCCTGCGCATACCGTGGTCGCCGACCTCGACGATGTCCGCGCCGGGCAGGGCGGTCAGCAGGGGTGAGTGAGTGGCACAGACGACCTGGCCGCCCTCCTTGGCCAACCGGTCGATGTGCCCGATCAGTTCGAGGCACGAGGCAAAGGAGAGGGCGGCCTCCGGCTCGTCCAGGACGTAGAGCCCGGTGTGCAGGAACTTCCCGCGGAACGCCGCGAGAAAGCCCTCGCCATGGCTGACCGAGTCCGGCGACAGCCCCTCCCGGCCCAGGGCGTCCAGCGCGGTCTCGGCCCGCAGGAAGAAGCCCTTGCGGGCCGCCCAGCTGGTGGCCATCCGGCGCCCGCGCGGGGCCGCGTCGAACCGCATCCGCTCGCCGAGCGCCGACTTGCCCCGCGGGGAGGCGTAGCGCCAGTCGTGGGAGCCGCCGTAGGAGTCCAGCCCGAACCCCTCCGCCAGCGCCTCGACCAGGGTCGACTTCCCCGAGCCGTTCTCCCCGACCAGAAAGGTCACCGGCGCGGTGAACCGCAGTCCCTCCTCGATCAGCTGCCGGACGCAGGGCACGGACCAGGGCCAGACGTCCTCGTCGTACGAGGAGAGGTGGGCATACGCGCGTTCGACGATCACCCGCCCAGTGTCGCGCAACACGAGCGCCCGCCCCCGCTCGAAAAAAGCTCAAAAAAATCTCAAGCAACCGTGCAACCCTCCCCCCACCTCGCGGGTCGTACGTGGCATCAGAACCTTTGGAGGGGGATCCGGGGGGATCGCGGGGGTTCTGATCTGGGGGAGGGGAACCGAGGGGCCCGGTCGACGGACCGGGCCCCTCGAAATATGTGCGGAGACCCCGGTATATGTGGGGAGACCCCGGTGCTAGAAGAACACTCCGCACCGCAGCAGCACATTCGCGTACGGGCGCGCCTCGCCGGTCCGGACGATCAGGCGGGCGCCGGCCGACAGGGTCTTCAGCTCCTCGTGGGTGACGTGGGTCAGCGTGGTCGGGAAGCGGGCGGTCAGGAGCGCGGATGCCTCCGGGTTGGACGCGCGTACCTCCGTCGCCGCCGTCGCCCCCTCCACCACCAGTTCTTCCAGCAGGCCCTCCAGGACCTCCTGGAACGACGGCACCCCGGCCCGGAAGGCGAGGTCCACGACCCGTGGGCCGGCCGGGATCGGCATGCCCGCGTCGCAGATCAGTACGCCGTCGCCGTGGCCCAGTTCAGCTGTCGCGCCTGCCAGGTGGCGGTTCAGTATTCCGGTCCTCTTCATACGGCGGCGACCTCTTCGGCAGTGGGGAAGGACGCCTGCGCGCCCTGGCGGGTGACGGCGACGGCGCCCACGCGGGCCGCGTACGCCGCCGAGTCCGCGAGGGACTCGCCCGTGCCGAGGCGCCAGGCCAGCGCCGCGGTGAAGGAGTCGCCCGCGCCGGTCGTGTCCACGGCGGTCACCTCGACGGCGGGGACCCGGGCCGTGCCCGACGCGTCGGCGACCAGCGCGCCCTCCTCGCCCAGGGTGACGACCACCGAGCGCGGGCCGAGAGCCAGCAGCGCGCCGGCCCACTCCTCGGGGGTCGCGCCCGCGTCGGCGCCGAGCACCACCCGCGCCTCGTGCTCGTTCACGATCAGCGGGTCGCAGGCGGCGAGGACCGGGGCGGGCAACTCCCGGGGCGGGGAGGGGTTGAGGACGAAGCGGGTGCCGGGGCGCAGGCCTCGTACGACCTCCTCGACCGTCTCCAGCGGGATCTCCAGCTGGGTGGAGACCACCCGGGAAGCCGCGAGCAGGGTCGAGGCCGAAGGCTCGCGGATGTCGTCCGGGGTGAGGCGGCCGTTCGCACCCGGCGACACCACGATGCTGTTGTCGCCGGACGGGTCCACGGTGATGAGCGCGACCCCGGTGGGCGCGCCGCCGACGAGGACGCCGGACGTGTCGACCCCGGCCGCCCGCTGCGAGTCGAGCAGCAGCCGGCCGTGCGCGTCGTCGCCGACCCGGGCCAGGAGCGCCGTACGCGCCCCGAGCCGGGCGGCGGCGACGGCCTGGTTGGCGCCCTTGCCGCCCGGGTGCAGGGCCAGGTCGGAGCCGAGCACGGTCTCCCCGGCGCCCGGCCGCCGCTCGACGCCGACGACCAGGTCGGCGTTGGCCGACCCGACGACCAGCAGGTCGTACTCGAACATGAACTGTCTCCCTGGAAAGGTGAATACGGGGCGGTCGGTGTCAGCCCGTGAAGTCGGCCACGTTCTTCGACGTGACCACCTTCACCGGGACCTTCACCGTCTGCTCGGTCTTCTTGCCGTCGGCCGCCCGCAGCGCGTTCTCCACGGCGATCCTGCCCAGTTCCTTCGGCTGCTGGGCCACGGACGCGTACATCGTGCCGTCCGCGACGGCCTTCAGTCCGTCCGGCGTGCCGTCGAAGCCGATGACCTGGACCGACTTCCCGGCCTTGGAGCCGAGCGCCTTGATCGCGCCGAGCGCCATCTCGTCGTTCTCGGCGAAGACGCCCTGGACGTCCGGGTGGGCCTGGAGCAGGTTCGTCATGACGTCGAGACCCTTGGTGCGGTCGAAGTCGGCGGGCTGCCTGGCGACCACCTCGATGCCCGGGTAGGCCTTCAGGCCCTCTTCGAAGCCCGCGCCGCGCTCACGGCTCGCGGACGTACCGGCCAGGCCCTGCAGGATGACGATCTTGCCCTTGCCGCCCAGCTTCTCGGCCAGCGCCTTGGCGCCGAGCTGTCCGCCCTCGACGTTGTCGGAGGCCACGAGCGCGGCCGTCCTCGCCTTGTTGACGCCCCGGTCGACGCCGACGACGGGGATGTCGGACTTGTTGGCGGAGCGCACCGAGGGGCCCGCCGCGTCCGAGTCCACCGGGTTGACGATGATCGAGTCGACGCCCTCGCTGGTGAAGTTCTGCAGCTGGTTGGCCTGCTGCGAGGCGTCGTTCTGCGCGTCGGTGACGGTCAGATCGGCCCCGAGCTTCTTCGCCTCGGCCTGCGCACCCGCCTTGATCTGTACGAAGAAGGGGTTGTTCAGGGTGGAGAGGGACAGGCCGACCTTCGGTTTCTCGGACGACGACGAGCCGTTGTTGAAGATGCTCAGGCCGCCCACGACCGCCGCCACGAGGACGACGGCGAGCCCGTACTTGACCGCCTGCGGGCCCTTGCCCTTCAGGCCCGCCGCGCCCCCGGCCCCGGACGTCACCGGGGTCGCCCCGGCCTTGCGGCGCACGGTGTCGAGCAGCACCGCCAGCGCGATGACCACACCGATGACGACCTGCTGCCAGAACGCCGACACGGACAGGAGGTTGAGGCCGTTGCGCAGCACCGCGAGGATCAGCGCGCCGATCAGCGTCCCGGACGCCTTGCCGGTACCGCCCGCGAGGGAGGCGCCACCGATGACGACAGCGGCGATCGCGTCCAGCTCGTACCCCTGCGCGGCCTGGGGCTGCGCGGAGGAGAGCCGGGAGGCGAGCACGATGCCCGCGGCGGCGGCGAAGAGCCCGGACAGCGCGTAGATGGCGAGCTTCTGCCGCTTCACCCGCAGCCCGGACAGGCGGGCCGCCTCCTCGTTGCCGCCGATCGCGTACATGGAACGCCCGATGTACGTACGTCCGAGGATCACGGCCGTGATCAGGCCGAGGACGATCATCACGAGGACCGGGACCGGCAGCCAGCCGCCGAGCGTGTCACCGAGGTGCGAGACCGAGTCGGGGAAGGCGATGGGGGAGCCCTGCGAGATCACCAGGGACAGACCGCGGCCCACCGACAGCATGGCGAGCGTCGCGATGAACGGCGGCAGCTTCCCGTACGAGATCAGGACGCCGTTGACGAGGCCGCACGCTATGCCGGTGGCGATGGCGAGGATCACCGCGATCCAGACCGGTACGCCCTCCGAAGTCGCCGTCCAGGCAAGGACGGTGGCGGAGAGGGCGGCGACCGAGCCGACGGACAGGTCGATGCCCGCCGAGACGATCACGAAGGTCACACCGAAGGCGAGGATGGCGGTCACGGCCGCCTGGACGCCGATGTTGAGCAGGTTGTCCGTGGTCAGGAAGTCGCCGGACAGGGCCGACATCGCGATGACGAGGATGATGAGCGCGGTGAGCGCGCCGTTGTCGAGCAGGAGCCGGCGCAGGCCGCCGGAGGCACCCGAGGCGCCACCGCCCGGAGCGCCACTCGCGCCCGTTGTGCTCTTGAGCGTGTCAGTGGCCACGGGGGTCCTCCACAGCGGTAGCAGGGGTTACAGGGGTAACGGAGTCGGTGAGTGATGCGGTGGTCGGTGTGCTGACGGCCAGTGCCATCACGGAGTCCTGGGTCGCCTCGTCGGCGGAGAGCTCACCGGCGATCCGGCCCTGGGCCATCACCAGCACCCGGTCGCTCATACCGAGCACCTCGGGCAGATCACTGGAGATCATCAGGACGGCGTGGCCGGCGGCCGTGAGCGCGTTGACCAGCTGGTAGATCTCGACCTTGGCGCCCACGTCGATACCGCGGGTCGGCTCGTCGAGGATCAGCACCTTGGTGTCGGCGAGCAGCCACTTGCCGATGACGACCTTCTGCTGGTTGCCGCCGGAGAGCGTGCGCACGTGCTGGCCGAGCCCGGCCATCCGTACGCCCAGCTGCTCGGCGATCTTCGCGGCGGCCGTCCGCTGCCCCTTGAGGTCGACGAGCCCGCCGCGGGTGGCCGCCCGCAGGGTGACGAGCCCGAGGTTCTCCTCCACGGAGGCGTCGAGCAGCAGACCCTGGCCTTTGCGGTCCTCGGGGACCAGCCCGATCCCGGCGGTCATCGCCGCGTTGACGTCGTGGCGGGGAAGCGGGCTGCCCGCGACGGCCACCGATCCCCTGTCGTACGGGTCGGCGCCGAAGACGGCTCGCACGACCTCGGTCCGGCCGGCTCCGACCAGACCGGCGATACCGACGACCTCACCGGCCCGCACCTCGAAGGTCACATCGTGGAAGACACCGTTGCGGGTGAGCCCGTCGACGGTGAGCAGCGCCGGCGGGGTGTCGCTCTCCTGGTTGCTGTCGGGGCGTTCACGCGGGTACTGCAGCTCGATGGAACGGCCCACCATCATGCGTACGAGCTCGTCCTCGGGCGTGGAGGCGGGCACCTGGCCGACGCTCCGGCCGTCCCGGATGACCGTGACGCGGTCGCCGAGAGCGGCGATCTCCTCCAGGTGGTGGGTGATGAAGACGACGCCCACGCCGTCCTCGCGCAGCGTGCGCACGATCCGGAAGAGCTTCTCCACCTCCCCTGAGGTGAGCACCGCGGTCGGCTCGTCCATGATCAGCACGCGGGCGTCCAGGCTCAGCGCCTTCGCGATCTCGACCATCTGGAGGCGGGCGATGCCGAGTTCGCGGACCCGCGCGCGGGGGGAGACACTGACGCCGACCCGCTCCAGGAGCACGGCGGCGTCGGCCTCCATCCTCTTCCGGTCGATCATCCCGAGGCGGCGCGGCTGGCGGCCCAGGAAGATGTTCTCGGCGACGGTGAGGTCGGGGACCAGGTTGAACTCCTGGTAGATGGTCGCGATCCCGAGGCGCGCGGCGTCCTGCGCCCCGTGGATGCGGACCTTCTCGCCGTCGACGACGATCTTCCCCGCGTCGGGGCGGTAGGCGCCGGACAGCATCTTGATGAGGGTGCTCTTGCCGGCACCGTTCTCACCGAGCAGTACGTGCACCTCGCCGCGGCGCAGATCGAAGTCGACACTGTCGAGCGCGACCACACCGGGGAAGGTCTTGCGTATCCCTTCGATACGCAGCAACTCGTCCGGGCTGCTGCTCACGGGTTGCTCCTTTGAGTGACGTTCACGGGTGCGCTGTCCATGGGAGCGCTGTCCATGGGGGGCGGTTCGCCGCAGGAGCGGCGGACGACGAGGGCGGCGGGGAGGGTGACCGACTGCGGGGGCCGCCCCTCGATGAGGTCGACGACGGCGCGTACGGCGGCGCGGCCCAGTTCGGGGGTCGGCTGGGCGATCGCCGTGACCGGCGGATCGGTGTGCACGAACCACGGGATGTCGTCGAACGCGGCGAGCGCGATGTCGTCGGGCACGCGGAGACCACGCGCCCGTACGGCGTCCAGGGCGCCCAGGGCCATCAGGTTGTCGGCCGCGAAGACGACCTCGGGCGGCTCGGCCAGGTCGAGGAACTCCTCGGTGGCCCGCCGGCCGCTGGCCGCCTGGAAGTCGCCCTGCCCGATGTAGGCGTCGGGGAGCGGGAGCCCGTAAGCGCGCAGGGCCTCCCGGAAGGCGTCGACGCGCTCGCTGCCGGTGGTGGTGGCGGCCGGGCCCGCGATGATCGCGAGCCTGCGGTGGCCGAGGCCGTACAGGTGGGCGACGAGATCGCGCACGGCGGCGCGGCCGTCGGCCCGGACGACGGGCACGTCCAGGCCCGGTATCCACCGGTCGACGAAGACCATCGGCGTACCCGAGCGCGCGGCGTCCAGCATCAGCGGGGAGCCGCCGTCCGTGGGGGACACGAGCAGGCCGTCGATACGGCGGTCGAGGAGCGTACGGACGTGATGGTCCTGCAGCTCGGGCCGCTCGTCGGCGTTGCCGATGATGACGCTGTAACCGAGGGCGCGGGCCTCCTCCTCGACGGAGCGGGCCAGTTCGGTGAAGTACGGGTTCAGTACGTCGCTGATGACCAGGCCGAGGGTGTGGGTCTGGTCGGTGCGCAGGGAGCGGGCGACGGCGTTCGGGCGGTAGCCCAGCGCCCCAACGGCGGCCAGTACGCGGGCGCGGGCGTCGGCGCTGACCGACGGGTGGTCGTTCAGGACCCGCGACACCGTGGCGACGGACACGCCCGCCTCGGCGGCGACGTCCTTGATGCTCGCCATCGACGCTCCACCTCCTTGTGGATCATCCCGGATGTTCTTGAAACAGCTTATGGAAACGATTACATGCGTGATGCTGAAGCGATTGGAATCGATTACATCGAACTTTGGCAAGCCCCTGAGACCGGATCGTGATGATGGCTGGGTGCGCCTCGCGATGCCATGGCCAGTGCGTTGCGATATTCGCAAGGCGCGGTTACGGTGGGTGCATGTCTGATTCTGTGATCGATCGTGTGCGCAGAGTGATAGAGGCGACTTCGGTGAGTCAGGCCGCCTTCGCCGAGAAGGTGGGGCTCACGCCCGACAAGTTGTCCAAGTCCCTGGCGGGGGTCCGCCGTTTCACCTCGCTCGACCTGGCGTTGATCGCCGAGGCGGGCGGCAGGACCGTGGACTGGCTGCTCACGGGACGTGAGCCGCTGCGTCCGGCGTTCGCGGCCCGGACCACCGCCGAGGCGACTCCCCGGCGGGGCCGCGTCAGCGATGCCGCGGACCGTTTCACGGCGGCGTACGAGGTGTTGGAGCTGCTGGGCAGGCCGCCGAAGCTGCCACCGATGCCCTCGGTGCGTCCGGACATCAAGCGTTTCGTCGACCAGGGGCGGCAGTTGGCCCAGGACGCCGTCGGTGTGCTCACCGCGGCGGACGGCCACCGGACCGTGGCCGGACTGGAGACCGACGTGCTGATCACGGCCTGTACGCAGGCGTTCGGCGTGGACGTCGCGGTCACGTGTCTGCCCGACGCCGTGGACGGGCTCACCTGGCAGACGGACACGTTCCGGCTCATCCTCATCGGGCCCACGGAGACCTGGACCCGACAGAGGTTCACCCTCGCTCACGAACTCGGTCACATCCTGGCCCGCGACGCCCAGGAGCTCGTCGTCGAGTCGCATGTCGCCCCCGGGCGGCAGAAGGACCTGACCGAGGTGCGGGCCAACGTCTTCGCCGCCAACCTCCTGATGCCCGCGCCCGAGATCCGTGACCGGTTCCGCCAGGTGGCGGACCGGCACGGCAGACTCACCGTCGAGGCGTTCTCCGAGCTGGTCGTGGCCTTCAAGGTCTCGCCCAGCGCGCTGAGCGCACGGTTGAGTCAACTGCGCCTCATCGACGCGAAGTCGGAGCCGGCGGTCCACCACAGGGGTCTGACCACGGAGATCTGCCATCTGCTCGCGGGTGCGACAGACGCCTTCCAGCGACAGCTCGCCTGGGCCGCGGCCCAGCGCTTCCCCGTACGTCTCGTGGCCGCCCTGTACAAGTGCTACGCAGAGGGGGAGACGACGCTCCGGCCTCTCGCGTCACTGCTGGGCATGGACGTGGACCAGCTGCACGACCTGCTCGACCCGGCCGAGCCCGACATCCCGGAAGCCGCCGTCGGGGAAGTGGAAGAAGGGGACCTGATCTTCCAGCCATGAGACTCTGCTGGTTTCCGGACAACACTGTCCTGTGCAACTTCGCGGTCGTCGACCGTGTGCCCCTGCTGGAGAAGGTGCTCGACGGGCGTGGCCGCTGGACCGAGGCCGTGGCCCACGAGGCCGAGCAATCCGCCCGGTACCTCCCTCGATTACGGGAGGTCATGTCGCTCGGCATGCTCGGCGAGCCGATCGCGATCACGGACGTCGAGGAGATCGCCGCGGTCGACCGCCTGCGCCGGGCGGTCTTCGGTGGCGTCGCGTCACTGCCCACCAAGCACCTCGGCGAGGCCGAGACCTGTGTCCTCATCACCATGCGCCCGGATTTCCGTGATGCGGTGTGGATCACCGACGACCGGTCGGCCGGCACGTACGCGCGGCGGAAAGGCATCACCACCAAGGAAACCTTCGACCTCATGAACGAGGCCGTGGTCGGTGGGCTGATCGGTGCCGTGGACGGTCATGACCTGCTCCACCGGATGGTGGCAGCCGATCGCCATCTGCATCGCGTTTCCGTACGTCCCGACGAGTTGATGCGCTGAGTGTGTCCGGCCGGCGTATCGGGTGGGCGGCTGCGCCGGTGCCGGCATCGGGGTGGGTGGGCCGGGCCCCGGCCCCTCCTTAGCCCTGGAGCCTCCGGGGGGGGCTCGCAGCGTGACGGCCGGGTGAATTTCGTCGGAATGGGGAATTGTTGGCGCGTTTACCATTTCGCGCCGCGGATTTATCAGCGAGTTGGTGCACAACTAAGCGGCCTTATCGCCGCGGTGGTCTTCGTCCTGTGCGCGCCCTATCGCTTCTGGCGCCGATTGTCGGCATCGGACTGGCTCTCCCGCTTTCCCTCGCCGGAACGGCGGGTGCGGCGGAATCGACGGCCACGGCCGTGGTCAACGAGTACGGCTGGCAGTTCGCGTACACGGCCGCCCCTGGTCAGGCCAATCAGGTGGCCGTCACGCAGTCGTACAGCGACGACCGCACGCAATACATTTACGTAATCGACGATGTCGTCCCGATAGCCGCCGGAAACGGATGCAGCTATCCCGACGGTGCGGACCTGGCAAAGGTCACCCGCGCGGTTGAGAATATCGAGAGTCAGTCCTCGTGCGCGGCTCTGGAGGCGGACCTCGGTGACGGGAACGACACTGGATCCGCCGAGAATCGAACTGATCAGGTCTTCTCCTGCAACTCCGTCGAGTTGGGTCTTGGCAACGACAAGCTGTACGGCGGGGCGGGCACGGACACGATCTCCGGGGGAGCGGGCACGAATGTGATCGTGCAGGACTGACGATCGCGCACGATCAGGGGGCCGCGCGGATGCTTCGCGCGGCGCCCTGTGGTGACGCGAGCCTCAGAGGAGGTGGTCGGCTTTGCCGGCTTTGATGTCGAGGATGAGGGTGCGGAGGGCTTCGCGGGTGTCGGTGAGGGGGGTGTCTTCGGCGCCGGTGACGGCTATGTAGGCGGCGCCGTCCTGGTCGGTGCCGAGGCGGAAACAGCTTGCTCCCTCGCCGCAGAAGGGGTCTTCCCACGTGATGTCGGCCATGTGAATGCTCCTCACAGTTCGCGGGCGATGTCGCGGATGAAGTCGCGTGACGCGTCCGGTGTCATAGCGAGCCGCTCCATCCAGTCGAGGTGGGCTCGGTACTTGGTCAACTGCGCCTCGCCGCACAGGAATTCCGGGCCGTGCGAGCTGTCGATCTGCGCGGTGTCCAACTGCTGCACCGGGCCTTCGAGGTAGTTGACTGTCTGCCCGGCCCCGGGAAACGTGCCCGCGGCGAACGGGAGTACCAACAGCCGCACGGCCGGGCGCTCGCAGATGCCGAGCAGGTGGTCGAGTTGAGCGCGCGCGACCTTGCGGCCGCCGAACTGCATGCGCAACGCCGCCTCATGGACGATGCCCACGTATTCGGCAGGGTTCTCGCCCGCCAATACCTGCTGCCGCTCGGCGCGGTAGGCGAGACGCAGCGCGATCTCGTGATCGGGGAGCGGGGGCAGCACGGCCCTGAAGAGTTCGAGCGCGTGATCGCTGGTCTGGAACAGGCCCGGAATGTGTGCGGTGTGCGCCGTGCGCATGCGGACCGCGTGGAACTCCAACTCGGCGATGTCCAAGAGGCCAGCGGAGAGGGACCCGCGGTACCGCTCCCACCACCCGCGCCCGTTGGGTCGGGTCATGCTCACCAAGGCCTCGACATACGTCTGGTCCGAGCAGTCGCAGTTGCAGGCGAGGGTGCGCAGCCTCTCCGGGCTGATGGTGCGGATGCCGGTTTCGATGTTGGAGATCTTTGCCCGGTCGAGACCGAGCAGGCCGGCCGCCTGGTCAGCCGTTATCCCTGCCGCCATCCGCATCTTGCGCAGCTCGCTGCCCAGGCGCCGTTGGCGCTCCGTGGTGGCTGTCCTCGGTGGCATGGCCGTCCTTCCGCGATCGTGGTGAGCAGTCTGCCGCCTTACAGATCCGCCGGACCACGAACGGGTTGATTTCAGCAAGTTCGTGGCAATGAAACCATGCTGTGCTCTACTTTGAGTGACGCATCAGCTACGTACAGCGGTCGGCAGTGCATCACCCGAGCCCACCCGCACCCCCTCCCCGGAGGGGTCGGCCCGCGTCAGGGAGACGAGCCACCGGTCGCCGTAACGGCATTCACGAGTCGAGTCCATGAGGGAGTACCCCGTGCCCGAAACCACCTCCGCCTGCCCCGTCCCACCCCCGCCCGCCGCCTGGGGCTGTCACCTGCATCTCACCAACGACCCCCGCGCCCCACACATCGCCCGCCACACCATCCGTACCGCCCTCCGTGGCTACGGATGTGCGTCGGAACTGACCGACACCGCCGAGCTGTTGACCTCCGAGCTGGTCTCGAACGCCGTGCAGCACTCCGACGGCCCCGTCACCGTCAGACTCCGTACCCGCCGCGGAGTCGTCCGGATCGGGGTCATGGACAACCACCCGGAACTCCCCGACCCCTTGCCCTGCACCACCGGCCAGGACTTCGGCCGGGGCCTGTTCCTCGTCGACGCCCTGGCCGACGCCTGGGGGCGCTATCCCCTTGCCGCCCGCTCCAGGGCCACCGGCTGGAAAGTGGTGTGGTTCGAACTGGACGCCGTACCCGCGTGACGTACCGGGGCGGCCCGCGTTGGGGCCGCCGTCCCAAGCCGGGCCGCTTCACTCGATCGCATGACTGACCTGCTGTTTTGTCCTGGGCCGTGCGTTGGGTTCGAGATTGTCGGGGAAACGGTGCGGGGCAGTGCGATCCAGGAGCGGGATGACCTTGCGGGCACGAATGGGACGGCACCAGGGACCAGGCGCCCGGCAGCATCCGCCCGACGACCCCCGACAGCGACGGCTTCTCTGGTTCAAGCGGGCCGTCGGCAGCGCGTTCGCTCTCGTCCTCGCTCCCGTTCTCGTGCTGGTCGTCGGGGAATGGCTGTCGTCGGACGCCGACGGCAACTCCGTCGAGGCGCCGGGGCCGTCACCGTCCAAGCCGGCGGGGCCCGACTTCGACGTGCTGCCCCGGCTGATGGACGAGCCCGGCTGCACGGCCTTCGCCGACGCCCTCACCTCTCCCGAGGACCGGGCGGAACTCAGTACACAGCCCGACGTCGGCGCGGTGAGCAGGAGGAACAACGGCGTCCGCGCCGCGGAGCTGAACGTCAGCGTCACCTTGCAGGGCGGCGACCGCGCGCTCACCATCGAGTCGATCGACATCGAGCCGCAGACCCCCCGCCCGACGGCCCCGCTCAACGGGAGCCTCATCTGCGAGCCCACCTCGGGAGGAGTGCCGAAGATCGAGTTGCACGCCGACATGGATGCCGTGAAGCCGGCGTTTCGCAGCAAGGACTCCGGTGGCGCACCGTACTTCCGCGACAACGCCATCACGCTCACCCCGCACGAACAGGTGCCGCTGCACGTGACGTTCAGCGCTCGGCGGGGCTACCGCGCCTTCGAACTGGTCGTCCACTACACGATCGCGGGCAAACACGGGAAGCGTGTCGTTCCCGCACCCGAAGGCAGCCGGTGGGCCGTGACGGCCCTGAACAAGACATACGGATCGGTCTACGACGGCACCCTCGGCGGCCCGTTCCAGTTCTCCGAGGAGGCCGACCAGTGCGGACGGGCACCGAAACCGGTGGGCTGCTGATGCGCCGCCCCGCTCCCGCCCCCTGGGCCGTGGCGGCGCTCGCCCTCCTCACTTTCGCCGCGTGCACCGGAACCGGAACCAACGGTTCGGGCGGGGCCGCCGGGGGCGGGAAACCGGGGTCGTCCGTGCGCGCGGACGCGTTCGAGACCGTCTGGTCGCGGTCGGTCCGCGGCGAGCCGGGAGTTCCGGCAGTGACGGACGACGTGGTGCTCGTCCCGCACGGCCACCTGATCGATGTACGTGACCCGCGCACGGGGAAGAGCCGCCGGACCGTGCGGGCGGACCCGGTGGACCGGATCGCGAGCGTCGGCCTCAGCGGTGACGTGATCGTGGCCCGTGCCGAGCGGTACGCCTCCGTCGCCCTTCAGGGTTTCGACCTGCGTACCGGCAGAAAGTTGTGGGCGAAGTGGTACGGGACCGGCGCGATCGTCCGGCCGGGGGACGGGCCCGAGCTGCCCGTCCAGGGGCCGGTCGTCGTCACCGGGCGCGGTATCGCGATCCACGCCCATGACGGTCGCGTCACCGGTCTGAACCCCAGGACCGGGGACCCCGCCTGGCAGCAGCAGGCGGGGTGCGACAGCGAGGACTACGTGGCGGACTACACGGTGGCCGCCACCACCCGTTACTCCGTCATGCTCTGCTCGAAGGGCACCCGACACGTGCTCACGGCGCTGGACCCGCGCGACGGTCACCGCGTCTGGCGGGCGGACATGACGGACCGCGGTGGCCGCAGGACGTTCTCCACCCAAGAGGACGTCATCGGCGTGCGGTCCCCTGACGCGCACAACCACAGAGCCGCCTTCACCCTCTTCGACGAGTCCGGTGACCGCCTGGCCACCGGCACGGTGAAGGACCCGGTGGGGGACATCCGGACCGTGGGCCGGGTCGGTGACACGGTGTACTTCCATGACGGACGGCACCTGCGCGCGTTCCGGACCGACGGGTCGCAGCTGTGGCGCCAGACGGCCCCCCAGGACCTGGTGGCGACCGCCCGGGCCGTCGTCTCCGACGGCGAGAACCGCGAACCGGACATGGTGACGCGCACAGGCGTGAGCGTGGTCATCGGCCTGTCCGGCAAGGAGCGGGCCATTCTGCCGTGGCCACTGCGCGGCGAACTCGTGGGCGCGAGCGGCGAACACTTCATCATCCGCGGCCGTGAGGAGGACGGCGCCCGTTACACGGCGCTGCGCCTGACACGGCGGGACTTCGAGGAACCGGCCCTGGGCGGGGTCGCGCCCTCGGACTGGCCGGACGCCTGCTCCCTGATCTCGGACGAACAGCTCGAAGGGCTGGGCGGGGACTATGTGCGGCTTCCGGTCGGCAGCAGTCGCACCGTCTTCGGCGTTCGGCTGCCGCATGCGACACGGTGCCGGTTCGTCCCGGAGTCGGGACCCGACAAGGACATCTTCGTGGTCACCCTGCGGTGGGTGTCCGCCGACGCCGACACGGCCCGGGAGCTCTCCGTGAGCGACCTCTCCTGGGACACCGGAGTGCGGCGACTGAACCCGAGCGGCCATCTCGTCACGGACCCCGGGGTGATCGGGCTGGCACTGGGATGGCCCGCTGTCGTGGCCTCCGGGCGCAACCTCATCGAGGTCGACGCGGCGAAGAACGAGAAACTGGTCCGAAGGATCGCCTCGATGCTGACCGGCTGACCAGCTGACCGGCTGAACGCCGCACGGTGAGCGGGGCCGAGCCGCAACTGCCGCGCCGGTCAGTCGAGTTGAGTGTCGAGTGGAGTGGCGGTCGTGTGGGAGGCTGTGGCCAGCCGTACGCAGACAACCGGCTGTGGCGGTGGTCGAAAGGAGTGCGCAGCGTGAGTCAGGACGGTTTCCGTGCCGGGGAGATCGACACCAGCAGGCCGCATCCCGCGCGGATCTACGACTACCTGCTGGGCGGCAAGGACCACTACGAGGTCGACCAGCAGGCCGGGGACCGACTCGCTGCCGTCGCACCCGAGGTGTTCATCGGCGTACGGGCCAACCGCGACTTCCTGCGGCGCGCCGTCCAGCACATCGTCGGCGGCGGAGTCCGTCAGATCCTCGACATCGGCACCGGGCTGCCCACCTCACCGAACGTGCACGAGATCGCCCACGCGGTCGCGCCGGACGTGCGTGTCGCGTACGTCGACAACGACCCGATCGTGAAGGCGCACGCCGACGCGCTGCTCGGCCGCACCGGCGAGACCAGCGTCGTGCTCGCCGACCTGCGCGACCCGCGGGCCATCGTGGACCATCCCGATGTCCGCCGGGTCATCGACTTCGACGAACCGGTCGCCGTGCTCCTGGTGGCGATCTTCCACTTCCTCACCGACGCGGAGCAGCCCGCACAGGTCGTCGCCACCCTGCGCGACGCGCTGCCGGCCGGAAGCTTCCTGGTGCTCTCGCACGCCACCGGCGACTTCGCCGACCGCACTGAAGCCCAGGCCGTCTACCGCGACGCGACCGCCACCATGAACCTGCGGTCCCGCGCCGAGGTCGAACGGCTCTTCGCCGGCTTCGAACTGGTCGAGCCCGGTGTGGTGCAGGTCCCGTACTGGCGCCCGGACACCGAGCCGCCGACCGGGTCCGACACGATCGGCTTCTACGGAGGCGTGGCCCGCAAGACGGACTGAGCCGCCGGTGCCGGTGACGGTGACAATGCCCCGTTACCGGTGTCCGCCGGTGCCGATGTCGGTCCGCGGTGTCAGACGTGGGCGGTAGCGTCGGATCATGTCCAATCAAGGGGCGGGACAAGGGGCGGGGGGCGAGGTCCGGAACCTCGCGGTACTCGAAGGCGTACTGGAACGGATCACGTACGCCAACGAGGAGAACGGGTACACGGTCGCGCGCGTCGACACCGGTCGCGGCGGCGGTGATCTCCTCACGGTCGTCGGCGCGCTGCTCGGCGCCCAGGTGGGGGAGTCCCTGCGGATGGAGGGCCGTTGGGGCTCCCATCAGCAGTACGGGAAGCAGTTCACCGTCGAGAACTACACGACCGTGCTGCCCGCCACGGTGCAGGGCATACGCCGCTACCTCGGATCCGGCCTGGTCAAAGGCATCGGGCCGGTCTTCGCCGACCGCATCACCACGCACTTCGGGCTGGACACGCTCCAGATCATCGAGGAGGAGCCGAAGCGGCTCATCGAGGTGCCCGGCCTCGGCCCCAAGCGCACCAAGAAGATCGCCGAAGCCTGGGAGGAACAGAAGGCGATCAAAGAGGTCATGCTCTTCCTCCAGACCGTCGAGGTGTCCACGTCCATCGCGGTGCGGATCTACAAGAAGTACGGCGACGCGTCGATCTCCGTCGTCAAGAACCAGCCCTACCGCCTCGCGTCCGACGTCTGGGGCATCGGCTTCCTCACTGCCGACAAGATCGCCCAGTCCGTGGGCATCCCGCGCGACAGCCCGGAACGGGTGAAGGCCGGTCTGCAGTACGCACTTTCGCAGTCCAGCGACCAGGGCCACTGCTTCCTCCCGGAGGAGCGGCTGATCGCGGACGCGGTGAAACTCCTCCAGGTGGACACGGGCCTGGTCATCGAGTGCCTGGCGGAACTGGCGGCTCCCGCCGAGGAGGGCGAGGACCCCGGAGTCGTACGGGAGCGGGTGCCGGGGCCGGACGGCGGGGAGCCCGTGACGGCCGTCTACCTCGTCCCCTTCCACCGGGCCGAACTGTCCCTGTCCGCCCAGTTGCTGCGGCTCCTGCGCACCGACGAGGACCGGATGCCGGGGTTCCGGGACGTGGCCTGGGACAAGGCCCTGGCCTGGCTCAAGGGGCGTACGGGGACGGAACTGGCCCCCGAGCAGGAACAGGCCGTGCGGCTCGCCCTCACCGAGAAGGTCGCGGTGCTCACGGGCGGGCCCGGCTGCGGCAAATCCTTCACGGTCCGGTCGATCGTCGAGCTGGCCCGCGCGAAGAAGGCGAAGGTGGTCCTCGCGGCACCGACCGGCCGGGCCGCCAAACGGCTCGCCGAACTGACCGGCGCGGAGGCCTCCACCGTCCACCGGCTCCTTGAGCTACGGCCCGGGGGCGACGCGGCCTACGACAGGGACCGTCCGCTGGACGCCGACCTCGTCGTCGTGGACGAGGCGTCCATGCTGGACCTGCTGCTGGCCAACAAACTGGTCAAGGCGGTACCGCCGGGCGCGCACCTGCTGTTCGTCGGGGACGTGGACCAGTTGCCGAGCGTCGGGGCGGGCGAGGTGCTGCGCGATCTGCTGGCGGCGGGCGGGCCGGTGCCGGCGGTCCGGCTGACCCGGGTCTTCCGGCAGGCCCAGCAGTCCGGGGTCGTCATGAACGCCCACCGCATCAACGCGGGACAGCAGCCGGTCACGGACCAGCTCAAGGACTTCTTCCTCTTCGCGGAGGACGAGACGGAGGAGGCCGGGCGGCTCACGGTGGATGTGGCGGCGCGGCGCATCCCGGCGAAGTTCGGACTCGATCCGCGGCGTGACGTGCAGGTGCTGGCGCCGATGCACCGGGGACCGGCGGGCGCTGCCGCGCTCAACGGACTGCTCCAGCAGGCCATCACCCCTGCCCGGCCCGACCTGCCCGAGAAGCGGTTCGGCGGGCGGGTCTTCCGGGTCGGCGACAAGGTCACGCAGATCCGCAACAACTACGAGAAGGGCGAGAACGGGGTCTTCAACGGCACGGTGGGCGTGGTGACCTCGCTCAACCTCGACGACCAGCGGCTGACGGTCCTCACGGACGAGGACGAGGAGGTCCCGTACGAGTTCGACGAACTGGACGAGCTGGCGCACGCGTACGCGGTGACGATCCACCGCTCGCAGGGGAGCGAGTACCCCGCCGTCGTCATCCCGGTGACGACGGGGGCGTGGATGATGCTCCAGCGCAACCTCCTCTACACGGCGGTCACGCGGGCGAAGCGGCTGGTGGTGCTGGTGGGTTCGCGCAAGGCCCTGGGCCAGGCGGTTCGCACGGTGTCGGCGGGTCGGCGGTGCACGGCCCTGGCGTTTCGCCTGACCGGCACCCGCGTCCCTGCGTGAGCCTGTCCGCGGCTCCGGTGGGGGCTGGTCGCGCCGTTCCCCGCGCCCCTTGAGGGGGTGGGACCGGCGGTCGTATACCGAGTGCGGGCCGGTGGGGGTCGCCCGCGCAGTTCCCCGCGCCCCTCAAAAGCGGGGCTGCGCCCCGGCCTTTGCCCCTCAAGGGGCGCGGGGAACGGCGCAGTCTTTGTCTTGAGGGGCGCGGGGAACGGCGCAGTCTTTTAGGGGCGCGGGGAACTGCGCGATCAGCCCCCACCGGCCCGCACCCGACCGACCCGTCCAGCCGACCCGTCCAGCCGACCGGGCCATCTGGCCGACCAGGCCGTCCGGTCAGCCAGGAAAAATGATCGATCAAACGAGTCGGAAACGTCACAGGGCACTTTCGGAAGGCCGGGGAAGCGGGCAGGATGAACAGGTTGGCGGCACTGAGTGCCGCCAATAGGCCCAATGGTCGACCCCGAGTGCACTCTCCTGCGCCAAATGGGGGATGGTAGAGACAGTCAGGGCACCTCGAAGAAGAGGCACAACGTCGGTGAGGGATGACGTGAGCGACAACTCTGTAGTACTGCGGTACGGCGACGGCGAGTACACCTACCCGGTGATCGACAGCACCGTCGGCGACAAGGGCTTCGACATCGGGAAGCTCCGCGCCCAGACCGGTCTGGTGACGCTGGACAGCGGTTACGGGAACACCGCCGCCTATAAATCCGCCATCACCTATCTCGACGGCGAGCAGGGCATCCTCCGCTACCGCGGGTACCCGATCGAGCAGCTCGCCGAGAGCTCCACCTTCCTCGAAGTGGCCTCGCTGCTGATCAACGGCGAGCTGCCCACGGTCGACGAGCTCTCCACCTTCCAGAACGAGATCACGCAGCACACCCTGCTGCACGAGGACGTCAAGCGGTTCTTCCAGGGCTTCCCCCGTGACGCCCACCCGATGGCGATGCTGTCGTCGGTGGTCTCCGCGCTGTCGACGTTCTACCAGGACAGCCACAACCCGTTCGACGAGCAGCAGCGCCACCTCTCGACGATCCGGCTGCTCGCGAAGCTTCCGACCATCGCCGCGTACGCGTACAAGAAGTCGATCGGTCACCCCTTCGTCTACCCGCGCAACGACCTGGGCTACGTCGAGAACTTCCTGCGCATGACCTTCTCGGTCCCCGCGCAGGAGTACGAGCTCGACCCGGTCGTCGTCTCCGCGCTCGACAAGCTGCTCATCCTGCACGCGGACCACGAGCAGAACTGTTCGACCTCCACCGTCCGTCTGGTGGGCTCGTCGCAGGCGAACATGTTCGCCTCGATCTCCGCCGGCATCAGCGCCCTCTGGGGTCCGCTGCACGGCGGCGCCAACCAGTCGGTCCTGGAGATGCTCGAAGGCATCAAGGCCAACGGCGGCGATGTCGACTCCTTCATCCGCAAGGTGAAGAACAAGGAGGACGGCGTCCGCCTGATGGGCTTCGGCCACCGGGTGTACAAGTCCTTCGACCCGCGCGCGAAGATCATCAAGGCTGCCGCGCACGACGTCCTCTCGGCGCTCGGCAAGTCCGACGAGCTGCTGGACATCGCGCTCAAGCTGGAGGAGCACGCGCTCTCCGACGACTACTTCGTCTCGCGCAACCTCTACCCGAACGTCGACTTCTACACCGGTCTGATCTACCGGGCCATGGGCTTCCCGACCGAGATGTTCACGGTCCTGTTCGCCCTCGGCCGGCTGCCGGGCTGGATCGCCCAGTGGCACGAGATGATCAAGGAGCCCGGGTCCCGGATCGGGCGTCCGCGACAGATCTACACGGGTGTTGTCGAGCGGGACTTCAAGCCCGTCGAGGAGCGCTGAGCGCTCCTCGGTGCCGCGGGTTCTCGACTGCGGGTCCGTCGTGGCGGGCCGCGCAGTTCCCCGCGCCCCTTACGGGGCCGGGGGCCGTCCCGCCCCGCAGATGACGAAGAGCGATGTCCCGTAAGGGATGACGCGCAATAAAGAAGGCGCCCCGCTGCCGGTCCCCCCACGGGCCGGAGTCGGGGCGCCTTCCCATGTCCCGGTGCGGATTCCCCCCACGGGATCCGGCCGGGCGTCTGAAGGCAGCGCCTGAATCGCTGCGAGCAAAACGAGCAGAATGAACAAGAACTCTGCCTACTGCGTACTACCTACCGCGTACTGCCTACCAGGTACTGCCGTACTGCCTCCTGCTGGTGCGGTCTGCCGGGACCCGTACGTACGGGAGGGCCGCTCAAAGCTCCCCGTCGTACGTGCCCCGGCAACGCATTTCCAGGAACGTCCCCCAAGACATCCCCAGATGTCAGAAACGCCCCCCAAGACGTGTCTGACATCGTCAATCTAGACTCACGAACCCCTTCGATGGTTACGTTCACATCACTGTGACCTGCGTCTCTTGCGTATGTCCTGAAGATACGCAAGAGCCCCGATATGACTATCGGAGCCCTAGCGTAAGGATGATGCGCGAGCCTTGTGAAGAGCTTATGTGAAGAGGTGTGCCGGACTCTAGGGGAGTCCTACCTCTTCGTCATGAAAATGCCCGCAGACGCAGGCTGTTCGTCACCACGAACACCGAGGAGAACGCCATGGCGGCTCCCGCGATCATCGGGTTCAGCAGTCCCGCCGCGGCGAGGGGCAGTGCCGCCACGTTGTATCCGAAGGCCCACACGAGGTTCCCCTTGATCGTGGACAGGGTTCTGCGGGACAGCCGGATCGCGTCCGGCGCCGCCCGCAGGTCCCCGCGGACCAGCGTCAGATCGCTCGCCTCGATCGCGGCGTCCGTGCCGGTGCCCATCGCCAGGCCCAGATCGGCGGTGGCGAGCGCGGCCGCGTCGTTGACGCCGTCGCCCACCATCGCGACCGACCGCCCCTCGGCCTGAAGCCGCCTGATCACGTCGACCTTGCCCTCGGGCAGCACCTCGGCGATCACCTGGGCGGGGTCGATGCCCACGGACCGGGCCACGGATTCGGCGACGGTCCGGTTGTCCCCGGTCAGCAGCACCGGGGTGAGCCCCAGGGCGCGCAGCGCGCGGACGGCCTCCGCGCTGGTCTCCTTGACCGCGTCGGCGACGGTCACGACCCCGCGCGCGGTGCCGTCCCAGGCGACGGCCACGGCGGTACGCCCGTCCTCCTCGGCCCGCGTCCGCAGCGCGGCGAGGGCGTCGGGCAGCGCGATCCCGGCCTCTTCGAGGAGACGGGCGCGGCCCACGAGCACCGCGTGGCCCTCGACCGTGCCGCGGACGCCGAGTCCGGGCACGTTCTCGAAGCCGTCCACGGCCGGCAGAGCCCCGGTCCGCTCCTCGGCGCCCGCCGCGACGGCCCGGGCGATCGGATGCTCCGAGGCGTGCTCCAGGGCCCCCGCGAGCCGCAGTACGCGCGCCGTGTCGGTGCCGTCGGCCGCGTACACCTCCTGGAGGGTCATACGGCCGGTCGTCACCGTGCCGGTCTTGTCCAGGACGATCGTGTCGACGCGGCGGGTGGACTCCAGGACCTCGGGGCCCTTGATGAGGATGCCGAGCTGGGCGCCGCGGCCCGTGCCGACCATGAGGGCGGTCGGGGTGGCGAGGCCCAGGGCGCACGGGCAGGCGATGATCAGCACGGCGACGGCCGCGGTGAACGCGGCGGCCGTGTCGCCGGTGACGCCGAGCCAGACCCCGAAGGTGGCGACCGCGATGAGCAGCACCACGGGTACGAAGATTCCGGAGATCCGGTCGGCGAGGCGCTGCACCCGGGCCTTGCCGTTCTGGGCGTCCTCGACCAGCCGTGCCATCCGGGCGAGCTGGGTGTCGGTGCCGACCCGGGTCGCCTCGACGAGCAGCCGCCCGCCGGCGTTCACGGTCGCCCCGGTGACGGCCGACCCCACCGTCACGTCGACCGGCACGGACTCGCCCGTCAGCATCGACGCGTCGACGGCCGAGGTCCCCTCGACGACCGTGCCGTCGGTGGCGACCTTCTCCCCGGGCCGTACGACGAAGTGGTCGCCCACGGCCAGCGCGCCCACCGGGACGCGGACCTCACGGCCGTCCCGTACGACGGAGACGTCCTTGGCGCCCAGTTCCATCAGGGAGCGCAGGGCGGCGCCCGCCTGCCGCTTGGAGCGGGCCTCCAGGTAGCGGCCGAGGAGGATGAGGGCGATGACCCCGGCGGCGACTTCGAGGTAGATCGCCGAGGCGCCCTGCTCACGGGAGACGGTGAGGGAGAAGCCCTCGTCCCGCATGCCCTCCATGCCCGCGTCGCCGAAGAACAGCGCCCACAGGGACCAGCCGAACGCGGCCAGCGTGCCCGTCGAGACGAGGGTGTCCATGGTGGCGGCGCCGTGCCGGGCGTTCGTGTACGCGGCCCGGTGGAAGGGCAGCCCGCCCCAGACGACGACCGGCGCGGCCAGCGTCAGCACGAGCCACTGCCAGTTGTCGAACTGCAGCGCCGGAATCATCGACAGCAGGACGACGGGCGTGGCGAGGAGCGCGGAGACGACGAGGCGTTCGCGCAGCGCGGCCAGCTCGGGGTCGCGCTTGCGGGTCGCGTCCTCGTCGGCGGAGGAATCCCGGCCCACCGAGGATTCCGTGGGCTCAGGGGGCGGCGGCGGGGGTTCCTCGGCCGTGTAGCCCGTCCTGACCACGGTGGCGATCAGGTCGGCGACCTGGACCCCGTCCGCGTACGCGACCTTCGCCTTCTCCGTCGCGTAGTTGACCGTGGCGGTCACGCCGTCCATGCGGTTGAGCTTCTTCTCGACCCGGGCCGCGCAGGAGGCACAGGTCATCCCGCCAATGGTCAGCTCGACCTGTGCGGCGGCCTGCGAGTCGACCTGCGAGGCGGCCTGTGACGCCGGGTCGGCCGGAAGGGCTGCGGTGCTGGTGCTGCTGGTGCTGGTCGTGGCACTGGTACCGGTGCTGGTCATGTCCTGCTCCAGGGAATGAACCGGGCCGTACGGAGCCAGTATCAGCTGGTCGGTACGGCCCGGTGTGGAGTGGGGGAAGGCGTCCTCAGGCCTGGCCGGCGAGCTCGAAGCCCGCCTCGTCGACGGCGGCGCGGACGGCCTCCTCGTCGAGCGGGGCGTCGGAGATCACGGTCACCTCGCCGGTGGAGGCGACGGCCTTCACCGAGGTGACACCCGCGATCCCGGAGATCTCGCCGGAGACCGAGCCTTCACAGTGTCCGCAGCTCATCCCGCTCACCCGGTAGACGGTGGTGACGGAGCCGGGGGTGTCGGTGTGGGCGGTCATGTCGTTCTCCTCGTCGAGACGTATGGGGCGTGTGCGGCGCGTGCGTCGTGGGATACATGAGGCGTGTGTGGCCCACGGGCTTCCACGGTACTCACAGTATACCCCTAGGGGGTACTTTCAAAGGGCTGGGGACAGCGGAGGGGTGGCGGGCGTGCGGGCAGTGGTGTTCGAGCGGTTCGGGGAGCCGGCCGGGGTACGGGAGGTGCCGGACCCGGCACCCGCGCCGCACGGCGTGGTCGTGCGCGTCGAGGCGACCGGGCTCTGCCGCAGCGACTGGCACGGCTGGCAGGGTCACGACCCGGGCATCGAGCTGCCGCACGTGCCCGGCCATGAACTCGCCGGAACCGTCGAGGCCGTGGGCACCCTGGTGACCCGCCACCGCCCCGGCGACCGCGTCACCGTGCCCTTCGTCTGCGCCTGCGGAAGCTGCGCCTCCTGCGCGGCGGGCGACCAGCAGGTGTGCGAGCGCCAGACCCAGCCCGGGTTCACGCACTGGGGGTCCTTCGCCGAGTACGTCGCCCTGGACCACGCCGATGTGAACCTCGTCGCCGTGGCGGACGAACTGTCCTTCGGCACGGCCGCCTCGCTGGGCTGCCGGTTCGCCACGGCGTTCCGCGCGGTGGTCGCGCAGGGGCGGGTGGCGCCGGGGGAGTGGGTGGCCGTGCACGGCTGCGGAGGGGTCGGACTGTCCGCGGTGATGATCGCCGCGGCGGCCGGGGCGCGGGTCGTCGCCGTCGACCTCTCGCCGCGGGCGCTGGACCTCGCGCGGCGGTTCGGCGCCGCGCACTGCGTGGACGCGTCCCGGACCGGCGACACGGCGGAGGCGGTCCGCGACCTCACCGGCGGCGGCGCCCACCTCTCCCTCGACGCCCTCGGCTCCCCGGTCACCTGCGCGGCCTCGGTCGCCGGACTGCGCCGCCGCGGCCGGCACGTCCAGGTGGGCCTGATGCCCGAGGACCCGAAGGTGCCGATGTCCCGGGTGATCGGCCTCGAACTCGAACTCCTCGGCAGCCACGGCATGCCCGCGCACGCCTACCCGCCGATGCTGGAGTCCGTACGGGCCGGACTGCTGCGCCCCGACCTCCTGGTGACCTCCACGATCCCCCTGGCGGCGGCTCCCGCGGCCCTGGAGGCGATGGGGACTGCACCGGGGGCGGGCGTCACGGTGGTCGAGCCCTGGGCGTGAGGACGGCCGGCCGCGGGCGTGAGGGCGGCGGGCCGCGCGCCGGCGCGGACGGGAACGACGGGAACGACGGGAACGACGGGAACGACGGGAGCGAGGGGGCACCGCACGCTGCACGTGCGGTGCCCCCTCGCGTGCCGGGCGTCGTGACGGGCGTCGTGACGGGCGTGGCGACGGGCGTGGCGACGGGCGGTCGGCCGGCGGCGCGTCGGGCGGTCAGTCGCCCTTGCGGCCCCGGTTGCCCGGCCGGGAGGCGACCCACGCGCGGACGGTGTCGGCGTACCAGTACGGTTTGCCGCTCTCCACGTGGTCGGGCGCGGGCAGCAGTCCGTGTTTGCGGTAGGACCGCACAGTGTCCGGCTGCACCTTGATGTGCGCCGCGATCTCCTTGTACGACCAGAGCCTTCGGTCGGTCATCCGTAGCACCTCCCTGCGCGCGCCGCGGCGCGGCCGAGGGGCGGCCGTCGGGGGAGCCGGGCACTGCGCTGGCGATCACAAGCCTGTGCTCGGTGAACGACACAGAGTGACAACGCGGCTGGGGCTGTCGCGCGGGTGTGACGCAAGACCCGCGTACGCGTGACATGTGTGACAGAAGGGGGTCTTTTGTGACACGGGTGACGCATTGGGTCCCATGGAGCCCGACATGAACATGTCCCAGTGGGAAATATGTCCCACTGGGACATGAAGGAGTATTCTGAGGGCATGGAGGCAACGGAGCCCAGCACCACCACCGAGGACCGCCGGCAGCGCAAGGCCCGGCAGACCCGCAACGCCCTCGCGACCGCCGCCGTCGACCTGATCCTGGAGCGCGGACTCGCCGCCACCACGGTCGAGGCGATCGCGGAGCGGGCGGACGTCACCCGCCGTACCTTCAGCCGGCTCTTCGCCGGCAAGGAGGACGCGGCCCTCGACTTCGTACGAGGTGACGGCGACCGCATCAACGCGCTGCTGCGCGAGCGGCCCGCCGCCGAACCGCCGCTGCTCGCCTACCGCAGGGCCGTGCGCGACTGGCTCGCCGACCGGGACGACCCGGCCTGGCACCTGCGCCCCCGGATGCGGCGGCTGCTGGCCCTCCTCGACAGCGAGCCGGCCCTGTTCGCGGCGTACGAACGCATCCGCGTCGACGCGCAGGAGGAGTCGATCCGCATCCTCGCCGACCGGCTCGGCACCGACGACGTGCTGGACGTGCGCCCCGCCGTCGTGGTCGACGCCGCCGCCGGAGTCCTCACCGCCGCGCTGCGCATCTGGGCGCGCGGCGCGTCCGGCCCCGACTCGGCGGCCGAGGACCTCGCCGCCCTGGTCGAGCGGGCCTACGACGCCCTGACCCACGAGGCCGCGTCCGCGGTCTCGTACGACACCCCCGAAAAGTGAGAGCACCATGAGCACCACCGGCACCACTCCCGTCACCGGCACCACTCCTGCCACCGGCAACGCACCCGTCACCGACTACGCCACCGAGTTCGCCGGGAGGACCGCGCTCGTCACCGGCGCCGCCTCCGGCATCGGCCTGGCCACCGCCCGCCGCCTCGGCGCGGGCGGCGCGAACGTCGTGATCGCCGACTACAACGCCGAGGGTGCCGAGAAGGCCGCCGCCGACCTGCGCGCCGAGGGCTTCGAGGCCGCCGCGGTCGCCGTGGACGTGACGAGCCCCGACTCGGTGGCGGCGGCCGTCGCCTTCGCCGTCGAGACCTTCGGTGGACTGCACCTGGCCGTGAACAACGCCGGCATCGGCGGCCCGAGCGCGCCGACGGGCGAGTACGACATCGAGGCCTACGACCGGGTGATCGCCACCAACCTCAACGGCGTCTTCTACTCCCTGCGCCACGAGCTGCCCGCCATCGAGGCGGCCGGCGGCGGTGCCGTGGTGAACGTCGCCTCCATCCTCGGCTCGGTCGGCTTCGCGGGCTCCTCCGCGTACGTGGCCGCCAAGCACGGCGTGGTGGGCCTGACCAAGACCACGGCCGCCGAGTACGCCGCCAAGGGCATCCGCGTCAACGTGGTCGGCCCCGGCTTCATCGAGACCCCGCTGCTGCGGACCATGGACAAGGAGGCCTACGACGGTCTGGTCGCGCTGCACCCCGCCGGCCGCCTCGGCAGCCCCGACGAGGTCGCCGAACTGATCGCCTTCCTGCTGTCCGCGCGCGCCTCGTTCGTGACCGGCGGCTACCACCTGGTCGACGGCGCCTACACCGCCGTCTGAGCACCACGGAAGCGCAGGAAGCAGCAGAGCAGCAGAGCGAAACAGACGGACACAGAGACAGAGACAGAGAAAGAAGCAAGGCCATGAAGGCACTGCAGTACCGCTCCATCGGCGCCGCTCCCGAGGTCGTGGTCGTCCCCGACCCCGAACCCGGCCCCGGTCAGGTCCTGTTGAAGGTCACCGCCGCCGGCGTGTGCCACTCCGACATCGCCGTGATGAGCTGGCCCGCCGAGGGATTCCCGTACGAGCTGCCGCTCACCCTCGGCCACGAGGGCGTGGGCACGGTCGCCGCGCTCGGCGCGGGGGTGACCGGTGTGCGCGAGGGCGACGCGGTCGCCGTCTACGGCCCCTGGGGCTGCGGCAGTTGCGCCAAGTGCGCGGAGGGCAAGGAGAACTACTGCCTGCGCGCCGACGAGCTCGGTATCCGTCCGCCGGGGCTCGGGGCGCCGGGTTCGATGGCGGAGTACCTGCTGGTGGACGATGCCCGGCACCTGGTGCCGCTGGACGGCCTCGACCCGGCCGCGGCGGTCTCGCTGACGGACGCGGGCCTGACGCCGTACCACGCGATCAAGCGCTCGCTGCCGAAGCTGGTACCCGGTTCCACCGCCGTGGTCATCGGCACGGGCGGGCTCGGGCACGTCGCCATCCAGCTGCTGCGGGCCATGACCCCGGCCCGCGTGGTCGCCCTCGACGTGACCGAGGAGAAGCTGCGGCTGGCCCGCGAGGTGGGCGCCCACGAGGCGGTCCTGTCCGACGCGCAGGCCGCCGCCAAGGTCCGTGAACTCACCGGCGGTGTCGGGGCGGAGGCGGTCTTCGACTTCGTCGGGGCGCAGCCCACGCTGGCCACCGCGGGAGCCGTCGCGGCGGTCGAGGGCGACATCACGATCGTCGGCATCGGCGGCGGAACGCTCCCCGTCGGCTTCGGGCAGCTCCCCTTCGAGGTGTCGGTCAGCGCCCCCTACTGGGGCACCCGCGGCGAACTCGTCGAGGTCCTCGCACTGGCCCGCTCCGGCGCCGTGTCGGTGCACACCGAGACCTTCTCCCTGGACGAGGCACCGCTGGCCTACGAGCGCCTGCACGAAGGCAGGATCAACGGCCGAGCGGTGATCCTCCCGCACGGCTGAACGGGCTCAGGGGGGCTGAGCGGGAGCGTCGGCGCGGACAGGTCGGTCACGGGGTGAAGACCGACCAGCAGATGTCGTTGCGCAGTCGCTGGTCGTCGAGTACGAGTTCGCGGATCTCCGGCGGGAGTTGCTCGCGCTGCCAGCGGCACTCACGTCGGCCCGCGGACTCGCCCTCGGCGGCGCGGGCGGCCTTGATCGCGTAGGCGGCGGCCCCTAGTTCATGGGCGGCGACGTGGGCGACGGCACCGGCCTGCCCGGCGGCGTACGCGGCATGGCGTGCCGCCCCGCGCAGCTCTCTGGCCGCTCCCATCGCATGGCCGCCCGCCGCGCGCGCCCGCATCATGGCCACCTCGCCGCGGACCCAGGCCCGGGCGTGCGCGATCGCCTCGCGCGGGCGCGGGTCCTCGGGCCGGGCCGCCTCGAAGAGGTGAAGGACGTGTTCCGCGCACTCGGCGGCCCACAGGGCCAGGAGACGGTGATCCGCGTCGGTGAGGGTCCCGCCCCGGCGGATCGTCGTGAAGCGGGGGTCGCGGACCTTCGGGAGGATCATGAACGCGCCTCCTCGGGCGGCACGGGGCGGACGGCAGCGGGCGCCGCCGCCCGCAGATGGTCGATCCCGGTGTCCAGCGCCGCTTTCAGATGGGCCGAGTCGCCCGTGGACATCATGATGGCCACACCTCCCTGGACGCCCGCCAGCAGCGCGGCGGCCTCCCTGTCCACGTCGAGGGCCGGCGACACCAGTCCGTTCGTCTGCAGGGCGCGCATACCGCGGGCGAGCTGCCCCTGCCACTGGCGCATCAGCTCCGTCACGATCGCCCGGGCGCCGGGGCGGTCCCGCCCCACCTGGAGGAACAGCGACCCCAACGGACAGTGGTCGCCCTGGCGTTCGTACCGCTCCACCACCACGTCCCGCCACCGCTGCCAGGACTCCCACGAGTCCAGGCGCCCCAGATGCGGCTGCTGGTCCGCCAGGACACGGTCCGCCTCGAACTGGGCCACCGCCAGCAGCAGTTCGTCCTTGCCGGCCGGGAAATAGTGGAACAGCTGGCTCTTGCTCGTGCCGGTGCGGTCACGGATGTCGTCGAGCGTCGTCGACGCCACGCCCTGTTCGCGCAGCACCCCGGCCGCCCCTTCGACGATACGGGCCCGGGTCGCCCGGCCCTTCACGGTCGCCGCTCCCGGCATTCCGGCCTCCTCGTGTTCCCTGTCCCGCCGCGTTCCGCCCGCCGTCCGGCCGACCGTACCGACGGTACTCCCTTTCTGGACTTGCCGGTCCATTTTCTGCGGCGCACAGTGGTCCGCGCAAGCCGGGGACGACTCCGGGGAGCGTCCGGCGAACGCGCCGAAGACAAGGGAGATCACGTCATGAGTGAGCGGCTGCGGAACAGGACAGCGCTGGTCACGGGCTCGACCAGCAACATCGGACAGGCGATCGCCGAGGCGTTCGCCGCCGAGGGGGCCCACGTCGTCGTGTCCGGGCGCAACGCCGAACGGGGCGCGCGGGTGGTCGAAGGGATCCGCGCGGCGGGCGGCCGGGCCGACTTCGTCGCGGCGGACCTCGACGGCAGCCCAGAGGCCTCCCAGGACCTGGCCGGGCGGGCCCGTCAGGCCCTGGGCGGGCGGATCGACATCCTGGTCAACAACGCCGGGATCTATCCGTCCCCCGGTACCGCCGACACCGACGAGAAGACCTTCGACCAGGTCTACGGCGTGAACGTGAAGGCGCCCTTCTTCCTCACCGCCGCCGTCGTCCCGGTCATGGCGGACTCCGGCGGCGGGGTGATCGTCAACCTGGGTTCGTGGATCGCGCGTCTCGGCGTCCCCCGCGGGGCGCTCTACAGCTCCACCAAGGGCGCCATGGAGACGCTCACGCGGGCGTGGGCCGCGGAGTTCGCCCCGCTGGGCGTGCGGGTCAACGCCGTGTCGCCGGGTGTGATCCTGCCCCCGGCCCCGGCGGGCGCCGAGCCGGGGCCGGGCGAAGTCATGATGAAGGGGACCCCGGCCGGCGGCGTCGGCACGCCCGAGGCCATCGCGTCCGCCGTGCTCTGGCTGGCGAGCGACGAGGCGTCCTTCGTGCACGGAACCGTGGTGGACGTCGACGGAGGCAGGACCGGGGTCGCCGTCGTCGCCGCGTAGAGGTCGCGCGACCGGCCCCCACGCACCCGCACCCGACCCGTTCCCGACCCGCACCCGACCCCGCCCCGCGTCCGATCCGTCCGGTCTGGCCTCTCGCTTCGTCCGAATGTCCGGACAACCAATTGACAGGGCTCTATCGGCGCCGCTAGACCTGGGGTCCACCGATGCGGAGGGAACTCGATGGTCGAGTCAGCGGAGTCCAGTGCGTACGACCTCATCACCATGGGGCGCATCGGCGTGGACCTCTACCCGCTGCAGACCGGCGTGCCCCTCCCGCAGGTGACGTCCTTCGGGAAGTTCCTCGGCGGCTCGGCCACCAACGTGGCGGTCGCGGCGGCCCGGCTCGGCCGGCGTACGGCCGTGGTGTCGCGGACCGGGGACGACCCCTTCGGCACGTATCTGCACGAGGCGCTGCGGGACTTCGGCGTCGACGACCGCTGGGTGACGCCGGTGCGCGGGCTGCCCACGCCGGTCACCTTCTGCGAGGTGTTCCCGCCGGACGACTTCCCGCTGTACTTCTACCGGCAGCCGAAGGCCCCCGACCTGGAGATCGACGCCCACGAGCTGGACCTGGACGCCATCCGGGACGCCCGCGTCTTCTGGGTCACGGGTACGGGCCTGTGCGAGGAGCCCAGCCGCACGGCCACGCTCGCGGCGCTCGCCCACCGCGCCAGGTCGGGCCCGACGGTCTTCGACCTGGACTGGCGGCCGATGTTCTGGACCGACCCCTCCGCGGCCCGCCCCTTCTACACCGAGGCCCTGCGCCACACCACCGTCGCCGTCGGCAACCTCGACGAGGTGGAGGTCGCGACAGGCCTGCGCGAACCGCACGCGGCGGCCCGCGCCCTCCTCGACGCGGGCGTGGAACTGGCCGTGGTCAAACAGGGCCCCAAGGGCGTCCTGGCCGTGCACCGCGACGGCGACTTCGCGGAGGTCCCGCCACTGCCGGTCACGGTCCTCAACGGCCTCGGCGCCGGTGACGCCTTCGGTGGCGCCCTCTGCCACGGCCTGCTGGCCGGCTGGGACCTGGAGCGCGTCATGCGCCACGCCAACGCCGCGGGCGCCATCGTCGCCTCCCGGCTGGAGTGCTCCTCCGCCATGCCGACGCTCCCCGAGGTCGAGGAAGCCCTCGCGGCCGGGGCGGTGCCTCGGTGAGCGGGAGTGCCCTGCTTCCACCGGACGGTGGTTGTACGGTGCGCACAGAGGGGAATAAAGAGGGCAAAGTGTTTGAACACCTGGGCGGGGAGCGCGTGTTCGCCGGAGCCACCGGCTCCGGTCACGCCCCCGTGGTGCCCGGGCACAGATCGCCTCCGGCGCGGAAGTCCGCTTCGCCCTGGCAGGAGCGAAGTGCGAGCGACGACTCCCCGCCCGCTACGGCTCCGCGCCGGAGGTTCCCCTTCCCGTTCGCGCGGTTCGGATTGACGGGCGGACCGTAGAGACGCAGGGCCCGTTCGGACGTATGACGTGGCGGATCAGCTTCCATCCGTGATTCCACCCGTGACACGTAGAGAGCACAGAGGGCTACCGATGACAGAGCCGAGGTCAACGACGACAAGGCTGACGGTCGCACAGGCGCTGGTGCGGTTCCTCACCGTCCAGTACACCGAGCGCGACGGTGTGCGGCGCCGCCTGATCGACTCCACCTGGGGCATCCTCGGCCACGGCAACGTCGCCGGCCTCGGCCAGGCGCTCGTGGAGTACGGCGACGGAATGCCGTACCACCAGGGCCGCAACGAACAGGCCATGGTGCACGCGGCGGTGGGCTACGCACGTCAGTCGAACCGCCTCTCCGCACAGGCCGTCACCACGTCCGTCGGCCCCGGCGCCACCAACCTCGTCACGGGCGCCGCCCTCGCGACGATCAACCGCCTCCCGGTGCTCCTGCTGCCCGGTGACGTCTTCGCGACCCACCCCGCCGACCCGGTCCTCCAGCAGCTCGAAGTCCCGTACGCGGGCGATGTGTCGGTCAACGACTGCCTGCGCCCGGTGTCGAGGTACTTCGACCGGATCCACCGCCCCGAGGCCCTGATCCCGGCCGCACTCCAGGCGATGCGCGTGCTCGCCGACCCGCTCGACACCGGCGCCGTCACCCTCGCGCTCCCGCAGGACGTCCAGGCGGAGGCGTACGACTGGCCCGGCGCGTTCTTCGCCGACCGCGTGTGGACCGTACGCCGTCCGGTCGCCGACCCCGCGCAACTGGCCGCCGCCGTCCGGACCGTCCGCACGGCCAGGCGGCCCCTGGTCGTCGCGGGCGGCGGGGTGCACCACAGCGGGGCCGAGGACGCGCTGCGGGAGTTCGCCGACCTCACCGGTATCCCGGTCGCCTCCACGCAGGCCGGCAAGGGCTCGCTCGCCTGGGACCATCCGGCGGACGTCGGCGGCATCGGGCACACGGGCACCGCGACCGCCTGCGAACTCGCCCGCACCGCCGACCTGGTGATCGGGATCGGCACCCGCTGGACCGACTTCACCACCGCCTCCGGCACCCTCTTCGCCGCCCCGGGCGTGCGCTTCCTGAACATCAACATCGCCTCCTTCGACGGCCACAAGATGGCCGGGCAGCCGCTGGTCGCCGACGCGCGCACCGCGCTGGAGGCCCTCACCGCGGCCCTCGCCCCGCACGGCCACCACACCGGGCCCGCGTACGTGACCGAGTACACCGACGACAAGGAGCGCTGGGAGCACCGCGTCGGCGCCGCCTTCGAGGCGGAGGACCCCTACGCGCGGCCTACCCAGCCGCAGGTCCTCGGCGCACTCGACGACCTCGTCACCGGCGACGACATCATCGTCAGCGCGGCCGGCTCCCTCCCCGGCGACCTGCACAAACTCTGGCGCGCCCGGTCCCGCGACCAGTACCACGTCGAGCACGGCTACTCCTGCATGGGCTACGAGATCCCGGCCGCGATCGGCATCCGGATGGCGGCCCCGGACCGGCCCGTGTGGGCGCTGGTCGGCGACGGCACGTACCTGATGATGCCCACCGAGATCGTGACCGCCGTCCAGGAGGGCATCGCCATCAAGGTGGTCATCCTGCAGAACCACGGGTACGCGTCCATCGGCGGCCTCTCCCAGGCGGTCGGCGCCGAGCGGTTCGCCACCGCCTACCGCCATCGCTCCGAGGACGGCACGTACACGGGGCGCCCGCTCCCCGTCGACCTGGCCGCCAACGCGGCGAGCCTCGGCATGCGGGTGCTGCGCGCCAAGACCGTGGACGACCTGCGGACCGCCCTCGCCGAGGCACGGGCCGCCGACACTCCCACATGTGTCTACGTGGAGACCGAAACGGCAGACACAGTGTCGGGCGCGCCCCCGGCGCAGGCCTGGTGGGATGTTCCTGTGGCCGAGACCGCGACCCGACCGTCGGCGGTCAAGGCACGCGCGCTGTACGAACGGCTGGCCTCCACCCGGCGCCGCCATCTGTGACGTAGTTCTAGGGCATGACAAGGAGTTCCCCGGCATGACGAAGATCGTCAACCACTGGATCGGCGGCAAGCCCGTCGAAAGCGCCGCAGGCGCGTCGGGCACGTACGGGCCGGTCACCGACCCCGCGACCGGCGCCGTCACCACGAAGGTCGCCTTCGCGAGCGTCGAGGAGGTGGACGCCGCGGTCGCCGCCGCGAAGGACGCCTACGCGAGCTGGGGCACCTCCTCGCTCGCCAAGCGGTCCGCGATCCTCTTCAAGTTCCGGGCGCTCCTCGACGCGCACCGCGACGAGATCGCCGCGCTGATCACCGCCGAGCACGGCAAGGTCCACTCGGACGCGCTCGGCGAGGTCGCGCGCGGCCTGGAGATCGTCGACCTGGCGTGCGGGATCACCGTGCAGCTGAAGGGCGAGCTGTCGACCGAGGTGGCCTCGCGGGTCGACGTGGCGTCGATCCGCCAGCCCCTCGGTGTCGTCGCGGGCATCACGCCGTTCAACTTCCCGGCGATGGTCCCGATGTGGATGTTCCCGCTGGCCGTCGCCTGCGGAAACACCTTCGTGCTCAAGCCGAGCGAGAAGGACCCGTCGGCGGCGGTCCGGCTCGCGGAGCTGTTCGCGGAGGCGGGCCTCCCGGACGGCGTGCTGAACGTCGTCCACGGCGACAAGGTGGCCGTCGACCGCCTCCTGGAGCATCCGGACGTCAAGGCGGTCTCCTTCGTCGGCTCCACCCCGATCGCCCGGTACATCCACACCACCGCCTCCGCCAACGGCAAGCGCGTCCAGGCCCTCGGCGGCGCCAAGAACCACATGCTGGTCCTCCCCGACGCCGACCTGGACGCGGCGGCCGACGCGGCCGTCTCCGCCGCCTACGGTTCGGCCGGCGAGCGCTGCATGGCCATCTCGGCCGTCGTCGCGGTCGGCGCGATCGGCGACGAACTGGTCGCGAAGATCCGCGAGCGCGCCGAGAAGATCAAGATCGGCCCCGGCAACGACCCGGCCTCCGAGATGGGCCCGCTGATCACCGCGGCCCACCGCGACAAGGTCGCCTCGTACGTGACGGGCGCCGCCGCACAGGGCTCCGAGGTCGTCCTAGACGGCACCGGGTACACGGTGCCGGGCCACGAGGACGGCCACTGGATCGGACTCTCGCTGCTCGACAGGGTCCCCACCGACTCGGACGCCTACCGGGACGAGATCTTCGGCCCGGTGCTGTGCGTGCTGCGCGTCGACACGTACGACGAGGGAGTGGCCCTCATCAACAGCTCCCCCTTCGGCAACGGCACCGCGATCTTCACCCGGGACGGCGGCGCGGCCCGCCGCTTCCAGCTGGAGATCGAGGCGGGCATGGTCGGCGTGAACGTGCCGATCCCGGTGCCGGTGGGCTACCACTCCTTCGGCGGCTGGAAGGACTCCCTCTTCGGGGACCACCACATCTACGGCAACGACGGCACGCACTTCTACACCCGCGGCAAGGTCGTCACGACCCGCTGGCCGGACCCCTCGGAGGGCCCGGCGGGCGTGGACCTGGGTTTCCCGCGCAACCACTGAGTCCGACCGCGCCTTCCACCGGTGAAACCCGCCGGTGAATTTCGGCGCCCGTGCTGCGGTTCCCGCACGGGCGCCGATGGCTGAGGCTGCTTGCTCCACGCTGTCATGAACGACAGTTGAGCCCCTCTTGAGCTACGGATTCCGTAGGTAGAGGACCGTTGACGATTCGGATTCCGCAGGGTTCGATGCGGCACGGGAGCACGCACCCCCGCCGCACGAGTCGATCGGAACCGCTCCATGACTGACACGCTTCGCACCGTCGACTCCGTCCCCGCCCGTGTCCCCGTCCCCTTGGGAGCGGACAGCGGGCCCGGCGAAGCCGGTCTCGACGAAGCCGGTACCGGTCCCCGTACGCTCAAGCGGTCCATCGGGGTCGTCGGCGGCACCCTGCTCACGATCTCCTGCGTGACACCGGCCTCCACGCTCTTCGTGGTCGTCCCCGACCTGTTCGGGTCCCTCGGCACGGCGACTGCCCTGACCGTCGCCGTCGGCTCGCTGCTCTGTATCGCCGTGGCGTTCTGCTACTCGGAGCTGGGCACCCTCATCCCCAGCGCGGGCGGCGAGTACGCCATGGTGTCGACGATGGCCGGCCGGCTCGCGGGCTGGCTGGTCTTCGTCCTGTCGCTCCTCGTCGTGATGATCGTCCCGCCCGTGATCGCGATGGGCACGGCCGACTACCTCGCGCCCCTCGTGCACTTCGACGCGCCCTGGGCCGGCGCGGGCGTGATGGTGCTCGCCACCCTCGCGGGCCTGCTCGACCTGCGGGCCAACGCCTGGATCACCGGAATCTTCCTGGTGCTTGAGGTCGTCGCGGCGGCCGTCGTGGCCGTCCTCGGCTTCGCGCACGCCGAGCGCGGCGCCGGCAGCCTGGTGTCCATGGAGGTGGCCGGGCCCGGCGGGCACCCGGACACCGTGACGGTGATGCTGGTGGTCTCCGGCCTCGCGATCGCCCTCTTCGTCACCCAGGGCTTCTCGACGGCCGTCTACCTCTCCGAGGAACTGGAGAACCCGCGCCGCAACGTGGCCCGCACGGTCCTGGCCACCCTCGCCATCTCCACGGTGATCATCCTCGTGCCGGTGGCGGCGATCACCGTGGGCGCCCCGGACCTGGCCGCGCTCACCGGCGGGGACATCAGCGGCATGGTCGCCGCGTGGTCGAACTCGGCGGTCGGCACGTTCGTCAGCCTCTGCGTGGCGCTCGCCATCATCAACGCGGGCATCGTGATGGTCATCCAGAACTCCCGCGTGCTGTTCGCCTCCGCCCGCGACAAGGCCTGGCCCGAGCCGGTCAACAACGTCCTGTCGAAGCTCGGCCGCTTCGGCTCCCCGTGGGTGGCGACGCTCGTGGTGGGCGTACCCGGCGCGGCCCTGTGCTTCGTGAACCTCGACACCCTGTACGGCATCACGGGCGTCTCCGTCACGAGCATGTACATCCTGGTCGCGGTGGCCGCGCTCCTGGCCCGCCGAGGCCCCCACGCCCACACCCAGGCCTGGCGCATGCCGCTGTGGCCGACGCTCCCGGTCCTCCTCATAGCGGTCCTGGTCTACGTCCTCACCACACAGGACCCGACGTACCTGGCATGGACAGGCGGCATCACAGCAGCGGCAACCCTCTACTGGGCCCTGTACCTACGCCCCCGCCGAACGACCCGCTGGCTGGTGACGATCCCGGACACCCACTAGGGGCGCAGCCCTCCAGGGGCGCGGGGAACGGCGCAATCTTTTCAGGGGGCGCAGCCCCCAAGGGGCGCGGGGAACTGCGCGACCAGCCCCCACCGACCCGCACAGGACCACCGGCGGAGCCACCCCGCATACCGCACGCGCGGTACATGTGACAGCCCTCGTACTCCTACGGGATACCGCCAAGCTCCCCCCACCGACCCCGCCCCCACCCGGCAGGGCCCCGTACGGTTGAACCATGGATCTTCGAATGCCCGCAGCACCACGACGATGGCTGCGAGGCCCACGCCGCTGGACCGCCGCGGCCCTCGTCGTCGTGCTGGCCGGCGCCGGGACATGGACCGCGGTCGCCTCCGACGAGGCCCCCGCGGTGCACCGCGCCGACAGCGTCATCCCCACGGCGGACGGGGTGCGGATCGACACGTCGTACTTCACCTCGGGCTCCACCGGTTCGGGCGACCGCCGCCCCGCCGTCCTCCTGACCCACGGCTTCGGCGGCGACAAGGAGGACGTACGCGAGCAGGCGGAGAACCTCGCCCGCGACGGCTACGCGGTCCTGACCTGGTCGTCCCGCAGCTTCGGCAGGTCCACCGGCAAGATCGGCCTGAACGACCCGAAGGGCGAGGTCGCCGACGTCTCCAAGCTCATCGACTGGCTGGCGAAGCGCCCCGAGGTCCAGCTCGACAAGGCCGGCGACCCCCGGGTGGGCGTCGCCGGAGCCTCGTACGGTGGCGCGGTCTCCCTCCTCGCGGCGGGCTACGACCAGCGGGTGGACGCCGTCGCCCCTGCGATCACGTACTGGAACCTCGCGGACGCCCTGTTCCCGAACGGCGTCTTCAAGAAGCTCTGGGCCGGGATGTTCATCAACTCCGGCGGCGGCTGCACCAAGTTCGAGACACAGCTCTGCGAGATGTACGAGCGCGTCGCGGAGTCCGGAAAGCCCGACGCCGCGGCCATGAAGCTCCTTGAGGAGCGCAGCCCCTCCGCCGTCGGCGACCGCATCAAGGTCCCCACGCTCATCATGCAGGGCCAGACCGACTCCCTCTTCCCGCTCGGCCAGGCCGACAAGATCGCCAAGGCGGTCAAGGCCAACGGCGCGCCCGTGGACGTCGACTGGATCGCCGGCGGTCACGACGGCGGCGACATGGAGACGGACCGCGTACAGGCACGCGTGACCTCGTGGTTCGACCGCTACCTCAAGGACGACAAGAACGCCGACACGGGCCCCGCGTTCCGGGTCACCCGCACCGGCGGCATCGACTCGACCGACGGCGGCGCCCAGTTGCGGGGCGCCGACGGGGACACCTACCCGGGCCTGACCGGCGGCGACCGCGAGATCGCGCTGAGCGGACGCGAGCAGAAGTTCTCCAACCCCGCGGGCGCCAGCCCGCCCGGCATCTCGGCGCTCCCCGGACTCGGCGGCGCCGGCGGCCTCTCCCAGCTGTCCTCGCTCGGCGTCGGGGTGTCGCTCGACTTCCCCGGCCAGTTCGCGCGCTTCGACTCGAAGGCCGTGACCAGGGACCTGCGGATCACCGGCTCACCCACCGTCACGGTGAACGTGAAGTCGACGACCGACGAGGCCGTCCTCTTCGCCAAGGTGTACGACGTCGGCCCCGGCGGCCGGCAGCAGGTGCTCCCGTCCCAGCTGGTCACCCCGGTCCGCGTCGCGACCGGCGACAGCGGCAAGGACGTGCGCCTCACCCTGCCCGCCATCGACCACGAGGTGCGGGAGGGCCACCACCTGCGCCTGGTCCTCGCCTCGACCGACCTCGGCTACGCGTCCCCGCTGACCCCGGCCACGTACACCGTCTCCGTGAAGAGCGACCTCGCCGTGCCGACCGCGCCCGGGGTGACGACCGGGGCGGCCGGACTGCCCGCCTGGGTGTGGTGGCTGCCGATCGCCGGCGCGCTGACCGCGCTGGCCCTGCTGCTCACGGGCCGCCGCCGCACCACCACGACCCCGCCCGACCCGGCGCTCGCCGAAGTCCCCCTCCAGATCACCGACCTGAGCAAGCGGTACGCGAAGTCCTCGGACCGCTACGCCGTACGGGACCTGTCGTTCCGCGTGGAGAAGGGCCAGGTCCTCGGTCTGCTCGGCCCGAACGGGGCGGGCAAGACCACCACCCTGCGCATGCTCATGGGCCTCATCAAGCCCGACGGCGGCGAGATCCGGGTCTTCGGGCACGCGATCCGGCCGGGCTCCCCGGTCCTGTCCCGGGTCGGCGCCTTCGTGGAGGGCGCGGGCTTCCTCCCGCACCTGTCCGGCCGCGAGAACCTCGACCTGTACTGGCAGGCCACCGGACGTCCGCCCGAGGACGCCCACCTGGAGGAGGCGCTGGAGATCGCGGGCCTCGGGGACGCGCTGTCCCGCGCGGTCCGCACGTACTCCCAGGGTATGCGGCAGCGCCTCGCCATCGCCCAGGCCATGCTCGGCCTCCCCGACCTGCTGATCCTCGACGAACCGACGAACGGCCTCGACCCGCCCCAGATCCGCGAGATGCGCGAGGTCATGATCCGGTACGCCGCCGCAGGCCGCACGGTCATCGTGTCCAGCCACCTCCTCGCCGAGGTCGAGCAGTCCTGCACTCATCTGGTCGTCATGGACCGCGGCCGGCTCGTCCAGGCAGGACCGGTCCACGAGATCATCGGCTCCGGCGACACCCTCCTCGTCGGCCTCGCGACCGACGTCCCGGACCCGCTGGTGGAGAAGGTGGCGGCGCTCCCGGGCATCGACTCGGCGGTCCGCACGGACGACGGCCTGCTGATACGGCTGTCGGCGCGCGTCCCGGTGACCGCGAGTTCCGGAACGGCCGTCGCCGACTCCGCGGCAGCCGCCGACTCCGCGCCCGTCGACGACTCCGTGCCCGCCGACGACTCCGCGGCAGCCGCCCGGCTCCTCGTGGAGCTGGTCCGGCTGGAAGTACCGGTGGCCTCCCTCGGCCCCCACCGCCGCCTGGAGGACGCGTTCCTGACCCTGATCGGAGGCTCCGCGTGAGCACCCTCGTAGAACGTGCAGAGCGTCCCGAAGTGGCGGACGGCTACCGGGCCGGGCGCACCCTGCCGTTGCGGGTCGAGCTGATCCGCCAGCTGAAGCGGCGCCGCACGCTGGTCATGGGGGCGATCCTCGCCGCCCTGCCGTTCGTGCTGGTCGTGGCCTTCGCGATCGGCGGCCAGCCGGAGGGCCGCGAGGGCCGGGTCAGCCTCATGGACACGGCGACGGCCTCGGGCGCCAACTTCGCCGCGACGAACCTCTTCGTCTCGGCGGGCTTCCTGCTGGTCATCCCGGTCGCGCTGTTCTGCGGCGACACCATCGCCTCGGAGGCCAGCTGGTCCTCCCTGCGCTACCTGCTCGCCGCACCCGTGCCCAGGGGCCGCCTCCTGTGGTCCAAGCTCGTGGTCGCGCTCGGCCTCAGCCTCGCCGCGATGGTGCTGCTGCCGGTCGTCGCACTGCTGGTGGGCTCGGTCGCGTACGGGTGGGGTCCGCTGGAGATCCCCACCGGCGGCTCCCTGTCCGCGGGTACGGCCGCCCAGCGACTGGTGATCGTGATCGCGTTCATCTTCGCGTCCCAACTGGTCACCGCCGGGCTCGCGTTCTGGCTGTCGACGAAGACCGACGCTCCGCTGGGCGCGGTGGGCGGCGCGGTCGGCCTGACGATCGTCGGCAACGTACTGGACGCCGTCACCGCCCTCGGCGACTGGCGCCACTTCCTGCCCGCACACTGGCAGTTCGCGTGGGCCGACGCGGTGCAGCCCACCCCCGAATGGGGCGGCATGATCCAGGGCACGGCGGTCTCGGTCACGTACGCGCTGGTGCTGTTCGCCCTGGCCTTCCGCGGTTTCGCCCGCAAGGACGTGGTGTCCTAGAAGCCCCGCGAAGCGGCTTCTGTCCCACCCTCCTAGTGCCCCTCCGACCCTCCGGTGACCCCCAGGTCTCCGGAGGGTCACCCACCGGTCTCGACCGGCGCCCACCGTGGCCGCATCGAGATCCATCCGCAACGCCTCGGGCCGCTCCTTCCGCCCGCCCCGGCCGTCACAGTCACAGACGTCGGCTCACAGCGGTCACCGAGGGGACACACATGAGGCGCACCGAACGGCAGCGGACAGAGCGGTATCGGACAGAGCGGGCTGACCCGTGGGGAGGACCGCCGGGCTCGCGGCGACCGCGCGTACGAGTGCGACGGCGGGGGCGGCGGGTGCGTGGAGTGTTCGTCGCGGCGACCGTCTCACTCGGACTCCTGCTCACCGCCTGCGGCGGCGGAATCGGCGAGGACTCGAACGACCGGGGCGGCGGCAAGGCCCGGGAGGACAACGGCTTCCCCGCCCCCGCCCCGGCCCGGCCGACGGCCCCGCCGGACACGGGCAGGGGAACCGACCAGGGTTACGAGGGCGACGAGCGCAAGGGCGAACTCCGGGAGACCGCACCCCCGGCCGACTACCTCTCCACCTTCGCCCTCGACGTCGACACCGCGTCCTACGGCTATGCGCGCCGGACCCTGCGGGAAGGCCGACGGCCCGATCCGTCGACGGTCCGCCCCGAGGAATTCATCAACAGCTTCCGGCAGAACTACGAGCGCCCCGACGGCAACGGCTTCACCGTCACGATGGACGGCGCCCGCACGGCCGCCCCCGAGGAGAACTTCGGCGAGGAGAGTCCCGGCGAGGAGAACCGGGACTGGCGCTTCCTCCGCGTCGGCCTCGCCACCCGGGAGGCCGAGGACGACGGCGAACGCCGGCCCGCCGCCCTCACTTTCGTCATCGACGTGTCGGGCTCGATGGCCGAACCGGGCCGCCTTGACCTGGCCAAGCAGTCCCTGGACGTGATGACGGACCGGCTGCGCGACGACGACGCGGTCGCGCTGGTCAGCTTCAGCGACGAGGCCAGGACCGTACTCCCGATGACACGCCTGGGCGACCACAGAGGCCGCGTCCACGAGGCGATCGACACCCTCGAACCCACCGACTCGACCAACCTCGGCGCGGGCGTCGAGACCGGCTACCGCACAGCCGTCGACGGACTGCGCGAAGGCGCCACCAACCGGGTCGTGCTGCTCTCCGACGCGCTCGCCAACACCGGTGAGACCGACGCCGACGCCATCCTCGACCGGATCGCGGACGCCCGCCGCGCGCACGGCATCACCCTCTTCGGGGTCGGCGTGGGCAGCGACTACGGCGACGCGCTGATGGAACGCCTCGCGGACAAGGGGGACGGGCACACGACGTACGTGTCCGGTGCGGAGGAGGCGCGCAAGGTCTTCTGCGACGAGTTGCCGCGCAACATCGACCTCACCGCGAGGGACGCGAAGGCACAGGTGTCCTTCGACCCTGAGACGGTCGACCAGTTCAAACTGATCGGCTACGACAACCGGCAGGTCGCCGACGAGGACTTCCGCGACGACCGGGTGGACGGCGGCGAGACGGGTCCCGGACACACGGTGACGGCGCTGTACGCGGTACGGGTCAAGCCGGGCGCGCGGGGGCATGTGGCGACGGCCACCGTGCGCTGGCTGGACCCCTCGACCCGCGTCCCGCACGAGGAGACGGGCCGGGTGGAGGCGGGCGCCCTCGACGGGCCGCTGTGGACGACGACGACCGCACGGAGCGGACTCCAGGTCACGGCTGTGGCCGCATACTTCGCGGACGCGCTGCGCGGGGGCACGCTGCCGGGGTCACCGCCGCTGCGCGAACTGGCCCGCCACGCATCGGCCCTGGCCGCCACGACGGAAAGCACCGCGATCAACGACCTGTCAGACACGATCACCCAGGCAACGACATTGACCCCGTCGTAGCCCTCCGCGCCCCTGAAAGGGGCGGGGACGTGAGGCCGTCGGGCGGGTGCGGCCTGGTGGGGGTTGAGCGCGCAGTTCCCCGCGCCCCTGAGGGGTGGGGACGTGAGGCCGTCGGGCGGGTGCGGCCTGGTGGGGGTTGAGCGCGCAGTTCCCCGCGCCCCTGAGGGGTGGGG
>NZ_KZ679040.1:414220-649063 GCF_003024195.1 Streptomyces dioscori
GGGGACGTGAGGCCGTCGGGCGGGTGCGGCCTGGTGGGGGTTGAGCGCGCAGTTCCCCGCGCCCCTGAGGGGTGGGGGCTTGAGGCCGCCGACCAGGTGCGGCCCGGTGGGGGCTGGCCGCGCCGTTCCCCGCGCCCCTAAAAACAGGCCGACGGCCAGCTGGCCCGCCCCTTAAGGGGCGCGGGGAACGGCGCGGGTCACCCCCACGCACCCGCAACCAAATCCCGACCGTACCCCCCACCCCCTCCAGGGGCGCGGGGAACTGCGCGGCCAACCCCCACCCACCCGCACGTACCAACTACGCCCCCCCACCCCCCCGAGCGGAAGCTCACCCGCACAGCAATCTCTCCGCCCGAACCGGATCGTTCGGAAAACGGAACGACGTCCGGTCCCACGACCCCGCCGCATTCCGCAGGAACCGCCCCACCGTCAACCGCCCCCGCACAGCCCCCTCCAGCTCAGCCAGCCCCCCGCACCGCAACGCCCGCCGCGCAGCGGCCACCTCGACGGCCGAGACGCCGACGGCCGAGACGCCGACAGGCGGGACGCCGACGGCCGAGGCCCCCGCGGGCGGCGGCACCCCCACCCCCCGGTCGGCCACCAGCCAAGCCGCCGGCAGATGCTTGTCGTGCCCCACCCGCCCCGCCACGGCCCGCTCGGAGTGCGCCGCCAGGGGATACGCGAGCCCGATCGGATCCAGCGCGGCCCCGTCCAGCGGAACGACCGAGCCGTTGAACCCCAGGACCACGTAACTGGCCGTCACCCCGCCGGAGGAGCCCCGAACCCACCCGTCCTTGCCCAGCACCACCGCAGGCACTCCGGAGCGCCCGGCCGCCGCCACCGCACGCGCGTACCGCAGATGGTGCGGCGCCCCCGCGAAGGTGTGCCGCACGGGATGCGGATCGGCGTTGTGCCGCACGTACACGCCCCGCTCGTCCGCGATCCCCGCCGCCCCGATCTGCCCGCCGTACGGCATCCGCAGCCAGCCCGCGCAGACCACCGCCCACAGGCCGACACCGACCGCCGCCAGCGTGCCCACCCGCGTCGCCGGGACGGCGAAGACGGGCAGCAGCATCAACAGCAGTCCGGGCAGCAGCATGCGCCCGTGCATGAAGTCGCCGCCGACCTTCACCACGTACAGCCAGCACAGCGCCCCGGCGACGACGGGCGCGAGCGCGGGTACGAGCCGCGTCATGCCGCCGGATCCGCCCGACCCGGCCGGCCCGCGGAACCCGCCGCCCGTGGACAGCACGGCCACCACCACGAACACCGCCGGTACCCACAGCAGATACGGCTGCGCGAAGTCCCCCAGATAGATCAGCCCCCGCCCCCACAGACTCTGCGAGGCCTCCTTCGTCACGGCGGGCAGCGGCACCAGATGCCCGTAGTACCCGGCCCGGAACACCTCGTACGCGACCGGCAGCGCCCCCGCCGCTCCCGCCCCCGCGAACACCCCCCGCCACGACGGCCGTACGAGCAGCCACTGCGCTCCCAGGAACACCACGGTCACCAGCCCCAGATCGGGCCGCACCAGTGGCCCGAGCCCGATGACGAGTGATGTGACCACCCACGCGGGCCTCGCCGTCAGCGCCAGCCACGCCCCCGCGATCCAGCACGTGGCGAGCCCCGTCTCCAGCCCCGAGGTCGCGAAGTCCCAGACGGGAGGCAGCCCGAGCAGGACGAGCGAACCCAGCGGCACGGCCACCCGCACCCCGCCGTACGTCCGCAGCGCCCCGATCCCCGCCAGCGCGAACCCGGCGGCGGTCAGCAGCAGCCCCCCGTACACCGCCGCCGTCGCCGGATCGACCCCCGCCGCCCCGGCCGCGACGAGCAGCCACTGCCACAGCGTGCCGGTCGACGACTCGACCCGCTCACCCGCGTTGAACACGGGCCCGTTCCCCGCGAGCACCTGCCGCACGGTCCGTACGTAGATGTAGGCGTCGTCGGACATCCACCGCCGCCGGAACCCCGCGTACGCGATCAGGAGCGCGGGCGCGGCCCACACCGCCATCCGCAGTCGGTTCGCCCACGCGGCAGCGGGTCCGGACCCGGGCGGCGGCGCGAGGGCGGACGACGAGGGCGGACGGCTCCTGCCGTGGAAGAAGTGCGAGGGGCGGGCGGGGGAGTGCGTCGACGTCATGATCCGTTCATCGGCCCCCGTCCGGCCGAGCTTGACGCGCCTGTTGAAAATCCCCTACGCATGAGTAAGTTTACTCTGAAGTAAGTAAGCGTCACCGCGACGAGTCAGCGACACCGCACCGCGAGCCGCCACCGGGAGCCGCCATGGGCGTACGCAGGGAACTGAAACAGGCGAAGAAGCGCACCGATCCGAGGGGCCGTGTCCAGGTCGACCTCACGATGGACGGGAGCGGTGCCGTCCGTGAGGCGCGCATGCCCGCCCTCGCACCGGCGACCACCACCGGCAGCATCGCCGACCTGCCCTTCACCAACGCGGCCGAGGCCCCCGACGCCGTGGTCCTGCGCCGCCGGGAACGCGGCACCTGGCGGCCGGTGACCGCCGCCGCCTTCGCCCGTGAAGTCACCGCCGTGGCCAAGGGGTTGATCGCGGCGGGCCTGGAACCGGGCGGCCGCGTCGCGGTGATGTCCCGTACGCGCTACGAGTGGACGCTGCTCGACTTCGCGATCTGGGCGGCGGGCGGCCTGTCCGTCCCCGTGTATCCCACCTCCTCGCCCCAGCAGATCGAGTGGATCGTCCGGGACTCCGCCGCCCGTCTCGTCGTCGTCGAGACACCGGAGAACGCGGCGGCGGTCACCACCGGCACGGCCGACCACCCGGCACCCCCGCGCATCTGGCAGCTCGACGCCGAAGCCGACGAGGCCGCCGAGGTCGACCGCGAGGGAACCGTTCGCGGTGGCGCCGTCGCCGAACTGACCGCCCTGGGACGCGACCTGTCCGACGAGGAGGTCACCAAGCGCCGCGCCGCCCTCGCCCCCGACACCGTCGCGACGATCTGCTACACCTCCGGCACCACCGGCCGGCCCAAGGGCTGCGTCCTCACCCACGCCAACCTGTACGCCGAGGCCGCCAACACCGTCGAACTCCTCCACCCCGTCTTCAAGGAGGTCACCGGCCAGCAGGCCTCGACCCTCCTCTTCCTGCCGCTCGCCCACATCCTGGGCCGCACCCTCCAGATCTCCTGTCTGATGGCACGGATCGAGCTGGGCCACTTCCCGAGCATCAAGCCCGACGAACTGCGCCCGGCGCTCCGCGAGTTCCGGCCCACGTTCCTGGTCGGCGTGCCCTATCTCTTCGAGAAGATCCACGGCACCGGCCGCGCCACCGCCGAACGCATCGGCCGCGGCGCCTCCTTCGACCGCGCCCACCGCATCGCCGTCCGCTTCGGCGAGCAGCACCTGGACAAGTTCCTCGGGCGGGGGAAGGGGCCCGGACCCGGTCTCTACGCGGCCTGGGCGCTGTACGACCTGCTGGTCTACCGCCGTATCCGCAAGGAGATCGGCGGCCGTACGCGCTATGCCATCAGCGGCGGCTCCCCGCTCGACCGCGAGCTCAGCCTCTTCTTCTACGCCGCCGGGATCCTCGTCTACGAGGGCTACGGGCTGACGGAGACCACCGCCGCCGCGACGATCGTGCCGCCCCTGCGGCCCCGCCCCGGCACGGTCGGGCTCCCCGTACCGGGTACGGCCGTGCGGATCGCCGACGACGGAGAGGTGCTCATCAAGGGCGGCATCGTCTTCGGCGCCTACTGGAACGACCCGGCCGCCACCGACGCCGTCCTGACCGACGAATGGTTCGCCACCGGCGACCTCGGCTCGCTCGACGAGGACGGCTACCTCACCATCACCGGCCGCAAGAAGGACATCCTCGTCACCTCGGGCGGCAAGAACGTCTCCCCGGCGGTTCTGGAGGACAGGCTGCGCAGCCGGCCCCCCGTCGGCCAGTGCGTGGTCGTCGGCGACAACCGCTCCTACGTCGCCGCCCTGATCACCCTGGACCGCGAGGACCTCACCCACTGGCTGTACGTCCGCGGGATGCCGGCCGACACCCCGCTGTCCGAGCTGGTCGGCGACCCGCGGCTGCGCGCCGACGTCCAGAAGGTCGTGGACCACGCGAACCAGGCCGTCTCCCGGGCCGAGTCGATCCGCGACTTCACCCTCGTGGAGGGCGAGTTCACCGAGGACAACGGCCTGCTCACCCCGTCCCTGAAGATCAAGCGCCACGCGGTGACGGAGGCGTACGCCCGGCACATCGACGCGCTCTACGACAACCCGTCGCACACACGGGGACAGCACGCAAGGGAAGGCGACGCACGGGAACAGCGGGCCACCCCGAGGGGTGACCCGCTGTTCGCGGAGCTGGGTGGAGCTGGGAAGGTCAGCTTCCGGCAGCGCCGTTGCCCGAGAGCACCGGGATGTTGTCCAGGATGTGCGACAGGGGCTCGTCGCCCTTCGCCTGGGTGGAGTTCTCGGTGCACTGCTGGTTCTGCGGGGCCGACAGGATCGGCACGTCCTGCAGGACGGTGACGGGCACCAGGCCGACGAGGGAGGCCAGGTTGGCCTTGACCGGCAGACCGACACACGGCTTGTTGAGCGAGCCCTGCACGAGGGAGAGCTGGGGGCTCATCTTGCCGTGCGTGGCCTGGTTGCCGTACTTCTGGACGGAACCGTTGCCGTTGGCGGTGGTGACGCCGTCGTCGTTGCCGATGGCCAGCGCCTGGGGCGCGGCGACGGCCGACAGACCGGCGACAGAGGCGGCAAGTGCCGCGGTCGCCATCAGCTTCTTCATTTTCGTTCCCTTTCGGAGAGTGGCCCCCGTAACGGAGCCGCATATTCATCAACAGTGCGGTGGACGGTGCGGTTGCGGGGTTTGCCCCGATTGGCCCACAGGCTTTCCTCGGGACCGGAGCTACGCGCCGCCGTTGACGTGGCAGGGGGAGCGGGCCGCCGGGAAGGCCGGCGGCCCACTGGGTGATACGGCAGATCAGCTGCCGGAGGCGCCGTTGCCCGAGAGCACCGGGATGTTGCTGAGGATGTGCGACAGGGGCTCGTCGCCCTTCGCCTGCGTGGAGTTCTCGGTGCACTGCTGGTTCTGCGGGGCCGACAGGATCGGCACGTCCTGGGCGACCGTGACCGGCACCAGGCCGACGAGCGAGGCCAGGTTGGCCTTGGCGGGCAGGCCGATGCAGGGCTTGTTGAGCGAGCCCTGGATGAGCGCCATCTGCGGGCTCATGTCGCCGTACGTCGCCTGGTTGCCGTAGATCTGCGCGGCGTGGTTGCCGTTGGCGGTGGTGACGCCGTTGTCGTTGCCGATCGCCATCGCCGAGGGGGCGGCGGCAGCCGTAACACCGGCGACGGAAGCGGCGACCGCCGCGGCAGCCATAACCTTCTTGATCACTTGCTGGTCCCTTCTGGAGTAACCCCGTCCACCGGAGCGACCTGGACAACTGCCCCCGGCCCGCATAGTTGCTCCGGTTCACTCCGATGGCCCATTTGGGAATGCCGTTTGTACTACGCATGCGCGCGGAGCTTTCCGTGAATTGCGGACCGCGGAACGGGCCAACCGGGTGACACCTCGAAACCAATCGACCCGCCTCCGGTTGATGCGGGAGCAGGAACATGCGTCTCTGCACATGAAAGGACCGGAGAAATGCTCAAGAAGGCAATGGCCACGGCGGCGGTCGCCGCTTCTGTCGTCGGGATCTCGGCGGCGGGTGCCCCGCAGGCGCTTGCCATCGGCAACGACAGCGGCGTCACCACCGCCAACGGCAACAACGCCGAGCAGGTGTACGGCAACGCCAAGGCCGAGGGCGACATGAGCCCCCAGGGTCAGCTCGTGCAGGGCTCGCTCAACAAGCTCTGCCTCGGGGTGCCCGTCAAGGCCAACCTGGCCTCGCTCGTGGGCGTCCTGGTGCCGGTCACCGTTCTTCAGGACGTGCCGGTCCTGTCGGCGCCGCAGAACCAGCAGTGCGCCGAGAACTCCACCCAGGCGAAGGGCGACGAGCCGATCTCGCACGTCCTGGACAACATCCCGGTGCTCTCGGGCAACGGGGCCTCGAACAGCTGATCCACCGTCACGAGGACTGCCCGGGTCGCCCCGCCGCTCTGCGCGGCGGGGCCGCCCTGGTTCTTCGGCACTATTTTCCGCTTTCCTTTTCTGTCTTTGTGAAGTGACGTTTCGCCACTCATTTCGCTCCGGGCGTTCGGGTGAAATACCGGAGAGTCGCACTTTCTGTAGTTTCTTCGTCCCCCGTCCCCTCGTTCAACAGCCCGCAGGTCATGGTGCGAGCCGTTCAGGCTGGGCTCGTCCGGTTTCGGCCGTCATTGGGCATGACCGCAGAGAAAGGGAAGTACGTGAAGCACAAGAAGAGTGCCGTCGTCATCGCCGGCGCGATCATGGCCATGGGCATGGCCGCCCCGGCCTTCGCCGACTCCGAGGCCGAGGGTGCGGCCGTCGGCTCGCCCGGCGTCCTCTCCGGCAACGTTCTCCAGGTGCCCGTGCACATTCCTGTCAACGTGTGCGGCAACTCGATCAACGTGATCGGCCTGCTGAACCCGGCGTTCGGCAACGAGTGCGTCAACGACTGACGTCGTAACGCACCAGCCGAACGGCTGAGTCACGCCGGCCTTGGACCGCATTCCGGTGCCAAGGCCGGCTTTTCCCACTTCTACCAGCAGAGAAGACAACGAAGTTGCGACAGACCCTGAGCAAGGGAATGGTCGCGGCCGCCGCCGCGACGAGCATCCTGTCCCTGTACGCCTCCCAGGCGTTCGCGGACTCGGACGGGCACGCCGTCGCGGCGGACTCGCCCGGAGTGCTGTCCGGCAACAACGTGCAGGCGCCGGTGGGCGTGCCCGTGAACGCGTGCGGCAACTCCGCGAACGCGGCCGCCGGCCTCAACCCGTCGTTCGGCAACTCCTGCGCCACCCCCACGGGCAAGCACCGCAAGCCGGACAGCCCCCGCCACGGAGCCCCGGCCGGCCACGGCTCGGACCACGGCCACGGCTCCCACCAGGGATACGGCTCGGACCACGGCGGCGGCTCCGGCCACCACGGATCGGGCCACCACGGCGGTGACCACCACGGCGGCGGTTCCGCCACGCACGGCGGTACGCACGACGCGCCCGGTGTCGGTACGGGCAACGTCGACGAGGCCCCGGTGCACGCTCCGGCGAACGCGTGCGGCGACACCGCGGACGCGGGCGGACTGCTGAACCCGGCGTTCGGCGACAGGTGCGGGCACGAAGGACCGGGGGGCTACGGCGACGACGACACCCCGCCGTCCGGGCCGCCGTCAGGACCCCCGTCCGGCCCGCCGCACACCACGCCTCCGCACACCACCCCGCCCACGACCACGCCCCCCGAGACCGGGCCGCCCGGGACGGTGCCGCCCACCACGGGACCCCCGTCGTCGGTCCCGCCCGGCACGGGCCCGGGTGCGCCGCATCCGTCCCCGCCCTCCTCGGGCCGGGGCCCCTGGCCGGAGCTGGCGGCCACCGGCGTCGACGGGATGCTCGCGGCCTCGGCCGCCGGCGCGGGTCTGCTGCTCGGCGGAGCGGTCCTGTACCGCCGCAACCGGGCCGCCGCCGCCCGTCGGTGACGACGCGCCGGATGCCGGACGCCACCCGCCCGGCATCCGGCATCCGGCACATTGCATCCGGCATCCGCGCGGTCAGCGCCCCGCGACCCCCAGCACCCCGCGCCGCTCCCGCGCGCCGGGCACGGGCAGGAGGGCCGGCCCCGTACGGAGCCGGCGCCGCACTCCCCGTACGAGGGTCCGGGCCGTGAACGAGGCGCCGTGCACGAACCGCATGGCCGGGCCGAAGCCGGCCGCCGTGACCAGGCCCGCCATGAAGAGCCCCGGCCAGGTCGACTCGAACTCCCGCCCCACATAGGGGGATCCGTCGGGGCACGCGCCCAGCCCGTCGTGCACGTCCGCCGTCAGGATCCCCAGGCGCTCGCGCGTCGGCTTGAAGCCCGTGGCGGCGATGACGTGTCCGGTGTCCAGTGACGTCAGCCCCCCGTCCGGGCCGAGCATGTCGAGGCGTACGCCGTCCGCCGACCCGTGGGCCGCCGCGATCTCGTGGCCCAGCAGCAGCTCGACGGACGGCTCGACCCGGTCGCGGATCCACCAGGCGCCCGCGGGGCCGAGGGCCGTGGTGGCGATCCGGGCGCGGGTGGGCTCGGGGAGGCGGCGGAACGCGCCGGGGCGTTCGGCGTAGAACCAGTTGCGCCAGCCGGGCCCCAGGCCGCTGTGCGGGGCGCGCGCCGACTGCCACCACGGGCGCTCCCAGGGCGGCGGGACGTCGTTCCAGGAGAGGCCGGGGGCCCGCGCCACCACCCTGACGCGGGTGCCCTGTTCGGCGAGCAGGGCCGCCGTCTCCAGCGCGGCCTGGCCGCCGCCGACCACGGTGACGTCCTTGCCCGTGAACCGGTCCAGATCGCTGTGGTGGCTGCTGTGCGACACGTGCTCGGGTGTCAGCCCGCGCAGGGTCGCCGGGACTTCGGTGAAGGGGAGCACACCGACCGCCAGCGCGACCGTCCGCGCGCGCACGCTCGCGCCGTCCTCGGTGACCGCCTCGAAACCGCCCGGGCAGGGGTGGATGTGCGCGATCGTGCGCTCGTCCACCTCCGGGACCGAGTGCCGCGCGAACCACAACCCGTACGCGGCGAACACCTCGACCGGGATGGGCGCCCCGTGCCGGGCCTCCATCCCCTGTTCCGCGCAGTACGCGGCCAGGCTCAGCCGGCCCCCGGGGTCCGAGAGGTTGGAGGCCCACGGTTCGGACTTGAGGAACATGCCGCGGGGCATGTGGTCGCGCCAGGAGGCCATGGGCCGGCCGAACACCCGCAGGCTCAGACCGGCCGCCGCGGCATGGGAGGCGATGGACAGGCCGTAGGGACCGGCTCCCACCACCAGCAGGTCGTACATCAGTGACTGCTCGCTTTCTCGTCGTCGGACAGGGGGTTCAGCGCAGGAGGAGGCGTCGTCGGTCGTACGTGCCGGCGGATCGCGCGTCTGCCCAGGTGCCGGGACCACAGCGTCCACAGGGCGGCGCCGGGCGCGAGGTCGTCCCGGGCGTGCCAGGCCAGTTCGGCCCCGCGGCGGAACGCGGCCGACAGCGGCGCGTAGTTCTCCACCACGAAGGTGCGGCCCGGCAGGGGGACGGGCGACGGCAGTGGACGGTGGGTCAGGTCCAGGTGGAGCGCCCGCACCACGTCGAGCCCCGCCCCGTCGGCGAACAGCCGGAACTGCGCGCCGGGCCGCGGATTGAAGTCGAGCAGGTGGTACGCGCCGGTCGAGCCGTCGCGGCGGAAGTCCAGGTCGAAGATGCCGCGGTAGCCGAGCCGCGCGACGAGCCGTTCGGACAGGGTGCGCACGGCCGGGTTCGGCGTCCAGCGGCCCACCGCGGTCAGCCCCGCGCCGCGCGGCCAGGCCAGCTGTTTGCGGCCCGCGCCGCCCCCGCGCACCGCCCCGGACCGGTCCACGTACCCGTGGAAGAACCAGTCCCGGTCCCGGTCGGGACCCGGTGGCAGGAATGCCTGGAGCAGCAGCCGGCTGCCCGCCTCCCCGGCCCGCAGGCACAGGGTCCGCGCCTCCTCGGCGGAGGTCAGGACCGTCGTGCTGCGCAGGTCGGAGCCGGCGGGCAGCAGCCAGGGGCGGCTCCACTTCGCCACCACCGGCAGCCCCAGCCGCGAGGCCGCGGAGGCCGCCTGCGCGGGACTGTCCGGGACCAGCGTCACCGGGTGCGGGATGCCCGCGGACTCGCACACGGCGGCGAGTTCCGCCTTGTCCGCGACCCGCTCGGCGAGACCCGCGGGAGCGAGCGGCAGCAGAAAGCGGGGGGACAGCTCGGCCCGCAGCCGGTCGACGGCCACGGCGCTCGCGTCATCCATCGGGATCAGTACGGCGGGCCGGCCCACCCGCGCCGCCACTCGGCGCAACGTCGCGGCGATCTCGGACGGCGGGGCCCCGGGGGCGGGCGGCGGATGCATCCGGCACACGAAACGGGAACCGCGCACCGGACTTCCGGTGGAATCCGCGACGAGGTGTACGTCGATACCGGCCCGGCCGAGCGAGCGTACGGCTCCCAGCGTGCCGTGGTGAAAGGGATTCCGGTCGGTGCGCAGCAGTACGGCCGGCACGCGGGTGTCGAAGGACGGCATGGTCTGTTTCCTTGGGATCGCTTCTGATTCATCGCTTCTGATTTCTCACCCGTGCGAGTGAGTGGGTATTTCTTCGGCGCCCAAGCTCGGTTGGCGCAATTCACATTCATATGACTGAGTGTCAGTGGACGGTGGAAATGAAGCGCGAGGAGTGGACATGGCCCCACTGCAAAGGACCCGAACCAGACGGCCGGCGTACGTCGCCGCCGTACTCACCGCCGGACTCTTCGCCTCGGCCGCCCTCGCGTCCGGGACGGGACACGCGGCGGCCGTGCGGGCGGGGGAGCCGCCCGCCCCGCCGCCGACCGCGCCCACCGGCGTCGTGGCACCGGTCGCCGCACCGGCCGCCCCCGCACCGACGACCCCGCCGCCCGCGCCGCCGAAGGACCCCGCGAACCCGGCCTTCGGCGCCTACCTGGACTACGGGCCCCGCGGGGTGGCCCGGATCGCCGAGCTGAGCCGCTGGCTGGGCGGGGCCGACCTGCGCGTGGCGCACACGTATCTGCCGGGCGACCGCTGGAGCAACATCGAGGGCCTGCCCGGCTTCCTCGACGCCTGGGCGCACTGGCGGCGGGAGGAGGCCGACCGGCTCTTCGTCCTCAACGTGCCCATGCTGGAGCGCAACGAGGAGGGCGTCTCCGACCGGGAGGTCCGCGGTCTGCTGCGGCGCGGCGCGGCCGGGGAGTTCGACCACCACTTCCGCAAGCTGGCCGAACGGCTCGTCGAGCTGGAGGTGCCCGACACCGTCATCGTGCTCGGCTGGGAAATGAACGGCATCACGTACACCCATCGCTGCGGGCCGGACCCGGAGGCCTGGAAGACGTACTGGGACAGGATCGTCACCGCCATGAGAGCGGTGCCGGGGCAGAAGTTCCGCTTCGACTTCACTCCGAACCGCGGCCGGGACGCCATTCCCTGGACCCAGTGCTATCCGGGCGACGAGACGGTCGACATCATCGGCATGGATTCGTACGACCAGCCGCGCGGACAGTCATTCGACGAGGCCGTTTCGGAGCCCTACGGGCTTCAGGCGCACGTCGACTTCGCGAAAGCGCACGGAAAGCCGATCTCCTATCCTGAATGGGGGCTGTTCCGAAACGGCGACAACGCGACCTACATGAAGCGGATGCTCGCCTGGCTGGACGAGCACAAGCCGCTGTACAACACGCTCACCGACTACTGCCCGCACGGTGTGTGGCAGTGCGACGACAACCCGGAGGCCTCGGAGATCTACCGGTCGGTGCTCTTCGGCCGCACCGATCCGACCCCGAAGCCCACGGACCCGGGGCCCAGGCCGACCGATCCGCCGAAGCCGACCGAACCGCCCAAGCCCACCGACCCGACGCCCGAGAAGCCGTCGAACTGTTCGCCGGTGGCCCTGGGCGACTGGGTGGAGTACTGGCTGGGCGGGAAGCTGTGCCTGCGCTTCGACTGGTGGTCGCGCAACCGCTGACCCGAAGGCGAAGCACGCGGAGACGGAGGCGGCGGGCCGGTCACGGCCTGCCGCCACCGCGTTCCCGCCAGCCGGCGAACCGGTCGAGCAGCTTCTTGCCCCGGCTGCGGGCGGCCACGTCACAGACGGCGGCGGACATCAGCGGCGACGTCCGCCGCCGGGCCAGCAGGAAACGCTGGTTGACGACGGGCTGCGGGCGCCAGTGGTGCTTGTAGGGCTCGTTGCCGCGCAGCAGGCTCAGCACCCGGCGCCCGCCCGCCGCACCGCCCGTTCCGGTGTGCTGGGCGCAGGCGTGCAGCAGCATCGTCGCCACGTCCGCCTTGCGCTCCCGCAACTGCGGATGCGCGCCGTACAGATAGCCGCCCGCCAGCCGGTCCGACAGGAGCGTCAGGTCGACCGCCACCACGGTCCCGTCCACCAGGAACTCGGTCACCACCGCGTCCCCGGCGCGGACCATCGGCCCCACCGAACGGATCAGGTGTTCGGCGAAGCGATCCTGCAGATGCTCGGTGGTCACCTTGCGGCCCTGCCACTGCAGCCGGTGCAGTTCCAGAAGCCTGCGCAGTGCCGTGTCGACCTCGTCGGGGCGTACGGCCCGCCGTTCGACGCCCAGTGTGGACAGTTTGCGCAGCTTGGCGCGGACCCGCTGCTGGGCCTTGGCCGTCGCGAGCCGTCCGATCAGGTCGTCCATCGGCACGGCGGGCAGCTCCAGGCAGAGCGAGTCCGGCACCTGCCGCCGGGGCCCGCGCCAGCTCGCGTACACCCGCTCCACCGCGCCGCCGGGCCGTACCTCACGGAAGTCGATCAGCGCGGTGCGCGCGGCGGTGGCCAGCCCGTCGGCCAGCGCGGCGGCGGCCCGGTCGGCGCGTTCGCCGTCCTCGATCAGTACGTCCCCGAAGTCGGAGATCGACCCGCCCAGCGGCACGAGGGCGGGCCACGGCTGCCGTACGAGCATCAGCGGGGCGGCGGCCACCAGGTCGCCGCCGTCGCGGACGAGGACGAGCCGGAGCCGGCCGGGCGTGCCGTACGAGAGCCACCACGAGTGCAGCCACGCGTGGCTCTGGAAGGGGGTCGCCGTGCCGCAGTGCCGGTACAGCCTCCCCCACTCCTCGGCCAGCCTCCCGAACTCCCGCTCGTCCGTGCACAGTTCCGTACGCAGTTCGGTCTGCGGCCGCTTGCGCAGCGCGGCGGCTCTCACAGCTGTCCGTGGACGTCGGCGGCGGTGGCCGGGCCCGGCACCGAGGCCGTGGGCGCGGCTCCCGGGGCGCGGCGCGGGCGGACCAGCAGCGCGAGTCCGCCGAGCAGCCCGCCGGCGCTCGCGCCGACGAGACCGGTCGTCGTCGCGGACGCCGAGGATGCCTCCGTGGGTTTGATCGCCCGCGAGAACTGCAGCAGCTCCACATGCGTGCTGTCCTCGGTGTCGTTCGCGTGCCGGGTCAGCGAGCGGGAGACGGCGTTGGCGATGTCCGCGGCGAGGTCGGGGCGCTCGGAGGTGGCGGTCACGGCGACCATCGGCGCGTCCGGCGAGGTCGCCGTCCGTACGCTCTCCCGCAGGGTCGACACCGGTACGCCCGCCCACACCTGGGCGTCCCCGAGCACCGCGAGCTGGGTGGCGACCCGCCCGTACGCCTGCGCGAAGCCGAGCGCCGCCGCCGGGTCCGACTGCTCGGTGGGGACGGCGATGACGTAACTCGTGGCGGTGTACTGCGGTGTCTTCAGGACGCCGTACGAGCCGCCGAGCACTCCGCCGACGAGGGCGCCCGCGGCGAGCAGGGACCACGGCGGCAGTGCCCTGGCCCGCGCGAGTGCCGTTCCCGGCCGCCCGGTGACACGGATGGGGTTGTCGGTCATGTGGAACTCACTCCCAGAGTTGCGGCCGTGTAGATGTCCATGAGCCGGTCGGCACTGCGGGCGATGCTGTAGTGGTGGGCGGCCTCCGGCGCGGAGCGCGGCCCGGGTCCCTGCGCACGCGCCTGCCGCACGGCCCGTACGAAGGAGTCGGCGCCGCCCTGCACCCGCCGGGCGAACGGCGCCGCGTCGCGCGGGAGGTCGTCGACGGCCGGACAGGAGACGTAGAGCACGGGCAGACCGGCCGCCAGGGCCTCCACGACGGCGAGCCCGAAGGCCTCCTCCGCGGACGGCGAGGCGAGGAGGTCCATGGCTCCGGTCAGCGACGGCAGGTCGAGGCCGTCCGCACCGTCGGTCGGTGCGGGCCCGTTCGGGCGTTCGCCGGTGAACAGCACCCGGTCGGTGACCCCCATGTGCTGCGCCGCCCGCCGCAGCACGTTCTCCTCCGGGCCCCCGCCGACCAGCAGCAGCCAGACGTCGTCCGGGAGTTCGGCCAGCGCCCGGACGAGCACCTCGAACCGCTTGCCGGCCGTCAGCCGTCCGACACCTCCGACGACGTACGCCCCCTGCGGCAGCCCCAGCCGCCGCCGGGTGCTCTCGCGGCGGGCCGCGTCGAAACGGAAGCGGTCCACGTCGATGCCGTTCGGTACGACCTCGATGCGCGGGCCCGGCACGCCCCAGCGGCGCAGCCGTTCGGCGACCGTGGGCGAGACCGCGACCGTCGAACGGCCGAGGCGCTCGCTGGCCAGATAGAGCGCCCGGACACCCGGGGTGAGGCGGCGGCCCTCCATCTGCGAGTCGCCGAGCGAGTGCTCGGTGGCCACGACGGCCCGCACCCCGGCGAGGCGCGCGGCGGTCCTGCCGTACACGCAGGCCCGGTAGAGGTGCGTGTGGACGAGGTCGTAACGGCCGCGGCGGATCAGCCGGGCCAGGCGCGGGAGCGCCGCCAGGTCACGGTTGCCCTGTATGCCGAGGTGGGTGACGCGCACACCGTCCGCGACGAGGCCCTCGGCGACCGCGCCCGGGTTGGTGAGGGTCACCACGTCGCACTCGACGGGCAGGTTGCGCACCAGCAGCCGCAGTTGCTGCTCGGCCCCGCCGACCCCGAGCCCGGTGATGACGTGCAGGGCCTTCACCGGGCCGCCTCGGTCACGGGGTCGGCCGCCAGGGGCACCGGGCGGCGGCGCAGCCGGGCCAGCCGGTACTTCAGCTGCAGCCGCCAGGAGGTGTCGTTCTCCCCGATGTGCACCCGGGGCAGGGCGAAGAGGCCGGTGAGCGGGCCGGGGTCGATCGCGCAGGCGTAGCCGTAACCGGCGGCCCGGACGGCGTCGGCGACCCGCTGGTCGACCGTCCCGTACGGGTAGCACAGGCCCTTGACCTCACGGCCCGTCAGCTCGGAGAGCAGGGCCCGGCTGCCGCCGAGCTCGGCGCCGAGCAGCGCGTCGTCGGCCAGGGTGAGGTCGACATGGGTGAGGCCGTGCGAGGCGATCTCCAGGCCCTCGGTGTCCGCGAGCCGGCGGATGCCGTCGGCGGTCAGGAGGGGTTTGCGGGGGCCGAGCGGGTCCCACTCGTTCGTGCCGCCGAGCCGGCCCGGCAGGACGAACACGGTGGCGCCGAAGCCGTGGCGCCGCAGGACGGGCAGGGCGTTGTCGGCGAAGTCCGCGTAGCCGTCGTCGAAGGTGAGGCCCACCAGGCCGCGGCCCTCGCCCCGGGCGCGGGCCGCGAGGAGGTCCGCCATGCCCACCCCGCGCAGGCCCCGGCGGCGCAGCCAGCCCAGCTGCCGGTCGAGGCGGTCGGGCGAGACCGTGATGCGGTACGGGTCGTCGGAGCAGTCGCCCACCGAGTGGTACATCGCCACCCACAGGGGTGCCGAGACCGGCCGGGTGCGGCTTCCGGTGCGGGGGGCGTCGGTCGCGCCGATCGGGTCGGTCGAGTCGGTCGGGACGGTCGGGTCAGCGGGAACGGGCATGCGGCAGCCTTCGGGTGACGGAGCGGAGGGCGGTTCGGAAGGCGGGTGCGACGGCCTGGACGCCGAGCAACCGGAGCAGCAGTACGTAGACGACGGTGACGGTCAGACCGCCGGTGAGCAGGGCGAGAGCGGGCGGCTCGAAACGGCTCGCGCACAGGGCGCCCGCCACGGCCGCGCACCCGGCCGCGCGCAGCGGCTTGCTGAGCTCGTGGACGACCCGGCGGGTGTGGATCGGCACGCTGCGCCGCTCGTTCATGCCGGACAGCAGCAGTGCCGCGGTGAGCGTGATGCCGACCGCGTTGGCCGCGGCGATCCCGGACACCCCCCAGGCGTCGACGGTCGCGGCGCCGATCCACGAGGTGGCGACGATGCCCGCGGTCATCGCGGCGAGCGGGTACCAGGTGGGGCGGCCCGCCGAGAAGTACGTCCGTACGAGCGCGCCCACGAGGGTGTGGCCGAGCAGCCCCACCGAGTAGACCCGCATGACGGTCGCCGTCGCCGCCGTGTCCTGGGCGGTGAACGCACCGCGCTGGAAGAGGAGTTCGATGATCTGCGGCGCGCACGCGAAGACCGCGGCGGCGCCCAGCAGGACTATGCACGCGGCGACCGAGACGTCGTGCTCGACGCGGTTGCGGGCCCGCTCGGTGTCGCCCTCGGCGAGCGCCTGCGCCAGTACCGGGAAGGTGACCGTGCACAGCATCAGCGAGAGGGTCATCGGGATCTGGGCCACCTTCTGCGCGTAGTTCAGGTGCGAGATGGCTCCGGAGGGGAGGTTGGAGGCGAGGTAGCGCTCGATGAGGACCTGGGACTGCCGGCAGAGGGCGAAGAGCAGGACCGGGGTGACGAGGGCGAGATTCACCGAGTGCGTCACCGACTGCTTCGGCGGCTGCTCCGCGAGCTGCTGTGCGGGTCGCTGCGCGAACTGCTGCGCGGGCTGTTCCGCTGCCGGCCCTTCGGTGTCCGACGCCTTCCGGGTCCCGGCCGCGGCTTCCGCCGGGGCCATCTCCGGGACCGCGGTGGCCGTCGCGGACCGGCGGCGGCCGAACAACTGCCGCACGAGGGACGGAGCCTGGGCCGCCACCATCAGGCAGCCGCCCAGCGCGACGCCGATGGCCGCAGAGCGCACGCCCCAGTGGCCGCCGAGGACGAACATCGCCGTGATGATGCCGGTGTTGTAGGCGACGTAGATGGCGGCCGGGGCCAGGAAACGGCGGTGGGCGCGCAGTGCCGCGCTGCAGTAGCCGGCGAGGCCGAAGCTCAGGACGCAGGTCGCTGTCAACCGCGTGCAGTCGACGGCGAGCGCGGGGTCGGGCAGTCCCGGCGCGAGCCCCGCGACCAGGTAGGGCGCCCCGGCGATCAGCAGTGCGGAGACCCCCACGAGGGCCAGCGCGATACGGGGCAGCGTGGAGGCGACGAGTGCGCGGACGGGGTCCCCGCCGCCGGTTCCGCGGGCCCGCCGGGCCACGGCCAGGCTGAACGCCGGGACCAGCACGAAGGCCATCCCGTCCTCGATCAGCAGCGTCGCCGCGACCTCCGGCACGGTCCACGCGACCAGGAAGGCGTCCGTCTCGGTCCCGGCCCCGAAGAGATGCGCGAGCGCCTGGTCCCGGCCCAGCCCGAGCAGCGCACCCGCGATGGACAGCACGGCGGTGACGAGCGTGGCCTTGGCGAGGAACCCGCGGGTGGGCGGGGGGACTTCGGCGGGGCGGTGCTTCTCGGCGTCGGCTTCGGTGGCGGCGGGGTGCGTGGTCTCGGCCGATGCCGCGCGGGCACCGGGCAGCAGGACCTCGTCCTCGGTCCCGACGGCCGCGCCGTGGTCCTGGGCGGAGGGGTCGCCGTCGGTGCCCGTCCGCCGGCGGCCCCGTCGTGCCGTCGTTCCCTCGTCCTCCGCCCGGGGAGGCGTCACCGTCATCGGTTCCCGGCCCCCTCGCGGGTGTCCCCGTGGGCGTTTGCGCCGGCGCCCTCGTCGGTCAGCGCCCACCACGCGGCGAAGCCGAGCACCAGTGCCGTCAGTACGGTCGAGGGGCCGCCGATGTCGGCGTACACGAAGTCGACCAGCTGCCAGACCAGCAGCCCGCAGGCGACGAGCGCGCAGTCGAGGCCGCTCCCGGAACGCCGGGCGCGCAAGAGCTTGCGAAGGCCGAGGACCAGCAGCGCCAGCCAGCTCCCGGCCAGTGCGAGCAGCCCCAGCAGGCCCTGCTCGCTGAGGATCAGCAGATACATGTTGTGCGGTGACAGCAGCGGCTGGCGCTGGAAACCGGCGCCCGCCCCGTCCGTGTCACTGCCCGACGACAGCGCGAGCGAGGCGTGCCCGTCGCGATGGTCGGGGAAGCCCTTCAGCCCCACCCCGGTCAGCGGCCGGCCGCTCCACATGTCGACGGCGGCCGTCCACATCGTGTACCGGTCGGTCACCGACTGGTCCGGCGCGTCCGCGACCTGCGTGATGCTGCTGATCCGCTCCTGGAGCATCGCGGAGCCCACACCGAGCCCGCCCACCAGGACCACCGCGGCGGCCGCCACCGCAGCGAACACCTGTACGGCCCGCCGCAGTCCGGCGAGTACGAGCTGCGCCGCGCACGTCACGGCCGTCGCGATCCACGCGCCCCGGCTGAACGACAGCGCGAGCGGCAGCAGCAGCGCCAGCGCGCACACCGCCGCCACGGTCCGCTGCCGCGCGGGCCCGGACCCGAGCGCCAGCCCGAGCGCGCACACCAGCCCGAACGCCACCACGGCCGCCATGCCCATGATGTCCGTGGCCCCGAACGTGCCCACCGCCCGGATCATCTCGCCCTGGTACGAGGCCCCGGTGCCGGTCACGAACTGGTGGACCCCGAGCCCTCCCTGCCACAGCGCGAGCCCGACGAGCGACCAGGCGACCAGGCGCGCGTCACGGCGGTCGCGCACCAGCAGCATCACCGCCGCCGGCACCAGCACGAAGATCTGCAGATAGCGCACGAGCCCCTCGGCCCCCACCCCGGCCGAGGCCGCGCCGGCCGTCGCGACCGCGACCCCGACGACGGGCAGCCCGAGCACGACGGCCGCGGTACGGGACAGGGGGCGCCGCCGGCCGCGTACGAGACGCAGTGCGCAGCAGACCACGACCAGCCCGGACACGGCGTCGGCCAGGGTGCCGCCGCCGTCCCCGGAGACCGGCAGCGCGAGCGTCACGATCAGCGTGATCACGGGCAGCACGGGAAGGAAGCGGCGGGGCGCCGCGGTCACGACGGCGACCAGCGGCGGGGCGGGCAGGACCTGGGTCACCGGTTCAGCTCCCCGTCGGACGCACGAGCGAGACCGCGGTGCGCGCCAGGATGCAGACGTCCTGCCAGAGCGACCAGTCGTCGATGTAGGCGTTGTCGAACCGGCAGCGGTCCTCGATCGAGGTGTCGCCGCGCAGCCCGTGGATCTGCGCGAGCCCGGTGATGCCGGTACGCATCCGGTGGCGGGCCGCGTAACCGGGGTAGGTCTGGCTGAACTGGCCGACGAAGAAAGGCCGTTCGGGGCGTGGTCCGACCAGGCTCATGTCGCCCCGGAGGACGTTCCACAGCTGGAGCAGCTCGTCGAGCGACGTCCGCCGCAGGAAGCGGCAGAACCAGACCATCTCGTGCTCGTTCGCCACGCTCCAGCGGGTCGCCGCCTCGTGCGCGTCGACCGGCCGGTGCGTACGGAACTTCAGCAGGGTGAACGGCCGCCCGTCCTTGCCGATGCGTTCCTGCCGGAACACCACACCGGGCCCGTCGACGGCCCGCAGCACGACCGCGCACAGCAGCAGCACCGGGCTGACCAGCAGGAGCAGGGCCCCCGAGACCAGCACGTCGAGCAGCCGCTTCCCGGCGCTCCCGTACCGGCGGCCCAGGGGCAGCCGGCGGCAGGCGAACCCGGCGAGCCGGTCGGCGCGCCCGTACGCCGACGTGTCCGGCCGCACCTCCCAGACGGCGCAGCCCGACTCGCCCAGCACCCGCAGCAGCGAGGCCTGTTCGGGCCACCCGGAGCCGCCCACGGCGAGCACGTCCTGCACGCCGTTCTGGATGAGGGCCCGCTGGACCTCCTCGCCGGTGGTCAGCACCGGCAGCCCCTCGCCGTCGCTCGACTCGTCGGCGACGACACCCACCGGCCGTACCCCGCACCCCGGATGACGCAGGAAGGCGGCGGCCACGCGCTGCGCGTCCACGGTGCGGCCGACCACCAGGGCCGCGCGCGGGCGCCGCAGGAGCGTCCGGCGCCGGTGCCCGTGCACGACGCCACGGCCCGCGCAGCTCACCAGGGACTGCACCGCGCAGCCGAGGACCAGGGCGCGGGCGTCCAGCGCGTGCTCCGGGGAGTACGCCGCCAGCAGGGCCGCGAGCGCGCACCAGCTCACCGCGATCCGGGCGCAGACGGCGGGCAGTTCGTCCAGCAAGGCCGGCACGGCGGGTGTGGACGCGGTGCGGTACAGCGACGCGTGCGCGTTCAGCCGGAGCACCGCGAGCACCAGCAGGGCGAGCGGAAGCGGATGCGGCCACGGCAGTGCCAGGGCACCGCCGGCCAGTGCCGCGCCGATGTCCACGGCGGGCAGGGGCAGCCGCGAGGGCCGCCGCACGTGCCGTACCCGGTGCACGGCCCGTACGCGGTGCACGAAGGGCCGTCTGCCGCTGGGGAACGCGAAGCCGCCGACGGCCTCGCGCGGCGGCATGACCGAGACGGGCGAGCCCGACGAGACGGGTGGGACGGTGGTGAATCCGTGGTCCGCCGCCCGCGGCCGGCCGCCGGGGGAGGGAACGGTACTTTCCGCAGTCACGTGTGGATGGACTCCCTGTACTCGGTGTGGTCCACGCCCGTGTCCCGCCCGGTCGGCCAGCCGCCGATCAGATCGCGGTACACGTCGGCGACGGCCGCGGCCGTGCGCCGCACGTCGTGCGTGGTCGTTACGTACCGGCGTCCCTGGTGACCGAGCGACTCGCGAAGCAGCGGGTCGAGCAGCAGCTCGGCGACGGCCCCGGCCAGCGCGTCGGGCCGCTCGGACGGCACCAGGCAGCGCGGCCCCTGGCCCGGCGGCAGGCTCTCGCGCGCCCCGTCCACATCGGTGATCACGACGGGCCGCCCACAGGCCATGGCCTCCAGCGGCGCCAGCGCCATGCCCTCCCACCGCGACGGCAGGACGACCAGATCGGCGGCCTGGTACCAGGGCGTGGCGTCGCTGACGGCCCCGGCGAACAGCACGGACGGGGGAGCCGCGGCTCGCAGCGCCCGCGCGTCGGGCCCGTCGCCGACCAGCACGAGCCGCGCGGCGGGCACCCGCCGGGTCACCTCGTGCCACGCCTCCAGCAGGACGTCCTGCCCCTTCTGCCGGCACAGCCGCCCGACACACACCACCAGGGGTGCCGCCGCGTCGACTCCTTCGAGCAGCGGAATCCCGGCCCGTACGGTCTCCACGGGCGCCGGGTGGAAGCCCCGGGTGTCGATGCCGTTCGGGATGACGCTCCACCGGCCCCTGATCCCCGACCGCTGCCCGGTGCGCCGCTCGGCCTCGCTGACGCACACCACCCGCGAGGCCCAACGGGCGCCCAGCCGCTCCCAGTTGAGGGCGAAGAGGCCGGTGGCCCCGCCGACCGCCTCGAAGGACCAGGCGTGCGGCTGGAACACGGTCGGCACCCGCCCGCGTACGGCGAGCCGGGCCGCGAGCCCGGCCTTGGCGCTGTGCGCGTGCACGACGTCGGGCCGCACCTCCCGTACGAGCCGGCGCAGACTCCGTACCTCCTGGGCGAGCCACGGTCCCGGCGAGCGGGTCGCGTGCCAGGTCCTCACGCCCGCGCCCAGGAGTTCGGCCGCCGTCGCGAGGCCGCCGTCCGGCGGACAGGCGACGGTGACGTCGGCGCCGGTGGCCAGCTGCGCCCGCACCAGGTCGGTGACCACGCGGCCCACCCCGCCGTCCACGGGCTGCGAGACGTGCAGGACCCGTGGCCTGGGTCCTGGGCCGGTCGGTGACAGTCGCATGCGGGCTTTCCTCGTTCATGGGCGGCACTCGCGGGGAGCGCGGGTGGGACTCGGTCGGGGTCGGGGTCGTGAGAAGAGGGGATGGGCATCAGCGCTTCGCGTCGACGGCGACGAACAGCGCGCCGGCCCAGGCCGCGTCCCGCCGCGACGCCAGCCGGAAGTCCAGCCGGTCGCCGCCGCGCCGCAGGCCCTCGCGGAGATCGAGGACGTCGGAGTCGTACCCGAGCGTGTTCGGATACGAAGGCGTCCGCGGGGAAGCCGCCCCGTCGTACTCGGCGATCGTCGAATTCAGTACGTCGTCCCGGGGGTTGGCGCTGTTGCCGAGGGCGACGGCCCTGCCCCGGCCGTCCGACACGGTGAGCGAGTCGCCGGTGCGCCCGCGGTCGCCGTTGTAGGCGACGAGCCCCACGCGGCCGGTGGCCCCCGTGGGGAACGGCAGGTCGCCCACCCGGAGCGCCTGGTCGTCATCCGGCCCCAGCGGGCCGAAGCCGTCCCAGATCGCCAGATGCCGCAGCGGCTCCGACTCCTTCTCGTACGCCACCATCAACGTCCAGCCGCCCCACGCGCCGGCCGCCGAGTGCCCCATCGCCACATTCACCTGCGCCACGGTGTACGCGCCCGCGCCGCTCGACCGCACCAGCCGCGTGACGTCCGCCGAAGCCTGGAAGGCGTCCGCGCCACGGGCCACCCGGTGCCCGACGAGGGTGTCCGCGAGTACTTCCTTGTACTGGCCGCCGGCCTCGGCGATCAGCACCCGTCCGTTGTCCTTGGGCGGCTTCTGCTCACCGACCCGCAGGTTGCCGCCCCAGTACAGCCGCGCGTACGAGACGCGGGCGCCCGACGGCAGCCGGACCTCGGCGCTGCTGGAGTTGTAGGTGTTCGGGTCCTTGTCGATGTCCGTGTAGAACATGTCGAAGCCGTCGTTCGCGACCGCCAGACCCGCGCGGGCGGCGGGGCACGACACCGTCGTCGGCGCGACGGGTGTGCGGCAGGTGATCGACGAGTTGGCGGCCCGGACGATCCCGCCGTGCCCGAGCGCGCGGTACCGCTGGGTGAAGGCCAGGCTCTGCGCCTCGGCGGCGGGCGGTGCGGCCGTGGCGTCCGGCGGGGCGGGAGCGGCCACCGCCGGTCCGCCCGGCACCCACAGCGAGGCGAGGGAAAAAGCACCCAGCATCCCACGGCGCAGCAGAAGACCCAGGGAATTGCGCATGACCGGCGTTGCCCTTTCGGGGGGAATTTCGGCGGCGGAGGTTCTGGCCCTCGCGGGCCTGCGAGACGGGGACATCGGCGGACGGGACGCGGCCGTCACACGGGTGCCGACATGACTCCCCGTCTGTTTCGAGTGATACGAGGTGATCCGGGGCGTTCTGTGACGATCCGAGGAAGAACGCAACTGTAGCCGCTATCCGTATTTATCGGTGAAACCTGCCAAGTGTGTCGGAATCGTGTGCATGCCTCGGAATAACCCCCTGGCTCGCTTCTGGTAACGGCTCGGAGCGTCACTCTTTTGGAGGCACAACCCGCGCCGGTGCCACGCGTTGATTCCAGAGCCGGGCATCCCGCCCGGTTGTTGTTTCAATCCCAAGGAGCACCTCTCCATGTCGCGTATCGCGAAGGGCCTGGTCTTTACCTCCGTTGCCGCCGCCGCCATGGCGGGCACCGCCGGCATCGCCGCCGCCGACAGTGACGCGCACGGCGCCGCCGCCAACTCCCCGGGTGTCCTGTCGGGCAACCTGGTGCAGGTCCCCGTCCACGTGCCGATCAACCTGTGCGGCAACACCGTGAACGTCATCGCGCTGCTGAACCCGGCGTTCGGCAACGAGTGCGCCAACGACTGACGTCGAAGCCCGGCCCCTGATCGGCCGCCCTCCCCCCGGGGAGGGCGGCCGATCCGCGTTGCCCCGAATGGGGGGAGGGGCGGCAAGTGCGTTCGACGGGGCCGGGCATGGCGGCTCATCAGGGACAACGGCCGGAGCGGTGGGTGCGGGCCGCCGCGGTGCGCGGGCGATCGGTTGCAGGCGGCGGTCACCGATTCCACGGTGGGCACAGGACCCGACGCACCATCGAAAGGACCCTCCATGCGTGCTCTGCCCGCGCGGCGTATCGCGACCTCCGCACTCTGCGCCACGTTCCTGCTGGGGATCGCCGGACCCGTCGCCGTGGCCGCCGACCACGACGCGACGCGCGACGCCCGCGCCACGGCGGCGGTCCTGGCGCCGGTGCCCGAGGCGGACGCCCTGCTGGCACAGGCCACCAGTCTGGGCGACGTCGCCGGAGTGCTGAAGCCGGTCACCGACCTGCTCACGACCGCGCTCAAGGCCGACGGCGGGAAGCTGCCCGCCGCCGACGCCACGAAGCTCGGCGACGCGGTGAAGGAGGCCATCGCCAAGGCCACCGCGTCGGCCCCGGCCGCTCCGCAGACCCCGCCGGCGAAGACACCGGCCGTGCCGCAGACACCGGCCGAGCCGAAGGCGCCGACTGTTCCGCAAACACCGGCCGAGCCGAAAAAGCCGGAGGTGAACTCGCCGGCCGATCCCGAGATCCCGGCCGCTCCGCCGGCGATCCTGCCGGCGCTTCCCGGTGCTCCCGCGCTGCCCGCGCCGGGCGTGGCCGGCCGGGTGGCCGCGCCCGACCTCAGGGCCGACGCGCTCAAGGCCCTGCAGAGCTCGGTCGACACCCTGGTCCAGGCGGCGGTCGCCGGTGACGCCACCGCTCTGGGCGCGGCCGCGAAGAAGACCGTGAGCGGCCTGGTGAACTTCGTCGCCGCGGTGGCGGTGGGCGGCGCCCTGCCCGCCCCGAACCTGCCGGGGCTGCCCAAGCCGCCCACGAACGTGGCCGCACAGTCGGGGAGCGGTGGCTGAGGCGAAGCAGCCACCGCCCCGGCCGTCGGGCCGGCCCGTCACCCGGGCCGGCCCGACGGCTGTTTCACCCTCTGTCTGCACAATCTTTCAGGGTTCTCATATGAGGGATCCCATTTGGTGATGAAACACAGCCTTCAATCGGGTGGGTTCCAGGACTTTTTCCGTGTTCGGGGTTTCCGCCCGGACGAGGGGTCGTTGGGCAGGAAGCAGTGCGAGAGCAGGCATGCACGGTGCCTGAACACTGAGAATTCCCCCTGGTGACGCGAGTCACCGATGAAAGGAACACGATGAAGTCCCTGAAGGCCGCCGCTGTCGTAGCCGGGTCCATGGTCATCGCCGGTGTGGCCGCGCCCGCCCTTGCCGCCGACCTCACGCCCCCCACGAGCCTCAACGGCGGTCTCGACTCGGCTCTCACCCAGCTCACCACCGAGCCGGTGGACGCCATGCCCCTGCAGTCGCAGTCGAGGGCGCTCGACACGGAGAACCAGGACTCCGCGCTCAGCACCCTCAGCGACGCGACGGACGCCCTGAACTCGGCGGGCGGGCCCACGGGTCTCCTGGGCGGTCTGCCCCTCCAGAAGTGACGCGGGGCCGAACGGGGCCGTAGGTGACGCGGGGCCGGTTGCGCATCAGCGCGGACCGGCCCTTCGCGTCGGATGAGCCCCACCCCGCCTCACCTCATCCCAGCCCCACCCATTCGCCGCGTTCCGGCTGTTCCTTTTATGTGTCGTCCGGGCTGTTTCTCTCTTCCCGGCCGTTCGACCCGTCCCTCGTTCGTGTGGAGACCTTCAAGGAAATCCCCCGGGCGGGTGAGAAAGGGAGCGGACGCATTCCGACACGTCGATACGGTTCCGCGGTGACCTCAATCTCCAGTGAAACGCGCCCTTTCCCCGCCGCGGACCTCGGCACCCTCGTCGTCATGGCGTGGAGCGGTGAACAGCCCGACGGCGACATGCCCTATCTCCTCGCCTACTCCCTCGGCGACGGCGCGAACGGCCCCGAAGGCTCCGCCGCCGCCGTCGAGCAGTTGCTGAAGGCCAACGGCCTGCCCCTCGGCGACGAGGTCGTCGACGCGACCCGGCAGCCGAGCTTCCCGGTCCGCCTCCTCGTCGAGTCGGGGCAGGCCGTGGTCAGCATGACCCAACTCAACGCCCAGTGCCCCGTACCGCCGGAGTGGCTCGCCGCGGTCGGCGAACGCGGCTACGCCTACTTCCTGTTCACCACCCGCCCGTGGCCCGAGGCCGAGCCGGGCAAGCCCGTCGAGCCGGAGGCCCTGGCCGCCTTCGCCGGTGACGCGGAGACCCTGAACAGTGCGGCGCACGCCCTCGTCCCGGCGCGCAGCCTGCGCGCCTGACCCCACGCACCGCAACCGACGGCGCGACCCGGGGCCGCCGGGGCCCCCGGGCCTCGGGAGGCTCGCGTCGGCGCCGCGGTGGGACTTATGGACGAGCTGAAGATTGCACCGACCGGGGGAATTTTGACCGGATCCCGTGCGCCGGGTCGTTACCCGTTTCGGACGCACCCTCCCGAATCCCGAAAGGCCCGTGCCTGAGATGAAGTCGACCACCCGAGGAACTCTTGCCGCCGTCGTCACCTGTGTGGCGGCCGCCGTCGCGACGCCCGCCGTCGCGGCCGACGGGGTTCCGGTCGCCGTGCCCCTGGAAGGTGTGGAGCACTCCCTGAACATGGAGATGCCCAGGATCAGCGGCACCGTGCCGCTGATCACGCCGGGCAGCCCCGACGGGCCGCGGTACGTCGAGGGCCGGCTGCTGCCGGAACGCGCCCTCCCACAGCTGCCGGTCACCAGCGACCTGCCCTCGCTCGACCTGCGTACGCCGCTGCCGCGTGTGCTCGGGGACACCTTCGACCACCTCGCCGCCAGCACGCCCACCTCCGGTCTGCGCGCCCTGACGCCCGGCGCCTCGCTGGACGCCCCGCTGACCGCGCCGCGTGCGGACATGCTCGGCCTCCCGGCCGCGAAGCTGCCCCAGGTGGCCGTGCTGACCCCGGTCCTGCAGGCGGCGCCGGGCGCGACCCTGGGCCTCGCACCGGGCCTGTAGGCACCGACAGCAAGGACAGGACGTATCCAAGGGGGCGGGGAATGCGGATGAGAGTGGGGAACGGCACGCGGCGTGACGTCCTGAGAGGGGTGCTCGCCGCGGCCGTGGCGGCTGCCGTGGCGCCGTTCGTCGCGGCGTCGAGACCGACGCGCGGGGAGCCGTACGCGCCGGGTGGCCCTGCCGGTGGGCCGTCCCGCGAACTGGCCGACTTCGAGGCGCGGTTCGCCGCCGGATTCGACGAGATGTACGGCGGATGCCGGATCCGCGGGTGCAGGGCCGAGGCGGCGGGCGGCGTACGTCCGGCCGGGAACGCGCGGACGGCTCCTGCCGGGGCCTGGCAGGTCACGGTGGACGACCGCCCGCTGCACCTCATGCGGCGGGCCGACGGCGGCTATCTGACGATGGTCGACCACTACCAGGCGTACCCGACACCGCTGGCCGCCGCCCGCGCCGTCGTGGACGAGCTGGGCGGCACCATGCGGCTGCGCGCGGCCGGCACGGGCGCGGAGCCGGGGGAGGGACACGGGCATGGCGTACACGCGTAAGAACGTGAGCGCGCTGACAGGTTCGGAGAAGCGCAGGCTCGTCGGCGCGTTCCTGGAGATCAAACGCACCGGCGAGTACGACGAATTCGTCCGTATGCACATCGACCACTATGTGTCGGACGGTGAGGACGGGCTGCGTGCGGCCCATATGACCCCCTCCTTCCTGCCCTGGCACCGGCGGTTCCTGCTGGACCTGGAGCGGGCGCTGCGCAAGGTGGACTCCGGGGTGTCCGTGCCGTACTGGGACTGGACGAAGGACCGCACCCCCGCCGCCTCGCTGTGGGGGGAGGACCTCCTCGGCGGCAACGGACGCCGGTCCGACCGTCAGGTGACGACCGGCCCGTTCGCGCGCCGGCACAAGAAGTGGGTCGTCAAGGAGTCGATGACCGACGGCGACTACCTCACGCGCGACTTCGGCAGGCCCCGCGATCCGCTGTCCCTGCCCACCGCGGGCGAGCTGGCGAGCGCCCTCGACGATCCCGTGTACGACACGAGCCCCTGGGACTCCACCTCCGGCCGCGGTTTCCGCAACAAGCTGGAGGGGTGGGGGACCGGGCGGGGCAACGACGCGTGGCGCAACCACAACCGCGTCCACCGCTGGGTCGGCGGGCACATGCTGGGCGGGGGCTCCGTCAACGACCCCGTCTTCTGGCTGCACCACTCCTTCGTGGACCTGCTCTGGACGCGCTGGCAGAAGCGCCATCAGGGTGCGCGGTATCTGCCCGAGTCGCCACCGCAACTCGGGGAGCGGGCGTACGGGCGGGTCGTCGCGCGGCACGAGGAGATGCCGCCGTGGGGCGTGACGCCGGACCAGCTGGAGGACCACAGCCGGATCTACCGGTACGTGTGAGGCGCTTGCGCGGGCGGTGAGACGCCCGGCGGGCGTGGGGTACGAGGAGGCCCCCGGCGGTTCGTACCGCCGGGGGCCTTCGCTTCGTTGGTGGGGCGACTCAGTGGCCGTAACCCTCGTGGGTGTCGTCGATGTTGGCGCACTGGTTGCCGAACGCCGGGTTCAGCAGGGCGATGACGTTCACGGTGTTGCCGCAGAGGTTGACCGGGATGTGGACCGGAACCTGGACGACGTTGCCCGACGCCACGCCGGGCGAGCCGACGGCCGAGCCCGCGGCGTCCGCGTCCGCCATGGCCAGACCGGCACCACTGAGCACAACGGCACCCGTGCCGAGAGCGACAACCGCTGCCTTCGCGATGCGAGACATCACGTTTCTCCTTCGAATCGGTGAGCGCGGACGCATGAACGCGACCGCACTGCACCTTCAACGCGAGGACTCACAGCGGGTAACGGCAGCCAACGTGACATCATTCGCCAAGATGTGTCATACCGGTCCATAGGTCATATGAGCTGACCGGTTGGGTGGGGTCCACGCGCGCGTGCCGCGGTGCGCGGGCGGGTGCCGTTCACGGGCGCGTGCAGTAACCCGTCGGGTCGGCGGCCGGCGGGCGGCACTGGAGCTTGTAGTCGTCCGCGTTCGTGCTCGCGTACCGGCCGACGCACTCGGTCGGCGTGGTCCTGCCGTGTTCCGCGCAGAAGGCCAGCGCGTCGCGGCCGTCGGTGAAGGGGCCCGGCGCGTAGACGACCCAGTAGCCCGGGCGGAGGGACGCGTAGTCGTCGCTGCGGAGGTAGACGGCGTCGGGGACGGACTTCCGTACGGCGGCCAGGCGCCGGTCCCGGGTGGCGGTTCCGGAGCCGACCGGTTCGGAGAACAGCTGCGCGATCCACCGGCCTCCGGAGGCCGGTGAGGAATCGGGGGCCGATGGCTCGGGAGTCGGCGTCGGCGTCGACGACCGCTTCGAGGACGGCGAGGGCGTGGAGTCCGACGAGGACGAGGTGCCGGCGGGGTTGCCGCCGTTCTTGGCGCCGTCCTTCTTGTCGTCGCCGCCCTGGTCGCCCAGGGTGAGCACCAGCGCGGCCGTGGCCGTCGCGAGGGCGACCACGACGACGGCGACGGTGGCGACGAGCGCCGCACGCCCTCCGCGCGCGGACGGGCGGTCGTCGTCTCCGACGCGCGTCGGCTCTTCACCCGGTGCGGCTGGTGTGGCTGCTGCGGCCGGTGCGGCCGGTGTTTCGGGGGTGGCTCCGGAGTGCGGGGGGCCGCCGGGGCCGGCCTGCGCGGACGGGACGCCCAGGACGTGCGTCGGGGTCGTCGTGGGGCCGGGCGGCAGCGGGGCGGTCGTCGTCGGCAGCGCCCAGTCCGGTGTCGTACCCGACTCGACCTGCGCCAGCATCGCGTCCAGCCGTGCCGCGTCGGGACGCGCCGCCGGATCCCGTACGAGCAGCATCTGGAGTACGGGGGCCAGCGGGCCGGAGCGCACCGGCGGGGGCACGGCCTCGTCGAGCACGGCGGCCAGGGTGGCCAGGGTCGTCCCGCGGCGCAGCGGACTGACGCCCTCGACGCACACGTACAGGACGAGCCCCAGGGACCAGAGGTCGGACGCCGGGTCGTCGTCGTTGCCGCGGATCCGCTCGGGGGCGATGTACTCGGGTGAGCCGATGAGTTCGCCGGTCGCCGTCAGGGCGGTGGAGCCCTGGAGCGCGGCGATGCCGAAGTCGGTGAGGACCGCGGAGCCGTCGGTGCGCAGCAGGATGTTGGCGGGTTTGACGTCCCGGTGCTGGACCCCGGCCGCGTCGGCGGCGCGCAGGGCGCCGAGCACCTGGCGGCCGAGCCGGGCGGCCTCCGTGGGCCGCAACGGGCCGTCGGCGAGCCGTTCCTGGAGCGAGACGCCCTCGACCAGTTCCATCACGAGCCAGGGGTGCGGGTCGTCGTCCACGATGTGGTGGATCATCACCACGTTCGGGTGGCTGACCCGGGCCAGCGCCCGCGCCTCCCGCAGCACCCGTTCGCGGACGGCTTCGGAGGCCGCCGCGTCATGCCGTACGGCTTTGAGGGCGACCTCCCGGTGCAGGACGCTGTCCCGCGCCCGCCACACCGTGCCCATACCCCCGCTGCCGAGCCGCGCGAGCAGCTCGAACCGACCGTCGATCATGTCCCCCGGTGCGTTCATGGCGGACAGATTAATGGGGTCCCGGAGCGGGAGAACGAGCCAGATGCGTCTTGGGGCCCTGACAGTCGTTGGTGCGTCCCCTAAAATTCCGACCACTGTGCGCCACAGTAGGGGGACATGGGGGGCTTTCGTGCTCGATGCGAAGCAGCATCAGGGCAAGTTCGGCGAAGACTACGTCCGTGTGCTGGCCTCCGCGGCAGGGCTGATCGTCGTGGAAGGCGATCTGGACGTGGACGGCGTCGATCTCGGGTTCCGCGCCACCGGCCGCTACGGGCGGACGATGTCACCCACGGTCGAGGCTCAGATCAAGACATGGTCGAAGCCGTCCGTGTCGTCCGGCCACCTGAACTTCCGCGGGCTCAACGAACGGCAGTTCAACAAGCTCGCCGGTCCCGACTTCACCGTGCCGCGGTTCCTGTTCGTCATCTGCGTCCCCGCCGACAACCAGGCGTACGCGGCCATGAGCACCGACGGCGTGATGCTCCGTCACCTCGGCTACTTCGTCTCGCTCCGCGCCGAGGAGCCGATCAAGGACCCCGACCGAGACCGAAGGCGTCCGGTCAGAGTTCCGACAGCGAACGTGCTCACCGCCGCCTCACTGCGCCGGCTCACCGAGACGCAGTCCGACTGGTAGGGGAAGCGATGACGATTCCGCTGAAGGTCGACGACATCGCCAGCTATCTGGCGGACACGGGCTGGGAGCGGGATCCGCAGGGCTGGCGCGGAGCGAGTGTGTGGCAACACCCGGGCGACTACGAGGTGCTGGTACCCGCTCGCGACGGGATGGGCGACAGCGACCGCCGATTACGGGAGATCCTGCACTGTCTGTGCGCGCTGGAGGACCGGCCGGCGGGCGACATCGCCCTGGAGATCGCCAGACCGCAGCTGGACAAGCAGTCCTTCCGCACGTTTCCCACCGGCCACGACCCCGGCTACACCTCGCTGCTCCTCGGCACGCAGACGGTACTGGGTGTCCGCAACGTCCTGACGGCGGTGGCGCGCACCGTCGTGCAGGGGCCGCACTTCGCCTTCCCTGGCCGGCAACCGGGCGTGGTGGGCGACCTCTTGCGCGCAGCCGAACTCGGCCCCTCCCGCGCCGGGAGCTACGTCGTCGAGATCCGGGTGGCCGCGGACGCGACGGCCCGCACCCCGAGCGGGGAGCAGGTCACCGGCCGGGCCGTGCTGGTCCAGATGCTTGAGGCGGTGAGCGTGGCCCAGGCAGCCGTGGCGGCGGACGCGCCCGCGGCCTTCGACGAGACCGTCACGGCCGGTGTCTCCGCGGATCTGTGCAAGGCGCTCAGTGAGCTCTCCGGCCACGACCGGAGCGAGCCCTTCGAGATCGGCTTCCGATGGGCGCGCTCGCGGCCACTCGATGTGCCGTCACACGTCGTCGCGTTCCCGGAGACCTCGGGATCGCTTCTGCACGCCGCGTACCTGCGGCTCCGCGACCTCAAAGCCACCGGTGCCGCGACGGTCTCCGGCGTGGTCGAGGGGCTGCATGACGACTCCTCCGGCAACGACCGGTGGCGGATCAAGGTCCGCGGTGAGTTGAGCACCGAGCACACCGAACTGGTCCGGCGGGCCGTCTGGGTGCGGCTCCCGGACCAGGCCTCGTACGACCGTGCGATCGCCGCGCATCGGGAACGGCGGGTGATCACCGTCATGGGCGAGTTGTCCAGCGTGACCGGCCGGGTGGAACTGGTGCCCAGGCGGGAGTTCGACATCTGACCGGATCTCGGCTCATCGAGGAGGGGTACTGTGCCGACGGAGTTGACTGTACGGGATCATGCATCGCTGTTCGCCCTGATGGTGGTCGCACGGCCGGTGACCAACCGTGAACTGCGCGAACTCGCCGGCCTGGAGATCACCGCGGCGGTGCGACGGCGAGTGAACCAGGACGCCGAGCGGATCGTGACCAGGAAGGCCGGTGCGGTCAACACGCACCAGCTCACGTCCGCCGGCCGGACCTGGTGCGAGTCCGCTCTGGTGGCCGGACGCCCGGACGGAGCGAAGTTTCCGGCCGGGGTGCTCTACGCGGTGCTGGACAACGTCGGACAGTACCTGGCCCGCTCCGGCACCAAGTTCGGCGAGTTCTTCCAGCCCGACGTCGAGGGCTGGATCCGCGCGGTCTACACGGAACTCACCGTCCGCCGGAAACCGGGCAGCTGGGTCAGACTGTCGGCGCTGCGCCCATGGCTCGGGGACCTGCCGCGAGGGGCCGTCGACGCCGAACTCGACCGGATGATCGCGCAGAACGACGTACAGCTGATGGGTGAGCTCAATCGGCGCACGCTCAGCGACGAGGACCGCAGGGCCGCCGTCGACATCGGCGGGGAACCCCGCCACCTGCTGCGGATCGGACCGGCGTGAACGGGGAACTCGCCGCCCTGGAGAAGCTGTACATCAGCACCGCGCTGGCCCAGGAGGAGATCTGGACACCGGTGACCTCCTACCACGTCGACGGCCTGCATCCCGAGGTGTTCCGGCGGCTGGGGAGGGCGATCGACGCCGTCGAGCGCGCGCACTCGCCGGTCGCGACCGTGGTGCGTGGCGAGACCGGTTCGGGCAAGACGCATCTGCTCGGCTGGACCCGCCACGAGATCCAGGAACGCGGCGGCTCCTTCTTCTACATCAGGCTCGTCTCCGGCCGGAACTTCTGGGAGAGCGTCGCCGGCGGTCTCGTCGACAGTCTCTACCGGAAGGACGAGGGCGACCGGGAACAACTGACCCGCCTGCTCGACGAGCTGTCGCGCCGGGCTCGCCTCGACACGGACACCCATACCGCCGTCACCGGCGGGAGCGAGTTGACGCGCGCCCATGTCGACGCGTTCGTCCGGGGGATCCGGACCATCGACCGACAGGTGGGCAACGAGGCCGCGGACACGGCCCGCGCGCTGGCGCTCATCGCCTCCACCGGCGATCCCGTGGAGATCGGCACGGCCTACTTCGCGCTCAACGACGACGACGGGGACAAGCGCGCCGCCTGGGGGATGGCGCCGGGCGGGCGACCGGCCCAACTCGTACTCCGCGATCTGACGCGTCTGTTCGCCCTGGTCGGACCGCTGGTGTTCGCCTTCGACCAGCTCGACACCCTGGTGTCCACCGCGCAGACGTCGTCGCTGACGTCGCCCGCTTCCGGCGAGGGCCGGGCCGCGAAGCGGCTGAGCAGCGAGATCGCCACCGGCCTGATGGAACTGCGGGAGGAAGCCCGCCGGACCCTGATGGTCGTGGCGTGCCACGAGGACACCTGGGAGCAGATCTCCCGGGAGGCGGTCCGGTCCGCCCTGGACCGGTTCGAGGTGCTGCCGACGCTCGGTGCGATTCCCGACGAGGCCACCGCCGCCGCCATCGTCAGCAGCCGCTTCCGGCCCTACTACGAGTCGGCGGGGTTCACCCCGCCGCGCCCCACCTGGCCGGTCACCCCGGCGGCGCTGGCCGAAGCCCCGCACCGTTACACCGCACGGCGGCTGCTCGTCCGGGTCCAGAAGCACATCGAGGCGTGTCTGCAGACCGGCACGGTGACCGAACTGATCTCCCTGGCGGACGCGGAGCCCACGGCAGTCGCACCGCCCGCACCGGCGAGGGCCCTCAATCTGAGCACCCTGACGGAGTCCTTCGGCAAGCTCCGTGCCGAGGCGGACGACCTCGGGCCGCTCGACCCCACGGCCGAGGACGAGTTGATGCCCGCTCTGCTGCGCGCGGGGCTGCGGAGTCTGGTCAGAGAGCTGGGTGCCGACGAGACGCGGTTCTCCATCGAGACCGACTTCGGCCGCAAGGCGGCGCTGCACGCCCGGTTGCGCTATGTCGTGGACGAGGCCAGCGAGAACGAATTCCACTGGTCCTTCCGGGCGATCGCCGCGAACAACGCCATCGCCGCCCAGAACCGGATCCGTAACGCGGCCGTGGAGGCCGGCCTGACGGCCGACCTGGCGAGCCGCCGGCTGGTCCTGCTGCGGAACATGCCGTACCCGACCGGCCCCAGGACCAAGGACATCAAGGACGACTTCGAGGCGCGGGGCGGGGTGTCGTTCCCGATCGGCGCCGCCGACCTCCGCACCCTGGCCGCCCTCCGGGCCATGCTCGACGACCGTATGCCAGGCCTGGACGAATGGCTGCGACAGGAGCGCCCCGCTTCCCGCATCGAGGTCTTCGCGCCGGTGCTGGGAGACTTACGGCAGCATCTCGGCATCGTCGGCGTCGCGACCACGGAAGTCGGCGCCGGGGTGGCGGGGGACGCGGCGGCCGTACCGGAGGATGCCGAGCCCGCCCGTACCGAACCCGCCCAACCCGGGCACGCCCAAACCGAGCCCGCCCGTACCGAGATCGTCGTCGGGACCACGGTCCGGGGCGGCCGTTCGTTCGCGGTACCCATGGAACGGCTCCGGATGCACACCGCGGTGGTGGGCGCGGCGGGATCGGGCAAGACGGTCCTGATCAAGCGACTTGTGGAGCAGTGCGCTCTGCGCGGCGTCTCGGCGATCGTGCTGGATCCGAACGACGACCTCGCACGGCTCGGCGACCCCTGGTCGCACCCGCCGCAGGGTTGGACGGACGGCCATGAGCGCGAGGCCCGGCGCTATTTCGCGGAGGTCGAAGTGGTGGTGTGGACACCGGGTCTGAACCGGGGACGTCCGATCTCCTTCCACCCGCTTCCCGACTTCGGTCCCGTCCTCGACGACGAGGACGACTTCCCCCGTCTGGTCAGGTCGACCGTGACCTCACTCGCGCCACACGCCGGTGTACGCGGCAGCAGTGCGCGCGCGACCCAGCAGCTGGGGGTCCTCAAACGTGCCCTCGAACGGTACGCGCGCGAAGGCGGCAAGACCCTGGCCGGCTTGGTCGAGCTGCTCGCGGAGGCCCCGACCGACATCGTGAACAGCAGGACCAGCCGCTTCGCGGTCCAGATGGCGGACACGCTGGAAGCCGCGATGGAGACCGACCCGCTGTTCGGGGAGTCCGGAGCCCCCGCCGATCCCGGCATGCTCCTGATCCCGTCACCGGGAAAGGCCGCCCGTGTCTCGTTGATCAGCTTCATCGGCCTGTCCGGCGACGGACCGGCCCAGTTCGTCAGCCGCCTCCAGGCGACCTTGTTCTCCTGGTTCAGGGCGCACCCGGTCGGCGACCGGGCGCTGGGCGGGCTGCTGGTGATGGACGAGGCGCAGAACTTCGTGCCCTCCGGCGCGTCGAACCCGAGTACGGACAGCACGGTCGAACTCATCCGCCAGATACGCAAGTACGGACTCGGGATAGTCCTCGCGTCACAGCTGCCCAAGGGGATCCACAACCAGGCGCTGGGCAACACCGTGAACCAGTTCATCGGCCGGCTCACCCAACCCGTCCACATCGAGGCGGCCAGGACCATGGCTCAGGCGCGGAACGCGGTCCTCGACAACCTCGCCGGTCTCAGGGCCGGCCAGTTCAACGCCGCAGGCGAGGGGACCGGATTCAGCAAGATCGAGGTGCCGATCTGTCTCAGTCACCACGATGTGCCGCTCAAGGAGGACGAGATCGTCGAGCGGGCCCGCCGGGGTACCTGAGCGGTCGGGAGGTGGTGAGCGCGTCCAGGCCCGTGCCGGGATCCTGGCGTGTCGCTCGATATGGGCTACCTGGCCTGCGAGAACGCAGTGCGTGGCGGTGCGCCCCCGGCAGGACTCGAACCTGCGGCCAAGCGCTTAGAAGGCGCCTGCTCTATCCACTGAGCTACGGGGGCCGGGTGTGGTGGCCTGTGGTGCTGGTGCCCGGGTATGGGCGGGGCTGTGACCTTGCCGGGGACAAGGATAGAGCTCCTGGGTCCCTGCGCTTCGCGCTTCCCCTCCGTGGCTCGATGTGGAGGTTCAGTGAAGCGGTCCTGATAATCGCAGGCAGGTACGAATCGTGCATCGCTTTTGGCGCCTCACGCCCCGGGTGTTGTGCACTCGTTATGCCTGCGCCCCAGTCGTCCCTTAGGCCCCGTGTGTCCAATCGGCGCGCAGACATGCCCATATGCTTTAGAAAGCCTGCAAAATTGGGCATTCTTCGCATGTGGTGACCTTGGACGTACGGCCCCAGCTGCTCGACGCACTCTCCGCCCTGCGCGACCGTGTCGCCGCCGCACGCTTCCCGCTGCCCCTGGCGGGGGCTCCACGCGCGCGTGCCAACCGCGACGAACTGCTCGCACAGCTCGACGACTATCTCGTGCCCCGGTTGAGAGAACCCGAAGCACCCCTGCTCGCCGTGATCGGAGGATCGACCGGGGCGGGCAAGTCGACGCTGGTCAACTCCCTTGTGGGGCGGCGGGTCAGCGAGGCCGGGGTGCTCCGGCCCACGACGCGTACTCCGGTGCTCGTGTGCCATCCCGAGGACCATCACTGGTTCAGCGGGATGCGCGTACTGCCCGACCTCACGCGCGTGTGGATGCCGCAACAGGACGTCGACGACGATCCGCTGCTGCCCGGCGAGGAGGACATGCGCGTCCTGCGCATCGAGACCGCCGACACCCTCCCCCGCGGGCTCGCGCTTCTCGACGCGCCCGACATCGACTCCCTGGTGGCCGGCAACCGGGTGCTCGCCGCCGAACTCATGTGCGCGGCCGACATCTGGGTGATGGTCACCACGGCGGCACGGTACGCCGACGCGGTGCCGTGGCATCTGCTGCGTACCGCCAAGGACCATGACGCCACCCTCGTCACCGTGCTCGACCGGGTGCCCCACCAGGTGGTGTCCGAGGTCTCGCGGCAGTTCGGCGCGCTCCTCGCCAAGGCGGGACTGGGCGACGTGCCCCGCTTCACCGTGCCCGAGCTGCCCGAGTCGGCCTGGGGCGGGGGACTGCTTCCGGCCACCGCCGTGGCACCCCTGCGCGCCTGGCTGGCCCAGCAGGCCCAGGACCCGGGCGCCCGGCACCAGGTCATGGCGCGCACCGCGTACGGGGCACTCGACTCGCTCAAGTCCCGGATGCCCGAGCTGGCCTCCGCCGCCGCGGCCCAGTACGCCGCCGCGCTGCGGCTCACCGCGGCCGTCGACGGGGCGTACGACAGCGAGTACACCCGTCTGCGGGGCCGGCTGCAGGCCGGGGCCGTCCTCGCCGGGGGCGCGCTCAAACGGTGGCGCAGCTACCCGCTGGACTCCAGCGCCGGTGAACTGCTGGACGCGCTCGTCGAGAGCCTGGCCGCCCTCCTGCTGTGCGCCGTCACCGCGGCCGACGAGCGCGTAGACGAGGCGTGGCGGCGCGAACCCGCCGCGGGCGCCCCGGGGCTGACGGACCGCGATCCGACGCTGGAGAGCGCCGAGCACCGCATCGGGATGGCGGTACGGCGCTGGCGCCGCGTCCTGGAGGAGTACGCCGAGGACGAGGTACGTGCCCTGGAGAAGAGCGTCGCGCCGGATCCCGAGGCTGTGGCCGCGCTGGTGGCCACCGCGCTCCTCGGCGGCCGGCGGGCGCGTTCCGCGGGCGAGGGGCTCGCCGAGCGGATCGGCGCGCACGGGGCGCTGCGGCTGCGCGACAAGGGCGGCCGGCTGCTCACCGACTACCTCGACAAGGCGCTGCACGACGAACGGGAGCGGCGGCTCGCCCCGCTCGACGCACTCGACGTACACCCCGAACCCCAGGCCGAACTCATCGCCGCGCTGTCGGTACTGCAGAAGGAGAGGTGACCGCGGTGACCGCCGTCACGGACCACACGGATCACGCCGACCAGCCGGGGGACGACGACGCCCGCAAGAAGGACCCCGGCGGGGAAATCGTGCGCAAGGAGAGGTCCGGCAGGGAAGCCGGGCACAAGGAGAAGGGTGATTCCGGGAGGGGAGCTCGGGAGGCCACGGAGGCGGGCTCCGGGGGCGGCACCGGCTCCGGCTCCGGAAGTGCGGACTCCGTGGGCTCCGCGGACGCCGTGGGCTCCGCGGACGCGCCGGGTGGCTGGGACGACGGGCTGATCGCGCGGCGCGTGTCCGCCACGGCCGAGGGCCAGGCCAGGCCCGTACAGGAGACCGTCATGGACAACAGGCCGCCCGCGGTGGCCCCTCTGGCGTACGACGGACCGCTGCGGTCCCGACTAGACGCGCTGCGCGAACTGGTGGGGCTCTCCAGGACGCGGCTGGACAGCCGGACCCTCGCCGAGGCGGGACAGGTCCTGGACGAGGCCGCGGCGCGGCGCAGGCTCTCCGGGCAGCACACCGTGGTCGCCATCGCGGGCGCCACCGGGAGCGGCAAGTCGCAGCTCTTCAACGCACTCGCCGGAGTGGCCATCTCGGAGACCGGGGTACGCAGGCCGACCACCGCCGCCCCCATCGCGTGCAGCTGGAGCGACGGCGCGGCCGGACTCATCGACCGGCTCGGCATCCCGGGGCGGCTGCGCCGCAGGCCGCTGCAGAGCGCCGAGGCGGAGGCACAGTTGCGCGGACTCGTCCTGGTGGACCTGCCCGACCACGACTCGGCGGCCGTCCAGCACCGGGAGCACGTCGACCGGATCCTCGCGCTCGTGGACGCGGTCATCTGGGTCGTCGACCCGGAGAAGTACGCCGACGCAGTACTTCATGAGCGCTATCTGCGGCCCATGGCAGGCCACGCGGAAGTCACCTTCGTGGTCCTCAACCAGGTCGACCGGCTGCCCCGGGACGCCGCCGACCAGGTCCTCGACGACCTGCGGCGGCTGCTCGACGAGGACGGGATCGCACTGGGCGAGTACGGCGAGCCGGGCGCGACCGTTCTCGCGCTGTCCGCGCTCACCGGGGACGGCATCGGGGAGCTGCGCGAGGTGCTCGGGCACTTCGTGGCCGAGCGGGGCGCCGCGGCCCGCCGGATCTCGGCCGACGTGGACGCGGCGGCGGTACGCCTGTGGCCCGTCTACGCCAACCGGCGGCAGGCCGGGCTCAGCGAGGAGGCACGCGACGAGTTCGCCGACCGGCTCGCCGACGCGGTCGGCGCCACGGCGGCGGGCGAGGCCGCCGAGCGCGCCTGGCGCCGCAACGCCAACCGCGCGTGCGGCACGCCGTGGCTGCGGCTGTGGCGCTGGTACCAGGACCGGCGCGAGCCCGCGACGGGACGGCTGTCCGTACGGGCCTACGACGACGAGGAGGCCACGGCGCGCCAGCGCGTCGAGCAGGCGGTGCGCACGGTGGCCGAGCAGGCGAGCGACGGGCTGCCCGCGCCCTGGGCGCAGGCGGTCCGTGAGGCGGCCGTACGGGGGTCGCAGGGGCTGTGCGAGGCCCTGGACGAACTGGCGGTACGGGCCGGGACACCGGTCGGCCGGCCACCGCGGCCGGGCTGGTGGCCGGCCGCCGTACTCGCGCAGGCGGCCATGACCGTCCTTCAGGTCGTGGGCGGGCTGTGGCTGCTGGCCCAGATCATCGGCCTCATGTCGCCGAACCTCGGGGTGCCCGTGCTGCTGATGGTCATCGGCATCGTGGGCGGCCCGGGTGTCGAGTGGGCCTGCAGACTCGCGGCGAACGGGCCCGCGCGGCGGTACGGCGCCGAGGCGGAACGCAGACTGCGGGAGGCTGCGTCGGGATGCGGGCGTGCCCGGGTTCTCGATCCGGTGGCGGGGGAGTTGCTGCGGTACCGGGAGGTACGGGAGCAGTTTCTGCGGGTTTCGGGGGTCACGGGAGGCACGGGCGTCACGGGCGTCACGGGCGTCACAGGGGTTACGGGGGTCGGCGCCTCGGCGGGGTGAGGTGGGAAGGCGGTGGGTGCGGGCGGAGGTGCTCGTTCGGGTGGCGGAGTTGTCCACAACCTGGGGGTGGCCCACAGCGCTCGGCGGGATCGGGCGGACGGAGGCAGTCTGAGGTCTCGGCGGACACGACGTGACGGACATGTCGCGACGGTCACGACGCGACGCGACGGACATGTCGCGTCCGCCGGAACAGACAGACGCAGCCGTACGGGACGAGCCCGTGCGCGTGGGCAGGGAGGGCTTCCGCGATGAACGAGACGATGGTGTGCGTGGTGGGGAACGTGGCGACACAGCCCGTGTTCCGGGAGACGGCGGCAGGCCCGTCGGCGAGGTTCCGGCTGGCGGTCACGCAGCGGTTCTGGGATCGCGAGAAGAGCGCCTGGCGTGACGGGCACACCAACTTCTTCACGGTGTGGGCCAACCGGGCGCTGGCGGCGAACGTGCAGGCGTCCGTGTCGCTGGGGGAGCCGCTGATGGTGCGGGGCAGGCTGAAGGTCCGCTCCGAACAGCGCGAAGGGCAGTCGTGGACGGGCGCGGACATCGAGGCCTCGGCGATCGGGCACGATCTGGCGCGCGGCACCGCGGCGTTCCGGCGGACGCTCAGGGGTGACGGGGCGTCGGATCAGGTGTCCGGCCAGTCGTCGGACGCGTCGGCCCGCCCGGAGCCGAGCTGGGAGACGGAGCCGGCTGATCCGGCCAATCCGGCCCATCCGGTCGATGGGTCTGAGCGGGCTGAGCGGGCTGCGGCGGCCGCTGGGGCGGCTCCGAGGCGGCAGGAACCGGCCCTGACTGGATGACTGACTGCGGTGACTGTGCGTACTGAGACCCCCGCCTGACCGAAGTGCGGCTTATCGGTGAATGCGTTACGAACGGTCCCAGTGGATTTATCGATAAGCGCGGTCCGCAACCGGCCCTGGCGATAACGATTCCGATTCGGATCACTGATCGGATGACATGACCGGGGAGGGAGCTGCGCCCCGTCCTTAGGATGCCGGGCATAGCTCTCGGGACTGCTGATTCCGCTGGTGGGACCGTAACCCTCCAGTTCAACGGGTCCCGCTCGAAAGGGAATTCTGTGCTTTCTTCGTTCTCTGCGCCGTCCGTGCACGGGCGAGGTGCCGCTGCCGCCCGCCTGGCCGCGGTGGCGCTCGTGTCCGGCCTCGTCGCCGTGAGCGCCGTGACTACCGCAGGTGCGGCCGTCGCGGACGAAGTCCCTCTGAGCCAGGGCGGGGCGACGGCCACGATAGGCGGCCTGAAGACGTCCGGGCCCGCGGTCATCCACGAGGAGGGCGGGGACAAGCAGGTCTCCGCGGGGCTCTTCGAGATGTCCGTGGACAACGGCGGCACCCTGCAGACCTACTGCGTCGACATCTACAGCCCCACGCAGAAGGACGCCAAGTACCAGGAGACCCCCTGGAGCGGCACGTCGCTGAACGGGAACCCCGACGCGGGCCGGATCCGCTGGATCCTGCAGAACTCCTACCCGCAGGTCAACGACCTCGCCGCGCTGGCCGCGAAGGCGGGTGCGAAGGGCCTCACGCAGCAGGACGCGGCGGTCGGCACGCAGGTGGCGATCTGGCGGTACTCGGACGGCGCCGACGTGGACGCCGTGGACCCGCAGGCGGAGAAGCTCGCCGACTACCTGCAGCGCAGCGCACGCGACCTGGCGGAGCCCGCCGCGTCCCTGGAGCTGGATCCGCCGGCGGTCTCCGGTCGCCCGGGTGAACTGCTCGGCCCGGTCACCGTGCGCACCAACGCGGCCGGGGTGACGGTGACACCGCTCGCCGACGCCACGAGCGGGGTGAAGGTCGTCGGCCGGGACGGCAAGGAGGTCACGGCGGCGACCGACGGCAGCGAGCTGTTCTTCGACGTGGCCGAGGACGCCGCCGACGGTTCGGCCGCGCTGACGGTGCAGGCCTCGACCACCGTGCCGGTCGGGCGGGCCTTCGCCGCCGAGACGAGGAGCCAGACCCAGATCCTGGCCGGTTCCAGCGAGTCGACCGTCTCCGCGGCGGCGACCGCGAACTGGGCCGGCGCCGGTGCGATACCCGCGCTGTCGGCCGAGAAGAACTGCGCGGAGGGCGGCCTCGACGTCACAGCGGTGAACGAGGGCGACGAGGCGTTCACCTTCGAGCTGCTGGGCACGGAGCACACCGTCGAGGCGGGCTCGTCACAGACCGTCACGGTCCCGCTGCAGGAGGACCAGGCGTACGACTTCACGGTCGAGGGGCCGGGTGGCTACGAGAAGCGGTTCCAGGGCGTGCTCGACTGCAGGACGCAGAGCGGCGCCGCCGCCGAGGAGACCGTCCAGACACTGAACGAGCCGAGCCCCGCCACGGTCGGCGGCACGGCCGCCACGACCACGGACCTCGCCGAGACGGGCGCGTCGAGCGCCACCCCGGTGATAGCCGGCATCGCGATAGGCCTGGTCGTGATCGGCGGCGCGGCGATCCTCTTCATCCACAAGAAGAAGACACCTTCGCAGGACTGAAGGCCGGGGCGGGGGTTGAACCAGGGTGCTCGGGACCAGGGCGCTCGGGACCGGGGCGCTCGGATTCCAGCTGTGTGAGCGCCGCGAAAACAGCCCCCGGAACGAGAAGTCGCACCTTGACAAGTCAACAGTGAGTCACCGGACATGAACTCATTGTTGCGCCGACCGCTCAAGGTCGACCGCGGTGTCCCAGCTCGGCGGCCTACGCCATACGCGTTTCCCCCGAGGGGTGGCGGTACGGCAAGATGGGGTGTATCTGCCCACTGCCGATTTCAAGCGTCCGGACGGTTTCTCTTGGCTGAGTTCATTTACACCATGCGCAAGACGCGCAAAGCGCACGGCGACAAGGTGATTCTTGATGACGTCACCCTGAACTTCCTGCCGGGGGCGAAGATCGGCGTCGTCGGGCCGAACGGTGCCGGCAAGTCGACCGTGCTCAAGATCATGGCGGGCCTTGAGCAGCCGTCCAACGGTGACGCCTTCCTGTCGCCCGGGTACAGCGTCGGCATCCTCATGCAGGAGCCGCAGCTGGACGAGACCAAGACGGTGCTGGAGAACGTCCAGGACGGCGCCGCCGAGCTGATGGGCAAGCTCAGCCGGTTCAACGAGGTCGCCGAGCTAATGGCGACCGACTACTCGGACGCGCTCATGGAGGAGATGGGGAAGCTCCAGGACGACCTGGACCACTCCAACGCCTGGGACCTCGACGCGCAGCTTGAGCAGGCCATGGACGCGCTGGGCTGCCCGCCCGGCGACTGGCCCGTCACCACCCTCTCCGGTGGTGAGAAGCGCCGCGTCGCGCTCTGCAAGCTCCTCATCGAGGCGCCCGACCTGCTGCTCCTCGACGAGCCCACCAACCACCTGGACGCCGAGTCGGTGAACTGGCTGGAGCAGCACCTCTCGAAGTACGCGGGCGCCGTCGTCGCCGTCACGCACGACCGGTACTTCCTGAACAACGTCGCCGAGTGGATCCTCGAACTCGACCGCGGCCGCGCCCTGCCCTACGAGGGCAACTACTCCACGTACCTCGACAAGAAGGCCACCCGCCTCAAGGTCGAGGGGCGCAAGGACGAGAAGCGCGCCAAGCGGCTCAAGGAAGAGCTGGAGTGGGTCCGGTCCAACGCCAAGGGGCGGCAGACCAAGTCCAAGGCCCGCCTCGCCCGTTACGAGGAGATGGCGGCCGAGGCCGACAAGATGCGGAAGCTGGACTTCGAGGAGATCCAGATCCCGCCGGGCCCGCGGCTCGGTTCCATCGTCGTCGAGGTCGAGAACCTGTCCAAGGCCTTCGGCGACAAGGTTCTGATCGACGACTTGAGCTTCACCCTGCCGCGTAACGGGATCGTCGGGGTCATCGGTCCCAACGGCGCCGGCAAGACCACGCTGTTCAAGATGATCCAGGGTCTGGAGACCCCGGACTCCGGCGCCATCAAGGTCGGCGACACCGTCAAGATCAGCTACGTCGACCAGAGCCGCGCCAACATCGACCCCAAGAAGACGCTGTGGGCCGTCGTCTCCGACGAGCTGGACTACATCAACGTCGGCCAGGTCGAGATGCCGTCGCGGGCGTACGTCTCCGCGTTCGGCTTCAAGGGCCCGGACCAGCAGAAGCCGGCCGGTGTCCTCTCCGGTGGTGAGCGCAACCGCCTGAACCTGGCGCTGACCCTCAAGGAGGGCGGCAACCTGCTGCTCCTCGACGAGCCCACCAACGACCTCGACGTCGAGACGCTCAGCTCGCTGGAGAACGCGCTGCTTGAGTTCCCCGGCGCGGCCGTGGTCATCTCCCACGACCGCTGGTTCCTGGACCGGGTCGCGACGCACATCCTCGCGTACGAGGGTGAGTCGAAGTGGTACTGGTTCGAGGGCAACTTCGAGTCGTACGAGAAGAACAAGGTCGAGCGGCTCGGCGCGGACGCCGCCCGTCCGCACCGCGCCACCTACAAGAAGCTGACCCGGGGCTGATCTCCTTGCGGCACATCTACCGCTGCCCGCTGCGCTGGGCGGACATGGACGCGTACGGCCACATCAACAACGTGGTCTTCCTCCGCTATCTGGAGGAGGCGCGTATCGACTTCCTGTTCCGCCCGGACAAGGATTTCCAGCAGGGGTCCGTGGTGGCGCGCCATGAGATCGACTACAAGCAGCAGTTGGTGCACCGGCACACCCCGGTGGACATCGAGCTGTGGGTCACGCAGATCAGAGCGGCCTCGTTCACCATCTCCTACGAGGTCAAGGACCCGGACCAGGTGTACGTACGGGCCCAGACGGTGATAGTGCCGTTCGACTTCGAGGCGCAGCGGCCGCGTCGTATCACCGCGGAGGAACGCGAGTTCCTCCAGGAGTACGCGGACGACGCGGCCGGTTCCGCGGGGGCCGTCGCCGCATGACGGCCCTGCACCTCGTCGACGAGGGGGAGGCGGCGGATCTCGCCGCCTTCCTGGCCCGGCTGATCCACTACGACCGGGCCGCCGCGGTACGGCTGCAGGCGTCGGGGACGACACTCGCGGTGTTCGGCCGGCCGCCGTCGTTCGAGGTGCTCGCGATCCGTACGGCACGGCTCGCGAAGCCGTACGAGAACGGTCTCGACCTCACCCTGGACGTGACCGTCTCCGCCGGCGAACTCCTGGAGTCCCTCGACGAGGCTGCGGCCACGGCGATCGTGCCCGCCGCCGTCACCGGGCCGCCGTGGGCCGGAGTGCTGCCGCCGCGCGGCGGCTGGCGGCCGGAGCCGGGGCTGCCTGGCCTCGACGCGGTGCGCACGATCGTGGCCGCGGTGGTCGCCGAATTCCGTACGCGGATCGACGAGTTGGCGCCCGAGGGGCGTACGCGGGCCGCGCTCGACGGGATCGGGCGGGAGATCTGGTCCCGGCCGGTCGGGGACACCGAACTCCCGGTACGGGCCGCACACGCGGCCCAGTCGCTGGGGTTCCTGAGGCCCGCGCGCACCGCCTATGCCTCCCCCGCCTCCCCTTCCGCCGCCACCGCGCCCGATGAGGCCCCGCTGCGGCTGCTCTCCTCAGGCGCGTGGCTGAGGCTGCGGACGCCGTACGGGACGATCGCCGTGCGCAAGGCCGGGCTCGGGGCGCTGGACGTCAGCGTTCGCTGAGAGTTCCTCCTTCGGATACCGCCCCCTCCGGAGACCGCCCCCTTCAGCCTCCCTTTTCACCGCCCCCTCCGTCCGCGTGTCAGCGGTGTTCGCTGTCGTCCGGCCAGATGCCGATGTGGTCCGGTTCGAGTTCCAGGGCGACGCGGTCGCGCATACCGAGGGCCTCGGTGTACTCGGCGGGCAGTTGCAGCCGCCCGGCCCGGTCGAGCATCGCGTACTCCCGGGCCACCACCGTCTCGTGGCCGGTCGTGGCGTCCACCTCGGTGCGGCGCAGGACCTCCGTGGACGTACGGCCGTCCCGGATGGCGACCGTCCGGCGGACCTCGGTGGCGACCGCCTGGTCGTGCGTGACGATCACGATGGTCGTGCCCAGCCGCTCGTTCGCGGTGCGGAACGCGGCGAAGATCTGCTCGGCGGTGTGCGAGTCGAGTTCACCGGTGGGTTCGTCGGCGAGCAGGACCGAGGGGTCGTTGGCCAGTGCCACGGCGATGGCGACGCGCTGCTGCTGACCGCCGGACATCTGGAACGGGCGCCGGTCCCGGCACTCCGCGACCTCCAGCAACTCCAGCAGTTCCAGAGCGCGTCGGGCCTGCGCGCGACGGCCCTTGCGGGAGACGCCGAGCTGCATCGGCAGGGCGACGTTCTGAGCGGCCGTCAGATAGGGCAGGAGATTGCGGGCCGTCTGTTGCCAGACGAAGCCGACGGTCTCGCGCCGGTAGCCGAGCCGGTCCTTCGCCCCCATGGTCAGCAGGTCGTGCCCCGCGACCCGGGCGGCGCCCGCGGTGGGGGTGTCCAGACCCGCCAGGATGTTCATCAGGGTCGACTTGCCGCTGCCGGACGCGCCGACCAGCGCCATCAACTCGCCCTCGCGGACCAGGAGATCGAGGCCCTGGAGCGCCTGGACCTCCACACCGTCCGTGGAGAAGATCCGGACCAGCCGGTCGCAGGTGATCAGGGCGTCGTGGCCGTAGGCGGGGCGGTCGCGGCGGTCGGCGGCACGCTGGGCGAGGTCCGCGAAGGAGGGACTGGCGGAACCGGCGGAATCGGCGGAACCGGCGGCGGAACCGGTGGGACCGACGGAGTCTGTGGTCGTCATCGGGCGTCTCCGGTCGTGGTCGTCATCCGGTGGCTCCGGCTGGTCGTGGCTTCGGGAAGGGCCGTCGGGTGGCTTCGCGTGACTTCTGGAAGCGCCGTCGGGCGGCGGCGCGTGGCTTCGGCGGTGGTCATCGGGCGTCCCCCGCCCGCAGTTCCCTGACCGAACCCCGTCGGCCCGTCCACCACGCCTGGGCCGCGGCGATGCCCGTGGCGACGAGGAGCACGGCGAGCGCGGGCAGGAACAGGGACGCCGGGTCGGTGTGCAGCGCGGCGGTGCCGGGGGGAGGGCTGCCGCCCGGGGTGGCGAGGGCCACGGCGGTCAGGTCGACGCCGGGCGCCAGGAGGCGGACCGCCGCCCAGCCCGTCAGGGCCCCGCCCACCGCGGCGAGCAGGGCCTGCGGCAGCGCTTCGAGTACGAGCAGCCGGCGGCCCTGGCCGCGGGTGAGGCCCATGGTGCGCAGCCGGGCCAGCAGAGCCGTGCGTTCGGGGGCGGCGCGTACGAGGGCGAGCAGCAGCGCGAGTACGGCGTACGCGGAGGCGGCGGCGACCGCCACCGCGTAGACGCGTTCGGCGCCCGACTGGAGAGGGGAGTCGACGTACTGGGCGCGTTCGTCGGCCCGCAGGCGTACGTCCGCCGCGGTGCCCGCCGCCTTGCGCAGGGCGCCCGCCTCCATCCGGTCCCCGGTCAGCAGGAGGGCCGTCGGACGTGCGGGGACGGCACCGAGGCCGGCGCGGTCCACGACGAGGAACTCGGTGCCCGACACGGCCGGGGTCAGCTCGCGCACCACGGTGATGCGGACGGTGATCTCGCTGCCGTCCTCCAGACGCACCGGGAAGGGCTGCGTGCCGAATCGCTCGGCGACGGCGGGGGAGGCGAGGGCAGGCAGCGGGGACTCGCTCGACGCACCCTTCTTCGAGGATCCCGAGGATCCCGAGGACTTCGTGGGCCTCGCGTCCGCCGGTGCCGTCAACTCGTCCGCCGGGAAGGCCCCGAGGTGGGTGCTCCGCGCCAGCCGGGCGTACCCCTCGGGATCCACGCCGGCCAGGGGTACCGTCTCCGTGCCGGTCCCGGGCCTGGCCTGGTAGCCGATGCTCAGCGGGGTGACCTCGCGTACGCCGGGTGCCGAGCGGAGCTGGTCCGGCAGGCCGGCGGGCAGCGCGCCCATCACCTCGACGCGGGCGTCGGCCCCCAGGCTCAGCAGGGCCGCCCGGTCCCGTGCGTCCGCGACGCCCGCGAGGACGGAACCGCCGAACGCGGCCGTGGTGAGGGCCGTCAGCAGGGCGAGCAGGGGCAGCACCGTGGAGACGGAGGTGCGGCCCGCGCGGGCCAGGGAGAGATGTCCGACCGCACCGCGCAGCCGGCCTGCGGGTCGCGCCAGCCAGCGCAGGGGCAGCGGGTAGAGCCGGACCAGCAGGAGCGCGGCGATCACACCGATCAGCACCGGTGCCAGCGCCACGAGTTGGTCACCGGAGGCGGAGGCGTCCAGGTCCGCGGGGTCGCCCGAGCCCGCCGAGCCGCCGGAACCGCCCGAGGTCCCCCGGCTCCGCAGTGCGAACACCGCCGCCGACGCCAGGACCAGCAGGGTGAGTTCGGCGACCGTACGGCGGCGTGAGGGGCGTGCGGACGCGAGGTCCTCCCGGGCGCCGTGGACGCGTACGGCACGGTGGGTGATCCAGGCGCGTACGGGCAGCATGGCGCAGGCGAGGAGCGCGACCGCGGCGGCGGTCCAGACGGCGTACGGCAGGCGGCCGTACGGGACGGCGAGCAGGGCGCCCGCGAGGCCGAGCGCGGCGGCCGGTACCGCGACCACCGCCGTCTCGGCGGACAGCCGGACCGTCAGGCCGCGCAGGGAGACGCCCCGGGCACGCAGCAGGGCGAGTTCGCCGCGGCGGCGGTCGGCGGCGAGGCCGCCGGCCATGAGCAGGACGACGGCCGCGACCGTGGCGCTGCCGAACGCGGCGACGGCGACCAGGGGGCGGATACCGGAGCGGAGTCTGGCGTACGAGGCGAGGACGTCGTCGAGGTCGGTGCTCGCGTCGGCCTCCGGATCCGTGAGCGCGCGTACCTTCAGCAGCCCGGGGCCGGACTCCAGGGCGGCGATCGCGCTCGCCAGCCGGGGCAGTTCGCTCGCGGTCAGGGCGGCGGGGGACGGGGCCAGGTGCCAGTAGCGGGCGGGAGCGCCGGGGGTGCCGAGGAGGGCCGGTGCCGCGTCCGGGGCCAGGAGGAGCGCGCCGAGCCAGTAGATGCTCGGTTCGGCGCCCTGGGCGGGCAGACGCACGAGGGACGGGGTACGCAGGATGGGCTGGGTCGCCCAGTAGGCGCCCTCCGGGTCGCGCGGGGCGACGACGCCGGTGACGCGTACGGCGAGCGGGGCGCGTTCGACGGCGGGCACGTGGATCACCGAACCGACCTTGATGTGGAGGCTGTCGGCGGTCTCCTTGGTGACCGCGGCCTCCAGCTCCGGTGTCGAGGCGGTCACCGTGCCGTCGGCGCGCGGCAGGCGGCCCGCGCGCAGCCGGGAGTGGTCGGCTAGGCCGTTCTGCGTGGCGAGGGTCATCTGCGCGGGCAGTCCGGTCGGCCGTGGCAGCCACTTCTCCGGCGCTTCGAGGGACTTCGTGGTGCGCACGCCGTACGCGGACTGCCCGGGGTCGGCGACCAGCGGGCGCTCGATCACCTTCAGGATGCTCCGGTACTGCTCGCGCACCGAGTCCGGGCGCAGGACCGATTCGCGTTCCTTCTGCGTGGCGCCGAGGGAGGGCGGCGGGGCCGACATCTGTACGGAGGTTCTGAGGGCCGTGGCGTCGGCGACCGCCCGGCGCAGGCCCGCGTCCTCGTAGCGGTCGACGGCACGCGGGAAGGACGCGGCCAGGCAGACGGTCGCCAGCACCAGCAGGGCGAGGGCGACGGCGGCACCGGGGGCGGCGCGCAGCCGGGTACGGATCCAGGGGGCGACGGGGGGTTCGGCACCCCGACGCGTGAAGATCCGGCGGCGGTCCGTCTCCCTCACCTGTCCGCCCGTCCCACTCGCTTCCCTGCCCGTCCCACTCGCTTCTCTGCCAGTCCCACTCACCTCCCTGCCCAACTCACTCACCTCCCTGTTCGTGCAGCACACGCAATGACCGCAGCGACGAGGCCGAGTCGCCCCGCCGCAGCACCAGCACGGCGGTCACGATCAGCGGCGCGACCACCAGGCCCGCCAGCAGGAACGCGACGCGGGCGAGGGGCAGTTCCACCAGTACCTCCGGGACCGGCCGGGTGGCCCGGGACGTCAACACGATCAGCGGCACGACCGCCCGGGTCAGGACCGCCCCCAGCGCCACCCCCACCACCAGGGCCAGCGCCACCAGGACGCCCTGCTCGGCCGCGACCAGCCGGGCCAGCTGACGGCGGGGCGCCCCCAGCGCGCGCAGCAGCGCGAACTCGGCGCTCCGCTCCCGCAGCGAGCCCGCCGTGCTCACCGCGAAGCCGACGGCGGCCAGCGCGGCGGCGACCACGGAGGCCGCGGCGAACGCCGCCTCGGGCCCCGCCCCGAACGGGTCGTCCCGCAGCCGCTCCGCGATCTCGTCGCGCACGACGACCTGCGAGGGCTCCACATCGGGCCGTTCGCGCAACTGGGCCGCCACCCGCGCCTCGGCGCCCGGTTCGGTGCGCAGCCACCACTCCGTGGGCGCGACGCTCTCCCCGTACCGCTCCTCCAGCACCCGGTTCACGGAACGGAGATCGACGAGCAGAGCCCCGCCGGAGCTCCGCGCGGCGGAGCCCTCCGCGCCCTCCGTGCCCTCCGCGCCTTCCGTGGTCGGCAGCGCGCGGACGCTCCCCACGATCCGGACCGGTACGGCCGAGCCGCCGAAGGGGATGTCGAGCCGTTCTCCCTTGCGCGCGCCCGCGGCCTTCAGGAAGTCGTCGGTCGCGACGGCCTCGACCTCGGGCGCTGCGGGCCGTTCCGCCTGCAGCCGGATCGTCACCGACGAGGTCTCCCAGGGGGTCTCCCGGGGGATGTAGCCGGTTCCGTAGGTCACGGCCAGCGGGCGCTCGGACGTGATGTCCGGGGCCGTCGGGGTGTTGCCCGCCTTGGGGTCCGCCGTGGTCTGGTTGTTCTGCGACGTCACCTGCCAGGACGGGGGCGCCGACAGCGGGCGCCGCGTCCCGTCGGACGTCGTGGCCGTGAACTCCTGCACGGACAGCCGGTGTTCCTCCGCGCGCCCGGTCGGCTGGGACATGTCCAGCTGTGCCCCGGTCAGCGAGAGCGGTTCGGCGGCCCGGTCGGACGGCGCCCGCTCGTCCTGGGCCAGCTGCACGGTGAGGCGGTGTGCCTTGCCGTCGGCGGGGAGGTCGCCCGCGGACATGCGGTACGGGGTGCCGTAGCGGTCCTCCAGCGTCACGGTCACCTCCGCCGACATCTTGGAGCGGTACGCCGCCGAGTCCGGGGCCGAGTCCGTGTCCGGGGGCGAGTCCGAGTCCGGAGCCGAGTCCGTGTCCGGGGCCGCGGGCTGGGCGCTCGCCCGGATGCGCAGTTCCAGTTCCAGCCGCGTGCTGTCCTTCGGCAGACTCACGCCCCCCGTCCCGGCCCGGCCGGGGCCGAGCCCCGCCAGCAGCCGCCCGGCGGGCTTGTCCGCGAGATCCCCGCGCAGCAGCATCGCGGCGGTGGCCCCGCTTCCGGAGCCGCCGTCGGTGCCTCCCTCGGAACCGCCGCCGGATCCACCCTCGGAGCCGCCACCGGAACCGCCGCCGGAAGCACTCTCGGAACCGCCACCGGAAGCACTCTTGGAACCGCCGCCGGATCCCCCCTCGGAGCCGTCGCCGGAGCCGTCGTCGGAGCGGGCACCGGAGCCGCCGTCGGAGCCGTCGCCGGCATCCGTCCCGGCACCCTCCGTGTCCAGCGCCAGCACCGCGGCCGTCCGGTCGCCGGACAGCGGCAGCGTCGTACGCATGGCGGGGGCCGCCCCGAGCACGCCGTCGAGGTCCGCGTAGAGCCCGGCCCGGGACAGGCCGTCCTCGCCGCCCGCCAGGACCCGTACGGACGTGCCGGCCAGGAAGTCCGCCTGGTCGTCCTGCGAGCGGTTCCACGACGCGCCCTGGCCGATCGCGAGCATGCCCATGGCGACGGCGAGGACGAGCAGCAGGACCGGTCCGGCACCGCGCATCGGGCGACGGCTGAACTGCCAGCCCGCGAGCGCCGTCGGCAGCCCGCGGCCACCGGCCGCGCGCCGCTCGGCGAGGCGGGCCACGGGCGGCATGAGGCGCAGGGTGAGGACCGTTCCGGCGAGCAGGGCCAGCGCGGGGGCGGCGACCAGCAGGGGGTCGATGCCGAGCGTGTCCGTGGGTGTCGCCGCCGACCGGCCGGGGCCGGTGGAGCCGACGGCACCGGAGGTCTGCCGGCTCAACTGCCAGTACGCGACGGCCGCGACGACCAGCAGACCGATGTCGGCGCCCGCCCGTACCGGCGCGGGGAGCGAGCGGGCCCGGCCGCCTTCCGCCGTCTCCTCCCGGGCGGTCAGCGCGGGTACGGTCACCGCCAGCGCGCATCCCAGGGCGACCGCGGCGGCCGCCGCCCAGACCGCGCCGGCCGCCACCGAGGTGTCCAGGCGCAGCCCGATCCGCGACAGTGCCCCCTGCCCGGCCAGCAGCCGGGTCAACGGCCCGGCGAGCAGCGGCGCGCAGACGGCGGCAGGCACGGCGAGGAGGGAGGCCTCCAGCGCGGCGAGCGCGGCCACCCGCCCGCGCGAGGCGCCACGCGCCCGCAACAGCCGTGTCTCACCGGCCCGTTCGACGCTCAGCAGCCGGGCCACGAGCAACAGCGCGTAGCCGGCGAGCAGGGCGAGCTGGAGCGCGACGATCAGCAGCGTCGAACGGGAGACCAGCAACGACCGCTCGACCCGCTCCAGTTCCTCGGGCAACGATGTCGTGACGGCCGTGGTGCCGTGCAGCGCGGGCGACTTGAGCAGGGCGCGGGGTCCGGCGGTGGCGGCCTCCCGGAGGGCGCCGATCCGCCCGGTCGTCAGCGCCGAGAAGTCGGCGGACGCCAGCCAGGCGGTCGGCCCGGAGCTGACCGGCCGCCCGCTTCCGGTGGCCGCGAGCACCGACGGGTCCGCCAGCAGCGGCCCGTACGTCGTGAAGTCGACCTTGCTGACGCCGCGTCCGTGCAGGTCGTCCAACTGCCAGTAGGGCGAGGTGACCCGCGCGGGCCGGTAGAGACCGGTCACCAGGACCCGTACCTTCGGGCCGTCGAAACGGTCGACGAGAGTCAGCCGGGTGCCCGGTTCGACCGACAGCCTGCGGGCGGCGGTCTCGGGAAGGGCCACCTCGATCTCATGGCTTCCGGAGAGGTCGCCGGGGGCGCGGGGAGCGCGTCCCTCGACCGTCCGCACCTGGGAGGGGTCGAGCGCCGCGAAGTGGGTGAGGTCCGGGTCCGCGGAGCGGGCGGCGGGTTCCTGCAGGGACCTGGGCAGGGCGTAGGGCCCCGACCGGGTCAGCGTCCGCAGGGTCACGGGCAGCCCGTCGAAGGTGCGCTCGGCCCCCTCATGTACGGCCCGGTCGGCGGCCTCGCGCTCCGCCGCGGGGACATCGGCCTTGACGACCAGGGTCGTGGCCGCGGCACTCTGCGTATCCGCCTGGGACGCCTTGCCCGCCCGGTCGGCCCGGTCAGCTTGGTCGGCTTCGCCCGCCTGGTCGGCCTGGTCGGCCTGGTCGGCCTGGTCGGCCTGGTCGGCCTGGTCGGCCTGGCCCGTCGTGGTGGCCGAGGTGTCGAGCAGCGAGTGCCGCAGTGCCGCGTCGCCGATCGCACCCGAGTACGCGGTCAGGGTCGCCAGCACGGCCGTCGTGAGCACCACGGTGAGCAGCGCGGCGGCCAGCAGCAAACGATGCGCTCGCACACGCAGTAGGACGAACCCCGTCACCCGGCCCCCCGCCGTATCGCCGGACTTCCCGGATCTTCGACGATGTTGTCAGAGGTGAGGGGGCCCGGGTAAGCGCTTGAGGACCGGGTTTGACCGGATCGTGACCGGAATCCGGCGACGCGCGACCGGAATCCGCGCGTCAGTCGCTTCTGTTCACTTCTCGGGGAGTGCGGTTGTCCGGTCTGCGGCGGCCGTTGCCGGTCAGCCTTCGGTGTTCACCATCGAAGCGGCCGCGTACGTCAGGTAGTTCCACAGCGTGTGCTCGTGCTCCTCGGAGAGGCCGAGCTCGTCGACGGCCACCCGCATGTGCTTCAGCCAGGCGTCGTGCGCCGCCCGGTCGACCGCGAAGGGGGCGTGCCGCATCCGCAGCCGGGGATGCCCGCGGTTCTCGCTGTACGTGGTCGGACCGCCCCAGTACTGGATCAGGAACAGCGTGAAGCGCTCCTCGGCCGGGCCCAGGTCCTCCTCGGGATACATGGGCCGCAGCAGCGGGTCCCCGGCGACACCCTCGTAGAACCGGTGCACCAGGCGCCGGAAGGTCTCCTCGCCGCCGACCTGCTCGTAGAAGGTCTGCTCCTGAAGCGTGCCGCGCCGAATCTCTTTCACACCGTCCATGGTCTCAGACGGGCCGACCGAGGACTCAAGACTTAGGACCACCGGGAAATCAGCTCGACCGAAGGGGCCGGTTCCTGAATGGAAGGGGTCCGTTCCGGATCGGGCCGCGCCGGCGCTCGCCTCCCGGCCCGTCCCGCAGCACAGTGGAGGTATGAGCGCGTACGCGGTCGACCCCGGGCTCGACGACCTCGCCGCCACGGCGCGGGCGGCGCTGGTGCGCGAGATCGACGCGAGCGGGGCCTGGGACGCCGACCCGGTCTGGCGGGCGGCCTTCGGGGCCGTTCCACGCCACCTCTTCGTGCCGTACTACTACGTGGGCGCGCAGGGCCCGCAGGGCGGTTACGAGCGCAGATGGGGCGAGGACCCCAGCGCGCGCCGACGCGAGGAGTGGCTGCGCGGCGCGTACGCGGACACCCCGCTGGCCACGCGCCTGCGCGACGGCGAGCTGCTGTCGTCCAGCAGCCAGCCGTCCCTGATGGCGAAGATGCTGGCCGAGCTGGCGGTACGGGACGGGGACGCGGTCCTGGAGATCGGCGCGGGCACCGGCTACAACGCGGCGCTGCTCTCGTACCGGCTGGGCGACGAACTGGTCACCACGGTCGACCTGGATCCGGAGATCACGGAGTCCGCCCGGCGGCATCTGGTCACCGCGGGGCACCGGCCCGCCGTCGTCACCGGCGACGGGGCGCGCGGCTGTCCCGAGCGGGCACCCTTCGACCGGGTCGTCGCCACCTGCGCGCTGAATTCGGTCCCGCGCCCCTGGCTCGCCCAGTGCCGCCCCGGCGCCCGGATCCTCGCCCCGTTCGCCACCGGTCTGATCGCCCTGCGGGTACGGGATGCCGGGCACGCCGAAGGCCGCTTCCTGCACACGTCCGCCTACTTCGTGCCGCTGCGCGGCGGCATCCGGACCGAGCGCGAGGCCCCTGACGTGCGCCTTTCCGGTCTGCCGCGCCGGGCCAGGGGGCACGAGCTGCTCCGCTTCCTGCTGACCCTGACGGCGGGCGGCCTCACCTCGGAGGAGGCGCACGCGCTGTGGGAGGGCGAGGCCTGGCCGGCCCGCGAGCGGTACGGGATCACGGTTGCCGGCGACCGCGCGTGGGCGTGGCTGGACGACCCCGGGGGGCCGCACACCTGGCCGCTGCCGTGACCGCTCCCCGCGTCAGGGGCGCCGGGAACTGCGCGGCCGGCCCCCACCTGCCCGCGGGCTGATGACCGGCCCGCGGGTCACGACCGTGCTCCCGCCCGAGTGCCTAGCCGCGCCTGATCGTGATCGTCGTCCAGGCGCCCACGTGTACGCGGTCGCCGTCCTGGAGCGGGACGGGGACGAACGGCTGGATGGGGTCCTCGGCGCCGTTGACCGTCGTGCCGTTGGTGGAGTTCTGGTCGACGACCGCCCAGCTGCTGTCCGGCTGCTGCACGAGCACCGCGTGCTGGTGCGAGACGCCCGGGTCCTCCGGCGGCACCGACAGATCGATGTCCGGGGTGTCGCCCGTGGAGTGGCGGCGACGGCCGATCGTGATCTGGTTGCCGCTGAGCGGACGCTGCTGCTCCGGCGAGTACGCGGGCAGGTTCAGCCCCGCGGCCTCCGGTCCGGAGCGCTGCATCATCGCCATGAAGTACTCACGGTCGGGTCCGATCGTGATGCTCCACGACAACGGCTGCTGTGCCTGTTGCGGCTGCTGCTGGTACCCGGCGGGCGCCTGCGTCGAGCCGGACTGCGGGTAGCCGTAGCCCCCACCGGGTCCGGGCGGGCCACCAGGGCCACCGGGGCCACCGGGTGCGGGCGGGCCGCCGGGGCTGCCGGGCGACGGCGGTGAGATCACCCAGTCGTCCGCGCCGCCCCCGAAGGACGGACCGCCCGGCGCCTGCGGACGCCCGGTCTCCGGCGGATACGCGGTCTCCTGCTGGTACGAGGGAGGACCGGGCTGCCCGGACTGACCGGGAGGACCGGGCTGGCCGGGCTGCTGGAACCCCTGGGGCGCACCAGGACCACCGGGGCCCCCGGGGCCGCCGGGACCGTTCGGGCCACCGAGTCCGTTCGGACCGCCGGGGCCGCCAGGACCGCCGTACCCGACCTGCCCGCCGGGGCCGAGCCCGCCGTACCCGCCAGGACCCCCGGGGCTGGTGCCCCCGGGACCCGGCGGCGGTGGCACCGGTCGTGAAGGATCACCGGGGAAGCCCGCGGGGTCCTCGCCGAAGGGCGGGATCGGCTCCGCGGGCCGGTTCATCTGCGAGGGCCGGGAGCCCTGGTAGTCGAAGCCGCCGTGGGTCGGTCCCGACTGCCCGGGAGGCGGCTGCTGCTGGAAGCGGAGCGCCGGGTTCTGCCCGCCGGGACCCGCACCCGGGCCGCCGGGCCCGCCGGGTCCCGGGCCGCCAGGACCCGGCCCCGGGGGACGCGGCGCGGCCGGGGTGTACGAGGTCGCGGTGTTCGTCAGGAAGTTCCACCGGCACTCCTCGCAGAACGGCGCCCCGCCCTCGCGCGGAGTACGGCACTGCGGGCACAGCTCCGCCTCGGGCGCCGGGTCGGGCACCGCGGAGAGGTGCGGCCTGCCGCCCTGACCGGGCGGCGGATAGCCGTAACCGGCCGCCGGGGGCGGCGGCGGAGGTGGCGGGGGCACGGCACCGGCCATGCGGTGACCGCAGACCTCGCACCAGTCGTCGGAACCCGACTGGTGTCCGTTCGGGCAGGTCGGCATGTCGGCGCTTCCCCCTCTCATGTCCGGCCCACCGGGGACCGTAAATCGTGCAGAACGGCGTGCGTGATGCTCGCGTAGTGCTACGTACCGTGTGCGTAGTGCGTGTGCACTGCGCTACTTCTTTACACGAACAGTCTTTGTGGACCGTGTTTCGAGAGTCATCTCGTCGGCCTCCGCGACCTTCGCCTTCAATCGCACAGTACCCGCCGCGGCATCGACCACGTCCACCACCTTCGCAAGCAGTTTCGCCGTATCAGCGTTTCCGGAGGCACTCGCGAGCTGAACCGCGCGGCCCAGTTTGGCCGTTGCCCCGTCGGCATCTCCCGCTTTACGGGCATCCAGGCCCTGTTGGATGACTTGCGCCAGTTCCGCCTGACCCGTGTAGTGCGCGACCTGCGGATTGATCGACGTGGACGCCGTCATGTCGTCGGTCCACACGGCCCGTACGAGCCCCTGCGCGCCCAGGGTCTGGGCGGTGCCGTCGCCGTGCGGGATCACCAGGGATACCCGGGCGGCGAGCATCTCCTGCCCGAGGCCGGCCTCGGGCACCTCCACGCACACGTGGTAGTCGCGGGACTCGTCGCCCCAGGACCCGGTGGGGTAGTCCCCGGCGCGCGGGCCCGCCTCGGTGCGGCGGTCGGTCAGCGGCTCGACCGTCGGCGCGACCTGCTTGACGAACTTGATGGAGGTGCCGACCGGGGTCCACAGGCGCAGCGCCACGTCCGCGACCTCCTTGCCCATGGCCGTCTCCATCATCTGTGTGAAGTCGGCGGACAGGCCCGCCGGATCGGCCACGATGTCGGCGGTGCCGAGCAGCGCGGACGCGATGGCGGTGACTTCTTTCACTTCCCAGTCCGTGCCGACGCCCCGGGCGTCGGCGGTGAAGCGACCGGCGGAGGCGTCCAGGGCGGCCTTGAGGTCCTCGGGCGACTCGTGTTCGTTGCGGCCGTCGGTGAGCACGATGCCGTGCCGGATGGTGACGTCCGCCGAGGACAGCAGCCGGTCGGCCAGCTTCAGCCAGGTGCCGATCGCGGTGCCGCCGCCCGCGCTGAGCTTGCGCAGCGACTGCTTCGCCTGCTCGCGGGTCTGTGCGTCGGCGACGGCCAGTTCGCCGTTGCCCGGGTAGACCTCCTTGGCCACGTGCGTCCCGCCGATCACCGCGAAGTGCACGCCGTCGCGCAGGGCGTCGATCGCGGCGGCGGTCGCGTCCCTGGCGCCGCGCATCTTGGTCGGCGGGTAGTCCATGGACCCGGAACAGTCGACCATGATCGCCACGGCCGCGTCCGGGCTCTGGCCCGGTGTGTACAGGTGGGGTGCCGCGACGGCACTCCCGACCGTGCCGCCGCCGGTGGAGGTGACCGTCACGATCGCGTTGACCTCGCGGCCGCCCTCCGGCAGGTACTCGTTCTGGTAGACCTCCACCGAGAACTGCGGCACGTTCGACTTCGAGAAATTGGCCATGCGTTCTCTGCTCCCCCTCAGGACTCCCACAGGTCGTGGGTGATGTCGGCGGGCGGACCGGTCCCCTCCGGCCCCGACCGGGCCGAGGCCCGCGCCGTCCCAGTCGTCCCCACCGTCACTGCCGTCTCTACGGTCTCTGCCGTTTCGTACCGCTTGGGCCTCTTAGGCCGATCCTGCCCCTTGTTGTGGCGCAGGGAACGGAAGGACGGCCACTGTTACGTTGTCGTGGCCCCCACCGTCCAGGGCGTGGCCCACCAGGACCTGGGCACTGTGCAGCGGCCGGTCGGCGGCGTCGGGCGGGATGACCTCGGCCATCTCCTCGGCGCCCTCCGCGTAGTTCCACAGTCCGTCGGTGCAGACCACGACCACACCGGGCCGGTCCGGTTTGAAGGAAGCGGTGTGCGGCTCCAGTTCGTACGCGTCCGCGCCGAGCCAGCCCGTGATGGCGTGGGCGCGCTCGTCCGCGTACGCCTCGGTCTCGCTCATCAGGCCCGCGGCGACCATCTGGGCCGCCCAGGAGTCGTCCTCGGTGAGCCGGGCCGGGGGTGCCGACCGGTCAACGGGCACCCAGTAGACGCGGCTGTCGCCGACCCAGCCGACGATCAGCAGGGTGGGGGTGACGACGGCGCCGACGAGCGTGCAGGCCGGGGCGTTCACATGCGGCTGGTGCTCGTGGGACGAGGTGGCGGGGTCCGCGAGGGAGTTGACCGCCTCGGCGGCGGCGAGGATCGCGTCGTGCATGGCCTGCTGCGGGTGCGTACCGCAGGGCAGGGCCGTGAGCAGCGACTCGTTCGCGGCGCGGGAGGCGGCCAGGGAGGCCTCGTCGGGGCGGGTCGCCGAGGAGACGCCGTCGCAGACGATCGCGACGACCGCGGGCGAACCGTCGGGCAGCGCGGTCGCGGACACCGTGAACGCGTCCTCGTTGCGGTGGTGGCGCAGCCCGCGGTCGCTGACCGCGGCGACCGCGTCCAGCTCCTGCTCCATGTGGTCGCGCTCGCGTGGCTGCGCGTGGCCGCAGTTCTCGCAGTAGCCGTCCCGGTCGACCTGGCCCGCGCGGCACGCCACGCAGACCTTGAGACCGGCGGCGGGCGTCGCGAGGTCGGCCGTCCGCGGGTCGGCGGGTGACGCCTCGATCGTGGGCACCTCGACGGTCGGCAGCTCGTCCGCGGGGATCTCGGGCGGCAGCGGCGCGGCGAGCGGGTACTCGTCCGGTTCCACCGCGGCACGGGCCGGCGCGTGGGCCGGTGGCTGGGCATGCCCCTGCCCCGGGGCCTGCGGCTGCGGTCGTGCATGCGGCCCGGCGGGCGCGGGGGCCTGCGGTCGCTCCGGTGGCAGGGGGGACGACTGCGGGTGCGGCGGGACGGGCGAGCCGGCGGGGCGGTCGAACCGTACGCCGGGGCTGTCCGAGCCGCCCGACTCCCGGCCCTCGATGTCCGCGGGCAGCACCACCGCCGCCGGTGTGCCCGAGCTGTCGGCCTCGGGCGCGAGGGGCCAGTCCACGGCGGTCACCGGGGCCCCGGGCGCCACGGGGGCCGCCCCGGCCGCGGCCGAAGGAGGCCGTGGCGCCGAGCCGTTCATGGTGATCGTGGGGTGGTCGTCCGGCGGCGCCGGTACGGCCGACAGGTCGTAGCCGCACGCACCGCAGAAGCGGTCTCCCGACTCCAGCGGTTCCTCACAGCTGGGGCAGGCGGCCAGTTGGGGCATCTGCGACATGAATTACACCCACGTCCGGGGGCGGTAGCGGTTGGCGCGCTCCACCAGATCGATCCTCTCCTCGCCACCCTGGGCGAGCCGGGCCAGTGTCCGGTACGAACGCTCCAGTCCGAAGCGCAGGCCCCGCTCGTCCAGGTCACTGCCGAGCAGTACGGTCCGCGCACCGGTGTTCGACGGGGCGGAACCCTGGATACCGGAGAGTACCCAGTCCAGGGCGCAGCCAAGGACCTCTGTGGACAACTGCTCGCGGCGCACCGCGTCCAGGCCGTACCCGTCCAGTGCCTCGACCTGGGCCGCGGCCGAGGTCAGGTCGTCCAGGAACGGCGCCACAGGGCCCTCGGGAGCCCCAGGAGCCGCAGCGGCCCCCGGACTCCCGGGCGGAGCCCCCAGCGCTCCCGGCGGGCGCGGAGCGGCCTCGGCCAGGCGCTGCCTCAGCCGCGCCCGGACCGCGGCGACCCGCGCCGCCGTGTAGTGGATCGAGGACTCGGGCACCGACTCCAGCGTCCGTACGGAGCCGGTGCGGTCGCCCGCCGCGAGCTGGACGCGGGCCAGGCCGAACGCGGCGCTGACATAGCTCGGGTCGGTCGTCCACACCAGCCGGTAGTACTCGGCGGCGTTGTCCAGCTGACCGAGGACCTCCGCGCACAGGCCGAGGGCCAGCTTGGGCGCGGGCTCACCCGGGAACGCGTCGTAGATCGCGTCGAAGGACACCGCCGCCACCTCGTGGTCGCCGGCCGCGAGCGCGGCGACGCCCCGGTACCAGACGACCCGCCAGTCGTCGGGGTGGTCACTCTCCAGCGTTTCGAGCGCCCTGGTCGCCTGGTCGAGCTCGCCCAGTTCCAGGCGGGCGCGCAGCTCGCGCAGCCGCAGCTCGGGGGAGCCGGCGGGCGCCGACTGCAGGGCGCTGATCAGCTCCCCGGGCGCGGACGTCATGAGGCCGGCCAGGAAGCCGGCGTTCGGATCGCCGGGGTCGACATGGGGGACCGGGAGCGCGAGCGAGGCGGCGGAGGTGTTCAGCGGTTTGACGAGGTGAGCGGTCGCCAGGACGGCCGAACCGTTCGCCCCCGCACCGGCCGCCCTCTCCGGCACACCGTTCACCCCGGCGGCCGGCTGCGGTGATCCGTACGTCCCGGCCGTCAGCTGCGGGGAACCGTTCACTCCGGCCGCCACGGCCGGCGCGCCCTTCTTCTGCCTCCTGCCGCGCTTCTCGCGTACCGGCTCCACCCGTACGCCCAGCCGCGACACGTCGCCGTTCAGCTTGCCGAACAACTCCGTGTCCGTGACCTTCAGTTCGGGTCCGAACAGGGTGGACAGCGAGGGCCGCGGCCGGCCCGTCTGCACGGCGACGACCTCGCGCAGCACCCCCGTGAGCTGCTCGGCCATCTCCTGCGCGGAGGCGAACCGGCGGGCCGGGTCGGGGTCGGTGGCCCGTACGAGCAGCCGGTAGAACGACTCGTAGGTGCGGAAGACCGCGATGTTGTCGGGGTCGGGCAGGGAGTCCACGAACACGTTCGTGTAGCCCTGGAAGTCGAAGGTCATCACCGCCAGGGTGCGGGCGACCGTGTACAGGTCGGAGGCGACGGAGGGGCCCACGTCGGCGACCTCCGGGGCCTGGTAGCCGACCGTGCCGTAGATGGCAGACTCGTCGTCGTCCATCCTGCGCACCGCGCCCATGTCGATCAGCTTGAGCTGGTCCTCGGTCTGTATCGCGTTGTCGACCTTGAAGTCGCAGTACAGCAGGTTGCGGCTGTGCAGATGGCCGAGCGCCTCCAGCGCCTCGATGCCGTACGCGCAGGCCTGCTCCACCGGCAGCGGGTCGCGCTTGCCGGCCGCGGTGCGGCGGTCGTTGGCGATCTCCTTGAGGGACTTGCCGCCGACGTACTCCATGACGATGTAGCCGTCGAGGGAGCCGGTGCGCTGGTCGAGGTGCTCCACGAAGTTGTAGATCCGCACGATGTTCGAGTGCTCGATCTCGGCGAGGAAGCGGCGCTCGGAGATCGCGGCGGCCATGGCGTCCTGGTCGCCCGTGTCGAGGAGGCCCTTGAGGACCACCCAGCGGTCGGACACCGCCCGGTCGACGGCCAGATACACCCAGCCGAGCCCGCCGTGCGCCAGACAGCCCATGACCTCGTACTGACCGTGCACGATGTCGCCGGTCCGCAGCTTCGGCACGAACGAGTACGGGTGGCCGCACTTGGTGCAGAACCCCTCCGTGCGCCCGGACCGCTCCCCGCGCGAACGCCCCACCGGCGCACCGCAGTCGGACCGCGAGCAGAATCGCTTCCGCTCCGGAACCTCGGGGTTCTCCTGCACCATCGCGTGCGGATCGGGCCGCGGCACGTCCGGCACCTGTACGAGGCCGACGCCGAGCCGGCCGCGACTGGAGGAACCGGCCGCCGAACCGGAGCTGCGCACCGACACCGAACGACCCGTCGACCGCCCCGAGACGGCCCGCGAGAGGCGGCCCGACACCGAACGCCGGGACTGCGCGGAGCGCGACGTGGAACGGGCGGACGCACGGGAGCCGGAGCGTGAACTCCCGCTGCCCGAACCGCGGGAGCCCTTGCCGCCCGCCGTGATCCCGGTCGGCGGCGAACCCACCATGCCCGTCGACGAGACGACCGGCGCCAGACCGCAGGTGTCGCAGTACAGCTCACCGCCGCCCATGTCCTCGTACGACCCGGGGCAGCCGGGCCGCTGGCACTGCTTCTGCTGACTCTCCTGACTCGGCCGGCTCTCGTTCGGCTGACTCATGACTCCCCCCTCCGGTCCTGTGGCCCGCCGTCCCCGGGGACCCTCGGCACCAGTACTTCGGCGGCCGCCTGCTGATAGCGCAGCACCGCCTGTTCCGCCACGCGCAGGTCGCAGGGCGCGCTCCACAGCATGCGGCGCGCCGCGTCGTACCGCTCCACCAGCAGCGGATCCTCGGCGAAGCCGAGCCGTGCGACCTTCGCCTTGTACGCGTCGAGACGGCCGCGCAGCTCCGCGCGGACCGCGAGCGGCGCGGTGACCGCGGTCAACGACTCGCGGGCGCGCAGCAGTTCGTCCTCGGCCTTCTCCTCCAGGGACTCCAGCAGGGGCGACAGACGGTGCCACTGCGCGTGCCTGCGGTACTCGGAGGCCATGGCCAGCTGTTCCTGCAGCGCGGTCGGCGGGCCGCTCACCGCGGGCACCTCGGAGGCGGCGATCTTCGCCAGCACCTCGCCGCGCGCGCTCCTCGCCTCGGCCAGCGTGCGGTCCGCGCGGCTCAGCACGTCCCGCAGCCGCACCAGCCGCGCCTCCGCGTCCTGCCGCACGGTGAGCACGGCGTCGATCTCGCGGCGCACCTCTTCCAGTGCGCGCGCCTCGCGGTCGTAGCGCGTCGTGTCGGGACGGCCGCCGCCCGGCGCCGAACTCCCCTGCGCGGGCGCCCAGAAGGCCAGCGGGTCGGACACCACCTGCTCGCGCAACGACGTCAGTGTGCGGGTGATGCGCTCCAGGTCGTCGCCCGAGGGGTGCTCACCGGGCCGTACGCCCACGGAGTGCGCGAGCCTGCGGGTGCGCTGCAGCTCGGCGGCCAGTAAATCTATCCGGGCGGGCAGCGCCGACCAGACGGCGTCGGCCGTGACGACCATGTCCAGCGAGGTCGCGTACAACTCGTTCATCCGCTCGACGAGTTCGGCGAGGGTGAAGCGCTCGCTCAGTCTGCCCGTGCCCGCCATCGTGGGCGCGGCGGCCGTGGCGGAGGCGCTGCCGGCCACCGTGACGCTCTCGCCGCGCAGCAGTTCCGTCAGTTCCACGAGGTCGTCGCGGCTGGACCAGCGTCTGCGGGAGCGGATCTCGCGGGCGGAGCGCAGCGCGTCGGCGTACGCGTCGAAGTAGGACCAGAGCAGGGTGATCGACGCCTCGGCGGTGCCCCAGCGCTCCTTGGTGGTGCCCGTCAGCTCGGCACCTTCGAGGAGTCTGCGGCCCGCGTGGTCCTGGAGGGCGAGGAGCGAGGTCTCGATGGCCTCGTGCTCCGCGCCGAGCCGCGCCAGCGCACGGTCCACCTCGTCCCGGTCCAGTACCGGCCCGGATGGTCCCGCGACGCCCATCGATCACCCCTCGTTTCCTGTTGCCCGCGCTGGTCGGTCCTGTACCGCTCGTCCCGCGCCGCTCGTCTCGTCGTCCCGGTGCGCAGTCATCCGCGTCCTCCGCGGAACTACGGGAGTGTCATGGTCATTTGTACTGGACCGGGGGCGGCCCGGACGACTCACCGAGGCTCTCGGCGAGCCACTTGTCGTACGACGTCCGCCAGCCGTCCTTGCGGTAGTCCACCAGGATCTGGTTGACCCGGCGCACCAGGTCGTCGGCGCCCTTCTTCATCGCCACGCCGTAGAACTCGTCGGTGAACGGCTCGCCCTTGAGCCCGACCGTCGGGTCCTGTGCGGCCTGGCTCGCGGCGAGCGCCCCGTCGGTCACCACGGCGTCCGCCTCGCCGAGCTGCAGCCGTACCAGGCAGTCGAGTTGGTTCGGCACGGTGCGGTCCCTGAAGTCGGCGGACGCCGGGAGGGCGCCGTCCTTCTCGGCCGCGTCCAGCGAGTCCCAGGCGGTCGAGCCCTTCGCCGTGCAGATCCGCTTCTTCGCCAGGGACTTGTCGAGCCCGGTGATGCCCGACTTCTTCGGGGCAAGCACCTGCTGGCCGGTCTCGAAGTACGGCGACGAGAAGGCGACCTGCTTCAGCCGGTCGCAGTTGATCGTCATGGTGCGCACCACCATGTCGACCTTCTCGTCCTGGATCGCCGGGATGCGCTGATCGGTGGGGATGGCCCGGAAGCGGACGTTGTTCGGCTTCGCTCCGACGATCTTGTCCGCGATCTCGTGCGCCAGGTCGATGTCGAAGCCCTCCAGCTCGGCGTCGTCCGACTCGCTGTTCGGGTCGCGGTAGCCGAATCGGTAGCTGTTCTGGTCGACCCCGATGATCAGGTAGCCGCGTTTCTTGATCTTCTGGACCGTCTTGCCGTCCTGGTCGCCCGAGGACGGCGACAGGCTCTGCTTCTCGGGGTCCGTGCACTTCGGAGCCCTGATCTGGTCGCCCGTGGCCGTGCCCTGCCCGGCGAGGTCCTCGGCGTCGTTCCCACGTGACTGGGTCACCGGCAGGAGCAGTGCGAAGACCGCCGCCAGGGCACAGACGACCGCCATGGCCCCCACTCCGCCCCAGCCCCTCAGGCTGGCTCGCAGACGTCGCGCGTTCATCGTCATGCCCCCTCTCACCGGTACTCCGACAGCCTGCGCCCGATGCCCAGCACCGCGCCGGCCGCGGCCAGCACGGCGAGCACCGCGGCGCCCACCACGAGGCCGTTCATCGCGCCCCGGCCGTCTCCGGCCGCCTGCTCGAACTCGGCGCGCTCGTGCGTGAGCGCGGCCTTCAGGTTCGTCTCCACGTTGTCGAAGCACTCGCCCGTCGGTTTGTCGGCCTTCGAGCCGATGACCCGGGCCAGCGCGCCCTGGTAGTTGCCCAGCTGGTCCTGCTCGCGGGCTTCCGCGTGCCGCTGCTTCCAGACCTTCATGTTGCCCGTCGCGGCCTCGACGGGTTTCACGCCCGTGCTGTCGTCGGCGAGGTCCGCGGCGGCGGCCAGCTTCTTGGTGAGGTCCTTCATCTGCACTTCGAAGTCGTAGTCGAACGTGTCGACGGTCTGCTTCCCGGCTTCCGTGACCACGTCCTTGGTCTCCGCGCCGCGGGAGACCAGCGTCAGGTTCTCGTTGCTGCGGGCCTTGAGCGAGGCGAGCCGGGCGTCGTTCAGCGTGTTCATCGAGCGCACACCGTGGTCGTACGAGTCGTTCAGCCCGGCGCGGGCGACGGTGTGGCCGACGACCAGCCAGAGCAGGACGACCGTGGTGGCGGCGGTGGCGGCGACCATGCCGTGGTTCAGTACACGGTTGGTCCGGCGGTAGTTGCGCCGCTGGGCCCACACGAGGCCGCCGATGGCCACGGCACCGGCGCCGATGGCGATCCACGGATAGGGCGTCGCGTCGTCGTAGTCGGAGCGCAGCCGCTGGTTCTCCACCGTGTAGAGCCGCTCGGCGTCTTCGAGCATGATCTGCATCTTCGCGTTCGCGTACCGCAGGTAGGCGCCGCCCAGGGGGTAGCCCTGCCGGTTGTTGGCGCGGGCCCGCTCGACCAGGCCCTTGTACTCGGGAAGCATCTTGTTGAGGTCGGTGATGGTCTTCGCCGAGGTGGACCCCGGTTCGGAGTTGGCCGCCGCGGTCACCAGTTTGTCCGCGGCCAGACTGATGTCGTCCTCGTACCGCTGGCGGGTCTTGGCCGGTTCCTGGCCGCCCGCGAGGAAGCCGCTGGACGCCGCCGTGTTGGCGTCGGCGAGGGATCGGTAGATGTCGGCCGCGTCGGCGCTCAGCGGCTGGCTGCTGTGCAGCACGTCGTCCGCGGCGGCCGAACGTTCCGTCATCTCCCAGGCGGTGACCGCGCCGAACGCGACCACCAGGACGGCGAGGACCGCGCCGATGATGCGCAGCCGTCCGGGCTCGGTGGTCGCCCCGGCCCGCAGCCGGTCGACGCCCTCCGCCCACGCCGTGCGCCGCGGGGGTCCGCCGTCGGGCCCGCCCGCGCGGCCCTGCGGCCCCGGTGGCGGTGCCTGCGGCGGGATCGCAGGCGACGCGCCCGCCTGCCCCTGCGGTGGCGCCGCGGTGCTCTGCTGCTGGTATGTCACCTGACCTCCCCCATGGTCGTCGCCGGTCATCTCCGCCCGGCGCCGAGGCACACGGGAAGAGACGCTCGGCCGCAAGTATCGCCGCCGGGACCGACATCCGAACAGGCCTTGACGCGATCTTGGTCGGATTGCGGCCCGGCGAAGATCCCGCACCCCCCTGCCCATGAATACGCCAACCCGAACAGTTCGGTTCCCGGCGTGCTCAGACCCTCTCGTAAAACTCCCGTACGCGGGCGTGCGCCCGAGCCGGGGCGCCCTGGTGGTCGAGGCCGAGGAGCGCGGCCCCGAGGACCGGGCGGGCGGTGACTACCCGGGGTACGGCCTTGGGGGCGCGCTCGGCCAGCAGCTCCCGTACGCGGTCGTCGAGTTGGGGGTGGCGGGCGGCCAGCACACCGCCGCCGAGCAGCACCGGCACCTCCTCGCCCAGCAGGTCGAGGCGGGTCAGGGCGACGACCGCCATGGCCACCACCTCGTCCGCCAGCCGGTCGACGAGCGCGCGGGCCACCGGGTCGCCGTCCGCGGCCGTGGCGAACAGGACCGGCGTCAGCTCATGGCGCCGCACGTCCTCGACGCGGCCCAGGTGCAGGGCCTCGATCAGCTCGTACATCGTGCTCAGGCCGAAGTGCGCGGGCACGGTGCGGGCCAGTTCGGTCGGGGCGCCCCGGCCGTCCTCGGCGCGCGCCGCGTGCCACAGCGCCTCCTCGGAGAGGCCCCAGCCGCCGCCCCAGTCGCCGGAGATCCGGCCGAGGGCGGGGAAGCGGGCGACCCGGCCGTCGGGCCGCATGCCCACGCAGTTGATGCCCGCGCCGCACACCACGGCGACGCCCCGCGGCTCCTCGACACCGGCGCGCAGTATCGCGAAGGTGTCGTTGCGGACGTCCACGGTCGTCCCCCACGCGCGCGCGTGCAGCGCGGCGGCCAGCCGCTCCTCCTCCACGGGCAGATCGGCGTTGGCGAGACACGCGGAGACATGGCCGACGGCGGTGACGCCCGCCGCGGCGAAGGCCCGGCCGACGGCGTCGGCGAGCGTGTCCACCGCCTGCCGGACACCGACGACGGGGGGCCGGAATCCGCCGCCGCGCGCCGTGCCGAGCACGCTTCCGTCGCCCGCCACCACCGCGACGTCGGTCTTGCTGTTCCCCGCGTCCACGGCGAGGACGGTGTGTTCGGCCCCCATGTGGGCGGCCGGGTGGGTGTATTCGGCCTCCATGTGGGCTGCGGGGCGCGTGTGTTCGGCCTCCGTGCGGGCGGCGGGATCGGTGTGTTCGGGACCCGTGTGGGACGCGCTCATGCCCACGCGAGGTGCTCCCGGTTGTGCGCGATCAGCCGGTCGGTGAGGCCGTCGGCGAGGGCGTACTGGCCGACCAGGGGATGCGCGAGCAGTGCCCGGAACACCCGCTCGCGGCCCCCGCGCAGGGCGGCCTCCAGGGCCAGGTCCTCGTACGCGGTGACGTTCGCCATCAGCCCGGCGAACAACGGGTCCACCGGTGCCACGGGCAGCGGGGCGGCCCCCGAGTGCCCGACCGCCGCCTGCACCTCGATCACGGCGTCGTCGGGCAGGAACGGCAGTGTGCCCCGGTTGTAGGTGTTCACCACCTGGTACGGGCTGCCGCCCCCGCCCAGCAGGGACGCGGCGAGGTCGACGGCCGCCTCCGAGTAGTAGGCCCCGCCCCGCTTGCCCAGCAGCGCCGGCTTCTCGTCGAGCGCCGGGTCGCCGTACATCGTCAGCAACTCACGTTCCATCTCGGCCACTTCCGCGGCCCGTGACGGCTTCGTGCCCAGCTCCCGTACGACCTCGTCGTGCGCGTAGAAGTAGCGCAGGTAGTAGGACGGGACGACTCCCAGGCGGTCGAGGACGCCGCTCGGCAGCCGCAGGTCCCCGGCGATGGCCTCACCGTGCTCGGCGAGCAGCTTCGGCAGGACGTTCTCGCCCTCGGGACCGCCGAGGCGCACATGGGTTTCCCAGGTGAGGTGGTTGAGGCCCACATGGTCCAAATGCACATCGGTGGGGGAGACCCCCAGCATGCCGGCGAACTTCCGCTGGAATCCGATCGCCACATTGCACAGTCCGACCGCTTTGTGACCGGCCTGGAGGAGAGCGCGGGTCACGATGCCGACCGGGTTCGTGAAGTCGATGATCCAGGCGTCCGGGTTGGCGCGCCGGACGCGCTCGGCGATGTCGAGGACCACCGGGACCGTACGCAGCGCCTTGGCGAGGCCGCCCGCGCCGGTGGTCTCCTGGCCGACGCAGCCGCACTCCAGCGGCCAGGTCTCGTCCTCGTTGCGGGCGGCCTGGCCGCCCACGCGGAGCTGGAGCAGCACGGCGTCGGCGCCCTCGACGCCCGCGTCGAGATCGTCGGTCGTGGTGATCCGCCCGGGGTGCCCCTGCTTGGCGAAGATGCGCCGGGCCAGCCCGCCGACCAGTTCGAGCCGGTCGAGCGCCGGGTCGACGAGGACCAGCTCCTCGACGGGCAGGGTGTCGCGCAACCGCGCGAAGCCGTCGATGAGTTCGGGGGTGTAGGTGGACCCCCCGCCCACTACTGCGAGTTTCATTCTCAGCCCTTCACTCCGGTGAGCGTGACGCCTTCGACGAACGCCTTCTGTGCGAAGAAGAACACAACGATCACGGGTGCCATGACCAGGACGGTCGCGGCCATCGTCAGATTCCAGTCGGTGTGGTGCGCGCCCTTGAAGGACTCCAGGCCGTAGCTCAGGGTCCAGGCGCCGGGGTTCTCGGACGCGTAGATCTGCGGCCCGAAGTAGTCGTTCCAGGCGTAGAAGAACTGGAAGAGCGCGACGGCCGCGATACCCGGCTTCGCCATCGGCAGCACCACCTTCAGCAGGGTCCTCAGGTCCCCGCACCCGTCGACCTTCGCCGCGTCGATGTACTCGTTCGGGATCGTCATCAGGAACTGCCGCAGCAGGAAGATGGAGAACGCGTCGCCGAACGCCATCGGGATGATCAGCGGCCACAGCGTGCCCGACAGGTCCAGCTGCTTCGCCCAGAACAGATACATCGGGATGATGATGACCTGCGGCGGCAGCATCATCATCGAGATGACCAGCATCAGCGACAGGTTCCGGCCACGGAAGCGGAACTTGGCGAGCGCGTACGCCACCGGGATCGAGGACGCGACCGTCAGCGCGGTGCCGGCGCCCGCGTACAGGAGGGTGTTCTTCCACCAGGTGAGGAAGCCGGGGGTGTCGAAGACCTTCGTGTAGTTGCCCCACTCCCAGGTGTCCGGGACCAGGTCCCTGGTGAGCGTCTGGTCGTCGCTCATCAGCGAGGTCAGGACGACGAACACGAAGGGCAGCACGAAGAACAGCGCGGCGGCGACCCCGAGCGCGTGCACGGCGATCCACTCCAGGAGCGCCTTGCGCCGGGCGGTGCGCTCGGCGGCCGAGACGGGCGGCTTCGGGGACTCGGGCCCCGACTCCGCCTTCGTGAGCGGTACTTGGGCTTCAGTCGTCTGGGTCATGGTCAGTCACCTGCCTGGATGAGACCGCCGCGGCGCCGCATCAGGAACGCGGTGAACGCCATGGACAGCGCGAACAGCACCAGCGCGACCACGCACGCGGAGCCGTAGTCGAACCGCTGGAAGCCGAGGTTGTAGACGAGCTGGGGCAGGGTGAGCGTCGACTTGTCGGGGTACCCCGGTTCGAACTGCTGGCCCGAGCCGCCGATGATCCCGGAGGCGACCTTCCCGGCGACCAGCGGCTGCGTGTAGTACTGCATCGTCTGGATGACCCCGGTGACCACGGCGAACATCACGATCGGCGAGATGTTCGGCAGCGTCACGAACCGGAACCGCTGCCAGGCCGACGCCCCGTCCAGCTCGGCGGCCTCGTACTGCTCCTTCGGTACGTCGAGCAGCGCGGCCATGAAGATGACCATCAGGTCGCCGACGCCCCACAGGGCCAGCATGGTCAGTGCGGGCTTGGACCAGGTGGCGTCCGTGAACCAGCCGGGCGTCGGCAGACCGAGGTCGCCGAGCACCGAGTTGACCGGCCCCGTACCCGGGTTGAGCAGGAACACGAAGGCCAGCGTGGCGGCGACCGGCGGCGCGAGGTAGGGCAGGTAGAACAGCGTGCGGAAGACACCCGTACCGGTCTTGATCTTCGTGATCAGCAGGCCGATCCCCAGGCCGAAGACGACCCGGAAGGTGACCATGACGAGCACCAGCCACAGGGTGTTGCGCAGCGCCGGCCAGAACATGGGGTAGTCGTTGAAGACGTAACTCCAGTTCTCCAGCCCCCGGAACTCCGGGACGCCGAAGCCGTCGTACCTCATGAAGGAGAAGTACACGGTCGAGATCAGCGGGTACGCGAAGAAGACGCTGAAGCCGATCAGCCACGGCGACATGAAGGCGGCCGTGCGCAGGGCCTGTTTCCTGCGTTTCGTCCGCAGGGTGTTCGTGCGCAGGGTGGGTGAGGTCGCGGAGGCGGGGAGCGTGGACATCGGGCGCTACTTCGCCTGCTCGATGTCACGGTCGATCTGGTCGGCGGTCTTCTTCAGACCGGCCTTCAGATCCTTCACCTTGCCGGACTCGTACTGGTAGCCGAAGTCCTGGAGGGTCGTCTGGTACGTGGAGCCGTTGACGGAGGCCGGCGGGGTGTTCGACTGCGGGTGCTGGGCGATGTCCACGAAGGTCTTGAAGCCGTCCTCGACCTTCAGGTCCGGCGACTTGAGCGCGTCGAACGTGGACGGCACGTTGTGGATGGCGTTGGCGAACGACACGACGGCCTCGGTATCGGTCGTCATGTACTTCATCAGTTCCCAGGCCGCGTTCTGCTTCTTGCTCTGCGGCGCGATGCCCATGATCGTGCCGGAGAGGAACCCCTTGCCGTACTCGTCCACCTCGTCGTCGGCCACGGGCATCGGAGCGGTCCCGATCTCGAACTTCACCCCCGCGTCCTGCGCCATCCCCAGCCGCCACTCGCCGTCGAGCTGCATCGCCACCTGGCCGGTCTGGAAGGGGTGCTTGGCGCCCCACTCGTCACCGAACGTGTTGCGGTACCTCTCCAGCTTCTGGAACCCGCCGAGATCGTCCACGAGCTTCTTCTGGTAGGTGAACATCTCCGCGAAGGCCGGGTCGTCGGCGATGTTCGACTTGGCGCTGTCGTCGAAGTAGGAGTGGTCCCACTGCGACATGTAGTGGTCCACCACGGTCTCGTAGCCGTGGAAGTTCGGCATGAAGCCGAGCTGCTCGTACGAGTCGCCCTTCGCCTTTGTGAGCTTCTTCGCGTCCTTCGCGAACTCGGTCCAGGTCTTCGGGGGTGTCTTGATGCCGGCCGCCGCGAAGGCGTCCTTGTTGTAGTAGAGGCCGTACGCGTCGCCGAGCAACGGGAGTGCACACCGGGTGCCCTCGAACTGGGTGTACTCCAGCATCGGCTTCGGGATGATCGCGTCGAGATCGAGCTTCGACTTCTCGATGAACGGCTTGAGGTCGGCGAAGGCGCCGGACGAGCAGAACTTGCCGACGTTGGACGTGGTGAACGAGGAGACGACGTCGGGCCCGTTCGAACCGCCCGCGCGCAGCGCCTGGTTGAGCTTGTCGTCGTTGATGTTGCCGACGACCTTCACCTTGATGTTGGGGTGCGCCTTCTCGAAGCGGGCGATGTTCTCCTGGATCGCCTTCACCTCGGCGGGCGCGCTCCACCCGTGCCAGAAGGTGATGGTGGTCTTCGCGTTCGGGTCGTCCGTGGCACCGGAGCCGGACGAGCCGGTACAGCCGGTACCGCCGGTGACGAGAAGGGCTATCGACGCGGCGGCGAGCACCGCTTTACGGGGCATTCCGGGCATGACGGGGTCTCCCTATGAGCAGGGCGGGCTGGACGGGGAAGGGAAGCGGAAGAAGAGGTGCGGGGCTGGTCAGTGCGCCGAGGTGTCGAAGACCTCGTCGCGGGTGGCGGCGAGCGCGCTCTCCAGCGCGCCGCGCAGCACGGGCTGTTCATGGACGTCGCCGACGACGAGGCGCGGCCGGGACGCGGCCAGCTCCTCCAGCTCGGCCTGCACCAGCGCGCGCAGGGGTTCGCCGCCCCTGCTGAGCGAGGCGCCGCTGAGGACGACGAGTTCGGGGTCGAGGACGGACACGAGCGAGGCGAGACCGGTGGCGAGACCGGTCGCGTACGTCTTCAGCAGCTCCCGGTGCGGGCCCGCGTCGATGTCCGCGGCCTGCTCGACGAGAGCGGCGGCGACCTCGGTGTACGGGCCCGAGGGGATGGGCTTGATGCCCAGTTCGCGGGCGAGTTTCGGGATGGCCTGGGAACCGGCCAGCTCCTGATAACCACCGCTGTTGGCCTTGGTGACGTGCCGGACGAGGGGCGCGCCGGGGACGGGCAGGAAGCCGACCTCGCCCGCGCCGCCGGTCCAGCCGCGGTGCAGCCGTCCGCCGAGCACGAGGGCGGCGCCCAGGCCGCCCTCGTTCCACAGCAGGACGAAGTCCTCGTGACCCCGGGCCGCCCCGAGCCGCTGTTCGGCGACGGCGGCGAGGTTGACGTCGTTCTCGTACTCGACGGGCATCGGCAGCGCCGCCGCGAGCTCGTCGAGCAGGGCGGGGGAGTGCCAGCCGGGCAGATGGGAGGCGTAGCGCAGCCGGCCCGTGTTCGGGTCGAAGGCGCCGGGGGTGCCGATGACGAGCCGCTGGACGTCGGCCCGCGCCAGCCCTGCCGCCTTCACCGCGCCGTCGAGGGCGTCGGTGACCTGCCGTACGACGGTGTGGCCGGCGCGTCGGCCGGGGGTGGGCAGTTCGAACTCGCCCACCGTCCGCCCGGTCACATCGGCGACGGCGGCGAGGATCCGCTCGGGCGTCACGTCGAGTCCCGCGGCGTAGGCGGCGGCCGGATTGACCGCGTACAGCTGTGCGTTGGGTCCGGGCCGTCCCTCGCTGGTCCCGGTGACGACGACGAGTCCTGCCGCCTCCAGCCGGGCGAGCAGCTGGGAGGCGGTCGGCTTCGAGAGCCCGGTCAGCTTGCCGATCCGGGTCCGGGAGAGCGGGCCGTGCTCCAGCAGGAGGTCGAGCGCGGCGCGGTCGTTCATGGCGCGCAGCACGCGCGGGGTGCCCGGGGTACCGGATGTTCCTGCCATGACTGTCGACACCTGCCTCTCGGCTGCCCAGCTTCCCAGTGTGATTACCGGAAAGTCCACCGAGCGATCACCGTTGCGATCACTGTTAGGAAACTTTCCTATCGGTGGGAGGAAGGTAGGCCGGGGGCGGGGGAGGCGTCAACAGGTTGCCCCCGCGGCAACAGAGTTGTTACCTGCGGGGGCGGGGTGGTGCGAGGGCGTCCGTGGAGGCTCACTCGAAGAACTTGAGGCTGAACCCGGTGTTGGTGGGGGAGCCGGGGACGTTGGCACGGCTATACGTGGTGTTGCCCCACCAGACGGCCGTGCCGGTGTACCAGTAGCGGTTGGACCACGAGTACGGCGTGCCCTTCGCGACCGCGTGGAACATGGTCGGGAAGCGATTGCCGGAGGGCGGCCCCGCGGTGGCGTCGCCGCGCGGCAGGACGAACGTGTGGTGGCCGGGGCCGTCGACGTTCAGCGTCGGGTCCCAGCCGGACATCATGGTCGCGCGGTGGGACCCGAACAGGCAGCCGTTGGACTTGTACCAGTCCCACACGTACGTCGGATCGCCGCCGGACCGCAGCCGCAGGTCGGCGATGCAGTACTGGTCGCTCCAGCTGCCGTTCGCGGAGTACGCGATGTGCAGCTGCCCGTTGGGGTCGACGATCGGCTGGGGCGCCTCGTTGATGTACGGGTTGCCGACGACCCGCTCCCACGACTCGCGGGGCTGCGAGATGACGTACCGGTCGCCGGTGGACGCGGTGGGGCTGCCCATCCGGGCGACGTACAGGTTCTGCTCGACGTTGGTGTCACCGGCCCAGCCGGACCAGACGAACCAGCGCTGGCCGTTGAAGGTGAACGGCGACCCGTCGATGGCCCACTTGTCGCCGGGCAGGGCGACCTTGGTGGCGGCGGAGTAGCCGGTGGCCGGGCTGGCCGAGCTGATGTGGTACATCCGGTGAGCGGCGCCGGTGCCGGCGGCGAAGTAGATGCGGTAGGCGCCGTCGTGGTGGACGATCTCGGGCGCCCAGACCTCACCGAGCCCGCCGGTGTCCCGCCACACCTGCTGCTTGGGCGCGGCGGCGATGCCCTCCAGGGTGGCCGCGGTCCGCACGGCGATCCCGCCGTCCACGGACTTGGCGGCGACGTAGAGGTCGCCGACCTTGATGACACTGGGGTCGGCGCCACCGAGGGTGGTACGGCCGAGGGCGCCCGCGGTGACGGCCTCGGCGGGCGCGGCGGTGGTGGCGGTCTGCCCGAGGGCGAGGAGGAGGGTGGCGGCGAGCCCGAACGGAATCAGGCGGGCGAGCCGGCTGCGGGTGGGAGACATCCGGTGGGACCTCCTGATCGTGTCCACGTCAGAGAGCGCTCTCGGATCATCGCCGGGCGGGGGGTGGGCGTCAATATGGCGAACGGGGCCACGTGCTGCGTCGCGCGGGCGGTAGGTTGCCCGCCATGACCGAACCCGTGTCCGCCGCCTGGCCATCCGCCCCGGTCAAGACCGAGCGGCTGGTGCTCCGCGGGTCCGAGGCCCGGGACCGTGCGGCGTTCGTCGAACTGCTCGCCTCACCGGAGGCGCACAGCTACCTTGTTCGACGGTGTCCGTCCCGGCGAGCCGGTGGTGCTCGCCACCCAGACCGCCAACGCCGGCTCGATGCGCCTCGCGGCGAAGCTGGGATTCACCGAGGTGGAGCGGTTCCATGCCTAAGGCGCCGAGCAGTGGCTCGGCCGGCGCCGGTGAACCCCGTAAGTCGCGGGTGGCTGACTGGCAGTGGGAACTGTTCCAGGACGACCTGCTGGACGGTTGCCGACGACGGCATCACCGATGTGCGGGGCTCGCGGATCGTGCTGGTGCAGGTGAACTGGTTCGGCTGAAAGCCTGCCTGAGCGTGACGGGCGGCACTTCGTGCACTGCGTGGAGTTGCGCGTCGGGCGCCGCCTTCGCCGACCGGCTCCACTACTCCGTCGGCTCCAGGAAAGGGGCCGTCTCCAGCGTCGGGTACGGGGCCGGAAGCGGGAGTGCGCGGCCCAGTTCGACCTTCACCTCGGTGGCGTAGTACGCCTCTGTGGGGTCGTCGCCGGGGGTGATCGGGTCGGAGTGGCAGTGGGCCGTCTTCCGGTGACGATTGATCAGGATGTACAAGGGGACGTCGGCGGCGGCGTAGGTGCGCAGTTTGGGGCCGGTGTCCGTCTCGTGGTTCGTGGAGGTCACCTCGCCGACCAGGGCGATCATGTCGATCGGGTACCAGCCCTTGTGGGCCCTGCGATACGACTCGTCCAGTTCCGTCGCCTTGCGGCGGCGTACATAGAAGTCGGGGATGAGCAGGGCCATGGTGCGGCCGTCCTTGTGGGCTGCCCGGTAGCCGTTGCCCATGCCCACCAGGCGTAGTCCGGCGGCGCGGAACTGGAAGGACAGCTCGAAAGCGCCGTCATTGTGGTTGTCGTTCGGTGCCGGCGGCACGATGACCGTCCCTTCGACGTACTCGGGTCGGATCGGCGTCTCGGACGCTTCCTCGAACGCGATCAGCAGATCGATGGGGTCCTGCTGCGTCATGACCGGCTCCATGCTGAGTTCGGCACTCATTGATGCTTCTCCTCGCCACGCTGTTGCCAGGCTACGCCCGTTCCGGGTGCCCCGGGCAGAACCATGAGGCATCCGCACCCCCTATGACCTGCGGATGCTGTGGACGTTCACTCGAACGAGCGTGCCGAACCGTTACGGCGGTCGCGCCGGGCCGCAGACGTGTGCGGGGCGGCTCCGGAGTGCTCCCGGAACCGCCCCGCGCGCGCATCAGCCCGTATGAGAAACCTCTCGCCCCTACTTCGCCCCACTCGACGGAACGACCGCCGGAGGGGCCAGGGGGGACGCCGCCTGTGACTGGGCCGAGCCCGTGTTGGAGTAGGCCGACGGGGCCGCCATGCCCGCCGTCGGGTCCGCGGGGGCTTCCTCCGTCGGGGCGGGGAGGCCGCCGACGATGCGGATGTCCGCGCGGTCGAAGGCCTGCTTGATGCGCCAGCGCAGTTCGCGTTCGACGGAGAGGGCCTTGCCCGGCATGGTCTTCGCGCTGACGCGTACGACCATCGAGTCCAGGATGACGCTGTCGAGGCCCAGGACCTCTATCGGGCCCCACAGGCGCTCGTTCCACGGCTCGTCCTTGCTCATCGCCTCGCCGACCTCCGCGAGGACCGAGCGGACGCGGTCGAGGTCCTCGTCCGAGCGGACCGTGACGTCGACGCCGGCCGTGGCCCAGCCCTGGGAGAGGTTGCCGATGCGCTTGACCTCGCCGTTGCGGACGTACCAGATCTCGCCGTTGTCGCCGCGCAGCTTGGTGACCCGCAGGCCCACCTCGATGACCTCGCCGGACGCCACCCCCGCGTCGACCGTGTCCCCTACGCCGTACTGATCCTCAAGGATCATGAAAACGCCGGAGAGGAAATCCGTCACGAGGTTGCGGGCGCCGAAACCGATCGCCACGCCCGCCACACCGGCGGAGGCCAGCAGCGGTGCCAGGTTGATCTGGAACGTGCCCAGGATCATCAGCGCCGCCGTGCCCACTATCAGGAAGGACGCGACCGAACGGAGGACGGAACCGATCGCCTGGGAGCGCTGGCGGCGGCGTTCGACGTTGACCAGGAGGCCGCCGAGCGCCGTGCCGTCGACCGCCTGGGCCGTTCGGTTCATCCGGTCGATGAACTTCGTGATGGTCCGCCGTACGGCCACTCTCAGCACCACCGCGATGATCACGATGAGCAGGACGCGCAGTCCGATGCTGAGCCAGGTGGACCAGTTCTGCTCCACCCAGCTGGCGGCGTTGGTGGCGCTTTCCTGGGCGTCCTCAAGCGTCGGTGACGTCGGTTCCTCGGTGGGATCGGCGGCCGACAGGACGGACAAGAACACGGCAGGCACCTCCAGGCGTAGCGGCCCGCCCGTGGCAGGGGACAAGGGGACATTTGGTGGAATGCCTACGGGCGGAAACACCACACTAACGGGGCACCGTGTGCGGATCGTTGCAATGTTCGAGGGAGAGACTGTGCTCACGTGGGGATGAAGGACATGTGGTCGAAAACACTCCCAGCCCGTTACCGGGACATGGTGGCGCTTCCACCAGGCATGAGGGGAGACTGACTGCAGATCGTCCCGGCGCGAGCCACGCGCCGCCGGCGTACAAGGAGGCCGTCCGTGCCGCATGTCCTGGTCCTCAACGCGTCGTACGAGCCCCTCGGCGTCGTACCGCTCCGCCGCGCGCTCGTCCTGGTCCTTGAGAACAAGGCTGTCTCTCTTGAGGAATCCGGCGCCTTCATGCACAGCGCCACCGTCACCGTCCCCGCGCCCAGCGTGGTCCGGCTGAAAAGGTTCGTGCGGGTCCCTTACCGGGGGCCCGTTCCGCTGACCCGCCGGGCGCTGTTCGCCCGGGACGGCGGCCGGTGCATGTACTGCGGTGGCGTCGCAACCAGCGTCGACCACGTCATCCCGCGCAGCCGCGGGGGTCAGCACGTCTGGGACAACGTGGTGGCGTCCTGCCGCCGCTGCAACCACACCAAGGCCGACCGCCACCTGGTCGAGATCGGCTGGCGCCTGCGCCACAAACCGGCCCCGCCGTCGGGGCTCGCGTGGCGCATCATCGGCACCGGGCACCGGGATCCGCGCTGGCTGCCCTACCTGCAGCCGTACGGCGCGGAGGACGCGATGGCCCGGATCGACGGCATCTCCGCCTGACGATCCGGGCCTTTGGTTTGCCCCGGGGGCCGGGTCCCTGGCCCCGGAACCGCGGCCGGCCCCGGGTATGCCTGGCCCCGAGCCCGGCAAGCCCCTGGGTCGGCAGGACCCTGGCCGCGTGCTGCCCGCAGGGCCGGGCCGCCCGAGGGCACCCCCGATGGATGGCGTACGGAGTCAGCTCGGGGATCAGCCGCGAGCGCATGGTCCTTGCCGGGCTTCCCGGGGGTAGCGCAGTGTGTTCGCCCAGAGGCTCTTGGTGATCGCGGTGATCCGGGACAGAATGTGAAGAGGCGCACGATGTCCTGGGTCTCACGTCTGCGGGCCCGCCCGCTGGGTAGGGGCAGCCCTGACCCGCCCGCACGACGACCAAGGAGGCCCCCGTGGCCGCATCGGCACAGCTTCTGCTCTCGGCCCTCTCCAAACGCCCGGCGGACGTGACCGCCGACCCCGCATCCGACCCCCACCCGCTCTACTGCATCTTCAACGCCGGCGCCGAGGGCTCCTGCGCCGAGGCACCGCTCACCAGCGAACCGCCGCTGGCCGCTGCCGCGCCCCTCACCAGTGAACCTCCGCTCGCCGACGCCGCGCCCCTGACGAGTGAGCCGACTCCCCTGGGTGCCGCCGCCGGCCTGGACCCGTCGGGGGTCTGATGCCGCTCTCCCGGCTCGCCGCGCTGTACGGCGTCGCCACGTCCTACAGTCCGTCCCCGGACCGCACGGTCGCGGCCTCGGACGCAGCCGTCGTCGCCGCGCTCACCGCGCTGGGAGTCGCCGCCGGGACGCCGGCCGCCGTCCGCGGCTCCCTCGCGGCCCGCGAGACGCAACTGCGGGAACGGCTGCTGCCGCCGACGGTGGTGTGCTGGACCGGGACCACGCCGATCACGCCGACCGCGCCCCCGGCTCCGCCGGTGACGGACGGCCCGGGAGCGCCTGCCGCCAGGGCCGACAACACCCCAGCCGCCGTGGCCGAGGCCGACAACACCCCGGCCGCCGTGGCCGAGGCCGACAACACCCCGGCCGCCGTGGCCGAGGCCGACAACACCCCAGCCGCCGCGGCCGACACCGGCCAGGGAGCGGCGGCCGGTGGTGGTGCGGCGCCCCCGAGCGATACGGGCCCCGCCGCGCCGACCGGCGCACCCGGTGGCTCCTCCCTCGAAGTCGTCCTCGCCGCCCTGCCCGGCGGGACCCGGTTGCGTGTGCGGACCGAGCAGGGGGAGGCCCGGGAATCCGTCGAAGGGCTGCCGGCCGGGGTGCACGAGCTGACCGCCACCGCCCCCGACGGGCGCACCGCGCGCGCCCACCTCGTCGTCGCCCCGGCGAGGCTGCCCACGCCCACCGGACGTACGTACGGGCTGCTCGTGCAGGTCTACTCGCTGCTGTCCCGGCGTTCCTGGGGCATGGGCGACCTCGGGGACCTCGCCGAACTGACGGCCTGGGCCGGGCGGGCGCTCGGGGCCGGATTCGTGCAGGTCAATCCGATGCACGCGGCCGTGCCCGGCGCACCCACCGACCCCTCCCCGTACCGGCCGTCCTCGCGCCGCTACCCCGACCCCGTCTATCTGCGCGTCGAGGACATCCCCGAGTTCGCGTACGTCGACGAGGGGGACAGGGAGCGGCTGCTCGCACTGCTGGCGCGGGCCCGCAGGCTGCGCGAATCCGTGCTCGACAAGGGCGCGTTGATCGACCGCGACGCCGTGTGGGAGCTGAAGCGCGAAGCCCTTGAGCTGGTGCGCGAGGTGCCGCTCGGGCCCGGCCGCCGCGCCGCCTACTGCGACTTCCTCGCAGAGGAGGGCGAGGCCCTTGAGGACCACGCCACCTGGTACGCACTCGCGGAGGTGTACGGCTCCGACTGGACGCGGTGGCCGCAGGGCCTGCGCGACCCCCGCTCGGCCGAGACCGCCCGCGCCCGCGCCGAGTTGATGGACCGCGTCGACTTCCACAGCAGGCTCGCCTGGCTGACGGACGCCCAGCTCGCCACCGCCCAGCGCAGCGCCCGCGACGCGGGCATGGACGTGGGGCTCGTGCACGACCTCGCTGTCGGGGTCCACCCCGGTGGTGCCGACGCCTGGGCGCAGCAGGAGGTCTTCGCGGCCGGCATGTCCGTCGGCGCGCCCCCGGACGCGTTCAGCGTCCAGGGCCAGGACTGGGGGCTGCCGCCCTGGCGCCCCGACCGCCTCGCCGAGTCCGGCTACGCCCCGTACCGCCGCCTCCTGCGCGCCCTCTTCCGGTACGCGGGCGCCTTGCGCATCGACCACGTCATGGGCCTCTTCCGCCTCTGGTGGATCCCGCAGGGCCGCCCCGCCACCGAGGGCACGTACGTCCGCTACGACGCCGAGGCCATGCTTGCGATCCTCGCCCTGGAGGCCTCCCGCGCCGGGGCCCTGGTGATCGGCGAGGACCTCGGCACGGTGGAACCGGGTGTGCGCGAGACCCTCCAGGAGCACGGCGTGCTCGGCACCTCCGTGCTCTGGTTCGAACGCGACTGGGACGGGACGGGTCTGCCGCTGCCCCCCGAGAGCTGGCGCGCCGACTGTCTGGCCACCGCCACCACCCACGACCTGCCGCCCACCGCGTCCCGCCTCACCGGCGACCATGTCGAACTCCGCGACCGGCTGGGCCTGTTGACCCGCCCGGTGGGTCAGGAGCGGGCCGAGGCGGCGGCGGACGTGGGGGAGTGGCTGGCGCTGCTCGCCCGGCTCGGACTGCTGCAAGGCGCCGCCGGGGGCGTCTCGGAGCAGTCGGAGGAGGCGGAGATCCAGGCCGTGCACCGCTTCCTGCTGCGCACCCCCGCCCGCCTCGTCGGCGTCTGGCTCCCGGACGCGGTCGGCGACCGCCGCCCGCAGAACCTGCCGGGCACCTGGGACCAGTACCCGAACTGGCGCCTGCCCGTCGCCGACGCCGAGGGCCGGCCCGTCACCCTGGAGGAACTGGCGGCCTCGCCCCGGCTGCACGCCCTCATGGAGGTGCTGCGCGAAGGCGGGGCCACCGGCGGCCGGGAGCCCGCCGCTTGAGGCCCCGGGACGCGTACGGGAATCCGTCCGCGGAACCGCGTCGCACCCCGTACGGCACCCCCGGGCGCGCGGCCGCAACAGGAGTTCGCTACGTTTGCACCGTGGACAAGAAGAACGCCCTGCGCGCCGGCGCCCTGGCTGCCGGTACGACGCTGATGATGCTCATGATGTCGTCCCCCGCGCTCGCGCTGACGCGCGACGACGGCGACGACCCCGCGCAGAAGCTGAGCGTCATCGAGACGCTGGGCCTCTACGTCGCGGCGCCGATCGGGCTGTTCGCGCTGATCGCCGGCCTGGTCTGGGTGCTCGACGGTTCGACGGACCGCCAGCCGAGGCGCAAGCCGGGAGGCAAGGGCCAGGGCAAGATGCAGGGCCCGGACCAGGTACACGCTTCCTGAATCCCGGTCCCCACCGGCTTCCGGAGTCTCTTCGAGGGCACCGCCCTCGCACCCGTACGCGGCTCATGCCGCCCGGGGGCGGGAGCGGTGCCCTCGGCGTGTTCCGCCCGGCGCCCTATCGTTGCGGACAGACGCCGGCCGACGCGCGCGGGCAACCAGCCGTCGGCCGGCACCCCGTCCGGAACCGCCGGCACCAGGAGGCCGCCATGAACGGCACTGTCAGCAACGTCATCGTCGTCGGCGCGGGGCCCACCGGGCTGCTGCTCGCCGGTGATCTCGCCGCCGCCGGTGTCCCCGTCACCCTGGCCGAGCGACGGCCGCGCGGCATCAGCAACCTCTCCCGTGCCTTCGTCCTGCACGCCCGCACCCTGGAGCAGCTCGACGCGCGGGGCCTCGCCGACGGGCTGGAGGCCAAGGGGCAGACCCTCGACCGGCTGCGGCTCTTCGGCCGGCTGACCGTCGACCTCACCACCCTCCCCTCCCGCTTCAACCACCTGCTCGTCCTGCCGCAGTACGAGGTGGAGAAGGCCCTGGAGCGGCGGGCCGTGGCGGCCGGGGTGCGGTTCGCTTACGAGACCGAGGCGACCGGACTCGTACAGGACGCGGACGGGGTGACCCTCAGGGTGCGCGGGTCCGACGGGGAGGCCGACGAGCTGCGGGCCGCGTACGTCGTCGGGACGGACGGGATGCGCAGTGCCGTGCGGGAGGCGGTGGGGCTGCCCTTCCCCGGGCGGTCGGCGATCCGGTCCGTGGTCCTCGCCGACGTCAGGCTCGCCGAGCAGCCCGAGACGCTGCTGACGGTGAACGCGGTCGGGGACGCGTTCGCGTTCCTCGCGCCGTTCGGCGACGGCTACCACCGGGTGATCGGCTGGCACCGGGGCCGCGACGTCGCCGACAGCGAGCCCCTCGGTCTCGACGAGGTCAGGGAGATCACCCGGCTCGCGCTCGGCCGTGACTTCGGTATGCACGACGCCCGGTGGATGTCCCGCTTCCACAGCGACGAACGGCAGGCCCCGGCGTACCGGGTGGGCCGGGTGTTCCTCGCCGGGGACGCCGCGCACGTGCACACCCCGGCGGGCGGCCAGGGCATGAACACCGGCCTCCAGGACGCCGCCAACCTCAGCTGGAAACTGGCGGCGGCGATCCACGGGTACGCCGGCGCCGGCCTGCTGGACACCTACCAGTCCGAACGGCACCCCGTCGGCAGGTCCGTGCTGCGCAGCAGCGGCGGGATCGTACGGCTCGCGATGGCCAAGCGCCCCGGCACACTGGCGGCCCGCGCCCTGCTCACCACGTTCCTCGACCACGCCCGCCCGGCCCGCACGCGCATGGTCGGCCAGGTCACCGGCATCGGCTACGCGTACCCGGCGCCGCGCGGCGCCCACCCCTGGGTCGGCAGGCGCGTCCCGGACGTGGCCCTGCTCGACGGCCGCCTGTACGAGGCCCTGCGGGACGGCGGGTTCGTCCTCGTCACCCCCGCCGGCCGGACCGGCACCCCCACCCGCAAGGACCGGCTCCACGTGGTCAGTTGGGCGAGCGGCCGGCGGACGAGCCTGCTGGTCCGGCCCGACGGGTACGCGGCCTGGGCGGCGGAGTCGGCGACCGCCGAGGAGACCGAGGCGGCGCTGGCCGAGGCCCTCGGGCGGGACTGACCGACCGGCCCACCGTCGCATTACGTTGTTCGCAGGGTCGTACGAAAGGGGAAAGCGGCCGGGTTTACCGAGGTGATTGAATCTCTGACTTCCTTTCGGAAACGGAACCGTGGGAGGAAGTCAACCGAAAGGCAAGGAAGTTGGCGCTTCGAAGCCTTGTTCTGGCTTTTCGGATGAGAGTATGAGGCCCGGGCGACCTGTGTGCGGTCGATGTGGGGGGCCATGATAAAGATTCTGATCGCCGAGGACATGGCGATGCTGCGCCGGGCGCTGGCCGAACTCCTGTCGCTGGAAGCCGACTTCGAGGTGGTGGCCGAAGTCGACCGGGGGGACGAGATCGTGCCGAAGGCACGGGCCCTGCAACCGGACGTGGCGGTGCTCGACATCGGCCTGCCCGGCATGGACGGCATCTCCGCCGCCGCCGCGCTGGGCGCCGCCGTGCCCGACTGCCGGATCCTGATGCTCACCGGCCTCGGCAACCCCAGCACGCTGCGGCGGGCGCTGGCCACCCGGGCCACGGGTTTTCTGCGCAAGGACGCCGACCCCACGCAACTCGTGGGCGCCATCCGCGCGGTGGCGGCCGGCAAGCGGGCCGTCGACCCCCAGCTGGCGGTCGCGGCGCTCGAAGACGTGACACAGCCGCTGGCCCCCCGTGAGCTGGAGGTTCTGCGGCTCGCCGCCGCCGGCGAGGGCACCGCGGCGATCGCCCGCCGGCTGTTCCTGTCGCCCGGCACCGTGCGCAACTACCTGAGCAGTGCCGTGGTCAAACTGAGCGCCCGCAACCGCATGGACGCCGTACGCATCGCCCGCGAGGGCGGCTGGATCTGACCCCCCGGACCGCTCGGAGGCTCAGGCCACCGTCGCCGAGTCGCGCAGCTCGCTCTCCGGAGGGTGCGCCGGGGGGCGGGCGGGACCGTCGGCGGTGCGCAGGAAGGGCCGCTTGGACTCGGGTGTTCCGGCCGGAAGCGGAACGACCGCCGTCAGCGAGAACCACTTGTCGTCCATGATCTTGATGCTGAGTCTGCCGTCGACCGCTTCGATGCGTTCGCGAAGGTTGGTGAGTCCGCTTCCCGGCCGCGTCCCCACACCGGGGCCGGACGGCTGCGCCGGAATGCCGTCGTTGGTCACGATCAGTCCGACGGCGCCCGGCTCGCGGCTGAGCTGGACGACGCAGGTGCCGACCCTGCTGTGCCGGAGCATGTTGGTGATCCCCTCGCGCAGGACCGTCGCCAGGGTGGTCTCTATGTGGGGCGGCAGGGGCCCCGCGCCGCCGCGGAAGACGGCGTGGATGCCCATGTCCTTGAGTGTCGCGAAGACGGTGTCGACCTCCGCGGTCAGTGACATGGCGCGGTAGGTCTGCGAGACGGCCCGCACGTCGGCGAAGGCCCGCTGGGTGGTGTCCAGGATCTCCGTCAGCTCCTGGTGGAGCCGGGCGTGCTTGGAGGGCGGCAGCCGTCGGGCCAGCTCGCACTTGAAGGCGATGGTGGTCAGGCTGATGCCCAGCAGGTCGTGCAGATCGCGGGAGAACCGCAGCCGCTCCGCCTCCAGCGCCATCCGGGTCAGTTCGCCGCGGGAGCGGTGGGCCTCCTGGACGAGCCGGGTCAGTTCGGAGAGCCCGTAGACCACCAGGCCGGTCAGCGCGGTCGCCACCGTGCCGTACCAGACCGAACCGCGGCCCATGCCCGTCTCCAGCACCAGCAGTCCGGCGGACGCCACGGCCGCCGCGTACGCGGGCCACTTCCAGCGGGAGGGGAGGATGAGCAGCGCCGAGCCGGCGAGGAAGCCGGGAGCGGCGAGCCAGGCCTCGGCGTAGAAGAGAAACGGAAGGTACGTCAGGAGCGTCTGGAACCCGAGGGTCCAGTACTGCCGGCGGGCCAGCCGGGGCGACAGATGGGGAAAGGAATGCGCCAGTTGGAGCCCGTAGACCAGGAGCAGGGTGGTGATGCCCGTGCCCAGCCCGAGAGGTGAGGGGTGGCCCTCCACCAGGTAGGTCACACCGATGCCGAAGAAGGCCACGAGCACTGCGACGGTGATGGCGATGGAGGTGCCGCGGGCGAGGTGCCTGCTTCGCGCGTCCTCCTGTTCGACGCGCGCACCGTCATGCAGGGCAGAACCTTGCATCTCTTCCCCCCGGACGAACCGAACGAATTAGTGAGTCAGGTTGTGCCGTGCCCACCCTCTCACGGCATACCGGGAGGATGAGAAGTCGCCATCGATAGTAATCGATCGAAACCGCTCGGAAGCGAAACTCGGTGGGGTGGAGTGTGCTTCGGACTCCCTAATGGAAGAAGACCGCCGACGAAGTGAAAAGGTTCGCTCCGGTGCGTGAAAACAAGTGGAGGATTTCGTTCCGTAAAGAGGAATACTTCATTCCGTCACAGGTGCAGGGGAAAGGGATTCAGTTCGGTGAAGTCCGTCGGCCGGGTCAGCCGGCCGAGCGCGACCGGTACGTCGAACAGCCGGCCGGGACCGAATCCCGCCCAGTGCGGGCGCAGTCCGGGGATCAGCACCTTGGCGACGGGCAGCTCCACATCGGGACGGGTCTGGTCGAGGACGAGGACGTCGAGGCCGTGCCGGCGCAGCAGCTCGACCAGGGCCCCGGCCTGGGCCGCGGCGTCGGCGGGCGGGCGCAGCGCGGCGGGCGGCCGGGCCGAGCGGCGGGCGGCGGGCAGCAAATAGGGCTGATTGGCGGTCGTGGCGTGCCGGAACCAGGCGAGGGCCTCCGGGTCGTCGCCGGTGTAGGCGGTTCCCCCGCCGGCCGGCCCGCCCGTCAACGGCGGCAGCATCTGGTTGAGTTCGGTCAGGGCCCGGCGCAGCGCGATCCGCGCGTCGAAGTGGGCGCCGAAGCCCAGCACGACGTCCTCGGCCGGCTCGCCGATCCGCGCCGAGACGGCCGCGACCACGGGGATGCCGAGATCGGACGTGAGGTCGAGGGCCCACACCGACCTGCCCATGTCCCGCAGCGAGGCCCGGGTCCCGGCGGTCCACTCGTCCCGCCGGTCGAGGACCACGCCGGGCTGCCGCGTGCGGTTGTACCACCACAGGGCGACCGCGTCCCGCTCCACCAGCTCCAGGCAGCCGTGTACGACGGCGTCCTCCAGACTGGTCCCGGCGGCGGCCCCGTTGGAGGTGGCCCGGCAGTAACGGGTCTCCGCGTCCGGGGCGTTGTAGTAGAGCAGGCTCGTCGGCGCGAGGCGCTGCCGCTCCTCGGTCAGTGACCAGACGGGCGTCCAGTCGAGCGGGGCGTCCTCGTCGAAGGGCTCGGTCACCTGCTGGAAGGGGCCGTGCGCACGGTTCCAGGCCGCCCGGTCCGCGAACTGCCGCCGGTCGAAGAGCTGGACGGTGTCCGGGTGGACGGCCCGGTCCGCCAGCTCGCGGTAACTGCCCCGCAGGCGCGGCTCGTCGCCCTGGAAGTACCCGCTGTACCGCTCAAGCGCCTCGGCCAGGGCGCTCACCTTCGCGTGCGTCTCGGTGACGCCCTTGCCCGACCCCGGGCTGCGCAGCGGTGTGTGCAGCGCGGGCGGCGGCTCCGCCGGGTCCCAGGGCGGCTGGGCGCCCGCGTGGAAGCAGTTGAGGAACTCCGGCCCCCGCGGATCCCGGCGGATCTCGCCGACCAGACCGGTGACGGGGTCCACGAGATGCCCGTACCGGTCGAGGACCTCCTGCGGGCCGGCCGTCCGATGGCCCCCTCCGCTGGTGTCGCGCACCGGCCGAGGGGACAGCACGACGGGGGCCGACACCCGGTCGCGTACGAGCAGGGGGTCGCCGCAGCGGGCGCACTGCGGGCGGCGCCGTACGGGATGGCGGCTGCTCTCCAGGGTGCGGGTGTCCAGCCGCCACAGCGTGCCCTGCTGGGGATCTCGGTGTCCGGCCAGCCACTTCGCCGCCTCAAGGAGCGCCAGGTGCAGGGCCGCCGCCCGGCCCGTCGGCAGATACGACGGCCGGTGCCCGGCGGGCCCGCCGCGGCCGAGCCGGTGCTGGACGTACGCCTCGCCGCGGCGCCGCAGCCGCAGCCGGTCCGCGAGACAGCTCCAGCAGGGGCCCTCGCCCGGGGAGAAGAACGGGCCCACCCACAGATGGGTGCCGCTCGCCCGCACGGGCAGCCAACTGCGGCCCGCGGCACGGTGTTCCGCGTCCAGGGCGCTCAGCCGCGGATCGAGGTAGTCGTGGCACAGCGCCAGCGTCAGATCGGCGGGCCCGCCCGCGGCGGCGGTCCGCAGTCCGGCCGCCGTCACGGCCTCGCACAGGGTGCCGCCGGAGTCCTCGGTGAGGTCGACCGGGGCCAGCAGAGCGCCCCGGCCGGCATCGGGCCCGGCCGCGAGACCCGTGAGGGCCCAGTACGCGCGCTCGGGCCCGGCGGGCACGTCCGGCGGACAGGCGGACAGCAGACCCGCGTCCAGCAGTCTTGCCACGAGCCGTTCGGTGCGCTCGGGCGACAGCGCGGGTGCCGCGTCGGCGACGATCCGGGGCAGGTCGCGGCTGCCGTCCAGCAACGGGGCGAGCAGCGCGACCTGTTCCCCGCCGAGCGTGGTCACCCGCTCCTCGGTCATCAGGAACACGGGCTCCCCGGGCGCCGATTCGACCCGCAGATGCGGTGCGAACCCCAGCCGGGGGAGCCCGTCGTCCGGGGCGGGCCGGTTCATCGGGTCTGACGGCCGCCGTCCGCGGAGGAAGCGGGGCCGGCCCCGGGCATCCAGCAGATACAGATCCGGCCGTCGGTGGTGTCACCGGATTCGGGGCCGAATTCAGTGATCACGAGATCGTCGGCGCCTCTCGCGGTCGCCGCGTCGCCGTCGAGCAGAGGCGTGATCCGTGACATGGGTGCTCCTTGTTCGCTGTCGACTTCGGTCGCGCGCCCGACCCCTGTCCGGGGCCCTGCGCGTTGCCGCCATCCTTACGGTCGTCACTGGCCGATACCAGTGCGTCACGCACAGGGCCCATATGAGAAATCCACATCTTGCGCATAGGTTCCTCATATGCCTGGCCGGGCCCCTGGCACTGGTTGATACCGGAAGTAGCCAGCGAGACTCCCTGAGCGAGGAGCTCCTCGCGGCGCTCCGTGGACCACATGGGGGAGAAAAAGATGGACATATGGCTTCTCGGACCGCTGACGGCCGAGGTGCGGGGCCGGTCGATCGTGCCGACAGCGGCGAAACCACGCCAGATTCTGGCCCTGCTGGCGATTCACGCCAACCGCGTCCTGCCCGTCGGGACGCTCATGGAGGAGATCTGGGGCAGCGAGCCGCCGCAGAGCGCGCTGGCGACCCTGCACACGTACATCCTCCAGCTGCGCCGGCAGCTCACCGCGGCCTACGGCGCCGACGCGGGCGTGTCCGCCAAGGACGTCCTCGTCACCCAGTACGGCGGCTACTGCTGGCAGGCGCCCACGGACGCCGTCGACGTACCGCGCTACGAGCGGCTGGTCGCCGCGGGCCGGGTCGCCACGGGCGAGGACCGGCAGGAGAGGGCGTCGGCGTACTTCCGTGAGGCGCTCGCCCTGTGGCGCGGGTCCGCGCTCGTCGACGTACGCATCGGACCCGTGCTGAGCATCGAGGTGGCCCGGCTGGAGGAGAGCAGGCTCGGCGTGCTGGAGCGCTGTCTGGAGGCGGACCTGAGGCTGGGCCGCCACGCGGAGCTGCTGACCGAGCTGATCGAGCTGACCGGACGCCATCCGCTGCACGAGGGGCTGCACGCCCAGTGCATGACGGCGCTGTACCGGGCGGGCCGCTCCTGGCAGGCGCTCGACGTCTACCAGCGGCTGCGCCGCCGCCTGGCGGAGGAACTGGGGCTCTCGCCCTCCCCGCGTCTGCAGCGGCTGCAGCAGGCGGTGCTCTCGGCGGAGCCGTGGCTGGACGTGCCCGGGTGCGGGGAGGACGCGCTGCTCGACCGCATGATCGGCTGACCACCGCCCCCGGGCCGCTCAGCCGTTCTTGGTGACGAACTCGACGATCGACTCCAGCATGTAGTCGGTCATCTCCTCGGTGATGCCCGGGTACACCCCGATCCAGAAGCTCTGCTCGGTGATGACGTCGGAGTTGCGCAGGTCCCCCGACACCCGGTGCGGGGTGCCGAGATACGCCGGGTGCCGGGTGAGGTTGCCGCCGAACAGCCGTCGCGTGCCGATGCGCCGCTCCTCCAGGAAGGCGATCAGGTCGCGGCGGGTGTAGGTGGCGTCGGGCAGCACGGTCAGGACGAAGCCGAACCAGCTCGGGTCACTGCCGGGGGTCGCGGTGGGCAGCAGCAGACCGGGGACGTCCGCGAGACCGTCGCGCAGCCGCTGCCAGTTGCGCCGCCGCGCCACGCCGAACTCCGGGAGCTTCTTCAACTGGCTGAGCGCCAGGGCCCCTTGGAGGTCGGTCGCCTTCAGGTTGTAGCCGATGTGCGAGAAGATGTACTTGTGGTCGTACCCCTTGGGGAGGTCGCCCAGCTGGTAGTCGAACCGCTTGAGGCAGGTGTTGTCCTCGCCCGGCTCGCACCAGCAGTCCCGCCCCCAGTCGCGGAACGACTCGACGATCCGCGCCAGTTCGAGGTTCCGGGTCAGGACGCAGCCGCCCTCGCCCGTCGTGATGTGGTGGGCGGGGTAGAAGCTGACGGTGGCGAGATCCCCGAAGGTGCCCGTCATCCGGCCCTGGTACGTCGAGCCCACCGCGTCGCAGTTGTCCTCGATCAGGAACAGCTCGTGATCGGTGGCCAGTTGCTGGATCTCCGCGACCTCGTAGGGGTTGCCCAGGGTGTGCGCGATCATGATGGCCCGGGTCCGGTCCGATATCGCGGCCCGCACGCGTTCCGCCGTCGTGTTGTACGTGCCGAGTTCGAGGTCCACGAACACGGGCGTGAGGCCGTTCTGGAAGATCGGGTTCACCGTCGTGGGAAAGCCGCCGGCCACCGTGATCACCTCGTCGCCCGGCAGCAGCCGCTTCTCACCGAGCCGCGGGGACGTCAGCGCCGACAGGGCCAGCAGGTTCGCCGAGGAACCCGAGTTCACCAGATGCGCCTTGCGTACGCCGATGTGGCGGGCGAACCTGCTCTCGAAACGCCGGGAAGCCGCCCCGGCCGCGATCCGCAGATCCAGGGCCGCCTCCACCAGGGAGACCCGGTCCTCCTCGTCCAGGACCGCGCCCGAGGAGAGGATCGGTGTCACTCCCGGTACGAAGTTCCCGGGCTGCTGCTGCCGGTGGTACTCGCGAACCTGCTCCAGGACCAGGGCCTTGGTGTCCGACGTCATAGCCGTCCCTCCTGTAAGGATTGCCTCGGGGCCATGCTTGCGCCGCCCGGTAGAGGAGCCATGGAGTCCCCGCGGAAAGGGCCTGCTCCAGCGGGCTTCCAGGGCCTTTCGACCTGCTCCGGCTAGCTTGTTCGGCGACGTATCCGACAGGTGAGGTGGCAGATGCCCGAGGACACTCCACGACCCGGACTCCGCATGGGGGTGCTGGGCTGTGCCGACATCGCGGTGCGCCGGATCCTGCCTGCGATCGTGGAGCACCCGTCGGTGCGGCTGGTGGCCGTGGCGAGCCGCGACGGGGCCAGGAGCGCACGGCTCGCGGCCCGGTTCGGCTGCGCGGCGGTGACCGGCTACCGGGCGCTGCTCGACCGGGACGACATCGACGCCGTCTATGTGCCGCTGCCCCCGGGCATGCACCACGAATGGGTCGCCGAGGCCCTCACCGCGGGCAAGCACGTCCTGGTGGAGAAGCCGCTCAGCACCACGTACGAGCAGAGCGCCGAACTGGTGGCGACGGCCGGCCGGCTCGGTCTGGCGCTCACCGAGAACTTCATGTTCCTGCACCACTCGCAGCACGCGGCGGTACGGGACCTGGCCCGCGAGGAGATCGGCGAACTGCGGGTCTTCTCCAGCTCCTTCGGCGTACCGCCGCCCGACCCGTCGTCCTTCCGGCACGACGCGCGGCTCGGCGGCGGCGCCCTGCTGGACGTCGGGGTCTATCCGCTGCGCGCCGCCCAGCTCCAGCTCGACGGGGAACTCGACGTCCTCGGCGCCTGTCTGCGCGTCGACGAGGCCACCGGTGTCGACGTCGCCGGCAGCGCGCTGCTCTCCACGGCGACCGGGGTGACCGCCCAGCTCGACTTCGGCTTCCAGCACTCCTACCGCTCCGCGTACGCCCTGTGGGGCAGCCGGGGCCGGATCAGCGTGCCGCGGGCCTTCACCCCGCCCCGGGAGCACCGCCCGGTGGTCCGCCTCGAACAGCAGGACAGGACCACCGAGTTGACGCTCGCGGCCGACCACCAGGTGGGCAACGCGCTCGACGCGTTCGCGGCGGCGGCCCTGTCGGACACCGGGCGGACGGCCCTGGGAGAGGCGCTGCTGCGGCAGGCGCTGCTGGTCGAGCAGGTGCGCAAGGCGGCGCGGATCGTCAGCCTCTGAGGTGCGCGTGATGCGCGACGGGAAGGGCCGGCCCCAGCGGGCCGGCCCTTCCCGTCGCGTGTCGTGGCCGGGGCGGGTCAGACCCGCTCGGCCGTCGCGGGCAGCCGCGTCAGCCGGTCGCGGTACCAGTCGACGACCTCACGCAGTCCGTCGTCGAGCGACCGCAGCGGCCGGTAGCCGAGTTCGTCGCGGATCTTCGAGTCGTTGACCGCGTACCGCAGGTCGTGGCCCTTGCGGTCGGGCACCTGCCGGACCCGGGACCAGTCCGCGCCGCACAACTCCAGCAGCTTGGACGTCATCTCACGGTTCGTCAGATGCGTACCGCCGCCGATGTTGTAGATCTCGCCCGCCCGGCCGCCGGTCAGCACCGCGTGGACGGCCCGGCAGTGGTCGTCGACGTGCAGCCATTCGCGGACGTTGCCGCCGTCCCCGTACAGCGGCACGGTCCGGCCGGCCAGCAGCTCGGTGACGAACAGCGGGATGAGCTTCTCCGGATGCTGGCGCGGGCCGTAGTTGTTGGCGCACCGGGTGGTGCGCACGTCGAGTCCGTGGGTGCGCCAGTAGGAGCGGGCGACGAGGTCGCTGCCCGCCTTCGACGCCGCGTAGGGCGAGTTGGGCAGCAGCGGCTCCTCCTCCGTCCAGGTGCCCTCGGCGATGGACCCGTAGACCTCATCCGTCGAGACGTGCACGAAGGTGTCGACCCCGCAGCGCAGGCTCGCCTCCAGCAGCGTCTGCGTGCCCAGCACATTGGTGGTCACGAACTCCGCGGGCCCGGTCAGGGAGCGGTCGACATGGGTCTCGGCCGCGAAGTGCACCACCGCGTCGTGCCCGGGGAACACCTTCAGGACCGCGTCCAGGTCCCGGATGTCCACCCGGTGGAAGTCGAGGCGCGGGTCCGCGAGCGGCAGGTTGTCCGTGCTTCCGGCGTACGTCAGCAGGTCGACGACGGTCACCCGGCTCGGCCGGGGTCCGGGCAGGCCGCCGGCCAGCAGGGAGCGCACATAGTGGGATCCGATGAAACCGGCACCGCCGGTGATCAGGACACGCATGATGCGGACGTACCTCCGAGACGTCGACGCCCGTGGGCGCGGTGCTGCGCGGTCAGCCGCTCCAGTACGGGGACGACCTCCGCCGGGGTCGGATCGGACTCCGCCTCGGTGCGCAGGCGGGCGGCGGCCTCCGTGAACGAGGGCTCCTCCAGGAGCCGTACGAGCCTGCTCCGCAGCCCTTCCACCGTCACCTCGTGGGACGGGAGATGCAGGCCCGCGCCCAGTTCCTGCTGGCGGCGGGCCCGCTCGATCGCGTCCCAGATCCAGCCCATGGCTATCTGCGGGACCCCTTCCACGAGCGCCGTCGACCAGGTCCCGGCACCGCCGTGGTGCACGACGGCCGTACAGGTCGGCAGCAGCGCGTGCAGCGGCACGTGGTCCACGAGGCGCACATTGTCCGGGACATGGGTGAGCAGCGCCCGCTCCTCGGCGCCGAGCGTGGCCACCACCTCGATGTCGAGCCCCTCGATCGCCTTGAGGACCAGGTCGACGGGGACCGCGTTCGGGAACTCGGAGGTCCGGGCCGTCAGTCCCAGGGTGACGCAGACCCGGGGACGGGTCGGGGGGACGCGGAGCCAGTCGGGTACGACGGCGGGCACCGGGCCGTTGTACGGGACGTAGCGCATCGGGACGGCCGGGACGTTCGACGGCGGGCGGAAGCTGCGGGGCACCTGGTCCACCGACCACTGCCCCGTCACCGCCTCCTCGTCGAAGGGCAGGCCGTGGCGGCCGAGCGTCCACTGGAGCCACTGGCCGAGGGCGTCCTCGGGGTGCGCCGACTCCGAGCCCGCGTCCGCGGGGTCCGGGCCGAGCTGGGCGAGGAACGCCTGCCGCATGGGCATGAACATGTCCGGGAACGACAGCACGCGCGCATGGGCCGCGCCGGTCACCTTCGCGGCCACCGCCCCCGCGAACGTGAACGGCTCCCACAGGACGAGGTCGGGCTGCCAGTCGCGGGCGAACGCGACGAGGTCGTCGACCATCGGATCGTCGTTGACCAGGGCGAAGAACGTCGCGGTCATCATCGCGTCCCAGCCCTTGAGGAAGGCGGGGGTGAGCTGGCCGGGGGCGTCGGGGTCCAGCGACTGGTCGGCGTGGTGGGACAGCACGGAGTCACCCACCCCCTTCACCATCGCGTCGAGACCGGGATCGGCCCCCACCGGGACGGCGGTCAGCCCTGCCGCCGTGATGCTCCCCGTCAGCGCGGGCTGGCTCGCCACCCGTACCTCGTGCCCGGCGGCCCGCAGCGCCCAGGCGAGCGGCACGGACCCGTTGAAGTGCGCGTCCAACGCGAAGGACGTCAGCAGAACCCGCATGGCCGGTCCTTTCTCTGCGGCGGTGTCACGACGGCCGCCGTCACGCGGCGGCGGTCGGGGAGGTGGTCAGGGTGTAACGGAGCACTCCGCCCAGGACGGGGGAGCGCATCCGGCGCCGGACACCGTCGGCCGGGGCCAGCTGCGGGTGACGCTCCCGCAGCGTGCGTACCGCGGTCTCCGCCTGGAGCCGGGCGAACGCCCCGAAGAGAGAGGTGTGCGGGCCGGACAGCGCCAACTGCCCCTGTCCCACGGGCCGGGTGAGGTCGAAGTGGTCCGGGGCCAGGAACACCGCGGGGTCCCGGCCCGCCGCGCCGACATGGACGACGACCTGGGCACCGGCCGGGATGTCCTGCCCGGCCAGCGTGAGGTCCTCGGCGGCGATCCGGCTCTCCAGACGCACCGGCGGCGCGTGACGCAGCGTCTCCTCCACCGCCCCGGCCGCGAGTTCCGGGTTCTCGCCGAGCAGCGCCCACTGCCTGGGGTGCGCGAGCAGCGCCTCCACGGCGTTGTTGATCAGCCCGGCGGCGAACTCGACGCCCACCGCGGCGGTCAGCACCCCGACCGCGAGGGCGTCCTCTGCGGCGGAGGCGCCTGAGCTGCCGGAGGCGTCGGCGCGCAGCACCGTGCTGAACAGGTCGTCGCCCGGCTCGGACTGCCGTGCCGCGACGAGGTCGGCGACGAGGGCGCGTACGTCCTCCACCGCCTCGGTGAGCCGGCGGGTGACCGCGAGCGGCTGCGGGCAGAGCGCCGCGTCGAGCGCGACACCGAGGGCCGCACAGGTGTGGGCGAATCGGTCGCGCTGCGCGTCCGGGACGCCGAGCAGCGCGGCGGCGGCCTCGGTGGCCGCCGGGCGGGAGTAGTCCGCCATGAGGTCGAAGGTGGCGCCGAGCCGGTCGGCGGTCTCCTGATGGACGCGTTCGGCGTGCTTGCGGTGGCCGTCCGCCGCGCCCGCTCCGAGCACCGGGGCCGCCGACCGCTCCCAGCGCGCGTGGTCGGCGCCCGAGGCGTGCAGGAAGGCCCGGTCCAGCGGGATGATGTGGCACAGCAGCGGATTGCTCCACGCGTCGGAGAAGACGTGCCGCTGGAGGCCGGGCAGATCGGCGTGCCGCAGGCTCAGCCGCGGGTCGGCCAGCACCTCGGCGGCCACCGCGTGCCGGCCGGTGACCCAGGCCCCGGCCGCGCTCTGCCACAGCGGGGTCTCCGCCTCCCGTATGCGGCGGGCCAGCACCACCGGGTCGTCGCTCTCCGCGCGCAGGGTGAGGGCGTACGGGTCGCCGCTGGTCCCGTAGATCCAGTGGAAGCCGCGGGCGGTCAGCAGATGGCGGCCGAGCTCGCTGTCGGACTGCTGGGTCTGCCGGTCCTGCTCGGGTGCGGCGGGGGTCGTCTCGTCGGTTTCCGTGTCGGTCACGGCAGTCTCCTTCGGGGCGGGGTGTGGCACAGCTGTGGCAGCGGGGCTTGGTGCGGGTCTCAGGTGAGGGACAGGCCGCCGTCGACCGCGAGCACCGCGCCGGTCGCGTAGGCGGCGCGCGGGTCGGTGAGCTGGACCGCCCACCAGGCGATGTCCTCCGGGCGGCCGACCCGGCCGGCCGGCACGACGGTGGCCATGTGCTGGAGGAAGCCCGCGTAGGCCTCCGGCGTCATGCCGGACCGTTCACCGATCCCGGTGTCGATCACGCCCGGGGCGAGGCCCAGGACCCGGATGCCGCGGGGCGCCAGTTCCACGGCCCAGGTCCGGGTGAGGAAGTCGAGCCCGGCCTTGGCGGCGCCGTAGATCCCGTTCTCCGGCCAGGCACGGCGGTACAGCGCGCCGGCCGAGCCGATGTTCAGCACGGTCCCGCCGCCGTGTGCCGCGAGGGCGTCCAGGGTCTGCCGGGTGAGCAGCAGCGGGGCCAGCAGGTTGGTGTCGAGCTGGTCGCGGGCCGCCTCCCGCTTGGTCTCCGCGAGGGCGGCGAAACCGCCGGAGGCCGCGTTGTTGACCAGCACGTCGATACGGCCGAACGCGTCCAGCGCCGCGTCCGTGACGGCCCGCGGGGTGTCGGGGTCGGTGAGGTCGGCGGTGAGGACGTCGATGCCGGGATGTCCCTCGGCGGTCCGGGCGAGGGTCGCGGGCGTGCGGCCCACCACGAGCACACGGTCGCCGCGGTCGGCGAAGGCACGGGCCACGGCCCGCCCGATCCCGGTCCCGCCACCGGTGACGATCACGCCCCGGGGCGCGGGTGCGGTGGGGTCCTGTGCCGCGCCCGCGCCCGGGGTCGCTCCGGTGTTCTGCGCCCCGTTCGTGCCCCGTGCGGCGTCCGTGTCCTGCGCCGCGTTCGTGCCCTGTGCGGCGTCCGTGTCGGGTGTCGCGCTCATGTCCGGGACCGTAGGCCGGGGCGCTCGATTCGCGGTCGACTCCCGCTACGGCCGGTCGTCACGGGTCACCACCCTGTCCCTGACCAGCAGTTGGCCCGCCTCGCGCACGAGGACGTCACGGCAGACGCACACCAGGTGCAGCCGGGCGGGGCCGCCGCGCGGGACGGCGACGATCGACACCAGGCTCTCGGCGGTCAGTGAGCCGTCGTCCGCCGGGGTGACGGTGAGCATGCCGACGTAGTGGCGGTGGGTCTCCCCGGCGGCGGCGAGACCCGCGGCGGCCTGCCGGGCGCCCTCGGTCAGGGCCGGACGGCCGCGTACGGGCTCCGGGAGCGAGGGCGGCTTGAAGGCGCCGTCCTCGGTGAAGGTGCCGGCCCAGGTCTCGGCCTCGCCCGAGTCCAGGTCCCGCATCTGCCGTGCGTAGAAGTGCTGTACCTCGGCGTAGACGTCCGCCGGGGCCGTCGGGGCCTGTACCGCCATGCCGTGTTCCTTCCGCCGTTTCCGTTGACCGGGCGGGTGCGCTCCCGGCTTCCGAGGCTGAGGTCACGACGGTGGCAGTGCGCCCTCCAGGATCGGTCGAGCGCGGAGTGTGCGGGCGGGCCGGTGGCCGTACAGCCGGGCTCCAACGCTTCTCTAGCCGCGCTGGTGAGCATGGGCTGGCCGGCCGCAGGAACGCCGGCGGAACGCTTGCGGAAACCCATCGCCGGGAGGCTCGTGTGCGCATCATCGACCTGTCCTCGCCCGTGGACGCGGCGGGTTTTGAACCCGATCCCGTGGTGCACGACGTGCTCGGCCCGAAGGAGGCCGCCACGCACATGAGCGAGGAGATGCGCGACCACTTCGGGATCGACTTCGATCCGGCGGTCCTGCCGGAGGGCGAGTTCCTCTCGCTCGACCGGCTCCAGCTGACGACCCACACCGGGACGCACATCGACGCGCCCTCGCACTACGGCACGCGCGCCTCCTACCGGGACGGGCCGCCCCGGCACATCGACGAGATGCCGCTCGACTGGTTCTTCCGGCCCGCGGTGGTCTTCGACCTGAGCGACCAGGGCACCGGCGCGGTCGGCGCCGACGTGCTCCAGCGGGAGCTGGACCGGATCGGCCACACCCTGTCGCCCATGGACATCGTGCTGCTGCGGACCGGCGCCGACGCGTGGTCGGGGACGCAGAAGTACTTCACGGACTTCACCGGTCTCGACGGCTCGGCCGTGCACCTGCTGCTCGACCAGGGCGTACGGGTGATCGGCACGGACGCCTTCAGCCTGGACGCGCCGTTCGGCGACATCATCGGCCGCTACCGGGAGACCGGGGACCGCTCGGTGCTCTGGCCCGCCCACATGATCGGCCGGGACCGGGAGTACTGCCAGATCGAACGGCTCGCGGGACTGGACCAGTTGCCCGTCTCCCGCGGCTTCCGGCTCGCGTGCTTCCCCGTGCGGATCGCCGGCGCCGGAGCGGGCTGGGCGAGGGCGGTGGCACTGCTCGACGAGGACGAGTGAGAGGACGGCCGCCGCAGCACCGCGGCCGGGCGGACCACGTTCCACGCCCAGCAGGGCGACAACGGGAGGAGACACACATGTACGGCCGGGAACTCGCGGACGTGTACGAGGCCATCTACCGCAGCCGGGGCAAGGACTGGGGGGAGGAGGCCGCGGACGTCTCGCGGCTCATCGCCGAACGCCGTCCGGGTGCCGACTCGCTGCTCGACGTGGCCTGCGGCACGGGCGCCCATCTCAGCGTGTTCGGCGAGCGGTTCGAGGTCGCCGAGGGGCTGGAGATCGCGGAGCCGATGCGGCGGCTCGCCGAACAGCGGCTGCCCGGCACCACGGTCCACGCGGGCGACATGCGCGACTTCTCGCTGGGCCGCACCTACACCGCGGTGAGCTGCATGTTCTGCGCCATCGGGTATCTGGAGACATTGGACGACATGCGGTCCGCCGTGCGGTCGATGGCCGCGCACCTGGAGCCCGGCGGCGTCCTGGTCGTCGAACCCTGGTGGTTCCCCGAGAACTTCATCGAGGGCTATGTCGCGGGTGACCTGGCCCGTGAGGAGCACCGCACGATCGCGCGGATCTCGCACACCACCCGCAAGGGCCGGGCCACCCGTATGGAGGTCCGCTTCACCGTGGGGGACGCCACCGGTATCCAGCAGTTCACCGAGATCGACGTACTGCACCTGTTCACCAAGGAGGAGTACGTCTCCGCGTTCACCGACGCGGGCTGCTCGGTGGAATTCCTGGAGGACGGTCCCACCGGCCGCGGCCTTTTCGTCGGTGTACGCGAGAAGACCGGTGTACGCGGGAAGAACTGAGAGAAGCCGGGCGGAAAGAGACCGGTCGGGAAGCGGCCCGGATGCTCAGGGTGCCATTTCGCGGGCCACCGACATCACGTACTGGCCGTATCCCGACTGGGACATCTGCTCGCCGAGCCGGTGGCATTGGTCCGCGTCGATGAATCCCATCCGGAGGGCGACCTCCTCGACGCAGGCGATCCGTACGCCCTGCCGTTCTTCGAGGGTCCGCACATATTGGGCGGCCTGGAGCAGGGATTCCGGAGTTCCGGCGTCGAGCCAGGCGAAACCGCGGCCGAGGTCGACCAGACGGGCTCGGCCGCGGGCCAGGTAATTCCGGTTGACGTCGGTGATCTCCAGTTCTCCGCGCGCCGAGGGGCGGAGATTCTTGGCGATGTCCACCACTTCGTTGTCGTAGAGGTAGAGCCCGGTGATGGCGAGGTCGGAGCGCGGCCGGGCCGGCTTCTCCTCCAGGGAGACCAGACGCCCCGACGCGTCGGTCTCGCCCACCCCGTAGCGCTCGGGGTCCTCCACGGGATAACCGAACAGCACACAGCCCTGTACGTCTTTGACGTTGCTCTGGAGCAGGTCGTAGAAGTGGTAGCCGTGGAAGATGTTGTCGCCGAGCACCAGGGCCACGTCGTCGTCGCCCACATGGTCGGCGCCGATGACGAAGGCCTCGGCCAGCCCGGCGGGACGGTTCTGCACCGCGTAGTCGATGTGGACGCCGAGCTGCGAGCCGTCGCCCAGGAGCCGGCGGAACTGGTCCAGGTCGCGCTCGGTGCAGATGAGCAGGATTTCCTTGATGTCCGCGAGCATCAGTACCGAGAGCGGATAGTAGATCATCGGTTTGTCGCCGACCGGGAGAAGCTGTTTCGACACGGAAACAGTTATCGGATGGAGCCTTGTTCCCGTACCGCCGGCGAGAATAATCCCCTTCATGGGTATGCCCCTGTCCTCGATTTCTGTCCATGCTAACGACCGAATTAGTTCGGCAGCAAGCAGGAAATCCGCTGGTCCAGGGAAATTCGAGCGGTAATAGAGGGAGAAGTAGGGTTGTGGGCCGGCCCGGCCATGTGATGTGCTGCGAGGGGATGGTGACGCCCTGCGGCAAGGAAATGATGTCAGCAATGGGAGGGAAGCGAATTCGATGACGACTCTCGTATGGGACTACCGGCAGGAATACGAGAACGAACGCGCCGATATTCTGGACGCCGTGGAAACGGTCTTCAACTCGGGTCAGCTCGTCCTCGGTGACAGTGTCCGCGGCTTCGAGCAGGAGTTCGCCGGCTACCACGGCGCGAGCCACTGCGTCGGCGTCGACAACGGCACCAACGCGATCAAGCTGGCGCTCCAGTCGCTCGGCGTCGGCCCCGGCGACGAGGTCGTCACGGTGTCCAACACCGCGGCCCCCACCGTGATCGCGATCGACTCGGTGGGCGCCACCCCGGTGTTCGTCGACGTCCACCCGGACAGCTACCTCATGGACACCGAGCAGGTGGCCGCCGCCCTCACCCCCCGGACCCGGTGCCTGCTCCCCGTCCACCTCTACGGGCAGTGCGTCGACCTGGCGCCCCTGGAGGCGCTCGCCGCCGAGCACGGCCTGGTCCTCGTCGAGGACTGCGCCCAGGCCCACGGCGCCCGCCGCGACGGACGGCTGGCCGGCACCACCGGGGACGCCGCCGCCTTCTCCTTCTACCCGACGAAGGTGCTCGGCGCCTACGGCGACGGCGGGGCCGTGGTGACCTCCCGGGACGACGCCCACCGTGCCCTGCGCCGGCTGCGCTACTACGGCATGGAGGAGCGGTACTACGTCGTCGGCACCCCGGGCCACAACTCCCGCCTCGACGAGGTGCAGGCCGAGATCCTGCGGCGCAAACTGCGCCGCCTCGACACCTACGTACAAGGGCGGCGGGCCGTCGCCCGCCGCTACGAGGAGGGGCTCGGCGACACCGGCCTGGTGCTGCCGCACACCGTCCCCGGCAACGAGCACGTGTACTACGTCTACACGGTGCGCCACCCCCGGCGCGACGACATCATCAAGGCCCTCAAGACGTACGACATCGAGCTGAACATCAGCTACCCCTGGCCGGTGCACACGATGTCCGGGTTCGCCCACCTCGGCTACGGGGCGGGCTCGCTGCCCGTCACGGAGGAACTGGCGGGCCAGATCTTCTCGCTGCCCATGTATCCGGCCCTCGCGCCGGACATCCAGGACAAGGTGATCAGCGCGGTGCGTGACGTGCTGGACAGCCTCTGAACCCGTGCGGCGGGCCCGCCCCGGCCCGCCCCGCGCACACCGAAGGCCCGGCGGAGGGATCCCGCCGGGCCTTCGGCGTGCCGATGGGCACGCGCAAGGTGGCACGCGCAAAGGGGCACCTTCAGGAAGTCACCAGGTGGAGTCGGCCGCCCGCAGGGCGCGCCAGCACGCCACCAGGCTCCGGGCCTGCACGTTGAGGTAGTGGCTGTGCCGGAGCAGCTGCGTCAGCTGGTCCATCGTCAGCCAGCGGTAGTCGGGGTGGCCGGGATCCTCGGGGACGTCGCTGTCCACGATCAGATAGCGGTTGCGGGCGTGGAAGAAACGGCCGCCCTCCTCGGAGAGCACGGCCTCGTAGCGGATGCGTTCGGGCCCGGCGGCCAGCACCTCGTCGAGGTGGCGGGGCCGGGCGGCGGGCGGCAGCCAGCGGTAACTGTCCGGCACGCACTGCACGGTCGGCGCCAGTTCCACCACGTCCGCGTAGCCCGGCTCGGTGCGGGCGTGCAGCAGGACGTGCGGCTCCCCGCTGATCTCCCGGGTCAGGAAGGCGATGACGCCCGTGCCGCGCGGCTCGATCATCGGCTGGCGCCAGGTGCCGACCTCGCGTCCCGCGGCCGTCACGGAGACCCCGATGACGTCGAAGAAGCCGCCGCTCTCGTGCGCGTAGCCCATTTCGCCGTGCCGCCACTCGTCGAGCGCGTTGAGGGCGATCCGCTCGGTGTGCACCGAGGCCAGCGACCGCGCGCCGGCGATCCAGCTCAGCACGTCGGTCATCCGGTGCAGGGCGCCGTCCGGCCGCGCGGCGTGCGGCAGGCACGCCAGTACGGTGCGGGCGTCCATGTTGATGATGTCGTCGCGCGACAGCAGCCGGTACAGCTGCCCGAGCGTGAACCAGCGGAAGCCCTCCAGGACCTCCACCTCGGTGGTCGTCTCCACCACCATGTTGCGGTTGCGCTTGCGGTAGAACCAGGCGCCCTGTTCCGACTGCCGGACGTCCGCGAGCACCCGGTGCCGTGAGGTGTCCCGGAAGTAGTCCACGTACGGCACGGGCTTGCCCTTGTGGACGCCGGTGTAGTTGCTGCGGGTCGCCTGCACGGTGGGGGACAGCTGCAGCCCGCCGGGGTTGCCCGGTTCCGCCTTGGCCTGCATCAGGAAGTGCGGGACGCCGTCGAATTCCTTGATCAGGATGCCGAGGATGCCGACCTCGGGCTGGTCGATGATGGGCTGGTCCCACCAGGGCACCGCGTTGGCGGGATCGTGCACCCGAAGGCCGTGGACCGTGAAGAACTTGCCGCTGCGGTGCCGCAGATCACCGGTGACCGGGGTCTGGTACCACTGGTCGAGGGCCGCCAGCGGTATCCGTTCGGCCGTCGTGTAGATCTGCTGCCCGTACTCGGCGAACCAGTCGTCGAATCCGGCGAGATCGGTCCGCGGGCTCTCCACCGCCGCGGCCGACCTGGCGATACGGGCCGTCACATCGGCCATCTGAACTCCTCGTCGTGGATTCGTCGTGGATGGAAGCGTGGAGGGGTGTACGCGGCTCGCCCGGTGGGGCGGTTCAGTCGGCGGGGGTCTGCCAGGTCGCCCGCATCGCCTCGGCCAGCGTGATCCGCGGCTTCCAGCCGAGCAGTTCGCCGGCCAGCCGGATGTCGGCCAGGGTCCAGCCGCCGCCCTTGCTGGCGATGGGCCCGTCCTCGACCCGTATCGCCTGCGGCGGCAGGCCCGAGGCGGCGACCAGCAGGTCCACCAGTTCGCGCATGGCGGTGGCCTCGCCGCGGCCGATGTTGACGACCTGTCCGGTGGCCGGTGACGTCACGGTGAGGACCACGGCCTCCGCCAGGTCGCGCACGTCGATGAAGTCCCGCCGCGCGTCCGCGACCCGCAGCGTCACCGGGTCGCTCGCGTCCGCGGCCCGCAGCCGGTCGACGACCGCCCCGAGGAAGCTGGCCCGGGTGGTGCGGGGCCCGCACACGTTCACCGCGCGCAGCACCAGCCCGTCCACCCGGCCCGCCCTGGTGGCGTCGAGCACCAGCTCGGAGCCGGCCAGCTTGGTCCGCGCGTACATGGTGGCCGGCCGGGGCTCCAGGTCCTCGCCGATGGCGAGCGGCTCGGCCACCGGACCGTACTCGTGGATGGAGCCGACATGGATGAGCCGCGGGCGGTCGTCCATCAGGGTCACGGCCTTCACCAGCCGCTCGACCAGGGTGATGTGGGCGTACCGCATCTCCTCCTCGGTCGTGCCCCAGCCGCCCGTCACATTGACCACGGTGGTCACCCGGTGCCGGGTGAGCAGCCGGGCGAGTTCGGCGGGCGGGACCGCCGCCACGTCGAGGCCGGCGAAGACGTGCCCCGCCGCCGCGGGCCCGCCGCGCCGGGCGACGGCGAGCACCTCGTGCCCCTCGCGGGCCAGCGCGGCGCTCACACAGCGGCCGACGCAGCCGGTGGCCCCGAGCACCGCGACCCGGGACCCCTCGGCCGGCGGCCGGCCGCTCAGGGCCGCCACAGTGCGGCCTCGATCCGGCGGCACTTGTCGTACTCCGGCAGGCCGCCCTCCGCCCGCACCTGGGCGAGCAGGGGAGCTGCCGTGTCCCGCGCGGACAGCAGCGGCGCCACGTCCGTCGGGATCGGCAGGCCGAGCGCCGGGTCCAGCGGGGACAGGGACAGCTCGTGCTGGGCCTCGTAACTGCCGGAGAGCATGTACGACATCACCGTGTCGTCCTCCAGGGCGATGAAGGCGTGCCCGACGCCGACCGGGAAGTACATCGCGCTGAACGTCTCCTGGTCGAGCACGGAGGAGTCCCAGCGGCCGAAGGTGGGCGAGCCGACGCGGATGTCCACCACGATGTCGATGGCACGGCCGCGGGCGCAGTACACGTACTTGGCGACGCCCGGCGGGGTGACCGTGTAGTGGATGCCCCGGACCGTGCCGCGCTTCGACCTGCTGTGGTTGGACTGAGCGACGGGGAAGAGGGGATGGCCCAGGGCCTCCACGAACGCCGGCTCCTGGTACGGCGAGGTGAACAGGCCGCGGTCGTCCTCGAAGACGGGCGGGTTGAAGGCGTACGCGCCGGACACGGCGAGTTCGCGGAACTTCACGGCGGTGGTCATCTACAGCTCCCCCCGGACGGTGTCGCCGGCGGTGGCGGTGGCGGTGGCGGTGGCGGTGGCGGTGGCGGTCGTGCCTCGTGCCGCGCGGTGTTCCGCCACGAGTTTCTCCAGCACCGGGACGATGTCGTTGGGGCTCGGCGTGCCCACCATCTCCCGGCGGATCCGCGCGCAGTTCTGTGCGAACGACGGCTCGTCCAGCAGCCGCAGCACGTGGTCGCGCAGGTCCTGCGCGGTGTAGTGGTCGACGTCGTGCAGGTACAGACCCGCGCCGGTCTTCTCCAGCTGCTTCGCCTTGTGGATGGTGTCCCAGACCATGTCGGGCACGATCAGCTGCGGGACCCCGTGCGCGAGCGCCGTCTGGAAGGTGCCGCTGCCGCCGTGGTGGATGACCGCGGAGCAGGTCGGCAGCAGCGCGTTGAGCGGGACGAAGTCGACGGCCCGTACGTTGTCGGGGAGTTCGAGACCGGCGAGCTGCTTCTCGTTGAGGGTCGCGACCACCTCGACGTCCAGCTCCGCCAGCGCCGAGACGAGCTCGCCGATCGAGGCACGGTCGCCGTCCAGGACCTCGCGGTGGGCCACGCCGAGGGTCAGGCAGATCCGGCGCTTCTTCGGCGGCTCGTGCAGCCAGTCAGGGATGACGGCCTGCCCGTTGTAGGGGATGTACCGCAGCGGGACGAACGGCTGCTTCACCGGGAACCGCATCGACGGCGGCACCGGGTCGACCGTCCACTGCCCGACCGCCACGTCCTCCTCGAACTCGGCGCCGTAGCGGCCGAGCGTCCAGGTCAGCCACTCGCGCAGCGGATCGTCCCGCTGCTCGGGCAGCCGCTCCGCCTGCAGGTCGAGGAAGGTCTCGCGCATCCGCCCCAGCAGGTCGAGGCCGAACAGCAGCCGGGCGTGGGCGGCGCCGGTGACCTGCGCGGCCACCGGCCCGGCGAAGGACAGCGTGTCCCAGACGACCAGGTCGGGCTGCCACTCGCGGCTGAACGCGACCAGATCGTCGATCATGCGTTCCGGGCAGGAGTTCTGGAAGGCCATCGCCGTCATCGAGGTGAACACCCCGAGGACGTGGTCCCAGGTGAGCATCTCGGGACGGGTCTCCGTCATGTCCATCCCGGCTTCCGCCTGGCTCTCCATGATCTCGGCGTCGTCGCCCAGGCCCTCGTTGACCCGCTGCATCTGCTCCTCCAGGAGCAGCGGCTCACCGACGCACACGGCGGTCAGCCCGGTACGGGTGATGTCCTCCGCCAGGTCCGGCTGGCTGGCGACACGGACCTCGTGGCCGGCGGTCTGGAGGGCCCAGGCCAGCGGGACCTGGGCATGCATATGGGACTTCGCGGCGAACGTGGTGAACAGGACCTTCATCGATCTCCCTCTTCGCAGAGCAGATGGTGGCGTGCGGCGGTTCTCACTGCCCGTCGTGGCCGACGTACCGGTGCTTCACCAGCCAGCCGGCGCTGTCTCCGTTGCCGTCTCCGTTGCCGCCCTCGCCCCCGTCGGCGACGAGGACGTCCTGGCACGACGTGCTCAGCCGGATCTGTGGTGCGTCGCCCGCCGCGGTCGACAGGACCAGGGCGTCGTAGCCGGTGCGCACCGAACCGTCCGGGAACCGCCAGGCGGCCGGCAGGCCCAGCCAGTGCCGGCGGACCGTGCCCGCGGGCGCCGCGGGCCGGCCGCGCACCGCCGCCGCGATCGCCGCCCGGCCGCGCACCGGCTCGGCGAACGAGCTCTGGTCGAAGACCCCGTCCTCGGTGAAGGTGGCCGCCCAGGCGTCCCCCTCGCCCTCGTCGAGGAGCCGCATCTGCCGGGCGTAGAACCGCTGGATCGAGGCGTACTCGGCGGGCGGCACCGGTCCGGACTTCGCCCGCCCCTCCGCGTACTCCTTGGCGTGCCGCATGGTGATCGTGCTGTTGCCGCCGAGCGCGTCCCGGATGAAGGTGCGGGCGTCGGCGCTGGTGGCGCCGGCGCCGAGGACCTTGGTGACGGCCGCGGCGTTGACGACCACGGTGTGCCGGGAGACGGCCACGCAGCCGGACGGGATCTCCCGCACCGTCCACTCACCGGTGTGCACCGACATCAGGGCCGGCGTCTGCAGCTGCTTGTACGAGATCCGCCCGTCGGGCAGGCAGATCCGCACCGAGGCCGTGGTGTGCGTCGAGCCGTCGGGTGTGCGGGTGTCCATCTCCAGGTGCTGGACGTCGGGCGTGTCCTCCTTCAGCAGCACCCGGGCCACGTGCGGCAGCCGCTCCTGCCACCGGCCCGCGTCGTGCAGGAAGTCCCGTACCTCCTGGGCCGGGGCGTCGATGCGCACCGAGTCCTCGAAGGTGTACGGGGCCTCGTCGGTGCCGGTGCGCAGCGCGGCGGACTCCAGCGCGGCCAGCTCGGCGCCGCTGTTGCGCTCGATCGCCTCCAGGATCCAGGCGACGTTGCGCTCCAGGCCGTCGACCGCCTGGAAGTCGTGCAGCAGCCGCACCCGGCTGCCGCCGTCGGGCAGCGCCTCGACGATCCACTCGCCGCCCATCGCGGCGACGGGATCCTGGGAGACCTCCTGGCGGAAGCGGATCCGCAGCCCGTCGCGGTCCAGGGTCCGCCGCGAGGTCCAGGACTTGACCTCGCCGTTGGCGGTGGCCCAGATCCGCAGCCGCTCCTCGTCGTCCGAGCGCTCCAGATACTCCACGTGCAGGCTCGGCGGGAAGACGAACGGCCAGTCCTGCGCCCGCTCCACCAGGCCGAAGACGGCCTCCGGGGCGGCGGCCACCGTGATGGTGTGCTCGGTCGTGTGCACCTCGTGCTGCGTCGCGTGCTGCGCCTTGCGCTGCGTCTCGTGCTGCGTCTCCTGCGCCATGCTGATCCCCTCTGTCCGCCCGGTCCGCCCGGTCCCCGGGCTGTCCGCCCGCGGCCGCGCACGGCCGGGCCCGCTGTCAGTAGTTGCCGAGCCCGCCGCAGACGTTCATCGCCTGGGCGGTGATCGACGCGGCCGTCGGGGAGAGCAGATGGCCGACGAGCCCGGCGACCTCGTCGGGCGTGGAGTAGCGGCCGAGGGGGATCTTCGCCTCGAACTTCTCCAGCACCTCGTCCTCGGTGATGTCCCAGGCGCCCGCGTAGCCCTGGCGTACCCGCTCGGCCATCGGTGTCTCGACATAGCCGGGGCAGACGGCGTTGACGGTGATGCCCGTCTTCGCCAGCTCCAGGCCCAGCGCCTTGGTGAAGCCGATTACGCCGTGCTTCGACGCCGAGTAGGGCGCTCCCAGGGCCACGCCCTGCTTGCCGCCGGTCGAGGCGATGTTGACGATCCGTCCGGTGCTCAGCTCCAGCATTCCGCCGGTCGTCAGGACCTCCCGGGTCATCCGGAAGACGCTGTTCAGGTTGGTGTCGATCACGTCGAGCCACAGCTCGTCGGGGATCTGCGCGGTGTGGCCGCCACCGCTGCGGCCGGCGTTGTTCACCAGGACGCCGACGGGGCCGAACCGGTCCCGCGCCTCCTGGACGAAGGCCCGTACCCGCGCGGTGTCGCGTACGTCGCATGAGGCGCCGTCGACCTCGTGGCCGGCCTCGCGCAGCTCCTTGACGGTGTGGGCGACCCGGTCGCCGTCGCGGGCGCAGATGAAGACCCGCGCCCCGCTCTCGGCCAGGCTCCGGGCCACGGCGAGACCGATCCCGCTGGTGGCACCGGTGACGATGGCGACGCTTTCTGCTGCTGGCGGCATGACGGCTCCTCAGCGGTCCCTGCGGGGTGTCTGCGACGGGTGTCGGTGACGGATGTCTGCGACGGGTGTCTGCCACGGACGTCCCTGGAGGAGGTCCGTGGTGGGTGCCCGTGATGGGTGTCCGCTCCGGATGCCGGACGACAGCGAGGGTTTCAGCGGCCGCTCGAATCGCGCTCGACCCACGGCCCGGCCCGGGCTCCAGCGGCCTTCCACCCGCCTGCGAGACCAGGCACGCAGCGTGGAACGACACGAACGACCGCACGATGTCAAGCGCTGCCGGGTCACACGAACGGGTCAAAAACAGACCTGGCGACACCGGGCAATTCCGGGCAACACCGTTGAACGAGGAGGCCATTGATGACGGATCACGAGCCAGACGCCAGGGAGGCCGGCGCCGTGACCTTCGTGAACACCTTCACCGTGCACGCCGAACCCGAGGTGTTCGAGGAGGAGTTCGCGCGGACGTCCGCGTTCATGGCGCGGCAGCCGGGCCTGATCCGGCACACGCTCTCCCGGCACGCGGAGCGGCCCGGCCAGTACGTCAACGTCGCCGAGTGGCGCGACGTCGCCTCGTTCCGCGCGGCCGTCTCGCACGCCGACTTCCAGCCGCACGCGGGCGCGCTGCGGGCCCTCGCCGAAAGTCGGCCGGAACTGTATCTGGCCCGGCTGCGCCGCGACGGCGGGGCGGCGCCCGAGGACCCGGCGCCCGAGAGCCCGGCGCTCGGCGGGGCGGCCGGCGCGGGGGACGGGATATGACCGCCCGCCGAGTGGTGATCACCGGCCTCGGAGTGATCGCCCCGGGCGGTGTCGGCACGAAGGCGTTCTGGGAACGCATCGTCTCCGGCGTCTCCGCGACCAGGACCATCACGGCCTTCGACGCGACACCGTTCCGCTCCCGGATGGCAGCCGAGGTCGACTTCGACGGGGCCCGTCACGGACTGTCGGCCCGGGACACCGCCCGCCTCGACCGCGCCTCCCAGTTCGCCCTGGTCGCCGCCCGCGAGGCGATCGCCGACAGCGGCGTGGAGATCGACGGGAGCAACGCGCACCGGACCGGCGTCAGCCTCGGCTCCGCCGTCGGCTGCACGCTGAAACTGGAGGAGGAGTACGTCGCGCGCAGCGACGGCGGCAAGCAGTGGCTGGTCGACCACGCGGCGGGCACCCCGTACCTGTACGACTACTTCGTGCCCAGCTCGATGGCGGCGGAGGTCGCCTGGGAGGCCGGCGCCGAGGGCCCGGCCGCGCTCGTGTCGGCGGGCTGCACCTCCGGCCTCGACTCCCTGGGCCACGCCGTCGAACTCATCCGTGAGGGCAGCGCCGACATCATGATCGCCGGGGGCAGCGACGCCCCCATCGCGCCGATCACCGTGGCCTGCTTCGACGCCATCAAGGCGACCTCGCCGCGCAACGACACCCCGGACCACGCCTCACGGCCCTTCGACCGGACCCGCAGCGGCTTCGTCCTGGGCGAGGGCGCCGCCGTCCTCGTACTGGAGGAGCGGGAGTCGGCGCTGCGGCGCGGGGCGCAGGTGTACGCGGAGATCGCCGGGTTCGCCGCGCGCGCCAACGCCCACCACATGACCGGGCTGCGTCCCGACGGCCTGGAGATGGCCGCCGCGATCATCGGCGCGCTCGACGACGCCCGTATCGACCGCGAGGCCGTCGGCTACGTCAACGCGCACGGCACCGCCACCCGGCAGAACGACATCCACGAGACGGCCGCCATCAAGCACAGCCTGGGCGAGCACGCCCACCGCGTCCCGGTCAGCTCCATCAAGGCGGTCATCGGCCACTCGCTCGGCGCCGTCGGCTCCATCGAGGCCGCCGCCTCCGCCCTGGTGATCCGGCACGGCGTGATTCCCCCCACGGCGGGCCTGCACGAACCGGACCCCCAACTCGACCTCGACTACGTGCCGTTGACCGCCCGCGACCAGCCCGTCGACACCGTGCTGACGGTCGGCAGCGGCTTCGGCGGCTTCCAGAGCGCGATGGTGCTCACCGCGTCCGAAGGGAGGCGCCCATGACCACCGCGCCCACGACCGCTGGGCCGACGACGACCGTGTCCGGGACCGCCAGAGCCGTGGTCACCGGGGTCGGCGTGCTCGCGCCCAACGGCATCGGGGCCGAGGAGTACTGGGCGGCGACCCTGCGCGGGGAGAGCGGCATCGCCCGCATCACCCGCTTCGACCCGTCCTCGTACCCCTCCCGGCTGGCCGGCGAGGTCACCGGGTTCTCGGTGCGCGACCACATCCCCAGCCGGCTCGTCCCGCAGACCGACCGCACCACGCAGTTCGCCCTCGCGGGCGCCGACTGGGCGCTCGCGGACGCCGGTCTGAGCGCCGACAGCCTGCCCGCCGACGAGCGCGGGGTGGTCACCGCCAGCGCCTCCGGCGGCTTCGAGTTCGGCCAGCGCGAACTGGGCCACCTGTGGGGCAAGGACCCCAAGCACGTCAGCGCGTACATGTCCTTCGCCTGGTTCTACGCGGTCAACTCGGGCCAGGTCTCCATCCGGCACGATCTGCGTGGGCCCACCGGGGTCCTCGTCACCGACCAGGCGGGCGGCCTCGACGCGGTCGCCCAGGCCAGACGCCGCATCCGCAGGGGCACCCCGCTGATGCTGACGGGCGGCATGGACGCCTCGCTGTGCCCGTACGGGCTCGCCGCGCAGATCTCCGCGGGCATCCTCAGCGGAAGCGAGGACCCGACCCGCGCCTATCTGCCCTTCGACGCCGCCGCCGACGGCCATGTGCCCGGCGAGGGCGGAGCGATCCTCACCCTGGAGGACGCGGACCGGGCCCGGCAGCGCGGGGCGCGGGTGCACGGGGAGATCAGCGGGTACGCCGCCACCTTCGACCCCCGCCCGGGGTCGGGCCGTCCGGCCAACCTGGAGCGGGCCGTGCGCGGGGCGCTGGACGACGCCGGACTGCGCCCCGGGGACATCGCGTTCGTCCTCGCGGACGGCGCCGGCGAACCGGAACCCGACCGCGTCGAGGCCCAGGCCCTGGCCGCGGTCTTCGGGCCCGGCGGTGTACCGGTCTCGGTCCCCAAGACCATGACGGGACGCCTCTACTCGGGCGCCGCGCCGCTCGACCTCGTCACCGCCCTGTTCGGCCTGCGGGACGGTGTCGTCCCGCCGACGGTCCACGTCGAGGAGACCACGGGCCACGACATCGACCTGGTGACCGGCGCCCCGCGGCCCGTCACGGGAGACGCCGCGCTGGTACTGGCGCGGGGCCGCGGGGGCTTCAACAGCGCCATGGTCGTACGCGGTCCCTCGGCGGCCTGAATCCGTCGACCACCACCCCACTCACCATCCCCCCCCTCACGACCACCCCACTCACCATCGCCCGTAGAAGGAGAACGTCATGTCCGCTTTCACCACCGAGGACCTGTTCAAGATCATGCGTGAGTGCGCAGGCGAGGAGGAGGCCGTCGACCTGTCCAGCGCCGCCGCGGACCAGGAGTTCGCGCTGCTCGGCTACGACTCGCTGGCCCTCATGGAGGCGATCAGCAGGGTCGAACGCGGCTACGGCATCACGCTGCCCGAGGAGACGCTCGGCGACGCGCTGACCCCCGCGGCGTTCGTCGCCGCCGTGAACACCGCCATCGCCGACCGCGTGCCCGCGGCGGGGGCCGCCTGATGACCGAGGCGGGCGCCGGCGCCGGGGGAGCTCCCGCCGTGGAGAGCCCGGCGCCGGACATCCGGATCGCGGGGTGCGCGGTGTGGCTGCCGCCCCGCACGCCGGTCGCGGACGCCGTCGCGGCCGGACTGTGCGACGAGGCCCTGGCCACGACCACCGGCATGCTGTCGGTGGCCGTGGCGCAGGACGAACCGGCCCCCGAGATGGCGGCCCGCGCGGCCCGGACCGCCCTTGAGCGGTCCGGCCTCCGGCACGAGGGCACCAACTCCGGTTCCGGCACCGGCTCCGACCGCGAGTCCCGCTCCGGTGGCGTGCCCGGCTCCGGTGATGCGTCGGGCTCCGGTGACGTGTCGCTGATCCTGCACGCCAGCTTCTTCTACCAGGGCCACGACCTGTGGGCGCCCGCCTCGTACGTCCAGCGCACGGCCGTCGGCAACCAGTGCCCCGCGATCGAGGTGGGCCAGGTCTCCAACGGGGGCATGGCCGGACTCGGGCTCGCGGTGGACCACCTCCGGGCGGGCCCGGCGGCCGGAGAGCCGGACCGCCGGGTCCTGCTGACGACCGGCGACGCCTTCCGCCCGCCCGGCTTCGACCGCTGGCGCAGCGACTCCGGCACCTTCTACGGGGACGGGGGCACCGCCCTCGTGCTGTCCTCGCGGGAGGGCTTCGCCCGGATCCGGGGCCTGGCCACCGTCTCCGTACCGGAGCTGCAGGGCATGCACCGCGGTGACGACCCGTTCGGCCACGCGCCGTTCAGCCACCGGCCGGTGGTCGACCTGGACGCCTGCAAGAAGGACTTCCTGGCCACCCACCGGGTGCCCCGGGTGATCGCGGCGAGCGGGGCCGCGCAGGACCTGGCCGTCGAGCGGGCCCTCGCCGCCGCCGGGGTCACGCTCGCCGACGTCGACCGGTTCGTCCTGCCCCACCTGGGCCGCAAACGGCTGCGGGCGGGACATCTCGCCCGCTTCGGCATCGCCGAGGAGCGCACCACCTGGGAGTGGAGCCGGGGCATCGGGCACCTCGGCGCCGGTGACCAGATCGCCGGGTTCGACCACCTGGTCGCCTCCGGGAGCCTCGGCGCCGGGGACCTCGTCGTGTGGATGAGCGTGGGCGCCGGGTTCACCTACTCCTGCGCGGTCGTCGAAATGCTGGAACGGCCCGCCTGGGCGGCGACGCCGACCACGGGGGCCACGGCCCCCACGACACTGCCAGGAGAGGCCGCATGACCGCCGAACGTCCGCTGCCCGTCGCCCTGTTGCTCCCGGGCCAGGGCTCCCAGCATCCGCTGATGGCCACGGGCCTGTACGGGTACGAGCCGGTGTTCACCGAGGCGATGGACGAGTTCTTCGACGCGGCGGGCCCCGAGGGCGGTCCGCTGCGCGAGGACTGGCTCGCCGAACGCCCCGCCACGGAACTGGACCACGTCACCCGCTCGCAGCCGCTGCTCTTCGCGGTGGACCTCGCGCTGGGCCGGCTCGTGCTGAGCTGGGGCGTGCGCCCGGCCGCCCTGCTCGGGCACAGCATTGGGGAGCTGGCCTCGTCGGTACTGGCCGGGGTGTTCAGTACGCGGGACGCGGTGGGTCTGGTGCTCGACCGGGTCGCGCGGCTGGCGAAGGCCCCGCCGGGCGGCATGCTCGCGGTGGCCGCGTCCACGGCGGAGGTGGAGCCGTATCTGAGCGGGGACGTGGTCGTGGGCGCGGTCAACGCCCCGCGCCAGACCATCCTGGCCGGCCCCGACGGACCACTGGACAAGGCCGGCCGGGCGCTGGGGGAGGCCGGGTTCGTCTGCCGCCGGGTCCCGTCGCTCAGCGCCTTCCACAGCCCCCTGCTGGAACCGGCCTGCCGGGGCGCGGCGGAACGCTTCGCAGCGGTGCCCAAGGCTGCGCCGTCGGTGCCGGTCCACTCGGCGTATACGGCTGCCCCGTTGACCCGGGCCGACATCGACGACCCGTCCTTCTGGGCACGGCAGCCCGTCGCGCCGGTGCTCTTCTGGCCCGCACTGGAGGGGCTGCTGGCGACGGGCGACCACCTGCTGGTGGAGGTGGGACCCGGCCAGGGCCTGTCCCAGGTGGCCCGCCGCCACCCGGCCGTCCGGCGGGGCACCAGCACGGTGGTGTCACTGCTGCCGCCCCGGCCCGGTCCACCGGAAGCGGACCGGGCCGCAGTGGAGGCCGCCGCGGCGCGCATCGCGGGGGCGGGCTCCCCGACCGCCCGCGCCGCCACGCCCCGCGCCGCCACGCCCCGGGGCACCCCGTCCTCGGCCCCGGCTGTCTGACGGCACGCCCCCGCACGACACGCCCCGTGCGGAGCGCTGCGCACCCCGCACGGAGCCAAGTACAACGGACGCCCCGCCCCCGGTCATCGCACGGGGGCGGGGCGTCGGCTCGTCACCTGCGGGCCGGTGGGGGCTGGTCGCGCAGTTCCCCGCGCCCCTGGGGGGCGGGGCGTCGGTTCGTCACCTGCGGGCCGGTGGGGGCTGGTCGCGCCGTTCCTCGCGCCCCTGGGGGGTGGGCGTGGGCTTGGTCTTCTGCGGGGTGGTGGGGGCTGGTCGCGCCGTTCCTCGTGCCCCTGAGGGGCACGAGGGCGTGATCAGGTGCGGACGGTTGCCGTGACGTACCGCACGGGTGTGTCGATCGTGAGCGGTCCGTCCCCGTCCCGCATCGCGTCGAGCGACGTGATCAGCCGGTCCCGCAACTGCTGCCGCTTGTCGTCCGCGAGGTGGTTCCAGAGCAGGCGCATGCCCTGCGTGTGCGACCAGTCCACCCAGGCCGTCCCGGACTCGGCCACCAGCTGGACGGACTCGTCGACGACCGACACGTCCTGGAAGCCCGCCTTCTCCAGGGTGCGGGCGAGGTCGGCCGGGTCCGCGAGCCAGCTGTTGAAACGCTGCGACAGACGCTCGGGCTGCCACTGCGGCGGCAGGTCGAGCAGCAGCTCGCGCGGGATGAGCTCGGTGAACACCGGTGGCAGGAAGGGGAAGGTGTCCTCGCTGAACACCGGGCTGGTGAAGGCGAGCCGCCCGCCGGGGGAGAGCAGCGGCGCGTACCGGGCCAGCGCCGCGGGCGCGTCGGGCAGGAAGATGACGCTGTAGCTGCCCAGGACGACGTCGAAGGAGCCAGGTTCGAAGTCGGGGTGCTCCCCGTCCATCACCCGCAGCTCGACCGTGCCGGCATCGCGCAGCGCGGCCTCCTTCGCGGCCTCCTCGACCATCGCCTCCGCGACGTCGATGCCCACGACACGGCCCGTCGGCCCGACCCGCTCGGCCGCGGGGAAGACACAGGCCCCCCGGCCGCAGCAGACGTCGAGGACGCGTGCGCCCTCGCCGGGGGCCGCGCGCTCCACCAGGCGCCGGCCCATCGGAGTGAAGAACTCCACGCCGAGCCGGTCGTAGGACGCCGCGGCACTGTTGAAGGCCGCCGCCACTTCGGATTTGTACGTGGACGTGTCCACTGAATCTCCCGCTCTCTCGGTGGACACACCACTTTTCCCCGCCGGTCTCGGGCACGGATGGAGAGGCCTTGGAGCGCCACTGGACCGCCGCTGGACACAAAGCAAAGAAGTCCCCGGGAGGCCGATCCGCTCTTGTTCCGGAGGATCGCGTCTCCTAAGAATTGATTCCGGAACGTACCGCCGCACCGGTTCCGCATCGGCAGTGCCCGATTCAGGGTCGGCAGCCGATGATTCGGGACCGGTTTCGTACCGATTCAGGAGGAGAAAACGTGAGCGACCAGATAGCGAGCGTCCGGCGCCTGGTGGAGGCGTACAACACCGGGAAAACGGACGATGTGGCCGACTACATCCATCCGGAATACATGAATCCGGGAACTCTGGAATTCACCTCGCTGCGTGGCCCGGAGCTTTTCGCGATCAATGTCGCGTGGGTCAAGAGGACGTTCTCGGAGGACGCGCGCCTGGAGGAGGTGGCCATCGAGGAGAACGGCGACTGGGTGCGCGCCCGGCTGGTGCTCTACGGGCGGCACGTCGGTGAGATGGTCGGCATGGCCCCCACCGGACGGCTGTTCTCCGGCGAGCAGATCCACCTCCTCCACTTCGTCGACGGCAAGATCCACCACCACCGTGACTGGCCCGACTACCAGGGCACCTACCGCCAGCTCGGTGAGCCGTGGCCGGAGAAGGAGCACCGCCGTCCGTGACGGCGGATTCCTCGAAGGCCGGAGATCAGGGGTAGGGGGAAGCGCGATGGAATTCGGTGTGCTGGGACCGCTGTACGTCCAGGTGGACGGGGAGACGACCGCCCCGAGCGCCCCGAAGCTGCGGAACGTACTGGCGATGCTGCTGGTCCACACGGGACAGGTGGTGCCCGTGCCGTCGCTGGTGCGGGATCTGTGGGACGACGATCCGCCCGTGAGCGGTCTGACCACGCTGCAGACGTACATCCTGAACCTGCGCAAGATGTTCTCCGCGGTCACCGGGCTGACCACCGACGAGGTGGCCCGCGACATCCTGGTGACCCGGGCGGGCGGATACGTGCTGGCCGCCGAGGCGGGCACACTCGACCTGCACCGCTACCGGCGTCTGGTGACCGCCGGCCGGGAGGCGCTGGTGCGCGGCGACGACGCGGCCGGGGTACGGGACCTGAACGAGGCGCTGCTGATGTGGCGGGGCCCCGCGCTGGTCGACGTACCGGCCGGGCGGGTGCTGGAGAGCAGGCGCCGGCAGCTGGAGGAGTCCCGGCTCGCCGCCTTCGAGTACCTGGTCGACGTGGAGCTGCGGCTCGGCATGTACCGCGAGGTGCTGGCCGAGCTGGCGGCCCTCACGGTGGAGAACCCGCTGCACGAGGGCCTGCACGGCCAGTACATGTGGGCCCTGCACCTCAGTGGCCGCCGGGCCCAGGCGCTCCAGGTCTTCCACCGGCTGCGGGGCGCCCTGGTCGCGGGCCTCGGTCTGGAACCGGGGCCCCAGGTGCAGCGGCTGCACCGGGCGGTGCTGAACGCGGACACCGACTTCGAGCCCCGTTTCGCGGTGGGCCGGGCCCCGGTCGCGGTCCCGGCCAGCGCGTTCGGCGGGGCGCGCCCCTACTGACGCCTCACGGGCTACCAGTACTCAAATTTGATTGCGTCGCCGGGTCCAGCGTGACTAGGGTGCATCTAGACAAATTTGATTAGTTCGGAGGGGTCATGCCGGAGGAGCAGGAACAACCGGAGCAGCAGGAGCGGTCGGAGCGGTCGGAACAGCCGGACGAGGCGCCCGTCGACAGTCCGACGGGCTGGGTCGCGGCGCACATCCGCCGCTACGACCGCAGCGGTGGCAAGGAGGGGGCGAAGTGGTACGGGCTCGACACCCTGCTCCTCACCACCCGCGGCCGGAAATCGGGAAAGCTGCGCCGCACCGCGGTGATCTACGGCCGGGACGGCGACAACGTCGTCGTGGTCGGTTCGAACGGCGGAAAGCCCGAGCATCCGCTCTGGTATCTCAATCTCGTCGCCTCGCCCGAGGCGCATGTCCAGATCGGTGAGGAACACCTCGACGTGCGCGCCCGTACGGCGACCGCCGAGGAGAAGCCGGATCTCTGGAAGCTCATGACGGGCCTTTTCCCGCAGTACAAGAGTTACCAGAAGAAGACCACCAGGGAAATTCCCGTGGTGATTCTGGAGCCCGTCGAGCAGTAAGCGTCGGCGGTGCACGTCAGAAATTACATGCACGGAAAGGAAAGGTGTCTGTGTTGAACGAATTCACGCGCCGTGGATTCCTCGGCAGCGCGGCGGCGGTCGGCGGGGCCACGGTGGTCACCACGGCCGTTTCCGGTGCCCAGGCCGCCGAGGCCGCCGTCCCGGAAGCGGCACAGGGCGGCGCGTGCGGCGCCAGGACCGGGCTCGTCCAGGTGGACCGGACGGACCGGCGCTACCAGGACCTGGTCAGCCGGGGATTCAACGGACGGTTCCGCGGCAAGCCCGACGCCGTGTACGTCGTGCACACCGCGGACCAGGTCGTCGACGCGGTGAACCGGGCCCTGGACGCGGGGCAGCGGATCGCCGTACGCAGTGGCGGCCACTGCTTCGAGGGCTTCGTGGACGACCCCGCCGTGCGGGCCGTCATCGACATGTCCGAGATGCGGCAGGTCTTCTACGACTCCGCCAAGCGGGCGTTCGCCGTGGAACCCGGGGCCACCCTCGGGGAGGCGTACCGCACCCTGTACCTCGACTGGGGCGTGACCATCCCGGCGGGCGTCTGCCCGCAGGTGGGCGTCGGCGGGCATGTGCTCGGCGGCGGGTACGGCCCGCTGTCCCGCCGCGACGGAGTGGTGGCCGACCACCTCTACGCCGTCGAGGTCGTTGTCGTGGACGCCTCCGGCCGGGCCCGCAAGGTCGTGGCCACCAGCGCGGCCGGCGACCCCAACCGCGAGCTGTGGTGGGCCCACACCGGGGGCGGCGGCGGCAACTTCGGCATCGTCACCAAGTACTGGTTCCGTACGCCCGGGGCCACCGGCAACGATCCGTCCGGGCTGCTGCCCAAGGCGCCGAAGTCGACCCTGCGGCACATCGTGACCTGGGAGTGGTCCGCCCTCACCGAGAAGGCGTTCACCCGGATCATCGACAACCACGGGGCCTGGCACCAGCGCAACAGCGCCGCCGACACCCCGTACGCCAGTCTGCACAGCGTCTTCTACCTCAACAGCAAGGCGGCCGGGCAGATCCTGCTGGACATCCAGATCGACGGCGGACTGGACGGCGCCGAGGGGCTGCTGAACGACTTCGTGGCCGCGATCAACGAGGGCACGGGGGTGGAGCCCGCCGTCCAGCGGAGCACGGAGCCGTGGCTGCGCGCCACGCTGGCCAACAAGTTCGACACCGGCGGGTTCGACCGGACCAAGTCCAAGGGCGCGTATCTGCGCAAGCCGTGGACCGACGCCCAGGCCGCCACCCTCTACAAGTATCTGAGCGCCGACACCCAGGTGTGGGGCGAGGTCTCGCTCTACTCGTACGGGGCGAAGGTCAACTCCGTTCCGGAGACGGCCACCGCCACCGCCCAGCGCGACTCCATCATCAAGGTGTGGATGTCGGCCACATGGATGGATCCCACACAGGACGACGCCAACCTCGCCTGGATCCGGGAGATCTACCGCGACGTCTTCGCCACCACCGGCGGCGTCCCGGTGCCCGACGACCGGACCGAGGGCACCTTCATCAACTACCCCGACATCGACTTGGCCGACCCGGAGTGGAACACCTCCGGAGTGCCCTGGCACACCCTCTACTACAAGGGGAACTACCCGCGCCTGCAGAAGGTCAAGGCCCGCTGGGACCCCAGGAATGTCTTCCGGCACGCGCTGTCGGTGCGGCTGCCCGACTGACGGCGACGGGAACGACAGAATGCCCGGAGGGGCGGTGGCCGCAGTCCGCGGCCACCGCCCCTCCGGCGCACTCGAAGACAGTCAGCCGCGGTCCGCGAGGAACAGGCCGCGGCCCGACTGGATCCCCTCCACGTAGGCGACGTTCAACCCGGCCCGGGTGAACGCCTCCTCGTACTCGGCGCGGGTGAACAGCGTCAGCGAGTGGCTCTCCGCGAAGTGCTGCACACCACTGTCGGGATCGGCCACCATGTAGTGCACGACCATGTGTGAGGTGTGCCCCCGGCGCTCCGTGTGGGAGATCCGGGTCAGCGTCCCTCGGCCCACGGTCACGGTGTCCCCGCTCACATGGCGGTCCAGAGCCGTCTCCAGGAACCACCAGGGGTCCACCGCCACGACACCGTGCGGGGTCAGGTGCTCGGCGAACGACCGCAGGGTCGCGGTGAGTTCGGCCGTGTCCTGCAGATAGGCGATCGAGCCGAACATGCAGGTGATCGCGTCGTAGGAGCGCCCCAGGGACAGGTCGCGCATGTCGCCACGGTGCAGGACGGCGGCGGGTACCGCGGTGCGGGCCATCGACAGCATCGCGTCGGACAGTTCGAGCCCTTCGACCTTGTCGAAGAGCTGGGCGAAGTGCCGCAGGTGCGCGCCGGTGCCGCAGGCGACGTCCAGGAGCGAGGCCGCCGCGGGGTTGCGGGCCCGTACGAGCCCCGCGACGGTGGCGGCCTCCACCCGGTAGTCCTTGCCGCGCGACTCGTGCAGCAGCTCGTAGATCTCGGCCATCCCGGGTCCGTACATGACGAACTCCCCTCCTCAGCTGGAACTGCTCGAACGGCCGGCACTGCTGGAGCGGCCTGAACCGCCCGAACCGCCTGAACCGGCACCGGAGACACCGCCGGCACCGGAGGCATCCCCGGCAGCGGCCTCGCCGCCGAATCCTTCGGCGTGCTCCGCCGCCCAGCTCGCGAACGTGCGTGCCTGACGGCCGGTGACCCGGCGCACGGCATCGGTCACCGGGCCGGGGGTGACGGCCGACTCGGCGAGGTAGTCGAGCAGCATCTCGACGACCGGCGGCGGCATGACGGCGCTCATCGCCGCCCGTCCGGCCTCCCGGCTCAGCTCCTCGAAGCGGATGTCCCGGCCGGTCGCCTCCGCGATCGCGGCCACCTGCTCGACCTGGGTCAGCGCCTGCGGCCCCGTCACCAGGTACTGGGCGCCCGCGTGGCCGTCCTCCAGCAGCGCGGTCGCCACGACCGCCGCGATGTCGGCCTCGTCGACGATCGCGCGGGCGGCCTTGCCGTAGGGGGCGCGCACGACGCCCTCCGTACGGATGGAGTCGCCCCACTTCCAGAGGGTGTTGCCGGCGAACTCGTCGGGGCGTACGAAGGTCCAGTCCGCCCCGCTGTCCTCGACGGCCCGTTCCACCGCGCGGTGGTGCTGGTGGCTGGGGTTGCTCTCGTCTTCGAGCACCGAACTGGACGACAGGACGACGATGTGCCGGACCCCCGCCTTGCGGGCGAGCGCCGCGACCTCGTGGGCGGTCTCGGGCACCGGGAAGAGGTACATCCGGTCGATGCCCTCCAGGGCGGCGGGCAGGCTCTGCGGCTGCTCCAGGTCGCCCTCGACGACCTCGACGCCGGCCGGCAGCGCGGCGGTCGCGGGTGTGCGGGTGAGCGCCCGCACGTGGTGCCCGGAGCCCGCCAGGCTCCGGGCGACATGGCGTCCCACCTTGCCCGTGGCACCGGTCAACAGGATGTTCAAGGCCCCTCCTCGGCGTACGAAACGGTGCTCCCCGGCGCGCTGTCCTGTGCAGGGGAGGCGGTTCCAGGGGCCCAGGCTGTCGCGCCGGGCTAGAGGACTCCGTGAGCGCCGATGGACTTCGGCGGACCGCCGCGGACCCCGGTGGGGCGGCGGGTGGCGTCCGGCCCCGCTCCAGCGGGACTTGAGCGGTCCTGCAGCCGTTCTCAGGCGGGTCGGGGGCAGTCTGGCGTGACATCGTCCGCGAGACTGTGAGGAATCGCCATGTCAATGGCCGAGCGCAAGGCCCTGTGTCTGGAAATGGTCGCCGCCTGGAACCGGTGGGACCTGAGCGGGATCATCAAGCACTGGTCGCCGGACATCGTGCACTACTCCGAGGACACCGAGGTGAGTTCCGCCGACATGATCAAACTCATGGAGGGCGGGCTGCAGGCGTTCCCCGATCTCCAGCTCGAAGTGAAGAGCATCATGGCCGAGGAGGACCGGGTCACCCTGCGCATCACCGTGACGGCGACCCACTCGCACGAGTTCATGGGCGTGCCGCCGACCGGCGAGCGCGTCAGCTGGCACCTGGTGGAGGAACTGCGCTTCGAGGACGCCAAGGTCGTCGAACACTGGGACGTCATCAACATGCGCCCGCTCCTGGTCAAACTGGGCAAGCTGCCGGACGTCCCGAAGGTGGAACTGGAAACGAGCGCCTGACCGGCACGGTCGTTCAGCCGTCGGCCCGTCGGCCCGTCGGCCCGTGGGTCTGTGGGTCTGTGGGTCTGTGGGTCCGGGGGTCCGGCGGGCGTGGCCCGGGGGCGCGGGCGTGTCCCGTGCCCCCGGGCGCGCGGAGCCCCAGGACGCGCGTCCTGGTCGTCCTCCGTCGTGTCCGGGGCGGCTAACTAAGCTGGCGCCCAGGCGCGCGGCGGACAGGAATACGCCGCACCAGACGGAACGGGGTGACGATGTCGGCGACGCGGTTGCTGGTCCTCGGGGTGGTACGCGGGTTCGGCAGGACGCATGGTTACCGGGTGCGGGCCGAGTTGCTGTCCTGGGGGATCGACGACTGGGCCAACGTCAAACCCGGTTCGATCTACCACGCGCTGCGGCAGCTCGCGAAGATCGGCCTGCTGGAGGCCAGCGAGATCGTCCACTGGCCGGGGCGGGTGGACTACAGCGTGACCGCCGAGGGGGACGCGGAGTTCTTCCGGCTGCTGGTCGACGCCCTGGAGCGGCCCGAGCACCGCGCCGACATGCTCAGCGCCGGCCTCGCCCTGATGCCCGCCCTCTCGCGCGAGCGCGCCGTGGCGGCCCTCTCCACCCGCCTGGCCGTCCTGGAAGCCCAACGGGCCGTGCTGCGCAAGGAATCGGCCCCGGTCCACGCCGAGGGCCTGCCCGCGCATCTGGGCGAGCTGTGGACCATGCGGACGCGCTACGCCGACCTCGGCGTCGCATGGACCCAGGACCTGCTGGCACGGGTCAGGTCCGGCGAGTACGAGATGGCCGGCGAACACGGGCCCTCCTTCGGGACGCCGGGATCGTGGCGCGCCCTCATCGGCCCCGGGACGACGGGCCGTTGACGGGCGGCCGTCTTCGCACGACCTACTAATCAAACTTGCATAGTTGGTTGCCCGTGCTCTAGCTTGGAGCAGTAATCAAATTTGATTACTGCTCTGCGTGTCGTTCGTTCCCTGCCATGGCGCACAGCCTCTCGTGGCGCATCAGGACCAAGGAGTCACAGATTGAGTTCGCAATCCACACTTGCCATCGAGACGTCGGGACTCGTCAAGACCTTCGGTGAGACCCGGGCCGTCGACGGCGTCGACCTGGCCATCCCGCAGGGTGTCGTCTACGGCGTGCTGGGTCCCAACGGCGCGGGCAAGACGACGACGATCCGGATGCTGTCCACCCTGCTCACCCCCGACGGCGGCACCGCCCGGGTCCTCGGGCACGACGTGGTCAAGGAGGCCGGGGCGGTACGCAGCCGGGTCAGCCTCACCGGCCAGTTCGCCTCGATCGACGAGGACCTCACCGCCACCGAGAACCTCACCCTGCTCGCCCGGCTGCTGGGCTTCTCCCGGTCCCAGGCCGCCGCCCGCGCCGAGGAACTGCTCGCGGCCTTCGACCTCACGGACGCCGCCGGACGCCAGTCCAAGACCTTCTCCGGAGGCATGCGGCGCCGCCTCGACATCGCCGCCAGCCTCGTCATCACCCCCGACCTGCTCTTCCTCGACGAGCCGACCACCGGACTCGACCCGCGCAGCCGCAACCAGGTGTGGGACAGCGTGCGGGCCATGGTGGCGCTCGGCACCACGATCCTGCTGACCACGCAGTACCTCGACGAGGCCGACCAGCTCGCCGACCGCATCGCCGTCATCGACCACGGCCGGGTCATCGCCGAGGGCACCACCGGCGAACTCAAGGCGTCCGTCGGCACCGGAGCCCTGCACGTACGGCTCGTCAACGCCGAGACCCGCCCCGAGGCCGCCCAACTGCTCACCCGGGCCCTCGCCTCACCGGTCTTCCAGGAGTCCGACCCCTTCGCGCTCTCGGTACGGACCGACGACCACGAACGGGTCGCGGGAGCCCTCGCCGAACTCGCCCGCTCCGAGATCGCCGTCTCGGACTTCGCGTTCGGCAGGCCCAGCCTCGACGAGGTCTTCCTCGCCCTCACCGGGCGCCCCGCGGAAGACGCACAGACCGACCAGGAGGACGCGGCATGACCCTCACATCCGAGACGACGGCCACTCCGGGCGTGCCCGCCGACGCCCTGCGCAAGGCCCTCACCAGTCAGATCCGCCCCTCCCGCCCCAACCCGCTGACCGCCGTACGGGTGTCCGCGTGGCGCACGATGCGGAAGATGAAGCACTACGGCGTGGCCGTGCTGTTCGACGTCACGCTGATGCCGATCGTCTTCCTGCTGACCTTCACCTACCTCTTCGGCGGCGCGTTCGCCGGCTCGACCAAGGAGTACCTCCAGTACTTCCTGCCGGGCGTCCTCGTGCAGACCGTCATCATGCCGACCGTCTACACCGGTACCGCGCTCAACATGGACATCACCCGGGGCATCTACGACCGGTTCCGCACCCTGCCGTTCTGGCAGCCGGCCACCATCGTGGGCAGCCTCCTCGGCGACATCGTCCGCTACGTGCTGGCGCTGACCACCACGATGGGGGTCGGGCTGGCGCTCGGCTTCCGGCCCGACGGGGGAATGGGCGGCGTGCTGGCCGCGATGCTGCTCCTGCTGCTCTTCGCGGTGAGCGTCAGCTGGATCTTCGCGGCGCTGGGTGTGGTCGCCAAGGCGCCGGAGACGGTGTCCGGGTCCAGCATGCTGGTGATGTTTCCGCTGGTCTTCACCAGCAACATCTTCGTGGAGCCGGAGACCATGCCGGGGTGGATGGAGGCGATCGTCAACGCGAATCCGGTCAGTAACGCGGCCACGGCTGTTCGTGGGCTTGTCCACGGGGACGCCAGCGGGGCTGACATCGGGTGGGTGTTGCTGGCCAGCGGGGTCATTACGTTGATCTTCGCGCCGCTGACGATGCATCTGTATCGGGCGAAGAGTCGGCAGTAGTGGTGTGGGGGCGTGGGGTTGTCGGTCGTCTGCGGGTGCGTCGTGGCTGGTCGCGCAGTTCCCCGCGCCCCTGAAGGGCAAAGCCAAAAGACTGCGCCGTTCCCCGCGCCCCTGAAGGGCAAAGCCAAAAGACTGCGCCGTTCCCCGCGCCCCTTGGGGGCTGCGCCCCCTGAAAGGCGAAAGACTGCGCCGTTCCCCGCGCCCCTAAGAAAAGGGGGCCCTGAACGAGTCACGGCAGCCGGGCTGGTTGTCTCCCCCGTCGGCTGGGTCGTGCTGCCGTGACTCCCCCTCCGCCCCCACACGGAAGCGGCGCCCCCGAAGGCCTTCGGCCTGGGGGCGCCGCTTCCGTGTGCGGCTACTCGCCGGTCGGGGTCGCCGCCGAGGCCGCCGTGTCCGCCGCCTGGGCCTTCAGGGCGCGTTCGACGCCCGAGCGGGACTCCGAGATCAGGCGGCGCAGGGCCGCGCTCGGCTCTGCCGAGGCCAGCCACTCGTCCGTCTTCGCCAGGGTGTCCGCGGAGATCTGGACGGACGGGTAGAGGCCGACCGCGATCTGCTGGGCCATCTCGTGCGAACGCGAGTCCCAGACGCCCTTGACCGCCTCGAAGTACTTGTCCGTGTACGGGGCGAGCAGTTCACGCTGGCCGAACTGCACGAAGCCGCCGATCACGGCCTCCTGCAGGGCGTTCGGCAGTTTGTCGGACTCGACGACCGACGCCCAGGCCTCCGCCTTGGCCTCGTCGGTCGGACGGGCGGCGCGGGCGGACGCCGCGTGCCGCTCACCGGCGGCCGTCTTGTCCCGCTCGTACTCGCTGGTGATCTCGGCGTCGTCGAAGCGGCCGACCGACGCGAGGCGCTGGACGAACGACCAGCGCAGCTCGGTGTCGACGGCCAGGCCCTCGATGCTCTCCCGGCCGTCCAGCAGGCCCTCCAGGAGGTCGAGCTGTTCCGGCGTGCGGGCCGTCGAGGCGAACGCGCGTGCCCAGGCCAGCTGGTGGTCGCCGCCGGCCGCGGAGGACCGCAGGTGGGCCAGCGTGGCGTCCGTCCAGCGGGTCAGCAGGGCCTCGCGGGCGTTCGGGTCGGCGTACAGCTCGACGGCCGTCAGCACCTGGCGGTGCAGCGACTGGACGACGCCGATGTCCGACTCCTTGCCGATGCCGGAGAGCACCAGCGAGAGGTAGTCGCGGGTGGCCAGTTCGGCGTCGCGGGTCATGTCCCAGGCCGAGGCCCAGCACAGGGCGCGGGGCAGGGACGCCTCGAAGTCGCCGAGGTGCTCGGTGACGAACGCGAGGGACTGCTCGTCGAGACGGACCTTCGCGTACGACAGGTCGTCGTCGTTGAGGAGGATCACGGCGGCGCGGGGCTTGCCCACCAGCTGGGGCACGTCGGTCAGTTCGCCGTCGACGTCCAGCTCGATGCGCTCACCGCGCACCAGCTTGCCGCTGTCGTCGTCCAGGTCGTACAGGCCGACCGCGATGCGGTGCGGGCGCAGCGTCGGCTCGCCCTTCGCGCCGGCGGGCAGCGCGGGGGCCTCCTGGCGGATCGCGAAGGAGGTGATGATCCCGTGTCCGTCGGTCTCGATCTGCGGGCGCAGGATGTTGATGCCGGCCGTCTGCAGCCACTTCTGCGACCAGGTGCCCAGGTCGCGCCCGCTGGTCTCCTCCAGCGCGCCGAGCAGGTCGGACAGCTGCGTGTTCCCGTACGCGTGCGCCTTGAAGTAGGCCTGCACGCCCCGGAAGAACTCGTCCTGGCCGACGTACGCCACGAGCTGCTTGAGGACGCTGGCGCCCTTGGCGTACGTGATGCCGTCGAAGTTGACGAGCACGTCGTCGAGGTCGTTGATCTGCGCCATGATCGGGTGTGTGGAGGGCAGCTGGTCCTGCCGGTACGCCCACGTCTTCATGGAGTTGGCGAACGTGGTCCACGAGTGCGGCCAGCGGGAGTCCGGCGCGTACGCCTGGCAGGCGATCGAGGTGTAGGTGGCGAAGGACTCATTCAGCCACAGGTCGTTCCACCACTCCATGGTCACGAGGTCGCCGAACCACATGTGGGCCAGCTCGTGCAGGATGGTCTCGGCCCGCACCTCGTACGCGGCGTCCGTCACCTTCGACCGGAACACGTACTGGTCGCGGATGGTCACCGCGCCCGCGTTCTCCATCGCGCCCGCGTTGAACTCCGGTACGAAGAGCTGGTCGTACTTCTTGAACGGGTACGCGTAGTCGAACTTCTCCTGGAACCACTCGAAGCCCTGCCGCGTGACCTCGAAGATCGCGTCCGAGTCGAGGAACTGGGCGAGCGAGGGCCGGCAGTAGATGCCCAGCGGCACACTCTGCCCGTCCTTCTCGTACACGCTGTGCACCGAGTGGTACGGGCCCAGGATCAGCGCCGTGATGTACGTCGAGATGCGCGGCGTCGGCTCGAACTCCCAGACGTCGTCCTTCGGCTCCGGCGTCGGCGAGTTGGAGATGACGGTCCAGCCCGACGGCGCCTTCACGGTGAACTGGAAGGTGGCCTTCAGGTCCGGCTGCTCGAAGCTCGCGAAGACCCGGCGGGCGTCCGGCACCTCGAACTGGGTGTAGAGGTAGGCCTGCTGGTCGACCGGGTCGACGAACCGGTGCAGCCCCTCACCGGTGTTCGTGTACGCGCAGTCGGCCACGACCCGCAGGACGTTGCGGCCCTCCAGGATGCCCGCCAGCGCGATCCGCGAGTCCTTGAAGACCTCGGCCGGATCGAGGGAGTCACCGTTGAGGACGACCTCCTGGACGGCCGGGGCCACCAGATCGATGAAGGACCCGACGCCGGTCTCGGCCGCGTCGAAGCGCACCGTGGTCACGGACCGGTAGGTGCCGCCCTCCACCGCGCCGGAGAGATCCAGATCGATCTCGTACGAGTCAACGGTGAGCAGCTTCGCCCGCTGCTGTGCCTCTTCGCGGGTCAGGTTTGTGCCAGGCACGCGGTCATCTCCTCGTGATGGGTCAGTTGCGTCATCCTTCCACGGCGGCTGCGGGAGTGCGATGTCCGTTTCCCGCCGGTGTGCGCGGGGGACGCGGGGCCACCCTGGAGCCATGACCAGCCATCACGCACGTCCCATCGAACCCCAGGCGTTGAAGGAACTCCGCGCGACGGACGACGCCGGGCTTCCGTGCGTTCCCGTCACCGACCCGGACGGCGGGGCTCCGCTCCGTTGCTGTCTGCGGCGCGGCGAACCGGGGGAGCGCATCGCCCTCGTCTCGTACGCGCCCCTGCGCCGCTGGGCCGCGCGGACGGGCGCGCGACCCGGCGCGTACGACGAACAGGGCCCCGTCTTCGTCCACGCCCAGGAGTGCCAGGGGCCTGACCTCGACAGGTCCGGGTATCCCTTCGCCGGGCCGGGCGTCCTGCGCACCCTGCGCCGCTACTCCGCCCAGGGCCACATCCTCGGCGGCCGGCTCCTGGAGATCCCGGAACCGGCCGGCCGGGACTCGCCCGACGCCGCCCTCGACGCGGCACTCACGGAGGCCTTCGCCGACAGCGAGGTGGCCCTCGTCCACGTCAGGGCCGTCGAGTACGGCTGTTTTCTCTACGAGGTGCGCCGCCCCTGACACCGGATGTGTGCAAGGAGGAGTGGCACGTAAAGGACTGGGAACCCGGTTCGAGTCAAGTGGCCCGACTTTGACCCGAGTTGAGGGGGAACGTTCTCATGGCAGGAAAGCACGTCCTAGGAATCGCGACCGTACTGGTGCTCACCGCAGGACTGTCCGCCTGCTCCAGCGGGGACGACGGTGCGGACGGGAAAAAGGACGGGGCGAAGGGGGCGTCCTCCACCAAGGGCGCGTCCGAGTCCCAGGTGGTACGGGCGGCCCACCAGAAGACGACCGCGGCGGACTCGGCGAAAATGAGCCTCGTCTCCGAGGCGGCCGCCGCCGGCGAGACGGTGACCGTCCGCGGCACCGGTGTGATGGACCTCGAAGAGGGCGCCAGCACCATGACGATGACGTCCAAGGGGCAGAAGATCGAGCAGCGCGTCCTCGACGGCGTCGTCTACCAGAAGGCCCCGGCCGAGCAGCGCGCCCAGCTCCAGCTGCCCAAGGGCAAGACCTGGATGAAGATAGACCCGGCCAAACTGGGCGGCGCGGGCGGGCAGGTCAACGACCCGGCGGAATCCTTCGCGTACACCGAAGGCGTGAACGACGCCGACGTCACCAAGGTCGGCACGGAGACGATCGACGGGACCCGCACCACGCACTACCGCGTCAAGATCGCGGTGAAGGACCTCGCCAAGGGCGACCGGGCGAAGGCCGACCAGCTGGAGAAGCAGCTCGGCACGTCGACGCTGCCGCTGGAGATGTGGGTCGACGACGAGGGCCGGCTGCGGCAGCAGACCATCGAGCTCACGTTGCGCCCCCAGGCGGGTGGTGGGCAGAAGGACCAGACGGTCAAGAGCACCACGACGCTCAAGTTCACGGACTTCGGCACGGAGGCGGACGTGGAGGCGCCGCCGGCGGCGGACACGGTGGACGTCACGAAGAAACTCGCAGACGCCTCCAAGGCCGAGGCCACGGCCTAAAAGCCTGCGCAGTTCCCCGCGCCCCCAAAAAAGCGGGCCTGCGCCCCGGGCTCGTCGGCTGTCCGCGACCCGGTGGGGGCCGTTCGCGCAGTTCCCCGCGCCCCTCAAGGGGCGCGGGGAACTGCGCGGCTCACCCCCACCGTCCCGCACCCGGCACTCCGCCCAGGACTGGGCCTTTCAGGGGCGCGGGGAACTGCGCGATCAGCCCCCACCGGGCCGCAGCCGGACACTCCGCCCCACGCCGGCGGTCAGCTCAGCTCCGCTGCCACCAGCTCCGCGATCTGGACCGCGTTCAGCGCAGCGCCCTTGCGGAGGTTGTCGTTCGAGACGAACAGCGCGATCCCGTGCTCGACCGTCTCGTCCGCACGGATGCGCCCCACGAACGACGGATCCTGCCCAGCAGCCTGCAGCGGAGTGGGAATGTCCGAGAGGGCGACACCGGGCGCCCCCGCCAGCAGTTCCGTGGCCCGCTCCACACGCAACGGCCGCGCGAACCGGGCGTTGACCTGAAGCGAGTGCCCCGAGAACACCGGCACCCGGACACATGTCCCGGACACCTTGAGTCCCGGAATCTCCAGGATCTTGCGGGACTCGTGCCGCAGCTTCTGCTCCTCGTCGGTCTCGTTCAGTCCGTCGTCCACGATGGACCCGGCCAGCGGAAGGACGTTGAAGGCGATGGGCCGCTGGTAGACCTGCGGCTCGGGGAAGTCGACCGCCGAACCGTCGTGGGTCAGCTTGTCCGCGTCGGCGACGACCTTCTGCGCCTGCCCGTGCAGTTCGGCGACACCGGCGACACCGGACCCGGACACGGCCTGGTAGGTGGCGACGACGAGGGCTTCGAGCCCCGCTTCCGCGTGCAGCGGCTTCAGTACGGGCATCGCGGCCATGGTCGTGCAGTTCGGGTTGGCGATGATCCCCTTGGGCCGGTCCGCCACCGCGTGCGGGTTGACCTCGGAGACCACCAGCGGAACCTCGGGGTCCTTGCGCCACGCGGAGGAGTTGTCGATCACGACGGCACCCTGCGAGGCGACCTTCTCGGCCAGGGCCCTGGACGTGGCGCCGCCGGCGGAGAAGAGCACGATGTCGAGGCCGGAGTAGTCGGCGGTGGAGGCGTCCTCCACCGTCACGGACTTGTCCTTGTAGGTGATCGTCGAACCGGCCGAACGGGCCGAGGCGAACAGACGCAGCGTCTCCACCGGGAACTCGCGCTCGGCGAGGATCCTCAGCATGACGGTGCCGACCTGACCGGTGGCTCCGACGATTCCTACCTTCACAGCGACTCCTTCTGCCTGCTCTTCTGCCTGCACTTACGCCTGCTCATTGTCCGGCCGGGACATGGCCGAGTTTCCATCATGTGTCTCACCCGGGCCCATGTGTCCAATCCTTTGCCCGCGCACTGAGACGGTGTGACATACGCCTCCGTCCCCTGGAGCAGGCCCGCCGAAGTCGGGCGGCGCCGGCCGAACGTTTCTTACGCCTCGCGCGTCCTAGAGGAAACGCGGTGAGGGGAGGGGTGCTGTGCTGCGCAGAAAAACCCGCCGTGTCCAGGGGGCCGAGGAGTCGGCCGGGGGAGCCTTCGACGACCCCCTGGACGCGGCACAGGAGCGTCGGGTGCGTGCCGTGCTCGCGCTCGGCGGGGTGCCGCAGACGGACCTGCCGGACGGGGTGCAGCAGGTCCGGCTGCGGCTCCTGGAGCGGGCGGCGAGCGGGGCCGAGGCGCCGCGTGACGTGTCGGCGTGGGCGGCGGTCGTCGCCTCGAACCTGGCCATGGACTGGCACCGGGCCAGGCGCCGGCAGGAGCGGATCGGTGAACGGCTGGCCTCGCTGCGGCCCGCCGAGCACACCGGGGGCGATTCCGGTGAGGAGACGAAGGTGCTGTCGCTGGCCGTGGCCCAGGGCCTGGACGAGCTGCCGGACGCCCAGCGGCAGATCCTCGTGCTGCGCTTCTACGCCGACCTGCCCGTCCGGGGGATCGCCGAGGAGCTCGGCATCCCGGAGGGCACGGTCAAGAGCAGGCTGCACTCGGCGGTCCGCGCGCTGCGCACCCGCCTGCACGAGGACGAGGTGGTGTGACATGCCCGAGTACGGAGGAGCCGAGTACGAAGAAGTCGCGTACGACGGGATCGACGCGCTGCTCGCCGCGATCACGGACGAACCCGTGCCCGACGGAGCTCGGGAGGACGCGCGGTTCATGGCGGAGCACCGGTCGGCGGTCGCGGACGTGGCCCTGCTGAGGGAACAGCTGAGGATCATGGGCGACACGCTGGCCGACGGGACACCGGCCGCGGGGCCACCGGACGCGGAGGCGACGGACCTCGGGCGGCCGGGGGAGGGCCGGAAGACGAGGCCGTCCCGGGCGTCCGCGCCGCTGAGGCCGCCGGGAGCGCCGAAGAAGGAGACCGGGCCCCGGCAGCCGCGCCGCTACCGGCGCTACGCGGGAGCGGCCGTGGGCGCCCTCGTGATCGCGGCGGGCACGGCCCTGCTCGGCGGACTGGTGTGGCTCGGCGTGCAGGGAGGCAGCAGCGACACGGGCGCCCAGAACGACTCGTCGGCCGCGAAGAGCGAGAGCAGCGAGGACGGCGGGGGCAGCGGGGACGACACGTCGTCGTACCCGCCCGAGATGCGTCTCGCGTGCTCCAGGATCCTCGCCGAGGGGACCGTACGGAGCATCACGTCCACGGGTGACGGGAACGTACGCGTCGTGCTGGAGGTGAAGCGCTGGTACCGGCCCGAGCAGCCGGCGGCGGACCGGCCGACGGTCACCGTCACGCTGCCCGAGGAGGCGCGGGAGGACCTGAGGGCCGGCACGTACACCCTGGTGCGGGTGCCGCTGTATCCGCGGGACCGGCTGGACTACGAGACCGGTCCGGGGGTCGCCGACGCCCGCAAGGAGATCGTCGAGGCCCTGCCGGGGGCGCGCGGCATGGAGTGCGCGGGACCGGAGGCCGGCCGGGGCTGAGCGGACCGGCGAGGGGGAACGCGAAGGGCGGGCGCCCGGTCGAACCGGACGCCCGCCCTTCGTGTCAGTGCCGGCCGGAGGCTACGGCGTGACCTTCTCGATCAGGACGCTGCCCGTACCGGCCGCGGTGCCCCGCGCGTTCACGAGCTGCACCCGCCCGAAGAACGTACGGCCGGCCGGCGGTGCCGCGTTTGCGACGACCTGCGCGGTGACCGACGTCGAAGCGCCGGTGGCGAGCTTCACGGGCGTCGCGGCGACCTCCACCTGTCCGAGCGAGGGCGCGAAGTACACGTCCAGGTAGTCGTACGCGGTGGTGCCCGCCGGGACCGAGTAGCCGGCGACCAGCACGGTGTACGTACCGGCGGCGGGCGACGGCACGGAGACGGCCTCCTCCGAGTCGCCGTCCGCGGACGAACCGACCTCGTTGCCCTGCGCGTCGTAGACGGACAGGTCGAGGTCGGCGGCGGCGTCGGAGACGTTGCCGATGCTCACGTCGAGCGACTCGGCGCCCGCGGGCACGTCCACCGTGACGGTGTCCGTGGCGCCCTGGGCGATGGTCGGCCGCGTGCTCTTGGAGGAGCCGAGCGGACCGCCCTTGAGGGAACCGTCGACCGCGGCGAGCTTGTTCGTCACCTTCCACGAGGCCGGGGTCGGCGTACCGACCTTGGCGTCGGGGACGGTCACGACGGCCGGGTCGAACTCGGCGCCCAGCACCTCGACGTTCAGCTTGTACGGGTTGTCGAGCAGCGGCGACGTACGGCGCGACTCGACCTCGATCTCCCAGACGCCCGGCTGCGGGTCGCTGTAGGACCGCAGGTCGGGGCGGCAGCCGTTGCCGTCGAGGTAGTTGTTGTAGCAGTACGGCGTCGACGTGTTGTCGACCGGGACGCCGTACGGGTGGATGGCGATGAACCGGGTCTGGCTCCCGGTCTTCAGCCCGCCGATCGCGACCTCAAGGTTCTTGGCGCCCTCGGGGACGGTCACGAAGTACGACGTGGTGGAGTTGCGCTGGACCGTGCCGGACGCCGAGTAGGCGTACTTCTGCGCGGCGGCCAGCGGGGCGGAGACGACCACCGTGGTGAGGACCTGCTTGTCGACGCCCTCGGTGCGCGGGTCGTCGACCTCCAGGATCGCGCTGCTGAGCCCGGCGCTCGTGGGCTTGGCCTCGACCTTCACCGTCACCGGCTTGAACAGCGGGAGCAGGACCTTGGCACCGCCGACGATCCGGAACGTGCCGCCCTGGTTGTTCTTCAGGTGCAGCTCGTGCTTGACGGCACGGTTCGCGCCGGTCGTACGGGTCACGGTGACGTCGTACGTCTTCTTCTGGCCGGCCTTGAGGCCGCCCTCACGGTCGTAGAGGCCGGTGCCGAAGCCCGGGGTCTTCAGCGCGAAGTCGATCGCGGTGTCGACCGGGGCCTTGACCAGGTAGTCGTGGGCGGTGGCGCCGTCCCGGATCGAGTCCCAGGCGTCCTCGATGTCGATGAGGCCCGCGCCCTCCGCGTACGCCTGCGTGCCGCTGATGTGGTCGGCGGTCGAGGTCAGCGCGGTGCGCAGCTTGGCCGGCGTCAGGTCGATGTGCTTCTGCTTCGCGGCGCTCAGCAGCAGCGCGGACGCGCCCGCGGCCTGCGGGGACGCCATCGAGGTGCCCTGCAGCATCGAGTAGCCGGGCGGCAGGGAGTAGCCCGCCTCGGCGACCGGGCCGCCGGGGAACCAGGTCTGCGTGGTGTTGATGGCCGCGCCGGGCGCGGTCAGCGTCGGCGTGAAGCCGCCGTCCTCACGCGGGCCGCGCGAGGAGAAGGGCAGCATCGCGTACTTCTTCGACACCTGCGAGCCGTAGTTGGACGCCCAGGTCTCCTTGGAGATGGACGCGCCGACGGAGATGACCTTGTCGGCCAGGCCGGGGTCGCCGATCGTGTTGGCGCCGGGGCCCGAGTTGCCGGCCGAGATGACCAGCTGGACGCCGTAGGTGTCGATGAGGCGGGTGTAGAGCTCGGCGCGCGCGTTGTTGCCGTCGTTCAGCGCGGGCAGACCGCCGATCGACATGTTCACGATGTCGACGCCGCGGTCGGCGACGAGGTCGATCATGCCCTCGGTGAGCGCGACGTTCGTGCAGCCGCCGCTCCAGGTGCAGGCGCGCGAGGAGACGAGCTTGGCGCCGGGCGCCGCGCCGTTCATCTTGCCGCCGAACAGCTTGTTGGCGGCGGTGATGCCGGCGACGTGCGTGCCGTGCTCGGACTCGATGATGCCGATGTTGACGAAGTCGGACTTCTTGCCGACCCAGTCACCGCCCAGCGGGTCCATCGGGACGTCCTTGCGGATCTCCACGACGAACGGCACGCGCTCGGCGATCTCGGTGGCCGGGTCGTCGGTACCGAAGTAGCCGATCTGGTAGCCGTCCTTGTACGGCTTCATCGGCGCGTCGTCCGTGAAGTCGTTGTTGTCGTTCAGGTCGACGCGGACCGTCCCCGCTGCGGCGTCGTAGAGCACGCCCCAGCTGTCGGTCGTGTCGCCGTCGCGGTTCAGGTCGCCGTTCGCGTCGCCGCCGGTGGACGCGGACTCACGGAAGCGGCTGACCGCGTAGTCGCCGGCCGGGGCCTTCCAGCTCTCGCCGTCGAAGGTGAAGGCCGGGCCCGAGCGGGCGTTGACCATCGCGCGCCAGGTCGCGTCGCCGTCGACCAGCGGGTCGGTCGCCGTCACCCAGTCGACGATCTTGCGCTCGCCGGTCGTCGTCTTCTGCAGCGCGGGGTGCGCCACGTCGACACCGGAGTCGAGGATGCCGATGGTGACACCGCGGCCGTCCGCCTTCGGGTTCTTCTTCACGAAGTCGACGGCACCCGTCTCGAAGGACGGGTTGTACGGGTTCACGGCGGGGGTGTTCTTGCCCGGCGCCGGGTACGCGGCTGCCGTGGCGCTTTTCTTGGCGCCCTTGGCCGTGTCGGCGGACGGGGTCGGGTCGTCCAGCACGATCTCCTGGCGCAGGTCGATGCCGTGCACGGAGGAGAGCTTGGAGGCCGCCGCGATGGCCGCCTCGGCCCTGGCGGTCGGGACGGTCGCGCGGACGTAGCCGAGCTTGTCGTAGGTGCGGCCGACCGAGCCGCCCTTCACCGCGTCGAGCTGCCCTGCGACCTGTTCGGTCTGCCCCGGCGCGGTGGCGATCATCATCGTGACGTTCTTGTCGCCGGACGCCTGCGCCTCGGCGAGGAGGTCGGCGTCGGCCGAACCGAGCTTGCCGCTCGCGGACTTGACCGGCGTGTCGGCGGGGGTGGTACCCGGGCCGTCCGCGGCGAAGGCCATGGGTATCGGCCCGGCCGCGGAGAGCGCGGCCACGAGTCCGGCGGCGACGGCTATGCGTGCCGCGCGTCTCGCCCCGCTGATCGGAGCGCGCTGAGAGTGGAGGGTCATCAGCATCCTTGTGAGTAAAGGAAAAGTCCGTTCACGATCGGATCGACGTCGGACCGATCGCGTCAGTCCGGAATGTGAACCCGGATGACCGCTCAGCTTTACGTAAGAAACGGAAGTTTGGGGAGAGCTGACCGTGACGTGAACTGTTCATGGCGTAATTCCGCCATACGTCATGCGGTCGATCTCCGGCCAAACCGGGACGCGCGGGGGTCCCTGTCGTAACGTCTGCCCATGCGCAAGGAGTTGAGGGTGGCGGCCTACGCCGTGTGTGTGCGAGACGGGCGGATGCTCCTCGCCCGCTGGGTGGCACGGGACGGCAGCAGGCGCTGGACCCTGCCCGGCGGCGGCATGGACCACGGCGAGGACCCGTACGACACCGTGATCCGCGAGGCCGAGGAGGAGACCGGGTACACCGTCGAACCGGTCACCCTGCTCGGCGTCGACTCGATCCTGCGCACCTATCCGCGCCGCGTCGGCGCCGCCGACTTCCAGGGCCTGCGGATCGTCTACGAGGCCCGGATCACCGGCGGTGAACTGCGCCACGAGTCCGACGGCTCGACCGACATGGCGGCCTGGCACCCCCTCGACGAGGTACCCGCCCTGGAGCGTGTGGGCCTGGTCGACGTGGGACTCGCCCTGTGGCGCGAGCGCCCCGCGGCCGGGCGGGTCCTACCCCGCCAGATGAACGTGGAGTGACCGGCCCGCCTCCGTTCGAGGAGGGCCCGGTGGACGCGGAGGGTAGTCCAAGATCGACGTACGGTGATCGGCGCTGCCCGTTGCCGTCCAGTTAACGCGCAGGTCACCCCAGGTGCCAACCATCAAGTACGAGCGGGAAGTTCGCGTCAGTGGACCACCCGCGACCACTGCTGACGCGCCGCACCAGGGGAGACCGCGCCATGTCGCGCATACGCTCTGTCGCCACCGCCGCTCGTGACCGCCGCGCCTTCCTGGCCGCCACCGGGGCGGTGTCCCTCTCCGCGGGCATCGGCTTCGCGCTGCGCCCGGGAACGAGCGAGGCCGCCACCCACACCGCCGCCCCCCAGGGCCGGCCCATCGCCGTCTCCCGCAGGGCGCCGGCCGCACCCCTGGCCCCGTACACCCGGGGCACCACCCTCTCGACCCTCGCCACCGCACGCCCCGGCTCCGGGTACCGGCGGCTCGGAGACGGACCCGCCTGGCCCCGCGTCGTCCGCGGTGACCTGGCCGCCGCCAAGTCCGGCCGGGCCGGGCGGCGCACCGCCCTCGCCGCGTTCGTGCAGTTCACCGACCTCCACCTGGTCGACGTACAGCACCCGCTGCGGTACGAGTACCTGCGCGCGCAGACCGCCAGCGCCTGGCGCCCCCAGGAGTCACTGTCGGTGCCCGGCGCGATCTCGCTCGTCGAGCGGGTCAACGCGCTGCGCGGCGCCCCCGTGACCGGCTCCCCGCTGCACTTCGTGATGACCACGGGCGACAACACCGACAACAACGCCAAGACGGAACTGGACTGGTTCCTCAAGGTGATGAGCGGCGGCCGCATCACCCCCAACTCGGGTGATCCGGACCGCTACGAGGGCGTCCAGAACAGCGACCTCAAGCTGTACTGGCAGCCCGACGCGGCCCTGCGCGACGCCGACAAGCAGCTCGGCTTCCCGCGTATCGAGGGCTTCCTCGCCGCCGCGATCCGCGAGGTGCGCAGCCCCGGCCTCAACCTGCCCTGGTACTCCACGGTCGGCAACCACGACTCGCTGCCCGGCGGCTGCTACGCGCCCGGCGACTCCTTCTTCGCCGAGTTCGCGGTCGGCGGCAGGAAGCTGCTGACGCTCGACGAGTCGGAGGGTGTCGCCGTCTGGAAGAACGTCAAGAAGGGCGGCGACCCCAAGGGTGCCGGCTTCAAGGCGATGCTCAAGTCCCAGGCACGCAGGATGCGTTCGGTCACCCCGGACGAGGGCCGTGCCCCCTTCACCCCCACCGAGTACCTCCAGGCGCACCTCGACCCGGCCCACGCGGGCGTCGGCCCCGTCGGACACGGCTACTCGCAGGCCAACCTCGCCGCGAAGACCCAGTACTACACGTTCCGGATCGCGGACGAGGTGCTCGGCGTCAGCCTCGACACCACCGACCCGGGCGGCCACTACGAGGGCTCGGTCGGCACGACCCAGCTGCGGTGGCTGGAGCGCACGCTGAAGGCGGCCGAGAAGAACAAGGAACACGTCATCGTCTTCAGCCACCACACCAGCAAATCCATGCGCAACCTCCGCGAGGACCCGGCGCACCCGGGGGAGCGGCGGCACGGCGGCGACGAGGTGCTCGCCGTGCTCGGCGCCCACCGCCCGGTACTGGCCTGGGTGAACGGTCACAGCCACAAGAACAACATCACCCCGCACCCGGCCTCCGACGGCCGCTCCTTCTGGGAGGTGTCCACCGCCTCCCACGTCGACTTCCCGCAGCTCGCCCGAGTGATCGAGATCGCCGACAACCACGACGGCACGATCTCCCTGTTCACCACGCTGATCGAGTCCGCGGCCCCCCACGACACGGACTTCACGGACCTCTCCCAGACAGGCCTGGCAGCCCTGTACCGCGAACTCTCCTTCAACGCCCCCGGCGCCCGAACGGACCTGAGCGGCGACCCGGAAGACCGCAACACGGAACTGGTACTGAGGAAGAGCTGACGCGCAGCCCCAAGGGGCGCGGGGAACGGCGCAGTCCTTTGCCTTTCGGGGGCGCAGCCCCCAAGGGGCGCGGGGAACTGCGCGACCAGCCCCCACGCACCCGCACCCGACACACAACCCCCGACTCCCACAGAATCCGGCCGAAACACACTCAACCACCCCGGCCGAAGGCAACCCACCCAGCACCCACCAGGTCCCTCCCGTCGGCATCACGACGAAAGGGACCACATGTCACCCCGCACCGCACGCGCCGCCCTCACCGCCGCAGCCACACTCGCCGCAGCCGCGCTGGCGGCCCCGGCAGCCCTGGCCCACTCCCCGACCCCGACGACACCGGCGAGAGATCACCACGCGACCCAACGCGCGATGAACGAAGCCGTCAAGGACGGAGTCCCCGGCGTAGCGGCCCAGGCCGTCAAGAACCGCACCACCTGGAAGGCCACCGCGGGAGTGGGCGACCTCAGGACGAAGAAGCCCCGCTCGGCAGCGGACCGCTACCGCGTGGGCAGCATCACGAAGACCTTCACCTCGACGGTCGTACTCCAGCTGGAAGCAGAGCACCGGCTCTCCCTGGACGACACCGTCGACACGTGGCTGCCCGGCGTCGTCCGCGGCAACGGCCACGACGGCCGCCACATCACCCTGCGTCAACTCCTCAACCACACGAGCGGCATCTACGACTACACCGTGGACGACGACTTCGCCCGCACCTACTTCCTGAAGGACGGCTTCTTCGAGCACCGCTTCGACGAGCTGTCGCCCCGGGACCTCGTGAAGATCGCGACGTCCCACGCGCCGGACTTCACGCCGGGCGCCTCATGGAACTACTCCAACACCAACTACGTCCTGGCCGGCATGGTGATCGAGAAGGTCACGGGCCACACGTACGGCGACGAGGTCCGACGGCGCATCATCCGGCCGCTCGGACTGCACGCCACCCTCGTCCCGGGCACGTACCCGAAGGTGCCGGGCCCCAGCAGCCGGGCGTACGGAAAACTCGCCGAGACGGCCACCGGCCCGACCTACGACGTCACTGAGCTCAATCCGGCTCTCGCCTTCGCGGAGGGCGACATGATCTCCGACTCGGGCGACCTCGGCCGTTTCTACTCGGCGCTCCTGCGGGGCAGGCTGCTGCCGAGGAAGCAGCTCGCCGAGATGAAGACCACGGTCGAGATGCGAGGGATTCCGAACGCCCGCTACGGCCTGGGCCTCGCCGAGCGCGAGCTGAGCTGCGGTGTCGTCGTCTGGGGCCACCACGGAGGCATCCACGGGTCCGTCTCGGAGGCGGTGACGACGGCGGACGGCCGCCACTCGCTCGCCTTCAACTTCAACGGCGACTGGTCGGGCGACAGCGACGCGGTGATCGAGGCGGAGTTCTGCCCGAAGCCGAAGTAGCCGTACAGACAGCCGAAGTAGCCGTACAGACAGAAGGAGGGGCCGCCGACCACCAGGCAGCCCCTCCGGTCCCTGTCCCGCTCTCCCCCTACCGGGGCAGCACCACCACGTACGCCGCCGGATCACGATCCCCGGACGCCATCAGAGCCGTACGCACGACGGTCGCCTGCTGCTCCATCGAGTCCCGCAGCTTCCTCGGTGTGACGTGGACGACCGTGATGCCGAGACGCTCCAGGTGCTCGCGCTTGCGGGCGTACTCGGACCACATCGCGTCGTCGTCCTGGCGCGGGGCCCGGGTGTCGAGTTCGAGGGCGACGGCGTGGTCGGGCCAGTACGCGTCGAGGCCGCCGAGGAGCGGGCCGCCGGGCAGCCGCAGTTCCACGTTCCAGACCGGGTCGGGCAGACCGTGTTCCGTGACCAGGCGGTAGAGCCGGTCCTCGGCGATGGCCCGGCCCTCGGCGAGGAGGGAGTCGACGGCGTCCACCACATGCGGCCGGCTCAGCAGCCGCGCATGGGTCAACTCCCTCACGACGGCGGCCGGTTCGCAGTGCCCGCCGCGTACCGCCTCGGTGAGCAGCCGGCGTACGACTCCCGCGTCCGTGATGTCGGCGACCGCGTCGGCCAGCGCGCGCGGCACGGGCGCCACGGGGATGCCGCCGAGCTGCACGGGCTCCGGCATGCCCGGTGTACGGACGATACGGACGCAGCCCGTCGAACGAAGGCGCCGCAGCCGTGGGACGAGGACGTCGAGGCGGTCCAGGGACAGCAGCGGGGGAGCGGCCGCGAAGCGGTGCAGGGCGAGGGCCGCGAGACCGGTGATCATCGCGTCGGTGTACCCCTGCGGGGCGTGCGGTTCGGCGGCGCCGGGCTGCGCGGGGACGGCCGGTTCCGCGACGGGGCAGCGGGCCGCGTACATGAGGACCGCGTGCAGCCGCTCCTCGGTGGTGGCGGGTCCGGGCCGGAGCAGATAGACCCCTGGCAGGAGCTGCTGCCAGGAACCACCGGGCCTGCACTGCGTGTTGATGTCGGCGGTGCTCACGCCCCGCGACCGGAGGTGCGCGGTGGTCATGACGCGCTGCTGGACGTCGGACAGGTGGCGCAGGGGCCGCGGGGAGAGCGGGGTGTTGTGGTTCATGACCTCGAATCTGCCGCGTCCGATCCGCTGCCTAACCGCTGTTACAAGCCCGTCGTCAAAGCCGGACAACATCGCCCTAAAGTCCGTCCGGCGAACTGCCGAAACTCCCTGGTCCGTAAGGGGGTCACGGCACCGATTACCCACATTCCGTAACTGTTATGGACGCCTCCGAGGTCAACACGCGAAGCGCCGTCCCCCTTTGGGGGAGCCGTCTTTCCGGCGGACGGCTAGGTATTCGAACGGGTGAGAGGGCGAAAGCCCGCTCGACGACTGCGGCCGCCCCTGAAGGGACGGCCGCAGCTCCGTTGCGCATGACGCGTCACGTAGATGTCACGTCGTGGAGTGGAAAAGCACCGCCTGGCGTGCCTGTTCCACGGGAGAGACACGGAGGGACCAGGCACTCCAATGGGAGTGCTTGATCCGGCTCTTGTGCCTTCCGGTGTCGACGGTCTTCAGTTCGTTGTGGCTGATTCCCGCTTTGTACTGGACCTCGTGCTTCGCGACGCCGGCGATACCGGATGCCTCGGAGACGACTCCGTCGTTGTACGACGACACGGTGGTCCAGTCGGTGGTCCAGCCGCTTCGCCTGTTGTGCTTCGGCATGGTCGTTCCGAGGCTCTTGAGGAACGCGCTCCTCGGCTTCATTTCCTTGCACTGCGCGAAGAGCCTGCTGCAGGCGTAGCCCGCCTTGGTTCCGCCGTGCGGGGTGCCGAGCGTGACGACGTCCTCGATGTAGAGCTTCTTCGGGAAGCCCGGGGTGCCCTTGCTGCTGTGGTAGAGGGCGGCGCGGACGATGAGGCCGCCCATGGAGTGGGCGACGACGTCGACCTTGTCGCCCTTCTTGGAGTAGTTGTCGGAGACGTAGTTCGCGAACACCTTGGCCACGGTGTTGAGGGACTTGTTGCGGGTGCCGTTCTTGTACGTGTACGAGCAGTTCTTGTCGCCCTTGTAGTAACCGAAGGTGAGCAGGTTGCCCCTCCAGTTCTTGTTCTTGAAATGCGTCCGGGCGTCCGAGAAGTACTTGGCGCAGTCGTGCTTTCCGGTCGGAGCGAACCCGTGAACGAAGATGACCCGGTTGCTCGATCCGTCCGAGTGGCCCGGCGCCGCGCTGGCCGGCGTGACCGTGAGCGTGGTGACGGCGAGTGCCAGCACCGCGGAAAGAAACAGCGTGAGCCGTCTCAATGACCTCTGCATGTGAATTCCCCGTGTTCTGTCGTGAGTTGCTTCTGCTGAACGCTTGGTCCGAAATTAGGGGACCGGCCGGAGAAATACATGTCACGCGAACGCGTGACAGCGCCGCCGTCCCCGCCGCCTTCCCCGCGCCCGCCCCTGCCCCGCCAGGCCTCTTCGCCTCCACGCCTCTGTCCTGCGCGGTCGCGTTCGTCTACGCTGACGGACAGATCTCATCCGTATGCGGGGGAAAAACTGTGAGGACCGGGGTGAATCCCCTTGCCTTTCTCGGCGGAAGCGGGAATTCCTCCGGTGAAGGCGGCGCCCCGGCGCAAGGACCCGCCCAGCTCCAACTCCGGCGCCGGTTCGCGCGCCTGGCCGCTGTCCTGCGTGCCGCCGGTGCCCTCGGCGCGGCCGTGGTCGCCGTGGTCGGCTTCGCACCGCCCGCCCGGTCGGAGTGGGTGGCCGTCGCGGTCGTCGGACTGCTGGTGTGGAGCGGTCTGTTCACCGTCCTGACGCTGAGGCCGCATCCTCGTACCTGGCTCTACGCCGGTGACACCGTCATCGTCGTGGCGCTCTGCCTGGCGCAGGGCGGCCTGGTCCCGGCCGAGGTCCTGGAAGCCAGTGCGGGCTCCGGATGGATCGACATGGTCGCCCGCACCGGAGTGCTCATCGCCCAGTTCACCCTGCGCCTGCCGCTGGCGGCGGCCTCGACGATCGCCATCGCGGCGGCCCACGCGGTGGGCGCCGGTGTACGGGACGCCTCCGTGGTGCTGGTGCTCCAGGGGCTGCTCGCCGCCGCCGTCGTGGCCCTGCTGGAACGCGGAGCGCGCAGGGCGGACCTCGCGCTGGCCGAGGAGGCGTCCGCCCGCGCGGCGGAACGCGCCCGGTCCGCCGCCCGCACCGACGAGTTGGACCAGCAGCGGCTGCTGCACGACACCGTGCTCGCCACGCTCACCATGGTGGGCACCGGCAGCATCACCCGTGACTCCGCCGCGCTGCCGCGACGGGCCGCGGCCGACCTGGCCGTCATCGAGGGCCTGCGGGCACACCCCCACACGGCACGCGCTGTGGCGAACGGCCCGGCGCCACTGGATGTCGCCCTGCGTACCGTCGTACTGACGCGGCACATCGGCCTGCCCGCGCTGGACATCGAGTTCGACGTGCCGCCGCTGGACCTGCCCCACGAAGTCGTGGAAGCCCTCGCGCACGGCACCGCCGAGGCCCTGGCCAACGTGGCCCGGCACGCCGGCACCCGCGCCGCCCGGGTCGAGGCCCGACGCGCCGGGGAAGGGGGCGTCGCCGTCGAGATACGCGACAGCGGACGCGGGTTCGACCCCGGGGCCGTTCCCGCCCACCGGCGCGGTCTGCGCGAATCGGTGCTGGGCCGGATGACCGCGGTGGGCGGCAGCGCCCGTGCGACCTCGTCCCCCGGCTCCGGCACACGAGTCCTGCTGAGGTGGGAACCATGACTGCCGACGCGGCCGAGAACAGCACCGAGAACAGCACCGAGAACAGCACCGAGAACAGCACCGAGGACGTCACCGAGGACGTCGCCGAGGGCGTGGTCGCCACCCGCTTCGGGAAGGTCGTCGACCTCGGGCTGGTGGCGATCGTCGGCGTCTGGCACCTGGGCCTGGACTCCATGCGGGTGCTCAAGAGCTGGCCGGTGTACGAGCCGCCGGCCGTCGCCGCGGGCGCCTGGCTGGCCCTCACCCTCATCCAGACGGTCGGGTCCGTCCTGCTGCTGCGTTCCGCGCTCGGCGCGCGCACCGCGCGGATCCTCGCGGGGGCGGCGCTGGTCACCGGCGTCGTCGCCGCCACCGCCTACCCGCCGGGCGGGGCGATCAGCGACGCGAGCTGGGCGTGGAACACCGTGGGCTGGTTCGGCATGCTGCTCCTGATGCGGCGCCCGCTGTGGGAACTGATCACCCTGCTCGGCGCCAACACGGCCGTCACGGTGGGTTTCCTGGCTGCCGACGGCGCACTCGACCACGTCACCCTGTCCCGTCTGCTGGCCTCGGTGTACGTCACCGCCGGGATCCAGCTGACCTTCGCGTATCTGGTGAGGCAGCTCGACGACGGTGCGCGGGAGGCCACCGAGATCGCCGCCGCGCAGGCGGAGCACCTCGCACGGGCCACCGCCGACGAGACCGTGCACACCGAGCGCCGGCGCCGCTACGCGTATCTGCGCATCAGGGTGGAACCGTTGCTGCGGGGTCTCGCCGAAAGCCGCCTGGACCCGTCAGACACCGTCGTACGCCGTCGCGCGGCCGTCGAGGCGGCCCGCCTGCGCAGGCTGTTCGTGGAGACGGACGACACCCCGCACCCGCTCCTGCACGAGCTGCGGGCCTGCGCCGACGTCGCCGAGCGGCGGGGCGTACGCGTCACCCTGCTGAGCTACGGCGAACTGCCCGACCTGCCCCCGGCCGTCCGCCGCGAACTGGCGGAAGGGACCCTGCTGGTCCTGGCGACCGCCGTCACCCGGGCACGGCTGACCGTGGTGACCACACCCGAGGAGGTCGCGGTGAGCGTGGTGGCCGACGCGGCCGCCGGGACGCGTGGGGAACCGACGGGCCTTCTCACCACATCCTCCACGTACGACCAGGAGGAGGAACAGCTGTGGTGGGAAACCCGATGGCCGCTCAGCCCGGCTCCCTGAGCGTTGCCGTCGTCGACGACCACCCCGTCGTCATCGAAGGCATCCAGGCCTGGCTGTCCCAGGAGCCGCGGATCTCGGTACGGCACACCGGCGAAGCCGTGGAGGTGCAGCCCGGTGCCGTGGACGTCCTCATTCTCGATCTGAACCTGCACGGCCGCCTCGTCGTCGACGACATCGGCACGCTGGCCGCGGCGGGTCAACGGGTCATCGCCTTCTCGCAGTTCACCGAGCAGCGGGTGGTCCTCGAATCGCTGGAGGCCGGCGCGTGCGAGTTCGTCGCGAAGAACGAGGGCCGGGCGCACCTCGTGAACGCGGTGCTGGCGGCGGCGGGCGACAGGCCCTACGTCACCCCGACCGCCGCCGGGGTCCTCGTCGGTGACCGCGGCGCGAGCCGGCCCCGCCTCTCCTCCCAGGAACGTACCGCTCTCTTATGGTGGTTCCAGTCCATGTCGAAGGCGTCGGTGGCCCGGCGCATGGGCGTCTCGGTCCACACGGTGGACATCTACATACGCCGGGCGAGAGTCAAGTACGCCCAGGTCGGCAGAACCGCCCCGACCAAGGCCGACATGCTGGCCCGAGCCATCGAGGACGGCCTGGTGACCCCCGACGACATCACGGGCTACGAATCAGCGGCCTTCACCGGGAACTGAACCGGCGGCAGCCCCGTCACACGCCTGCCCCCGCAACGCACGCCCCAGATCGTCCCGAGCCTCAAGCACCAGCCGCCGAAGCGCGGGCGCGGCCTCCCCATGGGAGGCAAGCCACGCGTCGGCGGCCGCCACCGTGCCGGCGGAGTCCTGCAGCGAGGGGAACAACCCCCGCACCACATCCATCCCGATCTGAATGGACCGCTCGGCCCACACCCGCTCGATCACATCGAAGTACTTCGCCGCGTACGAAGCGGTCAGCTCCCGGTGGGAGGCCTGCGCGAACCCCCCGATCGTCGCCTCCACCAGCGCGTTGGACAGCGAGTCCGACTCCACCACGGCGGCCCACGCCTGCGCCTTGACCGCCGCGGACGGCCGCGCCGCCAGACACCGCACCTGATGCCGCTTCCCGGACGCGGTGTCGTCGCGGGCCAGCTCCGCGGCGAGCACGGACTCGTCCGCGAGACCGTGCGCGGCGAGCGGTTCCAGGAACGCCCACCGCAGCTCCTGGTCCACTTCGAGCCCGTCGACCTTCTCCGTCCCCGCCAGCAGCTCCCGCAGCAACCGCAGGTCGTCCTCGCCGGAGGCGACCGCGGCGAAGAACCGCGCCCACGTCAGCTGGTGCTGGCTGCCGGGCCCGGCGGACCGCAGCTCGCGCAGCGCGCCCTCGGCGAGCAGCCGCCCGCCGGTGGCCCGCCACTCGGGCGCGACATAGAAGGTGAGCGCGGAGTTCGCCCACGCGTGGAGCGTCTGGAGCACGCCGATGTCCGACTCGCGGCCCGCGAAACGCAGCACCAGGTCGACGAAGTCCCGCGCGGGCATGAGCGCGTCGCGGGTCAGGTTCCACAGTGCCGACCAGCACAGGGCGCGGGCGAGCGGGTCGGTGAGGTCTCCGAGATGGGCCCGCAGGGTGTCCAGTGATCCCTCGTCGAAGCGGATCTTGCAGTACGTGAGGTCGTCGTCGTTGACGAGGACCAGCTCGGGGGCGTCGGCCCCGGCCAGCTCACCGACGACCGTGCGCGGCCCGTCGACGTCGACCTCGGCGCGCGCGTACCGTACGAGCGCACCGTCCGCGCCCTCCCGCCGGTACAGCCCCACCGCGACCCGGTGCGGCCGCAGCTCGGGGTGCGACTCGGCGGCCTCCTGGAGAACCGTCAGCTCACCGACCCGGCCCTGCGCGTCGAGGAGCACCTGCGGGGTGAGGGAGTTGACGCCGGCGGTCTGCAGCCAGGACCGCGACCAGGCCGCCATGTCCCGCCCGCTCGTCTCCTCCAGGACCGACAGCAGGTCACCGAGGCGCGTGTTCCCGTACGCGTGCCGCTTGAAGTAGCGGCGGGCGCCCTCCAGGAACGCGTCCCGTCCCGCGTACGCCACCAACTGCTTCAGGACCGCCGCTCCCTTGGCGTACGTGATCCCGTCGAAGTTGAGCTTGGCGTCCTCCAGGTCGCGGATGTCGGCCGTGACCGGATGCGTGGAGGGCAGCTGGTCGGCGCGGTACGCCCACGCCTTGCGGTTGTTGGCGAAGGTGACCCAGCCGTTCTCGAAGCGGGTCGCCTCGACCAGCGAGAACGCGCCCATGAAGTCCGCGAAGGACTCCTTGAGCCACAGGTCGTCCCACCACACCATGGTCACCAGGTCGCCGAACCACATGTGGGCCATCTCGTGCAGGATCACGTTCGCCCGGCGCTCGTACGACGCCTGGGTCACGTTGCCGCGGAAGATGAACTCCTCGCGGAAGGTCACACAGCCCGGGTTCTCCATCGCGCCGAGGTTGTACTCCGGCACGAACGCCTGGTCGTACTTCCCGAAGGGGTACGGGTAGTCGAAGTGGTCGTGGAAGAAGTCGAGGCCCTGCTTGGTGACCAGGAAGACGTCATCGGCGTCGAAGTGCCTGGCCAGCCCCTTGCGGCAGAGCGCGCCGAGCGGGATCTCCAGCCGCGTGCCGTCGTCGAGGACCCGCTCGTACGAGTCGGTCACATAGTGGTACGGACCGGCGACGACGGCCGTGATGTACGTCGAGATGGGCTTGGTGCCCGCGAACTTCCACACCCCGTCGGTCAGTTCACCGACGCCGTTGCTCCACACCACCCAGTCCTCGGGGGCCCGTACCTCGAAGCGGAACGGCGCCTTGAGGTCGGGCTGCTCGAAGTTGGCGAAGACCCGGCGCGAGTCGGCCGGTTCGTACTGCGTGTAGAGATAGACCTCGCCGTCCTCGGGATCGACGAAGCGGTGCATGCCCTCGCCGGTGCGGCTGTACGCGCACTGGGCGTCGACCACCAGCTCGTTGTCCTCGGCCAGGTCCTCCAGGAGGATGCGGGAGCCGTCGAAGACCGCACCCGGGTCGAGATCCCTGCCGTTCAGCGAGACGGCCGTGACGCCCGGCGCGATCAGGTCCGCGAAGCTCGTGGCGCCCGGCTCCGCGCTGCGGAACCGGATGGTCGTCACCGACCGGAACGTACGCGGCTCGGTGTCGGTCCCGCCCACCGCGGAGCGCAGGTCCAGGGACACCTCGTACTCCTCGACGGACAGCAGTGCTGCCCGCTCGCGGGCCTCGTCGCGGGACAGATTCTCACCGGGCACGGGCGGCACTCCCTCGTGGCGTCATGGATACGTGATGGGTACGTGTGAACAGGACCGATCCTGTCATGTGCCCCTGACGCCGGGCACCCGGGAATGGCACGAGCGACCGATCGCGTTGAACATGAGCCTGGTGGCCCCAAGGTGCCGGGCACCGGCGTCCCCCCAACGAGGAGAACCATGTCTGAGCAGACTTCCGCCAAGACTCCGGTCGACTTCTGGTTCGACCCGCTGTGCCCGTGGGCGTGGATGACCTCACGCTGGGTCCTGGAGGTGGAGAAGGTCCGGGACATCGAGGTCCGCTGGCACATCATGAGCCTGGCGGTGCTGAACGAGCCGAAGCTCGACGAGCTGAACGACCACTACCGCGAGATGATGTCCACCTCGGCGTGGGAGCCCGTCCGCGTGGTGACCGCCGCCTGGCAGAAGCACGGCGCCGACATCCTCGGCCCGCTCTACACCGCGCTCGGCAACCGCATCCACAACGACGGCCAGGGCCCGACGCGGGAGGCGATCGCCGGAGCGCTCGACGAGGTCGGCCTCCCCGCGGACCTGATCGACTACGCGGACCAGAAGGACTTCGAGTTCGACACCGAGCTGCGCGCCTCCCACAAGGAGGGCATCGACAAGGTCGGCCAGGACGTCGGCACGCCCGTCATCGCGGTCCCCGGCGCCGACGGCGAGCAGATCGCCTTCTTCGGCCCTGTCGTCACCCCGGCCCCCAAGGGCGAGGACGCCGCCAAGCTGTGGGACGGCACGCTGCTCGTCGCCTCGGTGGAGGGCTTCTACGAGCTGAAGCGCTCCCGCACGAAGGGCCCGGACTTCAGCAACCTGTAGTCCGGCGCCGGCCGATGGACGTCACTCCGGCTCGGGCAGGCGCAGGGGCTCCCTGAAAGGCCTCTCGACGAAGTACTTACGCACGTTGCGGCACTGTTTGGCCCCGTCGTCCAGCGGGGCCAGGCACACCATGAACCCGTCGACGTTCTTCAGGTCCAGGTGCTTCTTGAGCCAGGCCGCTTCCTTGGGCTCCAGGAAGCGGTGCTCCTCCTCGGGGCTCTTGCAGGTGATGCAACTCCTCATCGGCATCCCGCAAGAATCACCCGGAGCCCCCCCATACCGGAAGGCCCCCGCGAGTCACGTCCTCGCGGGGGCCTTCCGTCCATCCACCCGCCCGCGTGAAGGTGAGAAGACGATCACGAGGCAGGGCGCTCCGGGGTTCTTCGAGAGCCTTATTGCAAGTCTCTTGCAAATGCAGGCTAGCAGCAAGAGGGTGGAGGCGCGTGGTCGAGCACGCGGAAGGGCCCCCGCACGAACCGTTCTCCGTGCGAGGGCCCTTCAACGCTTGCCGACCGGTGGGCCGAAGGCCCCGTCAGCCCGCGGCGCGCGCCCTCAGCCGCCGCTGCCGGGCATGGCCGACCGCCGCCAGGAACAGCGTCATCCCGCCCGTCGCGTACAGCTGCACCCGCGTGTCCGGCTCCCGTGCCATCAGGACGAAGATCGCCAGCATGCCCGCCAGCGCCACCCACGTCAGCACCGGGAACGCCCACATCCGTACGGCGAGCCGCTCCGGGGACTCCCGTTCCAGCTGCCGCCGCAACCGCAGCTGGGAGACCGCGATGAAGATCCAGACGACCAGGATCACCGCGCCGATCATGTTCAGCAGCCAGGGGAAGACGTCCTCGGGCCGCCAGTAGCTGAGCAGCACGCAGCCGAAGCCGAACACCGAGGAGGCGAGCACGGCGACGCGCGGCACCCCGCCGGAGACCCGGCCGAGGGCTCGCGGCCCCTGGCCCCGCTCCACCAGCGAGTACGCGATGCGCGAGGCCCCGTACACATTGGCGTTCATCGCGCTCAGCAGGGCGACGAGGACGACGACGTTCATGAGCGGCCCGGCGCCCGGGATGCCCAGCTGGTCGAGGGTGGCGACGTACGGGCCCTTCTCGACGACGGCCGCGGAGTTCCAGGGGACGAGCGTCACGATGACGGCCATCGAGCCGATGTAGAAGAGCGCGATGCGCCACATCGCGGTGCGTACGGCGCTCGCGACGCCCCGGACCGGGTCCCGCGACTCGGCCGCGGCGATCGTCACCGTCTCCAGGCCGCCGTACGCGAAGACCGAGGCGAGCAGGCCGACGACGAGCCCCTCGCCGCCGTTCGGCAGGAAGCCGCCCTCGCCGGTGAGACGGGTCATGCCGGGCGAGTCAGTGCCGGGCAGTGTCCCGGTGATCGCCAGGACGCCGAGGACCAGGAACAGGGCGATCGCGCCCACCTTCAGCGCGGCGAACCAGAACTCGAACTCGCCGAAATTCCTGACGGCGGCGAGGTTCGCGGCGCAGAAGACGACCATGAACAGGGCCACCCACGCCCACTCCGGCGTACCCGGCAGCCAGCCCGTCATGATCTTCGCCGCGGCGATGCCTTCCAGCCCGACGGCCGTGCACAGCAGCACCCAGAACGCCCAGCCCGCGGTGAACCCCGCCCACGGCCCGACGGCCCGCTCGGCGTGCGCGGAGAAGGAGCCCGACGACGGATACGCGGCCGACATCTCGCCCAGCATCCGCATCACCAGCATGACGAGGAGACCGGAGACGGCGTACGCGACGACGATCGACGGGCCCGCCGCGGCGATGCCCGCACCGGAGCCGACGAACAGACCCGCGCCGATCACCCCGCCGAGGGCGATCATCGACAGATGGCGCTGCTTGAGGCCGTGGGTGAGGGAGGACGAGGGCGGGACGCCGGCGCCGGGCGGACCGGGCGCGACCTCCTCGGTGGTACGGGACATGAGTGGGGGTGGTCCCTTGCGTGCGACTGAGACGGGGCAAAAACGCCCACAGTCTGGGCGGCCCCTCCGCTCGCACGAAGGGGCCGTCCACTATCCGGACACGCCCGCCACCAGGGGTGATACCCCGACTACGCGGCGACCGGGGTGTAGTGCGAGGCGTCGCCCGCGATCGAGTGGCTCTCCTTGCCCTCGATGCCGACCGGCACGTCACCGGCGACCGTCACCCGGTTCAGGCGGCGCGGCAGACCGTCGTAGTTGTCGATGGCGTAGTGCTGGGTGATCCGGTTGTCGAACAGGACCAGCTGGTTCGGCGACCAGCGGTGGCGCAGGATGTTCTCGGGCCGTACGACATAGGCCTGGAGCAGATCGAGGATCTTGCGGGACTCGCCCGCCGAAAGCCCCACGATCCGCTGCGCGAAGCCGCCGATGAACAGCCCGCGCTCACCGGTCAGCGGATGGACCCGGACCACGGGGTGGGCGGTGCGGTACGTGATGGACGTGAACTGGGCGCGCTGGGCGGCGTGCGCCGCGTCGATCTCCTCGTCCGGCACCGCGTAGTCGTAGTCGTTGGTGTGCTCGGCCCACAGCGTGTCCGCGAGCCGGCGCAGCGGCTCCGGCAGATCGCGGTAGGCGGCGGCCGAACTGGCGATCAGCGTCTCGCCCCCGTACGGCGGGAGCGTGATGCTGCGCAGGGTGCTGGCCTGCGGCGGATTGAGGACGAACGTGACGTCGGTGTGCCAGTGGTTGGCGGCCCGGCCGCGCTCGCTGTCGACGGGCAGCACGTTCGGGGCGCCCTCGACGGCGGGCACGGTCGGATGGGCGGTGGTGAGGTCGCCGAAGTGCCGGGCGAAGGCCTGCTGGCCCTCGTCGTCCAGGTCGACGTCGTCGAAGACCAGCGCCTTGTGCTCGTCGAGGGCGCCGCGCAAGGCGGTGACGGTCGCCTCGTCGAGGGGCTTGGCGATGTCGACGCCGGATATCCGCGCGCCGATCCGCGCGGTGACCTTCTGGATCTCGATGTCGGTCATGAAGATTCCTCTCGGGTGTCAGACGCGGGCGAGCGCCGGGGAGCCGGCTGCCGGGGAGACGTGCTGGTTGGCGGGTCGGGGGAGGCCGTATCTCGCGCGCAGGGTCTGGCGCGGGCCGTACTCCTCGCGCAGCAGACCGCGGGCGCGCAGGAGCGGGACGACGTGGTCGACGAACGTTTCGAGGCCGGACGGCAGGACCGCGGGCATGATGTTGAAGCCGTCGGCGGCGCCGAGCGTGAACCACTCCTCGACGGCGTCGGCGACCTGCTCGGGTGTGCCGGTGAAGGTCAGGTGTCCGCGCCCGCCGCCGAGCCGCCCGATCAGCTGCCGCACGGTGAGGCGTTCGCGCCGGGCGAGTTCCACGACGAGCGTGTAGCGGCTCTTGGCACCCTCGATGGAACTCTCGGGCGGCAGGTCGGCGGGGAGCTGCCCGTCCAACTCCAGTGTCCCCGACGGTAGTTGCAGCAGCCCCTCCAGGCGGTCCACGCCGTGCGTGTACACGATGTGGTCCTCCAGCACCTGCTCGTTCGCACGTGCCTCGGCCTCCGTGGAGCCGATCACCGGGACGATGCCGGGCAGCACCTTGATGTGGTCGGGGTTCCGGCCGGCCGCCACCGTCCGTGCCTTGAGGTCGGCGTAGAAGTCCTGCGCGTCCTCCAGGGTCTGCTGGGCGGTGAACACCGCCTCGGCGTACCGGGCCGCGAACGACTTGCCGTCCTTCGACGAGCCTGCCTGCACCAGCAGCGGGTAACCCTGCGGCGAGCGCGGCACGTTGAGGGCACCCTCGACACCGAAGTACTTCCCCCGGTGCCGGGGCGGGTGGATCTTCGTGTCGTCGCCCCAGACGCCAGCCGCCTTGTCGGCGACGATCGCGTCGTCCTCCCAGCTGTCCCAGAGCTTGAGCGCCACATCGAGGAATTCGGCGGCACGGGCGTACCGCTCGGCGTGCGCGGGCTCCGCGTCCAGGCCGAAGTTGCGGGCGGCCTCGGCACCGGCCGTGGTGACGATGTTCCAGCCCGCCCGGCCCCCGCTGATGATGTCCAGGGAGGCGAACTTGCGGGCCAGGTTGTAGGGCGAGTTGTACGACGTGGAGGCGGTGGCGATCAGACCGATGTGCTCGGTGGCCGTCGCCAGCGCGGTCAGCAGGGTCAGCGGCTCCAGGGCGCTGGCCGGCCGCTGCGCGAGATTGCTCCACAGCTGCGGTCCGTCGGCGAGGAAGAGCGAGTCGAAGGTGCCGCGCTCGGCGGTACGCGCCAGCCGGACGTAGTGGTCCAGCTCCACATGGGCGTACGGATCGCTCTCCGGGAGCCGCCAGGAGGCCTCGTGGTGGCCGGTGTTCATGAGGAAGGCGTTGAGGTGCAGCCGGCGTCGGGTCACTGGTCGTTCTCCTGGTTCTGCCGGCCCGCGTGGTCCTCTTTCACGCCGAGCGCGGCGAGCAGCCGCTCGCGGTACTCGCCGAGCAGCGGATCGCGGTACGAGCGCGGATGCGCGCGGTCGATGGTCAGGTCGAGGCCGATGCGGCCCTGGTCGAGGACGAGCACCCGGTCGGCCAGCACGATCGCCTCGTCCACGTCGTGCGTGACGAGGAGCACGGAGGGCCGGTGGCGCTCCCACAGCTCGCGCAGCAGACCGTGCATCTTGATCCGGGTCAGCGCGTCCAGGGCGCCGAACGGTTCGTCGGCCAGCAGGAGTTCGGGCTCCCGCACGAGGGACCGGGCCAGGGCGGCACGCTGCGCCTCGCCGCCGGACAGCTCGTTGGGCCAGGCCCGTTCGCGCCCCGCGAGACCCACCTCGGCGAGCGCGGCACGGCCCCGCTCCGCCGCCTTCTTGCCGTCGGTGCCGAGCAGCACGTTGTCGAGGACGCGGCGCCAGGGCAGCAGCCGGGAGTCCTGGAAGACCACGGACACCCGGTCCGGGGCGCTCAGTTCACCACTGCCGGCGACCTCGTGGTCGAGTCCCGCGATGGCGCGCAGCAGGGTGCTCTTGCCGGAGCCGCTGTGCCCGAGCAGGGCCGTGAGCTGCCCGGCCGGCAGGTCCAGGTCCACGTCGTCGAGGACGGTCCGCCCGTCGAAGGACCGGGTGAGACCCCTGAGCCGGACGGCCGGAGCGGCCTGAGCCGCCGGGGCCGTCGGGTCGGCCAGGCCGGGCCGGGACGTCAGCTGTTCAGTGTGCGTCGCCATGACAGCACCCTCCGTTCGATGAGGCGGACCGCGCTGTCGGAGACCAGGCCGAAGATCCCGTAGATGAGCAGGCCGACGAGGATCACATCCGTCTGGCCGTAGTTCTGGGCCTGGAACATCATGTAACCGAGGCCGCTGGTGGCGTTGATCTGCTCCAGCACCACCAGACCGAGCCAGGAGCCGGTGACGCCGAGCCGGAGTCCCACGAAGAACCCGGGCAGCGCGCCGGGAATGACGATCTCCCGGATGAACCGGAGCCTGGACAGCCCCTGCACCTCGGCGAGTTCGACGAACCGGTGGTCGATGCCGGACAGCGCGGAGTACAGGTTCAGATAGATCGGGATGTAGACGACGATGGCGATGATCGCGATCTTGAAGGTCTCGCCGATGCCCAGCCAGAGGATGAACAGCGGGATCAGACCGAGGGTCGGGATCGCCCGGTTGAGCTGGACCGTCCCGTCGATCAGCGCCTCGCCGACCCGGCTGAGCCCGGCCGTCAGCGCGAGGACCACCCCGGCGGTCAGGCCGAGGGAGAACCCGGTGCCGGCGCGCTGCAGCGAGGTGAGGATGTCGGTGGAGAGCGTGCCGTCGCTCCACAGCTGACCCGCGGTCCTCAGGACCGTCCAGGGCGCGGGGATCGCGTTCGTGTCCAGCTGCCCGGCGGCGGAGGCGGCGGCCCAGAGCGCGAAGAACAGGACGGGTCCGATGAGGCGGGAGGCGGGCAGCCGCTTGCCGGGGGAGAGGCCGCGGCGGCGCCGCTTGATCCGCCGTACCGGGGGAGCGGCCTTGGTGGTCCCGGTGGTCCCGGTGGTCCCGGCGGTCTCGCCACCCGCGGACCCGGCGGGTGCGGTCGCATCGGTGGTCGCGCCGGTGGTGCTCGCGGTGGTGGTGGTCATCGCGCTCACTTCCGGTACTCGGCGGAGACGGCTTTCGCCGCGATGCCCTCGAAGCGGCGGTCGAAGAGCGAGCCGACCTCGAACCCCTTCACGAAGCCGCCCTCGGCCAGCAGGTCCGCGGTCTCCTGCTCCCACTTCACGGCCTCGTCCCAGCTCGGCGGGAACAGCGGCTTGTTGGCCAGCTCGGTGATCGCCTCCGCCTGGGCGAGGCTGAGGTTCTGCGTCCTGACGTAGAACTCCCTGTTCCAGTCGTCGGGGTGCTCGTACGCCCACACCTGGCCCTTGGCCCACCGCGGGATGTACGCGGCGACCGCGGCGGCCTTCGCCTTGTCGGCCAGCACGGAGGTGGGCGCCCACAGCAGGCTGAGGAGGTCCACGACGTCGGTGGGGATGGTGTGGGCGCCCTTGGACCCGTACTGCTTGAGGTAAGCGGGCGACTGGCTGTTGGCGAGCGGGGCGATGTCCACCTGGCCCGCCTGGAGCGCGGTGAGGAACTGGTTGCTGGTCAGCGGCACCAGGTCCACGTCGTCGTACGCCAGCCCGGCCTGCTTCAGCGCCCGCAGCAGGACGACGCCCTGGGCCTGCCCCTGCGAGAACGCCAGCTTTTTGCCCTTGAAGTCGTCGACCGACCGGATGTCGCTGCCGGGCTTGGTGGCGAACAGGTAGTTGGGCTTGCGGGTGAGGTTGATCGCGACGATCTTCGCGTCGTACCCCTGGTAGTGCGCCTGGATGGGCGGGATGCCCGCGTTGTTGGCGACGTCCAGGGACTTGGAGCGGAAGGCGTTGATGACGTCGGGACCGGCGCCGATGTTCGCCCAGGACGACACCTTGAACGGCAGGTCGGTCAGCCCCGCGAGCTTGAACTGCAGCTGCTGGACGCCCTGGTAGGAGGAGATCTTGAGGCTCGTACCAGGGGGGACCTTGTCGGCCAGCGGGGCGGTCGCCGCCGCCTTGGACCCGGTGTCGGCGGCGCTGCTGCCCGCGCAACCGCTGAGCCCGGCAGCGGCGGCCGCGCCGAGCAGGGAGGAGAGGAAGAGCCGCCGGTCGACTCCGGACGCGGACAGAGGTGGCATGGGAGGACTCCCTGAATTCATGGGGCGGTGCACGGGGCCGTGCTGCGGCGGACGGCAGGAGGGTGCGCGAAGAACCCGGCGGGGTGCGGCCGGGGAGGGCGGGACACGCGGAGGAGAGGTGCGCGGGAGCGGGACGGCACACACGCGCGGTACGCGGCGGGAGGCGGCGAACGGACGCGGACGGACGCGAACGGCGCGGACGGAACGGATCGTCAGCGCGTCGACGTGTCAACGCTTCGGTGTGTCCACGCTCGGGCGGGTCAACAACAGAAGGTGCGGCAGCTCATGGACACGATGCTCCTGGCCTGGTGCGATGCCTGTCAACATTCGGATTTTCTGAATTAAATAGGTCCCGGTGAAGAGACCGAAGAGACCGAAGAGACCGAGGAGACCAGGGACGCCGAGGAGACCGAAGAGGCCCGGAGCCTGCCCGGGGACGCGGCGAGCGGATCCCGGTAGAGCACGTCCAGAGCCACCGAGCCGCCCGCGACGGCCAGCACCGAGTCCGGGAAGCTCGTCGGCGCGACGGCCGCCGCCCGGTCGGGCCTGACCTCCTCGCGCAGCGCGGCGAGGCAGTCCTCCCGGTGGATGGCGCCCACCTCGGTGACGACGACCGTGTCCGGGTTGAGCACGTCGAGCAGCAACCCCACGGCCCGCCCGGTCATCCGGGAGCGGTGCAGCAGCAGCCGTACGGCGTCCGCGTCCCCGCCCGCCGCGGCGGCCAGCACATGCATGGGGTTCGCGCTGCGGATGACGCCCGCCTCCCGGGCCCGCCGGCACAGCGTCCGCTCGCTCAACTCCGCCTGCAGGCAGCCGGTCCGGCCGCAGTCGCAAGCCTCCGTACCGCCCGCGAGCGGCAGATGGGCGATCGACCCCGCCTGGGAACGGGGGCCGTGATGGACCTCGTCATGGGTGGCGAACGCGGCGTCCACGACGTTGCCCGCGAACAGGTGCAGCAGGCTCAGCCCCTCACGGGCCACCGCCCCGAACAGCCGCTCCCCGTTGACCAGCGCCCGCGCGTGACCGTCCACATGGACCGGCAGGCCGGTGTACGCGCCGATCACCTCCCGCACAGGGATGTCCCGCCAGCCGAGCAGCGGATGCTCCACGACGGTCCCGGAGTCCCGGTCCACCCAGCCGCCGGCCGCGAAGCCCACGGCGAGGGGGGTACGGCCCCGGGCGTCCGTCAGCAGGGCCCGCAGCCCGGCGGCGGCGTCCGCGAGCACTCGGGCCGGTTCGGCGGCGGCCCCGTCATGACTCAGCCGGCGCTCGGCGACGACCCGGCCGCGCAGGTCCAGCAGGGCGACCGTGGTGTACGGCACGGCCACGTGGACGCCGCCCACGACGAACCGGGAGGCGTCCAGGTCGACCGGTACGTGGGGGCGGCCCACGCCGTTCGACCGGCGCGGGCCCGGTGCCTCCCGGATCAGCCCGAGTGAGGTGAGACGGGCGCAGTGGTCGGTGACCGAGGCCGGGGAGAGGCCGGTCAGCCGGGCGACGGTGCTGCGGGCCACCGGGCCGTGGTCCAGGACCGACCGCAGGACCGCGCTGGCGCTGGTCCTGCGGCGGTCGCTGTCGACGGCGCCGGGGCGTGCGGGGCGTACAGGGCGTGGTGGTGCGAGGGAGGAACTGGGCATGGAGAACTTCCTCGGGGAGGGTCCGACACTGCGCCGACGTCTGACGTCTGTCTCGTCCAGGCGAGCGGGTGCCTCCGCGCTCGCCTCAGTGGTGGCGACAGGTGGCCGTGCCCTGGCGGCGCAGGTCGACGTATCGACGCGACGCGAAGTTCTCGGCTTGGGGGACCATGCGACGAGGGTAGGCGCTACGCCCCCGCCGGGCCAGGGCGTCACCGCCTCCGGGGCGGGCCCAAAAGATTGCGCACTTCCCCGCGCCCCTAGACACCTAGGGGCGCGGGGAACTGCGCAAAGGGGGGCGAGGGGGCGCAGCCCCCATGCAGTGACGGGAAGGGTAGGGGCGGCGGGGGCGAGGAAAACCCCCGCCGGATCACACCCCCTTCGTGACCAGCGTCACGCCCCCACGGGTGTACGGCGCACCCTTTGTCGAAGGTGCACCAACCCCCGCCGACCCCCTTGTCGACCACTGACGGAGATCGACGCGACCCCCCTGGGATAGCGTCACGAACGACCCCCGTCCTCACCCCCCGCCGGAGCCCCGATGACCACCGCCGTCGCCCAGACAACCCCGCGCCAGGTCCTCGCCGACCTCCTCCCCGCCTCCCGCGTCAGGGACATCGCACTCGTGGCCGGCGGCGCCGCACTCACCGGCCTCGCCGCCCAGCTCGCGGTCCCGGTCCCCGGCTCCCCGGTCCCGGTCACCGGCCAGACCTTCGCCGCGCTCCTCGTCGGCACGGCGCTCGGCGCGGGCCGCGGCCTCGCCTCGCTCGCCCTGTACGCGCTGCTCGGTCTCGCCGGTCTGCCGTGGTTCGCGGAGGGCTCCTCCGGCGCCACCGCCTCCTTCGGCTACATCCTCGGCATGCTGCTCGCCGCGACCGCCGTGGGCGCCCTGGCCCGCCGTGGCGCCGACCGCTCGGTGGTCCGGATGGCGGGCGCGATGCTGCTGGGTGAGGCGATCATCTACGCGATCGGTGTCCCGTACCTGGCCGTCGTCGCCGACCTGACGACCGCCCAGGCCGTGGCGGCGGGCCTGACCCCGTTCCTCATCGGTGACGCGCTCAAGGCCGCCCTGGCGATGGGCGTGCTCCCGGCCGTCTGGAAGCTCGTCAGGCGCGAGAGCTGACCGCCGCCACGCCGTAGTTCCTGCGGAAGAGGTTCGCCGGGTCGTACTGCGACTTCAGCCCGGCGAGCCTCTCGCGCGTCCGGGGGTCGTACAGCCCCCGCGCCCCAAGGGTGTCCGCCCCACCTGTCCCGCCCGCTCCGTACGCGAAGTTCAGCGCCCGCCCGATCGTCCACGGCTCCACCGTCGCGAGGGCCCGGTGCAGCAGTTCCCGGGCCGGGCCGTCGACGCCCCCGAGGACCCGTACGAGGAAGCGGCCCTCGCGATGGGGTACGGCGTTCGGCCGCGGCCGGGCCAGCGCGCCGCCCAGGTGGTTGACCTGGACGACGTACATCGAGGGCGCGTCCGGGCCGGTCAGGGCGAGGAGTTCACCCATGGCGTCCACGACGTGCACGGCGTCCATCGGGTCCACGGCGTCCGGGTCCAGCGTGCCGAGCACCGCGCTGTCCCCGTAGTACGCGTGCGGGAAGTCCGGGTCGGAGTGGATCGTGCTGCTCTCCGCGTACGGCATCTCGCGCAGCGAGTCGGCGAGCACCGGGCCGATCCCGCGCAGCGGGGCGACGAGCCGCTCGCCGTCGGCGGCGGTGCCGGTGTACGCGACGCGCACGGAGACCACGTACCGCCCGCGCAGCTGCGGCGGCAGCGCGGGCACGTCCGGGTAGGGTACGGCCGCGAACGACGAGGTCAGCGCGTCCGGGACGGTCTCCGTCCAGCGTTCGTACGCACGCAGCGCGGCCACCGGGTCCACCGCGCGGCCGTCGAAGGCGAGCGCCCCGCCGTACAGCCGGGACACCGGTGCGAGGCCGATCTCCAGCTCCGTCACCACCCCGAGGTTCGCCCCGCCGCCGAGCAGCCCCCAGAAGAGCCCGCCGTCGTCGGAGGGTTCAGAGCTTTCGGCGGTCACGTGCCGGAGGCGTCCGTCCGCCGTGACGACGTCCAGGGAGCGGACGTGGTCGGCCGCGTACCCGAACTCCCTTGCCAGGAGGCCGAGTCCGCCGCCCAGCGTGTACGCGACGGCGCCGACGCCGGGCGCGGAGCCGTTCAGCGGCGCGAGGCCGTACGGTCCGGCCGCCTCGACCACCTGCCGCCAGGTGACTCCCGCCTGCACCCGGACCGTGCGCGCCCGCGCGTCGACCGTCACCGCGTCCATCCGGCGTGTGGTGATCAGCACCCCGCCCTCGGCGTCGCCGGGCAGCCCGTGCCCGGTGGCCTGGACCCCCACAGGCAGCCCCTCCGCCGCCGCGTACGTCACCGCGGCGGCCACGTCCTCGGCGGACCGGGCGGCGAACACGGCGTCGGGCCGCTGGGCGAACCCGGTCTGGAAACCGCCCACTTCGTCCTCGTACCCGGGGTCACCGGGCACGAGGACGGTACGGCCGGGGCTGATGAAGTCCTGCAGACTCACGGGGACGTCCTTCGCGGTCGAAGCGCGCTCGAAAGCGCTGCCGGTTCGCTGACGGACGTCATGCTGACGGCATTACCTGACACCCACCGTCAGCATTTCCCGCGCCCCCGCGCCCCCGCGCCCCCGCGCCTCCGCGACCCCGCGACTGCGTCAGGCCTCGCGACTACGTCAGGCCGCGCTCCGCCCGTCGCGCCGCTGTGTCCACCACAGGCCCGCCACTCCCGCGGAGATGAGCGCGGCGCCCGCCGCGCCGAGCGGCAGCATCTGCTCGGCCGGACCGGTCCTCGGCAGTTCCTGACCACCGGACTTGTCGCCCGACGTGTCGCCCGAGGAGCCACCGGCCTCGTCGCCACCCGGGGTGACGGGGCTGTTGTCGGTGCCGAGCAGCAGAGGCGTCGCGGGCGCGTTCGGCGAGGGGTTGTTGGCGCCGAACGGGACCGGGCCCTGCTGCCAGAACGTCTTCGTGCCGTCGGCGTCCTGGACGGGCAGGCAGATCTTGCCCTCCTTCTTCAGATCGAACGTCGCGTCCACGGCGTACGACTTCGACTTGCCGGCGGCCAGGCTGTCGATGGCGCAGGCGAAACCGCTGTTCGATCCCTCGGGGAGATCTTTCTCGGCGATTTCCGAACATCCCTTGACGCTCTTGACCGAGAGGCCGTCAAAACCGACCACGAGCAGTCGAACGGCACCGCTCTCCTTTGTCCCTCCATTCTTCACCGTGGCAGTGATCGCCGTCTCCTGCGAACCGTTGTCGACGCTGATCTTCTCGGGCAGCGAGGTCGTCAGCTTGACACCCGCGGGCGCTTCGTCAACGGCCTTTCCCCCTTTGTCGCTCATCGGTCCCGGATCGTCCGCCCCGGCGGAGAAGGAAAAGATCATCACCGCCGAGAAAGATGCGGTGAGCAGCGATCCCGTGGCGATCGTCCTTCGACGAGAACTCATGTTCGTCCCCCTTGTAACCCCGTGACTGCGCCTGAATTCGCAGTACTTGAAGAGGTACCACAAGATTTCTCCGCACTATGCTGGTGCGGCACAAAGTTGTGGCCATTGTGCTTCTTTGCGGTTCTTCTGTGGCAGGTGTTGAAGGGGGGAACGGGGGTGCCGGAAATAACGAGGGGCGGTATTCCGGGATTGCTGGTAACAGGTCGATACCGGTTGGCCGAGAGTATTGGACAAGGAGGAATGGGACGCGTGTGGCGGGCCGTCGACGAAACGCTCGACCGGCAGGTCGCCGTCAAGGAGATGCGCATAGACGGCATGGACCAGGAGGACGCCAGGACCCGCCGCGAACGGACCCTGCGTGAGGCCAGGGCCACCGCCCGGATCGACCATCCCAATGTGGTGCGCGTGTACGACGTCGTGGACGAGGGCGAGCGCCTGTGGATCGTGATGGAGCTGGTCGACGGCCGCTCCCTCGAACGGGTCGTGGCGGAGGACGGGCCGCTGAGCCCGCGCGCCACGGCCCGGATCGGCCTCGAACTGGTGGCGGCGCTCGACCAGGTGCACGCGGGCGGTGTCCTGCACCGGGACATCAAACCGGGCAACGTCCTGATCGAACGGCGGGCGGGCCGGGTCGTCCTCACCGACTTCGGCATCGCCGCCATCCAGAACGCGGAAGCCCTCACGATGGCCGGCATGCTGGTCGGTTCCCCCGACTACATGGCGCCCGAGCGCGTCTCCGGGCGCCCGCAGGGCCCGCCGTCCGACCTGTGGTCCCTGGGCGCCACGCTCTGCGCGGCCCTGGGCGGCCGCTCCCCGTTCTCCCGCGCGACGACCCTCGCGACCCTGCACGCGGTGCTGTACGAGGAGCCCGAGATCCCCTCCGCGGCGGGGGAGGGGGAGTTGCGGGACGTGCTCACGGCCCTGCTCCGCAAGGACCCCGCGGACCGCCCCGAGCTGGAGGAGCTGGCCGCACTTCTCGGCCCGGCCGCGGACGGCACGACGGGGACGGCGGCACTGACGGTGACGGTGGCGGTCCCCGGCGCCGGGGAGGCAGCCCCGGAGCCCACCCCGGCCGCGCCCCAGGAGCCGCCACCGGACCCCGGGTCGGAACCCCTCCAACAGCCGCAGCCGCAGCCGGTGCCCGAGCCGCAACCTCAACCCCAAGAAGAGTTGCAGCCGGAGCCGGAGCCGGAGCCGGAGCCGGAGCCGGAGGCCGGGCAACCAGCGGCCACCGGCCCTGCGGCGGAGGCCCCCGAGCCCGCACGGGTCGAGCCCCCACCGGCCGAGCGCCCGACCCCCTTGTACGTACGCATCCCGCCCCCGGAGCCGGTGGAGGACGCCGTACCCGCCGGGCACACGCCGACTCCGGAGGCACCCACCCCCGAACCACCCCCCGACGTGGAGAACACGTCCTCGGAAGCCCCTCCCGAGGGCACCCCCGAGCTGCCGTCCGAGGGAGCGACACCCGGGCAGGCGTTCCGCGCGCCCGGCGTCCGGCTTGAGCGGCAGGAGTCGCCGACGCCGACGCCGACGCCGCATGCGGAGCCGCAGCCGCAGCCGTGGGTGTCGGAGCCGTCGGAACCCCTGGAACCCCCGGAGCCGGACGGGAACGCCGAGCTGCCCACGAGGCCCCGCGCCGCCCCGACCCCGTCCGCACCACCGCGCACCGGTGACCGGACCCGCGGCCTCCGCGGCCGGAAGGGCCTGATCGCCGCCGCAGCCGTGGTCGTCGCCGGAGCACTGGCCGCCCTGCTCATCCCGATGCTCGGCGGCTCACCCGACGGCAAGGACAAGGCGTCCCCCTCCTCGTCGTCGTCCCCCACGGTCGCGGGCACCGCCCGCCCGCCGAGCCTCCCGGCGGGCTCCCGCACGGAAGCGGGCATGTACGCCTGGGTGCCGCCCGACGGCTGGGACCGGGTCGTGCAGAGCGGCGCCGAGGTCCACTACACGTCACCGGACCGCAAGCAGGAGATCCTCGCCAACGCCTCCCCGGCCCGCGGCGATCTCATGGACCAGTGGGAGAAGACGGAGGAGACCACGAGCAAGGGCCTCGACTACCAGCGGATCCGGCTGGAGGAGACCACGTTCCGGGGGGCGCCCGCCGTCGTCTGGGAGTACACGGTCACGGCCAAGGGACTGCCCTGGCACGCCCGGCTGCTGGGCTTCGACGTCGACGGGAAGTCGTACGAGCTCACCACCTGGTACCACCCGGACGTGGAGGAACGGGCCCTGAGCGTCTACGAGAACATCAAGAAGAGCTTCACGCCCCTGTGACAGCACCCCGGCGCATCCCGCACACGACGAAGCCTCCGCGGCGGGGGACCACGGAGGCGTCGTACGAGACAGCGGTTGTCGCGCGAGCAGGGCAGCCGCTAGACCTGCCCGGCGTCGGACGACTCCCGCGAGCGGGAGTCCTTCCCGCGCCGCAGCTTCTCCATCACCAGCGAGATGCCCACGACCACGGCGGCCACCAGCAGGGACAGCAGGACGGTCTGGCGGCCGTCGTGCTCGGTGTCGGTGAGCATGTAGCCGAGGACGAAGACGATCAGCGCGATCGTCGCCCACGTCAGATACGGGTACAGCCACATCCGTACGACCAGCTTCTCCGGCGTCTCGCGCTCGATGATCTTCCGCATGCGCAGCTGCGAGAGGCAGATGACGAGCCAGACGAACAGGGCGACCGCGCCGGAGGAGTTGACGAGGAAGAGGAAGACCGAGTCGGGGAACTCGTAGTTGAAGAACACGGCGACGAAGCCGAAGGCGACCGAAGCGAGGATCGCCGGCATCGGGACGCCACGGGCCGTGGTGCGGGCGAAGGCCTTGGGCGCGTCACCGCGCCGGCCGAGCGAGAACGCCATGCGGGAGGCCGTGTAGAGGCCGGAGTTGAGACAGGACAGGACGGACGTCAGCACGATGAACTTCATGATCTCGCCGGCGTTGGCGATACCGAGGGAGTTCAGGGCGGCGACGTACGAACCGTCCTTCTGGATGGACTCGGAGTCCCACGGCAGCAGCGTGACGACGACGAAGATCGAGCCGAGGTAGAAGACGCCGATCCGCCAGATGACGCTGTTGGTGGACTTGGTGACGGCGCGCTGCGGGTTCTCGGACTCGCCGGCCGCGAGGGTGGCGATCTCGCTGCCCATGAAGGAGAAGACGACGAGCAGGATGCCGGTGAGGATCGAGCCGGGTCCGTGCGGCAGGAAGCCGCCGTGCTCCGTGAGGTTCCCGAGCCCGGCGCTGTCGGTGTCGGCACCCGGCAGTACGCCGAAGACCGCGAGTCCGCCGATGACGATGAAGGCGCCGATGGCGACGACCTTGATCCCGGCGAACCAGAACTCGAACTCGCCGTACGAGCCGACGGAGCCGAGGTTCGTCGCGGTCAGCACGAGCATGACGATGAGCGCCCAGCCCCACTGCGGTACGGCCGGGACCCAGCTCTCCAGGATCACCGCGCCCGCGGTGGCCTCGATCGCGAGCACGACGACCCAGAAGAACCAGTAGAGCCAGCCGATCGAGAAGCCCGCCCAGCGGCCGAGCGCCCGGTCGGCGTGCGCGGAGAACGAGCCCGAGGTCGGATTCGCGGCGGACATCTCGCCGAGCATCCGCATCACGAGGACGACCATGGTCCCGACGAGGGCGTACGAGAGCAGGATGCCGGGGCCCGCGGTGGCGATACCGGAGCTGGAACCGACGAAGAGGCCGGCGCCGATGACCCCGCCGATCGCGATCATCGACAGATGCCGGTTCTTGAGCCCGGCCTGGAGTCCGCCGTCGGGTTCTGCGGGGCCTCCTGGACCCTCGGGGCCGTTACCGGCCTTAGACAGAGTCGGCTGCGAGGTCATGGGGGGAATTCCTTTGCGCCGGGGACTGTGGGGAGTCTGGGGAGTGAGGGGGTGGGGCTCGGCGAGCCGGTCCAGTGAATCCCAGGTGAATAGATTCGTGAACCTTTGAATCCAGATCGTTACTTGAGGTTTCTCTGAGGTTCTATAGTGTTGCCCGCGCTTTTCCGACACTCGCCCCGGAGCGTTTCCTGCGCCTGCCCCGACGGGGCCGATATGAAACAGCCGTGTCACACTCGGACCATGCGCGTGTACCTCGGCTCCGACCATGCCGGTTTCGAACTCAAGAACCACCTCGTCGAGTGGCTCAAGTCCGCCGGGCACGAGCCCGTCGACTGCGGGCCCCTCATCTATGACGCCCAGGACGACTACCCGCCGTTCTGCCTGCGTGCCGCCGAGCGTGCCGCGGCCGACCCCGAGGGTCTGGGCATCGTGATCGGCGGGTCCGGGAACGGTGAGCAGATCGCCGCGAACAAGGTCGCGGGGGTGCGGGCGGCTCTCGCGTGGAGCGCCGAGACCGCGGCGCTCGGGCGGCAGCACAACGACGCCAACGTCGTCGCCGTCGGGGCGCGGATGCACTCCGAGGAGGAGGCGACGAAGTTCGTCGAGACCTTCCTGAACACGCCGTTCTCGGGCGATGAGCGGCACATCCGCCGGATCGACATGCTGTCGGCGTACGAGTCGACCGGGGACCTCCCCGCGATCCCGGCCCACCACCCGCAGGGCTAGGCCCCGCCCGTCACCGCATGGGGGCTGCGCCCCCTCGCCCCCTTTGCGCAGTTCCCCGCGCCCCTAGGTACCTAGGGGCGCGGGGAACTGCGCGATCAGCCCCCACCGAACCCGCAGGTATCTGGGGGCGCGGGGAACTGCGCGACAGGCCCCCACCGAACCCGCAGACGAACGCAGGGGGCTTGGGGGCGCAGCCCCCAGTTTCGGAACCCGTTAGGAGGACCCGTGCCGGAGGGGCACACCATCCACCGGCTGGCCGAGGACTACCTCGGCGGATTCGGCGGCCGCAAGACCCACGTGACCAGCCCCCAGGGCAAGTTCACGGACGCCGCAGCCCTCCTGGACGGCACGGCCCTCACCACGGCCGAGGCTCACGGAAAGCACCTCTTCCTCCGCTTCGAGACGGACGACTGGATCCACATCCACCTCGGCCTCTTCGGCAAGGTGAACTTCGGCGGAGCCCCCGCGCTCCCGCCCACCGACACGGTCCGTCTGAGGCTCCGGAACGACACCGCGTACGTGGACCTCCGCGGCCCCACCACCTGCACGCTCATCACGGACACGGAGAAGCAGGCGGTGCACGACCGCCTGGGCCCCGACCCGCTGCGTGAGGACGCCGAGCCGGAACGGGCGTACGAGCGTGTCTCCCGCAGCCGTACGACGATCGCCGCCCTGCTCATGGACCAGAAGGTCATCGCGGGCGTCGGGAACGTCTACCGCGCGGAGGTCCTCTTCCGGCACGGCATCGACCCGTACCGGCCGGGCCGGGACATCACGCGCGCGGAGTGGGACGCGATGTGGGCGGACCTGGTGGCGCTGATGCGCGAGGGGGTCCGCAACAACCGGATCGACACCGTCCGGCCGGAGCACGAGCCGGAGGCGATGGGCCGCCCGCCGCGCAAGGACGATCACGGCGGCGAGGTCTACGTCTACCGCAGGGCGACCATGCCCTGCCTCATCTGTGGCGGCGAGATCCGCACCGCCGGTCTCGCCGCCCGCAACCTCTTCTGGTGCCCGGTCTGTCAGAAGAGCTGAAGAACTGACAGACCGGGCACCGGGTCAGCTCAGCCGAACGGGTCGAGCGAGATGGTCGCGTCCTTCGGGTCGCCGTCGTGCACCAGCGACTCGTGGTTGCCGACGTCGTCGAACGCGAAGGCGTACGCCTGCCCGTTCTGCATCTGGTCGTGCACCAGCCGGGCGTAGTGGTTGCTGACGCCGTCCTGGTAGAAGCCGGACGCGTCGGCGTCGGGCTGCTCGGAGTTGGTGAGCAGCGTCGAGCGGTTGTACGCGGCGCACAGGGTCCGTGAAATGGGGCCGCGCACCTGGTCGTTGGGGGCGTCCAGCTTGTTGTAGCAGCCGAACACGGAGTCGGAGTCGGGCTTCTGGAAGGACGTCACGACGGCGCCCGTGCCGTCGGTGAAGTCCATGGTGTCGCCGTTGACCTTGCCGAAGTACTTCGTGTCGGGCCGGTCCTTGAACGGCGTCACCGTGAGCGTGTCGCCGGCGTACTTCGTCCAGACCCGGTCGATGTAGTCGTCCAGGACGCCGGCCGGGATGGCGCCCGAGCCGATGGCGTGGCCGGGGGCGAGCACCCGCAGCGGGGTGCCGTCACCGCGGGTCTCGACCAGTTTCTCCCAGCCGCCGCCCTGTTCCTTGAGCCCGTTCACGACGGCCTGGTAGCCGCCCGCCTTGAGCTTGCCGGTCTCCTTGGTGGAGCCGTCACCGGCGGTGAGGCCCACCGAGTAGGGCGCGGAGAACATGTCGACCTGGGTGGAGTTGAGCCACAGACCGGAGTCGTTGAGCGTGTACTCGGTCCAGTTGAACAGGATGTCGTGGTTGGGGTCGGAGGCGTTCTGCACGGCGGGCTGCACGAGTCCGCCGTCGGCGAGCCGGAAGTCCAGCTTCTCGCCGTACGAGAAGTAGACCCGGCCGGAGAACTTCGGGAGCTGGACGGTCTTGGACGCGCCGTCGGCGGGGCCGGCGAACGAGGCGTCCGGCGCCGGGACGGGCGGGGCGCCGCCGGCCGGCCAGGCGTGGAAGACGCCGGACTCGTCGGCGTACCCCTGCTTGCCCGAGGCGAGTTCGGTGCCGATGACGTACACGTACACCTGCTCGCCGCTGCCCGAGGTGTTCTTCAGGGTGAGCGGGATGGTGTCCGGGACGGCCGAGGCGCGGTCGGCGGGGCCTACGACGACGGCGACGGCGCCGAGCGCGGCCGCGACGGCCAGGGAAGCCGTCAGCTTGCGGGGGGAGAACAGGTGCATGAGGTCCTCGTCGGTGGGGGATTGACACAGGTTCTGAGGGCGGGCGGGCGCCGCTCGGTCCGGGTGGGGCCGGAGCCGAGCGGCGGTGTGCTCGGGCCCGGGATCAGCAGCTGAGGTTGCCGCCGGGCTCGACACCGAGCAGCTGGGTGAAGCGCTGGTAGTTGTCGATACGGCTCTGGACCTGGCCCGGGTTGCCCCCGTTGCACTCCAGGCTGCCGTTGATGGAGCGGATGGTCTCGCCGAACCCGGCGCTGTTGACCATGGCGTCGTGCGGCGTCATCGTGCCCGGACCGGTCTGCGTGTTCCAGTACCAGAGGCCGGTCTTCCAGGCGACGGCCGCGTCGTTCTGCACGAGGTCGGGGTTGTTGAGCAGGTCGATGCCGAGCGCGTCGCCCGCGGCCTTGTAGTTGAAGTTCCAGCTGAGCTGGACGGGCCCGCGGCCGTAGTACTTGTCGTTGCCGGCCGGGCAGCCGTAGGGCTGGCTCGTGTCGCAGTAGTGCGGGTAGTTGGCGGTGTTCTGCTCCACCACGTACTGCAGGCCGCCGGTCTCGTGGCTGACGTTGGCGAGGAAGGCCGCGGCCTCCTGCTTCTTGACCGTGTCGCTGCCCGTGTTGCTGAAGCCGGGGTAGGCGTCGAGCGCGGCGGTCAGACCGCTGTACGTGTAGAACGAGTTCCGGCCCGGGAACATGTCGTTGAACTGGGCCTCGCTGACGACGAACGCGGCGGCGGAGGTGTCCGCGCCGGCCTTCTGGGCGGAGGCCGTCGGGGCGAGCGTGAGCGTGCAGAGGGTGGCGGCCACGCCGGTGGCGGTCAGCAGTCCGAGTATGCGTCGGTGCACGGTGTCGACTCCTGGGGATGGGGTGTGGGGGGACGGCGCGCAGGGGGCGGGCGGAAGAAGGTGGGGGACTTCCGCCAGGCGTGTGCGCCGGGTGAGGCGGTGCGTGCGCGGGGTGGGGTGGTGCGGGCTCCGGGCGGGGCGGTGCGGGCCGGTCCCCGACGGACCGGCCCCGCCCCGGCTGTCAGCCGCCGACGTTGACGTCGATGCAGGCGTAGAAGGCGTTGTCCGTGTCCGCCACGTTCCAGACGGCCAGGACCTTCTGCTGTCCGCTGAGGCCACCGAAGTCGACCTGGTGGTTCACCACGGCGCCCGGCTGCGCGCCGCCGTCGTCGAACACGGCGATCCGCTGGCCGCCGGCGTAGTACTCCCAGGTGCTGGTCGAGTGCCGCGCGCTGAGCTTCCAGGAGAACGTCGTGTTCTTCTGCACCGGCGTGACGGTCCAGCCCCTGCTGTCGTCGTCCAGTTCGGAGAAGCGGCTGTTGCCGCCGCTGCAGCTGGTCAGGCCCTTGGGGCCCTCGACGCTCTGCGGCTCGTACGTGATGTCTCCGCAGGACACCGTGCCCGCGGCGCACTGCGCCTGGCGGCTGGGCGGGTCGGAGATGTAGCCGTGGGCGCTCGCCGACCCGGCGGGGAGGCTCATGGCGACGACGGGGGCGAGTACGGCGCCTATGAGGGCAGCCGTCTTCCTGCTGGCGTGCATGGGGACTCCTTCACATCAGGCCTTCCCTGGCACGCACGGCTGTGTGGGGGACCGTACGCGACGGGACCGGCCTCTCGTGGGTGGGGCCAAGAGGCGCGAAGGTGACGCGCTCCGGCCGGTCCGTCCAGGGCGGATTGCTCCCGCGAAGGGCCAACTCACCGAACGGAACGGCGCGTTCTGTTGGCCTAGACCATACAAGTGGCTCGTCGCGACGTGTCAAGGGCATGACGGAGCCCCGCCCGGGGGTGGCCGCCCGCCCGCACCCCGGAACGACGGCACCCCCGCGGCGGCGTGGCGCGGGGGTGCGGTGGGGCTACAGGGGAAAGGTTTCCGCAGGTGGCGAAGGAGAAGCGCCGACCGTCACGAGGCGGCGAGCGCAGGGCCGTCCATGGCGGCCCGGGGCGGCGCGGGGACCGCCGAAAAATTCCCGCGACCGCCGACCCGCCCCGACCCGCCCCGATCCGGCCCGCATACGTCGGGCCCGACCGGGTAGGCGGAGCGGCACCGGACCGTACGCGGCCGATCTCCGCCTGTTCCCACCGGAGGTTCACGACGGCACAGCGAAGCGATTCAGAAACCGTGCGGCAGCCAGGGCGCCACGACGGAGGCGAAGCCGAGCGAGGCCTCCGCGAGAGCGCCCCGGCGCAGTTCCCGTACGCGTCCCGCCGCGGCCAGCGAGGCGAGGGACACCCCGCCGAGGTAGGCCGCACCCAAGTCCCTTACGGACACGGCGAGATCGGCCGTGTCGGTGGTCCGTGCGCAGGACGCGCCCTTCGCGTCGCCGGAGAGCCGCCAACGCCCCTCGTTCCAGGCGCAGAAGGAGTCCTCGACCTCGAACACCACGTCCACCGGCGCCTGGTACGTCCGCGCCTCCAGCGCCGCGCCGACCTCGACGAGCCGCACATGGAGCGAGTCACGGGGCGCGAGGTCGCACCGGCGGCTGTCGGAGACGAGGTGCTGCCAGGCGTCGTCCAGAGGCCTGTTCCACACCTTCACCTTCGACGTCAGGTCGATGTCGAAGAGGTGCCGCCACAGCGCCGCGTACGCGGCCGGGTCCAGCGCCTCCAGATCGCGCAGCTCGATCGTGCCCTTGGGCCCGGCCGCGTCCCAGTCCGGCTTGTTGAAGTAGCGCGCGTAGCCCACGACTTCGTCGCCCCGCTGTGCCAGCACGCACTGCAGTGGCGACGAGCCCTTGCGGTCGCTCTCCGGGTCGAGCAGCGGCAGCCGCTCCCAGCCGGGCCGCCGCGCCAGCATCCCGGGCCGCACGGCCACGTGCTGCGCGTACACCGCCTCGCAGGCCTCGGGCACACCCTCGGCGTCCGGCTTCACGAGCCGCAGCCGTACGTCGTCCGTGCCGTCCGGCACCGACAAGCGCACCCGGTCCGTGTCGATCTCGGCACGCAGTTGCTGGGTCGCGATGCCGTAGCCGAAGCGGCCGTAGATGGCCGGTTCCGACGCCGTCAGGGCGGCGAGGGGCTCACCCCAGGACCGTACGTCGTCCAGCTGGCGCCGCATCATCGAGGTGAGCACCCCGCGCCTGCGGTGCGTCGAGGCGACGCTCACCATCGTGACGCCGGCCGTCGGTACGGACGCGCCGCCCGGCACCGTGAGCCGGAAGGTGAAGGCACCGGCCGTGCCCACGCACTCGTCACCGTCCCAGACGCCGAGGGAGCGGTCGTGCTCCGTGAGATCGCTCCACAGAGCGCGCTCCTCGGCCGATTCCGCGACCCCGCCGAACGCGAGCTCCAGTTTCCCGTACCACGCGTCCCAGTCGGCGGGCGTCAGCGCGCGCAAGTCTGTCGTCATGTCCCCATGCCTACCAGGGCAATCCGGGATGAGCGACCGGATTTCTCCCGGGCGGGCGGTGCCGGGTCCCCATCCGGCCGTACGCTCTGCGGTGACCGGGCTTCCCTGTGACTTCCGTCCCCGGACGGGGGACAAGTGGGACCTCCCGTGCCAAGCACCTGGTCCGATGGATAGGGTCCCGAACTAATGGCAGCAGGACGAGAGCGGCGCGCAGAAGCCGATACGTTCACGGCCCGGTTGAAGAAGCAGGTACACCGGGTCCGCACAGGGCTGCGCAGATCCGCCGTCGACTACTTCCGCGGTGACGGTTCGGACTGGGTCGCGCTCGCCGGCCTCCTGCTGACCATTCCCGTGATCGCCTGCGTCACACTCGTGAACTCCGTCTGGTGCTCCCCGGCGATGCTCGTCCTGCCGATCGTCGCGGGCGGCCTGCTCCTGCGCCCCTCCAGCCTCCTCAGCCTGTACGCCGCTGCCGCCACCGCGCTCATCGTCGAGTCCGTGAAACTCGGCCCGTACACCGAAGGCCCTTCCCGGGTCACACCGGGCATCGTGCTGGTGGTCGCCGCCTGCGGCTTCTTCGGCCTGCTCATCGCCCAGTTCCGCAGCCGGGTCGGGGTGCCGTGGCGGCGCGGCGGCACGATGCTGTTCGACCTGCGCGAACGGATCCGGGTGCAGAGCAAACTGCCCAAGCTGCCGATGGGCTGGCACCGGGAGATGGCGCTGCGGCCGGCCGGCGGCCAGTCGTTCTCCGGCGACTTCGTCGTCGCGGCCCGCACCAACGGCGGGCGCACCCTGGAGGTCGTCCTCACCGACGTCTCCGGCAAGGGCATGGACGCCGGGTCGCGTGCGCTGCTCCTGTCCGGTGCGTTCGGCGGCCTGCTGGGGTCCCTGCCGCCGCACGCCTTCCTGCCCGCGGCGAACGGCTACCTCCTCCGCCAGGACTGGGACGAGGGCTTCGCCACCTCCATCCACCTGGTCCTCGACCTGGACTCGGGCGACTACGAACTCTTCTCCGCGGGACACCCGCCGGGCCTGCAGCTCAGCGCGGGCAACGGCCGCTGGGAGGAGAAGGTCGCGGAAGGCCCGCTGCTCGGGGTGTACGGCGGAGCGCAGTTCGACTCCGTCAAAGGCTCTCTGCGCCCCGGCGACGTCCTCATGCTGTTCACGGACGGCCTGGTGGAGACGTCCGAACGGGACATCGTCGAGGGCATCGACCGCCTCACCGGGGAAGCCGACCGGTATGTGGCGGGCGGCTTCCACGGGGCGGCCTGGCATCTGATCGAAGCGGTGGCGAAGGACGTGAACGACGACCGGGCGCTGCTGCTGATCTGCCGAGAGGGCGCGACGACGGGCCCGGCAACACTCTGAGCGTTCTCGCCTGCCGCTCGGCGAGGGCGGACCCAAACGATTGCGCAGTTCCCCGGCCCCTGAGCCCCTCAGGGGCGCGGGGAACTGCGCAATGGGGGAGAGGGGCGCAGCCCCATGCAGTGACGGGAAGGGTAGGGGCGGCGGGGGCGAGAAAAAGGCCCCCTCAGCCCACCGGTGTGGACTCCCGCGGCTCCGCGGCCCGTTCGGCGGCCCGCCCTCCGGGCAGAATCCGAGCCAACCACCCCGACCGCCCCGCGGCCAACGGCCCCAGCACGGCCAGCACGAGCACATACCCGGCGATGAACGGCGACAACCGCTCATCAAGCCCCGCCACCGCGGCCATGGTCGCGAGAATGAGCGCGAACTCCCCCCGAGCAAGCAGGGTGGTGGAGATGTTCGCAGCGGGCCCGGGCCCGAACCCGTAGATCCGCGCAGCCCCCAACCCCGCCAGCACATTCATCACCAGCGTCACGGCGACAGCCGCCAGCACCGGCCACAGCACGGTGGGCAGATCCCCCGGGTCGATGGACAGCCCGAACGCGAAGAAGAACATCGCCCCGAAGGCGTCCCGCAGCGGATGCACCAGCTTGAGGATCCGCGGCCCCGACGTCGTACTGCCGAGCATCAGACCGACCATGAACGCCCCGATCGCGTCCGCCACCCCGAACCACTCCGAGACCCCGGCCATGAACACGGCCGCACCGAGGAAGGAGATGACGAGCAACTCGTCGTCCCTGGTGTCGAAGAGGCGGCTCACGATCCGCGTGCCGAAGCGCGCGGCGAGCGCCAGCAGCAGCAGGAAGGCGAAGGCCTTGCCGCCGTCCAGGACGGCCGAGCCGAGCGAGTCGGCGCCGGACAGGATGGGCTGGAGGGCCGCCAGGTAGAGGGCGAGGAAGATGTCCTCGACGACGATGATGCCGAGGATCGGCTTGGTCTCGGCGTTGCCGAGCCGCCCCGTGTCGACCAGCACCTTCGTGACGATCGCCGACGAGGAGATGCCGAGCACACCGGCGAGCACCAGGGCCTCGGACGTACCCCAGCCGAGGGCGAAGCCGAAGCCCAGACCCGCGCCGACGTTCAGGGCGAGATAGGTCCCTCCGGAGAGCGCCATCCGGCGCCCGCCCGCCTTGAGGTCGTCCATGTGGAATTCGAGGCCGAGGTAGAAGAGGAGCAGGACCAGGCCGAGCGCGGAGAGCATCTCCATCTCGTGCGGGTCGGAGACGAGCACGAAGCCGGGTGTGTGAGGGCCGAGGAGTATTCCGGCCAGGATGAAGAGGGGGATGGTGGGGAGCCCGATCCGGGCACCTACGCGGGCGAGAACGGCGGCGGCCAGAAAGGCGCCGCCCATGGCGATCAGAAGCTCTGCGTGTCCGATGGGCCCGTTCCTCCTTGGTCGAGGGGGTGGTCGGCTGAGTAAGAACAAGTGGGTCAAGAGAACGTCAAGAAAGCGTCAGTACTTAGTTTACCAAACGATTAAGGAGTGACGGCGAACCGACAGGGGTGGGCTTCTCCCCACCACTGACGGTTGGGACAACTGGTTGCGGCGCCACGGGGCACACTCGACGCATGACCGACAACGAGCCCCGCCCGCTGCTGACTCTCACCGAGGTCGAGGCCCTGGCGCGTAACGCGCACGCCGCCCATACGGACAAGGCGGGCCGCCCGTACGCCGAGCATCTGCGGGCGGTGGCCGAGGGGGTCCGCGCCCGCGGGGGCGACGAGGACCAGATCGCCGCGGCCTGGCTGCACGACTCCGTGGAGGACGACGCGCTCTCCGAAGGCTGGCTGCGCGAGGCCGCGCTCTCCGCCCGTACGAAGGCCATCGTGCTGGCCGTCACCAAACGCCCGGACGAGCCCCCGCAGGCCTACGCCACCCGCATCCTGGCCACCCCGGGAGCGCTCCTGGTGAAGCAATCGGACCTGGCCCACAACGCAGACCCGCAGCGACTGTCGGCGCTGGCCCCCGAGACCCGCAAGCGCCTGACAGAGAAGTACAAGAACATGCACGAACTCCTGGGCCTACAAAACCCGAAGCGCCCCTGAGACGCCCCCGCAGGGGCACCCAAGGGGCGCGAGGAACTGCGCGCCGAGCCACGACGGACCCGCAGAATGCTTCTCAGGGGCGCGGGGAACTGCGCGCCCAGCCACGACGGACCCGCAGAATGCCTTTCAGGGGCGCGGGGAACTGCGCGCCCGGCCACGACGGACCCGCAGAATGCTTCTCAGGGGCGCGGGGAACTGCGCGGCCAGCCACAACGGCCCCGCAGACACCCCACTACCGCGAGCGCACAAGCGCACACGCCCGGAGGGTCAAGCCGTCAGGACTTGGCCCGCTCACGAGCGAGCTCCGTCGCATCCCGCCGAAACGCCCACTCCATCTTCGGCTCCATCGCGAAGCGGAACACCCGCTGCACCACAGGCGTGCACAACGCGGTGATGACCGCCGCGGCGAAGACGGACACGAACACCTCGCCGACCGGATGGCTCAGCCAGGCGTAGTCGTCGTACCAGCCCCAGAAGCGGGACCCCTTGGCGAGGAAGCCGTGCAGCAGATAGCCGTACAGTGTGCCCGCGCCGAGCACCGTGAACCACATCTTGCGCCGCGGCACCCACGCGAAGAAGCACGACGTGAGCACCATGGAGCAGCCGAACATCGCAAGTGTCATCACGACACCGGCCCACCAGGGCGCACCCAGCTCCTGGGCACTGTCACGGTGGTAGAACCACGCCGAGTTCATCCGCGGCCCCGCCCAGTACGCGAAGGCCAGCGTGAGCGCGAGCACCGGCACGGACAGGATCCGGACCTCGCGGCGCCGCATGATCTGGAAGTGCTCGGGCTTCATGAACAGGCCCACGACGAAGAACGGCAGGAACTGCAGGACCCGTTGCAGGTCCAGGTCGTCGCCGATGTCGGGGGAGACGGAGGCGAGGACGGCGATGGCGAGAGCCAGCGGCACGGGCCAGCGCACGACCTTCCACAGCGGGACGGTCATCCGCCACACGAACAGCGCGACCAGGAACCAGGTGAGATACCAGGGGTCCAGCAGACTGATCGGATGGCTCGGATCGTCGTCGGCCCACCTCTTGAAGAGGGAGTACGCCACCTCGAAGAGGACGTACGGCACGACGACACCCGTGATCAGCCGGCGCAGCCGGTCCGGGCGCATGTCGAAACTGCGGGAGAAGTAGCCGGAGATGATGATGAACGCCGGCATGTGGAAGGTGTAGACGACCATGTAGAGCGCCTCGGCGGCGCGGCTGTGGTCGGTCAGCGGTTCCCAGGCGTGGCCCATCGCGACGAAGACGATCGCGAGGTACTTGGCGTTGTCGAAGAACGCGTCACGCTGTTTGGCGGGTCTGACCTCCGGCGCGGCGGCGGCGCCCGCGTGCGGTGTTCCTGATGGTCGCGGACTCGGTACTCCGGGGGCCGGTGACTGCGCCGGTGGGAGTGGAGCCCTCTGTTGGCCGTGCGGACGGAGCGAGTTCGTCACAGACCCTCCCACCAGGAGCCGGGGGAGACGATCCGCGACCTCGCCGCACATGCGGGGGACGAGGCGGCGTAGGACATCTGAAGCACCCTAGCGTTGTCCGTGGGATTCCGTAAAACCCCTGAGTCGAATCCTGCTTATCGTCCCTCGGGTACCCCGGATTTGGTGAAGTTGACATGCCAATCACTATGGCGGTCGCCACATTCGGCATGGGTGTTACGTCATGATTCATCATGACTAAACATCGCATACCACCCGCGGGCGACTCTGGTGGAATGTCCGATCGAGTCGGCTTTAGTGCCCTGTTAGTGACCCGCCCGGCAGGGGGCGCGTGTGCCCGTGCCAACAATTCGAATTACCTGCGAACAGGTTGTGTGCACAGGTGTGTGGACATGGAAACGATCTTTCTGAATTTCACGTGTGAGGGATACCTCGAATTGCCGTGCGGGGCCTGGCCGTTCACGTCGGTGACCGATGGATGCCTCACCCGCCGCATACGGCGGCCCTGTTGGTGGCACGATGGTTCTGGCGGGGGTGTGCGGGGTTGCACCTCCGGGCCGGGAGAGCGGACCGACCGTAGGGTGTGATCAGTTGTGGCCATTTCGCTGTCAGTGGTGCTGCTGTTGGCGATCGTCCTGGTGGTGTTGATACGGGGCGGATCGATCAAGGCGGGGCCGGCGGTAGTCGCCGTGCTCTTCGGCTTCTTCCTTGCCTCCACGGGCATGGCGGACGACATCCAGCGCTTCCTCAACTCGATAGCGGAGACCATCAACTCGATCCAGTTCTGAGCGGGTGCACGGGCCCGGCGATCCATGGGCGCGCGGTGCGGGAGCGGACGGGACGGGAACGCCCGGACCCGTTGCCCGGCGGAGTCCGCGCACGGCCGGCCCGCCGACGACCCCGGAATCGGCACTTCGTCTTCGCTACTGCCACCGCTGCTGCCATCGCTTCCGCCGCCGCTTCTGTCGCCGCGACGGCAGCGGTCGTGCTCGCGCCCCGCATCGGAGGGCCCGGCGCCCGGCATGCGAACACCCGCCCCTCGTAAGCCCCTTACGCCCCCCTGCGGGGTCATGGGGCGCGCGGTGAGGGCGCGAGCGAACCCAGCCAGAGCGAAGGAGCGCGCCGACGTGGACGACCTGGACGGGACGGACGAGCTGCGCGGGACGGACTGGACGGGCGTTCCGGACGGCCCGAACGAGCTGGGCGGGGCGGCCGCCTGGCGGTTGCGTGAGAGCTGGCAGAGCCCGATCGGGACCCTCCGATGGGACCGCCTCGGGCCGCGGAACGGCCCACCGGTGGTGCTGCTGCACGGCACCCCGTTCTCGTCGTACGTATGGCACGAGATCGCCCCGGCGCTGGCCGCCGAGGGACACCGCGTCCATGTCTGGGACATGCCGGGCTACGGCGCCTCCGCGAAGAGCGAAGGGCAGGACGTCTCACTGAAGGCGCAGGGAGAGGTGTTCGCCGGACTCCTCGACCTCTGGGGGCTCACGAGCCCCTCGGTGATCGCGCACGACTTCGGAGGCTGCGTCTCCCTGCGCGCGCATCTGCTCCACGGGGCCGGCTACCGGCGTCTCGCCCTGGTCGACCCGGTCGCGCTGGCGCCCTGGGGCTCACCCTTCTTCCGCCTGGTCGCCGCGCACGCCGACGTCTTCGGACAACTCCCGCCCGCGTTGCACGAGGCCCTGGTCCGTGAGTACGTCGGCTCCGCGAGCCACCGCGGGCTGCGGCCCGACATCCTGGCCGCACTGGTCTCCCCCTGGACGGGTGAGACAGGGCAGGCGGCCTTCTACCGCCAGATCGCCCAGGCCGACCAGGCCCACACCGACGAGATCCAGGCCCTGTACGCCTCGATGGATCTGCCCGTCACCGTCTGCTGGGGCGAGCAGGACACCTGGATCCCACCCGCCAAGGGAGAGGAACTGGCCACTCTGATCCCCGGCGCACGCCTGCGCACGATCCCGGCCGCCGGCCATCTCGTACCCCTGGACGCCCCGGCCCGGCTCCTCGCGGCGCTGTTCACGTTCCTCACCGACTGACCGGCGCCCGACCGCGCCCGGAAACACGTAAGGGCCAGGCAGAGGATGTGATCTCTGACCTGGCCCTACGTCATCTGGAGCGGGCGACGGGAATCGAACCCGCGTAGCTAGTTTGGAAGACTAGTGCTCTACCATTGAGCTACGCCCGCACAGCATGCACCGCAGGTCAGTGACCCGCGGCACTGAAGCATCGTAGCGGGTCGCACCCCTTCGCCGCACACCCCGTTCCGGTGGGCGGCGACGCCCCCGGAAATGCGGGCGTGGCACGGTCCGCGGGCATGTACCCTACGTGTCGCACCAGACGGGGTGTGGCGCAGCTTGGTAGCGCGTCCGCTTTGGGAGCGGAAGGCCGTGGGTTCAAATCCCGCCACCCCGACCACCGTGCCGGACCACCGGCGAGATCACCTTTTTTGGGGCGTGTACCGGCTGCGGCTAGTATGCAAACTGCGCGCCCGTGTGTCTGCATTTTTACGTCCCTCAAGGGCCGCCAGTCCGCTGAGGCTCCGCCGTATCCGGCGGTGACCGTCAGTAGAACCCAAAGAAGTCAGCCCCCAAGGAGACCGAACCGTGAAGAGCGCCGTGGAGACCCTGAACCCGACCCGGGTTCGGCTCAGCATCGAGGTGCCCTTCGAGGAGCTCAAGGACAGCCTCGACGCGGCGTACAAGAAGATCAACCAGCAGGTCACGGTGAAGGGGTTCCGGAAGGGCAAGATTCCGGCTCGTGTCATCGACCAGCGGTTCGGCCGCGGTGCGGTTCTTGAGGAAGCGGTCAACGACGCGCTTCCGAAGTTCTACACCGAAGCGGTCAACGAAGCCGAGCTGAACGTCCTCGGCCAGCCCGAGGTCGACATCACGGAGCTGAAGGACGGCGAGACGCTGAACTTCACCGCCGAGGTCGACGTGCGCCCGACGATCGAGATCCCGGACTACTCCGGCATCGAGGTCGAGGTCGACGCCGTCGAGGTCGGCGAGGAGGACATCGACAAGGCCGTCGAGGAGCTGCGTGAGCGCTTCGCCTCGACCGCTCCCGTCGAGCGTGCCGCCGAGGACGGTGACGTCGTCACCCTCGACCTGGAGGCCAAGGTCGACGGCGAGGTCCTGGAGGACGGCGTCGCGAGCGGCGTCTCCTACACCATCGGCTCCGGTGAGCTGCTGGACGGCATCGACGACGCCGTGAAGGGCCTGGAGGCCGGTGGCGAGGCCACCTTCGCCTCCGAGCTCAAGGGCGGCTCGGCGGCCGGCAAGGAGTCCGAGGTCACCGTCAAGGTCAGCCAGGTCGCCAAGCGCGAGCTGCCCGAGCTGGACGACGACTTCGCGCAGCTCGCGTCGGAGTTCGACACCCTCGAAGAGCTGCGCGCCGACAGCCGCAAGCGCCTTGAGAACATGAAGCAGTACGACCAGGCCACGCAGGCCCAGGAGCGAGTCCTGGAGAAGCTGCTCGAACTGGTCGAGGTGCCCGTCCCCGAGAAGCTTCTTGAGGACGAGATCAACACCCGCAAGCACAACCTGGAGCACCACCAGCTCGGCCAGATGGGCCTCGACCTCGAAAAGTACCTGGAGATCCAGGGCAAGACGGCCGAGGAGTTCGACGCCGAGACCAAGGAAGCGGCGGTCAAGGGCATCAAGACGCAGTTCGTCCTGGACGAGCTCGTCAACAAGGAGAAGCTGAACGTCAACCAGGAGGAGCTCACCGAGCACCTCATGCGGCGCGCGGCCTCTTCGAATATGTCTCCTGACCAGTTCGCCCAGGCGGTCGTCGAAGGTGGCCAGGTCCCGATGCTGGTCGGCGAGGTCGCCCGCGGCAAGGCTCTTGCCGTGGTCGTCGAGGCCGCCACCGTCAAGGACACGAACGGCGAGGTCGTCGACCTCGACGACGACGAGGACGAGGACGAGACCTCCACGGAGGCCTCTGCCGAGTCCTCTGCTGAGGGCTCGACCGAGGAGTCCCCCGAGGCCGCCCCGGCCCCGGAGAAGACCGAGGCCTGACCGCCTCGCAGTACGCGGCCACGGGCCCCCAGGACGATTCCTGGGGGCCCGCAGCCCTCTCCTGAGGCCCGCAGCCGCCCCTGGGGCCCGCAGGGCCTTCCAGGGGCGCGGGGAACGGCGCGGCTCGCCCCCACCGGGGCCGCAGTCGCGTGTGCCTCCTGGGGGACGTTGGCGGGTGCGGTGTGTGGTGGGTTGCTCGCGCAGTTCCTCGCGCCCCGGAAGGGCCCCTGCGGGCCCGGCCCCCTCGGGGGCGCGGGGAACGGCGCGGCTCGCCCCCACCGGGGCCGCAGTCGCGTGTGCCTCCTGGGGGACGTTGGCGGGTGCGGTGTGTGGTGGGTTGCTCGCGCCGTTCCCCGCGCCCCTGGAAGGGCCCTGCGGGCCCGGCCCCTTCAGGGGCGCGGGGAACTGCGCGGCCCGCCCCCGCCGGCCCGCAGTCGCGTCTGCCCCCTGGGGGCATTGGCGGGTGCGGCCAGCGGCGGGGTGCCCGCGCCCCCGAGGCGGGAGGGGGCTCAGCCCGGTGTAATCCCTGCTGAACCCAGCGGAGCGCATGCGCTCACAGCGAACAGTTCCTTCTGCGGGATTCCCCGGAGGGACCCGCGCGTTAGGGTCCATGAGTACGAGGGCAGGGGAGTCCCCGGAGCCGTCCGACACGGCACGCACACGGGGTCCCACGCCCCCAGCAGAAGACGTGTAGACGGCCCGGCGCCGTCGTAAGACGAGCAGGTGGATACGTGACGAATCTGATGCCCACAGCCGCCGGCGACCCCATCGGTGGTGGCCTCGGCGACCAGGTCTACAACCGGCTGCTCGGCGAGCGGATCATCTTCCTCGGCCAGGCGGTCGACGACGACATCGCCAACAAGATCACCGCACAGTTGCTGCTCCTTGCCTCCGACCCGGAGAAGGACATCTACCTCTACATCAACAGCCCCGGCGGCTCGATCACCGCCGGCATGGCGATCTACGACACCATGCAGTACATCAAGAACGATGTGGTGACGATCGCGATGGGCATGGCGGCCTCCATGGGCCAGTTCCTGCTGAGCGCGGGCACTCCGGGCAAGCGCTTCGCGCTGCCGAACGCGGAGATCCTGATCCACCAGCCCTCGGCCGGTCTCGCCGGTTCCGCGTCGGACATCAAGATCCACGCCGAGCGGCTGCTGCACACCAAGAAGCGGATGGCGGAGCTGACCTCGTTCCACACCGGCCAGACGGTGGAGCAGGTCACCCGCGACTCGGACCGGGACCGCTGGTTCGACCCGATCGAGGCCAAGGAGTACGGCCTCATCGACGACATCATGCCCACCGCTGCCGGAATGCCGGGCGGCGGCGGTACCGGAGCGGCATAGGGCGCCCAGCGCCGACCGGGCGCCGGCGCAAGCCGGCGCCGCGCCGCTCCGAGAGACCCCAGCCGACCGCCTCAGCCCTTATCAGGCTCTTCAGGAGACACAGTGAACGACTTCCCCGGCAGCGGACTGTACGACCGCGCGCAGGCCGAGTACACGGGTCCTCGCGCGGAGTCCCGCTACGTCATCCCGCGCTTCGTCGAGCGCACCTCGCAGGGCGTGCGTGAGTACGACCCGTACGCGAAGCTGTTCGAGGAGCGCGTCATCTTCCTCGGCGTGCAGATCGACGACGCCTCCGCCAACGACGTCATGGCGCAGCTGCTGTGCCTGGAGTCGATGGACCCCGACCGTGACATCTCGGTCTACATCAACAGCCCCGGTGGCTCCTTCACGGCGCTCACCGCGATCTACGACACGATGCAGTTCGTGAAGCCGGACGTCCAGACTGTTTGCATGGGTCAGGCCGCCTCCGCCGCCGCGATCCTCCTGGCGGCCGGTACGCCGGGCAAGCGCATGGCACTTCCGAACGCGCGCGTGCTGATCCACCAGCCCTACAGCGAGACCGGCCGCGGTCAGGTCTCGGACCTTGAGATCGCCGCCAACGAGATCCTCCGGATGCGCGGTCAGCTGGAAGACATGCTGGCCAAGCACTCGACGACGCCGATCGAGAAGATCCGCGAGGACATCGAGCGCGACAAGATCCTCACGGCCGAGGACGCCCTCGCGTACGGCCTGATCGACCAGATCATCTCGACCCGGAAGATGAACAACGCCGCGGTCGCGTGACGTATCGCTGTATCGTCTGCCGCTCCTTGACGCGGTTCACGACAAAGTGAACCGCGCCAAGGGGGGCCCGAACGGGGGGCTCGGCAAGGTACCGTCGGACATAAGGCAGCACCAGGAGCCGCTGGACCTAGGCGTCTCCCAGGCGAAGGGGAAGCACACCGTGGCACGCATCGGTGACGGCGGCGATCTGCTCAAGTGCTCGTTCTGTGGCAAGAGCCAGAAGCAGGTCAAGAAGCTCATCGCAGGCCCTGGTGTGTACATCTGCGACGAGTGCATCGATCTCTGCAACGAGATCATCGAGGAAGAGCTCGCGGAGACGAGCGAGGTGCGCTGGGAGGAACTTCCCAAACCTCGCGAGATCTACGAGTTCCTTGAGGGTTACGTCGTAGGCCAGGAGTCCGCCAAGAAGGCCCTCTCGGTCGCGGTGTACAACCACTACAAGCGGGTCCAGGCCGGCGAGAACAGCACCGGTCAGAACCGCGAGGACGCCATCGAGTTGGCGAAGTCCAACATCCTCCTGCTCGGTCCCACGGGCTCGGGCAAGACGCTGCTCGCCCAGACGCTGGCCCGCATGCTGAACGTCCCGTTCGCCATCGCGGACGCGACGGCGCTCACGGAGGCGGGGTACGTCGGCGAGGACGTCGAGAACATCCTGCTGAAGCTGATCCAGGCCGCGGACTACGACGTCAAGAAGGCCGAGACCGGCATCATCTACATCGACGAGATCGACAAGGTCGCCCGTAAGAGCGAGAACCCGTCGATCACGCGCGATGTGTCGGGCGAGGGCGTCCAGCAGGCACTGCTCAAGATCCTGGAGGGCACCACGGCCTCCGTTCCTCCGCAGGGCGGACGCAAGCACCCCCACCAGGAGTTCATCCAGATCGACACGACGAACGTGCTGTTCATCGTGGGCGGTGCCTTCGCGGGTCTGGAGAAGCTCGTCGAGTCCCGTGCGGGTGCCAAGGGCATCGGCTTCGGCGCGACGATCCGCTCCAAGAAGGAACTTGAGGCGAAGGACCGCTTCGAGGACGTCATGCCCGAGGACCTGGTGAAGTTCGGGATGATCCCCGAGTTCATCGGCCGTCTCCCGGTCATCACCTCGGTCCACAACCTCGACCGCGAGGCCCTCCTCCAGATCCTGGTGGAGCCGCGCAACGCCCTCGTGAAGCAGTACCAGCGCCTGTTCGAACTGGACGGCGTGGAGCTGGACTTCGAGCGCGAGGCCCTCGAAGCCATCGCGGACCAGGCCATCCTCCGCCAGACCGGCGCGCGCGGCCTGCGCGCCATCATGGAAGAGGTCCTCCAGGCAGTGATGTACGAGGTCCCGTCCCGCAAGGACGTGGCCCGCGTGGTCATCACCTCGGAGGTCGTCCGCTCGAACGTGAACCCGACCCTGATCCCACGCGACGCGCGGGGCCGGGGACCGGGCGAGCAGAAGACGGCGTAAGCGGGCCCGCACGGACGCGAGTTACGGAGAAGGGCCCCGGTCACCGACCGGGGCCCTTCTCCGTTGCGCGTGTCGTGTCGTCCCGCGTCGCTCAGAGCTTGACGCGGACCTCCTTGCGGAACTTGGCCGTCAGTTCCGCGGCCGCCTGGAGGTCGGCGCCCTTGCCCGCCATGGCGTTGGCCATGTCGATGTTGATGATGACGCCGAGCGTGCTGTGGTCGCCCCAGATACACACCGGCATGCTGATCGAGGACGGGCCGGAGGCCGCGTCACCCGTGGCGTCCTCGTTCGTGATCTTGGTTTCCTGGCACTTCAGGACCGCGCCGTCGAGGCCGCTGGGCGAGTAGCTCTTGGGGCTGCCGACGACCTCGCCCTCGTCCGCGCCGTCCTTCTCGGAGCCTTCCTTCATGTCGACGAACATGGCGTCGACGACCTTCTCCGGGTCGTCGATCTCGCCGTACACGCCCATGAACTGGATCATCTGCAGGGCGAGCGGGTTGTTCTCGTCCCCGGCCTGGTACCCCGCGTTGACGTCCTTGGCGCCCTGGACGCCGTGCTTCTCGGCCTTCTTGATGTCGCTCTCGTCGAAGCCGCCGCTGTCGGCCTCTTTGCTCTTCTTGTACTCGGTGAGCACCGTCGCCGGAGTTGTCAGCTTGTGGGGGCCGTCGTCCGTGACGTCCGCCGAGGCGCCGCCGCTGCCGCCGATGATGAAGTACGCGCCCACCGCGATCGCGGCCACGACCGCCACCGCGCCGACGATCAGGCCCGTCTTCTTCTTGCCGCCGCCGGGGGGCGGGGGCACCGGGGCGCCGTACGGCGGCTGCTGGCCGTAGCCGGGCTGCTGCGGCGGGACGCCGGGAGGGGCCTGCTGGGGGTACCCGTAGCCAGGCTGCTGCGGGGGAGCCTGCTGCGGGTAGCCGTAGCCGGGCTGGGGGGCCTGCGGCTGCTGGCCGTAAGGACCCGGCTGACCGTACGGTCCGGGCTGCTGCGGCTGCCCGCCGTACGGGCCCGGCTGGTTGTAGCTCATTCTGGGTTCCCCTCCAGATGCTTATGTGTTCCGAACATCCTCACTCAAGGCGGGGACGGCCGAAGCGCCGGGGGCCGCACCGTTACCAATTAATCGAGTTTCGGAGCAAGCCTGTGACACCTCTAAACTGATGGCGTGACCGACAACGCTCAGCAGCAGCAGCCGCCAGCCAACACCCCCGAACTGCCGACCCAGTACGCGCCGGCCGAGGTAGAGGGGAAGCTGTACGAGCGCTGGGTCGAACGGGGTTACTTCGCCGCCGACGCGAACAGCGACAAGCCGCCGTACACCATCGTCATTCCGCCGCCGAACGTCACCGGGTCCCTGCACCTGGGGCATGCCTTCCAGCACACGCTGATGGACGCGCTGACCAGGCGCAAGCGCATGCAGGGGTACGAGGCGCTGTGGCTGCCCGGTATGGACCACGCCGGTATCGCCACGCAGAACAAGGTCGAGCAGCAGCTCGCCGAGGAGGGCAAGTCGCGGCAGGACCTCGGGCGCGAGGAGTTCGTCGAGCGCGTCTGGCAGTGGAAAGAGGAGTACGGCGGCAAGATCCTGGGCCAGATGCGCCGGCTCGGGGACGGTGTCGACTGGGACCGTGAGCGGTTCACCATGGACGAAGGGCTGTCCAAGGCCGTCCAGACCATCTTCAAGAAGCTGTACGACGACGAGCTGATCTACCGCGCCGAGCGCATCATCAACTGGTGTCCCCGCTGTCTGACGGCCATCTCCGACATCGAGGTGAGCTACCAGGAGGACGACGGCGAGCTCGTCTCCATCACGTACGGCGAGGGCGACGAGACCCTCGTCGTCGCCACCACGCGCGCCGAGACCATGCTCGGTGACACCGCTGTCGCCGTCCACCCCGACGACGAGCGCTACCGCCACCTCGTCGGCAAGCGCATCAAGCTCCCGCTGACCGACCGCACCATCCCGGTCGTCGCGGACAGCCACGTCGACCCCGAGTTCGGCACGGGTGCCGTCAAGGTCACCCCCGCCCACGACCCGAACGACTTCGCCATCGGGCAGCGTCACGGCCTGGAGTCGCTCACGATCATGGACGAGCGGGCGGTCATCACCGTCCACGGCCCCTTCGAGGGACTCGACCGCTACGAGGCCCGTTCCGCCGTCGTCGGCGCGCTGCGCTCGCAGGGCCGGATCGTCGCCGAGAAGCGTCCCTACGTCCACAGCGTCGGGCACTGCTCGCGCTGCAGCACCACCATCGAGCCGCGGCAGTCCCTGCAGTGGTGGGTCAAGGTCGGCCCGCTCGCGCAGGCCGCCGGTGACGCGGTCCGCGACGGCCGGGTGAAGATCCACCCCGAGGACATGTCGAAGCGGTACTTCGACTGGGTCGACAACCTCAACGACTGGAACATCTCGCGCCAGCTGTGGTGGGGCCACCGCATCCCCATCTGGTACGGCCCGAACGGCGAGACGGTCTGCGTCGGCCCCGACGAGCAGCCGCCCGGCACGGAGGCCGAGGGGTGGAGGCAGGACACCGACGTCCTCGACACCTGGTTCTCGTCCGGCCTGTGGCCGTTCTCCACGCTCGGCTGGCCCGAACAGACCCCGGACCTCAAGAAGTTCTATCCGACCGACGTCCTGCTCACCGGCCACGACATCATCTTCTTCTGGGTCGCCCGGATGATGATGTTCGGTCTGTACGCGATGGACGGCGAGGTCCCCTTCAAGACCATCGCGCTGACCGGTCTGGTCCGTGACGAGCGCGGCAAGAAGATGTCGAAGTCGTTCGGCAACGTCGTCGACCCGCTCGACTGGATGGACAAGTACGGCTCGGACGCCGTCCGCTTCACGCTGGCGAAGGGCGCCAACCCCGGTACGGACGTGCCGATCGGTGAGGACTGGGTCCAGGCGGCCCGTAACTTCGCCAACAAGATCTGGAACGCGACGCGGTTCGCGCTGATGAACGGCGCGACGGTCGAAGGGCCGCTGCCCGACGCGTCCGCGATGTCGGCGACGGACCGGTGGATCCTGTCCCGCCTCAACGAGACCGTCGCCGAAGTCGACGCGTACTACGAGGACTTCCAGTTCGCGAAGCTCTCCGACGCGCTGTACCACTTCGCGTGGGACGAGGTCTTCGACTGGTACGTCGAGCTGTCGAAGACGACGTTCATGGCGGGCGGGCCCGCGGCCGACGTCAGCAAGCGGGTCCTCGGTGAGGTCCTGGACGTCACGCTGAGGCTGCTGCACCCGGTCGTGCCGTTCGTCACGGAGACGCTGTGGACGACCCTCACGGGCGGTGAGTCCGTCGTGATCGCCGACTGGCCCGCGGACAGCGGCTTCCGGGACGCGGGTGCGGAGCGGGAGATCGAGGCGCTGCAGCAGGTCATCACGGAGGTCCGCCGCTTCCGTGCCGACCAGGGGCTGCAGCCGGGGCAGCGGGTGCCGGCGCGGCTGAGCCTCGACGGGACCGCGTTCGCTCCGCACGAGGCCGCGATCCGGCAGCTGCTCCGGCTGCAGCCGGAGGGTGATGCCTTCGCGGCCACCGCGACGCTGCCGGTCGCCGGCGCCACGGTCGCGCTCGATCTGTCCGGGACGATCGATGTGGCTGCTGAGCGGAAGCGGCTTGCCAAGGATCTGGCCGCGGCGGAGAAGGAGAAGGCCGCGGCTCACGGCAAGCTCGGCAATGAGGCGTTTCTTGCCAAGGCGCCGGATCAGGTCGTGGACAAGATTCGGGGGCGGCTTGCGAAGGCCGAGGAGGACATCTTGCGGCTTTCGGCTCAGCTGGACGCGTTGCCGCAGACGTAGGTGTTTTTGAGGGCCCCGGGACCTTGATGGTTCCGGGGCCCTCGTGCGTTCGTCTTCGGCTGCGGGCCGGTGGGGGCCGGTCGCGCAGTTCCCCGCGCCCCTGAGAAGGGCTGCGCCCTTCCCGAGAGCGAGGTGCGTTCGTCGGCTGCGGGCCGGTGAGGGCTCGTCGCGCAGTTCCCCGCGCCCCTGAAAGGCCGGGGCGCGGGCTCCGTAGACTGGGGGTGTGAGTGAGATTTCGCAGGACAGCAGTGGGTCCGATCCGTTCGATGCCATCGTCGAGGCCGAGACGGAGCGTGATCCCGATCTCGCCGTGATCGAGGCCGGCAGTCGCACCCTGCGTACGCAGGGCCCGGCGCCGCAGTCCGACATTCCCGCGCGCCCGGACGACCCGGAGGCCGACAAGGCGCTGCGCCAGGTCGAGACCGAGCTGGCCACGCGATGGGGCGAGACCAAGCTGGAGCCGTCCGTGGCCCGGATCTCCGCGCTCATGGACGTGCTGGGCGAGCCGCAGCGCGCGTACCCCTCGATCCACATCACGGGGACCAACGGCAAGACGTCCACCGCCCGCATGATCGAGGCCCTGCTCGGCGCCTTCGAACTGCGCACCGGTCGGTACACCTCGCCGCACGTCCAGTCGATCACCGAGCGGATCAGCCTGGACGGGGCGGCGATCCCGGCCGAGCGGTTCGTGGAGACGTACGAAGACATCAAGCCGTACGTCGAGATGGTCGACGCGGCCCAGGAGTACCGACTCTCCTTCTTCGAGGTGCTCACGGGCATGGCGTACGCGGCCTTCGCGGACGCGCCCGTCGACGTGGCCGTCGTGGAGGTCGGGATGGGCGGCAGCTGGGACGCCACCAACGTCATCGACGGGGATGTCGCCGTGGTGACCCCCATCGACCTCGACCACACCGACCGGCTCGGGAACACCCCGGGGGAGATCGCCAAGGAGAAGGCCGGGATCGTCAAGCAGGGCGCGACGGTCATCCTGGCCCAGCAGCCCGTCGACGCGGCGCAGGTCCTGCTCAAGAAGGCCGTCGAGGTCGACGCCACCGTGGCCCGTGAAGGGCTTGAGTTCGGTGTGATCAGCCGGCAGGTCGCGGTCGGCGGGCAGCTGCTGACGCTGCGCGGTCTCGGCGGGGAGTACGAGGCGGTGTACATCCCGCTGCACGGGGCGTACCAGGCGCACAACGCGGCCGTGGCGCTCGCCGCCGTGGAGGCGTTCTTCGGCGTCGGGTCCCAGCGGCCCGAGGCGCTCGACATCGACACCGTCCGCAAGGCCTTCGCGTCGGTCACCTCGCCCGGACGGCTTGAGGTCGTACGCAAGTCGCCGACCGTCGTACTGGACGCCGCGCACAACCCGGCGGGCGCCCGCGCCACCGCCGAGGCGGTCCAGGAGGTCTTCGACTTCAGCCGGCTGATCGGTGTCGTCGGGGCGAGCGGCGACAAGAACGTACGGGGGCTGCTCGAAGCGTTCGAGCCGATCTTCACGGAGGTCGTCGTGACGCAGAACTCCAGCCATCGCGCGATGGACGCGGACGAGCTGGCTGGTATCGCCGTCGAGGTGTTCGGGGACGACCGCGTGCAGGTCGAGCCCCGGCTGGACGACGCGCTGGAGGCCGCGATCACGCTGGCCGAGGAAGAAGCCGAGTACGCGGGCGGCGGCGTCCTCGTGACCGGTTCCGTCATCACGGTCGGCGAGGCCCGGCTGCTGCTGGGAAGGGGCTGAGCTCGCTGTGCGGACGCTCTGTGCTTCGACGCTGATCGGTGAGTTCTTCGTGATCGGGTTCGCCGGGCTCGTGGCGATGAAGGATCCCGATCTGTCCATGGCCACGGTCTGGACGGTGTGCGGGGTCGCGATGGTGCTGTGCCTGCTGTTGTGCGGGGTCATCACGCGGCCGGGGGGTGTGCAGCTGGGCTGGGGGCTGCAGGTGCTGCTGATCGCGAGTGGGTTCGTGGTGCCGGTGATGTTCTTCCTGGGGGCGGTCTTCGCTGCGCTGTGGTGGGCTTCTGTGCACTACGGGCGGAAGGTGGAGGAGGCGAAGGCGCGGTTTGCTGCGCAGGCGGGGGTTGGGGGGTAGTTCGGGGTTCCGTCCTTTCCTCGGGGTTTCCCCGGGCCCCTTTGTCCTCAGGCGCCGGACGGGCTTGATCGCTTCGGGTGCGGGTGCGGGTCCGGTGGGGGCGGGTCGCGCAGTTCCCCGCGCCCCTGGAAGGCGGGGCTGCGCCCCTGCCTTCCGGTGGGTGGGCTGGGGGTTTCGGGTGCGGGTCCGGTGGGGGTTGTTCGCGCCGTTCCCCGCGCCCCTGAGGGCCAACAGCTGGGGCGCAGCCCCGCTTTTGAGGGGCGCGGGGAACTGCGCGGGTCACCCTCACCGGGCCGCGGCGAAGGTGTCTCCCCCGCGTCCCCGAACGGCCCCTTCGGGGACGCAGTCGCGTCTGCCGAGGGTGGTGTGTCGGCGGGTGCGGGCCGTCGTGGCTTGCTCGCGCAGTTCCCCGCGCCCCCGAAAGGCGGGGCGGAGCCCCCCCCAGGACCGGGGGCGGGGGCGGAGCCCCCAGGGACATGCCCTGTAGCCTCGGCATCCGCATGTTCGTGACCCCTAAGGAGCCATCACCGTGAGCCAGCGCACCCTCGTCCTTCTCAAGCCCGACGCGGTCCGTCGTGGCCTGACCGGCGAGATCATCAGCCGTATCGAGCGCAAGGCCGGCTGGCAGATCACCGCGCTGGAGCTGCGCACCCTGGACCAGGAGACGCTGGAGCAGCACTACGGCGAGCACAAGGGCAAGCCCTTCTACGAGCCGCTGGTCACCTTCATGGCGTCCGGCCCGGTCGTGGCCCTGGTCGTCGAGGGCGAGCGCGTCATCGAGGGCGTACGGGCGCTCGCGGGTCCGACCGACCCGATCGCCGCCGCGCCCGGCTCCATCCGTGGTGACTTCGGTGTGATCGTCCGCGAGAACCTGATCCACGCCTCGGACTCCGAGGAGTCCTCCGAGCGCGAGCTGAAGATCTTCTTCCCCGGTCTGGCGTAACCGTCCCACCGGCAGGGGCCGCCTCGCCCGGAGGCGGCCCGGGCCGCGGTGAAAATCTTGTGAAGCGAAAATCCCCTGAAGCTTTGTCAGGCAGGTAGCGTCTGACCTGCGGCCCGCCCACAATGGGACGCACAATGAGGGCCGTCTGCGGGCATATGCGTGCCGATCGGGGGAACGCGTTCCCCCGATGGCCCGTCTCCACAAGCGAGGCGGCGCGTCATCTGCTGACAATGGCGAAGACCCTCGCGCAGTGTCCGTGCAGGCGAGACTACGATGGAAGTCTTCACGTCACAGCGCTCACCCTCGCCATCCTGAAAAGCCATCAAAAGCTCCACTTGGGAAGGCCAGACGAATCCTGATGGGGAACTCAATGTCGTTCATCGGCCGTGACATGGCTGTCGACCTCGGGACCGCCAACACGCTGGTGTACGTCAGGGGTCGCGGGATCGTACTCAACGAGCCGTCCGTCGTCGCGATCAACACCAACACCGGTGGCATCCTCGCGGTCGGCGCGGAAGCGAAGAAGATGATCGGGCGGACGCCGGGCAACATCGTTGCCGTGCGCCCGCTGAAGGACGGTGTCATCGCCGACTTCGAGATCACCGAGCGCATGCTCCGCTACTTCATCCTGAAGATCCACAAGCGGCGCTACCTGGCCCGTCCTCGCGTCGTCGTCTGCGTGCCCTCGGGCATCACGGGCGTCGAGCGCCGTGCCGTCATCGAGGCGTCGTCCCAGGCCGGCGCCCGCCAGGTGCACATCATCGAGGAGCCCATGGCCGCGGCCATCGGCTCCGGCCTGCCGGTCCACGAGGCCACGGGCAACATGGTGGTGGACATCGGCGGCGGCACCACCGAGGTCGCGGTCATCTCGCTCGGCGGAATCGTCACGGCACAGTCCATCCGGGTGGCCGGCGACGAGCTGGACAACGCGATCATCCAGCACATCAAGAAGGAGTACTCGCTCCTCCTCGGTGAGCGGACGGCAGAGCAGATCAAGATCACGATCGGTTCCGCGTACGACCTCGACAATGACGAACACACCGAAATCCGCGGCCGGGACCTGGTCTCCGGCCTTCCGAAGACCGTCGTGATCTCGGCGGCCGAAGTCCGCAAGGCGATCGAGGAGCCGGTCAACTCGATCGTCGACGCCGTCAAGACCACCCTGGACAAGTGCCCGCCGGAGCTGTCCGGCGACGTCATGGACCGCGGGATCGTGCTCACCGGCGGCGGCGCCCTGCTGCGCGGCCTCGACGAGCGGCTGCGGCGCGAGACGGGCATGCCGATCCACATCGCCGAGGACCCGCTGGACAGCGTGGCGCTCGGGGCCGGCAAGTGCGTGGAGGAATTCGAGGCGCTCCAGCAGGTGCTGGACGCCCAGCCGCGCAGATGACGTAACTCTTCGATTCCGCCGTACGAGATGATCCCTTCTCGTACGGCGGATCGTTGATATTGAGGCATAAGCTCCCCCATAACACCGCGGGTTCCGCCCGATCGGGCGCCGATCGGGTGCCCGACCGGCTGCTCCGGGGTTCTTCAGGGTTCCCGGAGTTCGTCAGGACCCTCGGGAACCTGTTGAGTGAGCCATACATGAATTCCGACGAGGAAGGCACGGCCGTCGCACGTGAGGGACACACGAGAGAGCCGGCTGCTCCTGGTGCTGCTGATCGCCATCGCGTTCGCCTTGATCACGGTGGACATCCGCGGGGGTGAGGACTCCCCGGTCGACGGTGCCCGCCGTGGCGCCGCCACGGTCTTCGGCCCGATCGAGGACGGGGTGTCGACCGCGGTCGACCCCGTCGGCAACGCGATCCAGGCCGTGAAGGACTCCGGTGACCGCCACGACCGCGTCACGCAACTGGAGCGCGACAACGCCGAGTTGAAGGCGAAACTGGGCAGCGACGACCGCAACCGCAGCCGCGGCGCGCAACTCGACAAGATGCTCAAGACGGCGGGCGCCGGACAGTACGGCATCAAGGGCGCCGAGGTCATCGCGATAGGAGCGGCCCAGGGCTTCTCCTGGACCGTCACCATCGACGCCGGCGCGAACGACGGCATCAAGCGCGACATGACCGTCCTGAACGGCGACGGACTGGTCGGACGCGTCACCACGGTCGGCCCCGGCACCGCCACGGTGCTGCTCGCCAACGACCCCGACTTCACGGTCGGCACACGCATGGAGTCCACCGACGAACTCGGCTTCGCGTCCGGCCAGGGCGACCGCCCGCTGCGCGTGGAACTGCTCAACGGCAAGGCCAAGATCAAGAAGGGCGACCGGCTGGTCACCTTCGGCTCCCAGGCCGACAAGCCGTTCGTGCCCGGCGTGCCCGTCGGCCTGGTCTCCCGCGTCGACCCGTCCGGCGGCGACCTGACCCGCACGATCTACGTCACGCCGTTCGTCTCCTTCTCCAAGCTCGACATCGTCGGTGTCGTCGTCCAGGCCCCGCGCAAGGACCCGCGCGACGAGGTGCTGCCCGCCAAACCCAAGCCAACGCCCACGCCGACCGTGACCGTGACGGTCACGCCCTCTGCGAACGCGCCCGCCGACGGCCTGCAGCAAGAGCAGTAGGAGCTGACTTCCCCATGCGCTTCAACCGAATGCTGCTCTCCGTCACGCTGGTGATCGTCGCCCTGGTCATCCAGGTCAGCGTCCTGGCCCGGCTGCACCTGCCGGGCGCCGTACCGGACCTCCTGCTCCTCACGGTCCTCGGCCTCGCCCTGGTCTACGGCCACGTCGGCGGCGCCCTCGTCGGCTTCGGCGCGGGCCTGCTCGCCGACCTGGCCCCGCCCGCCGACCACGCCGCCGGCCGCTACGCCCTCGTGCTGTGCGTCATCGGCTACCTCGCCGGACTCGCCAAGCCCGACAACGGCCAGCTCAAGTCCGCCACCGGCCCCATGGCCGTCGTGGTGGCCGCCTCGGTCGGCTCCACCCTCCTGTACGCGGGAGTGGGCGCCCTCGTCGGCGACACCGCCGCCCGCCATGTGGGCCTCGGCGGTCTGCTGTTCACGGCCGCCCTGTACGACCTGCTGCTCGCACCGTTCGTGGTCCCCGGCATCATGGCCCTGGCCCGCCGCGCCGAGAACGATCCGCTCGCCGACACCGGCGGCTCCGGCAAGTCGACGGACGTCGCCGCGGGCTGGATCAGCTCCGGCACCGGCCTGCGCATCGGCAGCCAGCGCGGCGGACTGAGAGTGAAGGCCGCCAAGGCACGGATGGCCAGGGCGGGACGCATCAAGGGGGTCAAGCGCCTGTGACCAACATTCCCGAGACCGGCCGGACCCCGCGGGTCCAGATCCGGCTCATCGTCATCCAGATCCTCGTTCTGTCCCTCCTCGGCACCCTCGGCGGGCGCCTGTGGTACCTCCAGATCCGCAACGGCGACGAGTACGCCAAGGAGGCGTCCGGCAACCACGTCCAGCAGGTCGTCAGCCCCGCCGTGCGCGGCTCGATCCTGGACGCCCGCGGAGTGCCGATCGCCGACAACGAGACCCGGCTCGTGGTCTCCGCGTCCCGTACCGACCTGCTGAAGATGAAGGACGACGGAGACGCCGTCCTCGCCAAGCTCGCGGACGTCCTGGGACTGAAGGCCGCGGACGTCCGGGACAAGGTCCGGCTGTGCGACGCGAAGACGCCCCAGCCGTGCTGGAACGGCTCGCCCTACCAGCCGATCCCCATCACCGACGAGGCCACGCCCAAGCAGGCCCTGCAGATCCGCGAGCGCGCCGAGGACTTCCCCGGCATCACCGCGGAGCCGCAGGCCGTGCGCCGCTACGCAGCCCCCGGCAAGGCCAACACCGCCCAGGTCCTCGGTTATCTCTCGCCCGTCACCGACGAGGAGATCACCAAGGCCGAGAACACCGACTCGCCGTATCTGCGCTCCGACCAGGTCGGCCGCTCCGGCCTGGAGCGTCAGTACGACAAGCAGCTGCGCGGCAAGGCCGGCGTCACCCGCTACGAGGTCGACAACCTCGGCCGGGTCATCGGCCAGGCCGAGAGCGACGAGGCCCAGCCCGGCGCGAACGTCGTCACCAGCATCGACTCCCGCGTCCAGCGGGTCGCCGAGTACGAGCTGAACGAGGCCATGAAGGCCGCCCGTGACGTCTTCGACAAGAACACCGGTGAGAAGTACAAGGCCGACTCCGGCGCCGTGGTCGTCATGGAGAACAAGACCGGCCGCGTCGTGTCGATGGCGTCCAACCCGTCGTACGACCCGAACGCCTGGGTCGGCGGCATCTCCGGCAAGGACTACACCCGGCTCACCGGCAAGGAGTCCAACTACCCCCTGCTGAACCGCGCCATCCAGGGCCAGTCGGCCCCCGGCTCGGTCTTCAAGGTCATCTCGACGGCCGCCGCCATAAAGGCCGGCTACTCCTTCAACGGCCCCTACCAGTGCGGTGCCTCGTACTCCATCGGTGGCCAGGTCTTCAAGAACTTCGAGTCCAAGGGGTACGGCCCGATCAGCCTCGGCCGCGCCCTGGAGGTCTCCTGCGACACCGTCTTCTACGGCCTCTCCCACGAGCAGTGGAAGAAGGACGGCGGCATCAAGCCGAAGAAGAACGCCAAGGACTGGTTCTACCGGACCGCCCACCAGTTCGGCCTCGGCAAGGAGACCGGCATCGACCTGCCGAACGAGGTCACCGGCCGCGTCCCCGACCGCAAGTGGAAGTCGGACTACTGGAAGGCCAACAAGGACGCCTGGTGCAAGTACGGCAAGAAGGGCGGCTCGTACGCCCAGCAGATCGCGTACGAGAACTGTCTCGAAGGCAACCGGATGCGCGCCGGTGACTCCGTCAACTACTCGATCGGCCAGGGCGACACCCTCGTCACGCCGATCCAGATGGCGACGATCTACGGAGCCATCGCCAACGGCGGCACGCTCTACGACCCGACCGTCGGCAAGGCGATCGTCAGCGCGGACGGCAAGAACGTCCAGGAGATCAAGCCGAAGTCGCACGGCAAGCTGCCGATGACGAAGAAGACCCGCGACGAGATAGACGGTGCTCTCGAAGGAGTCGCGACCCGGGGATCGGCCGCCTGGCGGTTCACCGGCTGGCCGCAGGACGAGATCCCGATGCACGCCAAGACGGGAACGGCCGAGGTCTACGGCAAGCAGACGACCTCCTGGTTCACCACGTACACCGAGGACTACACGGTCGTCATGACCATCTCCCAGGGCGGTACCGGTTCCGGCGCCTCGGCCCCGGCCGTGCGCAAGATCTACAACGCGCTGTACGGAGTCTCCGAGGACGGCAAGATCGACAAGAAGAAGGCGCTGCTCCCCACGCCGCAGAAGAGCCTGCCGAAGATCCAGAAGGACGGGTCGATCGACGCCCCGAAGAACGAGCTCTACCCGCCGAAGGCCGAGGAGAAGGCCGTCGAGGAGGGGCAGCAGCAGGTGGCGTACGAGGGTCCGGCCGCGACCGTGGCGAACACCGGAAGCAGCACCAACCGGGACGCCCGAAGGCGCTCGGCCCGCCCGAGGAAGAGGCGGAGGTCGCTCGTATGACCGGCGGCAACGGCTTCTCCGTCTCCGGCTACGGGCCGGAGCGGGCCAGTTGGACGCGGGTCTTCGCCCGTGACTCGCTGGCCCGCAGGCTCGACTGGCCGATACTGTTCGCGGCCATCGCGCTCTCCCTCATCGGCGCGGCCCTCGTCTACTCGGCGACCCGCAACCGCACCGAGCTGAACCAGGGCGACCCGTACTACTTCCTGTTCCGGCACCTGCTCAACACGGGCATCGGCTTCGCCCTGATGATCGGCACGGTCTGGCTCGGCCACCGCACCCTGCGCACGGCCGTACCGGTCCTCTACGGGCTCTCGCTCCTCCTGGTCCTGCTGGTGCTGACCCCGCTCGGCGCGACCATCAACGGCGCCCACGCGTGGATCGTCATCGGCGGCGGCTTCTCGCTCCAGCCCTCCGAGTTCGTGAAGATCACGATCATCCTGGGCATGGCGATGCTGCTCGCGGCCCGGGTCGACGCGGGCGACAAACCGCACCCCGACCACCGCACGGTCGTGCAGGCGCTCGGCCTGGCCGTCGTACCGATACTGATCGTCCTGCTCATGCCCGACCTCGGGTCGGTCATGGTCATGGTCATAATCGTGCTCGGTGTGCTGCTCGCCTCCGGCGCCTCCAACCGCTGGATCTTCGGTCTCATCGGGGCCGGGGCGGTCGGGGCGATCGCGGTCTGGCAGCTCAAGATCCTCGACGACTACCAGATCGCCCGCTTCGCCGCGTTCGCCAACCCCGCGCTCGACCCGGCGGGCGTCGGCTACAACACCAACCAGGCCCGCATCGCGATCGGCTCCGGCGGGCTGTTCGGCACCGGCCTCGGCAAGGGCTCCCAGACCACCGGGCAGTTCGTGCCCGAGCAGCAGACCGACTTCGTCTTCACGGTCGCGGGCGAGGAACTCGGCTTCGTCGGGGCCGGCCTCATCCTGGTCCTGCTGGGCGTCGTCCTGTGGCGGGCCTGCCGGATCGCCCGCGAGACGACGGAGCTGTACGGGACGATCGTCGCCGCGGGGATCATCGCGTGGTTCGCGTTCCAGGCGTTCGAGAACGTCGGGATGACGCTCGGGATCATGCCGGTGGCGGGGCTGCCGTTGCCCTTCGTCTCGTACGGGGGGTCGTCGATGTTCGCCGTGTGGGTGGCGGTGGGGTTGTTGCAGTCGATCAGGGTGCAGCGGCCCATGTCGGCGTGAGCGTTCCACGGGTGCGTTCCACTGGGTTTGGCGTTGCCCGGAAGGGTGCGGTTGTTCTTCGGGTGCCGGTTCGTCGTGGCTGGCCGCGCAGTTCCCCGCGCCCCTTGCGGGGCTCGGGTGCCCCGCGTCTTACGGGGCACCCGCCCCTTACGGGGAATGGGGTGCTGCATCTAAATTCAGGTCATGGCGGACACCAAGCGTGAGATCGAGCGTAAGTACGAAGCCGATGAGGATGCAGGACTGTCGGATCTGCCGGATCTGACGCGGGTGCCGGGCGTCTCGGCCGTCATCGACAAGGGCGTCGCCGAACTCGACGCCGTCTACTACGACACGGCCGACCAGCGCCTCGCCGCCGCGTCCCTCACCCTGCGCCGCCGCACCGGCGGCGACGACGCGGGCTGGCATCTGAAACTCCCCGTCTCCGACGGCGTACGGGACGAGATCCACGCCCCGCTGTCCGACACCGTGCCCCGCGCCCTCGCCGGACTGGTCCGCTCCCGGGTGCGCGACGCCGAACTGGTCCCCGTCGTACGGCTGCTGTCCGCCCGGGACGTCCGCCACCTCGTCGACGAGTCCGGGGGCCTGCTCGCCGAGGTCAGCGTCGACCGCGTACGGGCCGAACGGCTCAGCGGCGGCGACGGCACCGCCCAGTGGACCGAGATCGAGGTCGAGCTGGCGGACGACGGCGACCCCGCCTTCCTGGACAAGGTCGAGAAGAAACTGCGCAAGGCCGGCGTCTCCCGCTCCGCCTCGGCGTCCAAGCTGGTCAGGGCGCTGGGGGAGACGGGCCGCAAGGCGCGCAAGGAACCCGTCGTGGCCGCGGCCCCCGTCACCGCGGGCGACCACGTCCTCGCCTACGTCCGTGCCCAGCGCGACGCCATCGTCGAGTTGGACCCCGCCGTTCGCCGGGACGTCTTCGACGCCGTGCACAGCATGCGGGTCGCCACCCGCAGGCTCCGCAGCACCTTCCGCTCGTACGGCAACGTCCTGGACCGGGGCGTCACCGACCCGATCCGCGACGAACTGAAATGGCTGGCGGGAGAGCTGGGCGTCGACCGCGACCAGGAGGTCCTGACCGAGCGGCTGACGGCGGCCCTCGCTGAACTGCCGCGCCCCCTGCTCGCAGGACCCGTCCGCGGCCGGCTGCGGACCTGGGCGCACGCCCGCCGGTCCGGGTCCCGGCGCCGCCTGATCGCGGTCCTCGACGGCGGCCGCTATCTGAACCTCCTCGTCTCCCTCGACGCGCTGCTCGCCACCCCGCCGCTGCGGGGGGCCGCCGCGGACACCACGGGGAAGGCGGTCACGAAGGCCGTGCGCAAGGACTTCGACAAGCTGTCCGGCCTGGTCGGGCAGGCCGTCGACCTGCCGTCGGGGGAGGGCCGCGACCTCGCGATCCACGAGGCCCGCAAGAAGACCAAGCGCACGCGGTACGCGGCCGAACTCGCCGCCCCCGTCCTCGGGAAGCCCGCGAAGAGCCTGGTGAGCGACATGAAGTCCCTCCAGGGCCTGCTCGGCGAACACCAGGACAGCGTGATGGCGAGGCTCGCCCTACGGGACCTGGCGACCCAGGCCCACGCGGCGGCCGAGAACGCCTTCACGTACGGAGTCCTGTACGGCCACGAGGAACGCGCGGCGGCAACGGTGGAGACCGACCTGCCGATGGCATGGGAAACGATCAGAAACGGGACGACCGTCTAGGCGGCGCCCCTCCAGGGCGCCGCCGAAGGGGCGCGGGGAACTGCGCGACCGGCCACAACGGGCCGGCAGCCGCCCGACGGCCCGCTGCGGCACGTCCGGGGGCGTGGCTCGGGCCACCGGGCTGCCGACGGCCGGACGGGGTGCACCCACAGGCACGTTAGGCTGGAAAGTCATCCCCTGTCGGCTCGCAAAGGTTCGTGAGATGTCTGCCGAAACCGCTGTGTCGGTCTTTCCACAGCTCGAAGCTCTGCTCCCGCATGTGCAGAAGCCGATCCAGTACGTCGGCGGAGAGCTCAACTCCACGGTGAAGCCCTGGGAGGACTGCGACGTCCGCTGGGCGCTCATGTACCCGGACGCGTACGAGGTCGGACTGCCCAATCAGGGCGTCATGATCCTGTACGAGGTCCTGAACGAGCGCGAGGGCGTCCTGGCCGAGCGCACGTACAGCGTCTGGCCGGACATGGAGGAGCTGATGCGCAAGCACGGCGTCCCGCAGTTCACGGTGGACGGTCACCGGCCCGTGAATGCCTTCGACGTGTTCGGCCTCTCCTTCTCCACGGAGCTGGGCTACACGAACATGCTGACCGCGCTCGACCTCGCGGGCATCCCGCTGGAGTCGAAGGACCGCGGTCTCGACGACCCGATCGTGCTGGCCGGCGGCCACGCCGCGTTCAACCCCGAGCCGATCGCCGACTTCATCGACGCGGCGATCATCGGCGACGGCGAGCAGGCCGTGCTCGACATGACCGAGATCATCCGCGCCTGGAAGGCGGAGGGCCGCCCCGGTGGCCGCGAGGAGGTCCTGTTCCGCCTCGCGAAGACGGGCGGGGTGTACATCCCGGCGTTCTACGACGTCGAGTACCTCCCCGACGGCCGTATCGGCCGGATGGTCCCCAACAAGTCGGGCGTCCCGTGGCGCGTGTCCAAGCACACGGTCATGGACCTGGACGAGTGGCCCTACCCGAAGCAGCCCCTCGTGCCGCTCGCCGAGACCGTCCACGAGCGCATGTCGGTGGAGATCTTCCGCGGCTGCACCCGCGGCTGCCGCTTCTGCCAGGCGGGCATGATCACCCGCCCGGTCCGTGAGCGTTCCATCACGGGCATCGGCGAGATGGTCGACAAGGGCCTCAAGGCGACAGGCTTCGAGGAGGTGGGCCTGCTCTCCCTGTCCTCGGCGGACCACTCCGAGATCGGCGACATCGCCAAGGGCCTCGCGGACCGGTACGAGGAGGACAAGGTCGGGCTCTCCCTGCCCTCCACCCGCGTCGACGCGTTCAACGTCGACCTGGCGAACGAGCTGACCCGCAACGGCCGCCGCTCCGGGCTGACCTTCGCCCCCGAGGGCGGCTCCGAGCGCATGCGCAAGGTCATCAACAAGATGGTCTCGGAGGAGGACCTGATCCGGACCGTCTCGACGGCGTACGGCAACGGCTGGCGCCAGGTCAAGCTGTACTTCATGTGCGGTCTGCCCACCGAGACCGACGAGGACGTCCTGCAGATCGCGGACATGGCGATGAACGTGATCGCCGAGGGCCGCAAGGTCTCCGGCCAGAACGACATCCGCTGCACGGTGTCCATCGGCGGCTTCGTCCCCAAGCCCCACACGCCGTTCCAGTGGGCCCCGCAGCTGTCGGCCGAGGAGACGGACGCACGTCTCGGCAAGCTCCGCGACCGGATCCGCGGCGACAAGAAGTACGGCCGCTCCATCGGTTTCCGCTACCACGACGGCAAGCCCGGCATCGTCGAGGGCCTGCTCTCCCGCGGCGACCGCCGCATCGGCTCCGTCATCCGCGCCGTGTACGAGGACGGCGGCCGCTTCGACGGCTGGCGCGAGTACTTCTCGTACGACCGCTGGATGCGGTGCGCCGACAAGACGCTCCCCGCCTTCGGTCTGGACGTCGACTGGTACACCACCCGCGAGCGCACCTACGAGGAGGTCCTGCCCTGGGACCACCTCGACTCGGGCCTCGACAAGGAATGGCTCTGGCAGGACTGGCAGGACGCGCTCGACGAGACCGAGGTCGACGACTGCCGCTGGACGCCCTGCTTCGACTGCGGGGTGTGCCCGCAGCTGGACTTGGACATTCAGGTCGGCCCCACCGGCAAGAAGCTGCTGCCGCTGACGGTCAAGAACGCCGCGACCGCGTCGGCCGGCGGGCACAGCCACTGAGGCGGGTACGGACACGGGCGTGATCCGGGGCGGGCGCGGAGGAAAGTGCCGTTCCCGGACCGTTCGTGCATCCATACGGGCAGTTGACGCGTCCGTGTGGGTATGGACCTGGAGAAGTCGCCGCAGCCCGCGCCGCCGCCCGTGACGCCCGCGCGGCAGCGGGACGCGGCTCCTGAGGGATGTCTCGCCGTCGCCATCCGCATCCCGGTGCGGATCTTGGTGTTCGTGCTGATCGTGCCCGTGCGGATGGTCTGGGACGCGCTCGTCGTGTGCGGCCGGCTTCTCAACGACACGCTGCTGCGGCCGCTCGGCCGGGCCCTCATGTGGGTGCTCGCGCCGGTCGGCCGGGCCCTCAGGTGGCTGCTCGACGGCTTCGCGACCGTCCTCGCGTGGGTGTTCACCGGCCTCGGGTACGCGCTGAAGTGGCTGTGCCTGCTGGTGTTCGTCTGGCCGTGGGTGGGCCTGTGGCGTTACGTGGCCGTGCCGGTGGGCCGGGCACTGGCCTGGCTCGGGCAGGTGTTGCTGGTCGTCCCCGCCCGGTGGCTGTACGAGCGGCTGCTGACGCCGCTCGGCCACGGCATCGTGTGGGCGCTGCGGGGCTTCGGGGCCGGCTGCGCCTGGCTGTGGCGGACGGCGGTGCTCACTCCCGCGGGCCGGCTGTACCGGGCCCTGCTCGCGCCGACCGGGCGCGGTGTCGCGTGGGTCGCCGCGGGACTGTGGTCCGGCGTGGTGTGGGTCTCGCGTGGACTGTGGGCGGGAGTTGTGTGGGTCTCCCGGGGGGTGTGGGCCGGCATCACATGGGTCGGCAGGGGACTGTGGGCCGCCGTGACATGGGTCGGCAGGGGACTGTGGGTCGGCATGACATGGGTCGGCCGAGGGCTGTGGGCCGTGGTGGCATGGCTCGGCATGGCCGTCGGGACACTCCTGCGGTGGATCCTCGTCGTACCCGCCGTCGCCCTGTGGCGCTGGGTCCTCGTACCGGTCGGACGGGCCGTCGCCGTCATCGCGCGGGAGACCGGTGAGGCCCTGGGACACGCGTGGCGCGTCGCCGGATACGTGTCCCTCGCCGTCGGCCGCTTCCTCGGGCGACTCTTCCGGTGGATCTTCGTGGAGCCGGTGCGGTGGGCGTACCGGAGCGTGTTCACTCCGATGGGGCACTTCGTGCGGGACGTCTTCTGGAAGCCCGCGGCCGAGGCCGCGCGGAGCGTGGGCCGCGTCACCCGGCAGGCCCTGGCGAGCGCCCGGGAGACGGCACGGCAGACCAGGGCCGACATCCGGCGCGCCCTGTTCGGCGCACCGCGCGAACCCGAGCCCGTACCCCTGCCCGTACCCCTGCCCGTACCCCTGCCCGTAGCCCTGCCCGTACCCGGCGCCGAGCCGGAGCCGGTACGCCTGGTCAAGCCCGGCGGGCCCCTGTAGAGCGCGCCCGGACCCTCCCGAGGGGAACGCTCGGGCGTCGGCACACGTACTCTAGGTAGTAGTACGACCGCACTCACGAAGGACTGAACGACACTGGGCAAGCGACAGCCCGAAGGCCCGCCGCCCGCACCCGCGGTGCAGCGCATCCGACTGCGCTACACCAAGCGCGGCCGCCTCCGGTTCACCAGCCACCGTGACTTCCAGCGTGCCTTCGAGCGCGCGTTGCGCCGAGCCGAGGTGCCCATGGCGTACTCGGCGGGGTTCACGCCGCACCCGAAGGTGTCGTACGCCAATGCCGCACCCACCGGCACGGGCAGTGAGGCGGAGTACCTGGAGATCGCACTCACCGACGCGCGCGATCCAGAGAAGCTGCGCGTACTCCTCGACGAGTCGATGCCCGCGGGGCTCGACATCATCGACGCCGTGGAGGCCCGTACGTCGGGTCTCGCCGACCGGCTCACCGCGTCCGTGTGGGAGATGCGCCTCGACGGCGTGTCCCCCGAGGACGCGCGGCGCGCGGTCGACGCCTTCACGGCGGCCGAGACCGTCGAGGTGCAGCGCAAGGCGAAGAACGGCATGCGCACCTTCGACGCCCGCGGCGCCGTCGCGAGCCTGGAGGCGCACAGCGCACAGCCGACGGCACACGGTCCACAGGCTGATAGGCCGACGGACCAGGCCTGTGCGATACTGCGGCTGGTTGTTCGGCACGTGACGCCTGCCGTTCGACCTGACGACGTCCTGTCCGGTCTCCGAGCTGTGGCCGACCTGGCGCCGCCGGTCCCCGCAGCGGTGACCAGGCTGGCGCAGGGGCTTTTCGATGAAGAGACCGGCACGGTGACCGACCCGCTCGCGCCCGACCGCGAGGCAGCAGCAGCTTCTCCGGGAATCTCCGGGGACACCGCAGCTGCCGCCGCGAAGGCGCTGGCGTAAGGAAGGTCCCGCGCAGGGACGTACGTCGAAGCGCCGCCCTCGTATCCGGGAGCCACCTGGTTCGGGCAGCGCACCGACCAGAAGACTTTCGCCAGGCCGTACGCACTCATGGCATACGGAACCGGCGAGACAGGACACAGAGAGCTCCCGTGCGGCGCCCGCGCCCCGGACGGCGGCACCGCGCAACGCGCGAGCCGCGGACGTCACCGGATCCGCGGCGCCCGGGAGCCTGACGGGAGATCCACCCGCATGCTTGAGCCGACCGACCCCACCGAGCCTTCCACCGGCTCCGACAACAGCACCCCGAGCGACACGCTGCCGCCACGCCGGCGCCGTCGTGCCGCTTCGCGTCCCGCCGGCCCGCCGTCGGCGAACGCCGAGGGCACGGCCGTGGCGGAGACCACGGCGCCGGCCATACCGGCCGGGACCTCCGACGACCTCGTGACGGACGAGGCGCAGGAGAACGAAGCGGCGCCCGCGACCGCCGCTCCCAGGAAGAGGGCCGCGGCGAAGGCGTCCGCTGCCGCCGCGGACGAATCGGCGGAGGTACCGGCCGACGAGGCCGCTCCCGCCCCGCGTGCGCGCCGTCGTGCCACGCGCCGGGCGTCCGCCCCGGCGGGAGCCCCGCAGGCCACCGACGCCACCGAGGCCACCGAGGCCACAAGCGTAGAGACCGCCGCGCCTGCCGTGACGGCGGAGCCCGAGGTGCCCGCCGACGTCGAGGTCGAAGCCGAGGCGGCGCCCGCCCCGCGTGCGCGCCGTCGTGCGACCCGCCGCGCCACCGCGCCCACGGGTGCGCCGCAGGCTGCTGAGGCCGCTGAGGCGCCCGTATCCGCCGAGGCTGCCGGGACCGCCGAGGCTCCTGCTGCCGCCCCGGTCGCCGACGAGACGCCGGCCGTCGAGGACACACCGGCTGTTGAGGCGGAGACACCGGCTGTCGAGGCCGAGTCCGAGGCGGCGCCCGCTCCGCGTGCGCGCCGTCGTGCCACGCGCCGCGCCACCGCGCCCTCCGGTGCACCGCAGACCGCCGAGGCCGCTCCGGCGACCGCTGAGGCTTCCGTGACCACTGAGGCCGTCGAGGTCCCGGCTGCCGCCCCGGTCGCCGAGGAGACTCCGGCTGCCGAGGAGCCGTCGGCCGGCGACACCGCCGAGGCGGCGCCCGCCCCGCGTGCGCGCCGTCGTGCGACCCGCCGCGCCACCGCGCCCGCCGGTGCGCCGCAGGCCGAGGCGGAGAGCGGGACGCCCGAGCAGGCGCCCGCTGAGGCCCCCGCCGAGCCCACTCGTCGCGTCGCCCGCCAGAAGGCGGAGCGCGCCGAGACCCCCACCGCGACCGAGCCCGCCGAGGCCGTTGCTCGCGACGAGCGCAGGGAGGCCCCCGTGGCCGCTGCCAGGAACGACCGGTCCGCCGAGACCGAGACCCCCGCCGACGCCGAGGACGCCACCCCGCGCCGCGCCCGTCGCCGGGCCACCCGCAAGGCCGCCGGAGGCTTCTCCGCGCCCGCGCCCCGCAAGACCGCCGAGGAGGGTTCGGCCCGGCGCCCCGCGCGCCCCGCCGTCGCCGTCTTCCAGGCGCCGGTCTTCACCGAGCCGATGTTCCAGACCCCGGAGCGTGCGGCTGCCGCCGCCGCGGCCGAGGCCGCCGAAGAGGCGGAGGAGGTCGTGGAGCCGGTCCAGCAGCAGGCCGCCCCCGTGGCCGCCGCCGAGGAGGAGACGGGCGGTTCGCGCCGTCGCCGCCGCCGCGGCAAGGCCGAGGAGCCCGCCGCCCCCGCCGAGCGTGTCCCCGTGGAGCGTGCCCCCGAGGCCGAGGAGCCGGCCGACGAGGAGCCCGCCGAGGAGGAGTCCGCCGAGGACGCCGCCGACGGTGACGACGGCGAGGAGACCGGTTCGCGTCGCCGCCGCCGCCGCGGTGGCCGTCGCCGCCGCCGGGGCGAGTCCGCCGACGCGGACGACGACTTCGCGGGAGAGCAGAGCGAGCAGAACGAGCGCGGCGAGCAGGCCGCCAGGGCCTCCGACGACGCCGAGGACACCACCGAGCGGGCCGAGGAGGACTCCGCCGACGCGGACGACGACCACGACGACGCGGGCGGCTCCAGCAGCAGCAGCCGTCGCCGCCGTCGCCGCCGCCGTCGCGCCGGGGACTCCTCCGGCGAGGCCGAGGCAGGCGACAGCGACCCCGAGCGCACGGTCGTCAAGGTCCGCGAGCCCCGCAAGAAGGACGAGCACCCCAGCGACGAGGTCCAGTCCATCAAGGGCTCGACCCGCCTGGAGGCCAAGAAGCAGCGCCGCCGTGAAGGGCGCGAGCAGGGCCGCCGCCGCGTCCCGATCATCACCGAGGCCGAGTTCCTGGCCCGCCGTGAGGCCGTCGAGCGCGTGATGGTCGTCCGCCAGAGCGGCGAGCGCACGCAGATCGGTGTCCTTGAGGACGACGTGCTCGTGGAGCACTACGTCAACAAGGAGCAGTCGACGTCGTACGTCGGCAACGTCTACCTGGGCAAGGTCCAGAACGTGCTGCCGTCGATGGAGGCCGCCTTCATCGACATCGGCAAGGGCCGCAACGCGGTCCTGTACGCCGGCGAGGTCAACTTCGAGGCGCTGGGCATGGCCAACGGCCCCCGCCGCATCGAGAGCGCCCTGAAGTCCGGCCAGTCGGTCCTCGTGCAGGTCACCAAGGACCCGATCGGCCACAAGGGCGCCCGCCTCACCAGTCAGGTCTCGCTGCCCGGCCGCTACCTGGTCTACGTGCCCGAGGGCTCCATGACCGGCATCAGCCGCAAGCTGCCCGACACCGAGCGCGCCCGGCTGAAGACCATCCTCAAGAAGATCGTCCCCGAGGACGCGGGCGTCATCGTGCGCACCGCCGCCGAGGGCGCGAGCGAGGACGAGCTGCGCCGTGACGTCGAGCGGCTGCAGGCGCAGTGGGAGGACATCGAGAAGAAGGCGAAGAGCGGCAACGCCCCGACCCTGCTGTACGGCGAGCCGGACATGACCGTCCGGGTCGTCCGCGACATCTTCAACGAGGACTTCTCCAAGGTCATCGTCAGCGGCGACGAGGCATGGGACACCATCCACGGTTACGTCGCCCATGTGGCGCCCGACCTGGCGAACCGCCTGTCGCGGTGGACCTCCGAGGTCGACGTCTTCGCGACGTACCGGATCGACGAGCAGCTCGCCAAGGCGCTGGACCGCAAGGTCTGGCTGCCCAGCGGTGGTTCGCTGGTCATCGACAAGACCGAAGCGATGATCGTCATCGACGTCAACACCGGCAAGTTCACCGGTCAGGGCGGCAACCTCGAAGAGACGGTCACCAGGAACAACCTGGAGGCGGCCGAGGAGATCGTGCGCCAGCTGCGGCTGCGCGACCTCGGTGGCATCGTCGTCATCGACTTCATCGACATGGTCCTTGAGTCCAACCGGGACCTGGTGCTCAGGCGCCTCCTGGAGTGCCTGGGACGGGACCGTACGAAGCACCAGGTGGCCGAGGTCACCTCGCTGGGCCTCGTGCAGATGACCCGCAAGCGGGTCGGCCAGGGCCTCCTTGAGTCGTTCTCGGAGACCTGCGTCCACTGCAACGGCCGCGGCGTGATCGTGCACATGGAGCAGCCGACCTCCGCCGGTGGCGGCGGCAAGCGCAAGAAGCGCGGTCGCGGCGGTGCCGAGCAGACCCACGAGCACGAGCACACGTACGAGACGGACACGGCCGAGGCCGTCGAGCCGGACGAGACGGTGGCCGAGGTCGCCGCGGAGGCCGCCGCGCCCGTCGCGCTTCCCGAGCCCGAGTTCGTACCGGACGAGGACCTGTACAGCAGCGCCGCCGAGGCGGAGGCCGCGGCGACCCGTGGTGGGCGTTCGCGCCGCCGGTCGGGCCGGCGCGCGTCGGCCCCGGCGGGTGCGCCGAGGTCCGAGTCCCGCAGGTCCGAGCGGGCCGAGCGCGCGGAGCGGGCCGAACAGGCCGAGCGCCGGGACGAGGTTCCGACCGCGCAGTCCGTGACGCCGGAGGAGGAGATCGCGCGTCCGGTCCAGCAGGAGCCGGCCGAGGTCGCGCAGACGGCGCCCGTCGCCGCCGAGGACCCGGTGGTCGAGGCCGCGGCCGTCGCCGAGGCCCCGGCCGTCGACGACGCGGCTCCCAAGGGCCGTACGCGCCGTCGGGCGACCCGCAAGGTGTCCGCGCCCGCCGGTTCGCCCACGGCGGCCGAGGAGACCGTGGTGACGGTCTCCGAGCCGGTCGCCGCGCCTGCCGCGCCCGTGGAGCAGGCCGCCCCCGCGGAGGAGCAGCCCGTCGCCGAGAGCGCCGCCCCGGCCCGTCCGAGGCGTCGTGCGGTCCGTAAGGCCGCCGCGCCGGCCTCGTCCGCCGAGACCGCTGTCACGGTCGTCCCGGCGGCGCAGCCGGAAGCCCCGGCGCAGGCCGCCGAGGTGCCGGCCGAGGCCCCCGCGGACTCGTCCGTCGAGAGTGCCGAGGACGGCGGGGCGCCGGCCAAGAAGACGGCCCGCAAGGCGGCCAAGAAGGCGCCCGCGAAGAAGGCCGCCGCGAAGAAGACGACGACGGCGGCCAAGAAGACGGCCGCCAAGAAGACCACGGCCAAGAAGGCGACGAAGACCGCCAAGACGGCCGCGAAGTCGACGTCCAAGAAGACCGCGGCGGCGGAGCAGCAGGCGCCGTCCACCGTCACGGCCTCCACCGACGAGGACTGACGGAGCGGGACAACGGCCGGGGCGCGAGCCTCGGTACGACGCCCCCCGACCGGCGCTCACCGCGTCGGCCGGGGGGCGTCGTCGTCACCCGTACGACCCGCTCGGTTACCCGAACTGTCGTCCTGGGCGCCCGGTTTGACGTACCGTGACGCGTTTTGGGAAGCATCACGGACATCACATTCACCCCCCGCCCCTTGGAACGTGATCCGGTACCTGTAAAACTCGGGCGGTCATTGATTACACATACACGGGTGTGCGTCGGGGAGGACGCTCACACGTGTCACGGGAGGGGATCTCATGGCGCGCGTGCGCCTGCAGGGCACGGGGCGGCACCGCGCTGTGAAACCGGTCAAGGGAAGCCGTCAGGCCGTCGCACTGGCGACCGTGCTGTCCGCGGCGGGTATCCAGGCCGGTACGACGGCGGGGACGGCGCAGGCCGTCGACAACCCGACGTGGACCGAGGGGCCGATCTTCAACGACCCGCTCGGCACCACCGACCAGCAGTACGCGATCCGCGCACGGCTGATCGAGCTGACGAACTCCGCGCTGCCCGGCTCCACGATCAAGGTCGCGGTCTACCACGTCTGGGAGGCCGGCATCGTCGACGCGCTCGTCGCCGCCAAGAACCGCGGTGTGCACGTACAGGTGCTGCTCGACGAGTCCAGCGTCAGCGACCGGCCGACGAACACCGCCTACGGGACGCTCGCCTCGGGTCTCGGCACGGACCGCACACAGGGCTCGTACGTCTCGACGTGTCCGGAGAACAAGTCGTGCCTCGGCGACCCGAAGTTCGGGCAGTCGATCATGCACAACAAGTTCTGGCTGTTCTCGGCGGTCAAGGGCGCCACGAACGTGGTCGTCGAGACCACCTCGAACTCCACGCCGTCCGCGCACACGCGCTTCTTCAACGACGCGCTGCTGCTGCCGAACAACCCGACGATGTACGACGCCTACGCGGACTACTTCGACACGATGGTCGCGCAGGACTGGGAGTCCTGGAACTACCGCACGGTGAGCAACGGCCTCTACAAGGCGTACTTCTTCCCGCGGGCGGGCAACACGCGGGCCACCGACTCGGTGTACTCGATCCTCAACAACGTCACCTGCAAGTACAAGGACACCGCGGGCGTCACCCAGTCGACCAAGGTCCGGGTGGCGATCTTCAAGATCACGCGGCTGGCCATCGCGGAGAAGCTGGTCGACCTGAAGAAGGCGGGCTGCTCCGTGAGCATCGTCTACGCGGAGTCGGACAGCGCCAAGAGCAGCGGCGGCACCAAGGGCACCTGGGAGAAGCTGCACACCACCGGGGGCCCGACCGTACGCTGCTACAACGACGACCGGGATCCGCTGAACCCCGGCAAGAAGCTGGTCACGCCGTACATCATCCACTCCAAGTACATCCTGGTGGACGGCATGTACGACGGCGTGAAGAACAAGGTCAGCTTCACCGGCTCCGGCAACTACACGGGCCCCGCGCTGCGCGAGAACGACGAGTCGATCGTGAAGGTCGACGACGACGCCGTGCACGACATGTATCGGGTCCACTTCGACCGGGTGACCAAGGTCGCCTACCCGGGCACCGCGGACACCACGGATCTGTGCAAGGGCGTGAAGCCGCTGCCCGCGGACGGTGAGCCCACGTAGGTTGCCTGGTCAGGGGGTGGTCGGGGCCCGGTTTGACCCCCAGGTCGGGGCCCCGTAACCTTGACCCTCGGTGTGTTTCTTGATGCACCGCATTCCCGTAAACCTCTTCCTCCTGGTGGCTCGCGCCCCGGGAGAGGCTGCCTCCTTCGCTCTTCTGGTGGCTGGACTGCGGGGATTCCGATTTCGAGTGAGAGAGAGATCCGCGTGTACGCCATCGTGCGCAGCGGTGGTCGCCAGCACAAGGTTGCTGTCGGCGACATCGTTGAGGTTGACAAGATTTCCACTGCCAAGGTTGGCGACACGGTCGAGCTCTCGACCCTGCTCGTTGTCGACGGCGACGCCGTCACCAGCGACCCGTGGGTCCTGGCCGGCATCAAGGTCCAGGCCGAGATCGTGGATCACCACAAGGGTGTCAAGATCGACATCCTTCGCTACAAGAACAAGACCGGCTACCGCCGTCGTCAGGGCCACCGCCAGCAGTACACGGCGATCAAGGTCACTGAGATCCCCGCGGCTGCGAAGTAAGGGACTGAGGAGAGATGGCACACAAGAAGGGCGCATCGTCCACCCGGAACGGTCGCGACTCAAACGCTCAGCGGCTCGGTGTGAAGCGCTTCGGCGGTCAGACCGTCAACGCCGGTGAGATCCTGGTCCGCCAGCGTGGCACCCACTTCCACCCCGGCGTGAAGGTCGGCCGTGGCAAGGACGACACGCTGTTCGCGCTGGCCGCCGGTGCGGTCGAGTTCGGCACGCACCGCGGCCGCAAGGTCGTGAACATCGTTCCGGTCGCCTGACCGGATCTTTCGCGAGGCGGACCTCACTTCCCGTACGGGAAGCGGGTCCGCCTTTCGCGTGTTTTAACTGGTGGAGAGACGTCTGGCAGAGACGTCTGCCGGACATCGGCAGACAGACGTCCGCACCGAGTAGTGATCATCGGGCGGTGACAGCCGCGCGGTGCTCATCGATGAGAGATTTCCGTACGTAACTGGAGGCACATCCCATGACCACCTTCGTGGACCGCGTCGAGCTGCACGTCGCCGCGGGTAGCGGAGGCCACGGCTGTGCCTCCGTCCACCGGGAGAAGTTCAAGCCCCTCGGTGGCCCGGACGGCGGCAACGGCGGCCGTGGCGGTGACGTGATCCTGGTCGTCGACCAGTCCGTCACCACGCTCCTCGACTACCACCACTCCCCGCACCGCAAGGCCACCAGCGGCCGGCCCGGTGAGGGCGGCAACCGCTCCGGCAAGGACGGCCAGGACCTGATCCTGCCGGTGCCGGACGGCACTGTCATCCAGGACAAGGACGGCAACGTCCTCGCGGACCTGGTGGGCCAGGGCACGACCTACGTGGCCGCCGAGGGCGGCAGGGGCGGCCTCGGCAACGCGGCACTGTCCTCGGCGCGCCGCAAAGCGCCCGGCTTCGCCCTGCTGGGTGTTCCCGGCGGCCTCCAGGACATCGTCCTGGAGCTGAAGACGGTCGCGGACGTGGCACTCGTCGGCTACCCGAGCGCGGGCAAGTCCTCGCTGATCTCGGTCCTGTCGGCGGCCAAGCCCAAGATCGCCGACTACCCCTTCACGACCCTCGTCCCCAACCTCGGTGTGGTGACGGCCGGCTCGACGGTCTACACGATCGCCGACGTACCGGGACTCATCCCGGGAGCCAGCCAGGGCAAGGGCCTGGGGCTCGAATTCCTGCGGCACGTGGAGCGCTGCGAGGTGCTCGTCCACGTCCTGGACACGGCGACCCTGGAGTCGGACCGTGACCCCGTCTCCGACCTCGACATGATCGAGGAGGAGCTGAAGCAGTACGGCGGCGGGCTCGACCGCCGGCCGCGCATGGTCGTCCTGAACAAGATCGACGTGCCCGACGGCAAGGACCTGGCCGAGATGGTACGGCCCGACCTGGAGGCGCGCGGCTACCAGGTCTTCGCGATCTCCGCGGTCGCCCACATGGGCCTCAAGGAGCTTTCCTTCGCGCTGGCCGAGCTGGTCGGGCAGGCGCGTGCGGCTAAGCCGAAGGAAGAGGCGACGCGGATCGTCATCCGGCCGAAGGCCGTCGACGACGCGGGCTTCACCGTGGTGCGCGAGGACGACGGGCTGTACCGCGTGCGCGGCGAGAAGCCGGAGCGGTGGGTGCGGCAGACCGACTTCAGCAACGACGAGGCCGTCGGGTACCTGGCCGACCGGCTCGCCCGCCTCGGCATCGAGGCCTCGCTGATGAAGGCGGGTGCCCGTACGGGTGACGGCGTGGCCATCGGACCCGAGGAGAACGCGGTCGTCTTCGACTGGGAGCCGACGGTGATGGCGGGGGCGGAGATGCTCGGGCGCCGTGGTGAGGACCACCGCTTCGACGCGCCTCGGCCGGCTTCGCAGCGGCGTCGGGACAAGCAGGCGGAGCGGGACGAGTCGGACCAGGAGTTCGACGACTTCAACCCGTTCTGACCGGGCTGCCCTCCGGGCCGGTTCGGGGGTGGGTTACGGGTGGCTGGGCAGACGCTTTCACCGCGGGCCGGTGGGGGGCCTTGCGCCGTTCCCCGCGCCCCTTGAGATTCGACCGCGGGCCCGGTGGGGGCTGGTCGCGCAGTTCCCCGCGCCCCTTGGGTGGGTGGGGCTGCGGTGGTGTTTTGGCCGTGGGTCCGGTGGGGGTTGGCCGCGCAGTTCCCCGCGCCCCTTGAGGGCGCCCCTACGGGGCAAAAGCTGGGGCGCAGCCCCGCTTTTGAGGGGCGCGGGGAACTGCGCGGGTCACCCCCGCCGGGCCGCAGTGAAGGCAACTGCCTGGGGCCCCGTAGGGGCGCGGGGAACGGCGCGGCCAACCCCCACCGGCCCGCAGTCGAAGACGTAGTCGAAGCCGTAGCCGTAGCCGTACTGACAAAGGCGTGGGGCCCGGAGAGAACTCCGGGCCCCACGCCTTTGTGTTGAGTCTGGCGCGCGCAGCGGCTACGCGTTGACCGAGTCGTCCGCCTCGCTCGCGTCCTGCGCGGCCTCCTCGGTCGCGTCCTCCGACGCGGACCGCGGCGAAGGGATCTCGGCCGCGAGTCGCGACTCCATCCGCACCCGCCGCTCGTCGGCCTTCGTGCACAGGTCGTCGATGGCTCCGTTGAAGCGGGCCATCGACGGCGGGTCGGACGGACCGAGCAGGTGCTCCTTCAGTGCGGCGCGCGCCGCCGTGAACTGGTCCTTCTCGGGACGGCGTACCGACTCCAGGAGCGCAGGCACACCCTCCGCGCCGGGGGAGAGGACGACACCCGCCGACACCGTCGGGAAACCCGTGCGGAACGCCGCCTCGGTCATCCCCGACGTGTTCGCCACCGCGTACGGCTTCTCGCTCGACAGCCAGTCGGAGACGACCGACGAGACGTCGCTGACCAGCAGGTCCGCCTGGTTGAAGCAGGCGAAGATGCCCGGCCGCGCGTCCGTGATGATCTGGTGCTCCCACTCCGGGAAGGACGCCCAGTACGCCTTCTCCCAGGCCAGTGTGGCCTCGGCGATGGCGGCCTCGCGGTCACCCCGGGGCGCGCCCTGGAGCAGCATGCGCTCCATCTCGTCGGCGCTGTCGCGGAAGTCGGTGGACGTCAGTTTGTCCAACTCGGCCGTACGCCGCGCCAGTTCGGCCGCGGCTCCGGCGTCGGGACGGGCGCCCGAGCGCTGCGCGGCGGCCTCGCGGATCATCGCCTTGATGCGCTCGTTCGCGGCGCCCGCGCGCAGGTCGACGGAACCGGTCATCGGGTGCGGCTTGTAGAGGAGCCGTACACCGTCGTCGGCCAGGAGCTGCCGGACGATGTTCTCGCCGGCCAGGACCACGGACGTGTTGCCGGGGTTGCCGTCCCAGCCCTCCCACGTGGGGGCGTACAGCACGGTCGTGAACGCGCCCGTCGGCGCCCCCGAGTAGGGGCGGATCGGCGCGAGCTGCGGGCGGCCGACCTCCACGATGTCCTTGTCCTCGACGCCGACCTCGGCCAGCGCGTACCGCTCGCGGGCCGCGGGACCGGCCACCCACACCTCGTCGTACGCCTTCGCGTACGGGTTGCAGGAGGAGAGCTTGTCGCTCTCGCCGTGGTTGATGAAGGCGTGCTTGACCGTGGGGATGCGCAGGACCTGCGAGGTCTTCGCGGCGTTCGCCGGGTGCAGCATCATCTTCAGCGTCGAGTTCTCCAGCGAGAACATCGTCGAGACCTTCGGGAAGCAGATGACCGGCACGTCGGTGGCGTCGATCTTCTGCACCATGAACCGCTCGCGCAGCACGATCAGCGGCTTCGCGTCGACCGCGGAGACCGTGGAGAGCCACATGTTCGCCTGGTACGCGGAGGTCGTGCCGCCGGAGAAGTACATGGCGACCGTCGGCCGGTAGTCGGCCAGCCACGCGTCGAGCCACTCCATGACCTTCTGCTCGCTCAGGGAGCGCTTCTTCGGCAGCAGCCAGGTGGCGAGCCACGCCGTGCCGCCGCCGATCAGCACGAGGGCGACGCCGAGGCCGATGGCGCCCCACAGGGCGTCCTCGGTGGCCGCGGTGACCATCAGGCCGATCGTGGTCGGGACGGAGAAGGCGAGCAGCCGGTGCCCGGGGCGGCGGGCCAGGATGCGCGGCGGCGCGGCGGTGAGGCGCAGCGCGGACGCGTCGATGTTGCGGGTGACGATCGGCAGCGTACGGGTGCGGCGGACCATGACGGCGGCGGCCTGGCAGGCGAAGTGCAGGGCGTAGAAGACGCACAGCCCGACCATCAGCGGCGCCTGCTCGCGCGTCGGGCTGATGCCGTCGATCCGCAGGAGCCCCACCATGATGATCATGTCGCGCAGCAGTTGCCGGACCGTGGCGTCGAAGCGGACCTTGCCGAGCAGCGAGAGCAGTCCGGGGTCCCGGTACTGCAGGAACACGTCGAGGGCGAGGCCCGCGGCGCTCGCGGCGATGAACACCGGGACGTTCGGCAGCAGAGCGGAGACGATCTGAGCCGTGAAGAGCGCGAACATCGAGAGCAGCGCGAAGAGCTGCACGATGCGGCGGGTGGCGAGTCCGGCGGAGGGCACGGAATGGGCTCCTGCGAGGGGTGCGGCGGATGGGGGGAGGCGTGGAGGTCGGGCCTCGCCGTACCTCCCTGAAGCTCGTACGGGAGAGGCCGATCCCTGACCGTATGACCTCTGCGGGTCGCCTAGCAATCTTGCGTGAGAACTATCACCGGATTTGGGTTTAAAACGACGAGAAGCTGTGACGCTCCCTTCCCGCCCTCCGCGCGCGCCCCCGCCGGCCCGCCTGTCGGCGTCCGCCCCTCGAAACACGCGGGCGTCCGCCGCCCTCCGTCCCGTAGATTGCACGAACCGGACACGAACCGGGCACGTACCGGGCAGGGCGCAGGCCGGGCCGTGGGGAACGCGGGGAACATTGGGGTACAGCGTGTCAGCGGCTAGGCGGGCGGCAAGCAGACAGGGCGTCGTGGACGCCCGCAGGATCGTCGTCAAGGTGGGTTCCTCGTCCTTGACCACCGCGGCCGGAGGCCTCGACGCCGACCGTGTGGACGCCCTCGTCGACGTACTAGCCAAGAGCCGCGGAGGCGGCGAGCACGAGGTCGTCCTCGTCTCGTCCGGCGCCATCGCGGCCGGCCTCGCCCCGCTGGGCCTGCGCCGCCGCCCCAAGGACCTGGCCCGCCAGCAGGCCGCCGCCAGCGTCGGGCAGGGCCTCCTGGTCGCCCGCTACACCGCCTCCTTCGCCCGGTACGGCGTCCGGGTCGGCCAGGTGCTGCTCACCTCCGACGACATGAGCCGCCGTGCCCACCACCGCAACGCCTCCCGCACCCTCGACAAGCTCCTCGCGATGGGTGCCCTGCCGGTCGTCAACGAGAACGACACCGTCGCCACCGACGAGATCCGCTTCGGCGACAACGACCGCCTCGCGGCCCTCGTCGCCCATCTCGTCCGCGCGGACCTGCTCGTCCTGCTCTCCGACGTGGACGGCGTGTACGACGGCGACCCCAGCAGACCCGGTACGTCGCGGATAGCGGAAGTACGCACTCCGGCCGATCTCGCCCACGTCGACATCGGCAGTACGGGCAAGGCGGGCGTCGGTACGGGAGGCATGGTCACCAAGGTCGAGGCGGCCCGGATCGCCGCCGCGGCCGGCATCCCGGTGGTGCTCACGAGCGCCGTGCACGCGGCCGACGCCCTCGCCGGACGGGACACCGGCACGTACTTCCACGCCACCGGCCGCCGCTCCGCCGACCGCCTGCTGTGGCTCCAGCACGCGTCGACCCCGCAGGGCGCCCTCGTCCTGGACGACGGCGCCGTGCGCGCGGTCGTCGAGCGGCGCACGTCCCTGCTGCCCGCGGGCATCGCCGCCGTCGAGGGCGACTTCACCGCCGGTGACCCCGTCGAGCTGCGGGACGGCACGGGCCGGGCGGTCGCCCGGGGGCTGGTCAACTTCGACGCCAAGGAGATCCCGCAGCTGATCGGGCGCTCCACGCACGACCTGGCCCGCGAACTGGGCCCCGCGTACGAACGCGAGGTCGTGCACCGGGACGACCTGGTGCTGCTGAATCCGTGAACCGGACGGCCCGCAGGGGGCCGGTGGACGTCCGGTGGACGGGCCGGTGGACGTCCACCGGACATCCGGAGCGGTTTTCACCGAACGTTCACCGGCGTACGCCCGGCGCCGCGCCCGTCAACAGGGCCCCGGCCGAAAAGAGTGGGGAACGCCGGACAAAGCCCCTGCCCGGAGGTGGACCTTCGGTAAAAGTGCCACGCGGCGCCCTCCCACCTGCTCAACTTTGTCTCAGGGACAACCCCTCAGTCCGATCAGTCGACAGTCCGAGCGGACCCACTGCGTGAAGGAGGCCGTCGTGAGACGAGTGCGCCCTGGGGCGGCGGCGTCCCGCAGTCTTGGCGGCTCGCGCGCGGCCGGCGAGGAGCGTGCGCTCACCAGCGTCGCCGCCGGTGAGATGTACGAGGCGGAGGAGCCGCAGGACCTGCCGCGCCTGTGGCACGTCACGCTGAGCGTCTCGGGCGGCGAGGCCCCCCTGAAAGAGGTCAGGCGCGGCCTGGAACAGCTCGCCCACGACCACCCCTTTCTGCTGACCAGCCGGTACGCCAACGACCACGCGGAGATCCGCTACTGGGAGGAGGCCCGCGACCTGCACGACGCGGCCGCGGTCGCGCTGCGGCTGTGGGGCGAGCACCGCCAGACCGCGAAGCTGCCGCCGTGGGAGATCGTCGGCCTGGAGGTCATCGACCGCGAGACCTACCACCAGCGGATCGCGGAGGGTTACGGGCCGCTGCCGGCGACTCCGGTGGGCGTACACCCGTTCTGACCGCTGAGGCCCCCTCCGTGGCCCCTGCCTCTTGGCCCCCACCCCCGGTGGCCTCCGGGGTACACGCTTTCTACGGCCATTTCAGGACCTGTCTCGCGGTGTGGGACAACGGCTGAACAGCTCTCGCGGGCGCACTACCCTGCGGGTTATGACCACGCTCTCGCCGTACGACTCGATGTCCCCGGTCACCCAGGCCGCCTACCGGGCCAAGAACGCCGCCGCCGACCTCGCCCCGCTGCCGCGCGCCGAGAAGGACGACGCGCTGCTCGCGATCGCGGACGCCCTTGAGGTCCGTACGAGCGAGATCGTCGAGGCCAACGCCAAGGACGTCGAGCGCGCCCGCGAGGCCGGCACCAGCGAGACCGTCATCGACCGGCTCACGCTCACCCCCGAGCGGATCCGCGCGATCGCCTCCGACGTACGCGACGTGGTGGCGCTGCCCGACCCGGTCGGCGAGGTCGTCCGCGGCTCGACCCTGCCCAACGGCATCGACCTGCGCCAGGTCCGCGTCCCGCTCGGCGTCGTCGGCATCATCTACGAGGCCCGCCCGAACGTGACGGTCGACGCCGCCGCCCTGTGCCTGAAGTCCGGCAACGCGGTGCTGCTGCGCGGCTCGTCCTCGGCGTACGAGTCCAACAGCGCCCTCGTCCGCGTCCTGCGCGACGCCGTCGGCGGCTCGGGCCTGCCCGCCGACGCCGTCCAGCTCGTACCGGGCGACAACCGCGAGTCCGTACGGGAGTTGATGCGCGCCCGGGGCCTCGTCGACGTGCTCATCCCGCGCGGCGGCGCCTCGTTGATCCGCACGGTCGTCCAGGAGTCCACCGTCCCGGTCATCGAGACCGGCACCGGCAACTGCCATGTCTACGTCGACGCGCACGCCGACCTCGACATGGCGATCGACATCCTGATCAACTCCAAGGCGCAGCGGCCCAGCGTCTGCAACGCCGCCGAGACGCTCCTCGTCCACCAGGACATCGCGCCCCGCTTCCTGCCGCTCGCGCTCGACGCCCTCGCGGAGGCCGGGGTCACCGTGCACGGCGACGAGCGCGTCCTCACGTACGGGAAGGACTCCAAGGCCACCGTCGTCGAGGCGACGATCGAGGACTGGGAGACCGAGTACCTGTCGTACGACATCGCGGCGGCCGTCGTCGACTCGCTGGACCGGGCCGTCGACCACATCCGGCTGTGGACCTCCGGGCACACCGAGGCGATCGTCACCACCTCGCAGCAGGCGGCCCGCCGTTTCACCCAGTTGGTCGATTCGACGACGGTGGCCGTGAACGCGTCCACGCGCTTCACGGACGGCGGTCAGTTCGGCTTCGGCGCCGAGATCGGCATCTCCACGCAGAAGCTGCACGCGCGGGGGCCCATGGGGCTGCCGGAGCTGACGAGCACCAAGTACATCGTCACGGGCGACGGGCACATCCGGCGCTGACCGCGTCCGGCGCCGGGCACCTCGGGCCGCACCGGCGCCGGCCGTCTCGCCAGGCGGGAGAATTTCCTTACCGTCTGCCCAAATTGACCACCCCGGTCTACTCTGGATCCGTGCCGGAGGACGTGGGGGGCACGCCGTTCCCTGACGGCTGGGAGCCCGACGACGACCGCGACCGCGGGGGTGCGGACGAAGAGTTCGCCTCCGTGGTCTTCGACGAGTCCTTCGTACGGGCGGCGACGGTGCACGAGCCGACCGCCGTGGAGCGTCTCCTGGCCGCCGCGCAGGCGAGAGCGGAGGCCTCCGAGGCCGAGGCCCGCCGAGCGCGCACCCGGGGCCTGCGCGGGGACGACGAGCTCTTCGAGGACGGGTTCGGCCCCGACGGGCCGGGCGATTTCGGCCACGACCCCGAGCTGGACGACCGGGACGTCCTCCACGGCCGCTACGGCCACCCCGGCACCTACGGCAAGCAGGCCCGCTGGCACCGCCCGGTGGCCTGGATGCTCGCCCTCGTGATGGGCGTCGGCATGGTCGCGCTGGCCTTCGCGGCGGTCTACCGGGGCGCCTCGTCGAGCAGCGGGGACCAGGTCCCGCCGCCCGCCTCCACCGGACTCGAACAGGGCGGTGGTGTGGGCCCCTCGGCCTCCGCCGACTACTCCCCGCCGGCCGCCTCGGCGGTGCCTCGCACGCCGTGACGGTTCTGGTCGGGACAAGGGCCGGAACAGGTTTGAAACGGCTCTCCCGCAGCGTGCCGGGCTGCTCCGGGAGTTGATGGGAAATCTGGTGAGAACCTGTCAGAACTTGTCGTGTAGCAGGGCGTTTACCTGAGGTCCAGGAGACCTACTCTGAAAGTATGGGCAGTCCTGGAGACCCACCGGAGGGGACATCCGAGGGTGTACCCGGCGGGGGCGAGGAGGAGTACCGGTCCGTCGTCTTCGACGAATCGTTCGTCCGTGCTGCCCGCCTCCAGGAGTTCTCCGCGCAGGAGCGGATCGGCGACCACACCCCGGCCGTCCGCCGCCGCCCCCCGATGCGCCGGGGTCTCTCCCGGCAGGCCCTGGTCCTCGTCGTCCTGATCGCCGTCGCGTTCGGCACGGCGATCTACATGGGCGTACGTCATCCGTACCAGACCCCCGTCGCGAAGCATCCCGAACCCCTGCGCATGACGGTGATACCGCTCGCGCCCCAGAGCCGCGTGCCCGGTTCGGCCGATGTGGAGGCCCTGTACGCGCACAGTCCCGCCGACCAGTTCCGCATAGGCGCCGACGGGATCACGCTGCCCGCCTCGCGGCGCACCGCGCACTTCTCCGACAGCCAGATCGTCACCGCGCTGACCACGGCGAAGGACTACCTCGTCGAGTCGGCGCTCGACCCGGACGTCCTCACCGGCGGTGCCAGCCGGTCGGTGCGGATCCTGCTCGACCCGCAGCAGCTCGACCAGTTCGACCAGAGCTTCCGGAGCCCCACGGCGGACGGGCGGCACGCGCCCACCGGGTGGCTGGTGCGCTTCGACCCGGCGCAGACCGAGCTGGCCGACACGAAGGTCAGGGTGCAGGGCACGCTGACCGCCGCCGAGACGGACTCCGACACGCTTGAGGTCAGCGCCGACCACACCTTCGTGTACGCGCTGCGGCCGAGCGGCTCCGACGAGAAGGCCGAGGCCTCGCTGTTCACCGTCCGGCGCGAGCTGCACTTCCGGTTCGACCGGGACGATCTGCGGATGCACCAGGCCGAACTGCTCGTCTCCTACGTCCAGGCCGGGCCGCTGGCCTGTGCGGAGGACGCGACGAACCAGTTGCGGCCGCTGCTCGCGGGGGAGACGGCGCGGGCGGGTGGGCCGGCCGGGACGGATCCGTTCGCCACGGGTAGTGCCACGGCGCTGTGCGGGTCTTTGGCGGCCAGCGCGCAGCCGAAGCTTTGAGCCGAGCCCAGCGTTGTGCGGGCCGTAGGCCGGGAGCACGGTGGTGATCTGCGGGTTCGGTGGGGGCCGGTCGCGCAGTTCCCCGCGCCCCTGGGGTGGCGCCCCGACCGGGGCGCCACCCCAGGGGCGCCGGTTCGTCAGGGGGTGCCGGGCGGGGGTGTGTCCTCCGGGGTGTCCTTGGGCGGGGCGTCCTTCGTGGTGCTGCTCGTGCTGCTGCCGGTGGCGAAGCCGCCGAAGCCTCGGCGTACTCGGCCGCCCAGGTCGCCCGCGCCGCCCGCGATGTCGCTGACCAGCTTCATCAGCGGGTCCTTGGAGTTCTTCACGTCGGTGGCGTAGCTCGCCGCCGACTGGCGGAAGGAGTCCGTGACCGAGGTGTCGCCGTCCTCGTCGCGCCGCGGGTAGTGGCCGTCCATGATGCGCTGGTAGTCGCGGGACTCCGCCCACTTCTTCAGCTCGGCCGCCCGGACCGTGGTGAAGGGGTGGGAGCGGGGCATCACGTTCAGGATCTTGAGGACGGAGTCGCGGAGGTCGCCGCCGGCCTCGTACTCCTCGGCCTGGGCGAGGAACGCGTCCACGTTCATCTCGTGCAGGTGGTTGCCGCCCGCGATCTTCATCAGGCCGCGCATCGAGGCCCGCAGGTCCTGGCCGACCAGCAGTCCCGCACGGTCCGCCGACAGCTCGGACTTGCGGAACCACTCGCGCAGGGCGGTCACGATCGCCATGATCGCGAGGTTGCCGAGGGGGATCCACGCCACGCGCAGGGCGAGACTCGTGAGGAACAGCAGGATCGTGCGGTAGACGGAGTGGCCGGACAGCGCGTGGCCCACCTCGTGGCCGATGACCGCCCGCATCTCCTCCTCGTCGAGCAGCTCGACGAGCCCCGTGGTGACGACGATGATCGGCTCGTCCAGGCCGATGCACATCGCGTTCGGCTTAGGGTCCTGGGTCACGTACATCGGCGGGACCTTGTCGAGGTCCAGGATGTAGCAGGCGTCGCGCAGCATCACGTTCAAATGGGCGAACTGGGCGTCCGAGACACGCACCGAGTCCGACAGGAACAGCAGCCTCAGGCTGCGCTCCGGGAGCAGGCCGCTGAGCGCCTTGAAGACCGTGTCGAAGCCGGTGAGCTTGCGCAGGGCGACCAGGGCCGAGCGGTCCGCGGGGTGCTCGTACGCCCGGGAGGAGATCCCCTCGAAGCGCCTGCGCTGCCTGCTCGGTACGTTCTCGTGGCTTTCTTCTGGCATGTGGTCCCCCATGCGTTTGGTTGCCTTCTGTGCCCCCAAGGCGGGGACCAGCCTAGGCGGAGATACCTTGGACGGGCAGTACAGCGAAGGAGCAGTACGTCGAGGAGTAGTACGTCAATGGAGCATTCCCCCGGATCGTGGCTGGTCGAGGCCGCGAATGCCGCCCAGGAGCAAGGGGCGGGCAATCTCCTCCGCATCGTGCTGATCGTGATGGTCGTCGGATGTGGGCTGGCCGCCTGGTTCCTTCTGCGCGGCTACAAACGGGACGACTGAGACCCCGCGGAAGGTTCCCGGCCCGGTGGAGCCGAACTCCCCAACGGCGGAGTCGGAGTGATGCGGGAGAGGGCACCCGCTTACGATGTGCGGAGTCTTTACCCCGCCCACATCGCCCCCATCGGATAGGTCCTGCTGAAGATGAGCTTCCACAGCACCGCTGCCCAGTTGGTCACACTTGCCGCCGAGGGCGAGGAGCACGGTGGCAACCACGAGAGCCTGAACCCCCTGTTCGTCGGCGGTGGAGCCTTTCTCGCCCTCCTGCTGCTGCTGTGGATCACCACCCGCTTCAACCGGGACCGCTGACGGCCGCGCGACAGAGCCCGCCGTCCGGGCCGGTAGGGTCTGCACGCATGGGAGAGCAGGACATGCCTACCGGTCCGGCGGGCGTCGTGACACACGACGTACGGCGTGGCACGGGTAACGGACCGTCGAACCCGGGCAAGCGCCGCCTCGGTGTCATGGGCGGAACGTTCGACCCGATCCATCACGGACACCTCGTGGCCGCCAGTGAGGTCGCCGCGCGGTTCCACCTCGACGAGGTGGTGTTCGTACCGACCGGGCAGCCGTGGCAGAAGACCGACCGCAAGGTCTCGCCGGCCGAGGACCGCTACCTGATGACGGTCATCTCGACCGCCGAGAACCCGCAGTTCTCCGTGAGCCGCATCGACATCGACCGCGGCGGTCCGACCTACACCACGGACACGCTGCGCGACCTGCGCATGCTCAACCCCGACACGGACCTCTTCTTCATCACCGGCGCCGACGCGCTCGGCCAGATCCTCACCTGGCGCGACCACGACGAGCTGTTCTCCCTCGCGCACTTCATCGGGGTCACCCGGCCCGGCCACATACTGACCGACACCGGTCTGCCCGAGGGCGGTGTCTCGCTCGTCGAGGTCCCCGCGCTCGCCATCTCGTCCACGGACTGCCGGGTCCGGGTCGCGAAGGGCGACCCGGTCTGGTACCTGGTGCCGGACGGTGTGGTGCGCTACATCGACAAGCGTGAGCTGTACCGCGGCGAGTGAGCCGAGAGGGGCACCGGTGAACGACCGATACGACGCTGGGTACGGAGGCGACCAGTACGAACTCGTCGGCTACGACGAGTTCGGGCAGCCCGTGTACCGGCAGGTACCGCAGCCGGGGCAGTCTCCGCAGCACCCTCAGTACTCTCCGCAACAGGACGAGTACGGCTCGTACGACCCCTACGGCGGACAGGGACAGGCGCAGGCGCAGGGACAGGCGCAGGGACAGGTTCCGGGGCAGGCGCCCGCGCAGGATTACGGGCAGCAGGGCTACAGCCAGGACTACGGCCAGGACTACGGGCAGCAGGGGTACGGGCAGGGCTACGGCTACGACCCGTACGCGTCGGGTCAGCAGGCGGGGCAGCAGACAGGACATCAGGCGGGTCAGCACACGGGCGGGCAGCAGACGGCGCCCGTGGTGTCCTATGACACCGGTCAGCAGCAACCTGTGGCGCCCCATGACACCGGACGACAGCAGCCCCAGGTCCCCGAGCAGACCGCCTACATCCCCCAGCAGGCGGGCCCCGCGAAGGACCCGGCTGCCGCTCCCGCACCCGCCCCCGCACCGCCGGAGGGCGACGAGCGGGCGGGTGAACCCGACTACCGCACCGAGCAGTTCGCGTTCGTCGAGGAGCAGCCCGAGCAGTCCGAGGACGTCATCGACTGGCTCAAGTTCACCGAGAACCGCACCGAGCGGCGCGAGGAGGCCAAGCGCCGCGCGCGCGGCCGGGTGGTCGCCCTCGTCGTCGTGCTGGCGCTGGTCGTGGTGGGCGGGGCGGGCTATCTCTGGTTCGCCGGGAAGCTGCCCGGGTCCTCGTCGGAGGCGAAGGGCGGCACGACCACCGCGGCGGGCGCCCAGAAACGCGACGTGATCGTCGTCCACCTGCACAACACCAAGGGCAGCGGCACCTCGACGGCCCTGCTCGTCAACAACACCACCACGAAGCAGGGCACCACGGTCCTGCTGCCCAACTCCCTGGCCCTGACGGACGACGACGGCGGCGCGACCACCCTCTCCAAGTCGGTCGACGACGACGGTTCCTCGGGGACGCGCGACGAACTCGACACCGTCCTCGGCACGGACATCGAGGGCACCTGGCGCCTCGACACCCCGTACCTGAACAACCTGGTCGAACTCGTCGGCAACATCGACATCGACACCGACGCGGACGTGCCGGACCCCGAGGCGAAGAAGAAGGGCGAGGCGGCCCTCGTCAAGAAGGGCGAGCAGCAGACGCTCAGCGGCAAGATGGCCGTCGCGTACGCCACGTACCGCGCCTCCGGGGAGTCGCAGAACGCGCAGCTGCAGCGGTTCGGACAGGTCATGCAGGCCGTGCTGCGCAAGCTGTCGTCCGACGAGCAGGCCGCCACGACCACCGTGCAGACGCTCGCGCAGATCCTCGACCCCTCGCTCACCGACAAGGATCTGGGCGCGTTCCTCGCCAAGCTCGCGGACCGCGCCAAGGAAGGCGACTTCAAGACCGCCCTGCTGCCCGTCCAGAGCGACGGCAGGCTCAGCGCGCAGGCGAGCGACAGCGTGGTCAAGGACGTGCTCGGCGGTGCCGCCAGGAGCCCGGAGAAGGGCGCCGCCGTCCAGGTCGGCATCCGCAACGCCACGGCCGACGAGGACGCCACGGAGAAGGCCAGGGTCGTGCTGCTCAACGGCGGCTACACCTTCGTCGACGGCGGTACGGCCGACACCGCGCAGGCGGTGTCCGAGATCACATACGCCGACGCCGCCAAGAAGGAGGACGCGGCGGAGGTGGCCAAGACACTCGGCCTGCCTACGACCTCCGTGAAGAAGGGCAAGGTCACCTCGAACGCGGACGTGTCGGTGGTGCTGGGCCAGGACTACAAGGTGGGCGAATAGTCCCCGGACGCATCACCCCACGGGCCCACGGGCTGATGCGTCCCGGGCCCGCCGGGTGATCCGTTCAACGCGTGGGGCGCCGTCGGCGGTCCGTGAGACCCTTGGGGTATGACCCCCCGGGGTTCCTGACCGCCTACGGAAAGCCTTGTAGTGACCGCCACTGACCGTTCTGTCGAGCTCATCACCACCGCCGCGCAGGCGGCCGCCGACAAGCTCGCGCACGACATCATCGCGTACGACGTCAGCGACGTGCTGTCGATCACGGACGCCTTCCTGCTGGCCTCCGCGCCCAACGACCGCCAGGTCAAGTCGATCGTCGACGAGATCGAGGAGCGCCTGAACAAGGAGCTCGGCACGAAGCCGGTGCGCCGTGAGGGCGACCGCGACGCCCGCTGGATCCTGCTGGACTACGTCGACATCGTCGTGCACGTCCAGCACAGCGAGGAGCGCGTGTTCTACGCGCTGGAGCGGCTCTGGAAGGACTGCCCCGAGCTGGACCTGCCCGCCGACGCCAAGGCCACCCGCGGCAAGGCCGCCGAGCACGCCGAGCTCCAGGACGCGGAGGACGACGCGGAGCTGCGCGGAGAACTTCGATGACCGCCGGCTCGGAGCGTCCGGCGGCGGACGACAAGCCGCTGTCGGACGCCGGACGGAGGGCCGGCCGCGGGCGGCGCGTCATTCTGTGGCGCCACGGCCAGACGCTGTGGAACGTGGAGCGCCGCTTCCAGGGCACCACGGACGTCGAGCTGACCGAGACCGGCGTGGGCCAGGCCCGCCGCGCCGCCCGGCTGCTCGCGTCCCTGAAGCCCGACGCGATCGTCGCCTCGGACCTGAAGCGGGCGGCGAACACCGCGGCCGAGCTGTCCGCGCTCACCGGCCTCGACGTGACGCACGACGAGGGCCTGCGCGAGACCTACGCGGGCCTCTGGCAGGGCCTGACGCACGAGGAGATCATCGCGCGGTACGGCGACCAGTACGCGGGCTGGAAGCGCGGCGAGCCGGTCCGCCGGGGCGGCGGCGAACTGGAGACCGAGGTCGCCGACCGGGCGGCCCCCGTGGTGCTCCGGCACGCCGAGAAGCTGCCCGACGACGGCACCCTCGTGGTCGTCAGCCACGGCGGCACCATCCGCACCACCATCGGCCGCCTCCTCGGTCTGGAGTCGCAGCACTGGGAAAGCCTCGGCGGCCTGTCCAACTGCTGCTGGTCCGTCCTCGGCGAGGGCGCGCGCGGCTGGCGCCTCCTGGAGCACAACGCGGGAACCCTGCCGGAGCCGGTACTGGGCGACGACGACTAGGACCTCCGGCCGGCACGCGTGGGTCCGCCCGCGCAGGCCGGAGGATCTTGTCCCGGTACCCCTCCGCACCGGATTTCACTTTCCGGCTGGTCGCAGGCTAAAGTTTCTCTTGTTCCGCCGCCGGGAAAGCGGCAGGGACACCGCAAGGGGCTATAGCTCAGTTGGTAGAGCGCCTGCATGGCATGCAGGAGGTCAGGAGTTCAATTCTCCTTAGCTCCACAGGTAGATGATCCCGTCCCCGTCAGGGGGCGGGATCTTTCGTTTGACCTGTCTTCGCGGCGTGTTGAGTCACTTGGGCCTCTCCGGGCGTATACCTCTTCGGACGCACTACTCGTCGTTTGCGCTGGCCGCGCCCACTGCGGCAGGTGCCGTGTCCGGACTGGTACGAAGGCGTCGCTGACCGTATTGCTCCGGCCGTGGCAGAATCAAACGGCCGGAAGGGGGCGCGACCCGACGGGAGGGAGTGGCGATGCCAGCGAGCATCCTCGGGAAGGTCGACGACCTTTCCGAATCCGAGGTGGTACGGGACCCGATCACGCGCCTCGACCGCCCTTCCCGCGCTTCGGCCCACGTTGCCCAAGTCCTCGGCGACAACGGAGGAGTTCCCTACGTGTGCACGGCCTGCGGCCACAGCTGGAGCTGATCGATGGGTGCGCACAGGCGAAAGTGCGATTGGTGCGGCAGTGGTACGCCGATCGTCCGCGACATGGAACCGGTCAACCACGACTACCAGTACTGGTGCGAGGAATGCGCGCGGGCGCTGATCATAAAAGGCGATCCCATCGAGACGTACCGCGAGCTGGAGGGCGAGCCGATCTACGGCCGGCTGCTCGACGAGCACTGCACGCTCAAGCGCTTCTACTCGTTCGCCACGGCCTGATCCGGCCGGGGCGGCCTGGGCCGGAGCGGTGACCGGGAAACGATTTGGTGGTGCGCGGAGGGACCGGTAATGTTGGCGTCGCCGCCGGGGAGACCCGGTGGGACACCGCAAGGGGCTATAGCTCAGTTGGTAGAGCGCCTGCATGGCATGCAGGAGGTCAGGAGTTCAATTCTCCTTAGCTCCACAGCAGATGAAGCGGGCCATCCGATCAGGATGGCCCGCTTCTTCGTGTCCTGAGGTCGCCGTGCACCGGCGTACACAGGTGTACGGGTGCGGCGGCCCGGGTTGCCGGGCCGCCGGTGGGTCAGGTGGTCGTCAGGTCGTCAGCGACCGCGGCCCAGCGCGCGACGGCCGCCTCCGCCGCCCTCGCGCACGGCGGGCAGGTTCTGCCGGGGGGCCGCTCCGCGGGTGTCCTCCTCCAGGCGCAGGGCGAGCGCCGGGCAGCGTCGTACGGCCCGCAGCGCCTTCGCCTCCGCGTAGCGGGGCACGCCCGCCTGCGCGACCGTCGGGAAGCCGTCGGCGCCCAGCTGGAAGACCTCCGGGAGGATGTCCGCGCACAGACCGTGCCCGCGGCAGAGCGTCCAGTCGACGTAGATCTTCTGACGGCTGGGACCCTGCTCCTCCTCGGGCTGGCCGCCCGGGATGCCGGTGGGCTGCTGGCCGCCCTCGAAGAGCGGCAGAACGCCCTCCACGGGCCGTCCGCAGCCGTTGCCGAGGACATGGGCGGCCAGGTCGTCCGTGAAGGCCTTGATGGTCGACTCCAGGAACATCGCGGAGCCGTCCGGGTGCGAGCACGCGCCGCGCCGCTTCACGGCGTTGGCGACCTGCTTGAGCGCCTCCAGGGCGGCCGGACCACCGCCGTTGAGGATGTCCTCCATGCCGCGGGCCGCGGCCGGCAGTCCTAGGTAGCAGGGGCCGCACTGGCCGGCGCTCTCCTCGGCCAGCCACTGGGCCACACGCAGCGACTCGCCCAGCGGGCAGGTCGACTGGCTGATCGGGAGGATCGCGCCGGCGCCGAGGGCGCCGCCCACCGCGTCCAGGGAGTTGCGCGAGACGATCGCCTCGTTGACCGTCGCGGAGTCCAGCCACTTGCCGTGGTAGCCGCCGGTCAGCACGCCCTGCGGGACGGGCGGGGCACCGGCCAGCTGCAGGATGTAGCGCAGCGGCACACCGGTCGGGGCCTCGATCACCATGGGCCGGGCGACCGCCCCGGAGACGGTGAGCATGACGGTGCCGGGCTCGTCGTACAGACCGGTGTTCCCGTAGCGCTCGGCGCCGATGCGGGCGGCGATCGCCAGCTGGGCGAAGGTCTCGGCGTTCGACAGCAGGGTGGGGGCGCCGCCGACGCCGTTCTGTGAGGCGCTGGTCTTGCGGCCCGGCGGGATCGCGGGGCCGCCGTCGATGGAGCGGACCAGGGAGGCGGCCGCTCCGGTCACCATCCGCACCGGGTTGCGCTGCACCCGCGCGCGGATGGTCGCGTTGCGCCGGTTGGTCAGACCGCGCTCGGAGAGCGCCGCCTCCATCGACCGCTGGGTGGATTCACGTGTCACTCCGACGACCAGGGTGCGGGCGCCCAGGGCCTCCGCGACCAGCAGGGCGCCGTCCAGGATCAGATGCGGGGCACGGTTGATCATCACCGTGTCCTTGCGGCAGGCGGGCTCGTCCTCGCTGCCGTTGACGACGACCACGGGCCGTACGCCCCGGCGGATCGCCGCCTCGGCGACCGACCGGAGCTTCTTGTGGAACGGGAAGCCCGCGCCGCCGCGGCCCTTCAGGTTGATCCGTTCGGAGAGCTGCGCGAGCTGCTCTCCGCCCATGGGCTCAAGCGGCCCGTGCACCTTCAGGTGCATGGGCAGGTCGAGTCTCTCGACGAGATCGAAACCGGAGGTGAGCTGGGGAAGGCCCACCACTCGGACTTCGGGGACGTCGGGAAGGGCCTCGTTCACTAAAAGCCTCCGGAAGGCGCGTTCCAGGGTTCGCCGTTGCTCGGTGCCTCGTAGGAACCGGGCAGCGTTTCAGTGGCGGGACCGCTGTTGTACGTGTCATTCGGGTTGTACGTACCGAGGGGGTCGTTCGTCTCACCGGTGTTGTACAAGTCACTTCCGCCGTACGAGGCGCCCGGCGGGGGAGTGTCGTACGAGACGGGAGTGAACGTGCCCGTGTCGTAGTTGGGACCGTCGGTGCGCGGCGGGGCCTCGTAGAGCGGCGGCGAGGGGGCCGGCCAGCGGGGACCGCTGCCGTCGTCGGTGCGGGGCATCGCCTGCGTGGGCTGCATGTCCAACGGGACCTGCATGGGCCGGGTCGGGTCGACGGCCAGCGGGTCCTGCGCGCGCGGGCTGGACGTGGCCCGGTAGGCGGCCGCGAAACCGCCGGTGTCGGTGAGCGACCCGGTGTCGGTGAAGGACGCGGTGTCCGGGAAGCCGGCGCGCTGGGGAGAGGCGCCGCGCTGCTGGGGGACCGGCTGGTCGGGGAAGCCGGGCCGGCCGCCGCCGCGCGGAGCCTCGCGCGTGGCCTCCGGGGCACGCCGTGCCGGGGGCTCCTCGCGGAAGCCCCGGTTGTTGCCGTTGTCGAGCAGGGCCAGGACCCGCTTGGCGAACTTGCGCTTGAACGACAGGGGGGCCGCGCGAAGCCCGAGTGCTCCCATGACCGCGACCAGGGCGAGGCTGTAGAGGATCACGAAGACCGGCTTCGCCTCGCGGCCCGCGAAGAGGCCGTGGACCAGGGCCGCGCACCAGGCGGGGTAGGCCAGCATGTGCACCGCGCGCCAGCGGGCGGCGACCTCGGCGGGGGACGCGAACCTGCTGCGCAGGGCGCCGGTGAGGGCGGTGAAGATCATCAGGAGGCCGGCCAGGGAGCCGAATCCGATGAGCTGGCCGGTGCCGGTGACACCCAGGCCGAAGGGGACGAAGACCGCGATCGCGGAGACGTGGTCGAGGAACAGCTTGACCGTGACGTGCAGCACCAGGAAGCCGACCGAACTGACCGCGGTCGTCCGGTGCACGGCCTGGGCTATCAGGCGCTGGCGGGTGTTGAGGAAGACCCGGTCGGTGGCGACCAGCCCCCACAGGACCGAGCAGGTCAGGGCGACGAGGGACAGCACGCCCGCGCCGAAGTTGATGAAGTCGCGGAACGCGTCACCTCCGACCACGACGCTGACGGGTATGAGCAGCAGAACGGCAGCCATCACTCCACCCTGAACCGAGCGACTCGGCTGGGAGAGCGTGCTGTTGTTGCGGCGAGAGTTCATGGGGCAACTCCGAACAGTTCGGGAAAGCGGTCCCGCTGCCGCACTCTAGGTCGATGCATACCGAGGAGTACGAGGTTTGAGTTATATCGCTGTTATCAAAGGGTGGCGAGGGAGTTGTGATGTCCCTTAGCGGCCCTTACGCGAAGTAACCTTTGACCTTTGTCCGGCGTGTGCCGGTGCGGCGCGGGGAGCGACACTCAGTGCCGGAGCGTAGCCGAAAGCGCGTCGCGGCCCGCTCGGCCGCTGCGGTACCCTGACGCCATGCGTGCCGTACGCCTTCTGCTTAGTGAGCCGCGCTGATCAATTCCGGTCGTCGGAAAACCGCGACCGGCATCGGCGCGGCGCCCCCTCCTGTGCGAGGGGTTTTTTCATTTCCTGAGCCGCTGGCAGAGACGATCGATGGAGCTTTGAGGATCATGAGCGAGACGAACACCGCTGCTTCCGAGGTGGCAGCGCCGCACCGCTACACGGCCGCGCTGGCCGCTGACATCGAGGCACGCTGGCAGGACTTCTGGGACGCCGAGGGCACGTACGAGGCTCCCAACCCGAGCGGTGACCTGGCGGGGGATCCCCAGCAGGTCGCCAAGCCCAAGAAGTTCATCATGGACATGTTCCCGTACCCCTCCGGTACGGGCCTGCACGTCGGTCACCCCCTGGGATACATCGCCACCGACGTGACCGCCCGGTACCAGCGCATGACGGGCCACAACGTCCTGCACACCCTGGGCTTCGACGCGTTCGGCCTGCCCGCCGAACAGCACGCCGTGTCGACGGGCGAGCATCCCCGGATCACCACCGAGGCGGCCATCGCCAACATGAAGTCCCAGCTGCGCGCGCTGGGCCTGGGTCACGACAAGCGCCGGTCCTTCGCGACGATCGACCCGGACTACTACAAGTGGACCCAGTGGATCTTCCTGCAGATCTTCAACTCCTGGTACGACACCGAGGCCGGCCGGGCCCGTCCGATCGCCGAACTGGTGGCGAAGTTCGAGAGCGGTGAACGCGCGCTGCCCGGCGGACGTATCTGGAGTGAGCTGTCTCACGCGGAGCGCGCCGACGTCCTGGGTGAGTACCGCCTGGCGTACGCCTCCGAGGCGCCCGTCAACTGGTGTCCCGGCCTGGGCACCGTCCTGGCGAACGAGGAGGTGACCGCGGACGGCCGCTCCGAGCGCGGCAACTTCCCCGTGTTCAAGGCCAAGCTGCGCCAGTGGAACATGCGCATCACCGCGTACGCCGACCGGCTGCTGGACGACCTGGACGCGCTGGACTGGCCCGAGGCCATCAAGCTGCAGCAGCGCAACTGGATCGGCCGCTCCGAGGGCGCCCGCGTCGACTTCCCCGTCGACGGCGACGCGATCTCCGTCTTCACCACCCGCCCGGACACCCTGTTCGGCGCGACCTACATGGTGCTGGCGCCCGAGCACCCGCTGGTCGAGAAGCTGACCCCGGCCGCCTGGCCCGAGGGCACCCACGACGTCTGGACGGGCGGCCACGCCAGCCCGTCCGAGGCCGTCGCCGCCTACCGCGCGCAGGCCGCCTCCAAGTCGGACGTCGAGCGCCAGGCCGAGGCCAAGGACAAGACGGGCGTCTTCACCGGCTCGTACGCGACGAACCCGGTCAACGGCGAGCAGGTCCCCGTCTTCATCGCCGACTACGTACTGATGGGGTACGGCACCGGCGCGATCATGGCGGTCCCCGCGGGCGACCAGCGCGACTTCGAGTTCGCGCGCGCCTTCGAGCTGCCGGTCGTCTGCGTGGTCGAGCCCACCGACGGCCGCGGCACCGACACGTCGACGTGGGAGAACGCGTTCGGCTCGTACGACGCGAAGATCATCAACTCCGCGAACGGCGACATCTCGCTGGACGGCCTGGGCGTCACCGAGGCCAAGGAGCGCATCACCGAGTGGCTGGAGGGCAAGGACGTCGGCCACGGCACCGTCAACTTCCGGCTGCGCGACTGGCTGTTCAGCCGCCAGCGCTACTGGGGTGAGCCCTTCCCGATCGTCTACGACGAGGACGGCATCGCCCACCCGCTGCCCGAGTCGATGCTGCCTCTGGAGCTGCCGGAGGTCGAGGACTACTCGCCGCGCACCTTCGACCCCGACGACGCGAACACGTCCCCGGAGACCCCGCTGTCCCGCAACGAGGACTGGGTCAACGTGGAGCTGGACCTGGGCGACGGCCGCGGCACGCGCGCGTACCGCCGCGAGACCAACACCATGCCCAACTGGGCCGGTTCCTGCTGGTACGAGCTGCGCTACCTGGACCCGCACAACTCCGAGAAGCTGGTCGACCCGGAGATCGAGAAGTACTGGATGGGCCCGCGCGAGGGCCAGCCGCACGGCGGTGTCGACCTGTACGTCGGCGGCGCCGAACACGCCGTGCTGCACCTGCTGTACGCGCGCTTCTGGTCCAAGGTGCTGTTCGACCTGGGGCACGTCTCCTCGGCAGAGCCGTTCCACAAGCTGTACAACCAGGGCATGATCCAGGCCTTCGTGTACCGCGACAGCCGTGGCATCGCCGTACCGGCAGCCGAGGTGGAGGAGCGCGACGGCGCCTTCCACTACAAGGGCGAGAAGGTCTCCCGGCTGCTGGGCAAGATGGGCAAGTCCCTGAAGAACGCGGTCACTCCGGACGAGATCTGCGACGAGTACGGGGCGGACACCCTGCGCCTGTACGAGATGGCGATGGGCCCCCTGGACGTGTCGCGGCCGTGGGACACGCGCGCGGTGGTGGGCCAGTACAGGCTGCTGCAGCGGCTGTGGCGCAACGTGATCGACGAGACCACCGGTGACGTCACCGTCGTCGACGTCCCGGACGCCGACATCGACGCGGACACGCTGCGCGTCCTGCACAAGGCGATCGACGGCGTGCGCCAGGACCTGGAAGGCCTGCGCTTCAACACCGCCATCGCCAAGGTCACCGAGCTGAACAACCACCTGACGAAGGCGGGCGGTCCCATCCCGCGGAGCGTGGCCGAGTCGCTGGTGCTGCTGGTCGCGCCGCTGGCCCCGCACATCGCCGAGGAGCTGTGGCGCAAGCTGGGCCACACCGACACGGTCGTCCACCGGGACTTCCCGGTCGCCGACCCGGCGTACGCCGTCGACGAGAGCGTGACCTGCGTCGTCCAGATCAAGGGCAAGGTCAAGGCCCGCCTGGAGGTCTCCCCGTCGATCTCGGACGAGGAACTGGAGAAGGTGGCGCTGGCCGACGACAAGGTGGTCGCGGCGCTGGACGGGGCGGGCATCCGCAAGGTGATCGTGCGGGCGCCGAAGCTGGTGAACATCGTTCCGGCGTAGGTGAGCACCGGGCGGCGGCCCGTGGTGGGCCGCTCGGGGTCTTCCCCTACGGGCAGGTTGGGGGTTCCGCTGGAACCCTCGGCCTGCTTTTTCCGTTTACGGTGAAAGAGCCCACAAGTGCGTGGAAGAGCCCGCATGCGCTGGACGGGCCCGCACGCACTGGACGCAGCACCGAGAGGACCGTCATGGAAGCCGTGGTCGCCATCGTGGCGGTGATCTTCTTGCTGTTCGTGGCACTGGGCGTGTACGCCACGGTGAAGGTGGTCGGCGCCGCGAAGCGGGGCGTGGACCGCACCGTCGCGCAGGCCCGCCGCACGGTGGAGGACTCCACCCTCAAGGCGAAGACCTTCGCCCAGCCGGGATCCCTGGGCCAGCTCGCCCAGCTGCGCCTCTCCCTGCGCACGTCGATGCGGGCCACCCAGGAAGCGCTGCAGGCGGGCGTGGGCGAGGACGCGTCGCTGAAGGAGTCACTGGCGCTCTTCGACCGTCTCAGCGCGCACGGCCACGAACTGGACGGCGAGTTGAAGCGGCTGGAGCGCGAACCGGACAGGGCGCGTCTCGCCGAGCGGCTTCCCGCGCTGCGGGAGCGCACGGAACAGATAACGAAATCGGCCGACGCACTGCGCTGGGCGGCGCGCGACCGCGCCCAGCGTTTCGGTGGCGACGACCTGGAGTCGCTGAGCACCCAGATCGACATGGAGGCGGGCGCGCTACGGCACTGGACGACGGAACCCTCGCCCACGCCATCTTCTACTCCTACTCCCACTTCGCAGCCGTCGTCCGCGCGGACGACGGACTCGGCCGGGGCCGGGTCCGCGTCCGCCCCGCCGTGGTCGGAGGCTCCGAGCGCCGCCGGCGACCAGCAGACCTGGCCGGACAACCCCGAGGCGCGCAGGGCCGAGGAGCCCACCCGGGCCGCGATCGACGCACCCAGGCAGCGGGCCGCCTACCCTTGGGAGAAGAAGCCCCGCCCGGAGAGCACGACTTGATACCGCCGGTCCGGCAGCGGGCGGCAGGGCCCGGGCTGCCTTCCACGTCCACTGACAGGTAATCTCCAGCTCATGTCCCGCCATGTCGCGATCGTCACCGATTCAACGGCCTACCTGCCGCCCCGGACGATGGAGCGCCACGGCATCACCGCGGTGCCCCTGACCGTGGTCCTCGGCGACCAGGCGCTCGAAGAGGGCACCGAGATCTCGGCCCGCTCGCTGGCACTGGCCCTGCAGAAGCGGCGGCCCGTCACGACCTCCCGGCCCAGCCCCGAGGTCTTCGCCGAGACCTACCGCCGTGTCGCCGAGTCCGGCGCGACCGGCATCGTCTCGCTGCATCTGTCCTCCGAGTTCTCGGGCACCTACGACGCGGCGGTCCTCGCCGCACGCGAGGCCTCCGTGCCCGTGCGGGTGGTGGACACCGGGATGGTCGCCATGGCCCTCGGTTTCTGCGCACTGGCCGCCGCCGAGTCCGCGGAGGCGGGCGGCACGGTCGACGAAGCGGTCACGGCGGCGGAGAAGCGGGCCGCGGGCACGTGCGCGTACTTCTACGTCGACACCCTCGACTATCTCCGCCGGGGCGGCCGGATCGGGGCGGCGCAGGCGTTGCTCGGCTCCGCGCTGGCCGTCAAACCACTGCTCGAACTGGACGGCGGACGCATCGAACTCCGGGAGAAGGTGCGCACCGCCACCAAGGCGATCGCCCGCCTGGAAGAGATCGTGGCCGACCGGGCCGGGAGCGCCCAGGTCGACATCGCCGTCCACCATCTCGCCGCCCCCGACCGCGCCTCGGCGCTCGCGGAGCGGCTGAGGGTACGGGTTCCCGGGCTGGCTGACCTGCATGTGAGCGAGGTCGGAGCGGTGATCGGGGCGCACACGGGGCCGGGGCTGCTGGGGGCGGTCGTCTCACCTCGGTGACGGGTCGGCCCTACGGCCCGGGGTGGCTTCGTGGACCCTGTCGAGTGACGGAGTTGTCCACAACTGGGCGGTAGTCCCCGGGAATGCACCAAGATCATCGGGGATGCGGCTTCGTGCCCGATTCTCGTCCCATGCCACTTCGATCAGCTTCACGGACCACGACAGCCACCAGCGGACCGGGCCGCGGCCCGGCCTCCGACGTCCGCACGCGACACCGCCGCGGACCCCACCACGGCAGATCCCGACGCCGACAGGCATCGGCGGAGACGCTGCGCCTACGCGCGGAAACACTCTTCGCACCTGAACGGGGGCGAGCGCGCGAGGAGTCGCGGCACGGCCCGCCGGGTGAGTGGAGCGGCGGTGCCCCTGAGGGGCGCGGGGAACTGCGCGACGAGCCCCC
>NZ_KZ679040.1:649163-785080 GCF_003024195.1 Streptomyces dioscori
GAGTCGCGGCACGGCCCGCCGGGTGAGTGGAGCGGCGGTGCCCCTGAGGGGCGCGGGGAACTGCGCGACGAGCCCCCGCCGGCGGGCAGTCGGCATGACACTTCGTCGGGTGTGGGGTTGTGGCACCGGCGGTCGCTGGAGTGGAGCGGCGGCGCCCGTCAGGGGCGCGGGGAACTGCGCGACGAGCCCCCGCCGGCGGGCAGTCGGCATGACACCTCGTGGGGTGTGGCGTTGCGGCGCGGGCTGCCGGGTGAGTGGAGCGGCGGTGCCCCTGAGGGGCGCGGGGAACTGCGCGACGAGCCCCCACCGGCCGGCAGTCGACACGACACCTCGTCGGGTGCGGGGCGGAGCCCCGGGGCGGGAATGGGAGCGGGGGCGGAGGCGCTCGGGGACGCCGATGGGGGCGTGGACGAGGTCCGGCCCGAGGCGCCGTCCGAGGCGCCGTCCGAGGCGCGGCCCGCTCCCGCGTGGCGGACGCGGGCCGGACTCGCGGTCCGGGAGCGGATGCCGCTGTGGCTGCAGACCAGGTGCGGCCTGGAACGCAGAAGCGTGGCCGCACTCACCGCGGTGCTGGTCGTCGCCGCGGTCCTCGCCGCACAGCACTTCTGGTCGGGACGGACCCAGCCGGTGCGGGCCCCGGAGATCGTACGGGCCGCGGTCCCGTACGGGGAGGAGACGAACGCGGCCGGGCAGAAGACGGCGGCCGGACCCTCCACCGCCGCCCAGGCGCCCCCGGGCGCGGGCGCGGCCCCGACCGCACTCGTGGTGGACGTCAGCGGCAAGGTGCGCGAGCCGGGTATCCATCGGCTGCCGGCCGGTTCCCGGGTCGCCGACGCGCTGAAAGCCGCGGGCGGGGTGCGTCCGGGCACGGACACCGAGGGCCTCAACCGCGCACGGTTCCTGGTGGACGGTGAGCAGGTGCTGGTCGGGGCGCCGGCGGCGGTGGGGCCGGGTGCTCCGGGAGCCGCGGGAACTTCAGGGGCTGCGGGTCCCGGTGGGGCAGCCCCCGCCCCGGTCACTCCGGTCGCCCTCAACACGGCCACCCTGGAACAGCTGGACACGCTGCCCGGCGTCGGCCCCGTGCTGGCGCAGCACATCATCGACTACCGCGGACGGCACGGCGGCTTCCGTTCGGTCGACGAACTCCGCGAGGTGAACGGAATCGGCGACCGCCGTTTCGCCGATCTGCGGAATCTCGTACGGCCATGAGGGGCCCGACCCCGACGAGCCGACCGCCCGTGCACGCCGGCTCCGGCAGTCCGCTCGGTGCCGCGCACCCTCGTCAGGAGGGCCCGACGGATCTGCGGCTGGTCCCACCGGCGCTGGCGGCGTGGGCGACGGCGGCGGTGACGCTGGACGCGCCACCGGGGTGGGTCGCGGGTGCGGTCGCGCTCTGCGTTGCCCTGGCCGGGCTGCTCCTGCTCGCGGGACGCGACCGGGCAGGGGGCGCGGCGCCGCTCCGGTTGCTCCGGTCGCCCTGGTCGAAGACCTCCGTCGCGGCCGTGCTGCTCTGTGTCGCGGCCGCGGCCGCCTCAAGCGGGCTGCACGGTGCGGATCTGCGCAGGGGGCCGATCCCGGAGTCGGCGCGGCAGTACGACCGGGTGACCGCCGAGGTGGAGGTCATCTCGGACCCACGGCTCACCCGCCCCCGGATCAAGGGGAACCACGCCGCCCCGACCGCGATCCTGCTCGACGCGGAAGTCAGGCACGTCGAGAGGCCGGACGGGACGATGGCACGCACCCGTACGCCGGTACTGCTGATCGTGGACGCGAGGCAGAGCCGGCGGGCGTCCCCGCCCTCGGGCCCCGAGGCGGGGGCGGGGCCGAGACCGGGGCTGGGGTCCGGGCCGGAGCCAGGTCCGGGAGCGGCTCATGAGCAGGCCGGATCGCCCTGGCTCTCGCTCCTGCCCTCCACCCGGCTCAGGGTGACCGCACAGGTCGCGCCCGCGCTGGGCGGCGGAGACCGGATCGCGGCGGTGCTCCGGGTGCGCGGCAGCGGGCCACCGGTGGTGGTCGGGCAGCCGTCCGCCACGCAGCGCTTCGCCGGGGAGCTGCGGGGCAGGTTGCGGGCGGCGACCGACGGACTGGAGCCGGACGCACGGGCACTGTTGCCGGGACTGGTGGTCGGGGACACCTCCCGGATCACACCGGAGCTGGACGAGGCGTTCAGGGCGACCGATCTCACCCACATCCTCGCGGTCAGCGGCGCCAACTTCACGATCGTGCTCGCCCTGCTCATCGGGCCGCCGGGCCGGGCCCAGCGGATCGAGCGCCGAGGGCTGGCGCCCCGGCTCGGTCTGCCGTTGCGGGCGACCGCTCTGTGCGGAGGTGCGCTCACGCTCGGCTTCGTGATCGTGTGCCGACCGGACCCGAGTGTGCTGCGGGCCGCGGCCTGTGGATCGATCGCGCTGCTGGCCATCGCCACCGGGCGCCGCAGATCACTGATTCCGGCGCTGGCCACGGCGGTGCTCGCGCTGGTGCTGTACGACCCGTGGCTGGCCCGGAGTTACGGCTTCCTGCTCTCCGTGCTCGCCACCGGTGCGCTGCTCACGCTGGCCCCGCGGTGGAGTGCGGCGCTCCGCGGGCGGGGGGTGCCGCCGAGGTTGGCCGAGGCACTGGCGGCCGCGGGCGCCGCGCAGGCGGTGTGCGCGCCGGTCGTCGCCGTCCTGTCGGCGCGGGTCAGTCTGGTGGCGGTGCCGTGCAACCTGCTCGTGGAGTTCGCGGTCGCGCCGGCCACGGTGCTGGGCTTCGCGACGCTGACCACGGCTCCCTGGGCGATGCCGGTCGCGAAGGCGTTGGCGTGGTGCGCAAGTTGGCCCACCGGCTGGATCGCGGACATCGCCCGAGCGGGTGCGGCCCTGCCGGGCGCAGGCATCGACTGGCCGGGAAGCTGGACGGGGGCACTGCTGCTCGCCGGCGCGATGGCCGCCCTCGTGTTCGTCGGGCGCAGGCTGCTGCGGCATCCCTGGCTGAGTGGCGCCTGCGCGGTGCTGCTGCTGCTCGTGACGGTGCAGCCGCCACCTCTCACCCGGGTGATCACGGGGTGGCCGCCGCCGGACTGGCGGTTCGCGATGTGCGATGTGGGTCAGGGCGACGCGACGGTGCTCGCGGCGGGCGACGGCAGTGCGGTGGTGGTGGACGCGGGACCCGATCCGATACTCGTCGACCGGTGTCTGAGGGCACTCGGCGTCACCCGGGTCCCCCTCGTCGTACTGACCCATTTTCACGCGGACCATGTGGCGGGGCTGCCGGGTGTGCTGCGCGGGCGTTCGGTGGGCGCGATCGAGACGACGGGCCTGGAGGAGCCACTGGACCAGGCCGAATTCGTGCACCGGCAGGCCGCGGCCCGGCGCATCCCGGTGACGCGGGCGGTGGCGGGAGAGCGGCGGCGTACGGGTGGGCTCGACTGGCAGGTGCTGTGGCCGCCGCCGAGCCCCACGCCGGGGGCCGCTCCGGTGCCAGGGCCGATGCCGGAGCCGGAGCCGGAGGGGCCGAACGACGCGAGTGTCACCCTGCTCGTGAGGTCGGCCGGGGTGACCATGCTGATGCTCGGGGACCTCGAACCACCCGCTCAGCAAGCCCTGTTGAGATCACCGGCCGGGACCGCTCTGAAAGCCGTGGACGTTCTCAAAGTCGCCCATCATGGTTCGGCCTATCAGGATCCGGAGCTCATACGACGGGCGGCGCCACGCCTCGCGCTCATCTCGTGCGGGGCTGACAACCCCTACGGACATCCGGCTCCGAGCACGACGGCCGCACTGGAAGCAGGGGGCGCGCAGGTGCTGCGCACCGATGTGGACGGGGCGGTAACCGTGGGAGGAGGAGACGATCACCTGCTGATCACGCGAGACTGAGGGTATGAAACCCGCACAGGTCGATGCCTACCTCCGCCGGATCGGTGTCACCCACCCCGCCTGGCCCACCGCCGACGTACTCCGTGAACTGCAGTTGCGACACCTGCTGGCCGTGCCGTTCGAGAACCTGTCGATCCACCTCGGTGAGGAGATCGTGCTGGAGGAGAAACCGCTCCTGGACAAGCTGGTGGGCGCTCGCAGGGGTGGCTTCTGCTACGAACTGAACGGGGCGTTCGGCGCACTGCTCAAGGCGCTGGGCTTCGATGTGACGCTGCTCGCGGGGCGGGTCTACGGGGAGGAGGAGCGGCTCGGGATTCCGTACGACCATCTGGCGCTGCGGGTGCGGACGGTGGACGGGGGCGACTGGCTGGCCGACGTCGGGTTCGGGGCGCACAGCCACTACCCGCTGGCCTTCGGGGAGCGGGGGGAGCAGACGGATCCGGCGGGCGCGTTCCGGGTGATCGTGGCCGGGGCGGATCCGGCCGGGGTGCGGGGCAGTGCGGGGGAGTTCGGGGATCTGGAGGTGGTGCGGGACGGCAGGTCCCAGTACCGGCTGGAGACGCGGCCGCGGGTGCTCGGGGACTTCGTGGCCGGGGCCTGGTGGCACAGCACGTCGTCGGCGTCGCACTTCGCCCGGTCACTGGTCTGCTCGCGGGTCACGGAGGACGGCGGCCGGGTCACGCTCAGCGGGCGCACGCTCACGGTCACGGACCCCGACGGCGGGAGGACGACGGCGGAGCTGGTGTCGGACGAGGAGGTGCTGGAGGCGTACAGGAAGCGGTTCGGGATCGTGCTGGAGCGCGTCCCGGTTGTCCGGAGAAGCGGCGACTGAGGGGAAGAAGGTAAGCGGAACGGCCAATTCGGGCTACTCGTGCGTAGTACCAGCACATGCGCTGGTTTCCTGCGATGTAGTCGTCTGTTGCCTCGAAAGTCGCATCGGTGGTCGAATACCTCTCCGACAACGAGTGTTTTCACAGCGTGTGTTGACGCGAGGGTGGGTCGCAGATGGTCGGCAGCTGGCTGGGGAACCGTACGAACCGGGCACAGGCGGGCCATCTCGCCTCGGTGCCGTTGCCGGAGGGTGCCGGTGTGCTCGGCTGCCGGGTGCTGGATCCGGTGAACCAGCCCGTGCCGGACGCGGAGTTCCTGGTCACGGATGCCGCGGGGCGCAGAGTGGTCGGCGGGGAGCTGGATCCGTTCGGGTCCTTCCTGGTGACGGTCCCGGCCGGTGAGTACCGCCTCGCCGTGTCGGCCGAGGGGCACGCCCCGTACCGGGCGAATGTCACCGTGCCGGCGAACGAGGTGGCGGCGCTCGGTGACGTGACGCTGAACACCGCGCAACCACCCGCGTTACCGGCGCCGGGGGACTGGGAGATCGAGCCGACCCACTCCTCGATCGGCTTCACGGCCCGGCACATCGGGATGGCTCGGGTACGGGGGAGGTTCAACACCTTCGCGGGGATCGTGCGGGTGGCCGAGAACGTGGAGCAGTCGGCGATGCACGTGGTCATCGACGCGGGGTCGATCGACACCAACGTCAGGGCGCGGGACGGGCATCTGAAGTCGGCGGACTTCCTGGACGTGGACCGGTTTCCGACGGTGGAGTTCTACAGCGACCGGTTCACGCACCGGGGCGGCAGCCGGTGGGGGGTCACCGGGGCGCTGTCGCTGCACGGGGTGACGCGGACGGTCACGCTCGACACGGAGTATCTGGGGGTGGGCAACGGCACGGAGGGCGAGGTGCGGGCGGCCTGCCGGGCCACCGCCGAGTTGCGGCGCGACGACTTCACGATGAGCTGGCAGTCGATGCTGGCGCGGGGCATCGCCATGGTCGGCACGAGCATCACGGTCGACCTGGACATACAGGTCGTCCCCAAGGGCTGAGCCGGGGCCCGGGTCAGGGCGGAGCGGGCCGTTCCGGCCGCTGGTCGTCGGCTGCCGGGTGCCCCCGGTGCGAGGCGCTGTGCCGGTGCCGGAAAATGGCCGGGTGAGCGACGTGAGACATGTACTGGTACTGCCCGACCGCGATGCCGCGCAGGAGGCGGCGGAGGCGCTCGGTGAGCAGTTCGCGCTGGACGAGGAGCCCCAGCTCGTACGGGACGCCCTGGCCGGTGAGGACGACGCCGAGGACGCGCAGTGGCTGCTCGTGCTGCGCGACGAGAACGGGCGGCTGGACGCGCGGGAGCTGGACGAGTTCGTGAGGGAGTGGGACGGCTGGCGCGAGGAGCCGTAGCCGAGCCGTAGCCGTGGTCGAGCCGTAGCCGCGGGCCCGTCATTGTCGGTGGTGCGTGGGATGCTTGGCCGCGATGGCCAGGAACTCTGCACAAGACGATCCGCTCGCTCCCGTCACGATCGCCGTGGGGCAGGAGGACCTCCTGCTCGACCGCGCCGTACAGCAGGTGGTGGCCGCCGCGCGCGCCGCCGACGCGGACACCGACGTACGGGACCTCACGTCGGACCAGTTGCAGCCGGGCACGCTCGCCGAACTGACGAGCCCGTCGCTCTTCGCCGAGCGCAAGGTCGTCGTGGTGCGGAACGCGCAGGACCTGTCGGCGGACACGGTCAAGGACGTGAAGGCGTACCTGGGCGCTCCGGCCGAGGAGATCACGCTCGTGCTGCTGCACGCGGGCGGGGCCAAGGGCAAGGGGCTGCTCGACGCCGCGCGCAAGGTGGGGGCGCGGGAGGTCGCGTGCCCGAAGATGACGAAGCCGGCCGACCGGCTGTCGTTCGTGCGCGCGGAGTTCCGGGCGCTGGGGCGGTCCGCGACGCCCGAGGCGTGCCAGGCGCTCGTCGACTCGATCGGCAGTGATCTGCGGGAGCTGGCCTCCGCGACGACCCAGCTGGTCGCGGATGTCGAGGGGACGATCGACGAGGCCGTCGTCGGGCGGTACTACACCGGCCGGGCGGAGGCCTCCAGCTTCACCGTGGCGGACCGGGCGGTCGAGGGGCGGGCGGCGGAGGCGCTGGAGGCGCTGCGGTGGTCGTTGTCGACCGGGGTCGCGCCCGTGCTGATCACCAGCGCGCTGGCGCAGGGGGTGCGGGCCATCGGGAAGCTCTCCTCCGCGCGGGGTGGGCGGCCGGCCGATCTGGCGCGGGAGCTGGGGATGCCGCCTTGGAAGATCGACCGGGTTCGGCAGCAGATGCGGGGGTGGACGCCGGACGGGGTCGCTGTCGCGTTGCGGGCGGTCGCGGAGGCGGACGCGGGGGTCAAGGGGGGCGGTGACGACCCTGAGTACGCGCTGGAGAAGGCGGTCGTCACGATCGCTCGTGCGGCGCGGATGCGGCGGGGTTAGCTTCTATCCCCCTGGGGGCTGCGCCCCCAGACCCCCGTTGGCCTGGATCCACGGCTGCGGGCCCGGTGGGGGCCGGTCGCGCAGTTCCCCGCGCCCCTCAAGGACGGGGCTGCGCCCCCAGGCCCCGGTCGGCCTGAATGTGTGGCTGCGGGCCTGGTGGGGGCTGGTCGCGCAGTTCCTCGCGCCCCTCAAGGGCGGGGCTGCGCCTTCAGGGTCCGGTGGGCCTGAATGTGTGGCTGCGGGCCCGGTGGGGGCTGGTCGCGCGCAGTTCCTCGCGCCCCCAAAGACGAAAGGCAGGGGCGCAGCCCCGACTTTCAGGGGCGCGGGGAACTGCGCGGCCAGCCACGACGGTGCCGGGCGGGGCGAAAAGACGAGCCCCGGCCCGCCCTGGAAGGGCGAGGCCGGGGCCCGGTTCGTGCTGGGGACTCGTACCCGCGTGGCGAACGCAGTCGCGTACGAGTCGGGGTGCCGGTCGGGAGCGGATGAGAGAGGGCCCGCTCAGATCCTTCCGGCGTTCGAATCACTTCGAATCAAGTGAGTGCGGGGCCGTGGCCCAGTACTCGGCAGAGGTTCAGCCCTTGAGGGAGGCGACCTTCGAAGCAAGCGCCGACTTCTTGTTGGCGGCCTGGTTCTTGTGGATGACGCCCTTGGAGACGGCCTTGTCCAGCTTGCGCGAGGCTTCGCGCTGCGCGGCCGTGGCCTTCTCGACGTCACCCGCGGCAGCGGCCTCGCGGGCCTTGCGGATCGCGGTCTTCAGCGAAGACTTGACGGCCTTGTTGCGCAGCCGAGCCTTCTCGTTGGTCTTGATCCGCTTGATCTGGGACTTGATGTTCGCCACGAATGAGCCTTCTCAGGTTCAGGCGCACGAGACGGGGCGTCTCACGACGGTGAGTCTCATGCGCCGGTGATTTCTCTTCTGAATTTCCTGCGTGTCCTGCGTGTCCCCTGCAGAGAGGGCAGGAGACACAGCTGCCCAGATTAGCAGTCGCCCCGCTGACGGCCCAAACCGGTCGCACCTCGCCGCCCGTGGGACCATGGAGCCTACGTATCGATCCGACCCGAGGCGACAGGCGCCTCAAGAGACAGGACCCTGCGTGCCCGCGATCCCTAACAATGTGCCCGAGCCGAGCCGTACCGCCCCGGCTCAGATCCGCAATTTCTGCATCATCGCGCACATCGACCACGGCAAGTCCACGCTCGCCGACCGGATGCTCCAGCTGACCGGGGTGGTCGACCAGCGGCAGATGCGTGCTCAGTACCTCGACCGCATGGACATCGAGCGCGAGCGCGGCATCACCATCAAGTCCCAGGCGGTGCGGCTGCCCTGGGCGCCGACCGAGGATCCGGGCAACACCCACATCCTCAACATGATCGACACCCCCGGGCACGTCGACTTCACGTACGAGGTCTCGCGGTCGCTCGCGGCCTGTGAGGGCACCGTCCTGCTCGTGGACGCGGCCCAGGGCATCGAGGCCCAGACCCTCGCCAACCTCTACCTGGCGATGGAGAACGACCTCACCATCGTCCCGGTGCTGAACAAGATCGACCTGCCGGCCGCCCAGCCCGAGAAGTTCTCCGAGGAGCTGGCGAATCTCATCGGCTGCCAGCCGGAGGACGTGCTCAAGGTCTCGGCGAAGACCGGCGTCGGGGTCGATGCGCTGCTGGACCGGGTCGTGCGGGATGTTCCGGCACCGGTCGGTGTCGCCGACGCTCCCGCTCGCGCGATGATCTTCGACTCGGTCTACGACTCGTACCGTGGCGTGGTCACCTACGTCCGTGTCATCGACGGCCAGCTCAACAAGCGCGAGCGCATCAAGATGATGTCGACCGGCGCCACGCACGAGCTCCTTGAGATCGGTGTCTCGTCACCCGAGATGACCCCGGCCGACGGCATCGGCGTCGGCGAGGTGGGCTACATCATCACCGGCGTGAAGGACGTCCGTCAGTCCAAGGTCGGTGACACGATCACCAGCAAGGACAAGGGCGCGACCGAGGCCCTCGGCGGGTACAAGGACCCGAAGCCGATGGTCTTCTCCGGTCTGTATCCGCTGGACGGGTCCGACTACCCCGACCTGCGCGAGGCGCTGGACAAGCTCCAGCTCAACGACGCGGCCCTGGTCTATGAGCCCGAGACCTCCGCGGCCCTCGGATTCGGCTTTCGGGTGGGCTTCCTCGGCCTGCTGCACCTCGATGTCATCCGTGAGCGCCTGGAGCGCGAGTTCAACCTCGAACTCATCGCCACCGCGCCCAACGTGGTCTACCGCGTGATCATGGAGGACGGGAAGGAGCACACGGTCACCAACCCGAGCGAGTTCCCCGAGGGCAAGATCGACAAGGTCTTCGAGCCGGTCGTCCGGGCCACGATCCTCGCCCCCAGCGAGTTCATCGGTTCGATCATGGAGCTGTGCCAGACCCGCCGCGGCACGCTCCTCGGCATGGACTACCTCTCCGAGGACCGTGTCGAGATCCGCTACACGCTGCCGCTGGCCGAGATCGTCTTCGACTTCTTCGACAATCTGAAGTCCAAGACCCGCGGCTACGCCTCCCTGGACTACGAGCCCACGGGCGAGCAGGACGCCTCGCTGGTGAAGGTCGACATCCTGCTCCACGGCGACCGCGTCGACGCCTTCTCGGCCGTCACGCACAAGGACGCGGCGTACGCGTACGGGGTGCGGCTCGTCGCCAAGCTGCGCGAGCTGATCCCGCGCCAGGCCTTCGAGATCCCCATCCAGGCGGCCATCGGCTCCCGGGTCATCGCCCGCGAGACCATCCGCGCCATCCGCAAGGACGTCCTCGCCAAGTGCTACGGCGGTGACATCTCCCGTAAGCGCAAGCTCCTTGAGAAGCAGAAGGAGGGCAAGAAGCGGATGAAGATGGTGGGCTCTGTGGAGGTTCCGCAAGAGGCCTTCATCGCCGTGCTCTCCAGTGACGAGAACGCCGGGAGCGGCAAGGGGAAGAAGTAGCCGTCAGCAACCATCGGGCCGAGCCCGAAAACATGGGCCCGTCGTGCTGTCGCGCGGCGGGCCCACGTCGTCCACGGAGCGTCGTATTCCGCCCGCGCTCTGTAGGAAGTGACAGGCCGCCGCCTCTTACGCGCCGGGCGGACGGGCTTTACTCTGATCACCACTCGACGTTACTCGCGAGTTAAACAACGACCGCTACTGAGCTAACCGCTACGAGCCAGTCACGCACTGTCGCGGGCCCCGGAGGATGTCGTGAGCGACACACAGACCCTGATCGAGAACCGTCCGCCGTCCGTGGCGGCCCTCTTCCTGGAGCGCGTGGCGGCCACGCCGGACGGTGAGGCGTACCGCTATCCGGTACCGGCGGCCTCGGGCGAGGGGCCGGACGAGTGGAGGTCGCTGAGCTGGGCGCAGGCGGCCGAGCGGGTCTACGCGATCGCGGCCGGACTCATCGAGCTGGGCGTGCGGCCGGAGCAGCGCGTCGCGCTCGCCTCCTCCACCCGCGTCGAGTGGATCCTCGTCGACCTCGGCATCATGTGTGCTGGCGCGGCGACGACGACCGTGTACCCGTCGACCAAGTCCGACGAGTCGGCGTTCATCCTCTCCGACTCCGAGAGCAGGGTGCTCGTCGCGGAGGACGCGGAGCAGCTCGCCAAGGCGCGGGAGAAGCGCGCCGAGCTGCCCGAGCTCAGTCATGTCATCGTCATCGACTCCGCGGGCGTCGAGTCCGCCGACGGTGAGGGCGACTGGGTGATCGGTCTCGCCGAACTGGAGAAGCGCGGTGCCGCGTACCTGGAGAAGAATCCCGACCTGATCAAGGAGAAGGTCGGGGCGATCACCAAGGACCAGCTCGCCACCCTCATCTACACCTCCGGCACCACCGGCCGCCCCAAGGGCGTACGGCTGCCGCACGACAACTGGTCGTACATGGCGAAGGCCATCGCCGCGACCGGCCTCGTCGGCAAGGACGACGTCCAGTACCTGTGGCTGCCGCTCGCGCACGTCTTCGGCAAGGTGCTCACGTCCGGCCAGATCGAGGTCGGGCACGTCACCGCCGTCGACGGCCGCGTGGACAAGATCATCGAGAATCTGCCGGTCGTGCAGCCGACGTACATGGCCGCCGTGCCGCGGATCTTCGAGAAGGTCTACAACGGGGTCGCGGCCAAGGCGCGGGCCGGCGGCGGCGCCAAGTACAAGATCTTCCAGTGGGCGGCCGAGGTCTCCCGCGAGTACGCGAAGGCCACACAGGACAACTTCCGCCGTACCGGTGTAGCCTCCGCGCCCTTCGGCCTCTCGGCCAAGCACAAGGTCGCGGACACGCTCGTCTTCGCCAAGATCCGTGAGGCCTTCGGCGGCAACCTCCGCGCCTGCGTCTCCGGCAGCGCCGCCCTCGCACCCGACATCGGCTACTTCTTCGCGGGCGCCGGCATCCACATCCTGGAGGGTTACGGACTCACGGAGTCGTCCGCGGCCTCCTTCGTGAACCCCGGTGAGGCGTACCGCACGGGCACGGTCGGCAAGCCGCTGCCCGGCACCGAGGTGCGGATCGCGGACGACGGCGAGATCCTGCTGCGCGGCCCCGGCATCATGGAGGGCTACCAAGGGCTGCCGGAGAAGACCGCCGAGGTCCTGGAGTCCGACGGCTGGTTCCACACCGGTGACATCGGTGAGCTGTCCCCGGACGGCTATCTGCGCATCACCGACCGCAAGAAGGACCTCATCAAGACGTCCGGCGGCAAGTACATCGCGCCCGCCGAGGTCGAGGGCCAGTTCAAGGCCGTCTGCCCGTACGTCTCCAACATCCTCGTGCACGGCGCGGACCGGAACTTCTGCACCGCGCTCATCGCCCTCGACGAGCCGTCGATCCTCGCCTGGGCCGCGGACAACGGCCTCGGCGGCAAGTCGTACGCCGAGGTCGTCGCCGCGCCCGCGACGGTCGAGCTGATCGACGGATCCGTCAGGACGCTCAACGAGGGCCTGCAGCGCTGGCAGACCATCAAGAAGTTCAAGCTCCTGCCGCGCGACCTCGACATCGAGCACGGCGAACTGACCCCGAGCCTCAAGCTGAAGCGCCCGGTCGTCGAGCGCGAGTACAAGCATCTGATCGACGAGATGTACGCCGGCACGCGCGAGGCGTAGTCGGGGCTGTGGTGCGAGGGGGGCGGGGCGGGGTCACAGGCCCCGTCCCCTTCGCATGTCGCGCAGCAGGTCCTCCATGTGGCGGATGTGGCGGCGCAGTTCGGCCATGTCGGCGGGGTCGTCGGCCGACATGCTGGTCTCGATCGCGTGCAGCCGCCGGGCCAGTTCGTCGAACTGTTCCTGCTCGTGGGCGAGCATCCGCTCCAGCTGCTGGTTCTTGCGGTGCAGATCGAGGAAGACGGTGACCTTGGCGCGCAGCACCCAGGGGTCGAACGGCTTGGTGAGATAGTCGGCGGCTCCGGTCGCGTACCCGCGGAACGCGTAGCCCGCGTCGGAGTCCGTGCCGGTCAGGAAGATGATCGGTACGTCCTTCGTCTGGTCGAGCCGCTTGATGTTCGCGGCGGTCTCGAACCCGTCCATGCCCGGCATACGGATGTCGAGCAGGACGACCGCGAACCGCTGCCGCAGCAGAGCCTTCATCGCCTCCTCGCCCGAACGGGCGCGTACGAGCGGCTCGTTGAGGGACCCCAGGACGGCCTCCAGCGCGATCAGATTGTCCTCCATGTCGTCCACGAGGAGAATGCTGGCGCGTTCGTCGGTCGATGCCTCAGTGCTCATGGTGATCGATTGCCTGCCTCATTCGGTCGTCGGCGGGACGGCGGGTTCCTCCGATGCGCCGGCTCCCGCGGTGACGGTGGTGGCGGTGGAGCCCTCCTGCTCCTGGCCGTCCGCGCCCTCGGGGTCCAGGAGGGCGCAGACGACGGTCAGCAGCTGGTCGACGTCCACCGGCTTGGGCACGTAGTCGTTCGCACCGCGCGCGATGGACTTCTCACGGTCGCCCGGCATCGCCTTGGCGGTGAGGGCGACGATGGGAAGTCCGGCCCAGCGCGGGGTGCGGCGGATGACGGAGATGGTCTCGTAACCATCCATCTCCGGCATCATGATGTCCATCAGAACGAGTCCTACGTCGGGATTGCGCTCCAGGGCCTCGATGCCCTCGCGGCCGTTCTCCGCGTACAGGACGGGCATGCCGACCCGGCCCAGTACATGGGTGAGCGCGAAGACGTTACGGATGTCGTCGTCCACGATCAGTACCCGCCGCCCCGGCAGGACCTGGCCCGCACGGCCCGTCTTCCAGGCCTCCAGTTTGGTGGGCGCGGGCCAGCTGTCGTCCTGGTCGTGGACGGTGAAGGGTTCCGGGGACAACTGCTCGGGCAGGGCCAGGTCCTGGTCCTCGGCACCGGGCCCGGTCGGCAGATGCCCGGGGCTGACGACCGGCACGTACAGCGTGAAGGTGGAACCCTCGCCGGGCACGCTCTCGGCGATGATGCGTCCGCCCAGCAAGCCGGCGATCTCCCGGCTGATGGACAGACCGAGGCCCGTGCCACCGTACTTGCGGTTCGTCGTGCCGTCGGCCTGCTGGAACGCCTCGAAGATCACCGGTAGTTTCTCCGCAGCGATGCCGATACCGGTGTCGGAGACGGCGAACGCGATGACGTTGTCGCTGGACTCCCGGGTGAAGTGCGGCTCGGGGTTCTCGACGCGGCTCACGCGCAGTTCGACCCGGCCCGACGCGGTGAACTTGATCGCGTTCGACAGCAGGTTGCGCAGGATCTGCTGGAGCCGCTGCTCGTCGGAGAACATCTCGCGCGGTACGTCCTCGCCGACCTCCACCTCGAAGGTGAGACCCCGGTCGAGGGTGAGCGGGCGGAACGTGGCGTGCACGTAGTCGAGCAGCTTGATCAGCGGCAGCTTCTTGGGGCGTACGTCCATCCGGCCGGCCTCGATCTTCGAGAGGTCGAGGATGTCGTTGATGAGCTGCAGGAGGTCCGAGCCCGAGCGGTGGATCGTTGCCGCGAACTGCACCTCCTGGTCGGAGAGATGGCCGTCCGGGTTGTCGGAGAGCAGCCGGGCGAGGATCAGCAGCGAGTTGAGCGGGGTGCGCAGCTCGTGCGACATGTTCGCCAGGAACTCCGACTTGTACTGCGAGGAGGTGGCGAGCAGCGCTGCCTTCTCCTCCAGTTCGGCGTTCGAGCGGCGCAACTCCGCCTGCTGCGACTGGAGTTCGTCGGAGCGGTCCTGCAGCTGGATCGCGAGGCGCTGGGACTCGCCGAGCAGGGACTCCGTACGGGAGTTGGCGATGATGGTGTTGATCGCGACACCGATGGTGTTCACGAACTGGTCGAAGAACGCCAGGTGGACGTCGGAGAAGCGGGAGAACGAGGCGAGCTCGATGACCCCGAGCAGCTTGTCCTCGAAGAGGATCGGGATGATGACGACGCTCGCCGGCGCCGCCTCCCCGAGACCGCTGTTGATCTTGATGTAGTCCGCCGGCGCCTCCTCCATGAGGATCCGCTTCTTCTCACGCGCGGCCTGCCGTACGAGCCCGTGCACCGGCATGCTGACCGTGTCCACCGTCGCGCTCTGCGCCGAGCCGTACCCGGCGATGAAGGCGAGCCCCTTGATGGGCACGGCCGTCTGCAGGGTCGTCTTGTCCTCCTCCGGATCGGCCAGGAAGAAGGCGCCGAACTGCGCGTTCACCAGCGGGGTCAGCTCGCGCAGGATCAGGTCCGCGACCTCCATCAGATCCCGGTGGCCCTGCATGAGGGCGGCGAGACGGGCGAGGTTCGACTCCAGCCAGTCCTTGGCGCGGGTGGTCTCACGGAGGTTGGCCACCATGAGGTTGATGTTGTCCTTGAGCTCGTCGACCTCGCCCTGGGTCTCCACCGTGATGGAACGGGACATGTCGCCCTGGGCCACCGCGGACGCCACCTCGGCGATCGCGCGGACCTGGGTGGTGAGGTTCAGCGCCAGTTCGTTCACGTTCGTCGTCAGCCGCTTCCAGGTGCCGTACACCCCCTCGACCCGCGCCTGACCGCCGAGCCGGCCCTCGGAACCCACCTCGCGGGCCACGCGGGTGACCTCGGAGGAGAACGACGACAGCGTGTCCACCATCGTGTTGATGGTGGACTTCAGCTCCAGGATCTCGCCGCGCGCGTCGACGTCGATCTTCTTCGACAGGTCGCCCTGCGCCACCGCGGTCGCCACCTGCGCGATGTTGCGGACCTGCGAAGTCAGGTTGTCCGCCATGTAGTTGACGTTGTCCGTGAGGTCGCGCCACACGCCGGAGACGCCGAGGACCTGCGCCCGGCCGCCCAGCCTGCCGTCGGTGCCGACCTCGCGGGCCACCCTCGTCACCTCGTCGGCGAACGCGCGCAGCTGCTTTACCATCGTGTTGACGGTGTCCTTCAGCTCCAGGATCTCGCCGCGCGCGTCGACGGTGATCTTCTTGGAGAGGTCGCCGTTGGCGACGGCCGTGGTCACCTGGGCGATGTTGCGGACCTGCGAGGTGAGGTTCAGGGCCATGAAGTTGACGTTGTCGGTGAGGTCCTTCCAGACCCCGGAGACGCCGCGGACCTGGGCCTGACCGCCGAGGTTTCCTTCGGTGCCGACCTCGCGGGCGACCCTCGTCACCTCGTCGGCGAAGGCGGAGAGCTGGTCGACCATGGTGTTGATGGTGCTCTTCAGCTCCAGGATCTCGCCCTTCGCCTCCACCGTGATCTTCTTGCCGAGGTCGCCCTGGGCCACGGCGGTGGACACGAGCGCGATGTTGCGGACCTGCGAAGTCAGGTTGTCCGCCATGAAGTTGACGTTGTCGGTGAGGTCCTTCCAGACCCCGGAGACGCCTCGCACCTGGGCCCGGCCGCCGAGGTTTCCTTCGGTGCCGACCTCGCGGGCGACCCTCGTCACCTCGTCGGCGAAGGCGGAGAGCTGGTCGACCATGGTGTTGATGGTGCTCTTCAGCTCCAGGATCTCGCCCTGGGCGCCGACGGTGATCTTCTGGCTCAGGTCGCCGTTCGCGACGGCGGTGGTCACCTGGGCGATGTTGCGGACCTGCGAGGTGAGGTTCGAGGCCATGAAGTTGACGTTGTCGGTGAGGTCCTTCCACACCCCCGACACACCGCGCACCTGGGCCCGGCCGCCCAGCTCGCCCATCGTGCCGACCTCGCGGGCGACGCGGGTGACCTCGTCGGCGAAGGCGGAGAGCTGGTCGACCATCGTGTTCACGGTCAGCTTCAGTTCGAGCAGCTCACCGGTCGCCTCGACCGTCACCGTGCGGGTCAGATCGCCGCGCGCCACCGCCGTGGTTACCAGGGCGATGTCACGGACCTGCGCGGTCAGCCGGGACGCCATCGTGTTGACCGCCTCGGTCACGTCCCGCCAGCTGCCCGACAGGCCGGTCACCTTGGCCCGGCCGCCGAGACGGCCCTCCGTGCCGACCTCACGCGCGACCCGGGTCACCTCGCCGGTGAAGAGGGACAGCTGATCGACCATCTTGTTGACGGCCCGCCCCAGGCGGCGCAGATCGCCCCGGAGCTGACGGTTGCCGTCGTGCAGATCGACACGCTGGGTCAGATCGCCGCCCGCCACCGCGTCCAGGACCCGGGTCGCGTTGGCGGCCGGTGCCACCAGGGCGTCGAGCAACTGGTTCACGTCGTTGATCCGGGTCGTCCAGTGCCCCTGGCCGGGGCTCGCGGCGAGCCGCTCGTCCAGCCGGCCGTGCCGCACGATCTCGCGACGGACGCGCTGGGCCTCCGCGTTGAAGTGCGTACTCCGGTCCACGATCTGGTTGAACACCATGCCCAGCTCGGCCACGATGCCGTGCCCCGACGTCTCGGGCACCTTGCTGAAGTCGCCGTCCCGCGCGGACGTCATGGCGGCCAGGAGAGGACGCAGGTCCGATGCACGAATCTGTCCGTCTCCGAGCACATGCATAGCACTGTTCTCACTCATGGTGGCCCACTTCGGTGACTCGGTGCTTATGGGCGTAGCCAGTCTGTCACTCTGTCTGCATCGCTTGGGGCGTAATCGTCCGAACTGCTCAGGGAGACGCACAGTGGGGGCCATTCCGACGCAACGGGAGTCAGCGTCCCGTGCTCCTGGGGCCACGGCGCGCCCGCACACGGTGGCCCGTACGTCCTTGCCGGGCAACTCCCTCGCGCCGGGCGCGGCCCGCAGGTTCGTCCGCGCGACGCTCGCCGGCTGGGCCGAACTCGGCGTGCCCGGCGCGGAGTTGGTCACGGAGCGGCTCGTCGGGGACGCGATGGTGGTCGTCAGCGAACTGGTCACGAACGCGGTGGTGCACGCCGGCACGGACGTGGAACTGCTGTGCCGCCTCGACGCCTGCACGGAGGATTGTGTGGCGCCGCTGCCCGGCACGGGTGCCGACTCGGCACCCACGCCGGCACCCACGCCGGGGGCCGTGCCGGGTCCGGCGTCGGGCCCGGCTCCGGGCAGCATGGCGGGCGCTGCGCCCGACGCCGGACCGGACGGCGGCCCCGGCACGATCCCCGGGGCCGAGTCCGGGGCCGAGCCCGGGGCTGAGCCCGGCTCCGCGTCGGGGGTTGCGCCTGGGGCTGCCGCGGGGCTTCGGCGGGCGGTGGAGTCCGGTGTCGTGCCGGATGCCGTGCCGGGCGGTGAGCCGGGTCTAGCGCCCGGCTCCGCGCCGGGTTGCGCGTCGGTCTCCGCGTCGGATCCTGCAGCGCCGATGGAGCCGGACCACGCGCCGGGGTCGTCCGCCACGGGGCTCCGGCGGCCGGCGGAGCCCGGCGTCCCGGCGGATGTCGTGCCGGGGGCTGCGGCGGGCAGCACACCGGGCTGCACGTCGGCCCTTGCGTCGGGTGTCGGGTCGGACGGTGGGCCTGGCGGGGCGCCCGGTTCCGTGCCGGGCGGTGGGTCCGGCGGGGCGCCCGGTTCCGTGCCGGACGGTGAGTCAGGCTCCGCGCCCGGCTTCGTGTCGGACGGCGGGCCCGGCTCCGCGGCCGGTCCCGTGTCGGGGGGCGCGGCGGGTGTCGGGTCGGGCAGTGGGGCGGGGCTTGCGGTGGTCTCCGGGGCGGGGCTCGCGGTGAATGGCGTGCCGAGTGCGGAGGCGGGTGTCGGCGGTGGGGCGCGGGAAACGGTGTCCCCCGCGGAGCGGCAGAGTGCCCTCGTCATAGAAGTGTCCGATCATCACCCCGAGCGGGTCGTGCGGGACGACGGTGTCGGGCGGCCGTACGACGCCGTCGAGTACGGGCGCGGGCTGCGGCTCGTGGCCGCGCTCTCCGACGCCTGGGGCATCACCTATCGCACCGGGACGAAAACCGTGTGGGCGCGGCTGCCCGCCGAGACCATTCCGACCGCCGAGGCCGCGGAGGCCTACGAGGGCGAGCACGCGCTGCGGCGCGGGCAGCGGGCCGCCGAGATCCTCGCCCCCGCACCCCGGCGCACCGTCCAGGACCAGGACTGGCTCAACCGCGGCGCCCTCTCCTTCCTCGCCGAGGCCTCCGACCTGCTCGGCGGGCAGCTCGACGAGGACCTGGTCGCCGCCCTCACCGGACAGCTGGTCGTACCGCGGCTCGCCGACTGGTGCGCGGTGTGGCTGGAGGACGAGGCGCCGGGCCGCGCCGACGGAGGCCTCGTCGGCGGACCGCGTCTCGCCCGCGTCTGGCACGGCAGCGAGAACCGTATGGAGGAGCTGCGCCGGCTCCTGGAGAAGGACCCGCCCGATCTGCCCGACTCGGCGCGCTCCGGACCCGTACCGATGCCCTGGCCCGCCGAGGCCCTCGGCGCGAAGGCGGAGGACGGATCGGCCCTCGCGTTCCGGCTGATCGCGGGCGGCAGACCGCTCGGCACCCTCGTCATCGGACGGGCCGGACAGGACCACTTCCCCGACGAGATCACCGGACTCGTCGAGGACCTCAGCCGCCGCGTCGCGCTGGCCATCGGAGCGGCCCGCCAGTACGCCCGCCAGGCCACCATCAGCCGCGTACTGCAGCGTGGCCTGCTGCCCGGCGCGGTCGCCGAGATCCCCGGGGTGCGCAGCGCGCTCGTCTACGAGCCCTGCGACAAGGGCGGACCGAGCGGCGACTTCTACGACCTCTTCCCCGCCGGCGACGGACGCTGGTGCTTCGCCCTGGGCGACGTCCAGGGCAAAGGACCCGAGGCAGCCGTCGTCATCGGCCTCGCCCGGCCCTGGCTGCGCCTGCTGGCCCGTGAGGGATACGCGGTGCCGGACGTCCTGGACCGGCTCAACCAGCTCCTCCTCGACGACGCCACCGAGACCGCGGACGCGGCGGCCCGCGCCCTGGTGGCGGACGGCGGCCGGGGTCTCGCCGACGAGGGCCCGCAGAACCGGTTTCTCTCCCTCCTCTACGGCGAGCTGGTCCCCGTCGAGGGCGGCGTGCGCTGCACCCTGGCCTCCGCCGGACACCCGCTGCCCCTGCTCCTCCAGCCCTCAGGCCAGGTCCGCGAGGTGGCCCAGCCGCAGACCCTCCTAGGGGTCTTCGAGGACGCCAACTACGGCTGCGGAACCTTCGAGCTGCGGCCCGGCGACAGCATCCTGTGCGTCACGGACGGTGTGACGGAGCGGCGCAACGGACACCGCCAGTTCGACGACGAGGACGGACTCGTCGCCGCGCTCACCGGCTGCGCGGGACTGAACGCCGACCTGATCGCCGAGCGCATCCGGCGACTGGTGCACGAGTTCGGCGGGAAGCCGCCGGAGGACGACCTGGCGCTGCTGGTGCTGCAGGCCGAGTAGGCGGCCGGGCGGCCCGGCGGGGGCCGCGCGTGTGTGCGTACGGGCACGGTCGCGCGTGAGTACGGGCACGGCCGCGCGTGCGGGACAATGGAGGACATGCCTTCCGCACTTCCCGACGGCGAGCCCGTCCCCGACGACGGGGCGCTGCCCGCGCACGCCCTGGCCGACGCGGCCGACCGCCCGCTCGGGTTCTACCTGCACGTCCCGTACTGCGCGACGCGCTGCGGCTACTGCGACTTCAACACGTACACGGCGACGGAGCTGCGCGGCTCGGGGGGAGTGCTGGCCTCCCGCGACAACTACGCCGAGACCCTGATCGACGAGGTCCGCCTCGCCCGCAAGGTCCTCGGCGACGACCCGCGGCCCGTCCGCACGGTCTTCGTCGGCGGCGGTACGCCCACACTGCTGGCCGCCGACGATCTCGTACGGATGCTGGGGGCCGTCCGGGACGAGTTCGGGCTCGCGGACGACGCGGAGATCACCACGGAGGCGAATCCGGAATCGGTGGACCCGGCGTACCTGGCCACGCTCCGGGCCGGCGGGTTCAACCGGATCTCCTTCGGCATGCAGAGCGCGCGGCAGCACGTGCTGCAGATCCTCGACCGCAGCCACACCCCCGGCCGGCCCGAGGCCTGCGTCGCCGAGGCCCGCGCGGCCGGCTTCGACCATGTGAACCTCGACCTCATCTACGGCACCCCCGGGGAGAGCGACGACGACTGGCGGGCCTCGCTCGACGCGGCGATCGGCGCCGGGCCCGACCACGTGTCGGCGTACGCGCTGATCGTCGAGGAGGGCACGCAGCTCGCCCGGCGCATCCGGCGCGGGGAGGTGCCGATGACCGACGACGACGTCCACGCGGACCGCTATCTGATGGCCGAGGATCGACTGTCGCAGGCGGGGTTCTCCTGGTACGAGGTCTCCAACTGGGCCACCTCGGAAGCCGGGCGGTGCCTCCACAACGAGCTGTACTGGCGCGGGGCCGACTGGTGGGGAGCCGGGCCCGGGGCACACAGCCATGTGGGCGGGGTGCGGTGGTGGAACGTCAAGCATCCTGGCGCGTACGCGGGGGCGTTGGCGGGTGGGCGGTCGCCCGGGGCCGGTCGTGAGCTGCTCTCGGACGAGGACCGGCGGGTCGAGCGGATCCTGCTGGAGCTGCGGCTGGCGGACGGGTGTCCGTTGTCGCTGCTGCGGGCTGATGGGCTCGCGGCGGCTTCGCGTGCGCTGGCGGGGGGGCTGCTTCAGGCCGGGCCGTACGGGGAGGGGCGGGCGGTGCTCACCCTCCGGGGGCGGTTGCTGGCGGATGGGGTGGTCCGGGACCTGGTGGACTGACCAGGGACGTTTTCCCGCCCCCGCCGCCCCTACCCTTCCCGTCACTGCATGGGGGCTGCGCCCCCTCGCCCCCTATCGCGCTGCGCGCTCGTCCTCAAACGCCGGACGGGCTAGGAGATAGCCTCTCCGGCGTTTGAGGAGCGGGGGTTCGGGGGCAGAGCCCCCGAGGCAGGTACGGGAACGGGTAGGGGCGGCGGGGGCGGAAGAAAGTCACTCCGGGGCCGTGACGAAGTCGATCAGTTCTTCCACTCGGCCCAGGAGTTCCGGCTGGAGGTCGCGGTACGAGTGGACCGAGTCGAGGATCCGCTGCCACGCAGCCCCCGTGTTCTCCGGCCAGCCGAGCGATCGGCAGACCCCCGTCTTCCAGTCCTGCCCGCGCGGCACACGCGGCCAGCCGGGAATGCCCACGGACGACGGCTTCACGGCCTCCCAGACGTCGATGTACGGGTGGCCCACCACCAGCGCGTACTCGCTCGTCACGGCCTCCGCGATACGCGACTCCTTCGTGCCGGGCACCAGGTGGTCCACCAGCACCCCGAGCCGCGCGTCGGGCCCGGGGCCGAACTCGTCGACGATGGCGGGCAGATCGTCGATGCCCTCCAGGTACTCGACGACGACACCCTCGATGCGCAGGTCGTCGCCCCACACCCGCTCCACGAGTTCGGCGTCGTGGCGGCCCTCGACGTAGATGCGGCCCGCACGGGCCACCCGGGCCCGCGCCCCGGGCACGGCGACGGACCCCGACGCGGTGCGCGTGGGGCGTACCGGCCCGGCGGACGGGCGTACGAGGGTCACCACACGCCCCTCCAGGAGGAAGCCGCGCGGTTCCAGCGGGAACACCCGGTGCTTGCCGAAGCGGTCCTCCAGCGTGACCGTCCCCGCCTCGCAGCGGATCACGGCACCGCAGAACCCGGTGCCGGGTTCCTCGACCACGAGCCCCGGCTCCGCCGCGACCTCGGGTACGGGCTTGGGCTTCTTCCACGGAGGGGTCAGATCCGCTGAGTACTGGCGCATTCGGATGACGATAGGAGAAGCCCGGCCCCGGCAGGTACACCGACACCCCGGAGCGGCGCTCACGGCAGGACTCACGGCACGACTCACGACACGTCGAAACGCCGTGCCAGCTCCTCCCGTTGGGCCCGTACGAACGCCGCGTCCACCACCGCCCCGTGGCCGGGCACGTAGAGCGCGTCCTCGCCCCCGAGGGCCAGCAGGCGGTCCAGTGCGGCGGGCCAGTGCGAGGGCACGGCGTCCGGTCCGGCCTGGGGTTCGCCGGATTCCTCGACCAGGTCGCCGCAGAAGACGATCTCGCGGGAGCCGGGGCCGGTCCCGGCGACCAGGACCGCCAGGTCGTGGCCGGTGTGGCCCGGACCCACGTTCGCCAGCAGGACCCGCAGGCCGCCGCCCAGGTCGAGCGTCCACTCGCCGGAGACGAGATGCCGGGGCCGCACCAGGAGATCCGCCGCCTCGGCCGCCTCATCGGGATCGGCGCCGTTGCGCACGGCGTCCGCGAGCAGTTCCTCCCGGCCCTCGCCGAGCACCCTCCCCCAGTCTCGGCTTCGCTCGACCGGGGGGACCCCCACGGCGCCCGCCGCCGCGAACACCTCGGCCCCCGCGAACGCCGCCGCCCCGAAGACATGGTCGAAGTGCGGATGCGTGAGCGCGAGGTGCGTGACGCGCCCGCCCCCGAGCAACCGGCGCGCCCGCGTGCGCAGCCACGCGCCCTCCCGCACGCTCGACCCGGCGTCGATCATGAGCGCCGCGTTCTCGCCGGCCACGAGCCCGGCCGTGCAGTCCCACCCCGGGAGCCGGCAACGCCCCGCGTACGGGGACAGTTCCTCCCAGCCGGACCCGTCGCCCCCGGACCCTTCCCATGTCACGTTCATGCGCCGACGCTAACCCTGTCGGCAACGCTGTCGGCCGCGCCTGCATGTTCCCGACAGAGCGGGACACCCTCGTACACGTCGCCTGTCCGATGTGCCCGGCGTCACGACATCGCAGGCCCGCCCTTGCCCGGCCCGTACCCAGCGGCCGTACACTTGGCGCGGGGATGCTGGCACTCGCGCACGCTGAGTGCCAGGCGAGGCCACCGAAGACGACCGATGACGACCGATGACGACCGATGACCGCGCGGAAGACCACGGGAGGTGTGCGCGATGCTCAGTGAACGCAGGCTCGAAGTGCTGCGCGCCATCGTCCAGGACTACGTGGGCACGGAGGAGCCGGTCGGCTCCAAGGCGCTCACGGAGCGCCACCGGCTGGGGGTGTCGCCGGCGACCGTCCGCAACGACATGGCGGTCCTGGAGGACGAGGGGTACATCGCGCAGCCGCACACCAGTGCGGGGCGCATCCCCACGGACAAGGGCTACCGCCTCTTCGTCGACAAGCTCGCGGGCGTCAAGCCGATGACCGCGCCGGAGCGGCGGGCGATCCATCACTTCCTGGACGGTGCCGTCGACCTCGACGACGTCGTGGGGCGGACCGTGCGGCTCCTCGCACAGCTCACCCGGCAGGTGGCCGTCGTCCAGTACCCCTCACTGACCCGCTCGACCGTGCGTCATGTGGAGCTCCTCGCGCTGGCCCCGGCCCGCGTGATGCTCGTACTGATCACGGACACCGGGCGGGTCGAGCAGCGCATGGTGGACTGTCCGGCCCCCTTCGGGGAGGTCTCCGTGGCAGATCTGCGCGCGCGGCTCAACAGCCGGATCACGGGGCGCCGTTTCGCGGATGTCCCCCAACTGGTGCAGGATCTCCCCGACGCCTTCGAGTCGGAGGACCGGGGGACGGTCACGACCGTGCTCTCCACCCTCCTGGAGACTCTTGTCGAGGAGACCGAGGAGCGGCTGATGATCGGCGGCACCGCCAATCTGACGCGCTTCGGACATGATTTTCCCCTCATGATCCGTCCGGTGCTCGAAGCGTTGGAGGAGCAGGTCGTGCTCCTCAAACTGCTGGGCGAGGTCAACGATTCGGGCATGGCCGTACGGATCGGTCACGAGAACGCCCATGAGGGACTCAACTCCACTTCTGTGGTCTCGGTCGGCTACGGTTCGGGCGGCGAAGCAGTCGCCAAACTCGGCGTGGTCGGACCGACGCGCATGGATTACCCCGGAACGATGGGAGCGGTACGAGCGGTGGCACGGTACGTAGGACAGATCCTGGCGGAGTCGTAAGTGGCCACGGACTACTACGCCGTACTCGGCGTGCGCCGCGACGCGTCCCAGGACGAGATCAAGAAGGCATTCCGGCGGCTCGCCCGCGAGCTGCACCCGGACGTCAATCCCGATCCGAAGACACAAGAGCGCTTCAAGGAGATCAACGCCGCGTACGAGGTGTTGTCGGACCCGCAGAAGAAGCAGGTCTACGACCTCGGCGGCGACCCGCTGTCCCAGGCGGGCGGCGGTGGCGCGGGCGGCTTCGGAGCCGGCGGCTTCGGCAACTTCTCGGACATCATGGACGCGTTCTTCGGCACGGCGTCGCAGCGTGGCCCCCGGTCGCGCACGCGGCGCGGCCAGGACGCGATGATCCGGCTGGAGATAGAGCTCGACGAGGCGGCCTTCGGTACGACGAAGGACATCCAGGTCGACACGGCCGTCGTCTGCACCACCTGCAGCGGTGAGGGCGCGGCCCCCGGCACGTCCGCGCAGACCTGTGACATGTGCCGCGGTCGCGGCGAGGTGTCCCAGGTCACGCGGTCCTTCCTGGGCCAGGTCATGACGTCCCGGCCGTGTCCGCAGTGCCAGGGCTTCGGGACGGTCGTCCCGACACCGTGCCCCGAGTGCGCGGGCGACGGACGGGTCCGCTCGCGCCGGACCCTGACCGTGAAGATCCCCGCCGGTGTCGACAACGGCACCCGGATCCAGCTCGCGGGCGAGGGCGAGGTCGGCCCCGGCGGCGGCCCCGCAGGCGACCTGTACGTGGAGATCCACGAGCTGCCGCACAACATGTTCCAGCGGCGCGGCGACGATCTGCACTGCACGGTCACCATCCCGATGACCGCGGCGGCACTCGGCACCAAGGTCCCGCTGGAGACGCTCGACGGGCTCGAAGAGGTCGACATCCGCCCCGGGACGCAGTCCGGGCAGTCGATCCCCAAGCACGGACGCGGCATCACGCATCTGCGGGGCGGCGGGCGAGGCGACCTCATCGTGCACGTCGAGGTCATGACGCCCACCAAGCTCGACCCCGAGATGGAGCGGGTCCTGCGGGAGCTCGCCCAGATGCGCGGCGAGGAGCGGCCCACCGGGCAGTTCCAGCCCGGTCAGCAGGGCTTGTTCTCCCGGCTGAAGGACGCCTTCAACGGCCGTACCTGACGGGGGAACCGCAGGTGACCGCCGGGCGCGCCGCAGGATGATTCCTGTGGCTTATGCCCGGCGGACGGCCGGATTCGGACTTGTACGGAGGACGTGACAACATGCCGTCATGTCCTCCGAGCTGACCGATCTTTTCCCCCTCCCGATCGTGCAGGCCCCGATGGCGGGCGGCGTCTCCGTGCCGCAGCTCGCCGCGGCCGTGTCCGAGGCCGGGGGGCTCGGTTTTCTCGCCGCCGGCTACAAGACGGCCGACGGCATGTACCAGGACATCAAGCAGCTGCGCGGGGCCACCAGCAGGCCGTTCGGCGTGAACCTCTTCATGCCGCAGCCCGAGCACGCCGACCGGTCGGCCGTCGAGGTGTACGCCCACCAGCTCGCCGGTGAGTCCTCCTGGTACGAGACCGAACTGGGCGACCCCGACAGCGGACGCGACGACGGCTACGACGCCAAGCTCGCCGTCCTCCTCGACAACCCGGTGCCGGTCGTCTCCTTCCACTTCGGCTGCCCCACCCGCGACGTCCTGGACTCCCTCAGCCGGGCCGGCACGCTGACCATGGTCACCGCGACCACCGCCGAGGAGGCGCAAGCCGTCCAGTGGGCGGGCGCCGACGCGGTCATCGTGCAGGGCGTCGAGGCCGGCGGCCACCAGGGCACCCACCGCGACAACCCGGAGACGGACGGCTCCGGCATCGGACTGCTGTCGCTCGTCGCGCTGGTCCGCGAGACCGTACAGATCCCGATCATCGCGGCCGGCGGCATCATGCGCGGCAGCCAGATCGCCGCGGCACTGGCCGCCGGCGCGAGCGCCGCCCAGCTCGGCACCGCCTTCCTCGCCACCCCCGAGTCCGGCGCCAACGCCCTGCACAAGCAGGCGCTGACCAACCCCCTCTTCGTCCGTACGCAGCTCACGCGGGCGTTCTCCGGCAGGCCCGCGCGCGGGCTGATGAACCGCTTCATGCGCGAACACGGGCCTTACGCGCCCGCCGCCTACCCCGAGGTCCACCACCTCACCTCCGCGCTGCGCAAGGCCGCCGCCAAAGCGGGGGACGCGCAGGGCATGGCGCTGTGGGCGGGACAGGGACACCGGCTCGCCCGCGAACTGCCCGCCGGACAGCTGGTCGAGGTGCTCGCCGCCGAACTCGACGCCGCCAGGACAGCGTTGTCGGCCGAGCAGGGCGGGGGCGTCGGGCGATGACCGCGCCGGTGTTCGTGGTCGACGAGGTGCCCGGCGGGCCGCAGTTCGTGCTCGACGGGCCCGAGGGGCGGCACGCGGTGTCCGTGAAACGGCTGCACACCGGTGAGGACGTCGTCCTCACCGACGGGCGGGGCCGCTGGGCCGAGGGCGTCGTCATGACGGCCGAGGGCAAGGACCGGCTCGTCGTGGCGGACCTCCACGTCGTGCACGAGGAGCCGCCGCCCGCGCCCCGTATCACCGTCGTGCAGGCACTGCCCAAGGGCGACCGCGGTGAACTCGCCGTCGAGACCATGTCGGAGACCGGCGTCGACGCGATCGTCCCCTGGGCGGCGTCGCGGTGCATCACGCAGTGGAAGGGCGAGCGAGGGCTCAAGGCGCTGGCGAAGTGGCGGGCCACCGCGCGTGAAGCGGGCAAGCAGTCGCGGCGCGTGCGGTTCGCGGAGGTCGCGGACGCGATGACGACGAAACAGGTTGCTGCGTTTCTCGCCGAAGCGTCGTTCGCTGCGGTTCTGCATGAGGACCGGCTGTACCCGGGGTCGCCGCTCGCGACGGTCGAACTCCCTGCCGAGGGAGAGATCGTGCTGGTCGTCGGGCCCGAAGGGGGCGTGTCCCCGGAGGAGTTGGCGATGTTCACCGGGGCCGGGGCGAAGGTCTGCCGCCTGGGGCGCAGTGTGTTGCGGACGTCCACGGCGGGGACCGCGGCGGGGGCGCTGCTGCTGGGCCGGACGGGGCGCTGGTCGTAGCACCGCCGCTTCGTCTGCGGGCCCGACGGGTGCGACCGTCCAGGACTGCGCAGTTCCCCGCGCCCCTGGGGGGGGCTTGGCCCGTCAGGTGTTTGTGGCGCGGGCGGTTGGGGGTGGGCGTACAGGATTGCGCAGTTCCCCGCGCCCCTGGAGGGGGGCTGACCGTCTGGTGTTTGTGGTGCGGGGAGTGGGGGTCGGCCTACAGGATTGCGCAGTTCCCCGCGCCCCCAGGCACCTGGGGGCGCGGGGAACTGCGCAATCCTGTACGCCCACCGGCCCGTAGCCGACAGCGAGCGGTCAGTTCGGGTTTTTAGGGGCGCGGGGAACTGCGCAATCGTTGGGGCCCGCCCCATTGGACCCGCAGACGAAGTTCTTGAGCCTGTCCGGCGTTTGAGGACAAGGGGGTTCGGGGGCAGACACCCGGGAGGGTGAGCGTGGCTGCATGGGGTCTACCGCGCGCGGTCGAGCAGTGGCACGCTGCCGTGCATGGGGGCACTGAGGCGTATACGGCACCGCGGCCCGGCGATCACCCTGGCCGCCGTCTCGGCCGTGTTCGCGCTGGTCGCGTGTGAACCGGGCGACGGCCTGAACACCGCGGCCGTCGCGATCACCACCGACCAGAAGGGCACGAGCGAGCTGGAGAAGCGGGGCGTCGACGTGCAGTGGCTCACCTGCACCGCCTCGTACGGCGAGAAGAACGAACCCTCGCCCTCGGCGAGCGTCCACAGCGTGGCGTCCGTCGACTGCACGGGCGAGACCAAGGACGGCCAGGACATCAGCATCAAGGGCCAGGTGACCCAGGAGGTCGACGGCACCTGCGTACGTGGCGATCTCACCGCCACGGTGGGAGGCAAGGAGGTGTTCCGGCTGAACGTCCTCGGCAACTGCCAGGCGAACACGCCACCCGCCGACAACCCGACGACCCCGCCGCCCGACCAGCCGGGGGCGACCGTCACCGTCACCCGCACCGTGACCGTGTATCCGAACCCGAGTTGCTCCTGCATCTCGGGAAAGTGATCAATGCGACGAAGCGGCCGGCCCGGTGAAGTGATCGAAAGCTCTGGTCGCGGCTGGGACGGCTGCATAGGGTGATCGGGTGACACAGCCTGCATCTGCCGCATCCGCATCCGCCGCATCCGCCGCGACCTCCGCGTATCTCCGGTATCCGCACCTGCACGGTGAGTTGATCACCTTCACCGCCGAGGACGACGTCTGGGTGGCGCCGCTCGACGGCGGCCGCGCCTGGCGGGTGAGTGCCGACAACGTTCCCGTGAACCATCCACGGATCTCCCCGGACGGCACGACCGTCGCCTGGACCTCGACCAGCGACGGCGCCCCCGAGGTGCACATCGCCCCGGTCGACGGCGGCCCCGTCAAACGCCTGACGTACTGGGGCAGTTGGAAGACCCAGGTGCGTGGCTGGACCCCCGAGGGGGAGGTGCTCGCGCTCAGCACGCAGGGCCAGGCCAGCCTGCGCCGCAGCTGGGCCCGCGCGATCCCGCTCGACGGCGGACCCGCCACCACTCTCCCGTACGGGCCCGTAGGCGATGTGGCCCAAGGGCCCGGCGGCACCGTTCTGCTGTCCGCGCCGATGGGCCGCGAGGCCGCCTGGTGGAAGCGCTACCGGGGCGGTACCGCGGGCAAGTTGTGGATCGACCGGGAGGGGAAGGGCGAGGGGGAGCGCGGCGAGTTCGTACGGCTGCACGCCGATCTCGACGGGAATCTCGAATATCCGTCGTGGGTCGGGGAACGGGTCGTCTTCCTCTCCGACCACGAAGGCGTGGGAGCCGTGTACTCGTCCCTCGCCGACGGGTCGGACCTGCGACGGCACACCGGCATCGAGGGCTTCTACGCCCGGCACGCCTCCACCGACGGGACCCGCGTCGTGTACGCGTCCGCCGGCGAGCTGTGGATCCTCGACGACCTCGACGGGGCCGAGCCGCGCCGGCTCGACATCCGGCTCGGCGGCCAGCGCGTCGATCTGCAGCCGCACCCCGTGAACGCCTCCCGCTGGTTCGGCGCCGCCGCCCCCGACCACACCGGACGCGGCAGCGCGGTCGCCGTACGCGGAGCCGTCCACTGGGTCACCCACCGCTCGGGGCCCGCCCGCGCGCTCGCCGCCGAACAGGGCGTACGGGCCAGGCTGCCCCGCACCTTCCGCGCCGACGGCGAGGAGCACGTGGTGTGGGCGACCGACGCGGAGGGCGACGACGCGCTGGAGTTCGCCCCGGCGACCGGCGTGGCACCCGGCGCGACCCCGCGCAGGCTCGCCGCCGGACAGCTCGGCCGCGTCCTCGGACTCGCGATGGCACCCGACGGCAGCCGGGCCGCGGTCGCCTCGCACGACGGACGCGTCCTGCTCGTCGAGCGCGAGACCGGCGAGGTCCGGGAGGTCGACCGCAGCGAGGACGGCGAGGTCTCCGGGCTCGTCTTCTCACCCGACTCGGCCTGGCTGGCCTGGTCGCACCCCGGCCCGCGCCCGCTGCGCCAGCTCAAGCTCGCCAACACCGCCGACCTGTCGGTGACCGAGGCGACACCGCTGCGATTCCGCGACTACGCGCCCGCGTTCACCCTCGACGGGAAACATCTGGCGTTCCTGTCCGCACGGTCCTTCGACCCCGTCTACGACGAGCACGTCTTCGACCTCGCCTTCGTCGGAGGCTCCCGGCCGCATCTCATCACCCTCGCCGCCACCACCCCCTCGCCCTTCGGACCGCAGCGGCACGGGCGGCCCTTCGAGGCACCCGACAAGGACGAGACCCCCGACAGCGAGGGCTCACCGGCCACCCGGATCGACCTCGAAGGGCTCGGCGACCGCATCGTGCCGTTCCCCGTGGAGGCCGCGCGTTACACGAGTCTGCGCGCCGCCAAGGACGGACTGCTGTGGCTGCGGCACCCCGTGCGCGGTGTGCTGGGCGCCTCCCGCGCCACCCCCGACGACCCGGACCCCAAGACCGACCTGGAACGCTACGACCTGGCCCAGCAGCGCATCGAGCACCTCGCCTCGGACGCCGACGGCTTCATGGTCACCGGTGACGGCAAGCGGATCCTGCTGTGGACCGACGGCAAGCTGAAGGTCGTACCGAGCGACCGGCGCGCCTCGAACGACGACGAGAGCGACACCAACATCACCGTCGACCTGTCGCGGATCCGCCAGAACGTCGACCCGGCCGCCGAGTGGCGCCAGATGTACGACGAGACCGGCCGCCTCATGCGCGACAACTTCTGGCGTCCCGACCTGGGCGGGGTCGACTGGGACGGCGTACTGGACCGCTACCGGCCCGTCCTCGCACGGGTCGCCACCCACGACGACCTGGTCGACCTCCTCTGGGAGGTACAGGGCGAACTCGGCACCTCGCACGCGTACGTCATGCCGCGCGGCGGATACGGGCACGGGGAACGGCAGGGGCTGCTCGGCGCCGACATCACCCGCCACGAGGACGGCCCGCAGGGGGCGCCCCTGTGGCGTATCGACCGCATCCTGCCGTCGGAGACCTCCGACCCCGACGCGCAGTCGCCGCTCGCCGCACCCGGGGTCGCGGTCCGCGCGGGCGACGCGATCGTGGCCGTCTCCGGACAGCCCGTCGACCCGGTCGCGGGACCCTGGCCGCTGCTCGTCGGCACGGCGGGCAAGCCGGTGGAACTGACCGTCTCCCCGGCGGGCGGCGGCGATCCGCGGCACGCGGTGGTCGTGCCGATCTCCGACGAGGAGCCGCTGCGCTACCACGCGTGGGTGGCCGACCGGCGTGCCTATGTCCACGAGAAGTCCGGCGGACGGCTCGGGTATCTGCACGTGCCCGACATGCAGGCGCCCGGCTGGGCGCAGATCCACCGCGATCTGCGGATCGAGGTGGCGCGGGAAGGGCTGGTCGTGGACGTCCGCGAGAACCGCGGCGGGCACACCTCGCAGCTCGTCATCGAGAAGCTCGCCCGGCGGATCGTCGGGTGGGACCTCGCGCGCGGGATGCGGGCGACGAGTTACCCCGAGGACGCGCCTCGCGGGCCCGTCGTCGCCGTGGCCAACGAGTTCTCCGGGTCGGACGGGGACATCGTGAACGCGGCGATCAAGGCCCTTGGGATCGGGCCCGTCGTCGGTACGCGTACGTGGGGCGGGGTCGTCGGGATCGACAGCCGGTACCGGCTGGTCGACGGGACGCTCGTCACTCAGCCCAAGTACGCGTTCTGGCTTGAGGGGTATGAGTGGGGGGTGGAGAACCATGGGGTCGACCCTGACGTCGAGGTTGTCCAGGCTCCTCAGGATTATGCCGCCGGGCGTGATGCTCAGCTTGACGAGGCTGTCCGGATCGCGCTGGCGGCGCTCGCGGACAACCCGTCGAAGGTGGCTCCGGAGTTGCCGGGGGCGTGACGGGTGGTTCGTCGGGTGCGGGTGCGTGGGGGCTGGTCGCGCAGTTCCCCGCGCCCCTAAAGGGGCTGCGCCCCTAAAGGGGCTGCGCCCCTAAAGGGGCTGCGCCCCTCCGAGGACAAAAGATTGCGCCGTTCCCCGCGCCCCTGACGGGGCGCTCCCTACGGGGCTGCCCCTCGGTACCATGCCCGGGCATCGATCAACTCACCGAGGAGGCCGCGTCATGGCAGGGGAATCGCAGGACGAGTGTCTGTTCTGCAAGATTGTCGCGGGGAAGATTCCGGCGACCGTCGTCCGTGAGACCGATACGACCTTCGCCTTCCGGGACATAAATCCGCAGGCGCCCACCCACATCCTGGTGATCCCCAAGGTCCATCACCCGGACGCCGCCTCCCTCGCCGTCGCCGAACCGGCGATCCTCGCCGACGTCGTGCGCGAGGCCGGTGAGGTCGCCGCCGAGGAGAAGCTCGACAGCTACCGTCTCGTCTTCAACACGGGGAGCGGAGCCGGGCAGACCGTCTTCCACGCGCACGCCCATGTACTGGGCGGCCGTGGTCTGCAGTGGCCCCCCGGATAGCGAGAACCGGACAGCGAGAAACTGGACAACCTGACGTGTCCGTACGTGAATTGGTGGTCCTCGGGACCGCCAGCCAGGTTCCCACCCGGCACCGCAACCACAACGGCTATCTGCTGCGCTGGGACGGCGAGGGCATCCTCTTCGATCCCGGCGAGGGCACGCAGCGGCAGATGCTGCGGGCCGGGGTGGCCGCGCACGACCTGCACCGGATCTGCGTCACGCACTTCCACGGCGACCACTCGCTGGGCCTGGCCGGGGTGATCCAGCGGATCAACCTCGACCGGGTGCCGCACGGGATCAGCGCGCACTACCCGCGCTCCGGGCAGAAGTTCTTCGACCGGCTGCGGTACGCGACCGCCTACCGCGAGACGGTCGCGCTCACCGAGGCCCCGGTGGACGCCGACGGGGTGCTCTCGGCGACGAAGGCGTACACGCTGGAGGCGCGGAAGCTGTCGCATCCCGTCGAGTCGTACGGGTACCGGCTCGTCGAGCCCGACGGGCGGCGGATGCTGGGCGACCGGCTCGCCGCGCACGGGATCAAGGGCCCGGACGTGGGGCGGATCCAGCGGGAGGGTGTCCTGGGGGACGTTCTGCTCGACGACGTCAGCGAGGAGCGGCGCGGGCAGCGGTTCGCGTTCGTCATGGACACCCGGCTGTGCGACGGGGTGTACGCGCTCGCCGAGGGCTGCGACCTGCTCGTCATCGAGTCGACGTTCCTGGACGAGGACGTGCGGCTCGCCGTCGATCACGGGCATCTGACCGCCGGGCAGGCGGCCACCGTCGCGCGGGACGCCGGCGTACGGCATCTGGTGCTGACGCACTTCAGCCAGCGGTACTCCGATCCGGAGGAGTTCGAGCGGCAGGCGCGGGCCGCCGGGTTCGAGGGGGAGCTGACCGTGGCGCACGATCTGCAGAGGGTGCCGGTTCCGAAGCGTCGGTGAAACACCCGTACCATGCTTCGATGCCCCTCCCCAAAGCTGAACTGCACCTGCACATCGAAGGCACGCTGGAGCCCGAGCTTGCTTTCGCCCTGGCGGCCCGCAACGGGATCACGCTGCCGTACGCGGACACGGACGAGCTGCGCAAGGCGTACGAGTTCGCCGATCTGCAGTCGTTCCTGAACCTGTACTACGGGCTCATGGCCGTGCTGCGGACCGAGGACGACTTCGCGGACCTCGCCGACGCGTACCTCGCGCGTGCCGCCGCGCAGGGCGTGCGGCACGCGGAGATCTTCTTCGATCCGCAGGCGCACCTCGCGCGGGGCGTCGGCATCGGGACGGTCGTGGAGGGGCTCGGGCGGGCGCTCGACCGATGGGGGTCCCCCCGGTCGAGCGAAGCCGAGAGTGGGGGAGAGGCCGCGCACGGCATCTCCACCCAGCTGATCATGTGCTTCCTGCGGGACGAGTCCGCCGGGTCCGCGCTGGAGACCCTGGAGGCCGCGAAGCCGTATCTGGCGCCGCACGGCCCGATCGTCGGCGTCGGACTCGACTCCGCCGAGGTCGGGCACCCGCCGGCGAAGTTCCGCGAGGTGTACGAGGCCGCCGCCGCGCTCGGCCTGCGACGGGTCGCGCACGCGGGCGAGGAGGGGCCGCCCGCGTACATCACCGAGGCTCTGGACGTGCTCGGCGTCGAGCGGATCGACCACGGACTGCGCTGCATGGAGGACCCGGAACTGGTGGCCCGGCTGGTGCGGGACCAGGTGCCGCTGACGCTGTGCCCCCTGTCCAACGTACGGCTGAGGGCCGTCGACGTGCTGGCGGACCATCCGCTGCCCGCGATGCTCGACGCGGGACTGCTGTGCACGGTCAACTCCGACGATCCCGCGTACTTCGGCGGCTACGCCGGGGACAACTTCGACGCCGTGCGGGAGGCCCTCGGGCTCGCCCCCGAGCGGCTGCGTGAGCTGGCCCGGAACTCGTTCACCGCGTCGTTCCTCGAACACGACGAGGAACGACGGGCCCGGTACCTCGCCGAGGTGGAGGCGTACGAGTTCGGGGCCTGACCGTGGTGGGTGGTGGTTCAGGGTGCGGGTGCCGACGGTGACGTGCCCGAGTTCTGGGGGCCCGCCGTGTCGAACTCCTGCCGCGCGGGCTGCGGGTGGTCCACGGTGATCTCCACCACCGGCTGCTCCACGGGCTGATGCGCCTGTTGCTGCACGGGCTGCTCCACGGGGCCGCCGCGCAGGACCGGTTCCGGGCCCCGGAGCACCGGGCCGCCCGTGGTGCGTACGGCCACCGCGGCGAGCGGGACGGCCAGCAGGAGCAGGGCCGTCGCGAGGACCCAGCCCATCGCGGGATAGCCCGCCGCGGCCGACAGCAGGCTGCCCGCCAGGGGGCCGCACGCCGTGCCGAGCGAGGACGCCGAGCCCGCCAGAACGGCCCAGCGGCCGTGCGGGTCGAGCGACGCGGCCAGGCTGATCAGGTAGGAGAGGACCACCGGGTAGAGGGCGTTCCAGGCGATCTCGCCCACGGCGAAGCTCGTCAGACCGTCCGCGCCCGCGCTGACCACGATGCAGACCGCGATCAGGACGGTGCCCACGCCGACGGGCAGCGCCCGGCCGATGCGGGGTCCGAGCGCACCCGCGCACAGCACACCGAGCAGACCCGCGCCGAGCGCCGCCGCGAAGACCACGCCGACCGTCGCCTCGCCCAGGCCCGCCTGCCGGGTCCCGATGTGGCTGCTGACGCCCCAGAGGGAGTTCTGGGCCAGGGACCAGCAGAGCATGGCCGCGGCGAGCACCAGGCCGGGCCGGCGGTACGGCAGCGGGGGCGGAGGCGTCGCGGCGGGGCGGTGGGCGGTCGCCCGGACCTCACCTGAGCCGGTCGGCAGATGAGCCGTCGCGGGCCATACGAGGGCCGCGGTGAGCGCGACCGCCGCGAGGGGCAGGCCGTGGCCTGGGCCCAGGTGGGGGACCGTCAGGTAGACGGCCGCCGCGAGTGCGGAGACGCTCAGCAGGCCGAGGGTCGTGGTGCGGTGGGGGTCCCGCCGGGCGGCCGTACCGGCGGCGGCGACCGTGGTGGCCGTACCGGAGCCGAGACCGCCGACCAGCGCGCCGGCGATGACGGTGGGCACGCTGGTCGACAGCGCGGCCGTGCCGTAGCCGAGCACGGCGAGCAGCAGACCCGCGCGGGCCAGGCGCCGCGCGCCCAGCCGGTGGATACGGGAGGCGAGGGCGAAGCCCGCCGCGGCCGAGCTGAGCAGCAGCAGACTGCCGACGGCACCGGCCTGGGTGGCGGAGAGGGGAAGGGCCGCGTCGAGTCTGCCGACGGTGGTGGGCAGCAGGTACGGGGCCAGATAGCCCGCCGTGAAAAGGGCGACGAGGGGCCAGGACGGAGCGGTGGTGCGGGCGGACACGGGCGTTCCCTGGGCATGCGGACGGAAAGGGGGGCCAAGCGAAGGGGAGTTGGTGCGGCCGTCGACGGACAGGAACGCGCGGGCAATTTGTATCAAGCGGAAGGGCGGATTCGATAAGCCGGAGGATGTGATCTGGAGCACTTGTTGTTTGGGAGATGGCGACCCGGGTAACAGAACGCGATTTCGACCCGTCCTGAGCCTGAACCGAAGCCTGGACCTGAGCCTGGACCTGAGCCTGAACCGGAGCGGGAACCGGCTTGTGGCCGACGGGACGTGAGGGCCCGGCGTGACCCTCCCCGCCCTGAAGAGCGTTTGGTGCACACTGGCCTGAATCCGCACCACGCAGGGAGCGCACCGTGACCGCGTCCAACGGGAAGGGACCGTACCGACAGGCCCAGTTCGACCCACTCGCCGAACTGCGCCGCGCAGACGAACCGCCCTGGGACGTCTACCTCACCGGCACCGTCTTCCTCGACATCATCTTCACCGGACTCGACTCCGCCCCCGTCCGCGGGACCGAGTCCTGGGCCCGCGGCATGGGCTCCAGCCCCGGCGGCGTCGCGAACATGGCGACCGCGCTGGCCAGGCTCGGCCTGAAGACCGCGCTCGCGGCGGCCTTCGGGGACGACCACTACGGCGAGTACTGCTGGGACGCCCTGGAGCAGGGCGAACGCATCGACCTCTCCGCGTCCCGCACCGCGCCCGGCTGGCACTCCCCGGTGACCGTCTCGATGGCGTACGAGGGCGAGCGGACCATGGTCAGCCACGGCCACGAGCCGCCCCCGGAGGAGCCCGCGCCCGACTGCTCGCCCCGCGCGCGAGCGGCCGTCGCCTCGCTGACGCCGGGCACGAGCGCGCACTGGATCGCCGGGGCGGCCGAGCGGGGCACCCGGATCTTCGCCGACGTCGGCTGGGACGACACCGGCCGCTGGGACCTCGCCGGGCTGCCCGACCTGCGGCACTGCGAGGCGTTCCTGCCGAACGCCGAGGAGGCCATGCGGTACACGGGCGCCTCCTGTCCCCGCGCCGCCGCGCACGCGCTCACCGAGCACGTGCCGCTCGCCGTCGTCACGCTGGGTGCCGAGGGCGCGTACGCCGTGGACCGCAGGACCGGTGAGACCGCGGAGGTTCCGGCCATCGAGGTCGAGGCGATGGACCCGACCGGCGCGGGGGACGTCTTCGTCGCCGGGTTCGTGACGGGCACGCTGGCCGGCTGGCCGCTCGCCGACCGCCTCGCCTTCGCGGGCCTCACCGCGGCGCTCTCGGTCCAGGAGTTCGGCGGCTCGCTGTCCGCGCCCGGCTGGTCGGAGATCGCCGCCTGGTGGCGCCGCGTGCAGTCCTACGACCATCAGGACCCCGCGGCGCTCGGCCGGTACGCCTTCCTGGAACCGCTGCTCCCGGAGAGCGCCCGGGCCTGGCCCCTGAGACGGGCGGTACCGACGATCGGCTTCCGCAGATCCGCGTGAGACCGGATGCGGGCGGCCGGACGGGAGACGGGGGACAGGAGACGCGAGACGCGAGACGGGGGACGGGGGTCGGCACCCGGGCCCGCCCCTGATGCCACAGGTGCGGCGGAAAAGTCCTACGGTGTTGTCGGTGCCCCGACGTACTCTTGGAGACACAAGGCTGCCGTACCGGCAAGCGTGCCTCACCGAGGAGGATGAGCAGGCCTTCAGAGCCGGCCCATGACGCAGACACCCACAGCTCACACCCCCGCGCAGGGGCAGTCACGAGCCCAGTTCACCGTCCCCGCGGCGCACCCCATGGTGACCGTGCTGGGATCCGGGGACGTCCTCCTGCGCGTGATCGAGAAGGCCTTCCCGGCGGCCGACATCCACGTCCGGGGCAATGAGATCAGCGCCATCGGCGACGCCCGTGAAGTGGCCCTCGTCCAGCGACTGTTCGACGAGATGATGCTGGTGCTCCGCACCGGACAGCCGATGACGGAGGACGCGGTGGAACGCTCGATCGCCATGCTGCGGGCGACGGAGAACGGGGAGGGCGACGGCCCGGAGACCCCCGCCGAGGTCCTCACCCAGAACATCCTGTCCTCGCGCGGACGCACCATTCGCCCCAAGACGCTCAACCAGAAGCGGTACGTCGACGCCATAGACAAGCACACCATCGTCTTCGGCATCGGCCCCGCCGGTACCGGCAAGACCTACCTCGCCATGGCGAAGGCCGTTCAGGCCCTCCAGGCCAAGCAGGTCAGCCGCATCATCCTGACCCGCCCGGCGGTCGAGGCGGGCGAGCGGCTCGGCTTCCTGCCCGGCACGCTCTACGACAAGATCGACCCCTACCTGCGCCCGCTGTACGACGCCCTGCACGACATGCTCGACCCGGATTCGATCCCGCGCCTGATGGCGGCGGGCACGATCGAGGTCGCACCGCTGGCGTACATGCGTGGCCGCGCCCAGCCGGTCTTCACCAATGTCCTGACGCCCGACGGCTGGCGCCCCATCGGTGACCTTGAGGTCGGTGACCTGGTCATCGGCTCGAACGGCGAGCCGACTCCGGTGCTCGGTGTCTACCCGCAGGGCGAGAAGGACATCTACCGCGTCACCGCCCAGGACGGCTCCTGGACCCTGTGCTGTGGCGAGCACCTATGGACCGTTCGGACCGCATCGGACAGGCGACGCGACAAGCCGTGGCGGGTGCTGGAGACGAAGGAGATGATCGGCAACCTTCGCGCCGCGCACGCCCGTCGATACGAGTTGCCCATGCTCACCGCGCCAGTTTCGTTCCCCGAGCGCGAGATCCCCATGGATCCGTACGCCTTGGGGCTTCTCCTGGGCGACGGCTGCCTGACGGGCTCCACCACTCCTTCCTTCGCCACGGAGGACCCTGAGCTGGCGGAAGCGCTGGAAGCCGCTCTTCCGGGTGTGGTGCTGCGCCACCGTGGTGGACCCGACTACGTCCTCAACCGGGTCAAGAGCCCCGGTGACGTGATCACGCTTGAGAATCCGGTCACTCGGATCCTGCGTGATCTGGATCTGCTGAGGAGTCGTTCGCACTCCAAGTTCGTCCCTGACGATTACCTGCACAACTCTGCCGACGTACGGCTGGCGGTCCTGCAGGGTCTGCTCGATTCCGACGGCGGTCCGGTCACTCAGGCGGACCGTACGTGCCGGATCCAGTACTCGACGACGTCGATCCTGCTCCGTGACGACGTCATCGCTCTGGTGCAGTCGTTGGGCGGTGTCGCGTACACCCGCCGTCGCGCCGCTGAGGGGCGGGCACCTGGCAGGGCCAGGGGTCGTGATGTCGTCCACAGTCGTGACTCCCACATCGTCGACATCCGCCTCCCCGAAGGCATCGCACCCTTCCGCCTCGCCCGCAAGCGCGACAAGTACCTGGCGGCCGGAGGCGGCGGACGGCCGATGCGCTTCATCGACAGCATCGAACCCGCGGGCCGGGAGGAAGCGGTCTGCATCCAGGTCGCGGCGGAGGACTCGTTGTACGTGACGCAGGACTACCTGCTCACGCACAACACACTCAACGACGCCTTCATCATCCTGGACGAGGCGCAGAACACCAGCGCCGAGCAGATGAAGATGTTCCTCACCCGGCTCGGTTTCGATTCGAAGATCGTGGTCACCGGTGATGTGACGCAGGTCGACCTGCCGAGCGGCACCAAGTCCGGTCTGCGCCAGGTCCAGGACATCCTGGAGGGCCTCGACGACGTCCACTTCTCGCGGCTCACCACCCAGGACGTCGTCCGGCACAAGCTGGTCGGCCGTATCGTCGACGCGTACGAGAAGTACGACAGCCAGAACGGCACGGAGAACGGCACCCACAAGGGCGCCCGTACCAAACGGAAGTAGATCAGCGCGACCATGTCGATCGACGTCAACAACGAGTCCGGGACCGAGGTCGACGAGCAGGCGATCCTCGACATCGCCCGCTACGCCCTCGCGCGGATGCGCATCCACCCGCTCTCCGAGCTCTCGGTGATCGTCGTGGACACCGACGCCATGGAGCAGCTGCACATCCAGTGGATGGACCTGCCGGGCGCCACGGATGTCATGTCGTTCCCGATGGACGAGCTGCGGCCGCCCGCCAAGGACGACGAGGAGCCGCCGCAGGGGCTGCTCGGTGACATCGTGCTGTGCCCGGAGGTCGCCGAGCAGCAGGGCAAGGACGCCGAGACGCAGCACTCCATGGACGAGGAACTCCAGCTCCTCACCGTCCACGGAGTGCTGCACCTGCTCGGGTACGACCACGAGGAGCCCGACGAGAAGGCCGAGATGTTCGGACTGCAGGCCGCCATCGTGGACGGCTGGCGTGCGGAGAAGGGCCTCGAAGGCCCCTCCCCGGCCCCGACCGTCTCATGAGCCCGCAACTGGTCCTGGGCGCCATCGCCCTCGTCGTGATCGCCTGGCTCGCCGCCTGCGCGGAGGCCGGCCTCGCCCGCGTCTCCAGCTTCCGCGCCGAGGAGGCGGTACGGTCCGGCCGCCGCGGCAGCGCCAAGCTCGCCCAGGTCGCCGCCGACCCGACCCGCTATCTGAACGTGGCGCTGCTGGTGCGCGTGGCCTGCGAGATGGCCGCCGCCGCCCTCGTCACCTACGCCTGCCTGAAGGAGTTCAACGAGACCTGGGAGTCGCTGGCCGTCGCCATCGGCGTGATGGTCCTCGTCTCGTACGTCGCCGTCGGAGTCTCGCCGCGCACCATCGGCCGCCAGCACCCGCTCAGCACGGCGACGGCGTCCGCGTACGTGCTGCTGCCGCTGGCCAGGATCATGGGGCCGATCCCGCCCCTGCTCATCCTCATCGGCAACGCGCTCACGCCCGGCAAGGGCTTCCGCCGCGGACCCTTCGCCTCCGAGGCCGAGCTGCGCGCGATGGTCGACCTCGCGGAGAAGGAGTCACTCATCGAGGACGAGGAGCGCCGCATGGTGCACTCCGTCTTCGAGCTGGGCGACACCCTGGTCCGGGAGGTCATGGTCCCGCGCACCGACCTGGTGGTCATCGAGCGGTACAAGACCATCCGGCAGGCGCTGACCCTCGCCCTGCGCTCCGGTTTCTCGCGCGTGCCCGTCACCGGGGAGAGCGAGGACGACATCGTCGGGATCGTGTACCTGAAGGACCTGGCCCGCAAGACGCACATCAGCCGGGACGCGGAGAGCGAGCTGGTGTCCACGGCGATGCGGCCCGCCGCGTTCGTCCCGGACACGAAGAACGCCGGTGACCTGCTGCGCGAGATGCAGCAGGACCGCAACCACGTCGCCGTCGTCATCGACGAGTACGGCGGCACTGCCGGCATCGTCACCATCGAGGACATCCTTGAGGAGATCGTCGGCGAGATCACCGACGAGTACGACCGTGAGCTGCCGCCGGTGCAGGACCTCGGCGACGACCGCTACCGGGTGACCGCGCGGCTCGACATCGGTGACCTCGGCGAGCTGTACGGCTTCGAGGCGTACGACGACGAGGACGTGGAGACGGTCGGCGGGCTCCTCGCCAAGGCGCTCGGCCGCGTGCCCATCGCCGGCGCGTCCTCGGTCGTCGAACTGCCCGACGGCCGCGAGCTGCTGCTGACGGCCGAGGCGTCGGCGGGACGCCGGAACAAGATCGTGACGGTGCTGGTCGAGCCGGTCGTCGCGGCCGCCGCCGGTGCCGGTGCCGGTGCCGGTGGCGACGCCCCGGGGGAGAAGCCGGAGTGACCCCGAAGGAGCTGCGCGCGCTCTGTCTCTCCTTCAACGCCGCCGTGGAGGAGTTCCCCTTCAACCCGGAGACCTCCGTCTTCAAGGTGCTGGGGAAGATGTTCGCGCTCAGCTCCCTGCAGGGCAGTCCGCTCACCGTCAACCTGAAGTGCGATCCCGAGGACGCGGTGCGGCTGCGCGGGGAGCACGAAGGGCTGATCATTCCGGGCTGGCACATGAACAAGCGCCACTGGAACACGGTGACCGTGGACGGTTCGCTGTCCGACCGGCTGGTCCGGGAGCTGGTCGAGGACTCGTACGACCTGGTGGTGGCGGGGTTGCCGCGGGCGGAGCGGTTGCGGTTGGACCGGCCCTGAGCTGCCGTGCGACGCCGTGCGACGTCGTGCAGTGTCGTACGTATGCTCTGGGCATGACCGACAGCACCGTGCTCGAACCAGAGGACCGCAAGATCGTCACCCTGGCCCGTGCGGCCCGGGCCCGCAACGGGGTGCCCGAGGGGGCGGCCGTGCGCGACGACAACGGCCGTACGTATGTGGCGGGCACCGTCGCACTCCCCTCGCTGCGGCTGAGCGCGCTGCGGACGGCTGTGGCGATGGCTGTCGCCTCGGGGGCGACGTCGTTGGAGGCGGCGGCGGTGGTGGTGGGCGAGGGGGAGTCCCCGTCCTTGGCGGACGACGACCTCGCGGCGGTACGGGACCTCGGTGGTGCGGCCACGCCTGTGTTCGTCGCGGGGCCGGACGGGACGGTACGCACCGTGGCGACCGCGGGCTGAGGGTTTTCGTCCGCGGGCCCGGTGGGGGCTGGTCGCGCAGTTCCCCGCGCCCCTCGGAGCGGGGCTGCGCCCCAGCTCTCGGCCGCGGGGGGCTGGGACGCGAGCCCCCCTAGGGGCGCGGGGAACGGCGCAATCTTTGAGGCGCGCGTGCGGCGGCGGGTGGGCTGGTCGTTTCAGGGGCGCGGGGAACTGCGCAGTCTTTGAGGCGCGCGTGCGATGGCGGGTGGGAGGCGACTCAGGGGCGCGGGGAACGGCGCAGTCTTTTGGGTTTTGGGGGCGCGGGGAACTGCGCGACCAGGGGTGTGGGGGCGGAGCCCCCAAGGGGAGCCCTCAGGGGCGGAAGAATCACTACCGTTTCTCTTGCAATCGTGAGGCGCTCGCGTCTCAATAGACGCCAGCTCTTCCGACGGGCCGTCAGATTCGCGGCGCCACCCAGCCGCCGGCGAAGCGCCCGTCGGCCGTCCCCACACGGCAATTCCCGCACTAGGGAAGGAAATCCAATGATCTGTAAGCGTCTCGGAATCGGCGCCGCGTTAGCCGCCGGCACCCTCGCCGCGAGCCTCGCGCTCGCCCCTGGCGCCGCGGCCGTAGTCCCCCAGACCGCCACGATCGTCGCCGAATGCGGTCTCTACGGCGGTGGCGAGGCCACTCTCACGGCCACCCAGGACGGCTCCGCCGCCACCATCACCCTCAGCTCCTCCGAGATCACCACCCCGCTCGCGCTTGCCGAGGACTCGGTCACCTCCACCCTCACCCTCGCGAAGGCGGGCGGTGGTACGACCGTCTTCACGGGTACCGAGAACCCTGCGATCGCCGCCGGTGCGGGCGTCACGGTCGGCCCGCTGCCCGGTACCGTCGCGGCCGGCGACAGCCTGGAGGCTTTCGGCGGCTCCCTGCAGATGACGGTTTTCGGGATCACCATCACCTGCACGGCGGACGGGCCGCAGTCGCCCGGTCCGTTCGTGTTCGAGTGATCACCGGAACGTAGGCGCGTCAGGCGCACAGGCACAGTCCCCCCACGGGCAGTGGCCCGGTACGGACCGGTGCCGCCCGGCGCGCGGCGCGCCGGGCGACACCGGTCCGTCCGCCGATCCGACGCGCCGACACTCCCACGTATCGGCGTATCGGCGAATCGGCATCAACTCGCGGATGAGCACGGCTAGTTGACATAAGCTGATGGGCCATCAGTTGGTGCTTCAGGGTTCCATTGACTTCTCACACAACCCGCACATCAATGACCTCCTGTCGGCGCACAGCGCCCACATCCACAGGAGGGGCACCCATGGGTTCAGGAACCCGAAGACGCCGCCGCTGGGCGGCACTGCTGGGAACGGCCGCGCTCGCGGTCACCGCGGGGGGCGCGTTCGCCTGCCCCGCGAACGCCGATCCGCAGCAGGTCGACTTCGCCACGCACTGCGTCCCGCCGCCCATCGCGGGCATCCCGCCGATCGACGGCACCACCACCGCCAAGATCACCGTGGACGACGCGGCACCCAAGGTGGGCGACACGGTCACCGTCACGTACACGGTGGTCAAGCCCGCCGCGAGCAACCCCGTCGACATCGCGCTGCCCGCCGACATCATGACGCCCACCGGCAAGGTGACCCTGGGCGGCGCGCAGAGTGGTGACCTCACGGTCGCGGGCCCGAAGAAGAACGACCCGGTCCCGGGCAAGGGTGCCTTCCCGTCGTTCTCGATGACCGGCACCTTCACGGTCACCGCGCCCGGCTCGATCACGCTGTCGCCCGGCGACTACAACATCCACACCAGTTATCTCCTGGAGCTGGACACCCCGTGCACGGTCAGCACCCCGCCCGCCCCCGTCTCCGAGACGATCACCGCGACCGGCGGCGGCCAGACCAACAACCGTGCCATCAGCCTCGGTACGGCCTCCGGGAAGCCCGGTGACAGCGTGACCGTGACGGGGTCGAACTTCGCGCCGGGCGCGGCGGTCACCCTCGCCGGACGGGCCGGCGCCGCCGAGACCGCCGACAAGGCGACCGTCACCGCGAACGCGCAGGGTTCCTTCAGCGGCAGCCTGGCCGTCAGCGACAAGGCGACCACGGGAGTGGTGGCGTACGAGGGAAGCGCCTGGAGCGACGACAAGGGTGCGGGCCCTGCCGCCTATGTCGTCATCGACGACACGCCTCTGCCCGCAGGCAGCCAGAAGGTCAACTCCTCCGTCAAGGCGGGGACGTTGTCCATGACCCAGGCCGGCGACACCGTCGAACTGGCGGCCGTCGACTACGGCAAGGGCGGTTTCTCCCGAGGCTCGCTGCAGACGGTGACCGTCAAGGACTTCCGTGGCGGACCCGCGGGCTGGTCCCTGACCGGCAAGGTCACCGACTTCTCCGGCCCCGCGGGGGCGAAGATCGACGCCGCGAAGCTGGGCTGGACCCCGGTCTGCCTCACCAAGACCGGCAGCCCGAGTACCTGCCAGGCCGGTTCGCCCGGTGCGGTCGGCAGTGCGGGAGCGACGCTCGCGTCCACCCCCAACGGCACGCTCACCGGTGGTGAGTTCACCGTCGACGCCCGGCTCTCGCTGAACGTTCCGGCGTTCACCCCGCCCGGCGCGTACTCCGGCGTGCTGACGCTCACGCTCACCTAGAGCCGACGGTACGTCAGAAGTCGGCCGATCGACGGAGGTTGGGCGCGCACCCGCCCGGCCTCCTCCGTCCCGCCCGCCCCTGGGGGTCCGCACCCATGCGCAAGCCGTTCCGCTCGATCCCGATCCTCCCTCTGTTCTCCCGGTTCCCCCTCTTCCTCCTGTTCCTCCTGCTCCTTCTCGCCGTTGCGGTGACCGGCGGGACGCCCGCACGCGCCGCCGACAACGGCAGCTGGTCCGTCTTCCCCGTCGCGTCGGAACTCGCCTCGCGGCCGTACTTCCATCTCTCCGCCGACCCGGGCACGACCATCGAGGACGAGGTCGCCGTCACCAACAGGACCGGGGAGCCGCTGACGTTCCGGCTCTACGCGGCCGACGCGTACAACACCGCGCGGGACGGCGGATTCGCGGTACGGACCGTCAAGGAGAGGCAGCGGGGCGTGGGTGCCTGGGCGAAGCCCGCCGAGGACCGGGTGACCGTGCCCGCGCACGGCAAGGTCACCGTGCCGTTCACGCTGAGGGTGCCCGAGTCGGCCGAACCCGGTGATCACCCGGGTGCCCTGGTCGCCCTGGACGAGCGGATCGACGCGGGGGAGGGCGCGGTCGAGGTCGGGGTCCAGCGGGCCGTCGGCGCCCGCATCTATCTGCGGGTGGGCGGGCCGACCGTCGCGGCCGTCGCCGTGGAGAAGGTCCGCATCAGCCACCACCAGCCCTTGTTCCCGGGCGCGGGCGACAGCACGGCCACCGTCTCGTACACCCTCCACAACACCGGCAACGTCACCCTTGACCCCAAGGTGCGGCTGACGGCCGAAGGGCTTTTCGGCCGTACGCTGCTCTCCCGTGACCTGGCCGGGATCCCCTCCGAGCTGCTGCCGGGCGAGCGGGTGCGGCTGAGCGCGAAGTGGCGTGGTGCGCCCCAACTGGACTGGGGCGATGTGACGTTGACCGCCAGCGCGCGCGACACCCGCGAGTCGGCGAGCACGTCGTTCTTCGCCCTGCCGTGGCTGCTCGCGGTGGTGCTGGGAGCGGGCATCGCGGCAGCGGTGGTGGTGATCAGGGTCAGGGGGAGGGACAAGAAGGGGAGCGGCAGCGGGGTCAGAGAGCGTCCGGGCCGCGTTCGCCCGTCCGTACCCGGACCACCGTCTCCACCGGAACCGCCCACACCTTTCCGTCGCCGATCTTCCCCGTCTGCGCGGCCCTCACGATCGCCTCGATGACGGGCTCGGCGTCCGCGTCCCCGACGACGACCTCGATACGGACCTTCGGTACGAGATCGACGCGGTACTCGGCGCCGCGGTACACCTCGGTGTGGCCGCGCTGACGCCCGTACCCGCTGGCCTCCGTGACGGTCAGCCCGTGCACGCCGATCTCCTGCAGAGCTGTCTTCACCTCGTCGAGGCGGTGCGGCTTGATGATCGCGGTGATGAGCTTCATGCCTGGGGCCTGGCCTTCTGCGCGGTGGGGAGGACGGAGGAGGAGACCGGGGCACCACTGCCCAGGACCCCGTGATCGTAAGCGGTCTCGGCGTGCACCGTAAGGTCGAGCCCGGTCTGCTCGTGCTCCTCGTCGGCCCGCAGTCCGACGACCCGGTCGATCAGTTTGGCGACGCCGTACGTGACGGCGAAGGCGTACGCGCCGACGGCCACGATCGCCACCAGTTGCCGGCCGAGCTGCCCGAACCCGCCGCCGTACAGCAGACCCTCGGCCCCGCCGGTCATGGTCTCCGTGGCGAACACCCCGATGAGCACGGTGCCGATGACACCGCCGACCAGGTGCACGCCGACGACGTCCAGCGAGTCGTCGTAGTCGAACCTGAACTTCCAGGCCACCGCGTACGAGCAGACGACACCGGCGGCCAGGCCGATGACCAGCGCGCCGAGCAGCGAGACCGAACCGCAGGACGGGGTGATGGCGACCAGGCCCGCGACCGCGCCGGACGCCGAGCCCAGGGTGGTGGGGTGGCCGTCGCGCCGCTGCTCCACGAAGAGCCAGCCGAGCAGCCCGGTGCAGCCCGCGGCGAGGGTGTTGAGGAAGGCGGCGGCCGCGAGACCGTTCGCGCCGAGCGCCGAACCCGCGTTGAAGCCGAACCAGCCGAACCACAGCAGACCCGCGCCGAGCATCACCATCGGCAGGTTGTGCGGGCGCATCGCGTCCTTCTTGAAACCGAGCCGCGGGCCCAGGACCAGGCACAACGCCAGTCCGGACGCCCCCGACGTGATCTCGACGGGCAGTCCGCCCGCGAAGTCCAGGGCGCCCAGATCCGCCAGGATCCAGCCGCCGGGACCCCACACCCAGTGGGCGACCGGAACGTATACGAGCAGCGCCCACAGGGGTACGAAGACCAGCCAGGCCCCGAACTTCGCCCGGTCCGCGACCGCGCCGCTGACCAGCGCCGCCGTGATGATCGCGAAGGTCAGCTGGAAGGTGGCGAAGAGGAGGGTCGGGACCGTGCCCTGCACACTGTCCGGGCCGAGACCGGCCATGCCCGCGTGTTCCAGGCCGCCGATGAGCGCGCCGACCCCGGAGTCGGCGTGGTCGTCGCCGAAGACGAGCGAGTAGCCGACGGCCAGCTACACGACCGTGACCAGCGCGATCGACACGAAGCTCATCATCAGCATGTTCAGGACGCTCTTCGTGCGGACCATGCCGCCGTAGAAGAGGGCCAGGCCCGGCGTCATGAGCAGGACGAGCGCGGTGGCGGCGAGCAGCCAGGCGGTGTCACCGGTGTCGAGGGACGCGGCGACGGTCGTGGCGGGTCCGGCGGCCAGGGTCACGGGGGCTCCAACAGGTGGGGGCTGGTGGGGGCTGGCTGGTGGGGGCTCGTCAGAGCGTCACGGTTCCGCGTTTCCGGTCGCGTACAGGTGTGTTTCCGTCACGTTTCGTGTTGCGTGGGGGTTTCCGGAAGCTCACGGGGAGCCCGGCCGGCCGTCGATCGGCGGTGAGGGCCGGAATCCTGGTACGGCGGGGCCCCGACGATCAGGGACAATGGGCGCCATGAGCGTTCGTACCCAGTCATCCGAGCCGCCGGAATCCTCGGGGGCACCCCACCGCGCCGGCTTCGCCTGCTTCGTGGGCCGCCCCAACGCGGGCAAGTCCACCCTCACGAATGCTCTGGTCGGCCAGAAGGTCGCGATCACCGCGAACCAGCCGCAGACCACGCGGCACACGGTACGCGGCATCGTGCACCGGGCCGACGCCCAGTTGATCCTCGTGGACACCCCCGGGCTGCACAAACCGCGCACGCTCCTCGGCGAGCGGCTCAACGACGTCGTCCGCACGACATGGGCCGAGGTCGACGTGATCGGGTTCTGCCTGCCCGCGAACGAGAAGCTCGGTCCCGGCGACCGCTTCATCGCGAAGGAACTCGCGTCCATCAAGAAGACGCCGAAGATCGCGATCGTCACGAAGACCGACCTCGCCGACAGCAAGACACTCGCCGAGCAGCTCATCGCCATCGACCAGCTCGGCAAGGAGCTCGGCTTCGAGTGGGCCGAGATCGTGCCGGTGTCGGCGGTCGCAGACCAGCAGGTCGGCCTGCTCGCCGACCTGCTCGTCCCGCTGCTGCCGGAGGGCCCCGCCCTCTACCCCGAGGGCGACCTCACCGACGAGCCCGAGCAGGTCATGGTGGCCGAGCTCATCCGCGAGGCCGCGCTGGAGGGGGTGCGGGACGAGCTGCCGCACTCCATCGCCGTCGTCGTCGAGGAGATGCTGCCGCGGGAGGACCGGCCGGCCGACAAGCCGTTGCTCGACATCCACGCGTTCGTCTACATCGAGCGGCCCAGCCAGAAGGGGATCATCATCGGTCCCAAGGGGAAGCGGCTGAAGGAAGTGGGGATCAAGTCGCGCAAGCAGATCGAGGCGTTGCTGGGTACGCCCGTCTTCCTGGACCTTCATGTGAAGGTCGCGAAGGACTGGCAGCGGGACCCTCGCCAGCTCCGCAAGCTCGGTTTCTGACGGCGTTCTCTTTCCCCAGCCCCGCCCCTTCCCGAAACTGGGGGCTGCGCCCCCTCGCCCCCCTGATCGCGCTTCGCGCTCGTCCTCAAACGCCGGACGGGCTAGGGATTAGCCTCTCCGGCGTTTGAGGAGCGGGGGTTCGGGGGCAGCGCCCCCGAGTCGTTGACGGGAACGGGTAGGGGCGGCGGGGGCGAGAAAACCCCGTCACTCCACCCCCCTGATCCGGTTCACCAGGACCGCCCCCGCCAACCCCACCACCGCCGCCACGGCGTACAGCACCCGGTATCCCCCGAGATACGTCACGATCGGCGCGGCCAGCACAGGCGCAGCCACCTGCGGAACCGCGTTCGCCGCGTTCACCACGCCGAGGTCCTTGCCCCGGTCGCGCGCCTTCGGCAGCACGTCCGTCATCAGCGCGAAGTCCACCGACGCGAAGACGCCGAAGCCCAGTCCCAGCAGGACCGAGGCGACCACCGTGCCGGTCCATGTCGGCCACGCCGCGATCACCCCGGCCGCGATCGCCATGACGACGCCCGAGCAGGTCACGAACGGTTTGCGGCGGCCCACGCGGTCCGACCACATGCCCGCGACGACGACCGTGGCGAGCAGCATCGTCGCGTTCAGCGACGTCAGGATCAGGACGCCCTGCTCGGGATCGGAATGGTGCAGGCGGTCCCGCAGGAAGTACAGGAGATACATGACGCCGAGGCTGTTGCTCAGGTTGACGAGGAACCGCGTCAGCCAGGCCCAGCCGAAGTCCGGGTAGCGGCGCGGGCTCAGCCAGAAGGAGCCCAGGAAGGTCCGCCAGGACCAGGGCGGCCGGGCCGTGCGGGGCAGCCGGATGTCCCGGTGGGCCAGCACGTACGGCAGGACGCCGAGGAGGGTGAACGCCGCGCAGGCCGCGTAGCCCGCCGTGACGCCCCCGGCCAGCGTCGCCAGGCCCGTCCCGCCGACCACGCCGAGGATCTGTGCCGCGCCCAGCCAGCCGCCCACCGCGCCCCGCTGCCGCCGCGGCACCCGGTCCGGTACGGCGGCCGTCACGGCGGCCCAGGCCGCGTTCAGGGTCAGTTGCGCCAGGCACCAGCCGAGCGCCATGGTCCAGGGGCCGCCCGCCGCCCCGAGGAGCACCAGCGACAGCGCGCCGCCCGCCGTGCCCGCCACGATCCACGGGGTACGGCGGCCCCAGCGGGACGTCGTACGGTCGGACAGCGCGCCGAAGACCGGGTTCGCCAGCAGTGAGACCAGCGCGCCCGCGCCCGTCACCCAGGCCAGCATCGCCTCCTTCGACAGGCCCGTACCGGGTGCGAAGTCCTCCGCCTGGGAGGCGAGGAGGATCTGCAGCGGGCCGAACCAGCCCACCCAGATCGCCCAGTTGGCGAGCGAGAGGGTCGCCGTCCAGCCCCGGCCCACCCGCTCGACGGGCTCGGCGAGCGCCGGGCCGCCGGATAAGGGCCCGTGCGGGGATGCCGTCACGGCTGTCCCACGCGTCCCGGCCGCTGGGCCCGCAGTACGTCCCGCAGCCAGTGGTACGACGCCTTCGGGGTCCGTTCCAGCGTCTCGAAGTCGACGTGCACCAGGCCGAAGCGGCGCGCGTACCCCTCGGCCCACTCGAAGTTGTCGAGGAGCGACCACACGAAGTACCCGCGGACGTCCACACCCTGCTCGTACGCCCGGTGCAGGGCCCGCAGATGACCGTCCAGGTAGCTGATCCGCTCCTGGTCGTCGAGACCCTCGTACGAGCAGCCGTTCTCCGTGATGACGACGGGCGGGAGCCGGTCGCCGTACCGGCCGCGGAAGTCCACCAGCAGCTCGGTGAGTGCTTCGGGCACCACCGGCCAGCCGAAGTCCGTGACCGGGTAGCCCTCGATCTCCCGTACGGAGAAGGGGAGTTCGGCCGGCATGGTCAGGCCGCCGAACTCGATCTCCGAGCCCTGTGGCGCGCCCACCCTGGTCGGCGCGTAGTAGTTGATCCCGTACCAGTCGACCGGCTGGCCGATGATCTTCAGGTCGGCCGCCAGGTCCTCGGCGTCGCCGGGCATCAGCTCACCGATGCCGTCCGGGTACCGCCCGAGCAGCACCGGGTCGGCGAACAGCCGGTTGAGCAGCAGGTCGTAGAAGCCGGCCGCCTCCAGGTCGGCGGGTTCCCGCGAGGCGGGCCAGGTCGGGCCGTGCGAGTTGGCGATCCCGATGTCCGTGGCCCCGGCCGCCCGCAGGGCCTGTATGGCGAGTCCGTGCGCCAGCAACTGGTGGTGGGCGGCGGGCAGCGCGTCGAAGAGGAGCCGCTTGCCGGGCGCGTGCGCCCCCAGGGCGTGGCCCAGCAGGGTGTGTTCGGCGGGTTCGTTGAGGGTGATCCACTTGCTGACCCGGTCGCCGAGGCGGGCGGCGACCAGCGCGGCGTACTCGGCGAACCGTCCGGCGGTGTCCCGCTCAAGCCAGCCGCCCGCGTCCGCCTGCGACAGCGGCAGATCCCAGTGGAAGAGGGTCGGGACGGGGCGTACGCCCGCCGCGCACAGCTCGTCGACCAGCCGGTCGTAGAAGTCCAGACCGCCGGGGGAGTTGACCCGCGGCCAGGAGACGGAGAAGCGGTACGCGTCCACCCCGAGGCCGCGCAGGAGCGCCACGTCCTCGGGGTGGCGGTGGTAGTGGTCGCAGGCCACCGCGGCCGTCGAACCGTCCTTCACATGGCCCGGTTCGGCCGTGAAGGCGTCCCACACGGAGGGCTCCCGGAGGTCTGCCGCGCCCTCGATCTGGTGGGCCGAGGTGGAGACCCCCCAGAGGAAGCCGGCCGGGAACGGGGGTATCGGGTTCGTCGCCGCGTCAGTCATGCGCGCGATCATCCGTACCGGCGGTAAGCGAAGTCAACGGCGTTGCGTGAACTGGCCGTTACTGGCCTCGTGCCGACCTCGTACTGGCTCCGGCATGACCCCGCCGGGTGCCTACGCGCCCTCCTTCAGCACTCTTGAGATCAGTTTTCGCTGCTCGTCCGTCAGCCGCGGGTCCGCGCAGTAGACCGTCTTCCCGTCCACCGTGATCTGGTAGCTGAAGCCGTCCGGAACGCCTATGGGGGGCGTGCCCCGGCCGGCGGCGACCGCCTGCTCGGCCAGGGTGTGCCACTCCTGGGCGTCGGCGCGGTCCGAGGTGTTCACCTCGGCGTGCCGCTCGATGCCCGCGAATCCGCCGGTGCGTCGTACCTGAATACGCATGGGTCCCTGTCTAGTACGAATCGCGGGCCCGAGCCACGGTCCGTTCAGCCGGTCGGTACCCCGACCTGTTCCCATGCCTTGGTGACGGCCTGCAGTTCCTCGCCCTCGCCGAACAAGGTGCGGGCCTGGGCCAGGGTCAGGGTCGCGAAGTCCGTGAAGCTGGCCTTGGACTCCAGTTCGCCGCCGGTCAGCACGCCGTACCAGATCTTCCCGGCCTTCTCCCAGGCGTTGCCGCCGAGCGCGGTGGCGGCCAGGTAGAAGGCGTGGTTGGGGATGCCCGAATTGATGTGCACACCGCCGTTGTCGCGGCCGGTGCGGACGTAGTCGTCCATCGTGGCGGGCTGCGGGTCCTTGCCGAGCACGTCGTCGTCGTACGCCGTGCCCGGGGCCTTCATCGAGCGCAGGGCCGTGCCCGTGACGCGCGGGGCGAGCAGGCCCGCGCCGATCAGCCAGTCGGCGTCGGCCGCGCTCTGGCCGAGCGTGTACTGCTTGATGAGCGAGCCGAACACGTCGGACATCGACTCGTTGAGCGCGCCCGGCTGGCCGAAGTACGTGAGGTTCGCGGTGTACTGCGTGACGCCGTGCGTGAGTTCGTGGCCGATGACGTCGACGGGGATGGTGAAGTCGAGGAAGATCTCGCCGTCACCGTCGCCGAACACCATCTGCTCGCCGTTCCAGAAGGCGTTGTTGTACTCCTCGTCGAAGTGCACGGTCGCGTTCAGCGGCAGGCCCTCGCCGTTGATCGAGTTGCGCTCGTACGCCTTCAGGAACAGCTCGAAGGTCGCGCCGAGACCGGCGTAGGCGCGGTTGACCGTGGCGTCCTTGCCGGGCTTGTCGCCCTCGCCGCGCACCTTCTTGCCGGGCAGGTCCTGCTTGTGTTTCGCGTCGTGGATCGTGCGGTTCGGCTTGTCCGCGGCGGCGCCGCTCGGCGGGGCGAGGGCGGGTGCGCCGAGGACTGTCGTCAGCCGGCGGTGGGTGCGCTCGAAGGCGTCCCGCTCCAGGGTGCGGCGGGCCTTGCCGGCGAGCGTGCGGTCCTCTGCCTGGGAGAGGGTGTCGAGGACGTGGGGCGGAATGATGGTGCAGAAGACGGGCTCGAAGCCCCCGTGTGTCGTCATGTCCGGCACCATTGCACTGTGTGACGTTACTGTCACTAGGGGCAACCATGATTGGTGAAATGGGGGCATAAGGGGGGCGACGGGGTCCGGTTTCGTGTACGGCTGCGGCTCGTGGGGGCGGGCCGCGCAGTTCCCCACGCCCCTGAGGGGCTGGCGCCCCCAAAAGCCAAAAGACTGCGCCGTTCCCCGCGCCCCTAGGGGGATGGGGGCTGACCGAGCGCTGTCGGCCGCACCTCCATCCTCCAGGGGGCTGCGCCCCCAGGGGCGCGGGGAACGGCGCAATCTTTGACGCGCGCGTGCGACTGCCCCGTCACCCCCACCCCCCCCAGGGGCGCGGGGAACTGCGCAGTCTTTGGCGCGCGCATGCGACGGACGGGTGCGGGGGGTCTCTTCAGGGGTGCGGGGAACTGCGCGATCTTTGAGGTGCGCGTGCGACGGCGGGTGAGGGGGTCGCTTTCAGGGGTGCGGGGAACTGCGCGATCCTTGAGGCGCGCTTGCGGCGGCGGTGCGGGGAACGGCGCAGGTTTTTGTGGGCGATGCCGCATCCCGCATAGTGATACGGGGGACCGCGCCGCGTGGGACTCCGATAGCATGCGGAGCATCATGCGTTTCGGGCTGCTTCTCCTTAGCTGCCGCGGCGAGGGCCTGTAGTCGAGGCCGACCCCCTCCCCGCGGAGTTTTGGCGTTGCGCCGTCGGCCGTCCCTCGGATTCGAGAACCCACCGGTTCCGAGGATCAAGCGGACCAAGAGGAGCCCTCGCATCATGGCGAACCGCCAGCAGCCCACGTCCATGCCGATCCACAAGTACCGCCCGTACGACCAGGTCGACATCCCCGACCGTACGTGGCCGGACAACCGGATCACCACCGCTCCCCGCTGGCTCTCCACCGATCTGCGTGACGGCAACCAGGCTCTGATCGACCCCATGTCGCCCGCGCGCAAGCGCGAGATGTTCGACCTGCTGGTGTCGATGGGCTACAAGGAGATCGAGGTCGGCTTCCCCGCCTCGGGGCAGACCGACTTCGACTTCGTGCGCTCGATCATCGAGGAAGAGGGCGCGATCCCCGACGACGTCACGATCTCCGTACTGACCCAGGCCCGCGAGGACCTGATCGAGCGGACCGTCGAGTCGCTGAAGGGCGCCAGGCGCGCGAACGTCCACCTGTACAACGCCACCGCCCCCGTCTTCCGCCGTGTGGTCTTCCGCGGTTCCAAGGACGACATCAAGCAGATCGCCGTCGACGGCACGCGCCTGGTCGTCGAGTACGCGGAGAAGCTGCTGGGTCCGGAGACGACCTTCGGGTACCAGTACAGCCCCGAGATCTTCACCGACACCGAGCTGGACTTCGCCCTGGAGGTCTGTGAGGCCGTCATGGACGTCTGGCAGCCGGGCCCGGACCGCGAGATCATCCTGAACCTGCCCGCCACCGTGGAGCGCTCGACCCCCTCCACGCACGCGGACCGCTTCGAGTGGATGTCGCGCAACCTGTCCCGCCGCGAGTACGTCTGCCTGTCGGTCCACCCGCACAACGACCGCGGTACGGCGGTGGCCGCCGCCGAGCTGGCGCTGATGGCTGGCGCCGACCGTATCGAGGGCTGCCTGTTCGGGCAGGGCGAGCGCACCGGCAACGTCGACCTGGTCACCCTGGGCATGAACCTGTTCTCGCAGGGTGTCGACCCGCAGATCGACTTCTCGAACATCGACGAGGTGCGGCGCACCGCCGAGTACTGCAACCAGATGGAGGTCCACGCCCGCCACCCGTACGTCGGCGACCTCGTCTACACCTCCTTCTCCGGCTCCCACCAGGACGCCATCAAGAAGGGCTTCGACGCGATGGAGGCCGACGCCGCCGCCAAGGGCGTCACGGTCGACGACATCGAGTGGGCCGTCCCGTACCTGCCGATCGACCCGAAGGACGTCGGCCGCTCGTACGAGGCCGTCATCCGGGTCAACTCGCAGTCCGGCAAGGGCGGTATCGCGTACGTCCTGAAGAACGACCACAAGCTCGACCTGCCGCGCCGGATGCAGATCGAGTTCTCGAAGATCATCCAGGCGAAGACGGACGCCGAGGGCGGCGAGGTCACCGGGAACGACATCTGGGCGGCCTTCCGGGACGAGTACCTGCCGAACCCGGACAACCCCTGGGGCCGTGTCCAGGTCCGCAACGGCCAGTCCACGACGGACAAGGACGGCGTGGACACGCTGACCGTCGAGGCCGAGGTCGACGGCGCCGAGACCACCCTGGTCGGTACCGGCAACGGCCCGATCTCCGCGTTCTTCCACGCCCTGCAGGGCATCGGGGTCGACGCCCGGCTGCTGGACTACCAGGAGCACACGATGAGCGAGGGCGCCTCCGCGGTGGCCGCCTCGTACATCGAGGTCGCGATCGGCGACAAGGTCCTGTGGGGGATCGGCATCGACGCGAATACGACACGCGCGTCACTGAAGGCTGTCGTCTCCGCCGTCAACCGCGCCACGCGATAAGGCCGTTCACCTGCGTTTCTGTGGTCCCGTCCGCCTCACAGGCGGGCGGGACCGCTGCGTTTATCCGGCCATGTAGATGAGTGGCCTCTCCCGGGGTACTGACTCCGCATCAACAATGTGGCTAACATCACGCCAACGCGGCGATGTTGCCGTGGGGTTACGGAGGTGCGCACGTGCTGCCAGGATGGGGACGAAACAGCCGGTTTGTCCGCGCCGGCACCATGGGCGTTTCGCGCATCCTCGGAACCAGGACCGCGTGGACCACCGTCGGCGACGGCGAGTTCTTCTGCCCGGGGTGCGGGGGCGACCGCAACTACCAGCGGCTCACCGGGCGCCGCCGGTTCACCTGCCTCGGTGTGCCGGTCATGCCGCGCGGGGAGACCGGGCCGGTCGTCGAGTGCGCGGCCTGCGGCCACCACTACAGTGCGGACGTCCTCGACCATCCGACGACGACGCGCTTCTCGGCGATGCTGCGGGACGCCGTGCACACGGTCGCTCTCGCCGTGCTCGCCGCGGGGGGTACGTGCGCCCGTACGTCGCTGGAGACCGCCGCGGGCGCGGTTCGCTCCGCCGGGTTCGACGACTGTACGGAGGAACAGCTGGCCGCGCTCGTGGAGGCGCTGGCGGCCGACACCGGGCGGATCTTCGGGGAGCCGTGCGGGCCGGGGCTGTCCATAGAGCTGCACGAGGCGCTGGATCCGCTGGCCCCGCATCTCGCCCCTGCCGGGCGGGAGGCGATCCTCCTCCAGGGGGCGCGGATCGCTCTCGCGGACGGGCCGTACACGCCGGCCGAGCGGGAGGCTCTGACGACGGTGGGGGCGGCGCTCACGATCTGCACGGACGACGTAACCCGCCTCCTCACGGCGGCCCGCACCCCGTCCTGACCCGCGGCCCCGCTGGGGGCTGGCCGCGCCGTTCCCCGCGCCCCTAAAAGACAAAAGACTGCGCAGTTCCCCGCGCCCCCAAGAACAACGGACGCGCGTGTCCGATACCTGCGGCCCGGTGGGGGTTGCCCGCGCCGTTCCCCGCGCCCCTGGAGGGGCAAAAGCCGGGGCGCAGCCCCGCTTTTGAGGGGCGCGGGGAACTGCGCGAACGGCCCCCACCGGACCCGCAGCCGGAGACGCACTCGCAGTACTCCCCCGGGAGTAATCCCGGCTCCCCGTCACCCCCGGCAGTAGCCGCACACTCAGACTCCCGTCCGACGCATGTCGCCGCCCGCACCGAAAGGCTGAAGGGGCAACGGAAGCGGAAGCGTAAGCGTCGAGAGGGAGATCGTCCATGGGGGCAGGGAAAGCGACCACGGCAAGCAAACGGCGCAGGCGAGCCGTCCCCTGGGCGGTGCTGGGGCTGTGGATCGCCCTGCTCGCCCTGACCGCCCCGTTCGCCGCGAAGCTCGCAGACGTACAGCACGACCGCGTCACCGACTACCTTCCGGCGAGCGCCGACTCGACCCAGGTGGCGAAGATCCAGGAACAGCTTCCCGGCGGCGAGAGCACGGAGTTGGTGCTCGTGTACCACCGGGAGGGAGGATTGAGCGGCGCCGACCGGGAGACGGCGGCCCGGCAGGTCGAGGAGATCGCCGACAAGCATGAGCTCGTCGGCCGGACCGACGTACCGGAAGGGGTTCCGTCCGACGACGGGACGACCCTGATGTACCCGCTCGTCAGCAACGAACCCGGCACCGACGAGGAACTGCGCGACGCGCTCGTCGAGGACGTCCGGGGCATCGCCCACGGCCAGGACGCCCGGGACGGGCTGAGCGTCGAGGTCGGCGGTACCGGCGCCCTCGCCACCGACGCCGGCAAGGTCTACGACTCGCTCGGCGGGCCGCTCCTCTACACCACCGTCGCCGTCGTGGCCCTCCTGCTCGTCCTCATCTACCGCAGCCCGGTGCTGTGGCTCGTCCCGCTCGTCGTCGCGGGCGTCGCCGACTATCTGTCGATGGGCGTCGCGTACGGGCTCAACCAGACTTTCGGCACCACCGTCTCCGGCCAGAGCTCGGGCGTCATGACGATCCTCGTGTTCGGCGCGGGCACCGACTACGCCCTGCTGCTCGTCTCCCGTTACCGCGAGGAACTGCGGCGCGTCGAGCGCCCGTACGACGCCATGACCGCCGCCCTGCGCGGCTGCGGCCCCGCCGTGCTCGCCTCCTCCGGCACCGTCGCCGTCGGCCTGCTGTGCCTGCTCGCCGCCGACCTCAACAGCAGCCGGGGCATGGGCCCGCTCGGCACGGTCGGGGTGCTCTGCGCGCTCATCGCGATGCTGACCCTGCTCCCCGCGATCCTCGTACTGCTGGGCCGGCGCGTGTTCTGGCCGCTCGTGCCCGCCTTCGGCAGCGAGCCCAAGCAGCGCCGCCGGAACCTCTTCGCCGCGATGGGCAGCTCCGCCGGACGCAGGCCGCTGACCGTGCTCGCCACCGGGGCCGTCCTGCTCGGCGCGCTCGCCCTCGGCACGCTCAACCTCCCCGGGCCGGTCAAGCAGGAGGACTCCTTCGTCGACAAGCCGGAGGCCGTCACCGCCATGGAGACCCTCGCCAGGGCCTATCCGCAGCACGGCACCCAGCCCATCGACGTGATCGCCCCCGGCGAGCGCGCGGACCGGGCCCTCGCGGCGATCCGGGACACGCGGGGCGTCGAGAGCGCCGAGAAGGGCCGTACCGGAGACGGCTGGACGGAGATCTCCGTCATCGCCCGGGACGCACCCCAGTCGGCGGGGGAGACGGCCACCATCAGGGCCCTGCGCACCGAGTTGGAGGGGTCCTACGTCGGTGGGGCCAGCGCCCAGCAGATCGATCTGGAGGACACCAACAGCCGGGACACGAAGATCGTCGTACCGCTCGTCCTCGTCTCCGTGCTGCTCATCCTGATCGGACTGCTGCGCAGCCTGGTCGCGCCGCTCCTCCTGGTGGCCGCCGTGGTCGCCGTCTGGGGCGCGGCCCTCGGCATCGGCGGCCTGGTCTTCGGGCCGGTCCTCGGTTTCGAGGGGACCGATCCGGGGCTCGGGCTGCTGTCCTTCGTGTTCCTGGTCGCCCTCGGCGTCGACTACGGCATCTTCCTCATGCACCGGATGCGGGAGGAGTCCCTGGCCGGCGCGGAGCCCGTGGCCGCCGCGCTCACCGCCCTGCGTACCACCGGCTCGGTCATCGCCTCGGCCGGGCTGGTCCTCGCCGCGACCTTCGCCGTGCTGACGAACATGGGGCTCGTGCAACTCGTCGAACTCGGCTTCGTGATCGCCGTCGGCGTGCTCCTCGACACCTTCCTCGTACGGACGTACCTGGTGACCAGCGCCAGCGTCGCCCTGCGGCGGAAGGTGTGGTGGCCGGGCGCGCTCTCCCGTGAACCCGGAGAGGGCGGCCGGTCCGGTGAACCGACCGAGCCGCCCCGGCAGCCGGAACGGGTCGCAGCGCCCTGATCACACGTGCCGTCCAGACCGGGCGCCTCTCCGGCTCTCCGCCGGAGGGGCGCCCCCGTACCGGAAGATGGAGCCGTGCAGGAATGGGGAGCGACCACAGCGACCACAGTCGTACCGGGTGGACCCGTGCGCGGTGACGCCGTGCGCGGCGAGACCGGACATCGCGGCACCGTGCGAGGTGCCGCGCCGCCCCGCCGGATCGACCGCGTCATGGCGGTCGTCAACCGCGACCCGCTCACCGCGCCGCACCGCACCCGCAACGACGCGTTCCTGGCCGCCGGGGTCGCCGTGGTCGCCGTCGTCCTCGCGGTGTTCGTCGTCGACGGACGCCCGCTCGACCCGCTCGGCTGGGCCCTGCTGTCCGGCGCCCATGTGCCGCTCGTGTGGCGGCGCGGCCGTCCGCTGCTCGTGCTGCTCGCGGTGGCGGCCTGCGCGAGCCCGTACCACGCCCTCGACTACAACCATGCCGTGCCGGTCCCCGCGACCCTCCTGGCGCTCTACACGGTCGCGGCGACCGGCACGGTACGCCGCACGCTGCTCACCGCCGTCGCCGTCCTCGGCCCGACGCTGGTCGTCAACGGCCTCATCAACCCGGACGGGGCCCTGGAGTTCCTGCGGACCTCCGGCTGGATCATCGCCGTCCTGTTCTTCGGCGTCGACGCCCGTTTCTACCGCCAGTACGTGGCCTCCATCGTCGAGCGGGCCGAACGCGCCGAACGCACCCGCGAGGAGGAGGCCCGGCGCCGCGTCGCCGAGGAACGGCTGCGGATCGCCCGTGACCTGCACGACCTGCTCGCGCACAGCATCACCCTGATCGGCGTGCAGACGTCGGTGGCGGCCCATGTCCTCACCGTCGATCCCGGGCGGCTCGACCGCGCGGCCGTCGCCCAGGCCCTCGACGGCATCGCGGAGACCTGCCGGACGGCCAGGGGAGAGCTGCGTACGACGCTGGAGGTGCTGCGGGCCAACGAGATCGGCGTCAGCGGTTCCTCGGACGGGCGGGGGCCGCTGCCCGGCCTCGACGGACTGGCCGCGCTCGCGGAGGCGGCCAGGACGGCCGGGGCCGAGGTCGAACTGGACGTCGACGCGGACGGCGTACCGCCCTCCGTGGGCGCCGCCGCCTACCGGATCGTGCAGGAGGCGCTCACCAACGCCGTGCGCCACGGCGGCCGGGACGACCTCACCGTCCGGGTGGGACTGCGGACGGCGGAGGGAGCCCTGCGGGTGCGCGTCACGGACGACGGGACGGGATGCGGTGGACCGGGGACGGCCGGCGGCACGCCGGGGTTCGGACTCGTGGGGATGCGGGAGCGAGCCCGTAGCGTGGGCGGCACGCTGGACGCAGGACCGGGCCCCACCAAGGGCTTCGAGGTGACCGCAGCGCTGCCGCTGCCGTTGCCGTCGCACCAGGAGGAGGCCCGATGACGATCCGTGTACTGCTCGCCGACGACCAGACCCTCGTACGGGCCTCGTTCGCGATGCTCGTCGCGTCGGCCGGGGACATGGAGGTCGTCGCCGAGGCGGGCACCGGGCGGGAGGCGGTGGAGCTGGCCCGTTCCGCGCGGGCCGACCTCGTCGTGATGGACCTGCGCATGCCCGACCTGGACGGGATCGAGGCGACCCGGCTCATCGCCGCCGACGAGGATCTGGCGGGGGTCAGGGTGCTGGTCCTGACGACGTACGACACCGACGAGCACATCGTCGACGCGCTGCGGGCCGGGGCGTCCGGCTTCCTGGTGAAGGACATCCGGCCGGCCGAACTCCTCGACGCCATCCGGACCGTGGCCGCGGGGGAGTCCCTGCTCTCGCCGGGCCCGACCGCGCGGCTCATCGCCCGTTTCCTGCGCGCACCCGACACGCTGACGTCCGCGGTGGGCGGCCCCGACGGGCTGTCCGAACGGGAGCGGCAGGTGCTCGCCCTGGTCGCGCGCGGGCTCAACAACACCGAGATCGCCGAGGCGCTCGGGCTCAGCCCGCTGACGGCGAAGACCCATGTCAGCCGGATCATGGGCAAGTTGGGGGCGCGCGACCGGGCGCAGCTGGTGATCGTGGCGTACGAGTCGGGGCTGGTGATACCCGGGGCGTCAGGGGCATCCGGGGCGGTGTGAGCGATACGGGGGTGCGGGGGCATTGCCCTGTCCCTCGGGCCGCACTAGTTTCACCGCCGACATCCCACGTCCCATGTCTTCCGTCTTCTGTCCCAGTAGGGGTGAGCCGTGTTCATCAAGAGCCGTCTTCGTCCAACCGCCCTCGCCGCTGTCGTCGCCGGGCTCGCCGCCGCGTTCGGGTCCCCCGGGACCGCGAACGCGGCGGGCCCCGCGGATCGGCCGGCGCGGGGCTGCGTCTCCTCCGTCCCCTTCGCGGCCGGGGAGAACGGCTACGACACGTACCGCATCCCCGCCACCGTCACGACCAAGGCCGGCACGGTGCTTGCCTTCGCCGAGGGCAGACACAACGGCGCCGGGGACACCGGCAACATCGACGTCGTCCTCAGACGGTCCGGCGACGGCGGCTGTACGTGGGGACCGCTGAGCGTCGTCGCCGCCGGTGAGGGCGACACCCGCGGCAACCCCGCGCCCGTGGTCGACCCCCGGACCGGGAAGGTCGTCCTCCTCACGTCCTACAACAGCGGTGCTGTGACCGAGGCGCAGATAATGCGCGGCGAGGTCACGCAGGAGGAGAGCCGGCGGGTCTTCGTGCAGACCAGCCGGGACGGCGGGCGCCGTTTCAGTGCGCCCTGGGAGATCACCGCCGCCGTGAAGCTGCCGGGATGGCGGTGGTACGCCACCGGGCCCGGGCACGCGATCGCGCTGACCCGGGGGCCGCATGCCGGGCGGCTCGTCGTGCCCGCCAATCACTCGGCCGCGCCGCCGTCCGGCTCCGCCGACACCGGGCAGGAGGCCAGGTACTACGGGGCGCACGCCCTCTACAGCGACGACGGCGGGGTGTCGTGGCGGATCGGGTTCGTGGACGACTCGTACGACGGGGCCGACAACGCGAACGAGAGTGCTGTGGCGCAACTGCCCGACGGGCGGCTGTACTTCAGCTCCCGCGATCAGAACGGGAGCAGTGCGGGCAACCGGCTCGACAGCTACTCCAGTGACGGGGGTGCCACGCTCGACCGGCCGTTCCGGGTGCAGTCGACGCTGGCCGATGTGCCTGTCGTGCAGGGGAGTGTGTTGCAGGTGGCCGGTCCTGCGGGGGCGCCGCTGCTGTTCTCGGGGCCGTCCGTGCCGACGGTTCGGCAGGCGATGGCTGTGTGGCGGAGTGGGGATGGTGGGGGGAGCTTCACGAAGGCGCTGACGCTGTCGGGGGAGCGGGCCGCGTATTCGGACCTGGTCCAGTTGGCTGGGGCCGGGGGGAGGGTGGGGGTGCTGTACGAGACGGGCACGACGGGACCGTACGAACGGATCGCCTTCCGGCGGGTGGACGCGGATGAGCTGTAAGGCTCTTTCCTCGCCCCCGCCGCCCCTACCCATTCCCGTCCACACATGGGGCTGCGCCCCTCGCCCCCTTTGTCCTCAAACGCCGGACGGGCTGAAAACGTTTCAGCCCGTCCGGCGTTTGAGGACCGGGGGTTCGGGGGCTGGCCCCCGAGTCGTTGACGGGAACGGGTAGGGGCGGCGGGGGCGAGGAAAAGGGCTACAGCAAACCCGCGCCCGCCAAGAACTTCCCCACCCCTTCGATCTCCTCCGCGGACAGCGGGACCTGCGGGTCCGCGACCGCCGCGCATGCGATCACCCCCCTCAACTGCAGCGCCGCTTTGAACGCGCCGAGGGCGGAGGAAGAACCCCCCATCCGCCCCCCGTCCCCCACCCGCACCATCCCGAACAGCGCACACAACCGCTCCTGTTCGGCCCGCGCCAAGGCCCATTCACCCTCCCGGCAGAGCCGGTACAGCCGCACGTACCCCGCAGGGTCGACGTTCGCGAGCCCAGGCACCGCCCCGTCCGCCCCCATCGCGAGCGCGGAGTCGACGACCAGTTCGGACCCGGTCAGCACGCTGAAGCCGGTGATGGAGGAGTCCGCCCGGGCGCCCGTGACGACCGAACGGAACGCGCCTTCGTCCCCGCTGGAGTCCTTGAGCCCGGCGAGCGTCCCCTCGGCCGCCAGTTCGAGGACCAGTTCGGCGGGCAGCTTGGAGTGGACGGCGACCGGCAGGTCGTACGCGAGGACCGGCACCGGCGAACGCGCGGCGACGAGACGGTAGTGGCGGGCGATCTCCGCCGGATGGGTGCGCGTGTAGAAGGGCGCCGTCACGACCACCGCGTCGGCGCCCGCGTCCGTGACGTACCGGACGTGGTCGAGGACGCGCGGGGTCGTCATGTCGATGGCCCCGGCGAGGACGGGCACCCCGCCGGACACGTGCCCGACGACCGTCTCGACGACCAGCCGACGCTGATGGTCCGTCAAGTACGCGGCCTCGGAGGACGTTCCGAGGACGAACAAGCCGTCCACCCCGCTCTCCAGCAGGTGGTCGACCAGTCGGACGAGTGAGGGGACGTCCACCTCGCGGTCCGGTGTCAGGGGCGTGCAGACGGGCGGTACGACACCGGTCAGCGGGGCGGGAAGGGTCATCGAGGCTCCTTCGGGGGATCGGCCGTGGTGACCGCCTGCGCGACCAGGTCCCGGGTCGACAGGCCGTCCTCCACAGGATGGTGGCAGCGGAAGCGGTGCCCCGGCGTAGACGCGGCCGAGAAGTCCGGCATGGACTCGGCGCACACGGCGTCCGCCTTCCAGCAGCGCGTACGGAAGGGGCAGCCGCTCGGTGGGCGGGTGGCCGACGGGACGGGTCCGACGAGCGGGATCGGGTCGATGGGGTCGAGCAGGCCGGGCGTCGCCGAGAAGAGGGCGCGGGTGTACGGGTGCCGGGACCGGTCGGTCACCTCGTCGGCCGGGGACTCCTCGACGATCCGGCCGAGGTACATGGTGATGACGCGGTCGCTCATCCTCCGTACGGTCTGGATGTCGTGCGAGACGAAGACCAGGGCCAGGCCGAGCCGTTCCTTCAGGTCGAGGAGGAGGTTGAGGATCTGGGCGCGGACCGAGACGTCGAGCGCGCTCGTCGGTTCGTCGGCGACCACCAGGTCCGGGTCGAGGGCCAGCGCCCGCGCGATGGCGACCCGTTGGCGCTGACCGCCGGAGAGCTGGCCGGGGAGGCCGTCCGCGAGCGCTCTGGGGAGTCCGACCAGGGACATCAACTCGCGTACGCGGTCCTCGCGTTGTGCGGCCGTTCCCCGCTTGTGCACGTCCAGCGGGTCGCGCAGGATCTGCCGTACCGTCAGTCGGCGGTTCAGGGCCGTCGACGGGTCCTGGAAGATCATGCCGGTGCCCGCGCCCACCGTCGTCCGGCGCAGCGCCGGGGCCATCGTCCACAGGTCGCCGCCCCGCAGGCACACCGTGCCGGAGGTCGGCCTCTGCACTCCCACCAGGACCTTCGCGAGGGTCGATTTGCCGCAGCCGGACTCGCCGACGACGCCGACCGTCTCGCCGGGCGCGATGGTGAGGCCGGCGCCGGTGAGGGCGTACACCCGGTCGCGGGAGAACAGGCCGCCGGTGCGCGCCTTGTGGACGACGTGCACGTCGTCCAGTTCCACGAGGGGGCCTGTGGCAGAGCTTGCAGGTCCGCTCATGTCACGGCCTCGCTTCCGTCGGCCCGGCCGGTGCAGCGGGCGTGGTCGTGGGCGTAATCGTGGGCGTGGTCGGCAGGGGGATCGCCGGGTGATGGCAGGCGACCTCGTGGCGGCCGGTCGGGCCCGCCAGCCGGGGGGCGTCCGTCCGGCACACCTCCGTCGCCATCGGGCAGCGGTCGGCGAAACGGCAGCCCGCCGGGAAGTCCGCCGGGGACGGCACGACCCCCTTGATCTGCGTCATCCGTTCGGCCGCCGACTCCAGCGACAGGACGCTGCCGAGGAGGCCGCGCGTGTAGTGGTGGGAAGGCGACTCCACGAGGTCCGCCGTCACGCCCGACTCGACGATCTGGCCGCCGTACATCACGACCACCCGGTCGGTGACGTCCGCGACGAGCGCCAGGTCGTGCGAGACGAGGACGAGCGCGAAGTCCAGCTCGGTACGCAGCCTCAGCAGCAGCTCTATGATCTGCGCCTGCACGGTGACGTCGAGGGCGGTCGTCGGTTCGTCGGCGACGATCAGTCTGGGGTCGCGGGACAGGGCCATCGCGATGAGTACGCGCTGGCGCTGGCCGCCGGACAGTTCGTGCGGGTAGCTGCGCAGGGTGCGCTCGGGGTCGAGGCCGACCAGTTCGAGGAGTTCGGTGCCGGTGCGGGTGCCGCCCCTTCTGGTCACCTGTTTGAGTTGGGCGCGGACCGTCATCGCCGGGTTCAGCGACGACAGGGCGTCCTGGTAGATCATCGCCATCTCGTGGCCGAGGAGTTTGCGCCGGACGCTCATCGGTTCGCCGACGAGCTGCCGCTGGTTGAACCGCACGTGGCCGCGGACCCGGGCGCCCTTCGGCTCCAGGCCCATCACCGTGAGCGCGGTCAGCGACTTGCCGCAGCCGGACTCGCCGACCAGGCCCAGGACTTCACCGGGCTGTACGTCGAAGCTGATGCCGTCGACGATGTCCACACCGCCGTGGCGGGCATCGAAACCGATGGCCAGGTTCTCGACGCTCAGCACCGGCTGCTGTCCCTGGGGGAGGGGGCGGGCCCGGCCGCGCAGCCGCTGGGCCGCCTCGGTCAGGCCGGGCAGTTCGAGGACCTTCCCGCTGCCGGGTTCCGGCGTCTCCAGGCGGTCCTCCGCCTCCCGTGCGGGCACATCGCGGGCCGCGGGGGCCGCCCACGCGTCCGAGACGCCTTCGGAGAGGATGTTCAGGGAGAGCACGGTGACCAGCATCAGCAGGCCCGGGAACACGGTCGCCCACCAGCCGCCGGTCAGCACCATGTTCTTGCCGTCCGCGATGACACTGCCCCAGGACGGGTCGGGCGGCCGGACACCCGCGCCGATGAAGGACAGCGACGCCTCGAAGACGATCGCCTCGGCGACCTGCACCGTGCAGAAGACCAGGACCGGGGCGGCGCAGTTGACGGCCACGTGCCGCCACACGATGTGCGGGGTGCGCGCTCCGATGACCCGCTCGGCGGTCACGTAGTCCTCGCCGTACTGAGCCATCACGTTGGCCCGTACCACCCGGGCCATCGGGGGCATGTACAGGAACGCGATCGCGCCGATGAGGATCGGGATGCCGCCGCCGAACACCGCGACGAAGACGGCCGCGAGCGCGATGCCCGGGAACGCCATGACGATGTCCAGGCCGCGCATCAGCGTCTCGTCGACCGCCTTGCGGGAGGTCGCAGCGATCGCGCCGACGACCGCGCCCACGACCAGGGCGAGCGCGGTCGCGCCGAGGCCGATGGCGAGGGACCAGCGGGCCCCGTACATCAGCCGGCTGAGGATGTCCCGGCCCAGGCTGTCCTGCCCCATCCAGTGCTCGCCGGACGGGGCGCCCTCGCCGTTCCCGTCGTCGACCAGCGGGAACTGTTCGAGCGGGTCGTGCGGGGCGATGAGCGGGGCCAGCAGGGCGGTGAGGACGACGACCCCGATGACGACGACGGCGATCCGGGAGATCAGGGGCAGCCGGGTGAACCCCCTGAGGCGCAGGCCGGGCAGGGAGAGCGCGTCGGTGAGCCGCTTCCGGTACATCAGCATCATGCCTCGGCACTCCTCAGGCGCGGGTTGACCAGCAGATAGAGGATGTCGATGACGAGGTTCACGACGACGAACCCGAAGGCGATCGTGAGGACGCCGCCCTGCACGACGGCCGGATCACCGTTCTTCACGGCGTCGATCATGAGCTTTCCCATCCCCGGCAGGTTGAAGATCGTCTCGATGACGACCGCCCCGCCGAGCAGATAGCCGACGCGCAGACCGAGCACGGTCAGCGGGTTCATCAGGGCGTTGCGCAGGACGTTCCGGCCGACCACGACCACCGGGGGCAGCCCGCTGCCGATCGCGGTCCGTACGTAGTCCCGGTCCAGCTCCTCCACGACAGCCGTGCGGACGATCCGGGTGAGCTGGGCGGCGACCGGCAGGGACAGGGCCAGCGCGGGCAGGGTCATGGTCTTCAGCCAGCCGGTGAACGAGTCGGCCGGATTGACGTATCCGCTGGTCGGGAACCAGCCCGCGTCCACGGCGAGGTACTGGATCATCAGCAGCGCCAGCCAGAAGCCGGGCGCCGCGACCCCGGTGAGCGAGACGACCCTGATCAGCTGGTCGGGGAAGCGGTCCCGGTAGATGGCGGCGGTGACCCCGCCGAGCAGCGCCAGCACCACCGCGATGCCCAGGCCCAGGAAGGTCAGCTGCATGGTGAGCGGCAGCGCGGTGGTGACCTGCTCGACGACGGGCGCCCTGGTCAGCGCGCTGACCCCCATGTCGCCGCGGAGCAGATCCCCGACGAAGTCGACGTACCGCACGAGGAACGGGTCCAGCAGTCCGTTGCGCTCCCGGAAGTCGTGCAGCTGCTGCTCGGTCGGGTTCGCGCCCTGGAAGTACGCGGACGCCGGATCACTGTCCGAGAACCGCATCACGACGAACACGAACATGACGATCCCGAGCATCAACGGAACAAGCAGAATGATCCGCCGGATCAGAATCCGAACGACCGCAACCAAGACTCTGCCTCTCGTCGGCCTTTAACTGGCTGCCCCTGCACATTTGCCTGATGCGCAAGCGGTCCTGCTTTTCGGCTTTTAGGGGCGCGGGGAACTGCGCGACCAGCCACAGCGGACCCGCAGACTCCACACAACCCCTAGACCCACTTCGCCTGGAGCACATTTATCCCCGGATAAGGCTGAGCACGGATTCCCGTGAGCTCACCAGAATCCCACGCGGTCATCAACTCGTTGTGCACCACGGGATAGATCACCGCATTCTCGGCAACGACATCGATGTAATCCTGAGTCATCGCTTTCTTCTTCTCGGCCTCCGGCTCCCTGGTGGCCGCATCCATCTTCCTGAAGAGATCCTTGGCCACAGAACTCCCCTCCCACCGCGCATACCGCATCCACGTGTTCCCGGGCCCGTAGTTGTAATGCATGATCAGATCCGCGTCGAGCCCGAACTGATTCGGATTGGACGCGGCGGCGACGACCTGGAAGTCCTTCTTCTGGTCGAGCTTCGTGAAGAGCGCCGCCGTCTCCTGGGGTTCGAGCGTCGTCTCGACCCCGATCGCGTCCCAGGACGCCTTGACGGTCGGCAGACAGTCCACGATCCAGCTCACGTTGACCGCCATCAGCGTGACCTTCAGCCCGCTGACCCCGGCGGCCTTCAGGAGCGCCTTCGCCTTGGCCGGGTCGTAGTCGTAGACGGGCTTCGCCCTGCGGTAGGTCGGATTTCCCTCGTTGAGGAACGAGGAGGCCGCCTTTCCGTGCCCCCGCAGCGCGGCCCGGATCATCTTCTCCTTGTCGATCGCGTAATGCAGTGCCTGCCGCACGCGTACGTCGTCGAAGGGTTTGTGGGCGGTGTTGAAGAGGAGGAACAGGTGGTTCATTCCCGCCCCGCCCTCCACTTTCAGACCGTCCTTCTCCAGCTGGGAGATATTGGCGTACGGGATGTTGTCCGAGATCTGCGCTCCCGCGCTCGAACCGGAGATCTTCGCCACCCGTGGCGCGGCGTCCACTATCGTCAGCCAGTTCATCTTCTTGAACGCGGCTTTTCGCGGCCCGTTGTAGTCGGCGAACGCGGCGAAGGTGGTGTTGGACTTCGGGTGGTGGGCGGTCTGCCGGTACGGGCCGGAGCCGACCGCCTTTCCCGTCATCGCCTCGTCCAGCGCACCCGATTTACCGAACACGTGCTTCGGCATGATCTTCGCGAGCGTGAGCCGCTGCGCCCCGTCCGGGAACGGGAATTCGAGGATCAGCTCCACCGACGTGTCGTCGACCTTCTTGACCTCCTTGAGCCAGGACGCGAAGAAGTTCTTGGCGAGGGTCGTCGTCTTCGGGTCCAGTACGCGGTCGTAGGTGAAGACCACGTCGTCGGCGGTGACGGGCTGCCCGTCGTGCCACTTCGCACCCTCCCGCAGCGTGAACTTCCAGGTGGTCGCCCGGAGGTCCGCCGGAAGGGCGGTCGCCAGCGCCGCGTACGGCTCACGGCTGATCGGGTCGGTGTCGAGCAGCCCCTCGTAGATGTGGTGGTTGCCGGCCATCGCGAAGGCCGAGGCGGTCATCAGCGGGTCCCAGCTCTGGTCGTTCCCGTAGCCGATCACCGCGGTGAGCGTCCGGTCGGCGCCCTCGCCCTCGCCGCCCGTCTCGTTGGTGGACTCCGGGCCCGAGGAGCAGGCGGAGAGCGTGGAGGTGATCGTGGCGGCGGCGCCGAGCGCGCCGGTGTACTTCAGGAACGACCGGCGGTGCAGCGCCGGTGCGGGGGTCGCGTCGCGCACGGTTCCTCCAGCAAGGAGTGGGAGATACGACGTCCTACGTCATAGGTGCAGCGTGACGATAAGAGGGGGCGTGGGGGCGGTCAAGGGAACGCGCACGAATGCCGTTTCTGCCAGAGGCGCAACCAATGCCGGTTTGGCGCAAGCGGAGTTGACGGATGGTCAACCCTGGATTGACGTGGATCCTGTCCGGAGGTGGGACGTGGGATGTCCCTGCCGCGTACGATGCGGCGCATGTCCGAGCGGCGCGCATCCGACGACTCCAGGAACTCCCTCCCCCCGGCGCGCTCCACCCGCGAACGGCACGTGAGCAGCCAGATCCAGCGAGAGGTCACCCAGCTGATCCTCGACCGCAGACTCCGGGCCGGTGCGCCCCTGCCCACCGAGACCGAGCTGATGGAGTCGCTCGGCGTCAGCCGCAACTCCGTGCGCGAGGCGCTGAAGGCCCTCCAGGCCCTCGACATCGTCGAGATCAGACACGGTTACGGCACCTACGTCGGCCAGGCCTCGCTCACCCCGTTCGTCGACGGCCTCACCTTCCGCACCCTGGCCCGGCAGGGCGACGACACCGACGACACCGAGGCGTTGGCCGAGATACTCCAGGTCAGGGAAGTCCTGGAGGAGGGGCTGATGCGGCGGGTCGCGGGGGAACTGTCGGACGGCGAACTGGCACGCCTCGAAGCGGTGGTGGACCGGATGGAGGAGGCGGGCCTCGCCGGACGCCCCTTTCCCGAACTCGACCGCGAGTTCCACGAATTGCTGTACGCGCCCCTCGGGAACGCTCTGGTGCCGCAGCTGTTGGGCGCCTTCTGGACCGTCTTCCGACGGGTCTCCGGCGTCCGGGGCTGGACGGACGATCCGGCGCCCGCGGTCACCGTCCGCCGCCACCGTGACATAGTCGTCGCCCTGCGGGCGCACGACGTGGAGGGGGCGCAGCGAGCGATGGCGGACCATTTCCGGGGTATCGAGGCAAGGGCCGCCCAGGAGTCGAGGGGCGTCGGATGAGCGTGAGTTGGGACGAGGAAACTCCCGGAGTACTGCGGCTGCCGTCCGGGCGGGCGGTACGGGGACGGGGGCTGCGTAACGCACTCGACCCGGCACTCGTCCACCCGACGTACGGGGTCTACCTGCTCGGCAAGGAGCCGTCCGCGCTCGCCGAACTCACGTGGGAGACGCGGTGGTTGCGGTGGCCGGACTTCCGGCTGCCGGCGGACCGGGCAGAGGCGCGGAAGGTGCTGACGGACATCTGGGAGCGGGCCGCGGATCCCGCCCAGCGCGTCGAGATCGCCTGCGGGGGCGGCCGGGGCCGGACGGGTACGGCCCTGGCCTGTCTCGCGGTCCTCGACGGCGTGCCGCCCGAGGAGGCCGTGCGGTTCGTACGACGGAACTACGACCGCCACGCCGTGGAGACTCCGTGGCAGCGAAGGTACGTACGCACGTTCGGGTGAGTGGGGGCGCCGCGCGCCACTGCTTGCTGCCCGAACGCCTGTCGGCCCGCTGAAAATCCCCGGTAGTAAAACATTTTCTTTGGGTGGCGTGGAGTCTGAATTATGAATTCTGTGGCAATGCTTTTGGTGGCTTTATGCTCACTCCTTTGCCGCGCACCCGAATAGGGGTTGCCGCGTTAGCGACGTATGAAAAAATCAGAGCAGGCCGATGCTCTTCATCCCCTCCGCGCGGTGCGGAAAAACACCACCGGATCCCCTGCGGTGGTGATGGGGCGGTACATCTTCACCCCTGCAGTCGCCTATTCCGCCCCCGGTGCCCGGGGCACTCTGCACGGGGACGGAAAACCGGTCGAGCTGTACGTAACCGAGCCACTGCTGGGTGAATTCCTGGAATGCCTGAGCAGGGCGCAGAACGATCTCGACCGGCGATGGGGCGCCCAGGAGCGGTCCAACGGGAATGTTGCCCGTGTCTGACCGGGGCGGGTATTCCATGGACGACTACGCCGACTTCTTCGTGCCGTCCGACCATCCCGCCGCCCGGCGGGCCGGGGCCGGTGGCGGGCGGCACCGCGGGCCCGTCGAGACGCGCCACCCGGGATCCCCCACGGACCCCCTCGACTCGGCCTGGGACCCGGTCGAGGAGATGACCTACCTCCTCCAGGACGCCGTGCAGGACGCGGCGCACGGGGCCGGGCCGGATGCCGTCGGGCCTGAGCGGGCCTGGACCGTGCCGCGGCCCCGCGGTGAGAGCGCGCCCCATGTCACCCTCACCGGCGATCCGATGGACAACCTGGCCACCATCACCGCCGAGCTGCCGGCCATCAGGTCCCACCCCGCCGGGCATCGGAAGGTACGAGTCCGCAAGGTGCGTTTCACCTGGCTGCAGACCGTCAGCTTCCTGATCGCCGCGCTGGCGGCCGTGGTCGTGTCCATGGTGAGCGTCTTCGGCGGGATGGTGTCCTACATCCCGCTGCGCCACGTCGCGTTCCTCACGCAGAGCGGTACGGCGGTGTGGTGGCCGCTGCTGGTGTACGGGCCGTGGACGGTGGCCTCGCTGTCCGTCCTGCGTGCGGCGCTGCACCAGCGGCGGGCCGCGCACTCCTGGGCCGTGGTCCTGCTGTTCTCCTCCGTCGCGATGGCACTGTGCGCGGCGCAGGCGGACCGGACGTTCACGGGTGTCGCGGCGGCGGTGCTGCCGGCTGTGGCCGCCCTCGCCTGTTTCCAGCAGCTCGTCCGGCAGATCACGATGACCCGGCCGGCCCGGCAGAGCCTGCCGCGGCACCGGCTGTTCACGAGCACGGCGCCGCGGGCGGTACTGCCCGTGGCCGACCCGCCCGCGCCGGACGTGGCCGCGCGGTGAGAGAGGGGTGGGGCGTCATGCCGCCACGGCGTCGATGAACTCCGTCCAGGCGCGGGGCCCGACGAGGAGGACGGGTCCCGCGAGAACTTTGCTGTCCCGGACAGGGACGATGCCGGGGACTCCGTCGGCTACCTCGACGCAGTCTTCGCCGCCGTCGCCTCCACTGTGGCTGCTTGCGCGCCAGCGGGCCGCGCCTATGAAGTCGTAGGCGACTTCGACGCAGCTGCCGCCGTTGCCGTCGCTGTGGCTGCTTGTTCGCCAGCGGGCGGCGCCGATGAAGTCATACGCGACCTCGACGCATTCGCCGCCGTTGTCGTCGCTGTAGGTGCTCCTACGCCACTGGGCAAGGCTCAGGTCGTACTGCCGCATCGTCTGTGGTCCTCCGCCGCCGACTCGATCAGGGCCAGGGACGCCTCCGCCGGCAGTGCGGCGGCCCTGAGCAGATCGTATGCCTCTTGCACGCGCTTAACCAGGGCGGGATCGTCCAGCAGATTCCCCGAATACACCGCCTCTGTATAGGCGGTTGGCGGCGCCTCCTCGAACTCCATGAGCTGCACCATCCGACCCATGAGGGGATACGCACCCACGGAGTACGGCAGCACCTGCACCAGCACTTGCCGCTGTCGCACCATCCGCGCGATGTGGTCGAGTTGCTTGGCCATCGTGGCCGCGTCGCCGACCGGAATCCTCAGCACGTGTTCATGCAGGATCACCCAATACACGGGCCTTGTAGCGTCGCCGAGAATCTGCGCTCGCTCCCTGCGAGCTGACGTCTTCTCCTCGATGTGCTCATCGGCGATGAGGGGGTTGCCCGCCAGCATCACGGCACGGGTGTAGGGCGCTGTCTGCAGCAGGCCCGGTACGAGGGTCGGCGCGAACGTGCAGATCTTTGTTGCTGTCCGCTCCAGCTCCACGACCTCCGTGAAGTAGTCCGCGTACCGTTTGTCGTCGATGAGCTTTCGCCATGTTCGCTCGAAAAAGCCATCGGTTTGTAGGACTTCGTCGATCCTCTGGGCGGCATCCAACTGTGGACGTCGAATTGCCTGTTCGAATTGCCCGATGTAGCCGCCCGACACAAAAACGCGATAACCCAACTCCGCCTGCGTCAGGCCTGCCTCCTCCCGGTGTCTCTTCAGCTCTGTTCCGAAGAACTCCCAAGCCGCCTGCCGTGAACCATTGGCCATGGAAAACCCCCTGTACTGCACCGTCGTTGCTGAGCCTAGAGGTCTTCCAAAGACTAAGCCGTGGGCGTCATCGTGGAGACGGAAAGAGTAGAACCCGAAAAGGAAGGGGAACACCCGTGAGGTCTGCCCGCCAGGCACCCGACGCACAGCACTCGACGGCCTGCGTCGAACAAGCGGAGGAAACGGTGAAGGAATTGCGCGAAGCACTCGCAACCGCAGGAATTAAGTTGCCGACACTCCGGATCGACCCGGCAACCTTGGCGCGGGAGTCACCGTGCCCCCTCGTGGAACTGGGCCGGTGTTCCGTCGAGACGGCGGCCCGGCTCGCGGCGGTGCTCCGGTGAAGCCGGTCGTCGGGACGTACGTCGTCGACACGAGAAGCGGCCGGGTGGGCAGGGTGATGGGCCACGAGGGTCCGTACCTGCAACTGCGCCCCTACGGCGGCGGCCGGGAATGGGACTGCGCACCGGACACCGCCCGGGGAGCCACCATGGCGGAACGGCTCAGCGCCGCGACCGCCTACGCCAACGCACGCAGCCGCGGCGAGGTCCCTTGAAAGGACCCCGGCCACACCCGCCGCCCGCGTACGCGAGAATGGGGCCATGAGCCTGTTCCGCGACGACGGCATCGTGCTGCGCACCCAGAAGCTGGGTGAGGCGGACCGGATCATCACGTTGCTCACGCGCGGTCACGGACGCGTACGGGCCGTGGCCCGCGGGGTGCGCCGGACCAAGTCGAAGTTCGGGGCCAGGCTCGAACCCTTCTCCCACGTCGACGTGCAGTTCTTCGCGCGGGGGAGCGAGCTGATCGGCCGCGGGCTGCCGCTGTGCACGCAGAGCGAGACGATCTCTCCGTACGGCGGCGGGATCGTCACCGACTACGCCCGGTACACCGCCGGGACGGCCATGCTGGAGACGGCGGAGCGGTTCACGGACCACGAGGGCGAGCCCGCCGTCCAGCAGTACCTGCTGCTCGTGGGCGGGCTGCGCACCCTCGCGCAGGGCGAACACGAGCCGCACCTCATCCTCGACGCGTTCCTGCTGCGCTCCCTCGCCGTGAACGGGTACGCGCCCAGTTTCAGCGACTGCGCGAAATGCGGCATGCCCGGACCGAATCGCTTCTTCTCGGTCGCCGCGGGAGGTTCCGTCTGCGTCGACTGCCGGGTGCCCGGCAGCGTCGTACCCTCGGCGGGGGCCCTCGAACTGCTCGGCGCGCTGCTGACCGGCGACTGGGCACACGCCGACGCGTGCGAACCGCGGTACGTCAGGGAGGGCAGCGGCCTGGTGTCGGCCTACCTGCACTGGCACCTGGAGCGCGGCCTGCGGTCCCTGCGGTACGTCGAGAAAAGCACCTGAGCGACAACCGGCTGTACTTGTTGTACTTGCCGTACGAGATCTGAGGAGACGAGAAGCAGATGGTGGTACGCGGGATCCTGGGGCGCCAGCGCCGCGAGTACAAGACGCCGGAACCGCACCCGTCCGGTGCCCGCGCGCCCAAACTCCCCGGCGAGCTGATCCCGAACCACGTGGCGTGCGTGATGGACGGGAACGGGCGCTGGGCCAAGGAGCGCGGGCTGCCGCGCACGGAGGGGCACCGGGTGGGTGAGGGCGTCGTCATGGACGTCCTCAAGGGGTGCCTTGAGCTGGGCGTCAAGAACCTCTCCCTGTACGCCTTCTCCACGGAGAACTGGAAGCGGTCGCCCGAAGAGGTCCGCTTCCTGATGAACTTCAACAAGGACGTCATCCGGCGCCGGCGCGACGAGATGAACGACCTCGGGATCCGGATCCGGTGGGTCGGGCGGATGCCGAAGCTGTGGAAGTCCGTCGTGCAGGAGCTGCAGGTCGCGCAGGAGCAGACGCAGGACAACGATGCGATGACCTTGTATTTCTGCGTGAATTACGGGGGCAGGGCGGAGCTGGCCGACGCGGCGAAGGCGATGGCGCTGGATGTCGCCGCCGGGAAGCTCGACCCCGACAAGGTCAGTGAGAAGACGATCCAGAAGTACCTGTACTACCCGGACATGCCTGACGTTGACCTGTTCCTCCGCCCCAGCGGCGAGCAGCGGACGTCCAACTACCTGATCTGGCAGTCCAGTTACGCGGAGATGGTCTTCCAGGACGTGCTGTGGCCGGACTTCGATCGGCGTGACATGTGGCGGGCGTGCGTGGAGTACGCGTCGCGGGACCGTCGATTCGGGGGTGCGGTCCCGAACGAGGACCTGCTCGCCATGGAAGCGGACATGAGGGGCCGCCCGGACCCCAGCTGACGTCAAGGATTGCGCAGTTCCCCGCGCCCCTGAACAACCCGGCCGACTTTCGGCTGCAGGCCGGTGGGGGTCACCCGCGCAGTTCCCCGCGCCCCTAGGCACCTAGGGGCGCGGGGAACTGCGCAATCGTTGGCCCCAGCCCCCACCGGGCCCCAGCCCCCACCGGGCCCCAGCCCCCACCGGGCCCCAGCCCCCACCGGGCCCCAGCCCCCACCGGGCCGCAGCCGGGAGCGTGGGCTGGGGTTCAGACTCCCTGGCCGCGCGCAGCGCAGTCCGCGCAGGTGCCGAAGATCTCCACCGTGTGGGCCACGTTCACGTAGCCGTGTTCCGAGGCGATCGCCTCGGCCCATTTCTCCACCGCCGGTCCTTCGACCTCCACGGCCTTGCCGCACACCCGGCACACCAGGTGATGGTGATGGTCCCCGCTCGCGCAGCGGCGGTACACCGACTCACCGTCGGACGTGCGCAGCACGTCGACTTCCCCCGCGTCCGCGAGCGACTGCAGCGTGCGGTACACCGTGGTGAGCCCTACGGAGTCGCCCTTGTGCTTGAGCATGTCGTGCAGGTCCTGCGCACTACGGAACTCGTCCACCTCGTCGAGCGCCGCCGCCACGGCGGCACGCTGCCGGGTGGAACGGCCCCGAACGGGCGGTCCAGCGGTCGTCACCGTTGCCTCCAAACGTCTGCGGCTTGCCGGGCCATTGTGCCAGCCCGAGCTGGGCGCGGTCAGACGCCGACCTTCCCGGTCGGTGTGCGCGTGCCGGGAATGGCGCACTCCGCCGGGTCCCCGGCTTCCCGCGCCGCGACCAGCGCGGCGGCCCGCGCACGCCGCCTGGCCAGCGGCGTAGCCGCCACGGTGAGCAGCATGAACGCCCCGATGGTCAGCAGCACGATCGTCGCGCCGGGCGGTACGTCCTGGTAGTACGAGGTCACCGTGCCGCCGATCGTCACGCTGACGCCGATCGCCACGGAGATCGCGAACGTGGCGGCGAAACTCCGGCTGAGCTGCTGCGCGGCGGCCACCGGGACCACCATCAGCGCGGAGACCAGGAGCAGGCCGACGACCCGCATGGCGACGGTGACGGTGACGGCGGCGGTGATCGCCGTGAGGAGGTTCAGGGCGCGCACGGGCAGCCCCGTCACCCGCGCGAACTCCTCGTCCTGGCTCACCGCGAACAGCTGGCGGCGCAGACCGATCGTGACGAGGACGACGAAGGCGGCCAGCAGGCAGATCGCCGTCACGTCCGACTCGGACACCGTCGAGAGCGAGCCGAAGAGGTACGAGGTCAGGTTGGCGTTGGAGCCACCGGGGGCGAGGTTGATGAACATCACGCCGCCCGCCATGCCCCCGTAGAAGAGCATCGCCAGTGCGATGTCGCCGCGCGTCCTCCCGTACCAGCGGATCAGTTCCATCAGGACCGCGCCGACCACGGAGACGGCCGTCGCCATCCACACCGGGGACCAGGAGAGCAGGAAGCCGAGGCCGACGCCCGTCATCGCGACATGGCCGATGCCGTCACCCAGCAGGGCCTGGCGGCGCTGGACGAGGTAGATGCCGACCGCGGGCGCGGTGATGCCGACGAGGACGGCCGCGAGCAGGGCCCGCTGCATGAAGGCGTAATCGAGGATCTCGATGTTCAGGGCGAGGTTCGTGGCCATCAGCTCAGCAGTCCCGTCCGGATCGGTTCGGCGTCGTGGGCCGCGTGGGGGTGTACGTGGTCGTGGCCGGGCAGCGCGTGCTGGCCGAGCGCCCGCGGGGGCGGGCCGTCGTGCAGCACGCAGCCGTCGCGCAGGACGACCGCGCGGTCGATGAGCGGCTCCAGCGGGCCCAGCTCGTGCAGCACGAGGAGGACGGACGTGCCGGCCGCGACCTGCTCCCGCAGGGTCGCCGCGAGGACCTCCTGGCTCGCCAGGTCGACGCCCGCCATCGGCTCGTCCATGATCAGCAGTTCCGGTACGGAGGCCAGCGCGCGGGCGATCAGTACGCGCTGGTGCTGGCCGCCGGAGAGGGCGTCCACGGAGTCCTTGGCGCGGTCGGCGAGGCCCACCAGCTCCAGGGCGTGCCGTACGGCCTCGCGGTCCGCCTTGCGCAGGACGCCGAAGCGGGCGCGGGACAGCCGCCCGGAGGACACCACCTCGGTCACCGTGGCGGGCACTCCGCCGGCGGCTGTCGTGCGCTGCGGCACGTATCCCACGCGAGCCCAGTCGCGGAAGCGGCGCCGGGGCGTGCCGAACAGCTCGATCTCGCCGCCGCTGAGCGGTACTTGGCCGATGATCGTGCGGATGGCGGTCGACTTGCCGGAGCCGTTGGCGCCGAGCAGCGCGACGACCTCACCGCGGTTCACGGTGAGGTCGATGCCGCGCAGGACGGGGCGTGAGCCGAGTTCGGCCGTCACACCGCGCAGGGAGATGACAGGCGGGTGCGGTGTGACGGTCGAGGTGTCGGTCGGTGTGTCGGACCCGTTCGTCATGCCGACGTCCTCCGGAGGCTGATCGGGATGATCGTGCTGCTCATGATGCTGTCATTTCACGGTCACTTCGCTCCCAGGGCCGTCTGCAGCGCCTTGAGGTTGGCGTCCATGACCTGGATGTAGTCGTCGCCCCTGGACTTCTCGGTGATGCCCTCGATCGGGTCGAGCACATCGGTCCTGAGGTCCGCGTCCGCGGCGATGGTCTTGGCGGTCTTGTCGCTGACGAGCGTCTCGTAGAACACGGTGGAGACGCCGTCGGCCTTCGCCATCTTCTCAAGGTCCTTGACGCGGTTGGCGCTGGGCTCGCTCTCCGGGTCCAGGCCGTTGATGGCCTCCTCGGTGAGGCCGTAGCGCTCGGCGAGGTAGCCGAAGGCCGCGTGGGTGGTGATGAAGACCTTGGTCTTGGTGTTCCTGAGGCCGTCCTCGAAGCGGGTGTCGAGCCCGTCCAGCTTCTTCACCAGGGCCGCGGTGTTCTTCTTGTACGTGGCCGCGTTGTCCGGGTCGGCCTTCTCGAAGGCCTTGCCCACACCCTCGGCGACCTCGGCGTACTTCACGGGGTCGAGCCAGATGTGCGGGTCGAGGCCGGAGCCTTCCTCGTCCTCGTGGCCGTGCTCGTCCTCTTCGTCGTGCTCGGCCGCGTGGCCGCCGACCTCGGTGCCGTGCTTCTCCAGGTCGGTGAGGGTGGCCGCGTCGACCTTCGCCTTCACCTCGGACTGGCCTATCGCCTCGTCGACGGAGGGCTGGAGGCCCTTCAGGTAGAGAGCCACGTCCGACTCCTGGAGCTGCGCGGTCTGCTTGGCGCTGATCTCCAGGTCGTGCGGCTCCTGACCGGGCTCGGTCAGGGTGCTCACGCTGACGTGGCTCCCGCCTATCTCCTCGGCGAGGAACTGCAGCGGGTAGAACGACGCCACGACGTCGAGCTTGCCGCCTTCGCCGTCGGCCGCGCTGGAGTCGGACGAGCAGGCGGAGAGGGAGCCGAGGGCGAGGGCGGTGGCCGTCGCGATCACACCGGCGGATATGTGGCGTCGTCGTACGTTCATGACAGTCATTTTCAGCTGGTGTGGAAACGATTGTCAATAAGCGGCCCTGTGATCTGGACTTCATCCCGGTATGTGAGGGGTGTCACGGTGAGTGGAGGGGCGGCGTCCGGCCGGGACCCCAACCGATTTGATCCGAGGGGCGGGGCCGCCGGTAATCTGAGGCATTCGCTCTGAAGCAACAGCTCTGTAGCAGTAGCCGTGAAGCAATAGCTGTGAAGCAACCCGCTTCAACGCCCGTCGTCGTAATGAAGAGAGCACCGTGGCCGCCGACAAGATCGACTCCATCGTCAGCCTGAGCAAGCGCCGTGGCTTCGTCTATCCGTGCAGTGAGATCTACGGCGGCCAGCGGGCCGCCTGGGACTACGGGCCGCTGGGTGTCGAGCTCAAGGAGAACATCAAGCGTCAGTGGTGGCGCTACATGGTGACGTCCCGCGAGGACGTCGTCGGCCTCGACTCCTCCGTGATCCTGGCGACCGAGGTCTGGGTGGCCTCCGGTCACGTCGCCACGTTCTCCGACCCGCTCACCGAGTGCACCTCGTGTCACAAGCGGTACCGCGCCGACCACCTTGAGGAGGCGTACGAGGCCAAGCACAACCGCCTCCCCGAGAACGGGCTCGCCGACCTCAACTGCCCCAACTGCGGCAACAAGGGCACGTTCACCGAGCCCAAGCAGTTCTCCGGCCTGCTCTCCACGCACCTCGGCCCCACGCAGGACAGCGGCTCCGTCGCCTACCTGCGCCCCGAGACCGCGCAGGGCATCTTCACCAACTTCGCCCAGGTCCAGCAGACTTCGCGCAAGAAGCCGCCGTTCGGCATCGCGCAGATGGGCAAGTCCTTCCGCAACGAGATCACGCCCGGCAACTTCATCTTCCGGACCCGCGAGTTCGAGCAGATGGAGATGGAGTTCTTCGTCAAGCCGGGCGAGGACGAGAAGTGGCAGGAGTTCTGGATGCAGGAGCGCTGGAACTGGTACACCGGCCTCGGCCTCCGCGAGGAGAACATGCGCTGGTACGACCACCCGGCCGAGAAGCTCTCGCACTACTCCAAGCGCACCGCCGACATCGAGTACCGCTTCCAGTTCGGCGGCAACGAGTGGGGTGAGCTGGAGGGCGTCGCCAACCGCACGGACTACGACCTCTCCGCGCACTCCAAGGCCTCCGGCCAGGACCTGTCCTACTTCGACCAGGAGGCCGGCGAGCGCTGGACCCCGTACGTCATCGAGCCCGCGGCCGGTGTCGGCCGCGCGATGCTGGCGTTCCTCCTCGACGCGTACGTCGAGGACGAGGCGCCCAACGCCAAGGGCAAGATGGAGAAGCGGACCGTGCTGCGCCTCGACCCGCGGCTCGCGCCGGTGAAGGTGGCCGTGCTGCCGCTGTCCCGCAACCCGGAGCTGTCCCCGAAGGCGAAGGGGCTCGCGACCGCTCTCCGGCAGAACTGGAACATCGACTTCGACGACGCCGGTGCGATCGGCCGTCGTTACCGTCGCCAGGACGAGATCGGTACGCCGTTCTGTGTGACCGTCGACTTCGACACGCTCGACGACAACGCGGTCACCGTGCGTGAGCGGGACACGATGAAGCAGGAGCGGGTTTCTCTCGACCAGATCGAGGGGTATCTGGCGAGCCGGCTTGTCGGCTGCTAGTCGCTCCGCGGGGGGTGGGCCGTTGTCGGTCCGTTGTCGGCTGACGGTCCGTCGTGGTCGGCCTCAGGGATTGCGCAGTTCCCCGCGCCCCTAAAGGCAAAGGATTGCGCCGTTCCCCGCGCCCCTGAAGGGCGAAAGACTGCGCCGTTCCCCGCGCCCCTTGGGTGAGTGAGTCTCGACCCCCTCTTGAACGCGAGAGGGGGTCGAGGCTTTTTGGTTGGCGTTGGGTGTGACAGCTGACAGATATTGAAATCTGTCAGCTGTCATGTCAAGGTTGAGGGGTTGCTTCGTTCGTCGATGTGTCGGGAGATTCTGATGCTCAGTCGTGCCCTTGGAACCGTTGGTCCTCAGGTGTCCGCTCTCGGGCTGGGGTGTATGGGGATGTCCGCGCTGTACGGGGACGCCGATCGGGGGGAAGCCGTCGCCACCATCCATGCCGCCCTCGAAGCGGGGGTCACACTGCTCGACACCGGTGACTTCTACGGCATGGGGCACAACGAGATGCTGATCGGCGAGGCGCTGCGCAGCGCCCCGGCCGCGCGGCGCGAACAGGCCCTCGTCAGCGTGAAGTTCGGCGCCCTGCGCGACCCGGAGGGCCGCTGGTCCGGCTACGACGGGCGGCCCGCCGCGGTCCACAACTTCGTGGCGTACTCGCTGCAGCGGCTCGGCGTCGACCACATCGACGTCTACCGGATCGCGCGCGTCGACCCGGACGTCCCCATCGAGGAGACGGTCGGCGCGATCGCCGAACTCGTCGAGAAGGGGTACGTACGGCACATCGGCCTGAGCGAGGCCGGGGCCGACACCGTGCGCCGGGCCGCGGCCACCGCCCCGATCTCGGACCTGCAGATCGAGTACTCCCTCATCTCCCGCGGCATCGAGGCCGAGATCCTGCCGACCACCCGTGAGCTGGGCATCGGCATCACCGCGTACGGCGTGCTGTCCCGCGGTCTGATCTCCGGACACTTCACGCCCGACCGGCAGCTCGCCGCCAACGACTTCCGCGCCCACAGCCCGCGCTTCCAGGGCGACAACCTCCGTCACAACCTGGACCTCGTCGAGGCGCTGCGGAAGATCGCCGAGCAGAAGGGCGCGTCCGTCGCGCAGATCGCCATCGCCTGGGCGCTGTCGCGCGGCGAGGACATCGTGCCGCTGGTGGGCGCGCGGACCCGGGAGCGGCTGACGGAGGCGCTCGGCGCGCTCGACGTCGCCCTCGACACCGCCGACCTCGCCGCGATCGAGGAGGCCGTCCCGGCCGGCTCGGCGGCGGGCGAGCGCTACCCGTCCGCGCAGATGGCACACCTCGACAGCGAGCGCTGACGACACCGCCGGTACGGTCATCACCATGGCGACCACCGAGATCCTGACCGCCGAGCGCATCCTTGAGGTGACCGAGGAGGTGCTGCGCCGCCACGGCCCCGCGAAGGCCACCGTGGTGGACGTGGCGCGTGCGCTCGGCGTCAGCCACGGCAGCGTCTACCGGCACTTCCGTACGAAGGCGGCGCTGCGGGAGGCGGTCACGAAGCGCTGGCTGGACCGTACGTCGGCCGTCCTCGACGACATCGTGGCGCAGGACCGAGACCCGGAGGCCCGGCTGCGCGACTGGCTCGCCGCCCTGTTCACCGCCAAGCGCCGCAAGGCGGGCGACGACCCCGAACTGTTCGCCACGTACATGGTGCTGACCGGGGAGAGCGGTGAGGCGGTCGGTGAGCACATCGACGCTCTCACCGGGCAGCTCACGGCGATCGTCCGGTCCGGCGTCGACTCCGGCGCCTTCGCCGCCGCCGACCCCGCCGTCACCGCCCGTGCCCTCTTCCAGGCCACGGACCGCTTCCACGACCCGTGTCACGCCCGCGAGTGGGAACAGCCCGGGATCGAGGGCGAGTTCGAGGCCGTCGTGGACCTGGTGGTGCGTGGGCTGAGGGCCTGACCGGGGCCACTGCTCCCTCGGTGCCTTCGGTGCCTTCGGTGGCCTCGGTGCCCTCAGGTTCCGGCCGGGTCCACCGTCGCCTGGTGTGCCTCCGTGAGATGTTCCTCGGCCTTCAGCCAGGGCAGGAACTGGGCGGGCTTGCGCCAGCCGCACGTGTCGCATCTGATCGTCCGCTGCATGCCCGTGCGCTGTACCCGAACGACGTGCTCGCGGCCGTGTTGGTCCCAGCGGCTGACCTTGCTGGTGTTGATCTGCAGCATGACGCCTCCTGGTGGTCGCGCTCGGCTTGCGCGACAAGCCCTAGGAGTGTGCAACAAGAACAACATCAACGGGGGTGCGTGCGCGGTGAGTTCTGTGCGCATTCTGCGCATTGCGGGTTCGGGCGGGCCCTTTCGGAGGGGTTTGTGCGGGGTGGCCGTTCAGGCGATCTCGCGGGGCAGGCGCAGGCTCAGTCCCGTCGTCAGGACGACGGCGGCGAGCTGGACGAGCAGGGTCGTCGCCAGGGCGTCGCCCATGCCCCGGCCCGGGACCAGGGTGAGGAACAAGGTGCCGAGGGTGGCCACACCCAGGGCGAGCGCGGACTGCTGGGCGGTGATCATCACTCCGCTGCCCACCCCGGCGCGGGCCGCGGGGACCTCGGAGAGGATGACGCGGAAGAGGACCGGCAACTGGAGGGCCTGTCCCGCGCCCGCGATCATCAGGCCCGGCCAGAGCTGCGGGCCGCCGAGGTCGGGCCAGGAGCCCCACACCGTGAGCGCGAGGACGCCCACGCCGACCGCCTGGACCAGACCGCCCGCGGTCACCACACGCGTACCCCACCGGGCCACCAGCCGGGGCCCGAGCAGCGAGGCCACGAAGAAGGACACCGCCATCGGTACGAGGGTCAGGCCCGCGCGGACCGGGCTCAGGCCGACCCCCTCCTGGAGCGCCACCGCGATGACGAACATGAAGCCGCTGAAGCCGATGGAGAAGGGAACGACCATGATCAGGCCGCGGCGCAGGGGGATGTTGGCGAAGAGGCTCGGCGGGACCAGCGGGGTGCGGCCCCGGCGTTCCGACCGGCGTTCGACCAGGTAGAAGGCGGTCGCGGCGACCGGGAACAGGGCCAGCGACAGCCAGGTCCACAGCGGCCAGCCCGCCGCCCGGCCCTCGGTCAGCGGGGCCAGCAGGGACACCAGGGCCACACCCAGCAGGACCGTGCCGGGGACGTCCACCGGCTGCGGGTGCTGCGAGCGGGTCTCCGGGACGGCCCTGGCGGCCAGGAACAGGCCCACCAGCACGACCGGTACGTTCACCAGGAAGACCGCGCGCCAGCCCGTGCCCGCGAGGTCGGCCGCGACGAGGACGCCGCCGAGTATCTGCCCGGCCACCATGGAGAGTCCGGCCGTGGCCCCGTACAGGCTCATCGCCTTGGCTCGGCGCGGGCCCTGGGTCGCCGACTGGATGGTGGCGAGGACCTGCGGGAGCATCGCGGCGGACGCGGCGCCCTGGAGGACGCGCGCCGCGACGAGCGTCCACGCCGTCGGTGCGAGCCCGCACGCAAGCGAGGTCAGGCCGAAGGCCGCCATCCCGCCGAGGAAGAGCCGGCGCCGGCCGAAGGTGTCGCCGAGCCGTCCGCCGAGGACGAGGAGCACGGCGTACGCGACCCCGTAACCGGCGACGACGAGTTCCAGGACGGCGTCGCTCGCGGCCAGGTCGTGGCCGATCGTGGGCAGGGCGACGTTCACGATGAAGAAGTCGATGAGGGGCAGCGCCGCGCCGAGCAGCACGGTGAACAGTCCCAGGGCGCCGAGCACCGGTGGGCCGGCGGTCGCTGAGCGGGTGGTGCGGGGAGCGAGGATTTCGGTCACGTGGTCGATCCTGCGCCCGCTCGCAGGCTGGTACCAGAGTCTTCTTATCCTGGTAGAAGGAGTACCCGGAAACAGGGTCCGCGACAGGGGCCACGGGGCGGCAGGCTGGAGACATGACGACCATGGCCGAGAAGACGACGGCGGGCACGGGCCCGGACGCCGGCCCGGACGCGGGCCCGGTCACCGGGGTGGCGGGCGGGGCCACGGTGGTGGCGGGCGAGGCCACCGGGGCGACGGCCTGGGTGGGGGAGCCGGAAATCCGGCGGCATGAGCTGGCCGCCTTTCTCCGTCATCGGCGCGAGCACATCACGCCCGAGCAGGTGGGGCTGCCCCGGGGCAGCCGCCGGCGCACCCCCGGTCTGCGGCGGGAGGAGGTCGCCCAGCTCTCCGCGGTCGGGGTCACCTGGTACACCTGGCTCGAACAGGCCCGGGACATCCAGGTGTCCGTACAGGTCCTCGACGCGCTCGCCCGCACACTGATGCTCGACTCGAACGAGCGCGCCCACCTCTTCCAGCTGGCCGGGGCCGTCGATCCCACCCCGGCCTCGCGCTGTACGACGATCACCCCGGCGCTGCTGCAGACGCTGGAGCAGCTGGAGCCGTTGCCCGCCTGCATCCAGAACAGCCGGTACGACGTCCTCGCGTACAACCGCACCTACGGGCTGCTGCTGTGCGACCTCGACGAGGTGCCGCCGGAGGACCGCAACTGCATGCTCCTCATCACCACGAACGAGCAGTGGCGCTCCTCGATCGTGCTGCTCGACGAGACGGTGCGGTTGATGGCGGCGAAGTTCCGCGGCGCCATGGCCGGGCATCTCGCCGATCCCGCGTGGAAGATGCTGCTCAAGCGGCTGTGTGCGGAGTCGGAGGAGTTCCGGGAGGTGTGGGGGCGGCACGAGGTGGTGGGTTCGCGCAGCAAGACGAAGCTGTTCGACAACCGGTATGTGGGGCGGTTGACGCTCGTCCATACGGATCTCTGGCTGGGGCCGGGGGAGGGGGCGCGGATGGTTACGTACGCGCCGGCGGACGGTGTGTCGCGTACGCGGCTGGAACGACTGCAGGAACTGGCTGTTCAGCGGGGTTCCCTGCGGGGCTGAGGGGTGGGGTGGGGTGGCCGGGGTCGCGTCCCGGGTGCGGGGCGGCGGGGGCTTGTCGCGCCGTTCCCCGCGCCCCTGGGAGGTGGGGGCTGGGGTGTGGGGGACGGGTGACGGTCGTTTGTGGCTGGCCGCGCCGTTCCCCGCGCCCCTTAAGGGCAAAAGCTGGGGCGCAGCCCCGCTTTTGAGGGGCGCGGGGAACTGCGCGAGCAACCCCCACCGGCCCGCAGCCGACAACGCGACGGGGTCGGGGCGAAGCTCCGCTCCTCAGGGGCGCGGGGAACTGCGCGAACGGCCCCGCCGGGCCGCACCCGGTGGCGGTGGCGCGCCTCCGGGCGGGGCGGGCGGGCTCAGGCGACGCCTGCGGACTGTTTCACCTCTGGTGCGGACAGGCGCGCCGCCGTACGGGCCGCCGTGCCGCGGGCCCAGCGGCCGCTGGACACCGCGCCCACCACCAGGACCGAGAGGCCGCACGCCGCGATGATCCACCACGCGGGCCGGGCCGCCGAGACGAACGCGGCCCGGTACGACGACGTGCCGACGCCGGACGCGAGGACCGCCCCGATCACCGCGACCCCCAGCGTCTGCCCGATCTGCCGGCTCGTGGACGCCACCGCCGCCGCCACCCCGGCCTGGGCGCGAGGCATGCCCGACACCGCCGTGTTGGTGATGGGCGCGTTCACGAAACCGAAGCCGAGCCCGAAGAGCACGTACCCGATGACGAGTGTCACGTTCGCCGTCTCGGCCTCGAACGCGGCGAACAGCACCCCGCTCACCGTCATCGCCGTACCGGCGATCAGGAGGGAGATGCGGGGCCCGCGGTTGCCGACCAGCCGCCCGGACAGCGGCGCGCAGACGAACGTCATCGCCGCCATGGGCAGCATCCACAGGCCCGCGTCGAGCGCGCTCAGGCCCCGGACGTTCTGGAGGTAGAGGGTCGAGAGGAAGAGGAAACCGCCCAGCGCGGCGAACGCGCTCACCGCCACCACCGTCGCCCCGCTGAACGGCGCCGACCGGAAGAACCGCAGGTCGATGAGGGGTTCGTCGCGTCGCGGCTCGTACCAGAGGAGGGTGACGAGGGCGACGAGCGCGATCCCTCCGAAGACGAGGATCTTGCCGGCGCCGGATGCGGGCGCCTCGATGATCGCGTACGTCAGGGAGCCGAGCAGCGCGATCACCAGGAGCTGGCCGACCGGGTCGGGGCGGCGGGCCTTCGGCGCGCGGGACTCCGGCACGTACCGCAGGGTGAGCAGGAGCGCGGCCAGGCCCACCGGCAGGTTGACCCAGAAGATCGAACGCCAGCCGACGGAGTCCACCAGGAGGCCGCCGACCAGTGGGCCCGCGGCCATGGATATGCCGACCACCGCGCCCCAGACCCCGATCGCGCGGGCGCGTTCGCGCGGGTCCGTGAAGGTGTTGGTGATGATCGACATGGCGACCGGGTTGAGCATCGAGCCGCCGACCGCCTGGATCATGCGGAAGGCCACGAGCGATTCGAGGTTCGGTGCGAGTGAGCACAGGACCGAGCCGACGGTGAAGACGACGAGGCCCGCCATGAAGACCTTGCGGCGGCCGATGCGGTCGGCGGTCGAGCCCGCGAGCATCAGCAGTGAGGCGAGCACCAGGGTGTACGCGTCGATCGTCCACTGCATGCCCGCCAGGCTCGCGTGCAGATCCTTCTGCATGGAGGGGAGGGCGACGTTGAGGACGGTGTTGTCGAGACTCACGATCAGCAGACTCATACAGCAGATCGCGAGCACCAGCTGGCGCTGGCGGGGGCTGAGCTCAGGCATGGGTACCAGGTTACGCCCATGTCGGTAGTGTGCCTAACTAACGACTACCGTCATGGGTCGGCGTACGTGACAATGGAGGAATGTCCACGCCCACGATCACTCCCGCGTCCGCGGTGAACACCGCTCTGCGGATCGGTCCGCACACCGTCCTGCCGCCCGTCGTGCTCGCCCCCATGGCGGGCATCACGAACGCGCCGTTCCGCACGCTGTGCAGGGAGTTCAGCGGGGGCAAGGGCCTGTTCGTCAGCGAGATGATCACCACGCGGGCGCTGGTCGAACGCAACGAGAAGACCATGCAGCTGATCCGCTTCGACGCGACCGAGACCCCGCGTTCGATCCAGCTGTACGGCGTCGACCCCGCGACCGTCGGCAAGGCCGTCCGCATGATCGCGGACGAGGGCCTCGCCGACCACATCGACCTGAACTTCGGCTGCCCGGTGCCCAAGGTGACACGCAAGGGCGGTGGCTCGGCCCTCCCCTACAAGCGGCCGCTGCTGCGGGCGATCCTGCGCGAGGCGGTCGCCGGGGCGGGAGGCCTGCCGGTCACCATGAAAATGCGCAAAGGCATCGACGACGACCACATCACGTTCCTCGACGCGGGCCGTATCGCCGTCGAGGAAGGCGTCACGGCGATCGCGCTGCACGGGCGCACGGCGGCGCAGCACTACGGCGGGACGGCCGACTGGGACGCCATCGCGCGACTCAAGGAACACGTGCCGGAGATTCCCGTCCTCGGGAACGGGGACATCTGGTCCGCGGACGACGCGCTGCGGATGGTACGCGAGACCGGGTGCGACGGGGTCGTGGTCGGGCGGGGGTGCCTCGGACGGCCCTGGCTGTTCGCCGACCTCGTCGCGGCGTTCGAAGGGCGAGACGGTCAGTACGCGCGGCCGTCCCTCCGGGAGGTCGCGGCCGTCATGGTGCGGCACGCCACCCTGCTCGGGGAGTGGATCGGCGACGAGGCGCGCGGGGTCATCGACTTCCGCAAGCACGTGGCCTGGTACCTGAAGGGATTCGCTGTCGGCTCGGAGATGCGGCGGCGGCTCGCCGTCACCTCGTCGCTGAGTGAACTGGCGGAAGGGCTGGAGGAGTTGGAACTCGACCAGCCGTGGCCGGTGGGGGCGGACGGGCCGCGGGGGCGTACGTCCGGGAACGGGCGGGTCGTCCTGCCGGACGGGTGGCTGAAGGATCCGTACGACTGTGCGGGCGTGAGTGAGGACGCGGAGCTGGACACCTCCGGCGGTTGAGCGGTCTTTTCGGCTGTGGGCCGGTGGGGGTTGCTCGCGCCGTTCCCCGCGCCCCTGAAGGCGAAAGATTGCGCCGTTCCCCGCGCCCCTGAGGGGTGGGGTGGCTGGGGTCGCGTTTCGGCTGCGGGCCGGTGGGGGCCGTTCGCGCAGTTCCCCGCGCCCCTCAAAAGCGGGGCTGCGCCCCAGCTTTCGCCCCTCCAGGGGCACGGGGAACGACGCACCCAGCCACAGGCGACGGTCACCGTCGCACACGCCCCAGCCCCCACCCCCTAGGGGCGCAGGGAACGGCGCGCTCAGCCACAGGCGACGGTCACCGTCCTACACGCCCCAGCCCCCACCCCCTAGGGGCACGGGGAACGGCGCGCTCAGCCACAGGCGGCGGTCACCGTCGCACACACCCCAGCCCCCACCCCCTAGGGGCGCGGGGAACGGCGCGCTCAGCCACAGGCGACGGTCACCGTCCCACACGCCCCAGCCCCCACCCCCCCCAGGGGCGCGGGGAACGGCGCGGCCAGCCGCAGGCGGCCCGCTCCCGTCAATTCGCGGGTGCGCGTACCCACCCCCTTGACCCCGTCCTCAATGCTTCCTACATTGTTTGGGGTCAAATGAAATGGGGGGAGGGGGCGGTCCCGACCCGCTCCATCGGCCGGGCCCGCCCTCAGGGTCCGAGTCCCCGTCCGTTCCCCTCCGACGTGACACGGCAGCTGGAGGACCGGCCATGAAGGTCGTCGTCGACATGAACAAATGCCAGGACCACGGCCAGTGCGTCTTCGCCGCTCCCGACGTCTTCCGATTCGACGGCGACGGACATCTCGTCCACATCCCCGACGCCGACGACACCCGCCGCGAGGAGGTCGAGGAGGCCGCCGACGTCTGCCCGCTGCAGGCGATCCGGATCGGGGACTGACGCGTGAACGCACCCGCGGAGGCGGTCGCACCCGTCGTCGTCGCCGGCGCCTCCATGGCAGGGCTGCGCACCGCCGAGCAACTGCGCGCAGCCGGCTGGCGCGGCCCCGTCGTCCTCGTCGGGGACGAACCCCACATGCCCTACAACCGGCCCCCGCTCTCCAAGGAGGCGCTGGTGGGAGACGCCTCCTTCGGCGAACTCACCTTCCTGCCGCGGGCCAGCGTCGCGGACGTACGGTGGCGCCTGGGCACCCGGGTCGTCGCCGCCGACCTCGACCGGCGGACCGTCACGCTCGACGACGGCGAGATGTTGTCGTACGGGGGGCTGGTGGCAGCCACCGGGATGCGTTCCCGGCGGCTGCCCTGCCCCGGCCCCCGCCGCGGCCGGCACACCGTGCGCACGGTGGCCGACGCCCGCGGTCTGCGCGAGGCGCTGGCCCGGCCGGGCGGGCGCGTGGTCGTCATCGGCGCCGGATTCATCGGCTGTGAGGTCGCCGCGACCGCCCTGGCCCTCGGTGCGGCCGAGGTCACGGCCGTCGACCCGCTGCCGCTGCCCATGGTCGGGCCGCTCGGCGAACTGCTCGCGAAGGCGCTGCTCGACCGGCACGAGCGGCGGGGCGTCCGGTTCGCCCTCGGTGCGCAGGTGACCGGGTTCCAGGGCGACGAACAGGTCACCGGGGTGGTCCTCGCCGACGGCACCGTCATCGCCGCCGACGTCGTGGTGGAGTCGGTGGGCTCCGTCGCCAACACCGAGTGGCTCGACGGCAACGGCCTCGACCTCACCGACGGCGTCCTGACGGACGAGCATTTGCGGGTCGGCGGACGCCCGGACGTGGTCGCCGTCGGGGACATCGCGCGCTTCCCCAACGCCCGTTACGACGAGGTCGCGCGCCGTGTCGAACACTGGTCCATCCCCACGGACACCGCCAAGCACGCCGCCAGGGTGCTCGCCGCCCATCTCAGCGGCAGCGAAGGCGCCAGGGAGTTCGCACCGTTCGCGCCCCTGCCGACCTTCTGGAGCGACCAGCACGACTTCCGGCTGCAGTCCTTCGGCGCCCCCGGCCTCGGCCAGGGCGACGTGCGCGTCCTGGACGGCGACCCGGACGGCGACTTCCTGGCCGGCTTCCACCGGGGCGGCCGTCTCGTCGGTGTCGTCTCCCTCGGGGGCCGCGCCACCTCGGCGGCCGCCGCCCGCCACCGCGCCGAACTGCTCGCCCAGCCCGCCCTCGGCGCCGGATCGTCCGGAGGGACCAAGTGACCGGTCTGCGTGGCTACTTCCACCCCAAGACGGCGACGGGCGCCGCGTCGCTGATCCCCGCGCCGCCGTGGCGCTACTCCGGGGATCTGCTCACCGTCGAGTACCGCACCGACCCGGGCCGCGTACGGGAGTTGCTGCCCGAGCCGCTGGAACCCGCCGCCGAGGACCCCGGCGCCGTCGCGCTGATCTGGGCCGACTGGCAGTCCTGCGCCGACTCGGGGCAGGAACTGCTCGATCCGGTGCGGGCCCAGTACAAGGAGGCGTTCGCCGTCGTGCGCTGCACGTACCGGCAGCGGACGTACACGCGCTGTGTGTTCATCTGGGTCGACAAGGACTTCGCCGTCGCCCGCGGGCTGCATCAGGGGTATCCGAAGAAGCTCGGTTCCATCCACCAGACCCGCCCGCACCCGTACGGGCCCGCCCCGCGCATCGAGGCCGGGGCCAGGTTCGGGGCCACCCTCGCCGCCGCCGACCGGCGCCTGGCCCAGGCCGTCGTCACCCTGCGCGAGCCCTGCGAGTCCAACGGGTTCGTCAACGCCCATCCCATGCTGCACCACCGCTGGCTGCCCTCCGTCGAGAAGGGCAAGGGGCTGGCGCTCGACGAACTGATCGAGTCCGGGGCCGCGTCCTTCGAGGGCGGCCAACCCTGGACCGGGGAAGCCGAGTTGGAGCTGTTCGAGGCACCCACCGAAGAGCTGGCCCGGCTGGAGATCCGGGAGCCGATCGCCGCGTACTACCGCCAGGTCGGCGTGGTCTGGGACGGAGGCCGACTGCTGGAGTCGGGCACCTCCGGCGCCGAATGAGCCCCGCCGCGGCCCCGCCATGAAGCGCGGTGCACCGCCCCCGGAGCCCCATGACATGAGGGAGCCCCACGACATGAGCGAACACCTCACCACCGTCGCCTCGGTCGCCGTCGACACCCGGCACTTCATCGGCGGCGAACGGGTCGCCGCCACCGAGACCTTCACGGACGTCTCACCCATCGACGGCAGCTCCCTCGGCGAGATCGCCCGGGGGACGGGGACGGACGCCGGGGCGGCCGTCGCCGCGGCCAGGGCCGCCTTCCCGGGCTGGGCCGCCACCCCGCCCGCCGAACGCGCCCGCCTCCTCGAAGCCGTCGCCGAAGGGGTGGAGAAACGGCTCGAAGAACTCGCCGTCGTCGAGACCCACGACAACGGCGCCCTCCTGCGCTCCCACCGGCGCGGTGTCATGCCGCGCGTGGCCCACAACTTCCGCTTCTTCGCCGACCGGCTGCTGAAACTGGGGCACGAGGACTTCGCGACCCGCGGGCACACCCAGCACGTCAGCTGGGATCCGGCGGGCCCGTGCGTCCTGATCACCCCGTGGAACGCGCCGCTGCTGCTCGCCACCTGGAAGGCCGCGCCGGCCCTCGCCGCCGGCAACACGGTGATCCTGAAACCCTCCGAATGGTCCCCGCTGACCGCCTCACTGCTCGCCGACATCGCCACCGCGGCCGGACTGCCACCCGGGGTCCTGAACGTCGTGCAGGGGTACGGGCCCGAGGTCGGCGCCGCCCTCGTCGCGCACCCGGACGTACGCCGCGTCAGCTTCACCGGTTCGGTACCGACGGCCAAGCGCATCGCCGCGTCGGCCGCCGCGCACCTCACTCCGGTCAGCCTCGAACTCGGCGGGAAGTCACCGCTGTTGGTCTTCGCCGACGCGGACCTGGACCTGGCCGTGGACCTCGCGCTGGAGCAGTACGACAACGCCGGACAGGTCTGTCTCGCGGCCACCCGCGTCCTGGTCGAGCGGCCGGTGGCGGGGGAGTTCACCCGCCGCCTCGCCGGGAGGGCGGCCCGGCTGCGCCAGGGCGACCCGAGGGACCCGGCCACCGACCTCGGCCCCCTCATCCACCCCCGCCAGCTGGAGAAGGTCGACGGATTCGTGCGGCGGGCGCTGGCGGCGGGGGCCCGCACGGTCGTCGGCGGTCACCCGAGCGCCGATCACCCGGGCGGCGACGACCCGGGCGACGGTCGCGATGCCGCGCGGGAAGGCGGCCTGTACTACCCGCCCACCCTCCTCACCGACGTCGCCCAGGACTCCGAGATCGTCCAGGAGGAGGTTTTCGGGCCCGTCCTGACCCTCCAGACCTTCACCACCGAGGACGAGGCCGTACACCTCGCCAACGACACCCGCTTCGGTCTCGCGGCCACCGTCGCCACCGGCGACCACGAACGGGCGCGGCGCGTCACCGCACGGCTCGTGGCGGGCACCGTCTGGGTCAACTGCTTCTACGTACGCGACCTCCGGGCACCCTTCGGCGGCTCCCGCCACTCGGGCATCGGCCGCGAGGGCGGCGACTGGAGCTTCGACTTCTACTGCGACCTGAAGACCACCGTCACCGCACCGAACGGATGGACCGACCATGAATGAGAACGGACGGCCGCACCATGGGTGAGATCGTCGGGGCGGGTCTGCTCTCCCACGTCCCCACCATCGTGCTGCCCGAGGCCGACCGGCTGGAGCTCAACGAGGGCAAGGAGAGCACCCTCGTCACCGGTCTGCGGCAGCTCCGCGACGACGTCTTCGCGTCCGACGGCTACGACACCGTCGTCGTCCTCGACTCCCACTGGGCGACCACCGTCGAGTTCGTCGTCACCGCCCAGCCGCGCCGCTCCGGCCTGTACACCTCCGAGGAACTGCCGCGCGGGATGTGCCGGATGCCGTACGACTTCCCCGGTGATCCCGAACTCGCCCACCACATCGCCTCCTTCGCCGACCGGCACGGCACCTGGATCACCCCGATCGACGACCCGTACCTGCCCGTCTACTACGCCACGACCAACCTGTGGAAGTACCTCGGCGAGGGGCTGCCCGACAAGCGGTGGGTCACCATCGGCGTCTGCCAGACCGGGGACATGGACGACCATCTGCGCCTCGGCCGCGCACTGGCCGACGGCATCGCCGCCACGCCCGGCCGCCGGGTCCTGCTGATCGCCTCCGGCGCCCTGTCGCACACCTTCTGGCCGCTGCGGCAACTGCGCGACCACGAGGCGGGCGACCCGGACCACATCTTCACCCCCGAGGCACGGGCGGCCGACCAGGAGCGCATCGCCTGGTTCACGCAGGGCCGCCACGACCAGGTCCTCGACCGCATGGACGACTTCTGGCCGTACAGGCCCGAGGCGAAGTTCTTCCACTACCTGATGATGGCCGGAGCCCTCGGCGAGCGGGCGTGCACGGCGAAGGCCCGGCAGTACGGCGCGTACGAGAACGCCATCGGCACCGGCCAGGTACACCTCTGGTTCGACCGCCCGGCGGACGGCTGGACGGGCACCGGCCCGCCGCCCCCGCCGCCCGCCGCCCGCACACCCCACAGCCGCGTCCAGCCGTCCGGCCCGCCGACCGGATGACCGCCACACCGGACCACCGGATGACCGGATGACCCCAGGGAGGCTCCCGTCATGACCGAGTACCGCCGTGTCCTCCTCGACGGCTCCGTCGTGGAGACCGTCCGCGACGGCGACGAGCTGGTCGCCGGGGACGGGCGCCGCGTCAAGGCCGAGGAGGCGACCCATCTGCCGCCGGTCGTCCCGTCCAAGGTGATCGCGGTCCACCTCAACCACCGCAGCCGGGTGGCGGAGTTCGGGGCCGCCCTGCCCGCCGCCCCCACCTACTTCCACAAGCCGACCTCGGCGCTCAACGCACACCGGGGCGTGGTCGTCCGGCCCGAGGGCTGCAAGTGGCTCAACTACGAGGGCGAGGTCGCCATCGTCATCGGCAGGACGGCGCGCAACATCTCCCGCGCCGAGGCGGGGCGGTACATCGCCGGATACACCGTCGCCAACGACTACGGCCTGCACGACTTCCGCGACACCGACGCGGGCTCCATGCTCCGCGTCAAGGGCTCCGACACCCTCTGCCCGCTCGGCCCCGGCCTGGTCACCGACTGGGACTTCCACGGCAAACGGCTGCGGACCCGCGTCAACGGGGCGGTCGTCCAGGACGGTTCCACCGACGAGATGACGTGGGACATGCACTACCTCGTCGCCGACATCGCCCGCACCATCACCCTGTACGCCGGAGACGTGCTGCTGTCCGGCACCCCGGCCCACTCCCGGCCGGTCCGGCCCGGCGATGTCGTCGAGGTCGAGGTGGAGGGCCTCGGCCGGCTCAGCAACCACATCGTCTCCGGACCCACCGCCGTCCGCACGGACCTCGGCGCGCAGCCGAGCGAGTCCGAGGAAGTGCTGTCCACCGCGCTCGGCGGCGACTGGGAGTTCCGCGGCATCAGGTCACCCGAACGCAGGCCGCCCGAACGCAGGCCACCCACACGCTGAGAGGACCGTATGACCGCCGTCAGCCCCGCCGTCACGCAGGTCACCCAGGTCACGCAGGTCACGCACGAGGAATGGCTCCGCCGCGCCAAAGCGCTCGAACCGGTCGGTACGCATCTCATCGACGGCGCCGACGAACCCGGTGGCGGCGGCACCTTCGCGGCGGTCTCACCCCGCGACGGCCAGGTGCTGGCCGAGGTCGCCGACGGGGGAGGGGCCGAGATCGACGCGGCCGTCGCCGCCGCCCGCCGCGCCTTCGACCACGGCCCCTGGCCCCGCCTGGCCCCCGCCGAACGCGGCCGGACCCTGATCCGCCTCGCCGGTCTCCTGGAGGAACACCGGGCGGAACTGGCCCTCACCGTCAGCCTGGAGATGGGCAAACCCGTCACCGAGGCCCACGACATCGAACTCCGGGCCGTCATCGACACGTTCCGCTGGTACGGGCAGCTCGCGGGCAAACTCACCGACGAGGTCCCGCACACCGCCCCGGACGCCCTCGCGCTCGTCACCCGGGAGCCCGCCGGTGTCGTCGGCGCGGTCGTCCCGTGGAACTTCCCGCTGACCCTGGCGGGCTGGAAGATCGCCCCGGCGCTGGCCGCCGGGTGCACGGTCGTCCTCAAGCCCTCCGAACACGCACCGCTGTCGGCCGCCCTACTGGGACGCGTCGCGCTGCTCGCGGGACTGGCGCCGGGTGTCCTCAACGTCGTCAACGGCGAAGGGCCGGTGGCGGGGCGGGCCCTCGGCCTGCACCCGGATGTCGACGTGCTGGCCTTCACCGGATCCACCGCCGTCGGCCGCCACTTCCTGCACTACGCCGCCGACTCCAACCTCAAGCGCGTCTGGCTCGAACTGGGCGGCAAGTCGCCCAACATCGTCCTGCCCGACGCCCCCGACCTGGCGAAGGCCGCGGCCACGGCCGCCTGGGGCATCTTCTTCAACCAGGGCGAGATGTGCACCGCGCCCTCCCGGCTGCTGGTCCACGCCTCCATTGCCGAGCAGGTCACCGACGCCGTCGTGGCGCACGCCCGCGTGCTGCGGGTGGGCGACCCGCTCGACCCGGCCACCGAGATGGGCGCGCTGGCCGGTGAGGCCCATCTGGACCGCGTACTCGGCCATGTCCGTGCGGCGGTCGACAGCGGGGCCCGGCTGCGTACCGGCGGCGCACGTGCCCCGATCGGGGCAGGGAGCGGTCCCGGCGGCGACCCCGGGAGCGGTTCCGGGGGCAGCTATCTCGAACCGACCGTCTTCGACCGCGTCGCCCCCGACAGTCCGCTCGCGCGCGAGGAGATCTTCGGACCCGTGCTGTCCGTCCTCGCCTTCGACGATCTCGACGAGGCGGTCGCGCTCGCCAACGGCACCGAGTACGGGCTCGCCGCCGGGCTGTGGACCTCCGACCTGTCCACCGCCCACCGGGTCTCCCGCGCCCTCAGGGCCGGCACGGTGTGGGTCAACTGCTACGAGGAGGGCGACCTGACCGTGCCCTTCGGCGGTGTGAAGCAGTCCGGCAACGGACGCGACAAGTCCGTACACGCCCTGGAGAAGTACACCGAACTGAAGACCACCTGGATCCAGTTATGACCGCTCGCCCGCTGATAGCGATCCCCGCCCGCTTCTCCGCGACCTCCTCGGCCCTGGACCGGCCGGCGGAGGCCAACGCCCGCGCGCTGGTCGAGGCGGTCTGGCGGGCCGGCGGCGAACCGGGCGGCATCCATCCGCACGCGCCCGGCGGCACGGCCGACCCGGACGAGGTGCGGGACCGGCTCGCCCGCTTCGACGGCCTCTTGCTGCCGGGCGGCGGCGACCTGGCCCCGTACCGCTACGGGGCGCGGCGGGCGCACCGGGCCGTGTACGACGTGGACGACGAACAGGACGGCTTCGACCTGGAACTCGCCCGGCAGGCCCTCGCCCGCCGCCTGCCACTGCTGGCGGTCTGCCGCGGTCTGCAGGTCGTCAACACGGTCCTCGGCGGCACACTCCACCAGGACAACCAAGATCCCCAGGATGACCGGGGCGACCAGGACGACCGGGGCGGCCAGGGCACCGGCAGTTCGGGGCACGGTCACCGTCATGTGCGGCATCCCGTCTTCCTCGCGCCCTGGTCCGCAGTGGCCCGGATCACCGGGACCGACAAGGCCGAGGCGTCCTGCTACCACCATCAGCACGTGGACCGGCTGGGGGAGGGGCTCAAGGCCACCGCCCACGCCGTCGACGGAACCGTGGAGGCGGTCGAACTCGTGGACGGCGACGACCGGTTCGTGGCCGTGCAGTGGCACCCGGAGGACACCGCGCGCACCGACCCGGCCCAGCAGCGGCTCTTCGACGCGCTGGTGCGGGCGGCACGGCGAAGGGCCGAACGTGCGTAGGCGAGAGGCGGGTCAGTTACGGGCGCGGCGGCCGCTACGACGGGGGGTGGCCGCCGCGCCGTTCAGCAGTTCCCGGCGCCGGTCCTCGCCGCTCTCCTCGACCTGGAGCACCACGCTGCGCAGCCCGTCGGCGAGCGTGCGGCACTCGGCGTCGCTCAGCCGGGAGGTGACGAAGGCCTCCTCCTCGTTGAACGCCGGGAACACCTCCCGCATGAAGCTCTCGCCCTCCTCGGTGAGGCCGAGCAGGACGAGCCGTCCGTCGGTGGGGTGGTCGGCGCGGCGCAGCAGACCGCGGGACTCCAGGGTGCGGGCCACGCCGGTCAGGGTGCCCTTCGAGATCCCGGCCTCCTCAGCGACGCGCCGGGTCTCGGACTCGCCCCACACCCACACCACCCAGAGCACGACGAAGCCGGTCCAGGTCAGATCGGAGCGCCGCAGTACGGAGTTCTCCAGGTGCTGGCGCACGGCGGACGCGGCCCGGTAGATGTTGGCGACCGCCGCCATCTGGTCGCGCCGGACGGGAATGCCGCCGAGTTTCTCCGCCGCGAGTCTCTCCGCCGCGCTGATGGACCGCTGGCTGGGCACGGGCGCTCCCTCGCATCGTCACCGGACCGTCGTCACTGCCGACGCACGGCCGTACGGCATCGAATCCTACGTGGCTGGTTCTGGGACCTGCGGGCTTGCGGCGCCTCACTTGAGCGTGACCGTCACGGGCAGTTCCTTGATGCCGTTGACGAAGTTGGAGCGGACCCGGCGGACCGGACCGCCGAGCCGGATGTCCGCGAGCCGCGGGATCAGTTCCTCGAACATGACACGGATCTCGGTACGGGCGAGCAGGTTGCCCAGACACAGATGCGGGCTCGTCTTGCCGAAGGTGACATGGTCGTTGGGGGTCCGGGTCACGTCGAAGGCGTAGGGATCGGGGAAGACCGCCTCGTCGCGGTTGCCCGAGGCGTACCACATGACCACCTTGTCGCCCCGCCTGATGCGGGTGCCGCTCAGCTCGGTGTCACGGGTCGCCGTACGCCGGAAGTGGTAGACGGGCGAGGCCCAGCGCAGGAACTCCTCGACGGCCACGGGGATCAGGCCGGGGTCGCGGCGCAGGAGGTCCAGCTGGTCGGGGTGCTGGGTCAGGGCCAGCATGGTGTGGCTGATGGCGTGGCGGGTCGTCTCGTTGCCCGCGACGACCAGGAGCAGGAAGTAGTTGTCGAAGTCCTGTTCCGTCAGGGGCACACCGTCGCGCGGAGTCCCGTTCACGAGCCGGGAGACCAGGTCGTCACCGGTGCCGCCCCGCCGCTGCCGCGCCAGCTCACGTCCGTACGCGAAGACCTCGGCGGCGGCGGGGGAGCGGAACGGCAGATCGCGGTAGCGCTCGCTCTCCGGGCTGCCGAGCAGGACGTCCGCGTAGTCCGGGTCGGTGTTGCCGATGATGCGGTTTCCCCAGTCGATGAGCCGGCGGTTGTCCTCGGGCGGCACGTCCAGGAGACGGGCGAGGACGTTGATCGGGAAGTCGGCCGCGACATGGGTGACGAAGTCGAACGTGCCCAGCGGCAGCGCCGAGTCCAGGGTGCGCGCGGTCAGACCGCGCAGGAAGTCGGTGTACCGGCTGATGACGGTGTGCCCGAACTGCCTTTGCAGCAGCCCGCGCAGGGCGCGGTGCCGGACGCCGTCCAGTTCCAGGAGCGAGGCGCGCTTGGCGATCTGGTCGTCGTCGACCTCTTCGAGATTGACGAACTTCGTCGAGGTGAAGGTGTCCGGGTCCCGGTCGACGGCGACGATGTCCCGGTGCCGGGTGAGCGCCCAGAAGCCCGAGTTGGGCGCGGCCTCGGGCTGCCAGTGGACCGGGTCCTGGTGCCGCAGCGTGTGGAACATGCGCCAGGGCCGCAGTTCGTCGGTGAAGTGGTCGAGGTCGGTGAGGTCGACGTCGTCGAGGGGCAGGGGTTCGACCGGGACGGGTGCGGCCATCGAGGTCTCCTAGGGGTCGGGCTCGTGATGTGCGTCGGTCGGGGACGGCTCACAGGTGGTCGGCGTACTCGTCCAGCTCCCAGTCGGTGACGTGCCGGTGGTAGCGGCCGACCTCGTCGCGTTTGTAGGTGAGGTACGCGGAGACGAACTCCTTGCCGAGCAGCTGGGTGAGGTCGGTGTCCGCCTCCAGCGCGTCGAGCGCGGCGGGCAGGCTCGCGGGCAGCAGGGGCGCCGAGGCGGTGTCGTAGCCGTACCCCTTGAGCGGGGCGGCGGGCTCGCGGCCGTCCCGCACCCCGAGCAGGACGGCCGCGCTCGCGGCGGCGACCAGCAGATACGGGTTGGCGGCGGCGTCCCCGAGCCGCAGTTCGAGCCGCGCTCCGGCCCCACGCTCGGGCGGTACGCGGACCATGGCACTGCGGTTGTCGAGGCCCCAGTCGATCAGCCACGGGGCGAGCGTGTCGGGGCCGAACCGCTTGTACGAGTTGACCGTGGGGTTCAGCAGCGCGGCGAGCGCCGGGGCGTGCGCGAGCAGCCCTGCCACGGCGTGCAGGGCGGTGGCCGAGAGACCGTACGGGCCCGCCGGGTCGTCGAAGACGTTTCCGCCCTCGCCGTCCACGCACGACAGATGGACATGGAAGCCGGAGCCGCCCGCGTCGTTGAAGGGTTTCGCCATGAAGGTGGCGGTCCGGCCCTCCGCGCGGGCCAGTTCCTTGACGGCCGACTTGAGGCGGAAGGCCCGGTCGGCGGCGTCCAGGGCCCGCGAGTGACCGAGGTTGATCTCGAACTGTGAGCCGTCGAACTCGTGGTTGCCGGCCGTCACGCCGATGCCCAGGTCGCGCAGTGAACGCAAGGTGCGTAACAGGTGGTTGTCCGGGTCGGCGCGCAGACCCGCCGTGTACACGGTGCCGGCGGCCGTGCTGTAGCGGCGCCTGCCGCCGGGCGCGGCCGGGTCCGACTCGCAGAGGAAGTACTCCAGTTCGGGACCGGCCACCGGGTTCAGCCCGTGCTCCGCGCACCGGGCGAGCACGGTGCGCAGCAGGTCGCGGGGGGACTCGGGGGTGGGCGCGCCGGTGCGGGCGTCGGTGACGTCGCCCAGGCAGGAGGCGACTCCCGGCTCCCACGGCAGCGGGGCCAGCGTGCTGAGGTCGGGCCGGACCAGCATGTCGGGCAGCCCGGCCTCCAGACCGCCCGTCACCGGCACCACTTCGCCGCGCGGGGTGGTGTGGTAGACGGCCCGGCAGAAGGCGAGCCCGTGTGCGCAGGCCGTGGGCAGATGGTCGAGCAGCACGTCACGGGCCCGGTCCGTGCCGAGCAGGTCGGGGTAGACCACCCGGACCACATCGATACCGGCCTCGGCGAGCCGTTCGGTGTGTTCCCTGGTCAGGGAAGGGTCGTGTGCGCTCACCGCTGCCTCCTCGGGCAGATGGGAACGGGGCCGTCAGGTGGCCCGGGCGTTGCTGCCGCCCACCGTTTGTTTGATGTCAAACGGTACGACGACCGTAAGGACGCCTGTCGTCCTCCCGCAAGGGTGCGGCCCGACTCGGTGTCCGGCGGGAGGGATTGACCGACCCGGAGGGCACGCTTATGTTGTTTGGTGCCAAACGAGTTGTCGGCGCGCATCCGCGCACCCCCTCGCCCTTTCCTCCGCCCTTCCTCGCTCTGAGGCCCCGCACCTCGGGAGGACCGTCCCATGAAGGCCGTTGCCGACAGGATCAGGTGCGACCGCGACCGCGACCGCGGCCGGAACCCCGACCACGATCGCGAACACGCTCACGGACCGCACGTGTCGTGACCGACGGGGATCCCGGCCGACGCCAGGCCGGCAGCACCACAGTGACCGCCGCGGACCGCCGGCTCAAGCGCGACGCCCTCGGAGTCCTCGGCATCCTCTTCCTCGTCCTGTCGGCGCAGGCGCCGCTGACCGGCATCGCCGGAGCCGTCCCCCTGTCCGTCGCGCTCGGCAACGGATCCGGCGTCCCCGCCGCGTACGTCGCCGCGGGCGCCGTGGTCCTGCTGTTCTCGGTGGGGTTCGTCGCGATGAGCCGGCACGTCGTCGACCCCGGCGCGTTCTCCATGTACATCGGCAAGGGCCTCGGCCGGACCACCGGTACCGGTGCCGCCGCCGTCGCGCTCTTCGCGTACTGCACCATCCAGGCCGCGATGTACGGCCTCTACGGAGCGACGGTCGCCCAACTCCTGGACGTGCACGCGGGAATCGACGCGCCGTGGTGGGTGTGGGCGCTGCTCACCATGGCGCTGGTGCAGCTCCTCGGGATGGCGGGCATCGACACGGGAGCGCGGGTACTGGCCGTCTTCGTGGTCGCCGAGACGAGCATCCTGCTGGTGTTCGCCCTGGTCACGCTGGTGCGCGGGGGAGGGCCCGAAGGACTCGGCCTCGCGGCGGCCTTCTCGCCGAAGACCGCGCTCGACGGCGCTCCGGGAGTGGCCCTGATGTTCGCCGTTGCATCCATGTTCGGCTTCGAGGCCACCGCCGTCTACGGGGAGGAGGCCCGCGCGCCGGAGCGGACCGTGCCCCGTGCCACCTATCTCTCCATCACGCTGATCACCGCGTTCTTCGCCCTCACCTCCTGGATGGTGATCTCCGCCCACGGCGCCTCGCGCGCCACAGCCGAGGCCGGCCGGGCCCTTGAGGACGGGGATTCCTCGGCGTTCGTCTTCCGGCCGGTCACCGACCGGCTCGGCGACTGGACCGGTGACCTGCTGCCCGTCCTGCTCGCCACCTCCCTCTTCGCGGGGATCCTGGCCTTCCACAACTCGGCCGACCGCTACCTGTTCTCGCTGGCCCGCGAGCGCCGTCTGCCGCACGCCCTGTGTGCCCTGAACCGGCGCGGCGCGCCCTGGGCGGCCGGCCTCGTCCAGACGGCGATCGCGGTGCTGCTGGTCGTGCCCTTCGCGCTGACCGGCCGCGATCCCGTCGTGACGCTGTTCTCCTGGTTCAGTGGTGTCGCCGTCCTGGCGATCATGCTCCTGTACTTCCTGACGTCCGTGTCCGTGGTCGTCTTCTTCCGCCGGACCCGCCTGGACCGGCGGCCCTGGAACACCGCCGTCGCGCCCGCACTGGGCGCCCTGGGCATCGCCGGGGCCATCTGGCTCGTACTCACCAACCTGACGACCCTCATCGGCGGCGACCGGGCCACCGCCACCTGGCTGGCGCTGACGGTCCCGGCGGTCTGGCTGCTGGGCGCCGCCGCGTACCGGGTGCGACCGGCAGGACCGCCCTCCCCGCCGCCCCCGCCCTCCCCGACCCCGGAGACCTCCGACATGGATCCGCCGTGACCTGGAGCGCCGTACGCCGAACCGCCTCCCCCCAGAGGAATGCCCGTGACCCGTCCCCGTCCCGCACGCCCCCTCATCGCCATTCCCGCCCGTTTCTCCGTCTCGACCTCGGCCCTGCGGTACTCCGCCGAGATCGTCGCCCGCGCCCTGGTCGAAGCCGTCTGGCGGGCGGGCGGCGAGCCCGTCACCCTGCACCCCCACGCACCGGACGGCAGCTGCGACCCCGCGCTCGTCGCCGAGCGTCTGACCCGCTTCGACGGCGTTCTCCTGCCGGGCGGCGACGAACTGCCGCCCGGCCGTTACGGGAACACGCCGACGCACGGCAGCACGCACGACGCCGACGCCGAACAGGACGGCTTCGATCTGGCGGTGGCCCACCACGTCCTGCGGACCGAGCTGCCGCTGCTGGCGATCTGCCGGGGGCTCCAGGCGGTCAACGTGGCGCTCGGCGGCACGCTGCAGGTGCAGTTGGCGGGCTGGCGGCGCCGGCACCACAACCTCGTGCATCAAGTGGCCGTCCAGCCCGCCACCCTGCTCGAACTGAGCATGGGTGCCCAGGTGGTGACGGCGTCCTGCTTCCACCGCACCCGCGTCGACCGGGTGGGCGCGGGCCTCAAGGTCACCGCGCGGGCCGACGACGGCACCCGCGAGGCACTGGAACTACCGCACCGGCGCGCCTGGTTCGCCGGTGTGCAGTGGCACCCCGAGCACACCGCCCGGCACGACCCGGCGCAACAGGCCCTGTTCGAGGCGTTCATCCGGGCCACGGGGGCAGGCCGGTGAGGCCCGCACGCGGCGGTCGGCACCCCGCACGCCCCCCGTCGTCCACCCGCAGTTCCGTCACCCGCAGCCCCGCTGGAGGGAAGAACCCGTCATGAAACGTGCCCTCGTCGTCATCGACGTCCAGAACGAGTACGTCACGGGCGGTCTGCCGATCGGCTACCCGGACCCGTCCCTGAGCCTGGCGAACATCGCCGCGGCCGTCGACACCGCCACCCAGGAGGGTGTCCCCGTCGTGCTCGTCCAGCACGCCGCACCCGCCGGTGCGCCCCTCTTCGCGCGGGGCACGCACGGCTTCGCCCTGCACGACGTGGTGGCCTCCCGACCCCACGACCATCTCGTGGAGAAGACACTGCCGTCGTCCTTCATCGGCACCGACCTCGATGACTGGCTGCGCCGGGCGGGCGTCGACACGCTCACCCTCGTCGGCTACATGACGCAGACCTGCGACGAGTCGACCGCCCGGCACGCCGTCCAGCTCGGTTACCAGGTCGAGCTGCTCGCCGACGCGACCGGTGCGCTGGCCCTGACCAACAGGGCGGGCAGTCTCTCCGCCGCCGAGATCCACCACGCGGTGCTGGTGGTCCTGCAGTCGTTCTTCGCCTACACGGCGAGCACCGCCGAATGGATCGGCGCCGTCCGCACCAAGGCACCGCTCGGCCGTCCGGACTTCGCGGCGGCGACCGACGCGGGCTACACGGAGAACGGCGGCTGATCCGCCGTCCGTCAGGGCCCCGGCGCACTTGTCGGGGCTCTTTCCGTGGACGAAACCGCATGTGAGCGGGATTTTTCGAATTAGTGTGCGAAATATAATATTTTTTGGCCTGAAGTATGCCTTGAAAGAAACGTTTACCCCGTCGCGTGGCACCACTGCCGCCCGCAAACGGGGATCTTCGCAGTTGGCGTGAAACCACTCTTTCCGGGAGTGCGGCACGAGGTGGCGGCGCACCGGTCGCCTGCGGTATTCAGTGCCGCGCGCACCGGAACGGTCTATTCACCGCGGTCCGGATGCGACGTGCGGTATCTGTCGCTCCGGTTTGTTCTTCGGCATGTACGCGACGGCCGTTCCGGTGAGCTGTCGGGAGGGCTGACCGATTCCGGACAGTCGTAGGGGAATTGTATATTCACGCGCCACGACGCCCTACGATGGGTCCGCTCTGCCGCTCGCTGCCCGTTCAACTTCCGATGCGCTTCAATCAGCAAGCAGCCATGGAATGTACGAGGGAGGCCCGCGTGACAGATTTACCTCAGAGCGGACCATTGATCGAAGCATTCGACGTACAACTCTTCCGTGAAAACACCGAATCCGTGCTGGCCAAGCTGGAAAAGCATCTGGCCGACCTGTCGATCCGGGGCCTGGAACTCACCGACCCCGCGCAATTGACACGGATGGCCCGGGCGTTGATGACCACCGAGCACGAGAAAACCGCCGCGTTCGACGAGGCGAAACTCTCGGCGATCGTCGACCTGTACATCAGGACCGGTATCCAGGTCCATTCGCCCGGCTACATGGGCCGGCAGTTCTCGGGCGTGGTCCCGCTCTCCGGAGTCATCGACTTCGTCAGCTCCGTCGTCAACCAGCCCTCGTCCTTCTACGAGGCGGGCCAGCTGCCCAACGTCGTCGAGCGGATCATGGCCGACGAGCTGAACAGGTTCATCGGCTATCGGCCCGGCACCTTCGACATGGTGACCACCTCCGGCGGGTCGCTGGCCAATCTGACCGCCCTGCTCACCGCCCGGAACAGGGCTTTTCCCGGAGTCTGGGCCCGCGGCGGCCCGGAACTCGCCGGCCCGGCCCGGCCCGCCGTCGCGGTCGGCGCCGACGTCCACTACAGCGTCGCCCGGGCCGCCGGCATCCTCGGGATCGGCGAGGACCGCATCGTCCGCCTGCCGCTCGACACCGCACGACGCATCGACGTCTCCCGCGCCGGGCCCGCCCTCGACGCCGCCGAACGGCAGGGCCTGGACGTCTTCTGCCTGGTCGCGTCCGCGGGCACGACGTCGGTGGGCGCCTTCGACCCGCTCGACGAACTGGCCGCCCTCTCGCGCGAACGCGGTCTGTGGCTGCACGTGGACGGCGCCCACGGCGCGAGCCTGCTGGTCTCCGACGAACTGCGCCACAAGCTGCGCGGCATCGACCAGGCCGACTCGCTGGCCTGGGACGCGCACAAGATGATGTTCGTGCCGGCCCCGTGCACCCTGCTCTTCTACCGGAACAGGGAACACAGCAGGGAAGCCTTCCGGCAGACCGCCAGTTACGTGTTCGACGCGCAGCCGGGCGTCTATACGGCACTCGACAGCGGCGACAAGAACTTCGAATGCACGAAACGCCCCATGATGATGACTCTCTGGGTGCTGTGGGCGATGTACGGCAGAGCGCTCTTCGCCGAGAAAATCGAGTACCTGTGCCGGTTGACACGGGACGCCCACGCAATCCTGGAAAAGCAGGACGACTTCGAGACACTGCACTTCCCCGAGGCCAACATCATGTGTTTCCGCTACCGTCCCGAATGGCTCGCGGACGACGAAGTGGCCCAATTCCAGGTGGACATCAGGAACCGCATCAAGCAGGACGGTCAGTTCTTCATCTCCAAGGTCGACGTGGACGGAGTGGCCGCCCTCAGGGTGGTCATGATGAATCACCAGATCACCACCGAGCATTTCCAGATGCTCCTCGGAGAGATAAGGAAAGCGGGGCGCAAGAAGTGACGGACACACGGGTGGCCCAGGCGCCCCCCACCGATCTCCGCGGCCTGGTCGACTGGCTCATCCCGGACTGGGAACTGACCCCGCCGACCCCCGAGGCGGTGACCCTGCTGCCGTCGTTCGCGAGCAAGATGCGGGAATGCGAGCGGGTCTGCGGGCAGCCCTACAGCGAGATCTCCCACGAGATCCAGGACGCCCTGGTGCTGCGCAGGCTCCAGCAGATGTTCCACACCGTCCGGCTGAATCCGCTCTGGCGCGAACGCCTGGAGAACGCCGGGATCATCCGGCCCCCCGACAGCTACGAGGCGTGGCAGCGCGTACCGCTGTCCGACAAGGAGACCCAGCGCGACCTCTTCATGGGCTCCCGCGAAGGCATGGTCGTCCCGCACGACCGGGGCGGCTTCGAGGTCGTCGCCAGCGGTGGAACCAGCAGCGGCAGCCCCCTGGAGACCGTGTACTCGCTGAGAGAACTGAGCGACACCTACGCCGTGGCCGGCCACTTCCTCGGCACGTACCAGATCGGCGCCCACCTGGCCGGCACGGATCCCAAGTGGCTGCTCACCACCCTGGCCGACTACCAGATGTGGAGCAGCGGCACGATGGTCGGCGGAGTGCTGCAGAGCGTGCCGGGCGTCAACTACATCGGCGCCGGACCCGTCACCGCACCCGTCCTGGAACACGTCTTCTCCTACCGGGGCCCCAAGGCGCTGATGGGCATCTCGGCGGGCATCGCCATCCTCGCCGAACTGGGCGCGGGCATGAGCCAGAAGGCCAAGGACAGCTTCCGCGTCGCGCTCTACGGCAGCGGTGTGCTCCCGCAGCGCAACCGGGACGAACTCAAGGCGCTCTACCCGAACCTGGCGATACTCAGCTACTTCGCGGCCACCCAGGCGGAGACCATCGGGCTGCAGCTGGCAGAGTCGAGCCCCGTCCTCACCGCGGTCCCGGGCCTGCACCTCATCGAGATCGTCGACGAGAACGGCCGCTGGGTCCCTGAGGGCCAGGAGGGCGAACTCGTCGTCACGCGGCTGCACGCCCACGAGGCCCCGCTGCTGCGGCTGAAGCTGGGCGACCGCATGATCCGCAGGCCCCGCCTCGACGGCCCGGGGCCGGGACCGAGGGCCCAGCAGTTCGAGTTCGCCGGACGGACCGGAGACATCCTGCACCTGAACGACAGCCAGTACTCGGCGGTGCGTGCCTACGACGCGGTGCGCGACGAGCTGCGGACGGCCGGTGTGGTGGACCTGGACCAGGTCGCGCACGAGATCCAGTTCGTCAACCGGCGCGAGGAACGGGTCATCGGCCTGTACGCCGCCGTGGACGACGTGCTCACCCCGGCGTACCGCGTCGACTCCCTGCTCGGTCCTGCCGGACTCCAGCGGGTGCTCGTCAACGCGCTGCCGCGGTCCCTGTCCCTGTTCAACGACGGTGAGGCCAACCCCACCTCGGTCGCGAAGACGGGCTACCGCCTGGAGGTCCGGTTCGTGCCGCGGCACTCGCCGGAGATCGAGCGCACGTCGGTCGGCAAGGTGCCGCTGGTCCGCGACCAGACCTGAACCACTGCGCCGCAACGATCCGCAAGGGCACAGAGCGATCACCCTCACCCCGCGCGTAACCCCCGATCCCCCGATCACAACGCAGGAGGAACGAGTGGCATACAAACCGCAGATCAACATCATCGCCGTGGTCGACGTCATCGGCGCCCTCTCCGGAGGCACGCTGCACAACGGCAACCTCTGCCTGGTCGACAACGCCGGCGAGGAGAGCACCGGACAGGGCACGGCCCATCTGCGTACCGCGGTCCGGCCGGGCCAGGTCGTCCAGTGGTCCGCCCTCGCCGTCGACCTCCAGACACCCGTCGAGATCCGGAGCATCACGTTCCTCGGCGAGGACGGCGTGGCGACACCCGCGACCCGCACCTCGGCCGAAGGCGACGGCGACAAGCTCGACCTGGCGCACTGGGCCGGCGTGGTCCCCCCGTCCCTGCCGTCCGGGACCCCCTTCAAGTACCGCCTCGAACTCCAGATGTACGAGGGCCGGTACAGCGTGCTGCACGTCGACTCGCCGGCGTTGATCGGCGTATGAGCCGAGGCGCACAGGGCCCGGACGACCAGGAGACATCCCACAACGACGAGGTGGAAGCATGGCTCAACAGCTGGCGATCATCGTGCTCGTGGACATCGGCAACGCTCTGGAGGCCAACAGCCTGCGGGACAACGTCTATCTGTTCGACAACATGAAGCTGCACGGATCCGACGGGCAGGGCACCGGCGATCTGGTGACCGCCATTCACGGCGCCTACTGGCGCGACGGCTCACAGGCCACGGAACAGGTGCTCAACTGGCTGCCGTACAGCCTGGGTTCCCTGCCGCCGACCGTGCCGCGCGGTTACGAGAGCGAGCGGGCGCTGCAGAGCGACGCCCGGGCGCTGGAGGAACTGGACGCCCTCACGGCCAAACCCGACGCCACCGATCCCGCGGCCGATCTGAACGAGATCCGCAAGGCGGTCGGTACACGGGTGAAGACCACCCGGCGCACCAAGGGCCGGCTGTCGGGACAGAAGGTCATCGACCTGACCGGTGAGATCGTCACCGACACCTCCGCGGGCACCTACAGCTACCCCGCCCCCGTGATCACGGACATCTACGGCCAGGCCGTCGACGAGAAGATCATGTATCCGGCGGAGTACGGCTCTCCCGACCTGGTCACCGACGGCTGGTACTGGTCCGCGACGGTCGACTCCTCCCGGCCCGGCACGTACTCCTACTCGATGCGCATCCAGCTCCACCGGCTGGTGCAGCGGGGCAGCGAGGCGCTCTGGGAGCCGGTGAACCTGACCTGCGAGTCGGCGCTGCGGGTGACGTCCGAGCCCAAGGTCAACGGCTTCACCGGCTCGGGGATGGGCCTGCTGCCCCTCGACCCGTACCCGTCGTCCGCCCAGGGGGCGGAGTACTTCCAGCCCGGTCCGCAGCAGCCCGGTCCGCAGCAGCCCGGTTCGCAGCAGTCCGGTGTGCAGCAGTCCGGCCTCGTAGAGGAGGAGCGGTAGATGACCAGCGAGACGGACAACGGCGGCGCCAGGCGCCCGATCGCGATCACCGCCGTCGTGGACTGCGTGGGAGCCCTCGCCACCGGCACCGTGCACGGCAACCTGTACTTCTACGACACCAACAAGGCGGGCGGATCCCAGGGGTTCGGCACCGAGCAGTTACGCACCCGGGTCCGCAGCGGCGACCAGGTCCTGTGGTCCGTGCTCGCCCTGGAGTGCGAGGCGTACACGGCGATCGACGGCATCGACATCGACCACGAGCTGTGCGAGCCGGAGCGCAGGGTCTACCCCGGCACGGATGTCGCGTACTGGATCGGGACCGTGAAGAAGGACATCCCGGGCGACACGTACTACCAGGTCCGGTTCCGGCTCGGCTCGCGCGACGAGCCGATCGTCACCACGCTGTCCCCGAGTCTCGTCGGCTGATTCCAGGAGGAGCGATGAGTACGAGCACTGTCGGCGAAGCCGTCGAACAGAAGCAGAACCCGGGCCAGTTGAACTCGGTCCAGCTCAACATCGTCACCCTCATCGACATGGAGCGGGCGACCGAGACCGGTTCGCTCAGCGAGTCGATGTTCATGATGGACAACAGCATCGGCGGTGACGGGCAGGGCACGAACCACCTCCAGACGTTCTGCAAGCAGGGGCAGGTCCTGAACTGGATCGTGCGGCCCATCGACATGGACAAGCGGATCGACAACACCTGGCCGCCCATGCCGAAGATCAACAGCATCGTCTTTCTCGACACGGAGTCCGGGGACGAGGAGGACGTGGCGGAGCGCAAGATCTTCACCGAGCTGAAGATCTACGGGGCGCCTGACCGGATGCGGGACAAGTTCACGCCGGTGTACTACTACTGGGCCGGCACGGTTCTGAGCACGGCCCGGCCGGGCTTGTACCGGTACCGGCTGGTCCTGGAGCTGGAACAACGGGGCACGCAGGAAAAGCTGTACCTCAACACAGAGGAACACCCGTCGATCCGGGTCCTGGCGGTCTGACCCCCAGCCCTCCCAAGCCCCCACCGAGCCCCTCGGGCAGCCCCCGGGCGCGGCCCGGCGGGGGCCGTTCGCACAGTTCCCCGCGCCCCTGAAAACCCGTGTTCGTCTGCGGGCCGGTGGGGGTCACCCGCGCAGTTCCCCGCGCCCCTGAATGTGCGGGTCCGGTGGGGGTTGCTCGCGCAGTTCCCCGCGCCCCTCGGGGAGGGGCTGCGCCCCGTCCCACCTAGGGGCGCGGGGAACTGCGCAATCTTTTGGGCCCGCCCCCACCGGCCCGCACCCGGCAGCGAAACCTCACGCACCCCCGACCGCGGTCAGCAACGCCAGCGGCGCGGCCGCAGACCGCGATTCCCGTACGCACGCATGCGGATACGGCACAGGCTCCGCATGCGTACCCCGCCCGTACCCCGCGAGCACCTCCGGCAGCCGGTGCCCCGCGACACCCGCCGCGTCCACCAGCCCCCGCGCCACCGCCCGAGCCTCGTCATGCAGCCCGTACCGCGCCAGCCCCAACGCGATCAGCGCGTTGTCGTGCGGCCACACCGACCCCCGGTGGTAGGACAGCGGATGGTAGGCGGGCTGCCCGGAGGCGACCGTCCGCACGCCCCACCCGGAGAAGAAGTCCGGTTCCAGCAGCCGCCGCCCCACCAGTTCCCCGTACTCCTTGTCCAGCAGCCCGGACCACAGCAGATGCCCCGCGTCGGACGCGAGCGCGTCGACGTGGTTCCCGTCGCCGTCGAGCGCGAGCGCGGGGAACGCGCGGTCCGCCATCCAGAAGTCCCGCTGGAACCGGTCCCGCAGATCCCCGGCGGCCTGTTCGAGGAGCGCCGCGTACACCTCGTCGTCCCACACCGTCCGGGCGAGCTGCGCGGTCCGGCGCAGCGCGTCGTACGCGTACCCCTGCGCGCCCGCGGCCGTCACGGGCCCGGTGGGCCGGCTGCCGTCGCCGGAGCAGATCGCGCCGGGGGAGTCCTTCCAGTTCTGGTTGGCGAGGCCGCCCTCGTCCGCGCGGTAGACGAGGTAGCCGCGGGAGGTCAGCCCGCCGTGGTCGAGCATCCAGCCGATCGCCGCGCGGGCGTTGGGCTCCAGCCTGCGGGCCAGTGCCGTGTCGCCGGTCTGTTCGACGTACGCGCCGAGGAGGACCAGGAAGAGCGGGGTCGCGTCGACGGAGCCGTAGTAGCGGCCGTACGGCACCTGCCCGAAGTGGGCCAGTTCCCCGTGCCGCACCTCGTGCACGATCTTGCCGGGCTGGGAGACCGTGCCCACGCCGACCTCGGTGGCCTGGGCCGCGGCGAGCGCGGGCAGGGTGGCGGCGGCCAGCTGGGGCCGGTAGGGCAGCGCGAACAGCGAAGTGAGCAGCGCGTCGCGGCCGAGCAGCGTCAGGAACCAGGGCACCCCCGCCGCCGGAACCCGAAGCTCCTCCCCGTCGGGCCCGGTCGCCGGTACCTGGAGCACTGCCAGGTCCGCGATACCCCGCGCGCACGCCGCGGCCAGCTCGGGCCAGCCGGTCGGGAACGGCACGCCCTCCGCGAACTCGCTCTCCAGCGCCCGGAGCCGGGCTTTCGCGGCGGCCGGGGTGAGGGGCACCTCAGGGGCCGGCATGCCGTGCGGGCGGGCCGCCACCCGCAGGGACAGTTCGGCCGAGCCGTGCGGTTCGAGGTCCAGGGCCCACACCAGGCGCCGCGCGCCCGTGCCGGTCTCCTCGACCCCGTCGGGCGCGGGCTCACTCGTGACGGTCGTACAGGACCGCCATTCCCCGCGCTGGTAACTGAACTCCACGCCGTCGTCGAGGACTTCGCGGGAGCGGACCGCGCCGGTCTTCGCGTACGTCCGGTGGTCGGTGCGCAGTTCGAACTGGTCCGTGAAGTCGGCGTCGGCGGTGATCGCGATGCGGACCGTCGTCGGCACCGGGCGGTTGCTGGTGATCCGCAGCGACTCGACGAACGAGCCGTCGGCGACGGCCTGTTCGCGGAACAGGGTGTGGGCGGGCGGCTCCTGCCGGCCGCCGCGCGGCACGAGGACGCAGCGGGCCGTGTCGCCGTCCGTCACCGGCGACAGCGCTTCGGGCACCGCGCCGTCGACGGTCAGCTGCCAGCGGCTCAGATGCCGGGCGTCGCGCACGAACATCCCGTCGGGGGCGGAGTGCGAGCCGCCTCCGCCGCGTACTCCGCTGATGTCGCCGCCGTCGCCCACCGCGACGAACGTCCCGCCGTGTACGAGCAGATGCTGCCGGTCCGTCATCGCAGGTCCCCTCCCAAGGCACCCTCGCCGAACTTCTCCGTCGCGCCGAACTCGTCGTCCGTGCCGAACTCTTCGGCCCCGCCCAGCTTTTCGGTCCCGCGCAGCTTTTCGGTGCTGCCGTGCGCCGCCTCGGGCGCCGTCCCGTGCAGCAGGTCCAGCGTCAGCGCCGCGGTCCAGCTGAAACCGAGGGCCCCGCAGGCCTCGCCGGTGTACGGGTCCACGTACTCGGCGAACCCGGACGTGTCCGCCGTCTCCAGCAGCGCGCCCCGCAGTTCGGCCGCGTACGCGAGCTCCCCGTGCAGCCGCAGCCCCCGCTCCACCAGCCAGTTGGTGTTGAACCAGGCGGGCCCCCGCCAGTACCGGTGCGGGTCGAAGGCGTGCCCGGTCAGGTCGTAGCTCGGTACGAGCCGGGTCGTGCCGCCGAGCCCGAAGTGCGGGCCGCGCAGGGTCCGTACGAGCGTCGCGGCCGTCTCGCGCGGCAGCGTCGGCAGGATCAGCGGGACGAGTCCTGAGACCCCGCGCTCGGGGATCCGCTCGTCCGTGCGCACGTCCCGGCAGAAGAACATGCCCTCCGCCGGGTCCCACAGCCGGTCGACCAGCGCCGCCGTCAGCCGCTCGGCGCGCGCGTGCCGGGCGGTGCCCGTCGCGCCCAGCTCCCGGGCGATCCGCGCCAGCGCGTGCTCGGAGGCGATCAGCAGCGCGTTGAACGCCGGGTCCTCCACGGCGAATTCACCGCCACCGCCGCCGGTTCGGGCCCCGGCACCGCCGCCGGGGCGCGTACCGCTCCCGTGACCGCCGCCCCCGTGACCCGCGTCCGCGTGACGGCCGTCCGCGTACTCGCCGTCCCGGTAGTCCGCCGCCAGCCGTACGTACCGGCCGTAGTCCAGGTCGGTCGGGCGGTCCTCGGCGGCGCCGTGGTCCAGGTCGGCGCGGCGGAAGGAGCGGGCCGGCGCCGGGGTGACGCGCGACAGCGGCGCGTCCCAGCTCGGGGCGTTGTCCATGCCCTGCTCCCAGGGGTGGACCACCGAGGCGAGGCCCCCGCCCCCGAGGTCCCGGCGGTGCAGCAGATAGCGGTGCCAGGCCGCGAGGCGCGGGTACATCCGGGCCAGGAAGGACCGTGACCGGGACAGCCCCGGGTCGGCGCAGTGCACGAGCCACACAGCGAGCGCGTGCACCGGTGGCTGCACGATGCCCGAGGTCTGTACGGTGCCGGGGGCGCCCGCCGCGCGCCCCGCGGTCGAGGAGCGCCAGAAGTCCGGGCTCGGGAAGTACGCGTCGAGGGGGACGGAGGGGTTGAACACGATGTGCGGGATCCGGCCGTCGCCCCACTGCGCGTCGAGCAGCGTCTCCAGCTCGGTCTGGGCCCGCAGCGGCGACAGATGCCGCAGCCCGATGGCGATGAACGCGGAGTCCCAGGACCACTGGTGCGGATACAGGCTGCGCGAGGGCACCGTGGACGCGCCCCGCCAGTTGCCGTCCAGCACCTGGGCCGCCCTGGCGTGCAGCGACTCCGCCGGGAGGACCGGATCGTATACGGCGGTCCGGGCCCGGCCGGTCTCACCCTGGCCGGTGAAGGGCGGTGAGGCCGCGGTGCGTACGGGATCGAAGTGCACAGTGCGGCGGGCGGTGAGCTGGGTTGTGCGGTCCACTCAGGTCTCCCCGAAGACATGGCGCCGACCAGTTCGGCAGTAGCTACCGTAGGGTTACGTCTATTTAACACGCAAAACTCAATATGTAATGCAGAGTTGGTGAACGCAAGGGGTGCGTATGACCGGAACCAGAGGGAGGAGCGACATGGCCGTCAGGACCGGGAGGGCCGGGAGCCAGGCCAGCTCCGGCGACCTGCTGGAGCTGGTGCGCAGCGGACGCGCCACCACCCGCGGCGCGTTGCAACAGGTCACCGGGTTGTCCCGGGCCACCGTCGGACAGCGCCTCGACCGGCTCTTCCGGGCCGGCTGGCTGCGTGAGGGCGCCGCGGGCCCGGTGGACTCGCCGCTCGGCGGACGCCCCTCGGTGCGGCTGGAGTTCGACGACGCCCACGCCGTCGTCCTCGCCGCCGACCTCGACACCCGGCACGCACGCGCCGCCGTACTGTCCCTGACCGGTGAACTGCTGGCCGAGCACGCCGGTCCGCTGCTCGTCGAGGACGGCCCGGACGTGGTCCTCGGCGAGCTGGGCCGCTGGTTCGCCGAACTGCTGGAGAAGGCCGGGCACCGGGCGGCCGAGGTGTGCGGGATCGGGCTCGCCGTGCCGGGACCGGTGGACACCGACACGGGCCGGGTCGTCCAGCCGCCGATCATGCCCGGCTGGGACGGCTACGACATAAGAGGCCGCCTGACGCGCGCCTTCACCGAGCACACGGGCGCCGGACCGGTCCCGGTCCTGGTCGACAACGACGCCAACCTCATGGCGTACGGGGAGCAGCGCACCGCCCACCCCGACTGCTCGGCCTTCGTCCTGGTGAAGGTCTCCACCGGTATCGGCGCGGGGGTGGTCGTCGGCGGCACGATCTTCCGGGGCATCGACGGCGGAGCCGGGGACATCGGGCACATCCGGGTCCCGGAGGGCGCCGACGCGCTGTGCCGGTGCGGGTCGTACGGCTGTCTCGCCGCCGTCGCCAGCGGGGGAGCCGTGGCCCGCAAACTGGCGGAGTCGGGGGTTCCGGCGGCGTCGGGTTCGGACGTGCGCGATCTGCTCACCTCGGGGCACCCCGGTGCGGCGGCGTTCGCACGGGAGGCGGGACGGCACGTCGGTGACGTCCTCGCCACGGTGGTGACCCTGCTCAACCCCGGCGTCCTGATGATCGCCGGGGATCTGGCCGGAACCGCCTTCCTCACCGGGGTGCGCGAACTGCTCTATCAGCGGGCCCTGCCCCGCTCCACCGCCCACCTGGACGTGGTCACGTCCCGGCTCGGCGAACGGGCGGCCCTGGTCGGGGCCGGTGCGCTGGTCGTCGAGCACCTGTACGCGCCCGAGCGGATCGAGGAGCGCCTGCTCGCCCTGGGCGTGTGAGACGACGGGCGCGCCGAGGGGCCGGCGGGCCGTGCGGGGCGCCCGCGCGAGGTGATGTGACGGTGGTGTTTCCGGTCGGGGAACGCGTCCGCATGATGAAATCCGGGCGCCGAAAACGGCGTGATTCTCGCCACGCATGATCGATGTTTCGCTCAGATGAGCGGATCTTGGGTGGCTGCACTTCTCCAAAGGGTGGCACTCAGTGCCACCCTTTGATCATTGACGACGTGAACTCAGACGTGCCGGAAGCCGCTCAGGTGAGCGCGATGTCGGGTCTGTGAGCGCCCGCGCCTTCAAGAAGTGAACGCTGTAGGCCCCAACGGCTTACCATCCCTTGACTTTCGATCTGGTGGCGGACGAGTGGTTACAGCCGTATGACGCGCAAGTGGACGTACCCAGACGCCTTCGATCTGGGTATGTTCCCCGTCGTCAGGGCAGCCACCGCGTCGTCGAGGAGTCGAGACCCGTGTCGGAAAACAAAGATCCCCACGTAGCCGCGAACGGCGACAGCGGCGTCGACAGCAGTGTCGGGAGCGTCGGCGGGAGCGTGAAGTTCGTTTATGACTTCACCGAAGGCAACAAGGAACTCAAGGACCTTCTCGGCGGCAAGGGTGCCAACCTCGCCGAGATGACCAACCTGGGTCTCCCCGTGCCTCCCGGCTTCACCATCACCACCGAGGCCTGCAAGACCTACCTCGACAGCGGCGACGAGCCCGCGGCACTGCGTGACGAGGTGAGTGCACACCTCGACGCCCTCGAAGCGACCATGGGCAAGAAGCTCGGACAGGCCGACGACCCCCTCCTCGTCTCGGTCCGCTCCGGCGCCAAGTTCTCCATGCCCGGCATGATGGACACCGTCCTGAACATCGGCCTCTCCGACAAGTCCGTCCAGGGTCTGGCCAAGCAGGCCGGGGACGACCGCTTCGCGTGGGACTCGTACCGCAGGCTCATCCAGATGTTCGGCAAGACCGTCCTCGGCGTCGAGGGCGAGCTGTTCGAGGACGCGCTGGAAGCGGCGAAGCAGACCAAGAAGGTCGCGGTCGACACCGATCTCGAAGCGGCCGACCTGAAGAAGCTCGTCACCAAGTTCAAGAAGATCGTCAGGACCGAGGCCGGCCGGGACTTCCCACAGGACCCGCGCGAGCAGATGGACCTCGCCATCCACGCGGTCTTCGACTCCTGGAACACCGAGCGGGCCAAGCTCTACCGCCGACAGGAGCGCATCCCGCACGACCTCGGCACCGCCGTCAACGTCTGTTCCATGGTCTTCGGCAACCTCGGCCCCGACTCGGGCACGGGCGTCGCCTTCACCCGCGACCCGGCCTCCGGCCACCAGGGCGTGTACGGCGACTACCTGCAGAACGCGCAGGGCGAGGACGTCGTCGCGGGCATCCGCAACACCGTCGCGCTCGCCGACCTCGAACAGATCGACAAGACGTCGTACGACCAGCTCATGCAGATCATGAAGACCCTGGAGAACCACTACCGGGATCTGTGCGACATCGAGTTCACCATCGAGCGCGGGCAGCTGTGGATGCTCCAGACCCGCGTCGGCAAGCGGACGGCCGGTGCCGCCTTCCGTATCGCCACGCAGCTCGTGGACCAGGGCCTGATCGACGAGGCCGAGGCGCTGCAGCGCGTCAACGGCGCCCAGCTGGCCCAGCTGATGTTCCCGCGCTTCGACGAGGGGACGAAGATCGAGCAGATCGGCCGGGGCATCGCCGCCTCGCCGGGCGCCGCGGTCGGCAAGGCGGTCTTCGACTCGTACACGGCCGTCAAGTGGTCGCGTTCGGGCGAGAAGGTCATCCTCGTCCGCCGCGAGACCAACCCCGACGACCTCGACGGCATGATCGCGGCCGAGGGCATCCTCACCTCGCGCGGCGGCAAGACCTCCCACGCGGCCGTCGTCGCCCGCGGCATGGGCAAGACCTGTGTGTGCGGCGCCGAGGAACTGGAGGTCGACACCAAGCGGCGCCGGATGACGGTGCCGGGCGGCCACGTCGTCGAGGAGGGCGACGTCATCTCCATCGACGGCTCCTCCGGCAAGGTCTACCTGGGCGAGGTCCCGGTCGTGCCGTCCCCCGTCGTCGAGTACTTCGAGGGCCGCATGCACGCGGGCGCCGACGACGCCGACGAACTGGTCGAGGCCGTCCACCGCATCATGGCCTTCGCCGACCGCAAGCGCCGCCTGCGCGTACGCGCCAACGCCGACAACGCCGAGGACGCGCTGCGCGCCCGCCGCTTCGGCGCCCAGGGCATCGGCCTGTGCCGCACCGAGCACATGTTCCTCGGCGACCGGCGCGAGCTCGTCGAGCGGCTGATCCTCGCGGACACCGACGCCGAGCGCGAGGAGTCCCTGAAGGAGCTTCTGCCGCTCCAGAAGCAGGACTTCGTGCAGCTCTTCGAGGCGATGGACGGCCTGCCGGTCACCGTGCGCCTCCTGGACCCGCCGCTGCACGAGTTCCTGCCGGACATCACCGAGCTGTCGGTGCGGGTGGCGCTCGCGGAGGCCCGCCAGGACCCCCACGAGAACGAACTGCGCCTCCTCCAGGCCGTCCACCGGCTGCACGAGCAGAACCCGATGCTCGGCCTGCGCGGCGTACGCCTCGGTCTGGTCATCCCCGGCCTGTTCACCATGCAGGTACGGGCCATCGCCGAGGCCGCCGCCGAGCGCAAGAACGCCAAGGGCGACCCGCGCGCCGAGATCATGATCCCGCTCGTCGGCACGGTCCAGGAACTGGAGATCGTCCGCGAGGAGGCCGAACAGGTCATCGCCGAGGTGCAGGAGCACACCGGCGTGGACCTGAAACTCTCCCTCGGCACGATGATCGAGCTGCCACGCGCCGCGCTCACGGCCGGTCAGATCGCGGAGGCGGCCGAGTTCTTCTCCTTCGGCACGAACGACCTCACGCAGACCGTCTGGGGCTTCAGCCGCGACGACGTCGAGGCCAGCTTCTTCACGGCCTACCTGGAGAAGGGCATCTTCGGGGTCTCCCCGTTCGAGACGATCGACCGCGACGGCGTCGGCAAGCTCGTACGCGACGCCGTGAAGGCCGGCCGTGAGACCCGTCCCGACCTCAAGCTCGGCGTCTGCGGCGAGCACGGCGGCGACCCGGAGTCCGTCCACTTCTTCCACGAGGTGGGACTCGACTACGTCTCCTGCTCACCGTTCCGCATCCCGGTGGCCCGCCTGGAAGCAGGCCGAGCGGCCTCCACCTCGACGGGCAGCGACCACCGGTAGGCCCACGGGGCTCCGGGCCCGCCATCCGCCACCCACCCTCACCGGCGGCGGACGGACCCGGTGCACGAAAACGAAGAGGCGGCACCCTGTGCGGGGGTGCCGCCTCTTCGGCATGGTCCGCGCAGATTGAGGATCCGTCGTCGGCCAGGTGCACCTGTGCGCGGTGACGGTGCGCGCCGTTGGTGTTCCGGTGCGGCCACTTCATCGCGCCGGGGGTGGCAGGTCCGTACGAACCGTCTATGTCCGGTCCCGCCTCGTAGCATTTGTTCCGGTTGTGTATTCCCGGCCGAATGGCACTCGCTTCGGTAACCTCACGGGCAGGTCGTCGAGGGTCATGTACCCAGTCATTACTGGGCAGTTGACCTCGGGGTTTCGTGGTAGCGTCCTGGTTCGGAGGGACAGTGCAACCTGAAAGGGAAATCGTGAACACGGAGAAGATTGCCGCTCGCCGCCTCTCGCTGGAAGAGGTGACGAAGCTCGGCGTGAAGGACAGGCTCTTCGTTTCCGCCGACACGGCAGAACTCAAGATTCCCGACTGCTATGTCTCTGCCTTTCTGACCAAGTCCGGTGAGGATTTCGAGGGCGGCTCGATCACGGCGCGAACCGTATTCCAGGAAGAGGTTTCCTGCCTTCCCGACGACGAGAATGAAGCCGGAATCTACGTGGCCGACGAAAAGGGCCCGGTGACCATCGAGGTCCTCCAGTCCGCCGGCGTCGTGCTGGACCTGGCGCTCTTCGTCCCTGGTGGGGACAAGGGAGCCCTCACGGCTCTCTACGCAGCGGCCCGGCAGGCGTTCGGCGCCGACGTCGTGCAGATCTGGCGCCAGGGCCTCAAGGAGGTTCCCGACGTGAAGGTCGACATCTTCGAGGAGCAGATTCCCCGGGGACGCAAGGGTGGCGACAGCCCCAAGCGTGACCGTCGCGCGATCGACACCTACCCCACCCGTGCGGACTTCATCGAGTTCTCCGACGGGTGGAAGCCGGTCGTCGAGATCCACCGCCCGATTGTGGACGACACCCCGACCATCTGAGTTTCCTCACGCCGTTCGGTCGCGGGGCGCGGCTGTGCGCCCGTGTGTCAGTCGGCGTGGCGTCGCCTGCGCAGGGCGAACAGGACCCCGCCGCCGGCCAGGAGCACGGCAGCGCCGCCGGCCGCGATGTACGGGGTGGCGCCGCTGCCCCCGGTCTCCGCCAGGTCGGTGTTCTGCCGCCCGGTGCCCGTGCCCTCGCCCGTGGCGTCCTGGGCACCCTTGTCGTCCGTGCTCTTGCCGTCCGTGTCCTTGCCCTGGTCGCTCGCGGGGACGAAGTCGGACGGCGGCTGGTCGCAGCCGATGCCGTCCTTGTCGCGGTCCAGGTGCTCGCCGTAGTGGTCGTCGCCCTTGACGATGTTCGAGTACCCGTTCTCGTACGCCTCGGTGCAGTTCTTGAACGGGTGCAGGCCGTCGTGGGCCTCGGCGGTGGTGACGGAAACGGCGGCCAGGGCCAGCGCGGCGACGGCCACGGAGGCGGACTTGCGGAACAGGTTCACCGTGAGCCCCCAGATATCTGTCGATATCCGTATGCATGATCACGAGGGTGATCAGTCGGATGTGAGGTGACGAAAGTATGAGAGGGGCTCTCGGTGCCACGGCGGAATGACGGACCCGTGATGCGAACGTGACGTGACCGGACGGTAGCTCTCCGCTCACGGGTCCGTCGTCCGTACACCGGACGGCCCGGGGTCACGCGCGGAACGGACCCCGCACCTCGTACGTGATGCCACCGGACGAACTGCCACTGGTGCCGCGCTGACTGGAGAAGTAGAGACGGGTGCCGTCGGGGGAGAAGGCGGGGCCGGTGATCTCCGAGCCCGACTGCCCGTCGACGCGCAGGAACGGGGCGATCACGTCGTCGGGCGTGATCACGCAGATCTCCATGTTGCCGCCGTCCTCGGCGACGAACAGGTCGCCGGAGGCGGTGCCGGTGATGTTGTCGACGCCGGTCAGCGGGGCGGTGCCGGAGGTGACGAGCGAGTCGTCGTAGGCCAGCTCGTAGGTGTTGGCGCTCAGGTTGAGCTGCCAGACACGGTTGTCGCCCTTGGTGGTGAACCAGACCGTGTCGTCGGCGTAGTGGCAGCCCTCGCCACCGTTGAACTTCTTCGACCCCGACACCTGCGTACGGGTCGTGGTGGGGGAGCCGTCCGGGTCGGGCACGTTCGCCCAGGTGAAGGAACCGGAGGTGGCCGTTCCGGCGACCAGGACCTGCAGGGTGCCGGCGGAGAGGCCGCCGCTGCCCCAGGTCGTCGGCACGAACCGGTACAGACAGCCGTTCGTCTCGTCCTCGGTCAGATACACCACCTTGCGCACCGGGTCGGCCGCGGCCGCCTCGTGCTTGAAACGGCCCATGGCGTCCCGGCGCACCGCGGCGTTCACGCCCCACGGGTCGGTCTCGTAGACATACCCCAGCGACACCTCCTCGCAGGACAGCCAGGTGTTCCACGGCGTCCTGCCGCCCGCGCAGTTCTGCCGGGTGCCGGACAGGATGCGGTACGCGCCCGTGATCGCGCCCGCCGACGAGAACTTCACCGCGCTCGTGCCGCCGGACGGGTTGATCTCCGAGTTCGAGACGTAGATCCACCCCGTGCCGTCGGCGTAACAGGCCCCGCCGTCGGGGGCGCTGTGCCAGGTGTACGAGGTACCGGTGACCGGCTGGCCCGATCTGGCGATCACCCGGCTGGTGAAGCCGCTCGGCAGCCTGACGCCGTTCGCGTCCGGCGAGCCGAGCGCTCCGTACGGGCCGGTGCCTGGCTGGGCGGGTGCGGCGTAGGCGGCGCCGCGCCACAGGGTTCCGCCGAGGACGGCCGATGATCCGCCGAGTACGGCCGCGCGCAGGAGAGTACGACGTTCCACTGTCGCTCCAAGGGTGCGGAGGCTGTCCCGTCCGCAGGTTGGGGACGGGGTCGCGCACGCCGGATCCTAAGAGCACGGGGTGGCCGCGCCGTGGCCACGCGGTGACATGCACGCGTCACGTCGCGCATACGTCTGCGGCCCCGGTGGGGGTTGCCCGCGCCGTTCCCCGCACCCCTTCGAGGCGGGGCTGCGCCCCATCCCGTTCGTCGTCTGCGGGTCCGGTGGGGGCTTGTCGCGCAGTTCCCCGCGCCCCTAAAAGCGGGGCTGCGCCCCAGCTTTTGCCCTTAAGGGGCGCGGGGAACTGCGCGGGCAACCCCCACCGGACCCGCAGTCAAAGACGGTGGGACAGTCGGGTTTTTCAGGGGCGCGGGGAACTGCGCAGGCAAAAGCAGCGTCAGTGTGCCCGCACCTCGTACGTCGTCACCCGCACCGCGTCGTCGTCCAGGCATGCCCCCGACGCCAGGTCGAAGCGTTGTTTCAGGAGGGGCGACGCCACGAACGGCCGACCCTGGTGGGAGCCGGTGAGCCCGCGGGACAGCACCGCCGCCCCCGAGAACGGATCACGGTTGTCGATCGCGTACATCCGACCCGTACGGTCCAGGAAGAGCGCCACCTGCCGCCCGTCCGGCAGCAGCGCGGCCACCCCCCGCCCGGGGATCAGCACGGACAGGTCGCACACGGCGAACCAGTTGTCGTCGGGTCCGGCCAGCCGGAGCTGGACCGTGAGCGTCGTGGTCTCGGGTGCGAGCGTCATCGCTGGGCGCTTCCTTCCAGAGGACGGGTACCGATCGTCAGCAGCGGCAGATCGGGCTTGATCTGGTCGCGCTCGGGAACGAACCCGACGACCGGGTCGGGCGTGTCCGGCGCGTTCACGAAGGAGACGAAGCGGGACAGCTTCTCCGGGTCGTTGATGGTCTCGGCCCACTCGTCGCGATAGGCGGCGACATGCGCCGTCATCAGCGACTCCAGCTCCTCGCAGATGCCGAGCGAGTCGTCCACCACGACGTCACGGACGTGGTCGAGGCCGCCGGGAATCCGCTCCAGCCAGGTCGAGGTGCGCTCCAGCCGGTCGGCCGTACGGATGTAGAACATCAGGAACCGGTCGATCAGGCGGATCAGCTCGGCGTCGGAGAGGTCCTGGGCGAGCAGGTCGGCGTGACGCGGAGTCGCTCCGCCGTTGCCGCCGACGTACAGGTTCCAGCCGGCGGCCGTGGCGATGATGCCGAAGTCCTTCGACTGGGCCTCGGCGCACTCGCGGGCGCACCCGGACACCGCCGACTTGAGCTTGTGGGGCGACCGCAGACCCCGGTAGCGCAGCTCCAGGTCGATGGCCATGCGCACCGAGTCCTGGACGCCGTAACGGCACCAGGTCTGCCCGACGCACGATTTGACCGTCCGCAGCGACTTCCCGTACGCGTGCCCGGACTCGAAGCCCGCGTCCACCAACCGCGCCCAAATCAAAGGCAGTTGCTCGACGCGCGCGCCGAACATGTCGATCCGCTGACCGCCCGTGATCTTCGTGTAGAGGCCGAAGTCGCGGGCCACCTCACCGATCACGATGAGCTTCTCGGGCGTGATCTCGCCGCCGGGGATGCGCGGCACGATCGAGTACGAGCCGTTCTTCTGCAGATTGGCCAGGAAGTGGTCGTTGGTGTCCTGGAGGGCGGCCTGCTCACCGCCGAGGACGTACCCCTCGGCGCCGATCGTGGGCGCGAGCGACGCGACGATCGAGCCGACGGTGGGCTTGCAGACCTCGCACCCGTCCCCGCCGCGCGCGTCCTCGCGGCCGTACCGGTCGAGGAGTTGCTGGTACGAGGAGATGCGCAGGGCGAGGACGATCTCATACAGCTCCTCGCGGGTCTGGGAGAAGCAGCCGCACAGGCCCTTGTCGACCTCGACGCCGCTCGCCTCCAGTTCGGAGGTGACGAGCTGGCCGAGCACCTTGACGCAACTGCCGCACCCGGTACCGGCCTTGGTGCACTTCTTGACCTCGGGGACCGTCGTGTAGGAGTGCTCGGTGACGGCACCCCGGATCGCGCCCTTGGTGACGTTGTGGCAGGAGCAGATGATCGCCTCGTCCGGCAGCGAGGACGGGCCGAGCTGGACGGGAGCGCCCGCGCCGGCCGGGAGGACCAGCTGCTCGGGTGCGATCGGCGGCACCGAACCGGTGAACGCCCGCAGCGTCCCGTACGCGTCCGCGTCGCCGACCAGGATGCCGCCGAGCAGTTCCCCGCCCGGCCCGATGACCAGCTTCTTGTACGTGCCCGAGCGGGAGTCCGCGTAGACGACGTCGAGGCAGTCGGCGGCGGCGCCGTGCGCGTCACCGAAGGAGGCGACGTCGACACCGAGGAGCTTCAGCTTGGTGGAGAGGTCGGCGCCGGTGAAGGAGGCCGCCTCGGCGGTGCCGGTGAGGGCGCTCTCGTCACCGGCGGCCGTTGCGTCGGCGGTCGCCGCGGCAGCGATCGTGGTGGCCGCCGTCTCCGCCATCTCGTAGCCGGGCGCCACCAGGCCGTACACCCGGCCGTCCGAGGCCAGCGCGCACTCGCCGATCGCGAAGACCCGCGGGTCGGAGACGGTCCGGCACTGGTCGTCGACGCTGATGCCGCCGCGCTCGCCCACGGTGAGTCCGCAGTCGCGGGCGAGCTGGTCACGGGGGCGTACCCCGGCCGAGAACACCACCAGGTCGGTGGCGACCGTCGAGCCGTCGGAGAGCTTCATGCCGGTCACGGCGCCGTCGTCGCCGGTGACGACCTCCTGCGTACCCGTGCCGGTGTGGACCGTGAGGCCCATGTTCTCGATGGTCCGGAGCAGGGCCGCGCCGCCGCCCTCGTCGACCTGGACGGGCATCAGCCGGGGTGCGAACTCCACGATGTGCGTGGCCAGTCCGAGCCCTTTCAGCGCTCCGGCGGCCTCAAGTCCGAGCAGCCCGCCGCCGACCACCGCGCCCGTCGTCGCCCGCGCCTTCGCGTACTCCTCGATGGCGAGCAGGTCCTCGATCGTGCGGTAGACGAAGCAGCCCTCGGCGTCCTTGCCCGGCACGGGCGGCACGAAGGGGAACGAGCCGGTGGCGAGGACCAGCGTGTCGTAGCCGACGACGAGACCCGAGCGGGCGGTGACCTTGCGGGCGGCCCGGTCGACGGTCTCGGCCGGGTCGCCGAGGTGCAGCTCGATCCCGTGCTCCGCGATGAACTCCAGGTCCGTCACGGACAGTTCCTCGGGTGTGCGGCCCGAGAAGTACGAGGTGAGCTGTACGCGGTCGTACGCGGGACGCGGCTCCTCGCACAGCACGACCACCCGGTGCGTGGCGGTCAGGCCGCGCTCGGCCAGCGCTTCGAGGAAGCGCTGGCCGACCATGCCGTGGCCGACGAGCACGATCGTGGGGCGGGCGCCAGTTCCCACCGGTGCGGTCGTGGACATCAGGAGCCTCCATCGTTGGTGAGCAGGTGGAGCAGCGGGGCGCCGTCCGCGGGGAGCGGTTCGGCTCCCTCCCAGGCGCGGGCGAGCGCGCCGACGGTGCCGAGCTCGCCGACGAGCACCCCGCCGACCAGGCGGTCGTCGCGGACGACGACCTTGCGGTAGGTGCCGCGGGTGGCGTCGGTGAGCTGGATGACGTCGTCCCCGGGGAGCGCGGTGTGCTCCCCGAAGGCGGCGAGGTCGAGAGGGCCGCCGCCGGCGGGGAAGGTGCCGGTGGCGAGGGTCAGCCGGGTGAGGGCGCGGGTGCCGCTGTAACCGGTCGCGCCCGCCGCGGACCCGGTCCCGGCCGGTGACGCGTGCCCTGCCCCGGCCAGCAACTCGGCCAGCACGTCGGCCTGTTCGAGGGCGGGCGCGGCCAGCCCGTACACCTGGCCGTCGTGCTGCGCGCAGTCGCCGATCGCCCGGATGTGCGGGTCGGAGGTGCGCAGCTCGTCGTCGACGATGACGCCCTTGTGGACGGCGAGCCCCGCGTCCTGGGCGAGGCCGGCGCGTGGACGTACTCCGCAGGCCAGCACCACCAGGTCGGCGCCGAGGGTGTATCCGTCGGCCATCTCGACCGAGCGGACCGCGCCCTCGACGCAGCGCACACCGCGTACCCGGCTTTCGGTGTGCACCTCGACGCCGAGGTCCTTGAGGTGTCGGAGCACCAGCTCGGACGCCGACGGGTCGAGTTGACGCTCCATCAGGCGTTCGCCCTGCTGGGCCAGGACGACCTGCGCGCCGCGTTCGGCGAGCGCGCGGGCGGCCGAGACGCCGAGCAGGCCGCCGCCGATGACGACGGCCCGGGTGCCTTGCCGTACGGCGTCGGACAGGCCCAGGCAGTCGTCCATCGTGCGGAACGCGTGGACGCCTTCGGGCAGTTCGTGCCGGCCGGGGGTGAACAGGCCGCGCAGCGGCGGCAGTACGGGGTTCGAGCCGGTGGCCAGGACCAGCGTGTCGTATGCGATCACCGTGTCGTCGGCGAGGTGCACCTGCCGCTGTGCGCGGTCGATGTGCACCACCCGGCCGCGGGTCAGCCGCTCGGGCGTCGGGAGGGCGATGACCTCGGGGGCGTACCGCCCGGCGAGGACCTCCGCGAGCAGCACCCGGTTGTACGGGGTGTGCTCCTCCTCGCCGACGAGCACGGCGGACACGCCGAGCTCTCCGAGCCTGCGGGCGAGACGTACGCCCGCGAGGCCGGCGCCGATCACCACCACACGCGTATTCGAGGTCATGTACGGCAGCGTGCGGTGCCGGTGTTACCCGGCAGCATCACGACTGTTTCCCGCGGGGAACGCTGCCCTCAGCGGAGGCCGGGCGCGGATGTGAGGGTTCTCGGCGGGGGCGAGAGGGCTCGGTGAGCCGCCCCGGACCCGGGGGTGGGGATAGCCGAACCCCCACCCCCGTGCGAGCACCATCGCCCGCGGGGACGGAACACGGAAACCTTGAGAGCCCGAGAGGAGCGAACGAGGAGTGACCATGGACACCGCCCGCACGCCGTACCACCGGGACACCGCCGCCGTACGGGCCCGCCGGTTCGCCCGGCGCCCGCTCGCCGCCTTCGCCCCGCGGGCCCTCGCCACCCTCCTGTACTCGGCGATCGCGTTCCCGCTCGCCCTCGCCGGCTGCCTGCTGACCCTCGCGGGGCTGCTCGTCGGCGGGGTCCTGTCCGTGACCACGCTGGGGCTGTGGGTCCTCGCACTGACCGTGCGGGGCGCGCTCGCGCTCGGGGCGCTCCAACGGGCCCTCGCGCGGCGTCTGCTGCACCTGCCGATCGAGGAACCGCCGGCACCCGGCGCGCACGGCACGCACGGCGTCCTGGGCCGCCGCCGCGCCCTGCTCCTCGGCCGGACCGGCTGGCGTGCCGTCGGCTGCGCGCTCGGCGTGCCCGTCACGGCGGCCCTCGCGTACGCGGTGGCCCTCGGCGCATACGGCTACGGCACGCAGTCGCTCCTCCACCCCCTCCTCAAGCGCTGGAACCACCACACCGTGCGCGACGGGGACTCCGTACGGCACGTGTCCCTCGAAGTCCTCGGCGTCCAGCTCGACACCTGGCCGCGCTGGCTGATCCCGGTGGCCGCGGGGCTCCTGCTCCTGTCGGCCGCGCCCTGGCTGATGCGCCACGCCCTCATCCCGCACCGCCTCCTGCTGGCCGCCACGCTCGGCCCGAGCGCCGCGGACCGCCGTATCCGCACCCTGGAGGAGACGCGCGCCCAGGCCGTGGACGACGCGGCGGCCACCCTGCGCCGCATCGAGCGCGACCTGCACGACGGGACACAGGCCCGGCTCGTCGGGCTCGCGATGCATCTGACGATGATCCGGGAGCTGATCGGCGCGGACGCGGACCGCGACCGGCTCCTCACCGTCGTCGACACCGCCCAGGGCAACGCCAAGCAGGCCATCGCCGACCTGCGCCATCTCGTCAAGGGCATCCATCCGCCCGTACTGGACCAGGGCCTCGACACGGCCCTCGCCACCCTCGCGGCGGACGTGGCACTGCCCGTCGAGGTCGTCACCGACATCGCGGACCGGCCCGCGCCCGCCGTCGAGTCCATCGCCTACTTCTGCGCCGCCGAACTCCTCGCCAACGCGGCCAAGCACAGCGGGGCGTCCGGCGCCAGGGTGCGGGTGACCGCCCGCGCCGGGCTGCTCGCGCTCACCGTCCGGGACGAGGGCCGCGGGGGCGCGGCGATCGGCGCGGGCTCGGGGCTCACCGGCCTGCTGACCCGGGTACGGACCGTCGACGGCACGCTCACCTGCGACAGCCCACCGGGAGGGCCTACGGTGGTCACGGTCGAGCTGCCGTACTGAGGCTGAGGCACCCACCAGAAACAAGAGGGCACATGGGGGAGACGGGGCAGATGGGAGAGAAGGGGCGCATGCGCGTGGTCATCGCCGAGGACTCCGCCCTCCTGCGCGACGGCCTGGCCCAGCTCCTGCAGCTGCGCGGCGTGGAGGTCGCCGCGGCCGTCGGGGACGCCGACGCGCTGCTGACCGCCGTGGCCGAGCACCGCCCGGACGCCGCCGTCGTCGACATCCGGCTCCCACCGACCCAGACGGACGAGGGAATCAGGGCGGCGGTACGGCTGCGCGCCGACCACCCCGGCACCGGCGTGCTGATCTTCTCCCAGTACGTCGAGACGAGATACGCGGCCCAGCTGCTCGGCACCCACCCGGGAGGCGTCGGCTACCTCCTCAAGGAGCGGGTCGTCGACATCGCCGAGTTCGTGGACGCGCTGGAGCGGATCGCCGCCGGCGGGACCGCCCTCGACCCCGAGGTCGTCGCCCAGCTCTTCGGCGCGAGCCGCCGCGCCACCGCCCTGGACGCCCTGACGCCCCGCGAGCGCGAGGTGCTGGCGCTGATGGCCGAGGGGCGTACGAACCACGCCATCGCCACGTCCTTCACCGTCTCGGAGCGGGCCGTGGAGAAGCACATCGCCCACATCTTCGCCAAGCTCGGCCTGCCGCCCTCCGACACGGAGAACCGGCGGGTACTGGCGGTCCTGCGCTACCTGGAGACGACGGCCTGACCTGCGGGGCGGTCCGTATGCGCCTGCGGTGGGAACCTCAGAAGTCCCTCAAGGTTCACGACATCCATGGACGGCGCATCTATCTCGTCCGTAGTGTCGTGATCATGCCCGACATATCGCTGACCATGGTCGTCGTCCTGTGCCTCGCCGCCCTCGCGGCCGGCTGGATCGACGCGGTCGTGGGCGGCGGCGGGCTGCTCCTCCTCCCCGCCCTGCTCCTCGGCCTGCCGAACTCGGGCTCGGCCGCCCAGTACGCGCTCGGCACCAACAAGGCCGTGGCGATCGTCGGGACGACGGGCGCGGCGGTCACGTACGCGCGCAAGGCACCCGTGGACGTCCGCACGGCGATACGGATCGGGCTCGCGGCACTGGCCGGGTCCACGGCCGGGGCGTTCGTCGCCACCGGGATGAGCACCGAGATCCTGAAACCGGTGGTCATGGTCGTCCTGCTCGGTGTCGGCACCTTCGTGATCCTGAAGCCCGCGTTCGGTACGGCCCCCTCGGCCGAGCCCGTCTCACCGCGCCGCGTCCTCGCCGCGATCGGGCTCGCGGGCCTGGGCATCGGCTTCTACGACGGACTGGTCGGCCCCGGCACGGGCACGTTCCTGGTCCTCGCCCTGACCGCGCTGCTCCACCTCGACCTGGTGTCCGCCTCCGCCACCGCGAAGATCATCAACTGCTGCACGAACGCGGGCGCGCTGGCCACGTTCGCCTGGAAGGGCACGGTGTTCTGGCAGCTGGCCGCGCTGATGGCCGTGTTCAACCTCGTCGGCGCCATGGCCGGGGCGCACACCGCGCTCAAGAAGGGCAGCGGCTTCGTACGGGGCGTGCTGCTGACGGTGGTGTTCGCGCTGGTGGCGAAGCTGGCGTACGACTTCTGGCTCTGAGCCCCGCCGGCCCCCTGGCGCCTTCGGCCCGCCTGATCCACCTGACCTGACCCTCCTGACGCTCCCGGCGCTCCCGGCGATCAGGACCGTCGGCTGCCCGTGAGGTGGGCGAAGACGACCACATTGCCCTGGTAGCCGGTGCCCGCCGAGTAGCCGCCCCCGCAGGTGATCACGCGCAGCTCCGGGCGCCCGGCGGCCCCGTACACCTTCTCGTCCGGGAAGTCGCGGGCGTCGTACACCTCGACCGTGTCGACGGAGAAGAGGGCGACGCTGCCGTCCCGGCGGCCGACCTCGATCGTGCTGCCCTTCCTGAGGGCGCCGAGCCGGTAGAAGACGGCGGGGCCCTCGGCGTTGTCGACATGTCCCGCGACGATCGCGGTGCCCTTCTCGCCGGGTGCGGTACCGGCCTCGTACCAGCCGGCGAGGTTCTTCCTGGCCGCGGGCGGCACGTCGAGGCTGCCCTGCGGGGAGAGGCCGAGGCCCATGAGGGGGGCGTCCACGCGGATCGAGGGGATACGGACGCGGGCGGGCGGTGAGTGCGGGAGCGCGGCGGCGGCGGGCCGGTCGACATGGCCGCCCGCGCGGGCCTGCGCGGCCGACGGCTGCGGCGGCGCGTGCGTCTTCGCGCCACTGTGCAGCAGCCAGGCCCCGCAGAGCAGCGCGACGAGGGTGGCGACGGCTATCGAGATGGTCGAGATGTTCGAGACGCTGCTGAACGGACGCACTCGCACTCGCACCCGGCCCCCTCTCCTCCTGTGACGTTCCATGGGTTTTGTGACGTTCCACTGGTCTCTGCGACCGGATCTCTGTGACGTTCCTCGGCCCCGCGTCCCCCTCCGGGCCACGAGGGGCGTCGGGCCCGGAGGAGGAGGGGGCGGCGGTACCGGTGGACAGCGGAGGGTGTCCGTCAGATCCCGTCGCCTCTCGCCCGGCGATGCAGGAGCCAGGTACCGCCCGCGGCGGCGACGGCCAGGGCGGCCACTCCCGCCGCGGTCTGCACGGGGTCGGGGCCGAGTGCGCCGCCGACCCCCGTCTTCACACTTCCCCGCGGGTGGACCTGCGTCTGCGGGCTGCTCTCCTGGGTGGAGGTGAGTGTGACCACCAGGTCGCCGGTCATCCGCGTACCGCCGGAACAGCGCACGACGATCTCGTACGTGCCGGGCTGCGCGGAGGGCGGCACCTCGAACCGGCCGACCGCGTCCCCCTCGTGCGCGCTGGGGATCAGCGTGAAACGGCCCGCGCCGACGGCCCCGGCGTCACCCGACACGGCGTCGTCGGCGTCGCACGACGCGGTGTTCACGGTGACCTCGGCGCCGGGCGCGACAGTGGCCGGATAGAGCTCGATGGACCCGGCGTCGCCCGCGTTCCCATCCGCCCCGTACGCGGGTGCCGCGCAGAGGGCCGCCGAGGCGACGGCGAGCGCGGTACCGGTCAGCAGGCGGGCTGTGCGCATCGTGCGTGCTCCTCCGAGGGGCGCGGCCCGCGACACCCCCAAGTGCCGCTGCGTCGGTCACGCCCTGCCCTACCGAGGTAAGTGGCAGTCGACGGCGTACGCCTCCTGATGTCACGTCAGAAGTGCGCTGAACGGGCGTCAGGCGAGGGGAGGGGACATGCCGCCGCGTTGGCGTTTTGCCAGGTCACCGGGGTATCAGGAGTGCTCCGGCGCAAAGAACCCGAAGAGATGGGGACGGCACGTGTGAACGGGTGACCGGTTCCCGCCGCTGCCGCCTTGACCTCAAGTTTGGTCGAGGTGTGAGGCTCGGCGCATGAACCCCACAGCGGACGTAGCCGCACCCCTTCACACCCCTCTCCCCGCACCCCTCAAGGTCGCCGTCATCATCGGCAGCAACCGGGAAGGCCGCTTCGGCCCCGTCGTCGCGGACTGGCTCCTCGGCCGGCTCCGCGAACGCGACGACCTCACGGCCGAGGTGGTGGACACGGCCGACGCCGGACTGCCGACGGCCCTCTCCTACTCCCCGACACCCGAGGTGACCGCCGAGCTGGCGAAGATCACGCCCAAGCTGGCCGCCGCCGACGCCTTCGTCGTCCTGACCCCCGAGTACAACCACTCCTTCCCCGCCTCGCTCAAGGCCCTCATCGACTGGCACTACGAGGAATGGCGGGCCAAGCCCGTCGGCTTCGTCTCGTACGGCGGGGTCTCGGGCGGCCTGCGGGCCGTCGAGCAGCTCCGCCAGGTCTTCGCGGAACTGCACGCCGTCACCGTCCGCGACACGGTGTCCTTCCACAACGCGGGCGCGTCCTTCGACGACGAGGGCCGCCACCGCGACCCCGCGGCGCCGGACGCCGCCGCGAAGGTGATGCTGGACCAGCTGGGGTGGTGGGGATCGGCGCTGCGGGAGGCCAAGGCGGTCCGGGCGTACGGCGGTTGAGGCTGCCATGACGCTGCCGGGCGCTCTGCTGCTGAGGCAGCCGGGCTTCCTACTCGGCGTCGGCGAGGGCCTCCGTCACCGCCCGGTGGCCGACGGCCGCCAGTACGGGATTGGTGACCCGGTAGTGGTGCTCCGCCGTCAGCCCGAAGTGCAGGGCCCAGCCGCGCCCGCGGGCCCAGGTGTCGTCGTCGACGCCGGCGGCCTCGCGGAACAGGGGCCGGGTCCCGCCGTCGAACACGGCCCAGGCGGCGAGCACGTCGGCCGCCGGATCGCCGGTACCGAGCCCGCCGAAGTCGATGACCGCGCTGAGGCGACCGTCCTGGGCCAGCAGATTGCCGGGCAGGAGGTCGCCGTGCAGCCAGACGGGTGCGCCGGTCCAGCGGGGGACCCGCAGGGCGTCCTCCCAGCGGGCGGTCACGGCGCTCGCGTCCAACACGCCGTCCGTGCCCAGCTCACGGATGGCGGCCCGGACGTGACGGTCGTCGGCGAGAGGGCCTCCGCGCCAGGAGGGCGACCCGCCGACGGCGTCGACCTCACGCAGCGCGGCCACGAACCGGCCCAACTGGCCTGCGGCATCGGCCAACTCGTCACCTTTCCCCAAAGGCTCGTCGTAGACGTTGCTGCCGTCCAGCCAGCGGAACACGCCCCACGGGAGCGCGTACCCCTGCCCGGGGGCGCCCGCGGCGAGCGGCACGGGGACGGCGAGCGGCAGCCGCGGCGCGAGCTTCGGCAGCCACCGCTGCTCCTTCTCGGCCTGCCCCGCCCCACCGGGCCGCCGCGGCAGCCGTACGACCATGTCGTCGCCGAGCCGGTACATGGCGTTGTCGGTCCCGGCGGACACGACCCGCTCCACGGACAGCCCGGCCCACTCGGGAAACTGCTCGGCGACGAGCCGCCCGACGAGCGTCTCGTCGATGTCGAGTTCGTCGGGGTTCATCTTGGGTGCGGGTGGCATGGGGCTCCGTGATCTCCGTGTACGACGCGTGAACCGTGGCACACGGCGCCCATGAGCGGCCAGCCTTTAAATCTCGACCGACAGGCGATGGGTCGCGGACCCACACGGCGTACGCAGGATCGATACCTCACTCACGTGCGGGTGACACCGCGTATCCGGGCGGCCGGGCCGGGGGATGCGGCAGACGGATTCGCGGACTTTTCGGGCTCATCGGCACCGAGGAGCCGTCAACGTTCCGGAGGAAAAGGAATGCGTCTTCGCCACACCGCTGCCGCCGCGGTCGGAGCCCTCGTTCTCGTGCTCACCCACCCGGTGTCCGCGAGCGCCGCCACAGGAGACTTCTCCTATCAATACGCCGGGCTCGACGGCCGGCCGCAGTCGGCCACCCTGCACGACCCGGAGAGCCCCGGCTGCATCGTGCTGCCCGAGGTCGCGGACCCGGGCGCGTCCGAGCCGGCCTTCGCCCCGCACAACGACACCGACACCTGGGTGATGGTGTTCACCGAGCCCGACTGCACCGGCGACTCCTGGACACTGCGTCCGCACGGCCGGCCGGCCTCGGACCGCCTCAAGCTGCGCTCGGTCTACCTGACCGACCGTCACTGACCGTCGCCCGCAGACCGGCTCCGACCCGCAAGAGGCCGCCCCGGCCGTGAACCGGGGCGGCCGGAAGAACCTCGCGTCGGCTCAGCCCACCGACACCGCCGACCAGGCCGCCCCCACCGCCGCGTACTCCGCGCTGCCCGCGCCGTACAGGTCCTTCGCCGCGCTCAGGGTCGCGGTGCGCGCGCCCGCGTACTTCGTCGACGACGTCATGTGGACCGTCAGCGCCCGGTACCAGATCGCGCCCAGTTTGGCCTTGCCGATGCCCGTCACCTTCGTGCCGTCGCAGGTCGTGCCGTTGTGGGCGACGCCGCCGACGGTCTTCGGGCCGCTGCCCTCGGCGAGGAGATACGCGAAATGGTTGGCGACGCCCGAGGAGTAGTGGACGTCGAGCTTGCCGACCGAAGAGGTCCAGCAGTCCGCGGAGTTGCCGTCCTTGGAGGGCTGGTCCATGTACCGGAGCGCCGAGCGGCCGAAGCCGGACTTCACGACCTTCTCGCCGATCCGCCAGTCCCCAGGGTCCGAGGGGTTGGCGGCGTAGAACTCCACCAGCGTGCCGAATATGTCGGAGGTCGCCTCGTTCAGGCCACCGGGCTCGCCCGAGTACGTCAACGCCGCCGTCTTCGAGGTCACGCCGTGGGACATCTCGTGGCCGCTCACATCCAGGGACACCAGCGGCCCGAAGGTCGTCCCGTCACCGTCGCCGTACGTCATGCAGAAGCAACCGTCGTCCCAGAAGGCGTTGTTGTAGGCGCTCCCGTAGTGCACACGGTTGTACGAGCCCTTGCCGTCGCCCGCTATCCCGCTGCGGCCGTGGACCTTCTTGTAGTAGTCCCAGGTGGTGTCGGTGCCGTACTGCGCGTCGACCGCCGCCGAGGCACGGTTCGAATCGGCCCCCGTACCCCAGTGGTTGTCGGCGTCGGTGAGGACGGGCGCCGCCGCACGCTGGTAGCAGAGGATCAGGATGCAGGAGTCGGTCTTGTTCTGTGTGTCGCCCGTGTACGTGTTTCCCCTGGTGGGGTCGGTCAGTTGATAGGCCGAGCCGGACTTCGTCGTCTGCAGCGGGACCGTACCGGCGTAGAGCGAACGCCCGTCGCCGGCCGCGGTCTCGATGCTGTCCCAGGCGTCGATCTCCCGACCGGTGACCGCGTCGGTGAGGACGACCCGGGCCATCGGATTCCCGAGCGAGTCCTTGCCCGTCGCCTCGGTGCGCCAGGCCAGCCTGGGCTTCCCGTGCAGGGCGTCGACCACCAACTGCGGCTTCGCGACCAGCCCGCGGAGCGTCTCACCGACGTTCGCGAGACGCAGGGCCGCGGTGGCGAGCCCGGCCGCCTTCGGCGCCGGCACGGACGGCTCGACGCTCGTGAGGGAGAGCGGACGCGTGGTGGCCCGTTCGGAGCCGCGGTAGTCACCGGCCGCCGTCAGGTGGACCATGAAGTCACCGCCCAGCACCGGCAGTTGACGGTACGTCCGGTCGTACCGCACATGCTGCGTGCCGTCGGCGTCGACGATCACGTCACGGGCCTTCGTGCCCTGGTCGGAGGTGAGGCCCAGCCGCGCGGCCTGGTCGGCGACCACCGCCGCGGCGTTGCCGAGCACGGTGTCCCGGCTCGGCCCGTCGGCCGCGGCCGCGCCGGGGGACAGGGCGCCCGCCAGCAAGGTGGTGGCCGCCGCGGACATACCGACGGTGGCGAGGCGCGAGCCCCGGATGTGCCGTGTCCGACTCGTCGAACGCATCGAACTCCTCAGGAAGGCACGCGAAACGCGTGGTGGGGGGAGTGGAGGGCGGGGGATGCGAATGCGAATGCCCGCTCAGTTCTAGGCGGCCGGACGGTGTCATGTCCATAGCTGATCACTGGGGAACGTGTGGGGATGTGTGTGGGGTGGGAATCGTTTCTGCAAAGGTCCGGGCAGGGTGAGCCGACTGCCGTTCTTCGTCTACGGCACGCTGCTCCGTGGCGAGGGAAACCACGACGCCTTCCTTCGCGGCCGCACACTCCCGGAGGTCCCGGCGACACTCACGGGCGCGCTGCTGTACGAGGGCCCCGGTTACCCGTACGCGGTCGAGACCCCCGAAAGCTCCGGAGGACTGATCCACGGCGAACTGGTCACGGCCGACCCGACCACGTACGCACAACTCCTCGCCGCACTGGACGAACTGGAGGAGTACACCCCGAACAACCCGGCCAACCTCTACGAGCGCGTACCGAGAGACGTGACAAGGCTGACGGACGGCGCACGCGTACGGGCATGGGTATACGTGGCGGCTCCGGCGGTGGCAACGCAACTAAGGGCGAACGGCAACCTCATCAGAGGCGGCAACTGGCGCCCCGCCTAGGTCGTTTCTGATGGCTCTTGTTGGGTGGGGTGGACCAAGCTTCTGACCGGGCAGGTGCGGGGCATGGTGCGGCGGCATGAACTCAGTGATGCGCAGTGGCGGAGGATCGAGCCGTTGCTGCCGGTCAACGGTCGTCCT
>NZ_KZ679041.1 GCF_003024195.1 Streptomyces dioscori
AGCACCACCGGCCGCTCGAACTCGCCCGCCACCTCACGGAAGATGTGCACCGCCTCGGACTCCAACGCGTCCAGATGGCTCAGGGCGTACGGGCTGTCGGTCCCCTCCTCGGAGACATCGGCAACGGTCGTCGTCATGCGAGACCCCTCTCGGCGAGCAGCGCGTGAAGCGCCGCCGCGGACTCCTGCACGGACTGGGTGTGCGACTCGATGCGCAGATCGGGCGACTCGGGCGCCTCGTACGGGTCGTCGACCCCGGTGAGCCCGGAGATCTCGCCCGCCGCCTGCTTGGCGTACAGGCCCTTCACGTCCCGCTCGCTGCACACCTCGACCGGCGTCGCGACATGCACCTCCAGGTACGCGGCACCGCTCGCCTGGTGACGCTTGCGCACCGCCTCGCGGCTGTCGGCGTACGGGGCGATGACCGGCACCAGCGTCTTGACGCCGTTGCGGGACAGCAGGTCGGCGAGGAAGCCGATGCGCTGGACGTTCGTGTGCCGGTCCTCGCGGCTGAAGCCGAGGCCCGCCGTCAGGAACGTACGGATCTCGTCGCCGTCGAGCACCTCGACGCGGTGGCCCTCCTCGCGCAGCCGGGTGGCCAGCTCGTACGCGATGGTGGTCTTGCCGGCGCTCGGCAGACCCGTGAGCCAGACGGTGGCTCCGGTCACTTGGTTCTCCTGGTTCATCGAGGTCGTCGAGCCGGTCACGGTCGTCGCGGTCGTCGCGGTCATGGTCAGCCGTGCAGTCCGCACTCGGTCTTGCTGCTGCCCGACCAGCGGCCGGCGCGCGCGTCCTCGCCCTCAAGGACCCGGCGGGTGCAGGGGGCGCAGCCGACGGACGGGTAGCCGTCCATGAGGAGCGGGTTGGTGAGGACCCCGTGCTCGCTCACGTACGCGTCCACGTCGTCCTGCGTCCAGCGGGCGATCGGCGAGATCTTGACCTTGCGGCGCTTCTCGTCCCAGCCGACGACGGGGGTGTTCGCCCGGGTCGGGGACTCGTCGCGGCGCAGGCCCGTGGCCCAGGCGCGGTACTTGGTCAGGCCCTGCTCCAGCGGCGCGACCTTCCGCAGCGCGCAGCACAGGTCGGGGTTGCGGTCGTGCAGTTTCGGCCCGTACTCGGCGTCCTGCTCGGCGACGGTCTGGCGCGGGGTGAGGGTGATGACGTTGACGTCCATCACGGCCTCGACGGCGTCCCGGGTGCCGATGGTCTCGGGGAAGTGGTAGCCGGTGTCGAGGAACACGACGTCGACGCCGGGGTTCGCGCGGGACGCGAGGTGGGCGACCACCGCGTCCTCCATCGAGGAGGTGACGCAGAACTGCTTGCCGAACGTCCGCACGGCCCACTGGAGGATCTCCAGCGCGGAGGCGTCCTCCAGGTCGCGGCCGGCCTGCTCGGCGAGCGCCTTCAACCCGGCGTCCGCGTCGCTGCCGGCATCGGATGTGGTATCGGTATCGGTCTGAACGGCCGTCATATCTCGTCCCCTCCACCGTCGTTGCGCTGAAGTCCACGGGTCAGCAACCCGAGGAACTTCAACTGGAAGGCTCGATTGCACGCTCCGCATTCCCACGCGCCGTGCCCCTGCTCGCTCGGACGCAGATCCTCGTCGCCGCAGTAGGGGCAGTAGAAGGGCGCCGCGCGTTCGCTCATGACAGGGCCTCCTCGGAGGCGCGGGTGGCCCACGCGGCGAAGCGCTCGCCGTCCTCGCGCTCCTCCTCGAAGCGCTTGAGGACCCGCTCGACGTAGTCGGGCAGGTCGTCCGCGGTGACCTTCAGACCGCGGACCTTGCGGCCGAAGCCGGCTTCGAGGCCGAGCGCGCCGCCCAGGTGGACCTGGTAGCCCTCGACCTGGTTGCCCTCGGTGTCGAGCATCAGCTGGCCCTTGAGACCGATGTCCGCGACCTGGATACGGGCGCAGGCGTTCGGGCAGCCGTTGATGTTGATGGTGACGGGCTCGTCGAACTCGGGCATACGGCGTTCGAGTTCGTCGATCAGCGTGGCGCCGCGGACCTTGGTCTCGACGATGGCGAGCTTGCAGTACTCGATGCCGGTGCAGGCCATCGTGCCGCGCCGGAAGGTGGACGGCCTGACCTTCAGGTCGAGTGCCTCCAGGCCCTCCACCAGGGAGTCGATCTGCTCCTGCTCGACGTCGAGCACGATCATCTTCTGCTCGACGGTGGTCCGCAGCCGGCCGGAGCCGTGCGCCTCCGCCAGCTCGGCGATCTTCGTGAGCGTGGTGCCGTCGACGCGGCCCACGCGCGGCGCGAAGCCGACGTAGAAGCGGCCGTCCTGCTGCCGGTGCACCCCGATGTGGTCGCGCCAGCGGGCGAGCGGCTGGTCGGGGGCCGGGCCGTCGACGAGCTTGCGCTGCAGGTACTCGTCCTCCAGGACCTGGCGGAACTTCTCGACGCCCCAGTCGGCGACCAGGAACTTCAGGCGGGCGCGCGTACGAAGGCGGCGGTAGCCGTAGTCCCGGAAGATCGACAGGACGCCGATGTGGACGTCGGCGACCTCGTCGAGCGGCACCCAGGCCCCGAGGCGCTGGCCGATCTTCGGGTTGGTGGAGAGGCCGCCGCCGACCCAGAGGTCGAAGCCGGGGCCGTGCTCGGGGTGGTTCACGCCGACGAAGGCGACGTCGTTGATCTCGTGTGCCACGTCCAGGAGCGGCGAGCCGGAGACCGCGGTCTTGAACTTGCGGGGCAGGTTCGAGAAGTCCTTGTTGCCGATGACCCGGCGGTGGATCTCCTCGATGGCGGGCGTGCCGTCGATGATCTCGTCCTCGGCGATACCGGCGACGGGCGAGCCGAGGATCACGCGGGGCGTGTCACCGCAGGCCTCGGTCGTGGAGAGACCTACGGCCTCCAGGCGCTCCCAGATCTCCGGGACGTCCTCGATGCGGATCCAGTGGTACTGGACGTTCTGCCGGTCGGTGATGTCAGCGGTCCCGCGCGCGAACTCCTGCGAGATCTCGCCGATGACGCGCAGCTGCTGGGTGGTGAGGCGTCCGCCGTCGATCCGTACCCGCAGCATGAAGTACTTGTCGTCCAGCTCCTCCGGCTCCAGGACCGCGGTCTTGCCGCCGTCGATGCCGGGCTTGCGCTGGGTGTAGAGCCCCCACCAGCGCATACGGCCGCGCAGATCGTTGGGGTCGATCGAGTCGAAGCCCCGCTTGGAGTAGACCGTCTCAATGCGCGTCCGCACGTTGAGACCGTCGTCGTCCTTCTTGAACTGCTCGTTGCCGTTGAGCGGGGTGTAGTGACCCACGGCCCACTGGCCCTCACCGCGGTGACGGCTCACCTTGCGGCGGGGCGTTGCGGCAGCGGGATCCTGCGGAGTGGCGGCCATGGTTTCTACGTCCTTCGGGACAGACGGATGCGGCTCTGACCTGCGCGTACGAGTGCATACGGGCATGCGTGCGCGGCATTGCGCAAGTCGAGACAGGGGGAATGTCGGTGGTGCTGGGCACGGGGGCGCGGCCCCTGGTGCCGTGGGTCAGCGGACCGGACAGATGGCGCTGGACATGCGGCCGAGGTCGACGTGCCGCCGACTCACCAAGGCAATCCCAGTTCCAGACATGACGGAAGCGTGTCACGGCGATCTGGACAGAGTCCAGCTTCGTCCAGGATGCGGACACCCTTGTCCCGGGATGTGGGACAAGGGGGATGACGGTCACAAGATCGGGTCCGGATCACATCCCGCCAGGTCAGCCGACCTGTGCTCCGGGCCAGGGCCCGGGGGTGGTCACGTCCGGCTCCTCCTCCACCTTGGTGTCGAAGAGCTTGAAGCCGCGGCGCAGGTAGTTGTCCATCGCGTGCTCCCCGTCCTTGCTGCATGTATGCAACCAGACGCGCTTGGTCGGCGCCCGCCCCGGCCAGCGGTCGGCCAGGTCCCAGGCCCGCGCGACCCCGTACGAGAGGAGGTGTCCGCCGATGCGCCGGCCGCGGAAGGCCGGGATCAGGCCGAAGTAGACGATCTCCACGACGCCGTCGTCCTGCCCCTCCAGCTGTACGTATCCGGCGGGCGTCCCGCGGTCGTGGGCGACCCAGGTCTCCGTGCCCGGCCGCTCCAGGTCCTCCCGCCACTGCGCGTACGTCCAGCCGAGCCGGTCCGTCCAGCGGATGTCGCCGCCTACGGAGGCGTACAGGAAGCGGCTGAACTCGGGGGAGGGCACCTCGGCGCGGGCGATCCGGACGTCACCGTCGGGCGCGGCGGCGGGCAGCCGGTCTGCCGGAGCGGTCTGCTCCAGGGACCAGGTGGTCACAGCGATGCTCATGCGGGCCAGCGAACCACGGGGACGGGCTCCCCTCCAAAGCGGGCTGCCCGTCCCTCAGACCCCGGTCACTGCACCGAGTCGTCGACCGCCGACAGCGGGACCGAGTACAGCACCCGCTCCGGGACCGCAGGCGCCTCCCAGTCGTTGTCCTCGTTCGCCGCCCACTCGGTGAGCGTCCACAGCTCACCGGTCTCCTGCCAGTACGACAGGGACTCGGTGTGCTGCCCCCAGCAGGCGTACGACGTGCCGCCGTCGCCGCACTGCGCGGCCTTCGCGGCGCTCTCGTTCTGGCGCCAGAGCGTGCCGTGCTTGTCGCGGCTGCCCGGGGCGTAGCCGGTGTACCAGTCGGCCTTGTCCGCCCCGTCCGGTTTGTGTGAGAGGACGCCCTGCAGCCCGACGGCCTCGGTCTCGTACGCCTCGTCGGCGTTCACGACACCGCCGGCGCCGCTGCCGAGCAGGCCCGTGCGGTCGCTCGCGGTGCTGTAATGGTAGCGCCAGACGCGCGCCGGTTCGGTGCCGCCGGAGCTGAACCACTCGTTCGCGACCAGGCTGTCCGGCGTCGAGGTGCGGTCCAGGGAGACCGACGCGAAACAGGGGCGCGCGTTGTTGTTCTTCGCACTGCAGGCGCCGCCGGTGAGGTCGTACGAGCCGATGGCCGGCAGTACGTACTGGTAGCCGCGCGCCGACCAGCCGCCGCTGACCTTGCCGACCTCGGCACTGTTCACGTCGGCCCGCAGGATGCGGTTCATGTCGAAGACGAACAGGGCGTTGTCGTGGTCGGCGCCGTTCTTCGCGGTGACGATCAGCTTGTCCTGGTACCAGACCATGCCGCCGACGTGTGAGCGGACGGCCCCGAAGTCCTTGCCGCCGGAGAGCGGGGCGACCAGCAGGACCCAGCGGTACCTGAGGTTCTTCGGGTCGTTCGCGTCGATGAAGGCGACCCGGGCCAGACCCTTGTCGGCGTCGGGCTCGCCCGCCTTGTGGTCGTTGTGGGTCCAGCCCGCCAGGATCACCCGGTCGGAACCCCACCTGCCGTCGTTGTCGGCGTCCCCGGAGGTGGTGACGGACTGCGGCAGCCACTTCTGTGTCGTGGCGTCCCCGCTGTCCCAGCAGTACGCGCGGGACGCGGTGGGCTCGACGGGCAGGGCGGCCGACTCGGTCGCGGCGCAGTCGGCCTTGTTGCGCATCGGGTGGTTGGCGCTCTTCAGGACGGCGTCTACCCCTACGGACCCACCCATTCCGCTCTGCAGGGTGTCCAGCGTCGACTCGGCGACCAGGTTCTCGTGCAGCTGCAGCTTGCCGATCTCGGCCGAGGAGGTGAGCGGCTTCAGGGGGCCGGGGTTGTCGCTGCCGGCGGCCTGCGAGGTGGTGATGATGGTGGCGGCGGCGGTGAGGGCGAGGGCGGCCCCGGACAGGGTGGCCCGCAGGACACGCCCCTTGGTCCGGCGGCGGTGTCTGCCTCGATACGTCATAGGTCCTCCCGTCGGCGGCCAACTGCCTCCTGCGATTCGGCGGTTGAGCCGGAGGAGACGGATGTGGGGGGCCGTGCGTTGGATGGTACGGCAGAGGGGGGCGAGCCAGGTCGAATACCCGGTAATAGGTCGGGATTGCGCCCCTGGCTCCCCCGGGGGAGGAGGATGCCGTTGTCACTCCGGCAGGGGATGCGAGCAACCCGCGTCCACCGGCCCGGTCGTGCTGCCCGCGACGCGCGCCCGCACCACCCCCGGAGCCGTCGAGTACGGAAGCAGGTCGCCGGGGTCGTCGGGGAGGAGCACCCGCACCTCGGCCGTCTCGCGGAAACGGTACGGCCGGTGTTCCAGGACGGCTCCCAAGTAGCGGCGTACGCGCGACATCTCGGCCCGTACCGTCACCGTGCGGGCCTGGTCGCCGAACATGTCGGCGGCCAGGGCGGCGGCGCTGCGGCCGGTGCGGTGCAGGGCCAGCAGATACAGCAACTCGGTGTGCCGCGGACTCAGTTCATGCGTCCAGGTGCCCGTACCGTCCGCCACGGTCACCGACCAGCGGCGCGGCCGCGAGACGTCCAGCTCGATCCGGGTGGCACCGCCCGGCGCGCGGAGTCCGTCCGAGGCGCGGATCAGCCAGCCGCCGGTCAGCGGCTCCAGCGAGCACAGGCCGAGCGACGGCAGCCAGATCCGGTCTGCGGCGGGCGCGGCGGGCAGTGCGACCCGGTCCAGGTGCGGCATGCCCGTGACCGCGGCGGTCCAGCCGTCCCGGTCGACCGCGAGGGCGCGGCCGGTGATCCGGGCGAGGACCGGCGCGGCCACCGAGCGCAGCCGGTCCAGCGCGGCCAGATGCCGCTCCCGCAGCCGCGCCTCGGCGAGCTTGGCCACCGAGCCGACCCACGCGAGGGTCGACGGGTGCATCGTCTCCCAGGGCCCGCTGACGTCCACGACCCCGATCAGCCGGCCGTCGCGCGGGTCGGTGATCGGTGCGCCCGTGCAGGTCCAGGTGGCGTGGGTGCGGACGAAGTGCTCGGCGGCGAAGACCTGGACGGGCCGGCGGACGACCGCGGGGGTGCCGATGCCGTTCGTGCCGACGACGTTCTCGCCCCAGTCCGCGCCGAGTTCGAAACCGAAACCGTCGGCCCTGTGCAGCACGGGACGGCTGCCCTCGCGCCACAGCACCCGGCCCTCGGCGTCCGCCACGACCATGATGTGGCGGGTGATGTCCGCGACCGACAACAGGCCCTCGCGCAGCACCGGCAGGACGTGCCGCAGCGGGGACTCCCGGCGCCGCCGCTCGATCTCGTCGCGGTCGAGCAGCCCGGCGCGGAAGTCGTGGTCGGGGTCGACGCCGTCGCGCAGCATGCGCCCCCAGGACTCCCCGATGACCGGCCGGGGGCCGAGGGGTCCCGGCTGCCCGGACAGGGTGGCGTCGCGTACCTCGTCGAGTACGCGGGCCGCCCGCGCCGCGTCCCCCGCGGCCAGCCCTGCCACGTTCATGGGCGAGTGCGCCATCGTGTCCTCCCGAAGGGCCTGAGCGGACAGCCGGCAGCTGTCGGTCCGGTACCGGCGACGGGTGTCCGTCACCGAGCGCGACAATCCGAACACACAGCGGAGATTCCATGCAGGGTTTGCAAGGTAGGAGCAGGGTGCGGAGACGTTGCAACCCTCTGCAACTCTGGTGCGACGCCCGGTGCGCGGCCGAAACTCTACGACGCACGGGGGTGGTGCCGTGTCGGCGCAGCACCACCTCCGTGCCAGGCCGGACCGGAACGGCCGGGGCCCGGTCAGGAGACGGGGCGCGCCCGCTCCACCACCGAGGCCAGGTCGAGCGTGTGCGGCAGCGTCCCCAGCGACGATCCCCAGTCCCCGCCGAGACGGGACGCGCAGAACGCGTCGGCGACCTCCGGCGGCGCGAAACGCACCAGCAGCGAACCCTGCAGCACCAGGGCGATCCGCTCGACGATCCGCCGCGCGCGCCCCTCGACACCGTCCAGGTCGGCGAGTTCGGTCAGCAGGTTCTTGATCGCGCCGTCCAGCCGGTGATCGGCGCCGCGCGCCAGACCGACCTCCCGGAGGTACGCGTTCAGGGCGGCCGGCTCCCGCTGCAGGGCCCGCAGCACATCGAGCGCCTGCACGTTCCCGGCGCCCTCCCAGATGGAGTTGAGCGGCGACTCGCGCAGCAGCCGCGGCATGCCGGACTCCTCCACGTACCCGTTGCCGCCCAGGCACTCCAGGGCCTCCGCCACGACCGGCGTGCACCGCTTGGTCACCCAGTACTTGGCCGCCGGCACCGCGAGCCGCAGGAACGCCCGCTCCTGTTCGCCGCCGTCGTCGTACGCGGCGGCGAGCCGCAGCGCGAGGGTCGTCGCCGCCTCCGACTCCAGGGCCAGGTCCGCCAGGACGTTGCGCATCAGAGGCTTGTCGACCAGCCTGCCGCCGAACGCCTCGCGGTGCTCGCAGTGGTGCACGGCCTGCGCGACGGCCTGCCGCATCAGGCCCGCCGAACCGAGCACGCAGTCCAGGCGGGTCGCGGCGACCATGCCCATGATGGAGCGCACCCCGCGCCCCTCCTCGCCGACCCGGCGCGCCCAGGTCCCGTCGAACTCGACCTCCGCGGAGGCGTTCGACCGGTTGCCCAGCTTGTCCTTGAGCCGCTGGATCCGGAAGACGTTGCGGGTGCCGTCCGCCAGCACGCGCGGCACGAGGAAGCAGGTGAGCGCGTCCCGGCCGTCCTGGTCGCCCCGTTCGCCCCGTTCGCCCCGTTCGACCTGCTCGCCGGCAGGGCCCGCCTGCGCCAGGACGAGGAAGCCGTCCGACATCGGCGCCGAGCAGAACCACTTGTGGCCCGTCAGTTCGTACGTCCCGTCCTCGGCGAGCGGCCGGGCGGCCGTCGTGTTCGCGCGGACGTCGCTGCCGCCCTGCTTCTCCGTCATGCCCATCCCGAACAGGGCACCGGCCTTCTGCGCGGCCGGACGCAGGTCCTGGTCGTAGACGGTGGACGTGAGCCGGGGCTCCCACTCGGCGGCCAGCGCCGGGTCGGTGCGCAGCGCGGGCACCGCCGCGTGGGTCATCGACAGCGGGCACCCGTTGCCCGCCTCGACCTGGCTCCAGACCAGGAAGCCGGCCGCGCGCCGCACATGCCCGCCCGGCCGCGACCAGGCCGCCGTAAGACCCGCCGAGACGCCCTTGCCGAGCAGCCGGTGCCAGGACGGATGGAACTCGACCTCGTCCAGGCGCTCGCCGTAGCGGTCGTGGGTGAGCAGCTTCGGCGGGTTCTCGTTGGCCAGCGCCCCCCACTTCTGTACCTGCGTGGACCCGGAGGTGCGCCCGAGGGCCGACAGCTCGCTGTGCGCCTCGTCGAGGAGCGCGGGATCGAGATGCCGCCCGACCGCCTCCACGAGGGCCCGGTCGGCGGTGAAGAGGTCGTACGCGACCAGCGGCGGAGCCTGGTTGGTCACGGTGTGGGTGCGGGCTGCCATGACTGCGAACCTACCCGCGGTGCGGCGATCGTCACCAAACTCCCGCCGCACCCCCCGTACACCGGAGCGCCGCCGTCCGGTCAGGCCGGACGGGACAGCGCGGCCAGGTCGCCGGAGCCGAGGGTGTCCTCGCCGCGCGGGTTCACCGACCAGCTCGGGCTGTGGACGGTGTCGAGGTAGCGCTCGCCGAGGTCGGGGGCGATCGCCACCGACGTGAGGTCCCGTGTCCCGTGCAGGTCCATCCAGGTGGACGCCCCGCTGACCACCGTGCCGGTGGAGCCGCCGAACAGGAACCCCCGGGCGGCCAGCCGGCGGCAGACGCGGACGGTGTCGGCCTCCTCCACGTGCACCACGTCGTCGACGTACGACTCGTCGAGCATCGGCGGACGTACGCCCATGCCGAGCCCCGGGATCATCCGCGGACGCGCGGGCCCGCCGAAGGTCACCGAGCCGACGGTGTCCACCGCGACGATCCGCACCCGGCGCCGCCACTGCCAGAACCAGCGCGCGCAGCCCATCAGGGTGCCGGTCGTACCGGCCCCGACGAACAGCACGTCCAGATCCGGGAAGCGGCGCGCGATCGCCGGCGCCGTGGTGCGGTAGTGCGCCCGCCAGTTGCTGTCGTTGGCGTACTGATTGAGCCAGACGTACCGGTCGTCCGAGGCACACAGCGCCCGTACGTACGCGATCCGGGCGCCCAGGAAGCCGCCGTGCAGCGCGGGTTCCTCGATGACGTGGACCACGCTGCCCAGAGCTTCCATCATCCGCCGGGTCGCCGGGTTGCAGCGTGCGTCGGTCACGCACCGGAACCCGTAGCCACGGCTCGCGGCGATCACGCTCAGTGCCACGCCCAGGTTCCCGGACGACGACTCGACCAGGACGGACCCCGGTCGCAGGGCGCCGCTGCGTTCGGCGGCGTCCACCATCTCGGTGGCCGCCTTCATCTTGATCGACCCCGCGAAGTTGAACCCCTCGCACTTCAGGAAGAGCGGCAGCCCCATCGTCGCCCGCAGGTCGACGTAGAGCTCGTTCTCGTTGAATTCCGAAGGATCGGAAATGACAGGCATGAGTCCCCCTCATTCATGCGGCTTTCGTGCGGCGCCGTGCCCCACGTCCCGTGGGGCACGGCGCCCGCCGGTCAGCCGTGCCGGCGCAGCTCGTGGAAGAAGCCGTCCACGACGTGCGGCCCGCCCCGCCGGGCCACCTCGTCGTGGACGAACTTGCCGACCGCGAGGTCCAGGACCCCGAGGCCGAAGGGCGAGAAGACGACCGTCCGGTCGGCCGGTACGGTCACCCGCCCGGACAGCACGTCGTCCAACGTGCCGTCGATGAAGTCCCGGCCGCCGCTGAGGCGTTCGGCCAGGTGCGGAGAGGTCTCCGCCTTCAGGCAGTGCTCGATGTCGTCCACGAAGTTGGCCGAGGCGAGCAGGATCTCGGGTGCCAGGTCGCGCAGCGACACATGCAGCACCAGCGGGGCGTGGTCGAACCACGCGAGGTCGTGGATGTGCGGCGCGCCCGCGACGGTGGCGAAGACCACCAGATCGCTGGAGCGGATCAGCGACTCGGCGCTGTCGTGCACGGTGAGGCGGCCCTTGGCGCCCGACCGCTCCAGATAGCCGTGGAATCCGGCCGCGCTGTCCGCGGCCAGGTCGTACACCCCGGTCTCCTCGAACGACCAGCCGGTGGCGGTGAGATGGGTGTGGATGTGGCGGGCGATCAGTCCGGTGCCGATGAAGCCGACCCGGACCGGCCGGGTGCGCCCGCGGCTGAGCCGGTCGGCCGCGAGGGCGGCGGAGGACGCCGTCCGGGCGGCGTTGATGATCGACGCCTCCAGGCAGGCGAACGGGTAGCCCGTCTCGTGGTCGTTGAGGATCAGCACGGCCGAGGCACGGGGCAGTCCGGACGCCGTGTTCTCGGGGAAGCTGGAGACCCACTTGATGCCGTCCACCCCGATGTCCCCGCCGATCGACGCCGGCAGCGCGATGATCCGCGACGACGGGCGGTCGGGGAAGCGCAGGAAGTACGACGGCGGGTTCACCGAGTCGCCGCCCCCGTGCAGCCGGTACACCCGCTCGACGAGGTCCGCGATCTCGGACTCCCGCCCCTCCAGGGCCTGCTGGACCTGAGAACCGGAGATGACGGAGAACGGGGGAGCACTGAGCGTCCTCCCGGGTGCCTCGGGTGCCTCGGGTGCCTGGGGTACCTCGGACGCCTCGGCGGCCTGCGCCGCGTGTTCCGTGCCGCTCATGCGGTCCTCACTTCGGTCGTCGGTGTGGAGTCGGTCAGCCGGACCGGGTCGGCCAGTGCGGCGAGCACCTCGCGCGGGCCCTCGAAGGGCTCCCTGCTGTGCGCGGTGCGGATGTTGTCGACGATCATCAGGTCGCCGGAGCGCCACGGCTCGCGCACGGTGTGGGCCTCGTACACCGCGTTGATCTCCCGGACGACGTCCTCGCCGATCGGATCACCGTTGCCGTGGCGGGTGTTGAAGGGCAGCCCGTCGGGGCCGTAGACGTCCACCAGGTACTCCCGCACCTCGGGGTCCATCGTCCACTCGTTGAGGAAGGCGATCTGGTTGAACCAGCAGGGCCGTCCCGTGACGGGGTGCCGGAGCACCGCGGCGCGGCGCTGGCGGGTGTGCAGCGAGCCGTCGGCCTGCCAGGCGAACTCGATGGCGTGGGCCCGGCAGTAGCGTTCGACGGCGGCGCGGTCCTCGGTGCCGAAGGCCTCGCCGACCGACGCCCCGATCTCGTCGTTGTACGTCCGCGTGAGCAGCCAGCCCTCGCGGGCGAACCGCTCGGTGAGGCCGGCCGGCAGCGCGTCGAGCACGGTGGGCGCGTCGGCGACGGCGGTGGCGCCGCCCTCGGCCGGCGCGTCGAGGCACGCGAACAGCATCAGCGCGGGGAACTCGACCGCGTAACTCAGCTCGTGGTGCATGCACATCTGCTGGTTGGGCGGCCACTTGGTGGAGGAGTACACGCCGTCCGCGTACGTCCGCCGGGGTGCGAAGGACTCCCGGTCGGGCATCAGGCCGCCGGCCAGGCGCCGGAACACCTCCCCGGTCGTGTCCGGGTCGCTCAGCCCCAGGCCGCGGACCAGGACGCTGCCGTGTTCGGTGACCACGGCGCGCAGCGCGTCGCGGTGGACGGCCGCCCAGCCCGCCGTGTCCCCGGCCACGTCGGCGCGCAGGATCGGGGGGCTGCCGGGACGCAGGACGACGTCGGGCAGGAGCGTCGGAGTCGTGGACATCGTGTGGTTCCTTCCGGTCTCGCGCGGTGCGGAGCGCGCGCGGATGTGCGTGTGGTCGTGGGCCGGTTCCTGCGCCGGCCGCCGGGCTCGTTTCCCGGCGTGGCTCACGACGCCTCCCTGGCCGGGGCGTCGAGCAGGCCGGCCAGGTCGGCGAGGACGGGGTGACGGGCGACGTCCTTGAGGGTGATCGCCCGGTCCAGCGCGACCGCCAGCTTCACCGCCGCGAGAGAGGTCCCGCCGCGGTCGAAGAAGTGGTCCAGGCGGCCGATCCGGTCCTGCGGGACGCCCAGCACCTGCGCCCAGGCCGCCGCCAGACGCAGTTCGCCCGGTGTGCCCGGCGCCTGCTCGCCGTCCTGGCCGCCCGCGCCGCTCGCGGTGGAGTCGAGATCCTCGGCGAGCGCGGTCAGCGTCTTGCGGTCGATCTTGCCGTTGGCGGTCAGCGGCAGGCTCTCCCGCCGGTGGACGGCCGACGGCACCATGTACGCGGGGAGCGACACGGCCAGCCGCTCCAGCACCGCTTCCGGCGCGAGCGGTTCGGAACCGGCGCAGAACGCCACCAGCCGGGTGCCGCCCGCGACCACCACCGCGCCGTCCCGGACGCCGTCCACCCGCAGCAGCGCGTTCTCGATCTCGCCGATCTCGATGCGGAAGCCGCGGATCTTCACCTGGCTGTCCCGGCGGCCGAGGAACTCCAGCTTCCCGTCGGGCAGCCACCGGCCGTGGTCCCCGCTGCGGTACAGCCGCTCGCCGGGCCGGTACGGGTCGTCCCCGAACGCGGCCTTCGTGCGGTCGGGGTCGTTGACGTATCCGCGGCCGACGCACACCCCGGAGAAGACGATCTCGCCGGGCGCGCCGAGCGGTACGGGGGCCAGGTGTTCGTCGACGACGTACACGCGCACGTTGGCGACCGGCCGGCCGAGCGGGACCCGGTCCTCGTCCGGCACCCGGTCCATGACCTCGTGGTTGGTGTCGTCGGAGGTCTCGGTCAGCCCGTAGGCGTTGGCCAGCCGGATGCCCGGCTCGGCCGCGAACCAGCGCTGGACGAGTTCCTTCTTGACGGCCTCCCCGGTGACCGACACGCAGTGCAGGTCCGGCAGTTCGCGCGGGCGCTGCTCCAGTTCGGCGAGGACGGCTTCGAGGTACGACGGGACGACCTGGAGGACATTGACCCCACCGTCCGTGACGGTGTCCACGAACCGCGGGACGTCCAGGATCACCTCCTGGGCGACCAGCAGGGTCCGCCCGCCGACCAGCAGCGCGGAGACCAGCTGCCACAGCGAGATGTCGAAGCACTGCGGGGCCGTCTGCGCGACGACCTGTCCCTCGCCGACCCCCAGGTCGTCGATCTTGGCGAGGACGTGGTTGACGAAGCCCGCGTGCTCGCACATCGCGCCCTTGGGCTCACCGGTGGAGCCGGAGGTGAAGTAGATGTACGCGAGCTGGTCCGCGCCGACCGGGACCCCGAGGTCGCCGTCGGCGTGCTCCTCCGCGTAGGCCGCCTCGACGTGCAGGACCTGGGCGCCGGTGTCGGCCGCGTCCAGCGTGGCGGTGCTGCCGCCCTCGGTCAGGACGAGCTCGCAGCCGGCCCGCCTGAGCGTCTTCTCGATGCGCCCGGCCGGGAAGTGCGGCTCGACGGGCAGATAGACCCCGCCCGCCTTGAGGACCGCGAGGACCCCGGCCATCCAGTCCAGATCGCGTTCCATAACGACCGCGACGACCCCCTCGGGGCGCAGCCCGCGGGCGAGCAGTGCCCGGCCGATCCGGTTGGCCCGCGCGTTCAGCTCGCGGTACGTCCACTCCTCGTCGCCCTGGACGGCGGCGACGGCGTCCGGATGGGCGGCCACCCGCTCCTCGAAGAGTTCGTGGACGCGGCGGTCCGGCAGTGCGCGGTGCGGCCCGGCCAGTCCGTCGAGCTGGAAGCGGAGTTCGTCCTCGTCCAGGAGGCCGTGCCGGTCGTGCGCGGCGTCCGGGTCGGCGGCCGGCAGGCCGAGCGCGGTCAGGTGGTAGCCGGCGATGCGCGCGGCGGCTTCGGCGTCCAGGACGTCGGTGCGGTACCGCAGCCGCAGGGCGTGACCCGCCACGCTCACCCGCAGCACGGCGTTCGCGGTGTCGGCGTCATCGGTGTCCGCGGTCCGCCCGGTGCCGTCGTCGTGGCCGTGCGGGTCGAGCACGGCCGCGAAGGGGACCGGGGCGCCGCCCGACTCCCGCGCGGGCGGCTCCCCGGCCGGCTCACGGGCGGCCTCGCGGACCGCCAGGTCCGCCTGTGCCAGCAGCTCGCGCCAGGTGCCGGGGCCGACGGTCAGCCGCCGGAGCACCGGCGCCGCGCCCTTCGCGGGGACGTAGCCGATGACGGCCTCGCGCTCACCGGACAGGGCCGCGAGGACCTTGGCGTGTGCGGCCAGGAGCGCGGACGGCTCCGTCACCAGGCCTGAGGGCAGCGGAACCTCGTACTCCGCCGTGCCCGGGACCGGGGTGAGCGTCCACCTCGGGATCGTTTCCATTCTCTGTTCCCCCCTGTGTTCCTTCACGTGCCGTGCTTCTATTCGCGCTGTGGTCAGGCGCGTCGCTGTTCGGCCGCCGGGTTCCCGCCCCAGTGCGCCCCCGGCGGTACCTCCTCGCCCTTCATCAGGAAGGAGTCGGCGGCCAGCACGGCGGCGTCCCCCACAGACGCGCCGTAGTGGACGAGCGCGCCGACGCCGAGCGTGACGCCGTCGCCGATCTCGATGTGGTCGGACTTGAAGGTGCCGTCCTCCTGCGAGTGCGACTGGATCTTGCTGTGTGCGCCGAGGGTGCAGTCGTCCCCGATGGCGGTGAGCGTGCGCTCGGTGATGTAGGCCCCGTCGTCGAAGACCCGGCGGCCGATCCGGACCCCGAGGAGCCGCCAGAGCAGGCTCTTGAACGGCGTGCCGTTGTAGAGGGCGAAGTGCGTGTCCGGGACCTTCCACAGCCGCTCGTGCTGCCAGAAGAGCGGGTCGTAGATGGAGTGCAGCCGCGGCTCCAGCGGACGGAACCGCAGGATGACCCGCTCCACCAGCGCGTAGTAGACGGTGGTGAAAGCGGCGCCGACGAGCAGGGACGCCCCGATCAGCAGCCCGCCGACGGTGCCGTACTCCCCGTACAGGTCGAAGGCGGCGAAGCCGAGGACCGTGAGGACGAACCAGTCGAACCAGCGCAGGAACAGGAACAGGCCCATGGTGTGCAGGTTGTGGCGGTTCTTCGCGGCGAGGCGGCGGTGCAGCTCGTCGCCCTCGCGCAGGTGGTCGAAGCGGGTGTCGCGTTCCACGGTCCGCGGGATCTCGAAGGGCGGCGAGCCCAGCAGGCCGACGCCTTCGCGGACCTCCCCGTCGAGCGGGACCATGACCTTCGTCGCGAGCAGGACGTTCTCGCCCGTGCGGCCCCCGACCGGGTAGGCGATGTGGTTGCCCAGGAAGCTGTTCGGCCCGATCGTCGCGCGTGAGACCCGGAACGACGTGCCCGAGTACTCGGCGTTCATGATCGACAATCCGTCGGCGACCATTGTGCCGCGCCCGACGGTGGCCAGGAACGGCGTCTCGTGCGCGACCCCCGTGCCGAAGTTGGAGCCGGTCTGCTCGACGTGCGAGAGGTCGTACCCGATGGCCCGCAGGTAGTGGACGATGTACGAGCTGTCCCCGCACAGCCACTTGAAGAACTTGACGTTGGTCAGCCGCGCGACGGAGCGCTGCACCGAGTAGTGGAAGCCGTAGAGCGGGTAGACGCGGTCCGGCTCCAGGAACGTGTTCAGCAGCCGCGGGATCACGGTCACGACGGCGAAGCCGATCACGATGAAGCCCACGAAGAGAGCGACGGACAGGGCGAACGCCTCGGCGTAGAAGCGTCCGGACGTGATGTTCTGCGTCTCCAGGTTCAGCAGCACGTCCAGCGAGGGTGCCACCTGCAGCAGCAGGTACGTGCCCCCGATCAGAAGCGGCATGGTGACCAGTAGCGTCTGCAGGACGGTGGCCAGGCCGTAGCCCACCCGGCGCGCGGTGCCGCACTCCGCGGGGGCGACCCGTACGTAGTCCACGTCCGTGCGCTGGGCCGGCGAGCCGTGCCAGTGCTGACCGGCGGGCACCGCGGCGCCCCCGTACAGCGCCGACGCGTGGCCGAGCTGGGAGCCGTCGCCCATGGCGGTGCCGATGTCGAGGACGGTGTTCTCGCCGACGAACACGTCCTGGCCCAGCGTGACCCGGCCGGTGCGGATGCGCCCGGCGTGCGCCTGGTAGCAGAGGAAGTGCGAGTCCTTGCGGATCACCGTGTTCGCGCCGACCGTGAACAGGTCGGTGCAGACCGGGACCGCGTGCGAGAGGATCGTGACGTTCTTTCCGATCCGCGCGCCCAGGGCCCGCAGGTAGAGCACGTACAGCGGGTTGCCGGCGAACAGGACCATCGGGTTCGCGTGCAGCAGCACCTTGACGGTCCAGAAGCGCAGATAGGCCAGGCTCCAGAGGGGGAACTCGGTCTCCTTCCAGCGGCCGACCAGCACCCACTTGGCCACCACCGGCAGCGTGCACAGGCCGACGAAGACGCCGCCCCCGAACAGCGCCGACCGCAGGTAGACGTCCACGACGCCGTCCCCGGCCGACACCCAGTCGTACCCCTGTGCGGTGACGAGCCCGGAGAGCAGGCAGTACGCCGCGAAGACGAGGAACTGCAGGGCCCCGCACAGGGCGTACCGTGCGCTGCTGCCCACCGGGGGCGGCGCGGCCGGTTCCGCCGGCGGCGCGGGCTCCTCGGCCGGGACCGCGGAGAGCGCCGCCGCCAGACCCCGGATCGTCGGGTGGCCGTACACGTCGCGCATGGACACGGCCGGCAGGTCGGGGTGCTTCCTGACCCGGGCGCAGAAGTGTGCCATCACCAGGGAGTTGGCACCGAGGTCGTCGAAGAAGTGACTGTCGACCGGGACCTGCTCGGCGCGTACGACACCGGCGAGCACCTCCGCGAGGACAGGTTCGATCCCGTTCACCGGGTCGCGGGTGGTCACGGACCGCGCCGGAGCGGCGGTCGCGACCTCAGTGGGATTTCCCACCACTTGATCTCCTTGCTGGTGATTGCTCGTACTTGTGGACCGTTCGGAAGTGTTTGGCACCTCGGATGGGAATACGAAGGATTCGCGCCCGCAGTTTCATCGCGCACCTGAATTGGTGACGAAAGATGTTCTGGTGAACCACGGTGATTCCTGTGTGACTCCGGTGTGCCGGAAGATAGACTTGTTTCTCGTGCGCGCTGTGTTGTGTCAGGGCAGGCGAGAAGAGGATGTTCGGGAAGTGTGTGAAGTGGCCGCGTGGAAAAGGCGCAGTGCAGCACGGCATGATCCGCGTGGTTCCCACGCGGATCACGGGTAACGCGGCTGTGTCGGGCCCTCGTCCCCTCGTCCGGGCCCTTCTGAGTCCCCCGTGTCGTGGTGCCACTGAGCCGTCCCCACGTGCCCAGCGCAATGCAATCCGAATTGTTTCGGCGTGCTCATGAACGGGTCAAGGGCGTTTCGGCCTATGGCGCTTTCTCGCTGTTCGATGCTTCAACGGCGACCGACCTGAATGATCTCGTCCGACCGTGCCACCGGGGAACTCGCCGGTGCACAGTGCATACGTTGTTGCGCATTCCACTTCTGCAGCGCATGCAATTCGGCCACGCGGGCATGACAGAAAAAGGGTTCGATTTCTCTTTACGATTACCGCGGAATTGCCGCCGCTTTTCCGTCGTATGACGGAACCGGATCAGTGCGGTCCTGCCACCGGGCCGCGTACGCCGCTCCCGCCACACCCGCTCCCATCACGGCACCGGGGGATGAGTGCGACCCCGCGCGGCGGATACCTTTAGGGCGTGCAGCCAGCAAGTGAACCCCCTCAGAGGACGTCCGGTCGTCTCCACCGGGCGCGTGCCCTCTATCGGAACGTCTCGAAGCGCAGGACCGCCTGGCTGCTGCTCAAGGACACCGTCAACTCGTGCATCGAGTACCGGATCCTCGGACTCGCGGCGGAGGCGGCGTTCTTCACGCTGCTGTCCGTGCCGCCGCTGCTGCTGAGCATGATCGGCCTGCTGGGCTACGTCGACGACTGGACCGGCGCCGACACCATCGCCAGCGTGGAGACCAGCCTCCTGGAGGCGTCCCGCACGGTCCTGACGGACAAGGGCGTCGCACAGATCGCCGAGCCGCTCCTGCACGACGTGATGGAGGGCGGCCGGCCCGACGTCATCTCCCTGGGCTTCCTGTTCGCCCTGTGGTCCGGCTCCCGCGCGGTGAACGTCTTCATCGACACCATCACCGTCATGTACGGCCTCGACGGGGTGCGCGGCATCGTCAGGACCCGCCTGATGGCCTTCCTGCTCTTCCTCGTGGCCCTGCTGATCGGCTCGGTCGCCCTGCCGCTGATGGTCGCGGGCCCCGACGCCGTGGTGAACGTCGTGCCGTGGTCGACGACCGTCGTACAGGTGCTCTACTGGCCCGTCGTCATCGTCCTGTCCATCGTCTTCCTGACCACGCTCTACCACGTGTCCGTACCGGTGCGCTCACCGTGGATCGAGGACGTGCCCGGCGCCCTCGTGGCGCTCACCATGTGGGTGCTGGGCAGCCTCCTGCTGCGCATCTACCTCACGAACACCGTCGAGGGCCCCACGATCTACGGCTCCCTGGCCGCGCCCGTCGCCGTCCTCCTGTGGATCGGTGTCGCCGCCTTCGCCGTCCTCGTGGGCGCCGCCGTCAACGCGGCCATCGACCGCGTCTGGCCCGCCGCGGCCACCGCCGCCGCCCGCGCCGTCAACGAACGGCTGCGCGCCGAGCAGGCCGCCGACCTCGTGGCCCGCGCGGCGGCGGCCCGCGCCGCGCAGGCCGAGGACGGCTACGACGACCCCGACGACCCGGACATGCCCTCCGAGTTCCCGGAGCGCTGGTCCCGCTTCCTGCCCCCCGAGGACGTGACCTCCCGGCTGCGCACCCACGCCAAGTCCACCCCCAAGAACAGCGACGACACGCCACCGCCGCTGTGACGACACGCCTCCGCCGGTGTGTCGAGCCACCTCCGCCGCAGTGACGCGGCAGCCCCGCCGCGGTGACCGCGGCGGGGCGTCAGAGAGCATCCGGGGGCGCAAGGCGTCAGACCTTCCACACACCGTCCGCCGCGTGCTCCCGCGCGAAGTCCGCGAAGTCGCGCGGCGCACGCCCCAGGACCTGCCGCACGCCGTCCGTGGTCCTCGCGTTGTGACCGTCGAGCAGCCCGTCGAAGACCTCCTCCATGAACGCGACCTCCTCGGCCGGCAGCCCGAACCCGGCCAGGATCTGCCCGTACTCCTTCGTCGGCACCGGCACGTACCGGATCTCCCGGCCCGCCGCGGTGGAGATCTCCGCCATGGCCTCCCGGAACGACAGCAGCCGCGGCCCCGTGATCTCCAGCGTCCGCCCCGCGTACGACGAGTCGGACAGGGCCTTCACCACGACCTCCGCGAGATCGCGCGCGTCGACGAACGGCACCGGCACCTCGCCCGCCGGGAAGACGAACTCACCGCCGCGTACGCCGTCCAGCAGCAGGCCCTCGCTGAAGTTCTGGAAGAACCAGTCGGCCTGCACCACGGTCCACGCGGCCCCCGACTCGCGCAGCGCCCGCTCGGTCGGCTCCGCCTGACGCTCCCCCCGCGCCGACAGCAGCACCAGTCGGCGCACACCGAGATCCTGGGCCCGCCGGGCGAACGCGGCGACGTTCCCGGCCGCGCCCGGCGCACCGACGTCCGGCGCGTACGCCAGATACGCCGCGTCGGCCCCGCGCAGCGCCTCGTCCCACGTCGAGGGGTCGTACCAGTCGAAGCGCACGTCACCACCGCGCGACGCGGCCCGTACGCCGAACCCCGCGGCCTTCGCCGCCTCCGCCACCTGACGCCCGGTCTTCCCCGAGGCGCCCGTCACCAACACCGTCCCGTTGCGCGTGTTTTCCGTCATGCGCCCAGTCAACGACCGGACGCCGAAAGGGAACATCGCTGAACCTCTCGTTCCCATAAGAGCGCGTCTACTCTGGGGCCATGGACGCACTCGCAGGGCTTCTGGAGGGTCCACGCGCGCGTGGCGCCTTCATGATCCGGGCGTGCTTCGAACCCCCCTGGTCCCTGCGGATCGAGGACCGCGCCCCGCTCACCGTCATGCTGATGATCCGCGGCGAGTCCTGGATCACCCCCGACCGGGGCGAGCCCGTGCTGCTGCGGGCCGGCGACCTCGCCATCGCGCGCGGCCCCGACCCGTACACCTGCGCCGACGACCCCGCGACCCCGCCCATCGCGGTGATCCTGCCGGGACAGGAGTGCACCTACCCCGACGGGCGCTCGATGCGCGGCCACATGGACCTCGGCGTCCGCACCTGGGGGCAGCGCCTCGACGGTTCCATGGTGATGCTGATCGGTACGTACCCGGTGCAGGGCGAGGTCAGCGGGCGCCTCCTCGACGCGCTGCCACCGGTGCTCACGCTCACCTCCGACGTGTGGGAGTGTCCACTGACCCCGCTGCTCATGGAGGAGATCGTCCGCGACGAGCCCGGCCAGGAGGTCGTCCTAGACCGGCTGCTCGACCTGCTGGTCATCGCCGCGCTGCGGGCCTGGTTCTCCCGCCCGGAGGCCGAGGCGCCCGCCTGGTACCGGGCCCTGGCCGACCCGGTCGTCGGCCGGGTGCTGCGGCTCGTCCAGGACGACCCGGCGCACCCCTGGACGGTCGCCTCCCTCGCCACGAAGGCCGGTGTCTCGCGGGCCGCCCTCGCCCGCCGCTTCAGCGAACTCGTCGGCGAGCCCCCGATGACGTACCTGACCGGCTGGCGTCTCGCCCTCGCCGCCGACCGGCTGCGCGACACCGGCGACACCCTGGAGGCCATCGCCCGCCAGGTCGGCTACGGCAGCGCGTTCGCCCTGTCCAGCGCCTTCAAACGGGTGTACGGGGTCAGCCCGCAGGAACACCGGACGCGGGCGGCCCGGCCGGCGGTCGGCGTAGCCTTCTGACCGTGTCCGAGCCGTCTGCCGAGCCGTACGTCGAGCCGTCTGCCGAGCCGTACGCCGAACGGCATCGCGAGCCGTCACCGGCGCCGTCGCCGTACCGGGAGCGGGCGTCGCGACTCGCCGGCGCGGTCGTGTGGACCCGTGCCGCCGTGCCGGGCGACGCGGCGCCGGTCCTGCCCGACGGCTGCATGGACCTGCTGTGGACCGAGGGCCGGCTGTTCGTCGCGGGACCCGACACGCGGGCGTACGTGAGCGACGAACCGGGCGGTCCGAGGCGGTACGCGGGAGTCCGGTTCTTTCCCGGCACCGCGCCCTCCTATCTCGGCGTACCCGCCCATGAACTGCGGGACCTGCGTGTCGACCTCGCGGATCTGTGGGACGGGAGCGAGGTGCGGCGGCTGACCGAGCGGGTCGACGCGGCGGCCGATCCGGCCGTCGCGCTGGAGGCGGTCGCCCTGGAGCGGGCGGCCGGGACCGGGGCGCCCGATCCGCGGCTGCGGGCCGTCGTGGCGGCGCTGTCCGCGGGGGCGGCTGTCGCCTCGACGGCCGAGGAAGTGGGCTGGAGCGAGCGGCAGTTGCACCGGCGGGCGCTGGTCGCGTTCGGGTACGGGCCGAAGATGCTCGCTCGTGTTCTTCGCTTGCAGCGGGCGTTGTCGATGGTGCGGGGTGGGGGCGCCGCGGCGGAGGTGGCGGTGGTTGCGGGGTTCGCGGACCAGGCTCATCTGGCGCGGGAGGTGAGGGAGTTGGCGGGGGCGCCGTTGGGGGTGCTGCTGCGCCTCTGAAGGGGCGCGGGGAACTGCGCGACCAGCCCCCACCGGACCCGCACGTACCCCCCGCAGGCTCCGGGGGCTGCACCCCCAGAAGAGGGGCCGCTACCGGCCCAGGTGGGCGAAGAGGTCCACCCCGTTGCCGTCCGGGTCATGGACGACCGCGTAACGCATGCCCCAAGGCGCGTCGAACGGCTTCAGTTCCGATGTGTGGCCCGCGGCCAGCAGCGCCTCGTACGTGGCGTCCACGTCCGCGGGGCTGTCGCACAGGAAGGCCAGGGCCACCCGGCCTCCGCCTGTCGGTGGTCGCCAGTCGGGGTGGAACGAGCGGATCGTGTCCTCCGTGTCGAGTGCGAAGCGCAGACCGCCGGGCAGTTCCGCCTCGACGTGCGGCAAGCTCTCGGCGCCCTCGGGGAAGGTGAGACCGAGACGGCGGTAGAAGGCGAGCGACGCGGCCATGTCGGAGACGACGAGGCCGATGAGGTCGAATCGTGGAGTGGTTCGTGGAGTCATGGGACCACCGTAGGGATCGTGGGGGCGCGGGTCTTGAAGGAATCGGACGTACGGGCAAGGCGGCGCACTCCGACGCCTTGTCGGGGTACGCCGCCCTGGGCGGAACGAGGTGCGGGGGCCGGCCCGCGTTGCCATGGCGCTTACTTCGCGTCGCGGTTGAACTGCGAGGCCGACCACCAGTAGCCGAGCGCCGCCAGGCCCAGGCACCAGGCCACGGCCAGCCAGCCGTTGTACCCGATCTCGGTGCCGAGCAGCAGCCCGCGGAGGGTCTCGATGGCCGGGGTGAAGGGCTGGTACTCGGCGATCGGCCGGAACCAGCCCGGCATGGTGTCGGCCGGGATGAACGCGCTGGAGATGAGCGGGAGCAGGATCAGCGGCATGGCCATGTTGCCGGCCGCCTCGGCGTTCGGGCTGGCCATGCCCATCCCGACCGCGATCCAGGTCAGCGCCAGGGAGAACAGGGCCAGCAGCCCGAACGCCGCCAGCCACTCGATGAACGTGGCGTCGGTGGACCGGAAGCCGATGGCCACACCCACGGCCCCGACGAGGACCAGACTGGCGAGCACTTGCAGGACGCTGCCGACGACGTGCCCGATGAACACCGATCCGCGGTGGATCGCCATGGTGCGGAAGCGGGCGATGATGCCCTCGTTCATGTCGGTGGCGACGGACACCGCGGCCCCGATCACGGTGCTGCCGATGGTCATCATCAGGATGCCCGGGACGATGTACGCGATGTACTCGGAGCGGTCGGCGCCGCCGTCCCCGATCCCCGCGCTCATCACGTCGCCGAAGATGTAGACGAAGAGCAGGAGCAGCATGACCGGGGTGAGCAGCAGGTTCAGGGTGAGCGACGGGTAGCGACGGGCGTGCAGCAGGTTGCGGCGCAGCATGGTGGACGAGTCGCGGACGGCGAGGGAGAGGGTACTCATCGGACGTTCTCCTTGGTCTGGTGGACCTGGTCGGCGGTCTGGCTGGGGACGGCGGTGCTGCCGGTGAGGGCGAAGAAGACGTCGTCGAGGTCGGGGGTGTGCACGGTGAGTTCGTCGGCTTCGATGCCGGCGGTGTCGAGCCGGTCGAGGATGGAGCGCAGTTCGCGCTGGCTGCCGTCGCTGGGGATCTGCAGGGCGAGTGCTTCGTCGTCGCGGGCGGTGTCGTGGAGCGCGGCGGCGGCGGAGCGGTAGGTGTGCGGGTCGGTGAAGCGGAGCCGGACGTGTCCGCCGGGGATGAGGCGCTTGAGTTCCTCGGCGCTGCCCTCGGCTGCGATGCGGCCGTTGTTGAGGACGGCGATGCGGTCGGCGAGCTGGTCGGCTTCTTCGAGGTACTGGGTGGTGAGGAAGACGGTGACGCCGTCCGTGACGAGTTCGCGGATGATCTGCCACATGTTGTGGCGGGAGCGGGGGTCGAGGCCGGTGGTGGGTTCGTCGAGGAAGATGATCCGCGGGCTGCCGACCAGGGTCATGGCGATGTCGAGGCGGCGTTTCATACCGCCGGAGTAGGTGGACGCGGGCTTCCTGGCGGCCTCCGTGAGGTCGAAGCGGTCCAGGAGCTCGGCGGCGGTCCTGCGGCCCTCCTTCTTCGGCAGGTGGTGCAGGTCGGCCATGAGGAGCATGTTCTCCTCGCCGGTGATCAGGCCGTCCACGGCGGAGAACTGGCCGGTGACGCCGATCGCTGCGCGGACCGCCTGCGGGTCGGCGCCGAGGTCGTGACCGCCGACGCGGATCGCGCCGGAGGCGGGGTCGGGGGAGACGAGCGTGGAGAGGATGTTGACGGCGGTGGTCTTGCCGGCCCCGTTCGGGCCGAGCAGGGAGAAGATCGTTCCTTCCGGGACGACCAGGTCGATGCCGTCGAGCACGACCTTGTCGCCGTAGGACTTGCGCAGCCCGTTCGCCGCGATGGCCGGATCGGTCATGAGGAATGCTCCTTCGAGAACTGCGGATCGGGGACTGCGGGGTAAGAATCGTGGGCCGTAAGGGCCGTAAGGGCCGTAAGGGCCGTAAGGGCCGTAAGGGCCGTAAGGGCCGTAAGGGCCGTATGTGCTGTGCGGGCTGTGCGGGCTGCGTGGGCCGCGAGTCAGAGGCTGCGGGCGGTGATGTCGCCGTACGACGTGGTCGCGCGGATGTTCAGAGCGGCGGCGGCGCCGTCGGAGTTCTTGAGCGCGTTGTCGATGCGGCCGAAGGCGGTACCGGCGTCCAGGGAGGCGGAGACTCCGCGGGCGGCGCCGACCGACACCTCCCCGGACTCCGTGCGCAGCACGACCGTGCCGCGCACGGCCTCGGTGATGCGGATGTCGCCCTTCTGGACGCTGATCTCCGCCGGGCCGCCGAGACGGCCGACCGAGATGTCACCGGCGAGCAGGGTGAGGCGGGCCTCCGCGGTCTCGTCGAGCTTGACCGAGCCCTGCGCGCCCTCGAAGGCGACGTCGCCCAGCCGTCCGACGCCCCGGAACTCGCCGGCGGCCGTCTTCGCCTCGACGTGGGAGCCGGCGGGGAGCTGGACGGTCACCTCGACGGACCCGGAGTTGCCGAGGATCCGGTTCTTCGCCGGTGCGGCCTCGATGCGCAGGACGCCGTCGTCGTAGGTGACCTTGATCTGCTCGGCGGCTTTCACGTCCCGGCTGTTCGAGGCGTTCGCGGGCAGGACCTCGACCGTGGTGTCGGCCCGGTCAGCGGCGATGAACCGGATGCGTCCCGCGGGGATGTCGAGGACGGCGGAGACCTGGTTGGTGGTGTCGAACTTCTGCATCGTGCTCTCCTCGGTGTGGTTGTCCGTTCGCCCGTTCGGCGTTTCCGACATTGGAAAAGCTACGTTGCGTTCATGGATGCGGCAACAAGTCTGTTGCACTTGGATGTGATAATTGCAGGTAAAGCGCTGTAATTCGTTGCGCTGGATGAGCATCTAACGCAACAATGAACCTCATCGTCGTTGCAATGTGCTTAAAGTGAACGCTATGCTCGACGCGCCGGGTACGACCTAGGACCATGAAGGAGACCGCGATGCCGGGAGGCAGGCTCACTCAGCAGGAACGCCAGCAGATCGCGCTGGGGCTGGCCGACGATCTCGCGTACGCGGAGATCGCCCGACGCCTCGACCGCCCGACCTCGACGATCACCCGCGAGGTCATGCGCAACGGCGGCCCCCTCGCCTACCGCGCGGACCTGGCACACCGCGCCACCGAACACCGCGCCCACCGGCGCAGGGAGGCCGCGCCCAAGGGGCAGGCGGCACCTCCGCAGGCCCACGGCCGTGACGCCGAAGCCGTACGCGCGTACGTGGAGGTGTTCACCACCCTCCTCATGCAGTCGGGCCTGCCCAAGATGACGTCCCGGGTGCTGGCGCACCTCTACACCACCGACGCGGGCAGCCTCACCGCGTCCGAACTCGTCCAGCATCTCCAGGTCAGCCCCGCGTCCATCTCCAAGGCCGTCACGCTCCTGGAGAGCCAGGGCCTCATCCGGCGGGAGCGGGACGAGCGCCGCCGCGAGAGCTATGTCGTCGACAACGACGTCTGGTACACGGGGATGATCGCCGCCGCCAAGTCCCACGCCCAGCTCGCCGAGACCGCACGGCAGGGTGTCAGCGTCCTCGGCGCCGACTCCCCGGCCGCCGCCCGCCTCGAAGGCATCGCCCGCTTCGTCGACTTCGTGGGCGAGGGGATGACCCGCGCGGCGGAACAGGCACGCGAGGTCCTGTACGCGAAGCCGGAGCCGCCGCGCTAGAGACCTGGACTTTTCCCGACGGCCGCCGCCACCTTCAGGCACCGCGAGGATCGGCACGAGGGGTTGTCTGTGACGCGCGGGCACGTCGTGGCTGGCCGCGCAGTTCCCCGCGCCCCTAAAAGCCCCGTGCGGGCCAGCGCCCTAAAGGGGCGCGGGGAACGGCGCGCTCAGCCACGACGCTCCCGCACGTGTCATGCGACGCCCGCCGGTGTCTTTGAGGGGCGCGGGGAACGGCGCGCTCAGCCACGACGCTCCCGCACGTGTCATGCGGCGCCCGCCGGAGTCTTTGAGGGGCGCGGGGAACTGCGCGCTCAGCCACGACGCACCCGCACCTGCCGCACGGCGCCCGCCAGTGCCCTTGAGGGGCGCGGGGAACTGCGCGGCCAGCCACGACGCACCCGCACACTCCCCACGGGCGCCCGCCCCCAAAAAATCACCGCCCCCGCGTACTCGCCCGCACAACCAACCGCGTCGACAACTCCGTCCGAGTCCCCTCAGGCTGCTCCCCAGCCATCAACCGCACCAGCAGCCGCAGCGCAACCCCCGCCATCTCGGAGACCGGCTGCCGGACAGTGGTCAGGGCGGGCGACGCCCACCGCGCTTCGGGCAGATCGTCGAACCCCACCACGCTCACATCGTCCGGTACGGACAACCCCCGCTCCGCGAGCGCGCGATACGCGCCCAGCGCCATCAGGTCGGAGCAGACGAAAACGCCCGTCGGCGGCTCCGGCAGATCGAGCAGCTCCAGCATCCTGCGGTACGCGGAGCCTTCGTCGAACCCGCCGTACCGCAGATACTCGCCCCGGTGCCGCACCCCCGCCGCCGCGAGCGCCGACCGGTACCCCGCGACCCGCGCCCCGGCGCACGTCTTGCGGCGATGCCCCGCGATGACGGCGACCCGTTCGTGGCCGAGCGAGAGCAGATGCTCGGTGGCGAGCACCCCGCCGTGCCAGTTGGCCCCGCCGACCGACACGACGCCCGCAGGGGGTTCGAGCGCCGGATCGATCAGCACGAACGGAATCCGGTGCTGCTCCAGCCAGGCGTACTGGGAGACGGTCAGTTCGGAGAGCTGGAACAGCACCCCGGACGAGCCCCGGCTCGCGAGCTTGTCCAGCCAGCCCCGTTCCGGACGGTCCCCCCGCGTCCGGGTCAGCCCCGCCGAGACCACCACCTCAAGTCCCGCGTCCTGCGCGGCCTCCTCCACGCCGTGCAGGATCGCCCCGGCCCAGGAGCTCTCCAGCGAGTGCACGACGAGGTCGACGAGCCCCGGCGACTTCGCCGCGTCGAACCGGGGTCTGCGCACGTAACCGAGCCGGTCGAGTGCCTCCGTGACCCGGCGGCGGGTTTCCGGCGCGACGTCCTCACGGCCGTTGACCACTTTCGAGGCCGTGGGCACGGACACTCCTGCCTCGCGGGCGACGACCGCGAGGGTCGGCCCCGCCACGCTCCCGGTACGCACCATGGAGCCCACCTCTCCGGCCCCGTCCCGAGGGCCCGCGAAAGTTTCGGGTAGAAAGCGCTTCCTAAAGCGGTCCCTACAGTAAGGCCGCCCGAACTCACCGTGGAAGAGCGGGTACTCGGTGGAATTCCCCGGAGCCGAAAGTCTCGAAATGCCGGACATGCTGGTCGTGCGCGGTTCCCCGGGCGATCTCAGGGTCGGTTCCCCGGGCGGTCCGGGGCGGGCGACACGTCCGGCTTCGGCACCCCGGGGCTGCGGAACACGGGGGTTCTGTGATGCGCTGACCCTGATCGCGGGATCGCGGGATCGCGGGATCGCGGGATCGCGGGATCGCGGTGAAGCGGTGAAGCGGTGAAGCGGTGAAGCGGTGAAGCAGTGCAGCGCGGTCCGCGGCGGCAGGTCGTTGCAGTGAGGAGGGGTTCGGATGGCTGAGGTACCTGCGGTGACCGAGGATCCCGGCGCGGCGGATGACCCCGTGGTCGGCACCCCTTACGGGCCGGTGCGCGGCCGTTACGAGAACGGCCTGGCCGTCTTCCGGGGCATCCCCTACGCGGCCCCGCCCTTCGGCCCCCGCCGCTTCCGGCCGCCCGTCCCGCCCGAGCCCTGGACCGGCGTGCGCGACGCGGGCGCCTTCGGGCCGACGCCGCCCAAGCCGCCGTACTCCGAGGCCTTCGCGAAGCTGCTCGCCGATCCGGTCGTACCGGGCGACGACTGCCTGAACCTGAACGTGTGGACCCCGGAGCCGGGTCCCGGCGCCCGCCTGCCGGTCATGGTGTGGATCCACGGCGGAGCGCTGACCCGGGGCTCGTCCGCGATCCCGGTGTACGACGGCCGGTCCTTCGCCCGGGACGGCGTGGTGTTCGTCTCCTTCAACTACCGCCTGGGCGTGGAGGGGTTCGGTCTCTTCCCGGATGCTCCCGCGAACCCGGGCCTGCGTGACCAGCTCGCCGCGCTGGAGTGGGTACGGGACTCGATCACGGAGTTCGGCGGCGACCCGGACCGGGTGACCGTCTTCGGCGAGTCCGCCGGGGCGATCAGCATCGGCGCACTGCTGGCGAGCCCTCGCGCCCAGGGGCTGTTCCGGCGCGCTGTGCTGCAGAGCGGGGCGCCCGAGGTGACGGAACGGGACAAGGTGCGGCGCCTGGTGCGGCGTATGGCGGCCAGGCTGAGGATCCCGGCGACCGCGCGGGCGTTCGCCGTCGCCGACCGCGGCGCCCTGGCCGCGGCGCAGGCGGAGGCCGGCCGCCGGGCGAGCCCGGTCGTCGGCGGGCCCGCGTTCGGCATCGTCGTGGACGGTGATCTGGTGCCACGCGATCCGCTGGAGGCGCTGATCGAGGGCGATGTGGCCAAGGACGTGGAACTGCTCGTCGGCTGGACCAGCGAGGAGTACCGGCTGTGGCTCGCGCCGACCGGACTCGTCGAACGCCTCGACCGGCTCGGCCCGGTCGCCCTGACCGCCGCGAGGGCCCGCTGCCGCTGCGGTCCCGAGGTGCCGCGCGGTTACCGGCTGGCCCGGCCCGGGGCGAGCACGGCCGATCTGGTGGGGCAGCTGGTCACGGACTTCCTTCTGCGCGTGCCGCTGCACCGGCTCGCGGACACCCACCGGGCGCGCTCGCACGTGTACGAGTTCGCCTGGCCGTCGAACGTACCCGGCCTCGGTGCCTGCCACGCCCTGGAGCTGGGCTTCGTCTTCGACACGACCGGCGTACCCGAGGCGGCGATGCTCGCGGGTCCCGGGGCGCCGCAGACCCTCGCCGACGAGATGCACTCGGCCTGGGTGCGGTTCGCCGTCACGGGCGACCCGGGCTGGCCCGTCTGGGACGACACTCATCCCGTACGGGTCTTCGGGTCGGGCGGGCCCGAGATCGTACGGGGGCTCCGGGACCGGGAGATGGCCCTGTGGGAGGCAGGGTCCCCTGCTCCCACCGGAACCGCCCGCAACCCGGCGTCCCCCGCGCCGGGCGCGGTGCCGAGGACGGTGGTGAGCCGGCTCCGCAGGCCGGGCGCCACGCGCAGGATCTGACGGCGACCTCCGCACCCGAAACCGCCCGAGCCACGCGAGCCGCCCGAGCCGCCCGAGCCACGCCAGCGGCGCAGGCCACGCGAGCCGTGCAGCCCACGCGAGCCGTGCAGGCCACGCATGGCGGCCCAGCCATGCGCTATACGCAAGCCACCCGGCCCGCCCAGGTCCCGACTCCGCCCGCCCAGGTCCCGGCCCGCCCAGGTCCCGACCGGGGCCGGCCCGGGGACTGCGTCAGCGCTCGGTCGTCGCCGACTGTCGCTGAGCTTCCCGGCCCTTGTTGCCCTTGTTGCCCTTGCTGCTCGTGTTGCTCGTGCTGCCCGTGGGGCGCTTGGTGCTTTCCGGGCGCCGGGTCAGGACGAGCGGGCCGCTCTCCGTGATGGCGACCGTGTGCTCGGAGTGGGCGGTGCGCGAGCCGTCGGCGGAGCGGATCGTCCAGCCGTCGGGGTCGTACACGATCTTGTCGGTGCCCGCGGCGAACCAGGGCTCGATCGCGATCGTCAGTCCGGGACGCAGCTTCCAGCCGCGGCCGGGGCGGCCGTCGTTGGGGATGTGCAGTTCCTCGTGCATCGTGCGGCCGATGCCGTGACCGCCGAATTCGAGGTTCACCGGGTACCCGTACTCCTTGGCGACCCCGCCGATGGCCGCCGAGATGTCCCCGAGCCGGTTGCCCGGCAGCGCGACCTCGATCGCGGCCTCCAGGGCGACCTCGGTGGCCTCGATCAGCCGCAGGTCCTCCGCGGCCGGGGTGCCGACGACGACGGACAGCGCCGAGTCGGCGGCCCAGCCGTCGACCATGACAGCCATGTCCATGGTCAGCAGATCCCCGTCGCGCAGCTTGTAGCTGTGCGGCAGCCCGTGCAGCACGGCGTCGTTGACCGAGAGGCACACCACGTTGCGGAACGGGCCCTTGCCGAAGGAGGGCTCGTAGTCCCAGTAGCAGGACTCCGCGCCGCGCTCCTTGATCCGGCGGCGGGCGTGGTGCTCCAGATCCATCAGGTTCACCCCGACCGCCGCGAGGTCACCGAGTTCGCCCAGCACCTGACCGAGGAACTGTCCGGTGACGTGCATGCGCTCGATGTCTGCGGGAGATTTGTGCTCGATCACTGCGTTCCTCGTTTCCCCGGGGCGGCCGACCGGTATATTTATACCAGAGGGTGGGATGGTTGCCCGCCGGACGCCACCGCCTCTAGCATGTGCGGATGGTCCGCCATCCGCTCGCCCCAGAACAGATCGAGGCGGGCCGTCGTCTCGGGGCGGCCTTGCGCTCCGCCCGGGCCGGCCGCAGTCCCGCCGAAGTCGCCGCGGCGGCGGAGATCTCGCCCGAAACGCTCCGCAAGATCGAGACCGGCCGTATGCCGACGCCCGCGTTCGGCACGATCGTCCGGCTCAGCGAGGTGCTGGGTGTACCGCTGCCGGAGCTCGCCAGCATCTGGCGCACGGACCCCGCTCTCAGCGCGGCCTCCTGATCCCGTGGACACGCCTTCGCCCCGCTCACAGCGGTGAGCGGGGCGAAGACTTCAGGTGGACCGGGGCGTGTCAGGTCCGGTCAGGAGATCCGGTCAGGGCAGGGTCCATTTCTGGTTGGCGTTGGTGTGGCAGGTCCACAGATGCACCGCGGTTCCGTCGTTCCAGGTGCCGCCCGAGGCGTCCATGCACTTGCCGGACTGCGGGTTGCGGACGGTGCCGTCGGACTGTGCGGCCCAGGTCTGGGCGCCGGAGCCGTTGCACGTCCAGAGCTGGATCTTCGTACCGTCGGCGTTGCCTCCGCCGCTGACGTCGAGGCACTTGCCGAGCGCCTTCAGCGTGCCGTCGGTTCCGACGGTCCATTTCTGGGCGGCGGATGAGTTGCAGGTCCAGATCTGGACCTTGGTGCCGTCGGCGGTCTGGGCGTTGTCGATGTCCAGGCACTTGCCGTTGACGCCCTTCACCTCGCCCGTACGGGGGCCGGGTTCCTGCCCGCCGGCGCGCTTGACGCGGATGTTGCGGAAGGACACGTCGTCGCCGTCACCGTGGTTCTGCAGCCCGATGTGCCCCTGCCGCAGACTCCGTACGGGATCGGTGTTGGTGAAGTCGTTGATCTTCCGCCCGTTGAGGAAGATCTCCAGCCGCTCACCGGTGACCCGCAGTTCGTAAGTGTTCCACTCGCCCGGCGGATTCAGCGCCGCGTCCCGGGCTGCGAGGTCGGCGGACTTGTAGCCGTACACGGAACCCGTCGTGCGGTCCGCCGAGTCGGTGGCGTCGATCTGGATCTCGTAGCCGTTGTTCACCGCGGACCACGGGTCGTCGGAGGCCGGGAAGCCGATGAAGATCCCGGAGTTGTCGTCCCCGGCCATCTTCCAGTCGAGCTTGAGGGAGTAGTCCCCGGTGAACTCCTGGGCGTTGTACCAGAACAGCCCCATACCGCCCACGGAGGTGAGGGTGCCGTCCGCGAGGCTGAACTGCCCCGGTCCCGCCTGCTTCCAGCCGGTGGTGGACGAGCCGTTGAACAGGGACGTGTAGCCGGTCTCCGGGCGGCAGTCCGCGTCGGTCATCCCGGAGGCCCAGCGGACACCGCCGAGGAGGTGGCGCCGGAACGCGGGATCGTCGTACGACTCGGCGGTGTGTCCGCCGCCGGTGTAGAAGGACCGGCCGCCCTGGTAGTCCTTGCACCAGGCGATCGGATGGTCCCCGGACATGTTCCCGCCCGAGTAGCTGGACTCGTCGAGCGAGGCCAGGACACGGGCGGTGGTACGGGGATTGGTGCGGTAGTTGTACCACTCGTCCGTGCGCTGCCAGGTGCTGCCCAGGTGGGCGGTGGCGTCGTGCGCCCGGTCCTCCACCTTGACCGTGGCGGACTGGATCGCCGGATGCGAGTGGAAGAGCGCGCCCGCCAGCCCCTCGTAGAAGGGCCAGTCGTACTCGGTGTCGGCGGCGGCGTGGATGCCGACGTAACCGCCGCCGCCCTGCACGTAACCCTCGAAGGCCGTCTGCTGGGCGGCGTTCAGCACGTCGCCCGTCGTCGACAGGAAGACGACGCTCTTGTACTGGGCGAGGTTGCCGGTCGTGAAGGCCGCGGCGTCCTCGGTCGCGTCCACGGTGAAGTTGTTCGCGCCGCCGAGGCCGCGCAGGGCGGCGATGCCCTCGTCGATCGAGTCGTGGCGGAAGCCCGCCGTCTTGGAGAACACGAGGATCTTGTACGCGGGGTCGGCCGCCGCGAGGGGCGGTGCTTCGGCGGTGACGGACGGGCTCACCGCGCCGGGCAGCGCGGCGGCCTGCGGGGTCAGACAGAGCGCGGCACCGACGAACAGGCCGAGGACAGCTTTCAGGCAGGTGTGCACAGAAGTACGCATGGTCGGTCTCCTCCCTCCTACGGCAGGGTCCACTTTTGGTTGGCGTTGGTGTGGCAGGTCCACAGGTGGACGGCGGTTCCGTCGTTCCAGGTGCCGCCGGACGCGTCGAGGCACTTGCCGGACTGGGGGTTGCGGACGGTGCCGTCGGACTGGGCGGCCCAGGTCTGGGCGCCGGAGCCGTTGCACGTCCAGAGCTGGATCTTCGTACCGTCGGCGTTGCCTCCGCCGCTGATGTCCAGGCACTTGCCGAGCGCCTTCAGCGTGCCGTCGGTTCCGACGGTCCATTTCTGGGCGGCGGACCCGTTGCAGGTCCAGATCTGCACCTTCGTACCGTCGGCGGTCTGGGCGTTGTCGATGTCCAGGCACTTGCCGTTCACGCCCTTCACCTCACCCGTGCGGGCTGCGCCGCCCGAGGTGGTGAAGGAGAACTCGTCCACGTCGAAGAGCGCGCCGCTGCCACCCTTGAAGACGAGGTACAGGGAGGTGGAGCCGGTCGGCTGGTTGCTCAGCGCGGCCGTCACGTCCTGGAAGGTCTCCCAGCCGCCGGTCACCGGCACGGTCGCCGTGCCGAGCAGCGTGCCGGTCGTGGAACCGGCGCGGACCTCGATGGTGCCGCCCGCGCCCGCCGAGGAGACCCGGGCGGTGAACCGCGTCGCGTTGCCGAGGGCGTACGGCTTGAAGGAGATCCAGTCGTTGTTCTCGATGTTGCCGACGGTCTTGCCGCCGTGCGCGGGGGTGTGGGAGACGACGTCGACGCCCGAGGAGTCGCCGTAGTGCTCGCCCTGGCGGTGGCTGGGCTGGATGACGTGCTGGTCGTGCGCGGTCAGCGCGGGCTGGCCACCGGCGCCCTTGTCGGTGTACTCGGCGTCGAGCACGCCGAAGATGTTGGCGTTGGGATCGTGCTCGCCGTCCGCCAGGGTCTGCAGCGTGCCGGTGCAGCCGGTGGCCGAGGTCTGCGGATGCCCGTGGCTGTCGTGTCCGACGATGAAGGTGACCTTCACCTTGGCGCAGTCGATCGTGCCGTCCTCGGGATCGGTCACCGTCACCTTGAACGGGATGGCGTCACCGAAGTCGTGAATACTGCCGTCCAGGGGCAGATCGAGTTTCACCGTGGGCGCGGTGTTGCCCACCGTGATCTGCACGGAGGCGCTGCCGGACTTGCCGGTGCTGTCCGTGACCGTCAGCGTGGCGGTGAACTGCCCGTTGGTCGTGTAGGTGTGGGAGGGGTTGGCGGCGGTCGAGGTGGAGCCGTCGCCGAAGTTCCAGGCGTAGCTCAGGGCGTCGCCGTCCGGGTCGGTGCTGCCGGCCGAGGAGAACGCGACGGCCAGCGGTGACTTGCCCGAGGTGACGTTCGCCTTCGCCTGCGCGGTCGGGGCGAGGCCGCCCGTGACGTGCTCGATGCGGTACAGCGCGGAGTTCGCGTCGCCGTTGAAGTAGCCGGTGCCGTAGTCGAGGACGTACAGGGCGCCGTCGGGGCCGAAGGCCATGTCCATCACCTGGGTGCCGGTCCAGGGGACGGAGTTGATGGACTGCACGGTGCCGTCGCCGCTCGCCTCGATGCGCTTGATCCAGCGGCGGCCGAACTCACCGGCGAAGAAGTCCCCGTCGTACTCCTGCGGGAACTTCACCTCGGAGGTGGAGTTCGCGTCGTAGCGGTAGACCGGGCCGCCCATCGGGGACTCCGAGCCGTTGCCGAACTCCGGGACGGAACCGCCGTCGTACGGGATCCAGGCGGGCTGGGCCGCGGGCAGGCTGGTGAGACCGGTGTTGTTCGGCGAACTGTTCGTGGGCGCCGCACAGTTGAAGGCGGAGCCGGAGGCACCGGTGGCGAAGTTGTAGTCGATGTAGGCGTCGTTCTTGCCGGTGCAGTACGGCCAGCCGAAGTTGCCCGCCTTGGTGATCCGGTTGAACTCCACCTGCCCGCCGGGGCCGCGGGTGGGACTGGCGGTGCCCGCGTCGGGGCCGTAGTCGCCGAGGTAGACGATGCCGGTGGCCTTGTCGACGCTCATCCGGAAGGGGTTGCGGAAGCCCATCGCGTAGATCTCGGGCCGGGTCTTCGCGGTCCCGGAGGGGAAGAGGTTGCCGCTGGGTATGGAATACGACCCGTCCGCGTTGACCTTGATCCGCAGGACCTTGCCGCGCAGGTCGTTGGTGTTCCCCGCGGAGCGCTGGGCGTCGAACGCGGGGTTGCGGGTGGGGCGTTCGTCGATGGGGGTGTAGCTGTCCGAGGCGAACGGGTTGGTGTCGTCGCCGGTGGACAGATACAGGTTTCCCGCCGCGTCGAAGTCGATGTCGCCGCCCACGTGGCAGCACAGACCGCGCGAGGCGGGCACGTCGAGGATCTTCTTCTCGCTGGCGAGATCGAGGGTGCCGTCGGTCTTCAGGACGAACCGCGACAGCCGGTTGACCCCGTCGAAGGGGGCGAAGTCGGCGGCACTGCCGTCGGAGGGGGCGTCACCGGCGGGCGTGCTGAGCGTGGGCGCGTAGTAGAGATAGACCAGCCGGTTGGAGGTGAACCCGGGGTCCACGGCAACGCCCTGGAGCCCCTCCTCGTCATGGCTGTAGACATTCAACTTGCCCGCGACGGAGGTGGTTCCGGCCGCGTTCGTCAGACGGAGCGTGCCGTCCCGGGAGGTGTGCAGGACCGAGCGGTCCGGCAGCACCGCCAGGGTCATCGGCTCGCCCGTCTCGGCCACGCCCTTGGCGAGCGTGACCTGCTGGAACTCGACGGCGGCGGCTTTCGACCCGCCGGCCGGGTCCGCGGCGGCGGGGGAGATGGGCAGCAGACAGCCGACGGCTACGGCCGCGGCGGTCAGCAGGTGACGGACACGTCTGTGTCCGAGCGGTTTCGTGCGCACAGAGGTCTCCCATGGTGGGGTGGGATGACGACAGCCCTGAGCGGACTGCCAAGCGGTGCACAGGCGCGCGCCGTCGCGCCGTCGTGACCGGTCGCAGCGAGCGCTATGACCGGTTCATTTCAAGGAAGTTAGCGACCTTTGTCGACGCCCGTAACCCATCGAGCACAACTTCCCAACACTTTTTCCCCACCGAGGACAAAGTGCCCCGACCCGAAAGGACCGCGGGGCGGTGCAGACGTCCGGCCGGGCCCCGATAGGGGCGCGGGGAACTGCGCGACCGGCCCCCACGGGCCCGCAGACCCGCGACGACAGGTCCACCCGCCCCCGGGCGGAGCCCTACCTAGGTGGGCCCCTGCCTATGCAGGGCCCACCACGGCCGCGATCCGCGAAATCGCTTCCGGGCCCACCCGACAACACCCGCCGACCAGTCGCGCCCCCGCACGCTCCCAGCCCACAACCCGCTCCGGCGCGAACGTGGAGCGCCCGCTCCAGGCCCGCACCCCCGCGTCCCACGTCTCCCCGCTGTTCGGATAGACGACGACCGGTTTCCCGGTGATCCGCACGGCCGTCGCCACCGCCGCGTCCACCTCCTCGGGGGCGCAGCAGTTGACGCCGACCCCGATCACCTCGTCGGCGTCGGCGGCCACCGCGAACGCCTCCTCCAGCGACTGCCCGGCCCGCGTCCGCCCCCCGGCGACGCTGTACGACAGCCACGCGGGCACACCGAGCCCACGCACCGCCCGCACCAGGGCCCGCGCCTCGTCGACGTCGGGCACGGTCTCCAGGGCCAGGACATCGGGGCGGGCCCCGGCCAGCACCTCCACCCGGGACCGGTGGAAACGCTCCAGCTCATCCACGTTCAGCCCGTACCGCCCCCGGTACTCGGACCCGTCCGCGAGCATCGCCCCGTACGGCCCCACGGACGCCGCCACCCACAGCGGCCCGCGCACACCCTTCGTCCCGGCCTGCCGGGCGGCCTCCCGCGCGAGCCCGACGCTCAGCCCCAGGAGCCGGGCCGCACGCTCCCGGGAGATACCGCGCCGCGCGAAGCCCTCGAAGGTCGCCTGGTAACTGGAAGTGATCGCAACATTCGCACCGGCCTCGAAGTAGGCGAGATGCGCCTCAACGATCGCCTCGGGCTGCTCGACGAGCAGCCGGGCCGACCACAGCTCGTCACTCAGATCGTGCCCGGCGGCCCGCAGCTGATTGGACAGCCCACCGTCGAGAACGACGGTGCCGGCGCCGGAGGTGAGGACGTCGGCCAGGGAACGGGCCGCTGCACCGGGAGAGCTGTTGCTGGTCATACGCCGACGCTAACCGAAACGCAGCTGTACGCAGGGTCTTCGCGGTGCCGTTGCGACGGGTCGGAGGCAAGGCGTTTGCCCACCACCCGACGGACGGCGTCACCGGCAGCCGGGACGGCGGCGGTTCCGCGTGGGGTGGGATGCGCGATCCGTGTGCGTCCGGCGTCAACTCAGGTCAGGCCAGGTCAGGAAGTTCTGCAGGGTCGGGCGGTCGCCCTCGGCTCGTGCGGGGTCCAGGGGGAGGCGGCCGTGCAGGGTGAGCAGTAGTTCGCTCGCGGAGCCGTGGAGTGCGGCGTCCGCGTCCCGTCCGTCGTCGGTGACGAGGCGTGACCCCGACTCCGTCAGGTCGAGGAGCCACGACTCGCCCTCGGAAGCGTGCAGGCCGATCCGGGCAGGCGCGTGCGGCCAGGGACCGGCGGTGCCGTGGCTCACGCCGATGAACTCGGCTATGCCGTCGAGCGCCACGACCGCCGGGACGGGCAGGGGAGTTCCCGTGGCCAGCTGGGCGTCGAAGGCATGCACAGCGGCCTCCTGGACCTGATGGCGCGCCACGGAACCGCTGTTCTCGACCACGTCGGAGTCGCCCCACCACGTCCAGCAGCCCACCGCGGAACCCGCGGCTCGCAGGGCCACGATCAGCTCCTCGGTGGCCGCGGCCGAACGCGCCAACAGGTCGGTCGGCAGCGCGTCATCCGACCCGGTGGCGTCCGGCGCCACGGCCGGAGGCTTCTCGCTGGGCCCGGCCGCGACCGCCGCCGCCCAGAACCGGTGCACCTCGATCACGTGCTCGACGAGTTCGCGCAGCGACCAGTCGGGGCAGCTGGGCACGCGGACATCCAGATCGGGAGAACCGGCGACGCTGTCGCGCAGGGCGGCGGAGCGGTCCTCGATCAAGGCCAACAGGTCTTCGAACGAGAGTGTCTGGGTCATCCCCGTTTCCTATCACCCGCCACTGACAGTGGCGTTGGCCGCGCGGTTCCGCGTGTGGCCGCGCCCGGCCGTTACCGGGCCGAGGCCGATTCCGGCTGAGGTTCTTCCGGATCGCTCCCGACCCGTTGACCTCCCCGTAACACGCCCTTACCTTTTCGGCGTTCGGGATGGCAGATGTTGTGCGAAATGCCGAACATTTCTGTTCGCTTTTGTGTCCCCCCACCCCGAGACCGCCATCCTCCTGAAGGAGCGTGCTTGAGATGAGACGCCTGTACGCCGTACTCCTCGCCCTCTGTCTGGCCCTCGCCGGTGCCCTCGCCACCGCGGGCCCGGCCCAGGCCGCCGCGCAGACCGTCGCGAACGGCACGCAGTTCACCGACACCAACGGCAGCCCGGTGCACGCCCACGGCGGCGGAGTCGTCAAGGTCGGCTCGTACTACTACTGGTTCGGGGAGAACCGGAACTCCGACAACACCTTCCGCTACGTGGACGCCTACCGCTCCACCGACCTGAAGAACTGGGAGTTCCGCAACCACGTCCTGACCGAGGCGAGCGACCCGGAGCTGGCGACCGCGAACATCGAGCGGCCCAAGGTCATGTACAACGCCTCCACCGGCAAGTTCGTGATGTGGATGCACAAGGAGAACGGCGTCGACTACGGCGAGGCCCGCGCCGCGGTAGCCGTGTCGGACACGGTGGACGGCAACTACACCTGGCAGGGCAGTTTCCGGCCGCTCGGCACGCACATGTCCCGTGACATCACGGTGTTCGTCGACACGGACGGCGCGGGATACATGGTCTCGGCCGCCCGCGAGAACTACGACCTGCAGATCTACCGGCTGACCGCCGACTACACCGGTATCGCCGCTCTCGTCGCCGACCCCTGGCACGGAGGCCACCGTGAGGCACCGGCCCTCTTCAAGCGCAACGGCGTCTACTTCATGCTGACTTCGGGGGCGACGGGCTGGAGTGCGAACCAGCAGCAGTACGCCACGGCGACCTCGATCGCGGGCCCCTGGACCGCGATGGCGAACGTCGGCGACTCGACGACGTACAACTCGCAGACCGCCTTCGTCCTGCCCGTGCAGGGGAGTTCGGGCACCTCCTACCTCTACATGGGTGACCGCTGGGGCAACTCCTTCGGCGGTACGGTCAACGACTCCCGTTACGTCTGGCTGCCGTTGACCTTCCCCAGTTCGACCACGATGTCCATGGCCTGGTCGCCGGAGGTCACCGTCGACACGGCCACCGGGACGGTCACCGGGGCGAGTGCCACGTACAACTCGCTGATCGCCCGCCACTCCGCCAAGTGCGCCGACGTGACCAGTCAGTCGCTGTGGGCGGGTGCCCAGATCAAGCAGTACACCTGCAACGGCGGTACCAACCAGAAGTTCTGGTTCAAGTCGGTCGGCAGCGGTTACTACCAGCTGGCCGTGCGGGGCAGCTCCCTGTGCGTGCAGGAGAACGCGAGCACCGTCACGCAGGAGAACTGCGGCAGTTCGTCGACCGCCCAGCAGTGGTCGCTCACCACCACCGGCTCCTACGTGACCATCAAGTCCCGCGCCACCGGCGAGTGCCTGGACGTGAACGGCGGATCCACCGCCGACTCCGCCGCACTCATCACGTACACCTGCAACGGCGCGACCAACCAGCAGTGGACCCGAGGGAGTTGAGGGACCATGGCGAGACGCTTGCCGATCACCCTGCTGGCCGCGCTGACCTTCGCCGCGGCCCTGTCCGTCACCCCGGCGCATGCGCGGACGCAGCAGCCGGGAACAGGGCCGGGGCCGGGGCTGGAGAACTGCACCGCCGGCGTCTGCCACTTCGATGTGCCGCCCGGCACGTACGACGTACGGGTGCGACTCGGCGGCGAGGCCGCGGCCAGTACGGGCATCAGCGGTGAGACCCGGCGCAGCCTGCTCGCCGAGACGCCCACCGAGGCGGGCGAGCCCGTGACCCGCAGCTTCACCGTGAACGTCCGTACCCCCGAGGGCGAGCCCACCGGACCCGACGGCACCGCAGGCCTCGACCTGGCCGTCGGCGGCTCGGCGCCCGCGCTCGCCGGCATCCGCGTCACCCCGGCGGCCGGCCGGCACACCCGGCAGATCTTCCTCGTCGGCGACTCCACGGTCTGCGACCAGCCCGGCGACCCCTACTCCGGCTGGGGCCAGCAGCTTCCGCAGTACCTCCGCAAGGGCATCTCCGTCGCCAACTACGCCGATTCCGGGGAGAGCACGGTCACCTACCTGGCCGATCCACGGCTCTTCGCGACCGTCCGGCCGCTCATCCGCAAGGGCGACCTGGTTCTCATCCAGCTCGCCCACAACGACAAGCAGACGGACGAGCCGACGTACCGCGCGAATCTCGAAACGCTCGTCGCGGGCGTACGGGAAAAGGGTGGCCGTCCGGTTCTGGTCACTCCCGTCGTCCGTCGCTGGTTCAACAGCGACGGCACACTGAACAACGGCACAGCCCTGCTGGTGAACGGCCTCGGAGTGGACCACCCGGCCGTCACCCGCTCGGTCGCCGCGGCCCACGACGTCCCCCTCATCGACCTCACGACCAGGACAAAGGCCCTGGTGGAGTCGCTGGGCGTCGAGGGCTCCAAGGCGCTGTACCTGTACGACGAGAAGCGCGACAACACCCACACCTCGGCACGGGGCGCGACGGCGTACGCCGGACTCGTCCGCGACGAACTCCTTGCCCAAGGCCTGGTGCCCGAGCGTCTTGTGAGGTGAGCTTGACGCCTGGGGCGTTCCGACCGGAACCGGGGCGTCTCAGGTGTACATCCGTGGGTCGCCCCACGGATGTACACGCCCGGCCTCCGAGGCCGTGCGCGGCGGTCGGGACGGTTCGGCCGGGGCCGAAGCTTTTCCGGCCTAGCGTTGCGTCATGGCCTCCACCTTCGCCGCACTTCATCACCCCGACGCCGGCACCCCGCTGCTCCTCCCCAACGCCTGGGACCACGCCTCGGCGGCGGCCCTGGCCGCGCAGGGCTTCGCGGCGATCGGTACGACCAGTCTCGGCGTCGCCGCCGCCGCGGGCCTGCGCGACGGTTCGGCGGCGACCCGGGACGCGTCCCTGGCACTGGCCCTGGCGCTGGGCCAGGGACCCTTCCTGCTCTCGGTCGACGCCGAGGGCGGGTTCAGCGACGACCCGGCCGAGGTCGCCGAGATCGCCCGCGAGCTCGCCGCCGTCGGGGCGGTCGGCATCAATCTGGAGGACGGCCGCGCCGACGGAACCCTGGTCCCTGCCGAGCTCCACGCGGAGAAGATCACCGCGGTGAAGGCCGCCGTGCCGGGGCTGTTCGTCAACGCCCGCACGGACACTCACTGGCTGGGCGACGGCGGGGGCGATGGCGGGGGCGACGGCGACGGAAGCGGTTCCGGGTTCGGACTCGGACTCGGACTCGGACGCGAGACGGTCCGGCGCCTCGACGCTTATCAACTGGCGGGCGCCGACGGTGTGTTCGTGCCCGGTCTCAGCGACCCCGCCCGGATCGCCTGGCTGGTCAAAGCCCTCGACGTACCCCTCAACATCCTCTACTCGCCCAAGGGGCCGCCCCTTCCGGCCCTCGCCGAGCTGGGGGTTCGCCGTGTCAGCCTCGGGTCTCTCCTCTACCGGCGGGCCCTGGGAGCGGCCGTGGAGACAGCCGCGCTGATCAGGGCGGGGCTGCCCGTCGAGGGGCCCGCGCCGACGTACGACGAGGTGCAGGCGCTGGTGCTGCTGCCGCACGGCGCCGGTCGGCCGGGACCCGTCCCCGATCGGCCGGGACCCGTACCCGATCGGCCCGGAGCCGCCCCGTCCGAGGGTGCTTCCTGGTAGCGTTGATGCTTTCGTGGGTATGCAACTCTGTGGACTCCGACCGGCGAGGGACCCAGGAATCATGGACATCCCCGGTAGTACGGGCAACACGGGCGGGAAGCGACTGGCCGCGGCCGTCGTGATGCGCAAGGGCCTCGTCCTGCTGGTGCGCCGCAGTGAGACCGAGCGGTTCCTGCCCCGGGTGTGGGGCGTCCCCTGCGGAAAGCTGGAGCCCGGCGAAAGCCCCGAGGACGGTGTGCTGCGGGAGCTCAAGGAGGAGACCGGGCTGCTCGGTGAGGTCGTCCGGAAGGTCGGCGAATCGTCCTTCACGAGCGTGTACCGCGGGCAGGAGATCAAGAACTGTCAGGACAACTTCCTGGTCAGGCCGCTCTCCCGGCACATCACCCTCCCCGAGCCGGACCAGGAACACCGCTGGCTGCGCCCGGACGAACTGCACACCGTCGACATCGACGACTACAACGTCGACATCGTGCGTCAGGCCCTCACGAACTTCCTGCACCTCACGGCTCCGGACCCCGCGGAACCTCACGAACTTCGCAGCAGCTCCGCCAGGGCGTCGAGCTCGCTCAGGTAGTCGTCCACATCCAGCGGCACCTTCGGTACGGTCCCCGGGTGGGGCCCCGCCGCCGTGAACACGTCGGTGTGCCGCCGCCGTCCGTTCCCCGTCTCCAGGAAGAGCGTCACCGTCGGTTCCGACGTGTCGCACCACGCCCGGTGCAGGGTGTGCGCGGGCAGGGCGTACGTGCTGCCCGCCGCGTACTCCGCGACCTGGGTCAGCTGCAGCCGGGCCGGGCCCGTGGGCTCCAGCAGCCAGTCCGCCGAACCGTCCGCCAGGGACTCCAGATAGCGGTCCGCCTCCACCCCGCCGTCACCGCGGGGCGCGTACAGCTCCATCGCCAGTCGCCCCCGTACGACGGAAGACGCGAGCGGGGAACGGTGGTTGTGGATGTCCTCCTTGCCGATCGCGCCGCGCCCCGGATGCCACAGATGGGCGCGCAGCATGTGGCGCGGACCGTCGTCGATGAGCAGGAGCTTGTCGAAACCGAGGACATGGCGGTACGAGAGCCGGGCGCAGCCGTGCGGATCGCCCTCACCGGAGGCGAGTTCGGCGATCAGCTCCAACAGGCGCTCGGGAGAGCCGAGTTCGGCAACCACCGAGCGGGCCGCCGGCAGCCGCTCGTGCTCCGGCAGTTCGCCGTCCAGCGTCTCCGTCAGCAGTTGCCGTGCCGCCAGGACCTGTCGGCCACCCATGCACGTTCCTCCCGGCTCAGCCATTCGCTTGGTGGATCAACGGTTGATACATCCATACGGCATGCGCCCGCAGTGCCGATAGGCCTTGATAGGTCATCCACATGGGGCGGCGCAGCTCGTTGGTGTCGTCGCGCACCCACGTCCATATGCCGTCGCTCTGCCCGGCGTACACGGCGCTCGCCGCGCCGTTCAGCCGCTCGCGCCACTCCTCCTCCATGCCGTCCGCGCGTGCCACGTCGCGCGCGCCCGGGGTGAGGAGCGCGCGGACGATCCAGGAGGCCGTGAAGTGCCGTACGTTCAGTACCTCGTGGCGGGTCGGGTCGTCGATGCGCGGCCTGCGTACGTCCTCGCGGAGGTTGGCCAGGTCCAGGCAGGCGTCGTGCGCGGCGTCCGGGCAGGCCAGCAGCCAGCGCACACCGTCCTCGCGGGCGGCGCACGCGTTGACGCTCTCACCGCCGAGGACACGGGCCGCGCGGTCCAGGGCGACCACCGCCTGCGCCGTGTGCAGCGCGGACGGCGCCCCGTGCAGGGGCGCGAGCCGGTAACCCCAGCAGCGGTGGTGCCGGCGGCGCGGATCGGTGACCGCACCCTCGACGAGGGCGTCGCGCAGCAGGGGCAGCACCGCGGAGTCGGGCGCCGCACGCAACAGGCCGCGCAGCACGGTCGTCAGGACGTGCGTCAACTCCCGCCCTGTGCTGTCGAGTTCGTGGGTGAACCGCGCCTCGCAGTGCGCCACCTCCTCGGCGAGCCGCTCCTGGGAGGCGCCGGCCCGCGCCAGCGCGCCCAGCACCAGGGCGGTCACCTCCGGGCGGGCCCGGGAGCCCTGCGTACGCGCCGACCAGCCGCCGTCCGGCAGGCGCAGCCGCCACAACGTGTCGATCAGGTCGCCCGCGCCGACCCGCCCCTCCGGCATCCCCAGGTCGAGCATGATGTGCAGGCCGTACGCGGTCCCCATGGAGGTGGGCCGGCCGGGGCCGCTCTCGCCGAGGGAGTGCGGCCAGCCGGTGAGACGTCCGCGTACGGGGTCGTCGACCACGCAGATCTGCTCGGCGAGCGTGCCGTACGCTGCGGAGAAGAGGTCGGGCAGCGGTCCGGGGCCGGAGGGTGACGACCCCGACGCCGCCAACTGGCCTGTTGCGGCGGGTGAGTTGCCCTCACTCCTGGCCCGGAGCAGTGCCGCCGACAGCCAGGCCGCGAGAGCAGTGCCGAGCCCGCTGACGACGGCGATGCTGTAACGGGCCGTCTGGCCACCGATGTTGTCCGGCAGGACACCCACCAGGGACTGGAACACCGCGTAGCCCGCGGCGGCGGCGCCGACCCCGCCCAGCCGGCGGACGAGCCGGGCGGGCCGCGGCCCGTGCGGTATGTGCGGCTCGGGATCCGGTCTCAACGGGCCGCGCCGGAGCTGCGGTTGGGACAAGGTCCGCTTCCTCCCCCCGAGGCGGCACGTGGCACCTGCGAAGCTTCAAGTCTAAGTGGTGGGCGGGACGTGTGGGGTCGCTCCGCCGGGCGCCGGGGGAGAAGCCGCCTGTTCGCGGGGCCAGTGCTCCAGCGTGACGTGCAGGGCCTCCACCACCCGGTCCCATGACGTCCGTACGTCCCTGGAGGCGCCGAAGGCTCCGGTCGCCTCCAGGGCGCAGTAGCCGTGGAACGTGCTGCGCAACAGGCGCACCGCGTCGGTGAGGTCGGGCTCTTCGAGGCCGTACGCACGCAGCATTCCGTGCGTGACCTCGGCGGTGCGGACGAAGGCGGGGGAGGTGGCCGCGAGGCCCTGATCGATACGGATCTGGGTGGCGGCGTATCGGCCGGGGTGCTGCAGGGCGTACTGGCGGTAGGCGCCGGCGAAAGCGGCCAGGGCGTCCCTGCCGGCTCGTCCTGCCACGGCGTCGGCGATACGGTCGATCATCTCGCCGCCTGCGAGGAGGGCCATGCGGGTGCGGAGGTCGTGCAGGTTCTTGACGTGGGAGTACAGGCTTGCGTCCTTGACGCCGAACCTTCTCGCCAGGGCGGAGAGGGTGACGTGGTCGTAGCCTGCCTCGTCTGCGAGGTCTGCTGCCGCGGTGACGACCCGGTCGGTGGTGAGGCCGGCACGGGCCATTCTTGGGGCTCCTTCCTGGGGTGGGGGACGGCCCCTCAACAATAGCGAGCACGCGACTCTCCCTGGCCCCACCCCGTCTCCGCCCCCGCCGCCCCTACCCACCCCGTCACCACATGGGGGCTCCGCCCCCGAACCCCCGCTGCGCAGTTCCCCGCGCCCCTGACGGGCGGAGGGCTGCGCCCCCTCGCCCCCTGTGCGCAGTTCCCCGCGCCCCTGACGGGCGGAGGGCTGCGCCCTCTCGCCCCCTGTGCGCAGTTCCCCGCGCCCCCGAGCCCCTCGGGGAGGGGCTGCGGCCCGTCCCACCCAGGGGCGCGGGGAACGGCGCAGTCCTTTGGTTTTTAGGGGCGCGGGGAACGGCGCAGTCTTTTGGTCTTTGGGGGCGCGGGGAACTGCGCAATCGGTAAGGCTCGCCCCCACGCACCCAGGGGCGCGGGGAACTGCGCAATCCTTGAGCTCAGCCCCGCCGGGGCGTCAGCCGATCGGGGCGTACAGGACTCCCAGTTTGTCGATCTCCGTGCCCGCCCGACCCGTGAAGCCCACGATCTGCCACCCGGCCGGAGCCGTGAACGTCACCGAGTCCGACGTGGCCGATCCGGCCGACAACGTCCGGGACTTGTCCGTCGTGAACGCCGCCGAGAAGATCCGCGTCCGACCGTCCTTCTGCCCCTGCGTGAGCTTCACCGAGGTCAGATGCTCGCCGCCGGCCAGGGTGAGGGACGCGGCCGTACCGCCAGACCCCCCGTGCGTCAGCGACGTACCGCCGTCGAGGGTGAGCGACACGGAGTCCAGGCGGGAGCCGCCGCGGAGGGTGAGCGTCCGGGGCGAGGTCGCGCCCGCGAGGTCGTCCGCGTCGTTGAACGCCGTGCCATGCGGCCCCCCGAAGAAGTCGCTCGCCCGGAGTTTTGAGGCAAGCGTCCACGAGAAGTCGACCGTGTGCGGGAAGTGGTCGGAGAGGTTCCCCCCGGCCGAGTCCAGGAACTTCGCCCACTCGTTGTTGTAACGGCTCGCGGAGAGGTTCACGAGGCCGCTGCCCCGGTAGAGCACCTTGTCGACCACCTCGCAGGAGTTGGTCGGCGCCACGGTCGGGCAGACGATCGCGTCACTGCCCTGCGCGGGCGCGCTCCCGCCCCGCACGAGCTGGACCCACGCGTCGGTCAGCCCGTTCTCGCTCGCGAGCGTACGGATGTTGTCGCCCGAGCGGGTGTAACGGGTGTTGGTGTCGCCCATGACGACGACCGCGTTACCCGCGGAGTTGGCTTGGACGAAGTCCGAGAGCTGCTCGATGTTGGCGCGCCGCGCGGCGAGGGCGTCGTCCGTGTCGTCCGCGTTCGTGTGTACGTTGTAGACGTCGACGAAGACGCCTTCCGCGAGCCGCACCCGTGCCAGCGAGAACCCTTTCGGTGTCAGGCAGTTGGTGCCCGTGCAGGCCCCCCACCGCACCCGTTCGAAGTCCTCGAAGGCGTAGTCCGAGAGGGTGTTCAGGCCGTCACCGAAGGGCACGCCACCGCTGGTCGCCGTGCGGTACGGGTGGTTGTCACCCGCGTACAGCGCCGCGTGGTAGTTGAAGTCCTCCTGGACGTTCACGATGTCGTACGCGCCCAGCCGCGGCGCCAGCAGCGGGGTGTTCACCTCCGGATTGCCGGAGCTGAGCCCTTCGGGCAGGCCCGCGACGTTGTACGTAAGGACGTTGAAGGTGCCGGAGGAGGGGGCCGCGGCAGCCGCTTGTGCGGGTGAGGCGGCGGCCGAGGCGGCCGTGGTGAGCCCGGCGACGGCCAGCGCGCCTGCCATCAACGTGCCGATGAGTCTTCTCATGGTGGGGGATGCCTCCAGGCAACAGAGAAAACGGGGATACAGCGGAACGGAGAAGTCAACTAGTCTGCTCTACAGGGGCAGTTGGGGGAACAGTGTCAGCAGAGGCGAGCTGCCGTGCCGGAGTCGCCCGCAGCTCACCCCCACGTCGACCAGCGTTCATGTTTCGCATCGAGTCTCCATAGCGCGCGACCGCACCGGCGGCGGCGCCGGACACAGGAGGCCGACATGGGGCACGGACACAGTCACGGGCACGGGCATCACCACCACGGTCACGACCACGACCATGGGCACAGCCACGACCACGGCAGTGCGCCGCTCCCCGCCGCCTTCGACACCTCCGTACCCGACGAGGCCCTGACCCCCGAGCAGCAGTCGCGCCGTTCCATGCTCCGCCGCGCGGGCCTGCTCGGCGCGGGTCTGGCCACGGTGGGAGCGTTCGGCGCGGCGGCCGGCGGAACGGCCGCCGCACAGACCGCGACCGGCGCCCGGCCTTCGTCGTCCGGTGGCCGTAAGGGCAACGGCTTCCTCTGGCTGGCCGGCGACCACCACATTCACACGCAGTACAGCAGCGACGGCAAGTACCGCGTCGCCGACCAGGTCCGGCAGGGCGCCAGACACGGCATGGACTGGCTGGTCATCACCGACCACGGCAGCGTCGCGCACGCCAAGATCGGCGTCGACAAGGTCAACCCGGACATCAAGGCCGCCCGTGCCGCCTACGAGGACACCCTCGTCTTCCAGGGCCTCGAATGGAACATCCCCGGCGCCGAGCACGGCACGGTCTTCGTGCACCCCGGCAAGAACGAGGTGTCCGTCCTCAAGCAGTTCGAGACCGACTACGACGGTAGCGTGAAGAACGCGTCCGACTCGACGCCCGCCAACGAGGCGCTCGCCGTCGCCGGTCTCGCGTTCCTCGGTGAGCAGGTCCAGCGCCGCAAGGTCAAGGACGCGCTGATGCTCGCCAACCACCCGGCGCGCCGCGGTGTCGACTCCCCGCACGAGATCCGCGCCTGGCGCGACGCGACCTCCGCGCGCCACCAGATAGCCGTCGGCTTCGAGGGCGCCCCTGGCCACCAGGCCGCCGGCCTCCCCGCCCCGCTCGGCATGGGCCGCGCGCGCGGCATCTACGACAACAACCCGAGTGCCAACTCCTTCCCCGGCTACCCGGCGGAGAGCTACCGCACCTGGGGCGGCTTCGACTGGATGACCGCCACGGTCGGAGGCCTGTGGGACAGCCTGCTCGCCGAGGGCAAGGCCTGGTGGATCAGCGCCAACTCCGACTCCCACCAGGTGTACGCGCACACGGCGGCACGCGGTGGCGGCGACTTCAACACGGACGGCCGCTACGGCGACCCGGTGTACAACGGCCAGATCGACGTGACGCAGGGCGACTACTGGCCCGGCCAGTACAGCAGGACCCACGTCGGCGCCGAGGACTTCTCGTACGCCGCAGTGATGGACGGCATCCGCGCCGGACGGGTCTGGGTCGACCACGGTCAGCTCATCAGCGGCCTCGACGTCCGGGTCTCCGGCGGCAGCCGCTGGACGACGCTCGGCGGCGCGCTGCACGTCAAGAAGGGTACGAACGTCACGCTGACGGTCGACATCGCGCTCGCCCAGGACGCGAACTGGGCGGGATTCATCCCGAAGTTGGCCCGCGTCGACGTCATCCAGGGTGACGTGACCGGTCCCGCCGCCGACAAGGACACGCTCGTCGCGCCGACCACCAAGGTCGTCAAGTCGTACGAGGTCAACAAGACGACCGGCGCGGTCCGGATCACGTACTCCCTCGGCCGCGTCGACCGCCCGCTGTACCTGCGCCTGCGCGGCTCGGACGGCAACCGGTCCGCCGTCGGCGCGCGCGGTGCGGCCGTCGACCCCGCGGGCCCCGCGATCGACGTAGTCGGCGACGCGGACCCGTGGAAGGACCTGTGGTTCTACTCGAACCCGGTGTGGGTCCTCCCCGCGTGAACCGTCCGTCTCACACCAGCACGATCGACGCCGACGTACGCGAGCTGCGCGCGGCCGACCACCTACTGCTGGAGCTGGCAGCCGAACTCGGCCCCCCAGAGGGCTTGTTCGGCTGCACGCACCTGGTACGCGGTGAACGCCCGAGGGTGGTCCTGTCGTTCACGACGCCGACGGAGGACACCGCGCGACTCCTGTCGGCCAAGGGTTACGAGGTGACGACCGGCGCGCCCGACGAGGTGGGCCGGGCCGTCGTCTACCCGGGCTCGACGCAGCTGACCGGCACGCTGACAATCGCGGAGCTGTTGGCTCGCTCCGCGATCGGCAGGGTGGTGGTGTTGGGCGCCCCCGGCCAGCCGCCGCCTTCACAGCAGGTGGTGACGCGGGACCACGTACGCCCGCAGTGGCAGGACGGCGAGCTGGTCCTGACCCTGCAGCCGGCCGTGGGCGGGGTACTGGTCCCGTTCGAGGTCCCGAACCCTACGCCGTGCTGCGCGGACCACTGAGGTCGAGGATGAATCCCGCCCAGGCGCTGGGGGAGAGGGCGAGCTGCGGCCCGCGGGAGTTCTTGGAGTCACGAACGTGGATGGTGGCGGAGGGGCAGACGGCGACCTCGACGCAGTCGCCTGAGCTGTCTCCGCTGTAGCTGCTCTTGAACCAGGTCAGCCCGGTGGTGCTCATAGCGCTCCTCGCATCCGCTCCAACAGGCTCCGGGATTCGTCTGGGGTGAGAGCCTGTGATCGCAGTTTCGCATAGCGCATGTGCAGAACACTGATCGTTTTCGGACTGGCCACGAACTGACCGCTTTCCTGGCCTTCGCAGTAGCCGAACCATTCGTTGTCGCTGGTCTCCAGCAACTGGAGCGGGCCGTTCAAGCCAGCGTGGATGCGCCGGGACGCGGGCATCAACTGGAGTTCCACATTGCGCAGTTCCGTGACAGCCAGGACGTGGTCGATCAGTGCGCGAGTAGCTTCCGGCCCTCCAGTACCCCGCTGGATGATGTGCTCTTCGATGATGAAGCTGAACACGGTGTTGGGCAGCTCGGTGAGCAGGCGCTGGCGTTCCGCCCGAGCGATGAGCTGAGCCTCGATCTGCGCATCGGTCAGTACCGGCAGCCGCTCGTTGAACAGGGTGCGTGAGTACTCCTCCGTCTGAAGAAGCCCCGGCACCAGCCGATTCTCGAACGTGTAGAGGCTGATGGCCTGCTCCTCCAGGTCTGCCCATCTGCGGAACCAAGAAGCCAGGCCCGGCTGCCTGGTCGCATACTTCGCCGCCGCCCGGAGCACTCCGAACGCATCCAACACCTCCTCCGCGCGCTCGACGTACACCCTCGGCGGCAGCCGTCTCCCCTGCTCGATCGACGCCACCGTCCCCGGCTGGTACCGCACCAGCGGTGCGAACTCCTCCTGTGTGAGCCCCGCCCGCTTGCGGAAAGCCTTGTGGACCAGACCGAACGTCTTCAAACTGTCCGACGGTTCGGGCTCGTTCGCCGTGCTGTTGGTCATGAGCTCATGGTCACGGAAAGTCACTCCGACTGTCCACAGAGTGAACTCGTACGGGGTGCACCGTACGAGTGTCGGTGCTGGTCGACGGCCCCGCCGCCCGGGACCTTTGACCCATGCAAGGACACATGGGGGTCCAAGTCCCCGTCACCGTACGTACGTTCACCCAGCTCTTCAGCTGCACCCCGCGAGGGGCCCGGCTCGCGCGGAGACTGGTCGCGAACCGGATGGACGTATGGGGGTTCGCCTACGACAGTGAGGCGAGCGAATCCGTCACCCTGGTAGTCGCGGAGCTGGCGGCCAACGCGGTGACGCACGGCCGGGTCAAGGGCCGCGATTTCCGCGTACGGCTGCTGATGCGGGCCGGCGAGGACACCGTACGGGTGGAAGTGGCCGACGGCCTGACCGAACGACTCCCCGTACTGCGGGAGTCACCCGGTCCCGGTGAGGAGGACGAGGGCGGACGCGGACTCCTCCTGGTCGACGCGCTGGCCGAGCGGTGGGGGACGGCCCTCTGCACGGGAGGGGCGTACAAAAGCGTGTGGGCGGAGATCAAGGTGCCGGGTCCACGGAGTTGATCGCTGCTCGGAGGCGCAGCCACGTCGGATCCGTTTCGGACGCGGTGGCCACGGTCGCCAGATCGTCCGGTTCCCAGTCGCGGGCTCCGTCGGTGACGACGAGGTGCGGCTCCGGGTCGCCGTCGTCGGGAACCTCGGAAGTGGCCTCCAGGAACGCGGTCACCGCGGTCACCGCGGAGGTCGCCGTATCGCCGCGCTTGTCAGGGGACTTGAGCGTGCCGGAGCGAACGGTCAGGAGGGCGAGTTCGCCTCCGCTGCCGGCGACGACCAGTTCCCCTGCGGACGTCGTGCTCAGCGCGGACACTCGCGACCCGCTCAGCACATCGTGCTCGACGGCATGTTGTGCTTCGAGGTCGATCTCGACGAGCGTCCCGGCCGGCGTACCGACCCAGAGCACGCCTGGCCGGCTTCCGAACGCGGTGTTGTGCGGCGACCAGGCGCGCTGCTGGGCGAGCCACTCCGGCGGGTACGGGTAGCCGGGGCTGGGTTCGCCGAGGGTCGTCGACAGCACACGGCGCAGCGACGGGAACTCGAAGACCGCCAGCGAGTTGCCGTACGCGTTGCCCCGCACCGCGAAATGGCGTCCGTCCGAGCTGAAGACCGGTGTCTCATAGCCGTCGGCGTCCAGGATCAGCGCCCGGCGCAGCACGCGCATCGCCGCGGGCGTGGTCTCCTGGTCGACCCGAGCGAAGAGGCCGTGCGTCGCGCCCTGGTCGCTGGAGAGCGTCACCACCAGGCCGCCGCCGGGATGCTCAGCGACCCCGGTGTCCCACCGAGGGCCGGTGGTGACGGTTCCCGAAGCGAGGTCGATGGCGTCGGAACGCTCCCACGCGTCGTCGTCCCCGCCCGACGACGGTGAGGCCCACAGCGTCCGGCCGTCCGGGCTGAATGCCAGACTGCGACAGTCGGCGGTCGGTGGCGGACCTTCCAGATCGAAGAGCCCGGCGGGGGTCCACCGCACCACGCCGTCCTCATTCGCCACCATGAGCAGCGGCTGGACCGGATGCCATGCCATGGCGGGTGTCCGCTTGTGCCGGTTCCAGCCGAAGGCATCGTCGTAGGCCTCCGACCCGGCGCCGACAGAACCGAGTTCGCGCAGTTCCCCGGCCCCGCCGTCCCAGATGTGGACCGCCGGACGTCCCGAGTCCAGACCAGCGATCAGGGGAAGCCGTGGGTGGCACACCAGCCGCTCCACACAGCGCCCGTCGCCACCACGTACCTGTGCCACGTTCTCAAGATCCGTCACGGCGGCAGCGTAGTTGTGCCCACTGACAAGCCACGTCCGCTCCGATGGCGAGCAGTCGGCTGGAACTGTGGTGAGGGTTCCAGCCGACGTCGCTCCCCCGAGAAGAAGGTAAGGGGGAGGGGGCGTGAGAAGTCTCCACTTCCTGCCGGGGGCGTCGCCTCTTCGCGCCCCGTGTACCAAGTGACTTCCGGGTGCGACCGGTCGATATACCGGTACATGCCCGGCTAGCAGGGAGCGGCCCCATGAACGGTGGCGCTTTACACGTACACCAGGCAAGTGTCGGTGAGTTGCAGACCGCCGCGTCCACGGTGCTCGCTCCGCTGGCCGTGACGGCTGTCGCGGCTCCGGATGCCGTGGGGCACGCGAGCGCGTTCCGGGCCGACATCGACGCGGCGGCGGTCGGGCGGGCCGCGGTGGCGCGGATCCGGGGCTCGGCGCATCTGGTCCGGCGGTCGACCCGGGCCATCTCGTCCACGGATCCCGAACTGCTGAAGATCACCCTGCACGGGTCCTCGGAGCCCGCCGCGGTGGGCCAGGGCGACACCCGGTCCCATGCTCACCGGGGCGACTTCGTGGTCCTCGACATGACACGGCCGTACCGCATGGCCGTCCCCGACGGGTGTGACGTGCTGGCCGTCGGCATCTCGCGCACCGAACTGGGCCCGCACGCAGGGTTGGTGGCTGCCCGCGCGGCCTGCCGGCTGCCCGCCGGCAGCGGTGCGCAGGCCGTGTTCTCCGGGTTTCTGCGGGGACTTGGCACCCACCTCGATGAACTGGCCGGTCCCGCACAGGCCCATGTGGGTGACGCCCTGGTGTCGCTCCTGATCGCCGCCTTCACCGAGACGGCGCCCGGCCGCGCGGACACGGCCACCGAACTGGTCGACCGCATCCGCGTCTACGCCCTCGCGAACATCTCCGACCCGTCCCTGTGCGTCGAGTCGGTCGCGGCGGCCCACGGGATCTCGGGCCGCCAGCTCCACCGGCTGTTCACCCGCTCCGGGACCCCGTTCGCGGCCTGGCTGCGCGCCGAGCGCCTCTCCCGTGTGCGGCGCGACCTCCTCGATCCGGCCCACGACAGCCGTACGACGGCCGCGGTGGCCGCCCGCTGGGGTATCCACGACCCGCGCCACCTGGCCCGCGGCCTCAGGTCCCACTACGGCCGGACGGCCCGCGAACTGCGCCTGGACAGGTGAGGGCTGCACGGCGGGAACGCGGAGCGGGCCGGGCCTTCCCCCGTGGAGGCCCGACCCGTGGTTCCCGCGTGACGCGGTACGCGTCCTACGCCACGCGTCCTACGCCACCAGACCTACGGCTGGAGCGTGATCGAGTTGATCGGCGTCATGTTCTTGTCGATGAACCAGCCGCTCGGCAGGTTCCCCTCGCAGCCCGTGCCGTTGTAACCGGTACAGGTGCTCATGGTCGCCCCACCGGTCTGGTTGTTGAAGATGCGGTACGTGCCGAACATGCCGCTCAGGTTGTGGGACCCGTAGTCGTAGTAGACGTGCGACGGCTGATCGTTGTTCCATCCGGCGCCCGGGTAGATGCAGACGTACCCGTCCTGACACCCGTGCTCCGTGGCGGCGCTGGCGGTGGTCGAACCGACGGTGGTCAGCACACCGAGTGCGAGTGACACGGCCGCCGCGGCCCTGGCGATCCTGCGCATGAAGAGTCCCCTCGTAAGTGGTCAGACGTAAGTGGTTGGGTTCGTCACTCACCGTATGAGGGACCCGTGCAGCGCGTACCTGACAGATGTCAGGAGCGGACCGCCGCGGTGACGCCGGACGCGGCTCAGCCCGCTTCGATCCTGTCGACGGCGAAACGCGCCCCCGTCTGCACACTGCCGTTGACGTGGTACCTGAGATGCGCCGCCGTGCTGCGCCCGTTGCCGCACACCGGGTCGCCGGTGTTGCAGAACTCCTTCGCCTTCGCGCCGTAGAGCCCGCTCGCCGTGTTGATCGTCCTGCCCGACAGCTGAAGCGGGTTGCCGAAGACCACCACGGCCTTCACCCGGGGCGCGAGATCGGTGGGGATGGTCCGGCCGGTGCCCAGCGTCGTACGGATGCCGAGGGCGATGTCGGTGACGCTGGCACCCTGCGAGTAGCCGCCGAGGACGAACGCGGTGTCGGGGCAGTTCGCCGCGGTGGACCTGACGTGGTCCGTCATGTCGGAGGCGCCGGGCCCCGCGCTGGTCTGCGAGAAGTTCGCCGCGTAGTCGACGGCGTGCGAGGTGACCGACGTGCCCGGCAGTCCGCTCTTGATGTTCCTCACCAGCGGCGCTCCCACGATGCCGAGCCCGGGGGCCTCGCCGCTGCCGCGGGCGAACACCACCTCGACGTCGGAGCACGGGGCGGCGGAGGCCATCGAGGGCAGCAGCGTGAGTCCTGCGGCGCCGAGAGCGCCGGCGACGCCGACGGACACGATCGTCAGCTTGCGACGTGATGCGCGATGAGACATGGCGGTACCTCTTTCCTGAGCAGTGGTACGAGCGCTCTCCACGGGTCCGTCTCCACTGATCCGTTCGTCGAGCGCACCAGCAACGTAGAAAGCCCCGCGCCCCGTACGCATCGGTGGAATCACCGGTCGCCCACCGGTCGCCCACCGGTGGGACCCTGCTGACGGCCGGTCGGCAATAGGGGGAATCGCGCCCGAGCACCTCCGTCGCTCGTTACGCTCGGCACAGTGGGGCCACAGGGAACAGTGGGGCCACAGGGAACGGTGATGCACATGAGCGGTGCAAGCGTCGAGTTGACGCAAGGCCTCCAGCTGCTGCACGACGGTCCGGTCACCGACGCCTACAACCTGCTCCTCCTCGCCGCCACCGCCTCGCGCACGACCGACCCGGCCCGGTCACGTACGGCTTGCGTACACGCCACGCTCGCGGCCTGGGCGGGCGGCGACCGCGACGGATACCGCAGAGCCCTCGACGCACTGTGCGACCCCGCCGGTCCCCGGAGCGCCGCGCACCCCGAAGCTCCCCGAACCGCCGCACCGCACGAAGCGGCCGGCCGTGACCCGGCCGACGCCCTCTGGCGCGACTACCGCGACGGCATGAGCTGCGTGGTGAACGGGGACTTCCGCCGTGCGAACGCGCTGCTCCGTCCCGTGCTCGACGTCCTGACATCCCGGTCCGAGGCAACCGGCCTGATGTCGGCCGGCACGATCGCCCTCATGCTGGGCGACCTCGCGACGGCACGCCAGGTGCTCGGCATCGCGCTGGCCACCGCCCGCGCCGCGGGATCGACGGCACTCGTACCCCGCGTCCTTGAGCACCTCGCCTACGCCGAACTGCGGGAAGGCAGCTACCACCAGGCCCGTGTGCACGCCGAGGCCGGTCTGGAAGCGGCCGGCGAAGGCGGCCAACGCAACGTGGTGGCCGGTCTGTCGGCCGTGCTCGCGCTGGCCGCCTCGATCGCGGGCGGGCCGGCCACCGTCGCCACGCACGCCCAGGCGGCGCTGCGCACCGCTCACGCGCACGGACTCAGCCAGACGAGCACACTCGCCGAATGGGCGCAGGCCCGCGCCGACCTCGGGCACGGCGACGCCGAACATGCCGCCGCCCGCCTGGCACCCCTCGTCCAGGACGGCCCACGGCAGGGGCACTTCGGCCTCTGGGTGATGGTGGTCCCCTGCTATGTCGAGTCCGCCGTGCTCGCGGGCCACGACGTCGACGCGGCGGGCCTGATCGACCAGTACGCCGTGTGGGCGGCCATGGGGGCCGATCCGCAGGCACCGGCGTTGCTGGCGCGGTGCCGTGCACTCGTGTCGAGCGACGGGCGGACCGAGGAACTGTTCACCGAGGCACTGGCGGAACACGAGAAGGCCAACGGTCCCTACGAGCACGGCCGGACCCAGCTCGCCTACGGGATGTGGCTGCGCCGCAGGCGCCGTCCCGTGGAAGCGCGGCCCCAACTGCGCGCCGCGGTAGTGGGATTCGAGCAGTGCGGGGCGGACGTGTGGGCCGAGCACGCCCGCGCGGAACTGCGCGCGGCGGGGGACACGCTCACCACCGCACCCGAAACCGGCTCCCTCGGCCTGCTCACCCCCCAGCAGCTGCGCATAGCCCGCTCCGTGGCGGAGGGCGCGACCAACCGCGAAGTGGCTCAGAAGCTCTCGATCAGCACGCGCACGGTCGAGTACCACCTGCGGAACGTCTTCAGCCAGCTCGGAGTCCGATCCCGGGGCGCCCTCACCCGACTTCTCGGTGCGGAACGACCGGGACACTTCTGAGTCAGCGCGTGGCGCGGGCGTCCTGAGTGTCACGGGTGCGGTCCTGCAGCGCCTGTTCCACCGCGTCGCGCACCCGCGCGTCCTCGCGCTGCTTGCGGCGGGCGCGGGTGCGGCGGCGCAGGACGTACGCGCCCGCGGCCGCGGTCAGCAGGATGACGATCAGCAGGATGAGGGTCCAGGGCACCGCCCAGCCCGTCGTCGTGGCCTCCACGGGCTTGAGCGAGGTCGTCGAGCCCGCCGCGTCGGTCAGGGCCGGGGTCACCGTCGCCTTCGCGGTGAGGCGGAGGGCGGGGGTCACGTCGTGGACCGGGACCGTGACCTTCCAGCGCTCGCCGGGGAGCAGCTCCGGTGGCGCGGCGATCTTCCCGGCGCGGGTCTCCAAGGTGCCGAACGGGCCCGTCAGCGTCACCTTCTGGGCGCCGGAGAGCAGCGCGTTGCCCGTGTTGTGGAGCGTGTACGTGACCGTCGCGTCGCCCTGGCCGAAGGGGTTGGCCGTGCCGTCGTACTGCACATGCAGGTTCTCCACGGCGAGCGTGGGGTTCAGCGCGCCGCTCACCCGCAGTTCGATCCGGATGCCGAGGCGGCGGTCGACCGCGATGCCCTCGGTGTCGTCGGACTGCTTGAGCGAGGTGAGGATGCCGCCCACGTAGTCACCGGGCGTGGCGTCGCGCGGGACGGCGACCGTGAAGGGGATCTCCGCCGTCCTGCCCGGCGCGATCCGCACACCGGTCTTCGTGGCGCGCACCCAGGCGCCGATCCCCAGGGACTTCTTCTCCCGTGTGAGGAGGTCGAGTTGGCCCTTCTCGGTCGTGTAGCCGTCGGCCGCGTACAGCGCCAGCGTGAGCGCCTTCTTGCCGTGGTTGGCGACGACCATGGCGTCCTTGACCTGGCTGCCGGGGTTGACGCCGTAGCTGAAGCTGGACCGGTCGTCCCCATACCCGTTCGCGGCCGTGCGGACCGTCCAAGTCACGTCACCGTCGGCCGCTCGGGCGGACCCCGTCGACGTACCGGCGAACGCGAGAAACGCCAGCAGTACGAGGACCGCGTGACGCAGGATGATCCGGCGCGGGTCGGCGGACAGTGTGCGGTGGGGTGCTGGGGACGGGGGCATGGCGGGGCTCTCCGGGCTTGGGCGTTACTGGAAGGGCGAGGGCTGGCAGGGGCGGGGCAGGCGGCCAGGCGGTGCGGTGGCCGCCTGCCCCGCGGGTGGAGCTGGTCAAACGGGTCGAACGGGTGCGATCAGCTGCTCAGCGCGGTGATCGTCAGGGTGGCGCGGTAGCCGCCCTTCTGGACGCTGTCCGGGATCTTGAGGTCCAGGTCGGCGCCCAGCTTCGCCTTGCCGCGGGCGTGGCCCTGGTCGGCCGAGCCGAGACCGCGCGAGACGGACAGGCCCTTGCCCTGGTCGTCCCAGCCCGAGGCCACGGAGGCACCGGCCTTCGCGCCCGCGCCCTGGTCGAGGATGTACGGCGACCAGCCCAGGTAGGAGCCCGGGAACGTCTTGTCGGAGTCCTTGAAGTCGCTCACACCGGCCGACACCGACCACGGGGAGAGCGTGCGGCGGGTGTCCGTGACGAGAATCGGGTTGATCCTGCCGGCGGCCGTGAAGTGGTCGCCGTTCGTCTCCTTGGCGGTACCGAGGTCCACCAGACCGTTGTAGCCGTCGATCGTCCAGCCGAACTCACCCGGCGCCGCGTTCGGCACGTCGACCTGGAGGGACTGGCCGTCACCGTTGTACGGGTGGACGCTGACCTTGTCGACGATCGAGCCGACGGGCTGGTCGGCGGTGGTGTTGTTGCACCAGTCGCCGTGCTCCACCTCGGAGTTGGGGGCCGCGCAGGTGCCGCTGCGGATGTTCTCCACGACGAGCTTCTCGTTGCGGACCTGCACCTTGACGTAGCTGCGGACGTGCTCCTGGTTCTGGACGGAGTTGTACCAGTAGCTGTCCGGGTTCAGCGGGTCGGCGCCGTTGCCCGCACCGCTCGTACCGCTGCTGTCGGGCTTGGTGATGTCGTAGTACTTCGAGCCCGAGGCCGAGTTGGCGGTCACGTACAGGACGCCGCCGGGACCCGGGTAGACGTCGGCCGCGCCGGGCTGCTCGTCCTTGTCGGCCTTCTCACCGTTCTTGATGAGGTAGCTGCGCGAATAGCTGTGGTCGTGGCCCTGGAGCACGATGTCGACGCCCAGCTTGGAGAACGTGGTCGGGAAGTCCACGCGGCGCGCCTTGTTGTCCCCGTCCTTGGCGTGCGAGGCGGGGGAGTAGATCGAGTGGTGGTAGACGAGCACCTTCCACTTGGCCTCGGAGCCGTGCTGGTTGATGACGTCCGTGACGTACTTGGTGTGCGCCTCGTCGCCGCCGCCACCCTGCGAGGTGGCGTAGCTGTTGCTGTTCAGGTCGATGAACAGCACATCCTTGTAGATGTACCAGTAGTCGCCGCCCGAGGTGTTGGAGGCGGGGTTGCCGTTCGAGTAGTACGCGCCCGACCGGTCCGTGTTCGGCGTGGAGAAGTGCTGCTCGTACGCCTTGCCGCCGACGTCGTGGTTGCCGATGGTGGCCGCGAACGGCACCTGGCGCAGCTGGTCGGGGGCGAGGAACGCGTTCCACTGGGACTCGTTGTTGGCGCTCTCGACCTGGTCGCCGCCGGAGACGAGCAGCTCGGCGTCCTTGTTGGCCCTGGTGGCCACGTCGAGGGTGTCCTGCCAGCCCGCCTGGTCCTTCGCGGTGTCGCCGGAGGAGCCGATCTGCGGGTCGCCGAGGAAGAGGAAGTCGTACTCGCCCTCGAAGTCCTGCGTGCGGAACGCGTACGCGGCCGACCAGTTGCCCTCACTGCCGACGCGGTAGGAGTACGCGGTGTTCTCCTTGAGGCCGGTGATGGTGGCGTGGCGGTTGTAGCCGCCGCTGGTGGCGATGTTGGCGCCGCCCAGGGCGTCGAACGTGGCGGCGTCGGCGGGGAACTCACCGGCGCCGAGCTGCGCGGTGGGGGCCACCTGGATCTTCTGCGTGGTGTCGGCCGAGGAGTACCAGCTGACGGTCCGCTGGGTCTCGTTCGCGCCGACACCGAGGACGATGCCGGTGAGGGTGGCGGAGTCGGCGGCGACCGCGGGGGTCGTGAGTCCGCCACCGCCGAGGGCCAGGATCAGGCCCACGGATGCCGCGACGGCGGTGCCCGCCACGCGGCGTCGCATCGGCCTGCCGGCCGGTGCGAAGAGCTTTGTTCTCATGACGTGTCGTTTCTTCTGTTCTGCCGTGTGCGTGCGGTGTGCACGCAGTGGAGATCGCCAAGCTTTCGGTGCCAGGTAAACCCCGCATAAATGCGGGTGCGGGGTCTGCTGAACATCCAGGTGAGCGGGGTGCGGGGGTGTCGGGTGGGCCCTCACAGGCCGAACGTGCGCTGCACGAACCAGATCAGCCCCATGGCGGCGACGCCCGCGCTGATCGTGCCGGTCGCCCACAGGCCCGCCCGGCGGGAACGGCGCCGCAGGAGGAGAAGGAGCGGGAAGACCACGGCGATGATGGCCAGCTGCACGGCCTCGATGCCGACGTTGAAGACGAGCAGCGACCACAGCAGGGTCCACGACCAGGCCGCGTCGATCCCGAGGGCGCCGGCGAAGCCCAGGCCGTGCACCAGGCCGAAGCAGAACACGACACCCAGGCGCGTCCATCCGGCGCGGTCCAGCGCGAAGTGGCCGCCGTGGCTGCCACGGCCGCCGTCCGGGGCCACCGCCAGGTCGGTGACGTGCACCCCGCGCTGCCGGATACGCCACAGGTGCCAGCCCGCGACGACGGCGATGGACAGCGCGATGACGGGTTCCACGACGCTCCCCGGCACGTCCACCAGACCGAGGGCGGCGAGCAGGAACGTCACCGAGTGGGCCAGCGTGAAGCTGGTCGCGGCCAGGACGATCTCGCGTGGTCGCCGCGATCCGGCGATCAGGGCGAGCAGGAACAGGATGTGATCGACGCCGGTCAGCAGATGTTCGGCGCCCAGACGGAAGAACTCCCAGAAGCGCTCGGTCCAGGCCTGGCCGAGGGAGAAGGACGGATGGGCGGCGTCGAGGGCGGCGCTGCCACTGCGACCGCCGACGTCGTACGTGGCGATGGTCTTGGTGCCCTTGACGTAGTCCTCGGAGTCCGGGAAGAGGCCACCGCGGATCTCGTGGTCGACGGTGACATGGCTGTCGGCCGCCTTCCCGCAGGTCCAGTCGAGGGTGAGGAGGGCGTAGGGCACGCCCTCCTCACGGCCCATGCGGAAACCGTCGGCCGTCTGCTCCGGTCGGCAGGCGGCCTCGCCGGCGCTGACCGTGAAGCGCCGGGTGACGTAGTCGACGACCGTCGCGCGGTGGGCGTCGAGCGCCGCGGCCTGCGCGTCGGTGTCCCCGGCCTCGAACGCCTCGGTCCCGGCGCGGAAGAGCGGGTCGTCGTGTCCGGCGTCGGCGGCGGACACGACCAGGAGGTCGTACTCAAGCTTCAGCTCGGTGCGAAGTCGGCCGGCACCGTCACTGCCTCCGCCGCCACTTTCGGTGACATGGACGTACACGGTCGATGTGAAGCCGTGTGCGGAGGCGGGCCGGGCGAGGCCGAGCAGGATGAGGAACACCGCCACGGCGAGAACGGCCAGGGGGCGGCGAACAGGGTGTGACATGGGGCTCCTTGTGGTTGCCCGTGCACCGTCCTGGTCGCGGATGAATCAACGAGGGCCGTTCGGCGAACCGTGGGAGAACACCTGCGCGATCACGGCCGAGCGGATGGAGATGCTGGTCCGAGGGGGCGCAGGATGTCGACGTACCCACCCCTGTCACGCCCTGTCACGGAGGACGATCCACTTGCGCCGCCCGCTCCTGACCGCCGCCGCACTGGCCTCGGCCGCCGCCCTCGCCGTCACCGGATGCGGCGGGGACGGCGACGACTGGTCGCGCCCGCACCCGCGGCCCTCCGCCGTCGGTGCGCTGGGCGCGGGGTTCGTCGACCCGGCCGCCTCGCCCGCACCGGAGGCGACCGTCACCCCGAGGCCCGGGTCATGGTCCGCGGTCCGGCCCTCCGAGGGCTACCGGGTGGTCCTGCTGACGGCGGGCGACGACCGGCCCACGAAGAGGCTCGTGACCGCGGTACGGGAGTGGGCCGACCGCGAGCAGGTGGACCTGCGCACCGAGAGCGTGACCGAGGCCGCTGATCTGGTCCCCGCCGTCGACAGGGCGATCGACATGGGCCCCGACCTCGTGGTGAGCGCGGGCAACGACCTGATCGACGCGCTGGCGACGGTCACCCCGAACCATCTCTCCCAGCAGTTCCTGGTGGTGGGCGCGGAACTGGCCGAGCCCACCCACAACGTGACCGCGGTCGACTGGTCCGGGGCGTCGTTCCGAGGCGAGGGCCTCGGCATGTCCTCGGCCTACGACCCCGAGTCGTTCACCGCGGCCCGCTGCGCGGCGGCTATCCGCGCGGGCACGGCGGCCGTGCTCTCCGGCTGGACGGGGATCGTGGTCTGGATGGACGACTTCTAGGACCCGCCTCCTGCCTCCGGCACCGCGAACCCTGCCTCCGGCGCCGTGAACACGAACGAGAACTCGGTCGGCCGCGCCGGTAGTTGGTACTGCGGCAGCGCGCCAGGCCCGCAGGACTGGGAGCCGATGCCCTGCTGGCCGTGGTCGAGGTTGACCCACACCGTGTCGCCGGGTGACAGGTCCGTCAGATGGTCCGCCGCGTCCAGCTGCTCGCTCGTCCAGCGGCGGGCCGTGAGCCAGAACGTGCCCTCGACGCGCAGGGCCGGGAAGTCCGGCCCCCGGCCGAACTCCGCCCAGCGGACGTCGGCGCGCGCGCCGTTCTCCTGCGGGCGGACGTACGGCGTCTGCAGGTCGTCCACCGTCGACTCCCAACGGCCCAGCATGGAAGCCGATCTGGTGTCCGGGTACCCCTCGCCCGGACCGCCGCCGTGCCACCTCACCCGGTCGGCGGCGGACAGCCCGAGGCGGACGCCGAGCCGGGGCAGCGGCACCTGCCAGTCGCCCTCCGGTGTCACCGACACGGCCAGCTTCAGCCGCGTCCCGTCGGAGGTCCACCGGTAGACCGTGCGCAGCGCCAGGTCCGAGGCGGCAGGCGCCACCCGGGTGCGTACCGTCAGGGCGTCGTCCGACAACTCCACCGCGTCCAGGCGGTGTTGCATGCGGTGCAGGCCGAGCTTGCGCCACAGCACGCCGTGGCGGATGTCCGGCTGCCAGGGCGCGCCCTCGTCGTTGTCGGTCGGCGCCCGCCACACGTCCAGTTTCAGGTCGCCGACGTCGATCCCCCCGACGGTCGCCAACTCGCCCGTGCGGGCGGTGAACACGGCCGGTCCGAGCGTGACGGCTCCCCGGCCGTCGAGGACGGGGCGGCTGCGGGCCGTGACCCCGATCGACTGCCGCCATGCCCGCGACAGTTGGACCCACGCCACCACATGCCCCTTCGGCCCCCAGGCCGTGTCCCCGGCGAGCACCGCCCGGACCGTCCAACTGGTCTCCGTGTCGCTTACGTCCACCGGGGGTTCGGGCAGCTTCACGTCGGCGGAGTCGCCCGGCGCGAGCGCGGGCACGGTCAGGGTGCCCGTCCCCACCGTCTCGCCGTCGACCTCGTACGACCACTCGAAGGCCAGCGCCGACAGGTCCGCGAAGTCGTACCGGTTGGCGATGCGGACCACGCCTTCGACGCCGTCGCCCTCCATGCGGACCGGCTCGACGACCTTCTTGTACTCCAGGAGTCCCGGCGAGGGCGTGCGGTCCGGGAAGACCAGTCCGTCGCAGACGAAGTTCCCGTCGTGCAGCTCCTCGCCGAAGTCACCCCCGTACGCGAAGCCGTACCGCTCGTCCTTGATGCCGTGGTCGATCCATTCCCAGACGAAGCCGCCCTGGATGCGCTCGTGCGTCTCGAAGAGCCGCTGGTAGTCGGCGAGTCCGCCCGGTCCGTTGCCCATGGCGTGCGCGTACTCGCACTGGATGAACGGGAGTTGGCGGCGCTTGGCAGGACCACCGTCCATGCCTCGGCCGATCCGGTCGACCTCCGCGTGGTCCGCGTACATCCGTGAATACACGTCCGTGTCACGGCAGTTCCAGTCGCCCTCGTAGTGGATGAGCCGCGAGCCGTCCCGGCCCCGGATCCACTCGGCCATGGCGGTGAGGCCGCGGCCGGTGCCCGCCTCGTTGCCCAGGGACCAGATGACGATCGAGGGGTGGTTCTTGTCGCGCTCGACCATCCGCGCCGCCCGGTCGAGGAGCGCCGGGGTCCAGCGGTCGTCGTCCACCGGGTTGTCCCGCCACGCCTGCTCGGTGAACCCGTGGGTCTCCAGGTCGCACTCGTCGACGACCCACAGCCCGTACTCGTCGCACAGGTCGAGGAACGCCGGGTGGGGCGGGTAGTGCGAGGTGCGTACGGCGTTCACGTTGTGCCGCTTCATCAGCAGCACGTCCTCGCGCATGGTCTCCAGGTCCAGGGCGCGGCCGTGCTCGGGGTGCCACTCGTGCCGGTTGACGCCCCGGAAGAGGATCGCCCGGCCGTTGACCTTGATCAGGCCGTCCTCCAGCACGACCGTCCGGAAGCCGATCCGCAGGGGGACCCGTTCCCCGGGCGTGACCAGCGTGGCGTCGTACAGGTACGGGGTTTCCGCCGTCCACGGCCGTACCGGCACGGTGATGGCCTGGCCGGTCTCGACATCGATGTCCAGGCCCGGCACCACGATCCGGCCCTCGACGTCGGAGTCCACGCGCAGGGTTCCGGTGCCCTCGCGATGGTCGTACGACGAGTGCACGAAGAAGTCGAGCGCGCTGTCCGCGGGCCGGTGCAGCAGGGTGACGTCCCGGAAGATGCCGGGCAGCCACCACTGGTCCTGGTCCTCCAGGTACGAGCCCGCCGACCACTGGTGGACCCGGACGGCGAGCACGTTCCCGGTGGGCTTCAGCAGGTGTCCGACGGTGAACTCGTGCGGCAGCCGGGACCCCTTGAACTCCCCGATGTCCGTGCCGTTCAGCCACACCCGGGCGCAGGATTCGACCCCGTCGAACCGCAGGACCGCGCCCCCGGCGGCCCCCTTCACGTCCGCGACGTCGGGCCAGTCGTCCGGCAGGTCGAAGTACCGCAGGTGGTCACCGGTCGGGTTCTCCGTGGGCACCCTCGGCGGGTCCACCGGGAAGGGGTAGAGGTGGTTGGTGTAGATCGGCGCACCGAAGGCCCCGTCCCCCTGGAGGACCCAGTGTCCGGGGACCGCCACCTCCGCCCAGTCCCCGGAGTCGTACTCCCGCCCGGCGAAGGAGTCGTCCTCGGCGTCGGCCGTCGCGGACAGCCGGAACCGCCAACTGCCGTTCAGCGAGAGGGAAGCGGCGTCGGAGGACGCGTACCACGACCGGGGCGGCAGCGCACCGCTCCCGGGCGAGACGTCCTCGACGTACCGGAACGCGGAGGAGGCGGGGAAGGTGGTGCGGACTGTCATCGTTCTCCTAGGTCAGCCCTTGATGCCGGTCTGCGCGACCCCCTGCACCAGCCAGCGCTGGAGGAACAGGAACACGAGCACCAGGGGCAGGATGGACACTGCGGTGGCCATGAAGATCAGATGGAAGTTGACGGTCTGATTCGTCATGTACGAGGAGAGCGCGACCTGCACGGTCCACGCCTCCTGGTCCTGGCCGATGACCAGGGGCCACAGGAAGGCGTTCCAGCCGCTGATGAAGGTGATGGTCGCGATCGCGGCGAAGAAGTTCAGCGAGTTGGGCACGACGATGCGCCAGTACGCACCCCAGTACCCGAGCCCGTCCACGCGCGCCGCCTCCTCCAGTTCTTTGGGGAACCCCAGGAAGTACTGCCGGAACAGGAAGCAGGTGAAACCACTGAAGAGCCCCGGAACGATGAGACCTTGCATACTCGACACCCAGCCGAGCGACGAGACGAGCACGAAGCTCGGCACGAAGGTGACGGCGGCCGGCACCATCAGGGTCACCAGGACCGCGTAGAAGATCTTGTTCGCGTGCCGGTAGGGGATCCGGGCGAGGCCGTAGCCAGCGAGCGAGCAGACCAGCAGCGTGCCGACGGTGTGCAGGATCCCGACGACCGCCGAGTTCCCGAGGGAGCGGCCGAACGGGACCGTCGGGTCGTCGAACAGCTCCGTGACATTGCCCCACTGGACGGTGGAGGGGAACCACTGCCAGTTCTCGCCGGTGATCTCGGCGTCCGTGGACAGGGCGTTGCGGACGATGAGGTAGAAGGGGACGAGGAAGAGCAGGGCGCAGACGGCGGTGGCGAAGTAGAGGCCGGCGGAGCCGAGTACACCTCGTCGGCCGCGCCTGCGGGTCGGTACGACGGTCGTCACCTGGCGTCCTCCCCCTTTCCGAAGCCCAGGAACCTGCCCTGGAGCAGGGTCACCATGCAGATCAGCAGGGTCAGGATGACCGCGCCCGCGCTGCCGGCACCGTAGTCCTGGTCGTCGCCCAGCGCCGTGTAGTACAGCTCGACGAGCGGCGGGCGCCCCCAGGTCGTCTTCGCGAGCAGATTGAAGAACTCGTCGAACGCCTGGTACGCGGCCACGAGCAGCAGCAGGATCACGGCCGTGGAGGTGGCCCGCAGCTGGGGCAGGGTGATGTGGCGGAAGGTCTGCCAGCCGGGCCTGGCGCCGTCGATCGCGGCGGCCTCGTACAGCACGGGCGGGATGTTCTGCAGGGCCGCCAGGAACAGGATCATGTAGAAACCGGCCTGGAGCCACAGGCGCACGGTGACGATGACCAGCCAGTACCAGGGCGGGTTCGGGTCGGCCAGCCAGGCGATGTTCTCGACGCCGAACCAGCCGAGGACGGTGTTCATCATGCCGAAGCGGACGCCGCTGAAGACGGACATCTTCCAGATCAGCGAGGCGGCGACGAAACTGCACGCCGTCGGCAGGAAGAAGACCGACCGGAAGAACGCCTTCATGAAGCGCAGCCGGTGCACCATCAGGGCCAGGCCCAGCGAGAGGGCCCAGGTGACCGGCACGATGATCGCGGCGAAGACGGTGAAGGTGACCAGCGAACCGGTGAAGTCGCCGTTCGTCAGCATCAGCTTGTAGTTGTCGAAGCCGATGAACTTGTCGGGTGTGACCGTGTAGCGCGCTTCGAAGAAGCTGAGCCAGGCGCTCCACCCGATGGGGATGTAGACGAAGACCACCAGGCCGACGAGGAACGGGCCCGTGAAGATCCAGAAGCTGAGCGTGCTGCCTCGCACGCCCTTGCGCGTGCTCGAAGTGCTCGGGGTGGTCGGGGTGCTCGGGGTGCTCGACATGGCGCTGTCCGTCCGCCGGCCTATCCGAACAGCTTCTTGAGTTCGCGGTTGACCTTCACGTCCGCCGCGTCGAGGGCCTTCTCCGGGTCCATGCCCTTGCGGACCGAGTTGGCGATCACTTCCTCCAGCGCCGTGATCATCGCCTGGGTCCAGGAGATGTTGTCGAAGCGGCCGTAGTCGGTGAAGAGCTTGACGCCCTCGGCGGGCAGCCCCGACTTGAGCTTGGTGGCGGACGCGGCGAGCGACTTACGCGGCGGTATGTGGAAGCCGTAGCTGAGCGCCCAGTCCTCCTGGTACTTCTTCTGGTCGATCCACAGCCACTTGACGTACTCCTTGGCCAGATCGACGTTCTTTCCCTTGGCGTTCACGAACATCGACCAACCGCCGTTGTAGACAGCGGGTTTGGCGCCCGAGGCGGCCGAGGGGAAGGGGAAGATGCCGAGGTCGTCGCCGAGGGCCTTCTGCATCACGGGCATGGCCCACATACCGCACCACTGGATCGCGGTGAGCCCCTGGACCAGGGCCGAGGGGTCCCAGTAGTCGGCGGGCGCGTCCAGGAGCAGATGCCCGCTGGTGAACATCCTGCGGTACGTCTTCAGCGCCGCGGCCACGTCGTCGGTGTGGTACGCGATCTCGTTCCTGTCGTTCAGCTGGTCGGCGCCGGCCGCCCAGACCAGGGCGTAGTTCGTCGACACCATGTTGTTGCCGAGGAACAGGCCCTTCACCTTGTCGGTGGTGAGCTTGTCCGCCGCCTCGGCCAGCTCGTCTAGGGTCTGCGGCACCCCGATACCGGCCTTCTCCAGCAGCGACTTGCGGTAGAAGAAGAACTGCGGGTCGTCGATCATCCGGACGCCGTAGACCTTGCCGTCGACGGTGTGCGACTTTATGTCCGCCGGATTGAAGTCGTCCTTGACCGGTCCGAGGATGTCGTCCAGCGGCGCCACCTGACCGCTCTTGATCAGCTGGAGCTGGGGGTGGAACTCGAAGACGTCCGGGGCGTTGTCGGTGAGCAGCGACGAGAACAGCTTGCTCTCGAAGTTGTTGCCGGTGATCCACTGGGTGGTCACCCGGGCCTCGTCGTAGGCCTTGGCGTAGCGCTTGATCGCCTCCTGCGTACCGGCCTCGCCGTACGCGTGGAAGTACTGCACGAGGCTCTTGCCCGAACTGCCGCCGCCCTCACGGCCGGTGTTGCCGCCGCAGGCGGCCAGCGGACCGAGGGCGGCGAGGCCCGCGGCGGCCCGCAGTACGGAACGACGATCCCAGTTACTGCTGCTCAGTGCCGACATGGTGACGTCCTTGTCTCTTGTCCGGCTGTGATCCCAGTAAGGCTGCGGCTCGAAATCGCTGTGGGGTGCGGGACGTTAACCTTCGGCTAATGCTTCGGCAAGGGGTTGGACGAAGCCTGTTCGAAGCGTTGTGAGGCGTCCGGGATGCCGGACGCAAAGGTGTGTAGGCCATGCATCAATGGCCCGGGTGCCGCTGTTCCCCGCCGTACGGGCCGATTCGGACCGGCCGGATGTGTACCGCCGTTGCAGACGCACACGGCCGTCACGACGTCGGTGCGGTACGGCTCCTCGTGGGCGCGGTGGGACGCGGCGCGGTGGCCCCGCCGCCCGGGGACCGGTCGGGGCTCACGGACTTCGAGGGCTTCGGGCCCGCCGAGGTGAGGGTTCCTTCGAGTGCGAACGTCGCCGCGCCCAGGCAGACCGGGTCCGTGGGAATGGGGGACAGGACGATCTCGGTGCCGGCCAGCGGCCGCTTCAGCGCACGCCGTGCCACGGCCTCGCGCACCTCCCGCAGCAACGGCTCGCCGAGCGCTGCCGCTACCCAGCTGCTGAGCACGACCACCTCGGGGTTGAGGAGGTTCACCAGGTCGGCGATGGCGGCGCCGAGACAACGCGCGGTCTCCCGGACCACCTCGACGGCCACCGGGTCCCGCTCGGCGACCGCACGGGCGAGCGCGTCGATCGTGGCCGTCTGGTCCTCGGGGTGCAGCAGCGCGCTGTCGGGGCTCGACTCCCGCAGGTTCAGCATGATGCCGGGCGCCCCGACGTATGTCTCCACGCATCCGCGGTTGCCGCAGTGGCACAGCCGACCGTCGAGTACGAGGGTGGTGTGGCCCCACTCGCCCGCGCTGTTGCTGACCCCGCGGTGCAGCCCGCCGCCCAGGATCAGACCGGCGCCGACGCCCGTACCGAGGTTCACCACCACGGCGTCCCCGCGCCCGCGCGCCGCCCCGAACCACAGCTCGGCGACCGCGCAGGCACGCAGCGGATTGTCCAGATAGAGGGGGTACGCGATCTGCTCCGCGAGCAGGTCCAGCAGCGGCACGTCGTGCCAGTCCCAGTTCGGCGCGTACTCCGACACGCCGGCCTCGCGGTCCACCTGCCCCGGCACGCTGACGCCCACCCCGAGGACGCGCGCGCCCTCGATACCGGCCTGCGCGACCACCGAGCCGACGGCCGAGGCGACATGCCCGACGACCTGCTCCGGACGGATCTCCCCTGGGCGCATGTCCTCGTCGGCACGGGCCAGCACGTCCAGCGCGAGATCGAACAGCTCGACACGGACGTACGTCTCCGCGATGTCGACGCCGATGAGCGCGCCCCCGGACGCGTTGACGGCGACGAGTCCCCGCGGGCGGCCACCCGCGGAGTCCTCGAAGCCGACCTCGGTGAGCATCCCGAGATCGAGCAGCTCACCGACGAGTGTGGCGACCGTGGCGACGCTCAGCCCGGTCGCGGCGGCCAGCTCCTGCCGGGAGGTGGGGGAGCGGGCGATGATCTGGCGCAGCACCCCGTAGCGGTTCGCGGTGCGGATGTCGCGTGAAGTGCGCTTCACCAGAACGTGCCCCCTCGATCCCTCCACCCACGGTCGGCGAACGGCCGGCCCGTGGCGGAACCCGACGGCCCCGGCGCCGCGCAAGGCTATGACCGCCGCGCCCTTTCGACAACCCCTTAGGAAAGGGGCTTTACAAAGTCCAGGACGCGGGTGAGTTCCCGCGATGCTCCTGCCGGGCCGTGAGCGCGGGTTCCTGGCCGAGTCGCGTCCGCTCATCGTCCCGGTGCTCACGGCCGAGGGCGCCGGCCACCCCCGCACGGAGAACACCTTCCGCCAGGTGGCGGCCGGTGAGATCACCGCGGCTCACCGGACGGGGCGACGGTCCCGGGCAGGAAGGCGCCGCTCAGGACCCGAGGACCGAACCCACGAAGTCGTTCCGGAAGGTCCCCGTCGGGTCCAGCTCCGCGACCAGGGCCGCGAAGTCGCCCATCCGCGGATAACGCTCGCGCAGGTCCGAGGCCTGTGCCGTGAACACCTTCCCCCAGTGCGGACGCGCGTCGAAGGGGGCGAGTGCCTCCTCCAGCCGCCGCACCACGGGCAGCACGGCCGCCGTGTCCTCGACCCAGGTGAAGTGGAACGCCACGGTGTCCCGCCCGTACGCCGGACTCAGCCACTGGCTGTCGGCGGCGACCGTGCGCACCTCGCAGATCTGCAGCACCGGCGCGACCGTCCCGCGGATCGCGTCGACCGCGTGCAGGGCGTCGACGGCGTACGCACGCGGGAGCAGGTACTCCGACTGCAGCTCGGCCCCGCTGCTCGGAGTGAACTCGGGCCGGAAGTGCGGCAGCCGCTCGTGCCAGGGACCGGGCACACCGAACTGCTGCGTGCAGTTCACGGAGGGCATCCCCGGCACCGGATGCATCGCCTCGGCGGCGGGCTCGGCCCACGGGAAGCCGTCCCACGGCACGTCGGTACGCCGCTTCACCCACGCCTGCACGAACCCGGACCGCCGCCAGTCGGTGAACAGACTCACGCTGTACGCCGACGCCGACACCGTCTCGAAGTCCAGCCCGGCGAGTGGCAGCCGGCCGAAGACATGCTGGGCGACCTCGAAGTCCGGCTCCAGGTCGAGGGTGAGCGCCGTGACGACACCGAGGGCGCCCAGTGAGGTCACGGCGCCGTCGAAACGGGCGTCGTCGCGGCCGATCGCCAGGACCGACCCGTCGGCGAGGACCAGCTCGACCTCCCGTACGGGGGAGGCCAGCGAGCCGTTCGCGTTGCCCGAGCCGTGCGTGCCGGTGGCCACCGAGCCCGCCACGGAGATGTGGGGCAGGGAGGCCATGTTGGGCAGGGCGAGGCCGTGCGCGTGGACGGTCCGCGCGAGTTCCGCGTACCGGACGCCGCCGGCCACCCGGACCGTACGGGCCGCCGTGTCCACCTCGACGGACGGGGGGAGCGCGGTGAGGGAGAGCAGGGTGCCCTCGGGGCCGGGGTCGGCGATCAGGTTGAAGGAGTGTCCGCTGCCGAGCACCCGGGCGTGGGTGCTGCGGGCGATCAGGGAGCGCAGTGCGTCCAGCGAGTGCGGACGCTGCAGCTCCTTGGCGGCGTACGTGATGTTCCCCGCCCAGTTCCTCAGGCCCTCAGCCATCCCTCACTCCTCCCGAAAGTCCTCCCCGGAACCTACCTTTCCGTGACCTGCGATGTCGTCTGCGGGCCGGTGGGGGCGGGCCGCGCAGTTCCCCGCGCCCCTAAAGGACGAAAGGCAGGGGGCGCAGCCCCGCCTTTCAGGGGCGCGGGGAACTGCGCGATCAGCCCCCACCGGCCCGCAGACGACGAACGAGGACCGGGGCGCAGCCCGCCCTCATAGGGGCGCGGGGAACTGCGCGGCTCGCCCCCACCGGCCCGCAGGTCACCACGACCGGCAAGGGGGACCCGGCACGGGCGGGCCCGGAGGCGGGGCATACCGTGAGGAGTCGAACACCGCAGCCGGAAGCACGCGAGGAGGACGGGATGGGCAGCCGAACCGCGCTGGTCGAGGACCTGATGGAAAGGTTCCCGCACGTACCGCGAGAGGCAGTCTTCAAGGAAGACCTGCTCCGCGGGGGCGTGGCCTTCGACGACTCCGCACTCAGCGACAACGAGGGCGGCGACGTCAAACCGAAGTCCTACTTCATCTTCTCCTTCGACCACGGCACCCTCCCCGAGCTGGGCGAGGCAGCCCTGCGCCGCCCGCCGGAGGAGATCATCCTCACCGGCGGCCCGTACGACCTGCGCCGGACCGTCGTGTCGGTCCGCGTGAACCCGTCCTCGCCCTACCGTGTCGCCGCGAGCCCCGACGGCATGCTCGGGCTGTACCTCGACGGGAAGCGCATCTCGGACGTCGGGGTGCCGCCGATGCCGGAGTACTACCGGCACAAGCTCTCCAACGGGAAGTCCGTCATGGAGGTGGCTCCGACGATCCAGTGGGGCTACCTGATCTACCTGACGGTGTTCCGCGTCTGCCAGTACTTCGGCGCCAAGGAGGAGTGCCAGTACTGCGACATCAACCACAACTGGCGCCAGCAGAAGGCGGCGGGCCGCCCGTACACCGGGGTGAAGGACGTCGACGAGGTCCTGGAGGCGCTGGAGATCATCGACCGGTACGACACGGCGAAGACGTCCACCGCGTACACGCTGACCGGCGGCGCGATCACCTCCAAGCTGCAGGGCCGCGACGAGGCCGACTTCTACGGCATGTACGCCAAGGCCATCGAGGAGCACTTCCCGGGGCGCTGGATCGGCAAGGTCGTCGCGCAGGCGCTGCCGAAGGACGACGTGCAGCGCTTCAAGGACTACGGCGTGCAGATCTACCACCCCAACTACGAGGTGTGGGACGAGTACCTGTTCAAGATGTACTGCCCCGGCAAGGAGCGGTACGTCGGCCGCGACGAGTGGCACAAGCGCATCCTCGACTCGGCGGAGGTCTTCGGGGCGCGCAATGTGATCCCCAACTTCGTGGCGGGTGTCGAGATGGCCGAGCCCTTCGGGTTCACGACGGTCGACGAGGCGATCGCGTCCACGACGGAGGGGCTGCGGTTCTTCATGTCGCAGGGCATCACGCCCCGCTTCACCACCTGGTGCCCCGAGCCGACGACTCCGCTGGGCAAGGCCAACCCGAACGGCGCGCCGCTGGAGTACCACATCCGGCTGCTGGAGTCCTACCGGGCGACGATGGATGAATTCGGGCTCTCCTCGCCGCCCGGATACGGCCCGCCCGGACCCGGTAACGCGGTGTTCTCGGTCAGCTCCTTCATGGACAGCCTCCCGGCGAACGCTCCGGTGGGCCAGGAGAAGGAAGCGGGTACGGACGAGGTGCCCGTGGCCTGAGCCACAGGTGGTCGGCAGATGGTCGGCAGATGGTCGGCAGGGGCGAAGAGCGGGCCGAGGGGCTGGTGGGGACGTACGTCTGAGGCCGACGGGCCTGGTGGGGCATGCGACCGGCGGTAACCGGATTTGGCGGTGCCGCTTGTCAGTTGTGCAGGAAGCGTGAAAAACTCGCCCGGTCGCGAGACGTCCCCGTCAACTCCCGTATTAAACGGGTGAGTTGACCCCACTTGAACCCCCATCTGGATGCAGGTGAAACCCCCACCCATGCCAGACCTGCCGACCCCTCAGGACGCCGCCGAGGCAACCTTGTTCTCGGAGTGCTGGGACGCGGTTCTTTCCTACGCCGACCTCTGCACCGGCGGCTCCGCCGACGCACGCCCCCTGGCCTCCGAGGCCTTCTCCCGCGGCATACGCGAAGCGCGCGCCGCGGAGGCCGAGACCGGCGGCAAGAGCTTCGGACGCCGGGCGCGTTCGCCCCGGCTGCCCCGCATACCGCTCCTCCTGACCGCCGTACGACAGACGACCATCGCCTGGGAGGCCCAGGGGATCGGTGACCGGCTCGTACCCGAACTGCGGCTGTGGCTCAACTCCGAGCAGGCCGAACGCTTCACCGGCCCGCCCCTGCACCGGCCGCTCGCCCTGCGCGGGCTGCGGGACATGCAGGAACCGGACGCCGCGCTCCTGTGGCTGACCGAGGTCGAGGCCATGCCGACGGCCGCGGTGGCCCGCCGGCTCGGCCTCGACCCGGCCGGCGTCACCGAGGAACTGCAGCAGGTGCGCGGGGTGTTCCGCGACCGCTGCCACCGCAACCACCTCGACACCCCGCTCTCCGAGGAGTGCCGCAGTTACGCCCGCCTGCTCGACGCGGTCACCCGCTCGCCCGCCGCCGACGTGCCGGACGACCTGTCGCGGCACCTGGCCCGCTGCGTCGAGTGCGCGGAGGCCGCCGCCTGTCTCAAGCACAGCGGGGGCGGGCTGCCCTCCGCGCTCGCGGGCGGAGTGATCGGCTGGGGCGGGCTCGCCTACCTCGAACGGCGGCGCAGGGCCGTCGAGTCGGGGCTCAGCCGCAGCGCGGCCGACGACACGGAGGAAGCCGCCGCCTGGATGAAGGAGAGCGGCGACGGCCGGGCCCGGATCGGACGCGCCGGCCTGCTGGCCGCGGCCGCCGGAGTCTCCCTCCTCGCACTCGTCGTGACCCTGGTGCCCTTCGGCTCGGGGGACGACGGCACCGAGACCGCCGCGGAGTCGGCGGAGCGGCGGCCCGTGGGGGAGCAGGTGCCCTCGTTCGGCGGTCTGCCGTCCGACGCCGGCTCCGGGTCGCTGGGCGAGTCGACCTCGTCCACGGCGTCCCCGAAGACGCCGAAGTCCAGCGCCGGGGAGGGTGCCGGTACGGGGTCGAAGTCGGAGAAGGAGGCCCAGGGCGACTCCTCGTCCTCCGCCGAGGAGGACGGCGCCGCGCCCAACCCCAGCGAGCCCGCCGTCTGCCACGCCCGGTACGACCTGGTCAGCGAGTGGCCGGACGGCTTCCAGGCCACCGTCACCGTCAAGTCCGACTATGCCCTCGACACCTGGCGCGTCGGCTGGACCTTCCGCGACGGCCAGAAGATGACACAGATGTGGGACGGCAGCTTCGACCAGAAGGGCTCCCGCGTGACCGCGAGCGCCGCCGACTACAACAAGTCCGTCGCCGCGGGCGGCTCACTCGCCGTGGGCTTCCTGGCGTCATGGCGCGACGGGAACTCGGCACCGGTCGACTTCACGTTGAACGGACGCAGCTGCACGCACTCCAGCTGAGGCGTACGAGGCTGGGCCGAGCCGAGCGGCGGGGCCGACCGGGGTGGAAAAACCGGTTGGCCCCGTCGCGCGAGCGGGCTAGGGTCGCCTTGTTCGAGCGGCGGCAGCAGTGCGCCGCCGATGTCGTACCGATGGTGTCGTGCCACCGGTGTCGTACCGATGTGATCAGGGAGGTGTGAACGATGGCTGTCTTGGCGATGGGCGCTGCCCGCATCCGGAAGTGCATCGAATCCACCTCTGTGGTCACCGGCTGACAACCTTCTTCTCCGCGCCCGAGTGCGCGCGGCCGGGGCCACCCTTCGAAGGGTCACCCCTTGTCTTTCTCCTCTTCACCCCTTTCCTCCTCCTCTGCTTCCGTGTCGTCCGGCCATCCGCTGGCGCCCTACGGCTGGGACGACGAGTGGGCTGCCGCGTTCGCGCCGCATCGGGAGCGCGGGCTCGTCCCCGGGCGGGTCGTCCGCGTCGACCGCGGGCAGTGCGATGTCGTCACCGCTGACGGGCTCGTGCGGGTCGACACCGAGTTCGTGACGCCGCACGACCCGCTCCGGGTCATCTGCACCGGGGACTGGGCCGTCGTCGACCCCGGCGGGGACCCCCGCTATGTACAGACGTATCTGCCGCGGCGTACCGCCTTCGTGCGGTCGGCCTCCTCCAAGCGGTCGGAGGGCCAGATCCTCGCCGCCAACGTGGACTTCGCGATCATCGCGGTGTCGCTGGCAGTGGAGCTGGACCTCGGCCGGATCGAGCGGTTCCTGGCGCTTGCCTGGGAGTCCGGGGCCCAGCCGCTGGTCGTGCTGACCAAGGCCGACCTCGTGCCGGACCCGGTGGGCCTCGCGTACCTCGTGCAGGACGTCGAGACCGCGGCGCCCGGCGTACAGGTGCTGGCGGTCAGCTCCACGGACGGGGACGGGCTCGACGTGCTCGGCGCCGTCGTGTCCGGCGGCACCTCCGTGCTGCTCGGCCAGTCCGGAGCGGGCAAGTCGACGCTCGCCAACGCCTTGCTCGGGGAGGACGTCATGGCCGTCCAGGCGGCGCGTGACGTCGACGGCAAAGGCCGGCACACGACCACGACCCGGAATCTCCTGGTGCTGCCGGGCGGTGGCGTACTGATCGACACCCCCGGCCTGCGCGGGGTCGGGCTCTTCGACGCCGGTGTCGGTGTGGGGCAGGTCTTCGCGGAGATCGAGGAGCTGGCCCAGGGCTGCCGGTTCCTCGACTGCGCGCACGTGGCCGAACCCGGGTGCGCGGTGCTGGCCGCGCTCGAATCCGGGGTGCTGCCCGAGCGGCGGCTCGACAGCTACCGCAAGCTCCTGCGCGAGAACCAGCGGATCGTGGCCAAGACCGACGCCCGCGTCCGCAACGAACTGCGGCGGGAGTGGAAGCGCCGGGGTGCCGAGGGGCGGGCCGCGATGGAGGCCAAGCGCGGCAACCGGGCCTGGCAGTGAACAGGGCCCGGCAGTGACCAGGGCCCGGCACTGAGCTGTGCAGGGGTGGGCGGGCGCGCCCACCCCATGGCCCGCCGGGCACCGGGAACGTGGCGTCCGAAATCCGCCAGCCCGCAGGTCGGCGCGGGCGCAGACTGGAAGGGTGATTGACGAGGAGACGGGATACGGAGCCGTACGCAGCCGGGACGCCCGGTTCGACGGGGCGTTCTTCTTCGCCGTGCGGACGACGGGCATCTACTGCCGCCCCAGCTGCCCGGCGGTGACGCCGAAGCGGCAGAACGTGCGCTACTACGCCACGGCCGCCGCCGCGCAGGGTTCCGGGTTCCGGGCCTGCCGCCGGTGCCGCCCGGACGCCGCGCCCGGGTCCGCCGAGTGGAACGTACGCGCCGACGTCGTGGGCCGTGCGATGCGGATGATCGGCGACGGGGTCGTCGACCGCGAGGGCGTCGCCGGGCTCGCGGTACGGCTCGGCTACAGCGCCCGCCAGGTGCAGCGGCAGCTCACGGCGGAACTCGGCGCGGGACCCGTGGCACTCGCCCGCGCCCAGCGGGCCCACACCGCACGGGTGCTCCTGCAGACCACCGAACTGCCCGTCACCGAGATCGCGTTCGCGGCCGGCTTCGCGAGCGTGCGCCAGTTCAACGACACGATCCGGACCGTGTACGCGGCCACACCGACCGGGCTGCGCACCGCCGCGCCCCGCGGTGGCACGCGACCGGTGTCCACCTCCTCCGCGCCCACCCCTTCCGCGGGCGTCCCGCTGCGCCTCGCCCACCGCGGCCCGTACCAGGCCGCCGCCGTCTTCGACCTGCTCGGCGCCGAGGCCGTACCGGGCATCGAGGAGGTGACGGGCGACCCCGGGTCCCGTACCTACCGGCGGACCCTGCGGCTGCCCTACGGGACGGGGATCGCCGCCGTCGGGGAGCGGCCGGCGGACGCGTCCGCCCACAGCGGCGGCTGGCTCGACGCCCGGCTGCATCTCACCGACCTGCGCGACCTCACCACCGCCGTGCAGCGGCTGCGCCGCCTCTTCGACCTCGACGCCGACCCGTACGCGATCGACGAGCGGCTCGGCACGGACCCGCGGCTCGCCCCGCTGGTCGCCGCCAGGCCGGGACTGCGCTCGCCCGGCGCGGCCGATCCGGAGGAACTGGCCGTACGCGCGCTCGTCGGCCCCCGCGAGGCCGGGCGGCTCGTGCGGGCGTACGGGAAGGCGCTGGACTCGCCCTGCGGGACGCTCACGCACGTCTTTCCCGAGCCCGCCTCCCTCGTGGAGGCCGGCAACGACGGCGGTACGGGCGGCACCCTGGCCGCCCTCGCCGCGGCTCTCGACGGCGGCGGCCTGCGGCTCGACCCGGGCGCCGACCGGGAGGCGGCGCGGGCCGCACTGAACGCCCTGCCCGGCCTCGACGCCCACGTCGTGGCCGTCATCCGTACCCGTGCGCTCGGCGACCCCGACGTGGGCCCGCCAGGAGCGCCGGTCCCCGACACCTGGCGGCCGTGGCGTTCCTACGCCCTGCGGTACCTCGAAGCGGCTGCCCGACCGGAAACAACCCAGCCGGAAGGCGAAGACAAGTGACCACGTACCACACCTCCCTCGACAGCCCCGTCGGTGAACTCCTGCTCACCGCCGACGAGTCCGGAGCGCTGACCTCCCTGTCCGTGCCCGGTCAGAAGGGCGGACGCACGGTCGGGCCCGACTGGCGGCACGCGCCGGAGCTCTTCACGGAGGCCGAGCGGCAGCTCGCCGCGTACTTCGCCGGTGAACTCACCGAATTCCGGTTGCCGTTGCGCACGAGCGGCACCGAGTTCCGCGAGAAGGTCTGGGACGCCCTCGACTCCGTCCCCTACGGGAAGACCACCACGTACGGCGAGATCGCCGCGCGCATCGGCGCCTCGCGCATCGCCGTACGGGCCGTCGGCGGAGCGATCGGCGCCAATCCGCTGCTGATCGTCCGCCCGTGCCATCGCGTGATCGGCGCCGACGGGTCCCTCACCGGGTACGCGGGCGGGCTGGCCCGCAAGGTCCAGCTCCTCACCCTCGAAGGCCGCTGAAGGGCCGCCCCCCCCGGGGGGGGCCTACTCCTCCAGACCCCAGCTGTGGATCCGCCGGGGATGGACGCGGATCAGCTCCTCGCTGAAGTGCGGGCCCAACTCGTGCGGTCCGGTCAGGAGTTCGGCCTCCCCACGGATGTCCACTCCGCGCACCTTCCAGGGCCGCAGGCTGACGATGTCGTCGATGACGAGACCGACCTTCGGATTCTTCTGGAGGTTGCGCCACTTCTTGGTGGTTCCCATGGCATAGCCGCCGATGAGGATCGTCCCGTCGTCCTGCGGGAAGAAGCCGACGGGGTTCGCCTGCGGCTGGCCGTGCTGGTCGACGGTGGCGAGGCGGCCCAGCCGCTGGGATTTTAGGTACGCCCGTTCGGCTTCACTGAATGCGGTCATGTCAGCAGCCAAACACGGTTTTCCCGCCCTCCGCACCGGATCCTGACCCCGGGCCCCGGCACCTGTACCCGCGGGCCCCATTCGGGCTCCGTCGGTGGAAGGCAGGAACGCATGGTCGAGGTCGGACGAGTCGCGGTCGGACGAAGAGACGCCTGCCGGGCCCTGACCGCCGTGGCCGGCGCGCTGGTGCTCACGCTGACGGGCACGGCCGTGGCCCACGGAGGCCCCCCGGCCACCGCCGACCGCGCGGGCACGCGCGCCGCGCCCCGGCACTGGACCGGCACCTGGGAGGCCGCCGCCTCCGGCACCGCGGCCCCGCTCCCCGGCGCCTCGATCCGCAACGTCGTCCGCACGAGCGTCGGCGGTACGGCCGTCCGCGTACGCATCTCCAACCGGCTCGGCACCCTGCCGCTGGTGCTCGGCGCGGCCACTCTCGCCAAACAGCGGCCGAACGCGCCCAAGAGCCCCGGCGCCGTATCCGGCACCATGCGCACCCTCACCTTCGGCGGCCGGAAGAAGATCACCGTGCCGGCCGGCAAGGACGTCGTCAGCGACCCCCTCACCCTGAGCGTGCCCGCCGCCACGAACCTCCTCGTCACCCTCCACACCCCCGGCGACTCGGGCCCCGCGACCTACCACCGCGACGCGCTGCAGACCAACTTCCTCGCCCTGGACGGCAATCGGGCCACGGAGGTGAGCGGCGCGGCCTACAAGGCCACGACCACCTTCTGGTACTACGTGACCGGCGTCGACGTACTCCGTCCGCAGGCCCCCGGCAGCGTGGTCACGCTCGGCGACTCCCTCACCGACGGCTCCGGCTCCACACCGAGCGCCAACCGCCGCTGGCCCGACCGGCTCGCCGAACGGCTCCGCGCCCTGCCGGCCGAGCGGCGGCAGGGCGTACTGAACGCGGGTGTCGCCGGGAACCGGCTGCTGCTCGAAGGGCGCGGGCCCAGCGCGCTCGCCCGGTTCGACGCCGATGTGCTCTCCCGCACCGGGGTGCGCACGCTGATCGTGTGGGAGGGCGTCAACGACATCAAGAGCGCGCCGAACCAGACCGACCCGGCCGCCCTCGGAGCCGCGTACCGCGAGATCGTCCGGCGCGCCCACGCCCGAGGGATCCGGGTCGTCGGCGCCACCATCACCCCGTTCGGCGGCCACGGCAGCCACACGGCGGCCCGCGAGCGCGTACGCCGGTCGGTCAACCAGCTCATCCGCACCGGCGGGCTCTTCGACGCGGTCGCCGACTTCGACGCCGTGGTCCGCGACCCGTCCCGGCCGGACCGGATGCGGGCCGCCTACGATCCCGGGGACCACCTCCACTTCAACGACACGGGCATGCGCGCGCTGGCCGACAGCATCGACCTCACCGACCTCACCGACCTCGCCGACCGCTCCCGGTGACGCGGTCAGCCCCAGATGACGGCTCCCAGCCACGCCCCCGCGATCAGCAGACAGGCGAACAGCTCCACCAGCACGCTGGTCCCGCCCTGCCGCATCACCCTGCGCGTGGAGGCCAGTGCGTCCCCATGGCCGCCGAGCCGCAGCCGTTCGGAGAGGTAGGCGCCACCGACATAGCCGGGTATCGCGCCGAGCACCGGCACGACGAAGAAACCGAGCAGCGCCCCGACGCCCGCGTACACCGCCATTCGGGGGGTGGCACCGCTCGCTCGCAGCCGGCGCGGCGGCAGCCACCAGCGGATCACCCGGGCCACGAGGAGAACGGCGGTGGCGCCCACCAGCACACCCCAGGAGAGCGCCCGGGGATCCTCGAACGCCCACCACAGGACCGCGGCCCACACGAGCCACGACCCCGGCGCGCCCGGCACCAGCACCCCGCTCAGGCCGAGCAGCAGCACCACACCGACCAGCAGGAGTTCCCACGCTCCCATCTGCCCAGGGTGCCCCAGGACGGGGGAACCCGCAGGTCAGCCCCCGGCCGGTAGCGCGGTCTAGCCCTGCTCGCCCCGGGCCACCCAGCCCTTCTCGTACGTGTGCCAGCCGAGCTGGAGACGGGTCGTCACGCCCGTCAGCTCCATCAGCCGCTTCACCCGGCGCTGCACGGTCCGCAGCCCCAGGTCGAGCTGTTTGGCGACGCTCGCGTCGGTCAGCCCGGCCAGGAGCAGGGAGAGGATCTCCAGGTCGGTGCCGTCCGGCCCGTCCCGCTCCTCCTCGACGACAGGGGCGGGCCCGCCGGGCGTCGCGCGCACACCGAGGCGCAAGGGCAACGCGTCCCGCCACACCGACTCGAACAGACCCGACAGCGATTCGAGCAGCCCGCTCGCGTGGACCACGAGCGCGGCGGGCTCCAGGGCCTGCGAGGTCAGCGGCACCATGGCGAGGGCCCGGTCGACGATCACCAGCTTGGTCGGCACCTCGTCCACGACCCGTACGCGCTCGTCACGGCCGAGGGCCGCGGACAGTTCGGCGATACCGTCCGGCAGGTGCAGGACCGACCGCTCGACGACCACGCGGTAGCGGACGCCCCGGTCGGCGGCCTGCTCCTCCGCGTCGTTGTCCGTCCCCGAGACGACGACGGGGTTGCCGGTGACCAGGGCGCACACCTCGTCGCTCGCGCCGAGCTGGAGCTGCAGGAAACGCTGGGCGACCGCGGCGGCGCCGGTCACCACCTCCACCAGGTCCACGGCGGCGGGTTCGGTGGCCTGCGCGCGGTACTCCTCGGCGAGCAGCGCCGCCGTCAGCTCGGCCTGGTCCAGTTCGTGGCGCCGCTGGGTGAGCAGCGCGCCGAGCGCGACGCCGGGCGGCGCGGCGACCCAGCGGCCGGAGCGCGCCGACGACTGGGCGGCCAGCCCGTGCCGCTCCAGTCTGCGCAGCGCGCGTTCCGTGTCGTGCTCGCCGAGCGTGAGCCGCCGTGCGAGATCGGGCACGTCGGCGGCGCCCACGGACACCAGGGCCCGGTACGCGGACTCGTGCGTGTCGTCCAGTCCCAGTGCTGCCAGACCTGTCGTTGCGAGCATGCGGCGCCGCCCCTCCCCGAACACCGGCCGTGGCGGAAAACGGCCACGGCGTAAAACCGCCTCGGCACATCATCGCCGTACGGTCCGTGTCTCTGCCAAGGTGGCGCGGGGACGGTACGGGGCACCGGCCCCCGCGTGGACCGGCGAGGACCGGCCATCGACCGGGAGAACGGCACTCAGGCGGATATCCCGGACGCCAGGTGGAACCCGTCCGGTGCATCCTGTGCACCCTGCGCACGGGGTGCGCACAGCCCGGCCTCAGGTGGGCAGGTCACACTCGGGGCCGGAGCGGCCGGTTCCGTGAGGGATCCGGTCATACAGGCGCCGTCGGGTGGTTCTCCCGTGGGGGGTGGGACTGCCCGGCGGTCCCGTATCGCTGGTTTTTCCCGATGCCCCGTTTTCATCCGGCCTCAGCGGTGGACAATTACGGGCATGAGCCAGCAGGGGGAGAGGCCGACCGGTCAGCAGGACGACTGGTGGGGACAGCTGTACGACGACTCCACGGGAGACACCGGCCCGGCGCCCGCACCGGACTCCCTGGACGACCGCTTCGCCTCGGCGACCGACACACTGGGCACACCACCCACCCAGACCCCCGGCGTCCCCCCGCCCCGCGAGGAGCGCAAAGAAAACCACGCCCCCGAGCCCCATCAGGGCCGCAGGGAACGGCGCGACCAGCCCCCACGACCGGCACCCGACACACAACCGGGCGGTACGCCCCCGACCGGCTCGGCGGGCCCGAGCAGCGGTCGTGCAGACGGGCCCGGTCAGGGGCGCGGGGAACGGCGCGACCAGCCCCCACGACCGGCACCCGACGCACAACCGGGCGGTACGCCCCCGACCGGCTCGTCGGGCCCGAGCAGCGGTCGTGCAGACGGGCCCGGTCAGGGGCGCGGGGAACGGCGCGGCCAACCCCCACGACCCGCACCCGACGCACAACCGGGCGGTACCCCCACGGACGGCCCCGCGGGCCCGAGCAGCGGTCGCGCAGACGGGCCCCGTGAGGGGCGCGGGGAACGGCGCGGCCAACCCCCACGACCCGCACCCGACACACAATCCGGCGGTACGCCCCCACCCTGGTGGCCCCCGAACACCCCCGTAGCGGAAACCCGGCCGAACCCCACAGGCCCCCGCGCCGCGGACCCCCGCACCCCCGCCGAAGCCGGAGGCTCAGGCTCAGGCTCAGAGACAGACCCCCTGTGGCGCAGCGGACTGCAGCGTCAGCGCGCCCCGTGGGAGGCCCCTCCCGCGAGCCCCCCGGGCCCGACCACCTTCCAGCAGGGCCAGGGCCAGGCCATGTCCACGGAGGTTCCCCCGCCCGCCGCGGAGTCGGAGCCGCAGGCGCCGACGCGCGCGGAGGCTACGGACCCCGGCAGCCGTCCCCCCACCTGGCCCCAGGCCCCCGGCGGCCCCCCGACCATCGGGCCCCCACCCACCGTGGGCACCCCACCCGTCCGCCCCGACACCCTGCTCGACGTCCCCGTCGGCAAGCCGTCCGGCCAGGGCTACCGGGGCGATCAGCCAGATCAGCCAGATCAGCCAGGTCAGCCAGATCAGTCAGATCTGCCCGAGCGGCCCGCCCTCCGCGTGCCCGAAACCCCCACCCCCGTCGACCACGTCGGCTCCGGCCCGCCCACCTACGACGCCGAACCCACCGCGCTTCCGCCCGCCGACCCGGACGACCTCGACGACCTCGTGGCCGACACCGTGCTGGACGGGGCGTCGTACGGGACGTACACCCTGCGTGCCGTGTCCGTGCGCGGGGACTCCGCCCGGTTCCGGGGCGAGCCCCGCAGGGACTCCCTGCTCACCGCCCGTTTCGGTACGGGCGACGACGCGCTCGTCCTGGTGGCCATGGCGACCGGCGCCCGCGCCACCCCCGACGCCCACCGTGCCGCCGCCGAGGCCTGCCAGTGGATCGGCAGGGCGGTGGGCCGCAGCCACGCCCGGCTGGCCGAGGACATCAGGGCAGCCAGGCGCGGCGACCTGAAGTCGGGCCTGCACCGCCTCACCGACCGCAGCCTCGGCAGACTGCGGGCCGGCGCGGTCGAGCGGGGCGTGGAGCCCGAGGAGTACACCGCGAGCCTGCGCTGCCTGCTCCTGCCCGCCGACCCCGAGTGCCGTACCCGCGTCTTCTTCGGCGTCGGAGCGGGCGGCCTCTTCCGGCTGCGGGACGGGGAGTGGCAGGACATCGAACCGCGCGTCGCCGACACCACGGGCGAGGCGGTCGTCGGCTTCGGATCGCTGCCTCACGGGACAGCCCACGGGACCCCGCACGGGACCCCCCACGAGCCACCGCGCGACGCACCCCACGAGACGCCCGACGGCGACCGTCTCACCATGGACCTGAACATCACCACACCCCCCAGCCCGTACGAGCCGGCCCCCGAGCCGCCGCCCCGCGACCCCTTCCGTTTCCGCGCCTCCGTCGCCCGCCCGGGCGACACGCTCCTGCTGTGCAGCGGCGGGCTCGCCGAACCCCTGCGCGGCGAGCCGCGTCTGGTCGAACACCTCACCTCCCGCTGGTCGGGAGGCGAGCCGCCGGGCGTCGCCGCGTTCCTCGCGGACAGCACGGTGCGGGTCAAGGGGTACGCCGACGACCGGACGGCCGCCGCCGTTTGGGAGGCGTAACCGCGCCCGCTGTGAACAGATGGGACCTGAGGGGATCCCGTGACAGCGATCGTCAGAGCGATCGACAGCAAAGGGCGTGTGACTCATGGCCAAGCAGAACGTCGCCGAGCAGTTCATCGACATCCTCGTCCGCGCCGGTGTCAAACGCCTGTACGGAGTCGTCGGCGACAGCCTCAACCCGGTCGTCGACGCGATCCGGCGCAACTCCGCCATCGACTGGATCCATGTCCGGCACGAGGAGACGGCGGCGTTCGCGGCGGGCGCCGAGGCCCAGATCACCGGCAGTCTCGCCGCCTGCGCGGGCTCCTGCGGCCCGGGGAACCTGCACCTCATCAACGGCCTGTACGACGCCCACCGCTCCATGGCTCCCGTGCTCGCCCTCGCCTCGCACATCCCGTCCAGCGAGATCGGCCTCGGCTTCTTCCAGGAGACCCACCCCGACCAGCTGTTCCGTGAGTGCAGCCACTACAGCGAGATGATCTCCAATCCGCAGCAGATGCCCCGCCTCCTGCAGACCGCCATCCAGCACGCGGTCGGCCAGGGCGGCGTGAGCGTCGTGACGCTGCCCGGCGACATCGCCGACCAGCCCGCCCCGGACAAGGCCGCCGAGACCGCCCTCGTCACCTCCCGGCCCACCGTGCGCCCGGGTGACACCGAGATCGACAAGCTCGCCGCGATGATCGACGAGGCCGACAGGGTCACGCTCTTCTGCGGCAGCGGGACGGCGGGTGCGCACGCCGAGGTGATGGAGTTCGCCGAGAAGATCAAGTCCCCGGTCGGGCACGCCCTGCGGGGCAAGGAATGGATCCAGTACGACAACCCGTACGACGTCGGCATGAGCGGACTCCTCGGGTACGGCGCCGCCTACGAGGCGACCCACGAGTGCGACCTGCTGATCCTGCTGGGCACCGACTTCCCGTACAACGCCTTCCTCCCCGACGACGTCAAGATCGCCCAGGTCGACGTACGCCCCGAGCGGCTCGGGCGTCGTTCGAAGCTTGACCTCGCGGTGTGGGGCGATGTGAAGGAGACCCTGCGCTGTCTCACCCCGAGGGTGAGCCCCAAGACCAACCGCCGCTTCCTCGACAAGATGCTCAAGAAACACTCCGCGGCGCTCGACGGCGTCGTGAAGGCCTACACCCGCAAGGTCGACAAGCACGTCCCGATCCACCCGGAGTACGTGGCCTCCGTCCTCGACGAACTCGCCGACGACGACGCCGTGTTCACCGTCGACACCGGCATGTGCAACGTGTGGGCGGCCCGCTACATCACCCCCAACGGCCGCCGCCGCATCATCGGTTCCTTCTCGCACGGCTCCATGGCGAACGCCCTGCCGCAGGCCATCGGCGCGCAGTTCACCGACCGTGGCCGCCAGGTCGTCTCGATGTCGGGCGACGGCGGATTCTCCATGCTGATGGGCGACTTCCTCACGCTCGTCCAGTACGACCTGCCGGTGAAGGTCGTCCTCTTCAACAACTCCTCGCTCGGCATGGTCGAACTGGAGATGATGGTCGGCGGGCTGCCTGCGTACGGCACGAGCAACAAGAACCCCGACTTCGCCGCCGTCGCTCGGGCCTGCGGCGCCTACGGCGTACGCGTCGAGAAGCCCAAGGAGCTGGCGGGCGCCCTGAAGGACGCCTTCAAGCACAAGGGCCCCGCCCTCATCGACGTCGTCACCGACCCGAACGCCCTGTCCATCCCGCCGAAGATCAGCAAGGAGATGGTGACGGGCTTCGCCCTGTCGGCGTCCAAGATCGTCCTCGACGGGGGAGTGGGCCGCATGGCGCAGATGGCCCGCTCGAACCTGCGTAACGTGCCCCGGCCGTAGGCGACGTGCGATGTGCGCCGTGCGACGGATCGCGGCTCCGGTCGTCAGTCGGCGGGGACCCACTTGCGCTCCGAGCCCTCCGTTCCGTACCAGTAACGCGGCAGGCCCTTGATGGCGCTCGTACGGAACGGACGGCCGTGGTCGTCGATGCGGGCCGTGCCGGTCCGGCCCTCTGAGGACCAGTCCAGCTCCAGGTACCAGTCGCAGCCGCAGTTCTCCGTCTGCGCGGTGACGAGCAGGACCTCCGGGTCCGAGGCCGACACCCGGTAGGGCATCCGCACGGCCGGGATCGGCGTGCCGGTGTCGTTGCCGGGTACCGCGCGGGCGATCGGGCGGTCCTTGTCCAGGTCGACGGCGAAGGAGCGCGGGGTGATCGAACCGCCGCAGCCCTGGTCCATGGCGTACACCGTGCCGGGATCGGGGGCGGTACGGCCGACCACCCGGACCCGCAGATCCGTCAGGACGACGGCGGTGGAGGTCCGGCCCTGTACGGAGATCTCGACATTGGTCTCCCGCCCGTGCACCGCGCCCTGGGTCGCGGCCCAGGTCCCGGCGTCCTGCGGGGCGGGCGGCGGCGGGACCTGCCCCGGGTCCTTGCGGATGACGTAGTCGTGGCCGCAGCCGAGCTTCCAGGCCTGCGAGTTGGCGGTCCAGGTGAGGGGCGCGGAGACGCTTCCGCCGCCGTTGGTCTTCTGCTTCCCCTTGGTGCCCTCGGTGCCCTTCGAGCTCGAAGGCGCTCCGTCACCGGGGGACTTGGACGCCTTGCCCTTGGCGCCGGACGAGGGTGAGGCGCCGCTCCCGCTGGGGGACGGGCTCGTCGACGGGCGGTGGCGGGTGTCCGAGGTGGCCGTCGTGGGGGACGGTCGGACGGTTCCGGAGGCGCCGTCGGAGGACCGGTCGCCGGAGAGGGCCGACAGGCTGCCCAGCATGAGAAGCAGCGCGGACGCCGCCGCGACGGTGACGGTGATCCGCCGCCGGTACCAGGCGGGGCGGGGGTGTGGCACTCCGACTCCGGCTCCAACTCCGGCTCCGACTTCGGCTCCGGTGGCGGGGACGGCGTCGGACACGAGGCCGTCGTCGGTGGGGTCCGCCTTACTCGCGGAATGCGGCTCGTCCGGCTCGTCCGGCCCGTCCGACTCGCTCGGCTGCGGTCCGTCGTCCTCCGTCGGGTCCGGGGCCGGGCTCTCGGACGGACCGGGCGTACGGGGCCGCTGCCGGGCCGCGACCGCGAGGATCCACCGGCGGTGCAGTTCGAGCCGTTCGTCCGGGGTCGCCCCGCACAGTACGGCGAACCGCTCCACGGGTGCGAAGTCGAGCGGCACCGCGTCGCCCGCGCAGTAGCGGTGCAGCGTCGAGGTGTTCATGTTCACCCGGCGCGCCAGGGCACCGTAACTGCGGTCCGTCCGCGCCTTCAGACGTCTCAGCAGTGCCGCGAACTCCTCGACGTCCTCGTCCCGAGTCGACACCGTTCCCCCGTACTGGTCGTCCGTACTGGTCGTCGCCCCGGCCGAGGGGCCTGTCCCGGCCCGGGACGAGCATCCCAGGCACTCCATATACCTGCACGTCAGGAGGGATGGGATGGTTCCACGGTGGTGGAAACGGCGTCTCCTGTTGCGTACGCCCCGAGTGACGGCTGATGCTTCTGGTGTCGCACCGACCGCCGCCGGACCGACCAGCCGGCGGCAGCCCACGACGGGCCCTCGCGACACCACCCACCACTTGTGCAGGCGATTCGCCATGCACGCGGAACGACCGTGCGCACAGATCGTGCAGGCATACAGACCACAGGGGGACATCCAATGAGCAAGCGCACCCGAGGCGTGGCGTTCACCGCACTCGCCGCCGCGGCCCTCGCCGTCGGTACGGTACTCGCCGGCCCGGCCGGTGCCGTCGTGAACACCTCGGCACCCGTCTCGGTGACGTCGAGCGGCACACCCAAGTTCCTGTCGGCCGCCCAGCTGCCGCCGCACCCCTCCTCCGCCTGGACGGCGGGCAAGGTCACGCCCGGTGTTCCCGACGAGCTGGTGTTCTGCCTGGAGGACGCGCTGCCGGGCTACGACTCCTCGTACCGGGACTTCCGTACCGACCTGGAGACCAACGCCCAGCAGCTGACGATCGTCGTCGGCAGCAACGCGAAGGCCGATGCCCTCGCCAAGCGGCTGAACAAGGAGATCAAGGCCTGCGCGGCCAAGGCGGAGCAGGCCGACCCCGAGGTCGAGGCCACCCTGAAGGACTACGGCACGCTGCCGGTCGAAGAGGGTGCCCACGTCTACGGGGTGCACACCGGTACCACGTGGGGCGCCACCGACATCAACCTCTACTCGGTCGGCCGGGACGGCCGGGCCGTCACCGTCGTGAAGTGGGGACAGATGGGCGACTTCTCCGACGCGCCCGTGAAGGCCTTCAAGAAGACCACGACCACCGCGGTCAACAAGCTCTACTGACCGCCACCTGAGCCGGGGCCGCCCTCACGCGACGGGGGTCGAGAGGGCGGCCCCGATCGGTGCGACCGACCATCGCGCCGGACATGACCTGAGATCAGCATCAGAACGGGGAGCACGGACCGATGAACAGCAGCAACAGCAACAACAGCAACGCCACCGGCACCACCGCACACCGGCGGGGACGCCGTGCCGCCCTGATCGCCGGCCTCGTCGCCGCGACCGCACTGCCGCTCGCGATCACCGCGTCGGCCGAGGCGACCTCGGCCGGGACGACGGCGCGGACCGCCGCGCTCCGCCCGGTCAGCGGGCAGCCGTCGAACTCGGTGACCCGGATCGCCGACTTCTACGGCGCGTACATCGACGCGCAGGCCGGGCCGGGCGAGGGCGGGAACCTGGTCACCGAGCTGCGGAAGTACTACGTCGACGCCGACTACCTCACGGAACTTGAGGCCTGGGAGGACGAGAACCACGCGGACGGCGTCCTGCGGGCCCAGAACGTGCCGGCGAAGTGGACGGTCACCGACAACGGCAAGGCGGACCACTCCGAAGCGGTCGTGACGATGACCTGGGGGGACAGGACCACGACCAGGCTCGTCGTCGACATGAACCGTGACCACGAGATCATCCACATCGGGGACAAGGGGATCGCCGGCAAGTAGGCGCAAGGGGATCGGCGGCAAGCAGGCGAAGTAGCGGCCGCGGAAGGCCGACTCGCGCAAGGCCGACTCGCGTACGGCCGGTGCGGCAGATGGCTGTCGGCGGATGGACCGAGCGCCCACGACCGTTCCGCCAGCCGGAGACATCGGAGCGAAGCGGTGTGCGCCCGTCCGGTACACCGCTGCCCGGCGCGGCAGCTGGACAGCGTCGTCCCCCGGGCGGGGCCCGTCTCCGGCGCCCGGGGCGCGACCGGCGCGGGCGGGCGTCGGCGGGACAGCGGCACCACGTTCGGCGGTCCGCCCGCCGCGGACCGTCCACCGGTCGACCGGGGCCCTCCGCCTCACCAGTGCGTTCTCCGGCCGTCTCGGCGGGGGGCGTACGCGATCCGCCGCGCGACCCGCGCCGACCGGTGTGTGCCGCGCTCGCCCCGCCCACCGCCTCTCGCCGTCGGCGGGGCCTTTCCGAAGGCTTCGCGGGTGTGATCCACCGCCGGCCGGCCCACGTCGTACGGCCGTCAACGACTCACGTACGGCCAGTTATTGAGGAATCGACATGACTGCCTGGTTTCCCGGCGGGGCATGCATTCCGTGAACGTGTTCGAGCAGGAGGGGTACCGAGAGCGGCGGGGGTCATGAAGAGGTATGCGCGAGGAGGCGGTCCCGTCTTATCCGGGGCCTTCTCGGCGGAGACGGTGAATTCGGCCACGACCGTGGAGGACACGGCGAACACGGCGGAGATCGCGTTCGATCAGCAAGGTCTTCAACAAGGTCTTCAACAAAACCTTCAGGAAGGTCTTCAGGAAGGCTTTTCGCATCTCAGGCGCAGGCTCCGGCGCTGCGATCTCCGGGCCGTGCCCGAGGTCCGCAGGGCGCTGCGTGAGCTGCTCGCCCACTGGGGGAGGCCCGGCAGGTCCGAGACGGCGGAACTGCTCACCAGCGAGATCGTGACCAACGCGCTCGTCCACACCGATCAGGAGGCGCTGTTCACAGCGACCGTCGGCCCGCGCGGACTGCGGGTGGAGGTGCGGGACTTCGAGGGACGCAGGCCGAGGCTGCGGATACCGAACGCGGACGAGGGCACGCACGGCAGGGGTCTGATCCTGGTGCAGTCGCTCGCCGACGCGTGGGGCGTACGCATGCACGGGGTGGGGAAGGCGGTGTGGTTCGAACTGGATGGGGGCGCGGCATGAGATGCCGCGCCCCCATCCAGAGTCGAGGCCGTTGAGAAGCCCCGGGTCCCGCTCAGCCGAACTGCTGCTCCAGGTCCTTCAGCTTGCGCTCAAGGGAATCGAGTCGAGGGAGGGCCATTGTGTCGTCCTCCGCGGTGAGATCGACTGTCCCCGAGTCCCCGCTTCGTCGGACCGGCTGCAACGAGGGTCGGGCGCGTGAAGGTAGTTCCGGCGTTGATATGGCAGGCTCCGAAGCGACCTGGGTGGCCGCTTGGGCCGGCTGGAGTTCCGCCTGACGGCCACCACGGCCGAGGGCGCCGCGGTGACCGCGGGTGATCGCCTTGATGCGGGCGCGGTCCAGCTTCTCCTGGTCGCGCCGGCGCAGGCGGTTCTGCTCCTTCTCGCGCTTGTCCTCGCGCACTTCCTCGACGGCCTCGTCCAGGCTGCGCACGTTCTCAAGGAGCATCAGCGACCAGGCGCCGTACGTCTCACGAGGGGCGCGCAGCCACCGTACGATCCGGATCTGGGGCAGCGGCCGGGGCACCAGGCCCTGCTCACGCAGAGCGGCGCGACGGGTCTGCTTCAGCGCGCGGTCGAACAGGACTGCGGCCGACAGGGACATGCCGGCGAAGAAGTGCGGAGCGCCCGCGTGGCCGAGGCCCCGGGGGGCGTGCACCCAGTTGAACCAGGCGGCGGCGGCCGCGAACGTCCACACGAGTATGCGGGAGCCGAGCGCCGCGTCACCGTGGCTGGCCTCGCGCACCGCGAGCACGGAGCAGAACATGGCCGCGCCGTCCAGGCCGAACGGCACCAGGTACTGCCAGCCGCCGGACAGGTTCAGATTCTGCTCGCCGAAGCCGACCAGGCCGTGGAAGGAGAGTGCGGCGGCGACCGCGGCGCAGCAGAACAGCAGGACGTAGGAGGCGGTGCCGTAGACGGCCTCCTTGCGCCTGCGGCGTTCCTCGGTGCGCTCCCACGAGTCCTCGGCGTGGGTCTTCTCCCCGGCGCGCTTGCCACGCGCGAGCACCGCAACCGCCGCCAGCAGGCCCAGGAGCAGCACGGCGCCGGGTAGCAGCCAGTTCAGCGATATGTCGGTCAGTCTCATCTGGGGTCCCTTGCATTGGGATAGGGCGTAACGCCCGTCATAGTGGCCCAATCCCGCGGGTCCTCAGGGGGTTTCGGGGCAAGAGGCCGCCAAGAGAGTGCAAGGGGATGCGCGTGGGCGGCATTCTCCTCGAACTGCCGCTTGAGGAGCGGGAGTTGAGTTCGAGTTAGATTACCCGTACGGGTGGTTCCACGGAAAGTTCCTGCGCCAAGTGAGGATATTGTGAACCAGCCGTGACCTCAGTGCCCGCGTCCATGGCAAAGAACCCGGGACCAGGCCGAGTTGATCTTACTGGACGCGGAAGGTGATCTCGCGCGGGGCTCAGGCCGCCGCCGCGGCCGTCTCCGCCGCCTCCGCCGATCGGGCCGCTTCCGCTGCGTGGGCCGTCTCCGCGGCCGGGGCGGTCTCCGCCGTCCGGGCCGTCTCGGCCGTTTCGGCCGACTGGGCCGTCAGTTTCGCGATGCGCACGGCCTCGGTGTTGCGGGGGCAGTTGGCGCAGGTGTCCTCGGCGTCGAGGGTGTAGTAGAAGCAGCAACTGGCCCGGTCCCGGGTGGGCAGGCACTCGCCGTTCGAACCGGTCACCTCACGGAAGCCGGCCGTACCGACGTACGGCTTGACGGTGCCGGGGAACAGCTGCTCCAGCTCCCGCGTCGCGCGCTCCTGCTCGCCGAGCAGGCCGGCGACGTAATGAAGGCTCTCGACGACCTCGTCGGTGGCCATGGCCCACAGGGCGCGGCCCCGGCGCCTCATCCGCGGGCCGAAACCGCTCAGGACCGGCTCCAGATGCTCGGCGACGGAGGCCCGCACCTCGGCGCGCAGAGCCTCTTCGTCCCGGACGACGCGGGCGCCGGGCAGTGTGGCCGCCGGGTCGTCCGGCAGGCAGGCGAACTCGCCGACCCGCACCGCGATACGGCCGGGCATGCGCTGGAAGGTGACGTCCTGTACGGGGAATCGGGGGACGCGGCGCAGCACGAACCACGGAACCGTGATCAGCAGACAGGCCGGCCAGGCGTACCGGTGCAGACCGAAGCTGGCGATGACGTCCGGGCGGGCCCGCCGGCCGTGGTCGGCGAGCACCTGCTCGTCGTCCCACGCGAGATAGGTCTCGAACTCGGGTCCCGCCTCCGCGAGCCTCGCGACCCCGACCCGCCCGTCGCCCGTCGGGGCGGGTTCGCCGGGGGCGAGCTCCGTCACACCCAGGGCCGGGAACACCTCGGTCATCCGCGTGTACGCCTCGGTGAGGGCCGAGCGGGCCGGGGCCGGAGCGGACATGCGGGGACCCCGTTTCTCGATCTTCGACAGGTAAGGCTTACCTTACCCGATAGGGTCGAGGTTTACCCTGTTCTGTCGGGGTCACGACGGACCCACCCGACATGGCCACCCGCACACCCACCACCAGCGCCGGCGCCAGCCCGGAGGAGGCTCCCGTGGAGAAGACCGGTTCGCGTGGTCAGTCCGAGGGTGCTGCCCTGCGGGTGCCGCCGCAGGGACGCTCGGAGAGCCGTGGCGGCGGCAGTGGTGGCGGTACGTGGCAGCCAGGGGCCGGTCGGGGCGAGGCCTCCCGGGGCGGCCCCGCTGCCGTGACTCCGGCGGCTCCCGCCGCTCCCGTCGCGCACGCGGCCCGCGGTGAGCACACCCACAGCGAGACTCCGATCCCCCAGCCGCGGGTGACGCGCGAGGGCGTACCGGACGCCCATGCGACCTCGGCTTCGACCTCGACCTCGGCTTCGGCTTCGGCCTTGGCGTCGGGAGTCCTGGGTGGTCCCGGGCGCGCCCCGGCATCAAGCGGAGCGCCGGGGGCTTCCGGCGCTGCCGAAGTCCCGGAGGCCCTGGGTGGGCCGGGCGCCACCGGTGACCGCGGTACGCCGTCGGGGCGCCGTGTGCCCGATGCCCGTACGGCCTCGGTCGGCCCCGTGTCCGGGCCCGTCTTCGCCGTCGCGGCTCCTCGGCCCGTGATTCAGCGGGTCTCCGTCCGCGGGCAGGTTCTTGACGCGTTGCGGTCCGCCCTCGTCGCCGGTGACCTCGCGCCCGGTGAGGTCTACTCCGCCCCCGCGCTCGGCGAACGCTTCGGTGTGTCGGCGACCCCCGTACGCGAGGCGATGCAGCAGCTCGCGAACGAGGGCGCGGTCGAGGTCGTGCCGAACCGCGGCTTCCGTGTGATCCGGCGCGGGGCCCGTGAACTGGCCGAGCTGGCCGAGATCCGGGCCCTCGTCGAGATGCCGGTGATGCTGCGGCTGACCCGTACGGTGGCTGCGCCCTGCTGGGCGGAGCTGCGGCCGCTCGCCGACGCGACCGTGGCTGTGGCGGGCACCGGTGATCTCGCGCGCTACGCCGAGTCCGACCGGGCCTTTCACTCGGCGGTGCTTGCCTTGTCGGGCAACCGTCAGTTGGTGCAGCTCGCGGACGACCTCCACCGTCGTGCCCAGTGGCCGATGGCCGGGGCGCCCGGTCGGCGTCCGCGTGCCGACCTTCTCGCTGATGCGGCTCAGCACACGGCGTTGCTGGACGCGTTGTCCGACTCGGACGTTTCGGCTGCGCAGGCGTTGATACGGGAGCACTTCGCGGGCGTGTAGCGGGTCCCCTCCGGGGGCGAGGGTGGGGTCGGGGTCGGGGTGTCGTTCGTCTGCGGGCCCGGTGGGGGCTGGTCGCGCAGTTCCCCGCGCCCCTAAAGGACGGCGGGTCTGCGTGTGCGGCGCTTGGAAGAGCTGGCGGGTCCGTGTGACCCGTACCCCTAAAGGACGGCGGGTCCGCGTGTGCGGGGCCCGGAAGAGACGGCGGGTCCGTGTGCCCCGCGCCTCTGAAAGACGCCGGGTCCGCGTGTCCGGCCCCGCCCCGAAGAGGCAGCGGGGCTCTGTCGGGTCCGTGTGGGCCGTGCCCTAAGCGGTTGCGGGCGTGGGTGTCATGCCGTGGCCGCAGGGGGCGTCAGTTGGTCCGCCAGCCATGTGGGTACTCCTCCCAGGAGTTTGAACAGGCGGCCCGCCTCCGCCCGGAGTCGGGCCGCCTCCGGTTCGGTCTCCGCGTCGGCGAGGGACGCCAGCGCCGGAGCCGTACCCACCAGGTAGCCCAACTCCTCACGGATGCGCAGGGATTCGGCGAAGCCGTGCCGCGCCTCCGCCAGCTCGCCCTCGCGCAGCGCGAGTCCCGCGAGGTGGCGCCAGGTGAAGGACAGCAGCAGCGGGTCGTCGTGCGCGGTGGCGCCCGCGTGGGCCCGGCGATAGGCCGCGCGCGCGGACTGCGGCGAGTGCGCCAGGTTCTCCGCGAGCAGCCCGCGCCTGAAGTCCAGCAGCGCCCGCCCCTTGGCGCCCGGCGCGATCAGGGCCGCCGCCCGGCCGAGCGCGGCCCGTGCCTCGTCGGCGCGGTCGCGGACCGCGAGCAGCGTGGACGCGTACGCGAGCTGCCCGCGCTCGCACGCCGCCGCCCCCCGCTCGTCGTCGCTCTGGGCCAGCGCCTCCGCCGTACGCAGCGCGTCCTCCGCCTCCGCCCAGCCCTGCTCGGTGTAGAGGCAGCGTTCGACGAGGAGTGACGCTCTCTGGAGAGCCGCCGATGCCGTGTTCGGTTCCAGGAGGGCCGCCGCGTCGGCCCAGCAGGCGCGTGAACGCAACCGCCATACCGCGGTCTGGAGTGGATCGTCCCCTGCAGCAGTTCCGTAACCAGACATGGCGGGATACGCCACGTTGCCCTCCCCGAGCACGCCATTGAGCTGTTGAGTGGTGGCGGCATCTCAGCACGAATCAGCGCGCCCGGCCAAGGGGGTGGGTGAAGGATTTCACAAAGTCGTGGGGCGGAGAAGAGACTTGACGCCCGTCCAGGGCTCCCGATCACACCCCGACGGCGATGGCCGCGCCGCCCGCAGCGCTGTGACCTCAGCTCATCCGCAGCGCGAGGAAGAAGTCCAGCTTGTCCTCAAGGCGGGAAAGATCTCGGCCCGTCAACTGCTCGATACGCCCGACCCGATAGCGCAGCGTGTTGACGTGCAGATGCAGCCGGGCCGCGCAGCGCGTCCAGGACCCGTCGCAGTCGAGGAACGCCTCCAGCGTCGGGATCAGCTCGGCGCGGTGCCGCCGGTCGTACTCGCGGAGCGGGTCCAGCAGCCGCGCCGTGAAGGCGCGGCGTACGTCGTCCGGCACGAAGGGCAGCAGCAGTACGTGCGACGCCAGCTCCTGGTGGCCCGCCGCGCACACCCGCCCGGGCCTGGCCGCGGCCACCCGGCGTGCGTGCCGTGCCTCCTCCAGGGCGCCGCGCAGGCCCTCCGCCGAGTGCACGGCCGCGCTGACGCCCAGCGTGAGCCGCCCGTCGCCGTCGAGCCCGGCCGACAGCGGCTCGCGTACGGCCGCCAGGATCGCGTCGGCGAGCAGGCCCGTCTCCGAGCCGTCGTGCTCCGAGGAGACGGCGGGCAGCGGGACGAGCGCGACGGCCTCGTCACCCGTGTGGGCGACCGCGATCCGGTCCGACGGCTCAGGGCCCGACGACAGCGGGTCGACGAGGATCTCCTCCAGGAGCGCCTGCGCCACCGGACCGCCCGCCAGTGCGCCCGCCGGCGCGCCCGCGGGCCCCTCGGCGCGTCTTCCCCCGGCGGCGGACTCGGCCGGGAATCCCGCGGGCCCGCCCTTCACCTCGTCCCATTCGACTCGCGCGACCACGACCTGCCAGTGCGGGGCCGCGCCCAGCCCCGGCAGCAGCACGGGCGCCGCGACCCGCAGCCGCGCCGCGATCTCAGCGGGCGCGGCACCGGTCTGCACCAGCTCAAGCACCTCCTGCGCGAGCCTGCGCCGCACGGTGCGCGCCGCGTCCCGGCGCTCCCGCTCCACGGCGATCAGCTGCGTCACGCCCTCCAGCAGGTCGAGCCGCTCCTCCGGCCAGTCCCCGGCGTCCGCCTCGACCGCGAGCAGCCACTCCGACAGCACCGTCTCGCGTACGTCCCGGGCACCCGCCGCCGTACCGCGTCCGCCGCCGCGGACCGGGAACAGGGAATACGTGGCCGGGCCCACCGTCACCCGGTGCGGGCCGCGCCGGCCCGTGCGGACGGCCGCCAGGTGCTCACCGGCCAGGGTGGTGCACACATGGGCGGGCAGCTCGGTCTCCGCGAGCCGTGAGCCCGCGATCAGGCGCCCGGCGGGGGAGAGCACCCAGGCCCGCAGGTCCAGGTCGGAGCCCAGCAGGTCCAGGACCACGTCCGGGCCGCCGCCCGCCGGCCCGGAGGTCATCATCCGGCGGTGCCGGTCCACCACGGCCGCCAGGTCCCCGGCGCGCTCGCCCGACACCTGCCGCACGACGTGCTCGGTGATCGTCGCGAAGGCCACCGACTCGTTGACGGCGAACAGCGGCAGCCGGTGCTGCGCGCAGGCCGCCACCAGATCGTCCGGGACCGGGCCCAGCTCGGCCTCGCCCGCGGCCAGTGCCGTGACCCCGGCGCCCGCGAGGAGCCGTACGAAGGGCTCGGAGTCGGCCGGGCCACGACGCCAGGCGAGACCGGTGAGGACCAACTCACCGCCCGACAGATAGCGACTCGGGTCCCGCAGGTCCGTGGTCATCACGCCACGCACCGTCCGGTCCAGCTCGTCCTGGCCGCCGAGCAGCCGCAGGCCCAGCGCGTCCGTGTCCAGCAGTGCGCGCAGCCGCATCTCGTCGCCGCCGTTCTGTCTCGAAAAATTACGATGGATGGGGAACCGATGGAGGAGGTCGAACCGATGAAGGGGAGAGAGGAAGAGGACGGAGGAGGACTCATTCCGGCCGGTGGCCGGCGCGCAGCGGGCTGCGTCTGACGTTTCCCGGGGAAAGCCAAGAGGTTACTGATGACTTCCGTTCATACGAATCTACAAGATGCGCGCCCTGGCCAGCCAACTCCTTCATGGTTTCGGTGACTGACCCCGTTGGTGGAACGGGCTGTGTACTGACTCCCATCCACGTGAACACCTCATGAACGAGCCTGGGCCGCCGCACACGATCTGGCTTGATCAGCACCATCAACGAGACGAAGAAGAGAGCCGGTCATGGACTTCCTTCGCCCCGCCAGCTGGGAGGAAGCGCTCGCCGCGAAGGCAGCGCATCCCACAGCTGTGCCGATTGCGGGTGGCACCGACGTGATGGTCGAGATCAACTTCGACCACCGCCGGCCCGAGTACCTGCTGGACCTCAACCGCATCGGCGAGCTGGACGACTGGGAGGTCGGCGAGGAGTCGGTCCGCCTGGGCGCCTCGGTCCCCTACTCGGCGATCATGGACAACCTGCGCGGCGAGCTGCCCGGCCTGGCCCTGGCCTCCCACACCGTGGCCTCCCCGCAGATCCGCAACCGCGGGGGAGTCGGCGGCAACCTCGGCACCGCCTCCCCGGCCGGTGACGCCCACCCCGCCCTCCTCGCGGCGGGCGCCGAGGTCGAGGCCGAGTCCGTCCGGGGCTCCCGGCTGATCCCGATCGACGCCTTCTACACCGGGGTGAAGCGCAACGCGCTCGCCCCCGACGAGCTGATCCGCGCCGTCCACATCAAGAAGGCGGACGGCCCGCAGCAGTACTCCAAGGTCGGCACCCGCAACGCCATGGTGATCGCGGTCTGCGCCTTCGGCCTCGCCCTGCACCCCGCCACCCGCACGGTCCGCACCGGCATCGGCTCGGCCGCGCCCACGCCCGTCCGGGCCAAGGCGGCGGAGGAATTCCTGAACGCGGCGCTCGAAGAGGGCGGCTTCTGGGACAACGGCAAGATCATCACCCCGTCGGTGGCCAAGCAGTTCGCCGAGCTGTGCTCCGGCGCCTGCAATCCCATCGACGACGTCCGGGGCACCGCGAGCTACCGCCGCCACGCGGTGGGCATCATGGCCCGCCGCACGCTGACCTGGACCTGGGAGTCGTACCGCGGCACCGCCGCCCGCACGGAGGGAGTCGCGTAATGCGCGTCAGTTTCACGGTCAACGGCCGTCCGCAGGAAGCCGACGACGTGTGGGAGGGCGAGTCCCTGCTGTACGTGCTGAGGGAACGGATGGGCCTGCCGGGCTCGAAGAACGCCTGCGAGCAGGGCGAGTGCGGCTCCTGCACGGTCCGCCTGGACAACGTTCCGGTGTGTTCCTGTCTGGTCGCGGCCGGGCAGGTCGAGGGCCGGGACGTCGTCACGGTCGAGGGCCTGGCGGACTTCGCCAAGCAGCGCGAGCAGCACGGCGGCTGCGCCTCCGAGGCCTCCGGAGCGTCCGCGGGCCCCGGCGCCTGCGGTACGCCCCTGGACGCGGCCAAGCGCTGGGAGGCGCGGCCCTCCGACTCACAGACCGGCGAGGGCGCCGAACTCGCCCCCATCCAGCAGGCGTTCATCGACGCCGGAGCCGTCCAGTGCGGCTTCTGCACCCCCGGCCTGCTGGTCGCGGCCGACGAGATGCTGGAGCGCAACCCCACCCCGACCGACGCGGACATCCGCGAGGCGCTCTCGGGCAACCTCTGCCGCTGCACCGGCTACGAGAAGATCATGGACGCGGTCCGCCTGGCGGCCGCCCGTCAGGGAGAGGCGGTCTGACGATGGCTACCGACACCACTGCCGACGGGGCCCGCGCCACCGCTCCCGTCGGTACTCCCACGAAGGTCACCCAGGGTTCACGGACCAAGGGCGGCATCGGCGAGTCCACGCTGCGCCCGGACGGCACCCTCAAGGTCACCGGCGAGTTCGCCTACTCGTCCGACATGTGGCACGAAGACATGCTGTGGGGCCAGATCCTGCGCTCCACGGTCGCGCACGCCGAGATCGTCTCCCTCGACACCGGCGAGGCCCTCGCGACACCCGGCGTCTACGCGGTCCTGACGTACGACGACCTGCCGACCGCCGTGAAGAACTACGGCCTGGAGATCCAGGACACCCCGGTACTGGCCCACGGCCGGGTACGCCACCACGGCGAGCCCGTCGCGATCGTCGCCGCCGACCACCCCGAGACCGCCCGCCGCGCCGCCGCCAAGATCAAGGTGGAGTACCGGGAGCTGCCGGTCGTCACGGACGAGGCCTCGGCCACCGCGCCGGACGCCCCGCTGATCCACGAGGGCCGCGACGACCACCACATCGGCCATGTCGCCCACCCGAACATCGTGCACCGCCAGCCCATCGTCCGCGGCGACGTCGAGGCGGCCCGCGACCGCGCGGACTTCGTCGTCGAGGGCGAGTACACCTTCGGCATGCAGGACCAGGCGTTCCTCGGCCCCGAGTCGGGCCTCGCCGTACCCGCCGAGGACGGCGGCGTGGACCTCTACGTGGCCACCCAGTGGCTGCACTCCGACCTGCGCCAGATCGCCCCCGTCCTCGGTCTGCCCGAGGACAAGGTGCGGATGACGCTCTCCGGGGTCGGCGGCGCCTTCGGAGGCCGCGAGGACCTGTCCATGCAGATCCACGCCTGTCTGCTGGCCCTCCGCACGGGCAAACCGGTCAAGATCGTCTACAACCGCTTCGAGTCCTTCTTCGGCCACGTCCACCGCCACCCCGCCAAGCTCCACTACGAGCACGGGGCGACGAAGGACGGGAAGCTGACCCACATGAAGTGCCGGATCGTCCTGGACGGCGGCGCGTACGCCTCCGCGTCCCCGGCGGTCGTCGGCAACGCGGCATCCCTGGCGGTCGGCCCGTACGTCCTCGAAGACGTCGACATCGAAGCCATCGCCCTCTACTCCAACAACCCGCCCTGCGGCGCCATGCGCGGCTTCGGCGCGGTCCAGGCGTGCTTCGCCTACGAGGCGCAGATGGACAAGCTCGCCGACGCGGTCGGCATGGACCGGGTCGAGTTCCGGCAGCTCAACGCCATGTCCCAGGGCACGCTGATGCCCACCGGGCAGCCCGTCGACTCACCCGCCCCGGTCGCCGAACTCCTGCGCCGCGTCAAGGCGATGCCCATGCCGCCGGAGCAGCAGTGGCTCGCGGCCGGCGAGGCGGCGGACGTCCGCCAGCTCCCCGGCGGCCTCTCCAACACCACCCACGGCGAAGGAGTCGTACGGGGCGTCGGCTACGCGGTCGGCATCAAGAACGTCGGCTTCTCCGAAGGCTTCGACGACTACTCGACCGCCAAGGTCCGTATGGAGGTCGTCGGCGGCGAACCCGTCGCGACCGTCCACACCGCCATGGCGGAGGTCGGCCAGGGCGGGGTCACCGTCCACGCGCAGATCGCCCGCACCGAGCTGGGCGTCGCCCAGGTGACGATCCAGCCGGCGGACACGCAGGTGGGCTCGGCCGGTTCGACCTCGGCATCCCGCCAGACGTACGTCACCGGCGGAGCCGTCAAGAACGCGTGCGAACTGGTCCGCGAGAAGGTCCTGGAGATCGGCCGCCGCAAGCTCGGTACGTACCACCCGGCCTGGGCGAGTGCCGAACTGCTCCTGGAGGGCGGCAAGGTCGTCACCGACGGCGGCGAGGTCCTGGCCGACCTGGTCGACGTCCTCGAAGACGAGGCCGTCGAGGTCGAGGAGGAGTGGCGGCACCGGCCGACCGAGGCCTTCGACCTGCGCACCGGACAGGGCAACGGCCACGTGCAGTACTCGTTCGCCGCCCACCGCGCGGTCGTCGAGGTGGACACCGAACTGGGCCTGGTGAAGGTCATCGAACTGGCCTGCGCGCAGGATGTCGGCAAGGCGCTCAACCCGCTGTCCGTCATCGGCCAGATCCAGGGCGGTACGACACAGGGCCTGGGCATCGCGGTGATGGAGGAGATCATCGTCGACCCCGTCACGGCGAAGGTCAGGAACCCCTCCTTCACCGACTACCTCATCCCCACGATCCTCGACACGCCGACCATCCCCGTCGACGTGCTCGAACTCGCCGACGACCACGCGCCGTACGGGCTCCGTGGCATCGGCGAGGCCCCGACCCTGTCGTCGACCCCGGCCGTCCTCGCGGCCATCCGCAACGCGACGGGCCTGGACCTCAACAGGACGCCGGTCCGCCCGGAACACCTGACGGGCATGGCGTAGTCGCCTGCCGCCGTTCCTGTGGGCAGGCGTTCCGCTGGGGGCCCAGGCCCTTAAGGCACTGGGGGAGGAACGGGTGGGCACAGGAACGGCCACCCGGCGCCGGGCGACCGTACATCCCACGGCACCCGGTCCCCGGCAACCGCACAAGTACAGCACCGCGTCTCGTCTCGGGCCGTCCCCCGGGTCGTGCACCTTCCCAAAACCCGCGCGAGCAGAAAGCAAGCCGCGGGTGCCCCTATGAACCTTGGGAGAAGGCACCATGACCCAGCAGTCACTGGAGCCCAGGACCACCGCCGACGACGCGGGTGAAGGAACCCGCGTCCCGGCCGGCCGGTCCTGGCTCGACCGCTACTTCCACATTTCCCTGCGGGGAAGCACGGTCGCGCGTGAGATGCGCGGCGGCGTCACGACCTTCATGGCCATGGCGTACATCCTCCTCCTCAACCCCCTGATCCTGTCCGGCAAGGACGCGGCGGGGAACACGCTCGGTCAGCAGGCACTCATCACCGCGACCGCGTTCGCGGCGGCCTTCACCACACTCCTGATGGGCTTCTTCGGCAAGGTGCCGCTGGCCCTCGCCGCGGGACTGTCCGTCTCGGGCGTTCTCTCCTCGCAGGTCGCGCCCCAGATGACCTGGCCGCAGGCCATGGGCATGTGCGTGATGTACGGCGTGGTGATCATGTTGCTCGTGGTCACCGGACTACGCGAGATGATCATGAACGCGATCCCGCTGGCGCTGAAACACGCGATCACGATGGGCATCGGGCTGTTCATCGCGCTCATCGGCCTGGTGAAGGCGGGCTTCGTCCACCAGGGCAAGGCGACCCCGGTCTCGCTCGGCGCGACGGGTGAACTGGCGGGCTGGCCCGTGCTGTTGTTCGCCGTCACGCTGCTCGCCATCTTCATGCTCCAGGCCCGCGGCATCCCCGGCGCGATCCTGATCGGCATAGTCGGCGGCACCGTACTCGCCGTCGTCCTCAACGCGCTCGACGTGATCGATCCGAAGCAGTGGGCGAGTGGTGCCCCCGAACTGCACGGCAGTGCGGTGTCGATGCCCGACTTCTCGATCTTCGGTGACGTCGAGTTCGGCGGGTGGGGCTCGGTCGGGGCGATGACGGTCGGCATGATCGTGTTCACGCTCGTGCTCGCCGGGTTCTTCGACGCGATGGCCACGATCATCGGTGTCGGCACGGAGGCGGGCCTCGCCGACGACAAGGGCCGGATGCCGGGCCTGTCCAAGGCGCTGTTCATCGACGGGGCGGGCGGTGCGATCGGCGGCGTCGCGGGCGCCTCCGGCCAGACGGTGTTCGTGGAGTCCGCGACGGGGGTCGGCGAGGGCGCCCGAACGGGGCTGTCCTCGGTCGTCACGGGGCTGTTCTTCGCGGCCTGCCTCTTCTTCACCCCGCTGACGGCGATCGTCCCCGGGGAGGTCGCGGCGGCGGCGCTGGTGGTCATCGGCGCCATGATGATGATGAACGCCCGCCATGTGGACTGGGCCGACCGCGCCACGGCGATCCCGGTCTTCCTGACCGTCGTGATCATGCCGTTCACGTACTCCATCACGGCGGGGGTCGCGGCCGGGGTCATCAGTTACGTCGCCATCAAGATCGCGCAGGGCAGGGCGCGGGAGGTAGGAGCCTTCATGTGGGGCTTGACGGCCATCTTCCTGATCTTCTTCGCCCTGAGCCCGATAGAAAGCTGGATGGGCATCCACTAGGCGCGCGGCTAGGCGCTCAGCTGAGGGCGCCGGTGATTCAACCTGCGCCCCGGTGGGGGCTGGCCGCGCAGTTCCCCGCGCCCCTGAAGACCAAAAGCCGGGCCGCAGATCACGACGGAGCCCTACGGCTGCCCGCCACTGCCCGCGCCGGTCGACAGGCGTTCCGCAGGGCGCCCCTCAAGGGGCGCGGGGAACGGCGCGCCCGGCCCCCACCGGGCCGCAGGTGACGAACCGCCGTCTGGCGGGCGGCCACACTGCCTGAGCCGGGCGAGAGGCGTTCCGCAGGGCGCCCCTCAAGGGGCGCGGGGAACGGCGCGCCCGGCCCCCACCGGGCCGCAGATCACGACGGAGCCCTACGGCTGCCCGCCACTGCCCGCGCCGGTCGACAGGCGTTCCGCAGGGCGCCCCTCAAGGGGCGCGGGGAACGGCGCGCCCGGCCCCCACCGGGCCGCAGGCGACGAACCGCCGTCTGGCTGCCCGCCACTGCCCGCGCCGGGCGAGAAAGGCCCAGCACCGCCCCGGCCACAACGCACCCGCACGGAAAACCCGCAGGGAAAAGGAGACCGAGAATGCTGGACATTGCCGAAAACCTGCAGCGGTGGGTGGCGGACGGCCGCGACTTCGCCGTGGCCACCGTCGTGGCCGTAGGCGGAAGCGCGCCAAGACCCCCCGGCGCAGCCCTCGCCGTGGACGCCGCCGGCACGGCAATCGGCTCGGTCTCCGGCGGCTGTGTCGAAGGCGCGGTCTACGACCTGTGCCAACAGGCGCTGAAAGACGGCCGGCCCCTCATCGAACGCTTCGGGTACAGCGACGACGACGCCTTCGCCGTTGGCCTGACCTGCGGCGGCATCATCGACATCCTGGTGACCCCGGTGCACACCTCCTCCCCGCTGCGCGAGGTGCTCACGTCCGCGATCACCGCCGCCGCCGGCCACAGGCCGGCGGCCCTCGCCCGCATCGTCCGCGGCCCGGCGGAACTACAGGGCCGCGCCCTCCTCGTACACCCCGACGCCGCGCACGAGGGCGGCTTCGGCGCGCACCCCGGACTGGACCGCACCGTGGCGCAGGAGGCGCGCGCCTTCCTGGACGCGGGCCGCACCGGCACCCTGGAGATCGGCGCGCAGGGCTCCCGCTGCGGAGCACCGCTCACCGTGCTGGTCGAGTCCTCGGCCCCGCCGCCCCGGATGATCGTCTTCGGGGCGATCGACTTCGCCTCGGCGCTGGTCCGCGTCGGCACGTTCCTCGGCTACCGCGTGACGGTCTGCGACGCGCGCCCGGTCTTCGCGACGGCCGCGCGTTTCCCCGAGGCGGACGAGATCGTCGTCGAGTGGCCGCACACCTACCTGGAGCGCACGGAGGTCGACGCGCGTACGGTGCTGTGCGTCCTGACCCACGACGCCAAGTTCGACGTACCGCTCCTCGCGCTCGCGCTGCGGCTGCCGGTCGCGTACGTGGGGGCGATGGGCTCCCGCCGCACGCACCTCGACCGCAATGAACGGCTCCGCGAAGTGGGCGTGAACGAGGGGGAGTTGGCCAGGCTGCGGTCGCCGATCGGCCTCGACCTCGGAGCCCGTACGCCAGAGGAGACCGCCCTGTCCATCGCCGCGGAGATCGTGGCGACCCGGCGGGGCGGGAGCGGGGTGCCGCTGACCGGGGCGCACACGCCGATCCACCATGAGGTGTCCTCGACGCCGGCACGCCGCATCGGAGCGATGGCCTGACCCCCCGACCCGACCCGGCACGCGGCGCGGGGCGGGGCGTCAGAGATGGGCGAGCAGCCGTTCCAGCGGAGGCGGCGTCCGGTCGAGGTCCAGGTTCGCGACGAGTTCCTGTGCGTACTGGGCCTTGCGGCCGGCGTGCGTACCCATGAAGCGGTGGAGGTGCTGCTCCACGGTCCACCCCCGTTGGGCGGGCTGGTTCTGGAGGGTGCGGAAGGCGCGCAACTCGCCTTGTTCCTGCACCACTTGCTGGATGGCGTCGGCGCCCAGGGAACGGATCAGCTCGTCCTCCAGGTCCGCGTGGCACAGAAAGAACCCGAGCGACTCCAGCCCGTCGGCGGTCAGGTCGGAGCCGATCCCGGCCCGCTCAAGCGCGCGCCGGAAGAACCTCTCCTCGGCCGCGTCGCACAGCCCGGCGAGCCGCACGTCGAGCCCCTGCGGCCCGCACAGGTCCACGAACCTCCCGACGCTCATCGCGCCCCCGAGCGGCACCACGGAGACCCCCTCCTGGTCGAGGTCCCGGCCGTGCCGGGCGGCCAGCACCTCGACGGCGACCTGGTCGCTGCCTCCTTCGACGAGTACGACCGTACGCAGCCCGGCGCCGGCCGCGGCCTCCCGCGCGCTCGCGCCCGCTTCCGCCGCCCCCGTGCCGCCGGCCGCCCACCGGACGACTGCCTGACGGAACCGCCCCATGTCGTTCATGGGTCCCAGTCTCGCAATTCCGGGCGGACTCGTTCCACAGACTTTTGCCGGGGCGCATCGCGGAAGCCTCATGGCGGTCGGCGGGGAACGCGCTTCGGGGCCGGGGAGAAGGCGCCGGGGGAGGGGCCCGGTGACCGTCAGCCGGGCAGGGTGAGGGCGAAAGTGCCCGACTCGGCGAGCGCGCGCAGGAATTCGGGCGCCGCGAAGGCCTCCGCGGGAGCCAGTACGCCCGTCTTCGCCGGTCCCTCCCCGCCCGCCAGCCGCAGCGCGGCCTCGACCGAGACGACAGCCCCGGCCCGCCAGATGTCCCGGCCCCGGACATGGGCGTTGCGGCCGCCACCGGCGGCACCGGTGACCTGGACCGCGACGGTGAACTCGGTCTTCGCGCGCTCCTGCGGACTCACGTCCACGCTGCTGAAGATCTGCTCCTCCTCGAAGGTGGCGGCGGTCAGCTGGACCTCCACGGCCCGCGCCGGAACATGGCGTGGGACCGTGACGACCTCGCCCGAGGGGAAGGGCACGATCGTCGTACGTGGTCCGACGGGCGGCGGGAACGGGAAGACCGCGTTGCGGATCTCCACGGGCCCCACCCGCTGTGCCCCGTCCACGAAGCCGATGCGGTCGATCTCGCCGATCAGCAGGTTGGCGGTGTTCATGGCGCCCTGGGTCATGCGCCAGCCCGTGACCGCGTACCCGACGGTCACCTTGTCCGCATCGGGCAGCCCCGCCGCTGCCGCCGCGGCCAGCAGGTCGCCCAGTCCGCCGTAGAAGCTCATCTGCGGTACGAGGACCGCTCCGGTGCGCTGGGCGGTGGCCTGGAGGGAGTCGAAGAGGTACTTCACATGGTGCGGCTCGATCGCGTGGTCCACGTACGCGGTGCCGGTCTCCGCGGCGGCGGTGGCGACCGGTTCCCCCGTCGTGGTGAACGGTCCCGCGCAGTGGATGACCACGTCGGCGGCCTCGGCGAGCGCGCGCAGGGCGGGAGGGTCGTCGAGGGGCGTGTGCCGGACGCTGACGAGATCCGGGGTCGCGAGTTCGGTGGCGACCGCGTGCAGGGCCCGTTCGTCGCGTCCGGAGAGGATCACGTGCTGCCGCCGGGCGAGCAGTTCGGCGGTGACGACCCTTCCGGTGTGCCCGGTGGCGCCGTAGACCGCGAAGAGGGGTGCCTCTCGTGCCGTTGCGTGTGCTGTTGAGGGTGCCGTCGCGGGTGTCGTCGTGGATGCCGTTGTCGGTTCCGGTGTTGCCTGTGCCGTCATGGCGAGGCCCACTTCCATACCGAGGGTATGTAATCGGATCGGCTAAGTTACGTACCCGCGGTATGCCTGTCAAGGGAGTTGATGAACCGGATGGTCCGACGGACCCAGGCCGAACGATCCGGCGCGACCACGTCCCAACTGGTCGACGCCGCGACGGAGTTGTTCGGCAGCCACGGTTTCGCGGGTGCGCCTCTCGACGCCGTCGCGGCCAGGGCGGGGGTCACCAAGGGGGCCGCGTACCACCACTTCCCGGGCGGCAAGGCGGCCCTGTTCCACGCCGTCTTCGTACGCCATCAGGAACTGCTCGCGGAAGCGCTGTTCCGGGCCGGAGCCGCCGCACCCGACCCGCGCGCGGCACTCCGCGCGGGCGCCCGCACGTTCCTCGAACACTGCCTCGACCCGGGCTTCCAGCGTGTCGTGCTCCTCGACGGCCCGTCCGTCCTCGGCTGGGAGACGGTGCGCGAGATCGAGTACGAGCACGCTCTGCGCGTCCTGCGCGAGGCCATGGAACACGCGGTGCGCGAGGCGGGCGGAACACCCGACGCGGCCCTGACGGCCCGCTGCCAGCTCGTCTTCGGGGCCCTGTGCGAGGGAGGCATGCTGCTGGCCCGCGCGACGGACCCGGAGGCGATGCTGGAGGTGGTGGCGGCGGAGGCGCTGAGACTCCTGGGTGACGAGACTCCCACGTGACCGGTGGTGCGTGAAGCCTGACCGGTCACGGGTGGCCGGCGGGCTCCGCTCTCAGGGGTGTGCCAGCAGTTGGTCCACCGCCCGTCCGAACATCCACCGGCCGGCCCGCCCCAGCACGGGGTCGAAGACGCGCGGCACCCCTCGTACTCCCAACTCCTCCCGCCACAGCACCTGCGAGCCGCCGCCCGCCGTCGGGCGTACCTCGATCTCGGCCCACCCGACGACAAGGCCGCCGCGTTTGACGAGCCTGCACAGTCCGGGCGTGCGATCCCGGGGCGGCCGCCAGACGACGACCTCCATACGGTCGTCGAACGCCACCGGCCCCACCCCGGTACGCGCCACGAACACCGTGCCCGCCCCACGCGGCGGCAACGTGACGACCCGGACCCGCGTCAACGGCACCACATCGGCATGCCGCTCCCACAGAGTGAGCCGCCGCCACGCCTCGTCGGCGTCCAGGGTGGTGTCCCGACACACAAGAAAGAGAGCCATCCCTGGATCGTATGCACACAGCTGCGACAAACATGCCGTTGTCGCCGGTCGCCGGTCGCCGGTCGCCGGTCGCCAGCCGTAGCCGCAGCCGCAGTCGCCTCAGACGTCCAGCAGATCCCGTACCCGAACCGGCACCCCCGTCACGAACGACTCGTTCGCCGCGAGCCCCGTCACGAGCGACTTCGCCCCGTCGTGCGCGTCCGCCGCCCGGTCCAGCGGGTCCGGGGTGGTGCGGCGGGGGCCGAACAGGTCCTGCAGCATCCGTACGTCGCCGCCGCCGTGCCCGCCCTCACCGGTCGGCACCTTCACCTCGCGCGGCCGTTCCCAGTGCCGGCGCAGCAGCAGTTCTGTGCGGCCTGCCTCGTCGTCCACCTCGGCGCCGTGCAGGACCGCGCTCGCGCCTCCGGTCCGTACGCCGGTGTGCGCTTCGGCGCCGGCGTCGGTACGTATCTCAGGGCGCGACCACGTCGACTCCTCGACGAGCAGTTCGAGGCGGCCCTCGCTTCCGTTGAACGCGACGCGATAGCCCTCCCAGGGGGCGTACGCCGTGAGGTGGTAGGTCAGGGACGCCCCGGACGCATACCGCACGAGGACCGCCATGTCGTCCTCGATGGTCACGCCGGGCCCGAAGACGTTCTGGTCGCGGTGGTAGCCGTCCTCGCCCTCGGCGTCCAGGTACAGCGCCCTGAGCACGGGCGAGTCCGCCAGGTGTACGGCGAAGGGGTCGCCCGCGGCGGACGGGGAGCCGTGGGCGCGGGCGTAGGGCCTGGCCAGCCCGCGCCGCCCGCCCGCCTCGTCGCCGTAGAAGAAGAGGCCGCCCTGGGCGAAGACGGTCTCCGGTTCGGTGCTCAGCCACCAGTTCACCAGGTCGAAGTGGTGGGTCGACTTGTGGACCATGAGGCCGCCGGAGTTCGCCTTGTCGCGGTGCCAGCGCCGGAAGTAGTCCGCGCCGTGCCGCAGATCGAGCAGCCACTCGAAGTGCACCGAGCCGACCTCGCCGATCTCCCCGGCCGCGATGAGTTCCCGTACGGCCGAATGCACCGGGTTGTAGCGGTAGTTGAAGGCCACCCGCACCTCGCGGCCGGAGCGCTGCCGGGCCGCCAGGATGCGGCGGGCGCGGTCGGCGTCGGTCGTCATCGGTTTCTCCGTGACCACGTCGCAGCCCGCGTCCAGGGCGCGCACGATGTAGTCGTCGTGGGTCCGGTCGACGCTGGACACGACCACGAGATCCACCCGCTCGCGCCGCAGCATCAGGTCGAAGTCCTCGGCCGCGTACGCCGGTACGGGTTCGCGGCCGGGGTGGTCGGCCGTGAGCCAGCCGTTGTGGACCGCCATCCGGTGCGCGTTGACGTCGCAGAATCCGACGAGGTCGACACGGTCCGCGTACGGCCCGGCCAGCGCCTGCGTGAACAGCCGGGCACGGGCGCCCAGGCCCACCACGGCACAGCGGCGACGCGAAGCGGAACCGGACCGGGCCTCCACGTGAGGGTCCGTGCAGGCGTTTGTGCAGCCGTCGGTGCAAGCGTCGGCGCAGGCGTCCGTGCAGGGGGCTTGTTCTGACATCAGGACCATCCCTAGGGTCATCGGGTAGGGGGTGGAAGCGCTTTCTAACGAATGAGGTGACCCACTCATGCCCGGAAACAGGACAAGGAAGTCCTGGCGGTCGCGCATCGCCGCGGCCACGGCGCTGCTGGTGTCCTGCTCGCTCCTCACCGCCTGCTCGGGGCCGGACGGGGCGGGCGGCGACGGCGGCAAGGTGGTCCTGCGCTACACCTGGTGGGGCAATCCGGACCGGGCGGCCAGAACCCAGGAGGCCGTCGACCTCTTCGAGAAGAAGCACCCGGAGATCGAGGTGCAGACGTCGTTCTCCGGTTACGACGCCTACAAGCAGAAGCTGGCCACCCAGGCGGCGGGCGGCGACGCCCCCGACGTCATGCAGCTCGACTACCGCATGATCGACCAGTACGCGTCCGGAGGCGTCCTGCTGGACTTCGCCGAGCAGCGCTCCGTGCTGGACACCGGCGAGTTCGACGCGGGCCTCCTCGCCACCGGCAAGGTCGACGGCAAGCAGTACGCGATCCCGCAGGCCCGCGGCACCGAGACCGTGGTGTACGACACCGCACAGTGGAAGAAGTCCGGTGTCACCCTGCCGCGCGAGGGCTGGACCTGGAGCGAATGGGCCGACGCCATGCGGGAGTTGGCCGAACGGACCGGCAAGCCCGGCGCCACCGACCCCGGGCAGAGCGAGGACGCCTTCGAGGTCTGGCTGCGCGGCCGGGGCAAGAGCCTCTACACCGAGGACCGCAGGCTCGGCTTCACCGTCGACGACCTGACCCACTGGTGGACCTTCGCCGACAAGCTCCGCAGGGAGGGCGCAGTCTCGCCCGCCGAGCAGACCACCCAGCTCGACGGCACGGTCGAGAACACCCCGCTCGGACGCGGCAGGGCGATCTCCGACAGCAACTGGGACGCGCCCTCAAGCGGGTTCGTCGCCCTCGTACCCGACGGGGTCACCCTCGCGCCGATGCCGTCCGGCGAGGACGGCACACCGGGCCAGTACTTCAAACCCTCGATGTTCATGGGCGTCGCCGCCGACGCGGGCCACCCGGAGGAGTCCGTGCAGCTCGTCGACTTCATGCTGAACGACCCGGACGCCGCGAAGATCCTCGGCGCCACCCGCGGCATCCCCGTCAACGAGACCCTCCGCGAATCGATCGCCCCCGGGCTCAAGGACTTCGACAGGACGGTCTACGACTACCAGGCGTCCCTGGAAGGAGACCTCGACGCCCCTCCCCAGGCCCCGCCCTCGGGGGACAGCGCGCTGCAGACCACCTTCCAGCGGGACTACGACCAGGTGTCGTACGAGCGGATGTCGCCCCGCGAGGCGGCCGAGGACTACGTCACCGAGGCGAAGGCGGAGCTGAGGTCATGACCACCACCACCGACACTCCCGTGACCGCCCCCGCCGCGAGGACCACTCCCGCGAAACGGCCGGGCGGACGTCAACGCGAGGGCGCCGCCTGGGTGTTCCTCTCCCCATGGGTACTCGGCGCCGCCGTGCTCACCCTGCTCCCGATGGCCGTCTCGCTCTATCTCTCCTTCACCGACTACGACTTGTTCAACCCGCCCCGCTGGGTGGGCCTGCGCAACTACACGCAGATGTTCACCGAGGATCCGCGCTACTGGCGTTCGGTCGGCGCGACCCTCACCTACGTCGTCATCGCCGTCCCCCTCCAACTCGGCATCGCCCTCGTCGTCGCGCTCGGCCTCAAGTCCATGCGACGCGGCCGGGGTTTCTACCGCTCGGCGTTCTACGCGCCCTCCCTGCTCGGCGCCTCCATGTCCATCGCGCTCGTGTGGCGGGCCCTCTTCAACGACGGCGGTACGGTCGACAACCTGCTCGGCACCGGCGGCTGGGTCAACCGGCCCGGCTGGGCGCTGTTCGCCGTCGCCCTGCTGACGGTGTGGCAGTTCGGTGCCCCCATGGTCATCTTCCTCGCCGGACTCCAGCAGATCCCCACCGAGCTGTACGAGGCCGCGTCCGTGGACGGGGCGAGCCGGTGGCGGCAGTTCCTGTCCATCACCGTGCCCATGCTCTCCCCGGTGATCTTCTTCAACCTGGTGCTCCAGACCATCCAGGCGTTCCAGGTCTTCACCCCCGCCTTCGCGGTGAGCGGCGGCAAGGGCGGGCCCGCCGACTCGACGCTCTTCTACACCCTCTACCTCTACGACCGCGGCTTCGTCGCCTCGCACATGGGCTACGCCTCCGCGATGGCCTGGGTCCTGCTGATCGTCATCGGCGCCGTCACGGCGGTGCTGTTCCGCACGTCCCGCACCTGGGTCTTCTACGCGTCCGAGGGGGACCGATGACCACCTCGACCACCCCGACCGGTCCGAGCGCCGCGACCGACACGAGTGCGGCAACCGCCGCGGTGCGCAAGCCGGTTGCCCGGCGCCGCGTCGCCCTGCACCTCGGCGCCCTGGCCGCGCTCCTCGTCATGCTTTACCCGCTGGCCTGGCTGCTCGCGACCTCGCTCAAGCCCGCCGACGAGGTGATCGCCAGCCTCGACCTGCTGCCCGGCAGCCTGGAATGGTCCAACTACTCGACCGCCCTCGACGGGGTGAACGACGTCTCCGTGTGGCGGCTGCTCAGCAACTCGCTGCTCATCGCGGGCGGCGCGGTCGTCGGCAACGTACTCAGCTGCTCCCTGGCCGCGTACGCCTTCGCCCGGCTGCGGTTCCGCTTCCGCGGGCCGCTGTTCGCCTTCATGATCGCGACGATCATGCTGCCGCACCACGCCGTGCTGATCCCGCAGTACATCATCTTCAACCAGCTCGGCATGGTGAACACCTACTGGCCGCTGATCCTGCCCAAGTTCCTCGCCACGGAGGCGTTCTTCGTCTTTCTCATCGTGCAGTTCATGCGAGGGCTGCCGCGCGAACTGGAGGAGGCGGCGCGCATCGACGGCTGCGGGCCGTTCCGCAGCTTCTTCCTCGTCATCCTGCCGCTGACCCGGCCCGCCCTCATCACCACCGCGATCTTCACGTTCATCTGGACCTGGAACGACTTCTTCACCCAGCTGATCTACCTCTTCTCACCGGAGAAGTTCACGCTCACGCTGGCCCTGCGGTCGTTCGTGGACGCGTCGAGCACCTCGGCCTTCGGCCCGATGTTCGCGATGTCGGTGATCGCCCTGCTGCCGATCGTGCTGTTCTTCCTCGCCTTCCAGCGCTTCCTGGTCGAAGGCATGGCGAACTCCGGGATCAAGGGATGAGCGGGACCCGAGGCGCGGGCGGCGGACAGGCCCGGGAGACGGGCGAGATCTTCGGGCCGCGCATGACGTTGTTCGCGGACGTGCTGAGCGTGGGCGTGTGCACGGCCCTCGCGTCGCTGCCGGTCGTCACCCTGCCCGCCGCGCTGTCGACGGCGTGCGCGGTCCTGCGCGGCGCCCGCGAGGACCGACCGGCCACGGCGGGACGGTACTTGGCGACCCTGCGACGACGGCTGCGCCCCGGTGACCTCGCGGCCGGAGCGCTGGCCGTGGCCGGTGTCCTGCTGCTCTGGGCGGACCTGACCCTGGCCCGCGCCGGCCTGCCCGGAGCCCCGCTGTTCGCGGTCGTCGCCGCGGCGATCGGCGGGTACGCGGCTGTCGTCGGCCTGCGCGCCTGCGGGCGCCCCGAGTCGCTCACGGACTGGCGGGCGGCGGTGACCGGCGCCGCCCGGGACTCCGTCAGGGACGCGGGCGGCAGCGGCCTTGTCCTCCTCGCCCTCGCGGCGGCCCTGATGTGCGCGTGGATGCTGCTGCCGCTGGCGTTCCTGGCCCCGGGGCCCCTGGCGATGGCACTGACGGCGGTGGACGTACGGATGCCGACACGGGTGGAGACACGGGTGGAGACGTCTCCGTAGGGCGGAGTCCGCGCGGACGTCGGTTCGGACAGGGGTGGAGTTCCGGGCCCGCCCTGTGTTCTGGATCACGCGTCGCGTGTTGAGGGTGGGACGGGGGCAATTCCCGTACCTCACCACGACGCACGCGCGACGAATGCGAGGATGAGGCCCGTCATGACTGCTGGGTGGGGTGTGCGCACGGTACGGGCCGCGGTGTTCGCGGTCGTCTGTGTGCTGCTCGCCGCCCTCGGCCACGTACTGATGTCCGGTGCCCCGGTGGCCTGGTGGACGATGGCCGCCGGGACCGTGGCGACGGGCGGTGCGGGCTGGTGCCTGGCCGGCCGGGAGCGCGGACTCCCGCTGATCGTGTCGGTGGTGGTCGTCACTCAGGGACTGCTCCACTGGTCGTTCTCGCTCGCACAGTCGATGGCGGGGGCGGCCGTGGGGCCGGTGGCGTCCGGCCGGGGGACGGGCTCGCCGCACATGTCCTCCATGGACGCCATGGATGCCACGAACATGTCGGCCACGAACATGTCGGTCGCGGACATGGGGTCCATGTCGTCGATGGGGCACATGGGTTCCGGACACATGGCTGTGGACCACATGGGCGCTGCGCACATAGGTGCCGGGCACATGGGCGCGGGCCACATGGGCTCGGATGCCATGAGTCTGCCGGTGCACGCCATGGACGGAACGTCTTCCCTCGGCATGCTCGCCGCCCACCTGTTGGCCGCGCTGCTGTGCGGACTGTGGCTGGCGTACGGCGAACGCGCCGCCTTCCGCATCCTGCGCGCGGTCGCCGGACGACTGGTCACCCCCCTGCGACTGCTGCTCGCGCTGCCCACGCCCCCGCACCGCCCGCGTATCCGCGTCCGCCGTGGTTCCTCCGACCGTTCGCCGCGGCGACTCCTTCTCGTCCACGCCATCACTTCTCGGGGTCCGCCCGTGGGATCCGCTGCCAGTTGAGACAGCCGGATCCCCGAGGCGTCGTCATACGCGCCTCGGGCGTCGGCCGTACCTCCGTGTACGGCCGCACCCCCTCGCCGGACCGACGCGCGAGCGCGCCAGGCGTACACGCCAGGCGAACGCACGATGCGTACGCGCCGTCGGCCCGGATCACGGATGACCCGAGAAGGACACCTGGTGATCACTCCTGCCCCGCCCGTCCCACGCGACGGAAGCAACAGCGGCAATATCGGCGACGCAAGCGACAGAAGCGACGCAAGCAATACAAGCAATGCAAGCGACGCAAGCGACGCAAGTGGCGCGAGCGACAGAAGCGATGCACGCATGGGAAGCAACGGAAGCCGCAGTGGTGGTGAGACGGCGGCCTCCGTCGACGAGTCGATAACCGCGTGGGCGCTGGCCGCCCGGGGCGGCGACCCGGACGCCGTCGAGCGTTTCGTGCGTGCCCTGCACCGTGACGTCGTGCGCTATGTCGCGTACCTCTCCGCCGACCCCCAGGCCGCCGACGACCTGGCCCAGGACACGTTCCTGCGGGCGCTCGGCAGCCTGCACAGGTTCGAGGGCCGCTGTTCGGCCCGCACCTGGCTGCTGGCCATCGCGCGCCGTGCCGTGGTCGACAGCCTGCGGTACGCCGCCGCCCGGCCGCGCCTGTCCGACGTACCGGACTGGCGGCTGGCGGTCGAACGGGCCCAGCCGCGCGGCCTGCCCGGTTTCGACGACGGGGTCGTGCTCCTCGATCTGCTGGCCGCGCTGCCGGACGAGCGCCGTGAGGCGTTCGTGCTCACGCAGCTGATGGGGCTGCCCTATGCGGAGGCGGCCGCGCTCAGCGGCTGCCCCGTGGGAACGGTCCGATCCAGGGTGGCCCGCGCCCGAGCCACCCTCATGGACCTGCTCGCAGAAACCGACCCGCTCACCACCGCGCCCGCAGCCCTGGCTGCTTGACGAAGCGTCCGTAGCTGATGGAAAGGGATGAGGGGGGTGCCGGCAACCGGTGCCGGCACCCCCCTCACCCCCGGGTGGCTCACACCGTGAGCTTGATCGCTTCGAGCCAGAGGCCATTGTTGTGGGTGCCGGCGTAGGTGAAGTCGAACCCGGACCCGGGGTCGTCGCACTCCAGGCCGAGCCAGGCGTCGTTGTGGACATGGGCGGTCTGGCAGACGCTGCTGCCGCCTCCGACGTTGATGGTGAGCCCCAACATGTTCGGGGCGTCCTTCTTCGTGCTGCCGACGTAGTTGTCGATACCGTCGGCGGCGCCCGACCACGGGTCGGGGAAGTGCCCCTCGCCGTTGGTGGAACCGGGGTTGTGGACGAAGGCGGCGCTGCTGGTGCCCTTGGTCCCGGACACGGCGATGTTGACGGCCTTGACCGGCGTCTCCTCGCCCACGGTGCCGGCCGTCTCGCCGTCGCACACGGCGTCGGTCCACCCCTTGCCGGACACATAGGCGCGGTAGCAGATGTGCCGTCCGGTCGGATCCTGAGCGGCGAGTTTCTGGACGGCGGTCGCCGCGGTCCGCTCCGGGGCCTTGGTCTCCTTGTCCTCGGACCCGCCGCCCCCTGCTCCGGCCGCGGTTCCGCCAGGCTTCTGTGTCTCGGTGGCGGCGGGGGGTGGAGTGGGGACGGAGGAGGGGGCTTTCGGCGCTTCGGGAGTCGGTGAGAGGGAGGGAGCCAGGGTGCTGATGCCGGCCTCCTGGATCTTCTCCGTGGCGGAGCTGCGGACGCTGGGCTTGTACGCGATCCACAGCATCACGAAGGTGAGGGCGAGCGCCATGAAGATGCCGAGGAAGGTGGCGAGCCAGCGCGGCAGGAAACTCCGCTGGACGTACGTGCCCTCGACGTCCATCGGGTCCACACCGGACCGTTGCAGGGCGAGGGTGTACGGCCGGGACTCCTTCGAGCCGAACCAGATGATCTGGCGCGGCTTCAGCGTCGTCTTCACGAACGCCGCACGCCCCGGCTCGATCTGTACGTTCGCCGGGTGGATGTCGTACGAGAGCTGGTCGCCGTTGTCGCTGCCGCTGACCGACGCCGTCAGCTTCGTATTGCCCAGGTTGTCCACGGCCAGCTTCGGACGTCCCCGGAAACGCCCCTTCACGGTCGGTGGCACCAACTCCGCGCGCACCTCCGTGAACGGAGTGATCGTCAGATTGCCCTCGGGAACCGTCGTCGCATCAGGATGCTCGGTCGGCGTGATCCTGACCGCGTACGGATTGGGGCCCGCCGTCGCATCGGGCGTACGCGGCGGTGCGAAGGAGACCTCCACGGAACCCGTCGTCCCCGGATACAACCGCAGCACCTGCGGTTCCACCCTCGCCCACGGCGCCAGCGGACCGACCGCCTCGAAGCGGTACTCGTCCACCACGTCACCGGTGTTGCGAAGACGCAGCCGCACCGTCGTACTGCCACCCGGGTCCACGGTCGCGGAGGCGGGCTCCAGAGAAGTCCAAAGGCTCACTCTCGGACGTTAGACGCGACGCGGGTGCCGAGTCAGGAAGCGGCGGGGCAGGGCGGATGCCCTTGAGGACGCGCCCGGCTGCCCCCGCACCGGTGGCCAGGCGAAAGACGCGTGGCAGTCCTGACCAAAGTCAGGGCGGATGCCAGCCAGGGCGCCGTACACCGGCGCGGAAGCTGAATTCCGAGGTGAGGACCTTGCTCCAGGTGTAGGTATCGGTGGAGGTGTCTACTGGGGCTCGGTGGGCGGGTGGCGAATCGGATGTCCTGCGGGCGTTGGTCGCTGGTCAGGCGGTGGTGTCGAAGGATGCGAGCAGAGCCAGGGCCTCAGCCGAGGGCGTGCCGGGCTCGGCGTGCAGGAGCATCGTCTCCAGCTCGGTGGCGCCGACGACCTGGAACTTTTCGACCATGAGTTCCAGGGGGCCGACCAGCGGGTGGCGTACTCGGAATGTGACGCCCTTGGCCGAGCGCACGTCATGGCGTCCCCACAGATGGCGGAAGCGGTCGCTCTTGACCGATAGCTCCCCGATCAGGGCGTGCAGCCGCTCGTCACCTGTGTCGGCGCCTGTCTGGGCCCGCAGATGAGCCACGGCGACGGCCGTGTACCGCTCCCAGTCGGTGTGGTACTCGCGTGCCGCCCGGTCGGTGAACAGTACGCGCAGCCGGTTCACCCCCGGCACCAGGTCCGGTGACAGAGTCCGGGCCAGCCGGTTCGCGGCCAGTACGTCGCTGTACTTGTTGAAAACGAGGGCGGGCACGTTGAGCGTTCGCAGCAGCGCGTCGAGGCCGGGCGGCACGTGCTCGACGGGCCGGCCGCGGCCGCGGCGCGGTTTCGGAGCCGCGAGCGACATCAAGTACGCCGTGCTCTCCGCGTCGAGCTGGAGCACGGCGGCCAGCGCGTCGAGCACCTGGGCCGAGGGGTTGCGGTCGCGGCCCTGTTCCAGGCGCAGGTAGTACTCGACGCTGATGCCGGCGAGCGTGGCCACCTCCTCGCGCCGCAGCCCTGGTACTCGGCGCGTCCCGTGTCCGGGTGCCAGGCCGGCCTCGGCGGGAGTGACCAGTTCGCGCCGCGCGCGCAGGAAATCCCCGAGAGCGTTGTCCACCAGGCAAGCGTAGGGTCTCCCGCGCGTCGCAGGGTGTCCCTCTCACTACCAGGACCACCACCACCTGGAAGGGCCGGGCGGCACCCGTGAAGATCGGCGGCATGACGACACAGACATGGTTCATCACCGGAGTCAACAGCGGTTTCGGGCGAGAGCTGGCCCAGCAGCTGCTCGCCCGCGGCGACCGCGTCGCCGGCACGGTCCGGCGGGAGGGCTCGGTCGACGATCTGCGGGCCGAGTACGGGGACCGCTTCTGGCTCGGTCACCTCGACATCACCGACCTGCCGAAGGTCCGGGAGGTCGTGGACGCCGCTTTCACCGATCTCGGCCGTATCGACGTGGTGGTCGGCAACGCCGGCTACGGCTTCTTCGGCGCGGCCGAGGAACTCACCGACGACGAGGTCGTCCACCAGATCACCACCAATCTGCTCGGCTCGATCCAGACCGCCCGGGCCGCGCTGCCGCACCTGCGCGCACAGGGCGGCGGCCGGCTGATCCAGATCTCCTCGGTGGCCGGGCTGGCGGCGCACGCCGGCGCCTCGCTCTACCACGCGGGAAAGTGGGGGATCGAAGGGTTCATGGAGGCCCTCGCCCAAGAGGTCGCCCCGTTCGGGATCGGTGTCACCCTCGTCGAGCCGGGCGGTGCCCGCACCGCGTTCTCGCGCGGCAGCCTGCGTATGGGCGAACCACTGACGGCCTACGACGGGACGCCGGCCGCGCTCGTACGCCAGTTCAAGAAGACTGCCGTCCCGGTCATCGGTGACCCGGTACGGATCGCCGCCCGCGTCATCGCCAGTGCGGCGCAGCAGCCCGCACCCCTCAGGGTCGTGCTCGGCAGCGACTCCTACCAGGCGGTCACCGGGGCGCTGCGCCAACGCCTGCAGCAGGTGGAGGGCCAGAAGGACACCGCCGCGGAGACGGACGCCACCGCCTGACCTCGCCGGATCGGGATCCCCGAACCGACTACCTGCCGACGGCCAGGCCGACCAGCGTGTCACAGGCCTCGTCGACCAGGCCGGCGGCGAAGAGGCGTCGGGCGTGCCGGAGGTCGGCCCGGGCTGCCCGTGCAGACAGTGGTGTGGTCGGTACCGGCTGTCATACGGACGACAGCGTCAAGGATCTGCCGTCCGCGATCCGCGACTGCGGCCGCTCGGTGCGCAACATCTCCGGCCGCACCGCCCGCGCGCAGGAGAAACGGGACCACGCCGGACGCCGGGTCAGGAGCAGCGACTCCGTCTCTCGTTCGGGCTGGCGCGCGCAGGGGCGGAAATCGGGCACACCACACGATTGTCTGCCGCCTATCAAAGGGCCGAAGCGGGGTTGAGGTATGCCCTTGGTTTCAGTAAGCGGGGTGATCCGGCGCTGTGGCAGTGGGGTGTGCCTGGCTTCGAGTGCACGGGCGGCGGCAAGGTGTCAGGGACTGCGGGGGGTCATCGGGGTGAGGCACGACATCTGGCGCGTTGGACGTCCTTCCGCTTGTGGATGGCGGAACTGTTTCCTGCGGGAGAGACGCGCTGGCGGGTCGGCGCGAAAGGTGGATTGCCGTCGCTTTCGAACGGCAGTAGAAGGATGTGCAGTACTCCACGTTGCGGCCGCGGCGTTCTGACAGGCACTACAGCGCAGCTTCGAGAGAGGCCGGGTGATCCAGAATGCCGCAAGATCCACACAGTGCTGTGTCGAGTGAATCCACCTACGGTGCAGGGCTGTTGGCCCCCGAGCAGGAGGCGGTCCTGCAGCCTGCCTCACAGGGGACCCAGGGCGACACGCAGCAGGCGACAGGGGAGGGTCTGGAGCAGGTTGAGGGCTACCGGCGCCCCGAGCACTACGCACCGGAGGCATGGTCGGCCCCCAGTCAGCCGTTCCCCGACATCGGCGAAGCGTCCTTCGGCGCCCCTCCGCCTCTGCCGGAGACGGTGCACGGACCCGACGACCGCGTACAGATCACTGACACCAGTGTGTATCCGTGGCGGGTCCACTGCTACCTGCTCATCACCACCCGCGACAACGTCCGCTACCAGGGCACCGGCTGGCTCATAGGACCGCACACCATCGCCACCGCGGGCCATGTGGTGTACATCAAGGGCAGTGGTGTGGCGGCCCGGGACGGCTGGGCCCAGAGCATCCAGGTCATGCCCGGACGCAACGGTGCGTCGCTGCCGTTCGGCAGCATCACCTGCACCAACTTCCGGTCCGTGACCGGCTGGACGGACAACGGCGACGAGAACTTCGACTACGGCGCCATCATCACACCCTCCGACATCGGCTCCACCGTGGGCTGGTTCGGCTTCGGCGTCTGGTCGGACTCCGACCTGCTCAAAACCACCGGCAACATCGCCGGATACCCGGGCGACAAAGCGGCCGGAACCCTCTGGTACGCCGCGCGCGGCATCGACTCCGTCGCCGCTCGCAAGGTGTACTACGACATAGACACCGCCGGCGGCCAGAGCGGCAGCTCCGTCTACCGAGTCGACAACAGCGATCGCTTCGGCTTCGCCATCCATGCCTACGGCGGAGCCCGCGTGAACTCCGGCACCAGGTTCACCACACCCGTCTACAACAACTACGTGACCTGGAAGGCGTAGAGAAGATCCAGTGAGCAGCAGCCAAGCAGTGGAAATCACCGGCACCGTACGCGACACCTCAGGGAAACCGGTGGAGGGCGCCCACGTCGTGTTCACCGACGGTCCCCGGCCACTGCCGGACATCGCTGCCGTCACCAACGACATGGGCGCGTTCTCACTCAGCGCGCCCATGCCCGGCAACTACACCCTCACCTGCCGGGCCGACACTCTCCAAGGCCCGTACAGCACCGCAGAAGCCGCCGTGCATGTGGCCGCACCAACAGGCACGGCAACCTCCGCCCATGTAGAACTGACCATTACAGCGCGCCCCTGACCGGCCATCATCCACGCAGGCCCGGTATGTCACGGGCTGCCTCCGCCGTCACGCCGCGGCCCACGCCGCCGACGACCGATGGAGGATCGCAGGCCGTCCAGCTGGTCCTGTCCCACACCGAGAAGCAGGAGCGGGTCAATCCGGGTGCAGGCCGAGACGATCAACGGCTCGATACGGGGCCCCGGTTGGGCGAGTCCTCAGCTCCGTGCACGGGGTCCGGGGAATGCGTGGGTGCGTGCGAGGAACACGACGATCACTGTGAAGACGACGAGGACCGCAACCGCGATCATGAGCGACGCGGATCCGAGGCCGGCCAGGAGGATGCCGCCGATCAGGCCGCCGAGTCCGATGCCGCCGTTCCACATCGTGACCATCAACGGCTGGGCGGCGTCGGCGTGTTCGCGCGACGCTGTCATCAGTGCCCCCTGGAACAGGGTCGCGGCCCCGCCGAACGCGAGTCCCCATGCGGTCACCGCGACGTGGTCCACGACCACGTTCCTGGACCAGAGGGTCAGTGCCACCGCCGCCGCGGCGAAGAACACCGTGCTGAGGATGACAAGAAGCCGGTGGTGCCGGTCGACGAACACACCGGTGAGCCAGATGCTCAGGACCGAGGCGATACCGAAGGTGAGCAGGATCCACTGCACCTGGTCCGCGAGCCCGACTCCCGCCAGCACGGGCGCGATGTACGTGTAGAGGATGGTGTGAGCGAGCACGTACACGCCCGTGACGGCCAGGATGGTGCGAAGCCCTCCGATGCGCAGGAGGTGGCGAAGGGGCAACCGCTCGGCGGCCTCCTGGCCGGGGACGTTCGGCAGCTTCCACATCGCCCAGGCGATGAGCAGCCCGCTCAGCACCGACATGAGGCCGAAGGTCACCTGCCAGCCCACCATCTGACCGAGGAACGCTCCGATGGGAACCCCCAGGGCGAGCGCGACGGGCGTACCGGCGAAAGCGAAGGCCATGGCCCTGCCCTTCAACGCGTCCGGAGCTATGCGCTGCGCGTAGCCGCCGAGGATGCTCCACGTGACACCGGACGCCGCGCCCGCGACGAACCGCGCCACCATCGTGACCGTGTAGTCGACGGAGATGGCCGTGCCGAGGTTGGCGATGAGGAATCCGATGAGCGCGACGACGAGGAGGTGTCGTCTGGGCCAGTTCGTCGTGGCGACCGCCACGGGGATCGCCGTGAGCATCGTGGCGACGGCGTAGATGGTCACTGTCTGCCCGGCCATCGATTCGGAAACACCGAGCGCACGGCTCATCTCGGGGAGCACCCCCGCGGGCAGGGCCTCGGTGAGCGTGGTGATGAAACCTGCTGTGAAGAGCGCGACGAGAGCCGCGACGGGGAGGCGCTCCTCTCTCCGCGCATGTGGGATCGCGTCCTGAACCTTGGTCATTTCTGCTTCCTCCCGGCAGGCCGGAGCCGAAGCTCGACGGCCTGCCACGTTTCGGTGCACCGCATTTGCGTGCACCGCGTTTGCGGAACGTGGAGGATCCTGCAACTTTGACATCAATGTGAAGGCAAACAGCGCCACCGGCGGCTCTTCGGAGGGGTGGACGGCTTGCCTTCTCATTGATGTGAAGGTGTGAACGTGGGTCGCGCGCCGCCGGTCCGAGCGAACGACGAGCCGGCCGCATCCGTCCACCGAGTGACCGCTGTTGAACTGGAGAGTGGTGGAGGAGTTCCGTGCGTTGACCGTTCCCGTGCAGCTGATCGTGGGGGAGCGGGATCGCCTCGTCCCGTCGTCGTCCACCGATCAACTGGCCTCGCTCGCCGGTGAGGTGACGATCAGTCGTCTATCCGGCAGTGGACACCTTCCCTGTCTGGAGGATCCGGCGACGTCCAACCGTGTGCTCGATGAGTTCGTGCACGGGCAGGATGGGTTCGTGCACGGTCAGGAGGCATCGGCGCCTGACCTTCGTGCACGGTCAGGCGGCATCGGCGGACGACGCACCCCGGGACACAGCGCTCAGGTAGTCGTCCAGAGCGTTCAGGTTCCGTGTCAGGACGGTGACGCGCTCCCGCAGCCGGTCCCGTTCTGCTGCGATCCGGCGAACGAAATCGGGGTCGCCGTACTGAGAACACGCGGCGGCGGCCAAGCACGGGAGGACCTCACGGATGATCTCGGTGGTCAGCCCCGCCCCCAACAGACCGCGAATCTGCCCGACCCTCTCCACGGCCGCCTCTTCGTAGCACCGGTAGCCGTTCTCCTCACGACGCGGGGCGAGGAGACCCTGCTCTTCGTAGTAACGCAGAAGACGGGTGGACACACCGACCCGCTCCGAAAGCTCCTTGATCCTCATCCTCGCCCCTGCGGTTGAACGTCACACGTCGGCCGGCATCGGCCTCGCCTTCAACATTACCGAAAGTTCGGTAACATTGAAGAATGGCGCGTCCCCCCTCCATCGGCGAGGCTCAACTACTCGACCTGCTCATGCCCGTCTTCCGGGAGAAGGGCTTCGAAGGAGCCCTGATCGGCGACCTCTCGGCGGCCTCGGGCCTGCAGCGGGCGAGCCTTTACCACCGGTTCCCCGCCGGCAAGGAAGGGATCGCGGAGGCGGTCCTCACTGCCGTGGGCGAGCGTTTCCTGTGGATCCTGGAACCGCTGCGGACGGAGTCCGACGTCTCGCAGGGGATGGACGAGACCGCTCGCCGGCTGAGTGACTTCTACGGGGCGGGGGCGTTGTCGTGCGTCCTCGACACCATGACGCTGGCGGGCGCTCCGGAGAAGGTTCGCGAGCACGCCCGCTCGCTCGCCGTGACGTGGATCGAGGCGATGGCCGAAGCCGCGCAGCGCGCGGGTCGGGGCCCCGATGACGCGCGGCGCGTCGCCAAAGACGTGTTCCTGCGGATCGAGGGTGCCTTGGTGCTCGCCCGGGTGCTGGGTGACACGGAGCCCTTCACAGCGGCAGTGGCCCTTCTGCCGACCCTTCTGGCGCCCCAGCGGGACTAGGTCTTGTCCGAGCGGGGCCGGAAGCCGAGCGCCGATGTTCGCGGGATTCCGGCGCGGGCTTTCCTCCCGTAGCCCCTCGGCAGCTGCCGCACGGTGGCCGCCCATGCGTTGGCCGCTCATCCACTGGCCGCTCATCCACTGGCCGCCCATGCGCTGATGTCGATGGGCGGCCTGTGAGTCGTGCACGGCTGCCCCTGCGGGCGCTGGCCGCTCTCCACCGAACGCGCCGCAAGAGCTGAGCCCAGGAACGCGACACACGCCTTCACGAATGTGGCGCAGGACACTTTTGCAAAGTTACCGAACGTACGGTAAAAATGAAGTCGTCCACCTCGTACGACCTTTGAGGAGCGTGTGCAATGAGCAGCAAGACCGCAGTCGTGGTGTTGTCCGACCCGTCGACCGGTACTGACGAAGCGCTGGGGCGGGTCTTCGACGCCCTCGCCACTGCCTGGGAGTTCGCGCAGGAAGGCGAGGCGCTGGTGCTGTTCCAGGGAACCGGCACGCGCTGGCCCGCCGTGCTGGCCGACTCGGATCACCCCGCCCACGAGCTCTACACGGCGGTGAAGAAGCAGGTTGCCACGGTGGCCTCCTCGGGCTGCACGACCGTCTTCGGCGCGAACAAGGGCATCGAGGACGAGGGGATCAAGCAGATCGGCCAGAACCAGGCGCCCGGCACCCCGGGCGTCGCGAGCATCCGGGAACTGGTGGAGTCCGGCTACCGGATCCTGACCTTCTGATGCCACGGAGCCTTCCGCCGCTCATGGAGCGCGGCAGAGCGGTGTGAACCTCCGGGAGGGACCGGAATGGCCGGAATGGCCGGAACGGGTGGAGGGCTTCGGTCGATCGCCCAGCCCGACCCATGTGGGGGAAGGGCATGCTCCCTTGCTGTCGGTGGCCGTCCCGCACGCTGCGGGACGGCCACCGGAACGGTTCCCTCGGTCCCTCAGTCCCTCGGTCCCTCGGTCCCTTGGGCAAGGCTCCGCGAAGGTGCCGGCGATGCGAGACGAGGCGGCCGGATGCCGGATCCGTGCGACGACCGCCCAGGACGCCCTCTACGCCGCATGACGTGGGGCGCGGCGTAGTACATCCCTCCGGCCTGTGCCCTCGCATCCACGACCACCAGGAGTCTTGATGTCAGTCTCAGATCTGTTCAATCCGCTCACCCTTTCGCACGGCCCTGCCATGCGAAATCGGTTCATGCTGGCGCCGCTCACCAATCAGCAGAGTGAACACGACGGTTCCGCGTCCGCAATCGATCAGGAGTGGATCAGGCAGCTCGCGCAAGGTGATTACGCCTTGATCCAGACCGCTGCCGCCACCGTCGAACCCGGCGCCAAGGCATTCGTGCGCCAGCTCGGAATCCACAGTGATGAGCATCTTCCCGGCCTGGCCGAAATGGCCGTTTCGCTCCGGCAAGGAGGGGCCCTGTCGGCAGTGCAGTTGCACCACGCCGGCCACCGCGCCCGTCCGGAACTGGGAGGCGTTCCGGCTCCGGCTTCCAGCGACACGGTGCCGGGTGTCAAAGCACTCGCAACGGAACAGGTGGAGGGCATCCGCGACAGCTTCATCGCTGCGGCGGTCAGGGCCGAGAAGGCGGGATTCGACGGCGTCTCCGTGCACGGCGCTTTCGGATGGATCCTGTCAGAGTTCATGTCCCCCCTGCTCAACAACCGTACGGACAAATACGGCGGAAATACCGAGAACCGAGCACGCCTCACCATCGAGGTGATCGAAGGGATTCGCCAGGCGTGCGGTCCCGAATTCCAGATCGGATGGCGTCTGTCGGTCGAGCGTTACGGGCTGCGTCTGGCGGAACTGCGCGAGATCGTCACCGAGATCCTTGATCAGGAATTGATCGATTACCTCGATCTTGCCCTGTGGGACTCCGCGCAGATCGTGCAGGAGGGGGAGTTCCGTGGAAAGACGATGCTCAGCGTCTTCACGGACCTTCCCCGAAAGGGTGTGCGCGTGGGGGCCGCGGGAAAGGTCAGGAGCGCCCGACGTGCTGGGCAGTTGCTGGAGGAGGGCTGCGACTTCGTACTGATCGGCCGAGCCGGCATTCTCCAGCGGGACTTCCCCCGGCGGGTGAAGTCCGACCCGCTGTACGAGAGTCCGGAACTTCCCGTGACGGCGCAGTACTTGCGGGAGGGAGGACTGAGCGAACGCTTTATCAACTACGTCAAGGGATGGCAGACCCTGGTCTACTGAACCGGCGCCGTTCCAGCACCCATCGCACAGGAAAACACCCGACCCAGGATTGTGGACCCGATGACGAAGAAAGCCGACATCAACTTCTACTTCGACCCCGTCTGCCCCTTCGCATGGATGACGAGCAAGTGGATTCGGCTGGTTCAGGCACAGCGCGACTACACCGTCGAGTGGCGGTTCATCTCCCTGCGCCTGATCAACTCGCACCTCGACTACGACAGCCACTTCCCCTCGGAGTACGAGGCCCAGCACACGGCGGGCCTGCGGCTGCTGAGGGTGGCTTCGGCGGCCCGGGAGAGACACGGTCGCGAGGTGACCGGACCGCTCTACCAGGCCTTCGGCGCGCGCATCATGGAGGCCGGCCCCGACGACGGGCGCGCCCCCGGGTGGCAGGCCGACCCTGTCCTCGTCTCGGAGGCTCTCACGGAGGCCGACCTCCCGACCTCGCTCGTCGACGCACTCGACGACACGGCCCGCGACGTCGAGATCCAGGCCGAGTCCGACGAAGCGCTGTCGCTGACGGGCAAGGACGTCGGCACACCGATCGTGCACTTCGAGCCGCCCGAGGGCGTCGCCTTCTTCGGGCCGGTGATCAGTCGGCTGCCCGACGAGGAACAGGCGGGGGTGCTGTGGGATCACGTCATCGGTCTCGCCCGATTCCCAGGCTTCGCCGAGCTCAAGCGCAGTCTGCGCGAGCGGCCGCAACTGCCCTCGTTCGGGGTGACGCCAGGGCAGATGGGCAGGACCGAGGACTGGCACACGGGAAGCCGCCGACTCAAGAAGTAGGGGCAGGGGCGCTTCGGTGGCGACCGGCCCCGGCTCCCGATGCGGAGTGGGCGATACACGCCGGGCGCGGGCGCGAGGGCGAGCGGGGGCGTGCAGCGGGAGCTCGGTGCGGACAGGGCGGTCCGTGAGATGAGGCCGGGGTTGATGGCGTGCGGAGTAGACGAGGACACAAGGCCTGTTCGGTGGATCGATCGGCACATGGTGAGGCGCCGCATCAACTCGACCACGACAGCGGCATCATTGCAGCCCTCCAGCTCGCGGCCGGCACGGACGTCGTCCACGTGACGACCCTCTGCTTCCTTCCCTTCGGAAACATCATCGGTGCGCTGCACGGTGAGAGGCCCGCTGCAGGCAGGGTGAGGAGACCACCCGCATCACTCCTCCCCAACGACTCCCCAGAGCCCGTTATGGCCCTGATTTCGGGAGGTGCGAGAGCAAACCGAGCGAAGGGCCTGAGGGGCTACTGCCTGGCCTAGAGCCAGTCGCGGCGCTTGAAAATCACGTACAGACTGGCGCAAACAACCCCCATCAGGCCGATCGCGAAGGGGTAGCCGAGGCTCCAGCCAAGCTCAGGCATGTGCTTGAAGTTCATGCCGTAGATGGTTCCTACGAGTGTGGGGGCGAAGAGGATCGCCGCCCAGGACGAGATCTTCTTGAAGTTGCCTACCTAGACGCACTGACCTGCGTCTATACGGATATCCGCGCTTCTGACCTGCGCCGATGCATGTTTCAGTGTCTTTCAGATTCGTCCCGCGTTATGCAGCCCATTCTCCCCAGGCGCTCCCCAGCGCCGCTCATACTCCCCAGATTCTCCCCAGAGTTGGCCGTGCTGGCGCGCTGGATGCGCTGAGGAGTCGGACGACCTGCGGCACGGTTTCAGGCACGGTGAGTGACTGGTATTGGTGGGGAAGGCGGAGACCGCCAGCAGGTTCTTCGTCTGCTGGTGGTGCAGGCGGTACAACCTTCTGACCAGCAAGGGTATCGGTCCGACGGGTTCAATGTCGGGAGTTGGCCCGCGTGTGGTCCGGATCTTGGTGGTAGCGGGGCGTGTTGTACCGCGATGGTTCGGTCCGGCTGCCCGTCGACCGGCCTGGTCGAGGGTGAGGGACGGCCGGAACGCTGGCGGCATCCTTGTACACGGTGGGACGCTTCCGGTGCGGCCCGTCCGCGATCGACCCTCGTCTCGTCCAACCCGACCTCCCGCCTTTGTCCGCACCTTTACCCTGGACGAGGACGGCAGGTGAGGGAGCGGCAAGGGGGACCGTGGGCGAGGGCATTGGTGTGGTCGGGCAGTTGTTCTTCGGGCGGGACGACGCCGAGAACGATCTGGTGGACGGACTTTTGAACGGCGCCGTCTTCCGGCCTAACTACGCTTACCGGGAGGTCCTCTCAGGGCGGAAGTCCCTGATCATCGGCCGCAAGGGCGCGGGCAAGAGTGCCATCTGCCGACGACTGGCCGCCCCGGACGGCCACCCGGGTGCGTGTGTCCTGATCACCCCCGACGACACGGCCGGAGATGAGATCCGGCGCTTCGAACTCCAGGGCGTCACCGCCGACACCGCCAAGTCGCTGATCTGGCGGTACGTCCTCGCCGTCCACGCGGCTCGCCATCTGACCCTGCACGCTCGCGCCGCACATGGCCGCCGCCCGCCACCGGCGGTCCGCGCCCTGCGCGTCTTCTTGCGCGCGAACGGCGAGTTGGACGACGCACGCCTCTACGACCGGCTCCGGCGTGGCGCGCGCGGGCTCCAGTCGGCCAATCTCTCCCTGAAGGCGTTCGGCGTCGAGGCCGCCCTTGGTGTGAACGGTGCCTCCGAAGGGGCGCGTGCCAGCCGCCAGTTGGAGGTGCTGGAGGACGGGGTGGCCGCCGCTTTCGCCGCCATCGGCTGCGCGGCAACGCCCCCCGCTGCTCTTCCTCGTCGACCAGCTCGAACAGGTGTGGACAGTCGACGCCGACAGCCACGCCCTGGTCACCGGGCTCCTGCTCGCCGCCAAGCACGTGACGGGCCGCTACGGCCGGGCCGTACGGACCGCCCTGTTCATCCGCGCCGACATCTACGACACTCTCGACTTCAGCGACGGAGACAAGTTCCACGGCGACGAGATCCGCATCACCTGGACCCACGACGGACTCAAGGACATTGCGCTGGCTAGGGCCCGCGCCTCACTCGACGCCGAACTCACAGCCGACCAGCTGTGGGAGCAGCTGTTCCCGCCGAGCGTGCGGGGCGAGCCGACCGCCGAGTACCTCTTCGCGCGCGCCCTGCCGCGCCCGAGGGACGCGATCCAATTCCTCAACGCCTGCCGGAGCGTGGCCGACGAGCGGGGCGGGCTCGCCATCACGGAGGAGGACGTGCTCGCGGCGTACGGGCGCTTTTCCCGCTGAAAGCTGCAGGATCTCGCCAAGGAGTACCTCGTCAACCATCCCTTCATGCGGTCGCTGTTCCCACTGTTCGCAAACAGCGGATACGCCATCCCACCTCGGCTGAATTCGCCGACGTCGCCAGGCGGTTCGAGGTCCTCGCCGACGAGCTGGCTCGGACCGGACTCGTCGGCCACCCCGTGACCCGGCGTCTACAGGACGAGGCGAGGGCCCTGCTCCGCACGTCTGGCGGTGCGGTGGGTAGCGGCCAGGGATCGAGCTCGGGGGGGCTGACGACTCGGGGGCTGACCAAGCCACCTCAGTACATCCGTGTCACCGCCCCCGAAGCCTCCTCCGGCGGCGTGCGCCGCTGCCAGTCCTGTGCCAGCTCCGTGGGGAAGCGGCGTCCGCTGCGGGCCAGCACGACCCCCTCGGTCAGTTCCAGTTCGTCACCGCCGCGGAACTCCCGCCGCGAACCCTTGGCGACGTCCTGCCACAGCCCGGGGCCCGCCTTTCCGGCGGTCGCCCGCCAGCGGGTGCCGTAACTGCTCAGGTCCTCGACGTGTACGACACCTCCCGTGACCCGGAGTTCCACGTGCGCCCGGCTGATACCGACGGCACGCTCGTCGGGCACCAGGCCGTGCAGGGCGATGCCCCCGGGTCCCGGGCGGCGGCCGATCCGTACCGTCGAGCCGTCCTCCAGCGTGAAGCGCGCCAAGCAGGCGCCGTCGAGCACCAGCTTCACCTGCGCCGTGGCCGTGCGGGGCCCGTCGTCGACCAGCGCGAGGCTGTGCAGGTCACAGGTCGGCACGCCGCCGCGCATGCGGGGCAGCATCATGGACGATCCCTTGCGGGTGTTGTAGAGCGTGCATCGGCGGTCCGGGCAGCGCCAGTTGCGGCGGACCACCTCGGAGCGGGGGGCGTGCCGCGGCCCGAGCAGGCCCTGCTTCTTCAGGACCGTCTCCTCGGACTTGCGGGAGATCTGCGCGTCGCTCGCCACGCCCATGTCCAGGGGCGTGAGTCGGACCGTGCCGTCGGGACCGGGGACCGGCTGGAGGAAGTCGTCGGTGTTGCCCTGCAGGAAGGGGAACTCCACGCGGGCGTCCCGGTAGTAGTCGTAGGTGATGACGGGGATGCCGGTCATCTCGCACAGTTCCAGGACGCGCCCGTCGGCGTCCTCTAGCTCTTCGACGAGGCCCCGTCGCACCCAGTCCCGCAGCACGCGCACGTCCGCCGGATCGTTGAACTCGTCGCGGCCGCCCGCGCGCAGACTGCGGTCGGCCACCAGGAACAGCTTGACGTCCGGGTCGCGGGCCAGCTCCGCGGCGGCGTCGACGACCAGGGTAAGCCGGCGCAGCGAGCGCAGACCGGGTTCGCCGATGTCCCTCCGGCGCACGACGGGTGACAGGTCGACGAGGAAGCATGCCTCCTCGAAGTCCGCCGTCAGGTGCTTCTCCACAGGTTTGCCCCGATTCCTCGAAACTGCCCACGCGGCGGGCTGATGTGATGTTAATTACCTTACGAGGGGCCATTATTGGCGATTCGCGTAGCGCGTGGACACCCGTTGGGGAAACGGGTGCGCCGGTGTAGGCGAGCTGGACTTGAACCGTGGGGGCGCTTGTGTCCGAGTGGGGTTCGTTCGTGGACGAGTCGCCGCCGTCGGGAGGCGGTCCGCCGTCGTCTCCGTCTCCGTCGTCTCCATCGGCCGCGAACCACGAGTGGGGATTCTACGAACCGGAGCCCGAACCCCAGTCCGAACCCGGAACCGGCCGGTCGCCCTCGGCCGCCGTGGACACGGATCCCGTCTGGGGAGTCTACGAGCCCGAACCCGGGACCGGCCCGTCCCCCTCACCCGCAGTGGACGCGGATCCCGGCTGGGGCTTCGACGCCCCCTCCGCCGCGAGCGCGCCATCGCCGCCCTCCCCTCCGGCGGGTGTGTCGACGCCCTCGCCGGAGGTCGTCGCGTCCCTGCTGACCGTCGGCGAGACCCTGTGGGCCCACGTCGACGGCCCCGTCGCGGTCCTCGGCTCGGGCTGTCCGGTCACCGCCGTGTACGACGGCGAGCCCGACGGCTTCAGCGGGTGGCGCCCGGTCACGGTGGTCGACCCCGCCAGGCTCACCGTGCGCCCGGTACCGCTGTCGCTGGGCGAACCGCCCATCGGTGCCACCACGTCCGTCGCCGAGCTTTACTCCGACCTCGAGCCGTCGTCCGCCACCGAGCCCTTCCGGGCGGCACCCTTCCCGGTCGGCCAGGGGCCCGACCTGGACGCCGTGCTGAGCCGGGCGGTGGCGGAGGAACGCGAGCGGGTGCGCGTGGAGGCCGCCGCCGCGGCGCACCGGGCTGAGGCTCAACTAAACCTGGCAAAAAGGGAGTTGGCGGAACGAACCGAGCTCGCCGAACGGCATGCCCGGATCCGCGAGGAGCAGGCGCAAAGCGAGGTGCGGCGCACCCAGCAGGAGGCCGTCCAGCAGGTGTCCGCCGCCCAGGCGCAGATTGCCGCGGCCCGTGACCAGTTCAACCAGGCCCAGCAGCAATGGCAGCTCCGGACCCGGCAGGCGGAGGCCGAGCGGACGCGCATGACCCGCGAGCTGGACCGGGCGAAAAGCGCGGGCGCACAACGCCTCGTGCTGGTCGGCGTGCTCGCCGTGCTCGCGGTCGTCCTGACCTTCGTATTCAAGGGGGCATGACGCGATGGAGTCACCGCTGAGCGGAACCCCGGCCGACGAGGACACCTCCGAGACCTCAAGCACCTCAAGCACCTCGGACCCTGAGGACACCGTGGAGACCCCCCTGCCGCCGGAACCGGCCCAGGAAGCCGACACGGACGGGGACGCACCCGAGTTCATGGCCGTCGCCGTCCCCGAGATCGCCGTGCGCTGGAACCAGGAACTGGCGCCCACCCTGCGGGACGGCATCGTCGAGCACGACAGCCTCGACCGTGCCGATCTCCTCGACGAACTGCCCTCGTTGTGGCCGACGGTGGACGCCGCCCTGGCCCGGGTCGGCCCCGGCTGCCTGGTCACCGAGTCTGTACGGCACGACGTGTACGAGGGCTGGCAAGTGGCCGCGTTGCCGCGCTACGACCTCGACGGCGGCATCGAGCTGCGCGACCGGCGCGACGGAGCACCGCAGCTGCGGGACCGGCGCGCCCTCGTGCAGGCGCTGGTGGACGCGGTTGCCGACCGGCCCTGCCTCGACCTGCGGGACGCCCTGAACCTGCTCGACGTGTTCGCGGGCACCTTCCCGCCCGGCCTGGACGCCGTTTGCCGCCGACTGCTCGGCCACGACCTGCGCCAGGGGCTGGCCGTCGGCATGGCGCCGCTGCACGAGGCCCTCGGACGCCGTGCGGCGGGCCGCGTCTCGGCCACCTGCTACCAGGAGAGCGCGGTGGGCTCCCGCAAGGCTAAGGGCGACCCGGCCACCGATAACGAGGACGCGGCCAGCGCCCTGCGCGGCCCGTCCGGCACCGTGCGCTGTGCCGTCTTCGACGGCGTGACGGGAGACGGCGACGGCTCCGGCGCCAGGGCCTCCCGGGCCGCGCTGGAGCAGGCCATGCGCCGCTGGGCGAGGGAGGAGGACCTGTCGCCGCGGGAGCTGGTCGCCGAACTCGACGCGGCCGTCGGCCGCGCCACCGAGGGCAGCGCCACGGCCGTCCTGGCGACCGTGCGCCCGGATGGTGCGGCGTCGGTGGTGTCCGTCGGCGACTCGGAGGCCTGGCTCGTACGACCGCTGCGCACCCCGCCGCGCGACGAGCCGCACGGAACGGCCCGGGGGCGCGAACTGCCATACGCTGCCTGGAAGCTGACTCCGGCCCACACTGGCTACGCGGAGCTGCTGCGGGGCAGCCCGGACGCCGAGGGCGAGGAGTCCTCGCTGGTCAACTTCCTCGGCGGGGGCGGTGGCCTGGGCCGATGGGCCCACAGCATCTTCGAGTTGGCCCCGGGCGACCTCCTCCTGCTCGCCTCGGACGGGGCCACGGAATCGGGACGGGAGCGCTGGTTCGGAGCGGTACTCGCCGAACTGGCCACGCAACTCGACGCGTCGGGGCGCCCGCCCGCCCCCGCGCTCGCCGCCGCTCTCGTCCAGCGGGCAGAGGCTCTGGGCGGCTGGGACAACGCCACGGCACTGGTGTGTGCGATCGGAGAGGCGAAACGCGTATGACCGAGGACATCAAGATCGCGGCCGACCGCCACGAGGCGCACATCGGCGAGGAGTTCGTGGTGTCGATAGCGCCGCCCGTGCTGCGCCGCACCTCGCGGGTCAGCGACGGCGTCGCCTACGTCATCGCTGTGGACGACAGCTGGTCGATGGCGATCAGGGCCGACTCCAAGTCCGAGGAGTTCGCCGACGAGAGCGACCCGGACGACCTCAGCCGCAAGGACGTGGCACATTCCGGCGTCCGTGAACTGGCGGCCGCGCTGCCGCACGGCGCCCGTGTCGACGTGATCACCTTCGCGCAGAACTCCGGACTGCGCTTCTCCGGCACCGCGGGGGAGCTGCTGCGTAAGGGCAGCTGGGACGGCAACCCCGAGAACGAGCGTGGCTGGACCAACATCGACGGCGCCCTCCACAGCGCGTACGAACGACTGGAACAGCATCGGGCGGGCTCCCGCCGGGTCGTGCTGCTCAGCGACGGGTTGCCCAACTTCGGCGAGACCGATCCGGGGCGACTGGCCACGATCGCCCGGGATGCCGCCGACCGGGAACTGCACACCGACGTCATCGGAATCGGCGCGGGCGCCGACTACGAACTCCTGGCGGGGCTCACGACGACGGGGAGGGCCGATCACGTTGCCTCGCGGACCAACGCCGCCGACGAGATGAAGCAGATCGCGGCGCGCCTCGCGGCGCACGGCAGAGACGTGGTGGTGGGCAGCGGCGAACTGTCGCTGGAGATCAACCCGTACTTCCAGGTGCTGGGCGTCTACCAGATCGACCCGACACGCCGCCGGCTCGACGGCGTCCTGGCCGACGGTGGCGGACGCCGCCCCAGCGAGGTCCGTCTCACCCTGGGGGCCATCGCCGAGGGGTACGACGGACAGCCGTTCTTCGCGCTGAAACTCCGGGCGCCCGGGCGGGTCAGTGCGGGATCGGTCCCCGTGCTCAAGGCAACCGGACGGATCGGATCGGGGTCCGAGGCGCGGGAGTTGATCCCGGGGAGGTTCGAACTGCGGACGGTGAACAACCCGTTGGCGCCGAACATTCGACCCGAGTACGCGCGCGCGGTCGCGGCCGCCGATCTGGACCGGGAGATCAGCGACCGTGCCGCCGCGGCCGACTCGGACGGTGAGCGGCAGCGGATTTTCGAAGAGGGCGTGGAACGCGCCCGCCGCGTCCAGGCCCCCGATCTCGCGGCCGCCTACCAGCAGGCGAGCGGCGGTCTGCGGGAGGGTCTGCAGACGAAGGACGTGCTCAACGAGTCGCGTGCGACGTCCAGCCGCAGCTCCACCAGGAACAAGCGGGACTGGTTCCAGGACATCCCGGTGGAGATGCCTGACGAGATCCGGGCCCGCCGCCGGCGACGCAGCCTGGACGACGACGATGACGACGAAGCAGGTGCGTACGGGGCCGCGGCAGCCGACAGCCCGTACGCCGGGAGTTCCTACGGCGGCGCTTCGTACCGCGACGGCGTCTACCGAGGCGGCGTCCACGGCGGCGGGTCCGGAGGCGACCCGCACGGCGAGGCCTCCGGTGGATCGTACGGCGACGGTGCGGACGCGCGCACCCGGCCCCCGGCGCCCGGGCAGGGTCCGGAATGAGCGCTCCCGGCGTGATCATCGACGCCTCCAACGTCGCCGCGACCAGAAAGAGGCCCTGGCCGTTCTCGCGGGTCGTCGATGTACGGGAGGCATGGATGCGCCACAACCCTGGTACCACTGCCGTGGCTGTCCTCGACGCCAGCGTCCGGCCCGTCCTCGACGACCAGCACCTCGTCGAACTGGCCGAACAAGAACACTGGCTGGAGGTCCACCAGGGCGACGCCGACGACCGGATCCTCGCGCTGGCCGATCAGTTCGAGGCAGCCATCGTCTCCAGCGACAACTTCCGCTACGCGCGCCGCGAGTACGCCTGGCTCCAGGGCAACGGGTCGCGCGTGTGGAGCGTGCGCAGGATGCGCGGGCAGATTATGTTCAGCCCCCGCCAGCTCGGCGTGGCCAGCGACGAGGAGATAGAGCGCGACCGGCAGAAGAAGCTGACCAAGGCGGGCCTGCTGCGCCAGGACGCCGAGGAGCGGTTTCGCTGCTCCTCCGGGCTGGGCGGCTGTCTGCGCGGCGGCGAGGTGCTGCTGCCCCGGCAGGTCAACAAGGACGGCACCCGCTGGTACTGCCTCTCCTGCGGCTACGAGGCGGTCGAGATCATCGCCGAACCGCCCCTGCTCGACGACCTCGACGGCGGGCCCGTCCAGGTGACGGTCCAGCACGGCTACTCGGTCCGGTGCACGATCACCGTGCCGTCCGACGGCCTGACCCTGGGCAGGGCCACGCGCAGCCGCGCCGACATCACCGACGTCACCGAGGATCTCGGCCGGGACCAGGTCGACGAGATATCCCGCACCCATGTGCGGATCTTTCTGGACGACGACGGGAGGCCACTGGTCGAGCACGTCCCGGAGCAGGACCAGAACGCCTCGTTCCTCAACCCGGAGCTGGACTTCGCAGGTCGGCCTAAGTCCGGCCGGCTCGCCACCGCACTGCCGTACGCCTTGGAGGACGGCGACGAAGTGCACCTCGGGCCGGGCACGGTCCGGCTGCGCATCGGTTTCGGGGGGGATCAGTGAGCGGGTTCACACCGGGCTGGATCCAGGCCGAAACCGGCGACGAGCACGGCTCGCCGCGCAGGGCCTGGATCCCCGCCGACTTCGGTGCGGACGGCAGGTTCGTCACGCGCGACCTGCTCGCCACGGCGGGGCAGGGATACATCGTGCTCGCCGAGGACCGCTGGTCCGGCGGCGAGGTCGTGATCAAGGGCATGTGGTGGTCGGAGACGGCCCTGGACGACCCCCGCCTGGTCCAGAACGCCCTGTCCGTCCAGCAGGCCCAACGCCGGCAGGGGCTGAAGGCCGTCCGCCAGGCCACTCAGCTCACCCAGCAGTGCCCGGTCGTCATCAGCGTGGAGTCACAGCCCTCCCCATCCCTGACGGCCGCCAGTCGGCATCCGGATCCGGTCCCGCCAGAGAGCTTCCTGGTGCAGCAGTTCATCGGCCAGCGGGGCGGCGCCTCGCGCAACCTGCAAAAGGACATCGAGGTCAGGGCCGAGGAACAGCGTCGGTTCACCGAGGACGAACTCCTGGACCTGGCCGAGCAGTTGTGCAACACCCTCGCCGCCCTGCACCGCGAACGGCACAGCGACAGGACCTCGTCCAAGGGCTGGATCCATGCCGACATCAAGCCGGAGAACATCCTCGTCCTCGGCCCGCCGGCACGCTATGTGCTGATCGACTACGACGCCGCCGTACAGGTCGGCGACCACATCTCCACCACCACCCAGGCGTACGCGCCTCCCGGCCAGGAAGGTTCCGACGAGGCTGGCGAGCTGCGCGAGGCACACGTGCGGTTCGACATCTACATGCTTGGCGCCACCCTCGCGCACGCGGCCGCGCTGAAACGGCTCGATGCGCAGCAGTACCGCCAGCTGTACGCGGAGGACCGCGAGGCGAGCGCCCACGGCCGGAAATACCTCACTTCCCTCGGCTACGGACCGGTGCTCACCAACGCCCTCGCCACCTGTCTGTCGGCGCGCAAGTTCCGGCTGGCCACCGTCGACCGGGTCCGTATCGACCTCGCCCGCGCGCGCAGCGCCACCGTCCTGCAGTCCGCGCTCCGCACGCTGGGAGGCCGGTCCTGATGACCACCGCCAACGCCACGCACGGCATGCTCCTCACCCGTATCCCCGGCCGTTCCGGGCGCTTCTGGGAGCCGCACACCGTGCAGTTGCGCCCCGGACACCTGCGCTCGGCGGCCGCCGCCGAGATCCGGGCCACCCGCATGGTCAAGGACGAGGACGAGGACGTCTACGGCGCCCTGCGCGTCTTCCCGAACCGCAGGCAACGCGGTCAGGCGGCCGCACTGCTCGCCGCTGGCAACCCCGTCACGCCCGCCCTCCTCGACCTGGTCGACCACCCCGGTCTACCGCCCGCGCTGATCACGGCCTGGGCCCCCGGCGCCTCCTCCGTGCCGCTGCGCGCCCTGCGCGAACGCGACGACCTTGACGCCATGCTGGCCGCCGGGCACCGCTGGACGCCGACTGGGGCGCTACGGACACTGGTTCCGCTCGGGCGCGCTCTGGACGACATGGCGCGCGCCGGATTTGTCCCGATCGAGCTGTCGCCCGACCACCTCGTGGTGAACTCCGGCTCGATGATGATGGCGGGCATCGGCCGGCACGGCTACATCCCCTCGGAGGGCCGGATGCCCGGTGCCCAGGGGATGTCGCTGCCGACCGCGCTGCTGCTCGGCAGTGACCTGCCGACTGCGGGCACCGGGAAGGACGCGTTCGCCCGGTGGCGGGAGGTCCAGGTCCGCGCGCTGACGCGGCTCGCGGGCTGGATGGCCTGCGGACTGCCGCCCGGCGCCTGGGGTTCGGTGGATGGCCCGGCCGACCTCGGCGCTTATCTGCGGGCGGCCGGCTTCCGCCGCGTCCCGGCACTGCGGCCCGGTCGGCTCGCCGACACCCTCGCCCGGGAGGCCCGCGAGGAAGAACAGGCCCACGCCGAAGCCGACATCAGCGAGGCGCGGGCCCTGCTTCTCTACGACGACGTGGCGCAGTACAGCGGCGGCTCCCGCCGGGAGATCAACCCCGAGGCGCTGCGTCTGGCCCTGCTGCACGACCACGGCCCGAAGGTGATCGCCCTGGCCGCCTTCGACGACCGACGGCTCAACACACGCGTCGCGACACTGCTGTCCGGCGCGGGCTGGGTGTTGGTGCGGCCGGACGAGCTGATGAACCGGGTCTGCCTGGTCGCGTCGGCCGCGTCGCACGCCCGCGTGGTGATCGCTGGCCGGATCGGCGCCGCCGACCTGCGCCGTGTCCAGAGGGAGAGCGCCCGGAGCGTCGAGCAGGTCGACCCCGAGGACCTCTCGCTGACCGCGTCGAAGATCGCTGGCATGCGCGCCGACCAACTGCCGTACCTCACGGACCCGGCCCTGGAACAGTACACGGAGGAAATCCTCCAGGACCCGAGTGTTCCGGCCGCACGCCGGCGCAGCACCGGCCAGGCAATCCGCCGGCGTACCTTCGCCGCGGGCTGGACCCTCAAACTCGGCGGCGCCGACCGCATGCGCCCGCGTGAGCGCGGCACGCTGCTGGACCGGATGGCCGACTGCTTCGGCACCAACACCGAGCTACTGGTGGCGGTCCGGGCCCGGCAGAACGCACCCGGCCTGCGCAAACGCAACCGTCAACTCGACGACGCCGGAATGCGTCGACTGGTGACGGCCCTGTCGGGCGTGCCCCGGTCCGGTTTCCGGGACTGCCTGATGTCGGCGCTGCTCGGTCCCGCAGAGGAGGACCTGTACGGGGAGGCCACGCGCCGTCTGCTGCCCGTGGCGGGCCGGCTCGCCGACATCTTCGACGCTCGCCGACCGGTCGGTCCTGACGCGCTGCCGATGGACGACGCGCTGCGGCAGCGCCCCGGCATCCGCCGCGTCGGCCTGTACGGGCGGCTGTGCACGGCCGTACCCGAGGTGGTGCCGGAGCGGTTGGCGGCCGCTGTCACCCAGATGGACGACACTCTGGTCTCACTGCTCTCCCAGATCCCCGCCCCGAGCCTCCAGTTCCTCGCAGGCCGTCTGGAGGACCCGAAACTCCTCGACCTGCTGAGGCCCCACCTCCAGGGCGATGACCTGGACCTCCTGGCCCGGTACACCCCACAGATGTGGCGGCGGCTGCTCGAAGGGCTGCGCCAGCCCCAGCACTTGGGCGTGCTCGGTCTGGGCTGGGTGCAGGTCGTGGAGCAAGACGTCACCGGGGCGGTGGACGCCCGCGTGCTGTCCCAGATCGCAGCCGACGCGGATGTCTCCGGGCACGACACGGTGCGCGCCCTGCTCGGCACGGCTCCCGCCGACTGGCCGGTCGTCTGTGCCCACCCGGCCCTCTCCGCCCGCTGGCTGGCCGAACAGGGCGCCTTGGACATCGCCGAGATCGTCGCGAGCTTCCCCGACACCCGAGCGGCCCTCGCGGAGTACGGCACCGATGGCTTGCGGCACGCCCTGGAACTCGGGCTGGACCAGCTGTCCATGAGCCGGATCAAGGGGTATGCCGACGGGATCGGCCGTACGGCGGACGAGGTCCTCACCGCCTTCCAGGAACGCGGCTTCGAACACGCCGAGCAGACCGAGCCGTTGGACACGGCGGCCGCGGTCGCCTGGTCGCGCTGGCAGATGGGGCGCGGTGAGGAACTGGACTGGGCCCTCGGCAACGTCATCTCCCGCCCCGGCAAGATCCGTACCTGGGCCGTGTACGGGCCCCGGCTGGAGCAGCGGGTCGCCGCCGCCGTCATGGGCCCGGGAGCGGTTCCGGAGACGGCCGACGCACTGGCCGCCGACCCGGTCCTGCTGCCCCTGCTGGCCATCCTGAGTAGCCCCGACCAGCGCACCGCCCTGCTGCGGCTCTACGCCGTCGAGCGCGAGGCCACCCTCGATCCCCGCGCGCGCCGCGAACTGCCGCTGATCCTGTCCGCCGCCGACCCCGCACAGGCGCTGCGGACCCTGCTGCGCGACGGACTGGGCGTGGTGGCACAGCAGTTCGCCGAGCGGCACGGCCTCAGCCCCGAACAGCGCCGCATGCTCGCCGAACTGGCACCGCTCACCAGCGAGCTGGCGGCCCGCTCCCTGGAGTCCGTGCTGCAGGCCGGTGCCCGGTTCGGCCCGCGGGTAGCGGTCACCGCGGCCGTCGTCGAGCAGCGCCTGCCGGGCAGCGCCGAGGAGGTGTCGGTCTGGGGCCCACGCTGGCTGCCCCTGCTCGCCGGCGGTTCCGGACCGCGCGTACTGCGGCTGCTGGTGGAGCAGCGCGCGAAGCACGGGGCCCGCGCCGGAGTACTCACCCCCTGGCTGCTGGCGGCGGGGGAGGACGGGCTCGCGCTGGTCGAGCGGTTCGGTTCCGACGCGCTGGACCTGGTCCTCGCCACCGAGGCGGCGCCGGCCGAGGCCCGCCTACTTGGCGAGCTGCTGATGCTGCCCGGCTCCGGACCCACCCTCTACGGCCTGGTCACCGGCTACGGCCTCCCACCGGAAACCTGGTCGCGCACGGCTCGGATGCTGGCCAGCGGCGAGCATCCGGAGCGGATCCTGCTCAGACTGTGGAGCAGCGCGCCCGCCCGATGACGTTGCTCTTGCCGAATACCTCTTCCACGCAGGTGGGATGGCGTTTGGGTGTTGGCCGAGGCCGATCGAGTCGCCGGTATCGCGCGGCGCCGGTTGGCGCGGCATGATGATCGGTCGTGCTGCTGAGACTGGCATACCTGGGTGTGACGAACGCGTTCGCGATGCTGCGACTGGCGCCGATGAGCGACCGGGTGAAAGATGTCGAGATCCTCGCTCTGCGCCACCAGATCGGCGTTCTGGAAGGGCAGCTGAACGGGCAGCAGGTCCGGTTCGGCGCGAGCAACCGGGCGTTTTTTGGCGTCGTTCCTCCATGCCCTGCCACGGGAAGTGCTGCGCCGTATGCGGCTGCTGGTGCGGCCGGACAGGGTACTGCGCTGGCACCGCAACGTCATCGCCCGCCGACACGCTTCCCAGTCCCGGCCGAAGCGCGGAGGCCGGCCCCGCACCGTGCACTCGATCCAGGGCTGGTGCTGCGCCTGACCAGGGGAAATCCAAGTTTGGGCTCCTTCGAAGGATCCGCACCCATATCGACTGGCCTGACGAGGCATCAGGCTTACTGTGGCTTACGGGGAGCGCCTCCGTGTCCGCGCCTGCAGGCCGAGCTCGTCGCCGTTGATTGGGGCGGCGAGGAGTCGGCGGAGTTGCATTGGTGATGACTGTCAGTGGGTGGCAGTACCGTCGGAGCATGACTGCATGGCCGCCAATCGATCGTGACGATCTTCGTAGGGCACGCGGTGACGCGGGCTTCGATACGGTGCTCCCGTTGCTGGTCAGGCGCTTGATAGCGGAGACCGCAAGTGGGCTGGAATCCTTGGACATGCCGGGAGGCTCCGGCACTGCGGTTGGAGGTTTTGACGGCATCGTCACAACGTCGGGACCGTCGGCGTTCGTGCCGCAGGGAACGTCGGTGTGGGAGTTGTCCATTGGCGGCGGCAACGGCAAGGCCGATGACGACTACGGGAAGAGGACTCAGGGGCCGAGCGGGCTCCTGCCCGAAGACGTTACCTATGTGCAAGTCGTTCTCGACACGTGGAGAGACAGCCGAAACTGGGCCGCGCGTCACACAGGGGATGGCCGGTGGCGGGAGGTACGCGGCTACAACCTTGACGGGATCGACCTCTGGTTGGAGCAGGCGCCCGCCACTACGGCATGGCTTGCTGCCCGGCTGAGGAAGGCGCTGCCGGGTGTGCGGTCTCTGCAATCGTGGTGGACTGACACCTGGCTCCGTTCGACGCGGGTTCCCCTGGACCAGGCGGTGGTGCTGGCCGGGCGAGAGAGAGCGGCTGCCGACTTCCGTGCCGTACTCACCACCGGGCGGTCGGTCATCGCACTAGGCGGTGATCTACGCCCCGACGAGGTTTGTGCCTTCGTAGCCGCAGCCCTGGAAGAGGATGGCATCCTGAGCTCAAGCCAGGTAGGGGCCCGGGTGCTGTTCGTTTCCAACAGGGACAGCCTCGACCAACTGGGGGCGCAGCGCCAGCCCTTGATCTTGGTCCTCGCAGACCCGGCGCTCGCACGAGACCTTCCACAGCACCCTCATCAACTTGTGTGGGCGGCGATGCCCGGAGGCCCGTGCGACGTGACGGTGCCCAGGCTCCACAGCCAGGCCATCGAGTCCCTGCTGCAGTCCGACGGCATGCCGTACGAACGTGCGGCCCGGTTCGGCACGCTCGGTCGCCGCAGCCTTCTGGCGCTGCGGCGCGCCTTGGCCCACCACCCGGAGCCGCTCACACCGGCACAGGTCTTGACGCACGACATGGTCCGCCGTCGGTTGCTCTTGCTGAATTCCTGGAACGGGGACAGTCGGGAAGACCGCCGTGTGGTCGGTCAGTGTCTGGGCCTTGAGTACGAAGCGTTGCAGGAACGAGCCCGGGAGCTCGCTGTCGGCGCCGACATTCCCTTCCTCGGCAACCTGGAAGAAATGTGGCACGTGCTCGCCGTCGAGGATGCATGGACCTTGCTTGGTACATCCCTCACCAGCGACGACTTCCACGCCTTCCGAACGGCAGCCTTGGAGGTACTGACTGAAACGGACCCGACTCTCGCCCTTGATCCGGCCGAGAGGTGGAAGGCCGGGTTGGTAGGCGCGAGGCGGCGCTCCTCAGAGACCCTCCGCTCAGGGCTCGCCCAGTCGCTCGCCCTCCTGGGCTCCATGGGTGAGGAACTGAGAGGCCCAGTAGGCGTCACGGGGGATCGATGGGCACGGCTGGTCGTCCGGGATCTACTGCAACATGCCAACGCCGATGACACATACAGCTTGTGGCGCTCCCTGGGCGACGTGCTCACTCTGCTGGCTGAAGCTGCCCCGGAGGAGTTCATAGAAGCGATGCACCAGGGGCTCAGCGGCACAACGCCACTTCACGCTGGCATGTTCACCGACAGTCAGCCAAACAGTATGGGGCTGGGACCGAGCTCTCCTCACACACGGTTTCTGTTCGCTCTGGAAATCTTGGCATGGTCTCCGGAGCACCTCGATGACGTAGTGGACGTACTGACCGCGCTGGCCGTCGTGGATCCGGGCGGCCGGCTCTCGAATCGTCCGCTTGCGAGTCTGGTGGGGATCCTCAGCGCATGGGCTCCCAACACCACCGCCCGCCCCGAGGACCGCATCAGAGTGATCCAACGCCTGATGCGCAGGCACCCGGCAGTCGGCCGTAAGTTGCTCCTTCAGCTCATTCCTGACGGTCACGCGGTACAAATGGTCCACCCTGGTCCGCGTTTCCGTGACTGGAAAATCAACATCGCCGTAACTCCCCATGATCGATGGAGTGTTACGACAGCCGTTGCCGACCTGCTCCTCGACGAACTCAGCGCCGCGCCCGAGCTGTATGTGGACCTGATCGATAAGATCGACGATCTGCCTCCCAAGCACCGCGCTGAGGTCGCGCGACGACTGACCGAGCTGGCCGACGGTCCGGAAGATGACGCTCAGCGTGCGGTTCTCCACCATGCGCTGCGCGATCAGATCTCACGGCACGAGGAGTATTCCGACACCGCCTGGGCCCTTCCCGCAGATGAGCTTCGACCACTCCAAGCCGCGTGTAAGGCGCTGGAGCCGCAGGATCCGGTGCAGCGGCACGCCTGGCTGTTCCAAGCCCACTGGATCACGCTCGGCGACATCAAGCGCCGTGACAACTTCGCCGCATACGACGCTGAAATCCTCGCCCGGCGGGCTACGGCGGTCGGGGAGACCCTCGCGAACGGAGGACTGGCAGCCCTCGTAGAACTGGCCTCCGCAACAGAGTTCGCGGACCTCGTGGGCATCGCTCTGGCAGAACACTCCGGAGACCATGACCAAGAGCTGCTGTCCTGGATCGAAGGGGACGACTCACCCGCCAGGGAGATTGCGGCAGGATACCTGCGCCGGCGCCTGTGGACCCAGGGGAATGAACTCCGCGACAGACTTCTCTCCCTCACTGAGGTTCCGCAGACTCAGGCAACGGTCCTGCGCCTCTCCCCGGAAGCAGCCAGCGCCTGGTCCAAACTCGACGAACTCAGCCCGGAAGTAGCAGGACATTACTGGCGTGAGTTCTCCTACTACGGACTCGGCTCGGACTTCCCGCGATCCCTTGACGCGGCACGGTCGCTGCTGAGCGCTGGACGTCCCGCAGCGGCACTGGACCTGATCCTCCTATACGACAGAAAGGCGGGCAGCGGCGCAGAGGCTGCTGAAATCGTCGTCACTGGACTTGAAAACCTCATCGCAGCTACGCTGAATGATCCTGAGATCGGGCGCCTCAGTTCACGCTTCCAGGATCTCTTCGCATTACTGGCCCGGCACCACGAGCACATCGGGCGTCAACGCATCCTCAGCCTGGAGTGGCAACTCTTTCCTGCACTGGGGTTCGAGGCCGAGGCTCCAATCCTCCAGCAGACGCTTGTCGAGGACCCTGAGGCGTTCGCGGAACTGGTGACGTGGGCTTTCCGCTCCAGCACCAGCGAGGAGGACCTAGGCGATACCGTCGAGCCCGAGAACAGACGCAATATCGCGAGCCGCGCCTACAGAGTCCTGAGTGCTTTGCGTAGATGTCCCGGACTCACGGCCGACGGGATCCTCGACCCAGTCGTGCTGCGTACGTGGGTGATTACGGCACGGGCGGAACTGGCTGCCAGAGATCGTGCCAGGGCAGGTGACGTACAGATCGGCCAGGTACTTGCCTGCGCCCCGCGTGACCAGGATGACCTGCAGATACCAGAAACCGTCCGAGACCTACTCGAAGAGATCAACAGCAGTGATCTTGAACGAGGTCTCAGCATCGGTATCTACAACAAACGGGGGGTGACCAGCCGGGGACTCTTGGACGGCGGAGCGCAGGAGTCGGAGCTGGCCCGAGCCTTCCGGGAACAAGCCGAACGAGTACGCGTGTGGCCACGAACCAGGAAGTTGCTCAAAGCGCTGGCAGAGTCGTACGAAGCGGATGCCCGACGGGAGGACCAAGAGGCAGAGCGACGGCATCAGGGTCTGGAGTAGGCCCTGGTATTCGCTGTGGTGCAACACGGTGAGCAGCTATTGACGCCAAGGTCGTCGAGTTGGAAAGCGGCGAGAAGAGGAACGCCCCGAGCGAATGCACGGCGATGCCCAGTGGGAGAAGATCCCCGAGGCCGCGGTCGTAGGCACAGGTCTTGCTGCAGTTGTTGTGGCGGTGGCTATCGGAGTTTGGATGACCACGACGAACGGCATCAGTATGAACCTGTTCGTGGCTTACCTTTTTGTGGTCACGGTGGTAATAGGCCCGAAGAGCGCTTCGCAGTCGGCGGTGGAAAACGGTTCGTCGCTCATGCCCCACCGCCTGAGGAGTCAACCGCAGCGGCTGGCGGGCTTGTCACCGACATCGAGGCGAAGACCGTCCGCACCTGCTCGCGGACCTCACAGCGCAGCGGCGGCGCAGGAGAACGGCGGCTGGCCGCTAATATCGGTGTGGCCGACGACTCGCGGGCCATGGCTGGGGCGGGGATCGGACGGACCTGGTCGACGACCTCGGCGGGCGGGCCGGTGGCCTGCGGACGTGCTCGTGGAACTGCACGATGACCGTGTCGTCGAGGAGCGCGCGACGATTGGCGCCGGTCAACAGTCGGGCTTCGCGAGCCGGGCCGACACGAGCAGCGTCCGCAGGAACACGATCTGCTCCGGCCTCAACGGCGTTGCGGCAGCCGCGTTGGCCGCGGGGCCGAGGCGCTTCAGCGTGGTCGAACAGTGGGCCCTGGCTGATGTGTGCGCCTCCGAGGATTCAGGGGTGCAGCATGAGGGCGCATTCGTCGGGAATTTTCTGCAGGGGTTGGTCATGATCCTGCGGAGTTCCTGGACCAGCTCGGGAGGCGGATCTGGGGCTTCGGCTACATGTACACAGAGATAGGCAATGACCTCATCGCAGAGGACGAGACGGCGCCGCTCGGCGGGGGGGGGGTGATGGAAGGACAGCCGCCGCACGGGATTTTTCGTCCCTGGAACCAATACCATGAGTGCGAATCTGCCGATGGCTGTGGCGTTGCGCGAGCACTTCCCGCAGCACATGCGCACCTCTGCCTACGCCAAAGCGGACGGCCTCGCGGTCCTCTACGACCTCGCCGACGCACGGACCCGACTGATCCAGGCATCGTCGCCCCTCGCGTCTTTACGACTTGCGCGGCAGTAGCTCCTGAGAAGTTTTCCGCTTTCTGCGGTAAGGCGGCCGGATCTTCCCTCAAATCGTCACTTGCTTCAGCTGGCGGGCATATGGTTCGCGAGGTGGTATTGCATTGGCGGGGCACGGGAGACGCTCAGCAGGGTATGGCCGTGACCTGGCGGCTGAGGCAGCGGAAGTGGGAAGAGCGGGGAACGTGGTGACGTGGTTTGAGCGAATGGCGGCCGTGCCCGGCATGCATTTCACGGGTAGTCCTGGGGTTGTTCGCGAGGCGCTGTCAGAGGCACGTGTCCGCCCGGAGGCGTCGTACGGATCACCGATGTGGCCGACTGCTGAGGGAAGTACGTCGGCAACGCCAGCCAGCCGGCATGTGCCCATAGAGGCGAGCGGAGCGGACCTGGTCGCCCGGGTCTGGGAGGCGCTGGAGCTTCCCGGTGTGGCGATGGATTACCACTTCGTCCTGCAGGGTGCGGTTGACCGCATGTGGAGCGGTCGGCGCTCCTATCCGGAAGGGCTTGAGCTGCTTGAGGTGTTTGCGCTGCTGGACCTGGAGTTGATGGAGGCGGCCCCTCAGGCGGTGTCCTTCGACACCGGTCCCATCCCGGAGTCGTTCGTGCATGTGACGTCCGTGTCCCGGCTCATTGTGCTGCTGGAACGCGAAGGCGCTCTCGAAGAAGCTCTCGGCGTAGCAAAGCGGTTGGCCCGTTTCGGACAGGGCGAGGACGAGGTGGCCCAGCTGTCGGAGAAGGTCGGTGCGTTGGCGCAGGAAGCTGCGGTTGGCGGGGCTGCATGAGCACGGGACTGCACCATGTGATTCCTTCGGCCTCCTATCTGGAAGAGGCGTTCTTGCGCTGGGTGCTCGCTCCGGCTGCGGAGCGGGGCATCGTGGCGCACGTGCGCAGCCAGCATCCGGTGACGGTCAATGAACGCACCTACAGGTTGGACTACCTGATCTCAGGTGAGTCGCTGCAACTGGCCGTCGAGTTGGACGGGTTCACCTTCCACAGTGACCGGGGGGCCTTCACCTACGACAGGCTACGGCAGAACGACCTGGCTGCCACGGGGCTGACGGTGCTGCGGTTTTCCTATGATGCGGTGCGCCTGGACACCGCGCGCTGCGTTGCCCAGCTGCAGGCGATGCTGCGCCAGGATGCGGCGCTTGCGCCGTTAGTGGTCGCCGTACCGCGCATTGAGGTCCCGGAGATGGCGGGGGATCCCTTGCGGGCGGCCGATCCGCCTCTGGGCGCCCAGCCAGCGGCCGGTGGGTCCTACTTCACTGGTGTGCGCGCTTCGGTGGCGCGGGAGCCGTTGCGGGCGTGCCAGGACGAGGCTCTGGCCGCGCTGGCCAACTACTACGCGTCCGGAGGACGGCATGCGGCCACGGTGATGGCGGTCGGGGCCGGCAAGACCGCACTGGGAGTGGCGGCTGCGTTGTCCTTCAGCAGGCGGCGGGCGCTGGTGGTGACTCCGGGCTCGGTCATCCGCGGCACGTTCGCCAAGGCACTCGATCCGGGTATGCCGGGCAATGTTCTGTACGGTCTGGCGGGCGGCCCGCTGCTGCCGGGCGCGCGCCCGCCGGCCACGCTGGTCCTGGACAGGGACGACGGGCAGATCAGCCGGGTGAGCAGGCAGCGGCTGCTGGCCGCAGATGTGCTGGTGACGAACTTCCACGCGCTGGGCACTGGCGACAAGGATGGGGACCTGCTGGCCAAGCTGGAGCCGGAGGATGTCGACTTCATCGTCGTGGACGAGGCGCACATCGCGGCCAGCGCCTCCTACCAGAGGCTCTTCGCCCACTTCGAGGGTGCACGCACGCTGCTGATGTCGGCGTGTTTCCAGCGCCTGGACAGTAAACCGATCGACGCCGATGTCGTCTACCGCTACCGGCTGGTGGACTCCGTCGCGGACGGCTCGGCGAAGAACCTGCGTGTGCATCGGTTCGCCCCGGAAGTGGCGACGACGGTCTACGAGGCGGTGTGGCCCGACGGACGCCGCGAACAGATCGTGGGCCGTGATGCCTTGCTGGCCGCCCTGGAAGACGAGCGGAAGATGGCCCGTATCACAGCGCAGTCCGAGGCGTCGATCCGGCACGTGATGACCGTGACGCGGGCTTGTCTGGATGCGCAGGCCAAGTTGCTGGCCCCGGTCAAACCCCGGGCGCTGTTCGCGGCGATGGGTGAGGCCCATGCGCAGCAGATCGCCCGGATCGCTGAAGAGCACGGCATCCCGTGCGGCACGCTGCACCACAGCATGTCGGCCTCGACGATCAAAGCCACCCGGCGGCGTTTCGAGTCCGACGCGGGAGACCTGCAAGGCATCGTGCAGCTGCGGATGCTCGGCCAGGGCTACGACTTCCCGCCCATCACCGTGGTGGTGCCGGTGCGCCCGTATGGCAGCTTCGGCGAGTTCTACCAGTTCATCGGGCGTGGTGTGCGCGTATTGAGGCATCCCGGTCTGGCTGTCGATCAGCAGTACCTGGACGTGGTCTGCCATGCCGAACTCGGCCTGGAGGACCATCTGGAGGCCATGTGCGCGGACAACGACATGGATCCAGCAGTGTTGCTCGACGTTCCTCTGATCGACCCCGCCACGCTGGAGGTGGTACAGGACGGTGACGGCACGGGAGAGGCGGCCTCTGATGGCGAAGTCCCGGGCGGGGTTGATGCGTTCGTGCTGTACGAGCAGGGGCGTGTCGAACAGCGGGTGGTGCACGATCTGGGCCGGGTGGAAGCTCGGCGGGCGGAGCGGGAGATGCAGCTGATGGCCCAGTGCTACGCCGTCTACGCGCAAAACACCGCGACGCCGATGCCGTTTGAACAGTTCGTCGAGTACATGCGGAGGCTGACCGGTGGCCAGTGACGAGCCGCGCTGGTGGCAGCCTGTCATCGGCGCCTCCCCCGACGAGGGGCTTGCCTTGGAGGCGGCTGCCGGGCAGCACCAGCGCTTCGCGGAGCTCGACGCGCTCGCGGGCCGGCTGCTGGCCGCCGCACTGAGAGGCCAGCGAGTGGCCTCGGTGATCAGAGGCCAAGGACCACAGGCTGTGGACAGTGTTGAAGTGCTTGGGCTCAGCGGGTCGGAGAAGGCCTGGTGCGCTGAGAAGTTCGGAGTGCGGGAGCAACAGCAACGCGGTGCGTGGTACCTGCCGCAGAAGCTCTCCGTGAAGGCAGGAGCAGTCAACCTGCCGCATCTGCTGCGTGAACACCCCGCTCACGTGGTGACGTTGGCCACCGATGACACCGCCCGGGTCAGCGTTGTGGAGGGCGCGGACGCGGTACTGCTGTGGGCGCTGCTGGTGCCGTTGTTCGAGACGTTGTTGGAGCCGGTCCGGGTGCGGGCAACGGGACCGGCCGGGACCGTCGAAGACCAACAGAAGCAGTGGGCCGGTGTCGAGGAACGCTACCGTCTGCTGGGCTTGGGCCGGGATGCGCTCGAGGAGTTCCGCTTCGGTGGCGGCTGGCACCGGCTGGATCGGCGCGGGCAGCAACGCGCCCGCCTCCGGCTCCTGGACACCCTCACCGCCACTGATTCTCTGCAGCTCGTTACCCGTCACCGCATCCAGCAGACGCAGGCCCTGATGGCCGGCTTCGCCAAGAAGGCCAAGGCCGGTACCGCTCTGGCCAGGCGGGTCCTGACTCGGGCGCTGCAGCCGGTGGTCTCCGGCTACTTCGCCGGCGACTGGCTGACCGTACTGGACTACCTGCAGGCGCCACCGCACTCGGACGAGGAAGTCGTCACCGCGCTGCCTGAGCCGCGCTTGTACGTGGGGATGTCTGCCCAGGCAGCCGGCATGGCCGCCGAGGCGGGCATCCCGGAGGACGAAATCCATGCCATGCTTGCGGCCTTCCTCGGTGGCCCGACCTCCCTTTCCCCCGTCGAAGAACGTGCTGCAGCCCTGCGCGACTGGTGGACAGCCTTCGACCACACGCATGCTGTCCAAAGACCCGGCATGCGGCCGCTGTGGGGACTCGTCGACAACGAGCTCATGTCCTTCGCCTGGCAGGACGACCAGGGAATCACCCAGCAGCTGTACCGGCAGGTGCTGCCCGCCTCCAGCAACGAGCAGGTGGACCGCCTCTGGCAGTCGGTGACGCTGCAGCGCCACCCAGGCACCATCGTCAGCAACCCCCGGCCCCACCAGCTGATGGCCCAAACGCTCGGCCCCGCCTTGGAGTTCTGGCACGGTGTCGCGCTGACCGCCTGGTTCGTGTGCGAAGGCCCCTACTCCCGCGCCACTCTGTCTGGTGTGGCCGATTACTACAGCCGTCCCCTCGATGCGCTGCGTGCCGCTGGCTGTCCTGTCTCGCCGGATCTGTTCGAGGAACTGCGCATTGCTGAGCGGCATTTGGGACCGGAGGAGGAGATCGTCCGGGAGCGCAGGGAGCTACCGGTGGACACCGAGATCGGTTCCTTCGCTCTGACGATGAGTCACAGCAGCGGCAGCCGCCGCGAAGGGTTCGAGCGGGTGCGTGACATCGTCACCCGCCATCGCCGTGGCTGGGCGGAGCAGTATCTCGACGCCTACCTGAAGGGGCGGTGGCGCGCCGCGTTGGAAGACGTTGCCCGTGCCCATCACCGGTTCGTGGCCGCGAAGGGCAAGCCACCTACCTTGATCCAGTTCGCCCAATTCGCCACCAGCGCGGCCAACCAATGGACCGGCGGTGACCTCGGCGCCCTGTACACCGCGATCGGCGAGCCCGCTGCCGCCCAGCAACAGCGTCCGGCTCGTCTGCTTACGAGTGACGGCCACGTCTTCGCCGAGCGCGTCTACACCGCGCTCGGCGGCGCCGCCGTAGACAACGACCTCCGCATGAATCAGCCCGAAGAAGCCCAACGGCAGTGGCAGCTCAGCCGCCTGGCCGAGGAAAGCCTGCACTATGTGCAGCTCTACGAGGCCCTCGGACATCCGCCGACACCTAAACAGTTCGGCGCCCACCGCCTGGCCTGGCCCTGGCCCGGCGAAGAAGCTCAAGGCTGGCCCCTCTTCCAGGACACCCTCGCCGCGCTGACCGGTACCAGCCGACCCGCAGAGGCATCCGACGCGGATGCGGTCAAGGCTGCCCCAGAGTCTCAGCGCGAGGCCGGGAACGTGCTGGGCAAGGGCGCTAATGCCCATCTCTCATCCGAGCGGGTAATGGTGCGCGTCACCGCCACCGGTACGCCCGTTGATGTCTCCGCCGTCCTACTCACCCGCCACGGCAAGGTCCGCAGCGACCAGGACCTCGTCTTCTATAACCATCCCCACCACGACGGAGTCCGCACGGATGGCGACATCGTCACCGTGGAGCTGCCCGAGATTCCCGACGACATCCACACCGTGGCAGTCATCGCCAGCATCGACCTCGAATCCCAGCCCGTAGCTGTCTTCGACCAGCACTCCACATGGCGCGCGGACATCACCCAACCCTCCGGTGAAAGATTGTCCTTTGAGCCAGCTCCCTTCGTTTCGCGCGAGACCGTCGCTATCGCTGTGGAGGTCTATCGACTTTATTCGGGCTGGAAGGTGCGTGCTGTCGGCCAGGGCTACGACACCGGGCTGGCGGGCCTGGCCGCGGACTACGGCATCAACGTCGATTCCTAGTGCCGTTTGTCAAGCCGCTCGGGCCATCGGCGGTGTGAGCTCATAGCATCGTCTGTCGCGCAGGAGAGCCCAGAGAACGTTGACCCTGGCGGCGGGAGAACGCCATGACGGCCTGGGTGTGGCGTTTGCCTTTGGCGCGTTGTGACCGCTGATGGTTACTGAGCCGGGCCTTGGGAGCACGTGCCGCAGGCGGTACGGCCTCCTCTGATGCTGGTCAGGGTGAGTGTGATGTCCGTGCTGCACCTGCAACGGCAGCGCCACCGGTCGGTGGTCTTCCCCGGATAGGGCTCCAACGGCTCGAACCCGGCGGCGCGTGCCTCCGTGGCGGCTGCCGCCGGATCGGTTCGGCCGCCGGATCGGGGGCACTTCTTGCAGCCGGTGGTGCCCGACCGGATGGAGGACAGGCGCGTCGTGACTTCGTTTCCACAGGAACAGCGGCAGCGCCAATGGTCCGTGGTGCGGCCGGGGTACGGCTCCAGCGGCTCGAACCCGGCAGCTCGCACCTCGGCGGACGCCCGCTCGTCGGTGGCCGAGTTGAGGGCACAGAACCGGCAGCCCTTCGAACCACTGTTGACGTTGGAGTAGGTGGGGCTGGTTTCGCGACCGCACGTGGTGCAGCGGCACCGCCACGGCGTTGCGCTGCCCGGGTAGGGTTCCAGCGGTTCGAGTCCGGCAGCGCGCATGGTTTCGCCCGCCTTCGGCGCGTTCGCGGCGGCGCGTTTCGCCTGGGTCTCCTTCGCCCGGCAGACGCGACAGCGCTGGCCCGCATTACGGACGGCATTGAAGGTCGGACGTCCCTCGTGCCCGCAGGTCATGCAGCGCGAGGGCCAAGTCGCGTTGGTGCGGCCGGGATACGGAACGAGTGGCTCGTATCCGCAGGCCCGCATTTCGGCGGCTGCGGCCGCCGCGTCGATGAGGACCGCGGTACGGGGTCGGTCGCCGACTCGGGGTGCATAGGGTTCCGTGGCGTTCCGAGTTTCCTCGTCGACCATGGCCCAGACCTCGGCCGCCGTGACGCGGGCCGCGGAGCAGGTCTCGGTCCAGCCATTCGGCATGACGTCGCTCGTGAGGAAGGGAATGAGCCCGGCCTGTCGCAGGCGGCCCAGCACGGCCTGCTCGACGTCGTAGGCAGCCGCGCCGGTGGCGTATTCACGGGCCTGATGCAGCTGCCAGCCCTGCCGTTCGTGTTGGATGAGGCGAGAGGTATAGCCGGTGCAGGCCCCGATACCGATCTTGACGGCTTGCCACTCCCGGTGGGTGATCACGTAGACCTTCGACGGTCCTGCCAGGTCGATGCCGTGGGTGGCACAGAACTTGCATCCGCCACCAGTACGGATCTTCATGAGGGTCGGGGAGACCTCGTTGCCGCAGGTCGTGCAGCGGCAGCGCCACGCAGTCACCGAGGTGGCATAGGGTTCCAGCGGCTCCAGTCCGGCGGCACGCATGGCGACCACCGCGATGTCCGGGTCGGTCTTTCTGCCCGCTGCCGCTTTCACATCCGCGCAGTGTCGGCAGCCTCCCTGACCCGCCAGAATGCCGCCCAGACTCGGTGATGTCTCACGCCCGCAGCCGTTGCAGCGACACCGCCACGCCTTGCCACGACGCCCCGCGTACGGTTCGAGCGGTTCCAGGCCAGCGACGCGCATGAGAGCCTCGGCTTCGTCCGCAGGCCAGCGGCGTCGGCCACCCGGTGAGGGAGGACAGTACGGGCAAGCCCGAAGGCTACGCCTGAGGTTGCTCAACCTGATCTGGACGTCTCGGCCGCACGCGAGGTGGCGGCAACGCCACAGGCCGCTCGGTCCCGGGTATGACTCCAGCGGCTCCAGGTCAAAATCCTTCGCCTTGACTGCGGCTTGGCCGCCGTCCGTGCGGGGCAGTTCGCGGCGACGCGACCATGCCCGGCTGATGCCCTGCCCGGCGTTCTTGCGCCCGCACGGGCCGCAACCTCCTTGTCCGCCCTTGACCGACCCATGAGTAGGTGTCCCGATCGTGCCGCATGTTGTGCAGCGGCATCGCCAGGGGACGTCGGTTCCGGGATAGGGGGCCAACGGTTCCAGACCCGCCGACCTCATGAGCGCGGCGGCTTGGTCCGGATCGAGCGGCGCGTTCGGCGCGCACCATCGGCACGGTCCCCCTCCGCGTTTGATGTGCGAGTAGCGCGGCTTGACCTCCCGACCGCACGCCACGTGCCGGCAGCGCCAAGGGGCTGTCGCCCCGGGATATGGCTCTAGCGGTTCCAGGCCGGCCGAGCGCATCAACTCCACCGCCTCCTCCGGAGGAATCGGAGCCGTGCCTGAGCAGTACCGGCAGCCACCCTGCCGGCCTGCGGCAATGTTGCCCAGCCGCGGTGACACTTCTCTCCCGCACGCTTCATGGCGGCAGCGCCAGGGCTTATCACTTCCTGGATAGGGCTCCAGCGGTTCGAGCCCGGCATCCCGCATGATCAGCACCGGATCGCGTGGATCCTTCCGCGGACGTCCCGTCGCCACCCGGCCTCCTTCTGAAGTGCCCGCTTCCGGGGTGAGGATCGCACGCGGCACTGACAACGGCTTCGTTCACGTCAGGAGATTGGGGCGGGCTTTCTCGCGGCGACTTCCTTGCCCGGACCTTCAGGGCTGTCCTCTTCGTGGTACCCAGCGAAGCGGAACGTCTCACGCAAGGCTCACAGAGAGGGGTGGACCGGGACAGTGCTGGACAGGCGTGGCCCGTCGGAGCATGTGGGCCTCGGTGCGGCGACGCACCTACTGGTAGGTGCCGCCGTGGCGTCGGCGTACGACGACATCATGCATGGCATGGGCCCTCTCCCTCACGACCGCCTTCCCCGCAGCCTCTTCGGCGACGTCGGACAGGTCGAAGCGCTGAACCAGGTCCTCAAGGAATCGACGGGACTGGACATGGGCTGGCATCGGACCTGATGCGGCCCCTTTCACTGCTCCTGGCACAACGCCTTCGCTGAGCACCGGTCACGCCTTGCGCCTTCTACATGGCCATTCCTCACCTGGCCTATGACGTGGTGGCTGCATGGGTGCCGTATCCCGAACATTCGGGAGTGAATTCAGATCGATAGGCGACCGAAGGTGAATCAAGTGTGACCGCTGTGCATTTAGAGAATTATGGTGACAAGATACGGCCTCAGATCCTGAGGGGATGACGGCACCTCATGGGGCTTGTGGCTTCCATTGCTGTGTGTTCCCGCCGGATGTCCCAGGGTGTGTACGAGCGCAGCGAGGAGTCGCGATGACCCAGCCCAGTGATCCGCGTGTCATCCCAGGCCCGCGACACGGCTCCGCCGAACCATACGGGACCGTAGTCCCGGTGCCGCCTTGGCTCACCAAGGCGGTCATCCGCAACTTCCGGCTGCTCCGCAGAACCGAGCTTTCCTTCACGGACAAGGTGACATTGTGCGTCGGCCGCAACAACACGGGAAAGACCTCGCTGGCGAAACTGTTCGAATTCTTCGTGGCGAGGAAGAAGGCTGCGCTGCGCATTGAGGACTTCTCCGCCGACTGCTACGAGGAGTTCCTTGCCGCTCATCGCCTCTTTGCCTCGGGTGAGGCGGAGCAGGCGCGCGACACGGTTCCGGCAGTCACCCTCACCCTCCATATCTCCTACGACAAGGACTGCGGCCAGTACGGACCCCTGGCCCCCTTCGTGGTCGACCTCGACCCCGACTGCTCCGAGGTCGTGATCAGGTTCGCCTTCGCGTTGGGGGACGGCGCCTTGAAGGAGTTCTTCGGGGGCGTGCCGGTGGGGCTGGATGCCACGGCCACGCTTGAGCAGCTGGGCAGAGGCATCCCGAAGCACTTCGAGATGTCGGTGATGGCAGTGGATCCGACCGATGAGGCGAACGTCCGGCCGGTCGACCTCGCCGACGTGCGCACCCTGGTGAGGGTGGACTTCGTCGAAGCGCAGCGAGGGCTGGACGACGAGAGCGACGGGCATGCCGCACCAATCGGAGCGGTCTTCGAGCAATTGCTGACCGCGGCGGAGAAGAGCCAGAACGCGACGTGGCTGGAGGAGCTCGCCGCGACCATCGACGAGACACTCGTAGGCACCTCCGGCAGTCTCGACAGCAGCCTCCAGAAGGTCCGTGAACGGGTGGCGCCGACGTTGAAGGCATTCGGCTATCCGGGTCTGGGCAACCAGGAGTTCGTCACGGCCGCCAGGCTGGACTCCAAGAGGCTGCTCAGGAACTTCGCACGCATTCACTATCCGGGAGTGGCCGGTGTTCGGTTCCCGGAGTCGTATAGCGGCCTCGGTACGCGGAACCTGGTGATGATTTTGCTCAGGCTCTTCACCTGCTACCGCGACCACACGGCGACCTCTCCGGAGTCGGGGATCCATCTCGTCTTCCTGGAGGAACCGGAAGCCCATCTGCACCCGCAGATGCAGGAGGCGTTCATCCAGCGACTCACGCACTCCGTCAATCTGTTCCCCCAGATCGACTCGCAGATGAGAGCGACGATGCCCGGGCAACAGGGAGCGGTCGAGGAGAATAGCCCCGCAACCGACAGCAGCCCCCGGTGGAACGCTCAGTTCGTGGTGACCACCCACTCGGCACACGTGGCCAACCGGGGACACTTCTCCGACATCCGGTACTTCCGCAAGGAGGAGGACACCGTGGAGAGCGGAAGCGAGCCGGGGCCGGCCCGCACTGTCATCAAGGACCTGTCCCAGGTGACCGGCGACGAGAGGTTCCTCCGCAAGTACCTGAGCCTCACGCGGGCCGACCTCTACTTCGCGGACAAGGCCATCCTCGTCGAGGGCGCCAGCGAGCGTATCTTCGTCCCGGCTGCGGAGGAGAAGCTCGCGGCGGAGAAGCCCGGCCAGATGCCCCAGCACCAGTACGTGACCTTGATGGAGGTCGGCGGGGCGCATGCCCACAGGTTCTATCCGCTTCTCAAGGCCCTCGGGATCCCGGCCCTGATCATCACGGATCTTGATCCCGTCGACAACAGGAAGCCCAAGAACCGCAAATGCCTGGTGTCCGAATCCGGACGTACGTCCAACCAGTCCATCAGAGCGTGGTCCCCCGAGATGGCCGACATCACGGTGGCTGAGCTGCTGCAACGGGCCGAGACGGACCCGCCGATCGCCGGCGGCAGCATGTGCCTCGCCTACCAGGTGCCGGAGGAGCCCGGCGGTCCGTGCGGCCGCACCTTCGAGGATGCCTTCGCGCTGGCCAACCGGGCTCTGTTCGGTATCCCCACGGGCGCCTCCACCGCCGAGGAACTGGAACAACAGGCACGTAGCAGCGTGGAGACCAAGCGCAGCAAGGTCGACTTCGCCCTCGACCACGTCCTCGGAGACCACGACTGGCAGGTCCCGAAGTACATCAGGCGCGGCCTCGAGTGGCTCCTGGCACAGGACGGGACAGCGACGAAGGCGGACGTTCAGTGACGACCGAGGCGGAAGATGTCACGCGCACGATCCTGACGGCTCTCCAGGCGGGCCGTCACTTCAAGGTGGAGGCCGGTGCCGGTGCGGGCAAGACCAGCTCACTGATCGAGGCGCTCCAGAGCATCCTGGCCGACCGCCCCCGTTACCTCCCACGGTCCCACCAGCGCATCGCCTGCGTCACCTACACCAATGTGGCCCGCGACGAGATCATCAGCCGCACCGACCGCAGCCCGTACGTGTTCGCCGAAACCATCCACGGTTTCCTGTGGCAGCTGCTCTCCCCTTTCCGCAAGCACCTGCTGCGCCACATCGTCGAGCTGGACCTCATGCAGCCGAAGATGGAGGGCCACACCTCACTGGACGGCTACACCGTCGAGTACAGCACAGGTTTTCAGAAAGTGGACCACGACAGCCGTCACGTGCAGCTGGGCCACAACGATCTGCCCGTCCTCGCGAGGGCGCTTTTCACCCTTCCCAAGTTCCGGGCCCTGGCTGCCGACCGGTTCCCGATCGTCTTCGTGGACGAATACCAGGACACCCCCGCCGGACTGGCGGAGGCCATGCTGGGCACGCCGGGCGATGAGGCCACCGCACGCGGCCCCCTCTGCGGCTTCTTCGGGGACCACTGGCAGCAGATCTACGACAACGCGTGCGGGGCACTCGAGGACGCCCGACCGACACCGGTCTTCAGACGGCGCAATCGGCGCTCGCAGCGCGCCGTCGTGAACCTCCTGAACACGATGCGTCCCGAACTGACACAGACCACAGCGCTAGGAGCTGGCGAGGGCACCGTCGCCGTCTATCACACCAACGAATGGGCCGGGGCGAGGCTCACCCACCACCGGAAGGGTCAGCTCGGCTGGGACGCGGCCCACGCGGCCCGGAAATGGGTACTGGACGACGTCCGCGATCGGTTGTGGAGCACCGGGGCATCCCGTGACGATGCCCAGGCGCGGGCGGAGGAGCCCAGTACGAAGATCCTCATGCTCACGCACGAGACGATCGCTGGCGAACTGGGATATCAGAAGCTCCACGGGGCCTTTCGGCGCAACGATTCCTATGTAAGGAAGGAAGACCACGCCATGGCCTTCTTCATGGACACGCTGGAACCGGCCCTTCTCCACCACCGGAACAAGCGCTACGGCGCGATGTTCGACGCACTCGACCCCCGTGGCCGCCCACCCATCAACTCATCAACTGACAAGCAGGAATGGATGGCGTTTCTGACGGAACTGGGGGAGGCCCGCAAGACGGGCACGGTCGGCGATGTCCTCGACCTCTGTCTTGAGCAGCAGCTCTTTGACGGCCTGGGGAAGGTGCGCGAGCGTCACCGGAAGGCCGTGTCACCATCCGGCGCCGACCCGCAGGCTGTGAGCAACGACAAGGCTGAAGCCAGGGCGGCATCGCGGTCGAAGGAGTACCAACAACTGCGACAGGTGCCGTACGCGGAGTTGCTGGCGTTGAACGAGCACCTCGGCGGCGGCACGCCCTTCGCCACACAACACGGAGTCAAGGGACTGGAGTTCAACCGAGTCCTCGCCGTGGTCAGCAAGGGACACTCCCGCTTCCAGATCCCCGAGATGCTGGCTAACTTCTCGCGGCGTGACGAACTGATGGACAAGGAACTGGAGGCGTTTATCAGGGCACGCAACCTGTTCTACGTGGCATGCTCACGGGCCAGAGAGCACCTGGCCATCCTCTTCACCACGAAACTTGAGCCCGCTGCACTGGACACCCTCCGGAAGTGGGTCGGCGAGTCGCGGATCACGTCGCTGCGGTTCGACGGGGACACGGTGGTGCGTGGCGAATGAGAAACGAGGCAGGCCGGACGGATCCCCGGGCTAACCTCGGCAAGGGATGCCCTGGATTGTTGGTCGCCTGGATGCGATCGCCTCATGACGACCTCGGGCAGCTCCGGCCGCCCAAGATCACGGAGGAGGTGGGCGAAGGTCGGAGCGCCGGTCAATCACCGGATCGCCTCGCAGGCCTTGGTCATCCGCACCGACGCATGGCTCACCGAAACACCGCTCGCCCCCACCAAGACCGCACGCTTCACCCACATCTGACCCGACTAGCATCGAATTCGCCAACGGTGTCCTTCAAGGGACGCCACCGGCGTACCGTCAGGGTGAGGGTTCCTTCCTCTGGCGTTGCAGGCTGGGGAAACGCCGGATGAGTTCGCGCGCTTCGGCTGCGGCCGGCCCGTCAGACGCCGCAGCACGATGCACGAGGGGGGCGATCTCGCGTTTGCGGTCCTTCTTTCTGAGCTCGGAGGCCCAGGCCGTGACAGCGTCCGGGGGAAGCTGGCGCAGCACTTCGTCCACGAGACCGGGAGCGTGCCTGTCGCTGGCGCGTATCCACGCCGAGAGGTCTTCGAACGGATCCGTGGACTTCGAGGAGAGCCCGGCGATGAAGCCGGGGCGATTGGCCTCGGCGAGTTCGGACGCAATCTGCGGATCGTGCGCGGCGATGCTGTCCACCACAGTGGCTGCGATCTCCCAGTCGTGGCTACGAAGCCTGAGGTCAAGAGGAAGCCCGCGCCGCAACAGCCGGATTGTCATCTCGGGCGCCATGTATGCGAGGAGGACGTCGATGGCAGCGTAGCGTGCCTCGAACCGTTCGAGGAGTTCCTGCGCCTCGTCCGGCCGGTGTTCACGGAGGACCTCGACCGCGTACAGGTGGCATCGTGATGGTGTCGGCAGGCTCCGCTCGAACTCCACCGCGAGTTCGGCCACGTCTATACGGCTGACGATCGTTTTTGCGCTGGTCGGGTCAATTTCTTTCATGGCCTCGACGAAGCCACAGAAGTTCTCCCAGGTGAGGCCTGCAGCAGGGTGCGACAGCGTTCTGGCGAACCGATCGGCATTGAGTGTGCGCACGAACTTCTTGGCGAGTCGGCGGGCTGCCGGGTCGGGCACGTGCCGGCCCCGCAGAAAGTGAGGGGCGAACCCCAGGAGAAACGCCCAGGTACGGAACATCTTCTGGGACTCGGCCGGAGGGTTGCGGGAGATCGCGGTAGCCAGGTGGGGTGTCAGCTGGTTGAAGACTTCGAGTCCGAGGTCACGCTGTGTGTAGGCCAGGACGCTGAGGAGTTCGTCGACGGCATGGATGTCCGCCGGTGGGTTGGCGGCGAGAGCGTGGAAGGCCTCCGGGTCGTAGGCGTGGCCGACGCGGGTGATGAGGGGCATGCCTGCTGCCTGGGTGATCCGGTCGACGGCGCGGGTGGTGGAGTAGACATGTGGCCATCCGCCGTCGGGGATCAATCGAGCGAGGGCGTGCGGGTCGACGTCGGCCAGGAGTTTCTCGGTGAAAGCGCGGTCGTCATTTGCCAGCGCGTTGATCAAGTCGCCGATCGCCCAGCCGTTTTCCGGGGTGACACCACGTACCCATTCGACGACCCGGCCGTGATGGTCGCGGATCAGGTCGAGGCAGTCGTCTTCGTACGGGCTCAGGAGATTTTCGAGGAGCTGGGCGGCCATGGCCGCATCTGGTCCGGCCGGTGTGGCGAGCGCACGTTCGGCCAGTGCGTGGATGCGCGGACGGTGCAGAACGTCGTATTGGTTGAGTACCCACCGTGACTCGCTGTCGTGGTTGCGTCCGATCAGCCATGCCGCGCCACGCAGTGGTGTGTGGGGTGAGTCCAGGGCAAGGCGGAAGAACGCTGCAGCGGTCTTCCGGTCGGCTTCGACATGGTGGTCCGGCAGCACGGCTCGGGGCCGCTCCGTCCGGCGTATGGGAGGCGGGAGCGGCGGCGCTGGGGTTTCGGTTGCTGACGCGATCGGCGGGATCGTGACAGGTTGGGGCGGTGTGTGGGAGTAGCGCGGAGGGTGCAGCATCCACCTGATCAGTGCCCATGCGGACCTGAGGTGCGCGCAGCGCAGGACTCCGTCGTTCCGGGTGATGAGCCGCTTGTCCCGCAGGATGGCAAGGCTCCGGTCGATCCACGCGCGGTCCCGGCCGAGCTGACGGGCGTACGGGGCGAGGCTGTCGGTGGTCACGCCGGCATCGACGGCGGCGATCTGAGCAATGGCGAGGGCCAGCAGGAGCAGGTCGGCGCGGTCATGGCCGCGCAGGTCGAGTGCGTCCCGTTCGGTGCGCCGCCAGCCGCCTGTGAGGGTGTAGAAGAAGAGCCAGGCGGAGTCCTTCGTGGAGGCTTCGTCGATCCGGTTCATCAACAGTTCGTCGCCTGCCAGGTTGCCGACGAAGTCGTCCAGCGCGCGTACCTTGGGCAGGATTTCGTCCGCGCGTTCTCGCATGTCGCGGGCGAGCGCTCCGACCGCGGCGATGTTGTTGATGCGGTAGGTGGTGACGCCGCCGGCGACGTGATCCACGCCGACGACCAGTACGAGCTGATCTGCGGTGGCCGTTTCGGCCAGTTCGCGAACCAGGTCTGCGGGCAGGTCCTGGGCGTCGTCGACCAGGAGTGCCTTGCGGTGCGGGTATAGGGACAGGTCTGCCATCCACTGCCGAAGGCCCCGCTTGCGGGCGTCATCGCGCAGTCGTAGCACTTCGTAGCCGTTTTCGAGGAGGTCGCTCAATGCCTGGTAGGCGGTGATGGATTTGCCGCAGCCGCTGTCTCCGTTGAGTACGACGGCGTGATCGCGGCGCAACGCGTCGACGAGGAGTGCGACTTCGGGAAGGCGGGGACAGGCCTCTACGTCGGAGGGACCGAGGCGCTCACCGGCCAAGGCGTGGCTGATGTCGTGTTTGCCGCTGAATGGGACCGTGTGCCATGCCGATGTGGCCTCTTGCTGGCGCGTTCCGTCGGCTAGGGCGGGAAGTGCGGTGTCGGCCACGGCGGGGATGTCGTCGCTGCCGGAGACGTCGGGTCCCATGCGGCAGACCCGCCAACCCTGGTCCAGCGGCGCGATGAGCTGGTCCACTACGACGGTGTCGCGTTCTGAGTAGCCGACGATGAGAAGCGTACGGGGGTGGTCTGCGACCAGGCTGCGGATACGGTCCCGGAGGTTGGGGCCGAGGGTGCCAGGCAGGTGCGGGAGCATCCAGGGTTGCTGCGGATCGGCTGCGTCACCGTGCGGCTTGAACAGGATGCCGTCGGGAATGCCGGTTCCGTATTGGCGGCGGTAGGCGGATTCGAGGGCGGTGTCCCAGTTGAGCGAGACGACGCACTCGACGACGCCGGCGTGGATCAGGGCGGCGAGTGCTTCGTGGGCGGCGGACGGCTGTACGCTGCGATGCCGGTCGAGATTGGCCATCTCCTGCTGGAAGCGCTGCCGGGCAGCCGGTGATCCTTCGACGGTGCGCCACGCTGGGTCCCAGTGGCCACCATTGTCGCCGACCAGCAGTTTCGTCGGCATGTCTGCCGTGCCGAGTTCGGCAGCGAGGTCTGCTCGCGCAACAGGGTCGGCGTCGACGGCGTCCCACAGCAGTGCGGCGAGACCGGCGCTGGTCGGGTACCGGGCGGAGAGAGACAGTCCGGCCCCGACGACGGCGACGACGCCGAGTCCCAGACGACTGCCCAACCGCGCGATGCGGTGTGCGACATCGGTGTTCATCGGCTCAACCTGGATGTCGACGGGAAGCAGGATGGTTCGCTACTGAGTGGAAGTCCTCGCATGCCCTCCATTGTCGACCATGGCACTGACAGGGCCTTCTGCGACGCGGTCCTCCATGCTGGGTGAGTGAACGACATCGACAACCTACTGCGAAACACAGGGCAAGCATTTCTGGCGGCGTCATGGGATCGGCTGCGGAGGGAGAGGGTGGTTCCGCCGCCACGCTTTCACCCGTACCTGAGGGTGGGGCGTGACTACTTCGGGGGCTCGGTGACGCCGCTGGCCGAATACCGTGCGCTTGAAGATGCGATTACCGCTTCTCATCCTCGGTTCGATGCTGATCGGCCATTCGACGAGCGCGCGTTCCCCGGCGGATTGATCTTCAGTTTCCTGGAGACGTTCATCGCTCAACTGACCTGTGCACAGGAGGAGTTCTCTCCCGATGGGCCAGTCGCCGAGCAGTCACTGCGTGACCTGATCCAGGCAGTTCACGCAGACACTCACGAGGTGGCGTGCTGCCGGGTGGTTTCCCACCTGGCCACCGCAGACGGCCGGCCGGTCGAGTTCGCCAACGTCCGAGTCGAGCCGGTGATCTCGGAAGCAGCCGGCCACGACAAAGAGTTGCAGCGAATGATCTCGTCGGTGATCCCTGGGGCGGTGAGCGCCTACGGCCGAGACCGGCCCTATGGGTTCGCGCCGCCGGAGAGCGTCGTTGTTGCGCGAGACAGTGGCTCGAAGCCGTTCGACCTGGCCGATCCGCTGTCGCAGCGGATTGAGCGGTTCATGTTGCTGGTACGACTGCTGAAGCCAGGCACCAGTGAGTCGATGCTGGAAGTCCGAGGGGAAACTCACACGGTCCGAGAGTTCAAGCCCACTGTGCTCCGCTTCCGGGGCGCGGGGCCCGGGTTCGCCTCTCCGACGCAACTGGCCGCTCGTGTGATCACCCTCAGCTCGGATGATGCTGGCCGTGTCGATGGGCTCGGGCGGCTCCGGGCCGCTGCCGAGCAGCCGCGGACAGGCATGCTATTCACGTCTTTTGGAATGGCGATTCAAAAGTTTGTGCTGTCCTTCCATGCTTACGACTGGTTCGAGCAGATCGTCGATCTGGCGACCGCCTTCGAAGCGGCGTTGTCCGGAAAGGAGAAAGACGACGTCACGCTCCGCTTGAAGATCCGTGCGTCGACGCTGCTGTTCACCGACCTTGATCCAGCAGAGCAGATCTTCAGAGACGTGGGCGTGATCTACGGACTCCGATCCACGCTTGTCCATGGCGGTGCCATGGCGGAGAAGACTCTCCTCAAGGAGGTCCGCAAGATCTCGACCGTTCCCGACGGGCTGTCTGACGGAGAATCGATCGCGCACGCCGTAGAACGGTTGCGCGACCTGGTCCGCCGCAGCTTGCTTGCCCGGATCTGCCTCGCAGCCGACGAGAATTCTTTGTGGCCCTTGGACGCGGATGCGGGTGTCGACGCAGCCATGGTCGACGATCGCCGTCGGAAGGCATTGCGTGAAGCGTGGCGAGACACTCTCACAGGGATCGACGCCATCCACAGCGTCGCCTCGTCTGCCCCCCCCACCCGCGGCGGGCAGTCCACGGGTGACGCCGCGAAAAGGTTGACAACGGCTCTTCCCGCACCCTGGTGATCTGCGCGCGAACATCCATATATTGCCCTGGAGTACGTGGTTCTCCCCGCGCGCCGAACCCCGGGCCGGGCCGGTACATCGGGCGATCAGAGCGTCCCTGTTCCGAAGAAGCTGTCCCTGAAAGGCTCGGTCATCATGTCGAACCTTGACTTGGAAGGTGACCTCGGCGCCCCCCACGTCCCGACCAGGCTGTGGTGGGGCTTGCGGGGTTTGATCAATTCCGTCCTTGAGGGGTCGATTTGAGCTTCCATGGGCGCGCTGCCCAGGGCGTCGTCGACGGCGCCGATGGAGGCGGTGATGCGGGCCTCCAAGAGGTGCGCGATGAACGCGAAAGACGGGTGCTGGGCGAGTTCAACCGCTCGTTGCAACACCGGACTGTTGCAACGAGCGGAGCTGCTCTTTCAAGACCCCGCGGTCACCGCAGTGCATGCTCAGCGGCTGGGCCTTGCCGCGGATGCAACGGGGCGTGGACAACTTTTCACTCGCCCCAATGGAGCTGGGCGAGACGCTCGTCCAAAGTGAAGCTGCCGGTCTCCTGCGCGGTCTCCGGTCAGCCACGATCGGGCCGGAACACAGGTCGAATGTGTCCTGGCCCGGCTGAAGAACGCAATCCGCTCCACACCGGGTGCTTTCCACCCCGTAAGGGACAACCTCCGGGTTGGGTCAAACATGCCCGCCCATGTGGCCGAAGTCCCGATTCAGCCCCAGTAGCCGCCGACAGGCTGCCTGACCCACAGCTCCCTGTGGGAGCTACCGCCGCAGTAGAACCAGTAATCACCACTGCCGTTGCGGGGATACCTGTACCAGTCGTTGGTGGTGTCCGCTTGACTCTGGCAGTCCTTGCCGGCGTTGGCATTCCAAAGGATGTTTTCGTACGACGTGGCCGAAGCAGGTGCCACGCTGAGCGAGACAGCCGCGCCTACCATGCTTGCCAAAACTGCGACCGAGGCCACTCGTTGCTTCATATTCATCCTGCTAAACCTCTGCTCTCTTCTCATGTGTCGTTCCGACTACTAGACGGCTGCTGTCAGGCAAAAGGTTCACCTCCGACTGTGCATGCAACGCGAAGCCGCAAGTAACCGCATAAAGCCTGCCGTCCTGCGGAACAGCGGTCAGGCAGGCCGCAGGTTCTCTCACTGTTTGAGATGAAGAGACGACTGGGCGTGGGTGGGCGCCGTAGGCCGGACGGTCGGCAGGCAGGGGACCCATGCGATGGAGACCTGGCACCGATGACTCAGGTGCCGGTCCGCTCGGTGTGCACAGTCGGGGTGGTCGACCTCATACGGGGGAAGTATATGAGGGCGACCACCCCATTCCTGCGGGCGAGCCAGCCAAAGAATCCCGACCGCAGGGGCTCTTCTCCTAGGCAACGGAACGGAGGCCCGGACGGGTTCACGGGTCGGCCGAGAAAAACGCGGGAGGCGTACCGCTCCACCGGTCTGCAGTTACCCTGCTGGGAAAGTCATCGGTACCCGTGACGGCATGGGTGCGCATCACCCGAGGAGGGCTTTTTGGCGCCTTTGGTCAGTTTGATGGGTGATTTTTGGTAAGTGTCTGCAGAATTGGGTGCGGCGTTTGTTGCTTGGGTGGAGGCCGGGGCGAGCGCCTGGTTGCTGCGCCCCAATGCTCCTGTTTCGCCACAAAGTACTCCGCTTGGCTCCCAATACCTCGGTTGGTCGGTCCCGCGCCCTGACCGCCACTGCGACTGCTGGGCCACTTTGAAGAAGTGAGCGACAGCCGTCGCTACCCCAGCGACCTGTCGGACGCCTGCTGGGCGTTGGTCGAACCACCGCTGACCAGCTGGCGGACCGAGCGGGCCCGGCACGGCCTGAACATCGGACATGCACCCCGCCGCGACCTGCGTAACGTCCTCGACGCCGTGCTCTACGTGGTCCCACGCCGACATCCCCTGGCACTACCTCCCGCATGACTGCCCGCACTGGAACATCGTCTACCAGCACTTCGGCCGTCGGCAGCAAGCCGGATCTTCGAGCACCTCAACGACCTGCTGCGGCGCCGCGCCGAAGGGAACGAGGGCCGCCGACCCGAACCGACCGCCATGGTGATCGACGCACAGAGCATCAAGACTTCCACTGACGTTCCCGCAACCGACCAAGGGGTCGACCTCGGCAAGAGGTTCGTGGGCCGCAAACGCAGCAAAGCCATATTCCTTGATGAAATGTCGAGAGGAAACGTCCTCTGAAGGACATGTGCGCAGCGGAGTAATGCCTTCACACGTTTGCGGCACGGTCTGTCCCGGCCTCGAACGCCTTGAGGCCGGTTCCCCCGATCAGTCTGACCGGGCCGCCCCCGGGCGGCTTTGGACCAGGTCCGCAGTGGTGAAGGACCAGTCGAACGCATCGAGCTCCTTGCCCGCGGGAACCAGTTCGTAGGTGCGCTCCAGCCATTGCGCCAGCGACTCGGTGGGCAGCTCGAACAGGGCCGCCATGTCGCCGGAGCTCAACTGGAGCCGGGCCGTCGACCGCCCCTCCAGATCGGACGGCCACATTTGGACGTCCCCAAGGCCGCTCATCGAGTACATTCCCTGCCGGAGGAGGTCCCGCCCGATACGCCACCGGACCCGGGGGCCGCCGGCGACGACGAACTCCACAGATACGGTCAGGGGCGACTGCTGTGAGAACCGGAACTCCGCAGTGACGGCCTGGCGGGCAGAGACGCCCAGCACCCGTTCGATGTCCAGGCTCAGCTCAGGACACGAGTACGGCGTCGTGGTTCGTACACCTGGTGGATTGACGCTCATGACGGGTGGATCCTTCCCTGGGGCGGAAGCTGACCCGGTCCACTCTCGTCTCTGCGGCACCGACCGACATAAGTAACTTGACCGTCCTACATCTCCGGGGTGACGGTGGGCGACGCGACGGACGCGGGGTGCTCTGGGCGACACCCGGGTCACGGAGCCTGGCCGAGCAGCAATGTGGAGGGAGATCACGCGGGTCCGGTGCGCGTGGGCGTCAACATTAAGTCATTCGACTGTCGCCCCTGACCTGTGCCTGAACGATCCTGGAACAGTCGCCCGCGTGCCGGTGCCGGGTGGTCGCCATGCTCGGAGGAGCTCCCCGTGAACCGTACTCCCGTTGTCTTCATCCACGGTGCGTGGCTGCACGCGCTTTCTTGGGAAGCATGGGCTGAACGCTTTGCCAGCCGCGGGTACCTCGCCTTCGCCCCCGGCTGGCCGGGGGAGACCGCCACGGCTCAGGACGTACGCGCGTCTCCCGGCCTGCTCGGCAGCCTCGGTCTGGACGCGCTGACCGATCACTACGCCGCGATCATACGTTCGTTCGATGTGCCGCCGGTGGTCGTCGGACACTCGGTCGGTGGACTGATCGCGCAGCACCTCATCAGCATCAACGTCGGCCGTGCGGCGGTGGCCATCTCGGCGGCCCCGATCAACGACGTCGCGCTGCCCGCTGTGCCGGCCCATCCCTGTAGTTGTGACAGCACCGTGCATCTGGCGTCTTTGACTCCGCAGCAGTTCCATCATGTCTACGCGAACACCGTGACGACGGCGGAGTCCGACCGGCTCTTCGAGCGTTACGCGATACCGACCCCCCGCCGTCTGCTCGCCGAGCTTGGGAGCACGGACCCGGTACGCAGCCCCTGTGCTGTCGCGGACGTCGCCAATACCGGTCGTGGCCCGCTGTTGCTGGTCTCCGGACAGGAGGACCGGCTGGTGCCCGATTCCGTCACACGCGAGGTCTACAAGGAGTACGGCGACTCGACCGCGGTGACGGACCTGAAGCAGTTCGCGGACCGCGGCCACTCGCTGGTGATCGACAGCGGCTGGAGGCTTGTCGCGGACTACGTACTCGGCTGGCTGGACGAACAGGGCGTTCGTTCCCTCCCCGCGAAGAGCTGACCGTGCGGTGGCTGGCTGCCAGGGCAGCCGCCTCGGGGGCGTTTGCGCCAGCTGCCCGGCAGGGTCATACGTTCTGGTCGCCGGGGATCTTGCCGAGCGCGTCGCGCAACGCCGCTCGCGAGGCGATGCCCAGTTTGGGGAAAACCCGGTAGAGGTGAGAGCTGACCGTGCGCGGCGACAAATGCATCCGTTCGCCGATCTCCTTGTTGGTCAGTCCGCCCGCGGCGAGGTCCGCGATCCGGCGTTCCTGCCAGGTCAGCACTGCGATGTGCGCCGGGGAACCGGCAGCCGGGGCGCCGGTGGCCCTCAGTTCGGCCTGGGCCCGTTCGGTCCAGTTGGGCGCGCCGAGCCGTTCGAATGTCTCCGCGGCCAGCGTCAGGGAGTGACGTGCTGCCTTTCTCCCGTGGCTGTGTCTGAGGCGGATGCCGTGGGCGAGTCGGATGCGGGCGAGCTCGAAGGGAAAGTGGCCTGCGGCGGGATGGTTCTCGGCGCGGTCGAAGTGGGCGTCGGCCTCATCGCTGTCGGTGCTCGTCATGCTGAGGGCGCCGTAGGTGAGGAGAGCTAGACGGGGAGAGACGTCGGGGAGGCCTGCCTGGTGGGCGGCGAGGGCGTGGACGCGGGCCTGCTCTGTACGGCCGGTGTGGATGGCGGCTTCGACGAGGTCGAGGAGGGTGCGGGAAGCCTGGTGGGCGTAGGGGGTGAAGGAGCCGGGGGGCGTGATGCCGATGGCGTGGAGGTAGGCGGCTTCGTAGTCGCCTTCGGCGAGGGCGGCGGTGGTGCCGATGGCGTCGGCGATCTGCGTGAGGAACCCGACTCCACGGGGGCGTGCCCAGGTGTCGACGACCGCCTGGAGCCGGCGTGCTCGTTCCGCCTGGCCCCGCAGCGCGGCGAGCAGGCCCAGATACGCGCGGGTGTGGTGAGCGAACAGTGCGTGCTGGTGGGACATGGTCAGTTCCAGGCAGCGCTGTCCGGTCTGCTCGGCTTCGTCCCACTCGCCGACGGCAATCTGGTCCAGCATGATCAGATGCAGCATCGTCATGCCCGTGGCAACGGCTCCCGTCTCGACTTCGCGGTCCACCGTGCGCTGGAGATGCGGCCGATACCGGCTGAGTGTGTCAACGTGGTAGGCGGCGACTCCCAGCCGTGTGACGTCCCAGGGCTCGAGTTCGTGCAAGCTGGTCAGCGCACGTTGCACCCGCTTCTGCACCCCGGTACCCCGACGCACCACATCGCCCCATGCGTCCTGGTAGATATGTGAGTCCGAGGGGACCATGTCGCCCAGCGAGCCCAAGAGCTCGTGGGCCTCTTCCCATGACGCCTCGTCGCTTGCGTACTGGTTGATCGCCAGCAGTAGATTGATCAACCGGGTGAGCACCTCGTTCGACTCCAGGAACCGGCTGTCACGTATGTGTTCGACGGCCCTGACCACCTGGCGCCGGGAGGACTGCACGTCGCCGTCCTCGTACAATGCGACATATGCGGACGCGACCACTGCGGCCGGAGACTCTCCCCTTCCCGCTATGACATCGGAGCGGACCAGTTGCTGGGCTCGGTCCAGCAGTCCGGCATGTCCGGCGATGAACGCCGCGTCGCCCAGCCGTCTGGATCGCTCCTCGTGACCTTCGCTGAGCTCTGCGGCGCGCGTCAACCAGGCCACGGCAGTCAGTGCTCCGCCACGCCGGGTCGCCGACTCAGCGGCTGCTTCCAACGCTTCGGCCACTTGCTCGTCGGGGTCGACCGTCGAAGCTCCCAAATGGCCCGCCCGCCGTTCCACGTCCTCGCGGTGCACCTGCGCGAGGACTGCGTGCGCTGCGCGCCGCTCGTTGGGGGTCGCTGTCTGTACGACCGTCGACCGGACCAGGGGATGCCGGAAGACGAAGTCGCCGCTGAGCGGTTCGAGGTCCAGTAGACCGCAGCTCGCGGCTTCTTCGACGTCGGTCATGTGATATCGGATGCCACGTACACGCCCGGCCGTGGTGCCTGCACCGACGCCGTCCAGCGCGCCGCGCAGCAGTTCCGCGCGCACGGCGCCGTTGAGGGCTCCGATACGGGCGCCGTACATGTACTGGAGACGCAGGGGCAGCGGGACACCGGTGTACCCGAACGTCTCCTCGGTCTTGCGTCCGGCCCGGTGGCCACGCATGTAAGGAGGGAGTTCCAGCAGGGCCAGCGGATTGCCCTGGGCCTCGTCCAGCACGAGGCGGCGGATGCGGGGATCGAGCCCGGGGTAACACATGTCCAGAAGCTGTTCGGAAGCCGCCGGGGAGAGGGTATTCACCGGCAGTTCGGTCAGTGCGGCCGTGTCGAAGTTCGAGGCTATGTCGGAACGCAGGCCGATGACGAGTTTCACCGAGCTGCCGGTGAGCCGTCGTCCTACGAACCCGCACACGTCGGTGCTGGAGGCGTCGAGCCACTGCCCGTCGTCGAGCACAAGCAGCAGCGGCTTCTCGGAGGCCGCGAGAGACAGCAGGTCCAGGACCGCAATACCCAGGGTCATGACCGAGGGGGGCGTGCCTTCGCCCCTGCCGAAGACGACGTCGAAGACTTCCCGGTGGTTGTCGTCCAGCCGTTCGATGTGGGAGAGCAGCGGGTACAGGAACTGGTGCAGGCCCGCGAACGGGAGTTCCGACTCGGCCTCGACCCCGGCGGCTCTGATCACGTGGTGCTTGGCGCGGGCCGCGATTTCGGTGATTTGGTTCAGCAGGGCGCTTTTGCCCACACCTGTGTCACCCCGCAGGATGAGAGCCCGGCCTTCGGGAGCCTGGATGAAAGCTGACAGCGCCTCCCGCTCGCTCTCGCGGCCGACAATGGTTACGTCTTTCGGCTCCATCGTCTCTCAACTCCTCGTCCGCCGCTGGTAGCCCGCGAGACGCCGGCTGGTCACCGGCCCGTCATACCTTTGTGTGCCCATCCGGCCAGCAACATTGGCTCCACCGGGTCCGTCCGTATTCTGTCAGTCCACGTGTCGTTCCATTGGAACAGAAGAGTAGGTGCCAATGAGGTTTCCGTCACCCCTTATGGCTGGAAATGAGCTTAGAGGAACTTGTACGGGGCTGACGGCACCTCTGGGACCCCACTTCGGCCTGCAGGCTTGATGGCGGCGGCTGGCAACGTATGACGTATCTTCACACGTGTGATGCGAGGTTTGGAATACGTATTCTATGCATGGCAGGCGAAACCCTGTGGCGCGTCGGCATCAACGGGGTCTTGCGGCGAGGTTCTGACGGGCTCGGCCACTGATCTGCGGGGCCATGGCCGGGCCGGACGCCGAGCCCGGGACCCGGGTCAGGGTCGCAACGCCTGGATGGTGAGCCCGGCGTACCGGCGCCACAGTGCCGGATCCCGCTCCGAGAGGTTGACCAATTGCAGGCACATGCCGCACAGCACCACGCGCAGATCCAGCGGGGTCGCGTCCGGGCGTACTCGTCCGGCAGCCCTGGCCTGTTCCATCAGATCGGCCAGCAGATCGAGCAGGGGGGTGATGTGCGTCGTCGACCGCGCCTCGGCGAGCACCTCGGAGAGGAGGCGGTCGCGGGCGAGCGTGTCGAAGAGCAGGGGCACGTAGGCGTCGAAGGCCCACGCCGCCGCGGTTTCCGCCAGGACGGGCGCGGTGGTCCGGTCGAGGTCGGCGAGCCGGTGCCGTACGACCGCCTCCACGAGATCCTCTTTGGTGGGGTAACTGCGGTACACCGTGGCTTTGCCCACGCCGGCGCGCTCGGCGACCTGCGGCACGGTGCCCTGCAGACCGTACTTCGCGAAGACGTCCAGCGCCGCAGCGAAGACCCGTTCGCGGTTGCGGCGGGCGTCGGCGCGCTTGGCGGACACATCCTGTCGAGGCGGTTCTGGAGTCGTCTGCGCCGCGTTCATCTGTTCATTGTGCCTTCTTTGCTCCATGCCGCCTCCATGCGCCGGGAAATAAATGGACTCATAGGTCCGGTTACACTGAACACGTAAGTGGACTCATGGGTCCGGATGACATCTTCTGGGAGGATCGATGGTCACGATGACCAGCGGCGAGCACGGCTCGTCCACCGACACGACCCGCCGACTCGTTCTGGCCGCCCGCGAGATCGCGCCCTTGCTGCGCCGCGAGGCGGACGCGGCCGAACGTGACAACCGGCTGACGGCCGAAGCGGAGCTGGCACTGCGTGGGGCAGGTCTGTTCAGCCTCGGCGTACCCAAGCGTTTCGGCGGACACGAACTCTCACCCGTCGGCAGTATTGAGGTCGCGGCCGAACTGGCGCAGGCGTGTCCGTCGAGTGCCTGGGTGGTGATGGTGTCGTACATCACTCAGCAGGTGACCGGCTCGTTCGGGGAGCGGGCGCTGAGGGAACTGTGGGACGGGGGCCCTGAGGTTCCCATGTCGGGGGTGTTTGCAAGCGCTCAGGCCACTTCCGCCCCCGCAGAGGGCGGGTTGCTCGTGACTGGTTCCTGGCCTTGGGCGTCCGGCAGTCACCAGGCGGACTGGGCCTTGGTCGGCGTCCCCTTGACGGGTGATCCCGGGGTCGCGCCCGAACGTGCCTTGGCGCTCGTGCCGACGAGCGCCCTCACCATCGAAAAGACTTGGGACATGGCGGGTATGCGCGGTACGGGCAGTGACACGCTGGTGGCTGACGGAGTGTTCGTCCCGCACCACCGGCTGCGTGGCTTCGCCGATGTCCTGCGGGGCGGCACGCCGTCCGAGCAGCCGCTGTACCGGATCCCGCCGGGATCCATGATGCTGATGTCCGCGGGACCCCTGCTGGGCATCGCGCGGGCGGTCATGCGGCTCACCATGGAGGTCGTCGACGGGGGGAAGCCGATGGCGCTGTCACTGCACGCCCGGCTCGCCGACTCGCCGAGCGTGCAAGCTTCGCTCGCGGAGGCGGCCACTCTCATCGACTCCGCAGACCTGCACCTCAGGCGTTCGGCCGAGTTCATCGCAAAGGCAGCGGCTTCGGGAACCACCCCCACGCTCGTCGAGCGGGCGAGAGTACGCATGGACGCCGGACACGCTTCGGCGAGCCTGCGCCAGGCGGTCCAGACACTGTTGAGCGTCAGCGGCGCGGGCAGCTTCTCGCTCGGCCGGACCGTGCAGCGCCACTGGCGCGACCTGGAAACCGCCTCCCGGCATCCCTCGCTCAACTCCGGGCTCGCCAAGGAGATCTACGGGCGGGCGCTGGTAGGAGATGCGCGGCCGGTCAGCCCCATCGTGTGAGGTGCCGATGCTCGCGCAGTCCTTTGGGGGACCTTGTATCCGCCCGTCGGCCGAAGAAAGGGATCATGTCCGAACCCGGCACTCCAACCACCACTGACATCTCCCCGCGCGATGTGCTGGGACACTTCGCATCCGGTGTCACGGTCATCACGGCCGACGGACCGAGGGGTCCGGTCGGCTTCACCTGCCAGTCCTTTGCCTCCCTGTCCCTGGACCCCCTGCTCGTCTCCTTCGCCCCGGCCCGGACCTCCGGCACCTGGCCGCTCGTCCGAAACGCCGGCGCTTTCGCCGTCAACGTCCTGGCCGCGGACCAGTCGGAAGTGAGCGCCGCGTTCGCCCGCCGCGGAACCGACAGATTCCGGGACGTCACATGGTCGCGGGACCTCGCGGGGGCGCCGCTGCTGGCTGGCACGTGCGCATGGATCTCCTGCACCGTGTGGGACGAGTACGACGGTGGCGACCACACTCTGGTCGTCGGGCGGGTCACCGCCTTCGGAGCGGACGAAGCGGCAGAACCGCTGGTCTTCCACCGCGGCCGTTACCGGAGGATGGCCGCGGGCCGGCACCTCTCCCATCGGAGCGTGCCGCCGGGCGGGCTCCGGAGTGGTGAGGCTCACGTGAACCCCCGACAGTGACACATGCGTTTCGTCAGTAAGCGGCTCCATGCGAGCGGCGTCCATACCAACAGCGCCAGCGCCCGTGGCGGTACGGACGCCGCCGGCCACGCGGCCGGCCTCCGCAGGATGAAACGTTGCTTGAACAGCCCGCCGCTCAGCGGCCCGTCGGCGCCGGTCCGCCCGGTTCCAAAGCAGAAGTAGCTGATGCACCATGAAGGACGGCACGACCGTTTGGCTCCCGTACCGCCCGAGCCGTATTCCTGGCCTGCCGGACCGGTTCTGTTACGACCACTGGGACGGTGCGGGCCCGCTGCCCGGCGACCCCGGCGAGGTCAGGTTCCTGGTCGCGCCCCCGGCCGACGGCACCGGATACCTGCTGCGCTCCGTTCTGCCACACATGTGCAACTTGGAAGTTCTCCAACTGCTCGGCTCCGGCCATGCTCATCTTGCGTCGCTGCTGGACGCGCTGCCTGCCGGGGCAAAGCTGGCCACTGGGCGCGCGGGGCGCGGCGGGACGACTGCTCAACTGGCGGTCGCCCTGCTGCTGTCCCTGTGTCGCGGACTCGACCGGACCGCGGTCCACCGGAGCCCGGGCGAAGTCCGCGGCGTGCTGCGGTTCACACTGGTCGGCAAGCGTGTCCTGGTCGTCGGTTACGACGCGGTCGGCGCGGCCGTCGCCGTCCGGCTCGGCGCGCTCCGATGCGAGGTGGTCCTCGTGGGTCGTACGGCGCGCACCACACCGGCCGGCCGGGTGCACGGGGTGGCGGAGCTGACCGAGCTGCTGCCCACGGCGGACGCAGTGGTGCTGTGCGCGCCGTTGACCGACCTGACGCACGGCGTGCTCGGCGCCCACGCGCTGGCGCTGCTGCAGGACGGAACTCTGCTGGTGGACGTCTCCCAGGGCGGTCTCGTGGATACCCGGGCGGCGGCCGCCGCGGTGCGTGCGGGCCGGCTTCGGATCGCGCTCGACGCCACCGGTCCGCGGGCGCTGCCACCGGGCCATCCGCTCCGGGGTCTGCCCGGCGCACTGGTTGCTCCGCATGAGGGAGTGCTCGCCGACACGTTCCCCGGGACGGCCACGGACTTCCTGCGCCACCAGTTGTACCGCTACCAGCGCGGCGAGGAACTGTACGACGTCGTGCCGGAGACGACCGGAACCGCAAGGGGTGATCGGGTTGCCTAGGCTCATGACGGCATTCACGGACGGTGGCCACCCGACGGCATTCGGACCCGACAGCGGTCTTGCTCAGGTGCTCTCCTTCTTCGAGCCGGAAGCCAGCTCCTTCTCACCAGCGGCCTGGCAGGCTTTCACCGCCACGTGGAACTGGGCCGCGCCGCTCGCAACCGCCTTTCCCCTCACGGACCCGAGCGGGGGGCCGGCGGCCCGCCCGGTGCCTGGCGGCTTCACCCTGTCCGGACGATGGCAGCTACCCCCGCGTGCCGGAACCGCGCGGTGGCTGGCCCTGCCGCTCACCGGGGGCGTGCCGCAGCCCACGCACACGACGACGCACAACGGTCCTGACCTCTTCGTGTTGCCCTCGAAGGTGCTCACGGGCGCGGTCGATGGCTCATCGGGCGACGACGACATGTCCAGGCCGGTGTTCCGGTCCGACGGGCTGTACGTGCCGACGGGGTTCGCCACGTATGCCGGAGGCACGCCGTTGCGAGCCGAGGACGCGGCCTTCGTGTGGACAGCGGCCGCGGCCCTGGCACTGGGTACGGCCCGGCGTATCACTTATGTGCTGGCAGTCTCGGCTCCGAGCGGGACATCCCCCGAGAATGGGGGGTCGGTGCCTGTCACCGTCGCGGCCGCCGAACTGGCCTCCGTGCTGCACGACGAGCGACTGAGTCTGGCGGCGGTCCTGCAGGGAGCCCCCTCCGCGCGGCAGGGTCTGTCCCTCTCCGCGGCGGAGAAACTCGCCGCACACGTGCGGCAGACGGTCGACCTCGTCCACCACGTGATCGCGGTGGCGTACGAACGCGCCCTGATGTCAGGCCGGGACGACAGGCAGCACCCGCTGGCCAAGCTGATCGAATCCGGCACTCCGATACTGCAACAAGCACGGTATGTCACGGAGCTGCTGCCGCCTTCCGACGCAACCGGCTGCAGAAAGGTTCAGGACCGTTGACAACCGTCGCGTACCAGTGAGAACCGGGATCAAATTCGGCGACCCACCGCGCACGCCCTGTATCCGCGGTGCGGTGAACTGGCCTGCACGAGGTGCAGGTCCAGGGATCTGCCGTGGAGGGACAAAGATGATGACAGCAGGCATCCGGGAGCCAATGGCCGACTTCGGCAGTCTCTGCGCAGCCTTCCAAGCGACGGTGCGGGAGCGGCCGGACGAGACGGCCCTGACCGACGCGCGGGGAACCACGGAACTCACCTGGGCCGAGTGCGCGCAGCGGGTGGAACGGCTCGCCGGTGCGCTTGCCGCTTTGGGTGTGGGACCCGGCGACACAGTCGCCCTGCTGCTGCGCAACCGGCCTGAGTTCACCCTTCTGGACACGGCCGCCATGCACCTGGGCGCCGTGCCCTGGTCGGTGTATCCCACGTCCTCGCCCGAACAGATCCGCTTCATGCTGAACGGCGTCATCACACGGGTCGTGGTGGGGGAGCGTGACCTCCTCGCGCACGCGGGCGATCTCCGCGACGGCACGTCGGTGCGGCATGTAGTGGACGTCGACGACCTCGACGCACTGCCGGCGACCCCTGCCTCCTTCGACTTCGCCGCGGCCTGGCGCGCCGTGGGTCCCGAGTCACCGCTGACGATCATCTGGACGTCGGGCACGACGGGCGACCCGAAGCCAGTGGAGCTCAGCCATGGCGCTATGACCGCGATGCTCCGCTCGCTGACACGGCTCGGGGGCCTGGAGCGGGGCGGCAGGGTCATCTCCTGTCTGCCCTCGGCACATGTGGCCGACCGCTGGATGGCGCACTACTGGTGGATGGCACTCGGCATGAGGGTGACCTGCCTCGCCGACGGTGCCCGGATTCTGGACGAGCTGCCGCACGTGCGACCGACGTTCTTCGGGTCGGTGCCCCGTGTCTGGGAGAAACTGCGGGCGGTGCTGGAGTCCCAGGGAGTCGATCCGGCGCACCTCACCCGGAACGAGGCCGAGGCGGTCCGGCACCGGATCGGGCTCGGCGAGGCACGTCTGCTCGTCGCCGGGGCCGCGCCACTCACGGTAGCCACCCTCACGTTCTTCACCGCGCTCGGACTGCCGCTGACCGAGGTCTGGGGCCTGTCCGAGACCTGCGGGGTGCTCACCGCCAACCCGCCGGGGGACCGTCGGCCGGGAACTGTGGGCGTACCCCTGGACGGGGCGGCGGTGTGCATTGCCGCGGACGGCGAAGTCCTGGCCCGCGGACCGCAGTTGCTGACCGGGTACCGGGGTCGTCCCGGGGCGACGGCGGCGGCGGTCGTCGACGGCTGGCTGCACACTGGCGACCTGGGCGAGCTGGACGAGGACGGCTACCTGACCATCACCGGGCGCAAGAAGGACATCATCATCAACAGCTCCGGCAAGAACATGTCGCCGGTGGCCATCGAGAACGCGCTCAAGTCCGCAGGTCCACTGATAGGCCAGGCCTGTGTGCTGGGGGACGATCGCCCGTACAACGTTGCCCTGCTCGTCGTCGATCCGGACGCGGTCCGTGCCTGGGCAGCCGCCCACGGACTCGACCACCGGCCCTACGCCAGTCTGACCGGTGAGGAGTCGCTGCTCGCGGAGGTCGCGGCGGAGGTCGCGGCGGCGAACAGCAGGCTCTCGCGCGTGGAACAGGTGCGGCGCTGGCGCGTGATGCACGCCGACTGGCTCGCCGACAGCGACGAGTTGACGCCGACGATGAAGCTGCGGCGCTCACGGGTGGCGCACAAGTACGTGTCGCTCATCGACGCTCTGTACGAGTGAGCGCGGGCCGGGGCGGCTGAGGGGCTCGCACGCGGCAGGGGATGGCGTCCGCGCGCCCTTGAGGACATTTCGCTCCCGGCGATGCCGCCGCCGTGGCCTATTGGTCGTCCTGGGCCGGTGCGACCTCCGAGAGCCGCTTCAGCTGCGCGAGCCACAGGATGTTCAGGCGCTGTGGCCATACCGGGGACAGCAGTTCGCAGGATGTGACGGCGGGTCCCCGGACGACGTTCTCGGTCACCACGCGGGTGCCGTCCTCGGCCGCGGTGAACAGCCAGGCCTGGTACAGCTGGACTCCGGCGCCGATGCCTGACCAGCCGAAGCGGTGCGGCGGGATGTGTTCTCCCAGGAAGATCTCGAACCGGTGCCCGTGGAACAGCACCTCGAAGGTGCGTTCGAGCGGCCCGGTCTGTGCCCCGGTGATGCCCGGCACCCATTCCGGCCAGCGCGTCACATCGGCCAGCAGGGCGAAGGCCGTGGCCGGCGGCGCGTGTACGACGGCCTGTGCCTGGCAGAAGCCGTGGCCCTGGCCGGGCGAGAAACCGGATGGCCAGTGAATGTTCGGATGACTGTCCGAGGTCTCGTACATCCAAGTCCCCTCTCGGCGGCACGAGGTGGCGTCAGGATTTGCCACCGGAGAAGGACCGTCCGTAAGAACATTCCCACCTCCACTGTGCGCGCGGACCTGGAACCCGGCATACGTCAAATGACTGAGCCGACGATGCGGCCGTCAGTAGTCGGCGTCCAGTTCGTGGAGCGCGTCCCTCAGGGCCGCACGCGAGGTGATGCCCAGCTTGGGGTAGATCTGGTAGAGGTGTGTGCCGATGGTCCGGTGGGACAGGAAGAGCCGCTCGGCGATCTGCTTATTGGTCAGTCCGGTCGCGGCGAGTCTGGCGATCTGCAGCTCCTGTGCGGTCAGTGCCACGGGTCCGGGCCTGATGGCGGACGGCGCGGACTGGCCGCTCGCCCGCAACTCGGCTGCCGTACGCATCACCCAGGGCCTGGCGCCCAAGCGCTGGAAGGCCTCCAGCGCCAGAGCCAGCTGCTCCCGGGCTTCCGCCATGGCGCGCAACCGCCGCAGTCGTTCGCCGTGGAAGAGGCGTACCCGTGCGACGTCGAAGGGTCGGCGTTCCGGCTCGGGCAGGGACAGCGCCTGCTGGAAGAGGAGGGTTCCCGCTTCATCCGGGCTGGTCAGTGCTTCACAGGCCAGCGTCAGCAGTTCCAGCCGGGGTGACAGCTGCGGCATGGCCGACGCCCGCACCGCTGCCGCGTGCGCGGCAGCCTCCGTGTGGCGGCCGGTCCTGACGGCCGCCTCGACCAGGTCCATCGTGCCCCACATGGCGATAGGCACGTAGGGCGCCACAATTCCCGGCGGGCTGAGCGCGCAGGCGTGCTGGTACGCGGCTTCGTAGTCGCCGTTGCCAAGAGAGGCCAATGCCCGGGCATGGCAGGCGAAGAACCGTGCGCCATGGGCTCCGCGCGGCGTGGCCCACCGGACGATCTCCTCGGTCAGCGCGGCACTGGTCTGCGCGTCACCTTGCGCCGCAGCCACGACCGCCTGCACGTAGTGGAAGTACCACGCGAAGAACCGGTAGTCGTGGTTGTCGCACAGGGACAGTCCTTCGGCGGCCAGCTGAGCGGCGTCGTCCCACCTGCCCAGCTGGTAGTAGTCCAGACCCATGTGCATCAGGGCGCCCAGGTACCGGCGGACGGGGGCGGTGCCGGCCCGCCCCTGCTCGACGAGCCTGCGCGAGGCCCACCGGAAGTCGCCGAGCCGGTCCGGGTAGACCGAGGCGGTGCCGATGCGCACCACCCGGGTGGGGTCGTCCCCCACGTCGGCGATCAGCCTCTCCAGGCCGGGCAGTGCCGCCGGTCCCGTGCGCGCCGGATCCGCGAAGGTCCGGGTGAGGACCCACAGCAGTTCGGGCGGGCCGGGGGTCAGCCTGTCCACGAACGTGAGCAGGGGCTGCCACAGCTTCGGGTCACCGCCGTACCAGCACAGCAGCACCAGGGTGTGCAGAGCCTCGACGAGAGCACCGTCCGAGGCGTCGTAGCCGTGGTCCCCGGCTTCGATCGCTCCCACCAGCAGCCGGTACGCGGTGTCGATGTCGCCGTCTTTGTTGATCAGCAGGAACGCGGACGCGGCTGCCGCGTGCAGTGACTCCTGGCCGGTGGGGTGGACGAGCCGGGCCCCCGCCAGCAACTTCGAGGCGTCCTCCAGTTCACCACCCGCGTCCGCGCCGATGTAGGCCGCCTCGGCCAGGCGGCGGCTCTCGTCGGCCGCCACGGTACTGAGCCCGGCGGCACGGGTCAGTGCCGTCACCGCGCCGAGCGCGTCACCGCGCCGCAGCCGGTGGTGCGCGGCCTCCTCCAGCAGGGCCGCGACCGCCGCGTCGGGGCCGACGGCTGCTTCCCCCAGGTGCCAGGCGCGGCGCTCCGGCTGGTCGCGGAGTACGTCGGCGAGAGCCCGGTGGACCCTTCTGCGTTCCGCGGCGGTCGCCATGCCCACCACCGCGGAGCCGATCAGGGGATGGCGGAAGAACAGCCGCCGGTTGTGGGGCGAGACCGTCACCAGACGGTCGCGCTCCGCGGGCACCAGATCGTCGACCGTCGCCCGGCCGGCCACGGCCGCCTCGATCGAGGCGAGGTCACCGGTCCCCTCCAGCGCCGCGGTCAGCAGCAGATCGCGGCCGGCCGCGGGGAGGTGGGCCACCCGCGAGGCGAACAGGTTCTGCAGGCGCTCGCTCAGGGGCAGCACTGCAGGCACCTCCGTCAGGGTCGTGCGCTGCTCGGCGGAGAGTGCGACCGGCAGCTCCACAAGCGCGAGCGGATTGCCGCGTGCCTCGGTCGCGACACGACGCCGTACGGCGGGGGAGAGGTCGGGATGCCTGAGGGCGAGCAGCGCGGCCGACGACGCGTCGTCCAGCGGCTGCAGTCTGTACTCGCTCAGGCCGCTCGACTCGAAGAAGCTGTCGGAACCGTCGCGGGAGGCCGCAAGGAATCCGACATGACTGCCGATCAACCGTCGGGCCACGAAGCCGAGCACGGCGTTGGTCGCCCGGTCCAGCCACGGCAGGTCGTCGATGACGAGCAGGAGCGGTGTGCGGGCGGACAACAGCCGCAGCAGCAGCAGAACCGCGGTGGAGGTGAGCAGCCGATCAGGGGCAGGTCCGCTGCCGATGCCCACCGCGACCCGCAGGGCATCGCGGTGCACGACGTCCAGGACCTCGAAGTCGTCGAAGAGCGGTATGAGGAGCTGATTGAGACCCGCGTAGCTGAAGTCCGCCTCGAACTGCACGCCGGCCGCGCGCAGGACCCGGACGCCGTCCCCCGGAGCGTTGGCCGCCACCGCGTCGAGCACCGCCGTCTTACCGACTCCCGCCTCGCCCGAGAGCAGGAGCGCGGCTCCCTGTACGTCGGAGTTGCCGAAAAAGGACTGGATGAACGCCAGATCCGCGTCCCGTCCCACCAGAGATGTCGAAGCCGGCCAGGTCGACGAATCCCGGTCGTCCATCGGGTGCCTCCAACGGCTGACGTGCGGAGGCCCGGTGCCGACGCCGACCTGACTGTGCCCGCACTCCGGCTCTGTGCGAACTATGCAATCACCACAGTCTAGAGGACGACCTGATTTCACCGTTGTCTCTCACGTCGGCCTGTCTTCTGCTGAATCGGGCGCACCGCGGGAACCGGCGGGCACCATCCGCTTGATCTGAACCCCGGGCCGTCCCGCGTCGTTGTACCGGACGTGGATATTTCGTACCTGGGACCGGACGGGAAGACGCTGTGACGGATCGTGCGGCCGCGGTCGAATCGATGGCACAACTCTCCACGGTCTGGCGCGCCATGGTGCTCGACCGGGACGAGACCGCGGACGTACGGGACCTGCCGGGCATCGCCGTGCGCTGGGCGGATTGCCGCTTCGCCTTCTGGAACGCGGTCACCCTGACCGACACGGGTGCCGACGTGCCGTTGCTCGAACAGCGCCTGCACAGAGCTGCGCACATCATGCGTTCCAAGGAACACCCGGGATTCCTGTGGTTGTTCGAGGATCTCCTTGAGGACGACGCACGCGCGGCGCTCGATGACGCGGCGGAGCGTGCGGGTCTGGCTTACGCCTTCCCCGGTACCGGCATGGCCGGGGACCTGCTGCCGGTACCGGAACCGCACCATCCGGAGCTGATGTTCGAGCGGGTGAGCTCCGACGAACAACTGCGCGCCTACGCTGATCTCAACTCACGTGCGTACGGATTCCCCCTGACCGACGGCCGTGACGGCCTTGCCGGCTCCGTGCTGTGGAAGCGGGAGGTGTACGCCTACCTCGCCCTGCGCGACGGGGTCCCGGTCGCCTGCGCCGCGACGGTCGAGGCGCAGGGCCGGCTGTTCGTCGTGCTGGTCGCCACCGACCCGGACCAACAGCGCAGGGGGTATGGCGAAGCCGTGACACGCAAGGCGCTGTATGAGGGCGGCCGGGCCACCGGGCTGAGGCGGGCCACCCTGCACGCGACCGCCGCCGGGGCGCCCGTGTACCCGCGGATCGGCTTCGAGCCGAACTCCCCGATGCGCTTCTACGCGCTTGAAGGGTGAGGCCCGCCGTCGACGGAGAGCTCCGCGAGCCTGCGGGAGGCGTCAGGGGCACGGTCCTCCGACCGCTCCCTGAAGCATCGGTGACCTCCGTCGTGGACGTACGTACACCTTCGCCGCCTACCGTCACCTGACTGACGCGCGAGGTCTGTCCGGCGGGGCAAGCTGAAACGGGCCGACACCTCCCGCGCAGTCGTCGACGTCCGGGAAGGTCCGGGCGGGGTGCGGCCGACACGGAGAAGGGGAACTCCCATGGTTCCGGTGCAGCACCGTTGGCTGAAGAGCAGTAATCCGATACTCACCCGGCCTCAGTTCGAACGCAGAGGCGGGCAGAAGACGGCGGCCCGCGGCCCGGAGCCCGGGGCTGCCGTCGTTTCTGGACGGTCCGGGGCGGGCAAGGAGCCGGCGCGGGGTTACGAGGAGGACTCCGCTCCTCCGCCGTTCGTCGTTGGTGACCTGATGACGATGGATGCCGTCCTTTTCCGTGCGGCGGCGGCTCTTGCGGTGACGGCCGCGGTGGCCGGGCTGTCGTGGACAGTACCGCCGGTCTCCTCCTGCAACACCGCCGCCTCGTATGGCATCGCGGGCGCCGCCGGGCTGGCCGCGGCGGCATTGGTGGTGGTCCAGCGCCGCAGGAGCCGGCCGTCGGCCCTGCCGGCCCTGGTGTTCGCCGCTGTGCAGGGCGTGTTTCTCGGTGTGCTTTCGAATACGGTCTCCAGCCACTTCTCACCGGGTGCCCTCGTCCAGACCGTCCTGGGCACGATGGCGGCATCTGCCGCAACCCTGCTTGCACACAGAATGCGCTGGATGCGGGCGGGCCGGCGTGTGCGCGGCCTCGTCGGCGCCGCCCTGCTCGGGCTGTGCATCCTTGCGCTGGTGGACTGGCTGCTGTTTCTGCTCGTGGGCGCCGACGGGCCGGGCCTGCGGTTCTCCGGCCTCGGCGTTCTCATGGGCGTCACGGGCGTCGTGCTGGGACTGTCGTTCCTGCCGCTGCATCTCGGCCAGGTCGAGGAGGGCCTCACACACGGTGTCTCCCGTGACTGTTCCTGGCCGGCCGCGTTTGGGCTTACCTTGACCCTGTCGTGGCTGTACGTGGAGAGTGCGCGGCTGTTCACCCTCTTTCCGGACGACCTCTACTAACCGCACCGCACCGCAGCGTGGCGAGGATCCTGCGGTCCGGTCGGTCCTCCGGCCGCGGCCGACGGGCACAGTCCTCGCATGAGCACGCCGAGGAGCCGCTCGGCTTTGACCCGGTCCCCGGCACCGGTACCGATGTGCCACAAGGGACCGAGTAGCAGGAGTATGTCTTCGGGTGTCGTCCCGGGCACGATGGTGCCGGCGGCCTCGTTGGCGTCCACCAATGCCGACAGGGCCTTCAGCAGCGGCCGGTACGGTTCGTCGCGCTGCTCCATCAGCGCGACCGCGGCTCCCTTCATGGCTCCTGCGAGCTCCGGGGCGTTCCTGCCCAGGCGGAACAGGCTGTCCAGCCACGTGCTCAGTGCGAGCGGTGGGCTGTAGGAGGCCAGGAGGGCCAGTACGGTACCCACCAGTTCATCGACCTCCGCGCCGTACACCTCGAACACCAGGAACTCCCGGCTGGGGAAATGGCGGTAGAGCGTCCCCTTGCCGACGCTCGCCCTGTTCGCGATGGACTGCAATGAGGTGTCACCGGGAGAGGCGAGCACCTCGGCCGCCGCCACGAGGATGCGGGCTCGGTTGGATTGTGCGTCCGACCTCATCGCTGATCGTTCTCTCTTCAGTACGGTGCCGCGACAGGACACATGTCGTTCCGTCCGGGCAGGTGGGGGTGACCCGTACGACTCATAGGTTTATGAAACCTACACTGTGCCGGATTGTTGGCAGCCGACATATGTACTGTGTTCATTGGAGGACAGGGCCGATGATCACGCACGCCATACGCACATGTTTCCTGTACATGGGCAGGGCGAGGTTTCACCGCGACACCTGGTGGCACATCACCGACCGCATCATCCGCACGGAACAGAAGGCGACTCATCCTATGACCCATGACGCTAAGACTTTGCCCGCCCCGGACCGGCCCACGTCGGCCGCGAAGCAGCTCGCCTCCCTGACCGCCGCCCTGACCGAGGACCTGGACGCAGGGGTCTGGGTTCCGGGGCCGTTGGAGCGGTCCCTGGCAGCTCGTGTCCTGACGGCCTGTGCCGGTGACGGACAGATCACTCCCGTCGTGCTGCGCGAGACCTTGTGGGAAGGCAGTCTCGTCCTCACGTACACCGCTGACGGTCGGCTGGCCCGGCTGCTGGCCCAGTTGGTTGAGGTGACCTCCCGGACGACCGCGGACTCCGGGCCGTCCATGTCCGCGGCCTCCCGGCTGCTGGAGCGGACGGCTCGGGGCTGACACGGCACAGCGCTGGGTACGAAGGGACAGTCGCGGGCGGCAAGGCCTGTGGCCTTGCCGCCCGCGACTGTCCCGCGTGTCGGTGTCAGCGAGTGGTGGCGCGGGCCGCCCGCTCGATCACGTCCGAGACGAGGCGCGGGTGGGAGACGGCGACGGAGTGCGAGGCGGCGACCTCGGTGGTGTGGGAGTGGGCGCGCTTGGCCATGAACCTCTGGACGGCGGCGGGGATGTTGAGGTCACGGGTGGTGACGATGTTCCAGGAGGGGATGGTTTCCCAGGCGGCGCTGGCGGCCTTCTCCTCCAAGGCGGCCTGCGCCACTGGGCGCTGCGCGGCGGCCATGAGGGCGGCCTGTCGGGCGGGCACATCAGCGGCGAACTGCTGGCGGAACTTGTCCTGCTGGATGTACAGGTCGGTGGCCGTACCGCCGCCCGCCTGCTCGTAGGTGACGGGGTCGAGGGCGTCAGGAAGGGTGGAACCGGGGAACTTGTTGGTGAGCTCCAGAGCGCTCTCGCCGGGGGCGGGGAGGAATGCTGCCACGTAGACGAGAGCCTTGACCTGAGGGTCGTCGGTGGCGGCCTGGCTGATGACGTTGCCCCCATAGGAGTGTCCGACGAGGACCTTGGGACCCTTCACGTGGTCGAGGACGGTACGCAGGGCCGAAGCGTCCGAGGCGGGGCCGCGCAGCGGGTTGGCGGCGGCTACGACGGGGTAGCCGTCGGCGCGCAGTTCGGCAATGACACCGTTCCAGCTGGAGCCGTCGGCGAAGGCCCCGTGTTCCAGGACCACCGTCGGCTTGGTGTGCTTGCCGGCGGATTCGGCTCTTCCGCTCGCCCCGCTGGCAGTGCCGCTGAGGGCGAACGCGCCCACTGCCAGCCCTGCCGCGACTGCCGAGACCACTCCTGTCAGCAACCGCTTACGGCCACCCTTGATACTCACCACAACAAACCCCTCTCAGGAACATCCGACTGTGGGGCGGTCGGCGCCTCGTCGACTTCCATCACCGCCCTGACTGGTGATTAATTTGTCAGGCGTAAAGTCACCTGTCAAGGTGGTGACGGCTCGGTCGTGTGTCCCTCGGGAACAGGGCGGCCCCACGGGGAAGGAGTCCCGGCGGGGCCTTGAGTGACCGGTGGCCGCGTGCGGCGGTCCAGTTCATGTGGATCGTCAGGGATCGGTCAGCCCGCCCCCCTGTCCGGCGATGTAGTGGCTTGCAAAGGCGATCGGCGGAGCTGGCGCTGCTGGAGGTCCGGTAGTGAGGACGTCGGGGCGGTCATGTTCCCGCCGTTCCGCTCGAAGGCCCGGCGGGCAGCAGGACCACCGCGTCTCAACCTGCGCGGCGCCCGAAGCGTCGGCGGTCGGAGATTTCCCCCGCATGTTGCTCGTCCGATGGGTCTTCTTGGGGCGCTCCGACGTGGACCGCGGACCGTCGCCCCGGCGTCGCGTGCGGAATTCAGAGGCGGTCGGCGTCGACGACGGCCTGGGCGAAGGCGGTGGGCGCCTCCTGGGGCAGGTTGTGGCCGATGTCCGCGACGGTGCGGTGCTCGTAGGGACCGGTGAAGTGGTCGCGGTACGCCGAGCCGTTGCCGGGTGCGGTGAAGGGGTCCAGGGCGGCGTCGAGGGTCATGGTGGGGACGCCGATGGAGGGCTGGGCGGCGAGCTTCTTCTCGTAGCGGTCGTAACGCCGCTCGCCGTCGACCAGGCCGATGCGCCAGCGGTAGTTGAAGAGGACGGTGGCGGCGTAGTCCGGGTTCTTGAAAGCCTCGGCGGTCCGCCGGAACGTGGCGTCGTCGAAGCCCCAGTTGGGCGAGACCAGGGTCCACACGTAGCGGCACAGCGCGATGCGCTCGTCGACGTTCTCCATGGCCTTCTTGCCGCGTTCGCTGGCGAAGTACCACTGGTACCACCAGTTGCGCTCGACGGCCGGCGGGGCGGGCTCCAACTGTGCCTTGCGGTCGGTGATGAGATAGCCGCTGGTGGAGACCAGAGCCTTGACCCGCTCGGGCCACAGCGCCGCGATGATGTCGGCGGTGCGCGAACCCCAGTCGAAGCCGGCGAGAACCGCCTTGTGGATCTTGAGGGCGTCCATGAACGCGATGATGTCCAAAGCGATGGCTGACTGTTCGGCGGTGCGAGGGGTGTTGCGCGACAGGAACTGGGTGCTGCCGTGTCCGCGCAGGTAGGGAACGATCACGCGGTAGCCCTGGTCGGCGAGGAGCGGGACCACGTCGACGAAGCTGTGAATGTCGTAGGGCCAGCCGTGCAGACACAGGACGACAGGGCCGTGCGCAGGGCCGGCCTCGGCGTAACCGACGTTCAGGACGCCTGCCTTGACCTGCTTGATGGCGCGGAAACCCGTGTGGGTTCCGGGTGTTACGGCTGGCACGATGGGCGCGGCCGCGCCGGGCCGGGCCGAAGCGGCTGCTTCGGCCTGCAGGCCGGTCAGGGTTACCGCGGCAGCACCGGCGCCCAGGCCGACGGCTTTGCTGAATGTGCGCCTGTTGATCATGTGGAACCCTCCGTCGTGTGTGCGGTGACCGGCCCGCGCCGTCGAAACGCTCCGCCTGTGCCGGCGGCGCCAGTTCACTGCGGCTCTGGGTACGGCGACCCTGACACGCTCTTGCGTCACCTGTCAAACAGGTGACGCAAGAGTGTTGTGCCGGATGGCGGCGCGCCAACACTGCCGTGTCCGCACCCATCCGGCAGGACACACTCTGGTCTTCGGCAGGGGCGCGCACATCAGTCACATGACGGTCGAGACGCGACCTGCGTCCGTCCCGATGATCGGACCGTGAGGCCCGAGCGCCCGGAGTGCTGCTATGCCACCACCACCCGGTAGCTCGACATCGCGCGGGGAAGGTCGGACTGGGCCAGTGATCCGGTACGCCATGAGGTCGCCCCGGTACAGTCGGCGCCGGGGAAGAGCTCCAGGGAAGCGGAGCCCGAGACGACCTGAACCGAGCGGGCGGCCTGCGCCAGCGTGTGGCAGGTGCCGAGGTCGTCGAGATCGACCGTCACCATCTCTCCCGTTCCGGTGGGGCCCGTATAGAGATGCCCGCCCGTCTGCAGCGGAGGCCAGCCGGCGGCGCTCGCCGTGCCGGCCCCGAGGCCCGCCATGGCCGCAGACGCGTGGGTCACAGTGTCCACATGCATGTATCTCGCATATCGCATGCGTCGCGTCGCGTCGAAGCAGGCGTTGCAAGTGTTTGAAGCGCTGTGGAACCAGATCGCCGAGCGATCGTTCCTGTCCCGCTGGAGGACAGGCGTGCATCTCTATCAGATCATCCTGAAGTTGGGCATAGAGTTGCGTGTCGTGTTGCGGGGCGTCCCGACCGCCCTGGTCCCGAAAAGGGTCTGCTGAGGTGGCCCGGTGCCATCGCAGTCATTTGACGTATGCACAACCACACGGTCGATCCACAGTCTGGAGTACGGGAATGTCCCTTGGCTGTGTGCCGGCGGCCGCACCCATGACCGAGCAGCCGCGCGAGAAGGACTTCTGATGCACGACGCCGCACACCGTCAGCCGGACATCCACTGGCCGTCCGGCTTCTCACCCGCGGAAGCCCACCGTTTCCATCGGGCTCATGCTGTCGTGCACGGCCCGCCGGAACGCAGCTTCACCATCCTGACCGACGTGGCGAACCTGAGGAGCTGGGTACCCGAGTGCGAGGGGGTGAGTGCCGAGACGTCCACCGGGACCTTCGACATCCACTGGTCCGGACACCGGTTTGAGGTTTTCAGGGGGGAGTACGTGCCACCCTCGCGGATCGGCTGGATGGCGATCGGCGGCGGGGTGCAGCTGTACCAGGCGTGGCTGCTCACCGAGCACGAGGACGGCACTGATGTCGTGGTCGAAAGCATCGTTCGCGCCGAGCTTCCCAGAACCCTCGACACGCTCTCCCTTGAGTGGGCCGAACGACTCGCCGATCTGTGGCGCGCCCAGCACGCGAAGCTGTCGGAGTTTTCCGTGGCGCTCCCGCGCGTGACGGATCGGCTGTGAGCGGGAGCCATGTTGGCGGAGCGACCGTGGCGGTCATGCCCGGACAAGAGGTGACGGGTCGCCGTTTCTCGACGCCTTCTCGAACTGTCGATCGCTATGGTCGCCCCATCGGGACGGACCCTGTCGGCGACCGACGGTCAATCCAAGGGAGCTCGGTATCACTCTCCAACTGCTGCTGGGAAAGACTCGGCGGTGGCCACTGAGCCCATGAGGGACCGATCCGCGATCGGGAGACCCTGCTGCGTTGCAGCACGGGAGGACAGGAGCGCGGAGGCCGTACCATCAGGGCAAACGTGTTTCGCCTGCCCTCTAAACCATGTAGTACGGTCTCTGTACATATCGGTGGCGGCTATCAGCCACCAGCGTGCTTCAGTGCCGCGCCGCTGTCAGGTGTCCCCGGGGAATCCGCGGGGGCGGTGTCCCATGGAAAGCCCGAACACCCGTATCACGGTCCCGTCGGGCGTCCGCTCTCCGGTCCGGCCGGTGACGGCAGCACTTTCCCCTTGCACTGGTGCGGCAACAGGACTTGTAGTCGAAAGGCTGACGGCATGTCGGACCAGAACAAGACAATGGAGTTTCTCGAGCGGGTGGCCGCCGACAACGCGGCTGCCTTCGCGGGGGTATCGACCTCCCTGGGTATCCGTCTCGGCCTCTACAGGGCGATGTCGGGGGCGGGAGGGCTCACCTCGGGCGAACTGGCCGAGAAGACGGAACTCGTCGAGCGCTACGTCCGGGAATGGCTCGCGGCACAGGTGGCCGGCGGCTACGTACTGCGCGACGCAGAGGCAGATACCTATGTTCTGCCGGATGAACACGCAGCCGTGCTCGCCGACCCGAGTGTACCGACGTACGTCGGGGGCGGATTCACGATGCTCAAACCGCTCTACGCCGCCGAAGAGGCGCTGGCGAACGCCTATCGCACCGGCGGCGGGGTGAATTGGCAGGACTACGGGCCCGAACTGTCCCAGGGGGTTGCCGCCTTTTTCAAGCCCGGATATGAGGCAGCCTTGGTCCAGGAGTGGCTGCCCGCCATGGAGGGTGTCGAGGCCAAACTCCGACGCGGTGCCTCGGTAGCCGACGTGGGGTGTGGTTTCGGGCACTCGACCGTGCTCATGGCCAAGGAGTTTCCGCAGTCGCGCTTCCACGGGTTCGATTTCCACGAGCCCTCGGTCGAGACAGCCCGTGAGCTGGCCGCCGAAGCGGGTCTCAGCGGCCGTGTGATGTTCGAGGTCGCGTCTGCGGACGCGATTCCCGGCGGGGACTACGACCTCATCACGTTCTTCGACTGCCTTCACGACCTCGGTGATCCCGGTGCAGCGCTGCGGCGCGCCGAGAAGTCCCTTGCGGACGACGGAAGTTGTCTCATCGTCGAACCGAACGTGTCGGCCGAACCCGGGGAGAACATCCATCCGATCGGCAGGTCCTTCGCCTCCACATCGGCCATTCTCTGCCTTCCGGCCGCCGTGGCGCAGGACGGCCCGTACGCGCTCGGTAACCACCCCGGCCCGGAAGCTCTTGAGGCCATCGGCGCCGAAGCCGGTCTGTACAGCTGGAAGCTCGCCGTCGAGACGTCCACCAACCGCATTTACGACGTGAAGCGCTGAAGCGGCGGCACCTCTGCGCCACCGTTGGGATACCCCATAACAACCGGTCTCCGTGCGGATATCACGGGACGGACCTCGTCCAACCTTATCGCCACACACGAAGGCATGTGAGATACATTTGAGTAGTAACACGTGTGTCGCTAGCAGGTGTGATGGGTAAGGTGTGAATAGGTGGGAGAACGGCTGTTCTTCTCACATGACGAACCATATGGAGGATCCGCGATGATCAACCGACGCTCTGTTCTGCGTACGGGGGGTGTCGCCGCCGCTGGTGCGCTGGGCGCCGCCGCCCTGGCTTCGACCGCCGACGCCGCGACAGCCACTCACACGTCTCACCATCACCACCAGGGTGATCCTGATCCGACAGGTGGGGTCACCCGTACCCTGCTCCAGGAGCACCCCTCACCGGCGAAGGGCTGGAACGCGGTCCAGACGCTGGTGGAGATCCCCCGGCGTAAGGAGTCCGGCCGCCACAGTCACCCCGGTGTGGAGGTCGGATACATCGTCCGTGGAGACGTCGTGATGGAGTTCGACGACAGGCCCTCCCTCAGGCTGCGGACCGGCGATCCCTTCTTCATTCCGTCGGGAGCCATCCACAATGCCCGCAACGTCGGCAAGGTGACGACGATGATGCTCTCCACCTACGTCGTCGACGAGACGCAGCCTCTGGTCACCACCTACTAGAGCTGAGCGCCGGTGTTGGGGGGCCAACCGCGCTCAGCGCGTTGGCCCCCCCAACACCGGCGGTGGCCGGCGTCGGTCCGAGGCGGGCCACCGGAGAGACCGGGAGCCTGCGGACGGGGCGGGGCGCCGAGACCCGAGTGTTCTGAGGCGGTCGACATGTGTGAACGGCGATGAATGTAGTGTGTCTCAGGAGGCAGGCAGACTGCCGCATACGAGGGATTCGGCCTATCGGATTTTCCGCTGATTTCCGCTCGGACACTCCCTCCGGCCGTGTTGATCGAGTGCCACGGCCCTTCAGCATGCATTCCGGATCGCTTCCCGACATTTGATGGAGTGAAGGTCACTCATGAAGAACGCGTCACCGCCTCATGCCCCCGAACTGCTCGACCGCGCAGCGGCCCTGGTGCCCGTCCTGCGGCGCAGCGCCGTCGAGGCGGAGCAGAGCCGGCGGCTGCCCGATCACCTCCTCCAGGAACTTGCCGGTTCCGGACTGCTCCGGATGCGGATGCCCTCTCGCTACCAGGGGCAGGAGTCCGACCTGAGGACGGTCGTCTCGGTCATGGCGGAACTGGCCCGAGGCGACGGTTCCACCGCCTGGGTGGCGACGAACTACGTCCTGTGCTCCTGGTTGGTCAGCCTGTTCCCGGATTCCGTGCAGGACGAGATCTTCGCCGATCCCGAGGTCCGGGTGAGCGGAGTCCTCAGTCCGGGAGGACCGGCCGCACCCGTGGACGGCGGATTCCGGGTGAGCGGCCGCTGGGGGTTCACCACCGGAGCCCTGCACAGTCAGTGGACCCAGCTGGTCGCCGTGGCTCCGGCGCCGCAGGGTGGCGCGGAGCCACTGATGCTCCTGGTCCCCACTCGCGATCTCAGGATCGTCGACGACTGGGACACCATGGGGCTGCGCGGTACGGGCAGCGTCACCGTCGAGGCCGAGGATGTGCTTGTCCCGTCGTCCCGCGTCCTGCCGATGGGGCCGATGCTGCAGGAGCAGTACGCCGGCAATACGGGGAACCCGGTCTACCGGACGCCTGCTCTGCTTACCGGAGCGGTTTCCATGACGGGCACGGTACTCGGGATCGTCAGAGCCGCCCGGGAATTGTTCTTCGAACGGCTGCCCACCCGGGGGATCACCTACACCGCGTACGACAGGCAGGCGGAAGCTCCTGTGACGCACCTGCAGGTCGCACAGGCGTCCTTGCGTATCGACGAGGCGCAGTGGCATGCGTACCGCGCCGCTGATCTCATGGACAGCAGGGCGGCGGAGGGCGGGACCTGGAACCTGGAGGAACGCCTGCGCATGCGCGCTGACATCGGGCGCACGTTCGAGCTGGCGGCGGAGGCCATGGACATCCTCAATTCCGCCAGTGGTGCCTCATCCCTTTACAGCGACATTCCCATGCAGCGTTACTGGAGGGACGTACATGCGCTCGGCCGACACGCTCTGCTGAGCCACACCACGGCCTATGAACTCTACGGCCGGGGACTGTGTGGGCTGGAGCCCAACACCCCACTCATCTGACATCCCCCGATCCGGGTCGGTACTTTCGCTCACCCCCCGCGTGCCGGTGGACCTGGCTGCGGGGACCGCGTTCGAGGCCACGAACGGGGTCCCGCAGCCAGGTCCACCGGCACAGGTGCGTCAAACGGCCTTCTCTTTCGTGGTGACCGGTGCGAGCGTGGAAACCCCGCGCGGGCGTGGCAGGTTCACCAGGAGGAATGAGACGAGAGCGGCGGCGAAGAGTGATCCGGCCGCCCAGATGTATGCGGTGTGGTAGCCGTGAACGAGCGCCGTCTGCCGCGCGGCCGTGTGGTGGGCGACGAGGTAGCCGGCGGTCGCGGTGCTGGCGATGGTGTTCAGCAGGGCGGTGCCGATCGATCCGCCCACCTGCTGGGATATGTTGATCATCGCCGAGGCCACCCCCGCGTCCTCGGAGCGAACGTTGTAGCTGGCCAGACTGGTGGCCGGCATGAGAGCCGCACCCAGACCAAGTCCGATGCCGATCTGTGCGATCAGCAGGACGGGTGTGTAGGGGGTGTCGGCGTCCAGCAGGACGAGCAGGAGAACGGAGACGCCGGCGCCGAGGTAGCCGCCCGCCATGATGGTCCGGGGTCGTATCCGGGCCATGAGCCACGCACCGAGGCCGGCCGCCCCCAGAGCCTGCGCGACGACGAGGGGCAGGAAGCCCACACCGGTGAGTGCCGGCGAGTACCCCTTGACGGTCTGGAGGTAGAAGGTGAGGAAGAGGGATACGCCGTACAGGCTCAGCAGTCCCAGCCCGGCGGAGGTGTAGGCGCCCAGCCGGTTGCGCTCGGTGAGGATCCGCAGCGGCAGCAGAGGGTCACGACGCCGGGTCTGCAGGAACGCGAAGGCGGTTATCAGGAGCACTCCCACGGCGAACGCGCTGAGCGTACCGGCATCGGTCCAGCCGCGGTCCTGCGCGAGGGGGAAGCCGTAGACGAGTACGGCGAGCCCTGCGGTCGCCAGTACCGCACCGGGCACGTCCAGGTGGGCCGTACGGTCGGTAACCGTGTCGTCGTGGATGTAGAGCAGCGCCCCGACGATCGGGACGAGGGCGAGCGGAATACTGATGAGCAGTGCCCAGCGCCAGTTGAGGTAGTCGGTCAGTACACCGCCCAGCAGCAACCCGAGTGCGCTACCGGAGGTGGTGATGGCGGCGAAGACACCGAATGCCCTGGCACGGTCCTTCCCCTCCGGGAAGGTCAGCGAGATGAGCGACAGGACGGCCGGGGCGAGAAGTGCGCCGAAGACACCTTGTAGTGCCCGGGCTACGAGCAGCACCCATGTGGTCGGCGCCACGCCGCCCAGGGCCGACGCCAGCGAGAAGCCGATCAGTCCGATGAGAAAGACACGTTTGCGCCCGAACAGGTCTCCCAGTCGGCCGCCGAGCAGAAGCAGTCCTCCGAAGACAAGGGTGTAGGAGGTGAGCACCCACTGTCGTGCGCTGTCGGAGATGTGCAGGTCGGCCTGTGCCGAAGGCAGGGCGACGTTGAGTACCACCGCGTTGATGACCACGATCAGCTGGGCGGTGGAAACGACGACGAGGATGAGCCAGCGTCTGTCGGGAGAGGGAGAGGTATGTAGGGAAGACATAAGCGTTCCAATCGGCCGGGAGGGACCAAGGCCAGAATCGGTAGCAGGTGGGACGACGAGGTACGGCTGCGGAACGACGCACGATGTGACGCGGCCACTGCGTCCGGGGAAAGACTCCGGTAAGCGGTGTCGTCGCCTGTTCAGGGTGCTCGGGCGCGGTGAGCGTGACGAGGACGGTGAACCTGTCCCGTCAGAAGGTGGCGACTTGGATGACGGTCTGCGCTTCGGAGACGGGATGAGCGAGCGGCATCCTGGGTCTTGGCAACTACTGCCGCGCTGGCAATGGTTGTGCAGAGGCCTCCGTCATCGAGGTGATGTGCCCCTCCAGAGCCCCTGCTCTGTCATCATGGACCACGAACATTGGACTGGCAAGTCCAACGTGTGATGACCTTCGCCTGGAGTACGGGCCACCGTCCGGTGCCGACTGGACCAGGTTCGGGGGACCAAGAACCGGGCCGGGCTCCGCCCCGCTCAGGCGCCGCGCCTGTGACGACCAGGTCCCACACGGAGCGTTCGTTTTCGCGGACCTGCTCAGGCCACGGGCTCAGGGGGTGCAGGCGTGCGCAGCCGGGCGCGAGCCCGTGGAGAGTGTCCTGCGGCGCCCGGTTCAGCCCAGCAGGTCATCGAGACGGGCGGCCGTGGCCAGGAGCCTCCGATCGCTCAGGTGGGAACCGACGAGCTGCAGGCCGACCGGCGGCGACGTTGTGACAGGCAGGGGAAGTGTCACGGAGGGCAGTCCGGCGGTTGCGGCGGGGGAGGTGTTGCGGATCAGGGTGAAGAAGGTGGGGACCACACGGCCGTTGAGAGGAAGACTGTCCTCGTACCGGGACAGGGGCCGGGCGCAGACGGGCACGGTGGGGCTGACCAGCGCGTCCAGCCGTTCCGTACCGAAGAGTGAGGCGTACGCGGTCTGCATGTCGCGACGGTCACGCAACGCGGAGGCCAGTGCGCTGGGCCCGATGTGTCCCGGTCCGGTGGGCAGCGTCGCTGTCAGCATGTCCGCGATACCCCGATCCGCAACGGCTTCGAGAACGTCTTCCGTGGTGAGGCCCGTCCCGTAGGCGTCAAGATAGCGGCTGAACGCCGCCGAGAACTCGCCGAGGACGAGTGGAACACCGATGCGCTTGTCGAACTCGACCAGTGGGGCCGTGTCGACAGGGACCCACTCGATGGATGCGACGGCGAGGCGGCCCAGGGCGTTCTCCCAGGCGGCCCGAACCTCGTCGTCCAGGTCCTCGGCGAATATCTGTCGCGGCAGCCCCAGGCGCAGCCGGCGGCCGGACTCGATCACATCACCGGTCTCCCCAGTGATCATGGTGTCCATGGCCGTCAGACGTTCGAGTGTGCGCGTGATGGGTCCCGGGGTGTCACGGGTGACCGACAGGGGCGTCATCGCGTCCGCCGGATAACGGCCGCTGCTCGGGCGCAGGCCGTAGACACCGTTGAGCGCCGCCGGGATGGTGACGGAACCGCCGGTGTCGGTGCCCAGCCCGGCGTCGACGATTCCCGCCGCCACCGCCGCCGCCGTGCCTCCGCTGCTTCCGCCGGCGAAGAGCGCGGGATCGGTGGCGTTGCCGACGGCACCGAACGTGTGATTGTGGGAGGTGCCGCCCAACGCCAGTTCGTGCATGTTCGTCTTGCCCACGACGATGGCACCGGCGGACCGCAGCGCCGCCACCACGGGCGCGTCCCTGCCGGGGACGAAATGCGCGAGGGCCGGTGTGCCCGCCGTGTTGGGGAGGTTCGCGACATGGATGTTGTCCTTGACCGCCAAGCACCAGCGCTCGTCCCACCCCCTGCGGGCATCGTGTCGAACGGCCTCTTCGAGTGCTCCTTCGATGTCGAGGGCGATGAAGGCGTTGAGCCCTTCGGCCGCGTCCGCACGGTCGAGCGCTGTCCGTACTGTCTCCTCGGTGCTGATCCGCTCTCGGCCCGGCTCGTTCCGTGTCATGGGGCTCTCCTCCGTGCGTGGGGTGGCTGGCCGCCTCTGAGACTCGATCACACTCGACCTGTACCACGTCAAGATACGGTCGCGAGGAGACCGGCAGGTTGGTGCGGACCGGAGCCGGTGCGCACCGGGTCGAAGGCGTCGGCACGGGTGTCGTCCCGCCCCTGCTGACCCGGGATGTGTACGACGAGGCCCGCACTGTCGATGAGGAGGAAGCACGTCGCCTGGTGCCGTCACCGGCCCGGCAGGAGGGCGTGTGCACAGGGACTTCCGGCGCCCTCAACATCACCGGGGCGATCCGTCTGGCGCGGCGTGCGGGGGCCGGCCGCACAGTGGTGACGGTCGTCCCGGACACAGGACTTAAATATCTTGCGGGCGATCTGTTCGCCGGAGACCCCTCCTGAACCGACGTCATTGGGCCGAGATCGACCCCGGTGCGCGAAAGGGCGGGCAATCATGGCCTTCTCGACCGTGGCAGCGGGGTGCACCTGTCCGCTGGGACCGGGCGAGGGACTCCGTTGTCGGCCGGCTCGTCGAAGTTGTGTCCGGTGAGTCGGCACCGCGTTGGGTCCCTTCTTCGGTTGCGTAGCCGGGCGTGATCCTTGACGGCGACGGGACGCCGGGATCCGCCACCGACGTAAGACATGACCGCGCACGGGAACGAGCGGCCGCCCGGAACACACCGTCAGGTGACTGATGCGGGGTCCACCATCACACACGACAGTGGACGCACCGACCCGCACACACAGCAACGACACAGATCAGGATCGTAGCCATGGACATGAAGCTCGAAGTTGTCATCCTTCCGGTCGAGGACGTGGACCGTGCCAAAGGTTTCTACGTCGGGCAGCTCGGCTGGCGTTTGGACGCCGACTTCCCGATCAACGACGGATACCGCATTGTGCAGGCGACACCGCCCGGCTCGGAATGCTCGATCATCTTCGGTGAGGGCCTCACTCAGCAGGAGGCGGGCACCCTCCACGGGCTGCAGCTGACGGTTACCGACATCGTCAAGGCGCAGGAGGAGTTGACCGCCCGCGGTGTGGAGGTGTCGGGCCCCTTCCGCGACGAGACTGGCGCCTTCCACCACGCCGGCGACGCCCACCGTGTGCCCGGCCTGGACCCGGAGCGGGCCAGCTACGGCACCTTCGCCTCCTTCAAGGACCTCGATGGGAACGAGTGGTTCCTCCAGGAGGTTACGGAGCGGGCCCCCGGCCGTTGAGGGCCGGTCCGGTGCGGCCGATCTGGTCGGCCGCACCAGACCCCTGTCGCGGCCACGACATCTACCAGACCGGCAACCCGTCCACCGGAGGACACATGACGACCGAGAACATCCGCACCTATGACGTCATCGTGATCGGCGCAGGCCCGGTTGGCGAGAACGTGGCGGAGCGCACCGTCGCCGCAGGTCTGAGCACCGTTGTCGTGGAAAGTGAACTGGTTGGGGGTGACTGCTCCTACTGGGCCTGCGAACCCAGCAAGGCACTGCTGCGCCCGGTCCTGTTCCGCGCCGACGCCGCCCACGTCCCCGGTCTGGATCCTGCTGTCGAGGGACCACTGAACGTCGAAGCGGTGCTCGCTCACCGCGATCACATGTCCGGTGACTGGAAGGACGACGGCCAGGTCGAATGGCTCAAGTCGGCCGGCATCGAACTGCTGCGGGGGCACGGGCGCCTGGTGGGGGAGCGTGAGGTGTCGGTGAAGACCTCGGACGGCGAGCCCGTCCACCTGCGTGCCCGGCATGCCGTCGCCTTGTGCACCGGCAGCCGTGCGGCCCTGCCCGGCCTGCACGGCATCGAGGAACTGCGGCCCTGGACCAGCCGGGAAGCGACCAGTGCCCGGAAGCCGCCTGGACGACTCGTGATCGTCGGCGCCGGTGTCGTCGGTGTCGAAATGGCCACCGCCTGGCAGGCTCTGGGCAGCCAGGTCACCCTGCTCGCGCGTCAGGGAGGCCTGCTGCCCCGTATGGAGCCCTTTGCCGGTGAGATGGTCACCGAGCGGTTGCGTGAAGCCGGTGCGGACGTAAGGTTCGGCGTCTCGGTCACCGCCGCGGAGCGCACGGACGGAGGCGAACTGCGCGTCACCCTTTCGAACGGCGCTCGGCTCGCCGCCGACGAGATCCTCTTCGCCATCGGCCGTGCCCCGCGCTCGGAGGACATCGGACTCGCCGCGGTGGGGCTTGCCGCCGGTGACTGGCTCACCACCGATGACAGCCTGACCGTCACCGCCGTCCCTGGGAACTGGCTCTATGCCGTGGGTGACGTGAACCACCGGGCGCTCTACACCCACCAGGGGAAGTACCAGGCACGTATCGCAGGCGCCGTCATAGCAGCCCGGGCCCGCGGCGAAGGGCTCGACACCAGCCGCTGGGGCCCGCACCGCAGCACTGCCGACACCGAGGCGGTACCGGGCGTGGTCTTCACCGATCCTGAGGTCGCTTCGGTGGGACTGACCGTCCGTGAGGCCGAGCGGACTGGCCTCGCCATTGATGTCATCGACCAGGAGATCGGTGAACTTGCCGGTGCTCTCCAGTACCGTCCGGACTACCGGGGCACAGCACGCCTCGTCATTGACCGCGACCGCCGGACCGTCGTCGGCGCCACGTTCGTCGGACCGGGCGTGGCCGAACTTCTGTACTCGGCCACCGTCGCCATCACCGGAGAGGTGCCCGTCGACCGCCTCTGGCATGCCGTACCCGCCTTTCCCACCATCAGTGAGGTGTGGCTGCGCCTGCTTGAGAAGGGGGCCCGGCGATGACCACCGCACGGGATCTCGCGATCGTCGCCCTGGGCGCGACGCCGGAGGGGCCCCTGGAGCAGGGCGATCTGGCCCTCGCGCTCGCGGGGGCCGAGGCGGTCGACCTGCTCGCCCATGGGGCACTGGCCCTGGACGGCGACCGCATGGTGCCTCGTCCAGGGTTGGTGACGGATGATCGGTTGCTGAACCGGGCTGCCGGTTCGATCGTCTCCCACGAGCCGTACGAGACGATCGAGCAGTGGCTGTGGCGTCGGGGCAGCAACCTTGCCGCCGCCTACGCCGAAGATCTGCAGCGGACAGGGCTCATCGACCGTTCACGAAGCCGTTGGCGTCGGCCGCGATTCGTACGAACTGCGCCGGACGGACCGCTGGAGCGGCCCTGTGCCGAAGAACGGACGCAGTCGCAGGAAGCTGTCCTGACCGTTCTGCTGGACCAACTCGGTCTCGTGGACGGTCACCAGGCGGTGGACGAGGACCTCTTCGAGGATGACGTGGCGAGAGTGCTGGCCGCTGTCGGCGACGCGGTGACCCAGTTGGAGGCCGCACGGTTGAAGCAGGACGTCGAGCGCGCCGCCTTCGACAACATGTGGCGGGGGTGAGCCCCGCGGCGCAGGTCTGCGCCGCCAGCGGCCCGGCAGCGGGATCACTCTTGTGAGTTCGCCTGCGCGAGGAACCGGCCGTGCCCGGTGGCATCCGAGAGACACCTCCGGGCACGGCACTGCCGACGTACGCCCGTGCCCGTGCCGACTGCGGCACGGGCACTCGCTCCTCAGCTGTCCGCCGCGGCCGTGTTCTCCGGGCGGCCGGATTCGACGAGGGAGTACAGGACGGAGCGCTGCTGCCGGTGACGTTGGATGCGTCCCTTGGCCACGAGCGATTCGAGCGTGTTCCTGACCACCTGAGGTGTCGGGTCGCGGTCCGGGTGCTTCTCCAGAAGTTCGTCCCGCAACTCCCGCGCCAGCCGTGGCTGGTCGTGCGTACGCAGCAGGTCCGCCAGCAGCTCACCGAGCAGAGGCTGGCGCGACTTCCCCTTCGTGCCAGCCCTCCCCGAGCCGCCCGCCTGTGCGCTCGCCGACGCCGGGCCCTGCGGAAGGCTCTCGGCGGTTGCTTGCTGCGTCTTCGCGGCGACCGACTCGCCCTGGAGCTGTTCGGGCAGGCGTGAGGTGTCTGCAAACCCCCCGTAGCGTTCGGCGAGATTCAGGATCTCCCTCAGGAGCGCCTCCTCCTGCTTCAGCACCGCGATCTGCTCGGTCAGCTCCTGCTGGCGCCGATGGTTCTCTTCCAGTTCCGACGCGGTCTGTTCTACGTACCGCGATCGGAGCGTGGCGGCTGACTGGCTGGTCACAACCGTTCACTCCTCGATATGGATGACGTTGCGCATGGTACTCACGCCGCGACTCCTGTGCAGATAAGTGTCACAGCCGGACAGTTCGTCCGGCATGTTCGCTCTTTACGATAAACGCCTGTGTCCGTACGTGCGGGGTAAGTGACGGTACTTCCCGAGCGCAAGCAGTGGGTTTCTCGATACTGCACAAGCCTACGCTTGAACATACTGCTCGGTAAGTGTCTCGTCGAGCTGACCAAAGTGGCTGTTTCCTGGATATTTTGCCGCAGCAGGGTATCTGGGATCATCTACCGGCTGGACGGCTGTGTTCCCAGGTGTCGGGACCGTCCGAGCGGTGCCTTGGAAGGGCGAGGATCGCGGCCGCATTCACAGGAGCGGTACGGGTCGCGCATCCCCCGCGAGCTGCGGTCGGAGCCTGCGGGGAGCCGTCATCGGCTTGCGCCGTCGTCCTCCTTCGTCGACGACGTGTCCGCGGGCCTGTGACACATGCAGGACACAGGACGATCACATAGGGCGCTCACCCCGGGAGGACCGCGCGCTTACCGGGTCGGAACCGGCGTCCGGTGACGGTGCGTGGATGCCTCACACGTGAATCGTTGCCACCATGCGTGCACTGGGTATGCTCCGTGCCGGGTTTCCCACCGCTGCTGCAAGGCTGGGCCGGTGTGAGGCCGCACCAGCTGCCGAGTCCGACGGCGGCTGTGCTTCGACGACGCGCGCAGCACTACAGAGCGGTGTCCGCGGGATGGCCGTGACGGCCCGTGTGGGACCACCCAGGCGCAGACAGGACTCTCGTCCTGTCCGACTTTATTTGGAGGACCCTTGTTCAGCATCACCGTGCGTGACCACATGATGATCGCCCACAGCTTCCGAGGTCAGGTGTTCGGTCCTGCTCAGCGCCTTCATGGGGCAACGTTCGTCGTGGACGCGATGTTCCGCCGTCCCGAGCTCGACGACGACAACATCGTGGTCGACATCGGTCTGGCCACTTCCGAGCTCGGGGCGGTGCTCAGCGACCTCAACTACCGCAACCTCGACGAGGAGCAGCAGTTCGACCAGGTCAACACGTCGACCGAATACCTGGCCAAAGTGATAGCCGACCGTCTGACCGACCGCATCCACCAGGGCGCGTTGGGGGAGGGAGCGCGCGGAATCAGTGAGCTGTCCGTGACTCTGCACGAGTCCCACATCGCGTGGGCTTCCTACGAGAGGCCCGTGTGACTTCGAGCAGGAACGGTGTGCCGCCGCGTCCGGCGGCGGCACACCATGTATTTCGACTGTCCAGCAAACGTATGAATAGGCCGTTGGCCGGGTACATCTGGGTTGGGCATCCGGGCCACGTCAACGCGGCTCGACCTACGTGACATATGACTCAACCCCCTGCTCCTGCTCGGACTCCGCCGGTTGGCGAAGACAAGAAAAGGGCCAGTAAAACTCCTGGTGGGAGAGGGTTTCCCGGTCGAGTTGGGCTGCTTGATATACGTACACGTTCCTTGAGCGTGACAGCGACACCACGGCGACACAAAACTGGCAGTCTTCTGGCACCTGCAGTTGCTTACAGTGCGGATGCCGGGATTGCATCCGGCTTCGGTCCTGAACGACAGAGAACCAGGATGATTCAGAACACTGTGGCCATGTCCCGGTCCGAGCTGCTCGGCACCATCATGCGGGAGCACCGGGACAGTCTTGTCTCGTACGCCGAGAAGATGCTGGGTGACCGCGAACTCGCCGAGGACGTTACTCAGGAAGCGATGATTCGGGCCTGGCGGAACATCGACCGCCTGCTCGGAATGGAGGGATCCGTTCGGGGTTGGCTCTTCACCGTGACACGGAACCTCGTTATCGACTGGGTGCGTAAGCCTCATGCACGCAAGGAAGTCGTCGGGGTCACCTACAACGACCCCGTGGTGGGAAACGACATCACCGAAGCGGTGCACAACGTCCTGGCGGTCCGGCTGTTGTTGCGCCGGTTGTCTCCTGAGCACCGTGCGGTGATCGTCCACATCTATCTGTGCGACCGCAGTCTCCAGGAGACCGCCGGCATCCTCGGGGTACCGCTCGGTACCGTCAAGAGCCGCCACCACAATGCCCTGCGCAAGTTGCGGTGTGCCGCTCGGTCCGAGGCGGCCTGAACCGTCCGTGACCTCAGAGATCCGGCCCCCACGCCTTCAGAGCCGGGAGCAGCCGCCGTCGGAGTGTCTCCGCGTGTGGATGATGGCCCACACGGCGGAGGAGTTCCGGGAGCAGGTGCTGTTCCGCGGCGATCCACTGGGCCGCGTCCGCGGCGCTGTCGAACTGTTGAGGACGCACCCCTGGTCCAGGAGGCGACACGGTCACTCTGCCGCGGTGCGGTGCGAGCAGCGCCATGGCGGCGTCGGCGCTGTACAGGTAGTGCTCGAACGTCCTGAACAGTGCCGCGGAGCGTTCGGCCGCTGAATCCAGGCGCGAGCTGAGTTCTCCCGCGTAGGTGCGCAGCAGTTCTTGACAACCGTAACGACCGGCGACCGGCTCTACGAGCAGGTGATGATCTATCAGCTCGGCCACGTCCTGCCGTGTCCTGCGCAGGTCGGTGCCGGCCAGACTGGCGGCGACCCGCAGGGTGACGTCGTGAGAGGGGTGCAGGCTGAGCAGCCGGAACAGCCGTGCTGCGCCGTTGTCGAGCGCGAAGTAGGAACGGTGGAAGGACTGACGGGTGTCGGTGCGGGGATCGCGGCAGGACAACGCGTCGAGACGGTCGTCGGCGTCCTGGAGCCGGGTGACGAGCGAGATCAAAGGGAACTGGGGCTGCATCAGTGCCTGGGTGCCGGCGACGGCCAGCGCCAGAGGCAGGCCGCCGCACAGCCTCACGATCTCCTCCGCGTCGGCTCGCTCGGCCCGGGTTCGGTCCGTGCCCAATCGACGGTCGAGCAGTTCGATACCCTCCTGACGGGACATGGGGTTCAGGGTGAAGATGAGGGCGTTGTCTGTGACCGCCAGACCGTCCAGCCGTCGCCGGCTCGTGACGATGGCAAGACACCCCGCGGTGGCGGGCAGCAAAGGACGCACCTGTTCACTGTCCTGCGCGTCGTCCATGAGGATCAGCAGTCGACGCCCGCTCAGCGCGCTGCGGTAAGCGGAGGCGAGCGCGGCTCCGCTTGAGTACGGACGGTTGTTCCGCACACCCAGCGAGTCAAGCATCTCGGCGATCGCCTCGGCCGGGTCGAGCGGGTTCCGGGACGGGTCGTGCCCCTGGAGGTCGATGTAGAGCTGTCCGTCGGGAAAATGATCGGCGACCAAGTGACCCCAGTGCACCGCCAACGCTGTCTTGCCCACTCCCGCCATGCCGCAGATCGCTGCAGTCGTCACGGGGGGCCGGTTCCCGCCTTGCAGGGGCAGAAGCTGAAGACACTGGTTCAGGGTCCGCTCACGTCCGGCGAAAGACGGGAGATCCGCGGGCAGTTGGGCCGGCGGGCCCGCTTCCACGGGCCGTGGTGCCGCGGTTTCCGCGGGTCGGGTGTTCCTGCGCTTCAGCAGGTAATGCTGAGCAGCACGCAGTTCGGCTCCGGGTTCGACCCCCAGTTCTTCGGCCAGCGCGCGGCGGATGCCTTCGAATTGCTGCAGGGCTTCGGCCTGCCGACCGCTTACCGCCAGGGCGGCGATCATCCGGGAGTGCAGCGCCTCGTCGAAGGGCTGGTTGCGCAAGGCGTGCCGGAGTGCGGTCAATACCTGCTCCGTCAGTGACGGCGCCGCGGTCAGAACGGCGTCGGCGGCCTCCTTCACGGTCGCGACGAACTCGTGTCCGACCGAGGTGAACACCGGGTGCTGGGCCACAGAGGTCCCGGCGGCGACAGGACCGTGCCAAAGCCCCAGGGCTTCGACGAGATCGCGTGCGGCCTGTTCGGGTGCGCCGTCCCTGACCGCGAGCTGTGCCTGTGCCCGAAGGTCGCGAAAGCGCAGCAGATCCGAGGTGGAGGTGTCGACCAGTAGACGATATCCGTCGGAGGCACGAACAAGGTGTTCCGCGTGGGTCCGGCTGCGCAGGTCGGGTTCGAGTGCCCTGCGCAGGGCACCGATGTGCCGGTGCACCACGTTGACCGCGCTGGTCGGCGGTTCGTCGTCCCAAAGGATGCCGACCGCCTCACGCAGTGACAGTGGGCCGGGAGCGCGGAGTAGCAGAAGCGCGAGTACGGACAGTCTCTTCGGAGGACCGAGGTCGATGTCGCTGTCCCCGCGTACCGCCCGTACGGTACCGAGGATCGAGTAGCGCACTGTCGCGTTCATCTCGCGGCTGTCCTCGCCATTTCTCATGTGGTGCTGTTGGTCGCCCGTCCGGCGTACTGCCGCCGGGTAGCCAAGGGGACCAAGTCGCCTCCCTCCGTATGGCCGTTGTCCGGACGGCGAAGTGTAGCCATGTGGGGGGACACGTTTCTTCATCCGGGGCAAGGCGGTCTGACGGTCGCCGCCCCCGTTCACCGGACGATCAGAGGGTAGTGCTCGTAGCGGCCTCCCCCTGGCGGCGGAGCCTGAGTCCGGTAGTAACCCCCTAGACAGGTGACGATACTTCCATGGCGCATCGTCGCCCGTCAAGGGGGTGATGTGTGGCTGATCGGTGTGGGCGTCGTGGCGCCTGGATCTTGCGTATGTGTGAGAGAGGAGATGTTGGATCTAGTGTGTCGGATGCCGAAATGTTTGAAACGTGTCACAATTTTCGGTGAACCTGGGGGTAGGGCCATTCCGTTGATGTTGATGACGGCTCCTTTGTCGGCCCGAGGGCCGAGAAACGGGCGTGCCTCACCAGTGGGACGGTTCACGGAGCGCCGGTGGACAGGGTGGGTGGCCGTTCCGCAGCCGTACCAGCCGGGTACGGCGGGGTCTGTGTACGAGCCTGCGGGAGCGGGCGGCCGTCCGTCGATCCACGGTGTCGTGTGCCGGCAAGGGAGGGAGCCCCGTGTACATTCTGGTCCCTGACGATCCCGTGTTCTTCGCGAGGTTCCAGAGTTTGGAGGAGCCGCTGCTCCGGAGGCTGTACCGACTGCATGGTTCGGAGCTGGAGTCCGATGCCGAGCGGATCATCTCGGACGCCTACGACAGCTGGGTGCAGGTGCTGCTGACGCTGCCGTTCTGGTCCCAGTGGCAGGGGAGGGACGAGGTGTCCGCAGGTCTCCCCCGCCAGGAACGGCCCGGATACGTCCTGTACGGTCACCGCGGTAACGAGCTGACGAGTCTTTACCCGACGAACGTGGCCAAGGCCGATCTGGAGCATCTGAAAATCTGCCTCGACTTGTTCGTCGAGAACGACATGGCCCGGTGCGTGGCGCGCGGCCAGGCGGGCACGGAAGCCTGCGTCGAACCCTCGGAGCGGCAGGAGGATGTCAACGATGCCTACCGACGGGTCATGAAGGTCCTGCTGCTTTCGCCTCCGCAGTTGCTGCTGCATGCCTTGCGTGACGTCGGACAGCAGCGGCCGGGCGTGGCGTCCGTGACTCTGCTGGAGGAGCAAGAGGTCGAATATCGACGCTACTGCCAGGGCTTCGTCACCATTCTCAGCGAGGGCGACACATTCGCCTACCGCAGTCACCGTGCCATGTATCTCTGAACTGTCCCGTCGCGCCCGCCGGTACTGGTGGGCGGATTCCGCGGGAACAGAGCGCTACGCGTGCGGTGATCACGTCAAGGACCGAGCGGCAACCACGCCTGTCGCTGTGACCTGCCGGCGGCGGCAGGCGCGTCACCAGGCCGAACGTGCTCCCCGGGGTCGCCGGGCGGGCTGCGGACGACGGCCGCGTACGGTGTGCGATCCGATGACACCCGAAAGCCCCCGGGCATCGGCCGGCGCTTCGGCCGTCGGGAGGGTGCCGGCTGCAACGTCCCGGTCGTCGCCGGCCCGCCGGCGGAAGGGACCTGCTCTCGGCATGGCAGGACGTGCGCACTGGCCGCACCGACACTCTCGGAGCCCGGGATCGGGTTCAGTGCGAGGTCACGGCTGGAGTGGTTTTCTTGCGTGCGCGGTAGGCAGCGGCCTTGATCTTGTTTCCGCAGGACTCCATGCCGCACCACTGACGCCGCATGCCTCGGGAGCGGTCGATGTAGACGCGCGTGCACTCGGGGTTTCCGCACTCCTTCATCAACGGGACGTCCGGACCGCTGAGCAGTTCGACGGCCTGCCGGGAGACGGTCGCCAAAGCCTGTCCGGGTGTCGCCTCGACGAGCCGTCCGGCCGTGGTGAGCTGCGGCGTCACGGGAATCTCGCGTGCGGCTCCGTTGAGCACATCGAGGGCTTCCTGGTCGAACTCCTCGCCGAGGCGGCGGTCAGTGACAAGTCGGTAGATCGCCTCGCGCACGCTCGTGGCCTGGTGCACGTCGCCGACTCCGCCGGGCGTCATCGTGTCCACCAGCCCGGATTCCAGGTACCACGCGTTGAGGCGCTCCGGCGTCACGAACATCTCGAACCGGGTCGAGCGTCGAGCGCGGAGGGTGGCCGCGAAGTCGAGAGCCGGGTGGCCGCAGACGAAGACATGGTTAAGGTTCACATCACCATCTTGACAGGTGACTGCTGACGTACGCAAGTATCGTCACGATCCCGGAGGGTACCCGCGGCCGGTTCACAGGCGCAGTGTGCGCCCCTCCCACCGTCGGCGCAGCCAGCGGTCGTGGCTCGCGACCACGATTGCGCCCGGACCGGCGCCGAGTGCTTCCTCCAGCTCGTCGCACAGCCGGGGCGAAAGGTGGTTGGTCGGCTCGTCGAGCAGCAGCAACTGGGGCGAACGCGCCATCAGCAGCCCCAGGGCGAGCCTCCGACGCTGCCCCACGGACAGCTGTCCGACCGGCTTGTTCAGGTCCCTCTCGTGCATCAGTCCGAGGGAACTCAGCGGTACCCTCTCGGCCCGCTCCGAGCCCAGGGACAACTCATAGGTCTCCCGGACCGGGCGGTCGGGCCGATCGAATACGGTGTCCTGAGTGAGCAGTCCCACCGATAGCCGCGACTGCCTGAGCACCTCGCCCTCGGCCTGGAGCCGTCCGGCGAGTACGGCGAGCAGGGTCGATTTGCCCGACCCGTTGCCGCCTGTGACCAGCAACCGGTCCACCGAAGACACCTCCAGGTCATCCAGCGAGAGGCGGCCGGGCACCCGCACGTCGTGCAGGACCACCAGGGGCTCGCACTCCTTCTCCGGGCGCGCGGTCAGTCCGCCGGCCGTGAACCGTAGCGGCCGAGGCGGTTGCGCGACCTGGTTCCGCTCCAGTTCCTCCAGGCGGCGGGTGGCGTTGCGCACCCGCCGGGATATCTGGTTCTGCACCCGGCCGGCCCGGTGGCCGTACCCCATCTTCTCGTTGTCGCGCCGCCCGCGGTCTGGTGAGACCTCGTGTGCGGTCACACCCGCCGAGCGCCGCAGCTCCTCCAGTTCCTCCTGCTCATCGGCGTACCGGCGCTCCCAGCGCTCTCGCTCGGCACGCTTCTCGCTAATGTACGCGCTGTAGTTCCCGCCGTGGCGGACCGGCCCTTCCATCATTGGGTCGAGGTCGATCAGGTCGGTGCACACGGCGTCGAGGAAAGCCCGGTCGTGGCTGGCGACCACCACGGTTCCGGGTAGTCCGCGCACCTGCTGCTCGACGAACGCGGCTGCGTCGTCGTCGATGTGGTTGGTCGGCTCGTCCAGTAGCAGCGCCGACGGACGGCGGACGAGCAGGGCGGCCAAGGCGAGCCGGCCGCGCTGCCCGCCGGAGAGCGAACCGAGCATACGGTCGTGCCCGACACCGCTGAGGCCCAGCCCTTCCAGTACCAGGGCGGCGCGGCGGTCGGCGTCCCAGGACTCCCGGTCCTGGGCCTGTTCCAGGCGGCTGCCGTAGGTGTCGAGGAGGGCCCGGTGGCTGGGGTCACCCTCCGGGAGGCGGGCGAGTTCCTCGCCGAGGCGGTCCAGCACGGCCAGGTCCTCGCGGGCTTCGCACAGTGCTTCGTCCATTATTGCGGCGACGGTCGTATCCGAGTCGAACGGCATCTCCTGGTGCAGGAAGCCGAGACCGGCGGGGCGGGAGACGGTGCCGGCGTCGGGTTCGTCGACGCCGGCGAGCACCCGCAGCAGGGTGGACTTGCCGGCGCCGTTCTCCCCGATCAGGCCGATGCGGTGGCCGGGGGACGCGGTCAGGGACACACCGTCGAGGACGCGACGGCCGCCCAGACTGCGGACGAGGTCGTGGGCGAGCAGAGCGGGCTGGGGCATGAGGGTCCCGACGTGATCGATGGTCGGCCCACCGGGCGCGTGGCCTCGGACGCGGGCCGCTGCACGCGCCGACGGGTCACACCTCGAAAGCTCCTGTCTCCTTCAGTGTTCCGCCGGCCAGCCGCAGCCAGCGGTTCACGCCGATCCCGGTGAGGAACCGCTCGTCGTGGCTGATGACCACGAACGCTCCCTGGTAGGAGTTCAGCGCGCTCTCCAGCTGGCCCGCGCTGATCAGGTCGAGGTTGTTCGTCGGTTCGTCGAGGAGCAGCAGGTGGGGGGCCGGTTCGGCGCACAGTACGCAGGCCAGGGTGGCGCGCAGCCGCTCGCCGCCGGAGAGCACCTGCACCGGCAGGTGTGCCCGGGCGCCCCGGAAGAGGAAACGGGCGAGCAGGTTCATCCGCTCCGCCTCGGGCCGCTCCGGGGCGATCGCGGCGAAGTTCTCCGCCACTGTGCGGTCCAGGTCCAGCAGGTCCAGGCGCTGGGAGAGGTACGCGACACGGCCGTCGTTGCGCCTGATCTCCCCGGTGTCCGGAGCGAGGCCGCCGGTGATCAGACGCATCAGGGTGGTCTTGCCTGCGCCGTTGGGGCCGGTCAGCGCGATCCGTTCGGGGCCGCGGACACTCAAGTCGACACCGCCCTTCGCGAACACCTCCTTGTCCCCGAGACGAACCTGCATCCCCTCGCCGATGAAGAGGTTCCGCCCAGCGGGCACTTGTGTGTCGGGCAGGTCGAGGGTGAGGCGCTGCTCGTCGCGCAGGGCGCGTCCGGCCTCGTCGAGTCGTGCCCTTGCTTCGCTGACCCGGGACGCGTGCACCTGGCCGGATTTACCCGCGGACTCCTGTGCGCCGCGTTTCATGGTGCCCGCGAAGATCTTCGGCAGACCGGCGTTCTTGAGGTTGCGGGCGGCGTTGCTGGCCCGCCGCTCGGCGCGTTCACGTGCCTGCTGCAGCTCCCGCTTCTCCCGCTTCAGATCCTGCTCGGCATTGCGGATGTTCTTCTCGGCCACTTCCTGCTCGGCGCGCACGGCTTCCTCGAACTCGCTGAAGTTGCCTCCGTGGAAACGCAGTTCGTCTCTGCCGAGTTCGGCGATGCGTTCCATGCGGTCGAGCAGTGCGCGGTCGTGGCTGACGAGCAGCAGACAGCCGGTGAAGTCCGTCAGTACGTCGTACAGCTTGTGGCGGGCCTCAAGGTCGAGATTGTTGGTCGGTTCGTCGAGCAGCAGCACGTCCGGGCGCTTGAGCAACTGGGCCGCGAGGCCGAGCGAGACGACCTGGCCGCCGCTGAGGGTGCTCAGGCTGCGGTCCAGGGTGAGGTCGGTCAGGCCGAGGCGGTCGAGCTGGGAGCGAGTGCGTTCCTCGATGTCCCAGTCGTCACCGATGGTGGCGAAGTGCTCCTCGCTCACGTCCCCGGATTCGACTGCGTCCAGGGCGCGGATCACCCCGGCGACGCCCAGCACCTCTGCGACCGTGAGATTCGTGGCCAGAGGGAGGCTCTGCGGCAAGTAGCCCAGCGTTCCGCCGACGGAGACCGAACCGGTGGTGGGTTTCAGTTCGCCCGCGATCAGCTTGAGCAGGGTGCTCTTGCCCGAGCCGTTGGGGGCGACCAGGCCGGTGCGGCCGGTGGTGATGGCGAAAGCCAGGTCGTGGAAGACCGGGGTGTCATCGGGCCAGGCGAAGGAGAGGTGCGAGCAGACGATGGAGTTCTCGGACATCAGGAGACCTCGGGTGTGAGGAAAAGGACAGAGCTCTGTCCTGGGCAGACGTGAGGGAGGTACGACGAAACAGCCGCTTCGGCAGCGCTTGCGCGCGCCGTCCGGCGGCCGGTCAGATCCGGATCTCATCCGGAGATGTCGTCTTCACCCACCATGTCTGTGACTCCTCGATACATGTACCCGTCTCTCACACCATAACAGTTGTCGCCGGTCGGCTTCTCACGCGTTGCGCCGGATGTGTGACCGTTCGATACCCATACGTGTAAGCGTGCGGTCAGGCGGCCGTCGTCCCGTATCCGACGCGGTGCCGTCGGCGCCCTTCTCTGCGAGGTGCTCGGCCCGGGACGCCGCATGTTTCGCCGTCCGAACCGTCAGATGACCTAGCACGTCCGTCATGCGACCGGGACGGAACCCGTTGACGGTGGACGGGAGTGAACCCGCCGGCGGGTGCCGACCGTCAAGTGACTGTTGCCGCCGCCCGCGGCGCGCGGCCAGAGTGGGACGAGTTCGAAGGCGGTCGGGAGATCCGGCCGAACGGATATCCCTATCCGTGGCGTCACCGCTTGAACCGGTGATAAAGTCCGCGTCAGTCTTCGGTGAGTCCAGGGCCGCGCCGGGTCGTCATCAGGTCGCGGAGCACGGGCGCGGACGCTGTCCGTGGAACCGCAGCCCCCATCACCGCCTGGCTCCTGCAGGACATACGTGCCGCAGGAGCCAGGTGCCACCTACTTGTTGAACGGGAATACCATGAGACGACTTCTGACTGTGTTCGCCGCCGGCGTGCCACTGGCCGCGGCGGTATACTTGCCCACCGCCTCGGCGACGGCCGAGAACAACTCGCCTTCCGTGCGGTACAACTGCGCGGCGCCGTTCATGAACGCTCCGGCCGGCACCAGGATCGAGTCCGTGACCGCGGTTCGTCAGGCGGGCGGGACCATCCAGGGCACCGGTGTCCTGGGCGGCTCGGTCGACGACGTCCCGGCCTACTGTGAAGTGACGGTCACCCTGACCCACCCGGGTGACAACGACCATGCCAAGGTGCGGACCTGGCTGCCCGCGCGCGGCTGGAACGGCCGCTTCCAAGCACTCGGCGGCAGTGCCTACCTCGCCGGTGACAACGGCGTCGGACTGGGGGGCGCGGTCAAGAGCGGTTACGCCGTCACGACCACCGACGCCGGTGTCGGCGACGCCCTCGACACCAGCTGGGCGCTGAAGAGCAACGGTAAGGTCGACACCGCGCTGCTGAAGAACTTCGCATCCCGCTCGCAGCACGAGGCGTCGGTGGTCGGCAAGCAGGTCGTGGACGGGGTCTACGGCAAGACCCCCTCCTACTCCTACTTCAACGGCTGCTCCACCGGCGGACGGCAGGGCTATGTGGAGGCCCAGCGCTATCCCGACGACTACGACGGCATCCTTGCCAACGCGCCCGCGGTCAACTGGGACGAGTTCGAGGTCGCCACCCTGTGGCCGCAGGTGGTCATGAACAACGAGAAGAACCACCCGTCCAAGTGTGAGTTCGATGCCTTCACCAATGCGGCCGTCGCTTCCTGCGACTCCCTGGACGGCGCCAAGGACGGACTGGTCAACGACGCGTCCCGATGCGATTTCGACCCGCGCCGGCTGATCGGCACGAAGGTCGTGTGCGACGGCAGGGAGCTGACCATCACGGCCTCTGACGCGGCTGTGGTCCGCAAGATCTGGGACGGCCCGCGCACCACGTCGGGCAAGAAGCTGTGGGCCGGCGTCCCGATCGGCGCGGACATCGCGACCCTGGCCGGAGTCACTCCGCCCGACGCGAACGGTGACGTCAAGGGCGCACCGTTCCCCGTGCCCACGTCCTGGGTCACGACGTGGCTGAAGAAGCAGCCCTCGTTCGACGTCTCCACGATTACATACAGCCAGTTCACGCAGTTGTTCCGGCAGTCCCAGGTCGAATACGACAAGATCATCGGTTCGGCCGACCCGGACCTGTCGGCCTTCCGCAAGTCCGGGGGCAAGCTCCTGACCTGGCACGGCCAGGCCGATCAGCTCATTCCGGCCGAGGGCACGGTCCAGTACCGCAAGCGGGTCGAGCAGGAGCTCGGTGGCTCCAAGCGGGTCGACGACTTCTACCGTCTCTTCCTCTCGCCGGGCACACCGCACTGCGCCCTCAACAAGGGCTTCGGCGCGACCGACGACCTCGGCGCTCTGAGGGCCTGGGTCGAGCGTGACATGGCTCCCGCGACGCTGTCCGCCACCCTTGTCACCGGCTCCGGCAAGACCGTCGACCGTGATCTGTGCAGCTACCCGAAGGTGTCCCGCTACCAAGGCCACGGCGATACGTCCGCAGCCTCCAGCTTCCGTTGTGTCCTTCCGTCCCGGCGCTGATCCGACCGGCGACGGCCTCGCGGCCCCTGAAAGGCAGAGCCATCATGAGCACACAGACAACGGTACCGTCGGCCCCGGCGGTGGAGGAGCGCTCCTCCCTGCTGAGGCTCTACCTGGGCCGCGGCATCCTCGCCCTGGCCTGGGCCCTGGCCTTCGCCGGAGCCCATGAGGACGTCGACGCAGTGGCGATCACCCTGCTGGTCGCCTACCCGCTGATCGACGCGGTGTCCTCGCTGATCGACCACCGGGCCCTCCCCGAGGGTTCCGAGCGCAGAGTCACGGCGTTCAACGGGGTGCTGAGCACACTCGCAGCCGCCGCGGTCGGTATCGCCGGGGCCGGGGGTGTGGCGCCGGTGCTCCACGTGTTCGGCGCCTGGGCCGTCGTCTCGGGTGCGGCCCAGGTGGTGGTCGGGGTCCGGCGGCGCGGGCCCGAGCTGGGCAGTCAATGGCCGATGCTGGTCGCGGGAGGGCTGTCCTTCGTCGTCGGCGTCTTCTACAACATCCAGGCCGCGGGCGACGATCCCTCACTCGACGTACTGTCGGTCTACGCCACGGGCGGCGGCGTGTTCTTCGTGGTCCAGGCAGGTCTGCTGGGCTGGCGGAACCGCCGGTCGAACGGCCGCGGTGTGTGACCTTCGGGTTCCTCTCTCATGTCCTGGCCCGCGCCCTTCGGCGCGGGCCAGGACATGAGCGCATGTCCGCCCGCGGACGCGGGAACGCGACACGGCCTTGTACGTGTCGTTGCCTGAGGGAATCCCGCAGGCGGTTGGACGTCTGCCGAACCGCCCCTCTGCCCATACGCGTGGGCTGCAGTGTCCGACAGGGCCAGGCGGGCAGTGTCAGGGGTGTGTTCCCGGTATGGACGGGGCACCGGGGGCGCGGACGGCTCGAACTCAGGTTCACCGTCCGGGCTTCCGCCCGACGCCGGCCGGTGGCCCTAGGGCCTGTCTGACAATTCCCGTCTGCCGGGCGACGACGGAAATTGTCAGACAGGCCCTAGTCCGCGAATATCGGGTCCGTCCTTGGACGTGGATCCGGCGCGCCGCTCTGTCCCGTGGAATTTGGCCCGCTGGACCCCGCCGGTCGCCGGCTGCGCGACCACGCCACCGAGTGCGGGCGCGCCGGCACGCAGGAGCGGAGGCGTTCGCCGCTTCACCGCCTGTCTGTCGAAGCGAGCCTGCCCGACCGTGTGGTGGACGAGCGGGTGGGCCGAGGCTTGGCTGTGGAGGTCTGAGCGGGCTCTGGTCCGCTCTGTGGGGTCGCGTACGCAGCGTGACTGTCGTTCTTCACGTGACGGTGGTTGAGATAGCCCCGAGATCGCCCGGCCGGTGTCCAGTGTGGCCGACAGTGCTGCGCCGTGAACGAAGTACGGTCGCAGCTCGACGAGTTGCTGAACTCCTTGTTGCAGAATGTGTTGGTGGAGTCGGTCGAGGTGATGACCGACATGGTGGGCCGGATCGGGGCTCTGCGTACTGCCCGGCAGGCGACCTGCCGGGGCCGCGGGTGTGTGTCCGGGCGAATACACGGCTCCCATCTGCGGTTTCCGCGTGATCTGCGGACAGCGGGCAAGTCCGTCGTGGTGGCGTTGAGGGTGCGCCGGTTCGTCTGCGCGGAGGGCTCCTGTCCGCGCAGGACTTTCGCCGAGCAGGTGCCGGGACTCACTCGCAGGTTCGGCCGGCGGACGGAACGGCTGCGATCGACGCTCATCTCGGTCGGCCTCGCGCTCGCGGGCCAGGCCGGGGCTCGCATGGCGGACGTCTCCGGGACGCCGGTCAGCCGGAACACCCTGCTGAGAAGATGGTCAAACGCCAGATGTTCGGCCGGGCAGGATTAGAACTCCTCCGCAAGCGCGTCCTGCTCTCTGCCTGATCCCAGCTCAGGAGTCGTCCTCAACAAGTCCGAAACCTTCAGGGAACCCCTCAAGGAACGCGCGGCGCGAAGGATCGGCCTCCTCCGCAGCCATCGAACCGAGCAGGCCGATGAATTCGCTTCGCTGATCACTCGACAGCTGAGTCACCGGATGGGCTACGCCCTCCAAGACCTTCACCGCGTCATCCGGATCCATCGTAGCGGGCATGCATGCCCGAGGTGTGGCAAGGATGCCCGGTCGTGCCTTCGAGGCACCGGTACATGCCTGTGTGCCACACCTTGGCGGACACACGTGTCCTGTGTGCACCGACCCCGTCCGGCTCGGGCAGGGGATCCGGGACACAGGCCGTCTGCTGTCCCTGCGCCCGCGCATGCGCGGGCGGCCTCTTTCCCGAGGTGGTCGGACATGCGAAGAGGGGCATACGCGACGCGTCTGCCCCTCGGTGTCGCAGAACTCAGTTGTCGCTGTTGAAGATGGTCAGCACGCGCAGGATCTCCAGGTAGATCCACACCAGCGTCATGGTGAGACCGAAGGCGGCCAGCCATGCCTCCTCACGGGGCGCGCCGTAGGCGATGGCATCCTCGACCTGCTTGAAGTCCAGCGCGAGGAAGGCCGCGCCGAGCAGGATGCCGACGACACCGAAGAGGATTCCGAGACCGCCGCTGTGGAAGCCCAAGCCGTTGCCCGCGCCGAAAGCGGAGAAGAGGGAGTCGGCGACCAGCAGCAGGAGGAAACCGGTCGCGGCGGCGGCGACGAATCCCGCGAACCGGTGCGTGACGCGGATCCAGCGCATCCGGTACGCGATGAGGACACCCGCGGACACCGCGAAGGTGCCGAGTACCGCCTGGACGACCACACCCGGCGAGACATAGGTCGAGGTCGCGCTGGAGATCACGCCGAGGAAGACGCCTTCGAACGCCGCGTATCCGAGGATCAGCGCAGGGGAGGCCGTCCGCCTGAACACCTGCACCAGTGACAGGACGAAGGCGATCAGGGCCGCGCCCAGGGCGAACCCGTAGGACCGGCCGATGTTCGCTTCGTCGACGGGCAGCAGGAGCCAGGACAGCACCGCTGCCAGGGCCACGGTGCCCAGCGTCGTGGCGGTGCGCACGACGACGTCGTCCAGTGTCATCGCCGTGCGGCCGCCGCGGATGTCCGCGTCGGGGACCTGGCCGGAGGTGGAGGCGTAGGGGTTGACCAGGTAGTCGCTGCCCGTCGGGCCCCCCGCGGCCACGGCCCCCACCGGACGGCGACCGCGCTCGTCGTCGGGGCCGGTGCCACGGTCGGCGTCGGCGCCCCAGCGGGAAAAGATCGGGTTGCTGGTCTTCACGTTGTTCCTCCTCGTCCGCCGCACGTGCGGCCTGCGGCAAAGCGCCGTCACCGGGTGGCCGGGCGGCACATGTGACGGCGGTACGCACCGGGCCGGTGGCGACAGCCTCTATTCGTCACCACTCTGACAGGTGACGATGAGGGAAGCAAGTCATCCGTGACTTCTCGGTGCTCACTCGGACGGCAGGCCCGGACCGTCGAGCACTTCCCGCAGGAAGCAGTCCCAGTCCAGACCATCCATCTCCGTCGCGACCGGGGCCACGTGGTGGGTGAGGTCGAGCCATGAAGCCAGTGCCGCGGTGGGCACCTCGAACAGGACCTCCACCTCCGTCGACTCCAGGAGCAGCCACGACGAGGGTCGTTCGCCCGGCAGTGTCGGCCACATGCGTACGTCACCGGAGCCGCTCATCGACGTCAGGCCGAGGTGCAGGAGCTCGCGGCCGATGTGCCAGACCAGACTCGGGCCCCGTTCTGCCAGGAATTCGACCGTGATCACCGCGGGCATCTTCGGGTCGAAATGGAACTCCGCCCGTATCGGCAGCCGAGTGAACTCGTCGAGCATCTGGTCGAGGTCGAGGAGGAGCGAAGGCATTTGCTCGGGCGCTGAACGCGCCTGCAGTCGCGGCTTGTTGTGCTGCATGACAGGAGTTCCCCTCGGTGGACGGAGTCTGCAGCCACCACTCTTCGCCGAACGCCGCGTGTGCACATCGGTCACTTGACGGTCAGATGCCGGACCGGGGCAACGGCGGGAAACGTGCAGCCGGTGCCGACAGGTGTCGCACACGCAGGCAGGGGCGGTGTCTCGCTGGGGAAAGGGCGTCGCCGGGCGGGGTGCGGAGAGCCGACGGCGTCGTGACGTAAGTCAAGACGCCGCCGATGCCGCCCGGCAACGTACCCCGGCCTCCCGTTTGGAGCGCGAGTGACCTAGGAAGAGGGTGTCCACGCGCAGGTAAGGACGGCCGGGGAAGGGGAAAAGCGCGTCGCGGTATCAGGTCACCGGTGCGAGGTTGGGGCCCGTGGTGCCCAACTGCTCTGCGGCCACCACCGGTGGCACCGGCCAGGTCACCCCCTTCGGGGGCCAGCTCTGCCCGGTCGCCTTCAGGAACTCTGCCGGCGGCTCGTACAGCGGCGGCTGATTGCCGTCGGGGATCATCGAGGCCCATACCAAGCCCTTGGTGCGGTCCTCGAACTCCTGCCGCATCGCGTCAAGCCGGTCCGGCTGCATGATGAGATCGACAGCACTCGCCGCGAGGTAGCGTGTGGCGGACAGCAGAGCCTGGTGGCCGATGTTGGTGGCCGCCGTCGCGGTGACGCCCCAGTTGTGGTTCGGAATACCGGCGGGATAGGCGGCGGACAGCAAGACGGCGGTGGGGGCCTGCCAGCTGATGTCGGCGGTGTCAGTGGCCAGGCCGCCGGTGTAGGCGGCCGCCGGAGGACTGAGCGGGGTGAGTTCGGTCGGCATGCCGGTCTCGGGGCGGCCGAGCGATTTCTGGATGCTCCTGGCCAGGGCGTGGTCGGCACCGGTGAACGACGGGGCGCCGATCTGCTGCATGTTGTCGTTGAGTAGCTCCGCGCCTGCCTTGTTCGCCAGTAGGTTCCATGTCGCGGAGTGGAACTTGTGCACCAGCCGGGTCTGACTGGCCCGTGCGGCGGCCTCAGCGCATTCCACGATCTTGTCGTACAGCACCCGGGCGCGAGCCGGGCTGCCCTCGCGAACGAAGAACCAGATGGAGGCCATGTCCGGAGTCACGTTCGGAGCGCCGCCGCCGTTGATGACCGCGTAGTGGAACCGGCCGGAGGGGGCGACGTTCTTCTCCCGCAGGTACTCCGACATGGTCGCCATCAGCAGGGCGCCGTCCAGGCCGCTCTTGTTGCCGAGTGGGGTCCCGCCGTGCCCGGAGGCGCCGAGGAAGGTGAACGTGGCGGACACGAGAGCGCTGGTGGTGTTCCAGAACGGCACCGTGATGTTGAAGGGGTGCCAGTCAAGGAAGGCATCGAGGCCGTCGTAGACGCCCTCTTTGACCGCGTACGCCTTGCCGACGAGCTGTTCCTCACCCGCGCTGCCGAACAACTTGACCGTGGCCTTGAGCCCGTTCGCGCTGATCGCCCGCGCCACGGCGATGGCGGCCGCGGTGCCTCCGGCGCCGAGACAGTTGTGCGCGTCACCGTGGCCGGCCCCGTAGGTCGGGCCGTAGGCGTCGTAGTTGTAGACGAGCGGATCGTGGCTGCCCACACCCTTCTTCTGGGACAGGCCGGGCAGGGCGTCGTACTCGGCGTTGAAACCCAGGATCGGCCCCTGGGTGCCGTAGGTGGCGACGAAAGCGGTGGGGAAGCCAGCCGAACCCCATTCGACGGTGAAGCCGTTGTCCTCCAGCAGTTTCGCGTGGGCGAGCGAGGACCGCCATTCACGCAGGGACAGCTCCGCGTGCTGCCACACATCGTCGCTCAGCCGGGTGATCGTGCTCCCGTTGGCCGATATCCAGTCGAGGGCGGTCTGCTTTGCGGCGGTGTTCTTCGCCAGTCCCTCTGGCGGCCGATACGTGGTCGGGGAGACACCGGTTCTTTCGTCGTACCCGAGGGTGGCGGCGAGCACCGGGTCGGCCTGCAGGATGGCCGCGGTGGTCGCGGTGGCACCCAGTCCGAACATCTTCAGCAGGCGTCTGCGGCCGGGGTGGAAGTCGTTCATGTCAGTCGTGTCCTCAGAGTATGGGAATGGGACCGGACGAGCGGCACCGTGACATGTGATCATGTCGGGCTGTCAGCATCATATGTATTAGTTCGCGCGCTACACATGTGTCATAGGAAAGATTCAACTAACCCCTCCAGAGCGTGAGTTCAGCGGATGGGTACAGGATTGGAGGACTGCCGGGGGCGATCCGATGCTGGGGCGTCGGATGAAGTGTGAACCTTTGACCGACCGGCTCCGTTTCATGGACAGGTGCCTGCTGTGAGCAGAGACGCAACAGGACACCGGTGGCCGTCCCGGACCCCCTCGGGACGGCCACCTTCCGTTCGCCAGGCCTCTCCGGCGGCCGGTGGTGTTCACCGGCGATCCATAGTTTCCTGGGAGGACCGCAGCTATTTATGGACTTGACGGTCCAGCGTAGATGAGGGAAGCTCGCTGGACTTAGTGGTCCAATATTTTTGGCCTGCGGGGCCTTGTGCCTCATGGTCGAACCTGACGGGAGCGGCACGTCGATGGATGACATGGAGAAGCTCGTCGTCGTTGAGGGTCTGCGTCGTCTGATGGCGCGTTACGTCTACGCCGCCGACCACCAGCAGTGGGACGAGCTCGCGTCCCTGTTCACGCCTGACGGCACTTTCACCCCGCACGACACGGACGGAACCGTACTGATCCGCATGGAGGGCCGTGAGGAGATCGCGCGAGCCCTCCCGGAGGGTGTCGGATCCGGCGCGGTGCTGGTGCACCACCTGTTCTCCGACCTGATCGATGTCGAGTCCGCGACATCGGCCCGCGGAATATGGGCGATGGAGGACCTGGTCAGACGGCCGGTGCCGGCAGGCTGTGCCGAGCGAGGGCAGGGGTTCACAGAGATGCATGGTTACGGGCACTACCGCCCGCGCTTCACGCGGATCGACGGTGAATGGAGGATTGCCGAGCTGGTCCTCACGCGTGTGCGGGTGGACGTTACGCCTTGACGCGGTAGGAGTGCTTCCGGCCACCGTCCCGTCATACCTGCCCGAAGGAAAGACATGTCCGCACTGCGGGGTCCTGTTCTGCTGGTTCACGGCTTCTTCCACGGAGCGTGGTGCTGGAGCGAGGTATCCCTCGAACTCGCCGTGCGAGGGGTGGGGTCGGTGGCTGTCGATCTGCCGGGCCACGGGTTGAGGGCCAGGCGACCCGCCGCGAGCACCGGGCGTCCGTACGCCCCGTCGGACTTCGCGTCGGAGATGTCACCGATCGCGGACGTCGACCTTGACGCGGCCGCGATGGCGCTCGCCGGACAGGCCCGCCGGATCGGCCGGGGTGAGCCGGTCACCGCGGTCGCCCACAGCATGGGCGGCGCAGTGCTGACCAGGGCCGCCGAGCGTCATCCCGCGCTCTTCGGGCACCTGGTCTACGCCGCCGCATACATGCCTGCTTCCGGCGTTCCCTGTATCGTCTATCCGTCACTGCCCGAGGCCGCGGGTGAGCAGTCCCTGGGCCTGCTGGCCGCCGACCCTGTCGCGGTCGGAGCGTTGCGCGTCGACACAGGGGCCGACGCGCAACGGTCCGCCATCCGCAGCGCGTTCTACGGCGGGGTCGAGAAGCACACCGCGGACGCGGCGATCGCCCTGCTGGGCTGCGAGTCGCCGACCGCCATGGCCACGCAGCCGACCACCCTCACCGAGCACGGCTGGGGGGCGATTCCCCGTACCTATGTGCTCTGTTCCCAGGACAACACCATTCCCGTGGCCCTGCAGCGCCTCTTCGTCACGCAGGCGGACAGCGCCTTCCCGCAGAACACGACACACGTGGTGACGCTGGAGTCCGCGCACTCGCCGTTCTTGTCCATGCCCGACCGGCTGGCCGCGATCATCGCCAGAGTCGTCTGAATCGACGGTCATGGTGGAGTCGGGTGACCGGCGCTCACGGCACGGGGAAGGGCCGGCAGTGTGAGCTGCCGGCCCTTCAGGGTGTCGATCTCGCCCTGTCGTCGGTCGGGAAGGGCGGGATCGACCGAGGTGTCACTCGGCCTGCAGGGGGCCGGCGAAGGACTTGCGCAGGGAAGAGGGAGCAGCGAGGGGCAGTAGCGCGGCCAGCATCTTCCCCTTGATCGTGTCCGGTTCCCGCGTCAGCTCCACGTCCACCCGGGTGCCGTCGCCCTCGGGGGTCATCCGGAAAACCCAGCCGCCGCCGGCTCCGAAGAGCTTGGAGTCGAGAGTGGTGATGGTGACCGTGTCACCGCCCGGCGTCCACGCGTAGCGTGCGCGCTCCCAGGCCGACGAGGTCCCTTCGGTGACCTCCGCCCAGGTGTCGCCGAGGTCGTGCACCGTGAAGTGCTCGGCATCGATCGTGGGCCAAGCCGTTGCGCGGGTGGGGCTGAAGTCGGTCAGCGCTTCCTGCACACCCGACGGGCTGAGCGTGGAGACGAGATGGAATTTTACGACGGTCATGGTGTGTCCTCATCAAGAAGTGACTGCCTCAAGCGGTGACGATACCGTCCCATGGCTCGTCGTCACCTGTCAAGGTGGTTACTTCTGCTTCGTCGAGGTCGGCGGTCGGAATGATCAGCAGTTTCAGGTCACGGCGTGGGCCGACCCGGCCGCGGCGTTATGTTCCCGCAGGTGTGCGGTGACGGACGAGAACGTGTGTGCCAGGGTGTCGACGGCGTCCACGTCTTTCCTCCAGCTGGAGGGCCACCAGGGGCAGATCCCGGGAGAACGACCAGGGTGGCCTGAAGGGCGGTTCCGGATGTCTTCCGCTCCTGCTCCGGCAGTGGACTGCTGATGACACACATGCGGTCTCAGTCCAGCGCTTGGAGCGCCACGGCCACGGCGGACTCCAGGAACGCCCCGTCCATGCGGGACTGGCCGACGACGTGGATTCCCTGGACGAACGTGGTGAAGAAGCGGGCCAGTTCTGCAGGACTGCGGTCGCCGTGCAGTTCCCCATGGACCGCGGCACGCTCCAGCGCCTCCCGCAGGACGGATTCCACGGCGGTCATGGCCGCACGCACCTGTTCCACCGTGCCGTCGTGGGCGGGGCGTTCAATGACCGCGTTGACCATCAGGCAACCGCGCTCGGGGTCCGCCGCGTCGGCGTCGACCATGGCGAGCAGTAGCCCCCGCATCGCCGCACGGATGTCCGGCCCGGCCCGTACGGCCCGGTCAAAAGTCGTGAGCAGCCCGTCGCAGTAGTGCTGCAGGGCTCTGGCGTAGAGGCCGTCCTTCGAGCCGAACGCCGAGTACAGGCTGCCGGTGCCGACACCCAGCAATTCTGTCAGCCGTGGTATTTGCGTGGTGTGGTAACCCCGCTTCCAGAACAGGTGCATCGCCTGATCCACCGAGGCATCGGTATCGAACTGACGAGGACGTGCCACACTGAGATCCTTTCATGGGCGGAGTCTTTGAAAACACACGCGGACCACGGCTGCGAAACGATGCCGCTGCGGACGAGGCGCCAGGTGTGAAGGTGTGCCGCGCGGCCCCGACTGTGGCGGAGAGTGCCGCCGGAGGGCACCGCGTGTGTCCACCGCAGACATTAATGGCGCAAGTTGCTCTGGCCACGCCGCGGGTCGGTTATGTTCCATGGCTGTACGGGCAGGGGCATGCTGGACCGAATCTTGTGCGGTTGGCCTCGACGACATCAACGGCGATAGTGCGAGGACCGACATGCATGTGCATCTGAATCCGCCGCTGGAGCCCAGTGACGCTCCCCAGCACGCCGCTGCCATCGTGGCGACCGCAGCCGACATCAGCGGCGCGGACCTGGATTTCAGCCCTGAGAGCATCCTCCTGGTGGAGGACATCCTCGACGGTTTCCGGGCCGAAGGTGTCACAAGCGAAAGCATGACCGAATCCCTAATCGCCTTCGGTTGTTACATCGGAGAGATCCTTACCCGACATACCGGAGGAGTCTGGCGGTGCGACTCCACGGCCCACGCCGAGTCCGTTTCTCTCGTCGTAGAACTGCCTGACGCCCGACGGTGCCGCCCGATCGACTGGGTCTTCAGCCGTCTCGCGCGTGGAGCCGGCGTCAATATCCGCGCTCTCTACGCGGCTGCCAGCACCGCGAACGACCCGGCGGATGGGAAGACATGTTGAGGAGCGCATCTGAGCGTATCCGATGCATGAGTGCGAGACATGTGTGCGCTGGCCGGAACATGTCGTGTCAGAGACGTCGAGCGGGAGGATGGCAGGGCTAGCTCGACCGGACCGCCCAACTCCGGTCACACGCTACCGGCCGTTAGCGGCTCGCCGCCTCCGGCACGAGCCGGCGGGACAGTCGGCACGGACACGACCTAGAAGGGTCAGGGCAGTCGGTGATGCTTGAGAACATCGGCGAGTTGCGCCCGTCCCGTCACACCCAGCCGGGGAAAGATGCGGTAGAGGTATGCACCGATGGTCCGCGGTGAGAGGACGAGCAGTTCGCCGATCTCCCGGTTGGACAATCCCCGGGCGGCGAGGTCGGCGATGCGTAGTTCCTGGGCGGTGAGAAGGTCGCGGACCGAACCCGGCCGGGCCGCACCGGGGACGCTGCCGTTCGCCCGCTCTCCGGAGGCCCGCAGTTCCTCGGCCATCCACGTGGCCCGGGCCTCCGCGCCCATCATGCCGAAGGTGGCCGCCGCCTGGCGCAAGGTCGTGCGGGATTCTGCCAGGCGCCGCCGCCGCCGTAGCCATCGCCCATGGGCCAGGCGCAATGAGGCCTCCACGAACGGCCGACGGGCCAGGTCCTCGGCATAGGCCCGTGCGAACAACGGCTCCGCGTACCTCTCGTCCGCGAGGACAGCTCGTGCCACCGCCAACCGGACTCCCACTACGGGGGCGCATTCGATGCCCAGTTCCGCTTCGAGTTCGTCGAGCGTTGCCAGCGCCTCCTCGGACACGTTCTCGGCACGGGCGGCTTCCGCGAAGGACGCCAGAGCGACCAGGGCCACCGCGCGGGTGCCCGGGGCGGAGAGAAGGGACGACAGCGCGCGGTAACCGGCTCCGAAGTCACCGCCCTCCACCTGGGCGCAGGCCGTCCCGACGGCGAGAATCGCCTCGATCATGGGCACCGAACGCCGTGCGGCGTCCAGCAGGAGGGGGTCGGCCGGGCGTACTGCACCGCCGGTGCGCATGCCGTGCACGAGTGCTTCCAGCAGGCGGGCAGCCGCCGCGTGGCGGCCCTGTCCATGCTCCTCGGCGTGTCCCGCACAGCGCCGGAACGCGTGGCCGGCCTGGCTCCAGTCACCTGTGGCCAGGTGTGCCATCCCCTGCTGGAGCAGCACCCGCGGCAGTTGTTCGGGCAGTTCCTGGATGCGATGGCGGCGCTCCGCCTGTCGGAACAGCTCCAGCGCCCGCAGCGGGTCACCGGCCAGCAGAGCCGCTTCACCGAGCCGTTCCAGATCGTGCACGGGCAGGTTGGTCAGATGCTGAACGGCGGACACACCCGCGAGAACTGTCGCTGCCCGGAGGGCTGGACGGACCGTGGCCATAGCGTGCAGCAGCCGCGGGTCATGGGCCTGTTCGGGCATGCCGTCGATGAAGGTGAGCAACGCTTGCGCGCGCGCCTCGTCGCCTACGACCGCAGGAGCCGTCGTCCGGACCAGTTCCAGCGCGTTCTCCCGCTCGGTGGCGTCCACGGGCGCGGGCCAGAGGGCGGGATCGGGGGGTGGTTGCGTGCTGTCGTCCCCGGTCCGTGTCAGTGTTTGCGCACAGATCGTTCCCAGGGGGCCCAGCGTGTGCTGCAGAGCCCGGTGGGCCATTGTTCGCGCCATGCGCTCGAAACCGAGGGAATGGGCTAGCTGGGCGGCGCGCAGGGCGCTGCGGCCCCGGTCGTCGGGCAGCAGGTAGAGGTCGGCCGATCGTCGTAGCAGCCGAACGGCCATCGGCGCTCCGCACTGTTCCAGCGCGTGGTGGCGGGCGGCTTCCAGACGGGTGGCCAGCTGCGGATCATGTCCCTCGACAGCCTGGGACAGATGCCACAGCATCTGCACGGAGCCGCTCGTCAGTTCGGCCGCCAGGCCCGCGTGCGCGGCCCGGATGCGTTGTGGGTCAACATCGTGCACCACCGCGCCCGGCGTCGCGGGATGGCTGAAGAGCACGCGCATGCCGTCGAACACCACGATACCCTCCCGTTCTGCGGGCTCCAGCGTCGCGAAGCCCAGCTCGGAGCCGCCGATCCGTGCCGCGGCCGACAGGAGAAGGGGGAGGTCTCCCGCCGGGTGGAGTGCCGACACGAGCAGCAGGTCCCGCGTCTCCTGGGGGAGGCGCGCAACACCGGGTGCCATGGCGGAGGCCAGCCGGTCGGACGAGGTGGGTGCCCAGGGCAGCGGGTCCTCGTACCGAGCGGGGAGTTCGAGTAGGGCCAGGGGATTGCCGGCCGCGGTCGTCAGCAGCTCGTGCACGGCCTGGGCGTCCAGGCCCGGACGTCTCGTCGCCAGCAGACGGGCGGACTGGTCGGACGTGAGAGGGCCGAGCCGTAGCTCCGGGAGGCCTGTCAGGGAGGAGGGAGGCGTGCGGTGCGGACGAGTCGTCATCAGCAGGCCCAGCGGACGGCCCCCGGTCCGCCGGGCGACGAAGGTGAGCACGTTCCTGCTGGGTTCGTCCAGCGCGTCCCAGTCATCCACGGCGACGAGCAGGGGCTGCTCGGCGCTGAGCGACTCCAGGACGTCCAGGACGGCGAAGGACAGCCGCCCCTGCCCGTTCGGGACGGAGACACCGTCGACCATGAGCATCTCCATGGCCGCGAGCCGGATGGCGGCCGGTGAGCGGCCCGGACCGCGCAGGAGCGGCCAGACGAGCTGGAGGACTCCGGAGGACCCGGAGGGGTCGCTGCCCCGTGCTCCGGCGCAGCGCAGCACCCGCGTCCCGGCGGTGGTCGCCGCCTGGACGACGGCTTCCAGAACAGCCGTTTTGCCCGAGCCGGCGTGTCCGTACACGACCTGGGCCGCCCCGTGCGCCGCGGCCTCGTTCATGAAGCCATGAAGGGCCAGCAGTTCGGATTCGCGGCCGATGAGCCCTGGGCTGCCCAGCGGTTCCCCGGGCGGTACGCCGACGAGAGACAGGGGCCGTGGGTCCTTCCTGTCGGTGTCGGGACGGGAGAGTCCGGTCTGCGTGTTCATCGATGCCCTCTGTTCCGCGGCGAACGATCCCGTCGGCCCGGGGAGCGTTCTTGCCTGTCCACATCACAGTGGGGCCGCACCTGTGAAACCAGGCAGTTCGCATGCAGTTTGCGCGCTGCGGGCTCCTGCCCCGAGGGTGCCGGGCGGTCGCGGGGCGCCCGATACGGCGGCGGGGCGTGCGTGAAGACGCACAGGCCTTATCGAGTACCGTCCAGTGTCTCAGCCTTGGTCCGCATCTCCGCGGTGCGCGTGTTGCCGATTTCGCTCAGTAGTTCGGCCGCCTGCATCCAGCTCGCCCGCGCCTGTGCGTCCTCTCCGAGCTCCAGCAAGGCCGACGCGATGTGGTCGAGAACGTCGGCCTGGTTGTAACTGTCGAGCACCTCGCCGTACAACTGCAGCGACCTACGGTAGTTCGCCAGCGCGGCGTCGAGGTCGCCCAGGTGCTGCCTGGCATGACCGATGCTGTCCCAGGTGGCCGCCTCACCGCGCCGGTTGCCGGTCTCCTTCAGGATGGGGAGCGCCTGCTCGCACATGGAGAGCGCCTGACGGTGGTGACCGAGCAGTGTCAGGTACCAGCCCACAGCGTTCATCTCGCGTGCCATGCCGCCGCGGTCGTCCAGCTCCTCGAACAGCGACAGGGCTCGCCGGGCGTGGTGCAGGGCCTCTGTGTACCGGCCCTGCCGACCACGTACCCAGCCGATACCCCGCTCTGTGGCAGCCTGTTCCAGTAGGGGCAGCCGGTGCAACTGCTCTCGCATGAGCTCGACCTGTTCGTCGGCCTCGTCGATACGTCCCACCTCGGCCAGCGCGCGCGCCAGACTAGCGGCGTTCCGCGCGATGGCGGACGGGTCGTCCAGCGCGACGGCTGCGTCCAGAGTGATGCGTTTGGTCGAGATCTCATCCGCCCAGCGGCCCATGATCGAGTAATAGCTCACCCAGTCGTGCGTCAGGTTCATGCGATGACGCAGCAGCCGCTGGTCGTTCAGGGAGCGCAGGGCGGCCATGAGGGTCGCGTCCTCCTGGCGGTACCAGTCCAGGGCCTCTTCACGGCTGTCGAACGCGACGTGCACGACACCCGCCACCGGAGGGAGAGGCGGTTGGGATCCGGGTCGCGTGTGAAGGGTGCGGGTGGCCGTGTAGGCGTTGTGGCGCAGATAGTCCAGCAGCCGCGTCTCGGCGGTCAGGCGGTCGTCCCCGAGTTGCTCCACGAGCTCCGCGCCGTAGACCCGCACGAGGTCGTGCAACACGTAGTGGCCCTCGGCGTCCCGTGACAGCAGATTCGCCGAGGCCAGTTCCCGCAAGTGCCGGCGGGCCACCGCCAGACCTGCGCCCGCCAGTGAGGCGCCGGCCTGGGCCGACATCGACGGACCGGGGTGCAGAGCCAGATGGCGGAAGAACCGTGCCGTCCCGGGGGACAGGGTCCGGTACGACCAGGAGAACACCGCGCGTACGTCGACGCGCCGGTCACCGGTCGACAGGGCATCCAGCCGCGGCTTCGTCTCACGCAGCTCGCGTACGGCCGACCGCAGCGGCATCCTCGGGGACGTACTCAGCTGCGCACCGACGATCGCAACCGCCAGCGGCAGGAACGCGCACAACTCCACCAGCTCCGCCGCCGCGGCCGACTCCGCTTCGCACCGCTCGTCGCCGATCCGCGCCGCCAGCGCCGCCAGCGCCTCCTCACGTGTCCAGACGTCGAGACCGACCAGGCGGGCGCCATCGGCCACGATCAGACCGGAGAGCTGGCTGCGCGAGGTGATGATGGTCAGGCACCCGTCCGACGTCGGCAACAACGGTCTGAGCTGTTCCTCGTCCCGCGCGTTGTCCAGAACGACGATCAGCTGCCGGGACGCTGTCCGCGCCCGGAACATCGCACTGCGTTCCTGTGTGTCGCGCGGCACGTCACCGCTGGGCACACCGAGAGCCTCAAGGAACCCGCGTAGGGCCTCCCCGGGGTCCAGGGGCCGGCCGGAGTCGTCGAACCCGCGCAGGTTCACATACAGCTGCCCGTCCGGAAAGCGGTGCGACACCTGGTGTGCCCAATGCACCGCGAGCGTCGTCTTGCCCACGCCCGCCATACCCCCGATCGCGGAGATGACGACATGCCGTCCCGTGCGAGTCATTCCGTTGGTGAGATCGTGCACCGCCGCCAGGACTTCCTCACGGCCGCGGAACGTGGCGAGGTCCGGCGGCAGTTGTCGGGGCACCTGCCGCGTGGGGCGCCTGGATGCCTCGACCAACTGCCGACGCTCGCCCTCGTCCAGTGCCAGTGCGTCCATCAACTCGCTCAACGTGGCCTGCCGCGGCAGGCTCTGCCCGCGTTCCATGTCGCTGATGGCCCGCACACTGACACCGGACGCCTCGGAAAGGCTCTCCAGGGTCAGCAGCGAACGCTGTCGTGCCGCACGCAACAGCCGACCGAAAGCCGTTCCGTCCATCTGCATCCCCCTGAGGTCGATACCCCGGGAGTCCTCCTTGCCCGATGCGTGGCTTCCGAACGCCGTGAACCTACCAGTTGTGGAATGAGCGTTAAAGCAAAGGTGACTTGACGGGCGAAGCGGGCGGCGGTTCATCGCGCGGCTCCGTCGCCAGAGGCAGCTCTTCGCGTGCTCTGCGGTCTCGCCGGCACATCACCCGGCCAAGGCCCGCACGGCTTCCCCCTGTACGCCTGCTGCGCGAGGCCCGTTCGGCGGATCGAACCCGAGGCCCCTCCGTCCGCTCGGTGCACGGGGTGTCCGAGGGGGGCGTAAGGGCTCCGCGGGGGCTCAGGTGTCGGCCGGATGGGCCGTCACCAGCGCGACGCCGCTGGCCGTGATGCCGATGCCGATGCCGATGCCGGGCAGGTGGTAGGCGCAGTGTCCCTCGGGCTTCCCGTGGCCGGATCGGTCTCGTCGTCGACGCGGACGACGGCGTCGGGTGACAGGGACTTTGACATACGTGTTCCTTTCGACGCGGCGCTCTCGTCTGACAGGTGAACCCCCGCCAGGTGAGCGGGGAGGGCAACAAAACGGCAGTCAGGTATCTCAGTACCGGCCAAGCCGTCACCTCTTTGACAGGTGATTATTGATGTGTAAAGATCGTCACCATATTGAGTGGTGACACGATCGCGGCGCGGTGTGTGTCCATGGGTGCCGCCGGGCGGCGGGGCCGTGGCGGCGACAAAGGAGTACTGAACATGGCAAACCCTGGGAAGAAGCCAGCCGTAGGTGCGCCGGTGGCACGGCGCGCCATGCTGGGGATGCTCGCCGCGGGAGCCGCCGGAATCGCCGCGGCGCCCCACCTGCAACGAGGCTGGGAGGGATTTCTGGGCGCCGCGTCCCAGACCGACCCGACCGGGCTCACCGGCCTGCTGCCCAACCCGGGCGGATTCCGGTATTACAGCGTCGTTGGCTCCGTGCCGCGGAGGAACGAGACGACGTACGAACTCAAGATCGACGGTCTGGTCGACCGGCCGATGTCCTTCACACTCGCGGATCTCCGCGCGATGCCCCAGACCCGGATCGTGCACGACGTCCTGTGCACGGACGGCTGGCGTGTGGACGACACTCCTTTCGAAGGTGTGAAGCTGGCCGACCTGCTCGATGCCGCAGGTGTGGGCAGGCAGACCAGGGCGGTTCGGTTCACCTGCTTCGACGGCGCCTACAGCGAAAGCCTCACCTTGGAGCAGGCCCGCCGTTCCGATGTGCTGATCGCCCTGAAGATGCAGGACAAACCGATCACCCATGAGCACGGCGGGCCCGTCCGCCTCTACGTCGCTCCCATGTACTTCTACAAGTCCGCCAAGTGGCTTTCCGGCATCAGTGTGACCGGCGAGGTCGTGCCCGGATACTGGGAGGAGCGCGGTTATGCGATCGACGGTTGGCTCGACGGAGAAGACAGGACCCACGGTGACGCGGCAGCCTGAACCCCACGCCGTGGTGCGCCGATTCAGTAGGGCCGAGCGCATGGTGCACCGAACCACCGGGTGGCTGATGCTGCTGTGCTTGGTGACCGCTGCCTGTCTGTACCTGGGACCGCTTGCCCAGCTCGTCGGCCGCCGTTACCTGCTGGCCACCGTCCACGAGTGGTCCGGCATCCTCCTGCCATTGCCCTTCCTGGTTGGGCTGATGTCACCCTCCTTCCGGGCGGACCTGCGGCGGCTGAACCGATTTGCCGACTACGACCGGCAGTGGCTGCGCGCGGCCCGGCAACGTCTCACGTCACCCGAGGCGCGCCCCGCGGGCAAGTTCAACGCCGGACAGAAGCTGTACGCCGGATGGATCGCCGGAGCGGTGCTGGTGATGTTGTGCACGGGCCTGCTGATGTGGAACATGGGACTGCTGCCGGCTGTTTCACGCACCAGTGCAATCTTCGTCCATGACTGTGTTGCCTGGGCCGTCACCATTGTCGTGATCGCGCACGTGCGCAAGGCCCTCGCCGATCCCGCGGCGCGGCAGGGCATGCGCACGGGCACTGTCCCCCACTCGTGGGTGCAACGGCACCACGCTCGGTGGCTTGAGGAGGAGCCGGCAGCAGGAGCCGCCGCGAGGGAAGCCGACTGAGCTTGTGAAGGCGCGGACGCCGGGAGCGCGGCACGCTCAGACGACGCGGTAGCGTACCGGCAGCGACTGCACGCCGCGCATGATGCCGGACGGGATCCAGGAAAGGGTGTCGACCGGCACGGCGAGTTCCAGTTCCGCCGTCCTGGCCAGCAGTACACGCAACGCGATCTGCGCCTCCAAACGGGCCAGCGGCGCCCCCAGGCAGTAGTGGATGCCGTGTCCGAAGGCCAGGTGCCGGGCATGGGACCGAGTCACGTCCAGCGCGGCGGGATCGGCGTCCCCCAGCAGGGGCCCGTCGTGGCTGGCGGAACCGAGAGCGACGACGACGAGGCTGCCGCGGGGGATCGACACCCCGCCCAGTTCGACGTCCTCGACGGCGTACCGGTTCGTGGACCGCTCCACGGAGGTGTCATGACGGAGGAACTCCTCCACCGCGCCGGGCAGCAGATCGGACCGCGCGCGCAGCAGGTGCAGCTGGCCGGTGTCGCGCAGAAGGGCGAGGACCGCGTTGCCCAGGAGGTTCACGGTGGTTTCATGGCCGGCGACGACCAGGAGCATCGCCGTACCGATCAGTTCGTCCTCGGAGAGCCGTCCGTCGTCCTCGTCGCGGGCGGATACCAGGGCGGACAGCAGGTCGTCCTGTGGACTGCGGCGCTTGTCCCGCAGGATTCCGGTTAGCAGGGCGTGCAGGTCGGTCAGCGCCGTGTGGTGTCCGGGGTCCGCCACCTGCATTGCGAGGTTCGACCATATGCGGAAATTCTCCCGGTCCTCCTGCGGTACGCCGAGGAGTTCCGCGATGACCGTGACGGGCAGTGGCGAGGTGAATGTCGCTACGAGGTCCTGTTCCCCCGACGCGGGCATGGCATCGATCAGCGCATGGGCGATCTGCTCGATACGGGGTGCCAGCCGGGCCGTGCGTCCAGGGGTGAACGCGCTGGACACGAGGCGCCGCAACCGGGTGTGCTCGGGTGGGTCGGCCTCCAGCATGTGCGCGCCCAGACCGACACCGCTGCGGTGCAGGACGAAGCCGGCGGCCGCGAGTGCTTCTTCCGAGTACTGGCTGTCCTTCAGCAATGCCGGGTGGGTCAGGGCCTCCCGCGCCAGGTCGTGGCCGACGACCACCCAGCCACGCAGCCCCCTGTGGAACTCCGCCGGGTGGATGGGCCCGAGTGCTCGTAGCCGCGCGTACCTAGCCGGTGCGTCCGCTTTGAAAGCCGCGTCCAGCAGTACTCTGCCGCCGGAACCGTGGTCCGTGTGATCCTGCTGGTCCATCATGTCTCCCCGAGCCGATGCCGATGAGGGGTGCGAAGAGCCGAGGCGGCGACCGAACGGCCGACGGCCCGACATCCGCGGATCCGACCGCTACGCCTACGAGCGGTCAGCCGGTTCGGACAGTTGGGAAGTCCGGTCGGTGGACGTGCTCGACCGGGTCGTCGCAGGTCCGTCCGGCCGGTGCCGCCGCCCGGTTCGTCCTGCCCCGGAAGAGGTACGTGTATGCCGGGACATACATGTCGTATGCGGCACGCACCGCGTTCAGCGTACGCCGCTCTGACGTGTCTCCTGGATTCAGTGCCTATGATCACGGCGTTGCCGACGCATGGGTATGTAACGGGCGCATCGAGGTGTGGCGCGACATGATGTGGAGTGTCATCCCAGGCGTCGGGAAGATCAAAGGCTCGCACTTGTCGAGCGGTGGGTATGTCCACGGGCTGCCCGGTGCAGCGCCGGGGGCGTCGGATGTGGACTGTCGCGGAGTCCGTCGCGGGAGTGATCGTCTGTGGCTCCTGTCCCGGCGAGGGGCGGACCGCCCCGCCGACCATGGAAGAAGGCGGAGCGGTCCTCCGTCCCGGCCCGAGGGTGCGGAGGTTCGCTCCGCTCTCGTGCCGGGCTGGTCGAGCGAAGTGGTAGTACCACCGACCGACCATGGCTCGGCTCGTCCCCACAACGAGCCGAGCCGTCTCGCCGGAAACCCGCCCGGAGGGAGGACTGGACCAGGCGGGCCACCGGACACCGGTGGCGGCCACCGTCACGGAGTGAGCCGAGGAGGCCGCCCCTCCCTGCCGCCGGGCCCACCAGCCGGCAGGGATCTCTATCTGGGCAACGTGCCGATGTACGGGCGGGGTTCACGGCTGCGTGTACATTCCCGTGAGATCGCCCTGCGACGCCGAGGACCGTCCGCCCGGTCACCGGCGGGACGTCAGCAGACGCCGGTTCCGTCACATAAGGCAGCTGAATGGACCTAAGAGTCCAACTGGCTGTCATGATGGAGTACATGAACAGAGGTATGACCGCCAAAGGTTTGGCCACGCGCCAACGGATTGTAATTGCCGCTGCCCTGCTGATCAGGGAGAAAGGAGCAGCCGAGACCACCCTCGACGACGTGCGCGCCGCGACGTCGACGAGCAAGAGCCAGTTGTTCCACTACTTTCCGAACGGCCGCACGGACATGCTTGTGGCGGTTGCCGCGTACGAGGCCGAACAGGTCCTCGACGCGCAGCAGCCTCACCTTGCGGACCTGACCACCTGGCGTTCGTGGCAGGCATGGAGCCGGGCCGTGCTGAACCACTACACGGAACTCGGGAACCGTTGTCCTCTGGGCAGTCTCACGTCGGAGCTCGGAAAATCCTCGCCGGAAGCGGAGGCGGTGACCGTGGCCCTCTTCGAGACCTGGGAGGCGGCGCTCGTGCGTGGAGCCGAGACTCTGCTGAAGGACCGGAACCTGGCGATCACGCGGGCTCGCAGCATCCTCGCGGCCGTTCAGGGAGGTGTCATCCTCCTCCAGGTGACGGGGCAGGTCGGCTACCTCAAGGACGCTCTCACGAGTTCGATCGAACCACTGAGGCCCGCGGCGCCCAGCCAGCGGCAGGCGTCGAGGTGATGGTCCCGTCGACCTGCGGGGGTGCTCCGGCATCCCCGCCGCCGTACCGGACAGCAACAGCGGGCGTCACAGGGGCGGGCGGCGTGCCCCGGGCCGTTCACTTCTGACGCGTGACGCGAGCCCTGCTCATCCTCGTGCGACCGCAGAGTAATCGGCCGCGAGGCGGTCCAGGAAGGCGATGAGTTTCTTGTTCATCGGGCCGTAGTCGTTCTGTCGCAGGGCCGGGGGCTGTTGGACGAAGCGCCGCCCGGAGAGCGAGGAGAGTTCGTCTCCGGCGGACTTGATCAGGGCGTCGACGAGGGCGGGGGTGAACTCCATGTGGCACTGCAGCCCATAGAGGAACCGACCGTAGGCGACGATCTGCCGTGCACATCCCTTACTGCGGGCGAGAACGACGGCTTCGTCGGTGAGGCCGGGCATGTCCTTGTGCCAGTGTCCGGCCCCGAACTCGGTCTCGAAGTCCTCGAAGAACGGGTGTCGGCGGCCCGCCTGGGTGAGCGTGACGGGAAAGAGCCCCACCTCCTCTTCGGAACTGCGCTCACAAGGCGCTCCCAGGGCTTCCCCGAGCAGCTGCGAACCGAGGCAAACGCCGATGACGGCAGTCCCGGCGGCGACACAGGCGGCGATGAGGGCCATCTCGGCCCTGGCGTCGAAGTAGGGGCATTCGGCTGTCGTCGTGGCGGGCGACTGGGGCCCGCCCATAATCACGAGCAGGTCGACAGCACGCGCATCGCCCGGCAGTGGCTCTCCCACGTAGAGAAGTGAGCGGGTGATTTCGTGGCCCCGTTCCCTGGCCCACGACTCGTAGACGCCGGGTGCTTCGAAAGGTTCGTGGACGACGAAGTGCACACGCATGGGTGCTTCTCCTCACAAGTGGCCGACTGCATGCGGCCGACGCTGCCGGTTGGCCCGTCTTCGGCCGGCGATCTGCTGAACGTCGCGGAAACCTGCTCCGCAGGGCCGCCGCGTGGCCGACGGTGCGGAGCCGCGGACCGCGGGTGCCTGCGGGCGGTGCACGCAGGTGTCCGGGGGGGGTAGTACGTGTCGGGAACCCGCCCCGGTCGGGCGCGGTCTCTGGCGAGCGGCCCCGTTCCCGCTCGGGCGCTCTCCACCATGACGTGGTCGGGCGGCCCGCGGGTTCACGGACGGCCCGGCCGGTTCTTCGGACAGGGCCGGGCACGAAAGAGCGCTCCGCTGTCCCGGACGGTGTGCGAGACAACGGAGCGCTGTGCCGCCCCGGACGGTCCGGGGCGGCGGAGCGATGCCGACGGATGCGTCAGCGCATCGTGCGGAACGCCGCGCGAAGGTCATGGATCCAGGCTTCGGGATTCTCCCAGGGGCCGAAGTGGCCCCCGTCCTTATGGACGTTCACGTCGCGGATGTCGGCGTAGAACGGGGTGGCTCCAGCCTTGAAGATCTCCTTGCGCTCCTCCGCTGTGGGGGCTCCCGGCGCGGGCTCGCCCAGCAGCAGGGTGAAACTGGCCGGCGCCTGGGTGTACGGCGTCACGTCGTTCACCGGCTCCGGCGGGTACAGGTGCGCGTTCTTGTAGGCGCGGATCGAGGAACCGATGGCGTCGTTGATCCAGTAGATGGTCGCGAAGGTGAGGATGTCGTCTATGGGCCAGACGGTCTTGAAGTCCAGGTTCGGGTCGCTCCAGGCCTTCCACCGCTTGAGCACCCAGGCCAGCATGCCGGCCGGTGAGTCGGTCAGACCGTGGGTGAGCGTCTGGGCGTCGAGTTGGTGCACGGCCACGTGCGAGACGAGAGTCTCCATGATGTGGACGAGCCTGGCGCGAATCACCTCGGGGAGTTCTTCGGTGTTCACGCCCCCGGTCAGGTCCCAGTACCGGTCGCCCTGGAATGCTCCCGGCCCCGCCTCGTAGCCGAGGTGGACGCCGTACAGGGAGTCCACGTACTTGTGCCCCAGGCGCGAACCGATGAGTGCTCCGTAGTCGTGCCCGCCGAACGCGTACTTCTCGTAACCGAGAACATCGGTCATCAGGGTGTGCAGCCGGTCCGCCATGTCCCCGTAGTTCTCCCGGGGGTTGGTCAGCGGGGTGGAGAAGGCGAAGCCGGGCAGGGAGGGGATCACGACGTCGAAGGCGTCAGCCGGGTCCCCGCCGTGGGCTGCCGGGTCGGTGAGTGGACCGATGAGCTTGCTCCACTGGAGGTAGGACCACGGCCAGCCGTGAGCCAGTACCAGGGGAACGGGGGACGGGCCCTTCCCTCGCTCGTGGATGAAGTGCACCGGGGTGCCACCGACGTCCACGCGATGCTGGTGGTATGAGTTGATCTTCTTCTCGACGGCGCGCCAGTCGAAGCCGTCGGCCCAGTACTCGACGATCGGCTTGAGGTAGGCGGTGCTCAGACCGTACTTTCCGTCCTCGTTGTCGAGATCGGGTGCGAACCGTGTGGCCCGCAGGCGGGACTTCAGGTCGTCCAGGACGGACTGATCGACATTGATCTTGAAGGGCTCAAGGTCATGACGGGGATCGGTGCTCACAACGTTCTTCTTTCGAATCGTGTGTGCCGGTTCTGCCGGGCAGGACAGGCACTGCCGAGTCGGATGCCGGAACCGCCGTCGCGAGTGCGGTGGGAGGCGGATGCAACAACCTTGGACTTCGTAGTCCAATCATCGTGCACTCTATGGAGTGGACCGTCAAGTTCAAACTTGAAAGTCCCGGTCCGGAAGCAGTGCCCGGACGGGGCGCCGCTTCCGGACCGGGATGTGATCAGTCCTCGATGCTCACCAGCGTTCCGGCGCCGTTGGGGTAGGCGATATAGGCTGTCGCAGGGCCCCGCCCCTTCAGATCCGGCCACGCTGCCGTGACCGTCATCGGAACCCCGGGCCGCGGCGTCGCCTCGCTCGATACGGTCAGCGTCGCGGCGCCCGGGAAGTTTGCACCAGCCCCCACCACATTGGACCGCAGGCTGAACGCGGTCGACGATGTCCCCGGCAGATCGCCCAGGTCGACCACCAGTGCGAGGTAACGGCCCGGCGCGAGACCCAGTACCCCGACCCGTGACCTGTGTGCGTACTCGCCGAGCCCGCCCACGGGTTTCGAAGGGCTGCCGTTCGCGGGATCCGTGACGAGCATCAACTGCAGCCGGGCATCGGGATCGTCCGTCGTGAGGAAGAACTCACCGGCCATGCTGCCCTCCGGCACGGTGAGGGCGAACGACCGGACTCCGTCGCCCGCGGCGGATACCTCGTCCCGCACCTGCGGACCGACGACCGGACCGTACCCCCGCATGGACATGCCCTTCGTCCCCGGCGTCACCGGGAAAGAGACACCGCCCTGCGCCGTGCTGCCCACCACCCGTTCGGGGGCCAGCACACTGAACGGTGTGACGACGACGGGACTCCGTACGCTGATGTGTCCCTGGCCCTTCCAGATCAGTGACCCGGTCACCTGGCGACCCGAGACCGCGGTCGTCTGGGTCAGCCTGATTCTGACCACAGCGGACTGACCGGCGCGGGTGAAACGCAGTGTCGACGGCTTCACCTCGGCGTCGATGCCGGGCAGCGTCAGCGATGCCTTGTATACGCCGGCCCTCGTAGCGGTCAGGGTGCGGGTCAGTGTCGTGGTCCCTACCATGGCGGGAACGGCGACCGAGGGGTAGTTCAACTCGCCCGGCTCCATGGGGGGAGCCCCGCCCCCGGTCTCCAGTCCGAGTCCTGCCTGGTAGGCAAGCCAGTCGGTGTTCGAGGAGTCGTAGACCAGGCCGGGCTCGAACATGGCGGAGGGGGTGACGTGTCCGGAACCCTGGGCGAATGGATCCGTCTCGGCCTCGCCGGTCGCCGTTCTCGTAGGCCGCGCCGTGGTCATGAGGGCTGACTTGACCGCCATCGCGGACCACTTGGGATGCACGCCGAAGTACAGCGCCGCCAGACCCGAGACCTGCGGAGCGGCCATCGACGTACCGGACATGAAGTCGAAACGCCGGTCCGAGCTGCCGGAGGGCGCGACGGCAGCCAGGATGCCCACGCCGGGCGCTGTGACGTCCGGTTTGATCAGCGAGTTCTTGTTCGTCATCGCAGGACCCCGCGAGGAGAAGGCGGCCACCTGCGGGTACGGGGTGTTCGAGGTACCGCCCGGTCGCAGGGTGACCAGGGCGTCCGGACGTTTCGCGTAGTCCCGTACCGTCGTGGCCGCGGGAACGTTCAGATGCACGGTCGGCACCGTGTGTACGTCGTTGTCCGTCTCCAGGTCGGACGTGTTGACGAGCACCATCCCGACACCGCCCGCGCGCTCGACCTCCGCGGACTTGCTCACACGGGAAGTCACCCCGCGGTCGCAGAGCACGATCGCGCCGGCTGCCCTGCGCGGATCCAGGCTGCCCGCCACGCACAGCAGCGCGGCAGCCGGATCGGTCCCCGTGTTGCGTACGTCGTCGGCGCGCACCAGCCGCTTCGGACCGAGCGGCGCGTCGACCGTACTGCTGCCCCCGATGAACGTCCGGCCGTCCCCCAGTTCCACTGTGGCCTCCATCGGTGCCGTGGTGCCGGCCGCGACCGTGGTGATCCAGGGGGCCGTGTTGTCCACGGTCCACGGGTCGGGTCCGTCGTTGCCTGCGGACGCGGAGACGAAGACGCCCGCCGCCGCGGCGGCGCGGAAGGCCTGCTGGATGGGATGGTCCAGAGGACTGCCGCCGAGCGTGCTGACCGAGTAATTGAGAACGTCGACACCGTCGGTGACTGCCTGTTCGACGGCCTCGACGATATCGGAGGTCATCCCGGCCCCTTCGGCGTCCTTACTCTTCCACAGGGCCTTGTAGACGGCGACGACCGCACCCGGGGCCACGCCGGAGATGTAGCCGTAGTCCCTCCCCTCTTCGACGACGTGCACGTTCGCGGCGCCGGCGGCGGTGGACGCCGTGTGCGTCCCGTGCCCGACGGCGTCACGCGGCGACACGTAGTCGTTGCGCTTCTCCGGCGGTGTTTGCGCGAGCCACCCATCGCCGAAATACCGTGCGCCGACGAGTTTGGTGTTGCACGAATTGGCCGTGAATTGTTCGCCGGTCTGGCAGATCCCCGTGAATGTACCGCCGTCCGCCTTGCGCATGCGGATCACGCCGCCGCTGCGGTAGGGACGGTGGCGGTCCTTGGCGGACGGCGGAGCGCTGCCGAGGGCAGGAGCCGAGAAGGACCTGCTCTCCGGCCAGACGCCGCTGTCGATGACGCCGATCACGACACCCTTGCCGGCCTTCGCGCTGCCGCCGAGTCGTGACCATACGCCCCGTCTTCCGGACAGGCCCATGAGATCCGTTGCCCGGGAGTCGTCGGCCACCTTGTTCCAGGTATCGGGGCGGATGTCGAGCACGTCCGGCCGGACGGACAGGCGCGCCACCTGCGAGGGGGTCAGGTCGGCGGTGAATCCGTTGCTCACCACGCTGTAGCGGTGACGGATCCCGGCTCCTACCGCCCTCGCGGCCCGGTCCTGTCCCTCGCGCAAGCGTGCGCGGTAGCGCAGGGCATCGGGGCTGTCCGTGTCCACCTTGGCGCCCGGCGCCGGAGCCGTACCCGCAATGCCGTCCACCCCGCCCTTGTAGAGCGCGGTCGGAGCTCCGGCCAGGGTGACCACGTAACGCGCCGGGGAAAGGTCCCTGTCGACGGGCAGGGGAGCAGGTGCCGAGGCAGAAACGGGGACGGACGGCTCACCGACGGCATGCGCCGGCACGGTGAAACACAGCATGGTGAAGGAGACGGCTGCCGCCGCTCCCGACACATATGTGTGTCTTCGAGAAGCAGATCTCATATGTTCTCCCGGAGTGGGACGAATATCGCAATTCCGCGCCCCCGAGATGATCCGGACATCTCTGGGGGCAGCGGCTGTCGGGGATGCGCACAAGGCGTTGAGGCGCCCGACAAGTGAACGTCGCCCCTGGATGACGTGTCCAGATAGCCTGGTGGCGTGTTCGGCCAGCTGACCGGGCACGCCACAAGGTTGATCTGATCGCCTGTTGTGACGGAGTGGGCGCCTGTGCTGACGGTCCTGGGTATATCGGAGTCCGACGAACGGACATACCAACGTTTCCTCGACGCGGGTCCCCTCACGGCTGCCCAGGCGGCCCGATCCTTGGAAGTGACACACGCACACATCCGACGTTCCGTCACCCGCCTCGTCGAGGCGGGCCTGTTGCGGAAGGTGGAGCGGGGCCGCTATCTGGCTGTCAGCCCCCACACCGCCCTGCTCCCCCTTCTGCGTCGGCGACACCTCGAAGCCGAGACGGCCTTCGCCGACGCGCGGAACCAGGTGGAAGCACTGTCTGAGAGGTACCGGGAAGGGCGGCTCCGTACGGACCCGGGAAACCTGGTGGAGATCTTGTCGGACCGCGACCTGATCATCGAGCGGACCGACGAGCTCTACGGGTCCGCGCGCAGCCACGTCTGGGTCCTCGATCGGCCGCCCTACGTGGGCCGGCAGGACGGGCAGGACTACAGCAACGAGGACGAGCTCGCTCTCACGCGACAGTGGATCGAGCGCGGAATGGAGGTCCGCTCCATCTACTGTCCGGAGTCCATGGAACGGCCGGGACGGTTCGGTGTGCTGCTGGAACTCGTAGCTCTGGGCGAGCAGTCCCGTATGCTCCCCGAGCTGCCCTTCAAGCTGCACATCATCGACAAGAGGGTCGCGCTGGTCCCGCTCACGGGCAAGGTGTACGACGATCTCGCCGTGGTGCACTCCTCGGGCATGCTGGACGCCCTGATCGAGCTGTACGAGGCGTACTGGGACCGCGCGGAACCCCTCGGTGGAGCCGGGCCGTCCGATGACAAGGACCTCGACGAGCAGGACATCCTGATTCTGAGCATGCTCAGAACGGGGCTCAAGGACCAAGCCATCGCCCGCCAGCTCGGCTACAGCACCCGCACCACGACCCGGCGCATCGCGGTCGTCCTGGCGAAGCTGGGCGTGACGACCCGTTTCCAGGCGGGGGCCCGCGCCGTGTCCAGAGGCCTGATCTGACAGCGGGGGCCCGGTGCACGGGACTGCGCCGAGCCCTCGGCGGTCGTCGTGATGAACCATTCGGGTTGAGCGGCACGTCGTACCTGGTGACAGCGGCCGTTCGTCGGCGCCGCTCTCCCTCTGTGGTTCATCCGGGGAAAGACCGCTGACACCGGCTCATACCTACAGTGATGTGCGAGAAACACCATGAGCGATGGCAAATCACCCGCCCCCGTACGGCCGCAGGACATCGCCGATCTGGCGCGGGAGATCGAGGGCCCGGTCCTCGTACCGGGAGCGGACGGCTACGCCGACGAATGCGCCGCGTACAACCTGAACAGCCGTCTCCACCCGGCCGTGGTGGTCGGGGCCTCCACGGAGAAGGATGTGTCCGCGGCCGTTCGCTTCGCAGCCCGCCACGGACTGCCGATAGCGGTCAGATCCGGTGCGCACCAGGTCGTCCAGCCCGCTCACGGCGCCCTGCTTGTCACCACGCAGCGGATGCGGGACATCACCGTCGACCCACAGGCCCGGACCGTGCGGGCCCAGGCCGGTCTGCGCTGGAGCGATGTCCTGCCGCACACGACACAGCACGGACTGGCGCCGGTCGTGGGCAGCGCGCCGGACGTGAGCGTGGTCGGCTACACCCTCGGTGGCGGGCAAAGCCCCCTCCTGGGCCGGACGCGCGGCTACGCCAGCGACCAAGTCCGCCGGATCGACATCGTCACCGCGGACGGAGAGCTGGTCGTCGCCACATCCGAGAACGAACCGGATCTCTTTTGGGCCGTGCTCGGTGGCAAGGGCAACTTCGGCATCGTGACCGAGATCGAGTTCGACGTGTTTCCACTGACACGTTTCTACGGGGGCGGCATCTACTTCGCCGGTGAACACCTGGCCGAGGTGCTCGACGCGTGGCGTACATGGCTGCCCACCATTCCCGATGACATGACCTCCTCCATCGGCGTGCAACGCCTGCCCGATCTCCCGGCGCTGCCCGGGCCGCTGCGTGGCGCCTTCGTGGTACACCTGCGGATCGGCTACCTCGGCTCCGCAGCGGAGGGCGAAGAGCTGATAGCTCCGTTGCGCGCGGCGGCTCCGGCGCTGCTCGACCTGGTCGGGGAGAAGCCGTTCTCAGCAGTCGGGGAGATCCATCTGGACCCGGTGGACCCGATGCCCTACTTCGACCGTACCGTCTGCTTGCGCGAGTTCACCCGCGAAACCGCGGACGCCCTCGTCCGGCTCACCGGTGCGGACTCCGGCTGCACACTGGCGAACGTGGAAATCCGCGCTCTCGGGGGAGCCCTGGACGACGCCCCGGCGGTGCCCAACTCCGTTCCGACCCGTGGCGTTCCCTTCGTGGTCTTCGCCTTCGCGGTGGGCGGTGCCGACAGGGCCGAGAGCCTGCGCGCAGATTTGGCCGAGGTCATGGACGGGCTCGCCCCATGGAGTGTGCAACGTCGGATGGTGAACTTCCTCTCGCCGGACGAGGCGACCACCGAACAGGAGATGCGCAGTGCGTACGGGGACGAGCGGTACACGAGGCTGACGCGGGTCAAGCAGCGCCATGACCCGTCCAATGTCTTCCGTCTCAACCACAACGTCCGGCCTTCCGGTCGTTGACCGCGAGAGGAGCGTGCGGATGAACCCCGCCGCTTCTCGGTTCCGTGCCATCTCCAAGAGGTCGAGCCGAAGAGGAGTCTTGCCCACACCAGGTTTCCGGGCCGGCACACTCGGTGAGTCCGGCTTGCCGCTCTGGTTGAGCCGGCTGTCGTCGAACCGTCACCAGCACACGCTTCACGCGGTCCGGGATCTGAGTCCTGTGGACGCACTGGCGGCACTGGGTGTCGGGTGGCGGGCGATCTCGCCCCGCCGCTTGGGGGTGATACCCCTGCGTGACGGCACGTCCCCGTCACGTGCGGCCGTCGGCCTGGACGACCGGGACGAGGGGGCTGTTCTCCTAGCCGGCCGGGCAGGGGAGTGGACCTTCGTTCACGATGACCGGGGAGTGACCCGGTACGTGCCGGGGACGGACGGCTCACCCGGCGCCACCGCGCTGTCGGCCGTGGGGACGGAGGCGGTGACCAGCGGTGTGACCGACGCCTGCGGAACATATCTCTTCCACGCGGCGGACGGGAAGGTGCTGTTCGACTCCTGGGAGGAGATCATCCCCACGCAGGATGCTGACCGCCTTCCCGTCTCTTTGCTCGCAGCCGTTGCAGTTGCCGGAACCGTCGACGCGGACGGGCTGGAGCCGGGGGCAGCGGATCTCTTCATCAACCTCCGCATCGTCTCGGCCCTGGTGGGTGTGTTCAGCCTGGCCGACATCCGGGACGTCCCCCTCTGGACGGCGGTGCTCTCCCCAGGGGGACGTGGAGACGGGTAGGCGGTCCCGCGTCCCGCGGAAGCAGTCGAATGACCTAATGCCGGCTGCGGCAGCCGGGGCGCGAGGCTGTTCCGTACTTGACGAGGGCCATGAGTCCGGGGCTTTCCACCAAGGTCACGGCCGGGGTCCATGCCTGACGGCGCTGACGGGGCGAGGGTTCACGCGTATGCATGGATGACTTCACCGTCACGTGACTGATGTACCGGTCGGCTCCGTGGAGGAGGCTGAGGGCATCGACTTCACGGAGGGCATTGGCCATGGGCGAGGATCAATTCGGGTCTCGGGTACATCAGACGGAAGCTCAGCACGTTCCCGTGCTTTCGCTGGCCATCCAGCGGCTGTTGGACGATTTCGCCTGGCAGGCCATGGGGGCGGAGTTCCGGTTCGATCCGGATATGCCCATGCTGGTGTCCATCACCTTCATGGCCGGTCCTGGTCCGCGCGTCACCTGGAGCGTCAGCCGTGAACTGGTCTACCGCGGCCTACATGAGCTGAGCGGTTCCGGGGACGTACAGATGTGGCCGGTGGGCTCCGCAGACGGCGCGACGGCGCGGTTGTTGCTCGAATCGCCGGACATGAGCTCCCTCTTCGAACTGCCGGCCCGGCCATTGGCCCGGTGGCTCGACTCCACCTACCGGACGACGCCGCGGCAGGACGAGATGGCGGGTCTGGACTGGGACAGCTTCATCGCGGACATCCTGGACGGTGCCGAAGAGATGTGACTTTGTCCCGCACACGTACTGTGTTCCTGGGTCGGCGCAGGTCATCCGCCCATGTAGGTGAGCCGAGTGCACTGGTCGAAGGGCTTGAGATCACCTGGTGTCCCGGTCGCCAGCCGCATAGCCGCAGCATGCGGCACGGCTCGACCGTTGTAGCGCCTCGCGCTTGTCCGGGGATTGCAAGAAGCGCGCGGTCAGCGATGTGTGCCGTGAGGCCAACTGCTAATGCGTCGGGGATCCCCGCTGTACACAGCGCGCGTATCATCCACACCTTGATTCCTGTCGGAGCCTCCATGACCTCTCACACCTGCGAAGAGAAACGCGTGCACGTGCTGAGCACGGGTCAACTCGTGTTCACCCGCCAGGCTCTCCCAGGAGACCTTGACCTCGTGAATGTGATGCATCAAAGATGTACGGACGCATCACGGTACAAGCGCTACCAAGGGGTGCGGCGTGCTCTTACCTCTGTCGAGTGGGCTCGCCTGACGAATCCCCGCTACGGGGTCACATGGGTCACAACCCCCTCGAACGGGTCGGACGGAGTGATCGCCGTGTCCCATCTCATGCGTACCGATCGTGACGGGGTTCATGAGCTGGGCCTGCTCGTCGAAGATGCCTGGCAGAATCGGGGGCTGGGCATGTCCCTCGCCTGTCATGCCGTCCACCTCGCCCGTCGTCTCGACTGCCACAGCGTGGCAGTCATGACCGACGCGGCCAACACGCCGATGCTCGCCATAACCCGGCGGCTCGGCGCCTTCGTGCCGCCCAGCTCTTCCGGGGTCGTCGATCTCGTCATTCCCGTCGCCGGGGCAGGGCGGTGCCCGCAAGGGTGATCAGCCGCAGAGGCTCACCTGTCAACCTCCGGTTGGGCGCCGCGCACGGCGGAACGTCGGTGTTCCGTTTGCCTCACCGGCAGAGTCACGGTACGGCGTCCGCGCCGTCTCGAAGGCGGTCGGCAGGCCGAGAGATCTGCGTCCGGCGGACGACCACTGCAGTCAGGGCATAGGTGAAACACCTCAATGCCATTGCCATATGTCAGGCTGAAGGTATCTCAACGCTCTCGTGTCGCTTTTCCGTATCCGTGGCCGAAGCCGCATGTATTCCGCATCCAATGTTCATGGTGAGCACTGCACAGAAGGTGAAGTCACCACCTTGACTGGTGACGGTCGCTCTGGGAGGATTGGATCACCTCCTCACCAGGTGACGCGGGGCGGGATGAGCAGTCGTTCCGAGTTGGCGTCGCCCCGTGTGATCCGTTTCGACAGACAGGCGACGTAATGGATCCCGTGACGAGCAGAACTCGGTCGGCTCTGCGATTCCGGCCGACTGACATCAGCGCTCCCACTGAGTTGTGTCCCATCGACGGTTCGGTCAACCATGATCGGTGGCCTGGCCAAGCATTGTTGTGGTCGTGGTCCTTGATCGTCGCGACATCGGGGTACGGGCCGACGCATCGTATGTTCACGGTGTGATCCGTCCGGCAGTGCAGGAGGATCGCACGGTTGTCGGAGGGCGGAACGCCAGGGCTGCGTCCTGCGTTACGACCTTGTTCGTCGAGCGTCTCCAGTTGCGTGACCCGGGAGGCATGGTCCCAGGCCGGTCTTGCTGTACCGGTGGTTGCTCGTCGCCGAAACCGTTCTGGCATGTCGAGTCCGCTCCGGTGCGTATGGTCGTCCCCCGACGTCCTTTCCTGCGGGTGAAAAGGGCGAGTTCTTGTTCACCCTCCATGCGACGGGCCACCGGCCCCGCATCCGCGAAGGGTAGGGCGCTCGGCGCGGGCGGGTCGGCTCGTTCCTCCGGCCCCGCAGGCGTCATTCCGGAGCCTCGCTGTCAGACCGCCCCGGCCAACCGCACGCCCAGCAGGGTCTCCAACTCGGTCACCGTCCTGCTGGGCTCCACCGCGTGGACGGTCGCGAAACCCAGCGCCGCAGCAGGCGGCAGATACTGCTCGGTGTCGTCGACGAACACGCACTGCTCAGCGGCCAGTCCCAACCTTCCGAGCATGAGTTGGAAGATCTCCGGCTCGGGCTTGCGCATCCTGTGCTCTTCCGAGATCACCACCGCGTCGTACAGCGTCTCCAGGTCATAGCCTTCGTAGAGGTTCCAGGGCTCCAGCCCCACGGAGTTCGAGAGGATGCCGACCCTGATGCCGGCGCGGCGGGCGGCGGCGGCAGCGGTGATCAGCGCTGTCTGTGGGCGCAGGTCGGAGAAGATGCGCCCCATGAGGTTGTTCGGCGCGAGCCCCAGGCTCCGGGAGGCTCGGTCGTTCCACTCACGCTGGGTGATCTCACCGCGTTCCAGTTCCTGCGTGTGCCTTATGGCGTCCTCGTCCAGGTACAGAGCTGTGATCAGGGCCCCCTCCGCCAATCCTTCGCGCTTCTCGAAGGCGAGCACTGCGGGGAGGAGCGGCGTGGTGAGCACGCCGCCGAAGTCGAGGACGAGCCCCGTGCGGTCAGTCATGCAACAACTCTAGGGTCGGCGTCACTGGCGAGGGTCGCAACGGTGGACGCGTCCGATCATCCGACGGCCTGCTGGAGACGAATCTCGCCCACCCCAAAGAACTCGGCGGTGCCTGCCGCCCACCGGATCTGCCCCTGTTCCAAGGCTGCCCGCGGCAATGTTCCCGTCACGATCAACACCAACGCCGCCTGATCCGGGTCGCGTCGAGACCGCGGGTCCCGTGCCCCTTCCCTGGTGCGGGACCCGCACTTGTTGCTGTCCGGCGGCTGGCGCGGAGCCGGCCGCCTCGCGCGGATCGGCCGCGTGGCATGCCCCCGTGTACGGCTTTGCGTGCACACATGTGTGCAGCTAGGGTGTGCCGGACTCGGTGCGCGCCTTGAGAGCTGCGCTGACGGAGACATCTGCGCCGGCGTACTGCGTGAAAGGTGCTGGTGTACCACCATCGCCTTTGCTGCCGAGTGATGACCCGGCCCGTCCCAACTGTGACCTGTCGACCCGTCTCGGGTGTCGAAGAGGAGATCCGCTGTGCACGAGATCCAGGAACACCCCCAGGCCGCCGCGAAGCCTGTCGCGGACAGGCCGGGTGCGGGCCTCGGCCTGAATGAGATCTTCTCCGCTGAGATGGAGGCGCATGTACACGACACCGTGGTGCGCGACCGCCGCCACGGCCTGGGTCTGCCCCTCCTGTACACCGGTCGGAGCAACGAGGCGAACGCGTGCCCGTAGGATCCCGGTCCGTCCCTCGGAGGCCCCGTCGACCGCCGTTGCCGTCGGGCCGGAACCCTTGACCCTCTGCTTCTTCGTGGCCGTGGCCCGCCCCCGTGGGGCGGGCCACGGCCACAGGTGTTTTGCGGGCGTATCGGCAGTGGCCCACATGTCCACCTCCATTGCGTCACCGGCTTGACAGGTGACGATTGTAAGTGCATCCTGAACTCGGTCCACAACAAGGCGTCACAGCCACGGAAGCAGACACAAGGACGAGCGATGAGCATTCAGATCACGACGGACAGCGCCACCGCCGCGCGGCACGAGAGATTTGGGCATCTGCCTGAGCGCATCCGTCCGGAAGACACGGTCGCGGAGAAGGCCGCCGCCGAGCCCGGCGTTGTGAGCGACCGGTACAACCCTGAGAACTCATGGAACTACTACTCCTGCCTCGCCCTCGACATGGGTCTGTAGCCGCCGATTCCGGCCGCAGGCGGGGCCGGAGCGGGGCCGGCGGGCACACCGTTCGGCCGATACAGCGCTGAGGTCCAGCTGATGCACGTATGCGGGTCTGCAGCAACCGGGCACCTCGACGATGGCCGTGGCATGCGGTCGCACTCCGCGACTTCTGTGCGCCACGACCATCGGAGGTGCCGCTTTTCATGCGATCCCTGCCCTCTCTCGGGCTCACGTTCCTCTCGGCCGCCGTGCTGACGGCAGCCTCCCTGTCGGCGCATATCGTCGCCGGTGGCACGGACGCCAAGGCGGCGTTCGGCGGACTCGACTGGCGCCCCTGCACGGAGGTCGCCGAGGACTGGAATCCTCAGGACCACAGAAGCGAGTGCGCCACGCTCCAGGTTCCCCTGGACTACTCGCAGCCCGAGAGCCGTCGGATCGGCATCGCCGCCAGCCGTATCAGGGCCAGCATCGGCGGCTCACTGCTGCTGGTGAAGGATGACGTCCACTCGGGCCTGCGGAACGTCCCGTGCGGACAGAAGATGATCGACTTCTTGTGTGCGGGCCGCACGGTCGACGGTACGTGCGAGGGGGTACAGGCGGCCGGGGCGAACTGATTGATCCGTGCCGCCACGGGCCCGAGCCCCAGAACGACACCGGAGTTCGTGGCCGGGCAGGCACCGCCGGGCTTGGAATCATATCCCCGGCGTCTCGGAGAACTGCCAGGTCAGACTGTCGACACCCATCGCCGTACGGTCGACACCAACTCGCGGCTGGCTGCCAGAACGGCTCGCAGACCCTGTTCGGAGCTGGTCCCGGCCTGCTGGTGGAGTACGACACCCAGGATCAGCCGGTCGTGCCCGCTGCGGTCCGGCGCGGTGGCGGCCCACATCAGGTTGCCGCCCGCCGGAGTGCTGGAACCCGTCTTGCCGCCGACCACGCCGTCCTGTCCGAGCAGGGTGTTGGTGGTGCGGACAGGACCGGACACACCAGGCACGGTGGACTCCTTCATCGCGAGGACGGAGCGGAACGCCGCGTCGTGCATGACCCGGCGGGCCAGCTTCAGCTGGTCCGCGGAGGTACTGACGGTCGTCGGCGCGATACCGCTGGCGTCGGTGTACGTGGTGTTCGCCATGCCCAGGGCGCGGACGGCACGGTTCATCTTCCCGACGAACGCCTCCTCCGAGCCGACGTCCCAACGAGCCAGCATCCGGGCGATGTTACCTCCGGACGGGATCAACATCAGTTCCAGCGCATGCCGTTCGCTCAACCGCAGGCCCCGCTCGACGGGCACGGTGGACTCGCCGCTCAGGACGGACTCGTCGGCGGCCTGCTGGTCGACGGTGATGTCCGGGCCGGCGTCGGCTGCGCGCAGAGGGTGTTCGCGCAGGATCACGTACGCCGTCATGACCTTGGTGACACTGGCGATCGGCACCGGCTCACGGGTGCCCCGGGTGCCGAGATCACCCTCGGCGCCGAGGCCTTCGACCAGGATGCTGGTCTGCCCCTGCTCCGGCCAGGAAATTGCCGACGCCGACACCGGAGCACGTCCGTCCTCGCCAGCACCGGACCGTACGAGGGAGATGAGCAACGCCACGATCGTCAGCAGGACGGCACCGGTGGCGCACGCCGCGAATCCAGGTCCGTACGGACGACGCAGCCAGTTCTTGTGGTGCCGACGGGCAGACAACGGGGCCCGGGGTTCACCGCGCGAGGTCATCGGGGACACAGGGACGCACCTCCTGCAGACATCTGCGTGACGTTCACGCAGACCAGCCACTTTGCGCGCGCGGTATGTCCGCAGGGCCGACGGCCCGGTCTCGGGTGGCACGCAACTATGTGTCCGCTGTGTATCGGCGACCGGGCGGGATGGGGGATCGCGGCGACAGGAGGTGCTGTCAGGACCCGGGCGGAAGACGCAGCTCGGCCACCGCGCCGCCGTCGGGGGCGTTGCGCAGGTCCAGGGACGCGCCGATGACGCGGGCGTGCCCCAGCGCTATGGTCAGGCCGAGGCCGTGCCCGTGGCCGCGTTCGCTGGCACCGGTGCGAAAACGCTGTGGGCCGTTGAGCACCAGCTCCTCGGGGAAACCGGGACCGTGATCACGTACCGACACCAGTCTGTCCGTCACCTCGACCTCGACGGGGCCCCGGCCGTGCCGATGGGCGTTGATGACCAGATTGGCCACGACACGGTCGAGGTGGCGCGGGTCCGTGTTCACCGTCGGTTCGCCGCGCGAGGTGAACCGCGCGTCGAGGCCTGTTCGCCGCAACGAGTCGAGCACCACGGCCGCCAGCGGTACCGCACGAGGGTCGGCCGTCTCCACGCCCGCGTCGAGCCGGGAGATCTCCAGCAATTCCTCGACGAGGCGGCGCAGCACCTCCAGCCGGTCCCTGACCATGTCGGTCGCCTCGCTCTCGGGCAACAGCTCGCCGGCCACGACTAGCCCCATCAGCGGGGTTCGTAGTTCGTGGGCGACGTCAGCGGTGAACCGCTGCTCGGCACGCAGTCGTGCGTGCAGACTGTCAGCCATCGAGTCCACGGCGGCGTAGATGGCACCGATCTCGTCGCCCGTCCCGCCCCCTGCCGAGATCCGTGCGGCCAGATCACCGTCCGCGATCCGCCGGGCGGTCCGTGCGACCCGCCGCAGTCTTCGGTTCGGCAGCTCGGCGGTGAGTGCCGACATCGGTACGATGACGGCCAACGCCATCGCCGAGTACTGCAACATGTGCCGGTCGAGTGCGCGCCGGGTGAGAAGGTCGGGGGTCATGTCCACGCGCACCGCCAACGGCATGCCCCCGTGGGTCCGTGCCGCCCACATGGCGGGGTGCACCGGGTCCCCGTCATACCACGTGGCGTCACCCGGCCCGCCGCTCAGACGGCGCAGCAGGTCGTCCGGTATGGCGACCGGATCGGTGACGAGGCCGGCGGGGGGTGCCGCGTCCTGCTCGTACCGTTCCATGGAGAAGGACAGAGCGGTCAGTGCCTTGGCTGCGCCATCGTTCATCGAGCGGGTCAGTGTGCTGTGGTGGACCAGGACAGCGACCGACAGCGCGACGGCGCAGCAGGCCACGGAGACCAGCAGAGCGATCTTCCAGCGCAGCGACCGCCAGTTGAGGAGTGCGCGCGTACGCATTTCAGTGCCGCCGTAGTTTGTAGCCGAACCCGCGGACCGTCTCGATCCGGTAGGCGCCGATCTTCTTGCGTAGCCGCTGCACACACAGATCGACCACGCGGGTGTCGCCGTCCCAGCCGTAGTCCCACACCGTGCGCAGCAGGGTCTGCCGATCGAGGACGACACCGGGGTTGGCGGCGAACTCCAGCAGCAGCCGCAGTTCGGTGGGGGCCAGCGCAACCGGTTCGCCACCCCGGCGCACCTCAAGGCCGGCTGTGTCCAGCGTCAGGTCGCCGAAGACCAGCCCTGTTTGCGCGCTGTGTGTGCCTTCCGCCGCCGCGTCCGGCACCGCCACCTGGAAGGTGGCACGACGCAGCAGTGAGCGGATGCGGGCCACCAGCACGGCGGTGTCGACCGGTTTCACCACGTAGTCGTCGGCCCCAGACTCCAAGCCCGAGACGACGTCCAAGGCGTCGCCACGGGCGGACATCATGAGGACGGGGACGGTACTGGTCTCGCGGATCCGCCGGCAGAGCCCGATGCCGTCCAGTTCGGGAAGCATCACATCCAGCAGCAGGACGTCGTTCCCGCCCTCCTTGAACCTCTCCAGCCCGGTCAGTCCGTCCCCGGCCGCGACAACCCGGTAACCGTAGCGCTCCAGAGCAAGTGTTACTGCCCTGCGAATCACCTCGTCGTCCTCGACCAGCAGGACTGTGACGGCAGGCGTGATGCCCTCTTCGGCTGTGGGAACGGACATGTCTTTCCATCCGGAAGTCGGTGCAGGCACCATCATCATGCCGCCGAACGGTGCTCCGGCCCCACTTCGGGTCCCTCGTCCGGGGCACGGACAGGACAGGAGCGCTCGTTCGCCGCGGCTCGATGCCGCTGCCCGCCCCGTCCGTCAGACCGTGGAGCCGACAGGCCCGTGCACCGCCGCCAGGCGAAGGGCCAGGTACTCGGCGTCACCCCCGACCCCGTGCAGTGTGTCGGAGAAGAGAGTGCGCTGATGCCGCAGCCCCACGAAGGCCAGTCCGGGGTGATCACGGGAGAGACCGCGACGCTGCCGCGGTGTGCCGTCGGCCCTGAGCACACCCATGGGGCGCAGATGGGCCAGGGCCGGGCGGTAGCCGGTCGCGAGGATGACCGTGTCGACGTCCTCCGTGCTTCCGTCCGGCCACCGCATCTCCGCTCCGTAGGTCGAGCGGAACATCGCGCGCTGATCGGCACCGCTCATGGCCAAGGCAGCAGGCTCGGCGAACACGGCGGTGACGTCCGAACCGGGGGCGAACAGGGGACCGACGGGCAGTCGTGCCGCGATCGCCAGACCTTGCCAGACAGGCGAGGCGCCCGACACCGCGCTGCGCGTTGCAAACCGGATGCGGGAGCGGGACGCCAGGGTGACCCGGGCATACGGGCCCAGTTCGGTGGCGATCTGGACAGCCGAGTTGCCCGCGCCCACCACGACGACTCTCTGACCGGCGAACCGGGCCGGGCCGTGGTAGTCGGCCGAGTGCATGAGGTGCCCGGTGTAGTGGTCGAGGGCCGGCAGACGGGGAACGCGCGGATTGGAGAAGGCCCCGGTGGCCGAGACCACCGCGGGGGCGACGAATTCGGCGGTCCGGCCTGCGGCGGTTTGGGCCCGCACCATGTACATCCCGTCCTCGTCCCGTGTCACAGCGGTGACCCGGGTCCCGGTATGGATTTCGCAGTCGAGGGACGCGGCGCAGGCACGCAGGTAGTGGGCTGTCTCGTCGCGCGTGGGAAAATGATGGGGATCCCCCGGGAAGGGGAAACCGGGAAGCCCGTTGAACCGCGCGGGGGTGAACAGCACGAGGCTGTCGTAGTAGTGCGGCCACGAACCGCCGGGATGTTCGGAAGCCTCTAGTACGAGCGGTCGCAGATCGGCCCTGCGAAGGGCCGCCGCCGCGGCGATGCCGGACTGCCCTGCTCCTATGACGATCACGGACTGCATGACGTAAGTATGCGCGACGATCGACATGTGTCGGGTGTTACATGTGCCTGGTGCGAGCTCTTGTGTGGTCCTTCGGAGTGTGTCTTCGAGGGGCAGTGAGGGCATTCGCATGGCCTGACCTGTGGATACATCGGACACTGTGGCGTAGGACGTGTCATGGGCAGGCGGTTGGGAACCGACTGCGTCAGGTAGTGACAAACGACACGTATATTCCTGTCACTAGATATGTGTTTGCGCGTGGACCATTGATGCGGGCCCCGGTCAGACGGTGGACGCGGTGATCCTGTGCGCACCGCTGACGGACGAGACACGGGGCGCGTTCGGCGCCGCAGGACTCGCCCTGTTGAGGGACGGAGCTTCCCTGGTCAACGTCGCACGCGGCGAACTCGTCGATACCGACGCACTGGTACGCGAAGTCGCGTCGTCCGTCAGCCCGGGACACGTGTCATCGGAAGGCCGATGATCGTGAACCTGCTGAGGGTTCCGCCTCGTCTGTACGAATGGGTCCCGAATCGACTGCAGCGCCCATGGACCGACGGCGGAGTCCGGTCGCCGCCGATCTCGTTTGACCGGGACGGTGAGTCGGCCTACGCTCCGAAATAAACGGACTCACGGGTCCGTTTGTAGAGCGCGGTACGGAGAGTGAGCACATGCGGAAGACGACGGTGCCTGACAAGGCTTCCACCGACGGTCCGGCGAGCCTGCCGCCCGCGCGGGTGGCGGACATGCGGCCACACGGAACCAGCCCGGCCCCCCTTTCCGTCCTCGACCTCACCGTGGTCGGGGAGCAGGACAGTCCCGCCGAGGCCCTGCGACAGACCGCGGAAATGGCACAGTTGGCGGAGCGTTGGGGATATCGGCGCTTCTGGGTCTCGGAGCACCACAGCTTTCCGGCGTCGGGCAGTCCAGCGCCCGCGGTCCTCCTCGCCCACCTCGCCAACGTCACCCGCACGATCCGCCTCGGATCGGGCGGCGTGATGCTCACCAACCATGCGCCCATGGTGGTGGCCGAACAGTTCGGTCTGCTTGACGCACTGCATCCAGGGCGTCTCGACCTGGGTGTCGGCCGGGCCCCGGGTTCGCTCCCCAGCGTCGCCCAGGCGCTTCGGCGTATCGCCGACGACACCAGCACAGAATCGTTCGAGAGCCAGGTGAACGAGGTCAGGAACTTCCTACGCGGCGAGTTCCCCGAAGGCCACCCGTACCGGCGTGATCAGGTCCACGTGGTGCCAAAGGCGCCCGCTCTCCCCATCTGGCTGCTCGGATCCGGGACTACCGGTGCCGAGGTGGCCGCACGGCTGGGGCTGCCGTTCGCGGCCGCCCACCACATCAATCCGGTCCAGACGCCCCGGGCGATCAAGGTGTACCGGGAGAAGTTCCGTCCCTCGGAGATGCTGCAGGCACCTCACGTGATGGTTGCCGCCCAGGTCGTCTGCGTGCAGGACGAGGCGGAGGCCGTGTCCCTGGCGCGGTCCGGAGGGCTGATGCTCATGCTTGCCGCACAGGGGAAACTTTCGGTGATCCCCTCTCCGAAAACTGCGGAAAAGTACCCCTACACCGCCGATGAGCAGCAGTTCCTGGACACATGGCTGGAGAGGGTCATCGGCGGCACCCCCGACGCAGTGCGTGCCGGGCTGACAGAGCTGCAGGCGAGCATGGACGCGGACGAGCTGATGCTCACTTCCCTCATCCACGACCCCACGGCCCGCCGGCTCTCCCACGCGCTGGTGGCGCAGGAGTTCGGCCTGACCGGCGAACAAGGCTGAAGTCGGCCGTCGCCTCCTTCACGACCACATCGACGTGATGGATCAGAACTGCAGGACCAATGTTGGGAAATCGATGATGACACATATGTGTACGCGGTCTGCTGTTGCCCTCGGGGCCCTGCTCCTGCCGGCCGGTGTGACCACGGCGAGCGCGACGGGTGTGCCGGTAGGCGACGCGACCACCTCCGCATCGACGGCGACGGTTACGGACATCCCCTGGACCGGCACCTGGGCCACTGCGATGGAGAACCGCTCCGACGTCTTCGCCGACAAGACGCTCCGTCAGATCGTGCATACGAGCATCGGCGGCAGTGCCGCTCGCATCCAACTGTCGAACCGTTACGGGACCGTGCCCGTGACAGTCTCGAACGTGCACATCGCGAAGAGCGTCTCGGGATCGATGGTCGACAATGCGACGGACCGATACGTCACCTTTTCGGGTGCTCACGGGGTGACAATCCCCGTCGGCGGTACGGTGGTCAGCGATCCAGCGGCGTTCGACGTTGCAGCGGACTCGGACGTCGCGATCAGCTTCTTCGTGCCGACGCGGACGGGATACACCCAGCACGGCACTGCCCAGCAGACCAACTACTACGCCGACGGGGACCAGAGCGCGAACGCCTCCCTGGAGGGTGCGGCCACATATGGGAGTTACTCACTGCTCTCCAACCTGGACGTGCAGGCCCCTGATGCCGACGGTGCGCTCGTCGCCTTCGGTGCCTCGATCACCGACGGACTGAACTCTGGTTTCGGCACGAACCACCGCTGGTCCAACCTGCTGTCGGGACGGCTCGGCGAGTCCGGCCGTACTGTCGGTGTACTGAACAAGGGCATCAGCGGGAACAACCTGCTCTCCGACGGATCCGGGAGCAAGGGCCTGACCCGATTCAGACCCGATGTACTGGACCAGCCCGGCGTGCGGTGGGTCATCATCTCCGACGACCCGATCAACGATCTCCTTCGGACGGACGCACCGACGGCCGAGCAGCTCATCGAAGGTCTCGCCGAGCTGGCCGGCCAAGCGCACGACGCCGGGGTGAAGGTGTTCTGCTCGACGTTGACGCCCTTCCGTGACACGGCCGTCGGGGCGGGGTGGAGCGAGCGGGTGGAGCAGGACCGGCAAGCCATCAACACCTACCTCCGCGGCTCCGCCGGCGGATGTGACGCGGTCGTCGACCAGGACGCGGCCCTTCGTGATCCGGCCGATCCCACCAGAATGTCCGCAGCTCTGGACTCGGGCGATCACCTTCACCCCAACGACAGCGGTATGCAGGCCATTGCCGACGCTGTACCGCTGGCCGCCCTGGACGATGCGGCGAACGCCACAATCCCGGCTGGTGGCCGGTAACCAGTGGCCCGCGCGGTGCCTGCCGTCACGAGCGTGACGGCAGGCACCGCGCAGGCCACTCTTCAGACCGTGACGTCCCGCTCCGCTACGGCACACCCCTGGGGGCCGCATCCCTCGTCGTTCTCGGCACCTTCCGCCGGCGTGAGGACCGTGAGGGGGGACCGGCTGTTCCAGGCCTGTTCCAGGGCTTGGGTGAAGGTCGTGGCGGACTGGGCGCCCGAGACCGCATACCTCCGGTCGAAGACAATGAACGGTACTCCGCTGTTGCCCAGTTGTGCGGCCTCTTCCCTGTCCGCGCGCACTGCGTCCGCGTAGCGCGTGGGATCGATCCGGTTCTCACGGTCGATGCCCGGCCCGGCCGACGGGCGTCATCGCGACTCCTGTCGCGTCCGGCCAGGGGTTCTGCGGGAGTGGGTCCATATCTCCTGCACCCGACAACGCCGTTCGACCTAAAGAGCGCATGCGTGACGATCCAGACCTCGGAAAGCACCAGTTACTCCCGCCCGTGCCGTTCGCCTCAGAGCTGACCGGCACACTGGCGAGCATGGTGCCTCTGCACGAGAACGCGCCCGCGACGGCTGCCGGGATCCCTGACCGGCGCGAACGGATCGCGGCAGCTGACCCCGTGTTCGACGAGCTGCGCGACGGAGGTCGGTTCGACATCCGGGAACTACGGGTGCCCGGGCCGGCCGGAGCACCGGAGGTGGCGCTAACACGTCCTGCCGACGTCGGGGCGCCGAGCGCGTCGTCATCTCGGGCGGCAGCGCCGGCGGGGGTTCCACCGCCGCACTGGCGTGGTTGGCCCGTAAACGCGTGGTCCGCCGATCATCGGCCGGCTGGCCATGTGCCCGATGATCGACGACCGCAACGACAGCCTCTCGGACCGTCAGATGACGGGCCTCGGCGTGTAGGACCGCCGCGCCAACGACCTGGGCCGGGCGTCCCTGCTTGGATGAGGCACGCGGTGACGCTCAGGTGTCCCTATGCCGCGGCGGCCCGGGCGATGGACCTCTCCTGTCTGCCGCCCGCCCACATAGATGTCGGCGCGGCGGAGACATATCGTAACTAGAGCGTGCGATACGCGTCACGTCTCTGGCAGGCGGGTGGCGATGCGGAGCTGCATGTCTGGGCCGGCGGGTTCAACGGATTCGATCAGCTGGCACCCTGTGCGGACATCGCGGGAGATGCGCGTGGAGTCCGCTTCGGCTGGCTCCGACGTCTCCGGAACTGCTGAGACAGCAAGACCTGGACGGGTCGTCAGAGAAATGGGCTGATGAAGGTGATGGCGGTGAGTTGGCGGGCCTTGCGGGTCTCTTCCTCCGTGCCGTCCTCGGGCTTGTGTGCACGCTGGTCGTTGTTGTTCACCTGGCGCAGCAATGAGGCGATGGGGTCGTCCTTCCGCTGGCCCTGGCGTTCCTGTTCGCTGGTCCGGTTCCTGAACCGCATGGCTTCTCCCGGTCGTCGGCTCTGTGCAGGGGTCATCCCTGCACGATGGTCGTGGCTACCATGTCACCATCTTAACGGGTGACGAATGGGTGTGCTGCAGGAGGCGGAGCCGTCCGGTTCGGGTCAGCGTGTGATGTCGACTGGTCCCCAAAGGTCAGACGGTGCTGTAGCGCACGGGCAGCGACAGCACGCCGCGCATCATCCCCGAAGGAATCCACACCAGGGACTCCACGGGAACGGTGAGTTCCAGGTGCGGGAGCCGTGACAGGAGCGCACCCAGCGCGACACGCGCTTCCAACCTGGCCAGCGGTGCGCCCAGGCAGTGGTGGATGCCGTGCCCGAAAGCCATGTGACGGCCACCGGGGCGGGTCACATCGAGGACCGCAGGGTCCTCGTTCCCCGGTAGCGCGATGTCATGGCTGGCGGAACCGAGGGCCACGGCAACGACACTGCCACGGGGAATCAGCACGCCGCCCAGTTCCAAGTCTTCGGCGGCGTAGCGGTTGGACGTCCGCTCCACCGAGGTGTCGTAGCGCAGGAACTCCTCAACCGCACCGTGCAGGAGTGCGGGATTGGCGCGCAGCAGACGGAGTTGGTCGGGGTGCCGCAGCAGCGCCAGGACGGCGTTGCCCAGAAGGTTCACGGTCGTGTCGTGGCCGGCGATGACGAGGAGTATCGCCGTACCGATCAATTCGTCCTCGGAGAGCCGCCCGTCGTCCTCGTCGCGGGCCGTTACCAGCGCGGACAGCAGATCGTCCCCGGGAGCGCGCCGTTTGTCCTCGACGAGACGGCGCAGCAGCGCGTGCAGCCCGGCCAGGGCCGGACGGTGGTGTGGTGAGGTCACCTGCAACGCGAGACCGGACCACTTGCGGAAGTTCTCCCGGTCTTCCTGCGGGACGCCGAGAAGCTCCGCGATCACCGTCACCGGCAGCGGTGTGGTGAAGGCCTCGACGAGGTCGGCCTCTCCCGACGCCGGCAGCGCGTTGATCAACTCGTCCGCGATCTGCTCGATCCGCGGGGCGAGCATCTCCGTGCGCCGGGGTGTGAAGGCGCCTGCCACGAGGCGTCGGAGCCGGGTGTGTGTCGGTGGGTCGGCCTCAAGCATCTGCGCTCCCAGACCGATACCGGGCTGGTGAAGAATGAAGCCCGCGGCCGTGAGGGCCTCGGTGGAGTAGCGGGGGTCCTTGAGCAGCGCCGGATGGGTCAACGCCTTCCGTGCGGTGTCGTGGTCGACGACCAAGTAGCCCTTGAGGCCCGCGAACAATTCGACCGGATGAACGGGGCCCAGTGCCCGCAGCCGTGCGTACTGCGCGGGAGCATCCGTCTTGAAGGCACCGTACAGGGCCGTCCTGCCGTCCGTGTTCCAACTCTGCTGGTCTGTCACGTCCATCCGAACCTCTCGATAGGCCTGTGACGGAACGACGTGGGCCTTCGCGGTCATAGGACCCCGAGGTCGGCCGCCGTGTCCGGCTTTCCGGCATGCCACGGACCGGTCACCGCGTCGGCGCACATGAGCCGTCCTCCCAAGAACGGTTGGCGACGTGCTGAAGGTTCATGGTGTGGTGACACCTTCGCGGGTGATTACGCGGCGCGGAGACGGGGTTGGACCTCCACGGAAACACGCGGAGCTTTCCCGGAAGGTGAGCCGCCGGAGTTCTCCCGGGTCCCGGATCCGTCAGGCCCTCCGGCCGTGCGCGTGATGGCTGAGGGCCACCGCCTCCCGAACCGCGGACGCGAAGGGCCCGGGCTGCTCCTGGGGGAGGTCGTGTCCGGCGTTCGGAACGATGTGGTGCACACGAGCCCCGGTGAAGTGCGAGGCGGTGGACGATCCGTCGGTGGGGGGTGTGACGCCGTCGGACTGGCCGTCGAGGGTGACGGTGGGCACCGGGATCGGTGGTTGCGCCGCCAGGCGATTCTCGACCCGGGCGTACCGGGGGTCGCCGGGCACAGCACCCAGCCGGTGGCGGTAACCGTGGATCACCACATCCACGTAGTCGGGATTCGTCCACAGGGACGCCGCCTCGTCGAGCTCGGCCTCGCTGAACTGCCATTCCGGTGAATTGCGGTGCCACACGACACGGGCGAATTCCTTCGGATCCTTCCTCAGGCCCGCCCGTCCGCGCTCAGTGAGGAAGTAGAAGAAGTACCAGTATCCGTTTTCCAGGGACGGTGCCAGTGGAACATCGGCGGCGGCGATGTTCTGGATGAGGTAGTTGTTCACCGAGACAAGAGCGATGCAGCGTTCCGGCCACAGCGCCGCGGCAACGTTCGCGGCGCGCCCACCCCAGTCGTAACCGGCGAAGACGGCCCTGTGGATACCGAGCGCGTCCATGAAATCCACCAGATCCGCACCGAGGGCTCCCTGCTGGCCTGAGCGGACCGTGTCCTTGCGGAGGAAACGGGTCTCACCGTGCCCTCGCAGGTAGGGGATGTAGCAGCGATACCCCTGCTCGGCCAGCATCGGCGCTACGGACGCGTATGAGCCGACCGGACTGAACGGCCAGCCGTGCAGAAGGATCACCGGCGTGCCGTCGGTCGGCCCGACGACGTGGTAGGCGATACGCAGCACGTCGGTACGGACGTGTCGGACCGGTCCCAGTCCTGCCGCCGAGGGCGCGCCGGCCCCGTTGCTCGCGGCCGGGAAAGCCGCGGCCGAGGCGCGGCCCGGGGCCGCAAGCGCCACGGCCCCCGATGCCGTCGCGGTCATCATCCAACCGAGTTTCCGCCTGCTGATCATTCCGGCCGCCTTCGTCTCCACCGGGAACCCGTGGGCATCGACACCACGGACCGCGTCATCCATGTGAACAACATCGAGAATCATTGATGCATCGTCACCTGTCAAGTGGGTGACTGCGGTGTGTAGGTGTTCGCCCGGGTCTCCTGTCGACCGAGATGCAGAGTGTGAGGTGTGAGGCTCTGGGTTCTCTGATACGGAGAAACCTCTTAACACGTGCGTATTGCCACCAAGAGTCGACGGTTCTGCCGTGTCCACGGGCGCGACAGCCATACGTCGACCAGCGAGACGTCGCCAGGTTAAGGTGTGGGCAGACACATGCCCCGGACCTCGCCGACCACGGGAGTATGCCATCGCGCGCCCAGCGGGCGGACGGCATCCGCCGAGCCCTTTTCCGACGCGCGGAACGAACGGCCTGGGCGCCGGACGAACGGATCGATCAGGGTGTCAGGGAGTGTGGGTGACATGTGCTGTAGCCCACCGCTCAGAGTCCGCGTTCTGGGCACCGACGCGGCCTGTGGCAGGTCTGCACGGTCGTGGAACCAGTGGTGCGGCGTGAGCGGACCAGCATGTGACTGACCTGTGTTTACCGGTAACGAACCTCAAGAGGATCTATCTGTGCCCCTTCGTCTCCTGCCTCTGGCGGCCTCCCTGCTGACCGCGTTCGCGGTCACCGTCCCAGCCGCGCACGCCGCCCAGGGCGGCGAGCGTGCGTACAACTCGTCACACGACGCCACGCACGCCTGCTCGCCGCGGGTGACCGTCGACGGGTTCTCCGACCAGCTAGACAAGACCACGTTCGCCGGCGTCCCGGTCGCCGAACTGTCCGGCCTGACGCACGACACCAATGGGCAATTGCTCGCCGTGGGCGACGACTCACGCCTCTTCACTCTCGACGCCAAAACGAAGAAGCCTCTCTCGGTCCGTCCGCTGACCGCAGCGGACGGCGAAGAGGTGGACTCCGAGGCGGTGGCGGTGGACCGTGACGGAACTCGGCTGATCGCCTCCGAGACCGAGCCGTCCGTCCTGCGCTTCGCCCGATCCGGCAAAATCATCGGACACCTGCCGGTGCCCGACGCCCTCAAAGTGGCACCGGCAGGCCGGGCCACGGACAACCTGACCTTCGAGGGACTGGCCCTGATGCCCGGCGGACGCACACTGGTCGCTTCCATGGAGGGAGCGCTCAGCGGTGACGGTGCCGACATCCGCCGCTTCCAGACCTGGCAGCGGTCCGGTTCCGGCACCTTCCGGCTGGGCCCGCAGTACGCCTTTCGGAGCGACACCGACCTGGACGTCTCCGACATCACCTCGACCGGGGACGGCCGACTGATCGTGCTGGAGCGCTCCTTCACTCCCGATGTGGGCAACACCGTTCGTCTGTACGTCGCCGACCTGCGGCATGCCTCCGATGTCAGCCGCGTCGAAACGGTCACGGCCGACCGGCCAGGGGTACGCCTGGCCACCCGGACACTGCTGACCGACGTCGGCGCCTGCCCGTCGCTGGGCGCCCCCGTCAAGCAGCCCCAGGCGAACCCGTTGCTGGACAACATCGAGGGCGTCACCGTTACCGGTCGGGACCGTACCGGGCGACTGAAACTGCTTCTGGTCAGTGACGACAATCAGCGGGCGACTCAGATCACCCGGTTGTACAGCCTCACCGCGCGACTGCCCCGGTGCTGACATGCCACTAAAGGTTCGATGATCCACAGCGATCGCTGACGGGGTGTTCCGCCGCACGGCGGAACACCCCGCTCATGTCACAGGGTGAAGCCGCCGTCGATGGTGATGGTCGCTCCGGTGATGTAGCGGGAGTCCTCACCAGCCAGGTAGGAGATGAGCCCCGCGATCTCCTGTGGGGCGCCGACGCGCTTGAGGGGGCTGAGGTCGGCCAGCGCCTCGATACCGCCGGCGTTCATGTCCGTGTCGGTCGGCCCGGGCTGGATGTTGTTCACCGTGATGCCGCGCGGCGCCAGGTCGAGTGCGACACCCTTGGCCAGGCCGATCAGCGCGGTCTTGGTCAGCTGATAGACGCTGGCGCCCTGGATACCGGTACGGATGGAGACGTTGCTCCCGATGGTGACGACCCGGGCCCCGTCCGCCAGGTGAGGCACCGTGGCCTGGATCGAGAGGAACACCGCGCGGACGTTGATGTCGAGCATCAGGTCCAGGTCTTCCAGGCTCACGGCGTCGATGGTCCCTCCGCGGAGGATACCGGCGTTCACCACGACGACGCTGATCGCGCCGAAGCGTTCCACGACCTGGTCCACAGCGCCGCGGATGGCGTCGGCGTCAGCACTGTCCGCCTGGACCGCGAAGGCCCGGCCGCCGTCACGCTCGACGGAGGCGACGAGTTCCCGTGCTTTGTCCTCGCGTGAGACGTAGGTGAAAGCGACGGTGTAGCCATCGGCGGCGAGGCGGTTGACCGCTGCCGCGCCGATGCCGCGGGATCCGCCGAAAACGAGTGCCGTCCTGGGGCTGATCTGCGTTGTGCTGGACATGTCCCGCTCCGTTTCTGACCAATCGGTCAATAATTAGGGTAAAAAAATGTGCGACTCGTCAGGGAGCCGCACAGGACTCAGCTCATTGCAAGGCGATCGACCGTGAAGGCCGCCATTCGATGCATGCTCTCGGTGTTCGCCCCGCCGCGGGCCGCCATCTGCAGACCGGTCATCGTGAGCAGTACGAACTCCGCCGCCCGTTCCGCACTCAGGCCCTCGTCGATCTCGCCCAGCGACTTCGCTTCCTGGATGCGCGCGATGAGTCCTTCGTGCAGGGTGCGGTTGACCGCCTCGTGCATGCGTGAGAGTTCCGGATCACGGGTGCCGAACTCACTGACCGACCCCACACCAAGACAGCCCAGAGCTCGCGTCTCGTCGTCCTCGGCGGCTATCCCGGTCAGCAGCTGCCGGATCCCGGCGAGCGGCGACGATGGCTCGTTCAGCCTGTCCAGGTGGCCGGCCGTCGTGTTTGCCTGATATGACCGCAGAGCCTCCAGGTAAAGCTGGCGTTTACCCCCGAAGGCGTTGTAGAGGCTCTGGCGGCCGATGTCCATCTCTTTGAGGAGGGCATCGGTGGATGTGGCGGCAAACCCTTTCTCCCAGAAAAGCCGAGTGGCCTTCTGTACCGCTTGTCCTTCGTTGAACTCCCGTGGCCTGCCCATGTCTGTACTGTACACCGCTTCTGGACTGTCCTGTCAAGAATGAAGCCGCGGAGGCTTCCGATCGGTGCCCCTGGGTCTGTTCCGCCGTCCGGGGTGACCAAGGATTCGCCGTCCGGTTGCCGGGAAGCGGACGCACTCCCGTTCGGGTCGTCGGCGAGGCCCGTTTGATGTCCCACGGACGGCTGGACGCCGTTGCCGGTCTCGGGACACCGGCGCATGTCGCGTCGGCAGAACCGTGTGCGGCTGTCGTGCGCGGTTGCGGAGGAAGGATTCCGTCATGCCGTTCAGGCCGTTTCGGTGTCGGTCTGCGTTTCGGCGACGGACACGATGAGCATCCAGTGGATCAGATTCTTGTACTCGCCGGGTGGCACGAGTGAATCGATGAGCACCGCGAGCTGATCGCAGATCGACTTCGTATGCCTGCTTCCGGCTCTGCTTTCACGTGCTTTCTTCTTCTGGTCATCGACGATCTGGCGCAGAGCGCCGAAGAGTGCCCCGAAAACTCGCCACTCACGCATTTGTTTCTCGTTTGCGCCCGCCAGTCGCGCTGCCATCGCCACGTCCCTGGTGTACGTAGCCCTGATTTGTCCGGCGTGCACCTTCAAGGTGGCTATCCGAGTCGGCTGATCATTGTGGTGCGGGGTGCCGGCGAGTTGTCCCTCGGCGGCCTGGAGGGATGTGTCGATGAACTCGCGTGTCCAGTCCGATATGAACTGGGCCGGTAGGTGCTGCGCGGTCAGGACGGCAATGGGCAGGACGCCCAGACAGGCCGCACCCGTGACGAAAGCCTCGGTCACCGGTAGCCCACTGACGGTGGCGTCGTAGCGGCCTGCCGACAGGTTGTCGAGTACTTCAACCCCCGCCCGGTGCACGCGGGAGGCGACGACCAGGGGCAGTGCGCGGCCGGGGTCGTGACCCAGCGCACCGAGAACAGCGTAGGGGAGCAGGGTGAAAACATTGACACGCCCCGATGGCGTCCGCGGAGGTGATGTCAGAAGTTCTTTTACTGATGCGGAAAGCGAAGGTTGGCTGTCACCCAGTACTTCGATGACTTCAAATGTGGCTCTTTCTATTTCGCCTTCCCGGGTGATCAAGTTTTCGTAAGCCTGGGAGACGTCGATGGCAGTCATGTGTTCTCACTGTTTTTCGAAAAGACCTAATGAGCGTCCCGAAGGTCCGGGTGGGCGCGCTGTTCGTGCAGCGAAGGTAAAGGGGGAGTCCGCTGCTTGTCAATCGATCCGTATTGCGGGAAGCGCTCGCGAAAGCTGATTCTTCACATCACTGGAAATGTGCGGTACGGGTGAACTTTGAAGACGTTCCATACGTTGTCTTTGTACTCCGGTGAGGCCGCCGAGGCGCTGTGTCCGTCACCCGTGTCTGTGCTCCGGCCGCATCCCTGTCGAGCCCATGGCGCGTTGAGCTCACGACGAACCCTCGGCGATGGCTGTCACCCGTATGATCGAGAACCAAGTGGCATGAGCGGAGGCACGGGTGTCGGGCTGCGCGCGGATGTGAACCCAACCACGCACGGCGTGGTCCGTACGGTTGCACCCCTGCAAGCGGGGGCCGTGTGCGAGACAGGTGTTCCGCCCGATTGGAGAGACGGCCAGTGAATTTCACTCATCCAGTCCTGTCAGGTGCGGGCAGTCCGCTGGTGGGGCGGGACGGTGACCTCGAACGTATCTCTCGCCTGCTGGACGCCCCGGACTCGAACGGTGCCCTGCTCGTCTCCGGTGAGGCGGGTGTGGGCAAGAGCGCGGTTCTTGATGTGGTGGCGGAGACTGCCGCGGCGGCCGGATCCTTCGTGCTGCGTGCCGGCGGTGTCCAGTTCGAGGCGGACATCAGCTACTCGACTCTGAACCAGGCCCTGCTGCCCCTGCGCGACGGTATGGTCCACTTGGACGGCACCCACCGCGCCGCCGTCCGCGTTGCCCTGGGCCTCAGCGGTGGCAGGCCACCGGAGCGTGCGGTGCTCTTCGACGCGATAATGGTGCTCCTCCGGCAGACCGCCGAAGACAGCCCCGTACTGATCGTGGTCGACGATCTGCCCTGGGTCGACCGGGCCAGCGCCGCAGCGCTCACATTCGTGGCCCGACAGCTGTCCAGTACAGGTGTCGGCTTCCTGGGGTCGTTCCGGACCGGAACGGTGGGCTTCTTCGAGAACGACGGACTGCCCGTCCATGTGCTGCCGCCCCTTGACCGGGCGTCGGCCGCGCACCTGAGCAAGGCGCGTTTCCCCGGGCTGGCGGGTCAGGTACGCCGACGACTCCTGGACGCCGCGCAGGGCAACCCGCTGGCCCTGTTGGAACTGCCCAAGGAGCTCGGAGCGGACCAGAGCGCATCACTCGGCGTACTGCCCCCCGTCCTCGCTCTGAGCGACCGCCTGCAGTCCCTCTATACGTCCCGCGTGCACAACCTTCCCGCGACCACCCAGCAGCTGTTGCTGCTCGCAGCGCTCGAAGGCAGCGGAGACCTCGACGTCCTGGCGGTGGCTGCCTGCGAGATGCTCGGCCGGGACGCATTGGAAACACTGACTTCCGCCGAGCACGATCAACTAGTCCAGCTGAACCGGGATTCCCGTCGTCTGACGTTCCGCCACCCGCTGATCAGGTCGGCGGTTTTCGAGTCCTCCACCAGTACGCGCAGACGAGCGGCTCATCTCGCCCTGGCGCATGCGCTCAGCGACAAACCGGAGACCCGGGCCTGGCATCTGGGTGAGGCCACCCTCAAGCCTGAGGAAAGCGTCGCGGCTCTCCTCGAAGATGCGGCACACCGCATCCTGGGCCGCGGAGACGCGGTCGCAGCGGTCGCCGCGCTGACACGCGCAGCCGACCTCAGTCCACGAGGCCCCGATCGTGCCCGCCGGCTCACCGAGGCGGCGTATCTCGGTGCCGAGGCGACGGGAACACTGCACAATGTCCACGATCTGCTGGAGGAGGCACAGCGGGCGGACGCCGACGGTGGCCGGTCCCTGCACGCCGCCGCTGCCGCTGTCCAGCTTCTCCTGAACAGCGACGGTGACATCACCACCGCGCACCACCTCCTGGTCGGTGCCATCCGGCAGGGAACACACGGCTACGACGCCCACGACGCCGCGCTGACGGACGCGCTGCACCTTCTTCTGCTGGTGTGCTTCTTCGCCGGCAGGGAGGAATTGTGGCCGGCCTTTCACGAGACGCTTGCCCTCCTGCGCCCGGAACCACCCGCGCTGCTCTCCATCGCGAGCGAGACGTTCGCGGATCCAGCCCGTACGCGCGAGATGACCCTGCTCATGCTCGACCGGATCCTCGACGAGGCCGGTACCGAGGACGATCCGGCCTGGCTCATCCGCATGGGCACCGTGTCGATCTTCACCGACCGCCTTGCGCTCCTGCGCGACACCTCTTGGCGCCTGGTCGGTGAAGGGCGGGACGGCGGTCCGGTCCGCAGGCACCTCGGCGGGCTGATGCATCTGTGCCTCGACGATTACGTCACCGGCAGATGGGACGAGGTTGTCCAGCTGGCGGACGAAGGGCTCGAAGCCTGTTCCAGGTCCGGCTATACCTTCGACACCTGGTACTACTGGTACTGCAAGGGTTTGGTGGTCGCCTCCCGCGGTGACGCCAGGACCGCTGGCGAACTCGCGGATCTGATGACGGGCTGGGCGGCTCCCCGCGGTCTGCGGGCAACGCTGCGGTGTGCCGATCACGTCCGAGCCGTCGCGTGTGCCGCCTCCGGGGACTTCGCGCAGGCGCTCCGCCACACGGAGGCGATCAGTCCGGCCGGCCGTCTCGCGCCCTACGTTCCTCAGGCGCTGTGGGTCTTCTTCGACCTGGTGGAGTCCGCGGTACGCGCCAATCGGCGGGCGGACGCGGTTGCCCATGTCGACGCCCTGCGGCAGGCCGGAGTGCGGGGTATCTCCTCCCGGCTGGCGCTGCTGGTCGGAGGTGCCACCGCCCTCGTCCGTGAGGATGACGAAGAGGCGGCACAACTGTTCCGCGCGACGCTCGCTGAGCAGGATGCGCGCCTGTGGCCCTTCGACATGGCACGCGTACAGCTGGCGTACGGCGAGCGACTGCGCAGGGCGAGGGCAGCCGTGGAATCGAAGGGACCCCTCATGGAGGCGCTGCGAACCTTCCAGCGGCTCGGTGCCTTGCCCTGGGCCGAGCGTGCGAGCAACGAGTTGCGCGCCGCGGGCCATGCAATGCACGGTGAGGACCACGGGGGCGGCGCCCTCACCCCACAGGAGCGGGAGATCGCGAAACTTGCGGCCGGCGGCCTGACGAACAAGCAGATTGCGGAGCGGCTGTACATCTCGCACCGCACCGTCGGTGCACATCTCTACCAGATCTATCCCAAGCTGGGCATCACCTCGCGGGTCGCGCTCCAGGACGCCCTGGCAGCCCTGGAGAACACCGAGAGGAACCCCTGAGCCCGCACGGCATCAGGAAGAGACACATGTGCCCGCTGCGGGCGGCCGTGCACTCAAGGCCGCCTGGCCCGGAAGGTCCGTGTGCTCAGAGTTGGTCCGGAAACAGGTGCCGGCGGCCGAACAAGGCCGCGGCGGCGCGGGCGGTGGGGACACCGGCATCGAGATCGGCGCCGGCATCCCGCAGCACCGCCACCACTTCGTCAGCGCCCTTGAACAGGGCCCCGGCGAGGGGCGACTGGTCTCGGGCGTTGCGAAGGTCCGGATCGGCGCCTAGTTCGAGCAATGCACGCACCATGCCAGCATGGCCGTGATAAGAGGCGACCATGAGGAGGGTGTTGGCACCCGTATCGGCCGTGTCGACAGGCAGACCGTGCTCCACGAACTCCACCAGTTGCCCGGTGCTGCCCTGTCGGGCCAGATCCATGGCGATGTCCACGATGCGTCTGCTCTGCTCGGCGGTAAGCCCACCACCGTATGTGTCACTCATGACGACGCTCTCGCAGAGGGCGGGTGGCAGGGCGTTCGAGCGGCCATGCTCATGGGGTGCCGGCGGCCATTGCCTCGATCGCCTTGCGGACGCCCGCACCGTAAGCCGGGTCGGCCTGGGCGCAGTTGGTGATGTGACGTTCCATGGTCGCGTGTGACGCGCCGTCGATGGCGCGGGCCGTGTTGTCGAAGAGCGTCTGCTGCTGCGCGGGGCTCATCAGCCGGAACAGATCGCCCGGTTGCTCGAAGTAGTTGTCGTCGTCCGCACGGAAGTCGAAGCGGTCGGCAGGGCTCCCCGCTGCATGGCTGGGCTCGCGGTGAGTTGGCTGCTCCTGCCAGCGGCCGTACGAGTTGGGCTCGATGCTCGGGGTGGCGCCCTGGTTGCCGTCGATCCGCATGGCACCGTCGCGGTGATAGGAGTTCGCCCCGTTCCGGGGGGCGTTGACCGGGATCTGGTGGTGGTTCACACCGAGGCGGTAACGCTGGGCGTCTCCGTATGAGAAGAGCCGGCCCTGCAGCATCCTGTCGGGGGAGAAGCCGATGCCCGGTACGACGTTCGCCGGGGTGAAGGCGGCCTGCTCGACGTCTGCGAAGTAGTTCTCGGGGTTGCGGTTGAGCTCCCACTCACCGACCTCGATCAGGGGGTAGTCCTTCTTCGACCAGACCTTGGTCAGGTCGAAGGGGTGGAAACGGTAGGTGTCCGCATCAGCTTCCGGCATGACCTGGATGAACAGCTTCCACTTCGGGAAGTCGCCGTTCTCGATCGCGTCGAACAGATCGCGCTGGTGAGACTCACGGTCCTTACCGACCAGGGCCTCGGCCTCGGCATCGGTCAGGTTCTTGACACCCTGTTGGGTGCGGTGATGGAACTTCACCCAGAACCGTTCGCCCGCGGCGTTGACCAGGCTGTAGGTGTGCGATCCGAAGCCGTGCATGTGACGGTACGAGGCGGGGATGCCGCGCTCCGACATGATGATCGTGACTTGGTGCAAGGCCTCCGGGAGACGGGTCCAGAAGTCCCAGTTGTTCTCCGGATCCCGGAGGTTGGTGCGCGGGTCGCGCTTCACTGCGTGGTTGAGGTCGGGGAACTTCAACGGGTCACGGAAGAAGAACACCGGAGTGTTGTTCCCGACCAGGTCCCAGTTGCCGTCCTCCGTATAGAACTTCAGCGCGAAGCCGCGGATGTCGCGCTCGGCGTCGGCGGCGCCGCGCTCGCCTGCGACGGTGGAGAAGCGGGCAAACAGCTCGGTCTTCCTGCCAACCCCGGAGAAGATCTTTGCACCGGTGTACCGCGTGATGTCCTGCGTCACCTTGAACGTGCCGAAGGCACCCGAACCCTTGGCGTGCATCCGGCGCTCCGGGATGACCTCGCGGTCGAAGTGCGCGAGTTTTTCGAGGAACCAGACGTCCTGCAGGAGCATCGGCCCCCGCGGGCCCGCGGTCAGAGAGTTCTGGTTGTCAGGTACGGGCGCGCCTGCCACGGTGGTCAACGGGCTCTGGTGACTGTCAGGCATAGGGGGCTTTCTCCTCGATGATGTCTTACGCCGTACCACCGGCGTCCGGCTCGGTTCGCGGTGGTCGGTCACACGTTCTGCTCGATCGTCGCCGACTCTGCAAAGGCATCGAAAGGTGTGCCGACGGTGCTGACGAACGCCCGGGGAGCGACACACGCGTCGTCCCCGGGCGTCAGGATCAACGCAGCGACCTGAAGGCCGTACGGAGTTCGCGGGCGAGTAGCTGTGGTTGCTCCCACGCCGCGAAGTGACCGCCCTTGTCCACCTCGTTCCAGTGGATGAGGTTGCCGTAGGCACGCTCGCCCCAGCTCCGTGGCGCGGGGTAGATCTCACGGGGGAACACCGTGACCGCGACCGGGACACTCGGGATGTCGACGGCGTTGAAAGGCCCCCCGCCGGCCTGCGAGCCCTCCCAGTAGAAACGGGACGACGACGCCCCGGTGCCGGTCAGCCAGTAGATGGAGATGGCGTCGAGCATCTCGTCGTAGGTGAGGACCTTCTCGGGCCTGCCGTCGGAATCGGTCCACTCCGCGAACTTGTCGTAGTAGTACGCCGCCATCGCGACGGGCGAGTCGGCGAACGCGTAACCGATTGTCTGCGGGGTCTGGTTCATCATCGCCGCGTATCCGAAGCCGTCGCGGTAGAAGTGCAGCAGGCGGTCGTAGGCCACCTTCTCGCGAGCCGACAGAGAGGCGGGCGCGGGGTCGGAGTTGCGCAGGTGGCGCAGGACGTCCGGCGGTACGGTACCGGGCATGTTGACGTGAATGCCCAGAAGACCCTTGGGCTTCTGGGCCGCGAGCACCTGCGAGATGATCGCTCCGTGGTCGCCGCCCTGGGAGACGTACCGCTGGTAGCCGAGCCGATGCATGAGCGCGTCGAACGCCTTCGCGGTTCGGGCCGGGTTCCAGCCGGTCGTCGTCGGTTTGCCCGAGAAGCCGTAGCCGGGAATCGTTGGGAGGACCAGGTGGAAGGCGTCCTCGGCGCGGCCGCCGTGCGCGGTCGGGTTTGTCAGGGGGCCGACGACCTTGAGCAGTTCCACGATGGAGCCGGGCCAGCCGTGCGTCATCAGCATCGGCATCGCGTCGGCGTGCTGCGAGCGGATGTGCGCGAACTGGATGTCCACGCCGTCGATCTCGGTGATGAACTGCGGCAGTGCGTTGATTTTCGCCTCGGCCTTGCGCCAGTTGTAGCCGGTGCCCCAGTACTCCACGAGCGGGCGGAGCCGTGCGAGCTGGGCGCCCTGTGACCGGTCGCCGACCGTCTCCTTGTCCGGCCACCGGACGGCCTTCACCCGTCGACGGAGTTCGTTGATCTCTTTCTGCGGGACCCTGACGCGGAAGGGACGGACAGCGGCATTCGGTCGTGCCGTGCCGGCGGACACACCACCCGCCGTCACGTCACCGGTCGTCGACGTGACTCCAGTTGCCGCCCCGGCCCGAGTGGCCAGGCCGATCTGCGTGGCTGCAACGGCGCCTGCGGCGATGCCCAGGAAACGACGACGGTCGGCGTTTCCACGCCCCGCGTGGTCGGTCATGTCCATGAAGAACTCCAATTCTCGGTCACGAGCGACGGCTCGCCTCGTCATGGCGTCGACACGTGTGACGAATCGCCCCGGTGGAATACCGTTCTCGTCATCACCGGTCGAGGCAGTGATGATCGTGCCATGTGTCAAAGTTACCAGTCAAGTAGGTGACGGTGGGTTTCGCAGGTTCCTGGTCGACGGTGTGGTGGTGTGGTGGTCGCCCGCGGGGACGGAGGCCTCGAACACGGCGCTTCTCCACGGCGGACCGGATCGTGCTCGCCGCCCGTCTTTCCCTGCTGTCCGGCTACGGAACGGTGTTGACCCCGCTCCTCGGGTCACGCCCGACCAAGGCACCTCGACACGCTCTTGCTGTAGGAGCGACGAATGGAAAGGACCTACGCGTCGCGCGTGTCGCACGGGTGAGTGGTAGGGCTGTGCGCAAACGTGTCTTCGGACCGGAGGTCGGTGAGGGCTCACCGCCCGCCACCCGGGCCCTGTGGTGGCCGCCTCTCGATCTGGGGAGATCGCCCGGCGATTCGGGCATGTGGGTGGCTGCGGGTGGTTCCCCTGTCGTCGACGCTGCCGACCCGGTCGGAGCCCCCTCGCCGTCGACCGCTGGTCGTCCGCCCTGGCAGCCGCGGGTGTCGGTCGCAGGGTGCAGCTGGTGCCAGGCTCAGGTGATTTTGGACTTGACAGTCCAGACAGTCGACGTCAGACTGATCGACATCAAGTGGACTACTCGATCCATAGTGCAGGTCCCCCAAAAGACACGTGTGTGCCTGTACTTCACCCGCTGATCCGGTCTCACCTGGCGCACGGTGTTGAGGGGCCCGGATGCCCTTGCGGCGCTGGGCGCCCCACCACCCGCACGACGCCGATGCCGGCCTCTCCTCGATGAAAGAGCAGTGGACTCATGAGTGACACCAACACGGTTCCCACCTCTGAGCACTTCACCATCGACGTGGACCAATCGCTTTTGGACGATCTCAGGGAACGGCTGCGCAAGACCCGTTTCTTCGACGACCTGGACAACGAGGACGAGTACTACGGCGTAGGTACCGACTACCTCAGGCCGCTGGTCGATTACTGGGCCGACGGGTTCGACTGGCGTGCGGCCGAGACGCGCCTCAACGCTCACGAGCAGTTCAAGGTCGAGATCGGCGGTGTGCCCGTGCACTTCGTCCGCAAGCGCGGCAAGGGCCCGAACCCGACGCCCCTGCTGATCCTGCACGGCTGGCCGTGGCCAGGCGAATTCAGCTACCCGTTGATCGATCCCCTCGCGGACCCGACCGCGCACGGTGGCGACCCGGCCGACGCGTTCGACGTGATCGTGCCGACCTTGCCGGGCTTCGGTTGGTCCACCCCCCTGGAGCGGGGCGACCTGAACTACTGGAAGATCGCCGACATCCTCCATGTCCTGATGACCGAGAAGCTGGGCTTCGAGAAGTATGGCGCGCTGGGTTCCGACTACGGTGCCCTCGTCGCCGGCACCTTGGGCCACAAGTACGCGGACAGCATCATCGCCATCCACCTCGGCCATGACCTGGTGCCGGGCATGTTCCAGCACGACCGCTACTGGGACCTGACTGCGGGTCAGCAGATTCCCGAGGACGCCTCGCCACAGATGCGCGCGGACATCATGCGTATGCACTCCACCTACGCGTCACACGTAGCCGTACACATGCTGGACGCCTCGACCTTGTCGCATGGGCTGAACGACTCGCCTGTCGGCATGCTGGCGTGGCTGATGCAGCGCTGGAAGAAGTGGAGCGACAAGAACGGTGAATTCGATGCAGTCTTCTCTCGGGACTTCGTGCTGACCCAGGCGACCATATTCTGGGTGACACAGTCCATCGGCTCCTCCATCCGTATGTACCGCAATACCGTGCGCTACCCCTGGACGCCGTCGCACGACCGGCAGCCGCTTGTGGAGGCCCCGGCAGGCTTCACCCTGCTGCTCGGTGACGCCTTCCCGCCCGGCGTCAGCTCGGTCGAGGAACGCGTTGCGGCGTTCGAGCACGGGCCGAGCCGCGAGGTGTTCAACCCCGTCAACGTCAACGCCCATGAGCGGGGCGGGCACTTCGGTCATTACGAGAACCCCGAGGCCTTCATCGGCGACATCCGCGAGACCTTCCGCCGGGTGCGCTGACACCGTCCGGCGTCGACGCCTCCCTGGCGGGTGGACCGGCACTGAGGGTTGCATGTGCCGCATCAATGGTTCGGGCCCGCCCGTGAAGGTGTCCCGCGTCGAGCCTCCGGGCGACAGGAATCTCCTTCCACAGCATGGAAGACGTGCCGGGCACAACCGCCGACAGGCAGCTGTGCCCAGCACATCTGGAGATCGACCGGCAACTCGGCGTACCGGGCGCAGGCGCCTGCGCCCGGTCGGCGCAAGGTGCTGGTCTTATATGCAGTTGAGTCGGCAGATGGCGACGGACATGGTGCCCGAGTCGGTTGTGGACGTCCCGTGGGTGGTGACGGCCTGAGCCGCTGTCGTGCCCGTGGCGAGCAGCAGCGCGGACGCGCCCAGGACGAGGGCGGTCTTGCGCGCACGGAACAGCAGTCGCATGTCGAATCTCCTTGAGAACGCGATGTCTCGTCCGGCCTGGACAGGCGGACGCGCCCCGGGCGGGGCGTCATCGCGGGGACAATCGTGCCATGCACACACTCAGGACTTCCAGCAGTTCATACATGTCGACTGGGCGAGTGGAGTGGTGAGTTCGTGCGACTCGGACGTGCCGGTCATTTCGCTGTGTCACGGGCGTGCAGCGAGGTGTGAGGCGCTGATCGTGCCGTCGTCCCACGTGTGGCGGCGCCGCGCCGTATGCCCGCACACCGTGGTCTGCCAATCCACTGCCAGACGCCGAGGGCCCGTGGTCATGCTCGGGTGTTCCGTGGCTGTGATCGAAGCGGCATCGGTCGGCGGGACGCCGGTGCCGCCGGCCTCGCCGTGCCGCATGAGTGGCCGTAGGGCAGGCACCTGACATGGCGCGCGAGGTTCGCCGCTTCGCGGACCTCCCGGCCCCTTGTCCTGTGCCGTCCGCTCCCGTGCCGACCATGCAGCGCGGGTGGGGGATGTGCGTCAGCGCAGTGCGCGGTAGGTGTTGCGCAGGTCCTCGACCCAGGCATCGGGGTTCTCGTACGGACCGAAGTGTCCGCCCTTGTCGTGGACACTGACGGCTCGGATGTCGGCGTAGAACTGACCGCCACCGGCCTTGAAGGCCGCGATACGCTCCTCGGCCGTGTCGACGCCCGGGCGGTTGTCGCCCAGCAGCAGGGTGAAGCCGGCCGGGGCCTGGACATAGGGGGTCTTGTCGTGGACCGGCTGTGCGGGGTAGAGGTGGGCGTTCTTGTAGGCGCGGATCGAGGAGCCGATGGACTCGGTGACCCAGTAGATGGTCGCGAAGGTGAGGATGTCGTCCACCGGCCAGTCGGTGGCGAAGTCCCCGTTGCGGTCGCTCCACTTCTTCCACCGCCGCACGATCCAGGCCAGGAGTCCGACCGGGGAGTCGTTGAGGCCGTGGGTGAGGGTCTGGCCGTCGAAGAGATGCGCGACCACGTGTGAGATGTAGGTGTCGGTGGTCCGGAGCGCGCGGAGGCGGGCCTCCTCCGAAACGTTGGGGGTCGGCTGGCCACCGCTGGTGTCCCAGAAGCGGTCCCCTTGGAACATCCCAGGCGGCATCTCGTTGCCGAGGTGGATGCCGTACAGCGAGTCGGCGTATTTGTGACCCAGCCGAGCGCCCACGAGCGCACCGTAGTCGCCCGCACCGACGCCGTACTTCTCGTAGCCGAGAATGTCCGTCATCAGGGTGTGAAAGCGGTCGGCCATGCTGGCGAAGTTCTCGCGGGGGTTGGCCAGCGGGGTGGAGAAGCCGAAACCAGGCAGGGACGGCACGATCACGTCGAAGGCGTCCGCGGGGTCGCCGCCGTGAGCGGCGGGGTCTGTCAGCGGACCGATGACCTTGTGCCAGTGGTAGTAGGTCCAGGGCCAGCCGTGCATCAGCAGCAGTGGAACAGGAGCCGGCCCGACGCCGCGCTCGTGGACGAAGTGCACGGGGGTGCCGTCCACGTCGAGGCGGTGCTGGTTGTAGGCGTTCAGTTTGGCTTCGACGGCCCGCCAGTCGAAGCCGTCGGCCCAGTACCGGACCAGGGGCTTGAGGTAGTCGGTACTCAGGCCGTAGACCTCGTCCTCGTTCTCCGGGTCGGAGGTGAGGCGGGCGGACTTCAGGCGGAGCCGCAGATCGTCCAGGATGTCCTGCTCGACGTGGATGGAGAACGGCTCAAGGGACCGCCCGGAGTCAGTGGTACTCATGGGAATAGTGTCCTTCACGTGGAAATCTGCGCCCCGCGTCGGCGGGGTGGAGGGCCCGGGCGGACTTCGTGGCTGCGCCAGGATCCGCATGGACTATATGGTCCACTCAGGATGCACGTAAAGGACCAGTCAGTCAACTATTCACACGTGTGGCGTAGTATCGGCTTTGCGTCAGGGTGCCCGATGCTGCGAAATGAAGGGTTTCCACGGTGGAGTCCTGGTGGTGGGATGGATACCCGCGCAGGATGCCCCGTGGTGCTTCAGTCGGTTTGTGTGTGGGCTCACGTGTCTACGTCCACTGCGGCACTTCGATGTGGCGCGAGACTGGACTTGACGGTCCGGTTTTGCGGGTGCATAGTATTGGACTATGCAGTCCAGTATGGGTTCCTCGCGCCACGCCGTCGGAAGTTTCGCCACGTCACGAGGTGGCGGAGCCATCATGGCGATGCTCTCAGTCTCGGCTGTGTCCTACGCCCTGGTGCAATCGATGGTGAACCCGGGCCTCGAAGCCCTACGAGAGCACGTCGGCGCGTCCCGGATCGGAGTGAGCTGGGTACTCGCTGCGTTCCTGCTGTCGAGCGCCGTACTGACTCCCGTACTCGGTCGGCTGGGCGACCAGATCGGCAAACGCAGAATCCTGGTGGCAGTTCTGCTCGTCCTGGCGGCGGGCAGTGTGGTCGCCGCGCTGGCGACCACACTGCCCATGCTGCTCGTCGGACGCGTCCTGCAGGGCGCGGGCGGCGCCGCCATCCCGCTGTCGTTCGGGATCGTGCGCGATCTCATGCCGGCAGACCAGGTCAGCTCCAAGGTTGGCGCGATCGCCGCGGTGAGCTCCGTCGGTGTGGCCATCGGCGTTCTGGTCGCCGGTCCGATCATCAGCGCCCTCGGTGTCTCGTGGCTGTTCTGGCTGCCCGCCATCGCTAACGGCATCATGGCGCTGGGAGTCCTGCTGTTCGTCCCGGAGACTCCGGTCACAAGTACGGGCAAGCTGAACTATTCCGCCGCCGTGTTGCTTGCCGGCACTCTGGTGCTGCTCCTGCTGCCGCTCACCAGTGGTCAGCGGTGGGGCTGGGGGTCGGTCACAACCTTGGGGTTGTTCGCTGCCGCGGTGGCAGCCGGAGTGCTCTGGGCGACGATCGAGCTGCGTTCGAAGTCTCCGTTGATCGACATGCGGGTGTTTCGGATGCGTCCGGTGTGGACGGCGAATCTCGCTTCTTTCCTGTTTGGCTTCACGCTGTTCGCGGCCTTCGGCTTCATCCCAGCGTTTCTCCAGACCCCCGTGAGCACCGGTTACGGGCTCGGGGAATCCATCACCGTTTCCGGGCTGCTCTTTCTTCCGGTGGCGGCGGTGCAGTTCCTCACCGGTCTCGCGGCGGGTCCTCTGGCCAGACGGTTCTCGGTGAAGGCGCTGCTCGTCGTGGGCTCGCTGCCGATCATCATCGGCTTCCTTCTGCTGGCCCGGTTCCATGGCAATGCCTGGCTCATCTCCCTGGAGACATCGATCGTCGGTATCGGGTTCGGCATCGGGATCTCAGCCCTGGCCGCCGTGGTCGTGCACGCGGTTCCTGCCGAGCACACGGGCGCCGCAGCCGGGATGAATGCCAACGTCCGGACCATCGGAGGTGCGGTGGGTACCGCCCTCGTCGCCACCGTCCTGGCTTCGCACACCGGCAGTGGGGCGTTCCCGGACGAGGCCGGGTACAGCACGGCATTCCTGCTGCTGGCCGTCGGCGCGGTCGCGGTGCTTGCCGCCTGCCTGCTGATCCCGGCCGGCAAGGCCGCAGCGACTATCCGGTCCGAAGAGCGCGAGACGGTCGACGAGATCGTTTCCGAACGCGTGGACCAGCGCACCTTCTGACCTCTCACCGTGCCCCCTCCTGGGCATGGGTGAGCTGCACACGAGTATCAGAGGAAGATTCCTATGTCTGTCACAGCGCATTCGGACATCGATCAGATCCGCGAACTCAGAGCCCGCTACTGCCGCTTGGCAGACACCAAACGATGGGAGGCGATGGCCGACCTGTTCACCGACGACGCGGTCATGCACTTCCACCGGCCCGATGGCACCCTCTCCCACTCGGTGACGGCCGCCGAATTCCCAGCCAGTGTCGGTGGTCGCGTGGGCACCGGCCAGCCCGTGCACCATGTCTTCTCCCACGAGATCGAGTTCACCTCGGACTCCACCGCCTCCGGTGTGTGGGCCATGGAGGACTACGTCTTCTACGACAGGCAGGCTGATTCCGCTGCCCCGTTCACCAGGATGCATGGGCTGGGCCACTACCACGACACGTATCGCAAGGTGGACGACGTCTGGCGCATCGCCGGCTTCAAGCTGAGCCGGCTTCGCATCGACATCACCGACTGAAACCCCCAGAACCCTCCCGCTGTGACCGCGGTCCCGTGGATCGCAGCGGGAGGGTTCGTGCTGTTGCTCCAGGTGCCGGCCCGCCGCGGTCACAGCCGGGGGCCGGGGGCCCGGGGTGAGGTTCGAGCGGCTGAGCCTGGCCGGGCTACCCGAAGGGGGGCGGGGCCGAGGGGCCGCCGCGCAGGACCGCACGGAGACGAGTCCAGTGGTGATGCTCTCGGGGCGAGGTAGTTCACCCTCAGCGGTGCATCCGGGCGGCGAGCTGCAGGTTCGGCAGGCCGTGGAGGTGGATAGTCTGGCCTCCGTCCTTCGTCCTTGTGCGTCTTGTTCTCGGCGAACCGGACCTCGGTCCGCGGTGGGCGACACTCGCCCGGCGGTCCCCGCCCAGTGCGGCCATGGCGTCAGCGCCGCTGATATCGCTGTGTGCAAGTCGACTTCGCGGACCGTCTCGACCAGTGGCCCGCCCCTGGCCTGCGGGACCACCGCCCCACTGCCGCCCTCGATGCGGACACGCGGGCACGACCCGCCACGCTTCTTCACCTGGAGAGGGATTTCTTCCGCGTAGCCGACAGGGCCTAGACAAGCCCTGTCGTTGGCGGTTCAGGGGCATCGGCCGTCCCATTGCGTGGAAGCACGAGACTAACGTGCCTCGTATGCCGCCGGCTTGATGTTCTGGTTGGCGCGGAAGAGGTTGTCGGGGTCGTATTTCGCCTTCAGCTGCGACAGTCGCTCGTAGTGTGAGGAGCCGTACGCTGACACGATCCGCTGCTCGCCCTCGTCGAACAGTTCATTGACATAGACGTTGCCAGGGGTGAACGGCCGCATCCGGTCGAACAGTTCACGGCACCAGGAGATGTTGGCCGCGTCGTCGGCCTCGTCCTCCCACGCACAGAGGAGCGCCACCATGTAGCCCTCCTGCCGGTGGGGGAACGCGGTCGCCTCCAACGGCACCCTGGCCATCTGTCCGCCCAGCAGAGTCAGACCCACCTGAACCAGCGGCGACTGGCGCTCCTTGAAGCCGTCCAACAGCATGGTGAGGGCGTCGTCGGTCAGGGTGGGGAGCATGAACGATCGGGTGTAGTAGCGGCGGTGGTGCACCATGGCCGCGTCCGCGAGCTGCTGGACCTTCGGATAGTCCATCGTGTCGGACGCCCGCATGAGGGCACCCGTGCCGAAACCGGCGAGCGCGTCGACCAGTGCGTCGGAGTCCTCCGCGGGCGCGCTGTCGACGTACTGCAGCGCGATCCCGGTCTGCCCCTCACCCAGATCGAAGAAGCCCACGGCCAGGCCGAACCGGTCCGGAGCGGTCCTTATGAAACCGTCAAGTCCCTCCACGACGGAAGCGTGTGCCGACTCGTGATACACCACTGCCCCGGTGCGGCACGGGCCCTGGGGGTGCAGGTTGTACTCAAAAGACGTGACCACGCCGAAGTTGCCGCCGCCACCCCTGATGGCCCAGTAGAGGTCGGAATCGTCCGCCGCGCTGGCTCGGCGCAGCTCGCCGTTGGCGAGCACGACGTCGGCGGCAATCAAGTTGTCGAGTGTGAGGCCGTGAGCCCGAACCAGCCAGCCGACACCGCCGCCGAGAGTGAGGCCGGCGATGCCCGTGTGTGAGACCTGTCCCGCGGTCACGGCCAGTCCGAAGCGGTAGGCCTCGTCGTCCAGTTCCGCGAGCAGGAGTCCTGGCTCGGCGATCGCGACGCGTCGCTGGGGGTCGATCCGCAGGCCCTTCATCCGCCCCAGGTCAAGGATCAGCCCGTCATCGATGGTGGAGTGCCCGGGGTAGCTGTGGCCTCCACCGCGCACCGCAAGGGGGATGTCGTGACGGGCGGCGAACTTCACGGTGTCCATCACGTCGGCGGCACCCGCGCAACGCACCACTAGACCCGGATGCCGGTCGAAGTACCCGTTCCACACGCGGCGGGCCTCGTCGTAGCCCGCGTCGTCCCTGCCCAGCACTTCACCCCGTACCGTGGCGCGCAACACGTCGACATGGTGCGCTGCTACTGCGGCACCGTCGCGGTTCATCAAGGTCATCTTTGTCACCTGGGTTCTTTCATCGTTCGGCCCGTCGGTACGGACGGCGGGCAAGGTTCCGCCATCCGCTGCTCTGCGGGACCGGATGGCGGGCGACCAACACGGGCCTCTCGTCGGTGTATCCGGACGCCGCACCGCGTCAGTCTTCTCCGACACGTACCGATCATCACTAGCTATACGGAGGGAGCGAGCGTCTTAGTTCACGCCGCCCGCATCGTTTCTGTCGCCTCGGGTAAAACAGTCGATGTCACCCGAGTGCGCAGCCTGGTGCATGCTGCTGCGCGGCGATGTCCGCCTCTTGACGTGCTAGCAGGATCTGCATGGCGAGCGGTGGGCTGACGGCACGTGACGGTGCGTCGTTCTCTTCGCTCACACGTACCAGGGTCGGCTCGGACAAGCACGACAAAGACAGACACTCCGTGTAGTGCGAAAACCCCAAGGCCTACGTTGACGACCTCATACCACCTTCCGGAAGTTGGCGAATGTCTGAATCCGAACTTCCGCCTATTCGTTGAATGCGCAAGTGTGTGTGCGGCGCGTGTATACGTATGATCCGGGACCTGGTGCCCGGGCAACCACATCACCTACAGGGAGTACGACATGAGCAGAGTGTGGAAGCGCCGTCTCGTGGGCCTTGCGGCCGCGACGTCCGGTGCGGCGCTCTTCACGGGCCTCAACCTGGCCCAGCCCGCCGCGGCCACCGACCTCGGTCAGATCACCTTCTACGCGAACCACGACTTCACCGGCAAGCAGGTGACCGCCGACCACGCAGACTACGAGTGCCACAACCTGCCGCAGGCCATGTACTCGGTCGAGAACTACTCGCTGACCAACTACATGGACGTGTACTACAAGGCCGATTGCGCCCCGGGCGTCCCGGACTCGCCCTACACGGACGCGTTCCTGCGTCTGGACGGCCTGCACCAGAGCGGCACCGAGATCCCCTCCGGCTTCCGCAGCTACCGGGTGCTCGCCACGACTCCGTAGAGCGGCGCCACAGGGCGCGGACCACGCAGAGCCCGTCTCCGAGCGACCGAGCCGCAGCACTCGCACGAGGCGGGCGCTGCGGCTCTCGTCCGCCGGCGTTCAAGATTGCCCGCCGCTGATTCGGCTGTGTGTTCGGGCTTCGATAACGGCACGCTGTGTTGTTCGACTTCGGGAGTGTTGCGCTCGTGCCTGCGGCTGCGCATGATCTGACGCTCGAACGCTTCCGGTGATTCGATGGTCACGCGGATGCGTGGGTGATCTTCCGGTCTGGGTGGTCCCGCAGCTTTCGTGCTCGGCGTCGGATTCGTGCCCGTCCGGAGGGGTGAGGGCCCGTCTTCCCAGGCGGCAAAGTGGCGCGTCGCCCGTTCCCCGGCTACCGACGCCTCTTCGTCCCATGCTGAAACTCCAGCGATCCTCGCTGGTGCCCAGCGACCGTGTCGCTCCTCCAGCGTTGGATCCGCCTGCGCCAAGCGGGCACGCCACTGCGGGACCTGGTCGGCCGCCGCCGGTGTGGTCTCCTGCGACGGCCGCACTGTTACGAGCAGATCGACCGGTTCCGCGGCGAACGGCACGGGCGGGAAGTGCCGGTGTTCTTCGTGCACAGATTCAATGTTCTTGTGGCTCATGTCCTGTGAACGAGTATGTCCTGCTCTCAGGCCCAGCAATGGCGCGGAGCGTCCGGCACACGTGGTGCGGTACACGGCATGATGAGGACGCCCCCGTTCAGACTTTCGGATGGAAAGGCATGCTCGTTCCCTCGCCCCAGCAGGCGGCGCGCCGCCCGTCACGGTCCTCCTGGTCGAGGACGACGAGGTGATCCGCCGAGCTCGTGCCTCCCGAACTGGGCGGCATGGGCTGTGCTGGCGCATCCGGGAGACCAGCCCCGGCCCCGTCCTCGCGATGTCGGTGCGCGGCCACATCACGGACGTCGCCTCGGGCCTGGAGGCATCCGGGGCGGTGGCGCGAATCCGGTTGGCAGCGCGCCGTCGGGGCAGGAGTAGTCCAAAGGCACCGGGAGCGTGGCGCGTTCGCGCGTGTGGTCATGCGGTTGCCGATCCTTGGCGATATCCGCGCAGGAGCGCCATCCGAGAGGGCCTGCAGCCACCCAGGCGTCCGGTCCGGCAGCGGCAATCGGCGCTGAGAGGCATGCCGCCGTCAGCACGGTGGCCGAAATCAGCGTGAGCCCGCGAGAGGGCGGGCCACGCATGAAGAGGGGCACCTTCGATGGTCGTGCTGAAGGGGGCGCGGTGCGATCACAGGCCACAGCCATCGACGGGGCGCCCGTTTGCCGACACCGCGCGGCTCATGTACCAGCCCGGCCTCAGAAACGTATCGTCCGAACACCAGGACGCTAAGTCATGGAGGCGGGTCCCGTGCAGGGGGGAAGCACAGGACCCGCGGTCTCTGGGGAGCGACGAATCAGATAGCGGTGGCCTGCCGGGTTCAGAGGCTGGTGTCGAAGAGCAGCTTGCCCGTGGTGCCGCGTGACTCGATGTCGATGTGCGCCTGCGTGGCGTCGGCCAGGGAGTAGCGCCGCGTGATGTCGATCTTCAGTGCGCCGTCACGGACCTTGTCGAACAGGTCGGCCGAGTACTTTCGCAGCAGCTCAGGGGTGTGGATGTGGTCCGAGAACACCGCGTAGGTGACCTTGACGCTTTTGGGGAGGTCGGTCATCCGCACAGTGGGAACGTCCCCCATCAGCGGGCCGTAGTAGACCAGCGTGCCGGACCGGCGCAGGACGTCGATGGAGGACTGGAAGGTGGTGCCACCGCCTCCGTCGAACACGGCGTGGACACCCTCATCGTTCGTGAGGGCGTGGACGCGCTCCACGAAATCTCCGTCGAGGGAGACCAGGACGTGGTCGGCCCCGGCCTCCTTCGCAACCGACACCTTCTCCTCCCGGGACACCAGCCCGATCACGGCCACGCCCCGCAGTTTGAGCAACTGGATCAGGAAACGCCCCACCCCGCCAGCGGCGGCGTGCACCAGCGCGGTCTGCCCGCGGTCCAGAGGTGCTGCCTCGTGGACGAAGTGGTGGGCCGTGAGCCCTTGCATCATGGTTGCGGCAGCCACGTCGTTGGGGATGTCGTCGGGGACGGGTACCACCTGATTGGCCGGGACAGCGATCCGCTCGGCATAGCTGCCGTAGTTGAACACCCAGGCCACCCGGTCGCCCACTGCGTAGCCATCGACGCCCTCGCCGAGGGCGGCGACCCGGCCGGCGGCCTCCACGCCGGGGACGAACGGGGTCCGACCGCTACCCGTGCCGAGGGAGCGGGTCTTCGTGTCCATGAAGTTGATGCCAGCGAACTCGATGTCCACCAGCAACTCGCCCGGCCCGGCGTGCGGTTCGGGCCACTCGCACAACTCCATCGCCTCAGGACCGCCAGGATTCTGCACCACTACGGCACGCATGATCGTCCCCTTCCCAGGGTGTTTTCTTGGATTTTGTTGTTGCCTGGACCCGGAACGCCGAAGATACAACTCATTTTGTGGACTGGAAAGTCCAAATGTGATTGTGAGTCTCTCGATGTCACTTCGCACGACCCAGTTACTCACACGTACCTTCCCGGTGAACGCTCCGGCCGGTCCGGAGTAGCCTCAAGGTATGAGCTTGTTCCTGAATCACACTGGTCGCGTTCGGCGTGATGGCGGGGCGTTTGTGGGTCTTGCTGACCTGAGCACCGAGGCGGTGCGCGGCTCGCCTACGGCCTGCAGGCCCATGCGCTCGGCGTCGGCAGCATGACGGATCCTGCTCTCCACCGAGGATGAACGCGACCTGGGCGCCCTAACTTCCGCAACGTACATTTCCACATGGACAGCGCAGCATCATGCGGTGACCGCAGGGCGCGGCGGCGCCGGTCCGTCGTCGCGAAGTCGGCGGTACTTCACGAACAGGGACTCCTCGGCCTGCAGAACCGACTCCAGGACCATGGGCCTTGACGTCGCGGGCAACGGGTGCGTGCTGATCCTTCCGTCGAGTCCCCCGACGAGGACCGGCGACACCGTGAGACACAGGGCGTCGACCAGGTCCTCGCCGATCAGCCCGCCGAACAACGTCGGTCCCCCTTCGCAGTCGACCCTCCGCAAGCCGCGTTCCGCCAGCGCGTCGAGGGCACCCCGCAGATCCACCGACCCGTCCCCGACCGTCACCAGGTCCACGCCCGCCGCGACCAGATCCCTCCTGGTCGCCAGTGGGGCGTCGCGACACGTGATCACGACAGGTGGTTCGGGGCAGTCCGCGATCTGCGGTGCATCGGGCCCCAGGGAGCACCGGTTGGTGACCATCGCAAGGGACGGCCGGGGACGCAGGCCATGCGCGGCGCGGCGAGCCGGGTCCACCTGGATCGTCTGGTACGCGCCAGCGACGGCGGTGGCGACACCCACCATGACGACGTCCGCGAGGTCCCTGGCTAGCGCCAGGATCCTGCGGTCGGCGGACCCGGACAGGCACTCTGAGTCCCCATTGACGGTCGCCGCCCCGTCGGCGCTGGCGACAAAGTTCGCCTGTACCCAGGCCCGGTCGAGACCGGCGGGGTATTCGTACAAATCTTCCAGTTCGCGTCCGCCCACGAAAACCGCGGGCACGGGATGAAGGCTCTGCACGCTCGATAGCTCACTTTCATGGAAACCGTGACATGTCTGCTTCCGGCCCGGCAACCGTGCGCTGAGAGGACATGTCTCCGTCAATACTCGACCGCGACGGTGGTGGAACAACTGCTCAAGTCACACCTGTGCGGCCGGGATGATCACGGCGGCGGCGAGAGACCTGTCTGTCCTTCAGTCGCAACGTATCCAGACGGCTCGTGGTTGGCACACCTATGATCCTACCGCGGGTGACATCCGTCCGGAATCTTGAGACGGCCAAGGTCAAGTGCCCAAGGTGCGCCAGGATCTCGACCGAGGTATCCCGCGCTGGCCGAGGTAGTTCTGCAAGGCAGTCAGTTGGCGGGGTGCGGGTGCTCCGTCGGTCAGTGTCAGGCGGCTGAGGCGTTCAGTGGGCGGATTCTGGCGATCATCACAACACGCGATCACTCAAGTGTTGCGACGAGCCTGGCGAAGAGCTCGGCGGGTGTCTGCCAGCCGAGGGTCTTGCGGGGGCGGTCGTTGAGTTCGGCGGCGATGCAGGTGAGGTCTTCGGCGCTGTAGATCGACAGGTCCGTGCCCTTCGGGAAGTACTGCCGCAGCAGGCCGTTCGTGTTCTCGGTCGAACCGCGCTGCCAGGGGCTGGCGGCTCGCAGAAGTAGACCGGGATGCTGGTGGCGCGGGTGAACTCGTCGTGCGGCCCATCTCGCTGCCCTGATCCCAGGTCAGTGAGCGGGCGAGGTCGGCCGGCAGGCTGGCGAAGGCGTGCACGAGGGCGTCGCGGACGTGCTCGGATCCCCGGCCGTCGGGCAGGTGCAGGTGCAGGCCAGGTGCTGCTGGATGAACTCCTTCAGCTCCGGATCGCGGCCTGTCTTTCCTTCCTTGGAGCGGGCGCGGCGCACGGCCGCTCGTCGCTGGGCCTGGAACGGGTGGTACTTGCCGGTGCGTGGGTCGCGGTTGCGGCGCACCTCACGGCTGATCGTGGCCGGGGTCCGACCGAGCTCGCGGGCGATGGCGTGCAGGGACTTCTTGGCCCGCGGCAGGTCGGCGATGACGATCCGCTCGTCCTCCGACAGGAACCGCGGCGAGCCCGCGCCGGTGTCCCGTTCCTCGGTGATGGCAGGTAGACGTGCTCCCGGCCGAACCGGTCGACGACCTTCCGTCCGTACCTCCACCGGTTCCCCGTCTTGCGGTTGATGTCCACCTCTCGGCACGCGGCCGAGTTACTCGATCCTTGTGCCATGAGCCGAAGGTATTGGTCACGCTTCTCGGCCAACGGGGCAGGTCCACGCTTCTTATAGGTCCGCCGCGGCTTGGACAATGCAACACCCCGCAGGTTCTGGTGTTGCGACCACCTCTAGAACCCAAGCCTTCAGCCGGGGCCAGAGCAGTCGTTCAGAGCCAGGCACAGTCGGCGATGACCCGGTTCCGCGCAGAAGCACGGGCTGAACATGCACGAGGTGGAGAAGCAGGTGCGGCAGGCAGTCGAACAGCGAGGCGTGCCCTCCGACGACTGTCGCGAGCCCGCGCACCAGTCCGGACCGGCCGCGCAGCGACACCGCGGCTCGCATGACTCGGCACACAGCTGTCTGCCCGATGGTCTGCGAGTCGGATCGTCCAGCGATCTATCGGACTTGCACAGTCCACTTCAGGACAAACATGCGAGACAAATCATCGGCCACAAACCGAGACCGCGCTCATACGTGTTAGTCTATGGCTGAGTTTGCTGGCCGACTGAACGCACGTATGTTCAAGTGTGCTCCTGGAGCCTATGTCTGTGCCGACGAGGAGGGACTCTATGAGCCTCAGGACCCTCAGGGTGTCAGCCGCCATCGGTGTCACCGCAGTCGAGGCGCTCCTGCTCTCGTGTCGCCGGCCTACGCGGCGATCCCTCCCTGTACGGTGCAGTTCTGGGACGATCCCGACGGAGAACTACACCCGTCCGACCTGGACCCCACGTCGACCTGGAGCTGGAGTGCCAACGACGACTACGTTGCAGGCTTACCCAGGTACTACAACAACGACCGATTCTCCTCCCTTGTGCGCCAGAAAGAGGCACCGGAATTCCTGGCACCCGGAGCCGACAACGAGGGCCAGGAGAACTCGCTCGTGATCCACGACGGCGACCGGCACGAAAGCGGACAGCGAAGCAGTGCGTTCCCGGTGAGCCGGACCGGTGTAACACATGTTACGACCGTCTCGGAAACGGTCAGTGCATCACTCGACGTCGGCCCACCCGCAGCTGCCGCTGAGCGGCAGCGCCGTCACGATCAGCGCTTTCCGCGCCGACGACGACGGCTATCCGTGGTGTGAGGCCCCGACGGGTGTGGCGAAACCACATCTGTGCAACTCACCACACCCGACGCACACGTCCGTCTCACACCCGGGCAGGGCGGTCAGGTAACCGCCGAGTCCGTTTCGCCCAGCGCCAGTTGGGCTCTATCAGCATCCTCAGGAGTTCAGTGAGCTGAGAAGTTCTCGGTATGGGTGTGTCGCAGCTACCGACCGCGCATACCCCGGGCTCGAACGGAGGTCAGTTATGGAGAAGCGCTTTCTCCGGTCCCCTGATGGCTGTCGTTACGCCTACGTCCGGTTCGGCAGCGAGAGGGGGAATCCGCCGCTGCTGCTCCTGTCCCATTTCCGGGCCAGCATCGACATGTGGGATCCGGAACTGCTCCTGAGGCTGGCGGCAGACCGCACGGTGATCGTCGTGGACAACCGCGGTATCGGCCTGTCGGAGGGAACGACGCCCACCACGGTCGAGGCCATGGCGGAGGGGATCGCCGAATTCATGGTGTCAATGGGATCGGGCGGCGTCGATGTGCTCGGGTTCTCACTGGGCGGCTATGTGGCGCAAGTATTGGCGCGCGTCCGGCCGGAGCTGGTGCGCCGCCTGATACTCGCCGGTACCGCGCCACGCGGATTCGGCGAGGACGACGCCGCAGGAGGCCGGGTGCGGTCGATCATCAGCAGAGAGCTGATCAGTGCCAAAGACATCATCCACTTGTTCTTCCCGGCGACCGCAGTCGGCCGGGCACACGGCGTCGATTACATCCGCCGTCTGTCCCGGCGCCATGTAGGTGCTGTCGGCGACGTCACCGAACACGCCTGGCGGGCCCAGTTGGAAGCCGCGGAGGCATGGGGCGCCCGTGATCCGCTGGCAGTCAGGGAACTTGCGTCCATCACCCAGCCGACCTTCGTCGCGCACGGCGAACACGACATCATGGTCGCTGCGGAAAAGAGCGCCATCTTGGCGTCTCACGTGCCTCATTCAGTGCTGAAGATCTACCCCGATACCGGGCACGGGTTTCTGTTTCAAATGTACGAAGAATTCGGTACCGACGTGGTGCGCTTCTTGGCGGACGAGCCGTCGCAGCACGCCGCGCTTCCCAAGGTGGAGATGAAGTGAAGCCGACTGAGGAAAGCGCCGGGCCGACGTCGCGATGCCCGTTCGCGCTGGATGTCAACGGTGCGGATCAGCACGCGGAGAACGCCCTCCTACGCGCGGCGGGGAGAGCTGTACCGGTCCAACTCCCCGGCGATGTGCGGGCGTGGGCGATTCCGCGCCATGAAGACCTGCGCCGAGTACTGACAGATCCCCGTATCGCCAAAGGGATCACATACTGGGGAGCAGTGGCCCGTGACGAAGTGCCGGACGGTTGGCCGTTGATCGGATTCGTCGCGACCGACAGCGTCATCAACTCGCACGGCGCGGACCACCGGCGGCTGCGCGGACTGGTCGACCAGGCACTGACCCCGGCACGGGTGGAGGCCATGCGCCCGGGGGTGGAACACCTCGTGGACGGGCTCCTCGACCAACTTGCCACACGTCCACAGGACAAATTGGTGGACTTCCGCAAGGCTTTCGCCTTCCCGATCCCCACCACCGTCATATCCGACCTGCTGGGGATCCCGCAGCGCAAGCGGCGTCTGCTGCATGTCCTCACCGGCATGCAGACACGTACGAACAACACTCCCGAACAGGTCATGGACATCGACGGTCAGATCGAAGCGCTGCTTCGGGAGATCGTGGCGGAACGTCGCGACGCTCCCGCGGACGATCTCATCAGCGCTCTGCTCACGGCGCGCCGCGACGGAGACGACCGGCTCACCGACAGCGAACTGCACGGCATGGTCCTGTTGATGTTCTTCGCCGGCCACCAGAGCGTCATCAACGTACTCGTCAACGCCTGCCACGCCCTGCTCACCCACCCCGAGCAACTCGCCGCCGTCCGCGCAGGCGAAGTCCCGTGGAGCGCGGTGGTCGAGGAGACGATGCGCTGGAACGGCGCGGTGAACCAGTTCCCCATGCGGTATCCGACCGAGGACGTCGTCATCGGGGGTGAGACCATCCACCGGGGAGAAGCCATCCTCGCGTCCTTCGGCTCGGCGGGCCGGGACTCGGAACACCACGGGCCGGACGCGGAACTCTTCGACGTCCGTCGGCGCCAGGCCGGCCACCTCGGGTTCGGGCACGGCCCGCACTTCTGCGTCGGGATCCACCTGGCCCGCCTCCAGTTGGAGACAGCGCTGGCCGGATTCTTCACCCGATTCCCCGACGTGCGGATGGCCCCGTCCGACACGTGGGCCGTACGGCCCGTGCCCTCGTTCGTCAGCAACAGCATCGAGGCGCTGCCCGTGCTCCTTGGTCCCGCCGCAGCATCCAGGCCGCGCTGACGCGCGCACACGTACACGAAGCCGAGCCACACGCGCCGCACGGCAAGGTGCTTGCCGACGTTCTGCGCAGCCCACCAGAGAGGACGCCCTCCATGCCCTCGCCCACCGTTACCCTGCTGACACCCACCACCGTCGTCTCCCCTGCTGAACGGCTGACCGTCCCCACCTTCGGCGACGTCGTCGTGGACCGGCCGGCGCACGCCGACTGGCAGCGCTACCTGCACGAACTCGACCCCACGACCGAGCTCGCGGCGGTGTGGATCAGCGCGGACGCCGAGCCGCTGCCCGCCGTCCGGGCGTTGCGGTCGCTCACGAGGTTCGACCGGACCCGGGTGTACGTCGTCGGGCCCGATACGGCAGGTCCGGTTCCCGGGTGGGCCGAAGCGCTGGACGTCGAGGACATCGTGCGACCCGCCGCGGTGGCGCCCGAAGGGCTGACCACTTCCGTCGAACTGGCCCTGCGGGCACACCGCGCGCTGATGACGGACGACCTCTACACCGACTTCTACCTCGACATGACGTTCAACAAGATCTTCGACTGGTTCGAGACGACGCGCTGGGACTGGAAGGAAGTGGATCTGGACCGCATCGAGCACGGCATGCTCGACGAACGGACCGTGGACTTCCTCACCGAGGCGGCCGTCATCGAATTCGGCACCTTGCCCGGTGCCCACAACTTCCTGCGGGAATGGCAGGACGAGGTCAGCTTCTCCTCCTGGGCACTGCAATGGGGTGCGGAGGAATCCCGCCACTCGCTGGTCCAGGCCCGCTACCTGGACCAGATCGGTGTCAAGCTTCGTTCGAAGCACGCGCTCTACAAACGGGAGCCGTATCCGCAGGGCGACGTGCGCTCCGCCACCCTCATGATGAATGTGATCTCGGAGTCACGCGCCTCCGCCCTCTACAAGGCGCTCGCGGCCCACATATCGGAGCCGGTGATCCGCAAGATCTGGCGGCTCCTGGCCCGCGACGAGGCTCGGCACTGCCGTGCGTTCTCCGTCTTCATGCGGGAACTGTGCGACAGCAATCCGGCCCATCAGACCGCCGCGCTGAGTATGGCGTACATCTGGCTCGCGGACCGTGGCAACGGTGTCAAGCACCCGGCGGGCATGTTCTATCCGCACTCCACATCCGCGGCCGGCATCCGCCGTATCGAGACCATCCAGCAGGACTCGGTGGACGCCGCGGACGCCAAGGTGATGTCGATCGTTCGGCTCCTGGCGGACGACGACTCGCTGGAGACCCCGCGGGACATCAAGGCCAAGCTGCGCGACCTGGCCCGCCGGTCCGGCGCTCGCTGACCATCAGTCCCGGAGTACGCCCTCGCCGCCGCGCCGAACGCGTCGACCTCACAGAACAGGACAACACCACGCCATGCCCCGGACGAGCGTCACTGACATCGAACAGACCGTCCGGCGATTCGTCGCCGAAAAACTGTCCATAGAGGCCGAGGCAGTGGACCTGGACACCGATCTCCGCTCCCTGCCTCGCTTCGACTCGATCCACGCGCTCCAGATCGTGCTGGAGATCGAACAGCACTACGACATAGAGGTCGAGAACCGCGTCGTCTTCGAGACAAGCACCGTGCGGGACTTCGCTGCCGCCATCGCCACAGTGATTGCGGAGGCCGGAGCGGAGCCGCTGTCGTGACGTTGTTCGCCGCGCTCGCCCGTGTCGCCGCACAGGGGTCCGGACGGGGCATGCACGTGCTGCGCCGCGGACAGAACGGCGACGCACTGTCCTACGGCGACCTCTTCGCCGAGGCGGGGCGGGTGGCAGCGGGGCTGCTGTCGCGCGGGGTACGACCCGGCGAACGGGTCGCGCTCGTCCTGCCGACCTCGGTGAACTTCGCGCGTGCTTTCTTCGGCGTGCTGGCCGCCGGCGCGGTCGCGGTGCCTCTGCCCGGCCCCGCGCCCTTCGGATCGTCCGACGCCTACCTCCGGCGCACCTCCGCCGCCCTGCGCCGCTCGCGCGTACGGACCGTACTGACGGCCCCGGCCATGCTCCCCCTGCTGGGTCCGGGACTGTCCGACGGCGCCGGCCCGGTCGACGTCCTCCTGGTGCGGGAGGTGACCGAACCGGCCGCGGCCCATATCGCGCGGACCGCTTCGGACCCGGCCGTCATCCAGTACACGTCGGGGACGAGCAGCGAGCCGCGGGGCGTCGTGCTCAGCCATGGCAACGTGGCGGCCGGGGTCGAGGCCATCGCCCATGGCACTCGGCTCACCGGAAACGACGTCGGCTGCACTTGGCTGCCCCTCTTCCACGACATGGGCCTGATCGGTTCCTTCTTGACACCGCTGCTGCACGACGTCGACATCCATCTGCTGACGCCCGAGGACTACCTGCGCAGTCCGCAGGACTGGATCCGGGCCATGGGGCGGCTGGGGGCGACCTTCACCATGGCTCCCGACTCCGGCTACCGCTACGTCCTGCGGCGCGACGCGGCGGTGCCGGCCGGTCTCGATCTCTCCCGCTGGCGCATCGCGGTGAACGGCGCCGAACCAGTCGACCCAAAGCTGCAGGACGCCTTCGTCGGGCGGTTCGCGCCCGCCGGACTGTCCGAGAACGTCTTCCTGCCGGCCTACGGACTGGCGGAGGCGACCCTGGCGGTCGCCTTCCCTCCGCTCGGCCGCCCGGCCAAGGTGCTGCGTGCCGACCGGGACGAACTGAACCGGGGCCGGTATGTACCGGTGCCCTCCGATCCCGGGCGGCCGTGTCGCAAACTGGTCAGTGTGGGAACGCCGGTGCGTCGTACCGAGGTCAGGCTCACCACCGCGAGCGGCGAACCAGCCGCGCCCGGCACGATCGGTGCCGTCGAGGTGCGAGGGGCGTCCGTCACGAGCACCGGATACGACCATCACTCCGAGGAGAGCCGTCGTGTCCTCCTGCCGGGCGGCTGGTTGGCCACAGGTGACCTGGGCCTGCAGCACGATGGCGAACTGTACATCGTGGGCCGCACGAAAGAGGTGATCATCGTCTTCGGCGCGAACCACTGGGCGAGCGACATCGAGGCGGTCGTGCGGGACACCCCCGACCTCCCCGTTCACGGCATCCTGGCCGAGCAGATCTGGAACGACGAGGGAGGCCGGCTCGGCCTCGTCGTCGAGACGACGCAGCACGACGAGGCGTTCCGTCGTGCCACGACGGAACGCATCCGCGCACGCGTCGTGGCCGAACTGGGCATCACACCCGACACGATCGAGTTCGTGCGGCGGGGCGGGATCGCACGCACCTCCAGCGGCAAGGCTCTGCGCCGCCCGCCATCCTCCGACACGCGGATGTCCAGCTCCCGTGCATGACGCATCCGGAACCCCGGACCACACCGCGCGTCCCCGACAGGGCACTACGTGCCGCAGACACTGTGAAGCCCCTGGCCACCGGCCTTGGGAGACTCCCCGCACGACCGGCCCTGGAGGCCTTCCATGGCGCACAGCGCGTACCTGCTCGGCCACTCGGACAACGAACACCAAAGGCTGACTCTGCAGAACGAGGCGATCTCGCCGTTCACCGAACGCACCCTGCGTTCGGCCGGAGTACGTCCGGGGATGAGCGTCCTCGACATCGGCGCCGGACTGGGATACGTCTCTCTGCTGGCCGCCGGACTCGTCGGACCCGGCGGACACGTCGTGGGAATCGAGCGTGACCCCGGAAGCGTCCGCAAGGCGTGGATCCTGGCACAGGAGGCACGCCTCGCGGACACCGTGCGGTACGAAGTTGCGGACCTCGCGGACTTCACCTGGCCGGAGAAGTTCGACGTCCTGGTCGGCCGATACATTCTGATGTATCTGCCCGATCCGGTGGCCGCGCTGCGTCGGCTGACGGCCCTGCTCAAACCGGATGGGATCGTCGTCATGCACGAAATGGACTTCACCAACACGTCGCCGACACGTCCGCCACTGCCGGAGTGGGACGAGTACTACGCGCTGTGGCCCGGCCCCTTTCTGGCGACCGGAGCCGTCCCCGACTTCGGCCCCCGCCTCGCCCGGACGTTCCTCGACGCCGGCCTCCGGCAGCCGGAGGTGGACACCTGGACGCCGGTTGCGGGCCGCTCGGGGGACCCCGCGGTTCTCGACTGGCTCAGCAGCACCTGCCGCGAGATTGCGACGCCGCTACGCAACGCCGGAGTCCCGGTGCCGGACCACCTCCGGTTCGATGACGCCCTGCCACAGCGTCTCCGGGGCCTCGTCCTGTCCCGCGAAGTACGGGTCGACGGGCCGACGCAGTTCGGCGCCCACGCCCGGCTGATGTCACGGGCGCCCCACGAGTGAAGCCGCGAGGGCAAGACCTGCTGACAGGACCTGCTGCAAGGAAGAAGCGCGCCGTGCGCGAGAGGTACCGAAGGCGCCAGAGCGGCCGCCCCTCCCGAACAGGAGTCATTCACCATGTCCGGTTCTTTCGATCACCACCGGATCGGCCCCCTGCCGTCCTTCCTGGCGACGCCATCGGACGAGGCCGTCAAACAGGTGCGGATGCCCACGGGTGATGACATGTGGTTGATCACCGACTACGCCGTAGGGCGCGCCGCGCTGGCCGACACACGTCTCAGCAGAGCTGCGGCCACTCGACCCGATGCTCCGAAATGGGGATCCGTCGACCTATCACCCAACTCGATCATGAGTCTGGACGGCGCGGACCACGCCCGGCTGCGCCGGATCGCCGTAGCAGCGTTCACCAGTGCACGAGTCGCTGCACAGGCAGCGGCGATCGAGGAAGCCGCCGACGCGCTGCTGGATCAGCTACAGGTTGCGGGGCCAGGCGCCGACCTGGTCGGCGGCTACGCCTCACCCCTTCCTATGGTCGCGTTGGGCTCACTGCTCGGCGTACCGCTGGCGGACCGGCCCGCTTTCGACGCCGCCGTGACCGCCCTGTTCGACATGACACCTCGGGGGGTGCGCAGAAGAGGCCATCACGTCCTGACTCTCATCGAGTACATGTCCTCACTGATCGAAAGAAAGAGAGATGTGCCCGGACAGGATCTCCTGAGCGCGCTGGTGCAGGTCGAGCAGTCGGGCGAGATGTCCCGCGCCGAGTTGATCAATCTCGGACTGGCACTTCTCATGGCTGGATACGAGACCACCACCCAGCAACTGAGCCTTGCCATACTCGAACTGCTCACCGGTGACGGACCCGACGGGAAATGTGTGGAGTCGCTGGTCGACGAATTGCTCCGCAAGACGCCGTCCACCCCTATCAGTTTTCCCCGAGTGGCCACCGAGGACCTTGTCCTGGGCGGTACGACGGTGCGCCAAGGAGAGGCTGTCATCGTCTCGTTGCTGCACTGCAACCATGACGCCGAAGTGTTCTGCCCATCAGGTAAGCAGAGGCACGCCCGCCGCCCCGCACACCTCACCTTCGGACACGGTGCCCATCGGTGTATGGGCGCGCCACTGGTTCTTCTGCAGATGAAGATCGCGCTGACCCGCTTGTGGCAGCGCTTCCCCGGCCTACGACTCGCACCAGGAGACGAGTCCCTGGTGTGGAGCGAGGGCCTCGCGACGCGCGGTGTGTCGAAGCTGATCGTCGAGTGGTGATCGTCGAGTGGCGATCGAGCCGCTCGTCGGACTCGCCGTGGACGCACCAGACATGGACCACGGCCACCGTGGGATCAGTCTGGGGGTGATGCGCACCTTGCGGACCCGCCTCAACCCCGTTCGGTCGCCCAGGCAGGAGCGCGTCAACGGTCCAGGGTTACAGGTACCGGCATCCGGCTGCCCGGGGTGTGAGAAGCCTTTCGAGCCGCGACGCGTTGGGCGTGCAGAATCGTGGTGAAGTCGAGTGCGACGTGGCCGCGAACAAGAACCTGCGGCAATACGTGTGAGGTGTGAACACGTAGAATCTCCGCACACCTGTACTGGACCCGGCTCTTCGTCACACCCGGGCGGCAGGAGAACGGAGATCGGACATGAGTGTCGCCGGGCCCGGTACCGAACCGGAGTGTTTCCCGCTGGCTGAGGATCTGCAGCGGCTGATGGGCAGTGAGACCTCCGAGACGGACGTGCTCGCCGCCGTGGATCGGGCAGCCCAGATGCTGCGCGAGGTCTATCCGCAGGTGTTGGCAGACGCGCTGGGAACGACGGCCCCGCGTCCCACGACACCGCCCGAGACATCGGTTCGGGACCCGGGCCCGGACCTTCGCACACCTGAGTTCCGCGACGCGCTCACCGGACACCTGGAGCAGGCGTCCGGGACCTTCGACAAACAACCCGCCGACGTGGTGGGCAAGTTCGTGACCGAGACCCAGAACCTGCTGTCGCAGCGCAATGTCGAACCGCCGCTCCTGCCCGGCGCCACAGGCAGAACCGCCCCGGCCGGACTGGAGACCGAACGGGACGCGGTCGCCGCGATGCTGTACACGGAGACGAAGGACAAGGCGGACCGGCTCGCCACCGATGCCCGGTCGGCACTCGACATCGCGGCGCCCGCACCGGCCGGACCCGGTGGCGCGCCCCGTTCCGCCTCCGAGAGCGCGGCGGGTATCAGTGCCGCCCCACCCCAGCACAGCCGGGTGAATTCCAGCACAGGGTCCGCGGCGTCGGGCACCTCGACGTCCAGCCTGCTGCGGACGTTCCGGCGAGGTGCCGATGGCAGGGGTCTCGCCGGATGGCTGACCAACGAAGGCGCCCCGGAACGGGAGAGGGAGCTCAGCGCCACCTACGGGATCCGTGTCGGACCACGACCGGAGGACGGTCCGCAGCGGCACTTCAGCCACTCGACGCTCGCACGGATCGACCAGGTGCTGGCACAGCTGCCGCCCGACCACATTCGTAACAACAGGAACCTGAGGGCGATCGAGGTCGCGGCGCCGCAGCATCAGGGCGCCGCCAGCGAGTACGAGGCGCGTACCGGGACGATCCAGATCACGTTGCCCCTCGGCCTGCCGTCCTGGGCTGTCACGGAGCTCAACAGGAAGAGCGGCTGGCAGCGCTGGCTGATGGACCAGGCGGCCCGCGCCGACTACGCGGGCGACAGCCTGCGGGGGGACAGGGACCTCGGCCGGCTCACGGACCGGCGTCACGTGATGGGCGGTGTCTCGGAGACGCTGGCCCAGAACAACTTCATGAAGTGGACGCTCATCCACGAGATCGGCCACTCCGTCGACGAGCGCATCGACTGGCGGACGACGCTGAGCGAACAGGACCGGTTCGGCGGCTGGCAGCACTACGGGACCAATCACGTGCCCGTGGCCACGGCCATCCTCGACAAGGTCGGGATCGGCGAGGAACACTACGCGGCCCCGGCCGAGGACGGCCGGCGGACATTGCTGGAGGTCGTACTCGACGCGCTCGACCCGGCGAAGGCGCGCAGTGATCAGCACCTGCTGCACCATCTGCGGGACGCGTTCCCGTCGCTGCCGGAGGAGGTGCGACGCGGGCTCGACCAGGTGAGCCGCTTCGGACAACTGGCCCTCGCCCAGCCCTGGACGTTCAACGACGGTGGCGGGGACGTGCTCCGCATCGGCCCGCGCGTCTACCACGTGGACCCCTACGACCACTGGGTCAGCTACCTGCATGCCGAGCGCGAGAATCACGCGCTCTCCAACTACCAGTTCTCCAACCCGAAGGAGTGGTTCGCCGAGACCTACGCGGCGTTCTACGGGTCGAGCGAAGCCGCCCGCGCCAGGCTCAACCCGGCGGTACGCTCCTTCTTCACCGACGAACTGCCGCTTCTCGTACGGCCACCGCAGCCCCCCGAGGCACAACCGCCAATCCCGCAACCGGACAACGAACCGATGGTGTCGGGACCCGCGGCGGGCTCGCCGGCGCGGCAGGCGACGCCACACAGGGCGGGGGAGCCGTCCACGCGGCCCGTGGCGGCCCGGCCACCGGAGTCCCGCGCCAGGACACGACAGCCCTCACTCACGGTTCCCGGCCTGGTCGACAGGATCCTGACCGGCGTCGACCCCACCCGCCCCGCAGGCTCGCACCCCGACGCGGGAGTGGCTGCCGGACGACTCGGCCCGGACCTCTTCGGAGTACGTGGTGTCCCGGACGCGCCGGGATTCTTGCGGGACTTCGACTTCTCACGGCTGGAGAGTGCGCACCGTGCGGCCTTCTTCACCGCCGTGGACCTGGCGCGGGAAGCCAGGCCGACGGCAAACGAACTGGCGCACCTTCCCGCCAACCCCGACAGTGTGGTCCGTTCCACGACCACCTGGACCTCGGCGGGGTCACGGCTGGGCGTCAAGAGACTGGCAATCCCGCGTCTTCTCCACACGATCTGGCTCGGCGGCCCGCTGCGCGACGAAGGGGCGATGGGGGAGTTCCGCGCGAACATGACGCAGGGGAAGTCCCACAACCCCGACGCCACGTTCGTCTTGTGGACGGACGTGACCCGGGCCGAGACCGAAGCGGCCCGCGCGCTCCCGCCCGGACCTGGCGCGACGCGTCTGCACGCCGTACGGTCCATGCTGGAGTGGGCGCGGCGTGAGGACATCCGCCTCGTCAACGTGGGTGAGGTGTTCTCCGCGCAGGCGCCCATGCGGCTGCCCTCGCTCTACGCGACGGAGGCGGCCCGGCACACCGGCGCCGGCTACGCCGCCGCCAGCGACATTCTGCGGATCGAGGCACTGGACCGCTTCGGCGGTGTTTACTCCGACGGCGACAACCGAGTGGGCCCGGGACTCGGTTCGGTGATCAGTGACGTGCTCAAGAAGGCCAACGGGTTCGCGATCGGCCAGTACATGACCCGGTCGACCAACGCCGTACTGGTCTCGGCCGCGCACCACTCGGCCCTCGCCAGCTACAGCGACGTGATCCTGCACAACTACACACGGACGCCGTACCAGAATGTGCACGCCGGAGCACTGATGCGGCACGATGTCCCGGCCAACCTTGAGGACGTGGTCCGCGGGCTCAGCACCGTCGTCATGGGCGCCGGTGACGGCGATGTCCGCAGCCGGGTGCTGCACCGCACAGGCCCGAGTTCCGCCGTCTTCACTCCGCTGCGGGATGCCCTGAACCTGCAGCCCGGCATGTACGCGGACATTCCGTGGGCCGAGCACTTCGGCATCGAGTCCGGCAAGTCGTGGCTGGAAGGCGCGGGATCCGAGAACCGCCCGGCGTCGACAGCCCGTCCGGCGTTGACGGTCGCGGAGTCGGTGGACGTGGCACGGTCCGTCGCCGCGTCCCTCGTGTACGACCTGCACGATCAGCCCGGCAATCTCAACCTCGCCCACTACGATTCCGTGGTCCGGCGCACCTCGGACCCGGCCACCGTATGGACGGCGATCGTCCAGGCACTGGCCTCGATCCCCGGGATACGCAGCGCGGTGACCTCGGTGACACTCACCCGGGGGGACGCCGGGTCCGACTCCGCGCAGCAGATCCGCCTCCCGCGGGACGCACGGAATTTGCTGTATCTGACGGACGGTCCGGCCGAGCAGACGAAGCGGGGTATCAGCACGGGACGGTTGCTGGATCCGGCCGTCCTGGACAGGGGGAGCGGTACCGGGGCGGCCGCGAGCGGCTCGGCTCTACCCGGAAGCGGTACGGGCAGGCCCGGGAACGGCCCGCGGGTGTCCGCCAACCCCTGGTCGGCGCACGCGGCCCTGGCCGGTGTCGGACGGGCCAGGCGGACCCTGGTCGGACTGTCGGGAACCGAGCGGCAGGAGCTCTTCCGGGAGGTCGGCCGGATCATGGCCAACCGGCACCGCGCACCCGCAATCATCCGGCGGGACGTCGTGCCCGGGTCGCCCGAGGCGCACTACCTCGCCCTGCACGACGACATGGTCACGCTGATCGCCGAACGTCTCTACACGGACCCGGGCGCCGGCCTGCCGGAGCACCAGCGTCCGGCCCGCGTCCTGTCCGAGCAGCTCCGGCAGACGTTCAACACCCACGCCACGGGAGGCGCGGCAGCCGGCGGGATACGCGAGATCTTCAAGCGGAAGCAGAAAACGCCCGCTGCCGGCTCCACCACCTCTGCCACGCCCAGCGGTTCGGCGGCACCCGTCGCGTCCGGCTCCACGAGCACTCCACTGGTTTCCAGAGATGTCCACGACTGGCCCACTCAGGTCACCGTCGAATGGCGCATGGGACAGAACGGCGGCGCATACGTCGTCGACGCGGGGCCTGCCGGAAGGGCCGTTGTCAAACTCCATGAGGATGCCGAACCCAGCCTGTTCGCCGACGATTTCATTCGGTCGGTGACCGGGGTGCGGGCCCCGGCGACCCGGGTGTTCGCCCGGGGATCGACCGCCGCGAGCGCTCTGTTGGAGCTGATCGCCCAGCACGTCCCCGACTGGGAGGAGCACTCCGACGGCCTGGGGGAGCGGTTCCGTCACGTCACCGTCTCCGAGTTCGCCGCGGGAGTCCCTGTCCACGAACTCAGTGTCCAGCAACGGCGTGACCTGCTGGACAATCCCACGGCTCTCCGTCAGCTCGGCTCGTTGATGCTGGTGACCGACTTCCTCATCGGCACCACGGACCGTGTCGGCATCGGCCTGACCGGACATTTCGTCAACTGGGGGAACGTCCTTTACGACACGCGGAGCCGCCAGATCGTGGCGATCGACAACGACACCACACTGCTACGGCAGAATTTCGATGCGGCGGCCCACGCCGAGATGATCGAACGGAACTGGGCCGACGACTTCGAACGGCTCGCCGTCCTCCTGTACAACCGCCGGCCGGGGCTCTCCACCGGGATGCCCGACGACGAGTACCGCGACAGCGTGACACATCACATCGCGGAGGGCGCGAAGGAGGCCCGCAGCCAGATCGGCGCCCGATTCGCGCAGCACGCGACGGACCTGTTGCGGCATCACAGGGCGCGATTCCCGCAGGGGCGACGGCCCGATGCCGGCGCGATCACCGCGCTGGCGGAGTGGGCCGGCTACCGGTGGGGCATGGGCGCGGAGGGGCCCAGTGGAGAGGAGGGTCTCGCACACCTGCGGGCGGTTCTCGCCGTCGGCACGACGGCCACGACGGGCGCATCGTCCGCCGCGGGATCCCCGCTCGTCATGCGCGCGGACGTGCAGAACGCGGCGACGGGCGACACCTTGCGTGAGATGCTCCGGGGCCGTCTGGCGCAATTGGAGCCAGGCAGCGCCGAGTTCGAACGGGTCCAGCGGGTGATCGACACCTGGGGGCCCGCCCCGGCCAGTCGGGTGGCGGCGCCGGATGAGGGGAGGGCGCCGGCGCCGGAGAAGGCTCCGACCCCACCGGAGCCGAGCACGGCTCCGGCCGCGCAGAAGCCGGAGCCCTGGAAGCGTCCGGTTCCCCGCCCGGGAACGCGCCTGAGCGTGGACGTGGTGCGGCACCCTCAGTGGTTCGAGATCGAGGAGCTGACCGGGCTGGGTCCGGCGGAGCTGTCACGGGTCACGACTCTCGACCTGACGGACGGCTGGCGGGACTCCACCGCGGTGCGCGACGCCGTCCGGCAAGCTGTCACCGGCATCCGCACACACCTGCGCGACACCCCCGGCGTGGGACTCGCGAACGCTGACCTCCTGGTGGCGACGCCAGCCGGGGACCAGACGGTGTGGAGCCTGGTCGCCCAGGCCCTCGCGGACGCCCTGTCCCACCGGATCAAGCTGGTGATGGGAGGAAAGTCGGGGCCGGTCATCGAGGTCTGCCCCGAGTGAACCGCCCTGACCCCGTCCGCCCGGTGATTCGACTGCCCATCGGGCGAACCACGGAGCGGGCGGGGTCAGGTCACCCGGCGCGTGGTGGGTGAACGGTCGCGTCTCAGGGATAGCACTGAGACGCGATCTGCGGGTCAGGAGATCCCGCGTACTCGAACACGTCCCAGGCGCAGGCCGATCGGGAAGGTGCTGCAGTACCCGCTCACAGTGAGGGGTATCTCCGCCATGGCATCGCTCACGGTTCACCCCTGGCGGCCATCACACATGTGAGTACCACGCCGCATCTACCTGCCGATTCCTACTCGGTGGGCGGGCAGATCTTCAGCAGCAGGCTGCCGTCCGTGTCCCGGACGACCGGGATGCTCTGGTCGAGCGTTCCGGCCACGTGCTGCGTCACCTGCAGCACCTTGGCCAACTGAGTGCTGTCTGCGGGGGCAGTGAAGCGGACCTCGCGCTCCAACGGGCCGGTGAGAGTGTCAAGTTGCGACCTCAGAGAGTGCACGGCTGCCTCGGCGAGCGCGTCCACCAGATGCGGGGTGAGGTCGAGATCCAGCGAGCCCTCGGGAAGCAGACTCTCCAAGGTGACCTGATGGGCAGGGGCCGCCACGACGTCCTCGGCCGGGTGAACCCCGCTGTCCGTCGCGGCGTGCGGCTGGGGCGTATCGGCCGGCTGGACGTCGGAGGGCGGGGAGCCGTGGGCGAACAAGCTCTGGCCCAGTTCGGGGTGATGGACGACCGGGGTCTGGTGCGGCAGGCTCTCGATCCAGCCCTGCTGGCCGTCCGTCACGAGCCTGCCGTCGCCGCTCACATAGAGGTCGCCGTCCGGTGCCAGCACGGGTGCACCGGTGTGGTCCGCGATGCGCTGTGCGAGCGAGGGCTCTCCCTGCGGGCCTGGGACGGCGGCGTCCGGGGCGGGCAGGACGAGGAGGTCGCCCGGCTGCCAGCCGGTGTGCTCGGGAAGCCAGTTCGACAGCTCCGCGAGCGGGACTTGGTGAGCCCCCAGGTGCAGCGCCTCACCCGTGGGGCCGGTCTCGCCGAGAAGCAACAGCGGGCCGTTGCCCGACCCTGCCACGACGCCTGGGAGGACGGACGCCGCGGTGGCCTGCCCGGTGAACGGACCGTGCCGTACGACCTGCGCGGTGACCAGATCGAGGGCGCGGGTCCAGCCTGTGCCGATGGGACCGCTCTCGGGGCGTGGTACGAGCGGGGCGGCGCCCCACGGGTCCGCGCCCGGCTGTACCTGGTGCCATCGAACACTGAGGATCGCGGCGGCCTGCGCCGTCGCCTGGACGAGGGTGTCCGGGGGTACGGACGGGTCGCCGATCGTGGCCCGGGCGGCGTCGATGTCGAGCCGGTCCGAGTGGGGGGTTGATCGGTCCGGGTCGACGGACGGCTGGTCCGCGTGCGGGGCTGGCTGCGTTGACGGCGCGGCCGGAGGCTGTGGGGATCCGGCCGCGGCTTCGTCAGGGCCGCCGCCGTGGCCTGCCGGCCTGCCGCCGGGGGACGGGAGCGGGCCGGGTTCGTGCGCGGCCCCCTGGGAGGGGCGGCCGGGTGCGGGGGCCGGGGCGGGGGTGTGCGCCGCGTCCGGTTCACTGCTGTGTGCCGTGGTGGCGGGGGCCGGGTCTGGTTCTTTGACGTGGGGCGTGGTGACCGGGGTGGTGTCCGGTCCGTCACCGTGTGGCGTGCTGGTGCGTGCCACGTCTGGCTTGTTGCTGTGGGACGGCGTGGCGACGGGGGCTGTGTCCGGTCTGTCGCCGCGTGACGGGGTGGCGGGGGCCGGGTCCGGTTCGCCGCCGCGTGAGGCAGTGACCGGGGCCGGGTCCGATGAGGCGTGCGGTCGCTCGTGGATCACCTGTGTGGTGGTGCGGGACCCCTGGTTCAACGTCGTCCCGTGCCCCGCACCGCCCGCGCCGTCACCGGACCCGCGTATGCCGAGATCGTCCAGCGTCGCCGGACGGCGATGGCCCACGTCCGGACGAGCGGGCGTCCCCTTGCCCGCGGACGGGCCCGCGGCTGTGGGCGGGACGTTGACGGTGGTGGGCTCGTTGTCGGCGGGATTCGGTCGGGCGGCGGGTGCGGCGCCGAGTCTGTTCCCGGTGCCGGGGAAGGGCTCTGACGTGGGTGTCTTGCTTCCGGCAGGCGGGATGTTGACGGTCGTCGGCCGGCCGTCGGCGGGGTTGGTCCGGCTGCCCGGTGTGGCGCCGAGAGTGTCGCCGGTGCCGGGGAAGGGGCCGCTGTCGGGCCGGTCGGTGATGGTGGAGAGATCGGCGGGCCGGTCGTACCCGGCCCCGGTGCGGTGCGGGGGGACCGGGGCGGCGCTCGCCGAAGTGCTCTTGCCGGTGGGCGGGATGTTGACGGTGGTGGGCCGGCCGTCGGCGGGGTTGGGTCGGGCGGCGGGGGTGGTGCCCAGGGTGTTGCCGTTGCCCGGGAAGGTCGTACCTGCTGTGCCCGGAGGTGTGTTCGTGGCGGCGGGGGTGGACGAGGGTGTCCTGCTGGCGGTGGGCGGGATGTTGACGGTGGTGAGCTGGTTGTCGGCGGGGTTGGGTCGGGCGGCGGGGGTGGTGCCCAGGGTGTTGCCGTTGCCCGGGAAGGTCGTACCTGCTGTGCCCGGAGGTGTGTTCGTGGCGGCGGGGGTGGACGAGGGTGTCCTGCTGGCGGTGGGCGGGATGTTGACGGTGGTGAGCTGGTTGTCGGCCGGGTTGGGGCGAGCGCCCGGGGTGGTGCCCAGGGCGTTGCCCGAGCCGGGGAAGGGGCCGCTGTCGGGCCGGTTGGCGATGGTGGAGAGGTCGGCGGGCCGGTCGTAACCGGACCCCGTACGACGCGGGGGAACGGGAGCCGGGGTGGTGGCCGACGTGCCGCTACCGCTGCTGTGAGCCGGATCGGCCCCCCTGGGCGGGATGTTGACGGTGGTGGTTCCGTTGTCGGCGGGGTTGGGGCGAGCTCCGGGCGCGGCACCGAGCGTGTTGCCCTTGCCGGGGAAGGACGCGGCCGGGCCTCCGCCGGAAGCCGAACTCGCGGAGGCCCCCGAAGCCCGGGCCGGACCAGCGGCTTCCGCGGAACCCGCGGAGGTGGGTCGCGTCGCTCCTGGGCTTCCCCCTGGGGCGGAGTGCGTGAGCGGGGCGGGTCCGGAAGTTTCCGCAGGGCCCGCCGAGGTCGGGCGCGTCGGGCCCGGGGCTCCCGTTGGACCGGACGGCGTGAGCTGGGTGGGCCCGGCCGTTTCCGCGGGGCCCGCCGAGGTCGGGCGCGTCTGGCCAGGCTGAGTTGGCCGGGTTGGGCCGGGCGTGCTCGTGGAGCCGGTCGGGACGGATCGGGCCGGGTCGATCGGGGTCGGCGCGCTTGAGTCAGGGCGCGTGGGAGCGGGGCCGTCGGCCGGGCGGCCGGTGAGGTGTGGCTGCGGGCCGGCGCCGGATGCCGCGGGGGCTGTGTTCGGCGTTCCCGTCCTGCTGGGCCCGGCCGATGCCGCTGCCACCGGATTGAGGGACGCGGGCCGGCCCTGCGGGCCCGTGAGGCCGGATTCGGAGGCGGTGGACCGGGACGGTGAGCTGTACGGCGGGAGCGTCGCGGCGTGGGTGAGGAAGTCCGGCACCGGTACCTTCGTTCCGGAGAGGGGCAGGACCACCGAGGGTTTCGGGGTGTTCAGCGCGGCGCCCGCGCCGGTCGGTGCCCCCTTCGGTACGGTCGGGAGCGCTGACTCGGCGGCGCCGGAGCGTTTGGGGTGGGGCGTCCAGTGGTTGCCGACGACCGCCTGCTGTGCGCCGAACGCCACGCTGGCGGCCGAGCTCTTCCAGTCCACCCGGAACTTCTCGTCCGCGGCCGCGTTGGCGAGCAGCTGCGTGATGATGTCGAGCCCGAGGTTCGTGGCCGCGCCGATAACGGCGTCCGTCACGAACGTTCCCACGGCCCCTGTCTTCGCCAGGGCGGCCGCGAGTCTTGCGAACCAGGGCACCATATTCGCCAGGATGCCGCGGACCGCGCTCAGCAACGCGCCGATCAGCGGCCCGAGCTCCATCAGTAGCCCGCCCAGGACCAGCCCGAATATGTTGGCCAGCGCCGCGACCAGCCGCCGTTTGTTGATCTCATTGATCGTCTTCTGCAGTTCCTCGGCGTAGATGTGCAGCGATTCCCCGATCTTCCAGGCCGCGTCCGCCGAGGTGGCGAGTGACGTGTACACGCCCCGGTCCCCGTCGTGCCAGGCCGCCTTGGCGGCCGTGCCCGCCGGGCCCGTCCACCCCACGCCGTTCACGGCGCCGTCCATGGCCTGGGCCTTCTCGTACAGGGCGTCGCCGATACGGATCCAGTTGTTGCCCAGGTTCACGATGGGTTCCACATTGAACTGGACCATGGGGACGGGCCTTTCGGGTGTATTGCGTGGGGCGGCGAGAGGGCAGTGGCGGTGTCAGGACGAGGGCGTCGCTTCGGCGTCCGCCGGGTCGTGGACGGTCTGGATGACTACGGCTCCGCCCTTGCGGGAGACGAGCGTGCCCCGACCGGGTGGCTGCCGCGCCGCCCGCTGATCGCCGAGGAGGACGCCCTCCCGGGGATCGCCGGACAGGATCAGCCCTCCGGTGCCCAGCTCCCGTAGCCGGCCCACGAACGGGTCGGACATCGCCGAGCGGGTCGCTCCGCCGGTCCGGCGGCCGAGCACCAGGTGGAAGCCGATGTCGGCGGCCTGGGCGAGAGAGTCGACCAGTGGAGCGAGCGGATTGCGACTGCCGAGGCCGGCCCCGGCCACCAGGTCGTAGTCGTCGACGACGAGGTAGAGCTCGGGCCCCGACCACCAGCTGCGCTCGCGCAGTTCACGGGCGCTGATCCCCGGCGGCGGCATCCGCTCGCGCAGCTTCTCCGCGAACTGCTCCAGGTAGGCCGTGGCTGCCTGCGACTCGCCGGCCTGCGCCCCGAGATACTCCTCGGGCACCGCTTCGAGGAGCCCCCTGCGGTAGTCGATCACGATGAAGCGGACGTCCCAGGAGGAGCGGCGCCGCACCATGCCGCGCATCCACATGCGCAGGAACTCGGTCTTCCCGGAACCGGCGTCGCCGAGTACCAGAAAGTGCGGGCCGTCCGTCTCCAGGTTCACCGCGGCAGGGCCGAGGTCGGTCTCGCGCAGGCCCACGGGCACGTCGGCGGCGGCCGGGGCGCCGCCGTCCGGGTGGCTTTGCTCGTAGGCGGCCGCCAGGTCGGCAGGGGTGACGAGTTCGCCGAGGACCCGCAGCGGTTCCGCCTCCGGCCCCCGCCAGCCGGACCACAGGTCGTTGACGAGCTCTTCCTGGGCCTTGGCGAGACCGTCGGCCGAAGCGAGACCGTCGGCCCGGGGCAGTGCCGCGTGGAAGGTCAGCCCGGGGGCGATGAGTCCGCGTCCGGGCAGGACGGCCTTGAGCGCGCGGGCGGCCGGCCGGGAGATCTCCGACTCCCCGGGTTCGTTGAGCCGCAGTTCGAGACGGCCGGTGATGTTGTCTCGCAGGTTGGCTCGGATCTCGTTCCACCGGTTGGCGCTGAGCAGCAGATGGACGCCGACGCCCAGACCACGGGTGGCGATCTCCACAAGGGTCTCCTCGGCCTCCTCTACGGCGCCGCGCAGCGCGCCCCAGTTGTCGACGACCAGGACGATGTCCGCGCCGTTGACACCGTCGGGCAGCGCACCCTCGGCACGCATCCGGCGGAAGTCGTCCGCTGTGTCGGCCTTGAGCTCACGGAACATCCGCTCGCGCTCCTCCACCTGTCCGCGGACCACCGACAGAGCCCGGCGTACCTGCGCCTCGTCGTGTCGGGACGCGACCCCGGACACGTGTGGCGCGCCCTCGACGCCGGAAAGGCTTCCGCCGCCGAAGTCGACGCAGACGAACTGGAGCTCTTCCGGGGTGTGCAGCAGCGCGGCGCTCAGTACGGCGCTACGCAGCAGGGTGCTCTTGCCGGACTGCGGCGCGCCCACCACGGCGATGTGTCCGTGGGCGCCGGCCAGGTCCAGGTGGAGGACCCGCTGTTCCTGCTGGGCGGGCAGGTCGACGACGCCGAGCGGGATGTTGAGGCCGCCGCCCTGCGGCCACACCTCGGAGCGCAGGCCGCGCTCGGTGTCGGTGGTGAGCGGGCCCAGGACCGAGTCCAGTTCCACAGCGGAGGGCAGCGGGGGCAGCCACACCTGGTGGACCGGGTCGCCGTAGGACATCATCCGGTCCACGGCGACCTGCATCTCCGAGCGGCGGCCCGCCTCGGGCGGCGCGACGGGGGCGGGCGTCTCGGCGGCCTCGTCCTCGTCGGAGCGGGCGTCGCGGGCCGTACGGAAGCCGAAGGGGATGGGGGCGACCTCCACGGGCCGGGCCGTACGGACCTCGGACCCGTCGTGGTGGGTTCCCGACACGTGGGCGACCCGGAAGCGTTCGTACACCGACTCGTCGACCTTGAGGTAGGCGGAGCCGGGGATCGACGGCAGCCGGTAGGCGTCGGTCGTGCCGATCACCGCGCGGCTCTCCGCGGCGCTGAATGTCCGCAGGCAGATCCGGTACGACAGGTGTGACTCCAGGCCGCGCAGCCTGCCCTCGTCCAGGCGCTGGGTGGCGAGCAACAGGTGCATGCCGAGACTGCGTCCCACGCGGCCGATCTGGACGAACAGCTCGATGAAGTCCGGGCGCTGGGAGAGGAGTTCACCGAACTCGTCCACCATGATCATGAGGTAGGGCATGGGGTCGAGGGGGCGGCCTTCGGTGTCCGTCGCGCCCTGGGCCTGGAGGATCTGGTACTCGCGGACGGAGTCCACGTTGCCCGCGGCGCGCAGCATCTGCTGGCGGCGCGTCTGTTCGCCCTGGAGTGCTGCGCGGACGCGGTCCACCAGCGCCAGATCGTCTGAGAGGTTGGTGATCAGACCGGCGACGTGGGGCAGTTCGGTGACACCGGCGAAGGTGGCGCCACCCTTGAAGTCGACCAGGACGAAGCTCAGGTGCTCGGGGGAGTGGGTCAGCGTGAGTCCGGTCACCAGGGTGCGCAGGAGTTCGCTCTTGCCGGAGCCCGTCGCGCCGACCACGAGGCCGTGCGGGCCGACGCCGCCGAGTGCGGACTCCTTGAGGTCGAGCAGCAGTTGCTCACCGTCGCCCGTGACGCCGACCGGCAGGCGCAGCAGCGCCTCGTCGTCGGGCGCGCGCCACAGCGAGGGCGGTTCCACCTCCTCCAGGCGCTGGAGGCCGAGCATGTCGGGCAGCGAGACCGTGCGGGAGAGCACCTGTTCGCGCTCCCCGGCAAGGCGCAGCGGTGCCAGGGCCCGCGCCGTCTGCTCACCCAGGCCCGACGGACAGACGTCCGCCGTCGCGTCGGTCACAGCACTGGTGAGAGCCGGTACGCGGCTCTCCAGGGTGAGCGAGCCGTTCGCGCCGACCCTGGCCCGCACGTCGACCCGCCCCGGCTCCTCACTCTCCTTGGTGACGGTGCAGACGACGTGCAGGCCGGTCGCCGGACCCGCCTCGGTCAGCAGGTCCGTGACGAGGGGCAGACCCGCCCACGGCGCGTCGGGCCTGAAGCCGTCCAGGACGACGACGAGGTGGCGCTCCGCTTTGGTCTCGCGGCGCAGGATGTTGGCGGCGTTCTCGGCCCGCTCTACGCGAGCCCGTTCGATCCGGGCGGTCAGGACGTCCTCGATGCCTTCGATGTCCTGTGCCAGGACCGGCCGGCCGGCGAGGGAGTCCGCGTGCCGGATGTGCGGCAGCCACTTCGCCCAGGACCAAGGGGCGTGCTCGGAGGTCAGCGCGATGACCTGGACGTCGTCCGGCGCGTGCAGGACGCCGAGTTGCAGCAGGAGGGCGCCGACGAGCGGTCCTGTACGGTCGGCGGGCCCGTGCACGCTGAGCACGCCTGTCGCCGCGAGGTCGACCCAGGCGGGTTCGTGCCCCACGTGGGCGTGGTCGCGCAGGAGCCGGTCCGCGGCGCGCTGCGACTGCGTCTCGAACTCCGCGGTCGGGTCACTCCGCTTGCCGGAGGCCAGCCGCATCGCGGGCACGCCCAGGCCCCGGCCGAGCCGGAGCCGGAGGAAGTCCTCGTCGGACGGCCGACGCTCCCACACCCGGCGCCGCCCGGTGGCCAGGGCCCACAGCCGGCGCGGGCTGGGGTGGAGGAAGGCGCTCACAGCGCGCTGCGCCGCGGCGGAGGCGCGGGCCTGGGCCCGGATGTCGGTCAGGTACTCGACGTACCGGTCGCGCTGGCGCAGCCGGGCGATCCGGGTCGACTTCCTGGACTGCGTCCGCACCAGAGCGGTCACGACGACCGACACGACCACGAACCCGATCCCGAGGAGGATCATCCAGGGGCGGCCGAAGGTGACCATGTACGCGGCCATGCTTACGCTGCTGAGCAGCGGCAGCAGCATGTAGAGCCAGCCGGCGGCCTGTGCCTCCTGAGGCTTCTGGGGCGGGGCGGGCAGAGCGACATGCTGCTCGGGCACCGAAGGCGGGAAGGTCCGCGCCGGACGGTGGAAGGCGATCTTGCTCATCAGTTGTTGAAGTCCTCCACGACGGCGGAATCTTCGGGGTCGAGGCCCTCCGGCACATCCGCGGGGGCCGAGGTGGGTGTCGTCGGGGCTGAGCCGCCGTTCGGATTGTTGGCGCCGCCCGGCAGGTTGTCGGCGAAGTCCCGGAACAGCTTCTCCAGAGAGACCTCGGTCTGGCTGAACGCGGCGGCCACGACGTGCACCGTGCCCGCCATGACGTTGAGGACGCCGTCCTCGGGATGTTCCTTGCTGCCGAAGAGATCCCGCATCACGGCGTTCCAACGGTCCATGAATTTCTTCGCCTCCTGCGCGGAGGCTCCCACCCAGCTCAGCTGCAGGTGAAAGGCGGTGTCGGCGATGGCCTCCAGGTGCTCGACCATCTGTTCCGCACGGGTCAGCAGCGCCTTGCCCACCTCATCGACCAGCCGGGGATCGACGGACAGGACCGATGTGTCGTAGTCGGGGCTGTCAGGCATCCGGCTCTCCCTGACCCGTCGCGCGGTCCCTGAGCCCCGCGGGCTGCGGGTCCACCGGACCGTCCTGCACAGGAGCGGCGGGCAGCGAGGCGGGCGGACGGTCGCTGAGCGCGTACTGCTTGTGTTTCGGGTTCGGGCCGCCCGAACCACCGCTGCCGCCACCGCTGTTGTGGAAGTTCGCCTTCTCGGCGTCCAGGTAGGTGTCGTAGGAGACCTGCATGCGCCGGACCATCTCCTCCAGGAGAGCGTGGAGATCGGCCGAGGCGCGGTCGAACCACCGCATGACCGGTTCGCTGCTGGCTTCCGCCGGGCTGCGCCATACGTCGGGCAACGAGGCGAACCGGGAACGGATCTGCTCCAGGTCCCCCTCGATGTTCCCGGAGATGCCCCTGACCTTCCTGGTGGCCTCCCCGAGCCTGCCGAGCGCCACCTCGAACTCACCTCGGCTCATCTTGCGCGTGCCGTCAGCCATTGCCGCCCACTCCATTTCGGTCCCGGAGTCGCACACATGTGTTCGCGTCCGGGTTACACACATGGTTACATGCTTCGAAGGGTGTTCCGTCGCGACATGTGTGAAGGCGGGTCCGGACACCGAGTTCACGAGAAGGAGCGAGACCGTGGCCGATCGCCAGGGATCCAAGTACGACCCCCACCCGCTCACCGGGGACAGCCAGGAAGGCGATGGCAGCCCTGACCCGGACGCCGGCAAGGACCTGATGTATCTCATGCCGTCCGTCACGGTCGCATGGGATGCGCCGCCGTCCTTCAACCTGCCGCCCAAGTCCGACCAGCCCGGGGGCGGGGCCTCCTCCGAAGTGGCGGACACCGGGCCGCTCTTCATGGACGCGGGCAGTGTGCGCGCGGCCGAATCGACCATGCTCGGTCTGCTCCGCACCGCCACCTTCGAGTACGAGATGCTGCGCATGGCGACCGCCGCCGTGCGGACGGATGACTTCTTCGGTCCCGCGGAGCGGCCACAGCCCGTCGCCGCGATCAACTCGGGCACCCCGGGCAACAGCAGCGGCGCCGCTCCTCTGGCGGACGGTGAGACCGACCCGGAAGGGACCGACGCGGTCGCCGAGATGGGCCGGCAGTTCGGCGAGACCATCAAGCCCGCCATGGAGAAGGCGCTGTGGCAGATGGCCAACTCCCTGACGCTGGCGGGGCAGTACCTCGCCGTGGTCAACCGGGCCGGCCAGATGTACGCGCAGGTCGACCGAAAGGCCACGTTCCCCGAACCGCCGTCCGGGTCGGTCACGACGTGACCGGTGCGACCCGGCCGCGCGCACATGCCGGGTCATGAGCGCAACGCCTCCTCCGGCAGATCCTCGGGCAGGACGAGGGTGAGGTCCTCGGCGCTGGGGGAAGCGAGGTCCGCCACCCGCTGGGCGTGCAGCTCCGTCATCCGCTGGAACATCTGCCGGGCGGTGCGGCCGTTGCCGAACCGTTCAGTGCGTACCATCGCGTCGAAGCAGGCGCTCAGACCGGTGACGGTGTCCTCCCGCAGGCGGTACTCGTGCTGCCGCGCCTGGTGTTGGACGATGCGGACCAGGTCCGCGGACGAGTAGTCGTCGAAGCTGAGGGTCCGGGTGAAGCGGGACGCGAGGCCCGGGTTGGAGCCGAGGAAGCGGTCCATGTCGTCCGGGTAGCCGGCGACGATGACGACGACGTCGTCCCGGTGGTCCTCCATGAGTTTGACCAGCGTGGCCACCGCTTCCTGCCCGAAGTCGGACCCCTGTCCCGTCGGCACCAGAGAGTAGGCCTCGTCGATGAAGAGCACGCCGCCCAGGGCCCGACGGAAGACGGCGGTCGTCTTCGGCGCGGTGTGGCCCACGTACTCGCCGACGAGCGCCGCCCGGTCCGCCTCGACGAGCCGGCCGTGAGCCAGCATGCCCAGCGCGGCCAGGATGCGGCCGTAGAGGCGGGCCACGGTCGTCTTGCCGGTGCCGGGATTGCCGGCGAACACCAGGTGGCGGCTGAGCGGTGGAGGCTGCAGTCCAGCTTCCTGACGCTGTTTCACCATGCGCATCACCTTGGCCAGGGAGGCGACCTCCTGTTTGACGCGCTCCAGGCCCACAAGGCGGTCCAATTCGGCCAGCAGCGCGGACAGCGACTCCGCGGTGTCGGAGCCCTCCGGCGGCATGCTGTCCGCGGCGGAGGCGGCCGGCCCGCCGGGGAGCGCCCGTCCCGCCGCGACAGTGCCAGTGGGCAGCGTGGTGTCGGCGACGTTCTTGGTGCGACAGTCCTCGAAGACGGGCTCGCTGTCCGCGTGCGCCGACCAGTCCTCCGGAGTGTCGTGCACCAGCAGGTTGCGGAAGACCGGGGTGGCCTTTGCCCCTGTGTACAGGGCGGAATACCCGGTGTCGGTGACCGTGCAGTCGGCGAACACCCCGGCCGCCCCGTCGTGCACGTAGACACCGTTCTTGGCCGTGCCGCCGATCCGGGTGGCGAACACCTTGGGTCGCGCGCCGCTCCACACCACGAGACCGCTGCCCCGGACGGAGCCGATGGTGGTGGTGTCGACCCAGCCCTCGCTGTCCTGCTCGAAGAAGACACCCGAGGTCCCGCACTCCTCGACGACGCAACCGGTCAGGGTCGCGCCGGTATCCGGACCGATCTCCACCCCGGCAGCCCGGACCGAGCGGATCTCGCAGGTGTCGAGCAGCGGGCGATGCCGCGTGCGCAGCCGGACGCCGGTGGCGCAGGTGGCGACCGTACAGCGGCGGAGCACGGCGTCTCCGTCCTCGACGTCGAGACCGGACAGGGCGATCCGCTCGATGCGCGTGGACAGCGCCGTCAGATGGGCGCCGCTCTCCACCCGGACACCGTGCTGCTCACTGTCGAGCACGGCGCAGTTCCGTAGCTCGGCGAGGCCGCCGTCCTGGAGGTGCACCGCACTGTAGGCGGTGGCGGACAGCTCGCAATCGGTGAGCACGGTGCGGGAACTTCCAGTGCCGTACAGGCCGTTGGCGCCGGTCCGGGTGAAGACACTGCCACTCGCGCTGACCTGCGCACCGTCCCCGACAGCCAGCGCTGTGCCCGGCAGGTCGACGGCTCTGACCCGGTCGAGGGCGAGGACGGCGCTGTCCATGACGTGCAGGGCGGCGGCCCCGGTCTCCGTGAGGTGGCAGTCGCTCAGCCGCGCCTCGGCCTCCCCCGCCAGGTACACGCCCTCGCGGCCGGTGCGCAGGATCTCGCACCGTTCGAGCCGGATCGGGTGGTCGGCGCGGCCGGCGGCCGAACCGCCCTCCTCCGCGGGTGCGGCGGGGGAGGCCTCCGCGGCCGGATCGGTGGTCCGGGCGCGGGCATTGACGTACAGACCGTGGGTGCCCGCGCCGTGCAACCGGCAGCCTCGCAGCAGCAACCGGGCCGGGCCGGCGACCCGCACGGCCTCCTCGCCGCACTCGCCCAGGAAACAGTCCTCGGCCGTGACCGCCGACGTGCCCGACGCCAACAGCGCGCAGCCCGCCGCCCCGGAGACACGCGTGGCGCGCAGCTCCGCCCGCGCCCCGTCGTCGACCCGCACTCCGTGCCCGCCGACCGGTCCGAGCGTGCCGCCGGTGAGCTGGGCCACGGCGGTGCCGGTGACCCGGACGCCGTCGCCGGGCGCGTCCCGAATGACGCAGTCGTGCAGGGTGGCCCGCGCGTCGTGGCCGATCTCGACCGACCCGGCTGTCACGGTGCACGCCTCGATCCGGGCGTCGCCGCCACGGACCAGCAGCGCGGGGCCGCCGCCCTGCCCGGCGAGATCGAGGTCGCGCAGGATGGGTGCCCCGCCGCTGATGGTCACCGCGGCCCCCCGGGCAGGCGCGATCCGTACGGTGCCGGGCCCTTTGGCGGCCGTCAGTGTCACCTCGCGGTCGAGTACCAGGGACTCCTGGTAGACACCGGGCTGCAGCGACACCACCGTGCCGTCGGCGGCGGCGCGCACCGCGGCGGCGATCGTCCGGTGCGTGCCCCAGCCGCGGTCGGCCACCCGCACGACGGTGTGCCTCACGGCCGGCCCCGTACGGTGCCCGACGCCGCGCCGGTCACAAGCCCGCGCCCAGATCGAGCAGGTCGCCGAAGAGACCGAAGACACCCAGGGCGAGAGGGACGCTGACGACGGAGAGGAACAGGCCGAGGGAGCTCATCCACCCCGGCCGCTCACGGACGCTGTCGGGGCTGCCGAACACCCGGGCCAGGCCCAGGCCCAGGACCGCCAGGGCCACCACGACCAGCGCCGCGGGCCCCGCCCAATACGGAACGCCGAAGGAAACCGGGGCGAGTGCCAGGCACCCGGCCAGGCCACTCACGCCCGCCGCCACCTGGGGCAGGACGGCGCCGAGGGCGTTGAGCAACCCGGCGCGCAGGAGCAGCGCCAGACCGGCACAGGCGCTGAGCGTCACGGCCCACACATCGTCCGTGACGGCGAGCAGCAGCAGCGCCGGGATCAGGACGAGGGAGTACAGGACGACGACACCGGTCAGCAACCGGCGTGCACGCCGGGCCAGTTCGGTCACCTCCACGTCCGGCCCGGCCTGGCCGTTGCCGGCCGCTGCCTGCCCACCCGCCAGGGCGACGAGGTGGCCGGTCGCGGTCGGCGCCACGGCGAGGAGGCCGAGGAGCAGGACGACGACGACGGCCGCGCTCTGCGTCAGGTCCGCGCCGGCCAGGCCGAGGCCCACCACGGTGGGCAGGAAGAGGCAGGACAGGGCTAGAACGGCCAGAGGCAGCAGGCGCGGCACCGCGAGGCGGGCGACGGCGGAGCCCAGGACCAGGCCCATGCCGCAAGCCACGAGCGCCGTGGAGAGGTGTTCACGTGCGGCGGGCACCGAGAGCGCTGCCGTCGAGTAGAGCGGCACCGCTGAAAGCGCCATGGCCAGACGTACGCCGGTCGGCAGGGACCACTGCCGACGGGTGGCGTGCGCGGCTAGGAGGGCGAGACAGGAACCAGCCAGCAACGCGCCTATACCGCCTGCCGGTTGAGCCGGGGGGTGGGCGACCAGCACGGCGAAACCGACGGTCAGTGCTGCGGCCGCGCCCAGCAGCAGGGTGTGGGCCCGGGAGACAGCGTCCCAGACCAGGCCAGACCGGTTGACCTCGTCGACCTGTTCCTCCAGGTCACTGATCTCGGCCTCGTCGAACTCCCCCGCAGCGGCGTCCTGAAGGTAGAGCGTTGCGCCGTCCACGACGCCCGACTCCGCGAGTGTCGCCTCCGGCGGGAAGGGCCTGGCACCCGGCAGGGCCAGGGACCAGACCGGCGGGAACGTGTCGTCGGTGGTCTCCTGGCCGCAGGCGCGCAGCAGGGCCGGCGTGTACTCGGCGATCGTCGCGTGCACCGGCACCGACAGGTCAGCCCTGCGCCGTGTCCCCACGATCGTGACGTGACAGCGGTCGTCTTCCACTGGTGTTTCCTTCTGGTCGACTCGTAGTGGACCGTGGGCTAGGACGGCGGCGGGCGCCGTCTCCTACAGGTGTTCCGTCAGTCCGGTGAACCGGGATCGCAGGGCGGCTGCAGCCGCCCCGTGCGCGTCCCGTACCGCGGTCAGGACGTGCTCTGCGAGGGCCTCGGTGCGCTCGGGGTCGGCGGCTACCGGTGAGATCTCCAAGTGGTGCAGCTGGCCGGTAGCACCCACCGTCGCCCTGACCAGACCGCCGGAGGCGACACCGGTGAAGTCCTCGTCCTGCGAACCCTGTTGAGCGGCGATGATTGCCTGGGTGAGCTGCCCGGCCTGCTCCAGGAGCGCTTCGAGGTCCGGCGTCCCGTGCTCGCTTTGTCCGTGCGTACCGCTCATGGCTGTCAGCCCAGGCCCCACTTCTGGTTCGACGTCCCGGCGCAGCTGTACAGCTGGAGGCGGGTGCCGTCGGCGGTCCTCTTGTCGCGGACATCCACGCACTTGCCCACGGGGGTGTTCACGAGGTCGTGGGCCTTGTTCAGGGTGAACTTCTGTGACGCCCCGCCCGTGCAGGAGGCCAGGACGATGGAGGTGCCGTCGGCCGTCGAACCACCGGCGACCTGCATGCACTTGCCCAGCGTCCGGACGGTGCCGTCGGAGTAGAACGTCCACTTCTGCCAGCTGTCGTTCGAGCAGGTCCAGATCTGCAGCGGGGTCCCGCTCGCGCTGTTGCCGTCCAGCACGTCGATGCACCGGCTCGATGCGAAACTGACGATGCGGCCGTTCTTCCCCGGAGTGGCCTTCGCGGACGTGGCTCTTGGATGGCCCGTGCCTGCCGTCTCGCTCCCGTCCTGCTTCGCGTCGGAGGCGCTCGTGCCGCCCGACTTGTCTTTGCCGGTATCGGTATCGGCGTCCGCAGCGCTTCCGCCGTCAGCCGCGTCAGCCGCTTCAGCACCCTTCGCGGCATCCTCGCCCGCAGGCCGAGGGGCGCTCCCTCCGCCGGACGTCACGGATTTCGTGCCGTGCCCCTGCTCCGTTGCCCCCTGATCCTTGGCGCGCGCGGCGTCGGCCTGGGTTCTGGTGTCCTTCGCGCCGTCGTGCGCCGACGCGCTGGGCTGCCCGGCGGCGCTCGCCGCACCGGATTTGTCGCCCATCGTGGACATCATGCCGATGCCGACAGCGCCAGCCGCGACGAGGACGACCACGGCTACCACGACGAACAGCCGCGAGAACACATGCGGCCGGTCCCGTTCACCTGCCCTGCGGGCGCTCGTGGCGAAACTGCCGGCGAAGCCGGGCAACCCCGGACCGCGCACTTTTCTGGTCTCTGGATCCCCCATGACGGATTCCCTTCGCGATGCCCACATGTTTCAACACAGGTATGCAATCCTAGCCGTACACACACACCTGACTTACCCATCACATGTGACAGTCAGGTATCTTTGCTGGGCCGTGCCAGGCAACACATCAGGTGTGCCAGAGGCACACCTTCGACGGAAGGTATCTCGCTGTGTCCGAAACCCGGGACGGAGTCGTCTACGAGCTCCTTCCGTCCGATCTCAACGACGCGGCCCGTTCGTGCTCCACCACGGCGCAGTCCGTCGCTGAGCGACTGGACGCCCTCCGGAAGTACGTCGTGAGCCTGGAGGACTTCTGGCGGGGCCCCGCCGCGACGCAGTTCGGGGTCCTGATGGCCGACTACGACGCGAACGCCGCCAAGCTCCACCAGGCGCTCACCGGGATCTCCGAGGGCCTGAGCGGTACGCACGCCAACTACATCGACGCGGAGACGGCGGCCACGCACAACGTCTCCAGGATCCAGCTCCCGCCGCCCCGGTGGTAGCGAGTGACCGACGAGCGGGAGAGACAACATGCCTGACTTTGAAACAGCCTCGTTGCGGGTACACGGCAACCTGCAGGACGCCGGACATGTGATCAACGAAACGGTCCGGCTCCTCGACGAGGAATTGGAGAATCTGCGGACGAAGCTGCAACCGCTGATCCAGACCTGGGCCGCACAGTCGGCGGACGAGTACCAGCTCCACATGCACCACTGGGACCAGGCTGCGGTCGCGCTCTACGGCGACGAGGCGCAGGGCGGGGTGCTCGGCACGATCGCCGGGATGATGCGGGTCAACTGGACCAACTACGCGGACGCAGAAGCGGCGAACCTGAAGACGTGGACCTCGGGCGCCTGAAGATACTTCCTCCCCTGGGCCTCGCACCCCATCTGGGCGGGCCCAGGGCGGACGCCCTGACACTCCCGGTTCACGTACTGTTGAACGTCTGATCCTGTCATTCGTATCTGGTCCCGGCCCAGGTTCCGCGCCAATTGGGGTCGAGTCTCGTGATCGCGGACGAGGCGTCGGTGGTGCGGTGACCGGTGTCCACCTAGGCTTTGGTGAGGTGCGGGCGGGTGGTGGCGACGTGGGCCGGCCGAGTTGGGCCGAGATTGGCATTCCAGCATGCAGTGGTCGAGTACGGCGCGGATAGGTAATGTCGCCAGATGCATAACGGTCGAGACCACACCCACGCGGCGAGGGGCCTCATGAGAGACGAAGGGAAATACGCCTACGCGACAGGCCCCTTTGGGCGAGAGAGCTGCACCCACAATTCTGAGCGGGGCGCTTGACCCGTACGCGCTGCCCCTTCATATGTAACCGTGCGAATTCCTTGCTCACGCCGTAGGTGGACGCCACCTGTTGGTTGGCCGCCGTCGAAGGCCATGCTTTCGGCGGCGGCTGAACGGCACCAGAAACTCGCCGGTGATGGCCGAGCTCGTGGGCGACGCCCGAACGTGCAGGTCATCGTGGATGCGGAGCACCGACTTGTGAGCGCGGCAGCGCGACCGGTTTCAGAGGCCATCGCCGCGAACGCCCACGCCCGGCGCGCCCCGGGCCTTGCCTCGGGCACTGCCAGGACGTGACCGTTCGCGGCGATGGCGCGTAGCTCAACTCCCACCGCACGGTGCGTACCCGGATGGAGCAGGTGATCGGACGGATAAAGAATTACAAGATCCTCCACGACTGCAGGCATTGCGGCGATAGCCTCCATCTTGAGGCCCGGGCCGTCGCCCACATGCACAACCATGTCCCCGGATCATGACCAGGGGACTGTGGTCGCAGGCCCTGACCCGTCCGAACACGGCCTTGTGCCAAACCCATTAGTCGGACCTCACCTTGACGGAATCGGTTCTCGACTGGACTGCACCGACCGGCTGGTCCTCACCGGCAGGGTGGGTTCTTGTCAGACGTAGTGCCGCCACCACAGGTTGTAAGCCAGTCCACGGTCCCCCAGAGCACAGTAGAAGTATTCGTTGCCGCCACCGGCCTCATTGCCGTACGTCTGCTTGTTGCGGCTCTGCTGCTCGTTGCGGCACTGCTGGTACGGCGTCAGGGACGGGGTCCCGTAGTAGTCACTCACGAAAGTGTTCTGAAGGCTTGCAGCCGAAGCACTACCCGTGCCTGAGGTCAGGAGACCGACAGCCGAAACCACTGTCAGTAGAATTTCCGCGGCCGCTCTTGTTATGCGCTTGGTCATGCGTTCAGTCAAGCAGGCTGCATGAAGGCGTACAACGCCTGTCGTCTGAAACGAAATTCTCTGGGAAAAGGTTCAGATGTTCTCTTTCATGACTCCTATCAAAGGAGCTCGTGCACGACAAGCGGTGAGCCATCGAGGGGGGACGGTTGCTCTTGGTCGGTTGGTGGGGGAACGGAATGTGTGGAGTGATCATCAGTTGATGTAGGCGATGGCGCGGCACAGGGGGAGGGAGTGAGGCGTCCTTGCGGTCCTGCGCGGCGGGATCGGTACGGGCCGAGTGAGGGAAGGCTGTCAGAACGCTGGCGGCCAGCATGTGAACGGCGGCCGAGACGATACCTGGCAGGCTGGTGGAGTGTGCAGCCACCGCGCCCGACACCACTGGACTGGACAGATCGACGGCGGACGGGTGGACAAGCACGTGAAGCTGGCTCCTGACGGACTGATGATCTTGGTCGTGAACCCGTCTGCCGGGAGCTTTCTTCATACCCACCGCCGAGGCGCCAGCCCAACCGCCCGTCAGGTCGGAAAGGGTTCTCTGGGGTTGTCGCCGTCTGTAACCGCGCCGCAGGGTTGTGGGCTCGGCAGAGGGTGCGGCGCGCGGGGCGCCGGACGGACTCGATGTCCTGGGCGCAGGGCGTGGGCTGTCTTTCGTTTCTCCCCGGATTCTCCCCAGCGTTGTGCGGCGCCCAAAAGGACTGGTCAGGGGCCCGCTGCAGGCAGGGTGAGGAGACCACCCACATCACTTCTCCCCAACGACTCCCCAGAGCCCGTTATGGCTCTGATATCGGGAGGTGTGAGAGCAAACCGAACGAAGGACCTGAGGGGACACTGCCTGGCCTAGAGCCAGTCGCGGCGCTTGAAAATCACGTACAGACTGGCGCAAACAACCCCCATCAGGCCGATCGCGAAGGGATATCCAAGGGTCCAGCCAAGCTCGGGCATGTGCTCAAAGTTCATGCCGTAGATAGTTCCCACGAGTGTGGGAGCAAAGAGAATGGCGGCCCACGACGAGATCTTCTTGATCTCCTCGTTCTGTTCGAAGCCCGCCTCCGCCAACGCCCGCATCTCCGCGTTCTGTTGCTGGGTGACCAGGGTGGCGTTGACCGTGAGGATGTCCGTGAGGGCCTGGCGGAAGCCGTCCACGCGCTCGCTGGTGTGGGTGACGTGGTCGGCGACGTCGCGCAGGTAGCGCTGGAGTTCGTCGTCGGTGCCGTACTTGGCGAAGCCCGCCATCAGACCGTGCAGCATGCCGACGAGCGGGCGGGTGGCGCGCTGGAACTCGACCATCTCGCGGGAGAGTTCGTAGATGCGGCGCGATACCCAGGGGTCGCCGCCGAAGACCTCGGTCTCGATCTCGTCGATGTCGTTCTGGACGCCGGAGACGACCGGCGCGTAACCGTCCACGACCGCGTCGAGGATGGCGTACAGCACCGCCTCGGGGCCGAGGCTCAGCAGCTCCGGGGTCTCCTCCATGCGGCGTCGTACGGCGGACAGGTCGGGGGCGGCGCCGTGCCGGACCGTGATGAGGAAGTCGGGGCCGAGGAACACGTGCAGCTCGCCGAAGTCGACCTCCTCGGACGCGTCGAGGTAGCGGGCCGCGCGCAGGACGACGAAGAGCGTGTCGCCGTACCGTTCCAGCTTCGGCCGCTGATGGGCCTCCATCGCGTCCTCGACGGCGAGCGGATGCAGGTCGAACTCGGCCGCCAGGGACAGGATCTCCTCCTCCGTGGGACGGGCGAGACCGATCCACGCCATGCCGTCCGGCTGCTCGCGCAGCTCACGGAAGGTCTCCGCGAGGGTGGCGGGGGTCGCGACCCGCACACCGTCGCGGTAGAGCGCCGCCTGTACGACGCTGCCGGCTTCCACGGAGTCCGTCCTCGCGTCTGCCGCGGCGGGGGCGGGTGCCGGAGGGTCCGCGGGGGCTTCGGTGGCCGCAGCCGCGGCGCGTCGCCACATCGGCTTCCGGGAGACCCGGTTGGTCTTGTCCGCCCGGTCGGCGGGTGCGGGGCGGGCTCGGCGCTCCGGCATCGCGGCTGCCTCCGTGTCAGACATGTCGCACGCTTGTTCGTGCGCTTGGGTCGTCGTGCGCTTGGATCGTCGTAGGTCTGGGTCGCGTCGTACGTCTTGAATGTCGTACGCCTGGATTGTCGTGCGTCCGGCTCGGTGTCCGGCTCGGTGTCCGGTGTGTCGGGTGGCCGGGCGGCCGTTCTCGGTGGGCGTCCTTCGGTCGTCCTGGCGATCACGGGCAGGATATACGGGTCACATGGCCGGAGCGGCTCGGCGCAATGGCGGACAGAAGGTGTCCGCAGGGCCCGGTAGCGTGCCGCACATGACGAAGACCTCGACCGCTCCCGTGCTGAGCGTCCGCGAGCTGAACCGTGCGACTCTCGCACGGCAGTTGCTCCTGAGCCGGGCCACCCTGTCCGCGAAGGACGCCGTCGACCACCTCGTCGGTCTCCAGGCGCAGAACGTGAAGCCCCCGTACCACGCGCTCGCCGCCCGCCTGGAGGGCTTCGCCCCGCAGGAGCTCTCGGCGGCCATGGAGGCGCGGGAGGTCGTCCGCATCGTCACCATGCGGTCCACCATCCACACCCACACCGCGGACGACTGTCTGACGCTGCGTCCGCTCGTACAGGCAGCCCGGGAAAGGGAGTTGTACGGTTTTCGCGCAGGGCTCGCCGGAGTGGACCTCGACCGGCTCGCCGCGATCAGCCGGGAGTTGGTCGAGGCCGAGCCGCGCACGATGAAGCAGCTGCGCGAGGCGCTGCTCGTCGAGTGGCCGGACGCCGACCCCGCGGCCCTCGCGATCGCCGCCCGCTGCCGGCTGCCGCTCGTCCAGGTCACCCCGCGCGGGCTGTGGGGGCGCAGCGGCCAGGTCGCGCTCACCACCGCCGAGCACTGGCTCGGCAGGCCGTCCGCACCGGCTCCCGCGCCCGACGCCACCGTCCTGCGCTATCTCGCCGCCTTCGGGCCCGCCTCCGTCAAGGACATGCAGACCTGGGCCGGTCTGACCCGGCTGCGCGAGGCCTTCGAACGGCTGAGGCCGCAGCTGGTCACCTTCGCCGACGAGCACGGCGTCGAGCTCTTCGACCTGCCGGACGCGCCCCGCCCGGACGCGGACACCCCGGCGCCCGCGCGGCTGCTGCCCGAGTTCGACAACCTGCTCCTCTCGCACGCGGACCGCTCCCGGGTGGTGTCCGCCGGCTACAAGGGCCGTACCTGGCGGGGCAATCAGGCCTACCCGACGCTGCTCGTCGACGGGTTCCTGGCGGGCGTGTGGCGGCTGGAGGAAGCCGGCGGCCGGGCCGTCCTCACCGTCGAGCCCTTCGGCACGCTCACGGACCGGCAGCGCGTCGAGGTTATGGAGGAGGCGGAGCGGATGCTGAGTGTGCTGACCGGGCCGGCCGAGCCGCAGCTGGAGCCCGGGTCCTCGTCATCACCTTCGCCCTCGCCCTCGCCCTCGCCCTCGCCTTCGGCCCCGGCCTCGTACGACATTCGGTTCGGGACCGTTGTACGAGGCTGACGGGCGGATGCCCGGGGAGTGCCGGGCATGTGGAAAGGGGGCGTTGCGGGCCGCTCGTGGAGGCCCGCAACGCCCCCTGGCTCTACCTGAGTTGACCTCAGGGAGTACTCGGGGTGGTTTCCTCGGCTAGGAGTTGACCTGCGCGGTCACCAGGCTGGAGAACGTCGTCAGACGGGTGTAGACGCCCGGGTAGCCGGCGTCCGCGCAGCCGTAGCCCCACGAGGTGATGCCGGCGAGCTTGCCGCCGATGATCAGCGGGCCGCCGCTGTCGCCCTGGCAGGTGTCCACGCCGCCGGAGGTGTAGCCCGCGCAGACCATGTCGGAGGAGATGTACGAGGAGCCGTACGCCGAGGAGCAGGTCGAGTTGGACACGGTCGGGACCGTGGCCGTGCGCAGCTGGTTGGAGGACGAACCGCCCGAACTGGTGGTGCCCCAGCCGAGGATGCGGGCCGTGGTGCCGGCTGTGTACAGGCTGGTCTCGGAGGCGGAGACGTAGCTGATCGGCGTGTACGGCATCGACGTCGACAGGGTCAGGACGGCGACGTCGTCACCCTCCTCGGCGTCCGTGTAGCTCGGGTTGATCCATATCTTGCTGACCTGGGCGACGGTGCCGTTGGTGCCGTTGCGATAGGTACGGCCGCCGACCACGCGGATGCCGCTCGGGGTCTCACCGACCATGCAGTGGGCCGCGGTGACGACCTTGGTGGCCGACACGAGGGTGCCGCCGCAGAACTGGCTCTGCGAGGCGGTGGTGATCTGCATGACGTACGGGTACGCGGCGGCCGTGGTCGTCGTGCCGCCGACGATGGGGGCGGGGGCGGCACTTGCGGTGGTCGCGCCGAGAAGACAGGTGGTCGCGGCGGCGGCGACGGCCGCGGTGACGGCGGCGGCCTTCTTGGCAAAGGTGAGCCCGAACATGGATCTCCTCAGGAGTGCCGGTGGGGGGTGCACTGTGGGGTGGTGCGACGGCCTGTGGGGTGGGTCCACGGTAGGAGTGGGGCGGGGGCGTTCCCAATGAGGGAACTCCCTCGGGCGGTCACCGAGGGATAACCCTCGGTCACGTTCGCCCGGACGGGCGTTGAGTGTCGGGTGCGGCCCGGTGGGGGCTGGTAGCGCAGTTCCCCGCGCCCCTGGAAGCCAAAGACTGCGTCGTTCCCCGCGCCCCTGAAGGGCGAAAGATTGCGCCGTTCCCCGCGCCCCTAAAGGGCGAAAGACTGCGCCGTTCCCCGCGCCCCTGAAAAGGGGCGCGGGGAACGGCGCAATCTCTCAGGGGCGCTGCCCCGCCGCCAAGCGCACGATGTCCACCCGGGAGCGGATGCCCAGTTTCCGGTAGACGCGGGTCAGCGTCGCCTCGACCGTCTTCACGCTGATGAACAGCCGCGCCGCGATCTCCCGGTTCGTGGCGCCCTCCAGGACCAGCGCCGCGACCTGACGCTCCGTCGACGCCAGCCGGTCGAGATGCGGCAGCACCGACTCGGGCGCGGCCGGAGCGGAGACACCGGGGGAGGCCGCGGCGGGCGGGGAACCGGGCGCGGAGCCGGCCGCGGCGACCGCGTCCAGTTGCCGCAACCACGGCATGGCCCGGCAGCGCCGGAACAGCCGCGCCGCCTCGTCGTACGAGCCCCGACCCGACTGCTCCGCGCGCAGCCGCGCCAGCGCGAACGCGGCCCGGGCCTCTTCGAGTCCGTAGCCGAGCTGCGCCAGCCGGTCCTGCGCCGACATCAACTGCTGGGCTGCCGCCTCGTGTCGACCGGTCGCGGCCTTCACCAGGGCCTCGGCCCGGTCCAGTACGGCCAGTACGCTCGCCCGCCGCAGCCGTACCGCGTGCTCGCGCGTGGCGGTGATGACGTCCTGCGCCTCCGCCGGCTCGCCGACCAGGACCAGCGCCTCGGCGAGGTCACCGTGCCAGCGGCCCCGTGCCGGATCGGAGATGCCGAGCCGCTGCTCCAGCTCCCGGGCCCGGCGCAGCGAGCGGACCGTGCCGGCCGCGTCCCCGGCCACCAGCTGGGCGTGCCCGAGCGCGCCGAGGGCCCGTGAGAGGTAGATCAGGTCGCCGTCGTCCTCGGCCCGCCGTACCGCGTCCCCGGCGAGTACCAGCGCCCGGTGCACATCGCCGCCCGCGGCCTCGGCGAGCGAGGTGAACATGTTGCCCGCGGCCTCGCCGATGCCGGTGTCCCGGGCGAGCCGCAGACTCTCGTGGGCGAGGTCGAGCGCCCGACCGCAGTGTCCGGAACGCAGTTCGGTCTCCGCGAGCCCGCGCAGGAAGTGCACCTCGCTCTCGACGATGCCGCGCCTGCGCACCTCGCCGAGCAGCCGGGTGATCGAGACCCGGGCGTCCGTGAGCTGGTCGCTCATGATCAGCCAGCGGAAACGGGTGGCGCCGGCGCCGTTGTGGTCGACGGCCACCCGCAGGTCCTGCGGTTCCGCGAGGGCCTTCTCCAGGGTCACCGGGGCCGCGGGATGCCCCATCAGGGTCTCCATCTGGGCCTGGAAGGACAGGGCCAGCAGCTCGGTGCTCCGGTCGCCCGCGGTGGCCGCCAGCCGCGCCGCGCGGGCGGCCTCCTCGCGACCCTTGTCCATCGCGCCCTCCACGAGGAGCGCCCGCCAGGCCAGTTGGTAGCGGACCAGCGCCAGCAGCCGCGGGTCCTCGCCCGCGTCCGCGAGGGCCTGCGGGAACACGGCCTCGACGTCGGCCATGGCCTGCCCGGCCGAGTCGATCACGACCATCCAGGCGCGTACCCGCACGGCCGGGTCCGTCGCGCGTTCCAGGACGTCGCGGGCCACCTCGCGGGCCAGGTCGATCTCGCCGGAGGTCAGCGCGTCCTCGGCGGACCGCAGCCGCCGCTCGTCGGCGCCGATCCGGCTGCCGGCCGGGGTGTGCCGGGCGGCGAGCAGTCCGAGCTGGGCCGCCACCGAGGGCGCGCCGCGGTCCCGGGCCAGGGCCGCCGCCTCGGAGAGCCGTTCGGCGACCTGCTCGTCGGTGCCGGTGGTGGCCAGCGCGAGATGCCGGGCCCGCTCGATCGGCTCGGAGGCGGCCGTGGACAGGGCGGCGTGGGCGGCCCGCCGTTCCTGGGGTGTCGCCTGGGCGTACAGCGCGGCCGAGACGAGGGGGTGCGCGAACCGCACGGCGCCCTCCTGGCCGTCCGGACCGTGACCGTCGGGACCCTGGGCCGCCACCAGCCCGAGGGAGGCGGCCAGCGCGATCTCGGCCTCCGCGTCCGGACGGCCCGCGGACTGCAGCAGCGACTGGGTGGGGCGGGCTCCGGCGCTCGCCACCAGGAGGGTCTGCCGCGCTTCGGCGGACAGCAGTTCCAGACGGCTGAGTACGAGGGCGCGCAGCGAGGTCGGTACGGGCAGCGGCTCGCCGGGCCGGGGCGGCGTGGGGCTCTCGGCGAGGGCGCGGCCCAGTTCCAGCGCGAACAGGGGGTTGCCGCCGCTGGTGTGGTGGATGTCCCGCAGGGTCGAACGGCGCAGCCCGCCGTATCCGCCGGCGGTCAGCAGCTCGGAGACCTGCGGCCGGGACAGCGGGGGCAGCCGCAGCGCCAGCGTCTCCGGCGGATACGCGCGTAGATACGGGTCGTGCTCCTGCTCTTTCGGTTCCGTTCCGGTACGCACCGCGCCGAGCATCCGCACCGGCATCCCGCCGAGGCGCCGGGCGGCGAACGCGAGCAGCTCGGCGCTGGGCGCGTCCAGCCACTGCAGATCGTCGGCGACGAGGAGGACGGGCCCCCTGGCCGCCAGCGCGCGCAGCACCGAGAGGACGGCGAGCCGCAGCGCCAGGCCGTCCTGGTGCAGGGACGATTCCGCGCGCCCGGTGAGCGCCGCTTCGAGCGCGGCCTGCTGCGGCGCGGGCAGCGCGTCCGCGACCTCGTCGGCGACCAGGCCGAGCAGATCGACCAGGGCCAGGAACGGAAGATGCGATTCGGACTCGGTGGCGGAGCAACGCAACACAGTCCGGGCTGATTCGGCATATTCCGCAGTGATTGCCCGCAGGACGGTCGACTTTCCTATTCCGGGCGGACCGTGCAAGAGGAGGCTGCCGCCTCGGGAGAGCTGGCCACGTGCTCGTACGAGCAGCTCCTCCCGCCCGATGACCTGGCCGGAACGGGGTCTGACAGGCTCTTCGAAATCCCGTCGCACGCGCACCGCTCCCCTCAAGTCGTGTCCGGAACAATATTATGCAAAGAGCCCCTGAATTTCGGGGGGTTCCACCGTGAGGGAAATAACAGAGATTCGGTATACGGGATTTCATGGCACCCGCACATGTATGAAACACGCGGAGTGGTACGGACCTTCACGGCAGCAGCCCCGCCCGCCGCGCCGCCACCACGGCCTCCAGCCGCGTATGGGCACCCAGCTTGCGCATCGCCGACCGCAGATACGCCTTCACCGTCTCCGCGCGCAGCCCGAGCCGCTCCCCGGCCCCCGCGTTGGTCCTGCCGACCGCCACACAGCTCAGAACGTCGAGCTCACGCGGGGTGAGCCGGATCTGCCCCGCAGGGTGCACCGATCCCGCCGACCGGAGCGATCCCGTCGGCTGCACCGACCCCGCAGGCTGGACCGCCCCCACCGCCCCCAGCGCCCCCGACGACCCCGCCGGTCCGGCCGTCCGTGCCGGTCCCGGTGAGCCCACCAGCGTCTCGCAGACCGAGAGCAGCTCCGCCCGCAGCACCGGGTCCATGACGCGCGGGGCCAGCGCACGCAGCGCACCGTGCGCCTCCCGGAGCCGCTCCCGGACCGCGCCTTCCGCCCCCGCGTGCCTCTCCGGCCCCTCGTGCGCCCCCGGCTCCCGCGCCGCCGCCAGCAGGCCGTACGCCTCGTCCCGTACGGCCAGTGACTGCTCCACGTCCCGGGCCGCCGCCACCGCCGCGGACAGTGTGCGGTCGCCCAGGGGCTGGGCCGAGCGCAGGGCGCCGTACAGGACACCGCGCACCCGGCGGCGTACGACGACCGGGACCGCGAGGACGGAGCGCAGCCCCTCCGCGGCGACCGCGACGTCGTACTCGTGACTGATCCGCCGGGACGAGGAGTAGTCCGTCACGGCGCACGGCCGGACGAGAGCCACCGCCTTGCCGCCCAGCCCGTTGCCCGAGGACACCGCGAGCGCGCTGAGCGCGGCCGTCGTCGTACCGTTCAGCTCGCTGATACGGACCTGCGCGCGGCCCGGTTCGACCAGCCCGCCGAAGGCGACGGCAAGCCCCGTCTCCCGCCGCAGCCGCATCAGCGCGCCGCGCATCTCCACCGCATCGCCGCCGCCAGTCGCCACGTACTCGTCCCTTCACCGTCACGCACCCCCCGTCCGGGGGTAGTGAGATCCGCATCACGGATTACACGATGGGGGAGAGCCACCCGGCAATGGTCCGGGACCGAGGAGGACAGATGACGCCGCCGACGACGCCGGCCCACCCCACGCCCACGGACCGGCCCACGCCCACGGAGAGCTTCCGCGCGGCGCGGGACTTCCTGCTGGTGCACCGCGAGGACTACGCAGGGGCCTACGAGGGTTTCTCCTGGCCCCGTCCGGAGTACTTCAACTGGGCACTCGACTGGTTCGACGTGATCGCGGCCGGCAACTACCGGACCGCGCTGCACATCGTCGAGGAGGACGGCTGCGAGATCGAGCTGTCCTTCGCCGAGCTGTCCATGCGTTCCGACCGGGCCGCGGGATGGCTGCGCGAGCGGGGTGTCCGTGCCGGAGACCGGATCCTGGTCATGCTCGGCAACCAGGCCGAGCTGTGGGAGACCGCGCTGGCAGCGATGAAACTGCGTGCCGTGGTCATCCCCGCCACCCCCCTGCTGGGCCCGGCCGACCTGCGCGACCGCGTCGAACGGGGCCGGGTCCGCCACGTCGTCGTGCGCGCCGAGGACACGGCCAAGTTCGACGAGGTGCCCGGCGACTACACACGTATCGCGGTGGGGACGGCAGGGGCTGCGGGAGCCGGCGGGGGCGACCGCGAGGGCTGGCAGGCCTACGAGGACGTCCGGAGCCGGGACTTCGGGCCCTTCACGCCGGACGGCCCGACCCGGGCGGACGACCCGCTGATGCTCTACTTCACCTCGGGCACCACCGCCCGCCCCAAGCTCGTCGAGCACACCCATGTCTCGTATCCGGTCGGCCACCTCGCGACCATGTACTGGATCGGTCTCCAGCCCGGTGACGTGCATCTGAACATCGCCTCGCCCGGCTGGGCCAAGCACGCCTGGTCGAACCTCTTCGCCCCCTGGAACGCGGAGGCGACCGTCTTCATCCACAACTACACACGCTTCGACGCGGGCCGGCTGATGGCGGAGATCGAGCGGGTCGGGGTGACGACGTTCTGCGCGCCGCCCACCGTGTGGCGCATGCTCATCCAGGCGGACCTGGGCCGGCTGCGTACGCCCCCGCGCGAGGTCGTGGCCGCCGGTGAACCGCTCAATCCCGAGGTCATCGAGCAGGTGCGCAGGGCCTGGGGCGTCACGATCAGGGACGGCTTCGGGCAGACCGAGACGGCCGTCCAGGTGTCCAACAGCCCAGGTCAGCCGCTGAAGACGGGATCGATGGGGCGGCCGAGCCCCGGCTTCCGCGTCGAACTGCTCGACCCGGTGACGGGTGTCCCGGGCGCGGCGGAGGGCGAGATCGCGCTCGACCTGTCCGTGCGGCCGGTGGGCGTGATGACCGGCTATCACGGCGACCCGGACCGCACGGCCGAGGCGATGGCGGACGGCTACTACCGCACCGGTGACATCGGTTCGCGCGACGCCGACGGATACGTGACCTACGTGGGCCGGCAGGACGACGTTTTCAAGGCCAGCGACTACAAGATCAGTCCCTTCGAGCTGGAGAGCGCGCTCCTGGAGCACGAGGCCGTCGCCGAGGCCGCCGTCGTGCCCGCGCCGGACGAACTGCGGCTCGCGGTCCCGAAGGCGTACATCGTGCCGGCGGAGGGCTGGGAGCCGGGCCCCGACACCGCGAAGGTGCTCTTCGAGCACTCGCGCACGGTCCTCGCCCCGTACAAGCGCATCCGCAGGCTGGAGTTCGGCGAGCTGCCCAAGACCGTGTCCGGGAAGATCCGGCGCATCGAGTTGCGCGAGGCCACGGCGGCGGGTTCCGAGGCCGAGTACCGCGAGGAGGACTTCCGATGACCGACCCGACGACGGACCCGATGGCCGATTCGGTGACCGATTCGGTGACCGGTCCGATGACCGACCCGCCGATGCCTGATCCGATGACCGGACAGACGCACACGGAGCCGTCGTACGCGCACGGGGTGAGCGGTACCGGCCTGCTCGGGGACACGATCGGGGTGAACCTCGACCGGGCGGTGGGCCGTTGGCCGGACCGCGAGGTGCTCGTGGACCTGCCCTCGGGACGGCGCTGGACGTACGCCCGCTTCGCCGCGGACGTCGACCGGCTGGCGTGCGCGCTGCTCGCGAGCGGCGTCACCAAGGGCGACCGGGTGGGCATCTGGGCGGTCAACTGCCCCGAGTGGATGCTCGTCCAGTACGCCACCGCCCGCATCGGCGCGGTCATGGTGAACATCAACCCCGCCTACCGCACCCACGAGGTCGAGTACGTCCTCAAGCAGGCCGGCATCTCACTGCTGTTCGCGTCCCTCAGCCACAAGACGAGCGACTACCGGGCGATGGTCGGCCAAGTGCGCGGCGCATGCCCGGAGTTGCGAGAGACCGTGTACGTGGGCGACGCGACCTGGGACGCGCTGCTGGACCGCGCCACGCCGGAACTGCAGGAACAACTCCCCTTGCTCACGCGTGAATTGTCATGCGACGACCCGATCAACATCCAGTACACCTCGGGCACGACCGGGTTCCCCAAGGGGGCGACCCTCTCCCACCACAACATCCTCAACAACGGCTATTTCGTCGGTGAGTCGATCGCCTACACCGAGCGGGACCGCATCTGCGTACCGGTGCCGTTCTACCACTGCTTCGGCATGGTGATGGGCAACCTCGCGGCCACCTCGCACGGCGCCTGCGTCGTCATTCCGGCGCCCTCCTTCGAGCCCGCGGCGACACTCCGGGCGGTGCAGGAGGAGCACTGCACCTCGCTGTACGGCGTCCCGACGATGTTCATCGCGGAACTGAACCTCCCGGACTTCGCGGAGTACGACCTCTCCTCCCTGCGGACCGGCATCATGGCGGGCTCGCCGTGTCCGGTCGAGGTGATGAAACGGGTGGTCTCCGAGATGCACATGGCGGAGGTGTCCATCTGCTACGGCATGACCGAGACCTCGCCCGTGTCCCTCCAGACGCGCCGGGACGACGACCTGGAGCACCGCACCGGCACGGTCGGGCGCGTCCTGCCGCACATCGAGGTCAAGGTCGTCGACCCGGCGACCGGTGTGACACTGCCGCGCGGCTCCACGGGCGAACTGTGCACCCGGGGCTACAGCGTGATGCTCGGCTACTGGGACGAGCCCGAGAAGACCGCGGAGGCCGTGGACGCGGGGCGGTGGATGCACACCGGGGATCTGGCGGTGATGCTGGACGACGGATACGTACAGATCGTCGGCCGGATCAAGGACATGATCATCCGGGGTGGCGAGAACATCTACCCGCGCGAGATCGAGGAGTTCCTGTACGCGCACCCGAAGATCGCCGACGTACAGGTGGTCGGGGTGGCGCACGAGCGGTACGGCGAGGAGGTACTGGCCTGCGTCATCCCGCGCGACCCCGCCGACCCGCCGACGCTGGCGGAACTGCGCACCTTCTGCGAGAACCGCCTGGCCCACTACAAGACCCCCACCCGTCTGCGCATCATGAACGCCTTCCCCATGACGGTCTCGGGAAAGGTACGCAAGATCGAACTCCGGGAACAATACGGACAACCGGACTAGCCCTTCAGGGCCGGACAGGTCCGGCCCCGCAAGGGGCGCGGGGAACGGCGCGAGCAACCACGACGCTCGCGCACGTCCAAACCTCCGCAACCCGCACCCCCCCAAGGGGCGCGGGGAACGGCGCGACCAGCCTCAGCGAACCCGCACCCGCAACGCCCGCAAGAGCGACCCGGCACAGGCCCATGCCCACCGCCTATGCCCCTGACCCCTGCACCGGACGGTGCCCCACGCTCCAACCCGCCCCCCGAACACCCCCACGCGCTCACTCACACGTGTCTCGAACAGCCAATTCGCCGACGCGATGAGGACTACAACGGGTCACTTCGGCGGTCGCGCGACCGCGAGGCCCGACGGGGGAGCGGTCGGTATGCGAGTCGGATGGCACAGCCCGCAGGCACGTAGACGCCTGTGGTTCGCCGTATGCGCGGTGGCCCTCGCGGCACTGGCCGCGATCCTGCGCTTCTGGTGGCAGGACTCCGCCACCGCCGGCGTCCTGCTGACGGCGCTCGGCGCCTTCACCTCGGTCGCGGCCCTGATGGCCGACGTACTGCGCGGCGACACCACCCCGCGCCCGGACGGCGACGGCGCACACCGTCGCCGGGCCGTCGAGGCGCTCGCCGAGGCCGTACGGGAGCAGTGGGCCGCCGAGGCACGGCTGCGGCGCCTCCAGGACCCCGCGCCGCTGGAGGTGGACTGGACCCTCGCGGACCGACGCCTCGCCGACCATCCGTACAACATCCCGCCGGGCGCAGTGCTGCCCCGCCCCCGCGCGGGCGACGGCACCCCTGGCTCCGCGGATCCGGGTCTCATGGATCCGGGTCTCGTGGATCCGGGCTCCGTGGATCCGGGCTCCGCGGATCCGGGCCCCGCCAATCCGGCCGCCCCGGATCCGGCCGCCGCGCCCCCGGACCGGCGCGTCGTGGTCCTGGGCGAGCCCGGGTCGGGCAAGAGCGTGCTGGCGATGCGGTACGTCCTGGACCGCCTCGCGGCCCGCCAGGAGGGCGGCCCGGTCCCGGTGATCTTCCCGCTCGCCTCGTGGGACCCCCTGCGCGCACCGCTGCGCGACTGGCTCGCGGCCCGGCTCGCCGCCGACTACCGTCCGCTGGCCGCCCAGGCGGACGACCGGCGCACCCTGGCCCGCGTCCTGGTCGACACGGGCCTGGTCGCCCCGGTCCTGGACGGCTTCGACGAACTGCCCCGCCCCGCCCGCGCGACGGCCGTACGCCGCATCAACGCCGAACTCGACCCGGGCGCGCCCCTGCTGCTGACCAGCCGGGGGGACGCCTGGGCCGCCGCGGTGGACGAGGGTGACGTACTCACCGGGGCCGAGGTGGTGGAACTGCGGCCCCTGGACCTCGTACGGGCCGGGGCGCATCTGGAGCGCTCGGCGCGGCCGTTGCGTGCGGCGGCGGACGGCGTTCCGCGGACCGTGTGGACACCGGTGCTGCGGACGCTGGCGGAGCGGCCCGACCTGCCGCTGGCCAAGGCGCTCACCACCCCGCTGATGGTCGGCCTGGCCCGCACGGTCTACGGCGACACCTCCCGCGACCCCGCGCCACTGCTCGACGCCCGGCGCTTTCCCACGGTGGCGGCGGTGGAGGGGCACCTCCTGGAGGCGTTCGTACCCGCGGCGTTCGCGGACGCCGGGCCGGAAGCCGCCGCCGACGCCACCCGGCGGCTCACCGTGCTGGCCCGGGGGCTGCACAGCCGTGGTACGGGCCGGCTGGCCTGGTGGGAGCTGGAGTCGCTGGTGCCGCGGACCCTCGCGCTGTACGCGCCGGGCCTGCTCGCCCTCGCCGTGCTGTCCTTGCTCCTGCTGCCGGTCACCCTGGCCCGCGCGGCCGGCGAACTGGCCGGTCTTGAGGACGTACTGTCCCTGGTCGCCCTGCTCGTCGGCCAGACTCTGGGGTTCGCGTTCGGGGTCCGGTACCTGCTGCCGTCCGGGCGGCGGGGACGCCGAGGCACGGACGGGCGGGGCGGCCCGGACGGTCGGGACGTGGACCGGCGCTTCCGGCGGCGGCAGGCGCTCGTCACCACCGGGGTGAGCGCCCTGATGTGGGCGGGGTTCGCGTACTTCGACGATCTGCGCTTCGGATTCCGCTTCGGCGGGGTCACCGACGGGTGGATGCCGGATCTGCTCGGCGGGTTCCTGTTCTCGCAGTTGTTCACCCTGTACCTCGGCATCGCGGGACTCTCCCGCCGCCCGACCCCGCTCGGACTGCCCTGGAGCGGGGTCATGAGCCGTACGGCGGCGCGGCTGGGCGGGGCCGCGCTGGCGGTCGCCGGAACGGTCACGGCGGGCGTGGCCCTGCTGGGCCGGGAGGGCAACCCGTGGACCGTGCTGCTCGGCACCACCTGCGCGGCGGCGGGCACGGCCCTGACGGCGAGCGGAACGAGCCGGGGCGGCCAGGACGGGGCGCACACCCCGCGTGCCGGGCGCATCGCCCGCCGGTTCGTGACGGGCACGGTCAAGGGCACCGCCGCGGCGATGCTGATCGGGGTGGCCTCCTGCACCGCGGGAGGGTTCGCGGCGGTGGGCGTGACCGCGCTCAAATCCCGTACGGCGGTGGACCTGGCGGACCGGGAGATCGGCGGCTGGTACTTCTCCGAGCGGGCGGGAGTGCGCAGCGCCGTCACGGAACGGCCCCTGCGGGGCGGTCTGCTGCTGCCCGGGGACGGCGCGCGCCCGGTGGCCTTTCCCGGCACGGCCCGGCCGCCGAACTGCACGATGCCGCTGCTGCCCCGGCGCCGCTGCGTGGACTTCGTGTCACGGCGGACGCTCTTCGAGTCGCGCGACGGTGACGTCGTCGCGCTCATCACCCCGGGCGCCGGGCCGGACACGACGGCGGTCCACCCGACGAACCTGCGGTCGGTCCTGCCGGACGAGGGCCGGGACTGGCTGACCCGGGGGCCCGCGACGGGCGTACTGGCCCGTGATCTGCCGCCGGTGCTGGTCGCGGGCCTGCTGATCGGAGTGGTGGGTGGCTGTGTGTGCGGGGTCTACCGCGCGCTGAGCGTGCCGTCGGACCTGATGCGCGCGGCGAGCCCCGGCCTGTCGCTGCGCACCGACCGGACCGCGTCCCTGACCCGGGGCGGAATGGTCGCGGTGCTCGTGGCCTGTGTCTGTGTGCCCGTCGTGGCGACGCCCGGGGACTGGGGCGGGCTGGTGCACCTGGGTACGCAACTGTGGCTGCCCCTCGGCACGGCGGCGCTGGCGCTGAGCGCCTGGGGCCGTTTCCTCGTCGCGCGCGGCTGGCTCGCGGTGACCGGGCAGCTGCCGTGGCGGCTGATGGCGTTCCTGGACGAGGCGCACCGACGGGGCGTGCTGCGTCAGTCGGGGGCGGGCTTCGAGTTCCGCCACCTGCGGCTGCAGGCGCAGCTCGCCACCGGGCCGGCGGCGGACGTGGTGGCGGCCCGGTCCCCGGGGGCCAGGGGGGCCTCCCCGGGATCCCGGGTATCCCGAGGGGGCCCGGACGCGCCCGACGCCCCGGACATGGACGAGGGCTTCGACCGCCACCACCGCACGCCGTAGGCCTGACCTGCCTGCCCTGTGCATGGCCCGGGTCTGGCCCGAGCCTGCTCTGGGCATGGCCTGAGTCCGACCTGGGCAAGGCCTGGCCCGACCTGGGCAAGGCCTAGGCGTGCTGTCCGGGCCGTTCCATCGGCAGGTACATGCACACCCGGGGCCGGCGGTCGAGGCCCTGCTCGGCCTCCCCGGCGCGGACTCTCCGCAGGCCCGGGGTGAGATCGGCCTCCGGCAGGACACGGAAGCCGAGCCGCTCGTAGTAGGGCGCGTTCCAGGGGATCTCGGAGAAGGTGGTGAGCGTGAGTCCGGTCAGCCCCTGCTCCAGCGCGCGCTCGGCGGCGTACGCGATCAGGGTCCGGCCCACGCCCTGGTGCGCGGCGTCCGGGTGGACGGAGACCTGCTCGATGTGGAAGGCGCCGTCCAGGGGCTCACCGATCAGGTACGCGACGAGCCGGCCCGTGGCGTCCTCGGCGACCCAGGCGTGGCCCGCCTTGCGGAAACGCTCCAGGACGTCGAGCGCGGGCGGCTCGTCGTCGGCGATCTCCGGCATGCCGAAGATACGGAAGGGCTCGCCCGCGGCACGTTCGATGTCCTGCAGCAGCGGGAGGTCGGCGGAAGTGGCCGCTCTGACGGTCATGGGGTCAAGTATGCGACTGCTTCGCCGAGTTGGTGCGATCACGCGCCGGTCGCGACGAGGTCGTCGGCGAGGCTGTTCGCGGGCTGCGGGGTGCCGGTGAGGTCCAGTACGAACAGGGGGACGCCCAGTGTGTCGGCGCGGGCGCGGGCGTCCTTCTCGTAACCGGCCAGTGAGAAGTAGACGCAGCGGGACGACTCCGTCATCGCGGTCAGCCACAGGCACTCCACGTCCCGGAGGTCGGCCGGGCGCACGGTCGGGTCCACCTGCGCGACGACTCCGCGGGCCGCGAGCCCTATGCCGGAGGGGGGCCGCTGGTCGGCCCGCCGGATGTCCTGGTACCCGAGCCAGCGCAGGTACAGCGCGGCGGCGGTCACCGCGTCCCGGGCCGTACGGATGGTCACGGGCTGGAACGGGGGGCGGGGGGCCGGTTCGGCACGCGGGAGGGGGAGCGAGACCGCGGCGGGCAGCCGCCGGGGCCGGGCCCGCTGCGCCCCCGGCCGCCGTGCCGCCCCGCCGGGACCACCCTCCACGGCCACACCACGACCGGAACCTTCGCCGTCACCGCCGCCGTCCCCGTCCGGACCGGCTGAACCGTCCGGACCGGCTGAGCCCTCCGCACCGTCCGGGCTGTCGGAGCCGTCCGGGCCGTCCGGGCTGCCGGAGTCCTCCGCGCCGTTCGGGCGGACAGGGCTCTCCGCGCGGTCCGGGCTGTTCGGTTCGTCCGAGCCGACAGGGCTGTTCGGGCCGGCCGGGCCGCCGGAGCCGTCCGGGCTGCCTGGTCCGTCCGAGCCGGCAAGGCTGTTCCGGCCATCAGGGCCGTCGGGGCCGACTGGAGCGACCGGGGCGGCCGAGCCGACAGGGCTGTCCAAGACGGCGGAGTTGTCCGGGCCAGCCTGGCGGTCTGAGCCGCCTGGGCCTGCCGGAGCCCTCAAAGCTGCCGGATCCGAGGGATCCGAGGGATCCGCCGGACCGTTGGAGGCGACCGGACTTGCCGAGCCGCCCGGGGTGCCCGGGTTGTCCGAGTCGACCGGACCCGCCGGGTCGACTGGATCCGCCGAGTCGACCGGACCCGCCGGATCCGCCGAGCCGACCGGATCCGCCGAGCCGACCGGATCCGCCGAGGCGTCCGGGCCGTCCGTGTAGGCCCAGCCGTCCCGGCGGTCGGCGTCGGCGGCGTGTGCCTCGTCGGCGTCCCCCGGACGCGCGTCACATCCGTCGTGCCTCGCCCCGTCGTGCCCCGTCCCACGGCGGCCGGTCCCCCGGCGGCCGGGCCCATGGCGCTCGGGCCCGGCGCGTCCGGTCCCAGCGAGGCCCGTCCCGGGGAGGCTTTTCCCCGCGTGGCCCGTCTCCGTGAGGCCGGTCTCGGTGAGACCCGATTCCGCGCTGCCGGCCTCGGCCTCGGTGAGGCCCGTCTCCGCGAGGCCTGTCCCCGCACGGTCGGTCTCCGCGTGGCCTGTCCCCGCACGGTCGGTCTCCGCGTGGCCTGTCCCCGCACGGTCGGTCTCCGCGAGGCCTGTCCCCGCACGGTCGGTCTCCGCGCGGCCTGTCCCCGCACGGTCGGTCTCCGCGCGGCCCGTCTCCGCACGGTCGGTTTCCGCGAGGCCTGTCCCCGCACGGTCGGTCTCCGCGTGGCCCGTCTCCGCACGGCCCGGCGTATCGGGATCGGTGTGGGCCGGGCCGGGCGCATCGCTATCGGGATCGGTGTGGGGCGGGCCGGGCGCATCGCTGTCGGGGTGGGCGGGGCCCAAGGCGGCGGGACCTGGCTTCGACGTCACCGGTACCCGCAGGACCGTCCCGCACGGGCACCCGAGTTCCGGTCGGGGCCACTGGTCCGCGCGCCCGCAGGTCCCGCAGGGGACCGTCACCCAGCCCTCGTCCCAGGTGTGGTGGGTGACGGACTCGGGGGCCGCCCCCGAGTCCAGCTCGGGGGTGACCGGCGCACCGCACGCGCACGGGTACGTCGGCGCCGCATAGACATGCTCGCGCCGACAGGCCGGACACGTCACCGGCACGCTCTCGGCCATGACTCTCTCCAGAACACGTGACACCGAACCGCAGGGGAGCTGCGCCTCCATCGTCCTCCGGAACGCCCTCCTCCGGCAGGGAATCGATCGGACGCCCCATGATTCGCCGCGCACGCGCCCCCGCCTCGCGCCCTTGACGCCCCCCGCCCTCGCACCTACATTGCTTCCAGATAGTAGAAGTTAGTTTCCGTAATACGGAATTTGAAGCTCTCCGCGGGGCGCGACGGGAGCCCGAATCCGGCAGCCGAAGCAGGAGTACGCAATGGCCCGTATGACCGCTGCCCGCGCGGCAGTCGAAATCCTCAAGCGTGAGGGCGTCACCAACGCGTTCGGTGTCCCGGGCGCGGCGATCAACCCCTTCTACGCGGCGCTCAAGGCATCCGGCGGCATCGGCCACACCCTGGCCCGCCATGTCGAGGGCGCCTCCCACATGGCGGAGGGCTACACCCGTACCGCGCCCGGCAACATCGGCGTCTGCATCGGGACGTCAGGACCGGCCGGCACGGACATGATCACCGGTCTGTACTCCGCGACCGGCGACTCCATCCCGATCCTGTGCATCACGGGCCAGGCCTCGACCGCCGTGATCCACAAGGAGGACTTCCAGGCCGTCGACATCGCGTCGATCGCCAAGCCGGTCGCCAAGATGGCGGTCACCGTGCTGGAGGCGGCCCAGGTCCCGGGCGTCTTCCAGCAGGCCTTCCATCTGATGCGCTCGGCCCGTCCGGGCCCGGTCCTCATCGACCTGCCCATCGACGTCCAGCTCACCGAGATCGAGTTCGACCCGGAGACGTACGAGCCGCTGCCGGTCTACAAGCCCGCCGCGACCCGTGCCCAGGTCGAGAAGGCGATCGCGCTGCTGAACGAGTCCGAGCGGCCGCTGATCGTCGCGGGCGGCGGGATCATCAACGCCGATGCCTGCGAACTCCTCGTCGAATTCGCCGAGTTGACCGGCGTCCCGGTCGTCCCCACCCTCATGGGCTGGGGCATCCTCCCCGACGACCACGAGCTGAACGCCGGCATGGTCGGCCTGCAGACCTCGCACCGCTACGGCAACGCGACCTTCCTGGAGTCCGACTTCGTCCTCGGCGTCGGCAACCGCTGGGCCAACCGCCACACCGGCAAGCTCGACGTCTACACGGCCGGACGCACGTTCGTGCACGTCGACATCGAGCCCACCCAGATCGGCAAGATCTTCGCCCCGGACTTCGGTATCGCGTCCGACGCGAAGGCCGCGCTGGAGCTGTTCGTCACGGTGGCACGGGAGTTGAAGGCCGAGGGCAGGCTGCCCGACCGGTCCGGGTGGGCCGAGGCCGCCCAGGAGAAGAAGGCGTCACTCCAGCGGCGTACACACTTCGACGACATCCCCATCAAGCCGCAGCGGGTCTACGAGGAGATGAACAAGGCCTTCGGCCCGGAGACGCGGTACGTCACCACCATCGGCCTCTCCCAGATCGCCGGCGCGCAGATGCTGCACGTCTACCGGCCCCGGCACTGGATCAACTGTGGTCAGGCCGGCCCCCTCGGCTGGACCGTCCCCGCCGCGCTCGGCGTCGCCAAGGCCGACCCCGGCGCGCAGGTGGTCGCGCTCTCCGGCGACTACGACTTCCAGTTCATGATCGAGGAACTGGCCGTCGGGGCCCAGCACCGGATCCCGTACGTCCATGTGCTGGTGAACAACGCCTACTTGGGCCTCATCCGGCAGGCCCAGCGCGGCTTCGACATCGACTTCCAGGTCAACCTGGAATTCGAGAACATCAACTCTCCCGAGCTGGGCGTGTACGGGGTCGACCACGTCAAGGTCGTCGAGGGGCTCGGCTGCAAGGCGATCCGGGTGACCGACCCGGGCGAGCTGGGCGCCGCCTTCGAGCAGGCGAAGAAGCTGGCCGCCGAGTTCCAGGTCCCGGTGGTCGTGGAGGCGATCCTGGAGCGCGTCACCAACATCTCGATGTCCACGACCAACGACATCAGCAACGTCGTGGAGTTCGAGGAGATCGCGACCGAGCCGGGCCACGCGCCCACGTCCATCAGGACCCTGAAGGTCTGACCCCGCCAAGCCCTCCCTCATGAGCCGAGGCCCCGTCCTGAGTCATCAGGACGGGGCCTCGCGCCGTGCTCAGCCCCGGCCGCCCCCGCCGCGACCCGAGCCGAACCCGGCGCCCCCGTGCTTTCCCCCGTGTGCCGCCCCGCGTCTCCCCCCGAGTGCTGCGTCGGACGGGGCGATCGTCACCGCGGCAGGCGGCCCGCCCCGCGACAGCGTCACGAACGGCTCGTGCCGACACCTCAACCGGCTGCCCATGCGTCCCACCCCCGTTTCAGGACCAGCCCGCGGTGTACTCCGTAAGGGGCCCGCCGCCCCCGTGCCGGCGGGCCCCGTGTGCTGAGAATGTGCCCAATGCCACCGTCAGTTGAAGCCTCAGGCGCGATGTTCAGAGGTTGATTTGAGGGTTCCGTAGCGGCAGTACGCCCACCGCTGTACGCCCCCCGGCGTACGGACGACGAAGAGCGCCGAGTACGGGACTCTCCGTACTCGGCGCTCTTCGTCGTGGGTTCTCGGCCGGGACCGCGGCGGTGCGACGGCTCCGGACGCTTCCCTTCCCTCATGTCGAGAAGGGGCGCCGGGACCTTCACCACCGCACTGGCGTGCACACCGCCGCGGCCCTCGCCCGGCCCGCTCGTTCCGTGGACTACCCCTCATCCGGGTCCACGGTCCTCGCGGGCGGTGCGCCTGAGGTATGACCTCCCGTCAGACCCCGGGCGCAGCTCGGAAGTTGTTGGTACCGGGCGGCGCCGCCGCTTGGGCGCGACAGGACAGGTGTCAGCGCCGGCGCCGCCCGGGTCTGTGGGGGCGGGCGGTCAGACCCGCTCGCCGGAGAGGCGCTCGACCGCGCGCAGCAGCGCGGAGTGGTCCAGGCCGCCGTCGCCCTGGGTGCGCAGGGACGCGACGAGCTGGGCGACCACGGCGCCGACGGGCAGCGCCGCACCGACGTTGCGGGCGGCGTCCGTGACGATGCCCATGTCCTTGTGGTGCAGGTCGATCCGGAAGCCCGGCTTGAAGTCGCGGTTCAGGAAGTTGTCCTTCTTGCGGGTCAGTACGGTCGAGCCGGCGAGGCCGCCGTTCAGTACGTCCAGGGCCGCCGCCAGGTCGACGCCCGACTTCTCCAGGAAGACCACGGCCTCGGCGCACGCCTGGATGTTCACGGCGACGATCAGCTGGTTCGCGGCCTTCACGGTCTGTCCCGAGCCGTGCGGACCGCACAGCACGACGGTCTTCCCGAGCGCTTCGAAGATCGGCTCGGCCTGGTCGAAGTCGGCCTGCTCGCCGCCGACCATGATGGACAGCACGGCCTCGACCGCGCCCGCCTCACCACCGGACACCGGGGCGTCCAGGACCCGGATGCCCTTGGCCTTCGCCGCCTCGGCCAGGTCCACGGAGGTCTGCGGGGTGATGGAGGACATGTCGATCAGGAGGGCGCCGGACCGCGCGTTCTCCAGGATGCCGTCGGGCCCGTACGCGATGGCCTCGACCTGCGGGGAGGCGGGCACCATCGTGATCACGACGTCGGCGTCCCGTACGGCCTCGGCTATCGACCCGGCCGCGGTGCCGCCCGCGGCGGTCAGCCGGTCCAGCTTGTCCTGCTCCAGGGTGAACCCGGTGACGTCGTAGCCGGCCTTGATCAGGTTCTCCGACATGGGGGAGCCCATGATGCCGAGGCCGATCCAGGCGATCGCCGGACGGGACGCGTGGGAACTGTCGGCAAGGTTGCTCATGGTGAGGGTGCCTCTCTGCACGCTGTGCTACGTCGGCTGTTCTGCTGCATCAACTGTTTCGCTGCGTCAGCTGCCTTACTGAGTCCGGGAGTTGCCGCTCATCAGGTGACGCGGGTGACGGGAGTGACGCGGGCGGCTCGGGCCTCGCGGGGGAGCCAGCCGAAGGAGTCGGCGCTCGGCCGGTCACCCGGCTTGTACTCCAGGCCGACCCAGCCCTCGTACCCCTGCTTGCGCAGCAGGCCGAGGAGGTCGGCCAGCGGGAGCGATCCTGTGCCGGGTGCGCCGCGGCCAGGGTTGTCGGCGATCTGGACGTGGCCGGTCCTGGCGGCGTATCGCTCGATCACCGACGGCAGGTCCTCGCCGTTCATGGACAGGTGGTAGAGGTCCATCAGGAAGCGGGCGTTGCCCAGTCCCGTCGCCTCGTTCACCCTGTCGACGACGGCGATCCCCGCCTCGGCGCTCACCAGCGGATAGAGCGGCGACTCCGGCTTGTTGAGCGTCTCGATCAGCAGGACCGCGCCGATGCGGTCGGCCGCGCGGGCTGCCAGTACGAGGTTCTCCAGGGCGAGTTCGTCCTGCTCGGCCGGGTCAACGCCCTCGACGCGGTTGCCGTACAGGGCGTTGAGAGCCGTGCAGCCCAGTGAGCGGGCGAAGTCCGCGGCCACGTCGATGTTCGCGCGGAATCGCTCGGACTCCTCACCGGGGATCGACAGTGCGCCCCGGTCCGGGCCCGGCAGCTGTCCGGCGTAGAAGTTGAGGCCGGTGAGCTGTACGCCCGCGTCCTCGATCGCCTTCTTCAGCGCGTCGAGTTCCGCGCGGTCGGGGGTGGGGGTGTCGGTCCAGGGCCACCAGAGCTCGACCGCGGTGAAGCCCGCAGCGGCGGCTGCCGCGGGGCGCTCCAGGAGCGGCAGCTCGGTGAAGAGGATCGACAGGTTGACGTTGAAGCGCTGCTCTGCGGCTGCGTCCATCGAGAAACCGGGCATAGGGGTCGGCGCTCCCTTCCGTGACGAGTGGGGCCGTTGGCCGGGCCTGCATCGATAGTTCCGTATTACGGAAGTTCTTTTCTGCTTGATGGAAAGGCTGCCTGCGGGAGGGAACCTTGTCAAGAGGGGTCGGCGGGAAAAGCGGGTGCGGTCCGTGGCGGGGCCCGGGTGCCGTTCGGCGGCCGGGAGGCGGATTACGGGTGGGCTAGGGTCGCCTTCTGGCCGGCCGGGACTGGGCCGTCGCAGACATGGACCCGAGTGATGCCATGGGGGCACAGTGCGATTGCGAGTGGAGTTCACCACCGAACCCTTCGACCTCGACGAGGCGCCGCCGCACGCGCTGGTCGCCCGCGAGGTCATCGAGGCGGCCGAACTGGACTCGGTCGATGTCGGCCCGTTCGGCAACACCGCCGAGGGCGGGGCGGATTCGGTGCTCACCGCGGTCGACGCGCTGCTGCGCAAGGCCCTGGACGCCGGTGCCACCCGGATCTCGCTGCAGCTCAACGTGATCGGGGAGGAGGGCCGGTGACCCGGTCCGCGGACGACCCCTTCGTGTCGGCCGTCAAGCCGCTGGTCGACGCCATGGGTGCCGAGATGCTCCCCGCCGACCAGGCCGGACCCGACGACGTGGTGCTCTCCTGGGAGGGCGTGGACGTCGTGGCCGTCCGGCTGCCGCAGCTCGCCGACTCGCTGGACCACATCCTGGCCGCCCTGGAACGCAAGCGCGGCAAGCCGCTGGCCGAGCTGGACCGCAAGGCCAAGCAGGAGGTCGTACGCATCCTTGAGGCGCGCGGAGCCTTCTCCGTACGGCACGGCGTGGAGACGGTGGCGGGCGCGCTCGGCGTCTCGCGGTTCACCGTCTACAACTACCTGAACCGCGAGAAGGACGCATGAACGGAACGTCCGGGCGCGGGGTCTGAGGGGTCTGAGCAGGGAGAACGGTGGCCGGCCCGGGATCGGGGCGCCCGGGCGGCGGACGTCTTCGTTACCTGGATTTTTCAACAAAGTGTTGACGTGGTGTTTCCGAGGGCGTTAGCTGACCGCAGCCCGTCCAGCACAAGGCCACGGAGGCTTCCCGTGACTTCGAGTACGACGACACCTGGCGGCCTCGCCCGGTTCAACACCCTGGAGGAACCCGCGGCCCGTGCCGCCCTCCACGAACTGTGCGCATCGACGACCTGGGCGCACAGACTGCTCACCGGCCGCCCGTACGCCACCGGGGACGACCTCTTCGCGCGCAGCGACGCGGCCATGGCCGACCTGACCGACGCCGACCTGGCGGAGGCGATGGCCGGCCATCCGCCGATCGGCCGCCCCAAGCCGGGCGACCCGACCTCCTCCCGTGAACAGCGCGGCATGGCCGGCGCCTCCGACGAACTCAAGGCGGAGATGCTCGAACTGAACCTGGCGTACCAGGAGAGGTTCGGCCATGTCTTCCTGATCTGCGCGACCGGCCTCACCGGCGAACAGATGCGTGACGCGCTCAGGGAGCGCATCGGCAACACGCCCGCACAGGAGCGCGAGACCGTGCGCACCGAACTGGGCAGGATCAACCGCATCCGGCTCGCCCCACTCGTCGAGGAGAACGCCCCCGCATGACCACCGAGACCACCGCTTCCGTCGCCGCCGTCGCCTCCGTGTCCACGCACATCCTGGACACCAGCGTCGGCCGCCCCGCCGCACAGGTCGCCGTCCGCCTCGCGGCCCGTGGCGGCCGTGACGCGCAGTGGCGGGCGCTCGGCGGCTCCGCGACGGACGCGGACGGCCGGTGCAAGGACCTGCCGGCGCTGCCGGAGGGCACCACACACGTACGGCTCGACTTCTCGGTCGAGGAGTACTTCGAGAAGAAGCCCGAGAGCAAGCCCGAGAGCAAGCCCGAGAACAAGCCCGAGAACGAGCTCGGAAACAAGCCCGAGAACGAGCCCGTGCAGAACCAGGCCGAGGCGCAGCAGGACGCCCCCGCGAACCGGGACAGCGGTGCCGCACAGGTGTTCTTCCCCGAGGTGGCGATCACGTTCGCCGTCAGCCCGGGGGAGCACTATCACGTACCGCTGCTGCTCAACCCGTTCGGCTACTCCGTTTACCGAGGGAGCTAGCAGACATGACCACCCATCCCCGTTCCGCCCGTCCGGCGGTCCTGGCCCAGAACCAGTACGGCAAGGCCGAGAACCGCGTCGTCAGGATCACCCGGGACGGCGCCACCCACCACATCAAGGACCTGAACGTCTCCGTCGCCCTCAGCGGTGACATGGAGGAGGTCCACTACTCGGGCTCCAACGCGAACGTCCTGCCGACGGACACCACCAAGAACACGGTGTACGCCTTCGCCAAGGAGCACGGCATCGAGTCCGCCGAGCAGTTCGGCATCCACCTCGCCCGGCACTTCGTGACCTCGCAGGAGCCGATCAAGACCGCCCGGATCCGTATCGAGGAGTACTCCTGGGAGCGGATCGGGACCTCGGAGACGGACCCGTCGTCCGCCGGCGCCGAGGACGGCGGGCACTCCTTCGCTCGCAAGGGCCAGGAGACCCGCGTCACGCAGATCACGTACGACGGCTCCTCGTGGGAGGTCATATCCGGCCTCAAGGACCTCGTCGTACTGAACTCGACGAACTCCGAGTTCTGGGGCTACGTCAAGGACAAGTACACGACGCTGAAAGAGGCGTACGACCGCATTCTCGCCACCGAGGTGTCGGCCCGCTGGCGGTTCGACTGGACCGACGACGAGCAGCCGATGCCCGACTGGGAGGAGTCCTACGCACAGGTGCGCGGGCACATGCTCCAGGCGTTCGCGCAGACGTACTCCCTGTCGCTGCAGCAGACCCTGTACCAGATGGGCGCGCGGATCATCGAGCACCGCGACGAGATCGAAGAGGTCCGCTTCTCGCTGCCGAACAAGCACCACTTCCTCGTCGACCTGGAGCCGTTCGGCCTCAAGAACGACAACGAGGTGTACTTCGCCGCCGACCGGCCGTACGGCCTGATCGAGGCGACGATCCTGCGGGACGGCTGCGAGGCACTCATCCCGGTGGACCTCAGCAACCTCTGACGCACCCGCCTCCGTCAGCAACTCCCCCTGACGGCAACCCTTTTCGGCACGGCAGAAGGACGAACCATGGCAGCAGACCGGCGGATCGTCATCGAGAACTGCTCGATCGCGACCGTGGACGCCGACGACACCGAGTACACGTCGGGCCATCTGGTCCTGGCGGGCGACCGCATCGAGTCACTGGGTGCGGGCAAGGCCCCCGAGGGCCTGGAGAACGTCGTACGCCGGATCGACGCGACCGGCCACCTCGTCACCCCGGGCCTGGTCAACACCCATCACCACTTCTACCAGTGGATCACCCGCGGCCTCGCCACGGACCACAACCTCTTCGACTGGCTCGTCGCCCTGTACCCGACCTGGGCGCGCATCGACGAGCGCATGACGTACGCGGCGGCCCAGGGCTCCCTCGGCATGATGGCCCGCGGCGGAGTCACCACCGCCATGGACCACCACTACGTGTTCCCCAAGGGCTCCGGCGACCTGTCCGGGTCGATCATCCGCGCCGCACGCGAGATGGGTGTCCGCTTCACCCTGGCCCGTGGGTCCATGGACCGCAGCGAGAAGGACGGCGGACTGCCGCCGGACTTCGCCGTCGAGACCCTCGAAGGCGCTCTCGCCGCCACCGAGGCGACCGTCGACGAACACCACGACGCCTCCTTCGGCGCCATGACCCAGGTGGCGGTCGCACCCTGCTCGCCCTTCTCAGTCTCGACCGAACTCATGCGCCAGGGCGCCGAGTTGGCCCGGCGCAAGGGTGTACGGCTGCACACCCATGGCTCGGAGACGGTCGAGGAGGAGCAGTTCTGCAAGGAACTGTTCGGCATGGGTCCGACCGACTACTTCGAGTCGACCGGCTGGCTCGGCGAGGACGTGTGGATGGCCCACTGCGTCCACATGAACGACTCCGACATCGCCGCCTTCGCCCGTACGAGGACAGGGGTGGCCCACTGCCCCTCCTCCAACGCCCGTCTGGCGGCCGGGATCGCGCGCGTGCCCGACATGCTCGCGGCCGGCGTCCCCGTCGGCCTCGGCGTCGACGGCACGGCGTCCAACGAATCCGGCGAACTGCACACCGAACTGCGCAACGCGCTCCTCATCAACCGCCTCGGCGCCCACCGCGAGGCCGCCCTGAACGCCCGTCAGGCGCTGCGGCTGGGCACGTACGGCGGAGCCCAAGTCCTCGGCCGCGCACCGGAGATCGGCTCCCTGGAGCCGGGCAAGCTCGCCGACCTGGTGCTGTGGAAGCTGGACACCCTGGCTCACGCGTCGATCGCCGACCCGGTTACCGCACTCGTCTTCGGCGCCGCGGCGCCGGTCACCGCCTCCTTCGTGAACGGTGAGCAGATCGTCGAGAACGGGCGGCTGCTGCACGTCGACGAGGACGCCATCGCCCGCTCCACACGGGACGAGGCCCGGCGCCTCGCGCGGATCGCCGCGCAGGCCTGACCCGGCGGGCTTCCGATGGCTCTGATCCATCGGAAGCCGCCTGGTCCTCGCCAAGATCTCCGGCCGAGGGGGACGGCCCTCGGCCGGTGGCCGCCGACCCGAACGGGGTCCGCGGTGACCGTCTCCGGGGCGCGCGCACGAACTGCCCGCGCCCCGGAACGGTCCCTTCCCGTCCTCCTGCCCCCGCCGCGCCCCCTCCGTGACGGGCACCGTCCTGCCAAGAAGTTCTGCCAGAAAGCCCTGCCAGAAAGCCTTGCCAGAAAACAGACCTCCCTGACACCCACGTCAACGCCGACGTGTACCCGACCGGAGGAGCCGCCGTGGCTGCCCAGCACCTGCCCAGCAGTACGGACGTAAGCGCAACTGGCCCGAAGAAACACCCGGTTGACGAGAAACTCCCCGCCCTGAAGATGGCGACGAGCGGTCTGCAGCACGTGGCCGCCATGTACGCCGGAGTCGTCGCCCCACCCCTGATCGTCGGCGCGGCCGTGGGCCTGACCGCGACCGAACTGACCTTCCTCACCGGTGCCTGTCTGTTCACCGCGGGACTCGCCACCTTCCTGCAGACCCTCGGCATCTGGAAGATCGGCGCCCGGCTGCCCTTCGTCAACGGTGTCACCTTCGCCGGGGTCGCCCCGATGATCGCGGTCGTCAACTCCACCGACGACAAGCGCGACGCCCTGCCGGTCATCTTCGGCGCGGTCATCGTCGCCGGTCTCCTCGGTTTCCTCGCCGCCCCCTTCTTCAGCAAGGCGGTCCGCTTCTTCCCGCCGGTGGTCACAGGCACGGTCATCACCCTCATCGGCATATCCCTGATGCCGGTCGCCTTCGGCTGGGCCCAGGGCCCAGACCCGGCCGCGCACGACTACGGCTCGACCACCAACCTGGGCCTGGCGGGCGCGACCCTGCTGATCGTCCTGCTGCTGCGCCGCTTCACCCGTGGCTTCGTCAAGCAGATCGCCGTACTGCTCGGCCTGGTTGCCGGCACGCTCGTCGCGATCCCGTTCGGCGTCACCGACTTCGCGCCGGTGGCCGACGCGGCGGTCGTCGGCTTCCCCACGCCGTTCCACTTCGGAGCGCCGCAGTTCCAGCTCGCCGCGATCGTCTCGCTGTGCGTGGTGATGGTCGTCTCGATGACCGAATCGACCGCGGACATGCTGGCGTTGGGGGAGATAGTCGGCCGGCCCGCAGATGAGAAGACCATCGCGGCGGGCCTGCGGGCGGACACCCTGGGCTCGGCCGTCAGCCCCCTCTTCAACGGCTTCATGTGCAGCGCCTTCGCCCAGAACATCGGCCTGGTCGCGATGACCCGCATCCGCAGCCGGTACGTGGTGGCCACGGGCGGCGGCTTCCTCGTCCTGATGGGCCTGTGTCCCATGGCCGCGTCGCTGATAGCGGTGGTCCCGCGTCCCGTGCTCGGCGGGGCCGGAGTGGTGCTGTTCGGTTCGGTGGCCGCGAGCGGTATCCAGACCCTCGTCAAGGCGGGCCTGGAGAAGGACAACAACGTCCTGATCGTGGCCGTGTCGCTCGCCGTCGGCATCATCCCGATCACCGCGCCGGAGTTCTACCACGCGTTCCCGGAGACCGCGAAGATCATCCTGGACTCGGGGATCTCGACCGGGTGCGTGGCGGCCGTGGCCCTGAACCTGGTCTTCAACCACCTGGGCGGCAGCCGTGACAGCCGTGAGTGCGACGAGGTGACGGCGCCGATGGAGCCGGGGCCGGGGGTGGGGCCGGGTTCGGCACCGGCTCCGGGTGCGGGTTCGGCACCGGGTTCGGCACCGGGCGCGGGGCCGGAGCCGGTGGCCGCTCGCTGACGGTTCGTGAGCGGGCGGCCACCGGCCCGGTTCCTCGGGCTCCTCAGGCTCTTCGGACTCTTCGGGCTCCTCAGCCGATGTGGAAGCTGTCCCCGTAGACCTGCCAGTCCAGCGGCGGGTTCAGGTTCAGGTTCCGGTTCCTGAGGAACACCCGCTGCGCGGTGTCCACACGGCTGGTGTCCGAGTGGGCCTCCTCCTGCTTCATCGCCCACACGCGGGCGTCGAGGAAGGCATTGAGGTACGTGACCTCGTCACCGCCCTGGGCCGGGGGCCTGGCCCGGCCCAGCGCCCGGTTGCGGATGCTCCCGAAGCTCGTACTGTCGCCGCCGTTGCCGTGCATGACGATGGCGTCGTAGTACGTGAACTGGCCGAGCGTGCCGATGCCGTCCGCCTTGCCGCGCTGGACCGCCGGGTTGAAGTAAACGCGGTCACGCTCGTCGTTCTGGGCCTGCTTGAAGACCTGGTCCTGGGCCGCCCGGCGCCAGGCGTCCGGGTAACCGGGGTCCAGGCCCTCGTGCGAGTCGGAGCCGTCGACGCGGCGCAGCGCGGGCAGGTAACCGGCCAGCGGGTTGCCCGGCTTGCGCTGCGTGTACAGCTCCACGAGGTCGAGCATGTCGTGCGTGCCCGAGCAGAACCCGATGATGCCCGCGGTGTAGCCGCGGCCGTCGCCGATGTCCTCGATGTAGCCGTACTGCGCCTTCCAGTCCAGCGAGGAGTTCTCCGCGCTGGAGACGAGCTTCATGGCGATCTCCTTCTTCGCCGGGTCGTCGAGGCCGGGGGCGGCGGTGCCTGTGCCCGCGGCGCTCGCGGGGGTGCCGGTGAGGGCTGGGCCCGCCACGAGGGTTGCTCCGATCATCGCGAGGATGGTGCGGCGGGAGGAGCTTGTGGGGGTGTGGGGGGCGTGGGGGGTGTGCACGGGACCTCCGGTGGGGGGGGTGGGAGTCACTGTTCCGTACTGTTAGGAAAGTTTCCTACCAGAGATTGAGAGTGACGTATACCCGTCAAGCGTTCTTTCGCCCCCGCCGCCCCTGCCCGTTCCCGTCACCACATGGGGGCTTCGCCCCCTCGCCCCCTTTTGCGCAGTTCCCCGCGCCCCCAGGCACCTGGGGGCGCGGGGAACTGCGCGGCCCGCCCCCACCGGCCCGCAGGCTCCGTCGCTCCCTCCCCCCCCAGCCCGTCCGGCGTTTGAGGACCGGGGGTTCGGGGGCGGAGCCCCTGAGTCAGGGACGGGAACGGGTAGGGGCGGCGGGGGCGAAAGAATCCCGAGCCGGCCGCAGGACCACCGCGGCGACCACTAGCCCCACCCCGGCAACCCCCGTCGCAACAGCGAACGCCAACCGATACCCGCCCGCGGTCGCCACCGCGAACACCTCCCCACCCGTCAGGAGCCGATCCGTACGCCCCGCCGCGAGAGTCGTGAGCACGGCAAGCCCCAGCGAACCCCCCACCACCTGCGTGGTGTTGAAGAGCCCGGACGCAAGCCCGGCATCCTCCTCCGCCACCCCCGCCACGGCAAGCCCCGTCACCGCAGGCATCGCAGCGGCGAACCCCGTCGCCAGCAACAGCATCGGAGGCAGCACATCGACCACGTACATCCCGGACACCGGCATCCGGCTCAGCAGGCCCATCCCGGCGACGATGAGCACGAGCCCGGCGAGCAGCACCCGGTACGCCCCGAAGCGGCCGATCGTCCGCGCCGACAGCCCCAGCATCAGCACCCCGATCAGCACGGGCGCGGGCAGGAACGCCAGTCCTGTCCGCAACTCGTCGTATCCCAGCACCCGTTGGAGGTAGAGCGCCCCGATGTACTGGAACCCGAACATCGTCGCGATCATCAGGATCTGCACACCGTTGGCTCCGGTGAGCAGCCGTGAGCGGAACAGCCTCAGCCGCAGCAGCGGACGCTCGGCCCGCGCCTGCCGCAGGGTGAATCCCGCGAACAGTGCGAGCGAGACCACGGCCAGGGCGAGCGTGCCGCCGACCGACCGTTCTCCGGCGCCTACGATCGCGTAGACCGTGAGCATCAGCGCGCCCGTGACCAGCGCGGCCCCGGGATAGTCCGCGCCCCTGCCGAGCCCCGCGCCGCGGTCGGGGGCGAGGACGCGCAGGGCGGCGATCCAGGCCGCGGTCCCGATCGGCAGGTTGATCAGGAAGATCCAGTGCCAGCTGAGTGCCTGGGTGAGCGCCCCACCGAGGAAGGTGCCCAGCGCGCCGCCCGTCGCCCCGACCGCGCTGAACACCGCGATGGCCCCGGCCTGTTCACGCGGTTCGGGGAAGAGGGCGATGAGCATGCCCAGGACGACCGCCGAGGTCATCGCCCCGCCGACGCCCTGCAGCGCCCGCGCCGCGATCAGCGCGCCCTGGCTGGTGGCGACTCCGCACAGCACCGACGCCACGGTGAACAGGGCGAGCCCCGAAGTGAACATCCGCCGGCGTCCCACCAGGTCGCCGAGCCGCCCCACCAGCAGCAACAGGCCCCCGAAGGGGATCAGATACGCGTTCACGATCCACGCGAGCCCCGCGGACGAGAAACCGAGATCGCTCTGGATCGCGGGCATCGCCACCGTCACGACGTTGCCGTCGAGGATCGTCATCAGCGCGCCCCCGCAGAGCACGACGAGGGACGCCCGGCGGGAGTACGTTCGCGAGTGCTGAGCAGGATCCGGACTGTCTTGGGCGAGTCCCGCCGTGCGGGCTCCTATCCGGGACGACATGGCCACGGCCTCCGTATGAGTGCTGGACATTCCATAGGTGCACGACTTGTAACGGAGGACATCGTGAGTGACCATGAAGGCCGGTCGTAAGGAGGCACCCGGATGTCCCAGGGGAACACCCGTGTTACCTCGCAGGTCGTGAACGCGCACGCGTGTCCCGTCCGCGAGGTTCTTGACAGGGTCGCCGGAAAATGGAGCGTTCTGATCATCGTGGCCGCCGCGCACGGGCCGATCCGCTTCACGGAGCTGGAGCGCAGCATCGAGGGCATCAGCCGCCGCATGCTCACGCTGACCCTGCGCAACCTGGAGCGCGACGGACTGCTCACGCGCACCGTCCACCCGACGGTCCCGCCGAAGGTGGAGTACGAACTCACGCCGGTGGCGCACGAGTTGCACGCCTCGCTGCTGGGGCTGACCGACTGGGCGGAACGGCACCGCGTCACGATCGCCGAGTCACGCGCCGCGTACGACGCCCGCCGTCCATCGTCCTAGCCCCGTCGGGGCCGGGGCCGGCCGGCTTCGCTGCTGATCCGCCGTCAGAGGCCGAACGGCCGGGGGTCGGTGGCCAGTGCGCGGAAGTAGGCGCGGGGGTCCGCGACCAGCTTCCGTTCCTTGAGGTCCATCAGGCCGCCGACCGCCGTGATCTCGGCCGCGACCGTACCGTCGGTCCTGCGGATGGTCTGCCGGATCCGGAACGTCTTGCCGCTGCCCTGTTCTCCGTCCTCGCCCCAGTCGAAGCCGCAGGTCACCTCGACCTCGTCACCCGCGCGCAGTTCGCGCAGGTAGCGGACGGTCATCTCCAGCGACACCGGGCTCACGCCCTTGGCGATCAGACCGGCCTGGGTGATCCCGGCGGCCTGCAGCAACGACCAGCGGGCGTGCTCCGCGTAGTTCACGTACACGGCCTGGTTCAGATGCCCCTGGACGTCGGTCTCGTACCCGCGCACGGTCACCGGGACGGCATACGGTTCGGCCACGACTTCCCCATTTCTGCGGTGAGCTGAGCTGAGTTGGCGTCAGCGTACTGAGCGGTTGGTCATCGACGTCGACCTCCCCTCGGCACGGCACGCGGCATCCGGGGGCGTCACGACCGGCGGGGCGAGGCCAGCAGATAGCGCGCTCCCGTACGCGGCTCCGTGTGCTCGCCGACCTGCCATCCGGCCTTCTCCAGCGTCACCGCGCACTCCTTCAGGGCCGCCGCGTCCGGCTCACGCACGGCGACGGCCTCCGGCTGGGGTGTCGCCCGCACCCGGTACCCCTCCGCGCCCGTCCCTGCCGGGCGGAGTCCCGCCGCCTCCAGCGCCAGGGCGGCGGCCTGCACCAGATGCGTACGCTCCCATGCGCACGGGCGGTCCACGGCGCCGCCCGTGTTCGTCATCCGCCGCAGTTCCAGCAGCCCCTGCCAGGCGCTGCGCACCTCGCGAACGCGTGACGGACCGGCGTCGGCGGTCTCCTCGCCGCCGACGCGCGCGGCGAACACCCCGGCGGGCTCATGAGCGAGGGCGGGGGCGGGTTGCGGCGTTTCGGAGGCGAGCGCGTCCGCCGTGGCGGACTCCTCGCGAACCCGGTGCCCTGCCGGGGTCAGGAAGTGAGCGTGCGGCGGGCGCGGGTGCCGGAAGGCCAGACCATGTCTGACCAGCGCCGCGAGCTGGCTCTCCGTACCCTTGAGGCGCCCGGTCACGGGGTCGGCGGCGTCGATGACACGCCGCTGCGCGGCGCTCGGCGGTCGCGTCACGGATGGTCGCCTCCTTCGGACCGGGGGCCACGGCGGACCCGTCAGCTGCTGTTGCAGACTACGACCAGGGTCTGACATCGCCGCCCGCTGCCGCCCCCTGCTGCCGCCCCCTGCCGTCTACTGCCGATAGCCGCTCAGGAACCGGCCGATCCTGCTGATCGCCGCGTCCAGGTCGTCGGCGTACGGGAGGGTGAGGATGCGGAAGTGGTCGGGGCGCGGCCAGTTGAAACCGGTGCCCTGGACCACCTGGATCTTCTCGCGCAGCAGCAGGTCGAGTACGAACTTCTCGTCGTCGTGGATCTTGTGGACGGAGGGGTCGAGCCGGGCGAACGCGTACAGCGCGCCCTTCGGTTTCACACAGGAGACGCCGGGGATCTCGTTCAGCTTCTCCCACGCGATGTCACGCTGTTCGCGCAACCGGCCGCCGGGCGCGGTGAGTTCGTGGATGGACTGCCGGCCGCCGAGCGCGGCCTGGATGGCGTACTGGGCCGGGGCGTTGGCGCACAGCCGCATGGAGGCCAGCATGGTGAGGCCCTCCAGATAGCTCTTCGCGTGCTGGCGCGGCCCGGTCACGACCAGCCAGCCGGACCGGAAGCCCGCCACGCGGTACGTCTTCGACAGGCCGCAGAAGGTGAGGACCACCAGGTCGGGGGCGAGCGCGGCGGCCGTGTGGTGCACGGCGTCGTCGTACAGGATCTGGTCGTAGATCTCGTCCGCGAACACCATCAGGCCGTGCCGGCGGGCCAGGTCGAGGATGCCCTCGATGATCTCCTTGGGGTAGACCGCGCCGGTGGGGTTGTTCGGGTTGATGATGACGACGGCCCTGGTCCGGTCCGTGATCTTCGACGCCATGTCGTCCAGGTCCGGGTACCAGTCGGCCTGTTCGTCGCACAGGTAGTGCACGGCCTTGCCGCCCGCGAGGGTCGTCACCGCCGTCCAGAGCGGGAAGTCCGGGGCGGGGATGAGGACTTCGTCGCCGTCCTCCAGGAGGGCCTGGACGGCCATCGAGACGAGTTCGGAGACGCCGTTGCCCAGGAAGACGTCGTCCACGTCGACTTCGAGACCGCGCTCCTGGTAGCGCTGCGCCACGGCGCGGCGGGCCGACAGGACGCCGCGCGAGTCCGTGTAGCCGTGTGCCTGCGGGAGCATCCGGATCATGTCCTGGAGGATCTCCGGCGGGGCCTCGAAGCCGAAGGCCGCGGGGTTGCCCGTGTTGAGGCGCAGCACGCTGTGGCCTGCCTCCTCCAGGGCGTTCGCGTGCTCGATGACCGGGCCCCGGATCTCGTAACAGACCTCGCTGAGCTTGCTCGACTGCCGGAACTCCATGCGGTGCGCACCTCCAGGTTGTGGTGTTGCTTGGTTTTACCAAGTTCACGCTTGGAAAGTCCAACAAGTTGTCTAGACTGCGTCGCATGTCACCTCGCCGAAGCTACGACCAGTACTGTTCCGCTGCCCGCGCGCTCGACGCCGTCGGTGACCGCTGGACCCTCCTGATCGTCCGCGAGCTGCTGGCCGGGCCGCGCCGCTACACCGACCTGCACGCCGACCTGCCCGGGGTGAGCACGGACGTGCTCGCCTCCCGGCTCAAGGACATGGAGCGGGACGGCCTGACGACGCGCCGGCGGATGCCGCCTCCGGGCGCCGTGTACGTGTACGAACTCACCGGCCGTGGGCGGCAGTTGCTACCCGTGCTGCAGGCGCTGGGGGAGTGGGGGGCGCCGCTGCTGGCGGAACGGCGGGCCACGGATGCGGTGCGGGCGCACTGGTTCGCGCTGCCGCTGTTGCGCGCGTTGGAGGGGTTTGGGGAGGGAATTGTGCAAGTCCGCCTGGAGGAGGGCGAGTTCTACGTCCGTGCCGGTGCCGGTGCCGGTGCCGGCACGGTGGACGGGCCGGTCTACGGGGAGGGCCCCGGGCCCGGGACGCCCGACGCGCGGATCTCCCTGGACGCGGAGACGTGCACGTTGCTGGGGCGGGGTGACCTGACACTTGCGGACGCGATACGCACGAACCGGGTGGCGGTGACGGGCGAAAGCCCTTTGGCAAAGGCCCTCCGCGAGCCCTGACCCCGGACTCCGCGGCGACTGGCCGCGCCCCTGCGGGCACCCCGGGCGCGCCGCCCCCTGCGGGTGCGCTGTGGCTGGCCGCGCAGTTCCCCGCGCCCCTGGAGGGGTCTTGGGAGCGTTGCCATCTGCGGGTGCGTTGTGGCTGGCCGCGCAGTTCCCCGCGCCCCTGGAGGGGTCCTGGGTGTGTTGCCACCTGCGGGTGCGCTGTGGTTGCCCGCGCAGTTCCCCGCGCCCCTTGGGTGGCCCTGGGCGGGCCCCGTCAGGGGCGCGAGGAACTGCGCGACGAGCCACGAAGCACCCGCAGCCAACGACGCGGGAACGCCCCCACAGGGGCGCGGGGAACGGCGCGGCCAGCCACGACGTGCCCGCACCCGACGGGGTGCGGTCGCCCCGTAGGGGCGCGGGGAACGGCGCGATCAGCCACGACGTACCGGCACCCGACGACGCGGCAGGCGTGCCCGTAGGGGTGCGGGGAACGGCGCGATCAGCCACGACGTACCGGCACCCGACAACGCGGCAGGCGCCCCCGAAGGGGCGCGGGGAACGGCGCGGGCAACCGCAGACACACCCGCACCCGACGACGCGGCAGGCGTGCCCGTGCGCGGAAGCTACGGTCGTGGGCGGCCCGTGCCCCGCGTCAGCGCGTATCCGCCGATTCCCGCGAGAGCGGCGAGCGCACCCCCGACCCCCGACCACACCCACCGGTCGGACCACCACCCGGAAGCCCACCCGTCATCCGGCTCGATGCTGGACAGCACAGCCGCAGGCGAGTCGGATTCCTCGTCGCCGGAGTCGGAGTCGGCCTCGGACTTGACCGCGATTCCCGGAACCAACGGCTCGGACAACGCGCCGTCGACCGCCGCAGCCCCGCCGATCTCCTTGGAGTCGATCCGCACCTCGGTGGTCACCGGCAGCCCGAGATCGGCGGCCGTCAGCCCGACCGTGGTCAGCCGGATGTAGTACGTACCCGGCAGCGGGTCGTCGGCCCAGGGCTCCGACCACGCACGAACCGTACGCAGCGTGCAGGACAGCTCGACGGAGCCCACGTCCTGCGCGGCCGTCCGCGTCTGCGCCCCGTACTGGCACGCCTGACGCCGCCGCAGACCGTCGTACACGTCGATCTGCCAGGTCGCGGAGGCGTGCGAGTCCGGCAGTTTCACCTTCGCCCGGACCGTCGGCCGCTGTCCCGCGTCGGCGGGGAACGACCAGTACAGGTAGTCGCCCGTGGATGCCCCGGCGGTCGCCCGCTGCCCCTGGTCGACCTCGGCCGCCGTGCGGAAGGACGTCCCCGCCGAGGTGGGCGCGCCGGAGTCGTCCGACGGGCTCGCGGAGGGGGAGGAGTCGGCGACGGCGGGAGCCGCCGCGGCCCCGAGCAGCAGCAGTCCCGCACTCGCCGCTCTCAACACAAGCTTCGTACGCATCAGTTGGTCCTCCAGACCGCGACCCGCCAGCGCGAGACCCAACCCCACAGCACACCCGCGAGGAAGCCGGTGAGCACCAGTGCGCCGAGCAGCCACCAGCCGCGGCCGAGGCCGAAGGAGGCCACGTCGCTCGACGCGTCGGGCCCGTCCACGATGTCGATGGTCAGTTCGAGCGGCAGACCGGGCGTGGTCTTCACCCCGGAGGCCGCCGAGAAGGAGTTGGCGACCTGGAGGCACACGATCTCGGTCGCGGACCCGGAGTCGTCGTCGGAGTCGTCGTTCTCCGCCTTGGGGTAGCGCAGACCGGCCGACATGACGTCGGTCCGCCCCGTGCCGGTCGTCTCGCCGCGCACGATCTCGCGGCCGCTCGTGGTGACCGCCCGCAGCGACACCCCGTAGTCCCGGTCGACCTGGCGGTCGGCCGCGACGCTCACCGAGGCACGCAGTTCGGAGCCGGCCGGCAGGTCCACGCGGTACCAGCGGTGCTGCCCGAACTCCTCACGGTCGGTGTACAGCCCCGACTTGACCGTGGGTGCCTTCGCGCACGCGTCGGCCCCTTCGACGGCGACCGGCGTCACCACCGGGTCGGCGGCTCGGTCCACCAACTGGTTCACCTTGTCGGTGAGTTCGTCGGTGTGCTCGACCGACGTGTACGTGCCGCCGGTCGCCTCCGCGATGCAGCTCAGCTGCTGCCGCAGTTTGGTGTTCGGCACCAGGCCCAGCGTGTCGATGGTGAGGCCGATCCCCTTGGCGGCGATCTCGCGTGCCACTTCGCACGGGTCCAGCGGGGCGCAGGTGTCCTCGCCGTCGCTGATGAGGACGATACGGCGGGAGCCCTCACCGCCTTCGAGGTCGTCGGCGGCCTTGAGGAGCGCGGGGCCGATCGGGGTCCAGCCGGTGGGCGACAGGGTCGCGACCGCCGTCTTCGCCTCGGTACGGTCCAACGGCCCGACGGGGTAGAGCTGTTCGGTGTCCTTGCAGCCTGTCTTGCGGTCGTCGCCGCGGTAGTTGGCGCCGAGTGTGCGTATGCCCAGCTCGACCTCTTCGGGCGTCGCGTCGAGGACCTCGTTGAAGGCCTGCTTCGCCGCCGCCATCCGGGACTGGCCGTCGATGTCCCGTGCCCGCATGGAGCCGCTGACGTCGAGAAGCAGGTTCACCTTGGGCGCGGCGGTCCCCGAGGGCTCGTCGGCGACGGCGTCGGGCGGGAGCGCGATCCCGGCCGCCAGGGCGGCGAGCAGGGCGCAGGCGCCCGCCGCCAGCCGTTGTCTTGTGATCATCGACGGATCCTATGGAGCAAAGGCACCGCGCTTCAAAACGAGCGGGTCGGCGAAGGGGCTGGGCAGCCGCGCCCAGAGGTCGCCCGGCCGCTCGGGCGACAGCCTCATCAGCGTCAACGCCTTGGCGGGCAACGGCTCTTCGAGGAGCGCCGCGAGGTCGGGGGTGCGCGGCAGATCGCGTACCGCCGTGGACAGCGCCGTGCGCAGCGCGGGTGTCGAACCCGCCGTCGCCGCCAGTGTGCCCGCGACGAGCGAGCCGAAGAGTTTGCTGCGCAGGACGGACTCGTCGTCCGTGACGATACGGCCCGTCAGGTCGGGGGCCGGGATGCCGTGGCGGGCCAGCCGCGCCGGGCTGATCCGGATGTCCGCCAGATCGCGGTAGACGAGCCGCACCGGGTCACCGGCGGGGGAGAGCACCACGAGCAGGTTCTGGCCGTGTGCCTCCAGGGCGACGCCGAGGTCGAGCAGCCGCAGCCCCACGGTGAGCGCGAGCCGGCTGAACTCCGCCAGCCAGCGCGGGGATTGGGGCAGCACGCTCGCGGCGAGAGCGGCGACCGGTACGACCTGCTCGCCCGTGCCCGCGCACAGCTCGGGGGACTCCCGTGCGACGGCCGCCAGATCGGCGGTGCCGGCGGTGACCGCGCCCAGGGTCCGGGTGATGTGCAGCAGCCCGTCCAGGCGCCCGGCCATCGACTCCATGAACGCCGACACGGTCGCCGCCGACGTGATCGAGTACACCGAGATGTCCCGCACGGAGGAGGTCAGCCGGGCGCTGAGCGCGGTCTTGACGTGTGATCCGTCCGGCACCGCCAGGGTGCGCAGCGACATCAGGGGATGCGCGGACATCCCGTCCCCGACGGGCTTCTCGTCCTTCAGTACATGCCGGGCCTGCCACGGGTGTACGGGGATCAGCAGCCGCCCCGCCTCCCGGTACGGCCACTCACCCGTCGACCGGCAGTCGTCCTCCCGCACGGCGACCAGGCCCAGCCGCACCACCGGCCGGTGCTCGGGGGCGTACGCCAGCTGCTCGGCCACCGAGAAGCCGGGCCGCGCACGGCAGTTGGGGTGGAAGGGATGCCCGTCGACGACCCGCTGTTCCCACTCCCAGAGTGTGCGCGGAGCCTCCGAAGGACCGCCGAAAGAAGCCTGGTTGGCGCGTGACAGGGCCAACGAGGCGACGCTGTCGGCGAGTTCGGTGGCGAAGGGGCGGCCGTGCGGAAGACCGAGCGCCGTCATCAGCGCGGCCGGATGGTCGTACGCCGTCCCGTCCAGCTCGACCTCCGTGACGGTCGAGGCCGTCGCGTACGCGTCCGGGCGCGGCCCGTGCAGGCGACGGCCGTCGGCCAGCCGGAGCGTCGGGCCGTCGTGCCCCGCCTCGCGGCGCGTCACCCACGGCAGCGGCTCCAGAGCGAGCCCGCGCCACAACCGGGTCAGCACGGCCGACCTTGCGCCGGGGAGTTCGGCCGCGTACGGGGAGAGCAGGTCGGGGCGTACCGTGCGCAGCTCGTCGGCGAGAGCGGTCTCGGTCTCGGCCGGGGTGCGGGGAGGATGCACAGGGGCTCCTAGGGTGAGGGGACGCCGTCCGGCCGGGTACGGCGCCGGACATCCGGACATACTCAGCGCAAGTGCACCGTATGCAACGAACGGATCGCGTGGATCACATGCCCCCCGTGCCACCCATGCAGCCCATGCAGCCCATGCCCCCCATCCCGTCCGGGTCCCTCGCGCGGACCGGTGACGACGGCGTCGCCCAAGCGGCCGACGCGATCGCGGCGGCCCCGCTGCTCAACTGCCTGCTGCGCGAGATCGGCGCGCCCGAGCCCAGCCCCGAGCGCGCGCCCAACCCCGAGCGCGCACCCACTCCCGAGCCGAAGTCCCAGCCCCGCCCCGCGCAGGGCCCCGAGCCGGGCCCGGCGCAGGCGACCGGCACCCTGCGTGTGTACCGGCTGCCGGCCGGTGAGCGGTTTCTGCGGGTGCGCGACGGGCGCCGGCCCCGTGACCCGGAGCTGTTCGCCGACGGCACCTGGCAGCGGGTCGGCCACGCCGAACTGGTCAAGCTCGCCGCCGAGGAGCTGCGCCTGCACACCGGCCTGTCCAACTCCGAACTGCCCGCCGAGATGACCGACAGCCGGGACGCGGTGGCGGCGATCCTGGCGGCCCGGAAGGGCGTGGCCCCGCCGCCGGACCCGTACCGCCGCTCCGAGCAGTCCCTGATCACCGGGCATCCGCACCACCCCGCCCCCAAGGCGCGCGGCGGCGGTCCGGCCGCCGCCTGGCTCCCGTACGCGCCGGAGGCGTACGCCGACTTCCCGGCGGCGCTGCTCGGGCTGCGCGAGGACGCCTGCGTGGAGGAGGGTGACATCAGCGCCCTGGACGCCCTCGGCGCGGCCCCCGACGGTTACCGGCTCCTCCCCGCCCACCCGTGGCAGCTCGACCTCGTCGGCGGCAGCCCGGAGATCCGCGAGGCGTTCGCCGACGGCCGCCTCGTACACCTCGGGCCCTCGCCGTGGTCCGCCTGGCCCACGGCGGCCATCCGCACCCTGTACGTCCCCGACGCCGACCTCTTCGTGAAGTTCAGCCTCGACGTCCGCATCACCAACGACATCCGGCGCCTCTGGCGGCACGACCTGCTCGCGCTGCGGCGTACGGACGCCGCCGTGACGCGGGCCTTCCGTGCCCTGCCCGGCGGTGCGGCCTGGCTGAGCGACCGCGGCTACCGCACGGCGGACTTCGCCTTCGAGGAGCTGGCCGTTCTCGTGCGTGACGGGCTGGGCGGGCATGTGACCCCCGGTTCGACTCCGCTGCTGGCGGCCGCACTGACGGAGGGCACGGGCAGCCCCTGCAACCCTCTGGACACCCTCGCCGACCCGGCTGCCTGGTGGACCGCGTATCTGCGCCAAGTCGTCCCGCCCGTACTGGAGTTGTTCGCCCGGCACGGGGTCGTACTCGAAGCGCATCTGCAGAACACGGTGGTGGCCGTGGACGCCGACGGCACCCCGGTGCAGGCGCTGTTCCGGGACGCCGAGGGCGTGAAGCTGCTGCCGGACGTGACACGGGAGGCGGGCTGGGAGCGACTCGTCTACTGCCTCGTCGTGAACAACCTGCTGGAGATCGCGGACGCCCTGCGCGAGCGGTATCCGGGGCTCGACCCGTGGGAGCCCGCGCGCCGGGAGCTGACGCGGTACGCCCCGGAGCTGCCCGAGGTGACGGAACTCCTCCGTTCCCCGGCCCTGCCCGGCAAGACGAACCTGCTGCTGCGCTGGACCGGGGCGGACGGCGCCGCCGCACGCTACCGCCCGGTCCCGAACCCCCTGCGCGCGCCGGACGCCTGACCGGCACCGCGGGCGCCCGGCAGACATCCCGGGCGGCTGAATTACAGTGGCGGGTGTGCTGCGCCAAGTGACCGCCGACCGATACGTGACCCCGCTGCGGGCGGGCGGCTCCGTACCCGGAATCGTCGAGGCCGACGACCTGGGGACGTACGTCGTCAAGTTCACCGGCGCGGCGCAGGGCCTGAAGGCGCTGGTCGCCGAGGTGATCGTGGGTGAGCTGGCGCGTGCCCTGGGCCTGCGGTTCCCCGAGCTGGTGCTGGTGGACTTCGATCCGGCGATCGCCACCGACGAACCGCACCAGGAGGTCCAGGACCTGCTGCGGGCCAGCGCCGGGCTCAACCTCGGCATGGACTATCTGTCGGGCGCGGCGGACTTCACCCCCAAGGTCGCGCAGACGTTCGACGTCGATCCGCTGGAGGCGGGCCGGATCGTCTGGCTGGACGCCCTCACGGTCAACGTGGACCGTACGAGGCACAGCTCGAACCTGATGATCTGGCCCATGCTCGGCGTCGCGCCGCCGAAGCTGTGGCTGATCGACCACGGGGCCGCACTGGTCTTCCACCACCGCTGGGACGCGTCGGCCCCGGAGAAGTCGGCGCCGGAGAAGGCGTACGACTTCCGGCAGCACGCGCTCGGCGGGCACACCCCCGACACCCGCGCGGCGGACGCCGAACTCGCGCCCCGGGTCACGGAGGAACTGCTGCGCGCGATCGCGGCCGAGGTCCCCGACGCCTGGCTCGCCGACGAGCCGGGTTTCGCGACGCCCGACGAGGTCCGCGAGGCGTACGTCGGCTATCTCCTCGCCCGGGTCAGGGCCTCCGCGGCCTGGCTCCCCACCGACTTTCCCACCCGGGAACAGCTCGCGGACGAGGACGCCCGCCGGGCCGCGAAGACACAGCAGGGCCGGCCGGACTGGCTCAAGCGGGTCCCCGACCTGCACGGCAAACCGGCGGCGCAACAGGATTGGTCGGTACACCTCGGATGACCACGGACGACACGCAGCCCGCGACCCCGGCCCCCGCGACCCCCGCCACGCCGGCGGGGGCGCCGCACCGCGTGCAGATCGAGTACTGCACCCAGTGCCGCTGGCTGCCCCGCGCCTCTTGGCTCGCCCAGGAACTGCTCACCACCTTCGAGCAGGAGCTGACCGAGCTGGCGCTCAAGCCCGGCACCGGCGGTGTCTTCGTCGTACGCGTCGACGACGAGGTGGTCTGGGACCGCCGCGAGCAGGGCTTCCCCGAGCCGACGGCCGTGAAGCGCCTGGTACGCGACCGAGTGGCCCCGGAGAAGTCCCTGGGCCACTCGGAGCGGTAGTACCTGTCCCGGCCGGCCCGGCCCGGCGCTCAGCCGGTCAGCTGCTCGTACGCGGGCAGCGTGAGGAAGTCCGCGTAGTCCTCGTCGAGCGCGACCGTGAGCAGCAGGTCGTGTGCCTGCTGCCAGCGGCCGGCCGCGAAGGCCTCCTCGCCGATCTCGGCGCGGATGTCGGCCAGTTCCCGTGCCGCGATCTCACGGGCCAGTTCGGGCGTCGCCTTCACGGACTCACCGGCGTGCTCGAACTCCACGCCCGCGTTGATCCACTGCCAGATCTGCGAGCGCGAGATCTCCGCCGTGGCCGCGTCCTCCATCAGGTTGAAGATGGCGACGGCGCCGAGCCCGCGCAGCCACGCCTCGATGTAACGGATGCCGACCTGAACGGCGTTGACCAGTCCGTCGTACGTGGGACTGGCGTCGAGGGAGTCGACGGCGATCAGGTCGGCGGCCTTCACGTCGACCTCCTCGCGCAGCCGGTCCTTCTGGTTCGGCCGGTCGCCGAGCACGGCGTCGAAGGACGCCATCGCGATCGGCACGAGGTCCGGGTGGGCCACCCACGACCCGTCGAAACCGTCGCCCGCCTCGCGGTCCTTGTCGGCCTTGACCTTCTCGAAGGCGACCTTGTTGACCTCTTCGTCGCGCCGCGAGGGGATGAACGCGGCCATGCCGCCGATCGCGTGCGCCCCGCGCTTGTGGCAGGTGCGCACGAGCAGTTCGGTGTACGCGCGCATGAACGGGGCCGTCATCGTCACCGCGTTGCGGTCCGGCAGGACGAACTTCCGCCCGCCGTCGCGGAAGTTCTTCACGATGGAGAAGAGGTAGTCCCAGCGGCCCGCGTTCAACCCCGAGGCGTGGTCGCGCAGTTCGTAGAGGATCTCCTCCATCTCGTACGCCGCCGTAATCGTCTCGATCAGGACGGTCGCGCGGACGGTGCCCTGCGGGATGCCGACGTAGTCCTGCGCGAAGACGAACACCTCGTTCCAGAGGCGGGCCTCCAGATACGACTCCGTCTTCGGGAGGTAGAAGTACGGGCCCTTGCCGAGGTCGATGAGCCGCTGCGCGTTGTGGAAGAAGTACAGGCCGAAGTCGACGAGCGCGCCCGGGACCGGGGTGCCGTCGGCGTCGACGAGATGGCGCTCGTCCAGGTGCCAGCCGCGCGGGCGCGTCACGACCGTCGCCAGTTCCTCCGGCGCCTTCAGCGCGTACGACTTGCCGGTGCGCTCGTCCGTGAAGTCGATGGAGCGGGTGTAGGCGTCGATCAGGTTGACCTGGCCGAGGATCACGTTCTCCCAGGTCGGCGCGGAGGCGTCCTCGAAGTCCGCGAGCCACACCTTGGCGCCCGAGTTGAGCGCGTTGATGGTCATCTTGCGGTCGGTGGGGCCGGTGATCTCCACCCGGCGGTCGTTCAGGGCCTCGGGCGACGGGGCCACCCGCCAGGAGTCGTCCGCGCGGACGGCGGCCGTCTCCGGGAGGAAGTCGAGCGTGGAGGTACGGGCGATCTCGGCGCGGCGCTCGCCGCGGCGGGCGAGAAGCTCGTTTCGCCTGGGCGTGAACCGCCGGTGCAACTCGGCGACGAAGGCGAGGGCCGCGTCGGTCAGGACCTCCTCCTGCCGGGGCAGGGGCTCGGCGTCGACGAGGGCCAGCGGGGACGGCGCTGGTGCGGACATGAGCTGTCACTTCCTTCAGCGAGCGTGGCACCGGGTGCCAGTCGACCGGTTACGGCGGTGAACGCCCTTTGAGGGGCCGGGCGCTTCTGATCAGTGGATACTAGTTTCCTCATGGTGGAAGTTCAATGTTTTGTTGACGTCGAGACTCTTCGGATCGAGACAAGGCGGCGCTCAGTGCCACCTCGCTCACTGTAGGTACCGGGCGAGGTCCGCGGCCGTGTCGATGTCGTAGGGCTGCGCCACGTCCGCGCACTCGACGAGAGTGATCGCGTCGGTGTGGGCCTTCAGATAGGCGCGTGCCCCCTGGTCGCCGGTCGCAGTCGCGGCGATCCCCGCCCAGTGGTCGGCGCCGAGGAGGACGGGGTGGCCCCGCTTACCCTCGTACGAGGCCGAGGCGAGCGTCGTGGGAGAGCGGTGGGCGGCCAGCAGCCGGGCCGCCGCCTCCGGCCCGATGCCAGGCTGGTCGACCAGGGACACCAGGGCGGCCGACGCCCCCGTACCCCGCAGGGACTCCAGCCCGGCCCGCAGCGAGGACCCCATGCCCTCCTCCCACTCCGGGTTGTCCACCAGTACGCACCCGGAGAGGTCGGCCCGCTCCCGGACGGAGTCGGCCCGCGCTCCCAGAACCACATGGACGCGGGTGCAGCCGGCCTCACGCAGTACCCCCGCCGCGTACTCCACCAGGAGGCGCCCGTGGTGTTCGAGGAGCGCCTTGGGTCGTCCGCCGAGGCGTCGGCCGCCGCCCGCGGCGAGCAGCAGTCCGGCCACCTGGCCGTCGTTGTCCGTCATTCCTCCTGCATACCTGACCCGAGGGCGGGATCAGGATGTCCGGCGCCTGAATTTCGGTCGGTGTGGTGGCGCCCACCGCACCGGGTGGCGTTTACTTGCCCGCGTCCCCGGCGCCCCACCAACGCCTCGGGACGGTTGGGCGGGAGAGGTCAGGCCGTGTGCCGGTCGGCGGGCGGCGCGCCAGGGGGAGAGCTGTGTTGCGGAGCTTGGGACAGAGGTCAGTGACCGGCAGCGACGAGGATCCGAGAGTGGCGGAGCTGCGGTCCGCCGTGTCCAGACTGCGCCGTGAACTCGCCGCGTTACCGGCCGAGTTCCCCGACCGGGGCATCGCGGAGGACGAACTCGCGGCGCTCGCCGCGATGGCCCTCAGCGGCCTCCCCGAGATCCCGCGCCTGCGCCGCTCGCTCCTGCTGGTCGTCGGATCCATCGGCTCGGTCAGCGCGCTGGCCACCGGGCTCGCGGCGGTACGCAGCGCGGTCGAACTCTTCGGAGAGCCGCCGCGCCGGTAACTCCCGCGCAGGGCAGGCTGGTTGGGGGACCGCTCAGGCCGCCGGGCCCGAGTTCGCCAGTGCCTCCGACAGTTCCACCGCGACCTGCTGCAGTACGGGCACGATCCGTTCGGTGGCCGTCTCCGTGACGCGGCCGGCCGGTCCGGAGATCGAGATCGCCGCGGCCGTGGGGGAGTTGGGCACGGAGACCGCGAGGCAGCGGACCCCGATCTCCTGCTCGTTGTCGTCCACCGCGTAACCGGCGCGGCGCACCTCTTCGAGCGCGCTCAGGAAGCCGTCCGGGGTCGTGATGGTCTTGTCCGTGGCGGCGGGCATGCCCGTACGGGACAGCAGGGCGCGCACCTCGTCGGCCGGGACGTGGGCCAGCAGGGCCTTGCCGACACCGGTGGAATGCGGCAGCACCCGGCGGCCCACCTCGGTGAACATCCGCATCGAGTGCTTCGACGGCACCTGTGCCACGTACACGATCTCGTCGCCGTCGAGCAGGGCCATGTTCGCCGTCTCGCCGGTCTCCTCGACCAGCCGGGCCAGATAGGGCCGGGCCCAGGTGCCGAGCAGCCGGGACGCGGACTCGCCGAGACGGATCAGGCGCGGGCCGAGCGCATAGCGCCGATTGGTCTGCTGGCGTACGTAACCGCAGACCACGAGCGTGCGCATCAGGCGGTGGATGGTGGGCAGCGGCAGCCCGCTGCTCGCGGACAGCTCGCTCAGTCCGACCTCGCCGCCCGCGTCCGCCATCCGCTCCAGCAGGTCGAAGGCGCGCTCTAGGGACTGGACGCCACCGCCGGCGGCGGCCGGCTTGGTGGCGACCTCGGCGGAGGCGTCGCTGGCGCTGGACGTCGGCACGGGCGCGGTCCTTTCAGACGGGCAGGCAGGTGGGAAGCCTACCCGGCAGTTGGTTGACTGCAGGGCTGCGTGTGATTAAGTTCTGCTGGGTGGAAGTCTATTTCCGCTTTGTGGAAACGTCCAGTGGTTGGGGCGCGTGGAGGCAGGGGTGAGGTCGACCCTTGACGGCACGGGGTGCGGAGTGAAGACTCCTTCAACAGAACGTTGAATTCCGTTACGCGGAAGTTAACGGCTGCAGGAGACGTCCGGTATGGAAAGGGGTCCCGGTGTCCGACGACGGCTTGGTCGAACTGGTCCTGCGCTCGACGCGCGTCATCACTCCGGCAGGGACGCGCGCGGCCTCGGTCGCCGTCTCCGCGGGAAGGATCACGGCCGTGCTCGCGCACGACGCCGAGGTGCCCGCCGGGGCCCGGCTGGAGGACTTCGGCGACGACGTCCTGCTGCCCGGTCTCGTCGACACCCACGTGCACGTCAACGATCCGGGCCGCACGGAGTGGGAGGGCTTCTGGACCGCCACGCGCGCCGCGGCGGCCGGCGGCATCACGACCCTCGTCGACATGCCCCTCAACTCCCTGCCGCCCACCACGACGGTCGACCACCTCCGTACCAAGCAGGACGTGGCCCGTACAAAGGCGCACATCGACATCGGGTTCTGGGGCGGCGCCCTCCCCGACAACGTCAAGGACCTGCGGCCGCTGCACGACGCGGGCGTCTTCGGCTTCAAGGCGTTCCTGTCGCCCTCCGGGGTCGACGAGTTCCCCGAGCTGGACCAGGAGCAACTCGCCCGGTCCCTCGCGGAGATCGCCGGATTCGGCGGACTGCTGATCGTCCACGCCGAGGACCCGCACCACCTCGCGGCGGCCCCGCAGAAGAGCGGCCGCAAGTACGCCGACTTCCTCGCCTCGCGACCGCGCGACGCCGAGGACACCGCCATCGCGAACGTCATCGCCCAGGCCGGACGCCTCGACGCCCGCGTCCACGTCCTGCACCTGTCGTCCAGCGACGCGCTCCCGCTCATCGCGGCCGCCAAACGCGAGGGCGTACGGGTCACGGCGGAGACCTGCCCGCACTATCTGACGCTCACCGCCGAGGAAGTCCCGGACGGGGCGAGCGAGTTCAAGTGCTGCCCGCCCATCCGCGAGGCCGCCAACCAGGACCTCCTGTGGCAGGCGCTGGCCGACGGCACGATCGACTGCGTGGTCACCGACCACTCGCCGTCGACGGCCGACCTGAAGACCGACGACTTCGCGACCGCGTGGGGCGGCATCTCCGGACTCCAGCTCAGCCTGTCGGCCGTCTGGACGGAGGCCCGCAAGCGCGGCCACACCCTGGAGGACGTGGTCCGCTGGATGTCCTCGGGCACGGCGGAACTCGTCGGCCTCGACGACCGCAAGGGCGCCATCGAGGCGGGCCGCGACGCCGACTTCGCGGTCCTCGCACCCGACGAGACGTTCACCGTCGACCCGGCGGCGCTCCAGCACCGCAACCGCGTCACCGCGTACGCGGGCCGGACCCTGTACGGCGTGGTCCGCTCCACCTGGCTGCGCGGCGAACGCGTCGTGTCCGAGGGCGAGTTCACCGAACCGACCGGCCAACTCCTGTCCCGCCGGAGGTAGTCACCCACTGAAGTCCACCAACCGCCCCGCACCGAGCGGCGGCCGACCCCGAAAGGAAGACCTGATCACGTGACCGAGCAGCAGCACTCACCGGCTCGTTTCACCGGCGACGCGAACCCCTACGGAGGCGGTGACCCGTACGCGGACCACCGCACCGCCGACTTCTCCTTCACCCGGTACGCCAACCTCGCCGACCGGCAGCTCGGCGCCGCGGTCGTCGCCGCCAACGACGAGTTCTTCGCCCACCGCGAGAACCTGCTGCTGCCCGAGCCGGCCGAGTTCGACCCCGAGCGCTTCGGACACAAGGGCAAGGTCATGGACGGCTGGGAGACCCGCCGCCGGCGAGGTGCCTCCGCCGACCACCCGTGGCCCACCGCCGACGACCACGACTGGGCGCTCGTACGCCTCGGCGCCCCCGGAGTCGTGCACGGCATCGTCGTCGACACCGCCCACTTCCGCGGCAACTACCCGCAGGCCGTGTCCGTCGAAGGGACCTCGGTACCCGGCACGCCGTCCCCCGAGGACCTGCTCGCGGACGACGTCAAGTGGACAACTCTCGTACCCCGTACGGAGGTCGGCGGCCACGCGGCCAACGGGTTCGCCGTCGACGCCGGACAACTCATCACCCACCTCCGGGTCAACCAGCACCCCGACGGCGGCATCGCGCGCCTCCGCGTACACGGCGAGGTCGTCCCGGACCCGCGGTGGCTGTCCGTCCTCGGCACGTTCGACGTGGTCGCCCTGGAGAACGGCGGCCACGTCGAGGACGCCTCCAACCGCTTCTACTCGTCCCCCACCAACACCATCCAGCCGGGCCGTTCCCACAAGATGGACGACGGCTGGGAGACACGGCGGCGGCGCGACCGGGGCCACGACTGGATCCGCTACCAGCTCGTCGCACGCTCCGAGATCCGCGCGATCGAGATCGACACGGCGTATCTGAAGGGCAACTCGGCGGGCTGGGCGTCCGTCGCCGTCCGCGACGGCGCGGACGGCGACTGGCAGGAAGCCCTGCCCCGAACCCGCCTCCAGCCCGACACGAACCACCGCTTCGTCCTGGCCGCCCCGGTCGCCGGCACGCACGCGCGCGTGGACATCTACCCGGACGGCGGGATATCGCGCCTGCGGCTGTTCGGGGCGTTGACGGAGGAGGGGGTGGCGGGTCTGACGGCCCGCTACCTGGAGCTCGGCGGGTAGGGAGCCTTTTGCCTGCGGGTCCGGTGGGGCGGGCCCAAAGGACTGCGCAGTTCCCCGCGCCCCTGGGTATCTCAGCCCGTCCGGCGTTTGAGGACGAGCGCGCAGCGCGACAGGGGGCGAGGGGCGCAGCCCCCTGTGTGGACGGGAACGGGCAGGGGCGGCGGGGGCGACATCCCCCGGGGCCCGGGACCGGGCCCCCTCAGCCGGACTTCTGGCTCTCGGCCGCCGCGAACAGCGCGAACGACAGCACGAGCAGCGCGACACTCCCGTAGATCTCACGGCCGTCGAGGAAGTCGAGCCCCTGTACGAGGCCCCAGCCGCGCAGCCAGCCGGTGAACTCGTGGACCAGGCCGACCCCGCCCTGCAGAAGGGCGATCACACCGAGAAACTCCAGAACCTGCTTCATACGAGGATGCTCGCCCCGCCGCCCCGGCGGATTCATCGGCCACGGGTCGTGCCGCACTCGGCGGAAGTCCCGGAACCACACCGGGGAGCGCGCCGAAAGTCTGACGTGTTCCCGACTTTGGTAGCAGACCGGGCGACGGGGGCGGCACCGGCGGGGATCGATGCGTAGATTGCCGACTGTGAGTGATATCGCGCCGCTGCCGAAACCCCCGAACCCCCCGGTGCGCCGGTGGTTTCTGCCGTCGGCCGTCACCTCGGAGCTGGACCCGGAGAACACCGGCCGCAAGGGCCGCCCCCGGCGCACCGCACGGGACTGGGCCGTCGACTTCGCCCTCTTCCTGATCGCCGTCGGGGTGGGCCTGCTCGGCGCGGACCAGACGAACGGCGACCCGAACATCCCGTACGCCGTGGAGGTCGTCGACCAGTTGCTCGGCGCGGTCGCCTGCGCGGCCGTCTGGCTCCGGAGGCGCTGGCCGCTCGGCCTCGCCGTCGCGATGGTGCCGGTCTGTTTCGTCTCCAACACCGCGGGCGGCGCGGGACTCGTCGCCCTGTTCACGCTCGCCGTGCACCGTCCCTTCAAGTACGTCGCCTGGACGGGCGGCGCGCAGCTCGCGCTGCTGCCCTTCTTCTCCTGGTGGCGCCCCGACTCCGACCTCCCGTACCTGGCGGTCGTCGGTCTCGGTGTGCTGATGACCGGTGCGGTGGTCGGGTGGGGCATGCTCGCGCGCTCCAAGCGCCAGCTCATGCTGAGCCTGCGCGACCGGGCGCGGCGTGCCGAGACCGAGGCGGCGCTGCGCGCCGAGCAGGCGCAGCGGCTGGCCCGGGAGGCGATCGCACGCGAGATGCACGACGTCCTCGCCCATCGGCTGACCCTGCTCAGCGTGCACGCCGGAGCACTGGAGATCCGCCCGGACGCCCCCCGGGCGGAGGTCGCGCGGGCCTCCGGGGTGATCCGTGAGAGCGCGCACGAGGCGTTGCAGGACCTGCGCGAGATCATCGGGGTGCTCCGGGCCTCCGGGGACGACGCCGACGAGTCCGGACGGCCGCAGCCGACGTTCGGCGCCCTGGAGGGGCTGGTCTCCGAGAGCCGTGACGCCGACATGAAGGTCACGCTCGACAACCGGGTCGTCGACGCGGCGACCGTCCCCGCCTCGGTGGGCCGCACCACGTACCGCATCGCCCAGGAGTGCCTGACCAACGCCCGTAAGCACGCCCCCGGCGCGGAGGTCACGGTCACCGTGGCCGGGGCCCCGGGCACCGGTCTCACCGTCTCCGTACGCAATCCGCCGCCGCCCGGCGACGTTCCGCATGTGCCGGGGTCGGGGCAGGGGCTCATCGGTCTCACCGAGCGGGCCGTGCTCGCGGGCGGACACCTGGAACACGGCCCCGAAGGGGACGGCGGTTTCCTGGTGCACGCGTGGCTGCCCTGGGGATGACGGATCACTACGGTTGGCGCATGAATCCGATCCGTCTCCTCCTCGTCGACGACGACCCGCTGGTCAGAGCCGGCCTCTCCTTCATGCTGGGCGGCGCCGACGACCTGGAGATCGTGGGGGAGGCCGCCGACGGCAGCGAGGTCGAGGCGCTGGTCGACCGCACGCGTCCCGACGTGGTCCTGATGGACATCAGGATGCCGACGGTGGACGGGCTGGTCGCCACGGAACGGCTCAGGGGCCGCAAGGAGGCTCCGCAGGTCATCGTGCTCACCACGTTCCACGCCGATGAACAGGTGCTGCGGGCGTTGCGGGCGGGCGCGGCGGGCTTCGTGCTCAAGGACACTCCGCCCGCGGAGATCCTGCACGCGGTGCGCCGGGTCGCGGCGGGTGATCCCGTGCTGTCGCCGGCCGTGACGCGGCAGCTGATGGCTCAGGCCGTGGGGGCGGGGCCCGACACGCGGCGGGCGGGTGCGCGTACGCGGGTCGCCGCGCTCAACGACCGCGAACGGGAGGTCGCCGTGGCGGTCGGGCGGGGGCGTTCGAACGCGGAGATCGCGGCGGGGCTGTTCATGAGCGTCGCCACGGTCAAGACGCACGTGTCCCGGATCCTCGCGAAGCTGAACCTCAACAACCGCGTCCAGATCGCGCTGCTGACGTACGAGGCGGGCCTGCTGGAGGACGACGACCACCCCCACTGACGCATCCCGTCACGCCCGGCGCCCCGTGGCCCGCGCCCCGCCGGCGGCGGGGACCGACACCGGCCGGTTCGTCGTCTGCGGGCCGGTGGGGGCTGATCGCGCAGTTCCCCGCGCCCCTGAACAGTGCGGGCCGGTGGGGGTCGGTCGCGCAGTTCCCCGCGCCCCTAAGGGCGAAAGCTGGGGCGCAGCCCCGTTTTTGAGGGGCGCGGGGAACTGCGCGACCGGCCACGACGGCGCCGCAGCCGACCACGCACCCCCCACCCCCCAACCCCCCCACCTGCCGCCGACGCCAAGTCAGTCCCGGCCGCCCGGGATCTCCGACAGCGGAACAGACCGGCGCCCGCGCCGAGACAACTCACACGCCTCCGCAACGCGCAACGCATGCAACGCCTCACGCCCGTCGCACGGATTCGCCCGCTCCCCCCGCACCACCTCCACGAACGCGTGCAGCTCCGCCTCGTACGCGGGCCCGAACCGCTCCAGGAACCCCGTCCACGGCTTGGTGGCCGCAGGCGGCCCCGCCGGCTCCGTGGAGGCGATCGGCGTACGGTCGTCGAGCCCGACCCCGATCTGGTCCAGCTCCCCGGCCAGCTCCATGCGGACGTCGTACCCCGCCCCGTTCAGCCGCGTCGCCGTGGCCGTCGCGAGCGTCCCGTCGTCCAGTGTGAGGACGGCCGCCGCCGTGTCGATGTCGCCCGCCTCGCGGAACATCGCGGGCCCGGCGTCCGACCCCATCGCGTAGACCTCGGTGATCTCACACCCGGTGACCCACCGCAGCATGTCGAAGTCGTGCACGAGCGTGTCCCGGTACAGCCCGCCGGAGAGCGGCAGATGCTCGGCGGGCGGCGGCGACTGGTCGGAGGTCATCGCGCGCACGGTGTGCAGCCGGCCGAGCTGCCCGGACCGTACGACCTCTCGCGCGGCCGCGTAACCGGAGTCGAAGCGCCGCTGGAAACCCATCTGCAGGATCGTTCCCGCAGCCTCGACCTCCGCGATGGCCGTGAGCGTACCCGCCAGATCGAGGGCGATGGGCTTCTCGCAGAACACGGGCAGTCCGGCGCGGGCTGCCCGACCGATCAGTTCGCCGTGTGCCGAGGTGGCCGCGGTGATGACCACAGCGTCCACCCCCCAGGTGAAGATCTCGTCCACGCCGGGTGCCGCGGTGGCACCTAAGCGGTCCGCGAGCCGGCGTGCTCGTGCGGGATCCGCGTCCGTGACGATGAGGGAGCCGCCCACCTCGCGGTGGCGGCTGAGGGCGGTCGCATGAAATGTACCGATACGACCCGTCCCGATGAGTCCGATGCGCATGCGACAAAGTTGAGGGCGAACCCTACACCCTGTCAACTCTTTGTCCGGACAATCGAACCTCACAACTTCCCGTCAACATGCACCGGAGCTACGCTCGGGCCCGTGCCCAAACCAGATGTGGACCCGACCACGCCGCTCCAGCTCAGCGTCGACCGGAACAGCCCGGTACCGCTGTACTTCCAGCTGGCCCAGCAACTCGAAGCGGCGATCGAGCGCGGTGCCCTGACCCCGGGCAGCCTGCTGGGCAACGAGATCGAGCTCGCCGGACGCCTCGGTCTGTCCCGGCCCACGGTCCGCCAGGCCATCCAGTCGCTCGTGGACAAGGGCCTGCTCGTACGCCGCAGGGGTGTCGGCACCCAGGTCGTCCACAGCCAGGTCAAGCGCCCCCTGGAACTCAGCAGCCTCTACGACGATCTGGAGGCGGCCGGTCAGCGTCCCGCGACCCGCGTCCTCGTCAACACCGTCGTCCCCGCGACGGCCGAGGTGGCGGCGGCCCTGTCGGTGGCGGAGGGCAGCGAGGTGCACCGCGTGGAGCGGCTGCGACTGGCCCACGGCGACCCGATGGCGTACCTCTGCAACCACCTGCCGCCCGGCCTGCTCGACCTCGACAGCGCGCAGCTTGAGGCCACCGGTCTGTACCGGCTGATGCGTGTCGCGGGCATCACCCTGCACAGTGCCCGGCAGTCCGTCGGCGCCCGTGCCGCCACCGCGGTGGAGGCCGAGCGCCTCGACGAGTCCGCCGGCGCCCCGCTGCTCACCATGCAGCGCACCACCTTCGACGACACGGGCCGCGCCGTCGAGTTCGGCTCCCACACCTACCGCGCCTCGCGCTACTCCTTCGAGTTCCAGCTCCTCGTACGCCCCTGACTCCCCGGCCGACGGCCCCGCTGTCCGGAATCCTTCACTCCGTATCCGATACTTGGTTGTTTCATGTATCGGACATCAAGAAGGGCACGGCCTCGTGGCACGGTTTCGGACCTGGGTCAGCATCGCGGTGGCGGGGGCGCTGGGCGCATCCCTGGCCGGGTGCAGCAGCACCGGCGGCAAGCGCGCCGAGGACGCCCGTAAAGCGGCGTCGGCCCAGGGTGGTGGCGCGGTGAGCACGCCCCGCTGGACCGTCGCGATGATCACCCACTCGGGTGACGGCGACACCTTCTGGGACATCGTCCAGAACGGTGCCCAGCAGGCCGCCGACAAGGACAACATCAAGTTCCTGTACTCCCACGACGACGAGGGGCAGCAGCAGGCACAGCTCGTGGACGCCGCCGTGGACAAGGGCGTCGACGGCATCGTCGTCACCCTCGCCAAGCCCGACGCCATGAAGAGCGCGGTCGCCCGCGCCGTGAAGGCCGGCATCCCCGTGATCACGGTGAACTCGGGATCCGAGAAGTCCAAGGAGTTCGGCGCGCTCACCCACATCGGCCAGGACGAGACGATCGCCGGCGAGGCGGTCGGCGACGAGCTGAACGAGCGTGGCCGGAAAACAGCCCTCTGCGTCCTGCACGAACAGGGCAATGTCGGCCATGAGCAGCGCTGCGCGGGCGTGAAGAAGACCTTCGACGGCACCGTGCGGAACATCTACGTCGAGGGCACCGACATGTCGGCCGTCCAGTCCTCCATCGGCGCCAAGCTCCAGGCCGACCGCTCCGTCGACGCCGTCGTCACCCTCGGCGCGCCCTACGCGGACACCGCGGTCAAGGCCAAGCAGGACGCGGGCAGCAAGGCCGAGATCGACACCTTCGACCTGAACGCCAAGGTCGCCGCCTCGCTCAAGGACGGCACCCTCGGCTTCGCCGTCGACCAGCAGCCGTACCTCCAGGGGTACGAGGCCGTCGACCTGCTCTGGCTGTACCGGTACAACGCCGACACGCTCGGCGGCGGACGCCCCGTCCTCACCGGCCCGCAGATCATCACCAAGGACCAGGCCGCCGAGCTGGAGAGCTACGCGGACCGGGGCACCCGATGACCGCGACGCCCCCCACGTCTCCCACGCCTCCCGCGTCCCCCACGGCCTCCACAGCGGACGACCGGCTGCTGCGGACCTCACCGCTGCGCAGGCTGCTCGGCCGCCCCGAGTTGGGCTCGGTGGTCGGCGCGCTCGCCGTCTTCCTCTTCTTCGCGCTGATCGCGGACGGTTTCGTACGGGCCGCGGGGCTGGCCACCGTGCTGTACGCGGCCTCCACGATCGGCATCATGGCGGTGCCCGTCGCCCTGCTGATGATCGGCGGCGAGTTCGACCTGTCGGCGGGCGTCATGGTGACCTCGTCCGCGCTGATCTCGTCGATGTTCAGCTACCAGATGACCGCGAACGTCTGGGTGGGCGTCGGCGTCTCGCTCCTGGTCACCCTCGCGATCGGCTTCTTCAACGGGTTCATGCTGACCCGCACCAAGCTGCCCAGCTTCATCATCACGCTCGGCACCTTCCTCATGCTGACCGGGATGAACCTCGGCTTCACCAAGCTGATCAGCGGCACCGTCTCGACCAAGACGATCGCCGACATGGAGGGCTTCGCCTCCGCCAGGGCCCTCTTCGCGTCCGTCCTGACCGTCGGCGGCATCGACTTCAAGGTCACCATCCTGTGGTGGCTGGGCCTGGTGGCCCTCGCCTCCTGGATCCTGCTGCGCACCCGCGTCGGCAACTGGATCTTCGCGGTCGGTGGCGGGAAGGAAGCGGCCCGCGCGGTGGGCGTGCCCGTCGCCGCGACCAAGATCGGCCTCTACATGGGGGTGTCGTTCGCCGCGTGGATCGCCGGACAGCACCTGCTCTTCTCCTTCGACGCCGTGCAGTCGGGAGAGGGCGTCGGCAAGGAGCTGACGTACATCATCGCGGCCGTCATCGGCGGCTGTCTGATCACCGGCGGGTACGGCTCCGCCGTCGGCTCGGCGGTCGGCGCGCTGATCTTCGGCATGACCGACAAGGGCATCGTGTTCGCCGAGTGGAATCCCGACTGGTTCAAGTTCTTCCTGGGAGCGATGCTGCTCCTCGCGACCCTGCTGAACGCCTGGGTCCGCAAGCGCGCGGAGGCCACGGCATGACGCAGCCCACCACGACGACGTCCGCCGGACGCACGCCCCTGGTCGAGCTCGACGACGTCAGTAAGTACTACGGCAACATCCGCGCCCTGGAGGGCGTCTCGCTGGAGGTCCACGCGGGGGAGATCACCTGCGTCCTCGGCGACAACGGCGCCGGCAAGTCGACCCTGATCAAGATCATCGCGGGGCTCCACCAGCACGACGCGGGCACCTTCCGCATCGAGGGCGAGGACGCGCGTCCGGCGTCCCCGCGGGAGGCCCTGGACCGCGGTATCGCCACGGTCTACCAGGACCTCGCCGTCGTCCCCCTGATGCCGGTCTGGCGGAACTTCTTCCTCGGCTCCGAGCCGCGCAAGGGGTCCGGCCCCTTCAAGCGCCTGGACGTCGACCTCATGCGCCGCACGACCCACGCGGAACTCCTGCGCATGGGCATCGACCTACGGGACGTCGACCAGCCCATCGGCACCCTCTCCGGCGGCGAGCGCCAGTGCGTGGCGATCGCCCGGGCCGTTCACTTCGGGGCGAAGGTCCTCGTCCTCGACGAGCCCACCGCGGCGCTGGGCGTCAAACAGTCCGGTGTGGTCCTCAAATATGTGGCCGCCGCACGTGACGCGGGCCTGGGTGTCGTCTTGATCACCCACAACCCCCACCACGCGTACCTCGTCGGCAACCGCTTCGTCCTCCTCAAGCGCGGCACGATGGTCGGCAACCACACCCGGGAAGACATCACCCTCGACGAACTGACCCGCCAAATGGCGGGCGGCACGGAGCTGGACGACCTGCGCCACGAACTGGAGAACGGAGGGACCTAGAGCGCCCCGAAAGGGGCGCGGGGAACTGCGCCACCAGCCACGACGCTCCCGCGGGCGGCGAAACACCGGCACCACCCCGGGGCGGCCCGAGCGAAGCGAAGGACGCCGCCGTGCAGCCGAGCGGCAGCGTGTAGCAGAATCGGCGCGATGAGCACCTACCGCGACCTCGCCCTGCCCAGGGCGCTCGGCTCCGCCAGAGCCGCGGGCGCCCCCATCGGCTCCCGCCGTGCCACCGCCCTGCGCACCGTGGGCACACGCGAGCGCCGTTCCCACCTGACGGCACCGCGCGTCCCCACCGTCGGCATCGACATCGGCGGCACGAAGGTGATGGCGGGCGTCGTGGACGCGGACGGCAACATCCTGGAGAAGGTCCGCACCGAGACCCCCGACAAGTCCAAGAGCCCCAGGGTCGTCGAGGACACCATCGTCGAACTGGTGCTGGACCTCTCCGACCGGCACGACGTGCACGCGGTCGGCATCGGCGCGGCCGGCTGGGTCGACGCGGAACGCAACCGGGTCCTGTTCGCGCCCCACCTCTCGTGGCGCAACGAACCCCTGCGGGACCGTATCGCGGGCCGCCTCGCCGTTCCCGTCCTGGTCGACAACGACGCCAACACGGCCGCCTGGGCGGAGTGGCGCTTCGGCGCGGGCCGCGGCGAGGACCACCTCGTCATGATCACCCTCGGCACCGGCATCGGCGGCGCCATCCTGGAGGACGGGCAGGTCAAGCGCGGCAAGTTCGGTGTGGCGGGCGAGTTCGGCCATATGCAGGTCGTGCCCGGCGGCCACCGCTGCCCGTGCGGCAACCGCGGCTGCTGGGAGCAGTACAGCTCCGGCAACGCCCTGGTCCGCGAGGCCCGCGAACTCGCCGCCGCCGACTCCCCGGTGGCCTACGGCATCATCGAGCACGTCAAGGGCAACATCGCCGAGATCACCGGCCCGATGATCACCGAGCTGGCCCGCGAGGGCGACGCGATGTGCATCGAGCTGCTCCAGGACATCGGCCAGTGGCTGGGCGTCGGCATCGCGAACCTCGCGGCCGCCCTCGACCCCTCCTGCTTCGTCATCGGCGGCGGCGTCAGCGCGGCCGACGACCTCCTGATCGGCCCCGCGCGCGACGCCTTCCGCCGCCATCTGACCGGCCGCGGCTACCGCCCCGAGGCCCGGATCGCCCGCGCCCAGCTCGGCCCCGAGGCCGGCATGGTCGGCGCCGCGGACCTCGCCCGCCTCGTGGCCCGCCGCTTCCGGCGCGCCAACCGGCGCCGCGTCGAACGGTACGAGCGCTACGAGCGCTACGCCGAGTCGCGCCGCGAGGCGCAGGAGACGCTGTGATGACGGCCTCGCTGCCGCGCCAGGCCTCACCCCCGGACGAGCCGCCCCGCCCGCCCGAGGAGCCTGGCCACCGGATCCGCCGCCGCGCCCTGACCCTGCTGATCATCGTGCTGCTCATCGGTGTACCGGCCGGCTATCTGGTGATCTCCGCCAACCAGAGCCGTGACAGCGGCAAGGACAAGGAGGCCAAGTACTCGGCGACCGGGCTCACCCCCGGCTGGCCCTCCCGGGTCCAGCGCCGTCTGTACCAGGTGCCGATCCCGGGCTACTCGGCCGAGGTCGCGTACTACGAGACGAACAACTGGAAGACCAGCCGTCTCTACGTCCAGTTCCTCACCAGCGACGAGGGCCTGGAGAAGTTCCTCAGGACCATCGGGACCAGCCTCGACGCCCTGGAGAAGGACGACCTCGTCATCAGCGCCCGCGACCGGCGTGTCGTCGGCTGGGAGTTCACCGGCCCCGGCCCCTGGTCGGGTCTGAACCACGAGCGGAAGAACCCGACGCCCACGCACCACATCGTCGTGGACTGGGCGAAGCCCGGCCATCCCATGGTCTACGTGGTCTCCAGAACGACACCCTGACCGCACCCCGCCCCCCCCCGACCACCCCCGGATCACGCCGCGCCCCCCGGCCCCCTCCGGCCGACGGGCCGCGTTGTCAGACCCGGCCCGTAGAGTCGAAGACGATCGATCCGACCGGGGCGGGAGCAGGCGAGGGAGGTGGCCGGGAGCATGAGTGCGGGGACGCGTACGAGTACGGGGGCGGGTGAGGGGACGAGTGCGGAGGAGCCGCGCGCCGAGGCCCGCTCCGACGCCCGGCCGAAGGCCGAGGTGTCCCTCCGGCTGGCCGCCGTGTTCCTGCCCGCCGCACTGCCCCGCGGCGGACGGATGGCCTTCTGGGACCCGGACGGCGGCCTCCCGCCCCCCACACCGGACACCGAGCTGACGGTCGTCCGACGGCACGGCACGGGGACACGACGGCACGCGGTCCCCGCCCTGACCATGCCGGTCACCGAGGCCCTGCCGCTGCTCGTACGGGCCAGGCGCGACCCCGCCGCCCACCCCGCCACGGCCTGCTGGGGAGCCGCCGCCCTGCACGCGCTGCGGCTCGTCGCGCGCGGCCGGCTGCTGCCCGGTCTGACACCCGACGGGTTCGACGCGTGGCGTGCGGGCCCCCTGGACCCGGACGACATCGCCCACCTCAGGGCGATCGCAGCGGCCCTTCCGTACGAAGGACACGCCGTCCCGCTGCCCGGCCGCGGCCCGCTCAGGCTGCCCGATCCACAAGCGCTGACACGCGCCTTCCTGGACGCGGTCGCCGACGCCCTGCCCCGCACCCCGGCCGCTCCGTACGCGGCGGGCAGGCCCTTCGCGGCGAGCGGGGCCCAGCGGCTGCCGGGCGCCCAGGACTGGGCGGCGGAGGTCGCCGCCGGCATGGACGCCGGGGTCCGGATCTCCCTGCGCCTCGACCTGTCCGCGTACGAGCTCTTCGACGACAGCGAGGGCGCGCGGCGGGCGGGCGCGGCCGTCGTCCAGGTGCACAGCCTCGCCGACCCCACCCACGTCGTCGACGCGGCGGCCCTGTGGGCGGGCACGGCGGACGCCACGTTCGGCCCGCGCGCCCGGGTCGACGCTGCCCTGGCCGTGCGCCGCGCGGCCCGGGTCTGGCCGCCCCTGGACCGGCTGTCCGCTCAGGACGTGCCGGACGTACTGGCCCTGTCCGAGGACGAGCTGACGGACCTGCTCGGAGTGGCGGCCACCCGCCTCGGCGCGGCCGGGGTCGCCGTGCACTGGCCGCGCGACCTCGCCCAGGACCTGAGCGCGGCCGCGGTCGTCCGCCCCGCACCGGGCTCGGCAACGGACGGGACGGGCTTCTTCGAGAGCGAGGAGCTGCTCCAGTTCCGCTGGCAGCTGGCCCTGGGCGGCGACCCGCTCAGCGAGGCGGAGATGGACGCCCTCGCCGAGGCGCACCGCCCCGTCGTCCGGCTGCGGGACCAGTGGGTGCTCGTCGACCCGGCCCTGGTCCGTAAGGCCCGCAAGCGCGAACTGGGCCTGCTGGACCCGGTCGACGCCCTCTCCGCGGCGCTCAGCGGCAGTGTGGAGGTCGACGGGGAGAGCGTCGAGGCGGTGCCCGTCGGCGCGCTCGCCGCGCTGCGCGACCGCCTCACTGCCGGACTGCTCCCCGCCGAACCGCCGCCCGGCCTGAAGGCGACCCTGCGCGACTACCAGCTGCGCGGGCTGGCCTGGCTCGACCTGATGACCTCGCTCGGTCTCGGCGGCTGTCTCGCCGACGACATGGGACTCGGCAAGACCATCACCGTCATCGCCCTCCATCTGAAACGGGCACGTATCGAACCGACCCTCGTGGTCTGCCCCGCCTCGCTGCTCGGCAACTGGCAGCGGGAGATCGAGCGGTTCGCCCCCGGAGTGCCCGTGCGCCGCTTCCACGGACCGGACCGCTCCCTGGCGGACATGGACGGAGGCTTCGTCCTGACCACCTACGGGACGATGCGCTCGACCGCGCCCCGGCTCGCCGAGCAGACCTGGGGCATGGTCGTCGCGGACGAGGCCCAGCACGTCAAGAACCCGTACTCGGCGACGGCCAAGGCCCTGCGGACGATCTCCGCCCCGGCCAGGGTCGCCCTGAGCGGTACACCGGTGGAGAACAACCTCTCCGAGCTGTGGGCCCTGCTCGACTGGACGACCCCGGGACTCCTCGGCCCCCTGAAGTCCTTCCGCGCCCGGCACGCGCGCGCCGTGGAGAACGGCGAGGACGAGGAGGCCGTGGCCCGCCTCGCCCGGCTGATCCGGCCCTTCCTCCTGCGGCGCAAGAAGTCCGACCCGGGGATCGTCCCCGAACTGCCGCCCAAGACGGAGACGGACCACCCCGTCCCCCTCAGCCGTGAACAGGCCTCCCTGTACGAGGCCGTGGTCCGCGAGTCGATGCTCGCCATCGAGACCACGCAGGGCATCGCCAGGCGGGGCCTGGTCCTCAAGCTCCTCACCGCGCTCAAGCAGATCTGCGACCACCCGGGGCTGTATCTGAAGGAGGAGCCGGACGGGCTCCCCAGCGGCTCGGGAGCGGCCCGCCAGGCGGCCCGTTCCGGCAAACTCGCCCTGCTCGACGAGCTGTTGGACACGCTGCTCGCCGAGGACGGCTCGGCCCTCGTCTTCACGCAGTACGTGGGGATGGCCCGGCTGATCACGAACCACCTCACGGCGCGCGCGGTCCCCGTCGAACTGCTCCACGGGGGCACGCCGGTGTTCGAGCGCGAACACATGGTGGACCGGTTCCAGAGCGGCGCCACACCGATCCTGATCCTGTCGCTGAAGGCGGCCGGCACCGGTCTCAACCTCACGCGCGCGGGCCATGTCATCCACTTCGACCGCTGGTGGAACCCGGCCGTCGAGGAACAGGCCACCGACCGCGCCTACCGCATCGGCCAGACCCAGCCCGTCCAGGTGCACCGCCTCATCACCGAGGGCACCGTCGAGGACCGCATCGCCGACATGCTCGCCTCCAAGCGGGCCCTGGCGGACGCGATCCTCGGCTCCGGCGAGGCGTCCCTGACGGAACTGACCGACCGCGACCTGTCCGACCTGGTGTCCCTGCGGAGGTCCAGGTGATGTCTCGTACGGATCAGCCAGATCAGCCAGATCAGCCGGATCAGCCGGATCAGGCGGATCAGCGGGACCAGGCGGATCAGGCGGACCAGTCGGATCAGGCGGATCAGCCGGGACAGTCGGATCATCGGGAACAGTCGGATCAGTCGAGTCCGGGGGGCGACGCGGTGGACGAGCGCGCTCCGGCCGGTGGGGAGCGGCCGGCCGACGCCGCCCGGCGTGCGCTGCGGGCCGCGCGGCGCGGCGATGTGGCCGCCCCGGGTCTCGAAGCGGCGGAGCCGCACTCCGACGCGCCGGACGCGCCCGCTGCGGCCGCCGGGGCAAGCACGGCAGCCGGGCCCAGGCCGGGCGACATCGCGCGCGAGGCGCTGCGGCGGGCTGCCACCAGGAAGCCCGCCGCGGAGCTCCCGGGTCCGGCCGCCGACGCGACGGTGACGGGCCCGCCCGATGAGGGCCCCGCCCCGACGGTGGTGGGACGGCCCGATGAGGCCCCCGCCTCGACGGTGACGGGGCGGCCCGGCGAGGTCTCCGAGCCGCCCGTGGGTGACCGGCCCGACGCTCCTTCCGGGGTCTCGCGCCCCGGCGACGTGGCCCGGGAGGCCCTGCGAGCCGCGCGTGTCCAGGCGGAGCGGGAGCGGGCCGCCGCGCAGGACAAGGGAGTCGGGACAGCCCGCAAGCGGCGCGGGGGCGCCGGGCCCACCGCCCCCGGCGCTCGTCCCGCCACGCCGAGTCGCGAGGCGGCGGCCCAGGTCCGGGAACTGGCCGCGCTGCTGGGCAACACCCTCGACCTGTCGTCCCGGCTGGAAAGGGAGGAGGGGGCGGACGAGCCGGACGCCGAGCAGGGCACCACGCGTCCGGCGCCGACTCCGGACCCGTACGGCGGCCCGAGCACGATTGCAGGCGCAGGCGCAGGCGCAGGCACCGGCAGCGGCACGGACCCCGATGTCGACGCGCTAGCCGACGCCCGCCCCGCCCTTGACGCCGGCCCCGACACCCACCTCGACCCCGACCCCGACACCCACCCAGGACCTGACACCTACCCCGCCCCCCACGACCCCCCGGCCCCCGCACAGCGCAGCGCCCCCGCGGCCGGTCGTTCCATGGCCGCCCCCGCCCGGGACGGTGAGCTGCGGCGTACGTTCCCGCCGCCGGCGCGGGCACGGAATGAGGGCGGCGGCGGGTTCGCCGAGACGTGGTGGGGCAACGCCTGGGTCGCCGCGCTGGAGGAGATGGCGCTCGACGCGGCACGGCTCGGGCGGGGCAAGGCGTACGCGGGGGAGGGGCACGTCGACGCCGTCACGGTCACACCGGGGCTCGTGCTCGCCTACGTGCACGGGAGCCGCCCGCGGCCGTACCGCGTGCAGATCCGGATGCGTACGCTCTCGGACGACGACTGGGAGCGTTTCCTCGACGCCGCGGCCGAACGCCCGGCCCACATCGCCGCGTTGCTCGACAAGGAGCTGCCCCGGACTCTCGCCGACTGCGGGGTGGAGCTGCTTCCCGGTCCCGGCGACCTCGTCCCGCGCTGCAGTTGCCCGGACTCCGGCCACCCCTGCAAGCACGCGGCCGCCCTCTGCTACCAGACCGCGCGGCTGCTGGACGAGGACCCGTTCGTCCTCCTGCTGCTGCGCGGCCGGGGCGAGCGGGAACTGCTGGACGAACTGTCCCGGCGCAACGCCACCCTGGCCGCCCGCTCGTCCCGCGCCGCCGAGGAACCGGCGCTTCCCGGGGTCCCGGCCCGCGAGGCCGTCGAGCGGAGCGTACGGACACCCCTGCCGGCCCCGCTGCCGCCGCCCGCACACCCGGAGCAGCCCCCGGCCTACCCGGCCTCGCCCGGCGGCCCCGACCCGTTCGCGCTGGACCAGTTGGCCACCGACGCGGCCGCCCGCGCGCACGCCCTGCTCACCACCGGCCGTGATCCCCTCGCCGAGCTGACCCTCTGGCAGGACGCCGTGCGGATCGCCGCCGTCCGCCCGGGTTCCGGCCTCACCGCCACCACCCGCGCCCTCTACGCGGACCTGGCCACCGCCGCCCGCCGCACCCCGGGAGACCTGGCCCGCGCGGTCGCCGCGTGGCGCCAGGGCGGACTCGAAGGGCTCGCCGTCCTCGAAGAGGCCTGGGACCCTCCGGCGGGGCGTTTCGACCGGGCCCGCCCGCTCCTGCTCGCGGCCGACTTCCCCACCTTCCGGCCCTGGCACAACCACCTCACCCACCCCCACGGCCACATACAGCTCCGGCTGGGCCACGACGGCCTCTGGTACGCGTACGAGTCGGAACCGGGTCACGACGACTGGTGGCCGCGCGGCACGCCCGACCTGGATCCGGTCGGCGCCCTCACAGGCCTGGGCTCGCCGACCGACGTCTGAGCGCGCCCAGACCTCGCGACCCCCCCGACTCCTTTGCCCCTCGACTCCCTTGCTCCCCGACTCCCTTGCTCCCCGACGCCCTTGACTCCCCGACTCCCGCGATTCACCGGCGGGTCGGCGCGCGGCCTCGTACCATGGCGCCCATGATCCTCAGCCGATGCCGCCCTGCCCCGCGGTTCCGCGTGCGCACGCCGCACGGCTGTTGTTGATCCTCACCGAGCCCACGACCGCGCTCCCGGCCGCCCTTCTCCTCTTGCGGCTCGCTTCCATGCCGCAGGGCCCGGCGAGCTCTGCCGTACCCGCAGACCGGCGGCCACCCCACCGCCTCCCCACCCGTGCCCGTGAACCTCCGACAGGCAGGAGCCCACCCATGTCCCGTACCGATTCCCGTACCGGCACGCACGACGACGAGTCCGTCTACGACCGTCGCAGACTCCGTCAGTGGCTCGCGGGCGAAGCCCGGGCCGAGGGCGTCGAGCGGCGCGACATGCTCCGACTGCTGGCCGCCGCCGCCGGACTGGCCGGCGCGGCCACCGCCGCCACCACCGGCTTCGCCGCACCGGCCCTCGCCACTTCCGGTTCCGCCGCAGGCACAGCCACGACCACCGCCACCGTCGCCGGTACCACCGGCAGCGGGTCCGCCGCCGCGGTCCCCGGCATAGTCAAGCCCCTTCCCGACGCCTGGTTCACCTCCCGCGGTACGAACGCCGAGACGAGGTTCGAGGCACTGGCGGGCACCGGCCACCACACCCCCACCGACCGCTTCTTCGTCCGCAACCACACCGCCACCCCCGTCCTGGACGCGAACGCCTGGAGTGTCACCGTCTGGGGGGACGGCCTCGCGGGCGGCGGGTCCGCCGAGTTCACGCTCGACGACCTGAAGCGCCTGCCCGCCACCACCCGCAGCGCGTTCGTGGAGTGCGCGGGCAACGGCCGCAGCTTCTTCACGACACAGCAGGGCCAGACCGTGTCCGGCACGGCGTGGACACTGGGCGCGATCGGCGTGGCCCGCTGGCGCGGGGTACGGCTCGGCGAGGTGCTGCGCCGCGCCGGGCTGAGCCGCGGCGCCGTGGACGTCCTGCCCCGCGGCCTGGACGCCGACTACGTCACGGCGGACGGCACGAACCTCGGCCGCGTCCGCCGCCCGCTGCCGGTGTCGAAGGCCCTGGACGACGTGCTGCTCGCGTACGAGATGAACGGCGAGCCGCTCCCGCCGGACCACGGCGGTCCCGTACGGGTCCTCGTGCCGTCCTGGATCGGGATCGCGTCGATCAAGTGGGTCGGTGACATCGAGGTCTCCGCCCAGCCGCTGTACTCCCCGTGGAACACCGACTTCTACCGGCTGTTCGGCGACGCGTACCCGGCGGGAGGCAGCGCCCCGCTCACCCGCCAGACACTCAAGTCCGCCTTCGAACTCCCGTGGAACGCACGCCTGGAGACCGCCGCCGAGCACCGTCTCACCGGCCGCTCGTGGTCGGGCGCGGGCACCGTGGCACGCGTCGACGTGAGCACCGACGGCGGCGCGAGCTGGCGGCGCGCCCGTCTGTACGACGCCCCGCGCCGCGCCGACTGGGTCCGCTGGTCCGCCGACTGGCGTCCGGCGGCCCCGGGCGCGTACACGCTCCTGGCCCGTGCGACCGACACGACGGGGCGCACCCAGCCGGAGACCACCGTCCACAACACGCAGGGCTATCTCTTCGACGCGGTCGTCCGTCATCCGGTCCAGGCCGTGTGACCCGCGCCCCGGGTGAGCGCGTCTGCAATGCGCCGTGAAAAAGCGGCCTGCATTTACGGGTGAGTCGGCGCGTTCCGGCCGTGACAGATTTCGCCTCACGCCTCGATATCGCCGTGCGGTGCCGTCCGGTAAAGCGGACCAGGCCGGTCTGCTTTTCGGCACCGCACGGCCGTTGACAGTGCAGTCCGGCACGACGACTATTGGGCTGGAAAAAATATTGGCCGTGGCGGCACGGGTGTGCCGGGACCGGTCGAGGACGGCCGCCGATCGCGGCCCGTCCGCTGTTCCGGTGCTTTCCCGAACGCTGTCACGACCGGATTATCGGATACCGGGTGCGGAGGTCCCGCTTCCCCGCCCCGCCGATCGCGCGACGTGCGATCAGACCCATTTCCCGGCGAATTGACCGGGTCATCGGTGAGACGATCGGAATACGAGGATGTCCACATCGACGAATCCCTACCCCAGGTCGCAGTGCTGGCTCTCGTACGAGATCCGGGACGCGGCGAACCGCAGGATCACGCAGCCGCAGGCGTGGTACACGAGCGAGAAACCGCAGGTGCGCCCCTCGCGCTGGTACGAGGGAAGGCCGGAGCCCAAGAACAGCCCCCGCGCGGGTGAGCGGCTGCACGACCACGACGCCGAGATCAAGGCGGTGAACGCGCTCGCGAACGACATCGTGAAAGCGTGGCCGGCCGCGGACACACAGGACGCGCAAACCTGGCAGAACATCGCGAACGGTTTTACGGGCGATGTCTACCTCGGATGTTCGCAAGGGCCGTGCCACTCCTGCCGGTGGGTCATCAGGCAGATCTCCAAAGACCTGTCCCAGGTCACGTTCTACGTCACCTACACGGCCAGGGACGTGAACAGGTCCGTCACGCTGAACGAAGGCTCGAAGGTTTCCCTTTACGGGGAATACGGCTACCAGATGGCCGAGATCAGCGAGACGAAGACCGCCTGGGGTGTGACGGTACAAGGCGGCACGGAACACGGATATGTAGTTCCGCGAAAGGAATTCCCGCAGGACCCGCCCGGCGGGGAACCGGTGGAGAATTTCGACGAGGGCCGCGTCGGATGAGTTCTCCGCGCGCCACCGGCCGGTAGAGCGGCCGGACACCAGCCCTCGGCCGGACAGTGGGCCGAGGGCTGTGCGCAGGTCGTGGACTGATGTGCGATCGGCTTGGGTAGCCCCCTGTTGCATCTGATGCGCAAGAGCATCTTGACGGCAACAAGGGGTGGTTCATGACGAGCCGATGGATACGCGGCACAGTCGTCGCCGCGGCGATGGCCTGCGGGGCCGCCGCGTGCTCGGCGCCCGGTGACGGGTCCGGCGGTGGCGGGTCCGCCGACTCGGTGGTGATCGGGGTGGCCTCGGAGCCGGACACCCTGAGCCCTCTGCTCGGCTACGGCAAGGACGGCAACTCCAAGATCTTCGACGGGCTGCTCGCCCGGGACGCCGACCTGAAGCTCAGGCCCGCGCTGGCGAAGGCACTGCCCGAGGTCGGCGACGACGGCCTGACCTACACCTACACCCTGCGCGACGGGGTCGAGTTCAGCGACGGCGAACCGCTCACCGCCGCCGACGTGGTCTTCACGTACGAGACCGTCCTCGACGAGAGGACCAACAACACCTCCCGCAGCGAACTCGACGCCGTCAAGGAGGTGCGGGCCGACGGCGCCGACAAGGTCGTCTTCACGCTCAAGTACCCCTACGCGCCCTTCGCCGGCCGCACGGTCCTGCCCATCGTCCCCGAGCACGTTGCCGGCGACCAGGACCCCAACACCGGCTCCTTCAACACCGAGCCGATCGGCACCGGCCCGTACGTCCTCGCCGCCTGGAGCAAGGGCGAGAAGCTCACCTTCAAGGCCAACCCCCGGTACTGGGGCGGCGCGCCGAAGGTGAAGACGGTCACCATGGCCGTCGTCGAGGACGACGACGTACGCGCCACCCGGCTGCGCTCCGGCGACCTGGACGGCGCGATCCTCCCGCCGAACCTCGCCGCCGCCCACAAGAACAACAGCGGTGAGAAGTCCCGTGGTGTCAGGACCTACGAGGCCAGGTCCTACGACTTCCGCACCGTCACCCTGCCCACGGGGAACGAGGTCACCGGCGACCGGGCGATCCGCCGGGCCCTGGACGCCGCCGTGGACCGCGAGGCCATGGCGGCCAAGATCCTCGACGGCGCGGGCCGCCCCGCGTACGGGCCGCTGCCCGTCGACGACCCGTGGTTCGCGAAGGGCATCGAACGCCCCCAGGACCTGGACAGGGCCAAGGCGATCCTGGACCGGGCGGGCTGGCGGGCCGCCGCGGACGGAGTCCGCACCAAGAACGGCCTGCGCGCCGCCTTCACCCTCTTCTACCCCTCCGGCGACAAGGTCCGCCAGGACCACGCCCTCGCCTACGCCTCCGACGCCAGGAAGGCCGGTATCGACGTGACGGCCGAGAGCGCCACCTGGGAGGTCATCGAACCGCGGATGAAGGACGACGCGGTCCTCGCCGGCGGCGGCAGCACCGGCGACCCCGACTTCGGCCTCTACACACTCCTGCACTCCTCGCTGGCCGGGAACGGCTTCAACAACATGGGTCACTACGACAACCCGGCCGTGGACAAGGCCCTCGACACCGGCCGCCGCAGCCAGGACGAGACGACGCGCAGGACGGCGTACGACACGCTCCAGCGGGAGCTGGTGAAGGACCCCGGCTCCACCTTCCTCACTCACATCGACCACGTCTACGTCCTCGCCGACCGCTGGCAGGGCCTGACCACCCAACTGGAGCCGCACGAGCACGGATTCGCCAGCGGCCCCTGGTGGAACATCGAGGACTGGCGGCCCGCGCAGTGAGCCGACCGCCCTGGGGGGCCATGGCCCGGCTGGCCGGGCGGCGGTCCCTGTTCGCCGCCCCGGTCCTGCTGGCCGTCACCTTCGGCATGTTCGCGATCGCCGCCGCCTCCCCCTTCGACCCGGTACGGGCCTACGCGGGCACCGCCGCCCTCGGCGCCGACCGCCAGACCCTGGACCGGCTCCGGACCAACCTCGGTGTGGACCGGCCCTTCGCCGAACGCTGGTGGGACTGGCTGACCTCCGCGCTCACCGGCGACCTCGGCCAGTCCAGCGTGATGCGCCAGCCGGTGGCCGACGTGATCGGCGAACGCCTGCTGTGGTCCACGCTGTTGTGCACGGTGGCGTTCGCCGCGGCCGTCCTGGTGGGCACACTGCTCGGAGTGCTCGCCGCCCGTCGCCAGGGCGGATGGTTCGACCGTACGGTCACCTCGCTCGCCTACACCCTCTCGGCCGCCCCGGTGTTCTGGACCGCCCTGCTCGCCATCTGGCTGTTCGCCCTCCGGCTGGACCTCCTGCCGGCGGGCGGCCTGACCGACACCGCCAGCGAACACGTCACCCCCGGTCAGGTGGCGAGCCACCTCGTCCTGCCCGCCGGAGTCCTCGCCGTCTCCCAACTCCCGTGGTTCACCCTCTACGTCCGCCAGGGTGTCGCCGACGCCCTGGCGGAGGACCCGGTACGCGGCGCCCGTGCCCGGGGCCTGAGCGAACACACCGTCCTGCTCGGCCACGCCCTGCGCTCCGGGCTGCTCCCGGTCCTCACCCTCATCGGCTCCCGGCTGCCCGAACTCATCACCGGCGCCCTGCTGGTGGAGAGCGTCTTCAGCTGGCCCGGCATCGCGGCGGCCACCGTGGAGGCGGCCACCGCCGTCGACTTCCCGCTCCTCGCCGCACTCACCGCGCTGGCCACCGTCGCCGTCCTGGCCGGCAACCTGCTCGCGGACCTGCTCTACGGACTCTTCGACCCGAGGGTGAAACTCAGTGAGATGTGACTCCCCGACGCCCGAGACCGGAGCCGACCGCCATGGCTGAGACGGCAGTCGGGCCCAAGTGGCGTTCGTACGGCACCCGCCGCCGCTCCACCCGCACCCTCCGGGTACGCGCCTCCGTGACCCTCGTCCTCGTGACGGTCCTCGCGGTCCTGCTCGTACCGCCGCTCGTCCAACTCGACCAACAGGCGGTCGACTTGGCCGCCAAGTTGCAACCGCCGTCCTGGGCACACCCGTTCGGCACCGACGACGTCGGCCGCGACCTGCTGCTGCGCTGTGTGTACGGCCTGCGCGTCTCCCTGCTCGTCGGCGTCACGGCCGCCCTGACGGCGACCGTCATCGGAACGGCCGTCGGCGCCGCGGCCGGAGCACTGGGCGGCTGGGCCGACCGGGCCGTCATGCGGCTGGTCGACACCTTCTCGTCCGTCCCGCATCTGCTCCTCGGCATCTTCATCGTCGCCATGTTCCGTCCCGGCGTCTGGCCGGTGGTGGTCTCGGTCGGCCTCACCCACTGGCTGTCGACCGCCCGGATCGTCCGCGCCGAGGTGCTGTCCCTGCGCTCACGCCCGTACATCGACGCGGCGCTCTCCGGCGGCGCGTCACGACTGCGCATCGCCGTACGCCATCTGCTGCCCGCCGTACTGCCCCAGGCCGCGCTCGCCGCCGTACTCATGGTGCCGCACGCCATGTGGCACGAGTCCGCCCTGTCCTTCCTCGGGCTCGGCCTGCCCTCCCACCTCGCGAGCCTCGGCAACCTCATCCAGAACGCCCGCGGCTCGCTGCTCGCCGGCCAGTGGTGGCCGACCCTCTACCCCGGCCTGTTCCTCATCGTCCCCACCCTCGCCATCGCCGGCCTCGCCGGAGCCTGGCGCGAGCGGATCAACCCGCGCCGCCGATCGGAGCTGATGCTGTGACCGTGCTGTCCGTACGAGGCCTGTCGGTGCGCTTCCTCATGCCGGGCGGACGCCGTGTCGCCGCCGTCACCGACGCGCACTTCGACGTGGCGGCGGGGGAGTGCCTGGCCCTGATCGGCGAGAGCGGCTGCGGAAAGTCGGTCCTCGTCTCCGCGCTCCTCGGCCTGCTCCCCGCCAACGCCCAGGCCGCGGGCGAGGCACGCCTCGGCGACCTCGACCTGCTCGCGGCCGACGAGCGCACCCTGGCCCGTACGGTCCGGGGCCGCCGTATCGGCCTCATACCGCAGAGCCCGGCCGCCCACCTGACCCCCGTCCGCACGATCCGCTCCCAACTGCAGGAAGCCGTAGCCCAGTTGACGGGGGTCCGCGGCCGGGCGGCCCTGCGCTCCGCCGCCGAGGAGGCCGCCGCGCGTGCCGCGTTCCCCGCGGACCACCTCGACCGCCACCCGCACGAACTCTCCGGCGGCCTCGCCCAGCGCGCCGCCACCGCCCTCGCCCTCGTCGGTGAGGCGCCACTGCTCCTCGCCGACGAGCCAACCACCGGGCTCGACCGCGACCTCGTGGACCACACCGTCGACGAACTGCGCCGCCACGTGGACACCGCCGGCCGGGCTCTGCTGGTCATCACCCACGACCTGGCGGCGGCCGAGCGCGTCGCCGACCGCGTGGCGGTCATGTACGCGGGCCGCATCGTCGAACTCACCGACGCCGAGGCGTTCTTCGGCACCCCCGGCCCCCGCCACCCCTACAGCCGCGGCCTCCTCCAGGCGCTGCCCGACCGCGCCTTCACCCCCATCCCCGGCATGCCCCCCGAACTCGGCGACCTCCCCGACGGCTGCGCCTTCGCCACCCGCTGCGACCGGGCCGCCGACACCTGCGCTACCCAACCGCCGATGACGGCGACGGTCGCCTGCCACCACCCGTACGTACCGGAGGACAGCCATGCTTGAACTACGGGCCGTCACCGCCGGATACGACCAACGCGCGCCTGTCGTAAGGGACTTCTCCCTGACCGTCGAGCCCGGCGAGGCCGTCGGCCTGCTCGGCCCCAGCGGCTGCGGCAAATCCACCCTCGCCCGCGTCGCCGCCCTGCTGCACCGCCCCGACTCCGGAACCCTGCTCCTCGACGGCGAACCCGTACGCCACTGGCGCCACCGTGCCCCGCGCGAACAACGCACCGCCTTCGGGGTCGTCTTCCAGCAGCCCAGACTCGCCGCGGACCCCCGCCTGCGCCTCGCCCACCTCATCGCCGAACCCCTGCACGCCACCGGCCGGCGCAGCGAAGTACCGGACCGCGTGACGGAGTTGGCCGCGACCGTGGGCCTGACGCCCGACCTGCTGACCCGCCGCCCGCACGAGGTCAGCGACGGCCAGCTGCAACGCGCCTGCCTGGCCCGCGCCCTCGTCCTGCGCCCCCGCTGGCTGATCTGCGACGAGATGACCGCCATGCTCGACGCCTCCACCGGCGCCGCGCTGGTCGCCGCGGTGGAGACCTACAGGTCCACCACCGGCGCGGGCCTGCTCGCCGTCGGCCACGACCGGACACTCCTCAACCGCTGGTGCGGTCGCACGGTCCACTGGGAGGCGCTGCAACCGCCACGAGCCCCGGAAGCCTCCCAGGGTCCCTCTGTACGATGACGCGCGGTGCGGCCGGTGTGCCGGTGTTCCCGCCGCGCGGCGAGATGTGAAGGCCGGTGCGGAGGATCTCCGCGAGGCTGACACAACGTGGGACGCCCTGCACGGGGATCCGACCCAAGTGCGTGAGAAATCGTGAGATGTGGGAGCGTGAGTCGGGTGAGAGACGCACAGACCAACACCCTTCAATACCGCTTTGACGGGCCGGAAGACGCACCTGTCCTGATCTTGGGTCCCTCACTGGGCACCACCTGGCACATGTGGGACCGGCAGGTCCCCGAGCTGGCCAAGCAGTGGCGGGTCTTCCGCTTCGACCTGCCCGGCCACGGCGGCGCACCCGCGCACCCGACCGGCTCGGTCACCGAGCTCGCCGAACGGCTGCTCGCCACCCTCGACGGGCTCGGCGTGCAGCGGTTCGGCTACGCGGGCTGCGCGCTCGGCGGCGCCGTGGGCGCCGAGCTGGCCCTGCGCCGCCCCGACCGCGTCGCCTCGCTCACGCTGATCGCCGCCTCCCCCCGCTTCGGCACGGCCGACGAGTTCCGGCAGCGCGGTGTGATCGTCCGTTCGAACGGCCTGGACCCCATCGCGCGGTCGTCCCCCGAGCGCTGGTTCACGACCGGGTTCGCCGCGGCACAGCCCGCGATCACCGAGTGGGCCGTACAGATGGTGCGCACCACCGACCCGGGCTGCTACATCGCCGCCTGCGAGGCGCTCGCCGCGTTCGACATCCGCGCCGACCTCGGCCGCATCGGTGTGCCCACGCTCGTCCTGGTCGGTTCGGACGACCAGGTGACCGGCCCCGCCGAGGCCCGCACCCTGGTCGCCGGGATACCCGACGCCCGCCTCGCGGTGGTGCCCGGCGCCTCCCACCTGGTCCCCGTCGAGCAGCCCGCCGCGGTCACGGACCTCCTCGTACGGCACTTCTCCACGGCCTGGCAGCAGCCCGCCTACGACTCGTCCACGGGGCAGATGTCGGTCGTGGTCCCGCAGGCGAGCCCCGTGCTCTCCGTGCCGCAGCAGGCGGCACCCGTCGCCGAGATCGCCCCGGCCCCCCAGCCCGAGGCGCTGACGGGCCGGGCCGATCCGTACGACGCGGGCATCAAGGTCCGCCGCGAGGTGCTCGGGGACGCCCACGTGGACCGGGCGCTCGCCCAGGCCGACGCGTTCTCCGGGGACTTCCAGGAGTTCATCACGCGCTACGCGTGGGGCGAGATCTGGGACCGGCCGGGCCTCGACCGGCGCTCGCGCAGCTGTGTGACCCTCACCGCCCTGGTCGCGGGCGGCCACCTCGACGAGCTGGCCTTCCACACCCGGGCCGCCCTCCGTAACGGGCTCACCCCCGTCGAGATCAAGGAAGTACTCCTCCAGGCGGCCGTCTACTGCGGCGTACCGGCCGCGAACAGCGCCTTCAAGGTGGCCCAGCAGGTCATCCGCGAGGAGACCACCCCACAGGAGTGAGCGGCGGGAAAGGGGCCCCTCGGGTGGGCCCGCCCCGACGGGCGGAGGCAGGATGGAAGGCATGAGGTTCACAAAGAAGTCGCATGCCTGCGTCCGCCTGGAGAAGGACGGCCGCGTACTCGTCATCGATCCCGGTGTCTTCAGCGAGGAGGACGCCGCGGTCGGCGCGGACGCGATCCTCGTCACGCACGAGCACCCCGACCACTTCAGCGAAGGGCATCTGCGGGCCGGTCTGGAGGCCAACCCGCAGGCGGAGATCTGGACCCTGAAGTCGGTCGCCGACCAGCTCTCGGCCGCGTTCCCGGGCCGGGTGCACACCGTCGGCCACGGCGACACGTTCACCGCCGCGGGCTTCGACGTACAGGTCCACGGCGAGCTGCACGCCGTGATCCACCCGGACATCCCGCGCATCACGAACGTCGGCTACCTCGTCGACGGCGGGCGCGTCTTCCACCCCGGCGACGCGCTCACCCTCCCCGACCACCCGGTCGAGACGCTGCTGCTGCCCGTCCAGGCCCCCTGGAGCAAGATCTCCGAGGTCATCGACTACGTCAGGGAGGTCAAGCCGCAGCGCGCGTACGACATCCACGACGCCCTGCTCACGGACCTCGCGCGCCCCGCCTACGACCGCCAGATCGGCACGCTGGGCGGCTCCGAGCACCTGAGGCTGGCCCCGGGCGAGACCGCCGACCTCTGAGCGGCCGCCCCCCGAGTGCCCGACCCCCGACTGTCAGAGGCGCCCGGTAGGTTGTGGGGCATGCGTATCGCCACCTGGAACGTGAACTCGATCACCGCCCGTCTCCCGAGGCTGCTGGCCTGGCTGGAGAGCAGCGGCACGGACGTGCTGTGCATCCAGGAGACGAAGACCACCGCCGAGCAGTTCCCCACCGAGGAGCTGCGCGAGCTGGGCTACGAGTCCGCGGTGAACGCGACGGGCCGGTGGAACGGCGTGGCGGTGGTGTCCCGGGTGGGCCTGGAGGACATCGTGCGGGGCCTGCCCGGCGACCCCGGGTACGAGGGCACCGAGGAGCCCCGCGCGGTCTCCGCGACCTGCGGCCCGGTCCGCGTCTGGTCGGTCTACGTGCCGAACGGCCGCGAGGTGGACCACCCGCACTACGCGTACAAGCTCCAGTGGTTCGAGGCCCTGAAGACGGCCGTCGCGGGCGACGCGGCCGGCAGCCGCCCGTTCGCGGTGCTGGGCGACTACAACGTGGCTCCGACGGACGACGACGTCTTCGACCGGTCCGTCTTCGAGGGCTCCACGCACGTCACGGAGCCCGAGCGCGCCGCGCTCACCGCCCTGCGCGGGACGGGCCTGTCGGACGTGGTCCCGCGCCCCCTGAAGTACGACCACCCGTTCACGTACTGGGACTACCGCCAGCTCGGCTTCCCCAAGAACCGGGGCATGCGCATCGACCTGGTCTACGGCAACGCCCCCTTCGCCAAGGCGGTCACGGACGCCTACGTGGACCGGGAGGAACGCAAGGGCAAGGGAGCCTCGGACCACGCCCCGGTGGTAGTGGACCTGGACGTCTAGCCCCACGAGGGGCGCCCCTTCGGGGGTGCCCCGTCGGGGGCGCGGGGAACGGCGCGCCCAGCCCCCGACGGACCCGCACCCGACGACGCCCTAAGGGGCGCGGGGAACTGCGCGACCAGCCCCCACGGACCCGCACCCGAACAGCGACAGGACCTGCCCAAAATCCGCCCCGCCCCTCCCAAAGATCCCCTACAACAACCCCAGATCCACAGAGGCAGCCAGCGCAGCGAGCCCCGCATCCCCAGGATGCAGATGATCCCCACTGTCGTAGACAGACAACATCCGCGCGGGATCCCCCGGATCCCGCAACACCGCGTCGAAGTCGAGCACCCCGTCGACCCCGGCATCCACCGCCCCGGACCGAATCCACCGGTTCACAGCGCTCCGCCGAGCATCGACCTCGGCGGTGCACCGCGCTTCCCCCGCACAGGGCACGATCGTCGCGACCAGCACCCGTAGCCCCCGCCCGCGCGCCCGCTCGGTGATCTCCCGCAGCCCGTCCACGACCTGCTCGGCACTCGCACCCCAGCGGACGTCGTTGATCCCCTGGAAGACGACGATCGTACGCGCCGACGTCTGCGCGAGGACATCCCGGTCGAGGCGGTGCAGCGCACTCACCCCGCCCGTGTCGGCGGAGACACCGTCACCGACATACCGGTCGGTGACCACACGATTCGCCGAGATCCCCTGGTTGAGCACCCCATGGTGCGGCACCACACTCTGCTCCCGGAGCCGGTCGGCCAGCAGATCGGGCCAGCGCCGGTTCGCGTCCCGCGTCGACTTCTCCCCGTCGGTGATCGAGTCCCCGAGCACCACGACGGACCCCGGCCCGCCATCTGACCCGCCACCTGATCCGCCGCCCGGCTCGCCGCCGGACTCGTCACCGACGTCGACACCGGTCAGCAGCGGCCAGTTGAGGATCGTCGAGGTGTACGCGTCCGGGGCGGCGTCCCCGGCATGGTCGCCGGGCTCGCTGACGTACGACTGCTGGACGGCGAGGCTGTGCACGGGCGCCGCCGCTACCGTTCCCGGCAGGTGGAAGCTCACGAGGAGGTTGCCGTCCGCGGGCACGTCGAAGCCCAGCGGATCACTGAACGCCTGCGCTCCCGCGGGGATCTCGGTGCCCCCGGACCCCCCGAAGGACAGCGGCACGGGAGCGCCGCGCGGGCTCGCCCCGGACGCCTGCACCGCGACCGTCGCGCTCCCGATCCGTACGGGCGCGGCCGCGAAGGTGTTGTCGAGCCGGATCCGTACCCGTGGCCCGCCCGCCGAGGTGTGCACCACCAGCCGCAGGGTCCGGTCCGTCCACGGCCCGACGGCCGGGTAGCCGGAGGTCGAAGCGGCCCAACTCCCGGTCCAGCCGGGGCTGTCGGAGCGTACCGACAGGGCGAACACATGCAGGTCGCCGTTGTCCGGCAGCTCCACGGAGCCCACCGAGCGGCCTCGGGTGAGCGGCACGGTCACCACGTACAGCCGTGCCTTCTCGGCGAGTTGACCGCCGGGGGTGTTGACGTGGGGGAGGGCCACGGCCTTGGTGGCGAGCGGGCCGCCGCGCCAGTCCGGCGCGCTCAGCCGGTACGAGGAGCTGGACCCGTCGAGGTACCGCACCACGCCCGTGCCGCTCTCCTCGCCGCCGCCCGTGCCCGCGACCAGGAAGGCGAGCGCGTCACCGTGGCCGCGTACCCGTACGGACTGTCCGGCCGCGCGTACGTTGTCGGGCCCGCCCGGTGTCCGGCGGGGCCAGGTCAGCCGGGCGCCCTGGACCGTCAGTGAGCGTCCCGGTGTCCAGCCGGCGGCGGTCAGGTCCTGCGCCGACAGGGACCGGCCCGAGCCGTCGAAGTCGGCCCCGGCGGGGCGTGCGTCGTCGCTCACGGCCGTGTTGTCGAAGAGCCGCTCCAGGGACGGCGGCCGCTCCCTGGCCTGTGACGCGGCCGTAGCACGGACCGCGTCCGCCTGAGGAAGCGCGGTCTTCGCCGGGACCGCAGCCGTCGCCGGGACCGCGGCCGTCAGTACGGACAGCACGGTCAGGGCGACGGTGGTGCTCCACACACGTCGGCGCACACCGACTCCTCCCGCTCAGGATGCACCGTGAAGCTAAGGAGACGACGAGGTCCCGTCAATGAGGCAGGCGCCAACTGCGTGCGAACTCCCTGGGAACAGGCGTTCCGCGCGCCCTGTGGTGCGGTGGGCGATACGGATGAAAGGCTGGGTGTATGAACATCCCTTTCCTGGGCAACTGGCGCAAGAAGCGAGGCCCCGCCCAAGGGGTCGCGGTCTTCTCGGACAGCGAGAGCGACCACGAGGGGGTGGCCGAACTGCTCTCCGAATGCGAACTGCTTCGCTCCCAGGCCCATCAGGCGGGGATCGAACTGGACGACACCGTCGCCTCGTTGGAGGCACTCGACCAACTGCTGCCACGCTGGCGCGACGACGAGGAGAGCCTGCCCTGGCTCGGCAACGACGCTGGCCTCTACCTCGGCACGGTCATCATCCGTACGGTGCCCGGCGCGCTCTGGGAGGTGTGGCCCAACGGCCGGCCCGTGGTGCGGCTGGTCTCGGGCCGGGAGATCGACGTGGTGGTGTCGGGTCATGAATGGGCGGCCAGCGGGGTTCCCGAACTCTCCCAGCTGTACGCCGAGGTCGCGGAGGCGTGAAGCCCTGGCCCACGCCGGCGGAGTAAATACGGCTAATGCCCGAAAAGTGCGTGTCGCGCATTAAGTCCATCCTCGTCTGGATAGTTTGCCGCAATCGCGACACTGCTGAGAGTGGGTAGGGCTGAGCATGGCCGTCGATCCGTTGATCGAGCTGCGACACGTCAACAAGTACTTCGGAGAGCTGCATGTCCTGCAGGACATCGATCTCACCGTCGGCAAGGGGGAGGTGGTCGTGGTCATCGGCCCCTCGGGGTCGGGCAAGTCGACCCTCTGCAGGGCGATCAACCGTCTGGAGCCCGTCGAATCGGGTGAGATCAGACTGGACGGACAGCCGCTGGCCGAGGAGGGCAGGGAACTCGCGAGACTCCGTGCCGAGATCGGGATGGTCTTCCAGTCCTTCAACCTCTTCGCGCACAAGACGGTCCTGCAGAACGTCTCACTGGCGCAGACGAAGGTACGCGGCCGGAAGAAGGCGCAGGCCGACAAGCGCTCGCTCGAACTCCTCGACCGGGTGGGACTCGCCTCGCAGGCGCCGAAGTACCCGGCACAGCTCTCCGGCGGTCAGCAGCAACGCGTGGCCATCGCCCGCGCCCTCGCGATGGATCCCAAGGCCCTCCTGTTCGACGAGCCGACCTCGGCGCTCGACCCGGAGATGATCAACGAGGTTCTGGAGGTCATGCAACAGCTCGCGCGCGACGGTATGACGATGGTCGTCGTCACCCACGAGATGGGCTTCGCGCGTTCGGCGGCCGACCGGGTCGTCTTCATGGCCGACGGCCGCATCGTCGAGGACCGCACCCCCGAGGAGTTCTTCACCGACCCACGCAGCGACCGTGCCAAGGATTTTCTCTCCAAGATCCTCACACACTGAGCGGGGGAGCGTGATCATGACCCGTACGGCACGGGCGGCACGTGTACGCCCTGAACCCGCGTCGGTTGTGCGCCTCGGCGCCGGTGAGGGCTTCCGCCATGCCGGGGGACGGGCCGCGCCCGGTCTCGACTACGCTTTGTCGTTCGTCCCCGCGGTGACAGAGGCTGTCGAAGGCGCCTCGGCCGACCCAGGGACGCTGCTGCCGGGCACGCGGTAGCGAGGGGCAATGGCCCGTCCGGCGGCAGCCGGGGATCACTGCGCACGCAGCGGGACCGACGAGTACGTCGGCCGCTGGTGAACAGAAGGTCAGCTGCGCCGGTCGGGTTGTGCTCCCCTCGGCACCGCCCTACTGCCCGGCACGATGGGTGGTCCTGGTGGCCCCCTCGGGCAGGGAGGTCTGCGCCGCGCGGGTGACATCGGCGACCAGCTCGACGACATCCGGCCCGTACGCCTGGGAGTTCACGACCTTCAGCAGGAGCGCGAAGGAGTTGTCGCCGTGCTTGCGGTACAGCCGCTCGTGGTTGCGGGCCAGATAGCGGGTCGCCGCCTGGTTGGTGATCGCGCGCTGCCCGCAGAAGAGGAACACGGGCCTGCCGAGGCCCGGCTGCCCGGCGGTCAGCCGCGCGAGCAGGACGTACTCGGCCACCCCGGGCTGCATACGGTGGCGCTCGCTGCCTATCTGGAACGCCAGGCGGTCCGGACCCGGCTCCGGATCGACGTTCACGCGCACGCCCGGCAGCATGGCCTGCATATGGGCGGCCATACGGCGGTTGGACCCAGGTCCGCCGACACAGAACTCCGTGCGTTCCCCGAAGCCCTGCCGGGCCGCGTCCTGGGTGATCACGTCGGCGTGCGCGTTGCAGTCCTTGATGAGCGCGGACAGCTCCAGGAGTGCGAACACGTCGTAGCGGTGCACGGCCAGATCGGGGCTGCCGGCGTCGCGGTTGACCACGAGCAGCGACTCGGAGTGGTCGGGCAGCCCGAAGAAGGCCTGCTTGCGGCGGAGCTTGCGCTTCCACAGGTACGTCCGGGCGAGCCAGCCCAGCGAGGCGCTGAGGCCCGCCGCGATCACTCCGAGGACGATGTTGCGCACGTCGTCAGTCATGGGCGCGCATGTTAGCGGGCAAGCGCATCGGTGTTCGAGAGGCACCTGACGCGGCCATGCGGAGGAAGTTACGCTGCGCGGGGAATCGCTGACTGGAGGTACTGATGGGGCGCTCGGTCGCGCGGAGACTTGCTGTGCTGGCGGTGTCGGCCGCTGTGGTGTCGGTGGGGGCGGCACCGCCCTCCTCGGGGACCGGCGGGAACGGGTCCGGCCCGGCCGAGAAGGTGCCGGTGGCCGTCGGCTACGGCGGAGCCGTCGCGAGCGTCGACGCGGACGCCTCGGCCGCCGGTGTGGAGATCCTCCGCAAGGGCGGCAACGCGGTGGACGCGGCCGTCGCCACGGCGGCGGCCCTCGGCGTCACCGAGCCGTACTCGTCGGGCATCGGCGGAGGCGGCTACTTCGTCTACTACGACGCCAAGTCCCGTACGGTGCACACGATCGACGGGCGCGAGACGGCGCCCCTGTCGGCCGACTCGGGGCTCTTCCTGGAGAACGGCCAGCCGATCCCGTTCGCCGACGCGGTGACCAGCGGCCTGGGTGTGGGCACGCCCGGTACGCCCGCCACCTGGCAGACGGCGCTGGACAGTTGGGGCAGCGAGCGGCTCGGGCCGCTGCTGAAGCCCGCGGAGCGGCTGGCGCGGGACGGGTTCACCGTCGACGACACGTTCCGCTCGCAGACCGCGTCCAACGAGGCGCGGTTCAGGAACTTCCCCGACACGGCGGACCTGTTCCTGCCGGGCGGCGCGCTGCCGGTGGTCGGCTCGACGTTCAGGAACCCCGATCTGGCCCGAACGTACCGGGAGTTGGGCCGCAAGGGGGCGAGCGCCCTGTACCGCGGCGAACTGGCCGAGGACATCGTCGACACGGTCAACGAGCCGCCGGTGGACCCCGCTTCGGAGTACAACGCCCGCCCGGGTGACCTGACGCTGAAGGACCTGGCGAAGTACCGCGCGAAGCGGCAGGCGCCCACGAAGACCTCGTACCGCGGTCTGGGTGTCTACTCCATCGCGCCCTCCTCCTCCGGCGGCACCACGGTCGGTGAGGCGCTCAACATCCTTGAGAACACCGACCTTTCGAAGGCCTCCGACGTCCAGTACCTGCACCGGTACATCGAGGCGAGCCGGATCGCCTTCGCGGACCGGGGCCGCTGGGTGGGCGACCCCGCCTTCGAGGACGTACCGACGAAGGAACTGCTGTCGCAGCGGTTCGCCGACTCGCGCGAGTGCCTGATCAAGGACGACGCGGTGCTCACGAGCCCGCTGGCGCCGGGCGACCCGCGCGACCCGGCGGCGTGCGCGACCGGAGGGAAGGCCGCGCCGACGACGTACGAGGGCGAGAACACGACCCATCTGACGGCGGCCGACAAGTGGGGCAACGTCGTCGCCTACACGCTCACCATCGAGCAGACCGGTGGCAGCGGGATCACCGTCCCGGGCCGCGGGTTCCTCCTCAACAACGAGCTGACCGACTTCTCCTTCGCCCCGGCGAGCCCGGCCGTGCACGACCCGAACCTGCCCGGGCCCGGCAAGCGCCCGCGCTCGTCGATCTCGCCGACGATCGTGCTCGACCGCCACGCGCAGCCGGTGGTGGCGCTCGGCTCACCCGGTGGCGCGACCATCGTCACGACCGTGCTGCAGACGCTGACGGGCTTCCTCGACCGGGGCCTGCCGCTCGTCGACGCGATCGCCGCCCCGCGGGCCAGTCAGCGCAACCAGACGACCACCGAGCTCGAACCCGGCCTGTGGAACGACCCGTTGAGGACCCAGCTGGAAGGCATCGGCCACGGCTTCCGCCAGAACCCGGAGATCGGCGCGGCGACGGGAGTCCAACGCCTCCCGAACGGCAAGTGGCTGGCAGCCGCGGAAACCGTACGCAGGGGCGGCGGCTCGGCGATGGTGGTGCGACCTGCGCCGTAGGGACACTCTCACCTCACGTTCCGGGGTGGTAACCACACTCTGCGTCCAGGTCGAAAACTCGTCGTAGTGTTTCCGTAACACCAATGGTGTTTTCTGGCAGATTGGAGTACTCCGGTCCGGCGTGGGGTGAACGCAATGACAGTGGAACAACTCCCGGACCAGGTACGGGAGTTCGCGCACTACCTCAGCGGCCTGCTGTCCCGGCTCGATCAGGGCGGCGGCTGGTGCGGTGTGTTCTGGCAGCGTGACCCCGACGGCATGCGGGCCTGCCTGGAGGGCTGGGAAGTGCCGCCCTGGGACGTCGTGGAGGCCATCCTCCAGGATCTGGGCGCCGAGTACGGCGACCGGGCCGCGGCGCTGGAGACCGAGCGGGCCAGGGCCCTGCACGCCGCCTCCCTCGCCGCGTACGACGCGCGGCCCGGTGGCCGTGACGCTCTCGGGGACCGGCTCGACGTCATGCTGCGTGAACAGCGTTACGCCGCCGAACGGCTCACGGAGCTGGGGCGTTCGCTTCCCGAGGTCACCACCCAGGAGGAAGGCGACTCCCTCCGCCTCGATCTCGCCTGGGCCCGCGACGACCACGACCGCGCGACCGCCCGTTGCGCCGAGATCCGCGCCCGCATCGACGAGTTGGACCGGCGGGCGATGGACGCGCATGTCCGCGGCGGGAGCGGCGGCGGTGATCCCGTCCGAACGGCCGTCCAGGAGGCCGTCCCGCGGCTGGGCGTGCAGCGGGCGGCGCCGGACGAGGACGACTGGCCCGACCTCTGGCGCGACGCCTCCGCGAACCGGGCCGCACGGCAGGATGCGGCGGCGCAGGCATCCCGCGCCGGTTCCGCCCAGGAAGCCGCGGCGGCACACCCAGAAGCGACCGAAGCACCCGACGCGCACGCATCCCATCTGGCTCCTGAAGCGTCCGGAGCCACCGAGCACCCGGCCCCTCCCGAAACCCCCGCGCCCAAGCAGCGCTCCAAACGCCGCCTCCGAGGAGGCGCCCGGGGCAGCGCCCGCTTCGCCGGCATGACGGACGCGAAGACGGATCCGGATGCGGGCACGGACACAGGCACAGGTGCGGGCACGGCAGGGGGCGCGAGCAGCCCCGTATCCCCCGGGCCGCCGGTGCCGCGGCCCGCGGACCGGACCCCGCGCGGCGCCCGGTTCGCGGGAGGTGCCGAGGAGAGCGGGGGCGGGGGGCCGCGGGCGCCGCGCCGCGAGCCGTTGGACGACGACGCGCGGCGGACCACCGTCGAGACCGTCGCCACGCTCGTGCGGCTGAGGGGCGAAGGCCGTACCGGCGAGGCGCACGCCGTACTCGTCGAGGCCGCGCACTGGCCCGCGGCCCGCTTCCCGCTCCTCGCCGCCGAGCTGCACCGCGCCGGACTCGACGCCGACTGGGCCTCCCTCCTCTGGGAGGCGGTCTCGCTGCCCGCCGACCGGCTGGTCGCCGCGGCCGACGCGCTGGTGGCGGCCGGACGCACCGCGGACGGCCGGCAGATGCTGCGGCAGGGCGTCGCCCGCCCGGCCCCCGAGATAGGCGAGGCGGTCCTGGGCCTCGTCGAGGAGGGGCGGCACCGCGAGGTCCGCGCCCTGCTGGACGCGTACGTCCGGGTCCGCACCCCGGAGGAAGCCGCCCGCAGTATCGACGCCGACCCGCAGTTCCTCGCCCCGCTGCTCCTGGAGGCGGCGCGCGAGGTCTCGGAACAGCGCTACTGGGATCTGATCCACGCGCTGCGCGTCGCCGGCTACACGGCCTGAGGCGGAACACGGCGTCCCGATCACCCACAGGGGTGTGAAACATGATCGACTCCGCCGGTTAACGACGATGGTCTTGCCCAGGGCTGCGCCGAGGCTTACTTTCAGGGCTCTACGCCCAGTGTCTACGGGCGTAGAAGCTCTCTGACGTCACGTCGAAGGAGCAGCTCATGGCCCACGTCGTACGCGCCGCTCTGGTCCAGGCCACCTGGACCGGCGACACCGCATCCATGGTCGCCAAGCACGAGGAGCACGCCCGCGAGGCGGCCCGTCAGGGCGCGAAGATCATCGGATTCCAGGAAGTCTTCAACGCCCCCTACTTCTGCCAGGTCCAGGAGCCCGAGCACTACCGCTGGGCGGAACCCGTACCGGACGGCCCGACCGTCACCCGGATGCGGGAACTCGCCCGCGAGACCGGCATGGTCGTCGTGGTCCCGGTCTTCGAGGTCGAACAGTCCGGCTTCTACTTCAACACCGCCGCGGTCATCGACGCCGACGGCACGTACCTCGGCAAGTACCGAAAGCACCACATCCCCCAGGTCAAGGGCTTCTGGGAGAAGTACTACTTCAAACCCGGCAACCTCGGCTGGCCCGTCTTCGACACCGCGGTCGGCAAGGTCGGCGTCTACATCTGCTACGACCGCCACTTCCCGGAGGGCTGGCGCCAGCTCGGCCTGAACGGCGCCCAGCTCGTCTACAACCCGTCGGCGACCTCCCGCGGCCTGTCCGCCCACCTGTGGCAGCTGGAGCAGCCCGCGGCGGCCGTCGCCAACGAGTACTTCATCGCCGCGATCAACCGGGTCGGCGAGGAGGAGTACGGGGACAACGACTTCTACGGGACGTCGTACTTCGTCGACCCGCGCGGCCAGTTCGTCGGCGAGCCCGCGAGCGACAAGAGCGAGGAACTCGTCGTCCGCGACCTGGACCTGGACCTGATCGAGGAAGTACGGCAGCAGTGGGCGTTCTACCGGGACCGCCGCCCCGACGCGTACGAAGGGCTGGTGCAGCCGTGACCGAGGACCTGCTGGGCCGTCACCGGGCCGTTCTGCCCGACTGGCTCGCCCTCTACTACGCGGACCCGCTGGAGCTCACCCACGGCGAGGGCCGCCACGTCTGGGACGCCGCGGGCACCAAGTACCTCGACTTCTTCGGCGGCATCCTCACCACGATGACCGCGCACGCCCTGCCCGAGGTCACGAAGGCCGTCAGCGAGCAGGCCGGGCGGATCAACCACTCCTCCACGCTCTACCTCAACCGGCCGATGGTCGACCTGGCCGAGCGGATCGCCACACTGTCCGGCATCCCGGACGCACGCGTCTTCTTCACCACCTCGGGCACCGAGGCCAACGACACCGCGCTGCTCCTGGCCACCGCGTACCGCGGCGGCAACCAGATCCTGGCGATGCGCAACAGCTACCACGGCCGTTCGTTCAGCGCGGTCGGCATCACCGGCAACAAGGGCTGGTCACCGACCAGCCTGTCGCCCCTCCAGACGCTGTACGTGCACGGCGGCGTCCGCACCCGCGGCCCGTACGCCGATCTCGACGACGCCGACTTCATCGCGGCCTGCGTCGCCGACCTGAAGGACCTGCTCGGGCATGTGCGCGCGCCCGCCGCCCTGATCGCCGAACCCGTCCAGGGCGTCGGCGGCTTCACCTCACCACCGGACGGCCTGTACGCGGCCTTCCGCGAGGTCCTCGCCGAGCGCGGCATCCTGTGGATCGCCGACGAGGTGCAGACCGGCTGGGGCCGGACCGGCGACCACTTCTGGGGCTGGCAGGCCCACGGGCAGCACGGCCCGCCCGACATCCTGACCTTCGCCAAGGGCATCGGCAACGGCATGTCCATCGGCGGGGTCGTCGCCCGCGCCGAGATCATGAACTGCCTCGACTCGAACTCCATCTCCACCTTCGGCGGCACCCAGGTCACCATGGCCGCGGGCCTCGCCAACCTCACGTACCTCCTGGAACACGACCTCCAGGGCAACGCCCGCAGGGTCGGCGGACCGCTCATCGAGCGGCTGCGGGCCGTCGCCGAGCAGCTGCCGGGCGTACGGGAGGTCCGGGGCCGCGGGCTCATGATCGGCGTCGAGCTGGTGAAGCCGGGCACCGACGAGGCCGATCCGGACGCGGCGGCGGCCGTGCTCGAAGCGGCCCGCGAGGAAGGCCTGCTGATCGGCAAGGGCGGCGGTCACAACACCAGCGTCCTGCGGATCGCCCCGCCCCTGTCCCTCACCGTCGCGGAGGCCGAGGAGGGCGCCGCGATGCTGGAGCGCGCCCTGCGCAGCGGTCTGCGGCGTTGAGCCGCTGAGCCGCCGTCAGCCTCGACCGACGTCGGCTCCGAGGAGTGTTCGGCACCGCGAGATTGAAGGTTCGCCCTGATGACGACCGCCTCGGAACCCGCCCTGTCGGTCCGGCAGATCCTCGCCCTGGAGCGGGTGCTCGCCGGGGAGCCCGAGGTGGTGGCGGGCGCCGGCCAGCTCGACCGGCCCGTGCGCTGGGTGCACGTCGCCGAGGCCGCCGACGTCGGCGTGATGCTCAGCGGCGGCGAGATGGTCCTCACCACCGGCGTGCTGCTCGCGGGCGACCGGGAGGCGCAGGCCGAGTACATCCGCTCCCTGCACCGCGCGGAGGCCTCGGCCGTCGTCCTCGGACTCGGCCGGGCCTTTCCCGCGCCGCCCGAGGTGATGCGCAGGGCCGCCGAGCGGTGCGGGCTGCCGATGGTCGTCCTGCACCGCCCGTTCCCCTTCGCCGAACTCACCGAAGAGGTCCAGTCCCGGCTCGTACGAAGGAAGTTCGCGGCCGTCAGCCTCTCGGAGGCCGTACGGACCGCGCTCACCGGACTCATCACGGCCGGCGCCCCGCTGCAGCGGCTGCTCGACGAGATCGCCGGTCACAGCGCCTGCCCGGTGGTCGTCACCAATCTCGCCCACCGGGTCCTCGCCACCGCGGGGGAGCGGTCCGCCGTCGACGACGTGCTGCGCGACTGGGAGCGCATCGCCCGGCAGGCGGGCGGCCGCGAGGGCGACGGCTGGGTCCGCGCCGAACTGGGCGGACGCGGGGAGCGCTGGGGCCGCATCGTGCTCTGCGGCTACCGCGGCGACACCGCCACCGGGCGGCTCCTCGCCGACCGTGCCGCCGAGGCGCTCGTCCTGCACCGGATGCTCGGCGGTTCCGCGCACTCCTGGGAGGAGCAGTCCGCGCAGAGCCTGCTCACCGACCTGGTCTCCGGAGCCGTACCGGCCCGGCACCTGCTGCCCCGGGCCCGCGCGGCCGGACTGCCGGTCAACCGGCGGACGTTCGTGCCGCTGGCCGTACGAGGTGTCGGCGCGGCGCAACTCGCGCGCGTACTGCGGCTGTTGGGGCTCCCCGGACTCGTCGCCGAACTGGCCGACGGGGTCACCGCCGTCCTGCTGAGCCTCGCCAGGGATCAGGACGCCGAGGCACTCGCCGCACACTTCGCCACCCGGCTGCGTGCGGAACCGGGCGGCGGTGCCCCGCGCGAACAGGAGTCCGCGGTCGTCGTCGCCGCCGCGGACGCGCGGACCGGGTGGGACGACGTGCCCGCGGGTCTGCGCGAGGCCCGGCACGTGGCCGACTCGGTGGCCGAGAGCCCGGCCGACCTGGACCTGCCGGTCGTGGTCCGGCTGAGGGACGTACATCTGCGAGGTCTGGTACGGCTGTTGCGCGACGACCCGCACGTCCAGTCCTTCGCGGAAAGGGAGTTGGACGGGCTGCTGTGCGGCGCCGACGCGGAGGCGGAGCTGCTGCCGGTGCTGCGGACGTATCTCGCCACCGGCCGCAACAAGTCGCGCACCGCCCAGCTCCACCATGTCTCGCGGCCCGCGCTGTACCGGCGGCTCGAATCCATAGAGGCACGGCTCGGGGTCGACCTCGACGACTTCGAGCAGGCCGCCTCCATCCACATCGCCCTCCTCGCGCACGACGCGCAACAACGCTGAAACCTGGAACGACCTGGGAAAACGGTGGTGAAACATGGGCCTTCGCAAGGGTGACACCGTGGAACGCCACGCGCCCGCAGACGTGACACCGTGCAACTCAAAGTCCCCTTCAGGGCTTCCTAGGCTCGCGGCACACCCAGCGACCGGAGGTCCCGATGAGCAGAGTGATCCGCGCCGCCGTCTTCCAGACCGCATGGACGGGCGACAAGGAATCGATGATCCAGGTCCACGAGCAGGCGGTCCGGGACGCGGCCGCGCAGGGCGCCCAAGTCCTGTGCTTCCAGGAGCTGTTCTACGGGCCGTACTTCTGCCAGGTCCAGGACAAGGCGTTCTACGAGTACGCCGAACAGATCCCCGAGGGCCCGATCGTCCGCCGATTCCAGTCCCTGGCAGCGGAGTTGGGCATCGTCCTCGTCCTGCCGATGTACGAGGAGGAGCAGCCCGGCGTCCTCTACAACACCTCGGCGGTGATCGACGCCGACGGCTCCTACCTCGGCAAGTACCGCAAGCACCACATCCCGCAGGTCGAAGGGTTCTGGGAGAAGTTCTACTTCCGTCCCGGCAACAGCGGCTGGCCCGTCTTCGACACCGCGGTCGGCAAGGTCGGCGTCTACATCTGCTACGACCGGCACTTCCCGGAGGGCTGGCGTGCCCTCGGGCTCGCCGGGGCCGAGATCGTGTTCAACCCGTCGGCCACCTCGCGCGGCCTTTCCGCCTATCTCTGGCAGCTGGAGCAGCCGGCGGCGGCCGTCGCCAACGAGTACTTCGTGGGCGCCATCAACCGGGTGGGCGTGGAGGAACTGGGCTCCAACGACTTCTACGGCACCTCGTACTTCGTGGACCCGGAGGCGCAGTTCGTCGGAGAGGTGGCGAGCGACAAGGAGCCCGAACTCGTCGTCCGCGACCTGGACATGGAGAAACTCCGCACGGTCAGGGACCGCTGGCAGTTCTACCGCGACCGCCGCCCGGACGCGTACGAGCCCCTGACGGCTCCCTGAGGCGCCCGAAGGGGCGCCCCAAAGGGGCGCGGGGAACTGCGCGACCAGCCACGACGCACCCGCACGTGACCACCGCCCCACCCCGGGGGCTCCGTCGGGACAGACAGGAGAGGAACACATGAGCACCCGCACAGTCATCCGCGGTGGTCTGGTCATCACCGCATCGGACGAACTGCACGCGGACGTCCTCATCGAGGACACCCGCATCGCCGCGATCGCGGCAACCGGCACCTCCGCCGCGGACGCCTGGACCGCCGACCGGATCATCGACGCCACCGGCAAGTACGTGATCCCGGGCGGCGTCGACGCCCACACCCACATGGAACTGCCCTTCGGCGGCACCTTCGCCTCCGACACCTTCGAGACCGGCACCCGCGCCGCCGCCTGGGGCGGCACGACCACGATCATCGACTTCGCGGTCCAGAGCGTCGGCCGCTCCCTGCGCGAGGGCCTCGACGCCTGGAACGCCAAGGCCGACGGCAAGTGCGCCATCGACTACGGCTTCCACATGATCGTCTCCGACGTCAACCAGGACACCCTCAAGGAGATGGACCTGCTGGTCGAGGAGGGTGTCACCTCCTTCAAGCAGTTCATGGCCTACCCCGGCGTCTTCTACAGCGACGACGGCCAGATCCTGCGCGCCATGCAGCGCTCCGCCGAGAACGGCGGCCTGATCATGATGCACGCCGAGAACGGCATCGCGATCGACGTGCTCGTGGAACAGGCGCTGGCCCGGGGCGAGACCGACCCCCGCTTCCACGGCGAGGTCCGCAAGGCCCTCCTGGAGGCCGAGGCCACCCACCGCGCCATCAAGCTCGCCCAGGTGGCCGGCGCCCCGCTGTACGTCGTGCACGTCTCGGCCACGGAGGCCGTCGCCGAGCTGGCCCGGGCCCGTGACGAGGGCCTGAACGTCTTCGGCGAGACCTGTCCGCAGTATCTGTTCCTGTCGACGGACAACCTCGCGGAGCCGGACTTCGAGGGCGCGAAGTACGTGTGCTCGACCCCACTGCGGCCCAGGGAGCACCAGGCCGCCCTGTGGCGGGGCCTGCGCACCAACGACCTCCAGGTCGTCTCCACCGACCACTGCCCCTTCTGCTTCACAGGCCAGAAGGAGCTGGGCCGGGGCGACTTCTCGAAGATCCCCAACGGTCTGCCGGGCGTCGAGAACCGGATGGACCTGCTGCACCAGGCCGTGGTCGACGGACACATCTCGCGCCGCCGCTGGATCGAGATCGCCTGCGCGACCCCGGCCCGGATGTTCGGCCTGTACCCGAAGAAGGGGACGATCGCGCCGGGCGCCGACGCGGACGTCGTCATTTACGACCCGCACGCCGAGCAGATCATGTCCGCCGAGACCCACCACATGAACGTCGACTACTCGGCGTACGAGGGCAGGCGCACCACCGGCCGTGTCGAGACGGTCCTCTCGCGCGGCACATCCGTCATCACCGACCGGGAGTTCACCGGCCGTGCCGGGCACGGCAGTTACACCCCCCGCTCCACCTGCCAGTACCTCCTCTGACCTTCTCCGACCTTCTCCGACCTTCTCCGAGCGATCAGGAGTGGCGCCATGGACTTCGGACTCGTCCTGCAGACAGACCCACCCGCCTCCCGCGTCATCAGCCTGATGAAGCGGGCCGAGCGCAACGGCTTCACGTACGGCTGGACCTTCGACTCCGCCGTGCTCTGGCAGGAGCCGTTCGTCATCTACAGCCAGATCCTGTCCAACACCACGAAGCTCAAGGTCGGCCCGATGGTGACGAACCCGGGCACCCGCACCTGGGAGGTCACCGCCTCGACCTTCGCCACCCTCAACGACATGTTCGGCAACCGCACGGTCTGCGGCATCGGACGCGGTGACTCGGCGATGCGGGTGGCAGGCCGCAAGCCCAACACCCTCGCGCGGATCAGCGAGGCCATGAAGGTCATCCGGACGCTGGGGCGCGGCGACGAGGCCGACCTCGGCGGCACGGTGATCAGGTTTCCGTGGATCAAGCCGGGCGCCGAACTCCCCGTCTGGATGGCCGCGTACGGACCCAAGGCCCTGAAGATGACCGGCGAGGAGGCGGACGGCTTCATCCTCCAGCTCGCCGACCTGTACCTCACCGAGTACATGGTCAAGGCGGTGCGGACCGCGGCGGCCGAGGCCGGTCGCGACCCGGCAGACGTCAAGATCTGTGTGGCCGCGCCCGCCTACGTCACCGAGGACGACTCGCCCGAGGCGCTCGCCCACGCGCGTGAGCAGTGCCGCTGGTTCGGCGGCATGGTCGGCAACCACGTCGCCGACCTGGTCTCCAAGTACGGCGAGCACTCCGCCGCCGTACCCGAGGAACTCACCGACTACATCAAGTCCCGTGAGGGCTACGACTACTCCCACCACGGGCGCAGCGGAAACCCCGACACCCAGTTCGTGCCGGACGAGATCGTCGACCGGTTCTGTCTGATCGGCACGGCCGAGCAGCACGTCGCGAAGCTGAACGCCCTGCGGGAGCTGGGCGTCGACCAGTTCGCCCTGTACGACATGCATGACGCGCAGGAGGAGGTCATCGAGGCGTACGGATCGACGGTCATCCCCGCGGTCAACGGTTAGCAGCCCGTCCCTCCCGACCATCCGTCCCTCCCGACCGCCCGTCCCTCCCGACCGTCCGCGCCCCCGACCGTCCGCACCCACGGTGTCCCCCCCCCGACCACCCGCACCCAAGTCGTCCCCTTCCCGCCTCCCCGGGAAGGGGACCGCACGGCCTTTCCCGTCCCACCTCATTGATTGGCCTGCTCATGACCGAAACCGTTCCCACAGGGCCACCGATATCCCAGTCCGCCGACACCGAGGGGCGGATCGAACTCAGCCCCGGGGCCTTCCCCGCCGACAGCCCGTTCGCCAACGAGGACCTGCGTCCCGTCCCGGTCGCCGAGCGCAAGTGGACGACGTACAACTTCGCGGCGCTGTGGATCTCCATGGCGCACTGCATTCCCAGCTGGACCCTGGCCTCCGGTCTGGTCGCCCTCGGGATGGACTGGAAGCAGGCCGTCTTCACGATCGCGCTGGCCAACGTCATCGTGCTGCTGCCGATGCTGGCCACCGGACACGCCGGACCCAAGTACGGCATCCCCTTCCCGGTCCTCGCCCGCGCCTCCTTCGGGCTGCGCGGGGCCAACGTCCCGGCGCTGATCCGGGCGGCCGTGGCCTGCGGCTGGTTCGGCATCCAGACCTGGATCGGCGGCAGCGGAATCTTCGCGCTCGGTTCCAAGCTGACCGGCGGGGAGTGGGAGAAGGCCGGACAGATCGCCGGCAACCCCTGGCCGCTGTGGCTGTGCTTCCTGCTCTTCTGGGCCGTGCAGATCGCGATCATCTACCGCGGTATGGACTTCCTGCGGCGCTTCGAGAACTGGGCCGCGCCCGTCGTGATCGTCGGCGCGTTCGTGCTGCTGATCTGGATCGCCGTCAAGGCGGACGGCTTCGGCGCGCTGCTCGACCAGCCTTCGAAGCTCGGCTGGGGCCCCGACTTCTGGACGGTCTTCTTCCCGGCCCTGATGGGCATGATCGGCTTCTGGGCGACGCTGTCCCTGAACATCCCCGACTTCACCCGCTTCGGCGCCAGCCAGAAGGCGCAGACCTGGGGACAGAGCCTCGGACTGCCTACGACGATGACGCTCTTCGCGATCCTCGCCGTGCTGGTCACCTCCGGCTCGGAGGCCGTCTACGGAGAGGCCATCTGGGACCCGGTCGCCCTCGCCGCCAAGACGGACAGCGCCTTCGGACTGCTCTTCGCGCTCTTCATCGTGCTGATCGCCACGATCTCCGTGAACATCGCGGCGAACGTGGTCTCACCGGCGTACGACCTGTCGAACCTGGCGCCGAAGTTCATCAACTTCCGTACCGGGGCGCTGATCACGGGTGTCATCGGCATCCTGATCTTCCCCTGGAAGCTGATCTCCACCCCGGAGTTCTACATCTTCACCTGGCTCGGAGTGGTCGGCGGGCTGCTCGGCACGGTCGCGGGCATCCTGATCGCCGACTACTGGATCGTCCGCCGTACGGTCCTGCACCTCGCGGACCTCTACACGCCCGGCGGACGCTACTGGTACACGAACGGCTGGAACTGGCGGGCGGTGCTGGCCTTCGTGATCGGCGGTGTCCTGGCCGTCGGCGGCTCTTACTCGAACATCGACGAGAAGGGGGCGAAACTCGGCCCGTTCCCGGTCGACGGACTCATCCCGTTCCTCAAGCCGCTCGCGGACTACGGCTGGGCGGTCGGCGTCGCCTCGTCGCTCATCCTGTACGTCGCCCTGATGGCACCCGTGGCACGGGCCGAACGGGAGGAATCCGCGCACAGGGTCAGCTGACCGCGGGCCGACCGCGCCGGGAGCCGCCCGCTACTGGGCGGCCTCCAGCGCGGCCATCCCCTCCTTGGCGGCCTTGATCGCACCCTTGTTGATCTCGTCCGTACCGGGCGCCTTCTTGCTCTCGAAGTCGCTGCCGTTGTACGTGACGACCACCAGGGCGTTGGACGCGCGGACGATCACCATGCCCTCGCGCGTCTGCTGCTTGTCGTCGGTGGTGAGGTTCACCACCGAGTACGCCTCGTCGCCGACGCCGGGAACCTTGCCGCCGCCGCTCTTCTCCGTGGTGCGCTGCTTGTACGCGGCGAGGGCGGTCTCGTCCGATTTCTTGATCTCGTACGAGATGTCCAGCCAGCGGTAGTCGAACGACTTGAGCGCGTTCCAGGAACAGGTGCGGCGCAGCGACTCGTCGGTCGAGGGGATCTCCTTGCCGGCCGTCTTGGCGCCGGGCACCAGCGCGGTCACCGTCTTCTTCGTGATGCCCTCGCAGGGCGCGGGGGAGTCGCGGTAGGTGCGGACCGCCGCGGCCGTCGCGGGCGCCGACGGGGATCTCTCGCCGTCGGGGGCGGCCTTCTTCTCCGTGGCCGCAGGCGCGGCGAGCGGCCCGGACGACAGCGCCCAGCCCGCCGTGGCGAGCACGACGACCGGCGCCAGACGCGCGGTGAGAGCGAGAGGAAGAGATCGCACGGCGCACATTTCGTGGGGGACGGTGCGGAGGGGTCCGCACTGCGGACGGGACGCCAGTGTCACACGCGCCGCTGTGGGGCGGAAGTGCGAACTCGCTCCGTGCCCGCCCGTGTCCGCGCGGTGACAGTACCTACCGACTCACCGAGGCATCGACCGCGGCCTGCAGGGGCAGCGCGCGCTCGATACGGTCCACGGCGGTGAACGCCCCGTACGCGATCAGCTCCACCAGGCAGTGGTCCGTGTACGGCGGCTTCTTCCAGGCGGCCACGTCCTCGTCGGTGATCCGGTACGGAGCCAGCGCGGCCAGCAGCGCCAGCCGCGCCCCGGGCCGGTCCGCACGGCCGGGCAGCGCGTCCCAGACCACCGGCTGATGCGTCCCGTCCCAGACCGCGACCGTGTCCCTCACGAGGATCTGGTCGGCCTCGGTCAGCAGCGAGGAGCCAGCCATGGCCGCCGCCCGCAGTGCCGCGTAGGCCGGGCCGACCGTCGTGCCGGCCGCCCAGGTGGGGCCGGGGCCCGCGTCGCCGTCGAGGAGGGCGAGGCTCGTGCCCGGTACGAGGCGTCGGCGCACGGTCTTCGCCACGGAACGGCCGACGAGGCTGCGGACCGGCCTGAACCGCTGGACGTTGCCCGGCAGCAGGTTCTCGGTCAGCAGGGCCGAGACGATCCGGTTGATGAAGTGGAAGGCCAGGGCGGTGCCCACGTACGCGGCGGTGTGCCGGACGAAGTACGGCAGCGGGGTGAGGTCCGGGCTGCCCGGGACGCGGGTCGCCTCGCCCCAGGCGACCATGCGCGCCTGGACCTCCCTCTCCGGGGCCTCGCCGCGGGCCAGGCGCTCCGCGAGGGCGTGGTCGCCGGTGGCGTGCAGCAGGAGGGTGTGCGCGTCCACGCAGAACGGGCACCTGTTGGCGCGGGACACCCCGAACGCGGCCAGTTCCTTTCCGGTGCGGCTGCCCTCGCCCGCGAGCAGCGACTCCCGCATCAGCGCCCAGGCGGCGGCCATCAGTCCGGGCGAGGAGGACAGGACGACGAAGGTGGAGGCGTTCTCGACGCCGAAGTCCTCGGCGAGCTGCCGGTACACCTCCGCGGTGCGGCCGGAGGCGGACCTGGGCGGCAGGGGCTCGGTGTGGCGGAAGGGCGCGGTCGTGAACGGCGCGGCGTTGAACGGTGCGGTCAGGAAGGCTGAGGTCAGGAAGGCTGGGGTCATGGGGAGAACCCTGGTCCGCCGGGACGCCCCCACGCGTCGTACGGCCGGAGGCAGTTGACGGTGCGCCGACCCGACCGCCCGGCACCTCCCACTACTGCGCAGGGAGTAGTGCGGGAGTTGTCCACAGGGCTGACGCCGCTGTCCGTCCGGCGGTCTACGGTACGGACATGAGCGCGGACCAGGCACTCCTCAAGCGGCTCGCCGACGTGGCACTCGCCGTCGTGATCGGCGCCGTCACCGTGTCCGCGGCGGCCCTCGACCAGGACACCACCGCGCTCGACCTCGCCCTGATCGTGGCGGGTTCGCTCGCGCTGGCCGCGTACCGCAAGGCACCCCGGGTGGTGCTCGCCGTGACCACCGCGGCCCTGAGCGCCCACGCGCTGCACGCCCAGCCGGGACCGGTGGCCGCCCTGCCCGTGGTGGCCGCCGTCCACACCGCGGCGCAGGCAGGACACCGGGCCGTCGGCGCGGCGGCGGGTGCCGTCTACCTCGGCGCCTGCCTCGCGGCGGGCCCGGTCACGCACAGCACCGTCGAGCGGACCGCGCTGCTCGCGGGCTGGTTCCTGTGCGCCGTGGTCAGCGGTCTCGCGGGCCGCAACTGGCAGGCGTATCTGCGCCAGACCGAACAGCGCGCCCTGGAGGCCGAGCGCACCCGCGAGGAGGCGGCCCTGCGCCGCGCGGGGGAGGAACGGCTGCGCATAGCCCGCGAGTTGCACGACTCCCTCACCCACAGCATCTCCATCGTCAAGCTCCAGGCGGGGGTGGCCGTGCACCTCGCGCGCAAGCGCGGCGAGGAGATACCTCCTGCCCTGCTCGCCATCCAGGAGGCCGGCGGGGAGGCCATGCGCGAACTGCGCGCCACGCTGGACATCCTGCGCACCGACGAGCCGACCGGCACGCCCGCGCTGCTGGTGGAGCGCGCCCGCGCGGCGGGCCTCGCCGTCGACCTGACCGTGACGGGCCGCGAGCGCCCGCTGGCGGCGACCGTGGACCGCGCCGCGTACCGCATCGTCCAGGAAGCCCTCACGAACGCCGCCAGACATGCGGGATCCGCCAAGATCGCCGTACAACTCGACTACGGGGAAGGTGAGTTGACGATAAGCGTCGACGACGACGGAACCGCCGAACCGTCCTGTCCGCCCGCCGAGGGCATCGGGCTCACCGGTATGCGCGAACGCGTCACGGCGCTCGGTGGCACCCTGCGCGCCGCCCCGCGCGAAGAGGGCGGCTTCTCGGTACGGGCCGGTCTGCCGCTGGAACACGCGTGATCCGGGTCGCGCTCATCGACGACCAGGCGCTCATGCGGGCCGGCTTCCGGGCCCTCCTGGACGCCGAGGACGGCATCGAGGTGGTCGGCGAGGCGGCCGACGGCGAGCAGGGCGTGGCGCTGGTGCGCGAGCACGTGCCGGACATCGCCCTCGTCGACGTGCAGATGCCGGTGATGACGGGCATCGAGGCGACCCGCCGCATCGCCGCCGACCCACGGCTGTCCGGTGTGCGCGTGGTGATGCTGACCAACTACGGACTCGACGAGTACGTCTTCGAGGCGCTGCGGGCCGGGGCCAGCGGGTTCCTGCTCAAGGACACCGAGCCGGCCGATCTGCTCCAGGCCATCGAGGTCGTCACGCGTGGCGAGGCCCTGCTGTCGCCGTCCGTCACCCGCACGCTGATCGGCGAGTTCGTCTCCCGGCCGCCGGACCGGGCGAAGGCGCCGGGGCTTGAGTGCCTGACGCGCCGAGAACGCGAGGTGACCGCGCTGGCCGCCCGCGGCCTCACCAACGAGGAGATCGCCGCCCACATGGTCATCAGCCCCTTCACCGCCAAGACCCACATCAGCCGCGCGATGACCAAGCTCGGCGCCCGCGACCGTGCCCAACTGGTGGTATTCGCCTACGAGTCGGGGCTGGTCACGGCACGAGGCCGGGCGGAGTGAGGGCTTCCGCCGTGCGCCCGTGTGATGATCGGCGGGTGATCGCGACACGTCCGAGGCCGAGACCCTTCCGCAGTGCCGCCCTCGTCTGCCTGCTGGTACTGACGCCGGTACTGGGGGCGAGCGGGTGCGGGCTCTCCGCCGAACTGGACCGGGAGAGCAACCCGGAACGCACGCCCGCCCCGACACCGTCCGTCGCGGTGGTGCCACCCTCGCCCACGCCCGCGCCTGTGACCTCCGCGCCCTCCCCGGCACCCCCTCCCGCCGTCCCCGGCCAGCAGGCGGAAGGCTGTCCCAAGTCCGGTCTGCGTTTCGCGGCCGATCAGGGCGACGCGGCGATGGGACTGCGCGCGATGGGCCTCGACGTCACCAACTGCGGCGGGAAGCCGTACAAGTTGAACGGCTATCCGGCCGTCACCGTGCTGGACGGCTCCGGCGATCCGTTCCCCGGCGTGAAGACCGTCCAGGGCACGGACCAGGTGTCCATGGCTCCGGAGGACCCCGGCCCCCGGCCCATCACGCTCGCCCCCGGTGAGAGCGCGCACGCGGCCCTGTACTGGCGGATGAACAACACCAGCGGCGTGTATCTCCGGGTCGCTCCGGAGAAGGGCGACGACACGGTGACCGTACGGCCGCCGTATCCGCTCGACATCGGCCCGGAGAACGTCCTCGGGACGACGGCCTGGCAGCCCTCGCAAGCCCGTTAGCAACAGGCCTGCGTACCATCGCCGGATGCCCCGGCCCGCGGCCCGCGGCCTGCCCCGCAGCGAGGAGTTCCCCGTGTTCACGACCCGACCCACGCTCCAGGGCACCTTCGGAATGGTGTCCTCCACGCACTGGCTCGCCTCGCAGTCGGCGATGGCCGTGCTGGAGGACGGCGGCAACGCGTACGACGCCGCCGTCGCCGCGGGTTTCGTGCTGCACGTGGTCGAGCCGCACCTCAACGGGCCCGCCGGTGAGGTGCCGATCATCCTCGCCCCGGCGGGCGGCGAGGTACAGGTCCTGTGCGGTCAGGGCGTGGCACCGGCCGGGGCCACCGTCGCCCACTACAGGGGGCTGGGCCTGGACCTCGTCCCCGGCACCGGCCCCCTCGCGGCCGCCGTGCCGGGCGCCTTCGACGCGTGGATGCTGCTGCTGCGCGACCACGGCACGAAATCCCTGGCGGACGTCCTGAAGTACGCGATCGGGTACGCGCGGGACGGGCACGCGCCCGTGGAGCGCGTCGGCCAGACCGTGGAGACCGTACGGGAGCTGTTCGAGACCGAGTGGACGTCGTCCGCCGAGGTGTACCTGCCGGGCGGGGAGCCCCCGCGACCGGGCGAGCTGTTCCGCAATCCCGCGCTGGCCGCGACCTGGCAGCGGCTCATCGCGGAGTCCTCCGCCGGAGCGGTTGAGGCCCGGCATGGCGGGGCCCAGGACGGCGGGGCCCGGTACGGCGAGGCCCAGGACAGCGGGGCCCGGCATGGCGGGGCTCAGGACCGCGGGGCCCAGGACGGCGGGGCCCCGGCGGGCGACCGCCGGATCGCGCAGATCGAGGCCGCTCGGCGGATCTGGCGCGAGGGCTTCATCGCCGAGGCGCTCGTGCGGCAGGCGGCCCGGCCTACGCGGGACACCAGCGGTGAGCGTCACTCCGGCACGCTCACCGCCGCCGACCTGGCCTCCTGGTCCGCGTCCTACGAAGCACCGGCCACCTACGACTGGCGGGGCTGGACCCTGTGCAAGGCGGGGCCCTGGAGCCAGGGCCCGGTACTCCTCCAGCAGCTGGCCCTGCTGCCGCCCGAGCTGCCACGGTACGGCTCCGCCGAGTACACGCACCTGCTGATCGAGGGCTGCAAGCTCGCGATGGCCGACCGGGAGGCCTGGTACGGGGACGCGGGCGAGGTGCCCCCGGCGGAGCTGCTGTCGGAGCTGCTGTCACCGGAGTACAACGCCGGGCGGCGGGCGCTGGTGGGGGAGAAGGCCTCGTACGAGCTGCGGCCGGGAAGTCCCGGCGGCCGTACTCCGCAGCTCAGCGGGCACGCGCGCGTGGTGGCCTCCGGAGCCCTGGCGGAGGCCGGCTTCGACGCACTCGCGACGCCGGGCGCGGGGGAGCCGACCGTGGCGAGAGGGGCCGATGGGGGCGGTGGCCCGACCGTGGCCCGCGGGGCTGAAAGGGCCGACGAGCCCACCGTGGCGCGAGGGACCGAAAGGGCCGGTGAGCCGACCGTGGCCAAGCCGACTACGTCTCCCGTGCCCGGCGAGCCGGACGTCTCGGCGGACGGCGGCACCCGGGGCGACACCTGCCACCTCGACATCGTCGACCGCTGGGGCAACATGGTCGCGGCCACGCCCAGCGGCGGCTGGCTGCAGTCCAACCCGGTCGTGCCCGAACTGGGCTTCCCGCTCGGCACCCGGCTCCAGATGGCCTGGCTGGACGAGGGGCTGCCCAACTCCCTCACCCCGGGCCGCCGTCCGCGCACGACACTCACACCGTCGCTCGCGCTGCGGGACGGGGTCCCCGTCCTGGCCTTCGGCACGCCCGGCGGCGACCAGCAGGACCAGTGGCAGCTGCACTTCTTCCTCGCCGTCGCCCTGCGCGCGGAGGTGCGTGGCGGCCCGGACCTCCAGGGCGCGATCGACGCCCCCAACTGGCACAACGACAGCTTCCCCGGCTCCTTCTTCCCGCGCGGGATGCGGCCCGGCAGCGTGACCGTCGAGTCCCGCATCGACCCCGACGTCGTGGAGGAGCTGCGCCGCCGCGGCCACGACGTCCAGGTCGGCGAGGCCTGGTCCGAGGGGCGGCTGTGCGCGGTCGCCCGGGACCCGCGCACCGGGATCCTGTCGGCGGCGGCGAACCCGCGCGGGATGCAGGGGTACGCGGTCGGCCGCTGAGGAGATTCGGCCGGCCCCACGTCAGGGGCGCCCCTTCAGGGGCGCGGGGAAGTGCGCCCCCGGCCACGACGCCGCCGCACCCGACAACACCCCACGGCCCCTGACCGCGGCGCACGTTGTTCATGCCGATTCCACCCGTGATGCACCCACCGGGTGGGGATTGTCAGTGGCGCGTGCTCTCATGGAGGCATGATCGAACACATGGAAACCATCGACGAGTTTCTCGCACACCGCACGGCAGACGTCGAACAGGCCGTCCGCGAGGCGGCGGCCACCGAGATCATGCCGCGCTTCCGGCAGCTCGCGGCACACGAGGTGGACCAGAAGAGCGGCCCGCACGACCTGGTCACGGACGCCGACCGCAAGGCCGAGGAATACCTCACCGGGGTTCTCGGCAAGCTGCTGCCCGGCTCGGTCGTGGTCGGCGAGGAGGCGGTCCACGCCAATCCGGCGAGCTACGAGGCGCTGCAGGGCGAGGCGCCCGTCTGGATCGTCGACCCGGTCGACGGCACCCGCCAGTTCGTCCACGGCGACCCCGGCTTCTGCACACTGGTCGCGCTCGCCCAGCGCGGCGTCGTGCTGGCGTCCTGGACGTACGCCCCGGTCCGCGACCAACTCGCCACGGCCGTACGGGGCAGGGGCGCCCTGCTCGACGGCGAACGCCTCCTGGCGGGCGCGCCGGACCCGGGCCGTGACCTCGAAGTCGCCACGTCCCACCCGGACTACACGACGGACGACCAGAAGCGGGCGCTGCTCGGCCTGCGTACGCAGGGCGTCAGCCCGCGCCCCTGCGGCTCCGCCGGACTGGAGTACCTCGCCGTCGCCCGCGGTGAGTTGGACGCCGTCGCGTTCAGCTGGGAGGCCGCCTGGGACCACGCGGCGGGCCTGCTGCTCGTCGAGGAGGCGGGCGGCGCGCACCTGACCCTCACGGGGGAGCCGTTCCGCATAACCGGCGGCAACACCCTTCCCTTCACGGCGGCGCGGGACGCGGCCACGACCCGCCGGGTCCTCGAACTGCTGTCGGGCGGTGCCTGAGCGGCGCTCGCGCGGGGCCGGACAGGGCCTGTCGGTGGCCGGGTGACGAGCCGGCGAGGGGTGGGGACGGGCGCTGTCGCAGGCCCGGCATATCCTGACCGTCAGTGGCCATCGGCTGACAAAGGAGTCCGAAGGTGCCGTCGATGCTCGATGCCGTCGTGGTGGGTGCGGGGCCGAACGGACTGACGGCTGCCGTGGAGCTGGCCCGTCGCGGCTTCTCCGTGGCCGTCTTCGAGGCGCGCGACACCGTCGGGGGAGGTGCCCGCACCGAGGAGCTGACCCTGCCCGGCTTCCGGCACGACCCGTGTTCGGCAGCGCACCCCCTGGGAGTCAACTCACCCGCCTTCCGCGCGATGCCTCTCGGGCGGTACGGGCTGGAGTGGCTGCAGCCCGAACTGCCCATGGCGCACCCCTTCCTGGACGGCACGGCGGCCGTGCTGTCGCGGTCGGTGGCCGAGACGGCGGCCTCGTTCGGACCGCGGGACGCGGGCACGTACCGCAGGCTCGTGGAGCCTTTCACCCACCGGTGGGACACCCTCGTACAGGACTTCATGTCCCTGCCGCTCAGCGCGCTGCCCCGGGACCCGGTCACCCTCGCCCGCTTCGGACTGGTCGGACTGCCGCCGTCGACCTGGCTGATGCGCAGGTTCCGCGACGAGCGCGCCAAGGCGCTGTTCGCGGGGCTCGTCGCCCATGTCATGTCGCCGCTGGGCGGTGTCGCCACCGGCGCCGTCGGGCTCGTCTTCGCGCTGGCCGCGCACGCCAGGGGCTGGCCCGTCGCCAGGGGCGGCTCCCAGTCGATCTCCGACGCGCTCACCGCGTACCTCAAGGACCTGGGCGGCGCCGTCCACACCGACTACGAGGTCAAGCGCCTCGACGACCTGCCGCCCGCGCGCGCGTACGTCTTCGACACCTCGCCCACCGCGCTGAGCCGGATCGCGGGCTTCGGGAGCTACTACGAGCGGTACCGGTACGGGGCGGGTGTCTTCAAGCTCGACTACGCGCTCGACGGACCGGTGCCGTGGACCGCGAAGGAGGCCCGCACGGCCGGCACGGTACAGGTCGGCGCGGACCGCAAGGAGATCGCCACCGCTCTGCGCGCCGCCTCCAGGGAAGGGCGTGCCCCCGACGCCCCGTTCCTGATCACCGTGCAGCCGAGTGTCGTCGACCCGTCCCGCGCACCGGCCGGAAAGCACGTGTTCTGGGCCTACGCGCACGTCCCGAGCGGCTGGACCGGAGACCTCACCGACACCATCGAGCGCCAGTTGGAGCGGTTCGCGCCCGGCTTCCGCGACCGGGTGCTCGCCCGCGCCACAGCGGGACCACCCGAACTCGCCGCCCGTAACGCCAACTACGTGGGCGGTGACATCGGCTGCGGCGCGGCCTCCGGCCTGCAACTGCTGCTGCGGCCCACGCTGTCGGCGTTCCCGTACAACACCCCGCACCCGGCGGTGTTCATCTGCTCCTCGGCGACCCCGCCGGGTCCCGGCGTGCACGGCATGTCCGGGCACAACGCGGCGAAGGCCGTATGGAAGAGGCTGCGCCAGACATGACCGGTATCGAACTCGTCCGGGGCGACATCACCGAGCAGAGCGTGGACGCCATCGTGAACGCGGCGAACTCCTCCCTGCTGGGTGGCGGGGGAGTGGACGGTGCCATCCACCGGCGCGGCGGCCCCGAGATCCTCGCCGAGTGCCGCAAACTGCGCGCCTCGCATTACGGCAAGGGCCTGCGAACGGGACAGGCGGTCGCCACCACCGCCGGCCGGCTGGACGCGCGCTGGGTGATCCACACCGTCGGGCCCGTCCACAGCAGCAGCGAGGACCGGTCCGAGCTGCTGGCCTCCTGCTATCGGGAATCCCTGCGGATCGCCGACGAACTGGGCGCGCGGACCGTCGCGTTCCCGGCCATCTCCGCGGGCATCTTCGGCTGGCCGATGGACGACGCGGCGCGTGTCGCGGTCGGGACCGTGCGGGACACGGAGACAGCGGTGACCGAGGTCAGATTCGTCCTCTTCGACGAGCCGGCGTACGAGGCGTTCGCGGCGCGCGTCGACTGACGCGGCGCAGCCCCCAGAAACACACAGAGTTCGACAGGGTCATTGCCGCTGTTGTGTTCGGGTTCTAGGGTTTCTGTGACTCACCAAGTGCCTTTGTGCCCAGTAGTCGCTTTACGCCCCTCAGTTCGCGCACCCCACTGTCGTACCGAGGAAGGCCCCCGCCATGCCGCACCCGCGCCCGCACCTGCCTCCGCACACGACTCCCGTCAGCCGCCGTCGACTTCTTGAGGGAGGGGCCGTCGTCCTCGGCGCGCTCGCCCTGCCCTCGTCCACCTCCGCGGTCCACGCGGCCGCGGCCGGTCCGTCCGCCGCGGACGGCTCCCCGGAGTGGAACGGCGCCATCGACGTCTTCCAGGTCGGCACCGAGCCGCCGCACACCACCCTCACCCCGTACGCGGACGTGGCGCAGGCGCTGGACGGCGACCGCACCCGCTCGCCGTACCGGATGAGCCTCGACGGGAAGTGGAGGTTCGCCTACGTCGACCGCCCCGACGACCGGGACCCCGACTTCCACCGCACCGACGTCGACGACAGCTCCTGGGACACCATCCCCGTACCCTCCGCCTGGCAGCTGCACGGCTACGACTTTCCGATCTACATCAACATCACGTACCCGTACTGGGGCCCCAACGGCCTGGGCGAGGAGCCGCAGCCGCCGGCCGCCCCGACCCGGTACAACCCCGTGGGCCAGTACAGACGTACCTTCACCGTCCCGAAGGGCTGGTCGGGGCGGCGGACGTTCCTGCACTTCGAAGGGGTCAAGTCCGCCCACTACGTGTGGATCAACGGAGAACTGGTCGGCTACCACGAGGACTCGTACACCCCCGCCGAGTACGACATCACCCCGCACCTGAAGTCCGGCACCAACCAGATCGCGGTGGAGGTCTACCGCTACTCCGACGGGGACTGGCTGGAGGACCAGGACATGATCCGGCTGAGCGGCATCTTCCGCTCGGTCCACCTCTACTCCACCCCGGCCGTGCACCTGCGCGACTTCAAACTGGACACCCCGCTGAGCGACGACTACCGGGCCGCCGAGCTGTCGGTCACCGCGAGCGTGCGCGACTACGGCGACCGTGCGGAGGGCGAGGGCGCCACGGGCTCGTACTCCGTCGAGACCCAGCTCCACGACGCGCGCGGCCACGCCGTCTGGCCCCGCCCGCTGCACCGGACCGTGGACCTCGGCTCGGCCCCGGCCGGCGAGGACGTGACCGTACAGGCCGCCAGAGCCGTGCCCGCGCCGAAGCTGTGGTCGGCCGAGGACCCGTACCTGTACACGGCCGTGCTGCGGCTGCGCGATCCGGCGGGCAAGGTCGTCGAGACGCTCTCGCACCGGGTGGGCCTGCGCGAGTTCGCGCTGAAGGACGGGCTGATGCGCATCAACGGCCGGCCCGTCTCCCTGCGGGGCACCAACCGGCACGAGATGCACCCCGACCGCGGCACCGCGCTCACCCGCGCGGACATGGTCCGGGACATGGAGGTCATCAAGCGGACCAACATCAACACCGTCCGCACCTCGCACTACCCGAACAACATCCACTGGTACGAACTGGCCGACGAGTACGGCCTGTACCTGGTGGACGAGACCAACCTGGAGACCCACGGCATCCGCGACGAGTACCCGGGCGACCACCCCGACTGGAGCAGGGCCTGTGTGGCCCGCGCCCGGAACATGGTCCACCGCGACAAGAACCACGCCTCGGTCGTCATCTGGTCGCTGGGCAACGAGGCCGGCGGCGGCAGCACCTTCGTCGCCATGCACGACTGGATCCGCTCGTACGACACGACCCGCGTCATCCAGTACGAGGGCGATGACCGGCCGGAGATCAGCGACATCCGCTCGGAGATGTACGACAGCCCCGCGCGCGTCGAGGCCCGTGCCGAGGACACCTCCGACACCCGCCCGTACGTCATGATCGAGTACTCGCACTCGATGGGGAACTCGACCGGCAACTTCAAGAAGTACTGGGACCTCATCCGCCGCCACGACGTGCTGCAGGGCGGCTGGATCTGGGACTTCGTCGACCAGTCCCTCACGACACCGGTCCCCGTGCGCACCCTCTTCACGGAGACCGGGCCGGGCGCGGTGCGCGGCGAGATCCAGGCCGCCGCCGCGACCTTCGACCGGCGCAAGGGCCTGTCCGGCAGTACCGTCTTCGCCCGCGACCCCGGACTCGACCTCACCGGCTCCCTGACGCTGGAGGCCTGGGTCACCCCGCAGGTGACCGGCTACCACCAGCCGCTCATCACCAAGGGCGACACCCAGTACGCCCTCAAGCAGAACGGCGAGACCCTGGAGTTCTTCATCCACGGCGACGGCCAGTGGATCACCGCCACCTGGGACCTCCCGGACGACTGGACCGGCCGGGAACACCACGTCGCGGGCGTCTTCGACGCGGCGGCGGGCACCCTGACCCTGCACGTGGACGGGGCGGTGAAGGCCACCCGCGCCACCACCCGGCGACCCGCCGTCAACACCGCGCCGCTCTCGCTCGCCACCGACGTCGACAACCCCACCCGGGAGTTCAGCGGCACGATCCGGCGGGCTCGCGTCTACGCCCGCGCGCTGTCCGCGGCCGAACTCGCCTCGGACGGGCGCGGCCCCGGCGACGACGGAGTGCGGTTCTGGTTCGACGCGGCCACCGTGAAGGTGACGGAGAAACGACCGGGGAACCGCCCTGAAGGCCGCAGCTTCTTCGCGTACGGCGGCGACTGGGGCGACCACCCGAACGACGGGGCCTTCGTCGCGGACGGCATCGTCACCGCCGACCGCGGACACACCGGCAAGGCCGCCCAGGTCAAGCGGATCTACCAGGCGATCAACGCCGCACCGACGGCATCGGCGGCATCGGGGAAGTCGCTTGCCGTTCGAGCCGCCGGGCTCTCCGTCACCCTCACCAACGAGTACCTGTTCACCAACCTGCGTGACTTCGACGGCAGTTGGACGCTCGTCGCCGACGGCCGGACCGTGCGGCGCGGACAGCTGAGCCGCGCCCAGCTCGATGTGGCGCCGCTCAGCAGCAAGGACATCACCGTGCCCGTCAGGCTGCCCGCCGACCCGGCGCCCGGCACGGAGTACTTCCTGCGGCTGTCCTTCACCACCAAGGAACGCACCAAATGGGCCAAGGCCGGCTTCGAGGTGGCCGCCCAGCAACTGCCGGTCGACGCCGACAGCCCCGCCGTGCGGCCCGTGCCACTGACCCGGGTGCCCCCGCTGCGCCACCAGGACGGCGAACGGTCCGTCACGGTCAGGGGCGACGACTTCTCGGTGACCGTCGACAAGAGGACGGGACTCATCACCTCGTACGAGGCCCGTGGCGCCCGGCTCCTCACCTCCGGGCCCGTACCGAACTTCTGGCGGGCACCGACCGACAACGACCGGGGCAACGGCCAGCACGTCCGCAACCAGACCTGGCGCGACGCCGGGACCCTGCGCGAGGTGACCGACGTCAGTGTGGACACCGTGCGCGACCGGGCCGTCCGGATCAAGGTCACCGGCACCCTGCCCACCACCACCGAATCCGCGTACACCACTACCTACACCGTCTTCGGCAACGGTGAGATCAAGGTCGACAACACCCTCCACCCGGGCGCGGCGAACCTGCCCTACATCCCGGAGGTCGGCAACCTGCTGTTCCTCCCGGGCCGGCTGGAGCACCTGCGCTACTACGGCCGCGGCCCCGAGGAGAACCACTGGGACCGCAACGACGGCACCGACGTGGGGCTCTACTCGGGGACCGTCTCCGAGCAGTGGACGCCCTACATCCGCCCGCAGGAGAACGGCAACAGGACCGACGTCCGCTGGGCCGCCCTCACCGGCCGCGACGGCACCGGGCTCCTCGTCTCCGGCGAACCCCTCATCGAGGTCAACGCCTCACACTTCACCCCCGAGGACCTGTCGGTGGGCACGCGCCACGACTACCAGCTGACCCGCCGGGACGAGGTCGTCCTGCGCGTCAACCACCGGCAGATGGGTGTCGGCGGCGACAACAGCTGGGGCGCGCACACCCACGACGAGTACAAGCTCTTCGCCGACCGGGACTACTCCTACACCTACCGGCTGCGCCCCCTGACCGACGTCGGCAGGGCGACGGCGGCCTCCCGGCGCCCCACGGCCGAGGAGTGAGCCCCATGGCCGAGGGGTGAGCCCCGGGTCCGGGAAAGGGAGCCGGTGAGCCCCGGGGCCCGGGAGAGGGAGCCGGGCTGAGGCAGATGTCGCATTCCCGCCAGCCATCGCCCTGACCGAGGGCGATGCTGGGGGCATGCAGAACGGGATGCACGCCGAGACCGAGCGCTGTGTGCGCGCCGTCCAGTCGAAGGACGCCCGCTTCGACGGCTGGTTCTTCACCGCGGTCCTGACCACGCGGATCTACTGCCGGCCCAGCTGCCCCGTCGTGCCTCCGAAGCCGGAGAACATGACGTTCTACCCGAGCGCCGCCGCCTGCCAGCAGGCCGGATTCCGGGCGTGCAAACGCTGCCGCCCCGATACGAGCCCCGGCTCGCCCGAGTGGAACCAGCGCGCCGACCTGGTCGCCCGCGCGATGCGGCTCATCGCCGACGGGACCGTGGACCGCGAGGGCGTGCCGGGGCTCGCGACCCGCCTCGGCTACAGCACCCGGCAGATCGAACGCCAGCTCCTGGCCGAGCTGGGCGCGGGCCCGCTCGCCCTGGCCCGCGCCCAGCGTGCCCAGACCGCCCGCCTGCTCATCGAGACGACCACGCTCCCGATGGCCGAGATCGCCTTCGCGGCGGGCTTCTCCTCCGTCCGCACCTTCAACGACACGGTCCGCGAGGTCTTCGCCCTCGCCCCGAGCGAGCTGCGCACCAAGGCGCCCAAGAATCACGTCGACCGCACCAACTCGACCGGTACACCGGGGGTGTTGGCACTCCGGCTCCCCTTCCGGACCCCGCTCAACCCGGACAACCTCTTCGGCCACCTCGCCGCCACCGCCGTACCCGGGGTGGAGGAGTGGCGCGACGGCGCGTACCGGCGCACCCTGCGTCTGCCGTACGGCCACGGAGTCGTCGCCCTCACTCCGAAGCCCGACCACATCGGCTGCCGGCTCACCCTCAGCGACCTGCGCGACCTGACCGTCGCCATCAGCCGCTGCCGCCGCATGCTCGACCTGGACGCCGACCCGGTCGCGGTCGACGACCAGTTGCGTACGGATCCGGTGCTGGCGCCACTCGTCGACAAGGCGCCGGGCCGCCGGGTGCCCCGTACGGTCGACGAGGCCGAGTTCGCCGTACGGGCCGTGCTGGGGCAGCAGGTGTCCACGGCCGCCGCCCGTACGCACGCGGGACGCCTGGTGGCGGCACACGGTGACACCGTCGACGATCCCGAGGGCGGTCTCACCCACCTCTTCCCGTCCGCCGAGGCCCTGGCGGCACTCGACCCCGAAGCCCTCGCCATGCCGGCCACCCGCCGGGCCACCCTCACCACACTCGTCGGCCAACTGGCCGACGGCACCCTCAATCTCGGCGTCGAGGGCGACTGGACGGAGACCAGGGCCCGGCTGCTCGCCCTGCCCGGGTTCGGCCCCTGGACGGTCGAGGTCATCGCCATGCGCGCCCTCGGCGACCCCGACGCCTTCCCGGTGACCGACCTCGGAATCCGTTACGCGGCACGGGACTTGGGCCTGCCGTCCACTCCCGCCGCACTGACGGCACGGGCCGCGGACTGGCGGCCCTGGCGCGCGTACGCCGTCCAGTACCTGTGGGCGACGGGCTCGCACCCGGTCAACTTCCTCCCCGAACAGACAGCTCACGCACCGAAGGAAGCACAGTGAAGCAACCCCTGAAACAGCACACGAAGCGGCACACCGTCATCGACAGCCCGTACGGCCCGCTCACCCTGGTCGCCACCGACGGCGTCCTCTGCGGCCTCTACATGACCGACCAGCGCCACCGCCCGCCCGAGGAGAACTTCGGCGGCCCCGGCGACCCGGACGACACGCCGTTCGCCGAGGTGGCCGAGGAGCTACGGGCCTACTTCGCGGGCGAGTTGCGGGACTTCTCCGTCCAACTGCACCTCCACGGCACCCCGTTCCAGCGTTCCGTCTGGGCGGAGCTCCGCAGGATCCCCTACGGCGAGACCCGTTCGTACGGTCAGCTCGCGGACACCCTCGGCAATCCGAACGCCTCCCGGGCGGTCGGCCTCGCCAACGGCAGGAACCCGCTGGGAATCATCGTGCCCTGCCATCGCGTGGTGGGCGCCGACGGCAGCCTGACGGGCTACGGCGGCGGCTTGGAACGCAAGCGGCAACTGCTGGACTTCGAGCGCGGAGGGCAGGGAGGACAGGGAGAGGGCCGAGAGGGCCGAGAGGGCCGAGAGGGCCGAGAGGGCCGGGAAGGGCATCTGGCTCTCTTCTGAGCCGCTGCGGGAGAGACGGCGGCGCGCGTCAGCCGACCCGGTCGCCGTTCTCCAGTTCCGCCGCGCCCGTTCCCTCCGTCAGGACGTCGAGTGCGGTGACCACGCGGCGGCCCAGGGAGCCCGGCATGTACTCGGTGAGCTCCTCGCGCGGGACCAGCCGCCAGGACAGCAGCTCCGACTCCTGGAGGCGGATCGACTTGAACTGCTCCTCCGTCAGGACTCCACCGTCGTACAGGTACGCCACGATCGGGGGCCGCTGCGTGCCGGGCACCCAGTCCACCGCGAGCAGCCTGCCGACCTCCAGGTCCAGGCCGATCTCCTCCAGGGTCTCCCGGTGGGCCCCCTGCCTGGGTGTCTCCCCGGCGTCCGACTCCACGGTCCCGCCCGGCAGCGCCCAGCCGTCACGGTAGTTGGGCTCGACGAGCAGCACACGGCCCTCGGCGTCACGGAAGAGAGCGGCGGCGCCGACGAGCACGCGGGGCAGGCCCGCGATGTACGTGGCGTAGTCAGAGGTGGTCATCGGGCCAGCGTAGCGAGATCGACGGGAAGCTCCGCAAGATCGTCAACCCGTGGACGGCTTACACCCGGTCTGTCGAATTCCTCTCGATCTCAACTGGTTTGCATACGTACGGCACCGCGCCACATGAGAAGGTCGTCAGGTTTTATTCGTATTGCACGTTGGGAGTCCCATGAAGTCGTCGAGTCGTACGACGGTCCTCGCGGCCGGTGCCGTCGCGGTCGCCGCCGTCCTGTCCGGCCCCGGTGCCGCCGTCGCCCAGGCCGCACCCGCCGAGCCTCTGGTCCATACCGGGGACGTCGGTGTGCGGACCGGGGACCTCGACCTGCTGGAGGATGTGCTGGAGCACATCAGCGTGCCGTTCGGACACAAGGGCAAGCTGACCCACCAGCTCTACGACTCGCGCGGCACCGACGCCGGCTGACCCGCCACCGCCCCGAGAGGCTCGTCCGAGCCCGGTCCGGGTCCGTCCGAGCCCGTCCCACCGCTGTCCGGGTCCTGAGAACCGCCCTGGGCAGCGGCCCCCTCCTGCGGTTAGGGTCGCAGCGGCGCGACTGCCTTGACATGCGCAAGGCCCGAAGAGCAAGGGGAACACAAGGTGGCTGACGCTGCAGTGAACCGGACCGGTAGCCAGATCCAGCGCGTACTCATCGCCGCGGACAAGTTCAAGGGCTCGCTCACGGCCGTGCAGGTCGCCGAGCGGGTCACGGCGGGACTGCACCGGATCGCGCCCCAGGTCGAGGTCGAGTCGCTGCCGGTGGCCGACGGCGGAGACGGCACCGTCGCCGCGGCGGTCGCCGCCGGGTTCGAACGGCACGAGGTACGGGTCGCGGGGCCGCTCGGTGACGAGGTCACCGCCGCGTTCGCCCTGCGCGAGGAGACCGCGGTCGTCGAGATGGCCGAGGCCAGCGGCCTGCAGCGACTGCCCGCCGGGACCTTCGCGCCGCTCACGTCGTCCACGTACGGGTCCGGGGAACTATTGCGGGCCGCGCTCGACGCCGGGGCCCGGACCATCGTCTTCGGCGTCGGCGGCAGCGCGACAACCGACGGCGGGGCCGGGATGCTGGCCGCGCTCGGGGCCCGGTTCCTCGACGAGGACGGCGAGCCCGTACCGCCCGGGGGCGGGTCCCTCGCGGAACTCGCCACGGCGGACCTGACCGGTCTCGACCCCCGCCTCACCGGCGTCGACGTGGTCCTCGCGAGCGACGTCGACAACCCGCTGACCGGTCCGAAGGGCGCTGCGGCGGTGTACGGGCCGCAGAAGGGCGCCTCCCCCGACGAGGTCGCGGCGCTCGACGCGGGGCTCGCGCACCTCGCCACGATCCTGGAGAAGTCGATCGGGGGGCGGGCCGCGGAGTACGCCGTCGCGCCCGGGGCGGGGGCCGCGGGGGGTATCGGGTACGGGGCCCTGGTGGGGCTCGGTGCGAGTTTCCGGCCCGGTATCGAGGTGATGCTCGACGTGCTGGGGTTCGGGCCGGCACTGTCGCGGGCGACGCTCGTCATCACGGGGGAGGGGTCGCTGGACGACCAGACCCTCCATGGGAAGGCTCCGGCGGGGGTGGCGGCGGCGGCTCGTGCCGCCGGTAAGGAGGTCATCGCCGTGTGCGGGCGGTTGGCTCTTGCTCCTGAGGCGCTGGGGCGGGCTGGGATTCGGCGGGTGTATCCGCTCACGGATGTCGAGCCGGATGTGGGCCGGTGCATCGCGGACGCGGGCCCGATCCTGGAACGGGTGGCCGAGCGAATCGCGCGTGATTTCCTCACCTGAGGATGACTTGCGGGGTTTTTCGCCCCCGCCGCCCCTACCCATTCCCGTCCACGCATGGGGGCTAAGCCCCCTCGCCCCCTTTGTCCTCAAACGCCGGACGGGCTGAGAGACGTCCGCCGGACGGGCTGAAAGGTGCCTTTCAGCCCGTCCGGCGTTTGAGGACCGGGGGTTCGGGGGCAGCGCCCCCGAGTCAGTGACGGGACGGGTAGGGGCGGCGGGGGCGAAAACAATGCGCTACCCCCCTACCCCCGCCAACCGATACGCATCCAGCGCCAGCGTCATCTCGATCAGGTCCCGCGGTCGCGCCAACGACCGCGACGTCAGCTGTTCCAGGCGCCGCAGGCGGTTGAACACCGTGTTCCGGTGGCAGTACAGCCGCCCAGCCGCCCGCCCAGCAGACCCCTCACAGCTCAGCCACGCGTCGAGCGTCTCCAACAGCACGGCCCGATCGGGCGGTTCGAGCTCCAGCAGCGCGCCGAACACGTCCGCCACCAGCCGCGACGCCAGCTCGGGCTGGCTGACGACGAGCGCGGTCGGCATCCGCTGGTCGAGCCGCACGACGGCGCTCGCGTCCGGCGGACACGTACGCAGCGCCAGTTCGGCGAGCCGCCGCGCCCGCCCCAGCTCGGCGAGCCCGGCGACCACGGGACTGATCCCGCCGGGACCGGAACACCGCCCGTCGAGCGCCCGCGCGACCCCGTCGAGGCCCTGTCCGGGCCCGAGGGCCACCACCCCCACCTCGCAGTCGGCCCGCATCCGCCAGACGAACCGCAGCCCCGCCCCCTCCACGGGCCGCCGCAACGGCTCCCGCCGCTCCGAGCGCAGCACGACCACGGCGTACGGACCCCGTTCGGGCAGGTCCAGGCCGGCGGCGGCGCGCGCGGCCAGCCCGGGCGCCTCCTGACCCTCCAGGAGCGCGTCGAGCAGCGCCTGGAGCCGTTCGTCGGTACGCCGCCGAAGTTCCATCTCGGTCGCCAGATACGACTCGGTCGCCGTCGCGGCCTGCGCGTCCACGGCGGACCACACCATGGTCGCCGACCGCATCAGCACCCCGAGACGCTCCGGTTCCTTGCCGGTCGCCGCCTCAAGCAGCGCGTCCCACACCAGATAGCCGGCGGAGCGGTACGCGTGCACCAGCAGTTCCAGCGGCAGGCCCTGCTGGGCCCGGCGCCGGCCCGCGTCCTCCGCGTACTCCAGATCGCGGCGGGGTGAGTCCCGGGGCGCGGAGATCGTCTCGATCCCGATCCGCATCGCGTCCTGGGCCTCCCGCCACTGCTGGTCGTACGGCAGGAACTCCCCGTAGACGGGGGAGTGTTCGGCCAGTTGCCGCATGTGCTCGTCGACCAGCTCCGGCAGCCGCTCCAGCAGCGCCGTGCAGGACTCGGCGAGCAGCTTCCAGTCATGACCGGTACGCCTTCTGCGGGCTCCCATGGCCGGAGGATGTCACCTGTGTGCCGCCCCGCACAGGCCCCTGACACGCGGTGTTGTGCGCGCGCACAACGCCTGCCCGCACCCGCTGGTCACCCGCAGCGATTCGCCCGCGCCCCGTGGACGGACGCCCCTGCCGGTGCTGTGGTGAGCGCCACACCGGACGTGCACGCACCGGACGTGAACACGCCGGGTGCGAGGCGGGCAGGAGCGCGATGACCGCGATGACAGGGGGAATGCCATGGGTGGGTCGGGGCTGGCCGTACGGGACCTGTCGGTCGGATACGGGCCCGTACGGGCACTGCGCCAGGTGTCCCTGGAGGTGCCGGAGGGAGCCGTCGTCACGGTCCTCGGCGGCAATGGCGCGGGCAAGACGACCCTCCTGCGGGCCATCTGCCGGACCCTGTCCTTCCACGGCGGCGCGGTGACCGCAGGCACGGTCGAGTTCGACGGCCGCCCTCTCGGCGGCCTTCCGCCGGACCGGGTGGTGGCCGCCGGGATCTCCCAGATCCCGGAAGGGCGCCGGGTGTTCGCCCGGATGACCGTCGCCGACAACCTGCGTGCCGGGGCGCTCGGGGCCACCGGCGGCCGTGCCGAGCGGGCCGCCGCCCTGCGCCGCGTCCACGAACTGTTCCCCGTGCTCGCCGACCGCGCCCAGCAGCACGCCGGTCTGCTGTCCGGCGGAGAACAGCAGATGCTCGCGGTCGGGCGTGCCCTGATGGCCGCCCCGAGGATGCTGCTCCTCGACGAACCGTCCCTGGGGCTCGCCCCGTTGATGGCGGCACGGATCGCCGAGACCGTGAGGGAGATCAACACCCAGGGCACCTCGATCCTGCTCGTGGAGCAGAACGCCGCGCTGGCCCTGCGCCTGGCCACCCGCGCGTACGTCCTTGAGGTCGGCGAGGTCACCCTGTCGGGGCCCGCCGACGAACTGGCCGCCTCCGACGAGGTGCGCCGCCGCTATCTGGGCGTGGTCGACGAGGACGCCGCGGCCGACGCCGAGCGGGCCCGCGCCTCGCACCCGGCGCTGACCCGATGGAAGGGGTGAGCACATCACCATGACGAACGACGCGCCGCCACAGCCCACGGACCCCGGTCCTGAGGCAGCCACCGCCGTACCACCGCTCCAGGTGAAGGACCTGACCGTGCGTTTCGCCGGTCTGACCGCCCTGGACGCCGTGAACTTCACCGTCCGCCCCGGCACCGTGCACGCCCTCATCGGCCCCAACGGAGCGGGCAAGTCCACCTGTTTCAACGTGCTGTCCGGCGTCTACCGCGCCACCTCCGGCAGCGTCCGCCTCGGCGACCACGAACTGACCGGCATGCCTCCGCACCGCATCGCCGATCTGGGCGTCGCCCGCATCTTCCAGAACCTCGCCCTGCCCCCGCTCGCCACGGTCGAGGACAGCCTCCTGCTGGGCCGCCACCGGCTGACCCGCACCGGCTTCCTCGCCGCGGGCCTGAAGCTGCCCGCGGCGGCCCGTGAGGAGCGCCGTCACCGTGAACGCGTCCGTGAGATCGCCGAGTTCGTCGGCATCTCGTCCTGTCTCGCCCGTCCGGCGGGCTCGCTGCCGTACGGCCAGCAGAAGCTCGCCGAACTGGCCCGCGCCCTGTGCATGGAGCCCCGGCTGCTGCTCCTGGACGAGCCGGTCGCGGGCATGACCGCCGACGAGCGGATCCGCACCTCCGCCGTGATCGCGGGGGTCCGCGACAGCCTCGGCATCTCGATCGTCCTGGTGGAACACGACATGGGGGTGGTGATGCGGCTCGCCGACGCGGTGACCGTACTGGACTTCGGGCGCCGCATCGCGGACGGCGCCCCCGCCGACGTACAGAACGATCCGGCGGTCGTACGCGCCTATCTGGGGGAGCGGTCCGAGGAACCCGAAGGGGCCGGGCGCTCCGGGAAAGAGGAGAGCACGTCGTGAGCACCTTCGCCGAACTCCTCCTCAACGGGCTGTCGATGGGGTCGGTCTACGCCCTCATCGCCCTCGGCTTCGTGGTCATCTTCCGGGCCACCGAGGTCGTCAACTTCGCCCACGCGTCCCTGCTGCTGGCCGGCGGGTACATCACCGCGGTCCTCCACGACGACATCGGCTTCTGGCCCGCGCTGCTGGCCGGGATCGCCGGGGCCGCGCTGGTCGGGGCGGCCGTCGAGTTCCTCGTGATGCGCCGCTACCGGGGGTCCGACCACAGCGTCCTCGCCATCGTCACCATCGGTGTGGACATCCTGCTCACCACGGAACTCACCCGCCGGATCGGCACCGACGTGCTGCCGCTCGGCGACCCGTGGGGCGACGACGTCCTCACCATCGGCTCCATCTCGCTGGCCCACACGCGCATCGCCGCCTTCGTCACCGCGGGCCTGCTCATCACGGCCTTCCTGCTCACCTTCCGGTACACCTCCTGGGGCGTGGCCATGCGGGCCGCCGCCGAGAGCACGGAGACGGCCGCGCTGATGGGCGTACGGCTCGGACGGGTGTCGCTCGGCGCCTGGGCCGTGGCGGGCGGACTCGCCGCCGTGGCCGCCCTGTTCCTGACCGTCTTCCCCACCCCGGGCCTGGAGCGGGCCACCTCGCTCGCCGCGCTCAAGGCCTTCCCCGCCGCCATCCTGGGCGGCCTCGACTCCACCACCGGAGCACTCGTCGGCGGTCTGATCGTCGGCGTCACGGAATCCCTCGCGACCGGCTACCAGAGCGAACTGTCGTTCCTGGGACGGGGGTTGGGCGATGTCGCCCCTTACCTCGTGATGACCGTGATCCTGCTCGTCCGGCCCGCCGGGCTGTTCGGCACGAAGGAGCTGGCCCGTGTCTGAGACACCCGTCTCCGAAGTACCGGTCTCCGAAGCACCCGCCTCCGAGACCTCCGCCCGCCGCCCCGTGCGGCTCCCCACCCGCGCCCGTACGTACGTCTGGGCCGCCGGCGCCCTCCTGCTGCTCGTCCTGCCCTTCTACCTGGACCGGTTCTGGCTCCAGGCCGGCCTGTTCGCGATGGCCGCGGCGATCGGCGCGATCGGGCTCAACCTGCTCACCGGCTCCACCGGCCAGCTCTCCATGGGCCACGCCTTCTTCCTCGCGGTCGGCGCGTACGGCTACTGCGTGTTCGCCGCTGACGGCGGTGACGGGCTCACCGGCCTGGGCCTGCCGACCTGGCTCGCGGCCGTCCTCGCCGTCCTGGTCGCGGGCCTGGCCGGCGGCCTCTTCAGCCCCATCGCGGGACGCCTGCGCGGCGCCTACCTGGGCATCGCCACCCTCGCGCTGATCTTCATCGGCCAGCACGTGCTGTTCAACGCCAAGGACCTCACCGGCGGCTTCAACGGCCGTGACGTACCGCCCCTGAGCCTGTTCGGGCTGACCTTCGACGACAGTGAACTCCTGGTCGCCAACGTCCCGTTCGGCTCCGCGGAGAAGCTCTGGTACGCGGCACTCGTGCTGCTCCTCGGCGGCGCGCTGTTCGCCCGCGGGGTGCTGCGCGGACGCCCCGGACGTGCCATGAACGCGATCCGGGACCACCGCATCGCCGCCGGTGTCATGGGTGTCCCCGTGGCCCGCTACCGGGCCGCCGTCTTCGTCCTGTCCTCGATGTACGCGGGCCTCGCGGGCGTCCTGCTCGCCCTGGTCTTCCAGCGGACGGTGCCGGACTACTTCGGCATCACGCTGTCGCTCGAATACCTCGCCATGATCGTCATCGGCGGGCTCGGCTCGGTCTCGGGGGCGGTGATCGGCGCGGTGTTCGTCTCCGTGCTGCCGCAGCTGCTGACCCGCTACAGCGATGCGCTGCCCCTGGTCTCCGCCCCCGGTACCGGCGGGATCGCACCGGGGGAGGCATCCCGGTACCTCTACGGCGCCGCCATTGTCGTGGTGGTGCTCTTCCTTCCCGGCGGCCTGGTCAGGGTGGCCGCCGGACGACGCTTCAGGACCGATCCAGGGGAGGAACGATGAGCACGATGAACACGGCCCGCACGACCAGGGTGGCCGCCGGTGCGATCGCGGCGCTGCTGCTGCTGTCCGGCTGCAGCTCGAAGGCCAAGGACGACGACGGGAAGAGCGACAGCGCCGCGGGAGGGGTGAAGACCGGCAAGGGCATCTCCGGCAAGACCATCGCGCTGGGCGCCCTCACCGACATGACGGGGGTCTACGCGACCCTCGGCAAGAGCGTCACCCAGGCCCAGCAGCTCTATGTGAAGCAGCTGAACGCCGACGGCGGCGTGTGCGGCTACAAGGTCGAGCTGACCGTCCGCGACCACGGCTACGACCCGCAGAAGGCCCTCTCCGCGTACACCGAGCTGGCGCCCAAGGTGCTCGGGTTCGCCCAGTTCATCGGCTCGCCGTTCGTCGCAGCGGCCAAGCCGCGCATCGACGGTCAGGACAAGGGCCTGGTCCTGCCGCAGGCCTGGTCGTCGGCACTCCTCGGCAGCCCGTACATCCGGGTCATCGGGTCCACGTACGACATCGAGACGATCAACGCCGTCGACTTCCTGATGAAGGAGAAGGGCCTCAAGAAGGGCGACAAGCTCGGGCACGTCTACTTCGAGGGCGACTACGGCGAGAGCGCGCTGGCCGGCTCCAAGCACATCGCGAAGGAGGCCGGGCTGACCGTCGTCGAGCAGAAGATCAAGCCGACCGACAACGACATGACCGCGCAGGTCGCGGCCCTGAAGAAGGCCGGTGTCAAGGCGGTCGTCCTCAGCGCGGGCCCCCGCCAGGCGGCCTCCCTGGTCGGCGTCGCGGCGGCGGGCGGCTTCAACGTCCCGATCATCGGCAACAACTCGGCCTTCGCCCCGCAGCTGCTGGCCACCCAGGCGGGTCCGGCCCTGGCGAAGAACTACTGGGTGGCCTCGCCCTCGCTGCCCATCGGCGCGGACACCCCGGGCGCCGAGAAGCTGGTCGCCGACTACAAGAAGGCGTATCCGAAGGACTCCCTGGACAACGGTGTGGTCGCCGGCTGGACGGCCGCCGCGGCGTTCGGCGAGGCCCTGAAGAAGGCCTGCGCGTCCAAGGACCTGACCCGTGAGGGCGTGGACAAGGCCCTGCTCACCATCGACGCCCTGGACACGGGCTTCGGCATCCCCCAGAACTTCACCGACCCCAAGGCCCCCTCCTCCAAGGAAAGCGTCATCCTCCAGCCGGACAAGTCGGTGACAGGCGGCATGAAGGTGGTCCAGCAGCCGTCGGCCTCGACGGTGGCGGAGGCGTACACCGCAACCGAATAGGGCCCCTGGGGGCCCGCAGGGGCCCCTTCAGGGGCGCGGGGAACTGCGCGACCAGGCCCCCACGCACCCGCACTGTGACGCACAAGAGAAGGGCCCCGAACCAGTTCACTGGTCCGGGGCCCTTCCCATGTACGGGGTGCAAGAACTAGGGCAGCTGCGCTGCCCGGGCCTCCCGCCGGTTACCCCGGAAGTTGTTCACCCGCCGAGCAGTCGCGAAGAGGGGAATGACAGCCCCCATCACGAGCTGCAGCGCACACCCGGTCTGCAGCAACAGCTGCCCACCGGGCGCATCGAACGCCCAAGCGGCGAGCAGCGCCATGCTGAGCACGATCCAGGAAAGCATCGCCACGGCGAGACGCCCCCGCGGCTTCGGGTACTCGACGCGGCTCACCATCAGCCACGCCGTACCGATGATCGCCATGAGCGTGGCGACGAACGGCAGCTCAAGCAGCACGATCGAGACGACCGTCAGCGCGCCGAACGGCGACGGCATGCCCTGGAAGGTGCCGTCCTTGACGGTGACGCACGAGAATCTCGCCAGCCGCAGCACGACCGCCAGCAGGACCACGATCCCGCCCACCGCCGCGACCCGCTGGTGCGCGTCGTCGGCGACCATGCCGTACACGAGCACGAAGTACGCCGGCGCCAGACCGAAGCTGATCAGGTCCGAGAGGTTGTCCAGCTCCGCGCCCATCGGGGACGAGCGCAGCTTGCGGGCGACCAGACCGTCGAACAGGTCGAAGACCGCCGCGCAGAGCATCAGGATCACGGCGGTCGCGGCACTGTGCCGCGCCATGCCGGTCTCCTGGCTGCCCGTGAGGTGCGGGATCAGGATGCCCGTGGTGGTGAAGTACACCGCCATGAAGCCGCACGTGGCGTTACCGAGCGTGAGCGTGTCCGCTATTGAGAGGCGGAGAGAGAGGGGCATCTCCTCCTCGTCGTCCAGCTCGTCGGCCTCCGGCACCCAGCCGGTCTGCGTCTCGGGATCAATCACGGTCAATGCGAGTCACCCCCGCCACGGTCTTCTGACCGACCTCCACGTCGACCTCCACGCCCTCGGGGAGGTAGATGTCGACGCGCGACCCGAAGCGGATCAGGCCGATCCGCTCACCCTGCTCGACCTTCGTGCCCTGCGGGATGTACGGCACGATGCGCCGCGCGACCGCACCGGCGATCTGGATCATCTCGATGTCGCCGAGCTCGGTGTCGAAGTGCCAGACAACGCGCTCGTTGTTCTCGCTCTCCTTGTTGAACGCCGGAACGAACCCGCCGGGGATGTGCTCGACCGACGTCACCGTGCCGGAGAGAGGCGCGCGGTTGACGTGGACGTTCAGCGGGCTCATGAAGATCGCGACGCGGGTGCGCCCGTCCTTCCACGGCATGATGCTCTGCACCACACCGTCGGCGGGCGAGATGACCCGGCCCTGGGTGATCTCGCGCTCGGGGTCGCGGAAGAACCACAGCATGCCCGCCGCGAGAGCGGTGGCGGGTACGGCCACGGCCTTGGCGGCGCCGGACTTGCGCGCGCGTACCAGGCTGAGGGCTGCGGTGGCGACGGTCGGGAGGAGCCACGGCGATGCTCCGCGCGCAAGACGTACGCCGGCCAGGCTGTCGCGTGGTGCAGAGGTTTGGCTGTGGGGCATGGATGACCTTCGTAGCGGATGATGCCGCGCGGTGACTGGGGACGGCGGCTTTCCCGGGATCGTACCGGTCGCGGGCCACAACTGGGTAAGCCAGGAAGCCGAGTCGGTGTCCGAAGAGTGCTGACGGGGTGTGATCTTCTTCTCGATGAAAACACCCCGAATCGGTATATCTAACCCTGCAGCCGATACTCTTCGAGCAGCCTGCGTCCGATGATCATTTTCTGGATCTCGGCGGTACCTTCACCGATGAGCAGCATCGGGGCCTCGCGGTAGAGGCGCTCGATCTCGTACTCCTTTGAGAAGCCGTAGCCGCCGTGGATCCGGAAGGCATCTTCCACGACCTCCTTGCAGTATTCGGAGGCGAGGTACTTCGCCATCCCTGCTTCGAGGTCGTTTCGCTCCCCGGAGTCCTTTTTGCGCGCCGCATTGACCATCATCGCATGGGCGGCCTCGACCTTGGTAGCCATCTCGGCCAGTTTGAACTGGATCGCTTGATGTTGAGCGATCTGCTTGCCGAAGGTGTGGCGCTGCTGGGCATAGGAAACGCCCAGTTCAAAGGCACGCTGAGCGACGCCGCAACCACGCGCGGCCACATTGACGCGGCCCACTTCCACGCCGTCCATCATCTGATAAAAACCTCGGCCAGTGGTGCCGCCGAGCACGCGATTGGCCGGAATGCGCAGGCCATCCATGATCAGCTCGGTGGTGTCGACACCCTTGTAGCCCATCTTGTCGATCTTCCCGGGGATGGTCAGGCCGGGGCGGACCTCACCGAAACCGGGCTCCTTCTCCACGAGGAAGGTCGTCATCGACTTGTGGGGCGCGGTCCCCTCGGGGTGGCCTTCGTCACTCTTCACGAGAACGGCCACGAGAGTGGACGTTCCGCCGTTCGTGAGCCACATCTTCTGCCCGTTCAGGACATATTCCTCGCCGTCCCGCACCGCCTTCGACGTGATGGCCGACACGTCGGAGCCGAGCGCCGGCTCGGACATGGAGAACGCGCCGCGCACCTCGCCCGCCGCCATGCGCGGCAGGAAGTACTCCTTCTGCTCCTGCGTGCCGTGCTGCTTGAGCATGTAGGCCACGATGAAGTGGGTGTTGATGATGCCGGACACCGACATCCAGCCGCGCGCGATCTCCTCCACGCACAGCGCGTAGGTGAGGAGCGACTCACCCAGGCCCCCGTACTCCTCGGGGATCATCAGGCCGAAGAGGCCCAACTCCTTGAGCCCGTCGACGATCTGCTGCGGGTACTCGTCGCGGTGCTCCAGCTCGGTCGCGACCGGAATGATCTCCTTGTCGACGAAGTCCCGTACGGTCGACAGGATCTCCCGCTGGATGTCGGTCAGACCGGCGGTCTGGGCGAGTCGCGCCATGGCTACTTCTCCGTCTTCTGGTCGGCGGAGGCCTTCTTCTCCGCGGGAGCCCTCAGCTCCGGGCGGCCGGGCTGTTCGCCGCCGCGCTCCTTGATGTACGTCTCGGTGGGGACCATCACCTTGCGGCGGAACACGCAGACCAGCGTGCCGTCCTGCTTGTAGCCCTTCGTCTCGACGTACACGATCCCGCGGTCGTTCTTGGACCGGGAGGGCGTCTTGTCGAGGACCGTGGTCTCGCCGTAGATCGTGTCGCCGTGGAAGGTCGGCGCGACGTGCTTGAGCGACTCGACCTCCAGGTTGGCGATCGCCTTGCCCGACACGTCGGGGACGGACATGCCAAGGAGCAGGGAGTAGATGTAGTTCCCGACCACCACGTTCTTCTTGAAGTCGGTGGTGTTCTCCGCGTAGTTGGCGTCCATGTGGAGCGGATGGTGGTTCATCGTGAGCAGACAGAAGAGGTGGTCGTCGTACTCGGTCACGGTTTTTCCGGGCCAGTGCTTGTAGACCGCTCCGACTTCGAACTCTTCGTAGGTTCGCCCGAATTGCATGTGCTCAGGCCTCCGGCGCTTCGAACTTGCTGGTGCGTTCCATGCCCGCGGCGCGGCCCTTGCCGGAGATGACCAGGGCCATCTTGCGGCTCGCCTCGTCGATCATCTCGTCGCCGATCATCGCGGAGCCCTTCTTGCCGCCCGCCTCGGACGTGTAGTACTCGTACGCGTCCAGGATCAGCTCGGCGTGGTCGAAGTCCTCCTGGGACGGCGAGAAGATCTCGTTCGACGCCTCGACCTGACCGGGGTGCAGCACCCACTTGCCGTCGAAACCGAGGGCAGCGGCGCGCCGGGCGACCTCGCGGTAGCCGTCCACGTTGCGGATCTGCAGGTAGGGGCCGTCGATCGCCTGGAGGTTGTTGGCGCGGGCGGCCATCAGGATCTTCATCAGGATGTAGTGGTAGGCGTCCGCCGGGTAGCCGGGCGGCTGCTCGCCCACGACCAGCGACTTCATGTTGATCGACGCCATGAAGTCGGCCGGGCCGAAGATGATCGTCTCGACGCGCTGGGAGGCCGTCGCGATCTCGTTGACGTTGTTCAGGCCCTGCGCGTTCTCGATCTGCGCCTCGATGCCGATCTTTCCGACCTCGAAGCCCATCGTCTTCTCGATCTGCGTCAGGAGCAGGTCGAGCGCCACCACCTGCTGGGCGTCCTGCACCTTCGGCAGCATGATGCAGTCGAGGTTGGGTCCCGCACCCTCGACGACCGTCACGACATCGCGGTACGTCCACTCGGTCGTCCAGTCGTTCACGCGCACGACCCGCGTCTTGCCCGTCCAGTCGCCCTCGTTGAGGAACTTGACGATGGTGTGCCGCGCCTCCGGCTTGGCCAGCGGTGCGCACGCGTCCTCCAGGTCGAGGAAGACCTGGTCGGCGGGCAGACCCTGGGCCTTCTCCAGGAAGCGGGGGTTCGAGCCGGGCACGGCCAGGCAGGAGCGCCGCGGGCGCAAACGGTTGACCTGGGGAACAGGGCTGGTCATGCGGGGACCTCCAGAGGGTCGAGCTTGTTCGCTTTCCGGATCTCGTCGACGATACGGCCGATGATTCCCGTGATGTCGAAGTCCTTCGGGGTGAAGACCGCGGCCACTCCCGCGGCCCTCAGCAACTCGGCGTCGGCGTTCGGGATGATCCCGCCGGCGATCACGGGGATGTCGGCGGCGCCCGCCTCGCGCAGCCGTTCCAGCACGTCGGGCACCAGCTGGGCGTGCGAGCCCGACAGGATGGACAGGCCCACGCCGTGGACGTCCTCGGCGACGGCCGCGGTCACGATCTCCTCGGGCGTGAGCCGGATGCCCTGGTAAACCACCTCGAAGCCGGCGTCACGGGCGCGTACGGCGATCTGCTCGGCGCCGTTCGAGTGCCCGTCCAGGCCCGGCTTGCCCACCAGGAAGCGGAGCTTGCCGACGCCCAGGTCCTTCGCGGTCAGCTCCACCTTGCGGCGGACCACCGCCATCGCGGTGCCCTCCTCGGCGGTCACCGCGACGGGCGCGGAGGACACCCCGGTGGGGGCGCGGAACTCGCCGAAGACCTCGCGCAGGGCGCCGGCCCACTCGCCGGTCGTGACGCCGGCACGGGCGCACTCCAGGGTGGCCTCCATGAGGTTGCCGGTGCCCTTGGCGGCCTCCTTCAGCCGGTCCAGCGCCTTGCACGGGCGCGGGTGGTTGAAGGGCGGCTGGTAGCGGGTGTCGCGCCACTTCTGGAGGGCGCTCGTCACCCGGGCCTCGACCGCCGGGTCGACCGTCTGGATCGCGGCGTCCAGATCGGCCGTGAGCGGGTTGGGCTCGGTCGACTCGAAGATGTTGACGCCGACGATCTTCTCGTCGCCGGACTCGATACGGGCCCGGCGCTCGGCGTGCGAGGAGACGAGCTGCGACTTCAGATAGCCCGACTCGACGGCCGCCATCGCGCCGCCCATCTCCTCGATCCGGTCGATCTCGGCGAAGGAGTCCTCGACCAGCTGGGCGACCTTCGCCTCCACGACGTGCGAACCCTCGAAGATGTCCGCGTATTCCAGCAGGTCGCTCTCGTAGGCGAGCACCTGCTGCATACGCAGCGACCACTGCTGGTCCCAGGGGCGGGGCAGCCCCAAGGCCTCGTTCCAGGCGGGAAGTTGCACGGCACGCGCGCGTGCGTCCTTGGAGAGGGTGACGGCCAGCATCTCCAGGACGATCCGCTGGATGTTGTTCTCCGGCTGGGCCTCGGTCAGGCCGAGGGAGTTGACCTGGACCCCGTACCGGAACCTGCGGTGCTTGGGGTTCTCGATGCCGTACCGCTCGCGGGTGATGCGGTCCCAGATGCGGCCGAACGCCCGCATCTTGCACATCTCCTCGACGAACCGGACGCCCGCGTTCACGAAGAAGGAGATGCGCGCGACCACGTCCCCCTTCTGGTCCTCGCGGATCTGCCCGGACGCGAACACCGCGTCGAGCACGGCGATCGCGGTGGACATCGCGTACGCGATCTCCTGGACCGGAGTGGCTCCCGCCTCCTGGAGGTGGTAGCTGCAGATGTTGATCGGGTTCCACTTGGGGATGTTGTTGACCGTGTAGCAGATCATGTCCGTCGTCAGACGGAGGGAGGGCACCGGCGGGAACACGTGCGTGCCCCGCGACAGGTACTCCTTCACGATGTCGTTCTGGGTCGTCCCCTGGAGCGTGGTGATGTCCACACCCTGCTCCTCGGCGACGACCTGGTAGAGCGCCAGCAGCCACATGGCGGTGGCGTTGATGGTCATCGAGGTGTTCATCTGCTCCAGGGGGATGTCCTGGAACAGCCGGCGCATGTCACCGAGGTGCGAGACCGGTACGCCGACCCGGCCGACCTCGCCGCGGGCGAGGATGTGGTCGGGGTCGTACCCGGTCTGGGTCGGCAGGTCGAACGCGACCGACAGACCCGTCTGCCCCTTGGCGAGGTTGCGCCGGTACAGCTCGTTGGACGCCTCCGCGGTGGAGTGGCCGGCGTAGGTCCGCATGAGCCACGGCCGGTCCTTCTCGGTGCGCTCCTGCGGCGTCTGGCGCTCTGTCATCTTCGGACCTCAGATGTTCCGGAAGCGGTTGATGGCGTCGACGTGCTGGGCGCGCTTCTCCTCGTCGCGCACACCGAGACCCTCGGTGGGCGCCAGCGCCAGGACCCCGACCTTGCCCTGGTGGAGGTTGCGGTGCACGTCGTACGCGGCCTGCCCGGTCTCCTCCAGCGAGTACACCTTGGACAGCGTCGGGTGGATCTTGCCCTTCGCGATGAGCCGGTTGGCCTCCCAGGCCTCGCGGTAGTTGGCGAAGTGCGAGCCGATGATCCGCTTCAGGGACATCCACAGGTAGCGGTTGTCGTACTCGTGGTTGTAGCCCGAGGTGGAGGCGCAGGTGACGATGGTGCCGCCCTTGCGGGTGACGTACACGGAGGCGCCGAAGGTCTCGCGGCCCGGGTGCTCGAAGACGATGTCGACGTCCTCGCCGCCGGTCAGTTCGCGGATGCGCTTGCCGAAGCGCTTCCACTCCTTCGGGTCCTGGTGGTGCTCGTCCTTCCAGAACCGGTAGTCCTCCGCGTTGCGGTCGATGATCGCCTCGGCGCCCATCGCCCGGCAGATGTCCGCCTTCTGCGGGCTGCTGACCACACAGATGGGGTTGGCGCCGCCGGCGAGCGCGAACTGCGTGGCGTAACTGCCGAGGCCGCCGCTCGCGCCCCAGATGAGGACGTTGTCGCCCTGCTTCATCCCGGCGCCGTTGCGGGAGACCAGCTGCCGGTACGCGGTGGAGTTGACCAGGCCGGGCGCCGCGGCCTCCTCCCAGCTGAGGTGGTCGGGCTTGGGCATCAGCTGGTTGGACTTGACGAGCGCGATCTCGGCGAGGCCGCCGAAGTTGGTCTCGAAGCCCCAGATGCGCTGCTCGGGGTCGAGCATGGTGTCGTTGTGCCCGTCGCTGGACTCCAGCTCGACGGACAGGCAGTGCGCGACGACCTCGTCACCGGGGTGCCAGGCGTTCACGCCCGGACCGGTGCGCAGCACGACGCCCGCGAGGTCGGAACCGATGACGTGGTACGGCAGGTCGTGGCGCTTGGTCAGCTCGCTGAGCCTGCCGTAGCGCTCCAGGAAGCTGAAGGTGGACACCGGCTCGAAGATCGAGGTCCACACGGAGTTGTAGTTGACCGAGGAGGCCATCACGGCCACCAGGGCCTCGCCGGGGCCGAGCTCCGGCACCGGCACGTCGTCCAGGTGGATCGACTTGCGCGGGTCCTTGTCGCGGGTGGTGAGCCCGGCGAACATCTCCGTCTCGTCCTTGTGCACGGTGATCGCGCGGTAGGACTCGGGGAGCGGTAGCGCGGCGAAGTCGGCGGACGTGGCGGTCTGCGACTGGATCGCGTCCAGGATTTCCTTCACGGTGTTGCCTCCGGCGATGAGCGTCCGAGAGCGTCCGAGGGAGAACGCTGAGGGGTACGTCGGGGTGGGTAGCTGCTGGTGAGACGTGCCGTCGGTTCGGCAAGGGGGTGGTGCTCGGCAGCGCTTTGTGGCGCGGAAGGTTGCCTGTGACGCAGGCGTCCGGGCTCGCAGGCATTGGCTTGCGGGGACAGCCGGCGTACGAAGGTTCTCTGCACGCCGGCCGCCCGGACCACTTCAACGTATGACACTGCGTGTCATCTAGCAAGGCACCGAGTGCCAACAATTTCTCTCAGTTGTCATCTGCCTGTCACAGATGAGCGATGATCGATCAAGCGCGGGGGCAAAAGGGCATTGAAAAAGGGGCACTGCCCGGGTGGGCGTGCCCCTTCAGTGGTGATTGCGGGTCGTTTCTACGACCGTTCCTTCAATGCCTGCTCGATGGTCCGCATCACCTGGTGCAGCGGAGCGTCCACGCGGGCGACGGTCACCAGCACCTCGCCCTCCACCGACGCGGCGGACACGGGCGCCGCGTGCGCGGCGGTGTCCCGACCGGCGCCTATCCCCGTGCCGAAGGTCTTCCTGACGATCGAGAAGGCGTGGTCCAGCTGCGCCTCCACGTCACCCTGGGCGCCCGCCCGCAGCCATCTGCGCAGCACGTGGTTGTGCGCGGTGACCACGGCCGACGCGGCGACCTCCGCGAGCAGCGGATCGTCGTTGGCGTCGTCGTCGTGGGCGTGCTCGTCGAAGTGCCCCAGCAGATAGCGGGTGAACAGCCGCTCGTACCGGGCCACGGACGCGATCTCCGCCTCCCGCAGCGTCGGCACCTCACGCGTCAGCTTGTAGCGCGAGACCGAGATCTCCGGCCGCGCCGCGTACATCTGCATGACTTCCTTGATCCCGCGGCACACCGTGTCCAGCGGATGCTCGTGCGCCGGCGCGGCGTTGAGCACCGCCTCGGCCCGGATCAGGGTGTCGTCGTGGTCCGGGAAGATCGCCTCCTCCTTGGACCGGAAGTGCCGGAAGAAGGTGCGCCGGGCCACCCCGGCCGCGGCCGCGATCTCGTCGACCGTCGTCGCCTCGTACCCCTTCGTCGCGAAGAGCTCCATCGCGGCGGCCGCCAGCTCTCGGCGCATCTTGAGCCGCTGCGCCGCGGCGCGACCGCCCGCGGCGCTCTCCGGCGCGTCGGACGTGGCTGGTGTACGGGAGGACTTGGCGGGCTGGGACATGCCCCGAACGTACTGCATGTACGCGCCGGAGCGCTCCCGACCGGGTCTTTCTCCGCCGGGGCCCAGGGCCCCCGCGGAGGCGCCGGCGGGGTCGAGCAGCCCGCCCCAGTCCGCACGCCCGCCTCCGGGCCGGTCCCCTGGCCCGGAGGCGCACCTGCCGGGCCGGTCCCCGGGCCCGTCTTCGCGCGACGGCTCAGCGCCGCGCATATTCGCGGAAGCCGCGGCCCGTCTTGCGGCCGAGGCAGCCCGCGGCCACCAGGTGCTCCAGGAGCGGCGCCGGGGCCAGACCCGGGTCGCGGAACTCGCGGTGCAGCACCTTCTCGATGGCCAGCGAGACATCCAGGCCGACCACGTCGAGGAGTTCGAACGGGCCCATCGGGTAGCCGCCGCCGAGCTTCATCGCGGCGTCGATGTCGTCGAGCGTCGCGTAGTGCTCCTCGACCATCTTGATCGCGTTGTTCAGGTACGGGAACAGGAGCGCGTTGACGATGAACCCCGCCCGGTCGCCGCAGTCCACCGGGTGCTTGCGGACCTTCGCGCACAGCTCGCGGACCGTGGCGTGCACGTCGTCCGCCGTCAGGACCGTGCGCACGACCTCGACCAGCTTCATCGCGGGGGCCGGGTTGAAGAAGTGCATGCCGATCACGTCCTGCGGCCGCGAGGTGGCCCTCGCGCAGGCGACGACCGGCAGCGAGGACGTCGTCGTGGCCAGGATCGCGCCCGGCTTGCAGACCTTGTCGAACACCGCGAAGAGCTGCTGCTTGATCTCCAGGTCCTCGGCGACGGCCTCCAGCGCCAGATCGACCTCGGCGAAGGCCTCGTACGAACCCGCCGGGGTGATGCGCCCCAGGGTCTCGGCGGCCGCCTCCGCGGTCATCCGGCCCTTGTCGACGGAGCGCGAGAGGGACTTGCCGATACGGGCCTTCGCGGTCCCGGCCTTCTCCTCGGTGCGGGCGGCGAGGACGACGTCGTACCCGGCCTTCGCGAAGACCTCCGCGATGCCGGACGCCATCGTTCCGGAGCCCGCGACACCGACCGAGCGGACGGTCCGGCCGACCGTCCCGGACCCCGCGGCGGACGGCGTCAGCGCGTCCGGGACGACGGTCGCGCTGCCCGGAGCGTCGTACGTGTAGAAGCCACGCCCCGACTTGCGGCCGGTCAGGCCCGCCTGGCTGAGCTGCTTGAGGACCGGCGCCGGCGCGTGCAGCCGGTCGTGCGACTCGGCGTACATGGCCTCCAGGACCGTACGCGCGGTGTCCACGCCGATCAGGTCGAGCAGGGCGAGTGGGCCCATCGGCAGGCCGCAGCCCAGCCGCATCGCGGCGTCGATGTCCTCGCGGCTGGCGTACTTGGCCTCGTACATCGCGGCGGCCTGGTTGAGGTAGCCGAAGAGCAGGCCGTCGGCGACGAAGCCGGGGCGGTCGCCGACCGCGACGGGCTCCTTGCCGAGTTCGAGGGCGAGGTCGGTGACGGCGGCGACGGCGCCCGGCGCGGTCAGCACGGACGAGACGACCTCGACGAGCTTCATCGCGGGCGCGGGGTTGAAGAAGTGCAGGCCCAGGACCCGTTCGGGATGGGCCGAGTCGGCGGCCAGCCGGGTGACCGACAGGGCGTTCGTGCCGGTCGCCAGGATCGTCCCGGGCCGCACGACACCGTCCAGCTCCCGGAAGATCTGGTGCTTGATCTCGTACGACTCCGGGGCCACCTCGATCACCAGGTCGGCGTCGGCCGCGGCCCGCAGATCGGTGAAGGTGCGGAAGCGGGCGAGGGTGTCGTCGCGTTCCTGCTCGGTGATGCGTCCGCGCCGCACGGCACGGGCGGTCGAGGACTCCAGCGCGCCGACGGCCTGCGCCGCGGCGGCCTCGCTGATGTCGATGCCGACGACCTCGCGGCCGGCCCGGGCGAGGATCTCGGCGATACCGGTGCCCATCGTGCCGAGGCCGACGACGGCGACGGTCCGCAGGAGGGAGACGGAGGACAACGAGGGGTCGGACAGGGGAGTGGCCATCGCGGGACTCCAGGAATGAGTGACGACTGAGGGACGCACGCGGGTACGCCGACGGGCGCACGGAGTGCGGTGGGAAACGCTGAGGCGAACCGACAGGCCCTGTCCCGGAGCCGTGCCGTCATGTCGAACTGAGGTACCTGAAGTACCGAACCGACCAGCTCCCTCACGACCGCTGGGGTGTGAGGGTGTTCCCGCGGCGGCTGCGTCACCAGGCCACCACGGGCGGATCCACGAGTGGGTAACTCGCTCGATTGAGCTTAACCGGTGAGTAACGAGCGCGCCAGCCCGCTTTCCGGGCCGGTCCGTGTGACCTATGTCGCCGATAGTCTCTGCATCATGGACGAAGAGTTGCGATCGCTCACCCAGCGCTTACGGCAGGAGGCGGGCACGATGGCGTCCTTCTCGTACGAACGACTGGCGGCGACCGGCGATCTCGACGAGCTGGCCGCCGTGCTCATCGCTCCCGAACAGCCGCTCTGGGCGCGGGAGCTGGCCGCGTTCCGGCTCGGTGTCGCCGGGGACCGACGGGCCTTCGAGGCGCTCGTCCTGCTGCTCAACCACCGGGATCCGCAGCGGTGCGCGTCCGCCGCGTACGCCATGGCCCGGCTGGGGGATCCGCGTACCGCGCGGGCGGCGGCGGCCCTCGCCACGAACGAGCTGCGCGTCGCGTACGCGCTTCATCCGGTGCGGCTGCTGGTGGAACTGCGGGCGCCGGAGTCCGTGCCGGCGCTGATCACCACTCTGGCGCGGCGGTTCCGGCCGCACGATCCGTATCGGCGGGTCGCGCTCGCGTGTGTGGAGGGGCTGGGGGTGCTGGGGGACGAACGGGCTCGGCCCGTGCTGAACGAGGCGCTGGTGCATCCGGAGTTGGCGGGGGCGGCGGCCGACGCGTTGCGGCGGCTGCCGGCTCAGCGGGTCCCGCGGGGGCGGGGCTAGCAGGTTGGGGTTGGGGTGCGTGTAGGGGCCTGTTTGTACCTGCGGGCCGGTGGGGGCTTGTCGCGCAGTTCCCCGCGCCCCTGAGGGGGTGGGGCGTCGGCGTCGGCTTGTGGCTGCGGGGCCGGTGGGGGCTTGTCGCGCAGTTCCTCGCGCCCCTGAGGCGCGGCTGTTCCTCGCGGCTCTGGTGGGCGCGGCGGTCTGCTGGGGGCCTGGGCCCCGTCAGGGGCGCGGGGAACTGCGCGGCCAGCCACGATGGACCTGCAGGTTCAGGATGGTCCTGAGCAGGGGGTTTGTGCGGTGCGGGTCAGTGGGGGGCGGGCCGCGCGGTTCCCCGCGCCCCTGACGGGGTGGGCGGGCGCGTCGGCTTGTGGCTGCGGGCCGGCGCGCAGGCCCTCGCGCCCCTGAGGGGGGTCGCCGGGGGTTCGCCCGGCGGGAGGCGGGCGATCGGCAGGTGGACGAGCTTCGCGCTCGTGGCCCGGGCCCTGCTCCCCGGCGGCCCCTGGTGTGCGACCGTCCGGCTGGGTGCGACATGGGATTCGGGTCGTCGCTCGGCACCGGCGTGAACCGTTGCCGTGGAGGGTCGCACATTTCGCACCATAAGTGACGGGCGTTCGGGCGGAAATACCCCAGGCGGGGCGAACGGCCCCCTCAGATGGGCTGATTCGCCGCTCTACGGCAGCTCGCGCGGCAGGATTCCCAGCCGCGTGGCCGTCACCACCGCCTCCAGCTGACTGTGCGCGCGCAGTTTCACCAGGACGCTCTTCACATGTCCGCGTACCGTGTGCCGGCTGAGGACGAGCCGGTCCGCGATCGCCTTGAGGCCGTGTCCCTGGGCGAGCAGGACCAGCACCTCGTGCTCACGCCGGGTCAGCCCGGCCCCGTTGCGCTGCCGAGGCGGTAGCCGGGCCGCCAGGGTCGACTCCTCGACGAGCAGTTTGCCGGTGGCCGTCGTCCGGATCGCGGTGAGGATGTCCCCGAACGGGCTGTGCTTGGCGAGGAACGCCGAGGCGCCCGCTGTCACCGCCCGCGCCAGTTGGTCGGGGGTCGCGTCCGCGGTCAGGACGACCACCCGTGCAGAAGGGTGGGCCTTCTTCAGCAGCCGCGTGCCCTCGATCCCGTCCGTGCCCGGCAGATGGATGTCCATCAGCACCACGGAGGGGGGCCGACGGGCCGCCTCCCGCAACGCCTCGTCGACCGTACCCACCGCTTCGCCGCAGTCCAGGTCCGGTTGTGCTCCGATGGCGATGGCCAGGGCGTCGGCCAGCGCGCGCTGGTCCTCGACCACGAGCACGCGGATCATCCCGGATCCTCCCCCTCCGGATGGCCGGCTCTCCCCGGGCCGGTGGTGGCGATGCGCTTTCGAGCGTAGTGCTGAAGGCCCCCGGCGGGTCCCGGCCGTACCCGGGAATATGCCTCCCGTGTCTGGCCCAACGCCCGGTGCACGGTACAGAGTTGAGGAGGAACGCAGAGGGCGGCCGGTGAGTGGCCGGTCAGCGGCAGGTGGCAGGGGGCGCCGGGGGGAGACCTGTGCGTTCCGCGTACCGCACGAGCCCGGGTTCACGGGGCCGTCCCCGCCGCGTCGGCCGACGCGCGTCTGATGTGCTGTGCGTACCGCCTGTCCGACCGTTTGCGGACAGGGGGCGTCGACGCCGTGAGGAAGCCGCGACGGGCGGCCGGCGAAGGGGGTCTCCCGGCCGCACCACCGGGTGCCCGGCGGGGGCGGCGGGGGAAGCGGGGGGACATGAGAGGTACCGGTTCGCCATATGGACCGCTGGGGCGGCGAAGGGGGCGCGGGGACGAACGCGATGGCTGACGACGGGCGTCAGGAACTGTACGCGGCCATGACGCTGGCCGCGCCCGACGGCATCGTCGCGGTCGACGCCGACGGCTGCGTAGGAGCGTGCAACCCGGCCGCGGCGGCGCTGCTGGAGCGGCCGGCCGACGAGCTGATCGGCTCCGTGTTCGGCTTTCCGCTCGCCGACGGGGAGTCCACCGAGGTCACGCTGGTCCTGCCGAACGGCCGCAACAAGGTGGTCGAGATGACGGTCGCCCTCGCCCGGTTCGACGGCCGGCGCCTGTACGTGGCCACGCTGCGCGACGGAACCCGCCGGCAGCAGGCCGACCATGTGCTCCAGGCCGCCCTGGAGCACCAGAGCGTGGTCGTCGCGGTCGCCGCCCACCAACTGCACAACCCGCTGGCCGCACTGAGCGCCCTGGTGCACGTGCTCCGGGAGCCGCCGCCCGGACTGGCCGACGAGCGGCGCGCGGAGGTGGTCGAGCGGATCGCCGAACGCACGGCCCGCCTCCAGGCCCTGGTCCGCAAACTCCTCACCGCCGCACGGCTCGACGGCGCCGGCCGGCAGGGCGTACCGGAGCCGGTGGAGGTGCTGGACTTCCTGCTGGACCAGTTCACCGAGTCCGGGGCCGCCCGCGACGGACTGAGACTCGCCGTCCCGGCCCGGCTGGTGGCGCGTGTCGACCCGGTGGGCTTCGCCGAGATCTTCGGCAACTACCTGGAGAACGCGCTCACCTACGGCCGGGATCCCGTCGAGATCACCGCACGGGAAGCCGGCGGACGCATCGAGCTCCGGGTCGCGGACCATGGCCCCGGTGTGCCGGAGTCCTTCGTTCCGCACCTCTTCGAGCGCTACCGCCGCGACCCCGCCACCGCGGCGGCCACCGAGGGCACCGGCCTCGGCCTGTGGATCGCCCGCAGCCTGGCGCGCGCCAACGGCGGCGACGCCTGGTACGAACCGGGCCGGCCGAACGGCGCGGTCTTCTGCGTCAGCCTCCCCAAGGGATGACGCCGTCTTCCAGCACCCTTGCGTACCGCACCTCCGGCACCTCGACGCCCTCGACCTCGTAGGGCTCCTCGGTGCCGTCCGCGGTGAAACCGGCCCGTTCGTAGAAGCGGCGCGCGCCCGCGTTCTCCCGAAGGACCCAGAGCAGCATCCTGTCGTGCCCCGCGGCGGCGCACCGCTGGACCGACGCCCGCAACAGGGCACGGCCCACCCCGCGTCCGATCCGGTCGGGGTCGACGTAGATCGCGTACAGCTCGGCGTCCCCGGCACCCTCGATGTCTCCGGCGTCCTGGGTACGTGGTTCCCCGCCGCGGTAGGGCCCGTGGCAGGCCCAGCCGACAACCGCGCCGGCCGACTCCGCGACGAGGTTCACCACGCCCTTGCCGGCGGCCTGCGCGAAGTGGGCCCGCCGCCGCGGGAGTTCGGCCGCCACGTCGAGCCCGTCGAGATAGGACCGGGGCATCAGACCCTGGTACGCGCTCTGCCAGCCGCGTACCCGGATCTCCGCCACGCGGGGGCAGTCGGACAGGGTCATCTCGCGGATGTGGGGCGGGCCATCGGTACGGCTCATGCGGGCAGTATCGCGAACGCCTCTATCTCCATCAGGAACTCCGGGCGGACCAGGGCGGCGACCTGTACGGCGGAGGCGGCCGGGAGGCGGTCCTGCGGGATGTGTTCGGCCCGGGCCGCGCGGATGGCGGGCATGTGGGCCATGTCCGTGACGAAGTAGGTCAGTTTGACCACGTCGTCGAAGCCCGCGCCGGCCGCGGCGAGGCAGCGCCGCAGATTCTCGAAGACCTGACGGGCCTGGGCAGCCGGGTCGCCCTCGCCGACCGGCTTCCCCTCCTCGTCGAGCGCCAGCTGGCCCGAGACCGCCACGAAGCGGCCCGTGCCCATGACGACGTGCGCGTAGGCGGCGGCGGGGGCGACCCCGTCGGGGGCGGTGATGCGGATCGGTCCGGTCATGGATCAATCCTGCACCACGGCACTGACAACGCCCCCGACCAGCATCGATCGGCCCGATCTGCCCCGGCTAGCCGCGGAAACCGATCAGGCCGTGCAGGGTCGCACCCCGCGAGGACGCCGTGCCCGTGCCCGTACCCGCCTTCGCGGTCAGCGGCTCGGGGTCGGGCAGCTTCGCGCACACCGCGTCGGCCTCGCCGTTCCCGCGCGGCACCCGGCCGTCGGTCAGATAGGCGGCCAGGTGCTTGTCCAGGCAGGTGTTCCCGCTCAGCGTGATGCCGTGGTTGCCGCCGCCCTGCTCGACCACCAGGCTGGACCCGCCCAGCAGGTGGTGGACCATGACACCGCCCTCGTACGGGGTGGCCGCGTCGTCCGTCGCCTGGAACAGCAGTACCGGCGGCACCGCGTCGTTCGAGACGTCCACGGGCTCGGCCGGGCCCGTGGGCCAGAACGCGCACGGGGCGTTGTACCAGGCGTTGCTCCAGGTCATGAAGGGCGCCTTCTTGTAGACCGCCCAGTTGTCGTCGCGCCAGTCGTCCCAGTCGCGCGGCCAGCTCGCGTCACGGCACTGCACCGAGGTGTAGACGCTGTAGCCGTTGTCGCCCGCCGTGTCGACGGCCCCGAAGTTCTCGTACGCCTCCACCAGCAGGTCGTCGTTCTTCGTCTTCACGTAGGCCGCGAACGCGTCGGCGAGATACGGCCAGTAGCCGTTGAAGTAGGCGCCGGGGGAGAAGGTGTCCTCCAGCTCCGAGGCGCCGACCGTCTTGTCCGCCGGCTTCTTCGCCAGCGCCGCCCGCATCGCGTACCAGGCCGCCTCGATCCTCTCCGGATCGGTGCCCAGCCTGTACGTCGCGTCGTGCTTGGCGACCCAGGCCATGAAGGCCCGGTGGCGGGTGTTGAACGCGTGGTCCTGCGCGATGTTGTCGTCGTACCAGACGCCGGTGGGATCGACGACGGAGTCCAGCACCATGCGCCGTACCCGCTCCGGATACAGCTTGGCGTAGACGGCGCCCAGGTAGGTGCCGTACGAGTACCCGAAGTAGTTGATCCTCCTGGCCCCCAGGGCGCCGCGGATCGCGTCCATGTCCTGGACGGCGCTCACCGTGTCGATGTACGGCAGCAGGTCCCCGTACTTGCTCGCGCAGGCCTTCGCGAAGGCCTCGACGCGGTCGAGGTTGGCCCCTTCGACAGCGGGGGTCGTCGGCAGCGAGTCGGGGCGCACCGGCTTGAAGTGCCCCGGCCGGCAGTTCAGGGCGGGCCTGCTCGCGCCGACCCCGCGCGGGTCGAAGCCGATGACGTCGTACTGGGCGGCCACGCTCTTCGGCAGCGAGGCCGCGACGAATCCGGCGAGGGTCAGACCGCTGCCGCCGGGACCGCCCGGGTTCACCAGCAGGGGGCCCTGGTACGTCTTCTTGGAGGTGTGCGGGACCCGGGACAGCGCGAGTGTGATCTTCCGGCCCTGCGGGTTCGCGTGGTCTAGGGGCACCTTCAGGGACGCGCACTGGAGCGTCGGGTAGTTCTTGGTGCCGCACTTCTTCCAGGTGGGCTTCGCCGCGGCCCTCGGCGTGTCGGCGGCGGGTGCGGTGCGCCGGGCGGTCGCGGAGGCCGGGCTCGCGTCGGCCGGGACCGCGGTGATCATTCCGGCAACCACGGCGGCGGCACCGCACAGAGCGGCTGCGCGTCGGTTCACAATGAATCGCCTCACATCGATGTACCGGACAGGGGGCCGTGCACCTCACGGCCCTGGCCGTATCGTCCCGGGGCGGATGCCCGGAAGGACCGCTTCTGCCGAGAGTTGACCCCATTGGGCCGCGGTTTACGGCCGGATGCAGGGCAGGGGGCGACGGCCGGTGCGAGGGGTGTCGGTACCGGTGCGCGAGGGATGTCGGTGCGCGTGCGTGAGGGAGTGCCGGTCACAGAAGGGTGAGCTGGGTGGGCCCCGAGGCGACCGGTTCGGGCACCGGGATCCTGCGGGGCATCCCCGCGCGCGTGGGACCTATCCCGTACTCCTCGGCCAGCTCGTGCACCTGTCGGGTGATCCGGCGCTGATACCACTTCGGGGCGTACGCGCCCTCCGCGTACAGCCGCTCGTACCGGCGCACGAGGTGCGGGTGGTGGTGCCCCAGCCAGCTCATGAACCATTCGCGCGCGCCAGGCCGCAGATGCAGCACGAGGGGGGTCACCGAGGTCGCGCCGGACGCCGCGATCGCCCGTACCGTCGCCCGCAGTTGGGTGGGGTCGTCGCCGAGGAAGGGGATCACGGGGGCCATCAGGACCCCGCAGTCGATGCCGTGCGCGCTCAGGGTGCGGACGACGTCGAGGCGGCGCTCCGGGGCGGGCGTGCCCGGCTCCACGGTCCGCCACAGGTCGAGGTCGGTGAAGCCCACGGAGACGGAGATCCCGACCTCGGTGACGGCCGCCGCCTGCTTCAGAAGGTCCAGGTCACGCAGGATCAGCGTGCCCTTGGTGAGGATGGAGAAGGGGTTCGCGTGGTCGCGCAGGGCCGCGATGATGCCGGGCATCAGCCGGTAGCGGCCCTCGGCGCGCTGGTAGCAGTCCACGTTGGTGCCCATCGCGATGTGGTCACCGAGCCACCGCCGGGAGCCGAGCTGGCGCCGCAGCAGCTCCGGGGCGTTCACCTTCACCACGATCTGGCTGTCGAAGCCGAGGCCGGTGTCCAGGTCGAGATAGCTGTGGGTCTTGCGGGCGAAACAGTAGACACACGCGTGCGTGCACCCCCGGTAGGGGTTGACCGTCCACTCGAAGGGCATGCGCGAGGCCCCCGGTACGCGGTTGACGATCGACCTGGCCCGGATCTCGTGGAAGGTGATCCCACGGAACTCGGGCGTGTCGAACGTCCGGGTGGTCACCGACTCCGCGCCGAACAGCGCGGGGTTCGTGGGCCCTGCCGACGGATTCCCGCCGGACTCCACTGCGAGGTTCTCCCACCGCATGACGCCTCCTCGATAGCACTGACCACAGAATAGAACACATGTTCCCTTGATCGTGCGACCCCATAGTCGGGACCCCGATTTGGGCGGCCCGGCCGCCTGATGGTTGGCTGAGCGCTGACGCCCGAGATCCCGAGTGCTGGAGGAACGCAATGGCGCAGGTCGAGGCCACCACCGAGCGAGTCGTGACGGGTCAGCCGGACGACGTGTTCGACGCGCTGGCCGACTACAACGGCACGCGTTCGAAGATCCTGAGCGAGCACTTCAGCGAGTACGAGGTCCGCGAGGGCGGCGACGGCGAGGGAACCGTCGTCCACTGGAAGCTCCAGGCCACCAGCAAGCGCATCCGCGACTGCCTGCTCGACGTGAGCGAGCCCACCGACGGCGAACTCGTCGAGAAGGACCGCAACTCCTCGATGGTCACCACCTGGCGGGTCACCCCGGCCGGCGAGGGCAGGTCGCGCGTCGTCGTCACCACCGTCTGGGACGGCGCCGGCGGCATCGGCGGGTTCTTCGAGAGGACCTTCGCGCCCAAGGGTCTCGGCCGCATCTACGACGAGGTGCTGGCGAAGCTCGCCGCCGAGGTGGAGAAGTAGCTCCCCGGGGCAACTCCCCGCCACCTTGGGCCCCATGCGCACGGGCGGGTTCCACGCTCACCGTTTCGAGTGGTTCTCGGTACGGGCCCAGTTGTACGCCGTAGGGCTCCCACCGGCGGATACGTCCGCCGAGGCCCGCCTCAGGGCGACTCGTCGCGCTTGCTCCCAGATGTCGCACAATGCGAGAAATGGGCCCCGCAGGCGCGACGAGGGGAGCAGCACGTGGGCGGCACGGCTCTGGCGGAGAGCGGACGAGACGTTTCCTCTCCGGCCCCCGACACACCCCAAGCGCCGCCCGCTCTCCCCCAGTTGGAGACACTGAGCCCGCGCCGCGTGCGCCTGGTCTTTTTCGCGCTCATGCTCGCGCTGCTCCTCGCGGCGCTGGAGCAGATGATCGTCGCCACCGCGCTCCCGAAGATCGTCGGAGAGCTGCACGGCCTCGACAAGATGTCCTGGGCGATCACCGCGTACCTGCTCACCTCGACCGTGGGACTGCCCGTCTACGGCAAGTTCGGCGACCTGTACGGCCGCAAGGGCGTCTTCCAGTTCGCGATCGTCGTCTTCTTGATCGGCTCCGCACTCGCCGGACGGTCGCGCACCATGGACCAGTTGATCGCCTTCCGCGCCCTCCAGGGAGTCGGCGCCGGCGGCCTCATGATCGGCGTTCAGGCCATCATCGCGGACGTCGTGCCGGCCCGGGAGCGGGCCCGCTTCATGGGGATGATCGGCGCCGCCTTCGGACTCGCCTCGGTCGCGGGCCCGTTGCTCGGCGGCTACTTCACCGACCACCTCTCCTGGCGCTGGTGCTTCTACATCAACGTCCCCTTCGGACTCATCACCCTCGCCGTCGTGGCCGTCGTCCTCGAACTGCCGAAGCCCACCGCAAGGCCCCGCCTGGACGTCCTGGGCGCCCTGCTGCTCGCCGCCGCCTCCACCTGCCTCGTCCTGCTGACCAGTTGGGGCGGCACGGAGTACGCGTGGGGCTCGCGCGTCGTCCTCGGGCTCGCCGCGGGAGCCGTCGCCTCGACCGCGCTCTTCCTGCTCGCCGAGCACCGCGCGGCCGAACCCCTCATCCCGCTACGGCTGTTCCGCGACGGCGTCTTCAACGTCACCGCTCTCGTCGGGGTGATCGTCGGCGTCGCCCTCTTCGGCGCGGCCAGCTATCTGCCCACGTACCTGCAGATGGTCGACGGAGCCAGCGCCACCGAGTCCGGCCTGCTCATGCTCCCCATGATGGGCGGCATCGTCGGCGCCTCGATCGTCTCCGGCCAGCTCATCAGCCGCAACGGCCGCTACAAGATCTATCCGATCCTCGGCGGCGCCCTGTCCGTCGTCGGCATGTGGCTGCTCTCACGGCTCGAAGCCGACACACCCCGGCTGCACTACAGCGTGTGGATGGCCCTGCTCGGCGCCGGGATCGGCCTGGTCATGCCCGTGCTGATCCTCGCCGTCCAGAACTCCGTCCACCCGCACGACCTCGGCACCGCGACCAGCGCCAACAACTACTTCCGGCAGATCGGCGGCAGCGTCGGCGCGGCGGTCTTCGGCACGCTCTTCGCGAACCGGCTCGCCGACTCCCTCGCCGACCGGCTGCCTGCCGGGGCCGGCGTACCCGACCCCGAGTCCATCACCCCGCAGCTCGTCCACGCGCTGCCCGCCGACCTGAGGGACGGCTACATCGCGGCGTACACCGACGCGATGCCGCGGATCTTCCTCTACCTCGTGCCGGTGCTCGTCCTCGGCCTGCTCGTCGCCTTCTTCCTCAAGGAGAAACCGCTGGTGTCCCACCACACCCCCACCGCAGCCCCCGAGACCGCCGCGCCTCCCCACCCCCCGCTGCCCGGCGCCCGTTCGTCGTACGCTGCCGGGATCCCCGTCTGCGGCACCGTGCAGCACCCCGACGGCACGGTCGTGCCCCGCGCCGCGCTCACCCTCATCGACGTCGCGGGGCAGCAGATCGGGCGGGGCGCGAGCGGCGAGGACGGACGGTACGCGCTGTCGACGCCCGGAGCGGGGGCGTACGTCCTCATCGCCGCGGCGGGCGGGCATCAGCCGCAGGCGGTCAGTGTCACCGTCGGGGAACGGCCCGTGGAACTGGACGTGGTCCTCGGCGGGGCGGGGCGGCTGGCCGGGAGCGTCGTCACGGCGGACGGGACGCCCGTGCGGGACGCGACCGTCACGCTCACCAACGTGCACGGGGAGGTCGTCGCCGCGACGCGCAGCGGTCGTGAGGGCGGCTATGTCATCACGGAGCTGGTGGCGGGGGAGTACACGCTGGCCGGCAGCGCGCCGGCCTTCCGGCCCGCCGCGCTGCCCGTGAGCGTGCAGGCCGCGCGCGAGACCCGGCAGGACGTCGAACTCGCGGGCGGGGCGGTGCTGCGGGGCACCGTGCGGGCCAGTGGGGGGCGGCCGGTGGAGGATGCGCGGGTCACGCTGCTCGACGCGGCGGGGAACGTGGTGGACACGTTGACCACCGGGGGTGACGGGGCGTTCCGGTTCATCGACCTCTCGTCGGGGGAGTACACGGTGATCGCGGCGGGGTATCCGCCGGTGGCGACGGTTCTGCAGGTCGCGGGCGGTGGACGCACGGAGCGCGACCTGCAACTGGGCCACGAGGACGACTGAGGGGGCGCGGGGAACGGCGCGCCCGGCCCCCACCGTCCCGCAGCCGACGGCCTGCCCGAGCCCCCACCCCCAGGGGCGCGAGGAACTGCGCGGCCAGCCCCCACCGGTCCGCAGGTAAAAGATTGCGCCGTTCCCCGCGCCCCTGGGGGGTGGGGGTTTGGGTGGTTTGTCGGCCGCGGGACGGTGGGGGGCTGGCCGCGCAGTTCCTCGCGCCCCTGGGGGGTGGGGGCTTGCGTAGACCGTTAACCGCGGGTTGGTGGGGGCCCGGCGCGCCGTTCCTCGCGCCCCTGGGCGGGGCCCGGGGTGCGCCGGAGGGAATTCGGGGAATGGGGCACATCGGCGTCGGACCCGGACGTACCGTGGTGGGAGTGGTGGCACAGATCTTGCGGACCGTGGGAGAGAGGGCCTGAGCCATGGACCGTGGCACCGAGAGGGGCAACCCTCCGCACGGGCCCGCCGCGGCGGGGCGGATTCCGCTGGCCGTGGTCGTGGTGGACCGCGAAGGACTGGTCTCGCACTGGAGCCGCGGCGCCCGCCGCCTCGTCGGCACCACGAGGGAGGAAGCCGTCGGCCGCCCCGTCGTAGACCTGCTCCCGGTCTCCGGCGCGCTGCCCGAGGACGACGAGGCCGAGCCCTACGGGGCGTACGCCGCGTACGACGGACTCGGCCCCGACCTCGAATCCTCCCTGGACGGGCGGCTGTTCTACCCGGCGGCAGGCCGCGCACGGCTGACGGCCGCGGACAGTGACCGGATCGACGTCCTGTGGTGGGCGTACCCACTTGTGGGGCCGGGGGCCGAGCGCCTGCTGGTCCTCGCCGCCGACGCGGGCGCGCTGCGTCCCGAGGACGCCGGCGTGTCCGGCGCGGGCGCCGCCGTGGAGCGCATCGCGCCCGGGTTCGCGCTGCACACCGACTTCCCCGGCGCCGAGGACCTGGCCCGCAGGCTGCCCGAGATCCTGCCGAGCATGAGCGTGGGCGAAAGCGCCCGCATCGTCGCGCAGGTCCTCGAACTGGGCTATCCCGTCCTGGAGTTCAGCCAGAACGACCGGGTCCCCGTCACCCCCGACTGGGGTGTCCCGCGTCGCACCGAGCGCATGGAGCGCCGGCAGAGGGCGGCTGCCGCGGCCCTGTCGGGCGAGCCCCTGCCGCAGGACGCCGAGCACGAGGACGAGGGCGAGGACCTCGAATACGTGGCCGTACGCGAGCGGCTGGAGTTCCTGAACGAGGTCAGCGGACGCATCGGCACCTCGCTCGACCTGTCCCGCACCATCGTCGAGGTCAGCCGGGCCGTCGTCCCGCGCTTCACCGACGTGGCCGGGACCTATCTGCGTGAACAGGTCGTCGCCGGTGAGGGTTTCTCCGACGGTGTGCCCGACACGACCACCATGTGGCACCGGGTCGCGCTGGAGCACACGGACGAACCGGGCCGCTGGGACGACGTCGTGCCGGTCGGCGAGGCCATGCCCTTCCCCGCGCACACGCCGTTCTTCCAGTGCATGACCACCGGCGAACCCGTCCTGGTGCCCCGCATCAGCGAGCAGATGGGCCACATGATCGCCGCGCAGTTCGAGAAGCGCGACATCCGGCCCCTCATCACCGGCCGCTCCATGCTGGTCGTGCCCCTCAAGGCCCGCAATGTGGTCCTCGGCTTCATGATCCTGCTGCGGCATCCGGAGCGCGTCGAGTTCAACGACATGGACCGCGTCACCGGCGCCGAACTCGCCGCGCGCGCCGGGCTCGTACTCGACAACGCCCGCATGTACACGTACCAGGAGAGTGTCGCCGAGACCCTCCAGGACAGCATGCTGCCGCACATCGCGCCGCGGATGTCCGGCTGTGACATCGCGACCCGCTATCTGCCGGGCACACTGCTCGGGCGGGTCGGCGGCGACTGGTTCGACTCCGTGAAACTGCCCGGCTCGCGCACCGCCCTCGTCGTCGGTGACGTGATGGGCCACGGGCTCAACTCGGCGGCGATGATGGGGCAGTTACGGACCGCCGTCCAGACCATGGCGGCCCTCGACCTGCCGCCCGCCCAACTCCTGCGCAACCTCGACGACCTGGCGCAGCGACTCGGCGAGCACTACCTCGCGACCTGCCTGTACGCGATCTACGACCCCATCGCGAGCGAGCTGGAGATCGCCAACGCGGGCCATATCCCGCCCGTGCTGGTCCGCGCCGAGAACGGCCACAGCGATCTGCTGGAACTGCCGACCGGCGCGCCCATCGGGGTCGGCGGGGTGCCCTTCGAGTCCGTACGTGTGCGGGTGGCGCCCGGCGACCGGCTCGTGATGTGCACCGACGGTCTGGTCGAGGTGCGCGGCGAGGACATCGGTGTCGGTCTCGCCACGCTCTGCGAGTCCGCGGCCCATCCGGCCGCCTCCATGGACGACGCCTGCGACACCATCATCCGGGCGCTCAACACCCGCGGTGGCCGCAAGGACGACGTGGCGCTGCTGATGGCCCGGCTCAACGGCATCGAGCCCGAGGACGTCGCCGAGTGGCGGATCGGGCACGACCCCCGGGAGGCCGGCAGGGCGCGTGCGGCGGTCCGTGAGCAGCTCCATGTGTGGGGCCTCGGTTCCGTCGCCGACACCGCCGAGCTGCTGGTGAGCGAGCTGGTCACGAACGCGGTGCGGCACTCCCACAGCCGGCCCATCGACCTCAGGCTGGTCCGGGGCGACACGCTGCTGTGCGAGGTGGACGACGACGATCACACCCTGCCCACGTTGCTCAGTGCGGGGCGGCTCGACGAGTTCGGGCGCGGGATGCGGGTCGTGAGCACGTTGGCGCGTGAGTGGGGGACGAGTCGGACCAGCTCCGGCAAGACGGTGTGGTTCGAACTGACGTTGCCGCGTCGCTGACGGCTGGGCTGGAAGCGTAGAGATGACTCTGCGGGCCGGTGGGGGCGGGCCGCGCAGTTCCCCGCGCCCCTCGGGGCGCGCCCTGCGGGCGCAGCCTCGGCGCTGACCGCTTGGCCGGAGGTGTGGGGATGATTCCGCGGGCCGGTGGGGGCGGGCCGCGCAGTTCCCCGCGCCCCTTTCGGGGCGTAGTCCCGAGCGTGACCGCGTGCTGTGGCGAATGAGGCGTGAAGGTGTGTGCCGTGTTCTTGTCGGTGTGGGTCCGGCGCGGTAGACCGGACTGCCTGTCACTTTTTCTGGGGAGCCGGCATGAGCGTGACCACTCGGTACAGGGAGGCCTGGGAAGGCTTCTGGCGGGAGGCCTCCGCCGAGCGGGGAGCCGTCTTCTGGGACGCCGAGCCCGCGCTCACCGCAGGCGTCCATCTCGGCCTGTTCGAGCCCCACTTGGCGGCTCCGGGGCTGCCCCTCGTGGACCTCGGCTGCGGCAACGGCACCCAGACCCGGTTCCTCGCGGACCGCTATCCGCGGGTCATCGGCGCCGACCTGTCGGCCGCGGCCCTCGACCACGCCCGGCTCGCGGACCCGGCCGGCCAGGCCCACTACCGGATGGTCGACGCGGCGGAGCGGGCCGAGGCCGAGACGCTGCACGCCGAGATAGGCGACGCCAACGTCTACATGCGGGGCGTCCTGCACCAGTGCGAGCCCGCCGACCGGCAGTCGCTCGTCGACGGTCTGGCCACGCTCGTCGGCGACCGGGGCCGCGCGTTCCTCGTCGAACCGGCCGAGGCGGCCGGTGTCATGCTGCGTGATCTCGCCCGCGGCCCCGGTGGGCCGCCCGCGAAACTCGCGCCCGTCCTGCGACACGGCATCGCGCCCGGCGAGGTGGTCGACGCCGCCGTGCCGGAGTATCTGCGGGTGGCCGGTCTCGGCGTCGTGGCGAGGGGGGAACTGCCGCTCGTCACCACGGAGTTCCGGGCCGACGGTTCGCGGATCGAGTTGCCCTCCCTGTGGATGGTCGTGGGGCGCGGCTGAGGGGTTGGTGGAAGTCGTTCCAAGTCTCCTGGAAGTTCGGTCGTAGGTGGCGTTTGACATGGGCACGATCTAAAAGGCGGTTCCCCGGCAGGCCGCCACCGCCCTTCCGCGCACGGCTTCCCCAGAGAGGCGATACGTCATGGCGGCACGCCACCACCCCCTCGTCGGCGGACTCCTGGCCCTGTTCCTGGCCCTGACCGGCCTGATCGCTCTTCCCCCTGCCCCCGCTCATGCCGCGACACCGGTCTGCGCCCTGGTGTGCGACACGCTCGACCCCTCCAAGGCGCAGCAGGACACCTTCCCGGTGCCGAACAGGACCATCAACGGCAGAACCGTGCGGCTGCACGTCTCCGACCCGGACAGCGCCGCCTGGGCGAGCATCGACAACGGCGTGGCGGGCGACGCGGTCTGGCTGGACCGCTCCTGGGACCGGGGTGCCACCTGGGAGGGCCTGCTCGGCAGGGCGAGCGTCCCCGGGTCGTGGACCGGCACCCGCACACTCATGTACAACATCACCGACCCGGTCGCGCACCGGCGTGGCTGGATCCGCGCCTGCGGCGACGCCGCCGGGGTGACCTGCACCGACTGGGTGTACCCGAAGGTGTGCGACGGCACGTCCTGTGACGGCGCCGACCCCGCCACGGCGGCCGGCGACGACACCCCGGTCCCCGCCACCACGCTCTTCGGCCGCACCATCAGCCTGCACGTCGACCAGCGCGGCGGCATGGCCTGGGGTGTGATCTCCGGCGGCGGCGCGGGCGACGAGATATGGCTGGACCGCTCCTGGGACGGCGGCGCGAGCCATCCCGAGGGCTCCTCCCTCGGCCGTACGAGCGTGTCCTCCGGGGTCACTTCCACCCGGACCGCCCTGTTCGCCACCAGGGACCCGCGCGGCCTGCTGTACGGCGGGGCGGTCCGCGCCTGCGGTCGTGAGGCCGCCCACCAGGAGGGCAGCTGCACGGCCTGGGCCCGGCCCGCACCGACCCGGGTGCGCGGCGCGGCGGACGCGCTGATGGCCTCGTACCAGACCAACGAGGGCTGGTGGCGCAGCAGTTGGTGGAACTCCGCCGTCGCGCTCACCTCGGTGATCGACTTCGCCGAGCAGAGCGGGCGGCACGACTACGACTGGGTGATCGCCCGCACCTACGAACAGAACCGGGGCGTCTTCCCCGCGGGCGGGCGCAGCTCGGACCCGATCGAGGGCCACTTCATCAGCCGGGCGATCGACGACGCCGGCTGGTGGGCCATCGCCTGGCTGGCGGCGTACGACTACACAGGTGACCGGCGCTATCTGGAGGAAGCGGTCACCATCACCGACTACGTCCACCAGTACTGGGACACGCGCACCTGTGGCGGCGGTGTGTGGTGGGACCGGGAGCGCACCTACAAGAACGCCGTGACCAACGGGCTCTATCTGTGGCTCACCACCTCGCTGCACCAGCGGATCAGCGGCGACACCGTGTGGGGCGCCCGCGCGACCACGGTCGCGGACTGGTACCTCGCCAGCGGGATGATCAACTCCTCGGGCCTCGTCAACGACGGGATCACCTCGGGCTGCGCCAACAACGGCCAGACCGTGTGGAGTTACAACCAGGGACTCGCCATCGGCGCCTTCACGCAGCTGTGGCGGTCGACGGGGAGCACCCGGTACCTGGACACGGCCGAGCGGCTGGCCGACACCGCGATCTCCTCACCGGCACTGACCCGTGGAGGCGTACTGACCGAGTCCTGCGACCTCGGCACGGCCTCCTGCGACGACAACCAGAAGCAGTTCAAGGGCATCTTCGTACGGCACCTCGCCGACCTCGCGGACGCCACGGCCTCGACCTCCTACAAGGCGTACATCACCAAGCAGGCCGACTCGATCTGGACGAACGACCGGGACGCGCTCAACCGCCTCGGTCAGCGCTGGTCGGGCGCCGCGCCCAACGTCTCGGACTGGCGCACCCAGGCGAGCGCCCTGGAGGCGTTGACGGCCGCCGGACGGCTGTCGGGCTGAGGGCGGGCGTGGCGGGGCTGTGCGAAGGGGGGTGTGCATCCGCAGAGGTATGTGACATATTACTGACGTGAGCAACTCGCTGACCTGCGATGTCGTGGTCGTCGGGGCCGGAATGGTAGGGGCGGCGACCGCCCTGTACGCGGCTCGGGCGGGGCTGAGTGCCGTTCTGGTGGACCGTGGTCCGGTGGCGGGCGGCACCACCGGCTCCGGCGAGGGCAACCTCCTCGTCTCCGACAAGGAACCCGGCCCCGAACTCGAACTCGCCCTGCTCTCGGGCCGGTTGTGGGCCGATCTCGCCGCCGAGCCCGGCGTGGGCGAGTCCGTCGAGTACGAGGCCAAGGGCGGCCTCGTCGTCGCTTCCGCGCCGGCGGGGCTGGCGGCGCTGGAGGAACTGGCCGCCGCACAGCGCTCGGCCGGGGTCCGGGCCGAGTCCGTCGGCCCGGACCAGCTCCACGACCTCGAACCGTACTTGGCGCACGGCCTCGCGGGTGGCGTGCTCTATCCGCAGGACGCCCAGGTCATGCCGACGCTCGCGGCAGCCCGGCTCGTCCGGCTCGCCCGTACGGCCGGCGCCTCGCTGCGGACCGGCCGGACGGTCACGGACGTGCTGCGTACGGCGTCCGGGGCGGTGCGCGGAGTCCGTACCTCGCACGGCGACATTTACGCGCCCGCGGTCGTCAACGCGGCCGGGACCTGGGGCGGGGAACTGGCCGCGCTGGCCGGGGTGTCCCTGCCCGTCCTGCCCCGGCGCGGCTTCGTCCTCGTCACCGAACCCTTGCCGCGCCGGGTGCGCCACAAGGTGTACGCGGCGGACTACGTGGCCGACGTGGCCAGCGACTCGGCGGCGCTGCAGACCTCCCCGGTGGTCGAGGGAACGGCGGCGGGCCCCGTCCTGATCGGTGCCAGCCGGGAACGGGTCGGCTTCGACCGCTCCTTCTCGCTGCCCGTCACCCGCGAACTGGCGGCCGGCGCGACCCGGCTGTTCCCCTTCCTGGCGGAGGTGCGGGCGATGCGCGCCTACCTCGGTTTCCGTCCGTACATGCCCGACCACCTGCCCGCCGTCGGGCCTGACGCGCGGGTGCCCGGCCTCTTCCACGCGTGCGGGCACGAGGGCGCGGGCATCGGACTCGCCACCGGCACCGGGCACTTGATCGCCCAGGTGCTGGCGGGCGGGACGCCCGATCTTGATCTCGCGCCGTTCCGCCCCGACCGCTTTCCCGATGCCGATGCCGATGCCGACGCCGGTGGTGCCGGTGGCGCCCCTGCTTCCGATCCCGCCTCCGCCTCCGCTTCCGAGGGGTTCTGCCCGTGACGCCGCGTACTCCCCTGAGGCTGGTCCGGGCGCGGCCCGAACCGCCGTTCACGGTCACGTTCGACGAGCGGGAGCTGGCCGTTCTCCCCGGTCAGACCATCGCGGCCGCCCTGTGGTCCGCGGGTGTCCTGTCCTGGCGCACCACCCGGGGGAGCGGTGAGCCACGCGGCGTCTTCTGCGGGATCGGGGTGTGCTTCGACTGTCTGCTGACCGTCAACGGGCGCCCCAACCAACGGGCTTGCCTGGTACGGGCGGAACCGGGTGACGTGATCCGAACCCAGGAAGGGACCGGCCGGCATGAGTGAACGACCCCGCCTCGCGGTGATCGGCGCCGGACCCGCCGGGCTGGTCGCCTCCCTCGCCGCTGCCGCACGCGGTGTGGCGGTGACCCTCGTGGACGCGGCTCCGCAGGCCGGCGGCCAGTTCTACCGGCAGCCCGCCGCCGGGCTCGGCGCCCGCCGTCCCAGCGCCCTGCACCATCAGTGGCGCACCTGGGAGCGGCTCCGTGACGGACTGGCGGCGCAGGTCGGAGCGGGGCGGATCACACACCTGACAGAACATCATGTGTGGTGTGTGGAGCGGGAGTCGGCCTCCTTCGCCGTGCACGCTCTGCTCGGGCCCGAGGAGGAGGAGTCCGTCGTGGTCCGGGCCGACGCCGTGCTCCTCGCGACCGGCGGCTACGAGAAGGTGCTGCCGTTCCCCGGCTGGACCCTCCCCGGAGTCGTCACCGCGGGCGGGGCGCAGGCCATGCTGAAGAGCGGACTCGTGCTGCCGGGCCGAACCGCCGTGGTCGCCGGTACGGGGCCGCTGCTGATGCCCGTGGCCGTCGGACTGGCCGCGGCCGGGGCGAAGGTGGCCGCCCTCGTGGAATCCGCCGACCCGAAGGACTACGTACGGCATGCGAGGGTCCTTGCCGCCCATCCGGACAAGCTCGCCGAAGGTGCCTGGTACGCCGCCGAGTTGGTGCGCCGCCGGGTCAAGGTCCATGTCCGTCACACCGTCGTCGCGGCGCACGGGACCGACCGGCTCGAAGCCGTGACCGTGGGCGCGCTCGACACCGACGGGCGGGTCAGGGAGGGCAGTGAGTGGCGCGTTCCCTGCGACAGCCTCGCCGTCGGACACGGCATGCTGCCGCACACCGACCTCGCCGAGACGCTGGGCTGCCGTCTCGACGGGGTGAACGTCGCCGTGGACGACGAACAGCGCACCGACGTACCGGGCGTCTGGGCCGCCGGTGAGAGCACCGGGATCGGCGGCGCCGCGCTCTCGCTGGCCGAGGGCCGGATCGCGGGCCTGTCCATCGCGGCGCGGCTCGACTCCCGTGCGCCTGAGCCACGTTCCTACGTGTCGGCCGCCAAGTCGCGTGCCGGGTTGCGGGAGTTCTTCGCCGCTGTCGACACCGTCTGTACGCCGACCGATCGTTGGGTGGAGCGGGTCGGTGACGACACCCTCGTGTGCCGGTGCGAGGAGGTGCCCGCCGCCGCGATCCGGGAGGCCGTCGACGAACTCGGCGCGTCGGACGTACGTACCGTGAAACTGCTGACCCGGGCTGGGATGGGCTGGTGCCAGGGCCGGATGTGCGGTCCCGCGGTGGCGGGGCTCGCGGGGTGCCCGCCGACACCGGCACGGCGGCCCTTCGCGCGGCCGGTGCCGCTCGGTGTGCTGGCGCGCGAGCCCGGTGAAGGTTTGTGACCTGCCTGACCTCGCTCGACGCGCGAACTGCCACGGGACCTTCTGACGAGCACGCTTCCATGCCCCATGACTCCAAGGATCGGACGGGATCCCTCATGACCGACAGGACCGACAGGACCGATATGACAGGCGAAGCCTCCGACCGCCCCTGGCGCGGCGTTCTCGTCGCCACCGCCCTTCCGCTCAGGGACGACCTCTCCGTCGACCACGACGCGTACGCCGACCATTGCGCGTGGCTCGTCGCGAACGGCTGCGACGGGGTCGTACCGAACGGCTCGCTCGGTGAGTACCAGGTGCTGACCCCCGAGGAGCGCGCCAAGGTCGTGGAGACGGCCGTGGCGGCGATCGGCGGCTCGCGCGTCATGCCCGGCGTCGCCGCGTACGGCTCCGCCGAGGCCCGGCGCTGGGCCGAGCAGGCACGTGACGCGGGCTGCGCCTCCGTGATGCTGCTGCCCCCGAACGCGTACCGGGCCGACGAGCGCTCGGTGCTCGCCCACTACGCGGAGGTCGCGAAGGCCGGCCTGCCGATCGTGGCGTACAACAACCCCATCGACACCAAGGTCGACCTGGTGCCCGAGCTGCTCGCCGAGCTGCACGGTGAGGGGTACATCCACGGGGTCAAGGAGTTCTCCGGCGATGTGCGACGGGCCTACCGCATCGCCGAACTCGCTCCCGATCTGGACCTGTTGATCGGCGCCGACGACGTCCTGCTGGAACTGGCCGTCGCCGGTGCCAAGGGCTGGGTCGCCGGCTATCCGAACGCGCTGCCCGCCGCGTCCGTCGAGCTGTACCGCGCCGCCGTCCGGGGCGATCTCGCCACCGCGCTGCCCCTCTACCGGCAACTGCACCCGCTGCTGCGCTGGGACTCCCAGGTGGAGTTTGTCCAGGCCATCAAACTGTCGATGGACATCGTCGGGCGGTACGGCGGGCCGGTGCGGCCGCCGCGCGTGCCGTTGCGGGCCGACCAGGAGGCCGCGGTCCGCGCCGCCACGGAGAAGGCCGTGGCGGCCGGGCTCGGCTGAAGGTCAGGCCGGTAAGAGGTCGAATGGAGGCCGGGCTCGTCCGGGGAGAGAGGGAGACCGTTCATGCGCAGCAAACTCGTCCTGCATGCCGTCGATTCGCACACCGAGGGCATGCCGACCCGGGTGATCACCGGTGGGATCGGCGCGATTCCCGGCGCGACGATGAACGAGCGGCGGCTGTACTTCCGTGAACACCGCGACGACATCAAGCAGTTGCTGATGAACGAGCCGCGCGGTCACTCGGCGATGAGCGGCGCGATCCTGCAGCCGCCCACCCGGCCCGACTGCGACTTCGGCGTCATCTACATCGAGGTGTCGGGCTATCTCCCGATGTGCGGGCACGGGACGATCGGGGTCGCGACCGTCCTCGTGGAGACCGGCATGGTCGAGGTCGTCGAGCCGGTGACGACCATCCGGCTCGACACACCGGCAGGGCTCGTCGTCGCCGAGGTCGCCGTGCGGGACGGGTCGGCGCGGTCGGTCACACTCTGGAACGTGCCGTCCTTCGCCGTCGCCCTCGACCGGAAGATCGAGCTCGCGGACGGGCGGACGGTGACGTACGACCTCGCGTACGGCGGGAACTTCTACGCGATTCTGTCGCTCGACCAGTTCGAGCTGCCTTTTGACCGGGCTCGTAAGGACGACATCCTTGCCGCGGGTCTTTCGTTGATGGATGCCGTCAATGCCGAAGGGGAGCCGGTTCATCCGGAGGATTCCAGCATCCGGGGCTGTCATCATGTGCACCTGGTCGCACCCGGGTCGACGGCTCGGCATTCCCGGCATGCGATGGCGATTCATCCGGGGTGGTTCGACCGGTCGCCCTGTGGGACGGGGACGAGTGCGCGGATGGCGCAGCTGTATGCGCGGGGCGAACTCGGTCTGGAGACCGAGTTCTTGAACGAGTCGTTCATCGGGACGCGGTTCAGTGGGCGGTTGCACGGGACCACGGAGGTGGGTGGGGTGGCGGCTGTGCTGCCCAGCTTCACTGGGCGGGCGTGGGTTACCGGGACCGCTCAGTATCTTCTTGATCCTGATGATCCGTTTCCGGCGGGGTTTGTGTTGTAGGCCGGGGGGTTGGCTTGGGGGGTGTGTGGTGCGGCTCAAGGATTGCGCAGTTCCCCGCGCCCCTAAAAGCCAAGAGCAAAAGACTGCGCCGTTCCCCGCGCCCCTGAAGACGAAAAGGTTGCGCCGTTCCCCGCGCCCCTGAAGTACCTGAAGTGCCTGAAGTGCCTGAAACTCTAGGAGATTGTCCATGGTTGCCCAGCGTGTCGGCGGCCCTGCCCTTCCCGCTGTGGGGGGTAAGAAGCCCAGCTATCGGGAGCGGGTTGCTGATGCTTTGCGGGCTGCTCTTATCGCGGGGGAGTTGCGGCCCGGGGAGGTGCACTCCGCGCCCGCTCTCGCCGCGCGGTTCGGCGTTTCCGCCACCCCCGTGCGCGAGGCCCTGCTCGACCTCGCGAAGGAAGGGCTCGTCGACACCGTGCCCAACAAGGGGTTCCGGGTCACCGCCGTGTCCGAGAAGCAGCTGGACGAGTACACGCACGTCCGCTCGCTGATCGAGATCCCCACCACCGTCGGCCTCGCCGCCTCCGCTGCCCCCGCCGACCTGGCGGCGCTGCGGCCCGTCGCGCAGGAGATCGTCACGGCCGCGGCGGCCGGTGACCTCATCGCGTACGTCGAGGCCGACGTCCGCTTCCACCTCGGTCTGCTCGCCCTCGCAGGCAACGAGCATCTCGTCGAGGTCGTCGGCGACCTGCGCAAGCGCTCCCGGCTGTACGGACTGCACGCGCTCGTCGAGGCGGGGCGGCTGGAGGCCTCCGCCGAGGAGCATCTGGAGATCCTTGATGCGCTGGTCGCCCGCGACGAGGAGGCCGTACGTGCTGTCATGACGCGGCATCTCGGGCATGTACGGGGGTTGTGGGCGGCGGAGTGAGCGCGACGGCGACACGCTGCCCGATAGCCCGGGACGCGCGCCTCCTCATGCTCTGCTGAGTGCGGCTCAGGACCGGCAGGGCGAGGAGGACGCACGTGAGTGAGTGGACGCGCGGATTGGTGGTGGTCGCTGCGGCTGCCCTAACGGTGTGCGCCCTGGCCCCCGACGCCGCGGCACAGGCATGGGGGCTCCGCCCCCGAACCCCCGTTGCGCAGTTCCCCGCGCCCCTGTCGGGGCAGGCCACAGCGGCCCCGCACCCGACGGCGCGTGCCAAGGACAAGATCTTCGTGCTGCCCGTCGAGTTCGCCGACTACTCGCACAATCGGATCCCGAGTCCCGACCGTTCCGTCGACAACTCCACCGTCTGGACCGCCGATTACAGCCCCGCCTACTACCAGCGGCAGATCTTCGGCACGGGCAGTGGCGCGGCCGGCGGCTCCGGGGACACCCTGAACGCCTACTACCGGCGGCAGTCCAGCGGTGCCTACACCATCACCGGCACCGTCCACGACTGGACCCGCGTGGGTCACCCCCTCGCGCACTACGGCACCGACACCTGCAAGAAGCAGGGCAAGCCGATCTCGACGTACTACTGCAATCAGCGGCTCGTCACCGACGGCCTCAATCGGTGGTACGAGGATCAGCGTGCCGCCGGGCGGTCCGCGGACTCACTCCGCACGTACCTCGCCACGTACGACACCTGGGACCGTCACGACCACGACCGGGACGGGGACTTCGACGAACCCGACGGCTATCTCGACCGTGTGATGCTGATGTTCGCGGGGGAGTCGCAGGTCAACGGCGGCGGTGTCAACGGCTCCGACGCCATCGGCTCCCACCGCGGCACCGTCAGTCATCTGCAGACCGGAGCCGGCGAGCTGGGCCCGGCGGGCGGGCGCAAGGGCGGTGGCAGCGAGGTCGGTGACTCCGGGATCTGGGTCGACGACTACACGATGACGAACGAGAACCGGGGCCTCGGCACGCTGGCCCACGAGTACGGCCACGACCTCGGCCTGCCCGACCTGTACGACACCTCGGGCGCCGAGAACTCCACCGGCTTCTGGTCGGTCATGGGGCAGGGGTCGCTCCTGTCGGATGACGACGAACTTGCCGTCCACCCGGGCGACTTGGGCGCCTGGGCGCGGCTCCGGCTCGGGTGGCTCGATCATGTGACCGTCAAGGCCGGGGCCTCCTCCACCGTCACGCTGAACCCGCTGTCCGTGCCCTCCGGGACCGCGGGCCCGGAGGCCCTTCTGGTGAACCTGCCGGCCGACGCGGACGGCAACGCCCGCTACTACCTCGTCGAGAACAGGCAGTACGTGGGGGAGGACAGGTTCCTCAAGTCAGGTCCCTTTCAGTTGGGTTGGGCGCCGGGGCGGTCCCGGCTCAAGGAGCGGCTGCACTACGAGCGCGGTGTGCTGATCTGGTACTGGAACACCAAGTACCGCGACAACAAGACGCGCGCGAACGGCGGTTACGGCCGGATCCTGCCGATCGACGCCCATGCGGAACCCGCCCGGACCGCCTCCGGAGCGGTGATCCGGGGACGCCTCCAGGCGTACGACGCGCCCTTCGGGCTGCGGCCCACCTCCCCGCTCGTCTTCCACCTCGGCGGGGTGCGGACGGTGATCCCGGCCCGGCCCGGCGTCCCGGTCTTCGACGACCTCAAGGGGGTCCACCACTACGACGCCGCGCCCTACGGATCCAGCCACGACGCCGACTCCGGTACCACCATCACCGTGGACGAGGAACATGCCGACGGCCGAGTGAAGGTTTCGGTCGGTTCGACCGGCTGACCGCCCGGGCCTGTGGAGCGCATCGCGACTGCGATACAACTGGAACATGGTAAAGATCCTCATCAGTGCCGACATGGAGGGCGCGACCGGCGTGACCTGGCCGGCCGACGTGCAGCCGGGCGCACCCGAGTGGGAGCGGTGCCGCTCGATGTTCACCTCGGACGTGAACGCCGCGGTCCTCGGCTTCTTCGACGGCGGCGCCGACGAGGTCCTCATCAACGAGGCCCACTCGACCATGCGGAACCTGCTCCTGGAGCAACTGGACGAACGGGCCCAGATGCTCACCGGGCGGCACAAATCGCTCTCCATGGTCGAGGGCGTGCAGCACGGTGACGTCGACGGCATCGCCTTCGTCGGCTACCACGCGGGCGCCGGTATGGAGGGCGTCCTCGCCCACACCTACCTCGCCAACTCGATCACCGGTGTGTGGGTCAACGACGAGCGGGCCAGCGAGGGCCTGCTCAACGCGCACGTCGTCGCCGAGTACGGAGTCCCCGTCGTGCTGGTCACCGGTGACGACGTGGCCTGCGAGGACGCGCTCGGCTACGCGCCCGAGGCCCTGAAGGTCGCCGTCAAGGACCATGTCTCGCGGTACGCGGCCGTGTGCCGCACCCCGGCCCGTACGGCGGCGGACATCCGGTCGGCGGCCAAGGAGGCGGCGCGGCTCGCGGTGCGGCACGAGCCCCGCCGGGCGGGCCCCTTCACCGTGGCCCTGGAGTTCGACGCCGAGCACCTGGCCCTGTCGGCCACCGTCGTCCCGGGCGTCGAGCGGACCGGGGAACGCAAGGTGGCGTACACCAGCGCCACGATGTACGAGGGCATCCGGACCTTCAAGGCGGTCACCACGATCGTCTCGGCTGCCGTGGAGGAGAACTATGGCTGACATGAGCGTGATGGAGCAGACGGCCGTCGACGGGCAGGCCCTGGACGAGGTCGTCCGGTTCACCTCCGACCTGATCCGTATCGACACCACCAACCGCGGTGGCGGCGACTGCCAGGAACGGCCGGCCGCGGAGTACGCCGCCGCCCTGCTCGCCGAGGCGGGCCTTGAGCCGACCCTCCTGGAGCGCACCAAGGGGCGTACGAACGTCGTCGCGCGCCTGGAGGGCACCGACCCGTCCGCCGACGCGCTGCTCGTCCACGGTCACCTCGACGTCGTACCCGCGCAGGCGGAGGACTGGAGCGTCCATCCGTTCTCCGGCGAGGTCCGCGACGGGGTCGTCTGGGGACGCGGCGCCGTCGACATGAAGAACATGGACGCGATGATCCTCGCGGTGGTCCGGCAGTGGGCGCGCGCAGGTGTACGCCCCCGCCGCGACCTGGTGATCGCGTTCACCGCGGATGAGGAGGCGAGCGCCGAGGACGGCTCGGGCTTCCTCGCCGACCAGCACGCCGGGCTCTTCGCGGGATGCACCGAGGGCATCAGCGAGTCCGGGGCGTTCACCTTCCACGACGGCACCGGACGTCAGCTGTACCCGCTCGCGGCGGGCGAGCGCGGCACCGGCTGGCTGAAGCTCACCGCGCGCGGCCGGGCGGGCCACGGCTCCAAGGTGAACCGGTCCAACGCGGTGACCCGGCTCGCCGCCGCGATCGCGCGGATAGGCGACCACGAGTGGCCCGTACGGCTCACCCCGACGGTCCGCGCGGCACTCACCGAACTCGCCGCGCTGTACGGCGTCGAGCCCGCGCTCGACGGTCCCGACGGGGTCGACCGGCTGCTGGAGAAGCTCGGACCCGCCGCCTCCCTCGTCGAGGCGACGGTCCGCAACAGCGCCAACCCGACCATGCTGGACGCCGGTTACAAGGTCAACGTGATCCCCGGGGAGGCCGTCGCACACGTCGACGGACGCTTCCTCGCCGGTACGGAGGACGAGTTCCGGGCCACACTCGACCGGCTCACCGGGCCGGACGTGGAGTGGGAGTTCGTCCACCGCGAGGTCGCCCTGCAGGCACCGCTGGACTCGACGACGTACGCCCGGATGCGGGCGGCCGTGGAGGAGTTCGCGCCCGAGGGGAACGTCGTGCCGTACTGCATGTCGGGTGGCACGGACGCCAAGCAGTTCTCGCGCCTGGGCATCACCGGCTACGGTTTCGCACCCCTGAAGCTCCCGCCGGGCTTCGACTACCAGGCCCTCTTCCACGGGGTCGACGAAAGGGTGCCCGTCGAGGCACTGCATTTCGGAGTCCGGGTACTCGACCGCTTCCTGCGCACGGCCTAAGGGAAACAAGGGAAGAAAATGGGGGACACAGTGCAGACGCTGGCCTACGGTTCCTGGCCCTCGCCCATCGACGCGGCGCTCGCCGCCGCGCACGACGGGCACCCCGACTTCGTCGGCTTCGTCGGCGACGAGGCGTGGTGGACCGAGCCCCGGCCCGCCGAGGGCGGTCGCCGCACCCTGGTGCGCCGCCTCGCCGACGGCACGGAGGAGTCGGTGCTGCCCGCCCCGTGGAACGTCCGCAGCCGCGTCATGGAGTACGGCGGACAGCCCTGGACCGGCACGGTCGGCGAGAACGGCCCGCTGGTCGTCTTCGTGAACTTCGCCGACCAGCGGCTGTACGTGTACGAGCCCGCCGACCCCGGGAGCGGCCCGCGGCCCCTCACCCCCGTGTCCTCCGTCGGCGGCGGACTGCGCTGGGTGGACCCGCAGGTACGGCCGGAACTCGGCGAGGTCTGGTGCGTACTGGAGGAGTTCACCGGCGACGGGCCCAGCGATGTACGGCGGCTCGTCGCCGCGGTGCCGCTCGACGGCTCGGCCGCCGAGGACCGGACCGCGGTGCGTGAACTCACCGACGACCGGCACCGGTTCGTCACCGGACCGCGGATCTCACCCGACGGGCGGCGCGCGGCCTGGCTGGTCTGGGACCATCCGCGGATGCCGTGGGACGGCACCGAGCTGCTGGTGGCCGAGGTCGGCTCCGACGGGTCCCTGGGAGAGCCCCGGACGGTCGCGGGCGGCCCCGACGAGGCGATCGCCCAGGCCGACTGGGGCCGCGACGGCTCCCTCCTGTACTCCAGCGACCGCAGCGGCTGGTGGAACCTCTACCGGGTCTCCGGCGACGGCCACGGCGGCAGCGGCAGCGGCAGCGGCAGCGGCAGTGGCAGTGGAGGTGGGGGCAGTGCTGGGGGTGCCGGTGACGGTGAGCCGCCCTTCTCCCTGTGCACCCGCGAGCAGGAGTTCGGCGGGCCGCTGTGGACGGTCGGCCGACGCTGGTTCGCGCCGCTGGACAGCGGTCTGATCGCCGTCGTGCACGGCCGGGGCGCCACCGCGCTCGGCATCCTCGACCCGGAGAGCGGTGAGGTCGTCGACGCGGCCGGACCCTGGAGCGAGTACGAGCCGACCCTCGCCGTCCACGGCAGCCGGGTCGTCACCGTCGCCGCCAGCCCGCGCAGCGCGTACGAGGTCGTCGAGCTGGACGCGCGTACCGGACGGGCCCGTGTCGTGGGGGCCCGGCACGACGACCCGGTGGACCCCGCCTACTACCCCGAACCGCAGATCCGTACGTTCTCCGGGCCCGCCGGGCGGGAGATCCACGCTCATGTCTACCCGCCACACCACCCCGGCCATGTGGCCCCCGGAGATGTGCTCCCGCCCTATGTGGTCTGGGCACATGGCGGACCCACAGGCCGCTCCCCGCTCGTCCTCGACCTGCAGATCGCCTACTTCACCTCACGCGGCATCGGAGTCGCCGAGGTCAACTACGGCGGCTCCACCGGGTACGGGCGCGAGTACCGCAACCGGCTGCGCGAGCAGTGGGGTGTCGTGGACGTCGAGGACTGCGCGGCCGTCGCGCTCGCCCTCGCCGAGGAGGGCACCGCCGACCGCGACCGGCTGGCCGTCCGGGGCGGCAGCGCGGGCGGCTGGACCGCCGCCGCCTCGCTCGTCGGCACCGACGTGTACGCGTGCGGGACGATCCTCTACCCCGTCCTCGACCTGGTGGGCTGGGGTGTGGACGAGACACATGACTTCGAGTCCCAGTACCTGGAGAGCCTGATCGGGCCGCGCGCCGAAGTGCCCGCCCGGTACGCGGAACGGTCGCCCACCGAGCACGCCGACAAGGTCACCGCGCCCTTCCTGCTCCTCCAGGGACTCGACGACGTGATCTGCCCGCCGGCGCAGTGCGAGCGGTTCCTCGCCAGGCTGGAGGAGCAGGCGCGGTCCGTGCCGCATGCCTACATCACCTTCGAGGGCGAGGGCCACGGATTCCGTCGCACCGACACCATGGTGCGCGCCCTGGAGGCCGAACTCTCCCTGTACGCCCAGGTGTTCGGCCTCAATCCGCCCGGCGTCCCCGCACTGGAGCTCAGCAAGTGACCGACCGTGGAACGACCGACCGTGGAACGACCGGCCGTTGAAAGAACTCGTCAGGCCCGCGCGGCTGGTCGCCGGAGCGCGGGTCGCCGTCGTCGCGCCGAGCGGGCCCGTGCCGGAGGAACGGCTCCAGGCAGGGCTCGACATCCTCCGCGGCTGGGACCTCGACCCGGTCGTGGCGCCCCACGTCCTGGACCGGCACGGGACGTTCAACTATCTGGCGGGCGCGGACGCCGACCGGGCCGCCGACTTCCAGGCGGCCTGGTGCGATCCGTCGGTGGCCGCGGTGTTCTGCGCCCGCGGCGGTTACGGCGTGCAGCGCATGGCCGACCTGCTCGACTGGGACGCGCTGCGGGCCGCGGGGCCCAAGGCGCTGGTCGGCTTCAGTGACATCACGGCTCTCCACGAGGCCTTCGCGGCGCGGCTGGAGCTCGTGACCCTGCACGGTCCGATGGCCGCGGGCATCGACTTCGTCAAGAACGCCCGCGCCCAGGACCATCTCCGGGCGACCCTCCTCGCACCGGAGTCCGTACGGACGATCAGGTCGGCCGGACAGGTGCTGGTCCCGGGGCGGGCCGCCGGTGTCCTGCTCGGCGGCTGTCTGAGCCTGCTCGCCTCCGAACTGGGGACACCGCACGCCCGGCCCTCCGCGGGCGGCGGGCTGCTGTGCCTGGAGGACGTGGGCGAGGAGGTGTACCGCCTTGACCGGTACCTCACGCAGCTCCTGCGGGCCGGGTGGTTCCACGGCGTCGCCGGGATCCTGCTCGGGTCCTGGGAACGGTGCGGCCCGTACGAGCGGGTGCGGGAGCTGCTCCTCGACCGGCTCGGTGGGCTCGGGGTGCCGATCGCCGAGGAGTTCGGGTTCGGGCACGGGGAGGGGGCACTGACGGTTCCGTTCGGGGTGCGGGCGGAGCTGGACGCGCGGGCGGGGGCGGGGGTTCTGACGCTGGACGTGCCGGCGCTGACCTGACGTCTCACCCGGAGGGACCGCTCACCGTGCGTGACCCCGGCTTGTGAGCCCATCCTGGATCCATGAACCGGAAGAGTGCGCAGCGGGACGGTGGCGGTGGTGGCGCGGGGGCCGGGCGGGGGAGTCTGCTGACGCCCGGGCGGGTGGCGGTTGTCGCGCTGGCCGTGCTCGGGCTGGTCTTCATCTTCGAGAACACCCGGGCGACGAAGATTCGTCTGCTGATTCCCGAGGTGACCATGCCGTTGTGGATGGCGTTGCTCGCGACGGCGGTGATCGGGGCGTTGTGCGGGGCGTTCTTCGTGCGCCGCCGCGCGTAGCCTCCGGCCGGCCTGTCGTCTGTCTGCGGGCCGGTGGGGGCTGGCCGCGCCGTTCCCCGCGCCCCTGAAAGGCAAAAGACTGCGCCGTTCCCCGCGCCCCTGGGGTCCGCGCGCTCATGGGATCTGCGGGCCGGTGGGGGTTGCTCGCGCCGTTCCCCGCGCCCCTGAAGGGCAAAAGATTGCGCCGTTCCCCGCGCCCCTGGGGGCAGGGCCCAGCCCCCTGTCTTTAGGGGCGCGGGGAACTGCGCGGCCAGCCACGACGTGCCCGCAGGTGCCCACCGGCCGTAGATCACCGCCACGCTGCAAGCCAACCGCAAGCGGCCCGCAGGGCGTACCGTGGTGGGATGTCCGGCCGCACCGCGTACCTCGCCGAAGGCCCCCACGTGGGCATACGTTTCTTCACGTACGAGGACGGCGGTGAGTTCACCGCCCGCGTGCGGGAGAGCAAGGCCCTGCATCAGCCCTGGCTCTTCCCGCCCGCCACCCCCGTCGCGTACGCCTCGTACGCCGGGCGGCTCATCGACGATCCGAGCAAGGCCGGGTTCTTCGTCTGTGAGAAGGACGGGGGAGGGATCGCGGGGTTCGTCAACATCAACAACATCGTCGAGGGTGCCTTTCTGTGCGGCGCCCTCGGGTACGGGGCCTTCGCGCACGCGGCCGGACGCGGGCTGATGAGCGAAGGGCTCGACCTGGTCGTGCGGTACGCGTTCGGCACGCTCGGACTGCACCGGCTGGAGATCAACGTCCAGCCCGACAACGCCGCCTCCATCGCGCTGGCCCGCCGCTGCGGGTTCCGTCTGGAGGGCCTCTCGCCGGACTTCCTGTTCATCGACGGAGCCTGGCGCGATCATGAGCGGTGGGCCATCACGGCCGATATGATTCGAACATGAGTGCCTTGAGGAATCTCGTCGTCCTGGACGCACCCTCCAACCTCGGCCTCCGGCCGCCCGCCCCCGGCACGGTGCCCGGCTGCTACAAGCTCGCGGGCGCCCTGCGCGAGCAGCGGATCGTGCAACGGCTGAACGCCCTGGAGGGCGGTGTGGTCGTACCGCCGCGCTACGACCGGGGCGACTGGCAGGCGGGAGACGGCGTCTTCAACGCCACCGCGCTCGCCGGCTACACCCGTACGCTCGCCGACCGTATCGAACGGCACGTCCGGGCCGGGGAGCTGCCCGTCGTCCTCGGCGGCGACTGCTCCATCCAGCTCGGCGCCTCCCTCGCGCTGCGCCGCATCGGCCGCTACGGCCTCGCGGCGGTCGACGCCTCGCACGACTTCCGCCACCCGGGCAACTCCGACCATGTCGGTGCCGCGGGTGGCGAGGAGGTCGCCCTCGCCACCGGGCGTGGACAGGACGACCTCACCGACCTGGAGGGACTGAAGCCCTATCTGCGGGACGAGGACGTACGGTTCTTCGGGATCCGGGACGAGTTCGAGGACGACCGGGCCGAGCTGGCCGCACTGAAGATCCCCACGGTGACCGTCGGCGACATCCGCGAGTGGGGCGCCGACGCGCTCGCGCGAGCCACCGCCGAGGCCTTCGACGTGCCGGACCTGGACGGCTTCTGGGTGCACCTCGACGCCGATGTGCTCGACCCGTCCGTGATGCCCGCCGTCGACAGCCCCGACCCCGGCGGGCTGCTGCCCGACGAACTGACCGCGCTGCTGCGGCCGTTGGTGAACTCCCCGCACTGCGCCGGCTTCAACGTCACCATCTACGACCCCGACCTGGACCCCGACGGAACCGCCGGCGCCCTCCTGGCCGACATCGTCGTCGCGGCCTTTGCGCAATCCTGACCGGATCCTGACCGGGAGGGCCTCTGGTCGGCACGCCGTCCACCCTGTTCCATGGTCACGTGACGACCATCCGACGTGACGTGATGACGCTTTCGGTCGCCGAAACCGGCCCCGCCAACCCCCTGCCGCCACTGCGCCCGCTCGACGGGACGCACCACGTGGACGAGCGGGAACGCGCGGGCCTGCCACGCGACATGGCCCGGCAGATCGCGTACGAGCCGCTGCGCAGCCTGCTTCCCGAGCGTGTCCGGGACGGGTACGGGAGAAGCCGTACGCCCCGCGAGGTCGGGACGATCGTCCTGGAGAACGACCGGCTGCGCGCGACCGTGCTGCCCGGCTTCGGCGGCCGGGTCGTCTCCCTCTTCCACAAGCCGTCCGACCGCGAACTCCTCTACCGCAACCCGGTGTTGCAGCCCGCCGACTTCGCGCTCAACGGGGCCTGGTTCTCCGGTGGCATCGAGTGGAACATCGGCGCCACCGGCCACTCCACCCTCGCCTGCGCGCCCTTGCACGCGGCCCGGGTCACGGCGCCCGACGGCACACCGGTGCTGCGCCTGTGGGAGTGGGAGCGGCTGCGCGACCTGCCCTTCCAGGTCGACCTGTGGCTGCCGGAGGGCTCCGACTTCCTGTACGTCGGCGTGCGCGTCCGCAATCCGCACGAGAAGGCCGCGCCGCTGTACTGGTGGTCCAACACCGCCGTCCCGGAGGCGCGAAGGGTGCTCGCGCCGGCCGAGGAGGCCTGGCACTTCGGGTACGAGCGGCGGCTGCGCCGGGTGCCCGTCCCGGTGCACGAGGGCGTCGACCGGACGTATCCGCTGCGCGGCGAGTATCCGGCCGACTACTTCTACGAGATGCCGGAGGGACAGCGGCGCTGGATCGCCGCCCTGGACGGGGCCGGGCAGGGGCTGGTGCAGACGTCCACCGATGTGCTGCGCGGACGCAAACTCTTCGTCTGGGGCACCGGCACCGGCGGACGCCGCTGGCAGGAATGGCTCACCGAACCCGGCACCGAGGGCTACTGCGAGATCCAGGCGGGGCTCGCCCGCACCCAGTTGGAGCACGTACGCCTCGACGCGGAGAGCGAGGTGAGCTGGCTGGAGGCGTACGGGCCGCTCGACGCGGACACGGCCCTCGTACACGGCGGCGACTGGGACGCCGCCCGCTCCGAGGTCGAGGACGGGCTCGAACAGCGCCTGCCGCGCGCGGAGTTCGAGACGGCGTTTGAGCACTGGCTGACGTCCGCCGACACCGAACCCGGCGAGATGCTCGCCACCGGTTCCGGCTGGGGAGCGCTCGAAGTCCTGCGTGCCGCCCACAAGTTGCCCGGCACGCCCTTCGACGAGTCCACGCTCGGGGACGCCCAGCGGCCCTGGGCGGAGCTGCTCGGCTCCGGTTCCTTCCCGGAGCCCCGCCGGGTCGGACCGCCCGGCGAGACGCTGGTCGCCCCGCACTGGCGGGACATGCTGGAGACGGCCCCCGCGGAACCGCTCACCGAGTACCACCTGGGCGTCGCCCAGTGGCATGCCGGCGACCGGGCCCAGGCCGTGCGCAGCTGGGAGCGGGGTCTCGAACTCGCCCCGTCACAATGGCCGTTGCTGCGCTGCCTGGCCGTCGCCGACCACGAGGCCGGCAACCGCGAACGGGCCGCCGACCGGTACACGGACGCCTTCGACGACCTGTGTCAGGAGCGGCGCGACGACGGCGAGACCTGGACGGCGGCCACCGCCGCGCTTGGACGCGAAGCGATCGGCGCGCTGCTCGCGGCGGGGCGCATCGCGGGGGCGCGGTCCGTGTGGGAACGACTGCTGCCCGCGACCCGCGAACGCGGCCGGTTCCGGCTGATCGAGGCGCAGTTGCTGCTCGCCGAGGGCGACAAGGAGGCGGCACGGGCCGTCTTCGACGCCGGTTTCGAGGTGGCGGACCTGCGCGAGGGGGCCGAGGCGATCGGGGAACTGTGGTCCCGGATCAGTGACGAACCCCTCCCGGAACGCTACGACTTCAGGATGCGCCCGCCCGGCACCGACAACAGCGGCTGACCTCACGGCGTCGTGCGGCGGTCCGCGTACTCGTAGATGTAGCCGTCCGGGTGGAGCGCGATCAGGTTGCGGCCCGCGGGGGTCGCCACCGGGCCCGCGACGACATGTGCGCCCGAATCGGTCAGTACCCGGTGGGCCTCGTCGACGTCCTTGACCGCGATGGTCGCCGACACCTTGCGGAGCACTTCGAGTTCGGCCTCCGGGCCGCTCATCAACAGGAAGCAGCCGATGGCGGCGACGGAGACCCCGCCGCGCTCGAAGCGTTGCGCCGGTCCGCCCGCCAGTCTCTCGTAGAAGGGGACCGCAGCCTCCAGGTCGTCGACGCAGATGCGCAGCGTGGCTCCCAGAATGTCCATGCGGCCGAGCCTAGTTGGGGTCGGCCGGGAAGGAGATCGTTTCGCACGGATCCCGTGCCGGGGCGTGCTCGCCCCGGCCGGACGGGCGTTACGCGCCGGAGGCCGCGGGTACCCGGAGCGCATGGACCGCATCGATCACATGGAACATCTGGACAAGCATCTGGCCGACGAACTGGCGCAGGTGGCCCGCGACGCCATACGCGAGGAGCTGCGGGAACAGACCCGCAAGCAGCGCCGGACGGCCGCGATGTACGCCGCGTCCGGTGCCGTCGCCCTGTACGCGGGCGCGGCCCTCGCGCTCACGGTCGGTCTCGCTCTCGCGATCGGCCTGCCCGACTGGGCCGCCGCGCTGATCACCGCCGCCGTGCTCGGCGCGCTGGCCTACGTGCTGCGCAACGCGGCGCGGCCGTCGGCGCCCCGGCCCACGCCGCGTGGCCCCGCTCAGCCGGGTGGCACCGCTCAGGTGCCCGGCGAAGGTGCCGTCCCTGGTAGCCCCGCTGGTGCCCCCGTCGGTACCCCCACCGGTACGACTCCGGGGACGCGGGCCGACGGCCCCGCCGTGCCCCCCATGCCGCCGGTCGCCCCCAGCAACGCGGTGCAGGACACCCGGGCCCGGTGAGCCGCGGCGCGGCCCTGACCCCCTCTGCCGACCGGGGCCACAACGACGTGGCCCCGGTCTTCGCCGTGCGCGTCCGCCGTGCCCGCTCACCCGTCCGGCGTGTCACGAAGTCCACCTCTGGAGCTGCGGCAGCGGCCTTCCTGCGATAGAAGTCGGGAGAAGTCGAAGGAGCCGCGCCCGTCCCGCACGGCGACCGGAACCCCGGTGGCCCGACGTTTGGGCATCCCGGCCAGGGGGACGCGGAAAGCCCCGTTTGTGCGATTCCGCCGGAGGCGACCCATGAGCCGACCGATGAGCCGCCCCCGAGTCGTGATCGTCGGAGCGGGCTTCGCCGGATACCGGGCGGCCCGGACGCTCTCCGTGCTCACGCGGGGCAAGGCGGGCCCGCTGGACATCGTGCTGCTGAACCCGACGGACTACTTCCTCTATCTTCCCCTGCTGCCCCAGGTGGCCGCCGGCGTCCTGGAACCGCGCCGGGTCACCGTCTCACTGACCGGCACCCTGCCCCGGGTCCGCCTGGTGCTCGGCGAGGCCGACGGTATCGACCTCGACGCGCGCACCGTCCGCTACACCGGCCCTGAGGGCGACACCGGCACGCTCTCCTACGACCGGCTGGTCATCGCCGCGGGCAGCGTCAACAAACTGCTGCCGATCCCCGGTGTGGCCGAGCACGCGCACGGCTTCCGCGGGCTGCCCGAGGCGCTGTACCTGCGCGACCACGTGACCCGGCAGGTGGAACTCGCCTCCGCCGACGACGACCCCGCGACCGCGGCGGCCCGGTGCACGTTCGTGGTCGTCGGCGCGGGCTACACCGGCACCGAAGTGGCCGCGCACGGACAGCTGTTCACCGACGCCCTGACCCGCGGACAGCGGCACCGCCCGGACCTGTGGCCGCGCTGGACCCTGGTCGACATCGCGCCCCGCGTCCTGCCGGAGATGGACGAGCGGCTCTCCCGCACCGCCGACCGCGTCCTGCGGCAGCGAGGCGTGGAGATCCGTACCGGCACGTCCGTGAAGGAGGCCACCCGGGACGGGGTCCTGCTCAGCGACGGCGACTTCCTCAGGACCCGGACCCTGGTGTGGTGCGTCGGCGTACGGCCCGATCCACTGGCCGAAGGGCTCGGGCTGGCCATGGAACAGGGCCGGCTGCTCGTCGAACCGACCCTCCAGGTGCCCGGCCGTCCCGAGGTGTTCGCCTGCGGTGACGCGGCCGCCGTGCCCGACCTGGAGAAACCGGGCCAGTACACCCCGATGACCGCCCAGCACGCCTGGCGTCAGGGCAAGGCGGCGGGACGCAACGTCGCGGCATCCCTCGGCATCGGCGACCCCCGCCCCTACCGCCACCGCGACCTGGGCTTCGTCGTCGACCTCGGCGGTGTCAAGGCCGCCGCCAACCCGCTCGGCGTCCCGCTGTCCGGACCGGCCGCGGGCGCCGTCACCCGCGGCTACCACCTGGCCGCGATGCCGGCCAACCGCGTCCGGGTCGCCGCCGACTGGCTCCTGGACGCCGTACTGCCACGCCAGGGCGTACAGCTCGGCCTCGTCCGGTCCTGGTCCGTGCCGCTGGACACGGCCTCGCCCGAAACGGCCCGGGTGCCTGGCCGGCCCGGCACCCCTGAGCCCGGCACCCCTGAGCCCGGACCCCCCGCGCAACCTCCTGTGGAAGGAACACCATGAACACCCCCGAACTCATCGAACTCGGCCAGCAGCTGCGCGTCGACAGCGTGCGCGCGGCCGCCGCGGCGGGCTCCGGGCACCCCACCTCCTCGATGTCCGCCGCCGACCTGATGGCGGTCCTGCTCGCCCGGCAGCTGCGCTACGACTTCGAACGGCCCTCCCATCCGGGCAACGACCGGTTCGTCCTCTCCAAGGGGCACGCCTCGCCGCTGCTGTACGCCGCGTACAAGGCCGCCGGGGCCATCGACGACGCCGAACTGCTGACCTTCCGCACGCTGGACAGCCGTCTCGAAGGGCATCCGACACCGCGCCGGCTCCCGTGGGTGGAGACCGCCACCGGATCGCTGGGCCAGGGCCTGCCCGTCGGCGTGGGCATCGCCCTGTCGGGCAAGCGGCTCGACCGGGTGGGCTACCGCGTATGGGTGCTGTGCGGGGACAGCGAACTCGCCGAGGGCTCGATCTGGGAGGCCGCCGAGCACGCGGCGTACGAGAACCTCGACAACCTCACCGCGATCGTGGACGTCAACCGGCTCGGCCAGCGCGGCCCCACCCGGCACGGCCACGACCTCGACGCGTACGCCCGCCGCTTCCGGGCCTTCGGCTGGCACACCGTCGAGGTCGACGGACACGACGTCGAGGACATCGAGCGGGCGTACGGCGAGGCCGTCTCCACGGTGGGACAGCCGACCGTCATCCTGGCCCGCACCCTCAAGGGCAAGGGCGTCGCGTCCGTACAGGACCGCGAGGGCCTGCACGGCAAGCCGCTGCCGGACGCCGACGAGGCGATCGAGGAACTGGGCGGGGTACGCGACCTGCGCGTCGAGGTCCGCCAGCCGCAGGCCGCCCGGATGCTGCACGCGGTACGGGCCGGTCACCTGGACCTGCCGCGCTGGGAGACCGGGGACGAGGCCGCCACCCGCGACGCCTACGGCCAGGCGCTCGCCGCACTCGGCTCCTCGCGCGCCGACGTCGTCGCCCTCGACGGAGAGGTGAGCGACTCCACCCGCGCCGAGTTCTTCGCCAAGGAACACCCCGAGCGGTTCTTCGAGTGCTACATCGCCGAACAGCAGCTCGTCGGGGCGGCCGTCGGGCTCGCCACCCGCGGCTGGGTGCCGTTCGCCTCCAGCTTCGCCGCGTTCCTCACCCGCGCCCACGACTTCGTCCGGATGGCGGCCGTCAGCGGCATCGGCATCAACCTCGTCGGCTCGCACGCGGGCGTCGCGATCGGCGAGGACGGGCCCTCGCAGATGGGCGTCGAGGACCTGGCCATGTTCCGTGCGGTGCACGGCTCGACCGTGCTGTACCCGTGCGACGCCAACCAGACGGCCGCACTCGTCGCAGGCATGGCGGGCCTCGACGGCATCCGCTATCTGCGGACCTCCCGCGGCGCCGTGCCCGTCCTGTACGGCCCCGGCGAGGAGTTCCCCGTCGGCGGCAGCAAGGTGCTCAGGCGCTCCCCGGACGACCGGCTGACCGTCGTCGCCGCCGGTGTGACCGTGCACGAGGCACTGAAGGCCGCGGACGCGCTCGCCGCCGACGGCATCGCCGTGCGGGTCGTCGACCTGTACTCCGTCAAGCCCGTCGACCGCGAGACCCTGCGCGAGGCCGCCGAGCAGACCGGCTGCCTGCTCACCGTCGAGGACCACCGCCCGGAGGGCGGTATCGGGGACGCGGTCCTGGACGCCTTCCTCGATGGCCGTCCCACTCCGCGGCTGGTCCGTCTCGCCGTACGGGACATGCCCGGCTCGGCCACTCCCGCGGAGCAGCTGCGCGCGGCGGGCATCGACGCCGAGTCCGTCGTCGCCGCGGTGAAGCTGCTGGTGGAGAACGCGGTGGTGCGATGACCGCCGTGCGCGCGGGCCGGCGGACCGTCGAGGTGCACCGGCCCGACAAGGTGATGTTCCCCGCCGGGTCCGGAGGGTCCGGCGGGCCCGGCGGGGGAGAGGCGAAGGAGTACACCAAGGCGGACGTCGTCGCGTACTACCGGGAGATCGCCCCTTTCATGCTGCCGCACCTGCGGGGACGGCCCCTGATGCTGGAGCGGTACCCGGACGGGCTCGACGGGCCGAAGTTCATGCAGAAGAACGTCCAGAACCACTATCCGGACTGGATCCGCCGCGTCGAGGTGCCCAAGGAGGGCGGCACGGTCCTGCACCCCGTCTGTGACGACACCGCGACCCTCGTCTACCTCGCCGACCAGGCCGCCCTGACCCTGCACCGGTGGCTCGCCCGCGTCTCCTCCGACGGCACCGCCGACCGGCCCGACCGGCTCGTCTTCGACCTGGACCCCTCGACCGACGACTTCGAGCCGGTACGCGACACCGCCCGGCTCCTCGGTGAACTCCTCGACCATCTCCGGCTGCCGTCCGCCCTGATGACCACCGGCTCACGCGGACTGCACGTCGTGGTGCCCCTCGACGGCAGGCATGGCTTCGACGAGGTGCACACCTTCGCCAAGGACGTCGCCGACACGCTCACCGAGGCACATCCCGACCGGCTCACCACCGAGGCCCGCAAGAAGGACCGCGGCGACCGCCTCTATCTGGACATCCAGCGCAACGCCTACGCCCAGACCACCGTCGCCCCCTTCACCGTGCGCGCCAGGCCCGGGGCCCCGGTCGCCATGCCCGTCGCCTGGGACCAGTTGGAAGATGCGGAACTCGGCCCGCGCCGCTGGACGATCGCCGACGCCGTCGACCAGGCCCGCACGAACCCCTGGTCAGGGCTGCTGCGCAGCGGGCGCGCGCTCGGTCCCGCCCGGCGCCGCCTGAACGCCCTGCGCGGCTGAGCGCCGACACTCGCAGGTTTGGTGAACGAACGGCCGGTCACTCGGTGTTCGAGGTGGCCATGTCGAACACATCCAACACATCAGATTCACAGAGTTCACAGAGTGCGTCGAACTCGACCAAGGGCAGGCAGAGGAGCACGACGGACGACGACGAGCTGGGTCCCATGGACGTGCTGCGTCAGGCGCGCGGCCAGCTCGCCGAACTGACCGGCATGGAGGCCGAGTCGGTGTCGTCGTTCGAACGGACCGACGACGGCTGGTCGTTGGAGATCGAGGTCCTGGAACTGGTCCGGGTCCCCGACACGATGAGTCTGCTCGCGAGCTACGAGGTGACCCTCAACCCGCGAGGCGAACTCACCGGGTACCGCCGCGTCCGCCGCTACGAACGCGGCCGGGCCGACACCCGTAAGTCCGGCGGCCGATAGGCCGCCCCCTGCCCGTACATCCGACAAGTGCACACACCAACAGGGCACACACCTGACAGTGCACACCCCGACAGACAAGGAGGGCCGGTCGGTATGACCGTTGTCCCGGCACAGCAATCCGGTGGTGGAGGCGGCTCCAGCGGCCTCTACGACGTTCTTGAACTCGTTCTCGACCGGGGGCTCGTCATCGACGCCTTCATCCGGGTCTCCCTCGTCGGCATCGAGATCCTCAAGATCGACATCCGGGTCGTCATAGCGAGCGTCGACACCTATCTGCGCTTCGCCGAGGCGTGCAACCGCCTCGACCTCGAAGCGGGGAACAAGCGCGACCCCGGACTTCCCGACCTGGTCGGCTCGATCACCGAGTCCGGCGCGAAGGGCAAGTCCAAGGGGGCCCTGTCCGGCGCCGCCGAGACCATCTCGGACGCGTTCAAGCAGTCCCGCGAGGAGAGCCAGAGCCAGTCCGAGTCGAGGCCGCGGACCCGTAAGACCGCCGCCTCGCGCCGCAAGGAGGAGCAGGAGTGAGCACGTACGTCTACGGCATCACGTCCAGTTCGCTGCCCTCGCTCCCGGACGGCACGGAAGGCGTCGGCGAGCCGGCGCTGCCGGTGCGCGTCATCAAGGAGGGCGACCTCGCCGCGGTCGTCAGTGACGCGCCGGAAGGGCTGCGGCCCAAGCGCAGGGACCTGCTCGCCCATCAGAACGTGCTCGCCGAGGCGGGCGCGGGCGGCCCGGTGCTGCCCATGCGGTTCGGCAGTGTCTCGACGGACGACGCGGCCGTGGCCAGTGTCCTGGCCGAGCGCGCCGACCACTTCAAGGAGCGCCTCGACGTGCTCGCGGGCAAGGTCGAGTACAACGTCAAGGCCACGCACGACGAAGAGGCCGTACTGCACCGGGTGATGTCCGAGAACCCCGAGGTACGGGCACTCACCGAGGCCAACCGCAGCGCGGGCGGCGGCAACTACGACGAGAAGCTGCGGCTCGGCGAGATGGTGGTCGCCGCGGTGAAGAACCGCGAGGTCGAGGACGCCGCCGAGATCCAGCAGGCGCTGGAGTCGGCCGCCGCCTCCGTCAGCGTGGGCCCCGAGTCCACCGGCTGGCTGGCCAACCTCTCGTTCCTCGTGGACCGCGACACGGCCGAGACGTTCATGGACGCCGTCGAAGAGGTCCGCAAGGCGCACCCGCACCTCGATCTGCGGGTCCACGGGCCGCTGCCCCCCTACAGCTTCGTCGAGCCGGGCCCTTCCGAGCCCGCCAAGGCGACCAACTAAACCTTCGTAACCAGGAGTTGATGACATGGGGCTGATCGGAGAAGTCCTGATGCTGCCGTTCGCCCCCGTGCGCGGCAGCCTCTGGGCCATGGAACAGGTGGTGAACGAGGCCGAGCGCCAGTACTACGACCCGGCGGCGGTCCGCGCCGAACTCGGCAAGCTTGAGGAACGCCTTGAGTCCGGCGAGATCGACGAAGCGGAGTTCGACCGCATGGAGGACGAGCTCCTCGACAGGCTGGAGATAGCCATGACCAGGAGCACCGGAACAGGCAACAACGGGACTACACGATGAACCGACTAGGGCTTGGCCTCGCCGTAGGGGCCGGATACGTCCTCGGACGTACGAAGAAGATGAAGCTGGCCTTCGCCGTCGGCACCATGGTGGCCGGCAAGCGGATGCATCTCAGCCCGCGGGCGCTCGCGGACCTGGTCTCCACACAGCTGCAGAACAACCCGCAGTTCAAGGAGATCGGCGACCAGCTGCGCGGGGACCTGCGCGGCGTGGGCAAGGCCGCCACCGGAGCACTCGTCGAGCGCCAGATCACCGGCCTCGCCGACCGGCTGCACGGACGCACCAGCCAGGTGCAGGACCAGCTCGCGGGCGTCGTCCCGGACGCGGTCCCGGACGTGCCCGGGGTCGGCGGCAAGAAGCGCCGCAAGCGGGACGAGGAGCCGGACGACGAGTACGACGACGTCGAGTACGACGACGACGAGTACGAGCACGACGACGACTCGGACGACTCCGCCCGCGACAACCGCGACGCGGACGGCGAGGCGGCCGAGGACGACGAGAAGCCGCGGCCGCGCAAGCGGGCTCCCGCGAAGAAGAGCGCGAAGGCGCCGGCGAAGAAGGCCGCCGAGAAGCGCAGCCCCGGCAACGAGGCTCCGGCGAAGAAGACGGCGGCCAGGACCGCGAAGAAGGCTCCCGGCAGGAGGACGGCCGCGGCGAAGACCGCCACGCGCCGCACCACCCGGGCCCGTACGACGAGGGGAGGCGGCGACGATGACTGACACCCTCGGGTCCGCGACCAAGCAGGCCAAGAGCAACCCGCTGACCTCGCTCGCGCAGAGCGAGGCGGTCGACCGGCTCAAGGAGGAGGCCCAGGCCTACCTCGCCGCCCAGGTCCAGCGGGCACTGGTCGGCGTCGGCACCAAGCTCGGCCAGACGACGGGCAAGCTCAACGACATCGCCTCCGGCGACAGCCCCGGCTTCGCCAAGCTCGCCCTCGACGGCGGCCGCAAGCTGGCCGACGGCAAGGGGCCCATGCGCACCGCGCTGGAACTCGGCGCGGGCAAGGCCAAGGACAGCGTGGTCGGCGCCTTCAAGAACCTGACCGGCGGCAAGGGCGGCAAGCGCAAGGGCGGCGCCGGCAAGAAGCCCACCGTCATCATGGAGTTCATCGACGTCGGCGTGCCGCTGCGCACCGCCTACGACCAGTGGACCCAGTACCAGGACTTCAGCAACTTCGCCCGGGGCGTCAAGAGCGCGAACCGCGCCGACGACACGACGTCCGACTGGCAGATGAAGATCTTCTGGTCCAACCGCAGCTGGAAGGCCCACACCACCGAGCAGGTGGCGGACCAGCGGATCAGCTGGACCTCGGAGGGCGCCAAGGGCACCACCAAGGGCGTCATCACCTTCCACTCGCTCGCCGAGAACCTCACCCGCGTGCTGCTGGTCATCGAGTACTACCCCAAGGGGCTGTTCGAGAAGACCGGCAACATCTGGCGCGCCCAGGGCCGCCGGGCACGCCTCGACCTCAAGCACTTCGCCCGCTTCATCACCATCAAGGGCGAGGCGGACGACGGCTGGCGCGGCGAGATCCGCGACGGCGAGGTCGTCACGAGCCACGAGGACGCGGTCGCGGAGGAGGAGGAAGCCGAACAGAACTCCGAGGACGCTCCCGAGGACGGCTCCGAGGAGGGCTCCGAGGACACGGAGGCCTCGGCCGACGAGGAGTCCGCCGAGGACGAGCTGCCCGAGGACGAGGAGGCGTACGAGGACGAGGACGCCCCCGAGGCCGAGTACGAGGACGAAGAGGTCCCGGAGGACGAGGAGGCCTACGAGGAGGACGCGCCGGAGGCCGAGTACGAGGACGAAGAGGTCCCGGAGGACGAGGAAGCGGTGGACGAGGCGGACGAGCGCGAGCGTGAGCCCGCCGGTGCGCGGAGCCGTCGATGACCACGGCTCAGCGCCTGCCCGACCCCTACGGGAACGGCGGCGGCGCCAACCTCGCGGACATCCTCGAACGGGTCCTGGACAAGGGCATCGTGATCGCGGGTGACATCCGTATCAACCTGCTCGACATCGAACTCCTCACCATCAAGCTGCGGCTCATCGTCGCCTCCGTCGACAAGGCGAAGGAGATGGGCATCGACTGGTGGGAGACCGATCCGCAGCTGTCCTCCCGCGCCGGACGCGACGAACTCGCCCGGGAGAACGCGGAGTTGCGTGCACACGTGGCCGAACTGGAGGGCGCGCGCGGCGAAGTGACCGCGGGCGACCGCCAACCCGCGGAGAAGCCGCAGAAGACGGAGAAGGAAGCACAAGGATGAGTGGCCTGCGTTACGTGTACGCCGTCTGCCGCCCCTTCGGTACACCCCTGCCGGCCCAGCTGACAGGGGTGGCCGGCGTGCCGCCCAAGCAACTGGTCCACGGCGACCTGGTCGCCGTCGTCGGCCAGGTGCCCGCGGAGGACTTCGCGGAGGGGCCGCTGCGGGCCCATCTGGAGGACCTGGACTGGCTCGGCGCGACCGCGCGGGCCCACCAGAACGTCATCGACGCGCTCACCGTCGTCACCTCGCCGCTGCCGCTCCGGCTCGCCACGGTGTTCCGGGACGACAGCGGTGTCCGGTCCATGCTGGAGGAGCGCGAGGAGACCTTCCTGCGGACCCTCGACCGCCTCGACGGGCGGGTCGAATGGGGAGTGAAGGTGTACTCGGAACCCACGGAGGACGCCGGGAAGGCGGAGGCCGCCGAGGGTTCGGGGGCGCGGCCGGCTTCCCCTCCCGGCAGGGCGGCGGGATCGGGGCGCGACTATCTGCGGCAGCGGCGCAACCAGCGCAAGGAGAGCGAGGAGAAGTGGGAGCGGGCCGAGGAGTTCTCGCGCCGGCTCCACGAGTCCCTTTCCGGGTACGCGGAGGACACCCGGATCCACGCCCCGCAGAACTCGGCGCTGTCCCGCGCGCCCGGCCGGAACATCCTGAACGCCGCCTATCTGGTGCCGCGGACGGAATCCGAGGCGTTCGTGGAACTGGTGGACCGCACGAAGGACGACGCGCCGGGACTGCGCGTCGAGCTGACCGGTCCATGGGCGGCCTACTCGTTCAGCGGGGAGGACGCGTGACCGTCGTGGAACGCCGGGAGGTCGCTCTGGTCGACCTCCTCGACCGGCTGCTCGCGGGCGGGGTCGTCATCACGGGCGACCTCACGCTGCGGATCGCGGACGTCGATCTCGTACGGATCGATCTGAACGCGCTGATCAGCTCGGTGAACGAGAACGTTCCCGCGCCGTGGGAGGAGATGCTGTGAGCGGTGGAGAGGCACTCCGGAGGGTGGTGGACGACGCGGTCCTCGGCACCGGGGCGGGCAGGGAGGCCGGGCGGAGCCGTCTGGACCTCGAACCCGACACGGTGGAGCGGGACCTGATCAAGCTGGTGCTGACCGTGGTCGAGTTGTTGCGGCAGTTGATGGAACGGCAGGCTGTCCGGCGGTTCGACACGGGGGACTTGTCCGAGGATCAGGAGGAGCGGATCGGGCTCACGCTGATGCTTCTGGACGACCGGATGGCGGAGCTCCGCGACCGCTACGGGCTCCGCCCCGAGGACCTGAACCTCGACCTCGGCCCGTTGGGCCCGCTGCTCCCCCGGGACTGACCTGCGGGCCCGGTGGGGGCTGGCCGCGCCGTTCCCCGCGCCCCTGAAGGACAAAGGATTGCGCCGTTCCCCGCGCCCCTGGGGGCCGCGCGTGGTCGTGGAATCCGCGGGCCGGTGGGGGTTGCTCGCGCAGTTCCCCGCGCCCCTTAAGGGCAAAAGCAGGGGCGCAGCCCCGTTTTTGAGGGGCGCGGGGAACTGCGCGGCCCGCCCCCACCGGGCCGCAGGCTGTGGTTCATGGGGGCGCGGGGAACTGCGCGGGCAACCCCCACCGGGCCCGCAGGTGCGATGTAGGGGGGCGTCAAGGCGTCGGCTTGCGGGACAGGAGTTCGCCGTGGAGGACCGCGAACCACGCGTCCTCCCGCGAGCCCCACGCCCGCCACGCGGAAGCGATCCCCTCCAGCCGGCCCACCTCCGCGTGACCCCCCTCCACCGCGAGCGCCGCATACGCGGAGGCGGTCGTACGGTCCGCCCACAGCCCGCTCCACCACTCCCGCTCCGACGCCGTCGAGTAGCACCACGTGCCCGCCGAGGCCGTGATGTCCCCGGCGCGGAAGCCCGCCGCCAGCGCCCACGACTTCAGGCGCCGCCCCGCGTCCGGCTCACCTCCGTTGGCGCGCGCCACCCGCCGGTACAGGTCGAGCCAGTCGTCCAGACCGGGGGACGACGGATACCAGGTCATCGCCGCGTAGTCGGAGTCCCGGACGGCGATGAGACCGCCCGGCTTCGTGACCCGGTACATCTCCCGCAGCGCCTGCACAGGGTCACCCACGTGCTGCAGCACCTGATGGGCGTGCACGACACAGAAGCTGTCGTCCGGGTACTCCAGCGCGTGGACGTCCGCGACGCCGAAGTCGACGTTCTCCAGCCCCCGTTCGGCCGCCGTGGCGCGCGCCCTGTCCAGGATGCCCGGCGCGTGGTCGACTCCGGTGACATGCCCGTCCGGGACGAGTTCGGCCAGGTCCGCCGTGATGGTGCCGGGCCCGCAGCCGATGTCCAGGATCCGCATGTGGGGCTTGAGCGAGCCGAGGAGATAGGCCGCCGAGTTGGCGGCCGTACGCCAGGTGTGCGAGCGCAGCACGGACTCGTGGTGGCCGTGCGTGTACACGGCGGTCTCTTTCGGCACCTTCGACATGGCGGCATCCGTTCACTCGGTACGGGAGTACCGGCACGTTACGTCGCCATGTCGAAATGTGAGACCCCCGTCTCGCGATGCGGACTGGTAAGGGTTGATGCGGACTGGACCGGGGGCCGGTCAGCGCGGACCGCTCGGGCGGTAGACCGTCAGCGCCTCCGGGAGCTTCTGGATCGTCACATCGCCCTCCACCGGCCTGACTTCACCGTCGAAGGCCAGCAGCGTGCCCGGTTCGACGCCCTGCACGCGGAGGCCGCCCACGCGGAGCGCCGCGTGCACGGGGGACCGGGTCAGCGGTCCGGCCACGGCCGCGGCCAGCAGACGTACCGCCGGGAAACGGCCACCGTGCACGACCCGTACGTCGAGGAGACCGTCCGCGAGGTCGTAACGCCGGGCCGGGATCGGCCCCATCCGGTGATAGGTACCGTTCCCGGCGAACAGCAGCCACAAAGGCCGTTCCTTGCCGTCGAAATCGGTCCGCAGCGGGTGCCGGCCCGCCCGTACGACACGCAGGGTCGCCACCACCCCGGCCGGCCAGCCGCCGATCCGCTTCGACCAGTGGTCCCGCTCGCGCACCAGCTCCGCATAGACGCCCAGGCTGCAGTTGTTGAGGAAGTAGCCCTCCTGGTCACCGGCGGAGTACCGGCCCACGTCCACCCGTACGGCGTCGCCCTCCGTCAGGGCGCGGCTCAGGCCCCGTACGTCCTCCACGCCCAGGTCCTTCGAGAAGTGGTTGAGCGTGCCGCCCGGCAGCACGGCGAGCGGCAGGCCGTGGCGCAGGGCGACCGTGGCGGCCGCGTTGATCGTGCCGTCGCCGCCGCACACCCCCAGCACCTCGGCGCGGGCCGCGGCCTTCTCCAACTCGGCCCGCAGATACTCCGGTTCGCACTCCACGACCTCGGCGAGCGGCAGAGCGTCCCCGATGGCCCGCATCCGCTCCGCGGTGCCCGCCGAGGTGTTGACCACGAGCACCAGACCCTCCCCGTCCTGCAGGGCGGGCACATCCGCGCGCGGCCGCCCGGGGGGCGGCAACTGGTCACGCGTCGGCACCATGGCGCGCGCGACGAAGGCGGAACCCACCCCGAACGCCGCACCGGCGAGCACATCGCTCGGAAAATGCGCGCCCGTGTAGATACGGGACAGGGCCACCGCGGCGGCCACCGGCGCCACCACCGCGCCGAGCGGCCGGGACTCCATCGCGACGCCCGCCGCGAAGGCCGCCGCCGACGCCGAGTGCCCCGAGGGGAAGGACGTGGTGATCGGCTGCCGCTTCAGCTGCCGCATCACCGGCACGGCGTCGAGCCGCGGGCGCGGGCGGCGCACCGAGCGCTTGCCCACCGTGTTGATCGTGGCCGACGCCAGGGCCAGCGAGGCGATCCCGCGCACGGCCGCGCGGCGCGCGCGCGGCGAGCGGGTCGCCGCGAGGGCGGCCGCCGCGCCGAACCACAGCACCCCGTGGTTCGCGCTGCGGCTCAGCCTCGGCAGCAGCGGGTCGGCGCCCGGCCAGTGCCGGGTCGCGACCGCCTCGAACAGGCGGGTGTCGAGGGCCATCAGCCGGTGGAGCAGGGCATGGCCGGCCCCGGTGGCGGTGAGGTCTACTTCAACGGTCATGCCCCATCGTCTACCCCACCGGGCCTTCGGCGCGCATATCGGTTTGCCCCGCCGCCCGTCCGCCCCGGACAATGCGCGACCATGGGACATCTCGAAGCCGCGCACCTGGAGTACTACCTCCCCGACGGGAGGGCGCTGCTCGGCGACGTCTCCTTCCGGGTGGGCGAAGGGGCCGTGGTCGCGCTCGTGGGGCCCAACGGCGCCGGCAAGACGACACTGCTGCGGCTGATCTCCGGCGAGCTGAAACCGCACGGCGGTACGGTCACGGTGAGCGGCGGGCTCGGGGTGATGCGCCAGTTCGTGGGCTCCGTACGGGACGAGTCGACCGTGCGCGACCTGCTCGTGTCGGTGGCCCAGCCCCGCATCCGCGAGGCCGCGCAGGCCGTGGACCGCGCCGAGCACGGCATCATGACCGTCGACGACGAGGCCGCGCAGATGCAGTACGCGCAGGCCCTCTCCGACTGGGCCGAGGCCCAGGGGTACGAGGCCGAGACGCTCTGGGACATCTGCACCACGGCCGCGCTCGGCGTCCCCTACGACAAGGCGCAGTTCCGCGAGGTACGGACCCTGTCGGGCGGTGAACAGAAGCGGCTCGTCCTCGAAGCGCTGCTGCGCGGCTCCGACGAGGTGCTGCTCCTCGACGAGCCGGACAACTACCTCGACGTCCCCGGCAAGCGCTGGCTGGAGGAGAAGCTGCGGGAGACCCGCAAGACGGTCCTGTTCGTCTCCCACGACCGGGAACTGCTCGCCCGCTCCGCCGAGAAGATCGTCAGCGTGGAGCCGGGACCGGCCGGCGCCGACGCCTGGGTGCACGGCGGCGGCTTCGCCACGTACCACGAGGCCCGCCGTGAGCGGTTCGCGCGCTTCGAGGAACTGCGGCGGCGCTGGGACGAGAAGCACGCCCAGCTGAAGAAGCTCGTACTGAACCTGCGCCAGGCCGCCTCCATCAGCCATGAGCTGGCCTCGCGCTACCAGGCCGCGCAGACCAGGCTCCGCAAGTTCGAGGAGGCCGGGCCGCCGCCGGAGCCGCCGCGCGAGCAGGACATCACGATGCGCCTGCACGGCGGACGCACCGGCGTACGGGCCGTGACCTGCAAGGGGCTCGAACTGACCGGGCTGATGAAACCTTTCGACCTTGAGGTCTTCTACGGCGAACGAGTCGCCGTCCTCGGCTCGAACGGCTCGGGGAAGTCGCACTTCCTGCGGCTGCTCGCGGGCGGCGACGTGGCGCACACGGGGGAGTGGAAGCTCGGCGCGCGGGTCGTGGCCGGCCACTTCGCCCAGACCCACGCGCACCCCGAACTGCAGGGGCGCGCCCTGCTCGACATCCTGTGGAGCGAGCACGCCCAGGACCGGGGCGCGGCGATGTCCCGGCTGCGGCGGTACGAGCTGACGGCGCAGGCGGAGCAGCGGTTCGACCGGCTGTCCGGTGGGCAGCAGGCCCGCTTCCAGATCCTCCTGCTCGAACTGGAGGGGTCCACGGCCCTGCTCCTCGACGAGCCGACGGACAACCTCGACCTGGAGTCGGCGGAGGCGCTGCAGGAAGGGCTTGAGGCGTACCAGGGGACGGTGCTGGCCGTCACCCACGACCGGTGGTTCGCTCGCGCCTTCGACCGGTACCTGGTGTTCGGCAGCGACGGGCGTGTCCGCGAGACGACGGAACCGGTGTGGGACGAACGGCGGGTCGAGCGGTCGCGCTAGCGCTGGCGCTTCGCCGGGCCGGTTGTGGGTGGGTGCGGGTCCGGTGGGGGCTGGTCGCGCAGTTCCCCGCGCCCCTAAAAGATTGCGCAGTTCCCCGCGCCCCTTTCAAGGGGCGCGGGGAACTGCGCAATCTTTGGCGGTCAGGCCTCCGGTGTCGCGGAACGCACTACCGCCTCGGCCAGTGCCCGCGCGTTGGCTCGCCGGTACCGCGTGTTTGACCGGTGAAAGCCGGGGCAGGCGGTCAGGCAGTGCTTCGGACAGGAGGCACGTCCGTGGGAGTCGTGTCCCGCCCCACGGGTGTGCCCGTCCGGCTCAGGGTGCGCTCTCACGGTTGACCGTCCAACCGGAGCACCCTCAAGAGAGTTGCAGGCATCATGCGCACTCACGCGAGCGCCAGGCACCATCCGCACGACGACGCCCCCGACACCGCGGAGGACTTCCGCAAGCTCGCCTCGCTGTCTCCGGGCCGGTCGCGCGACGCCCTGCGCGACCAGATCATCGAAGCCTGGCTGCCCATGGCGGAGCGGCTGGCGGGCCGGTTCCGCAGCCGAGGTGAGAACTTCGAGGACCTGCGGCAGGTCGCGGCGCTCGGTCTGGTCAAGGCCGTCGACCGCTACGACCCCGAGCGCGGCAACGCCTTCGAGAGCTACGCCGTGCCGACCGTCACCGGTGAGATCAAGCGTCACTTCCGTGACCACATGTGGACCCTGCACGTACCGCGCCGCGTCCAGGACCTGCGCAACCGCGTCCGCTTCGCGCGTCAGGAGCTGTCCCAGACCATCTCCGGTCGGGCGCCCACGGTCGAGGAGATCGCCGAGCACGCGCAGATGAGCGAGGACGACGTACGCACCGGCCTGGAGGCGCTGGAGAGCTTCACGGCGCTCTCGCTGGACGCCGAACTGCCCGGCAGCGAGGACGGCTACTCCCTGAGCGACGCGCTGGGCTCCGCCGACCCGGCCCTCGACATCGTGATCGACCGCGAGTCGGTCAAGCCCCGGCTTGAGGCCCTGTCCGAACGCGAACGGGCCATCCTCTACATGCGTTTCTTCAGCGACATGACCCAGAGCCGTATCGCCGAACAGCTCGGCATCTCCCAGATGCATGTCTCCCGGCTGATCAGCCGCTGCTGCGACCGGCTGCGGGACCAGGTCATGCAGGACGTCGCCTGACACGTCGAGCGACGCCCTGGGCGCTCTTCCGAGGTCGGCGGCACGGGTGAGCGCCGTTTCACCCGCTCGGGCGTCCGCGTGGCACGAATGGTGTCCGGCCGCGCGCGCCCCGGGCGGGGGCGGGCTCTGATGGAGGGCGGGGCATGCCGGACGTGCCCCGCCTCCGCCGCCGTACCCGGGCGTGGGGGTCCCCAGCCGACGGCCGAAGGAGACCGACCCCATGCCGCTGAGCCGTACCGCCCGCGCACTGTCCGCCACCGCCTTCACCACCCTCGTACTCGGCACCGCCGCGACGGCCGCGTCCGCGAATCAGGGGGCCGAGGTCAGTCCGCGTACGGTGGCCCCCGGCGGCAGCGTCACCGTCTCCGTCACCTGCGAAGCGACCGGCGGTCACCCGCCCGAAACCGTCGACGCCACCTCCGAGGCCTTCGAGCACGGGACCGTACAGCTGCACAGGACCGGGCACTCCGGGCACTCCGGCGACTCCAGGGACTCCGGCGACTTCAGAGACTCCGGCGACTTCGGAGGCTCCGGCGACTCCGGACGTAAGGACGACCCCGCCGGGGCGGAGGATCTCACGGGGACGGACGACCCGGCCGGCGTCGAGGATCCGGCGGGCATGGGCGACGCGGACCTGGTGGGCCCGGACGAGGAGGACCCGGTGGGCCCGGACGACGTGGGTCCGCCGACGGTTCCGGAGGAGCCCGCGGGCGTCGGCGAGCTGGGAGGCCGGGACGACCCCGCGGGCAAGGCGGAGGCGCGGGGCGGCATCACCTACCGCGGCACCGCCCGTATCGCGCCCGCCGCGGACTTCGAGCAGCGCGGCGGCCCCGACGGCGGCGGCAAGGCCTCCGAGTGGCGGGCCGAGGGCGTCTGCCCGGCGGCGCCCGGCGGCCGGGGCAAGGAGTGGAGCGCGTCCTTCACCGTCTCCCTCGGCACGTCCCACGACGGTTCGCACGACACGCGGGTCCCGCACGGGGTGCACGCCGGTCAGGGCGGCACCTTCAACGACTCCACGGCCGCCCTGGTGTCCGGCGGTGTCCTCATCGCGGGCGCGCTCGGCGCCGCCGTCCACAAACTGCGCCACCGGGACTCGTCCGGAAACGGCTGACGCGGAGGCCGGCGGGCACGGCTGAGCTGAACGGGCAGGGCTGACGGCCGAGTTGGTGAAGCGGATCACTGGGTATGGGGATCCGGGTACGGGGATCGCGGAACACTGCGCGGAGGTACACAGATGCGGCGGACCGAACCGGAAGGGCACGGACCTGTCCGTTACGGCCCGCCCCTCCCGGGCCACGGCCTGCCGCCGCCACCCGGACTCGTCGCCGCGGCGACCGGCACACACACCGAACCGACCGGCGGGAGCTTCGCCCTCCTGGACACAGCCCGCGGCTACTGGGCCCGGCGTGGACTGCCCGCCGACCGTGACCGGACCGTCGCGGCGCCCGGCGCCCCCGTCCTGCTCCTCGCACTGACCGCGGCGCTCGGCGGTGACGTCCTGGTACCCCGTCCCTGCGCGGCCTGGTGGACACCACAGGCCCGGCTCGTGGGCGCGTCCGTCTTCCCCGTGGGCACGCCCGCCGAGTGCGGTGGCGTCCCGGACCCTTACGCCCTCCTGGAGACCGTGCGCCGGGTGCGTGCCGAGGGCGGCGATCCGCGGCTGCTCGTCCTGTCCGTGGCCGACGATCCCGCCGCGACCGTCGCGCCGCCCGAGCTCGTCCACGAGACCATCGAGGCCGCCGCGGGCGAGGGCCTGCACGTGGTCAGCGACGAGACCTGGCGCGACACGCTGCACGAGGCGCAGGACACCGTACTGATCGGCCCCGCCGAGATGCAGCCGGACCGTGTCACGGTCCTGACCGACCTCTCCGGCCCGTTCCTCCCGGCCGGCTGGCCCGCCGCGATCGCCCGCTTCCCCGGCAACGACACCGGCACCCTGCTGCGCGAGCGCGTCCTCGACGTCCTCACCGCCCTCGACGCGCGGATCGCCGCGCCGGTCGCCTCGGCCGCCGCGTACGCGCTCGGCGAACCCGACGAGATCACGGGCCGACTCGCCGCGTCCGTACGGCTGCACGCGCGCGTGGCCGCCGCCGCGCACCGCGCCCTCACCTCGGCGGGGGCCCTCGTCCGGCCGCCCCGGGCAGGACGACACCTGTACGCCGACCTCGGTCCGCTGCGGTCCGCGCTCGGCGCGCTCGGGGTCGGTGACGCGCAGGAACTGGAGGACTTCCTCAGCGTCCGGCTGGGCATGCCGACGCCCGGCGGACACCGCTTCGGGGACGACCTCGGCGCCCTGCGCGTACGGCTGTGCACCGGGCCGTTCCTCGGGACAACCGACGACGAGCGCATGGCGTCTCTTCTGTCACCGGAACCTCTGGAATTGCCGCATGTGCACAGCATGGTGAGTCTGCTGGGATCGACCCTGGACGATCTCCGCGACGACGATGACGCTCGGCGACGGGAGTCCCCTCGATGACGCAGCAGTCCGAGTCGGCCACGACCTCCACGACCCCTACGACCTCCACGACCCTCACGACCTCCACCCCGCCTGATGTCGGAGGGCCCCTCGCGGAGCCGCGGCCACCGGGTGAACGGCGGGTCTGGCCGCGCTCCTTCGCCGGGCGGCTCACCGCACCGCTGCCGGGTCTCAGCGGATTCGCGCGGTTCGCACGCGAGGGGGCGCTGCGGCCGGGGCCCGAAGGGCTCGCCGACATTCCCCGACTGCCCTACGCGCCCGAGCCGTTGCCCCGGGCCGACTCCGGCACGGTCGCCGTCTCCTGGGCGGGGCACGCCAGTTGGGTGGTGCAGATCGGTGGCCTCACGGTGCTCACCGACCCGGTCTGGTCCCGCAAAATCCTTGGAACTCCCGCCCGGATCACGCCGGTCGGCGTGCCATGGAGCGCGCTGCCGCGTGTCGACGCGGTCGTCATCTCCCACAACCACTACGACCACCTGGACGCGCCGACCCTGCGCCGGCTCCCGCGCGACACACCGGTGTTCGTCCCGGCGGGACTGGGCCGCTGGTTCCGGCGCCGGCGCTTCACGCGGGTCACGGAGCTGGACTGGTGGGAGGCGGCCGAACTCGACGGTGTGCGGCTGGACTTCGTGCCCGCCCACCACTGGTCGAAGCGCAGCCTCCACGACACGTGCCGCACGCTGTGGGGCGGCTGGATGCTGACCGCGTCCGACGGCAGGCGGGTGTACTTCGCGGGGGACACGGGGTACGGGCACTGGTTCGCCCGGATCGGGGCGCGGTATCCCGGGATCGACCTGGCGCTGCTGCCGATCGGCGCGTACGACCCGCGGTGGTGGCTGAGCGATGTGCACTGCGATCCGGAGGACGCGGTGCGGGCGGCTCAGGACCTCGGTGCGCGTCGGATGGCTCCGATGCACTGGGGCACCTTCGTGCTGTCGGCCGAGCCCGTCCTGGAACCGCTCACGCGCGTCCGCGCGGCGTGGGAGGCGGCGGGCCTGCCCCGGGAGAACCTGTGGGACCTCCCGGTGGGAGCCTCCCGAATCCTCCCGTGACGGGTCCCACCGGGGGCCGTACGGTCACCTGTCCACTGCGGCCCGGTGGGGGCGAGCCGCGCAGTTCCCCGCGCCCCTTAAGGGCGCCGCTTCGCGGCGGCCCCCAGGGGGAGGGCTTTCGCGGCTGTCTGCTGCTGGGGGCCTGCGGCCCCGTCAGGGGCGCGGGGAACTGCGCGGCCAGCCACGACGGAGCCGCAGGTTCAGGACGGTGCTGGGCGGGTGGTTTGTGCGGTGCGGGCCGGTGGGGGCGGGGCGCGCAGTTCCCCGCGCCCCTGACGGGGCGCCCTAGCGGGCGACCGCGCTGCGGACGCGGCGCCACAGCGTGGGGGCCAGGCTGACGATCACCGTCAGGAGGATCGCCGCCAGTACGCCCTCCCACGGCTCCTTGAACAGGGAGCCGCCCAGCACCCCGATGAGCTGGTACGTCGCGGCCCACGCGAGGCACGCCGGCGCGTTGCCGTGGGCGAACCGGCGCATCGGCCACTTCGCCATCAGGCACGCGAGCATCACCGGAATGCGTCCCGCGGGGATCAGCCGGGACAGCACCAGCACCGCGACCCCGTGATCGGCGAGTTTCCCCTGCGCCTGCGCCAGCCGGTCCTCGGGCGCCCGGTCGCGGATCGCCTCCAGCCAGCGCGAACCGTTCTTCGACTTCATTCCGCGGCGCCCGAGCCAGTACAGCGCCATGTCCCCGAGGAACGCGGCCAGCGCCGACACCACGAAAACCAGCAGCATCGAGAAGGGCGCCGCCTGGTGGACGGCCACCACGGCCGCCGAACTCACCAGCGCGCCGGTGGGAATGACCGGCACCAGCGCGCCGATCAGCACCAGCAGGAACAGCGACGGATAGCCGAGCGCCTGCTGGGTGGCCACAGTCGGCACGGTCGTGACCGCGACGGCGAGCACAGGCCTCACCTGGTTCCGCCCTCCCGCTCGTCGTCGCCCCGACCAGCCGGTGCGTCCCCAGGAGAAGACCGGTACCCCACGATCTTGGGTCGCACACTTTCCCCCTGGTCGAGCCGGTGCACGGTCACGCCGGGCGCACGCTCGGCGGCCAGGCGCACGAACTCGGCACCTGGTTCATGGAATTCATGGGGGCGCACGGAATCCATCCCGATCGGCCAGTACGTGCCGTAGTGCACCGGCACCGCGCTGCCGGGCCGGAGCAGGGCCAGCGCGTCGGCGGCCCGGCCCGCGTCCAGGTGCCCCTCGCCCAGGTACGGGCCCCACCCGCCGACCGGCAGCAGCGCCACGTCGACCGGCCCGACCTCCTCCGCCATCGACTCGAACAGCCCGGTGTCCCCGGCGAAGTACGTCCGGGACTCGCCCTCGATCACATAGCCGAGAGCGGGCGCGCGATGCGGCCCGACCGGCAGCCGCCGCCCGTCGTGCCGAGCGGAGACGACCCGTACGACCAGGTCACCGACCTGGACCCGGTCGCCGGGCGCCACCTCGGTCAGCTCCGGTCCGCCGAGCCTGCGCAGTCCGGGCACCGCGCGCCGGGCACCGCGCGGCACCAGGAGCCGGGTGCCCGGGGCGAGCCGGGACAGCGACGGGATGTGCAGATGGTCGGCGTGCAGATGAGAGATGAGCGTCACATCGGCCACCGCAGCCTCGGCGGTCGGGAGCGCGCCCCGGCGCCTGCGCAGATGCGCGAGCCGGCGCGCGAAGAGCGGGTCCGTGAGCACGCGTACTCCCGAGTCCTCTACCGTGCAGGTGGCGTGACCCCACCAAGTGATCTCCACCGGCACTCCTTTGCCTCCTTCGCGCGACTCCCCCCGAGCGTACGTGCAGGAGTAGGGTCGGCGACGAAACCCGGAGGTGAGGGGGACGCCATGGGAGACGCACGCCGTACCTCCGGCATGCTCCGCGTGACGACGATCGCCAGCCTGACGCCGTTGGAGGAGCTGGACGCGGACCCCTTCCTGGTGGACTCGCGCAGCCAGCACGCCATGTGCGCGCACTGGGCGGCCGAGCGCGGTTACGTGGTCACGCGGGAGCTGCTCCTGCGGGGGCTGCGGCCCGACCACTGCGCGCTCTGGGAGGACGCCGAGGCCGGTCTCGTGGATCTGTTCGTCGCGCCCAGCCGCCGGGTTCTGGAGCGGGCGCTGGCCTCGGTCGAGGAGTTCACCGCCGAGTGCGACCGGCGTGGCGTGCGGGTGGAGACGGTCGGGCATGCCGAGCCCGCGTACGACGCGCAGATGAAGGCGCGGGTGCATCGGCGGCTGTCGATGCCGACGGCCGGCTACGACGGTCGTTGACCGATCCGTCGGATGCCGGTCCCGGTCCCGGGGGCGGGCGGTGTGGGGGTGCTGGGCGTTCGGGGACGGGTGCCGGTCCGGTGGGGGCTTGTCGCGCAGTTCCCCGCGCCCCTGAAAGACGCGCAGTTTCCCGCGCCCCCGAAGGGCGAGGGCTGCGCCCCTGAAGGATGTCGCCGGGGGGTGCCGTGGGCGTGTGGCAGGGTTGGGCTCTGGTCCGCCGGCAGGAGGGCGGGCGCGGATGTGAGGCGGGCGTGACGTGGGGAAAGAACGTTGGCGGAGGGTGGCGAGCGCGGTCTGGCGCAGTGTCGCCGTGTGGGCGGTCTCCACGGTCACCATGCTCGTGCTCGCCGGGATCCTGCCGGACTTCAGGCTCCAGTCGGCCGACGGTGACAGCGCCACCAGCATCGCCGTCACCGCCGCACTGGGCGCCGGAGCCTTCGGCGTACTCTCCTCCGTCGTATGGCCCCTCCTCGTGCGGGCCCTGCTCCTCGTCCCCGCCCTCGTCCTCGGCGTGCTCGTCTTCTTCCTGAACGGCTCGCTCCTCATCCTGGCCCTGCGCCTGGACCCCTCGGGGCAGAGCGAGGCCGCCCCGGAGACCGCCGTGGTGGTCGCCGCCGTGATGTCCGCGGTCGCCTCGGCGACCGGCGGCGCGCTGGCCGTGCGGGACGACGACGCGTACCGGCGCAGGCTGTACCGGCTGTCCGACCGCCGCCGCAGACAGGCGCCGCCCCCCGGCGCCCCGTCGGCCCCCGGCACGGTCTTCCTCCAACTCGACGGAGTCGGTCACGACGTGCTCGTGGACGCCATCGGACGCGGTCTCATGCCCACTGTGGCCGCCTGGCTGGGCGAGGGCCCGGGAGCCCGTACGACCCACCGGCTCGCGCCCTGGCGCACCGACTGGTCCAGTCAGACCGGCGCCAGCCAGCTCGGCATCCTGCACGGCTCCAACCACGACATCCCCGCCTTCCGCTGGTACGAGAAGGACACCCGGGAAATCATGGTCTGCAACCGGCCCACCAGCGCCGCGGAACTCCAGCGCCGGGCCATCGAACGCACCGGTGACGGCGGCCTGCTCACCGTGGACGGCGCGAGCCGCGGCAACCTCTTCAGCGGGGGCGCCGAGCAACTGGCCCTCGTGCTCTCCGTGGCCGCCAGGCGCGGCAGGGAGAACCGCTCCCGCGCGGGCTACTTCGCGTACTTCTCCGACCCCGCCAACGCGGTCCGTACCGCGCTGTCCTTCGTCGCCGACGTCAGCCGCGAGATCGGCGAGTCCACCCGGGCCCGGCTGCGCAAGCAGCGTCCGCGGGTCGGCCGCGGCGGGCTCTACCCGTTCATCCGGGCCTTCGCGACCGTCATCGAACGGGACGTCGTCGTCGCGGCGGTCATCGGGGACATGTTCGCGGGGCGCGCCTCCGTCTACGCGGACCTGGTCGCGTACGACGAGGTCGCACACCACTCCGGGCCGCGCAGCCGGGACGCGGAGAAGGTCCTGCAGCGCCTCGACCGTTCGCTGGCCCTGATCGAGCAGGTCGCCGAGCACGCGCCGCGGATGTACCGCGTGGTCCTGCTCTCCGACCACGGCCAGAGCCCCGGAGAGACCTTTCACGCCCGTTACGGCCTCGGGCTCGGCGAGCTGGTCCGGGCCGGCTGCGGGCTGCCCGTGCCGCGCAAGGCCCGGCGTACGCACAGTGGTGCCGAGGCCAGGGCGGCGGTGCGGGCCGCGCTGCGCAGGCCCGTGGAGGAGGGCGGCGAGGAGTTCCGGCCGACCCTGCCGCCGTCGGAACCCATCGTGCTGGCCTCCGGGAACCTGGGCCTCGTGTCCTTCCCGGACGTGCCGCACCGGATGAGCCGCGAGGAGATCGACGAACGGCATCCCGCGCTGCTGACCACGCTCGCGAACCATCCCGGGATCGGGTTCGTGCTCGTGCGCAGCGAGGAGCACGGGGGGCTCGTGCTCGGGGCGCACGGTGCGGAGATTCCGCTGGACGAGCTGGACGACGGGCCCGGGCCGCTCGCGGACTTCGGGGTGGGCGCGGCCGACGCGGTACGCCGCACGCACGCGTTCCCGCATGTCGCGGACATCATGGTGAACTCCTGGTACGACCCCGAGGACGGTGAGGTGCTCGCGTTCGAGGAGCAGATCGGGTCGCACGGGGGGCTGGGCGGGGCGCAGGGGCGGCCCTTCCTGATGTCGCCGCTCACGCTTTCACCTCCGGTGGGGGCGGGGGAGGAGTTGGTGGGGGCGGAGGAGGTGCATCGGGTGCTGCGGCGGTGGCTGCGGGAGGACGACGGTCCGCAGGTGCCTGTCGGCGACGACGCGACACACGACGACGCACGCTCGGCGTGACCGGGCGCGTCCGCGGGGTGGGGGTGCTTCGGCTGCGGGTTGGTGGGGCTTGTTGCGCAGTTCCCCGCGCCCCTCAGGGGCGTGAGCTCGGCGCGGACGGTTGGGTGCGGGTCGGATGTGGCTGGCCGCGCAGTTCCTCGCGCCCCTTAGCGGGGGTGGGGTGGGCGTGGGGTGGCATGAGGGAAAGACAGGGGCGCAGCGCCGTCTTTCAGGGGCGCGGGGAACTGCGCGGCCCGCCCCCACCGGCCCGCAGCCGGAGAGCCGGACAGCTGGACAGGTGGTCAGCCTCACCGGCCGCAGGCGGGTAGCCGGTCCGCCCTCACCTGCCCCCAGGGGGGCAGCAGGCGCCGCGAAAATGGGCTGCGGAGGCGGCCAGGGGCCACGCACACTGGGCGGGATCAAGTCCCCGAACCCCAGGAGCCCGCGTGCAGGCAGCCGTCACCGTTACTCCCGCCCGTGTACCGGAACTACTGCTCGGTCTCGCGACCGTGCGGCCCGTGTTCCTGTGGGGTGCCCCGGGTATCGGAAAGTCCTCCCTGGTCAGGGAGTTCGCCGAGTCGCTGGGCCTGGAGTGCGTGAGCCTGCTGGGTACGCAGCTGGCACCGGAGGACCTGATCGGCGTACCGCAGATCAGGGACGGCCGTTCCGTCTTCTGCCCGCCGGAGGCGATCGCCCGGGACGAGCCGTACTGCCTGTTCCTGGACGAGCTGAACGCGGCGACCCCCGACGTCCAGAAGGCCTTCTACTCGCTGATCCTCGACCGCCGCATCGGCAACTACGAGCTGCCCGCGGGCTCGATCGTGATCGGTGCGGGCAACCGCTCGACGGACAACGCGCTGGCCCGCCCGATCGCGTCCGCCCTGGTCAACCGTCTCACGCACGTACACCTTGAGGTCTCGGCGAAGGACTGGCTGGTGTGGGCGGCGACGAACGACATCCACCCGTGGGTGCTCGACCACCTCACGGACCGCCCCGACCACCTGTGGTCGAAGCCGCCGAAGACGGAGGAGCCGTTCTCGACCCCGCGGTCCTGGCACATGCTGTCCGACGCCCTGCGTTCCTTCGGCCCGGCCCTCGACGAGCCGACGCTCCAGGTCATCGCGCACGGCACGCTGACGCCCGCGCACGCGGTCGCCTTCTGCGGCTACGTCAAGATCGTCCGCAGCCGGTTCGGTATCGAGGCGATCCTCAAGGGCGAGGCCCGCTGGCCGAACCGCGTCGAGGACCGCGACCTGCTCTACTACCTCGCCGAGTCCTTCCGGGGACGCCTGGTCAAGGAGCTGCCCACCAGCAAGGAGCACGCCTCGGCGAACGGCCGGCAGACCGCGTACCGCGCGAAGTCGCTGCTCGTGCAGCTCGCCGAGATCTCGGTGGAGGTCGCCCAGAGCGTCATCGCCTCGGACGAGGACGGCAACCCCGTGCTGCCCGCCTGGTTCCTGGTGGAGGCGGCCCGCGACATGCCCCGGCTGGTGGAGGCCCGCCGGTGACCCGTACGGGCAAGCAGGCGGAGCCGAAGAAGGACCTGGCGGCCGAGGCGTTCGCCGAGGGGATGCGGCTCGTGCGGAGCAATCGCGCACTCGCCGCCATCGGGTTCAGCGTCTGCCGCCAGGAGGACTGCGAGGAGTCGCCCCGCGACGGGCTCGTCCGTGTCGACTCCGACGGCGTGCTGCACGTCCATCCCAAACGCCGCGCCCACCCGGCCGAGTGGGCCTGGGCGGTCGCGCACGCCGCCCTCCACCTCGGCTTCGGGCACGTACCGGCGCACAAGACCGTCCGGGAGCAGCCCGACCGCTTCGACCTCGCCGCCCGCTGCGTCGTCGTCAACCGCTTCCTGCTCGGCTTCCCCATCGGCCTGACCCCCGCCGACCTGCCGATGTCGTACCCCGACGGCGACGAGGAGCAGCTCGCCGCGCGCTGGCGCCGCGACGGCGCCGGCATCCCCGCGGTGTACGAGCGCTGCGGTACGGCCGGTGACCAGCCGGACCAGCTGCTCGTGCCCTGGGACATCTGGCGGGGAGGGGCAGCGCCCGACTGGCAGCTCGCCTTCGCCCACGCGCTGACCCGCACGGTGTCCGCCGCGATGGACATGGCGGGCGGCCGGCGCGACTCGATGCGCGGTGGCATCACCCCGCGCCGGCCGTGGGAGCGGGCCCTGAGCTGGTTCGTGTCCTCCTACCCCCTGCTCGGCGGTATCGCGGCCGGCATCACGATCGTCGCGGACGCCGAACTCGCCCACGCGCACGGCATCTCCGTCGCCGCGGTCGACCCCGAGGCCGCCGAGATCTACATCAACCCCCTGCGGCAGTTCGACGACGAGGAGTGGCGGTTCGTCCTCGCCCACGAGATGCTGCACGCCGCGCTGCGCCACGGCGACCGCTGCGGCGTCCGGGACCCGTACCTCTTCAACGTCGCCTGCGACTACGTCATCAACTCCTGGCTGGTCGAGATGCAGGTCGGGGTGATGCCCGAAGGGCTGCTGTACGACCAGGAGTTGAAGGATCTGTCCGCCGAGGAGGTCTACGACCGGCTCGCCACCGACCTGCGCCGCCACCGACGGCTCGCCACCCTGCGCGGCAAGGGTGTGGGAGACATCCTCGGCGGCCCCCTCGGCTCGCCCCGCGACTACGTCGACCTCGACGAGTTCTACCGCCGCGGTCTCGCCCGGGGCCTCGACCTGCACCAGCGGCAGGAGCGCGGCTACCTGCCCGGCGGCCTCGTCGAGGACATCCGCGCGCTCAGTCATCCGCCGCTGCCGTGGGACGCGCAACTGGCGCGCTGGTTCGACGAGTTCGTGCCGCGCCCCGAGCCGCTGCGCACCTACGCCCGCCCATCCCGCCGACAGGCCGCCACCCCCGACATCCCGCGCGCCGGACGGTACTTCCCGCCCGAGGAGATCGCCCGCTGCACCTTCGGCGTGGTCCTCGACACCTCCGGCTCCATGGACCGCACCCTGCTCGGCAAGGCACTGGGCGCGATCGCCTCGTACGCCGAGGCCAGGGACGTACCGGCGGCGCGGGTCGTGTTCTGCGACGCGGCACCGCACGACGCGGGCTTCGTCCCGGTCACCGAGATCGCGGGCCGGGTACGCGTCCACGGCCGGGGCGGCACGATCCTGCAGCCCGGCGTCGACGTCCTGCACCGGGCGAAGGACTTCCCGCCGGGCGCCCCGGTGCTCATCATCACGGACGGGTGGTGCGACGTCCTGCGGGTCCGCCGCGAGCACGCGTACCTGATCCCGCAGGGCGCGTCCCTGCCGTTCACCGCGCGGGGGCCGGTCTTTCGCGTGCGCTGAGCCCGGCGGTGACCCGAGTGTGATCGGATGGTGCCACGGACCCGGAACCGGGACCTCGTCGAAAGGGAATCATCGTGGCAACAACGCGCTCCGCACACACCGTCTGGGAAGGCAACCTGCTTGAGGGCAACGGCGTCGTCACCTTCGACTCCTCCGGCATCGGCGAGCAGCCGGTGTCGTGGCCGTCGCGCTCCGAGAAGGCGAACGGCAAGACCAGCCCGGAGGAGCTGATCGCCGCCGCCCACTCCAGCTGCTTCTCCATGGCGCTCTCGCACGGCCTCGCCGGCGCCGGCACCCCGCCCACCAAGCTCACCACCTCCGCGGACGTCACGTTCCAGCCGGGTGAGGGCATCACGGGCATCCACCTCACGGTGGAGGGCACCGTGCCGGGCCTCGACGAGAACGCCTTCGTCGCCGCCGCCGAGGACGCCAAGAAGAACTGCCCGGTCAGCCAGGCGCTGACGGGCACGACGATCACGCTGACGGCGAAGCTCGCCTGACACCCCGCCGTTCCGGCACGCGGGTACACCGCTCCTGCGACGATGCCGCGCCCCGCGCAAGGGGGCGCGGCATCGTCATGTCCGGCCAGGTCCGGGGTACTTGCCCCATTGACAGCATCGCACTCAAGTTTTGTGATGGAACGCGGTGATGGAACGCGGCAGGACCTGGGCGGAAGGGGACGGACATGGCACGTGCGGTCGGGATCGACCTCGGAACCACGAACTCGGTGGTCGCCGTACTGGAAGGGGGTGAGCCCACGGTCGTCGCCAATGCCGAGGGCGCGCGCACGACCCCCTCGGTGGTGGCCTTCGCCAAGAACGGTGAGGTGCTTGTCGGAGAGGTCGCCAAACGGCAGGCCGTGACGAACATCGAGCGCACCGCGCGCTCCGTCAAACGCCATATGGGGGACCCGGGTTGGCGGTTCCCCGGCAGTGACGGTGGCACGATCGACGGCACCCGCTACCGCGCGCAGGAGCTCTCCGCGCGCGTGCTGCAGAAACTGAAGCGGGACGCCGAGGCGTATCTCGGCGAGGACGTCACGGAAGCCGTGATCACCGTGCCCGCCTACTTCGACGACACCCAGCGCCAGGCCACCAAGGAGGCCGGTGAGATCGCGGGCCTGAGCGTCCTGCGGATCATCAACGAACCGACGGCCGCGGCCCTCGCGTACGGGCTCGACCGGGGCGAGGAGCAGACCGTCCTCGTCTTCGACCTGGGCGGCGGCACGTTCGACGTCTCCCTCCTGGAGATCGGCGACGGGGTCATCGAGGTCAAGGCCACCAACGGGGACACCCAACTGGGCGGCGACGACTGGGACCAGCGGGTCGTCGAACACCTCGTCAAACGCTTCAAGGGCCAGTACGGCATCGACCTCGCCCAGGACAAGATGGCGCTCCAGCGGCTGCGGGAGGGCGCGGAGAAAGCCAAGATCGAGCTGTCCTCGTCCACCGAGACGACCGTCAACCTGCCCTACATCACCGCCACCGGCGACGGCCCGCTGCACCTGGACGAAAAACTGACCCGTGCTCAGTTCCAGGAGCTGACCGCCGACTTGCTCGAACGCTGCAAGGCCCCCTTCCACCAGGCGGTCAAGGACGCCGGGGTGAAGCTCGCCGCGGTCGACCACGTCATCCTCGTCGGCGGCTCCACCCGGATGCCCGCGGTCACCGAGGTCGTCAAGGAACTCACCGGCAAGGACCCGCACAAGGGCGTCAACCCGGACGAGGTCGTGGCACTCGGCGCGGCGCTCCAGGCGGGCGTCATCCGCGGCGACGTGAAGGACGTCCTGCTCCTCGACGTCACCCCGCTGTCCCTGGGCATCGAGACCAAGGGCGGCATCATGACCAAGCTCATCGAACGCAACACGACCATTCCCACCCGGCGTTCGGAGATCTTCACCACCGCCACGGACAACCAGCCGTCCGTCGGCATCCAGGTCTTCCAGGGCGAACGCGACATCGCCGCGTACAACAAGAAGCTGGGCGTCTTCGACCTCACCGGGCTGCCGCCCTCGCCGCGCGGGCTGCCGCAGATCGAGGTCGCCTTCGACATCGACGCCAACGGGATCATGCACGTCTCGGCGAAGGACCTCGCCACCGGCCGCGAGCAGAAGATGACCGTCACCGGCGGCTCCGCGCTCGCCAAGGACGACATCGACCGCATGATGCGGGAGGCCGAGCAGTACGCCGACGAGGACCGCAAGCGCCGCGAGGCCGCCGAGACCCGCAACCAGGCCGAGCAACTCGTCTACCAGACAGAGAAGTTCATCCGCGACAACGAGGAGCGGATCCCGGCCGACGTGAAGACGGAGGTCGAGTCCGCGATCACCGAACTGCAGACACTCCTGAACGACCGGGACGGCACGGACACGAACACCCTGCGCACGGGCGCCGAGAAACTGGCCACCGTCAGCCAGAAGATGGGCCAGGCCATGTACGCCCAGGCCCAGCAGTCACCCCCACCGGACCAGCCGCCCGGCACGGAACAGTCCACGCCACCGGACGACGAGAGCGTGGTGGACGCGGAAATAGTGGACGAGAACCCCAAGGACACCGACAAGAAGGACACCCCCACCTGAGACCCAAGTCTCACCCCCACCGCCCAGGGGCGCGGGGAACTGCGCGCTCAGCCCAGGACGACGGTCAGCCGACGTACGTGCTCAAGCACCCCTGGGCGGAGCCAATATCAAAAATCCGCCCGGCGCGCCAGAATCATCTCCCTGGTCCGCCGGGCGGAAGCCACCCCCGTGGCCATGTGGTCAAGCACCTCCAGATGCGCCGCCACCTCCTTGCGGGAGTCCAGATACAGCGCCCCGGTCAGATACTCCGTGTACACCATGTCCGGCAACTCCGGCTCCGCGAACCGGAACAGCACGAACGGCGCGTACGTCCCCGGATGGGGTCCCGCCGAGAACTCGGCGATCTGCAACGTGATGTGGTCGTTCTCGGCGGTCGCGAGGAGATGGTCCAGCTGGTCCGCCATCACCTCGGACCGGATACTGACCGGCCGCTGCAGGACAGTCTCCTCCATGATCACCCAGAGATGCGGCGGACGTTCCCCCGTGAGCAGCTTCTGCCGTGCCATCCGCAGGGACACATGGCGTTCGATCTCCTCGGTCCCCGTCCGCCCCACCGTGCCCGCCTCCAGGACGGCACGGGCGTAGTCCTCGGTCTGCAGCAGCCCCGGCACGAAGTGCGGCTCGTACGACCGGATGACCGAGGCGGAGCCCTCCAGGCTCACGTACAGGCTGAACCAGTCCGGCAGGACGTCGTGGTACCGCTGCCACCAGCCGGGCTCGTTCGCCTCCTCGACCAGCCGGACGAACGCGGCCGTCTCCTCGTCGCCCACTCCGTACGTCGACAGGAGCACCTGCACGTACGGGATCTTCAGCGCGACCTCGGCCATCTCCATCCGCCGGACGGTCGCGGGCGCCACCCGCAGGATCCGCGCGGCCTCGTCCCGCTTCAGACCGGACGCCTCGCGCAGTTCCTGGAGCCGTCGGCCCAGTACCACCTGTCCCACGGTCGGCGCCGGCCGCCTCTCACTCACGCCACGCCTCCCCGAGCCCCGAACATGGCGAGAAGTGTGCCACGTTCCCGCGAAAGCCTCACCGGATCCCCTCATCCGGCCCGGTGTGTCGGTGTCCGTCCCGGGTAGCTGCCCGCCCCTCGCGGCGGGCGGCATGGGGCCGGTACGGCGGGTGCGGCCCGGTGGGGGCCGGCCGCGCAGTTCCCCGCGCCCCCAAAAGCGGGGCTGCGCCCCTGCTTTTCGCCCTGCAGGGGCGCGGGGGACTGCGCGACAAGCCCCCACCGGCCGCCAGAAGGACTGACGACCCTCGGCCTGAAAAGGCGTCAGGGCATCAATGAATGCAGATACCTCACCGTCGCCGGGTCGGCCGGAAGCAGCGTTTCGATCGCCAGCTCGGCGACCGTCACGTCCATCGGTGTGTTGAACGTGGAGATGGACGAGATGAAGGACAGCACCCGCCCCTCGTGCTCGATCCGCATCGGCAGCGCGAAGTAGGGGACCGGCGCGGCGGGCGCCTCGTCGAGCGCCCCCGATGCGGCGGCGGCCGGAGCCGGATACGCGGCCACCTCCTCGTACAGCGCGCGCAGCGGCTCCGAGCGGCGCAGGGCGATGTCCCGTTCCATCTGGGCCAGCAGATGGCCGCGCCACTCGCGCAGATTGCGGATCCTGGGCGCCAGGCCCTCAGGGTGCAGCGTCAGCCGCATCGCGTTCAGCGGAGGTTCGAGCAGATGCCCGGGGACGTCACCGAGCAGCATCAGGATGCCCTGATTGGCGGCGACCACGTCGTACGTGGCGTCCACGACCAGTGCCGGATAGGGCTCGTAGCCCTGGATCAGCCGCTCCACCCCCTCCCGCAGCGCGTCCAGCGCCGGGTCGTCCAGCGGGGTCTCCGGGTAGTGGGGTGCGTAACCGGCCGCCAGGAGAAGGGAGTTGCGGTCCCGCACCGGTACGTCCAGGTGCTCGGCGAGCCGCAGCACCATCTCCTCGCTCGGCCGCGAGCGGCCCGTCTCGATGAAACTGATGTGCCGTGCCGACGAGCCCGCCCGCAGCGCCAGCTCCAGCTGACTCACCCGGCGCTGCTCCCGCCAGCCGCGCAGCAGCGGACCGATTCCCTGGTCGGCGGCGGAGGCGCCGCGCCGCGCACCGGCGGACACGCTGACGGACCCGGAGGTGTACGCGGCGCTGGTCATGCCCCCGACCGTAGTCGAAGCGCCCGTACGGGTCGATGTGCGCCCAGGAGACCGAATGCCGTTCTTCGTCGCCCGCCCGGACCCGCCTGACCAGGGACGGGAGAGCGGGACTGTGGCAGGCTGGCAGGCTGAGGAGATCCGGACACATGGAAGGAACGTGACCATGCCCCTCGAACCGTTGTCGCAGAAGGACGTCGAGGACCGGCTCGCGGAACTGCCCGGCTGGTCCCTGGACGGAGACAGAATCTCCCGTTCCTACCGGCTGGGCTCACACTTCGCCGCGGCGGCCCTGGTCGTCCATATCGCCAGGGTGCAGGACGAACTGGACCACCATTCCGACCTCACACTCGGCTACGACACCGTCTCCCTGACCGTGAACACGCACAGTGTGGGCGGCGCCGTCACCGAGAAGGACTTCGAGCTGGCCGGCCGGGTCGAGGAGCTGAGCACCGGGCACGGCGCGCGGTGAGCACGCTGGTCTTCGACTACGACGAGGAGGCCGAGCGGTACGACGCCCTGCGGGGCGGCGAGCCCCGTGCCGCGGCGGCCGCCGACGCCGTCCTCGGGCTGCTCCCCGACGGCGCCGCCACCCTCCTGGATGTCGCCTGCGGCACCGGTACCGTGACCCGTCGGCTCGTCGCGGCCGGACTCGACGTGACCGGTGCCGACGCGGCGTACGGCATGCTGAGCAGGGCCGCGGCGCGAGTGCCGGGCCGTGTCGTACTCGCGGACGCCCGCCAACTCCCCTTCCCCGACGCCGCGTTCGACGCCGTCACGGCGATCTGGCTGCTGCACCTCCTGGACGACGCGGAACGGGTCGTCGCCGAGGCGGCCCGGGTGCTGCGCCCCGGCGGCGTCCTCGTCACGACCGTCGACAAGGCGGCCTCGCACGACGTGGGCAGCGACATCGACGCCGTGATGGCAGCGCGTCCCCGCCGCGCCGCGCGCGACCGCTCCGATCTCGTGGCCTCGTACGCGGCCCGGAACGCGCTCCTCCCGGCGGGACGGGCGGTCTTCCGTGGCCGCGGCCAGGGCCGGACCCCGTGCCAGGCCGCGGCCGACGTACGCCGCGGCTGGTACACGCTGCTGACCCCCGGCGATCCTCTCACCGAGCAACTCGCCTCCCGCCTGGAACAACTCCCGAACCAACAAGTCCCCCGCGCGGAGCCACACTTCAAACTACGGACATTCCAAAAACCGGGACCACCCCGCTAGGGGCGCGAGGAACGGCGCGAGCAACCGTGATCGACCCGCAGCCGACATCAGGGCCAGGCCCCACCCCCTTAGGGGCGCGGGGAACGGCGCGACCAGCCCCGAACGACCCGCAGTCGACATCGGGGCCGAGCCCCCACCCCCTGCGTGAGCAACCCCCGACGGCTGCGGTTGGCACCCGGGCCACGCCCCCAGGGGGTGGGCCCCAGGGCTGGGTGTCGGCTGCGGGTGGGTGGGGGTTGCTCGCGCCGTTCCCCGCGCCCCTCGGGGGGTGGGGGTTCGGCCCGTATGTCGGCTGCGAGTTGGTGGGGGCTGGCCGCGCCGTTCCCCGCGCCCCTAGGGGGTGGGGGTTCAGCCCGTATGTCGGCTGCGGGTCGTTCGGGGCTGGTCGCGCCGTTCCTCGCGCCCCTAAGGCGCGGGCGCGCCGCAGGCGCGGGCCCCCGTCGTGCCCTCGGGCAGGCGGTCGGCCAGGTAGCCGTCGAGGTCGGGTGCGCCAGGCGCGAGCACATGCCGCACCCACGCGTCACGTTCGTGCAGAACCGGCGGCAGCTCCCAGACACACCCGATCCATGGCCGATCCAGTGTGATGAAGTGTGTCGGGTCGCGGTCCGGACATCCCAGCACGGGCTGCCCCGCCGCGGCGCCCCCGAAGTGCAGGACGTTGTCCCACACCCAGCTGTACGCGTTGAGGTAGGCGCCGTCGTCGCCACCCCGGTGCAGTACGACGAACGTGGCGGGCGGCGTGCCGTCCGCTTCCGGAAGCAGCTTCGGCAGCATCGCGTACGCCGCCTCCTCGACGTCCGGCGCGATGCCCGCCGGGTCGGCCGTGACGTGGTAGCGCTTGATCCACCGGCCCGCCACCTCGACGGGCGGCAGCACGGTCAGCAGTTTCTCCTCGAAGGTCATGGAGGGGACGTTAGGACCGCTCCACTGACATCTTCTGTCAGTGGAGCGGCAGCGTGGGGTGTCGGTGGAGCCTGCCATTCTGGGCCGATGAAGTCGGCCCGCCTCGTCTCGATCCTTCTCCTGCTCCAGACCAGGGGACGGATGACCGCCGCCGCCCTCGCCGAGGAGCTGGAGGTCTCGGTGCGCACGGTCTACCGGGACGTCGAGGCACTGAGCGAGGCCGGCGTCCCGCTGTACGGCGACGCGGGTCATGCGGGCGGCTACCGGCTCCTCGACGGCTACCGCACCCGCCTGACCGGCCTCACCGCGGGCGAGGCCGAGGCCCTGTTCCTCGCGGGCGTGCCGGGGCCGGCCGCCGAGCTGGGACTCGGCCCGCTGCTGGCCGCCGCCCAGCTCAAGGTACGGGCCGCACTGCCGAGGGAACTGCGCGAGCACGCGGACCGCGTCAGCGGCCGTTTCCACCTGGACGCGCCCGGCTGGTACGCGGACGCCGGAAACGGCGACACCCCGTTCCTGCAGGCCGTCGCCGACGCCGTCTGGAACAGCAGGGCTCTGCACGTCCTGTACCGCCGCTGGCGCGAGCCGACCGACGTACGGCGCCGCCTGGAACCGTACGGCCTGGTCCTCAAGGCGGGTCGCTGGTACGTCGTCGCGGGCCCGGGACCGCGTACGTTCCGGGTCGACCAGATCCTCGAACTGAGCGCGTCCGGCGAGGAGTTCAGCCGTCCTGACGGGTTCGACCTCGGTGCGTACTGGGCCGGGTACCAGCGGGACTTCCACGACCGGCTGCACCGGGCGGAGGCGGTGGTCAGGCTGGCGCCCGGCATCCGCCTCCCCGGCCCGGCTGGTGACGCCGTGCGCGCCAACGGCGTTCCGGACGAAGGGGGTTGGACCCGGGCCACCGTACCCATCGAGTCCGTCGAGCACGCCCACGCGGAGTTCCTGCGGCTCGGCGCGGACGTGGAGGTGCTGGCGCCGCCCGAACTGCGCGAGCGCATCGCCGCGACGGTCGCCGCACTCGCCCGCACCTATGCCCGGACCGGAGCACCGGAGCGGTAGAGAGCGCTTACCAAATCCCGGCAACCCCCCTGCCCCCAGCGGCAACTGAGGTGACAGAACCCGTCTGCCCCCTCCCAGGGAGGTACCCCACCGTGCAGCACCCGCATCGCAGACGCCCCAGGACCCGTCTGCTCCTCTCCACCGTGCTGGCCGGCGCCCTCGCCGCCGCCGGACTGAGCACGCTCACCGCCACGCCCGCCGAGGCCGCGACCGCCCGCCAGGTCGAGAAGCTGGACCGGGGTGTCGTCAGCGTCCACACCGACGCGGGCAACCTGGTCAGCTGGCGCTGGCTCGGCACCGACCCGAACGACGTGTCGTTCAACGTCTACCGGGCGGGTACGAAGGTCAACTCGACCCCGGTCACCGGCTCGACGAACTACTTCCACTCCGCCGGACCCGCCCAGGCCGACTACACGGTCCGCGCGATCGTGGGAGGTGTCGAGCAGGCCGACTCCGTGCACGCGATCCAGTTCCGCACCGGATACAAGGACGTGCCGATCAGCCCGCCCGCCGGTGGCACGACCCCCGACGGTGTCGCGTATACCTACGAGGCCAACGACGCCTCGGTCGCCGATCTCGACGGCGACGGCGCGCTCGACTTCGTCCTGAAGTGGCAGCCCACCAACGCCAAGGACAACTCCCAGTCCGGCTACACCGGCAATACGATCATCGACGGGATCAAGCTCGACGGCACCCGGCTGTGGCGTATCGACCTGGGCCGGAACATCCGCTCGGGCGCGCACTACACCCAGTTCCAGGTGTACGACTACGACGGCGACGGCAAGGCCGAGGTGGCCGCGAAGACGGCCGACGCCACGGTCGACGGAACGGGCGCGGTCATCGGCAGTTCCTCCGCCGACCACCGCAATTCCAGCGGATACGTCCTCTCGGGGCCCGAGTACCTGACCATGTTCAACGGCCAGACGGGCAAGGCCATGGGGACGGTGGACTACGTCCCGGCGCGCGGCACTGTCTCGTCGTGGGGCGACTCGTACGGCAACCGCGTGGACCGGTTCCTCGCGGGCACCGCCTATCTCGACGGGGCCCGGCCCTCGCTCATCATGGCGCGCGGCTACTACACGCGCTCGGTGATCGCGGCCTGGGACTGGCGGGGCGGCGCGTTCACCCGCCGCTGGACCTTCGACACCAACTCGTCGACCAACACCGGCAAGGGCTTCGACGGCCAGGGCTCGCACAGCCTGTCCGTCGGGGACGTCGACAACGACGGCAAGGACGAGATCGTCTACGGGGCGATGGCCGTCGACGACAACGGCAACGGCCTGTGGACGACGAAGACGGGGCACGGCGACGCCCAGCACCTGGGCGACCTGGACCCGGGGACCTCGGGCCTGGAGTACTTCAAGGTCTCCGAATCCACCTCCCAGCCCGCCGAGTTGTACATCAACCCGGCCAACGGCGCGATCCGCTGGCAGCTCGCCGCCTGCTGCGACAACGGCAGGGGAGTGGCCGGGGACATCTACGCGGGCAACGACGGCGCCGAGGTGTGGTCCGCCTCCGACACCAACATCCGTGACGAGGCCGGCGCCACCAAGGGCCGCGAGCCGTCCTCCGTCAACTTCCTGTCCTGGTGGGACGGCGACACCACCCGCGAACTCCTCGACGGCACCCACATCGACAAGTACGGCACCTCGTCCGACACCCGCCTGCTGACCGGCGCCTCCGTCCACTCCAACAACGGCACCAAGGCGACGCCGGCCCTCTCGGGCGACCTCTTCGGGGACTGGCGCGAGGAGGTGGTCTGGGCGACGAGCGACAACACGGCCCTGCGGATCTACTCGACCCCGACCGAGACCACCACGAAGATCACGACCCTGCTCCACGACACGATGTACCGCACGGGCATCGCCTGGCAGAACACGGCGTACAACCAGCCCCCGCACCCCAGCTTCTTCATCGGCAACGGCATGCCAACGGCACCACGACCGACGGTGTACACGCCGTGACCTGCTGAAACGGCTCCCGGAGACAGGAGAGGGGCGGCCGCCCCAGCCAGTGGGACGGCCGCCCCTCCACCGGAGACCGGTGGCCGGTGGTCGGGGATCAGCGCAGTCCGGCGAACAGGTCGTTCTCGGGCAGAGCCGCCCCGGTGGTGTCCCGGACACGCGAGAACGTCTCCATGCCCATCAGCTCGCCGAACCTCTCCTTGCCCATCTTGAGGAAGAAGATGTTCTCGCCCTGGCTGGCGTGCGCGGCCAGCGAGTCGTACTTCTGACCGCTGAACGCGGTGGTGTCCACCCATGTGGTGATCTCGTCGTCGGGCAGGCCGATCTTGGCCATCTCGGCGACCTCGGCGGGGTCCGGCTCGGGCATGTCCGGATTGAACTCGCGCATGAACTCGCCGAACCGCTGCATGACCGAGCGGGGCATCGTCGTCCAGTACACCTTCGGCGTCAGGTCGGTCAGCTCCAGCGCCGCCATCGTGATGCGGTGGGCCTGGATGTGGTCGGGGTGGCCGTAAAAACCGTTCTCGTCGTAGGTGACGACCACGTCGGGCCGGTACTGGCGCATGAGGTCCGCGAGCCGGGCCGCGCCCTCCTGCACGGGGGTCTGCCAGAAGGATCCGGGGGCGTCGTTGCTGGGCCAGCCCATCATCCCGGAGTCGGCGTAGTCCAGCGTCTCCAGATCGCTGATCTTCAGGACGTCACAGCTCTCCTGAAGTTCCTGCCGGCGCATCCGCGCGACGGCCGCCGGGTCGTGTCCGGGGTCGCCCGGCTTGACACCCCCCGGCCCGTCTCCGCAACCGCCGTCGGTACAGGTCACGAGCACCGTGCGGATTCCTTCCGCCGCATACCGGGCGAGGATCCCTCCCGTGCCGGTGGCCTCGTCGTCGGGGTGGGCGTGCACTGCCATGATCGTCAAGGGCCGGTCGGTCATGAGGAAGATCCTTCTGCAGAGTTACATCGTGGTACGAGGCCGGGGCGGGACACACCGGTGCCTCGGTCGATGCAACAGTGTCGACCACACCTCCTGTTCCCGGCACGGCCGCCCGGCCTTCGGGGCATGGCGCGCAAGGAGGGCGCGGACCCCATCGGGTCCGCGCCCTCCCGTCCGTCCGGCCCGGGGTGTCAGGTCACCGAGCAGGACTGGTCACCGAGCTTGAACGCCGTCGGCTTGCTGTTCGATCCCGACCAGCTGCCCGTGAAGCCGAAGCCCACGGACGAACCGGCCGAGACGTTCGCGTTCCAGCTCACGTTCTTCGTTGTGACGGCCGCCCCGGATTGGGCCGACTCGGCATTCCAGGCCTGGGTGACGCTCTGCCCGTCGGCGAAGGACCAGCCGAGCGACCACCCCGTCCAGGCGGTCGTGCCGGTGTTGGCGAGCTGGACGTCCGCCTGGAAGCCGCCCGACCACTGGTTGGTGATCTTGTACGTGACCGCGCAGGCGCCGGTCGGCGTCGGATCCGTACCGCCGCCACCGTCACCGCCGCCGGCGTCGGACGAGTCGCCGTAGATGACACCGCGCCCGTTCGTCGACACGTACACGCGCCCGTAGACGCGCGGATCACCGGTGATGGCGGCGCCCGTCCAGCCCCACTGATGGGCGTCGTCGTTGATACGGGTCCAGGTGGCGCCCTTGTCGGTGGAGCGGAAGATGCCCCGCACACCGCCGATCTTCGCGCTCGTGTAGAGCGTCTGGTACGAGGCGCCGGTCGCCGCCTTGCCGAAGCCGATGGTGTCCGCCTGCTCGACGCCCGACAGCTTGGTGAAGGTCGCGCCGGAGTCCGTGGAGTGCCACAGCCCGTACGCGCCGTCGCTCGCCCCGCCCGCCAGCCAGACGTCACCCTTCGTGCCGGGAAGCGCCTTGAACCGTACGCTGTCGCCGCTCGGCAGTCCGGTGGCCGACGAGGCGGTGAAGGTCGCGCCGCCGTCCGAACTCACATAGAACTTGCCGGACTTGAAGCCGTAGAAGGTTTTCGGGTCGACCCGGTCCGACTCGACGACCGCGCCGGCCGGGATGCCGCTCGACGCCGACCACGACGTACCGAACCCGGTCGCGTGGTGCACGCCCGCGCCCTCCGGGCTCCATACGAACCGGCTCCCGTCCGAGGCCGAGGCGACCGTACCGCCGCCGCTCACCCCCGAAGGGTCGGTGCCCGCGAACCAGTTGGCGCCGTTGTCCGTCGAGAACGCCACATGCGGACCGGAGTCCAGGTTGCCCGCCCGCACCACGATGCCCGGGTTGGACTCCGCGAAGTCGAGGCTCGTCGTGCTGGTGAAGTTCGGCGAGGTGAACATCATCGACGGGACCTTGGTCAGGTCCGTGTGCCGGAATCCGCCGATGTCACCCAGGGCGCTGAGGAGTTGGGCGCCGCCGGACGGGGGAGCGGCGAGGTCGTTGACGGCCGTCTCCTCCAGCCCCTGCACCATCGGCTTGATGGTGAACTGGCCGCCGCTGTCCCACTGGCCGAGGTTGTCGGTCCCGTAGATGGTCGCGCCCGTCCCGTACATCATCCGGGCCGAGTTGAACGGATCGATCTCCAACGCCTCGGTCATCCAACCCAGTTTGGGCGTCTGCTCGGGCGGCGAGGGATTGGCGCCCCAGGTGAGCCAGGGCGAGGACGACACGTCCATGGTGAAGCGGTTGGAGCGGTTGGGGTACGAGGTGTAGTCCCAGGCCTTGGTCCAGGTGCCACCGCTGTCGGTGGAGCGGAAGATCTGGGTGTCGGGCCACCAGGAGCTGTACGCGGTGGCCATCACCGTGCCCGGCTTCTGCCGGTCGACGGTCAGCCCGCTGAAGCCGTAGTAGGTGTCGGCCTCCGCGACCGGGCTGATGTCCGTCCAGGCGCCGGTCGCCGTCGTGTACCGCCAGATCCGGCCCTTGCCGCCGTCGTAGGGACCGCCCTTGTCGCTGTACGCGAGATAGAGATAGCCGTTCGTCGCGTCCAGGACGCCCTTGTGGGCCAGGTACCCGGTCGGCTGCCCGGCGATACGGGACCAGGTCGCGCCCGCGTCGGTCGAGCGGTAGACGGCGTTGTCCTTGTCGGCGACCCCCACATAGATGGTCTTGGTGGCGTCGGTGCCCGTACTGCTCGACTCGTCGAAGGTGACCCAGGCGATGCCCTGGTTGTCGGAGGCGTACCCGCTGGTGTCGGTCGCGTCCTGGACGTAGTTGCCGACGTTCGGGAAGTTCGTCACCTGTGCCCAGGAGGCCCCCGAGTCCGTGGACCGCCACAACCCTTTGCCGCTCGGCGCACCCAGATACAGCACGCTGTTCCTGTGCGGGTCGACCGCGAGTCGCTCACCCATCCCACGGCCGGGCATGTTCCCGCCCAGCTTGAACGGCAGATCGGCCTTCAGCCAGGTCGCGCCCCGGTCGGAGGACCTGAGCACGGCCCCGTTCCCCGGGTCCCAGCTGTTGGTGTACGTGCCGACGGCGGCGTACACCTTGCTCGGCGCCACCGGGTCGGAGGCGAGGCTCACGACTCCGGTGTGCCCCCACCGGTCCCACCCGACCGAGTCGAGCAGCGGCGTCCAGCTCTTCGACGCCTCCTGCCAGCGGTAGGCGCCGCCGATGTCGGTGCGGGCGTACGCGAGGTTCCTCTCGGACCGGTTGAACACGATCCCGGGGACGAAGCCGCCCCCGTCGATACGGGCGTTCTTCCAGGTATAGGTGTCGGCGGCGATGGACACCGCCGGACCCTTCTCGACGGGCTGCGCGGCGAGCGCGGGCGGCGTGCCGGCGAGCAGCCCGGCGGCGAGCCCGAGCACAGCGGTCAGGACGGGGGTTATTCGGGTTCTTCGCACGGTGAGGGTCCCTTTCGTGAGGTGAAAGGCGTGACGACCGGGCGGCTCCGTGGGGGTGGAGCCGCCCGGTCCCGGTGCACACGAGCCCCTTCAGGGGCGCGGGGAACTGCGCGGCCAGCCACATCCGGCCCGCAGCCTCAGTACCGCCCCACCCGCGGAGCGACATGCGGGGACTATTCGAGAAGCTCCGCGTACGAGCCCATGGCGAGGGCGATGTCCGCCTGGGCCCAGAACCGGTGATACGTGAACGAAGGCGCGGCCCCGCCGGCCAGATACGCCTCGATCTTCGACCACGCGGGGTCGTCCTCGTAGAACGACCGGATCGAGTCGAACGTCGACGACGAGTTGATCGCGTCCCCGTTCGGCATCGTGCCGGACCACCCGCTCGGCACGTACACCGAGTCGTCGAACCGGTTGTAGTCGGCCCGCGTCTCCGGCACCGCGACACCCAGCGCGTCCTGGTTGTTCGCCCACATGCCGTCGAGCAGCGCCTTCGCCGTGGTCTTCGCCTCGGTGTCACCGGACCGGTCCGCGTAGTACGTCAGGGTCTTGGCGTACGCGGCCGCCACCCCGACGTCGTTGGTGTAGTCGGCGACGGTGACGTGAAGTCCCGTGTTGGCACCGGGACTCGACGCGTTCCAGGTGTCCGGCTTGCCCGACCACTGGAGCGTGCTCGGGATCCGGAAGGTGCCGTCCGGGTTGACCGTGGTGTTGGCCAGCGCCCAGTCGACCCACTTGTCGAGGACGGTCTTGGCGTCCGCGTTGCCCGTCTGCTGGTAGTACTCGGCGACCCGCTCCATCGACCACGCCTGGAAGCCGAACCACTGGTTGGACGGCGGGTCGTGGTAGACGGGCTTCTCGTCGTAGTACATGCCGTAGAAGGTCGGCGTCCCGGAGGGCGGTGTCGCGTAGCGGCCCTGCCAGCTGTTGGTGGCACCGCCCGCGATGGCTCCCTCACTGGACTGCAGCCACCGGTAGAACTCCAGCTGGCGGCCGAGTGACTTGGCCCAATCCGCTTGCCCCGTCGCCGACTTGGGCTTCAGGTCGGCGTACGAGCTGAGCGCGTACGCGGCGAGGGGGTTCTGGTAGCCGCCGTGCGTGTGGCTGGAGCCGATGCGCCAGGCCCAGCCGGCCGAGGTGTCGGTCGCACCGCCCCACGCGTAGTACCAGTTCAGCAGGTAGTGCGAGGCGTCCTTGCCGGTGCCCGCCGGGCAGGTCGACGGACCCACACAGTTGCCGATCTTCTTGAAGTACTTGTCGTACATCGAGTAGCGGAGATAGTCACCCATCTTCGCCGCCTTGCCGACGGTCGCGGACACGTCCGCGCCCTTGCCCTGTGCTTCGGCCCAGATGTCCGCCCAGTACGCGGCCTGCACGGCCCGCGCGTCGGCGTCGGGAGCGTTGGTGAACTTCCACTGCTTTGCGTACGAGGCGTCCTTCGTGAACAGGTCCAAGTACCCGTTCGTGCCGCCGTACTTGAAGGCGTCGCAGGTCGGCTGCGGCACCGTCTCCCACACCGACTCCTGCGCGCCGCGCTGGAAGGTGTTGATGTAGGACGGACCTGTGTCGGCCGGGCCCGCCTCGCACTTGCCCGGCGAGTTGCCGTACCCGTAGACGTTGTCCACGTCCTGCAGCCAGTGCATGCCGTACACGTCGTCCGTGCCGTACGCGCTCTTCAGCTCGGCCGCGATCGGGTCGGGGCCCACCGAGACGCCCGAGTCGAGCTGCGCCGGGTACTCGTTCGGCGTGTCCAGCTCGGGTGCGTACGTCGCGGGCTTCGAGGCGTTGTAGAACGAGTTGGTCGGCTGGTCGGCGTGCGTGGGGATCATGAACTTCTCCATGATGTCCCAGGCACCGTTGAACTTCGTCCAGTCGCCGGTGACCTTGCCGTACATGGCCTGCAGCCACAGCAGGTAGCTGTACGCCTCGGACGTCGTCTCATGGCCGTGGTCGGGCGCCTCGACGATCAGTGTCTCCACCGAGTGGTACGGGATGCCCTCCGGCGAGAAGTAGCCGTTCGCCGGGTTGGTGATCTTCCCGTAGAGGTCCAGGAAGCGGGCGTCGTACTCCTTGGACGCGGCGAGCTGGGTGACGGTCACGGAGGCCTTGGCGTGCCCGGTGGCCGTCGAGTCGAAGACGGCCGAACCGGTACCCGTGGCATTGGCCGTCACGGTCACCTTCTGTGCCGTGGCCCAGTTCGACGGGGTGAAGGTCAGCGACGCCCCGCCGGTGACGGACAGCCCCGTGTTGCCGCTCGCGCGAGCGGTCGCCACGGTCACGTTCGCCGAGGGCTGGGTCGAGAGCTTGACGTCGTACGTGCCCGTCTTGCCCTGCTGGACGCCGAGTTGGGTCGGCGAGACCACCACCGCGGGACCCGAGGCGACCGTGATGCCGACCGGGGTGGACTCCGCGGAGGCGCCCAGGCTGTCGTACGCCTTCGCCAGCAGCGAATGACTGCCCACGGTCAATCCCGTGGCCGAGAGCGAGTACGGCGAGCTGGTGTCGGTGCCCAGCAGGGTCGTGTCGTCGTAGAACTCGACCTTGCTGACCGTCGCGCCGTCCGCCGCCGCTGCCGTCGCGGCGAGCGGGACCGCCGTCCCCTGGGAGTACACGGCACCTGCCGCGGGGCTGGTCAGCACGGTGATCGGCGGCTGATGGGCGCCGGCGCAGGCCGTGCCGTTGATCGCGAAGGAGGTGGGTGCGGTGTTGGTGCCGCTGTAGGTGAACTGTGCGCCGGTCGTGACGGCCGCCCCGACCGCGATCGTCCCGTTCCAGGACGCGTTCGTCGCGGTGACGGTCTTCCCGGACTGCGACCAGGTGCCGCTCCAGCCGCTGCTGAGCTGCTGGTTGCCGGTGTAGCCGTACGTCAGGGTCCAGCCGCTGATCGCCTCCGTGCCGCGGTTGGTGAGGGTGAGCTCGGCGGTGAAACCGGAGCCCCAGTCGTTCGTTCTGTAGTCGACGCTGCACTGAACGGCCGCCGCCTGTGCAGGAGTTGTACCGGTGGTGAGCATGGTCAGCGGGAGCGCGAGGGCCGCCACCACGGCTGTCCACATCCGCCGCGCACGGCGTCTGCGTCTGGGTGCCATGTTCTGGTTCCTCTCCTTGCGGCTCGGAGATGGGGGGAGGAGCAACAAGCCTTGAACCAGTGGGAGCGCTCCCATATTGGAGAGAGGGGTGCAAGGGGTCAAGGTGCTTGAAGAGTCGAAATGATTCGATAGATCAAGAGTGCAACTCCTCTGTCGTTTACCAACACTTGGCGCTACCTTCGTCCGCACCAGTGGGAGCGGTTCCACCAGTCGACGCGTCTGTCACGGCGCGACCGCACTGCAAGGAGTCGCTCATGCACCACCCATGCGTTCACTTCCTCCAGTGGTCGGCCCTCAGCGGTCGGCGCCAACGCACTCCTTCATCGGCCGCGCCATGACGTGCTTCGACGTGTTCACGACGGCACCACCACGTCGTTCGGCATCGGGCCGCGGGCTTCCGCGCGCCCTCGACGAAGAGGACACCCCGCACATGAGCCGTACCAGAACTGCACTTCTCGCGGCGCTGGCGCTGGTCGCCGGGACCGCGGGCGCCGCCGTCGCGGCGACACCCCCGGACGTCGGCGCCGCCGCCGTCCCCTGCACCGTCGAGTACAAGGTGCAGAACCAGTGGGACACCGGCTTCACCACCGCGGTGACGGTCACCAACAACAGCGCGGCCAAGTCCAGTTGGGCCGTCAAGTGGTCGTACGCCGGCAACCAGAAGGTCACCAGCGGCTGGAACGCCAAGCTCAGCCAGAGCGGCACCGCGGTCACCGCCGCCAACGAGAGCTACAACGGCACGCTGGGCACCGGGAGTTCGGTCAGCTTCGGCTTCAACGGCACGTACAGCGGCACCAACGCGCTGCCGACCACCTTCACCCTCGACGGTGTGACCTGCAACGTCGACGACGGCGGCACGGATCCCACGGACCCGACCGATCCCGGCACGGGCAGCCGGGTGGACAACCCGTACTCCGGTGCCAAGGTGTACGTGAACCCGGAGTGGAAGGCGAAGGCCACCGCCGAGACCGGCGGCAGCCGTATCGCCAACCAGCCGACCGGTGTGTGGCTCGACCGGATCGCCGCGATCAACGGGGTGAACGGCGGCATGGGCCTGCGCGCCCACCTGGACGCGGCACTGACGCAGAAGGGCTCGGACGAACTCGTCGTCCAGCTGGTCATCTACAACCTGCCCGGCCGTGACTGCGCCGCCCTGGCGTCCAACGGCGAACTGGGCCCGACGGAGATCGACAAGTACAAGACCCAGTACATCGACCCGATCGCGGCGATCCTCGCCGACACCAAGTACGCGGGTCTGCGCATCGTCACCACCGTCGAGATCGACTCACTGCCGAACCTCGTCACCAACGTCTCGCCGCGGGCCACCGCCACGGCCAACTGCGACACGATGAAGGCGAACGGCAACTACCAGAAGGGCGTCGGCTACGCGCTGAACAAGCTCGGCGACGTACCCAACGTCTACAACTACATCGACGCCGGACACCACGGCTGGCTCGGCTGGGACGACAACTTCGCGCCCTCCGCCGCGCTCTTCAAGGAGGCCGCCTCCACCGAGGGCGCGACCGTCGCCGACGTGCACGGCTTCATCGTGAACACGGCCAACTACAGCGCCACGAAGGAGAACCACTTCACCATCAACGACTCGGTCAACGGGACGTCGGTACGGCTGTCGAAGTGGATCGACTGGAACCGGTACGTCGACGAGCAGTCGTACGCGCAGGCCATGCGCGCCCAGCTGGTCTCGATCGGATTCCCGTCCGGCATCGGCATGCTGATCGACACCTCCCGCAACGGCTGGGGCGGCACGGCACGGCCCACCGCCGCCGGCCCGACGACCACCGTGGACACGTACGTCGACGGTGGCCGCTACGACCGGCGCATCCACCTCGGCAACTGGTGCAACCAGTCCGGTGCGGGCCTCGGCGAGCGGCCGCAGGCGGCGCCGGCGACCGGCATCGACGCGTACGTGTGGATGAAGCCGCCGGGTGAGTCGGACGGGTCGAGCACTGCCATCCCGAACGACGAGGGCAAGGGCTTCGACCGCATGTGCGACCCGACGTACACCGGTAACCCGCGGAACAACAACAACATGTCCGGGGCGCTGGCGAACGCGCCGCTGTCCGGACACTGGTTCTCCGCGCAGTTCCAGGAGCTCATGAAGAACGCGTATCCCGCTCTGTGACCTTGGCTTTTTGCTCGGTCACCTGAAAGATCAAGAGATTGCGCCGTTCCCCGCGCCCCTTATCGGGGGTGCGGGGGACCGTTGCTGTTTTGGCAACATGAGTGGCTGATTTCGGGACGCGGGAGCAGGCTGGACGCATCCCGAACGAAAGGCTCGCAGCCATGGCGCACGGTCACGAACGGCACGAGGGCAACGGTCACAGCCACAGCCACAGCCACACCCACAGCGGTACGCACATCGACTTCGCCGAGATGCTTCCGATGCTGGAGCAGGAGGCCGAGCTGTTCAGTCCGCTGTACACGCGGGCGGCGAGCTGGCTGCGGGAGACGCGGCCGGATCCCGAGCTGATCGTGGACGCGGGCAGCGGTCCCGGTGTCATCTCCTGCCTGCTCGCCGACACGTTCCCCGCCGCCCGGGTCATCGCCGTGGACGGGGCGGAACCCCTCCTGGAGCGGGCCCGCGAACGCGCCGCCGAGCGGGGGATCGCCGACCGCTTCGGCACCCTCCGGGCCGAGCTGGGCGACGGGCTCGGTGACCTGGAGTACCCGGCCGACCTCCTCTGGGCGAGCCGGTCCCTGCACCACGTCGGCGACCAGCGCGGCGCCCTCGCGGGCTTCGCCGACCGGCTCGCGCCGGGCGGCACCCTCGCACTGCTGGAGGGCGGCCTGCCCTCGCGCTACCTCCCGCGCGACTTCGGCATCGGCCGTCCCGGACTGCAGGCCCGGATGGACGCGATCGAGCAGGAGTGGTTCGCCCGGATGCGGGCCGAGCTGCCCGGCGCCGTCGTCGAGGACGTCGAGGACTGGCCGGCCCTGCTCTCCGCGGTCGGCCTGCGCCACACCGCGACCCGTACCTTCCTGCTCGACCTCCCCGCCCCCGCCTCCGACGAGGCGCGCGCCTTCGTCGCCACCTCCCTCGGCCACCGCCGTGACGGCCTCGCCGAAGGCCTCGACGCCGACGACCGCGCGACCCTCGACCGGCTCCTCGACCCGGAGGACAAGGCGAGCGTGTACCACCGCCCGGACGTGTTCGTGCTCACGGCACTGACGGTGTACGTCGGGGTGAAGCCGTAGCTCCTTCCCTCAACTGGGCGTCCTGCGAACGGCGTTGACATCGAGTGCGCTCCAAGTGATGAACTCCGGGCACTTCGTCGAACGCGGCCTGGCCGAACATGACTTGGGGGAAGACATGACTGACTCACCGGTTGCGCTCATCACCGGCGGCGGCAGCGGAATCGGGGCGGCGGTCGCCCGGCAACTGCTCGACGCCGGACACCGGGTGACCGTGACGGGGCGCGGGGAGGAGCGGCTGCGCGGGTTCGCGGAACAACTGGGCAAGCCCGAGGGGCTGTTGACGTACCGGGGTGACGCGGCCGACTACGAGCACGTACAGGGCGCGGTCGCGGCGACGGTGGAGAGGTTCGGACGCCTCGACACCGTCGTCGCCAACGCCGGTTACGCCACGCACGACACCGTCGCCGAGGGGGACCCGGCCGGCTGGCGGGACATGGTGCTGACCAACGTGCTCGGACCCGCGCTGCTCGTCCGGGCGTCGATCGAGCAGCTGAAGGAGACCCGCGGCCGGATCGTGCTCGTCGGCAGCGTCGCGGGGCATGTTCACACCCCCGGCAACATCTACGGGGCGACGAAATGGGCCGTGACCGGCCTCGCCGAGAACACCCGCCGGCAGGTCACCGAGTACGGCGTGGGGGTGACGCTGATCTCACCGGGACGGGTGGAGACCCCGTTCTGGGACAGCTACGGCAGCCTGCCGCCTGGGCAGCTGCTCACCTCGGAGCAACTCGCGGAGTCGGTCGTCTGGGCGATCCGGCAGCCCGCCGGGGTCGACGTCAACACGGTGGTCGTACGGCCGATCGGGCAGCCGGTCTGAGCCGGGCCTCGATCCGGCCGATGGCGCTGACCGACGAAGCCGCCGCCCGGCCGGGCGGCGGCTTCGTCAAGCGGTCGCGCGGCTGCTCGCTCAGTCGTTGACGGTCGCCGGGTCGGAACCCAGACGGCGGCCCTCGTCGAGGGCGGTGATCGCGGCGATGTCCTCGTCGTCGAGGGTGAAGCCGAGGACGTCGATGTTCTCCTTGATCCGGGACGGCGTCACGGACTTGGGGATCACCACATTGCCCAGCTGGAGGTGCCAGCGCAGGACCACCTGGGCGGGCGTACGGTCGTGCTTGCGGGCGATGGCCACGACGGCCGGGACCTCCAGGAGGCCCTTGCCCTGGCCGAGCGGGGACCAGGCCTCGGTCGCGATGCCGTGCTCCGCGTGGAACTCGCGCAAGGCGGACTGCTGAAGGTGCGGGTGCAGCTCGACCTGGTTGAGGACCGGCACGACGGACGTCGCGTCGAGCAGCTTCTCCAGGTACTCCGGGTGGAAGTTCGAGACGCCGATGGACTTGGCGCGGCCGTCCGCGTACAGCTTCTCGAAGGCCTTGTACGTGTCGACGTACGTGCCCCGGTCCGGCATCGGCCAGTGGATGAGGTACAGGTCGACGTAGTCGAGGCCGAGCTTCTCCAGGGACTCGTCGAAGGCGCGCAGCGTCGAGTCGTAGCCCTGTTCCGCGTTCCAGAGCTTTGTGGTGACGAAGAGGTCCTCGCGGGCGAGGCCGGAGGAGGCGAGGCCCTTGCCGGTGCCGACCTCGTTGCCGTAGATCGCGGCGGTGTCGATGCTGCGGTACCCGGCCTCCAGCGCGGTGGCGACGGCTCGCTCGGCCTCGTCGTCCGGCACCTGCCAGACACCGAAGCCCAGCTGGGGCATCTCGACGCCGTTGTTCAGGGTGATCGGGGGGACCTTGCTCACGAGCTTTCGATCCTTACGTCGTCGGGTGGTACTCCATCGTGAACGATCACGGGCTGTCGTGCATTCCTGTCCCGTGCGTTCACCGGTCGAAAGGGAGACCGTAAGGGAGATTGGCCGGAAAGTACCCGCTACGGCAGGTCCGAACCATGAAGGGCGTCCCGCGACGGCGAGGCGGCGCCGGCCCGGGCTGCCGTCGCCGCACCCAGGTACGCCTCCCGCACCCGCCGGTCGGCACGCACCTCGGCGGGAGTGCCCTCGGCGAGTACGCGGCCCAGGTCGAGTACGACGATCCGGGTGGACACCTCCATGACGAAGGCGACGTCGTGCTCGACGAGGAGGACCGCGCAGTCCTCGTGTTCGGACAACCGGCCGATGACGTCGGCCAGTTGCTGGCTCTCCTCGGCCGTCGTCCCGGCGGCGGGTTCGTCGAGGAGCAGTACCCGGGGCCGGTCCGCGACGGCGCGGGCCAGTTCGAGCATGCGGGCGCGGCCGACGGGGAGGGCGGCGGCACAGGTGTCGCCGAGGCCGGCCAGTCCGCAGGCCCGCAGGACCTCGGCGGCGCGGGCCCGGCGCTCCCTCTCGTACGTACGCCGGGTGCGCGCCCCCAGCAGGTCGGCCGGGAGTCCGCCTCCGCCCCCGCGCCACTCCTGGGCCACCACGAGGTTGTCGGCCACCGTGAGCTGCCCGAACAGTTGCTGGCGCTGGAACGTGCGACGCATTCCGTGGCGGGCGCGCCAGACGGGGGAGCGGCGCGTGACGTCCGTCCCGTCGAGGTGGACACGGCCCGCGTCGGGGCGGCGGATGCCGGACAGCACGTCGAAGAAGGTGGTCTTGCCGGCGCCGTTCGGGCCGATGAGCCCGCAGATCTCGCCGGGGCGCAGGGACAGGCTCACGTCGTCGAGTGCGCGTACGCCGCCGAAGCGCACGGCGACGTGGTCGGCGCGCAGGACGGGGCTCGGGCTCGTCATGGGCGGGCAGCCCCCTCACGCGTGGCCGCCAGTCCCAGATAGGCCTCCGTCAGCCGGTCCGCCTCCACGGCCGCGCGCGGTCCGCACCACGTCACGCGCCCCCGCGCCAGGTAGGCGACCGAGTCCGCCACCTTCAGCACCTCGGTGGCCTTCTCCTCCACGAGGAGCAGGGCCGTTCCCTGATCCCGGAGTTCGGTGAGGAGACGGAAGACCTCCTCGACGACCCGGGGCGCGAGTCCCAGGGAGGGCTCGTCGGCGATCAGGACCTTCGGGGGACGCTGGAGGAGCGGGGCGAGGGCGAGCATCTGCTGCTCCCCTCCGGAGAGGGCACCGGCGGGGACGCCACGCCGTCCGGCGAGCCCGGGGAAGCGCCGGTACACGGCATCGCGCGCGTCCCGCCCGTCCCGGCCGCGCAGATACAGGCCGAGGTTCTCCTCGACGGTGAGAGCCGGGAAGATGCCCCGCCCCTCCGGCGCGAGAACGACCCCGGCCCGTGACCGGCGCACGGCACCGTCCCGCGTGGCGTCGCGTCCGGCCACGTACACCTGTCCGGCGAGCGGGCTGACGAGACCCGCGGCGACGCGGCACGTCGTCGACTTCCCGGCCCCGTTGGGCCCGAGCAGCACGAGAATCTCCCCGGCCCGGACGGCCAGCTCGACCCCGCGCAGCACGGGAGCCCCGCCGTAACCGGCACGGATACCGCGCAGGCGCAGAGCGTCCGCGAACGACCGCCCGCCGAAGCCGACGGCCCCGCCCGCCTGCCCCCCGTCGCCCACTCCGGGAACGGCCTCGACGGACATGGCACCGGCCGCGCCCGCACCGGCCGGGGCCGCACTGGTTGTGCCCGCCTCGCTCGGGACGGCGCCGGTCAAACCCGTGTGCGCTGGACTCGTACCGCCCGGGACCACGGTGGGCGTTTCCGCGGCGGGCGCCACCACGCCGGTCGAGCCCGCGGCGGTCGCCGTCATGCCTGCCGTCGCCGTGCCTGCCACCGCCGTGCCCGCCGTCGTCGTGTCGGGCGGCAGCGTGTCGCCCGTCGCCGTGTCGCCCGGCAGCGCGGTGGGCGGCTCACCTGCCGGAGTCGCGGTCGGCGTACCCGCGCCCGACCCCGCCAGCCGACGCCGTTGCAACCGCACCGGTACCGCCGCGCAGTAGCCGTCCGGGTCGTTCGCGAGGGCCAGGCCTGCCAGGCCGAAGAGGATCACCGGGAGGTGGACGGACTCGGTGACGTAGTCCGAGAGGAGGTGCGGTACGAGGGCGTAGACCAGGCCCGCGACCACCGCGAACTGGGGGCGGCGAAGGCCCGCCGCCACGACCACCGCGAGCCAGATCAGGCCCGTCATCGCGGTGAAGTCGGTCGCGTTGACGCGGGTGTTGTACGAGGCGTACATGACACCGCCGAAGCCCGCGAGCCCGGCGGACAGCGTGAACAGCACCAGCTTGGTGCGGACGACCGACACCCCGGAGGCCATCGCCGCCGCGGGCGCGGAGCGCACCGCGAGCATCGCCCGGCCGGACGGCGAGTTCCGCAGCGCGCTCAGCGCGGCGACGGCTGCCGCGACCAGCACGGTCAGTGCCACCCCGAGCGCCCGGTCGTCGCCCAGGTCCACCGGACCGAGGACCGGCCGGGGAACCGCCCACCCCGTGTCGCCGTTGCGCAGCCAACCGATCTGGAACAGGACCTGGTCGGCGAGGAAGGCCAGCGCGAGGGTGGCGAGGGCGAGCGAACGGCCACCGAGCCGCAGCGCGGGGAGGGCGACCAGGGCCCCGAGCAGCGCCGCCGTACACGTGCCCACGGCCGCCGCCGCCACGAACGGCCAGCCGTGACTGAGCAGCAGCCCCGCCACCAGCGCCGCCCCTGTCACGAAGGTCGCCTGCGCCAGCGACACCATCGCACCGAGCCCCGTGACCACGGTGAAGGACATGAAGACGAGGGACAGGGCCAGCCCCTGGGCGAGGAGGCCGCTCCAGAAGGGGGTCGTGACCGTGTAGAAGGAGGCCGCGAGGAGGACGGCGGCCACCGCCCACGGGCCCCACCGCCGCAGCCGGGACCGCCCCGTCAGATAGTCGACCGGCGGCGGGTCCACCGCCGCCGTGCCCGCCGTGCGCCTGCGCCGCGTCAGCAGCAGCAGCCCGGCGAAGAGGATCAGGAAGGGCACGGCGGTACGGAACCCGGTGATCCGCTCGGCGAAGTCCGCGTACCCGGCGACCAGGTTCTGCAGCACGCCGAGCCCGAGCCCGCCCGCGAACGCCAGCGGTACCGAGACGAACCGGCCGAGCACAGCCGCCGTCGCCGAGACGAAGAGGAAGAGGGTGAAGTCGTGCGAGGAAAGACCGAGGAGGGGGGTGGCCAGCACGCCCGCCAGGCCCGCGAGTCCCGACGACAGCATCCACGCGATCGAGGACAGCCGGTCCGCGCTCAGCCCGCGCAGCTCCACCAGCGAACGGTTGTCGACGGCCGCCCTGAGCTGCAGTCCCAGCGGGGTGTGCCGCATCAGGATCCACAGGCCGAGGGCGACCACGGCCGTCGCCGCCCAGATGATCAGCTGGTCGGAGTCGACGCCGACGCCGTCGACCGGCTGCCAGGAGTGCGCGGGGCTGGGCCCGACCCCCGGCAGCCCGAACTGGTTCTCGGCCGGCTTCACCGACGCGCCCGCGTCCGCCAGCAGCTCGACGGTCCACAGCCCCAGCGCGGGCAGCGCCACCAGCAGCCCGATGGTGGCCACGATCTGAGCCGTCTCACCGACCCGCGCCAGCTTGCGGAACATCAGCCGGTCCAGGCCCCAGCCCAGCGCGGGCGCCAGTACGCACACCAGCAGCACCGCCGTCGGGACGGCCGGCAGGCCGAAGCCCGAGTGCAGTTCGTAGAAGGCGAGGGCGCAGAGGTAGGCGGTGGCGCCGTGCGCGAAGTTGAACAGCCCCGAGGCCGAGTAGGAGAGCACGAGACCGGTGGCGAGCAGCGCGTACAGCGCGCCCGACACCAGTCCGCTCAGCACGAATCCGAGAAGGTCGGCCATGCCGTGTGCCTTACGTGAAGGGGATCGGCGGATAGCACTTGAAGGGCGCCGACACCACGTACGCGCCGCCCTTCAGCTGGACGAGCGCCCCGCACCCGAACGACTCCTTCTGGCCCTTCCGCTCCGCCCGGTCCCCGACGAGCGTGCCGGTGTCCGCGAACCCGTCCGCCGCCTTCTGGAAGGACGACACCGTCAGGTCCTTGCCGGCCTTCCCGGCGATGGCGAGGAACAGGTCGGCCGACATGTAGCCGGTCATCATGTGCATGTTGAGGGGTACGTCCTTGCCCGCGGCCTTCCTGATGTCCTTCCCGAACCGCGTCATCGCCGCACTTTGCTGCTCGAACGGCTGGAACGACGTCAGGACATGCACCCCGTCGAGCGCCTTGCGCGTCGCACTCTTGGCCAGCAGCCCCGGGTCGTAGTCGGTCGGATCGGTGAGTACACCGCGATACCCAGTCCGCTTGACCGCCGTGAACAGCCCGATGTTGTACGGGGTCTGCATCACGGAGACGATCGCGTCGGGCGCCTTGCCGCCGTCGCTGCGCAGGATCTCCTTCGTGTACGCCGACCAGTCGCTCGGGACGGAGGCCGCGGACACCGACGGCTTGGCGTACGTGACCGTGAACCCGGCCGATTCGAAGCTCTGCCGGTAGGTGCGGATGCCGAACTTCCCGGCGTCGCTGTCGTTGGCGAGGATCGCCACGCTGCGGCCCTTGGCCCCGCCCATCACCTGTTCGAGGCCCTCGGGCCAGGTCTGCGAGATGGTGCCGCCCGGCGTCGGCACCATGCAGCCGCCGAAACCGTAGATGTACGACGGCCCGCAGAACGACGGCAGCGTGCCCCAGCCGAAGGTGGGGACGCGCTGCTTCTGCAGGAAGTCCGCGCCGGAGAAGGTCGTCGAGCTCATCGGCGCGATCGCGAACACCTTGTCCTGCTGGACGAGTTTGCGTGCCGCGGCGAGGTTCCTGGACGGGTCCTGGCCGTCGTCCTCGGCGCCCAGATAGTCGATCTTCCGTCCGTGCAGGCCGCCTTCGGCGTTGGCGCGGTCGAAACGGGCTTTCGCGCCGAGGTCGGTGTCCTTCTTGGAGTAGCCGCTCGCGGTTGTCATCGAGACGATGCCGCCGACTTTGATGCGGGTGTCCGTGACCCCGCGTACGGAGTCGTCGGTCTTCGAAGCCCCGCCGGTGGAGGCCGAGTTGCAGGCGGCTGCCAGCAGCAGGGCGGTTGCGGCCACCGCTGCGGCGAATGTGCGGGTCGGTCGTGACACGGTCGGCCCCCTCCGTCGGGTGACTCGGGTGTCTCGGGTGACCGAAATGATCCGGCGGATCTGACGGGGCGTCAATATGCGGTACGGCAGTATGTGACGGCGCGTCAGGTCGAGTGTTCGGTGCGGGCCGGTGGGGGCTGGTCGCGCAGTTCCCCGCGCCCCTTCGGGGCGCCCCCCCCCGCTGGCGTGCTACGCCCGATACAAGGCCTCGACCTCTGTCTCGTACGCGTTCTCGATCGCCTTGCGCTTCAGTTTCAGGGACGGGGTCAGCAGGCCGTGTTCCTCGGTGAACTGGTGAGCCAGTATCCGGAACGTGCGGATCGACTCGGCCTGCGAGACCAGCGTGTTCGCGGCCACCACGGCCCGCCGTACCTCGGTCTCCAGGTCGGGGTCCCGCACCAGCTGGGCCGGGGCGAGCGGGGACTTGCCCCGCATCTGCAGCCAGTGGTCGACGGCCTCCCCGTCGAGCGTGACGAGCGCCGCGATGTACGGCCGGTCGTTGCCGACGACGATGCACTGCGCGACCAGCGGATGGTCCCGCACCCGCTCCTCCAGGACGCCCGGCGAGACACTCTTGCCGCCGGAGGTCACCAGGATCTCCTTCTTGCGTCCGGTGATGGTGAGGTAGCCGTCCTCGTCGAGCGCGCCGATGTCACCGGTGGCCAGCCAGCCGTCGTGCAGGGCCGCGTCGGTGGCCTTCGGGTCGTTGAGGTAACCCTGGAAGACGTTGTCCCCGTGCAGCCAGATCTCGCCGTCGTCCGCGATGTGCACGGTCGTGCCGGGGATGGGCTGGCCGACGGTCCCGTACCGGGTGCGCTCGGGCGGGTTGGCGGTCGCGGCTGCCGTGGACTCGGTGAGCCCGTACCCCTCGTAGATCTGCACGCCGGCGCCCGCGAAGAACAGGCCCAGGCGGCGGTCCATCGCGGAGCCGCCGGACATCGCGTGCCGTACGCGTCCGCCCATCGCGGCACGGATCTTGGAGTAGACCAGCTTCTCGAAGAGCTGGTGCTGCATCCGCAGCGCGGCCGAGGGCCCGGGGCCGATGCCCCACGCCCTCGCCTCCACCGCGTCCGCGTAGCGCACCGCGACCTCGACCGCCTTCTCGAACGGGCCGCCCTTGCCCTCCTTCTCGGCCTTGCGGCGAGCCGCGTTGAAGACTTTCTCGAAGATGTACGGCACCGCCAGGAAGAACGTCGGCTGGAACGCGGCCAGATCCGGCAGCAGGGCCGCCGCGTTCAGCTGCGGCTGATGGCCGAACTTGACCTTCCCCCGGACCGCGGCGACCTGAACCATCCGCCCGAAGACGTGCGCGAGCGGCAGGAACAGCAGAGTCGCCGCCTCGTCGCCGCGCTTGGAGTGGAAGAGCGGCTCCCAGCGGCCGATCGCCGTGTCCGTCTCGAACATGAAGTTGGCGTGCGACAGGACGCAGCCCTTGGGGCGGCCGGTGGTGCCGGACGTGTAGATGATCGTCGCCGTCGACTCGGGGGTGACCGCCCGGCGGTGCCGGTGCACCACCTCGTCGTCGATGTGGCCGCCGGCCTCGTACAGCTCCTGCACCGCGCCCGCGTCGAGCTGCCACAGCTTGTGCAGCGTCGGCAGCCGGTCGATGACCGTGGCGACGGTCATCGCGTGATCCTCGTGCTCCACCATGGCCGCCGACACCTGGGCGTCGTGCAGCATCCAGAAGACCTGCTCGGCCGACGAGGTGGGGTAGATCGGGACGACCTGCGCGCCGATCGACCACAGTGCGTAGTCGAAGAGGGTCCACTCGTAGCGCGTACGGGACATGATCGCGACCCGGTCGCCGAACCGGACGCCGTGCGCGAGCAGGCCCTTCGCCAGGGCGAGGACCTCGTCACGGAACTCGGCGGACGTCACGTCCCGCCATCTGCCGTGCTCGTCCTTACGGCCCAGCGCGATGTAGAGGGGGTCCTCCTGGGCATACTCGAACACGGCATCGGCCAGGCCGCCCACCGGCGGTGCCGACGCCAGGGGAGGGTTGGTGAACTCGCTCAATCCCCGCTCCTTGAAGGTGCTCCGCAGGCGGTGAAAGCTACCCCACGTGACGCTGCCGCGGGAGGGGTGGCGGAGGGGGGTGGGGGGTGGCGTATGCACTGGTCAACCCCTGAAATCCGGCCACAAGGGGGGAGGCCGGGACAGAATCCTTACTCTTCCGTAAGTTTCGGTTCCGTAATCTCCACGGAATCTGTACGGGGCGCTTACCGAGGGTCGGGCGCGCGCGGCGCCTTCCACGACCAACGGCGCGGGCGCCCCCCCATCAGACCCGCAGAGTCCCCCGGCGACAGCCAACCCCCACCCAAGGGGCGGGGGGAGCTGCACGCCCAGCCCCGACCGGACCGGCAGATTCCCTCCGGGCGCCCGCCACCCCTCAGGGGCGCGGGGAACGGCGCGCTTAGCCCCGACCGGACCGGCAGATTCCCTCCGGGCATCCGCCACCCCTCAGGGGCGCGGGGAACGGCGCGCCCAGCCCCGACCGGACCCGCAGATTCCCTCCGGGCGCCCGCCACCCCTTAGGGGCGCGGGGAACGGCGCGACAAGCCCCCACCGGCTCGCAGATGTCTCCGAACCCCTACGGGGCCCGGTACGGGGAGTGCCGAATTATCTGCGGGCCGGTGGGGGTGGGCCGCGCAGTTCCCCGCGCCCCTAGGGGGCGGGGTGGGGCCTGCGCCGATGTCGGCTGCGGGCCCGCGCCGTTGCTCGCGCCCCTTATGGGGCCCGGTGCAGGCGGTCCGGGGATGTCAGGATCGAGGCCGCCAGCGCGTCGGCCGCTCCGCGGGCCGCCGTGTGGCGCCTGCCATGGAGGAGGACGAAATCCACCTCACCTAGTTCCGGGAGGCCCGCGCGGTCGGGGACGCGCACCAGTCCCGGCGGGATCAGACCGCGCGTGTGGGCCATCACGCCGAGTCCCGCGCGGGCCGCCGCGATCAGACCGTTCAGGCTGCCGCTCGTGCAGGCGACGCGCCAGGACCGGCCCTGGCGCTCCAGCGCCTCCAGGGCCAGCGCCCGGCTGATGCCCGGCGGCGGGTACACGATCAGCGGGACCGGACGGTCGGGATCCAGCCGCAGCCGCTCCCCGCCGATCCAGACCATGCGGTCGTGCCAGACCAGTTCGCCGCGCGGGTCCTCGGGGCGCCGCTTGGCCAGCACCAGGTCGAGCCGTCCGTCGGCGAGCTGCTCGTGCAGGGTGCCGGACAGCTCCACTGTCAGCTCCAGGTCGACCTCGGGGTGGTCGTGGCGGAAGGCTTCCAGGATCTCGGTCAGCCGGGTCAGGACGAAGTCCTCCGAGGCGCCGAACCGCAGCCGCCCGCGCAGCCGCGTGCCGCCGAAGAACGCCGCCGCCTGCTCGTGCGCCTCCAGGATCCGGCGTGCGAACCCGAGCATGGCCTCGCCGTCCTCCGTCAGTTCCACGGAGTGGGTGTCCCGGGTGAACAGCTGCCGTCCGGCGGCGCCCTCCAGGCGCCGCACGTGCTGGCTGACCGTGGACTGGCGCAGCCCGAGCCGCCGGGCCGCCTGCGTGAAGCTCAGAGTTTGGGCCACGGCGAGGAAGGTACGCAGCTGCGAGGGGTCGTACACGGGCCCGAGGCTACCGCGTCATCGCGAAGCGTGATGACAGTCAGAGCGGTGTACCGGATTCCCGATCAAGGATCGGAGGAGGACGATGGAGAGGGCTCGCCCCGTCCGGAGAACGACGACCGGGGCCGGCGAGCCCAGTGACACCACACCCCAGCACCATCGGAGCACCGTGAAACGCCTGAAGTGGCCGTCCTGGCTGCCGATAGACCCGTACATCCTGCTGCTGCTCGGGACGGTCGGGCTCGCCGCCCTGCTGCCCGCCCGAGGGGCCGGTGCCGAGGTCGCCTCGGGCGCCTCCACCGCGGCGATCGCCTTCCTCTTCTTCCTCTACGGGGCGCGTCTTTCCACCCGCGAGGCGATGGACGGCGTACGGCACTGGCGGTTGCATCTCACGGTTCTGGCCTGCACGTTCGTACTGTTCCCGCTGCTCGGGCTGGCGGCCCGCGGCCTGGAACCGGTGCTGCTGAGCCACGACCTCTACACCGGGCTGCTCTTCCTGACCCTGGTGCCCTCGACGGTCCAGTCGTCCATCGCCTTCACCTCCATGGCGCGTGGCAACGTGCCCGCCGCCATCTGCGCGGGCTCCTTCTCCTCCCTCGTGGGCATCGTGCTCACCCCGCTGCTCGCGGCGGCGCTCCTCGGCGGCACGGGAGGCGGGTTCTCCGCGGACTCGCTCCTGAAGATCGTGCTGCAGTTGCTCGTGCCGTTCCTGGCCGGGCAGCTCCTGCGCCGCTGGATCGGCGGTTTCGTCGCACGCCACAAGAAGATCCTCGGTTACGTGGACCGCGGCTCGATCCTGCTGGTCGTCTACACCGCCTTCAGCGAGGGCATGGTCCAGGGCATCTGGCACCAGGTCAGCCCGTTGCGCCTCGGCGGACTGCTCGCCGTCGAGGTGGTCCTGCTCGCGGTGATGCTGGCGGTGACCTGGTACGGGTCCAAGGCCCTCGGGTTCGGCCGGGGCGACCGTATCGCCATCCAGTTCGCCGGCTCGAAGAAGTCGCTTGCGTCCGGACTGCCCATGGCGAGCGTGCTGTTCGGCGCCCACGCCTCGCTGGCCGTGCTGCCGCTGATGCTCTTCCACCAGATGCAGCTCATGGTCTGCGCGGTCATCGCCAAGCGCCGCTCCCGCGACCCGGAGGCCGAACCGGAACCGCAGCCGGAGCAGCCCCTCAGCCAGGACCCAGCCGCAGCGTCACGAATCTCGGTCGGTACAGGGACACGTTCCGGCTGAGGTTGGCCTGCGCCGTCGCCCCGCCGTTCGCGTCCAGCCAGTTGACGTCGTAGCTCAGCACGAGCCCGCCCCCGCCGATCGTCGGATGGACCTGCGGGTTGTACGCCGCCACGCCCGCCCCCCGCTCCGGCAGCGGCGGGCTGAAGCCCTTGCCGGGCCCGTGCCAGGGCCCGGTGGGGGAGCACGCCCAGTACGAGGTGACGGTCGTCAGTCCCTCGGTGCCCGCCGCCATCGTGAACAGGACGTACGTCCCCCCGTCGCGGGCCACCGTGAACGCGCTGCCCACGCCCCTGTCCGTGCCGTTCCTCAGTACGGGCTCCATGTGGGAGGGGATGGTCCATCGCTCGCCGTCCCAGTACCGCCAGGCGTCCGGGTCCGCGAGCCGCCCCCGGGGCACGCGCGCGACATACGCGTTCGACGCGGGCCGGGCGGCGGCCCGCGCGTCGTCCCCGCCGAACACGTACGTCCAGTCCTCGTCGTGGGTCAGCGCGGTCGTGCCGAACAGCACCCGCCGCGCCGGATCCCGGACCTGCCCCTGGTCGAGGACCTCGGTGATGCCTTCGAGCCGCAGCCCGGGCAGCGACAGCGTGGCGACCTCGGTGGCGGTCGGCACCCCGTAGATCCACGGATACGCGCCGGTCGTACGGGTCCACAGCACGACCCGTACGACCTGCTCGGACGAGCCGGGGGAGCGGGGCTCGACGCGCGCCGCCACCGGCCAGCGCCACCGGCCGGGCGCCGGATCGGCGAACAGGGGCGCGGGCAGGGTGCGTTGCAGTCGCCCGTCCTTCATGACCACGGCCGAGTTGCGCACCAGCGGCGCGGTCGTGTCCCGCCAGGCGTAGGACTCGCCCGCCGGGTTCGGCGGCCGGTACACCTGGCCCAGGTAGGTGTCCGAGAACAGCCAGAGCACCCGCCCGTCCGGCAGCCGCACCGAGTGCGTACCGTCGCCGCCGGTCCAGTCGTCGGCCCGCGAGGCGTCGTCCCCGTACCGCGCGAACTCCTCCGTGACGTCGGCGTCCACGTCCCACGAGGTGACCGCACGGGCGCGGCAGGCGGCCTCCCCGCTGTCGTCCTCCGGGAGGGCGGTGAGCAGCACGGCCCCGAGGACCAGGGCCAGGATCAGTCCCAGCCCGGTCCCCGTACGCTGTCGTGCTCGTGTGTCGTCGGGCACGCCCGGGACGTTAGTGGCTGGCGCTCACCCGGTCCATGGGCAGCCGCAGGACGGTTCCGGCGGTCACCGCCGTGTCCCCGGTGCGCACCCCGGACAGTTCACCGTCGCTCAACGCCCGGTCGTAGACCCGGACATCGTCGATCGCGCCGGCCAAGTGGGCGCGGCTGTCCAGCTTCTGGCCGATGTGGACCCCGAACGGCGCGTTGCGGCTCACCGATCCCGGTACGTCCGCCGCCGTGCCGGCCACGGTCCCGTCGATGAACAGCGTCAGTTGTCCCGCACCCCGGCGCAGTGCCAGATGGTGCCATTGCCCGTCGTTGTACGCGCCGGTGGTGCGCACGGACGCGGAGCGGGGGGCGCTCGCGCCGTCGCGGGCCGTGATCAGGCCCTGGACCCGGTTGTTCGCGGGCTCGCCGCGCAGCCACACCTGTGGCTGGCCGGTGCCGACCCCGCCCATCCACAGGAACGGCTGCTCACCCGTGGCGGCCGTGTAGCGGAACCACAGCGAGGCGGTGAAGTCCTTCTTGCCGAGCGGCAGTTGGGTCCGGTAGGGCAGGCGTACGGCGTCGTCGGTGCCGTCGAACGCGAGGGCGCCGCCGAACATCCCGTCCGTCGCCGTCGCACCGCCGAGGACCGCCGCGCCGGGTGCGCGGGGCGCGAGGTCGGGGGTGGTCGGGTCCGGGCCGCGGCGCGGGGCCAGCCAGTCCTCGGTGAACCGGGCGAAACGGATCTCGTCGCGCGCGTCCACGGCGCCGCCCTCGTACAGCAGACCCGCCGTGTCGGCGCCGATGCCGACCAGGTCGGAGTAGCCGGACCAGTCCGTCGTGACGACCGTTCCGCGGTCGACGCTGTCCCAGGTGCGTCCGCCGTCGTAGGAGGAGCGGATCATCATCGTGCGGCGGCGGTCCGAGTCGCCGGGGCAGGCGAGCAGGATCCGGTCGCCCAGCCGAAGGGTGGAGCCCTGGACCTGAGGGGTGTAGAGGTCGGGCAGGGCCTTGAAGTGCGAGGTGAAGCTGTCGCCGCCGTCGGTGCTGAACGCCTGCGAGCGGTGGCCGAGATCGGTGCCGTCCTGCTCGCGCCCGCTGACCAGGACGCCGCCGTCGGCCCGCTCGGTGACGGTCATCTCGGACGGCTTCTGGCGGAACGTGCCGTCCGCCGCGATCGGCCACGAGTCGGTGGCGCCGATCCGCCAGTGGTCGCCGCCGTCGTCACTGACGATGAGAGCAGCGTGGTTGGCGCTAACGTGGCTGCCGTCCCACGTCTCGGTGTTGACGGCGAAGACGAGCCGTCCCGCGTGCTTGCCGCGGGTCAGCTGGATGCCGTGCACGGGCCCGGTCGCGTACCAGGAGTTCCAGTGCGCGGGCAGGATCTCGTCGCTGAGGTCGCGGGGCTCGGACCAGGTGAGGCCGTCGTCGTCGCTGTGCTGCATGTGCGGGGCGCGGTCGCAGGGGACGGCGCAGTTGCCGCCGTCGGTACGGCCCGTGTTGTACGTCTCGGCCAGTACGATCCGGCCGGTCTTCCGGTCCACCATCGGGGCGGGGTTGCCGTGCGTGTCGCCCGCGCCCTCGTTGATGATCCGCAGTGGGCCCCAGGTGCGACCGCCGTCGGTGGAGCGCTTGAGCACGAGGTCTATGTCACCGGCGTCACTGCAGTCGTTCACCCGGCCCTCGGCGAACGCCAGCAGGGTGCCCTTCACCGTCCTCACGACGGCCGGGATCCGGAAGCAGGCGTATCCGGGATCCTGGGAGGCCTTGAAGAGCACCTGCTGCTCGAACGCGGCGGCCCTGCCGGCCACGCCGGCCGGGACCGCCGCGCCGGGGTCGGCGGCGATCCCGGCGTGTCCGGTGCCCGGCAGCCCGAGCAGCGCGGTGAGGGTGAGGACCGCTGTCAGAGCGCCTGTGACGGCGGTCCTCCACGGTCTGGCCGTACGAGGAGTTAGGGGGCGTGCGCGAAGACTTGACGGCATGGTGCGACCTGCCCTTCATGCGTCTGAAGCGTCTTTTGCGACCCGTGGGTCCCGTGCGACTCACGGGTCTCTTGCGACTCACGTATCTCGTGCACCCCGGGCATCTGGACATCCGAACATCTGGACATCCCATGTCCTGACTGCGCGCCACAGACGCTACTGGGCTCCCAGGCACCTCACAAGAAGCGCGCACGGCCGTGGCGCGAGAACTTCCCGCACCTGCCTAGGAACTGACGGGCCGTTTCCTGCGCCGGAACAGCGGCGGTGGCACCGGGAGGATCCCCGACGGGTCGGCGGGCGGGGCCTGGGCCGCGGCCTTCCGGCAGACCAGCGCGTCGGGGTCGTTCGCGGGCACCTGGAAGCTGTAGCCGTCCGGGCAGCCGGGACCGGGGTCGCCCTTCTCCCCTTTCTCTCCTTTCTCGCCCTTCTCTCCCCGGGGCCCGGTGTCCCCTCTGGTGCCCTGATAGCCCTGTGCGCCGTCGGGACCGGGTGGCCCCGCAGGTCCCCCGGCCCCGTCGGCGCCGTTGTTCCCGTTCGTGCCGTCGGTGCCGTCCGCGCCGTTGGCCCCCGGGGGGCCGGGCTCGCCCGGCTGCCCCGAGGGTCCCGGCGAACCGGACGGCCCCGGCGGCCCGGGTTCGCCGCGCGATCCGTTCTCTCCGTTCTCTCCGCGCTCCCCGCCGGGGCCCGGCTTCCCGCCGGCACCGCCTGCCCCGGTCGCGCCGCGCTCGCCCTTGGCGCCCGGCCGGCCATGGGCCGCGGTGGGCACCCGCACCCGGTCGAGCAGGTCGTCCACCGCGTCGGAGGGGTCGGGGGCCGCGGGAGTACCGCCGCCGGCCTCGACCTGGGCGCGCAGCGCGCGTACGTCCTGTGCCAGCGTCGACACGGCGTCACCGCGCCGGTCCGCCTCGGCGCGCAGTTCGTCGGCCCGGCGGTCACCGGCGTCGATGCGCGCCCACAGGATCACCGCGACGCCGCTGAGCGCGATCAGCACACAGACGAGGAACATGCTGCGCCAGCGCACGGCGAGCACCCGTTGGAACCTGCTCACGGCGCCCCTCCGAGTCGGTCGATGTCGAGGCGGAGGCGAGCGATCTCCGACTGGTCGGCGACGTGCATGGTCGCCAACTCATCGATGCGCGAGTCGCGTTCGGCGATCTGCCGTTCCAGACGGTCGCGCTCGGACTGCAGCTTCTCGGTCAGGCTCGAAAATCCGTTCAGGGCGTTCTCGCCCCGCTTTCCCATATATGCCACGAGGGCCGCGCCCAGCACGCCCACGCAGGCAAGTAACGAGCCGAACAGGGTCGTGCCGGCATCCAAGTAACCGCCTCCTACCCGGACGACGGGCCGTATGGCGGCCCGTTCGAGGTCGTCAGGAAAACGAGACGGGCGGCGTCGGGGTACGTGGCTGTGGCGGCGTACCTCCGGATGAGTGCTGATGGAGCGTCAGACAGCCGCGTACCACCGCTCTGTGTGACTCCTGGGACGACGTCCGCAGGCGCCCTCGTACCGCTCGTACCGCTGGATCCGACGAGGTGGCCCGTCCTGGCGATTCCGCTATCTCCGCGGAGGCAGCGGAGCTCCGCTCTCTCCCGGTGGCCAGGCCGACGCCCTCGCGGACGAGGTCCAGGGCCAGTGGGCGGAGGAGGCCAAGTCCCGCAGGCTTCGTGACCCTCGTGTCCTGCCTTTGACCTGGACGACCGCCGACCCCGCCGTCCAGTCGACCGCCGACGGCCGTATTCGCATCCGCCTCGACGGCCGCCTGGACGGCGACTCCGACAGCATGACCGCCCAACTAGCGGACGGCTATTGCCGGTTGCCGGGCGGACGCCTGGTCGCCATCGGTGAACCCGGCGCGGGCAAGACGGTGTTGGCGATCCTGCTCACCCTCGGTCTGCTCGGTCGCCGGCGTGCGGGCGAACCGGTGCCGGTACTGCTCTCGGCGTCGTCGTGGGATCCGATCTGTGAATCACTGGACGACTGGATCGTCCGCACTCTCGCGGACACCTATTACCGGGGCCGCCCCGAGATCCCCCGGACCGTCCTCGACCACGGCCTCGTCACGCCGATCGTCGACGGACTGGACGAGATCCCCGGCCCCGGGACCCTCACCACACTGCACTCGGACGGCATGGTGAAACGGTGGAGCGTACACACGGGCTGAGCCGCTGAGGCCGAAGGCCCGGCCGACCGTCGTGAGGAGTGAGGCGGGGCCCCTCCGGCGCAGGGGGCGCTCCCCGCCGGATCGGGGCCCCGCCGCCGTGCAGCGGGGAGACCGGTCAGCCCTGGGCGGCCGCGGCCTGCAGAGCGATGCGGTGCTCGCCCGCGTACACGTTCATGGAGGTGCCCCGCAGGAAACCGACGAGGGTCAGATTGGACTCGGCGGCCAGGTCGACCGCGAGCGAGGACGGCGCCGAGACCGCGGCGAGCACCGGGATGCCCGCCATCACCGCCTTCTGGGCCAGCTCGAAGGAGGCGCGCCCCGAGACCAGCAGGACAGTGCGGGAGAGCGGCAGGGAGCCGTTCTGGAGGGCGCGGCCGACCAGCTTGTCGACCGCGTTGTGCCGGCCCACGTCCTCCCGGATGTCGACCAGCTCACCGTCCTCGGTGAACAGGGCCGCCGCGTGCAGGCCCCCGGTCCGGTCGAACACGCGCTGCGCCGCGCGCAGCCGGTCGGGGAGGCTCGCGAGCAGTTCGGGTTCGAGCCGTACCGGGGGAGCCGTGTCGCCGTGGGTGTCGTCGATCGTCCAGCGGGCCGTCGTTCGGACCGCGTCCAGGCTGGCCTTGCCGCACAGCCCGCAGGACGACGTCGTGTACACGTTGCGTTCGAGCGTGATGTCGGGGATGACGACGCCGGGCGCCGTCCGTACGTCGACGATGTTGTAGGTGTTGGAACCGTCCACGGTGGCGCCGGCGCAGTAGACGATGTTCTGCAGTTCGTCGGCCGCGCCCAGCACCCCCTCGCTGACCAGGAAGCCCGCCGCGAGCGCGAAGTCGTCGCCCGGGGTGCGCATCGTGATGGCGAGGGGTTTTCCGTTGAGGCGGATCTCCAGTGGTTCCTCGGCGACGAGCGTGTCCGGACGGGCGGAGACCACCCCGTCGCGGATGCGGATCACCTTGCGTCGTTCCGTGACTCGTCCCATGTCCTGATCAGTCCCGGTTCTGTACGTGCTGGTAGCCGAAGCGGCCCTTGATGCAGAGGTTGCCGTGGGTCACCGGGTTGTCGTGCGGTGAGGTGACCTTGACGATCTCATTGTCCTGTACGTGCAGGGTGAGGTTGCAGCCCACTCCGCAGTAGGCGCACACCGTGGTCGTCTCGGTCTGCGCCGACTCGTCCCACGTACCCGCCGCACGCATGTCGAACTCCGATTTGAACGAAAGCGCACCCGTCGGGCACACCTCGATGCAGTTGCCGCAGTACACACAGGCCGAATCGGTGAGGGGGCCGTCGTGTTCCACGGCGATCCGGGCGTCGAAACCGCGGCCGACGACCGAGATGGCGAAGGTGTTCTGCCACTGGTCCCCGCAGGCGTCCACGCACTTGTAGCAGAGGATGCACTTGTCGTAGTCGCGGACGTAGAGGTCGTTGTCGATCCTCGGCTGCTCGTCGACGCGGGCCGCGTCGGGGCCGAACCGGTCGGGCTTGGCCTCGTACTCCTTGAGCCAGCCCGCGACCTCCGGCGTGGTGGACAGGTCCACGGACGACGCGAGCAGTTCGAGGACGACCTTGCGGCTGTGGCGGGCCCGTTCGGTGTCCGTGCGCACCTCCATGCCCGCCTCCGCCTTGCGGGAACAGGCCGGGACGAGGGTGCGGGCGCCCTCGACCTCGACGACGCAGACCCGGCAGGCGTTCTTGGGGGTGAGGGTGTCGCCCTGGCACAGGGTCGGTACGTCCTTGCCCGCCGACCGGCAGGCGTCCAGGATCGTCGAGCCCTCCGGGGCCCGCACGGGATCGCCGTCGATCGTGAACTCCAGCAGACGGCGGGGGATCCCCAGCGATGTCACGGTCATTCGTACGCCCCCAGGCGGTCGATGGCGGATTCCACGGCGTTCCACGCGGTCTGTCCCAGACCGCAGATCGAGGCGTCCTTCATGGCCCGGCCCACCTCCCGCAGCAGCGTGATGTCGGCCGCCGCGTCGGCGCCGGTCCGTTCGACGATGCGGTGCAGGGCCTCCTCCTGGCGCACGGTCCCGACCCGGCACGGCACGCACTGCCCGCACGACTCGTCGCGGAAGAACTCCGCGATCCGCAGCAGCAGGCGGGGCAGCGGCACGGTGTCGTCGAAGGTCAGCACCACTCCCGAGCCGAGTGTCGTGCCGGCGGCCCGCGTGCCCTCGAAGGTGAGCGGGATGTCCAGCTCGTCGGGCCGTACGAAGCCACCGGCCGCGCCGCCGAGCAGGACCGCGCGGAGCCTGTCGCGTACGCCCGCCAGTTCCAGCAGTTCGCCGAGCGTCGCGCCGAACGGCAGCTCGTAGATGCCGGGCCGCTCCACGCTGCCCGACACGCAGAACAGCTTCGGCCCGGTGGAGGTGCCGGTGCCGATCGCCGCGTACGCCGGGGCGCCCATGGTGAGGATCGGCAGGACGTTGACCAGCGTCTCGACGTTGTTCTCGGCGGTCGGCTTGCCGAACAGGCCCTTCTCCACGGGGAAGGGCGGCTTCGACCGCGGCTCACCCCGGTACCCCTCGATGGAGTTGAAGAGGGCGGTCTCCTCACCGCAGATGTACGCGCCCGCGCCGCGCCGGATCTCGATGTCGAAGGCGTACCCCTGGCCGAGGACGTCGTCCCCGAGCAGGCCGCGCGCACGGGCCTGCCCGATGGCGTGCTCCATGCGGCGCAGCGCCCGCGGGTACTCGCCGCGCAGGTAGAGGTAGCCCTTGTGTGCGCCGACCGCGTACGCCGCGATCGTCATCGCCTCCACGAGGGAGTACGGGTCGCCCTCCATGACCACACGGTCCTTGAAGGTGCCCGGCTCGGATTCGTCGGCGTTGCAGACGAGGTAGTGCGGATGGTCGGGCTGCGACGCCGTGGCCTGCCATTTGCGGCCGGTGGGGAAGGCGGCGCCGCCGCGCCCGACCAGGCCCGCGTCGGTGACCTCGCGGATGACCCCGGCGGGGCCGATCGCGAAGGCCTGCCGCAGGGCCGTGTAGCCGCCGTGCGCCCGGTAGTCGTCGAGCGACGCCGGATCGACCACGCCGACCCGGTTCAGCAGCATGAGGGAGGGGTCCCCGGCCTGCGGGACCGCCAGCGCGGCGGGCGGTTCCTCGGGTGCCGAGTCGGGTGCGCTCGCCGCGAGCACGGCCCGCTCGACGGTCGCGGGCGCCGACACGGCCGTACGCACCGGGTCCCCGGCCTTGACCACGAGCGCGGCCGGGGCGCGTTCGCACAGGCCGAGACAGGGGCTGCGCTCGACGCTGACGCCGCTGCCGAGGCCGAGCCGGGCCTCGACGCCCGCACAGAGGTCCGATGCCCCGGCCGCCGCGCACGCCAGGTCCGTGCACACGTGCAGGACCGTCGCCGGGCGCGGCTTCACCGAGAACATCGCGTAGAAGGTGGCGACCCCGTAGGCCTCCGCCGGTGGCACGGTGAGCCGCCGGCACAGGTAGTCGAGGGCGCCCTCGCTGATCCAGCCGATCCGGTCGTGGACGGCGTGCAGCCCCGGCAACAGCAGGTCACGACGTTCCCGGGCCTCTCGCCCGCCGCGTGCCCACCTGAGGTCGGCGTCGGACCGGTCGGCGCCCTCCCACGAAGACTCCGGAGGGCCGAGCAGTGTGTCGATCGCCGCCCGTTCCTCGTCCGTCGGTTTGCTGTCACCGAAGTGCAGGTCCACTTGACATCACCTCACTTGAGTCGCGTCACTTCACCTGAGCTGCGACCGGCAGCTTTTCGATGCGGATCGCCGACGCCTTGAACTCCGCCGTCCCCGCGATCGGGCAGTTGGCCTCGATCGTCAGCTGGTTGGTGTCCACCTCGTCGGGAAAGTGCATGGTCATGAACGCGAGTCCGGGCCGCAGCGCGGTGTCGATCCACACCGGGGCCACCACCGAACCGCGCCGCGAGGAGACCTGGACCTGTTCGCCGACCACCACGCCGTAGCGCTCCGCGTCCTCCGGGCACAGCTCGACGAACTCACCGCGCCGCATCGGCGAGGCGAAACCACCGCTCTGCACCCCGGTGTTGTACGAGTCGAGCCGCCGCCCGGTGGTCAGCCGGATGGGGAACCGCTCGTCCGTCAGGTCGACGGGCGGATCGTGCTGGACGATCCCGAAGGGCGCGAGCCGTCCGCGCGCCGCCGGTTCGGACTCCCACAACCTGCCGTGCAGATAGGTCGGTTCGAGCCGGTCCGTCTGCGGGCAGGGCCACTGGATGCCCTGATGCTCCTCAAGACGCTCGTACGTCATCCCGTAGTGGTCCGGGGACACCGAGCGCAGCTCGTCCCACACCGCCTCGGAGTCCTCGTACTTCCACTCGTGTCCCATACGGGAGGCGAGGTCGCAGAGGATGTCGATGTCCTCGCGGGCCTCACCGGGCGGGACGACCGCCCGCCGCACCCGCTGAACCCGCCGCTCACTGTTGGTCGTCGTGCCCTCGGTCTCGGCCCAGCCGGCCGTCGCGGGGAGGATCACGTCCGCCAGTTCGGCCGTCCTCGTCAGGAAGATGTCCTGGACGACGAGGAAGTCGAGGGCCTTCATACGGCGTACCGCCTGCTCGCTGTCGGCCTCCGACTGCGCCGGGTTCTCCCCGATGCAGTAGACGGCCTTGAGCGAGCCCTCCTCCATGGCCTCGAACATCTCCGTCAGGTTCATCCCGTAGTGCGGCTGGATGACGGTGTCCCACGCCGACTCGAACTTCAGCCGGGTGTCCGGGTCCAGGATGTCCTGGAACCCGGGCAGCCGGTTCGGGATGGCGCCCATGTCACCGCCGCCCTGCACGTTGTTCTGTCCGCGCAGGGGCTGCAACCCGGAACCGAAGCGGCCCACGTGCCCGGTCAGGAGCGACAGATTGATGAGCGCCCGGACGTTGTCCGTGCCGTTGTGGTGCTCGGTGATGCCGAGCGTCCAGCACAGCTGGGCGCGCTCGGCACGGGCGTAGGCGTGCGCCAACTCCCGTATCGCGGCGGCCGGTACGCCCGTCACCTTCTCCGCGAGCGACAGCGTCCACGGCTCGACGAGCTGCTTGTACTCCTCGAAGCCGGTGGTCGCCCGTGCGATGAACGCGTCGTTCGCGAGGCCCGCCCGGATGATCTCGCGGCCGATCGCGTGGGCCATCGGGATGTCCGTGCCCACGTTCAGCCCGAGCCAGCTCTCGGCCCACTCCGCCGTGGAGGTGCGGCGCGGGTCGACCGCGTACATCCGGGCGCCGTTCCTGATGCCCTTCAGGACGTGCTGGAAGAAGATCGGGTGCGCGAAACGGGCGTTGGAGCCCCACATGACGACCAGGTCGGTGTGCTCGACCTCGGCGTACGAGGAGGTGCCGCCGCCCGAGCCGAAGGCCGCCGACAGGCCCGCCACGCTGGGTGCGTGGCAGGTGCGGTTGCAGGAGTCGACGTTGTTGGTGCCCATGACCACGCGGGCGAACTTCTGCGCCACGTAGTTCATCTCGTTCGTCGCGCGGGCGCAGGAGAACATCCCGAACGCGCCGCGCGCCGCGCCCAGGCCGCGGGCGGCCCGGTCCAGGGCCTCGTCCCAACTCGCCCTGCGGAAGGGCTCGTCACGGGAGTCACGGACCATGGGGTACTGAAGTCGGTTGTAGATCTTCGGAGTTCGGTCTCGCTTCCTCATACGGCGGTCCTCGTGTTCGGCAGGGGGCGGCGCTTCATGCGGCGGTCCTCAGGGCGAGCAGGTCCGAGATGGCGTGGACGGTGCGGAGTGTGGGCACCGGGACGTCGGTGATCTCCGCCAGTTCGACGACGGCGGAGAGCAGCACGTCGAGTTCGAGCGGTTTGCCGCGCTCCAGGTCCTGGAGCGTGGAGGTGCGGTGGTCACCGACCCGCTCGGCGCCGGCGAGGCGCCGCTCGATGGAGACACCCACCCGGCAGCCCAGTGCCTCGGCGACCGCGAGCGTCTCGGTCATCATGATCTCGATGACCCGGCGGGTGCCGCCGTGCAGGCACATCTGCCGCATGGTGGCCCGGGCCAGGGCGCTGATGGGGTTGAAGGAGATGTTGCCGAGCAGCTTGAGCCAGATGTCGTTGCGCAGGTCCGGCTCCACCGGGCACTTCAGCCCGCCGGCCACCATGGCCTCGCCGAACTCCGTGCAGCGCGCCGAGACCGTACGGTCGGGCTCGCCGAGGGAGAACCGGGTGCCTTCGAGATGGCGGACCACGCCTGGGCCCGCCAGTTCGGTGGCCGCGTAGACGACACAGCCGATGGCCCGGGAGGGCGCGATCACCGCACTGACCGCACCGCCGGGGTCCACGCTCTCGACCCGGTGGCCGTCGTGCGGGCCGCCGTGCCGGTGGAAGTACCACCAGGGAATGCCGTTCTGCGCGGCGATCACCGCGGTCGAGTCGTGGAGCAGGGGCTCGATGAGCGGCCCGCACGCCGCGTACGAGTTGGCCTTCAGGCCCAGGAAGACGAAGTCGACCGGGCCGACCTCGGCCGGGTCGTCGGTGGCGTGGGCCCGGGCGGTGAAGTCACCGCGCGGGCTGAGCACTCGCACTCCGTGCTGCCTCATGGCCGCGAGATGCGGTCCACGGGCGATGAGGTGCACATCGGCACCCGCGCGATGCAGCGCGGCTCCGACGTAGGCGCCGATCGCACCGGCGCCGAGAACTGCCACTTTCACTTGAGGGCTCCGTTCGGTCGAGGGTACCGAGGAGACGCTGAACAGCGTTGAGACGTGATGAACCATGTCGACTGAATATTGTCTACAGTATGGGAGTTGGGGCAGCAAGGGTTCGCGCAGCACCTGGGACAGGGCATCCGTGGGCGCCCGCGCGGGTTGGAGCCGGCTCAAGGGCTCGCTGAGGGTCGCCTCCCGAACACCCTTGGTAGACACACGGAGTTCGGCCGGAAATACCGTTCGTCGGCCGAAACCGACCGTTCACCGCAGCGCGCATACCGTTCACCGCATACGGTCGACCAGTTGGGGTGGAGCGCCTTCCCAACCGAACAACCGCTTCCTATCGTCCGGGATCATGAGTCCCCCTGTAGCCCCACCGGGCTGGAGCCGCTGGCTGGTCCCGCCCGCGGCCCTGTCGGTCCACCTCTCCATCGGACAGGCCTACGCCTGGTCCGTGTTCAAGCCGTCCCTGGAGTCCGCGCTCGACCTCAGCGGCACCCAGAGCGCCCTGCCCTTCCAGCTCGGCATCGTGATGCTCGGCCTGTCCGCCGCGTTCGGCGGCACACTCGTGGAGCGCAACGGGCCGCGCTGGGCGATGACGGTCGCCCTGATCTGCTTCTCCTCGGGCTTCCTGATCTCCGCCCTCGGCGCCGCCACCGAGCAGTACTGGCTGATCGTGTTCGGCTACGGCTTCGTCGGCGGCATCGGCCTGGGCATCGGCTACATCTCGCCCGTCTCCACGCTCATCAAGTGGTTCCCGGACCGGCCCGGCATGGCCACCGGCATCGCCATCATGGGCTTCGGCGGCGGCGCGCTGATCGCCTCGCCGTGGTCCGCGCAGATGCTGGAGTCCTTCGGCTCCGACAGCTCGGGCATCGCACTCGCCTTCCTCGTGCACGGACTGACGTACGCCGTCTTCATGTCGCTCGGCGTGCTGCTCGTGCGCGTGCCGCGCCCCGCGAAGACCGCGGCCGACGGCACCCCGGCACCGCTGGAGGGCGTCCAGGTCTCCGCGAACAGTGCCGTGCGCACCCCGCAGTTCTGGCTGCTGTGGATCGTGCTCTGCATGAACGTGACCGCGGGCATCGGCATCCTGGAGAAGGCCGCGCCGATGATCACCGACTTCTTCGCGGACACCTCGACCCCCGTCTCGGTGTCGGCGGCGGCCGGTTTCGTCGCGCTGCTCTCCGCCGCGAACATGGCGGGCCGCATCGGCTGGTCCTCCACGTCCGACCTGATCGGGCGCAAGAACATCTACCGCGTCTACCTGGGCGTCGGCGCGCTGATGTACGCGCTCATCGCCTGGGTCGGGGACTCCTCGAAGCCCGTCTTCATCATCGCCGCGCTGGTGATCCTCTCCTTCTACGGAGGCGGCTTCGCGACCGTCCCCGCCTATCTGAAGGACCTCTTCGGGACCTACCAGGTCGGCGCGATCCACGGGCGGCTGCTCACCGCCTGGTCCACGGCCGGTGTCCTCGGACCGCTGATCGTCAACTGGATCGCGGACCGGCAGGAGGAGGCCGGCAAATCCGGCGCGTCCCTGTACGGACTGTCACTGGTCATCATGATCGGGCTGCTCGCGGTCGGGTTCGTGGCCAACGAACTCGTCCGGCCCGTCGACGCCCGCCATCACGTCCCCGCCCAGAAGAAGAAGGAGGCCGCCGATGTCCACGAGTGACAGCAATCCGTCCGGCGGCGGCGCCGCGGCGGACGGCCCCGTGCCCGACCGCCGCCCGCTGATCGTCTTCGCGTGGGTCTGGGTGGGAGCGCCGCTGGCCTATGGTCTGTACGAGCTCGTACAGAAAGCGACCCAGTTGTTCACGGGATAAGTGTCCGTACACGATCATGGGCGGCCCGCCGGGCGTGATCATGGGATAGGTACCCGAACGTCCGCTGGAGGGGTGTTCGGGCGTCCGAGGGTCTGACGGAAGCCGACAAGGGCGGCGCGGCAATCCTGTGACTTTACGTGCCCGCGTACCCGTGAGTACCTGATCAGACTGGTGAGTCCCGTTACCCCGGCAAGCAAGGGACCGCCCATGAACGGCTCACGCATCACCGCCGTCGGCCATTACCAGCCCGCCAGGGTTCTCACCAACGAGGACCTGGCGGAGCTGGTCGACACCAGCGACGAGTGGATCACGAGCCGGGTGGGCATCCGCACGCGCCACATCGCCGGACCCGACGAACCGGTCGACGAGCTGGCCGCGCACGCCGCCGCCAAGGCCCTGGCCGCCGCCGGCCTCACCCCCGAGGACATCGACCTCGTCCTGGTGGCCACGTCCACCGCCGTCGACCGGTCGCCGAACATGGCCGCCCGGGTCGCCGCCCGCCTCGGCATCCCGTCACCGGCCGTCATGGACCTGAACGTGGTGTGCGCGGGCTTCACCCACGCGCTGGCCACCGCCGACCACGCCGTACGGGCCGGGGGCGCGACCCGTGTCCTGGTGATCGGCGCCGACAAGATGTCCGAGGTCACCGACTGGACGGACCGTACGACCTGCGTCCTCGTCGGGGACGGGGCGGGCGCCGCCGTCGTCGAGGCCGCCGAGGAAACCGCCATCGGACCCGTGCTCTGGGGCTCGGTGCCCGAGATGGGGCACGCGGTACGCATCGAGGGCACCCCCGCGCGCTTCGCCCAGGAGGGCCAGAGCGTCTACCGGTGGGCCACCACCAAGCTCCCGGCCATCGCCCGCAAGGCCTGCGAGCGCGCCGGAGTCACCCCCGAGGACCTCGCCGCGGTCGTGCTGCACCAGGCGAACCTGCGGATCATCGAGCCCCTCGCCGGAAAGATCGGCGCCGTGAACGCAGTCATCGCCCGCGATGTCGTCGAGTCCGGCAACACCTCCGCCGCCAGCATCCCGATGGCCCTGTCGAAGCTCGTCGAACGCGGCGAGATCTCCACCGGCGACCGCGTCCTCCTCTTCGGCTTCGGCGGCAACCTCTCGTACGCGGGTCAGGTCATCCACTGCCCGTGACCTGCGGGTCCTGCGGAGTGTGACGAGGCCAACTCCCCCTCGGCCTGGCCATTGTGCGCCGTAGACTGTAGACGAAAGACAATTGATACTGGCTTTCAGGCTGCCGTGCCGTCCGCGCACACGCCGCCACTGCCCAGGAGGGGGACCGCGATGTTGTCGACCGGACTGCCGCAGGGGTCCGTGCCGAAGCTCGAACGGCCGGGTCCGCTCAGGGACCGCGTCTACGAGGCCCTGCTCGAACTGATCACGACACGCGCCCTCCAGCCCGGTCAGCACCTGGTCGAGAGCGAACTGGCCGGGCACCTCGGCGTCTCCCGGCAGCCCGTGCGCGAGGCGCTGCAGCGGCTGAACACGGAAGGGTGGGTCGATCTGCGGCCCGCCCAGGGCGCGTTCGTGCACGAGCCGACCGAGGCGGAGGCGGACCAACTCCTCACCGTACGCACCCTGTTGGAGGCCGAGGCGGCCCGGCTCGCGGCGGCCAACACGGGCACCACCGGCATCGCCGACCTGGAGGAGCTGTGCGCCCAGGGCGAGGCGGCGGTGGCCGCCGACGACGTGGACGCCGCGGTCGCGACGAACGCCCGCTTCCACGCCAAGGTCATGGACCTCGCCGGGAACACGGTCCTCGCCGAACTGGCCGCGCAGGTCGACCGGCGCGTGCGCTGGTACTACACCCCGGTCGCCCGCCAGCGCGGACAGCAGTCCTGGATCGAGCACCGCGACCTGATCGCCGCGATCGCGGCCCGCGACGAACAGCGCGCGACCGAGGTCATGCGCACCCACACGGAACACACTCGCACGACGTACCACGCCCGCCCGCGTGACCAGTGAGGGCCCGTCCGCGTGACCAGCGGTGGTTCGCCCGCGTGACCAGGTGACCAGTAGTGGTTCGTCGCGTCCGTGCCTTCGCCGGGACGTCGATAGTGTGGCGAGATGGCTGACAGAACCGGCGGCGAGCCGCAGACCGACGGGCGCTCCACCCGCTGGGACGACCACAAGGCGCAGCGGCAGCTCGACCTGGTGGACGCGGCGGTGGCCCTCATCGAGGACGAGGGCACACGCTTCAAGCTGCAGCGGCTGGCGGAGCGCGTGGGCCTGCCGCGGTCGGTGCTCTACCGGCACTTCAAGGACCGCGCCACGCTGGACGAGTTGATCCGCCGGAGGGTGGTGGAGTCGTTCATGCGGGGCATCGAGCCCACCCTCACCTTCGACGGCACGATCGAGGAGTCCGTACGGCGCGTGGTGGGCGCGCATCTGGACTGGGTGGCCCAACACCCGCGCCTGTACGCCTACATGGGCGTCGGGGAGCACGCCATGGGCGACGGATCGCTGGTCGCGGACACCAAGGCGGCCATCGCGCTGATGCTCAGCGACCGGTTCGGGGACGTGCTCAAGGCACTCGGGGTGCCCGAGGCGCCGATCCGGTCGGTGGCGATCGGCATCGTGGGGTTCGTGGACACCTCCGTCAACCAGTGGGTGCGCGACGAACAGCGCGAACTGTCCGAGGAGGAGCTGCGCGCGATGCTGTGCCGTTCGGTCTGGGCGGTGCTGGACGCGACGCTGCGGAACCTGGGCGTGGAGCTGTCACCGCAGCAGCGCGTGGCGGATCTGTAGGGGTTTTCAGCCGGATCGGCGACCTGCTTGAGCCCTCGGTCCTCGGACCTTGTGGGTGGTCGGCCGCGGGCTCCCTGGTCCCTGTGCCTGTCAGTCGCGGGACGCCGGGACGGCCTGCTCAGCCGCGGGACGCCGGGACGGCCTGTGCGGCCCGGCGCAGCGACTCGGTGTCCGTGAACTTCACGCGCGGACGGCCCTGGGCCTCGCCCGCCGCCCGTTCCGCACGGTCTATCGCGCGCCAGGCGTCCAGGCCCAGAGCGTCCACTTCCAGAGCGGTCACTCCCGGCGCGGCCGTCGTCGTGCCGGCACCGCCGCGCACGGGCCGCGCGAGGCGACCGGCGGCGAAGTCGTCCAGGAGGGACTCGACGCTCTCGTGGGCGCAGGTCTTGTTCGTCCCTATGAAACCGGTGGGCCCGCGCTTGATCCAGCCCGCGACATAGACGCCGGGCTCGACCCTGCCGCCCTCGTGGGGAACGGTCGCGCCGGCCTCGTCGAAGGGCAGACCGGGGACGGGCCGGGCGCGGTAGCCGACCGAGCGCAGGACGAGACCGGTCTCCAGGACCTGCGTCCCGCCGGTGGGCAGGGCGCGTACGGAGCCGTCCTCGTCCGTGTGCAGCGCGGTGGCGGTGACCTCCAGCGCCCGGACGGAAGTGTCTCCGGTGAGCCGTACGGGACTGGTCAGGAAGCGCAGCACGATACGGCGGCGGCCCTCGACCGGCGTCCGGGCGGCCAGCCGCGACAGGAGCCGGGTCTTCTCGGTGGCGGCGGGGTCCAGGTCGTCGGGCCACCCCTCCACGCTCACGTCCACGTCCTCGATGGCGGCGAGGGCGAGGAGTTCGGGCAGGGTGAACGCCGCCTGGGCGGGCCCGCGCCGGCCCAGCAGAACGACCTCACGGACCTTGCTCGCGCGGAGCGCGGCGAGCGCGCGGTCGGAGATGTCCGTACGGGCCAGGACGTCGGGGTCGGCGGTGAGGATGCGGGCGACGTCGAGGGCGACGTTGCCGTTGCCGATCACGACGGCCCGCTCGGTGTCCAGGTCGTACGCGTCGTGCGCCCGGTCGGGGTGGCCGTTGTACCAGGCGACGAAGTCCGTCGCGGAGGCGCTGCCCCGCAGGTCCTCGCCCTCGATACCGAGGCGTTTGTCGGTCGCGGCGCCGACGGCGTAGACCACCGCATGGTGCTCGCGCAGGAGGTCGGCGTGGGTGAGGTGGGTGCCGACCTCGACACCGAGGCGGTAGCTGAAACCAGGCTGGGACTCGATGGTCCGGAAGAGCTGGGTGACCTGTTTGGTGTCCTGGTGGTCCGGTGCGACACCGGCCCGCGCGAGCCCGTACGGCGTCGGGAGGCGGTCGTAGACCGTGGCGCGCACACCGGGGTGGCGCAGCAGCTCGTCGGCGGCGAAGAGACCGGCGGGACCCGCACCGACGACGGCGACGGACAACTCGCCCGCCGGGAGGACGCGTTGCCGGGGCACGACGTACATGGGCGTGCGGTCGGCGTGCGGATTCTCTTTGTAGTAGGTGGCGTTCAGTTCCAGGAACGGCAACTCGGCGCTGCTGAGGGCCGTATGGGGTTTCAGCGCGTCCACCGGGCAGGCGGTCGTGCAGGCGCCGCAGTCCACGCAGGTGAGCGGATCGACGTACAGCATCTCGGCCGTCGCGAAACCGGGCTCACCCGGCGCGGGGTGGATGCAGTTGACCGGACAGGCCAGCACGCAGGAGGCGTCGGCGCAGCAGGATCGGGTGACGACGTACGGCACGGCGGGCTGGTCTCCGTTCGGGAGTGAGGCGAAGCGCGGCTGGAGGCGGCTCAGTCGGTGTGCAGGGCGGGCTCACCGCGGAAGCGCGCCGGGCGGCCGTCGATGCGCAGGGCCCTCCACAGCGGACGGGACACCTTGTTCATCAGGCCGATGTCCTGGGCGAGCATCCGCACGTCGGAGAAGAGGTCGTGGAGCATCCGCTGCCCGGCCTCGGACTTCCAGAACACGTCCTTGACCACCCAGGCCGGGATGCCGACCCGCGCGGCGGACTTCCGGTCGGGAATCATGATGACGTCGCACAGCGTCCGCATGATCAGCGGGAAGAGAAGGGACAGGGCGCCGCGGCGGACCTTGCCGAAGCGCGGCACGCGCAGACGCAGGAACTCGTGCGCGAAGGAGATGTGCCTGGCCTCCTCGGCGATGTGGATCTGCATGATCCGTTGCGGGAGGGGGTGCACCGGTTCCCCGCTGCGCAGGGCGCCCTTCTGCAGATGGTCGATGGGCTCCTCGCCGGCCAGGATGCCGGTGAAGAACGCCTCGGGGTAGAGGGAACCGGCCAGCGGCAGGATCCGGCTGAGCTGCCGGAACCAGCGTTTGCCGCCCGCGGTGTCCACGCCGGTGCGGTTGACCAGCTCCTGGAACATCTGGGTGTGGTGGGTCTCCTCGGTGATCTCGTGGGTGAGATACCTGAACTCCTCGTCCCGGTTGTCCAGTTGGTAGATGTAGTCGAGGGCTCCGCGCATGAGGAGGTTCTCGAACTGCATGCCGACCTTCGCGATGACCGCCCAGCGCCAGATCCCGATCCGGATCCGGGCCTCCAGCGACTGCTCCTGGTACCAGGGGTGGGCGCCCAGGGCGTCCGCGCTGGTGAGCACCCAGCGCGGGTCGTCGAGGTCCACGGCGAACTCGGGGTCGTCCCACTTGATGTCGACGAAAGCGTTGAAGTTGACGTTCACGGAGCCCTCGGACAGGGTCCGCAGGCGCTCGTCGTAGAGCTTCCTGGTCAGGTGCGCGGTCATCTTCGTCCTCGGTTGTCTGCTCGGCCGCCATGGGGGGAGGCGGGTGCGCGGGCCGGTGCGTTGCTGTGCAGTCGTGCGGGGCTGCGGCTGGGGCCGGTGGGGGTGCGGCCGGACGGTCAGGCGACGCGGGGGGCTTCCTGGGCGTCGGCCACGGTGTCCGCGACGCCCGTGGTGTCCGCGACGCCCGTGCCCGTGGTGGACGTGTCCGTGGCGGGCGTGCGTACGGAGGTCTGCGCCCCCGCCGTGGCGAAGTGCAGCGGGCCGTCCTCGATGGGAGCGTCCTGGAGCATGGCGCGGTCGCGGTAGTAGTTGTTCCACAGCCGCCACGGGGCGCGGGTGCCCTGTCGCGGCATGACCTGGTCGGCGCGCGTGATGTAGCCGGAGGTCAGCGCCTCGCCCATGACGGAGGCCGCCGAGCGGTCACCGTCGGAGGCCACCGGGGTGGCGACGTCGTGCCCGTGCCGCCGCATGTGTGCGATGAGCCGGGCGGTGTAGTCGGCCGCCAGGTCCGCCTTGAGGGTCCAGGAGGCGTTGGTGTAGCCGATGACGAGGGACATGTTGGGGACGCCCTCCAGCAGGACCGCCTTGTAGAGGACGCGGTCCTTGACGTCCACCGGGCGGCCGTCGACGGTGAGCGCCATGCCACCCAGCAGGCGGACGTTCAGGCCCGTGGCGGTGACGACGATGTCGGCCTTCAGCTCCTCGCCGGACTTCAGCCGGATGCCGTCGGCGGTGAAGGTGTCGATGTGGCCGGTGGCGATCGACGCCTTCTTGTTCCTGAGCACCTTGAACAGGTCGCCGCCGGGGACGACGCACAGCCGCTGGTCCCAGGGCTTGTACGCCGGGCTGAAGTGGCGCATGTCGACGTCCTTGCCGGCCCGGGCCCGTACCAGTCCGAGGAGGATCCTGCGGGCGAGGCGCGGGTACTTGCGGCAGAAGACGTAACTCCCGCGCTGCAGCGCGATGTTGCGGGCGCGGGCGATTTTGTGCGTCAGCCGGGCCGGGGCGCGGAGCAACTGCAGGACGCGGGTGAGCGGGTCGATCTCGGGCAGCCCCAGGACGTACGTGGGGGAGCGCTGCAGCATGGTGACGTGCGCCGCGGCGTCGGCCATCGCGGGCAGCAGGGTGATGGCGGTGGCCCCCGAACCGATCACGACCACGCGCCGCCCGGTGTGGTCGAGATCCTCCGGCCACTGCTGCGGATGGACCAGGGTGCCCCGGTAGTCGGCCTCGCCGGGGAACTGCGGCCTATAAGGGGTGTCGTAGTCGTAGTAGCCGGTCGATCCGATGACATAGCCCGCGCTGTACGACTCGCGCGCGCCGGTGCTCTCGTCCTCGACCTCGACGGTCCAGCGGCCCGTGGCGTGCGAGAAGTCGGCGGCGATCGCCCGACGGCGGAAGCGGATGCGCTCCAGCACACCGTCGTGGGCCGCGGTGTCCTCGACGTACCGCTGGATCTGCGCGCCCTCGGCGAGGATGCGCGCGTCGTGCCAGGGGCGGAACCCGAATCCGAAGGTGTGCATGTCGGAGTCGGAGCGGACACCGGGATACCGGAAGAGGTCCCAGGTGCCACCGACGCGGGCACGGCGTTCCAGGACGACGAGCGAAGCGTCCGGAATGGCACGCAGTACGTGGCATGCGGCACTGACACCGGAGATTCCGGCGCCGATGACCAGGACGTCGACGTGCTGCTGCTCCATCGCGAAGGATCCTCACTGACGGCTGACGGCTGACGGCTGACGGCTGACGGCTGACGACTGACGACTACTCAGAAACATGGCTCGACTTCAGCGCGCTACCGGCAATTTACCTGCGACACCATGTTTCAGATACCCCCGGTAACGTGTCGTAGATCACAGTAGCGACCTCATGGGTGGGCCATTCATGCCGGTCTGTGCCCCGATAGGGGCGCGGGGAACTGCGCGACCAGCCCCGACGCACCCGCAGTCGAAAAGCCGACCTGTCGAGGTGGGCCGAGCCGCGCAGCGCCTCCCTTTGTCCACTCAGTGGAAAAAGTAGGAGGCAATTCCTGCTCAACTTCTTCCCACCCCCGGCAGCCACTGCTACGTTCCCCTCGAAAGACAACGACGGCGGTGCCGATGAGGCGGGGAGGGGCTCGTGAGACGTATGACAGCGCGACCCGGGAACGCCCACCAGGCGCGCCTGCTCAGACTGCTGCGAGACGGCGGCCCCAACTCACGGGCTCAGTTGGGAGACCAGGTCGACCTCTCCCGGTCGAAACTGGCCGTGGAGGTCGAACGGCTCCTGGAGACCGGCCTCGTGGTGGCCGACGGACTCGCCGCCTCCCGCGGCGGCCGCAGGTCCCACAACATCCGGCTCGCTCCGGCGCTGCGCTTCCTGGGCGTCGACATCGGGGCCACGTCGATAGACGTCGCCGTCACCAACGCGGAGCTGGAGGTGCTGGGACACATCAACCAGCCCATGGACGTACGCGAGGGCCCGGTCGCGGTCTTCGAGCAGGTCCTGTCCATGGCAGCGAAGTTGAAGGCATCGGGACTCGCCGAGGGGTTCGACGGCGCAGGCATCGGGGTACCCGGTCCGGTTCGCTTCCCCGAAGGTGTCCCGGTCGCCCCGCCGATCATGCCGGGCTGGGACGGATTCCCCGTCCGCGAGGCGCTGAGTCAGGACCTCGGCTGCCCCGTCATGGTCGACAACGACGTGAACCTGATGGCGATGGGGGAGCAGCACGCGGGCGTGGCCCGCTCCGTGGGCGACTTCCTCTGCGTCAAGATCGGTACCGGTATCGGCTGCGGGATCGTCGTCGGCGGTGAGGTCTACCGCGGTACGACAGGCAGCGCGGGCGACATCGGCCACATCCAGGCCGTACCGGACGGCCGCCCGTGCGCGTGCGGCAACCGGGGCTGCCTGGAGGCCCACTTCAGCGGAGCGGCCCTGGCGCGCGACGCCACGGACGCCGCCCACCAGGGGCTTTCCCAGGAACTCGCGGCACGACTGGAGGCGGCGGGCGCCCTGAGCGCCATCGACGTCGCCGCCGCCGCTGCCGCGGGGGACGCCACCGCGCTCGATCTGATCCGCGAGGGCGGTACCCGCACCGGCCAGGTCATCGCCGGACTCGTCAGCTTCTTCAACCCGGGCCTGGTGGTCATCGGCGGCGGAGTGACCGGCCTCGGCCACACCCTGCTCGCCGCGATCCGCACCCAGGTCTACCGCCAGTCGCTGCCTCTCGCGACCGGCAACCTACCCATCGTCCTGGGGGAGTTGGGCCCCACCGCCGGAGTCATCGGCGCGGCCCGCCTCATCAGCGACCACCTGTTCTCACCCGCGTAAGACCCGCTTGAAGAGCCGCACACACGCCACTTCTGTCTGAGCCGACCCCGTAACCAGCAGTCAGTAACCAGCAAGCAACCAGTCAGCGCCTCTCCGGGAGCCGCACTCTCCCAGAGCCGCCCTCTTCCCGAGCCGCACTCCTTCCGAGCCGCCACCCACCTGGCTTCGCCCTGCCTCACTCCGCCCTGCCCTGAAACCGGCCCACATGCCGAGGGGAACCGTCATGGCACCAGAACCACCCCTTCTCACGATGTCCGGCATCACCAAGTCGTTCCCCGGTGTCCGGGCCCTCGACGGCGTCGACCTCGACGTCCTGACCGGTGAAGTGCACTGCCTGCTCGGCCAGAACGGCGCCGGAAAGTCCACGCTCATCAAGGTCCTGGCCGGCGCCCACCAGCCGGACGACGGCGCCATCGGCTGGCGCGGCGAGCAGGTCACCCTGCGCTCGCCGATCGCCGCCATGCGCCTGGGCATCGCCACCATCTACCAGGAACTCGACCTGGTGGAAGGCCTGTCGGTGGCCGAGAACGTCTACCTCGGCCATGAACCGACCTCCGCCGGATTCGTCGTACGCGGCAAGGACGCACGGGCCTCAACGGCCGCGCTGCTCAAGCGACTCGGGCACCCCGAGATCGACCCGGGGCGGCTCGTCGGCGAACTGTCCGCCGCCCACCAGCAGATCGTCTCCATGGCCCGCGCGCTCTCCCACGACGTACGCCTCATCGTGATGGACGAACCGTCCGCGGCCCTGGACCCCGACGAGGTCGACAACCTCTTCCGCATCGTCGGGGACCTCACCGCCGAGGGCGTCGCCGTCGTCTACATCTCGCACCGGCTGGAGGAGATCCGCCGCATCGGCGACCGGGTCACCGTCCTCAAGGACGGCCGCGCGGTGGCGAACGGACTGCCCGCGAAGTCGACGCCGACCCGTGAGGTCGTCGCGCTGATGACTGGCCGGAACGTCGAGTACGTCTTCCCTCCGCGACCGGGGCACCAGGACCTGCCCGAGCCGGTCCTTGAAGTCCAAGGACTGTCGCGGCAGGGCGAGTTCGAGTCACTCGACCTCACCCTGCGGCCAGGCGAGATCGTCGGCCTCGCGGGACTCGTCGGCTCCGGCCGCTCCGAGATCCTGGAGACGATCTACGGCGCCCGCAAACCCAGTACCGGACAAGTCCGCGTCGACGGCAAGCAGTTGAGGCCCGGCAGTGTCCGGGCAGCCGTCGCCGCCGGACTCGGACTCGCCCCCGAGGAACGCAAGGCGCAGGCCCTGCTGATGCTGGAGTCCGTCACCCGGAACGTCTCCGTGTCCTCCATGTCCCGCTTCTCGTACGGCGGTTGGGTGGACCGGAGTGCCGAACGGGACGCGGCGCGCAAGGCGACCCGTGAACTGTCGCTGCGCCCCGACAACCCGTCCGCCCTCATCCGCACCCTCTCCGGCGGCAACCAGCAGAAGGCGGTCCTCGCCCGCTGGCTGCTGCGCGGCTGCCGGGTCCTGCTGCTCGACGAACCCACCCGCGGCGTCGACGTCGGCGCCCGCGCCGAGCTGTACGCCGTCATCCGCCGCCTCGCCGACGAAGGCCTGGCCGTGCTCATGGTCTCCAGTGAAGTACCCGAGGTCCTCGGCCTCGCCGACCGCGTCCTGGTGCTCCGAGAGGGCCGGGTCGTCCACCGGGCGCCCGCCCAGGAGCTCGACGAACACCGCGTACTCGACCTCGTCATGGAAGGAAGCCCGGCGTCATGACGCAGCCCGTGTCCCCGCCCCGGGACGACACCCCGAAGCTGTCATCGAAGGCGGAGCCCAGCCCCTGGCGGGCGGTCGTGGCCCGCGCCGACGTCCGCACCCTGTCACTGCTCGGTGTGCTCGCCGTCCTGATCCTCATCGGAGGCATCACCAAGCCCGACGAGTTCCTCGACACCCGCAACCTCCAACTCGTCCTCACCCAGGCCTCGGTGATCGGTGTCGTCACCGTCGGGATGACCTTCGTCATCATCTCCGGCGGCATCGACCTGTCCGTCGGCGCGATCGTGGCCCTCGCCTCGGTCTGGGCGACCACCGTCGCCACTCAGGACTTCGGCTTCACGGGGGTCCTCTTCACGGCGGTGCTCGTCGGTGTCGGCTGCGGCCTCGTGAACGGGGTGCTGATCGCGTACGGCGCCATGGTCCCGTTCATCGCGACCCTCGCCATGCTCGCCTCGGCCCGCGGCCTCGCCCTGCAGATCACGGACGGCAACACCCAGGTCGTCACCATCGACGGCATCCTCGACCTCGGCGAGCGGGACTCCTACATCCTCGGTGTCCCGCCGCTGGTCCTGATGTTCGCGGTCGTGACGATCATCGGCTGGCTCGTGCTCAACCGCACCACCTTCGGCCGGCGCACGGTGGCCGTCGGCGGCAACGCGGAGGCCACCCGGCTCGCCGGCATCGACGTACGCCGCCAGCGGCTCTACCTCTACCTGCTCTCCGGACTGTGCTGCGGCATCGCGGCCTTCATGCTGATCATCCTGTCCGGCTCGGGCCAGAACACCAACGGCAACCTGTACGAACTCGACGCGATCGCCGCCGCGATCATCGGCGGCACCCTGCTCACCGGCGGACGCGGCACCATCGTCGGCTCGGTGCTCGGGGTGCTGATCTTCACCACGATCACGAACATCTTCGCTCTCAACAACCTGCAGAGCGACGTCCAGCAGATCGCCAAGGGCGCGATCATCGTCGCCGCCGTACTCGTCCAGCGCCGCACCGCGAACACCACGTAGAGCCGCACGAAGCAACACACGAAGCAACACACCAAGCAGTACGCGAAGCACCCCGCACAGCACCGCCCTGCACGACCCGAGGGACTCGCCTTGAGGAAAGGGACCACCGCCATGCCAGAGCTCACGAGCCGCAGAGGACTGCTCTTCGGCACCGCCGCCGTCTCGGCCGGTGTCCTCCTCGCCGGTTGCACCAGCAACGACTCCGACGACGAGCCGGCCTCCAACGACCAGCCCGCCGCCGACGACAAGAAGGGCAAGCAGGTCACCATCGGCTTCGCCGGCCCGCAGGCCGACCACGGCTGGCTCAACGCGATCAACGACAACGCGAAGAGCCGCGCCAAGAAGTACGAGGACGTGACGCTGGAGATCACCGAGGGCTCCAACGACACCGCGGCCCAGATCGGCCAGATAGAGACGCTGATCAACAAGAAGGTCGACGTCCTGGTCATCCTGCCCGCCGACGGCAAGGCTCTCACCCAGGTCGGCCTCAAGGCCATGCGGGCCGGCATCCCGGTGGTCAACCTCGACCGCATCTTCAACTCCCCGCAGGCGTACCGCAGTTACATCGGCGGCGACAACTTCGGCATGGGCCTGAACGCCGGGCACTACATCGGCGAGAAGCTCAAGGACAAGAAGAACGCCAAGGTCATCGAACTGGCCGGACTCGACAACCTGGAACTCACCAAGCAGCGCACGGCCGGCTTCGACGCGGCCCTCAAGAACTACCCGAACATCAAGAAGGTGGCCCGCCAGGCCGCCGAGTTCACCGTCGAGTCGGGACAGGCCAAGATGTCCCAGCTGCTGCAGGCCCAGTCGAGCTTCGACGCACTGTGGAACCACGACGACGACCAGGGCGTCGGCGCCCTGCGCGCCATCGAGCAGGCCGGCCGCGACGACTTCCTGATGGTCGGCGGAGCGGGCGCGCTGTCCGCCATGCAGGCCATCGAGTCGGACAACAGCGTCCTCAAGGCCACCGTCCTGTACCCGCCCACCATGGCCGCGTCCGCGATCGACCTCGCCCGCGCGCTCGGCCAGGGCAAGGGCATCAGCGGCCTTGCGGAGTTCGAGATCCCCTCGTCCCTGACGCTCTACTCGGCGGTCGTGGACAAGGAGAACGTCAAGACGTACCTGCCCACCGGCTTCAAGTAGGCACTGCTCCGCTGGGGGCGCCCCTCAAGGGCGGGCGCCCGTGAGGGGCGCCCTCAAGGGGCGCGGGGAACTGCGCGACCGGCCACAGCGATCCCGCAGCCTCCGAACCACCGCAACCCGGCGGGCGCCCTATACACCCCCCACCGCGCCATGACGAAGAGGAGGACCTCCCGATGGGACAGCCGCAGCAGCCTGACGAGGAACAGGCCGGGGCGCAAGCCGGGGCACAGGCCGGCAGACCCCCGCTGGGCGTCGGCATGGTCGGATACGCGTTCATGGGCGCCGCCCACTCCCAGGGCTGGCGCACCGCGGACCGCGTCTTCGACCTCCCGCTCCGACCCGTCCTCGCCGCAGTCTGCGGCCGTGACGCGGCAGCCGTGAGAACGGCGGCCGACCGGCTCGGCTGGGCAGCCGCCGAGACCGACTGGCGCGCCCTGATCGCCCGCGACGACGTCGACCTCGTGGACGTCTGCACTCCCGGCGACAGCCACGCCGAGATCGCCATCGCCGCGCTCGCCGCGGGCAAGCACGTGCTGTGCGAGAAGCCCCTCGCCAACACGGTCGAGGAGGCCGAGGCGATGACCGCGGCCGCCGAGGCCGCCGCGGCGCGCGGCCAGGTGGCGATGGTCGGTTTCAACTACCGCCGGGTGCCCGCGACGGCACTGGCCAGGAAGATGGTCGCCGAGGGCCGCATCGGCGCACTGCGCCACGTAAGGGTGACGTACCTTCAGGACTGGCTGGTGGACCGGGAGTTCCCGCTGACCTGGCGGCTGCGCAAGGAGTCGGCGGGCTCGGGCGCGCTCGGCGACCTCGGCGCCCACATCGTCGACCTCGCGCAGTACGTGGCGGGCGAGCCGGTGATCGGGGTGTCCGCCCTCACCGAGACGTTCGTACGGGAGCGGCCACTGCTCTCCGGAGCCTCCAGCGGCCTCTCGGCGGCGGGCGGCGGCGAACTCGGTCCCGTCACGGTCGACGACGCCGCCCTGTTCACCGGGCGGTTCGCCTCGGGAGCCCTGGCGTCCTTCGAGGCCACCCGGTTCGCGACCGGCCGCAAGAACTCCCTGCGCATCGAACTCAACGGCGAGAAGGGCTCGTTGGCCTTCGACCTGGAACGCCTCAACGAACTCTCGTACCACGACGGTACGGAGCCGGCCACGCACGCGGGCTTCCGCCGCATCCTCGTCACCGAACCCGATCACCCGTACCTGGAGGCCTGGTGGCCGCCGGGCCACGGCCTCGGCTACGAGCACACCTTCGTGCACCAGGCCCGCGACCTGGTCCACACGATCGCTGAGGGCGGCCGGCCACTGCCGTCCTTCGCCGACGGGCTGCAGGTGCAGCGCGTGCTCGCGGCGGTCGAGGAGAGCGCCGAGAAGAACTCCGTCTTCACCCCCATCGCCAGCTGAGGAGGGCAAGTCCCGATGCCGCGCACCTTCACGCTCTTCACCGGCCAGTGGGCCGACCTGCCGCTCGAAGAGGTCTGCCGCCTCGCCCGTGACTTCGGTTACGACGGCCTCGAACTCGCCTGTTGGGGCGACCACTTCGAGGTCGACAAGGCCCTCGCGGACCCCGGGTACCTGGACTCGCGGCGGGAACTGCTCGACAAGTACGGCCTCAAGTGCTGGGCCATCTCCAACCACCTCGTCGGCCAGGCCGTCTGCGACGCCATCATCGACGAACGCCACCAGGCGATCCTGCCCGCCCGTATCTGGGGCGACGGCGAGGCCGAGGGCGTACGGCAGCGGGCGGCGGCCGAGATCGCCGACACCGCGCGGGCCGCCGCGGCCTTCGGCGTCGACACCGTCATCGGCTTCACCGGCTCCGCGATCTGGCACCTGGTCGCGATGTTCCCGCCGGCCCCCGAGTCGATGATCGAGCGCGGCTACCAGGACTTCGCCGACCGCTGGAACCCCATCCTCGACGTCTTCGACCACGAGGGCGTGCGGTTCGCCCACGAGGTCCACCCCAGCGAGATCGCGTACGACTACTGGACGACCAAGGAGGCGCTCAAGGCGGTCGACCACCGGCCCGCCTTCGGGCTGAACTTCGACCCCTCGCACTTCGTCTGGCAGGACCTCGACCCGGTCGGCTTCCTCTACGACTTCCGCGACCGGATCTACCACGTCGACTGCAAGGAGGCGCGCAAGCGTCTCGACGGCCGCAACGGCCGCCTCGGCTCGCACCTCCCGTGGGGCGACCCCCGCCGCGGCTGGGACTTCGTGTCCGCGGGCCACGGCGACGTGCCCTGGGAGGACGTGTTCCGGATGCTGCGCTCCATCGACTACACGGGACCGATCTCGGTCGAGTGGGAGGACGCGGGCATGGACCGCCTCCAGGGCGCACCCGAGGCACTCACCCGGCTGAAGGCCTTCGACTTCGAACCGCCCACCGCGTCCTTCGACGCCGCGTTCGGCGGCAACGACTAGCCACCCCCCTCAAGGAGTTCTCTCCGGGGTGACGGCGCACCCCGGCGTATCGCACCCGCAGGAACCACCAGCCCCATTCTGGAGGCACCCGTGCACGCGAACGACCCCACCAGCACCGACAGAACCGAGAGCCACAGAGCCGGCGGTCACAGCTCCGGCAGCGACGGCTCCGGCGACCATGGTTCCGGCAACCATGGCTCCGACAGTCGCAGAGGCCGCCCGAAGATACGGGTCCGCAAGGCGCTGGCCCTGCTCACCGGCGCACTCCTCGCCGGTGCCTCACTCACCCTCGCCACACCCCCGGCGGGCGCGGCCACCGCGGACCCGGGCGCGGCACCCGCCGCACCGGTCGCCGCGGAGGACTTCCAGCAGGTCACCCTCGCCAAGGGCGAAGCCGAGACCGGTGAGCCCATGTCGCTGGCCGTCCTCCCGGACCGCTCGGTGCTGCACACCTCGCGCGACGGCGAACTGCGGATCACCGACAGCGCGGGCAACACCCGCCTGGCCGGCAAGCTCGACGTCTACTCGCACGACGAGGAAGGCCTCCAGGGCGTCGGCATCGACCCCGGCTTCGCCGACAACCGCTTCATCTACCTCTACTACGCCCCGCCGCTGGACACCCCGGCGGGCGACGCCCCCGAGACGGGCACCGCGGCTGACTTCGCGCCCTTCGACGGCGTCAACCGCCTCTCGCGCTTCGTCCTGAACGAGGACGGCACCCTCGACAACGCCAGCGAGAAGAAGGTCCTCGACGTCCCCGCGACCCGCGGCATCTGCTGCCACGTCGGCGGCGACATCGACTTCGACGCGGACGGCAACCTCTACCTGTCGACCGGCGACGACTCCAACCCGTTCCAGTCGGACGGCTACGCGCCCATCGACGAGCGCGCCGACCGCAACCCCGTCTTCGACGCCCAGCGCACCTCCGGCAACACCAACGACCTGCGCGGCAAGATCCTGCGCGTCAAGGTGAACGCCGACGGCTCGTACGGCATCCCCGACGGCAACCTCTTCGCGCCCGGCACGGACAAGACGCGTCCCGAGATCTACGCGATGGGCTTCCGCAACCCGTTCCGCTTCAGCGTCGACAAGAAGACCGGCATCCTCTACGTCGGTGACTACGGCCCGGACGCCGGTGCCGCCGACCCCGCGCGCGGCCCCGCCGGACAGGTCGAGTTCGCCCGCGTCACCGAGCCCGGCAACTTCGGCTGGCCGTACTGCACCGGCGACAACGACGCCTACGTCGACTACGACTTCGCCACGAAGACCTCGGGTGCCGCCTTCGACTGCGCCGCGCCCAAGAACACCTCGCCGAACAACACCGGTCTCACCGACCTGCCGCCGGCCCAGGCCGCCTGGATCCCCTACGACGGCGGTTCCGTGCCCGAGTTCGGCACCGGCTCCGAGTCCCCGATGGGCGGACCGGTCTACCACTTCGACCCCGCGCTCGACTCGCCGGTCAAGTTCCCCGAGGCGTACGACGGTGACTTCTTCGCCGGTGAGTTCGGCCGCCGCTGGATCAAGCGGATCTCCTCCGACGGCGACGGCACCGTGCAGTCCATCAACGACGTGCCGTGGACCGGCACCCAGGTCATGGACATGGCCTTCGGCCCGGACGGCGCGCTGTACGTCCTCGACTACGGTGTCTCCTGGTTCGGCGGCGACGAGAACTCCGCCCTGTACCGCATCGAGAACGCCACCGACGGCCACTCGCCCGTCGCCCAGGCCACGGCCGACAAGCAGTCCGGACAGGCGCCCCTGAAGGTCAAGTTCTCCTCGGCCGGCTCCACGGACGCCGACGGCGACGCCCTCACGTACAGCTGGGACTTCGGCGACGGCGGCACCTCGACCTCGGCCAACCCGACGCACAAGTACAAGGCGAACGGCACCTACACCGCGACCCTGACCGCGAAGGACCCCGACGGCCGCACCGGCAGCTCCAGCGTGCAGATCGTCGTCGGCAACACCGCCCCCAAGGTGACGCTCCAACTCCCCGAGGACGGCCAGCTGTTCGCCTTCGGTGACGCGGTGCCCTTCAAGGTGAAGGTGACCGACCCGGAGGACGGCACCATCGACTGCGCCAAGGTGAAGGTCACCTTCGTCCTCGGCCACGACAGCCACGGCCACCCGGTGACCTCGGCGAACGGCTGCTCCGGCACCATCCAGACCAGCGCCGACGGCGGCCACGACGAGGACGCCAACATCTTCGGTGTCTTCGACGCGGAGTACACCGACGGCGGAGGCGGCGGCCAGCAGGCCCTCACCACGCACGACCAGTCCGTCGTCCAGCCCAAGCACCGCCAGGCCGAGCACTTCGGCAAGTCCGAGGGCGTGACCGTCACGGAGCGGGCCGGCGCGCACGGCGCGAAGACCGTCGGTGACATCCACAACAAGGACTGGATCTCCTTCGAGCCGTACGTCCTGAGCAACGCCACGAAGCTCACGGCACGCGTCTCCTCCGCGGGCACGGGCGGCAAGCTCGAAGTCCGCGCGGGCTCGCCCACCGGACGCCTCCTGGGCAGCGCGACCGTCCCGGTGACCGGCGGCTGGGAGACCTTCCAGGACGTCACCGCCTCCCTGTCCAAGGCTCCGCGCGGCACGACCACGCTCTACCTCGTCTTCAAGGGACGCGGCACCGGGGCCCTGTACGACGTGGACGACTTCACCTTCACGACCCGCTGACCGCCGATCCGCTGATTCGCCGAGGGAGGTCTTTCATGCGAGCAACTGGCCGTACCGTGACCGCGGTGATCGGCGCCGCCCTGCTCATCGGGTGTGTGTCGGGTCCGGCGGCGTCGAACGGTCCGAACGGATCGAAAGGACCGAACGGATCGAACGGGCCGAAGGGGTCTTCGGCCGGTGACCGGGTCCTGGTGTTCTCCGAGACCGCCGGGTTCCGGCACGACTCCATCCCCGAGGGCATCGCCGCGGTGAAGGCCCTCGGAGCCGAACACGGCTTCGCGGTCGACGCCACCGAGGACTCGCGCGCCTTCTCCACGCGCAACCTCGCCCGGTACGACGCCGTGGTGTTCCTCTCCACGACCGGGGACGTCCTCACGAACGGGCAGCAGAAGGCGTTCGAGCGGTACATCGGGCAGGGCGGCGGTTACGTGGGCATCCACGCGGCCGCCGACACCGAGTACGACTGGGAGTTCTACGGCGGCCTCGCCGGCGCCTGGTTCCAGTCGCACCCGGCGATCCAGCCCGCCCGCGTCGAGGTCGAGGACCGGGGCCACCCGGCCACCTCGCACCTCGGGGAGTCCTGGAACCGCACGGACGAGTGGTACAACTACCGCTCCAACCCGCGCGACCGGGCCCATGTACTGGCCTCGCTCGACGAGTCGTCGTACACCGGCGGCACGATGAGCGGCGACCATCCGATCGCCTGGTGCCAGGAGTACAAGGGCGGCCGTTCCTTCTACACGGGCAGCGGCCACACCAAGGAGTCGTACGCCGACCCCGCCTTCCGGCAGCACCTGCTGGGCGGCATCCGCTGGGCCGTCGGCGACACCCAGGCCGACTGCCGTCCGGAGAAGGGCTACACACCGCTCTTCGACGGAAGTGCCGAATCGCTGGCCGCCTGGAAGCAGGCGGGACCGGGTGCGTTCTCGCTCTCGGACGACGGGACACTCACGTCGTCCGGCGGCCTGGGCATGCTCTGGTACGGCGCCTCGGAGTTCACCTCGTACTCGCTGAAGCTCGACTGGAGGATGGCGAGTTCCTCCGGCGACGACAACTCCGGTGTCTTCGTGGGCTTCCCGGCCTCCGACGACCCGTGGTCGGCCGTCGACAACGGGTACGAGATCCAGATCGACGCGACCGACGCCCCCGACCGCACCACCGGGGCCGTGTACAGCTTCCAGTCCGCCGACATCAAGAAGCGCGACCGTGCGCTGAACCCGCCGGGGGAGTGGAACACGTACGAGATCCGCGTGGAGGGCGAACGACTCCGCGTCTGGCTCAACGGCGTGAAGGTCAACGACTACACCAACACCGATCCGGCGCGGAGCCTGCGGGACGGTCATGTCGGCATCCAGAACCACGGTGCCGAGGACCGGGTGTCCTTCCGCGACGTCCGGATCAAACAACTGCCGGTGCGGCCGGTGCGAACCGCCGTACACGGCGACTGAGCGACGGCGGGCGGGGGACGCCGGACCCCCGCCCGCCGTCTTGACCTCTCCACCTCCACCTTCCGGCACCGGCTTTTCCGCGTTGCGTTCGCGCTGAGTTCGCGTTTGAGAGGGAGGCTGCCCATGTCCGCCGAACCGTCTGTTTCCCCTTCTCGGGTCGGAGTGTGGCTGATCGGAGCGAGGGGCTCCGTCGCCACTACCGCCGTCGCGGGCTGCGCGGCCGTCACGGCCGGGCTCCATCCACCGACCGGCATGGTGACCGAGACCGGCGCCTTCCACGAGGCCGGCCTGCCCGCCCTGCCCTCACTCGTCTTCGGCGGCCACGACGTCGTCGACTGCCCACTCCCGAAACGGGCCGAGTCCCTCGCCGCGGGCGGGGTCCTGCCCCACGACCTGCCGTCCGCCGTCGCCGCCGAACTGGCCTCCGCCGACCGGGAGATCAGGATCGGCGGCCCGCTCCCCGGCGACACCCGGACCGAGGACGAACTGATCGAGGCCCTCGCCCAGGACATCCGCGACTTCGCCCACCGGGGCGGACTCGCCAGAACCGTCGTGGTGAACGTCTCCTCCACGGAACCCGTCCCCGAGGGCGACACCCTCCCCGCCAGCTCCCTGTACGCCGCCGCCGCACTGCGGGCCGGCTGCCCGTACGTCAACTTCACCCCGTCCGCGGGCCTGCACCACCCCCGCCTCGCACCGGCGGCAGCCGCATCGGGGCTGCCCTACGCCGGCCGCGACGGCAAGACGGGCCAGACCCTGCTGCGATCCGTCCTCGGCCCGATGTTCGCGCAGCGCGCGCTGGCCGTCCGCGCCTGGTCCGGTACGAACCTGCTGGGCGGCGGTGACGGCGCGGCCCTCGCCGACCCGGCCGCCGCGGCCGCCAAGAACGCCGGCAAGGAACGCGTCCTCGCCGACACCCTCGGCACGGTCCCCGAAGGCGAGACCCACATCGACGACGTACCGTCCCTCGGCGACTGGAAGACCGCCTGGGACCACATCGCCTTCGACGGCTTCCTCGGCACCCGGATGGTCCTCCAGACGACCTGGCAGGGCTGCGACTCCTCCCTCGCCGCCCCGCTGATCCTGGACCTGGCCCGCCTGACCGCCCGCGCCCACGAGCTGGGCGTCTCGGGCCCGCTCGCCGAACTGGGCTTCTACTTCAAGGACCCGGTGGGGGAGGGCCCCGCGCCCCTGGGCGAGCAGTACGCCCACCTGATCGGCTTCGCCGACCGTCTGCGCGAACTCGCGCGACCGCCGGGCCCTGAGGAGCCCCGAGAGGTCCGCGACGCCGCGGAGCGCATGGCGGGGGAGCACCGGTGAGTGTTCTACGAGGACTGGTGGGCCCGGGGCGGGGCGCTGCGCCAGGAAGCGGTGCGGCGTCCGGGCGGACCGGTGCGCCCGGCCCGGACGGGGCCCCCGCCGCGCGCGGAGTCTCCGCGTGGCGGGAGCGGCTCGGGTGGCGTACGGGGTCGGCGACACCGGCTCGCCCAGCCACCGGAGCACCGCGGCGGCCGGATGCCAGGGCGCCACGGCCGGCGGACGCGCAGCCACCACGGCACCCGGACCTGAGGGCATCGCGGCAGCCGGACCTGACCGCATCGCGGCAGCCCGGTGCCGAGCCGGATCCGGGCCTGGGTCCGGAGCCGGAACGGGCGTCGGCCTGGGAACGGGTGCCGCAGCGCCTGCGGGCACAGGCGCAGCAGCCCGGGCAGCGGCCGAAGCCGCGCCCGGCGGGTGCGGGACTGCGCGCCTGGGTGGAACTCCTGCGCCTGCCCGCCCTGTTCACCGTCCCCGGCGACGCGCTCGCGGGCGCCGCCGCCGCAGGGGTCCGCCCGAACCCCCGAACCCTGCTCGCCATCGGTTCCTCCCTCTGTCTGTACGAGGCCGGTATGGCCCTCAACGACTGGGCCGACCGAGCCGAGGACGCCGTCGACCGCCCGCACCGCCCCCTGCCCTCCGGCCGGGTGAAGCCGGCCGCCGCCCTCGCGGCAGCCGGGGGCCTGACCCTGGCGGGCCTGGCCCTCGCGTCCCGCGCGGGCCGCCGGCCGCTCGCGGTCGCCGGCGCCCTTGCGGCCACGGTCTGGTCGTACGACCTGGTCCTCAAGCGCACGCCCGCCGGCCCCGTGGCGATGGCCGCGGCCCGGGGCCTGGACCTCCTCCTCGGCGGAGTGGCCTCGGGCGGCGACACCCGCAAGGCGGTGCCGTCCGCCCTGACGTTGGCCACCCACACCCTGGCCGTCACCACGGTCTCCCGCCACGAGACCCAGGGCGGCTCCCCCTGGGCCCCGCTGACCGCCCTGGCCACCACGACAGCCCTGACCTGGTCCCTGACACGCGACACCCGGAGGGGCGACACCCGGACGGGCGCCGACGTGTCACGCGCCGACGTGTCACGCGCCGACCTGTCACGCGCCGACCTGACGGGTGACGACCGAAGGAGCACCACCGGTACGAGCGCCACCGGTACGGGCGCCATCGGTACGGGCGGCCGGTCACCGGAGCACGCACCGCCTGGCCCGCTCAGCCTCAGGCACCCCCCTCCCAGGCCCAGGGGAGTCACCCTGAACATCGCCTCCCTGAGCGGAGCGCTCACCACCCTCTACGCCGTGACCTCCGCCCGCCCCCTCCTTCACGCCGCCCTCAACCCGTCACCCCCACTCACGCAGAGAGCCGTCGGCGGCGGCATCCGGGCCATGATCCCGCTCCAGGCGGCCCTCGCCGCCCGCTCCGGAGCCCCCGTCACGGCCCTGCTGACGGCAGCCCTCGCCCCGGCCGCCCGCAGGTTCAGCCGAAAGGTGAGCGTGACATGACCCCTCCGCCGAGCCCTGTGCCGAGCTCTCCGCCGAGCCCTGACCCCGCCGCCCGGTCGGCCCCCCACCCCCTCCGCTTCTCCTACGGCACCAACGGTCTGACCGACCTGCGCCTGGACGACGCCCTCTCCCTCCTCGCCGACCTCGGTTACGACGGCGTGGGACTGACCCTCGACCACATGCACCTCGACCCGTTCGCTCCCGGCCTCGCCGCCCGCACCCGGGGGATCGCCCGCAGACTGGACGAACTGGGCCTGGGCGTCACCCTGGAGACCGGCGCCCGCTACGTGCTCGACCCGAGGCGCAAGCACGGCCCGTCCCTGCTCGACCCGGACCCGGACGAGCGGGCCCGGCGCGTCGACCTTCTCGTCCGTGCCGTCCGGATCGCGGGCGACCTCGGCGCCCACGCGGTGCACTGCTTCAGCGGCATCCTCCCGAAGGACGAGTCCGGAGCGGTCGCCGAGGACATCGCCTGGAAGCGCCTCGCCGAAGCACTCAGCCCCGTCCTCGACGTGGCCACCGACGCCCGAATACCCCTGGCCGTCGAACCGGAACCCGGTCACCTCCTCGCCACCCTCGACGACTTCCACCGGCTGCGCACCACCCTCGGCAGTCCGGACGCCCTCGGGCTCACCCTCGACATCGGCCACTGCCAGTGCCTCGAACCGCAGTCACCCGCCGACTGCGTACACGCCGCCGCGCCCTGGCTGAAGCACGTCCAGATCGAGGACATGCGCCGCGGCGTCCACGAACACCTCCCTTTCGGCGACGGCGAGATCGACTTCCCGCCCGTACTCGAAGCCCTCGCCGCCGTGGCCTATCGGGGCCTGGTCTCCGTCGAACTGCCCCGCCACTCCCACGCCGGCCCTCACTTCGCCGAACAGTCCCTCCCGTTCCTCCAGCACGCGGCCTCGTCCTCCGTCCCCGAGGGCAACCCCGACCACCCCCGGCCGGCCGCCGAAGGCGTCCTCGAAGGGAGAACCCCGTGAACGACCTCCACGACGCCCCCGGCGCCGCCCGCACCCCCTTCCCGGCCAAGACCCCGCCCGCCCTGACCACCCTGCACGCCCGCCTGAACTCCCTCCTCGGCGGCGCCGCCCGGGCCTGGCTCGACCAGGCCCTCGACGAGGCGGCCGCCCACCCGGGCACCCACGGCCCCATCTCCGTATGGGAGCTGCGGATCGCCGAGGCGGGCCGGCGCTGCGGACCCGACTACGCGGAAGCGGCCCGTGTACTCCTCCTGTACGCGGCCCGGGCCGACGCCCCCACCCTCGCCCGGGTCTACCGCCAGGGCACCGCCGACGAACGACGCGCCGTCCTGGAGGCCCTGCCCCACCTCGTGGATGGACCCGAGGCCCTGCCGGTCGTCGAGGACGCCCTGCGCACCAACGACACCCGGCTGGTGGCCGCGGCCGTCGGCCCGTACGCCGCCCGGCACCTGGACGCCCACAACTGGCGGCACGCCGTCCTGAAGTGCCTGTTCACCGGCGTGCCCGTGGACGCCGTGGCCGACCTTCCCGACCGGGCCCGCGACGACGCCGAACTCGCCCGCATGCTCGGCGACTACGCCGCCGAACGCACCGCCGCCGACCGCCCCGTCCCCCACGACCTGCACCGCGTCCTGGCCCTCACCGGGCACCCGGCCACCCCCACCGGAACCGACGTACCGGACGATCCGACCGCCCCCGACGGTACGGACGGCACGGACGGCACGCGCGGTCCCGACGGCAAGGAGTCCTGATGCGCATCTTCGACCCCCACATCCACATGACGTCTCGGACCACCGACGACTACGAGGCCATGTACGACTCCGGCGTCCGTGCCGTCGTCGAACCCGCCTTCTGGCTGGGGCAGCCACGCACGTCACCCGCCTCCTTCTTCGACTACTTCGACGCCCTCCTCGGCTGGGAGCCCTTCCGCGCGGCCAAGTACGGCATCGCGCACCACTGCACCATCGCCCTGAACCCCAAGGAGGCCAACGACCCGCGCTGCGTGCCCGTCCTCGACGAACTGCCCCGGTATCTCGTCAAGGACCACGTGGTGGCCGTCGGCGAGATCGGCTACGACTCGATGACGCCCGCCGAGGACACCGCGCTGGCCGCTCAGCTCCAGCTCGCCGCCGAGTACGCGCTCCCCGCACTGGTCCACACGCCCCACCGCGACAAGCTGGCGGGCCTGCGCCGCACCCTCGACGTCGTCCGGGAGTCCGCACTGCCCCTGGACCACGTCCTGATCGACCACCTCAACGAAACGACCGTCAAGGAGGCCAAGGACGGCGGCTGCTGGCTCGGCTTCTCCGTCTATCCGGACACCAAGATGGACGAGGAACGGATGGTCGCGGTCCTGCAGGAGTACGGACCGGAGAAGGTGCTGGTCAACTCCGCGGCCGACTGGGGCAAGAGCGATCCGCTGAAGACCCGCAAGGTCGCCGACGCCCTGTTGAAGGCCGGGTTCACCGAGGACGACGTCGACCAGGTGCTGTGGCGCAACCCCGTCGCCTTCTACGGCCTCAGCGGGCGCCTCGACCTCGACATCGCCGGCACGGACGCCACCCACGAGGGCAACTCCATCCTCCGAGGAGTCCCGAAAACCGCACCGGAGCCCGGGACCGGGACCGAACCCGGGGCCGCGTCCGGGACCGGGACCGCGAGCGAGACCCGGACTCAGACCGCGACCACGGAGGCGTGACCGATGCGCTTCCGCCACCCCGACGGCTCCACCGTCCACCTCGCCTACTGCACCAACGTCCACCCCGCCGAAACCCTCGCCGGAGTCCGCGCCCAGCTCCGCGACCACTGCGAACCCGTGCGCAGGCGGCTCGGCCGCGACCGGCTCGGCATCGGCCTGTGGCTCGCCAAGGACGCGGCCCGAGCCCTCGTCACCGACCCGTCCGCCCTGCGCGGCCTGCGCGCGGAACTCGACAGCCGGGGTCTCGAAGTCGTCACCCTCAACGGCTTCCCCTATGAGGGATTCGGGGCCGAGGAGGTCAAGTACCGCGTCTACAAGCCGGACTGGGCCGACCCCGAGCGCCTCGACCACACGACGGCCCTCGCCCGCCTGCTCGCCGGACTCCTCCCCGACGACGTCACCGAGGGCACCATCTCCACCCTCCCGCTCGCCTGGCGCACCGTGTACGACGACGACCGCGCGGCCCTGGCACACACGGCCCTGCGCACACTCGCCGAACGCCTCGACGCGCTGGAGGAGCTGACCGGCCGCTCCATCCGCATCGGCCTGGAACCCGAACCGGGCTGCACCGTCGAGACCACGGCCGACGCCATCGCCCCGCTCGCCGCCATCGGCCGCGACCGCATCGGCATCTGCGTCGACACCTGTCACCTCGCCACCTCCTTCGAAGATCCGCACACCGCCCTGGACCGGCTGGCCGCCGCCGGCGTCCCCGTCGTCAAGTCCCAGCTGTCGGCCGCCCTGCACGCCGAACACCCCCACCTCCCCGAAGTGCGCGAGGCCCTCGCCGCCTTCGACGAACCCCGCTTCCTGCACCAGACCCGCACCCTCACCGCCGCCGGGCTCCGCGGCACCGACGACCTCGGCGAGGCCATCAAGGAGGACGCGCTGCCCGACGCCTCCCCGTGGCGCGCCCACTTCCATGTGCCGTTGCACGCGGCTCCCGCCGCACCTCTCACCTCCACGCTGCCCGTGCTCAAGGACACGCTGACCCGGCTGGTCGGCGGCCCGCAGCCGCTCACCCACCACCTTGAGGTCGAGACCTACACCTGGCAGGCACTCCCGCCGGAACTGCGCCCCCGCGGCCGGGCCCAGCTCGCCGACGGCATCGCCGCCGAACTCATGCTCGCCCGCGACCTGTTGACGGACCTCGGCCTGAAGGAGCTGCCGTGAGCACCCCCGAAACCCCGGCCGAGTCAGTGCCCGTGCCCGTACCCGAGCCACTGCCCATGACCGAGCGCGAGACCGTGGCCCCAGCCGGAGCACCGCCCGAGACGTCGGCCGAGTTCCTGGCCGAGCCGGCCACCGCCGCCGGCCCGTCTTCCCCCACTCCTCTCCTCGTCCTGGACGTCGTCGGCCTCACCCCCCGGCTCCTCGACCACATGCCGCGCCTCAAGTCCCTGGCCCAGTCCGGCTCCAAGGCCCACCTCGGCACCGTGCTGCCCGCCGTCACCTGCGCCGCCCAGTCCACGTTCCTGACCGGCACCCATCCCTCCGAGCACGGCATCGTCGGCAACGGCTGGTACTTCCGCGACCTCGGCGACGTCCTTCTGTGGCGCCAGCACAACGGCCTGGTGTCCGGCGACAAGATCTGGGACGCCGCCCGGCGCGTCCACCCCGGCTACACGGTCGCCAACATCTGCTGGTGGTACGCCATGGGCGCCGACACCGACATCACCATCACCCCCCGTCCGGTCTACTACGCCGACGGCCGCAAGGAACCCGACTGCTACACCCGGCCCCCGGCCCTGCACGATGAACTCACCGAGAAATTCGGCACGTTCCCGCTCTTCCACTTCTGGGGCCCAGGCGCCGACCTCGTCTCCAGCCAGTGGATCATCGACGCCACCCGTCACGTCATCGCCACCCGCCGGCCGGACCTGACCCTCTGCTACCTCCCTCATCTCGACTACGACCTACAGCGCTTCGGCCCCGACGACCCGCGCTCCCTGAAAGCGGCCGCCGACCTGGACGCGGCCCTGGCCCCACTGCTCGACGACGCCCGCGCGGAAGGCCGTACCGTCGTCGCCCTGTCCGAGTACGGCATCACCCGCGCGGACCGCCCCGTCGACATCAACCGAGCGCTGCGCCGCGCCGGACTCCTTGAGGTGCACACCCAGGACGGCATGGAGTACCTCGACCCGATGACCTCACGGGCCTTCGCCGTCGCCGACCACCAGATCGCCCATGTCTACGTCCGACGCCCCGAGGACATGGAAGCCACCAAGGCGGCGCTCGCCGACCTGCCCGGCATCGAGCAACTCCTCGACGACGAGGGCAAGAAGACCCATCACCTCGACCATCCCCGCTCCGGCGAGCTGGTCGCCGTCGCGGAGCCGGACGCCTGGTTCACGTACTACTACTGGCTCGACGACGCCCGCGCGCCCGACTTCGCGCAGCTCGTCGAGATCCATCGCAAACCCGGCTACGACCCGGTCGAGCTCTTCATGGATCCGCTCGACCCGTACGTCAAGGTCAAGGCCGCGGGCGCGCTGGCCCGCAAGAAGCTCGGCATGCGCTACCGCATGGCGGTCGTGCCCCTCGACCCCTCACCTATTCGAGGCAGCCACGGCCGCCTCCCCCTGAGCGACGACGAAGGTCCGCTCATCATCTGCTCCACCCCCCGCGCTGTCGGCGACCGCGTCGCGGCCACCGATGTGAAATCCCTGCTGCTCGACCTGGCCGGCCTCGGGTGACAGCACCCGGGAACGACCGGACGGGCGAACACGAAAAGTGAAACACACGGCACCGACACCGTGCCCGGCCTGTGGATAACTCCCGTACGCCTCGCCATTTTTGCTGGTCGAAGGCATATCGCCCCAGCCGGGCGCCGATCCCGCACACGGCCGTACACGGTCGTGCACCAACCGAGAGAGAGACACCGTGACCGCGTTCAACGACGAATCCGGATCCGGCGACGCCCTGCGTCGCACGCTCGGCGTCAACCGCCGCCGCTTCCTCAGCACCTGCACCGCCGTCGCCGCCGGGGCGGTCGCCGCTCCGGTGCTGGGCGCCTCACCCGCCCTGGCCCAGGACCGGGACAGAGGCCACGGCCACGGCCATGACCACGGTCACGGCCGCGGACACGTCCTCGTCCCGCCGGGCAAGCGCGGCATCATCCTCTACACCGTCCGTGACGCCACGGCCCGCGACCCGCTCGCCTCGGACCTGCCCTCCGGCTTCCGTGAGGTGTTCAAGCAGCTGGCCCGCCACGGATACCGCCAGGTGGAGTTCGCCGGATACAACCAGCACGCCAACGCGCCGGGCGGCGCCAGCCTGGAGTCCGTCGCGGGCGCGAGGCTGCTGCGCTCCTGGCTCGACGACTACGGGCTGCGCGCCCAGGGCAACCACGGCTTCATACCGCCCTCCTGGCCGCTGACCACCGCCGACCTGGACACCTTCAAGAAGCACCTGGAGATCGCCAACATCCTCGGCATGGACCACATGGGCACCGGTGGCGACCCCACCGGCAGCTCCTACCGGGCCGACTGGGACGTGGCGGCCGAGAAGTGGAACGCGCTGGGCAAGGTCGCCCGCCGCGAGGGCATCAAGCTGTACACGCACAACCACGACGCGGCGTACGGCTTCCTGCTCGACGGGGGCCCGCTGGACGCACAGGGCCGGCCCACCCGCAGCTCCGGCATCCGCAAGCTGGAGTACTTCCTGAAGGTCACCGACCCGAAGCTGGTCTGGCTGGAGATGGACATCTTCTGGGCGCACGTGGCCCAGTACAAGTTCCACACCTACACCGCCCACGACGGCTCCACCCGCGAGAAGGTCTTCGACCCGGCGGGGCTCGTCGCCCGTCACAACAAGCGCTACCCGCTGTTCCACGCCAAGGACGGTGTCGTGAGCACCACCAACGGCATGGGCTACGACATGGTGCCCTTCGGAACGGGCGTCATCGACTACACCACGTTCTTCTCTCGGGTCGGGGAGCGGAACTACCACAACCCGATGGTCGAGGACGACAACTCGCCCAGTGCCACCGACCCCGCGCAGTCGCTGCGCGAGGCCAAGATCAGTTACGACAACCTCGCGGCCCTGCGCTCCAAGAAGCACTGAGCCGGGGCGCCTCGCGCAAGCACCCGGCACGGCGCAGTCCGGACGTACAACAGCCGGACGTACAACGTTCGGACGTACAAAAGGCGGACGTACAACAGGCGGTCCTTCCCACGCACTGTCGTGGGGAGGACCGCCGTCGTTCTCAAGGACCGAAGCGGATCTTGGGGTTCCAGGACGTCGGGGACGGATGCGGCGTGGGGAACACCGGTCAGGCCATCTCCTCACCGATGGGGTGCGGGTTGGGTACGACGTTCTTGGTGCTGGGCCTGCCGGGAGCCCGGAGGAAGAGCGCCAGGACCGCGGAGCCGAGGCCGATGCTGCCGGCCAGTGCGAAGGCTCCTCCGTAGCCCCAGGCGCTCACGACGATCGCTCCCACACCGGAGCCGACGAGACCGGAGATGAGCTTGGAGCTGTAGACCATGCCGTAGTTGGAGGCGTTGTTGTTCTCACCGAAGTAGTCCGCGGTCATCGCCGCGAACAGCGGGAAGATCGCGCCGCCGCCGAAGCCGGAGATCATCGAGCAGACCAGGAAGAACGGCATCGAGCCCAGGTTCCCGGAGAAGAACACACCGAACTGGGAGCAGCCGAGCACGATACAGACGATGACGAGGGTGTTCCGGCGGCCGTACCGGTCCGAGATCCAGCCGATGACACCTCGTCCGGTGCCGTTCACGATGGCCTTGAGCGACATGGCGGTGGCCACGATGCCGCCGGCGAATCCCATCTCCTTCCCGAAGGGGACCTGCATGGCGATACCGAAGATGTTGATGCCGGCCGTGCACAGCAGGCAGAACCACATCATCCACAGCACGGGCGTCCTGGCCGCCTCGCGCGGTGTGTACTGCTTGACCGCCGGCGGGTTCTTCGCCAGCGCCCGCACGACCCGCGGGTCGGTCGAGGTCTTCAGCGGGTCCACGTGCGCGGGCCACCAGTTCTTCGGCGGGTCCTTGAAGAACCAGCCGGCGAACGCGACGACCGTGCAGCAGATCACGCCTACGAAGACCAGCACCGTCTCGTAGTTGGACAGGTCCATGTACGAGGTGAACAGGAACACGAAGGGCACGGAACCGTAGGCGAAACCGCCGTTGACCATGCCGGTCTTGCCGCCCTTGCGCTCCGGATACCACTTGCCGACCATGTTCACGCAGGTCGCGTAGACGAGTCCGGCGCCGATGCCGCTGAACATGCCGAAGCCTATGTAGGCGACGATCACATGTGGCGCGTACGCCAGTGAGAGATAGCCCAGGAGTGTGCCGCACGCGCCGAGCATCATGGCGTACCGCGCGGGGAGCCGTCCGCTCTCGCGCAGCTGGCCGGCCGGGAAGGCCACGGCCGCCTGGAAGAACACCCAGACGCCCATCAGCCAGAAGATGTGCCCACTGTTCCAGAGGTGGGCCTCATGCAGGGTGTCCTCGGCGGAGGTGAACGCGTACTCCGAGGAGCTGATGCCGAGCATGCCCATCCAGGGGAAGAGCACCATGGTCCAGCGTGGTCGCCCCATGATGTCCCGGTCGGTCTCGCCGATCCGGTACAGGCGGCCGTTGCGGTCCGTCACCTCCCTGTAGGGGACGGGTGTCGTGATGTCGGTGGTTGTCATGTCTCGTTGCACCCCTTGCGTCGAAAGATCTGGCCAGCGCCCCCTGTCCAATGCCTTTCGTGTGCGCACGGGTCCCGGGGCGGGCCGACGCGCACCGTCGGCCCGCCCCTTCGCCGGGTCAGGTCATGAACCGCCCCCTCAACAGCCCCGCCGGCCGGGTCGCTGCCCGCCGCCGCGTCACAACAGCCCCGCCGCCCGCGCCCAGCGGTACTTGGCTCCGAGCACCGCCACCGGCTTCTCGGTGGTGTACGGGTAGGCCACGACCCCGTGCTCGTACAGGTACTGGCAGGCCTCCTCGACCTCGACGTCGCCCGCGAGCGACGCCACCACGGGCTTCTCGATCCCGCGCTCCCTGAATTCGGCCACCACGCGCGCGGTGAGCTCGGCGAAGACCATGGGAGGGGTCACGATGGTGTGCCAGTAGCCGAGGACCAGTGAGTGGATCCTCGGGTCCTCCAGACCGAGCCTGATCGTCGCCTCGTAGGTCGACGGGGGTTCGCCGCCCGTGATGTCCACCGGGTTGCCGGCGGCCCCGAAGGGCGGGATGAACTTCCTGAAGGAAGCGTCCAGGTCGGGCGGGATCTCCATGAGGGAGAGGCCGTTGTCGGTCACCGCGTCGGACAGCAGTACGCCGCTGCCGCCGGCGCCGGTGATGATCACGATGTTGTCGCCCTGGGGAGCGGGCAGCACCGGCAACGCGCGCGCGTACTCCAGCATTTCGTTCAGGCCGGGCGCCCTGATGACACCGGCCTGCTTCAGGATGTCCTCGTACACGGCGTCGTCGCCCGCCAGAGCGCCCGTGTGCGAGCCCGCGGCCTTCGCCCCGGCCGCGGTGCGGCCCGCCTTCAGGACGACCACCGGCTTCTTGGGGACGGTCGCCCGCGCGGCCTCCACGAAGGCCCGCCCGTCCTTGAGGTCCTCCAGGTGCATGGCGATGCACTTGGTGTTGGGGTCCTCGCCGAACCAGGTCAGCAGGTCGTCCTCGTCGAGGTCCGACTTGTTGCCGAGCCCCACGATCGCGGAAACACCCGTCTTCGTAGTGCGCGCGAAGCCCAGGATGGCCATCCCTATGCCACCGGACTGCGAGGTGAGGGCGACACCGCCCTTCACGTCGTACGGCGTGCAGAACGTGGCGCACAGGTCCTGCCACGTCGAGTAGTAGCCGTAGATGTTCGGCCCGAGCAGCCGGACGCCGTACCGCTCGCCGATGGCCACGATCTCGTCCTGGAGTCCCTGCTCACCGGTCTCCGCGAACCCCGAGGGGATCAGTACGGCGTTGGCGATCCCCTTGCGTCCCACCTCCTCCAGGGCCGCAGCCACGAACTTGGCGGGGATAGCGAAGACCGCCACATCCACCTCACCGGGAACGTCGGTGACACTCTTGTACGCCTTGCGGCCGAGAATGTCATCGGCCTTGGGGTTCACCGGATGGATCTCCCCGGAGAAACCGCCGTCGATGAGGTTGCGCATGACCGAATTGCCGATCTTTCCCTGTTCGTTGGAGGCGCCGATCACGGCCACCGACGACGGCTGCATCAGCCGGCGCATCGAGGTGAGGATCTCGTCGCGGCCGTACGTGCGGCGGGGTTTCGGCACCGACTCGGCGAGGATCACCCGGATGTCCGCGGCCATCGCGCCCTCCGGGGTGGCGATCACCGGGTTCAGGTCCACCTCGGCGATCTCTGGGAAGTCCGAGACCAGTTCGGAGACCCGGCGGATCTGCTCGGCGACCGCCCACCGGTCCACGGCGGGGGCGCCCCGTACCCCGCGCAGGATCTCCGCGGCCCGGATCGAGTCCAGCATCGACAGCGCCTCGTCCGGGTCGACGGGCGCCAAGCGGAACGTGACGTCCTTCAGGACCTCGACCAGCACACCGCCGAGCCCGAACGCCACGACCTTGCCGAACGTCGGGTCGGTCACCGCGCCGACGATCACCTCCTGCCCCTGGGGCAGCAGTTCCTGCACCTGTACGCCCTCGATGCGGGCCTGGGGGTTGTACGCCCTGGCGTTCTCGACGATCTTGTGGAAGGCGGCGCGTATGTCCGCCGCACCCTCCACGCCGACGATCACGCCGCCCGCGTCGGTCTTGTGGAGGATGTCCGGAGAGACGATCTTCATCACGACGGGACCGCCGAAGCGCGCCGCGTGGGCGACCGCCTCGTCGACGTCGGTCGCCAGCTCCTCACCCGGAACGGCGATCGCGTAGGCATCGGCGACCACCTTGCCCTCGGGTGCGGTCAGCGCCGTCCGTCCTGAAGCCCGCACGGCGTCGAGGAGCCTGCGTACCCTCAGCACCCGGTCTTCGGCCATCAATCAGATCACTCCGTTCGACTTGAGCAGGCGCAGCTCCTCGTCGCCGAGCCCGAGCTCGCCGACGTACACCTCTTCGTTGTGCTCGCCGAGCAGCGGCGAACTGGTCACGTCCACGGGGGAGTCGGAGAGCTTCAGCGGACTGCCCACGGTCACGAAGTCGCCCCGCTCGGGGTGCGGCACCGTCACGACCATCTCGTTGGCGACCAGCGACTCGTCCTCGATGATCTCCTTGGTGGAGAGGATCGGGCCGCACGGGATGTTGTGGGCGTTGAGCTTCTCCAGCACCTGCCACTTGGGGAGCGTGGACGACCACTCCTCGATCAGCTGGAACATCTTGGTGAGCTGCGGCAGGCGGGCCTCGGGCGTCGCCCACTCGGGGTCGTCCGCCAGCTCCGGCCGCCCGATCAGCTCGGAGAGCGGCTTCCAGCCGACGGGCTGCACGATGACGTACACGTAGTCGTTGGGGCCGCCCGGCGCGCACTTGACGGCCCAGCCAGGCTGGCCGCCGCCGGACGCGTTTCCGGACCTGGGAACTTCGTCGCCGAAGTCGTCGTTGGGATATTCAGCCAGCGGCCCATGCCCGAGGCGCTGCTGGTCCCGCAGTTTCACCCGGCACAGATTCAGTACGGCGTGCTGCATCGCCACGTTCACCCGCTGCCCGCGCCCCGTGTTCTCCCGCTGGAACAGGGCGGCGAGGATCGCTGCCACCGCGTGGATGCCCGTGCCCGAGTCACCGATCTGGGCGCCCGTCGCCAGCGGCGGCCCGTCCTCGAAACCGGTGGTCGACATCGACCCGCCCATGGCCTGAGCGACGACCTCGTACGCCTTGAAGTTGGTGTACGGGCCGTCCCCGAACCCCTTGATGGAGGCATAGACGATCCGCGGATTGATCTCCTGGATACGGTCCCAGGTGAAGCCCATGCGGTCGACCGCGCCCGGTCCGAAGTTCTCGACCATGACGTCCGAGCGCCGGATCAGCTCGGTGAGGATCTCCTTGCCGCGCTCGGTCTTGGTGTTGAGGGTGATGCTCCGCTTGTTGCAGTTGAGCATCGTGAAGTAGAGGGAGTCGACGTCGGGAAGGTCGCGCAGCTGCTTGCGTGTGATGTCCCCGGTCGGCGCCTCCAGCTTCACGACGTCCGCGCCGAGCCAGGCGAGCAGCTGGGTGGCGGAGGGACCGGACTGGACGTGCGTCATGTCGAGAACACGGACGCCTTCGAGGGCCTTGGCCGAGGCCGGCGTCGACGCCGTGGGGGTCGTCGCTGTCGTTGTGGTCAACGGTTCCACCTCACTTGTACATCGTCTGGTTCATGGTTCCGGGGGCGTACGCGTCCGGGTCGACCCAGACGTTGATGAGCGACGGCTTGCCCGACTCACGGGCGCGCTGCAGGGCTGGACCGATGTCGGCGGGGTCGCGGACCTCCTCGCCGTAACCGCCCAGCATCTGCGCGAACTTGTCGTAGTGGACGTCGCCGAGGGTGTTGCCGACGCGCTCGCGCTCCAGGCCGTACTTGGCGGCCTGGCCGTAGCGGATCTGGTTCATGGAGGAGTTGTTGCCGACGATGCCGACGAAGGGGAGGTCGTAGCGGACGAGGGTCTCGAAGTCCCAGCCGGTGAGGGAGAACGCGCCGTCCCCGAAGAGGGCGACGACCTCCTTGTCGGGCCGCGCCTTCTTGGCGGCCAGCACGAACGGGATGCCGACGCCGAGCGTGCCGAGGGGGCCCGGGTCCATCCAGTGCCCGGGTGACTTGGGCTGCACGACCTGCCCGGAGAAGGTGACGATGTCGCCGCCGTCCCCGATGTAGATGGAGTCCTCGGTCAGGAAGTCGTTGATCTCGCTGACCAGCCGGTACGGGTGGATGGGCGAGGCGTCGGACTTCAGGCTCGGCAGCCGCTTCTCGATGGCGGTCTGCTCGGCGGCGCGCAGCTCGTCGAGCCACTCCTTGCGCTTGGACGCGCCTCCGTTGAGGCGTCCCGAGGCGGCCTCCGCGACCGACTTCAGGACGAGCCCCGGGTCCCCGACGATGCCTAGGTCGATGTCCCGGTTCTTGCCGACGGTCCGGTAGTCGAGGTCGATCTGCACGACGGTCGCGTCCTGCGACAGACGCTTGCCGTAGCCCATGCGGAAGTCGAAGGGCGTACCGACGATCACGATGACGTCGGCGTTGGAGAAGGCGTACCGGCGCGAGAGCTGGAAGTGGTGCGGGTCGCCGGGAGGCAGCGTGCCGCGTCCGGCGCCGTTCATGTAGGCGGGGATGTTGAGGGTGCGTACGAGATCGATGGCGGACGCGGTGCCGCGAGTCGTCCACACCTGGCTGCCCAGCAGGATCGCCGGCTTCTCGGCGTGCACGAGGAGGTCGGCGAGCTTCTCGATGGCCTCGGGGTCACCGGCCGAGCGGGTCGAGGCCCGGTACTGCCCGGCGGCGGGCACCCGGGCCTTGTCCACCGGAACCTTGGCGTCCAGGACATCGCGCGGGATCTCCAGGAAGGACGGTCCTGGCGCCCCGTGGTAGCACTCGCGGAACGCCATGGACACCATGTCGGCGGCCCGCGCGGTGTCCGGCACGGTCGCGGCGAACTTGGTGATCGGCGTCATCATGTCGACGTGCGGCAGGTCCTGCAGGGACCCCATCTTGTGCTGGGTGTGGGCCCCCTGGCCGCCGATCAGCAGCATGGGGGACTCCGCGCGGAAGGCGTTGGCGACACCCGTCACGGCGTCGGTCGTGCCGGGGCCGGCGGTGACGACGGCGCAGCCGGGCTTACCGGTGATGCGCGCGTAACCGTCGGCGGCGTGGGCGGCGACCTGCTCGTGGCGTACGTCGACGACCTCGATGCCCTCGTCCACGCAGCCGTCGTAGATGTCGATGATGTGGCCGCCGCAGAGGGTGTAGATGACCTCCACACCCTCCGCTTTGAGTGCCTTGGCGACCAGGTGACCACCGGAGATGAGGTTCTGGCTGTTGTCGTCGGGCATGGCGAAGTCCTGTCCCTTCGTAGGGGATTGGGCGCGCGGAGACGCAGCTCATCCGTGCAGCTCATACGTGGTGCGCGCACTGTTCGTGGATGCCGTCGCGGTACATTGCATACAGTCGACGAATACTGTATGAAGCTTGTTATCCCGCATCCAGTGGGTGGTGTCCAGGGGGCGTGCGGCACTTTTCAGAGGGAGCCGAGATGGACCTGTTCGAGCACCAGGCAAGGGAACTCTTCGAAGAACACGGCATCTTGGTGCCGAGGGCGGAGGTCACCGACTCACCCAAAGAGGCACGCGAGATCGCCCGCAGGCTGGGCGGCCGCGTCGTCGTCAAGGCGCAGGTGAAGACCGGCGGACGGGGCAAGGCGGGCGGCGTGAAACTCGCCGCCGACCCGGCCGCCGCCGAACTGACGGCACGCCAGATCCTCGGCATGGACATCAAGGGCCACACGGTCGGCAAGGTGATGCTGGCCCAACCGGTCGACATCGAAGCCGAGTTCTACGTCAGTTACGTACTCGACCGTGCGGCCGGCCGGTTCCTCGCGATCGCCTCGGCCGAGGGCGGCATGGACATCGAGGAGGTCGCCGCCACCCGCCCCGACGCCGTGGCGCGGATCCACATCGATCCGGCCGAGGGCGTCACCTCGGCGAAGGCCGCCGAGATCGCCGAAGCCGCGGGCCTGCCCCCGCAGACCGTCGACGTCCTGGTCAGGCTCTGGGACGTACTCACCCGCGAGGACGCCGTACTCGTCGAGGTCAATCCCCTCGTCCGTACGGCGCAGGGCCAGATCCTCGCCCTCGACGGCAAGGTCACCCTCGACGACAACGCCCGCTTCCGGCAGGCACGATGGGGAGGCCAGGGGGCGGCGCACGACGACCCGCTGGAGGCGGCCGCCGCCGCCAAGGGCCTCAACTACGTGAAGCTGGACGGCGAGGTCGGCATCATCGGCAACGGCGCCGGTCTCGTCATGTCGACCCTCGACGTGGTCGCCGGCTGCGGCGCACGCCCCGCCAACTTCCTCGACATCGGCGGCGGCGCCTCCGCCCAGATCATGGCCGACGGCCTCTCCGTCATCCTCTCCGACCCCGCCGTCAAGTCGGTCTTCGTCAACGTCTTCGGCGGTATCACCGCCTGTGACGCGGTCGCCGACGGCATCGTGCAGGCCCTGGACACCGTCCAGTTGACCAAGCCGCTGGTCGTCCGCCTCGACGGCAACAACGCCGTACGGGGCCGCGCGATCCTCGACGACCGCGCGCACCCCCTGGTCCAGCAGGCCACCACCATGGACGGCGCCGCGCGCCGCGCCGCCCAACTCGCCGACGCGACCTGAAGGAGCGGGACATGGCCATCTACCTCACCAAGGAGAGCAAGGTCCTCGTCCAGGGAATGACCGGTGGCGAGGGCATGAAGCACACCCGGCGCATGCTCGCCGCCGGCACCGACGTCGTCGGCGGCGTCAACCCGCGCAAGGCGGGGCAGAGCGTCGACTTCGACGACCGTGCCGTCCCGGTCTTCGGCTCCGTACGCGAAGGCATCGAGGCGACCGGCGCCGACGTCAGCGTCGTCTTCGTCCCACCGGCCTTCGCCAAGGCGGCAGTCGTCGAAGCCGCCGACGCCGGTATCGGCCTCGCCGTCGTCATCACGGAGGGCATCCCGGTCCACGACTCGGTCGCCTTCACGACGTACGCGAAGTCGAAGGGCACGCGGATCGTCGGCCCCAACTGCCCCGGCCTGATCACCCCGGGCCAGGCCAACGCGGGCATCATCCCCGCCGACATCACCAAGCCCGGCCGTATCGGCCTGGTCTCCAAGTCCGGCACGCTCACCTACCAACTCATGTACGAGCTGCGGGACATCGGCTTCTCCACCTGTGTCGGCATCGGCGGCGACCCCGTCGTCGGCACCACCCACATCGACTGCCTGGCCGCCTTCCAGGACGACCCCGACACCGAACTCATCGTCCTCATAGGGGAGATCGGCGGCGACGCCGAGGAACGCGCGGCCGCGTACGTCCGCGACCACGTCACCAAACCCGTCATCGGCTACATCGCCGGCTTCACCGCCCCCGAGGGCAAGACGATGGGCCACGCGGGCGCCATCGTGTCCGGCTCCTCCGGCACGGCCCGGGCGAAGAAGGAGGCCCTGGAGGCGGCCGGTGTCCAGGTGGGTGACACCCCGACCGAGACGGCCCGGCTGGTGCTGGCCCGCCTCGAAGCATCTCGAAGCGGAACGTGATGTCACTCATAGTTGACCTGACGTCACTTACGGACGCCACGCCGCGTCGCTAGCGTCGCCGGTACGAAGTTCCCGCCGGACGCCGGACGCCGGACGCCGGACGCTGCAGAAGGCAGATCGAAGAACGCAGGACGCACGACGCAGAACGCAGAACGCACGACGCACGCCGTCCCCGTGCCGGGCGCGCACCGCCGGTGCTCGCGCACGCGGGACCAGCCATGAACGACCGCCCCCGACTGTGCACCGAGAGCGGAGCAACCGAATGGCACCCACCCTCACACCCAACCTCAAGACCACCCGAACACCCACCCTCACCCTCAAAGCCCGCACCTCGTGGACCGACGCCTGGCAGCGCTGTGTCGCCGTGGCGCCCGAGGCCTTCCAGGACGACCGCGTCCGCAACCTCTGGGGCGCCGCCTGGCAGGCGGACGGCCGGGCGCTGCCCGCCACCAGCCCCGTCGACGGCAGCCCCATCGCCGGACCGCCGCGACTGGACGGCGACACGGCCCAGCAGGCCGTCCGCGCCGCCCTCGACCACCACCGTGCCTGGCGCCACGTACCCCTCGAAGAACGCCGGGCCCGCGTCGCGGCCACCCTCGACGCCCTCACCCAGCACCGGGAACTGCTCGCCCTCCTCCTCGTCTGGGAGATCGGCAAGCCCTGGCGGCTCGCGCAGGCCGACGTCGACCGCGCCATCGACGGCGTGCGCTGGTACGTCGACGGAATCGAGCCCATGCTCGTGGACCGGACCCCGCTGGACGGACCCGTGTCCAACATCGCGAGCTGGAACTACCCGATGAGCGTGCTCGTTCACGCAATGCTGGTACAGGCACTGGCAGGCAACGCGGTCATCGCCAAGACCCCGACCGACGGCGGCGTCGCATGCCTCACCCTGGCCTGCGCGCTCGCCGCCCGCGAGGGGATACCCGTCACCCTCGTCAGCGGCAGCGGAGGCGAACTGTCCCAGGCGCTCGTGCGCGCGCCCGAGATCGGCTGCGTCTCCTTCGTCGGCGGCCGGGACACGGGCGCCGCGGTGGCCACGGCCGTCGCCGACCTCGGCAAGCGACACGTACTCGAACAGGAAGGGCTGAACACCTGGGGCATCTGGAACCACACCGACTGGGACGCGCTGACGGCCGTCATCCCGAAGCTCTTCGACTACGGCAAGCAGCGCTGCACGGCGTATCCGCGCTTCGTCGTCCAGCGTGAGCTGTTCGACGAGTTCCTCGCGGCGTACCTCCCGGCGGTCGACACCCTCCGCGTCGGCCACCCCCTGGCCGTCGAGCACCCCGACGACCCGTACCCGCAACTGGACTTCGGGCCGGTGATCAACGCGGCCAAGGCGAAGGAACTGCACGACCAGGTCGCCGAGGCCATCGACCGCGGCGCCGTACCCCTGCACCGCGGCAAGCTCGCCGACGCCCGCTTCCTCCCCGGCCAGGACACGTCGGCGTACGTCCAGCCGGTCACGATCCTGAATCCGCCGCCCTCCTCCCCGCTCCACCACGCGGAACCCTTCGGCCCGGTCGACACGATCGTCCTGGTCGACACGGAGGCGGAACTGCTGGCCGCGATGAACGCGTCGAACGGCGCGCTGGTGGCGACGCTGTCCACCGACGACGAGGCCACGTACCAGCGGCTGGCGCCGCAGATCCGCGCCTTCAAGGTCGGCCACGGGAAACCCCGCTCCCGGGGCGACCGCGACGAGCTGTTCGGCGGCTTCGGCGCGTCCTGGCGCGGCGCGTTCGTGGGCGGCGAACTGCTGGTGCGCGCGGTCACGCACGGGCCGGCGGGGGAGCGGCTGCCGGGGAACTTCCCGGAGTACCACCTGATGCCGTGACCTCTGATGCCGTGCCCCGCGGTGTCGGAACCATCCCCGCCCGACCCGTAGCTTTCGGTCACGCAAAGTGACACCAGAGTGACGTCGTAGAGCGTCGTCCGCGCCCCGAGCGGTACCCCGCCGGGGCGCGGAAACGCAGGTGAAAGCCACTCCGAAAGCTTGGTATTGTTGTCCATGTCGCCACGGGGAACACCCCCGTCCAGGCGGCAGACACCTGGTCCGGGTGGCGGAATGGCAGACGCGCTAGCTTGAGGTGCTAGTGCCCTTTATCGGGCGTGGGGGTTCAAGTCCCCCCTCGGACACTCGCTACAGCTGTACGCGGATGAGGGCCACGACCTGAGGGTCGTGGCCCTTTTCGCATGCCGCCGCCACGGCGAACCTCCCGGACCGCGTGATTTCCCGGAGTCCTCACAGCTGCCTTCGCGGCGCAACGGCCCGTCGCGCTACAGGAGTTCTACGCTGCAACCGGACGCTGATCATGACGGCGTGAGGTAGCGCTCTGTAACGCCTCACGCCAGTCCGGGTGTGAGGAAGAACGAGAATGGCCGAAGAGGTCCACGACGCCGATACGTCCGTGGTGTTGATAGAGAGCATTCCCCTGGTCCTGAGCGGCTTGCGTTCCGCGCTTGAGGACGGCGGGATCGGCGTTGTCGCGGGAACCCACGATCCGCACGCCGGCGTCCGGGCGGTCCGGGAGGGGAAGCCCAACGTGGTCCTCGTCGACCTCGACCTGCCGGCCCACGCGGGAATCGGGCTGCTTCAGCAGCTGCGTCGGCAGGGCCCGTCCCCGCGGCTGGTCGCGATGGTCTCCCCGGACCATGACGACGACAAGCTGCTGCTGACCGCGCTGATGGCCGGGGCCACGGGCTACCTGCTCAAGAACACGGAGACGGCAGACCTGCTGCGTACCGTACGAGCCGTGCGACGCGGGTACGTGACATTGGGCCCCCGGCCCGGCAGCGAGCTCTTCGCCCTGCTGCAGCGCCTGGCGGAGGCCGACGAGCCGCTCCCGTTCCCGGCTCTGACGAACCGGGAACGGGAAGTGCTGCGGCTGGTCTCCCTCGGCCACGGAAACCGCCGGATAGCCCAGGAGCTGTTCATATCGGAGAAGACCGTACGCAACTACGTCTCCGCCATCCTGCCGAAGATCAACGTGTCGAACCGACTGGAGGCCATCGTGTCCGCCCGGCTGACCGGCCTGGAGACGACCTATCCGGACACGGGTTCAGCGGGTGCGTAGGTACGCCCCGCGCAGAGCACCGCTCCCCGGAACCGGCACCGGGTAGTGTCACCCGTCCTGCGTGACCAGGCCGGAGGTCACGAGCAGGCGCAGGCTGTCGCCGACCTGCCGGCCGACCTCCTCCGAGCCGGGAGTGAGACCCGCCGCCTGCGCGTAGGCGGTGTGCAGCGAGCCGAGGTCACGTCCGTCGCACAGGGAGTAGACGGTCCAGGAGCGCGCGTTCAGCCAGTGCATCCGAGCCGACCGGGCGGGGCTGACGACTAGTTGCCCGAGGCCGGGCAGGGCGCACGCGTCCACCGGAGTGACGCGCTGGAGGGTGCCGGTGGGACCGCCCTGCTGAGAGGGACCCGGTTCGGCGGGCCGAGTCGTGACCGCCCGCTCACGAGGCCGCGGCGCGTCCTCGTCCACCAGGCGCAGGGCGGTGAGGAGCCAGCGGGCGAACCGGTGCCCGTGTTCGGTGAGGGCCTCGTCCGGCAGCGACAGTACGCACTCGGCGAGGTAGCGGGCCCTTTCCGCACTGGTGCGGTACTCGCCGTTCAGGGCGGCGGGGGTACCCGGGCTCGGCTCGTCGAGGTCCTCGGCGGGCGGGGGCGGACCGAACCGTTCACGGACCGCTTCACCCGCCGTGTCGGCCGCGGCCCGGAAGACCAGCAGGTGCACATAGAAGTGCAGGGCGACGAACACCCGGATGACCGTCCAGGAGCCGATCCGCCACGGGATGGGAACCTGCTCGGTGGCGTTCCTGACCACGGAACCCGTCCGGAGCGCGTCGAAGAGCTTCAGGTGGGCGCCCTCGTGCAGCAGGCTCTCGGCGGCAAGCCACGGGGACGTGCAGCGTTCGGGCGCGAGCAGCACGGTCGAGGGAAGCGGATCGCCGCCCGACATGGACTGCAGGGGACCCTCTTCGCTCTCCCGGCTGGTGAAGCCGACCACGCTGACGTGCCCGAGCACGCCGGCTCCGGCGGCGGGCAGCAGCGTGGCGAGAAGTTCCGCGCCGTCCCGTAGAACGGCGAGAGTTCCGTCCGTCGGATCGACGGGACCCGCCGCCCGGCCGTCGCCGAGCGCGTCCCGGTACAGCTCCATGAGGCGCTCGGCCAGCAGCTTCTGCGCGTCCTCCCGCGGTGCGGGCTCGGCCAGCACCCAGGCGTCCCCGAGACCGGGCCAGGCGGGCCGATGGGGGCGCATAAGAGCTTCGGAGGGACCTGGGGCGGGAGCCGCGTCAGAGGGCGCCGTGCCCGTGGTCGGAGTACCCGTGGCCGGTGCGTCCGCCGCCGCACCCGCGGCCAGGTGACCGCGTACGTACGTGCCGAACGAGCTGCGTTCGAACCGGCCGCCGTCCAACAGGGCGAGGTCGACCTCGAAGCAGTTGCGCAGCACGGGGTCGTACAGCAGGGGGCGCAGACGTTCGTCGGATGCGGCGGCCGTCTCCCGCAGGACGTCCGCGGCCTCGCCGTCATGCCGCGCCAGCATGGTCAGGCCCAGGCGGAACCGGGCGAGATTGCGCTCGCCGATGGCGGGGGAGTCGCCGAACTGCCGATCGGCGCAGAGCAGGGTGTCGGCCTGCGCCACCCGGTCGGCGGTCGGTCCGGCGTCGACCGGCCCGGTGATGCCCGGTCCGGTGATGCCCGGCGAACCCGGCCGGTCGGTGGAAGGTGAGGCCGGCTGGGCGGCGGAGAGCGAGGAGGACAACGACGGACCGTCCTTCGGGGGCGCGGGCGAGATGACGGACGTGAGACCTGGGACGACCGGCACCGGACCCTCCACGGGTCCGATGCCGACCGAACGCGTCGTACGTCAGGCGGCGCGGACCGCCTGGTACGACGGGAGCCAGGCGCGCTCCTCCGGTGCGTCGACGGCCACCAGCGGCGACTCGTCGTCGAGGTACGTCTGCGGAGCCAGCTCGGGGGTCTCGATGAGGTCCACCAGCATGTCTTCAGTCCCTTCGGTCGTGTGCGGACGGAATGTTCCCGGCGGGGGATCACCCCACCAGGAACATCATCTTCCGCTACCGCACGTCCCACACCGAGGGGAGCGTTGTCCCGGAACCTGTCCCGTAGGTGCGGCACGCACGGTGGCCCTCCGGCCCGCCCCGCGAGGCGGTCCGGCTCCGGTCCGGTCTCCCCGCGCCCCACTTCCCTCAGCCGTAGTTCCGACGTCAGTTCCCGGCGCTATGCTCGCCGGTGTTCGAGTGATACATGGGGCCGGTGGCGAGGAAGCCATCGGGAGGGGCGTGAGGCGGGCGTGTTGTCCGGCAGTGATGATCAGCAGGGTGCGGCGCACGCGGCACGGGGTGCCGGGCGTCTGATCGCGGGTCGGTACCGGCTGACCGACCAGCTCGGCCGGGGCGGCATGGGCACCGTCTGGCGGGCCCACGACCAACTGCTCGCGCGGGACGTCGCCGCCAAGGAGCTGCATGTCTTCACCCAGGGCGACGAGGACCGCCGCGTGTGGCTGCGCCGGGCCGTACGGGAGGCGCGGGTGGTGGCCAGGGTGCCGCACCCGCATGTGGTCGGAGTGCACGACCTCGTCGAGTACGAGGACCGCCTGTGGATCGTCATGGAACTCATCGACGGCCCCTCGCTCGCCCAACTCATCGCACGTAACGGCCCGTTGGAGCCCACGAAGGTCGCCGAACTGGGTGCCCAACTGCTCGGCGCGCTCGACGCCGTGCACGCCGCAGGAGCTCTGCACCGGGACGTCAAACCGGCCAACGTCCTGCTGCGCCGCGACGGCAGCGCGGTCCTGACGGACTTCGGTATCGCCGTCGTCGACGACGGCGAGGCGCTCACCAACTCGGGTGAGTTCGCGGGCTCCGTCGAGTACATGGCGCCCGAACGCGTCAACGGCGGTGAGGTCGGGCCCGCCTCGGACCTGTGGTCGCTGGCCGCGACACTCGTCACCGCCGCCACCGGGGCGTCCCCCTTCCGGCGCCCCGCACACGCGGCCACCCTGCACGCCGTGGCATACGAACAGCCCAATCTTCCGGCGCGGTTGGGCCCGCTGCTCCCGGCCGTCGAGGCACTGCTGCGCAAAGCTCCCGAGGAGCGGCCCTCCATCCCCGACGCGACGACCGCCCTGCGGCACGCCGCCGAGGGGCTCGCGGCGGACCCGAGGTCGCTGCCGTCGGCCACCGTCCGGATCGCGATCCCGGCCGGGGTCTCCCTCGCGGACGCGGAGACCCGGACCCGTCAGCACGTCCCGTGGACGGACCACACGGCGCCCACCGCCGCACCCACTTCGCGGTACGACGCCGCGACCGCGGCCGCGTTGATGCGCAGGGACGAGAGCCGGCGTGACAGACGGGTCATGGGGCTCGTGGTCTCCTCGGTCGCCCTCGTCTTCGCGGGGACCGGCCTCGGCCTCTTCCTCGCCGGGGTGCCGCCGTTCGAACGGTCCGCGCAGGCCGACGCCTCGGACGGCAAGGAACCGGGAAGCGAAGCCGGCATCTCCCTGCCAGCCGGTACGCCCCTGCCGGCCACGCCCGTCGTCAACGAATCGGTGGTCCACGGCGCCGAGGGCTGGCAGCGGGTCACCGACACACCCATCCAGTCCGGCGACACGGTCACCGTCCGCTTCACCTCGGGTCAATGGACCGTGGACGACCCCGAGATGCCACTGACGGGGCCGGAAGGCTACGACGCCGAGACCGACAAGGCGCTCGACTTCGCCGCGGCGGACTGCAAGGTCAACGACTCGGCCCCCTTCGGCGCGCTCCTCGGACGTTTCACCGAGGCCGGGGAGGGCGAGGAGAGCCATATCGTGGGGAAGCAGTGGACCTTCGAGGCGGCGGCCGGGGGCATGCTCGAACTGCGCATCAACGACGGCGACAACGGCTGCATCGCCGACAACTCGGGCGACCTCTCGGTGACGGTGACCGTCGCCAAGGGCGCCTAGGTGAAAGGCACTTCGGATCCGTACGCTCTCCTACCCGGCGCCCCCGACTCGCCCGTACTCCTGCACGTACCGCACTCCTCGCGGACCGTCCCCGCGGACGTACGGAACGGCATCGTGCTCGACGACGCCGCGCTGGAGCGGGAGTTGGACCACATCACCGACGCGCACACCGCGCGGATCGCCGCGGAGGCCGCCGCCCGGCGTGCCGCCCCGCCCTGGCAGTTCGTCAACCGGTTGTCCCGACTGGTCGTCGATCCCGAACGCTTCCCCGACGAGCGGGAGGAGATGCGGGCGGTGGGCATGGGCGCCGTCTACACCCGCACCACGCACGGCGAGCCACTCCGGCCGGACGCCGACCGCGTCCCGGACGCCGACCGTATCCCGGACGCCGACCTGAGCCCCGCGCTCGAACAACGGCTGTTGGACCGCTACTTCCACCCGTACGCCGCCGCCATGACCGACGCCGTGACACAGCGGCTGGCAGCGGCCGGGCGAGTGGTGATCATCGACGTGCACTCCTATCCCACGGACCGGCTGCCGTACGAACTCCACGGCGACGGCCCCCGCCCACCCGTCTGCCTCGGAACCGACGCCTTCCACACCCCGCCCGACCTCCTCGTCCACGCCGAGAAGGCATTCACCGGCTTCGGCGGTACGGGCACCGACAGCCCCTTCGCCGGAACGTACGTACCGCTGAAGTACCACGGCACCGACCGGCGGGTCAGCGCCCTGATGATCGAGATCCGCCGGGACGTCTACATGACCGAGCCGGGTGGACCCGCGGGGCCGGGCCTCGCCCGCGTGGCTGCCGCACTGGCGGAACTGGTCGGGACGGTCACCGGAATGTCCGAGTCCTGAGATGGCGGTCGAGCGGTTCATCGGCATCGACCTGGCCTGGGCGCACGGCGGAACCCGCAGGCCCAACGAGACGGGTGTGGCCGCAGTCGACGGCTCCGGCACGGTCGTCGACTGCGGCTGGACCCGCGGGCTCGACGAGACGGTGGAATGGCTGGCCGGGGCAGCCGTCGACGGATCAACCCTGGTCTTCGTCGACGCGCCGCTGGTCGTCGACAACGCGGCGGGCCAGCGCGGGTGCGAGCGGGAGGTGGGCCAGCGGTACGGCCGCTGGAAGGTGAGCGCGAACAGCACCAACACGGGTTCCCCGCGCAAGGCCGGCGTGCTCCTGCTGGAACGGCTCCGGAAGGCCGGCTGGTCCTACGACGACGGCAGGGAAGGCCCGCCGACGAGCGGCCTCGTCCTGTCCGAGTGCTACCCCTACACAACGCTCGTCGGAGCGGCCGAGCTGGGGTACGACCTGGAGCGCCCCACCTACAAACGACGCCCGGCGCGCGTACCGTCGGCCGACTGGCGCGCGGTACGGGCGCAGGCGTGCGACGAGTTGATCGGCCGGGTGGCGGGCCTCGCCACCGCCGACCCGCCCCTGCTGCTCGCCTCGCATCCGGTCTCCCGCCGGCTGACCGAGGAGCCCTCGCCCCGGCGGGCGGCCGACTACAAGCACCGGGAGGACCTCGTCGACGCGCTGCTCTGCGCGTGGACGGCCGCGCTGTGGTCCCGGCACGGGCTCACCCGCTGCCAGGTGCTCGGCGCGGGCAGCCCCGCCCCGCAGGGGCACGCTCCCACGATCATCGCTCCGGCCCGCGCCGAGCAGCGTCGGGACGGGGCTCCCTGAGCCGCCGTGGAGCCCGGGCGCGAATAACCCGGTGCGCCAGGGCAGTTCGGCTTCCTACACTCGCCCCAGCACGCGCATCGCACACCACCGCGACGCGCGTCCCGTGACCACCGAGAGGAGCCCGGCCATGCGGTACCGCACCGCTGTCGTCGTTCCTCTGTCGCGGTACGAGGTGATCCTCGTGTCCTCGCGGAGCCGGTGCGGGCTGCGCGGCCCGCACCGGACACCCGTTTCGAACGTCTGACCCTGACCTGCGCACGTCGACCTGCGCACGCCTTTCCGCGGGTCAGCACGTCACCTGACGCTTCGTACGGGAATCGCGCCGACCCCATCCGGATCAGTAGTCCTGGAAGGCCTTGGGCCGTGCGTACCGAACTCCACCCTCTTGACCACCGCTTCTCACCTCTCGACACCCCGCTGGGTGCCGTCCGCAATCTCGGCATCCTCGCCCATGTCGACGCGGGCAAGACCACCGTCACCGAGCGGATCCTGTATGTCACCGGGACCACGCACAAGCGTGGTGAGGTGCATGACGGCACGACCGTCACCGACTTCGACCCCCAGGAGCGCGACCGTGGCATCACCATCTTCGCCGCCGCCGTCAGTTGTGACTGGGACGGGCACCGCATCAACCTGATCGACACCCCGGGGCACGTCGACTTCTCCGACGAGGTCGTACGGTCGCTGCGTGTGCTGGACGGAGCGGTGGCGGTGTTCGACGCCGTCGCGGGGGTCGAACCGCAGAGCGAGTCGGTGTGGCGGCAGGCCGACCGGTTCGGCGTGCCGCGCATCGCCTTCGTCAACAAGCTGGACCGGGCCGGGGCCGACCTCGACTCGGCGGTCGCGTCCATCCGGGAACGGCTGCATCCGGCGCCGCTGGTCGTGCAGTTGCCCATCGGCTCGGAGGACGGGTTCCGCGGAGTCGTCGACCTGCTGCGTATGCGGGCGCTGGTCTGGACCGAAAGCGGGGAGGGGATCGGCGGGGTCGAGGAAGGGCCCGTACCCGAAGCGCTGTCCGAGGAGGCGGGCCGGCGACGACGACTGCTGGAGGAGGCCGTCGCGGAGCTCCATCCCGGCGCGCTGGAGGAGTTCTGTACGCCGGCCGGCCTCTCCGCGCGGACCCTCGCGGGCGCGCTGCGCGACCTGACCCGTACCGGTGACGGTGTGGTCGTGCTCTGCGGCTCGGCCTACCGCAACCGGGGCATCGAGCCGTTGCTGGACGCCGTGGTCGCGTATCTGCCCTCGCCGTCGGACGTTCCCGCCGTACGCGGCACGCTGGACGGTGCCGAACAGGTGCGGGCCGCCGATCCGGACGCGCCGTTCGCCGCGCTGGCGTTCAAGGTCCACTCCACCGCCACCGGGCGGCTGACTTGTCTGCGGCTGTACTCGGGGACGATCCGGAAAGGAGAAGTGGTGGCCGTGCGGGACGCGGGTGCGACGCGCACCGAACGGATCGGCCGGATCCTGCGGGTCCAGGCCGACCGGCACACCCAGTTGGACCGGGCCGTCGCCGGGGACATCGTCGCGGTGGTCGGACTGAAGTCCGCCCGCGCGGGATCGACCCTGTGCGCGCCCGGTGCCCCGCTGGTCCTCGAACCGCCGGTCACCGCCGAGCCCGTCGTCTCGGTCGCGGTCGAGGCACGGACGAGCACGGACACGGACCGTCTGGTGGCCGCGCTGGCACGGCTCGTGGAGGAGGATCCGTCACTGGTGGTGCGGACCGACGACGAGACCGGGCAGACCGTGCTGTCCGGCATGGGCGAACTGCATCTGGAGGTGGCGGTGGAGAAGATCCGCCGCGCCCAGGGGCTGGACGTCCGGGTCGGCCGGCCGCGGGTCGCGTACCGGGAGACGGTCGTACGCGGGGTCGCCGGGTTCGTCTTCCGGCATGTCAAACAGGACGGCGGGGCGGGCCAGTTCGCCCATGTCGTACTGGACGTGGAGCCGTTGGAGGCCGACGCCGAACGGGAGGACGGAGGCGGAGGCGGAGGCGGAGGCAGCGTGACCGGGTTCGAGTTCCGGTCGGCCGTCGTGGGCGGTCGGGTGCCCGCAGGAGTACGTACGGGCCGTCGAGGCCGGCTGCCGGGACGCGCTGGGCGAGGGTCCGCTCGGCGGTCATCCCGTGACCGGGCTGCGGGTCGTCCTGCGGGACGGGGCGACCCACGCGAAGGACTCGTCGGAGATGGCGTTCCGGACGGCCGGACGGCTCGCCCTGCGCGAGGCGTTGCGGACGAGCGCGATGGCGGTGCTGGAGCCGGTGGTCGAGGTCACGGTCACCGCTCCCGACGAGGCCGTGGGCGGGGTCCTCGGCGACCTGGCGGCACGGCGCGGCCGGGTCACCGGATCGACCACGCGGGCGGGTGCGGCGATCGTCACCGCCACGGTGCCGCTGGCCGAACTGTTCGGCTACGCGACGCGGTTGCGCAGCCGCACGCAGGGTCGGGGGGTTTTCACCACCCGCCCCACGGGGTACGCCCCGGCGCCGACGCCGGGGCCATCCACGCCGCCCCGGTAGCCCGGCGGGACGGGCCCCGGGGCGGGGCGTGCGGGCGTGCCCCACGGGGTGCGTTCCGGCGGCGGGGACGGGCGTGGGGACGCCGGTGCGCGGCAGCCCGGACGAGTTCCCGAACCGGGGCGTGTCCCCCGGGGTGCGTCCCAGCGGCGGGGCGGGCGAGGGAACGCCGGTGCGCACAGCCCGAACCCGTCCCGGAGTGGGGCGTGTCCCAAGGGTGCGCCCCGGGGCCGGTGCTGGGTGGGGGAGGTGCCCGCGCCCCGGCGGTCCGGACGGGCTCCGGCGTGAGGGCGTTGGCTAAACGGGGGAGGGGCGTCGGGCCCCGTCCCGCCGTCCCGGACGGTGGGTCCGCTCACGGACGGGTGGGCCGGGACGGCGGGCCGTCCACACGCGGGTAGGCCGGGACGGCGGCCCCGTTGACGCGCGGGTGGGCCCGGACAGTTGGCTCGCTCACGCACAGGCCGCCCCGGACGGCGGTCCCGCCCCCCCCCCGGAGGGCGGGGCCGCCGTTCACCGGGCGGGCTCAGCCGAGCGTGTCCCGTAGCAATCGGGCGTTTTTCACCAGCAGGCTCGAACCCTTGCGGGCCGCCGTTGCCGTCACCTCGGTGATCTCCCCCCTCGCCCCGCAGCGCGACGCGCATTCCACCGCGAGTGCCAGCAGTTCGGCCAGGCCCCGGACCGGGGTGTCGCGCAGCAGGCCGGGCAGGGCGGCGGCCAGGACGGCCCACACGGTCGCGTACGCACCTGTCTCCGCGGCGGTTCGCAGCGACTCGGCCGCCCTGCCCGCGCCGGGCCACTCGTAGTTCAGCAGCGCCTCCAGCTGCCGTCCGAGCAGCCCGCCGTCCAACTGCTCCCGCGCGGCCAGGACCAGCAGGGCGTCCACCACCGCGATGGTGTCCATGCGCCAGAGCAGGCCGAACGCCACGGCCAGGTGTACCGACCAGCCCGCCGGGCCGCCGGACTCCGCGACGAGTGGCAGTACGCGCGGCCACCCCGTCTGGGACACGCGCGGCTCGAAGTAGTCGCGTGCCATCAACTCCTCGCGGTGGTGCGGCAGCTGGGCCACCCAGAAGGGCCGGATCGGGTCGGCGAGGCCGTTGTTGCCGACGTACGGCCCGACCAGCGCCGCCGCGGCCAACGGGAACTCGGGGTCGATGGCCGCCCCCGGGCGCACGGGGGTCCACCACCCCTGCGACGCGGGCTTCGGCGGCTTGCAGTGCGGCCAGCCCTTCGGCTCCGAGTCCTGGTGCGGAAGCCCGCCCTCGCGCAGCCAGTGCGCCAGCCGCCGGCCTGCGGGGGAGTCGAGGGCTCCGGCCGCGCGGAGCACCTCGTCGTCCGACGTCGGGGTGACCCGGAGCAGCGCCTGGGCCAGGTCGACCGGCGCGGGCTCGACACCGAGTGCGTCGAGCGCCGAGATCCGTTCCAGCAGGACGGCGGCGTCCAGTGCGCCGGTGGAGAGGGTCGGTACGGCCAGCAGGAACGGCTGGGTGCCGGACTCGACGATCTCCATCGCCTCGGCGAGGCGCGCGGCGAGCAGCGAACCGGCCAGGGAGAAGCTGCTGCTCGGGCGGGTCCGGCCGAGGTGGACGACCCGGTGCAGCAGTCCGACCCGTGCCCTCGGTTCGTCGCCCCGCACAGCGGCCGCCACGTCGTAGAGGTCCGCCTGCACCCAGTCGTAGGTCTCCTTCGGCCGGATACGCATGACCGGCTCCAGCGCCTCGGACAGCGCGGCCCGGTCCACGTGGGCGTGGCGGACCAGTCCGTCGAGGGCACGCTCGAAGGCCACCACGTCCTGGTCGCCCGCGACGACCGCCGCGACCTCCTGCGCGAGCTCGGTGGCCGTCGGGACGGGCCCCGGCACCGGGCTCGGAACCGGCACGGGGGGCAGCGTGTCCGCGTACGCCGTGGTGACGGCGGCCTCCGCCGCACCACCCGAGTCCTGCGCACTACCCAAGTCCGCCGTGCCGCCCGATCCCCGTGCGCCGCCCGGAACCGCCGTGCCGCTCGACCCTCCTGCGCCGCCCAGGTCCGCCGTGCCGCCCGACCCTCCTGCGCCGCCCAGGTCCGCCGTGCCGCCCGACCCTCCTGCGCCGCCCAAGTCCGCCGTGCCGCCCGACCCCCCTGCGCCGCCCAAGTCCGCCTGTCCGCCGAACACTTCGCCCGCCCGAGCCGCGAGTCCAGGGCTGAGCCGTTCCGCGGCCGTCCGTAACTCCCGCAGTGCCGCCGCCCCGGCATAGCGAACGTGATGAGCCGTCAGGTCCAGTGCGCGCTCCTGCAGCGACAGTTCCCGGTGCTCGAAGGCGATGGCCAGGTCGACGAGCAGCCTGTCCGCGCGTGCCGGGTCCCGCCGGATCGACCTTTCCAGGAAGGACAGTTGGGCGCGGACCAGTTTCTTCTCGGGGCGGAGCAGGACCCGTTCGCATGCCTCGGTGAGTGCGGCAGGTTCCAGCAGCCCCGTTTCGTCCAGGCCGGTCAGGACCTCCTGGGCGTGGGCGGCCACCGGCAACGACCGTTCCAGCAGCTCCAGATGGGCCCTTGCCAGGAGCGCGTTCTCGGCCGGTGTGCACTTCAGGGCCCGCAGGAACTCCAGGAAAGGCGCGGTCTCCATGCGCGTGCCGTCGGCCGACAGGCGCCCGAGCAGGTACTCGGCCAGCGCGGCCCGTGCGGGGGCCACCCGGGCGTGTTCGGCCGGGGTGAGTGTGAGTGTCTCCAGAACGGCCGCCGCCTGCGCCCCTCCGGGGGGATCGCCGACGAGGTCCGCGAAGAGGTTGTCGACCAGCTCGTCACGGTCGGCGAAACCCTCGGCGGTGAGGGTGACGAGGGCTTCCAGCAGCCACACCGGGGGTCCGAAGACGAGACGCCCCGGTCTCCGCACGGCCAGGGGCACGAGTTTCGGGGTGAAGGGGTCCGCGCGCAGCCGCTCCAGGAGGTCGGCCCCCGGTACTCCGCCCCGTACGCGCGGAGGCCGCTCCCGGTCGTTCGCGCGGTTGGAGAGCCAGGCCAGGACGAATTTCCGGGAGGCCGGCAGCGGGCAGCCGGTGTCGTGGACGAGGTGTTCGGTGACCGTGTACACCGTGTCCGAGGCCGTCGCGCTCTCGCCGAGCCGTGCGGCCAGCTCGGCGCGCCAGGCGACGGGGTGCAGGTCCAGGACGTCCACCGTCCAGGTGTCCACCTTGAAGTACCGGTAGGTCAGCAGCCAGGCCGCGGCGGCCTCGGGGGTGACCTGGCAGCCCAGCTCGGCGGCGAACAGGGCGGCCCTCACCTCCGCGGTGTTCGCCCGCCGGGAGATCGCCTCGCGGTGGGCCGTCAGCCCGGCCGCGCACGCCCCGCGCTGCTCCGGCCGCAGGGTGCCCAGCTCCCGGACCACTCCGGCGACGTCGCCGGCCTCTACAAGTTCGACCAGCTTCATCGTGCCGCCTTCGTCCTTTACGTATAGGTAAGTAGGCCCAGAGAGTGGTGAGTTGAGCCACGCGGGACACGCTAGAGCCGCGCACCGACAGGACGAAGAAAACGTTCAGACGGCAACGATCGAGGTGGTTGAGACGCCGACGGTCGAGATCCGGGCGGAGTGGCCGCCCGGGGCGGTGCCCCCGCGCGCAGCCACCCCGGCATGAGACTCGTCGTCTCGCCACCTGAGACGCATGTTTGACATTAGGTGACCTTATGAACGATAAAGGACATGCTTTGACCATCTATTAACGATCCGTGTTCGCCCTACCGGTGATCCGGAGATCCGGAGATCCGGGATCGCCGCCACCTCCTAGTCGAATGAGTCCGCCGTGTCACAGCCCACCGCCTCCCCGGCCTCCGTCGACCCCGGGGAGGAGTGGAAGGTCTGGCGTGCCGAGCGCCACCGCTCGCTCACCTCGCCGACCGGGAACCTCGCCCTCGTCGAGACCCGCTGGCTGCCCGCCGGCGAGGAGCCCGACGCCGAGGCCGCCCGCGCCGGGCAGCCGGACAGCGTGACGGTCACCACGCTCCGGCGCACCGACCTCGTCACCGGTGAACCCGAGCACGGCCTGCGCCTGTGGGACGCGGACTCGCCCGCCGTCCGGCACTTCGACGGTGTCAGCGCCTTCGCGTACGACCCGGCGTGGGTCCTGGAAGCGACCTACACCCCCGTGCCCGGCGCCCGCCGCGTCGCGTTCGAGCATCTGAGGGACAACGGCGGCACCCGTGAGCTGGTCGTCCCGGGCGACATCACGCTCACCGTCGACGGCCGTGAGTACACCCTCAGCGCATTCGACGACGACGGCACCCTGCTCCTCGTCTTCGGCGACCCGACCAACGGGGACACCACCTACGGCGCCGGCCGTTTCCTGTTCGTACGGCGTACCGAGGACGACAACCGGGTGATCCTCGACTTCAACCGGGCCTTCGTGCCGCCCTGCGGGTTCTCCGATCAGTACAACTGTCCGATGCCGCCGCGGCAGAACCGCTTCCACCTGGCCGTCCGGGCCGGTGAGAAGCTTCCCCTCTTCCGCGACGGCTTCCCGGCCGATCACTGATCGCCCCTCCACACTGAATCCCGTAGCACCGGGCAGTTCCCGGCAGCATCCCGCGGCTCCTCGTACCGAAGGCATCTGAACCCATGAGCAAGAACAGCAGGACCAGAGCGTCCCTCTACGGCACCGCCACCGTGGCCACCCTCGCCCTCGGCCTCACCGCCTGCGGCGGCGGCTCGGACGGCGGCAGCGCCTCCGCCGGCACCTGGGACAAGAACGCCACCGTGAACATCGGCTCGCTCTACGAGCCGCAGAACCTCGACAACACCGCGGGCGGCGGCCAGGGCGTCACCGAGGCCCTGAACGGCAACGTCTACGAGGGTCTGTTCAAACTCACGGACGACGGCAAGGTCGAGAAGCTCCTCGCCCAGAACCACGAGGTCAGCAAGGACGGCCTGACCTACACCTTCACCCTGCGTGACGGTGTGAAGTTCCACAGCGGCAAGGAACTGACCAGCGCGGACGTCAAGTACAGCCTGGAGAAGGTGCTCGCGAAGGACTCGCAGTCCGCCCGCAAGAGCAACCTCGAAGTCGTCAAGGACATCGCCACCCCCGACGCGAAGACCGTCAAGGTCACCCTGTCGAAGAAGTCGATCTCCTTCGTCTACAACCTGTCCTACGTCTGGATCATCAACTCCGAGGCCGAGAACCTCAAGACGACCGAGGACGGCACCGGCCCGTACAAGCTCGCCAAGTGGACCCGCGGCTCCGCGCTGAGCCTCGACCGCTTCGCCGGCTACTGGGGCGACGCCGCCGCCAACAAGAAGGCCGTCTACCACTACTACAAGGACGCCTCCGCGCTGAACAACGCGCTGCTGACCAACGCCGTCGACGTGGTCACCAGCGAGCAGTCGCCCGACGCCCTGGAGCAGTTCAAGAGCAACAAGAACTACAAGGTCAACGACGGCGACTCCACCACCAAGCTGCTGCTCGCCTTCAACGACAAGGCCAAGCCCTTCACGGACGTCAAGGTCCGTCAGGCCGTCTCCGCCGCCATCGACGACAAGAAGCTGCTCGAATCCGTCTGGGGCGGCTACGGCAAGCTCATCGGCTCGATGGTGCCGCCGACCGACCCCTGGTACGAGGACCTCACCGACGTCAACGCCTACGACGTCACCAAGGCCAAGAAACTGCTCGACGAGGCCGGCTACGCCAAGGGCTTCTCCTTCACCCTCGACACGCCGAACTACGACCCGCACCCCACCGCCGCGACCTTCATCAAGTCGCAGCTCGCCAAGGTCGGCATCACCGTCAAGATCAACACGATCACGCCGGACGAGTGGTACACGAAGGTCTACAAGAACCGCGACTTCACGGCCACGCTCCAGGAGCACGTCAACGACCGCGACCTGGTCTGGTACGGCAACCCCGACTTCTACTGGGGCTACGACGACAAGCAGGTCACCCAGTGGGTCGAGCAGGCCGAAGAGGCCTCCACGACCGAGGAGCAGACCGAGCTGCTGAAGAAGGTCAACCGGAAGACGGCCGAGGACGCGGCCAGCGACTGGCTCTACCTCTACCCGCAGATCGTCGTCGCGAGCAGCAAGCTCTCGGGCTACCCGCTCAACGGCCTGAACTCGCAGTTCTACGCCTACGACATCAAGAAGAAGGGCTGATGGGGCGCTATCTCCTGCGCCGCCTCGCGTTCCTCCTGGTGTCGCTGGCCCTGGCGAGCGTGGTGCTCTTCGTACTGCTGCGCCTGCTCCCCGGCGACCCGGCCAACGCGCTCACCTCGGTGGGCGCCAGTCCGGAACAGATCGCCGCGGCCCGCCACTCCATCGGCTCCGACCGTCCGCTGCCCGAACAGTTCACCCACTGGCTCGGGCAGCTGACGAGCGGTGACCTCGGCACGTCCTTCGTCAGCTCGCTGCCGGTCGGCCCCGAGGTCACCGCCCGCCTGAACGTCACGGTGCCGCTGACCCTGGCCGCGTTCGTCCTGGCCGTCCTCGTCGCCGTACCGGTCGGCTTCGTGGCCGCGTACAAGCGCCGCACCTGGTACGGGGCGGTGCTCAGCGGGATCTCCCAGCTGGGCATCGCCGTGCCGGTGTTCTGGCTCGGCATGATCCTCATCGCCGTGTTCGCGCTGAACGCGGGCTGGCTCCCCTCCGGCGGCTTCCCGCAGGACGGCTGGGACGCACCCGCCGAAGCCGTCCGCTCGCTCGTTCTGCCGGTGGTCACCATCGCGCTCGTGATGGGCGCCTCCCTGATCCGGTACGTCCGTTCCGCCACCCTCGACGTCCTCGGCAGCGACTATCTGCGCACCGCGCGGGCTCTGGGCGCGTCCTTCCCGCGGGCCATGTGGCGGCACGGGCTGCGGAACGCCTCCGTCCCCGTGATCTCCATCCTCGGGATCGAACTCGCCTCGACCCTGCTCGGCGCGGTCGTCGTCGAGTCGGTGTACGCGCTGCCCGGTCTCGGCTCGCTGCTCGCCACCGGTATCGCCCAGCACGACTACCCGGTCGTCCAGGGCGTCCTCTTCGTCTCGACCCTCGCCGTCCTCCTGATCGGCTTCGCCGCCGACCTGGTCCAGCGGATCATCGACCCGCGACTGCGCGGACGGCTCTCCGGAGGTGCCCGATGACCCTGCCGGCCGCTCCGCTCAAGGAGACGGAGCCTTCGAAGGAGACGACGCCGGTCTCGCGCCGACGCCGTTCCGCCACGCTGCTCGCGGGCTGCTCGCTGACCGCCCTGATCGCGCTGCTCGCCCTCGTCTCGCTCGTCTGGCTGCCCTTCGACACCGACGACACCTCCGGCGGCCGGCTCGCCGGCCCCGGCGACGGACACCTCCTCGGTACGGACAAGCTGGGCCGGGACCTGCTCACCCAGCTGATGACCGGCGCCCGTATCGCCGTGCAGGCGGGACTCGGCTCGGTCGCCATCGCCGCGCTCGTCGGAGTCACCCTCGGGGTGCTCGCCGCGTTCGCGCAGGGCTGGCTCGACGACACCCTCGCCGCGTTCCTCGACATCCTCATCGCTTTCCCGACGCTGCTGCTCGCGATGCTCGTCGTGGCCGCCCGCTCGGCGACCCTCGGCTCCGCGATCCTCGCCATCGGCCTGGCCCAGAGCGCGGTGGTCGCCCGGCTCGTGCGGATCCTCGTCAAGCGGGTCCTGGCGCGGGACTACATCACCGCCGCCCGGACCTCGGGCACCTCCTGGCCGCGTACGGTCGCGGCGCACATCCTGCCGAACATCTGGCCCACCCTCGTGGTCAACCTGGCCCTCCAGTTCGGCCTGGCCGTGCTCGCCGAGGCCGGACTGTCCTACCTCGGCCTCGGCGCCCCGCCGCCCAACGCCTCCTGGGGCCGCATGCTGCAGGAAGCACAGGCCACCTTCACCACCGCACCCGCGGGCGCGCTGGCCCCCGGCATCCTGCTGGTCGTGCTCGTCGTCGGCGTCAACCTCGTCGCCGACGGACTGCGCGACACCCTCGACCCGGCGACCCGCCGGAGGCGCACATGACCCCCCGAGACACTCCCCCCGGTCCCCTCCTCGACGTACGCGGTCTGACCGTGCGCACCGACGACGGGCGCACCCTCGTCGACGACCTCTCCTTCACCGTCGGCGGCGGCGAACGACTCGGTCTGATCGGCGAGTCCGGTTCCGGCAAGTCCCTGACCACCCTCGCCCTGCTGGGGCTGCTGCCCGACGGCATGACCGCCACCGGCAGCGTCGAACTGGCCGGTACGCAGATCGTCGGCGCCCCCGAGAAGCGCCTCACCGCCGTACGCGGCCGGGACGCGGCCGTGGTCTTCCAGGAGCCCCTGACCGCCCTCGACCCGCTGATGCGGATGGGCCGCCAGATCGCCGAGCCGCTGGCCCGCAGGACCGGCCTCAAAGGCCGTGACCTGCGCACCGCCGTCACCGACGCGCTCGTACGGGTGAGGCTGCCCGAACCCGACCGCATCGCCCACGCCTTCCCGCACGAGATCTCCGGCGGACAGCGCCAGCGGGTCGCCCTCGCCATGGCGCTGGCCTGCGAACCGAGCCTGCTCATCGCCGACGAACCCACCACCGCGCTCGACGTCTCCGTCCAGGCCGAGATGCTGGACCTGCTCGACACCCTCGTCCGCGAACGCGAGATGGCCGTGCTGTTCGTCAGCCACGACCTCGCCGTGGTCGCCAAGGTGACCGACCGGGTGCTGGTGCTGAAGGACGGGCGGGCCGTCGAGGAGGGCCCCGTCCTGGACGTCGTCACCGCGCCGAAGGCCGGGTACACCCGGGCGCTGGTCGCAGGCGCCCGGAAACTGGAGTCCGCCCTGGACCTGAGGAGCCCGCGATGACCCCCGAGCCGAAGCCGACGGACGGGGCGCGGGCGACACCCGTGCTGGAGCTCGCGGACGTGGCCGTACGCTACCGGGGCGCCGCCGCCGACGTCGTACAGGGTGTGTCCCTGGCCGTCGAGCCGGGGCAGTCGCTGGCCCTGGTGGGGGAGTCCGGCGCCGGCAAGACGACGCTGCTGCGGATCCTGCTTGGACTCGCCCGTCCCACCGCGGGTACCGTCCGCTTCGACGGCGAGCCGCTCGCCCCGCGCGACCGGCGGCAGATGCGCCGCTTCCGGCGGGGTGTCCAGTGCGTGTTCCAGGACCCGTACTCCTCCCTCGACCCCAGCCGCCGCGTCGCCGCGATCGTCGCCGAACCACTGCGCTCCCTGGGGCTCGACTCCCGCACGACCGCCGCGCCGAAGGTGGCCGCCGCGCTGGAACGGGTCGGGCTGCCGGCCGACGCGGCCTCCCGCTACCCGCACGAGTTCTCCGGCGGCCAGCGACAGCGCATCGCGATCGCCCGCGCCATCGTGTGCGACCCGCGCGTGCTGCTCGCCGACGAACCCGTGAGCGCGCTCGACGTCACCACCCGGGTCAAGGTCGTCGACCTGCTGGCCGAGCTGAAGGAGGAACGGCGGCTGACTCTTGTCATGGTCTCCCACGACCTGTCGGTCGTGGCCTCCCTGTGCGAGCGCACGGCGGTACTGGAGAGCGGCCGACTCGTCGAACAGGGCGACACCGCGCAGGTGTTGGGTGACCCGGCCCACCCGTACACCCGGCGCCTCATCGACAGCGTGCCGCGGCTGCCGGTCTGAAGGGCGCCCTTCCTGTGAGCCTCGGCGTCGGGCCCGTGCGAGCACGAGGGTGTGGCTAGACTCGCGCCCCATGCTTAGCCCCATGCGTGACTCCGGCCCCACCAACCCGTGGCAGCAGCCCCCTTCCGGCGCGACGGCCACCGACGCCGGGGAGGGCAGAAGGGCGGCCGGGGGGAGGGGCGGCGCCGGGTGAGGGCCCGGCACAAACAGTCCCGCGATCCGCGAGGGCACTGGCTGCTGCTGATACTCGTCCTGCCCGCGATGTTCGCGGCCCTCCTCTTCGAGGGCTGGACCGACCACGAGGTCGACGCCGCCGACACGCGGTCTCCCTGCACCTCGCCCGTACCCGACGCCGTGGCCCGCGGCGGCCCCGTCATCGGCATCAACCGCAACGGCGTACAGAGCGCCTCCATGCCCGCCCGTACCGTCGCGCTCACCTTCGACGGCGGCCCCGACCCCGTCTGGACCCCGCGCCTGCTCGGCCTGCTGAAGAAGCACCGGGCCCGCGCCACCTTCTTCCTCCTGGGATCCCAGGCGGCCCGCCATCCGGACCTCGTACGGCGGATCCGCGCCGAGGGCCACGAGATCGGCTCCAACACCTACACCGGAGCCGTCCTTGGCGAGACGTCCGCCCTCCGCTTCACCGCCGAACTCGACCTGACGCAGAGCGTGTTGGCGGGCACCGCCGACCTGCGCACCAATCTGCTGCGGATGCCGCGGACCACCTCGCCCGACACCCTGTGCGGCCGTGAATGGGCGGCGGCCCGGCGCGCCACCGCCCAGGGCTATGTGCTGGTCGCCGCCGACAAGGCGTCCCGCAAGCCGGCACAGGGCATGGTCCGCCAGTTCAGCCAGACGGCGACCGCGTACCGGGAGACCGAGAAGCTGCTCCGCAACCCCGGTGTCGACCGCTTCACCACCGTGTCGGCCGGGGCCCGACTGGTCCCGTACCAAGAGGTGTCGACCGTCGAGCGCTGGAGCGGCACGGCCCTGATCAGGACCGCCTGGCTGGGGCGCGCCTTCTCGCAGGCGATGACCTGGACGCTCGGCATCGCCGGGGCCCTCGGCGTGCTGCGGCTGCTCCTGCTCGTCCACTTCGCCCGCGCCCATGTGCGCCGCCTCGAACGCTCCCGGCCCGGCGCGCCCTGGCTGCGGGAGGTGACGGAACCGGTCACCGTGCTCGTCCCCGCCTACAACGAGGAGGCCGGCATCGAGGCCACCCTGCGCTCCCTGCTCGCCTCCGACTACCCACGGCTCCAGATCGTCGTGATCGACGACGGCTCCACCGACCGCACGGCCGAACTCGCCGAAGGCGTCGGTGACCCCCGGGTGCTGGTGATCCGCAAGACCAACGCGGGCAAGGCCGCCGCCCTCAACACCGGCCTGGAGTACGCCAGTCACGACATCCTCGTGATGGTGGACGCCGACACCGTCTTCGAACCGGACGCCGTCCACCACCTCGTCCAGCCGCTCGCCCACCCGGCCGTCGGCGCGGTCAGCGGCAACACCAAGGTCGGCAACCGGCGGGGCCTGCTCGCCAAGTGGCAGCACCTGGAGTACTGCTTCGGCTTCAACCTCGACCGCCGGATGTTCGAGGTGCTGGAGTGCATGACCACCGTGCCCGGCGCCATCGGTGCCTTCCGCCGGGACGCACTGGCCGGCGTCGGCGGAGTCAGCGACGACACCCTCGCCGAGGACACCGACCTCACGATGGCCCTGTGGCGGGCCGGCTGGCGCGTCCTCTACGAGGAGTCCGCCGTCGCCTGGACCGAAGTACCCACCTCTCTGCGGCAGTTGTGGCGCCAGCGCTACCGCTGGTGCTTCGGCACGATCCAGGCCATGTGGAAGCACCGCGGCGCCGTCCTGGAGACGGGCGTGGCCGGACGCTTCGGCCGGCGCGGACTCACCTACCTCGCGATCTTCCAGGTCGCCCTCCCGCTCCTCGCCCCGGTCATCGACGTGTTCGCCCTGTACGGCGTGCTGTTCCTCGACCCGTTCGGCTCGGCCGCGGTGTGGTTCGCCTTCATGGGCGTCCAACTGCTCTGCGCCGGTTACGCGTTGAGGCTCGACGGGGAGCGCGTACGGACCCTGTGGTGGATGCCGTTCCAACTCGTCGTCTACCGGCAGCTGATGTATCTCGTCGTCATCCAGTCCGTGGTCGCCGTGCTGCTCGGCAGCCGGCTGAAGTGGCAGATCATGAAGCGTTCCGGCACCGCCGCTGAACAGATCGGCGACCCCGCCCCGTATAAGAGCGTGCCCATGAGATGACCCCGCGACGGGGTGCCCCCAGGAGTCGAAGGACTGGACAGGCGGATGAACGACCGGACCGACCACGGGACCGGCCACGGGTCGTGGTCGGGGCGCGGGAGCGGCGCTCCGACCTCGACCCGTACGGCACCACTGCCCGGCATGCCCTCACCGGCCACCCCGGGCCGTACGCACGACGGCCGTACGCACGACGGCCGCGCGGGCGACGGCCGTGCGGACCACGGGAGCCGGCCCCGCCGGAGCGCACCGGGCGGCAGATCCCCGAAACCCCGCCCCACCCGGCGCCGCAGAGCCGTGCGGCTGGCCGTCCTGCTGCTCGCCGCGCTGGTCGTGTCCTCCGTCGGCACCTATGTGTGGGCCGACACCACACTCGACCAGGAGGTCGACCTCGGCGCGCTCCCGGACCGCGCACCGGCCGGGAAGGGCACCAACTACCTCATCGTGGGCTCCGACAGCCGGGCGGGCCTGTCCGAACAGGCCAGGAAGGACCTGCGCACCGGCTCGGCCGAGGGCCGCCGCACCGACTCGATGATCCTGCTGCACACCGGCGCCCACGGCACCACCATGCTGAGCCTGCCGCGCGACTCCTGGGTGACCGTCCCGTCGTACGTCCGCCCGGAGACCGGCCGCAGCTATCGCGCCGAGCCGGACAAACTCAACGCCGCGTTCTCCCTCGGCGGCCCCGATCTGCTCGTACGGGCCGTGGAGAGCAACACCGGGCTGCGCGTCGACCACTACGCGGAGATCGGCTTCGCGGGCTTCGTCGGCGTGGTGGACGCGGTCGGCGGCGTGGACATGTGCCTGGACCGGGACGTCAAGGACCCCAACTCGGGCGCGGATCTGCACAAGGGCTGCCAGACCCTCGACGGCTCCGAGGCGCTGGCGTTCGTCCGGCAGCGCAAGCAGGAGGCCCAGGGCGACCTGGGCCGTACCCGCAACCAGCAGAAGTTCCTGACCGCCCTCGCGCAGAAGGCGGTCACCCCCGGGACCCTCCTCAACCCGGCCCGGTCCTTCCCGACCCTCGACGCGGGCCTGGACACGCTGGTGGTCGACAAGGACACGGGCCTGCGGGACCTCATGACACTGTTCCGCGCGATGCGGGGTGTCACGGCGGGCGGCGGCCGTCAGCTCAACGTGCCGGTGTCCGACCCCGCGCTCGCCACCTCCAAGGGCAGCGCCGTGCAGTGGGACGACCGCCGCGCGCGGACCCTCTTCACCGAGCTGAGGGACGACCGCCCGGTGACGCTCCCGAAGGAGAAGTGAGTACGTTCTCCGCCGCCGTGTCCTTCGGCGCCGGGGGAAGCACCGGAGCCGGCGGAAGCGCGGCGGCCGGGATCTCGACTGCGTGCGGGTACACGGCCGACCGCTTCTGGAAGGAGAGGATCTTCGGGTTCAGGACGACACCGTCGCGGATCTCGATGGCGTTCTTGACCGTGGCGTCACCGTCCCAGGCCGCCGGGCCGCTCAGCACCTTGCGCAGATACGGCAGGAGCGCCTCGCTGATCTCCCAGGTGGCCGAGTTCCACAGGTGCGACGGGCTGTGGTCCACGCCGTAGTAGTGGCAGCCGGTGCCCACCGCGGGCATCGGGTCCTCGAAGGTGGTCGGCCGCGCCCACTCGAAGCCCATGCCCTCGTCGCAGGAGACGTCCACGAAGAAGGTGCCCGGCTCGAACAGGGCCAGTTCCTCGTCGGTGACGAAGGTGAGCGGCGCGTCGGTGTCCTGCCTTATGCAGTTGACGATCACGTCGAACCCGGCCAGATACTCCGCGAGCGGCACGGGACCGAGCCCGGTGAGCGCCTCAAGGCGGGACGGGTCGTCCTCGCGCTCGGCGAAGTGGCCCATCACGACCGACGGCATCGGCGAGGCGACCGCCGCGGCGGCACGCTGGGTCAGCACCGTGACGTCGGAGATCCCCATGGCGCCCAGACCCGTCACCGCGCCGCGTGCGGTGGCCCCGAAACTGATGACCACCGCGCGCATCCGGCGGCCGTAACTGCCGGTCAGGCCGCCGAGCTGCAGGGCGTGCAGCACCGAGCAGTAGCCGGCCAGTTCGTTGTTCTTGTGGAACACATGGACGCTGAAGGCGCCGGTGGAGGTCCAGTGGTTCATGGCCTCCCAGGCGATGAGGCTGAGCTGCCGGTCGATGGCGAGCTGCGTCATCCGCTCGTCCTGCACGCAGTGCGGCCAGCCCCACAGGACCTGGCCCTGGCGCAGCTGGGCCACGTCCTCGTGCATCGGCTTGGGCAGCAGGAGCACATCGCACTCGTCGAGGAGCTGCTCGCGGGAGCGCAGTCCGCCCACCAGGGGCCGCAGCGCGTCGTCACCGACGCCGAACCGGCCGCCGTACCCCTCCTCAAGGAAGATCTTCGCGCGTACGTCGGGAGCGATCCGGTCGAGGTGACCGGGGTGCAGCGGCAGCCGGAACTCGTTCTCCTTGAGGGAGGAGGCGAGTACTCCGAGACTCAACAGACTCATGCGCGTCGTCCTTCTATTTCGTTGTCATGGTGCTGGTTCGATCGTCGTGCCGGCTCGATCGTTGTGCTGGTCAGCTCGTCGTGCTGGGTCCGGGGTGTGCAACGCCGGACCGGCCGTGCACGGGGCTCCTGAATGCCCGAGGGGCGTCCGCAGAGTCGGGGGGAGTCGCTAGCGGAGGGTGCGGAAAGGGCGGGTGAGAAAGGGGCTGCGGGAGACGGCGGGACGGTACGAGCCAGAAGGCATCGTGCGGCTCATTTCCGGCCGGAATCGTGCTGCGTCGGCCATTGCCGTTCTCCGAGTGCGACGCCGAAACGGATGACGGCATACGAGGTGCGCCCGGTGCCGCAACCGTACTCCCTTCCGCACGGGGCGCCGACCTGCCGGGAAGGGGCCGAAGCCGGGCTCCTGGGCTTTTTCGCCCATCGGGAACGTATCCGGCACACCGGGCGTTGTAGAGAGTGGTTGTAGTTGAAGTTCGCGAAACTCTTTTCGACGGTTTTCTTCGACAGCTGGCCCCCAGCATCTCGACTCGAAGGAGACATCACATGGCTCTTGGAACAGTGAAGTGGTTCAACGCGGAGAAGGGCTTCGGCTTCATCGCCCCCGATGAGGGCGGCGACGACATCTTCGTGCACCACTCGGCCATCGACTCCGACGGGTTCCGCTCCCTGGAGGAGAACCAGAAGGTGGAGTACACGGCCAGTCAGGGTCCCAAGGGACTGCAGGCGGACCAGGTCCGCGCGCTCTGAGGAGCCGCCTTCCCGCGCCCCGTCCCTGAGCCTTCTTCACCCGAGGCAGGCCCTTCCCGAGGCAGGCCCGTACGCGGGCCTGCCTCGTGGTGCGTCCGGCGCCGGGCCGACAAGAGCTGCACGCCGAGAGGACACACGTGAGCACCACCGACACCGTCGACCGGGGCGCCGATCCGGCGGATCCCGCCCGGATGACCAAGCCTCCCCCCGCCCGCCGCGGCAGCGACTACGCCGCGCTCTGCCGCGAGGTCAGACAGAGCGGGCTGCTGAAGCGGCGCCCGGTCTACTACTCGGTCAAGGTAGGGGCGAACCTCCTCCTGCTGGCCGCCGGATGGACCGCCTTCGCGCTGATCGGCCAGTCCTGGTGGCAGCTGGTGACCGCCGCGTTCCTCGCGGTGATGTTCACCCAGACCGCGTTCATCGGGCACGACGCCGGACACCACCAGATCGCCGCCTCCAAGCGCGTCAACAACGTGCTCGGCCGCGTGCACGCCGACCTGCTGGTCGGCCTCAGCTACGGCTGGTGGATCAACAAGCACACCCGGCACCACTCCCACCCCAACCACGTCGACCGCGACCCCGACATCGCCGACGGCGCGATCGCCTTCACCGAGGACCAGGCCCGCGTCCGCAGCGGCGCGTACGCCTGGCTGGGCCGCCACCAGGCCTGGCTGTTCTTCCCCATGCTGCTCCTTGAGGGCCTGGCCCTGAAGGTCGCCGGCGTACAGGCCACCTTCGAGCGCGGCCGTACTCGGACCGGGCGCACGACCAGGATCGCCGAGGCGGCCATGCTGGCGGCGCACATCGGCGGCTATCTCGCCGCCCTGTTCCTGGTCCTGACCCCGCTCCAGGCGGTGGCCTTCATCGCGGTGCACCAGGGACTCTTCGGGCTGTACATGGGGTGCTCGTTCGCCCCCAACCACAAGGGCATGGCCCTGTTCGGCAGGGACGACAAGGTCGACTTCCTGCGCCGGCAGGTGCTGACGTCACGCAACATCCGCGGCCACCGGCTCACCGACCTGGCCCTCGGCGGACTGAACTACCAGATCGAGCACCACCTGTTCCCGTCCATGCCGCGGCCCAGCCTGCGCCACGCCCAGGAACTCGTCCGCACCTTCTGCGCCCGGCACGGCATCGCGTACCACGAGACGGGCCTCCTCGACTCGTACGCCCAGGTGCTGAGGCATCTGCACACCGTCGGCGGCCCGCTGCGCCTGCGGCCGGAACTGGAGTACTGAGCACTCCGGCGGACATCCCGGCCCGTCGTCTCCGGCCGTCACCGGGGGCTGCGCGGCACCACCAGTCCGCAGTCGTACGCCAGGATCACGGCCTGCACCCGGTCGCGGAGCCCGTACTTCTCCAGGATGTGCGCGATGTGCGTCTTGACCGTCGTCTCTCCCACGCCCAGTTCCAGCGCGATCTCCGCGTTGGACAGCCCACGGGTCAGCGCCCGCAGGACGTCGAGCTCACGGCTGGTGAGCGCGCCCAGGCGGGACGGTACGTCGGGGGAGGCGGGCGCGCCGAGATGGGCGAAGCGGTCGAGCAGCCGGTGGGTGACTCGGGGCGAGAGCACGGCGTCACCGGCGGCCACGGTCCGGATGGCGCCGACCAGCGAGTCGGCCGGTCCGTCCTTGACGAGGAAGGCGCTGGCCCCCGCGCGCAGGGCGTCCACCACATGGGCGTCCAGGTCGAACGTGGTCAGGATGACCACGCGGCTCGGTGACCCCGTCTCCGCGATACGGCGCGTGGCCTCGACGCCGTCCATGTTCGGCATCCGGATGTCCATGAGGACGATGTCCGGGTTCAGCGACAGGGCGCTCTCGACGGCGTCGACCCCGTCCGCCGCCTCACCGACGACCGTGATGTCCGGTTCCGCTTCGAGGATGAGCCGGAATCCTGTCCGGATCATGGGCTGGTCATCGACCAGCAGGACGCGGATGGTCTGCATACGGGGGACGCCCTTCGTAGTGCCCTGCGATGTCGTACGAGTCGTATGAGGGGTCGTCCGGTGCCGGCAGCGGTGGGTGTGCCCGCTCCTGGTCCTGCGCCGGTGCCGACAGCGGCAGCGGTACGACCGCGTGCACGCAGTAGCCGCCGCCCGGACGCGGGCCGGTGTGCAGCGAACCGCCCACGGCGCCGATGCGCTCCCGCATGCCGAGCAGTCCATGACCGGGTCCGTCGGGCAGGTCGGCCCGGCGAGGCGCCGCCCCCTCGCCCGGCCGGGGCCCGTCGTCGCAGAGCCGGACGGTGAGCCGCCGATGCCTGGCTTCCCAGGCGACGGTCAGTTCGGCGCGGGTGTGACCGGCGTGCTTGAGCGTGTTGGTGAGCGCCTCCTGCACGATCCGGTAGACGGTCAGATGTGAGCCGGCCGGCAGTTCGGCGGGTGTCCCGGTCGTCGTGAAGTCCACGGTGAGACCAGCCGCGCGCACCGCGTCCACCAGCGCGGGCAGGGCTTCCACGGTGGGCTGCGGCGGCTCCTTGCTGGGATCGGCGTCCGCCTCGTCCTCCGTACGCAGTACGTCGAGGAGTCTGCGCAGTTCGGTGACGGTCGCCCGGCCCGTCTCCTCGATCGTGCCGTGCAGTTCGTGCGCCTTGTCGCCGTCGCGGTCCTGGATGCGGTCGGCGGCGATCGTCTGGACGACCATGAGGCTGACGTTGTGCGCGACGATGTCGTGCAGTTCGCGGGCGATCCGGGCCCGCTCCTCCATGACGGCGGCGCGCGCGTTGGCCTCCTGGGCGCGGCCCAGTGCCGAGGCCCGTTCCAGTGCCTGGTCGCGGATGGCGGCGCGCGCCCTGGTCAGCCGGCCGAGCGCCCACGCCGCGACCAGCAGCACGCCGTCCGCCAGCAGGGTGGCGATGCGGTGCCCGTCCGGGGCGAGGACCGCCTCGGTGAGGGCCGCGGCCGGGATGACCGCGGCCACGACCAGGGTGGCCGTCCTGGGCGCGCCCCGCAGGGCGGTCAGGAGGACGGCCGTGGCCACGCCCATGTAGGAGGGTCCGATGGAGGTGCCCTGCGGACCCGACAGGTGCGGGATGTAGTGCCGTGCCTGGAGCGCGGCCACCGCCACCGTCATGACCAGCAGCACCGGCAGGGGGTACCGCCGGTGGATCGCCAGCGGCAGGGCGGACAGCAGGGCGAGTACGAAGAACAGGGCGTCCGGGGTGCGCAGCGCGGGCACGTCGGCGGGCATCGGCACGAGCGGAACGAACGCCCCCGCGGTGAAGAGCAGGGCCAGACCCGCGTCCGTGACGGCCGGGGGCACACGCCGTCCGGCGAACGAGTCCATCAGGGTCATGGTCCCCACGGTAGACGGGCCGCCGGGGCCGCCCCTCTGGCCTGGGGAGGAACGGTTGGTGGCCGCCTCCTCCGTGAAGGCATCCTCCGCAGGGAGGAGGCCCCGCCGGGGCGCAGGGAGGGAGAGGTCGCAGGGAGGGAGAGGTCAGCGGGTGACGCGTACGCCGTCCAGGGCGATGGACATGACCCGGTCGCGCTGGCTGTCGTCGTCGAAGGTGGTCGCGGTGATGCCCGCGACCATGCGCAGCAGATCGACGAAGGTCATGTCCGTACGGGCCTCGCCGGCCCGCTGGGCCCGCTCGAACAGCGGGGTGCCGGCCGCGTACATCGACTCGCGGCAGGCGGCGAAGATCGCCGACTCGTCGTTCAGGGCCTCGCGCACGGCCCGCTTGGTCACCATGTAGCCGGCGAACCGGTCCAGCCAGGCCGTCAGCGCTTCCCACGGTTCCAGGTCCGCGACCTCGTGGGCGACCTCGCACAGCGAGTTGACCTCGTCCGCGTACAGGCTCTCGAAGAGGTGCCTGCGGGTGGGGAAGTTGCGGTACAGCGTGCCGATGCCGACGCCCGCGCGACGGGCGATGTCCTCCAGGGAGGCTTCCGCGCCGTGCTCCGCGAAGGCCTCACGGGCGGCGGTGAGCAGTGCGTCGTAGTTGCGCGCCGCGTCCTTCCGGTGGGGCCGCCGGGTCGCGACGATCTCGCTGATGGGGAACGGCTGGGCGGTCACGTGCTGCCTCCCGGGCGGGACGAGGTTGAAGCGGAGGTTGGCCTCCGCTACAGTGGAGGGGTACCTCCACTTTAGCAGTGCGGGGTACGTCCACCGGGGACACGTGCGGCCGCACGCGCCACCGGCACGACGTACCCCTGTCTTTCGTCCGGGCCCGTGCCGAGCGCACCGCCCGGCCGCCCGACCTCCTGACACTCCCTGACACCTTCCGCGACCCTCCCCTGCTCCCGGCTGCCGCTCCTGGCCGCGCTCGAACAGGGGCCCGCCCTCACGACCCCGCCGCGTCCCGCGCCGCTCCGGCATGCGCGGACGACGACGCGACCGTGCCGACAGGATGCGGGCCGCAACCAGTTCGGAGAGGCTTTCCATGCCCCGCAAGTCCACCCGCCTCACCTTCGCGGTCCTCGCGACCGGTGCGGGCGTGTTCTCCATGCTCCAGTCGCTGATCGCGCCGGCCCTGCCGACCGTCCAGCACGAGCTGCACACCTCGCAGTCCACCGCGACCTGGGTGATGACGGCGTACCTGCTGTCCGCCTCGGTCTTCACACCGATCCTCGGCCGCGTCGGTGACCTCATCGGCAAGAAGCGCACCCTGGTCGCCGTCCTGGTGACCGTGATGGCCGGCTGTCTGATCGCCGCGCTCGCCCCGACCATCGGGGTACTGATCGTCGCCCGGGTCGTCCAGGGCATAGGCGGCGCGCTGTTCCCGCTGTCCTTCGGCATCATCCGCGACGAGTTCGCCGCGTCCCGGGTGAGCCCCAGCATCAGCAACCTGTCCGCCGTGATCGCCGCGGGCGGCGGTGTCGGCATCGTCGCGGCCGGCCCCATCGTGAGCGCACTCGACTACCGGTGGCTGTTCTGGCTGCCCGTCGGAGTCGTCGCGGTGACCGTCCTCATCGCCGTCCGCTACGTACCCGAGTCGCCCAGGCGTGCCGAGGGCCGGGTGAACTGGCTCGGCGCGATCCTGCTGTCGGCATGGCTGGTGGCGCTGCTCCTGCCGCTCAGCCAGGCGACCCGATGGGGCTGGGGTTCGACCCGGGTGATCGGGCTCTTCGCCGCAGCGGTCGTCCTCTTCGTCCTGTGGCTGCTCTCCGAGGCACGCTCCCGCTCCCCGCTGATCGACCTGAAGGTCATGCGGCTGCCCGCCGTGTGGACCACGAACACCGCCGCGCTGCTGTTCGGCGCGGGCATGTACTCGATCTGGTCCTTCCTGCCCGCCTTCGTCCAGACGCCCAGCTCCGCCGGGTACGGGTTCGGCGCGAGCGTGACCGCGTCCGGACTGCTCATGCTGCCGATGCTGGTCGCCATGTTCTTCTCGGGCATCCTGAGCGGCCGGCTGGAGCCCGTGGTGGGCGCCAAGAAGCTGCTCACGACCGGCGCCGCGCTGGGCGCCGTCGCCTGCGGATTCCTCGCCCTGTGGCACGACGAGCAGTGGCAGGTGGCGCTCGTGTCAGGCGTGTTCGGGCTCGGCATCGGTCTGGCGTTCGCCTCGATGGCCAACCTGATCGTCGGCAGCGTCCCGGCCGAGCAGACCGGCGCCGCGACCGGGATGAACGCCAACATCCGCACCATCGGCGGGTCCGTCGGCGCCGCGGTCACCAGCGTCCTGGTCACCGGCCACCTGCAGCCCTCGGGTCTGCCCGAGGCCTCCGGCTACACCCACGGGTTCACGCTGCTGGCACTGCTGCTCCTGGCCGCGGCACTGGCCGCGCTGCTCGTCCCGGTCCAGCACGTACGCCGTATCGCCGGCGCGCCCCGGGCCACCGGCGACCAGGGACCGGACGCGGACCTGGGCGTGGAGCTCGACCTGGCGCGTACGAACCAGGAGACCGTCGCCCCCGCCGTACGCAACTGACGTCACCGGCCTTACGCCACTGATGTCTCTGACGTCACTGGTCCTCGACGGCCCGGCGGCTCTCGGAGCCGGCCGGGTCGCGGTCGCGGACCGTCTCGCCGGACGCCGTCAGACTCCCGAGGATGGCGAGCAGTTCGGCGTCCCGGCTGCCCGGCGCGGCCTGGAAGACCTTGAGGACCAGTCCGTCCGCTCCGACGATGCCCAGCTTGCTGGCGTACAGCTCGAAGTCGCCGACCTTCGGGTGCCGCAGCCGCAGGACGCGTGACTGCTTCGGGTGCACGTCGTGGCGGCTCCACAGCTGCCGGAAACGTTCGCTGCGGACGGACAGCTCGCCCACGAGTTCCACCAGGCGCGGGTCGTCGACGTCGGGCCCGACATTGGCCCGCAGCGCGGCGACCCCCGCCTCGGTCAGCTCGTCCCAATCCCGGCGCAGCTCCCGTTCGCTCTCGTCGAGGAGCACTGCCCGCATGATGTTGCTGCCGGGGGCGTGGTTCGGGGAGAGGGCCCTGGCCAGGGCGTTGGAGGCCAGAACGTCGGTGAACTTGTTCTCGACGTAGGCGGGGTTGTTCGGCCACGCCTCCATGAGCTGCAGGATGTCGGGCGGCACGGTCTCCGCCCTGCGCGCGGCCCCGCGTCCGCGGCCGGCCGCGGAACCCGCCCTGTGCGCCTGCGACGGCCGGAGCTGGGCCAGACCGATCAGATGTTCCGTGGCGTCGGCGTCCAGTTGCAGGACGTCGGCCAGCGCTTCGAGGACCTGGAGCGACGGATTGCGGTCGCGGCCCTGCTCCAGGCGCAGGTAGTAGTCGGCGCTGATGCCCGAGAGCATCGCGACCTCCTCGCGGCGCAGGCCCGGGACGCGGCGCAGGCCGCCGCCGCGGATACCGGCGTCCTCCGGCCGGACCAGGGCCCGGCGGGCGCGCAGGAACTCTCCGAGGACGTCCGTGCCGTTCATGTCCCCACCGTAGTTCCGCCCCGGCGCGGGTGACTGTCCCTGTCACTCCCAGGAACAGCGGGGTACTGCCGCCCCCGTCCGGCTCCGCGCAGAGTCGGGAGACAAGGCGCGAAGAACGAAACACAAGAAACACACGAAGCACCTGAAGCACGGGAAACACAGCGAGAGGCACACCATGACGGACGTGACCGGCACACTCTCCGGCGGCACCCTCACCCTGGCCGCCGGCCTGACCCTCACCCGCATGGGGTACGGGGCCATGCAGCTGGCGGGGCCCAACGCGTTCGGGCCGCCCAAGGACCGGGACGAGGCCGTCGCGGTGCTGCGGGAGGCCGTCGAGCGGGGCATCACCCACATCGACACGAGCGACTTCTACGGGCCGTACGTGGTCAACGAGATCATCAGGGAGGCCCTGCACCCTTACCCCGACGATCTGCACCTCGTCACCAAGGTCGGCGCCCGCCGCGGTGACGACGGCGCGTGGATCTTCGCGCGGGAACCCGAGGACCTCAAGACCCAGGTCCGGGAGAACATCCAGCGGCTCGGCGTGGAGGCGCTCGACGTGGTGAACCTGCGGGTCGGCTCCGCCGAGGGCACGGACGAGGAGCCGCTGAGCGACCAGTTCGGCGCGCTGGCGGAGCTGAGGGAGCAGGGGCTGATCCGACACCTCGGAGTCAGCTCGGTGTCCGACGCGCAGCTGACCGAGGCGCAGGCCATCGCGCCGGTCGTCACCGTGCAGAACCTATACAACCTGGCCAACCGCCAGGACGACGCGCTCGTCGAGCGGTGTGCGGCGGAGGGGATCGCGTTCGCGCCGTTCTTCCCGCTGGGCGGGTTCAGCCCACTGCAGTCGTCGATCCTGACGGACGTCGCCACGCGCCTGGACGCGTCACCCCAACAGGTGGCCCTGGCCTGGCTGCTGCGGCGCTCCCCGTCGATCGTGCTGATCCCGGGCACGTCGTCGCGCACGCACCTCCGCGAAAACATCGCGGCGGCAGATCTTGTCCTCCCGGCCGATGAGACAGCCGAACTGAACAAGATCGCTTAACCCCTTCCCCCGCAAGGAGCGCGAGGAACGGCGCGCCCAGCCCCCACCGGCCCGCGGCCGACGTCGTACGTTGTCTGCGGCCCGGTGGGGGTCGGCCGCGCAGTTCCCCGCGCCCCTTGCGGGGCTTGCTGAGCTGGACGAGGTGGCTTGGGGATTCCCACCTAAGGGGCGCGGGGAACTGCGCGCTCAGCCCTCACCGGCCCGCAGTGGACGTACGACGTCGGCTGCGGGTCGCATGTGGCTGGCCGCGCAGTTCCTCGCGCCCCTTACGGGGCTCCGGCCGTCGCCGTCTCTCGGACGAGGTCCAGGTCGGGCAGAGCCACCTCGCGCCCGGCAGGGCCCCGCGTGTGCCACAGCCAGCCGATGTCCCGGCCGAACGACCAGGTCAGCAGGGCGAGGGCGAGGGCGACGACGCCGAACGTCAGGGCGTACGGGAGGATGCCCGCGCCCGCGAGGAGCAGCAGCACACCCTGCAGCGCCGCCACCGTCTTGCGCGCGGTGCTCGGCGGAAGCGCGTTGTTCAGCCAGGGCAGGAACCGCGCGGCCGCCACGAACGCGTACCGCATGCCGCCGATCAGCAGGGCCCACGCCCCGACCGTCGTGGAGACGTACACGCTGAGCACCAGGATGAGGAACGCGTCGACCTCCATGTCGAAGCGCGCCCCCAGCGCCGTGGAGGAACCGGTGCGACGGGCGACCTTGCCGTCGACCGCGTCGAGGATCAGGGCCGTCGCGGTGAGCGCCACCAGGACCGTGACCGGCGGCGGGCTCTGGAAGGAGTCGGCGACCAGGGCGGTCACCCCGCCGACCAGGGTCGCCCGGCCGAGCGTCACACGGTTGGCGGCTCCGAAGGAGCGGGGCCGTGTGCGGTGCAGGGCGCGGGAGAGCACCGCCCAGGTCGCGAGTCCGAACGCCAGCCCGGTGAGCCAGCCCGCGGGGCCCAGGCCGATCGCCGTGCCGAGCACGGTCAGCAACAGCAGTTGCACGCCCGCTCCCACGGCCGTCTCCTGCTGCAAGAGCCTCGCGTCGTACGTGTTGTTCAGGGCCACCGCACATCCTCCGGCCAGGTGACAGAGTCGATCATCGCCGCGTACCTTGTGCGCGACTTCGCAAAGGTCGGTACGTGGCTCGTCGCCCGATCGTTCAGCCCGTTCGCTCAGCCGATTCACATGAACTACTCAGGAGGATGCCGAATGGACCGCTCCGCCCGCGCCTTCTGGCTCACCTCTCCCGGCCGTGGCGAACTCCGGGACACCCGCCTGCCGGAACCCGCCGAGGGCGAGGTCGTGGTGCGCGCACTCTTCTCCGGGGTGAGCCGCGGCACGGAGACGCTCGTCTTCCGCGGCGGGGTCCCGGAGAGCCAGTACGCCGCCATGCGCGCGCCCTTCCAGGAGGGCGACTTCCCCGGGCCCGTCAAGTACGGCTACCTGAATGTGGGCACTGTGGAGGCGGGGCCCGCCGACCTTCTCGGACGGACCGTCTTCTGTCTCTATCCGCACCAGAGCCGGTACGTCGTCCCCGCGAGCGCGGTCACCCCCGTGCCCGAGAACGTGCCCGCCTCACGCGCCGTGCTGGCCGGCACCGTGGAGACCGCCGTCAACGCCCTCTGGGACGCGGCCCCCCTGATCGGCGACCGGATCTCCGTGGTCGGCGCGGGCATGGTCGGCGCGAGCGTCGCCGCACTGCTGGCCCGGTATCCCGCCGCCCGCGTCCAGTTGGTCGACGCCAACCCGGCACGCGCGGAGATCGCGAGCGCACTGGGCATCGAGTTCGCGCTTCCGCAGGACGCCGCCGGGGACCGTGACCTGGTCGTGCACGCGAGTGCCACCGAGGCCGGGCTCTCCCGCGCGCTCGAACTCCTCGCCCCGGAGGGCACGGTCCTCGAACTGAGCTGGTACGGCGACCGCAAGGTCACCCTGCCGCTCGGCGAGGCGTTCCACTCCCGGCGTCTCACCATCCGCAGCAGCCAGGTCGGCTCCGTCTCACCCGCCAGGAGCGCCCGCCGCACCTACGCCGACCGGCTCGCCCTCTCCCTCGAACTCCTCGCCGATCCCGCGTTCGACACCCTGATCACGGGTGAGTGCGCCTTCGAGGACCTGCCCGAGGCGATGGCGGGGCTCAGTACGGGCGAGACGACCGCGATGTGTCATCTCGTGCGCTACGACGCTGACCCGAGGACGACGTAGGCCCGGACCGGGACCACCCATCAGTTCGCAGCAACTCCGCTCGCAAGCGGTCACGTCCGCACACCGAGTAGCCAAAATCCAACGCCGGTAATCAAGTTCGCACCATGCGCCCCACTGACGCCCCTGTCCCGGTGAACGTGTCCGAAACTCCGACCCGAACCCTCTGAACACGGAGAACGGACCGGCCGTACTACACGGCACGCCCCGGCAGAGGGGTCAGACGCACCGCACCTGGAGGGTCGTCCGTTGTTCAGCATCACCGTCCGCGATCACCTGATGATCGCCCACAGCTTCCGCGGAGAGGTCTTCGGACCCGCGCAGCGACTGCACGGAGCGACGTTCCTCGTGGACGCCACGTTCCGCCGCGCCGAGCTGGACGACGACAACATCGTCGTCGACATCGGACTGGCCACCAGGGAACTCGGGGAGGTGGTGGCCGAGATGAACTACCGGAACCTCGACGACGAGCCGGTGTTCGCCGACACCAACACCTCCACCGAGTTCCTGGCGAAGGTCGTCGCCGACCGCCTCGCCGAGCGAGTGGAAAAGGGAGCACTGGGCGAAGGAGCCCGCGGACTGGCCGGCATCACGGTCACCCTGCACGAGTCGCACATCGCCTGGGCGAGTTACGAGCGTGCCCTGTGAGCTCATACGCCGACATCATCCCCATGTCCCTGCGCGCCATGCACTTCGTGATGCCCGGCGGAGTCAACGACACGACCATGCCGAGCGGCGGCAACGTCTACGACGCCCGCGTCAGCCTCGATCTGCCCGGCTTCGGCTGGCAGGTGCACAAGCACGCCATCGACGGCAGCTGGCCCCGGCCCGCGGCCCCGGCCCGCGACGAACTGGCCCGCACCCTCGCGGAGCTGGCCGACGGCACGGTCGTCCTGCTCGACGGGATCGTGGCCTGCGCGGTCCCCGAGATCATCGTCCCGGAGGCCGAACGGCTGCGTCTTGTCGTCCTCGTGCATCTGCCGCTCGGCGACGAGACCGGGCTCACGCCCGAGGTGGCCGCCGACCTGGACGCCCGGGAGCGCCACACCCTGCGTGCCGTACCGGCCGTCGTGGCCACCAGCGAGTGGGCGGCCCGCAGGCTCGTCGCCCACCACGGACTTGCGCCCGACCGTGTCCATGTCGCCACCCCCGGCGCCGACATCGCGCCCCTCGCCGCCGGTACCGACGGCGTCTCACGGCTGCTGTGCGTCGCCTCGGTCACCCCGCGCAAGGGCCAGCACCGGCTCATCGAGGCCCTCGCCACCGTCACCGACCTGCCCTGGACGTGCGCCCTCGTCGGCGGCCTCGACCACGACCCCGAGTACGTGGCCGGACTGCGGGCCCTGATCGAGGAGCACGGACTCGGCGACCGGCTGGAGCTCGCCGGACCCAGGTCCGGTGCCGCACTCGACGCCAGCTACGCCTCCGCCGACCTGATGGTCCTCACCTCGTACGCCGAGACGTACGGCATGGCCGTCACCGAGGCGCTGGCCCGCGGAATCCCCGTACTGGCCACGGACGTCGGCGGTCTTCCCGAAGCGGTCGGGCGCGCGCCCGACGGCGGGGTGCCCGGTCTGCTCGTCCCGCCGGAGAACCCCGCGGCGCTCGCCGCGGAACTGCGCGGCTGGTTCGGCGAGGCCGACGTCCGCCGGCGCCTCAAGGCCGCCGCGCGGGCCCGCCGGGCATCGCTCGGAGGCTGGGCCGCGACGGCCCGGAGTCTGTCGGGTGTCATGGGGCGACTGAAGAGCGAGGCAAGGAGGGGGGCGGCATGAGCGGCATCAGCACGAGTACAAGTACCAGTACCAGTACGAGCATGGGTTCGGACGTCGGTACGGGCACGGCGTCGGCGGAGGGCCCGGGGGCGGGGGAGCGCGTACGGGACACAGGAACGATTCGGCTGGGCGACCGCACCCGCGGTGAGGCCACCGACGACACCACCCGCTACGCGCCCGAGTGGCTGCAGCTGCGGGAGGGCGTCGACGCCGCGGCCCGCGCGTCCGAGCTGCTCGATCCGCTGCGGATCCGGCTCGCGAACCTGCCGGGACGGGCGGGCGGGTTCGTCATCCACGACCTCGGCTGCGGCACCGGCTCCATGGGACGCTGGCTCGCGCCCCGGCTCGACGGCCCCCAGCACTGGGTGCTGCACGACCGGGACCCGTATCTGCTGCACTTCGCGGCCGTCGGCTCGCCCCGTTCGGCCGCCGACGGCAGCCGGGTGACGGTGGAGACCCAGCGCGGCGACGTCGGCCGGCTGACCGCCGACGCCCTGGCCGGCGCCTCGCTGGTGACGGCCTCCGCACTCCTCGACGTCCTCGACGCCGAGGAGATCGAGGCCCTGGCCGCGGCCTGCGCCGGAGCCGGCTGCCCCGCCCTCCTCACCCTCTCGGTGGCGGGCCGGGTCGAACTCACCCCGGCCGACCCGCTGGACACCGAGATCGCCGACGCGTTCAACGACCACCAGCGGCGCGGGAGCCTCCTCGGCCCCGACGCGGTCAGCGCGGCCTGCGACGCCTTCTCCGGGCACGGCGCGACGGTACGGGTGCACCCCAGCGCCTGGCACCTCGGCCGGGACGAGTCCGCGCTGACGGCGGAGTGGCTGCGCGGCTGGGTCGGCGCGGCCGTCGAGCAGCGACCCGAACTGGCGGCCCGCGCAGAGACGTATCTGCGTGAGCGGCTCGCGGCCTGCGAGGCGGGGGAACTGACCGTGGTGGTCCACCACAGCGATCTGCTCGCGCTGGCCCGGCCGGCCGGGGGCGTGTGATGGGCGCGGGAACCGTGGCGCACGAGGAGCGGTCACTGGCCGCCCTGGACGAAGAGCTGTCGGCGGCGGTCCGCGCCGGCGACCCGGACCGGGCGACGCGGCGGACCCACGCCGACGCGGACTCCGGCGCACCCGCCGAGGATCCGCGCGGCGGCCGGACGGGCGGCGCCCGCTCCGGCGTCCGGTTCCTGCGCACCCACTTCGGCACGATCGCCGGCGTCGTCATCCTCACGGTGCTGACCTGGCGGCTGGGCACCGGAGTCTTCCTGGACGGCCTGCGCCGCATCGACGGGGTCACCCTCCTCGCGGCCCTCGGCATCGGCCTGCTCACCACCGTGTTCAGCGCCTGGCGCTGGTGCGTGGTGGCCCGGGGCATGCGCCTCGAACTGCCGCTGGGCGCGGCCGTCGCCGACTACTACCGCGCGCTGTTCCTCAACGCGGCACTGCCCGGCGGTGTCCTCGGGGACGTGCACCGGGCGGTGCGGCACGGGCAGAGCGCCGGGGACGTCGGGCGCGGAGTGCGCGCGGTCGTCCTCGAACGCGTCGCGGGACAGGCCGTCCTGGCCGCGGTCGGCATGGCCGTCCTGCTCACCCAGCCCTCGCCGGTCCTGTCGGAGACCCGGCACCTCGTCGCGCTGCTGGCCGTCGTCTCGGTGTGCGGGGTCGTCACCGTGGGCGCCGTCCGCGGCAGGGGCCGGGCGCCGCGCACCTCCCGCCGCTACCGGGCCGTGCGGGGCGCGCTCACCGAGGCCCGCGGGGCGCTGCTGGCCCGCGGGAGCTGGCCGGGCGTGGTGCTCTCGTCCGTCGTGGTCCTCGCGGGACACGTCCTGATGTTCCTGCTCGCGGCCCGGGCCGCCGGATCGGACGCGCCCGCCGCCGAGCTGGTGCCCCTGGCACTGCTGGCCCTGATCGCCATGGGACTGCCGCTGAACGTCGGCGGCTGGGGCCCCCGGGAGGGCGTCACCGCCTGGGCGTTCGGCGCCGCGGGCCTGGGCGCCACCCAGGGCCTGACCGTCGCCGTCGTCTACGGCGTCCTCAGCTTCGCCGCGAGCCTGCCCGGCATCGCCGTCCTGGTGGGGCGCTGGTACGTGGGACTGCGCGGCCCGCGGGACAGCGGCGAGGCGGCGCCCGGCGCGGCCCCGGACGCGCGGCCGCGGTCGGAAGGCGACGCTCAGCGCGGATCGACGGCCGGCGGTACCTGCGGTGCGAGCGGCACCAGCGGTACGTCGGAGTCGGATGTCAGTAGCGAGAAGTACGCTCCGAAGGAGTCGGCGAGCGAAGCGAGAAGTTCCTTCCCCTTCTCGGCGGACGCCCTCGAAGGACGCCCGATGACACCGGACTTGGTATAGGCCGACATACCGAGGGAGAGCAGATGCCGACGGTCGTCGGCGACGAAGTCGGAGGTCTCGTAACCAGGCCTGAGGTATTCGGGATCGGTGTGCAGCAGAATGGAGGTCTCGATTTCCCCCGCATGCATATCCGTGAGCAGCGAGGTTTCCACCCCGGCCGCCTCCCGCGCCGTTTCCCAGTCCTCGACCGCCGGGAACAGAGCCATTCGACCACCGACGGCGGAGGATTCCTGAACGACATTGCCCAACACGTAATTGCCGCCATGACCATTGATCAGTACGAGTGTGTCCACGCCCGACCGACGCAGCGAATCGGCTATGTCCCGCACCATCGCATGGAGTGTCACGGAGGAAATGCTCACCGTTCCCGGCCAGGCCGCGTGTTCGTGGGAGCAGGAGATCGTCACCGGAGGAAGGAGATGAACGGGGAATGCGGCAGCGACCTCCCGGGCGATCGCACACGCCACGAGCGTGTCGGTCGACAGCGGAAGATACCGGCCGTGCTGCTCGAAGCTGCCGACGGGGAGCACGGCGACCTGCCGGGCGACACCGGCGCCTCGCGTGCGCACATCCTCCGTGGTGTCCGTCGGCAAGGGCCCTGACGCCGTGCGCCGTATTTCCGAACCGCCCGAATTGACCATGTTCTCGCGACCTTTCGTCTCTGCTTAGGAACCAGAATCATGACAGAAATAGATGGCGTACTCGCCGGGAAATCCCAGTCCGCAGGCGTCGAGCGGGTCGTGAGTTCTCCGCTGCCCACTGTGCACGGCGATTTCGAGGCCGTCGGCTACCTGGACCGTACTCGCGGAGACGAACAAGTGGCCCTGGTGTACGGCGACATACGGGGCGCCCGGGGTGAGGGAATACTCACCCGGCTGCACTCCGAGTGCCTGACCGGTGACGCGTTCGGGTCCCGGCACTGCGAATGCGGCCCGCAACTCACCACCGCGCTGCGGGAGATCGCCGCGGAGGGCCGCGGTGTCCTGATCTACCTCCGGGGTCACGAGGGCCGCGGTATCGGTCTGCTGGCCAAGCTCCAGGCGATGAAACTCCAGTCGGAGGGCCTCGACACGGTGGAGGCGAACCTCGCGCTCGGCCTGCCCGTGGACGCCCGTGACTACGGCGTGGGCGCGGACATCCTGCACGACCTCGGCGTCCGCTCGGTGCGGCTGATGTCGAACAACCCGCGCAAGCGGGAGGCGTTGGTCCGCAACGGCATCCGGGTCGACGCGCAGGTGCCCCTGCTGATCCCGCCCTGCGACGACAACATCACCTACCTGCGCACCAAGCGCGAGCGCCTGGACCACGACCTGCCGCACCTGGACGCGGTGGTCGGCCACCGGGTCTGACCCACCGGCCGCCCCCGCGGACCGTCCGCCCGCCGCGCCGGATGTGGTGACACCGGCGCGGACTTGGGAAGGGATGGGGGATGACCTCAGACCTCGGAACGGTCCACCCATGACCGCCGTGCCGGCGCGCGCGGAAGTCGTCGTCATCGGCGGCGGGGTGATGGGGACGAGCATCGCCTGTCACCTCGCGCGGGCCGGTGTGCCCGACGTGGTGCTCGTCGAGCGCGACGAACTGGCCTCCGGGTCCACCGCCCGCGCCGCGGGAGGGGTCCGCGCGCAGTTCTCCGACGAGCTCAACATCCAGCTCGGCGCCCGCAGTCTGGAGGCGTTCGCCCGCTTCGAGGAGGAGACGGGCCACGACATCGGACTGCAGCGCGTCGGCTATCTCTTCCTGCTGTCGACGCCCGGGGAGGTCGAGGCGTTCGAGGCGGGGGTCCGGCTGCAGAACGCTCTCGGTGTGCCCAGCCGTATGACCGACCCGGCCGAGGCCCGCCGCCTCGCACCGCTCATCACCACCGACGGACTGCTGGCCGCCGCGTTCTCGCCGGACGACGGCCACTGCACACCCGAGGCCGTGGTGCACGGCTACGCGGCCGCCGCCCGCCGCCACGGCGCGACGATCGTCCGGCACTGCGAGGTCACCGGCATCGACAGACGCGGCGACGACATCACGGCCGTCGTGACCCGCCGGGGCCGGATCGCCACGTCCACCGTCGTCTGCGCGGCCGGCGCCTGGTCCCGGGCCGTCGGCGCGATGGCCGCCGTGGACCTGCCGGTTCAGCCGCTGCGCCGCCAGATAGCCGTCACCGAACCGATCCCGGGCCTCCCGCCGGACCTCCCCATGACCATCGACTTCACCAGCAGCCTGTACTTCCACACGGAGGGCCCCGGCCTCCTCGTCGGCATGTCCGACCCCGACGAGGAACCCGGCTTCGCCACCGACACGCACGACCGCTGGATCCCCCGCCTCTACGAGGCCATGGAGCGCCGCGCCCCCACCCTGCTCGACGTACGCAGGACGGGCGGCTGGGCGGGCCTGTACGAGATCACCCCGGACCACAACGCCCTGATCGGCGAGGCCGCCCACGTCTCCCGCTTCCTGTACGCGACCGGGTTCTCCGGGCACGGCTTCCTCCAGGGACCCGCCGTCGGAGAGGTGGTCCGCGATCTGTACCTGGGGCAGGATCCGTTCGTCGACATCGCCCCGCTGCGCGCCGAACGGTTCGCCGCCGACGCCCCGAGACCGGAGGTCAACCTCGTATGACCGAGCTGCACCTGTGGCTGCGCCACGAGATACGCACGACCGAGCGGCGCACCCCGGTCGTGCCGTCCGACGCCCGGCGGCTCGTCGGGGCCGGCGTGACACTCACCGTCGAGGAGTCCCCGCAGCGGGTCTTCCCCGCCGAGGCGTACGAGGCGGCCGGCTGCCAGGTCGTCCCGGCGGGCTCCTGGACCGGGGCGCCGGCGGACACGGTGGTCGTCGGCCTCAAGGAACTGCCGGACGCGCCCGACGGGCCGGGGGAGTCCCCCGGCGAGGCAGCTATGTTGCGGCACCGGCACATCTTCTTCGGGCACGCGTACAAGGCGCAGCCGGGCGCCCGGGCACTGCTGCGCCGCTTCGCCGCGGGCGGTGGAACCCTGTTCGACCTGGAGTACCTGGTGGACGAGGACGGGCGCAGGCTCACCGCGTTCGGCTACTGGGCGGGCTATCTGGGCGCCGCCCTCGCGGTCCTGCACCACCGGGGCAGGCTGACGGCCCCACTGAGGCCCCTGTCGAAGAAGGAACTCGACGACGCACTCCATCCGGCCCCCGGCGACGAACGGTTCGCCTCGCTGGTGATAGGGGCGCTGGGCCGCTCCGGACGCGGGGCGCGGGCGGCGCTCGCCGAAGCAGGCCTCGAACCCACCTGCTGGGACCTTCCCGAGACCCGCGCCCTGGACCGACCGGCCCTGCTGGCCCACGAGTTGATGGTGAACACGGTGCTCACCACCGGCCCCTCCACCCCGTTCCTCACCGACAAGGACCTGGCCGAACCGGACCGCCGCCTGCGCACGGTGTGCGACGTGACCTGTGACGTCGGCTCCCCGTACAACGTCCTGCCGGTCTACGACACGGTCACCGACTGGGCGGACCCCGTGCGGCGTCTCCACGCACGCCCCGCCCTCGATCTCATAGCCATCGACAACCTGCCGTCCCTGTTGCCCGAGGAAGCGAGTACGGACTTCTCGGCGGCGCTGACTCCCCTGCTCCTGGAGTTCGGGGTGGGCGGGGAGTGGGGCCGCTGCCTGGACCGGTTCACCGAGGCCTGCCGCGAACTCGGCGCACGGGACGAAGGGTTGGGCGATGCCTGAGACAGCCGCACCCGGCCCCGTACCCGTACCCGGGCCCGCCCTCGTGCCGTCCTCCGGGACCGTCCACTGGATCGGCGCGGGCCTGTCCACCGGCAGCGGGCTCGCCGCGCTGTGCGAGGCGGCCGACCGCGTACGGCTGTGGCACCGCACCGGGGAACGGGCCGAACAGGCCCTGACGGCGCTCGGCCTCACCGGTCGCGCCGAACCCCGCGCGTACACCCTGACGGCCCTCGCCGCCGAACTGGCCCCCGGGGACGTGGTGGTCTCCATGCTGCCCGCCCCCGAGCACGCGGGGCTGCTCGCCGCCTGCGTGGCGGGCCGCGCGCACTTCGCCTGCTCCAGCTATGTCTCCGACGCGGTACTGGACCAGGTCCCGGCGGCCACGGCCGCCGGGCTCGTCGTCCTCACCGAGGCGGGACTCGACCCCGGCATCGACCACCTCTTCGCGCACGGCCTCATCGCCCGCGCCCGCGCGGAGATCGGCGCGGACACCGCGGCCGAGGTGAGCCTCACCTCGTACTGCGGAGGCGTCCCCGCCGTCCCGAACGACTTCAGATACCGCTTCAGCTGGGCCCCGGCGGGCGTCCTCAACGCCCTGCGCTCGCCCGCCCGTTACATCGAGTCCGGCGCCGAGACGACGGCCCCGCGCCCCTGGGAGGCCACCCGGACCCATGAGGTGGACGGGGAGTCCTTCGAGGTCTACCCGAACCGCGACAGCGTCCCGTTCGTCGGGCAGTACGGGCTGCCGCCGGCCTGGAAACCGCAGGCGTTCGTCCGCGGCACGTTGCGCCTCGCCGGCTGGTTCGAGGCGTGGCGGCCGGTCTTCGCGCGACTCTCCGCCGACACGGACTCCGGGTCGATCGCCGACCTGGCCCGCGACCTGGCCGCCCGCTACCCGACCACGGACGCCGACCGCGACCGGGTGGTCCTCGCGGTGACGCTGGACGTACGGGACGGCTCAGGACGCTCCTGGTCCGGCCGCTACCTCCTGGACCTGGAGGGTGACGCGCAGGAGAGCGCGATGGCGCGAAGCGTTTCGGGGATGCTCGCGACCGGCGTACGTGCGATCCTGCGGGGCGCCCTGCCACCGGGCCTGAGCCGCGCGGCCGAGACCCCGGAGCGCGCGGAGGAGTGGCTCGCGCAACTGGCGGGCGAGGGCATCGACTTCACGCTCCGGCTGGGCGACTGAGGGCGGGGGCGGCGGGTGCCGCCCCCTGGGGGTGGGTCAGGCGGCCTCGGACCGGCTCGCGTCGGCCTTCGTGGGTATGCAGGAGTCGTTGCCTGCGATCACGAGAAGCACTCCAGTAACAGTTGCAATAGCAACTGTGGTGCCGAGGAGCAGCTTCTTGACCGTCGTGAGGGGTGTGCGCATCACAGTGCCTCTTGAGTGCTAGGTGCGGCTGTTGATCTATGCCTACCACCTTACTTGCGGTAGGCATAATCAGGGCTCACTGCAATGCGCGTAGATCGTGGATCAAGGGTCAGGGTGTCCGATTGATGCGTTACTTTCGCAATCATCGGTGTTGCTCTCGCGGATCTCCGCCAGGGCCGCCTCCGCCAGACCCTCCTCCTCGGGCGCGTGGATCCGTCGCGCCGAGTCCCGCGCCGACTCAAGGTGGCGCACGGCGGCATCCACGTGGCCGAGCGCGAACTCGCACCTGCCGAGGAGGCGTTCGGCCTGGATCTCCTCCAGCGTCGCGCCGATGCTCCGGGAGAGCGCGAGAGCCTGGTGGAGGTGGGTGACGGCGTGTTCCGTCTGCGACACGTCCTGGTAGACATGGCCGAGACGCGTGAGCGTGATCGCCTCGTTCTTCCGGTCCGCGAGTTCACGGAAGATCGGTAACGCGGTGCGGTACATGGTGAGCGCGGTGCGGGGATCGCCCGACGACGCGAGGATCTCGGCGAGGTTGATGCGCAGGGTCGCCCTGTCCGACCGGTTGCCCGCGCGCTCCGCGATCCGGAGCGCCTGTTCCAGCGTCCGGCGTGCCAGTTCCGGGTCGCCCATGTGGAGATACAGGGTGCCGAGGTTGTTCATGGTCTTGGCCAGCATCCGTGCGTCGTCCGCCGCGCGGAACCCGCTCATCGCGTCCTGGACGTACGTCATGGAGGCGTCGTGCTCACCGACGTAGAGCAGGCATATCGCGATGTTGTTCCGGCAGCGCGCGAGCCGCCACTGGTCGCCGGTCCGCGCACAGAGTGCCAGGGACTCCTTGTGGAAGTCCAGCGCCCGCTCGTACTGGCTCATGTGCCAGTGCAGGATGCCCAGTTCGCGCAAGGCCTCCGCCTCGGCGTCGGTGTCGTGCACGGCCCTGGCGAGCCGCAGGGCGTCCGTCGCCGCCTGCTCGGCCTGCGCGTACAGACCGGTCGCCATGTAGGCGGTCGCGAGGTCGAGCAGAGCCCGGCACAGCCCTGCCTCGTGCCGCCCTCTGCCCGAGCCGTCGCTTCTGCTTCCGTCCACGTTTCCGCTCCAGAACTCGGCCGCCGCGCCGTGCAGCCGGACGGAGTCCGTCCAGTAGCACTCGCTGTCCAGGAAGCCCGCCAGGACATGGCTGAGGAGGGCGGCCTGCGACCGGGGGCCGTGCGTTCTGAGGTACTCCTCGACGCCCAGGAGGTTGACCCGCTCGGCCACGAACCAGGCAAGGGCCTCCGAGGCGTCCGCCGGGGCGTGGCCCCGTACGCGCGCCGTGGGGTCCGGGGGAGTTGAGTCGGACGTCCCGGCGGTGAATTCCTCCGCCTCCAGCCGGATGCGCCGTGGATACAGCAGGCGGTCGCAGTGGTCGGCGGTACGGAGGTAGTGGCCGGCCAGCCGCTGCCGGGCGGCTTCGCGTTGTTCCTCCGGGTCCTGGCCGGCACACAGCAGGTGCGCGTACTCGCCCAGGAGGTCGTGGAACTGGAAGCGGTGCGGAGCTGGTTCCAGCAACAGGTGGCACTGGAGCAGCGACTCAAGGAGCCGTTCCGTGCCGGTGACCGTACGCCCCAGCAGCGCGGCCGCCGCGGACAGGCCGAACTCCGGGCCCACTTGCAGGCTGAGCAGCCGGAAGGTCGACTGTTCCTCGGCCGTGAGCGTCTGGTACGAGACCTCGAACGCGCGAGTTATCTCGGAATATCCGTCGCGGATCTCGGCGAGGCGCCCGTCGGAGCGCGAGAGCCGTTCGCCCAGCACGGCGAGGTTCCAGGAAGGGTGTGCGCTCAGCCGGTTGGCGGCGATCTCTATCGCGAGCGGCAGATATCCGCAGAGCCTCACGATCTCGGCGATGTCCCCGGTATCGTCCCCGTCGTCGGTGGCTCGGAGCCCCGCGAACTCGCGGAACAGTTCGACCGCGTCATCCGGCGGCAGTACGTCCAGGGCCAGCGCCCGCCCGCCCGGCAGCCCGACCAGCCGGCGACGGCTCGTGACGAGGGTGAAGCACTCGGCCGCGCCCGGCAGCAGAGGCCGGACCTGCTCGGGCCCCGCCGCGTCGTCGAGAATGATCAGAGCCCGCCGGTGGCCCAGTGCCTTGCGCCAGAGGGCGGCCCGTTCGTCGACATCTGTGGGAATGGACTGCGGGGGCACGTCGAGCATGCGTAACAGGGTGGCGAGCGCGTCCGCCGGTTCGAGCGGTTCCTGCCCCGCGGCGTGGGCCCTGAGGTTGAGATACAGGTGGTCCGGGAAGCGGTCGCCCAGCCTGTCGGCCACGCCTATGGCCAGCGCGGACTTTCCGACCCCCGCCATGCCGGAGATGGACTCCAGTGTGACGACCGAGCCGTGTTCCGAAGCTGTGTCCATGGCCGCGCGTATCCGCCTCATCTCCTCGTGGCGGCCGATGAGCGCGGTCTGCCGGGGGAGATGTCCCGTCACCCGGCGGAAGCCGGCCCGCGGTTCCGCCGCGCGGACGGCCGGTTCGGGGGCGGTCTGTCCTGTGAGTTCCCGTACCGGCGCCCTGACGAGGATGTGCTGGTGGATCCGGACGAGTTCCTCACCCGGATCGGTGCCGAAGTCGGCGCTCAGACTCCTGCGGACCCGCTGGTAGAGGAGAAGTGCCTCAGCGTGCCGTCCGCTGCCGTAGTGCGCGGTCATCAACTGGCCCGCCAGCGTCTCGTCCGACGGGTACTGCTCCACGAGGGACGACAGCTCGCCCGCCATCTCCGTGAACCGGCCCAGCCGCAGTTCCACGGCGATCCGCGTGGCGACGACCCCTCGCCGACGCTCGGCCAGACTCGTGCGGACACGTTGGGGCCACAGCCCGGACAGCCCCGCGAGCGGCTCCTCCCACAGGCGTTCGGCCTCCCGCATCAGCTCCGCGGCCCGTACGTCGTCGCCTTCGGCCGAGACCACCCCGGCCCGTTCGGCGAGGCGCCGGTACCGGTGCCAGTCGACCGTGTCCGGGTCCGCGACCAGGGTGTACGTGTGGGTGCGGTGGTCGATCGAAGGGGCCGGCAGTTCCGGCGCGGCGGACGCCGCCGTGCGGATCGTCCGCCGGATCCTGGAGATGTACGTGTGCACGTTCTCCCGGGCCCGGGACGGCGGGTCGTCCCACAGACGGTCGACCAGCGTGTCCAGCGGGACGGGACGACCGACCTCCAGTGCCAAAGCGGCCAGGGCGAGCCGAGCCTTGTCGGAGCCGAGACCGATCCGGCGCTCCTGGAGGACGAGGCCGACGGGCCCGAGCACATGGATCTCCACCAGCGTTTCCTCTCGCCGGCACCCGGTATTGAACTATGGGGCTGAGCTGTGGGGCTGAGCTGTGGGACTGGGCTGTGTGACTGAACTTTGGGGTTGCACTATGGGACTGCACAGGATGACACCGGGGCATCGGGCACACCAGGCGTATCGAACTCTCGGCCGAATCCTTGTCCTTATCAGGTCCCTGTCAGATCCTTGCCGGGCCTTATCGGGTGTCCGGGGCGGGTAGGGCATCCTTCGATCCCCGCCTACGGCACATGCTCGTGCCGTGCGCGCGCTCGGATTCGACCACGGGGGCCCGCATGACCGGTCACGGCGACAGCAGCCGCAAGAGCGTCAGCAACCGCATCGGCGGCTCGGCGCGACTGACGGGGATCACCGTCCAGGCAGGTGAGGTGCACGGCGGTGTCCACGTGTACCAGCCGCCTCCCGGTGTCCCTGTCCCCCGTCAACTGCTCCCTGTGCCACCGCACTTCACCGACCGTGAGAGCGACCTGGCGTCCCTGCGCGAGCTGTCCGCGAACAGTGCCGGCCTGGTCGTGGTGACGGGTGCCGCCGGGGTGGGCAAGACCTCGCTGGTCACCAGATGGCTCCGCGCCCGCGACGACGCCGACTTTCCCGATGGCCACTTCTACGCGGACCTGCGAGGCCACACCCTTGAGGACGCGGCGCGGCCGAGCGAAATCCTCGGCCGGTTCCTGCGCGCCCTGTATCCCGGTCCGGTACCCGCCGACCTCGCCGAACAGACCGCGCTGTGGCGCTCGCTCACCTCCGGCCTGCGTCTGGTCGTCATGCTCGACAACGTCTGCACCGCCGCGCAGGCGCGCCCCCTGCTGCCGGGTTCGCAGCACTGCCTCGTCGTGGTCACCAGCCGCCGGCGGCTGACCGGGCTGCGTATGGACGGGGCGGTCTTCCACTCGCTCGACGTACTGCCGCCGCATGCCGCGGAGGCACTGCTGACCCGGGCCATCGGCAGGGACCGGGTGGACGACGATCCGGCCGCCGCCCGCCGCGTGGTGGCCCTGTGCGCCGGACTGCCCCTGGCCGTCTGTGTCGCCTCGGCCCGGCTGGCCGCACGCCCCCGGCAGCCCCTGCGCGCCCTGGCCGACGCGCTGGCACGGCCCGCCGACCGACTGGCCGTGCTCAGGGTGGACGGAGAGACAGCGGTGCGCGGAGCGCTCGACGACTCGTACGAGGGTCTGCCGGCGCCGGCGGCCCGGCTCTACCGTCGGCTGGGTCACCTGCCCCTGCCGGAACTGGACGGAGCCGTCGCCGCCGCGGCCGGCGGACACACGTTCCAGGAGGCGGACGAACTCCTCGACGTCCTCATCGAGGCCAATCTGCTGCAGGAACCAGGAGAGGACACCTACACGTTCCACGACCTGGTCCGGCTGCACGCCCGGCAGCGCGGCACCGAGGACGAGGCGCTCGACGCGGTGCGCCGGGTGGCCGACTGGTATCTCGCCACGGCCACGGAGGCCGAGAAGCTGATCACTCCAGCCCAGTTCACCCTGGACCGGGACCACGTCCATCAGCCGTACCTGGAGCCGCCGTTCACGGACGAGAGCGGCGCGCTGCGCTGGCTCGACCGGCATCGGGTGAACCTCATGACCGTGCTGCGCACGGCGGGGGCGTACGGCTGGCACACCCTGGTCTGGCAATGTGCCGACGCCATGTGGCCGCTGTTCCTCAAACTGCGTTACTACGACCTGTGGATCGAGGCGCACGAGCGGGGGCTCGCCGCCGCCCGGCTCGCCGGCCATGCCGCGGCCGAACGCCAGATGCTCAACTCCGGTGCCATCGGCCTGAGCGCCGCCCGGCGCATCGACGAGGCGATCGAGTGGTACGGCGCGTCACGCGCGGCCGCGCGGCTGGCCGGCGACCGCAGGGACGAGGGCCAGGCCCTCCTCGGCATCGGCGCCGCCCACTACGAGGCGGGGCGGCTCTCGGAGGCGATCCCGCATCTCGACCGGGCCATCGCCCTGTGGGAGGAGACGGGCTACGCGCGCGGGACCGGCCTCGCCCGGATCGTGCTCGGCGAGATCGCGCTCGCCGCAGGCGAACCACCGCTCGCCGTACGGCACTTCGAGCACGCCCGCACCACCCTCGCGGCGGTACCGGATCCGCACGACACCGCGCGTGCGCTGGCCTTCCTGGGCCGCGCACGCGCCCGTGCCGGGGAGTACGAGTCCGGTACGGCCCAACTGCTGGACGCGCTAGAGACGTTCGAGCGCTCCGGGTCGGTCCACTGGCAGGCCCGCACCCTGGAGATGCTCGGACAGAGCGCACAGGACAACGGCCGCACCGATGTCGCCCGGGACCACTACCGGCGTTCCCTCGACCTGTGCGCGTCGATCGCTGTCGAGGACGCCCGCCGGCTCGGAGAACGTCTCGCGGGTCTGCCGCCCGGGTGAACACCGGGACAGGCCGGGCCGGTTCGGCGAACGGCGGCGGCCCCGCCGCCCGACCGCCACCCAGCCACCGCCGACGAGCGGAAGCAGGACCAGAGCACACCCCGGATACGCGGCCAGCAACTCCTCCGCCTCGACAGACGCGTCGGCGACATCCAGCCTCGGCCGGTGGCCCTGGAGCACGTCCGCGAGATCCTTGGGGCTCCCGGCCCGGTCGACATCGACGGCCAGACAGCCTGCCGACCACAAGTGGCCGGCCCGCACGCTCCTCACGCCGGTACCTCCACCCCGGTGCCGGACCAGATCTGGCGCCGGTCCGGTACGGGGAGGAGCGGGATCACCGGATCGTGCGCCGGCTGCCCCAGGCCGAGCAGCCGGTAGAGCAGCGCCCGCATGTTCCGGTCGAACCGCCCCGGCTCGGAGGTGATCCGGGCGGCGAGGGCCTCGTAAGCCGGTCTGCGGTACTCGGCGACGGCGTACGCGAACTGTTCGGACAGCGGGTGGAACGGCGAGAGCGCCGGGGCCAGCATCGCCAGTTCCGCGGCGGGCGAGGCAGGATTGATCTCCTCGTCCGGGGTCGCCGCGAGGAGAATGGGTGCCCGGGTCAGCGTCCCGTACAGCGTCACCGAGCCGTGGTCGCCGATGATCAGGTCCGCCGCGCACAGCACCGACCGCCAGTCCGTGTCCGGTGGTACGACGCCCATGCCGCGTTCCGTCCAGGAGGCCAGCCAGGCCCGAACCTGCCGGGAGCCGTGCCCCGACCACACATTGGGATGGACGAGCACCGCGAGCCGACGTGTGCTGTTGCGCATCTGGTCCATCAGCCGCGGAAGCAGCGACTCGAAACGGGCGAAGGCCGAGCCGGGTCCCCAGGTCGAGGTCACGGCGACGAGTTCCCGTTCGTCGTCGAGTCCCAGGGCCCTGCGGTAGACGTCCCGTCCGGGGAGCGCGGCCACGATGCGGTCGCGTACGGGATCGCCCACCACTCGGGCGGCCCCGAGCGCCTCCGGGCAGGTCCGGGCCAGTTCACCGAGGTCGTTCTCGTGCGCGAGGACCACCGCGGCCGGGGGTCTTCCGCCGAGCAGCACGTCCTCCCGTCTGAGGCCGAGCACTTGGGAGTCCGCCGTACGGGAGTCCGTGGCCCCGACGAGACGCTTGAGGAAGTTCGCCCCGTGCGGCAGGAGCACCACCTGGGCACGCACCTCCTCCATGGCACGCGGCCCGGCCGCGAGCGCAAGGTCGAAGTCGATGCGTACCGCCTCCTCCCACGGCAGGACCACGCTTCCCGACTGCCGCAGGAACCTGGCGGCCCCGTCACCCAGTTCGTGCGGCGGGACCGTGAACACCACCTGGACCCGCAGGTCCGACTCCAGCAACGAGACCACGTCGAGGAGCCGCTTTCCGTAGGTCACGGTGTGCGCGACCACCAGGACGGTCTTGCGTCCGGTCAGTGTCAGCCACTGACGGACCGGGGGCCTTCCGGCCCCCGTGGACGTACTGAATGCCGACATGACATCCCCCGTGTCGTACAGCCGATTTCGTCGGGGAGGTCATGCCCGCCCGGCCGGACGGTGTCCTTGCCGGACGCTTGCAGAAACCTTGCACGCGAGGCCGTCACCATCAGCGCGGCGACGGACGCCACCGGCTTGGTCATCGAGTAGAGCCGCCCCACCGTGTCCGCGGTCACGGGGAGGCCGGCCTCCCGGTCGCGCAGACAGTACGACGTGAGATGCGCGACACCTCCGTGACGACTCACGGAAACGAGGTACCCGGGAAGGAGACCGTCGTCGACGCGACGGGCGAAGAACCGGTCGAGACGGTCCAGGGCCGCCGGGTCCAGACCGACCTCCGCCGGATCCACTTCTTGCCGCAACTTGGCCGTGTCTGCCTCCGGTTGACGGTCTGAAAGCGGCGGAAAAGGGATGTCGGCGAGCGGGCGGCGAAGAGGCGTGGAGATCGGGAAGCGCTACGAGAGTAGCTGTGTGGGGGGTGTCCTCCGAATGAAATTCTCGGCCGCGGCCGGACCCGTACGAGGGCTCGTGGACCGGTGTGCCCACGTACCACCGGTCCCGGGACGCCACACCGGCGCGCGGGGTGCGCGGCGGGTGAACGTGTGCGTCAGTGCGCTGAACTGCGGCTCCACCTCGGATCCGTAACGCTCGGACCTGCGTCTCCAGAGGTGCATGGCTGCCCTGTGCACGGACGATCGGCACGGCCGGCTCACGTCACGGACCGTACCCGTCCGATGACTACGCAGCGTGAGGCAACCATTCTCCAGTTCGATTCGTATATCTCCGTGGAAGCCCTGTGGATCCGCCAGGTAACGTGACGCCGGAGCGTCACGATCCGCTTGGCCGGATCCGCACCGAGCAAGGAGAACCGATGCGACCGTTCGCGCTCAACTACGCCCGTCCGGCCCAGCAGTTGGAGGTCAGCGCTCCGTATGCCTATGACTCCAGACTGCAATTGAATGTGTTTCCCGACGGGCGGCTGGCCGCGCATGACTACGCCGTGTTGCGGGAGTTGGGCTCCACGACTTCCACAGCGGGCTCAAAGACCCACTTCGACGACTGATTCCGGACCCCCGACGATGACGGTTCTGATCCTGACGTGCGAACAGGATGTGACCGCGGACATGGTGGTGGCGGAGCTCGACAGGGGCGCCGTCCCGGTCGTCCGCCTCGATCCCGCGGACCTTCCCGGCCCGGTGGCCCTGTCCGGAGAGTACGTGCGCGGCACCTTTCGCGGGCATCTGTCCGTCGGCGGCAGGCTGGTCAGCATGGGCGGTCTGCGGTCCGTCTGGATCCGCAGGCCCGGTGCGGCCGCCTCCCACGCCGCCGAAGCCTCCGACTGGCTCACCGAGGAATCCGCGCAGGCGCTCTACGGCATGCTGCGCTCCACCGACGCACGCTGGATGAACCACCCCGACGCGGCCCGCCGGGCCCGTCACAAGCCCTGGCAGCTGTCCTTGGCGCAGCGCTGCGGGCTGCCCGTACCCGCCACCTTGATCACCACGTTCCCGCAGGCGGCCCGGGACTTCGCGGACCGCTTCCCGGATCTCGTGGTCAAACCCGTGTCGGGCGCGCACCCGCAGGAGCCGCCCCGGGCGGTGCCCACCAGCCGGGTCGCACCCGACACCGACTTCGCGGCCGTCGCGTTCGGTCCCACCCTGCTGCAACGACGGGTGGTCAAGCGGGCGGACATCAGGCTGACCTGTGTCGGCGAGCGGATGTTCGCCGCGCGCAAGACGGTCGCGCCGGACGCCGACCCCGACGAGGTGGACGTCCGGTTCGCGACCTCGTCGGCGCTGTGGCAGCCGGTGGACACGCCGTCGTCCGTCGCGGCGGGCGTCCGCACGTACCTCCGGGAGGCCGGGCTGGCCTTCGGAGCGTTCGACTTCGCCGAGGACGCCGAGGGGATGTGGTGGTTCCTGGAGTGCAACCAGTCGGGGCAGTTCGGGTTCGTGCAGATCGAATCGGGTCAGCCGATCGCCGCGGCGGTGGCGGACTGGCTTGCGGCGCCGCCGCCACCCGGGCCGCGCCCGAACGGCGCCCGGGCGTGGGCGATGGAGGGCCACTGAGCCGACTCCGGGGGCCACGTCCCCGCCTGCGGGCCCGACGAGGGCTGGCCGCGCCGTTCCCCGCGCCCCTTCGGGGTGCTTGGGGAGGCGTGTTCGGCTGGGGGCCGGTGGGGGTGACCCGCGCAGTTCCCCGCGCCCCTTCGGGGGCTGACGGGGGTGTGCTCGGCCATCGGCCGGTGAGGGCTGGTCGCGCAGTTCCCCGCGCCCCTTCGAGGGGCCGGTCTCGGCCGTGCCGACGGCAACGCCTCGGCGACCGCGCCGGCGTCCGCCTCGTACAGCACCGGCCGGCCCAGGATGGCCCCGCCCGCCCGTCTGCCCGTCACCACCACGTCGTCCACGGGGACTCCGCGTCCCGCGAGCAGCACGACGAGCCGCGCCGGCGCCCTGCCGCCCGCGTCGATACCGACGGCGACGGGCGTGAGGTCCGGCATGGAGTCTCTTTCGGCGGAGCGCGACACCGCGGTACGCGGTGCGCGCAGGCGAAGCGGACGGCAGGCGAAGCGGACGGCGGGCGAACCGTGCCTGCGGACAAGGGCTCAGACGTGGTCAATACGGCTTAGGGAAGCCCCGGGACGGGCTTCGGGGGAGTGCGGTAGGCGAGTACCGCACGAGTTCGTTAGGAAGTTAACTAACGAAGTAGGGTGCGTCAAGGGTTGCGTGAGCCATGCCGTACAACGGTTGCGACGAGGGCCGGACGGACCCGAGCGGCGGATCGCCGCGGCATGACCTGAGGGAGAGCATGAACCTGAGCGAGAGCGCCCGCGCGGTGTTCGCCGTACTGGCCGCGTCGGGCACCGCCACCCGCCCCCAGCTGGCGGCCGGCGCGGGTCTGTCCAAACCGACCGTCTCCACCGCCGTGGCCGAGCTGGAGGGCGCCGAGCTGGCCGCCTGCTCCGGTACCGCCTCCGGCGGAACCGGCCGTTCCGCCGCCGTCTACGGCCTCGGCCCGGCCGCAGGCGCCGTGCTCGCCGTCGATCTCGGCCCCACCCACACGCAGGTACGCGGCTGCGCCCTGGACGGCACGCTGCTCGCCCGGGGCACCGGTCCCCGGGCGGACTCCGCCGACACGGTCCGGGCGGCCCTCGGCGCCCTGCCCGCCGGAGCCCCGCTGCGCGCCGTCGTCGTCGCCGTCGGGGACGTCACCGCGCGGGACCGGGACGGCACCGGGATGCGCCCCGCGACCGAGAAGGCGGGCCCCGCCTTCGACGCCATGGCGGTCGCGCTGCCGCCGGAGGTCCCCGTCCACCTGGAGAACAACGTCAACTGCGCCGCGCTCGCCGAACTGCACCAGGGCGCGGCCCGCGACCGTGACTCGTTCGGCTATCTGCGGATCGGGGTGGGGATCGGCCTCGGCATCGTCATCGGCGGCCGGGTGCTGCGTGGCGCGAACGGCGCCGCGGGCGAGCTGGCCCGGCTGCCCTACCCGTGGGACGACGGCCGCGAACCGCGCCGGGAGGCCCTGGAGGAGCGGATGGGTTCGCGTTCGCTCCTGCGCCGGGCCGAGCAGGCCTGGCGGGGCACCGACGGCCCCTGCCCCCGTACCCCCGAGCGGCTCTTCGCCCTCGCCGAGGAGGGCCACTCCACCGCCCGTGCCGTGGTCGGCCACCACGCCGCCGACATCGGCCGGCTGGCCGCCGCCGTGGTCGCGGTGCTGGACCCGGGGCTGATCGTGCTGGGTGGCGCGATCGGCGCGTTTCCGCAGCTCCTGCCCGGTGTACGGGACGAACTGGCGCGGCTCAGCTGGCCCACCGAGGTGGTCAGCAGCATGGTCGGGGACAGCGGCACCGTGGCGGGTGCGAGCCTCCTCGCCGTGGCCCATGGAATCGAAACCGTGACCGGTGGGGTGCGAGTCAAGCATTGACGGTTCAGCCGCGGGTCTGCCAATGTCCGGACAAGCGCTTTCCATGGCCGGCGGGACCCGGCCCTGGGTGAGTGTCCCGCCGTACGCGACGTACGGCAGCCGTGCGAGGGCGCGCTCGTGCGGCTGCGGCCTCAAGGCCTGCCGTCACATTCCCTCCCCGAGCCTTCGGCCGGGAGGCGCCCCGACCGGGCGCCGCCCCGCCCGCTCTCCCGGCGGACCACGCGGATGTGACGACGGATCCCGGGCCGGGGACTCCTACTCGTCAGAGCGATGCGGCCGGGCGAGGCCGCACGCCGGAAGGCCTCACCCCAGGGACAAAGACCCGAGCCGCTCGACGGCCGGGGGATCCGTAACGCACCTTCAGGAGGACCCGGTGGGTCACCAGATCTCGCGCAGAACCCTGTTCCGCTCCGCGAGCGGCATCGCAGTCGCCGGCGCGCTCGGCACCTCGCTGAGCGCCTGCAGCGGGGGTACCGGCGCCGGCAGCACCAGCAGCGACCTGACCATGATTTGGTGGGGCAGCGACGACCGGCACGCGGCCTACAAGAAGGTGCTGGCCGCCTTCCAGAAGAAGAACCCGAAGATCAAGATCCGGCCGACCTACTCCGGCTACGACGGGTACTTCGACAAGTTCAACACCAACATCGCCGGCGGCAGCGCCCCCGACCTGCTGCAGATGGACACCGCGCTGGTCGCGCAGTACGCCCGCAAGGGTGTCCTCGCGCCGATCGACTCGTACGTCGGCAAGAGCCTGGACCTCACCGGCTTCTCCAAGACGCTCCTGGCCGCGGGCACCGTCGACGGCAAGCTGTACGGCGTGCCGTCCGGTATCGGCGTCAACCAGCTCACCGTCAACCGCACCGGCCTTGAGAAGCTCGGCCTTGAGCTGCCCGACCGCGAATGGACCTGGGCCGACCTGAAGAAGATCTCCCAGGACGTGTACAAGAAGAGCGGCGGGAAGATCTACGGCGTCGACGACGGCGGCGGCTCGACCCTCCAGTGCTTCGAGGTCTTCGCGCGGGAGAACGGCGAGACCTTCTTCACCGAGGACGGCAAGAAGCTCGGCTTCACCGCGGACACCCTGCAGGAGTGGTGGGAGTACTGGGCCGGGATGCGCAAGGCCAACGCCTCGCCGCCGCCGGCGATCACCTCCGCCGCGCACAACGACCTCACCAAGAACGCGGTCGTCATCGGCAAGGCGCTGTTCACCTTCGACTCCGGTGTCTACGGCGCGGGCGGCTCCATCACCGACGCGCAGCTCGACTTCCTGCCCACCCCGCAGGGGGACTTCTCGGGGGCCCGCGAGGGCAACTTCGTCAACGGCGGTGTGCTGCTGAGTGCGACGAAGGCCAGCAAGAAGGTCGCCGACTCGGTGAAGGTCATGTCGTACTTCGCGCAGGACGCCACCGCGATCAAGGACATGCAGCTGCTGCGGGGGATTCCGCCGACGGAGAAGGCGCGGGGGCTGATCGCTTCCGGGCTGACCGAGACGGACAAGCTGAACATGGCCAACGCGGACTACATCGCGCAGCGGGTCGGTAAGGCGAGTGATGCGCTTGCGGCGCCCGCGCCTCCGCCGCAGGGGGCCGATCAGATCTGGGATCTGTTGTTCCAGTCGAACCTGGCGGTGGCGTTCGGGAAGAAGTCGGTCAAGGCGCAGCTCGGGGCGTTCTTCGATCAGTCCGCGGGGATTCTCGAAGGGTAGCGCTGCCGCTTGGGGTGGGCCGTTTGAAGCTGCGGGTCCGCTGTGGCTGGTCGCGCAGTTCCCCGCGCCCCTACAGGACTGCGCCGTTCCCCGCGCCCCCAAAAGATCGCGCCGTTCCCCGCGCCCCCAAGGGACTGCGCAGTCCCCGCGCCCCCAAAGGCGCTGCGGCCGGGCGAGTCGCTTCGCAGTACCGAAAAACCGGGAGAGGGTCAGGGAGAGATGAGCATGACCGTTGCGAAGAGCGACGAGGTCGTCGAGGAGGGGGCTGCTTCCGTCACCCCGTCCGACCAGCGGGAGCGTGACCGTATGCGCCGCCGCCTCGCCAGACGGCGGGGCGGCGGCTGGTGGCCGTACGCCTTCCTGGCCCCCTGGTTCATCGGCCTGTTCGGGCTGACGATCTATCCGATGCTGGACTCGCTCTATCTGTCCTTCACCGACTTCGACCTGCTGACGCCCGCGCAGTGGGTCGGAGTGGACAACTACGACAAGATGTTCACCGAGGACCCGGTCTTCTGGGACTCCGTGCACGCCACGCTGCTGTACGTCGTCGTCTCGGTCCCGCTGAAGCTGGCACTCGCCCTCGCTGTGGCGATGCTGCTCAACCGCGACCTGCGGGGCATCGGCCTGTACCGGGCCGCCTTCTATCTGCCGTCCCTGCTCGGCGGCGCGGTGGCCATCGCCATCGTGTGGCGGCAGGTCTTCGGCGGTGACGGCCTCTTCAACGACTTCCTCGCCTGGTTCGGCATCGAGGGACAGGACTGGATCTCCAGCCCCGACACCGCGATCTACACGCTGATCCTGCTGGCCGTCTGGCAGTTCGGCACCCCGATGGTCATCTTCCTCGCCGGTCTCAAGCAACTGCCGAAGGACGTGTACGAGGCCGCCGCGATCGACGGCGTCACCCCCGTCACCCGGTTCTTCAGGATCACCCTGCCGCTGCTGACACCGATCGTCTTCTTCAACGTGGTCCTGCAGATCATCGACGCGTTCAAGACGTTCACCCCCGCGTTCGTCATCAGCAACGGCTCCGGCGGCCCCCTCAACTCGACCATGCTGTACAGCCTCTACCTGTACAAGAAGGGCTTCACCGACCTGCAGATGGGATACGCCTCGGCGCTCGCCTGGGTGCTCTTCCTGGTCATCGCGGGCTTCACGGCGGTCAACTTCATCGCCAGCCGCTACTGGGTCCACTACGACGACTGACGACTGACGACCGCCGTCCGACGACCGATGACGACTGACGTCCGACGATCGACGTCCGAGTGAGGAGCCTTCCATCCCATGTCCGCCATCACCCCGACCCGGCCCTCGAAGCCGGCGCCGCGGAACCCGAAGCAGCCGCTGCGGAAGCTGCGGTCGGCCACCGGATCGCGCCGCATCTTCATCCACACCGTCCTCGTCGGCGTGGCGATCGTCATGCTCTATCCGCTGCTGTGGATGCTGAGCAGCTCGCTCAAGCCCGACACCGAGATCTTCACCCAGCCCGGGCTCATCCCGGGCTCGCTGCGCCCCGAGAACTACTCCGAGGGCTGGAGCGGCTCAGGCAACTCCTTCTCCCTCTACATCACCAACTCGCTGATCGTCACGATCGGCGCGGTGATCGGGAACGTCATCTCCTGCTCGCTGGCCGCCTACGCCTTCGCGCGCTTCGAGTTCCGCGGCAAGAAGATCTGGTTCGGCCTGATGCTCGGCACGCTGATGCTGCCCACCCAGGCCGTGCTGATCCCGCAGTACACGATCTTCTACAACCTGACCTGGATCAACACGTACCTGCCGCTCATCGTGCCGAAGTTCCTCGCGGTGGACGCCTTCTTCATCTTCCTCATGGTCCAGTTCATCCGGTCCATCCCGCGCGAGCTGGACCAGGCGGCCATGATGGACGGCGCCAACCCCTTCCAGATCTACTGGAAGATCATCCTGCCCCTGATGAAACCGGCCCTGATCACCACCACGATCTTCACCTTCATCTGGACGTACGACGACTTCCTGCACCAGCTCGTCTACCTCCAGCAGAACGACAAGTTCACCGTCCCACTCGGCCTGACCCTGTTCCTGGACCAGACGAGCGGCTCCTCGTACGGCGCGATGTTCGCCATGTCGACGCTCGCTCTGCTGCCCACCCTCATCTGCTTCCTGATCTTCCAGAAGCGGCTCGTGGAAGGCCTGGCCACCTCCGGCATGAAGGGCTAGATGTACGTGCACCTCCTCCACCAGCGCGGCCCGCTGCACGACCTCGCGGACGACCCGGCCGCGTACGACGCCGTCCTGGCCGCCGTCACCGAGACGGCCCTGGCCCGTCTCACCCCCGAGGGCAACCTGGAGAACCCGGCCGCGGGCGACGACATCGGCGACACCTCGCTCGGCATCACCTCCCTGCTCGCGCTCGCCTGGCACCGCACCAAGGACCCGCGCCTGCCGGAGGCCGTGCGCCGCAGCCTCGGCTTCCATCTGCGCGAGCGCGTCTTCACCGAGGACAACCCCGGCTACCCGAACCTGACGGCACGCGACACCGGCCTCCCGTACGCCCGTTACGTGCTGGCGCCCGGCGCGCATCCCATCGGGGACTGGCCGAGCACGGTGTGGGCGCTGCTCCAGGCCGTCAACGTGCTTGATGCCGTCGACGCGGCGGACGGACTGGTCGACGATGGGCAGTACCGCGAACTCCTCGACGTGGCGCACGGATACTGGCGCTGGCTGACCGAGGCCACCGTCTTCAACCCGCAGGACGCCGCGAACCAGGCCATCGGCTGTGTGGTCGGCGGGCTGATGCTCGCCCGCCATCTCCCGCCCGAGGAGGGGGAGCCGGTCCGGCAGCGGGCCCTGCGGCTGTACCTCGACGAGATCCGGGCCCGGCGCGTACGGGACCGGGGCGCGGCGCTGCCTCCCGAGCACGGGGGCGCCTACGACAACAACTACGGGCCGATCTCCCTGTCCTTCCTCGCCCAGGCCCACCGGGTCAGCGGCGAGGAGGTGTTCGCGCAGGACGGCGACACGCTCGCCCGTTACATCGACGCGCGGGTCTGCGGGAGCGGCTTCGACCTCGGCGGCCCGCGCTACAGCGAGCAGCACTCCGCCTTCGAGTCGGTGCTCGGACTGCGGTACTTCGGCCGCCGGATCGGCGCGGACATCGGCCGCTACGCCGGGGACTCGCGCTGGGGCCGGCACGCGGTCGGAGCCGACGGCGGCGTCGACGGGCATTTCGCGTTCATGCTCGTCTGGCAGATCCAGGACACCCCCGGCTGGCACCGCACCCCGAGCACGGCACCCGTCTGCCACCAACTGCGCTCCGGCACGGTCACGGTGTCGTTCGACGACCGGATGACACCGTCCGTGATCGAGGCCGGCGGTACGGCGCTCATCGCCGCCGCCGTCAACCGGCAGCACGGATTCGGGCCCGTCGTCGGCCCCGCCGCGGACGGCTTCCTGCTGTGCCGTCCGATGGGCGCGGTGCGGGTCGCCGACCACCGTGTGGGCGGGCTGGCCGCCAAGCTCGTGACCAAGCCCGTCGTCGGGCGGGACCATGTGCTGCGCCACGTGCGGTCGTTGTACGTCACGGACGGGACGCGGCTGTGGATGACCGTGATCTGTGAACGGCTGGGCGGCGAGCGGTACTTGCTGGCCGGGATGCCGTATGTCGCCGCCGACGGTGATCGGTTCCGGCGGGTGGCGGACTTTCCGCTCGTCGCGGCGGTCGGTGAGCTGCGGCTTACGCATCCGCAGCGGGGGTGCGCGGACTCCTTCGACGCGCGCGGAGAACTCACGCAGCAGGAGGTCGCGTTCGGGCTGGCCGCGGATCCTCGGGGGTACGGGGATCCCGATGCCGGGTGGCGGCATGTGCGGGCTACCAGTGCGCTGGAGGTGGGGGTTTCTGCGGACTCGCCCGTGGGGCTTGATGTGTTCGCCGTGCGGTACGGGGCTGTGGCTGCTGAGCCGTTGGGTGTGGTGTGTGAGCGGGTTGAGGGAGTGGGGGAGGGGGAGGGGTTGGTGGTGCGGGCCGGGGCGTTCACCGCTGTGTTGGGGGTGGCGGATGCCCGTGGGGAGCCTGGGCTCACGTTGACCGTCGGGGGGAGCTGAGCCTGGGGGAGGGGCGGGTGGGGGCTGGCGAGGGGTTTTCGCCCCCGCCGCCCCTACCCTCCCCCACTCTCGGCTTCGCTCGACCGGGGGGACCCCCATCGTCACCGACTCGGGGGCGCTGCCCCCGGACCCCCGCTCCTCAAACGCCGGAGGGGCTGAGTGGGCGCCGGACGGACTGAGTGGGCGCCGGGCGGGCTGAGAGTGCCGGCGGTCCTCAGACGCCGGACGGGCTCAGTACGTCCGGTGACTCCTGACGGATTCGCTCGCCCAGTTGGGGCGTCGGGATCTTGTGTGTTTCGCGGGCCGTCAGTGCCGCGATCACCGGGGGGACGCACAGCGCGGCCGTGAACAGGGCCACCGACAGCCAGTCGTCTCCGTCCGGGCCCGCGATCTGCGCTGCGAACGTCACCGCGAAACCCGCTATCGCGAAGCCGATCTGCGTGCCGATGGCCATGCCCGACAGGCGGACCCTGGTGGAGAACATCTCGCCGTAGAAGGACGGCCAGACACCATTCGCGGCGCTGTAGACGACACCGAAGGTGACGATGCCGAGGACCAGGACCAGCGGGTAGGAGCCCGTGGAGATGGCCCACAGGTAGAGGAACATCAGTACGCCGCTGCCCGCGGCGCCGATCAGGAAGACCGGGCGGCGGCCGATGCGGTCGGACAGGGTCGCCCACAGCGGGATCGCGCCGAGCGCGACCAGGTTGGCGAGCGCGCCCACCCACAGCATCGACGTGCGGTCCATACCGACCGCGTCACTGGTCGCGTACGCCAGCGCCCACACCGTGAAGATCGTGCTGACCGAGGCGACCAGAGCCGCCGCGACCACCCGCAGGACGTCCGCCCAGTGCTCGCGCATCAGCACGGCGAGGGGCATCTTCGCGACGCCCTCGGTGGCGGCCTGCTGGGTGAAGGTCGGCGTCTCCTGGAGGGTGCGGCGGATCACGTAACCGACGACGGCCACCGCGATGCTCATCCAGAACGGGATGCGCCAGCCCCAGGCGAGCAGCTGGTCCTCGGGCATCGCGGCGACCGGGATGAACACCAGCGTGGCGAGCAGCTGGCCGCCCTGGGTGCCGCTGAGCGTGAAGCTGGTGAAGAAGCCGCGTTTGTCCGGTGGCGCGTGTTCCAGCGACATGGAGTTGGCGCTGGCCTGTTCGCCGGCGGCCGAGATGCCCTGCAGGACCCGGCACAGGACCAGCAGCACCGGCGCCAGCGTGCCGACCTGGTCGCGCGTCGGCAGACAGCCGATGAGGAACGTCGACACGCCCATCAGGATCAGCGTGAAGACCATGATCTTCTTACGGCCGACCTTGTCACCGAAGTGCCCGAGGAACAGGGCCCCGACCGGGCGGGCCGCGTACGCGACACCGAACGTGGCCAGTGACAGGAGGGTCGCCGTGGCCGGGTCGGACTCGTCGAAGAAGACCTCCGGGAAGATCAGCGCTGCCGCGCTCCCGTAGATGAAGAAGTCGTAGTACTCCAGCGCGCTGCCGATCCAGGCGGCGGTCGCGGCCTTCCTGGGCTGGCCCGGTGGCGCGTCGAGGGGTGCTGCGGGGACGGACACGGCGGTGCTCCTTCGGGGGGAACTCCAACGTAGGCGGAGTGAGCGGGAGGAGGGCGATGAGCGGAGTGAGCGGTGAGCGGAGCAGAGGAGGGGCGGCCATTCCTGGGGTGGCGGGACGGCCGTGCCGGGGTGCTGCCCGGTTAATTAACCCACTGGGTAGTTAGTAGTGGCTGGCTACGGATGTTGCGCTCACGTTTCCCGGGTGTCAAGAGGTCGTGCCGAAGGATCTTGCCGAGGTCCCGCGACGGTCAGTCGGTCGTGCGGTCCGCCGTCAGATAGGCGATGACCATGTCGCCGAGCATGCTCCGGTAGTGCTCGCGCTGTGCGGGGTCGACCAGGTCGCGGCCGAACAGGGCGCCGAAGGTGTGCCGGTTGGCGACCCGGAAGAAACAGAACGAGCTGATCATCGCGTGCAGGTCCACGGCGTCGACGTCGGCCGTGAACAGGCCCGACTCCCGCCCCGACTCCAGGATGCGTCGGATCACGTCGAGCGCGGGCGAGCCGATCCTGCCGAGCTTCTCGGAGCCGGCGATGTGCGCGGCCCCGTGGATGTTCTCGATGCTGACCAGCCGGATGAAGTCCGGGTGCGCCTCGTGGTGGTCGAAGGTCAGCTCCGCCAGCCGCCTGATCGCCGCGACCGGGTCCAGATGTTCGACGTCGAGGCCCTGCTCCGCCTCGCGGATGACGCCGTACGACCGCTCCAGCACGGCGGTGAACAACTGCTCCTTGCCGCCGAAGTAGTAATAGATCATCCGCTTCGTGGTGCGGGTGCGGGCGGCGATCTCGTCGACCCTGGCGCCGTCGTAGCCGGCCCGGGCGAACTCCTGGGTCGCCACGTCGAGGATCTCGGCCCTCGTGCGGGCGGCGTCACGGATGCGTCCGTTCGGCCTTGCCGGTTCTTCGACGCTGGTCATCGGGTTCCTTCGGGTTCTTTCGGGCGAGGAGGCGGTGACCGCGATTCTAGAAGCAGGCGGTGGCGCGTGGTTCCTGGTGTCCGGCGGGCCTTTCCGTGGCCGCGGGATGCTGGTATAGCTAACGTACTGGTTCGTACATTAGTGAGCTGTTCGGGAGGTCCGTCGTGGTCGCCGTGGTCAAGGACTCGTATCTCGTCGGACTGATCGGCGCGGGCATCGGCCCCTCGCTCAGCCCGGCCCTGCACGAGCGGGAGGCCGACCGGCAGGGCCTGCGCTATCTGTACCGGCTCATCGACATCGACGCGCTCGGTGTCGCGCCGGAGGCGGTGGGCGACCTGGTACGGGCCGCCCGCGACCTCGGTTTCGACGGGCTGAACGTCACCCACCCGTGCAAGCAGCTCGTCATCGAGCACCTGGACGCGCTCTCCCCGCAGGCCGAGGCGCTAGGCGCGGTGAACACCGTCGTCTTCGACGGCGGGCGCGCGATCGGGCACAACACGGATGTCACCGGGTTCGCGGCGTCCTTCGCGCGCGGGCTGCCCGACGCCCGGCTGGAACGGGTGGTGCAACTGGGCGCGGGGGGAGCGGGGGCCGCCGTCGCGCACGCCCTGCTGACGCTCGGGGCCGGGTCCGTCACCGTGGTGGACGCACTGCCGGACCGGGCGGGTTCGCTTGCCGCTGAGCTGAACCGGCAGTTCGGTGCGGGGCGGGTGGACTCCGGTGGTCCGGAGCGGCTGCCCGCGCTGCTCGCCGGGGCCGACGGCGTCGTGCACGCCACGCCCATGGGGATGGCCGCACATCCTGGGCTGCCGTTCGCTGCCGAGTTGCTGCATCCCGGATTGTGGGTGGCCGAGGTGGTCTACCGCCCGCTGGAGACCGAGCTGCTGCGTGTCGCGCGAGGAGTGGGGTGCGCGGTGCTCGACGGCGGGGGAATGGCTGTCTTCCAGGCCGCGGACGCGTTCCGGCTGTTCACGGGGAGGGAGGCGGATGCGTCCCGGATGCTGACGGACATCTCCGAACTGGCCGACTCCGGTGCGCTCCGAGCCCCGTAAGGGGCGCGGGGAACTGCGCGGCCCGCCCCCACTCGCCCGCGGTCGAAAGCGGGACGGGACCTGCCCCGGCACCTCGTACGCCGCCTGCGGGCCCGTGGGGGTCGGCCGCGCAGTTCCCCGCGCCCCTTACGGGGCTCGGCCGTGTCGTGAAGTGCGAGTGGAAAGGATCGACGTGCGTACGTCCATCGCAACCGTTTGTCTCAGTGGGGCCCTCACCGAGAAGCTCACCGCCGCCGCCCGTGCCGGGTTCGACGGGGTCGAGGTGTTCGAGAACGATCTGCTGGCCAGTCCTCTCACGCCGGAGGAGATCAGGGCGCGGTGCGCCGACCTCGGGCTGAGCATCGACCTCTATCAGCCGATGCGTGACATCGAGGCCGTACCGCCGGACGAGTTCCGGCACAACCTGCGCCGGGCCGAGCACAAGTTCCGGCTCATGCAGCGCCTCGGCGCCGACACCGTTCTCGTGTGCTCCAGCGTCTCGCCCCTCGCCGTCGACGACGACGCGCTCGCCGCCTTCCATCTGCGCCGCCTCGCCGAACTCGCCGACGGCTACGGCATCCGCGTCGCCTACGAGGCCCTGGCGTGGGGCCGGCACGTCAGTACGTACGACCACGCCTGGCGCATCGTCGAAGCCGCCGACCACCCGGCGCTCGGCACCTGCCTGGACAGTTTCCACATCCTCGCCCGCACCTCCGATCCCAGGGACCTGGAGGGGATCGCGGAGATTCCCGGCGAGAAGATCTTCTTTCTGCAGCTGGCCGACGCGCCTCTGATGGCGATGGACGTCCTGCAGTGGAGCCGCCACTACCGCTGTTTCCCCGGCCAGGGCGGCTTCGACATCCCCGGGCTCCTCCGGCAGGTGATCAAGGCCGGCTACCAGGGGCCGCTCTCCCTCGAAGTCTTCAACGACGTGTTCCGGCAGGCCGAGGCCGGGCCGACCGCCGTCGACGCGCAGCGCTCGCTCCTCGTCCTGCAGGAGAGCGTCGGCCTCTCCGCGCCGCCCGCGCCCGTCGTGCCCACCGGCATCGCCTTCGCGGAACTGGTCAGCCCGGACGTCGAACCGGTCTCGGAACTCCTCGAAGCACTCGGTTTCACCCGGACCGCCCGGCACCGCGGCAAGCCGGTCGACCTGTGGCAGCAGGGCGAGGCCCGCGTGCTGCTCAACACCGGACCGGGCGCCCGCCGCGACGGTACGCAACTCGCCGCCGTCGGGCTGGAGTCACCGGACCCGGCGGGCGCGGCCAAGCGTGCCGAAGCGCTGCTCGCCCCCGTGCTGCCGCGCCGCCGCACCCCCGAGGACGTACCCCTGGACGCCGTCGCCGCACCCGACGGCACGGAACTCTTCTTCTGCGCCACCGGCCGCCCCGGACTCCCCGACTGGACGAGCGACTTCGTGCCCGCAGAGCCCGCAAAGCCCGCAGAGCCCGCGGAGCCCGTGCCGTCCGCTGAGCTCGTCGAGCATGCGGCGTCCACCCCCGGTGCCCTCCACCGCATCGATCACCTCGCCCTCACCCAGCCCTGGCACCAGTTCGACGAGGCCGCGCTCTTCCACCGCAGCGTGCTGGGGCTCGGCGCCCTGGAGAGCGTCGACGTCGCCGATCCGTACGGGCTGCTGCGCAGCCGGGCCGTCACCAACGCCGACGGCAGCGTCCGTATCGCCCTCGGTGTCGGTCCGGCCCCGAGCGCCGACGACGGCGACCGTGCCCAGCACATCGCGCTCGCCACCGACGACCTCGTGTCGGCGGCCCGCCGCTTCCGGGCCGCGGGCGGCCGACTGCTGACCATCCCCGCCAACTACTACGACGACCTCGCGGCCAGGTACGAGTTCGCCGACGGCGAGCTGGACACCTTCCGCGAACTCGGCATCCTCTACGACCGGGACGCGGACGGCGCCTTCCGCCACTGCTACACGGAGACGATCGGCCGGGTCTTCTTCGAACTGGTCCAGCGCGACGCGGGCTACCGCGGCTACGGCGCGCAGAACGCCCCGGTGCGGCTGGCGGCGCAGCACGTACGCAGGCCCGTGCGCTGAGCCGGTGGCAGGTGGCAGGTGGCAGGTGGTAGGTGGCCCGGTGGCGTCGCGGCGGTCCGGATGTCCGGAATTTTGGCTGACGCCCCGTTCCGAAGCTGGTGAGACTGTCAGGCGCACCCCCTGACAAGCACGAGCAGCGGAGGCGGACCGCCATGCCGAACGGAGCGCAGACCCTGGTGGAAGGCCTCGTGGACGCGGGCGTCGACGTGTGTTTCGCCAACCCCGGTACCTCCGAGATGCACTTCGTGGCCGCCCTGGACGACGTACCGGGCCTGCGTGGCGTTCTCTGTCTCTTCGAAGGCGTGGCCACGGGTGCTGCCGACGGCTACGGACGCATGGCGGGCAAACCCGCCTCGACGCTCCTGCACCTGGGTCCCGGGCTCGCCAACGGCCTGGCCAACCTGCACAACGCCCGCCGCGCCGGCACCCCCGTCGTGAACGTCGTCGGCGACCACGCCCTGCACCACAAGCGGCTCGACGCGCCCCTGGAGTCCGACATCGGGTCCCTCGCGCGCACCGTCTCAGGCTGGACCCGGCGTACGTATCGCGCCACCGACCTCGCGAGCGACGCGGCGGAGGCCGTCGCCGCCGCGTACGGGCCGCCCGGCTCGGTGGCGACCCTGCTGGTGCCCGCCGACGTGTCCTGGTCGGAGGCGGGCAAGTCCGGCCGGCCGCCGGTCCGGACCGGGCCGCGCCCCGGAGCCGTGTCCGCGGCGGCCGTCGAGGAGGCGGCCGGGGCGCTGCGCTCCACCGAACCCGCCGCGCTGCTCCTCGGCGGGGCGGCCACGCACGGGCGTGGTCTGCGCGCCGCCGCCAGGATCGCCGCCGCGACCGGCGCCCGGCTGCTGTGCGAGACCTTCCCGGCCCGGCTGGAACGCGGCGCGGGACTGCCCGCGGTCGGCCGGCTCGCCTATCGGGAGGCGGACGCCATCGCCCAACTGGCAGGCACACGCGTGCTGTTGCTCGCCGGAGCGGCCGAGCCGGTGACGTTCTTCGCGTACCCGGGGCAGAGCGGCCGGATCGTCCCGGACGGCTGCCGGGTGCTGTCGGCGGCCACCGGAACGGAGGACGTGACGGCCGCCCTCGAAACCCTCGCGGAGCTGGTGAAGAGCGATGTGACTCCCGTACCGCAGGCGCCCCTGCGGCCCGAGCGGCCCACCGGGGCCCTGACCGGTGAGAGCGCCGCCGCGGCGATCGGCGCGCTGCTCCCGGAACACGCGGTCGTCGTCGACGAGGCGAACACCTCGGGCATCTGGTTGCCCGCCGCGACGGCGGGCGCCCCGCCCCACGACTGGCTCACCCTCACCGGCGGAGCCATCGGACAGGGGCTGCCCATGGCCGTCGGCGCCGCGCTGGCCGCACCCGGCCGGCCCGTGCTGGCCCTGGAGTCGGACGGCAGCGCCATGTACACCCTCCAGGCGCTGTGGACCATGGCCCGCGAACAGCTCGACGTCACCGTCGTGCTCTTCGACAACCGCGCGTACTCGGTCCTCAACCTGGAACTGCGGTCCGTCGGCGCGACCGCCTCGGGGCCCCGGGCCACCGATCTCCTCGACCTGTCCCGGCCCGACCTGGACTTCGTGTCGCTGGCCCGCGGCATGGGCGTACCCGCCGAACGGGCCGTCACCGCCGAGCAGTTCACCGTCCTGCTGGACCGGGCCCTGGAGGAGCCCGGCCCCTGTCTCATCGACTGCGTCGTACCGCCGCTGGCCTGACCCCGCCCCCGCCGGCCTGACCCCGCCCCCGACCCCGCGGCGAAGCGACCTCAGCCGTCCCAGACGCCGGTGTGCTCGCGGTGCGCCGGCGTCAGCCCGTTCACGAAGAAGCGGTCGTAGTACTCCTCCTCGACGTGGTGCGCCTGGAGCCAGACCCCTGGCACATGGATCGCGTCCGTGTGCGCGGGAAAACGCCGGTGCGTCCCGATGACGTACTCGCACACGTCACGGGCGCAGTCGATCACCCGTGACTCGTACTCACTGGCCTCGGCGAGATAGCGCTGCCCGTAGTCCTCCTTGTAGATCCGGGTGAAGACCTCCTTGTCCGTGTACGTGCCGCCGGGCCCGAACTTGGCCTCGATGATCGCGTCCACGGCCGCCGACATCGACGGGTGCGCGGGCGGGCAGGCCGCCTCGATCAGGGGCTCGCCCTCCGGGGAGGTGAGACCCACCGGGTGCGAGCGCAGGTTCGCGTACCTGGGCAGCGGTACGTGCCAGCGCCACACGTCGGCGAGCCGCCAGCGCGGGGTGACGAAGGTGAAACCGAGCATCCTGCCGTACGCCTTCGAGAACTTCGGGTCGCCCAGGGCGATCTGCGGGTTGATCGAGGCGTGGATCCAGGCGCCCAGGCCCATCCCCTCGGCGGTGAGCATCAGGTTCTGCAGGAGCAGGTCCGCCTCGATCTGGGTGCGCATCGGGCCGAGCGCGCCCAGTGGCAGCTTCAGGTCGCCGTTCAGGAATCCGTTGCGCACCCACTTCCGTACCCCGGCGACGCGGTAGAAGTTGCGGTCGTCGACGAAGGTCGGGCGGGCCCCGTCCGGCTGCGTGAGCAGGTACATCAGCGCGTTGACGTACTGGTGGGACAGGTCGACCACCGGCAGGAACAGCGTCGAGCCGGGCAGGTTGGACAGGAACCGGTTCGAGTCGAGGTACGCCGGGAAGTCGCGCATCCCCTCGGCGACGTCGAGCCGGTGGTCCAGGATCCGCACCTTCGCCCGGTGGGCCCTCGCGACCAGCGTGGCGGCGTCGAAGGGCTCGTGAGGGGCGGGCTCCAGTTTGCGCAGGTAGTACGTGCCCGAGTCGTTGATCATGAAGAAGTGGGTGCCCTGCGCGTTGTCCGGGCTGCCCGCGGTCCGGCCCGCCATCGTGAGATTGGGCTTGGCCATGATGGGCTTGCCGTCCCGCGGATCGTCGAAGGGCCGGTCCGGCATCGTCAGCCCGGTGGCGCCGGTCAACGCGATCAGCACCGCCTCCTCCAGCTCCGACAGGGGCTGCGGGGAGTGCGTGGAGCGGTGGCTCATGGACCCGGCCGGCACCGACGCACCCCGGCTGACCCGGTGGGTGCGGCGGCGCCAGAGGGTCTCCAGGAGAGGCCGCGCCAGCAGATCGTCGAGCCCCGGGTGTCCGGAGCGGTGCTCAGCCCGGCTCACCGCTGCCTCCACGGTCGTTGCCGTCGGCGTTGCCGTTGTCCGCCGGGCGGACCGCCCGCCAGGGCGCGAAGGCGCTCGCGTCGCGCGGCAGCAGCGCGGCCAGCTCCGGGCAGTGCCGCAGGACGACGGAGTCCATGCCGCCCTTCTCGACCCAGTCGATACCGAGCGGGGTGTAGACCTCGGGCCGGTAGTCGACGGTCAGGAAGCGGTCGCTCTGCAGACGCCGGGTCGCCATCAGGATGAAGATGCGGAAAGCCGTGTCGCTGAAACCGAAGCCTGTCGGCGGGTTCTCGGCGAACAGGCCCACCACCGTGTCGATCTCGTCGACCGAGCGGTACACGTCCTTGAGCCGCGCCAGCGACTCGGTGCTCTGCGTCAGCTCCTCGAAGGACCGGATGCGCTTCTTGTGCAGACCCTCCCGGAAGTCGTTGTAACGCGGCACACCACGGCGGCGGGTCCGTACGAGGTCCACCACCGACAGGTCGATGATCTCGCCGTCCCGCTCCAACCGCTGCAGCGCCTGAGGGTAGTTGTGCAGGGTGATCGCGCCGGGGTGGGCGATCCCGAACGAGTACAGCGCGTTCGCCAGGCCCGTCTTGCGGATCTGCGACTCGGCCGCGCCGCCCTGGATGTCCATGAACCCGACCGTCTCCAGCCGGTGCCCGAAGTGGTGCTCGCGCAGTTCGAAGTCGTCCGGGACCAGCGGATGCATGCGGTACACCGTGGTGAAGTCCTCGGTCAGCGAGTACGGCGTCCCGTGGTGGTCCGGCATGGTCTGCGGGATGCCCTTGAGGGAGTGTGCCTCCAGCAGCCACAGCCCCAGCTGGTTCAGCCAATTCTTCGGCGGGCCCTGCCAGTTGGTCTTCAGACCTATGTCGATGGCCTTGGTGGCGAGGATCGCCGGGGTCCACTCCACCGTGTGTATCTTCGCGATCAGAGCGGAGACCACCAGCCGGGCCGTGTGGTAGACCCGCTCCTCGTTCATCGACGGATACTCGGCGCGCAACGCGTCGCAGACCGCGTTGTGCTCCCGCGCGAACAGGGTGTGCATCGCGCTGAGCCCCATCCACCAGCTCTCGTTGAACCCGGTGAGCGGAATACCGTTCTGCGCCCCCGGCAAATGGCCGTCCTCCAGGCGGAGTTTCGCCCCGCCGTCCGGCTCGCGCAGGAAGCGGGCGGTCTCCTCGTCGCCGCCGTACACCTCGGAACCGTCCCACCAGTGCGAGGCCATGTTCCCGAACAGGATCGGCGGCCGGTTGCCGGGCTGTTCGAGCCCCTCGTTGTCGGTGAACCGCATCACGTTCTCCGCCGACCCGCCCGGTGTGTTCTGCCAGGGGTCGCTGCCCGGCGGCAGCGGTACCTCGACGGACGGGCCACCGGCCGGGTACCTGCGGTGGTTGACCCAGTCGTGCACCTGGAACTGGATCCAGGCCGCCGCCAGCACGTTCAGCGAGGTCGCGGGCAGGAAACTGTCCCGCCGCAGCAGCTGACGGCTGACCGTGACCGGGTTGGGCGTGTCGAACTGGTCGGGCCGGTAGTCGGGTTTCAGATTCCGCCCGAAGGCCGCGCCCACGGCACCCATCCGCGGCTCGGACAGATCGTTGTACGACCCGTCGTACGAGCGCTCGGTGCGCAGCCGCTCCTCGATCGGCCGAGGTACGGGCTGTGTCCTGGGCGGGGCCTCGCCCACCTCGGAGTCGATGAGGTTGAACCGGCGCAGCACCTTCCGCAGGAACACCAGGTTGAGCAGGCTCAGCTGCAACGGCAGCCGGTGCCACGGCACATACCGGTTCAGCCGGGTCAGCACGGCGCCGACGGGCCGGCCGATGATCCGGTTGCGCAACGGCTCCTCGGTGACGAAACGCAGCCCCAGCCGGTGCGCGCCGCTCGCCCGGTACGCGGACTTGCGGGCCCGGTTGAGATTGCCGAGCGGACGGAACTCGTCGGTGGTGTACCAGGGATTGAAGACCAGGTCCTCCACCCGCCGGGCCGCCGCCCGCGCCTCGGCGTCGTCCAGATCCTGGGCCGGTACGGTGAGCCGGGCCACCGCGATCGGCGGCGAGACGGCGTCCTTCCACTCCACCGAGGTGTCCTCGACCGGGGTGCGCAGCTCGTCCACGTACCGCTGCACGCACAGCTCGAAGTTGACGTCGCCCGAGGCGAGGCGGCGGGCCAGCTCGTGGTGCAGGAAGTCGGGGTCGCGGCGGTCGGGCGGGGCAGCCGGAGGAGCCCCGGCGGCGGGCCGCAGCAGATACCGCACGGGTCCCGCCTCGCCCCAGAGCATCGCCCCACGGCTCCAATAGGTCTGCGTGGCAAGCGAGGTGACGGCCTGTCGGGTGGCCGCCTGCACATTGCGCCGCATACGGGTGGCGGTCTCGAACCCGACCGCGAGCGGCAGCTTCACCAGCAGCCCGAACGCCTTCTGGAGCGGATTGCGGGCGCCCGCCATCGCCTTGGCGAAGGCCACGAACTCGCGGGCGTCGCGGGCGTGCGACACGGGATGGCTCGTGGCGAGCAGATCATGACTCTCCTCGTCCGACACCCTCACGCGCAGGGCCGCGCCGCGCAGGTCGGGGGTGCCGTCGCCCTGGCGGATGCCGCTCGCGTTCGACAGCCGCAGCGTCACCGGGTAGTCGGCGCCCGGGCGGGCGAAGCCGACGCGCAGGGCGGCGGGGAGGTCGTCGTGGAAGCGGAGCCGGGCGTTCTCCACGCCGAGTGGGGCCTTGGCGTGGATGGCGCGGGCGGTTCCGCCGCCGGCGGCCCGACGATTCTTCACCTGTACGTCCATCAGCTCCCGGGCCAGCCGATCGAAAACCAGCCGTTCCGCCTCGGGGCTTCCGCCTTCGTAGTGTTCGTACCGCTGATCGTACTGCCCGGTATCGGCCATCGGTCGTTTCCTTCGTACGGATGCGTACGGGACGGGGGCAGCACGCTACCGGCGGGGCGGGGGGTCCGCAGCGGTGGTTCCCGCCGATGCGCGGGGTCTGGCGGTGACCGGACGCCTGCCGCGTCCGCGCACGTCAGGGCCGTGCTCGGCCACCTGCCGCGCCTGCCCGTGCGCCCCGCGAGGCCCCGCCCCCACAGGGGCCACACCCGGAGATGGCCGGGGAGTTTCGCCCCACGGAAGCGCCGGCCGACTGCGGCCCGGCGGGTACTGGTCGCGCCGTTCCCCGCGCCCCTGCCTGGGGGTGGGGGCGAATGGCGGGTCGTCCGCCCGCGACCCGGCGGGGGCGAGCCGCGCAGTTCCTCGCGCCCCTTGGGGGGTGGCGGCGGATGGTGGGTTGTTCGCCCGCGACCCGGTGGGGGTGGGTCGCGCGGTTCCTCGCGCCCCTACTGGGCAAAAGCTGGGGCGCAGCCCCGCTTTTGAGGGGCGCGGGGAACTGCGCGCTCAGCCCCCACCGGGCCTGCGGATGGGCAGCGGGCTGGGGCGCAGCCCCGTCCCCCCAAAGGGGCGCGGGGAACTGCGCGGCAAGCCCCCACCGGCCCGCAGGCGAGCGGGTGCCCGGGGCCGCGGGCCGGTGGGGACGCGCCGAAGCGCGAGAACGCTACGGCTTGGCGTTCCACTCCGCGAGGACGGGGCGGCCGTGCTCCAGCGAGAGCCGGCTCACCGTGGCCGTGTCCAGCCGGAACAGTCGTCCGTCCGACGCGGGCAGCCCGAGCCGCCGCGCGGTCAGGACGCGCAGGAAGTGCGAGTGGGCCACCAGGACCACGTCACCCTCGTCGAGCGCCTTCGCCGCGTGCGCGAGCACCCGGTCGGCACGCTCGCCCACCTCGTCGGGCGATTCGCCGGTGTGCCCGTCCGGACCGGGCGGCACCCCGTCGTTCCACAGGTACCAGTCGGGACGGGTCCGGTGGATGTCGACGGTCTTGACACCCTCGTACGCCCCGTAGTTCCACTCGTGCAGATCGGGGTCGACGACGGCCCCGGTCAGCCCCGCCAGTTCCGCGGTCCGTATCGCACGCTGGAGCGGACTGGTGAGGACGAGCGCACAGGACCGCCCGGCGAAGAGCGGGACGAGGGATTTCGCCTGCTCCTCGCCGTGGGGGGTGAGGGGCAGGTCGGTCCAGCTGGTGTGCTGCCCCGACCGGCTCCACTCGGTCTCGCCGTGCCGCACGAGGAGGAGATCACCCATGATGTCTGTTTCTCCTACTTCGCGGACTCGACGGCGTGGCCGCCGAACTGGTTGCGCAGTGCCGCGATCATCTTCATCTGCGGTGAGTCGTCCTGCCGGGACG
>NZ_KZ679042.1 GCF_003024195.1 Streptomyces dioscori
ATGCTCGGGAGGAGCCGGACGGGCTCCCGACTGGGGTGGCTGCGCTGTGCTGGTCACGTGTAACTCCTCGGGCCACCCAATTCAGGGATGCGTCAGGGGGACGACGACTTGACGGACAGTGGTGGCGCTCACCCGTAGGAGACAGCGTCCGTACCGTGGTTGTGACACCGTCACACCGTCTCAGCGGTCTCCGCCACGCTCGACTGCCGATGTCACAAACGAGATGCCCGTCCGGTCAATAGGACGAAGCCGAGAGAACGGAGGACGCCGTGCGGGAGATCCTGATCGTGGGTGGCGGTTACGCGGGTTTCTACGCCGCGTGGGGCCTGGAGAAGAAGTTGCGCCGGGGCGAGGCGCGGGTCACCGTCGTCGACCCGCGGCCCTATATGACGTACCAGCCCTTTCTGCCGGAGGTCGTGGCGGGCTCCGTCGAGGCACGCCACGCGGCGGTGTCGCTGCGGCGGCACCTGCACCGGACGCGGCTGATCGCCGGCACGGTGACGGGGATCCGCCACCAGGACCGCACCGTCACCGTCCGCCCGGACAGCGGTCCCGACTACGAGCTGTCCTACGACGTCCTGGTGGTCACGGCCGGAGCGGTCACCCGTACCTTCGCGATACCCGGACTCGGCGAGGAGGCGTTCGGACTCAAACACGTCGAGGAGGCCGTCGCCATCCGCGACCGGCTGCTCACCTCGTTCGACCGCGCGGCGACGCTCCCGCGAGGACCCGAGCGGCGCAGGCTCCTCACCGTCACGTTCGTCGGTGGTGGCTTCTCCGGGGTGGAGGGTTTCGGGGAGCTGCTCTCCCTGGCGACCGCCCTGCTTCGGCACTATCCCGAACTGTCCGCGGAGGAACTGCGGTTCCACCTCGTCGAGGCGCGCGGCCGCATACTGCCGGAGGTCGGCGACGGGCCCGGCGCCTGGGTGGTGCGCTCACTGCGCAGGCGTGGGGCGCAGGTGCATCTCAACACCCAGCTCGTCTCCGCGGAACACGGACACATCGTGCTGTCGAACAGCGAGGAGTTCGACTCCGGTCTCCTTGTCTGGACTGCCGGCAACGCGGCCAACCCGATCGTCCACAATCACACGGACCTGCCCGTCGACGAGCGCGGTCTGCTGACCGTACGCGCCGATCTGCGGGTGGGAACGCAGGACGCTCCGCTGGAAGACGTGTGGGCCGCCGGTGACGACGCCGCCGTACCCGACCTCGCGGCGGGCCGCCCAGGGGCGCACACGGTCCCCAACGCCCAGCACGCGGTGCGCCAGGGCAGGCTGCTCGCGAAGAACATCCTGGCGACCCTGCGAGGACGAGCCGTCAAGGACTACGTGCACCACGGTCTGGGGGTGGTCGCGACCCTGGGCCTGGGGCGCGGCATCTTCCAGTACCGGCGTCTGGTCATCAAGGGCTTCCCCGCCTGGCTCATGCACCGTGGGTACCACGTACTCGCGGTCCCCACCTGGGAGCGCAAGGTCAGGGTGTTCGCCGTGTGGGCCACCGCCGTGCTGTACGGCAGGGATGTCGTGTCCCTGGCTTCGGTACAGCGGCCACGAGAGGCCTTCGTGGCCGGTGGCAACCCCCGCCGCGGGGAGCGGTCGGCCGACGTGCCGGTCCGGTGAAGCGGCCGGGAGCGACGCGGGCCTGGCCTCGACACTGATCACGCGCTGGAGGGCCATGCGCTGATCACCACGTCGACGGCGGCCCATGACCGGCGCGGCGTCGACGTGCTTGAGGTCCTCACGGCGCAGGAGGGGCAGATCGCCCGGCCGGCAGCCGACGGAATGACGAACTCCGAGATCGGTACCGCGCTGCCCGACCTCTGACGCAGGCAGTTGTGCACGGGGTTGGGCAACGCCTGGTGCGTGCAGTTCTGCCGGGGCTAGCGGGCGTCGCGCCGTCGGCGTGCGCGCTCGAACTCGGCGACATCCGACATCCAAGGGCCGTGCTGTTCGAGTGCGGCGCAGCCGCCGCGGACGAAGATGCTCACCAGCTTCCGGTACCCGCCGATCCCGTCGACCAGGCTGTACTCGACCCGGTACTCGGGATCCGACCCGCCCTCGCCCTCGCCCTCGCCCTCGCGCAGCGTCGTGATCCGGGCGATGGAGTCCGCGTAGAAGTGGAGTTGGATCCCTTCGCCCCTCTCCTCGTCCTCGATGGTGAACACTTCGTTGTCCGCGGCGGAGCGGTTGCCGACGAACTCCCAGAACTCCGCGGCGGCAGTGCGGGCACTGTCCCGTTGCCACTTCTTCTCGGCGCCCTTGTCGTCGGTGAACGACAGGGCCGTCTTCCTCGCGCTGCCGCCGAAGTCGGCGCGGTGGCCGGCGGTCTCCTCGTCCTCCTCCATGGGTGTGTTCCTGGCGCGGTCCGCGGCCTCCGAGCACATCAGGAAGCTCACGGTACGTACCGCGTCATCGACGAGTTCAGGGTGTGCGCGGCGCACGGCCGCTTCGACAGTCGTCTGCATCCGTTCCCAGTCGCGTTTGTCCGTGGCGCGGTGTCCGCGTCGCGGATCGCGGCTGATCCGCATCCCGGCGCACGCCCGCTCCGCGGTGGCGATCACCCGCATGACCTCGGGCAGCAGCACGGGGTCGACGGCATCGGGCAGCCGCTTCGGAACCGTCGCGCCGTGCAGATACTGGCCCGTGTACCGCAGGATCGCGGCGTCGAGTGGACCGAGTACCGTTCCGCGCTCGGCGCGACGGCGGTCCGCGTGGTACTCCTGAGCTCGTTTGCCGTTCGACGTCTCTGTCGCCGCGCGCATCGAGGCGCATATCCGGCCGCGCTCAAGCAGGCCGATGTCGGCCCCGTGGGCTATGAGCCGGCTCCTGTCCCACGGGATGCGCCGGAAGAGCGCGTCGACGTCCGCGGGGGCGGCGAGGAGGATCGGGTCCAGGAGCGCGGCGGCAGCGTTCTCGTCGAGCCGGCCCCGGGTTCCGGCGGCGTCGCACAGCGGAAGGACCGCACTCCACAGGAGCAGGTGTCTGGCCAGGTCCTCCTGGATCACCGCGAGATGGGCTTCGCTGATGGGGAACGTGAACGTACGGGGCTCATGGTTGGCGTCGGCCCCGGCGCCGAGTGTCAGCTTCAGTTCGCCGTCCTCGCGGATCACGTTCGGGATCCAGCCGCTCATGCGCGTGAAAACGATGTCGCTCATGGGTTCAGTCTTTCCTGGAACGGCTCCGGCCGGCATGACGGCGAGGGTGCGGCTGGTGCGGCCCCGTCCCGCACCATCTGTTCACGACCACCGTGCGAGTTCGACGTCGAGGCGTGTGTCGGTGCGTATCCAGACTTCGCCCCCGGCGGCCCCGGCCGGGGCGTCGACGCGTTCGACACCGAGGAACTCGATCAGCTTGAGCAGTTCGGCTCGTTCGGCTCGGTCGTCGTCGACACCGTGCGAGTCGAAGAACACATAGAACCGGTCGCTCGGGTCGACGCAGCCCGAATCCGCCCAGATCCGAGCGACCTCTTCGACCGCCTCGGCCTCCGTGGTGATCGTGGCGGCGCGGGCGGCCCCGCGAGTTTCCGGTGAGGCGTCGAGGTCGGTGAGGCCGGAGAACCACTGGCCGAAGCGGTCGAGGCCGGCATATCCGTTCTCGAAGAACAGCATGGCGCTCGGAAGGTAGCGGTTGGCCCTGTCGACCCGGAGATGTTCCGACCGAGGTGGGTCGGCATCCTCGATCCGGGAGATCACACCTTGCCCGGGCATGAGCACCAAGCTCTGCCGCGACGCTTCGTCCCTGATGGTGCAGGTGTCAGAAGCTCGACCACGGAAGAACGCGGAGAACGCCACGTAGGCTTCCTGCGGGTCGCTCACGGAGACCTGTTGGTCGTTGCCATCACCGGCAGCGAAGACGAACTGTTTCGGTCCGGGGTTGTAGGGGCGAGCCATATGCGTCCTTCGTTCACGTGAGATGGCCCCACCACCGTAGTCGAACGAGAGCGGACGGGGACCTGCCGTTCCTGACGAGCTCATCAGCTCTGCCGCGTCATGTGGTCGGGGTGCGCGGAGCTGACGTCGTAGTGCCAGAACGGTCGGACGAGCAGCGCTGCGCCGAGGACGACGACGAGGCAGAGCAGTGAACTGCCGCTCCATGCGAGGCCGAGACAGGTGGCTGAGGCCATCGCACCGGCACGCAGGTCACCGAGGCGCGGCCCGCCCGCGACGACGACGGTGAAGACACCCTGCAGACGACCGCGCAGGGCATCGGGTGTGCAGGTCTGCAGGATCGTCTGGCGGTAGACCGCGCTGACCAGGTCGGCCGCCCCGGCCGCGGCCAGCAGGACCACGGCGGCCAGGAGATGGTCGACCGTGCCCGCGAGGGCGACGGCCGCCGACCAGACGACCACCGCGAGGGCCAGCGCCCGCCCCTGACGGCGTACCCGGCCGATCCATCCGCTGAAGAGTCCGGCTGCGACCGAGCCGATCGCGATGGCCGAGTACAGCAGGCCCGCTCCGCCGTGGAACCGCAGTTGGGCGGCTTCCGGGAACAGGGCGGTCGGCATCGCCAGGGTCATGGCCGCGATGTCGACCGCGAAGGACATCCACAGCACGGGGGCGGCCGCGATGAAGCGCAGCCCGTCCAGGACCGGCCGCAGTCCGCCGGCGCGGATCCGGGGGCCGGTCGGCTTGACCGGAGGGAGGCGGAAGGCCGAGTACAGCAGGAGGGAGAACAGCAGGGCGTCGGCGCCGTACGCCCAGCAGTAGCCGTTCGGCAGGGAGATCAGCACGCCGGCCACCAGTGGTCCGGCGATCTGCCCGACGTTGCCCGCGGTGAAGTACAAGGTGTTCGCGGCGGGCACCAGATGGGTGGGGACGACCCGGGGGATGATCGCGCCCCGGGCCGCGGACGACATGGCGAACGCACCGGCCTGGACTGCCACGAGAAGCAGGATCAGCGGTACCGATCGCAGCGCCGCGACCGCCTGCACCAACAGCGCCAGCGTCGTCCCCCAGGTGACGAACGCCGACGCCAGGTACAGCACGCGGCGGTCGAACCGGTCCGCGACGACACCCCCGTACAGCCCGAGGACCACGAGCGGTACGAGTCCGGCCAGTCCGGTCAGGCCCACGGCCAGGGACGACTGCGACAGCGCGTGGACCTGCACGGGAATGGTGACTCCCGTGACCATGGTCCCGATGTACGCCGCGCTCTGCCCGATCAGCAGACGCCGGAAGACGGGATGCGCCAGCGGACGGGTGTCGAGCGCGGCGCCACGCAGACCGGAGGCGAGCCGTGTTCTCAGTGAGTGAGGGGCGACGGCGGATCGGCGGTCGGAGGGCGGGGTCTGCGGCGTCGTGGGCATGGTCGTCACGCTCGCAGGGCCGTACGGTGTGCCGCTTCCGTTAATCTGCCGTCGTATGTCGGAAAACGGTCAGACAGCCGAAAGGGACAGGGAGCCCAGGGATTCCACCCACGCACATCTCGCGGGTGAGGTCATCGGGCGTCATCAGCACGGCTATCACCAGCTCCTGTACGTCAGCGCCGGTGTCCTGGCGGTCCAGACGGGTGAGGCGTCCTGGGTGGCCTCAAGCGCCCGCGCCATGTGGATCCCGGCAGGGACCTGGCACCAGCACCGGGTGCACGGACACAGTTCCGTGCACACTCTCGGCTTCCCCGTCCATGACGTCCTGCTCGACGCCGGGACGCCGGCCGTCGTGGCCGTGGACGCCCTGGTCCGCGAACTGATCATCGCGTGCAGTGAACCGTCCCTGCCCGTGCCGGAGGCGAACCGCCTCCGCGCCGTCCTGCGGGACCGGCTGCGGCGCGCGCTCATCGAGCCGTTGACGCTGCCCATCCCCGCCCATCCTCTCCTGCGGCAGGCCTGCGCACTGGTGACCGACGATCTCCGGCACCCGCGCACCGCGGTCTGGCTGGCCCGGCGCATCGGTGTGAGCGAGCGCACCCTGGCCCGGCTGTTCAGAACCGAACTGGGCATGACGTACCCGCAGTGGAGGACCAATGTGCGGGTCTTCCACGCCATGGTGCTGCTGGCGGAAGGAGCCAACGTCAGCGAGGCGGGACAGCGCTGCGGATGGGCGACGACCAGCGCCTTCATCGACACGTTCAGCCGCACCATGGGGCAGACGCCGGGGACCTACCGCATCGCGTCCGGCGCCTGAGGCACATGAGACGGGGAGCGGGTGCGCCAGGGCCTGTCTGACAATTCCCGTCGTCGCCCGGCAGACGGGAATTGTCAGACAGGCCCTGCGCCGCAACCGGTAAGTGAGCGGGGCCCGAACCGGTGGGTGCTCGGGACCGGTGAAGGCGGGAGAACTTTGGCCTTCGTGTGGACAGAGTATGGACGAGTTCGGAGAAAGTCCCTACTGTGTCCGTCGCGACGGCACGAGATCTCATGCGTCCCGTACGCCACTCTCCGTATCCGGTGCGACGGCGCGCACCGGCAGCGGTGGATCTTCTCACTCGTCCATCTGCGCTCCCCCATGCCGGGAGCGAACAGGAGGCCACGTGTATCCACGGCTGTTATCAGGGCGACTCGGCAGACGCCTGGCCACGACCGTCATCACTTCGCTTCTGGCGCTGGGGCTGTCCGCCCCCGCGGGCTCGGCCGCCCCGACCGACCGTTCCGCCGACGCTCTTCCCCCGCAGGAGCCGGGTGTCACCCTGCGTGTCTTCGACATGCAGGTGCCGCTTGAGAAACTGTGTGAACTCAAGCCCGGTCAGACACCGAACGTCGACAAGCTGATGCCGGTGATCGACTGGTCCTCCGACGCGGACTTCGGCTTCAGCGCCAACTTCGTCTCGCAGACGATCGCCAATCTGAACGTCCCCACCGCCGGGACGTACACCTTCCGGCTCACCACCGACGACGGTTCCCGGCTGCTCGTCGACGACCAACTCGTCATCAGCCACGACGGGTTGCACGGCGCCGACCCGAAGGACGGCAACGTTGTCCTGACGGCCGGGTACCACTCGATCCGCATCGACCACTTCGAGAAGGACGGCGGGCAGCAGGTCACTCTCGCCTGGAAGCCGCCCTCCGCGACCGCCTTCACCGTGGTACCCAACTCGGTGCTCAGCACGGACGCCGACGTCGTCCGGGTCACGGCTCCGGGACGCAAGGAATGCGAACTGGCCGGCGACTCACCGGGCGACGGCCTGCCCCTGACCGGTGTGCACCCGAACTACACCCTGACCAACCTGCGGCCCAGCGGATTCGAACCGCAGGTCTCCGCCATGGACTGGCTTCCCGACGGCAGGCTCGCCGTGGCCACCTGGGGCGGCTCGGAGAACACGACCGGCGAGGTCTACCTGCTGAGCAACGTCACCGGAAACACCGGGCCGGACAAGGTGACGTACAAGAAGGTGGCCTCGGGGCTCAAGGAGCCCATGGGCATCAAGTACGTGGACGGCAAGCTGTACGTGTCGCAGAAGCACGAACTGACCGAACTCAACGACACCAACGGCGACGAGGTCACCGACACCTACCGGCGGGTCGCCACCTGGCCCTACGGCGGCAACTTCCACGAGTTCGCGTTCGGCCTGCTGTACAAGGACGGGTTCTTCTACCTGAACCTCTCCGTGTCCATCAACTACGGCGGAGCGACGACGAACCCGCAGCCCGCACCGAACCGCGGTACCACGATCAAGGTCAACAAGGCCACGGGGGCCGTCAGTTACATCGCCGGTGGGCTGCGCACCCCCAACGGCATCGGGTGGGGCCCCGAGGGCGACATCTTCGTCACCGACAACCAGGGCGGCTGGCTGCCCTCGTCGAAGCTGGTCCAGGTCAAACAGGACCGCTTCTTCAACCACTACACCAACCCGGCGGGCCCGTTCGACTCGAAGAACGTGACCAAGCCGGTCCTGTGGCTCCCCCAGAACGAGATCGCCAACTCCCCCAGTACACCACTGCAGTTGAACGACGGGCCGTTCGCCGGCCAGATGCTGTTCGGCGACGTGACCTACGGCGGCATCCAGCGCGGATACCTGGAGAAAGTCAACGACGAGTACCAGGGCGCCGTGTTCCGCCTCACCCAGGGCCTGGAGGTCGGTGTCAACCGGATCAGTGTCGGCCCCGACGGCGCCCTCTACATCGGCGGCCTCGGAGCGGACGGCAACTGGGGCCAGGAAGGCAAGCTCAAGTTCGGCCTGCAGAAGCTGACACCGTCCGGTACCAGTGCCTTCGACATCCGCCAGATGCGTGCCGTCAACGGCGGCTTCGCCCTCGAATACACCCAGCCCATATCGAACGAGACCGCCGCCGGTCTGGCCGCGCGCTACAAGGTCAAGCAGTGGCGCTACGTACCCCGGGTCGACTACGGCGGCCCCAAGGTCGACGAGGAGACGCTGACCGTCCAGTCGGCCACCGTCTCCAGCGACCGCAAGACGGTCACCCTGGCCATCCCCGGGCTCAAGCCCAACCGGGTGGTCCACGTCCGCTCGGCCCGCCCCTTCAGCTCGGCCGACGGCAAGCAACTGTGGAGCACGGAGGCCTGGTACACCCTGAACCAGCTCCCCGGCACACCGTCCCGCACAGGAGAGGTGAAGGGCCTCAGCAAGTGCCTGGACGTGGACAACGCCAACACGGCCGACGGGACCAAGGTCCAGTTGTGGACCTGCAACAGCACCGCGGCCCAGGAGTGGTCCCTGCTCGGCACCGGTGCTGTTCGCGCGCTGGGCAAATGCCTGGACATCGCCAACTCGGGCACTACCGACGGCACGAAGGTGCAGCTGTACACCTGCAACGGAACCGCGGCCCAGGTCTGGCAGCCACAGACCAACGGCACACTGCGCAACCCGCAGTCCGGTAAGTGCCTGGACGTCACCGGCGGGGCATCGGCTGACGGCACCGCGGTCCACCTGTGGACATGCGGCAGTCAGCAGAGCCAGAAGTGGGTCCTTCCGTAGAGGTCCCACCTGTTCGTGGAGATCCGCCTGGCGGCACCGCGGGAAGATGACGGTTCCACGGCGCCACGGTCGCACCTGCCAGGGCACCGTGTCCCTGCAGGCTTCTCCGGTATCGCGACCAGGTACGGCCGCTCGCATGACCTCGCCGGCTGGGCCGAGATGGCCCAGCCGGCGAGGCAGCGGAGGGAGCGGCGATGTCACCGTCGGCGACGGCACCAGCTTCCCCACCACTGCTTTCCTGGCCTCCTGGCCGGCCTCGACCCGTCCAGGAGTTCCTCACGACGTGGGCTCTCCAGTGAGGAGAAAGCCATGGACAGTCAGTCACTCGTCGCAGCGATTTGGTGAGGTGGCTCGACCTAGAAGAAGTGCTTGCGTCCACCGACCGCACGGCCGGACGCGCCCAGGACCCACAGGATGACGCCCACGAGAATGAGGATGCCGCCGATCGTCGTGAGCAGCCCCATGCCAACAAGCAAGCCGATAAGCAGCAGAATAAGCCCAAGGATGATCATTTCAAGCTCCTGTCGTCAGGTCCGACTCAGACGCATGTGCGTATGAGCGTCACAACGGCCCAAATTTCGCTGGACTGATAGGTCCCGGCTCCGAACCACACCAGGACCTCGGTGCGATAGCCCTAGTGCCCGGCGACGCGCTTTCCACGCACCTCCTCGAAAATTCATCGGGAAGCGGCTGCGCAACCGGGCCACTCCCTCCGGCCTCCAGCTGCCGGCGCGTACGCGGACATCGCCGTCAGGCTGTTGACGGGCTGGGTGCAGGCCTTGCTGGCACTGGCGCGCACGACGCGCAGTGCGCGCGGATTGCCTCGACCATGCCGCCACGGGCCTTCGGGGCGCCATTGCCGCAACCGGCGAGCCCCGGCCGATCGAGCCGCTCCGCTTCTTTTCCGCCTGCTTCCTGTCCCCGTCCACACCCATTCCCCCACCCTCCCGCTTCTGCAGCGATCGCTACAGAAGCGCTGGGCGCGCACGTGATCGGCTCATCGGCGACCGCGGTGACCGCGGTGACCGGCGACATCGCGGACCTGGACGACCTGGACCGGGTCTACGAGGCTGTCCGCGATCGGGGCCGCGGCCTGGACGTACTGTTCGCGGACGCCTCCATCGCCTCGCTGGTACCGCTTGAGGAGGTCACCGAGGAACACGTCGGCACGCTGTTCACCGTGCAGAAGGCGCTGCACCTGCTCAACGACGGCGCCTCGGTCATCCTGAACGGCTCGACCAACGTCGGCGACGAGGCACTCGGCGTGTACGCGGCGACCAAGGCCGCCACCCGCTCGTTCTCGCGGGCCTGGGCCAACGAACCCAAGGGCCGCGGCATCCGGGTCAGCACCATCACCCGTATCCGCGCATCGTTCGTGGTGTGTTGCGAGTCCTGTTCATTCCGTGCCCAGTTCGTGCGTGGGCAGGAAATACGCGCCGTCGGCTGAGGAGCCCTTCGGCGTACCCGGAAATATCCAGTAGCCGTTCTCTTCGCGGGGCTGGTGGAATCCGAGATATCCGACGACCAACTCGTCGCGGCCGTCGGCGTTCAGGTCGGTCAGGCTGACATCCCAGCCGAAGAAGTCGCTGTCCGCCTCGTGCCCCGGTCGGCCCGGCAGTTCGAGGACATGGCGGTCGAAGGTGCTCTGTGCAGCGTCTTGGAGTCCGAGCCCGCTGCCCAGGTGGACGGTGACCGTGCCGACCTGATGCCGGCGTCCGTAGCGCGCCTCGACCAGGTCGTCCCGGCCGTCGCCGTTCACATCGCCCACGGCCGCCGCCTGGATCTTGGGTGCCCGGCCGGTACGGCCTCCGCCGGCCAGGAAGCCCTTGCCGCCGAACCGTACGGCGGTGCCCTGCAGCACGTCGTCGGCTCCGTCCCCGTCGAAGTCGCCCACGGAGAGCGGACGGCCGGAGATCAGGTCGCCCCACGGCTTGATGCCCGGCGGCGGACCCGCGTGGGCGAAGCCGTGGGTCGTGCCGACGTACAGCTCCACGTGATCGGAGGTGGGAGGCTCGTCGCCCTCGTCCGACGGATCGGGGTCGCCGACGACCGACTCGGCGAGCAGATCCGTCAGGCCGTCGCCCGTGAAGTCACCCCACACCACCTGGCGAGTCGTCACCGTCTCTTCGAGGGACATGTCCACGGCCGTCACCCGATTCGGATCGCCGTTGTCGCCGAACGGCCCGCGCAGCACGAAAAGAGTGTCGCAGTGTGTCTCGCCCGACTGATCCCACAGACTGTCGGGCGGCCGGAAAGCGAGTACGTCACTGATTCCGTCGCCCAGCAGGTCGGTGGCTCCGGACATGTCGAAGACGGGCAAGGAGCGGGAGAGTACGGTCAGATCCCGAAGGCCCCGCTCACTGCCCCGGGCGAGATACTGGACGATCCGCTCGCGCCCTCCGTCCTTCTCGGTTCCCTGGACGATCACGTCCGCATACGTGTCGCCGTCGATGTCCGCGGCGGGCAGTGCCCCACCTGCTCCCGTACGCGGATTGCCGGGGCTCACCTGCTTCACCTCCTGGCCCTCATCAGTGAGCGAAGTCCCGTCGGACGGTTCGACCTGCCCGTTGCGTGTGCCGCGCAGAGCGGCAAGGTTCCGGCGCCAACCACCGCCGTCGACCGGCCGGTACCAGCCGTCCACCACGAGGTCCTGTACGCCGTCCCCGTTGACGTCCCCTCCAGCCACCGGCGCGGTGCGAGGGGTCTTGGGCGTGCCGGTCTCGGCCCGGGTGGCCTTCGGCGGCGACACGCATTCCTTCGGCACGGTGCGCGCGGCGTCGTCCGTCCCGTCCCCGCCGGTACAGGCGGATACACCGACCGTGAGGACGGCGGCGCTACAAAGGGCCAGGAGACGCAGAGGCGGTCGCATCGCAGCATTATCGTGCGGTTCGGCCCGGCCGCCCGCCACCCCGTGCCCGAAGCCCTTCACCTGCGGTCAGCACCGGGAACCCGTACCGCCTCGGTCCGCCCGTCCCGGCGAGCGCCCCATGACCTGAGCGGCGTGCCGCGACGCCCGGTTCCGTGCCCGCTCTGCCGGCTCGGCGAGCCGGACGGGCACGTGCGCCGGCCAGGGCGCTGCTCAGGCGGCGGGTGGGTGGTCCGGGAGGGGGACGGCGTACTGCGGGTCGCGGTTCGTGGTGATGCGGGCGTGGCGCAGGAGTTCGCGGATGATGCCCGCGTTGCCCATGGCCCAGCCGGTGGCGGGGGCGAGGTCACTGGGTATGTCACGGTGTTCGACGTTGGACCAGCGCACGCCCTCGGCGTCGGCCGTCGCGCGGGCCGCGAGATCGGCGACGAGGAGGTCGGCGAAGTCACGGCCGTCGCCGCGTTCGACCTGGCGGTCGCAGGCGAGGGCGAGGACGCCTGCGGTGCCGCAGCAACGGCCGTTGTTGTCCCAGAAGCCGGGGCGGATCCGTTGCGGGATGCCGGAGGTGACGAGGGTGTGCCAGCAGCGGTCGGTGAGGGCGGGCCAGGTGGGATCCTCGGGCTGGAACTGGGCCAGCAGACGGAACGCCTGGGCGTCGCCGGCCGGGCCGTGGCACCAGCCGTAGTTGTGGCGCTCGATCCGCTCGTGCTCCTGTTGCGGATCGGAGTACGGGACGAGGAAACCGTCCGGGCCGCCTTCGTTCCGGGAGACGACGTCGGCGGCACCGGCCAGTGCCAGGTCGACGAGGTCGGGGCGGTCGGCGGCCCGGCCGACGGCAGCGAGCGCGTAGACGATGCCGAGGGTGCCGTGCGACATGTGGAGCATGCGGTGGACCCGGCCGGTCTGGACCTCCCACTGCACACCGGCCGGGGTGGACTCGGCCGTGCGCGCGTAGCGGTCGACGGCCAGTTGGGCGAGGTCCGGATCGCCGCACTCCAGCGCGGCGAGCGCGATGCCGGCGTTGCCGACGACCAGCTCGAACCAGTCGTTCCACCCCGCGCCGTCGCTGTCGTAGCGGGACCGCAGGACGTCCAGCGCGCGGTCGGCGGACGCCCCCGCCGCGGTGTCACCGAGCACACGGTGCACGCCCCGCAAGGCGACGGCCATACCGGCCACCCCCGTGTAGAGGCCGCTGTCCTCCCAGCCCTCGACGGCGGCGGCGATGCCGCGGGCACCCCGCAGGGCCATGTCCGCGTACCGGTCGTCGGCGAAGTACCGCCATGCGTCGAGAAGAGTTGGCAGCACCCCCGAACTTCCGTTGTACAGAATGGGCGTGACCTGTTCGTCGGCAAGAGTGTTCGGCCAGGCCATACCGTCGCCGGTGTCCCGCGCGGCCTTCATCAGCCATGTGAGGGCCCCGACCGCGAGAGACTCCGCGTCATCCGACGCAATGGTGATCATCTGTTCAGCGTTCCACAGCCCCGAGCCGCTCCACGACCTACATCAAGCCGTCTCCGACGGTTACGACGTGGGACCCGCGCCCACCCGAGGCCGGCAGCTGTCCCGGCTCAGCTCGCACGAGCCGGGACGGGCCGTCAGGTCAAGGGGTTGGTGCACCCCGACGTCCAGAGGTGGGAGCTGATCACGTTGTTCGCGTTGGTCGACGTACTTCCCAGTTTGAGGACGTTGTCCCGCAGGTCGTCGACGTAGAGCTCGCCCCGGGCAAGACAGCCCCTCACGCCCTCGTGGCTCGCGTCCGCGTAGAACATGACGTTGTTGACGCCGCCGGCGTACGTTCCGGTGTTCAGCAGGGAGGTGGCCTTGTCGTTGGCCGGCTTCCGGAACGGGCCCGAGGCGTCGTTCCAGTTGCCATCGTCACCCTGGGCCTCACCGAGTCGCTCGTAGCAGTCCACCGCGTCGTACGCCCGCACGTATCCGTCCTCCTGATACGACCGGTACAAACTCGCGCAGTTGGGTCCTGCGACACGGTCGGGAGCGGCCTGTGCGGGGCCCGTGAGCAGCGTGCCCGCCGTCACGGTGAGGATTGACGCCGCCAGGGCCGTTCGGAACTTACGCATGTGTCTCCTTCGGTTTCCTAGTTTTGGTTTCCTTGTCTTGGTTTCCTGGTCCGGTTTCCTGGCTTCGGTCCCTGGCTGTTGGGCCAGGTGCCGGTGCAGGTGGATCAGTCAGGGGCACCGATGTGGTCGGCCCGCCGGAGGGCGGCCAGCTTCATCCGGTTCCTGGTGGCGATCTCGTCGGCGTATCGCTCACGCACGGGATCGCCGTACTCGCGGTCCAGTCGGGAGAAGATGCCGCGCAGCGAGGTCCGCCGGGCGCAGGTGGCATCCGCGACGGCGATGTCCGCCTCGATGGCCCGCGCCTGTGAAGCGCCGAAGCCCGCGGCCCGCTTGCGTACGTCGGCACGGGCCGCGTCCGAGTCGGCGTAGCTGCCGCCCGTCAGGTCGCGCATGCACCGGGACCACGCCTTCATGGCACCCGTGAAGCGCGGGTCGCGCATGACCTTGGGGACGTACACACCGGTGAGGTCCGTGGCGACCTTGTCGGCCCGGAAGAACGCCTCCGCGTCGCCGTACAACTCGTTCCGGGCGGAGTGCGTGCAGCCGCCGCCCGGGCTGCGAACCGTTCCTCCGGACGGCAGCGGAGCAGAGAGCATCGGTGTGTCTCGGCCGCCCTGAAGGGCGGTGGTGTAGCGGTCGCGCTCAGTCGGCGACAACCCCTTCTGGTACGAGAGGTTCCTGTCGCGCTTCTTCGCCTCGAAGAACGCCTGCCGCAGTCGCTCGCCGTAACCGTGCTCGCGCGACCACTCGACGTCGTCCTGGACGAAGCGGTAGGTGAAAGCGCGGAACGTGTCGGCGTCCACACGCGGAAACACCCAGTAGCGAAAGCCCTTGTCCGCCATGCACCTTTGGATCAGACGCTGTTCGGCCTGGTCCACCCGGCCCTGCTCAGCGGGGCTGAGTTCACGGGCCGGGCCCGCGGTCACCGTCGACGCCGTCGGTCTCGCCGGATTCGGCGTGCAGCCCGGCAGTACGGTGAGAGCGGATATCACCGTGGCGATGGTCATGGTGGTGCTCTGTCGCCCCCGTGGCACGCTGTTTCATTCCCTCCACTGTGGCTGCGCCTGAATGAGGGCTGGTTCCCCTCGTTCCACAGAAGAGGATGCGCGCCGTCCTGCGGCCTGTCGTTATGGGTGAGCGCACACGCCTTTAGTCTGCGCGCACTGTCGTACGCTGCCGGTGGAATTGGCTCGGGGAGGGACCACGGGCGCCGCGGAACGCCTGCCTGAGGGCCGGCAATGCACAGCGGCTGGGCGAACCACTGGTCCCCGCTGCCGATAGCACAGGCGTCGGTCCTTGCCGAGGTGGCGGGGTAGCCGCGATCCTTGACGTATTGCACGCGGTCAGAGGTCCTGGCCTGAGCGGCCGGAGCGACCAGCGCAACTCCCGTGAACACCATTGCGGATGCCGAGAGTGCAACCGCCGCTCTCTTCACTACGAACACTTTCTTGCCCTAGCACAGCCGGCCGTCACGACAGGTTGGTTTGATAGCCTGCGGCGATGGATGAGGTATTGGACGAGGGGCCGTTCTTCCATGGCACGAAGGCCGAACTGCAGGTCGGAGACCACCTCACCGCTGGTTTCCGTTCCAACTACCGGCCCGAAATCGTCATGAACCACATCTACTTCACCGCGTTGCGCGACGGCGCGGGACTCGCTGCCGAACTTGCCGCCGGTGACGGGGCTCCGCGAGTGTATGTCGTCGAACCGACCGGGGAGTTCGAGAACGACCCGAACGTCACCGACAAGAAGTTCCCCGGCAATCCCACTCGCTCCTATCGCAGCCGGGAACCGCTCCACATCGTTGGCGAGGTCACCGACTGGACGCGACAGACACCCGAAGCTCTCCAGATGTGGCGGGACCGGCTGGCCGCAATCCGTCTGGACGACCGCGCCGAAATCATCAACTAAATCTTCCGGACAGTGGCGCCCCGTTGCCTTCCGGGGGCCAGTGCCTCGCCGGCACGCTCGCCTCCCACCTGGTCGACCGCGGCGTACGCAGACTGCTCGTCGCGGGCGGCGAGGCCTCGGGCGCCGTCGCCATCGCCCTGGGAGTCCGGACCGTCCTCGTCCTGCACGCCGACGACAACGGCATCGCACTTCTCCCGAACACCACGTAGACGTCGACGACAGCACACCTACGGTCCGGGGCACACGGGCCCAACTCACGACGGGGTAGCCAGTGGTTCTGTAGACCTCCGGCTGATCGTTCGCGGTCACCGCGCTCGGCCTGATCGCCGCGATCCTTCTGGTCCTCCGTCCTCCGTCCGCCGTCCGCCGTCACACGGCACTGGAGGCCGCGGAGGGGTTGACGTCCTCAGTTTCGGCCCCTGCGGACGCATGAGGTAGGAAGACATCCATGACCGAACCGCCCCAGGCCGCCACCCAGCACGCGTTCCTCGCCCTCGCGCCGCCCGACGACGCGAAGAACGAGCTGGCGCACGCGCTGAGCCCGGCGTACGCCGCCTGTCCCGACCTGCGCTGGAACCGCATCGAGGACTGGCACATCACCCTGGTCTTCCTGGGCGAGCTGCCGGTGCAGGCCGTCCAGCGGCTTCGTTCACCCCTCGCCGACCTGGCGGCTGCTCGCCCCTCCCTCGAACTCGCACTGCTCGGTGGCGGACACTTCGACGAGCGCGTGCTGTGGAGCGGCATCGAGGGCGATCTCGACGAACTCCACGAGCTGGCCGAGGCAGTGCGGGCGCGGGTCAGGGACTGCGGCATCGCCTTCGCCGAACGTCCGCTGCGTCCCCACCTCACGCTGGCCCGCGCCCGCCGCTACGACAACGCGTCCGTGACGGCGGCGGCCGCCTGCCTCGAAGGCTTCACCGGCCGCCCTTGGCAGACCGAACGCCTTCACCTGGTCGGCAGCACGGTAAGCGGCCACCCAGGTCCGCGGCGCTACCAGGACATCGACGCATGGACCCTGACCATCGGTCGAAGGCATCCCGATCCATGCTCAGCTGACCATGCGCCAGCGCCAACAGCACAAGGCGGGAGCCAGGCTGATCCGTGTCCGTAGAACTACGCAATCGGCTACGGAATTGCCCTGCACGGAGCTGCGTGGGCGGGCGCGGGTCCGCGGTCTGTGTGACTCTGTGGCCGGCAGCAGTCTCGACGCAGGCAAGGTAATAACTCATGCGAATTGCAGGGAAGTTGTTCGTTCCGGCCGCTGCCGCAGCGGCGCTGGTCGCCGTCTCGGGGTGTTCGGACGATGAACCGGCGAAGGACAAGCCGGCCGCCCGGTCCTCGCCCTCTGAACTCGCTCAGTACACGGCCGCCCCCGACACGGCCACCGCGGCGCAGAGCCCGACGACGGACACGCAGACGGAGTGCGTGAAGACGGCGGGCATGAACGTCAAGAAGCTGACCGAATATCTCAAGGAACTGCCCAACAGCAGCGGTGCGTACCAGTCCCAAGGGCTGACCCTGGATTCCGACGGCCTGAACTTCACCCCGGACCCGACCCAGAGACCCTGCACTGCAGTCAAGGTGAAGCTCGCCCGCTACTGGGTCGACCTCAAGCAGACGAGGGAGGAGACAGCCGTCAGCCCGGCCCGCTTCGAGTACGAGTACACGCTGATCGATGTCACTTCCCGCAAGGCAGGCCCACAGGACGGGAGGGTCTCCAATTCCGCACCGCCTGCGGGCTCCGACTGCCAGGGCTCGGTCTCGGTGGTCTATCTGGGCGACGACATTCCTCTGCGATCGCTGCCGTCCGACTTGGAGCTGACCGACACGACTGCCCCGGTCCCGGTCGAGGTTAACGAGGACGGAGTGTTGTCCGCCCTCTACGTGTCCCCGGTCAGCGTGGTGTCCTGCTGACCGGCGATGTGCCGCCCTGGGGAGGCGGCTACGGAGGCGGAGGCGAGATGCGTGTCGGCGTCGGTGTCGGGGAGGTCAGGCGGGCTCCGTCGTTCCGGTCGTCGTGTCGCGCAGCTCCGACCTGGTCTGGAGGACCGCGAGGGCGGCTCGTGAAGTGACGCCCGTCTTGCGGTAGATGCGGCCGAGATGGGACTCGACCGTGCGAGGGCTGAGGAAGAGACGCGCGGCGATGGCCGGGGTGGTCAGGCCTGCGGCGACCATGGAGGCGATCTCGCGCTCACGGGCGGAGAGAGCCGCGAGTGGGGGCTGGGCCGGAGGCTGGGGCTGGGCCGGGGGTTCGGCGTACACGAGGGGATGGATCATGTCGGCCAGGCCTGTGAGCTGACGCGCGCCGCCGGTCGTGGCGAGCTGCCGGGCACGGGTCCACATGACGCGGGCGCGGCCCGGGTCTCCGACGGCCGCCAGGGGTGCGCCGAGCAGCAGACTGAACGCCTCCCACAGCACCGCTCCCCCGCGGACCGTCTTGTCCACAGCCTTCTCGAACAGCTCGGCGGCCGCTGCCGTGTCGCCACCGGCGGACAGACAGTGGGCGGTACTGCGCAGTGCCGATGCCTGCTGCGACGGCAGGTCCAGCCGGTCCGCCTCCTGCCGTGCGCGCTCCGCCCAGGCCACGGCGGCAGCCGTGTCGCCGGTCAGGACGGCGGAGTTGACCAGGATCTCCAGGATGAGCGGACGCATGGACGGGTGGAGCGCGTTCAGCTCCTCGCCTCCGCCACCACGCAGCACCGCGGCCCTGGCGCGCTGCGGATCGCCTGCGTGGAACGCCGCCTGGGCGAGTACGCACCAGGCGATGGAAGCCCACCAGTTGGTGCGCGTGCCTGCTGCCGCGACGGCTTCCTCGGCCACCGCCAGTGCGGACGGGTCGGCGGGCGGGAGCGCGAACAATTGAACGTACGCCTTGTTGGTCAGGACGAAGGCCAGCAGTTCGTCGCTGCCGATGCCGCGGGCGATCGTCTCGGCCTCGTCCGCGAGCTCCATGGCCGTCTCCAGCCGCAGGGTCTGCAGATGCACGTAGGACTTGCACAGCAACAGGTGCGGCAGGACGTAGAGCATGCCGCCGCGCCGGGCGATGACCAGGCCGCGATCGGCGTGCCGTTCGGCATCGGTGTACCGTTCCAGGAACGCCTCCGACCAACCGAGCCGGGCCAGCGGCTCGCACAGACCCGCCAGGTCGTGATCGGTCAGGGCGTCCACCAGCGCGGCGGCCCGGTCGGTGACCTCACGCGCGGCCCTCATATTGCCTTCGTACGTCTCCCCGAGGGCAGCGATCGCCAGGGCACCCGCCTGGGCGACCTCGTCGTCCAGGGACCTGGCCAGGTCGAGCGTCGCGACGACGTCGGCGCGCAGCTGCGGGTAGGAGGTGGCGTGCGGCGCGGACGAGCCGAGTTCCAGGCCGAGCTCCACCCTGTCGGCGTCGTTCGGGCCCGGTGTGCGGGCGAGTTCGCGGCGCAGCAGGGCGACCGCCTCCGCGTACCGGCCGAGGTGGCGTTCCATCACCGCGCACAGTGTCACCGCGGAGGCGCGCACGCTGTGCGCCGCGCTCTCCTCGTCGGGCGGTGACATGGCGATCACCTCGTGCAAGAGGTCGCGGCTCTCCCGTAGCCCACCGCACACCCCCAGGGCCCGTGCCCGTCGCAGCATCAGATCGCGGCGCAGCAGGGCATGCTGCGGCTGGTCGGGCAGGTGGGTGAGGGCGATGCCCAGCCAGTGGGCGCTGCCGGCGGGTGCGGTGGAGGCGAACCGCTCGGCCGCTTCGGACAGTACGGCGACGGCCTGCGGGTCCCAGCCGGTCAGCGACTGCTCGACGTGGTGGGCGCGTTCCGTGGCGGGGGCTCCGGCGGCGGCCAGCGCGTCCGCGGCGAGGCGGTGCATGCGCACGCGCTCCACCGGGTGGGTGTTCTCGTGCACGACCGCCCGCAGCACCGGGTGGCGTAAGGTCCACCGCCCGCCCGGCTCGGGGCGCAGGAGGTCACGGTCCGTCAGCACGGCGAGATCTGCGTCGACTTCGGCCTCGTCCCGGGTTGTCACCACGGCCAGCAGCGAGGTACTGCCGCGGTCGCCCAGGACGGCCACTGCTTCAGCGGTACGGCGCTGCGCCGCGGTCAGCGGAGTCAGTTCGTCCAGCAGGACGGAGCCGAGTCCGGTGGAGTGCGCGGGGACGTCCTGCCCAGCGTTCCCCCTTGCTTTTCCGGCTGCATGTCCGGCTGCTTGTCCGGCTTGCAGCAGAGCGAGAAAGTACAGCGGATTGCCGTCGCTCTCGGCATACAGTTCGGCGGCCCGCGCCGGCTGTACGGCGGGCGCCAGTCGAGGGGCGAGGACCTCGACGCAGGCCCGCTCGGGGAGGGGGCCGAGGTTCAGCCGCAGCACCGTGCCCAGGTCGATGCCCCGGGTGAGGGCGGCGTCCAGGGAGGCCGTGGTCTGACGGTCGCGGCGGGCCACGACGATGACGACAGGGGCGTTGGGGGGATGGCGGACTACGTGGTCGAGGAGCTCCAGGGACGCCGGGTCCGCCCAGTGCAGGTCGTCCATCGCGAGGAAGAGCCCCGGGCCGGTCCGGGCGATCCGCACGAACAGCTTCGCGATGGACCGCTGCAACCCGAACCTGTCGCCGCGCGCGTCCTCGACATCCGGTTCCGTCCACTCCATGTCGTGATCGGCGAGTGCGTCGCTGAACGGCCGGTACGGGATGTGCTGTTCGTACTCGGCGGCCCTGCCCCGCAGCACCGTCATGCCCCGGGCCTGCGCCCGTCGGCAGAACTCGGCCATCAGCCGGCTCTTGCCGATGCCCGCGGCCCCGGCGAGGTCCACGACGCACGAACCGCCGTTCTCCCCCGGAGTCCGGTCGAGCACCGCGTCCAGACGTTCCAGCTCTGTCGCCCGGCCCACCAGCGGAATCACATCGCCACCCATCTGCTCATGTCCCGCATCTGTCCCTGCCCCTGCCCCTGCCCCGTGCGGCCGTCCGGGGCATTTCCGTGACGATCTTACGTAAGGACGAGGCACGATTCTGCTGGCAGAGCTTGCCCCGTGGCCGGACGCCTCGGTGTGGATGCAGGGCAGCGAGTGTGCGGATGGAGTGCGCCCTGGAACGGGGCTCCGCCGGGCGGAGGTCGTGTCCGCCACCCGCCCGCGCGACTCGACGTGCGGAGGAGCGGCGGCTGATGAACAGTCGTACCAAGTCCCCCATCAGAAGGAGATCCTCATGCTTCGGCGTATCTCACTCGTTGCAGTCGGTGTGCTCGCGGTCGGCTTCCTGGCCGCGGCCCCTGCCGCCGCTCACCCGTCGGACGTCGAAGGCTGCTGGGCGTCCGGCGGCCATGTGAGGGTCGACGACGTCAAGGTCGCGGACTTCGAGGCCACCTGCTGGTCCGTCGACTGACAACGAACCACCGACGGACCTGGACCGGTGACCTTCCGCGTGTACACCTGCGGCAGGCACCGGTCCCAGTCGTCAGCCGCCCTCGACGTCGGTACCGTCCGCTGCCGCACAGCGGTGCGAGTCCCTCGGACTTTGAAACACCCCCGCAGACCTGCGGCCGAACCGTGCCGCCACAGCCGAGGGCTGTGCCCTGTGCTCTGTGCCCTATGCCCTGTGCTCTGTGTACGGCGGACGGTGCGGTCCGCGTGCCGAGCCGGGGCGCCGCTCGTAGGCTGGGGGGGGTCTCGGGGCCGTACAGGAGGTTCGTCGTGCCCCGAACTGTCTGGTCAGGTGCCATCTCGTTCGGCCTGGTGACCGTGCCCATCCACGTGGTGTCCGCGACCGAGAACCACGCGATCCGCTTCCACCAGTACCACCTCGAAGACATGAGCCGTGTCCGCGTCCGCAAGATCTGCGAGATCGAGGACCGCGAGGTACCCCAGGACGAGATCGGCAAGGCGTACGAGATCAGCAAGGACACCCTCATCGCGATATCCGACGAGGAACTCCGGGAGATCCCGCTGCCCACCGCGAAGGCCATCGAGATCGCCGCGTTCGTCCCCGCCGCCTCGATCGACCCCCTGCAGATCGGCGACGGCTACTACCTCCAGGCCGACGGCCCGGTCGCCGCCAAGCCGTACAAGTTGCTGCGGATGGCCCTGGAACGCAGCGCCAAGGTCGCCCTCGCCAAATACGCCTGGAGCGGCCGCGAACGCCTCGGGCTGCTGCGCGTGCGTGACGACGCGATCGTCCTGCACGCCATGCGCTGGCCCGACGAGATCCGCTCCCCCAAGGAACTCGCCCCCGCCACCGTGGAGGTGTCGGACGACGAGATCGAAGGAGCGCAGGCCCTCATCGACCACATGACCCGCGACGACCTCGAAGGCAGCGAGTTCGAAGACCACTACACCGACGCCCTCGCCGAAGTCATCAAGGCCAAACGCGACGGCCAGGCCCCTCCTGAGACACCGGCGTCCGAAGCACCGGCCGGGAAGGTCGTCGACCTCATGGCCGCCCTGGAAGCCTCCGTGAAGAAAGCCCGGAACTCCCGCGGCGAGGGCGACGCGGACGTCCACGAACTGCACCCGAAGAAGAAGACCCCGGCCAAGAAGACAGCGAAAAAGACGGCCACCAAGAAGACCACCGCGAAAAAGGCAGCCAAGAAGACGGCGGCGAAGCCCAAACGCAGCGCCTGACAGGGCGGGCCGCTGTCGCGCTTGCGCGGGACGCGGCCTCCGGCGCACTCGGGGTCGCTCGGATCACCCGCCAGTTACGCGACTGGGCCGTTACCTGACCCCGGCTGGTCCCGACTGATCCCGACGGGACGATCTGCTGGGATCCAAGCCGCTTGGTTCAGTCTCGGCGACGCCGAGCGGCGGCGCCTTGCGGCAGCGCCAGGCAGCGGCACCCGGCACGCCAAGGCGCGAACGGGTGACCGCAGCGGCACGTTGACCACTGATTCCGCGGCTGCGTCGCACTCGCCTCCTCAGGGCCCGCGGCGCTGCCCTTCCCCAGTTTCCCCAGCCTGCCGGGCTACGGCGACCCGCATGGGAAGTCCGTGGACGGTACGGCTTGAATACGGTCATGGACTCCCCTGTCTGGGCCAGACTGTCGGCCGCCGAGCGCTCCGCAGTGGACGGTCTGATCCAGCGGAACCACCGGATCGCGGCAGTCGCCCGTGTGCGTGAGGCATTCCGAGCCGAAACCAAGCCGGACCTGCATGAGACGCTCGATGTGGTGGCAGAGCGCTACCGGGAGCTGGGCCGACGGTTCGAGCCCTACCCGACGCCGCCACTGAACCTGGCGACGCTCACGGAGAGAGTTGCGGCGCTGCCCGGCCCGGCGGTGGCCATCGAGGCGCTGTGGGACGGTGACACCGACGGGTGGTACGTGGACCTGATGGCGCTCACGGATGTCCCGGTCGCCGAGCACTGGCTCGCCACCATCCGGCACGGTGGTGACCTGCGCCTGTTCAACGGCGCGGTGCCGCCATGGTCCGAGGCACAAGAAGCGGGGACGGTCGGCCGTGCCCTGGCCGAGCAGTTCGGCGTGCTGTTCCATTTCGCCAGCCCCGATCAGCCCGACGACGAGGCCCCGCGCTGGCGGGCCACCCAGGGGGCCTCTCACTGGGAAGAGCCTCAGGCGCAGTCCCAGCGATGAGTTTTCGAGGCGGCGCCGGTCCACCATTACAACGCACGCCTACCTAGGAGGAGGAGTCTGATGGCAAGTCTCATGGTGGACTTCATCATCTCACTCGACGGATACGCGTCCGCTGCCGGCTGGCCGGGATTCTGGGGCATGGAAGGGCCCGAATACCTCGCCTGGCTCGACAGCGACGGCGAGAAGCAGCACGTCAGCCTGATGGGCGCCACAACCTACCGGCTGATGTCAGGATTCGCCGCCCAGGCACCCGAGGACCAAGGCTTCGCCGAGCTGAACAACATGCCCAAGACCGTCTTCTCGTCGACCCTTGAGGCACCCCTGAGCTGGCAGAACACCGAGCTGGTCAAGGGAGACGCCGTCGAGGTCGTGCGGGATCTGAAGAAGAACACGGCGCAACCCCTGCGCACCCTCGGTAGCCTCACCCTGTGCCGGTCACTGCTCGCGGCCGGTCTCGTGGACCGCTACCGCGTCGTCGTCTTCCCGGTCATCACCGGCGCCACGGGCAAAGAACGGATCTTCGACGAGTACCCCGACGTCCGCCTCGACCTCGTCAAGAGCCACACCTTCGACGGCCGGATCCAACTGCTGGAGTACGAACCCACTGTCCTCGACGGACCGCCCGTCACCAGCAGCTGACGGCGGCGCGGGGCGCGCTGCTCACAGGTGGTCCAGCCCGGCGATGTGTCGGGACGTGGTCTTCGCGATGGCCGCGGCCAGCCCCGTCGCCTCGTCGGCCCGGCCCTGGTTCTGCTCGCCGGCACAGAGCACCCGTGACTGGGTGAAGTGGGCGCGCAGCGCGTCGGTGAGTATCCGGTCGAACGGCCGGCCCTTCGTGGCGGCTGCCTTGTCGAGGGTGTCGAGGCTGACCATGCCCGGCATGTTGTGCCCTTCGTGGGGGCGTGTGTCCGGTACGCCCGACAGTTTCAGTGCGGCGCGCAGACGGCGTAGGTCCGTACGCAGTGTCGAGCCGGTATTCGCCGCCAGCGTGACCACGGCCGGGTCCGCCGAGCGGGAGGGTGCCAGGTCGGTCAGCTGCCGGGCACGTTCGGCCATGGGGATCATCAGCAGGATCCAGGCGGTGTCGGTCGCGTTGAAGGGCGATGGGCGCGACGCGGTGGCTCGCGGCGGCGTACCGCTGGTGGTCGGCTGCGCGGTGCAGCCGACCACCAGCAGCGCCACAGCCGCGGCGCACACCGACCACAGGGTCAGAACGTGCCGGCGGAGTTGCACTTGGCCTTCTGGGTGATGCAGTCCTTCACGCGGTGTCCGAGAGCGGCGTTGTCCCAGGCGTTGAAGAAGTCGCCGTGGATGGACGACGCCATGCCCGAGGCCAGCCGGAAGCCCGCGCTGCTGCCGCTGGTCGGGTAGCTGACGACGAAGGAGAGGTTGGGGATGGCGACGGGGTAGGCGCCGCTGCACCTGCCGTCGTAGGTGAACGCCACGTGCGACTTGTGGTCGGGGCTGTCGAGGTTCTTGCCGTCCCAGCAGTCGGGGAAGACGAGTTGGTGGGTGAGGTGGGCCTTCGGGGCGCAGAGCGGCCAGTTGCCGTCGGCGCTGCGGCCGATCTCACCGCCCTCGCCGGAGCACCAGTACTGGCCGGTCGACCCCGCCGGGGTGGGCGTCTGCGCCTTCGCGTCACCCGCGATCATGCGGAATCCCTCCGGGAAGGGCACGGTCGCCGAGGGGTCGGGGAGCCGGGAACCGTAGTAGACGATCATGCCCTCGGCCTCGACGGCCCGGTCGCCCTCGTAGAGGGAAGGGATCCAGTACGCCGAGAGGTCCTCGGCAGGAGTGCAACTGGTCGGCCTGCTGGACAGCAGCGACTGGGTCGTGGTGAATGCGTCGGTGCTCTTGTTGCCGAAGAAGCTGTGCATGTGGGACGCACCGGGCAGGCCCGGCAGGACGATCGGGTCGTCCGGCTTGGAGTGACTGTAGGTGCAGGTGGCGTTGAACTCCGGAACGCGGACCACACCGCCGGGCACCGGTGCCGGTGTCATCGCACGGAACTGGCTCAGCTGGGCGTTCCACTTGGCCTGGTCGACGGGGACCCAGCCGGGCGCCGCACCGCCGCCTTCGCCGACGAAGGAGAACCAGTTGATGTTGACGAAGTCACCTGACCCCGTGCCGCGCAGTACGGCGAACACCGTCTGGGAGCCGGTGGGGTGGCTGGAGACCTCGGTCTCCCGGGTCGCCCAGGTCTGCCAGCCACCGGTCGGCGCGACCGGGACAACCGCGAGCAGTGGCCCGGTGAGGCTGCCGGTACGCAGCTCGACCGTGCCTGAGCCGACGGCGGAGGCGATCCGGGCCGACACCGTGAGCCGGCCGGCCGTCCCGAGGTCGACGTTGTCGAACCGCATCCAGTCGCCGTCGGCGAGGAACGCGGCGTTCTGCCCGCCTCCCATGTCCGCGGTCGCCTCCAGCGCGACGCCGGACTGGGCCGCGTAGGACTCGGCCTGGACGGTGACCGTCGCGGCCTGCGCCCGCTGGGTCGACACGGTCAGGCTCAGGGCGGCAGCCAGTACGACCACCAGGGCATTCACCAAGAGTGTGTACAGGGGGACGCGATATCTGCGCATCTCACTTCCTCAAGAACATCGGGGGGGAAAGCGGTCTCGGGCTTGCGGCTAAGGGCTCGCGACTTGCGGCTTGGAACCCAGGGCTACTGATAGACCCGTACGAAGTCGACGAGCATCTTGGACGGGAACGGAGTGCTCGCGTCCGTCGGGCCCGGCCAGTCACCGCCGACCGCGAGGTTGAGGATCATGTAGTGCGGGTGGTCGAAGATCCACGGCCCGCGTGTCTGCTCCACCTGGGCCTTGTCGAGGGAGAAGACCGTCCGGCCGTCCAGGCTGTAGGTGATGCCCTTGCTGTTCCAGTCGGCGGCCCAGGTGTGGAAGTCGTCGGAGAAGTCGGCGTTCCCGGGCAGGGTGTATGGCGAACCGATGCCGCCTCCGCCGTTGTAGGCGGGCGCGTGGACGGTCGAGTACGCCGTCTTCACGTCCTTGCCGAGGACCTCCACGATGTCGATCTCGCCGTTGTACGGCCACGGCCGGCCCGTCAGGAAGTCGGCGCCCATCATCCAGAACGCGGGCCACAGACCGTTGCCCTTGGGCACCTTGATGCGTGCTTCGACGCGCCCGTAGGTGAACTGGAACGTCGCTCCGGTGTTCATCCGCGCCGAGGTGTACTGGCAGGTGGTGCTGCCGCTCAACGGGTCGCGCGGGCACGACGATCCGGCGGTGGCCTCCTTGCGGGCCTCCATGACCAGGTGTCCCGACCCGTCCAGCGAGGCGTTGCGGTGGTCGGTGTAGTACTCCAGCTCGTTGTTCGGCCCGGTGCCCGGGTCGGCCCGCCACTTCGAGGCGTCGGGTTTCCCGCCCGCGGCGCCGTCGAACTCGTCGCTCCACACCAGCCGCGGCGGGTTCGCGGGGTCGCTCGGCAGGGGCGGTGGTGTGATCGGGGCGCCGCCGGTGCCGTACACCTGGAACTCCCACAGCGAGTAGCCGTAGGGCGTGGCGCGTTCCGTGCCGTACATGCGCACGTGGCGGCCGGAGCCGGAGACGGTCAGTGTCTGTTTGAAGCCGGTGCCGGACGTCGTCGAGTAGATCGGCGTCCAGTCGGTGCCGTTCGGTGAGACCTGGATCTGGAAGGACTTGGCGTAGGCGGGGTCCCACTGCAGGACGACCTTGTCGATCTGTGCCGTCGCGCCGAGGTCGATCGAGATCCAGCCCGGGTCGGTCCATCCGGTGGTGGAGCTGGTGGCCCAGCGGGAGGCGGGGTCCCGGTCGAACGCCCTGGCCGGTGTGCACTCCCAGCAGTTGCCGTCGCTCTGGGAGGAGGAGGCCGCGCCCGGCCTGCCGTAGGAGAGCAGTCCGCTCGGGTCGCCGCCTGAACCGCCGGCGGTGCCGTACACCTGGAACTCCCAGAGCGAGTAGCCGTAGGCGGTGGCGCGTTGTGTTCCGTACATGCGCACATAGCGGCCGGTGCCGGTCACCGTCAGGTTCTGCGTGCCGCCCGTGCCCGTGGCCGTCTGGTGGACGGTGGTCCATCTCTGCGCGTCGCTCGACACCTCGATCCTGAAGGCAGTGCCGTACGCGGCTTCCCAGTTGAGGACGACCCGGCTGATCTCGGCACTTGCCCCGAGGTCGATCTGGATCCACTGCGGATCGGCGAAGGCGCTGGACCATCGGGTTCCGGGGTCTCCGTCGACGGCGCTGCGAGCGGTGAAGTCCCCCTCGGTGCTTGAGGCGGTGGCGGTCTTCCCCTGCGAGAGCAGGATCTCCGCAGCCTGTGCGGAAGGTGCGGGCAGAGCGATGAAAGTGAGTAGTGAGGCCGCGAGTGTCAGAAATAAGGCCAAGCGACGCAACTGCGCATGCATGGGCGACTCCTCAGGCGGGGGGTGAGGTGAGGGAGCGCTCCCTGAAGGGGAGAATGGAGGCGTGCGTGACGGCTGTCAAGGGCTGTTTCACCTTGTAAAAACAGCGATGTAACGCGTGCGACTCTTTCAGGGAGCGGTCCCTCACGACGCTTTGGCCGCGCGTCGTGGCCGAGGGCGACACAGGGGGCGAAGGGCTCTTGGGCATGCTCATGACGCCCCGGCCTGCGGATACGCTGCTCACAACGTCATGACGCTGAGCCGGAGGTCGCCCTGATGAGAAAACCCGCCCCGCGCACGAACCCGGGCGGCGGCACAGGGGACGGACAGGGATGAAACGCCCCACTCTGGAAGTGGTCGCCGCCCGGGCGGGCGTGTCCAAATCGAGCGTCTCCCGCGTCATCAACGGCGAGACGACGGTCGCCCCGGAGATCCGGGACGTCGTCATGCGCGCGGTCCACGAACTGGGTTACGTGCCCAACGGGGCCGCCCGCAACCTCGTCACCCGGCGCACCGACACCCTCGCCGTGGTGGTCTCCGACCCGCCGCAGGGAGTCGTCTCCGACGACCCCCTCTTCTCCTCCGTGGTCCGCGCCGTCAGCAGAGAGCTGGAGAAGGCGGGCAAACGGCTCGTCCTCATGCTCGCGGAATCGGACCAGAGCCGGACCCGAGTGGTGCAGTACATCGCCGGCGGGCACGTGGACGGCGTGCTCCTGGTCGCCCTGCACGGTACGGATTCCCTGCCGGCCGCGCTCGCCCGGCAGGGTCTGCCCGTCGTGTCCTTCAACCGCACCTCCGCACAGGACGTCCCGTACGTGGCGCTGGACAACGCCGGCGGAGCGGCACTGGCCGTACGTCACCTTCTGGAGCGCGGCCGGCGCCGGATCGCCACCATCACCGGGCCGCTCGAACTCTTCGAGGCGCGAGAGCGCCTGGACGGCTACCGGCAGACGCTGCGTGACACCGGCCGTCGATCGATCGTGGCGCTGGGCGACTTCACGAGAGTCTCCGGCGCCGAAGCCATGCGCCAGCTCCTGGAGGACGATCCCGACCTCGACGCGGTGTTCGCGTCCAACGACCTGATGGCGATCGGGGCTCTGCGCACCCTCCAGAAGGCGGGCCGACGCGTTCCCGAGGACGTGGCGGTGATCGGCTTCGACGACATCGAGGCCGCGTCCTACACGAGCCCCGCGCTCACCTCGGTACGCAGCCCGATGGCGGACCAGGCGACCGCGGCCGTCCACCTGCTCCTCAATCTGATCGACGGCGGCCCCACGGACCCGGTGATCATGCCGAACGAACTGGTGGTACGGGAGTCGACCTAGCAGTTCGCTTCGGCAAAGGCTGTGGCTGTGGCTGTGGCTGTGGCTGCCGAAGCGATGACACCGAGCGGCGCGGCGGCTGTCGCGACCGTCAGTCCGTCGTGGCTGCGCTCAGTCGATACAGAATTCGTTGCCCTCGATGTCGAGCATCGGGATGCATGACTCGTTCTCCTCATCGGCGTACAGCGTTTGCACGTGCGTCGCGCCGAGCGCGACCAGCCGTGCGCACTCGGCTTCGAGGGCGGCGAGGCGCTCGTCCCCCACGAGCCCGGTGCCGACCCGGACGTCGAGATGCACGCGGTTCTTGACGGTCTTGCCCTCGGGGACGCGCTGGAAGTACAGACGTGGGCCCACGCCGGAGGGATCACTGCAGGCGAACCACGCATCCTGCTTCCCAGGGGGCAGGGTGCGGTTGACGTCGTCCCAGGTGGTGAACCCCTCCGGCGGCGGCGGTGTCACGTACCCCAGCACCTCGCACCAGAAGCGTGCGACGCGCTCAGGTTCTGCGCAGTCGAAGGTGACTTGGAACTTCCTGATCGCTGACATCGGCGCACCGTATCGCGTACCAGGGGGCTCCGCCGCTCAATTCTTCAGGCGGAGCCGCCCGTCGCCCCTCGCGCCCGGGGCCGACCGCGGACTCGGCGCCCTGCCATCCGCTCCGACGGCGTCGTGGCCCGGGCCGGTGGGCCCTCCCCCGACAGCGAAGCATGCGGGGAGGCCGCCACCTGCTGGTTCGCCGGCCCTGAGCCACAGAGCCACTGGCACGCCGCCCGACCGGCAGGCCACCAAGCCTGACTGTTACTTATCCGCGCACCCCTGGGGTGTGATTGTTTCGCGTTCGTAGGACGAATACTCTTTTCCGGTCTTGTGGCGTTGAGCTACGGCCGCTGCGAATTTCTGCCGGAACGGGGAGACGGGGAGACGGGGAGCAATGAACTCACTGTTGTTCGACAGCGACGACTTGAGCCTGACGGAGGACTTCCTCAGTCAGGCCTACGCCCGCCTGCACATCGGCCACAGCGGAAGCAGTGGCATCCGAACCCGTATGCGCCGCGGCATCATGCCGTCCGTCACCGTGGACGAACTCGACTTCAACTACGAGATGAGCTACGCGGTGACGCCGCTCGGCAGACTCAGTCTGTGCACGGTGCACGAAGGCACGGTCGCGGACAACACGTTTCACGGTGTCACCGACACCTACGGGCCCGGTGACATCGCCGTGCTGGCGCCGCCGGACCTGCCGTACTCGGGCCGCATCCGCAGTACCCGCTACAACGTGACGATGCTGGACACCCATCTGTTGAACCAGGTGGCCGACCCCGGGCAGTCCGGCGCCCCGGTACGGCTGACCAGTCATCGGCCGCACTCCCCCGCCGCCGCAGGTCAGTTGAAGCGCTTCATCGTGCACCTTCGCGATCACGTGCTCTCCGACCCGGCCCTCTGTGAGGAGCCACTGGTCGTCTCGGCCGGCAGTCAGATGCTGGCCGCCGGCATTCTGGCGGCTTTCCCGCACTCGACCCGTACCGACGCGGCCGCGCAGGACCGCAACGACGCGCACTCCCTGACCCTGCGCCGAGCCATCGCCCACATCGACGACCACGCCGAAGAGCCCATCACCGTCGCCGACATCGCCGCCGCGGCCCATGTCACCATTCGTGCTCTGCAGTACGCCTTCCGCCGTCACCTCGACACCACACCCACCGCGCACCTGCGCGGGGTGAGGCTGGCGCACGCGCACCGGGAGCTGCGTTCGGCGGACCCGGGCACCGGCGCCACGGTGACGGGTATCGCCGCCCGCTGGGGGTTCCATCAGCCCAGCCGTTTCGCCGCCGCCTACCGTGCCGTCTACGGCGTCCTGCCCTCCCACACCCTCCGTACGTGACAGCCACCGGGGAGTCACAGCGTCTCGCGCATTTTCCCGTTGGCTCCATGTCCCGTTGTCTGTAACCGGGCTCGTACCGCCGACAGCACGAGCCCGGCTGCATGTCCACACGACGTCGGTACGGACCCTGTGCTCGACGGGCGGCAGGGTCCAGGTCGCCCCGGGCCGAGCACTCCCGACCGGCAACATGATGTAGGTCGCCGGCCGAACGGGTCGCCGTACGGACGCCGCCGGCATGAGGTCAATGCTTCCTGCCGTACGGGCGTTGCGCTGCACAGCAGACGAAATGCGGGGCGAGGAAGGTCCTTTGAACGAAACCGGTGCGCGCCGGCTACGGCGCCGTCGTACCGGCGGGCATCAGGAGCGGCGGCCGAAGAAGGTCCTGATCTCGCGCAGGATGCGCCGGAGAACTGTTCACGCCACGCGACGAGGGCGTACGCGACGGCGCCGCCGGCGTCGTCATGGGCAGGTCGATGGCGATCACCGTATGACGGTGGTTCTCCTTGTCATGCCGGAGGTGGGCGCGGTCAGGCGTGCCGATTCAGGCGCCGGTGGTGAAGGAACTCCGGGCCGAGGCCAGGAACACCGCGGCGGCGACTTCCTCGGGGCGGCCGATGCGGGCCAGTGGGATGAGACTGCTCATCCGGTCCCGGACCTGCCGCCGCCCTGCGGCGTCGTGGGCTCCGGCCGAGACGTAGGTGGCGGGGGTGTCGACGGGTCCGGGGCTCAGGACGTTGACGCGGCTCCCGCGTTGACGAAGAGGGTGTCCAGCCGACCGTGGCGGTGCGTGATCGCGCTGATGACCTGGTCCACGGAGTGTGGGTCGGCGACGGCCGCATACGCGAATGCGACCGTCGAGCCGCCGGTCAGGACCTCCGGCTGATCCCCGCCGCCGGAGTGCCCTGCCCGCTTACCGGCGGCCGTCGCAGCGCACTCAGTCGCGGATCGGTCGGTCGTCGAGCACTCAGTCGCGGATCGGTCCGCTTCGCGGGCGGCCGAGCGCCCGGTACTCCCAGCCGGCCGCGCGCCAGCGGGACGCGTCCAGGGTGTTCCGGCCGTCGATGATGCGCTGCCCGGCCACCGTGACGCCCAGGGCGCGTGGATCGATGTCCTCGAACTCCGGCCATTCGGTGAGGTGGAGCAGGACGTCGCTTCCGACGGCCGCCTTGGTGACGGAGTCGGCGAAGGACAGCGCCGGGAACACCTTGCGCGCGTTGTCCATCGCCATGGGGTCGTAGACGACCACCTCGGCACCCTCCCGCTCGATGAGGTCGGCCACCGCGAGCGCCGGTGAGTCCCGTATGTCGTCGGAGCCGGGCTTGAAGGCCGCCCCCAGGACCGCGATCCGCCGCCCGCACAGGTCGCCCCCGCTCAGCTCCCTCGCCAGGCCGACCACCGCGTCACGCCGCCGCAGGTTGACCTCGTCGGCCTGGTGCAGAAACCTCACGGCCCGGCCGACGCCCAGTTCTTCGGCCCTGGCCGTGAAGGCGCGGATGTCCTTGGGCAGGCAGCCGCCGCCGAAGCCGACCCCCGGGCGCAGGAAGCGGCCACCGATCCTGGGGTCGTGGGAGAGTGCCTGCGCCAACGGCAGGACGTCGGCTCCCGCCGCCTCGCAGACCTCGGCCATGGCGTTGATGAAGGAGATCTTCATGGCCAGGAAGGAGTTCGCGGCGACCTTCACCAGTTCCGCGGTCGCCAGGTCGGCGACCACCAACGGCACCGGCTCGCGCTCTTCGGCCGGTTCGAGCAGCGGTGCGTAGACCTCGCGCAGCAGCCGCTCCGCCCGGTCCGACGTGACGCCGAAGACGAGCCGGTCGGGCCGCAGGGTGTCCTGCACCGCGAATCCCTCGCGCAGGAACTCCGGGTTCCACGCCACTTCCGCGCCCTGTCCCGCCGGTGCGAGCTGTGCGAGCAGCGCCTCCAGGCGGGCGGCCGTGCCGACCGGGACGGTGGACTTGCCCACCAGCAGGCAGGGGCGTGTCAGGTGCGGGCCGAGTGCCTGAACCGCGCCGTCCACGTACCGCAGGTCGGCGCCCGGCCCGTCGGTGCGCTGCGGGGTGCCGACGCACAGGAAGTGGACGTCGGCGAAGGCCGCGGCCTCCTCGTAGGACGTGGTGAACCGCAGTCGTCCGGTGGCGAGTTGGTCGCGCAGGAGGTCTTCGAGGCCGGGTTCGTAGAACGGGAGCCGGCCGGCCGAGAGGGCGGCGACTTTCTCGGCGTCCACGTCCAGGCCCAGCGTCTCGAAGCCGAGTGCGGCCATGCAGACCGCATGGGTGGCTCCCAGGTATCCGGTGCCGATCACGGAGAGACGGCGGGCACGGGGTAAGGGGGGTGCGGCAGTGACTGTTGCGGTCCTGCTCTGCGCGGACGCGGACTTGCTCTGCACGGACTTGCTTAGCACAGGGGGCTCCATGGTGTCGTCGGTTCGGCGGCGTGTCAGTCACTCTTCGGGGGTACGCAGTTCCGCCCGGACGGGCTGCGCGGCGGGCGCGCGCTTCCTGCGCCGTGCGCTCTGCCGGTCCTGCTCGCGCAGCGCGTCGGTGCTCAGCAGGGCCAGCGCGATCCAGATCAGGACGAAGCCGCTCCACCGCGAGGCCGGCATCTCCTCGTGGAACAGCACGACGCCGATGAGCAGTTGCAGCACCGGCGTCAGGTACTGGAGAAGCCCGATCGTGGCCAGCGGCATCCGCCGGGCGGCTGCCGCGAACAGGAGGAGCGGGGCGACGACCGTCACGCCGCCCGCGGCGAGGAGCACGGCGTGCCAGGGGGCGTCCTGGGTGAAGGTCCCGTGCCCGGTGGCCGTGTAGAAGGCAAGTCCGGCCGCGGCGAGGGGGGCGAGGGTGAGTGCCTCGGTGGTGAGCCCGGCGAGCGCTTCGACGTCCTCGCCGACCTGTTTCTTGATCAGCCCGTAGAGGCCGAACGAGGTGGCGAGGATCAGCGCGATCCAGGGTGGCCGGCCGTAGTCGATGGTGACGACGAGCACGGCCAGGGCTCCTGTGGAGACCGCCGCCCATTGCAGAGGACGCAGCCGTTCCCGCCGTACGAGCACGGCCAGCGCCACGGTGACCAGCGGGTTGATGAAGTAGCCCAGCGACGCCTCGATGACGCGGTCGGCGTTCACGGCGTACACGTAGCAGCCCGAGTTCACCGCGAGTACGGCGGCCGCTCCCGCGAGCGCCGACACCCGCCGGCCCCGGCGCAGCAGCGCGCGCAGCCGGCCCACGGTGCCGGTGGCCGCGACCACCAGCAGGCAGACCGGCAGCGTCCACAGGAGTCGCTGCAGCAGTATCTCCAGGGTGCTGGAGCTTTCCAGGAGCCGGAAGTACAGCGGGAACAGGCCCCACAGCACGTAGGCGGCGACCCCGTACAAGCCTCCTCGGCGTGTGTCGTTCACCGTGCCCCCGGCCCGCTTCTGTCCGCCTCCACGAAGTCGCCCACCACGAGGCCGCCGCGGGGCCGGAAGCGGCGTATCCGCCGGCAGGCCTCCTCGATGACCGCGTCCTCCTTGGCGAAGCAGAACCGCAGCAGGTTCTCGCCGGTCGTCCCCTGGTAGAAGGCGCTGCCCGGGACGGAGGCCACGCCGCCGTGTTCCAGCAGTGCCGTCGCCGCGCCCCGGGCGGTGCCGAAGCCCCACTGCGAGACGTCGGCCAGGACGTAGTACGCCCCCGTGGGGACGATGGGCGACATGCCGGCCGCGGCCAGCGCGTCGCACAGCCGGTCGCGTTTGCGCTGGTAGTCCGATCGCATTCCGGCGAAGTAGGAGGGCGGCAGGGCGAAGCCGGCGAGGACGCCGTGCTGGAGCGGATTGGGCGCGCAGACGTAGTACAGGTCGTTGACGAGGGCGATCGCCCTGGCCAGCGGCTCGGGTGCGAGGGCGTACCCGAGACGCCAGCCGGTGATGCTGAAGGTCTTCGACAGGCCCGTGATGGTGACCGAGCGCGGCCACAGGTCCCCCACCGTGGCGGGCGAGAGGTGCGGGCAGTCGTCGTAGCGGATGTACTCGTAGATCTCGTCGCTGATGACGAGCAGGTCCCGCTCGTGCGCGACGCGCGCGACCGCCTCCAGCTCGGCCCGGTCGAACATCTTGCCGCTGGGGTTCGACGGCGTGCACACCACGATGGCCCGGGTGGTGGGCCGCACCGCCGCGCGCAGCGCCTCCTCGGTGAGGGTGAACTCCGGCGGCGCGAGGGTGAGGAAGTGCGGTTCGAGCCCGGCGACGACGGCGGCGTTGACGTGGTAGCCGTAGTACGGCTCCATGATGAGGATGCCGTCGCCCGGGTCGAGCAACGCGTTGACCGCCGCGGTGTATGCGCCGGTGGCGCCGACGGTGACCACGACCTCCCCCTCGGGTACGACCGTCAGGCCGTTGTCCCGTGCCGCCTTCTCGGCGATCGCCTGCCGCAGCGCGAGGTGTCCCTCGGGGTAGGTGTAGGTGCTCTCGTCGGCGTCTATCGCCGCCTTGGCCGCCTCGGCCACGACCGTGGGGGTCGGCAGGTCGCAGATCCCCTGTCCGAGGTTGATGGCCCCGAGCCGGTCGCTCTCCCGGCTCATCCGCCGTATGTCGGACTGGGCCAGGCCGCGCAGGCGGTTCGCGGCCGGGAAGAAGGCCGTCCCGGCGGCTGTCCTTCCTCTCATCGACGGGCCCCCTGCCGCACCGCGACGGGCTCGGGACGCTGCCCGCCCGTCACCGTCGTCCTGGCGGAGAAGTCGGCGATCGTCCGGCGCAGCCCGTCCTCCAGGTCGACCTTCGGCTCCCAGCCCAACAGCGTGCCGGCCCGGGAGATGTCGGGGCGGCGGCGGGTGGGGTCGTCCTCGGGGAGGGGCCTGAAGGCCAGCTCGGACGGCGAGCCGGTGAGCCGCTTGATCTGCTGGGCGATCTCCTCGACGGTCGTCTCCTGCGGGTTGCCCAGGTTCACCGGCCGGGCGTCGGTATCGGCCGCCATCAGGCGGACGACGGCCTCGACGAGGTCGTCGACGTAGCAGAAGGACCGGGTCTGGCTGCCGTCGCCGTAGATGGTCAGCGGCTCCTCGCGCAGCGCCTGCACCGCGAAGTTCGACACCACCCTGCCGTCGTTCTCGTGCATCCGAGGACCGTAGGTGTTGAAGATCCGGCCGAGCCGCACCTCCACTGCGTACTGACGGGCGAAGCTCACCGCGAGCGCCTCCGCGCAGCGCTTGCCCTCGTCGTAGCAGGCCCTGACTCCGATGGGGTTGACGTGCCCCCAGTAGTCCTCCTGCTGCGGGTGGACCTCGGGGTCGCCGTACACCTCGGAGGTGGAGGCGATGAACAGCCGGGCGCCGGTCTCCCGGGCCAGTTCGAGGGCGTTCAGCGTGCCCTGCACACAGGTGCGGACGGTGCGCACCGGGTTGCGCTGATAGTGGACCGGGGAGGCCGGGCAGGCCAGGTGGTAGATCTGGTCGACCTCGGCGTGGAAGGGCTCGGCCACGTCGTGGCGCTCGAACTCGAAGTGGGGATTGCCGAGCAGGTTCGCTATGTTGCCGCGCCGCCCGGTGAAGAGGTTGTCCAGGCAGATGACCTCGTGGCCGTCGTCGACCAGCCGCTCGCACAGGTGCGATCCGATGAACCCGGCACCACCCGTGACAAGAACACGTGTACGCATATGGGTAAAACCCTCCCTGGAATCATGAGGAAACAGGGGGCGGCCGCGACACCTACCGCATCGCGAGGCCGCCGTTGCAGTCGACCGTCTCCCCCGTGACGAAGGTGGCGCCGACCAGGTATTCGATGGTGCGGGCGACGTCCGCCACCCCTCCCGCGCGTTTCAGCGGGGTGTTCTCGATGAACTGCCGCATCTTGTCCTTCGACGTCACGCGCTCGTGGAAGCGGGTGTCGATGATGCCGGGCGCCACCGCGTTGACCCGGATGTCCGGCGCGAGTTCGGCTGCGGCGCCGCGCGTGAAGGAGTCCATGGCGGCCTTGGACGCGCCGTACGCCGTCGCGGTCGGCGCCCCGTGACGCATCGCGATCGACGTCACGTTCACGACGCAGGGGTCGTTGCGGCCCCGGCGCAGGAGCCCGGTGCACAGGCTGGTCAGCCGCATCGCGGAGAAGGTGTTCAGTGCGAACGTGGCGGCGAGGTGATCCCATGTCAGGTCCCCGACGGACTGGCGCTCGATCATTCCGCCCGCGTTGTTGACCAGGACGTCCAGCGCGTCCGTGCGCCTGCCGACCTCCTCGAAGAACGCCTCGCAACCCGCGTCCGTGGTCAGGTCGGCCTCGACCACGTCGACGCCGGCACAGACCGGCGCCAGCTCCTCCCGCAGGGCCAGGGCACCCTCCTTCGCCGCGTGGTAGTGCAGGATCAGCCGGTTTCCGGTGGCCAGCCGCCGCGCCGTCCCGGCCCCGATGCCGCTGCCGGCACCTGTGATCAGAATGTTCTTCCCGGACATGCCTGCATCCCCTCCGGGCCGCCTCTCACGGCCCACGTTCTCGGCAGGAACCCGCTGTGCCGCACCGGCCGTGCTCACCGCGCGACCTGCCGCGCGCCCGACCGGTCGACGGTGTCGCCGAACCGCAGGGCGAGGGCCTCGGGCACGTTCATGTTGACCGCGTGCTTCCTCGCCCGGGAGGTCAGCAGTTCCGGCTCGCCCGCCCAGTCGGGCGGCGTCTCCCAGCAGGTACGGGTCGATCCGGCGAGGATCTCCTCGGCTTCGTCCGCGTCCACGTTGCCGGCGGCCCGGGAGTGCTCCAGCGCCAGAGCCAGCTCCTTGCGGCCGTTGACGGCGCACATCGTCCACTTGGGCAGTACGGTCATCGTGGCACCGGAGTCGACGCCGAAGACGCCGATGTTCCGCCGCATCCGCGAGTCCGAGACGGTGTTGATGGCGACCTTGAGGTAGGTCCCGAGGATCTGTGACCGGCGCAGCTCGGGGTAGAACTCACGCAGCCGGCTCACCGTCCGCTCGGCGCGCTCCTGCATCTCCGGGTGGCCCTCGGCGAGGTGGCGCGCGTACGGGGCGGCGCCGGTGACCGGGTCCATCACCAGGTTCGTCACGTGTCCGGCCGGTGGGTGGTAGATCATCGCGACGTGCTCGTTGAGCGGGCTGAGCATGCCTCCGTAGGCGTCCTCCAGTTTCAGGCAGGTGAAGTTCTTCTCCGTGCCGTCGGGGAGGTCGACGTAGAGGATCTCCCGCAGCGCCATGAACAGCCGGGGGAACTCGATCCGCGGATTCAGCGCCTTGGCCAGGCCGAACGCCGCGGTCGCCGCGCACAGGCTCACCTGGTCCGCGACCAGGGTGCGCACGGTGCCACGGGCGTCGGTGTGGACGACGTCGTACCGGCCGTCGGTACGGCGCTCCACCGTCCGTACGTTGCTGCCCTCGCGGAAGTCGACACCGCACTGCCGCATTTCCCAGTCGAGCACCGTGGACACGAGCACGGGGTTCATCCCCCGCTGCGGGGTCAGGAACGCGGCAGCCACGTCGTGGACGCCGTCCACGGTGGGCACCTCGCGGCAGACCTCCGACGGGTCGCCGAAGACGGCGTTGGCCGGATTCTCCTCGCACCGCCGTGTGTAGTGCGCGCGGATGACGTCCATGTTCGTGCGGCACTGGCCGACGATGTCGTGGCCGTCGTCCATCATGCTCCGGGAGGCGATGATGCGGCTGTTCGTCTTGCCGCCGTAGATCGTCTCGGGAAAGAAGCGCTCGTTCTCGATGCGGCCGTCCAGGCAGTCGCGCGCGCTCTGCGGGTCGAAGGGGTACTCGGCGCCGCTGTGGTTCTCGCTGACGATGTTGCTGGTCTGCGTGCAGACGGGGTACGTGTCTTCGGAGCGCGCCCGCTGCCCCTCCAGGACGACGACGTCGTACCCCGCGCGGCTGCGGGTGATCGCGGCGACGCAGCCGGCGATTCCGGCGCCGATCACCACGTGCAGTTCCCTGTGCTTCATTTCCCGCCCTCCCCGTTCCCGTCGGTCGCGTAGGCCGCGGGGGTCGCGTAGGTCGCCTGGACACGCTTGAGCGCGGCGGCGACACCCCGGATGTCGTCCTCGGTGTGGTTGGCCGCGATGCACAGCCGCAGCTGCGCGGACTTGCGGCGGACGATGGGGAAGAAGACCACCGACGCGTAGTAGCCCTCGGCCAGGAGTTCCTCGCCGGCCTTGAGGGCGTTCGCCTCGTCCCCGATCGGCACCATCCGGATGGGGCTGAACGGCAGGGACTGGCCCATCAGTTCGTCGAACAGCGCCACCCGCTCGCGCAGGGTCTGCTGGAGGGGAGCGATCGCGCCCTCCTCGTGCAGTTCGACGACGGCGCGGCACGCGTAGACCGCCTGGAAGGTCTGCGCCGCGGAGAACGCGTAGACCTGCCCGTAGGAGCGGATCAGCTGCTCGCGCCACTCGCCCTGGACGAGCAGGCCTCCGCCGTAGGCGCCGAAGCCCTTGGACAGCGAGTAGGTGAGGATGACGCGCTCGGGGATGTCGCCCTCGATCTGGCTGAGGAGCTGGCCCTCACCGCGCTCGCCGAAGATGCCCAGGCCGTGGGCGTCGTCGATGTAGAGCCACAGGTCCAGCTCCTCGGCCAGGTCGAGCAGCTCGCGGGCCGGGCACAGACCGCCCATCGAGTAGATGCCGTCGGCCACGTAGACCGGCACCTCACCGCGTGCCCGTGCGGCCGTGGCCTGCTTGCGCAGATCCTCGAAGGAGTTGTGGGGAACCGTCTCCACCGTCGCCTCGGCGGCGAGCACCGGTTTGAGGTACGCCATGGAGGAGTGGGCGAACTGGTCGAAGATCAGGCACGTCCTGTGTGCCGTGCCCTCCTCGAAGAGCACTCCGCTGGCGAGGAGCGGCATGAGAGAGATGTGCGCGGTGGTCGTCGAGGGAAAGGTGATGGCCCGTCCGCGGTACAGCGCGGACAGCTCCTCTTCGAGGAGTCGCTGCGGCTCGAAGGAGAAGCGCGAGCGGGCGCAGCAGAAGTTCATGCCCCATTCCTCGTCCACGGCCTTCGATGCCGCGATCACGCGGGGGTGCAGGTCGAGCCCGAGGTAGGAGCAGTTGACGAACTCGACCACCCCGCGGCCGTCCGGCAGGAACACCTGCTTCCCTTTGCGGCCGGTGATGCTCACCTGCATCAGGCTGCTGTCGACAGCGCGCTCGTACTGAGCGGACGACTCCTTGATGACGAAGGGCGTGTTCCTGAGCCGGACGGATTGCGAAGACGACGCCATGTCTACCTCGATAACGTAGAGAATACAGTGGCTATTGACGGGATTTCGCGAACACTCATCACGCTTTTCCTGTTCGGGAAACTCCGGACCACAGCGGACCGGACAAGGGAAAGTAATTCTTGTTCTCCGGCTTTCTTTTCGACATGCCGGATCGACGGGGCCGGACGATCATCGAATCCGGCCGGCCGAACTCGCCACGGAAAGGGCGCGGACCATGCGCCTTCATGGGGCGGTCCAGCCGAAGGACAGGCTCCGGCCGGCGCGGGTGTTCAGCGTGCGGCGCCGCTCCCGCGCGGTGCCGCAACGAAACTCAGTGGCGCTCTCACGGGGCTCACCCCGGATCCGGCCCCACAGAGACACACCTTGTGGCCGGTGACGCTTTCCCCCGTCAGCACAGAGGCCGCTGCCGCGATCAAAAGCGCGTGCTTGACCTTGCTCACTATCTCCCCCAACTGCGGACGGCAGCGGGCCAATACGATGCCCCTACGGTGCCATTTCCACTGGCCCCGTTTGCCGTCCATCCCCCGTGGATGGAATTAATAGAACAGTCCACTACCGGCCCCTGTCAACACCTGACGACACCGTTCGGATTTCTCCGTCACCCGGAAGATGAAACGGAATACCGACGACACCGCGATGATGTGCGGACATCACCCACGACGGAATCGAACTGGCAGTGATCCCGCACAGGGTAAACAAAAAGGAAAACGTGGTGCCGAGCAGGGCGAAGACGCCGACGCCCTGCTAATTGAGATCTGCGCCACACTCGCGGACGGGTCCGTACCGGTACACCCTCGACCGCCCACGCGGGCGTGGCGATCCCTCGCCGCCGCCCGGTCCGGCGGAGGGTCCGCGGCACCACTGCTCCGCGAGCGAGGATGCGCTACTGGCGGTCGTGGCCCGGTTCCTGTCGACGCCCCTCGGTAGCGAAGACCCCCCATAAGGGCGGTTTACCGCCTTTTGAGGTCACCCCGCAATGGGCCGGGTAGTGCGTTGAGAGGCGCACCGTACGCGGATGTCGCGTACGTACGCCCGGTGTTGAGGGGGAAGCACAGCGATGACCACTGCGGATACAGATATCGGGACGGCGTGCCCGTTCCGCCACGACGACGCGCTGGAACCCGATCCGTTCATGACCCGGATGCGCACCGAGGCGCCCGTGACCCGGGTCCAAATGCCCTACGGGACGGGTACGTGCTGGCTGGTGACACGCTACGAGGACGTACAGACGGTGACCTCGGACCGGCGGTTCAGCAGGGCCGCGCTGGTCGGCCGGGACTTTCCACGGATCACCCCGGTGCCCATCGCGCAGTCCGAGGCGATCAACCTGATGGATCCGCCCGCGCTCAACCGGGTGCGCCGGCTGGTCATCCACGCCTTCACCACTCCCCAGGTCGAGGCGTTGCGTCCGTGGACGCAGCGGACCACGAACGCGCTGCTGGACGCGATGGCCGAGCACGGCGCACCGGCGGACATCGCCGCACACCTGGCCAACGAGCTGCCGCTGATGACGATCAGCCAGCTGATGGACGTACCGGAAGAGGACCGCCCGCAACTGCGCCGGTGGGCGACGGCCATGATGTCGATGAGCGCTGCCGACCGCACCTCGGCCGTCGAGGCGAAGTCCGCGCTGCGTGACTACTTCACCGCACTGACCACAGCGCGGCGCCACGCCCCTGGCGACGATCTGATCAGCGCGATGGCCGCCGCCCGCATCGGGGACGAGATGCTGGAGGAGGGAGAGCTGGCCGTGCTGGCCATGCTCCTGGTGGTCACCGGACACGACACCACCACCTACGACATCAGCAACATCGTCTACACCCTGCTGACCCATCCGGCCCACCTGGCCCAACTGCGCACACGGCCCGAACTACTGCCCCAGGCGCTGGAGGAGCTGCTGCGTCACATCCCCTTCCGCCAGGGCGTCGGCATTCCCAGAGTGGCCCTGGAGGACGTGGAACTCGGCGGCCAGCTCATTCGGGCGGGCGACACCGTGCAGGTGTCGTACCTGACCGCCAACCGCGACAGCCTGGTGTACGAGCGGCCCGACGAGCTGGACTTCGAACGGCAGGCGCCCGCAGGGCACATGGCCTTCGGATACGGCAGCCACCACTGCCTCGGCTCCCACCTGGCCCGTATGGTCCTCCAGGTGTCCATCGGCACGCTGCTGGCCCGTTTCCCCACCCTGCGACTGGCCGTGCCCGAGGACGAGGTGCGGTGGAACACCGTGTCGATCTGGCGCTATCCACTCGCTCTTCCGGTGACCTGGTAGGGGACGGACATGGCCACACTGTGCAGGCCCGCCATCGCCGTGCCCGAACACATCATCACTCGTGAGCAGACCCTCGACCTCGCAAGGGAGCTGCACGCAGGCCACCCACAACTACCGCTCGCGTTACGTCTGATCGCCAACACCGGCGTACGGACACGTCACCTGGTGCAGCCCATCGAGGAGACCCTGCGCCACCCCGGCCTCACCACCCGCAACGCCCGGTACGAGACGGAAGCCAAAGCCCGGGTACCCGAAGCCGTGCGCCGCGCCCTGTCCCACGCCGAACTCGCCCCGCGCGACATCGACATGATCGTCTACGTGTCCTGCACCGGATTCATGATGCCGTCGATGACCGCCTGGCTCATCAACACGATGGGCTTCCGCCCGCAGACCAGGCAGTTGCCGATCGCGCAACTCGGCTGCGCAGCGGGCGGCGCCGCCATCAACCGCGCGCACGACTTCTGCACCGCCTATCCGTACGCCAACGTGCTGATCGTGTGCTGTGAGTTCTGCTCGCTGTGCTACCAGCCGACGGACCTGGCGGTGGGCAACCTGCTGTCCAACGGGCTGTTCGGTGACGCCATCGCCACCGCGGTCGTCCGCGGCCGGGGCGGTACGGGCGTACGACTGGACCACAACGGATCCCACCTGGTGCCCGGCACCGAGGACTGGATCTCGTACGCGATCCGCGACACCGGCTTCCACTTCATGCTCGACAAACGGGTCCCCGGCACCATGGCCGACCTCGCCCCCGCCCTGCGCGACATGGCCGCCCTGCGCGACTGGAACATCTCCGACCTCGCCTTCTACATCGTCCACGCCGGCGGACCCAGAATCCTCGACGACCTGTGTACGCACCTGAACCTGCCACCGGCGATGTTCCGCTACAGCCGGGCCACCCTCACCGAGCGCGGCAACATCGCCAGCGCCGTCGTCTTCGACGCCCTGGAACGCTTCTTCGACGACGGCGGTGCCGACCACACGGCACAGGGGCTCATCGCGGGATTCGGCCCCGGGATCACCGCCGAGATCACCCTGGGCACCTGGAACACGACCGGGGAACCGGACCGGCCACCCACACACCGACTGACGGCCTTGCCCGGCGCACCGGCCCACGCGTGAACACCGAACACACCACCACTCGCTGTGGGTGTCATGCGTCCCGCTTGCGCAGCTTCAGGGCTGCGAGCAGGAGAAGCGCCGTCGTGTAGGCCCCGACCAGCAGCAGGGACGGCCAGGGGCCGAGACTGCCGACCGTCTCCGCGGTCGCGTCCGAGGTCTGGGTGAGTTTCTGCAGTGCGGCAGTCGGCGAGAGGCCCGCGACCCAGCGCTGGGCGTCGCCGAAGAGCGGGCCGAGGAGGGAGGGCAGGAGCAGGACGCCGACGACGGCGGTGACAGCGCCGGCGGAGTGGCGGACAAGGGTGCCCACCGCCAGGCCGAGGAGCGCGGCCACGGCGAAGGAGAGGGCGACCCCTAACAAGGCCGGGAACGGGTCTCCTTGGGCATACGTGTCGTCATCGAGCATCATGTCCTCGACCAGGTAGGCGAGGGTGCAGGAGATCAGCGCCACGGTGCAGGTCAGGCCCGCGAGCAGCACGGCCTTGGCGGCCAGCACGGTGCCGCGGCGCGGGGTGGCGACAAACGTGGTGCGGATGGTGCCACTGCCGTACTCGCCGGTGATCACCAGAGCGCCGACGACCGCTGCCAGCATCTGGGCGGTGACCGAGAGGGTCAGGGCGGCGCCCAGCACCGTGTCGTCCGGTCGCAGGCTCCCTGTCCGGGCGACGAAGACCGCGCCGAGCACGGGGACGACGGCGGTCGCGAGAGTCGGCCGGACCAGGGAGCGCACACTGCGGAACTTGATCCACTCGTGGATCAGGGCCTGCCGGAGCCCGGCTCGTGCGTCGGTGGGGCCGGTCATCGCCGGACCTCCCGCCGCGTCCGGTACTCCGCCGCCTCGTGCGCCAGGGCCGTGTAGACCTCTTCCAACGAGGAGTGTGCCGGGCTGAGTTCATGGACGGTCAGGTGATGGTGGCTGACCAGGTCGCCGATCGAGGACGCGTCGACGCCGTGCACTCGGAAGCCGCCGCGAGCGTCCAGGCGTACGGTCGCGCCCTCGGCCTCCAGCAGGGCACGCAGTTTTTCGGGTTCCGGGGAGCGGACCAGCGTATGCGTGTGGGAGTTCGTCTCGACGAAGTCCCGCACGCTCGTGTCGGCGAGCACCCGGCCACGGCCGATCACGATCAGGTGGTCGGCGGTGAGCTCCATCTCGCCCATGAGATGGCTGGAGAGGAAGACCGTACGGCCCTGTGCGGCCAGGGACTTCAACAGGGTGCGGATCCAGCGGATGCCCTCGGTGTCCAGGCCGTTGACCGGCTCGTCGAGGATCAGCACCGCCGGGTCGCCGAGCAGGGCGGCCGCGATGCCGAGCCGCTGGGACATGCCGAGGGAGAAGCCCTTCACACGGCGTCCCGCGACATCGGTCAGGCCGGTCAAGCCGAGGACGTCCTCGACCCGGTGCTGCGGGAGGCGGTTGCTCGCCGCCAGCCCGGCCAGGTGCTGCTGGGCGGTGCGGCCGCCGTGGACGCCCTTCGCGTCCAGCAGCGAGCCGACCGTACGCAGCGGCGCGGGCAGCTCGGCATAGCGTCGGCCGGCCACCGTGGCCGTCCCCGAGGTGGGTGTGTCGAGGCCGAGGACCAGGCGCAACGTGGTCGATTTTCCGGCGCCGTTGGGACCGAGGAAACCGGTGACCCGGCCGGGCGGGACGCTGAACGTCAGCCGGTCCACGGCCGTGCGGTCTCCATAGCGTTTGGTGAGTTCGCGCACTTCGATCATGCGGATGACGATAGGAAGCCCCGCCGGTCCGGGCATCCTCCGAAGGGAGTCGGCGACTGCTCCCGGCGAAGTAGCCGCCGGCCCGCGCCCGTTGGGCACGCCGCTCCCACCCCGGCTGCTTGCTCACCGTTCGCCCGCCCTGACCAGCCCTGTCTCGTATGCCAGTACCACCAGTTGGGCCCGGTCCCGGGCGCGGAGCTTGGTCATGGCACGGCTCACATGGGTCTTCGCGGTCAGGGGGCTCATCAGGAGCCGGCGGCCGATCTCCTCGTTGCTGAGTCCGGCCGCGACCAGGGCCATCACCTCGCGCTCCCGTTCCGTGAGGACCGCCAACCGATCGGCGCCGGCCGCTTCCGGGCCCTTCAGCCGGGCGAACTCCTCCACGACCGAGCGGGTCACCGCCGGTGCGAGGAGGCTTTGACCGGCTGCGACCGTGCGGATCGCCGCCCGTAGCTCGTCCGGTTCGATGTCCTTCAGAAGGAACCCGGCCGCGCCGTGCCTCAGTGCCTCGAAGACGTAGTCGTCGACCTGGTACGTGGTGAGCACGACCACGCGCACGCCGTCCAGGGCGCGGTCCGCGGCGATGCGGCGGGTGGCCTCGATGCCGTCGACTCCGGGCATGCGGATGTCCATCAGGACGACGTCGGGCCGGGTCAGCCGTACCGCCTCCACGGCCTGCCGTCCGTCGGCCGCCTCCGCGACCACGACCAGATCGTCGGTCAGGTCCAGGAGTGCGCGAAAGCCAGCCCGTACGACGGTCTGGTCGTCCGCGAGCACCACACGCACCGTCATGGTCCCTCTCCCCCTTCGCCGCCGAGGGCCGGGAGCTCGGCCCTCACCCGGAAGCCGCCGCCGGGCACCGGTCCGTAGTCGATCGTGCCTCCGGCCGCCGTCGCCCGCTCCCGCATCCCGACCAGGCCGAAGCCTCCCCCGGCCGGCGGCGGGGCGGGCGAGCCGTCGTCGACGACCTCCACCGTCAGCCTTCCGTCCACCCGTACGACGGACACCGCCGCGCGCCGGGCACCGGAGTGCCGGGCGACGTTCGTCAGCGCCTCCTGGACGATCCGGTAGGCCACCAGCCCCACGACCGGCGACACCCCCTCCCACTCCCCCTCCCGCCGGAGCGCGATCTCCACGCCACCGCCCGCGAACCGGTCGATCAGCTCGTCGAGTCGCCCGATGGCGGGCGCAGGTTCCGCCGGGTCGCCCGCCGGCTCACGCAACACGGTGACGGTGGCCCGCAGTTCCCGTACCGCCTCCTTGCCTGCCTCCCGTACCTGCCGCATCGCCGCCCGTGCCACCTCCGGCCGCACGTCGTACGCGTCCAGTGCCACGCCTGCCTGCACGGTCATCGCCGTGACCGTGTGGGCGACGACGTCATGCAGTTCACGGGCGATCCGCAGCCGTTCCTCGTGCACCCGACGCGCCGCCTCCCGCTCCCGGTCCTCCTCGGCGCGAGCGGCCCGTGCGGCGTACTCGGTCTGCAACTGCCGCCGCGTGCGCACCACTTCGCCCAGCAGCAGCGGTACGAGCGGCCACAGCATCTCCAGCACCGCGAGGCCCTGGGGGTTCACCACGTCGTTGCCCACGCGCAGCGCGACCGCACCCGACACGAGGGAGGCGATCAGCGCGGTCCGCAGGGTGCGGGGCCGGTCGCCCTGCACCGCGACCGTGTACAGCGCCACGATCACGGGCAGGTTCAGCAACTCCCCGATGTGCCCGTACAGCGCCCAGCCCGCGCACGCCGCCCCCGTCACCAGGGTGGCGGCCACCGGCCATCGCCGCCGCCAGAACAGTGCCGGCAGGGAGATCGCCAGCAGCAGCCAGGTGAACCAGTCCGCCTGCCGGTAGTCCGGTTCGTTCGACCACGCGTCCAGCCCAGTGACCCAGGCGACGCCGGCCACCACGAGGAGATCCACGGACCGCGGCGAAAGACGGCGCAACGAGGCGGTGAGGCGATCGACGGACGTCACCTGCTCACCGTACGAGGGACGCCGCCGCGGCGTGTACGCCAGCGGGAGTAGCGGGTGCTTCCGGCGCGGCTGCGCCACCGCTGCCGACGCGGGCCGCAAGGGCAGCCCCGACCGGCTCCTCCTGCCGAAGTCTCAGTCGGCGAGGGCTCTTCGACCGCCGGCACGTGGATTCACTCCGCCACGGAGACGTAGCGCTCGTCGGCGCCGTCGTCGTCCAGCTCCGCCTCGCCCCGGTCGACGTCCACCTCCACGCCCGCGTTTCCGAGCGTCTCGCATATCCGTTGCCGGAAGGGTTCGCTCAGGAAGTTGTGGTGCAGGTCCAGCTTCTTGAGGTGGGTGAGTGGCTGGCCCGCGAGGAGGGCGGCGGCGCCGTCGTCGCCCAGCGTGCCCATGGACAGGTCGAGCACTTCGAGCCGGGCGACCACCGGGGCCGAGGCGAGGGCGACAGCGATCTCGTCCTGGATCTCGCTGTTGCGCAGAGCCAGGTGCCGCAACCGCGGGAACCGGTCGCCGTACAGGATCGGCTCAAGGTCCGCGACCGCGCAGTCACCTCCGTACTCCGAGACGCCCAGCCACAGGTCGAGGTGCTCCAGCGCTGGCAGTTCACTGGCCCCCACACCACGGACGACATCCACCGGCAGGCCACCGCTCTGCACGGTCAGCCTGCGCAGCGCGTCGTGGCGCAGGGCAGGGAACTCCAACCGCTGCACCCTTCCCATGGAATTGCTCTCTCCCGCGCGCACACCGAATTCCTCCAGCGCGGGAAACCCGGCCAGCAGCGGAGTGACGTCGGTCTGGCTGATCATCGAGATCTCGCACTCCTCGGCCACGATGTCCCCGAGGAACAGCGACCGCAGGGCAGGCAGCCGGTCGCGCGCGGCCAACAGCGCCTCGATGGCCCGAGAGGGGTCCATGTCGAGGGGGTCGTCCCAGCTTCCGACGATGAGGGCACGGACCCGCGTGGTGTCGACCTCGGCGCAGAATCGGTCGAGTGCCTCGTCCCAGCACTCCTCTTCGGGTAAGGGCTCCCCTACGGTGCTCCGCCAGACCACGGCGTCGGGCTGGCCGTTGATCCGCCAGGCCACGGTGTCGGGGGCGGGCAGCGTCGTCGTCGCCTCCCGCGCGGGAAACGTGTAGGCGGGGAGGCCGTACAGCTCCTCCATCCGGTCGTAGAAACTCATCCGGGCTGCTCCTGTCCTGCGATGCGCGGTGAATCGGAAAAGGGGAAATCTGCTGGGGCTCACTCTGACAGGGGGGTCTGTCCGGGTGCTGACGGACCCTCGGTCGGTGGTCGGCCGTCGGTGGTCGGCCGTCGGCGGTCGGCGGTCGGCGGTCGGCGGTCGGCGGTCGACCGTCGGCGGTCGGCCGTCGGGACCACAGCCGATGGACGGGGTGGTCAGGAGGCACGGCGGAAGGCGGCGGCCGGGCCGATCGCGCCGGGTCCGAACTTCCTTCGGATACGGTCGCTGACCGCCTCCGCGACCAGCCGGTCCTCCCGCGCCCGGTCCAGACTGATCTGCTCGGCCACCTGGTCGGCGTCGACCAGGTCCTCACCCCTGAGAACGAGGCCGGTCAGCCGCCCGCGCTGCAGGCCCGCGGCATCGATGAGCCGGTACGCCATCGTGCGCAGGTCGTCCTCGTGCGCGGACGCCTCCGGCAGACGGCGCGTCTTCTCCCACGATGTCCCGCCGGAGAACCGCAACGCGAGGGTGAGGCCGCGTGCCACCTGGCCGCGGTCGCGCAGGCGGAGTCCGAGCCGGACGACCAGTTCGAGCAGGGCGCCGCGGACCTGGGCGCCGTCCAGGGTGTGCCGGCCGAAGGTGTGGCGCACGCTCGTGGACGCGGGCAGAGCACGCGGGGCGACAGGGCGGGGGTCGATGCCACGGGCCCGGTCCACGGCGATCCGCCCGGCCGTGCCGCCCAGCAGGCGCTGCACGGTGGCTGCCGGGATGGTGGCGAGCAGGTCCACGCAGTGCACGCCGTACTCGCGCAGGGCCGCCGCCTGCTTCGGACCGATGCCGTGCAGGGCTTCGACGGGCAGCGGCCCGAGCCAGTCGAGGACCTCCTCCCGCTCCACGGCGAGGACTCCGCCGGGCGCGTCGATCTGTGCGGAGGCCGTGGCCGCGACCGTGATCGTGGGGCCGATCCCGACGCGGACATCGACGCCGAGCCGCGACAGGGTCCGCACCCGCAGCACCTCTCCCAGATGCCGGGCGTCGGCACCGTGATAGAGCAGTGCGCCCTTCAGCTCCACCAGGGCCGCGGCCGGCGGGAGTGCCTGCACGGTGGAGGAGAGCTCCGCGCACTGCTCCAGGACCTGCCGGAACACGTCCTCCGGCAGCCGGTCCGGACAGCGCACATGCATCACACTCGCCACCCGCACCTGGGCTTCCGCTGCCGCCATGGCACCCCACCTCCTCCAGACGCAGACTATCGAACTAGTATTCGAACACGCGAATGATGGACACACCGGACCGCGAATCCAGGAACGAGGCCAACCCAGCATCGGCATCAGTCGCCATCGGTATCGGCATCGGCATCGGCCAAGGACGCCGGTGCGGCCTACACCGCCACGGCGCGCTGACCGGCCCGTACGCCGTTCTGCCTCTTACGCTGCGTCCGCGGTGACCCGCCACCCTCACCCGGAACAGGACCCCTGATGACCGCGACTCCCCCGCCACCGATCAGCGAACCGGACCCTTCCACCTTCACCATCTCCAGCAGTTACGTCGGCCCCTGCTCCGGCTGCCAGCGGCCCACGCACAAGTACGGCAGCGGCGGACTGCCCCTGTGCCGGTGGTGTCTGTCCCCTGTACGGGAGAACTGGGGATCAGCCGTGCACTTCACCAGCACTCGCGCCCAGCCCGGGTGACCAGCCCGACCGGCCACTCGGACAGGAGAAGGATGCGCCTCGAACGCCCCGAACGGCCCGACCGGCACGAAGCGGCTGCCGGACCGCGGCGCTGCGCGAACAGCTGCGGCATGTCCACTGGACAGGCGGCGGGAGCGGTGCGGGCAAGTCGACGCTTGCACGCCGCTTCGCGGATCAGTACGGGTGGCAGGCTCGACCTCACCTCTCACCTTGCGCCTCGGTCCGCATTCACCCCGACCTGATCACCGGCATCCGCCTCACAGCCACCGGCCGGCCCGGGGGGCCTTGGAACCACGCGAGCAGGGCACTGATCGGGGAGTCGGTCACCAGTCGGCGTCGATGGGGAGGAGTGGCCGGGGTGTGCGGCCCGCATGCTGCCGACGACCTGGTCCAGGGTCTGCTGGGCCCCTTCGTGCTCGCTGTTGCCCATGGGGACGGAGGCGGGAGGGCGAGGGTGCCACTGCCAGGCGTGCACCACGCTCAGCGGGCTCCGCGGCGCACGGTCTCCCCCTCGCGCCGGAACGGGCCCGTGCGGAGGGCGCCGAAGGACCTCGGCCGAGTACCGGGTGGCCCGGTCATGGGGCCGGGTGGCCCATGGTCCCGGCGAGGACCCGGGCAGGACGCTGTGAACGCAAGGACCGCATGCACCCATGGAGGCACCCCATGAACGATTCCGTCACGTCGAGCATGCTGCGGGCCCTGCCCGCCGCACATCGGCAGCGGTTGCTGGAACTCGCCCGCCAGGTGTCGTTCGAGGCGGGCTCCCGTCTCTTCGAGGAGGGCGGACGGGCCGACCGGTTCTGGATCGTGCGCACCGGAACGGTCGCCCTCGACATGCGGGTGCCCGGCCGGCGGGCAGCGGTCATCGAGACACTCGGGCACAACCAACTCGTGGGTTGGTCCTGGCTGTTCGCGCCGCACACCTGGCACCTGGGCGCCGAGGCCACCACTCCCGTACGCGCCCACGAGTTCGAAGCCGCGGCCGTACGCGCTCTGTGCGGGAGCGATCCGGCGTTCGGCATGGCGGTCACCCAGTGGGTCGGTGACGTACTGGCCCACCGGCTGCGCGCGGCCCGCACCCGGCTGCTGGACCTGTACGCCCCCTACGGCAGCGGCAGCGGCAGCCGCGTGTGACGCCCCCGGCCGAAGCGTTCAAGTAGGCATCTTTCAGCCGTGCGCCACCACGGCGACGGGGGCCGTGGCGTGGTGCAGGACGGCGGCGCTGCCGGCCGGGGCCCTGCTTCCGCCGCTGGTTCTGGCTCGCGCCGGACGGCGGCACCGTGTTCGGCGCGGCCTTCTGCGTGTGGCTGATGAGCCAGGCACTGTACGAGATCGGTACCAGGTGACCGGCACCGCCCAGTGGAATCCCGTGACACCGGCGACGACGCTGCGCGGGGCGGGGCGCGGGGCGGGGCGCGGACGATTCCGTGCCGCAGGTTGCGACCTGACCGTCGGCATGCCGATCGCCACCCGCTGGTGGAGCTGCTGGGGCTCACCGGTTGAGCGTGGCCTGCGCGATGACCTGCCGGATGGCCTTGAGGGCGAGGTCGGGGCGGTCGACGTGGATGTAGTGCCCGCTGCCGGCGGCGGTGCCGACGCGGCTGCGGGCGGAGAGGGCGCGCCACTGCTGCTGGCCCTCGGACCACATCCGCTCCAGCGCGGGCCCGTAGGTGGGGACCTCGGCGAACTGGGACTCGTGCTTGATGATCCGTACCGGGATGCGCCCCGCCGAACGGACCGGCGCGTCGGCGATGAGGAACTGCTCGGGGTTCTGGCCCTCGTTCACCGCGATGGTCTGGTCGCGCAGTTCGGCCGCCGTGCCGGTCGCGGACTCGGGGATCGCCTTCCGGATGCCGGCGGTGAGGGCCGGGATCGTGGCGTCCAGCAGGACCAGGCCCGTGATCCTGTCCCGGTGGTCGGGGGCGTACCGGGCGGCGATGTAGCCGCCGAGCGAGTGGCCGGCCAGGACGACTGGCTGGTCACCGGCGATCCGGTCGAGCACGCCCGTCAGGATCCTGCCGCTGTCGGCGACGGTCTGGAGGCCGTTCGGCTGATCGCTCGCTCCTTCCCCGAGCCGGTCGTAGGAGCAGACCCTGCCGTCGCCGCCGAGGGGCCGCTGCAGCCCGGCCATCGTCTCCAGTCCGTCGCCGCCCCCGGCCATCAGGACGACGACGGGCTTTCGGGCCACGGTCCGGCCGGAGCACGAGACGTTGACCGAGTATCCGTCGACGCGGATCTTCTTGGTCCCCGTGAAGGCATCCCCATGACCGTGGCCGCGGCCGTGACCGTCGCCCGGCCGCGCGGACATGGCGGTCGCGGTGGTCGCGGCCGCGGTCTGCGCGGTCCAGGACGTCGGCTGGGCCTGCGTCGCGACCTGGCCGTAGCCGACGACAGCGGCGCCTGCCACCGCGCAGAACGTCGTTGCCAGAGCGGTGGTCCTGAGGGTGCGGTTCACGTGGATCTCCAAAGCGACAAGGGAGGGCACAGGGGCCGGCCGGAAGGGGAAGCCGCGCGTTTCGCTGTACCGCGGCGACACCGAGGACGCTACGGTTCCGGCGCCCACGGATCGTCACCTGTCAGAGGTCACCTGCGCGTAGCTCGCACGGGGGACAGCGGCTCCCCTACAGGACGGGCTTGCCCTTCGTGAACAGCCATGTCCGGAAGAGGTCGTCGAGCTGGCGGCCCGAGATCTTCTCGGCGAGCCGGATGAAATCGTCGGTGTTCACGTTCCCGTACCGGTTCTGCCGGGTCCAGGTCGGGAGGAGCTCGAAGAACGCCTTGTCGCCGATGCGCTCGCACAGGACCTGGAGCGTCATCGCGCCGCGCTCGCTGGTAGACGGCGGAGGCGAACATCGTGTCGCGCTGCGGATCGCCGACGACCGTCTGCCAGAAGGCCGACTCGGCGGGCCGCGCGTTGTAGCCCGCGAGGAAGGCGTCGTGGGCGCTCTGGGTGCCCCTGTGCTCGCTCCACAGCCAATGGGAGTAGGTCGCGAAGCCTTCGTTGAGCCGTATGTGCTGCCACTTCTCGACCGTGACGGAGTCGCCGTTCCACTGGTGGGCGAGCTCGTGGAAGATGGTGCCCTCGTTGCGGACGGCGGAGTAGACCGGCTTGGTCTGGGTCTCCAGGCTCTACCCTCCCCCGAGCGGGCGTGTGCATGACCTACTGCCGGATTTTTGCCAAGTCATCATGTTCTGCTGGTCAGTTGACGCCCGAACCTTGACTCATTTCAGTCCTCCGACGCGTCGTCAAAGTGCCTCAACTGGTCGAGAAAGCGGACCGCTCGGGGACAAAGACGAGTTTGGTGTGGAACGTTCCGCAACCGGATCCGGCCGGTTGACACCACGTGAGCCGCTCGGTTTACTCCCTGCAACGCCAACATCAAGACTCTTGGCGCCAGAGGTACGCCCAGCCGGTAGTGCGGTTCTCTCCACCGCAAGTCCGGACACAGTCGCCAGGACGGACGCATTCAAGCGCAGTCCGAGGCGGGGACGTACCCCCACCTTCTGGAGCTCCACATGTCCCACACCCATCGTGTGCGATCCCGCAGGCCCGCCGTCGTGGCAGCGTCCCTGACGTGTGCCGTCGTCGGAGGTCTGCTCGTCTCGTCGAGCGCGAACGCCGCCGCTCCGGCGGTCGAACTGCCCCCGGCCAACGCACCCTTCGACTACCAGATAGGCCAGGCCTACACCCCGGCGTCCGGCGTCAAGGTGGTCTCCCGCGACCACACCGCGTCCCCGGCCGCCGGTCTGTACAACATCTGTTACGTCAACGCCTTCCAGGCTCAGCCGGGAGCCGAGGAGGAATGGGGCGACCTGCTGCTGACGGACGCCGACGGAGAGGTCGTCTACGACCCGGACTGGGACGAGGCCTTCCTCGACATCCGCACCGCCGCCAAGCGCCAGCGGGTCGCCGCGAAGGTCAACGCCTGGGTCGACACCTGCGCCGACAAGGGATTCGACGCCGTCGAGCCCGACAACCTCGACTCCTTCACCCGGACCGACCTGATCAGCGAGGACAACGCCAAGGCGTTCGTCAGGCTGCTCGCGGACCACGCCCACGACAAGGGCCTGGCCATCGGACAGAAGAACACACCGCAGCTCTCCACCGAGCGCTCCGCGACCGGCCTGGACTTCGCAGTCGCCGAGGAGTGCGGCGAGTGGAAGGAGTGCGGCGACTACACCGAGGGCTTCAACGACAACGTCATCGTGATCGAGTACAAGCAGAAGTACTTCGACGAGACGTGCGCCCAGTGGGGCGGCCGCCTGAGCGTCGTCCTGCGTGATGTGTTCGTCACCGCCCCCGGCGACAGCGGATACGTTCGCAAGGCCTGCTGACGCCTGTTGAGGTCGTCTGAGGTCGTCTGAGGTCTGCTGAGGTCTGCTGACGCGGCCGGATGGGCCGGCTCCCTTCGCGAGCCGGCCCATTCCCTGCCGATCGGCGCATTACGCTCCGGCGCGGGCCAGGGTCTCCAGGGGGCCGACCAGGATCTCGGAGAAGGCGAGTTCGGCGGCTCCGATGAGCACCGCGTCGTCGCCGAGTTCTCCCACGCGCAGCCGGAGGTTCTCGCGGGAGGCTCTGAGAGCGATGCGGTTGATACGGCTGCGGATCTGGGCCGCCGAGCCGAGGAACACCTCGCGGAGCGTCCCGCCGAACACGACCGTGCGCGGGTTGAGCACATTGACCAGGTTGGCGACGCCGATGCCGAGCCAGTCGCCGATGTCGTGCAGGGCGGCGCGGGCCGTGATGTCGCCCCGGTCGGCCGCTTCGACGACGGCGTGCACGGCTTCCCGGCCGGTGGCCGACGGGTCGCGCCGCGCGGCCTCCAGCAGGGCGCGCTCCCCCGCCTCGGCTTCGAGGCAGCCGTTCGCCCCGCAGCCGCAGGGCCTGCCGCCGCGCGGGTTGACGACCATGTGCCCGATCTCGCCGCCGTATCCCTGGTCGCCGGACAGCAACTGGCCGCCGGTGACGACACCACCGCCGATACCGATGTCGCCGTGCAGGTACAAGAGGTCCTGGCAGCCGGCCCCGGCTCCGCGCAGATGTTCCGCGAGCGCGCCTAGGCTGGCCTCGTTGCCCACCGAGACCGGCAGGCCGAGCCCCAGCAGGCGCATGAGGTCCTCGCCGAACTCCTCGTCCTCCCAGCCGAGATGGGGGGCGGCACGGACGAGGCCGTCGGGGCGGCGCACCATCCCGCGGACGGCGGCGGCCACACCGACGCAGTAGGTGCCGTGCCCTGCCGCGTCCACCATGTCCAGCGCGGCCCCGGCGAGGACCTCGGCCACCTTGCCTGCGTCGCGCCGGCCGGCAGGTACCGAGATCTCCCTGCGGTCGAGGAAGACCCCGCCCAGACCGATGCGGGCGGCGGCCAGCCGGTCGACCCCCACGTCGAAGGCGAGGACGTACACGCGGTCGGACTCGGGCCGTACGACCAGGGACGGCCGGCCGGCCCGGCCGGTGTCCCGGGGCAGTTCCTCGCGGACCAGGCCGGCCGAGCCCAGCTCGCTCACCAGTCCCAGGATGGTGCTGCGGTTGAGTCCCATGCGCTCGGCCAGGACGGCACGCGACATGGATCCGCCGATGTGCACATGACGGAGCAGGGTGCCGAGGTTGTGCCGGCGGATCTCCTCCTGCGAGGGACCGGCTTTCATGGCACCCCAGACATCATCGTCGTACGGCCCGGCGACGGGACAGCGCATCCACGCCTGCGGCCACCAGCAGAACCGAACCCGTGACAGCGTACTTGACCCCTGAGCTGTACCCCATGAGACCCATGCCGTTCTGGATGACCGCGACGACCATCCCGCCGAGCACGGCGTCGAGGACCCTGCCCCGGCCGCCGAACAGGCTCGTCCCGCCGATCACGGCGGCGCCGACCGCCAGCAGCAGCACGTTGCTGCCACCGGTGTTGGGGTCCACCGAGTTGCCCCGGGACGCGGCGATGATGCCGCCGACCGCGGCCAGGGAGGAACAGATGACGAAGGCGGAGATCCGGATGGCGGCCACGTTGATGCCGGCCCGGCGGGCCGCCTCGGCGTTGCCGCCCACCGCGTAGATGTGCAGGCCGAACGAGGTGCGCTGGAGCAGGAACGTACCGGCGACCAGCAGGACCGCGATGACCGGGACCACGATCGGCACCCCTTTGAGCGAGTCGACGATGACGTTGCGGCTGCGCTCCTGGTTCAGCAGGTGGACCGCGATCGCGCCGAGCACCGCCAGGCCGCCGATCCTGACCGCGAGCAGGGCGAGCGGGGCGGGGGCGAGCCCGCGCCGCCTGCGGTTGCGGCTCTGCCGGAACTGGATCGCCGCGTACCCCCCGACACCGACGGCGAGGAGGACCCAGCCCAGCGCCGGGGACAGGTTGTTGTTGGCGACGGCCAGGATCGTGTCGTCCCGGATCGAGATGTTCGTGCCTTCCTTCAACAGCATCAGCACGATGCCCTGGAACCCCAGGAAGGCGGCCAGCGTGACCACGAACGAGGGAATGCCGACCTTCGCCACCAGCAGGCCCAGCAGCAGGCCGATGACCGTGCCCGTGAGGATCGCCGCGCCGGCCGCGCCGTACCAGGGCCAGCCGTGGTCGGTGAGCAGGATGGCGAGGACGGCGGCGCAGACCCCGCTGGCGTACCCCGCGGACAGGTCGATCTCGCCGAGGAGGAGGACGAAGACCAGCCCCATGGCGATGGCGATGCTGCCCGCGCCCTGGGTGAGCAGGTTGGCGAAGTTCAGCTCGGACAGGAAGACGGGGCGCAGGGAGGCGAAGAACACGCACAGGACGATCAGGCCGAGTACGGCGGGCAGGGCGCCCAACTCGCCGCCCCTCACCCGGTCCACGTAGTTCCTGGCGACCGAGCGCAGACTCGCCGCTGTGGCCGCTCCGTTCTTCTTCGGCGTACCGGGACCGTGGGGCAGTTCCGGCTTCTCGGGGACGACGGCGGCGGTCATGCGGTGACTCCGTTGCTCCGGGCGAGGCCGAGGTCTCCGCTGCGGCCCGAGGTGATGAGTTCGACGACCTGGGAGTGCGTCACGTCCGACGTGCTGACCTGGGCGGCCATCCGGCCCAGGTAGAGGGCGGCGATCCGGTCGGACACCGCGAAGACGTCGTTCATGTTGTGCGAGATCAGGACCACGGCGAGGCCGTTGTCGGCCAGCCGCCGGACCAGTTCGAGGACCTGTGCCGTCTGGGCGACACCGAGCGCGGCGGTCGGCTCGTCCAGGACGACGACCTTGCTGTTCCACAGCACGGCCTTGGCGATCGCCACGGTCTGCCGCTGACCGCCGGAGAGGCTGGAGACCTGCTGGCGGATGGACTTGACGGTGCGGACCGACAGCCCTTCGAGGGTCTGCGTGGCCATCTCCTCCATCGTCGTGTCGTCCAGGACGAGCCCCCGGCGCTTCTCGCGGCCGAGGAACATGTTCTGCACGATGTCGAGGTTGTCGCAGAGCGCCAGGTCCTGGTAGACGATCTCGACGCCCAGGGCCGCCGCCTCACGCGGGCTGTGCACCTGGACCTGTGCGCCTTCGAACCAGTACTCGCCGCCGTCCATCGGATGGATGCCGCCGATGCACTTGACCAGGGTGGACTTGCCCGCGCCGTTGTCTCCGACGAGCGCCGTCACCTCCCCCGGGCGGACGTCGAAGGACACGTCGTGCAGGACCTGCACGGCGCCGAAGCTCTTGTCGATCCCGCTCAGTCGAAGGATCGGGGTCGTCGGGGTCGCTGTCATGGAGGACGGCTCCTTGAGGTCGTCATGAGGTCGCGGGTCCCGGGGAACGCGGAGCCCCGGGACCCGCGGTCGGGCCGGTCGGCCCGGTGGAACCGGTCGCACCGGTCGCACCGGTCGGCCCGGGTTGGCGGTCCGGTCGACCGCGCAGGGCTACTTGATGCCGGCCTGGGTGCACAGGGCGGCGTACTTGCCCTTGCACAGCTCCTCCTTGGTGACGAAGCCGTCGTCCACGACGTCCTGGATGTTCTCCTTGTAGATGGCCACCGGCGTCTCCAGCACGGACGGGACCTTGCGTTTGCCCTCGGGGTCCTCGACGGTCGCGTTGGTGTCGCCCTTCTCGCCCTTGGCGAGAGAGATGGCGAGCCGGGCCGTGGCGTCGGCCTCCTTCTTGACCGCCTTGTACACGGTCATGCACTGGTCGCCCGTAAGGATGTTCTGCAGGCCCTGCACGCCGGCGTCCTGGCCGGTGACCGGCACGTCACCGTTGCGGTTCTGCTTGCGCAGGACGGCGATGGCCGCGTTGCCGAGAGTGTCGTTGGCGGCGAGCACGCCGCCGATCCTGGGCTGGCTGGTGAGCATCTGCTCGAAGATGGTGTTGGCCTGGGCGCTGTCCCAGTCCGGTACGGACTGGTCCGGGCCCTTCACGTACTCGCCCGACTTGTACTTCGGATCGAGGACGCTGTTGTAGCCCTCGGCGAAGAGAGTGGCGTTGTTGTCGGTCGGTGAGCCGTTGAGGGTGGCGATGATGGGCTTCTTGGCCTTCATGTCCGTCAGGCACTTGCTGAGGCCCTCGCCCTGCAGCTTGCCGACCGCGACGTTGTCGAAGCTCACGTAGTACTGGGCGGAGCCGCCGAGGGTGAGCCGGTCGTAGTCGATCGTGGCGACGCCCTGCGCCTTGGCCTTGTCCAGAACCGCCTTGCCCGTGCCGCTGTCCAGGTTCACGATCACCAGGACGTTCACACCGCTGGTGATCATCTGGTCCGCGATGGTCTGGAACTCCTGCTTGTCGTTCTGCGCGTTCTGGATGTCGTACTCGACGCCCGCCGCCTTGAACGCCTCGGAGAGGTACTTGCGGTCCGCCGTCTCCCAGCGGGGCGAGGACTTGCTGTCCGGGAGGATCACACCGATCTTCGGTTTGGAGCCGGATCCGGAGCCGGAACCGGAGTCACCGTCGTCCGACGAGGAGTCGCCGCAGGCAGTGAGCGAACTGGCCAGCGCCACCGAGGCGGCGGTGAGAAGGAGGAATCCCTTGCGCATGGGAAGGGTCCTTTCTGGTGTCACGACCGGACGACCGGACGACCGGACGTACGAGGGCGGTGAGGAGGAAGCCGAGAAGCGCGCTCTCGGAGGAATTGCCGGGTGTCGGGTGATCCGCCCGGACTGAATGTTGTGAGCGGGAACTTACGACGCTCCGGACTCCGTGCCCAGAGCGCGGGAAGCGCTATTTGTCATCCGCCATAACAATTAGGTGACGCTGCCTCAACGCGGCGACCTGATGGCGTCGTCGAGGGCGTCGGTGCCGATGTCGACGGGCACGTCGTACATCGCCTCGCTCAGCACAGGATGTGGCCGACGGGCGCCACGACGCCGACCCGGCGGTCCGGGCGGTCCGGGCGGTCCCGGCGGTCCGGGCGGGGAAAGCGGTTGCCCTTCAGTGGCTTTCCATGAACCATCCCGGTGTGACCACGTTGTTCTTGACTGTCGGCCTACCGGGGGCCGGGAAGACCACCAGGGCCCGGCAGTTGGCCAAAGAGCACGACGCGCTCCGGCTGACGCCCGATGAATGGATGATTCCGCTGTTCGGCGAGCCGGAGGCGAACGGGAAGCGTGACGTCCTGGAAGGACGGCTGCTCTCGCTCGGCCTGGAGGCACTGAGGCTGGGAACCAACGTGATCCTGGACTTCGGATGCTGGTCACGTGACGAGAGGTCCGCGATCCGCTGGCTGACGCGGTCCGTGGGGGCGTGCTGCCGTCTGGTGTACGTGCCGGTGGATCCTGAGACCCAGCGAGCCAGGATCGCCGACCGTCAGTCGACCACTCCGGAGCAGACCTTCCCGATGAGCGAGGCGGACCTCGCCCGCTGGCGTGCCCTGTTCGAGGAGCCGGACGCTGTGGAACTCGATGGGGATGAGATCGATGGGCCGCCTGCGGATTGGCGGGGTTGGCGCGAATGGGCGGCCCATCGGTGGCCGTCTTTCGTGTGACGTGTGGTCACGGCTGCGCTGCGGCTGCGGGATCGTGTGAGTTCGTGGGGGCGCCGGTTCCTGGACGGTTCTCCGGGCCGGTTGTACAGGCAAGTCGGACGGGCCGACTCAACAGGGCCGGTCCTGCGGGGCGGCCCGTCTGAGCCGGTCCGTGTGGACCGGTCCGTCTGGGCCGGTCCGTCTGGGCCGGTCCGTCTGGGCCGGTCCGTGTGGGGTTGCCGACCGTAGACCTAGTCTCCGGAGAAACCAAAGATTCCCAGGTGAGTAGGCCTGTCCTCGGAGTGCAGGACGACGTAGTAGCCGGTCCACCTCATCCGACACTCACCGAACAGGCTCCGCTCGTACTGCTCCTGGAACACCCGGGCCTGCAAAGATATGGCCGAACAGTAACCGCGGGGACCGACAACGCCGGCCGCGACGTCGAGTCGGAGCCACGGACCGTCGGAACCGGACGAGCCGGCCCCGCGGGCGTGAGGGCCGAGCTGAGCCGCCTGGCTCGTGTCGCCGCGTCGCGCGCGCCCCAGGCCGCGGCATCCGGCTACGTGTAGCCGCCCCGGCGCGGCATGTAGTGCTCGTCCCGCAACTGGTCCTCCGTCGTCACGCGCATCCCCTTGCCCGCGTGCAGCAGCTTCGACGACTCCGTGCCGGAGACCGTCGCGGTCTCCTCGTCGTCGAAGGCGGCCACATTGATGCCGTGCTTGTTGTGCTGAGCGTGGATCAGTTCGTGGCCGTAGAGCAGGAAGAAGGGGGAGACGGCCTCACCCGGCTTGGCGCCCTCGCTGTCCTTGAAGTCGTGCGGCGCGCTCACCGTGGTGCTGGAACCGGCGCTCGGCCGGTCCACCGAGGCGGCACGCGCGTCGGGCATCGAGTTGGAGTCCGCCTGCGCCGCGAGGTCGGTCTTCCCTATCGCGTCGACGACCTCGGGGTGGTAGGGAACGACACTCACCATCGGCGAGTGGGCGTTCGACGTCGAGGTCAGATCGCTCACCAGGGCGCGGCCTCGCTGCCGGGAGAGCAGCCGGGCGTGCGCGGACAGCATCTGGGTGCCGTACCCGGGCAGCGCGGCGGGATCCGGGTCGTCGCCCACCGGGCGGGGCTTGTCCGACGTCGCGATGCCCTGCCCGCCGACGACCCTCGACCAGGTCTCGGACAGCTCGGCCTGGGCCTCGGTGTCGTCGGCGTCGACGTCCATCCCCACGGGCCGCGTGCCGTTGCTGCTGCGCAGGATCTCGACGTAGGAGAAGTGCCGCTTCTGAACGGCGTCGAGGAGTTCCTTCAGGCCGGTGTTCTTCGCGTTGTCCTCTTTGCCGCCGGGATCGTCGCGGAACTGCCGGTAGACCATGTGCTCGGCACCGTCGAGCGTCTGGCCGATCTTGTCGAGGTGCGCCTGCCGGGCCGGGACCGACTTGAAGCGCCAGGCAAAACTCTTGGCCTCGCCGATGAGTTTGTCGGCCGCGCCGAGCATCTCCGTCACGAAGTCGTGGATGTGCTTCACCTCCTCGGCCGGCTCGGTCGCCGTGACCATGCGCTGCACCGGCATGAGTGTCCGGGCGACAGCGTCGTTGCCCGCCATCCGCTGCAGGGCCAGCACCCCATGAGGGCTCCGCTCCCGCGGCGACACGCGATGCGCCCTGGGTACCGGACGCTGCCCCGGACCGGCCTCCGTGGTCCGCTCGGACTGCTTGTGCGCACGCATGTCGCTCCCATGACAATGACTGATCTTCGAGCTGAATTTTGTAGGTCATCATGGGGCGTCCGGCAGCCGGAAGGACCACAGGGGCACACTCCGGGGCAACGAGCCCTCGCCCCGGGCGCAGGCCATCCGGACGGCGCGTCGGCGCGGGCACCTGCTGCAGCTTCCGGCGCGTCGGCGCCTGCCGCGGGTTGCGCACCCCGGCGTCGGTTCGCGTGCGCGCGGGCTGCCCCGCCCAGTGATCGTCTCGAATGCCGGAGGCGCGTTGACGCCCTCGGGCCTCCGTCCTTGCATCGTCGCATGCCGCGCCAGTCGCTGACCTGCCGCCGCTGCGTCGATCTCGTACGGGTCGCAGCCGCGCTCTGTTGCGCCGCCACTCTCTGATCGCCGCTCACTCCGTGCACTGAGGCCTTCGCCTCGGGCGTCGATCGGGCTGTCGACGCTTGTCGTTCCGAGGGACTTTCCCCGCAGCAACTCTTCCCGTCGGAACCCTTGCCGTTCGAACCCTTGCCGTTGGAAATCTTGCTGTCGGAAATCTTCCCGTCAGGAGATGCCCATGCCCCTGTCCGCGCCGACCCACGGTCACATCTCGCCCGTACCCGGCACCGCCCAAACCAAGGTGCTCGAACGGATCGCTCCCCTGCTGGTCTCGGAGAACCTGGTAGCGGACGCGAAGCATGTCGACGAGGCCCTCGACAGCCTCTACGCACCGGAGTTCGCCCGCAAAGCCGCGGCATCGTGAGCCGCACGGTGCTGCGCGCCGCCGCCGGTCTGCTCCTGCCCGCCGTGCTGCTGCTCGGCTGGCAGGAGGCCGCGACGTCCGGGGCGTACACGCGCAGCCAGCTTCCGCCGGCCGAGGCCGTCCTGGACGCCGCCCGAACCCTGTTCGACCGGGGCGAACTGCAACACCACATCGCCATCAGCGTGCAGCGGGTGGCGATCGGCTTCGCCGCCGGTGCCTCGCTCGGTCTGCTCCTGGGCAGTCTGGTCGGTTTGTCCCGGGCCGCTCGGGCCGTGTTCGCTCCGACCGTTCAGGCGATACGTGCCGTGCCCTCGCTGGCCTGGGTCCCGCTGCTCCTGCTCTGGCTCGGTATCGGCGAGACCCCGAAGATCACCCTCGTCGCCATCGGGGCCTTCTTCCCCGTGTACACGACCGTCTCGTCAGGCCTCGACCACGTCGACCCACGTCTGAGGGAACTGGGCCGCGCCTACGGTCGGCGCGGCCCCGCCCTCCTGGTCCAGGTCCTGATTCCGGCCGCGGCGCCCGCCGTGCTGTCCGGGCTGCGACTCGGCCTGGCGCAGGGCTGGCTGTTCCTGGTCGCGGCCGAAAACATCGCCTCGTCCATGGGGTTGGGCTTCCTGCTGATCGACAGCGAGAACACCGGCCGCACGGACATCCTGCTGCTCGCCATCGTCCTGCTGGCCGTCCTCGGCAAGGCGAGCGACGTCCTGCTGGGGGTGGCCGAGCGCCAGGTCGTACGCCGGTGGAGCTGAGCGCTCCACCGGCCGGTACGGGCCTCAGACCTGCACGGCGGTTCCGTGCACTCCGTACCTGTCCATCAGGGCCAGCTCCTCCTCGGTGAGCGGCGGGAAGTCCAACGCCCTTACGTTGTGGTCCAGTTGCCAGGTCGTACTGGCTCCGATCAGCGCGCTGGTGACCTGCGGCAGCCGCAGTACCCACTGCAGGGCGAGCTGGGCCAGGGACTGCCCGCGCTCACGGGCCAGTTGATTGAGCGCCGTCGCCCGCGTGCGGTAGGTGTCGTCGATGACGTCGGGTGACAGGAAGGAGCTGTTCTGGGCCCGCGCGCTCTCGGGGACGGTGCCGGTGAGGTACTTGTCGGTGAGCAGCCCCTGGGCGAGCGGGCTGTAGACGACGAGACCGAAGCCGTCCCGGGCGGCCACCTCGATCAGGCCGTCCCGTTCGGGGCGCCGGTCGAAGAGGGAGTAGCGCGGCTGATGGACGAGCAGCGGCACCCCGGCCCCGCGGAGCAGTACGGCGGCCTCGTGCGCCAGTTCGGCGGGGTAGTTGGAGATGCCCACGTACAGCGCCTTCCCCGAGGTGACCGCGCTCGCCAGGGCGCCGACGGTCTCCTCCAGCGGGGTGGAGGGGTCGGGGCTGTGGCTGTAGAAGATGTCGACGTGGTCGGTGCCGAGGTCGCGCAGGCTGTGGTCGAGCGAGGTCAGCAGCGACTTGCGGGAGCCGCCGCGCTGGTAGGGGCTGGGGCCGATCGGGTTGCCCGCCTTGGTGGACAGGATCAACTCGTCCCGGTGGGCGGCGAGATCCGTGCGCAGCACCTGCCCGAAGAACTTCTCGGCGGCCCGGTGCGGCGGGCCGTACCGGTTGGCGTTGTCGAAGTGGGTGATCCCCAGGTCGAAGGCGTGCAGCACGATGTCACGCCGGGTCTCGTGCGGGTAGTCCGTGCCGAACTTCTGCCACAGCCCGAAGGAGAAGGCGGGCAGGTCCAGGCCCGAGGTCCCGGCGCGGCGGTAGGCGAGGTTGTCGTAACGGTCGGCTGCCGCCCGGTACGGGCCGCCGGGGGTGGTCAAGGCTGACATCCGGATTTTCCATTCATGGTGGTGGTAGTGGTGTGCTGCTGGGCAATTTGGTCAGGGTGTAATAAAAAATATGTAGAACAAAGCCTCTCGCGATGTATCTTCAGAGAAAATTCCAGCGAAGAGGAGCTGTAATGTGCCCGGCCTCCGTCAGGAACGTCGTCATTTCGGCGAGCGAACTCGATGCCGTGTTGCGGGAAGGCGGACCTGTCACAGTCCTCGAAGTGGGACGAGAGACAGGGGACGGCCCTGACCCCCGGCTCCCCTATGCGTCCGGACACATACCCGGTGCTCATTACGTACCGTTCGACCCGGACCTCGTCGGACCGCGCACCGGAACCAGCGGCGCCGGGCCGCTCCCGCGCGCGAGCGACCTCCAGGAACGGTTGCGCGCCTGGGGTGTGGACGACGGCAGCACCGTCGTCGTCCACACCCGGCAGACTCCCGCCGTGGCCGCCCGGGCCTGGTGGATCCTGCGCTGGGCCGGCGTGCGGGACGTGCGCTGCCTGGACGGCGGCCTCGCCGCCTGGCAGGCGTTCGGCGGACCGCTCGACACCGCCGTTCCACCGCCGGCCAGGGGTACGGCCGTCGTACGGCCGGGTTCGCTGCCCGTCCTGACCGCCGAGGACGCCGGTGGGCTCGCCGTCTCGGGGCACCTCGTCGACGCGCGCGCCCCGGAGGCGTACACCGGCGATCCGCGGCGGGCGGGGACCGGGCACATTCCGGGCGCGCACAGCGTCCCCGGGTCGGACAACTTCTCCGGCGGCGAGCTGCGCGACGCCACGGAGCTGCGGGCCCTGTACGCCTCTCACCTGGACGGACGCGTGGTCGGCGCGTACTGCGGCGGCGGGGTGTCGGCGACCACGACGGTGCTGGCCCTCGCGTCTCTGGGGGTCGAGGCGGCCCTGTACCCCGGTTCGTGGTCGGCGTGGACCTCCGATCCCACGCGGCCGACGGAGACCGGGAGCGGGCCCGGCGGTGACCCGACGGCCGCAGCGCGGTGACGCCGGGGGCCGGGAGCGACGCGCTCCCGGCCCCCGGCCCCCGACCTCCGGCTCCGGCTCCGGCTCCGGCCCGTCGCCCCTGGCACCGACAACCCTCCCGACGTCTCTCGGCGTTCGGCGCCTCACCCCCGGTCGACCACACCGGGGCCGCCCGAGAGGTCGCCGGTGAACAGGCCGCGCAGCTCGGCCTCCTCCTCCGCCGTCGGGACCCACCGGGAGCCGCGGACGTTCTCGTCGAGCTGCTCGGGCACGGTCACCCCCGCGATGACGCTGGTGACCGTCGGCTGGGCGAGCAGCCAGCCGAGGGCCGCGGCGCTCGGAGTGATGTCCCGGTCGCGCGCGAACTGCTCGAACTTCGCCAGTGCGGCCCAGGGCGCCGAACGCAGCAGATAGCGTTTCAGGTTGGTTATCTTCGCATTCTCCGGAGCCCGTTCCGCCGAATATTTCCCCGTGAGCAGTCCATTCTGCAGGGGGAAATAGGGAATGAATCCGAGGCCGTGCTGACCGAGCGCGGGAATCAGTTCCTCCTCCGGCTTGCGCCACAGGAGACTGTATTCGTCGGTCGTCGACACGAACCGGGTCAGGCCTTTCGCGCGGGCCGTGTGTTCCGCGTCGACCAGCTGCCAGGCCCTGAAATTGGATGCGCCGATGTAGCGCACCTTTCCGGACCGCACCAACGTGTCGAGCGCGGACAGCGTTTCGTCGATCGGGGTGAGGGGGTCCGGGAAGTGGATCTGGTACAGGTCGATGTAGTCGGTACGCAGTCGGCGCAGCGACTCCTCCACCGCGGCGACGATGTACTTGCGGGACCCTGGCCTGCTGTACGGGGCGCCGCGTTCCTTGTTGAGGTTCAGGCCGAACTTGGTGCCGATGACGACCTTTTCGCGGCGGTCGCCGAGTGCGGCGGCGAACAGTTCCTCGCTCTGGCCGGGCCGGTCGCCGTAGCCTTCGGCGAGATCGAAGTAGGTGATGCCGAGGTCTATCGCGCGGTCGACGATCGCGGTGACCGCCTCCTGGCGGGTCGCGCGCATGCCCGAGCGGCCGAAGGTGCTGGCGCCGATGCCGATCTCGGACAGGACCAGGCCCGACGAGCCGAGCCGGCGGTGTCCGTCGGGGAGTTGCGATGCGGGGGGCACGGTCGTCCTCCGTCCTCAGTAGGTGTCGTCGGTGTCCAGCAGGCCCTGGAGCGTGGAGGCCTCGTACTCGGTGCGGAAGATGTCCCGGCGCTGGAGTTCCGGTACGACGAGGTCGACGAAGAGGTCGGCCGGTCCGCGGTGGTACGGGGGGAACAGCTGGACGCCGTCGAGCACCTCCTCCTCCAGGTTCTCCTCCAGCCAGTCGGCGATGGTCTTCGCGTCGCCGACGACGGCCGGCTGCTGTGCGTGCCGGGCGCGCTGGACGTAGTGGTACAGCTCGCGCAGGGTGGCGTCCTCGCCGATCTGGGTGGCGAGGATCTGCCGCAGCAGTTCCCGGTCGTCCTTGGTGTCGCGCGCGCGGTCGCTGAGCAGCGGCTTGAGCGCGTCGTCGGCGAGCGTGTCGATGTCGACGACGTCGAGGACGCGCTCGCTGTCACGTACCCGTGACAGGTCGATGCCGAAGGCCTGGGTGAAGGCGGCCGGCAGAGCCTGCGTCAGCTGCAGGGCGTTGATCTCGTTGAACTTCGCACGCGCTTCCCGGGCGGTGCCGCCCAGGTAGAAGGTGATCCCCGGGATGATCTTGAACTTCTCGGGGTCACGTCCGTTGGCCGCGACCCGCTCCTTGAGCCTGCGGTACTCCTCCTTGCCGCGGCTGATGCCGAAGTACGGGGAGAAGCGCACCTGCGCGAAGTCGGCGCCGTACCGCAGGGACTCCTCGGAGAGGCCGACCTGCACGATCGGGATGTGGGACTGCACCGGTGGCGATACGTTCAGCGGTCCGCGGACCTCGAAGTGATCCCCGTGGTGGTCGATCTGGTGCCAGGAGTCCGGCTTGACGAGCGTGCCACCGGTTCTGTCGTCGAGCAGGAGGTCATTGTCCCAGCTGTCGTACAGCAGCCGGTTGACGACCTCGGTGAACTCCCGGGCGCGGGCGTACTTCGTCTCCTCGGTCGGTACCGGGTTCCTGCCGAAGTTGCCGACCGGGTCGCCGTCGCGGTCGATGCCGAAGACGACGTTCAGCGCGGTGCGCCCCTGGTTGAAGTTGTCCAGTGTCGCCAACTGCCGGGCGACGCCGTAGGGGTGCTCGAAGGAGGAGTTCACCGACATCACGAACCCGAGGTTCTTCGTGAGGGCCGCGGCATGACCGGCGTACACGAAATTGTCCCAGCGGAAGATCCGGTTGAGGCGTTCGGGCTCGCTGCCGAGCGCGCTGCCGGCGAAGACGTAGTCCAGTTTGCCGCGCTCGGCGGTACGGGCGATGTCGAGGATGACACTGGGGTCGCGCAGGCCGGCGTTGGTGGCCTCCGGCAGCCGCCAGGCGTCCAGGTCCCAGCCGGTGCCGTAGGCGGCCAGGCCCAGGCGGAGCTTGCGTCGGCTGCTCATGCGGATCGTTCCTCCGGGTCGTTCGTGGCGAAGCTGTTGGGGGGTGTGTCGAGGCCGAAGTGGCCCCGGAAGGTGTCGGTCGTGTAGTCGGCGCGGTACACGCCGCGTTCCTGAAGGATGGGGACCACCTCGTTCGCGAAGCGCTCCAGGGGCTCCCACAGGTAGGGCACGCTCACGTTGAACCCCTCGGCGGCCCCGCGGTCGAACCAGTCGATCAGGGTGTCGGCGACGTGTTCGGCCGTGCCGATGACCAGGGGGAAGTTCCCCGCGATCGAGGCGCCCAGCACGTCCTTGACCCGTACAGCGCCCTGGTCCACGGTGCGGCCGGTGCGCCGGGCCAGCGCCGTCAGCAGGGTGCGTCCGTAGTCGTTGAACCGGTCGGCGGTGTCCGGCTTGACGGTGCCGTCGATGCCCAGCGGGCGCAGATCCACACCGACGCGCTCCGACAGCGAGCGGACGCTGCGGACACCCTTGGGCAGCGGGAACCGGGAATCGCGGATCCGGGCCCAGTCGGGCCCCGACCAGTACGACTCGTCCTGGTCGCCGTCGACGAGGTCGTCGTCGAACGGCAGCAGGTCGTTCAGCTCCTCGTACAGCTCGACCGCCTGTGCCCGGGTGTCGGCGACGAGGGGGGTGATGCCGGGCAGGAAGAAGATCGGGTCCACCCGGCCGCGCAGGCGCTCGGCGCGCCGGCGTACGTCGGTGTTGAACGCGATCGAGTCCTCCGGTGTCGCCGGACCGGTGAAGTTGACGTCGGCGTACTTCGCGGTCAGCTCGCGGGAGAGCTCGGACGCACCGGCGTACAGCAGCGGTACGTGGCCCTGCGGCGGGCGCTCCAGCGGCAAAGTGCCGGCGACCTGGAAGTGTCTGCCCTGCCAGTCGAGCCGGTGGACCTTGGTCTCGTCGATGTAGCGGCCGGTCTTCTTGTCCTGGAGGTAGGCGCCGTTCTCGATGCTGTCCCACAACCGCCGGACGACGTGGATGAACTCGTCGGCGCGCTCGTAGCGGTGGGCGCCGCCCAGGTCGGGGAGGCTGAAGTTGCGGGCGGCCAGGTCGGAGGCGCCCAGGACGACGTTCCAGGCCAGCCGTCCGCCGCTGAGGTGGTCGAGGGACGCCGTCAGCCTCGCCAGGATGTACGGCTCGTAGAACGTCGGGTGCGCCGTCACGACGAGCCCGATCTTCGAGGACTTCAGGGCGAGTTGGGAGGCCAGGGTGAAGGGTTCCAGGCGTCCGGTGTTGTGGGTGGTGACCCACTGCTCGCCGACGATGTCGCCCGGGAGGGTGTCCCCGAGGAAGAGGAAGTCGAACTTCGCGTCCTCGACGATCCGCAGGGCCCTGGTCGCGTACTCCAGCTCGAAGGCCTGCGCCGTGGGCGCGTCGGAGTGGCGCCAGCCGCCCCAGTGGGTGCCGTTGAGCCAGTGCATGTAGCCCAGGTGGAGTTGTCGCTGAGGCATCAGGTGGTCCGTTCTGTTGCTGCGGATCTGCCGGGTCCCACGAGGACGGCCGGGTCGTGTGGCGTGAGGACGGCCGCGTCGTGTCGCGCCTCGGCGGCCGGGCCGGGCGCGGCGGCACCGGGGATCGACGCCAGCAGTTCCTTGACGTAGTCGGTGCGCGGCTCGGTGAGGATGCCGAGGGCCGGTCCGCGTTCGACGATGTGCCCGTGCTGCAGGACGACGATCTCGTCGGACACCTCGGCGATGACACCCAGGTCGTGCGAGATGAAGACGTAGGTCAGGCCCAGTTCGCGCTGGAGCGAGTCGAGCAGGGCGAGGATCTGGCGCTGCACGGTCACGTCGAGTGCGGAGACCGGTTCGTCCAGGACGACGACGTCGGGCCGGGGCGCGAGTGCGCGGGCGATGGCGACGCGCTGCCGCTGGCCGCCGGAGAGTTCGGCGGTGTACCGGTCGGCCAGCTCGGCGGGCAGGCCGGTCACCTCCAGCAGTTCGGTGATCCTGCGCGCACGCTCCTGCGCCGTCCCGTACCTGTGGCCCCGCAGGGGTTCGTCGAGGATCGCGCGGACCGTCGAGCGCGGGTTGAGGGAGGCGAACGGGTCCTGGTAGACCATCTGCACCTTGCGGTACAGGGCGGCCTGTCCGGCTCCCCTGCGGTGGTGGACGACCGGTTCGCCGTCGATCTCGACCGTGCCGCTGTCCGCCGGGGTCAGCCCGGCGAGGATGCGTACGAGGGTGGTCTTGCCCGATCCCGATTCGCCGACGATGCCCAGCGTGGTCCCCCTGCGCACCTGGAACGAGGCGCCGGCCACGGCGGTGACCGTGTCCGGACCACTGCGGGCAGCACGGAAGGGACGGGACGCCCGGGAGGCGCGGGAGGTGAAGGTCTTGCCGACCTCCTTGGCCTCGACGACCACCGGGGAGTCCGCGGGCACGGTACGGGCGTACTCCAGCCGGTGGGCCGCGGCCTGCCGGCCCGAGAAGCCGAGAGAGGAGGAGCGCAACAGGTCCTCGGTGTACGGGTCCCCCGGGTCGGCGATCACCTCGCCGGTCCGCCCGCCGCGTACGATCCGGCCGTCCTTCACGACGGCGATCTCGTCGGCCCGTTCCGCGGCGACCCCCAGGTCGTGGGTGATCAGCAGGATGCCGAGATCCTCGCTCTCCACCAGCTCCGACAGGAGGTCGAGGATGGTCCTCTGCACCGTGACGTCGAGCGCGGTGGTCGGCTCGTCGGCGATCAGGAGCCGGGGCCGGGTGCTCATCGCGGCGGCGATCAGCACCCGCTGGCACATCCCGCCGGACAGCTCGTGCGGATGGCGGCCGTACAGGCGGGCGGGATCGCGCAGTCCGACCTTCGCGAACAGGTCGAGGACCCGTTCGCGGCGCTCCGCGCGGGAACCCACGCCGTGCGCGCGCAACGGCTCGGCGGCCTGGACGCCCACCGGCAGAAGGGGGTTGAGACCCAGGAGCGCGTCCTGGGGGATGTAGCCGATCTCCTTGCCGCGGACGGCCCGGTACTGCCGTTCGGACAGTCCGGTGAGCGTACGGCCGCCGAGGACGACCTCGCCCGCGGTGACGCGCCCGTTCTCGGGGAGGGTGCCGGTGACGACCCGTCCCAGGGTGGACTTGCCGGAGCCGGACTCGCCGACGACGGCACGGATCGAACCGGCCTCGACGTCCAGGCTCACTCCGTCGAGCACGGGCACCGGGGCGCGGCCGGGGACGGTGAACTCGGCGCTCACGTCCCGCAGGCGCAGCAGCGGCGTGCTCTGCCGGCCGGGCGCGGACGACGAGACACGTTCGGTCGACGGCACTTCAGGCGACGACACGGGTCCTCCCTCGGTTGAACGACCTGCCGACGCGGTAGACCGCGAGGACGGTCAGCACGATGACCAGGCCGGGCAGCAGACTCAGCCACCACTGGACGCCGATGAAGGTGCGTCCCTCGGCCACCAGAAGGCCCCACTCGGGCGTCGGCGGGGGTGCGCCGAGGCCCAGGAAACTCAGTGCGGCGACGGTCAGGATCGCCGTGCCGATGTCCATGGTGGCCGCGGCGAGCACCGACCTGGACGCGTTGGGCACGACATGCTTGAACAGGCGGCGGACATACCCGTGCCCCGCGAACACGGACGCCTCGACGTACTTGGCGTTGCTCACCTTCAGCACCTCGGACCGCATCAGACGGGCGAACCCGGCCGTGCTGTTGATACCGATGGCCACGGCGATGTTGAGCGTCCCGCGCCCCAGCGCGGAGATGATCGCGAGGGACACGATCAGGCTCGGCACCGCCAGCATGATGTCGATGATCCGCATCAGGATGCTGTCGGCCCTGCCGCGCAGCGCGCCCGCGACGAGACCGATCAGCGAGCCGCTCACCAGCCCGATGGCCACCGCGACGACCGCCGCCTGGAGGGACAGCCGGGTGCCCCACACGGCGCGGGTGAACTGGTCACGGCCGAAGTCGTCGGTGCCGAAGAGATGGTCGGCGCCGGGCGCCAGCAGGATCTGCGACCCGTCCTGCCGCAGCGGGTCGCCGGCGGCGAACAGGCCCGGATGGATCGCGGCGAGCAGGATCACGGCGATCCACAGGTACGCGGCGAGGAGCCCGGGTGAGCGCAGCGGCGCGGCCCACCGGCGGCGGTCACCGTGCCCGGGCGGACGGGGTCGCAGCCCCACCCGCCGGCGCAGCCGCGCGGACGGCGACATGGGTGTCGCGGCTTCGCCCGCCTCCGTCGCTCCCTCGGTTTCGAGAGTCGTCATGTCACCCGTCCCATTGGATCCGCTTGTCGAGCAGCGGGTGGACCGCGTCGACGACGAGGTTCACCGCGACGAAGATCACCGCGCTGATCGTGACCGCGACCAGGACGACGGGCATGTCACGGCCGTCGACGGCGTCGACCACCAGCCGCCCCACCCCGAGCCGGGAGAACACCGTCTCGGTGAGGACCGTCCCGCCGACCATCACGCCGACGGTGGTGCCCAGCGAGGTGATGACCGGCAGTGCGGCGTTCTTCAGGGCGTGCCGGACCACGACGTCGAACCTGCTGAGCCCCCAGTTGCGGGCGGTCTCGACGTACGGGGAGGTCAGCGCGCCGCGGAGATTGGCTGTCAGGAGCTGGGAGATGCTGCCGCCGCCGGCGACCGCGAGGGCCGCCGAGGCGATGAGCAGTCCGCCGAAACTCGGATCGTTGACCGCTTTGATCCAGTGCAGCTGGAAGGCGAACACCTGGAGCAGTACGAGGCCCACCAGGAAGGGAGGCAGCGACACTGCGACCGGTGGCAGCGAGATGAGCAGCTCGCGCGCCCACTTCCAGTTGGTCAGTTCGATGACCACTGACAGTGTCACCCCCAGCACGACCGCGAGGAGCAGCCCGAGGAACGCGAGCTTGAGCGTCTCGGGGAAGGACTCGAAGTACACCTCCACCGCCGGCCGGCGCTGGTAGATGCTCTCGCCGAAGTCGCCCTGGAGGGCTCCTGTCAGCGCGTCCCAGTACTGCACCCACACGGGGCGGTCCAGGCCGAGCAACTCGCGCTGCTCGGCCAGGAGCTGCTTGACGTCGGCGCCGTCGGCACCGGCCGTGAGGCCGCCCGCCGCGTCACCGGGTACGACGTACAGCAGGAAGAACGCCCCGGTGAACGCGCCCCAGACCACGATCACGCCGTACAGGAGTCGAAGACCGTATCGTGCCATCGTTCTACTTCTTCGCCAGCCAGGCATTGATCAGGTACTGGTCGAGTCCGACCGGCGTGATGTCGTGCAGCCGGGGCGAGTGGGCCCAGATGTCGACGTCGTTGGACACCGGCACCTCGTAGGCCTGCTCGACGAGGATGCGGGCCGCGTGGTCGACCAGTTTCTGACGCTTGTCCTTGTCGATCGTCTGGTTCTGCTCCTGGAGGAGCTTGTCGAGTTCCTTGCCCGTCTTGTCGTCGTCCGCGACGAAGCTCCGGTCGGAGCCGTCCGTGGTGCCGTAGTTGGCGCGCAGGACGTCGGGGTCGGGCGAGGAGGCGTACCAGTAGGCGACGTCGTACTTGCCGCTGAGCAGTGCCTCGTTCGCCTCGGCGGCCAGCGGCGGGTCGAGGACGAGTTCGATGCCGAGCTTCTTCCACTGGTCCTGGAGGACCTGCAGGGGGGCGTCGTCCCGCGGGGCGCGCAGCGACAGCCGTTCGCCGTCGGCGTTGCGGCGGATCCCGTCGGAGCCCACCTTGGTCCAGCCGGCCTGCTCCAGCAGCGACCTCGCCTTCTTCGCGTCGTACTTCAGCAGCTCGCTCTGGTCGGAGTAGAACGGGTTGTCCTTGCTCAGCGGACCGGTCGCGGGCTGGTCCACGCCGCCCGAGGCGATCTTGACGAACTGCTCCCGGTCGACGCCGATCTGGAGTGCCTGGCGTACCCGTACGTCCTTGAGGATCTTGGAGGAGGTGTTCAGCGGCAGTTCGAGCCCGGTCGCGGGGTTGAGGGTCTTGGAGATCGTCATCCCGGAACCCTCCAGCTGGGAGACGTACTTGGCGTTCACCCAGTAGATGAACTGGAGCTCGTCGTCACCGATGACCGCTCCGTTGCGGACCGAGTCCTCAGGGATGATCTTGTAGACGACCTCGTCGAGGTAGGCGGACCCGCTGTGCTCGAAGTACTTCGGCGCCCAGTCGTAGTCCTTGCGCTTCTTCAGCACGATGCGCTGGTTCGGCGTGTACTCCTCCAGGTAGAAGGGGCCTGATCCGTCCAGCCACTTCTGCCGCTTCTCGACGGGGAGTTCGGCCGTCTTCTGCGAGACGATGCCGACGTACGCACGGGACAGGGACGTCAGGAAGGCGGCGTTCGGCTCCGCGAACTGGACGGTCACCTTGTGCTCGGAGGGCGTGGTGATCTTGCTGATGCCCTGCACGATGGTCTTGGCGCTGGAGTGGATGCCGGGCCGGTTCAGGCTCTCCAGGTTGGCCTTGACCACCTTCGCGGTGAGTTTGGTCCCGTCGTGGAAGGTCACGTCGTCACGCAGCTCGAACGAATAGGTCCGCGCGTCCTTGCTGACCGTCCAGCTCGTGGCGAGCCACGGTTCGACCTTCTTGGTCTTGGGGTTGTAGAAGACGAGCGAGTCGGCGAGGGCGCGGGCGACCGTGCGCCAGACCTGGTTGACGACGGCTGCGTCGACCCCGCCGGGGTCGGCGCTGAGCCCTATGTTGAGGGTGCCTCCGTAGCGGTCCTTCTTGGCCACGTCGGCTGCTGCCTCGCTCTGCCCGCCGCCGCCGCTGCCCGAGCAGGCGGCGGTTGCGAGAAGCGCCAGCGTGGCCCCTACTGCGGTAAGCCAGTGCCGCGGACGGTAACTGAACACGACTTGTTGTTTCCTCTCGATCGGCTCAGGGGCGAGCGGTAGCGGCTGCATGTCGTCGGTGACCGGTCGGCGCTACGTAGGTGCACTTGCCTCAGGCGAAGGTGTGGCAGTGATGGCAGCGATACATAAAACTTCCCGCATCAAGGCCAACTTGCGATACGACTGGGCGACTTCTGGATATAGCCGCCCCGTAACCGATATGTTTACACGGGTGTGCGCTAAGTATCGTGACGACAGTGTTGCAGTCTCCTGAACGGGGAAACCGGCATGGTGTTCGACAAGAAGTACGGCGACGAGGTCCGGCAGCGGGCGGTCGAGCGCGTACGGCAGCGGCGTCTCGCGGAGCCCGAGAACCGCTCGATCGTGCGGGAGGTGGCCGAGGAGTTCGAGGTCGGCCCGCAGTCCCTGCGCAAGTGGCTGACCCGCTACGACGACGGCAGTTACGACTACGACGCGGCCCCTGCCACCGGCTCGGCGTCCACCTCTGTCTCCGGCCCTCCTGTCTCCGGCGCGCTCTCCGGCTACGGGCCCGGGGCCGGGCCTGCCGCCGACGGTCACGGGCACGGCCACGGGGACGGGTGGGAGCCCCGCGCCGCTCCGGCAGCCCGGCCGGAGCGCGGCACCGGCCGGCGCGAACTGCTCATCCGGATCTCGGAGCTGGAGCACCGGATCGCCGTCCTCCAGGAGGACAACCGCTCCCTGACCCGGGTCGTCTCGCTGCTGGCCGACCAGCTGCGGGTGGCCACCACGGGCGGTGTCCAGATTCCGGACCCCACGGCCCGCCACGCACCTCGTGCCTAGACTTCCCGGGGTGAGCGACAGAATGACCGTGGTCAGCAACCTGCACGGGCGGACCACCGACGTCCGCGGCCGTTACGCGATCACCGGACCCGGATTCGAGATCACGTCGGACGGATCGGTACGCAGTGGCGGCCCGGGGGAGGAAGCCGGCTCGCTCGATCTGCTCGTGGCGTCCCTGGTCTCCTGTGCGCTCAACGCGTTCCGGCACGACTTCGTCGAGGGCGGACAGCCGGAGCGCCGGGTCGAGATCTTCGCCCGTATCGAGCGCAGGACCGAGGGCGACTATCTGGGCACGCTGGTCATGGAGTGCTTCATCGACGGCGTCGACCACGTGACGGCCGCGGAACTCGTGGCCGAGTACAAGAAGCGGTGCCGCATCTACAACGCGCTCAAGGACAGCCTTCCGGTGGTGTTCGTCCCGCACACCTCGGGATCGGGACCGGAAGGCACAGCGTGACGGCGACCGGCTCGCCCCACCTCATGGACGCGCGGACCGCGTGTGCGCGAAGGAGACGGTCGGTATTCATCGAGGTCGCGCCGTGGCGGGTGATGGCGACGGGTCCGGATCCGATCGCGGGAAGCGTCCCCGGTGCGATCCTGACCTCGGTCAAGTCCGACTTCGCGGGCCGCCCGACAGCCAGTGGCGGCCACCTGCCGCTGCCGGAACCCGCCGCCGTGCACGCCACCCTGCTGGCCCACGGCGTCGGCCCCGGCGACGACCTGGTCCTCTACACCCGCCGTATCGAGGAGCTGTCGTCCGCCGCACGGGCGTGGTTCGTCCTGACCTGGGCGGGCTTCCGTTCGGTACGCGTCCTGGACGGCGGACTGCCCGCCTGGACGCGTGCGGGCGGCTGGACGGACCGTGCAGCACAGACGCGGCCCCCCGCCCCGACGCAGGACAGCCACGCCGCACCCTCGTTCGAGATCGGTGGCGGCGGCAGTAGCGGTATCGGAATCGGTGGCCGACGCGTACTCGGCATCACGGACGTCCAAGAGGTCGCGGACTACGGCACGCTGCTCGACTCACGCCCCATGAGTGCCTACGACGGGGCGCTGGACGATCCCAGGACCGGTCATGTCCCGCACGCGGTCCACGCCCCCTCGACCGAACTGGTCGCTCCCGACGGCCTCCTCCGGTCGCCCACCGAGATGCGCAAATGGTTCCTGTCCCGTCGGGCGATCGGCAGCCACGAGGTCGGTGCCTACTGCGGCGGCGGAGTGTCCAGCGCGCTGCTGGTGTTCGCCGGAGCCCTGCTCGGTCAGCAGGTGGGACTGTTCGTGGATTCCTGGTCCGCCTGGGCCCGTGACGATTCCCTGCCCGTCGAGCAGGGCGCGGCACCGACCCGTTCGACGGTGGTCGACACCGACTGTGCATGAGGGCCCGCTGGGTGCCGCGACCGAAGAACCGTAGCCGCCCCCGCGCTATACGTCCTTCTCGCCGGCCGCCTCTTGAAAGGCGGCGACCGCCTCACCGTTGGCCCTCGCCCACTCGGTGAGCTTTCTGATGGGCTCCTCCAGGGTGCGCCCGAGTTCCGTCAGGCCGTATTCCACCCGTGGCGGCGCCTCGGCGTACACGCGCCGCTCGATGAGCCCGTTGTCCTGCAGACGGCGCAGCGTCTGCGTCAGCACTTTGCGCGAGACACCTCCGATGAGCTCGACCAGGTCACCGTGGCGCACGGGGCCGTCGGTCAGAGCGAACAGCGTGACCACGGCCCATTTGCCGGAGATGATCTCGATGGCCGCACGGGCGGGGCAGTCGGCGAGGAACACGGTTCCGGGACGGAGGCTCACAGGCCGAAGGTTACCTTTTGGTACCTGACGGATGCCTAACGTCGAAGGCATGCAGCGCGCAACAAGTCCGCGCAACCGGGACCGGATCTCGGGCGGACGTGCCGGTACCACGGCAGAGCGCATGCCCAACCACTCCACCGCGTCCGACAGTTGAGGTCTCACCATGTTCATCACCTATGCCATCGTCGCCGCGCTCATGTCGGCGGTGCTCCTGGCCTCGGCCGGTGCCAAGTTCACCCGGCCGAAGCGGCTCGTCGACCAGATGTCCACCCTCGGCCTGCCCTTTGGCATGCTGCCGTTCCTGGGCCTCGCGCAGGTCGCCGGCGCCGGTGGCCTTGTCATCGGGCTCTGGTGGGGACCCCTCGGAATCGCTGCCGCCGTCGGTCTGGCGCTCTACTTCGTCGGCGCGGTCGCCACCCACCTGCGCGTCGGCGACCTCAAGGGAACACTCCCGGCAGCCGTCCTCACGGCTGCCGCCGTCGCCCTCGTCGTACTCCGCTCCGCAAGCCTGTGACGCGCGCCGCGACCGGGATCGACCGGCAACACCGATGCACCGGCACACCGACGCACGACGGACCGCCGCACACGTCACACCCCTTGACGCATCCCGCCGCCAGGACGAAAGATTGCCGCTGCCGCTTGACAACGTTGTCCGGCCCGCCCGCTCAGAGAGGCGCCGATCGTGTCCCACATGCCCCCTTCTCCGGTCGCCCGACGCCGGTTCGTCCAACTCCTCGGCGTCTCCGCTGGCTTGGCGGCCCTGCCGCCGGCACTCGAACCCGTCGCCGCTCACGCAGCGGAGCGATCCGGCGGGCTCGCGGGGCGATCCGGCGAGGTACCGGACGAGGTGGCGGCCGTCTACCATCGCGTCCTGCTGAACCACACCCGCTGGTCCGAGCAGCAATGGGACCAGGCACGCGGGTACTACACGGACAAGGACTTCGGTTTCGCCGTGGTCCTGGGCCACGCGGTCCTCCTCACGCACGGCACGTACGACAGCGAGCGGGCCGGTGTCGACGAGCAGACGCTGCGGACCCGGACCCTGGCGACCATCAAGCACTTCGCCGCCTCCAACCGGCTGACCGGCGGCACCCAGTGGGGCCGCAAGCTGTTCTTCGACACCACCTTCCAGTCGTACTTCGTCCTCGCCGCACGACTCCTGTGGGACGAGCTCGACGCAGTGACCCAAAAACACGTCGACACCATCGCGCGCGAACAGGCGGCCTACACAACCGCCCTGGGCACGAGCGACGACCCGGACTCCGGCGACTGGACCCCGCACGGCCTGTCCGGCGGATACCGGAAGGACACCAAGCTGGAGGAGATGGGCGTGTACGCCCAGTCCCTCGCCCCCGGTGCGGCCTGGGCCGCGGACGACCCCCGGCACGCCGACTGGCTGGCCGCGTACGGCACCTGGTCGCGCAACGAGGCGGGGCTGCCCCCGGCAGACCTCGCCAACCCGGTCCGCGTGGATGGCGTTTCCGTGTCCGCGAACACGGCCCGCAACCTGTACGACACGTTCATCGTCGAGAACCACGGATCCTTCGGCCCGCACTACCAGCAGGAGCTGTGGCGTACGTCGGGACGCAACGCCGCGCACTTCATCGCCGCCGGGCGCCCGATGCCGCAGGTACTCACCCGGCAGCCGAACGCCGACCTGCTGTGGCGCACCCTCCTCGGTGTGATGAGCGACGCCGGAGAGCCGCTGATGCCCATGGTGGCGGACCGCGAACACCTCTACGGGCGGGACGTCATCCCGCTCGCCTTCCTCGCCCAGGTCGGCGGCGCACGGGCCGCGGCCCGTGCGGAGCGCTCGCTGGCGTCTCGGCTGGAGGCGTACCAGGCCTACCCTCCGGAGTACCGGCTGGCGAAGTTCTCGGGCGAACCGAAGTACGAGCCGGAGGCCAGGGCCGAGTTGGCCATCAGCTACCTCCTGCATGTGTGGGCGGCCAGGCAGGGGCGTACCGTCCGCCCGCTGTCCGAGGCCGGGCTGTTCGCGCGGGCCTCCGGGGTCACCGACTTCGGGACCGAGCCGGGTCTGGTCTCCCACCAGTCGCCCGGGGCCTGGGCCGGTGCCGTCTCCAAGCCGGGGTTCGTGAAGTTGGCCTGGCAACCGGCGCACGACGACTGGCTGTTCAGGATCAGCGGAGCCACTCCCATGTTCCTGCCGGCCGTGTCGGGCCAGGTCGACGGCCGCCAGGTGCAGACGTACAGCCGGGTCCGCGACGGGTTCGACGCCAGCGCGACCGTGCTGCGGCTGGGCGCCGAGTACGCCGGCTGGACGACTCTGCCCTCGGGTGCCGTCGTCTACGCGACCACGGGTGTCGCCGCCGGTGAGGGCCATCTGGAGGTGCACAACCTCACGATGCCCGGCGTGTCCGGGCTGACGGGCTCCCGTACCTACCGCTTCGCGGAGGGCAGCGTCAAGGTCACGGCGCAGGACGCCCGTCCGCCGGTGCCCTCCCCACGCGTGGACGACCTCGTCTTCACTCGGACCGAGATACGGCATCTGCGGATGACCGGGGTCCGGCCCGATCCGGCGTACGGGTACTCGCTGTTCGCGTTCGAGGCACGCGACGGGGTGGCGGGCACCGACCTCGCCCGGGGTGCGACGGCCACCGCGTCGTCCTTCGATCCCGGCAAGGAGCCTGCCCTCGCGGTGGACGGGAACGCGGCGAGCAGATGGGCCGTCTCGCGGGCGGAGCGCCCCCGCCCGGACAGTTGGCTCGCCGTCGACCTGGGCGGATCGCACTCCGTGGACCGGGTGACTCTGCGCTGGGAGGCCGCCGCGGGGCGCGCCTACCTTCTGCAGGGCTCCCAGGACGGCCGGGAGTGGACCGACCTGGTGTCCTGGCCGGTCCCCGACGCGGCGAGCCGAGGCGGCTGGCTCGACGTGGACGGCCGTGCGGGACTGGTCGTGCGGGGCTCGGAACACCGGCTGGCCGTGTACGGCGACACCGTGATCCTGGCGGACGGACCAGCCGCCCCGCTGCTGGTCGAGGGACTGCCCGACGCCTCCCCCGCCGCCCTGCGTGAACTGGCCGGCCGCCCCGCCCCGCACACGACGGACGGTGCCGTGCGTGCCGCTCTCACCGACGGCCATCTCAGCCTGTTCAACCTCTCCGGCGGAGCGGTCACCACACAGGTCGCGATCCCGCAGTCCCGGTCGCGCCTGACGCTGTTCGAAGGCACGCAGACGGTGAGCGCGGCCGGCAGTTCCTACGAGGCCGCCCTCGACGCGGCCACGGCCCAGGTCCTCGCGCCGCGGCTCTCGCTGCGCCCGCTGTCCGGCGACCGGCTGCCCGAGGGCCTGCGCGCGGAGGTCGTCGATGCCTCCACGGTCCGGCTCAGCGGCCCCTCCTGCCGCCTGCAGGTCGTCGGCCCGGACTCCCGCGAGGTGGTCGTGGTGCGCTCGGGACGGGTCACCACCTGTACGCTGCGGGACACTCCCGCGTATCCGCACGACGACCTCGCTCTGGGACGCACCGTCTTCCCGACATCGCCTCTGCCGCAGGGCATGTCGGACCCCTCCGCGGCCGTGGACGGCGACCCGGCGACGGCGTGGACCCCCGGCCCCGACGGCCGGATGGTCGTCGACCTCGGCGCGACGCGGCGGATCCGCGACATCCGCACGCGGTGGACGAGAGGGCGGGTGCCCGGGGTCCGGGTGGAGGTCAGCACCGACGGGCTGACGTACACGCGGCTCGGGCGGCCGGCCGGCTCGGGACGGAGCCGGTGTCTGAGCACGGACACCGACGCGCGCTACGTCGCCGTCGTCACCGAATCCGGAACGGGGACGGGTGCGCGGCTCGTCGAAGTCTCGCTGCGCTGAGAGCGGGCGGCAGCCGGGCCCCTGCGGAGGGCGGAGGACGGTGATGGGAAACTGACCGGTATGGATATCGGTCGCAGGAACAACGTCACCGTCACCGGCCGTGCGGGCGGGCCGGTGCTGGTGCTGGCGCATGGGTTCGGCTGCGACCAGAACATGTGGCGCCTGGTGGCTCCCGCGCTGGCCGAGCAGTACCAGGTGGTGCTCTTCGACTACGTCGGCTCGGGACGGGCGGACCCGTCGGCCTGGGACGAGCGGCGTTACAGCTCCCTGGAGGGGTACGCGCTCGATGTGACGGAGATCTGTGAAGAGCTGGACCTGCGGGATGTGACGTTCGTGGGGCATTCGGTCAGCGCGATGGTGGGGGTTCTGGCGGCGGCGAAGGCACCGCGGCGCATCTCCCGTCTGGTGATGGTCGCGCCCTCGCCCCGCTACATCGATGACGACGGTTATCGGGGCGGCTTCAGCGCCGAGGACATCGACGAGCTGCTGGAGTCCCTGGAGTCGAACTATCTGGGCTGGTCGGCCGCGATGGCCCCGGTCATCATGGGCAACGTGGACCGGCCGGAACTGGGCCAGGAACTGACCGCCTCGTTCTGCGCGACCGACCCGGACATGGCCCGCGTCTTCGCGCGCACGACGTTCCTGTCCGACAGCCGCGAGGACCTGCGGACGGTCACGGTACCGACGCTGATCCTGGAGTGCAGGCAGGACGTCATCGCTCCCCGGGAGGTCGGCGCCTACGTCCGCGACGTCGTCCCGGGCAGCCGGCTGGTGACGCTGGAGGCTACGGGGCACTGCCCGCAGCTGAGCGCGCCGCAGGCCACCGCCGGGGCGATCACCGACTTCATCGCAGCGGCCTGATGATGGGCCGCACCGACCGGTCGGGGTCCGAGCCGGGTGAGGGGCAGGACATGGACGCCGCGGACGCGGCGTTCACCTCGCTGCTGGAGGACAGTGCCGAGGAACTGTACGAACACGCCCCGTGCGGATATCTGTCGACGCTGATGGACGGCACCGTCGCGAAGATCAACACCACTCTGCTGGACTGGCTGGGCCTGGACCGGTCCCAGGTGGTGGGGCGGATGCGGTTCACCGATCTGCTGACCGTGGGCGGCAAGCTGTACCACGAGACGCACTTCGCGCCCCTGCTGCAGATGAAGGGCGAAGTCAGCGGGATCGCCCTGGACATCAAGGCATCCGCAGGCCGGCGGATGCCGGTGCTGGTCACCTCCAAGGTGAAAACCAGCGAGGACGGCGCGCCGCTGCTGATCCGCACCACCGTCTTCGACGCCCGCGACCGCCGCGCCTACGAGCAGGAGCTGCTGCGCGGCCGCCGGGCGGCCGAGGAGGCACGCAGGCAGTCCGAAGCCGACCGCGAACGGCTCCAGGAGGCCCTCGCCGTCCTTCAGCAGAGCCTGCTGCCCGCCGAACTGCCCGCGGTCCCGGGCCTGGAAGCCGGCTCCTACTACCACACGGCCTCCCCCGATCTGCTGGGCGGAGACTTCTACGACCTGTTCCCCCTGGACACCGGACGGTGGGCGTTCTTCCTCGGTGACGTGTGCGGCAAGGGCCCCCAGGCCGCAGCCGTCACCTCGCTGACGCGTTACACCCTGCGCGCGGCGGCCCTGCACGACGCCGACCCCGTCTCCGTCCTCACCACCCTGAACACCGTGCTGCACGAGCGGTACCGAAGCGGAGAGGGCCGCTACTGCACCGCCATATTCGGCGTCCTCGAACCCGCCGACGGCCACGCCGATGTGCGCCTGGCCTCCGGCGGGCACCCCTCCGCCCTGATCCAACGCGCCGACGGCGGCGCCGACTACCTGCCCACCCCCGGGGGACTCCTCATCGGCGTCCTGCCCGAGGCCCCGTTCGTCGCAGCCCGCACTCAACTGCTGCCCGGCGACACCCTGTTGCTGTACACCGACGGCCTGACCGAAGCCCGTACCGGACCGGACCGCGCGCTGTACGGCGAGGACGCCCTGCGCACCTTCACCGCCACCCGGCCGTCTGCGGGCCCGCAGGCCCTGGTCACCGCCCTGACCGGACTGCTCGCGTCCTTCGGCGACGGCCTGGACGACGACACCGCGCTGCTCGCCCTCGGCGTACCCGCCGCCCTTCCCACCACCACGAGCGAAAACCCGACATGAGCCCACTGACGATCACCGCCCGCGACGCCGCCACCGGTCCCGTACTGGAGATCACCGGCGACCTCGACCACGAGACCGCGCCCGAACTGCGCGACGCCGTCAACGACCTCGCCCTTGCCGCAGGGCTCGTGCTGGTCCTGGATCTGGCCCGGCTGGATTTCTGCGACTCCAGCGGGATCAGCGCTCTGCTGTCGGCCCGGAGCAGGGCCGTCGAACAGGGTGGCGGCATAGCGCTGGCCGCGGTCCCCGCCAACACCTCCCGCATTCTGCGCATCACCGGCCTGGACCGGGTCTTCCCCATCCACCCCGACGCCGCGACGGCCACCGCCCTCAACTCCGCCGCCCTCTGACCCCGTGGAACGAGGCGTACGACGGCGACTCGCCGGAGTCCGCTCCGCCGTGCCCGTCCTGGGGGTGCACACCTTGGCGCGCACCCCCGGCCGGGGTCAGTTGTGGGAGACCGTCAGGCCGTAGAAGGCGACACGGGCCCCCTTGGTGGTGCTGTCCGACGAGGACTGGTTGTAGGAACCGGCCTTGAAGTACTGCTTGTACGGGTCGAACGACGTCGGGATCGTGTAGTGGGTGGTGCTTCCGTTCACGGTCAGGTCGATGGTCCGGCCGCCGGAGACGGCTATGGAGTACGTCCAGGTCTTGCCGAGCGAGACGTGGCCGACGGTGTGCGTGGTCTGGCCGCCGGCGGGCGAGTTCTCGATGCCGGCCACGATGTCGCCGTTCGCGCGGTAGTACAGCTCGACGAGCGGCTTCGTGGAGGACCCTCCGGAGCCGAGGTGGATCTGGCCCACGCACACGTTGGAGGTCACCGACACCACGCGCAGGGTCGCGTTCATACGGTGGTTGCCGCTGAGCGACCAGTCGGCGGCGCTGCCGTTGCGGTTCATCTCCCGCAGTTCGGAGCGCGCGTACTTCGAGTTGGGTGTGGTGACACCTTTCTCCGGGGCCCAGAAGGTCATCGCTCCGTCCCGGGTGTCGGTGTAGAAGTACGAGTCCTGGAAGCCGTTCGCCCCCTGGAGCCGGGACGAGGAGATGGTGGTCGGCGAGCCGGGTGAGCCGACGGGCTCCTGCAGCTGCCAGACGGAGAGGTCGAAGTTGCCGCCCGGGGCCTTGTTCGGGTCGGCCGCGGCGGCGGCGCCGGTGCTCAGGACGGCGATCGTACCGACGAGGCCCGCGACGGTGGCGGTGGCCAGGGCTTTGAAGCGCATCATGTGAGGTCCTTCGAGAGATCCTTCGGCGACGAGGAGGAACGGCGGGGGTCAGCCGGTGTACTGGGCGAAGACACGGGTGTAGTCCCAGGCGGCCTGGGCGACACCGGAGCAGCTCTCGGAGTCGCCGCCGGTGCAGGGCCGGTCGCGGTTCGCGGACCAGAAGGTGAGCCGGGCCAGGTGGTGCTGCTGGGCGTAGCCGAGGATGGTGCGGAAGTCGGCGACGGTGACCTTCTCGTTCTGGTCGGTGACGCCGTTCATGGAGGAGATGCCCATGGTCCGGTAGGACTGGTCGTCGCTGTAGCCGTAGGCCTGCTTCAGTGCGGTCTTCAGGCCTTCGGCGGCGCGCAGGGTCAGGGTGCCCATGTTCTGGCTTCCGCCGTCGAAGTCGAAGGGCATGATGGTCCAGCTGTCGGCCGACAGGCCCGACGTGGCGGCGCGTCTGATCAGGCTGGTGTCGGGGCCGCTCTGCCCGGTGCCGATGGTGATGTGGACCTTCAGGCCCGGGTTGCGGGACTTGACGGTCTTCAGGGCGTCGACGGTGCGCTGCTGCACGGTGGGGCTGTCGTACGCGGCGGCCTCGATGTCTATGTCGATGACCTTCAGCGTGTAGGCGTCGATCACTTTCTGGTAGGCGGCGGCGAGTTCGCTCGCGCTGGAGCAGGAGCTCTCCAGCTTGTTGCCGCTGTATCCGCCGAACGACGGGATGGCGTCGCCGCCGCCGTTGCGGATCGTGGTGATGGTGCGCTGGTCGACGCCGCCGGTGAGCGGGCGGCTGCCGTCCCACTGCGGGTTGCAGTAGCCGTTGCTGAGGATGAAGGCGAGGGTGAACGACTTCACGCCGGTGGCCTGGGTGATCGTCGTCGGGCTGGGCGGGTTGCCCCAGCCGTTGTAGAGGTACGGGGCGACGGCGGTCGAGGTGGCCGCCGGGGCGGCATCGGCGTGCGGCGCGGCGAGGAGACCCGCTGTCAGGGGCAGGGCCGCCAGGGCGAGTCCGCCGCGCAGGGCATGGGAACGAGTACGGGTTCGCACGGTCATGGGGGTGATCGCAGCCTTTCGTCAGAAGCAGACGGTGGGGGAGGCTGGTTCATGTCAGTGAACGCTAGGTTCACCTATGAACACGCGCTGTGCGGAAGAACGTAAAGGTCTGAACCAACTACGTCAAGAGGTTCGGAGCCGCACGGCAACGGATCAACAACGGACGGCAGCAGGATGCACGGCGCGGCGCGTCAGGCGAGCGGGCCGGGTGGAGGTGAGCTCCGGCGCGGCCCGGGCGGCGGACCCGGGGCTGCGCACGCCGGTCGTACAGCCCGAGCCCCCGCCGGCGGTCGCCGAAGGTGACGGCTCAGTTCCCGGAGTCCCCGGAGCCGACGACGGCCGTGACCCGGATCTCCACGCGCATGGCGGCGAGGCCGAGCACGGTGACGCCGGTCTCGGTCCAGATGGGGGCGCGGCCGTCGAGGCGACGGCGGAACTGCTCGGCCATGACCGCGTTGTGGTCGTCGCCGATGACGTCGTCTCCCGGCGCGACCTTGTGGTACGAGTTGACGTGGATGACGTCCTTCCATGTCGCGCCGACCGTGGCGAGCGTGCGCTCCACGTTGTCGAAGGCCTGGATGATCTCGTCTTCCAGCGAGTCGGGGATGACGAGATCGTCATTCACTCCGGCCTGACCGGAGATCTCGACCCGGTCGTCGACACGGACGGCCCCGCTGTAGCCGAGGGCCGAGTGCAGCTTCTCGCCGTAGCCCGGAGTGATGCCGAAGGTGACGGTACTCATGATGCTTCCTCTTCCTGTCCATAGGGGCGCGTTTCCTCATCCATGAGTTCACGCGTAAAGTGAAACTAGCACGCAATGACTTCAAGCGTAAAGTGATGGCGGGTTTCGCCGGAGGGCAGGGAGGGTCATGACCAGCACGGGAGGGTCCATGAGCGCCGCGGATGGACACGAGGACGACGAGGAGCTGCGGTGGCTCGACGAGCAGGAGAAGGCGGCGTGGACGGGGATGATCTCCCTCGTCCTGCTGCTGCCCGGCAAGCTGGAGTCACCGCTGCGGCAGGAACACGGGCTCACCCTGTTCGAGTACCTGGTGCTCAGCCACCTCTCCGAGGCCCCGCAGCGCAAGCTGCGGATGGGAGAACTCGCCTTCCTAGCCAGTGGGTCGCTCTCCCGCCTGTCCAACGTCACCAAACGCTGTGAACAACGGGGCTGGATCGTACGGACCCCCGACCCGGCCGACGGCCGTTACACCCTCGCCGAACTCACCGACGCCGGCTTCGACATCGTGCGCCTGGCGGCGCCCACACATCTGCGAGCCGTACGCCGCATGGTCCTGGACTCGCTCAACGCCACGGACCAGAAGGCACTCGCCCGCATCGCGCAGAAGCTCCGTATCGTCCCCGACGACTTCGGCTGACAGCGGCCCCACGCACGACGAACCGGGACGATCAGCCAACCCTTCGGTTCAGTTCAGTTCAAGTCGTCGGCAGGGGCACGAGACCCAGCGTGCGTGCCGTGTGTTCGTAGACCTTCGCCGCCAACGCCGCGTCCCGAGCCGGCGGCGGTCACCAGGTAGTCCGTCATCCCCGCGACCCGGCCGTCACGATCGCTACTAGCACGCGGGCCGGTATGACGCCGACGACGGACGACCTTGGCCCCGCCGGGACCCACGTACGAACACGGACACGACCGGTCGCGTGACAGCGGTCGCGCCCGGAGCGTGGGGCGCCCTTCTCCAAGGGTGAGAGGTGAACAAGGGCGTCCCACGCTCGATCAACCCGTCAGGGCGCCCAGGGCCCGAGCATGTCCTTGATCGTGTCGGTCAACGCGATCTGCAGCAGCGGACCGTAGGTGATCCGGCCGACGCCGAGCCGGCGGAAGCGCTCAAGGTCGTGCTTCACGGGATGGGCCGTGGAGTTCACGGGAATGGCCACGGCGCCGATCACCGCCGTGAGCAGCTCGTCGTTGTCCTGGATGCCCACCGGGTAGACGCTGTCGGCACCGGCCTGCTCCAGGGCCCGCAGTCGCTCGATCGCCTCGTCGAGGACACCGGCGGCGTCCTTCGCGTGCAGGAAGAGATCGGTGCGTCCGTTGACCCACACCGGGACGCCCGCGTCGTCGGCCGCCGCGCGCAGGCCGGCGATGTAACTCGCGTGCTCCTGCGTGCTGCGCACGCGTCCGCCGTCCGAGTGGACGGTGTCCTCGACGTTGAGACCGACACCGCCGACCTCGATGAGTCCGGCGATGAGATCCGCGGGCTTCTGTCCGTATCCGGCTTCCAGGTCCACGGACACGGGGACGTCGACCGCGGCGATGATGGGCCTGACGGCGGCGAGCACTTCCTCGAAGGTCTGCCCCTCGTGGTCCTCGGCCCCCCGGGAGTCGGCAAGCGGATGGCTGCCGATCGTCAGTGCGGGAAAACCGGCGGCGACCGCCGTGCGCGCCGACCAGGCGTCCCAGACGGTCGGCAGCACGAGCGGCTGGTGATCGGCATGAAGCTGCTTCAGGCGCTGAGCGCGCTCAACTTTGGTACGGAAGTCCATGTCGAGAACGCTACCTCCGGATCGCCGCCGACCACGAGCGGGCGGGCAGGTTCACGCCGGGGGCGCGGACAGGCGCGGAGAAGGGTGGGCCCACAGGGAGCGGGTCCCGAGGCCCGCCACGTCCAGGGCCAGCTCCGCGTACATCGCGTTGGCCCAGGAGAACCAGTGCCGGGTGAAGCGGCCCGGATCGTCCTTGTGGAAGGACTCGTGCATGGCGCCGGTGCCCGCGTCGGTGTCCGCCAACAGGCGCAGCGCGGCGAGCCGCGACGCGTCGTCGTCGCAGGTCAGCCCCTCCACGGCGATGGCGATCGGCCAGATGTGGTTCTTGGGAGTGTGCGGGCTGCCCACTCCTTGTGCCGCGCTCCCCCGGTACCAGGTCGGGTTGGCCGGGGAGAGGACGAATGCGCGGGTGGCGCGGTACAGCGGGTCGGCGGTGGGTACGTTCGCGACCAGGGGCAGGGACAGGAGGCTCGGCATGTTGGCGTCGTCCATCAGGAGGGCGTTGCCGAGTCCGTCCACTTCATAGGCGTAGATCGTGCCGTGTTCGGGGTGGTCGACCGTTCCGTGGCGGGCGACCCCTTCCCGCAGTTCGGCCGCCAGGGCCGTGGCGTCCTCGGCCAGGGCCGTGTCCCCGGCCTCGTGTGCCATCTCGGCCGTACCGTCGAGGGCGGCTGCCGCGCACAGGTTCGCGGGCACGTTGTACCCGTACGTGCAGGCGTCGTCGCTGGGCCGGAATCCGCTCCAGGTCATTCCGGTCCGGGCCACGGGCGTTCCCCGGCCCTCGCCGGGCAGTGTGTCGCTCGCCGGTCCCGAGGACCGGAGAAAGCGGTAGGCGGACCGGTGCTCGTGGTCCTGTTCGGTGCGCCACACGGAAAGCACGGCGTGGGCGGTGCGCACCGCCCCGTCGAGGTGGTCGGTGCGGCCGGTGGCCCGCCAGAAGCGGTGGGCGAGCAGGAGCGGGAAGGCCAGGGAGTCGACCTCGTACTTCTCCTCCCACACCCAGGGGTCCTCGCACAGGTCGTCACCGTCGTGGGCGCGTCCCGAGGGTTCGGGGTTGAAGGCGTTCGCGTACGGGTCGCGCCGGATCTGGTCGAACTGGCGCTCCAGTACGGCCGCCACCAGGTCCTGCAGGCCCTTGTCGTCCTTCAGGAGCGCGAGGTAGGGCATCAGCTGGGTCGACGAATCGCGCAGCCACATGGCGGGGATGTCGCCGGTGACCACGAACGCGCTGCCGTCGGGCATCGGCCGGATGGTGTGCGCGAGGGTGTCGTCGAGGCAGCGCACCAGCAACTGTCCGTGGCGCGGGTCGCCGAGCGCGTCGAGATGGCGCACCGCGCGCCGAACCAGCGGATGGTCCTCGACACTCGTGGGGAACTGCATGGTCGGCCCTTCTTCTCATGTGCCGTGTCACGCGACTCGCACGCCTTGTCATGTGACTCATATGTCCTGCGACGTGACTCGTGCGCCTTGTCACGCGGCTCGCTACGCGACTTGCTCACGTGTCGGTCCGCGGTGGGCCGAGGGGACGGCCGTCGGCGTGGACGCCGTGCCGGACGACGCGCGTGGGGATCGTGACGCGGCGGGAAGGGGGCTGCTCCGCTTCCTTGTGGCCCAGGCGGTCGATGAGCAGGCGTGCGGCTTCCCGGCCGATCTCGTCGGCGTCGTAGGAGACGAGGGTCAGCGGCAGGCCGAGGACGTCGGACAGGTCGAAGTCGTCGAAGCCGGCCAGGGGCAGGGTGACATCCGACTTGAGCAGGGCCCGGATGGCGCCCTGGCTGATGCGGTTGTTGGTGCAGAACAGCGCCGCGGGGGCGTCGGGCCGGCCCAGCAGTTCGAGGGTCGCCGCCTCGGCTGTCGCCGCGTCGACGAGGCCCTGCCGGATGAGGGCGTTGTCGGGCTCGACACCGGCCTCGTCGTGGGCCGCCCAGAACCCGCGCAGCCGCTCGGCCCCGGTGTAGAGCGAGGGCGGATTGCCCAGGAAGGCGATACGGGTGTGCCCCTCGGCCAGCAGGCAGGCGGTGGCCTCGCGGGCCCCGTGGAAGTCCTCGACCAGTACGCAGTCGGTGTCGAGTCCGGCGGGCGGCCGGGCGGCGAGCACGACGGGTACGTGGCGCATGGCGGCGGCCAGGTGCTGCTGCCTGCTGCCCGCGGGGACGACGATCAGCCCTTCGACCTGATGGTCGATCAGGCCGTCGACGAGGCCGGGCTCCCGGTCCGCCTGCTCGGCGGAGTTGCTGAGCACCATCCGGAAGCCGTACTCGGTGGCGACCTCCTGGACGCCGAGCGCGAGACGCGAGTAGAAGGGGTTGGCGAGGTTGGTGACGACGAGGCCGATCATCCCGCTGCCGCCGAGCCGCAGGCTGCGCGCGGTCTCGTTGCGGCGGTAGCCCAGCCGGTCCACCGCGGCGAAGACGCGTTCCCTGGTCGCTTCGGACACACCGGGGTCGTTCTTCAGTACGCGGGACACGGTCATGGCGCTGACCTGCGCGAGCTTCCCGACGTCATGCATGGTCGGCCCGCCGGCTCGACGAGCGGTCATGCCCGTTCCCCCTTCTCCGTCGGCCTGCGGTGGCGACCTCGCCCCGGACCGGTCCTCATGAAGTGCCCGCCGCGCTCCGGACCCAGTGCGCGGCCCCGATCAGCGGTGCCGACGCGGGCTGCCGGGCCGGCAGAACCCGTACGGGCGCCCGGTCGGCCCGAGCCAGTCCCCGGGCGAACGCGGGATGGATCAGATCCCACGACTGCGCCATGGAACCGCCGATGACGACCGCGGTGGCCTGGAAACGGTCGATCCACGGGGCCAGGGCCCTGCCGAGGGCGTCGAAAGCGTAGCGGAAGGCCTCCGCAGCGGCGGTGTCGCCCTGCTCGGCCGCCGCGGCGATCTCGTGGACGTCCGGCAGGGCGAACTCCTGGCGCGGGTCCGGCTCCCGGTGCGAAGCGGCGAGCCGGGCGTGATGGAGGCGGATGGCACGGCGCGAGACCGTGTCCTCCAGCGGACGGCCGTCGATGTCCAGCCGGTGCACATGCCCGCAGGGCGGCACGTCGGGGCCGTCGTGCACGGGCAGTCCGGCCCGCAGGAAGGAGGAGCCGATGCCCGTGCCCAGTGTCAGGCACACCACGCGGTCGTGCCCTTGGGCCGCCCCGGCCCGGTGCTCACCGAGGGCGAAGGCGTCGGCGTCGTTGAGGAAGCACAGCCGCTCGGCCCGGTCGTCCAGCCTCCGGCGCAGTCCGGCGCCCACGTCCACGCCGGACAGGGACTCGAACTTGCCGATACCCGTGAAACGGCCGATCCCGGTGTCGTAGTCGAAGGGTCCGGGCATCGCCACGCCCCAGAACGGGCCGTGTCCGACCGGCAGTCGGAGCGCGGTCAGGGCGATGTCGTCGAGGATGCCGTCGGCGTCGGCGTGCGAACCGAGCGGTCTGCGGATCACCGAGGACGGGACGGGGTGGCCGGTGGCGGGGTCGACGAGCGCGGCGGTGACGTGCGTACCGCCGACGTCGAGGACGGGGACCGGCGCGGCCGACCGTCCCGTGAAGGCCACGGAGGCTGCGGTCACGGCTCGACCACCAGCGCCTTCACGATCTGCACCTCGTCGCCGCCCACGGAGCGCACCCGGTAGGAACCCACCGCGGCGGGGACCGTGAGGGTCTCGGCGAAGGCCAGGAAGTGGCTGCGTCCGTCCTGGGTCTCGACGACGGCTCCCTGGCCGGCGGCGACGTTGAGGATGTGGAAGCGGCCCGCGGTGTCGTCGGTGATGCCGGCCTGAGGGGCGACGACCAGCCGGTGGACGGCGTAGAACATCTCGGGCAGCGCGCCGATGACCTCCTCGCGCCAGCCGTCGCCCGCGCGCAGCGTACGCGGCTGCTGGATCAGGTCCTTCACCACGTCCTCCCCCCGCCGGGCCGTGTCCAGGTTGGCGAACCCGTGCTCGTAGGGCAACGGCCGGGACGCGCCCGCGGCGTCCTTGCGCAGCCAGTCGTACAGGCGCAGCGAGTACAGGTACGGGGTCGCGCTCACCTCAAGGACCAGGTTGCCGGCGCCGGAGGCGTGCGGGGTGCCCGCGGGGATCATGAACAACTGGCCCTGGGCCGACTCGTGCGTCTGGATGTGGTCCTGGACGGGCAGCGGGGTGCCGTCGGCGATGGCGTCCTCCACCTGGCGGCGCATGACCTCGGGGTCCGCGTCCTCGGTGAGCCCGAGCAGCACCTGGGCACCCTCCTCGTTCGCCGTGACGTAGTACGTCTCGTGCTGGGTGTAGGGCCAGCCGAACACCTCCCGCATGTACTGCTCCCGCGGGTGGAGGTGCAGGGAGAGGTTGCCGCCGCCCATCGTGTCGAGGTAGTCGAAGCGGATCGGGAAGGAGGTGCCGAACCGGCGGTGCACCTCCTCGCCGAGCATGGCCTCGGGGTGCTCGACGCACAGCAGCTGGAACGGAATCTCGACCTGCGCCCCGTCCTTCTCCCCGACGAGCACCCCTGCCTCGGGGGCGATCAGTTCGTAGCCGAGGGCGGTGTTGCCGGCTTGCGGGGTGAAGCCCAGTTCGCTCGCCGCCCACTGGCCGCCCCAGGGCGTGGAGTTGAAGTAGGGGCGGGTGCGGACCGGCCCGCGGGCCAGGTGGCGCAGCGTGCCGCGCAGCGCGGTGCCGTCCAGCGACGCGGGGGCCGCCGGGTCCTGCGTGTCGATCCACCGGTCGACCCGGCCGGCGATGGTGTCGCGGTGGCGGTCCGCCACCGGCCAGTCGGTGTAGAAGAGCCGCACGAGGTCGCCCGGCTCGCCGGGCCGCCCCAGGTTGGCGCCGACCGGCAGCTCACCCTTGGCCACAGCGGCTTCGGCATACCGCTTGGGCAGGTCGGCGTACCAGAGCAGGTCCACTGCGCAGAGCGCCGCGCCCGGCCCGAAGACCAGCAGCACACCGTCGTCCGCGGGCTTTCCCGGCCGGGGCACCGAGTCGAAGAGGTCCGCGACACCCGCCTGCGACAGCGGCGTGAAGAACGGGTCGTCGGCGGGCTGTGGCCGGGCCGCGACGCGTTCGGCGGCTGAGGGTGCGTAGTGATCGCGTATGTCCGACCGCTGTGCCTCCCGGCCCGCCAGGCGCAGTGCCGTCGTGAGGCCGTCGGCCAGGGCGTCCCAGTCCAGCGCGGCAGGACCGTCCACGGCCAGGACGAGCGGACCGGGCGGCAGCGCGGCGACCGCGGCCGGCCACCCCGCGGTGACCTGCCCGTCGACCGGTTCGTAACTGGGGTGGGGGTCGTACGAACGAGACGCGGACTGCACATCTGCTCCTCAGTAGGCTCTGTCGGTGCGTTAACGATAACAATGCTTGTCCGAGAGAGTCCATCCTCGATCCACGGTCAATTTTTTCGACACAGGCTTCTGCGAACTGGCCTTTTAGCAGGCCGTAAGTTCGTTTCCGCTTCTTCCCGCCGACAGACCCTTGCCACTGCGGGAATGTTGTCGTTAACTTCCACGCAACAACCACTCGGCAATGCCGGGCGTTCCCGGACACCTCTGTGCCCTGTGGTTCACATCCGGCCATGCACATGGCTCGCTTCCGTGAAGGTGATCAATGTCAGCATCGGGCAGGACCCGGAGTGCGGCCGCGCCGCTCGCCCGGCGCCGCGTTCTCGCCGGGATGGCCGCGGGCGCGGCCACGCTCGCCGCGGGAGGCTGCGCCCGCGGAGACAGCACGTCGGCGCAGCCGGGGACCACGAGCATCTCCAACGACAACGCGACCTGGGACGACGGCTACCGGGCGGCCGGACGCGAACTGGAGAAGATCACCGGCTACGCGCTGCGGCCGTTGTCGAACCCCTCGGTGACCTCGTACCAGCAGGTCGTACAGATGACACTGCAGACGTCGAAGGCCACCGACCTGGTCAAGTGGGCCTCGGGTTACCAGCTCAAGCGCCTCGCCCGCGCCGGCGGCCTGACCGACCTGTCCGGCGTCTGGGGGAAGTACCAGGCGAAGGGATGGGTGCGCGGCGCCTCACGGGACGCGGTGTCGTACCGGGGGAAGGTGTACGGCATCCCCCTGTACGAGTCGTACTACGTGCTGTTCTACAGCAAGCCGGTCTTCGAGAAGCTCGGTCTTTCCGAGCCGCGGAGCTGGGACGAGCTGCTGCACTGCGCCGAGGTCCTCAAGCGCAACAAGATCACGCCGTTCCTGGCCAGTCAGGTGGGCGGCTGGCCCGCGATCGAGTGGTTCCAGGAGCTGGTCACCAAGGTCGATCCGCGCTTCTACCAGAAACTGGTCGCGGGTGAGGCCTCGTACACCGATGATCCCGCCCGCGAGGCGATGGACATCTGGCACGACTTCATGCGCAAGGGCTGGATGACGTCACCCGACTTCGACCAGGCGCGGGGTCCGGGCGCGCTGAAGGCCGGGACGGTCGGCATGTTCCTGCACGGCACCTGGCAGGCCCAGGGAATGACCGCGGCGGGCATGAAGCCGGGCGCGGACTACGGGGCGTTCATCCTGCCCACCGTGCGGTCCGCGACGCCGAAGAGCGTGATCGCCGAGTCGGGCGTCTTCACCGTGCCGGCCCGCGCCTCCTCGCACGACGCCGCCCTGGCGAACGTCGGCTCGTGGCTCGCCCCGCCCGTCCAGCGCGTGTGGAGCGATTTCCTCCAGGACAGCTCCGCCAACCCGACGGTCCGCTCGGACAACCCCGTCGTGGCCGAGCTGCAGCGTGACGTCGCCAAGGAGCGCCGGATCCCGCTGATCCGCTACTGGGAGGCCAGCCCGCCGAGCCTCATCCAGGGCAACACCAACGACCTGGGCGGGTTCATGGCCGGGCAGACCTCACCGGAGACCACGCTGCGCCGGATGCAGGAACGTGCACAAGACGAATGGGCAGCCTGGAGGCGCGACGAGGCATGAGCACTTCTACGACCGACCGACCCGCCACCGGCGGGAGCAGACGGACACCACCCGTCGGCGGGGATCCGCGGCCCGCGGAGCGACACGCCTGGATCGGCAGGCGCGAGCGCCTGACGGCCGGGGGGTTCATGGCGCCGTCCGTGCTCCTCGTCGCGGTGTTCCTGCTCGCCCCGTTCGTGTGGACCATCCACCGCAGCTTCTTCGCCGACACCCGGACCTCCCCCTTCAGCTGGTTCGACAACTACACCCGGTTCGCCTCCGACCCGGCGCTGACCCGCTCGATCCAGAACACGCTGCTGTGGGTGGTGGGCACGGTCGTGCTCCCCTTCGTGCTCGGGCTGGCCATCGCCTGCATGACCGACGCCACCCGCTTCTCGCGTCTCGCGCGGCTGTGTGTCGTCCTTCCCTACGCGCTGTCGGGCTCCGCGGTGGCGGTGGTCTGGAACTTCATGCTCACCACCGACGGGGCCGTCAACCAGGTACTGACCTCGGTGGGTCTCGACTCGTTCGCCCAGGGGTGGCTGCTGACCTGGCCGGGCAACACCCTCGTGATGATCCTCGCCAACGCCTGGCAGGCGACCGGTGTGGCCGTCATCCTCTTCCTGGTCGGACTGCAGTCCATCCCGCCGGAAACCCTCGAAGCCGGCTCCCTGGACGGGGCGGGCAGCTGGCAGCAGTTCCGCCACATCGTCCTGCCGCAGCTGAAGCCCGTGTCCATCATCGTGATCGGCATGAGCCTGGTGAACGGCCTCAAGTCGTTCGACCTGATCTGGGTGCTCACCCAGGGCGGTCCGGGACGGGCCACGGAGACCCTCGCGGTGTCCATGTACAACGAGACCTTCCTGGAGCTGCGGCCCGGCGCGGGAGCGGCGATCGCCGTCGTCCTCACCGTCATCGTCCTGGCAGCCTCCTGGCTCTACCTGCGCCGTCAGCTCGACGTGAAAGGCGAATGACCATGTCCCTCGGCCGCGTCCTGCGCACCGGCACCGTCGCGGTGCTCGCCCTGCTCTGGCTGGTCCCGACCTGGCTCCTGGTGGTCAACGCCCTGGTGCCGGCCGAAAGTTACTCGGGCAGTCCGCACTGGCTCCCGACGGAGTTCGGGCTCTTCGACAACATGTCCCAGGCCTGGGACAAGGCCAACCTGGGCCCGGCGTTCGGCAACAGCCTGCTGTACTCCGTGGTCAGCGCGCTGGCCGCCGCCGTACTGGCCGCGGGCGCCGCCTTCGCCACGATCATCATGCCCGTGAAACACCGGGCGCTGTGGTTCTGGGTGATCTACTCCGGCACGCTGCTGCCCCTGCAGGTCTTCATCCGCCCGCTGTTCCTCTCGTACGCGGAATCGTCCCTGTACGACACCCAGTTCGGGCTCCTCCTCATCTACACGGCGATCGCGATCCCCTTCGCCTTCTTCGTCATGCGCAACTACGCCCTCACCCTGCCCAAGGAGGTCGTGGAGGCAGCACGCCTGGACGGCGCGTCCTGGTGGCGGCTGTTCTGGCAGATCCATGTGCCCCTCACCAGGTCCGCCATGGTCGCCGTGTTCGTGTTCCAGTTCGTGGCCGTGTGGAACGACCTGATGTTCGGCATCACGCTGACCACGAGCCGCAACATCCGGCCGGTCATGGCCGCCCTCGCCGACCTGCAGGGCAACTACTCCAACGTCGGTCCCCCGGTCGTGCTGGCCGGAGCCCTCCTGGTCTCCCTGCCGACCCTGGTGCTGTTCTTCTCCGCCCAGCGCTTCTTCATCAGCAGCCTCAAGATCCACCGCTGATCCCGTACGTCTCACCTCCGTACGCCGCACCTACCTCCGTCTCTCTCCGTCCGCCTCCTCTCCCTCCTCCTCTTCGTGAAGGGTGAACCATGCCGCGAACGCTGCTCCGCCGTGCCACCGTGACCGCCGTCTGCGCGGGCCTGCTCTGGACCGCCGTCCCCGCACACGCCGGGTCCGCCTCTCCTGTCCGCCCCCACCCCGTCCCGCAGTCCCTGTGGGCCGACCGCGCCACCGCCGCGTACCGGTCCCTGCAGACCCATCTGTACGAGGGTACGGACCAGCACGGTCTGTACCTGGAGCACACTCCGCGGCAGGCGGCCGACCCGGCGCACTCCTACCTGTGGCCGTTCCGCGAGGCCGCGGCGGCGGCCGTCGACATGCAGGAGCTCCCCGGCAACGGAGGGGACTTCCGCCAGGACGCGGCGGAGCGCTTCGACACGTTCGAGCTGTACTTCGCCGGCGGCGACCGGCCGGGCTACCAGTCGTATCTGCCCGCGCCGCTCGGTTCGGGCGGCGACGTCTACTACGACGACAACGCCGTGGTCGCCCTGAGCCAGCTCGACCAGTACGAGTCCACCGGCGACCGCGCCTTCCTGCGGCGGGCCGAGAACGTCGTACCCGTCGTCAGCCGCGCCTGGGACGGCGACACCGGCAAGACCTGTCCGGGCGGCATGGACTGGGTCGACTCCCCCGGCAACAACATCCGGGCCACCAACGTCACCGCGCTCTCGGCCCAACTCGCCGCCCGCCTCTACGAGCACACCCACAAGCGCGCCTACCTCGAAAAGGCCGAGCAGTGGTACGGCTGGGTGTCCTCGTGCATGCGCAAGGCACCGGGCCTGTACGTCAACGACCGCAACGACGACGGCGGCACCAACGAGACGCTGTGGACGTACAACTCGGGTGCCATGATCGGCACGGCCACCGCCCTCTATCGCGGGACCGGCAGGAACAGCTGGCTGACCAAGGCCGTCACCGACGCCGACGCCTCGCTCGCGTACTGGGGGCAGGGCACCCGGCTGCACGACCAGCCGGCCGTCTTCAACGCCTTCTACTTCAAGGACCTCCTCGACCTGGACGCCGTCCGCCCGAACTCCGCCTACCGGCAGGCCATGAGCGGCTACGCGGACAGCACGTACCGGACCAACAGGGACACCGCCACCGGGCTGTTCCGCTTCCAGCCGTCGAACGGCGGCGACTACGACCCGCAGGCACCGGCCGCGACCCTCAACCAGTCGGCCATGGTGCAGATCTTCGCCACCCTGGCCCAGAGCGACCGGCGCGGCCATGGGAACGGGCCGAAGCAGGCCCCGTAACCACCCGCTTGCGATCCTGACCGCGCCCCGCCCTCCCGACACGAAGGACGATCACGCACCATGCCCAAGCCACCGCTGACCCGGCCGTCCTGGTGGGACTCCGACCTCGCGCGCGACATCCTGCGCGACCGTGTGGTCACCTCCACCGTCGGCGTGGGTGACCTGGAGGTGCGCCTGTCGGGCGAACCCCTGTTGCGCCACGACGGCTCCGGCGGACTGCTGCAGTCCATCCGGGTGGGACTGCACCGGGGAGGCGCGGCGGCCGGCACCAGGGCGCCGCGCGTCACAAGAGTCCGGGTCACCACCGCCGGTGGCACGCCCGTCCGCAGCGAAATCCTCTCCGGCCCCGGGACGGACCTCCGCGTCCTGGTGCCGGAGGTGGACGCGCCCACCGCCCTGCGGATCGAACTCCCCGACCTGGCGGAAAACACCTGGCTCGACTTCGAGGCCCGCCCGCAGCGCCACTGGACGCTGCACCTGGTGCAGCACTCCCACCTCGACATCGGCTACACCGATCCGCAGGGCCGGGTCATGGCCGAGTCCCGCGCCTACCTCGACTCGCTGCTCGAACTGTGCCGGGACACCGACGACTGGCCGGAGCCCGCCCGGTTCCGCTGGGCCGTCGAAGGGTTCCACTCCTTCCAGGACTGGAGCGCCAACAGGCCCGCACGCCAGGTGGAGCACTTCCTGGACCGGGTGCGCGAGGGGCGCGTCGAGCTGACGGCGATGCCGTTCAACCTCCACACGGAGACCTGCTCCACCGACGAACTGCACGAACTGCTGCGCCCGGTCACGGAGTTGCGCGACCGCCACGGCATCGACATCACCACGGCCATGCAGACCGACGTGCCCGGGCAGGTGGTCGGCCTGCCCGACGTCCTGGCGGACAACGGCATCCGCTATCTGTCCGTGGCGCACAACTGGGCCGGGCGGGCCGTCCCGCACCTCGTCGGCGGAGAGCACCTGCCGCGGCTGTTCCGCTGGCAGGCGCCCAGCGGCAACAGCGTGCTGGTGTGGCGTACGGACACACCGCACGGTCTGGCGTACATGGAGGGCTCGATCCTCGGTTTCGACGAGTCCTACGCCAGTGTCGACGACCTGCTGCCCGCCTACCTGTCCGCCCTCGCCCGGTTCCCCTATCCGCACGAGGGCCGTGGGATTCCCGGCTTCCCCATCCTCGACGGGACCTCCGCCGCCACTGCCGGCGTCGAGCCGTACCCGTGGGACGTCCTGCACCTGCGCGTGCTGGGCAAGTTCGCCGACAACGGGCCGCCCCGCCGGATCATCGCCGACACGGTACGCCGCTGGAACGAGCAGTGGGCCTACCCGCAGCTGCGGGCCTCCCGCAACGAGGACTTCTTCGCGGACGCCGAACAGCGCGTCGGGGACCGCCTGGAGACCTACCGCGGCGACTGGAGCGACTGGTGGGTGGACGGGGTCGGCGCCGGAGCCGTCCCGCTCGCCGCCACGCGCCGAGGTCAGGCGGCCCTCGCCGAGGCCCAGACCGTGGCCGGGTACGCGCACCTGATGGGCGTGCCCGGCAGCACGGCGGTCACGGCGAAGGCACCGGCCGTCTACCGGGCCGCCTCGCTGTTCAACGAGCACACCTGGGGCGCCGGCGACCCCTGGACCCACGGAGACCACGGCCACGGGTCCGGGGAGCGGCAGTGGCACTGGAAGTACGCGCAGGCCATGCGTGCCCACGACGACGCGGAGACGCTCCTGGACGCCGCTTCCGCGCTGCTCGGGGAGGCCTTCGCCGCCCCCGCCGACGCGCTCGCCTCCTTCCACGTCGTGAACACCTGCAGCTGGCCGCGGTCGGAGACGGCACGGCTCTTCCTGCCGGAGAGCACGGTCGCGCTGCGCGACGCGGTCCAGGTCCTGGATGCCCGTACCGGCGCGCCCCTGCCGTTCGTGGAGGAGGCGCAGAGCAACGACCGTCACCGGGCGGCCGGGCGGTTCCTGCATGTGCCGGTCGCCGACGTACCGGCCTGCGGGTCGCTGCGCCTCGACATCGTCCCCGACGTGGGCGGCGACCGGGCGGACGCGTCCTGGACGGAGACGTCCACGGACCCGGTCGTCCTGGAGAACGACCACCTACGGGTCACCGTCGACCTCCGCGAGGCGTGCATCGGCTCCGTCGTCGACAAGCACACCGGACGCGAACTGGTCCGACAGGACGCCGTCACCGGCTTCAACGCCTACCTGTACGACGAGTACGCCACGGCCGGCGCGTTCAACCATCAGTCCAGCAAGACCGTCGCCGACGACTCGATGCACCTGCTCGCCTCGCGCAGCACGGCGCCGCCCGCCGCGCTCGTCGACCGCATCACGGACGCCACCGGCCAGACCCTCGTCTACGAATGCGCCCCTGCCGGGACCCGCCGGCTCCGGGTGAGGGTGCACCTCCCGCACGACGCGGCCCGCATCGACGTGGAGAACCGCGTCGACAAGACGGCGACGCTCACCAAGGAGAGCGCCTTCTTCGCCTTCCCGTTCGCCCTGGACGACCCCACGGTGCGTACGGAGGCCACCGGCGGGATCCTGGGCACCGACCGGGAGACCGTGCCGGGGTCCGCCACCCACATGCGCGCGATCCGCCGCTGGATCAGCCTGAGCGACGCCGGCCACCACGCCGCCCTGGCGACGGCCGACGCCCCCCTCGTGCAGCTCGGCGGGATCGCGATCCCGTACGCGCCCTACCCGCAGTCCCTGCCGCAGGAGGAGCCGGGCACTGTCTTCTCCTGGGTGCACAACAACATCTGGGACACCAACTTCCCCTCCCAGCAGGCGTTCCACCACACGTTCCGCTACAGCGTCGCCTTCACCGGGGCCGACCAGAACGCCCCCGACGGCGTCGCGGAACAACTGGCCGTGCGTACCGCGGCCGTCACCGGCCACCCCCTGGTGCCGGTCCGCGCCCGCGCCGTGGCCCGCGCCGGAGCCGAGGCGCAACCTCCGGCGCAGACACGGCTGTTGACCCTGGACGACGCCCGGGTGCGACTCGTCGGGCTGACCGTCCCCGGTGAGGGACGGCTCATGATCCGACTGCAGTCCCTGGCCGACACTCCGGTCACCTGCCGCGTCGGCACCCCGCTCGCGGTCGGGCAGGCGTTCCGCACCAACTACCTCGGCCTGGACCCGCACGCGATCGACGTGGAGCCGGAGGGAGGCATCCCGGTCACCGTCCCGGCGCTCGGAACGGTGGCGGTCGTCCTCCACCTGCGCCCTTCGCCGGACAAGTGACGTCCGCGGTAGGCGGGGGCGGCGGATCCGGCGCCCCCGCTGCCGGTCAGGCGGCAGCAGCGGCCTCGTGCACCTCACGCTTCCAGAAGCCGGAGAAGGTGATACGCGACTTCGGCAGTCCCGAGCGGTGCAGGTGCCGTCGGCCCTCGGTGGCGAGGGTCGACTCCCCCACGACGAAGGCATAGCCCTTCGGGTCGGCGGACACCTGCCGGCGCAGCTCCGCGAGTGCGGCGGCACCGGGTACCGCGGACGGGTCGTCGCGCACCACCCAGGTGACGGTCATTCCGGCCGGGGCGTCCAGCTCTCGGCGGTCGCCCGCGGTCGGGATCTCCTGGATGACACGGCCGACCGCTTCACGCGGGAGGGAGCGCAGGATCCCGGCCGTCGCGGGCAGACCGCTCTCGTCGGCGACGAGCAGTACCTCGGAGGCGTCGTCGGGGCAGTCGAACAGCAACCCCTGGTCGAGGAGCGCGAGTTCCTCACCGGGGCTCACTCCGCAGGCCCAGATCGCCGCGGCGCCCTCCGGTTCGCCGCCCGGACCGCAGTGCACGACGAAGTCGATGTCGAGCTCCGCCGCGTCGGGACGGAACTCGGCCACGGTGTAGTTCGCGCAGTGCGCCCGCTCGTCCTCGGGGGTGGCGAGGAACGGCTTCCACCAGACCGGTCCGGAGATCTCCGGCAGGACGAACTCCTCCTGGTGCGGTTTCCGCAGGAACAACCGGAACCACTGATCGTAGCCTTGCCACGGGAACGAGGAGAGGTCGGGTCCTGTCACCGTGACCCGTTGCATCGAGGACGTGTACCGCTCACTGCGCACGACGTGACAATGGAACAGCCGGGGCTGCCGGGGCATCAACTTCGGATTCTTCGCCACGCGGTAAGGCTAGCCTTAGCTTACTTCGATGCCAACCCCGGTCCCGTACGCCGGTGAGCGAGCGGCCTGGCCGAGTGACCTGGCGAGCGGAACGGACGAGGAGGACCGTATGAGGATCGTCATCACCGGTGGCTTCGGTTTCCTGGGACGGCAGGTCACCGACGTCCTGCTCGCGCGGCGGACGCTGTGCGGTGCCCCCGTCGACAGGTTGGTTCTCCTCGACCGGTACGTGCCGGCCTCGGCGCCGGTGGCGGACGACCCGCTGGTCGATGTCGTCCGGGGCGAACTGAGCGAGCGCCTCGACGACGTCTTCAGTGAGCCCGTGGACGTGGTCGTCCATCTGGCGTCGGCCGTGTCGGCCGAGTGCGAGAGCGACTTCGACCTGGGCATGACCGCCAACCTGGACACGACGCGCGCGCTGCTCGATGCCGCCCGCGCCCAGTCGGCCGCGGGCGGGCCGACACCCCGGGTGGTGTTCTCCAGCAGCGTCGCGGTGTACGGCTCCGACCCCGCGGCGCCCCTGCCGCCCGTGGTCGACGAGTGGACGCTGCCGACGCCGCAGTCGAGTTACGGAACACAGAAACGCGTCTGTGAGCAGTTGATCGCCGAGTACACGCGCCGGGGATTCATCGACGGCCGCGTGGCCCGTCTCATGACCGTCGTGGTACGGCCGGGCGCACCGAACGCGGCCGCCTCCGGTTTCCTGTCCGGCATCATCCGCGAACCCCTCTCCGGACTCCCGGCCACCTGCCCGGTCGACCCCGCCCTGCGCGTCGCGCTGGCCTCACCCCGGCGCACCGTCGAAGGCATCCTCCGCATCACCGAGGCCGGGCGCGACGACGGCCCCGGCTCCCTCGAAGGCAGGCTTCCGGTCAACCTGCCGGCCCTCACGGTCACGGTCGCCGACATGCTCGACGCGCTGCGCCGGGTGGCCGGAGACGCCGTAGCCGACCTGGTGACCGTCGCGCCCGACCCCGCGATCGAGGCGATCGTCGGTTCGTGGCCCGCCTCGTTCGACACCACACGCGCGACGGCACTCGGCCTGCGCCCCGACGACACCTTCGAGTCGGTCGTCAGGGCGTACGTCCAGGACCACCCTGACGCCGTCACCGGCACGGTCGGGACGAGCGGTCCCTGAGGGAGGGAGCACGACGAGCGGGGTGAGGGCGACACCGATGGCGGGGTCGGCGTGTGGGGCTGTGCCGTCGGGGGAGTTTTCGGCCGCGGGTGCGTCGTGGCTGGTCGCGCAGTTCCCCGCGCCCCTTGGAAGCGTCGGCGCGGCGGGTGCCCTGCGTGAGGCTAGGTTGCGCCGGGCAGGCCCAGGGCTGTCAGGAGGGTCGAAGAGAGTTCTTCCGCGAACAGGGCCGACGTGGTGAGCGTACGTCGGACGGCTTTCTCGTCGGGTGTCAGTCCGGCGGCGGCCGACCACGCGAGTGCGCCGGCCACGGCGGGTTCGAGGGGGAACTGCTCCAGCGGTATCTCGTAACTCTCCGCGATCTCCCTGTTGAGCAGGCCCTCCCAGCTGTTGCCGTCCGGTGTGAGGGCCTCGATGAAACCCACATCGCTGTCGAGGAAGGACACCATGAGGGCCGGTGTCCTCATCTGCCGGACGAGGTTCGCCAGGCTGCGCGGGCCGGCGTCGGCGAAGTCGGTGACCTGCCAGCCCTCCGCCAACGCCTTCGTCTCGTCGATGTCCGTGAATCCGGCTGCCCGCATGAACTGGTGCAGTTCGCCCGAACACCGGGTCGTCAGTGATCCGCCCGAGTTTCCCATGACGCGCAAGGTAGCCGATGCCTCTGACAAGCCGGCTGTCGTCCACGGCTGCGGTCGAAGCGCGTGGCGTCGCAGCGCCCGGTGAGCCGTTCAGCCGGTGGTCGCCACGGTCGTCGATGTCGCCGGGGCGGTGCGCCACGCCCACGAGGTCGCCGGGGTTCCGGTGCTCGTGACCGAGCACGGCCCAACTCGGCCTCCACGAGGTGGACGGCGCCGCCTTCGAGCGCCGCCCGAAGCCGAGCCCGCAGGCTTACGCGGACGTGGTGCGCGCCTGTCGCGGCACGCTCGCCGACACCAGGAACTGAGCCGGTCGGCGAGCCGGCCGGCGGGCCGGGCACCGCTGCGGGCAGGCGTTGTCAGAGGCATCGGACACACTGCGCTGTATGAACTCGGTCACCGCGCACGACTACGCCTGGATCCGCCCCTCGCTGATCTTCCGTCACATGATGGAGAGCGGGTACACCCTGACGCTGATACGGGGGCGGACCCCGCGCGAGGTGCTGCGAGCGATGGAGGCGGAACCGCGCGGCACCGGGGAGGGGACGGCCGGACTCATCGAGGCGGAAGCCGCTCACCGTACCGAGTCGGGCGACGACTACTGGGACGAGTCCTACGTCGCGGGTGCCTTCAGCGCTCCGGGCGAGGACGGCGACTGGACACTCGTCCTCGGCTTCGACGGTGGCCTGGGGATCGCGGCGACGGCCGTGGAGACGCTGTCGCAGGGCGGCCGGATCGTGGCGCACTCGGCCAACGGAGGCAAGCCCATCCACCTCTTCCACTGGTTCGAGGACGGTGAGCTGCGTACGACGTTCGAGGACCCTTCGTCGCGCGACGGCAGCACCCCTGATGAACTGGTCCCCCTGCTACGGGAGATCGGCTTCCCTCTGACCCCCGAGGGGGAGCACGACGAGAGCGCCCCGGACGTCGACCGCAAGGCGGCGGTCCTCGCGCTGGCCGAGAGGCTCACTGGGGTACGCGTCACCGAATCCCTCCTCCAGGACGCCGTGTTCGAGCTGGGACTCGTCCCCGAACAGCCCGCCGAGGAATGGACCGGCGTGGTCATCGACATCACCGACGCCCACGGGCAGCGGCTGTACAAGGAATGGACCTATGACGAGATAGCGGCGGTGTCGGACCGCGCACGGGCGGGGGCCGACGCACCGGTCGAGATCACCCATGACGAGCCACCGGCCACGAATGCCTAGCAGTGCACCTCTCGCCCATTACCTTACAGATGAAAACTCACACCCGCTCCCCCTTGAATCGGCGAACTAACGTCCGTATCCTTACATGCGTTATCACTGTGGAGCGAGCAGATCGGAAGCAGCATGAGCAGCGTCACGAGCACGGAAGCAATGGGCGTGGCCGCTCCCGGGGCGTTCGTCTCCTTCGTGCGGTTCGTGGTGTGCGGTGGGGGTGTCGGGGTTCTCGCCAGCGGGGCGGTGGCGCTGCTGGCCGGGGTGCTGCCGTGGGTGGTGGCGAACGCGGTGATCACCGTGGCGTCGACGGTCCTGTGCACCGAGTTGCACGCGCTGTTCACCTTCGGGACGGGGCAGCGGGCCGGGTGGCGGCGGCACTGGCAGTCCGCGGGGTCGGCGACGGCCGCGTACGCGGTGACGTCCCTGGCGGTGCTCGTCCTGCACCTGCTGCAGTCGTCACCCGGGCTGCTCACCGAGCAGATCGTCTACCTCGGCGCCTCCGGGCTCGCGGGGGTGGGGCGGTTCCTGGTGCTGCGACTGTTCGTCTTCACGGGTGACCGCGAGCGGGCGGGGATCAGCGAGGTCTCCCGGCCGCGTCCCGCACGGGCCATGGCCCCGGCGGCCGTCACGCGCGTGTCGCTCACGCAGGTGTCCCACTCCCGGCTGGTACTCGCAGCCGGGGCCTGATCGACCGACTCGACCTCGCTGCGCTGAACAGGCCGGAGACACTGCTGTGGGACACCTGGGGCGTGGGAACGGGCGGCAACAGGGAGTTGACGGACGCGATCCGCGAACTGTACGACCGTGCCTCGCTGGTGGCGTGCGACGACGTACCCTTCGATGCGGCGCGGAAGCTGTTCGGGGAGAACGAGGGGCTGCGGACACCGAAGACGGTGCTGTCACTGGCACCGTTCAACGGTCCGAGCGAAGTCATACTCCGGTGACACGCCTCCCCGTCCCTCGGCAGGAGACCGGCACGGTGGAAAGCGTCGGCGCGTCGGCGCGTCGTCCGGCGACTGGCGGGCCGCCACCCTGACCGACCTGGCCACCGACGCGTCCGCCGCGCGAACGAGCCGGCACCGGGCTGTCTCGACAAGCTGACCCGGTGGCTTCTCCGGTCCCCGCCCTCCACTTCAGCGCAAGAAGCGTCTATGGGCGCGCCGTCAGGTCTTTCGTTCGGTTCCGCAGGGCGGTCGCGGCCGGAGGGTCACAGGTACGACTGGAGCCAGTACAGGAGCAGCCCGGCCGCCCCCGTGCCGAGGCCGTACGCCATGCCGCGCAGCAGAGCGAAGGTGGCGGCGTCGCGCAGGCGGCGGCTCCGGCGGCGCGATCCCGTGCTGGAAACGACGTTTCGGGGCTTACGCTTCATGGTGTTGTACGTCCTTCCGGGCGTGAGGAGGAGCCTGCCGGCGGTCGATGGCCCAGTAACCGGGACCGCGGGCGGGCTTCTCGTCCGTTCGGGGGTCAGAGGGAGCCGGTGCAGTCCTGCAGGCGCCGGGCGAGACCGGCGTCGGGGCGGCACACGAGTCGGTCGGCGTCGTCCTGAGTCGCAAGGCGGCGCACTTCGGCGTCCAGGGCCGGCGTGACGGGGGCCGGCGGCCGGTGGCGCCGGGTGTAGGCCGCGAACCTGCCGACCGTGGAAACGAACGTCGCCTTCACGGCGACATCGTCGTCCAGGTCGACGACGAGGAGCAGCATCTCGCGCCAGTGCTCGGCCTCCGCGGTCTCACCCCGGGACCTGTGCAGCAGTTGCAGGCACAGGGCGCTGGCCCCGATGCCGGCGCCGGCCGTGAAACGCCACCAGAACTGGGCGCTTTCGGGGTGACCCGCCAGGTACAGCATGCAGGCGAAGACGTGCGCGCCGTCCAGGTCGATCTCCTCCGTGTCCCGGTCACGCGTCAGCAGACGGTAGGCGTCGCTCTCGCCGAGTGTCGCGGCGTACCGCTCGACGTGCGTGGTGGCGCCGGGCTGGTCGAGGCTCCAGCTGACGAACTCCTTCAGATGGCGCAGGGCACGGGAGACGGACGGGACGGTGTCCGGGACCGGGCTGTAGCCGGCGTCCCGGGCCAGGCGGAGCAGTCCGGCGGGAACGTCGAACGCGGGCTGCCGGGCGCGCAGGCGCAGGCCTGCCGCGGCCAGCACCTGTTCGGTGTGCGAGACAGATCCCTTCTGGGCGCTCATTCAGTTGCTCCTTCGGATACGGGCGGGCATGGCCTGCTCAAGACGGTGCTTGGCCTTGCGGCCGTGGTAGTCGACGGTGCTGGCCGACACGCCGAGATACCAGGCGATGTCGGCGGTGGCACAGCCGCACAGGTACCGCAGGACCATGACGTCGAACTGCCGCGACGGCAGGGTGCACAGGGCACGCGCCACGTCGTTGTCCTCGGTCAGTTCTGCCAGGTTGTCCCGGTAGCTCGTCAGCTTCTCGGAGATGACGGTGCGCCGCAGGATCGCCCACGTCTGCTGGTGGACGTTGCCGTCGGCAAGGAGGTCCGGCCAGTGCGCGAGGATCTCGAAGTAGGCGCGGTGGACGGCGTCTTCGGCGTCCTGCCGGTCGTTGAGCACGGCTAGCGCGAACCGGTGGTAGTGCTCCTGGTTCTTCAGGTAGAGCGCCTCGAAATCCAGCGGGAAGGGCAGCACTCCGGTGGCTATCACCGGGCTGCCGCCGGCCCCCGCTCGGGCATCGTCAGTCATGGATCCTCTTCGTTGAGGCAAGATGCGAACGGCTCCGCGCTACGGGATGCGCACCTGCGGCGCCTTCTGACGACGCCTATGAAACTCGGCCGAACGGGCGAACACGCATGCGCGCCAGGGTGAACATGACACAGCGATACTTGAAGAATGCACAAGGCTGCCGCATACCGATCGGTAACGCAGAGTGGCCAGCGGTTTCCCCTGGAGGGCCAACAGGTGGTCTACGCCTCTTCTGACCCAACTGTGTTGCAGTTCACTCGCGGAACCAGCGAATCCACTCACGTGGCTTCACTCGAACAGGTGGATATATGCAGTGTTCGCACATGAAGCAGCCTGCATACGATCCGTCATGGAGGCGGTGAGCGCTGCCTGTTCGCGAACGGACGGGCTCGACGGATGCGCGCGCCAAACGACTTCGCCACCCGGCCTCCACCGACCTCGATGTGACGTTCCGTGTGTACGTCAGCCTTCGAGGCGCAGGGCACGGCCGTCGCCGTCAGGAGAAAAGCCGAAGCGGCACCTGTCCGCTACGCGGTGGCGCCGGTAACGTGCCGACGGTGCTCGCTTCTGTGCTGCTCATGACACCGGCCGTCCTGATCCGGTACGGCGAGCCGCCGTCAACTCCTCAGCGGCAACGCCGGATTCGGTGAACAGGCCGCGATGAAGCCCCCACTCAAGGAGTCCGCATGGCAACACCGCTCAGCCGTCGCACCCTTCTGGCCGCAGGCACGGGCGCCGCCGCCGGCCTGTCCCTGCCCGGCGTCGCCGCGTACGCCGACGACCGTGCGACGAAAGGCATGAGATTCACCCTCGACGCCCAGGTGCTGGACGGCGGTGAACAGGTCACCTCGGTCACGCTCGATGCCGCCCGGCTCGGCCCGATCGACCCCGCCAGCCTGACCACCGGCACCTTCACCGTGCACGCCAAGGCCACCAGCCCGCTCCCCATCGCCGACGGCGACGCCATTTTCAGCGAGTACGACCTCGACCGGACGGTGACCGCCGCCCGGCTCGACCGCCGCGGCAACATCGTGCTCGATCTGAGCCATGCCGAGGGCCAGATCAGCGGCAGCACCCTCGGGTACATCGCCGGCAGGGGCCGCAACGTCATGCTCGACCTCACCTACACCATCACCCAGCAGGCCCCGTTCGCCTTACGCGATCACCGATCGATCACCATCAAGGACTTCGTGCAGAGCCGTCGGCTGTCGGACCCCGAGGTCGACGCCTTCAGCTCCCACGTCTCCGGATCCGGCATGAAGTACCGGCTGTACTCCCCCGCCGGCGCCCACTCCTCCGGGCGGAGCAAGCGCCCGCTGATCGTCTGGCTGCACGGCGGCGGCGAGGGCGCCTCGCTGCCCGACTACTACGACAACGAGACCACGCTCCGGGCCAACCGCGGCGCACTGGGCTTCGCCACCCCCGAAGCACAGCGCATCTTCGGCGGCGCCTATGTCCTGGCCCCCCAGAGCACCTCTGCCTGGATGCAGGACGGCCCCCGCTTCGCCCCGCTCATCCGCGAGATCATCGGCGACGTCGTGCGCGGTGGCCGCATCGACCGCGACCGGATCCACGTCGTCGGCTGCAGCAACGGCGGCTACATGAGCATGAAGATGACCACCGTCTATCCCACTCTGTTCGCCGCTTCCGTGCCGATCTGCGGCGTGGTCGGATCCTTCCCGCCCGGCGGCCCGCCGCTGATCCCCGACAGCGAACTGGCGCAGATCAGCACGCCCAGCTGGCTCGTCACCTCCCGCGACGACCTCACCGTGGACCCGCAGGCCAACACCGTCCACGCGCACGAGCTCATCCCCGGTTCGCTCGTGACGCTCTACGACCATGTCGTCCGGAACGGCCACCAGTTCTCCGGTCACTGGTCATGGATCTACGTCGCCCGCAACGACCCGAGCATCGACGGAACCCATGTCTGGCAGTGGATGGCCGCCCAGCGTCGCCCCTGATATGGGGGTGTGCTGAGCGGTGTGCGGCGAGTGGTTCTCGGCTGTCCCGCGCTGCGCCTCCGGCGGGCGCCGCGCGGGCGGGAACTACGTGCGGACCCGGCCCCACGGCTTGAAGACCGAGAGCACCATCGCGAAACTCAGCAGCACCATGGCGGTGGCGGCGAGGAACGCGACGAACCAGATGTCGCGCAACGGCTGTTCACCCGAGGCGAGTTCGGTGATCGGGCCCAGGAACAGCAGCAGCATCACGCACGCGATGCCGTTGAGGGCCAGCTTCACCGACACCCACCAGTAGCGGACGAGCCCCCACTTGGTCGCCAGCCCCAGCAGGACACCGGTGACGAGGCACACCACCCCTGCCGCGAGGGCAGACAGCAGCAGGGGGACGACGAAGAAGTCCGCGAGGGCCCGGTACACGGCGGTGCGGTCGTCGCCCGCGCGTACCCAGCCGACCACCACCAGAACGGTGGCGACGACGTCGATGCCGATCCAGGCTCCCGCCGACACGACATGCGTGACGAGGATGCTCTTGCGCAGCCGGGCCGGGATGCGCCAGCGGACTCGGTTTCCCCGTGGGGGCGGAGTGGTGCGGGGCGCGGTGAGGGTACTCATGGTCGTCCTTGTCTCCGGAGGGCACGGGTCGTCCTGAGCGGGTTTCAGTCGGTCAGGACTGCCAGCGCGGCGGCGTGCACACCCGGCGCGGCGGCAAGGTAGCTTTCGGCGGCCAGTTCCCACGGCTTGCCTTCGAAGTCGGTGACGACGCCTCCGGCCTCCTGGACCAGCAGCACACCTGCCGCGTGCGACCGGACGTTGTCGAACTGCCAGTGCAGGTCCATCCGGCCCGCGGCGACCTGGGCCAGTTGATGGGTCACCGGTACGGACACCCGCACATACAGGGCGGAGTTCGTCATCGCGGCGAAGGCGGAGCCCATCCGCCGCGCGAGTTCGGGGTCATGGCCCGGCTGTGCCTGGCCGGTTCCGGCGAGTGCGCCGTCCAGCGACGTCTTGGCCGAGACCCGCAGCCGTACACCGTTGAGGAACGCCCCGCCGCCCTCGGTCGCGGTGAACATCTCGTCGAGGACCGGGAAGTGGACCACCGCCAGCACCGGGCGGCCGTCGCGGACGAGGCTCACGCCGATGTTCCAGTCGGGCGTGCCGTGTACGGCGTTGACGTTGCCGCCGACCGGGTCGATGAGCCACCACTCGCCCGTGGCCATGGGCCCCGAGCCGTGCTCGTCGTTGAGCCAGCCCCCGCTCGGCAGAGCCTCGGTCAGCGCGGGACGCAACACGTCGACCACAGCCGCGTCATTGGCCTGGAGGCTCGCCAGCAGTTCGGGGAGAGCGGGCGGACGGGACTCGGTGGAGTAGCGCGTCATCATCCGGGCGCCGGCGGCGCGGACGGCGGCGACGGTCGCGGCGAGAAGTTCCTGGCTCATGGGATGCTCCTGAAGTTGTCCGGGACGGATCTATGACTTGTTAAGGTTTACTGTCATGCAATTGGACTTGAATCTGCTGACCGTGCTGGACGCCCTGCTCGAAGAGGGCAGCGTGATGGGCGCGGCCGAGCGGTTGCACCTGTCGTCACCCGCGGTCAGTCGCACCCTCGGCCGGCTTCGCGCCGTCACCGGGGACGACATCCTCGTACGCACCGGTCACTCGATGGCCCCGACCCCGTACGCGGTGTCGGTGCGGGAGGACGTGCACCGGCTGGTCCGGCAGGCGCACGAAGTGCTGTCGCCGATCCGGGAGTTGGACCCGGCCGAGATGGAGCGGACCTTCACGATCCAGTGCCATGACGCGGTGGCCGCGTCCCTGCTGCCCGTACTGGTCGGGCGGATCCAACAGCAGGCTCCAGGCGTGCAGTTGCGGGCGCTGGCGGAGAACTCCGTCGACACCGACGACCTGCGACACGGTCGCGTCGACCTGGAACTCGGCGGTGGCAGGCCGAGCATGCCCGAGTTCCGGTCCGAGCCGCTCGGCGACGATCGGTTCGTGGTGGCGATGCGCGCGGACCATCCGTGCGCCGCCGGACTCGATCTGGCCGCCTACGCGGCGCAGCCCCATGTGGTGATCTCCCGGCGTGGCCGCCTCACCGCGCCGATCGACGACATGCTGGCCGCCGAAGGCCTGCATCGCCGGGTGGTCGCTGCGGTGGCCACGGTGTCGGCCGCGCTGCAGATCGCCGCCCGTGGTGACGCGCTGGTCACCTGCACGGCGATCCTGGGCGGCCCGCTCATCGAGGCTCTGGGGCTCGTCGCCCGGCCGCTGCCGATCGATTCCCCGGTCGTGACGATCAACTGCAACTGGCACCAGCGCTACGATTCCGACCCCGCTCACGCCTGGCTCCGCGAGCAGGTCCGGGCGTCGGTCGAGGAGATCACCGCGGGCTGACTACTCCGCCAGCGGCAGGGCCACGGCGCCCGGGTGGGCAGGCTCCTCGGCTTCGTCGAGCATCGCCGCGGCCACGGTCTCCCGGCTCACCTTGGCACCGAGGTCGAAGGGAGGCCCGGCCGCCAGGCCGACGGTCCGCCGACGGGGGCTCTCCGGTCCGTCGGCGAGCATCCCCGCGTGGAAGACGGTGCCCCCGGCCGCGAGCACGGCGTTGTCGGCTTCGACCTTGTCCGCGAGGCGGTCGCCCAGCACCTTGGCGAGCATGCCCGCCCCCTCCCCCGCCACTTCGGCCGACTCGCCCGTGCCGTAGGCACCGAGCCAGATCACGCGCCGCGGACCTGCGGCGACGACGGCTCGGGCGCCGGCCAGGAGGGTCCCGGCCCGGTCCGTACCGAGGGCGGAGAGGACCACGGAATCCCCGTCCACGACGGCGGCGACACTGGCCGCGTCGTGCACGTCGGCCGCCACCTTGCGCAGGTTCGGGGAGTCGGGCAGGGCGATCTTCTCGGGATTCCGCGCGATGGCGGTCACGGTGTGACCACGTCGCAGCGCCTGTCGAGTGAGGGCGATTCCGGTCTGGCCGGAGGCCGCGAGGACGGTGAGGTTCATGCCGAGAACGTTAGGGAGGCCATCACTTAACATCAAGTGCATATATCTGAATCGATGATTAACCCAGACGCAATCGCACACCAGGCGCGTGAGCGCGCAGCGACGCCCGGCCGTACCCCGGAGGGGGCTCCGGTGATGAGTTTTCACGCCCGGACCCGTCACACCTACGACGGGACACGACGAGGCGGAAGGATGACGTCATGAGGGCGGACATGCGGCTGGAGGAGCTGGGCGTGAACGGGCTGAGCGAGGTCGACGAGGCGGATTTCTCAGGGCTGGCCGAACGGCACCGGCGGGAACTGCACGTGCACTGCTACCGGATGCTCGGGTCGTTCGAGGATGCCGAGGACACCGTGCAGGAGACGTTCCTCCGTGCCTGGCGGCGGCGGGAAACCTTCGAGGGGCGGTCGACGTTCCGGGCCTGGCTGTACCGGATCGCCACCAACGCCTGTCTGGACCAGCTCGCCAAGAGCCGTCCGGAACCCGCGAGCGGCGGCGAGGTGCCGTGGCTGCAGCCCTACCCCGACCGGCTGCTCGACGAGCTGCCCGCCGCCGACGCCGGCGAGCCGGAGGCCGTCGCCCTCGCGCGGGAGACAGTCGAGCTCGCGTACCTGGTCGCGGTCCAGCACCTCGCGCCGCGCCCGCGGGCCGTACTGGTCCTGCGGGACGTGCTCGGCTGGCCGGCGAAGGACGTCGCGGAGCACCTCGGGGACTCCGTCAACTCCGTGAACAGCGCGCTGCAGCGGGCCCGCGCCGGCCTGCGGGAGCATCTGCCCGCCGAACGGCAGGACTGGACCGGCGGCGAACAGGACGCCGGGACACGCGAGTTGGTACGCCGTTACACCGAAGCCAGCGTGGCCACGGACATCAAAGGCCTCACCGCGCTGCTGCGCGACGACGTCCGCTGCTCGATGCCGCCCACGCCGGGCCTGTACGTCGGCCGCGACGCGGTGGTGAACGACTGGGTCACAAACGGCTTCGAGGGCATGAAGGGCCTGCGCGCCGTACCCACCTCAGTGAACCGGCAGCCCGCCGTGGCCTTCTACCTCTGGCAGAAGCAGGAGGGTGCGTACCTGCCGCTGACGATCGACGTCCTGCGCGTCACCGGCGGAGCGATCACCGAGATCACCACGTTCCACGACGACCGGTTCCCACGGCTCGGGCTGCCGCAGCGCCTGCCGGCGGACGGCACGGAGTAGTCCCGGCGTTCGGCGTCCCAGGTTCCTTCTCCCGGTCAGTTCGGGGGCTGCGTCGCTACGGCGGCATCCGGCTCGACGGGGTTCCTGCGGCGCCGGATGTGTCGTACGCACTCGACCACTCCGGTTACGGCGAAGGCGAGCCCCACGCCGACAGCGATGGCAAGGAACGTGTTCTCCTGGAAGAAGACGCCACCGACGTATCCGGACAGTGCCGTATAGGCACTCCACGTGGAGGTGGAGATCGCCACGTACAGCATGAACTTGCGCAGCGGATATCTCACCATTCCCGCCGTTCCCGTGGCGAGGTAGCGGCCGACCGGTACGAAGCGCGTGGAGACGAGTACGAAACCGCCGCGCGCTTCGAGTTCGCGCTCGAACCAGTCGTACGCCTTTCGGCGCTTGCTACCGACCGGCAGGCGCTTCAGTACGCGTTCCCCCGTCGAACGGCCGATGGAGTAGGGAACGAGGTCGCCGAGAAATGCGCCGACCGTCGTGGCGACGATGACGAGCACGATGTTCGTCTGCCCGGTCGCGCCGGCGACGCCTGCGATGATCACGACGGGTTCACTCGGGATCAAGGGGAGGAAAGAGTCGAGCAAGGACACCGCGATGAGTACGGCATAGAGTGCGGGCGACGCTATTAAGGACTCTGCGAGGTCTATCCAGTCCGGCATGTACGGCCTACTGCTTTCATCTGGTCGGAATTCCCTGGGCGACTACTTCCCGGATGCCGCCTTCCCCGGTGACGACTTCCGGATGACGACTTCCGGATGATGACTTCCGGGTGATGACTCCACCGGTGATCACCGATCACCTGTCAGGTGGCGGGTGCCGTGGTGAGCATCCAGTGGCTGAACGCGGCGTAGCGCTGCGCGAACTCGGCCGCGTCGCCGGCGCGTTCGACGGCCGCGGAATGCTCGCGCACCGCCGCGAAACGGGCACTGCGGGCATCCTCGTAGGCGGTGAGGCCTTTCCCGAGGTCGGCTTCGGCGCTGAGGCTGCCACGCAGGACGCCGACGTCCTCGATGCCGAGGGTGCCTCCGGAAGCGATGTGGGGCGACAGCCCGTGCGCGGCGTCGCCGACCAGAGCGACGCGCGCGCTCGTCCAGTGGGACAGCTCCGGGACCAGCATGACCTGGTTTTCCAGGATGGATTCCTCCGGCGTCTCGGCGATCATCGACAGGAGGTCGTCGTTCCAACCGGCCTCGGCCAGATTCCGCGCGCGTTCCAGTGCGCGTTCGCGCTTGCTTCCGGTGAGCGGTCCGGCATCGAACTGGTTGACCATCCAGACGGTCCGGTCACGGGCGACCTTCGCGTACCCGCCGCGGGTTCGGCGGTGGCCGACGGTGAGCACGGTGGCGTCCGCGCTCCGGTCGCCGGACGGCACGATCGCGCGCCAGGCGTAGTGGCCGGAGTGCGCGGTGGCGTCGCTTCCCGGCACCAATTGTCTGCGTACGTGCGAGTGGACGCCGTCCGCGCCGATCAGCAGATCCGTGCGAAGCGTTTCGCCGTCGGCGAGGTGCACGACGACGTCGGATCCGGTCTCGGTATATCCGCTCACGTGGGCGTCGAGGCGGATGCGGTCGCGACCGACGGTGTCGGCGAGAAGGTTGTTCAACTCGGGGCGCGGTACGAGGAGGAACTGGTGATCGCTGTCGGTGTAACCGGGAGCCCGGACCGGGTCGCCGACGGGATTGAAGAACCACGTGTTCTGTTCGATGCCCATGTCCCTGATCGCCGGGCCGATGCCGAGATGGTCGAACTCCCGCAGCGCATTGGCCCACAGACCGATACCGGCGCCGACGGCTCGAATGCGCGGTGCCTGTTCCAGCACTAGGACATCATGCCCGATGAGTTTGAGGGAGGCCGCAGCGGTGAGCCCTACGAGACCGCCGCCGACAATCACCGTGAATTTCTTGGACAACGTACTGACTCCTTCGCTTGACGGACGAGGGGGGCCGAATTCGCCGCTGGGCCGCTGGGAGTGGAGACTTCCCGGGGCGTGGCTCGACACTAGGAGCATTCACCGCTTGCTTCAAATGCAATTCAGGCAATGAGTCATTTACTCGGATGCATTTGGTGGCGGTGAACGCAACCCCCGAGGCACGCCACGGAAGCCGCTGCCCGGCGACTTGCGGGTGACGATGCGCTCTCACCCCGATCGCGCCGCGGGGAGCCGCCCGATCCTGTTCCGGATGACAGAGGACGGTGTCTACCGGTCGCAGTTCGTGACCGGCACGAGCAACGGCGGTCTGACGGCTCATCCCTGCGGGGACCGCTTCCGTCGGGAGAGCCGCATCTTCGGCGGCGCGTACGACGACGCCCCGCCCCAACAACGCCCCGTGTACGGCGCGTTGAACTACCGCCGCAGTCCGATCGGTGGTGGCACAGAGGTCGAATCCGCGGCCCGTCGTCTCCCGTGCCCGGTCGAATGGCATCCGGGGTTTCGCCTCAGCGTGGGCGAGTTACGACGTCACCCGGGCTACCGCGGACCGGAGTACGTCGGCCTGGGGGCAGAGGAGGACCATCGTCTCGGCGCCGGCCGACCGTGCGTGTTCGACCGCCACGCTGATGAGCGTACGGGCGATGCCCCTGCCTCGATGGGCGGGATGCACCAGCACACCGCCCAGCCCGGCGGCGCGGCGCGCCGCGCCGCGCCGCGCCGTCCAACGTCATGTCCCGCAGCAGCCACCCCGCGGAAGCGACCGGCCGGCCCGCGGAGACGGCCGTGAGGGTGTGTTCCCTGTCGGCCCACACCACGCTGCCGACCCCGTCCACCTCGAAGGGGTCGGGCAGGCCGTCGTGGAGCGCGGTTTTGCCATCCGGAGAAACGGGGCCCGGCGCGAGGCGGCGAAACGCCAGGTCCAGGCATGCTGCGCCCGCCTCGGCGGCGATCCCCCGCCCCTGGGTCCGCGGGTGCACGGCGAACCCGATGTCGACTCCGTGCCGGGCCCGGTTACGCAGTCCCACCCGGCCGAGAAACGTGCGCGTCGCGGCATCCCTGACCGCGAAGTCGCCGTAACCGTGTCTGCTCCAGTGGGCGACGTGGTCCTCGCACATGGCCCGGGCCGCGGACCGGCTGTCCGCCCGGCCGGTCGCCAGCCATCGCATGACACTGTCCTGGCTGACCACGGCTTCGAAGAGGTCGTCGCTGTCACCACGGCGGATCGGTTCCGTCACAAGCCTCTGGGTGCGCAGAACAGGTCCCTTTGTACGGGCCACTCGGCAACTCCTCTCGATGGAATCGATGGGGACGCGTCACGAGCTCGACAGCAGGTCCCGGACCACCGTGGGCTGCAGTGGGCCGGGGCGCCATGGTCCTGCGCGCCGACGAGGTACCCCGGAGTCGCGGTCTTGTACTGCGACAGTGCGGCAGGGGTCGCTGCCTGCGCGGTTCCGTGCTGGCGCGTGGTCGCCGTCGGCCACGCCTGCGGGTCACTCGTTGAGATGCAGCACGGCCGCGTCATGTGGATCTCAGTCCACCGGTTTGTTTCTGTACTGGGCATCCCACCGCGCTCACGCCTCAGGAGTCCCTCCGTGCGAGTTCCCCGCTTTACGCAGGCCCGCCTCCCTCTTGCCGCTCTGCTGGCCGCCGCCTGCATGGCTGCTCCCGTGCAGGCGCCGGCCCACGCCGTGGACGGTCCCGCAGGTCGTGACCGCGCGCTGCGGCAGCAGTTGCAGGACCTGACCACCGCGCCAGGCGGGCCTCCCGGAGTGATCGCCGTCCTCAAGCGCGGATCCCGTGCCGAGGTCTACCGGGCGGGCGTCGCCGAGACCGGCACCGACCGTCCGATCGAGGTCACCGACCACATGCGTATCGCCAGTACGGCCAAGGCGTACAGCGGCGCCGTCGCCCTCCGGCTCGTCGACGGCGGGGATCTGCGCCTGAACGACACCATCGGCAAGGTGCTCCCCCGACTGCCGCACGCATGGCATCGCGTGACGCTGCGGCAGCTCCTGAACCACACCAGCGGACTGCCGGACTTCAGCGCGGCCCCGGAGTTCCTGGCTCTGGTGACCGAGAACCCGCGCCGCCGTTTCGACTCCCGCCGGCTGCTGGACTTCGTGGCCGGCGAGCCGCTGGCGTTCCGTCCGGGGGCCCGGTACGCCTACTCCAACTCCGACAACATCGCCGTGGCGCTGATGGCGGAGGCGGTGACGGACCGGCGCTACGAGGATCTGCTCGACGAGCTCGTGTACCGCCCGTTGGATCTGCGCAGCACCAGCCTGCCGCAGGGTTTCCGGATGCCCGAGCCGTACATGCACGGCTACGACGTCACCGCGCAGAACGTGCCCGAGGACGTCAGCGAGGTGCTGGGTACGTCGGGCGTGTGGGCGTCGGGCGGGATCATCTCGACTCCGAAGGACATGACGGCCTTCGTCCGCGGTTACGCCGGTGGAAAGCTGATCTCCGACCGGACGCGCCGTCAGCAGCTGAACTGGGTCGACGGCGCGTCCGAACCCGCGGGTCCCGGCCGGAACAAGGCCGGTCTCGCCCTCTTCCGGTACGCCACCCGCTGCGGCGTGGTGTACGGGCACACGGGCAACTTCCCCGGCTACACCCAGCTGATCGCGGCCACCCCGGACGGCAAGCGGTCACTGACCGTCTCCCTCACCACCCAGGTCAACAAGTCGACCGAGCCGGAACTTCTGGAGCGGCTGCGGACCGTCGAGGAGAACTTCGTCTGCGCGCTGCTGCGCAGGCCGTGAGCGGACGCAGTGACGCGGCGCGACCGGCTTGAGCGAGCAGGTATCAGGTGCCCAGGTAGCAGGTGCCCAGGTATCAGGTGCCCAGGGGTCAGGTGCCCAGGGGACAGATGTCCTGGCGTCAGGTCGCAGGTGGGCCGCCGCGCCGGAAGAGGCCGCGCGTCGCGGTGAAGGCGAGGGCGAGCAGGCGGGGCCACGTGGGGCGGACGGCGTACCGGGCGAAGCGCGTCGACAGGTCCAGCCAGCCCCGTTTGCTCGTCATCAGCAGGTGGCCCGGGGAGGTGAAGCCGCTGACCACGATGGACTTCTCGGCGTTCTCGTAGCCCAGGAGGTTGCCGAAGTTCCCGCGGCCGGAGACGAACTCGCGGCCCTCCTCGTTGCCACCCCAGATGAGGTAGGGGTTCGTCCAGATCACCGGCGGCATCGTGTTGACGCCGACGGCGCCGTAGCGGAGGTCCGTGACCGCGCGGTCGACGGTGGCCGCGTGCGTCTTCCTGGTGTCCTCGTCGATGAGGATCGTCGCGGCGAGGGTTCCGAGGAGGTTCTCGTTGACGAACTCCGCGGCCGCGGGAAGGAACGTCCCGGCGTCGGGTGCGACGTCGAGCGCGACCTCGCTCATGACCTGGCAGAACGCCTCGTGGTCGAGCGCGAAGCCCTCGGTGCCGACGTCCTCGATCACCATGACCTGTGAAGCGGGGCGGCCGTCCACGGGCTGGATGAGCCGCCCGTCCGGGTAGGCGTCGCGGAAGGCCTCGAAGGTCTTGTCGACTCCGGGGTAGCTGGTGCTGGAGCCGGGCGTGAGGTCGCGCAGGGCGACGGTGATCGCGTCCAGTAACTGCCGCCGTTGCGGCCAGTGCCGGCTCGTCACCAGGGTCTGCGTCCGGCCGCAGATCGAACCGCCGCTGATCGTGACGATGGTGGCGATCTGGAGTGCCTGGTGCCGGATCTCCCGGTCCGTCCACGGACGGTCGCCGGGGACGACGACGCACGGGTTGTTACCACCGCACTCGGAGACCAGCTCCGTGTCCGTGGCCTTCATGATGGCTTTGGCGGAGGCGGTCCCCCCGGTGAAGTAGATCTTCGAGAGGCGGGGCTCGCGGGTCAGTGCGGGCCCTTCGGCGGCGGGGCAGAAGGAGGCCGCGTGGACGTCCACGAGCGGTTGCAGAACCTTCTCCCACACCCGGTCGGCGTCCTCGTTGAGGTGGTGGGGCTTGTGGACGACCACACAGCTGTCGACGAAGAGGGCCCGGACCATCTCGAAGGACGACGCGACGTTCCCAGCCCCCAGGACGGCGACGATGCCACCGGGCTTCGCGTACGGGTCCACCCTGCGAGGCTCTCCGACGACGCGCAGCACGTCGGTCCGGTCGCCGTTGAGCAGGCGGTCCTTCCCGCGCGGGGAGACCAGGACGTCGAAGCGGCCGTCCCCGGCCGGGGTGACCGCCAGCGGCTGGAGCGGGCGGGCGCGGACCAGGCCCTCGTACAGGTCGATGGCGGCCGCGATGTTCGCGGCCATCGGCACCAGGACCCGCTGGATGCTCGTGCCCACCTGGTGGGCGTCGGCCGGGTCGGCCGGGTCGATGCCCTTCGCTCGGCAGTCCGCCGACATCAGCTCGTCGAAATGCCGGTCGATGTTCGCCTGGACCAGGCGGAGCAGCCTCAGCCGCTCCGTCGGCGGCGTGGCCCGCCACCGGTCCGGGTCGACCCGGTCGACGGCTTCCGTGACCTCTGCGACCTCCATGACGTGCCCCTTCCCTCGGCCGGCGGCAGCATGACCCGTCCGGATACCGGCAATAGTGGACCGGCGGTACATTGAAATTAATGTACCGCCGGTCCACAGTCAATGGACCGGCGGTCGACTATTCTCCGGGGATGGCGACCTTCCAGCGGGCACGGAGCGACGAGCAGCGTGCGGTACGTCGGCGGAGCATCCTGGAAACCGCGGCCGGCATGCTGGACGAGATGCCGGTGGCAGCGGTGAGCCTCAACGAACTCAGCCGCCGCGTCGGGCTGGCGAAGTCCGCCATGACGCGCTACTTCGAGTCGCGTGAGGCGGTCCTGCTCGATCTGCTCTCCGAGGAGGCCACCCGCTACCGGGCCGATGTCACCGAGACGCTCCCCTGGTGGGCCGACCCGTCCGCGCCCGCTCCGGAGCGGGCGCGCCAGGTCGCGGCACGGCTGGCCGGCACGTTCGCCGCCCACCCGATGCTGTGCGAACTGCTGAGCGCGCAGCACGCGATCCTTGAGCACAACGTCTCCGTCGACGTCGCGGCCCGGTACAAGCGGTCCTCGCGCGACGCCATCCACTGGCTGGCCGAGCGGCTCCGCGACCTGCTCCCCGAACTCGACGACGAGCGGGCGCTGCGCGCCGCGCACATGGTCATCATCCTCGTCGGCGCCTTCTGGACCCGCAGCCGCCCCGCCCCCGCGCAGCTCGCCGCCTTCCAGGCCGACTCAAGTCTGGCGTTCATGCACCCGGCCTTCCCCGAGGCGTTCGAGGCCGCGATCGGCACCTTCCTCACAGGCCTCGTCGCCGAGAACGCCGACGCGGCCTGACGCGGCACCGCGCGTGCAGCGGTGGGTACGACGGCGTGTGCGACGGCGTGTGCGGCGGCAGGGGCCATACTGGTAAAGGCATTGATCTTCCACAGAACGGTTCCATGGCTAAGAACAGCAGCTCAGCGACGACCGTCCCCGGCACCGTGTGGCTGGCACGCGGGCGTCACCTCGGGGCCGATCCCGAGCAGGACGTGCGACGCAATCTCATCGCCCTCAAGGCGGCCGGGGTCCTCGACGACTTCCTGGACCTCGATCCCGTGGAGGCGTCCCGCTCCACCGTCCTGCACCCGCGTGAGGCGTCCGCAGCGCCCGGCCCGTCGGCCCGCCGGCTCTTCGAGGCCCGCTGGCGCGTGGCGGACGGCGTCATGGTGCGCGCACAGCTGACCACGTACGAGCATCGGGGCCGCCGTACGGACGACGAGGCGGTCAGCTGGGTCCTGGCCGCCGAGGCGGACCTGCCGTGGGACTTCCGATGGCCCTCGCCCGCCACCATGTTCTGGCCCGACAGCGACCGGGTCGCCTGGGATCACGACGCGGTGCCCGGTGTACGTCTGCGGGCGGCGAACCACCTGCCGACGGACGACAGCGAGCTGCGCCGCCACCTGCGGGACTGCACGCGCAACACCTGGTACATCCATGTCGTGGTGCACGAGGCCATGACGCCGGACGCGAGCGGGCAGCGGCCGGTCTCCGCGTTCCTGCCGCCGAGCCTGCGCCACCGGGTCGTCGAGCACCGGGCCACGCCTGCGCAGTCCGAGACCGCCGACTTCGCGATGAAACGGGAACTGGGTGTACGGATGCCGCGCGGCGGCGCCGTCGTCCTGCCCGTCCAGCCGCGGAGCCGGGACCACGACGCGGAGCATTTCAGCGTGCACACGGTCTTCCTCGACGGCTCCGAACCCACGGAACTCCTCGCCCTCATCGAGGAGTTCGCCGGTCTGCCGCGCCCTCTGCCCGACGGCGCCGAGCAGGCCCTGACGCAACTGCGCCAGGGCTGGCACCTGTTGACCCCGGAAGAGGAACTGGCCCACGCCCGGAGCATGGCCGTCAAGTACGCCGAGGCCCTCGACGCCATGACCAAGTCCTGCGACCTCTACCGCGAGGCGGCCGACGCGGCACAGGCCGCGCTGGCCGAGTTCACGAACGGCAACGGTACGCCCCGGTCGTCCGCCGCGGAGACCCCCAGGCCGATCAGCTCACCCTTCAACGCCATCAAGAAGGGACTCGACCGCCTACGGGACCCGAACAGACAGGACGTCTGACACATGAGCCGCGTCGTCGTGTCGTGCGGCACACCGGTCATGCCCGTCCGGTCGGTGGCGGCAGTCCCTGTCCGGCCATCCGCCGGCTCGCCGAGGCGGGGCACTCCTGAAAGACTCCGGAGGCACATCCATGCTTGCGTCCTGGTACGACGAACAAGGCCCCGCCGCCGATGTGTTGCGCGTCGGTGAACTGCCCGACCCCCACCCCGGCCCCGGCGAGGTCCGCGTCCGCGTCTCCGGCGTCAACCCGGGTGACACGAAGAAGCGCCGCGGCTGGCTCGGCTCCTCGATGCCGTACCCGAGGGTCGTCCCGCACAGCGACGCCGCCGGCGTCATCGACGAGGTGGGCGCGGGAGTCGACGCCCGGCGCGTCGGACAGCGGGTATGGGTCCACGGCGCCCAGTCCTACCGCGCCTTCGGCACCGCCGCCCAGTTCACCGTCGTACCCGGTCCCCAGGCCGTCCCGCTCCCCGGCCATCTCAGTGACGAACTCGGCGCGAGCCTCGGTATCCCCGGCATCACCGCCCACCGCGCGGTGTTCGCGGACGGCCCGGTCGACGGCCGCACCGTACTCGTGCACGGGGTGCTCGGCGGCGTCGGCTCCCTCGCCGCCCAGCTCGCCCGCTGGGGCGGCGCCACGGTCATCGGCACCGTCCGCCGCGGCGGCGATCTGGATCGCGTCGACCCGGGGGTCCTCCCCCACACCGTCGCTCTGGACGCGGCCGATCCCGCGGCCGAGATCCGCTCGTTCGCGCCCGAAGGCGTGCACCGTGTCGTCGAGGTCTCCCTGTCGGCCAACGCGGATCTCGACAACGCGGTCACCGCACTCGACGCCGTCATCGCCGCCTACGGCACCCACGCCGACCGCACCGAACTCCCCTTCTGGCCACTGCTGTTCAACAACGTCACCCTCCGCCTGCTCGGCAGCGACGACTTCCCCGCGGCGGCCAGACGGCAGGCCGCCCGTGACCTCACCGCGGCGGCCGCGGCCGGCGCCCTCACCGTCGACATCGGTGACCGTCACCCGCTGGAGGACATCGCCGAGGCCCACGACCGGGTCGACGCGGGCGGGCGCGGCCGGGTGCTGGTCACCGTCAGCCCTTGAGGCCGTACCCCGTACACCAGTTGCCGCGGGGGAAAACCAGGTGGCCTCGGGGAAGCTCCTGGATACAGTCGGGCAGTGCCTGAACTGACACAACTGCACGCCGACCACGCTGCTGCGGTCCTGGCCTTCGAGCTGGCCAACCGCGCCTACTTCGCGGACGCCGTTTCCGACCGCGGTGACGCCTACTTCGACGAGTTTGCCGACCGGCACAGCACCGCGCTGGCCGAGCAGGAGGCCGGCGTCTGCGCCTTCTATGTGCTCGTCGCCGACGACGGCTCGGTGCTCGGCAGGTTCAACCTGTACGACCTGGAGAACGGCACCGCGCATCTCGGCTACCGCGTCGCGCAGCACGTGGCCGGCCGTGGCGTGGCGACCGCGACCGTGCGGGAGGTGTGCCGACTGGCGGCGTCCCGGCACGGACTGCGCACCCTGCGGGCGGCCACCTCACATCGGAATGCCGCGTCCCGGGCGGTACTGACCCGTGTCGGGTTCGTGCCCGTCGGCCCGGCCGACCCGGCACACCTCGGCGGCAAGGCCGGCACCTGGTACCAGCACGATCTGCAGCCGCAGCGGAGCCCCGCCGACGGGTAGAAGGATGCGCGGCGGCCGCATGTCGTCATCTGTGGGACAGGGGACGATATCGCCATGGCGGACGGCACGCCGTCGGACCAAGCTGTTGGTGGCGGTCCAACCGGGTGCGCCGACAGGAAGTGGAGAGCAGCAGCATGTCGATCGATCTTGTTACGGCCGCGGGTGTGACGGTGCCCGCCACCCAGCTGGTGCGCGAGGCGACGGAACTCGTCCGGGACACCACCGACGAGCTCATCTACCACCACTCGCGCCGGGTGTACTTCTTCGGCAGCCTCCAGGGCCGCGAGCGTGACCTCAGCTTCGACGCGGAACTGCTCTATATCGGGGCGATGTTCCACGACGTCGGTCTGAACCAGGAGTTCCATGACAGCGGCCGTCGGTTCGAGGTGGACAGCGCGGCCGAGGCCAGGCGGTTCCTGCAGGCCCACGGCGTCCCCGAGGACAGCGTCCGCCGCGTCTGGACGTCGATCGCCCTGCACACCACCCCCGGCATCCCCCCGTACATGGAACCGGAGGTCGCGCTGGTCACCGCGGGGGTCGAGTACGACGTCCTGGGCATCGGGTACGACAGCATCTCCGCCGAGGAGCGCCGTGCCGTCGTGGCCCTGCACCCGCGCCCCGACTTCAAGCGCCGCATCCTGGACGCCTTCACCGACGGCATCCGCTCCAAGCCCGAGACGACCTTCGGCAATGTGAAGGCGGACGTGCTGGAGCACTTCGTCCCCGGTTTCGAGCGGGGAGACTTCGTCCGGACGATCCAGGACTCCGCGTGGAAGGAGTAGCCCGCCCTCGGCGCACGGTCGTCGTCGTGGCGTTCGACGGGGTGCAGCTCCTCGATGTCACCGGACCCGTGGAGGTCTTCACGACGGCCAACCGCTACGGGGGCGACTACGACGTGCGGGTCGTCTCGCCGACCGGCGAATCGGTCACCACCTCGTCGGGTCTGGTCATCGGGGCCGGCGAGCCGCCTGTCGGACTTTCTCGGCGCCACAGCACCCTGCTGGTCGCGGGACGGCAGGACTGGCGTGCGGCGGTGGCCGACACCGCCCTGGTGACCTTGGTGGCGCGGATGGCCGGACAGGCGGAGCGTGTGGCGTCGGTGTGTGCGGGAGCCTTCCTCCTCGCCGAGGCCGGGATCCTGGACGGCCGCCGCGCGGCCACGCACTGGGAGCTCGCGGCGCAGCTGGCCGCCGCCTATCCCCGGGTCCGGGTGGAGGACAACCCGGTCTTCGCGCGGGACGGGCATGTGCTCACGTCGGCCGGTGTCACCGCGGGCATCGACCTCTCGCTGGCCCTGGTCGAAGAGGACCGGGGTGCCGAGACCGCCCGCGCCGTGGCCAGGCAACTCGTCGTGTTCATGGCCCGGCCCGGTGGGCAGGCGCAGTTCAGCGCCCGGCTGACTCCCCGGCAGCCGCGGCATCCGGCGGTACGCCGGGTGATGGACCGCGTCACCGAGGATCCGGCGGCCGGCCATACCCTCACCGCGCTGGCCGCCGAGGCCGGGCTGAGCGGCCGCCATCTCGAACGGCTATTTCGCGCCGAGGTCGGTATGACGCCCGGACGGTACGTGGAGTCCGTCCGGGTCGAGGCCGCCAGGACACTCCTCGAAGCGGGTACCGGGACCGTCGAGGAGGTCGCCCAGCAGGCGGGATTCGGCTCGTCGGAGTCCTTGCGACGCGTCTTCCAGCGCGTCCTCGGTACCGCTCCGACGCAGTACCGAGCCCGGTTCCACAGCACGGCCGCACCCTGACAGCCGGCCCGGACACGGGATCTGCGCGGCCGCGCCCTTGCAGCCGCACCCGATCAAAGGATCTGCTCGGCCGCACCCTGACAGCCGGCCCCGGTCAGGGGCTCTGCACGCCGGGACCGTTGTCGCCGCTGAGGTTCCAGCCGTATTCGGCCTGCGCCGACGGCGTCCCGAGGTCCACGGGGTTGTGCGCGGCCGACTTCGAGGCCGTCAGGCCGGCTGCCGCACCACGCAGCAGCCATACCGCGCCGCCGTTCCTGACCGTGCCGAGGTCCTCCCCCGGCGCGCCCGCGGTGAGGTCCGCCTTCCCGTCACCGGTCACATCCAGCAGCCGGACCGAGCCGCCGAACACGTCGTTCTTCTCGGCGACCCCCGGCACGTTCGCGGTGTCCTGGTGGAACGCCTGCGCGCCCGTGCCGGTGAGCCCGCCCCTGCCGCCCTTGAGGAGCACCACGGAACCGGCCCTGGCGACCGAGCCGATCGCCTCACCGGGGACGCCCACGGCCAGGTCGGGGTACCCGTCGCCGTTCGCGTCGCCCGCGCTCAGGCGCGCACCGAAGGCGTCGTTCTTCTCACTCACGCCGGGCACGCCCGCGGTCTGCTGCGTGATGGTCTGCGTACGCGTCTGGCTGGGACCCGCGGCCGAGCCGTAATAGATCTTGACGGTCCCCGGGTCGTCGACCATCTCCGTGTCGCCGCCCGGGAATTCGCGGGTGGCGAGGTCGGCGTAACCGTCCTGGTCGAAGTCGGCGACGGCCGTGGCGGACGCGGAGGACAGCCGCTGCGGGACGGTGGACAGGCCGTCCTTCGTGCCTCGCCACAGCTTGCCGCCCTCGGCGTGGTTCTCGTAGACGTAGAACGTCGCGAGGTCCTCGATGCCGTCGCCGTCGAAGTCGCCGGCCGCGGTGGAGGAGATGCTGTTGTCCGTGCTGAAGGCCAGCAGCGGCTGCTTGCGGGCGGGGGCGCCGGTGCGGTCGAACGGGCCGTACAGCACGTCGCGGTAGTCGTAGTCGTCGCCGTTGCGCAGGAACAGGTCCGTGTGGCCGTCCGCGTCGAAGTCGCCCGCGGTGATGTCCTCGCCGACCTCGGCGTTCGCCGGGGCGCCTGCGACGCGGACGGAGTCCTGGCCGGAGATTCCCGTCCTCCGCCCCCACAGGACGATCACCGATCCGCTGATGTTGTCCTCCGGCCGGTACTCGCGGCTCGTCACGGCCAGGTCGGTCAGGCCGTCGCCGTCCAGGTCCCGGGGAACGAGCGCGTAGCCGAACGCGCCGTTGTCGGCGGGGGCGCCGGGGACACCCGGGGTGTCCTGGGTGATGACGGTGGCGTGGGCCGTGTCGAGGCCGTTCGCCGAGCCGTAGGTGATGGTGAGGTAACCGGCCCAGGCGTGGCCACCCACCGTGGCGCCGGGTGCGGCGACGGCGATGTCCTGGTAACCGTCGCCGTTGAAGTCCTCACGCACGGCGGTGGCGCGCTCCGCGGCGGACGCGGTGCCCGCGACGATCTGCACACTGAAACTGCCGGTCAGAGCGGCGACCACTGCGGTCGATACGGCCAGTCTGCGGATACCCACAAGTCCTCCTGGAAGCACGCGGCTTCGAGGCCGCTCACGGGTGACGTTCGCCTGTGAGACATGCGGGAACGGCCGATGGTTGCGCGGCGAACACGACGTGAACGGATGACACCGGTCACGCCGAGTCAGTGGGCCCCTGCCGGCAGGCGCATGTGGCTGAGCACAGCACATGTCCCAGGCCGTGTACGAGCAGAGACCGTGTTCAGCTCTGCGGTGCTGTGCGCTCTTCGTCGCGCGGTACGGCGTATCCGGGCACGGAGGGCCACCGCACGGTCAGGACGACGGACTCGTCCTCCGCGACCCAGGAGTGGTCCACTCCCTGGCCCCACACGACGTAGTCGCCCTGTTCCTCCAGCAGCACGCTACGACCGGGGAACTCCATGCGGAAGCGGCCCGAGACGAGCACGAGGAGAGCTGTCCGCACCTCGCCCTCCACCCACTGCGCCCGTTCCTCGCCCCGTGGGTGAACGCCCCACTTGACCTCCAGGGCATCGCTGTGGCGAGGGTCGCCGTGCTCCTTGAAGTGTCCGAGCAGCCAGCCCCGGTCCAGGGCCGCGTCCTTGCCGGCGTTGCCCACGTACACACTCTCTTCCATGCGCCCGAACGCTAGCAGCCGACGTCAGCGCGGCACGGGGTGCGGCCCCGGCCGGATCGGCCTCGCTCACCGGAGGGAGTCGACCAGCAGTCTCGCGGCCACCTCCGCTCCGTCGGTGTGGATCCTGGGGCCCAGATCCGCCGCCCTCGCCCGCGTCCCGGGTGCCAGGGCCGTCTTGACCGCGAGGGTGAGTGCGTCGTCGGTGAGTGTCGAGCCGTCGAGGGCCGCGCCGATGTCCAGGGCCGCCACCCGGCTCGCCCAGTAGGGGTTGTCCGCCAGTTGAAGTGGGACCACCACCTGCGGCACGCCCGCGCGGGCCGCCGTCAGCGTCGTACCGGCGCCGCCGTGGTGCACTACCGCGGCCACCCTGCCGAACAGCGTCCGGTGGCTGACCTCGCCGATGGTGAAGCAGTCGTCCCGGTCCTCGGCCACGTCCAGGTCCGCCCAGCCGCGGGAGACGAGGACGCGCTGCCCCTGTGCGCGGAGCTCCTCGACGGCCCTGCGGGCGATGTCCGGTGCCGGGCGCAGGCTGCCGAAGCCCACGTAGACGGGCGGTGCGCCGGCGTCGAGGAACGCCAACAGGTCGGCGGGGAGCGGGCGTTCGTCGGGCAGGCCCCACGCGCCCGTCTGTATCACGTCGAGGTCAGGGGTGTCCGGCCACCGGCCCAGGACCGGGTCCGCCGCCAGCCACGGCCGGTCGGAGTAGACGTGGTCGCGCACGTTGTCCACGGGTGACAGGCCGAGCGCTGCCCGGTGGCCGTTGAGTGTCTCGGCGAACTGCGCGTTCACCTGCTGGGCGTCCAGCTTCCACCGGGTCAGGTTGTCGGCGGTCTCCGGTTGGGGCCAGCCCGGCCGGGGCGGCGGCGCATGGTGCGGTGACGGCAGGTTGACCGCCGAATAGCTCGCGTACACATAGCGGATGCCCGCGGCCTCGGCCACGGACCGCGCTCCGATCTGTGCCAGGCCGGCCACCACGAGTGCGTCGCACCCTTCGACCGCCGCGGGCAGGACGTCGAACTGCGCGTCGACCAACTCGTTCCGGTAGCGGGACAGTTCGGCTGCCGGGGGCAGACTTGTCCCGCGCATCATGGCCCGCACGGGCGGCCCGACCGGGACCAGGCGCACACCGATGTCCGCCAGCCGCCGCACGAACTCCTCGTCCGGCGGGGCGCACATCCGTATCTCCACACCGAGCGCCTGTAACCGCACCGCGAGGGCCACCAGCGGTTCGACATCGCCGCGCGTCCCGTATGTGGACAACAACACCCGCATCGTGCACCCTCTTTCGCTCCGGCCTGCCACGCGTTCGGCCCATGCCTGCCCATGCGCATCCGTGGCCACACGGGTTTCACCCGGCACCGGTCGACGACGGCTCCTCGGCCCGAGGCGGGTGTGCGCCGCCGGGTACGGCGCCGTGGTGGCCGACGCGGACGATCCCGTCGCTCCACGCCCTCTCGCGCGGGACCGGCCCGATGGCTACCGTGATCGTCGGCGTGCCTTCAGACCGACGGACCGACGCCGGTCCTGGGCGCCCGTACCCGCCGACGCGTGCAAGGTTCCCTGTCGTCAACACAACCTGAGAGCGGCTCAATGCATAGACCGTCCGCGCCCGTCCCCGATGTCTCGATCATCTTGCCCTGCGCCGGATTCGGAACCCGCTTCAGAGCGCCCTACTCGAAGGAGCTGCACTGCCTGGCTCCCGGGGTCACCGTGCTGGACCGCAGCCTGGAGGCCGTCGTCGAACTGGCCAAGAGCGGACTCAATGTGCGCCTGGTCGTCGTGTTCGGGACGCACAAGCTGGACACGGTCAGCTATCTGACGCGCTACGCCGACACCCTTCAACTCGTCTTCGTCCACCAGGACCAGTCGTTCGAACCGGACCTGGACGGCGCGATCCGGTCCGCCCTGCCCATGACGCGGGGGCCGGTGGCCCTTGTCCTGCCTGACATCGTTGTCTCCGGTCCGGGAAGCGCCGGCAGTCTTTTTGCCGCCCTGCAGCAGGTGGAGGTGGCGGGTTGGAGTGTGGTGGCCGCCGAGGAGCGGGATCCCGACACCCTGCGGCAGATGGGCGCGCTGGCCCTGGTCGGGGGTGACGGCGTCACGACGGTCGCGGCGGCCACCGACAAGCCGGTGGATCCCGCGGCCTTCAACGCGTTCTGGGGCATGGTGGCGGTCACCGAGGACGAGGCACACCGCTTACCCGACGTCGTGCGAAAAGGGGCGGACAGTCCACTCGTCGGGGCGGTCGCCCTCCTGGTGGAGGGCATCGTCAACTACAACACCGTCGACGGCTGACACGCCGATGCGGCGGGCAAGGGCTCACGCCGTTGCCCGCCGCGGACGTCCGGCCGGTTCAGCTGTACGGGATGACCAGCACCGATGTGTCCGTGCCCGTCTGCAGTTTCGACGAGCCGTTGCCGATGGCGTTCCACACTTCGAGGCGTACGGTGCCGCCGTCCAGGTCGCCTGCCGTGCCCGTGGACGCCTTGAGGCCGCGCGCCTGCGTGTACTCCTCCCAGCCGGAGACCGGGTCGGTCGCGAAGTAGTTGTACGTCTCGGTGCGATCGAAACTGCCGTCGCCGGTCAAGTCGTAGCTGATCCGGGCCTGTTGGCCGAGTCCGACGGCGGTTCCCGCGTCCACCTGGAGCCGGAACGCGCTCTGGGCGCCGGGGGTGAGGGTGCCGTCCACACCACGGACCTCGTAGACGAGGGGCTGGTACGGGGTGCCGTCGTGGTTGGTGCCGCCGGCGGAGGCGATGGTGTCGCTGCCCGCCGTGCCGCCGGTCGCCGTGGTCAGTGCGCCGCCGGTACGCAGCTGGAAGGTGTTGCCGTTGCCGGTCGGCGGGTCAGGATCGGGGTCGGGATCCCCTGAGCCGGTACCGGTGCCGGTCGCGGTGGAACGGGCCGGTACGGCAAGGGTCTTGCCGTCGGAGAAGGTGACGGTACGGGCCGTCGATCCGTAGTTGTGGGCGGCGTACGTCCGGGCGGTGCCCTTGGTGAAGACGGCCGAGGTGGGGATGTCTCCGGTCACGGTGGCGTCCGGGGCGCCGACGGTGTCGAGGGTGTTGATCCAGTGGTAGGTGTGCGCCTTCGACTCCCCCTGTTCCGGGGTGTAGCCGGCGTTGCCCGCGTCCCACTTGGTCTTGGCCGCGCCCGGGTCGGCGAGGGACTGGAACTCCCAGAGGATGTCCCGCCATTCGACGGCCGGGCCGCCGTTCTCCCGTTCCATCTCGGCGATGTTGCGCCGGATCGCGGCCTTCTCACCGCCGAGGTGGAGCGAACCGCCGGTCACGGGAAGGACGTTGATGCCGTGGATCTCCTCGGGGTTGGCGGTCCACCAGGTCGCGTAGGCGGCGCCGCTGCCCCAGACCATGCCGGCCGTGTCCTTGGTGAACGAGGACGGGAAGACCTGCTCGTCGGCGTCGAACCAGTACTGGGCGATCGACTCCGACTCGGTGGTCAGCAGATAGGTGCCCAGGTCGCGCAGCGAGGTGTCGCCGGTGGCGGAGCCCCACAGGACGAGGGCCGCGCTGAGGTTGGTCGACTCGGAGGACGACTCCTGGTTGTTGCCTGCGGCGAAGCCCTGGTGCCCGGAGGCCCAGCTGTGGCCCGCGTAGACGTCGAAGCCGCGCAGGAAGGGGTAGGCGGTGTCGGTACGGCTGGGGTTGGCGGCGTCCCGTACGAGGGCCTTGACCATGCCGCCCCAGGCGGAGTCGGCGGCCCAGCTCTGGTCGTACTGGGCGACGATCGCCGCCGCGTACACGTAGTAGCTGTAGTGGAAGTGGTGGTCGTTCAGCTCGGTGTCGCTGCCGTAGGAGGCGGGGTAGCCGGTGAGCGTCTTCCAGTCCTTGTCATAGCTGAACTCGTTCGCGCCGCCTGCCGTGAACCAGTCCTGGAGCTTGCCCTTCATCAGTCCGAGGAGCTTGTCGCGGGTGCCGGTCTCACCGATCTGGTCGGCGAGCGGGACGAGTTGGGCGAGACGGCCGAGGGCCTTGCCGGTCCAGTAGGTGTCGGAGGCTCCGGAGAACGGGTCGGAGGCGTTCACGACCTCGTTCAGATAGCCGCGCAGCCTGGCCGTGTCCACGCCGCTCGACTTCGGCAGCCCCGGCAGTACGGCCGACGCCTTCTGGCTCGTGGTGAAGGAGGCCGACTCACGGACCTTCATGGTCCCGCGCGGCGAGACGTAGGTGTACGAGGTCAGGGCGTCCGTGGTGTTCAGCCACTGGTGGCGGTAGAGGGCCTGGAGCGTGCCGCGCTCGGTGCCCTCCTTCGCCTCGGTGGTGAGCGTGTAGGCGGCCTTGACGGTGCCACCGGCGTAGCTCCAGGTCGCCTTGGAGTCGGTGACGAAGCTGTAGGCGTACTTCTTGAAGGTCGCCAGGGCGTCGGTGGACGGCAGCACGGCGACGGAGAAGTAGTCCTTGGAGCCGAGGCCGGCGGTGACGGTGGAGCCGGCGACGTTCCAGTCGCTGCCGGTCGGCGCGAAGAGGGCGTAGTGGTGTCCGGCGACGGTGATGCCGAGGACGTTGCCCTGGTCGGCGAAGACGGCGGGCGCCGCGGCGGTGGTGATCTGGGCGTTGCCGCCCGTGCCCTTGGCGTATACGAACGGGGAGCCGTGGCCGATCGTGGTGCGCAGGGTGCGGGTGCCGTCGGACCACTGGGGGGTGACCGTCCAGTCGGACCAGCTGTCGGCCTTCGTGTCGGGCGAGTTGAGGCCGGTGAGCCCGATGGTGAGGTCGCGCTTGTGGGCGTACTCGTACTGGCGGCCGTCGCCGACGATCGCGGGGGTCGTCGGATAGCCGACGTCGAGGCCGCCGGACGCGGCCTGGTAGGTGAGGGGGTGCCCGTACATGGGGGTCGAGTACGGGTTGTCGCCGTAGCGCTGGAAAGCGAGGGAGGACCACCAGTCGTTGGTGGGGACGGGCTTGTCCTTGGCGGCGGCGGTCAGCTTGGGGGTGACCGGCGCTCCGGTGTTGGTGGTGGGCCCCGATGTGCCGGCGGGCCGGGTGTCGGAGTAACTGCCGGAACCGACGGGCACGGTGGCGGCTGCCGCTGGTACGGCGGCCGGGCCCAGGCCCACGGCGACAAGGGCTGAGGCCAGGAACAACCCGGCTGCCGGCCTGATGTGGGGGGGATGGCATGCGGCACCTCAAGTCTCGCGCGACGGGTGCCTGAGAGCGCTCTCAGGTGAGCGCAACGTAAAGCCTTTGTAATGGACGTGTCAATACGTTGAACACAACGGGTGCGGCATGGCAGTGGCGAACGTGTGGTGCGTTCGCATCTTGACGGGGTGACGACGGTCCGGAGGCGGCCTCAACCGCTCTTCCGCGCCGTACCCAGGTCCAGATCGCCGTACACCATGTGGTGGTCCGAGTACCGCGTCGGATGGACGCGGTGAGCGAGCGGACCGATGCCGCGCAGGAAGATGTAGTCGAACTTGCTCTGCCAGTCGGTGGTCGGCTTGCAGTCGCCGGAGTACGAGGAAGGCAGGCAGCCGGGGTCGACGTCCGTGGCCAGTTTCCATATCGGGGCGAGTTCGGGGGCGCTGGACACGGCGTTGAAGTCGCCGATGACGATCGCGCGGTCGTGGCGTTCGATCTCGGCGGCGAGTATGGCGGTCTGGCCTGCTCGGACCGCCTCCTGACGCCGTTGCGCGAGGTGGGTGTTGAAGAGACGGACGGACTGACCGCCCACGGTCGTGGTGACCGCCAGGTACCCTCGGTCCTCGGATCCGCCGTCCGGATACTCCTTGCGGACGACGTCGGTCATGGGCGCCGCGGAGAGAATTGCCTGCCCGAAGGCTCCCGGGCTCCACGGCAGCCCCCCGCAGCGGCCCCAGTTCTGCAGCACCGACCCGTATGCGACGTGATAGACCAGCCCGTGACGGCTCTCCAGATAGTCCCGGGTCCGCTCGACGTCGCGCACGCACGCCTCTTGCATACCGATGACCTGCGGGGCGTACCTGGCGATCTCCGCCGCGCGGTCGGCGCTGCTCTCGTCGCAGGGGTTGCAGATGTTCCATGTCATGACGCGGTTCGGTACGACGTCCGCGGTGGCCTCGCTCCGCAGCGAGTTGGCGAAGGGGCCGTCGACCGGCCCGCTGCGGCCGAGGAGGACCAGGCAGGCCAGGACCAGGACGCCCACGAGCAGACGCATGCTCCTCGTCAACACGATCCCCTCCTCGATGCGTACGTCCATGAACGAACACTTCCGTGAACGTGTACGTCCGTGAACGTCTACGTCCGTGAACGAGCGCGTCCACGAGCCTGTACGTCCATGACATTCGCCGTCTTCACGGACGAGGGTATTCGAGAAATTCGTGGACTTCCCTGGGCCCGTCGGCTCGGAAGCGGCTTCGCCGTGCGTGGGTAGGGTCCCCGGCATGGGTGACGACTGGCGGACGGACCGGATCGGAAGTGCGCTGCGGGGTGCGAATCCCACCGTTCTGCGGCGTCTCGAAGCGGGCTTCGCGGTGATCGGGGACGTTCAGTTCCTGCCGGGCTACGCGGTGCTTCTGACGGATGACGTGACGGTGGGGCGGCTGTCGGAGCTGCCGAGAGTGAAACGTATGGCGTTCTTGTCCGACATGGATCGCCTCGGCGAAGCGGTCGAGCGCGCGTGCGCCCGTCTGGATCCGGCTTTCCGGCGGGTGAACCTGGAGATTCTCGGCAATACCGACGCCTATCTGCATGCGCATGTGTGGCCGCGGTTCGCGTGGGAGCCGGCGGAGCACGTCGGCCGGCCGGTCTGGCTGTATCCACGCGAGAGGTGGAGCGACGAGCGGTCCGCGCTCGGTCCACGGCACGATGCGCTGCGGACGGTGATCGGCGAGGAGTTGGACCGGTCGGGGCCGGCGCGCCGACGCTGACGCTGACGCTGACGCTGACGGGGCGGCCTGATCACCCGGCCGCACACCCAATCCCTCTTCCCCACCGACCACTTCGCCTCGTCCGCTCGCCCCCGCGCAACCCACTTCACCGCTTCCGGTGACGCCATGACACCACGACACCTCTTCTCCGTGACGCCGGGCAACAGAGTGCTGCACGAGGTCTGGACAGGTTCCTGTGAGCGTGTTGTCATACCGCAGGCAGAGGGTTTCCAACGTTGGAAAGGCCGTACCCGAGCACCCCGTTACCCTGCTTCGGCAGTCGGACGCGGTGCGGCCTCAATGCGAGGAAAGGTTCGATGACACGACACGGCACCCGCCCCAGAACCAGGAACAGAGCCAGAGTCCGAGTGCTGGCGCTGTTCGCCATGGCGGCCCTCGTGCTGCCACCGAGCGGAATGCTGCCCGTCGCGGCGGCTTCGGAGTCGGCGAGCGGAGCTTCGTCCGCGTCCGCCGCCGAGCAGGCCGCCGTGGTGACGCACGGCCTCAAGGGCGAGTACTTCAGCATGTCGGCGCCCGGTGCCCGGGACTTCGCCGAACTCGGTGGTACGACGCTCGACCCGCAGATCAACTTCTCCGGTCTCACCGACACGTTCAAGGAGCTGACCGGCAAGACCGAGCACACCACCGCCCGTTGGACGGGCCAGATCGAGGCGCCGGCCACGGGTGACTACACCTTCTACGCCATCGGCGACAACGGCTTCCGCCTCTGGATCGACGACCAGCCCGTCATCGACCACTGGGTGGGCGACTGGGACAAGGAACAGACCAGCCAGGCCGTCAAACTGACCGCCGGCGAGAAGCAGTCGTTCCGGCTGGAGCTGTTCCAGGACACCGGCGGCGCCAACATGTACCTGCGCTGGTCGACGCCGACGCTGGCCAAGCAGGTCGTGCCGATGTCCGCGTTCACCCCGCCGGCCGACTTCGAGGTCTTCCCGGTGGAGTACACCGTCGCCGAGAACGGGACGCGGCTGCGCGCCCGGTTCGAGGGCAAGGTGGGCAGCCTCCAGGCGGTCAAGGACCATCTGAAGGTCGAGGCCGACACGACGGCCATGCCGATCAAGTCGGTCACGTCCGTCCCCGGGGACTCCTCCTCCGTCTACGTCAACCTGTCGGAGCCGATCCAGAAGGCCCAGCTGGTACGGGTCTCCTACGACGGTTCCGGCGGTCTGACGGTCGGTGGCAAGGCCGTACCGAAGGTCATCCGGTACGCGGAGAACGCCTCCACCCACCGTCTCACCACCAAGTGGGGCGACAAGGTCGACAAGAAGCACCCGCTGCCCGAGTACCCGCGTCCGCAGCAGAAGCGGTCCAAGTGGGAGAACCTCAACGGGCCTTGGCAGTTCAGCGCCGCCAAGGCGGGCGAGGAGCCGGTCTTCGGCAAGAACCTCGGTGAGAAGATCACCGTGCCGTTCCCGGTCGAGTCGCAGCTGTCCGGCCTCGAACGGCACGAGGACCACATGTTCTACCGGCGGGTCGTCGACGTGCCCAAGAGCTGGAAGGTCGGCAAGGACAACCGGTCGAACCGGCTCAAGCTCAACTTCGGCGCCGTCGACTACCAGTCCCGCGTCTACGTCAACGGCAAGAAGGTCACCGAGCACACCGGTGGTTACAACGCCTTCAGTGTCGACATCACGGATGCCCTGAAGGGGAGCGGCAAGCAGGAGATCGTGGTCGCCGTCACCGACACCGGTGGCGCGGACCAGCCCATGGGCAAGCAGTCCACGAACCCGGGCGGCATCTTCTACACGCAGACCTCCGGTATCTGGCAGACCGTGTGGATGGAGCCGGTCGCTCCCGCGGCGATCGAGAACATCGTCACCACGCCCGACATCGACACCGGCACCCTCGCGGTGACAGTGGACGCCGAGGGTGCGTCCTCCGCCGCCCGCGTCGAGGCCGTCGCCCGTGACGTCCACGGCAAGGTCGTCGGGAAGGTCAGCGGCGCGGCCGACAAGAAGCTGACCCTGCCCGTGGCGAAGCAGCACCTGTGGAGCCCCGACGACCCGTACCTGTACGACCTCGACGTGACGTTGACCGACGGCAGGTCGAGCGACAAGGTGCGCAGCTACTTCGGGATGCGGAAGATCGCCGTGGAGAAGGTGGGCGGCTTCAACAAGCTGGTCCTCAACGGCAAGCCGGTCTTCTCCCTCGCCACCCTCGACCAGGGCTTCTGGCCCGACGGTCTCTACACCGCGCCCAGCGACGACGCCCTCGCCTTCGACCTGGAGGCGCACAAGAAGCTCGGCTTCAACGCGGTGCGCAAGCACATCAAGGTGGAGCCTGCGCGGTGGTTCTACCACGCCGACAAGCTCGGTCTGCTCGTCTGGCAGGACTTCGTCTCCGGGAACATCACCAACGAGACCGGCCAGAAGGCGTTCGTCGACCAGGGCCGCGAGGTGATGAAGCAGCACCACAACTCGCCCGCCGTGATCGGCTGGATCGTCTTCAACGAGGGCTGGGGCGAGTGGAACCGCGAGGAGACGGGCCGTATCACCGAGGCCGTCCAGGCCGCCGACCCGTCGCGTGTCGTCAACGCCCACAGCGGTGTCAACTGCTGCAACTCGAAGGGTGACTCGGGCAAGGGCGACATCATCGACCACCACGACTACAACAACGACGACCCGCCCTTCCCCGACGACAAGCGGGCCGCCATGGACGGCGAGCACGGCGGCTTCACCCTCCGCTCCCCCGGCCACATGTGGCCCGGTGCGCCGACCGTGATCTACAGCGGTGTCACCACCAAGGCGGAGCTGACCCGCAAGTACGTCGAGAACACGGAGAAGTTCTACGTCGAGCAGGCCGGCGCCGAACTGTCCGGTTCGGTCTACACCCAGATCACCGACCTGGAGAACGAGCTCAACGGTCTCTACACGTACGACCGGCGCGACATCAAGATGGACGCCGCCGAGGTACGGAAGGTCAACCTCAAGGTGATCGCGGCCGGTGCCGCGGCCGGTACGAAGCAGAAGCTGAAGGGCGGGCACTGGACCCTCGACGAGGGCACCGGCACCACCGCCAAGGACACCGGGCCCGGCAAGAACCCCCTCACGCTCCGCGAGGGTGCTTCCTGGACCGACGGTGTCAACGGCAGCGCTCTGAAGTTCGACGGCCAGAAGCAGTACGCGGAGACCGCTGGTCCGGTGCTCGACACCAGTGGCAGCTACTCGGTGTCCGCCTGGGTCCGGCTCGACGGGATCCCCGGCAACTACGGCACGGCCGTCAGCCAGGACACCCGCGCCCTGGCCAACTCGTTCTACCTGCAGTACGGACACGGCAACTTCGCCTTCAGCACCCCGGGTGAACGCCGCGCCCAGGTGGCCGTCGCCGCGGAGACGGGGCGCTGGTACCACCTCGTGGGCGTCCGGGACGCGGCCACCAACGAGATCAAGCTGTACCTCGACGGGAAGCTCGCGGCGACGACCACGGGCGGCGCCGCCCTCGGGAGCACCGGCCCGCTGACGGTCGGCCGGGCCCACTGGGACGGCACGAACGTCGACTTCTGGAACGGCGCGGTCGACGAGGTCCACGCCGTGGACCGGGCACTCAGCGCCGAGGAGGTGAGCGCCCTCCACGGCGACGAGAAGCCGTAACGGACAGCGCGCACACCGGTTGTCCCTGCGACTGTCCTGGTGATGGTCCCGGTGATGGGAGGCTTCCTCCCGTCGCCGGGACCATCGCTGTGTGCGGCCGTACCAGGGGCACGGGGTCTCACGGAGTCACGCCGTCCCCCGCGTAGAGGTAGCCGCCCGGCCGGGCGGGGTCGGCGATCAGGAGCACCTGGTCGCCGGTGCGCGGTATACGCAGTTTGGAGACGACCGTCCGGAGCGCGACCGTGCCGGTGGCCGGGCCGGACGGCTGGACGACCAGGTCCACGACCGGGTCGAAGTTGACCAGCCTGCCGGTGTCGCCGATCGACACCACGACCGCGGGGATCGTCGGCACTCCCATCGCCAGCAACTGCTGCACGTTCACACCGGAGTTGTACGCGCCGATCGACTGCTGCACCTTGGCGAAGTCCTCGCTGCCGAGGAACGCCCGCGTCGCACGCCCGTAGAAACCCTTGCCCTCGGCCACCTGCCCCGCGATCTCGGCGGCCCGCTCCTCGCGGCTCCTGCGGCGCTTCCCGAAGATTCCCATGCTGTGTCTCCCCTTCTCTGTCCTGGCCCTGACCAGGACAGTAGGGAGGAGGGATCTCCTACCGATCCCAGGTTCGACCGCTTGTTCCACCACCACGTAATCTCGGGCCATGCCGTCCCCGAGCCAGTCGCCGCCGACCCAGTCGCCGCCGGCCGACGAACGCCGTCCGCGTGCCATGGTCATCGACCGTGCGTGGCGCGGTCTCGGCGCGCGGTCCGGCCTGGAATCGCTGAGCGGCCCCGGCGGCGCGCCGCTGACCCGGACCGTCAAGCTGATCGTGCTGCCGCTGATCATCAGGCCCGCGCTGCGGCCCGAGCTCGCCGCCGACTTCCTCGGCGCAGGAGAGACCGCTCAACTCGACTCCCTGATGAGGGAGTCGGGTGCCCTTCTGCACGCGACGGCGCAGTGGTTCACGGTGCTCAAGAAGACGCGGCGAGCCCTGGGGATCACAGCGGGCAACCCCCAGGATCTCTATTTCCAGCGCTGCTTCGAGCTGGCGACCGAACACGGGCCTCCCGCCGCCTCCGCCGGTGCGGACACGGTGGCGCGCAGCGTGGTCGAAGACATCGCGGACGCGGGCGGCGGGCGCACGGTGGAGGCGTTGAAGGAGTACCTCGACGACGCCGACCGGCGTACTCGTCTCGACGCACGGCTCGCCGCCGCATGGGATACCCGGTGGGCCGTCCCGAACGCCGACGCGGGCGAGTCGGCGTTTCACCTGGCAGCAGAGGTTCTCGATGCCGTCGCCAGGCCCGGATCGGGCACTGACGTGGGCACGGACGCGGGTTCGTCGGCCTGCTCCGCCATGCTGGCAGCCGGGCACGGGAGCCGGCTCGGGCAGGCCGTGCGGACCGGCACCGATGGGGTCTGGGGGCGTGCCGACCTGCCCGCGCACCTGGGGCTGAGCGCGCATCCCGTGCCGAACCGGCCCGAGGTCGGTCACGGCGCGTCGACCGCCACGCTCCCGGCGCCGTTCGACCGCACCCTCTTCGAGCGGCTCTTCACCGTGCTCCAGGCATCGGCGCACCGCGAGGAACTGCCGGCGGTGCCCGAACTCGTCCGGCGCGAGGTCGGCCGCAGCTGCGCGCCGCTCGGCCTGTACGACGAGAGCCTGCGCGTCGCCGTCGTCCTGGGGGGCCGACTCGCGGTGGGCCTCGATCCCCTGGGTCTCGATCAGCGGGGGCACCATCCGCTGGGCCCTGGGGAGACCGAGCCTGGCCGGACGGCGGCGCATCGCATCGTCAACAGCCGTTGGCAGCGGGAGGCTTCGGTCCTGCGGGCCCGCAGAATGACGGTCTCCTCCCGGCCCGACCCGGACGGCGGGCAGCTGAGCGCCCTCGCCCAGGACCTGCGCACCCCTTGGGTGGCGTACATGCGACGGCTGTGGGTGCGGCTGCACGGGCGCGATGTCCGTGACGCGGCGCTGCCCGACGCGGCGTCGGCCTGGACCGTGCTCGACGGGGTCGCCCGCTCGGTGATGATGGACCACCGCGCGAGGGTGCGGACGGCACTGCGCGCCCTGTCGACGAGCACCGCAACGGCGCGGGTGGCGGCGGCGCACGAGCCGAGGAGCGCATGATGCCGGGGGCAGGCGGCGGCACCGGCGTCCGTGTCACGCGGGCCGCGGACGGCACCGTACAGATCGCCGTTCCCGCCGCGCCGGGACCCGCGTTCGTCCGAGCCGTTCTCGATGTCGCCGGTGCTGTCCTGACCTGGCCGGTCCTCGGTACAGCCGCCCTTCCCGCAGCGGAGGTTCACGATCCCGGCCGGGCGCAGCAATGGCTGTGGGCGGTCTACGGCGAACGCACCGCTGCCGCCGTGCACGCTCTCGCGGCGGTGCCGCCGGGAGTCTCAGTCGATGTCGCGCCGCCGGAGTCGCCGGAGTCGGAGACCGCGCTCGCGGGGTACGCCGCCCGGCTCGCCCTCGGCCACTGGGCGGCCCGGTGGTGGCCCGCGTCGTACACGGACGGCATTCCCGCGCTCGAACCGGACTTGCTGGGAATGGAGTTGGCCGCGCTCACCCATCGCTGCCAGCAGCTCTTCGACGATCCCGAGGACCAGCCCGACGGTGATCCGGCCGAACTGCTGGAAACGCATCAGGCCGCGTTGGACTCACTGGTCCGGTGGTGGCAGGCGGCGCGGGAGTCCGCGTCCGGCCCGGTGCGGCAACTCGACGGTGTCCTACGGCTGATCGACGACGCGGCGGACTGCGCCGGAGTGGCGGGGGACGCGGTGCGCCGGCTCCGGTCGGCCCTGGAAACAGGTGCGCCGTACGACCCGCGCGGGTCGCATGAGCTCCGGACTCCGCTCGGCCTCGGCAGTCTGTTCGCCCGCTCCGGCGGCTACGCCCTCGCGGCGGGTGAACGGCTTGTCCCGGGCGGCCGGGTGATCGCCCGGGGTTCGGGGACCAATGACTGGCGCCGCTACCCGCCCGGTTTCGTCGACCCGTCCGAGAGCGCGGTGTCCTGGACCGTCTCCGCGGTCGGCGCCGGAAGAGTGATCGAGGTCGAGGCCGTCGCCGACGTCGCGGCGCCCGTCGGCGGCGTGCGACTCGCGGCGGAGGTCCGTGTGGAGGGCGGACCGCCGACCCTGGTGTCACTCGCCCGCCGCGGCGATGTGTGGGCGGGCCGGGCGGACCTCGATGTCCCGGCTTCACTGCCGCCGCGTACCCGTGTCGAGGTCGGTGTCCTGTTGCCCGGCTTCGACCCTGACCCTGACCCCGAGCTCGACCCCGAAGCCGACACCGAACCCGGACCGGGCCCCGGTACCGACGGCGCCGACGGGCGCGCCGACCGTGACGCCGTCCGCGCCCTCGCGCGACACCGGCTGGCAGCCGCGGCCCTGCCCGAGCCGCAGGGCACGTACCCGCAGCCGTTTCCCGCGCCCTTCCTCGCCGAGATCGTCGCCGCCGCCACCGCTGACGCAGGGGAGGACTTCTGACCCATGCGGAACGACGAACCGGACACCGAACCGCAGGACGCTTCAAGGCCGCAGCCCCAGCCGCAGCAACCCCCGACGCTGTACGGGGAGCCCTTCGACAGCGGCTTCGAACGCGCCGAGCACCACCAGCTGGCCCCGGACCTCCCCGCCGCACAGGCCGTCTACGCCGAACTGCTCGCCGTCGCCGAGTCGTTCGAGGACTCCCCCGATGTGCGGTTGCTGCGCGGACATCTGCTGTCGAACATCGCGGCGGTGCAGTTGACGGCCACGGATCTGCCCGGTGCGGGCGTCTCCGTCCAACGGGCCCTAGGTCTGGTGCGTGGTCTGGCGGACGTGCCGATGGGGCCGCGAGGCCGCCAGCTGTGGCTGGAGATCCTGCTCAAGACACTCAAGGCCGACGCCGAGCTGTCCCGCCGGACCGGCGATCTGGACGCGGCACTGGCGACGGTGGAGGAAGCGGCGGCCCTGCTGCCCGGGTTCGACGACCCCGAGGGGCTGCGCACCGCCGAGTTCGGCCTCGCCCGGGTGCATCTGCTGCTGGACCGCAGCGAGTGGGGCGCCGCCGAGGAGCTGGCCTCGGCGCTGCTGCCCACCACGCCCGCGATCGAGTCCCAACTGCTGGACTGCCTGGGAGTCATCTGCGCCTCGACCGGGCGGGTCCAACCCGCCGAGGACTGGTTCGCCCGCGCGGACGAGGGGTATCTGGCGCTGGGTGACACCTCCGGGCGTCAGCAGGTGATCTCGCATCGGGCGTACGCGGCGATGCGCGCCGGCGACCTCGACCGGGCGGAACGGCTGTACGCCGAGGCTTCCGCGATCTTCGAGCGGCAGGGCCGGTTCGAGGATCTGGCGGTCTGCGAACAGGCCCGCGCCTTCCTCGCCGAACACCGGGACGACCCCGGCAGGAGCGAGGCCCTGACGGCATCCAGTCTGGCCCGTTTCGAACAACTCGGCGCCATGATCGCCGCCGCCGACACCATGCTGCTCGGTGCTCGGCAGGCCTACGAACGCGGTGACATCGACGAGATGAAACGCCTCGCCCAGGGCGCCCGCGACGTGTACCAGGAGCGCGCACTGTACGAGCGCTGCGCCCAGGTGGACCTGATGCTCGCCAGGACCCTTGAGGACAACCTGAACCGGACGGACCACGGCGGCCACGAGCGGAGGTCGGTGGACACCGCGCTCTCGCTCGCCCTGCCCGCCGCGCTGGCACTGGAGGCCGCACGCTACGACTTCGCCGGCGCGCACGCGCGGAGCCAGTGGCTGCAACTGGCCGACGACGCCATGCGGTTGGCCTTCCGGCTCGCCCTGCGCCGCCAGGACCAGGGCCTGATCTTCGAACTGGTGGAACACCGGTGTGCGGGCGCGTCGCTGGTCCTGAGCCCCGCGGACCGTATGCCCCAGGACGTCTTTCCGGACGCCGCGATGAAGACGTACGCGCCCGCCGACGACGACAGCCCGATGGCGCTGGGCGGTGTGGCGGCCGAGGCCGCCGCCTCCGTCGGTCTGCGGGTCGCGCCGCCGCCGAGGGTGCGGATGGCGGAGGGGACGGGCCGTACAGCGCTGCAGGAGTACATCGAGGCGGCCGAGTTCCGCTATCACCGGCGGATCGTGAGTGAGGAAGAGGTGCCGTTCTGGTCGCCGACGAACTGACGCACCCGAACCCGCCGGTGGTCCAGGTCCGGCTGGCCGACGCCGGAGACCTCCATATGACATGGACGTGGGTCAGCGGGGTCCAGGGGTTCGGCACCGGGTACGCACCCGCCGCCGACGTGGACGAGGCGATCCGCGCGCTGGGTGCGGCACTGCCGGGCGTGGGCCAGGACGGGGTCGGAGGCGAGGGCGCGGAGGGGATGCGGCGCGCGTTCGAGTCCGGCGCGCTGGCCTCGTACGAGGAGGAGCGCCGCCTCGCCCGCCTGCTGGCCGAGGCGTTGTGGCCGCCGGGTCTGACCGACCAGATCCACCAGGTGTCGGCGCGTCTGGGCCGTCCGCTGATCCGCCTCCAGCCGTCACCCAGGGTCGCCCAGGTGCCGTGGGAGCTGCTGGCCGTGGGCGCTGTGAAGGGTGATGGCGATGTCCGGCTCATCGATCTCGCGGACATCGCCACGTCGGTGCCGGCCTCGCTGCGGCGGCCCGGCGCCGCCAGTTCCAGCTCAGCGACCCCGGACGCCGATACGGCCTCGGACGCCGTCGTCCTCGTCCTGGACCCCCGCGTGCCCGGTTTCCGTGCCGACTCCCAGCTCGGATCGGTTCTCGGACGGCCCGGTTCGGACCCCGCGCTGCTGTCGCTCGTACAGCGCCGCCTCGACACGGGAGCCGTCGTACCGCCCGTCGCCACGCCCGCCGAGGCCCTGCGCCGTACGGACCTGGACCGCGACTGGCTCAGCGAGGTGCTCCGCAGGGGCCCACGGCGGCTGATGTACGTGGGGCATGTGAGCGGTGCGCCGGTCGAGGGCGGCCGGAGCGAGGACGTCACCCTCCATCTGTGCTGCGGCCCGCGGACCACCGGACTGACCGAACCGGTCCGCGCCCACCGGCCGTTGTCGGCCAAGGACCTCCTGCTGGGTACGCTCCCGCTGCGCGCGGACGGCGTACCGGGAGCGCAGTTGTGGCCCGCACCGGAGCGCGTCGCGCTGATCGCCTGCGAGAGCGGCGGCGATCTCCGTTTCGCCGAGTCGTTCGGCCTGGCGTCCGCGATGATCCACAACGGGGCCCGGCTGGTCACCGCCACCCGCTGGGTGCTGCCGACCAGCTTCGCCTTCCACCGGCTGGCCGGTCTGCCCGAGGCGGTTCGTCCGCTCACGGACGTCGTCATCGCCGTCGACGACGCCCATGAGCATCCTGATCCCGTGCGGCACCTCGGTGCCTGGCAACGGGAGCAGCTGGACCGCTGGCGCACCGGCGGCAGGATCGAGCACGCGCCCCTGCTGTGGGCGGCCGTCACCTGCATCGTCAGGTGAGAGGGTCGAGGGCGTGCGTCGTCAGGTGACAGCCGGGGGCTCGTGCCTCGTCAGGTGACGGGCAGGAGGCCGTTGAGAAAGGCCGCTCCCAGCGCGATCGCGGCGATCCCGGCGAGCAGCAGACACATGACGAACCTGACCGCCGCCGCCCGCTCGCGGCGGTCGTGGTCGAGGTCGGGGGTGAAGACGGCCGGGTCGCCGGGCGCGTAGTGGATCGTGAGGTCGCGGTCGAGGGACAGAGCGGGCCGTGCGATGCCCTCCCGGCACAGCGCGGTGACGTGGACCCCCTCGCGGGTGGTGAAAGCGACGACGGGCGCGTGATTGACGATCTCGTCGCCCTCTCCGTCGGTGTGCACGTCCTTGGTCACGGCGACCACGCGGCCAGGAACGGCGACCGCCCCGTCCAGCAGAGCGGCGCGGGCGCGCGCGTGCTGCCGGTCCCGGCTGAGCGCGCCGACGACGAGCAGGAGCCCTCCGAGGCAGATGAGCCCGTCCGGCCAGCCACGCACGACGAACGCCTGGACGACCAGCCCCACGAACAGCAGGAGGAGCATGCAGTGCGGGCCGCCCAGCCCCCGCTCCTCCCCCGCCTTGTCCAGCATGAGGTGGAACCGCTCCGGGCGGCGGCGCGGATAGCGCACGGGGAACTCCTGGCCCACCCAGGCCGCCGCCACGACATGGCCGTTGCGTCCCGTGTGCCGCAGCCTGAACTCCCGCCCGGTGAAAGGGTCCTGGAAGGCGACGGTCACCGGGATCCCGGGCCTCTTGGAGTCGCCGTGGGCCGGCCGGTGCACCTCCACGACCCGCGCCGTCACCCACACCGCACGCTGGGGCCGCGTCAGCCGGGCGAGCGAGCACGCGTAGCCGACCAGGGCGGTGCCCGCGGGCACCGTCCACCACAGTTCGAGCGTCCCCTGCACATTCATCCGGCGACGCTCCCATCGCGGCGGCTCCTACCGATCCCAGGTCGGGCCGGGGCGTGACGCCTTCCGTGGTGGGCCGGCGACGACCGTTGATCCGTACGGCCAAGCGAGGTGATCACTCGATCGTGAGTTCCTGCCGTCCTCTGCCCGGTATGTCGTGATGCTGGGAGGAACGGCGTGCGACCGGCGCCGTCCGGATGTGCTGTGGGTGGGGAGTGGCGTGACGCGAGCGACAGAACGACGCGGGGGCCCGGACGAGCGGGCCGTCCTGCTGGTGGCGGGCCTGGCCGAGCTGACGGTGAGCACGGTGGGGTCGGCCCTGGGGGCCGTGCGGGGGCTGCTGCGGCGCTCGGACGCCGCGGAGCTGGCGGCGGAGGCCGAGCACGATCTGCTGGCGCGCGGGCGCCTGGTGCTGGACCGGTATGCGGCCGTGCCGCCGGCGCACCTGGAGATCCTCGCCCGGCGCGCGTCGGCCCGGCGGGCCTCCGATGACGTCTGACCGATCGGAGCCGGCCGCGTTCAAGAGCCGCGTCGACGAGGTGCTGCACGCCTACGTCGCCCAGGAGGCCGGGCAGTTGGCGGCGATCGATCCGGCGCTGGGACCGGTGGCCACGCAGGTGGAGGCGGCGGTCGCGGACGGCAAACGGCTGCGGGCGGCCTTCTGTTACTGGGGCTGGCGCGCGGTGGGACAGCCGGACAGCGACGCGCTGGTGCGGGCGGCGGCCTCCATGGAGCTGGTGCACGCCGCCGCGGTCGTGCACGACGACCTCATCGACGACAGCGCGTTACGGCACGGGCGGCCCACCGCCCACATCGCGCTGCGCGGTGCCGTACGCCGTCGCCCGCGGGGCGTCGCCGCCGCCAGGTCGCTGGCGCTGCTGGTGGGGGATCTGCTGATGGGACTGGCCGGGCAGCTGTTCGCCACCAGTGGGCTGCCCGCTGCCTATCTGGCGCGGGCCCGCCCGTTGTGGTCGGTGCTGGCCCGTGAGCTGATCGCGGGTGAGTGCCTGGAGATCCTGCGGACCGGCGACGAGCCGGACGTCACGGCGTCGCTGAAGGTGATCCGGTACAAGACCGCCAAGTACACCGTCGAACATCCCCTGTTGATCGGCGGCGCCCTGGCCGGGGCGGGCCAGCGGCTGCGCGAGGGCTACTCCGCGTACGGGCTGCCGCTGGGCGAGGCGTTCCAGCTGCGGGACGACCTGCTGGGCCTGTTCGGGGACCCGCGTCGGACCGGCAAGGCCAACGCCGACGACGTACGCGGCAGGCGTCCTACGGCCCTGCTGGCGGAGACCTGGCGTCTCGCCGGTGCCGACGACCGGGAGCGGCTGCGCGCCCTGCTGGGCCGGCGCGACCCGGACGGGGACGGCCTGCGCGCGGTACGCGAGGTGATGCTGCGGCTGAAGGCACCCGACCGCGTCGAGGCCATGATCACCGCTCGGGTCGAGGAGGCTCTCGGCGCGCTGGACGAGCTGGACGTCCCCGCGCAGGCGGCCACGGCCCTGACCTCGCTGGCCCACTCGGCGGCCGCCCGCCTCTCCTGACCCTCACGAGGACCCCTGCCCTCAGAAGGAGCCCTGCCATGAACCACACCGAGGCATCGATGGACGCCCTGCGCCGGTCCGGTGACGAACTCGCCGACGCCACCGTCGCCACACTCTTCGAACGCGGCGAGGTGGGCAAGTTCAACACCCTCATGCGGTACGTCTCCACCGTCGGCGCGCCGCTGCCGGACGGGCTGCCCGAGGTGGCCCGGGAGTACCTCCGGGAGACGAGCGCTCCGCCGGCCTGGGTCGACTGGGGGGAGATGGAGAAGGCCCGGTTGTTCTTCATCGACAACAACGTGCACATCTCCACCGCCCTCTCCTTCGCCTCCATGCCCGCCTGTTACGTCGTCCCGCACGTGGCGCAGCTCCTGTCGGCCGCCCACGGGCTGAAGTACCCGTCCAAACGGATGGCGGAGACCGGCCAGTTCACGGTCTACCTCATGCAGCCCGACGCCTTCGAGGCCGGCAGCCGCTTCATTCCGGCCGCCCAGAAGGTCCGCCTGCTGCACGCCTCCATCCGCCACCACCTGAAACGCGAGGGCCGCTGGGACACCGAGGCCCTGGGGACGCCGATCTGTCAGGAGGACATGATCGGCGGGCAGATGTTCTTCTCCATGCTGGTGCTGGACTCCCTGCACCGTCTCGGCATCCACATGTCCACGGAGGGGGCCGAGGCGTACTACTACGCCTGGCGGGTCGTCGGGGCGATGCTGGGTGTCGACCAGGAGGCCGTCCCCAAGTCCCTCGAAGAGGCCCGCCGGTTCCTCGATCTGTACATGGTCCGGCACATGGGTCCTTCCGAGGAGGGCGCGCACCTGACGCGGCAGCTCATCGACCTCTACGAGGAGGTCGTGCCCGGCACCTTCTTCGACCCGATCGTCTCCGCGCTGATCCGCCATCTCGTCGGCGACACCTGCGGCGACTGGCTCCAGGTGCCGCGCACCCCGTGGGACACGGTCGTCAAGGCCGTACCCCATCTCCTCGGCGTCCTGGAGACCATCGAGGACCGCTCACCGCTCGGCGCGTGGGCGCTGGACCGCCTCGGCCACCTCACCACGGTCCTCGAACTGTCCTCCCTCACCCGCGGACGCGTCATGCACTACGCCATCCCCGAACAGCTGAAGAGGGACTACGGAGTCTCCGACTCGGTACGCCGCGCCCAACGATGGGCCCCGCCCGCGGCGACGGTCCCCTACTGACCTGCCGCCGACCGCAGCGGCTGCGGCTGCGGCTGCGGCTCCGAGGGCGGGGGCGGGGTCGGTTCGAGGGCCGATTCGGGACGGGCGTCGAGCCGGGTGCGGAGTTCGGTGCGGAGTGGATCCGTGTCCGGGAGTGCCAACTCGTCGGTGAGGGTCAGGGCCCGTGTCCAGGCGGTGCGTGCGGCGTCGGGGCGGGCCGTGACGCGGTGGATGTCGCCCAGACACAGCAGGCCGGCGGCCTCGCTCTGCCGGTCGCCGGTCCGGTGGAAGAGGTCGACCGCCTGCCGGTAGCAGTCGACGGCCTGCGTGTGTCTGCCCAGATGATGCTGGATGTAGCCGAGGCTGTCCCAGGTGTGGGCCTGTCCGTTGAGGTCTCCGGTCTCCTGGGCGAGGTCGAGGGCCCGCCGGCAGTGGACGAGGGCCTCGTGGTGCTCGCCGAGCTGGGCATTGAGCCAGCCGATGTGGTTGAGGGCTGCGGACTGACCGGCCCGGTCGGCGGCGGCCCGGTAGTGCCTGAGGCTGTGTCCCGCGTGGTGGAGCGCCTGCTGGGGGCTGCCCTGCGCGGCGGACATCCGTGCGAGGTGCTGGTGGGTACGGGCCTGTCCCGCGTCACTGCCGAGTTCGGCGAACAGATCGAGGGCGCGCAGATAGTGGCCGCGGGCGTCCTCGCCGCGGTCCAGCCGGTCCAGGGCGAGCCCGAGTCCCCGGTGCGCGCCGGCGAGGCCCGCGCGGTCGCCCTGTCGGCGGGCCGCCTCCAGGGCGCTCGTCTGCAGGGCGGCGAGCACCCGCCAGTAGCCGTGCCGGTCGAGGAAGGTGGTGAGGGCCGCCGCCAGTTGCCAGCCGTGCCGGTCGAAGCCTTTCGCGCAGGCCCGCTCCACCGCGGCCGCGAGCACGGTGTGCTCCGCGGCGAACCAGGCCTGCGCCTGCTCGTGGTCCGCGAGTGCCTCGGGGGCGGCGCCCGGCCCGGCGGGTGGCAACGGGACCGGGTTGGGCCGCGGGGTCAGCAGTACGTCGGCGGTGTGGGCGGTGTGCAGACAGTGGTCGAGCAGCCGGCGCAGCGCGGTGTGCCGGTCCAGGTCGCTGTCGAGCGTGGCGACCAGTTCGGCGGCGTACACGCGCAGCAGGTCGTGGAAGGTGTAGCGGCCCGGCGCGTGTTCGGTGAGGAGGTGGCCGCCGACGAGTTCGGCCAGCAGGGCGACGGCGCGGCTCACCGGTATGCCGCCCAGCGCGGCGATGGCCGGCAGGGCCGCGTCGGGTCCGGGATGCAGGCCCAGCAGCCGGAAGAGCCTGGCCGCTCCGGGGCTCAGCGCCTCGTAGGACCAGGAGAACACGGCACGCACCTGGCTGGTGGCCTCCCCGCCGTCCAGGGCGTCGAGCCGGTTGTCGGCCCGGCGCAGTTCCTCGGCGAGTGCGGCGAGCGGGAAACGGGGGCGCGCCGCGGCGCGGGCTCCCACGATCGCGAGGGCCAGCGGCAGTCCCGCGCACCGTCGGACGATCTCCCCGACCGCGGCGCGTTCCGCGTTCACCCGGCTCGCGCCCAGTCGGCCGGTCAGCAGTTCCCGGGCCTGGCCGGACGTGAGGAGGTCGACGGTCAGCAGCTGGGCGCCTTCGGCCACGGCGAGGCCGGTCAGCAGGCGCCGGCTGGTCACCAGCGCCAGACAGCCGGGCGCTCCGGGCAGCAGCGGACGGACCTGCTCGGCGTCGCGGGCGTTGTCCAGCACCACCAGCACCCGCCGCCCGGCCAGCAGGCTGCGGTACAGGCCGGCCTGTGCCTCAAGGCCGACGGGGACACGTGCCGGCGGTATCCCGAACGCGTCCAGGAATCCCCGTACCGCCTCCGCCGGGCCCATGACCGATCCGGCGGAACCGAAACCGCGGAGATTCACATACAACTGTCCGTCGGGGAAGGCCGGTTGTGCCCGGTGTGCCCAGTGCACGGCCAGCGCGGTCTTGCCCACGCCCGCGGTGCCGGACAGCGCCGAGATCACCACGGCCGACGGCTGGACCGCCGCCGACGCGAGGACCAGGTCGAGTTGCGCCAGCTCGTCGCCGCGGCCCGTGAACCCCCGTACGCCCATGGGCAGTTGGGCGGGGATCGCTCCCGGCCACCGTGCTGTCACGGGCGGGGACTCCGGCGAGAGCTGCGGCGAGGGCCGTGTCGGGAGGGAGGTGTGGGGGCCGGGTTCGGCGGTCTGCCGGTGTGCCGTCCGCCGGGTGGGTGCGGGCGGGTTCGCGCGCAGGACGGTCCGGTGTGCCTCGCGCAGTCCGGGACCGGGGTCGGCGCCCAGTTCCTCGGCCAGCCGGCGTCTGACGGTGGCGAAGCGGTCCAGCGCCTCCGCGCCGCGCCCGGCCGCGTGCAGGGCGCGGATCAGGGTCTCGGCCAGGGGCTCCACCAGCGGGAACTCGTCGAGGAGATCGGTGAGCGGACCGATCACGGTGACGGGATCGCCGACCCGCGACTCGACGGCGGCCCATCCGACGGTGAGGTCCACGTACTGGCGCCGCCATGCCTCCCTCACCCGCTCCGCCCACTGGCCGCCCACGTCGGCCAGGGGTTCCCCGTGCCACAGGCGCAGCGCCTCGCGCAACAGGGCCGCGCGGTCGTCGTCCGTTCGTCCCGTCTCCCGGGCGCGGTCCGCCAGCCGGCGGAAGCGGAGCACGTCCACCTGGTCCGGGGACGCCTGCAGAAGGTAGCCGCCCGAGCGTCGCATCAGGCATAACTGGACGTCCCCGCCGTCGTTCGCGGTCTGCTCGCACAGGCGGCGGAGCCGGGCGATGTGCGCGTGCAGGGCCCGCCTGGCCCCGTCAGGAGGGCGCACTCCCCAGACCCGCTGGATGAGCACGTCGGCCGTGACGGGCCGGCCGGCGTCCACCGCCAGCGCGGCCAGCACGGCCCGGCGCTGCGGCGGTCCGATCTCCACGGCCCGCTCCCCCGCCACCAGCTCCACCGGACCCAGCAGTCTCAGTTGAATCACGAGTCCGCACCCCCGCACAGATCTGCCCCACACACCCCACGCATGGCTCTCGCTGGGCGACAACCTATCGACAACGTTTCCACCCACACACGCAGCCCACGCTGACGAATCAGGTCGGTGTCCCGTCGATGAGCGGCGGCGGTCGCCGAGGCTCGATCCAGGGGGAGGCACCATGACTTCTGCGGACACCGCGGACTCGACGGCGGCGGGTTCGGCGATCTCCTTGCCGCAAGGGGGCGGCGCTGTCAGCGGGTTGGGGGAGAAGTTCGCCCCCGACCTGTTCACGGGGACGGGCAACATGTCCGTACCGCTGTCGATACCCGCGGGGCGTCAGGGGGCGACGCCGTCGCTCGCCCTCGGCTACAGCACCGGCAACGGGAACGGGCCGTTCGGGCTCGGCTGGCAGCTGGGACTGCCCGGTATCTCGCGCAAGACGTCGCACGGCGTTCCGAGATACCGCGATGCCGCCGGGCCGGGGGACGACGACGCGGCCGATGTGTTCCTGCTGTCGGGTGCCGAGGATCTGGTGCCGGTCCTCGGCACGTATCCCGGCCGGGTGCGCTACCGGCCCCGTACGGAGGGGCTGTTCGCCCGGATCGAGCACGTCAAGGACGCGACGGGCGACTACTGGGAGGTCCGCGGCAAGGACGGCTCACTCAGCAGGTACGGGACACGGCGTCCGGCGGGAGCCACGGACAGCTGGCGGGATCCGGCGGTGACCGCCGACCCGCACGACGCGGGCCGCGTCTTCGGCTGGCAGCTCACCGAGACCGTCGACCCGCTCGGCAACCTGGTCCGCCACGCCCACCTCGCCGACGCGGGCACCGAGCAGGGCAGGTCGTGGTCCCGGCCGCTGCTCGCGGGCATCTCGTACGCCGACTACGGCGACCGGGCCGACCCCCGGTTCCTGGTCTCCGTGGACTTCGTGTACTCGTCGCGCCCTGACCCGTTCTCCGACCACCGGGCGGGCTTCGAGGTGCGGACGTCCTTGCGCTGCGACGTGATCCGGGTGACAACCCACGCCGTGGACGGGGTGGCACGGGTGGCACGCGAGTACCGACTCGCCTACCGGCAGGCGGAGTTCAACGGGGTGTCACTGCTCGCGAGCGTGACCGAGGTGGGGATCGACGCGTCGGGGGCACCCGCATCGGACCCGGCCTCGGCATCCGCTCCGGACCCGGCCTCGGCGTCCGCGGTGGTGCAGGAGGAGCTGATGCCTCCCCTGATCTTCGGGTACTCGGGCTTCGACCCGGGCGGACGCAGGTTCTCCGCGGTGACCGGCCCCGGCTTTCCGGCCGCCGCGCTGAACAGTCCCACGCTCGCCCTGGTGGACCTGCACGGCGCGGGCCTGCCCGACGTCGTGGAGCTCGGTCCGGCGGCGCGGGTGTGGCGCAACGCGGGCGGCGGGCGGTTCGAGGCGCCCCGCTCGATGGCCGCAGCGCCGCCGCTCTCGCTCGGCCGGCCCGGGGTGCGGTTCCTGGACGCCGACGGCGACGGCCGGCCCGATCTGTTCGCGCCCGCGGCGGGCGCCCCGGGCCCGGACGGCGGCCCCGCCGCGGGCTACTTCCCGATGGCCTTCGCGGGCGGCTGGAGCCGCCGCGGCTTCACCCGCTACCGCCGGTCCCCCGGTGCGGGCGTCGACGACCCGCAGGTGAAGCTGGTCGACCTCGACGGCGACGGGCTGACCGACCTGATGCGGTCGGGCACCCGCCTCCAGGCGTGGTTCAACGACCGTGATCCCCGCAAGGCCTGGCAGCGCACCGCGGTCGGCGCCGGCGGCCCGCCCGTCGATCTCGCCGACCCGCGGGTGCGGCTGGCCGACATGACCGGCGACGGCCTTCAGGACCTCGTGCTGCTGCGCAACGGGAACGTGGCGTACTGGCCGAACCTCGGGCACAACAGATGGGGCGCGCGGATCCAGATGCGCGACGCGCCCCGCCTGCCCGACGGTTACGATCCGCGCCGGGTGCTCCTCGGGGACGTCGACGGGGACGGCGCCGCCGACCTGCTGTACGTCGACAGCGGGCGGGTGCTGCTGTGGGGCAACCGGTCGGGCAACGGCTGGAGCGACACCCCGGTCGTCGTGCGCGGCACCCCGCGGGTGTCCGGCACCGACGTGCTCGAACTGTCCGACCTGTTCGGCACCGGGACGGCCGGGCTGCTGCTGAGCCGGTCGGCGGGGGTCTCCGGCGGGCCGCACGCGCGTTTCCTGGACTTCACGGGCGGGGTGAAGCCGCATCTGCTCACCTCGACGGACAACAGCCTCGGCGCGCTCACGCGGGTGACGTACGCGCCGTCGACCCAGGAGTACCTGCGCGACTTCGCCGACCCGGCCACCCGCTGGCGCACCCCGCTGCCCTTCCCGGTGCACGTGGTGACGAGGACCGAGGTCGCCGACCGGATCTCGGGCGGCACGCTGGCCACCGAGTACCGCTACCGGCACGGCTACTGGGACGGCGTCGAGCGGGAGTTCCGCGGGTTCGCGCTCGTCGAGCACCTGGACACGGAGACGTTCGGCGGGGCGACGGGAGCGGGTGTGCCGCAGGGCCACCACGCGCCGCCCGTGCTCACCAGGAGCTGGTTCCACTGCGGGCCCGTCGCCGCCGACGAGGCCGGCGACTGGACCGAACTCGACCTGCGCCACGAGTACTGGCAGGGCGACCCACCCATGCTGTCCAGACCGCCGGAGCAGCTCGCGTTCCTGGCGGGACTGCCACGGGCGGCCCGCCGTTCGGCGTTGCGCGCCCTGCGGGGGCAGGTGATGCGCACCGAGGTGTTCGCACGGGACGGCGGCCCGCTGTCCGACCGGCCCTACACGGTGACGGAGACCCTGTCGGGCGTACGGGAGGAATCGGCAGGGGAGGAAGTGGTCGAGGCCAGGGGCGAGGACTCAGCCGTACGGGAGGAATCGGCGGGCGGTCCTCCGGGCCGGGAGCGGGTGTTCTTCCCGTTCTCGCTCGGCACGCGCACGACGCGGTGGGAACGCGGCCCGGAGCCGATGACCCGGTTCGCGTTCCCCACCGGGTACGACGCGTACGGATGCGCCACCGGGCAGCTCTCCGTGCCGGTGCCGCGCGGCCGTGACCCACTGACCGTCGCCGGGCCGGACGAGACGCCCGAGCCCTACCCGGCCACGTACGCGACCACGGAGTACGCGCGCCGGGACGACGCCGAGCACTACGTCGTGGACCGCGTCGCGCGCACGTCGAGCCACGAGGTCGTCAACGACGGTCGGCTGCCGGTGCCGTCGCTGCGGGACGCCGTGGCCGGCGGGACACCGCCGTCCGGGGTCTCGCTGCGGGTGATCGGCCACACGCGTACCTACTACGACGGCGCGGAGTTCACCGGGCTGCCGCTGGGCACGCTGGGCGCGTACGGACTGCCGGTGCGCTGCGAGTCGCTGGCGTTCCAGGACGGCTTCCTCGACCTGCTGTACCCCGCCGACGACCCCCGGGCGGCCGGGCCGCGCCCGCCCTACCTGGCAACCGGTGACCAGGCCGACTGGCCGGCCGAGTATCCGGCCGCCTTCCGGGACTCGCTGCCCGCGCTCGCCGGATACACGCACTACACGGACACCGACGTGCCCGGCTCCCCCGGCGGCTACTACGTGACCACGCAACGGCACCGCTACGACACCCAGGAGCCGGGATCGACACCGCGCGGTCTGCGGACGGCCTCGCTCGACCCGCTCGGCGCGCGCAGCCAGGTCGCCTACGACCGGCACGCCCTGTTCCCCGTCCTCGGCACGGACGCCGTCGGACTCACCACCGCCGCGGAGTACGACCACCGCCTGCTGCGCCCGCACACGGTGACCGATCCGAACGGCAACGCCACGTCGGTGACGTTCTCCCCGGCCGGACTCGTCACCGCGACCTGGACCCGGGGCAAGAACGGCGAGGGCGACCGGGCGGCACCGGGGACGGCGATGAAGTACAACCTGCACGCCTTCCCGGGGAGCGGACAGCCGGCGTCCGTGCGCACCGTCAGGCGGGTGCACCACGAATCGCAGACCGGGATTCCCGCCGAACGCCTCGACGACGTGCTCGTGTCGGTGGCGTACTCGGACGGCTTCGGCAGGCCGCTGCAGACCAGGACACAGGCCGAGGACACGCTGTTCGGCGATCCGTCCTTCGGCGGGAACGTCATCCCGGGCGGCGACCTCGCGCCGACGGGCGACTCGACGGGCCGCACGAGGGCACCGGACAGCCCGGACAACGTGGTGGTGTCCGGCTGGCAGGTGTACGACAACAAGGGCCGGGTGGTGCAGAAGTACGAGCCCTTCTTCTCCACCGGCTACGACTACGCGCCGCCCCTGGACGCCCAACTCGGCCGGAAGAGCGTCATGTTCCACGACGCGAGCGGGCGGGTCGAGCGCACGGTGCACCCGGACGGCAGCGAGCAGCGGGTCGTCTTCGGTGTCCCGTCCGACCTCGCGGATCCCGACCGCGCCCTGCCGACGCCGTGGGAGTCGTACAGCTACGACGCGAACGACAACGCCGGCCGCACCCACGGCGACGCGGCCTCGGCGTACCGGACGCACTGGGACACCCCGTCGAGCACCGAGGTCGACGCGCTCGGCCGGGTCGTGCGCGCCGTCGCCCGCCGCGGTCCCACCGCCGCCGAGTGGCTCACCACGGCGTCGGTGTACGACGTCCAGGGCAATCTGCTCGGCATCACCGACCAGTTGGGGCGGGCCGCCTTCGCCTACCGTTTCGACCTGGCGCACCGGCGCTGGCGGGCGGACAGCCTCGACGCGGGCCGGCACGACAGCGTCCCCGACGCCCTGGGGCAGGTGGTCGAGGCCCGGGACAGCAGGGGTGCGCTCGTCCTGGGCGCGTTCGACCCGTTGCACCGGCCGAGCCAGGTCTGGGCGAGGGACGACCACGGCGGGAGCGTCTCCCTGCGGCAGCGCGTCTCCTACGGCGACGCCGGGACCGCCGACCAGCGGCCCGCGGAACGCGACGGCGCCCGTGGCCGCAACCTGCTCGGCCGGGCCGTCCGCCACTGGGACGAGGCGGGACACGCCGGTGTCGAGTCCGTCGACTTCAAGGGCAACGTGCTCCAGAGCAGTCGCCGGGTGATCTCCGACGCGGCTCTCCTGTCCGTCTACGACCGGGCGGCCTCCGACGGCTGGCAGGTGCGGCCGTTCCAGCTCGACTGGACGCCCTGGCCCGGCCAGACGCAGGCCCAGCGCGACGCGCAGCTTCTCGAACCGGCCGAGCACGTCACCTCCAGCGAGTACGACGCCCTGAACCGCCTCAAGCGACGCTTCCTGCCCGCCGACACGGAGGGCAGGCGGCACGTGCTGTACCACTCGTACAACCGGGCGGGGGCGCTGGAACAGGTGCAGCTCGACAGCACGGTGCACGTGCGGCGCATCGCCTACGACGCCAAAGGACAGCGGTCGCTGATCGCCTACGGCAACGGCGTGCTGACCCGCCACGCCTACGACCCTGACACGTTCCGGCCGACCCGGCTGCGCACCGAGCGCTACAGCCTGGTCGAACCCATGACCTTCCGGCCGACCGGGCCCGCGCTCCAGGACGTCGGCTACGCGTACGACCTGGTCGGCAATCTCACCGAGGTGCGCGACCGCACCCCCGGCAGCGGTGTCCCGGGCAACCCCGAGGCGGCCGCCGTCGCCGACCCGGTGCTGCGTGCCCTGCTGGCCGGCGGCGACGCGCTCGACCGGCGCTTCACCCACGATCCCCTCTACCGGCTGCTGTCGGCGAGCGGACGCGAGTACGCGGCCCCGCCGCAGGGGGAACCCTGGCCGGCCACGCCGCGCGGCACCGACGTGACCCGGGCCCAGACGTACAGGGAGACGTACGACTACGACGGGGCGGGGAACCTGCTCACCCTCACCCACGCCGGCGCGGGCGGCTTCAGGCGCACGTTCACGGCGGCGGACGGCGGCAACCGGCTGCGTCGCATGACGACCGGCACGAGCGGAACGAGCGGGACGAGCGGGACGACACCGTACGACTACACGTACGACGCGGGCGGCAACCTGCTGTCCGAGACCACGTCCCGCCACTTCTCCTGGAACCACGCCGGCCGGATGACCGCGTTCGCGACGCAGACCGCCGGGGCCGAACCGTCGGTGCACGCCCAGTACCTGTACGACTCGGCCGGTGCGCGGGTGAAGAAGCTGGTCCGCAGACAGGGCGGCGCGGTCGAGGTCACCCACTACATCGACGGGACGTTCGAGCTGCACCGCTGGGGCGGATCGCAGAGCGGCCGGAACAACCACGTCCACGTCATGGACGACCACCGGCGTGTCGCCCTGGTGCGGTTCGGCAGCGCCCGTCCCGACGAGGGCGGGCCCGCGGTCGCCTACCACCTGCCGGACCACCTCGGGAGCAGCACCGCCGTCCTGGACCAGACCGGAGCCCTCACCAACCGTGAGGAGTACACCCCCTACGGGGAGACCGGCTTCGGCAGTTACACCCGCAAGCGCTACCGCTTCACCGGTGCGGAACGCGACGAGGAGAGCGGTCTCGCCCGCCACGGCGACCGGTACTACCTGCCGTGGCTGGCGCGCTGGTCGGTGCCCGACCCGGCGGGGCCCGGGGGCGCGCTCAACCTGTACCAGTACTGCGCGGGCGCGCCGCTCCGGCTCGTCGACGGGTCGGGCCGTGACTTCACCGTGGTCGCCGACTGGGAACGCCGGACGATGGTCCTCGGCATGGTGATCGTGGTCTCCACCCCCCTTGAGGAGCAGCAAGTACTCAAGGCCAAGAAGGCGTTCGACACGGCGGCCCCGTTCACCGACCAGAACGGAATGACGGTCACCTTCGATGTGCGGGTGCGGCTCCAGGTCCTCAACAAGCGGGCCGTACCGGAACCCGGCACCGTGAACTACCGCGGCAACAGGTACCTCGCGGAGGCCAGGAAGGGATACACGCCCGAGCCCGTCGGGGACGACCGGGCGCGCCCCGGTGACACGTACGTAGGCGGGGTGACCAGGTTCGGGGGCGGGGGCGGGGGCGTCTGGATGAACAGGCACCGCCGCTACGGCGAGCTCGGAAACTCACCTGATCTGGTCAAGCACGAGATCGGTCACCTCTACGGCCTCGACGACAACCGCGCGGGCGCGACCGGCCGTTACTACGTCGCGGGCGGGGTGATGGACCCCAAGGAGCTGTCCGACGCGCACGGAAACGGTGACCCGACGGGCAAGGACCTCTTCTCCATCAGGAAGGAGGAGGTCTCCGCGATCGTCACCTTCCTCCATGACTACCGGCCCGAGATGCAAGACAGGAAGAGTCCCGGCTTCGTGGACCTGACGCCACAGGTCAGGTTCGTCAACAGCTTCGGTGCGACGACCTCCTACAGCAGCCTGGGCGAGGCCAGGGCCGCCTTCGAGAACGACCGGAGGACCGCCGAGGAGCTGCTCCGCGAGACGCAGGGAGCACAGGACCGTGCGAGGCAGATGATCGAAAGCCATTTCAACTCGTCGAGACAGCCCGCGCCGCAACCCTGACCGCCTCGGAGACGCCGGCGAGGCGTCGTCCCTGGGCCATTGCCGTTCCTCGACGAGAAGGAGAGAGCAGAAGTGACCGTTACCGTACAGATCACAGGGCCGGCCGCGAACGCGGTGGTGCGACGCACGGTCGTGGTGACCGCGCAGGTGAACGGGCTCGTCCCGCAGGGCGGTGACCACGACCCGTACGACATCCTCAACACGGTCATGGTGACCGTCGCCGGGCTGCCCGCGGTCCAGGCGACCGCTTCGGGCGGGGGCTGGACGGCCCAGGTGCCGTTGCCGGCGTCCGTCGCGCCGGGCACGCAGATCCCGGTCAAGGTGACCGCCAACTACCGTGCGATCGGCTGGTACGTCCCGTACCCCGAGCAGTGGCCCGACGTGTGGTCCGCCACGTCCACCCCGGTCAGCGTCTCCCAGACCGTCCAGGTGCAGGCGGCGTCACCACCGGTCTTCACCTGGTCGGCCCCCGCCGCGGGCAGCACGGTCGACCTGTTCGAGGGAAGCGGGCAGATCACCGCCCAGTTCGATGTCACCCGCGCCCAGATCGCGCCGCTCACCATCACCATCACGCGGGACGGCACGGCCATGCCCGTGACGTCTAGCGGTGTCGCCTCGTACCGGATACCGGTCAGTCTGCTGCCCATGCCGCTCGGGGCGCGGACCGTGACGATCACCTGCACGGATCCCGACGGCCTGACCGCGACGCAGACCCGCACGTTCACCGGCCGTGACGCCTCGCCGCCGAACCTGCAGGTCTCCCCCGTCACCGTGTTCGGTGACAGCGGGGGCGCCGCCACCGCGCCCCTGCAGGGGACGGCTCCCGACGCGCAGAGCGGTATGACGGGCGGCAGCGCCAAGGTCGAGTGGGCGCTGTCCCCCACCGGCACCAGGACCCTGGCGAAGCCCGGGGCGGGCGGTGACTTCAGGAACTGGACCGCGGACGTACCGCTGACGGGGTTCGGCGCGCACACCGTGCATCTGTGGGCGACCGACAACGCGGGCAACGTCACCGTCAAGGACGTACAGGCCACGGTGATCAGCTCGTACGTGCCCGAGTCCCTGGAGCAGCGGCTGGACGAACGCGAGTATCTCGCCGCGCTGCTGTCCTTCGCGCACGAGCAGGTCAACGTGCCGGGACCGCCCGCCGCGCCGCTGGACACCGCCACCCTGGTGGCGGCGCTCGGGCAGCCGCTCGACCGGCTCAGCCAGCCTCTGTCGGCCGAGGCCGACCTGGGCGGCCACGAGGTCAACCAGCTGCGGATACCCGTCGAGCTCCTGCGGGCCCGCATCGCGGCCACGAACACACCCACCACGCCCGGTTCAGCCCTGGAACAGGAGTACCGCGGCACGGCGTACGCGTCCCTGCTCGCCTCCGCCGGGACCTCGTACGCGGAACTGCGGCTGGCCAGGGGCGCCGATGCCACGACCCGCCGGGCGCTGGCCGACCGGCTCGGCATCCGGCTGCGCGCGACGACGCCCGACGAACTCGACCAACTGCTGGTCGACGGTCCCGCCCTCACCGAGGCCGGCCTGGAGGCACTGTTCGGCCTGCCCTCGACGACCGCGTCCGATCCGCTGCGTGTCCCCGGTGTGCCGCTGCTGCTCGGCTGGCGGCTGTCCGCCCAGTCGCTCGCCTGGGCCGGACAGGACCAGCACCCCGATGCGCCCAGGGCCTTCGAGGTGCTCGCCGATCCCGATGTGATCGACGCGGCCGACGTCGTCGACGGGCCGGCCGGCGAGCCCGTCCGCAAGCTGCTGACCGACCGGGCGCAGGCCCTCTCCGCGTACCGTGCGACGCTGTCCGCGCTCAGGACGGGCAGGACACCGGCGGCCGCCCTCACCGCGATGCTCACGCTGGCGCAGCCCGGCCTCGACCTGGCCGCCCTGGCCGCTCAGGACGCACAGGGTGCCGACATCGGCGGTGCCCTCGCCGCCCGGGGTCTGAGCCGGGACGGCTTCCTGTATCTCGGGCGGCTGAGCGCGCTGGCCGGCGCCGGAACGGTCACCACGGCCGAGTGGGACGACGGCCTGGTCGTCCTCACCGGTGCCTACAAGCGCCGGCAGCTGTACCCGGCCTGGCGGGCGGCGGAGTCGGGTTTCGTGCTCTCGCCGGACTTCTTCGTCACCGGCGGCGCCGGGCCCACGCCCGGCCCGTACCGTGCCGAGGGCGGGGCGCGTGCCGCCTGGCAGTCCGTGCTGCGTGCCAGGATCGCCCAGCGGGAGGCCCTGCGCGAGGCCGACGCGCAGGCCGTGGCCGACGCCGAGCAGACCGCGCTGCCGATCCTGCGTGACGCGCTGCTCGCCGACCTGGCCGCCACGACCATGGCGGCGGGCGAGGTGGGCGAGTCGATGTCGGCGCGGTTCCTCGTCGACATGCTCGCCGGCGGGACCCTGCGCACGACCCGTATCGGGCAGGCGGTCGAGAGCGTGCAGTCACTGCTGTCCGCGAAGCGGTCGGGGGAACTGGCCCCGGACCACCCCGCGGCCGGCTGGACGTTCAGGAACGGACCCGAGACGTTCGCCGCCGCCTGGGCCTGGCTGGGCGAGCAGGGCACCTGGCAGGCGGCCACCACGGCCTTCCTGTTCCCCGAGCGGCACCTCGACCCGGCCCTGCTCGTACCGAGCACCAGGACGATGACACCGGGCACGCCGACCCTGCCGCTGGACATCCTTTTCGCGCAGGTCAGCGGGCCGGGAGCCACGTTCACCGCCGGTACGGCAGTCAAGTTGGCGGCCGACTACCTCACGGCGAGGAGGATCTCCCTCCCCGCCCCGTACACCTATCTCGATCCGCAGCGCAGGGCCGCCCACCAGACCGCCCTGGCGAACGCGTCGAGCGGGATCGAGGCCGTGCCGAACACCGGGCACGCCGACAACAGGGAGATCTTCTGGGCCGTGCCGATGCTCCTCGCGCAGCGCCTTCAGGCGGCCGGGGACTACCGGGCGGCGCTCGACTGGTACTGGATCGTCCTCCCGTACGACCTCACCTCGCCGACCTCGATCTACAGCCGTATCAACAGCGAGACACTGTCAAGCCCCGATCTGACCTTCCCGGCCAACTGGACCGCCCATCTCGACCCGTTCGCGCTGGCGGACTCGGCGTCCGCGAAGCGTCCCAAGCCCCACACCCGGTACACCCTGCTGTCGATCATCAGATGCCATCTCGACTACGCCGACGCGGAGTTCACCAGGGAGACCGACGAGTCGGTCGCGCACGCCCGTACCCTCTACGTCACCGCCCGCCGGCTGCTCGGCTCTGCGGCCCTGGTGCCGCAGACACCGACGAACCTCGGCGAGCCGGCGCTGCCGGTCCCGGAGGTCCGCACCCTGCGCACCCGGGTGGACATGCAGCTGGCCAAGCTCCGCCAGGGCCGCAACATCGCGGGCATGCCGCGCACCCAGGGCCTCGCGGCCGCGACGGTGAGCCGGCCGACGCCGTACCGCTTCAAGGTGCTGCTGGAACGGGCCGGGCAACTCGCCGCCCAGGCAGCCCAGATGGAGGCCGGGTACCTCGCCGCCCTGGAGAAGTACGACGACCGCAACCTGCGCGTCTACGACGCCCTCAAAGCGGTCGATCTGAGCGCGGCGCAGGCCAGGGTGGCGCTGAGCCGGGTCGAGGAGGCCAACGACGCCGTCACCGCCGCCACGGCGCAGTTGACGAAGGCCGAGACGATGTCCGCGTCCTTCGCCGCCGCCCTCGACGCACCACCGAACAGGTACGAGCAGGACCTGCTCGACGACTACGGCGAGATGCGTGACATCAGGGACGCGATCACCGTGGCGGACACGGCTCTCGCCATCGCACAGGCGGCGTCGTCCGGAGCCAGCCTGATGGACGCGATCTTCAGCGGTGGCGCCCGGCAGGCCCTCGCCATCTCGATGAGTGCGACCGCGGCCGTCAAGGGTGCCTTCCAGATCCAGCAGAACCATCTGGAGGCGCAGCTGCAGGCCGATCAGCTGCGGGCCGGTATCGAACAGCGCAAGGACGAGTGGCGGCGGCAGCAGGTGGCCGCCCAGCAGGACATGCAGATCGCCGCCGCGCAGATCACCGTGGCGCACGACCAGGTCACGATCGCCGAGCGGGAACAGGATGTCGCGACGCTCCAGCACGACCAGGCGACGGCCACCCTGACCTTCCTCAACGGCCAGTTCACCAACGCCGACCTGTACCTCTGGATGAGCAACACCCTCGGCGGGGTGTACCGCTACTTCCTGCAGCAGGCCACCGCGACGGCCCGGCAGGCGCAGGCCCAACTGGCCTTCGAGCGGGCGGAACCCGCCCGGGTGCTGATCCGCCAGGACTACGGCCAGTCGCCGGCCGAGATGACCTCGAACGCCGGTCCCGACCGGCGGGGCCTCACCGGTGCGGAACAGCTCGCGCAGGACCTGGCCCGGCTCGACGAGTACGCCTTCAGCTCCGCGCGCCGGCGCCTGAACCTCTCGCAGACGTTCTCGCTGGCCCGGCTGATGCCGGTGGAGTTCCTGGAGTTCCGCCGTACGGGCACACTCGCCTTCGCCACCCCCACGGCCCTGTTCGACAGCGACTTCCCCGGCCACTACCTCCGGCTGGTCCGTCAGGTGCGCACCAGCCTCGTCGCGCTGGTACCGCCGGACCGGGGAATCCGCGCCACACTGCACTCCAACGGCATCTCGCGGGTCACCACCGGCCGGGACGGCACGTTCCAGGAGGTCGTGGTGCGCAGTGATCCGGGGGTCGTCGCCCTGACGTCGCCGGTCAACGCCAGCGGGGTGTTCGAGCTCGACGCCCAGTCGGACATGCTGCTGCCGTTCGAGGGCAGCGGTGTCGACACCAGCTGGGAGTTCCGGCTGCCGCCCGCCGCCAACCCGCTCGACTACTCCACCATCGTCGACCTGCTGGTCACGGTGGACTACACCGCCGCGTACGACGACACCTACCGCGAGCAGGTGGTCACCCGCCTCAACGCCGACCGGGAGCGTGGCGCCGACTGTGTGTTCAGCCTGGCGAGGGACTTCCCCGACCAGTGGTACGACCTCAACAACCCGGCCGACCCCGCCGCGAGGCCGGTCACGCTCCCGCTGCGTGACGTCGACTTCCCGGCCGGGATCGAAGGGCTCACCACCGCGGCGGTCGCCGTTCGGCTGTCGGGCGACGCGCCGGTTCCCGACACCGCGATCTCCCTGACCCGCGGTGCGACCGGCGGTACGGCGACGGCGACCAACGGCCTCGCGGGCACCCGGCGGGGCAACGCCGCGGCCTGGAACGGACTCCTGGGGGCCGGCCCGGCCGGCGACTGGCGGCTGAGCTTCGACGCGGGCGCCAGGACGTTGTTCGAGTCGGGCGCACTCGACGACATCCTGCTCGTCGTGAGCTGGACGGGGGAGGCACCCGCCTGGACGCTCTGACCGGCCCGTTTCCCGGTGACCACGGCGCACCCCCTGCCCTCCCTGGTCAGGGCTCGATGTTCTCCAGGTCCTGGAGGAGGCCCGGCCGCTCCGGTTCCCAGCCGAGTGCCTGCCGGGTACGGGCGCTGGAGGAAGGCTGGTCGGTGGCGAAGATCGGGCCGAGCGGACCGTACGTCTCCTGCGGTACCGGCTCCACCGGCAGGCCGAGCCGTCGGCCGATGACCGCGGCGATGTCGCGCACCCGGTCGCCCTCGTCGGCCACGGCATGCCAGGCGGAACCGGCCGGCCCCCGCTCCAGAGCGAGCCGGAAGAGGACGGCCGCGTCGAGTGCGTGCACCGCGGGCCACCGCTGTGTGCCGTCGCCCAGGTAGCCGGAGACTCCGGTCCGGCGCGCGGTCTCGGTCAGCAGGCCGGCGAACCCGCCCGCCCCCTGATGGTGCACCGTGCGGGGCAGGCGCACGGCCGTGCTGCGTACCCCTCGTGCGGCCAGGTCCAGGATCGCCATGACCGTGCGACCGCGACCGCCCACCGGACCGTCCGTCGGCAGCGGGTCGGCCTCGGTGGAGGCACGGCCCGGCACCCACGGCGTACCGGAGACGGTGACGAGGGGGCGGTCGCTTCCGGCGAGTTCCTCGCCGAGGGTGGTCAGAGCGGTGGTCTCCTCGGCGACCGCCGCGGCGAGGGCTTCGGGACTGCTGAAGTCGTTGCGGAACGCCAGGTGGATCACTCCGTCGGTCCGGGCGACGCCGGTCCGCAGGACGTCCAGGTCGGCGAGACCTCCCCGGAGCGGCTCGGCGCCTGCCGCCTCGGCGGCCCGCTCCGACGCTTCGGAGCGGGCGAGCGCAAGGACGGTGTGACCGTTGCCGAGCAGTTCGGCGACGACCGCGGTACCGATCAGGCCGGTGCCGCCGGTGACAAAAACGCGCATGGAACTCTCCCGCAAGTGATGGGACTCTTGTCCCATCACTGTACAGGTTGATGGGACAAGAGTCCCGTCACGTATGATCGGCGCATGGGTCGATGGGAACCGGGCGCACGCGAACGCCTCGTCATGGCGGCTGTCGATCTCTTCATCGAGCAGGGATACGACGCCACGACGGTCGCGCAGATCGCCGAGCGCGCCGGAGTCACCAAGAGCACGTTCTTCCGGCACTTCCCCGACAAGCGCGAGCTGCTGGTCGCCGGGCAGGAGACGCTGAGCCGGCTGCTGACCGAGGGCATCGCCGAGGCGCCCGGTACCGCCAGCCCGCTGGAGGCGGTCGCCGCCGGCCTTGAGCGGGCCTCGGGCGCGATGGGGCCCATGAACCGCGAGCTGGCCCCACGGCTGAAGGCGGCCGTGGCCGCCAGCACCGAACTGCAGGAACGCGACGTCCTCAAGAGCGTCAGCCTCGCGGCCGCGATGGCGGCGGCCCTGACCGCCCGCGGCGTCCCGGGCCCGACAGCGGCCCTCGCGGGCGAGCTGGGCATGCTGGCCTTCAAGCGTGGGTTCGCCGAATGGTCCGAGGGCGACCGTGACGCCGAGGACGAACTGGCGGGACACACCCTGGCCGCGCTCGACGAACTGCGCGCGGCGAGCGCGACGCTGGGCTGAACCGGGCGGGCCCGAGCCCCGGGGCCCGCCCCCTTGTGCACGCCCGGGTCGCGTCCGGCCCCGCGAGGGGGCGACGACCGACAGGCGCGCGCCAGAAGGCGATTACGAGGTCAGCCGGGTGAGGACCGCGTCGATGACCAGTTCCGTCGAAGCCACCATGTCGACCGCCGCCGGGTCGAGGAGCCACTGGATCTGGAGGCCGTCCATGACGGCGATGATCGCGTTGGCCGCGATCAGCGCGCGCTCCGCGTCCGCCTCGCCGTCGCCCAGTCGGCACGTCTCGGTGACAGCGTCGGCGACGAAGCCGCGCAGACCGGCGTAGCGGCTGCGGAAGTAGTCCTGGGCCGGGTGGTCGTCGGTGACGGACTCCGCGGAGAGCACGGCGTAGAGCCGGACGATGCCCTCGCGTTCGGCGTTGCGCCGGGCGGTCTCGACGAGGTGGTGCAGGAACCGCAGCCCTTGCGGACGCTCGGTGCCGAGTTGCTCGATGTCCGTGTCGTCGCGCAGTTCGAGCACGCTGGTCAGCAGCAGCGACTTGGAGCGGAAGTAGTGCAGGACGCCTGCCTGGGTGAGGCCCGCCCGCTCCGCGATCTCCGCCAGGGAGGCGTTGTTGTAGCCACGCGCCGCGAACGTGTCCATCGCGATGTGCAGGATGTCCTGCTGGCGCTGCCGGGCTTCGGGGCTGCGGGGGACGCGGGGCCTGTCACGGGCCCCGCGAGTGGCTCGGCCTACCGACTGGTCAGTCACCCGCTCACCATACGCTCCGCCGCCGGGCTCACGAATGATCTTGCCTGGGCTTCGCGCATGGTGACGCAGACCACTTACTAAGTGTTTAGTAGGTGTGCTTTCATGGCGCCGTCGTACCGCCTCGCCACGCCGGCCCGGCGGCACGCGTGCACTACCCCTTCGCACCCCGGCCGTTCCGCCGTCTCCCTGACAACGCGGCGGGACGGCCCGGGTCCCCCACGCGTCATCGACCGAAGGAGAGCCGCACCCGTGTCACACCTCCGTCTCCGAAGAATCCGTTCATCACGGGCAGGGGTCGCCGCCGCGCTGACCCTGACCCTCGCCGCCGCCGGGCTCGGGCTCACGGGCGGCGGCACCGCACACGCCGCCGACCCGGTCGCCCAGGTCTGGGTGACCACCGGGGACGGGGCCCGCAAGCTCAGCTCCGACGGCACCCTCACCTTCAACGGCTCGCCGCAGGGCACCGACGTGCGCATCGACGGCAACCAGCGGAGCCAGCGCTACACGGGCGCCGGCGCCTCGGTCACCGGAGCGTCCGCGCGTCTCGTACAGGGGCTCCCCGCCGACCGGCGCAACGAGCTGATGCGCTCCCTGTTCTCCACCTCTGGCGACGGAATCGGCCTGTCCTACCTGCGCCAGCCGCTCGCCAGCACCGACTTCGACGCGTCCAACAGCCCCTACTCCTACGAGGACACCCGCGGGCAGTTCTCCATCGACCGGGACAAGGCGGAGATCATCCCCGTCGTCAAGCAGGCCCTCGGCGTCAACCCGTCCATCCGGTTCATGGGGACGCCCTGGTCACCGCCCGCCTGGATGAAGACGAACAACTCACTCAACGGCGGCAGCCTGCGGACCGAGAACTACGGCGACTTCGCGGACTACCTGGTCAAGGCGATCAAGGCCTACGGCCAGGAGGGCATCACCCTCACCGACCTCACGGTGCAGAACGAGCCCGAGAACCCGACGAGTTATCCCTCGATGTCGATGAGCTCGGCACAGCAGGCCGACTTCATCCGGGTCCTGGACCAGCGGCTGACCGCGGCCGGGCTGCCGACGAACCTCCTCGCCTTCGACCACAACTGGGACCACCCCAACTACCCGCTCGACGTGTTCTCCCGTACGAACGGGATCAGCCGGGTCATCGGCGCCGCCTTCCACTGCTACGCCGGCAATCCCACCGCCCAGCAGCAGGTTCAGAGCACCGGCAAGCGCGTCTTCTTCACCGAGTGCTCCGGCACCGACAGCGACAACACCGCCAACACCTTCGCCGACAGCCTGCGCTGGCAGGCCGAGAACCTCGTCGTGCAGAACATGCGCAACGGCGGCGAGACCGTGGTGACCTGGAACCTCGCCCTCAACCAGAGCGGCGGCCCGCACCAGGGCCTGTGCGGCACCCGGTGCAACGGTGTGGTGGAGATCGCCAACGGCAACGTCACCCGGGGCGCGGAGTACTACTCGCTCGGCCACATCAGCAAGTTCGTCAAGGTCGGCGCCACCCGGATCGGCTCCACCAGCCCGGGAGGCGGCATCCAGAACGTCGCCTTCCAGAATCCGGACGGCACCCGCGTCGCCTACGTCGTGAACACCGGCGGCACGCAGCGGTTCTCCCTCACCGACAACGGCCGCTCGCTGGCCTACACCCTGCCGGGCGGCGCGGTCGCGACCTTCGTGTGGAACCCGTCCGGGAGCGAACCGACCGGTCCGATCGACACCAGTGCCTGGTACCGGGTGACGAACACCAACAGCGGGGCCTGCCTCGACGCCACCGACTGGGGCACCGCCAACGGCACCCTGCTCCAGCAGTGGTCGTGCGGCGACGGTGCCAACGAGAAGTGGCAGTTCCGCTCCACCGGCGACGGCTACTACCAGGTCGTCAACCAGCACAACACCAAGTCCTGGGACGTCGACGGCGGCACCGGCGCGACCGCGGACGGCGTCAAGGTCCACCTGTGGGACTACACGGGCGGCACCAACCAGCAGTGGCGTGCCGAGTCGGTGGCCTCCGGGACGTACCGCTTCGTGGCCCGGCACAGCAACAAGTGCCTCGCCGTCGACGGATCGTCCACCGCCAACGGCGCGAAGCTCTCCCAGCAGACCTGCTCCGGTTCGGCGGCCCAGTCCTTCCGGCTGACCTCCTGATCCACCGCCCGGCACAGCGGGCGACGGCCACGTACGGCCGAGCTGAGCGTTCAGGCGGTGACGACGGCACGAGCACACCGTCGCGGCGAGGCCCGTACCGATCTCACGGTACGGGCCTCGCCGCACGTCCGCGGCTCCCTCCGCGTTGCCTCCGATCTCGCGAACTGCCTGCTCATCCCTTGTTTCCCGGCAGCGCGCACCGCGGGCAACAGGAAACCCGTCGACCCCGGTCGAGCAGAGAGGCAACTCTGTGTGCATCAGCACAGGGCGTGTCCTGCTGAGGGGAGATCTGGGCCCATGAGACGTGCGCTCATGTCTTGGTGCGCGGTGGTGGCGATGGCAGCGACAACCGCGACCGGTTGTACGGACGGTACCGGCGGCGACGGGAACGACGAGGGGCGCGACCGGACACAGCGGACCACGCGGACCCACCCCGCGGCGTTGACCTGGCAGCAGGAGGTCCGCGTCGCCGACGCGCTGCAGCGTCTGACCAAGCAGTGCATGGGCCGCCACGGTTTCGCCTACTGGGAGGACCTCGGGCTGACGCTGCTGGAGAGCCGTCCGGTGCGCTTCGTCCAGGACGACGTGGCATGGGCTCGTACGTACGGGTACGGCAGCAGGATCGAGGCGAAGAGTGCGCGGGTGCGGGAGAGCAACCCCAACGGAGCGTACCGGCAGGGCCTTTCCTACTCCCGGCGCGCCGCCTTCGACGTCGCGCTGGACGGTGGCGACAGCGCCCGGATGCTGACCGCGTCGCTGCCGGGCCGCGGGGAGATCCGCAAACGTATCGGCGGCTGCACACAGGAGGCCGAGCGCACGCTGTACGGGGACCCGGCCGAATGGTTCCGCACCAGCAAGACCGCTCTGGGCCTCAGCTCCCTGTACGGGAAACAGCTCATGGAGGACCGCCGGCTCAGCGCTGCCGTACAGGCCTGGTCCCACTGCATGAAGAAGGCGGGGCAGCCCTACGAGGACCCCCAGGCAGCCCGTGACGCCGTCCGGGCGGAAACCGGCCGGCTCGGTCCGGCCCACTCCGACGACGCGTTCACCGGCGAGCGCGCGACCGCCGTCGCGGACGCGACCTGCGCCCGCCGGGTCTCACTGCGGGCCGTGGCCACCGAACGCGAGACCCGTTACCTGGACCGACTGCGCGACCGGTACGGCGAAGACATCGACGCCTACCGGCACTTCGGCCGACGGGCCTACGAACGAGCGGTGCACATCGTCCCGGAACGGGACTGACGTTCGTGCCCCGGCCCCATCCACCACGCACCGCTGCCGGACGACCGGGAGAAGTCCGGAGTACCGGCACCGGCGCACCTCCACCCTGCACCACCGACACAACAACGAGGGAGAACATCATGCGCAAGTTCACCGTCACGGCGGCGCTCCTGGGGCTCACCGCCCTGGGCCTCGCCGCCCCCGCCACCTCGCACGCCGCCGGGAGCGGCGTCGCCGGTCCTGTGTGCGACAGCAAGTGGGGTGCGCGCAACGGCAACATGTACGCCTGGGACGCCTTCGACTGTGCGGGCTCCCCCCTGATCGTCGCCTCGGGGAACAGCGCCAACTGGGGTGGCGCCAACGACAGGGCCTCGTCCGTCATGAACCGCGGCTTCACCGGCAACCTGTCGATCGTCAAGTTCTACTTCCTGGAGAACTACACCGAAGGCCACACCTGCCTCTACCCGGGCGAGTTGTACGCCGACAACCTGTCCGACAACTTCTTCACCACCGGACCGACGGTGAACGACAACATCAGGTCGCACCAGTGGGTGAACGGCGGCTGCGGGGCCACCCTCACCTGATCCGGCCGACCGGCACGGGCGGTCCGCGGCCGACGGTCCCGGACCGCCGACGGATGGTTTCGGACGGGGGTGTTCACGCCACACCGGGGAAAGACTTGGCTGTCCCGGTCGCCACGGAAGTAACCTTGGCTGTCGCCGTCTCACGGCCGTACTGCCATGGGGGACACCGTGGGAGATCCGCAGCGCGGACATGAATCCGATCAGCAGAACGACCGGAGCCGGAGCGCGCCGACCACGCCCTCCTTCTCCGCGCAACTCAGACGCCTGAGACAGGAACGCGGCCTGTCGCTCACCGATCTGGCACGCCGGACGCACTACAGCAAAGGCTATCTGAGCAAGATCGAGACCGGCACGAAACGCGTGACCGTCGATGTCGCCCGCCTCTGCGACCAAGCACTGCGCGCAGACGGCGAGTTACTCAAACTGGTGCAGCGCGCGCAGGGTGAACCGTCCCCGGACGGCAGCACCGGTGACCGGATCGGCGCGGCCGAACGCCGGTCCGGTGGAGCGTGTCCCTACCGCGGCCTGTCGGCGTTCACACGACAGGACGCGGACTGGTTCTTCGGCCGGGAACGTGCGACGGCCGCTCTGGTGGAACGCCTCTTCGAACGGGTCGGAAACGGCCCCCTGACGCTGCTCGCCCCCTCGGGCGCGGGCAAGTCGTCCGTACTCAACGCCGGTCTCGTGCCCGCTCTGCGGCGCGGCGACTTCCCGATGCTGGGCGCCGACCGGTGGCCGCTGGTGACCCTCACTCCCACCTCCCGGCCGCTGGACGAGCTGCTGGAACGCATCGCGAAAGCGGTGGGTGAGGACCTCGGCGTCACCGCGGAGGAAGCCCGTCGCGACCCCGACGCGGTGCGGCACTCCTTACGCGCGAGGTCGGAGGCGACGGCTTCCGGGGACCGGCCACCCGCGACCTGGCGGCCGGTGGTGATCGTCGATCAGTTCGAGGAGCTCTTCACCCTCTGCTCCGACGAGAACGAGCGCCTTTCGTTCGTCCGCGTGCTCAGCGCCCTGTCGACCTCCCGGCCCGCGGACGGCACGTATGTCCCCGCCGTCGTGGTGCTGGGCGTGCGCGCCGACTTCACCGGCGACTGCCTGGGGCTCCCCGACCTGGTCCCGGTGTTCGCCGACGGGCTGTTCGTCCTGCCCCCGATGTCCGTGGCGGAGCTTCGCGAGTCGATCACACGCCCGGCGGAACTCGCCGGTCTGACCCTGCAACCGGGCCTGCTCCCGCTCCTGTTGCGCGACGCCGGGCTGCGCGAGGAAGCGGGTACGGACCCGCGCGGAACGCCGCACGACGGCGGTGCGGGAGCCGACGAGACACCTTCCGGAGCGTTGCCGCTCGTCTCCCACGCCCTGCTGGCCACCTGGGAACGGCGCGAGGGCGACGTGCTGACCGTCGCCGGATACCAGCGGGCCGGCGGGATCCAGGGCGCCATCGCGCGGACGGCCGAGAACGTGTTCACCCGGCTGTACCCCGCCGAGCAGAAGACGATCCGCCGCATCCTGTCCCGACTGGTGTTCGTCGCGGACGAGGCCGGGGCGACCCGCCGCCGGATGAGCAGGGCTGCCTTGATGGAGCAGTTCGCCGACGCGGACGGCGCGGAAGGGGCTCTCGACGCCTTCGTGCGGGCACGGCTCATCACTCTCGACAGCGACACCGTCGAGATCGCCCACGAGGCTCTGCTGCACGCCTGGCCGCGGCTGCGCGAGTGGATCCACGCGGACCGGGCCGGACTGCTGCTGCACCAGCAACTGGCCCATGCCGCAGCCGAATGGGAACGTGAGAACCACGACCCGTCCGCCCTGTACCGCGGCACCCGGCTGGACACCGCGCGTTCCTGGGCGGACGAGACCGACGGCTGGAGCCGGCTCGGCCCCGGCGAGACGGCCTTCCTCCGGATGAGCCGGGCCGAGCAGGACACCCGCCGGAAGCAGGCCAGGCGCCAGGTCCGGCTGCGCCAGTCCCTGCTGGCCACCCTCGTCGTCCTGCTGGGACTGGCCCTGACCGCCGGAGGCGTCGCCTACCAGCAGCGTACGGGTGCCCTGGACCAGGAACGCGTCGCCCGGTCCCAGGCGTTGGCCGTCCGGTCCGCCTCCTTGGCCGGGGGACAGCCGGAGGCATCGATCCTGCTCGCCGAGCAGGCCTACCGGACCAGCGCCACCGCCGAGGCACGGGGCGCATTGCTGAGCACCCAGTCCCAGCCCTTCTCGGCGCGGCTCAACGGCCACCGGGGGCCGGTCAACTCGGTGGTCTTCACACCGGACAACCGGATGCTGGCGACGGGCAGTTCCGACGGCAAGGTCACGCTGTGGCGAGTGCGCGACCGCCACCCGATCGCCTCGTTCTCCGCCTCCGGGCCCGTCCGCGCGATCGCCTTCAGCCCCGACGGCCGCACGCTGGCAGCCACGTCGACGGACGGGCCGGTGAGCCTGTGGGACACCGCCGGCCGGCGCCAAAGGGCGGTCCTCCCCGACAGCACCGGAGCCGCCCGGTCCGTGGCCTTCGATCCGCGCGGGCACGTACTCGCCGTCGCGGCCCCGAACGGCACGATCTCCCTGTGGGACACCGGGCAGCCGCACCGGAGGATCGTCACACTCGCAGGGCACGAGGGGCCGGTCCACACCCTGGCCTATGCTCCCGACGGCCCGAGCCTGGTCTCCGCCGGCGCCGACCGCACCGTACGGCTGTGGGACACCGACCGCGGCCGGCCGCGCGCCGTGCTGAGGGGACACACCGACGAAGTACTGGGCGCGGCGTTCTCCCCCGACGGCCGCAGGGTCGTGTCGGGAGGCACCGACCGGACCGTGCGGCTGTGGGACGTACGCAGTGGGCGGCTCCGCGCGACGTTGTCAGGGAGCAGCGACGACATCAACGCCGTCGCCTACACGCCCGACGGTACGACCGTCGTGGGCGCGGTCGGTGACGGGACGACCAGGCTGTGGGACGCGCGCAGCAGCCGACAGACCGCCGTGCTGGTCGGCCACACCGACTACGTCATGGGGGTGGCCATGACGTCCGACGGCGCTCTGCTCGCCACGGCCGGCTTCGATCAGTCCGCTGTCCTGTGGGACCTCGAAGGCCCGGTGCTGACGGCCCGTCCGTTCACCGAGGTGTGGCAGGCCCAGTACAGCCCCGACGGGAAACTGCTGGCCACCGCCGACGCCGACCACACGGTGCGGCTGTGGGACGCGAGCAGACGCCGGCTCGTGGCGACCCTGAGGGGACACACCGAGACGGTCTTCTCGGTGACCTTCGCACCCGACGGGCACACCCTCGCATCGGCGGGCTCCGACGGCGCGATCCGGCTGTGGGACGTGGCCCGGCGCAAACACCTGGCGACTCTGACCGGCCACACCGGGCAGGTCTTCTCCGTGGCCTTCGCACCCGACGGACGCACCCTGGCGTCGGCCGGTGCCGACCGCACCGTACGTCTGTGGGACGTGACCCGGCGCTCGTCCGTCGCGACACTGACCGGCCACGAGGACTTCGCCAACGATGTCGCCTTCAGCCCCGACGGCCGGACCCTGGCCAGCGCCGGCGACGACCTGACGGTACGGCTGTGGGACGTCTCCGCACACCGCCGGATCGGCACGCTCCACGGCCATACGGGGGCGGTGCGCAGCGTGACCTTCGCCCCTGGGGGCCGGACCCTGGCCAGCAGCGGGAACGACGGCACGATCCGTCTCTGGAACGTTCGTGAACGCCGCTCGGACGCGACCCTGACCGGACACACCGGCTCCGTCCGCGGGATCGCCTTCTCCCCCGACGGCCGTACGTTCGCCAGCAGCGGCACCGACCGCACGGTTCGGCTGTGGAACGTCGCCGGGCGACGGCAGTGGGCGACGCTGACGGGGCACACCAACTCGGTGTGGAGCGTGACCTACGCCCCGGGCGGGCGCACCGTGGCCAGCAGCAGCACCGACGGCACCGTACGCCTGTGGGACCTCGACCCCGCGGCGCGGCTGGCGGAGATCTGCCGACTGCGTGCTGACATCGGGGACGACGCGCGGCGAACGCTCCTGCCCGGTGTCCCTCTCTCGGACGGGCCGGCCTGCTCGGCCCCTCCCGGCTGACGGACGACTGCCCTGTTCGGACGGGGTTTCCCGGTGTTTCCCGTTGCCCATGGGAACGGGGAGACGCCCGGACCTCGACGGGCGGGCGGTGCGGTGCCCAGGCTGTTGAACGGCTGCTTCCTTGCCACGTCGTCGACGCCGACAGAATACGGGGGTTTCGGCATGGTCCGCCGAACCGGTCTCATCCGCACACTCGTCCTGTTGCCGGCCCTCTTCCTCTGGACGCCGGCGGCCGTCGCCGCCGCGAGCCCTCCCGCCTCCGCCGAGCGGGAGACCGCCGCATGCGGCCCGCTGGCTCCCGGTGCCTCCGCGGCCGCCGAACGCGCGATCGCCGCCGCGTGCGCCGAGGTCGCGGCAGGCACCTGGTACACGTGGGGAGGCGGCCACGGCGCCCAACCCGGTGCCACCTACGGCCAGATCGACCCGACCGACCCGGACAGTGCGCACGACCCCGAGCGGCTCGGCTTCGACTGCTCGGGCCTCGTCCGTCACGCCTACGCCAGGGCCGCCGGCTCGGACATCCTCAACGGCGTCGCCAGCTCGCAGTACTACACGCACCGCGCCGCCGACCGCTTCACCGCCGCCCAGGGACTCGCCCCGCTGCTTCCGGGCGATCTGCTCGCCTGGGGCACCTCGAAGGACCTCCACCACATCGCCATCTACCTGGGCGCGGGCAAGATGGTGGAGGCCAAGGAGTCCGGTACGAAGCTCATGGTCAGCGATGTCCGCCTGAACAGCGATTACTTCGGCGCGGTCCGCGTCGAAACCGGGACGGTCACCGGTCATGTCCACCAGACCTGGGGAACCGGCGTCTGGACCAAGGCCGAACCCGCCATCGCGGCAGCCAGGGTGTACGCCTTCCCCCACTCCACCACGATCCGTGTCCAGTGCCAGAAGCACGCCGAACGGGTCACCGCCGAGGGCTACACCAACGACGCGTGGTCCTATCTGCCGGACTACAAGGCCTGGGTGACCAACATCTACATCAAGGGGCCGGCGTGGCTCGACGGGGTGCCGGCGTGTCCCACACCGACGCCCGGGGCGTGAGCCACTGCGCCTCGTGGACCGTGGCGACGGCGACCGGTGGTGACAAGAGTCAGCCGGACCTCGTCGCCCTGAGGAACCCCTCGGTCTCGTGCGGTTCGCCGGAGCGCGCGCGTCGGCGGGTACGCCGTGCCGCCTGGGGTACCGGCACTCGCCCGCGGGCCGGTAGTACATTGAGCCGGAACGGGCGTTGCAGCCCACCCGGCAAGGGCGTCAGGCGGCCAGGCGGCCGCAGAGCAGGTTGCCCGGTTCTGCGGGATCGTCGCTGATCCAGAACTGGCGCCACAGCAGCGCGAACTCCTCGCGGCTGAGGTAGCCGTCACCGTTCAGGTCGAGCAGTTCGAAGACGCCCGTCATGTTCACGGACCGTCCGTTCCAGGTCTCGACGAGGTGGCGGTGCTCCTCCGGTGAGATACGGCCGTCACCGTCGGCGTCCACCGCGTCGAAGACGGTCTCGGCGGTCGCGGTGACATCGGCGACCATCGCGGGCAACCTGTCGACGAGCAACAGCAGTTCGCCCAGGTCGACCGCCCCGTCGCCGTCGGTGTCCCCGACTTCCAGCAGCGCCGCCCACCAGCCCATCAGCAGCGCCTCGACCCGCGCGCGCAGTTCCGTCCCGGCGCCCACACCCGGCAGCTCGCTCCAGCGTGCGACGAGCGCCCTGAAGTCCTCCTCGCGCAGGCGGCCGTCGCCGTCCGCGTCGAATGCGGCGAACATCTCCGTGAGCTTGCGCTCCTGAAACGCACTGGCCATGAGCAGCCTCCCCAGCCACGAACCCGAAACCGAACCAGAAAGCCGAACCTCGCAACGCCCGATCCCCGAAGCAGCGTTGAAAGTCCTACAAAACAGGCGACAGCGGTAACTGTAGGGCGGAACGTGTCACCAGCCCCACGGGCACATGCGCCCGAACGCTCACCCGTTCGCCGCCCGTCGGCCTGGCCCGTTCCCTCCGGCGTCTTCGACTGAGTACTCCGGCCCGAGTCGACTGAGTAGGTCGTCCGATGCCCTGCCGAGCGGCGGCTGCTGAACTGTCGTCATGACCAAGGACATGCCGCCCGCCCGCCCCCTGCGCTCCGCCACCCGCACCGCTGCCACCACCGGTTCGGCGCTCGCGGTCGTGATCCTCCCCCTGGTGGTCGGAGCCCTCGCCTCACGGGCGATCGGAGGTGACCCGATGGCTTCGGTCAACGCCATGATGACGGGCGGGGGAGAACGCGCCCGGCTCTCCCGCAGCCAGCTCCGCACCTACCGCGGCCGGGCGCTCTCGACAGCGCGGAACGCATGGGACAGGTCGCCTCGGTTGACCGTTCGCAAGCCGCTCCGGCCGCGGCGGCCCCTCCGACCGCTCCGACGCACTCTCGCCGAGACGGGCGGACCGGTCAGCGAGTGAGAGCCGCCGGTTCGAGCAGGTGTCCGGCAGCGACGCGCCAGACCGACACGACGGCCTGGTGTGTGACCGCGTTCGCCGCCTCGATCCCGGTGGGCAGCTGCAGCGGCGCACCCACGTGGACGTGGAGGCGCGGGCGGCGGGCCGGTGCCGTCAGGACGCCCGCGATGTGCTTGGCACGGCTGCCGGACGCGACCCGGCGCGCTCCGGCCTGACCGATCGGAACGACGGGGGCGCCGGAGGCCAGGGACAGTCGCGCGGGGCCGCTGCGGAACGCTTCGGGCGCGGCCTCGGCGGCGTCCGTCCGGCGCGGAAGCCGCCCCTCGCCGTAGATGAGGACGTGGCGGCCCGCAGCCAGCGCTGCCGCAGCGGCGTCCAGGGAGTCCGCCGCCCGCGAGGTACGGCGGTGTACGGGAACATGGCCGTCACGGTCCAGGAGGTACCGCAGGACGGGTACGCGCCACAGTCCGGCGGTGGCGAGGACGACCGGTTCGATGTCCATGGAGCGCAGGGCGGCCAACACGATGGCGGGGTCCGCCGGCGAGGTGTGGTTGGCGACGAGGACGGCCGGCGCCTGGAGGGTGGTGACGTCGGTGGAGGTCGTCAGTCGCCCGAAGGCGGGGACGACGGCGGCGGCTAGGCGACTGAACACGCAACTCCTGCGTTCGGGCGGCGGATCGACGGTGAAGCGATCGATGGTGAAGCGATGGGATTCATCATCGTCCCGGGACCGTCCGAAGCCCTGAGTCGACGTACTCATCCGGTCCGTCGTTGCCGTACTCACCTGCGCACATGCTCACGCCCCGACCTGCTCACCGGCCGTCTCAGGACGCCTGTCCCGTCAGGCGTACGCTGTCAGCCCTACGGACACGGCCGGCCGTACGAAGACAGCCGGGAACAGAGCCAGGAACACCGCCAGGGGGAGCACTTGAAGGCTGAGGCGACGCAGATCTGGGACTCGGCACTCGACTCGGTCGTGGTCTACGCACAGGGCGCGCTCTGTCGGCGCGTCGCGCGGGGCGGTGTGCCGCCGGACGGCAGGGTGCGGATCACCGGGCTGCCCCGGGCGTTGGGCCCCGGCTCCCTGGCGGCCCGCGTCGTCGGTGCCTCCGGGGTGCGGGTGGTCGAGGCGCGGGTCGAGGTCGACTCCGTACCCAACGACGGTCCTGCGCCTGATGAGTTGGAGCGTGAGGTGGAGCGGCTGCACGAGGAGTGTGCGGCAGTACGGGCGCGCCGGGACCGGCAACTGGGCCTCGTCGAGGAGGTCCGGGGACTCCGTCCGATACCGCCCGCCCCCGACCCCGAGCGCGACGACCCGCCCCGTCCCACTCCGGTCGACGCGTGGCTGGAACTGTCCGACTTCGTGGACGCGCGGCTGGCCGATCTGCACGCCCGGCTCGACGCGTCGGAGGAAGCGCTGCTTCATGCCGAGCACGACCTGAGCGTCGCGGTGGACGCCCTCGCCCGTTCCTCCACCGACACTCCCCCGGCGCATGTGTCGACCACGGTCTCGGCCCTGGTGACCCTCGCCCGCACACCTGACGGACAGGCCGCGGAGCAGGACACCGACGTGGAACCGGAACCGGAAGTGGAAGTGGAGCTGGAGTACGAAGTGCCCGGCGCCGTCTGGATCCCCGCCTACCGGCTGGACCACCGGCAGGGCGACGGCAGCGGTCGGCTGGTGCTGCGCGCCTCGGTGGCCCAGCGGACCGGCGAGGACTGGAACTCCGTACGCCTCTCGCTGGCCACCGCGGACCTTCGCCGCCGCACCGATCTGCCCAGGCTCCGTTCGATCCGTATCGGCCGTCGTCAGCCCGCTCCCGCGCCGTCCGGCTGGCGGGAGCCGCCCGCGGGGCTGTCCGACCTGTTCACCGGGTACGACGTCGCGGCGCCCCGCACCGCGGCCCCGCGCACCTCGGCCCGTGGCACCCGTCCGGCCGCCGCGCGGAAGGCCGCGGTGATGCCGCCCATGGCCGCCGGGGCGGTCGGAGCCGTTCAGGCGTACGACACCGGGCCACACGCCTCCGCCGTTCACGCACCACAGCCACCACAGCCGGCACCGGCACCGCAGGAATACGGTCCTGCGGCACCGCCACCGGTACCGGCACAGGCGGCCTACTTTCCCGCGCCGCCCATGCCTCGGGCGGCCTACGGCGCCCCGCCTCCCCCGGCTCCCGGCAGCTCCGGCTCGTCCACCGTGCCGCCGTCGGCCCCCGGTGGCCCGCCGGCCCTCGCGGCACCCGTAGCACCCGTGGCGCCCAGCGGTGCGATGCCGGCCGCACCACCCGTCGGCCCACCGCACCCCAGTGGCGCCGAACTCGACTACGCCGCCCTCGTCCTGGCGGGTCCCGAGGAACAGGCCGGTCGCCGAGGCCTGCTCTTCCCGGACTCGTCCTTCGACCCGGTGGCCACCGAGCGGCGCCGCGACGCCGAGTCCGTGGCATCGCTGCCGCTGCCCGGCCACGCCGTGCGGCCCCGTGAGTCGGCGGGCTCCTTCGACCACCGCTTCGACGCGCACGCGCGCACCGACATCCCGTCGGACGGCACCTGGCACACGGTGACCATCACCGAGATCCCGGTCGGCCTGCGGACCGAGTACCTCTGCGTGCCGTCCGTGGAAGAGACCGTCTACACGACACTGGTGCTCTCCAACGCCACCGATCAGGCGCTGCTGGCCGGACCGGTGGAGGTCACCGTCGACGACGACTTCCTCCTGACCACGGCGCTCCCCACGCTCGCTCCCGGCGGGACGCGCAGGGTGGGGCTCGGGCCGGCGGAGGCGATCCGTGTCACGCGCCGTACGGAACTGCGCGAGTCGTCCTCGGGGCTGCGCAACACCACCACCGTGCTCGACCACCGCGTCCACGTGGAGCTGGTCAACCGGCTGGCACGGCCCGTCGCAGTCGAGGTCCGCGAGCGCGTACCGGTCACTTCCGACCCCGACATCCGCATCGACGAACGGGCGGACTGGACCACCCCGGAGGAGGGCGCGGGGCCCGACACCCTCGCACCCGGCACCCGCGTCCGGCGGGTGGAGCTTCCGGCCCAGGGCTCCGCCACGCTCGACGGCGGCTACGAGATACGCATCCCGGCCGGCAAGGCCCTGGTCGACGGCAACCGCAGGAGCTGACACACCCCATGTCCACGGATGCGCAGCCGATCGCTCTGCCCGTCACCGCCGTCACCTGCCTGGAGGACCGCTCCCTCGTCGAACGCGGCGCCGTCCTCGATCTCCGGCCCGGCGTCCAGCGGCTGCGGCTCGGCCCGGTCAGCGCGCTGGCCGTCGACCGCTCGCTCCACGCCGAGCTGACCACCGGGCACCCCGCCACGGTCCTCGACGCCCGGATCGTACGCACCTGGGAGCCGCGCGGCCCCGGGCCGTCCCCCGCCCACGACTCGGCGCTGCGCCGACGTGTGCACCTGCTGGAGGAGGAACAACGCGACCTGGGACGGGTACGCGATCGCCTCCTCGTCCGTCTCGATCTGCTGGAGCGGCTGGTCGCCGACCTGTTGCGGGAGATCGGCCGGAGCGCGGGCTCCGGCGCCGCCGACCGGCCCCGGTGGACCGGCGAACTGGACCGCACGGACACCGAGCGCGACACGTACGGTGAGCAACTCCGCGCCACGGAAAGCAGGTTGACGGCCGTCGGCGTCGAACTCCGCGAGGCGCGACACGTCCTGCACCTCGCGGAGGACAGACCCACCGAACTGGTCGGTCATGTCGAGCTGACCGTGGAGGCCGAGACCGCCGGACCGGTCGGGTTGCGCCTGAGCCATCTCCTGCCGTGTGCGCTGTGGCGACCTGCCTACCGGGCCGTACTCGACGGCGGACGTCTGACTCTCGAAACGGACGCGATGGTCTGGCAGCGGACCGGCGAGGACTGGTCGGACGTACGCCTGACGCTGTCGACGGCACGCTCCGCGCTGGCCACCGAGCCGCCGCGACTCGGTCAGGACAGGCTGACCCTCCGGGACCGCTCGTCGGCCGAACGCCGCACGGTCGACGTCGAGTTGAGGGAGGAGGAGATCGGGGACCTCGGTCAGGCCCCGGTGCTCGGCCAGTCCTTGGCGCTCGGCCTCCCTGGCGTCGACGACGACGGTGAGACGCGGGTGTTCCGCGCTGCCACGCCGGTGTCCGTCCCCGGCGACGGCCGCGCCCACCGGGTACCGCTCTCCGCCTTCACGACGGCGGCCGGCACCGAGTACGCCTGCTCGCCCGAACTCTCCCCACTGGTCACCCAGGTGGTGCGGTTCGACAACCGGTCCGGGCACGCCCTGCTCGCGGGCCCCGTCGACCTGGTCCGGGGCAGCGGCTTCATCGGCCGCGGAACGCTGGAGTTCGCGGCTCCGGGGGCACCCGTCGAGCTGGCCTTCGGCAGCTCGGACGACTTCCGGGTGGTCCGGCACACCGAGGAGTCCCGTACCTCCGCCGGACTGTCCCAGCGCACGGTGGTCACCCGCACGGCGCGCCTGCACCTGTCCCACTTCGCCGGCCCGGGAGATCACGACGAGCGCGCCGTCGTCCTCCGGGAGCGCGTCCCCGTCTCCGAGGTCTCGGGAGTCGAGATCCGCGTACGTACGGACGACTGCTCCCCCGCGCCCGACGTCCTCGACGCCGAGGGCATCGCCCGCTGGAACGTCACGGTCCCTCCCGGCGGCCGCCGCACGGTGACTCTGGTGTACGAGATCTCGGCGAGCAGCAAGGTGACGGGCATCTGACCGGGCTGCCGACCGGGCCTCTCGCACAGGCCGGGCCCCGGGAGCGAGTGGCCCTCGGGAGCAGGTGGCCCCCCGGGGGCGAGTGGGACGCCGTTCTCCCGCTCCCGAGCGGCCCTCCCGTGCCGATCGGCGCTCAGGCCGCCGCCCGGTCGGGCGGGAAGGGGACGGGGTAGGGCTCGGCGAAGTCCGCGGAGCGGCTGACCTCGCGCCACTTCTGATCCTCCTCAAGAAGCCGCCTGTCGAGGCTGATGGACCCTTCGGCCGCGTTCACGCCGAGCGGCAGGTGGTCCGGGATGTCGTGGCGCTTGGCCACCCGGACGAGGATCTCGGCGGCGCGGACCGGGTCGCCCGCCGGCCCCTCGGCTGTCTGGCGGACGCGTGTGTTCATGGCTCCGACCGTCTGCGCGTACGCCTCCGGGACAGCGTGGACGGCCATCGAGGAGCCCGCCCAGTCGGTGCGGAAGCCACTCGGCTCGACGACGAGCACCTTGATCCCGAGCGGGGCCGTCTCGGTGCGCAGCACGCGGCTGAAGCCGTCGATCGCGAACTTCGCCGCCTGGTAGGAGGCGATTCCTGGACTGCCTCCCACCCGGCCGCCCATGGAGGAGATCTGGACGACCAGGCCCGCCTTCTGCTCGCGCAGGATCGGCAGGGCGGCCTTGGTGACGTTGTACACGCCCCAGAAGTTCGTCTCGAACTGGGTACGGAAGTCGGCGTCCTCCGTGGTCTCGATGGGCGACACGTTGGCGTACCCGGCGTTGTTCACCAGGACGTCGATGCGGCCGAAGTGCTGTATCGCCTCGCCGAGCGCCGAGCGCGCGGCTTCGGGGTCGGTCACGTCCAGCCGGATCGGCCGTACCCGGTCGCCGAAGTCCGCGACCAGGTCGGCGAGTTGCTCGGGGTCGCGGGCGGTCGCGGCGACGAGGTCGCCGGCTTCGAGGGCCGCACGGACGAGGGCGCGGCCGAGGCCGCGTGAGGAGCCGGTGATGAACCAGGTCTGTTGCATGCACTTAGCGAAACACTGTTGCGCTAATAACGCAACCGCGTTCCGCTAGGATCGTGTGATGACCCCCTCGGAGTTCCAGCGCGCACGCTCCCCCGAAGCCAAGCGGCTGCGCGAGGCCGCCATCCTCGACGCGGCCCGGGCCCTGGGGGCCGAGCACGGCATCCGGCAGGTCACCCTCACGGACATCGCCGCCAGGACCGGGATGCACAAGTCGGCGCTGCTCCGGTACTTCGAGACGCGCGAGGAGATCTTCCTGCGGCTCACCGCGGCGGGCTGGCAGGAATGGGCCCCGGCCCTGTCCGCGAGGCTCCGGGAGATCGAGGAACCCGGTCCGGCAACCGTGGCGCGGGCGTTCGCGGCGACACTGGCGGAGCGCGGGATGTTCTGCGACCTGCTCGCCCAGGCACCGCTCAACCTGGAACGCAACGTCTCGGTCGACGCGGTGCGCGAATTCAAGCTCGCCACGCTCGCCGCCCGCGAGGACATTTTCACCGCCCTGGACGAGCAGTTGCCCCTGCTGGACCGCGCCGGCGCCCTCGACGTGATCGCCACCGCCGTCGCACTCGCCGGCGCGTTCTGGCAGATCGCGACACCGGGCCCGGAGATCGCCGAGCTGTACCGCAGCGATCCCCGCCTGGCCCACGCCGTCCTTGAGGTCGAACCCCGCCTCACCCGCATCCTCACCGCGACCATCAGCGGCATGACGGCGGCACCCGCCGCACAGCACCTCCGACCGCACTGAGCCTCCGACGCTGACGGCACCCCGAGCCGATCGTTATGATGTTCTGAATCGCTCAAACGAACATTCGGGGTGGAGCACAGTGCGGGAACCGGTCGATCGCAGGCGTCAGCGCATTCTCGCGGCGGTCCAGTCCCGCGGGGCCGCACGGGTCCGGGACCTCGCCGACGAGTTGCAGGTCTCGGTGGTGACGGTGCGCCGGGACGTGGAGGAGCTGACACGCGAGGGCAGACTGCGCCGCGGACACGGCGTGGTCCGTTCGACGCTGCCCGCGCAGGAGATCCCCGCGAGGGACCTGGCGCACGGCGACCGGGTGGCCGTCGTGGTGCCGGAGCGGCACTCGTACCTGACCGAGACGCTGCACGGCGCCCGCTCGGCGCTGGAGGAGGCCGGGATGCGCATGGCCCTGCACATCGCCCCCCAGGTGGCCGGCGCCGAACGCCCGCTGGTGGAGCGGGCGCTGGCCGACGGTGCCCGCGGTCTGCTGCTCGCGCCCCGCTGGCACACCCTGGCCGCGGAGCTGGCCGACCACGGCTGGCTGGCCGAGCTGGAGGTGCCCACGGTGCTGATGGAGCGCAGGCCGCGGCAGGGCAGCGTGGCGCACACCCTGGACTCGGTCTGCTCGGACCACTGGTACGGCGCGCACCTCGCCGTCGAGCACCTGGTGGGACTCGGTCATCGGCGGATCGTGTTCGCGACCCGCGAGGACAGTCCGACGGCGCGCACGCTGAGGGCCGCTTTCACGAGCATCGGAGAGACCCATCCGCTGCTGGAGGAGTGGGCGTGGACGCTGATCTCCGCGCAGGCCGGACGCGAGGGGCCGTACACCGCGGACGAGACGGTGGATCTGCCGCGGCTGCTGCGCCGGGTGCGGGCGACCGCGGTGGTGCTGCACAGTGACGTGGACGCTCTGATGGTCGTCCAGCGCCTGGCGGACGACGGGGTGCGGGTGCCCGAGGACTGCTCGGTGGTGGCGTACGACGATGTGGTGGCCGCGCTGGGGACATCCCCCCTGACCGCGGTGTCCCCGCCCAAGGCGGAGGTCGGCCGGGCCGCCGCCGAACTGCTGACGCGACGCCTCCGTGAGGGCGGGCAACAGCCCGCGCGCCGCGTCGAGTTGCTGCCGCGGCTGATGGTGCGGGGCTCGACGCGACGGGCCGACGGCACGCACGGCACGGACGAGGGCGGCGCCTCAGCTCAGCGAGCCTCAGACGAGTGAGCGTTTGAGCGTTTGTTTTTCTTCTGATCGATCTATTGACCGTTTGGGTCGGCAGCATTGAGTATTCCCGTGTCCCGAACAGTCGTGTCCGCAGGGACGCGGACACGCAGGAGCCGCGGGAGGCGCCCATGCCCGGACGACCCGATCGTCGTTCCGTGCTCGCCGCGATGGCCGCCGTACCGCTGACAGGAGCCGTGGGCGCCTGCAGCGGAGGGAACGGAGCCTCGTCGGCCGGCACGGGCCGCACCACACGCATCACCTTCTGGTCCGCCCTGCGCGGCAGCCAGGAGGTGGTCGACGCCTTCAACCGCACGCACAAGAGCGTGCAGGTCGACTTCCAGCAGATCCCGTCCGGCGGGCAGGGCGGCTACGCCAAGCTCAGCAACGCCGCACGGGCGGGCAACGCGCCCGATGTCGCGACCATCGAGTATCCGCAGGTGCCGGGGTTCGCCATCGACGGGGTCGCCCGGGACATCACCGATCTCGTCAGTGACTCCCTGCGCCGCAAACTGCTGCCGCAGGCGCTCGCCCAGACCACCTTCGACCAGCGGGTGTTCAGCGTCCCGCTGGACGTCGAGCCCATGGTGATGCACTACCGCACCGATCTCTTCGACCGGTACGGCCTCCAGGTGGCGCGTACCTGGGACGAGTTCGCCGAGCAGGCCCGCGCCGTGCGCCGCAAGGCGGCCGACCGTCGGCTCGCGCTGTTCCCGACGGACGGGATGACGCAGTTCGCCGCCTACGCCTGGCAGGCGGGCGCCCAGTGGTTCGACACCTCGAAGGGAGCCTGGAACGTCTCCCTGGCCGACGCGCCCTCCCGGCGCGTCGCGGAGTACTGGCAGCGGCTCATCGACCGCGACGACGTGTTCGTCAACGCCGTCGAGAGCCGCCAGTCCGACGCGCAGATCGGCAACGGGCTGGTCCTCACCCGGCTCAGCGGCGCCTGGGACGCCGGCGCGCAGATGAACGCGCGGCCCGGACAGAAGGGCCAGTGGCGCATCGCCCCGCTCCCCCAGTGGGACGCCGGCAGCCCCGCCGTCGGCACGCACGGCGGATCGACGTTCGCCATCACCAAGGACAGCCGCAGACCCGAGGCCGCGATGGAGTTCATCGAGTGGCAGGTCTCCCACCCCGACTCCCTGCGCGCCCGCCTCTCCAGCGGCACCAGCAGCCAGTACCCGGCGGCCCTCGACCTGGTCTCCGTGGGCCGCAAGGCCTTCGACCGGTCGTACTACGGCGGGCAGGACATCTACGGCCTGTACGAACAGGAGGCGGAGAAGATCGGCGAGGGCTGGCTGTGGGGGCCGCGGATGAGCGCCACCCAGCGGGTCATGCAGGACTCCTTCGCCCGCGTCGGCGGCGGCCAGGGCTCGCTGACCGAGTCCCTGCGCACCGCGCAGGAGGGCACCATGCCCGACCTCAAGGCCCTGGGCCTGTCCACCACCCAGCGCTCCACCTGAGCCGACGAGAAGGCAGGTGACACCGCATGACCACCACCGCTCAGCCCCGGGTGCCGACCGACACGTCCCGCGTCGGCGACCCGGCCCTCTCCCCCGCCGGCCGGCGTGCCCGCCGGACCGCCGGCCGCCGCCGGTTCGGCGCGGTCGTCGTCCTCATGGGGCCGTTCTTCGTCCTGCTGACGACGGTCTTCCTGATCCCCGTCGGCACGGCCGTCTACCTCAGCTTCTACAGCGACGACCAGCCTGGGCTCGGCTTCGGCCCCGAGAACACCGTCTTCGTCGGACTGCGCAGTTACGCGGCCGTCCTGAGCGACCCCACGTTCCTCGGCGGGCTCGGCACGGTCGCGCTCTACTGCCTCATCTACATCCCGCTCATGGTCGTCGGGGCGCTGGTCCTGGCCCTGCTGCTGGACTCCGGGGTGGTGCGGCTGCGGGCCGTCGCGCAACTGGGCCTGTTCCTCCCGCACGCCGTGCCCGGCCTCATCGCCGCGCTGATCTGGCTGTACCTGTACACCCCCGGCATCAGCCCGATCATCGACCTCTTCGCCCGCGCGGACATCACGATCGACTTCCTCGGCATCCACGCCGTCATCCCGTCCATCGTGAACATCGCCCTGTGGAGCAACCTCGGCTACAACATGGTCGTCTTCTACGCCGCCCTGCAGGCCGTGCCCCGCGAGGTGATCGAGGCCTCCGTGGTCGACGGCGCGGGACCCGTGCGCACGGCGCTCCAGGTCAAGACACCGCTGGTGCGCGCCTCGATCGTCATGGTGGCGATCTTCACCCTGATCTGGGCGCTCCAGCTCTTCACCGAGCCGATGCTGCTCAGCCAGTCCTCGCCGATGATCAGCTCCCGCTTCTCGCCGAGCATGTACATCTACGACGCGGCCTTCACCCGCAACAACTACAGCCTGGCGGCGGCCGCCTCGGTGGTCCTGCTGGTGTGCACGATCACCCTGTCCTACGGCGTCACCCGCTTCACCAGCCGTGCCGACGCCGAGGAGGCCCGATGAGCACCACCGACAGTTCCTTCCTGCGCCCTCGTCTGCTGGGGCGGGCGACGGTCAACGTGGTCGTGGCGGTCTCCGTCCTCTACACCCTGCTCCCCGTGCTGTGGCTGGTGCTGGCCGCGAGCAAGAACCGGGACGCCCTGTTCAGCAGCGACCTGCTGTCCGTGGGCGGCTTCTCCCCCGTACGCAATCTCCAGGACCTGTTCGCCATGGACGGCGGCCTGTACAGCCGCTGGTACCTCAACAGCCTGCTGTACGCGGTCCTCGGCGCCGCGGTCGGCGCGCTGCTGAGCGTGGCCTGCGGGTACGCCTTCGACAAGTACCGCTTCCAGCACAAGGAGAAGCTGTTCGGTCTGGTCCTCGCGGCGGTCATGGTGCCGCAGACGGTCCTCGCGCTGCCGCTGTACCTGATGGCCTCCGAGGCCGGTCTCGTCAACACCTTCTGGGCCGTGTTCATCCCGGTGCTGTTCAATCCGTTCGGCGTGTATCTCGGCCGTATCTTCAGCCGGGGGTACGTGCCCGACGAGGTGCTGGAGGCCGCGCGGGTGGACGGGGCCGGCGAACTGACCACGTACGTGCGGGTGAGTCTGCGGATGCTCGGCCCGGGTCTGGTCACCGTCTTCCTCTTCCAGCTGACGGCGATCTGGAACAACTTCTTCCTGCCCATGGTGATGCTGTCCGACCAGGACCTGTATCCGGTCAGCCTCGGCCTCTACCAGTGGAACAGCTCGGCGTCCGTGTCGCCCGAGTACTACTCCGTGGTGATCATGGGATCGTTGCTCGCCGTGCTGCCCCTCATCCTCGCCTTCGTCCTGCTCCAGCGGTTCTGGCGCAGCGGGCTGACCGCCGGAGCCGTCAAGTGACCTCGCACGCCCCCTCCCCGAGTGGCCCCGGGCCCGGTTTCCGGCCCCGCGCCGCCCTGGCCATGTCCCAGGACGCCGCCGCGGCCGTCCTCGACAGCGCGTCGCTCGACGCCTTCCGCCGGGTCTGCGACCTCGCCGCTCCACCGGTGCTGGACGATCTGTCGACGCCACGGGCGACATCGCTGCTGGCCGACGTCGACCTGCTGATCACCGGCTGGGGCTGCCCGGTCCTGGACGAGGAGGTGCTGCGCGCGGCACCGCGGCTGCGGGCCGTGGTGCACACGGCGGGCAGCGTGCGCGCGCATGTCACGGACGCGTGCTGGGAACGCGGGATCGAGGTGTCCTCCGCCGCCGCGGCCAACGCCCTGCCGGTCGCCGAGTACACCCTCGCCATGATCCTGCTGGCCGGCAAACAGATCCTGGAACGCGGCCGGGACTTCAAGGCGTCGAGGAGGAGGGACGACTGGCTGCGCACCCCTGACACCATCGGCAACTACCGCAGCACCGTCGGTATCCTCTCCGCGTCGCTGATCGGCCGCCGGGTCGTCGAGCTGTTGCGCCCGCACGACATCGAGGTCCTGCTCCACGACCCGTACGTGAGTGACGCGGACGCGGCCGAACTCGGCGTGCGGCGCGTCGAGTTGGCGGAGCTGTTCGCCCGCTGCGACACCGTCAGCGTGCACACCCCGCTGCTGCCCACCACCCGGGGCCTGGTCGGCCGCGCCCTGATCGACTCGATGCCGGCCGGGGCCATGCTCATCAACACCTCCCGGGGAGCCGTCATCGACCAGGAGGCGCTCACCGACGCCGTCCTGGCGGGCCGGATCCGGGCGGTGCTGGACGTCACCGACCCCGAGGTGCTGCCGCCGGACCACCCCCTGTGGGACTGCGAGAACGCGCTCATCACCCCTCATCTGGCGGGTTCCCAGGGCAACGAGTGGCGGCGGCTGGCCGACCTCGCGCTCGCCGAGACCATCCGCTGGGCGTCCGGCACCGGATTCCTCCATCCCGTACGACGCGAAAGGCTGGCGTTCCTGGCATGAGCATCCGCATCCCCTTCGAACTCCCCCCTGAGGACCGTGCGTCGAGCCCGTACACCGGTTACACCCGGGCCCACTGGGAGGCCGTCGCGGACGGTCTGCTGGCAGCCGCGTGGCAGTGGGGCACGCCGGGCCGGGCCCTGCTCGACCTGCCGGGCCGGCCTTCGCGTTCGGGAGTGCGCTCCGACGGTCTGGAAGGCTTCGCCCGGACGTTCCTCGCGGCCGGCTTCCGGGTCGCGGGCGCCGGTGGCGAGGACCCGCACGGCTGGCTGGAACGCTACGCCGACGGGCTGGCCGCAGGCACCCTCTCCCCGGGCCGCGACGACACCGAGTCCTGGCCGCTGATCCTCGACCACGACGTCCAGGGCCAGCCCATGGTCGAGTCGGCGTCGGTCGCCCTCGGTCTGCGGCTGACGGCGCCCTGGCTCTGGAAGCGTCTCGACGCCGGCGTGCAGGACCGGGTCGAGGAGTGGCTGCGCGGCTCTCTGCGCCACGTGCCCGCCCCGAACAACTGGTACCTCTTCCCCTACACGGTCGCCGGTTTCCTGGAGTCGGTGGGCCGCGGCGACGCCGAGACGGCCGCGGTACGGCAGCGGGCACTGGAGCTGATGGAGGGCTGGTACCGGGGCGGGGGCTGGTACGCCGACGGGGACGGGCGCGCCTTCGACCACTACAACGGCTGGGCACTGCACCTGTACCCGGTCCTCGACGCCCACCTCGGCGGCGACGCGGCCCTTCTCTCCCGATACGGCGACCGGCTGCGCGAACACCTCGACGGCTTCGGGCTGATGTTCGGCGCGGACGGGGCGCCGATGCACTTCGGCCGGTCGCTCGCCTACCGCTTCGCCGCGTCCGCCGCCGTCGGCCTGGGTTCCCTGACCGGTCACACGCCACTGACTCCGGGTGCCTCGCGCCGCCTGGTCAGCGGAAGCCTGCAGCACTTCCTCGACCGCGGGGCGCTGACCGACGACGGTCTGCTGAGCCTCGGCTGGTACGGGCCGCACGACGCCACCCTGCAGACGTACTCCGGACCGGCCTCGCCCTACTGGGCGTCGAAGGCGTTCGTCTCCCTCCTCGCCCCCGCGGACCACCCCCTGTGGAGCGCCACGGAGGAGCCCGCGCCGGTGGAGGAGACCGACCGGGTACTGGCCCTGCCCGCACCCGGACTGCTCGTACAGTCGACTCGGGCGGACGGGATCGTACGGCTGCACAATCACGGCAGCGACCATGTACGGCCGCACGAGCCCGAGTCGGCCGACGGGGACGATCCGCACTACGGCCGGCAGGCCTACTCGACCCGGACCGGCCCGACGGCGTCCGGGAACACGGCGGACAACCACCTGTCGGTGGAGGTCGGCGGCCGACGCAGTGTGCGGCGCCGGATCCACCCGCTCGGCGCGGGACACGGCGACGGCTGGGGCTGGGCCGCTTCGTGGCACCGGCCCGTCTTCGTGGGCGGCCCGCCGATGGTTCCGGGGCTGCGCGTGGAGAGCGTGACGGTGGTGCGGGGGCCGTACGAACTGCGGGTGCACCGCGTGGTGGGAGCGCCCCCGGGGGCCCGCCTCACCCACACCGGGTGGGCGACCGGGCCGCAGGAGCCGCTCGTCTCGGCACTGCACGGGCTGCACGGCTGGAGCTCCGAGCCGGAGACGGTCCGGGCGCCGCAGGGCACCGCGTACGTGCCGTGGGCGCAGCTGCCCCGCCTGGCCGGCGAGACGGACGGCACCTCCGTGCACGTATCCCTGGCCGCCCTCACCGGCGAACCGGGACCCGGCCCGCTCGCGGAGGCCGTCACGCACGTGGTGGCCGACGCCGCCGGCGTCGAGGTGGTGTGGGCGGACGACGGTACGCGTACACGGGTGTCGTTCGAACCGGTCCGGGTGACGCACAGGAGGAGTTAGCTCCCCCCGTGCACCGGCCGGTGCTCCCGTGCGCCGGGGTGCGTGGCCGGATTCCCTCCGCCGTCGGGGGCACGAGGCCGCACGCTGGGTATTCCTCTCCCCAAGGATGGCTTGCGGCGTTGGGGGGACTGGCACTGTGGCACGCCTGTCGTGGACGTCAGGACCGCCCCGCTCGTCCTTCTCCCGCAGACGGCACACCGTGCGGCGGCTGCGGGACCAGGGGCTCTACGGGCCCAGGTTCCGTGACGTCCTGCCCGCGCTCGCCGGTGCGGTCGTGGTCGTCTGCGCGGTGGCCGCCGGGCTGGCGGTGGGGTACCGCGTGGGCGGGCCGGTCGTTCCGGTCGTCGGCGTCTCCGTGCCGGCCCTCGTCGTCGCCGTGGAGATCCGGCGCCGGCGGCCGGGCGCACGTCGTCGGCGCGGGCGCTACACCGCGGACGAGTTACGTGAACTCGACGTGCAGGGGCTGGCGTTGGCCGTCGCGCGGATGTTGCGGCGGGACGGCTGGCGGGTGCGGCTGCTGCCTGCGCCGGACCGGCCCCGGCTGTACGCGCGGGACTCGGCGGGCCGGCAGCTCGACGTGGCGTTCCGGCCGGTGGCGGAGCCGCTGCCGGACGAGGCGCTGCCGGACCCTCGCACCCGCCGTCATGCGGACGGGCCGCGCCTCCAACTGGTCGTGCACCGGGGTGTTTTCAGGGACCGTGACATCCGATGGGCCCAGCGCCAGGGGGACACCCGGCTCGTGAACGGCTCCACGCTCGAACGCTGGGCGGAGGGGACGGGCTTGAACGAACTGTTCGACCCACCCTTGTGGGACTGAGTCCCCGGCCATGACCGCTCTCCATCCGTCTGCACCCCGGCGGGGGTGACCCGCGCAGTTCCCCGCGCCCCCAAAAAACGGGGCGGCGCACCAGCCCACCCACCTGCGGCCCGGTAGGGGTGACCCGCGCCGTTCCCCGCGCCCCCAAAAAACGGGACGGCGCACCAGCCCACCCACCTGCGGCCCGGTAGGGGCGACCCGCGCAGTTCCCCGCGCCCCTGGAAGACGGGGCTGCGCCCCGGTCTTCCAGCGCCGAGGACGACGACCAAAAAACGCCGCCCCGCCCCACCGCCTTTCGCCCCTCAGGGGCGCGGGGAACTGCGCGACCAGCCCCCACCGGCCCGCCGGACGAACGACGAGGAGCCGGACCTCAAGGGGCGCGGGGAACTGCGCGGCCAGCCCCCACCGGCCCGCGGACACCCTCAGGGGCGCGGGGAACGGCGCGATCGGCCCCCGCCGGGCCATCGGGCCGCCGGACGAACGACGAGGAGCCGGACCCAAAGGGGCGCGGGGAACGGCGCAAACGCCCCCACCGGCCGCAGGGCCACCGCACGGCCCGTCGTCGTGCCGGCGCAAGCTACCGGCATACTCAGGACGCGCCCGCACCCGCGGACGCGAGAAGCAGGAGGTAGGCGATGGTGTCGACACCGGGGGCAGAGCGGGCAGAGCCCCGGAAGGTCACGATCAACGACGTCGCCAGGTCCGCCGGAGTGTCCCGGCAGACCGTGTCACGCGCACTCAACGACAAGGACGAGATCGACGGCGACACCAAACAGCGCGTCCTGGACGCAGCCCGCGCCCTCGGCTACCGGCCGAGCCGGTTCGCCCGGGGCCTGGTCCGCCAGGACACCATGACCATCGGCCTGGTCATCCCCGATCTGCTCAACCCGTTCTTCACGGAGGTCGCCGCCGCCGCCCTGGAGGCCGCCAGAACCCGCGGCTGGCATGTCGTCGTGTACGACACCGCCGACCGCGCGGAGGAGGAGCGCGGCACACTTCAGGTGATCAGTTCGCAGGTGGACGCGGTGATCGGCTACTTCAGCTGCCCCGAGAGCGAACTGGAGGCGTTCACGCGCGGCATGCCGGTGGTGCTCATCGGCCGCGAGGGCAGGTCGACCCGGTTCAGCTCGATCCGGATCGACGGCCAGGAGGGCGTCCACGCAGCCGTCGCGCACCTGGTCGCGAAGGGCCACTCCCGGATCGGCATGCTGGACCATCACACGAGGGCCGAGCCGAGCATCCGGCACACGTGGTTCACGGCAGCCGCCACGGCCCACGGGATCGACCCGGGCGCGGTGGTCGGCGCGGACCAGACGGCCGACGGCGGCGGCTCGGCGCTCCGGGAACTGCTCTCCGCGCATCCCGGCGTCACCGCGGTCTTCACGTTCAACGACATCATCGCGATCGGCGCCCTGCGGGAAGCCCGCCGGCTCGGCAGGAGCGTCCCGGAGGATCTGGCTGTCATCGGCTTCGACGGACTGCAGCTCGGCGCACTCGTCGAACCGCCGCTCTCCAGCGTCGCCCTCGACACCCGACGCCTCGGCGCGCTCGCCATCGAGCAGGTCGCACGGCTGCTGTCCGAGCCGCCCCCGCTCGCGATCACGGACCTGGTCGTACATGCCGAGCTGCGGCTCAGCGGGTCCGCGTAGCAGACTGTTCGGCGACGCGTCCGGCGATCCGTTCGACGGCCTGCTTAACACGCCGGTAACGCGCGAGACCCGAATGTCTTGACATTGAACCGCGCCGAAGCGCAGACTTCCGACCACTTCGCATTGCACTTCGCGACGTTTCTCCGAGCTTCTCCGTGAGCGCTCCCGTGAGCGTTCACGGGAGCGCTCACAAGTACCTGAACAGCGTTGCGTCCCGTCCCTTCCACCCATAGGGCAGTCCGCCCGAGGGATCAGCATCGAGCCGCCTAGCACCGTCGCTAGCCGTTGTCTGGAACGGAAAATATGAGCAACACAGTCACGCGCATCCGCCTCGCCGTCGTCGCCGCGGCCGCCGGTGTCCTCGTACTCGCCGGATGCTCGTCGTCCGACTCGTCGGGCAGTTCGTCCGCGGCTTCCTGCGAGCCCGCCAAGGGCAAGGTGACACTCCAGTACTGGAACACGGTTCCGGGCATGGACGACGTCGTCGCCCTGTGGAATAAGAAGAACCCGGACATCCATGTCGAGACGAAGAACATCTCGAACGACCAGTACGGCACCCTCGGCAACGCCCTCAAGGCCGACAAGGCGCCGGACCTCGCCCAGGTCGGCTACGACCAGCTGCCCAACCTGCGCACGCAGAACGCCTTCGTGGACGCCTCCGACTGCTCGGCCGCCGCGAAGGCCAAGTCGAAGTTCGTGCCGTGGACGTGGTCGCAGACCAGTTTCGGTGACACCGGCGTGTTCGCCCTCCCGCAGGACACCGGCCCGATGGCGCTCTACGTGCGCAGTGACATCTTCGAGAAGTACGGTGTCGCGGTGCCCAAGACCTGGGACGAGTACGCGGCGGCCGCCCAGAAGCTGCACAAGGCCGATCCGGACCTGGACATCACGTTCTTCGACCCGAACAACGCCGAGTGGTTCAACGGGCTCATCTGGCAGAACCAGGCCAAGATGTACGGCTACTCCGGCGACAAGTGGCATGTGACCGTCGAGTCCGAGCAGAGCAAGCAGGTCGCCGAGTACTGGCAGAAGCTGATCTCCGACAAGCTCGTACGCACCGACCTCGCCAACGGTTCGACGCAGATGTACGCCGCGTACCAGAAGGACCAGATCGCCAGCTACGTCGGCGCGGCCTGGGGCTACAGCATGTTCCGCGACAACCTGCCCAAGCAGGCCGGCAAGTGGAGCATCGTTCCCATGCCGACGTGGGGCACGAACGGCGCCTCCGGCGACTGGGGCGGCTCGACCGTCGCGTTCATGAAGGGCGGCAAGCACCTCTACGAGTCGGTCGAGTTCAACACCTGGCTGAACACCGACCCCGAGGCGCTCGCGCTGGAGAACAAGCTGGGCGGCCTCTACCCGGCCGCCAACGCAGGGCTGCAACTGCCCGCGCTGTCCAAGGGCGTGCCGTACTACAACAACGAGAAGATCTTCGATGTCTTCGCGGACTCGTCCAAGAACATCGACACCAGTTTCACCTGGGGCCCCACCCAGAAGACGGTGAACCTCGCGCTCCAGGACGCGATGGCGAAGGCCGCGGCCGGCGACGGCACCCTCAGCGACGCGCTCTCGGCCGCCCAGAGCGCCGCGGTGAAGTCGATGAAGGACCAGGCGATCCCGGTCACGGCAGGCAAGTGAACGCGACATGACCGACCTCGCTGCCCGCACGACGCGCGTGGTGACACCTCCGAAGGGCCGCCGCCGTCTCCCCGACGGCGGTGGCCCCCGGGCCGGCACCATCACCGCGTTCCTGCTCCCCTTCTTCCTTCCGTTCGTGCTGTTCTACCTGGTACCGGTCGGCTACGCGCTCTGGCAGAGCTTCCGGGCCGTGCACCGCACCGGCGGTCAGTACGGCACCTCGTACACGAGCTTCGGCGGCTTCGAGCAGTACCAGAAGGTCTTCGAGAACACCGAGTTCTGGTCCAGCATCGGGCGCATCGGACTGTTCGGTGTCGTACAGGTGCCGGTCATGCTGTTCGTCGCCCTCATCATGGCGCTGCTCCTCGACACCCCCCTGCTGAAGCTCAAGTCGGTCTTCCGCATGACCGCGTTCATGCCGTACGCCGTACCGGGTGTCATCGCCGCGATCATGTGGTCGTACCTCTACTCACCGCAGCTCAGCCCCGTCGTGGACCTGCTGAACGGCATCGGTCTCGACCCCGACTTCCTCGGCCCCGGAGCCGTACTGTGGTCGGCGGCGAACATCTCCACCTGGCTGTGGACCGGCTACAACATGCTCATCATGTACTCGGCCCTGCAGTCGATCCCGCAGGAGCTGTACGAGGCCGCCAAACTGGACGGCGCGAGCAACTGGGCCATCGCGTGGCGCATCAAGGTGCCGATCATCGCCCCGTCGATCGTCCTCACCACGGTGTTCTCCATCATCGGCACGCTGCAGCTCTACGCGGAGCCGGCCGTGCTGCGGCAGATCTCCTCCAACATCTCCAGCACGTTCACGCCGAACATGCTCGCCTACGCGGTGGCGTCCGGGAACAACTACCAGCAGGCCGCGGCGATCTCGGTGGTCATCGCAGTCATCACCTTCGTCCTGAGCTTCGGATTCATGCGCCTGACGTCGAAGAGGGCCGGCCTGTGAGCAACGCACGTGTGAACCGTGAGAGCCGGGGCAGCCGCACGGCGGCCATGGCCCTGATGCTCCTGCTGGCCATTTATTTCCTGCTGCCGATCTACTTCCTGATCGTCGCGGCCACCAAGCCGCAGGGGGACCTGGCCACCACGAACGGGCTGGCGTTCTCGCACTTCAACCTGTTCGACAACCTGCGCGTCCTGTTCACCCGCAGCGACGGCATCTTCGGGCGGTGGGCCGTCAACACCGTGATCTACGCGGTGCTGGGCGCGGCCGTGGGCACGCTGATCTCCGCGCTGTGCGGGTACGCGCTCGCCAAGTTCCGTTTCCGCGGGCGGGAGTTCCTCTTCTCCGTCATCCTCGGCGGTGTCCTCGTCCCCACCACCGCGCTGGCGCTCCCGCTGTTCCTGCTGTTCTCGGCGACCGGGATCGTCAACACCTACCTCGCGGTGTTCCTGCCCAGCATCGTCAGCCCGTTCGGCGTCTACCTGGCCCGCATCTTCGCCAACGCGGCCGTTCCGCAGGAGCTGATCGAGTCGGCTCGGCTGGACGGCGCGGGTGAGTTCCGCACGTTCTTCTCGGTGTCGTTCAGACTGATGACACCGGCCCTGGTGACCATCTTCCTGTTCCAGTTCGTCGCCATCTGGAACAACTTCTTCCTGCCGATGGTCATGCTGCAGAAGGAGTCCCTGTTCCCGATCACCCTCGGCCTGTACCAGTGGAACGGCCAGACCGCCCGGGCCCCGCTCCTCCAGCAGTCCGTCATCACCGGCTCGCTGGTGTCGATCGTGCCGGTGATCATCGTGTTCATCCTCCTGCAGCGGTTCTGGCGCACCGGTCTCGCGGCCGGTTCACTGAAGTGACCGACCGCGCTTCATCCCCTCCCGCCCGTACAGAAGGTTTCTGCCGCCATGAGCAACTCCGCCGTCTTCGTGCCCCATTTCCACTGGGACCGGGAGTGGTACGAGCCGTTCCAGGTGTTCCGGCACCGACTGGTCACCGCCCTCGACACCGTACTGGAGACGGCCGAGTCGAACCCTGACTTCCGGTTCACCGTCGACGGGCAGATGGCCGCGATCGAGGACTATCTGGAGATGCGGCCGGAGAACCGCGACCGGCTCGGCGCCCTGGTCGGCGACGGCCGGATCGCCGTCGGGCCGTGGCTGATCCTGCTCGACGAATTCCTCTGCTCCGGTGAGACCATCGTCCGCAACCTGCAGATGGGCTGGGCCGCCGCGGCGGACCTCGGCGGCGCGATGCCGGTCGGCTATCTGCCGGACATGTTCGGCCACGTGGCGCAGATGCCGCAGATCCTCGCGCGCGCCGGGATCGAGCACGCGGCCCTGTGGCGTGGCGTGCCCGGTTCCGTCGAGGGGCACGCCTTCCGCTGGCGCGCGCCCGACGGCTCCGAGGTGCGCACCGAGTTCCTCTTCGACGGCTACGACAACGGCCTCGACGTGCTGCTGGTGCCCGACCGGATCGGCCGCGCGCTCGGCGACTACGCGGAGATGACGGCCGACCGGTGGGGCACCGACCCGGTCCTGGCGATGGCGGGAACCGACCACAACGCACCCGACCCGCACCTCGCGGCCTGGCTGCGGCAGGCGTCCGGCGAGGGACGCGCCATCACCATGGCGACCCTCGTCGAATACCTCCGCGAGCATGTGCGCGGCGAGGTGCCGGCCGTCGTCACCGGGGAGTTGCGCAGCCACTCACGCGGCAACATCCTCCCGGGCGTGCTCTCCGTACGGCTCGGCCTCAAGCAGCGGATGGCCCTCGCCGAGCGCACGGTCGACCACGCCGAGCGCATGAACGCCCTGTGGTCCCGGCGCGACGACACGCGGTTCCTCGCCCTCGCCTGGCACAAGATCATCGAGTCGACCGCGCACGACTCGGTGGTCGGCTCCGGCACCGACGAGACCTGCGACCAGGTCGCCGCACGCCTCGCGGAGGCCGCACAGACCGCGCGCGCCGTCCGGGACGCGGCACTCGCCGAACCCGCCGCCCGGGTACCGAGCGACGGCCATCTGGTCGCCAACCCGCTGCCGTTCGGGCGCACGACGCTGGTCGAGGTGGATGTCGTCGCCCCGCCCGCCGGTACGCGTCTGGTCGCGACCGGAGCCGACGGCTCGGCGCACCCCGTGCAACTGGTCTCGGAGGCGCCGACGGTCCTCAGCGACGAGCGCATGGACGCCTCACAGCTCGAACGCGTGCTGCGCCGTATCCACCGCCGTGAACTGTTCGGCCGCCTCATCGACCACTACGACCTCAGCCCCGGTTCGCTCGTCTTCCACCTCGCCGAAGTCCCGGCCGGGGGACCGTTCGACCTGCTCATCCTGCGCAAGGAGGTCGCCGCCGCTGCCGCCGCGCATCCGGGCGAGTGGCGGGTACTGACGCTGGAGGAGCCGCGGGCCACCGCGCTCGTCCCCGTCGAGGTCCCCGCGTCCGGACTGACCGCGTTCCGGGTCGAGCCGCACGAGGACACCGCCGGCGCATCGGGCCCGTACGCGCCCACGCGGACCTCGTACGCGACGGCGACGGATCGTACGCTCTCCAACGGTCTGGTCGAGGTCGCGGTCGCCGCGGACGGCACGCTGGACATCGTCGGCGCCGACGGGACCGTGCTGCGCGGTGTCGGTCGTCTCGTCGACGGCGGTGACCGCGGTGACAGCTACAACTACGCTCCCCCGGCGCACGACGTCCTCGTCCAGGACCCGGTGCAGATCACCGTCGACGTCCTCGAAGACGGCCCGCTGCGGTCACGGCTGCGGGTCACCCGCTTCTACGCCTGGCCCGTCGCCCTCTCCGGCGACCGCGACCTGCGCGACGGACGGACCGTGCCGACCCCGGTGGAGACACTGGTGGAGGTACGGGCCGGTGAACCGTTCGTGCGTGTCTCCACCTCGTTCCTCAACCAGTCGGCGGACCACCGGCTGCGCTTCCACGTGCCGCTGCCCGAGCCGGTGACCACGTCCTCGTCCGCCGGACAGTTCGCCGTCACCGAACGCGGACTCACCGCCGAGGGCGGCTGGGGCGAGTACCCGCTGCCGACCTTCCCCGCCAGTACGTTCGTGTCGGCGGGCCCCGCCACGGTCCTGCTCGACCACTCCAGCGAGTACGAACTCGTCGGCGAAGGCACCGAACTGGCCATCACACTGCTGCGGGCGATCGGCTCGATCAGTGTCAACATCCATCCGCTGCGCGACGAGCCCGCTGCGAGCGAGATCCCCGTGCCGGGTGCGCAGGATCTCGGCATGCGCGTCGAGAACCGCTTCGCCGTGGTCCCGTCCGCCACCGGCTGGCGCGGGGCGGACGCGGTGGCTCTCGCCGAGGAGTTCCGGGGCGAGGTGCTCGTCACCCGGGGAACCGGGACCGCCGGAGGCCAACTGCCGCCGCAGACCGTCGGGTTGCGTGTCGACGGGCAGGACGTCCTCGTGTCGAGCATCCGCCGTGTCACCGACGACGAGGCCGGGAGCGGCACCGAAGTACGGCTGACCGCCCTGCGCGACAGCGCGTCCACCGTCCGCGTGACGGGTGCGTTCTCCGAGGCCACCACCGTGGATCTGCTCGGCCGGCCCCTCTCCCGTACCGAGGCCGTGAACCAACTCGAACTCGAACTCGGGCCATGGGAGATCCGCACGGTCGTCCTCCGGTAGGACCCCCTCCGCCAGAGGGCCCCCTCCGCCAGGGGACCGTCGACACACAGAAAGAGTTGTGACCTTTTGTCCACCGTGCCCTTCCCCCATGTCTCGGACCTGGTTTCGGACCTCGCACCAGGGCGTGGCGCGCTGCGCCCGGCGCGCTCGTGGCTGCGCTCCGACGCGCCCTCGCTCTCGCTGAACGGGCGCTGGCAGTTCCGGCTGTCGCCGACCGCGTCCGGACCGGAGGACTTCGCGGCCGACGGCTTCGACGACCACGGCTGGGACAGCATCCCCGTGCCCTCCCACTGGGTGCTGGAGGGCGACGGGGCCTACGGCCGGCCGATCTACACGAACATCCAGTTCCCCTTCCCGATCGACCCGCCCCACGTCCCGGACGAGAACCCGACCGGTGACTACCGGCGGCACTTCACGGTTCCCGCCGACTGGGCGGAAGCCGAGCGCGTGGTCCTGCGCTTCGACGGCGTCGAGTCGCTGTTCCGGGTGTGGGTCAACGGCACCGAGATCGGCAGCGCGAGCGGCAGCCGGCTCGCCCACGAGTTCGACGTCACCTCCGCGGTGCGCACAGGCGACAACGTCATCGCCGTACGGGTGCATCAGTGGTCGGCGGCCAGCTATGTCGAGGACCAGGACCAGTGGTGGCTGCCGGGCATCTTCCGCGATGTCACGCTCACCGCCCGGCCGGTCGGGGGGATCGAGGACGTCTGGCTGCGGACCGGCTTCGAGCAGGATTCCGGGCGGGATGAGGGGCGGGGCGCGGGGCTGGTCGAGGCGGAGATCACCGCCGGCGCCGCCGCGTTCCCGGTCACCCTGCGCATCCCCGAACTCGGCGTCGAGCGTGTCTGGGCCGCGCCGGGCGACGTGGCGCCGTTCGCTGTCCCGGGCGTGGAGCCCTGGTCGGCCGAGGTGCCCCGCCTGTACGACGCCACCGTGTCCACCGCCGCGGAGAGCATCGCGCTGCGGGTCGGTTTCCGCACGGTCGGGATACGCGGCGACCAGTTCCTGGTCAACGGCCACCGCGTCGTCTTCCACGGCGTGAACCGGCACGAGGCGCATCCCGAGCGTGGCCGCGTCTTCGACGAGGAGCACGCCCGCGAGGACCTCGCCCGCATGAAGCGGTTCAACGTCAACGCCATCCGCACCAGCCACTACCCGCCGCACCCCCGGCTGCTCGACCTGGCCGACGAACTCGGCTTCTGGGTCGTCCTGGAATGCGACCTGGAGACGCACGGCTTCGAGAAGCTCGACTGGGCGGGCAACCCGAGCGACGACCCGGCATGGCGTGAGGCCTACCTGGACCGCATCCGGCGCACCGTCGAACGCGACAAGAACCACCCGAGCATCGTGATCTGGTCGCTCGGCAACGAGGCGGGCACCGGCGGCAACCTGGCCGCCATGTCGTCGTGGGTCCACGCCCGCGACCCGGAACGCCCGGTGCACTACGAGGGCGACTACACCGGCGAGTACACGGACCTCTACTCGCGCATGTACGCGTCGGTGCCGGAGACCGAGCAGATCGGCAGCGACAACGCACGCTCCACGCTGCTGAACTGCACTCCCGCGCAGAGTGCACGGCAGCGTACGAAGCCGTTCCTGCTGTGCGAGTACGCGCACGCGATGGGCAACGGGCCGGGCGCGTTCGACCAGTACGAAGCACTCGTACGGCGGTATCCGCGGCTGCACGGCGGCTTCGTGTGGGAGTGGCGCGACCACGGCATCCTCACGACGGCTCCGGACGGGACGGCGTACCACGCGTACGGCGGTGACTTCGGTGAGGTCGTGCACGACGGCAACTTCGTGATGGACGGCATGCTGCTGACCGACGACGTCCCCACGCCCAGCCTCCATGAGTTCAAGGCGGTCGTGCAGCCCGTCGAGTTCACCTTCGAGAGCGAGGGTGACGGTGACGGTGACGGCCGGGACCACGGCAAGGTCCAGGGTCACGGTGAGGTCGTGGTCACCAGCCTGCGGCACACCGCCGACACCTCCGACCTGCGCTTCCGCTGGCGTGTCGAGCACGACGGCATCCCCGTGGCCTCCGGCGTGTTGGACGTCCCCGCCGTCGTGGCGGGTGGGTCGGCGCGGGTGCCGCTGCCCACGGTCTCCGTCGCCCACGACGCCGAGACGTGGCTGACGATCGACGCGGTCCTGGCGGCACCGACCACCTGGGCACCCGCGGATCACGTGCTCGCGTCGGCCCAGCTGGACTGCTCGGCACCTCGTCGCGTGCCCGCTGTCCGGTCGCGGGCCGCTTGGCTCCCGGGCGACGGAAACCTCTCGCTCGGCATCGCCGAGTTCACCGGTGGCTCGCTGACGCGCCTGGCCGGACGCGAGGTGAGCGGGCCGCGACTGGAGCTGTTCCGCGCGCCGACCGACAACGACGAGAGCCCGTCCGACGGGGTCGAGGAGAGCGACGCGAGTATCGCCGGGGTGTCCAACGCCGAGCTGTGGCGTCGTGACGGTCTCGACCGGCTGACGACACGGCGGATCTCCGTGGCACACACCGCGGACGCCCTGCGCACCGTCGACAAGGTCTCCTCGGCGAACTCCGCGTCCTGGGTGACGGTGGAGTCCATGTGGTCGGTCGAGGACGGTGACCTGGAACTGCGCGTGGAGATCGAGCCCTCGCGCGGCTGGCGGACGGTGTGGCCTCGCATCGGGATCCGCTTCGAGCTGCCCGACGGCACGGCTGCCGTCGACGGGGCGGACTGGTTCGGTCTGGGGCCGCTGGAGTCGTATCCCGACAGTCTCCGCGCGGCCCGCACGGGCCGGTTCTCCGCCACGATCGCCGACCTCTCGGTCGATTACGCGCGCCCGCAGGAGACCGGGCACCGTTCCGGGCTGCGTCGGCTCACACTGGCGAACGGCGCGAGCGAGGTGCTGCGCATCGACGCTCTCCCCGACACGCGCGGGCGCCGGCCCGGCTTCACGCTCAGCCGCCACACCCCCCAGGAGATCGCCCTCGCACGTCACCCCTTCGAGCTGGGCGACTCGACGACGAGCCACCTGATCATCGACGCGGCCCAGCACGGGCTCGGCTCGCGCTCGTGCGGACCGGACGTGTGGCCCGAGTTCGCGCTCCGCCCCGAAGCGCGCACGATCAGGTTGCGGATAGCGGCGACGGGTTGAGATTCCGGCGCAGCCCACCGTCACGCGGTGGGCTGCGCCGGAACCCTGGGGATCAGCGCCGGAATCCTGGGGATCAGCCCGTTATCGAGTCCAGTTGTTCGGCGGCGGGCCGCAGCGCCCACAGGTCTCCGCCCGGCGGCTCCTCCAGCAGTGGCACGGCCCGCCTCGCCTCGCGGTCGCCGGCGTCCGCCGCCGCGTGGACGACGTCGCTCGCCGCGAACCGGCGGAATTCGAGTTCCGGGTGCGGCCAGGCGACGCGTCCCGTGGCCGCCGGAAGCAGATAGCGCACGGCCTTGAACAGGCTCTGGCCGGCCGGCCCCCGGTGGCGCCACAGGTCCACGCCGACGTGCTGCCCGATGGCGGCGAGTCTGGTGTACGCGACGAGGTCGAAGGTCGAGTAGTGCCAGCTCCTGGTCCGGGTGAGTTCCTGGGGCTGGCTTCCGTCCGCCGCGATCTGGGGGTCGATGCGTGTGACGGCCGCGTCGCGTACGGTCCGGCGGGCCAGGTCCGTCTCGCCGGTGGCGGACGCCAGACCCGCCACCAACAGGTCGTAGAACGTGCCGTGGTTGTTCGCCGCCGCCGCTTCCTGCCGGCCGAAGTCGCTGTTCGTCAGCCAGTCGAGGAAGTCGCTGTTCCACTGCCGCATGCCGACTCGGTCCGCTCTGCTCCAGGCGGGCGCGCCGGACTCAAGGATCGCGACGGCGTCGAGGACCGCCGTGTAGGACTGCGAGAAGTCGATGATGCCGATGGCCCGGCCGTCGTACTTGCAGGGGATGAACTGGGCGTGGTCGAGATGCGGGTTCATCCGTGTGGCCGATGCCAGGAACCAGGTCCGCAGGACCTGTGCGGCCTTCTCGGCGTACTGCCGCTTTCCCGTGTAGTGCCAGGCCAGCGCGAGGTCGTACGACGAGTCGAAGACGTTCTCCAGATCCAGCCGGTCGGTGCCCGAGTCGACCTCGGGATTGCGCTCGCCGTCCCGCTGGACGTACGGGCAGCCCCAGGGGTTGTCGGCGGTCGGCGATCGGCTGGGCCACCAGTAGGGGGCCTGGCTCAGATAGTCGTGTGCATCGCCGCTGGGCGCGGGCCTCGGCTTGTCGACGACGGTCCACGGGCCCTGGTCCAGCCACTTGTCGGCTCGTCCGGTCAGATACGTGACCGCTCTGCGGAGTTGGGGGTCGCCGTGCCGGAGGCGCACCTTGGTCTGCTGGAGCCGTCCGCCGTCGAGGACGACGGTGTGGGGCCGCGCGGCACTTGAGTGATCGGTCCGTGCGTGCACAGTCCCTGTGTGCGCAGCCCCCGGGTGAGCGGAGGCTGCGGGGGCCAGCAGGCCGACGAAGAGAGCCATGGACGTCAGAACGGCGAGACGGCGAACTCGTTTACCCATCGATCCTCGTTCGTGTAGGCGAATGAAGTTCATGGATGGAGACGATGTGAGGTTAGGGGCGATGCCCGGAGTTGGCAATGGGGCTGCGCGGGCCGGTGGTTGCGGCCCCGGGAGCCCCGCGGGCGCGCGGCTGTCACGCCGGGCCGCTGCCAACTGCCCCTTCCGCCGGATCTCTTGACACCCCGCGCTCCCGCCTCAACACTCCGTCACGGGAGAGTGGGAGAGCGCTCTCCCGACGATCTCCCGGTCGAGCGTCCCGCGCCACGGGCCGCCCCGCACAGTTCCCCCCATCGACGTCCTCAGGAGGTCTCCATGCCACGGAGATCGCAGCTCGTCTCAGGAAGCCTGATCGCCGGCGCCCTACTGCTGACCTCGCTCGGTCTGGGCGGTGTCGCCGCCACCGCCGGCACTCCCCCACCGCCGGGCGGCGCGACAGCGGCGTCCAGCACGCACCGAGCAGGCCACATGGGCACCATGGGCCACACCATGGCGGCGTCGACCGCCGCCTCCCCGGAAGACCCCGACGGCGACGGTTACATCCCGGCGAACCCGCCGGTGACCGGCGTCTCGCCGTCCACGAAGGAGCCGCCCCACCGCTACTTCCACGAGTTCCAGGCCAACTGCTCGGTGAGCCACACCAAGCCGGACGACCCGATCGTGTATCCGCAGCAGCCGGGCAAGTCCCACGACCACACCTTCATGGGCAACCGGTCGACGAACGCGAACAGCACGACGTCCTCGCTCGACGGGGCCACCACCACCTGCAACGCGCCCGGCGACCGGTCCGGCTACTGGATGCCGACCCTCTTCAAGGGCGACCAGCCGGTGTTGCCCGTCGGCCCGCAGGTCATCTACTACAAGGCGGGCGTCACCGACTACACCAGCGTGCGCCCCTTCCCCAAGGGCCTGCGGTTCCTCGTCGGCAGCCCTACCCAGAGCCGGGAGGAGTTCCGCGGGCACCGCGGCTTCGTCGAGGGCTGGGAGTGCGGCGACAGCTTCTTCAACGTCGACTTCCCGACCAACTGCCCCAGCCGTCCGGACGTCAAGCTCAACATCCGTTTCCAGGCGCCCAGTTGCTGGGACGGCCGGTATCTGGACACACCGGACCACAAGAGTCACATGGCCTACCCCGTGGTCAACCCCGGCACGAACAACAACATCTGCCCCACGAGCCATCCGGTCGCCCTGCCGATGGTCGAGTTCAAGATGGCCTGGCCCGTCAACGGCGATCTCTCCCAGGTGAAGCTGGCCAGCGGACCTAGCTGGTCGTTCCACTACGACTTCTTCAACGCCTGGGACGCGCCGACCCTGAACGCGCTGGTCGGCCACTGCCTCGTCGGTGGTCTGCAGTGCGACGCGCGCGGCTACGACCAGACGCACCCCGAGGCCGGAGCGGCGCTCGACGAGAACTACGAACTGCCCTGAGCGAGCCGCGCCCTGTCTCGTACCGGGCGGCCGGGCCGGACCACCCCGCCACGGTCCGGCCGCCCCCTCCACCCCCACACCGGAGACCGCATATGAGCCCCACTCCCACCCGCACGCGCCGGATCGCGGCGCCTCTCACCGCAGGGCTGCTGGCCGCCGCAGCCCTCTCCCTGCCCGCGCAGCAGGCGCACGCCGCCGGCAGCGTCGTCAGGGTGACCGGCTCCCAGGGCAACTGGCAGCTGACCGTGGACGGCAGCCCGTACCAGGTCAAGGGCCTGACCTGGGGTCCGGCCGTGGCCGACGCCGGCCGGTACATGCCGGACGTCAGATCCATGGGCGTGAACACCGTCCGCACCTGGGGCACCGACGCCTCCAGCAAGGCCCTGTTCGACTCCGCGGCGGCGAACGGCATCAAGGTCGTCGCCGGGTTCTGGCTGCAGCCCGGCGGCGGTCCGGGCAGCGGCGGCTGTGTGAACTACCTGACGGACACCGCGTACAAGAACCAGATGCTCGACGAGTTCCCCAGGTGGGTCCAGGAGTACAAGGACCATCCCGGTGTGCTGATGTGGAATGTCGGGAACGAGTCGGTGCTCGGCCTGCAGAACTGCTACAGCGGTGACGAGCTCGAACGCCAACGCAACGCCTACACCACCTTCGTCAACGACATCACCAGGAAGATCCACGGGATCGACCCGAACCACCCGGTCACCTCCACCGACGCATGGGTCGGCGCCTGGCCCTACTACAAGCGCAACGCGCCCGACCTCGACCTGTACGCGGTCAACGCCTACAACGCGGTGTGCGACATCAAGTCGGCCTGGGAGCAGGGCGGTTACACCAAGCCGTACATCGTCACCGAGAGCGGTCCTGCGGGCGAGTGGGAGGTGCCCGACGACGCCAACGGGGTCCCCCAGGAGCCCACCGACCAGGCCAAGGCTGCCGGATACACCAAGGCGTGGGGGTGCGTCACCGGCCATCGGGGGGTCGCGCTCGGCGCCACGATGTTCCACTACGGCACCGAGTACGACTTCGGCGGGATCTGGTTCAACCTGCTGCCCGCAGGACAGAAACGGCTGTCGTACTACGCGGTGAAGCGCGCGTACGGAGCCGACACCTCGCGCGACAACACTCCCCCGGTCGTCTCCAGCCTGTCCGTCGAGGGTGACGCGGGCAAGGTGCAGGCCGGGCGTGACCTGACCCTGGCGGTCGGCGCGAGCGACCCCGACGGGGACGCGATCTCGTACGAGGTCCTGGACAACAGCAAGTACGTCGACGGGGGCGGGCAGCTCACCCCGCGGCCGCACACCGATCTCGGCGGGGGCCGGCTCAGGGTCACCGCGCCCGACCGGCCCGGGGTCTGGAAGATCTATGTCAAGGCCACGGACGGCAGGGGCAACGTCGGCGTCGAGACGCGCTCGATCCGTGTGGTGCCGCCGGTGGCCGACGGCACCAACCTCGCGCTGAACAAGCCTGCGACCGCCTCCTCATACCAGACGGGCGGCGGCGACTGCCCCTGCACCGCCGCGGGCGCCGTGGACGGGAAGAACGACACGCGCTGGGCCAGTGACTGGAGCGACCCGCAGTGGCTGCGGGTCGATCTCGGCACGCGGAGCACGTTCAGGCACGTGCAGCTGGTCTGGGAGACCTCGTACGCCAGGGCGTACACGATCCAGACGTCCGACGACGGTCAGAGCTGGCGGACCGTGCGCGAGGTGACCGACGGCAACGGCGGGGTCGACGACTTCGACGTGTCGGGCACCGGCCGCTACGTGCGCGTCAACGGCACCGCGCGCGGCACCGGTTGGGGCTACTCCCTCTATGAGTTCGGCGTCTACGGCTGAGCTGCGGGGTGACCGGCGCCGTAGGTCGGTCCGCACCCCGGGAGCATCCTCGGGAGAGCGCTCTATCCGGTTCACGACGGGTGCCGTTAGGGTGCGGGCATGAGCAGACAGGCCCCGACCCTGGAGGATGTGGCGCGGGAGGCAGGCGTCTCCCGCGCCACCGTCTCCCGCGTCGTCAACGGCGTCCGCAACGTCGACCCCGCCATCCAGGAATCGGTCCGCCAGGCCATCAGCAGGACGGGTTACGCGCCCAACCAGGCGGCCAGATCACTGGTGACCCGGCGTACCGAGACCGTGGCGCTCGTGGTGTCCGGCGCGGGTGACGTCTCCGAGGAGGAGCAGAACGCCTTCGCCGCACGGGTGGTGACGGATCCGTTCTTCGGCCGGGTGGTGAGCGGGGTCGTGGGCCAGCTGCGTCCGCGCTCGATGCATCCGGTGCTCATGTTCGCCGAGACCGACGAGGCACGGCAGGACGTCGTGACGTATCTGCGGCAGGGCAGCGCGGACGGGGCCCTCGTCGTCTCGACGCACGCGGACGATCCGCTGCCCGCGCTGCTGGCCGGGGCGGGGCTGCCCGCCGTGCTGTTCGCCCGGCCCTCCCGGCCCGTCGCGCTCAGCTATGTCGACCTCGCCCACCGGGACGGCGGACGGCTGGCCGCCGAGCATCTGCTGGGTCGCGGCTGCCGACGCGTCGTCACCGTGTCCGGCCCGCTGGACGTGTCAGCGAGCCAGGAACGGCTGGCCGGGTTCCGCGACACGATGGCCCGCCATGGTCACGCGTACGTCCCGCTCGCCCAGGGCGGCTTCACCGTCGACAGCGGCATGGCGGCCATGACCGAACTGCTCGCCGAACACCCGGACGTGGACGGGGTGTTCGCCGCCAACGACCTGATGGCTCAGGGCATCTGCCAGGTGCTGCGGGAGCGGGGGCGGCGGGTGCCGCACGATGTCGCGGTCGTCGGGTTCGACGATTCGAGCGTGGCGGTCACCTGCCGGCCACCGCTGACCACCGTCCGCCAGCCGGTCGAGGACATGGCGGCGGCGATGGCCCGCCTGCTCGCCGAACACATCGGGGGCGTACGCACCGAGCCGACGTCGATCATCTTCGACCCCGAGCTGGTGGTACGGGAATCGGCGTAGGGCCGGTAGGGCTGTGGCGCCGGGCGGGGTCAGCGGCGAGGATGTTTTTCCGGCAGCCGGCCTTTGGTGGCCGGCCTGTGGCGTCGGCAGTCGGCAGTTGCGACCCGAGGAGTCCGTGATGGGTTCACACGCGGCCCCGCACCATCTGAGGCCTCCCTTCCTGCTGGTGTCCGTGACGGTCGTACTCGTGGCCGCGTTCCTGTGGCTCCCCCGCGCCGACGGCGCGCCCGCGAGGACCGACGCCTGCGGTTCGACGGCCGTACGTCTGCCCCGCGGTGACTGTGGCCCCTTCTGGCAGGTCCTCGCGGAGGACTTCAACGGCGACCTTGTACCGCTCGGTTCGTTCAGCGACTGCGATCACCACGCCGACACCTCAGGCGCCTACTTCGGAGGGCTGCGCGGCACGTTCCGCGACAACTGGTGGGCCTATCCGACCGGTTGGCCCGACACGGCCAGGAGCCGGGGCCGCGAGGTGGTGGGCGTGTACCACCCGGAGGACACCGTGAGCGTGGGTCCCGCGCCGGACGGCGACGGACGGATGTTCATCCGGATGTGGCGTCCGGCCGACGGCGGTCCCGTGCACTCCGCGGCAGTGGTGCCGCGTGCGGTCATGGACATGACCTACGGGAAGTACTCGGCACGTATCAAGGTGACGAAGGCGGCGCCCGGGTACAAGTCCGCCTGGCTGCACTACGGCGGCGGCTGCGAGATGGACCACCCCGAAGGCGAGTGGACCGGTCCGCTCTCGTCCTTCCACCACCCCTGCGGGGGCGGTGAGCAGGGCTACTTCCCGGGCAGTGACGACTGGACCGACTGGCACACGGTGTCCACGGAATGGACTCCCGGCCATGTCCGGTTCTTCGTCGACGGCCGCGAGACGGGCCACGACACCCGAGGCGTGCCGGACGGTCCGCTGTCCTGGGTGATGCAGAACGAGAGCGCCCTGGAAGGGCCCGGGGCGGCGCCCGGCAGCAGCGCGCAGATCGACATCACGTGGGTGGCGGCGTACGCGTACGGGTGGAAGTGATGTGCGGCCCGCACCTGAGCAGCGAAGCGCGCAGGATGTTACTTGCTCAGTCGAACCGCAGGATGCGTGGGGCGAAGGTGCCCTCGGGGCCGTCCGCGCGGCCGACCGACCACACGGTCTCCGTGCCCGGCACGGTCGTCGCCCGGAGCGTCCAGGATTCGCCCTCTCCGGCCACCGCAGGTTCGCCGTACCCGGTGAACGACTGGCCGTTCCAGGCGAGGAAGTCCGGCCCGGGGACGAGCGGCGGGGTACTGCCCGGCGGGCCCCACTTCTGCGAGCGGGCCACCGAGACCCAGCCCAGCGAGCCGGACGCGGTGGCCGCCAGTGACTCGACGGAGCCGAAGTCGGTGGGCACGGACACCGTGTTCCACGTCTGTCCGTCGAAGCGGACGAGCAGGGGCGGAATCGGCCGGCCCGGCGGACCGCCGACGAATCCGGCCGTGCCACCCGCCCACACCTCCGTCGGCGAGACCGCGAGCACACTGCCGACCGCCGACCGCGGGAAGCCGTCCACGACCGTCTGCTGCCATGCCTGACCGTCCCAGTGCGACACGGTCGCGCCCGGGACGCCCGCGCCCGCGGCCCAGACGTCGTCCGCCGCCAGGATGTGCAGGCCGTACACGGACCCGGGCGGCACCGGCACGTCCTGCCAGCCGCTCCCGTCCCGGCGCAGCAGTGCCTGCGCGCCGCCCCGCGAACCGATCAGCCAGGTCTCGCCCCCGCCGGCGACGGCCTTGGTCGGCACGACCCCGCTCGGCAGCCTGCTCTCGTTCCAGGCCTTGCCGTCGTACCGGAGCAGACGGGCGCCGCCCGCCGAGTCGCGGCCCACCGCCCACACCGCGTGGGGAGAGGTGCCGGCGACGGACAGCAGCTCTCCCTGCCAGCGGATCCCGGGCAGGTCCTGGCGCTGCCAGGCGGTTCCGTCCCAGCGCAGCATCAGCGGGAAGCCCGGCGCCTCACGGCCGACGGCGTCCGCGCCCACGGCCCACGCCCGGTCCGGCCCGAACGCCACGGCCTCGTTCAGTGCGGCCTGCGGGCGGACCTCCGCCGGGACCGGAACGTGCTCCCAGGACCGCGGGTCCGCGGCGGCCGACGCCATGCCTGTCATGTCTGTCATGCCGGCCACGACGGTCATGGTGACGGCGAGGACGGCGACAAGAAGTCTGTGTGCCCTGAGAAGTCTGCGGGGCACGGGAAGTCTGTGGGTCGCGGAAAATCTGTGGCGCACGGGAAGTCTGTGGGTCATGGTCAGCCTCCCAGCCGCTCGCTCATCAGGTTCGGTTTCGAGCCGTATATCTCGACGGTCCCGAAGGACAGCAGTGCTGATCCCGCCCTCGCCAGTGCCCGCGGTCCGACGTCGATCGCGTTCGTGCGCTCCGGTCCGTAGGAGAAGGTCGTGCGGCTGGCGTCCACGCGTGCGTACTTCGACCGGAACGCGCGGTCGCTGCGCACCGGCAGCCACAGCGCGCCGTCCGGACCGCGCACCATGGCCTCGGTGTAGGTGTCGCCCAGCGGCGGGTGGGAGGTGCGCCAGGCGTTCCCGTCGTCGTCCGAGGTCATCAGATAGGTGCGGGCCACCCCGTCCGTGTACTGGCTGCCGCCTATCGTGGCCCGGCCGGACGGTTCGAGCAGGATCGTGTGCACGTTGCTGTCCGGCGGCAACGGCACCCGCGCATCGCGCCACGCCGTGCCGTCCCAGCGCAGGACGGTGGTACCGGTGTCCGTGTCCGCCCAGGCCCAGGCGTCGTCGGCGGTACGGGCGGTGATCCCCATCAGGTAGCGCACGCCGTCGGGGGTGGACTGTGCTGTCCAGCCCGAACCGTCGTGGTGCAGCACCTTCAGCCCGGTGTCGTCCTCGCCGACCACCCACGCGGCGCCCGGTACCGCGGTGAAGTCCTGGTACGTCCACAGGGTCTGCGGCAGCGGTACGGCACTCCACGCTCCCGCCGACCGGCGCAGGATCTCTCCGGCACCGTCACGGTTGTGGAAGATCCACGCTTCCCTGCCGACGAACTGCACCTTGCCCAGCCAGCCAGACTCCCCGGCGCCGGGGAAGGTCGTGTCCCGGTTCCACGCCGTGCCGTCCCACCGGTACAGCATCGGCCGCAGTCCTTCGGCGGTCTGCTCGTACCCGGTGGCCCACGCCTCGCCCTGCCCCCGGGCGGCGAGATCGGTCACGGTCACCGGCGGGGCCGCCGCCGGCACCGGCAGCACCGACCAGTCCGGCGTCACCGCCACCGCCGCTGTCGGTGACGTCAGCGCGGCACACGCGAGCACAAGGCAGACAACGGCCGCACGAAGACTGTTCACGAGCCCCCCAGAGTCACAAGTGCCCCAGAACGTGAAGATCGGCCAGCTTAGGGGCGCTCCCGCACCCCTGAACAGGCGGCAACCGGCCGATCCGGCGGATCCGGCCTATCCGGCCTATCGCGGGTGGACCTGCCGGGGGAACCGCCGGAAACTGGGCTTCTCGGGCGGCGGAGCAGGGCGACGCCCGGGCAGTGCGCGAGGACGTGAAAGGATCCCCCTATGTCTACCAACGTCTTCTTCGACATCACCATTGACGGCGACGCCGCCGGCCGCATCGTCTTCAACCTGTACGACGACGTCGTCCCCAGGACGGCGCAGAACTTCCGTGAGCTCGCCACCGGCCAGCACGGCTACGGATACGAGGGCTCGGGCTTCCACCGTGTCATCCCGGAGTTCATGCTCCAGGGCGGCGACTTCACCCGCGGCGACGGCACCGGCGGCAAGAGCATCTACGGCGCCAAGTTCGACGACGAGAACTTCAAGCTCAAGCACGACAAGCCGTTCCTGCTGTCCATGGCGAACTCCGGCCCGAACAGCAACGGCTCGCAGTTCTTCGTCACCACGGTGGTCACCTCGTGGCTGGACGGCAAGCACGTGGTCTTCGGCGAAGTGGTCGAGGGCTCGGACCTGGTGAAGAAGATCGAGTCCCTGGGCTCGCGTTCCGGTTCCACCCGCGCGAAGATCGTGATCGCCGCCTCGGGCATCGTGGAGAAGTAGCGTCCGTGCCCCGGGCGGCGGGGCCGCCTGCTCGACCCGGGCTGCCCGGGTCGAGCGCCCGCCCCTCGACCCGGGGCCGCACGACCCGCGACTCACCCTGCGGCCGGAAGCTCGGCGAGTCAGCGCGGGGGCACGGTGAGAAGGGTGCGGTAGGTCGCGGTGTCCTCGGGTTCCCCGACAGGACGGCCCTCCGCCTCGACCCAGGCGTGTGCGGCGAACGGCGAGGTCCGTACGCCGGTGCACCAGGTGGGCCAGGCACCGCCGAGACGGCACAACAGCGCCGTGGCCAGGGAGCGCTGGAGGCAGTACCGCCCCGAGCACAGCGTGCTGACGGCGGTCACGTCCTGGCGGGCCCGCAACGCGCGCGCGTAGTCGGCGGGCGCGGCCCCGCGGTGTGCCACTCGCAGCACGGCCCGGATACGGCGGGGCGGCAGCCGCGCGAGCAGCCGGGCCGCGGCCACGGCGGTGTGCGCGGCGAGCCGGCGCCCGAGCGGTGGGCGGCTGCCATCGGTGTCGAGGACCTGTCTCATGGCGTGCTCACCACCAGTCCGGCGCGGGTGAGACCCTCCAGCAGAGCCGCTACATCGGCCGCCGCCCGCTCGCGGTCGACGGGCCGGGTGGCGGCGAGCCGGTCGGCGACCTGGCTGGGGGCCGCGCCGCCCAGGAGAGCCTGGACGACGGCCGCGCCGGTGCCGTTGAGCTGCCAATAACGGCCGTCACGTTCGTCGAGCAGGACCATCCCGTCCTGCGTGGGGCAGCAGACGACGTCAGTGCGCAGCTGAGTCAATGAGGGGCTCCTGGTACGGATGGCGTGGGGTGCGGAGATAGCCGGGTACGGGGTGGACGGCCACGTCGCGCAGCCACGCCTCGACGCCCAGGGCGTTTTCCAACTCGGCACCGCCGCCGGTCTGAAGGCCGGGGCTGAGCAGAGCGCGTCGCAGCCCGTCCTCCTCCGCGACGCCCGCGGCGACCAGGTGCGACGTCCCGGCCCATACGGCGAGTTGGCGCCGGTGCTCTCTGATGCCGCGGTACCACTCGATGTCACAGTGGTCCTTGGTGGTGCGCAGCAGGAGGTGTTCAGGCACCAGGCCCGCCATGGCGGCGGCCAACAGGGGCTTGTAGGACCAGGGGTGACCCGCCTCGTGGGAGCGTACGGACAGGCAGGCGTCCAGCACCGTGTCGTCGCAGAAGGGGCTGTCCGCCGGCAGTCCGTCGGCCGCGGTGTCGTCGTTGATGAGGCCGGCGATTCTTCCTGCCTCGCGCATCTGGTGGATCCAGGCGTGCCGGGAGAAGTCGGTGGCCAGCGGGACCGTCTGCTCGGCGGCGGAGCGCAGCAGTGCGGCGAACTGGTCGACGGCCCGTGTGCTCGCCCACTGCGGAAGGGTCGGCCGCGGCCCCCACGTCTCGCATGCGGGAAGGGGAACTGCGGCTTCGCGGAGCCTGCCCCTCGCCGTGTTCAGCCAGTGCGGATAGGAGCCGCCCCTCAGCAGCACGCGTGCGGTCGCGCCCAGCGGCCAGCGCCGTTGCGCTCTGAACCCGGCCGTGTGCCGTAGCGCCAGTGCGGGATCGCGGCGCAGCAGGGCATGGATGTAGGAGGCGGGGGGCACGACGGCGTGGTCGCCTCCGTGTCCCGTGAGGCGCAGTGCGGCTCCCCGGGCACGCAACGCGCGGGTGATGTGCTGCTGGATCTCCCGGTCCCGCAGTGCGGGGGAGGGCTCTTCCTGGGGGTCCCGGCGGCGCTCCGAGCCCGCGAAGCAGGGGGGAAGTGCGGCGGACGGGAAGACCAGGGATTCGACGTCGGGCAGGTGGTCGGCCGCATACCGGGCGTAGTGCTGGTCCTCGTTGCCCAGTGCTTCCCAGTGCAGGGTCGCGGTGACGAGCGATGCGCCGGCCTCGGCGGCCAGGAAGCACAGGGAGGTGGAGTCCATGCCGCCGGACAGGTCCGCGCCGAGCACCTGCCCGGGGCGCACCCGCAGGGTGACCGCGTCACACAGCGCCTTCCGCAGCGCGAGCGCCGCCTCGGCCAGCGGCAGTCCGGCCTCCGGTGCCTGCCACCACGCGACGGTTCGGCAGTTTCCCCCGGGTTCCAGGTGCAGTGCGTGACCCGGTGGGACGGTCTCCACTCCGCTCCACATCGCCGCGCCCGCCAGTGGGTGCGGCAGCGGGGAGGCAAGGCGGGCGGCGAGTTGGGCGGGGTCCGGCCCGGCGTCGGTGAGCCAGGCCAGCGTGCGCGCCCGGTCCGCGCACACCGTCACACCGTCGACCACGGCCCGGTGGACGCGACAGGCCCCGGAGGCACTCCCGCGCACATAGCCGCTCCCCTTCAGTGACGCGAGCACATGGAAACTGCCGTGCACGCCACGCAGCGCCCCCTCCACGTCCGCGACCGTGCTCACGCCCTTGAGACGAGCCTGCAGATCTGTGGTGGTCGCCGAGGACGTACCCACCACGGCCAGCAACCGCCCGCCCGCCGACGCCACCACCATCCGCTCCGGAGCCCAGTCACCCAGCAGCCACGGCCGCCCCGACGGGTGGCGCACCACCCTGCCGACTCGCGGCCTCAACCGGGTCAGCAGACCGGGTGGCAGTTCCTGATCCGGAACCACGATGAACCAGCTCCGCGAGGTACCACTCGCCATGCTCAGCACTCAGCTCCTCAGGCCTGCCGCTCGGCCCGGATCCCCCGGCGCCCCAGCCCAAGGGCCAAGGCGACGGGACGATCTCGGACTGCCCCGCGGTAGCTGCCGGTTCGGACCGGTCAGCACCAGTAGTATTTGTTGTACGCACCTTCGGCACATCCCGTGAACGAGGAACCCTGAGTGGCTTCGGCGAACTCGCCCGCCTCGGCCAGCAGCGGCGGCTCGTAGACGTCCTCGGACTCGATGTTCGCCAGCGCTTCACGCACGGCACTCACCTCCATCGGATCGGGAAGCGGAATCTCCATCTCCCCGTTTCAGTAAGGCAGGTTGCGTGCAGCCTGACCAGGGACACCCGAGCCGGTCCACCCGTGTGAGGTACCGGCGCGTGAAGCACGACACCAACCGGAACGCGCCCCGGGCGCAGCGCCGCCTTCTCAGCTCGATCATTGGCGCCGGTCCGGACGGCCCCGTGCGTCAGCGGCGGACCAGCACCGTGTGTGTGACGGCCGGCGAAGCCACCATCTCGGACACCCGGTAGCCGTCGATGCCGTCGCCCAGATTGTCGAGCAGCCGTTCCCCGCGTCCTATGAGCATCGGCGCGATCACCAGGTGGAGCTCGTCGATCAGCCCGGCGCGCAGGTACTGCTGGATGACTGCCGCGCCGCCGCCGATCCGGACGTCCTTGCCGCCCGCGGCGTCGACGGCGCGCTGGAGCACCGTCTCCAGCGGGTCGTCCGTGAAGTGGAAGGTCGTTCCGCCGGCCATCTCCAGCGCCGGGCGCGGATGGTGGGTGTGCACGAAGACGTCGTGGTGGTAGGGCGGGTTGTCGCCCCACCAGCCCTTCCAGGACTCGTCCGCCCACGGCCCGCGCTGGGGTCCGAACATGTTCCGCCCCATGATCGTGGCCCCGACGTTCCGCTCGCTGCGCGTGAGGTAGTCGGCGTCGATCCCGGTCTTCCCGGCGGCGGACTCCTCCGTCGCGGCGACGAACCAGCTGTGCAGTTCGTCGCCCCAGCCGACGCCGTCGCCGAACGGGGCGTCCAGGCGCTGGTTCGCACCGGCCACGAAACCGTCGAGGGAGATGGTCACATTGTGTACGCGGACCTTGGACACGGCTTTCACCTCTCGTGCTGATGTCGGTCTCTCACTCCTTACGTCGTACGGAGCCCGCTCGCATCGACATCCCCACGCACCTTTTCCAGGAATCCGCCCCGCCCCCCCCCGGATATGGGGCAGCCGGTCACAGCAGGCGGCGGATGTCGCCGCGGACCCGGTAGAAACCGCCCGCCGCGGGGTGCAGGGCGTCCACGACGTAGCGGGCTCCGGGCTCTCGTATCGTGCGCGGGAACTGGACGTTCCAGGAGTGGTCGTAGCCGTCCGACACCACGTGGACGCGCAGGCGGCCGGTCGTCTGCACGCACTCGACCACGATCGCTCCCGCGGGGGCCTGCGAGACACTGGCCAGTGCGGTCACGGCTGTGGCCGGTGCGTAGGTCGGCAGCGCCGCGGCGAGCTTGACGTCCCGGGCGACCGGGACCGTGCCCTGCTGGGCCGCCGCGATGGCCGCCTCGCTCGCGTCCACGCACACCAGCGAGCCGTCCGTGGTCACCAGGTAGAGCCGCTCGTCGCGGTACTGCATCGACAGCGCCGAGCCACCGCCGGTGCCCAGCTTCCACAGGCGCGTACCGTCCCGGTCGAAGCAGTACACCGACGAGGACGCGTCGCCGGCGAAGACGAACCGGCCGCCGGGCGAGGTGGCACATGAGTAGACCGCGCTGTCGCAGGCGTAGGTGGCCTCGACCGTGCCGGTCGCCTTGGACAGCCGCTGGACCACCCGGTGCGCGGTTCCCGCGAACACGGCGTCCTGCTCCTGCCAGCCGAACAGGACCCCGCCGCGGGTCGGCGTGTGCCACAACTCGCCCGTCCCGTCAGGCGCGTACGCGCTCACCCCGCTCTGGTGACCGTGGTAGACGGCCCGGTCGTCGGCGCGGACCATCCAGCCGTGCTCGCCCTGGCTGCGGCGCGCCCACTGGTGTTCGTCCTCGTGGTCGATGACGGTCAGCCGGCCCTCGCGGTCCGACACGTTCAGGACGCCCTCGTGGATGTCCAGCCAGAAGATGTCGACGTCCGCCGCCACGTCGTACGCCGCGAACGGCAGCTTCGAGGACAGGTCGTACACCCGGCCGTCGTCGCAGCCCGCGTAGATCCAGAAGTCGTCGGCGACCAGGCACTTCACACCGTCCGGCAGGCTGAAGCGGGCCAGGACGCCACCGTCGTGGTCCAGGGTGAAGACATCACCCGCCTGGTTGCCGACCCAGCAGCGGTCGTCGTCGACGTGGATGCCGAACGCCGACGACCCCGTACGGAAACGCCACAGCACCGGGGCGACGGACCGCGCCGTGGAGGGGGCCGAGGTCACCTGGCGCCGGGTCACCGCACGGGGCGCGCGCTGTCCGGCGATCGCCGGGGCGTATCCCTTGCGGACCTTCTCCCCCACCTTCTTCGCGGCTGCGGCGCGCGCCTTGTCCACCGTGGGGAACGTCGTCGTCTGGGTCTGACCGGCCGCGCCTATCCGTCCGTACCGCACCGTCACCACCAGCCCGTCCACGGCCACTTCGTAGAACTTGTGCGCAGCACCGTCCTCCTGCGACAGCTCCAGATACGTCGTCGACGCGGACCCACTGGACATGACAGACCCCTCCCCAAAACGGGCCCCGCGGTCTCTCCGGCGGGTCCCACTGCTCACACCGTAGAGGCCGGCACTGACACTCCGACGATCAGGCCGGTACATCGGCCGGGGCGCCGGCCCGTCCGTCCTCGGGACGACGGCCAGGTGTCAGCTGTCCTGCTGGTCCGGCGCGTCCGCGTCGAGCTTCGCGAGGTGGTCCTCCCAGCGTCGGCGGCGCTGGTCCGGGGACTGTTCCCACCAGGGTGTGCCCCGTTCCCCCAACGCGACCTTCGCGTGCTGCACGCGTGCCCGCGCCAGCCGCTCGGCCGACGCGTCGTCGGCGGTGGTCGCCGAGCGCACCGCACGGCGGGCCGCCATGAGATGACGTCGCAGACGGGCCGCGACGTCCTCGGGCAGGGAGGGGTCCGTGGCCCGCCATTTTCGCCCGTTGATGACGACGTGGTGTCCGTCGGGAGTTTTCTGCGGCTCGTCATGCGCGTTCACAAACGCAATTCTGTCCGTACGTCGCCCGGACCGCGCGGCAGGGCCACCGGCCGCCGCCCGTAGCCCGCCGCCCGTACCCCGCCAACCGCACCCCGTCGTCCGGCGCCGAGCGCTGTCACGGCAGGATGGGTCCATGAGCGTAGTCAAGATCAACGTGCTGACCGTCCCCGCCGAGCAGCGGGAAGTTCTGGAGAAGCGGTTCGCGTCCCGCGCGGGCACCGTCGAGAACTCCGACGGCTTCGAGTGGTTCGAGCTTCTCCGCCCGACCGAGGGCACCGACAGCTACCTCGTCTACACCCGGTGGCGTGACGAGGAATCCTTCACCGCGTGGATGGAGGGGAGCATGAAGGCGGCCCACCAGGGCGGCGGCGCGGAGGGCGGCGAGCGGCCCAGGCCCGCGGCGAGCGGTTCCACGCTGTGGTCCTTCGAGGTCGTGCAGCAGACACCGCCGCGCAGCGCGTAAGCCCGCGCAGCGCGTAACTGCGCGCAGCGCGAGCCCCCGGCCCCGTCTGCCGTCGGCCCGAGGGGTCAGCGGCATCCGCGGACGGCGGCTGCGGGCCATCGACGGCCACCGACAGCCGCCGTGCGGACGTGACGTGTCCCGAAAGGATGAACGTCATCGTGTCCGGGCGTGTCTTCGCCGTCGGACCAGCACTCTTGCAGACGACCAGGGCACTGCCGTTACGTGTGCGGACGGTGGTGCCCCTGGTGTGTGTCGGCGGCGCCGTCCGTGGCGGGCGGGGGAAGCAGGGGTGCGCAGTGGAGCGGCAACGGCCGACCTCTTTACGGGACCGGGCCCGCTACCGGTTCGACACGACGCTGGCCCGCAGCACGGGGATGCTGGTGAGCTGGCTGGTCCTGTCCTGTCTGGCGGTGGTGGTGCCCGTCAGTGCGCTGGTGGTGTGGACGGACCCCGGCTCTCCGCGTTCGCTGTCGGGCCGTCTGTCGGCGGTGTGGCGGACCAGCGCGGAGACGCTGCGGCTCGGCGCGCCGACCGGTGCACCGATGCGGATGGCGCTGTCGGTGCTGCTGGGGATCGTCGCGCTGCTGTGCGTGTCGACTCTGGTGGGAGTGATCACCACCGGCCTGGGCGAACGGCTGGCCGAGTTGCGGCGGGGCCGCTCGATGGTGCTTGAGCAGGAGCACGCGGTTGTCCTGGGGTGGTCGGAGCAGGTGTTCACGGTGGTGGGTGAACTGGTCGCGGCCCGGGGCGGCGCCCGGTGTGTGATCGCCGTTCTGGCCGACCGTGACGTCGCCGAGATGGAGGAGGCACTCACCGCGTCGCTGGGGCGCGGCTCCGCCGTCCGGCTGGTCTGCCGGAGCGGTTCACTGACCACGGTCGACAACCTGGCCCTGGTCACTCCCCGGGCCGCCAGTTCCGTGCTGGTGCTGCCCTCGGAGGCCCCGGACGCGGACAGCGAAGTCGTACGCGTTCTGCTGGCCCTGCGGGCGGTCCTCGGTGACGAGACCGGTCCGCCCGTCGTCGCTGCCGTACGCGACCGCCGTCAGCTGCCCGCCGCCCGGCTCGCCGCAGGCGGACGCGGCACGATCGTGGAGACGGACGCGACGGCGGCGAGACTGCTGGTGCAGTCGGCGCGGCGCACCGGGGTGGGTGAGGTTCTGCGCGACCTCCTCGATTTCTCCGGCGCGGAATTCCATCTCGTGGATGTACCGCCCGCCCTCCGGGAAGAGCCCGCGGGCTCACGCTTCGGGGATCTGCTGCTGTGTTTCGAGCGGTACGGCGTGGTGGGTCTGCTGGGTCCGGACGGGCGTCCGCGGCTCAGCCCTCCTCCGGACACCGTCGTCGGCACGGAAGACCGGCTCATCGTGATCGCGCACGACGGTGTGCCGCAGGCGCCGGTCGACTGCCGTGCGTACGTCGACCCGGCCGCCTTCGCGGCACCGCAGCCCGAACACACCGGGCCTGTGCGGGTGCTGCTGCTCGGCTGGAACCGCCGTGCGCCCCTGCTGGTGGAGGCACTGCGCGACAGCGTCCCACCGGGGTCGGTACTCGATGTCGTCGTCGATGAGACGCAGCCGGTTCCCGTCCAGGACCAGGCGTGTTCCCCGGGGGCCACGGCTCGGCTGACCGTCTCCTGCCGAAGCGGTGAACTGCTGCACCCGGAAAGCCTCAAGAACCTGGATCTCTTCGCGTACGACACGGTGATCGTGCTCGGGGCGGACGCCGTGGACGGGCCCGGGCACCCCGACGACAGGGTCCTGGTCACCCTGTTGATGCTGCGGGAGCTGGAACTGCGGGCGGGCAGGACCCTGCCCGTGGTCGCGGAACTGGGCGACCACCGCAACCGAGCCCTCGCGCCGCTGGGCCCGGCATCCGATGTCGTCGTCCGGGGTGAGCTGACCAGTCTGCTGATGGCCCAGATCGCTCACAACCCGCATCTGGCCGCCGTGTTCGGGGAACTGTTCGCGGCACACGGCGCGTCGGTGCATCTGCGCCCGGCCCACCACTACACGCCGCCCGGGTGCGAGGCGTCCTTCGCGACCGTCGTGGCGGCCGCCCGGGACCGGGGCGAATGTGCCGTCGGCTACCGCCGCACCGATTCGGAGGCGGGTACCGGTCCCCGTCATGAACTGCGGCTCAGCCCCGCCAAGGCCGAACGCCGGGTGTGGAACGAGGGGGACGAGGTGGTCGTCGTGGCGAACGACTCCGCCGGGCCCGGCCGGCCGCCGGGCACTCTCGACGCGGTACCCGGCATGCGCCACGACCGTGGGGACGACCCCGCGCTGTCCGGCGGATCACCCGGACGGCAGTCACCTCACGACTGCCCGGCACAGGACCGGACGCGGGGAGTGGACGGCACCACGGGGTGACATGCCCGTGCCCCGGGACAGGGTCCAGGGCTCCCGAGAACGTACGCACCGCACGTACCGCACGTACGCAGGCGTACTGCTGGGCGGGACGCGTCGGTGGCCCCCGGAACAGGTGTTCCGGGGGCCACCGACGTTCAGCTGTGAGATCAGGCGGGCGTGATGTTCTCCGCCTGCGGGCCCTTCTGGCCCTGCGTGACGTCGAAGTTCACGACCTGGCCCTCCTGCAGCTCACGGAAGCCGGAGGCGTTGATGTTCGAGTAGTGGGCGAAGACGTCCGGGCCGCCACCCTCCTGCTCGATGAAGCCGAAGCCCTTCTCGGCGTTGAACCACTTGACAGTTCCCTTGGCCATGCTGGTGCCTTCCAGTCGATATCGGACCCACACCACGTGAGCCCGGAGGTGATCGCCCTGGTCCTGCACTGCACAGCAAAATGCCCGCACCGGAGCGCGGGCAGGTACTGCGAACCACGACATCTGGGGATGACGCTACACGGCGAAACCGGCTACCACCAGAGAGCAACATGACAAGATCCCGAACCATGTACGGCTCGGAGCGTCCGCACCTGCGAGGTGGTGAGCTCCGCCTGCCGTGTGAGCGCCGTGCCCACCTACCCGGACCTGCGCAGCAGCCACTGTCCGAACGTCCGCCGTGCGGGCCGCACCACCACGCGGCCGTGGGCCTTCTGGCCGACCAGTTCCACGCGCAGAACGACCGGGGTATCGGGATTCGCGGGCGTCCGACGGTACTTGACCCTGCAGTGCACCAGTTGCAGACCGTCCATGTCGACCACGATGCCCGGCATCGTGACCAGCGTCAGGGTCTTGCCCGTCATGGCCACGTCGATCCGCAAGGTGTCGTGCGTGATCACCGCCTCGGTGAAGTCGAGGGTCACCTCGCAGAAGGTGACTGCCAGTTCCAGCCTCCGGGGCACCACCCAGCGCCCCACCCGCTCGACCGCACCGCTGAAGACCTGCTCGATCCGCACCACGTCCTTGGCCTCGACGCCGGTCCCGCCGACCGTGGCCACCGTGGGCGGCAGGTCGGCGGTGAGCGTGGCCAGTTCACCCAAGGTCCGGGCGGACAGGGCGACTTCGAGGCGCTCGTCCAGCTCGTCAGCGGTCAGCAGGCCGTCCCCGGCGGCGATACGCAGCACGTCCACCACCCGGTCCCGGTCCCGGTCCGCGTGCGAGGCACGCAGTGCGGGCGACGAACCGGGGCCGGAGTGCTCCCCCATGGGTGAAATCTCTTCCGGCATGCTTCCGTCCTGGTCCGGTCGAACGTCTCCGTGCGACGCGGTCAGCGACGCGGGAGAAAGACTAGCGCTATATCGCGACATGAATCCGAGCCGGGCTCCTCACCGCGGGACAGTGGTCGGCGCCGGTCCGCGTCATGCGCCATCCATCATGCCGAGGCGCCGTCGCGGCAACAACCGCGTCCCGCAGCCGGTTCGGCCGCCCGCCGCCCCGACCTCCGCCGCCCCGCCCTCCACGGCCGCGTGCCGCATACCGCATAGCGCTTGCCTCGTCCCGCTTGCCTCGTACTACGCGTCGCGTGGGACCCGGGTTCCCCCGCCGGGTCCCACGCGGTCTCGCGATCCGGCTACGAGCCCGGCCCGGCCGGTTTCGGCTCGATCCGGAACAACTCGCCGCCGATCTGGCCGATGAGCCCCCGGTCGTAGGGCATCAGCTCAGGGGCGATCCCGGCTTCCACCGGGCTCTTCGGCACGTCCACCGCGCCGCGCCAGCGCACCGCCCCGCTGTCCAGGTCGAGACCCACCAGGTGACCGGACGGAGCCAGGTAGTACGCCACCCGGCTGTCGAGATCCACCACGGCGGCCGAGGGCAGCTCCCGCATGGTGGGATCGCCCGACTCCTCGCGCAGCTTCAGCCCCAGCGCGTGCGACCACAGCCGCCGGCCGTCGTCGGCGGAGTACGCGATGACGTTGCCGTTCCTGCCGTTCACCAGGATGATGCCGTCCGCGACCGTGCCCATCGGCAGGCCGTCGACGCGGTGTTGCGACACCTCGCCCGAGCCGAGGTCGACGCGGGTGAGGGTGGCGGGCCCCGCGTCACCGAAGAACTTCTGTCCGCCGGCCATACCGCCCAGCAGTACGGCGTCCCCGTCGGTGCCGATGTAGGCGGTCGGGCCCTCTACGGTCGCGACCGTCTTCGGCGTGCCGGTCTCCGGGTCCAGCCGCACGACGGTGCTGCGCTGCGGGGCCTTGTCACTGTCCGGCGAGCACATCAGGTAGGGGACGCCACCGATGGCCGTCCGGTCGCAGTCGGCCTTCTTCCATGAGTACGTCCACAGCGACCGGCCCGTCCTGTCGTCGAGCGCGACGACGCTCTTGAAGGTCGGGGAGTTGGCCAGGATCCCGCCGTCGAATAGCACCGCGGACGAACGGTTGCGGCTGTCGTCGGCCAACTCGTGCTTCCACAGGACCTGTTGCCCTTCGACGTCGAGAGCGACGAGATCTGTACCGGCCCGCGAAGCCCCCGGCTCGTGATCGGCGTACGTGTACAGCACGCCGTCGCGGACACCGGGGAGCGACCCCGCCGGGGAACGGCCGCCATTGACGTCCTTGGCCTTCTGCCGCCACTCGACCTCTCCGGTACGGGCGTCCACGCCGATGCCGTCGAACTCGACCCCACGGCAGTGGACGGCGCCCGTACCCGTGGCGCAGGCGTCCCAGGACGTGCCGGGCAGCGTGGTCTGCCACAGGAGCCTGCTCTCCTTGCTGACCCGCGTGGACGGTGGCTGCGCCCCGTCGCCCGGGCCGGTGGCGAGGACCGCGCCGAAGGTGATGCCGGCGACGCCGAGGACCGCTCCGGCGGCCCGCGCGAGGTTACGTCGCCGATGGCGGCGCACGATGCGGTCGGCGACGCCGGCGGGGGCGCCGGAGTTGTCGGGGGTCCACTCGTGCAGGACGTCCCGGATCACGCGGTCGAGCTGGTCGCCGTTCATGTGTGGGCTCCCTTCGGCAGGTTGCTGCTGGGGACGATGGCCGCGGTCCGGTCCGGCGTGTCCAGCTCCGGTGCGAGACGGCGCAGCCGGGCCAGTGACCGGTGGGTGGTGCTGCGCACCGTGCCCACGGAGCAGCCCAGGGCGGCCGCCACCTCGGTCTCGGAGAGGTCCTCGAAGTAGCGCAGCACCAGCATCGTGCGTTGCCGCGGGGTCAGCCGGGCGAGCGCCTGGCCCACGGTGATCCGCAGGTCGGCGGCGGACGTGCCGTCGGCGACGCCGAAATCCGCCGGCGGTGTCGCGAACGTCGGCTCGCGATGCGGGCGGCGCAGGCGCCACCGGCTGATCTGGTGCCGGTACATCACCTTGCGTACGTAGCCCTCCGGGTCCTCGATGTGCCGCCAGCGGCTCAGCGCCTTCATCAGGGCTGTCTGCACCAGGTCCTCGGCCTCGTGCCGGTCGCCGCCGGTGAGCAGGTTCGCCAGGCGCAGCAGAGTGCTCCACCGGCTTTCGACGTAGTCCCGGAATCTTTCGTGGTCCTGCGGATCCATGGGCCCTCCCCTTCTCTGACGCACCCAAGGACGCGCGGACCCCTGAGGATCTATGCCTCCCGGCTCCGAGTTTCTTTTCGTGCGCGAAGCGTGAAGGACGTCAGGGGCGCAAGCCCAATGCTTCCTTTCCACTCGATCGGGTGATCCTACGGACAGGCATATCGTTTCTGCGTGCCCGTCGCGCCCTACCGTGCGAGTGAGGCGACCTGGACCCCGTGAGCCTGCAGCAACAGATCAGCGCGGCCTCCGCATTGCCGTGCCGCAGTGTACGGAGACCCGGACGACGCTCATGGTGAGGCCCTCATGCCGCTGCACGATTCCTGTCCTCTGCCCCCTGCAGATCTGCCTGGCGCCCATGCTCGTTGCTTTGCGCTCGGCAGGGCCACGGTGGTCGAACTCCACGGGGAGATCGACGTCTTCACCGTCGGCAAGATCACCGCGGACCTCGACAGCGCGACCGGGCAGCCCGTTCCGCACGTCATCGTCGATCTGCGGCCGGTGTCCTTCATGGACTCCAGCGGTCTGCACCTGCTGAACCGCGCCCATCGCCGTGCCCGCGCCCGCAGCGGCGGTATCCAGCTGGTCAGCGACCAGCCTCGCATCCGGCAGCTGCTGCGGCTCACCGCACTGGACCACATCCCCCTCTCGGCCACCCTCGACGACACACATGCCGTCACGGCCCGTCGGTAGACCGGGCCGTGACGGCATACGCCTCCTACTGGCAAACAAGTCCCTCTCTCGGCACCCTGGCGGCGCACGGGGCGGACGCGTCCGCATCCCCACGGGCCGAACACGTCCGCATCAGAGCCCGCCACCGGCCCGGGGAGCAGGCTTCCGGCCCTTCGGGCCTCGTGCCAGCACGTGGACGAACAGGATCGCCATGACCGCCGCGCCCGCCCACATGGCCTGCTGCCAGCCGTCGACGAAGGACTCCTGGGCGGCCCGTACCAGCGCCTGCGCGTGCGCGTCGGACCCATCGGCTGCCGTGAGCGCGTTGGTGACGCCCTCACGGGCCGGTCGCCCAGCGCGCCCAGGGGCAGGAGCAGCGCGGCCAGCGTGATGGTGTACAGGTTGATGAACCACAGGACCTCGGTCTGCGAGGCGTCGAACGCGACGGTCAACTCCGGCTGGGCGACGTTCAGTCCGGACACCGAAGCGATGACGGCCATGAGCGCGACGCAGACCGCGGCGAGAACGGCCCGTCGTTGTCGTGGGTCCTGGATGGTCGGGTCGGGAGCCTGCGCTCCCGAGGACAGGTTCGTACTCATGGGATTCCTTCTCACGCGGCTTCTTCGGCCAGGGCAGGGGGCGCGGCGACGTCGGGTGTGTGGCTCAGGGGCGTCGGGTGGCGCGTACGACGACGTCGTGGAGGGGGACTGCCCGGCTGCCGCGGCCGGTGAGCGTACGAAGGTGCTCTTCGGCGGTGGCGATCTCCCACTTCGTGCCGTCCAGGCGCGCGGTGACGGCCTCGGAGGTGGCCGACGCCTCGGCGGGAGGGTGGTGTCCGTGGCCGGTGGGGCCCGAGACGTGCAGGTGTCCCACGATGAGGAGCGTGCCACCGGGGGCGACCCATCCGGCGATGCGGTCGTAGAACTCCAGCTGGGGCATCGCCGGGTGGGCGTAGTGGGTCATGACCAGGTCGAACTGCGCGTCCGGGTGCCAGCTGCCCAGATCCGCCTCGACCCACCGCACGCTCTCGGGGGCCCCGCTCGTCGCCGCGCGCTCGGCGGCCCGGGCGAGGGCCTCGGACGAGATGTCGGCCGCGGTGACGCGCCAGCCACAGGAGGCGAGCCAGATCGCCTCCGCACCACTGCCGCACCCCGCGTCCAGGGCCGTGCCCGGTGTCAGGCCGCCGGTCTCACGCATGAGGTACGGGTTCGGCGGGTTGCCGCCCATGGACGCGGGGCGGCCGGCCGGTCCCTGTTGCCAGTGCCGCTCCCAGTACTCCTTGTCGAATTCGTGTGTCGCCACTACACCCTCCATGTTCCTGACGCCCCTCTGCGGGCGCGTTCCTCGGTTCGTGCGTCAGCACGTGCCTCACAGTGCGGAGAGGTGGGGCCATTCAGCAAACGTCTTTGCCGAATGGCAAAATGGCGGCATGGACGAAGCTATCGACCGCACGCTGGACGCCGTAGGACCGAGGCTGAAGCGTCTTCGGCTGAACAGGGGCGTCACGCTCACCGACCTCGCGGCGGAGACCGGCATCTCCACCAGCACCCTGTCCCGGCTGGAGGCGGGCCTGCGGCGCCCCACGCTGGAGCAGCTGCTTCCGCTTGCTCGCGCCTACGGGGTGACCATCGACGAGCTCGTCGACGCGCCGCCGACGGGCGATCCCCGGGTCAATCTGCGGCCCATCCCCTGCGGTGACGGCTCGGTCGTCCTGCCGCTGACCCGCAGGCCCGGCGGGATCCAGGCCTACAAGTTCGTCCTGCCGACCGGGAACGACGACGCCGAACCCGACCTGCGTACCCATGAGGGCTACGACTGGGTCTACGTCCTCAACGGAACGCTCCGCCTCGTCCTCGGGGAGCACGACCTGATCCTCCGGGCCGGGGAGGCCGCGGAATTCGACACGCGCACCCCGCACTGGTTCGGGGCCACCGGCGCCGGCCCCGTCGAATTCCTGAGTCTCATCGGAAGACAGGGCGAACGCGCACACGTCCGGGCCGCACCGAAGCAGGTCCCGGCCGAGTGAACCGAGTGAGCCGAAGCCAGGACAGTGGGAGGACTCGGGGGCCCGAGCGTCAGGCCAGGCCTGCCGCGATGGCCCGGCGGACGGCGTCGGGGCGGTCCCGGATACCGGCCTTGGCGAACAGGTTGTTGATATGGGTCTTGACCGTGGCCTCGCTGATGAAGAGCTTCTCGGCGATGGCCCGGTTCGGCAGGCCCTGGCCGATGAAAGTGAGCACTTCGCGTTCGCGCGGGGTCAGGTCCGGCGGAAGTGCCTGGTCCGTGGCCGACGGACGGGCTCGGGCCGTGGCGAGGAGACGGTCCTGGACCTCGCGGTCGAGTACGGACTGTCCCGCGGCGGCGGCGCGGATCGCACGGACGATGTCCTGGCGTCCCGCGTTCTTCGTCAGGTAGCCGCGGGCACCGGCGCCCAGTGCGGCCAGGATCGACTCGTCGTCGGCGAAGGTGGTCAGCACGACCACGGCGACTCGGGGGTGCTCCTCGCTCAGTCGGCGGGTCGTCTCGATGCCGTCCATCACGGGCATGCGCAGGTCCATCAGGACGACGTCCACCGATGCGTCGGCCACGGCGGCGAGCACTTCGGTGCCGTCCGCCGCGGCGGCGACGACCTCGATGCCCTCGGACATGCCGAGCACCGCGGCGAGGGGCTCACGGACGGCGGCCTGGTCGTCGGCGACGATCACCTTCAACCGCTGCGGTTCGTCGGTAGAGTCGTTCATCCCGGGATCACTGCCTCCACCTGCCAGCCGCCTTGGTCGGGGCCCTCGGTGACCGGGCCCGCGGTAATGGTGCCACCCAGCAGGGCGACGCGCTCACGCATCCCGATCAGCCCCATTCCGCTGCCGACGCCCGGGGGCACCTCGGCGGTCGCGGGTCCGTTGCGGATCCTCAGCGTCGTCGACGCGGTGTCGAACGTCAGCTCCACGCCGGCGTCACCTCCCGGGGCGTGCCGGGCTGCGTTGGTCAGCGCCTCCTGGGCGATGCGCAGCAGGTTCTGGGTGACCTGGGGCGGCAGTTCACGGACGGTGCCGGTGACGGTGAGGGCGTCGCGCCGGCCGGAGGACTCGACCATCGCGCTCAGGCTGTCGAGCAGCGGAAGAGAGTCCTCCCGCAGGGCGTGCACCGTCCACTGGGCCTGCTTCAGGCTCTCCTTGACCATGCTGTGTGCCTTGTCGTTCGCCTCGCGGACCTTTTCCAGGTCGCCGGTGTCGATCAGGGCGTCCGCCAGTTCCAACTGCATGTTGATCCCGGCCAACGAGTGTGCCAGTACGTCGTGGACGTCCCGGGCGATGCGGCCGCGTTCGGTGAGGACGGCGGTACGGGCCTCGGCGCGGGCGGCCCGCTCGGCGGACTCGGCGGACGAGAGCATCGCCTCCATGGCGCGCTGTCTGCTGCGGCTGAGGATGCCCGCGACCACCGGAGCACCGATGGTGAGACCGAGGGTCCAGGGCAGTGCCTCATGGCCGGGGCCGAGGCGGAGGTACAGGACTCCGGTGCACAGGAGGCTGGTCAGAGCCGCGAGCGAGAGAGCCTGCTTCAGGGGGAGCCGGTAGCCGATGTGGCCGACGAGGAAGTAGGCGAACAGGTAGCCGGAGCCGGTGCGGCTGACCCCGATCAGGGCGGCGGCGGCCACGACACCCGCGGTCAGCCAGACGAACGCGACGCGCGGCGGAAACCTGGCCTCGGGAAGGTGCCGAGCCAGCAGGGCCACGGAGTTGACCACGAGCAGTGCGCCCACCACCAGACCACGGCCGCTGTAGTCCAACGGCCGGACGGTCACGAACGCGGCGGCCACCACCGCCAGGGTGATGGCCCACTGCAGCCGGGGATCCTGGCGGGGCACGGCCCGCGGGCCCGGCTCCCGGTCGGGGGCCGGCCCGGGGTGCGGGGCACTCACGGATGCGGACACGCCGCGACCATAGCCCACGGTCAGACGGTGCGGTCGAGGGCTGCGGCGGCGGGCCGCGGGCCCACGGGGAGCTGCGGCTCGCGGAGCGCCAGACGGCTCCTGACGAAGATCGTCGCCAGGCGCGTGACCACCTCGGTGAGCGCCATCAGCACGAACGCGGCGACCCAGGCCTCGCTGGTGGTGATGTCGTGGGTGGCGCTGAACCGGCCCACGTCGTCGGCGCCGCCGTGGTCGACCCACACCTGGAATCCCATGCGCGCACCCATGCCGAGCACCCACAGGACCGCCGATATGGCGCCTGCCTTGATGAAGAGGTGCCCGTCGACGCCACGGATCCGGGTGTAGACGCCACCCGCGACACCGAGCGCCGCGCCTGCGCCGACCAGCGCTCCGATCAGCACCAGGTCGTTGCCCGCGACGGGGACGGTGTGCAGGTACTGGGAGGCCACGAAGGCCACGATCCCCAGCGGGATCAGATAGGACCTGAGGTCCAGACGGCCTTCCCGCAACTGCCGGAAGACAACGAGCACGAGGGCGATATCGGTGATCCAGTCGGTGGTGGTCATGCCCTCAAGACTGACGTTTCCGGGCCTGGAACACCTGGACCCACGGGTGGAAGTACGGGTGGAGTTCGGGCTCGCGTCTCCTCCACCCGCGACAAGCGGTGCCCCCGCGGCCGTCCCCGCCCGGAGCGGCGAAGCGCGTCAGTCGTCCTGTTTCCACGAGCCGGTGGGGCGGCCGTCCGTGCAGCGCGCGCGGAGTTCGACCTTGCCCGCGGTGCCCTCGAACTTCACCTCGGCGTGTTCGTCGTCGGGGCCCGGGTCGGCGCTCTTCACTCCGTACCCCTGGGCGGGGGCCCATGAGAGCAGCCGTACGGTCGCCCCTTCGCACACGGCGATGGCCGTGCCGCCGGGAGTGGAGAGTGTCTTTCCTCCACCGGTCCCGCTCCCGGCGGCGGCGGTGGGCGTGGACGAGGAAGTCGGCGTGGAAGCCCCGGTGTCAGGAGTCGCGCTCGGTGTCGCGGTGGCCGGTCCCCCGCCGGGGCCGGACGGCGATGTGGCGCTCGCCGCGTCGAGTTGCTGCTCCACCTGCTCCGAGCTGAGCGTCCCGCCGTCGGAGGAACCGGTGATCCCGTCCCCGATGATCTCGACGGCGGCCAGGCCGGTGAGCGTGGCGGCCACGGCGGCGGCCGTCCAGCCGGCCAGGGCGAGGAACGTACGGGATGGCATGCGTACGACTATGCCCGGGCCGTCGATAAGGCGGGCGCCGGGGAACCCTAAGGGATGGTTAACAGCGCGGACCTGTCCGACTGCTCGGATAGCGTGCCTGCTGTGGTTCACCTCCTCATGGTCGAAGACGACCCGACGATACGGACGCCGTTGCTCCGCGCCCTGCGCGAGCGCGGTCACGCCGTCGCCGCCGCGCACACCGCGATGGGCGGACTGCAGACCGCGCTGGACGAGCGTCCCGATCTCGTGGTGCTCGACCTCGGTCTGCCCGACCTAGACGGCATCGAACTGCTGCGCATGCTGCGGGCGGTCAGTGCTGTCCCGGTGATCATCGCCACGGCCCGGGACGACGAGGCGGAGATCGTCCGGGGGCTCGACGCCGGCGCCGACGACTACGTGGTGAAGCCGTTCACCGCCGCCCAACTGGACGCCCGGATCAGGGCGGTGATGCGGCGCGGCACCAACTCCCGGGAGCCCGCCGCCGCCACCGTCGTGGGCGAACTGCGCATCGACCCGGGCACGCGCGAGGCGAGCCTCGCCGGCACCGTACTCGACCTCACACCCCGCGAGTTCGACCTCCTCCACCATCTCGCCGGCCGGGCGGGGCAGGTCGTCAGCAAGCGGGAACTGCTCACCGAGGTGTGGCGGGTGCCGTACGGAAGCGCCGACAAAACCGTGGACGTACACCTGTCCTGGCTGCGCCGGAAACTCGGCGAGAGCGCGCAGGAACCCCGCTACCTGCACACCGTACGAGGTGTCGGGGTCAGGCTGGCCGCGCCCACGGACCACGTATGAGACGCCGGCTGACCCTGCTCGTCGCGGCGACCATGTGCCTGGCGCTGCTCGCGTTCGTCGTGCCCCTGGCCCTGCTGCTGCGTACGGTCGCGCAGGACCGTGCCACCGTCTCCGCGAGCGCGGACGCGCAGAGTCTCGTCCCGCTGGTGGGGACCGCGGACCCGAAGACCCTGCGCTCCAGCGTCGAGCACGTGGCCGCCACGGCCCGGGGGCCGCTCACCGTCTTCCTCGCCGACGGGTCGGTCCTGGGGACCCCGGTGGCGCGGACCAGCGCAGTACGGCTCGCGGGCCTGGCCGGGGTCAGCCGGACCGTGGAGCGGGCCGACGGACGCGAGATCGTCGTGGCCGTGCTCGGCCGCCCGGACGGTACCGCGGTCATCCGCGCCTTCGTGCCCGCCGCCGAACTGACCCGTGGGGTCACACAGGCCTGGCTGGCACTCGCCGGTCTGGGCCTCGCACTCCTGCTGCTCGGCCTCCTCGTGGCCGACCGCCTCAGCCGCGCCCTGGTGAGCCCCATCTCGGATCTGTCCGCCGTGTCCCACCGGCTCGCACGGGCCGACCTCACGGCCCGCGCCCGCCCCGACGGGCCCCCGGAACTGCGCGAGGTGGCCGGCGCCCTCAACCATCTCGCCGACCGGATCCAGGAACTCCTGCGCGAGGAACGCGAACAGGTCGCGGACCTCTCCCACCGGCTCCGGGCGCCCCTCACCTCCCTGCGACTGGAGGCGGAGTCACTGACCGGAACCGACGCCACCCGGATCACCGCCCGCGTGGACGCCATGGAACGGGCCGTCACCGGCCTCATCAGCCAGGCCCGCCACCGCCCGGAGGCGGACGCGCACGCGCGGTGCGACGCGGCCCCGGCGCTCCGCGAGCGGGTGGCGTTCTGGACCGTACTGGCCGAGGACACCGGGCGGGCCGTCACCCTGGACGTCACGGCGGAGGGCCCACTGCCGGTCGGTGTCCCGGCGGACGAACTCGCCGCCGCCGTGGACGCGTTGCTGGGGAACGTGTTCGCCCACACCCCCGACGGGACCGCGTTCTCCGTCACCCTGTCACCCCGCCCCGGCGGTGGAGCCGTGCTCACGGTGGCGGATGACGGCCCCGGACTGTCCGCGGACCTGGCCCGGCGCGGCGCCAGCCTCGGCGGGTCGACCGGCCTGGGCCTGGACATCGCCCGCCGGGCCGCCCGGTCCAGCGGTGGCCACATGGCCTTGACGACCGGCCGGTCAGGGGGCGCCCACGTGACTCTGGAACTGGGCCCACCGACACCTCCCGCCTCCCCCGCACCTCCCCGATGACCGCCTTAGCGCGCTGTTAGCACTGCCGCAGCGCGGCCCTATCCCGGCCCGCGCGAACCTCTCCTCAACACCAGCACCAGCACTGGCACTGGCACTGGCACTGGCACCAGTTATTCACAGGAGGTTCGCCATGAAGCGCGCATCACTCGTCCTGCTCACGTCGGGAGCACTGGTCGCCGCGATCACCGGTACGGCGTTGGCGGGCGGGAGCGACGACGCGTCGCACTCCCGCACTGCGTCGTCGGCCTCGGCCACCGCATCACCCGGAGCGGCCTCCGACACACCGAGCGCGTCGCCGTCCTCGTCCCGGTCGGGGCCGGAGTCGGAGTCGGAGTCGAAGTCCGTGGCGTCGACCACGGCTCCGACAGCCGACGACGACACGGCCGGACCGGCCACGGCCACGGCGACGCCCATGCACCCGAGTTCGCCGACGGGCAGCCGTCGCGCCGAGCAGATCGCGCTCGCCCACATGGGCGGCGGAACCGTCACCGAGGTCGAGGCCGAGACGGAACACGGCCGCGCGGTGTGGAGCGTGAAGATCCTCAAGAACGGGAGCCGGTACGAGGTCCACGTCGACCGGGGCAGCGGCGAGATCACGCGGTCACGGACCAAGTCCGACGACGACCACGGTGGCGCCCAGGACGGCGGCCGTCACGGTCGCCATGGCAGCCACCACGACTGAGCCCGCCCCTGACGCGTCGGGGCCGTCTCGACGGCCCCGCCACGTGCGTGCGAGCGTGCGGGTGATGCCGGTGGCAATGGTCGTGGCCGGCACCCGGCCCGCGGCGATCAGCGTCGCCGCGAACCGCCGCCGCCAGGGATGCCTGCGTAGTCGCCCCAGTTCCTCGGAACAGGCTGGAACGGTCAGGCGCGCCGCGCGGGAAAGGCATGACAGGCGGGGGGTCGGCCGGGTTCACTGTTCGGGACACGAGTCCGGGGCGAGGGGCCCCGGGACCCGTGGGAGCACCTGCCTCAGGTGCCTGGGACGGCGGGCGCGGCACCTTGAGCGGCGGAGGAACCACCCGCCTCAGCGACGGGAGGTCGCCATGCCCACGCTCTACAAGCCTTTCCGAGGCAGCCATGGAATCAGCCGGGGTTTCACCGGGCGGGACTACCGCACTCAGCACACCGGGGTCGACTACCGCACCCCGAGGCGCACGCCCGTCCTCGCGTCCGCCGCCGGAGTGGTGGTGAGGTCCGTGGACCTGACGGTGTCGTACGGGCGGTACATCATCGTCGCCCACTCCGGCGGGGTGTTCACCCTCTATGCCCACCTGGACGAACGGCAGGCCGGCGAGGGTGTCCGTGTCGCGGCCGGCCAGCGGATCGGACTGTCGGGCAGTACGGGCAGGTCCACGGGTCCGCATCTGCACTTCGAGGTACGGAAGGGACGCAACAGCTCGGCAGCCACGGTGAATCCGGTGCCCCTGCTGAAAGGCAGTCCGCCGACGGCAACGGAGCTGACGGACCCGGCGGAGGTTCCGGAAACTCCGGAGGTTCCGGAGGTCCCGGAAGCCATCGGGACGGCTGTGCTCGCCGCGACCGAGGCCACGCAAGCCACCGGAGCCACCGGAGCCACCGACGAGCCGGACACCCGCGAGGCCGTCGAACCGGGTGAGGTCGACGACCCCGGCGAGGTCAGCGAGCCCGGCGTGGCACCTGACCGGTAGCGGGTGCCCTCCCCTTGCCGATCCCTTGCCCGATCCCCTGTCGATCCCTTGTCGATCCGCCTACCACCGTCCCCGGGCCGTCGCGGGGGTGCGGGCAGGCAGTTCGAGTCCGAGGTTCTCGCGCAGGGTGGTGCCGGTGTAGTCGGGGGCGACGATCTTCCGTTTGCGCAGTTCGTGGAGGAGGCCGTTGACGGCGAAGTCGTGCTGCTGCGGGTCCGCGAGGCCGCCCAGCGTGATCACGTCGAGAACACCTGCCCGGAACCGTTCCTCGACGGCGTCGGCGAGCTGCTCGGGCGTCCCCGCGGCGGCCCAGTGCCCGGTGTCCTGCGCGGCGATGACGAGTTGTCGCAGGGTGTAGCCCTGGCGCGCGTAGCCCGTGAAGATGTCGACGCGGCCCCGGCGGCGGTTCACCGAGGTGATGTCGGGCAGCAGGCTCTCCGGCAGCTTCGCGTCGAGCGGGATCTCGGAGAGGTCGACGCCGCCGCCGAGCATGTCGGCCACCTGGGCACGGCCGCGTTCGAAGTCGATCGACTCCCGCCTCTCGCGTACGAGCCGCTGTGCCTCCGCCTCGGTCGAGCCGTAGGTGGCGTGCAACGAGCTGAAGATCAGGGGCAGTCCGCCGGCCCGTCCGAACCGTTCGGCCTGGCTCCGGATCTTCCGGGTGAAGTCCACCGCGATGTCCAGGGTCGGCAGGGAGGTGAAGACGATCTCGGCGTACCGGGCGCCCAGCGCCTGCCCCGCCTCCGACTGGCCGGCCTGCATCTGTACCGGGCGCCGCTGCGGCAGCGGAGGGATGTTCAGCGGGCCCGCCACGGTGAAGAACGGGCCCGAGTGGTCGATCGGATGCACCCGGTCGCGGTGCAGCACAGCCTTGCCGTCCGCGCCGACGGTCAGCGCGTCTGGTTCCCAGCTGTCCCACAAAGCGTTGACCACCTCCAGGGCCTCCGCGGCGCGCGCGTAGCGCTCCTCGGGGCCGGGCAGGTCGCCGGGGCCGAAGTTCTCCTCTCCGATGGAGGAGGTGACCAGGTTCCAGGCGGCCCGTCCGTTGCTGACGTGGTCGAGGGTGCCGAACAGCCGGGCGAGGTTGTACGGATGGTGGAATGTCGTCGAGACCGTGGCGATCAGGCCGATCCGCGAGGTCACCTGGCTCAGCGCCGAGACGAAGACCAGCGGTTCCTGCGAGCCGATCGGGCCCTGGGCGCCGAAGCTGAGCAGGTCGGCGGTGAACAGGGCGTCGATCCTCGCGGCCTCGGCGAGTCTCGCCACGCGCACGGCGGTGTCCAGCGTCGACCGGGTCGGGTCGACGGCCAGGTCGTAGGTCTCGGACGTGCCGCCCGCTCCGGTCACGGTCTTCAGCGTCCTGGGGCGTTCTGCGCTCACGAATCGTCCATTCCCACCGGTCCGGCGGCGATGCCGATGCCGGTGTCGACGCTTGGGTCGACACCGACGGCGACACCGACACCAGCGCCGGTGACGTCTGAGGGCGGAGGAATTCCGGCGGCGCGCGTGGGCGTCGTCCGGACCTGCCGGACACACCGGATCGAACGCGACCGGGCGAGACTGCGGCAACACGCGATCCACACGGACACATGAGGGCGCGGGGCACGCGGGACACATGGGACATGCGTGCACGCGCGTTTGCCGGAGGAGGGCGGAGGAGGGAGAGAGCCGGAACCGAGGTCGGTCAGCCGAGGTCGGTCCCGGATGATGGGTCAGCTACAGAGCGCGCCATGCGTCCGGCACAGGTCCACGTGCCGACGCTTCGTCCAGACCGGCAGCGTCACCGCGCTGCGGACCGGCCTGACGTGTGACGCCCTCAAGGTGACTCCCGCGCTAGGTGGTTGCGCAATGAACGTACGTTGCGGGGGTGCGTCCTTGTCAAGGGTGCGCCCCCGCGCGCCGCACCCCGTACCCCGGCCCGCACCCCGGCGCCCCACCCCGACGTCCTCGACCGCCCAACTCCCCACGTTGCCAGCACATTTCGCGGAACGATCTTTCCGGGTAACCCCTCCCGCAACAGTCATCGGATGGCTAGTGTCCAGCCGTCCGCTTCACCATCGACCGTCCGCTTCTCCATCGACTCGATCAAGGACGCCCGTGCGACTGATGCATCCCGGCAGACACCGACTGCTGGCCATCGGAACGGCCCTCGTGGCGCTGACGGCAACCCCGTCCGCCGTCGCGGCCGACCTGGACCTGTCCACCCACACCGACAACGTTGCCATATCCGGCGGTGCGGCCACCGCCGCAGGGGCCGAAGCCCGCGGCAAGAGCCACACCGTCACACTGCTGACAGGTGATCAGGTCACCGTCACGCCGGGTGGCGCCGGTCCCGACACCGTCTCCGTGCAGGGGCCGGACGGTCTGCGTGCCGACGCGCGGATCACCCGGCAGGGCGACGACACGTATGTGTACCCGTCGTCCGCCGACACCTATGTCGGCTCCGGTCTGCTCGACCCCGAACTCTTCAACGTGACCCGTCTGTTGGCCGAAGGGTACGGGGACACCCACGCCGACGGTCTGCCTCTCATCGTCAGTTACGCCTCCGCCGCCCGGCGCAAGTCGGATGCGACGTCGTTGCCCGAAGGAGCCACCGGGGCAAGGGCGTTGAGCAGCATCAACAGCACCGCGCTCGTCCAGGACCGTAGCCGGGCGGCAGCCTTCTGGAGCGACCTCACCACGCCCGCGGCCAAGACCGCGACCACGGCCACGACCACGAGCGCCGCCGAAAGCGCCCCGAAGTTGGCCGGCGGCATCCGGAAGGTGTGGCTCGACGGCAAGGTCGAGGCCGAACTCGCGGACAGCACCGCGCAGATCGGCGCGCCCGAGGTCTGGGCGAAGGGCAACACCGGTGCGGGTGTCGACGTCGCCGTCCTGGACACCGGCTACGACACCGGGCATCCGGACCTGAAGGACGTCGTCGACTCGTCGGAGAGCTTCGTACCCGGCGAGGACGTCACGGACCGCAACGGACACGGCACCCACGTGGCGTCGACCATCGCCGGCAGCGGCGCCGCCTCGGAGGGCGGCGTCGAGAGGGGGGTCACGCCGGGCGCGAGGCTGCACGTGGGGAAGGTTCTGAGCGACGCGGGCAACGGTTACGACTCCTGGATCATCAGCGGCATGGAGTGGGCGGCCCGTGACGCCAAGGCCAAGGTCGTGAGCATGAGTCTCGGCTCCAACGGCCCCTCCGACGGCAGTGACCCGATGAGTCAGGCCGTGAACCGTCTCAGCGCCGAGACCGGCACCCTGTTCGCCGTCGCGGCGGGCAACGCCGGACCGTACGACCACACTGTCGCCGCTCCCGGCGCCGCGGACGCCGCGCTCACCGTGGGCGCCGTCGACGCGGACGACACCGTGGCGGAGTTCTCCAGCCGCGGTCCCCGGCTGCGGGACGACGCCCTGAAGCCCGAGATCACCGCGCCGGGCGTCGGCATCCTGGCGGCGCGTTCGCAGTACACGTCGGGGACCGGCTCGTACACGGCGAAAAGCGGTACGTCCATGGCGACACCGCATGTGGCCGGTGCGGCCGCGCTGGTCGCCGCCGCGCATCCCGGCTGGACCGGCTCCGAGATCAAGGACGCGCTGGTCAGCAGGTCGAAGGCCACGCCGGACAACCCGGCCGACGCGGGCGGCAACGGCCGGGTCGACACGGTCGCCGCCACCGAGGGCACGCTGTTCGCCACCGGCACGATCGACGCCGGTATCCACACCACCAGCGAGCCGGGCGAGACCGTCGAGAAGACGGTCACGTGGCGCAACGACGGCGCCGAGCCGGTCACGGTCGACCTGTCCGTGGCCGCCACGGAGACGGCGCCCGCCGGTCTGTTCACCGTCGCCGACAAGCAGCTCGTCGTTCCCGCGGGCGGTTCCGCGTCGACGACCGTGACCACCCACCTCGACCGTGCCGCGAGCGAACAGCGCTACACGGCGCAGCTGACCGCCGAGGCCTCGGGCAGGACGCTGACCAGGTCGCTCCTCGGGGTCAGCACGTACGAGGAACCCTTCCATCTGCGTGTCCATGTGACCGACCGCGCCGGTGCTCCGAGCCCCTCGCTCGTCTTCGTCAACTGGCAGCGGCAGGGCGACGAGTACAGCCAGTCCGCCAACGCGGCCGGCGGCGCCCTCGACGCTCTCGTACGGCCCGGTACCTACACGGTCTGGGTCTGGGCGCCGGTCGAGGGAACGCACGGCGAGTCGTCGCGGGGCCTGGCGCTGCTGAGCGCGCCCACCGTGGAGGTGCGCGGCGACACCGACGTCACGCTCGACGGAACGCGTCTGGTGCAGACCCGTGTGGTGACACCGAGGGCGAGCACGGACAGCGATGTCCGGGTCGACTTCCACCGCACCTTCGGTGACGACTCGCCTCCGGTCGTCGACTCCTGGACGGTCGGCAGCGGGTACGACAGCCTGTGGGCCCTGCCGACCGCGAAGCCCGCCTCGGGCGAACTGACCTACACGGCCCGCTGGCGGATGCAGCAGCCCCTCGTCAGCCTGACCTCCGGAAAGCAGGACTTCGACGACCTGTGGGTCCAGCCCGGATCCGCCGACCCGGCCGAGGGCGACCGCACGCTGCGTGCCGTCCACGCGGGTGCCGGTCTGACGGAGGACTACGAGGGCCTGGACGCCCGGGGCAGGATCGCCGTGGTGAACTACCTCCCGGAGGACGAGGAGGAGGACGGCGGGGACGACAGGGACCTCGCGGTCGGCAAGGCAGCGGCAGCGGCCGCCGACCAGGTGCAGTCCGCCGAAAAGGCCGGCGTCGCGCTGCTGGTGATCGTCAACGACGTCGACGGCAGGCTCCGCGAGCCCGTCCGCAAGACCCCGCTCACCGTCGTGGGCCTGTCCCGCACCGAGGGCACGGCACTGATCGACCGCATCAAGGCGAGCCCGGACGGTTCCGTCGCGATGCGCACGGTCACCCACGCGAAGACGGGCTACCTGTACGACCTCGTGCGTTCCTGGCACGGCACGATCCCCACGAAGCCGACGTACGCGCCGACCGAGCGGCAGCTCGCCCGCGTCGACGTCGACTTCCGCAACGATCCGGCGAAGGAGGTCGACGAGTTCCGCTACGACATCCAGCCCTACCTCGGCGTGAAGATCGGCATGCAGCGGCTGTCCCACTCCGGGGCGCGGCGCACCGACTGGGTGACCTCCGACCGTGAGGTCCGCTGGATGGAGGAGGCGACGACGGCCTTCGCGACGCAGAAGTCCGGCGTGCTCACCTACCCGGCCGGGCGGAGCACGTACGTGCAGTGGTTCGGGCCCGTGCAGCGGCCCCGGGTCAACGTCAGCGAGACGCTGCCGCGGCGCACCGGCGACACCGTCGAGGCGTACGTGCCGGGTTGGGGTGACGGTACGAACGGTCATGTGAGCACGTACGGAACCGGTACCACCTCGCAGCGGACCGAGCTGTACCGGGGCGACACCCTGGTCGCGGGCGGCGACGGCTACTCCGTGGAGGGCCAGGTACCGGCGGCCAGGGCCGGTTACCGCCTGGTGACCACGACGGAGCGCACCGAGGGGTTCCCGTACTCGACCTCCACCCGTACCGAGTGGGGCTTCGTTTCGGGAACTCCCAAGAAGGGCGAGAGCGGTCTGCTGCCGCTGGTGCAGCTCGACTACCTGATCCCGACCGCGGCCGACGGTACGGCCGAGCGGACCGCGTCCGTGCTGGTCACGGCCTCGCATGTGCCGGGGGTCTCCGTCGCCGCGGCCCGGGTCGACAGGGTCGAGGTGTCGTACGACGACGGGCGGAGCTGGCAGCGGGCCTCGCTGTCCACGTCGGCCGAGGGCGCGCTCGCCCATCTCGCCGCTCCGCGGAAGGCCGAGTTCCTCTCGGTGCGGGTCCATGCGTCCGATGCGCGGGGGAACTCCGTCGTGCAGACGATCGTGCGGGTGGTGGGGGTCGGCTGACCTCAGCCGACCGCTTACGGGGTTGCTGCGGCGCCTGATTCCTGGGCGCCGCGGTGGCCCCCTGGGGCGCGGGGTCCTCCGGCGTAGGCCGCCCTCCGGGGCGCGGGGATCCGACGTGCGGCGGCTGCCGGTCGGCGGTGGCTGAGCGCGCCGTTCCCCGCGCCCCTTCCGGGCACTCGTCCCCGGCCGCCCGGAAGAGCCCCCCGGGGCACGGACATCCGACCTGTGGCGGCTGCCGTCGGCGGTGGCTGAGCGCGCCGTTCCCCGCGCCCCTTCCGGGCACTCGTCCCCGGCCGCCCGGAAGAGCCCCCCGGGGCACGGGCATCCGACCTGTAGCGGCTGCCGGTCGGCCGTGGCTGAGCGCGCAGTTCCCCGCGCCCCTTCGGGGCACTCCTCCCTCCCTGGGTCTTGACCGCACGCGGAACCCCCCCCTAAAGTCCTCGCACTTCCGCAGGTACATCGATTAACCACTCGTTAACCGCCTTGGTTGGAGACACCCCGCTGTGCGCTCACCGCTGACTCGGCGCGGCTTCCTCGCCGCCGGTTCCGGCCTCACCGCCGCGACCGCCCTGCCCGCTCTGTCCGGCTGTTCCGCGCTGGCCGCGGCGGACTCCGATCCCGACACGCTCGTCGTCCACAGCCAGCTGGGCACCACCGCGCCGGGATCGCCCACCTATCTGGACTCCCTGGACCGCTTCCGCAAGGAGAACCCGGGGCTCAAGGTCAAGAACCTCGTCAACGGCGACGACCTCGCCCAGGTCTACGAGACCTCCCGGCTGGCCCGTAAGGAGCCGGACGTCGTGATGGTCAACCTCTACGACAAGACCCTGGCCTGGACGGACGTCGGCGCCACGGTCGACGTGAAGGACTACCTGGACGACTGGGGGCTGCGCGAGCGGGTGCTGCCCGTGGCCCTGGACGCCTGGACCGACGGCAAGGGCAGGCTGCGGGCCTTTCCCTACTTCGCCACGAACTGGCCGGTCGCCTACAACCGCTCGCTCCTCGACAAGGCGGGCGTGGACGAGATCCCGGTGACCGGCGACCAGCTGATCGCCGCGGCCCGCAAGCTGCGGGCCAAGGGCATCGGCCCCGTCACCACCGGCGGCAACGACTGGACCGGGCAGAAGCTCCTCGCCCAGGTCATCCAGACCTTCCTCAGCGAGGACGAGGCCCGGCACGTCTACTCCACCGGAGACTTCAGCGGCAGCAGGGGCGCGAAGGAGGGCATCGAGTACTTCGTGGCGCTGCGGGACGCCGGGGTGTTCGTCGACAAGGCGCAGGGGCTGACCTCCGACCTCATGACCACGCAGTACAACACCCAGTCCGCCGCCATCCAGTCGGCGATGTCGTCGGCGCTCGCGAAGGTGCCCGAGCCCGTCGCCCGTCACACGGAGGTGGGTGGCTGGCCGCTCGCGGAGGGTGCCGCGCACAAACTGCCGACGATCCTGCGGACGTACACGCTGATCGGGTTCTGGATCAGTCCGAACGGTACGAAGAAGATCGACGCCGTCGAGAAGTTCCTCCGGTTCATGTACCGCCCCGAGACCGTGTCCCGGTTCATCAAGGAAAGCGGCCGTGACATGGCACTGCGCTCCAGCACGGTCAGTACGGACTTTCCGCTGGTCGCGGCGGCCCAACGGCTGGGGGACGACGTCAGCCAGGTCCTGCTGCCCGATGTGTACGTGCCGCCCGCGGCGACCCAACCGCTGATCACCGCGACCAGTACGTCCTTCACCCGGGGCATCGGCGCCGCCAGGGTCCGCGCCTCGCTCGAAGCCGCGTACCGCTCCGCATGAGCCTCGCCCCGGCCCCTCCCCCGTGTCCCCCGCGTCCCTCGCCCCAGTCCATCGGAGTCACCGCATGACGACGTTGACGCCCACACCGGGCGACACCACGGTCCGCCGCCCCGGCCCGCCGTCCGCCACCGCGGGACGGCGCCCGCGCCGGCAGGGCGGCACCGTCCTCGCCGTGCCGGCCCTGATCTGGTACCTGGTCTTCATGGTCGGGCCGATGGTCGCGATCTTCGTGGTCGCGGCCCTGCACTGGCCCGGCATGCTGCAGCCGGTGTCGTTCGCCGGCCTCGGCAACGTGCGTACGGTCATGGACGACCCGGTCTTCTGGGACGCGGTGCGCAACACCGCCGTCCAGCTCGCCGCCGCCCTGCCGATCATGATCGTGTGCGCGTACATGCTGGGCTACTACGTGGCGCAGAAGCCGCCCGGGCACCGGGTCATCCGCTATCTGCTCTTCATCCCGGGGCTCATCTCGACCCCGGCGAAGGCCATGGTCTTCTACGCCGCTCTCTCCCCGGACGGGCTGGCCAACGGCGCCCTGGAGTCCGTGGGTCTCGGCTCGCTGACGGACGCGTGGCTGGCCTCGCCGTCCACCGCGCTGGCCTGCCTGATCGCGCTGGACGTGTGGGCGGGAATCGGCTTCACGGCCGTCCTGTTCGCGGCCCGGCTCGGCAGCGTGCCCGACGAACTCGGCGAGGCCGCGCAGCTCGACGGCGCCGGGCACTGGCGCACGATGTGGCTCATCCACTTCCCCGTCATCCGCGACTACGTCGGTGTCGTGACGATGCTGCAGTTCCTGTGGACGCTCTTCGGGTCCGCCCAGCACGTCCTCCTGCTCACCCAGGGCGGACCGGGCAGTTCGTCCACCACCCTGTCGTTCCTCGTCTACCAGAAGGCGTTCATCGCGGCCGACCTGGGCTACAGCCAGACCGTCGGCGTCATCCTCTTCCTCGCCGGGCTCGTCGGACTGCTCACCATCCGCCGCGCATTCCGCCAGAACTACTGATCGGAGCCGCTCACCATGAAGCTCGGCAAGCGCTGGCTGCCCGCGCACATCCTGGTGTGGTCCTACGCGGTCCTGCTGATCGTGCCGCTGTACTACTTCCTCGCCTCCGCCTTCAAGACGAACGACGAGATCTTCGCGCACCCCTTCGCCCTGCCCACCTCGTTCGGGTTCGGCAACTTCCGTACCGCCTTCGACAGCGCCGACCTGGGACTCGCCGTCGTCAACTCGACGCTGGTGACGGTCCTGGCCCTCGTACTGACCCTGGGGCTGGCGCTGCCCGCCGCGTTCGCGCTCGCCCGGTCCACCGGCCGGCTCGCGTCGGTCATGGAGAAGGTCTTCTCGCTCGGCTTCCTCATCCCCACCTTCGCCGCGCTCTTCCCGACGTTCCTGCTGGCCGCGGCGACGGGCCTGTTCCACACCCGTACGTTCATGGTGCTGTTCCTGCCCGCGACCGCGATGCCGCTGTCCGTCGTGATCCTGGTGCAGTTCATGCGGACCATCCCCAAGGAGATGGAGGAGGCCGCGCGCATGGACGGCGCGTCCACGTTCGCGGTCCTGCGGCACGTGTACATCCCGATGTGCATGCCCGGCATCGCGACGGTCCTGCTGCTGAACTTCCTGACCTTCTGGAACGAGTACCTGTACTCGCTCGTGATCATCGGGCCCGATCCCGCCCAGCGCACGGTCCAGGTCGCCCTGCCCACCCTGAAGTCGATCACCGGCACCGACTACGGCGTCCTCACCGCGGGCACGGTCCTGACCCTCGTACCGGTGTGGGTCGTCTACACCGTGCTGCAGAAGCGCATGCAGCAGGCGCTCGTCAGCGGGGCGGTGAAGATGTGAGCACGTCGACCGAAGAGTCCGGTACGCCGGACAGGGCAGGGCGGCGGCCCACCATCAAGGCCGTCGCGGCGGCCGCCGGTGTGTCGACCGCCGCCGTCTCCCAGGCCTTCAACGACAAGGGGCGGCTGTCCTCGACGACCCGCCGCCGCATCCTGGACACCGCGCTGGAACTGGGCTGGTCGCCGAGCGCGCCCGCCGCCGCCCTGCGCAGCGCCCGCACGCGCACATTGGCCTTGGTCGTCCGGCGCCCCACCGACGTGCTCGGCGCTGACCCCCATTTCAGCGAGCTGATCACCGGTATAGAGGGCGAACTCGCCCCGCGCGGTTACGGGTTGCTGCTGCACCTGGTCGCGGGCGCGCAGGAGGAGAACGTCCTCTACGAGCGGCTGGCCGCCGAGGGCCGGGTGGACGGCGCGGTACTCACCGACGCGCGTGCCGTCGATCCCCGCCCCGCGCTGCTGGCCCGCCTCGGCCTGCCCGCGGTGCTGCTCGGCGCTCCCGACCGCGCGGCGGCCGTGCCGAGCGTCGGCCTCGGACAGCAGGGCGCCGGCGTCGAGGAGGTCGTCGCCCACCTGCTGAAACTGGGCCACCGGCGTATCGCCTATGTGGCGGGTCCCGAGGAGTTGCAGCACACCAGGCTGCGGCACGGCGCCTTCGACACGGCCCTGCGGGAGGCGGGGGTGCGGCCGGTCGCCGTGCTGCACACCGACTTCTCGGAGGTGTCGGCCGTCGCCGCGACGGTCGCGCTCCTCGACACCGCCGACCGCCCCACGGCCATCGTCTACGCCAACGACTCGATGGCCGTCTGCGGCATGGGCGCCGCCCAGCGCGCGGGCCTGCGCGTGCCCAAGGACCTCTCGGTCGTCGGCTACGACAACCTGCCGCTCGGCCGTTGGCTCCATCCGCGGCTGACCACCGTCGACCAGCAGGTGCAGCGGGTCGGCGCGGCTGCCGCGCGGGTCCTGCTCGCCCGGTGCGGCGAGGACGTCGAGGCCGAGCGGCTCGACGACCGGCCCCGCCTGGTCGTACGCGAGTCGACCGGCCCGGCGCCGCGAAGACCCGCCCCCTGACCCGGCCCCGGCCCCGGCCCCGGCCCCGGTGTGCCGTACGCCCGCACCTGCCACCGCACCACCGATCGATCCGAGAAGGACCATGCGACGCCACAGCGCCCACCTGACCCACGACTCCGCCGTACTGCCCTGGCTCGGCGCCAACTTCTGGTCCCGCACCGGCGGTCCCCTGATGTGGCGCGACTACGACCCCAAGACGGTCCGCGAGGAACTGGAAGTGCTGCGCGAGCACGGTCTGACCATGACGCGCTCCTTCTTCTACTGGCCCGACTTCCACCCCGAGCCGCACCGGATCGACGAGACCCTGTGCGAGCGGTTCGCGGACTTCCTCGACGCCCACACCGAGGCGGGCATGGGCACGGTCCCCACCTTCATCGTCGGACACATGTCCGGCGAGAACTGGGACCCCGTCTGGCGCGGCGGGCGTGACCTGTACGAGGACGTGTGGATGGTCGGCCGCCAGGCCTGGTTCGCCTCGCAGATGACCCGCCGCTTCAAGGACCACCCCGCGGTCACCGGCTGGCTCATCACCAACGAGATGCCGGGCTACGGCCGCGTCTACCAGGAGAACCCGCCCTCCTCCGACGTCGTCACCGCCTGGGCGCAGGCCATGTGCAACGCCGTACGGGCCGCCGGCGGCACCCAGCCCGTCTCCCTCGGGGACGGCGCCTGGGGCATCGAGGTGACCGGCCGCGACAACGGCTTCTCACTCCGCGACACCGCCGAGTACGTCGACTTCGTGGGCCCGCACGTCTACCGCTCGGACACGGACCGGCCCCGCCAGCACTACCGGGCCGCCTTCGAGTGCGAGCTGGCCTCGGTGACACAACAGCCCGTCGTGCTTGAGGAGTTCGGCCTCTCCACCGACACCGTGTCCGCCGAGAACGCCGGGATCTACTACCGGCAGACCCTGCACAACAGCCTGCTCGGCGGCGCCACCGGCTGGATCGCCTGGAACAACACCGACTACGACGACCTGTGGGACCGCTCGCCGTACGACCACCACCCCTTCGAGATGCACTTCGGCATCACGGACAGCGAGGGAGCACCGAAAGCTCCGCTGCTCGAACTCGCCGCCTTCGCCGACGTGTTGGAGGCGGTGGACTTCCCACGCTGCCGCCGGGCCGACACCGACGCCGCCCTGGTCGTGCCCGCGTTCCTGGAGCGCGGCTACCCCTACAGCAGGCCCGCCGACCGACCGCTGATCTTCACCTCGCTGCACCAGGCGTACGTCGCCGCCCGCGCCGCCGACCTGCCCGCCGGACTGGTCCGCGAGGCCGACCACCTCCCCGGCCACGCCAAGCTCTATCTCCTGCCCGCCACAAGGCAGTTGACCGCCCGCACCCGGCGCGAACTGGCCCGCCGCGCTGAGGAGGGGGCGACGGTCTACCTGTCGTTCTGCTCCGGTGAACACCCCGGCACGCGCGGACCGTGGTTCGACGACCTCGACGGCCTGTTCGGGGTCGAGCTGCAACTGTCGTACGGGGTGGCCGAGCCCATCACCGACGACGTGCTGGAGATGACCTTCACCGAGGACTTCGGCCCGCTCGCGGCCGGGGAGACCCTCACCTTCCCGGTGGCGGGCAACGAGGACAGCCGCGCCTATCTGCCGGTGGTCCCGCGCGACGCCCGGGTGGTCGCCGTCGACGGGCACGGCCGCCCCGCCCTCCTCGTGCGCGAGACGGGAAGCGGACGCACGGTCCTCGCGACCTACCCGCTGGAGCACATGGCCGCCCGCACCGCCCGGGTCAACCCCGAGCAGACCCACCGTCTGTACGCGGCGCTCGCCGACCTCGCGGGCGCCGACCGCCCGGTGACCGTCGACAGCCCCTTCGTGGGCGCCGACCTGCTCGTGCACGAGGACGGACGGCGCTTCGTGTGGCTGGTCAGCCAGTCCGCCGAGGAACTGACCGTACGCCCGCGGGCGGTCGGCACCCTGCACGACGTGACGTCCGGCGAGCAGGTGACGGACGTGCGGCTCGCCCCGTACGGGGTCGTCGTCCTGGAGCTGACATGACCGGCCACGTCTACCGGGACCCGGACGCGCCGGTCGAGGACCGGGTCCGGGACCTGCTGGGCCGCATGACCCTTCAGGAGAAGGTGGGCCAGGTCAACCAGCGTCTCTACGGCTGGGACGCCTACGAGCGGACGGCGTCCGGCGAATACCGGCTCACCGACGCCTTCCGGACCGAGGTCGCCGACGGTGACGGCATGGGCGCCCTTTACGGGCTCCAGCGCGCCGACCCCTGGTCGGGGGTCGGGTTCGCGGACGGCATCACGGCGGCCGACGGCGCCCGCGTCTCGGACGACGTGCAGCGGCATGTCGTCGAGAACACCCGCCTGGGTGTCCCGGTGCTGTTCGTGGAGGAGGTACCGCACGGCCACCAGGCCCTCGACGGCACCCTCCTGCCGGTGAACCTCGGCGTGGGCGCCACCTGGGACCCGGACCTGTACGAGGCAGCCGCCGAGGCCGCGGGCGCCGAACTACGGGCCCGCGGGGGCCATGTGGCACTCGTGTCGGCCCTCGACCTGGTGCGCGACCCGCGCTGGGGCCGCGCCGAGGAATGCTTCGGCGAGGACCCGTATCTGGCGGCCCGGTTCACGGAGGCGCTGGTACGCGGCATGCGCAGGGCGGACACCGCTGTCGTCCTCAAACACTTCGCAGGACAGGGCGCGACGATCGGCGGACGCAACAGCGCGGCCACCGAACTCGGGCCCAGGGAACTCCACGAGATCCACCTCGCGGCGGCACGCGCGGGCGTCCGGGCCGGTGCGGCCGGGGTGATGGCCGCGTACAACGAACTCGACGGCCTGCCCTGTGTCGCGAACCGGCCCCTGCTCACCGGGCTGCTGCGCGAGCAATGGGACTACGACGGGATCGTCATGGCGGACGGCGGTGCCATCGACCGGCTGGTCCGTCTCACCGGTGACCCGGTGGCAGCGGGAGCCATGGCATTGTCAGCGGGCTGCGACCTCAGCCTGTGGGACGCCTGCTTCCCGCGGCTGGCCGAAGCCGTCACCCGTGGGCTCGTTCCCGAGGCCACGCTCGACACCGCCGTCGCCCGCGTCCTCACGCTCAAGTTCCGGCTCGGCCTCTTCGAGCGGCCGTACGCGTCCGGGCGCCCCGCTCATGAAACGCCCAATCCCGTCCGGGAGTTGAGCGAGCGGATCGCCAGAGCCTCCGTCGTCCTGCTCGAACACGACGGAGACACCCTGCCGTTGGGCCCGGCCGCTCGGCGGATCGCCGTCCTCGGGCCCGACGCCGACTCCGTACCGCACCAGATCGGGGACTACACCGCGCCCCAGCGGCCCGGGACCGGCGTCACCGTGCTGCAAGGCATCCGCGAAGCCGCCCCCGACGGCGTCGAGGTCACCCATGCCGCCGGGTGCGCGCTGACGGGCGCCGACCTGTCCGCGCTCCCCGAAGCGGTCGCCCTGGCCGCCGCGTCCGAGGTGGCCGTGCTGGTACTGGGCGGTTCCAGCGCCCGCGACGGTGAGACGACGTTCGACGACAACGGGGCCGCGCAGGTCGGTTCCGCCACGCCGAGTGGCATGACCTGCGGCGAGGGCGTCGACCTGGCCGAACTCTCACTGCCCGTCGCACAGTTGCGGCTCATCGACGCCGTGGCCGACACGGGTACACCGGTCGTCGTGGTTCTGGTCCAGGGGCGCCCGCACGCGCTGCCGGACCTCTCCCGCACCGCGGGCGCCGTACTGAGCGCCTGGTATCCGGGGCCGTGGGGTGGACGCGCGGTCGCCGACGTCCTCTTCGGCCGGGCGGAGCCGGAGGGACGGCTCCCCGTGTCGGTGCCGCGCTCGGCGGGCCAGCTGCCCGTCTTCTACAACGGCAAGGACCACCGCTACCGGGGATACGTCGATCAACCGGCCTCCGCCCGACACCCGTTCGGCCACGGCCTGTCGTACACGACGGTGTCCTACGGCGAGCCGAAGCTGTCACGTACGTCCGTGTCCCTGGACGCACCCGCGCTGACGTGCGCGGTCACCGTCACGAACACGGGACGGCGACCGGTGCGCGAGACCGTGCAGTTGTATGTGCGGCGACTGTCGGGCGGCTCCTCATGGCCCAGGACGAGAGAGCTGCGCGGGTTCACCCGGGTCCGGCTCGCCCCGGGCGAGAGCGCGGAAGCCGTGTTCGACGTCGACGCGGACATGCTCGGTTCGGTGACGCGCGACCTCACCGTGGGGGTCGAGGCGGGCGAACTCCTGCTGGAGACCGGCCCGTCGTCGGACAGGACCAGTGGGACACCTCTCACGGTCGGGCCATGAGCTGCCGGCGCACGCGGTACGTGCCTACTCCACGCCTGCCGTGACGTCACCGTTGACGGTGGTGAGCGTCATGCTGCGGTCGTCGTCCTCGTCACCGGTGGGGACGGTGACCGAGGGGCGGCCGTTGTCGGTGGTCGCCGCGATCCGGTAGGCGGGCGCGTCGTGCGGCAGCACGACCCGGACCGAGCCGTTGGTGGTGCGGGCGCCGACGCCGCCCGGCGAAGTGGCGCAGTCGAGCGTCACGTCACCGTTCACCGTCTCGGCGTGCAGGTCGTCGGCGCGCAGGGTGCCCGCGCGTACGGATCCGTTGCGGGTCTCCAGCCGGACGGCGGCGTCCTTCCGGCCGGACCTGGTCACGGTGACGTCGCCGTTGACGGTCGTGAGGTCCAGGGCGGCCGAGACACCGGCCACGTCGATACCGGCGTTACGGGCGGAGACGGTGACGGACGTGCCCTCCGGGACGTTCACTTCCGGCATGCGGTCGCACTCCTGACCGGATCCCCGGCCCGCCTCCTGGCCCGACTCCCGGCCGTCGTCGTCCCGCTTCGGGCACGACAGGTCGAGCACCCAGGTGTCGTCCCGGTGGGACCACTCGTGCCGGATGTGGCCTCCGACGCCGACCCGGTCACCGTCGGCGGGGCGCAGCCGCACCCCGTTGTCGGTGGTGATCACCAGGTCGGCGCCCCGGGCCACGGTGGGCTGGGCCGCGGCTCCCCAGGCGCCCTCGTCGTCGTTCCCGTCGTGGCCTCCGCCGCACGCCGCGACGAGGGGGACCATCGCCATCAGGGCGACCAGGCTCCGTGCGCGCGTCGTTGTCGTTGCGTCCATGCCCGGTCGGTTTCCCCCTGCCCGCGCATCCATGACTCCTGGCGCGCCGCCGAACCGGGGTGTGTCAGGCCACCGCCTCGGCGGCCGCCCCCGCCCGGTCCGCCTCCCCGACGACATGGCGGCGCCGGCCGGGCAGGCCGAGGGTCGGGTTGGCGACGCCCCAGACCGCGCCCTTGCAGACCAACTCCTTGTAGACGGCGGCAAGTCGGCCGGTCAGGGCCGCGTCGACGGCCCGGTCGTCGGCGGTGACGTACTGGATCAGGCCCTCCTTGCGGCCCAGCGAGACGCACTGGTTGTAGTACCGAACCGCCGACTTCCGGAGCTTTCCGCCGGTCAGGCGTGCCGCGATGGTGTCGGCGGCCAGCCACGCGGCGGGGGTGCCCGAGGCGCACGACATCCGCAGCGGCTTGTCGCCGGGGCCCATCGCCATGGCCGCGTCGCCGACGACGTACACCTCCGGGTGGGAGTGCGAGCGCATCGTCCCGTCGACCACGATCTGGCCGGTGCCGGTGGTCTCCAGGGTGGTGGCCCGTGCGATCGGGTGGACCGCGAAGCCGGTCGTCCACACGGTGACCGCGGCGGGGATCGCCCCGCCGTCGGCGGTGGTGATCCGGTCTGCCTCGACTCCGGTAACCGCCGCGTTCTCGTGCACGGTGATGCCGAGGTTGCCGACGACCTTGCGCAGGTGCGCGCGGCCCTTGTCCGAGAGCCGGTCGCCGAGGCCGCCGCGGGCGACGAGGGCGACGGCGAGGTCCGGGCGGCTCTCGGCCAGCTCCGTCGCGGCCTCCACGCCGGTGAGACCGGCGCCGACGACGGCCACGAACTGTCCGGCCTCCAGAGCGGCCAGCCGCTCGCGCAGCCGGAGTGCTCCTGGCCTGCTCGCGATCTCGTGGGCGTGCTCGGCGGTACCGGTGACGCCCTGGTCGTTCCAGCCGCTGCCGAGGGCGTACACGAGGGTGTCGTACGGCAGTTGTTCGGTGCCGGCGGGCTCACCGGGGCCTGCGTTCGCCGGGACGACCGCGACCGTCTTCCGATCGACGTCGACGCCGGTGACCTTCGCGATCCTCAGCTCGACGCCGGTGCCCTCGAACATCTCGCTCAAGGGGCGCGGTGTGAGGTCCTGGCCGACCGCGAGCTGGTGCATCCGGACGCGTTCGACGAAGTCGGGCTCGGCGTTGACGAGGGTGATGGCGACCTCGTCGCGGTGCAGCCGCCTGGCGAGGCGGCCGGCCGCGATGGCTCCGGTGTATCCGGCGCCGAGAACGATGATGCGGTGCTGCATGGCGGTGACTCCTGTCTGGGCGGGTCCGGCCCGTGTCGAGCGCGGTTACGGCCCTTGAACCGGACAGCACGCCGATCCCTGACAGGTACACCGTGTGAAGCAGCTCACATCGGTGTCAGAAGGCGTGGAACAGCGGTTCCCCATGGTCGGCCGCCGCCCACAGCCCGGTCGCCCGCTCCAGCTTGTCGGGGTTGGCCTGGCTGCGGAACGCGGCGATGCCCTCGGCGGTGACCTCCACGCACGTGATGCCGACGACCCTGCCCTCGACGACGGCGACGACGGCGAGGCCGCCGTTCACCGTCGTCAGGTGGATCTCGGCCGACCCGCCGATCAGGGCACGCTTGGCCGGTGCCGGCTTGAACAGGCCCCGCATGAACCTCGCGACCGCGAGGGCGCCCGCGACCGGTGTGGTCCGGGCCGGGATCTTCCCGCCGCCGTCGCCGATCGAGACGACGTCACCGGTGAGCAGCCGTACGAGGGGCTCGGTCCTTCCGGTGGTGGCGGCCGACAGGAACTCCTCGACGATCCGCCGGGCGGCGGCCCCGTCGATCTCGGCGCGGGCCCTGCCGTCGGCGATGTGCCGCTTGGCACGGTGGAAGAGCTGCTGGCTGGCCGCCTCGCCGATGCCGAGGATCTCGGCGATCTCCCGGTGCGGGTAGTCGAAGGCCTCCCGCAGCACGTACACGGCCCGCTCGTTGGGAGACAGCCGCTCCATGAGGGTCAGGACCGCGTACGAGAGCGACTCGCGCTGCTCGGCGGTGCCCGCGGGGCCGAGCATCGGGTCGCCGTCGAGCAGCGGCTCGGGAAGCCACTGGCCGACGTACCGCTCACGCCGTACGCGGGCCGAGGTGAGCTGGTTGAGGCACAGGTTCGTGAGCACCTTCGTCAGCCAGGCCTCCAGGACCTCGATGCGCCCGGTGTCGGCGGCCTGCCACCGCAGGAACGTCTCCTGTACGACGTCCTCGGCCTCGCTCGCCGACCCCAGGAGGCGGTAGGCGATGGCTTCCAGACGAGGCCTCAGCGTCTCGAACCGGTCCACGTCTTCCAGGGTCAGCGGCATGACCCGGATCCTAACCGGCCTGCTACCGCGCGGTGTTGGCCTCCCCCGTGGTGAACCAGACCGTGGCGTCCGGAGGCACGTCGGCCGTCACCGGCTCGGACGCGGCCAGGACATGCGCTCCGGGAGGCAGCGGGACGGGCTGCGCGCCGAGGTTGGCGACGACTTCGACAGAACCGTTGGCGAGGTGCAGGACGTCGTCGTTGCCGGGGTGCGGGATGTTGTCGCCGGGGTGCACGCCGGCGTCGGGAGAGGTCACCCACTTGAGGGTCCCCTCCCCCAGCCGGTACCGGCGGCGCAGGTCCAGCAGGGTGCGGTACAGCTCCAGCGTCGACCCCGGACGGCCCCGCTGCGCGGCCACGGCGTACGAGCCGTAGTCGGACGGCTGGGGAAGCCAGGTGTCGACGTCGGCGGCGGTGCCGAACCCGAAGGCGGGGTCCGCCTCGGTCCACGGCAGGGGCACGCGGCAGCCGTCGCGTCCTCGGATGCGGTGTCCGGACCGTTCCCACACGGGGTCCTGGCGGGCCGCGTCGGGCAGGGCTGTCGCCTCGGGCAGGCCCAGTTCCTCCCCCTGGTACAGATAGGCGGACCCGGGCAGGGCCAGCATCAGCGCGGTGGCCGCTCGTGCCCGGCGCAGTCCCAGCGGCCGGTCGGGCTGCGGGTCGTCGGCGCCCACGCCGTGTTCCAGCTCGACGTGTCCGTCGTACCCGAAGCGGCTCGCGTGCCGCATCACGTCGTGGTTGGACAGCACCCAGGTGGTCGGCGCGCCGACGCCGTCGTTGGCCGCCAGCGACTCGGCGACGACGTTCCGCAGCGGGGTTGCCTGCCAGGGCGTCTCCAGGAAGCGGAAGTTGAAGGCCTGGTGCATCTCGTCGGCGCGGATGATCCGCGCGGCACGCTCCGGCGGCAGCCATGCCTCGGCGCACAGGATGCGCCGGCCGTCGTAGGTGTCCAGCAGCCGGCGCCAGCTCCGGAAGATCTCGTGGATGCCCTCCTGGTCCCACATGGGAGGCATCACGCCGTCGACGGGCTCGATCACCCCGTGGGTCGGCCGGGGCCAGTCGGGCAGCCCCGGGGCCTTGACGAGGGCGTCGCACACGTCGACGCGGAAGCCGTCGACGTCACGGTCGAGCCAGAAGCGGAGCGTCCGCTCGAAGTCGTCCCGGACGGCGGGGTTGTCCCAGTTCCAGTCGGGCTGGGAGGGGTCGAACAGGTGCAGGTACCACTGCCCGGGGCGGCTGTCGGCCTCGGTCACCCTGGTCCAGGCGGGCCCCTCGAACATCGACGTCCAGTCGTTGGGCGGCAGGGAGCCGTCCGGTCCGCGGCCGTCGCGGAAGTGGAACAGGGCCCGCTCGTCGCTGCCGGGGGCGGCGGCCAGCGCGGCACGGAACGCGACGTGCTCCGAGGAGCAGTGGTTGGGCACGAGGTCGACGATGACGCGGATGCTCAACTCGTGTGCGCGTGCCAGGAGTTCGTCGAAGTCGGCGAGCGTGCCGTAGCGCGGGTCCACCGCGCGGTAGTCGGCCACGTCGTAGCCGCCGTCGCGCTGCGGCGAGGGATAGAAGGGGGACAGCCACAGGGCGTCGACGCCGAGGTCCGCCAGGTGGTCGAGCCGGCCGGTGATACCGGGCAGGTCGCCGGTGCCGTCACCGTCGCCGTCGGCGAACGAGCGCGGGTAGATCTGGTAGATGACGGCGGTCCGCCACCAGTCGTCGTCGGCCGCCCCGGACGGCGGACCGGCCTGTGCGGCTACGGCTGCGGGGGTGGAGTCTGCTGTGGTCATAGCAGCGGGGTCTCCTGTGTGTAGATGTCGGGCCGGCGGTCGCCGAGCAGGTCGTTGTGCGGGGAGATGGCCTTGTCGCGGGACAGATGGAGGAAGAGGTCGGCCGCGGCCCGTTGCTCCGAGGCTGTTTCGGAGGTCGCGGTGGGTGGGGCCGTCGTGAGCCAGCCGAACTGGTCGATGACCGCCGTCCCCTGTGTCCATTGCTGTCCGCGCTCGACGCCGCTGCGGTCCGCGCACGCGATGAAGACACCGTTGGCGCGTGCGGCGGACTGGGCCTGGATGATCTCCGCCGGATACTGGCCCGCCGGATGCTCGACCAGCGGCCAGTTGGTCGGAACGGCTATCAGGTCCGCGCCGGCGAGGGCGAGCCGCCGGGGCATCTCCGCGAATTCGAGGTCGTAGCAGATCAGGACACCGATACGGCCGTGGGCCGTGTCGACCACCGGAGGGGTCCGGTCACCGGGGGTGAAGAACAAGGTCTCCCGGTCCCACAGGTGGGTCTTGCGGTAGACGGCCCGCACACCGCTCGCGTCGACCACGGCGGCGCTGTTGTACAGCGCGTCGTCCGTGTCGCCCGTGTCGCCGGTGTCGTCCGCGCGCTGGCAGAAGCCCAGCACGACGACACTCCGCGTACCGGCGAGCACCGCGCTCAGGTCGGCGAAGAAGGGGTCCTCGACGGTGATCGCGGTGGTCCTGGCCTCCTCGGCGGTCTCGAAGACATAGCCGGAGGTGACCAGTTCGGGCAGGACGACGATGTCGGCCCCGTCCGCGAGGGCGCGTCGGACGGCGTCCAGGGCCAGCGCCTTGTTGTGGGTCAGATCGCCGACGCGTGGCGCCAGTTGCTCGCACACGACACGGGTCACCCCGGTCTTCGCGGCGGCGGATGAACGGCCGGCGGTCATTTCACCGCTCCTTCCGTGAGGCCGGAGATCAGGCGCCGTTGCAGGACCGTGTACGCCAGCAGCACCGGAAGGGCCACGAGGACGGCGGCCGCGGCGGTGACCGCGGGGTCGCTGGAGCGGGCGGCCCCGGAGAAGAAGGACAGCGCCAGCGGAACGGTCTGCACCGCCGCGTTGTCGGGGACCAGGATGAGGGCCAGCAGGAACTCGTTCCAGGTGAACAGGAAGAGCACGGTGCCGAGGGTGGTGAGGGCGGGTCCGGCGATGGGCAGCACGACCAGCCGCAGGGTCTGGAACCGGCTGGTGCCGTCGATGCGCGCCGCTTCGAGCAGTTCCTGCGGGACCGAGGCGAAGAACGTACGCATCCAGAGCACCCCGAGCGGGACCGACAGGGCGATCTGCGGAAGGATCAGCGCCCAGTAGGTGTCGATGAGGTTCCAGCCCGCGAGCAGTTCGTAGAGCGGCAGCACGGTGACCTCGTACGGGAGGACGAGTCCGAGCAGGAGCAGGCCCAGGATGACCTTGCCGCCGGGGACGCGCATGGTGGCCAGCGCGTAACCCGCCAGGCTCGCGAGGATCACGGTGACGACCACGACGGTGACGGACACCAGCGCGCTCGACAGGAGGGCGGAGCCGAAGCGGCCCTGGGTCCAGGCCGTCGAGTAGCTGGACAGGGACAGTCCGCCGGAGGAGCCGTCGAACGAGGAGACGACGATCGACACCAGCGGGAAGACGGCGACGACGGCCGCGAGGACGAGCAGCGCGTGCGTGGTGACGCTCTCGGTACGGGCGATCCTCATGGCTGTACCTTCCTGGCCGGCCGGGCGGTAGCGCGTCGCAGGGGGCCGCGGCCCGTGCCGTCGCGTTCCCGCAGGAGGAGCTGTACGGCGACCACGACGGCGAGGATGACCACGGTGAGGACGATGGCCAGGGCGGAGGCCCGGCCGAGCATGCGGTTCTGGAACGCGTCCTGGTAGACGTACAGGCTCGGCACGGTGGTGGAGGTGCCGGGTCCGCCGCGGGTGGTGTTCCAGATGAGGTCGAAGTTGCGCAGGGCGAAGGTCACCGTGAGGATCAGCGCGATCGAGATCTGGGGGCGCAGGGCGGGCAGGGTGATGGAGAAGAACTCCCGCACCGCTCCGGCGCCGTCGAGGCGGGCCGCCTCGTAGGTCGAGCGGTCGATGGCCACGATGCCGCTGAGGAAGAGCACCATGCACAGGCCGTACTCGACCCAGGTGCCGACCACTCCGATCGAGGGCAGCGCGGTGTCGAAGTTCCCGAGCCAGCTCGTCGTGAAGCGGCCGAGGCCCACGGCCCGCAGCACCGCGTTGACCGGGCCGTCCTCGGCGAGGAGGTTCCGCCAGGCGACGGCCACCACGACGCTGGAGAGGATCTGCGGCACGAACAGCACCGCACGGAACAGCGTCAGGCCGTACACGCGGATACGGGACATGGCTCCGGCGAGCAGCAGGCCCACGGCCACCGGCAGGGCGGCGTAGAAGAACAGCAGGACCAGGGAGTGCAGCAGGGCCGCGCGCAGGTCCGGGTCGGTGAAGACGGCCGTGTAGTTGTCGAGGCCGACCGGCGTGCCCTCGGTGAGGCCGTCGTACGCGTAGAACGAGTACCAGACCGAGATGCCGATGGGGTACAGCACGAAGACGGCGAAGAACGCCAGGGCCGGTGCCACGTACAGCAGCGACGACCAGGAGAGGGAGGTCAGGTGGCGGCGCGGCCGGCTGAATCGGCGTATGCCGGCCGGTGTGGGCGCGGTGTCGCGTTCCCGCGCGGGGGCGACGGTGCTCACTCGGACTTCCTCGCCTTCTGCCAGGAGTCCTGGACCGCCTTGGTGAAGGCGGCGCTGCTCGTGCGGCCCGCCATGACCTCCTGGAGCTTGCCGCCCATGACGGAGAGCATGTCGGTGGCGCTCCAGTCGTAGTAGCCGACCTGGGTGCCCGCGGCGATGGTGCGCTTGAGCACGTCGAGGGTCTGGCTCTGCAGACTGTTCGCGCCCTTCACGCCGTCGGTGACGACGGGCAGGCGGCCGGTGTCGAGGATCTCCTGACCGGCCTCGGGGGTGTGGAGGGCCGCGAGGAAGGCGACGGCGGCGGGGGTGGCCTTGGAGGAGGCGGCGATGTGCCACGGCGAGGCGGTGGCTCCGGCGCCGCCTGTGGTGAGGGCGCCGAAGCCGAACTTCTCGGGGTCGAGCTTGGCGCCGTTCCAGGAGCCGCCGACGAAGAACGCGCCCGAGCCCTTGGCGAACCGGGCGATGGCGTCCTCGTTGCTGAGGCCGTCGTAGCCGGAGCCGAAGTAGCCCTTCTTCGCCCAGTCGGCCATGGTGTCGGCCGCCTTCTCGTTGCCGTCGGTGGCGAAGGTGGTGCCCGCCTTGCCGCCGATCCAGTCGCTGATGGAGGCGGGGCTCTGCTCGGTGACGGCGAGGTCGGAGAAGATGTGGGTGGCGGCGTACTGGTCGCTGTTGCCCAGCATGACGGGCTGCTTGCCCGCCGCCTTCACGACCGGCAGGTCCTTCTCCAGGTCGCTCAGGGACCGCGGCGGTTCCAGGTCCAGGGATTTCAGCAGGGCCTTGTTGTAGTAGATGCCCTGGACCTCGCTGATCGGGGACATCCCGTAGAGGTTCCCGTCGCCGAAGGCGGTGCCCGCGCTGTTCCAGCGGGCCGGTGCCAGGGTGCTCGCGCCGGTGCCGGTGAGCCAGCCGTAGGTGGCGGCCACGTCGTCGAGGGGGCGTACGAGCTTGGCCTTGACGAGGGCGCCGTCGACCGCGTACCCGATGTTGCCCTGGAACAGGTCGGGCGGGGTGCTGCCGGAGGCGGCGTTGACGACGGTGGCGATGAGGTCGTCGAAGCTCTTGTAGGTGATGTCGACGGTGACGTTCGGGTACTTCTTCTCGAAGGCCGGGACGACCGACTTCATCAGCGGCTTCTCCGCCTGGTCCGCCCACATCCGCAGGGTGACGTCACCGAGGGCGGCGACCTGCTCGGTGGTCACCGGCTCGGTGATGAAGGACTGCGTCCCGGCGGTGGCGGACTTGCCCGCGCCGGGCGCACTGCACCCGGCGCAGGCTAGGACCGCGGCCAGCGCGACGGCCCCGGCGGTACCCCAGGCACGACGGGGCGCGCCCGCTCTCCCGCCCGCTCTCCCGCCCGCTCTCTCACGGAGTACGCGACGGCGTACCTCACGACGTACGGATTTCATCCGGTGCACCGTTCCTGTGTGGGCCTGTAGTGGTCTGTAATTGCTTGTATTGGGTTCTATTGGTTTGTATGCGTCTTCTTCGGTCTGTACGGACCTGTGCGGGAGGGGTCAGCCGGCGTAGGAGCGCAGGCGGAGGGTGGCCGTGGCCTGGTGGGCGGTCATGCCCTCGCTGGCGGAGATGACCTCCACCGCCTCGGCGAGCGACGGCGTGGCCGCACGGCTGATGCGCTGGTACGTGAGGGGCTTGAGGTAGCGGGAGACGGACAGACCGGCGCTGTGCTTGGCGCCGCCGGCGGTCGGCAGGGTGTGGTTCGTACCGGCCATGCCCTTGTCCGAGTACGCGACCGTGCTCCAGTGGCCGAGGAACAGGGAGCCGTAGTTGCGCAGGGTGTCGTGGTACCAGTCGTCGTCGGCCGTGTGCACCTCCAGGTGCTCCGGGGCGAGTTCGTCCATGACCGCGACCGCGTCCTCCTTGTTGCTCACGAGGATCACGGAGCCGAAGTCGTGCCAGGCGGGTCCGCAGATGTCCTGGGTGGACAGGGTCGGCAGCTGGCGCTCGACGGCGGCGATCACGTCACGGCCGAGCCGCTCGGAGGTGGTGACCAGGGCGGCCGGTGAGTTGGGGCCGTGCTCGGCCTGGCCGAGCAGGTCCGCCGCGACGGCTTCCGCGTCGGCCGTCCCGTCGGCGATGACGGCCACCTCGGAGGGCCCCGCGAGAAGGTCGATGGCGACCGTGCCGAACAACTGCCGCTTGGCTTCGGCGACATAGGCGTTGCCGGCGCCGACGAGCATGTCGACGGGCGCCCGGCCCAGCAGCCCGAAGGCCATGGCCGCGAGTGCCTGGACCCCGCCGATGACGAAGAGGTGGTCGATGCCGGAGAGGTGGGCGGCGTAGGTGACGGCGTCGTTGGCGCGTCCGTCCGGCTGGGGCGGGGTGCAGCCGATCACCGTGGGTACGCCCGCGACCTTGGCCACGCCGACCGTCATGAAGGCGCTGGCGGTGAGCGGGAAGCGGCCCGCGGGAAGGTAGGCCCCGACGGCGGAGACCGGCACGTACCGCTGGCCGACCACCAGGCCGGGGGCGATCTCCTCCTCGAAGTCCGCCAGGTGGTCGCGCTGCAGGATGGCGAAGCGCTGGGTGCGCTCGGCGCCGAGCTCGATCGCCGCCCGCAGGTCCTTCGGCAGCCGGTCGCCGCTGCGCGCTGTCTCCTTCGCGTCCAGCTCGATCGCGCCGTCGGACTGACCGTCGAGGGTGCGTGCGTAACGGCGGACGGCGTCGAGCCCATCGCGCTCGATGTCGGACAGCATGCGGCTGACCGTCTCGATCACCTCGGGGTCGCGCTGGGCGGGCGGAGCGTCGACCGCGGGAGCCTTCAGCAGGGTGTAGCGGTCGGAGAAGCCAGCGGTGAAGCGGGAGCTCAATTTCATACTGCTGAGCCTGAAGGACGGTTTGCCCCGGGACAACCTCGAATTGTCCTCGCCACCCCATAGGGCGCCCCTATGGCAGAGTGGTCGGCATGCCTCCTTCGTCCACTCCGGCGATCACGCTCAACCAGCTGCGCGCCTTCCTGGCCGCCACCCGGCTGGGCACGTTCTCCGCCGCCGCGGCGGAGCTGCGCACGACCCAGCCCTCGGTCTCGGAGCTGATCAAACGCATGGAGGAGCACTACCGGGTGCCGCTGTTCACCCGAGGGGCGCGCCGGCTCGTCCTGACCGCGGCGGGCGAGGAACTGCTCCCCTACGCCGAGCAGGCGGCGGAGGCGGCCGAGGGCGCCGACCGGGCACTGCGCTCCCTCACCTCGCTCGACGGCGGGGTGGCCACCTTCGGCCTGCTGCGCAACGCCGACTACTACCTGCTGTCCGACCTGCTCGAAACGTTCCACGCCCGGCATCCCCGGGTACGGCTGCGGATCGTGGGCCTGAACTCGGTGGAGGTCGCCGAGGCCGTCACCGCCGGGGATCTGGAGGCCGGTCTGGTCGTCCTCCCCATCGACGCCGAGGGCCTCGACATCACGCCCCTCATGCGCGACGAGGTCGTCTACGCCTCGGCGGACCCGGAGCGCACCGCCCGGCCCGTGACCATGACGGACCTCGCCGAGGCGCCGCTGATCCTGTACGACGCCCACTACGGCTGGCGGGACCCCACGCGGCGCCAGCTGGCCGAACGTGCTCAGGTGGAGGGCATCACGCTGTCGCCGGTGGTCGAGGTCGAGCAGGTCGACTCCGCGCTGCACCTGGTCGCCCGGGGCGCGGGCGACACCATCGTGTCCCGGGCGGTCGCGGGCAGCCGTACATTCCCGGAGAACCTGCACACCGTCGGTTTCGCCGACCCGCTGTACGACACCATCGCCGTCGTCCGGCGCCAGGGTGCCGTCCTGTCACCCGCGACCCGGGAGCTGGCCCGGCTGGCCCGCCGGATGCTGCTCGAACACTGACCTGGACATCAGCCTGGACCCCGACTTCGACATCGGCCCGGAGATCGGCCCGAACACGGACCGGGCCCCTGGGGCAGAAGGTGTCCCGTACCGGCCTGTGCGTCGGTGCGCTGTCCGCTGCCCCGGTCCGCCCGCCGTGCGCCGCCGCGCCGGGCACCCGCGCCCCTCTACGGTGTGAGCAGTGGCAGGTACCCGTGCTGACGGCCCGCAGGGTCACCGCGCCGCTCGGCTCCCGGACCCCGGGCCGCTCAAAGGAACAGGCAGAACGGCCGCGAGACGGCCGGGGCCCTCAGATCCTCGCAGCGGACACCGGGGCCCCGGCACATCGTCCTCCCTCGTCCCGGAGCGATTCCCGCTCGCTCCGGCAGGGGAGGACAACCGGCGCGGGGACACCTACGGATGGGGAGCCGCTGTGCCCCCGCGTCGGCACGGCACACCAGCGGGCTTCGGCCTCGCGCTGCCGCCGCCACGGTTCTACGCCGCCAGCGTCTCGTCCTCCTGCGCGACGCCCTCCCGGGTCGCGCGGTACTGCTCGATCAGCAGGTCGGCCGTACGCAGCGCCTCCTCGGCGGTGCGCGAGGCGGTCATGACGCACAGCGTGTAGGTGACGTCCTCCAGAGCACGGCTGGTGCGGCCGGTGGGGCGCACGTCGTGCTCGATCCGCACCTCGGCGAACTGGGCCAGGACCGTACGCAGTTCCTTCTCCGCCGGCACCATCATGGTGATTCCTCTCCCACACACAGCACAGCTCGCATGTGGGCAGACGCCACCGCGAGAATCCGGACTCCATCAGTGGCGTCGTTGTCACTGGGCGACACCGAGCGGTGTCGTGTACACCCCTGGTGCCCCGTCGCGGTGGGTCCATACCTGCTCATCTCCCACTTCCACCGCACGGGTCCGCGGGCGCGGCTCCCGTACGGTGGCGAGCCGTCTCAGTGCTCGCCCCCTCCGTCCGGCAGGATGCCCGTGCGGGTCACATCGGCGTACCACCGCGCGCTGGCCTTCGGGATGCGCCGGCCGGTCGGATAGTCGACGTAGACGGCACCGAAGCGCTTGCTGTAGCCGTAGCCCCACTCGAAGTTGTCCAGCAGGGACCACAGGAAGTAGCCCCGCACGTCGACGCCGTCCTTGATCGCCCGGTGCACCGCGGCCAGATGGCCGCGCAGGTAGGCGATGCGCTCGGGGTCGACCACCTCGCCCTCCGGGTTCACGTAGTCGTCGAACGCCGCCCCGTTCTCGGTGATCATCAGGGGCATGGCGGGGAAGTCCGCCTTCAGCCGCAGCAGCAGGTCGTACAGGCCGCTGGGGTCGACCGCCCAGCCCATCGCGGTGGTGCTGCCCTCCGGACGGTGGAAGGCGACCTCGGCCCCCGGCCAAGGGCTGTGCTCACTCTGCCCGTGTCCGTCGGAGCCGTGGCTGGCCTCACCCGTGGCGGCGGAGACGACGGTGGGCGTGTAGTAGTTGACGCCCAGGAAGTCCAGCGGCTGGTGGATCGCGGCGAGGTCGCCGTCCTGCACGAAGGACCAGTCGGTGAGGCTCGCCGTGTCCTGGAGGAGGTCCTGCGGGTAACGGCCCTCCAGCTGCGGGCCGGTGAAGACACGGTTGGCCAGCGCGTCGATCCGGCGGGCCGCGTCCACGTCCTCGGCGGCCTCGGTCAGCGCCCGGACGTGGTGGATGTTGAGCGTGATGGAGGCCCGCGCGTAGGACGGCAGTTCGGCGCGCAGTGCCTGTACGGCCTTGCCGTGGGCGAGGTTGAGGTGGTGCGCCGCGCGCAGGGCGGCCACCGGGTCGGTGCGGCCGGGGGCGTGCACACCGGAGCCGTAGCCGAGGAAGGCGCTGCACCAGGGCTCGTTGAGGGTGGTCCAGGTCTTCACCCGGTCTCCCAGCGCACGGGCCGCGAGCGTCGCGTAGTCGGCGAACCGGTCGGCGGTGACGCGCTCGGGCCAGCCGCCCGCGTCCTCCAGCTCCTGCGGCAGGTCCCAGTGGTAGAGGGTGACGACCGGTTCGATGCCCTTCTCCAGCAGGGCGTCGGTCAGGGCGCGGTAGAAGTCGAGTCCCTTCTGGACGGCCGGGCCGCGGCCGGTCGGCTGCACCCGCGACCACGACAGGGAGAACCGGTAGGCGCTCACGCCGAGGTCGGCCATGATCTCGACGTCCTCGCGCCAGCGGTGGTAGTGGTCGGTGGCCACGTCACCGGTGTCGCCGTTGCGCACCCTGCCGGGTGTGTGCGAGTAGGTGTCCCAGATCGAGGGGGTGCGGCCGTCCACGGTGGCGGCGCCCTCGATCTGGTAGGCGGCGGTCGCCGTGCCCCAGGTGAAGTTCTGCGGGAACCGGACGGCGGTGGAGTGTTCCGGGGTGGGCGCGACACGTCGGGTAACGGTGGTCACGTGAGTCCTTCCAGAGTGCTGCGGGACGGGAGGGGCGAAGCGGGGGCGCGGGCGCCGGAGGACCCCGGCACCAGGGGAACTGCGGGTCGGTCATCCCTTGACCGCGCCCTGCATGATGCCGCCGACGATCTGACGGCCGAAGACGATGAACATGGCGAGCAGGGGCAGCGTGCCGAGGAGGGCGCCCGCCATGATCAGCGACTGGTCGCGCACGTATCCCGCGCTGAGCTGGGTGAGGGCGACGGGCACCGTCGGATTCGACATGTCGAGCACGATGAAGGGCCAGAAGAAGTCGTTCCAGGCGTGCACGAACGTGATCATGAACAGGACGGCCATGGGAGCCCGGGCGATCGGCAGCACGATGCTCCAGAAGATGCGCAGGGAGTGCGCGCCGTCCACCCGGCCGGCCTCGACTAGTTCGTCGGGCAGCGCCTCGCTGAGGTACTGCCGCATGAAGAACACGCCGACGGCGCTGACGAGCGTGGGGAAGATGACCGCGGGCAGCTGCTGGCCCCAGCCCAGCTCGGTCATCATCATGAACAGCGGGACGACACCGAGTTGGGGCGGCACCATCATCGTGCCGATCACGAGCATCAGCAGGATGTTGCGGCCCTTGAAGCGGAGTTTGGCGAAGGCGAACCCGGCGAGGGTGGCGAACAGCACCGTGGACAGGGCGATCACACCGGCCACGATCAGGCTGTTGAGCATGGCCTTGCCCAGCGCGGCGTCCTGCCAGGCCTTGCCCAGGTTCTCCAGCAGGTGGGGGCCCGGCAGGAACGGCGGGGGCGTCTGGGTGACCCGTGTGTTGTCGGTCGAGGCCGCCACCATCGTCCAGTAGAGCGGGAAGAGGGAGAAGAGCGCCGCGATCCCCAGCAGGATGTAGGCGACGGGGCCCGCGTGGTGCTGGCGTCCGGCACCCGGGTGCCGGAACAGCTGCCGGTTCCGGCCGCCGGGCGGGGCGTTCTTCCGTGTCTTCTTCTGTACGGTCCCGGGGCGCGCGTCCGCCGTCTCGACCGGGATGCTGTCTGTGGTCATGGGGATCTCCCGGTCAGGCCCTGCGCGCCAGGACGCGCTTGACGAGTCGTTGGACGACGAAGAGGACGATGAGCAGCAGGAACATCGCCCAGGCGACCGTGGCGGCCCGGCCCATCTGGTAGTTCTTCCAGCCCTCCTCGTACAGGAGCAGACCCAGCGTCTGGTACTGGTTGTCCGCTCCCCCGGTGATGCCGTTCGGGCCCTGGCCGAAGATCAGGGGCTCACCGAAGAGCTGGGTGGCGCCGATGGTGGACAGCACGATGGTGAACACGATGGTGGAGCGGATCCCGGGGACGGTGACCTTGAGGAACTGCTGCCAGCGCGAGGCGCCGTCGATGGCCGCGGCCTCGTAGCGGTCACGCGGGATCGCCTGCATCGCCGCGAGGTAGAGCAGGGCGTTGTAGCCGGTCCAGCGCCAGATGACGATCGTCGAGATGGCCGTCTGCGCGGCCCACTTGTTGTTCTCGAAGTCGATGTTGTCGATGCCGACCAGGCTCAGCATCCAGTTGATCATGCCGAAGTCGCGTTCGAAGAGCATCGTGAACACGAGGGCCGCGGCGCCCACCGAGGTGGCGTACGGGGTGAGGGCGGCGACGCGGAAGAACGTCGAGCCCCGCAACTGGTAGTTGAGCAGGTGCGCGAGACCGAGCGCCATCAGCAGCTGCGGCACGGTCGACAGGACACCGATGGTGAACGTGTTGAGCAGCGCGTTCCAGAAGCGGTCGTCTTCCCACAGGGCCGTGTAGTTGTCGAAGCCGACCCATTCCATGACGTTCAGGGTCGACAGTTCGACGCGGTGCAGCGAGATCCACGAGGTGTAGACGAGCGGGTAGAAGCTGAAGGCCGCGAAGACGATGAAGAACGGGGCGACGAAGGCGTACGGGGCGCCGCGCACGTCGAGGCGGTGGAGCAGCGTGCTGCGGCGTTCGGCGCCGGCACCGGTCCCGTCCGGCGCGGCGGTGCCGGGCGCACCGTCTGGGGGTGTCGAGGTGGAGATGGCCACCGGAAGGCGTCCTTCCTGGAGGGTGAGCTGGGGGGGGCGGGCAGGGGCCCGGCGGCCCACACGGGCTGTGCCGTGGGACGCCGGGCGGCTGCGGAAGCGGGCAGTGGAGCGGTCAGCGGCGGCCCTGAGGTCAGCCCGCGGCCTTCTCGATGCGCTTGTCCGTCGTCTTCCACGCCTCGTTCGGGCTCTTGCCCTGCGCCTCGATCAAGGTCAGACCCTGCGAGAAGATGTCCTTGATCGTGCCGTCCTTGCGGCCGAGCACCTGCTCGTCGGGGATCTCCTTGGCCGCTGCACCGAAGATCTGCCCGATGGGCGCGCCGGCGAAGTAGTCGGACTTGGCGTCGACCACTTCGGGCATCTCCAGCGCCGTCTGCGACGACGGGAAGTTGCCGATCTCCTTGAACAGGTAGGCCTGCTGCTCGGGAGCGGTCAGCCAGGCCACGAGGTCCTGCGCCTCCTTCTTGACCGGGCTCTTCTCCATCACCCCGAGGAAGGAGCCGCCCCAGTTGGCGCCCTGGGGTGCCTTGGCCACGTCCCACTTGCCCTTGTTCTTGGGTCCGGCCTTCTCACTGATGTGCGCGAGCATCCAGGCCGGGCAGACGGTGGAGGCGAAGGTGCTGTTGGCCAGGCCGGGGTCCCAGCCGGGCTGGAACTGGCGGAGCTTGGCGGTCAGATCGGAGGTGGCCGCCTCGGAGGCCAGCTTCCACGCGTCCTTCACGACGGGGTTCGTCTCGTAGATGAGCTTGCCCTGCTTGTCGTAGAACTGCTGCGAGTTGCCGTAGATCATCGCGTTGAACAGCCCGCTGGAGCTGTCCATGAAGGCGACCTTGTCGTCCTTGGAGTCGGCCTTGAACTTCTTGCCCGCCGCGACGTACTTCGACCAGTCGCCCTCCCACAGCTTGGCGACCTCCTCGCGGTCGGTGGGCAGCCCGGCCTGCTCGAACAGGTCCTTGCGGTAACAGACGGCCATCGGGCCGATGTCGGTCCCCAGGCCGATGACCTTCTTGTCCGAGGTGGTCACCTGGCTCTGCTTCCACGGCAGGAAGTGGTCCGTCCCGGCCGCCCCGGCCAGGTCGACGAACTTGTCCTTCTGCGTGTCGGACAGCTCCTTGGCCCTGCCGATCTCTATGCCCTGGATGTCCTTCAGCCCGCTGCCGGCCGCCAAGTGGGTCTGCAGCGCGGTGTAGTACGTCTGCTCGTCGCCCGCGACGTCCGCCTTGATGACGACATCCGGGTGCTCCTTCATGTACTTGTCGAGCAGACCGGTCTCCTTGAAGCCCATCACGCCGAACAGGCCCATGGTGATGGTCGTCTTGCCGTCCTCCTTCCCCCCACCCGTCCCACCGCTGTCACTGCCTCCGCAGCCCACGACCAGGCCGAGAGCCGACACAACCGATACGGCGGCCACGGCTCGTGTACGCAACTTCTTTCGGACCTTGCCCATTTCGTCCTCCTAGCGGCGGCGCTGACGCACCGGAGTTCGAGCCCCGCGGTCCGCTCCGCAGGCCCGATTTGTCCGGTGGGTACGTTCCCAAACGACGATGGGAACGTGCCCACTCGGTGGCCCAGAGCGTGGCCGCCGTCACAGGGTCCTGTCAAGAAGTTGAAACCACTTCGTTGCCGGAAGATGTCGCGCAGCCGCGTCCGGACCCTTCGGACGCTCCGCGCGGGTCTGGCACAATGCGCAGGTGGCGGCCGTTCGGGCGGCGTGCGGACGAGGAGGCGACATGCGGGGCAGGCAGCGTCCGACCATCAAGACCGTGGCCGCGCGCGCCGGTGTCGGACGCACCACGGTTTCACGAGTCATCAACGGCTCGGAGCTCGTCAGCGAGAAGGCCAGGGCCGCCGTGCTCGCCGCCATCGCCGAGCTGAACTACGTGCCGAACTCGGTCGCCAGGGGCCTGGTGACGAGCCGGACGAACTCCGTGGCCCTGGTGATTCCCGAGTCCGAGAGCAGGCTGGGCTCCGAGCCGTACTTCTCGGCGGTCATCCGCGGAGTCAGCACCGCTCTCGCGAAGACCCGTACACAGCTCCAGCTCGTCCTCGTACGCGACCAGGCGGAACGCGACCAGCTCACCGAGTCCGTGGCGGAACGCCGTGTGGACGGGGTTCTCCTGGTCTCGGTGCACGAGCACGACCCGCTGCCGGGCCTGCTGGAGGACATGGGGCTGCCCACGGTGCTCGCCGGACGCCGCTCCGTCACCGAGTCGCTCAGCCACGTGCACTCCGACAACGCGGGCGGAGCCGCGACGGCCGTCGGCCATCTGCTCGCCCAGGGCCGCCGGACCATCGCCACGATCAGCGGCCCCCTCGACATGGACGTGGCACGCAGCCGCCTCCAGGGGTGGCGTGAGGCACTGGAGAAGGCAGGACACGAAGCCACGGACCGACTCGCGGCCTCCGGCGACTTCACCGAGGAGGGCGGCGAGGCCGCGATGCGTTCACTCCTTGAACAAGTCCCCGCGCTGGACGCCGTGTTCATCGCCTCGGACGTGATGGCCGCGGGCGCGCTGGTGGAGTTGCGCAGGCAACGGCGGAGCGTGCCGGACGACGTGGCGGTGGTCGGCTTCGACGACTCCATCATCGCCCGGCACACCAACCCGCCGCTCACCAGCGTGCGTCAGCCCGTGGAGGAGATCGGCGAGACGATCGCCCGCCTGCTCCTGGAGGAGATCGGCAACCCCGAGGAACCACGCAGGCACGTCGTGCTGCCCACGGAACTTGTCGTGCGCGAATCGTCCTGAGTCCTCGGCCTGTACGAGTCCGTACTGGCCCGTACCGGCCCGTACTGGCCCGTTAGGACCGCGTACTCCGTGCCCGTGCGGTCCGTGCAGGTGCCGTGCGGCCGTGGGCTCCGGGCCCGTGCGGGTGCCCGTGCGACCTGGGGCCGTGCGGGCCGTGTGCTCCCGGCCCGCGCGGTGCATGCCATGAGGCCCGCTACCGCTGCGACAGCAGGTCGGCGTCTCGGCCCGGACGACCGTGCCTGGCCCGTTCGACGAGAGAGACGGCGGCCCTCCCCCACTCGGGATGTGCGAACGCGAACCCGGCCGCGCCCAGCCGGCCCGGCACCACCCGGCGGCTCTTGAGCAGCAGTTCCGTGTCCGAGCGCAGCGCGAACGCCCCCAGTTCGGCCATCCACCGTGTCGCCGGCAGCCCTGCCGGGACACGCCACGCGGTGCGCAGCGCCCGCATGAAGTCGCGGTGCGGAAGGGGCTCCGGCGAGGCGAGGTTCACGGGCCCCTCGATGTCGTCCCGGTCGATCAGGAACTCCACCGCGCGCACGAAGTCCTGGTCGTGGATCCAGGAGACGTACTGCGCGCCGCCCGCCACCGGCCCGCCCAGTCCGAGTCGTACGAGCCGCGACAGCACGTCGAAAACACCGCCCCGGTCCGGACTCATGACCATCGCCGAGCGCAGGGCCACCTTGCGGGTCGCGGGGGTCGGCGCCTCGGCCTGCGCCCGTTCCCAGTTCTTCGCGATCTCGACGCTGTACGCCCAGTGGTCGGGCACGCCGGCCTCCGAGCCGCCGATCGCCCCGGTCGCCTCGTCGTTCGCCGTGTCGAAGCTGTGGGCGTAGACCGTGGCCGTGCTCATCTGCAGCCAGACGCGCGGTGGCCGTGCGGCGGCGGCGATCGCCTCGCCGACCACGCGCGCCGAGTCCACCCGGGAGTCCATCATGGCCCGCAGGTTCTTCTCGGTGTAACGGCAGGAGACGCTGCGTCCGGCCAGGTTGACGACGACGTCGCAGCCGTCGACCGCCTCGGCCCAGGGTCCGAGTGCGGTCCCGTCCCAGCGGAGGTCGTGCGGTCGCGACGGGCTCCGGGTCACCACTGTGACCTCGTGGCCGGCCGCTGTCAGCGCACGGTCGAGTATCGCGCCCACCTGTCCGGTTCCCCCGGGCAGCACTACCTTCATCCGAACCCCCTCGACTTCGTTCGACGACAGCGTATCCCTCATTTTTGAACATGTTCAACTAGGGGGTGGAGGTCGACTGCGGGCATCACGGGCCGCGACCTGCTCGGTTCCTGGTTCCCTGGACTCATGATCTCTGTGACATCGACGCTCGGCGGGGCCCGGGTACGCGTCTTCGCCTGCCAGGGCCGCACATCATGACCGGACCTCAGGGCTCCCCGGCCTCGGGGCAGGTGGCCCCGGGCGCCGCGGGCCAGGTGGCCTCGGGAGCAGCGGACCGGAGGGCCGCGGGCTCCCTCGGCGCCGCGCGGACGGTGCCGCCGCTCGATGCCGAACTGGCCGCCGCTCTCGCCACCTTGGGTGACCTGTCCGAGACCCGGCTCACCGCGGACAACCTCGCCGTCCAGCGGGCGCGGGACACCGCGAGCAGGCCCCGGCCCACCGCGGCCCAGCTACGGGCCGACGGCCGGTTCGCCGTCGAGGAGCTGTGCGTTCCCGGCTCGGAGGGGCGACCGGACGTGACGCTGGTCCACGCGCGGCCCGCCGACGCCACCGGACCTCTGCCGGTCCTCTTCTACCTCCACGGCGGCGGGATGATCATGGGCAACGCCTGGTCCGTCCTGCCGAGGATCCTCCGCGACTGGTCCGGCCCGCTCGGCCTGGCCGTCGTGTCCGTGGAGTACCGGCTCGCCCCGGAGACGCCCTACCCGGGGCCACTGGAGGACTGCCACGCGGGCCTTCTGTGGACCGCCGACCGGGCGGACGCGCTCGGCATCGACGCCGGGCGCATGGTCATCGGGGGCAAGAGCGCCGGAGGCGGGCTCGCCGCGGCCCTGACGCTGCTCAACCGGGACCGGGGTGACGGGCCGGCACCCGTCGGGCAGCTCCTGCTGTGCCCGATGCTCGACGACCGCCTCGACAGCCCCTCCGCCCACCAGTTGACCGGCGTCGGTCCGTGGGACAGAGCCTCGACCGCCGTCGCCTGGCAGGCCTACCTGGGCGACAGGTACGGCGCATCCGACCTGCCGCCGTACGCCGCTCCGGCCCGCGCCACCGATCTCGGCGCACTGCCGCCCACCTACATCGACGTCGGCTCGGCTGAGACCTTCCGCGACGAGAACGTCGACTACGCCCGCGGGATCTGGCAGGCCGGCGGTGACGCCGAACTCCACGTATGGCCCGGCGCGTTCCACGGCTTCGACTCCGTCGCCCCGGGCGCGTCTCTCTCCCGCGCAGCCCGCGACGCCCGGACCCGGTGGCTCGGCCGCACGCTCGGACGGGCCCGTCCGGAACGAGGCGGCGGAGGCAGCACTGTCCCCGCGACGGCGGGCGAGGACGTCCTGCCGGCCTGAGCGGCAGACCGGACGCCGGTGCGTGGCCGGCGCCCGTCACGTGCCGGTGACTCCGTCGATTCCCTCCCGGATGAGATCGGCATGACCGTTGTGACGCGCGTACTCCTCGATCATGTGCACCAGGATCCAGCGCAGCGAGACCCCCTGGTGGCCGACGTGCTCCGCATCCTGTGCGGACAGGCGGCCGGAGTCGTCCAGGGCCGCGTGGGCGATCAGCTCACGACCCCGGGCGATCTCCGCCTGCCAGACGGCCGTCACCTCGGCGAGGCCCCGGTCCGGCTCAAGGGCGAAGCCGTCGTGATTGCCCTGCCCGAAGACAGGCGGCACGTCCTCCCCCGCGAAGACGCGTCGGAACCAGTTGCGCTCCACCTCGGCGAGGTGCTGGACGAGGCCGAGCAGCGTCATCGACGACGGCGCCGCCGCGGCCAGTCGTAACTGGTCGTCCTCCAGGTCCGCGCACTTCAGGGTGAGGGTGGCGCGGTGGAAGTCCAACCACGCTTCCAGCATGGCGCGTTCTCCGGCATGGGTGGGTGGGATGGGCCGTCCGTCGGGTGTCGTCCTCATGGCCACACCCTCGCAGGGCCGGCCGAAGGCACACAGCCTTGTGCCGGTCAGGGAACGAGCGCGACGGCGGCGACCGCCTCACCGCGTCGGCCCGCTCGGCGGCACGGGGGCGCAGAATCCGACGTTCCAGCCGGCCGGGCCGTCCGCCCGGGGACACCGGGGCACCAGGGGCACCGGGGACACGGCAGGCAGCGGTTGTCATCGACCGGCATCGCACGCGAACCTTTATGCCCTGATATGCGCTTTTCCGTGAACCGTCCTAGCCTGGCGGATATCGCTCGGGGCGACGGCCGGTACACCCGGCGGAGGGTGAGCTTCCATGGCTGAGCGACGTATACGGTCCGGTCTGGTCGGCGAGTTGTCGGCCGAGTTCGCGGGCACACTGATCCTCATCCTCTTCGGATGCGGTGTGGTGGCCCAGGTGTCCGCGGGAGGCGCTCTCACGGATCCCGCGGGCGGCCTGGGTGACCACGACAGCATCGCCTGGGCGTGGGGCCTCGGCGTCACCCTGGGGGTCTACGTGGCCGCCAGGCTGAGCGGCGCCCACCTCAACCCCGCGGTGACCGTCGCACTCGCCGCGTTCAAGGGGTTCCCGTGGCGCAAGGTGGCTCCCTACGCGCTGGCCCAGACGGCCGGCGCCTTCGTGGCCGCCCTCCTGGTCCGCTGGAACTACAGCGAGGCACTGGCGAAGGCCGACCCCGGGCACACCATCAAGACGCAGGGCGTGTTCTCGACCCTGCCCGGCAACGGCAACCCCGCGCTCCCGGTCCATGAGTGGGGCGCGTTCCGTGACCAGGTCATCGGCACCGCCATCCTGCTGCTGCTGATCATGGCCATCACGGACATGCTGAACACGCCGCCGGGCGCGAACCTGGGCCCGTTCGTCATCGGCCTGGTCGTGGTCGCGATCGGCATGGCCTGGGGCACGAACGCGGGGTACGCCATCAACCCGGCCCGTGACTTCGGACCACGGCTGGCCAGCTTCTTCACCGGCTACGGCGGAGCGTGGCGGGATCAGTACGGGAACCTGTACTTCTGGGTGCCGATCATCGGCCCGCTGATCGGCGGCCTGCTCGGCGCGGGTCTGTACAAGGTCCTCATCGGCCGCTTCCTGCCGTCCGCGGAACCCGAGCCGCCGGGACGCATCCCGGCATCCAAGGACTGACCGACCGGCCGGAGAGGCGGAAACCCATGGCGGACTTCATCGGCGCGGTGGACCAGGGAACCACCAGCACCCGATTCATGATCTTCGACCACGGCGGCAACGAGGTGGCGAAGCACCAGCTGGAGCACGAACAGATCCTGCCGCGGTCGGGCTGGGTGGAGCACGACCCGGTGGAGATCTGGGAGCGCACCAACTCGGTCATCCAGAACGCCCTGCGCTACGGCGGCCTGACCGCGACCGACCTGGCCGCGATCGGTATCACCAACCAGCGCGAGACCACGGTGGTCTGGGACCCGCGCAACGGCCGCCCGTACTACAACGCCATCGTGTGGCAGGACACCCGCACCGACGGGATCGCGGCGGCCCTGGAGCGTTCGGGGCAGGGCGACGTCATCCGCCGCAAGGCCGGGCTGCCACCGGCCACGTACTTCTCCGGGGGCAAGATCCAGTGGATCCTGGAGAACGTCGACGGTGTGCGCGAGGCGGCGGAGCAGGGTCACGCACTGTTCGGCAACACGGACGCGTGGGTCCTGTGGAACCTCACCGGTGGCCCCGACGGCGGTATCCACGCCACCGACGTGACCAATGCCAGCCGCACCATGCTGATGAACCTGGAGACCCTCGACTGGGACGACGAGCTGCTGGGCTTCTTCGGCGTCCCGCGGGCCATGCTGCCGGCCATCAAGCCCTCGTCGCACCCGGAGGCGTACGGCGTCACGCGTGCCTCCCGGCCGCTGCGCGCGGCCATCCCCATCGGGGGCGTGCTCGGCGACCAGCAGGCGGCGACCGTCGGACAGGTCTGCTTCGCGCCGGGCGAGGCGAAGAACACCTACGGCACGGGTAACTTCCTGTTGCTCAACACCGGCACGGAGCTGGTCCGCTCCGAGCACGGGCTGCTCACCACCGTGGCGTACAGGTTCGGCGACGAGCCGGTGGTCTACGCGCTCGAAGGGTCCATCGCGGTGACCGGCTCCGCCGTGCAGTGGCTGCGCGACCAGATGAAGATCATCAAGACCGCCGCCGAGAGCGAGGATCTCGCCCGCAGCGTCGAGGACAACGGCGGTATGTACTTCGTGCCGGCCTTCTCGGGTCTGTTCGCGCCCTACTGGCGCTCCGACGCGCGCGGGGCGATCGTCGGTCTCGCCCGGTACAACGACAACGCGCACCTGGCACGGGCGACCCTGGAAGCCATCTGCTACCAGAGCCGCGACGTCGTGGACGCGATGGAACAGGACTCCGGAGTCCACCTAGACGTGCTCAAGGTCGACGGCGGGGTCACCGCGAACGACCTCTGCATGCAGATCCAGGCCGACGTCCTCGGCGTCCCCGTGAGCCGTCCCGTCGTCGCCGAGACGACCGCGCTGGGTGCCGCGTACGCGGCGGGGCTCGCCACCGGATTCTGGCGGGACACCGACGAACTGCGCACCCACTGGAACGAGTCGAAGCGCTGGGAGCCGCAGTGGTCCGAGGACCAGCGTGCCGAGGGCTACGACGGGTGGAAGAGGGCCGTGGAACGCACCCTCGACTGGGTGCGCGTCCCCTGACGGCGCGTGTGACGGCGCGTTCGCTGAGCGCGGCATCGGATGTGTCCGGTGCCGCGCTCCGGACTGTGCACGGTGCCCGCTCCGGACTGTCAACGATGCCCCGCTCCGCCGCCGCTGACCCCCGTTGACAGCGGCGACGGGCGAAGCCCCACAACAGGTTCGAATCCGTGTCGAACCTGCGGCTGATCCGGTTGACCGGCCCGGCGTGAAGGGGGGTCCGTTCGCCGGGCCGGCCAACCGGCTGTCCGAAGACTGCAAGAGGGACCTTGTGAAAACCTTGCCGGGCCCTCGGGCATCCCCCGGACCTGCCGGGCGTCCCCGGTCCGGGCCGGGATCACAGGGCGTACCGGAACCATCACCATGACGGCACCACCGGCCCCGCATGTGTGGAATCCTGGGCAAGATCGGGGGAGTTCGTGAAATACAGAGCGGCCGATCGTGGGTGGGGACGTGGATCTTCGATTACTGGGCTCGTTGGAACTGTGGGCCGACGGCCGTCATATCGAGCTGGGACAGCCCAGGCAGCGCATGGTCCTTGCGGCGCTGGCGGCCAACGCGGGCCGGCTGATGACCGTGGACGCCCTGGTGGACCGGGTCTGGGACGACACCCCTCCGGACACGGCCCGTTCGACGCTGTACTCCCATGTGAGCCGCGTCCGGCGCGTGCTGGACGACGCGGCGCGCGGCGAGGACGGGACGGCGGACCATCCGCCGCTCCAACTGGCCCGGGTATCAGGGGGTTACCTTCTGCGGGCGGCGGACGACAGCATCGACCTCCTGCGATTCAGGGCGCTGGTGGGCCGGGCCCGTGGACTGCGTCCGGACGACGCCGAGTGCGGCCGGCTCCTGGCCGACGCCCTCGATCTGTGGCGGGGCTCCCCGCTGGCCGACCTGCCGGGTGCCTGGGCCGAGCGGACCCGGACGGCCTGGCTGAACGAGCGGCTGGAAGCCGCCCTGCAGTGGGCCCGGTCCGAGGCCGCGACGGGACACGCCTCGCAGGCGATCGGCCGGATCCGGGCCCTGTCCGACGAATTCCCCCTGGCCGAACCCCTCGCCGCCCTGCTCGTCAGATCCCTGGCCCAGGCCGGCCGGACCGCCGAGGCCCTGGACCACTACGCCGAGGTCCGCCGCCGGCTCGCCGACGAACTGGGTTCGGTGCCCGGGGTGGAACTGCGCACGGCCTACAAGGAGGCGCTGCGCGACCGCCCCCTGCCCGGCACCGGCACGGAGCCGGGACCCGCTTCGGGCGGCACGCGGACAGCGCCCTCCCGGCCCGCGCAACTGCCCTTCGACGTACGGGCGTTCACGGGCCGTAAGGAACAACTGGACGAACTGTCCCAGCACTTGCTCTCCAGCGGAGAAGGGACCGACGCCACCAACACGGTCGTGGTGTCCGCCGTGTCCGGCACCGCCGGAGTCGGCAAGACCGCCCTCGCCGTCCACTGGTCCCACCGGGTGCGCGAGCAGTTCCCCGACGGCCAGCTCTACGCGGACCTGCGCGGCTACGACACCGACGAGCCGGTGTCCGCGGCCGACGTCCTCACCGGGTTCCTCGTGGCCCTCGGAGTCCCGGGCCCCGAGATCCCGCTGCGTCCCGACGACCGCTCCGCCCGCTACCGCACCGAGCTGAGCGAACGCCGCATGCTCGTCGTGCTCGACAACGCCTCGTCCAGCGAGCAGATACGCCCGCTGCTGCCCGGCGCGACCCGGTGCAGGACCGTCGTGACGAGCAGGGACGTCCTCAGCTCCCTGGTGTCCCTGCACGGCGCCCACCGGCTCGTCCTCGACGTGCTCCCCCCGGCGGACGCCGTACACCTGCTGAGCAGGCTCATCGGCCCCCGGGCCGCAGCCGAGCCCCAGGCCGCGGCCGTCCTAGCCGAGCAGTGCGGACGGCTGCCCCTCGCCCTGCGCATCGCGGCGGAGCTGGCACTCGCCCGTCCCGCGTCGCCCCTGAGCGCCCTCACCGCCGAACTGGACGACCGGCGCAGCCGGCTGGAGCTGCTGGACTCGGACGACGATCCCCGGGCGGCCGTACGCGCCGTCTTCTCCTGGTCCTACGACCGCCTGCCGCCGGAAGCCGCCGCCGCCTTCCGGCTGCTCGGACTGCACCCGGGACCCGATGTGGACGCGTACGCGGCGGCCGCCCTGTGCGGACGACCCGTCGACGAGACCCGGCGGACACTGGACCTGCTGGCCCGCAGCCATCTGATCCAGCCCACCCGCCCCGGCCGCTACGGCATGCACGACCTGCTGCGGGTGTACGCGGCCTGGCAGGCCGAACGGCACGACGGGCCGGCCGACCGCGAGACGGCGCTCGACCGTCTGCTGACCCACTACCTCGCGGCGTCCTGCGCCGCCATGGACGTGCTGTTCCCGGCCGAGAGACATCTGCGGCCCCGGATCCCGGTCCCCCGGACCGAACTGCCGCCGTTTCCCGACGAGGCCCACGCCAAGGAGTGGCTGGCGGCCGAGCACGCCGTGCTCACGGCGGTCACCGCGACGGAGGCCGGGCGTGGCAGGGCCGAGCACGCCGTCGGCCTGTCCACCACCCTGCACCGCCACTTCGACAGCCGCGGGCTCTTCACCGACGCGCTCGTCATCCACGGCAACGCCCTGCGTGCGGCTCGCGCGGCGGGCGACCGGCGCGGCGAGGCCGAGGTACGCACCTGTCTGGGCACCACCCACCGGCGGCTGGCGCAGTACGACGAGGCGGTCCGGCACCATACGGAGTCACTCGCCCTGTGCCGGCGGATCGGGCTGCCGGTGACCGAGGCCCGCAACCTCACCAACCTCGGTGTCCTGCACGAACTGCGCGGACAGTACCGCGAGGCCGCGCAGCGGCACGGCGAGGCGGTCGTCCTCTTCCGGAAGGTCGGGGACATCGGCGGCGAGGCCGACACGCTCAACAACCTCGGCATCGTGCACGAGCTGCTCGACGACTACGAGACCTCGGCGGAACAGCACCGGCAGGCACTCGCCCTCTTCCGTTCCCTCGGTCACGCCTTCGGGGAGGCCAGCGCACTGGGCAATCTCGGCATCGTGCTCTCCCGCCTCGACCAGCACGCGACGGCGGCCGAGCACTTCGAGCAGGCCCTCGCCCTGTTCCGGCGGCTCGGCCACCGCGGGGGCGAGGCGCACGCCCTCAGCAATCTGGGTGACGCCCACCACCGTCTCGGCCACCACCAGGAGGCGGCCACCCGCCAGCGGGCGGCTCTCGCCCTGTTCCAGCGGACCGGGGAGCGGTACGGCGAGACGGGCAGCCTCAACGGTCTCGGCGAGGCCCTGCACGGCTCGGGGCAACCGGACGAGGCCGCGACCGCACACCGCGCGGCCCTCGCACTGGCCATGGAGATCGAGGAGAAGGAGGAGCAGGCCCGCGCCCACATCGGCCTGGCCCGCATCCACCAGGACAGCGACGACCTGGCGACGGCCCGAGGACACTGGCAGGACGCGCTCGCCCTGTACAGCGCCATCGGTTCACCGCGCGCCGCGGGCGTGAGCGAGTCGCTGGCCACCCTGGAGACACGGCAGCAGGAGGACACGCACAGCCCCGACTGCGCCTGAGCCGGTGTCCGCCCTCTCCGTCGTCCGTTGACAGCGGAGAGGGTGCCTCCCACAATGATCAGCATGACCTGGCACTGTTGCGACGCGATGACGGGGCCTCTGCGCGCCCCGAATCGGACCGGGTGCGAACGCTCCGGTCGATAACCGGTTATCTGCTTCACCGCCGAACCGAGCCGTACCACTCTCGCCGCGCCGCAGTCCGGTCGTGCTGGTCATCTCCTCACGTCCCGTGCCTGCCGCCCGACGGCCATCGAGCCATGCGAACGAGGAGCATCTTCATGACGGTCACCATTCCGCAGACGGACGTGCCGCCGCTGCGCGCGGCACACGTGCCGACGGGCGGTATCTACGAGGGCGCCCGTGAGCTGCGGCGCCTGCCCGAGGGCGTGCCCGACCGCCCCTACGGCCTCTTCGAGCTGATACCGCAGGGGAGCACGATCGGGGCCGAGATCCGAGGTCTCGACCTGTCCCGCCCGGTGGGCCCCGCCCTGCGCGAGGAGCTCAACCGGGCCCTGCTGGAGTGGAAGGTGCTCTTCTTCCGCGCCCAGCACCTCACGTCCGAGCAGCAGAGCGGCTTCGCCCGCAACTGGGGTGAGCTGGAGACCAATCCCCTGCTCGCCCGCGGCTCCAGCGCCGACGTGGTGCGCTTCGACAAGGGGGCCGGCGCCACACCGACCTTCGAGAACGTGTGGCACGCGGACGTCACCTTCCGGGAGCGGCCCGCGCTCGGTGCGGTGCTCCAGCTGCGTGAGGTGCCGCCCTTCGGCGGAGACACCATGTGGGCGGACATGGCCGCCGCGTACGACAACCTGTCGCCGGAGGTGAAGGACCGGATCGACGGGGCCACCGCCGTGCACGACTTCATCCCCGGCTTCGCGCGCTTCTACGGGCCCGAGCGGCTCGCCCCGTTCCAGGACGCCTTCCCGCCGGTGGAGCACCCGGTCGTGCGCACGCATCCGGAGACGGGCAGGAAGCTGCTGTTCGTCAACACGTCCTTCACCACCCGTATCACCGGCCTCGCCCGCGAGGAGAGCGATCAGCTGCTGCGCCACCTCGTACAGCAGGCGCATGTTCCGGAGTACCAGGTGCGCTTCCGCTGGCAGGCCGGGGACGTGGCCTTCTGGGACAACCGGGCCACCCAGCACTACGCGGTGAACGACTACGGCTCGCACCGCCGCGTGGCGGAACGCGTCGCCATCGCCGGCGACCGGCCGTACTGAGGCGGGAGGCCGCCCGCGGCGACCACGTCACCCGGCCCCTGGACGAGAACGGTCCAGGGGCCGGAGGTGTGTCTCTTCCCCACTGTTCTTGTCATGCACCTGTACAGATCTTCGGTGTCGTGCTGTCATGCCAACCATCACCCTTTCCAACGTTGTACAGGCTGGGACGGCGAGCCGCCAGCCTTCTCTCCGTACGTGTACGTCCTTGCCCCCGACACCCAAGGAGTCACGATGCGCAGCACCACCCCGGCCCCGCGCCCCTGGACGGTCTGGCTGAGACAGCGGGCGAGGCGGATCACCACCGTGCTCGCCACCCTCGCGCTGGTCTGCACGGCCGCCCTGACCGCCACGGGCACCGTGCAGGCCGCACCGGCCGCGTGGACACCCAAGCCCTCCCCCATGACCACCCCGTGGACCAACCAGGTCTCGGTCGACAATCCGCTGCCGGAGTATCCGCGCCCGCAGCTCACCCGGCCCGACTGGGCCAATCTCAACGGCATCTGGGACTTCGCGGTCACCTCGGCGGACGCGGGCCAGCCCGCGTCGTTCCCCGAGCAGATCCGGGTGCCGTTCGTCGCCGAGTCGGCGCTGTCCGGGATCCAGCGCAAGATCACCCAGAACGACAAGCTCTGGTACAAGCGCACCTTCACGGTCCCGGCGGGCTGGAACGGCCGCCGCGTCCAGCTCAACTTCGGTGCCAGCGACTGGCGTACGACGGTCTGGGTGAACGGCAGCCAGGCCGGCGGCACGCACAGCGGGGGCTACGACTCCTTCTCGTACGACATCACCTCTCTGCTCAACGGCGGCACCAACACGATCGTCGTGTCCGTCTGGGACCCCAGCCAGACGGGCATCGGGGCGGTCGGCAAGCAGCGCATCAACGACGTGGCCCCGCACCCCGGGGGCGGGATCTTCTACACCGCGGCCTCCGGCATCTGGCAGACGGTCTGGCTGGAGCCGACGGCGGCGGCACACGTCACGCGCCTCGACATGGTGCCCGACCTCACGAACAACACCCTCAAGGTCACCGTCAGGGGTGACGGTGTCTCCGGGCAGAGCGCCCGGGTGACCGTGTCCTCCGGCTCGACCACGGTGGGCACCGCGACCGGCGCGGTCGGCAGCACGATCACCGTGGCGATCCCGAATCCGCATCTGTGGACCCCCGAGGATCCGTTCCTGTACGACGTGAAGGCCGATCTGCTCTCCGGTTCGACGGTCGTCGACTCCGTGGGCAGCTACAGCGGGATGCGTTCCGTGGGGATCGCACGGGTCGACGGCGTCCTGCGTCCCGTCCTCAACGGCAAGTTCGTCTTCCAGACCGGCACGCTCGACCAGGGCTACTGGCCGGACGGCATCTACACCGCACCGACCGACGACGCCCTCAAGTACGACCTGCAGAAGCACAAGGACCTCGGCTTCAACATGGTGCGCAAGCACATCAAGGTCGAGCCGCAGCGCTGGTTCTACTGGGCGGACAGGCTCGGGCTGCTGGTCTGGCAGGACATGCCCGCGATGGACACCCGCACCCCCGACAGCGCGGCCCGCACCCAGTGGGAGGCCGAGTACGACCGGATCATCGACCAGCACCGCAGCTCACCGTCGCTGGTGATGTGGGTCGACCAGAACGAGGGCTGGGGGCAGTACGACCAGGCCCGTATCGCCGACCATGTGAAGGCGTACGACCCCTCGCGGCTGGTGAACAACATGAGCGGTATCAACTGCTGCGGCGCGGTCGACGGCGGCAACGGCGACGTCCTGGACCATCACGTCTACGTCGGGCCCGGGACGACCGTGCCCAGTGCCACCCGCGCCGCCGTCCTCGGTGAGTACGGCGGTCTGGGCTTCAAGGTCGCCGGTCACGAGTGGTATCCGGGCGGCGGCTTCAGTTACGAGGACCAGGCGGACCAGGCCCATCTCAACAACCGCTTCGTGGGGCTCCTCGACGCGCTGCGCGAGGTGCGGATGCCCGCCGGACTGTCGGCCTCCGTCTACACGGAGATCACCGACGTGGAGAACGAGGCGAACGGGCTCCTCACCTACGACCGGCAGGTCGTCAAGGTGGACGCGGCCCGTGTGCAGGCCGCCAACCGCGCCCTCATCGACGCCTCGCGCGCCGCGCCCTCCCCCGTCACCCTGCCCACGAACCAGTACAGGTCCCTGCGGGTGACCACCCCCGGCTACACGAACCGCTATCTGCGGCACCGCGACGGGGCCGCCTACACCGATGTGGTCGACGCGAACAGCGCCGCCCTGCTCAAGAGCGACGCCACCTGGAAGGTCGTACCGGGACTCGCCAACAGCGCCTGCTACTCGTTCGAGTCGCGCAACTACCCCGGCCAGTATCTGCGGCACCGTGAGTACCGCGTCTACAAGGAGTCGGGCAGCGGAGCCGTGTTCCAGGCCGACGCGACCTTCTGTGCCGTGCGCGGCGCGAACGGCGCCGTCCGGCTGTCCGCGTCCAACTTCCCCGAGCAGTATCTGCGGCACTACAACGCCGAGTTGTGGCTGGCCACACCGGGCGGCTCCCACGCCTGGGACAACCCCGCCTCCTTCACCGAGGACACCACCTGGGCCGTCGACGCACCCTGGGCCCCCTGACCGCGCGCGAGGGACGGTGACCGCTTCCGGCCACCGTCCCTCGCTCCGCCCGCGCTCACGAGTCCGATTCGGCCGCCCGGTGCGGTGGCGCGGCCGGACGGCGCACGGTCAGACTCTCGACGGCGTACGACATCTCCTTGGTCCCGGCTTCGGGACGCGGGTGGTAACGCCCGGCGCTCACCGAGAGGTTGACGATGAGGTGGGCGTGCCAGTTCTTCCCCACCCCGCGCCGGTCGGCGAAGATCTGTGTGCCGTTGAGCCACCAGATCACCGAGCGGGCGCCGAACTCCACCCGCAGGTCGACATGGCCGCCGGGGCGCACGGCCTCGTCGTGGTGGTAGAGATGCCCGCCGCGCACATGGTTGGAGAACTCCAGCAGATCGGGGTTGTCCGGGTGGTACTCGAACACGTCGATCTCCTGGCCCCCGTCCCGCCAGGTCCAGATGGCCGGCCAGGCTCCGGTCTCGGTGGGCAGACGTACGCGTGTCTCCAGTACGTCCCCCGCACGCAGGAGGAAGTCGTCCTCGCTCCCCTCGGTGGTCAGCAGGCCCGCGTTCCACAGGCCGTCCTTGCGGCGGGTGGCGCGGAACGTGCCGGTACGGGAGTACGCCGGGTCGGAGACCAGGTGGTCCAGTTTGTTGTCGGTCGGATTGACCGGACCGCCCTCGGGATAGGCCCAGGAGCGGCCGGCCACCCACTGCCTTCGCGAACTGAAATCGGCTGTGAAGACGACGTCGGACACAGTCCGGCTCCTTGCGGTGGAGGAACAGGGACACCTGCGCGCAGTCCGTTTCTCCCCGGCCGGCCGGCGCTCATGCGCCGACCGGTCCCACCCGCCGTGCAAACAACCCGCCCGGGTGAACTCCCGGACCGGGCAGGGGTTACCGGGCGGACAAGGGCTGCCGCCCGGTCTCAGGGGCGGGCGGGCCGGCTGCCCCAGTCGAGGCGGAGCACGGCCAGGTCGTCGGAGTGCCGGCCGGCGTTCAGCGCATGGGTCTCCTTGATGAGGAGGTCGACATGGGCGGCCGGGTCCGCCGCAGGCAGCTTCCCTATCAGCGCGAGCAGCCCTTCGACGCCGAGCCGCTCCTCCTTCGTCCCGTTGTGCCCTTCGGTGAGGCCGTCGGTGTAGAGGGTGAGCGCGCCGGTGGCCGGGAGCGGGACGACCGTGGAGGGCCAGCTGTGGACGCCGGGGAAGATACCCAGCGCGATGCCGTGCGCGGCGGTCACCTCCCAGGTCCCCTCAGGTGCGGTGAGGAGGGGTTCGTGGTGCCCGGCGAGGTGGAGGGTCGCGGTGGCGGCCTCCTGGTCGAGGGTGAGCAGGGTGCAGGTCGCGAACAGCTGCTGGCTGCCGCGTTCGGCCATGAGGATGCGTTCCATCAGGTGCAGCAGGTCGTCCCCGCGGTGCCCGCCGAGGACGAGGGAGCGCCAGGCGATGCGCAGGCAGACACCGAGTGCGGCGGCGTCGGGGCCGTGACCGCTGACGTCTCCTACGACGGCGTGCAGCAGCCCGTCGTCCCCTTCGACCACATCGAGGAAGTCCCCGCCGAGCAGGGCCATCGTGGCGCCCGGCAGATAGCGGGACGTCACTCTGACCGTGGACGTGTCGAGGATCGGCTGCGGCAGCAGACCGCGTTCAAGACGGGCGTTCTCCTCCGCCCGCAGCTGCGCGGCCTGGGCCGCGGCGCTCGCACGTTCGGTCTGGCTCCGGTAGACGGCGTAGCGCAGCGTCCGCTGCAGGAGGTCGGCCTCGACCTTTCCCTTGACGAGGTAGTCCTGTGCTCCGGCCGCCATGGCGTCGGTGCCCGCCCGGTCCTCGGACAGCCCGGTCAGGACGATCACCGCGGTGTGCGGGGCGAACCCGCGGACGGCCGTGACCGCGTCGATGCCCGACACGTCGGGCAGGTGCAGATCGAGGAAGATGCAGTCGATCGAGTGGGCGGCCAGCTCGGCGCGGGCCTCGGCCAGCGTGGTCCGGACGGTCAGCTCGAACCCCAGCCCCGTGTCGTGCAGGAGTTCCTCGACGAGCAGCGCGTCGCCCGGATCGTCCTCGATCAGGAGTATGCGGTACATCGGCTTGTCGGAGGCCGCGCCCGGGGCGGCCGTCGTGGGTCCGGTCATCGTGCCTGCTCCGCCTCCGCGCGGGTGGCCTCGGGTGTGATGCCCGCGCCTGGGCTCTCCGGCGGCCGGGGCGCCAGGGTGAAGGTGATGCGGGCGCCGTCGTGGTAGGCCGGGTCGACGGAGATGGTGCCGCCGTGGAACTCGACGATCTTCTTGCACATCGCGAGGCCGATACCGCTGCCCGAGTAGGTGTCCTTGGTGTGCAGCCGCTGGAAGATCACGAAGATCTTGTCGGCGTACTCCGGTGCGATGCCGATGCCGTTGTCGGTGACGGTGAACCGCCACAGGTCGCCTTCCCGCTCCGCCGTGACGTGGATCTTCGGCGTCTCGCCCGGGCGCCGGAACTTGACGGCGTTGCCGATCAGGTTCTGCCAGAGCATGCCCAGTTGGGTGGGGTCCGCGACCAGGGTCGGCAGCGGGTCGTGGGTGATCGTCGCCCCGGCCTCCTCGATGCCGACGCTCATCGTGGACAGGGTCCGTTCCAGCACGTCGTCCAGGTCGACGCTCTGGTGGGCGTTGTGCAGCCGCCCGACCCGGGAGAAGTCGAGCAGGTCGTTGATGAGGATCTGCATGCGGTTCGCCCCATCGACCGCGAAGTCGATGTACTGGTCGGCCCGGCTGTCCAGCTGCCCTCCGTAGCGGCGCTGGAGGAGCTGGGTGAAGCTGGAGACCTTGCGCAGCGGCTCCTGCAGGTCGTGGGAGGCCACGTACGCGAACTGTTCCAGCTCGGCGTTGGAGCGCTGGAGGTCGGCGGTCTGCGCGTCCAGCCGCAGCCGTGTCTCCTCGCTGACGGCCAGTTCCCGGACGAGCCGCCGGCGCATGAAGTCGATCTCGCTGCTCAGCCGCCGGAGGTCCGCGGGACCGGTCGGGGTGATGGGGTGCTCGAAGTCACCTCCGGCGATCGCGCGGGCGTCCGCACCGAGCTGTTCGAGAGGCCTGTTGATGCCGCGCCGCAGCCCCTCGAAGATCAACGCCGTGAGGACGACGATGACCACCGCGATGGCGCTGAACACCCAGTTGCGCAGGGCCATCGTGGACATCAGGTCGTCCCTGGCCTTCACCCGGTCCGCGCGCAGCCGTTCCTGCTGGCCGCTGAGGGCGGTACGAACGTCGTCGAACAGGGCCTTGCCCTCCGCGGCCCGTTCGGTGGCCAGCGGTGAGGGCGAGCCGGACGGCTCGGCGGCGACGGGCCGGGCGATCCTCTCCTGCCACCTCGTCACGGCGTCCTGCACGGCTTTCAGGTCCTTCAGCCGTGCGGGGTCGTCCCGAAGCAGCGTGGCGAGCTGCTTGCGGTTGGCCTCCTGCTCGGTGACCCCCTCCTCGTAGGGGGTGATGAACGCCTTCGTGCCGGTGAGTCCGTAGCCGCGGATCCCGGTCTCCTGGTTGAGGACGGCCGCTTCCAGGCGTATCGAGACGGTCAGCGCGGGCGAGCGCACGTCCACGAGGTCGCTGCTGAGCGTCTCGGTCCGCCCCAGGACGTAGGCGCCCGCCGCCCCCAGCACGGCCAGAACCACCAGGGACGCGGCCACCCCTACACGAAGCCACCGCCTGGTCGTCCACGCGGTAAGCCCTCGCGCACGCGATTGCCTCTCATCGCCGGTCATTCTGCTGGCTCCTCGTCGTGTCTGTCGCCTTGCTTGTTTGGCCAGCACACTTTAGAGGGCGACAACCCTTGTTGTCGCGGGGCACCTCGGGGACCTAGAGTGCCGGGTATGCCAGGCAAGGACTTCGCGCTGCGGATCACTCCGCAGGAGACGGCCACCATCGCGGACGCGACGGTCGGCGATCTCGCGCAGCGCCTCGCCCGCCGGCTGGTGGAAGCCCCGTCGCACCCCGCGTCGGACGACCCGGCACAAGCCCTTGCCCTGCTGCACGTGCTGGATCATCTCAAGCAGGCCGCTGAACGACTCCAGCAGGACGCGGCCGTGTCCGCCGCACGCGCGGGTGCCGGATACCCGCAGATCGGCGCCGCCTGCGGGATGACCCGGCAGGGAGCCCGGCGCCGCTGGCCCGGACTCTTCCACCACTCCCACGAGAAACCCACGGAGCAACCGACCATGACCACCCCCGCCCGCCCCTTCGACGTCCTGCTCGTCGAGGACGACATGGCCGACGCCATGCTCATCGAGGAAGCCCTTTCCGAGCGCGGGGCACGCAATCTCGTCCAGGTCACCGACGGGGTCGCCGCGCTGGAGCACCTGCGGACGCCGGGCACCCCGCGCCCCGACCTCATCGTGCTCGACCTGAACATGCCGCGGATGAACGGCCGCGACCTGCTGAAGGTCCTCAAGACCGATGACGACCTGCAGTCGATCCCGGTGGTCGTCCTGACGACGTCCACCGCTCCGGACGACGTGACGGGCGCGTACAGCAGTCACGCCAACGCCTATGTGACCAAGCCCGTCAACCTCGACGAGTTCGAGCAGGCCGTCCAGAGCATCGACGCCTTCTACCTCGACACCGCCACCCGGCCCCGCCCCTGAACCGCGGGACGCGTCACGACGGCCGTGCCAGCCGTGCGAGCACCGTGCGCACCGCCCTGGACACGGCCTCACGTGAGGCGTCCGTCGGTTCGTCGGTCTCGAAGCCGTGGCGGCCGTGCGGGACGTCGATGATCTCGACCGGGGCGTTCGTCTCCTGCGCCGCGGTCACGAAGTCCCCCACGGTGGCGGCGATCTGCGGTGTCTCCAGGCCCGCCCGGGTGAGGACGACGGGCGGCAGGGTTCCGGCGGCGGCGCGGAGCGCGCCGACCGGGTCGAAGCGGGGGCCGACCGCGCCCCAGCCCGGCAGCGGGGCCAGGATCGGGTAGGTGAGCGCCAGGCAGCGCAGCCACGGCGGAGGCGCGGTGATCCAGTCCGCGGCGAGCAGTCCGGCACCGGAGAAGATCCACAGGGCGATGCGATCCGCGTCGACCCGCGGGTCGGCCCGCAACAGGCCGACGGCCTCCGCCACGTCGTCCGCCGCGCGCGCGTAGTCGGTGAGGCCGTGCAGCCGGTGCTCCACGACGGCACCCACCGCGCCGAGGCTCGCCGTGTATCGGGCGTAGCCGAGGTAGAAGGGCGAGTCGCGCGGCGCCGGGACGAGGTCCGCCGGCACGGGCCCACCGTGCACGAACAGCACCGCGGGCCAGGACTCTTGTGCTTCTTCCGCCGCCCCTGCCTCCCCCGCTTCGGTCTCCGGCAGGTGCAGGTCCACGCGCCCGTCGCGCACCCGCGGACGCTCCGGAGCATCGAGCAGAAACGGCCGGGCGTACGAGGACCTCGCCTCGGGTACGGTCAGCCGGCGCCCCTCGTCGGCCGCCGCGCGGAGCAGTGTCCCGGCCAGTTCGTCCGGGCAGGAGAGCATCGGCCAGTGGCCGGTGGCCAGTTCGAAGAAGCCCACCCTCGGATCGGCCAGTTTCCGCAGATGCGGCGGACCGGTGCGTACCAGCGCCTCGACCAGTTCCACGGTCGTCCCGCCGGCCGTGCACAGGATGCCGGTGGTGGGCACGGCCGCGGCGGCGCCGGTCAGGCGCAGGGGCCGGGTCAGCGTGCGCGCCGGCTGCGGGGCGGCCGACCGGCTCAGCAGGTCCAGGTGCTGTACCGACAGGCCTTCCGTGCTGCCCCAGCGCTGCCATTGCGCCGGCTCCGGCGGCGGGACGGGCCTGGTATCGCCGTTCGCGCGCAGCAGTTCGTGCACCGACGGGTCCGGCACCAGGGTGAGAGCCGTGTCGCCGTCCTGCGGCATCCCGGCGTCCAGGTGCACGACGCGTGCGACCTGCTCGGGGCGGCGGTCCGCCGCGCCCAGGACGGGGTGGACGGCGTAGTCGTGGCCGACCAGTACCACCTCCCCCGGGGGCTCGGGGGAATCGGACAGATCGAGGGAGTCGATCAGCCGGACCACGTCCTCGATGTGCGTCTCCAGATCGGCCTCGGGCTGCCTGCTCAACGACACCGGGTGCGCCTGCGCGCCCGACTCCCGGAGCCGCCCGACGACTTCGCTCCAGATTTGTCCGTCAGTGAACGGGCCGGAGACCAGGACGAACACGGACATCGGTACCTCCAGGGTGGGTTCGGGACGGCCGACCGTCCTGGCCGGCCACCGTCCTGGCTAACCTAGGAACTCCCCCTGAGGGAGGTTCAACCCTTGCCACCCGACATCCCGAGCGGCGTGAGCGGCATCGAGGGCGTCAACGACGTCGACGGCACCCTGAGCATCGGCGAGCTCGCTGCGCTGGCGCGGACCACGGTCAAGACCGTCCGCTTCTACTCCGACCGGGGCCTGCTGCCCGAGGCCTCCCGCAGCGGCGGCGGCCACCGGCGCTACGGTCCCGGGGCGCCGGAGCGGCTGCGCATGATCCGCTCGCTGCGCTCGCTCGGCGTACCCGTCCCGGAGATCGGGCGAATCCTCGACCGCGGCGACACCCTGGAGGCCGTGGTCGCACGCCGGTTGGCCGACCTCGGCAGCGAACTCACCGCCCTGCGCTGGCGCGAGGCCGCACTGCGGGCGGTGCACGACGGCGACCCGGAGCAGCTCGCGGAGCGCCTGGAGCTGATCGGGGCGGTCGGTGTCCCGCCCAGCACCTCGGCCCTCGCGCACTACTGGCGCCGGGTGCTGCCGGTCCGCCTCTCCGCCCGGATGCGCGGTGCCGTCACCGAAGCCGCCGTCCCCGAGCCCTCGGCCGACCCGACTCCGGACCAGGTTTTCGCCTTCGCCCGTCTCCACGCCCTGGCGACGGCCGCCACCGATCACTGCCTCGTGTCCCACCGGCCCGCCACCACCGCACACCCGGACCTGCTCTACGGCGGTCTGCACGAGGCGTATCTCCTGGTGGTCGCCGCCCTGCGGGCCGGCCGCGCTCCCGGCCCGGGTGAGGCACTGGACTGTTACGTCGCCGCCCACGCCCGCGACTCCGGAACCCGGGACAGCCCCGCCTTCCGTCGCGCCCTCACGGTCCGCCTCGCCGCGGCGGACCACCCGGTGATGGCCCGCTACTGGCAGCTGGCGGCGGAGTTGACGCCCCGTCCGACCCTCGGCGGGGCGGACTCCTGGCTCCGTGAGGCGTTGGCCACCGGCGTGGCGGCGGCCTGATCCCCGCGCGCCGTGGTGCGCCGCGGCGTTCTGGAGGAAGCCGACACCGGGGTGGGGGTCATGGACGCGGTCATACGGGCCCATGGACGTCGGACACATGAGCTAACTCTTGTATCGGAAGGCCTGATCCGGCGACAGGCTGGCCGTGGCAAACGTCAACTCCCTAAGATGTAGTTCCTGTTACGGATGCAGCTGGTGCCGATCGAGCCGGGGGAACCATGAACACCGACAGGCCGCTGTCCAAGAAGATCGACGCCACTGTTCCGACCGCCGCCCGCATGTACGACCACTATCTGGGCGGCAAGGACAACTACTCCGCGGACCGCGCGGCCTGCGAAGAACTCGACAAGGTCGTGCCCAGCACCCGTCGGCTGGCTCTCAACAACCGGCGCTTCCTGCAGCGGGTCGTCAGGACACTGGCGACGGACTACGGGATCCGGCAGTTCCTGGACCACGGATCCGGCCTCCCCACCCAGGACAACGTGCACCAGGTCGCCCAGAGCATCGACCCCGACTCACGCGTGGTCTACGTCGACAACGACCCCATGGTGCTCGTCCACGGCCGGGCGCTGCTGGACCAGAACGACCGCACGGCGGTCATCCACGCGGACATGCGGAACACCGAGGAGATCTTCGCCCATCCCGACACCCGGCGTCTGATCGACTTCTCGCAGCCGGTAGCCGCGCTGTTCAACTCGGTCTTCCACTGCATCCCCGACAGTGACACCGACGGCCCGCAGGCCGTGGTGGGGCGCGTCGCCGAGCGGCTCGCACCCGGCAGTTTCATGGTGATCTGCCAACTGGTCAGCGAGGATGCCGAGGTACGGGCCTTCGTCACCGACTTCATGGACCAGGCGACACAGGGCCACTGGGGACGCGTACGCCAGGAGAAGGACGTGGCGGCACTGTTCGACGGCATGGAGATCCTGGAGCCGGGGCTGGTGGAGGTCTCCACCTGGCGCCCCGACACGGAGGTGCAGACGCGTCAGCTCTCCCAGGAATGGATCGAGTTCGGCGGCCTGGGCCGGCTTCCCCAGGTCTGACGACTCGGTCCAACGGCTCGGTCCGACGACTCGGTCCGACGATTCTTGTCCGCCGCGCGCGGGTCACTCGGACCCGTAGCGCTGCTCCATCGTGGTCCCCAGCATCTCCAGGGAGTCGCGCGGTGTCAGCGCCTCGTCGGCCAGCCGGTCGAGCGTGAGGCGGTACTCCTCGGTCTCGTCGCGGTCCTCAAGGAAGTGCGCGCTTCTGATGTGTTCCAGGTAGACGACGTCCGGCAGGTCGAGTCCGCCGAACCGCAGATAGGTGATCGGTATGGCGGGCGCCGAGGCGTTCGTCACGTCCAGCGGCACGATCTGCAGGACGACGTGGGGCCGTTGAGCCATCTCGACGAGGTGGGCGAGCTGCTCACGCATGGCTTCCCGGCTGCCGAGGACACGCAGCAGCACGGACTCGTCGATGATCGCCCACAGTTGCGGGGCGTCCTCGCGATGCAGCAACTGGGCGCGGCGCATCCGCAGTTCGACCCTGCGGTGCACCTCGGCGGCCGGTGCGTTCGGCAGGCCCCGTTCCACCACGGCCCGGGTGTACGCCGGCGTCTGCAGCAGGCCGGGTACGTACTGGATCTCGAAGGTCCGGATGGCGGCGGCCGCCTCCTGCAGGCCGACGAGCCGCTCGAACCATTCGGGCATGAGGCGCTTGTCGTACCGCTGCCACCAGCCCGGCTCGCCGGCCCGGTGCAGCAGTTTGAGGAGCACCGAGCCCTCGTACTCATCGGTGCCGTAGAGCCGTAGCAAGGCGCGTACATCGGTCTCGGTCGGTGGCTTGCGGCCCTTGCCCGACTCGATGCGGGAGAGCTTGGCCCCGCTGAAGCCCAGGGAGCGCGCGGCCTGGTCCTGAGCGAGGCCGGCGTCCTCCCGGAATCCCGAGAGCTGGACGCCGACCAGCATCTTCAGCAGAGTCGGAGCCGGCTCGGCACGCTCCAGATAGGATTCGAGCCGTGCGACGCGCGGCGACTCGGCGACCATCTTCGACTCCCCCGCAATCCGGCACAAGGACGGCAACAGTATCGCACCGGACCGCCCGGCATCCCATCCCCCGTCAGTGGTCGGGGAGTTGGGCGGCCGATCTGCGGCTCACAGCAGGTGGTCGAACTCGCCGTCCTTGGCTCCCGCCAGGAAAGCCGCCAGTTCCGCGGACGTGTAGACGAGCGCGGGCCCCTCAGGATCACGGGAGTTGCGCACGGCGATGCCCCCGTCGATCCGGGCGACCTCGACGCAGTTTCCCTCGGCATTGCTGTGGCGGCTCTTGGTCCAGCTGACGTCCAGCGAGCTGGCCCGTATCCCGTTCTCCACCTGTGGCACCGCTTCTCCTTGCCGTTCCCGTTGTTGCCCTGCGCCGCATCGGTCCGGCAGCCCGGCTGCCATCGACCAAGCGTCTTCGGCCAAACTTCACGCAATTTCGCGTGCAATTGCACGCGACCGTGTTCAGTGTGGATAATAACTGCAGCGCCGACAACCCCAGCCAGGACATTGCGTCCTGACGTCACTTCAGGGAGATGACGTGTTGTCACCTGCGCGTCCGGAGTCCTCGTCGCTGCGGCCGACCGCAGCGCCGGCAGAAGGCCTGGGCAGGTTCACCGGGCTTTTGGCGCGACCGCCTCTGATGGCCGGCGGGGCAGTCGCGTCGGAAGTCGCACACATCCGTGAACAACCGGGGCGCGGTACGTCCCTTCGGATCCCCGCTCCGGACGGATGCGCCGCCCTCGCCAGTCAACCGATACGACACGCCGGAAAGGCCTGACGCCATGCATAGCGTTCCGCCGCAGCAGCCGAGGACCGGGCAGCGAGGGCACGAACTGGCCCGGACAGGAGCGGCGTCGACCACGCCGCTGACCGCCATGAGCCACATCGCGTGGAGCGAGATGCGGGACTCCACGGGCTGCGCCACCGCCATCCCCCTGCTCCTCAGCAGTGTCGCCTGGGGGGACGCGGAGACCGCGGCGGCGGCGCTCAAGGAACTGCGCGAACGGGTCTGCCAGTACGGCTTCGTCGTGGAGCAGGCGACCGCCGCCACGGTCCCCTTCCTCTGGGAACTCGCACAGCTGCCCCAGGTGACGTGCCGGGCGTCGATCCTGCAGCTGCTCAAGAACATCGCCGACACCCGGCAGTGGGAGAGCATCGCGGACGCCTATCCGAAGCTGCTCAACCACCGCGAGAACCCCGCCGCGTGGGAGCGCGCGGCGCGAGAAGCCGTCCATGCCCATCAGGACGCGCTCGACGTGCTGGAGTCCGAGGACGACACGGAGATCGCGCACGCCACGACGGAACTCGCGCGCACGCTGGGCAGACAGACCTGCTGAACGGGCGGCTCGCTCGGCGGTCAGGTGTACTTCCGGGCCGCCTCGCGTCGCTGCCGCTTGCCCAGCGGGGCCTGTGAGAGGTCCTCGGCGGTGGACCGCAGGTTCTTGAAGCCGTATCCGCGTGCCGTCAGCCACGCCTCGGCCGCCGTCTCGGCCCGTTCGCTCGCGTCGAGGATGTCCTCCTCCTCTTCCCCCGTGTCCACGAAGCGGAAGGTGAAGGCGGACCGGGCGGCGATGTCGTAGCTCAGATGCCCTTCCGGGGTGAAGGCCGCGCGCAGCACGTCGTGCTCGGCGGCGTCGGCCAGCAGGGCGGCCCGCTGATCGGCGCCGAGCCCGTCGAAGACGCCTCGAACGGTGATACGGAAGGTACGAGTGCTCATCGGGCGACCTTAACGAGCCGGGCGGGCAGCGCTCCACCGCATTTTCCGAGCGCTGCCCGTGACGTCCGCGGACTCAGGAGGCCTCCACGGCCGCCTTGATGCGCTGTCCGAAAGCAGGGGCGTCCTTGCGCGCCGCGCCACCGGCGAGAGGCAGCAGCAGCTTGCCGATGCCGTGCCCCTCCAGCACGTTGAAGATACGGACACGGGTTCCGCCGCTCGGCGTCGCTTCCAGGTCGTAACCGCCGTCGGCCGCGGTGACCAGGTTCCGCGACCGCTCGCTCCAGCGGATCCTGCTCGGGGAGACGAGTTCGGTGATCTCGAACTCCCGGCCCGTCTTCATACCGGCGTCCTTCACGGTGCTGCGGAAGACCGTGCCGACGGCCGTCGGGCCTTCCGGCTTCTTCTCGATCTTCTGTACACGGGGACTGAACTTCGGATCGTTCGTGCCGTCGGCGAGGAAGGCGAAGACCTCGTCGATCGGACGGTCGATGTCGACAGTGGCCTCGAACTGGGTACCCATGGGCTCTCCCGGGAATGTCGGTGGCCGGCGGCAGGTGGTCGGCGCTGCCGGGGCCGCGGGTCCACACGTCAGAACAGGCGAACCAACCATACGCCGCCGCGCACGACCAGGCAGGCACAACAGGACAGGCATGTCCTTGTCATTTCTCTGGACAGCCGCCGTACGCCGTGCTGTGATGCCGCAAGCCTACTTTCCAACGTTGTACAGCCTCTGTTCCGCCGCTCACGGCCGACGTCCGAGCATCCTCCACGGCAGCCGTCGGTGGCCACTTCCTCTCCCCCAACAGGAAGCAGTGACATGCCGATCAACAGACGCCACCTGCTGCGCACCGGCACCCTCGCGCTCGGTGCGGGCGCACCCCTGATGAACACCGGACCCGTCGCCGCCGCGCCCCGGGCAGCCGCCGCCACATCTCCGGGGACCGCCGGCGCGGCCGCCGAGGTGACCGCCGACGCCTTCCTCCGGCTGAAGCCGGGCAGCATCGTCCCGCGCGGCTGGCTGGCCGGTCAGCTGCGGCTCCAGCTGGACGGACTCTGCGGCCGCCTCACCGAGAAGTCCCACTTCCTGGACTTCGCCACCAGCGGCTGGGTCCACCCCGAGAACAACGCCTGGGAGGAACTGCCGTACTGGCTGCGCGGTTACGTGCCGCTGTCCGTCGCCACCCGGGACACCGCCGCGCTGGACCGGGCGCGGCGCTGGATCGACGCGATCCTCACCACCCAGCAGAGCGACGGCTTCTTCGGGCCGCGCGCACTGCGGACCGCACTCAACGGCGGCCCCGACTTCTGGCCCTTCCTTCCCCTCCTCCAAGCACTGCGCAGCTTCGAGGAGTTCACCGGCGACACCCGTGTCGTGCCCTTCCTCACCCGGTTCCTGCGGTACATGAACACGCAGGGCAAGGGCGCCTTCGACACCAGCTGGGTGTCGCAGCGGTGGGGCGACTGCATGGACATCGCCCTGTGGCTGTATCGCCGGACACCCGAGCCCTTCCTCCTCGACCTGGTCGACAAGATGCACACATGGGGTGCCGACTGGACCGGTGCGCTGCCGAACGCTCACAACGTCAACATCGCGCAGGGGTTCCGCGAACCGGCCCAGTACGCGCAGCGCTCCGGCTCGGCCGACCACACCCGCGCCAGCTATCGCACGTACACGGAACTCCTCGCGGCACACGGCCAGTTCGCCGGTGGCGGCTTCGCCGGTGACGAGAACATCCGTCCCGGTTTCGGCGATCCACGGCAGGGCTTCGAGACCTGCGGGGTCGTCGAGTTCATGGCCAGCCACGAACTGCTCACGCGCGTCACCGGCGACCCCCTGTGGGCCGACCGGTGCGAGGAGCTGGCCTTCAACATGCTGCCCGCGTCCCTGGACCCGGACGGCAAGGGCGTGCACTACGTGACCAGCGCCAACAGCGTCGACCTGGACAACTCCCGCAAGACGCAAGGGCAGTTCCAGAACGGCTTCGCCATGCAGTCCTTCCAGCCCGGCATCGACCAGTACCGCTGCTGCCCGCACAACTACGGCATGGGATGGCCCTACTTCGCCGAGGAACTCTGGCTGGGCACACCGGACGGCGGCCTCGCCGCGGCCATGTACGCCGCCTGCCAGGTCACGACGGAGGTGGCCGGGGGCACCTCCGTCACCGTCACCGAGACCACGGACTATCCGTTCGGCGAGACGGTCGACTTCACCGTCTCCACACCGCGTTCCGTCCGCTTCCCTCTCCTGCTGCGCATACCGGGCTGGTGCGCGGCGCCCCGGCTCCAGGTCAACGGCAAGAGCGTGCCGGCGCGGAGCGGACCGGCCTTCGTACGGGTGGACCGCACCTGGGCCGACGGCGACCGTGTCTCCCTGCGCCTGCCGCAGAGCACGACCGTGCACACCTGGCCCGGAAACCGGGACTCGGTCAGCGTGAGCCACGGTCCGCTCACCTACGCGCTGCGCATCGGTGAGCGATACGTCCGCTACGGCGGCGACACGACCTTCCCCGAGTACGAGGTCCATGCCACGACCCCCTGGAACTACGGGCTGGTGCCCGGCGGAGGTCTGGTGGTGAAGCGCGCTTCGGGGCCGGTGTCCGCCAACCCGTTCACGCAGTCGGCCACTCCCGTCTCGATCACCGCCGACGCACGCCGTGTCCCCGAGTGGATCGCCGACGACGAGCACGTGGTGGCTCCGCTGCAGCAGAGCCCGGCCCGGTCGGCGGGTGCGGTGGAGCAGGTCACGCTGATCCCCATGGGCGCGGCCCGGCTCCGCATCGCGTCGTTCCCGACCGCCTCCCCCGACGGGACACCCTGGCAGCCCGAGGCCCCGTACCGGCGGATCCGTAACAAGCACAGCGGGAAGGTGCTCGCAGTGGACGGCATGTCCACCGAGAACAGCGCCCACGTGGTGCAGTTCGACAACTCGGGGACCGGGGACCATGCCTGGCAGGTCGTGGGCCGGGGTGACGGGTGGTCCCTGATCCGCAACGGCCACAGCGGGAAGGTTTTGGGCGTCGACCTGATGTCGACACAGAACAGCGCGCACGTCGTCCAGTTCGAGGACAACGGCACCGACGACCACCTGTGGCAGTTCGTCGACGCGGGGAGCGGCTGGTTCCTGATCCGCAACAAGCACAGCGGGAAGGTATTGGGCGTGGACGGTATGTCCACCCAGAACAGCGCCCATGTCGTCCAATTCGAGGACAACGGCACCGACGACCACCTGTGGCAGTTCGCCTGACCGGCACACCCGCCGATTCCGAGCGGTTCAAAAGAGAACCGCTCGGCTCCGCGCGCCGTCTTGATGGTCGAGGCGGAACTGAGACGAGAGATGACTCGTGGGGCCGCCGAGGCACATGTGTGTTCACAGGAAAGGCTGTTGAGTGGTGTTAGTGGATCAGAGGACGAGACGGATCAGCTCGATCGCGGGAGCGACGCTGGCGGCGGTCGTGGCTCTCGGAGGATGTTCGAGCGACTCGGACTCCGACTCGAAGAAGAAGTCGAACGCGAGCGCGTCGCCCGCGGCCGACGAGAAGAAGCCGGACTCGGACGCCTCGGCGTCGTCACCGGCCTCGGCCGCCGACCAGTCCACCCCCGAGGGAGCTGTCGCCGCGTGGGTCACCGCGGTCATCAAGCAGCAGCCCAAGGAGGCCTGCCTGGTGATGGCGGAACCGGCCGAGGGCTCGACGCCCGCCAAGGTCGGCAGTGAGGAGACCTGCGGCGACGGCGCGCCCGACCGGAAGCAGATCGACGCGACCGTCAAGCAGCTCGGGGAGTCGTTCACACCCGAGCCGCCCTCCGTGGACCCGAAGGTGGAGGTCGCCAAGGCCGAGGTCACCGGCGACACCGCCGAGTACCCCGCCGACAAGATCACCGTCGACGGACAGACCCTCGAAAAGATCGTCCTGTCCCACTCCACCGGAGTGACGGCGGACCAGCTGGACATCAAGGTCCAGTCCAGCAGGATCGAGGACTCCTGGTACGTGACGAACCTCGACTTCGACATCGGCTAGGACCTGTCGGGCCCACCGTGTGCCCGCCTCATGCCCGCGCCTCCGGTGGCGGGTGCGAGGCGGGCATGCCCGTCTCGTGGAGGCCCCGCGAGGACGGGCGTGCCGCCGAGCCGTGCGGCGGATTCCGTGGGAGCCGGTCCACGACTACGCGATGGCCGATGCGGGAAGGTCGCTTCTGGACAACTGCCCTTCGGAGAAGGAGCACAGGATGCACAACCGGCCCGAAGACATCCCGGCGCAGCCCGAACCGCAGGCGTCGCCTCCACCCGGTTCCACTGCTCCGCCGGCGGACCAGCCGCAGCCGCAGGCACAGGTGCCGCCTCAAGATCAGGCACAAGTGTCGCCTCAGGCACAGGCACACGCACAGGTACCGCCTCAGGCACAAGCACAGGCACACCAGTCGCAGGCCCAGCACCCGCCGTCCTCGCCACCTTCCCCGCCTTCGCCGTCTTCGCCGCCCAGACCCGAGCCCACGATGGTCCCGTACCAGGGCGCACAGCCCCAGAGCGCACAGCCGGCGAACAGCTACGGCTACGGGCCGCCTCCCGCCTTTCCCCCGGCCCAGCAGTACCCGTACGGACCACCACCGGGGTCTCCCCCGCCGCCCGGCGGCAAGGGCACCGCGGGGCGCGCGGTGCTGTGGGCGGCGGTGGGTGCGGTCGTCGCCTCGGCGCTGTGGGCCGGCGGACTCTTCCTCTTCGGCCCGCTCGGCGGTGACCCGGACCTGGCGGGATACCGGGCCAGGGCCAACCTCTGCTCCTCGGTCGACTACGACTCGCTCAGAACCGAGTACACCGAGGAGGACAGCGCGCCCACGCACAACGCGCTGAAGCACAAGGCCATCGATCAGAGCTACTGCAGCATCTCGCTGAAGAAATCCTCGACCTCCTCCTATGCGGACGCGTATCTCTCCGTACAGGTGGATCTCCACAAGGAGACCGACCCCTCCGCCGAGTTCACCGCTCTGTGGTCCGAGTACGGCCAGCGGTACGACGACTACGAGGTGGCGAAGGTGTCCGGCTTCGGTGACGAGGCCTATCTGGTGACCGAGGACACCACGACCGGCTCGGGGGTCGGCGGCAGCCGGGCGGTGATTCTCGCGGTGCGGGACGGCTGGATGACGTACCAGATGAGCTGGAACGTCTACACGACCTCGTACGAGACGAATTCGCCGCCCGAGATAGCCGAGGTCTCGCGGTGGGTGAAGTCCGACACCCGGTCGACCCTGGAGAACCTGCGGTCCGACTGACCGGACGGCGTGCACCATGCGAAGCAGAGTGCTGAACCGGCAGCCCGCGGGGCCTGGTCGCGGCGCCGAGCGCACCGGGCTGCGCGGCGATCCGGGCCCGGCGTTCCGCTCCTGGCGGCCCGGCCCCTTCGCCCGCCTCGCCCAGGCCGGATTCGCCGTCGCCTGCCCCGGCTACCGGCTCAGCGGCGAAGCCGTGCACCCGGCCCAGGTGGACGACCTGTCCGCCGCGCTGGCCTGGCTGCACGTACGGTCCGGTGAACTCGGTCTCGACACCGCCCGAACCGTCCTGTGGGGCGAGTCCGCGGGCGGTCACCTGGCCGCCCTGCTCGCGCTCACCTCCGCCCGCCGCGGCCCCGCCGTCCCGCCCGTGACCGGCTGTGTCACCTGGTACGCCCCCACCGATCTCCTCGCACCCGCCAAGGACCCGGCGGACGGGCACACCTTCGAGGCGATGCTGGTCGGAGGTGCCCCGGCCGACATGCCCGAACGCACCCGGGACGCCAGTCCCGTCCACCATGTCACCGCCGACGCGCCACCCTTCCTCGTCCTGCACGGGACCGAGGACCACATCGTCCCGAGCGACCAGGGCGTACGGCTGGCCGATGCGTTGCGGGAGGCCGGAGTGCCCGCCGACCTGCGGCTGATCGACGGGGCCGATCACCTCTGGCACGGCCTTGCCGAGGCCGAGGTCGAGCGGTGTTTCGCCCTGTCGCTGGATTTCAGCCGGGAGTGCTCCGCCCCTCCGTCCCCCTGACCGCCAGGAGGGGCGGGTTCATCCCTCCGGCCGGGAGGGGCCGGCGGTGTCCGTCCACCCGGCCGACTGCGGCATGAACCTGTTCCCGGCCGCGTGGGCCGCCATGCGGGCGTTGCGGGTCCGCGCCTCGGGGCCGTCCGGCAGGTGGAACTCGTCGCCCGCCCGCGCGGCCCCGGCCTGCACGTTCGTGGCGGTCGCCAGCCGTCGGCGTACGTACCGGTCGAGGGCGTCGGGCACCTCGGCCGGCGTCGCGTCCTTGAGTACGTCGCCGAGCACGGCCGCGTCCATGACGGCCTGGGCCGCGCCCTGGGCCAGGAACGGCACCATCGCATGGGCGCTGTCGCCCAGCAGGGTCACGCGTCCGACGTTCCACCGCTCCAGCGGGGCCCTTGTGTAGATGCCGTAGCGGAGCATCTGCCCGGCTCGTTCCAGGACGCCGAGCACCCGGGAGTCCCAGCCCTCGAACTCGCCCAGTTGCTCGCCCGGTTCGGCCCTCGCGGTCCATGACTCCTGCGTCTGGTCCGCCTCGTCCGCCGTGTGCACGGCCACGACGTTGAGCAGTTCCCCACGACGTACCCAGTAGTGGACGAAGTGGCGGCCCGGTCCCATCCAGACGGCGAGTTCCGGCAGGTCCAGATCGGCCACCTCGGCGGCCGGGAGCAGTGCCCGGTAGGCGGCGGTCTTCGAGAAGAGTGCCTTGTCCGCGCCGAAGAGCCATTGACGGGCCGCGGAGCGGATTCCGTCGGCCGCCACGACCAGGTCGGCGCTCAGGCGTTCGCCGCTCGCCGTGGTGACGTGGGCGGCCCGGTCGTCCTGGTCGATCCCGACGACCGCGGTGTCCAGGCGCACGGAGGCGGACGGCACCGCGGCGGCCAGCGCCTCGTGCAGATCGGCGCGGTGGAGGAGCAGGTAGGGCGCCCCGAACGCGTCCTCGACCTCGTGTCCCAGTCGGTAGCGGCAGACGTCGGTCCCGTCGGACCAGGTGCGGAAGCACACCTCGGAGGGCCGGTACGCCCGCGCGGCGACCTCGTCCAGCAGGCCCAGCCGCCGCAGTACGCGGGTGGCGTTGGGCGCGAGCTGGATACCGGCGCCGATCTCGGTGAACCGCGGTGTCTGCTCGACCAGCGTCACCTCATGGCCGGCCCCGCGCAGGCTCAGCGTCGCCGTCAGTCCGCCGATACCCGCTCCCACGACGATCGCCCTCACGCCAGACCCCCGCCTCGGCCCACTCGTCCACGATGTTCGAAGTGGTCCCATTCAAGCGTCAGTTGACGGCCCGTCATAGGGGAAATTCGTTGGACAACGCACCGGTCGGCGGCGACCGTTGGCGGAATGCAACAGGCAAAGATCTGGGACGCCGCCACCGCGCGGCGCTACGACACGCCCGGCACCGGTATGTTCGCGCCTCAGACGCTGGGGCCGACCGTGGACCGTCTCGCCCACCTCGCGGGGGAAGGGGCGGCTCTTGAGTTCGCCATCGGCACGGGCAGAGTGGCCGTCCCGCTCGCCGAGCGGGGAGTCCCCGTCACCGGCATCGAGCTGTCACCGCCGATGGTGGAGCAACTGCGCGGCAAGGCCGACGAGGCGACGATTCCCGTGGTCATCGGGGACATGGCGACGACCGCCGTGCCGGGTGAGTACAGCCTGGTCTATCTCGTGTTCAACACGATCTCGAACCTCCTCAGCCAGGCGGAGCAGGTCGAGTGCTTCCGCAATGCCGCCCGCCATCTCACACCCGGCGGGCGGTTCGTGATCGAGCTGTGGGTACCCGAGCTGCGCAAGCTCCCGCCGGGGCAGGCGGCCACCGTCTGGCAGGCCAGCTCCGACTACATCGGCCTGGACACGTACGACGTCCTGCGTCAGCACGTCGTCTCGCACCACTTCCGGTTCGACGAGAGCGAGCAGGCGCAGCTGTTCCGCAGTCCGCACCGTTACATCTGGCCGGCCGAGCTCGACCTCATGGCCCAACTGGCCGGTTTCGAAATGGAGTCGAGGCACGCGGACTGGGACGGCACGGAGTTCACCGCCGACTCGCGCTCCCATGTCTCCGTGTACCGGCTCCCGCCGTCCCGGTAGATACCGCATCGCCCCCGTACCGCCCCTGACAGGTGTCAGGGGCGGTACGGCCGGGTTGCCTTCTAGCCTTGCGCGCGTCATGACCGGCGGTCCAGCCGGTTCAGCCGGTCCAGCCGCAAGGAGCTTCATATATCTGCACACCCGTACGGCCGACGACATGCAGAAGAACCCGCACCACGCGGAACCCGGGCCTCAGCAGTGGTTGGAGACGTTGCCCGTCTCGTTGCCCTGAAGCAGTCCGCCCCAGATCCAGTTGTCGTCCGACAGGAGAACCCACTTGTCGTGGTAGACGCCGTTGGCGTTGACGAAGCCGCCTTCGCTCCAGCACACGGCGGTGAGGTTCTGATTCGCCGCGACGGCGTAGGCGATGCTGTAGCCGGTGCTCGGCCCGATCCGCACATTGCCGTTGATCCAGGTCGTGACCGTCTGGGCCTGGACGCCCGCGCTCTGGGAGGTGGACCGCTCGACCGGCCGGTGTTCCGCCGCGAAGGCCGGAGCGGCCATGCCGGCCATCGCCATGACCCCCGCCGCTGCCACGATCATGAGCTTGGTCATCGGCCGCGAACTCTGCTTCTGCATTTCCTTGTCTCCCTCATCTGCACCGGGAGTCCCCCGGGGCGGGTGGCGTCCCTCGTGATCTCAGCGTCGCCTGCCGTGGGCCGGCTCTCCAGCTCTGCGAACTTCTTCGAAACGTCGATGGACACGCCCGCCGTGCGGTATCGGCTTCGGGAGGGACGGTCGGGCCGGCACGGGAGCGTCACGGCACATCGGTACAGGACGGTCGTCGTTCCACAGGAGGTCCTCGTTGGCGGGCAGTCGTCTCTTTCTCGGCCCCCTGGACCAGGTGCACGTCGAGGTGGGGCGAGTCCCCGGTGCCTCTGTCTTCCCCGTGCTGAGCGAGGTGCTGGGCGGCGCACGGCACGGCGTGCCCAGGCGCTGGCGGGACGCGGTCGGTTCCTCCCTCCCGCCCGCGGCGGACACCCTGCGTCCGCTGTTCGGTCCCGGATCCGGCTGGATCCCCGACCTCCTGACGCTGACCGGCGACGTCCGTGCCACGGACATGCGGTCGGTGCTCACCGAGTTGCGGGAGGCCGACGGGCGGAGTCTCGCGGCCGAGGTGGCGCTGCACCACGGCGATGCGGTGCCCCGGGGCTGGCAGCGGGTGCTGGACGACCCCGCGGGGTTCCTCGGCACCTACCTGGACGTGGTGCAGGCGGCCTGGCGGCAGCTCGAACCGCTGTGGGTCCGGGCCGACGCGCTGCTGGGCAAGGAGACGGAACGGGTGGGTTCCGCGGTGGTCAGCCGGAACCTCGACGGGGTGCTGACCGGGCTGAGCCCGAGGATCGGTTACGCGGACGGGGCGCTGGAACTGCCGTCGTGCGGGGTGGAGCGCTTCGAACTGGGCGGCCGGCGCCTGGTGCTGATCCCCGTGGTCTGCGGCACCGCGCCCTCCCTGTACAGCCTCGACCGGGACGACGTGGTGTGGTTCGGTTACCCGTTGCCGGGAGCGGGGCGACTCGGGCCGCCGGAGGTGAGTGCCCCGTGCAAGGACGACCTGGTTCAGTTGCTGGGACCGGTCAGGGCGGGCGTGCTCCGCTCGGTGCAGCCGCCCGCGACGGTCAGTGAACTGGCCCGGCTGCTCAACATGGGCGCCAGCACCATCACCTACCACTGCGAGCAGTTGAAGGCGGCGGGTCTGTTGCAGCGGGAGCGCTACGGCCGGGAGGTGCGCCAGCGGCTGACCGGCCGGGGCGCGGCACTGGTGGACCTGCTCTCCCGGCCCGCCGCGTGACCCCTCCGGGCCGGCTCACGCCTTCAGGGGTTCCTGAGCCGCCAGGGCTTCCCGGACCGCCGGACCGTCAGGGATTCACCAGATGCAGTTGGGTTCCCGAGGCGCGTACGCCCTCGGCCGCGGCGTCGGCCAGCGCGCTGTCCGTGATGATCGTGTCGAAGGCGCTGAGGGCGGCCACCCGGTACTTGCCGAAGGTGCCGAACTTCGAGGAGCCCGCGACGAGCACGGAGGTGCCCGTGCACTCCATGGCCGTCTGTTTGACCTCCACCTTGAGGTCGGAGGGAGTGGTCACACCGCGCAGGAGGTCCCAGGAGCTGGTGCTGATGAAGGCCAGGTCGAGGGCGAGTTGGCGCAGGACGGTGGCGGCGAGCCGGCCGACGCTGGAGCGGTTGGCGGACTCCACCTTCCCGCCGACGTGGATGAGGTCGAGGTGGGGAGCAGCGGCCATCAACTGGTCCACGGTGGTGAAGTCGTTGGTGACGACGGTCAGTGCGGTGTGGTCCACGAGGAAGGGGACCATGGCCGACAGGGTCGTACCCGCGTCGAGGTAGACGGTCATGCCGTCCTCGACCAGGTGCGCGGCCTGGGCGGCCATGGCCTGCTTCTCGGGCTGCTCGATGAGCGTCTTGGCCTGATGGCTGGGTTCGCTCTGCAGATGGCTGGCGATCCGGGCGCCGCCCGGTACGGAGAAGACCTGTCCCTGGCGCTCCAGTTCGGCGATGTCCCGGCGGACGGTCATGTGCGAGACACCGAGGAGCTGGGTGATCTGCTGGACACTGAGCACTCCGTCACGGCGCAGGTGCTTCAGCAACTGCTCACGCCGCTGGTCGGGAATCAGCGGGAGGGAGCGGTCCTCGGCCATCGTCGATGGTCCTTCCTGTCGTCCACCAAGACTGGTCTCACCGGCTCGCCCGTCAGCTGCCGACGAACGTGCTCAGGAGCAATACTCCACCCAGGCTGAGCAGTGACTGCAGGGACAGCATCAGTGTCCAGGTCCGGAAGGTCTGGGACACCGAGAGCTGGAAGTACTCCTTGAAGAGCCAGAAACCCGAGTCGTTGACGTGGGACAGCATCACGGCGCCGGATGCGCTGGCCAGCACCATCAGTTCGGGAGAGAGCCCCGGGTACGCGCCGAGCAGCGGCGCGACGATACCGGTGGCCGCGGCGGTCGCGACCGTCGCCGAGCCCAGGCAGATCCGCAGCAGCGCGGCGACGAGCCAGGCGAGCAGCAGCGGGGGTATCGACCAGTCCACGGCGTAGTCCGAGATGAGCTTGTCGATGCCGGTGGCGGTCAGCATGGCCTTGAGGCCGCCGCCCGCGCCGAGGATCAGGACGATGCCGCCGACCGGGCCCAGGCCCTTGCCCGCCATCTTCTGGAGTTGTCCGAGGCCGAAGCCGGAGCGGACGCCCAGGGCGAAGAAGGCGAACACGACGGCTGCCAGCAGGGACAGCACGGAGGAGTCGCAGGCCTCGAAGAACGCGTACGGCAGGGTGCCCTCGGCCGTGTGGGAGGTGCCGACCGTGCCGATGAGCATGAGGACCGGCGGCAGGAGGACCGTGATGAGCGCCAGGGTGAAGGAGGCGGGCCTGCGCTGGTTCTCGGGCAGCGGCTCGGGTTCGGGTACGGGGCCCTTGTCGAGGTCGGGGGCGGGTCCGAACCAGCGGCTGGCGACCTTGGTGAGCAGCGGCCCGCTGATGACGGCGATCGGGATGCCGATGATCAGGCCGTACATGATGGTCAGGCCGGTGTTGGCGCCGTAGGCGGAGACGGCGAGGGTCGGTGAGGGGTGCGGGGGCAGCAGGCCGTGCGAGATGTAGAGGCCGGCGGCCATCGGCAGTCCGACGTACAGCAGATGGGTGCCGGTGCGCTTGGCGACCGCGTACACCAGCGGTACGAGCATCACGAAGCTGACGTCGAACAGGTGCGGCATGCCGATGAGGAGGGCCGCCGCGGTGATCGCGGTGGGGATCCACTTGACCGGGCGCGCCCCGATGAACACGGTCGCGATGCGGTCGGCGCCGCCGGAGCCCAGCAGGATGCCGCCGAGGATGGTGCCGAGGCCGATGGTGGGGCCGGTGCTCTTGAGCGCGTCGCCGAAGCCGGTCTGGAAGAACTCGACGGTCTTGCCAGGACCGATCCCGGCGGCGAGTCCGAGGCCGAGCGCGGAGATGCTCAGCGCCAGGAAGGGGTGCAGTTTGGCCTTGGTGATCAGCACGATCAGGACGGCGACGGCCGCCACGCCGAGGAGCAGATGCTGGATGTCCGTGTCCATCAGCCGACCCTCCCGGCAGGCGTGGTGTCGGTGGCGCGGGAGGCGCGGGAGGCGCGGCCCAGGGTCCAGGCCGCCAGCAGGTCCTCGTCGGCGTCGGCGAGGTCGGCCAGGCGGATGAGTTCACCTGCGGCGACCGGGCGGGCGAGCGTGCAGTGGGCGGCGAGGTAGAGCGGGGCGACGTCGGCGGGGGTGTCCTCGTCGCGCAGCAGCACTGCCTGTACGTCGGTCACGTCGTGGTGGTGGCCGCCCATGGCCAGGACGGTCCCGGCGGGCAGGTCCTGCTGGGCGCGGCCGGCGAGCGCCGCGTGGGCGCGCGGGTCCGTGCCTCCGGAGGGGCGGTGGTGCAGGACCGCGGACAGCAGGGAGACCGGGGTCTCGACGCCCATGAGGTGGTAGGGCAGGTAGATCGCGGCGTAGCGGCCGTCGCGGCTGACGACATGCCCCTTGCCCCGCAAGGTTTCCCAGGTGACCTGGTCGCCGGTGCGGACCACGACGAACACGCCGCCGGCGAAGGACGCCTCATCGGGCAGCCGCAGCGCGCTGAACACGTCGACGGCTCCGGCGCGGTGGAGCAGTCCGCCGTCCTCGCGCAGGGCGTAGACGTCGGCGAGTTCCGCGATGCGGGCGACCGGGTAGTGCAGGCGCTCGACGTCGGGGCGGAAGCCGGTGTTCGTGGCGACGACGGCCATCTCGCAGTAGTCGGCGGTGGCACCGACCGGCAGCGCGGACACCGCCTGTGCGCGGGCGGCGAGGGTGGCACGCGTGTCGTCGCCGAGGGAGAGGAGCGCGGCGAGTTCCGGCGCGGGAACGGTGGTGTCGAGCTGGGTGACCGTGCCCCGGTCGGGGTCGAGGACGAGGTCGTACTCGCTGGACTTGCCGATGGCCACGATGTCGAGGCCGAGCAGCTCGGCCCAGGTCACGAGGCCGATGAGGTTGGCGGGCTGGTCGCCGTCCGCGGTCGTGTAGACGACACCGTTGTCCTTCGCCAGGTCGGCGAGGTGGAGGCCCGCGACGGAGTCGACCTCCTTGCTGACCATGGCGACGTGCCGGCCGTCGGTGAGCGCCTCGCGTGCCATCGCGTAGCCGTCGGCGGGGCTGCCGGTGGCTTCGACGAGGATGTCCCAGGGGGCGGCGGACAGCAGTGAGCCGCCCTGGACGAGGGCGATGTGCCCGGCCCGCGCGGCGGCGGCCACCTCGTCCGCCGTGGTGCAGACGTCGAGGTCGGAGGCGCTGTATCCGAGCTCCAGGAGCATCGCGTGCAGCCGGGGTACGTCGCGGTCGCACAGGACGGCGGGGTCCAGCCCGGGGATGCGGGGCGTCTGCGCCAGCAGGGTCCGGGCGAAGCCGCCGCCCGCTCCGGACAGTGCGTAGCGCACGGTCCGGCTGCCGGTGTCGGCGAACAGATGGTGCAAGTTCATGGACCCTCCTGGATGACGAGCGCGATGCGCTGCTCGTTAACAAGATGTATCAGCAGATCCCATCCACGTAAAGTCTGTTAACATTTTTTCACAAGCCCTGGTCACGACCACCGGTCACGACCCCTGGTCGCGTCGAACAGGGAACCCGCCCACCCCTCCCAAGGAGCCTGATGCCGACCCTCGGGGCCATCGCCGACGACTTCACCGGAGCAACGGATCTCGCCACGATGCTGGTCGCCCGCGGCTACCGCACCGTGGTGGCCGTCGGCTCCGACAGCATCGCCGACGAATCCGGGCGCACCGCGGTGGACGACGCGGACGCGGTCGTCATTGCGCTCAAATCGCGTACAGCGCCGGTCGCCGAGGCCGTGGGCTCCTCACTCGCCGCGCTGCGCGCCCTGCGGGCGGCCGGCTGCCGGCGCTTCTACTTCAAGTACTGCTCGACCTTCGACTCGACGGCGGAAGGCAACATCGGCCCGGTGGCCGACGCGCTGCTGAACGCGATCGGGGAACGGCGCGCCGTCGTCGTACCGTCGTTCCCGGCCACCGGCCGCACCGTCTATCGCGGCAGGCTCTTCGTCCACGACGAGCTGCTCGACGAGAGCCCGATGCGCCACCATCCGCTCACCCCGATGCGCGACGCGCACGTGGGGCGGCTGCTGACACCGCAGACCACACATCCGGTACGGCTCGTGGGCCTGGACACCGTACGGGCCGGGGCCGCGGCGCTCTCGGCGGCGCTGGACGATCCCTCTCTCGCCGACGCGCTCGTCGTGGTGGACGCCACCGAGGACGAGGATCTGCGCACCATCTCGGCGGCCACCGCGCACCACCCGCTGGTCACCGGCGCCGCGGGACTGGCGCTCGGCCTGACCGGCCCGCGGCCGGGGGCCGCACGCGTGGCAGCCGTCTCGCGTCCCGGCGATCCGGCCGTCGTGCTCTCCGGCAGCGCGTCCTCGGCGACCCGCGCCCAGGTGGCGCACGGCCGCGCCCACCTGCCGCACCGCAAGCTCGACCTCGCCGCGCTGCGGGCCGACTTCGACGCCGCGGTCGACGACCTGGTCGCGTTCGCCCGCTCGTGCTGGGAGCAGGACCCGCAGCGGCCACCCCTCCTCTACGCCGTCGGCGACCTGAGCGACCTGGACGACTCCCCCGCCGCGTCGGCGCTGGTGGAGCGGGCGCTCGCCGCCTGCGCCGCGCGGCTGGTCGCGGCCGGCGCACGACGGCTGCTCGTCGCGGGCGGGGAGACGTCCGGCGCGGTGGTCACCGCGCTCGGCGTACGCACGCTGACCATCGGGTCCCCCATCGCCCCGGGTGTCACCTGGGCCCGCGCCCAGGTGACTGTGCCGACCCAGGACGACGGGCACAACGCCAACGGCCGTACCGAGGACGGCCACCTCGTCGACGTGGCCCTCAAGTCGGGCAACTTCGGCGCCACGGACATCTTCACCGAGGCTTGGAGCGCGCTCGTATGAACGACCCGCGACAGAGCTATCCGCGGACCGAACTCGCGGCCGCGGGCGCCCACCTGGCCGCGCTCGGCCTCAGTCCCGGTTCCTCCGGCAACCTGAGCGTCCGCGAGGACTCCCGGATCTATCTGACCCCCACCGGTACGGACCTGTCCCGCGTCGATCCCGGCGCGCTCAGCGTCCTCGATCTGTCGGGCGCGCACCTCGATGGGCCGAAGCCGTCCAAGGAGTTCCCGCTGCACACCGCGTTCTACCGGCGTGACGCGTCCGCGCGGGCCGTCGTCCATCTGCACTCCCGCCACGCGGCGGCCGTGTCGTGCCTGCCCGCCTGGGGCGAGCACAGCGCCATACCCCCGCTGACGCCGTACTTCGTCATGCGCGTCGGCCAGACTCCCCTGCTGCCCTACGCCGCGCCCGGCGACAGCGGTCAGGCCGACCTCATGGAGTCCCTGCCGTTCCCCTTCCGGGCCGCCCTGCTGCAGAACCACGGCCCGGTCGTCGCGGGCCGCTCGATGTCCCAGGCGGTGGAGTCGGCGGTGGAACTGGAAGAGGTCTCCGCGCTCCTCCTCGCACTCGGCGAACGCGCTCCGCGACTCCTCTCGGCCGAGGAGATCGCACCGCTGGCGCGCAAGTACGGCTCCCCGTGGACCGTGGCGCACTGACCTCGCCGGGCCGCCATGCCGCGGTCACGCTCCGAGCAGCCGGGTTCCGAGCGGCCGGGCTCACCGACCCCGGAGGCGGCGCGACGGGTGCGGCTCCGGTGGGGGCTGGGCGCGCAGTTCCCCGCGCCCCTCGACGCGGCCTTCGCCGTGCGGCGTTGCAGCGTCGGGCGTGTGCGGCTCCGGTGGGGGCCGAGCGCGCCGTTCCCCGCGCCCCTGGCGGGGCGGGCACGCCCGCAGCCCACGGCCCGTCCCTTCGATGCGCTCAGGGCGTGAGAATCCGGTCCTGCTCCGTCGGGGGCGTTCCGCTGTACCAGGGCAGGACCTTTCCGAAGCGGACCAGTTCGCCGTAGTGGTCGGGCTCGACCTGCTCGGCCAGGACCAGGTCGAGCACCGCGCGGGCGGCCCGGGAGGGTGACTGGGCGTGGCTGTAGTCGCTGAACCAGGGGCGCGACGTGGCGGTGTCGACCATGCCGGGGCACACGGACGCGATCAGGGTCCCGTCGGCGCGATCGCCCTCTCGGCGTTCGGCGGCGACCGCGCGGACGGCCGCGACCTGGGCCACCTTGGACGGCACGTTCAACCAGCCCGGCCAGCCCGCTTCTGCGGCGGTTCCGGCGTGGACGGCAGCGCGCCAGGACTCGACGGCGTACTCGACCTCGTCGAGGCTCGCGCCGTCGAACAGGTGGTGCAGCCGCGGGTCGAGGTGGCCGAGGGTGCCCAGGGTGCTGGCCACGACGAGCAACCGCCCGCCCGTACGCAGGACGGGCCCGAAGGAGCGCAGGATCGCGTGCGTGGCGGTGTTGGAGACGTCGATGAACTCGTCGGCCCGCCCGGCCTGTGAGTCCTCGGGCAGCAGTCGGGCGATGGCGTTGGAGATGACGATGTCGACCCCGCCGTGGCGTGTGCTCAGTTCACCGGCGAGGCGGCCTATGGCTTCGCGGTCGGAGACGTCCAGGACCCGGCCCTCCACCCGGCTGCGCGTACCGTCGGCCCGCGCCACCTCACGGGCGGCCTCCGAGACACGCTGCTGACTGCGCCCGGTGAGCAGGACCACGTCCTGCGGGCCCAGACGGGCCGCCAGTCCCTCGACGAGAGCGCGGCCGAGCCCTTGGTTGGCCCCCGTGACGAGGGCGATGCGTGAAGCGGTCATAGGACAACGCTAGGAAGGTCTGCGGCATGCGTCCAACGAGAGTCGCGCACACCTGGTATGCGTATTCCTCATGGACTTCACGCAGGTGTCACTGACCGCACTCCGCGTCTTCCGCGCGGTGGCGGAGCAGGGGACCTTCACCGCGGCGGCGGTGTCGCTCGGCTACACCCACTCGGCCGTTTCCCGGCAGATCGCCTCCGTCGAACGGGCGGCGGGCAAGGAGTTGCTGGAGCGGCGGCGCGACGGGGTGCGGCTGACCGCCGCCGGCCATGTCGTGATGCGTCGGGCGACGGTCGTTCTCGACGAGATCGACGCGACCGCGCGTGAGCTGTCCGGTCTGCCCGGGCAGGCGGGGACCGTCCGACTGGGCTGGTTCCCCAGCGCGGGAGCGGTGCTCCTGCCCGAGGCGCTGTCGGAACTGCGCCGCACCGACCCCGGCCTCCACGTCGTCAGTCGGGAGGGCAGCACCCCAGCTCTGGTACGGGCGCTGCGTGCCGGCAGTCTGGATCTGGCGCTGCTGGCGGCGGCGCCCCCGTTCCGCCCGCCGGACGCGGAGTCGCCTGCACTGGAACTGGAGACCCTCACGGAACGCGCGCTGTGTCTCGCGGTGCCCGCCGCCCATCCGCTGGCTCGCGGCGACCACATCGACGTGACAGCTCTGCGGGGGCAGCGCTGGATCGCCGGATCCGCCGCGGGAGGGGACCGGTTGCTGGGGGTGTGGCCCGGCCTGGACGAGCGTCCCGACATCGCCCACACGGCCCGCGACTGGCTGGCCAAACTGCGACTCGTCGCCGCCGGCTGCGGACTGACCACGGTGCCCGCCTCACTCGCCGCCGCCGCACCGCCGGGAGTACGTGTCCTGCCCGTGCGCGGCGGACCGCAGGAGCAGCGGCGTCTGCTGCTGGCCCGCCTTCCGCATCCGCCGGCCGACCCCGTCACGCGGGTGGCGGCAGCGCTCCGCGCCGCGGCGCGGGCGTGAATCTGGCGCAATCGAGTGTTGCCATTCCGTTTCGACGCGCCGAGCCTGGGTGGCGCGGGAGCGCTCCCACAGCACAGCGAAGCACTCCCGCACCCGGTGCACACACGGTGCACACCCGAAGAGAACTCATCCGAGAGGGGCACACCTTGACTTGTCATGCACGCGCCATACGATCGCGCGCGACCCTCGTCCTGAGCCTGTTCGCCGCCGCGCTGCTCTGTCTGATCCCCTGGAGCGCACCGGCCCACGCCCATGGCTCGGTGGTCGACCCGGCGTCCCGCAACTACGGCTGCTGGCTCCGCTGGGGAAGCGACTTCCAGAATCCCGCCATGGCGCAGGAGGACCCCATGTGCTGGCAGGCCTGGCAGGCGGACCCGAACGCCATGTGGAACTGGAACGGGCTGTACCGCAACGGTTCCGCCGGGAACTTCGAGGCGGTCGTCCCCGACGGGCAGCTGTGCAGCGGCGGCCGGACCGAGGGCGGCCGCTACAACTCCCTCGACACCGTGGGCGCCTGGAGGACGACGGACATCGGCGGCAACTTCACCGTGAAGCTGTACGACCAGGCCAGCCACGGCGCCGACTACTTCCTCGTCTATGTCTCCCGCCAGGGCTTCGACCCCGCAACCCAACCGCTGACCTGGGACGACCTCCAACTGGTCGCCCGGACGGGCACGTACGCCCCCAGTCAGAACTACGCCATCGACGTGAGCACTTCGGGCCTCAGTGGCCGCCATGTCGTCTACACGATCTGGCAGGCGTCGCACATGGACCAGACGTACTTCCTGTGCAGTGATGTGAACTTCCGCTGAGGACGACCGTCCGGGAGTGGCCGCCGCACCCTCACCGCGTCTGCTGCAGCGGCAGGCACAGGTGGAGTTCGTAACCGCCGTCGGCGGCGGGGCCCGCGATGACGGTGCCGCCCAGCAGCTCGGCTCTCTGGCGCAGACCGGCCAGGCCGTGATGGGCCCCGGGCAGCAGCAGGGCGGGCCGGGTGGGCGCGGTGTTGGTGACGGCGGCCCGTACCGTCCCCTCGGCGAGCTGTATACGGATGGCGGCCCTGGCGCCGGGGGCGTGCTTGCGGACATTGGTGAGGGCCTCCTGCACGGTGCGGTAGACGGCGCGCTGGATGGTCGCGGGCAGGGCGTCCGGCAGGTCGGTGTGCAGCTCGGTCTCGATACCGCTGGTGTCGACCAGCCGCTGCAGATCGGCCAGGGACGGCTGCGGGGTCAGTTCCGTGGGGCGGCTGCCGGCGGCGCGCAGCACGCTCACCATGTGCCGCAGTTCCTCCAGGGTCTGCACGCTCAGCCGTCTGATGGTGGCCGCGGCCTCCCGCGCCATCGGTTCCTGGCTGCCCACCTGCAGCGCTCCCGCACGGACCGCGATCAGACTGACCTGGTGGGAGACCACGTCGTGCATCTCCCGGGCCAGTTGCGCGCGCTCCTTGGCCAGCACGCTCTGGGCCAGCAGTTCGCGTCCGTGCTCGCGTGCCTGCGAGATCTCGGCCAGCCGCAGCGACAGTTCACGGCGGGCCTGGACGAGTTGACCGAGGAAGACGGGCGCCGCCGCGGTGGCCAGGCTGTAGGTGACGTTGATCAGGTCGGACGAGTCGGAGAAGTCGGCGAACGTCGGTGAGGGCCACATCCACCAGGTGATGTCACAGGCGGCGAACATCAGTGCGCAGACCACCAGGAGCACCCGGCTGCGGCTCAGCGAGGCGAGCGCGTACAGCGCGGCCAGGGTGGCGAACACCGCGTCGCTGACGAGGGTCGCGGGCAGGGCGCACAGGAAGGCCGGCAGCGGAAGACGGCGGCGCAGCGACAGCGCGGCCGTGGCCAGCAGCGCGGCGGCTCTGCGCTGCGGTTCGTCGTCCTCGATGTGCACCCAGATGTCCAGCAGGGAGATGCCGATGAGCAGGGCGTCCATCACGGGGCCCGGCACGCGCCGGGCCGCGACCCATCTCCGTGGGCGCGTGGCACACTTCGCCCAGTCCTCCGGGTGCGTGGCGGAGTGCGGACGACGTCCCTCGTGCGCGCGGGATTTCACCCTTCCTCCTGGACGCTCGGCGGTTTGAGCAGCCCCGCGCGTTCGGCCAGCAGGGCGGCCTGGACCCGGCTGCCCACGCGGAGTTTGGCCAGTAGGGCACTCACATGATCCTTGACCGTGCCCGTGCTCAGGTGCAGTTGGGCGGCGATGGCGGCGTTGGGCAGCCCTTCCGCGATGAGGATCAGGACGGCCTTCTCGCGTCCGGTGAGCTGGGCGACGCGGCGCAGGGCGGCCTGCTGGGGGCCGTTGTCGAGATAGCCGTTCACGACGGTGCGGGTGATGGAGGAGGACAGCACGACTCCGCCCTGCGCCAGCGTGCGTACCAGCACGGGCAGTTGTACGGGGTCGGTGTCCTTCAGCAGGAAACCGGACGCTCCCGAGCGCAGGGCGGCGGCCACGTACTCGTCCATGTCGAACGTCGTGAGCATCGCCACCACCGGCGCCGCCGGCAGAAGCCGCAACTGGGCCAGCACGCTCAGCCCGTCCACGTCCGGCATCCGGATGTCCAGCAGCACCACGTCGGGCGTCAACCGCCGTGCGGCCGCCACCGCCTGGCCGCCGACGACCGCTCCGACCACCTCGATGTCGTCGGCCGTGGACAGGATGTGCTCGAAGCCCGTGCGGATCAACGCTTCGTCGTCGACCACCAGTACGCGAATCACGTGCGCCCCTATCGACGTGGACCGCTTGAGGTTTCGTACCACGCGGGAGACTGCCCGGGGGTTCCTTCGGTGACGTTTCCGGCTGGGCGACGGAGGGCTTCCAGCCGGTCGGCTGGACGATGGCGGCCACTTGCCGGATGGGCCCGGACCGGTCTGCGACGTCAGCCTGAAACCCATGACACACGACGCGCCTTCAGCCTCCGCACCGGCCCTTCCACCGCCGGTCCCGCGGCCGAGCCGGCCGGCCGGCGTCCCCCTCACGCCTTCAGCCGGCCGGCTCATCGGTCTGGATCTCGCCCGCGGCCTGGCGGTCTTCGGCATGTACGCCGCCCATGTGGGCCCCGAGCCGACCGTGGGCGGGCCGGTGGGCTTCCTCGCCGAGCTGGCCCGCGGCCGGTCCTCCGCCCTGTTCGCGCTGCTCGCCGGATTCTCCCTCGTCCTGATCACCGGCCGCCCGCAACCGCACACCGGCCGGGCCGGACGGCAGGCGGTGGGCCGGATCGTGCTGCGCGCGCTCATCCTGATCGTCATGGGCTACGCGCTCACCGCCCTGGACACCGACGTCGAGGTCATCCTCGCCTTCTACGGGCTGATCTTCCTGCTCGTCCTGCCGCTGTACCGGCTGCACGCCCGTACCCTGGCGCTGCTCGCCGCCGCGAGCGCCCTGCTCATGCCTTTGCTGCTGTACGTGATCCAGCAGGCGATCTACGGCGGCGACTGGGCCGACACGGTCGTCGCGGCGGATCCTCTGGCGCGCGTCAGCGACACCGACGGCCTGCTCGAACTGCTGTTCACCGGCGAGTATCCGGCGCTCACCTGGATGCCGTTCATGATCGCGGGCATGGCGCTCGCCCGCCTCGATCTCGGCCAGGCCCGGACCCGTACCCGGCTGGCCCTGACCGGCGGCGGGCTGGCCGTGCTCGGCTACGGGGGCTCCTGGCTGGCCCTGCACCTCGTCCCGGGCGCCCTCACCACGATCGCCGCGGCCACGGACGGCGGCGGGGCGGCCTCGGCCTGGTGGTCGGACAGCGTCGGCTACCTCATCGACGACACCCCGGCCGTGTGGCTGCTGGTCGGCGCGCCCCACAGCCAGACCACGTTCTCCGTACTGGGCAACACCGGGGCCGCCCTGCTCGTGGTGGCCGCCTGCGTCTCCGTCGCCGCCCGGATGCCGCGTCTGACCCGGCTGGTCCGGCCGGTCGCCGCCGTCGGCATGATCGCGTTGACCGCCTACGTCGCGCACATCCTCGCCGTGTACGAGGTCGGCATGGAGGAGGAGCCCGGTCCGGCCCTGGTCGCGCTGCTCTCCTTCGTCGCGGCGGCCACCCTGCTGGCGACCGTCTGGACGCGGTACTTCCGCCGCGGTCCGCTGGAGTACGTGCTGTACCGCGCCACCCGCATCACGCGTCACATCAGGTAACACCCGTTACAACCGGCCAGGTTCGGCCGGGCCGGGGACGCGACCGGATACGGCGGCCAAGGTGACGGCATCGAAGATCACTCGTTTGACCGTACTGACAGTTCTTCCTCGTCCCCCGAAAGAGCTAAGCGATCATGTTTGTGCGCTGGCAGACACCCTCGGACAGCGACCTGCGTGTGCTCGATGTGCGGCGCGCGGAAGCCGCGCTCATGGAGCACTACGCGCGGCTGGTCCGGCTGGTCTACGTCACCCTCCCCCGCTCGCCGGGCCGCCACCGGCGGGTCCTCGCCGCCCACGGCCTCGTCCAGCGGGCGCTCCCCCACCGCGAGCGCGCCATACCGGCCCGGCGCCGCACGGGCGACAGCCGGGACGCGGCCCCGGACGAGTACGGGGCCCTGCGGACGTCCGTACTGCGGGCGGCCATGGCCCAGGACGCGCGGCGCGGTCCGTTCCCCCGGTCGTGGGGGCGGTGGGCGGGGCGCCCCGCGCTGCCGGCGGTGTGGGGGCTGCGGGTCTTCCCCCAGTCGGGTGGCGCCGAGGAACTGCTGCTGGACCGTGCCCTCGCGCAGGCCGGCTGGCCGGTGCGGGCGGCCGTCGCGCTGCTCGTCCTGGAGAAGCTGTCCGTGGACGAGGCGGCTGCCGTCCTGCGTGACACGGGCGTGGCCGAGCCCGGCGACGCCCTCCGGGCCGCCCGGCTGCTGGTCGACGGGAGCGGCCCGCACCCCTCGGTCACCGGCGGCGGCACAGGTACGGCGGAGACAGCCACCGGAGCTGGGCCGGCGACGGTGACCGGCGGCTCCGGCACCCCCGTGTCCGCCCTGCTCGCGCCGGAGTTCGACCCCTGTCTGCTGCACGCACGGCCGACCGATCTGCTGCGCCGCAGACACCGGATGCGCACGGCCGTGACCGGCGCCCTGCTGGCCGCGTGCGTCGGAGCCGCCTCCCTCTCCCTGACGGGCGACAGCGGTGTCCCCGCCGAGAGCGGAGGCCCATGGACGGCGTCGAAGGCGACGGACGCCGCGCTGCTGCGCCACACGCCCGCCGCCGTCTGGGCGGACACCGCCCGCGTCGACTTCACGGCCTGGCCCGCCCGCGGCGCACGGACCGGCGACCGGGCGCTGCTGGAGCGTGCTCTGCGGGCCTGGTCGGACCCGTCCTGGCGGGGACGGCGGTCACAGGAGGCGGGAGCGGCGTCCACCGGTACGGGCCGGGCGCCGCATCTGCTGTTCGCCGACGACGTCGACGGACGCGCGGTCGTCGTCCTGCACGACGACCTGACCACCGTGCGCTACAGCGAACCGCTGGACGGCGACGGCGCACCCGAGCTGGTGTCCGCCCTCACGGACGGCGCCGGCGTGACGACCGCCGCCGCGGTCGTCGTCTCCCGCACCCCCGAGACCGTCCGGATGCTGCTGGCGCCGTGGATCGCCGAGGCGGGCACCCGCGATCTGCTGGCGCCCGACACGCCCGCCCGGGAGGTGTCCCGTTCCCGCACGGGTCTCACCGAGCCCCTGCCGGTGCCGTCGGCCGGCGGCGACTGCCGTGCCTGGCCCGTCGTGCAACTGCGGTCCTCGACCCGCATCGTGGAGAAGCACGCGTTCCTGCTCACCGACCTCGGCGGTCTCTCACCCGTCCATCTGACCTACATGCCGCCGCCGGAGCCGGGTGAGCGTCCGCGCCCGCCCCGGGAGGCCACCGGCCCTGACGCGCTGCGGGGCTGGGCACGCACCGCCTGCCGGCTGGACGGCATGCGCGGCCAGGGGGTGCGCGCGGTGAACCACTGGGTCTTCGCCCGGCAGGATCTGCCCGAGCGCGCCGGACGGGCCACCTGGGTCTGTGCCCGTGCCGACACCTGGCGCGGCCCCGGCCGCGTGGAGTACCTCTTCCTCGGCCCCGGCACCGGACCCGCCCGCTCCGCCGGTGTCCGCGCGAACACCGCCGAGTGCAGCCGGTTCGGCCAGCACGTGCTGGCCGACGTCGACTGGCGGGCCCCTTCCGGATCCTCGTACCTGCTGGCCGCCGGGAGCAGGTCCGTCGGCAGCATCGAGGCGTCGGGGCCGCTGCGCGCCGAGGCCGACGGACGCTTCCTCGCCGTCCGTGCGCCGAAGAACACCGACGCGAAGGTCGTCGGACAGCTCCCCGAGCGGGCCGAGGTCCGGGCGCCCTGACGCGGCGGGCGCCCGGTCAGCGCTCGTTGCTCAGCTCACTGTTGAGGGCATGGAGGAAGTCGGCGATCGTCTCCAGCTGCTCGGGGGTGAACTTCTGGCGCGCGGCCTCCGTGCTGCGCGCCAGAGGGCTGAAGTACTCACGGGCGAGCGCACGGGCACCCGCGTTGTAGGTGAGGTGGACCACCCTGCGGTCGGCGCTCTCGCGGGTGCGGCTGATGTGTCCCGCGCGTTCGAGCCTGTCCAGGCAGGCCGTGACGGCTCCGGAGGTGAGGTCGAGGCGCTCCCGCAGACGCGAGGGCGTCATCGGCTCCCCGTCGGTCGCCGAGGCGTCCAGGATCGCGGCCAGCGCGTGGACGTCCGTGGCATGCAGCTCGTTGGCCTGGGCAAACGAATGGGCGATCCGGTTGAACTCGCTGTTCAGCGCACGCAGCAGGACGGCGTAGGCCTGGAGATCACTGGCGGGGCCCTCAGGGCGGTCCGAACTGTTGGGCTGCATGGGACAAGGATAATATCTCTCAACGGTTGAGATACTTTCTCTTTGAGATATCTTTGCCCTCGACCCCTGTCTGGCCCCTGTCCTGCGCCACGCCTGTTGGGAAAGCTCTTGAGAAAGTCCATGAACACCGCGCGTCGACCCGCCCGATGGCTGGTCCCCCTTGTGCTCGTCGTCGTCTGGCTCGGTCTCGGCGGGGCGTTCGGCTCCTACGCGGGCAAGCTCGGCGACGTGTCGACGAACGACCAGGCGGCCTTCCTGCCGCAGAACGCCGAGTCGACCAAGGTCATCGAGCAGCAGAAGGCCTTCGCCGAACGGGAGACCCTGCCCGCCGTACTCGTCTGGACCGCCGACGGCGGCGGTGAGGTCTCCACGGCCCAGCAGGACTCCGCGACCCGGATCCTGGAGTCCCTCGCCGACATGGAGGGCGTCGAGAGCAGGCCCTCACCGGCCTTGCGCGCGCAGGACGGAGCCGCGCTGCAGGGCGTGGTCCCGCTGCGCCCGGATCTCGGGGAGAAGCTGACCGAGGTGCTGGACGAACTGGAGCGGGCCGCGGCGGACGTCTCCGGGACCCGCGTCCAGATCGCCGGACCCGCGGCCACGCAGGGGGACCTCGGCGAGGCCTTCGCGGGCATCGACGGGATCCTGCTGGGCGTGGCCCTGGTGGCCGTGCTGCTCATCCTGCTGCTGGTGTACCGCAGCGTCCTGCTGCCCTTCATGATCATCATCAGTGCCGTCTTCGCCCTCGGCATCGCCTGCGCCATCGTCTATGTGCTGGCCGACCACGACATCGTGCGCGTGGACGGCCAGGTGCAGGGCATCCTCTCGATCCTGGTGATCGGCGCCGCCACCGACTACGCCCTCCTGCTGACGGCGCGTTTCCGTGAGGAACTCGCGCGCAGCGACGACCGTTTCCAGGCCGCGTGGAAGGCACTGCGCGACTCCTTCGGCGCGATCACCGCCAGCGCCGCGACCGTGGCCCTGGGGCTGCTCGCCCTGCTGCTCAGCGACCTCACCAACAACCGTGCGCTGGGGCCCGTCGGGGCGATCGGCATCGTGTGCGCCGTACTGACGACCCTGACGTTCCTGCCTGCGGTGCTCGCCCTCATGGGCAAGGTGGCCTTCTGGCCGGCCAAGCCCCGCTCGGCCGACGCGGAGACGGGCGGACACGGCATCTGGCGGCGCGTCGCCCACTGGGTCGACACCCGCCCCCGGCGGCTCTGGATGGCCTCCGCCGCCCTGCTCGTGGCGGGTGCGGCGTTCTTCCCCGCGCTGCAGTCGAAGGGTGTGCCCCTGGACGAGCTGTTCGTCAACGACGCACCGTCCGTCGCGGCGCAGGAGACCCTCGGCAGGCACTTCCCCGGCGGCTCCGGCCAGCCCGTCGTGATCATCGCGGACGCGGACCGGCGTACGGAGGTCACGCGCGCCGCGGCCGCGACGAAGGGGGTCGCCGAGGCGCAGGCGGTGACCTCGTCGGGCCGGCCGGGCGGTGAGCCGCTGGTCAAGGACGGCCGGGTGCGCATCGACGCCGTCCTGGACGCCGCTCCGGACAGCGACTCGGCGAAGGACACGGTGCAGAAGCTGCGCGACCGGCTGCACACGGCCGACGCCGACGCCCTGGTGGGCGGCTACACCGCGCAGCAGTACGACACACAGCGCACCGCGGAGCACGACCGGACCCTCATCATCCCTGTGGTCCTGGCGATCATCCTGCTCATTCTCGTCGTCCTGCTGCGCTGCCTCCTGCTCCCGGTGATCCTGGTGGCCACCGTGGCGTTGAACTACCTCGCCACGCTCGGGATCGCGGGCCTGGTGTTCCGGCACGGCTTCGGCTTCTCCGGGACGGACGCCTCGGTGCCGCTGTACGGGTTCGTGTTCCTCGTGGCGCTCGGCGTCGACTACAACATCTTCCTCATGTCACGCGTGCGGGAGGAGACCCTACAACTGGGCACGCGGCAGGGCATGTTGCGCGGACTGATCGCCACCGGCGGTGTGATCACCTCCGCGGGGGTGGTGCTGGCCGCCACCTTCGCGGCCCTGATCGTCATCCCGCTCGCGTTCCTCGCGCAGATCGCCTTCATCGTCGCCTTCGGCGTACTGCTCGACACGATCGTGGTGCGCTCGCTGCTGGTCCCGGCCCTCGTACGGGACATCGGCCCGGCCGTCTGGTGGCCCGGCCGCCTCGCACGCCGGCCGTAACCGGCGCAGGCGGCGGCTGTCGGGGGCGCGGCGGTCGCGGCCCTCGGGAGCGCGGCCGTCGCGGGCGTCGGAGGCGTCGGCAGCGCGGCCGTCGGAGGCCATGAAGAAGGCAAGGAGTCGTGTGCTCCTTGCCTTCTTCAAGCTATAGCGCACCGGGGGGCTTGCCGCAAGACCCCGGTCGTGGCGCAGAATCACCGGCCGAAGCCGGAAACCACCGGACCGGCTTCGGGGTTTCTACGTAGCTGAGTTGGGGTTTCGATGATTGACGTGATCGTTGTGGGCGCGGGACCGACCGGTCTGATGCTGGCCGGCGAGTTGCGCCTGCACGGTGTGCACGTGGTGGTGCTGGAGAAGCTGACCGAGCCGACCGCGGAGACCCGGGGCCGCGGGCTGCACACGCGCAGCGTCGAGATGATGGATCAGCGCGGGCTGCTGGACCGGTTCCTCGCGGTCAGTGAGAAGTTCCAGGTCGGCGGGTTCTTCGGCGGCATCATGAAACCGTGGCCGGACACGCTGGACACGGCCCACCCGTACGGCCTGTCCACGCTGCAGCCGGTCACCGAGCGGCTGCTCGAAGAGCGGGCCGTCGAACTCGGCACCGAGATCCGGCGCGGCCGTGAAGTGGCCGGGCTGAACCAGGACGAGGACGGCGTGAGCGTCGGACTGACGGACGGTGAGCGTCTTCGTTCGCGCTATCTCGTCGGGTGCGACGGCGGCCGCAGTGTGGTGCGCAAACTGCTCGGCGTGGGCTTTCCCGGCGAGCCCGCCACGGTAGAGACGCTGCTCGGCGACATGGAGCTGACCGCGGACGCCGCCTCGGTCGACGCCGTCGTCGCCGAGGTCCGCAAGACCCAACTGCGGTTCGGCACCATCCCCAACGGGGACGGAACGCACCGCGTCATCGTGCCCGCCGACGGGGTGGCCGAGGAGAAGGCGACCGCGCCGACCCTCGACGAGTTCAGGCAGCGGCTGCGGGACGTCGCGGGCACCGACTTCGGTGTGCACTCGCCGCGCTGGCTGTCCCGGTTCGGTGACGCCACCCGGCAGGCCGAGCGCTACCGGGTCGGGCGGGTGCTGCTGGCGGGCGACGCGGCGCACATCCACCCGCCGACCGGCGGCCAGGGGCTCAACCTCGGTGTCCAGGACGCCTTCAACCTCGGCTGGAAGCTGGCCGCCGCGGTCGACGGCTGGGCGCCGGACGGACTCCTGGACAGCTACCACGACGAACGGCACCCGGTGGGCGCCCGCGTGCTCGACAACACCCGGGCGCAGATCACACTGCTGGGGACGGACGCGGGTGCGGTCGCGCTGCGGGAGCTGTTCTCGAAGCTGATGGACTTCGAGGAGGTGAACCGGTACGTGACCGAGATGATCACCGCGGTCGGGGTCCGCTACGACTTCGGCGAGAGCCACGACGACGGCCACGACCTGCTCGGCCGCCGGATGCGGGACATCGAACTGAAGCGCGGACGCCTCTACTCGCTGATGCACGAAGGCCGCGGTCTGCTGCTCGACCGGACCGGCGGCCTCTCGGTGTCGGGCTGGTCGGACCGGATCGACCACGTCGTCGACGCCGGCGGGCAACTGGACGTACCGGCCGTTCTGTTGCGCCCTGACGGCCATGTGGCCTGGGCAGGCGAGGACCAGCAGGCCCTGCTCGCCCAGCTGCCCAAGTGGTTCGGAAGCGCGGCCGGTTGAGCGTCCCGCGCCACGTCCCGACGGGACCGGGAACGCGACGGTGACCGCGTCAGCGCGTGCCGGGTCCCGTGGGCCCGGTGGGCTGCTCGACGGCCTCGTGTGCCCCGGCGTCTGCGCCGGCACTGACCAGTCCTGTCTCGTAGGCGACGATGACGGCCTGGACACGGTCGCGGAGCCGGAGTTTGGCGAGGATGCGGGCGACATGCGTCTTGACGGTCGTCTCGGCCAGATGGAGGCGGGCGGCCAGTTCGGCGTTGCTCAGCCCCCGGGCCAGCAGCCCGAGGACTTCCACCTCGCGCGGGGTGAGCGGGGCGAGGTCGCGGTGCAGGGCGGCGGTGTCGCTGCCGCGCCGGGTGAACCTCTGCACGAGACGGCGGGTGATGGCGGGTGCCAGGAGAGCGTCGCCGGTACGGACCGTACGGATGGCCGCGGTCAACTGCTCGGGGGTGACGTCCTTGAGGAGAAAGCCACTGGCCCCCGCGGACAGCGCCGCGTAGACGTACCTGTCGAGGTCGAAGGTGGTCAGGATGATGACGCGCGGTGCCCCGGGAGCACCGGGAGCACCGGGAGCACCGGGAGCACCGGGAGCACCGGTGAGGATACGGCGGGTGGCCTCCAGGCCGTCCATCTCGGGCATCCTGACGTCCATCAGCACCACGTCGGGACGTGTACGGCGGACCGCTTCGACCGCCTCGGTTCCGTTGACCGCCTCGGCGACGACGTCGATGCCGTCGGCGCCGAGGATCAGCCGGAATCCCGTACGGACCAGGGTCTGGTCGTCCGCGAGGACCACCCGTAGCGGCTCGGTCACGGTGTCCACGGTGTCTCCAAGGGGACTGTCTCCAGGGGGATCTGGGCCTCCACACGGTAGCCGCCGGTCAGGCGCCGGCCGGTTTCCAGGGTTCCGTCGTGGACGGCGAGGCGTTCGCGGAGGCCTATGAGACCCCGGCCGCTTCCGGCGGTCGCGCCCGTACCCGGCTGTCCACCGGTGTCGGTGACTGCCACCCGGAGCCTCTCCGGTTCGTATGCGACGGTGACGGCGGCGGTGGCGCCGGACGCGTGTTTCACGGTGTTGGTCAGGGCTTCCTGGATCACGCGGTAGGCGGCGAGTTCGAGGCCGGGCGGGAGGGGGCGGGGCGGTCCCGTCACGGTCAGGGAGACGGGCAGTCCGGCGTCCCGGACCCGGCCGACCAGCTTGTCCAGCTGGTCCAGGCCGGGTTGCGGGGCCAGCTCAAGCTCCGCCACCGTGGCGGCCCGGTCCGCACCTCCGTCCGTACCCTTGCGCCCGCCCCCGCCCCCGCCCTCGCCCTCGCCGTCACCCTCGTCCTCGCCTTCGGCGGCCATGGTGAGGAGGCCCATGACATGGCGGAGTTCGGTCATGGCGGCCCGTCCGCCCGCCTCGACGGCGAGCAGCGCCTCGCCGGCCTGCTCCGGCGCGGTCTTCATGATCTTGCGGGCGGCGCCCGCCTGGATGATCATCACGCTGACGTTGTGCGTGACGACGTCGTGCAGTTCACGGGCGATCCTGGCCCGCTCGTGCTCGACCGCCCGGCGCAGCGCGCGGGTCTGTTCGCGTTCCAGGGCGGAGAGCCGGGTGCGGCCCTCGTCGGTCCGGAGTTTCCAGGTCCGCAGGCCGACGGCGGCCACGGCCATGGGGACCAGGATCAGCAGTGCGATGTACTCGTTGGGGACGATCGGGGTCACCGAGTTCCCCGCGGTGCCGACCAGGACGACCGACACCGGCAGTGCCACCAGGGTCGCCACCCGGTACGGGCTGTACACGGCGGCGCTGTAGACGGCGATGACGTACGCGTAGAAGGTCAGCCGCAGAACGCTCTGCGGTGTCGCCAGGGTCGCGGCCGTCACGACGCACAGCACGGCGAGCGGGTAGCGGCGGCGCAGCGCCAGGGCACCCGAGGCGACGGCTGCGAGAGTCACCATCAGGGCCATGCCCGCGGGGCCGGCAGGACGCGGTATGACCCGCACCACGCCGGGTGCGATCTCGCGGATCACGACGTTGTCCGCGTTGTCGATGCCGTAGTAGACCGTGGTGATGCCGAGCACCAGGGCCGTCAGCACGTCGAACTGCCAGGCGCGCCGGGTGGGCCGCAGCCGGGGACCGCTCGGCAGCCGGACGTCGTGGACCGCCCGGCGGGCGGCCTGCCACAGCCGCGCCGGCTGCGTACGCATGTCCGTCACCGGTTCCACGTCCCTCACCGGTTCTGCGTCCCTCACCGGTTCATTGTCGCCGTCGCCCGGATCCGCGGAGTCCGTCCTGATGGTCATTCTCACCGCACCCGATACATCGCCCGCCTACATCGCAGGGATGACCTTCGCAGGCCTCGTCCCAGCGCGGTACCGCATGGGGTTCGGGCGGGCGATGTGTACGGACCGGTCCCGCTCCTAACGTTCACGCAGTCAACTCCCCCAGCGCAAGGAGCATTTCGTGAGCGTGCCGGTGATCGAACTGCGGGAGGTGAGCCGCCGCTACGACGACGGCCCGCCCGCTCTGCACGAGGTGTCGCTGACCGTACGGCCCGGCGAGGCCGTCGCGGTCCTCGGCCCCTCGGGCAGCGGCAAGTCCACGCTGCTCAATCTGATCGCCGGCCTGGACCGGCCCGACACGGGGACCGTCACCGTGGACGGGGTGCGGGTGGATGGGCTGGGCGAAGCCGGATCCGCGCTCTACCGGCGGTCGAAGGTCGGCATGGTCTTCCAGTTCTTCAACCTGCTCGACGATCTGACCGTCACCGACAACGTCGCTCTGCCGGCACGCCTCGCGGGTATGGCCCGCGGCGAGGCGGACCGCCGAGCGGCGGAGCTCCTGGAACTGCTGGGCCTCGACCGGCACGCCCGCGCCCACCCGGGGCGGCTCTCCGGCGGCGAACGGCAACGCGTGGCGGTGGCAAGGGCGTTGATGAACCGGCCGGCACTGCTTCTGGCCGACGAGCCGACCGGGGCCCTGGACACGGCAGCCGGACAGGACGTCAGCAGGCTCCTCCGCGACCTCAACGCCGAGGGTCAGACCCTTGTCGTGGTCACGCACGACCTGGCCCTGGCCCGGTCCTGCACGAACCGTACGGTGCGGATCGCCGACGGCCGGATCGTCGAGGACGTCCGGTCGGACGCCGTCGCGACGGGTGCCGCCACCTTGCGAGCCGTCGCTTCCGGGACCGTCGCTTCCGGGACGGCCGCTTCGGGGACCGCCGCTTCGGAGGCCGGTCGATGAGCGCCCTCGGCAAGGTGGTGCGCTCGGGGGTGCGACGCCGCCGTGTGCAGACGCTGGTGATCGGGCTCGCCACGATGATGGCGGTGGCCGTCTCCGTCCTCGGCGGATCGCTGCTCGTGGTGTCCGGCGCGCCCTTCGACGACGCCTTCGCCAAGCAGCACGGGGCGCATCTCTCCGTGCAGTTCGACGCGGGCAAGGTGAGCGCCGGGCAGTTGGCGGCGTCCGAGGACGCCGAAGGAGTGAGCGGTGCGGCCGGGCCGTTCCGTACGGCGACGGTCACCCCGCGGTCGGACGGAGCGGGCCCCGGCGGGCCGTTGACCGTGGCCGGCCGGAGTGATCCCGGCAAGGACGTGGACGCGGTGGCGCTGTTCGACGGGCGGTGGCCGACCCGATCCGGCGAGATCGCGCTGTCCGCCGATTCCCCGCTCATCCCGACCCTGGGCATGAGGATCGCCTTCCCCGACCTGCCCGGCGGTCCGGAACTGGCGGTGGTCGGCGTGGCCCGCTCGGTCACACGGACCGCCGACGCCTGGGTGGTCCCGTCCCAGATGCCGGCACTGACCGCGCCCGGCAGCGGCGGCCACCAGATGCTCTACCGCTTCACCGACGCGGGCACCGCCGCGCAGGTCACCGCGGGCGGCAGGGCCGTGACCCGGTCCCTGCCGCCCGGGGCGACCCTGGGCCAACAGTCCTGGCTCGCCGTCAAGGAGAGCGCCGAGCGCGAGACCGCCGTCTACGTGCCGTTCCTCATGGCGTTCGGAGCCCTGGGTCTGGTCATGTCGGTGCTGATCGTCGGCAACATCGTCGCGTCGGCCGTCGGCACCGGCACGCGCCGCATCGGCATCCTCAAGGCGGTCGGTTTCACCCCGGCCCAGGTCGTACGGGCTTACGTGGGCCAGGCGCTGGTCCCGGCCGCTGTCGGCACGGCGCTCGGTGTCGTCGTCGGCCATCTGCTCGCCGTCCCCGTCCTGGCCGAGACCGGGGAGGTCTACGGCACCTCGTCCCTGGCCGTCGCCCCCTGGGTCGACATGACGGTGATCGCCGGGGTGCTCGGCCTGGTGGCGGTGACCGCGTGGGCGAGCGCCTGGCGGGCCGGCCGGCTGCGTACGGTCGACGCGCTCGCCACGGGGCGTACCGCCGCGGCGAGGCGCGGCCGGTGGGCGGCCCGCCTCGCCGGACGGCTGCCGGTGCCGCGGCCGGTCGCCCTGGGCCTGGCCCGGCTCTTCGCCCGGCCCGTGCGCGCGCTGGCCATGGGTACGGCGATCCTGTTCGGCACGGTCGCCGTCACCTTCACCGTGGGGATGGGTGCCTCGCTCGGCGAGGTGATGAAGGCGAAGTCCCACGACGTCGCCGATGTGGTCGTGCCCGCGCCCTTGCCCGACATCGGCCTCCAGGGCCCGCCGGGTGCCGCTCGCAGTCCGCAGGGCTCCCGAAGCCCTCAGGACTCCGACGCCGGGAAGGGGCCCGAGGGCGAGGCCGATCCCGCCGCGGTCGCCTCCGCCATCAGGGCCGCCGCCGGAACCGGTGAGTACTACAGCGCCGCGACGGTACGGGCGGCCGTGTCCGGCCTGACCGGCACCGTCGACGTGGTCGCCTTCACCGGCGACGCTTCCTGGGGCGGCTACACGATGGTCTCGGGCCGCTGGTTCGACGGGTCCGGCACCGACGCGCGCACCACTGGCGGGTCCGACACCGGCGGGCGCGGTGACGGCGGATCCGACACCGGCGGGTCCAATGCCGGCGGACGCGGTACCAACGGGTCCGATATCGACGGATCAAATACCGGCGGGTCCGATACGGGCGAGCGCGGTGACGGCCGGCGCGGTGACGGTCGACCCGGTGACGTCCGACCCGGTGACGTCCGGCCCGGTGACGGTCGGCCCGGTGAGGCCGTGGTTCCGACCCCCTTCCTGGACGCCACCGGCACCCGGATCGGCGACACCGTCACCCTCGACGGGCTGGCCGAGCCGGTCACGGTCAGGATCGTCGGTGAGGTCCTCGACCCCCGCAACGACGGCATGCAGGTGTTCACCGACGTCTCGACGCTCACCGGCGCACATCCCGACCTGACGGAGACGAGCCACCACATCGCGGTCGCGTCGGGTACCGAGGTGTCCGGCTATGTCGAGGCGCTGAACAAGGACCTGGCACCGCTGGGCGTCACCGCCCGGACCGGTGGGCTCGGCGCCGGCGGCGACATGGTCGTCACGCTCAACGCGCTGTCCGCGATCCTCACGCTGATGCTGGTCGCCGTCGCCGCGCTCGGCGTGCTCAACGGCGTCCTGCTCGACACCCGCGAGCGCGTCCGGGAGATCGGGATCCACAAGGCGCTCGGCATGACACCCCGGCAGACGGTCACGATGGTCCTCACCTCGGTCGTCGTGACCGGACTGGTCGCGGGCGCCCTGGGCGTGCCGCTCGGCGTGGCCCTGCACGGCCGGGTCCTCCCCGCGATGGGCGCCAGCGTGGGACTCCGCCTCCCCGATTCCGTGATCGCCGTCCACCACGGGGCCGAACTGCTCCCCCTCGTACTCGGCGGCCTGCTCATCGCCGTCCTGGGCGCGCTCCTGCCGGCCGGCTGGGCCGCGAGGGCCCGAACGGCCACGGCTCTGCGCACGGAGTAGGCGCGTCGCGGCGCGAGGTCGCCGGACCTGCCGGGTACGGCCGACCGGGTACGGCCGTGGGGCCGAGCCGTACCGCGCGGATCCTCGTTCCCCACGGATCCGCGATCCGCGATCCGCGATCCGCGATCCGCGATCCGCGATCCGCGATCCGCGGAGAACGTCCCTGGGTCCCCGGGTCCCTGGGTCCCCGGGTCTCCGGGTCTCCGGGTCTCCGGGTCTCCGGGTCTCCGGTCTGCGAGGATGTTTCGTATGGATGTGCGGCATAGGAACCATGTGACGGTTTCCGGGCGGCCAGGCGGGCCCGTGGTGATGCTGGCGCACGGGTTCGGTTGCGACCAGAACATGTGGCGTCTGGTGGTGCCGGCGCTGGAGCGCGACTTCACCGTCGTGCTCTTCGACCACGTGGGCGCGGGGAACTCGGATCTGTCCGCATGGAGTCCGGACCGGTACTCGACGCTCGACGGCTACGTGGAGGACGTACTGGAGCTGTGCCGGGAGCTGGCACTCGGTCCCGTGACGTTCGTGGGGCATTCCGTGAGCGCGATGATGGGTGTGGTGGCCGCCGTCCGGGAGCCCGAGGCGTTCGCCGGGCTCGTCCTCCTTGCACCCTCGCCGCGGTTCGTCGACGACCCCGAGACCGGTTACCGGGGCGGGTTCGACGCCGAGGACATCGATGAGCTGCTGGGATCGCTGGACGCGAACTATCTGGGCTGGTCGGGCGCCATGGCCCCGGTGATCATGGGCAATCCGGAGCGACCGGAACTGGGCGAGGAGCTGACCAACAGTTTCTGCCGCACCGATCCGGACATCGCCCGGGTCTTCGCCCGCGTGACGTTCCTGTCCGACAACCGGGAGGATCTGGCCCTGGTGAAGGTCCCCACCCTGGTGGCCCAGTGCGCCAGTGACGCGATCGCTCCCCGGGAGGTGGGCGAGTTCGTGCACGCCCGGATCCCGGGAAGCCGCCTGGTGACGCTCGACGCCACCGGACACTGCCCGCAGCTCGCCGCTCCGGAGGAGACCACGGCAGCGATCACCTCGTTCGTGGAAGCACTCGCCTGATGGGCACGTCCGGCGACGAGGAAAACGGGGTGGCCGGCCTGGGCCGCCCGGGTGGAACAGGCCAGGTGGCGGGCGGCTGGGGCAACGGCGACCTCGGCTCCTCCGACGACCGTGCGCAGTTCTCCGCGTTGCTGGAGGACAGTGTCGAGGACCTGTACGAGCATGCGCCCTGCGGTTATCTGTCGACCCTGCTGGACGGCAGGATCGCGAAGGTCAACACCACGCTGCTGGACTGGCTGGGCTACGAGCGGGACGACCTGCTGGGCCGCAGGCACTTCTCCGACCTGCTGACCGTGGGCGGGCGGCTCTACCACGAGACCCACTTCGCCCCGCTGCTGGGAATGCAGGGCGAGGTCAGTGGCATCGCCCTGGAACTCAAGGCCGCCGACGGCTCCCGCCTGCCGGTCCTGGTCACCTCGACCGTGCGGACGGGCAGGGACGGGCGGCCACTGCTGATCCGTACCACCCTCTTCGACGCGCGCGACCGCCGCGCCTACGAGACCGAGCTGCTGCGTGCCCGCAAGGAGGCCGAGCGGGAACGCGAACGGCTCCAGCGTTTGGCCGCCACCCTGCAGAAGACATTGCTGCCGCCGACCCTGGCCAACGTTCCTGGGCTGGACGTGTCCGCGTACTACCACATCGCCTCCGTCGACGAGGTCGGCGGCGACTTCTACGACCTGTTCCCGCTGGCCGAGGGCACCTGGGGACTGTTCCTGGGCGATGTGTGCGGCAAGGGGGCCGCCGCGGCGGCCGTCACCTCGCTGACCCGCTACACCCTGCGGGCCGCAGCCGTGTACAACCCCGACCCTGACGCCGTCCTCCGCAACCTCAACACGGTCCTCAACCACGAGTACAACGGCGCCGACCCCCGCTTCTGCACGGTCATCTTCGGGCTGCTGACCCCGGACCCGGACCGGGGCGGCTTCCACATCACCCTGGCCAGTGGCGGGCATCCGCCGGCCCTGCTGATGCGCGCCGACGGCACCACCGACTACCTGCCCACCCCGGGTGGGCAGCTCATCGGTGTCCTGGCCGACGCCCACATCGCCACCACGGCCGTCCGGCTGGCCCCCGGCGACACCCTGCTGCTGCACACCGACGGACTCACCGAGGCCCACGTCAACGCCGTCGACGGCGTCGACCGCTACGGTGACGACGCCCTTCTCGATTTCGCCCGCACGCTGGCTCCCACCACCGCATCGGCCACCGTCGACGCGATCCGCGACCTGCTCGACACCTTCGGCAGTGGAGTGGACGACGACACCGCCGTCCTGGCCATCCATGTGCCCCGACCTCCCAGTGAAGAGCTCCAGTGACGCAGCGCCTGACCCTCCGCACCCGCACCGCTCCCGCCGGAGCGGTCATCGAGCTGGCCGGGGACCTGGACCATCACAGCGCCCCCGAGGTACGCGCCGCGCTGCCGGGGCTCGACCTGCGTCCGGGCCAGCAGCTCGTCCTGGACCTCGGCGACGTCACTTTCTGCGACTCCAGTGGTATCACCGTGCTCATCGCCGCCCGCAACCACGCCCTGACGGCCGGTGCGGGCATCGCCCTGGCCGCCGTCCCCGATCCCGTCAGCCGGATCTTCCGCATCTGCGGCCTGGACCAGGTCTTCCCCGTCCACCCGACGGCCCTGGCCGCCGAAACGGCCTGGCGCCCGACCGCGGGCTGACACCGGGTCCCGGGTGCCGGGCGCACTCCCGGAGGGAGACCGTCCCGCCGGGGCGTAGCGTTCAGCTGGTGCCCGCGTCGTCGCCCGGCGCGAGAAGTCCTCGAAGACGTTCCAGGGCTCCGTCGTCGGGACGGGCGTCCTCCAAAGCCGCAAGAAAAGCCCGTCGGGCCACCGGACCACCCTCGCCGTAGAGGTACCGGGCGATCTCCCGCAGGTGGTCGCGCGCCACGTTGAGGTCCGCGATGGGTGGCAGGCCGACCGAACCCATACGCTGACGCATGTCCAGCAGGATCGACCCGCGGAAACCATGGCTGCCCATGTCCTGCAGGGCTTCCAACGCCTCCACCAGTCCTAGCTCGGCCTCGACGGTGGCGGGATCGGACGTCACAGCGCCCCCGGCAAGGATTCCGACCACCTCATCGAGATCGGCCGGCGTCCATGTCGCGGCAAGGCACCGTGCACGGGCCGCAACGAGCGCGGATCGAAGATTCAAACGAGTGGGGAAGTCGGCTGTGAGGATCCTGAGGTGGCTGACCGCCTCCGGAGTACCGCGACGGCTCAGCGTCGCAGGCAGTGACTCGCGCCAGTCCAGGGCCTCCATCTCCGGAGTCATCGTGTACACGCCGAGCGGACGGCTGCTCCCCTCCTGGGGGAAGACTGCGCTGAGCCATCGGTACAGCGTGCTCAGCCCTGCTTCATCCGCGCAGACCTCGACATGCCCGTGCTCGGAACGCCCACCGCATTTCAGCGCGAGCGCTCTGCTGAAACGATCGGATGCGTCGATCAGTCGCTCCAGTCGTGGCCATGCCTCGAAACCGTCGGCTTCCAGAAGCAACGCAGCGGCAAGCGCGGGAAGATCCATATCTGTGTCAACGCCGTCCTGCTCCACCGCTGACAGGGCTGACTCGACAGCCGACCGTGCGAGCCCGCTGTCCACAGGGAGCAGACGGGTGAGGAGACGGCACCAAGTCTGGATCAGCGCCGCTCGACCGTGCTCCTTCTCGAACGCCGCCGCCGAAACGGACCACGCATCCGCCGCGGGAGCGGAATTGAAGTCGGGAAGCAGTACCGCGGAGAGCGCGGCCAAGGAGTTCTCCCACAGTTCTGTGACCAGGGGCGACCAGTTCGCCTCCACGCGCTCCAGCACGAGCGGCGGAATACCTTCGTTCAGTTGTGCTCTCGCGGCCACAGCCATTGCACGGGCGATCGCTTGCGCATCGTTGGCCAGGGCCCTCTGCAACAGCAGGCTCCATGTGGTGGACGAGGTCACGTACCAGGGATCGGCGATCGCGCCGGCCCACACGCTCCAGCGGTCGGCGTCGAGGTCGTCCAGTCGGTCCTCGCGGTCGAGCAGGATCAACGCAAGCAGACCGGCCCAGGCACGTTTGTCCCGCTTGCCCAGTCCGAGCCATTCATCGGCATGATCGTGCTCACGGCGCAGGAACTCCAGGGCGCAGCCGGGGAGATGGGCGAGTTCGTCCGCCGTGAATACGGCGTAGCCGGGCCAGTCGCGGATGTCGTCTTCAAAGCGCTGCTGACCTCGGCCGGTGTTCGGATCGAACTGCATGTTCCAGAGCAGCAGCCAGAAGGCGTCCGTGTCGTGCAGGCGGGCCCGCTCCAGAAGTCTCCGTTGCGCCGCGATGTGCTTCGCCTTTTCCGGCCACGGCTCCGGAGAGTCGGACCGGTAGCTCATGCGCCACGCTGTGGCCAGTTCACCGTCGATCCGGATGGGCTCGTAGAACCAGCTCAGGTACGGCCAGGCCGGGTTGTCCTGGTTCCGATAAGCGAGTTCGAAGTGTTCTCCGCCCTGTGGAGCGAACAGGAGACCCACCAGCCGGGCGTACACGTCCGCGAGTTCGGGACTGTCGGCGAAGTCGGCCGCGTTCCGAAGAGCCCAGGTGAAGTCATCTGCGCCGAGCAGCATGTGACGATCGCCGTGAGGGTCGTGTTCCTCCGCGAATCCCCGTCGGCGGGGCTCCCATTCACGCACGACGAGCAATGCGAAATAGGGCATGGCCTGTCCCTCGCTCAGGCCGTGGACGAGTAGTGCGTGGGCAAGCGCGTGTCGCAGTTCTCGAACCGCGGTCGGCTCCAGCCCGTCCGGTGTGACCGGGTTGAGGGCGTGCGGGAACTCCACCTTCTCGTGACTCAGTATGTGCACGGTGATGATCCGGGCCAGTTGCGGAAGCATCGATTCGGCGTCGGGGACGCTCAGCGCCCGGTCGACCGTGTCCGATACGAGCCTGCCCTCCGTGAACCTGTGCGTCTTGCCGGAGGCCCCGGCTGCGTCCTCCTGCACGACCCGCGCCAGCCAGGTCACGAGTTGGGGCACTTCCGCATCAGGACAAACTGTGGGCAGAGTAGCGACGAAGGACTCGTACATCCCGTAACGGTCGCTGCTCGGTGGCTCGCTGAGAGCGTCGAGCACGGTCGCCGTGTCGAGGTATCGGGGCCAGAGGAGGCGCAACAGAACACCCCTGAGGTCACGGCCCGGGTCCATCCCCGTTTCCGGTGCGAGCGTCTCCAGCACCGCGCTCAGGGCTGGTGCGGCCAAGGTCTCGTCGCAGACGAAGGCGGCCTTGGCGGCGTGCGCGCGACTGCCTGCGGGCCACCGGGCGTCCGCCGTCACCTTCAGCAGCAGTGGTGCCAGGTCCGGTGAAGGGCACTGCTCCGCGAGCCTCAGCGCCACCTCGACCTTCGCCCGGGTCTCCCAGTCCTCGAAGTCCTTCGGATCCAGCGTGAGCACAGGGGCGAGCTGACGGCCCAGACCGGGATGTCCCAGCACCCAGCGGGTCAGTTCCCAGCGGGCCTCGCCGAATTCGACATCGGCGGCCCTCTCCAGCAGGCGACGGACGATCAGTTCCCTGACATTGTCGGAATCGACAAGTCCGCTGTGCACCGTCAGGCTCTCCGGGTCCGCCGAGGCGAGCCACTGGATACGGTCGGGAGCCAGGGCAACCAGCCACGCGGCGGTCTCCCGGAGCGACACGGGGATGCCCGCCGTCTCCTGATCCGGCGTTCCGACCAGGAACAGTCGGCGGAGTGCGGCGTCGGGGACGGAGCGGGAAATGAGGTGCTGAGCAGCGAGGAACGCGGCGAGCGACGAGTGCCGGAAAGTGGATCTGCGGTTTCCGCTCGCCGTGAACAGCCCCGTGGAGAGCACCTCTTCGATGACGGCCGCGGTCACTTGGAAAGGCTGACAGCCCGAGGTTCTCTCGGTGCCTCCGGCGAGGGTTCCGACGTCCAGGTCGGTCGTGCTCGGTCGCCCTTCCAGCAGGCTTCCGTGCCACAGGGTGCGCCGCCCCGACAACACGAGCCTCGCAGCCATGCGTCCCGCGACTTCCAGACGCTGCTGCCATGTCGTGGCCGGGGCGGACTTGGGGCGCCGGAAGAAGTCGTACTCCTGGGTCAGCAGCCGGACCGCGTCCTCGAAGAGTTCCTTGGCACTGCCTCTGAGCGTGCGACTGACCCGGTACTCACGAACGATGAGTTCCAGGGTGAGAGGCACACTCGCAAGGGCTCCGGCACGCCGGGCGACGAGTTCGGAGATCAGCTGCTCGCCCTCGACGCCGGCGCTGTCGACGAGCGTCACCGCGTCGGCCCGTGACAGCGGGGCGAGGTCCACCAGAGAGCACCTGCCGAAAGCGTGTTGGAGGACACGCGTCAGATCGGGTGGGTAGTCCCCCGTACGACAGGCGACCAGCAGCTTCAGTTTCCCGACGTCCTTGCCCCTCAGCCCCAGCTTGAGGTAGGTGGGCAGGCTGTTGCAGATCTCACTCTCGTCGGCCTGGTCGATCACCACCGTCACGTTTCCCGTGCTCGACGACGGGTTCTGCCCCGCGGCCACGCTCGGCAGCCCGGCGAGGTGCCGGCCCAGGACCATGTCCCAGGTGGCCGCTGTCACATCCGGACCGTCGACCCACACACAGAAATCCGCACCCTCGCCAAGTGCCAAGTCGTCCCACGTCGGCAGCCCCTGCACCAGAGACCTGAACACCGTGCTCTTTCCGGCGCCTGGCTCGCCCAGCAGTACCGTCGCCCCTTCACCCGACACGCCGTCCGGGGTGACAAGCGCACCTGGCACTGCCTCGGCCCCGGGTGGCAGCACCAAGTGCCCGCCGCTCAGGAATCCATCGTTGTCGAGCGGGAACAGGTCCCCGTCGAGCGAACTGTCAGCGCGTACGCGGCACAGCCGTGGGACTTGTACCGTGAAGATTCCGTTCGTCATCACACCAACCGGGCCAGCCGCTCCAGCGCCGCATCGTCAGGACGGGCGAATTCAAGAGCGGCGCGGAGCGCCCTGCGCGCGGCCGGAGGATCCCGGTAGTCGTTCATCCGTCGGACGATCTCGCGCACGTGATCACGGGCCATGGGCAGTTCCGCAGCCATGAACGCATGCGACAGGCCAAGTTCCCTCCCCATGTCGGAGAGAAGGGCCTGCCGAAAATCCGCCTTCGACATGTCGCCGAAGGCCATCAGAGCGTTGACCCAATCAGTGTCCCGCACAACAACCGTCGGGCCAGTGAGAGCGTTTCCCGCGGTTGCCCTCCCGCCCTCTCCTGCCGTCGTCGTGTCGCGCCGTGGGGGCAGGTCCGGTCGCAGGCCGAGAGGGGGCACGGTCTCGTAAGGCTGATCGGTGAGGTAGCGCAGGAGCTTCTCCGCACCGGTGGAATCGATCGGATCGACGGTGTAGTGGGTGACGGTGTGACCACCGAGAAACGCCGGCAGGTCCTCGCGGCTGCCTCCAGGAAGCACAACGCGCAGGATCCGCTTGTACCACGTGGCGAGATCGACATAGACGTAGTTCTTGATCAACCTGGCTTCCCAGGCAACACCTTCCCCGGTTCCAGGCTCCTCCGTCCCCTCAGCACGACGCTTGTAGGCGGGCGAGGCGATGGTCAGCACATAGTCGGCCGCCTCGAACTCCCGTTGCATCCAAGCCGCCCAGTCCTGGGGCTGTTCCGCAGCCGGGCGATCCAGCCGCGCGTCGATGCCGTGCTCACGCAGGAGAATCCACAACGCCCGTACCCCCTCGGCATGCGTACCGCCGTCGGACTCGTGGGCGTAGGAGATGAACACGCGGGGGCCCTCGGCCGGCTCCATGCCGGTGTCCGCCCCTGCTGAAATGTGCGTCATTCTGCGATCCCGTCACCGGCCACCCGTGGTTGCGTGCACACCGCGGCCGGTGTGAACGGCACATGCCGCTGACCTCGCACCACCCCGCAGCATCCCCATCATAGGTAGTGGGTCGCTGCGTCCGAGTCGGCATCTGCGGGGAACCGACCGGTTCGCCGGCCCACGAGTGATGCCACCCGTGGGCCGGCGGTTCACAGGCCGAGGTAGATCCGGCGCACCCGCGTGTCCTGGCTGAGTTCCTCGGAGGTGCCCGTCATGGCGACGCTGCCGTTCTCCATGACCAGGCAGTGACTCGTCGCGCCGAAGGTGAGTTTGGCGTTCTGCTCGACGAGCAGCAGGCTCAGGCCGTCCTCGCGCAGGCGTTTCAGCGCGCTCAGGATCTCCCCGACCAGCTTGGGCGAGAGCCCCATGGACGGTTCGTCGAGGAGGAGGATGCGCGGCCCGGCCATCAGGGCGCGGCCGATGGAGAGCATCTGCTGCTGTCCGCCGGAGAGCGCGCCCGCCAGCCGCCCGCCCATCTCGCCCAGTACAGGGAAGAGTTCGTGCACCTCCGCCAGCGTGGCCCGGGTTCCGGCGTCCCACCGGCGGGCGTACGCGCCGAGCAGCAGGTTCTTCTCCACGGTCAGGCCGGGGAACACATGCCTGCCCTCCGGTACGTAGCCGATGCCGTGCCGGACCATGTCGCGGGCCCGCACCCGGGTCAGGTCGCGCTCGCCCAGGGTGATGCGTCCGCCGCCCCGCGGTACCAGTCCCATCAGGGCCTTGAGCGTGGAGGTCTTGCCCGCGCCGTTGGCGCCGATGATGCCCACCGATGCCCCGGGCGCCACGCTGAAGCTGATGGAGCTGACCGCGCGGACCCCGCCGTAGTGCACGGACAGGCCGTCGACGGCGAGGGTGGCCGGTGTGCCGGGGCCGGGTGCGGTCGTTCGCCGGAACGGGATCGTCCTCATCGGGTCGCCTCCTTCGAAGCGGGAGGGGGTGAAGCGGGAGGAGGCGGGGCGGGTGGAGGCGGGGCGGGTGGATGGTCCGGCGCCGAATCCCCTAGATACGCCTCGATGACCTCGGGCGTGGCCACCACCTCGGCCGGTGTGCCCTCCGCGATGACCCCGCCGCTGGAGAGCACGGTCACGCGCTCGCACAGCGACATGACCAGACCCATGTTGTGCTCGATGAGGACGACCGTCGTGCCGCTGTCCCGGATGGAGCGCACGATGTCGGCGAGTTGCCGTACCTCCTCGCCGTTCAGTCCTGCGGCCGGTTCGTCGAGCAGCAGCAGTCGGGGCCGGGCGGCCATGGCGCGGGCGATCTCGATGCGCCGCTGGATGCCGTAGGGCAGGGAGCCGGGCGCGGCCTCGGCGAAGTCGGCGAGGCCGAAGCGGTCCAGGAGTTCCTGGGCCCGGCGGCGCAGGCGCCGTTCGCGGCGGACGACTCCGGGCTGCCACAGCGCGTACTGCCAGATGGTGTGTGTCTTCGTGCGGTCGAGGGCGACGAGGATGTTCTCCCGGACCGTCAACTGGCCGAACAGGCGCAGGTTCTGGAAGGTGCGGGCCACGCCGAGGAGGGAGAGGGTGTAGGGGCGGGCGGTGGTGGTGGCGCGGCCGGCGAACCGCACCTGGCCCGAGGTGGCCCGGTAGAAGCCGCTGATCACGTTGAACAGGGTGGTCTTGCCGGAGCCGTTGGGGCCCACGATGCCGCGTATCTCGCCGGGGGCGACGGTGAGGGAGACATCGTCCAGGGCACGCAGTCCGCGGAAGTCCTTTGTGACGGATTGGATTTCGAGGAGGGGTACGGCGGCGGAGGCAGGGGACTCGACGGGCTCGTACGGCTGGAAGGGGTGGAGCCGGGCACGGTCCTCGCCCGGCCTCCCCCGCAGTCGCCGCCGGTTCACGAACTCCTTTGCGCGGGAGGGGATTCCGGCGAGTCCGGTCGGGGCGAAGACGACCATGAGGACAACCACCACGCCGTATCCGAGCTGTGCGTAGGTCGAGAAGTCGGAGAGCCACTCGCGGATCAGGGTCAGCCCGATCGCGCCGACCACGCAGCCGACGAGGGAGCGCCGGCCGCCGATGACGACCATGGCGAGCAGGATGAACATGTTGCCGATGGAGAAGGTCTCCGGGGCGACATAGCGGATGAGGCCCGCGTACAGCACTCCGGCCAGTCCCCCGTACAGGCTGGCGAACAGGAACGCGGTCATGCGCAGCAGGGGGATCTCCGCGCCCATGGCGCCCGCGGCCAGGGAGTCGTCGCGCATCGCGCGCAGCCGTCGCCCCAGGTGCGTACGGACGACGAAGAGTCCGAAGCCGAGGCCGACCGCGCAGACCACCAGCTCCAGGTAGTAGTAGAGGTATTCGCTGGAGAGGTCGATGCCGGGCAGGGTGGGCAGCGGGATGCCGGAGATCCCGTCGGCTCCGCCGGTGACGGAGGCGTTGGTGATCCAGTTGATGAAGCCGAGTGCCAGGCCGAGGGTGACGATCCCCAGGTAGTGGGACTGCATGCGCAGGGCGGGGATGCCGACGAACAGGCCCGTCGTCACGGTCGCGAGCACCGCGAGCACGGCCGCCGCCCAGAACCCGTATCCGGAGTCGGTGGTGAGGATGGCGAGGGTGTAGGCGCCGACGCCGAAGAAGGCGACCTGGGCGAGGTTGATCTGCCCGGAGATGCCCATGGCCAGTCCCATGCCGATGGCCAGCAGGGCATAGATGAGGGCGATGTTGACGACGTGGATGGAGTAGCCGCCGAGGCCGTACGGCAGCAGCCAAGCGGCGACGGCCAGGGCTCCGAGGGTTGCGGCACGGAACTTCACGCGCGGCTCACCGTCCTCTCCCCGAAGACACCCATCGGGCGGATCATGATGGCGGCGGTGAAGACCAGGAAGGTCACCAGCACCGAGTAGCCCTGGAAGTGGCCGGCCGCGTAGGAGTCCAGGACGCCGATCGCGAGGCCGCCGACGACCGCGCCGGGGATGGAGCCGAAGCCGCCGAGCATGGCGGCGGCGAAGCCCTTGATGCCGAGGGCACCGCCGAGTGAGGCGTCGACGTACAGCATCGGTCCGACGAGACCGCCCGCGAGCGCGGCGAGGCCCGCGCCGATGGAGAAGGCGAGGGCGTTGCTGCGGCCCACGTCGATGCCGACGGCGGTGGCCGCCTCGTGGTCCATGGCGACGGCCTGCATGGCGGCGCCGCGCTTGGTGCGTGCGAGGAACCAGGCGAGACCCAGCACCGCGAGGGCCGCGACGGCCATCACCAGCAGGTCGTACGTGCGTACGCGCACCCCGAACACATCGAGCGGGGCGGCCGGTACGGGTGAGCGGACCGCCCGTCCGGTGGTGCCCCAGATCAGGATGGCGACGGCCTGGAGGACGATGCCGAAGCCGATCGTGCCGATCAGCATCAGGTCGAAGTCCTTGTTCTCCAGGGGCCGCAGGACTCGCTCGATGACCAGGCCGATCGCCGCGGTGACCGCGATGGCGACGACCATGGCGACGGCGAAGGGCAGTTTGTAGGTCAGGTAGAAGGTGGAGGCGGCGTAGGCGCCGATCATGGCGATGTCGGCGTGCGCGAAGTTGACCAGGCCCATGGTGCGGTAGACCAGGGAGAACCCCATGGCGACCAGGGCGTAGACCGCCCCGAGGCTCAGGCCTCCGACGAGTGTCTGCAGTGTCTCCTGCACTTCGGTGCTCCCGTGTTCCCAGTGCTCCCGATGCCTACTGCTGCGGGACGAGTTCGCCGTCGCGGATGACTCCGATCGTGGTCTTGGTGATGCCGACGCCCGACTCGTCGTACTGGAAGTCGCCGAGGAGACCCTTGTACCGGGTGTCGCGGATGGCGTCCGCGAGTTCCTGGCCGCTCGCGCCGTTGCTGGTCTTCAGCGCGGTGAGCAGGATGTTCGCCCCGTCGTAGGCCTTGGCGCCGTGCAGTTCCGCCTCCTTGCCGTACGCGTCCTGGTACGCGGCGGCGAACTTCTTCGAGGCGGCGCTGACGTCGTTGCTCAGATAGGGCGAGCTGACGATGGTGCCTTCGACGGCGGCCTTGCCCGCGGTGTCGATGAAGACGGGGGTGCCCTGGGGTGCCGCGCCGGCGAAGGGGGCGGTGATGCCCAGGTCCCGGGCCTGCTTGACGATCAGCCCCGCCTCGACCTCCTCCGAGCCGATGAAGATGACCTCCGGCTTCGTGGACCGGATCTTCGTCAGGGCCGCGCTGAACTCCTTCTGGTCGGTGGTAACCACCTGGTCGGTCGACGGGGTCACACCGAGGTCCTTCACGGCTTTCAGGAACGCGTCGTGCTCGCCCTTACCGAACGAGCCGTTGTTCGTGATCATGGCGATCTTCTTGTAACCCTTGTCCTTCACCAGGTGCTGGGCGAGCGTCGAGTCGTAGGTGGTGCTGGTCGGTCCGTTGAGGAAGAGGTACGGGCTCTTCAGCGCGACAAGCCCGTCGGACTGGCCGGAGGTGATGTTCGGGATCTTCGCCTGCTGGAGCACGGGGCCCATGGCGATGGTCACCGCGCTCTCCGCCGTGCCGATCATGGCGACGTACTTGTCGCTGACCAGCCTGCGGGCGATGTTGGTGCCGGTGGTCGGGTCGCCCTGGTCGTCGAAGAGCTTCAGCTGGATCTTGCGGCCGTCGACCCCGCCCTTCTCGTTCCACTCGTCGACGGCGAGCTTGGCGCCCTTGTACTCCCAGTCGCCGAGCGAACTGAGCTGCCCGCTCTGCGCGTTGACGACGGCGACCTTGATGGGTCCTGAGGACGCCTTGGTGTCGTCGTCCGATTCGCCGGGCGCGCTGCACGCGGTGAGGGCGACGGCCAGCGCGGCGGCCGTGCAGACGGCGGTTCGGCGGGTGGTGGCGCGCGTACCGGTGCGTGGTCGTGGGGTGCTGCTGCGGGTCATGGGGTCACCTCGTTGTGAGCGAGCGGTGAACGGACAGGACGGTGTGGGGGGGGTGGCGGTCAGTCGGCGAAGGACCCGCGGTAGATGTCCTTGATGTTCCAGTGGCCCGGCGTCGGCACGGGTTCGTTGACCATCGGTACGTCGATGACGGCGGGCCTGCGCCGGGCGAGCGCGTCGGCGAGGGCCTTGGAGAGGTCGGCGGGAACGGTGACCGTGTGTCCTTCGGCGCCGCAGGACCGCCCGAACGCCGCGAAGTCCGGGCTGTAGGGCAGTCCTTCGGCATCGGTGAACTCGCAACCGTAGGACCGGCCGAACGACGAGGCCTGGAGGTCGGCGATGGTGCCGTGGGCCCGGTTGTTCATCACCACGAAGACGACGGGCAGGCCCTGTTCGACGGCCATCGGCACCGCGGGCAGCTGCGCGCTCATCCCGCCGTCGCCGATGAGCGCGACGACCACGCGGTCCGGCTGGGCCAGTTGCACGCCGACCGCCGCGGCCGGGCCGAAGCCCATGGTCGAGGCTCCGCCGGGGGTGATGAAGCGCCCGCCTTCGGGGAGTTCGTAGCACTGGGCGACGCCGTTCTTGTTCCAGCCGACGTCGGTGACGAGCACCGCGTCGTCGGGCAGCGCGTCGCGCAGGTCGGCGAGGATGCGCTGGGGCCGCAGGGGGAAGGTGTCGCTGCGGCCGTCCTCGCGGGCGGTGTCGAAGACGGCCCGGCGGGCGGCGGCGACGGTCTCACGCAGGCCCTCCCGTGCGAAGGGCTCCGGCCTGGCGGCCCGCACCGCGGCCCCGATGGCTCGGACCGCGTCCCCGACATCGGCCACGGCGCCGATCTTGACGGGATAGTTGCGGCCGATCTCGGCGGGGTCGATGTCGATCTGGATGAGCCTGCTGGGTGGACTGTGCTCGTCCCCGGCCGGGCCGCTCCTGCCGCCGGACGAGCCGTGCCCGTCGCCGGGTGCGCCGGGCCCGTGGCCGGACGAGCCGTGCCGGGCGCCGAAGGTCCAGGTGTACGCCGGGTCCCATGAGCTGGCGTCCGTCTCCGCGAAGCGGGTGGCCAGCGCGAGGACCACATCGGCGCCCCTCGTGTACTCATGGGTGGTCTCCAGGCCCCAGAAGCCGGGCATGCCGAGCAGCAGGGGGTGGCTGTCGGGCAGGACGCCCTTGCCCATCAGGGAGTGCGCGAGCGGGATGTCGAGGTGCTCGGCGAGGGCCGCCAGCGCCTCGCGGGCGGCGGGTTCACGCAGTCCGCCGCCGAAGTAGATCAGCGGGCGTTCGGCGTCCAGCAGTGCTCGGGCGATGCGTTCGGCGGTGCCCCGGTCGAGACCGGGGAGCGCGGCGCCGCCGGGCAGCGGGTACGTGTCGGCGTACTCCTCGACCTGGCGGCTGAGCAGGTCCATCGGGATGTTGACGAGCACGGCCCCGGGCCGGCCGGAGGTCGCGGTCCAGAAGGCCCGCTCGGTCGTACGGGCCAGATCCTGGACGCGGCGCACATGCCAGGTGCGTTTGGTGAGGGGCCGGTAGATGGCGGTCTGGTCGGCGTCCGCGTGGAGGTTGACCTCCTGGTGCGGGTGGCGGCCGGAGTAGTAGGAGGGGATGTCGCCGGAGATGACGATCAGCGGGATCGAGTCGAGTGCGGCGGTGGCCACGCCGGTCACGGCGTTCATCATGCCGGGACCGACGTGCGTGAGCAGGACGCCGGGCTTCCCGGAGGCACGGGCGTAACCGTCGGCGGCGTGTGCGGCGGCCTGCTCGTGGCGGGCGATCACGAAGTGGATCGGGCTGGGGCCGAGCGCGTCCAGCAACGCGATGTTGGTGTGGCCGCAGGTGCCGAAGACGTACTCGACTCCGTACGACTCCAGTTGGGCGACCAGGGCTTCGGCGGCGGTCACGGTCATTCGGTGCTCTCCCCGTCGATGGATGTCGTGTCGCCCCAGACGGACAGGCCGCGGAGCATGAGGGTCTTGACGACCGTGTAGTCGTCGATCATCGAGCGGGGTGTCTCGCGGCCGAAGCCGGAGTCCTTGACCCCGCCGAAGGGGACATGGTCGAGACGGTGGTTGGAGGTGCCGCCGACGATCAGCGCGCCGGTCTCCAGCTCCCGCCAGGCGGTGACGACACGGCCCAGGTCCCGGGTGAACAGCCCTGCCTGCAGCCCGTAACGACTGGCGTTGCAGAGGTCGATGACCGCGCTGAAATCGTCGTACGGGAGCACCGCGACCAGTGCCCCGAAGACCTCGTGGACCACGACCGAGGAGTCCGGCGCGGGGTCCGCCACGACGGTGGGCGCCGCGGTGGCGCCGTCGCGGGTGCCGCCGCGCAGGACGCGGGCGCCGGAGGCGGCGGCCTCGGCGGACCAGCGCACCACGCGTTCGGCGGCTTCCTCGTCAACCATCGAGCCCACGTCGGTGGCCGGGTCGAGCGGGTCGCCGACCTTCAGGGTGTCGACGGCAGCGGTGAAGGCGTCGAGGAACGTGGCGTAGCGGGAGCGGTGGACGTAGACGCGCTGGACGGAGACGCAGCTCTGGCCGGAGTTGCTGTATCCGGTGCGGGCGCACTCCTTGGCGGCCTGCCCGATGTCGGCGTCTTCGCAGACGATGGTGGCGGCGTTCCCGCCCAGTTCGAGGACCAGTCGCTTGGCTCCGGCCGCGCGGGCGACGGCCCGGCCGGTCTCGGCACTCCCGGTGAAGCTGATGACGGCCACCTCGTCGGCCGCGCACAGCACCGCGCCCACCTCGCCGCCGCCGTGCAGCAACTGCACGCCCTGCGGGGGCATACCGGACTCCAGGAGGAGTGCCACGATCGCGGCGGTGGAGGCCGGCGCCTGGGGCGGGGCCTTGACCAGGGTGGTGTTGCCCGCGGCGAAGGACGCGCCGAGTTTGTGCGCGAGGAGGTTCGCGGGGGCGTTGAAGGGGGTGATGGCGAGGGCGACCCCGGCCGGGGCGCGGTAGGTGAAGGCGGTGTTGCCGACGCCGCGTGCCCAGCCGGCGACGGGCAGGGTCTCGCCGCCGATGTGCCGTGCCTCCGCGGCGCACACGGCGAAGGTGTCCGCGACCCGGTCGATCTCGCCGAGCCCGTCCTTGACCGGCTTGCCCAGTTCCAGGGCGAGGAGGCGGGCCAGCCCCTCGCGGTGGGCGGACGCGGCGCGGGATGCTCGGTCCAGGACGTCGGCGCGCAGGGCGGGGGCGAGCCCGGCCACCGTACGGGCCGAGGGGCGGGCCCAGGCCAGGGCGCGGGAGATCTCGTCCCCGGTCGCCGTCGAGGTCCGGCTGACGACATGGCGCAGGTAGGGGCCTGTTCGGGTCGACGCGGGTCCGCTGCCACCCCAGTGGCCGGCGACGTAGGGAGGCGCTTCGGCCACTGCCGCGTCCCTGCCGGCTTTGAGAAGGGAATCGAGCATGAGATCTCCCAGGAAACCGCTCAGTGGTACTGGTGGACTGCTCTGTGGGTCGGCGTGTAACGTACGGGCGCCAACTCGCGGTGACAAGAGGGCCGTTCGAGGAAGTTTCGAAGCAGAGGGGGAAGGCGCGTGAGCGGGACCGACCATGAGGGGGCGGCGGCCGAGGCGACCGGGGTGCGCAGTGTGCGCAGGGCTCTGGACATCCTGGGACTGCTGACCGAGGACCAGCCGACGGTCACGCTGAGGGAGATCGTCGACTCCACCGGCCTGGCCAAGACCACGGTGGTCCGCATGGTGCAGACCCTTGAGCAGTGCGGCCTGCTCTGGGACACCCCGGCCGGCTACACCGCGGGTCCCGGCCTGTGGCGCTGGGCCCATCTCGCGCACACCAGCTGGGAACTGCCCCGCGAGACCCGCAAGTTGATGCGCGAACTGGCCGAGGAGCAGCAGGAGACGGTCAATCTCTTCATGCTGCGCGGCCTGTCCCGCGTCTGCGTGGCCCAGCAGGAGAGCCCGCAGCCGCTGCGTCATGTCGTACGGGTCGGTGACGAACTCCCGCTGTGGGCGGGTGCCTCGTCGAAGATCCTTCTTCGTACGGCTCCCGACTCCCTGCTGCGCCGGATCGCCGCGGGCTCGCCGCACGGCGAGGGGCATGCCAGGCAGTTGCGGGTGTGGGCGGATCTGGCGGCGGAGCGGGGCTTCGCGGTCAGCCGGGGCGAGCGCGACGAAGGGCTGACGGCCGTCGCCGTGCCGGTCGTGGGGCGCAGTGGGGCCGTGGTCGCCTCGCTCTCGCTCAGCGGTCCGAGCCACCGCTTCCCCGAGTCCGTCGTCGAGCGCTTCGCCACCGCGCTCGCCGAGGTCTCCCGGCGGATGTCCGAGCAGGGCTTCGACCACCCGCTCAGCCCGACGAAGTGAACCGACGACTCACAGAACCCGCCGGCCCCGCAGAACGAGCAGAACCCGCTGGACCCGCTCGAACCCGATGGAACCCCTGAACCCGATGGACCCACTGAACCCGATGGACCCGCTCGAACCGCTGTGACCGCAGAAGGAGCCGGTGCATGCCCGAACGACCGCTCTCAGGAATCCGCGTACTCGATCTCACCAATGTGCTCGCAGGGCCGTACTGCAGTTACCACCTCATGCTTCTCGGCGCCGAGGTCGTCAAGGTCGAACAGCCGGGCAGGGGCGACCTCGCACGGAGTCTCGGCCCCGATCCCGAACTGAACCGGTCCGGTATCGGCGCGTCCTTCCTCGCCCAGAACGCCGGCAAACAGTCCCTCGTACTCGACCTCAAGGACCCCGGCGACCGGGCCGACTTCGAGGAGCTGCTGTGCGGCGCGGACGTCCTCCTGGAGAACTTCCGAGCCGGGGTGCTGGCCCGGATGGGGTACGGGGCCGACCGGCTGCGGGACCTGAATCCGCGACTGGTCAGCTGCGCCATCAGCGGCTTCGGGCAGTCGGGGCCGATGAGTGCAGCGCCCGCCTACGACCAGATCATCCAGGGCCTGTCGGGAATGATGAGCATCACCGGTACGACCGACACCGCCCCGCTCAGGGTGGGTTTCCCGGTGTGCGACTCGCTGGGCGGTCTCGGCGCGGCCCTCGCGATCAGCGCGGCCCTGGTCGGACGGGAGAGGACCGGGCAAGGGGCCCGGCTGGACGTCTCCATGCTGGAGGTCTCCCTCTCCGCGATGGGCTGGGCCGTCTCCAACTACCTGGTCAGCGGGGTGGATCCGGAGCCGATGGGTGACCAGAACGCCACCGCGGCGCCTTCGGGGACCTTCGAGACCGCCGACGGGGGGCTGAACATCGCGGCCAACCGGCAGGAGCAGTTCGTCACGCTCTGCCGTCTCGCCGGGCTGCCCCAGCTGATCGACGACCCCAGGTTCGCCGAGCGGGAGGCGCGGAAACGGCACCGCACGGAGCTCAACTCCGAACTCAACGCGGCCCTGCGCCAGAAGACCGCCCTGGAGTGGGAGGCCATGCTGTCCGCGGCCGGGGTCCCGGCGGCCCGCGTCCTGACCGTCCCGGAGGCCGTCGAGCTGGAGCAGCTGGCGCACCGCGGCTTCTTCACGGATCTGCCCTATCCGGACGGCTCCGGCCGCACGCTGAGGGTCAGCGGCAACGGCGTGCTGGTGGACGGCGAGGCGCTGTCGCCGGGCACCCCGCCTCCGCTGCTCGACGAGCACGGCGAGGAGCGGGAACGGCTGATCGCCCGCTGGCGCGCGCACCGCCACGCCGCCGGGGCCCGGGCGTCATGACGGCGGCCGGGCCGCAGGACGGTCTTGTCGCCCAGTGGTGGGCCACCGCCGTCAGCCGGGTCGAGCCGGGCATCATCGAGCTGCGCGAACATCCGGTGCAGGACCTGATCGGCCACGCGACCTTCGTCGAGACGATCTGGCTGATGCTGCGCGGTGAACTCCCCCGGGCCGGGCACGCCGGACTCCTGGAGGCCGCCCTGGTGGCCGGTGTCGACCACGGCCCGCAGGCGCCCTCGATCGCCGCCGCCCGGATGGCCGCCACCTGTGGGGTGGGGCTCAACAGCGCCGTGGCCACCGGCGTGAACATGCTCGGCGATGTGCACGGCGGGGCCGGTCAGCAGTGTGTGGAGTTGCTGAGCGAGATCGTCGAACGGCACGGCGGCCGGGTTGCCGCGCGACCCGGCCCAGAGGCCGAACAGGACACCCGAGAGGCCGAGCCGCCCAGCCGAGATATCGAACAGCCCACCCCGGACGCGGAGTTCGAGCTCGCCGTCGCCGAGGTCGTCGGCGAGTGGCGGGCCCGCTCGCGCTATCTGCCCGGTTTCGGCCACCGTTTCCACCCACGCGATCCGCGCCGCGACCCGCTGCTCGCGCTGGTGGAACGGGCCGTGGCGGACGGCCTGGTGGAGGGCGCCCATCTGCGGGCGGCCCGTGCGGTGGAGGAGCTGCTCAACCGCGGGCGCGAGGGCAGGAAGCCCGTGCCCATGAACATCGACGGCGCGACGGCCGTCATCTACGCCGAACTGGGCTTCGCAGCGCCCCTGGCCCGCGGCCTGTTCGTGCTCAGCCGCAGTGTCGGCATCCTGGCGCACGCCTGGGAGGAGACCGGGCAGGGGCGCCGCAACAAGAGCCCCATGCCGCCGTCCATGGTGCCGGTCCACCTGGTGGCACCAACAGCGCGCCCGTAGGGCCCTGTTGACCCTCAGGTTCGAAAATCCCCGTCGCGTGTCTTGTCATGGACGCACAGCTGTCCCTAGCGTGACCTCCCATCACACGAACCCATTGTGTGGCTCGCACAAACCATCTAGCGGACCTTGATCGAATCGAGGGAACTCGGCGATGGAAAGACGGACCTTCCTCCTGACGGCCGCGGCGGGCAGTGCGGTCGGCGCCTCCACCGCGGCGTCCACCGCGCACGCGGCCCCGGACCTCGCACTCCCGGTCCCCCGGCAGTCCGCCGCGCTGGGCACCACCGGCGCCGACTGGCCCAAGGTCGGCGGCAACTACGGGAACCAGAACCACTCCACGCTCCAGGACATCACCCCGAAGAACATCAAGCGGCTCGGTGGCGCCTGGCACATCAACCTGGAGGGCGGCTCCACCGGCGCGTACCAGCAGTGCACGATCGTCGTGCAGGACGGCGTGCTGTACGTCGAGACCACCCAGCAGAACGTCTTCGCGATCGACGGCAGGACCGGCGAGGTGATCTGGAGGACCAGCCTCGGCACCGAGACCACCAACATGCGGGGCGTCGCCGTCGCCGAGGGCAAGGTCTTCACCATCTCCGGCGCCAACATCGTGTACGCGCTCGACCGGAGGACCGGCGCGATCGTCTGGCAGAAGCCACTCATCGTCGACGACAACGGCGGCGACGACGGCTGCGACAACGACAGCGGCCAGTGCGGCGGCAACAGCGGCGGCCTCGCGGGCGCGGTCGTGCACTGGGACGGCCTGGTCTACATCGGCACGGAGGGCTCGACCGCCGGCGCCCGCGGACGCGGGTACGCGCTGGACGCCCGGACCGGTGACGTCCGGTGGACCTTCTGGGGTCCGCCCGGACCCGGCGAGTACGGGCACGACACCTGGGAGGGCGACTCCTGGAAGACCGGCGGAGCGGTCCCCTGGATCCACCCGGCCGTCGACCCCGAACTCGGCCTCGTCTACTGGACGTTCGGCAACCCCTACCCCCGTACGGACGGGTCCTCGCGCGGCGGCGACAACCTCTTCGCCAACTCGATCGTCGCCATCGACGCCAGGACCGGCAAGCGGCGCTGGCACTTCCAGTCGGTCCACCACGACATCTGGGACGCCGACAACGTCATGGCGCCGGTGCTCGCCGACCTCCTCGTCGACGGCAGGAAGCGCAAGGTCGTCGTCTACGGCTCGAAGACCTGCTGGTACTACATCCTCGACCGCCGCACGGGTGAGGCCGTGCACGGCATGGAGGAGCGGCCGGTCCCCCAGCACACCCTGCAGAAGACCTCCCCCACCCAGCCCTTCCCCGGTGGCGAACCGTTCGTGTCCCCGTACCCGGAGCTGGACAAGACGACCCGGCCCGTCCCCTTCTATCCGACCGGCGGCCTGTACGAGGTCTTCTGGGACCGGGCCACCATCCTCTTCCCGGGAGCGGGCGGCGGCGCCGACTGGGGCTTCCCCTCCTTCAGCCCCCGCACCGGATACGTCTACGTCGGCTACGGGCTCGTCAACTCCTCCTACTCCAACACCCGCGGCGGCCGGGTCAACACCGCCCGGCCCCTCGGCGAGCTGTTCGGCGGCGGCCTGGTCGCGATGGACCCGCGCACCAACACGGTCGCCTGGCGCAAGGAGGGCCCGTGGTCGCTGGCCCACGGCAACGGCATCCTCACCACCGCCGGCCGCCTCCTCTTCCAGGGCCGCCCGGACGGCGTCCTCGAAGCGATGGACGACACCGACGGGAAGACGCTGTGGACCTGGCAGTGCGGCGCCGGAGTCAACACCGTCCCGGTCTCGTACGAGATCGACGGCGAGCAGTACATCGCCGTGCTGGCCGGAGGCAACGGGCTCCCCTTCCCCGACATCCCGCGGGGCGACCACCTCTGGGCGTTCAAGCTCGGCGGCAAGGTGGGCCAGGCTCCCGCGCCCACTCCCCCGGCCCGCCGCAACCAGATCCGTACCGCCGCCGTGAGCGGGACGACGGCACACGACACCGTCACGCTGGGTCGCGTCTGGAACACCTCCACGGGCGCGCCCGCAACCACCGAGAACACGGTCGCCCAGAACGCCATGGCACCCCAGCACCTGACGGTCCCGGCCGGCACCGCCGTCACCTTCACCAACCCCGCCGACAACACCCAGGCCCATGGCGCGGTCGCGTTCTTCGACGCGGAGTTCGACACCGGGCTGCTGATGCCGGGCCAGTCGTACACGTACACCTTCGGCAGGCCCGGCGAGTACTTCTACAACGACCCGGCCTTCCCCCAGTCCACCGGCAAGATCGTCGTCCGGTGAGTCGCCGTCCAGCACATCACCGTTCAGCGGATCGCCGTCCAGGGAGAGGGCCCGTCACCATGACATCCGGAGCACGTGCGGCGCGTACAGCCGTGTCCGTGGTCGCCGCCGTCGGTGCCACGCTCCTCATCGCGCTGGCCGCCTTCTTCGGCCTTCAGCAGCACGGGGACGCGCGGAGCGAGGGCGCATCGGCAGATGGCCGGCATACACGGAGCGCCGAGGAGCTGGGCAGTCCGGACTACGGGGTGTGCCGTGGCGTGAGTGCCAAGTGCTACCACGACTGGGGAAACTTCTCCCCGGGCACCGACGGCTATCGGGTGCTCCTCTACACGCGGACCGCCGGGCCCCGGCATGCCAACCTCGGCCCCGCGCTCGGGGGTGGACTCAACCCTGCGCTCGCCGACAGCAATGTCGTCCAGAAGGCCCTGGTCGAGATGGGCAGGAAGCACGGCTTCACCGTCGACTGGACCGAGGACGTCACACAACTCGCCACACCCGCGCGGCTGTTCCGGTACAACGCCGTCGTCTTCTACTCCACCAGCCGCGACGCCCTCGACGACGCCGCGCAGACCTCCCTCCGCCAGTACATCCGCGGCGGCGGGGGTTTCGCCGGGATCCACAACGCGTTCGGCACGGAGTACAACTGGCCCTGGTACGAGGGTCTGCTGGGCGGCGCCAACTTCTACGACCACGGCCCCGCGCAACCGGGCAAGGTCGTCGTACAGAACCGGCGCGACTCCTCCACCGCCGGGCTGCCGGCCCGCTGGAACTTCTCCGACGAGTGGTACAACCTCGTCCCGGCCCCTTCCAAGGTCCGTGTCCTGGCCACCGTCGACGAGTCCACGCTGGCCGAAGGCGTCACGGGCAATCAGGGGCACCCCGGCCACGGCAGGAACCACCCCGTCGCGTGGTGCCAGTACTACGACGGTGGACGGGCCTGGCTCACCACCCTCGGCCATGACGCCGCGGCCTTCTCGACGGACGGCTCGTTCCCCGGTGCCGAACAGTTCCAGCGCCTGATCCTCGGCGGCATCGAGTCCGCGATGGGCAGGGAGCCGTTCTGCCGGGCGGGCTGACTCACTCCTGAGCGGTACCGGTTGACCCATTCGCCGAATTCCCGTGCATCCTGCAAGGAAAGCGTGGAAGAAGGCGAAGATGAGATCTTCCAAGGATGACGGGATCGTTGCCGACTTCTACGACTTCGAGTCCGCGCTGTCGGACGAGGAACGCAAGATCCTGCTGAAGACACGCGCGTTCATGCACGACGAGGTCAAGCCGCTGGTGAACGAGAACTGGGCCGCGGGCACCTTTCCCAAGGAGCTGATCACCAAGTTCCGGGAGAGCGGTCTGGTGGGGCTGTCGTACGAGGGCTACGGCGAGCACGGTCCCGCGGTGAGCCATCTGCTGACCGGGATGATGGCGCTGGAGATGAGCCGGGTGGACGCGTCGGTCGCCACGTTCTTCGGCGTCCACACCGGCCTCGCCATGTACTCCGTGCACGCCGGTGGCAGCCAGGAGCAGCGGGACCGCTGGCTGCCGGGCATGGCCGCCATGGACACGATCGGGGCCTTCGCCCTGACGGAACCCCTCGACGGCTCCGACGTCGCGGCCGGTATGGGCACCACGGCCGAGCGGCAGGGCGACACCTGGGTCCTCAACGGCGCCAAGCGCTGGATCGGCAACGCCACCTTCGCCGACCACGTCGTGGTCTGGGCGAGGGACCTCGCGGACGACCAGGTCAAGGGGTTCATGGTCGGCAAGGGCACGCCGGGCTTCACCACGGAGAAGATCGCGAACAAGATCTCCCTGCGGATCGTCGAGAACGCCGACATCACCCTGACCGATGTCAGGGTGCCGGAGGCCGACCGGCTCCAGAACGTCGAGTCGTTCCGCGATGTCGCGGAGGTGCTGCGCGCCACCCGCAGCGGCGTCGCCTGGCAGGCGCTGGGCGTGATGATCGGCGCGTACGAGCTGGCGCTCGCCTATGCCACCGAGCGCGAGCAGTTCGGCCGGCCGCTCGCCGGTTTCCAGCTGGTGCAGGACCTGCTGGTCAAGAGTCTCGGCAACATCACCGCCTGCTGGGGCATGCTGCTGCAGCTCGCGCGGCTGCAGGACTCGGGCGTGTTCAAGGACCAGCACTCGTCGCTGGCCAAGGCCCATGTCACGGCACGTATGCGCGAGGTCGTGGGCTGGGCCAGGGAAATCTTCGGCGGCAACGGAATCGTGCTGGACTACGACGTGGCCCGCTTCTTCTCCGACGCGGAGGCCATCTACTCCTTCGAGGGGACCCGGGAGATGAACACGCTGATCGTCGGAAAGGCGGTCACGGGCGAGAGCGCGTTCGTCTGAGGCCTGGTGCCGCAGGTCCCGATGGTCCGAGGCCCGCCCGGCGTCACGGGGCCTGGTGTGAGGACGACGATCTCCTGCCTGTAATACTCGGCTGATGAACCGGAGCATTACAGGCAGGAGTGGCCCGGTCTCGGTGCGCCGGGCCACCGCGCGGGACGCCAAACGGCTCACGCGGCTCGTGCGCGGTTCACGCGCCTACGAGGGCCAGTACGCGGCAATGGTGGCGGGCTACCGGGTCGGCCCGGACTACATCGAGACCCACCGAGTGTTCGTGGCCGTCGCCGCCAACACCGTCATTGACGCCGCGGAGGGACACGAAGGCCAGGTGCTCGGGTTCTACTCCCTGGTCCTCGCCCCGCCGGAACTGGACCTGATGTTCGTCGCCGACCAGGCGCAGGGGCGCGGGGTGGGACGACTGCTTGTGGCGCACATGACGTCCGAGGCACGGGCGGCCGGGCTCGACCGGGTCCGCGTGGTGTCGCATCCTCCCGCCGAGGGTTTCTACCGCAGCGTGGGCGCGGTGCACGTCGGGACCGCGTCGGCGACACCGCCCGCGGTGGTGTGGGACCGGCCCGAGCTGGAGTTCCGGATCCCTACTTGCCAGTAGACTCTTCGGTACTGTCCGGTAACTTCTGCGCCCACGGAGAGAGTGCCCATGCCCCGCACGTTCACCGTCACCCGTAACATCCTGGTCGAGGCGTCACCGTCGACGGTGTACGACCAGGTCAGCCGACTCTCGCAGATGGGCCGCTGGAGCCCCGAGAACCTCGGCGCGACAGTTCCGGGCGGGGACGCGCCGGCCCAGGTCGGCATGGTCTTCGAGGGTCACAACAAGCGCCACGGCTTCCGCTGGACGACCCGCTGCACGGTCACCACCGCTGATCCCGGCAGCCGCCTCGCCTTCCGCGTCCACGCGATCGGAATCCGGCGTCCCCGCCTCAAGGCGCCCATCGCCACGTGGGAGTACCGGTTCGAGGCGGCGGGCGACGGCACCCGGGTGACGGAGACCTGGACCGACGACCGGCGCTCCTGGCCCACACTCGTGGCCAACGCCTTCGACCGCGTCGCCACCGGCGGCAAGACCTTCGCCGTCTTCCAGGTCGGCAACATCGACAGGACCCTGCGCAACCTCAAGCGGGAGCTGGAGGCACCGGCCCACTCCTGAGAAACCTCAGGCGTTCTCGTCACGTGCGGCGCGGTGGCGCAGCCAGAGGGGCAGTGCGTACCAGCACACGGCGAAGTACAGCATCACCCCGGCGACGAGGAACTCCGCGATGAGGCCCGGCAGGACGACACGCAGGATGAGCAGCAGCGTCGAGCCGATGGTGAGGGCGAGCAGGACCATCCCGAACATCATCAGCCGGTGGGCGGTCTCCACCAGCTCGTTCTTCATCCGCTGACCGGACAGGAAGCGGTGGATCGAGACCGGGGCGATGAGGGAACCGGTGGCCGCCGCACCGAGGACGACGGTGACCACGTAGATCGTCCGGTCGATGGTCCCGAGGTCCCGGAACCCGGCGGTGAAGGCCACGCTGAGCAGGAAGCCGAAGAGGATCTGTACGCCGGTCTGCGCGACCCGGGTCTCCTGGAGTATTTCGTTCCAGCGACGGTTCGCCTGTTCTCTCGGCGCCTCCGCGTTCTCTCGGGCGTCCCTGGATTCCGTGACCCTGGATTCCGTGACCCCGGAATCCGAGACCCCGGAGTCCAAGGCCTCGGAGGAGATCGTGGGGGCGGGCGGGTCCGTCACGGCCATGATGTCCTCCACAGGTATGAGCACGAGTCCGGGTACGCGTACCAGTTCGGTGACGGGCCGTGTGCGGCACGCCGGGAAATGCCGGATACCCCGCACGGCCTGCGTCAAGCCCGTTCTCCCTGGGGGCAGTTGGCACACCGGTAAGGCACGGCACCGGGCGGGCCCGCCGGCCGGCCGAGGGGGCCGGTCACTCGTCGCGTGTGGGAGGGCGGCGCGCGGGTATCCGGGCCCTGCCGATCCGCCCGGACCGGCGCCGAACCGACCACGAAAGGCGGCCCCCGTGTCCGCATCCCTGGTGGAGACCGTCGACATCCAGGCCCCCGTTTCCGTCACCTGGGCCCTGTGGAGCGATGTGACGAGGTGGCCGTCCTTCCTCAGTCACGTTCGGCTGGTGGAGCCCCTGGACGAGCGGCGTTTCGCCTGGCAGCTGTCCCTGCCCGGCGCGGACAAGAACTTCGTCGCCGAGCTGGCCGAGGTGATTCCCGAGGAGCGGATCGCCTGGCACACCGTGGAGGGGGTGCACCACGCGGGAGTCGTCACGTTCCATCACCTCAGCGACACGTCGAGCCGCGTCACCCTGCAGATCGAGTACGACCCGAAGGGTTTCGTCGAGCGTCTGGGCGCCCTGACCAATCTGGACTCGGCGCTCGCCAACTACGACCTCGGCGAGTTCCAGAAACTCGCCGAGACCGCCGCGTCGGCCTGACTCCCCCGTCCGGCCCCCGGTCCGGCGCTCCGCCGGCCGGTGTCAGGCGCTGTACTGGTGTGCCGGATAGGTCAGGTATCCGGCGTCGCCGCCCTGGTAGTAGGTCGCCTCGTCGACAGGGGCGATGGGAACCCCCGTGCGCAGGCGTTCCACGAGGTCGGGGTTGGCGATGAAGGCCCGGCCGAAGCTGATGAGGTCGGCGCCCAGGCCGAGCCAGTGGTCGGCGTCCGACCGGCCGGTCTGCTTGGGCCCCATGGGCAGGACCGGGTTCATGACGAGAGTGCCGGGCCAGGCGCGGCGGAGCTCCAGCAGCACCTCTTCGTCCGTGGTCGCCTCGATGTGCACGTACGCCACGTCCAGCCGCGCCAACTCGCCGAGCAGAGCGGTGTACAGCTCCGTGACCTCCTTCTCCTCCACTCCCCAGAAGGTCCCGCCCGGCGAGAGCCGGATGCCGGTGCGCGCGGCGCCGACGGCTTCGACGGTCGCGGACACCGCCTCGACGGCGAACCTGATCCGGTGGGCCACGGAGCCGCCGTAGCCGTCCGTACGCAGGTTGGCGTTGGAGGAGAGGAACTGCGAGATCAGGTAGCCGTTGGCGCCGTGCAGTTCCACGCCGTCGAATCCCGCGTCGACGGCCCGGCGGGCCGCGTCACCGTACGAGCGGGCGTGCTCCGGAATCTCCGCGGTCTCCAGTGCGCGGGGCACCGGCGCGGGCCGGGGCCCCGTCGGTGTGAACACGTCGCCGACCGCGGCCACGGCCGACGGTCCGACCGGCCGCGTGCCCGTGGTGTCGGGGTGCGAGACGCGCCCGCCGTGCATGAGCTGGGCGAAGATCCGTCCGCCGTTGGCGTGCACGGCATCCGTCACCGGCCGCCACGACGCCTGCTGCTCATCGGTGTGGAGGCCCGGTGTACCCGGGTTGGACTGCCCGATCAGGCTGGGCTGGACGCCCTCGGTCACGATCAGACCGGCGCTCGCCCGCTGAGCGTAATAGGTGGCCATCGACGGGGTGGCCAGACCGCCGGCCGCGGCCCTCACCCGGGTCATGGGGGCCATCACCACGCGGTTTGGCAGCGTCAGGGCACCGAGGTCGTAACGCTGGAACAGGCTCGTCACTTGCGAACTCCTTCGCGATCCGCGGCCCGGGTACCGGGCACAGCGGTTACGCTAAAACCTGACATTGACGTCAGGGGCAAGTTCTGTGACCCAGGTAACAGCGGCACGCGGGGAGAGCGGGGACAAGCACATGCGTATCGGAGAGCTCGCCGAACGGGCCGGTGTCAGCGTCCGGTCGCTGCGCTACTACGAGGAGCAGAAGCTGCTCACCAGCACCCGCAGCGCAAGTGGACAACGGCACTACACGGAGTACGAGATCGAACGCGTCAGGTTCATCCAGAACCTCTACGCGGCCGGGCTGTCCAGCCGGACCATCGCCGAGCTGCTCCCCTGCGTCGACTCACCCAGCGAGGAGAACTCGGACGCCGCCCTCGACCGCATGAGCGAGGAACGCGACCGGCTCACCATGCACATCGCGGAACTCGTCCGGACCCGCGACGCCCTCGACCAGCTGATGACGTCGGCCCGGGCCTACCGCGACCAGCTCCAGACGGCTGCGGCGGCCTGCGTCTGACGCTCGCGCGCACCTGCGCACACCTGCACGCCCGCGCGGAACGTCACTTGGACTCGATCCGGCCCAGCGGGGTGGCACCGGGGGGTGCGGCACCTTCGGCGAGCGCCTTGCGCACCGCCGTCCAGCTGTCGTCCTCGATGCCGAGCGCGTGGCGCAGGTAGGCCCAGGTGACCCGCTGCAGCAGGGCGACGCGCTCGGGGTTCTCGTCCGTCGTCTCCTGGACCTCGTATCCGGCGATCCCGCCGAGCGAGTGCTCCGCCCCGAACAGGGTGAGCAGACTCTTGTCACCCGGGCTCAGGAAGTACGGGTCGGCGAGCCACTCGGGCCCCCGGACGGACAGCGGGGAGTCGTCACGGTCCCCGGCGACCACGAGGGCCGGCGTGGTCATGTTCTCGAAGTCCGGGTTCATGAACGGGAAGTGCTCGGCCGCGTACGGCGTCAGGTCGGCGCCGCCCCTCCCCGCAGTGGCGAGCAGCACGCCCGCCTTGATCCGCGCGTCGGAGAGATCGACTTGCTCTTCGCTCACGGGATCCAGGACCCGCAGGCCCAGCAGGTTGCCCGCGGTCTGACCGCCGAAGGAATGTCCGGCCGCGGCGATCCGGGTCCGGTCGAGGCGACCCCGCAGACCTGGAACCGCCGCTTCCAGCAGATCGAGCCGGTCGAGAACCTGCTTCATGTCCTCGACGCGGTGGCGCCAGATCCGCGGCGTACGGGGATCGTCCTGGGCCAGGCCCACCGTGCGGGAGTCGAGGTGGGTCGGCTGGACGACGACGAAGCCGTGGGCGGCCCAGAAGTCGGCCAGCGGGCCGTAGCCGTCGAGCGACGACCCGTAGCCGTGCGAGAGGACGACGACCGGCAGTTCGCTCCCGGTCACCGGGGCGGAGATACGCACCCGGAGGTCTTCGCCTCGGCCTGGCGCTTCCAGCACCACCGGCTTCACCGAGACGACGGGGGTGGGTGCGAGTTCGGATTCGGTTGCGGCTGCGGCTGCGCTTGGTGCAGTCATGGGGATTCCTTCTCCTGACCGTTCGAGGTGCTGACTGTGCGCGGTTGGCCACCGGCTCCCCCACCTGCCATGATGGGGAAACGGGACACTGTCCCGCATTGACTTCGAACATACGGGACAGCGTCCCGTTTAGTAAAGTCGGCGGCGAGAGTCGGCTGTGGGAAGGACGGTGCGGTGAGCGGAAGCGAGCAGGGCGCGGGACGTACGGCACGCCCCAAACGGGCGGACGCGCGCCGCAACGAAGGGGTCCTGCTGGACGCGGCCGCCACGGTCTTCGTCGCGTCGGGTGTCGAGGCGCCCATCCGTGACATCGCGGCCGAGGCAGGCGTCGGGACAGCCACCATCTATCGCCACTTCCCCACTCGGGCGGACCTCATCGTCGCCGTCTACCGGCATCAGGTGGAGGCCCTGGCCGAGGCCGGTCCCGCGCTGCTGGCGTCCGGCCCGCAGCCGTACGCCGCGCTGGCCAGGTGGATCGACCTGTTCGTCGACTTCGTGGTCACCAAGCAGGGGCTCGCCTCCGTGCTGCAGTCCGACGACCCCTGCTACGACCCCCTGCACTCCTACTTCCTTGAGCGCCTTGTGCCCGTGTGCGCCGAACTCCTCGACGCCTCGGCCGCTTCGGGGGAGATCGACCCCGGCATGGATCCGTACGCACTCATGCGCGGCGTCGGCGGGCTCTGTGCGGGCGCGGGCAACAACCCTCGCTACGACGCACGTCGACTGGTGGAGATCCTCGTCGCGGGCCTGCGCCGCCGGCCTTGAGAGCAGCCCATGGGTGATTGCCGATGGGTGACTGCAGTTGGCGATTGGCTCGAAAGCGACTGAGGTCGCCGCCGGCCGGGCCGGGTGGCCTCCGGAAGGGCGTTGTCAGTGGTCTCACCTAGAGTTCTCCGCACTTGATCAGTGAAGTGCGGGGAGGCACATATGGGGTGGGTCACGGCCGGCGATTACGAGGTCGGCCTCGACGGCGGAAAGGTGGTGTGCCGCAACGCCGCGGGACGGCTGTTGAAGTCCGTACCGCCCAAAATCGCGGAGGATCCCGCGGTCATGGGACTGCGGCAGCTCGCCGAGTGGCTGGAGCGGCACGAGCGCCAGTGCCTCACCGACGTCGAGAAGTGGATGGTGCGCTCGCTCCCGGTGCCCTTCGCGGTCATCGCGCGGGTGTGGCCGGATCCCGCCTGGCAGAGTGCGCTCCGTGATCTCGTCGTCACCGGCCCGGACCACGAAGTGGCCGGATTCCTGCGGGACGTCGACCTCGACCGCGGTCTCGGTCTGGTCGACCTCGACGGAGACAGCGTGCGCATCACCCCCGAACTCGTCCACCTCCCCCACCCCGTCCTCCTGGACGACCTGGAGGAACTGCGGGAGTTCGCCGTCGAGATCGGTGTCGAGCAGCGCGCCCAGCAGCTCTTCCGCGAGGTGTGGCACCGTCCCGCGGCCCTCGACGCCGAAGCAACCACCGTGGAGGACTACGCGGGCGGCGCGTTCAAGCAACTGCGCTTCCTGCAGGGCCGGACCACCCAGCACGGCTACCGCGTGCGCGGCGGCAACGCGGTCTGCTCCGTGCGGGAGGACTCGCGCGGCGTCGAGGCCCGCGTCTGGATCGGCGACTACGACAGTTACGAGCAGACCGAGACCGGCCCCCTGATGTGGACGGACGGCGCCGGCAAGGTGCTGAAGCTCGGTCAGGTGGGGCCCGTCGCCTGGTCGGAGGGCATGCGCATGGCGGCCACCCTGTTCGCCGGGCGTGACATCGAGGACGAGGAGCAGGCAGCATGACCACGTACGCGCACACCGACACGGCCGCGCTGCTCGAAGCCGGCGCCGTCCTGCCCCCGGGCACCCACACCGGCGACGACGCCGACACACTCACCGTGCGGACCTACAGCCACCCCGCACTGGACGGCCGGGTGGCCGTCCGTCTCGTACCGGGCACGCTCGGCGAGGCCGAGGACCTGGCTCTGGAGTTCCTCGGTCTGGTCCGTGAGCCGGAGGCGCCCGAGGTCGGGCAGGTCCTCCGCGAGACCCTCGGCTTCCCGGCCTGGGCACTGGTCAACGACCCTGCCAACGGACACCACGCACTGGCGCTGGTCAAGGACGTCGAACGGCTCGCGCGCCAGGCCAAGTCCCGCCCCGGCACGGCCAAGGAGGGCTTCGAGGCGCTCGGCGAGCGGCTCGGCCGGGCCGTGCCGCACTTCCTGCCGACCTTCTACGAGCAGGCCGCGCGGGTCTTCCTCCAGCACGAGAACACGACGTACGGGGCCACCTTCTTCGGCAAGGCCCGCGAGGCCGAGCGGGTGCACGCGCTCACCGTCGACGAGGAGCGGCAGCGTGCCGTGTTCCTGGAGTTCGCCTTCGCCGGGGCGCTGACGGTCAAGGCACTCAAGGAGCATGTGAAGGATCTGGCCCACCGGCTCGACCCTGCCACGGCGTGGGCGCAGTTCCGGCAGCTGTGCGTGGAGCGCTGCGCGGCCGGCATGCCGCCGTACGCGTCGCTGCCGCAGGACGCCCGCGGTCTGATCAAGGCCGCGGGGCTCGACCGGGTGACCGAGGAATGCGCCTTCGTGGCCGACCTGGTCGCCTCACCCGCCGCGGTGCGGGCACCCGCCTCCTTCTGGACCGCGTACCGAGCCACCCTCGCCGTCCTCACCGAGCGGCAACCCGCCGTACGGGCCCGGCTGCTGGAGATCATGCCGACCGGCCTGGGACGCGATGTCGAGAACGACGAGTTCTGGCTGACGCTGCTCACGGAGAGCGGCGCCGACCGCCTCCTCACCGGCGAGGACGGCGTGGGCGAGGCGGGTGCCGCAGGTGCCGCAGGTGCCGCAGGTGCCGCAGGTGCCGCAGGTGCCGCAGGTGCCGCAGGTGCCGCAGGTGCCGCAGGCTATCCGGGTGATGAGGTCGGCGCGGGTGGCGCGGGCGGCTCGGTCGGCGGCAACGTCACGGCCGACGGCGTCGACGCGGCGGACTGGCTCAGCCGCTGGGCCACCCACCGCAAGCACGGCGCCACGGTCAGCGGGCGCTCCCCGCTCACCCTTCAGCTCGTCGAACGGATGGCGCCCCGCCTGCGCGCCGACGGCCGGACCGTGGACCTCTTCACGGGCCGCTGGTACGCGGGTGCCGACCTCGACCTGCTGGACCTGTGCGTGGCGCAGGGCATCCCGCTCGCGATGCCCGCCGCGGACAAGGACGTGCATCTGGCCCTCGACCGCTGGCTCCGCGAGCGCCGGCCCGGTGGCCGCGACCTGGCCGCCACCGCCGCGGACGCACGCTGCCGCCCGCTGCTGCACCGCGCCATCGGGACGCTGGGCAACGACCGGTCGCTCTCCGCCGAACTGCTGACGAGCCTGGCCGACCACCCCGTACTGCACGACGTGCTGCGCGAGTGGCTGGACGACGCGGCCGAGACGTTCGGCGCGTCGACGGGCCTGCCCGGCGCCCGCGCCGCCCTCCAGCGTCTGCGCCCCTTCCGCCCGGTCGCCGCCCGGGTGAGCCCGCGAGCGGTCGCACGCGTCGCGGGCCACGAGATCGCGCCGCTGCTCGGCCGCACCCTGCGGGCCGGCATCCCCGACGAGCTGGGCTGGCCCGCCCTCGACGAGGCGCTGCGGCTCATGGACAACGAGACGGGCCGCAACCAGGACGACCAGCTGCGCCTCACGGAGGCCTGGCCCGCCCTGATCCTCTCCCGCGGCCACAAGGCGGTCGTCGTCGGCCCGGAGGAAGTACTCCTCGACCACGAGGTGCGGCTGCCCGTCGAGCTGGACCGCTGGACGTATCCGCGGTTCCGCTACACCGACGGTGAACTGCTCGTGATGTGGCGGCACGACAACAAGCAGTTCGGCTACTGGTCGGCCCGGCCGTCCGAGGTGTTCACCCTCGGCGGCGAGCAACTGCCGTACTGGTACGGCAGCGAAGCCACGGATCCCTCGCTCCCGCTGTCCGGCGGCGGCCGTGCCACCGGCGGACGCACCCTGCACGCAGGCGACACCGTCCTGCCCGCCGACCGCCCCGTCATCGGTGACGGCACGACGTGCTGGCGCCAGGGCAGGCAGGGGCTGCAGCAGGTCTGGCTGGAGTACGACCCGGCCACCGGAACGCACGGCCGTGCGTCCCTGCCCGCCTTTCTCCGGTCGGGCATCCGTGAGGACACCACGCTCCTGCAGCACCACTGCCAGGTCCTGCCGCTGCAACCCGGCCTCGAACGGAGCCCGTTCGGCACCGACGGCACGGTTCTCGGCCGCTGGGTGCGCTCGGAGGGCACCGGAGCCGAGGCCCGGACGACCACGGGTACGCCGGACGGCCGGACCGTCACCCGGCCGGCGGCCGACGGCCGGCCGGGGGGCTTCCCCCTGGGGGCGCTGCGGCTGCCCGGCGGCGCAGAGCCCGTCGCGGCACAGTTCCACCAGCAGGTCGCACTGTTCGCCGCCGGGGACACCTCGGACTCCGGCGAACTCGGCCGGGTGACACCCGGTCAGGGCGGCGGGGAGTTCGCGGCCGGTACGCGGCTCGTGCCGCCGGTCGCCTTCTGGCACGCGCTGCGCCCCCGTGACGAACGGGCGTCCGCCGTGCTGCGCGCGCTCACCGACAGGACGGCGGCCGAGATCCTGGCCGCCGCGGACCGAGCCCTCGTCAAGCGGCAGGCACAGATCCTCAAAGCCGGTGACACCGTCCTCGGCACCGGCGACGCGGCCAGGACCACCGCCGACGGCAGGCCCGTCGTGGCGTCCGCGGACGACGTCGTCCGGCGTGCCGTGTCCAAGGTCCTGCCCCGCCTCACCGACGAGCGGCTGCTCACCGGTGCGTCCGCCCTGGTCCGTGCGGCGCTCCGCGTCGTCGGGTCGGTCGGCACGTTCGTCGAGCCGCCGGTCGAGCGTCCGCAGGCCGACCGCCGGCGGACCGAGGGCATGTTCCCCGACTACAGTCCCGTGCACGGCGACGACCGGTCCGTACGCACGGCCGTCGACGGCCTCGCCGAGATGTGGGGAGGCTGGGGCAGCGAGTCCCAGTGGACCACTCTGCGCCAGATCCGGTCCGTGAACCATGTCCTGTCCGGACGGCCCGCGGAGGGCAAACCGCTGCCCGACCTCGCCCGGACGGGCGCTGTCGGCGACGGATGGCGGAGCGAGGAACACACGATCCCCGGCATGGGGAGCGCGTGGACGTCCCTGCTCGCCGCGCTGCGGCCGCTGGCCTACCGGGCCGCCATGCCCGTGGCGAGCGAGGCCGAGCGGGAAGCGCTGCTCCTGCTCTTCGAGGCGATCGCCGAAGGGCCGATCGCCGCACCCGGCGGCGCGCTGCGCGAGATCGTGCTGTGCGAGCCGCACACCAGGCAGCAGCGTGTCGGTCAGGTGCTCCGCCGCAAGGGCCGGACCGTGGTCGTCCTCGGCTGCCAGAACGTCGACACCCAGCATTCCCGGGTCAGTTGGCTCGCCCTCGACCACGACCCCTCCGGCGCGTTCGGTGCCGTCGCCCACTTCACCCTGGAGAAGGAGACCCCGGTGGTGCAGGCGTTCCCGGAGAACGGGCTCGCCGCCGTCACCCGGCTGGTCCGGGACAAGGGGGCCGCCCCGTGGCTGCCCGAGGCGCCCGCCGCGTTCGCCGACGCGACCGGCGGCGGCCTGGGCCCCGTCCAGGCCACGGTGCTGCTCGCCGCGCGCCCGCAGAATCCCGAGGCCGACGCCCTCGCGACGATCGGACTCAAGCCCCGGCAACTGGACCTGGGCAACGGCCGTCTGTCGTCACTCGGCCGGAAGGACCGGTCCGCGCTGCTGAGCGCCCTGCTGCCCGAGGACCCCGCGGACCTGTGGACCACCGGCCCCGACACGGCGGCCGCGGGCCGGGTGTGGGCCGAGCGGCTCGGTTCCGTCGTCCGCCTGCCCGAGGACCTCGCGGTCGATCTCGCCGGGCTGCCCGCCGGTTCCGCCGAGTCCGTGCTCAATCCGGGGCTCACCCCCTGGATCAGCCGCACCACGGTGCAGCGCCCGGACAAGGACGGCAACTTCGTCGCGGCGGACCCCGCCGCCCTGCCCGGGGCGCGCGATCTGACCCGCGCGGTGGCCGCGCTGGCCTCACTCGCCTACGCACTGCCGTACGGACACCCGCTGCGCGCGCTCCTGCCCGAGGGCCTCGCCGCCCTGCGGCAGCGCCTCACCGACCCCGAGCTGCTGCTCGGACTCGATGTCATGTGGACGGAGAAGGGCGGTTCGACGGCGGTCGAGCTGCGCAAGGCGTACGGGCTTCCCGCCACCGGGGGCGCCGACGCGTACGGCCTGACACCCGTCGGGGACGCCCTCGCGCTGCGGCCCTGGTACGCCGAGCGCGAGACGGTCCTGCTGCGCCCCGCCGCCCTGACCGGTCCCGACGACGCGGTCATCGGGCTCCTCGCGGGCCTGGTGGGACCGCAGCGAGACGCCGATGTCCAGTCCCTGCGGGCGATCCTCGACGACGAGCTGGCCCACGCGCTGAAGGCCGGCACGGACCCCGAAGGCCCCGCCGGATACGCCCAGGACCCGACCGTCTCCGCTCCCGCACTGGTCGCCGAGGTGGCCGCGGCCCACGGTCTGGGCGAGGACGCGGCGACGCTCTACCTCCAGCTGCTGGCCCTGCCCGATCCGACGGACCGCAACTGCGCCCGCTGGACCGGCTGGAAGCCCACCCGGCTGAAGAAGGCCCGCGCCGAACTGGCCGCCACCGGCCTGGTGGTGGAGGCGAAGCGGCCGCGCGCCGGGCGCACCCTCTTCCTGCCGTGCGGCTGGCGCGACCTCAAGTCCCCCGCCCTGCCGGTGGAGACCTGGAAGGAGAGCCTCTACCCGATACGTGAGAACACGCGTGCCGTGCCGCTCCTCCCGGTGCCCGACCTGTTCGCGCGCGCCTGGCGGCGCGTCCAGGACGGGGACGCGCCCGCCTACGAGCAGCTCACCACCCGCGCCACCCGGAAGGGCCGCCGATGAGCGCCCGCAAGGCGACGCCCCGTCTCCCGATGACCCCGCTGCCCCACCGACCCCACCGGACGGACCACCGATGACCACCACCCTGGCCTCCGCCCCGGGCCGCCAGATCACCCCGCCCGAGGACCGGTACGCCACCGAGCTGGCCTTCCTGGCCGCGTACGACGACGGGCCGCGGCCACCGGCGTGGCGGCTCACGCCCCGCGCCGTCGTCACGTTCGTCATGGGCAGCGACGGCCGGGCCCTGCGGCTGCCCGACGGCGCCCAGGTGCCCGAGGGCGTGCCGCGGCGCCTGGTGGTCGAGGGGAAGTTCGTCGGCGACCGTGCCCTGGTCGAGCGGTGTGTCGTCACGCTCGCCGGTGAGCGCGGGCTGCTGCTCGTCGGCGAGCCCGGCACCGCCAAGTCCATGCTGTCGGAGCTGCTGTCCGCCGCGGTCTGCGGCACCAGCGGCCTGGTCGTACAGGGCACCGCGGGCACGACGGAGGACCAGCTGAAGTACGGCTGGAACTACGCCCTGTTGCTGGCCCAGGGGCCCAGCCGACAGGCCCTGGTGCCGTCGCCCGTCCTGACCGCCATGACCAGGGGGGCCGTCGCCCGGGTCGAGGAGGTCACCCGCTGTCTGCCCGAAGTGCAGGACGCCCTGGTGTCGTTGCTCTCCGAGCGGCGCATCGCCGTGCCCGAACTGGCGGGCACCGAGGACGCCCTGGCCCACGCGGCGCCCGGTTTCACCCTCATCGCGACCGCCAACCTGCGCGACAAGGGCGTCTCCGAGATGTCGGCCGCGCTCAAGCGCCGCTTCAACTTCGAGACGATCGGACCCATCGCGGACCTCGACGCCGAGACCGCGCTCGTCCGCAGTCAGGCCCGTGCCTCGGTCGAGCGGGCCGGGGCACCCTTCAAGGTCGACGACGCCGTGCTGGAAGCGCTCGTCACGGCCTTCCGGGACCTGCGGGAGGGCCGGTCCGCGGAGGGCTGGGAGGTAGAGCGGCCCTCCACGGTGATGAGCACCGCGGAAGCCGTGTCCGTGGCGGGCGCCCTCGGACTCGCCGCCGCCTACTTCCCCGGCGACCGCGATGTCCTCGGCCTGCTGCCGGGGCATCTGCTCGGCGTGGTCCGCAAGGACGACCCCGCCGACGCGGCCCGCCTCCGCGGCTACTGGGACGGTCCTGTCAGGCGCCGCGCCGAGCAGGGCTCCGCCACCTGGCGCACCCTGTGGGACCTGCGCACCGTCCTGGAGGACTGACCACCGTGCCCCTCTCCCCCGAGGAAGCCGTCGCGGCTCTCACCGACCCGGCGGCGCCCTATCTCATCGGCGTACGGCATCACGCGCCCTCACTGGCCGCGGCCGTGCCCGCACTGCTGGACGCGGCCGGGCCGGACGTACTGCTCGTCGAACTCCCCGACGAGATGCAGGAATGGCTGCCGTGGCTCAGCCATGAGGAGACGCGGGCACCGGTCGCCCTCGCCGCCGCTCCCCGCGACGGGGGCGGCGGCCGGGGCCCGGCCTTCTATCCGTTCGCCGACTTCTCTCCCGAACTGGCCGCCGTGCGCTGGGCCGCACGGCACGACGTGCCGGTCGTCGCCTGCGACCTGCCGCTCGCCGACCGGGCGTGGAGCACCGGCCGCGAGGACACGGACCGCCCCTCGGCCCCGCTGCCGACCGGCAGCCCCGTGCCTGCACCTTCGCCTTCGCCTGCTCCGGTGCCGGCACCGGCCATCCAGGCCGCGGCCGCCCACGCCACAGCCGGCCTCGCCGGCGCCCTGCGCGCCCGGTTGACCGGTCGTACCGGTGACGACCTGTGGGACCGCCTCGTCGAGGCCGCCGCCCCGGGGTCACCTCCCGAAGCGCTGCGGCGCGCCGCGCTCCTGACGGGCTGGGCGCTGCGCGAGGAGGCGGCGGCCTCGGGAGGCGTGCCCGCGCTGGACCTTCGACGCGAGGAATGGATGCGCGCCCGGCTGGCCGCCGCCACCGCGAACGGCGAACGGGCCGCCGTGGTGGTCGGCGCCTTCCATGCCCCGGCGCTGACGTCACAGGCGTCCTCGGCCGCACCGGCGCCGCCCGACTCCCCGGTGGCCTCCCCATCACCGGTGCCGTCCGGCTCACCGGTGCCGCCCGGCTCAGGTGCGGGAAGCCCGGCGGCCTCTCCCAAAGGCACCGCCACCGCCGCTCCGGCGGCTTGGACGACCTCGCTCATCCCCTACACCTACGCGCTTCTCGACGAGCGGTCCGGCTATCCGGCGGGGATCCGGGACCCGGAGTGGCAGCATCTGGTGCTGCGCGCGGCAGGCGATCCGGCCGCGCTGGAGGAGTCCCTGACGCGCGCCGCCGTACAGGTCTGTGCCGAACTGCGCTCCATGGGCCATCCGTCGGGCCCCGCCGAGGCCCGGGAGATCAGCCGCCTCGCCGGAGACCTCAGCCGGCTGCGCGGCCTCCCGGCGGCGGGCCGGGGCGAGCTGGTCGAGGCGGTGCAGACGGTCCTCACACAGGGCGAACCGTACGGGCGCGGGCGGGCCGTGGCGCGGGCCATGGAGCGGGTGCTCGTGGGAAAGCGGAGTGGCCGTCCGGCACCCGGCGCGCCCCGCAGCGGCCTGGCTCCGGCGGTGGAGGACGAGTTGGCGGCGCTGCGGCTGCCCGGCCCCGACAGCCAGGGCGGCGACGCCACTCGGGAACTGCGGCTGGACCCGCTCCGTTCCGACCTGGACCGCCGCCGCGAACTGCTGCTGCACCGGCTGACCGTGTGCGGTGTCCCCTATGGAGAGCCCAGGGAATCCGTGGGCGCCGGCGGCACGGAGGCGCTGACCTCGCGCTGGGAGGTGCGCTGGACACCGGCCACCGCGGCCATGCTGACCGCGGCCGGCGTCCGGGGAGTCACCGCCGCGCAGGCCGCCGAAGGTCTGCTGCGTGAACGGCGGCGGGCCGAGCAGGACGACGGCGGTCCCACGGCCGCACAGACCCTGCGGGGGCTCCGGCAGGCGGCGGAGTGCGGCCTGCCGGCCCTCACCGACGAACGTCTCACCGAGGTCCGCGATGTGCTGCCCCGGTCCGCCACGCTGCCGGAACTGCTCGACGCCCTAGCCCTGTTGGACCGGCTGCGGACGGGGCACGTCGCGGGTCTCGACGCCGACGGGGAACGTGACGCCACGGTGGCCGCCGTGGCCGAGTTGCTGACCGCCGCGGCGGTGCGGCAGGTCGACGGCCTCACCGGCTCCGAGGAACCCGCCGACGCACACGCACTGGTCGAACTCGCCCATCGCGCCGACCTGTTGGGGGGTATACGGCTCGTCGACGCGCTCGCCCGGCTGGCCGCCGACGGTTCTCCGCTGATGCGCGGCGCCGCCGGAGCCGTACGGGTGCTCCTCGGACACGAGGATCCGCACGCTCTCGGCGATCGGATCGCCTCCTGGGTCGACGGGGCCGCTGCCCCCGAGTCCAGAGCCGCCCTCACCCATCGTCTCGTCGGCGTACTGACCGCCGCCGGTCCGCTGCTGGAGGCGGCGGCGCCCGCCCTGGAGCCCCTGCTCGACCGGGTGGCCGAGATGCCCGACCGGGACCTGCTCGATCGGCTGCCCGCGCTCCGGGGTGGTTTCGACGCGCTCAGTCCGGCGGCCCGCGACCGGCTGCTCGACATCGTCGAGGAGCGTCTCGCCACCACGCGGCTGAGCGACACGGGGGGCGTCGACCCCGTCGTGCTGGCCACCTGGACCCGCGCGGACCTCGCGGCCCGGGCCGCCCTGCGCACGCTCGGGCTGCTGCCGCCGCCCTCCGCGGACAAGCTCGTACCGCCGACGGAGAACCCCGCACCGCACACGTCCGAGGAAGGTGAGCCCGAGGATCACGTCCTCGGGGCCGCCGACCGCTGGCGGCTCGTGCTCGGCCGCCGTACGGATCAACTGCCGGCCTCGGCTTCGGCGCTGGCGACCGCGCTGGACGAGCTGTACGGCAGCGGACGCGGCGAGGGCAGCAGGGGCGGGCTGAACGGACCGGGCTCGCGCGGCGGCCGCGAGGCCGCGTACCCGGGTGTGCGCGAGTGGTCCGAGGAACTGGCCGCCCTGTTCGGCCCGGGCATCCGGGAGGAGGTGCTGGCGGCCGCCGCCGCGTCGGGCCGCAAGGACGTCCTCGCGGAACTCGATCCGGCGAGCGTGCGGCCCTCCGTCGACCTGCTGCGTACCGTGCTCCGGCACGCGGGAGGACTGCCCGAGGCACGACTGGCCGCGCTGCGCCCCCTGGTCCGCCGGCTGGTCGAGGCACTGACCCGGGAGCTGGCCACGCGGCTGCGTCCCGCGCTGCACGGCACGACCCTGCCGCGCCCCAGCCGACGGCCGGGCGGCGGACTCGATCTGGCCCGCACCCTGCGCGCCAACCTCGCGACGGCACGCCGCGGCCCGGACGGGGCCGTTCAGGTCATTCCGGAGCACCCCGTCTTCCGCTCGCGCGCCAAACGCGCCGCGGACTGGCGGCTGATCCTCGTCACCGACGTGTCCGGGTCCATGGAGGCCTCGACGGTCTGGGCCGCGCTCACGGCGTCGGTCCTGGCGGGCGTGCCGACCCTGTCCACGCACTTCCTGGCCTTCTCCACGGAGGTCATCGACCTCACCGGCCATGTCGACGATCCGCTGTCGCTGCTGCTTGAGGTCAGTGTGGGCGGCGGCACGCACATCGCCGCGGGGCTGCGCCATGCCCGCGAGCTCGTCACCGTGCCGTCCCGCACCCTCGTCGTGGTCGTCAGCGACTTCGAGGAGGGCTATCCCATCGGGGGGCTGCTCGCCGAGGTCCGCAACCTCGTCGGGGCGGGCTGCCATGTCCTGGGCTGCGCGAGTCTCGACGACACCGGCCGCCCCCGGTACTCGACCGGCGTCGCCGGACAGCTCGTCGCCGCGGGCATGCCCGTCGCCGCCCTCAGCCCGCTCGAACTCGCCCGCTGGGTAGGGGAGAAAGTCTCATGAGCCTCGACCTGCCTCCGGTCGCCCCGTCCGTGACCGCCGCGCTCGTGCAGGGGCTCACCCCCCGCCTCCGCAAGCGGCTGGACGCCGGCATCACCAAGCTAGCGGACCGCCCGTGCGTCCGCGACGGCGACACCGTACGGATCGCCGTCGACGACGACACCCACCTCGAACTGCACGCTCCCGGCGGCAGCGTGACCAGCGCGGACGCGATCCGTTGCGGCTGCCTGCTGGCACCGGACTGCCTGCACCGCGCGGCCGCCGCCTCGGCCGCGCCGATCGCCGAGGCGGAAGCCGAAGTCGACTCCGGGTCCGAAACCGACGCCGGGCCCGAAGCCGACTCCAGGTCCGAGACCAAGACCGGACCCAAGCCTGGCCCCAAGGCCGGGTCCGAGACCGGACCCGAGACCGGACCGGATGCTCAGCCGGAGCCGGAGCCTGAGCCGGTGCCGGGCTCCTCGTCCGGCTCGGACACCGGCGCCGGGTCTCCGCCCCGATCGGCCCCTGTACCGGCGGCGGAGTCCGAGACCGTCACCCCCGGGCAGCGCACCGCCGCGCTGGCCATGTACGCCGCCACGGCCGCCGTGCTCGAAGCCGGTACGGACGGGGCCGGGGCCGTGCTGCAGGCGGAGTTGCTGCGCGCCGCGCACACCGCGCGGATCGGTGGGCTGCCCCGGGTCGCCGCGTCTGCGGTCTCCGTGGTCACCCAGCTCCGGGCCGCTCGCAGCGCCGATCCGGCGTACCGCCTCACCGATCTCACCGCGGCTCTCCGTGACGTCCTCATGACGGCCCACCGCCTTCCGGACGCCACCGGTGCCGAACTCGCCGACCTGCGCGGCACCGCACGGCAGCCCTACGTTCCGGACGGGTCCCTGCGGTTGTACGGGCTGTTCTCCGAGCCCGTCCTGACGGCGACCGGTTACGCGGGAGCGGTCACCTGGACGGCCGACGCCGACGGCAGGCTCTGCACGGTCTCCGATGTCGCCCCGGGCGGTTCCGGCCGGGCCGTGGGTGCGGCCGGCCGGGCCGTGCGGGTCGGGGACACGGCTCTCACCCACCGGGAGCTGTCGCGGGCCGGGCTCGCCGTGTCCGGCGCGACCGTCTCCCCGACGGGCCGACTGGGCGCGGGTGCGGGCGTGCGGGCCGTACGTGCGGCGGGCGCCGCCTGGAGCGAGGCCCCTCTCGACCGCCTGTGGCGGGTACCGGTCGCCGAACAGGTGTCACGCGCCCTGACCGGCACCGGCGGGGACGGACTGCTGTTCCTCGATGTGACCCTCACCGGCACGGTCCGCGAGGCCGCGGGCGACTGTCTGCTCGCCGACTGCGACGGCCTGACTCTCCGTCTGGCCGCCGCGCACGACCACCCCGCGCTGCCCTACCGCGACAACCTCCGTCTCCTCGCGACCGCTCCGGGCATCCGCTTGCGCGTCGTCGCCCGCCTCGACCCCTCTCCCGTACCCCGGGCGCTCCTGGTAGCCGCGGAACACCCCGGTGACGCCAGGTCCCATGTCGACCTGGGCCTGGACCGCCTCCAGCACGCGGACCTGCCCGCTCCCGCGACGGACTCCACGGGGCCGGCCGCCGGTTCCTCGCCCGTCCTCCTGGACGAGGCGCCGCTGCATGTGCTGCGACGCCGTGTCCACCAGGCGGCCTCGGCGGGCCGTCGCGTGCTCGCCTTCCCCGGTGACAGCGCCGCCGACAGCCGTCGTCTGAGCCGTAACGGCTTCGCCTGCGCCGGAGACCTCCTCGACGAACTGCACGCGGCTGCCGCGGACCGGTCCCGCGATGTCTTCGGCCGTCTCGTCCCCGCCGACCTCGGCCGGTTCGCCCGAGCCTGGCTCGCGGCGGCCCACTACACCGAGGAGGTGGACCGGTCGCTGTGCGCCGCGGCGTGGGGCGCCTCCTGAGGCGGGCGCCCGGACGGGCCCTTCAGCGTGCCAGGAACTCGGCCAGGCCCGTCAGGAACCGCTCGATGTCCTCCGCGCTGTTGTAGGGGGCGAGGCCGATACGGAGGCCGCCGGTGTCGCCGAGACCGAGACGCCGGGAGGCCTCGATCGCGTAGAAGGACCCCGCCGGAGCGTGGACATCGCGCTCCGCGAGAAAGCTGTACGCCTCCGCCGTGGACCGGCCCTCGAAGGTGAGCAGCACGGTGGGGGTGCGGTCGGCCGCCTTGGAGTGGACCTGGACGCCCGGGAGGGCGGCCAGTCCCTTGTCGAGCTGTGCGCGCAGGGTCTGCTCGTGTGCTTCGAGTGCCGTGAAGGCCGCGGCGAGGCGCTGCCGCCGCGTCCCTGTGGCGTCGGGGTCCAGTCCGGCGAGGAAGTCGACGGCCGCTTCCGTGCCCGCGAGGAACTCATAGGGCAGGGTGCCCAGTTCGAAGCGTTCGGGGACCACGTCGGTGGAGGGCAGGAGCTTGTCCGGCCGCAGTGTCTCCAGCAACTCCGGCCGGGCCGCGAGCACTCCGTGGTGGGGACCGAAGAACTTGTACGGGGAACAGACGAAGAAGTCCGCGCCCAGCTCCTCCAGGTCGACCAGCGTGTGGGCCGCGTGATGGACGCCGTCGACGTAGGTGAGCGCTCCGGCCTCGTGCGCCAGGCCGCAGATCTCGGCGATCGGAGGGCGGGTGCCGATCAGGTTGGAGGCGGCGGTGACGGCCACCAGCCGGGTCCGCGGGGACAGTACGGCACGGATGTCGTCGGCGGTCAGTTCCCCGGTGGCGGGATCGAAGTCGGCCCAGCGCACGGTGGCACCGGCCTGTTCGGCGGCCTGGACCCAGGGGCGGATGTTGGCGTCGTGGTCGAGCCGGGTGACGACCACCTCGTCACCGGGCGACCACGCCTTGGAGAGGGTGCGGGAGAAATCGTAGGTGAGCTGAGTGGCACTGCGGCCGAAGACGATCCCCGTCGGCCGCGCTCCCAGAAGGTCGGCCAGGGCCTGTCGGGTCCTGGTGACGACGGCCTCGGCGTTGCGCTCCCCCGGTGTCATCCGGCCCCGGATCGACAGCGGCTGCCCCATCGCGTCGGCGATCGCCCGGATGACGGGCTGCGGGGACTGGGTGCCGCCGGGGCCGTCGAAGTGGGCGATCCCTGCGCTCAGCGCCGGGAACCGGGCGCGGAGGGCGGTGATGTCGTACGTCACGAATGCTCCTGTCGGTGCCATGCCGGGCGTACCGGCTGTGCTGTGGGCCGGCCCTGCCCGTCGAGCCCGGCCGCCCCTGCATCGTGATCGTTCGCCCCGCCTGCCACAAGGGGCCCCTCCAGAGCCACATTCGGGATATCGATTGATTTTCGATCGACATCAATCGATAATCGATACATGCATCAACTCTTCATTGCCGTACTCCGGGTGGGCATCCTCACGACGGTCGCGGTCGGGCTCTTCGGCCAGATCGTGGTCATTCCGACGACGGCGGCCGACGAGGTCGAGCGTTTCCCGCCCTACGCCCCGTTCGAAACGCCCTATGTGACGCTGGCGATCATCGGCGTCGCCTGTGTCCAGGTCGCCCTCTTCGCGGTGTGGATGCTGCTCGACATGGTCCAGCGTGACGCGATCTTCACGGCGCTGGCCTTCCGCTGGGTCGACATCGTCATCGGGTCCTCGGTCGTGGCGACGCTGCTGGCCGGCGGGGTCGCCGTGCATGTCCTCCTGGCCGACATCCCCACTCCGGACGACGGCATGGAACTGCTCGGAGTCCTCGGGGCCACGGTGATGGCCGTCGCCGTGGGAGCGGCGTTCGCGATGCTCACCGTCATCATGCGAGGACTCCTGCGCAAGGCGACGGACCTGGAGACCGAGATCGCCGCGGTCGTCTGATGCCGATCATCGTCGACCTCGACGTCCAGCTGGCCAGGCACAATCTGTCGGTCGGTGAGTTCGCCGCCGCCGTCGGCATCACGCCCGCCAATATCGCCGTACTCAAGAACGGCCGCGCGAAGGCGGTGCGGTTCACCACCCTCGACGCGATCTGCCGCACGCTCGACTGCCAGCCCGGCGATGTGCTGCGGTGGGTGCCTGACGACGACACCGACACTCAGATGTGATCCGTGCCGGTCCGCGTGAACGCGAACCTTGTGCGTTCCCCATACGTTGTCCTGTTGGGCCGCCCCTGGTCGGCCCAGCCGCGTTCGGCCGGAGTCGGGTGAGGAGGGGCAGGTCATGACAGAGCGAACCCGCGTGGCCTCGCCGACTGCCGGGCACCGGGCTCCCGTCACCGGCGTACTGCTGGCGGCGCTGTTCACGCTCCTCGGCGTACTCGGCCTTCAGGGCAATCCCGCAGCGGCCTCCTACGACGCACTGACCTCGGTCACGGTCGCCGCACACGACAGCCGTGCACTCGCGACGGCAACCGCACCAGCTTCAGCGACAGCGACAGCGACAGCGACAGCCCAAGCCCAAGCCGACACCCGCCAAGCCGACACCCGCACCGGCGTCGACGACACCTGCACCACCGTCTGCGGTCAGCCGCCCCGTGCGGGCCGGGTCACTGCGGGCGAATGGCACGCGTCGCCTCCCGGCGGGGTGCCTGTCCCGCCCGGCCTCGTGGTCCCCCTGGCGAAACCAGGGCTGCCACTGCCGACCGCACTCGGCGCCTTCACTCCTTCACAGCATTCCGAGCAGCACAGCGGGCGCGGCCCGCCGCCTCCGACCGACATCTGACGTCACCAGTCGACAGTCGACAGTCGATCCCCACCGCGCCCGTTCCCCGGGCGCGGTATGCCTGTTGGAGGCACCCTTGACGCGCGCCATCCGCGTGCGGGCGTTCTTCGCCCTGGCCGTTCTGGCCCTTTCTCTCTACGTCACCCTGACCGTCCCGGTCCGCCTCGGGCTCGACCTGCGCGGCGGAACCCAGATCGTCCTGGAGACCCGCGACTCCCCCACCGCCGAAGCCGACTCCGAAGCCACCGACCGCACGGTGGAGGTACTGCGCCACCGCATCGACGCGCTCGGCGTCTCCGAGCCCACCATCGCCCGTTCCGGGGACAACCGGATCATCGTCGAGCTGCCCGGCGTCCAGGACCCGCGCGAAGCCGCCGACGTCCTCGGCCGCACCGCCCAACTGACCTTCCACCCCGTCCTCGGCACAGACCCAGCCACAGAGCCGGGCACAGAGCCGGGCACGGTCGACTCCGACGAGTCCGGTAGTCCCGTACGCCTGGGTCCGTCCGCGCTCACCGGCGCGGACGTCGACAGCGCCGAGGCGCGTGTCGATCCGCAGAGCGGTACCGGCTGGTTCGTCGGCATCGAGTTCAAGGGTGCGGGCGACGCCTGGGCCGAGCTGACCGGCAGGGCCGCGTGTCATCCGGCCGGCGACCCCGCCCGCCGCGTGGCCATCGTCCTCGACGACAAGGTCATCTCCTCCCCGCAGGTCAACTCGTCCGTGGCCTGCCGTACGGGCATCGCCGGAGGGTCCACCCAGATCACCGGTTCGTTCAGCCGGGAGGAGGCCCGCGAACTGGGCCTCCTCATCAACGGCGGAGCCCTGCCGGTACCGGTCGAGACCGTCGAACAACGTACCGTCGGCCCCACCCTGGGCGCCGCGGCCATCGAGGCCAGCGCCTGGGCCGCCGTCGTCGGCACCGCGCTGACCTCGCTGTTCATCATCGCCGTCTACCGGCTCCTCGGCGCCCTCGCCGCCGTGGCGCTGGCCTGTTACGGGGTCATCTCGTACGCGGCCCTGGTCGCACTCGGCGCCACCCTCACCCTCCCGGGGCTCGCGGGGTTCGTCCTGGCCATCGGTATGGCAGTGGACGCCAACGTGCTCGTCTTCGAACGGGCCCGTGAGGAGTACGCGGCCCGCCGCAAGGGCCTGCGTCCGGCCCTCACCGCGGGATTCCGCAATGCCTTCAGTGCCATCGCCGACTCCAACATCACGACCCTCATCGCCGCCGGACTGCTCTTCCTCCTCGCGTCCGGGCCGGTGAGGGGCTTCGGCGTCACCCTGGGCATCGGCGTACTCGCCTCCATGCTCAGCGCCCTGGTCATCACCCGCGTCCTCGCCGACTACGCCGTCGCCCGGCGGTCCGTACGACGGCGTCCCCGGCTCACCGGTATCGCGGACACCGGGCGGGTCCGCGACTGGCTCACCCTGCGCAACCCCGACCTGATGCGGCGCGGACGCACCTGGCTGGCCGCATCCGCCGTCGCCCTCGTCCTGGCCACCTCGGGCATCGCGGTCAAGGGGCTGAACTTCGGCGTGGAGTTCACCGGCGGACGGCTCATGGAGTACGCCGCCTCCGCCCCCGTCGACGCCGACCGCGCCCGTGCGGCCCTGGCCGACGCGGGTCTGCCCGGTGCCGTCGTGCAGACCTCCGGCGACGGCGGTCTCACCGTACGCACCGATCAGCTGAGCAACGCCGAGGCGGCGAAGGTGGACAAGGCGGTCGGCGGGCTCGCGGGCGGTGCCGAGAAGGTACGGGACGAGCTGATCGGCCCCAACCTCGGGGACGAGCTGCGCCGTGGGGCTCTCATCGCCCTAGCCACTGCCCTGGTCGCGCAACTGCTGTATCTCGCGGTCCGCTTCCGGTGGGCCTTCGGGGCGTCCGCGGTCGCGGCGATGGTCCACGACACCCTGATCCTCGTCGGTGTCTTCGCCTGGCTCGGCAAGCCGGTCGACGGAGTCTTCCTCGCCGCATTGCTGACGGTGATCGGCTACTCGGTCAACGACTCCGTCGTCGTCTTCGACCGGATCAGGGAACTGTCGGCCGCCAACCGGACCGACGACCCCGGCAGTCCCAACGGCCCGGACGGCCCAGACGGCCCCGGCGGCCCCCGAAAGAAGGTCCCCTTCCCGGTCCTCGCCAACACGGCGATCCTGCAGACCCTCCCCCGGACCGTCAACACCGGTATGGGAGCCGTCTTCATCCTCGCCGCCCTCACCCTGCTGGGCGGTGACTCCCTGACCGACTTCGCGCTCGCGCTGCTCATCGGCATCGTCGTCGGCACGTACTCCTCGATGTTCACGGCCGCGCCCCTGGCCATCGAACTGCACGCCCGCAGCAACCCGCCGCCGTCCGGCACACAGGAACAGCGCTCGCGGTAGGGACCGGACCGCGCGGTGGCGCCACTGCTATCGTCCTGGCCCACCGAAACGGGCGGGCGGGACGAAGGAGTGCTGCACCATGCGAGTCCTCTTGGTCGGAGCAGGGGGCGTCGGCACCGCGATCACCAGGATCGCGGCCCGTCGCCTCTTCTTCGAGCACATGGCTGTCGCCGACTACGACCTCGCACGGGCGGAGTCGGCCATCGCGGCGCTCGGCGAGGACGGGCACCGGTTCGCGGCGGTGCGGCTCGACGCCTCGGACACCGACGGCGTACGGGCCGCGCTCGCCGAGCACCGCTGCGACGTCCTGCTCAACGCCACCGATCCGCGTTTCGTGCTGCCGCTCTTCGACGCGGCGCTCGCTCATGGCGCGCACTACCTGGACATGGCGATGTCCCTGTCCCGGCCGCATCCGACGCGCCCCTACGAGGAGTGCGGCGTCAAGCTGGGCGACGCGCAGTTCGAGCGGTCCGCCGAGTGGGAGGCGGCGGACCGGCTCGCGCTGGTCGGCATGGGGGTGGAGCCGGGCCTGTCCGACGTGTTCGCCCGCTACGCCGCCGACGTCCTCTTCGACGAGATCGAGGAGATCGGCGTCCGTGACGGCGCAAACCTGGTCGTGGACGGCTACGACTTCGCCCCCACCTTCAGCATCTGGACGACGATCGAGGAATGCCTCAACCCACCGGTCGTCCACGAGGCCGACCGGGGCTGGTTCACCACACCGCCCTTCAGCGAGCCGGAGGTCTTCGACTTCCCGGCGGGCATCGGGCCGGTGGAGTGCGTCAACGTCGAGCACGAGGAAGTCCTGCTGATCCCCCGGTGGTTGAAGGCCGGCCGGGTCACCTTCAAATACGGTCTCGGCGACGAGTTCATCGGCGTCCTGCGGACCCTGCACAAGCTGGGCCTGGACCGCACCGAGCCGGTCACCGTGGACGGCGGCGGGAACAGGGTCGCGGTCTCCCCACGGGACGTCGTCGCCGCCTGTCTCCCCGACCCGGCCGGCCTCGGCGACCGCATGCACGGCAAGACGTGCGCCGGTACGTGGGTCAAGGGCACCAAGGACGGCCGGCCGCGGGAGGTCTACCTCTACCACGTGGTCGACAACCAGTGGTCGATGCGTGAGTACGGCTCCCAGGCCGTGGTCTGGCAGACCGCGATCAACCCCGTGGCGGCCCTCGAACTCATCGCGTCCGGCGCCTGGCACGGCAGCGGAGTGCTCGGCCCCGAGGCGATGCCTCCCCGCCCGTTCCTCGACCTGCTCACGGAGTACGGGTCGCCGTGGAGCATGCGCGAGGAGACCGCTCCCACCGCGGAACCGGACGCTCCATAAGCCTGGGCGGCGCGGCGTCACGCGTTCCGTTCGGCTTCCTGGGCCGCCCGCTCAAGCCTGCTTCGGTACTCCTCCCACCACGCCGAATCACCCGGCGCCATACTGCCGTTGGTCTCGTTCATCCCGACCGCCCCGTCCATGAGTTCGCGGAGGATGTCGGCATGGCCGGCGTGCCGGTGCGTGTCGGCGATCACGCGCACGACGGCGTGATGCAGGGTCACCTCGTTCTTATCGGCCGGCCACCACGGCACCCGGCCGACCGTGTCCAGGGCGAGCGCGTCGATCGTCGCGTCCGCGTGCGCCCAGGCCCGGCGGTAGAGGCCCACGATGTGCTCGCGTGACTCGTCGGCGGTGGCCCACATGTCCGCGTTGGTCTCGGCGTCGGCCTCAAGCCAGGGCAGCGACTCCCCGTACGGCCGTCCGAAGGTGTCGCCGAGGTAGCCCGACTCCACCCCGGCCGCGTGTTTGACCAGGCCCAGGAGGTTGGTGCCGGTCGGCGTCGACGGGCGGCGGACGTCGTACTCCGAGAGCCCTTCGAGCTTCCACAGCAGGGCGTCACGGGCCGACTGCAGGTAGAAGTGCAGGTCGGCCTTGGCAGCGGTCTCGGGAGCGGCCTCGGGATCGGGATCGGGATCGGTGGTCCGGTGACCGGCGGCGGGATCCGATGTGTTCATGGGGCCAAGTCTGCCGCTCTCCCGATGATCGCGGACAGCCCGAACTCGAAGCGTTCGTCGAACGATTGCGCGTCGAGGTGGTGGAGGACCCGATGGAGGGCGGGGTGGGCCGTCCTGGAAACCGCGTTCGCCAGACCGTCGTTCAGGGGAGCGCGGGGCACCGCCTGTTCCTCCTGGGTGAGGCCGAGGGCGAGGTAGATGACCGTCCAGGTGGTCCAGGCGGCGTCCCGGTCGTCGAGACCGCCGTCCAGCAGCGCGGTCACCAGCGCTTCGGCGAAGGCCAGGGTGTGCGGTTCGGCGGTGTACGTGCCGACCACGAGCGCGGCGCCGTCGCGGTGGGCGAGCAGGGCGCGGCGGTAGCGGCGGGCGAGTTCGCGCACGCGGTCGTCCCAGTCGGCGGGAAGCCCGTCCAGCGGAGCCTCGCCGACGACGGCGTCCGCCATCAGCTCCAGCATCCGGGCCTTGGTCTTCACATGCCACAGCACGGTGTTCATGCGTACGCCGAGCCGGTCGGCGACCGCCCGCGTGGACAGCGCGTCCAGGCCCTTCTCCTCCAGCAGGTCCAACGCGGCCCGGACCACCGTCGCGGGGTCCAGCCGAGGGGCGCGGCCCTCACTCACTTGCCTATTGGTCATTGACCTAGTTTACTGCGGGCACGTTATTGGTCAGTGACCTAGGAGGATGCGTGGAACAGCAGGTTGTCATCGCGGGCGGAGGGCCGGTCGGGCTGTGGCTGGCCGCCGAGCTGCGGCGGGGCGGGGTATCGGTCACCGTCGTCGAGGAACGGACCGACGTCGATCAGCGCTCCAAGGCGCTCACCATCCATCCGCGGACCATCGAGATCTTCGCCTCGCGTGAGGTGCACAAGCCCTTCCTCGCGGAGGGGCTGCGAATACCGGCCGGGCATTTCGCCATGCTCGACCACCGGCTCGACTTCAAGGAACTGGACACCCCGTTCCCGTACACGCTCGCGCTGCCCCAGGCCCGTACCGAGGAACTGCTGGAGGAGTACGCGCTCGCGCTCGGTGCCACGATCGTGCGCGGGCACCGCGTCAGCGGGTTCGCCGAGGACACCGGGTCGGTGACCGTGCAGGTGCAGGGGACCGACGGGCCGTACGAGCTGCGGGCGGCGTACCTCGTCGGGTGCGACGGCACCCGCAGTACCGTGCGCACCGCCGCCGGGATCGACTTTCCCGGTACGCCTTCCACGGTTCTGGGCTGGCTCGGCGATGTCGTGCTCGACCGGCCGCCACGACCCGGGTTCGGCGTCTTCGGGCTCCGGGGCGCGCTGATGGTCGCGCCCCTGCCGGGCGGACTGCACCGTCTCGTCGGTATCAGCCCCGACAGCCTCACCACCGAGTCGCCGCAGGACCTCACGCTGGACGAGCTGCGGGCCAAGGCCGTCGCCATCACCGGTGAGGACTACGGGATGCGCGACCCCGTGTGGCTGTCCCGTTTCGGCAACGCCACCCGGCTGGCCGCGGAGTACCGGCGCGGCCGGGTCCTGCTCGCCGGGGACGCCGCCCACCAGCACTTCCCGACCGGAGGCGTCGGTATGAACGTCGGCATCCAGGACGCGCACAACCTCGGCTGGAAGCTCGCCGCGACCCTCGACGGCCGGGCCCCGGACGGTCTGCTCGACAGCTACCACTCCGAGCGTCACCCCGTCGGCGCCCAGCTGATGGAGCACAGTCGCGCCCAGACGGCCCTGATGACCGGTTTCACTCCCGAGGGCATCGATCTGCGGTCGTTCCTCAGCGGGATGATCGCCACGCAGCCGGACTTCGGCAGGGCCCTGTCCGAACGCCTCACCGCGCTCGCCGTCGCCTACCCGGCCCCCGAGACGACCGCCCACCCGCTCACCGGCGGCCGCGCCCCCGACCTGGCCTTCACCGACTCCGGGAGCGGCCTGCACGGGCGGGTGCGCGCGGACGGCTACCTGCTCCTCGACCTGACGGGCGGCGCACCCGTATCCGTATCCGTATCCGTACCCGTACCCGTATCCGTACCTGGTCAAGACGTCCGGCCCGAGGGCGTCCGGCCGGAAGGCGTCCGGCCGGAAGGTGTCCTCGCGGACCGGGCGCGCCCGGGGCTCACCGTGCACACCGCGGCCCTCGACCGGCCCCCGGCCGCCTGGGCCGCGGTACGTGCCGCCCTGATCCGCCCCGACGGCCACGTCGCCTGGGTCGGTACGGACCCGGACGACACCGCGCTGGCCGCCGCCGCGGACCGGGCGCTCGCACTCGTACACGGCCCCGCGGCCGGCTGACCGCGCCCGTCACCGGCGCGGGGCCGCCGCACCACGGAGCCAGCCGCGAGAACGTACGGTCAGTCGCCCACGTACGCCGCGAGGTGTTCGCCCGTGAGGGTGGAGCGGGCGGCGACCAGGTCGGCCGGGGTGCCTTCGAAGACGATCCGGCCGCCGTCGTGGCCCGCGCCGGGGCCGAGGTCGATGATCCAGTCGGCGTGCGCCATGACCGCCTGGTGGTGCTCGACGACGATGACGGACTTGCCGGAGTCGACGAGCCGGTCGAGCAGGCCGAGCAGCTGCTCGACATCGGCGAGGTGGAGGCCGGTGGTCGGCTCGTCGAGGACGTACACCCCGCCCTTGTCGCCCATGTGCGTGGCGAGCTTGAGCCGCTGACGCTCGCCGCCGGAGAGGGTGGTGAGCGGCTGGCCGAGGCTGAGGTAGCCGAGCCCGACATCGGCGAGGCGTACCAGGATGCGGTGCGCGGCCGGGGTGCTCGCCTCGCCGGCGCCGAAGAACTCCACGGCCTCGGTCACCGACATCGCGAGCACCTCACTGATGTCACGGCCCCCGAGGTGGTACTTGAGGACCGCGGCCTGGAACCTCTTCCCCTCGCACTCCTCGCAGGGAGTGGCGACGCCGGCCATCATCGCCAGGTCGGTGTAGACGACGCCCACGCCGTTGCAGGTGGGGCAGGCGCCCTCGGAGTTGGCGCTGAACAGGGCCGGTTTCACGTCGTTGGCCTTGGCGAACGCCTTGCGGATCGGGTCGAGCATGCCGGTGTACGTCGCCGGGTTGCTGCGCCTGGAGCCGCGGATGGCGCCCTGGTCGATCGACACCACGCCCTCGTCGTCGTGGATCGATCCATGGACGAGCGAGCTCTTTCCGGAGCCGGCGACGCCGGTGACGACGGTGAGCACCCCGAGGGGGATGTCCACGTCGACGCCTTGCAGGTTGTGCGCCGTGGCGCCGCGGATCGCCAGCGAGCCGGTGGGCTCGCGCGGCGTCTTCCTGAGGGTGGCCCGGTCGTCGAGGTGGCGGCCGGTGACCGTGTCACTGGCCCGCAGCCCGTCCACGGTGCCCTCGAAGCAGACGGTGCCGCCCGCCGTGCCCGCGCCGGGGCCGAGGTCGACGACGTGGTCGGCGATCGCGATCGTCTGCGGCTTGTGCTCCACGACGAGCACGGTGTTGCCCTTGTCGCGCAGCCGCAGCAGCAGGTCGTTCATCCGCTGGATGTCATGGGGGTGCAGGCCGATGGTGGGTTCGTCGAAGACGTAGGTGATGTCGGTGAGCGAGGACCCGAGGTGGCGGATCATCTTGACGCGCTGCGCCTCGCCGCCCGACAGCGTGCCCGCGGGCCGGTCGAGCGAGAGATAGCCGAGACCGATCTCCACGAACGAGTCGAGGGCCTGCTGCAGCGCGGCGAGCAAGGGGGCCACCGACGGCTCGTCGAGACCGCGGACCCATTCGGCCAGGTCACGGATCTCCATCGCGCAGGCGTCGGCGATGGAGACTGTGCCGATCTTCGACGACCGGGCCCCTTCGCTGAGCCGGGTGCCGTCGCACTCGGGGCAGGTCGCGAAGGTGACCGCCCGGTCCACGAACGCCCGGATGTGCGGCTGCATCGATTCCTTGTCCTTGGACAGGAACGACTTCTGGAACTTCGGGATCAGTCCTTCGTAGGTGAGGTTGACGCCGTTGACCTTGACCTTGAACGGCTCCCCGTAGAGGAAGTCCTGCAGTTGCTTCTTCGTGTACTCGCGGATCGGCTTGTCCGGGTCGACGAGGCCGGACTGGGCGTAGACCTGCACGGTCCACTGGCTGTCGGACTTCCAGCCGGGGATGGTGAACGCGCCCTCGGAGAGGGATTTGGAGTCGTCGTAGAGCCGGCTGAGGTCGATGTCGGAGACCGAGCCCCGGCCCTCGCAGCGCGTACACATGCCGCCGGTGCGGTTGAAGGTCGCCTTCACCGTCTTCTTGGCACCGCGCTCGACGGTGATCGCGCCGCTGGCCCGGACCGAGGCGGTGTTGAAGGAGTACGCGCTGGGCGGGCCGATGTGCGGTGTGCCGAGGCGGCTGAAGAGGATGCGCAGCAGCGCGTTGGCATCGGTGGCGGTGCCCACGGTCGAGCGCGGGTCGGAGCCCATCCGCTGCTGGTCGACGGTGATCACGGTGGTCAGCCCGTCGAGGACGTCGACCTCGGGGCGGGCCAGGGTCGGCATGAAGCCCTGCACGAAGGCGCTGTAGGTCTCGTTGATCATCCGCTGCGACTCGGCGGCGATCGTGTTGAACACCAGTGAGCTCTTGCCCGACCCGGAGACACCGGTGAACACAGTCAGGCGGCGCTTGGGGATCTCGATGCTGACGTCTTTGAGGTTGTTCTCGCGTGCGCCGTGCACGCGGATCAGGTCATGACTGTCGGCGGCGTGCGGCGCGGACGACCGCGTGTCCGTCCTCGGGGCCATGCTCATCATGTCTCCATCTGTTGATCTGTCGCTCTGTCGACCTGTTGACCTGTTGACCTGTTCACCTGCTGCGCCCGCCGGACCGTTCAGCGCCGCTCCTGGATGCGGATCATGTTGCCCGCGGGATCGAGGAAGGCACAGTCCCGGACGCCGTACGGCTGCTGGGCCGGCTCCTGGAGGACCTGGCCGCTGCCCGCCGCCCGTATCCGCTCGAAGGTGGCGTCGAGGTCGGGGGTGGCCAGGAGGATGCCCGCGTACGCGCCCTTCGCCATCATCTCCGCGACGGTCCGGCGCTCGTCCTCGGTGACGCCGGGGTCGGTGACCGGCGGCTCCAGGACGAGGGACGGGCCGGACCGGCCGGCGGCCCCGACCGTGATCCGACGCGTCGCGCCGTGGCCGACGTCGTCGCGGACCTCGAAGCCGAGGGCGTCCCGGTAGAAGGCCAGGGACGCGTCCGGATCGGTGTGCGGGAGGAAGCTCGCGTACAGGGTGACGTCCATGGCAGTCACGCTAGACGCGGCACCCGGGTCGGCGCTTCTCGATTCCTGATCGATCCGGCGCCGCGCGCCCAACCGGCGTCCCTACCTGCCAGGAGTGGTGATGCGGGTGATCGCCTCAAGGGTCAGGGCACGGTCGTGGGGCTCGTTGTCCAGGGCCCGGTGGAGGGTCAGCCCCTCGATCAGGGCGTCGAGTTGGCGTGCGGTGTCCGGGTCGAAGTGCTTCTCCAGATGGGTGCGGCTGCGGCCCATCCACTCATGGGTCAGCTCGCGGTAGACCGGCCGGCGTGCGGCGAGGGTGTACAGCTCCTGGGTGAGGACGAGATCGCGCTGGCTTCCCTCCGACAGCACATGGACCAGGTCCGCCACCGCCTGTCGCGCCTGGTCACGGTCGGCCGGGGCGGCGAGGTGGGCGTCGAAGACGGCGACGATGTGGTCGGCGAAGCGGGTGAACGCGTCCCGGAGCAGCTCGTCCATGCCGCTGAAGTGGTACGTCATCGACCCCAGGGGGACAGCGGCGCGGGCAGCGATCTTCCGGTGGGAGACGCTGGCGATCCCCTCCTCGGCGATGAGGTCGAGGGTCGCGGCGATGATGCGTTCGCGGCGCTGCGGGTCGGTGTGTCCGGTGGCCATGGCGGAAGCCTTCAGAGGGTACGGACCGGGCGGGCGGGGTTGCCGACGGCGACGACACCGGCGGGCACGTCCTTCGTCACCACGGCCCCTGCGCCGATGACGGAGTTGTCTCCGATGGTCACACCGGGCAGCACGATGGCGCCTCCCCCCAGCCACACGTTGTTCCCGATGGTGATCGGCCGGGCGGCCTCCAGCTTGTCGCGCCGGGGCTCGGGCTCCAAGGGGTGGGTGGGGGTGAGCAGTTGGACGTTCGGGCCGATCTGGCAGTCCTCGCCGATGGTGATCGCCGCGACGTCCAGGGCGGTCAGGTTGTAGTTGACGAAGGTGCGCGCGCCGATCGTGATGTTGCTGCCGTAGTCGACGTACAGCGGTGGCCGCAGGTGTACGTCGGGTCCGAGGGAGCCGAGCAGTTCGGCGAGGATCGGGCGGGCCGCCTCGGTGTCTTCGAGATAGGCGGCCTGATAGCGGGCGGCCAGCCGCACGGCTCGCTCGTACCGGCGGACGATCTCCGGGTCGTCGGCGATGTAGTGATCGCCCGCCATCATGCGTTCGAGATTCGTACGGGGATCCTGGGCGAAGTAGTCCGTCGGCATGCGTACGATCGTACACTCGACGTCGGACCGAGGCCCGGGAAACCTGCACGTCGGGGTGGTTACAGGCCCTTGCGGCGCCTGGGCTGCAGCACTCCGGCGAGCAGGAGCACGAGCAGACCGGCGAGGGGCACCACGAGCAGACCCACCCGCAGGCTGGCCGCGTCCGCGACGAGGCCGACGACCGGCGGGGAGAGCAGGAAGCCCAGGCGCATCAGCCAGGAGACGATGGCCAGTCCCGAGCCGGGCTTGAGGCCGGGCAGTTCGTCGGCTTCGTGCATGGCCGCGGGGACCAGGGTCGCCACGCCGAACCCGGCGGCGGCGAACCCGAGAATCGTGCCGGGCACCGTGGGCACGGCCAGCGCCAGGCCCATACCGGCCACGACGATGAGGCCGCCGGCGCGGGCCACCGTGCGCTGGCCGAACTTGTCGACGAGCCGGTCGCCGATGATGCGGCCGACGAACTGGGCCCCGACCAGGGCGATGTAGCCGGAGGCGGCCAGCGTCACGGACGCGGACAGCGAGCCGGACAGGTAGAGCGCGGCCCAGGAACTGCCCGCGTCCTCGACGAGGGTGCCGGCCGTGGCGATGAGCACGAGGGCGGCCAGTACGTACGCGGTACGCCGGCCCGGCGTCGGACGCCCGGTCCGCCGCCCTGCACGGTCGTCGGGACCGGACTTGGACGTCGGGCCCGCCGCCGGCCCGAGGTCCGCCACGGGCTCGGCCCCGGCACCGGCACCGGCCTCGTCCTCGGTCTCGGTCTCGGTCTCGGTCTCGGGGCCGGAAAGGCAGAACCGCAGGGCGACGCACGCGGCCACCGCGAACACCACACCCGAGATCGCCAGATGCTGCCCGCGCGAGAGGTCGAGCGCTATGGCCGCGGCGGCCATGGATCCGCCGGCGACGGCGCCGATGGACCAGATAGCGTGGAAGGAGTTGATGATGGAACGTCCGTAGCGTCGCTGCACGCGCAGTCCGTGGGCGTTCTGCGCCACATCGGTGACCGCGTCCATCGCTCCGGCCAGGAACAGCGCCGCCGCGAAGAGCACGACCGAGTCGGCCAGACCCGCGACGAGGATGCCCGCACCGGTCAGCAGGGTGCCGGCTACCGCCGCCCGCGCCGAACCCATCCGACGGATCACCACTCCCGCGGCGAGACCGGCCGCGATGGCACCGGCCGGGAACGCGGCGACGGCCAGACCGTAGGCCGCGTTCCCTATGCCTAGATCCGCCTTGATCTGCGGATACCTCGGCAGGAGGTTGGCGAACAGGGCTCCGTTGGTGAAGAACAGCACGGCGACGGCCACCCGGGCCTGCCGTTCGGCCGACGCGGGTCGGCGCAGTACGTCAACAGTCATGAGGGTGAGCCTATAGCGGGAGCGTACGAACGTACACTCTCAATATCCGGCAGGTCAGGACACACGGCGGGGCGGGACCGGCATGTGCGCCGGTCCCGCCCCGTCCCGCCTGTGCGCGATCGCCACTGCGCGATCTCTTTCACGCGATCGCTTCCGCGCGTGACCTACTTGCTCGCGGCGAAGCGCATCAGGGCCTGCTCGTCGCCCTGCTTGATCTTCCCGGTCTCGTTGATCACCTGCAGCTTCCAGGCCCCGCCGACCCGGATCGCCTTGGCGACGGCGCAGCCGTTGTCGTTGCTGAGGAGGCTCGGCCAGATGTCCGCGACCTGCTGCGTGCTGCCACCGCTGGCGTCGTACACCTTGAAGCTGATGTTCCGCGCCTTCTGGAAGGAACTGCTCTTCTTGTAGGCGGCGGCGACGAAGACGATCGAGGTGATGTTCGTCGGGACACGGGCGAACTCGACGGTCACCGTCTCGTCGTCACCGGCGCCCTTGCCGGTCTGGTTGTCGCCTGTGTGCACCAACGAGCCGTTGCCCAGCGGGTCCAGGGAGTCCAGACCCGCCAGCCGGACCGGGTCCGAGCCCTGCATGGCGATGGCGATCAGATCGAGGTCCGTGCCGGTCTTCTGGCGCAGCTTGCCGATCAGTCCGCCGCTGGCGCCGACGGTCGGGTCCCAGGACACACCGATCGACAGGTGGGTCACTCCGTCGAGGTCCGCGGGGCCGTCTTCCTTCGTAAGCGTGATCATGCCTGTTCCTCTTGATCGTGAGAATGCCTGTATGCAGTGTGCCTCCCCCGTGTCACACCACATAGCCCGGGACCCACGCGAATCACCAGATCCCCGCCCCGCTCGGGTCACAGGCACCCCGATACGCCCATCGGGCGATCCGTCCCCTCCTCGCGCCCTCGCGCCCTCATTTGACGGCTCACTGCCCCGTCTGGATGTCCCCCCGTGTGGAGGACGCGATCGTCTCGCGGTGGGCGAAGTCGCCCGGGGGGATGCCGGGGTGGTGGCCGAGGCGGGTCGGTGGCTCGGTGGCGGAGGGGTCGAGGGTGAGGCGGGAGACGATGCGGTAGCGGTCGCCGCGGTAGATCGAGTGGACGTATTCGACCGGGCGGCCGGTGGTGTCCGAGGTGAGTCGTTCGAAGAGCAGCGCCGGGGACAGTTCGGGAACGTCGAGCAGTTCGGCCTCGGCACGGGTGACGACGGTCGGCTCGATGGCCTGCACGGCCTCCTGGACGTGTACGCCGTGCTGTTCGCGCAGGTGCTCGTAGAGGTCACCGGCCTCCAGTTCCTGTGCGGACAGGGTGGGGACCAGATCGGCCCTGATGTGCAGATGCTCGATGGCCATGGGGGCGCCGTCGACCAGGCGCAGCCGTGCCACGTAGACGATCTCGGCGGCGGGTGACATCCGGAGTTTGCGGCCCACGCGCGCGCCGGCCGCGAAGGTGGTGAACTCCAGCAGGCGGCTCGACCAGGCGCCGGAGGCCTGAGGTGCCGTCATGCTCTGCCGGCCGGAGACCAGTTCCTGGGTGATCTTCTCGGGTGCGACGAACATGCCCCGGCCGTGCTCGCGGACCAGGAGGCCCGCGGCCACGAGCTCGTCGACCGCCGCGCGCAGGGTCGGGCGGGACACTCCCAGGCGGGCGCACAGGGAGCGCTCGGAGGGGATCGCGTCACCCGGGCTGCGCGACTCGACGAGGTCGAGGACGAAGTCGCGGACCCGCTCCCGTTTCAGCACCGCACCCGATGCGTCTTCCCTCATGCCGCTCCCACCCTCATGCCGCTCCCCCTGATGACGTGCCCCTCATGACGCGCCCTCCACGCTGTGCCCCCACATGTTGCGCCCCTCATGCTGTGCCTCTCCTGCCGTCGTGCGCGACATCCCCCTTACCAGTTGACCAGTTGTCGGGCGCGGCGTCACTCCTGGTCGGGCGAAGTGTAACCGCTGTCTATGGATCGACGCCCGAGTACCGGCCCTTCCGGGCGCCAACAACCCATGCAGCACAAGGGGTTGACGTTCCTGATTGGTCTATGCCAGTTTCATCCCCGCATCGAGAGGTGAGCTGTCCAGTGGGCTTCACTGGTCAGGTGGTCTGCTCATGTCCTCCAGAGGTGAACCGTGAAGCTCCGCTTGTTCGCCGGTGTGTCCGCGCTCGTCGTGACCGCCGGGCTGAGTGCCTGCAGCAGTTCCTCCGACGCCTCCGACGGGAGCACCGCCATCGACGTCTGGCTGATGCGCGACAGCGTCTCGGACCAGTTCCAGAAGGACTTCGTCAAGAGCTTCGAGGCGGCTCACCCCGACATCCAGGTCAAGGTGCAGATCCAGGAGTGGGACGGCATCGGCGAGAAGGTCACGGCGGCCCTCGCCAGCACCGACGCACCCGACGTCATCGAGACCGGCAACACCCAGGTCGCCCAGTTCGCGCAGAGCGGGGGCCTGCTCGACCTCAGCGACAAGGTCGGCGAACTCGGCGGGAAGGACTGGCTCAAGGGCCTCGCCGAGCCCGGCGCCTTCGAGGGCAAGCAGTACGGGATCCCGTACTACGCCGCCAACCGCGTCGTCGTCTACCGCACCGACCTCTTCGAGAAGGCGGGCGTCGACCCGGCCACGATCAGGACCCGTGACCAGTGGACCGCGGCCACCAGGAAGCTCAACACCGGTGGTACGCAGGGCATCTACCTGCCCGGCCAGAACTGGTACACCCTCGCGGGCTTCGTCTGGGACGAGGGCGGCGACCTCGCCACCGAGTCCGGCGGTAAGTGGAAGGGCTCGCTGGACACCCCCGAGGCCGTCCGCGGCATGGAGTTCTACAAGAAGCTGCAGGCACTCGGCAGGGGTCCCAAGGACTCGGACGAGGCGACTCCCCCGCAGGCGGACGTGATGGCCAAGGGGAAGGTCGCCCAGATCATCTCGTCCCCGGGCGGCGCCAAAACGGTCGTCGAGAACAACCCCGCGCTCAAGGACAAGCTCGGCTTCTTCCCGATCCCGGGGAAGACCGCCGACGTGCCCGGCGCCGTCTTCACCGGCGGCTCGGACCTCGTCATCCCCACGGCCTCCGCCAAGCAGGACGCGGCCTACACCTTCGTCAAGGAACTCACCGGCGACACCTGGCAGAAGAAGCTCGCCGTCGCCATGAGCTACGTACCGAACAAGACCACCCTGTCCGGCGCGGTCGCCTCCGATCCGGGCGCCTCGGCGATGGCGGTCGGCGCCGCCGAAGGCCACGCCACACCCAACACTCCCGGCTGGGCCGCCGTCGAGGCCAAGAACCCGATCAAGGACTATCTGACCGCCGTACTCACCGGAGGCGACGCGCGAAAGGAAGCCGCCAAGGCGTCCGAGGCCATCACCACGGCGATGAACTCCGGCACCTGAACCGGCCGGCTCCCGGACCGGTGCCGTACGAGGCGTCCGGCTCCCGCGCCCACCGGCCCCTGAGCCACCTGGCTCCCGCACCGCCAGGCTTCCGAACTCGGCCGATCCCGAACCGGTCGCCCCTCAACCGTCCCCGCACCGGCCGTCCGTGCCGGTGCCGCGCTGGAGGAAGTGTGCCGTGACGGCCGTCCGAGAGCAGACCGCGCACCACCCCCCTCCGAGCGCCGGGCGCCCCCGGCGCTCCCCCGGCCCAGGACCGCGCCGCCCGTCGAAGGACGGCGGGCCCGGCGTCTGGCCGTACGTCCTGATCGCACCCGCCGTCCTCGGCACGCTCTACCTGCTCGTCCATCCGCTGGTCCGCGCGGTGGTGATCTCCCTGCAGGACTTCGGACTGCGCCAGCTCATCCTGGGTGACGCGCGGTTCGTCGGACTCGACAACTACGGGACGCTGCTGGGCGACAGCCGCTTCTGGGAGGTCGTGCGCCGCACCTTCCTCTTCATGGCGGTCAACGTCGTCCTGATCATGGTGCTGTCCACCCTGGTCGCGCTGATGATCGAGCGGCTCGGCCGGTTCGGCCGGTTCGCGGTCCTCAGCTCACTCGTCCTGACCTGGGCGATGCCCGTCATCGCGGCGACCACCGTCTTCCAGTGGCTGTTCCACTCGGAGTTCGGCATCGTCAACGCGGTACTGACCGACCTGGGGTTCACGTCCTTCGACCGCTACGCCTGGTTCGCGCACGGGCCGGCCGCGTTCGCCATCCTGGTCGCGCTCGTCGTGTGGCAGTCCGTGCCGTTCGCGGCGATCACTCTGTACTCGGCCCTCACCACCGTCCCCGTCGAGCTGTACGAGTCGGCGCGGCTCGACGGGGCGTCGGGGGCGCGGATCTTCCGTTCCATCACCTTCCCGGTCGTCCGGCCGATCTTCCTGCTGGTGTTCTCGCTCGAAGTGATCTGGACGTTCAAGGCGTTCGTCCAGATCTGGGTGATGACCAACGGCGGCCCCGGCGACGCGACCACGATCCTGCCCGTGTACGCGGTGCAGACCGCCCTGTCGAGCCAGCGTTACGACCTCGGGTCGGCGGCCTCCATCGTGACCGTCGTGCTGATGTCGGGCGTGCTCGTCCTCTACTTCCGCCAGATGTTCCGCCAGGAGGACGAGCTCGCATGACCACGACGCGCCCCCGTATGCGCCGCATTCCCCTCAACGCCGCCGCCGCCGTCACGGTCGCGCTCTGTCTGTTCCCGGTCTACTGGATGGTCGCGACCGCGTTCACCCCGGCCCGCGACATCCAGTCCGACAGCCCGCGGCTCGTCCCGCGGACATGGACGCTCGACCACTTCCGCACGGCTGTCGGCGCCGACGGCTTCGGTCTGTTCTGGCGCAACAGCCTCCTCGTCACGCTGAGCGCCGTCCTGCTCTCCCTCGTCGTGGCGCTCGGCTCCGCCTACGCGGTGGCGCGGATGCGGTGGAAGGGGCGCCGGCAGTTCATGCTCATGGTCTTCATCGCCCAGATGGCGCCCTGGGAGTCACTGATCATCCCGGTCTACATCATCTCCCGGGACACCGGCATGCTGGACCGGCTGCCGACCCTGACCCTCGTCTATTTCATGATGACCCTGCCCTTCACGGTCATCGTGCTGCGCGGCTTCATCGGCACGATCCCACCGGAGCTGGAGGAGTCCGCGCAGGTCGACGGGTGCACCCGGCTCGGCGCGTTCCGGCACATCGCGTTCCCGCTGCTGGCACCGGGACTCATGGCCACCTCGCTGTTCGGCTACATCACCGCCTGGAACGAGTTCGCCTACGCCAACTTCCTCATCATCAAACAGCAGGACAACCGCACCCTGCCCGTGTGGCTGTCCTCCTTCCAGAACGTCTTCGGCACCGACTGGGGCGCCACCATGGCCGCCTCGACCCTCTTCGCGGCCCCGGCGCTCGTGGTGTTCCTGCTGCTCCAGCGCCATGTCACGTCCGGTTTCGCCGCGGGCGCGGTCAAGGGCTGACCCCCGGCCACTCCCCCACGCGCATTCCCCACGTACTCCCGTGCACCCCCGCCGTACTCAGCTCCGGAGGCGATCCGTGCCCGCACAGCCACCCGCGCCCACCCTCGTCCCCCGCCCGACCGAGGCCGCGTTCCGGCCAGGACACTTCACGCTCGACGCCGACACGGCGCTGCGGATCGGCGAAGGCGCCGAACCCGCCGCGCAACTGCTTCGCACCCTGCTCGCCCCCGCCACCGGGCTGCCCCTGCACCCCTCCCCGGACGGGCGGTTCACCCTGGCGCTCGACCCCGGTTCCGGTGAGCCGGGCGGTGGCGGTGAACTGGGCGGCTTCGGTGGCCTGGGCGAAGAGGGTTACGTCCTCACCGTCGACCCGGACGCCGTGCTGCTGCGCGCCGCACACCCCACCGGTCTGCTCCGCGGCATCCAGACGGTCCGCCAACTCCTGCCCCCGGCCGCCCTGTCGGCGAACCCGCAGCGTGTCACCCGGTGGCTGCTGCCGTGCGCCGACATCACCGACGTCCCGCGTCACCCCTGGCGCGGCGCGATGCTGGACGTGGCACGCCACTTCCAGCCCGTCTCCTATCTGCGCCGGTACGTCGACCTGCTCGCCCTGCACAAGATCAGCGTCTTCCACCTCCACCTCACCGACGACCAGGGCTGGCGCATGCCGATCGCCAGTCACCCCAAGCTCACCGAGATCGGCGGCCACCGCGCCGAGTCCCAGCGGGGCCCGGCCGGCAGCGGCACGTACGACGGGATCCCGCACGGCGGGGCGTACACGCGGGCGGAACTCACCGAGCTGGTCCGGTACGCCACGGCTCGCGGTGTCACCGTCATGCCGGAGATCGAGATGCCCGGGCATGTACGTGCCGCCCTGGCCGCCTATCCCTCCCTGGGCAACCACCCCGAGCGGGCCCTCGACGTGTGGACGCGCTGGGGTGTGTGCGACACCGTCCTCGGCGTCCACGACGAGGTCCTCGACTTCTGCCGCGGTGTCCTCGACGAGGTCATGGACGTCTTCCCGTCGCCGTACATCCACCTCGGCGGCGAGGAGTGCCCTACCGGCGAGTGGACGCACAGTGCCGCCGCACGGGAGCGAGCGGCGGCGGAGGGCCTGTCGGGTCCCGAGGCGCTGCACGGCTGGTTCCTCGGGAAGGTCGGCGAGCACGTCGTCAGGAACGGGCGCAAGCCGGTCGGCTGGGCCGAGACCGGGGCCGAACTGCCCCCCGAGTTCACCGTGATGACCTGGCGCGATCCGGCCCACACCCTGACGGCGGCCCGCCGCGGCCACTCCGTCGTCAACGCGCATCACCGGGCCACCTATCTCGACTACGCCCAGTCCGACGACCCGAAGGAACCGCAGGCCCAGCCGGGAGCCGTCGTCGATCTGCGCGCCGTCCACGACCACGACCCGGTGCCCGAGAAAGCGGACGCGGAGGTAGCCGGGCGGGTGCTCGGCACGCAGGCCCAGCTGTGGACCGAGTTCGTCCCGACGCCCGCGCACATCGAATACCTCACCTATCCGCGGCTGTGCGCCCTCGCGGAGCGCGGCTGGAGCGGCGCCACCGACTGGTCCGACTTCCGGTCCCGGCTCGACGGGCACATGGCCCGGCTGGACGCGCTCGGCGTCCGGCACCACCCCTGACCCCATTCCCTACCCCCACCCCCACCCGTCCCTTCCCCGATCCGCCCCTCCCCCCCCGACCCGTCCGTTTCCGGGAATCACCCCACCTTTCTGGAGAGGAACCACCATGAGATTCGCCAAGAATCGGCTGCGCGCCACCGCCCACACCGCTGTCGCGGTGGCCATGGGCGCCGCCGCGCTCACCGCGCTCCCGTCCCCCGCGAGCGCGGCCGCCGACGGACTGAGCGTCCAGTACCGTACGAGCGCCACCGGATCCGGTGCCGACCAGGCCGAACCGTGGTTCAAGGTGAAGAACACCGGTACCGCGACCGTGCAGTTGAGCAGCGTCAAGGTCCGGTACTACTTCAAGGCCGAGTCGGCGGGCGCGAGCTACCGCTTCGCCTGTTCCTGGGCGGTCACGGGCTGCGCCAACGTCACGGGCACCTTCGGCACGCTCGCCAACCCGACCGCCACGGCCGACCGTTATCTGGAGATCGGCTTCACCTCCGGGGCGGGGTCGCTCGCCCCGGGCGCCGACACGGGCGACCTGCAACTCCGCTTCTACCAGTCGACCTGGGCGTCGCTGAACCAGAGCGACGACTACTCCTTCGGCGCCTCCCAGACGTCCTACGGCGACTGGTCCAAGGTCACCGCGACGCTGGGCGGCACCACCGTGTGGGGCCAGGCGCCCGCGGGCAACGGGCCGACGGATCCGCCCACCGACCCGCCGACCGATCCCCCGGCCGACGCCGCCACGCTGTTCGACGACTTCAACTACAGCGGCCACAGCGACCCGCGGATCTCGGCGAACGGCTGGAACGTACGCTCCAACTCCGGTGGCCCCGGCGTGCCCGGCGCGACCTGGGCACCCGACAAGGTCACCTTCGCCACCACGGGCGGCAACTCCATCATGAACCTGGAGACCTCGACCGCCGGCACCGCGGCGAGCACCAAGCAGACCGAGATCCTCACCAAGGCGACGAAGTTCAAGAACGGCACCTACGCGGCACGGGTCCGGTTCAACGACGCCCCCAAGTACGGCCCGGACGGCGACCGCCTCGTCCAGACGTTCTTCACCATCAACGACCTCAAGGCGCCGCTGGCGGACGACTACTCCGAGTACGACTTCGAGTATTTGCCCAACGGCGGCTGGGGCGAGCCGTCCAACATCCTCTACACGACGTCCTGGGAGACCTACCAGGCCGAGCCGTGGGTGGCCGTCAACGAACACACCGAGTCGAGGCGGAGCTTCAGCGGCTGGCACGACCTGGTACTGACCATCGACAACAACAGCATCAAGTACTACATCGACGGTCAGCTCTTCGGTACGCACGGCTCCGCGTATCTGCCGGAGCGGCCCATGTCGATCAACTTCAACCAGTGGCTGATCGACCTCGCGGGCCAGACCAGCACCACCGCGCGGGCGTACGACCAGCAGGTGGACTACGTCCTGCACGTCAAGGACCAGGTCCTCACGCCCGCGCAGGTCACCACGAGGCTGAACGCCTACCGCAGCGCGGGCACCACCTTCCAGGACACCGTGCCCGGCAGCTGACCGCCCGCCCCTCGTCAGTCGTCAGAAACCGACGTCCGCCGGCCGGTAGGTCGGCGGACGTCGGGCTCTGCTGGCCTGTTCGTAGGTGCCGAGCAAGGGCGTGGCGGCCGCGGCGGTGCCGAGTGCGAGCACGGTGCGGCGTGAGGTGTCGGTCCTGTCCGTTCGGTGCGGCTCCCGGGACGTCATGCACCAGCACGCCAGAGGTGTGGCCGGCGTTTCTCGCTCCGGCTGTCCCCCGCTTCCGTGGTGCGAGCAACCCCCTGCGGCAGCGGGGAACAGCCGGAGCAACCCTCTGCCGTGATTCCGCGCGTTTCCCAGTAGCCCCTCCGGACCGCGCCCCACCGGCACTCGTCCGAACGGCCGAGGTGTCGCTCCCCCGTCCTCCCACCGCAGTCAACCGTTCGTCGACTCCGGTCGCCGACCGTCTCAACGAAAGGTTGAGCCGACCGTGCCGCCGGACTCGACCGGATGTGTACGGGGGAAATCGACCGGCTGATCGATGACATGCGCCAGAAGGGCTGAAATACTGAACCCCAGCAGTTTTCGGCCGCGCTTTCCGAAACAGCGCGGAATTCACGCCGGTCTCTCCATGCAGCAGCACGTCGCGCAGCACTCAACGGGGGAACAGCTTGCGGATCAACATTCTGGGACCAGTGTCCATCAGCATGAACGGCAAGCATCACACCATACGTGCCAACAAGGTACGGGCATTTCTCGCCCTTCTCGCGCTGGAGGCCGGCCGGGCCGTATCGAATGAGGACCTGGCGGAAGAACTGTGGTCCGGGCATCTGGTGGGCAACACCCGAAATGCCTTACAGGCGCATGCGACCCGGCTGCGCAAAGTGATCGTCGGCTCCGCCGAGCAGCGCCAGGGCGCCACCGTCCTGCGGGCCGTGCACAACGGCTACCTTCTCGAAGTGCCGCCCGAGTGCGTCGACAGCAACAGGTTTCTCGGCCTGGCCGCGCGAGGGGCCGCCGAGCTGCCGGTCCGCCCGGAACGCTCGCTTGAGCTCCTGCAGCAGGCCCTCGGGCTCTGGCAGGGACCCGCGCTGCTCGACGCCGGTGACGGACTGCGGGCCCGCGGCGCGGCCGCCCTTCTCGACGAACGCCGGCTCACGGCCTGGGAGAACCTGGTCAGCGCCTATCTGGCCGTGGGGGACGACGCGGGCGCTATCGCGGAACTTCGCCAGCTCGTCGCCCGGTACCCGCTGCGCGAGCGGTTCTGCGAACTGCTCATGCTGGCGCTGTACCGGACCGGCCGGCAGGGCGAGGCCCTGGATCTGTTCCAGTGGGCCAGAAGGCGGCTGGACGAGGAGCTGGGAGTCCGGCCGGGCGCGCTGCTCCAGCGCCGCCACACGGAGATCCTCGCCCAGGACCCGTCACTGACGCTCCCCTCCGCGGTCATCCCCGGCCGGCGGGAGCCCGCGGCCGCCAGAACCTGACGCGTGCGGAACCGCACCTTCCGTGCGGTGTGAAATTCCCCCTCCGGGATCCCCCGGAATTCTCTGGGATTCAGTGTTCTCCGATGTTCCGCTCTCGCGGAATTCTTGCACCGTCGGCCGGGCCAACCAGCGGGAGTGTTCAGACATCATGCGGTTCGATTCGGCGGAACCCGTGGCGATCGTGGGTATCGCCGCCCTGTATCCGGGTGTGCAGGGCCCCGAAGAGTATTGGCAGTTGGTCAACGGGGAATATCCCGTCACGACGGCCTCACGTGCGGCGGCGGGCCTCGACGACGTGGAAGTGGACGTCGCCCGGTTCGGAATTCCCCCGGCCCAGGCACGCTCCATGGCCCGCATGCAGATTCTCATGCTGGAGGCCGCACGGCAGTGCCTGGCGGACGCGGGGCACCCCGGGCGCGCGCTGCCCGTTGAGCGAACGGATGTCATCACCGGCACCTGCTTCGGCCTGGACCGCCAGCACGCCAACGCGCTGCGCGTCGAGGCGATCCGCCATGTCCGTGAGGTCGAACGCGCGGCTCTCTCCGCGGGCGCCGACTCCGGCAGTGCGCAGCGGGCCGCCGAGGAACTGCGGCTGCTCCTGGCCGGGCGCCTGCACGGTTCCCCGCACGACCGGGTCGGGGAGATGGCGAGCACGATCCCGGCGCGTATCGCGACGGCCTTCAAGTTCCACGGCAGGACGCTGGCCGTGGAGTCCGCGGACGCGACCTCGTACGCGGGTGTCGCCCAGGCCGTGCTCAATCTCCGCGGCGGGCTGTCGGACGCGGTGCTCGTCGTCACCGGGCAGCGCCGGGAGAGCCCGCTGTTCGCCAGGGCGCTCGACGCGAAGGGGCTCACCTCCACCGCGACCCGTCCCTTCGCGGCGGACGGCTCCGGCTCCGGTTTCGTGCTCGGCGAAGGCGTCGGGGCGCTCCTGCTCAAGCGCCTGTCCACCGCCGTGGGCGACGGTGACCGGATCTACGCCACGATCCTCGACTGCTCGCTGCGCCACGACGCCCGCCCGGGTCCGTTCGCCGCCTCGCCGTCCGTGGGGCTTCGCCACTCGACGGCCGCCGGCTCCCTGCGTGCGGCGGCGGTGCGCCCGGAGACCGTCCAGTACGTCGAGTGTGTCGGATCCGGTGTCGCCCACGAGGTCCGCGCGGAGCTGGCGGCGCTCGCCGCGCTCCACGAGGGCGCCGCCGCCGGGTCCGTGGCCGTCGGAAGTGTGAAGGACCGGCTCGGACACACCTTCGCCAACGCGGGTGTCGCCGCTCTCAGCAAGGTCGCCCTCGCGTTGCACCACCGCAGGATCCCGCCCCAGCTGGAGCCGGGCGACGCGGCGGAGTTCGCCCGCTCCGGCACACCTCTGCGGCACTCCGACGCGGGCCGGCCATGGCCCCCGGGCAAGGAGGGCAGCCCCCGTCGGGCGACCGTGCACGGCACCTCCCTCACCGGCACGCTCTGCCACCTCGTACTCGAAGAACACGTGGGACCCGTACACGTAGGACCGGACGGGCCGGCGGGACTCGTACGCGAAGGGCGTGCCGGGACGCACCCGCACGGCCCGACGCCGATCGGCGAGGCCGTGTGCCCGACGCGGCAGGCCCGGCTGACGCGGCTGCCCGGAGACGGCCCCGCGGCCCGGTACGCGGTTGGGGGCACGGCGTCGGACACCGAGCCGATCGCCGTGGTGGGGCTCGCGGGGTGGTTCGCCGACTCGCCCGACGCGGAGAGCTTCTGGCAGGCCGTACGGTCGGGCGTCAGCAGGATCGGCCCGGTGCCGGAGACCGTCCTCGACCGTGACCTGTACTACGCCCCGGGTGCGCTCAGCCTCACCCACAGCTACACCGACCAGGGCGGTCACACGACGCCGCCGACCGCACCCCCGCCCGGTCTGCGGATCTCTCCCTCGCGCCATGCCGCCATGGACGTCGCGCAGCGTCTGGCCCTCGATGTCGCCGCACAGCTCCTCGCCGGACGCGGCACGATCACGGCTGACGGCACGGGTGGCTGGGGCGGCCGGAACGGCCGGGGGCTGGTCGCCGTCGGCAGCAACCTCGGCCTGTCCCGTGAACGCCGCCTGAACGCCGAGGCGTCGCTGCAGGATCTTGAGGACACGGTCGCCCGTCTCGACGCCCTCGGCGGTCTGTCCCCGCTGCAGCGGAAGTCGCTCCTCACGTCCCTGCGCGAGCACATGGGCCCGGCGGACGAGGGCGTACCGCCGGATCTGCTCGACGGCTGCCTGGCCAGCGGGATCGCCGCTCTCGTCGCCAACGAGTACGGGCTCGACGCGGTCCCCCTCGCCGTGGAGGCGGCGTGCGCCTCCTCCCTCGCGGCGATCGATGTGGCGGTCACCGCGCTCCGCGCGGGGGCCGCCGACTACGCGATCGCCGGCGGCGTCGAACTGGCCTGCAACGCCCGGGACATGGTCCTGTGCTCCGCGCTCGGACTGCTGTCGCACAGCAGGAGCGCGCCGTTCGACGCGGGCGCCGACGGCTTCACGCCGGGCGACGGCTGCGGTCTGTTCCTGCTCAAGCGCCACGGGGACGCGTTGCGCGACGGCGACGAGATCCTCGGGCTCGTCCGGGGCATCGGAGCGTCCAACGACGCCAAGTCCCTGATCGCGCCCGATGTCGCGGGACAGACCCGCGCCATGGAACGGGCCTTCGCACAGGTCGACTTCGCCCCCTCCGCGGTCGACTACCTGGAGGCGCACGGCACCGGCACCAAGGTGGGTGACCGGGTGGAGATCGCCGCCGTCGCGAAGGTCTACGGCGGGTCCCGGCGCGCCCGTCCGCTGGAGATCGGATCGGCGAAGTCGTTCTACGGCCACACCTTCGCCGCCGCCGGGAGCGCCGGGCTGCTGCGCACGCTGCTCGCGATGCGGGCGCGGACACTGCCGCCCAACACGAACCTGCACACCCTCAACCCGGCGCTCGACCTGGCCGCCGTTCCCGCCGTGGTCCCCACCGAGCCCTCTGTGTGGCGCAGGCAGCCCGGGCGGCCGAGGCGTGCTGCCGTGAGTTCGTTCGGCACGGGCGGCATCAACTATCACGTACTCGTCGAGGAGCACGAAGAGCACATGGAGCGGACGCGACCCGTGGAACACCTGGACGGCGCACGATGAACTTCGAGTTGGACCCGGACGTCGAGGAGATGCGCACCATGACGGTGGCGTTCGCCCGGCGCGAGCTGGACGGCCGGCATCAGGCGGCCGGCGGGCACGAGGGCGCCGGCGTGCCCTTCGACGCCGACGAGTTCCGCAGGCGCTGGCTCCTCGCGGGCAAGCAGGGTGTGGTCGGTGGCGTCGTCCCGGTCGAGTACGGCGGCAGCGGCCTGGACGCGGTCGCCGCGTCAGCGGTCATGGAGGCCCTCGGGTACGGCTCCTCCGACACGGGCTTCGCCTTCTCCGTCGCGGCGCACCTGTTCGCGTCCCTGATGCCGGTCGTGGAGTTCGGTACGGAGGAGCAGAAGCGGCGTCTGCTGCCGGCGCTCTGCTCGGGGGAGCGCATCGCGGCGCATGCCATCACGGAGCCCGAGGCGGGTTCGGACGCGCTGAACCTGCGTACGCGTGCCGAGTCGCGGGGCGACCACTACGTGCTGCACGGCAGCAAATGCTTCACCACGAACGCGCCGGTCGCCGATGTGTTCGTCGTCCAGGCGGCGACCGAGCCGGGCCGTGGCTTCTTCGGTCTGACGGCGTTCGTCGTCGAGGCGGACACACCCGGTCTCACAGTGGGGCCGCCCTACGCCAAGGTCGGCCTGCGGGGCTCCCCGACGGCCGATGTGCACTTCGACGGGTGCGTGGTGCCCTCGGCAAATGTGCTCGGGGCCCGGGGCGCGGGAGCGAGCGTGTTCTCCTCGTCCATGAAGTGGGAGCGCACCTGCCTCTTCGCCGCCTACCTCGGCGCCATGCGGCGCGTCCTGGAGTCGACGGTCGCATACGCGGGAGAACGCGAGCAGTTCGGCGCCCCCATCGGCAGTTTTCAGGCCGTGAGTCATCGCCTCGTCGACATGACCCTGCGGCTGGAGTCCGCCCGTCTCCTGCTCTACAAGGCCGCGTGGGGGCTGGCGCGGGGCTCCGAGGACGAGGTGGGTCCCGCGCTGGCGAAGCTGGCCGTCAGCGAGGCCGCCGTGCAGTTGGGGCTCGACGCGATCCAGGTGCGCGGGGCACTCGGCGTCCTCGAAGGGGAGGCCGAGACGCTGTTGCGTGACGCGCTCCCCGCACGGATCTTCTCCGGCACCAACGAGATCCAGAAGAACAACATCGCCCGCGCGCTGGGCCTGAGCGGTAACCGGCGCCGCGCCGGGCGACGCTGATCCACCAATTGCAGTCGCTGATCCGCCGATTGCTCCGGCAACCACTCGTCGGGCCGGTCACCTCGGCCGGCCCGGAACGGAGTACACCATGACGATCATCATTCACCGTATCCGGCTGCTCGACGGTGTGGCACCGGACCGCTTCGAGACCTGGGTGCGGGACGTCGACTACGCCACGTGCCCCGAGCTGCCCAGTGTCCTGTCGTTCAGCGTCCAGCGGACGGCTGGCCCGGCCGCGGAAGGACACGCGGCCGCCGAGCCCCCCGTCTACGTCGAAATCATCGAGGTATCGAGCCTCGCGGACTTCGAGCACGACATGCAGAGCCCGCCCTTTCAAAAGCTGGTCTCCGACTTCGACCAGATGGCCGAGGTCGTGTCCGAGACGGTGGGCGACCGTATCGGAGACGGCTATCGCGCGTGAATAGCGTATGGGCCGTCGGCGTCGAAAGGCGTATTGATTTGCAGTCGTCAGCTCCGGCCCGAGTCCTTTGAATTCTGTTCAATGGCCGCCATGAGTCCGGTCTCGTAGGCGACGGCCACGGCCTGGGCGCGACTTCCGACACCCAGTTTCCTCAGCAAATGGTGAACGTGGGAGCGAACAGTCGCTGTGGAAACCGATAGTTTCTCCGCTATCTCCGCGTTGGACTTTCCCTGTGTGAGCAGGGCGATCACCTCGGTCTCCCGTGGCGTCAGGGAGGGCACGACGCTCGCGGCGAGCGCGGAGGCATGGCGCTGCGGGAGATGGTCGAGGCTTCTGCGGGCCGCCTCGGGGATGACCATCGCACTGCCCGCACTGACCGTCCGCAGGACATGGATCAGCTCGTCGGCGGAGGTGTCGGGGGCGAGGACGGCACGGACCCCGAGACGCAGGATCTCGATCGAACGGCTGGCGTTCTCGGCCTTCGTGATGTGGACGACCTTGGTCAGTGCCGCGAGAGCGGTCAGCTCCCGCTTGTTCTCGATGGTCAGAGCGGGGGCCACCACCACGGTGACGTCCGGCGCGGAGTCGGCGGCGGCTGCTTCCGAATCCGTCCCCGTCGAGTAACCGATGACAGCGATGTCGGGCTGCTGGTCGAGGAGGGCCCGCATACCGGCACCCACGATCGATCCCTCACAGCAGACCAGCACCCGGATGCCGCGGCCGGCACCGCCACCTGGGGCAGTGTGGTGCGCCGGCGAAACCGACCAGTCGTCCCGCACGGCTCGGTGTCCCGACCTCCGCCGGTGGACGCTCATCGCTCGGTGATCAGGTAGGTCGTCCACGCGAAACGATGAGTGGCATTGAGGCCCGTTCGCCGAGAGCAGTGCAAGGTTCGTTCCTCCCCCGAGATTGACGCGACCCTGCGTGTTCCAGGAGACCCTCGCTGCTTATCGGTCTCGCAACATCGAGGCCGCATGGCATATGCAGGGTAACACAAGAGACACACGATCACGGCTCTCGGAGGATCTCATGGAGTTTTACCACCGAGTAACCTCATGCCTTATCTGTCCGGTATTTGGTGGCTGGTTCTGACAACGCCCGGAGGAATTTCACGGGACCTTTGGGTGACGTGTCGGATCGTGGTCGGACGGCGGTCGGACGACAGTCAGATCGTGCGTACGGCATGGGCTCCTATCCGGCGTGGTGACCGCGGGAAATCTGTGAGAGGGCGCCCCAATCTGCTCACGAAGAAGGTCCGGCCGGGCAGTCCCAGCCGGTCCTGCAGCTCCTTTCGTACGTCGTCGTGCTGCAGGACGACACTGACGGGGTGCAGCGCGAGTCCCGCCTCCGTGGCCCGCAGCCAGTACTCGGCCAGCCGGGCTCCGCCGCGGACGGTGGCCTCGACACCGGGGGACGTGTCGGTGAGACCCATGGCGACGACGACCGGCGTCGGCCGTACGACGCGGGCGAGTTGGCGGGCGAGCACCCGGTGGTAGCCCGCGTGGCGGAGCACGCTCATCGTGGTGGGAGCCAGCGCGAGGCGCAGGGCGTGGCGCCGGGGCGCCGACAGCGGCCCGAAGAGCTGGCTGAGAGGGAAGCCGTCGCCGCGCGCCCGGGCCTCGGCCTCGTCGCGGCGCACGAACGAGTACGTCTCGCGCCAGGCCTGCCGGTGGCTGAAGTCGCGTCCTCCGTGGCGGGCCACGAGGCCGGCGAAGGCCGCGCGCTCACTGTCGGCCACGAGATGCCGGACGGTGACCTCCGCGCCCTCCGCGACACCGGTCGACGGGGCGGACAGGGCGTCCAGGACGGCTGGTTCGACCGCGTCGGGGCGGTAGGGCGCGCGGTTGGTCCGCCGGGCCAGGGCGGTGCGGCGGAGTTCGGCGAGCGAACCGGCCGGCTCGTCCGTGCGGCGCAGCCGGACCGCGCACAGGGGCGACCACGACACCGGCCAGGTGCCCCCGAGAGGGCGACCGGTGTCGTACGCCCCGCCCGTCCGTCCGCCGGTGGGCGGTTCGACGAAGCGGATACGGTCCGTCGACCAGCCCTGGAGGGCCAGGGAGCGCAACAGGACCTGGAGGTACGCGCCACAGCTGGCCAGCATCTCGACGGCGTGCGCGGGCAGGGAGGTGAGTTCGCGCTCCCGGTCGAGGGCCAGGATCACGTACTCGTCCGTGTCACGTCCCTCGGTCCCCCGTACCCCAGAGGTGCTGTCGGAGGCTTCGGGGCCGTCGGCGGGAGCCTCGTCGACGAGCCGTTCCACCGCCCGGCGCGCGCCACGGCCGGTGGGCCAGGCGACCCCCCAGGGCTGGCAGTTGTGCGACGACGGGCCGAGCGCGGCGATGTCGGCCGCTTCGCGCAGAGCGTGTTCGAAGGACGCCCGGCGTTCCGCGGAGGGCGGCCGGGGTGTCGAGGCGGGCGAGCTGGTCACGGGGTCCGTTCTCCTCACTGCCACACGAGTCCTTTCACTGCCGGACGAGGGTCACTGCCACACGAGTGCCAGGGCGTATCCGTCGACTTCGCGGGCCCAGCTGTCGAAGCGGGAACCGTCGGCCTCGGGGGCGTGCCGGCGCAGTTCCGGCCCGGCCCGCCAGGCGAACCGGCCGTCGGGCCACCACTGGGTGAGCCGCACCTCACGGCTGTCCACCCGCAGGCCGAAGCCGAAGTGTTTGAGCACCGCCTCCTTGCAGGCCCATCGCAGGGGCAGCGGCATGGCGCCCACTCCCCCGAGGCGGGGATCCGCCGCGATCTCCGGGGGATGCGTGAGCAGTTCCGCGAGCGGTGGTGGCACCTGGCGGCTGCGCTCGACGTCGATCCCGACGGCACGCGGCCCGCAGACGGCGACGGCGAAGTCCACCGAGTGGGACAGACCGACCTCCACGCGGGCGTCGACGACGGGCTTTCCGGCGCGGAGGCCGTCCAGGACGACACCTACCGTGATGTCGCGAGGGTGCACAGAGGTGCCGGCGTGCCGCCGCTGATAGGCGCATACGCTGTGCTTGATGGCCAGGCGTCCTGCCAGCCACTCCAGGCGCCTTTTGACGAGGCGCAGTTGTGCCGCCTGCTGGAGCTCGTCGTCGCTCAGGTGCCGGGCGCCGATCGTCGCGCGGTCCGTCTCGTCGCGTGCGCGCAGCCAGGCGATCGACACCACGGCGAGGGTCAGGGGGCCGCGGGCGTGAGTGACGTACAGGGGGCGCGCGGGGTCGAGCGCCATGCTGTCGTCGAGGCTGCGGGCCGCGGCACGGTCCGGCGGGGCGGTCGTCATCGCCGGGCCTTCAGCGCTCCACGCGCGGGGGCAGCAGGAACGGGTAGGTGCGGCGTCTGATCCGGTGGTGCCAGAAGCGGTCGGCCTGCCGCAGCCGCTGGATGAGCTCCCACATCCGGGCGTCGTCCCGGTAGTAGGCGGCCACCTCCTCCACGGTGATCGGCCGGGACAGGCGGGCGTTGGCCTGTTCGAGGAACGCCGGTACGAGTTCGTGGAGCCGTTCCTTGTACAGGTTGCCGAGGAAGTCCAGCAGGACACCGCGGGTCTCGTAGAACTTGTCGAAGATCGACTTGGTCATCGAGACCCGCACGGCGTCGCGCAGGAACCAGGGCAGCGAGCTGAAGAAGAGCCGGACGTCCAGCCGTTCGCGGTTGCGGGCGTCCCGCATGAGAGGCGTCGTGACATCGATGTACACCAGCTCACCGCCGACATCCATCCAGTTGTTGGCCTGCGCGTCCAGACCGAGAGTGGGCTCCACGGCACGCTCGACGCGGTCGAGGAACCGGGAGAAGAAGTCCTTGATCCAGATGTCGTCCTCGGTGTGCAGCAGCCTGGAACAGAGCCGGTGCGCGGGCAGTTCGCGCTGCACGCAGTAGGCCGTGATCCGCCCCGACGGCAGCCGCGTGTGCCACAGCTCGGTGTCGGCGACGTCGAGACCGTTGTCCCCGAGCCTCCTCAGATATTCGCGCAGGCTCTCCTCGTACCGTTCGAAGCGTCCGCCGTCGGGAAACACCGGCAGCCGCTTGCACGCGAAGGCGCCGTCACCGCTCTCCAGCCGCAGCACCAGGCTGACTTCGCCGTAGCCGAGCACGTCGAGGGCACTGTCGTCCCTGGTCCTGAGCGCGGCTCGAACCCGGTCTTCGAGCTGCGCGAGTTCGTCGTGCGGAACGGTGAAGGACATGGCATGACCCTTAGCTCTGGTTGTCCGTCCTGGCCCGCGAGGTGGCCGCGGCGGACGGGGACGGTGTGCGCCGGCGCCGCACGAGGAGGTGGATGGCCGCGGCGAAGAACGCGGCGTCGAGCACGAGGATCTGCGGCACGCTGCTGACGAGGATGACGACCAGGCAGACCAGCATGAGCAGTTGGCCGTAGAGGGCGGCGACGACCAGATACCGGTCGAGGATCAGGACGACCCCGCTGACGACCATCGCCGCCGCGACGAACACGGTGACGCCGGTGGGGTGTTCGGCGAGCCAGTCGGTGAAGGGACCGAGGACGGCGACACCGTCGTTGCCGTCCGCGGCTCCGTCGAGGCGCTCTTCGACGGACTCGATCTCCGGGAAGAACTTGCCGATGCCGGCGATGACGTAGAGGACGCCCACTATGCGCTGGAGGATCAGGTCTCGTTTGGTCACCCGATGGAGTCTTCCGGTGTCGTGGCCTGGCGGCCGGGGCTTTTTCGGACGAGATCCACTGCTGCCGCGATCCGGTGTCGGTGTGCACGCCGGTTCAGACGGCCCGGTGTTCGCGTGTACGGCGGTTCAGGCGGCCGTGATCACCAGGACCGCGTTCTGGCCGCCGAAACCGAACGAGTTGCTCACCGCGACCTCCACCTTCCGTTCCCGGGGCGACCCGGCGACGATGTCCAACTCGACCTCGGGGTCCTGCCGTTCGAGGTTGGCGGTCGGGGGGATGGTGCCGTTCTCGACGGTCAGCACGGTCAGCGCGGCCTCGATCGCTCCGGCTGCGCCCAGGGTGTGGCCGGTCACCCCCTTGGTGGAGGTGACCGCGGGTCCTTCACCGAGCAGCCCTCGCAGCACCTTGGCCTCCGCCGCGTCGTTGAGCGGTGTCGAGGTGCCGTGGGCGTTGACATGGTCGACCTCGTCGGGTGTGACGCCCGCTCCCGACAGGGCCGTGCGCAACGCCAGCAGAACCCCCGCGCCCTCGGGGTCGGGGGCGGTCATGTGGTACGCGTCGGCGGAGGCCCCGTACCCGGCGATCCTCGCCCGGACCGTCGCCCGGCGCGCCCGTGCGTCCGCCTCGCGTTCGAGGACGAGCATGCCGCTGCCCTCGCCGATGACGAACCCGTCGCGGTCCGCGTCGAAGGGGCGCGATGCGGCGGACGGTGCGTCGAGTCTCCTGGACAGCGCGCCCATCTGCGCGAAGCCCGTCACCATCAGGGGGCTGACCCCGGCCTCGGCGCCGCCCGTGACGACCACGTCGCAGCTTCCGTCGCGCAGGAGTTGCAGGGCCGTACCGATCGCCGTGGCACCTGAGGCGCAGGCCGTCGCCGTGACCAGATTCGGGCCCTTGGCGTGCAGGTCCATCGCCAGGTGCCCGGCGGCCATGTTGGGCACGAGCATGGGGATCAGCAGGGCGGAGACCGCTTCCGGTCCCTTCTCCAGCATCCGCCGGTGCTGGGTCTCCCAGGTCGCCACTCCCCCGAGGCCGCATCCGACGACGACGCCGACGCGGGCTCCGTCCCAGGTGCCGGGGTCGAGGCCGGCGTCGGCGACCGCCTCGCGTGCCGCGGTGATGCACAGCTGGCTGAAGCGGTCGTGTGCGAGGGAGCTGCGCCGGCCGACGTGCTCGCGTGCGGAGAAGCCGGGCACCGTGCAGGAGATGTCCACGGGGAGTCCGGCCAGCGAGGGGTCCGTGGCCGCCGGGGACCGGCCCGCGCACACACCCTTCCAGGTGTCGTCGGCGCCGATGCCGGCCGAGGTGACCAGGCCGACACCCGTCACGGCGACGGGTGGCAGCCTGCCGTCCCTCACACTCATGCGTCCCTCACACTCATGCGTACCTCACGCTCATGTGCACCTCTCGCTCATGCGATGCGACCCGCCGTTCCGGCGCCCCCACGGCGCCCCCACGGCACCGCTGCGTCACTTCGCCATCGAGTGTGGGCTGCGGGACTGACCGCCCGCTGACCGATGACTGACCGCGCGCTGACGGTCCGGCACCCAACGCCGGAGGTGCACTGCGTCAGTCATCGGTCAGTGCCTCGTCAGCGATCGGTCAGCCCCTCGGACCAGACTCGGCCCGGACATCGCACATGACCATCCGGACATCGCACATGACCGCCCCGGACATCACCCATGACCACCCGGAACACATGACCCCGGTACCGCATGCCCGTCCGCACCACTTGGATCTCCGGAACACCTGGCCGTCCGGAAGACGAGGAGCACTCGCGTGGTTGCACGTCTTCGCGACCGACCGGCACCGCGACACCTCACCGGTGACCGCCTCGGCCGGCCGGGCCAGGACGGTGTCCGGTGAGCCGGGCCGCCGTACTGACGGGGGTCGGCAGCTGCCTGCCGCCCCGGGCCGTCCCGAACGACGAACTGGCCGCCGGGCTGGACAGTTCCGGGGAATGGATCCGCTCACGCACCGGTATCGAGCAGCGGTACTTCGCGGAGCAGGGCACGGCGACCTCCGATCTGGCCGTCGGGGCGGGCGAGAGAGCCCTGAAGAGCGCCGGCGTCTCCACCGTGGACACGGTGCTCGTCGCGACGACCACCCCGGACCGCCCCTGTCCCGCGACCGCCCCCGTGGTGGCCGCCCGGCTCGGGATGAGGGGAACGGCCGCCTACGACGTGTCCGCCGTCTGCACCGGATTCGTGTACGGGCTGGCGACCGCGGCGGGGCTCATCGCCGCGGGCGTCGCGGACCGTGTACTGGTGATCGGCGCGGAGACGTTCTCCACGCTGCTCGATCCCGAGGACCGGTCCACGGCCGTGATCTTCGGCGACGGCGCCGGAGCGGTCGTACTGCGCTCGGGCGATCCGGCGGAGCCCGGCGCGCTCGGCCCGTTCGACCTGGGCAGCGACGGCGACGGCGAGGACCTGATCACCGTGCCCGCGGGCGGTTCACGTCAGCGCCTGTCCGGACTGGCACCGGCGGCCGGCGAACAGTACTTCGCCATGTCGGGCAAGGAGGTCTTCCGGCACGCGGTACTGCGGATGACCGGATCGGCCCGCACGGTTCTCGACCGGGCGGGCTGGCGGGCGCGGGACGTCGACCATCTGGTGAGCCACCAGGCGAATCTCCGGATCACCAACCATGTCGCCGACGACCTCGGGATCCCCCGCGCCCGCTGTGTCAGCAACATCGCCGAGGTCGGCAACACCGCGGCGGCCTCCATCCCGCTCGCTCTCGACCAGGCGCACACCGAAGGTGTGTTGCGGCCGGGCGGGCGGACGCTGCTCACCGCGTTCGGCGGCGGGCTCACCTGGGGGTCCGCGGTACTGACCTGGCCGGACCTGGACCCGGCCCGCGCGTGAGCATCAGAACCAGCACGGAATACCAGCACCAAGGCGAGGGCCAGGGCCAGTGGACGGCACCAACAGGAGCGCGCGTACGAGCACGAGCGAAGGAGCACACGGCATGAGCGTGATGTACGGCAGGCTGGTCGATCTGCTGGTCGACCGTTTCGAGGTGGACCGTGCGGAGATCGGCCCTGACACCACGTTCGAGGACCTCGACATGGACTCGCTGTTCCTCGTCGAGCTGCTTCTCGTCATCCAGTCCGATTTCGGCGTCCATGTCAGTGACGACGCCGCGTCTCCCGGGGACACGGTCACACAGGTCGCCGACCTGATCGAGCGCCTCGCGTCCGCCGAGGTCCCCACCGGGCCGTGACCAGGCCGCGGCCAGAGGGCAGCCAGGCCAGAGTCCGCCGGAAACCGAGTCGAGGACGACCATGAGCACCCAGCAGTCAATCATCAACTACATCGCCGGTGTGTGGCTCGACGGTGACACCGAGGGCCTCGACGCGCAGGTCCCCCTCGCCGAGCTCAACATCATCGACTCGGCCGGGATCTTCGACCTCGTGCACTACATGCAGGACGACTTCCGTATCACCGTCCCGCTGCAGGAGATCTCCCCGGCGAACTTCCGGACGGTCGACACGATGGCAGCGCTGGTCGAGCGGCTGCGGCGAGAGGGGGAGACCGTCCGATGACGAACGCCACCGGGGACAGGCAGGACAGCCACGACCGGCAGACCGGACAGCACAGGCAGCACGGGCAGGAGGGGCAGGACAGCGGCAGCGTCCGGAGTCAGGTCGTCGACATCATCGCCTCACGGACGCTGTACGACGAGTCCTACCTCCTGCCCGACAGTCATTTCGAGGCGGAACTCGGTATCGACTCGGTCATCTTCGAATCGATCCTGGCCTCGGTGAAGGAGCAGTTCGCGCTGGTGGCGCCACTGCCGTCCGGCCTCGTGACGGTCGGCGACCTCGTCCGCGCGGTCGAGCGGGCCTGTCAGGCCTCCGGTACCGCCGTTCCCCGGCCGGTGGACACCGCACCGGGCGGCTCCGGCTCGCTCCTGGAGACGGTCGTCACCACCACCATGCGGCACACCCAGTACCAGCGCGGTCAACTGGCGCCCGGCGCCGACTTCGAGAGCGAGCTGGGCATCGACTCGGTGCTCCTGGCCTCGATCGTGGCCGACGCCGCGCGTGAGCTCGGACTTCCAGCCGGCCTGGCGGGCACCGTCACCGCGACGTCCCTGGACGAGCTGGTGGAGGCCCTGCGCCCGTACCACGAGGACGCGCGACGGGTGGATCGGGCACCCACCGGCCCCGGGGGTGCGGCACGGATCCCGGACGAACGAATCCTGGGCGAGCGAATCCCGGACGAACGAATTACGGACGAGCGCGCCGTGGACGCACGCGCCCAGGACGAAAGCGCCGCGGTGGAACACGCCGCGGACGGGCATGCCGCGGACGATCCGGGCACGGCCTGGGACGGCCGCTCCATGAAGGACTTCGTGGAGGAGCGTGACAGCGATCTCTTCGCCAAGACCCGCAGTTTCGGCAGGTATCTGCGGCGGCGCGAGGCCGAACGCCTCTACTGGTACGGCATGCCGTTGCACTCCCGCTGCTCGAACCGGGCCGTCATCTTCGACGAACTGGAGGGCCGCGAACGCGAGTTCCTGATGTTCGCGTCGAACAACTACCTGGGTCTGGCCAACCACCCCAAGGTGATCGAGGCGATCTGCGACGCCACGCAGCGGTACGGGGCCACCCACACCGGCTCCCGGTTCATCGGCGGGACCAACATGCTCCACAAGGAACTGGAGCGGCGCCTCGCCGCCTTCAAACAGCGGCCGGCCTGCATCGTCTATCCAGGTGGCTACGCGGCGAACATCGGCGCGATCTCCGCCCTGGTCAAGAGCTACGACACCGTCGTCGTCGACAAGCTGAACCATATGAGCATCGTCGACGGCGCCCGGCTCTCGGGCGCCACCCGCAGGATCTACCAGCACAACGACATGGCGGACCTGGAACGCATCCTGAAGCGCTGCGACGAGGCGCCCGGCGGCAAACTCGTCGTGGCCGACGGTGTGTTCAGCATGCACGGCGACATCTGCGACCTGCCCGAGATCGTCCGCCTGGCCAAGGAGCACGGCGCCAGGGTCATGATCGACGACGCGCACTCGACCGGCGTACTCGGCAGGCGCGGCTCGGGAACGGCCGAGCACTTCGGCCTCAAGGGCGAGGTGGACCTGGAACTGGGCACGATGAGCAAGACACTCGCGGGCATGGGCGGGTTCGTCGTCGGCGACGAGGAGGTCGTCGAGTACCTCCGCTTCTACTCGAATTCGTACGTCTTCGCCGCGAACATTCCCGCGGGTGTCGCCGCCGGGCTGATCGCGTCCATCGACGTCATCGAGTCGGAACCCGAGCGGATCACGAAGCTGTGGCACAACATCCGTCTGCTGCGGAGCCAGTTGGCGGACGCCGGTTTCGATCTGGAGAACACCCGCAGCGCGATCCTTCCCCTGGTCATCGGCGACGAGCGCAAGGCGATGGAGATGGGCCGCGCGGTCCGGGCGAGAGGGCTCTACTGCCAGACCGTGGTGTTCCCGGGCGTACCGCTCGGTGACGCGCGCCTGCGGGTCAGCGTCACCTCGGAACACACCCCCGAGGACCTGGAGACCGCTGCGGGCATCTTCGTCGAGGCCGGCCGCGAGGTCGGTGTCCTGCCGTCGGCGGGGTGAGGCGACGATGACGGACACAGCACTGACGCGGACACCGCACGGCCGAGATTCCTCAGCGACCGGCTCCGGCGTCTCGCCGAACGACTGCGACGACACCTCGCTGATCCGGTTGCCGCGGTCGCTGTCCCGGGAACAGGCGGCCCGGCCCGCGTTCGTCGGCGACAGGACTGTCACGTACGGCCAGTTGGCGGCGGACGTCACCGCCGTCGCGTCCGGTCTGCTCGGGCTCGGCACGGCGATCGGTGACCGGGTGGCGATCTGGATGGACAAGACGCCACGCTACGCCGAGGCGATTCTCGGGACCCTGCAAGCCGGTTGCGCCTATGTCCCCCTCGACGGTGGCCAGCCGGCCGCACGCGTGGAGCACATCCTCACGGACTGCGAGCCCGTGGCCCTTTTCACCGACCACCGGCACCTGGAACTGCTGGCGGACCGTGAACTGCCCGCCTCCGTACGGGCGATCGTGGTGGCGGACGCCACCGGCCAGGAATCGAACGGGACCACGTCGAGGCCCATGGCCCCCGTCCGGCCGTGGGCCGACTTCGCCGCGGCGGCAGGAGACGCGACGGCTGGAGGCGCGATAGCTGGAAACGCGATGGCTGGAGGCGCGTCGGCAGGACAGAGGGCGGCTCACGTCGAGGTCCCGCCCGCCCCGGATCGCGACGACCTCGCCGCGGTCCTCTACACCTCCGGCTCGACCGGTACGCCGAAGGGGGTGCGGATCTCCTACCGGAACCTGGCGAACTTCATCCGCTGGGCCCGTACCGAACTGACCGTGGGGCCGGACGACGTGTTCGCCAACCACGCCTCCTTCAACTTCGACCTGTCGACCTTCGACCTCTTCACCGCGCTGTCGGTGGGCGCCGGTGTCTGGATCGTCGCCGACGACCAGGCACGCGACGTCGCGGCACTGGCCGGGGGAATCCGCGAGTACGGCGTCACGGTGTGGTACTCCGTGCCCTCCGTGCTGAACCTGCTGACCCGCGCGGGCGCACTCACCCCGGAAACGGTACGCACCCTGCGGTACGTCCTCTTCGCCGGCGAGGTGTATCCGATCGGGCAGCTGCGTTCCCTGGCGGCCCTGCTGCCCGGGGAGACGGCGCTCTACAACCTGTACGGGCCCACCGAGACCAACGTCTGCACCTACCACCGGGTCCGTGCGGAGGACCTTGCCCGGGACGAACCCGTGCCGATCGGCACCCCGGTGCCCGGCGCCCGCGTGTCCGTCGTGAACGAGGACGGACGCACGCTGCACGGGTCCGACGCGTTCGGCGAGTTGATCGTGGAGGGTGACTGCGTCACGCCCGGCTACTGGCGAGGGGCGTCACACCCGGCCGACCTGGGAGACGTTGCCGCCGGACACAGGAAAGGCCGCCACGCCACCGGTGACCTGGTGAGCTACGAGGGAGCCGGCCTCGTCTACCGCGGGCGCCGGGACCGGATGGTCAAACTCCACGGCTATCGGGTGGAATTGGGCGAGATCGAGGCCACGGCGCTCAAGCATCCGGCCGTCGCGTCCGCCGCCGTGGTGGTCGACACAGCGGGCACGGAGCCACGGATCGCCCTCTACTACACGCTCGGTACGGACGCCCGCAGGCCGAACCTCATCGAGATCAAGCGGCACTGCGCACAGCACCTGCCCCGCTACATGCTGCCCCAACTGGCCGTCTGCCTCGATGAACTGCCCCACAACGCCAACGGCAAGACCGACCACCACCGCCTGGGCAGTGGGACGGCCGGGTCTGTCCGGCACTCGCAGGCCGTGCCCGGCAAATGACGGAGACGCTCATGAACCAGGATCCCCACAAGACCCCCTGGCAGCCCTGGCAGGGGAAAGAGCCGAAGACCGTCGCCGGGCTGCTGCGCCGCCATCTCGAAGACCGTCCGGACGCGCTCGCCTACCGATTCCTCACCGGAACCGATCCGGGCCGCGCCGACGACGGCAGCGCCGGAGAGACAGGAGGGGCGGGAAAGGCAGGAGAGACGGGACAGGCGGGACAAGCAGGAAAAGCAGGACGGTCGGGCGAGGCGGAACAGGGCACGTCATGGAACTACCGGGAGCTCGACCTCCGCACCCGGGCCGTCGCCGCACTCCTGCAGCGCGAAGGCCTCACCGGCAAACCCGTCCTGCTGCTCCACCCCCCGGGGCTCGACTACATCGCTGGCTTCCTCGGCTGCCTGTACGCCGGAGCCATCGCCGTACCCGCCTACCCGCCGGACACCCGGCGCTTCGGCCAGACCATGCCCCGTCTCGCGGCCATCGCCCGGGACTCCGGCGCCACCCACGCCCTCACGACCGGGGCCCTGTCGCGCTTCGCGGCCACGAAACGACGCGAGATGGACTCGCTCGGGCTCGCCGGCCTGCGCTGGCTGGCGCTGTCCGGGCTGGGCACGGCGGGCGCCGACGACTGGCATGAGCCGTCCGTCGGGACCGATGCGACGGCCTTCCTCCAGTACACGTCCGGCTCGACCTCGTCCCCCAAGGGCGTCATGGTCAGCAACGGCAACCTGCTGCACAACCTCCGTTCGATCCACCGCAGGCTGGAGCACGACGCCGGATCGGGCATGGTGTCCTGGCTGCCCCCGTACCACGACATGGGTCTCATCGGCGGCATCCTCACCCCCTTGTACGGCGGGTTTCCGGCTCACCTCATGTCCGCGATGTCCTTCGTACGACAGCCGCTGCTGTGGCTGGAGACGCTGTCGCGGACCAGGGCGTCCACCAGCGTGGCCCCCAACTTCGGCTTCGAGCACTGCGTACGCCGGATCACGGACGAGCAGCGGGACAGCCTGGACCTGAGCCACTGGAGGCTGGCGCTGAACGGCGCCGAGCCGGTACGCGCCGACACGCTCGACCTGTTCACCGAACGGTTCGCGCCCTGCGGCTTCGAGCGCCGTGCCCTGCTGCCCTGCTACGGCCTCGCCGAGGCGACGCTGATGGTGACGGGGGTCGGCGCGCACGAACCCCCGCCGGTCGGCGCGTTCGCGTCCGCCGCGCTGGGCACGGGGATCGCCAGGTCCGTACCCGACAAAGCCGTACCCGAAGGACCCGAAGGACCCGAAGGACCCGCAGTAACCGAGTCGCGGGGTGAGCGGGCGGTCCGGCTGGTCGGATGCGGACCCGCCGTCGACGGGGTGGATGTCGCGATCATCGACCCCGACACCCGACGGCGGATCGGCTCCGAGGGTCACGTCGGTGAGATCTGGATCGCGGGCGGGAGCGTGGCGCACGGCTATTGGGGCCGCCCCGAGACCAGCGAGGCCACCTTCCGGGCCCGTATCGAAGGCGAAGGACCGGCACCCTTCCTGCGCACCGGCGATCTCGGCTTCCTGAAGGGCGGCCACCTCCACGTCGTCGGCCGTATCAAGGACGTCGTCATCGTGCAGGGCCGCAACCACTACCCGCAGGACGTCGAACTCACCGTGGAACGAGCCGACGAGACGGTCCGGGCGGGGTCGGGCGCGGCCTTCTCGGTCGAGATCGACGGCGCCGAGGGACTCGTCGTCGTGCACGAGGTCGAGAGCAGGCGCCTCGACGGGGCGCAGGCGCTCCTGGCGAAGCTGCGCACGGCGATCGCCGAGGAGCACGACGTGGCACCCCACGCCGTCGTCCTCCTCAAGAGGTCGACGGTCCACAGGACGACCAGCGGAAAGATCCAACGGCAGGCGTGCAAGCGGGACTTCCTCGGACTCGGGCTCACCGTGGTGGCGGCCAGCGTCACGAGGGACCTGACGACACCCCTTACCGCCCCGGCCGGGGACCTCGACGGCCTGTCCACCGCCGCGCGCCGGCAGCGGGTGGTCGACGCGGTCACCGAGGTCCTGACGGGTGTCCCGGCGACGCCCGACGCGCCGGACGTCACCGGCTGGACGTTCCTCGAACTCGACCTCGACTACCCGGCGCTCCTCACCGCCGTACGCGTCCTGGAGGAGCGGCTCGGCACCAGGATCCCCGTGGGGGCGCTGCTGGTACGCCCGAGGGTCGACACCCTGATCAGCCTGTTTCTCGGTGAGGAGCCCGGGGAGCAGCCGCCCGCCAGGGAGCAGTCGGCCGAGCTGTGGGACGCGGAGGCCGTGGAGGCCTGGCTGGTCGAGGAGGTGGCGACACGCCTCGGCCTGTCCGCCGCCTCGGTCGACGTCACCAGGCCGCTGGCCTCGTTGGGCCTGGACTCGAAGCAGGCCGTGGCCATCCTCGCGGAACTCGGCGCGCGGACCGGGCGCGAGATGAGCACAGGCACCGCTTTCGAGCATCCGACCATCCGGGCCGTCGCGGCCCATGTGGGTACCGCCGAGCGTTCGGCGGGCCCGGCGGGCCCGGCGGTGACGACGGCGGTGACAACGGCGGCAACACCTCAACTCCAGGCGCTGTCAGCGCCGTTGCCGTCGGCGTCGGCGTCGCGGCAACCGTCACCACCGCAGGACACCGGGCCCGAACCCATCGCCATCATTGGCATGGGGTGCCGTTTCCCGGGCGCCCCGGACCCGGACAGCTACTGGCGGCTCCTGGTTGACGGACGCGACGCGATCACCGGGGTCCCGGCCGGCCGTTGGGCCACCGAGCAGGTGGACGCACCCGCGTTCGGCGGCTTCATCGATCGCGTGGACGAGTTCGACGCCCGCTTCTTCGGCCTGTCGGCCAGGGAAGCGGCACGGATGGACCCCCAGCAGCGGCTGCTCCTGGAGACGGCCTGGCAGACCGTGGAGGACGCGGGCCTCGATCCGACCGGGCTGGCGGGCAGCGCGACCGGCGTGTTCGTAGGCATCAGCAGCCATGACTACTCCGAGCTGCAGATGAGCCGCCTGGAGACGATCGACGTCCACGCGGCGACCGGCAACGCGCACTCCATCGCGGCGAACCGGCTGTCGTACACCCTCGATCTGCGCGGTCCGAGTCTCGCGGTGGACACCGCGTGCTCGTCGTCGCTGCTGGCGGTGCATCTCGCCTGCGAGAGCATGCGGCGCGGTGAGTGCGACACGGCCCTGGCCGGCGGGGTCAACCTGCTGATCTCGCCGGGCCTCTCGGTGGCGTTCGCCCAGGGCAACATGCTCTCCCCCGACGGACAGTGCCGTACGTTCGACGACGCGGCGAACGGTTACGTACGCGGTGAGGGCGTCGGCCTCGTCCTCCTCAAGCCGCTCTCCGCCGCGCTCGCCGACGGCGACCCGGTCCACGCGGTGATCCGCGGCTCGGCCACCGCCCACGGCGGCAGGAGCAACGGCCTGACGGCGCCGAGGGGTTCGGCCCAGCGGTCCGTGATCGAACGCGCCCTGGACCAGGCAGGCCTGAGCGGTCCGGACATCGACTACGTCGAGGCGCACGGCACCGGCACCTCACTCGGCGACCCCGTCGAATGGGAGGGCCTGGCAGCCGCCTACGGAAGTGGCCGAGCCGAGGGCGGCCCCTGCCTGGTGGGTTCGGTCAAGACCAACATCGGACACCTGGAGTCGGCCGCGGGCATCGCCGGACTCATCAAGGCGGCCCTCGTCGTACGGCACCGCCAGGTCCCGCCGACGCTCCATCTGCGGACCCCGAACCGCCGTCTCGCCTGGGACGGCGCCGGGCTCGACGTGCCGACCCGGCTCACCGGCCTGCCGGACACGGGCAGCGTACGGGCAGGTGTCAGCTCGTTCGGGTTCGGCGGGGCGAACGCACACGTGGTGCTCGAATCGGCCCCCGAGCCGGATCCGATCGACGCGGTGGCCCCGAAGCGGCCCACGCACGCCCTGTGCCTGTCGGCGCACACACCCACGGCCCTCACCGCGCTCGCCCAGCGCTGGCGCACACACCTGGCCGCCCACCCCGACGCGGAACTCGCGGACCTGTGCCACACCGCCAACACCGGCCGGGCCCGGCTCGCCTTCCGGGCGGTCGTCACCGGCGGTTCCCAGGAGGCGTTCGACACCGCGCTCGACGTCTTGGCCCGCGGCGGACCATCGACCGCCGTGGTGCGCGGGCGGGCCCGGCCGGGCCGCGCGCCGAAGGTCGCGTTCCTCTTCAGCGGTCAGGGAACGCAGTACACGGGCATGGGCAAGGGCCTGTACGACACCCACAGCGGGTTCGCCCGGACCCTGGACGCCGCCGACCGCGTCCTGCGCCCGCACCTCGGTGTCCCGCTGACGGAACTGCTGTTCGGGGAGGGGAGCGCCGACCGGCTGGCGAGCACCCGGTACTGCCAGGCCGCGCTGGTGGCTCTGGAGGTCGCGCTCGCCGAGCTGTGGATCTCGCTGGGTGTGCGGCCCACCGCTCTGCTCGGGCACAGCATCGGGGCGTACGGCGCCGCCTGTGTCGCCGGGGTGATGTCCCTGGAGGACGCCCTGACGCTGGCCGTGGTGCGGGGCAGGCACATGGCCGAGCAGCCGGGCGAGGGCGCGATGATCGCCTGCGCCGGGGACGCGGAGGCGATCCGCGCCGAGGCCGCCGTCGAAGACTCCGTCGCGGTCGCCGCCGTCAACGCCCCCGGGCATCTCGTCCTGTCCGGGCCCCGTACGGAGATCGACCGGGTACGAGCGCGGCTGGAGAGCCGGTCGGTCGTCGTCAGGCCGCTGACGGTGTCGCACGCCTTCCACTCCCCGCTGATGGCGGGTGCGGCCGAGCCGCTGCGTGCCGCGGCGGACGGTGTCGCGTTCCGGCGGCCGGAGATCCCCTGGGTCTTCGACGCGACGGGCGAGCCGGTCACCGGGCCGGTCGGGGCCGAGGACTGGGCGCGGCACATGCTGGGTCCGGTGCGTTTCGCCGACGGTTTCTCCGCACTGCGTCACCTCGGCTGCGATGCCTTCGTGGAGATCGGCCCGCATCCGACCCTGCTCAACATGGCACGCACCATGACCACTTCGGACGACGAGGAGTCGGTGCTGTGGCTGCCCTCGCTGCGCCGCGCACGCGGCGGCCCCGCGGGTGACGGGGACTGGCAGACGCTTCTCCAGTCGCTCGGCCGACTGCACTGCGCGGGCGGGCCGGTGAACTGGGCCGCGCTGGACGAGGGTTCGCGCAGGCCGCGGATCCCGGTACCGCACGCGGTGCTCGAAGGGCAGCGCTACTGGTTCTCGGCGCAATCGTCGACGACGTCGGAGGGCGGTGGCGCGCAGGACGGCATCGCTGATCCCAGTCCGGCACCGCAGCCCGCCCCGGCCGCCGCCCTCGTCACTACGGCCGCGGGCACCCCGGCCGCTCCAGCGGCTCCAGCCGCTCCCGTCCTTCCGACACCTCCGGCCCCTCCGACCCCTCCCGCCCCTCCGGCCTCCGACGGAGACGGGATCCGCAACGAGGTGGTCGACCAGGTGGCCCGCGCCTGCGCCTTCCTGCCCGAGCAGATCCCCCTGGACGCACGCCTGGGCGCGGACCTCGGTTTCGACTCGCTGATGCGCACCGAACTCGAACGCGCCCTCGCCCGCCGCTTCCCCGAGCAGCTGGACAGGTACCGCGAGTCGGTGCCCGAGGACCCGACCGTCGGCCAGCTCGTGGCCCTGCTGGACACCGGTGACCGGACGCCACCGGTCCACGGGAACAGCACTCCCCCGCCCGCGGTCGCGGGCCCCCCGGTGCGGCAGGAGCGCGAGTTCGAGGAGTGGGCCGAGTACGCCGAACTGCAGGGCCGTCTCCGCCAGACCACGACGAGCGGCGCCAACCCGTACGGCCGGATCCACGAGGGTCACAATTCCGGCCGCGTCTCCATGGACGGCCGCCCTGTCATCAACTTCTCCTCCTTCAACTACCTCGCGCTGTCGCACCATCCGCGGGTACGCAGGGCCGCGCAGGAGGCCATCGACCGGTACGGCACCTCCAGTTCGGCCACGCCCCTGCTGTTCGGCGAGACGCCGCTGCACCATGAACTGGACGCCGAGATCGCCTCGTTCCTCGGCACGGAGGCCGCGATCGTCTTCGCCGGCGGCCACGCGACGAACGTGGCGACCATCGGGCATCTCTTCGGCCCCGAGGACCTGGTCCTGCACGACGAGTGGATCCACGACAGCGCGCTGCGCGGCTGCATGCTCTCGGGTGCGCGGCGCCGGCCCTTCCCCCACAACGACTGGCGCGCGCTTGACTCGATCCTGGGCACACTGCGCTCGCAGCACCGGCGGGCCCTGGTCCTCATCGAGGGCGCGTACAGCCAGGACGGTGACCTCCCCGATCTGCGCAGGTTCATCGACGTGAAGAAGCGCCACGGCGCGATGCTGATGATCGACGAGGCGCACTCGATCGGTGTCCTCGGGCGTACGGGCCGGGGCATCGGCGAGTACTTCGGCGTCGACCGCCGTGACGTCGATCTGTGGATGGGCACGCTCAGCAAGGCGCTCGGCAGCCTCGGTGGCTACATCGCGGCCCGCGGACCGATCATCGAGTACCTCAGGTTCACCGCTCCGCTGCACATCTTCAGCACCGGTATCTCACCGGCGAACACCGCCGCCGCCCTGGAGGCGATCCGGGTCGTCAGGGACGAGCCGCAGCGCGTGGCCCGGGTGCGGCGGCTCGCCGAGCACTTCCGCGACTCGGCCCGTGCGCGCGGCTTCGACATCGGTGTGTCCCGTGCCTCGGCGGTGATCCCGGTCGTCATCGGCGACTGGGAGAAGACGATGGCGCTCTCCAACGCCCTGCTGGAACGGGGCGTGAACGTCATGCCGATCGGCTATCCGGCCGTCGCCCGCGACGAGTGCCGGCTGCGCTTCTTCGTCACCGCGGACCACACCGAAGCAGACCTGGAACACTCCCTCGATCTCCTGGGACGAGCCATGGCGGAACACACCCACACACCCCCCTCGCCCTCACCCTCCCCCGCGGAGCACCTGGCCGCAGCCTCACACCCCACCGCTCCCGCCGCTCATCCTGCCCCTGCCCCTGGGCCGTCGGGCGACTCCGTCGCGGACGTCCTCGTCACCGGCGCGAGCGGTTTCATCGGCGGCCATCTGACGCGCCGGCTGACCGAACACGGCCACCGCGTACGGGTGTTGGTGCGCGAGGGCAGCGACCGTGCCGCCTTCGCGGGCCTGGACGTCGAGGTGGCGACCGGTGACCTGAGCGACCCGGAGAGCCTGCGCCGCGCCGCGTCGGGCGTCCGGCACGTCTACAACTGTGCGGGCCTGTCGGCCGACTGGGGCCCGTGGGAGGAGTTCAGGCGGATCAACGTCGACGGCAGCCGCAACCTCGTGGAGGCCGCCCATCACGCGGGGACCGTGGAGCGTCTGCTCCACCTCAGCACCACCGACGTGTACGGCTATCCGGTCACCCCCTGCGACGAGAGCGCGGAGCCCAGGGACATCGGGCTGCCCTACAACCGCAGCAAGGTCCTGGGAGAGCGTGCGGTGCGGCAGGCCGCCGAGCGGACCGGGCTGCCGGTCACCGTCGTACGGCCGGTGTCGGTCTACGGGCCGCGCAGCAAGGACTTCGTGATCGAGATCGCGACGCTGCTGCTGAGCCGGCAGATGGTCTACGTCCGCGGGGGCGCCGTACCGGCGGGTCTCGTCTACGTGGGCAACCTCGTCGACGGAATGATCGCGGCCTGCGCGTCGGACACGGCGGCCGGCAGGGCGTACAACATGCGGGACCCCGATCCGACGACCTGGCGGGAGTACGTGGAGGCACTGGCCCGCGGTCTGGGCGTGAAGCCGCCCGCGTTCAGCCTGCCGACGCCGGTGGCGCGGGGCGTGGCCACGGTGTCCGAGAGGCTCTACGGCGCCCTGGGGATCAAGTCCCGGCCCGTGCTCACCCGTCATGCCGTCCATCTCTTCGACCGTGATCAGTCCTACGCCATCGACCGGGCGCGCGACGACTTCGGGTTCAAGAGCGAGGTGGGCTTCGAGGAGGGCATCGAGCTGACGCTGGCCTGGCTGGACTCGCCGGAGGGCCGCGCACTCGTCAGCCGCTGAACCCGACCGAGAGGATCCACGTGCACACGATCGAGCGGCCGGCGGCAAGGGGCCCGTCGGCTCCGCGACCACTCGCTGCCGGGTGGTTCCCCGGCTTCAACCCGAGCACGGACACCGCTGGAGCCACGGCCACGGCCACGGCCACTGCTACAGCCACGGCTGCGCGTGCCGGGGGCCGCACCGCCCCGCTGCGTCTCGTCTGCCTTCCGTACGCGGGCGGCACGCCGTCCGTCCACCGGAACTGGGCGGCACACCTCGGCGACGACGTGCACGTCGTTCCCGTACTCCTGCCCGGCCGGGGACTGCGCTCGCGGGAGACGCCGTACACCGACCTGGGCGCTCTGGTCGCGGACCTCGCCGACGCGCTGATCGAGCACGAACTCGCCCAGGACTACGCGCTGTTCGGGCACAGCATGGGAGCGCTGCTCGCCTACGAGGTGGCCCGTGAGCTGCGGGACCGCGGGCTGCCCGAGCCGGCACATCTCTTCGTGTCGGGCAGCAAGGCACCGCACCTGTACGGCGATCGCCGCGACCACCTGCTCTCCGACGCGGATCTGCGGCAGCTGGTACGCGATCTCGGAGGCCTGGGCGCCGACGACACCATCGGCAGCTCGTACCTGGAGCGGCGGCTGCCGGTGCTGCGCGCCGACCTCACTGTCTGCGAGACCTACCGCTGGACCCCGCGCCGCCCTCTGAGCTGCCCGATGACCGCCTTCTCCGCCACCGGTGACCCGATCGCGTCCGCGCACGAGATGGAGGCCTGGCGCGTCCACACCCGGGGCTCGCTCCTGCGCCACCACGTGGAGGGCGATCACTTCTTCCTCAACGGCCCGTCCAGGCCGTACCTCCTGCGCGAGATCCGTGCCGAACTCGACCGCCACCTCGCCCGCCGCCTCGACCGCCTCGACCGCCTCGACCGCCCAATGTGAAGAGGGAACCCTCATGGATCTACTGAGCCTGGCCAGGACCGTCAAGGACCGGGTGGAGGCACCGATCACGGACGCGCTGGCCGTGGCGAAGGTCGTCACGGACCCGCGGACCCCCTTGTTGCTGGCGCTCTCCACGGTGGTGGTCACCCCCCTGTACCGGGCGGCCTTCCTGGCGTCCGCCTCGGGCTCGGGTGTGCTCCAGTGCCTGGCCGTCCGGCCCTGCGACCTGGACAGCCTGGTCGAGTACCTGGAGGTGCCCCAGGACCGGGAGCGGCTGCGCGTCTGGCTCGACGCCGGTGTCCGCCTGGGTGAACTCGACGTGCGCGAGGGGTGTTACCGCCTGCGGAGCACTCTGGCCAAGATCCTGGCCCGGGCGGGCAACGACGCGGTGGCCGCCGCCCTCGAAGAGATCATGCGCTTCCATGTGCCGGCGCTGCTGGACGCGCCCCGGATGCTCAAGGAGGGCCGTCGCTTCTCCCTCGGCGACCAGGACGGTACGGTCATCGCCCGTTCCTCCCTGGCGCTGCAGGGCATGGTGCAGGAAGCGATCGACCGCCACCTGGAGCGCGCCACCCCGGTCCGGCTGCTGGAGATCGGCTGCGGGACGGGGGCGTACGTCCGTCACTCCGCACGGCTCAATCCCCGCCTGACCGCCCTCGCGGTCGACCTCCAGCCGGACGTCGCTCTGCGGGCCGCCGCCAACATGGCCGAGTGGGGGCTGACCGACCGCGTGGAGACCCGCCAGGGTGATCTGCGCACCCTCGAACTCCAGCCCCAGTTCGATCTCGTCACCCTGCACAACAACATCTACTACTTCCCCGAGGCCGAGCGGGTCGAGGTGCTGGAGCGGGCCCGCTCCTTCCTGGCGCCCGGCGGCCGGCTGCTCCTCACCTCGTCGTGCCAGGGCGGCGGGAACGCCGGGCTCGACGTGCTCAACCTCTGGTTCGAGTACGCCGACTTCGGTGGTCCGCTGCCCCGGGAGGGCGAACTGGTCGCCCAGCTGGAGAAGGCGGGGTTCACGGACGTCCGGGCCGCCGGGATCGTCCCCACACAGCCGTTCCGCGTGTTCACCGCGGCCAACGGCTCCCACAGCGTCAACGGCAGCCACGGCACTCACGGCATCCACGTTCAGGCCTGACGGGCCAGGAGACCTCATCATGGACACACGCACGGCAAGCACTCCGGCCCCCGCCTCCTCCCCCGGCTCCTCCCCCACCCCCTCTCCCGCCTCCCTCGTGGTCGTGCTCGGTCGCACGACGGGCCTCGGCAGCGAGACGCTGGGCGGCAAGGCAGCCCGGCTGAGCGAGATGATCGAGGCGGGGCTGCCCGTCCCGCCCGCGTTCTGCCTCACCACCGGGCTGTTCGACCTGTTCCTGCGCGAGACGGGCCTCGGCGCGGAGATCCGGGCCGCCGAGGCGCGCGACGCGGACCCCGGGGCCGTCCGTGAGCTGATCACGGCCCGGGAGATACCCGAGCCCCTCACCCGTGCGATCGTCGCCGCCTACGAAGAGTTGGGCAGGCCCCGGGTCGCGGTCCGTTCGTCGGCCTGTCGGGAGGACTCCGCCGCCCAGTCCTTCGCGGGCCAGCACGACACCGTCCTCGACGTGTCGGGCGACCAGGACCTGCTCGACGCGGTCAAGGTCTGCTGGGCCTCCCTGTGGTCGGACCGCGCGGCCGCCTACCGCGACGGGTCGGGTCCCGCGGGCTCCATCGCCGTGGTCGTGCAGGAGATGGTCCAGGCGGACGTCAGCGGGGTGCTGTTCACCGTCGACCCCGTCGGCGCACGGCCCAACCGCCTTGTCGTGGAGGCCTGTTGCGGTCTCGGCGAGGGGCTGGTCTCCGGGCGGGTGTCCAGCGACTTCTTCGTGGTCGACGACCGCACGCTGGAGGTGATCGAGGAGCATGTGCGGTACAAGGTGACCAAGTGCGCGCCCCTCACCCCGGGCCGGATCGGTATGACGAAGGTCGACGCCGCCGACCGCAACGCGCCCTGTCTGACCAGGGAGCAGCTGGGTGTGCTCGCCGGCCTCGCGGTGGAGGTCCGTTCGCACTACGGCACCGAGCAGGACATCGAGTGGGCCATGCGCGACGGGGAACTGCACCTCCTCCAGGCCAGGCCCGTCACCACGCGCCCCCCGGACAGGGCGACGGCGGACGGGGAGCGCAGCCCGTATCTCAGGCGGCAGAGCGACCCCGTGCAGCACGGCACGCTCTGGTCGCGGATGGACATCGGCGAGATCTTCGTCGGGCTGATGTCACCTCTTGGTCTGAGTTTCGCGCAGTACTACCAGCGCCATGTGCACGGGGACTGCGCCGCCGCGCTCGGGGTGCGGGACACCGGTGACGTGGGCCTGCAGATGGGCTTCTTCCAGGGGCATGTGTACTTGAACATCTCCTACACCGCCTATCTGCTCGGGCAGTGTCTGCCCACCCGCGACCAGCGCCACTTCACCAAGCGCTTCGTCAGCGAGGAGGTCGACCTCGCCGCGTACAGGAACCCGTTCGGGACGTTTCCCGGGGGTGTGGAGGATCTGCTCTCGACCGTGCACTGGGTGCAGGCCACGGCCACCGAGATGCTGATCATGAAGCAGCGCGCCGAGGAGATGGCCGGCTCGCGGCTCTACGAGTTCGACCGCGCCCGGCAGCTCGACCTGACGCGGATGAGCCGCCGGGAACTCGACGCCGAACTGACCCGCTACCTTGGCTACTTCCACGACGCGCACGTCGGCTACATGCCGTACTACATCAACGCGTTCGGGTTCTACGGCATCCTCACCGAGCTGTGCGCGAGCTGGCTCGGCGCAGACGGCGACAATCTGCAGAACCGCATCAAGACCGACATGTCGAGCCTGCGGACCGTCGCGTCCGCGCAGGAGATCTGGGGGGTGGCCCAGGCGGCGAAGGCCAGGCCCAGCGTACTGAAGATCATCGACGAGGCTCCCCTCGACGAGATCGAGGAACGGCTGCGCGGCGACGCCGAGGGCCGGGCGTTCTGGGACGCGCAGGTGGAGCCTTTCCTGCGCGCCAACGGCACCCGGGGACGCCAGGAGATGGAGCTCACCCATCCGCGCTGGATCGACGACCCCTCGTACATCTTCCAGATGATCCGCCGCTACGCCGCCGACGGGATCTCCGTGGACGACCTCATGGGACGCAGCCGGGCCCACGTAGAGGGCGACGGCCGGGCGGTCCTGGAGAAGCTGCCGCTGCACAAACGCAAGGTCCTGGAGACCGTCATCTCCATGTACAGCCTGTGCAGCGAGCTGCGCGAGACCACCCGCATGTCGATGATCACCTCGATCTGGCTGGTCAGGAACGTCGTGTACGAGGTGGGCAGGCGGCTCGTCGCGGAAGGGGTCCTGCACTCGCTGGACGAGGTCGCCTTCCTCGAATTCGAGGACGTACGGGCCTACTTGGCCGGCACCGCCACGGAACGTGAGGCGTTCTCCCGGGCCGAGCTGGACGAGCGGCGGCGCCGGCACGAGTACCACAACCGGCTGCCCGAGCCGCCGCTCACGTTCGTCGGTGAGCACGACATCACCCAGGCGGTGCGGCCGGCCGCCGACGGGACCCGGCTCGAAGGACTGGGCTCCAGCCCGGGGCGGATCATGGGCCGCGCGCGGATCGTGGAGGACCTGGTCTGGCAGGCGGACGAGTTCCAGCCCGGCGAGGTCCTCGTCACCCGTTACACGGACGCGTCCTGGACACCGCTCTTCGCCATCGCCGGCGCGGTGGTCACCGACATCGGTTCGATGCTCTCCCACAGCTCGATCGTGTCGCGGGAGTTCAACGTGCCGTCCGTGGTCAACACCAAGCACGCCACGCAGCGCATCAACACGGGCGACCTGATCGTCGTCGACGGCGACACGGGTGTCGTGGAGGTCGTCGAAGGCTGACCACTCCGCCCCGTCCGTCAGCGAACAGTGCCGCTCCCGTGGAGCGGTCACCCCCAGGAAGGCAGCGAGATGATCCCCAATCAGTGGTACCCGATCCTCCAGACCGGTGACATCAAACGCGACAAACCCACCGGCGTACGACGCATGGGCGAGGAGCTGGTGCTCTGGCGCGACCTCGGCGGCACCCTCGTGTGCCAGAGCGCGCGATGCCCGCACAAGGGCGCCAACATCTCCGAGGGCCGGCTCAAGGGCAACACGGTCGAGTGCCCGTACCACGGCTTCCGTTACGACGCCGAGGGCACCTGCAAGGTCGTCCCCGCGCTCGGTGCGAACGCCCGGATCCCCCAGTCGCTCCAGCTGAAGACCTACCCGGTGCGCGAGCAGCACGGGCTGGTGTGGCTGTGGTGGGGCGAGGCACGCGAACAGCTCCCGGAGATCGAGCTGCCCCACGAACTCGTGGGCAACCCGCGCCCGTACGAGACGATCTCCTGGACGCGGCCGGTCCACTACACGCGGTACATCGAGAGCCTTCTTGAGTTCTACCACGTGACCTTCGTGCACCGGGATCACTGGACGAACAACATCGACTACACGTTCATGTACGGCACCGCGCGCAATCTGTGGATGGACGGCCGGGAGCGCTACCTCGCCGCGAACAAGATCGTCAATCATGAGGTCGAGGTCGACGGCACCACCATCCGTTCCACCTTCGACCAGTGCGAGGAGGCGAACCCCGCCAACAGCTCGCACTTCGACCTCATCTACCAGGCGCCGGGACTGACCCACGTCAAGACCGGTCTGCTGGAGATCACGACCTGGCTCACGCCGATCGACGACGAGAACACCCTGGCGATCATGCGCCTGTACGAGTACCCGCAGTTGCGGACCATGGTGCCCATCAAGCCACTCAGGCCCTGGGTGTTGCGCGCCTCGCTCCTGATGGAGAAGCTCGTCCAGGACCCCCAGGACGTGGGCATCATGCTCCGGCAGGAGCCCAAGGTCAGTGAGCGCGGCGTGAACAAGTTCATCGCCGTGGACGAGATGAACGCCAAGTTCCTGCAGATGCGGGACCGGCTGAAGGCCGAGGCGTCGGCGGGGGCGCAGGTCGAGGCCGATACGAAGGCAGCCCCTACGGAAAGCGCGGAGACCCCTGTGGCACGGACCGCCGAGACACTTCCCGCGACCAACGGAAGCGGGAAGGGAAGCGCGAACGCCAACGGCAACAGCAACAGCAACGGATCGAAGGGCGCGCACGCCACCCGCAGGAAGCGGACCGGGCCGACGGACCGTGAGGACGGCCTGTCGAAGGCCCGTTCCTGATGTACGGCGGGTACGACGCCTCGACTAGACCCAAGATCCTGGTGACCACGTGCAACACGCTGGCCGTGGCGGCCGCCGGGTGGTTCCTGTTCGCCGGCACCGACCGGGTCGATGCCGAAGCGCTGCGCAGGGGGCTGCTGTTCGCCCTTTCGGCGGTCTACCTGCTGCGCTTCGTCGCCACGACCTTCGTCATGCTGAAGAGGAGCATGGAGTGGTCCGAGGCCGCCACCGTGGGCGTCTGGGTCGTCGTCATCCACGGCACGATGGCGTACCTGGGCGGCACCAACTCCGCTTCCGTGGGCGTGGTCACCTGGCTCGGGGTGCTGCTGTACCTGGTGGGTTCATACCTCAACACGGGCTCGGAGTACCAGCGCAAGCTGTGGAAGCGAGCACCGGAGCACAAGGGCAAGCTCTACACCGAGGGCCTCTTCAGGTACTCCATGCACATCAACTACTTCGGTGACGTCGTGCTCTTCACCGGATTCGCCCTGGTGACGGGCAGCCCCTGGGCCCTGGTCATCCCGGCGGTCATGGCGTGCATGTTCTCGTTCATGAACATCCCCATGCTCGACAAGTACCTGGCCGAGCGGTACGGGACAGCGTTCGACGAGTACGCGAAGAAGACGGCCAAGCTGGTCCCCTTCGTCTACTGACTCGGCCATGGACCGGCAAGACATCGAACGGCACACCGCACGACGCAGGAGGAGGAGCGCATGGCCGAGGCGGGCGACGAACGGTCCGGGAGTGCGGAGGAGCGGGTGAGCCCGGCCGAGTTGTTCACGGAAGTGATCGCCCAGGGTCTGCTGACTCTCGCGCGGGGCCGCGACCTCCTCGACCGGTGTCTCACCGAGGAGCAGGCGGTCGACGACTTCGGCTTCGACCCCGAACTCACGGACGACCTGATCCTCGCCCCCTTCCGGCCCCTGTACGAGAAGTACTTCCGGGTGACGGTGGAGGGCCTGGAGAACGTGCCGGACGAGGGCGGCGCCCTGGTGGTGGCCAACCACTCGGGCACGCTCCCGCTGGACGCGCTGATGCTGCAGGTAGCTCTGCGCGACCGTCATCCCGCCCATCGCGCGCTGCGGCTGCTGGCCGCGGACCTGGTGTTCGACCTGCCCGTGCTGCGCACGCTGGCCCGCCGGGCCGGGCACACCCAGGCCCGTATGGACAACGCGCTGCGGCTGCTGGAGCGCGGTGAACTGGTCGGCGTGATGCCGGAGGGCTACAAGGGCCTGGGCAAGCCCTTCGGCGAGCGGTACCGGCTGCGGCGCTTCGGCCGGGGCGGCTTCGCGGCCGCCGCCCTGCGCACGGGGACACCGATCGTGCCGTGCGCCGTCGTGGGCGCCGAGGAGATCTACCCGATGGTCGCCGACGCGCGCCCCGTGGCCAGGCTCCTTCGGCTGCCGTATTTTCCGATCACCCCCACGTTCCCTCTGCTCGGACCGCTCGGCGCCGTTCCCCTGCCGACGAAGTGGACGATCCGTTTCGGTACGCCCCTGCCGACCGCCCCCTACGCGCAGGACTCGCTGGACGACCCGATGTTCGTCCACAAGATCTCCGACGAGGTCCGGGACACCGTCCAGGACATGCTCACCGAGATGGTCAGCGAACGCCGCTCGCTGTTCGGGTAGGCCTGGCGTCGGGCACGCTCAGACACGGCAGACGCGTGCAGACGCATACAGACACGCTCAGGCGCGTACAGGCTCCTTCACGCGGGCCCTGAGCGGAAGGTGCGTCGGTAGGTGTCCGGCGGTACGCCGAGCGTGTGGTTGAAGTGGCGGCGCAGCGTGGTGGCGGTACCCATTCCGGTGGCCTCCGCGATGGCCTCGACACCGCTGTCGGTGGTCTCCAGCAACTCCTGGGCGCGCCGGATGCGTTGGGACAGCAGCCACTGCAGCGGGGTGGTGCCGGTCGCCGCCCTGAAGTGGCGGCCGAGGTGGCGCGAACTCATGCCCGCCCGGCGAGCCAGGTCGTCCACGGTCAGCGGCTGGTCGAGGCGTTCGATCACCCAGGGCAGCAGGGCGGCGAGCGGGTGGTCGTCCCGGGCGGGTACGGGCGCGGCGACGAACTGGGCCTGGCCGCCGGCCCGGTGGGGCGGTACGACCAGACGGCGGGCCACCGCGTTGGCGACCGCCGAACCGTGGTCGCGGCGGACGAGATGGAGGCACAGGTCCATCGCGGCGGCCTTGCCCGCGGAGGTGAGCACGCTGCCGTTGTCCACGTAGAGCACGTCCGGGTCGACCTGTACGCGGGGGTGGCGGGCGGCGAGCACGTCGGTGTGCGCCCAGTGCGTGGTGGCGCGCCTGCCGTCCAGCAGCCCGGCGGCGGCGAGCACGAAGGCGCCCGTGCACAGGGAGGCCACCCGCGCCCCCGCCTCGTGGGCCGCGCGCACCGCGTCGACGAGTTCGACGGGCGGGTCCTCGTCGACGTCGGCCCGGGCCGGGACGAGGACCGTGTCGGCGTGCGGCAGCCGGTCGAGCCCGTGGTCGGGCTCCAGCCGGAACCGGCCGACCCGTACGGCGGCGGACCCGCAGATCTCGACGTCGTACCAGGGGACGTCCACACCCGCCGGGGCGCTGCCGAACACCTCGCAGGCCACCGACAGTTCGAAGTGCAGCATTCCCTCGGTGGCGACCACCGCGACAGACCTCATGTCCGTAATTGTACGCAGCATGTCGTTCCGGACACTCACGAGCAGGCACCGGCGCCCGACAGGATGATCGCAGCGGATCCCGAGCGGGTCCGCGGCAGATCCGAACAGCCGATCCGAACAGCGGATCCGGGCGACAGAACCTGACGGACCTTTGAGCACGGGGAGCAGCAGTCATGACATCCAGTCCGGGGCAGACGGTGGCGGTGTACGGCGCGTACGGGCACACCGGGCGGTTCGTGGTGGCGGAGCTGCTGGCGCGCGGGTTCGTGCCGGTGCTCTCCGGCCGGGACGCGGAGAAGCTGCGGGCGCCGGCGGCGACCCGTCCCGGGCTGGACGTCAGGCCCGCGTCGGTCGACGATCCGGCCGCGCTCGACCGCGCCCTGGCCGGTACGGCGGCGGTGATCAACTGTGCGGGCCCGTTCACCACCACGGCCGCCCCCGTCATCGAGGCGGCCCTGCGCGCCGGGATCCCGTACGTCGACGTGGCGGCCGAGATCGAGGCGAACGCCGACACGCTCGCGCACTTCGACGACCGTGCCCGCGCCGCCGGAACCGTCATCGTGCCCGCGATGGCCTTCTACGGCGGGCTCGGCGATCTGCTGGTGACCGCGGCCATGGGTGACTGGACCGCGGCCGACGAGGCACACATCGCCTACGGGCTGAGCGGCTGGCACCCGACCGCAGGGACGCGTGTCGCGGGCGCGGCCGTCCAGGCGCGGCGCGACGGGCAGCGCGTCCGCTTCCGCAAGGGGAGCCTTGAGTACCACCGGGACGAGCTGCCCACCCTCGACTGGGACTTTCCCGCGCCGCTGGGCACGCGGGCCGTCATCGGGGAGTTCACGATGGCCGATGTCGTCACCGTCCCCAGTCACCTGGCCATCCCCGAGGTGCGCACCTACATGACCACCGAGGCGGCCGGCGACCTGGCCGCCCCGGACACCCCGGCGCCCACCGCCGTCGACGGGAGCGGGCGGTCCGCGCAGACCTTCCTCGTCGATGTAGTCGTACGCTCCGGCAGTACCGAACGCCGTGCCACGGCCTCGGGCCAGGACATCTACGCCGTCACCGCGCCCCTCGCCGTGGAGGCCGTCCACCGTGTCCTCGACGGACGGACAGGCAGGACGGGTGTCGCCTTCGCCGGTGCTGTCTTCGACGCCCCCGACTTCCTCGACGCGCTCGCCCCGCACATCACGTACTCGACGACAAAGTAGCGTCCGGCGAAGGGGTGTGGGGCGGCAACTACCCACCGGCGTACACCGGTTGGCTCTATGCATAGGGTGTGGGCTGCGACAGCCGCCCGCACCGGTGCGGCGGTCACGCACGAGAACGCAGTCGAGGGGAAGACCGCCGTCCGATGAACCAGATCCTGTTTGCCGGGGCCATAGGCCTGTTCCTGACACTCGGCGGCACACCACTGCTGATCAAACTGCTGGCCCGCAAGGGCTACGGCCAGTTCATCCGTGACGACGGACCCCGCGGCCACCACGGCAAGCGCGGCACACCCACCATGGGCGGCATCGCCTTCATCCTGGCCACCCTCGCCGCGTACGCCCTGACCAAGGTCATCACCGGTGAGCCGCCGACCTTCCCCGGCGTCCTGGTGCTGTTCCTGATGGCGGGCATGGGTGTCGTCGGCTTCCTCGACGACTACATCAAGATCGTGAAGCGGCGTTCGCTGGGGCTGCGGGCCGGTGCCAAGATGGCGGGCCAGCTGATCGTCGGCGTCCTGTTCGCCGTCCTGGCCATCCGCTTCGCCGACGACCGCGGACTGACTCCCGCCTCGCTGAAGCTGTCGTTCGTGACCGACTTCGGCTGGACCATCGGGCCCGTGCTGTTCGTCGTTTGGGCCCTGTTCATGATCCTGGCCATGTCCAACGGGGTGAACCTGACCGACGGACTGGACGGGCTCGCCACCGGCGCCTCGGCGATGGTCCTCGCCGGCTACACCTTCATCGGCCTGTGGCAGTTCCAGAACTCGTGCGCCAACGCGATGAACCTCACCGACCCCGGCTCCTGCATCGAGGTACGCGATCCGCTCGACCTGGCCGTTGTCGCCTCCGCGCTGATGGGTGCCTGCATCGGGTTCCTCTGGTGGAACACCTCACCCGCCAAGATCTTCATGGGTGACACCGGTTCGCTCGCCCTGGGCGGTGCGCTGGCGGGTCTGGCCATCTGCTCCCGCACCCAGCTGCTGCTCGCCCTGCTGGGCGGGCTCTTCGTCCTGATCACCCTGTCCGTGGTGATCCAGGTCGGCTCGTTCAAGCTGACCGGCAAGCGGGTCTTCAAGATGGCGCCGCTGCAGCACCACTTCGAGCTCAAGGGCTGGTCCGAGGTCCTGGTCGTGGTCCGCTTCTGGACCATCCAGGGGATCTGCGTGATCCTCGGGATCGGCGTGTTCTACGCGGGCTGGGTGGCGGGCTGAGCCCATGCCGACCTGTCCGGGTGCCGAAAGGCGCGGCGCCCCCGATTCTCCGTGCGTCGACCGGCGCCTGGGCTAACCTCCGGGGGTGAGCACCGGACGGGAAGACCCGCAGACCGAGCGGTGGCTGGCGGACACCCGGGCGTCCTACGACGCCGACGCCACCAATTACGCGGACGAGACACGCAACCTCCTGGCCGAACTGCCGCCCGAGCAGGAGGTCATGGCGCTGTTCGCCGAGTCGGTGCGGGCGGCGGGCGGCGGGCCCGTCGCGGACGTGGGGTGCGGACCCGGAAGGATCACCGCCCACCTGAGGGACCTCGGCGTGGACGCCTTCGGTATCGACCTGTCACCCCGGATGATCGAGGTGGCTCGGAATGAGCACCCCGGCGTACGGTTCGAGGTGGGGTCGATGACACAACTCGGCCTCGCCGACGGCTCCTTGGCGGCCCTGCTCGCCTGGTACTCGATCATGCACGTCCCCGATGAGGCGATCGGCGGGGTACTCACCGGCTTCCATCGGGTGCTGCGCCCCGGCGGCCTGCTGCTCCTGGGTTTCCACGCCGCCGGCACCTCACCGCCCAAGGCGCAGGACGACGACGAAGCCTGGCCGGAGGCCTACGGCCGCCTCCGCCGCCCGAGCCAGGTGGCCGCCTGGCTCGCCGGGACGGGCTTCACGGTGGAAACCCACCCCACGATCACATCAGCGGCACGCACACTCGGCGGAGTACTGCTGGCGCGCCGCCATGTGCCTACTTCACATGGCCGGTGAAGACGGCGGTCTCCGATTCGTAGTCGGGTGCGACCTCCACCTGTAAGTACTTCTGGTCCTCGGGGAGTTCGCAGGCCCAGACGACGGAGAGGGAGCGCCCGGCGAGGATGCGGGTCTCGGGGAGCCCGTCGAGCCCCTCGTCGAAGATGGCGTCACCCTCCTTGCCCTCGTCGCCGTAGGCGCAGTTGACGCTGAGCTCGTCGGCGTTGACGCTCGCGTCGGACCCGTTCACGATCTTGATGGTGAACTTGGCGTACGGCGTGTTCCCCGGGGAGGCGTAGTCGCTCGACGTGCCCCGCGAGAACTTCGACAGGCTGACCTCCACGTCGTTCTCGTAGGAGACCGGTTCGCTGAGGCCGTGGACGTCGTCGCCGGACTCCTCGGCGACCGGTTCGGTGCCGCCGTCGGCCACCGCGGGCGCGTCGTCGGCCGGCGCGACCTCGGTGACCGTGACGGTCGGGCCCGGCCGGGCCGCGCCGTCACGGCTGCCGCTCACCGCGATGCCCGTGGCGACGACGGCGACGACGACCGCAGCCGCGGAGCCCATGACGACCGCGTTCGAGGGGTTCTTCTTCCTCACGGGTGGCTCGGGCAGCGGCGGAGGCGGGAGGCCCGGCATGAGCGGCGGTGTCGACTCATGGCTCATGTGTCCCCCTGTGTGACGCTGCCGAGGCCTGCATCATGACGTTGCGAGCGGGACTTGTGGACCCTCTGTGGCCAAATAGTTCTCATGATGCGCGAGCACTGTCCGATTCCCGCACCATGAGGCCGTCGACGGCGGATCAGGACCCGGCCAACCGACGTGCCAGGTACGGCGCCGTCACACTCCGGCGTGCTGTCGCCACCTTCGCCGGAGGGCCTTCGGCGATCACCCGGCCGCCCGCGTCCCCGCCGCCGGGCCCCAGGTCGATGACCCAATCGGCGGTGGCGATCGTGTCCAGGTCGTGTTCGACCAGGACGACCGTGTTGCCCGCGTCGACGAGCCGGTGCAACTGCCGCAGCAGCAGGGCGATGTCGGCGGGGTGGAGTCCGGCCGTCGGCTCGTCGAGAAGGTAGAGCGCGTGGCCGCGACGGGCCCGCTGCAACTCCGTGGACAGCTTGATGCGCTGGGCCTCGCCGCCGCTGAGTTCCGTCGCGGGCTGCCCCAGCCTCAGATATCCCAGCCCCACTTCCCGCAGTGTCTCCAGGCTCCGTGCGGCGGCCGGGAGGTCGGCGAGGAACCCGGCGGCCTCGTCCACGGGCATGGCCAGCACGTCGGCGATGTGCGCTCCCCTGTAGGTGACTTCGAGCGTCTCGGCGTCGTAGCGCGCGCCGTGGCAGGCCGGGCACGGGGCGTACGTGCCGGGCAGGAACAGCAGCTCGACCTCGACGAACCCCTCGCCCTGGCAGGTGTCGCAGCGGCCCTCCGCGACGTTGAAGGAGAACCGCCCCGCCGAGTACCCGCGCTCCCGTGCCTCGTCGGTCGCCGCGTACAGCTTGCGGACCGCGTCGAACATGCCCGTGTACGTGGCCAGGTTGGAGCGGGGTGTCCGGCCGATGGGCCGCTGGTCGACCCGTACCAGCCGGTCGAAGGAGTCGAGCCCCGACGCGTCCCGCAGGTCGACCTCCAGCTCCGCGTCCTCCCCGTCGCTGTCGTCCGGGCCCTGGCCGAGGTGACGGCGTACGACCTCGGCGAGCACCTGGGTCACCAGGGTCGACTTCCCGGATCCGGACACACCTGTCACGGCTGTCAGCACCTGCAGAGGGATGTCGACCGAGACGTCCCGCAGGTTGTGCCGCGAGACGCCGCTCAGGCGCAGCCGGCCCCTCGGCCTGCGCGGGCGGTGCTCGACCGGCGGCGCGTGTCCGAACAGATGGCGGCCGGTGGCGGACTCGGCGACCGCTTCGAGGCCGGGCACCGGGCCGCTGTACAGGACGCGTCCGCCGCCCTCGCCCGCCTCGGGGCCGATGTCCACCACCCAGTCCGCCCGTCGCACGACGTCCATGTCGTGCTCCACGACGAAGAGCGAGTTGCCGGACGCCTTGAGCCGGTCCAGCACGTCGAGCAGGGGCTCCGCGTCGGCGGGGTGCAGCCCGGCGGAGGGCTCGTCGAGGACGTAGACGACGCCGAACAGTCCGGAACGGAGCTGGGTGGCGATGCGCAGCCGTTGCGCCTCGCCGGGCGACAGCGTCGTCGAGCGGCGTCCAAGGCCGAGGTAGCCGAGGCCGAGCCCGAGCAGGACCTCGATCCGGGCGACCAGGTCCGCGCAGATCCGTACCGCGACCTCGCCGGTCTCTCCGTCCGGGTCCGTCGCGGTGGCCGCCTCCGCCCCGGGCATTTCGGCGACGGGCCGCAGCAGGGCGACGACCTCGGTGAGGGGCAGCGCGTTCACCTCGGCGATCGAGCGTCCCGCGAAGGTCACGGCCAGGGCCTCCCGCCGCAGCCCGCTGCCCTCGCACTCCGGGCAGGGCACACTCCGCACGAAGCGCATCGCCCGTTCCCGCATCCGCTCGCTCTTGGAGTCGGCGAGGACGTGCATGACATGGGCGCGGGCGCTCCAGAACTTCCCGTGGTAGCCGTAGTCGATGCGGTCGGCCTCCGGCTCGATCAGGACGGACGGCTGTTCGTCGGTGTGCAGCAACCAGTCGCGGTCCTTCTTCCTGAGCCGGCGCCACGGCTTGTCGATGTCGATGCCCAGACCGCTCACGACGCTGCGCAGGTTGGCGCCCTGCCAGGCACCGGGCCAGGCCGCGATGGCACCGTCGCGGATGCTCAGGGAGGGGTCCGGTACGAGCAGGTCGTCGGCCACGTCGATGACGGCCCCGAGGCCGTGGCACCGCGTACAGGCACCGGCGGCGGTGTTGGGTGAGAACGCCTCGGCGGGCAGCCGCGGGACCCCGGGCGGGTGGGTGCCGGCGCGGGAGTACAGGATGCGCAGCAGGTTGCTCAGCGTGGTGAGCGTGCCGACCGTGGACCGCGAGCTGGGGGCACCGTGCCGCTGCTGCAGGGCGACGGCCGGCGGCAGCCCGGAGATCTCCTGGACGTGCGGGGCGCCGACCTGCTGGAGCAGCCGCCGGGCGTAGGGCGCGACGGACTCGAAGTACCGCCGCTGGGCCTCGGCGTAGAGCGTGCCGAAGGCCAGCGAGGACTTGCCGGACCCGGAGATCCCGGTGAAGGCGACCATCGCGTCGCGGGGAACATCCACGTCGACGTTCTTGAGATTGTGCTCACTGGCACCTGTGACGTGCACGAACGGGTCGGACGCAGCACGCTCCACAACCCCTCCTCACCGGCGGGCTCGACCCCCACACCTCCACCCTGACCCTCCTGCCCCACTTCAGCACCCGGGGGAGGAACCGGGGCGCAGCCCCGTTCCTCCAGGGGCGCGGGGAACTGCGCGACCAGCCCCCACCGAACCCGCACCCAACCGCCGACCCAACCCCCGCACCCCCCGGCAAGGGGCACCGCTTGCCCGCTGAGGTACCTACTAGGTACCATCCGACCATGCCGTCCTTGAACATCACCTACAGCGACGAGGAGATGCAGGAACTGCGCGCCGCAGCCGCAGCCGCAGGCACCTCCCTCAAGCAGTACGTCCACGACCTCTCCCTGCGCGAACGCCAGCGCCAGCAGTTCGTGCGCTACGCCGTCTCCTGGGGCGAGCTGCAGCGCGCGGAGTTCGACGAGGCGTTCCCGGACGAGATCCCGCCGGCCGGCCGCCACCAGGGAGCCGAAGCCGCCTGATGCTCCATGTCGACATCGCCTGGCTGCTCGACATCCAGGAGCAGGCCGTTCCCGAGGACGTGACGGTCGGGGACTACTCGGCCCTGGTGGCCGCGGTCGCCCGCCACAAGACCCGTATCCCCCGCCCGGGGATCGCCTCGCAGGACGCGTCCTGGCGGGCGGCGGCGCTCCTGCACACGATCGTCCGGCTGGAACCCCTGCCGTACCGGAACTCGCTGTACGCATGCCAGGTCGCCGTCGCCTACATGCACACCTCCGCCGAGGGCATCGATCCGCCCTACGGGGCGCTGGTGGAGCTGGTGCGCGACATACAGGCCCGCAAGGCCACGGTCTACCAGGCCGCCGACCGGATCCGCACCTGGCGCATCTGACGCCGGACGGCCCGCTCCGACGCCGGACGGACCGACCGTAGCGGCCCTGGCAGCAGGCGAAGGCCGCCCGGTGAGCAGCGGGGAGGCATCTCACCGGGCGGCCCCTGTGCATGACGTCAGACGCAGCCCGCGGGAAGGGGCCGGGACACGTCGTCGATCAAGGCCTCGTGGGCGGCCTTCACCCGCTTCACATCGGGCTTGACGACCGCACGGTCGTACGTGATCAGCCCGTTCAGCTCGCCCTCGACGTCCGCGATCTGGGTGTACACCGCGCCGTTGCCGCCCTTGCAGGCCAGCGCGTGCACCTCGGCGAGCTTGGTGAGGTAGTCGTCGGTGTACGTGGCCGGGTCGACGTCGACATAGGACTGCTGCACAGACCAGGCATGTCCGGGCACGGCGAGTCCGAGACCGCCGTACTCCCCCATGACCAGGGCCCGTCTGCCGTCCGGACGCGGTGGCAGTGCCGGGCTCGGATAGCCGTGCTCGTCCATGATGTCGCCCGTACCGCCGTCGGCGCCGAGGTTGAGGCCCGACTGGTTGTTGACCAGGCGCGTCGGGTCCCAGGCCTTGGCCTGTTCGGCGATGCGGCCCACGTCGTACTGGCCCCATCCTTCGTTGAAAGTGACCCACATGACGATCGACGGGCTGCTGATGTGCTCGTCGATCATCTGCTTCATCTCGCGCTCGTAGGTGGCGCGGGCGGTGGCGGACGGGTTCACGCCCGCCGTCATGGCCGGCATGTCCTGCCACACCAGCAGGCCGAGCTTGTCGGCCCAGTAGAACCACCGGTCGGGTTCGACCTTGATGTGCTTGCGGACCGAGTTGAAGCCCATGGCCTTGTGCATCTTCAGGTCGTAGGCAAGGGCCTTGTCGCTCGGCGCGGTGTGCAGGCCGTCCGGCCAGAAGCCCTGGTCGAGGGTGGCCATCATGAAGACCGGCTTGCCGTTGAGGACGGTACGAGGGGTCCCCTCGACGTTCTCCACGGCGATGGACCGCATACCGAAGTAACTCTCGACGCGGTCGGAGCCGACGGCGACCTTCAGGTCGTAGAGGAACGGGTCGTCCGGCGACCACAGCCGCGCGTCACGGATCTTCAGGGTGAGCGGGCTGCCCGTGCGGCCGGAGACGGTGGCCACCTTGCGCTTGCCCTCGTACGCCGTCGCGGTGACCGGCACTCCGTCGCGTACTCCCTTCGGCGCGACCGTCAGCGTGCCGGCGGGCACGTCCGGGGTGAGCGCGAGCGAGTCGACGTGGTCGGCGGCGACGGGCTCCATCCACACGGTCTGCCAGATACCGGAGGACGGCGTGTACCAGATGCCGCTCGGGTCTAGGCGCTGCTTGCCGATCGGCGGGTTCTCGCCGTTCGCGGCGTCCGTGGGGTCGTAGACGCCGACGATCAGTTCCTGGGTGCGGCCCGGCTTGAGGGCGTCGGTGACATCGGCGCTGAACTTGTCGTAGCCGCCCTGGTGGTCGGCGACCTTCGTGCCGTTGACGTAGACCTCGGAACGCCAGTCGACCGCACCGAAGTTGAGCCGCAGGCGCTGCTTCGAGCCGATCTTCCAGTCCTTCGGGACGGTGAAGGTGCGGCGGTACCACATCCGGTCCTCGTGCCGTTCGATGCCCGACAGCTGCGACTCGACGGGGTACGGGACGAGGATCTTCTCGGCGAGCTTCTTCCCCACCGGAGGCTGCTCCCCCGCCTCGGCGGCGGCGAACTGCCAGCTGCCGTTGAGGTTCCGCCAGTTGTCGCGGGTCAGCTGCGGCCTCGGGTACTCGCGGTGCGCGTTGGCCGGGGTGACGTCCTTGCCCCACTTGGTGCTGAGCTGGTGGGTCGAGCGGTTGGTGCCGCTGCTCCAGAAGGGCTTGACAACGTTGCCGTCCTGGGCGGAGAGGCCCCCTGCTCCGTCGTAGCGCACATCGGCGCTGCCGCGCGCGGTGCCCGTCTTGTTGCCGACCACGGGTTCCTTGAGCGCGATCAGCAGGGACTTGGAGTCCGTGGGGTCGAGCTTGATGCGGCCGAGCGGCCAGGTCGCCCCGCCGATGACGGCGTCCAGGTGGTCGATCAGGTCGGCCGGGGGCGCCTTGAGTTCCTGCGCGAAGTCGAGCCGAAGGGTGCGGCCGTCCCTGAGCACGGTGGTGGCGATGGCCCCGTCGTAGTCGTAGCCCGCGGGCAGCAGGAACGCCGACTGCGGGATCGCGGTCTTGGTGCCGCCGGGCGGGGTCCAGCGCAGATGGAGGTTGGAGCCTCCGTAGTGCTCGAAGTACTCGACCTTGATGTCATAGGCCGTGCCCGCGGTCAGCTGGACCGGTTCCGCGGTCTGTTCGCGGTCCCAGTCGTCGACCCAGTGGTCGATGGTGAGTTTCCCGTCGACCCAGAGACGGAAGCCGTTGTCCCCGATGATCGAGAAGGTGGTGGGGCCGGTCTTCTCGGGCACGATCCGGCCGGTCCAGCGCACGCTGACGTCGTCGGACTTCCCGGTCGCCGCCCGCAGTCGGGACTCCAGATTGTCGAAGTCGAGCTGCGCGTCCATCCCGGTGGCCTTGAGCTCGTGGAAATCGAAGGCGCCGGGGGCGGACTGGGTGTAGTACTCCCCCTTGAGGCCGTGGACCTCGACAGGGTCCTCCACAGCTGTCGCGACCGGTGCGGCGGCCAGTCCCGCGGCCCCGAGTAACACCGCGAGGAGCAGGGCGAGTCGTTGTCTGAGTTGTATGCGTGATCTGAGCGGTACGAGTGACTTGAGTGAGGTGATGCGCACGAATCCTCCTAGGGAGCTTCTGACGAATCCCCGCGGCGTCGGGACACCCGGTCTCCCGGCGGTGTCACGACCCCCTGTCCCGGCGGTGTCACGACGCCCGGCACGCGTCCCCCGTCCGGGGGCCGGCGTCACCGGGCCCGGTCGGGGGTCCCACGCCCTTCAGGCAGTGCGGAAGCACCGAACGCCACTCCCCCGCGGAGGCCCACCGGAAGCCACCCGGGGCGGTGTCCGCAGAGTTCCGCCTGCCCCGCGGTCCGGGTGGACGACGGGGCTCTGCGGACACGTCCTAGGGTGAGGAAGGGTGGCGGCTCGGAGCTTCAGTCTGTACAACGTTGGAAGCAGAGGCAGTTGGCATGAGAGCACGGGCTCCCACCCGCTGTCCAGGTTCATGACACAGCTCCGGTCGCGGAGTTCCCGTCGATGCCGAGGAGAACCCTTGCGGGTCAGCCTGAAGGACGTGGCCGAACGGGCCGGCGTCTCGATCAAGACCGTTTCCAACGTCGTGAACAACTATCCGCACATCACCCCAGCGATGCGCGCCAAGGTCCAGGAGGCGATCGACGAGCTCGGCTACCGGCCGAACCTCACCGCACGGCATTTGCGCAAAGGCCGTACGGGCATCATCGCGCTGGCCGTCCCCGAGCTGGGCAACCCCTATTTCGCCGAGCTGGCGGGCGCGGTGATCGACGCCGCCGCCGAGCACGAGTTCACGGTCCTGCTCGACCACACACGGGGCGAACGTCAGCAGGAACTGCTGGTCAGCCAGGGTTTCCGGGCCCGGGTGATCGACGGTCTGATCCTCAGTCCGCTGGAGCTGGAGGCCGAGGACCTGCAGGGCCGGGCCGACGACGTACCCCTGGTGCTGCTCGGCGAGCGCGAGTACGGTCTGCCCTTCGACCACATCGCGATCGACAACGTCGCCGCCGCCAGGGCGGCGGTGCGCCATCTGCTCGACCGCGGCCGGACCCGGATCGCCTACCTCGGTGTGCGTACGGACTCCGCGAACCGTCCCGCCCATCTGCGGCTCGACGGCTGGCGTGCGGAGCTGGCGGCGGCGGGCCTCACCCCCGACGAGGACCTGATCGTGCCCGTCGGCGGCTGGGACCGGGACGACGGCGCCCGGGCCATGGCCGAGCTGCTGGACGCGGGGCACCGGCCCGACGCGGTCTTCGCCTTCAACGACCTCATCGCGATCGGCGCCATGCGGGTGCTGCACGAGCGCGGGCTCCGGGTGCCGTGGGACATCGCCGTGGTCGGCTTCGACGACATCGCCGAGAGCCGGTTCGGGGCCGTTTCGCTGACCACCATCGCGCCGGACAAGCAGGCGATCGCCCGGCTCGCGGTGGCCTCCCTGCTGCGCAGTCTTTCCGGCCGCCAGGACCCCGGCGGACGGGAACTCACGGCGGAGTTCCGGCTGGTGGAGCGGGAGAGCACCCTCGGACGGCGCTGACGGCAGGTCGAACGAATCGGTCGAGATTTCGGACGGAGGGGTTTACACGACCTCTCCAACGATGTAAAAACCTCCCCTGAACGCCGTGCACGCCGTATCGACCGTCAAGTGCCGAACTACCCGGGAGCGCTCTCAGCTCCAGGGCCGCGCCGTTTGGGGATCTCCATGAAGTCGACCGCATCTTCTCGTCGCACCACCGCTCGCGCTCTCCTCGCCACCGGCATCCTCACGAGCCTGGCACTCACCGGATGCACCAAGTCCGAGGACTCCTCCGACGACAAGGCCACCGAGCAGCAGGCCGACGCAGGTCAGGAGGTCGCCTCGCCGAGTGCCGGCTCCGGGCCCTCCTGCACCATCGACACGTTCGGGGGCGAGAAGCTCGATCTCAAGAACGCCACGGTCGGTTTCTCGCAGTCCGAGAAGGAGGCAAACCCCTTCCGGATCGCCGAGACCGCCTCGATCGAGGCGGAGGCGAAGAAGCGCGGCATCAAGCTCCTCACCGCCAACGCCCAGTCGCAGTTCTCCAAGCAGATCAGCGACGTCCAGGACCTCATCGCCAAGGGCGCCGACGTGCTGGTGATCGCCCCGCTCAACTCGGACGGCTGGGAGCCGGTGCTGAAGACGGCGGCGGCCAAGCACATCCCGATCGTCACGGTCGACCGCAAGATCAACGCGGAGGCCTGCAAGGACTATGTGAGCTTCATCGGCTCCGACTTCGTGGAGCAGGGCAAGCGGGCCGCCGACCAGATGATCGAGGCGACCGGCGGCAAGGGCGAGATCGCGATCCTGCTCGGCGCGGCGGGCAACAACGTCACCACGGAACGCACCAAGGGCTTCGTGGACCAGATCAAGGCGGAGGCCCCCGGCCTCAAGGTGGTCTTCCAGCAGACCGGCGAGTTCGCCCGCGAGAAGGGCCAGTCGGTCACCGAGAACCTCATCCAGTCCAAGCCCGGCATCAAGGGCATCTACGCCGAGAACGACGAGATGGGCCTCGGCGCCGTCAACGCCCTCAAGGGCGCGGGCAAGAAGGCCGGCGACGTGAAGATCGTGACCATCGACGGCACGCGCAACGCCGTCCAGGGCATCGTGGACGGCTGGATCAGCGGTGTGGTCGAGTCCAACCCGCGCTTCGGTCCGCTCGCCTTCCAGACCCTCGACAGCTTCACCAAGGGCGACGAGGTCGCGCAGGACATCGTCATCAAGGACACCGAGTACACCGAGGCCAACGCCGAGTCGGACATCGCCAAGGCCTACTGAGATGCTCTCCGTCACTGGCGTGTCCAAGCTCTTCCCCGGCGTGAAGGCGTTGTCCGACGTGGACTTCACCGCCCGCGCCGGGGAGGTGCACGCCCTCGTCGGCGAGAACGGCGCGGGCAAGTCGACCCTGATCAAAGTACTCACCGGCGTCTACCAGCCGGACACCGGCGAGGTCGTCCACAACGGCTCACCGGTCCGCTTCACGACCCCCCTGCAGGCCCAGCAGGCGGGCATCTCCACCATCTACCAGGAGGTCAACCTCGTCCCGCTGATGAGCGTGGCGCGCAACCTCCTGCTCGGCCGTGAACCGCGCGGCCGGCTCGGTCTCATCGACTTCCGCCGTATGCACCGGGAGGCCGACGAGGCCCTGCGGGGCCTCGGCATCCGGGTCGACGTGAGCCGTCCGCTGCGTGAACTGGGCGTCGGCGCCCAGCAGATGGTGGCCCTCGCACGGGCCGTCGCCATCGACGCCCGTGTCGTGATCATGGACGAGCCCACCTCCTCGCTCGAACCGCGCGAGGTGCGCACCCTGTTCGACGTGATCGGCATGCTCCGCGAGCGCGGCATCGCCGTGGTCTACGTCAGCCACCGCATGGACGAGCTGTACGAGATCTGCGACGCCGTCACCGTGCTGCGTGACGGCCGGGTGGTGCACACCGGACGGCTCGCCGACCTCGACCGGCTGCGGCTGGTCTCCCTGATGCTGGGCCGGGAGATCGGCGAGGTCCGCAGCGAAGGCCTGACCAAGTTCACCGGCTCGCACCAGGCGGCGGCCGAACCGGTGCTGCGCGCCGAGGGACTGACGATCCGTCACCAGTTGCACGACGTGTCGCTCGCCATCCGTCCGGGCGAGGTGGTGGGTCTCGGCGGACTCCTCGGCTCGGGTCGCAGTGAGACCGCGAGGGCGATCGCGGGCGCGCTGCCGACCGACTCCGGCCGGGTGTCGGTCGGCGGCGCGGCCGTGCGGACCGGTTCCACACCGGCCGCGATCCGCGCCGGCATCAGCCTGCTGCCGGAGGACCGCAAGGCCGAGGGCATCTCGCCCGGCCTCTCGGTGCGGGAGAACATCGCGCTGGCCGCCCTCCCCGGGCTCTCCCGGTTCGGTCTGGTGGACAACGCCCGTGTCGACAAGGTCGTCGACATGTTCGTCAAGCGGCTGCGCATCAAGTCCGCGGGGCCGCACCAGAAGGTCGGTGAGCTCTCCGGCGGCAACCAGCAGAAGGTGCTGCTGGCCCGCTGGCTCGCCATGCACCCGAAGGTGCTGCTCCTCGACGAGCCCACCCGGGGCATCGACGTGGGGGCCAAGGCGGAAGTGCAGTCCCTCATCGACGAACTCGCCGAGGAGGGGCTCGCCGTGCTGCTGATCTCCTCCGACACCGAGGAGCTGATCGAGGGCAGCGACCGGATCATCGTCCTCAAGGACGGGGTGGTGGTCGACGAGCTGACCGGCGACGCCGTCACCGAGGACGCGCTGATGCGCGCCATCGCCGCCGAGCCCTCGGCTCCCTCCGAACCGGCGGATCTCCCGGCATCACCGGACCTCCCGGCATCGCCGGACCTCTCGAAGAACGTGAAATCCGCTGGGAGCGCCCATGACTGACCTGACGCTGATCCGCGGTCAGGTGGACCGCGAGCGGCTGCTGCGCCTGCTCCAGGAGTACGGCGTCTACGCGGGCGTCGTGGCTCTGCTCGTCTTCAACTTCGTCTTCACCTCGAACTTCGTCTCGGCGGAGAACTTCCGCACCCAGGCCGTGCAGGTCGCGCCGGTCCTGATCGTGGCGCTCGGCATGGCGCTGGCGATCGGCACCGAGGGCGTCGACCTGTCGGTGGGCTCGGTGATGGCCCTGTCCACCTCGCTGCTGTCCCTGTACCTCGGCTACGGCCCGTGGCTCGCCGTTCTCATGGCGGTGGCGGGCGGCATCGTGATCGGCCTGGCGAACGGTTCACTGATCGCCTTCCTCGGCGTCCAGCCGATCGTCGCCACCCTGGCCCTCATGGTCGCCGGCCGCGGGATCGCGTTGGTGCTGCTCCCGCAGCTGGAGGACGTACGCGATCCGGGAATGGCCTCGCTCGGCTCCGGTGACGTGCTGGGGGTGCCGTACCTCGTCCTCATCGCGGCGGGCCTGGCGCTGCTGGTGGCCTTCGTGGTGCGCCGCACGACCTTCGGGCGGCAGCTGCTCGCCGTCGGCGACAGCAGGCCCGCGGCACGCCTCGCGGGACTGCCGGTGCGCCGGGTCCTCATCGTGGTGTACGCGTGCTCCGGCGCGCTGGCCGCGGTGGCGGGTGTCCTCGCCACCGCCCGGCTGACGGCCAGCGATCCCACCTCGCTGGGCAACCTCATGGAACTGTCGGCGATCACGGCGGTGGTCGTCGGCGGCACTCCCCTGTCCGGGGGCCGTGTACGCATCGGCGGCACGGTCGCCGGGGCCGTGCTGATCCAGCTGCTGACCACCACGCTCATCAAGCACGACCTGCAACCGTCGTGGACGCAGATGGCCCAGGCCGTGGTGATCATCGCCGCCGTCTACGCGGCCCGTGAACGGGGGAAGCGATGACCACCGGGACCACAGAGGCCGACATGCGGCCGGCCCCAGTCCACCAGGAGCCCGACAAGATCGACGCCCCCACCCGCGCCGAACGCTTCAGCGCCCTCGCCCAGCAGCACGGCGCCCTGGTCACCCTCCTGGTGGCCATGGTGGCGGCGTCACTGAGCTTCGACACCTTCCTGACCGGTGACAACCTGGAGAACATGGCGCTGTCCTCGGCCTTCCTGGCCGTGGTCGCGCTCGGCATGACGTTCGTCATCGTCACCGGTGGCATCGACCTGTCGGTCGGCTCGCTCTTCGCCCTAGGCGGGGTGCTGGCGGCCTGGGGCTCGCAGTACGGCACGGCGGTGGCCCTGCTGCTCCCGCTCGCGGTGTGCGGGCTGATCGGGGTCGTCAACGGCCTGCTCATCGCCCGGTCGGGACTGGCCCCCTTCATCGTCACCCTGGCCGCCATGCTCGGGGCGCGCGGCATCCTGCTGGCGATCACCGACGAGGGCTCGAAGACCTACCTCGTCGACAAGGACTCGTTCTTCGCGACCCTCGGGCAGGGCTCGCTGCTCGGCATCGGCGTACCGATCTGGATCACGGTGGCCCTGTTCGTCCTCGGCGCCGTCGTCCTGCGCCTCACCAGATTCGGTCAGTACGTGTACGCGGTCGGCGGCAACGAGGACGCGGCGGCCCTGATGGGCGCCCCCGTGGCCCGTACGAAGATCACCGTGTACGCCCTGTCGGGACTGTGCGCCGGTCTCGCGGGCGCGCTCAACGCGGCCTGGCTGGTGTCGGGCGTGACGATCCTCGGGTCAGGCATGGAGCTGGAGGCCATCTCGGCGGTCGTCATCGGCGGCACCCTGCTCTCCGGCGGCTTCGGTTTCGTCAGCGGTTCCCTGGTCGGTGTGCTCCTGCTCAAGGTGATCCAGAACGTCATCAACCAGATCGGCTCCCTGGACTCCGCGTACCAGCAGGTGGTCAGCGGTGCCTTCCTCGCCGTGGTCGTGGTGGCCCAGACCTGGCTGGGGCGCAGGCGCCGGGTGCTGTGAACCGGCCCCGTCCGGGCGGCGTCGCTGCCGCCCGGCCGGGGCCGAGGCATGTCACGTGCGCCATGGTCCTCACCGTCCTGTCCCAGGGCCGCGCGGCAGAGCCGCGCGGCGTACGCGCAAACCCTCTCGGCCACCGGGTGTCCACCCGCTGTTCCAGGGCATTCGGAACCGCGGGGGGAGTTGTCGGCCTCCGCCTTCCCGGCATTCTGCGTCGCCGTCACCGGTGACCCTTATGAGAGGCTTTGTCACGTGCGTACCGTGGGAGTGGAAGAAGAACTTCTCCTGGTCGATCCCGAGACCGGAGAACCACAGGCGCTGTCCGCCGCGGTACTGGCTCGCGCCGCCAGGGACGATCCGTCGGAGGAGACGTTCGAGAAGGAGCTGCACACCCAGCAGCTCGAATTCGCCACCGCCCCGCAGGCGGACATGACTCAACTCGGCGCGGAGATCGTCCGGTGCCGCAAGGAGGCGGCGCGGGTCGCGGGGGACATCGGAGCCACCGTCGTCGCGCTCGCCACCTCGCCCCTGCCGGTCAGCCCTTCGGTCAGCATGAATGCCCGGTACCAGTGGATGGTCGAGGAGTTCGGCCTGCCCGCTCAGGAGCAGCTGGTCTGCGGCTGCCACATCCATGTGTCGGTGGAGTCCGACGACGAGGGCGCCGCGGTGCTCGACCGCATCCGCCCCTGGCTGTCCGTGCTGACCGCGCTCAGCACGAACTCCCCTTTCTGGCAGGGCAAGGACAGCGTCTACAGCAGCTACCGGAGCCGGGTGTGGATGCGCTGGCCGATGGCCGGCCCCACGGAACTCTTCGGTTCGGCCGACGCCTACCACCGGCGGATCGACGACATGGTGGCCACGGGGGTGCTGAAGGACCGGGGCATGGTCTATTACGACGCGCGGATCGCCGAGCGGTACCCCACCGTCGAGATCCGGGTGTCGGACGTCTGCCTGGAGGCGAGCACCGCGACCCTGCTGGCCACCCTCACCCGTGGACTCGTCGAGACCGCGGCCCGCGAGTGGCGTGCGGGAACCGCCCCGGCGGCACACCCCGTGGAACTGCTGCGCCTGGCCGCCTGGCGGGCCGCACGGTCGGGGCTTGAGGAGGACCTGCTGCACCCCTTGACCATGCGGCCGGCGCCTGCCGGGGACGTGGTGCGCGCGCTGCTGGAACACGTCGGCCCCGCTCTGGACGACAGCGGTGACACCGACCCTGTGCACAAGGCCGCGACGGACCTGCTGCGTGACGGCAACGGCGCCCGGGTCCAGCGCGAGATCCTGGAGCGGACCGGCAGCCTGGGTGACGTGGTCAGGGAGTGCGTGCGGCGCACGCAGACCTGAGAGCACATCGACCGCACCGGCCACCGACGGATCGTGTGTGGCCGGTGCGGTCGGTTCACGGCACGGTCAGTGCACGGGCTCCGGGGTGGGCCCGTCGTCGAGGAAGCCCCCCGACTGGTGCTGCCAGAGCTTGGCGTAGGCGCCGGCGGAGGCGAGCAGTTCCTGGTGGGTGCCCTGTTCGACGATGCGTCCACGGTCGAGGACGACGAGCCGGTCCATGGTGGCGACCGTGCTGAGCCGGTGCGCCACGACGAGCGCCGTCCGTCCTTCCATGAGCCTCCACAGCGCTTCCTGGACCAGGACCTCGCTCTCGGAGTCCAGCGCGCTGGTGGCCTCGTCGAGGAGCAGGATCGGCGCGTCACGAAGGATCGCCCGGGCGAGCGCGACCCGCTGGCGCTGTCCGCCCGACAGCTTGACCCCGCGCTCGCCCACCATGGTGTCGAAGCCCTGCGGCAGGGCGTCGGCGAACTCCGTGACGTGCGCGATCTCGGCCGCACGCCGGATCTCCCGGTCCGTGGCGTCCGGCCGGGCGAAGGCGATGTTGTCCCGCAGCGAACGGTGGAACATCGCCGGATCCTGCGGCACATAGGCGATGAGGCTGCGCAGCTCGGCCTGGCGCAGCCTGCTGATGTCCTGTCCCCCGATCAGGATCCGGCCGGCGTCGAGGTCCGTCATCCTCAGCAGCAGCCTGCTGAGTGTGGTCTTGCCGCCGCCGGACCGGCCGACGAGACCGATCTTCGTGCCGCTGGGCACCGCCAGTTCGAGTCCCTGGAAGAGGGGTCCCGCCCCCGCGTGGGCGAAGGTCACCTCCTCGAAGTGGACGTCGGCGGCCTGGGACAGCAGCGGCTCCGGAGGCACCGGGTCCAGCACGGTCGGCGGCAGCAGCAGCAGTTCGGTGAACTGCCCCGCCTCCGTCATCGAACTCTCCAGACGGCGGTACACCTGATTGAACTCGAACATGATCCGCGTCGCGTTCGAGTAGTACGTGAAGGCCACCACGACCGCCTCCACACCGTGTCCGCTGCCCGCGAGGGCGACCGCGAGCAACAGGCCCAGCGCGTTGGTGAGTACGGACATGGGTGCGACGAGTGTGTCGATGCGCAGGTTGCCGTAGTCCCACGCCCGCAGGGTGAGCCGCCTCGACTCGGCGACCCGGGAACGGTGTTCGGCGGCTTCGCGCTCCTCGGCCGCGAACGCGCGGACCGTGTCCATGTTCATCAGGCTGTCGGCGACATGGCCGGACACCCGTGCGATCGCCTCCTCGCGCCGGTCGACCAGGGCCTGCCGGCGGCGGATCAGCGGCACCACGCACAGCGCGGTCAGCACGAGCATCGTCAACAGGCCGACGACGAGCAGAGGTTCGTACCGCCAGAGGATCACCGATCCGAACGCGAGAGGCACCACGCGTCCCACGACCTGGAACGTCAGTGTGTCGACGAACTCCTCGAACCGGGAGGCGAAGCTCAGCACCCGCTTGGTCAGCGACCCGGCGAAGTTGTCGTGGAAGAAGGCCGCGTCCTTGGCGAACAGCTCGTCCATGCCGATCACGTACAGGTTCTCGATGCCGCGCGCGGCAAGCCGGTTCAGGCAGTGCAGGCCCAGCCGCCACAGCGCTTCCCCGAGCAGCAGGACGCCGGCGAAACCGAGGACGTAAGGGAGTGCGGCGGTGACCGTGATGCCGCCTTCGGTGGCGATCCTGGCGACGAGTTTCGCGACGATGAGCGGCGCGATGTAGTTGATGCCGATGTTGCCCATGGCGGGCAGCAGCATGGCCGGTACGGAGAACAGCCGTAACCGGGCCAGCTCCCGTCCGTAGTGACGAAGTGCCAGGAGCACCGCGCCCCTGCGTGGTTGGACCCTGCGTGTGTCAGGCGATCCCATCCCACCCCCGAGTGGTGTCAAGGCGGCCCGTCGCCCGTTCCTCCGGTGAATCGCCGTTGCGGCACGCCGACAACAGGTGTGAGTACGGGTGGGCCGGTACGGGAATTGTCCCGCGTCAACACCCGCCGAGTCCAAGTGTTTTGCGGCTCGTACACCCATACGCATGTGCGAAGTCGGTGACCGCGTTCCCCTTCCGTCAACGGCGCGCCACAGCCCTCACACCTCGCGGGAGGCACACCTGCAGATGCGGGCATACAGTGCGAACGAGGGTCCGTACGGCTACGAGTGGGGGATACGACGTGGTGCGCACACTTGTCATCGGTGGCGGGATCGCCGGCACGGCTGCCGCGCTGGCTCTGCACAAGGCGGGTTCGGACGTCACCGTTCACGAGGCCCATCCCGACTCGGCCGAGGACATCGGGGCGTTCCTCACCCTCGCGAGCAACGGCATGCGGGCCCTCGCCCAGCTCGACGCCGCCGCCGCGGTCACCGCGGTCGGCTTCCCGCTGCGTTCGATGCGCGTCCTCGACGACACCGGCGCCACGGTGGCCCATGTGCCGCTCGGCGAGGCCGGTGACCCGCTCCTGCGGTACCGGTGCCTGCACCGGGGCGAACTCGCCGCCGCGCTGCAGGCGGAGGCCGCACGCCGGGGCATCGGCATCCGGCACGGAGCACGTCTCGCGTCCGTCCGGCACACTCCGGACGCGGTCACCGCGCACTTCACCGACGGCAGCACCGCGACCGGTGACCTGCTCGTCGCGGCGGACGGACTGAACTCCGTCGTACGACAGGGGTTCGCCCCTGATGTGCGGCCCCGTCACGCGGGACAGCGTGTCTTCTACGGCTACACCGACGACGCGCTCCTGGCCGAGGAGAACGCCGGGGAGAGCGAGCGCATCACCATGGTGCGGGGCAGCGGGACCGCCTTCGGCTACGCGGTGTCGCCGGCCGGGGAGACGTACTGGTTCGCGCGCGTGCCCGGTGAACCCCTGACCGCCGAGGAGATCGCCCACGGCACACCCGGCCACTGGCGCGAGCAGCTCCTGCCGCTGCTGCGCAAGGACACCACCCCTGCCGCGGGTGTCGTCGCGGCCACCACCGACCGCCTCATGGTCACCGACGCCACGGAGATCCCCACCGGTACGCCCTGGCGCTCCGGCCGCGTCCTGACCATCGGTGACGCGGCCCACGCGGCCTCCCCCGCGACCGGACAGGGTGCCTCGATGGCCCTGGAGGACGCGGTCGTCCTCGCGAAGTCCCTGCGCGACGCACCCGGCACCGAGGCCGCGCTGTCCCTGTACGAGTCACTGCGCCGCCCCCGCGTCGAGGAGAACGTCACCGTCAGCGGAAACATCTCACGGGGCACTCCCCCGTCGCCCCGTCCCGGCCGGGGCGCCCCCGCGTCACGGCCGGGCGATGACGACCTCGTCCGGCACCTGGACTGGCACACCGACCTCTGGACCGAGTGCGGGAGCAACACACCTGGATCGCCGTCTGACCAGTAGGCACATGACACACACCAGGAACAGCCCGTTCCCCACATGCGTAGTATCTCTACACTGGCGCAAAGCGCGCAGTTGAGTCCTTCGGACGGACCAGCCCTGACAGACACCACCCCGCTCTCCACCCGCACACGGACGTGCAGCCCCCATTCGCACATGTGTCGGCGGACCGAGAAAGGCTCCACTCATGTCTGAGAACCAGATCTCCACCACGGAACTCACCTCGCAGTACATCGCACAGGTGACCAACGACCTGGAGCGCAACGGCAAGGAGCAGGAGCGCATCGCGACGGACATCGCGGCTCTGCAGGAGCAGTTGCTGGCTCTGCAGCACGACCACTCGGTGCTGGTGAACATGCACCAGGCGCTCGGTGGTACGAGCCCCGTCGCCGGGTCCACCCCCGCGGTGCCCTCCGTACCGAGTCAGTCCTCCGCCCGGACCAAGCAGCCCAGGACGGCCAAGGAGGTCAAGCAGGTCAAGGAGGCCAGGGCCACCAAGCCGAAGAAGGCGGCTGCCACGAGCACGAAGAAGGCCGAGGCCAAGAAGCCCGAGACCGGCGGGAGCGGCAAGGCCGCGGCCAAGGCACCGAAGACAACCGCTCAGCCGAGCCTCGTCGATCTGATCCGCGGCCACCTCGAAGCGCAGAACGAGCCGCGCTCCGCCGCCGAGGTCACCACCGCGCTCACCGCGGCCCACCCGGAGCGCACCATCAAGACCACCGTCGTGCGCACCACCCTCGAAAACCTGGTCGCCCGCAGCAGCGCCCACCGCAACAAGCAGGGCTCCTCGGTCTTCTACACCGCCGCCACCGACACCAAGGCCGAGCCCGCCGCGGCGGCCAACTGACCTTCCTCGTCGGCGCACTGCCCCGAGGCCACCGGCACGCTCAGTGGCGTTCGTTCGCGTACGCCATTGCGTGCCGGGGCCGCCGACGGCCGAGGTGTCCGCGGTCGGTCATGTCACGGTCGGACGGGCCGGGTGCAGGTGGGTGAACTCGTCGGCGAGCATGCCCATCATGACCACGTCGTGATGCCGGCCGGCGAAGAACACCTGGTCGCGCAGCCGCCCCTCCTCGACGAAACCGAGTCTGCGTTGCAGTGTCAGCGACGCCTCGTTGTGCGCGAAGACCCGCGCCTGGCACTTGTGGAAGCGCCGCTCGTCGAACATGTAACGCAGCAGCAGTGTCGCGGCCTCTGTCGCATATCCCCTGCGCCGGTGCTCCGTGCCCAGCGAGATGCCGTACTCGAACCAGCCCGCGCGCGCGTCGGCGTGATGCGAACCGACCACACCCACCGGCTGTCCCGTCTCGACGGCCTCGATCAGCAGGATGAAGCGGTCGCTGTCGGGGGCGGCGAGCGCCAGTTCCTTCGCGCGGGCACGATGGCCCTCGGCGGAGCGGGGAGCCTGCACCAGGTCGCCGAGGCGCTCCTCGTCCGCCTCGAAGCGCATGAGCGCCGTCCAGTCGTCGGGCTCGACACCACGCAGCCGTACTCGCTCACCGGTCCAGAAGGATGTCATCCCCCATTGGAGCACGCCCGGTCCGAAGGCCAGGCCGGGGCCGTTGTCAGTGGTGGCAGGCAGGATGACCCTCATGACCTCACCAGTTGCAGTGATCGTGGATGCCGTCGCCTACGCACAGGCCGTCGAGGACGCCGTGAAGGCGTCGGCCGCCTACTACACGGGCGGCACCTCGCCGATGGACGACGACACCTACGACCGGCTCGTGCGCGCCATCACCGACTGGGAGGCCGAGCACCCCGACGAGGTGCTGCCCGGCTCGCCGAGCGGGAAGGTCGCCGGCGGCGCGGTGGACGGCGACGTGCCGCACACGGTGGCGATGCTCAGTCTGGACAACGTGTTCTCGGCCGAGGAGTTCACCGCCTGGACGGCGTCGCTGGCCCGGCGCGTGGGCCATGACGTGGAGCGGTTCAGCGTCGAACCGAAGCTCGACGGCCTGGCGATCGCCGCCCGGTACACCGCCGGCCGCCTGGAGCGGCTGATCACCCGCGGGGACGGGACGGCCGGGGAGGACGTCTCGCACGCGATCGGCACCGTCGAGGGCCTGCCCGAGGTACTGGCCGAGCCCGTGACGGTGGAGGTGCGGGGTGAAGTCCTGATGACCACGGCCCAGTTCGAGCACGCCAACGAGGTGCGCACGGCGCACGGCGGACAGCCGTTCGCGAACCCGCGCGGCGCCTCGGCAGGCACCCTGAGAGCCAAGGAGCGTGCCTACACCGTGCTGATGACGTTCTTCGGTTACGGGCTGCTGCCCCTGCCGGACACGGACGCCGAGCAGGCCGGGCGGCTGCACGAGCTGTCCCACAGCGAACTGATGGACCGCGCCGCGGAACTCGGGGTGAACACCACCGCGGGCACCGCCGTGCCCAGTACCACCGCCGCGACGGCCGAGCAGGTCCTGGCCCGGGTGCAGGAGATCGCAGCGCTGCGCGCCGCGCTGCCGTTCGGTATCGACGGGATCGTCGTCAAGGCGGATCTGGCCGCCGACCAGCAGGCCGCCGGTTCGGGTTCGCGCGCCCCGCGCTGGGCCATCGCCTACAAGCTGCCGGCTGTGGAGAAGATCACCCGGCTCCTTGAGGTCGAGTGGAACGTGGGCCGCACCGGCATCATCGCGCCGCGCGCCGTCCTCGAACCGGTCGTCATCGACGGGGCCACCATCACCTACGCCACCCTCCACAACCCGGCCGACATCACCCGGCGCGACCTGCGCCTGGGCGACCATGTCATGGTCCACCGCGCCGGTGACGTCATCCCCCGTATCGAAGCCCCCGTCGCCCATCTGCGCACGGGGGACGAACAGCCCATCGTCTTCCCCGAGGTGTGTCCGCGGTGCGGCAGCGGCATCGACACCGGTGAGCAGCGCTGGCGCTGCGAGAACGGCCGCAACTGCCACCTGGTCGCCTCCCTCTCGTACGCGGCCGGCCGTGATCAGCTCGACATCGAGGGTCTCGGTCACACCCGCGTCGTGCAGCTCGTCGAGGCGAAGCTGGTGGCCGATCTCGCGGATCTGTTCACCCTCACCCGCGATCAGCTGCTGGGCCTGGAGCGGATGGGTGGGACGAGCACCGACAACCTCCTGGCGGCGCTCACCACGGCCAAGGGGCGTCCGCTGTCACGGGTGTTGTGCGCCCTCGGCGTACGGGGCACGGGGCGGTCGATGTCCCGGCGCATCGCCCGTCACTTCGCCACGATGGACCACGTCCGCGCGGCCGACGCAGCGTCGATGCAGCAGGTCGACGGCATCGGCACGGAGAAGGCCCCGTCCATCGTCGCCGAACTCGCCGAGCTGGCCCCGCTCATCGACAAGCTGATCGCCGCCGGGGTGAACATGACCGAGCCGGGTGCCACTCCCCCGAGCGCTGCGACGGCCGAGGGCTCCGAGGGGGCCTCGGGCAGCTCCCAGGGCTCCGAGGGCTCGGCCGGTTCAGGGGGTCAAGAGGGTTCCGCGGGTACGGAGGGGGCGGCGCCGGCGGGCGGGCCGCTGGCCGGGATGACGGTGGTGGTGACCGGCGCGATGACCGGCGTACTGGAGAAGCTCAGCCGCAACCAGATGAACGAACTGATCGAACGGGCCGGAGGCCGCTCCTCCTCCAGCGTCTCCAAGAAGACCACCCTGGTGGTGGCGGGAGAGGGCGCCGGATCCAAGCGCGCCAAGGCCGAGACCCTCGGCATCCGGCTGGCCACCCCCGACGAGTTCGCCGAGCTCGTCACCGACCACCTCGAACAGCCCGCCCAGTAGTTCACCCCCGGCCGACCGTGCTCCGCACGCTCCCGGCCGGGGTCGCTGGCGCAGGACCGGGCCGCCGTGACAGGCTCTGCGTCGCTCGTGAACAGGCTGTTGGTGAGGGGAAATCCGTGGACACGCAGACGTGGGACGCACTGGTCGCATCGATGAAGAACGCGTACACCGCGGATCTGGCTCAAGGGAGGGCGCCTCGCCCGGTCATCATGCCGCTGGTCCGCGGCGAACTGGTCGGGCTCGTCTGGCTCCGCCCGGCCAAGACCGGCGAGGACGCCATGACCGCGATCGTCGAGCTCTCGAACGTCGCCGCGGCGGCGGGCGCGGACGAGGTCGTGCTCGCCTGGGACACCCAGAACGTCGCGACCGAATGCGGGCTTCCGGTCATCGGCCCGGCACCCTGCCTGAATCTGGTGCACGCCACGAAGGACGGCCACGTACTGCATCAGTTCCCCTGCACGCACCAGCCCGTGAAGGCCACGCCCGAGGGGCCGACCATGCCCGAAGGCTCGGGCACGGTCGAGGGTCCGGGCACGGTCGAGCCCTTGTGGCTGCCCGCCCCCGCGCCGCAGCCCGGTGGCGAGCTCGCCCCGCCGCTCCAGGCCGCCCTCACCTACTCCTTCACCCCCCTCGACCTCGACCACCCCTCCCCCTTCGGTGTCACCGTCCTCCTCATGGAGGACGACGGCTACGCCGTGCACCTCACCGACAGCTTCGCCCTGTGACCCAGGTGCCCCACCAGGCTGTCTGCGCTGTCCGCACCGGGTTCTGGGCAAGAGCGGAGGCGGGTTGCCGTTGTGGTCTCCCCGAGGCGGGGTATACGGAGCTGTGCACGGACCGCACCACCGCCCCCGGCCCAGGAGTAGAGCCATGGCAGGCATCATGAACAAGATCAAGCAGTTCGCCCGGAGCCCGCAGGGACGGCGCACCATCGAGCAGGCACGCCGCGCCTCCGCCGATCCGCGTCGCCGGGCCCAGGCCCAGCGACTGCTGGGCAAGCTGCGCGGACGACGCTGACCTCGACCGAGCGGGCCCGTTCCCGACTCCCGGACAACGAGAAGACCCCACCCGAAGAACTTCGGGTGGGGTCTTTCCTGAGCGCCGGGCAGGCCTTGCACCTGCATTTCCCCGCAGGAAGCGGGGCGTCTTTCCTTGGACCACCGACGCGAGACGGGCCCGTACTTGGCGGCTCGCTCAAGATCGAGTCTAGCAGCATTCCCGGCTCGCTCTGCACACCCGTGCGACAGGGAAGCGTGAAGGCCGTGAAGGCCTGGAACACATTCTCCGTTTGCCGAACGCAGAGCCGGATACCCGGTGTTCATGGCTGGAGCGAACAACAAAACCACGAACGGACAGTCGCCCACCGCGCATGCGCGAGCGGCGAAGACCACCGTGACCGAAGGTGCCACGGCGCCCGCGAAGGAGTCACAGAAGGCCGCCACCGAGGCGGTGAAGAACGCCGGGGACGCTGCCGGGGCCGTCGGCCGTGGCAGCAGGGAAGCCCTGGTGAACCTCGGCGGAGTCGCGTCGCAGAAGGCCAAGGAAACGGCCAGGACGGTGCAGGGCGGGGTCTCCACGGCCGCTCAGCAGACGGTCGGGAAGGCCGGCGTCGTCTGGACCCTCCTGAAGGCCAGGAAGGTCGTGGCGGCCGGCGCCGGCGCGGGGACCGCGGCTGTGGTCCTCTGCTCCTACACCGTGGGCCGGCGTGCCGGTCTGCGGCAGCGAGGCCCGCTTTCCCGTCTCAGCGGCGGTCGTCTCTGAGCGACAGGACGCCGCCAAGGCACCTGCTCGCAGGCCCGTCGGAGCTTCTGCTCCGGCGGGCCTGTCGGCGTGCGGCCGTCCCGCCCTGCCTCCCCCGGTGCGAACGGATCGCCGCCGGAACCTGATCACCGTGCTGTGCGTCGTTACGGGCACGTCAGGTTCATGTTCATGGCGAGGGGTTCATGGCATGGGGTTCATGGCGTGCGGCGGCGAGCGGTTCCGGAGCGGATGCCGGATCCACGGACAGATACGGGTGGGGCTTGGTGGAGCGCACGGCGGACGGCAGCACGGCGACGGGGACGAAGGGCGCCGCCGAGCCCGGCCGACGGCATCGCAGGTTCTCCTGGCGACACCTCGCCCGGCGGTCGTGGGGCAGGGACGCGGACGGCCGGTCGCCCTGGACGCGTGGGCGTGTGCTCGCGACGCTCGCCGTACTGACCGCAGTCCTGCTGGCCTTCCCCTCGGTGGTACCCAACACGGTGGGCCGCCTCGGCAGCCTGCTGGAGACGTTTCTGCCCTGGCTCGGCCTGGCCGTACCGCTGTTGCTGGTGCTCGCACTGCTGCGCCGCTCGGCGACCGCGCTGGTGGCCCTGCTGCTGCCTGTGGCCGTCTGGGGACAGGCCTTCGGCGGGCGGCTCCTGCCGGAGGATCCCGGCGCGCACGACCTCACGGCGGTCCAGCACAACGTCAGTGACGTGAACACCGATCCCGCGGGCACCGCCGCCGCCCTGATCGTGGGCGCACCGGATCTCGTCGCCCTGGAAGAGCTGACCCTTGCCGCACTTCCGGCTTACGAGAAGGCCCTGGCGGGCGACTACCCCCACCATGCGGTCGAGGGAACGGTCGGGCTGTGGTCGAGGTACCCCCTGTCGGACGTGCGCCGCGTGGACATCAGGCCGGCGTCGATCGAGGAAGGGTGGAGCCGCGGACTGCGGTCCACGGCTCGCACTCCGTGGGGCGACATCGCGGTGTACGTCGCCCATCTGCCCTCGGTCCGCCTCGGCTGGAGCGGTCTCGGTTCCGGTCCGCGGGACGAGAGCGCAGGGCTGCTGGGGGCGGCCCTCGCCGCCGAGGAGCTGGACAGGGTGATACTGCTCGGTGACCTCAACAGCACCCTGGACGACCGGGGTCTGGACCCGGTGACCTCACGAATGGACCGGATGGGCTCAGCTGGGCAGGCTTTCGCCTTCAGCTGGCCGGCTTCCTTCCCGGTCTCCCGGATCGACCAGGTCCTGGCCCGCTCGGCCACCGTGTCGCACGTGCGCACCCTGCCCGCCACCGGCAGCGACCACCTCCCTGTCGCCGCAGACATCAGGCTCGACCGCGACTCCGACGACGCGCCGCGGACTCCCTGACACTCCTCCCCCGCGCGGCACTCCTCCCCGCCCGCATCCCTCCCTACGTCTGCTGCAGCGGCTCGTACGCCTCCGCGCCGACGCCGAACGTCCAAGCCACGCCCTCGCGGGCCGTGCGGGTCGTCGGCGGCACCCTCAGCCAGTAGGTGCGGCTCGTACCGTCCGGTTCCGGGGTGGAGTTGACGACCTCGACCATCACCACGTCCTCGTCACCGACGAGTTGCACCCGCCACAGCACGCCCGTCTCGTCGCGGTGGACGGGGACCGCGCCGGACTCGTCCAGATAGCGGTCGTAGCCGTAGTACTCCAGCATCACGCGGCGCAGTTCGGCGTTCTCCTCGCCGCGGATCCGCTCGGGGGTCAGTCTGGTCAGCTCGTCGAGGAAGTCACGGGGGACGGGCATTCCGCGCCACGCGTACAGCTCGAACCCGTCCGCGTAACCCAGGGCCGGGCCGTCCCCGCGGTCCAGGCGTCCGGCTTCGTCGCGGTGCAGCGTCAGGGGGCGTTCGCTGACGACCGCCGCCTTCTCGTAGGGCCACCACCAGCCGGCGTGGCGTGCCACCGCGGCCAGACCGTCCAGGGGGCTCTCGTCCCCGGAGTCGAACGCGCACAGCCAGGCCGCGTCATGCTGCCCCAGTGCCGCGTCCAGCAGAAGGAGGCGCACCTGGGTCTCCTCGGCCCGGTCTCCGGCGACTTCGTCGACGATGCCCGCCCGCACCCGGTCGGTCAGGGTGCGGGTCGACTCCCACAGGCCCGCTCCCGTGGCACGCCAGTGGCCGCTCCACCCCTGTGGACCCAGTTCCGCGTGCAGCCGTGCCCGCTCGGCGGCCCAGGGGGCGCCCAGCACGGCGTCACGGACACTCGCCCCGAAGGTGTCCGGCTCCGGGGCGTCCGGACGGGCCGCCGCCATGAGTGTCCGTACCGCCTCGCGCGGGGAGCGTGTCCATACGATCCGCTCCGGTTCGGCCAGACCTGCCCGCCGGTAGGCGAGCCGTACACCCTCCTCGGCCGCCGCCCGATCCCCCGGCCCCGTCGCCGCCGCCGTCGCCCGCCAACCGCCCTGCTCCATCAACGCCGTTCCTCTCCCCGAGTACCGTTCCGGACCGCACCCCGTGCCGCCCGATCCTGCTTCGCACGGTCCTGCACCGCGCAGTCCTGCTTCGCGCTCTCCGCGCGCCCGATGTGTGTCAGTCGTCAGTCGGCGACTATGCGCACCGAGCCCGGCACGTACTCCCGCTGCCGGATCACCCTGTACCAGCCTTTCGGGAGGGAGATCGCCGCGTGCTCCTCGTGGACGACACGGGCGCCGTCGGGCACGTGCAGCAGCATCGGCCCGAACAGACCGGCCTCGCGGACGAGCCGACCGGGGCCGACCACCGCATGGGCGTGGCCGGTGACTTCGCCGAGTGCCAGGACGAGCCTGCCGCGGCCGTCACGTGGCTCGGACGCCGCGTCGGCCGCCTGCTCCGGCACCGCGCTCTCGGCCAGCGCCACGATCAGGACGTCTCCTTGCCGGTACATGGGTCTCCTCCCGCTGCGGCACACCGTGTGCCATGGGAACGACCGTAGAGGCGACCACTGACAATCGCCCTCGACCGCAGGTCACACGGCCTGTGCCGGGTACGGGGCGGCGCGGGAGGACCCCTGATCCATGCGTTGTCAGTGGGACTTGGTAGAACTCCGGTACCTGGATGCGGTCGGCGCGCGCCGGGATCAGGACCCACGACTGCCGATCCACCGACCTCAGTACGAAGGAGCAGGCGCGCACATGACCATCGGTGACCACTTCCAGGAGTTCCACGGGCTGCCGGCCTTCAACTTCCCGGGCGTCGACGACCCGAAGCCCGACCCGTCCTCGCTTCCGTCGCCGGAGTCCGTGGCCTGGCACATCGCGGTGAACTCCTACGACTCCGACGAGCAGTGGGAGGAGGCCTTCGGCCGTTTCCTGGCGGCCGTCGACACCGAGCGGGTACGGGCGATCGTCGTGGGCGCGTGGAGCGACGTGTACGACTCCGCTCCCGACGAGGTGGTCAAGGCGCTGGTGGCGGCCCGCGACCGACTGCCCTCGCTGCGCGCGCTGTTCGTCGGTGACATCGTGATGGAGGAGGCGGAGATCTCCTGGATCACGCAGGGCGACATGGGTCCGCTCCTCGAAGCCTTCCCCGGTCTGGAGGAGTTCGGGGTCCGCGGCGGCAACGGACTGGTCTTCCCCGCCGCCCGTCATGAGCGGCTGCGGAAGCTGACCGTCGAGAGCGGCGGGCTGCCCGTCGAAGTGGTGCGGGCCATCGCCGCGAGCGACCTGCCCGCCCTCGTCGAACTCGACCTGTGGCTCGGCACCTCCGAGTACGGCGGCGACTGCGACATCGCCGACCTGGAACCCTTCTTCGCGGGCACAAGACTGCCCGCCCTCAAGCGGCTCGCCCTGCACAACAGCGAGATCCAGGACGCCATCTGCTCCGCCCTCGCGGCGGCTCCCGTGGTGGCGCGCCTGGAGGAACTGGACGTGTCCATGGGCGTGCTCACCGACGACGGCGCGACGGCTCTGCTGACGGGCCAGCCGCTGACGCACCTCAAGCAGCTCGACCTGCACCACAACTACCTCAGCCCCGCCCTGCGCACCCGGCTGCTGGAGACCCTCGAACCCGCGGGTGTGGAGGTCGACGTCGACGAGGACGACGCCGAGTCCGACGAGGACGACGACGGCGAGGTCTGGCGTTTCGTCGCGGTGGGCGAGTAGCGCGCCGCGAAGTCAGGACCAGGGAGGGGGAACGGCATGGGCCGTACGGGATCGGCGGACGCACCGCCGAAGTGGGTGGTCGTCGCCAACGGGGACAACCGCAGGGCGGGGCTCTTCGGCGCGGCCGCCGAGGCCGCGGGCCAGGGCACACCCCGGGTCGTCGAGTGGCTCGACGTCCTGCGCGACGGCGGACACACCTTCACCGACGACGAGATGGTGCGCCTCGACTCCCCGGGTGAGAGCGCCGACGTGGACGCCCTGCTGCGGGGCGTGGACGATCCGACACGGGTGGAGGGTTCCGCGCGGTGGTATGCGCGGTTCCTCGCCTGTGTGGCCTCGCTGCGCGGCGGAGTGCGGCTCGACGACCCGGCGGAGCTGGCCGTGCTGTTCGACAAACGGCTGTGTCACGACCGGCTCGCCCGCGCGGACGTGCCGGTGCCGCCGTCCCCGACGTCCGGTGCCGGCCTTGCGCCGGTCCGGGGGTGGTCGGACGTACGGGACATGATGGCGGCGGCGGGCATGCGGCGCGCGTTCGTCAAGCTCGCCCACGGCTCGTCCGCCTCCGGGGTCCTGGCCGTCGAGACCGCCGCCTCGGGCCGGATCCGTGCGACGACCTCGGTGGAGCGCGCCGAGAACGGCCGTCTGTACAACTCACTGCGGGTGCGCCGTTACACGTCGGAGCCGGAGATCGCCGCGATCGTCGACACCCTGGCTCCCGACGGACTGCATGTCGAACGGTGGCTGCCGAAGGCCTCCCTCGGCGGCCGGTCGGCGGATCTGCGCATCGTGGTGGTGGCCGGCCGGGCCACCCACGCCGTGGTCCGCACCAGCCGTTCGCCCCTGACCAATCTCCATCTGGGCGGGGCGCGTGGCGATCTGGCGGCCGTGCGCGCGCTGGCGGGTGACCGGTGGGCCACGGCCGTCGAGGTGAGCGAGCGGGCCGCCGCCTGCTTCCCCGGCACGCTGTGTGTCGGTGTCGACCTGCTGCCCGCCCTCGGCTGGCGCCGCTTCGCCGTCGGCGAGGTCAACGCGTTCGGCGACCTGCTCCCCCGCCTCACCGGCCTGCCGGGCAGCGGGGCGGAGGGTCAGGACACGTACGCGGCGCAGATCGCCGCGGCGGGCTCCTTCCGCCGCGGCCCGCGCCCCGCCACCGCCTCCCCTGCCGGGGAGCCCGGCCCGTCCGCGCCACCGCACGACCTGCCAAGGACAGCCCATGCCACAGCCTGACCCCGTACCGCCCTCGGGCGACCGCACCGACTTCATGCCCGGTACGTCCGCCGTCGCACCGGACATGAACGAGGTCGTGGGCCGGGACGATCTGCTTCTCCTCACCCTGGACACCCTCCGGCACGACGTGGCGGTGGAGCTCGCGGCGGCCGGCCGCCTGCCCCACCTCACCGCCCATCTCCCGGCCGGCACCTGGGAGAAGCGGCACGCGCCGGGGAACTTCACCTACGCCTCCCACCAGGCGATGTTCGCCGGTTTCCTGCCCACGCCCGCCGGGCCCGGACCGCATCCGCGCCTCTTCGCGGCCCGGTTCGCGGGCAGCGAGACGACGGCGGACGGCACGTTCGTCTTCGAGACCCCGGACATCGTGTCCGCCCTGGCCGCGCACGGCTACCGCACGGTGTGCATCGGCGGCGTCGGCTTCTTCAACAAACAGGGCGCCCTCGGCGACGTACTGCCCGGCTACTTCCAGGAGAGCCACTGGGAGCCCGAGTTCTCCGTGGCCTCACCGACCTCCTTCGAGGCACAGGTGGCACAGGCCGAGAAGACCGTCGCCGAGCTGCCGCCGGACCAGCGGCTGTTCCTCTTCCTGAACGCCTCCGCGCTGCACCAGCCGAACTGGTTCCACCTCCCCGGCGCGACCCGGGAGGCGGGCGACAGCCGTCTGACGCACGCCGCGGCGCTGGAGTACATCGACCGTCACGTGGGGCGGCTGTTCAGCGCGATGAGTTCGCGCCGCCGCTGCTTCGCGATCGTCTGCTCCGACCACGGCACCGCCTACGGGGACGACGGCTACACCGGCCACCGCCTCGGCCACGAATCCGTGTGGACCGTGCCCTACGGCCACTTCTTCCTGGAGCCGCCCGCATGACCGTCGTCACCTCCGCGGGCGCCACTGCGGCCGCCTCCGTCGCCGTGCCGCGCCCCTATCAGAGCTATACGTACGCGTATCCGCACAAGACCGCCTACCGGCCGCTCGCCCCGCAGCCGCGGCTCGCGGACCTGTGGGCCGGCGAGTCCCGGCAGGCACTCTCGCTGTACCTGCACATCCCGTTCTGCGAGATCCGCTGCGGCTTCTGCAACCTCTTCACCCGCATCGGCGCCCCGGACGGGCTGACGGGCCGCTATCTGGACGCCTTGGAGCGCCAGGCAGCCGCCGTCCGCGAGGCGCTGGGCGACGAGGAGCCGCCGCGGTTCGCCAACGCGGCGTTCGGCGGCGGGACCCCGACCTATCTGGAGGCCGCCGAGCTGGAGCGGCTGTGCGACATCGCCGAACGGGAGACGGGCGTCGACCTGCGGGCCGTTCCCCTGTCCGTGGAGGCGTCCCCGTCCACCGCCACCGCGGACCGGCTGGCCGTCCTGGCGGAACGGGGCACCACGCGCCTGAGCCTCGGCGTGCAGAGCTTCGTCGAGGAGGAGTCCCGCGCCGCCGTACGCCCGCAGCGCAGAAGCGACGTCGAGGCGGCGCTGACCCGCATCCGCGAGGCCGCGATCCCGGTGCTGAACATCGACCTGATCTACGGCATCGACGGCCAGACGGCGGCCAGTTGGCGGTACTCCCTCGACGCGGCCCTGTCCTGGCGCCCCGAGGAGATCTACCTCTACCCCCTCTACATACGTCCGCTCACCGGTCTCGGCCGCCACACGGACCGGCTCACAGCGGACCGGGAGTGGGACGGGGAGCGGCTGCGCCGCTACCGGGAGGGGCGCGACCATCTGCTCTCCCACGGGTACGAGCAGGTGTCGATGCGGATGTTCCGGCGGGCCGACGCTCCGCCGCAGGGGCCGGACGACTACGCGTGCCAGACCGACGGCATGATCGGCCTGGGCTGCGGCGCGCGCTCGTACACCTCGCGGCTGCACTACTCCTTCGACTACGCGGTGTCGATGCGGGAGATCCGCGGCATCATCGACGACTACACCGCCACCGAGGACTTCTCCCGCGCCCTGCACGGCAGGTGGGTGGACGAGGACGAGGCACGGCGCCGGCATCTGCTGCAGTCGCTGCTCCAGGCGGAGGGCCTGCCCGTCGCGGACTACCGTCTGCGGTTCGGTACGGACCCGTACGACGACTTCCCAGCGGAGCTGGACGCCCTCGCCGACCGCGGCTGGCTGGACGCCACCACACGGCCCGAGCTGCTGCGTCTCTCCGCCGAGGGGCTCGCGCACTCGGACGCCATCGGCCCCGAGCTGTTCTCGCCGGCCGTGCGCGAGGCCATGGCCGCCTACGAGACGAAGTGAGCGCCGATGGACCTCACCCTGCTGTACCGCGGCCCTCTTTCCTCCTGCGACTACGACTGCCCGTACTGCCCGTTCGCGAAGCGCCGGGACTCCACCGCCCAGCTGCGCGCCGACCGCGCGGCACTTGAGCGCTTCAGCGCGTGGGCGCACGAGCAGCGGCAGGACCGTCTCTCGGTGCTGTTCACCCCGTGGGGCGAGGGGCTGGTGCGTTCCTGGTACCGCCGCGCCCTCGTGGAACTGTCGAACCAGCCACACATTCAACGGGTCGCGATCCAGACCAATCTGAGCTGCCGTACCGACTGGCTGAGGGAGGCGGATCCCGACACCGTCGCCCTGTGGTGCACCTACCACCCCGGACAGACGCCGTACGAACGCTTCCTGGCCAAGACACACGCCCTGGCCGGCCTCGGTATCCGTTTCAGTGTCGGAATCGTCGGCGTGCCCGACCACTTGGAGCACACGCGACGGCTGCGTACGGAACTGCCGCGTCACGTCTACCTGTGGGTGAACGCCGCCGAAGGACACACCTACACGGACGCTGAGGCCGCCGAGTGGACCGGCCTGGACCCGCTCTTCCCGTTCAGCCGCCATCCGCACCGTTCCGCGGGCATGCCGTGCCGCACGGGTGAGTCGGTCCTGTCGGTCGACGGTGAGGGGACGGTCCGCCGCTGCCATTTCGTGCGCACCGAACTGGGCAACCTCTACGACGGCTCCTACCGTGCCGCGCTCGGCCCCCGGCCCTGCCCCAAGGCCCTGTGCGACTGCCACATCGGATACGTCCACCTGGAGACACTGCCGCTGTACGACGTCTTCGCGGGCGGCATCCTGGAACGTGTACCACCCACCCTCCCCGACCGCCCGCTGCTCCCCCTCATCTCCACAACTGGGCACGGCTGACGGCCAGTCGACTGGCTCACCGTCAAGCCTCACCTCTCGGCCGCGGACGGCGCGGACGGCAGGACACCTGACCGCGTCGGCGAACCACCGGTCGGCGACCGGGATGGCCTCCGCGGGTGTTTGACCCGCGCAGATCGGCTCCGCAACAGCGGGAGTGTGTCAGCCGGGCACGCCGTGCACGAGACTGGGAGGCGAGACCGTGACCGGTGAGCGCACACCGCCACTCATCGGCACGGTCCCGCCCCGCCGGACACGGCACGCCCGAAAGGAACCACCGCATGATCATCTTTGGCACCAAGGGATACCTCTACCAGCTGGCGATACTGACCCTGGTCTGCGGCCAGTGCGGCAATCCCGCCGCGCACACGCTCAGCAAGCGCGTCACGAAGTTCACCCTGTTCTTCATCCCGCTGTTCCCCGTCTCGACGAAGTACGCGACCCAGTGCACGTTCTGCGGCGCACAGCAGAAGATCGGCAAGGAGCAGGCGGAGCAGTTGCAGGTGCAGGGCGCGAGCGGCCAGGCTCCCGGTCACCAGCCGCAGCAGCAGCCCTACCAGGGCTGACCCGGCCCCGGGTACTCGCTGCAAGCCCTGGTCGGTGACCCCGCACGGCCGTGGCTGGTCACGACCAACCGGTCCGGCGCCGACCGGCTGGCCTGGGACTGGGCCTGGGACTGGGGACGCGGCACGCCTGTCCGGCCCTGACCGCGCCCCTGGCGCCCGACCGATCTTCCTGGCCCATAGGGCTTCGCGGGGATCGCGGAGAGGGAATACTGGGCTGGAAACGACGACACTCCAGGGGTGGTCAGCGTGGACAGAGCGTGGGAGGCGGACCCGCCGGACGTGTCGTCCGCGCGGTCCACGGGCACCCTCCAGGTGCGCCCACTGGCGGACCGGACGGGCTGGCAGGCCGCGGGCGAGGTCAGTCTGGCCACGCGAACAGCCTGGGAACGGGCGCTGGACCGGCTGGCCCTGGAGGATGTGGAGGTGTGCCACTTGGAACTCTCAGGGGTCACCTTCGTCGACGTCGCCGGTGTCTCCGCCCTCGCGGTGGCGGTTCAAGGTCTTCCCGAAGGACGTCGCATCATGATCGAACAGCCGCCTGCCGCCGTGGGACGGGTTCTGGACATGTTCTGGCCCGACCTGCCGGGCGTCGAGGTGGTGGCGCGATGACGGCCCCGCCCGCCGAGCCGTTCGTGCATCCCGCCCTCTTCTACCGGGGCGAGCAGGAGTACGTGGACGGCACCGTGCCGTTCGTCCGGGAGGGTCTGGCGGCCGGCGAACCGGTGGCGGTCGCCGTGCCCGGACCGAAGCTGGACGTCTTGCGCTCCGCCCTGGGAGACGCCGCGACGGACGTACGTTTCATCGACATGACGCAGGCGGGGCGCAATCCCGGGCGGATCATCCCCAAGGTGCTGCGCGTGTTCGCCGACGCTCACCCGAAGGCGCGGGTCCGGATCATCGGCGAGCCGATCTGGCCCGATCGCACCGGCGTGGAGTATCCGGCCTGCGTGCAGCACGAGGCGCTGATCAACTCCGCGTTCGAGGGGCGGGACGCGACGATCCTGTGTCCGTACGACGAGGCGGGGCTCAGCGAGCAGGTTCTGAGCGACGCGTACGCGACCCATCCGGTCGTGATCTCCGACGGCCGGTGGCTGGACAGTCCGTCCTACGCGCCCGAGCGGGTGGTCGAGCGGTACAACGAGCCCTTGGCGATCGTGGAGGGGGCGGAGGGGTACGTCTTCGGGGCGGACGAGCTGCCTGCGGCCCGGTGCTTCGTGGCCGAGCGGGCCGCGCGGTTCGGTCTGTCCGGCGTCCGGCTGGACGACCTCGCGCTGGTCGTGGCCGAGCTGACCACCAACAGCGTCGTGCACGGGGGTGGTTCGGGCACGGTGTATGTGTGGGGTGAGGGTGGGCAGGTGGTGTGCGAGGTGCGGGACGAAGGGGAGCTGAAGGATGCGCTTGCCGGTCGGCGCCCGTCGCCTCCGGCGCAGTTGGGTGGGCGGGGGTTGTTGTTGGTGAACTACCTCATGGATCTGGTGCGGGTTCGTACGGGGGTTGAGGGTACGGTCGTTCGCTGTTACGTCGACGTCTGAGAGGTCGCCCACCGGGGTGGCTTCGAGGGTGCGTTCGCGGGTGCGGGTTCGTTGTGGCTGGGTGCGCAGTTCCCCGCGCCCCTGGGTGGATCGGGCCCTGGCTTCATCAGTGGCGCAGCCCAAGCGTGCTTTCGCGGGTGCGGGTTCGTTGTGGCTGGGTGCGCAGTTCCCCGCGCCCCTGGGTGGGGCGGGCCCTGGCTTGATGGGTGGCGCAGCCCGAGTGGAGGTGTTCGCTCAGGTCAGGGGTGGAAGAAGTTCGTCAATGATCTGGTCAGTTCTTCCGGGGCCTGCTCTGCTACGTGGTGGCCCGAGTCGATTCCATGGCCTGTCACGTCGGGGGCCCAGTCGGCCCAGATCTTCAGCGGGTCGCCGTACAGGTCCTCCAGGTCGTCCCGGAGTGACCACAGGGCCAGTGCGGGACACCTGATGCGTGTGCCGGCGGCCCGGTCGGCCTCCTCGTGGCCCCTGTCGATGGTCAGCCCTGCCCGGTAGTCCTCCAGCATGGCCCGGACCACGTCCGGGTTCCGCGTGGCCGCGCGCCACTCGTCGTGGTTCTCCTGTCCCATGACCTTCGGGTCGCCGTGGTACCAGCTGTCCGGATCGGCGTTGATGACGCGCTCCGGGGTGTCCGGCTGCGCGAAGAAGAACCAGTGCCACCACTGGGTGGCGAACTTCGCGGTCATACGGGAGAGGTGCTCGCTGAGAGGCAGACAGTCGATCAGCGCCACGCGTTGGACCGCCTCGGGGTGGTCGAGCGCCAGACGCAGCGCGACAGCGCCCCCGCGGTCGTGCCCGGCCAGCATGAACCGCTCATGACCGAGGTGGCGCATGACCGCCACCACGTCCTGTGCGACGGCCCGCTTGGCGTAGCCCGCGTGGTCGGCGGTGAACGCCGGACCACGCGAGCGGCCGTATCCCCGCAGGTCGGGGCAGACGACGGTGAAGCCGCGCTCGACCAGCCCGGGAGCGACCCGGTGCCAGGTCGCCGAGGTCCGGGGGTGGCCGTGCAGCAGGACGACGGGCGGCCCCTCACCGCCGTGGCGGACGAAGGCGGACGACTCCTTGAGCCGGACCACCTCGGATGCGAAGCCTTCGAACATCGGTCCGCCTCTCGGTCGGCTCGTCCTGCTGCGTCGACTCGTCCTGCCGCGTCGGCTCGTCCTGCCGCTCAGGTCAGGTCCCGGCGCGGTCAGCCGGGGGTGATGCGGCCACGCCAGGAACCGGACGCGCCGCCGCCCTGCTCGATGTACTCCTTGAAGCGCCTCATGTCACCCTTGACCCGGCGGTCGATCGTCCCGGTCAGGTCGGCGGCCTTCTCGGCCGCGCCGGTCGGCTCCACGTCCATCACGAGCTGGACCCGCGTACGGGTGTCGTCCAGCCGCTGGAAGCTGACCGTGCCCTTCTGCTTGGTGTCACCGCTGGTGGTGCGCCAGGTGATCCGCTCGTCAGGGAACTGGTCGACGATCTCCGTGTCGAACTCGCGCTTCACCCCACCGATCTTGGTGGTCCAGTGGCTGTGGCTGTCGTCGACCTGCCTGATCTCCTCGACGCCCTCCATGAACTGCGGGAATTCCTCGAACTGGGTCCACTGGTTGTAGGCGACGCTGACGGGGACCTCGACCTCGACCGCTTCCTTGACCGTGCTCATCAGGTGGCTCCTTTCCACGTGGATCTCGTTACGGCGCGGCGGGTACCCGATGAGCGTTCTCCTACGACTCGACGGAGCGACTGCTTCCGGTCGGCTGTCGCCGGCGCCGGTCCGCGCATGGCCGGGGCGGGTCGGGATACCCGGCCCCCATGTCAAGGACACCGAAATCCGAGCAGCAGACTCCGGGCCCGGCGGAGCACGTGGAGGAACGGGCACCGGACAAGCTCCACGAGTTGCCGAAGCGGTCCTGGCTGGCCGTCCTCAAAGGCACGGTCAAGGAGTTCCAGGACGACGAGCTCGCCGACAGGGCCGCGGCGCTGACGTACTACGGGGTGCTCTCGCTGTTCCCGGCGCTGCTGCTCCTGGTGTCGCTCCTGGGCATCGCCGGGAAGTCGGCGACCCAGGAGGTCCTGGACAACCTCAAGAAGCTGACTCCCGGTTCCGCACGGGACATCATCAGCGACGCGGTGACGCAGTTGCAGGGCCGGGGCGGCATCGGTTCCGTCATGGCCGTGGTCGGTGTCGTGCTCGCCGTGTGGTCGGCCTCCGGTTATGTGGCGGCCTTCATCCGCTCCGCCAACGCCGTCTACGACATGCCGGAGGGGCGCCCTGTCTGGAAGGTGCTGCCCATCCGTGTGGGCGTGACCGTCGTGCTCCTGGTGCTGGCGGTGATCAGCGCGCTGATCGTGGTGTTCACCGGCGGTCTGGCCCGCGAGGCGGGCGGCGCGCTGGGGATCGGCGACACGGCGCTCACGGTGTGGTCGATCGCGAAGTGGCCGGTACTGGTCGTACTCGTCACGGTCATGATCGCCCTGCTGTACTGGGCGACTCCGAACGTGAAGGGCCGCGGCTTCAAGTGGATCACTCCCGGTAGCGTGCTGGCCCTGCTGATCTGGCTGATCGCCTCGGCCGGGTTCGCGTTCTACGTGGCCAACTTCGGCTCGTACAACAAGACCTACGGCACGCTCGCCGGTGTCATCGTCTTCCTGGTCTGGCTGTGGATCAGCAATATCGCGATCCTGCTCGGGCTGGAGTTCGACTCCGAGATGGCTCGGCAGCGCGCCATCGCGGGTGGTCTGCCGGACACCGAGGAGCCCTATGTGCCGCCGCGGGACACCCGCGCCTGGAGCGACGAGGAGCAGCGCCGGATGGAATGACGGCCGCACGGGAGGACGGGCCGCACGGAACGGGGGACGGAACGGGGAACGGAACTAGGGCGTCGGCCGGTCATCCGGCTGTGCCCGCGAGTTCGGCGACGGCCGCCACGGCCCGGTCCAGTTCGGCGTGGGTGTTGTAGTAGTGCGGTGAGAGGCGCACCAGGGGGTGGACGTCCCGCACCTCCGTGTCGAACTGGGTGTGTTCGGGGACGGTCGTGCTCACGTTGATCCCCTGCCGGGTGAGCGCCGCGGCCACGTCCGCGGTGGGTACACCGTCGACCTTCGTGGTCACGATGGCGCACCGGACCCGGCCGAGGTCGTACGTGGTGACGCCGGGCAGGGCGTCGAGAGCATCGCGCAGATACGCGCCGAGGGCGAGGGCCCGTTCCCCGATCGGGTCCATGCCCAGGTCCAGTGCCTGGCGGACGGCCTCTCCCAGCCCCAGGACATTGGCGTAGCTCGCTTCCCAGCTCTCGAAGCGCCGGGCGCCGGCATGCCAGGTGAAGCCCCGCTCGCCGTCCCAGGTGGCCGCCTCGATGTCGCTGACGAACGGGTCGAGGTAGTCCAGGGCCTCGCGGCGGACCCACAGGAAGCCGGTGCCGCGCGGGCCCCGCAGGAACTTGCGGCCGGTGGCGCTGAGCATGTCGCAGCCGATGCGGGTGACGTCCACGGGGAACTGCCCGACGGACTGGGTGGCGTCGAGCAGGAACGGTACACCGGCGGCTCGCGCGATCCGGCCGATCTCGTGGGCAGGGTTGACCAGGCCGCCGCTGGTGGGGATGTGGGTGACGCCGATGAGCCGGGTGCGCTCGTCGATCAGCTCGGTCAGCGCCGCGGTGTCGAGTTGGCCGTACTCGTCGTCGGGGACCACCACGACCTCGGCGCCGGCCCGCCGGGCGGTCTGCAGATACGCCAGTACGCTGCTGCCGTACTCCGCCCGGCCGGTGAGGATGCGGTCGCCCGGCTTGAAGGTCATCGAGTAGAAGGCGGCGTTCCACGCGTGCGTGGAGTTGTCGAAGAGCGCGATCTCGTCGGGCCGGCCGCCCACCAGCCGGGCGAGGTCCGTGCGGGTGGCGTCGATGCGTTCCTGTTCCTGGCGGGCGGCCTCGTAGCCGCCGATGTCCGCCTCCAGTTCCAGGTGGGACGTCATCGTCGCGAGGGTCCGCCGGGAGAGCAGTCCGGCCCCCGCGTTGTTGAGGTGCACCCGGTGCGTGGTGCCCGGCGTGTCCGCGCGGAGCGCCTCGATGTCCAGGCCGGGGTGTTCCGCACTGCTGCCTTCCACGCTGCTGCTTCGCACGCTGCTGTCCTCCACGGTGCCGTGTCCCACGCCGGTGTGTTCCATGCCGGTGTGTTTCCATCCGCCCGGCCTTCGTATGCCTCCCCCGCGCTCCCCGGCTCCGGAGACGGCTCCGGAGAAGGGCGACTGGTTCCGCGTCACGGGCCGACACAAATGATCAGCCCGCGGTGAGGCTCTTTGTGCCCGGGTCCGGCCGGAGGTCAGACGGCGACGCCATGACCGTTTTCATGTCCTGACGTCGGCACCCCGCCCTGCAAACGTCTCCTCCAGGACACCCCGCCCGCGAACAGCGCCGGAAAGAAGTCGTGTCCGACGGGTTGCCGAGTAGTTGATTCATTACTTAAATCAACACCTGAACTAAGCGTCACCGCACTGGTATCGGGTTCCCCACCGCACTGGTCCGGGTTCCCCCCGCCCGCTCCTCACCCTCCACACCCGCACGGAGTCAACGTATGAGACGTCAACGTCTGCGACTCAGATCCCTGGGGTTCGCGCTCGCCACAGCAGCTGGGCTGATCGCCGTTCCCGCCCAGCTCCCGGCCGCCGCGGCCCAAGCTCCCCTCTCCCCCGACAGAGCCGCCGCCTCCCCGGCCGACGGCAACTCCAGGGCCGCCGCCGCCTGTTCGACCGCCAACGCCGCCCAGGGCAAGCCGGCCACCGCGTCCTCCACGGAGAACGGGGGCACCCCCGCCGCGTCCGCCTTCGACGGCAACACGGGCACCCGCTGGTCCAGCCAGGCTTCCGACCCCCAGTGGGTACGGGTCGACCTCGGCTCGGTCCAGGACATCTGCAAGGTCGACCTCAACTGGGAGGCCGCCTACGGCAAGGACTTCACCATCCAGACCTCGGCCAACGGCCAGGACTGGACGACACTGAAGTCCGTCACCAACGGCACGGGCGGCACCGCCTCCTACGACGTCAGCGGCTCGGGCCGCTATGTCCGGATCAACGGGACGGCCCGCGGCACCGGTTACGGCTACTCGCTGTGGGAGGTCGCGGTGCACACCGGCACCGGCGGCGGCACCCCGCCCGTCGAGGGCGGCGGCGATCTCGGTCCCAACGTCATCGTCGTGGACCCGAGCACACCGAATCTGCAGGCCAAGTTCGACCAGGTCTTCACCCAGCAGGAGTCCAACCAGTTCGGCTCGGGCCGCTACCAGTTCCTGATGAAGCCGGGCACCTACAACGGCATCAACGCGCAACTGGGCTTCTACACCTCGATCTCCGGGCTCGGTCTCAACCCCGACGACGTGAAGATCAACGGTGACATCACCGTGGACGCGGGCTGGTTCAACGGCAACGCCACCCAGAACTTCTGGCGTTCGGCGGAGAACCTGTCGATCAGGCCCGTCAACGGCACCAACCGCTGGGCGGTGGCCCAGGCGGCGCCGTTCCGCCGGATCCATGTCGAGGGCGGTCTCAACCTCGCACCGGCGGGCTACGGCTGGGCGTCCGGCGGCTACATCGCCGACTCGAAGATCGACGGCACGGTCGGTCCGTACTCGCAGCAGCAGTGGTACACCCGCGAGAGCTCGGTCGGCGGCTGGACCAACGGCGTGTGGAACATGACGTTCTCCGGTGTGCAGGGCGCCCCGGCGACGAACTTCGACACCGGTCCGTACACGACGCTGGACACCACGCCGATCTCGCGCGAGAAGCCGTTCCTGTACCTGGACGGCAACGACTACAAGGTGTTCGTGCCCGCCAAGCGCACCAACGCCCGCGGTGTGTCCTGGCCGGCGAACGCGGGCGGCACCTCGCTCCCGCTCAGCCAGTTCTACGTCGTGAAGCCCGGCGCGACGGCCGCCACCATCAACGCGGCACTGGCCCAGGGCCTGAACCTGCTGTTCACGCCCGGCGTCTACCACCTCAACCAGACGATCAACGTGAACCGTGCCAACACCGTCGTCCTCGGACTCGGCCTCGCCACGATCATCCCCGACAACGGCGTGGACGCGATGCATGTCGCCGATGTCGACGGGGTCCGGCTTGCGGGCTTCCTCATCGACGCCGGTGCCACCAAGTCCGACACCCTGCTCCAGGTCGGAGCGCCCGGCTCCTCGGCCGACCACGCCGCCAACCCGACCACCGTGCAGGACGTGTTCGTCCGGATCGGCGGGGCAGGACCCGGCCTGGCCACCCACTCCATGGTCGTCAACAGCGACGACGCCATCATCGACCACACGTGGATCTGGCGGGCCGACCACGGCGCCGGCGTCGGCTGGGAGACCAACCGCGCCGACTACGGGCTTGAGGTCAACGGCGACGACGTCCTCGCCACGGGCCTGTTCGTCGAGCACTTCAACAAGTACGACGTGGTGTGGAGCGGCGAACGCGGCCGGACGATCTTCTTCCAGAACGAGAAGGCCTACGACGTGCCGAACTCCGCCGCCATCACCCATGACGGCATCGTCGGGTACGCCGCCTACAAGGTGGCCGACAGCGTCAACACCCATGAGGCCTGGGGCCTGGGCAGCTACTGCAACTTCACGTCCGACTCGACGATCGTCCAGCACCACGGGTTCCAGGTGCCGGTGAAGTCGGGCGTCAAGCTGCACAGCATCCAGGTGATCTCACTGGGAGGGAAGGGTCAGTACGCGCACGTCGTGAACAACACGGGTGCGCCGACCTCGGGATCCGACACCATCCCGTCGAAGATCACCAGCTTCCCGTGACAGCCGGCTGAAAGCGTCCGCGGCCCGTCCTCCCATCGGGAGGGCGGGCCGCGTGCGGAGCGAGATCATCGACCGTTTATCATATGAGCACCGCCTAGCTCGAAAGATAAACCTGTGACTGTCAATGACGACTCGTTCACCCGTTGGAAGAACCGCGAGGAGATCGCGGAGTCGATGATCCCGATCATCGGGAAGCTGCACCGCGAGCGGGACGTCACCGTCCTGCTGCACAGCCGCTCCTTGGTGAACAAGTCGGTGGTCAGCATCCTCAAGACCCACCGGTTCGCCCGGCAGATCACCGGAGTGGAGCTGTCGGTCACCGAGACCCTGCCCTATCTGCAGGCTCTGACCACGCTCGACCTCGGCCCCTCCCAGATCGACATCGGGATGCTCGCCGCCACGCACCGCAGCGACGACCGCGGCCTCACCGTCGAGGCCTTCACCGCCGAGGCCGTCGCCGGCGCCACGGGCGCCGACAAGATCGAGAGCCGCTCGGGCCGCGATGTCGTCCTGTACGGTTTCGGCCGCATCGGGCGCCTGGTCGCCCGCCTGCTCATCGAGAAGGCGGGTTCCGGGAACGGCCTGCGCCTGCGTGCCGTCGTCGTCCGCCGGAGCGGTGGCAGCCGGGCCGCCGACGATCTCGTGAAGCGTGCCTCGCTGCTGCGCCGCGACTCGATCCACGGCCAGTTCCAGGGCACGATCACCGTCGACGAGGCGAGCAGCACGATCTTCGCCAACGGCAACGCGATCAAGGTGATCTACGCGAACGACCCCTCCGAGGTCGACTACACGGCGTACGGCATCAAGGACGCCGTCCTCATCGACAACACCGGCATCTGGCGCGACCGCGAGGGCCTGTCGCAGCATCTGCGCCCCGGCATCGACAAGGTCGTGCTGACCGCGCCGGGCAAGGGTGACGTGCCGAACATCGTGCACGGTGTCAACCACGACATGATCAAGCCGGACGAGCGGATCCTGTCCTGCGCGTCCTGCACCACGAACGCGATCGTCCCGCCGCTGAAGGCGATGGCCGACGAGTACGGCGTGCTGCGCGGGCACGTGGAGACCGTCCACTCGTTCACCAACGACCAGAACCTGCTGGACAACTACCACAAGGCCGACCGTCGTGGCCGCTCGGCGCCGCTCAACATGGTGATCACCGAGACGGGCGCGGCCTCCGCCGTGGCCAAGGCGCTGCCCGACCTCGACGCGCCGATCACCGGCAGCTCGATCCGCGTCCCGGTGCCGGACGTCTCGATCGCGATCCTCAGCCTGCGGCTCGGCCGCGAGACGACCCGCGAGGAGGTCCTCGACCACCTGCGGAACGTGTCGCTGACCTCACCGCTGAAGCGGCAGATCGACTTCACCACCGCCCCCGACGCGGTCTCCAGCGACTTCATGGGCTCGCGCCACGCCTCGATCGTCGACGCGGGCGCCACCAAGGTCGACGGCGACAACGCGATCCTCTACCTCTGGTACGACAACGAGTTCGGCTACTCCTGCCAGGTCGTCCGGGTCGTCCAGCATGTGACGGGCGTCGAGTACCCGACGTATCCGGCGCCCGCGGTCTGACCGCACCCGGGTGCCCCGGGATTCCTTCCCGGGGCACCCGGCAGCCGCACTATGACGCGGTCGAGCGGAAGGTCCAGCTGCCGGAGCCGACCTCGTACACCGCCTCGCCCTGCTCCGTACGCACCGGACGTATCCCGGCGGGCGCGGTGGCCCTGCCGCCGAACAGGGGCACATGCACCTCCGCCGTGCTCCCCGCCGGCACGTCCACGGTGAGGCGGAACCGGCCGCCGTCCCGCTTCCACCCGGTCCGCGCGACCCCGTACGGAGTGCGGTACGAGCCGGTCGCCGAGGTCAGGTCGCCCTCGACGGCCGGGTCGATGAGGAGTTCGGAGTAACCGACCGAGCCGGCGGTCTGGCCGATGCCCGCGACCCGGGTGGTGAACCAGGAGTCGATGGCGCCGAGCATGAAGTGGTTCTGCGACTGGCCGGGTCCGCCGTCCCAGGACTCGCCGAGCGTGGTGTTGCCGGCGCGCACCTGGTAGCCGTAGCTCGGGCTGGTCGTCTGCGTGGCTATCTTGTGGACGATGTCGTCGCGGCCGTTGGCCGACAGGACGCGGAACGCGGCGGGCAGCGAGATCTCGCCGAGGGTCAGGTGGTAGTCCGCGTTCTCGACGGCGCCGGTGAAGTGGCCGAGCAGCCGGTCCTTCTCCCCCGCCGGGTACGCGCCCATGTCGAGGGCTAGGGCCTCGGCGCCCTGTCCTCCGCCGCCGAAGGTGCCCGTGGCGGAGTCGTAGTACTTGGCGGCCAGGGCGGTGGCACTCGCGTCGGCCTTCGCCCGGTAGGTGTCGGCCGCTTCCTGGTCACCGAGGACGGCTGCCGTGCTGCTGAGCGCGTCGAGCACCCGCCAGTAGCCGTAGGTGCCCGCGACCGCGCGCGGGAAGGTGCGGTCCGGGGTGAACCAGTCGCCGAGCCCGTAGTCGAGGATGCCGCCGGTGACCTGTGTCTGGAGGAAGTCCGCGTACTGCCGCATCCGCGGGTAGTACGTGGCCATCGTGTCCCGGTCCCCGTAGGTCGTGTAGAGCTGCCAGGGGACGAGGACGAACGCGCCGCCCCAGTTGGAGTCGTTGCGGTAGGCGCCGGGCAGACTCGTGTACTCGGGCACGGTGCTGGGGATCAGCCCGTCCGTGGTCTGCGCGTCGGCCATGTCACGCACGATCTTGCGCAGGTAGGAGCGCATGTCGTAGTTGCCCGCGAGTGCCGGGAACACGAGCTGGTTCTGCTCCAGCCAGCCCAGTTTCTCCCGGCTGGGGCAGTCGGTGAGGACACTCATCATGTTGCCCTCGATGGCCCGCCGGATCAGCGAGTGGATGTCGTTGACGAGCGGGTCGGAGCTGCTGAAGTCACCGGCCGAGGTGTTGTCGGTGCGCAGCACCTTGCCGCGTACGGTCACGGTCGCGCCCTCGGGGACGCCCCTCAACTCCAGGTAGCGGAAGCCGTGGTAGCTGAAGCGCGGGTGCCAGGTCTCGGTGCGGGCGCCCCGGGTGGTGTAGCTGTCCCACAGGGGTGAGCCCACATTGCTGATGGACTGGAAGGCGTGCCCGTCCTTGAGGCTTTCGGCCGGGTGGACACGGACGGCCGTGCCCGCGGGCGCGCTGACGGTGATCTCGGGCCAGCCGGCGATGTTGCGGCCCAGGTCGAACACCCTGCTGCCGGCGGCGCCTTCGACCTCCTTGCCCTTGAGGGTCTCGACGACTCTGATGGGTTCGGTCTCGCGGGCGCTGAGCACGGCGGGTTTCTCGGCCGTGCCGGGGCCGGCCACGGTGACGGCCTTGTCCCAGCCCCGGCGGTCACCGCTCGGCTCGTCCCAGTGGGCACTCTCGCGGCGGGCGTCGTAGTCCTCGCCGCCGTACCAGTTGGAGGAGGTGGTGGGTCCGAGGGTGGTCCGCCAGTCGTCGCCGCTGGTGACGGTACGGACGCTGCCGTCGGCCAGGGTCACTTCAAGTCGGGCGATCAGCTTGGGGTCGCTGAGGTTGCCGTACAGCTTGCGGTAGCGGTCGGCGGTGCTGACGACGTTGGACATGCCGTTGCCGAGGGCCACACCGAGGGTGTTGGCGCCGGCCCTCAGGCGGTCGGTGACGTCGTAGGTGGCGTACTGGACGCGTTCCGCGTAGTCGGTGTTGGCGGGCTCCAGGACGGCGTCGCCCACCGGTTCGCCGTTGAGGGTCGCGTCGTAGATGCCCAGTCCCCCGATGTACAGGCGGGCGCTGCGCACCTTCTTGGGGAGCTTGAAGTCGTCTGTGAGCAGGGGCAGTCCGGCCGGGAGATAGGGCTCGGGAGCCTTCTGCCCGTCCACGTCGGCGAGCGCGGCGAACGGCCCTGTGGCACTGTCGCCGCTCGAAAGGGCGTAGTCCACGGGGAAGTTGGGGACGCGGCCGTCCGCGGTGAGGACGTCGGCGCGCGGATACAGGGCCACCTCGTCGAAGGTCTTCGCCGCCTTGAGGTCGAGGGTGAGGACCACGGGTGTGCCGGAGACGTCGGCGCCGGTGTGGGCGGCGCTCGCGTAGCCGGCGGCCGTCTGCAGGGCGCTGTTGGGGAGACCGTCGACGGCGAGGGCCGGCTCCCAGGTCTTGCGCAGGGTGTTGGTCTCGGAGGCGGTCACCGCGGCGCCGCGGGCGAGGCCGGTGGCGGAGGTCGCGGAGTCACGCACGTCGATCTCGCCGAGCTGCACGCGCCAGGTGCGCTCGGGGAAGGCCTCCTCCAGGGGCAGACCCAGCTTGGTGACGTCCAGCCGTACGTAACGGGCCGTGGTGCGGGGGACCTTGACGACGACGGGCTCGACCGTGCGCTCGCTCAGCCGCCAGTCAGGGTGTGTGATCCACCGGGCGTCGCCGCCGGTGTTCCAGTCCGACTGCCGGGTCAGCCCGGTCTCGAAGACGGCGGTGTCGCTCCAGCCGGAGTCGCGCGACCCGTGCGAGGACCAGAGCATGACCCGCCAGTACACGCGGTCGCGGGAGCCCAGCTTCTTCCCCGCGTAGGTGGTCTCGGGCACCGTGGAGCGGACCTTGCCCGAGTCCCACAGGTCGGGCCTGCCGCGGCGCAGCAGCTCCGGCGAACTGGCCGCCTGGACGCGGTAGGCGGCCTGGCGGGTGTTCGTGGCGCGGGCCTCGGTCTCCCAGCTGAGCTCGGGTGTCGTGTCGTCGATGCCCAGGGCCTGGCTCAGGTGCTGGGTGCGCAGTCGGTCGGGGGTGATGGTGGCGCTGTTTCCGGTGGTGGCGTCGGCGGTGACGGCGCCGGCGAGCACGGTGGCGAACGCGGTCAGTCCGGCGAAGAGTACGGGTACGGGCCGCCGGTGTCCGCTGCGGGGGCGCGGTCGCGAACGGGGTCTGGGCATGAGGGCTCCATGAAGTGCGTGCGGGGGAGGTTCGAGGGGTCAGTCGCGGGTGAGGTCGACGGTGAGGTGGCGTCGGAAGCGCAGGGTCACCGGGCCGAGCAGCCCGGACGGCAGGGGCTTGTTGCGCTCGTTGGAGAGCGTGTTGGCGACGCGGACGGCGAGGGAGTTGCGGCCGGGCTTCACCAGGCGGGTGATGTCGACGGTCCATGGCGCCCACAGCAGCGGCGGGAGCGCGGTGCCGTTGAGGGTGACGGCCGCCACGTCACGGACGTCGCCGAGGTCGAGCAGGACGCGGCGCCCGTCGAGGAGCGCGCGCTCGACGTCGAGGTCCTTGGTGTACGTGCCGCTGCCGGAGAAGAGCCGGTCGTGTTCGACCCAGCTGCCCAGGGGCCCGGTGACCGGGGTGGATCCTTCGCGTTCCAGGGTGAGGGTCCAGTCGCCGTCCACGGTGACCGGGGCGAGGGGGTCATCGGTGCGGGCCGCGCCCCGGTACGTACGGGTGCCGTCGGTGCCGGTGAACCGGTGGCTGCCGGGCGCCGTGGCCTCCACGGTCGCCCGCAGGCCCTTCCCGTGCCGCTCGACCGCGAGGACGGGCAGCGGGGAGGCCGTCAGGTGCGGGACCGCCCGTGCGTCGTGGCGCACGACGACGATCCGGGTCTGGTACGGCTCCAGGGTCAGGGGCAGTTGGATGCCGTTCTTGCCGCTCCGGTGGACGGGCACGGTGCCGGTGCTGCCCGTCGCGGGGTCCCACAGCTCGGGAACGCCGGTGGCCGGCAGGGTCGCGGTCGTCCCGACGTACTCGCCGCCCTCGTTGTTGACGATGAAGGCGGTGTCCTCGCCGCGGTGGACCCGTATGACGCGTACCGCGTCCTGAGCCGGCTCCAGCACCGCCGCGGCGACCCCTGCCTCATGGGTCGCGTCGCGCAGGCCCTCCACGTCGGCGACCCGTACAACGTGCCCGCGGCCGACCGGTCGGCGGCCGGGGAGCCGCTCGCCGAACAGGTCGGTCATGGCGCGGGCCAGGGACCGGTCCTTGTGGGCCGCCTCCTCGGCGGGCAGGGTGCCGACGGCCACGACGGTACCGCCGGCCCGCGCGAACTCCGCGAGGACACGTATAGAGGCCACGTCCAGGGTGGGTGTCACGGGCACCACCACCAGGTCGTAGCGGGCCGCGCCCACGGTCAGCCGGCCGGCGCGGACGTCGGCGTGGGCGAGCAGGTCCGGGTCACCGCTGAGGGCGCCCTCGTGGACGAGGTCGAAGTCGACCTGGGCCCGCTCCAGCGCGTAGGCGGTGTCGGACAGCGCGCCGTCGACGTCGCCCTGCCGGTCGGTGCCGGTCCACTGCTCGGCGGCGCGCTGCGGCTGCAGTACGGCGGTACGGGCCCCGGACGTGCCCCGTCCGGCCTCCATCACGCGGCCGATCCACTCGGCGAGCGGCCGCATCGCCCACCACCAGGGGGCACGCGGACCGAACGGCGGCGGGAAGTAGACGCGGACCTCGTCGGTCCACAGGGCGTGCAGGACGGTCAGGTTGACACCCCGGGCGGCCTGCGCGCCGACGGTGGTGTGCACGAACCCGGGCGTGACCTGCCAGCCCATGTTGCCGAACATCTCCAACAGGGCGCGCTCCCGGCCCATTTGATGCGCGACGGACACCGGGTTACGGGGGATCATGGTGGGCTCACCGGCCACGTACTCGGCGGTGATGATGTCCCCGCCGGGCACATGCGCCCACTGGTTGACCTTGTGCAGGTCTCCGGTGGAGGGGATGCGTTTGGCCGGGGACGTCTCGTCGTAGAGCGGGTTGGTGATGAGGGCGACGTCGCGCTGCTCGTACCAGCGGGCCTGCTTCTGGAAGGAGCGGGCGAAGCGGTTGGACACGGCCTGCCAGTAGCGGCCCCGGGCGATCCGGCCGTCGCGGCCCAGGTCGTCGAAGGCGGCGGCGTAGGCGACACCCGGCTCGACGTCCACCGCGCGCAGTGCCTTGTCGAGGGTGGGCGACCAGGGCAGGCGCTTGAAGTGTGCCTCGGCCGAGGCGAAGAACGGCTCGTCGTCCCAGAAGCCGGGGATGACCGTACCGAAGTAGCGGCGGAAACGGCGGTGGTACTCGCCCGGGACGATGTCGAGGAACAGTTCCACGGGCTCGTCGTCGAGCAGGTCGACGTAACTGCGGCTGTAGCCCTGGCTGTCGTCGACGAGCGGGGAGCCGCCGAACAGGTCGAGCTGCCAGCGGCCCGCCGGGACCTGCCAGGCGTGCGAGCCGCTCAACCGGCCTGTCAGGTCGACGACTTCGGTGGCTTCGGCGGCGCCCACGGGGCGGGCCGCGGCGGCGACGGCCGTGGCGTCGGCGGCGAGTCGGGCGCGCTCGGGGAAGTCCCCCGCGTCGGCCGGGTCGTCGAAGGCCGTGGTGTGCAGCGAGGTGCCGTCGGCGCCCGTGACCGTGAAGGTGTCCCACAGGGAGCGCTGGTCGGCGACGGCCCGTACGCCCGCCCCGCCGGTCGCGTACCGGTCGTCGGTGACCGTGCCCTTGTCCTTGCCGTCGAGGGTGACGGACAGGGTGCCCGCGCGGACGGTGACGGCCACCGTGTGGAACTTGGTCTTGTTGAAGCCGTCGGTGCGGGTGCTGCGCAGCAGTTCGACGGGGTCCGCCGCGCGTGCGAGACGCAGGACGGTGACGACTCCGGTCTGGTCGAAGGTGACGGCGTACCCGTCGAGTCCGTCGGCCGAGGCGCGGACGACGAGACCGGCCGCGGTGTGGTCGGCCTTGGCGCTGGCGGTGACGGTGTAGTCCGTCCAGCCCTCGCCGCCGCGCAGTACGGCGGCGCCGTCGAGCACGGCCGCGTCGGCGACCAGTTGTCCGGCGGCCACGCCCACCCCGCTGCTGCGGCGCAGGTCGACGGTGGCGGGGCCCTCGACGACGGTGGTCGAGCGCCAGAGTGCCTTCAGGCGAAGTTCGGGCCGCGGCTTGTACGTACGGGAGCCGACCGTGCCGCCCTTGACGATGTACTCCCCCGCGCGGCCGCTGGGGAAGTGGTCGTCGTTGAACAGCCACACCCGCATACCGGTGCGTTCGGCGGTGCGCAGTACGTGGCCGACGATGTCGAACCATTCCTCGGTGAAGAACACCGGCTGCATCTCGGCGTTGTCGAACGGGAAGAGCACCACCTCGTACATGCCCTTGTCCCGCAGGTCCGCCATCTGCCGGTCGACGAGTTCGGGGGTGACGGGCCCGTTCCAGTACCAGTAGACGGTCGGTCTGCTGTCCCGTCGGGGATCGGCGAAGTGCCGTGCGGAGAAGGCGTGTTGGGCGTCGGCGGCCGTACCGGCGGTGCCCGTGGCCGCCTTGTCGGCGGCGAGGGCGGCGTCGGGCAGGCCGACCGCGAGAACGGTGCCCGCGGCACCGGCCGCGGCCACGAAACGGCGTCTGGACAGGTCGTCGTGAGACATGTGGGACATGGTTGAACTCCTGCGTGAACGGCGGGCACGGGGGCGCCCGCCGGGCGGAACGGTGTACTGGGGAATCCGGGTGATCGGGTGGATGAGGGGGGCCGGTGCCCGGTGGAGCACCGGAGACGGCGGGTCAGCCGGCTGCCAGGCGTGCCACGTCGGACGCGCTCAGGGCCCGGTTGTGCAGACGGAAGTCACGGACCGCGCCGTGCAGATACGGATGGGTGGTGTTCTGGGAGCGGCCCAGGTAGTTGCGGGTGCTCGCGCCGAGCAGGAGCGGGCTCGCGACCAGGGCGTCGTTGCGTCCCGCCTCGACACCGTCGAGGTAGAGGACACCGGTGCCGCCGCCGAGGGTGAGGGCCACATGGACCCACTGGCCGACGGGGAGCGGGCCGCCCGCGTCGATGACGTCCTCCGACTCCATGCCGGCGATCTTCAGGGCGGCGCGGGCGCGCCGGGCTCCGGTGGTCGCGGCCAGGAACAGGTAGGTGTCCTTGTGGTAGCCCAGGTCGAAGACGCGGGCGGAGGCGGTCAGGGTGTCCACGCGGACCCGGACACTGACGGTCAGCTCGTCGAGTCCGCTGGGCAGCCCGGCCGGCAGGACGACATGGGCGCCCTTCCCGTCCAGGAACACGGACCGCACGCCGCCGACTGCTGCTTCTGCTTCTGTCCAGGTGGCGCCCGACGCGAGCGCCGCGTCGGCGAAGGTGCGGGTACGGTCGGCCGCCGAGGTGCCGGTCCCTTCGTCGAAGGGGTAGCGCGCGATGTCACGTTCGCGTGCCGGTCGCGGCTGCACGGCCCAGTAGACGTTGTAACGCTGGTGGTGCACCTCGTGGAACGGGCGCAGTGACACCTGACGCCCGTCGGCGAGAGCGGTGAACGCCCTGCCGCCGCCGGACACCGGACGCAGGGTCTCGGGCCGGATCGCGGGGAGGGTGGCGAGCGCGGTGTCGCCGTACTCCCCCGCGAGGACCAGGGGCCCGTACGAGACTGCCTTCACCTGCGGGTTGTCGGGGGCGGCCGTCCAGACGGGCCGTCGGGGCAGCACAAGTTCCACGGTGTCCCCGGCGCGCCAGTGCCGTTCCACGGCGGCGTACGTGCCCGGCTTCAGCCGGCCCGGGAAGGGGCGGCCGTTGACCTCAAGCCGGGGTTCCCGGCCGCCGTCCGCGACCCAGGCGGGGACCCGCAGCCGCAGTGTGAAGCGGGCGTCTCCCCGGGTGACGGTGAGGCGGGTGCGGTCGGCCGTGGGGTATTCGGTGTCCTGACGTATCGTCACACCGGCCTCCCGCCACCGTAGTTCGGAGGGAATGAACAGGTTGACGTAGAGCGAGGGGCCGCGGGAGTCACGCGTACGGAAGTAGATGCTGTCGGCGAACTTGGTGTGGGTCTCCAGACCGGAGCCGTGGTCGCAGGAGAAGTTGTCGTAGTCCCCGCTGTAACTGCCGGGCGCCGAACCGAGACCGCCCTTGGGCTGCCGCTCCGAACCCGCCCACAGCCCGGTGTAGTACGTGACGAACCCGTGCGCGGAGTCGGGATCCTGCTCCCCGAGCAGCTGGTTGCAGAGGGTCCACTCGTAGTGGTCCATGTACGCCGAGCGGGAGGGGCGGTGCAGGAACAGGTGCCGGCCGAGCTTGAGCATGTTGTAGCTGTTGCAGTTCTCGCAGGTCACCTCGGACAGGCGGCTCACGATCTCGCCGGGCGGCCCGAACAGCTCCTGGTTGGAGTTGCCCCCGATGGCGTACGAATGGTCCCGCACGACTGTCGTCCAGAAGTGGTCGGCGATGTCGAGGTAGCGTCTCTCCCCCGTGGCCTCGTAGCTCGGGACCGCTCCCACGATCTTGGCTATCTCGGTGTTGGCGTGGCGGCCCGCTAGTTCGTCCCGTCCCGCGGCCAGCGGGGCGTACAGCTCCTCGTGGTCGAAGCGCCGGGCGGTCCGCAGGTGCGCCGGGTCGCCCGTCACCAGATGGAGGCGGGCGAGTACGTCGTTCATACCGCCGAACTCGACCTTCAGCACCGTCTGCATCCGCTCGGCGGAGAGCGGCGCGGTGCGGGCGTCCGCCCAGGCCGCCATGTCCAGCAGCACGTCCAACGCCTGCTGGTCACCGGCCAGTTCGTACTGGTCCAGCAGCCCCGCCATGATCTTGTGGAGGGTGTAGTACGGGGCCCAGGGCTTACCGCCCGCCTCCAGCTGGTCGAAGACGGACTCGGGGAACGCGGACAGATATCCGGCGCGGTACCCGGCCGCCGGGGCCGCCCGCTGGCACTCGGCGAGTGCCGACACCAGGGAACGGGCCTTGGCCGCGTAGGCGTCGTCACCGGTGTTGGCGTACGCCTGGGCCAGCGCGCTGAGCAGATGTCCGGTGGTGTGGCCGCGCAGCTGGATGCCCGGCGCCTCCCAGCCGCCACAGGGTTCGGCGGTGGAGGGCAGTCCCACGTTCAGCCGGAAGGTGTGCAGCAGCCTGTCGGTGTCGACGAAGAGCAGATACGCGCAGGTGCGCCGCATGTTGGCGAGGAACGGGCTCTCCAGCAGCCGGACGTCGGACAGCCGGAAGGCGGTGAGGACCGGCCGCGGTCCGGCCGTCGCGGCCGCGGCCTCTTCCGGAGCGAGCTGCGCGAGAGAGGTGGCTGCGGCCGCCGCGGACGCGGCGGCCAGGATCTGGCGGCGGGACGGGCGAGGCATGTCGTGCGGTGCGGGCAAGACGCCGTGCTCCTTCCGGGCAGGGGACGTACCAGACGGAAAGCAGGGGTGGCGGACCAAGGAGAGTTGAATCGTTTTATGTCGTCCGCGGGAGACGGTAAGTGTGCACACCACATGCGTCAAGGGTTCGCACACGAAGGGATGTTGACAGGGTCACACCCTCCGATTTGAATCGTTCAAAGTGATCAAGAAAGCTTTGTGGGCAGGCGTGGCGGATTCCTGGGACGGCGTGATCACCACGCGGCAGAATGGCGGGGACGACGGTTGGGTGCCGCCACGGCGGCCGCAGACGCCCAGGACCGGCGCGGGGAGTCCGCGTGGGTCCGGAAGCGTCCGGGAGAGGAAAGACATGAGTGAGAACCAGGCCCCGTCCAGCGGTTCCGGGAGGCTCAACACCGGCGTGGCGCACAACGCCCGGGTCTGGAACTACTGGATCGGCGGCAAGGACAACTACGAGGTCGACCAGGCCGTCGGCGACCAGGTCGCCGGAATGTTCCCGGTGATCCGCGATGTGGCCCGCGCCGACCGGGAGTTCCTGGGACGCGCGGTCCGCCATCTGGTCGAGGAGCGCGGGGTACGGCAGTTCCTCGACATCGGCACCGGTCTGCCGACCCTGGACAACACGCACGAGATAGCTCAGCGGTCCGCGCCCGACGCGCGCATCGTGTACGTCGACAACGACCCGATCGTGCTGGCCCACGCGCGGACCCTGCTGACCAGCACGCGTGAGGGCGCCACCGACTACATCGACGCCGACGTCCACCACCCCGAGGGCATCATCGAGCGCGCCTCGGCGACCCTGGACCTCGACCGGCCCGTCGCGGTGATGATGCTGGGCATCCTCAACTTCGTCCTCGACACCCACAAGGCCCAGGACATCGTGCGCCAGGTCCTGGCGGCGGTCCCCTCCGGCAGCTACCTGGTCCTCACGCATCCCACCACCGACCCCGACCTCGGCGGCGAGGGCAACGTGGCGGCGATGACGTTCTGGAACGAGAACGCCACCCCGCCGATCACCGCCCGCACCCGCGCGGAGGTCACCGCCTTCTTCGACGGTCTGGAGTTCCTCGCACCGGGCCTGGTCTCCTGCACGCACTGGCACCCCGGCACCGGCTCCCCCGTGACGGTTCCGCAGTTCGGCGCGGTGGCCGTGAAGCCCTGACGGCCGGGCGCCCGCCCGGGGCGGAGGCGGCGCCGAAGGGCGGGAACGCCGAGTGGCGGGGGTGAACGCGGGGCATGAGGATGCATTCGCGGGAGGTCCTCACCCTGCGGGCCCGCCCAGATGGAGGAGTGCACATGTCCAAGCCGCCGCTTCCGCCCGAGGCCGTCGAACTGCTGAGCCGTCCGAACGCGGCCGTCATCGCCACAGTGCGTTCGGACGGTGCTCCCGTGTCCACACCCACCTGGTACCTGTGGGAGGACGACCGCGCGCTGATCAGCATGGACCTGGGCCGGGTGCGCCTGAAACACCTGCGCCGCGACCCCCGGGTGACCCTCACCGTCCTCGACGGGGACGACTGGTACACCCATGTCACCCTCTTGGGCCAGGTGACGGACATGAAGGACGACGAGGGCCTGGTCGACATCGACCGCGTCTCCCGGCACTACACCGGAGAGGCCTACCCCGACCGCGTCCGCGACCGGGTCAGCGCCTTCATCGAGGTCGACCGGTGGCACGGCTGGGGCGCCCTGAAGGACAGCGACCAGTCGGGCTAGGACGCGCGGTTCGGGGGCGCGGGGACCGGCGGCCCCCAGCCACGCATGGACGCCGCCTCAGGGGCGCGGGGAACTGCGCGACCAGCCACGGACGGCGGTCACTCTCCGAACGTGCCCCAGACACCCCGTGCAGGCCTCACAGGACAGTCACCGCCTCCCGGGACGGCACCCACCGCAGGTGCACGGTCTGCGCGGACCCCCCGGCCCGTAGCAGCGAGAGCCGTGGGCGGACGGCGTCGGTGCGCGCGCTCGGCGGCTTGCGGGCACCGGCCCGGTACGGGAGCGGCCACTGGCCGGCACTGTCCCGGTACTCCTGCTCGGCCGCCGCGTGCAGGGTCCAGTGCGGATCGTAGAGATGGGTGCGGCCGAGGGCGCACAGGTCGGCGCGGCCGGCGAGGAGGATCGAGTTCACGTCGTCGTAGGACGCGATGGCGCCGACCGCGATGACGGCCGTGCCGGTGGCCGCGGCGACCTCGTGGCGGATGCGGTCGGCGAACGGCGTCTGGTACGAGCGGCCGTACGCGGGGCGCTCGTCCTTGGTGACCTGCCCGGAGGAGACGTCGATGGCGTCCGCGCCGTGGGCGATGAAGGCGCGGGCGATCTCCACGGCGTCGTGCTCGGTGTTGCCGTCCGGAACCCAGTCCGTCGCGGAGATCCGTACGATCAGCGGCCGCTCGGCGGGCCAGGCGGCGCGGACGGCGTCGAAGACCTCCAGGGGGAACCGGAGCCGGTTCCGCAGCGGACCGCCGTACTCGTCGGTGCGCTGGTTCGCCGTCGGCGACAGGAACGAGGACAGCAAATAGCCGTGGGCGCAGTGGAGTTCCAGCAGGTCGAACCCCGCTTCGGCGCCGCGGCGGGCGGCGGCGACGAAGTCGGCGACGAGGGCGTCCAGGTCGGCGCGGTCCAGCTCGCGGGGGACGGCCGATCCGGGGCCGTACGGCAGCGGCGAGGGGCCGACGGGCTGCCAGTTGCCGTCCGGCAGCGGGTCGTCCATGCCCTCCCACATGATCCGGGTGGAGCCCTTGCGGCCGGAGTGACCGAGCTGGAGCCCGATCCGGGCGGTGCTGCGCTCGTGCACGAAGGACACGATCCGCGCCCACGACTCGCGCTGTTCGTCGCTCCACAGTCCCGTGCAGCCGGGCGTGATGCGGCCCTCGGGCGAGACACACACCATCTCCGTCATGACCAGTCCTGCGCCGCCCATCGCCTTCGACCCGAGGTGGACGAGGTGGAAGTCGCCGGGTACGCCGTCGACGGCCGAGTACATGTCCATCGGGGACACGATCACCCGGTTCTTCAGCTCCAGCTCCCCGAGCCGAAAGGGCTGGAACATCGCCGGAGCGGTCTCCGGCAGGCCCTGCGACGCCGCGAAGGCCGCGTCGACCCGGTCGGCGAACTCACTGTCGCGGGTGCGTAGGTTGTCGTACGTGATGCGGCGGGACCGGGTCAGCAGGTTGAAGCAGAACTGGGTCGGCTCCTGGTGGGCGTACATGCCGATGTTCTCGAACCACTCCAGGGAGGCCTGGGCGGCCCGCTGCGTGGACTCCACAACAGGGCGTCTCTCCACCTCGTACGCCTCCAACGCACTCTCGGTATCGGGGTGTTCGTGCAGACACGCGGCGAGGGCGAGGGAGTCCTCCATCGCCAGTTTGGTGCCCGATCCGATCGAGAAGTGCGCGGTGTGCGCGGCATCCCCGACGAGGACGAGATTGTCGTGGTGCCAGCGTTCGTTGCGTACGGTGGTGAAGCCGAGCCACTTCGAGTTGTTGGCGAACACCCGGTGTCCGGCCAGTTCCTCGGCGAAGAGCCCGCGGACGCGCTCCACGGCCCGCTCGTCGGAGGCACCCGGCGCGAAGACGGTCTCCTCGGTGGCGTCGAAGCCGGCCCGGCGCCACACGTCCTCGTGCATCTCGACGATGAAGGTGGAGCCGGTCGCGGAGTAGGGGTAGCCGTGCACCTGCATGGTCCCCCACTCCGTCTGCTTGACGAAGAACTGGAAGGCCTCGAAGACCCGGTCGGTGCCGAGCCACATGTATTTGTTGTGCCGCTGGTCGAGCGTGGGACGGAAGGTGTCCTGATGGGCGGCCCTGACCTGCGAGTTGACCCCGTCCGCGCCCACCACGAGGTCGTACGAGGCACGCAGGAGGCCGGTGTCGGGGGCAGCCGTGGAGAAGCGGACGCGCACACCGAGGTCGTGGCAGCGGCGCTGCAGCAGTCCGAGCAGTTCCCGGCGGCCCATCGCGGCGAAGCCCTGGCCGCCCACGGTGTGCGTACGGCCCCGGTAGTGGATGTCGATGTCGGTCCAGCGCGCGAAGCGGCGGGCCATCGCGTCGGCGAACTCGCGGTCCGCGTTCTCGATGCCGCCGAGCGTCTCGTCGGAGAACACCACACCGAACCCGAAGGTGTCGTCCGGGGCGTTGCGCTCCCACACGGTGATCTCATGGGACGGGTCGAGCTGTTTCATGAGAGCGGCGAAGTAGAGGCCGCCGGGGCCACCGCCAACGATCGCGATCTTCACGGGGGTTCCTCTTTCAGTGCTCGCCGGCGGCCGTACCGGCCTGTTCGTCCTCGACGGCCGCGCGGAGTGCGAAACGCTGCAGTTTGCCGCTGGCGTTGCGCGGCAGGGACGCGCGGAACCGCACGTCCCGTGGGTACTTGTAGGGCGCGATGACCTGCTTGACGTGGTCCTGGATCTCCTTGGCCTTGGCGGCGTCAGCGCTCACACCGTCCCGCAGGACGACGAAGGCGCAGACCACCTCGCCGCGTTCGGCGTCGCTGCGGCCGACCACGGCGCACTCCAGGACGTCGGGGTGGGTGTCTATGGCGGCCTCGACCTCGGGGCCGCCGATGTTGTAGCCGGAGGAGACGATCATGTTGTCGCCGCGGGCGTGGTAGTGGAAGTAGCCGTCCTCGTCGCGGTGGAAGACGTCACCGGTGACGTTCCAGCCGTTCACGACGTAGTCCTTCTGGCGTTCGTCGTCGAGGTAGCGGCAGCCGACCGGGCCGATGACGCCCAGCCTGCCCGGCTCGCCGGGGCCCAGTTCCGTGCCGTCGGGGCCGAGGATCGTGGCGCGGAAGCCCGGCACCGGTTTTCCGGTGGCGCCGGGCCGGATGTCGTCACCGGCTGCCGAGATGAAGATGTGCAGCAGTTCGGTGGCGCCGATCCCGTCGACGACCCGCAGTCCGATGCGGTCGCGCAACTGCTCCCAGGTGCCGACGGGTATGTGTTCGCCGGCCGAGACCCCGACACGCAGTCCGGCGAGCTGCTGTTCGCGCCCCTCGCGCAGGATCGCCTTGTACGCCGTGGGCGCCGTCGCGAGCACGGTGACGCCCTGCCGCTCGACGAGGTCCGCCATGCCCGGCGGGGTCACGGCCTCCGTCAGCAGCGCGCAGGCGCCGGCGCGCAGCGGGAAGACGACGAGCATGCCCAGGCCGAAGGTGAAGGCGAAGGGGGCGCTGCAGGCGACCAGGTCGTCCGGGAGCAGCCGCAGCACCTGGCGGCCGAAGGTGTCGTCGATGGCCAGGACGTCCCGGTGGCAGTGCATGGTGATCTTCGGGGTGCCGGTGCTGCCGGAGGTGGGCGCGAGGAGGGCCACGTCGTCGGCTGCGGTGTCCACGGCGGTGAACTCGCCGGACTTCGCCGAGGCACGGGCCACGAGGTCGCCCGGCCCGCCGCCGCCGAACTCGACGACCTGCAGCGAGGGCAGCACGGTGTCGCGTACGGCGTGGACGTCCTCGGCGCAGCGGTGGTCGACCAGGGCGAGCGCGGGCAGGGTCCGTTCGGCGACCGGGGCGATCTCGCGGGCGCGCAGCGCGGCCATGACGGTGACGACGACTCCCCCGGCCTTGAGCACACCGAGCCAGCTCGCCACGGTCCACGGGGTGTTGGGTGAGCGCAGCAGAACCCGCTGTCCCGGGACCAGGCCGAGGTCCTCGGTGAGCACCTGGGCGACCTGATTGGCGCGGGTCCTCAACTGCCCGTAGGTCCAGGTCTCCCCGGCCGGGGTGCGCAGCGCCGGGCGGTCGGCGCCGAACACCGACGTGGGGCGGTCGATGAGTTCGGAGGCGGCGTTGAGGCGTTCCGGGTGACGCAGCTCGGGCGTGGCGAACTCGATGGTCGGCCACAGGTGCGCGGGCGGGAGATGGTCGCGGGCGAAGGTGTCCTCGTACGCCGAGGACGACGGCGGCCGGGAGGAGGACGGAGGTGGGGAGGGGCGAGGTGGGAGCGGTGGCGGAAGAGTCAACGGAGGAGTCCTTCCGGGAGCCCGTCGGTGCCGGGCGGGGCCGCTCGGTACCGGACGAGGCCGCTCGGGACGAGGCCGGGCCGTACCGGGCGGCGGATCAGGCGGGCCGGATCATGCCCTCCTGGACGACGGTGGCCAGGTGGCGGTGGTCGCGGGTGAAGAAGCGGCCGGTGCCCAGTCCGCGGCCCGCGTCGGCGGCGACCGCTTCCTGGACGTAGAGGAGCCAGTCGCCGACCGGCCCGGTGCGGTGGAACCACATGGCGTGGTCGAGACTCGCGGTGACGAGCCCGGGGTCGGCCCAGGCCAGGTCAAGGACGCGCAGGACGGGTTCGAGGATCGTGTAGTCGCAGACGTACGCCAACGCGGCCAGGTCCCGTTGGGCTCCGGTCAGTCCCTCGACGGTACGCAGCCTGTCGAACGGCCGCACCCAGAGCGCCTGTTGCGGCAGCCGTTTGTCCTCGACGGTGAGGTACACCGGGCCGGGCACGTGCCGCATGTCGAAGCTGCGGCCGGCGGACCAGTAGGCCTTCGACTCGTCGGTCATCGAGCCGCCGCTGCGCTCTTCGAGGTACGCCGCCGAACTGGGCAGGTCCTCCGGGTCGGGGACGACCTCCGCGAACTCCGCGTGGAAGGTGCCGCCGAGCTCCCCCGCGGCGAAGTTGGCGAGGCAGACGTAGAGCGGCTTGCCGTTCTGGTAGCCGCGCACCTGCCGGGTGCTGTAGCCGCGGCCGTCGCGCAGCACCTCCACCTCGTAGCGCACCTGGGCGCCGATGTCGGCGGGGCGCAGGAAATAGCTGTGCATCGAGTGCAGGGTCTTGGCGTCGGTCACCGACCGCATCGCCGCCGCTGCCGCCGCCGCGACCAGGTCGCCGCCGTACGCCTTGGGCCAGGGGCAGGGCTGGGTGACGGCGGTGAAGGCCAGGTCGAAGTGTTCGGGCGGGGTGGGTGTGAGGGCGACGGCGTCGGTGAAGAAGGCCGAGGTCGGCGGCGTACCGCTGGATGTGGATCCTTGACCCGGCGTCATCGGTCGAGCCAGTCGCGCAGGTCGGCGTCGGGTACGTCGGTCAGGTTGACGACGATGTTCTCCGGCGTCCGGGTGGTCATCCAGGTCAGTGGTTCGTTGCGGGAGAGGTTGCACTCGATGTGCGGCATGAACGGCGGGACGAAGACCCAGTCGCCCTCCGACATGTCGACGTAGTCCTCGAACTTCTCGCCGAAGTAGATGCGGGCCCGCCCTGACAGGACGTAGCCGCCGGTCTCGGCCTCGCCGTGGTGGTGGGTGACCGAGCGGTAGCCGGGTTCGTTGCTGACCTTGCCGAACCACAGCTTCGTGGCGGGGGTGTGCTGGATGCTGACGCCCGAGATCCGGACGGCCCCGCCGGAGTCGGCGGTGTTCCCGCTCTCCGATCCGGCGCGCGTCACCACGGGAGCGACGATCCCGCTGGGCAGCCGGTACATCGAGGCGTCACCCTCCAGGCGGTACTTGCTGAGGTCGGGCTCCATGGGGGCTGGCTCCGTTCCGGTCGTGCGGCTTCGGGAGCGGGTGATCGGGGCTGATCGGTGAGTGATCGGTGGGTGATCGGTGGCGCGGTTCGTGTGGTATCTCGTTTTTTTCACGACCGTCATTTATTGTCAATACAGCACGCCGGACGCGACCGGAGGCGACCCGTCCGACCGGCGGGGCCGCCGTCCCTGAACCCACGGAGGCCACGTGACTCACATCGCCGTGAATCCGGGAGCGCTGCCGACGCCCCGTGGCTACTCGCACGGAACGCTCGCGGGGAACACACTCCATCTGGGCGGGCAGACCGCCCTCGACGCCGACATGAAGATCGTTCCGGGTGGGATCGTCGAGCAGTTCCGGCAGGCGTTCGGGAACGTCCTGACGACGCTGCGCGAGGTGGGCGGGGAGCCGGGGGATCTGGTGAGCGTGACCATCTACCTCACCGACATCCCCGACTACCAGGCGCACGGCAAGGAGATCGGGAGGGTGTGGCGGGAGCTTGCGGGGCCGGTCTATCCGGCGATGGCGGGGATCGGCTGCGCGGCGCTGTGGCAGCCGGAGGCGATGATCGAGATCATGGGCGTTGCCGTGATCCCGGACGACCGCGTGGGGCTCCGCCCGTAACCCCCACCGTCCTGAACCCGCGGCACGGCTTCCCACCCGTCAAAGACTGCGCAGTTCCCCGCGCCCCCAAAAACCCGGGCCCACCCCCAGCCCCAAAGGGACGCGAGGAACTGCGCGCCCAGCCCCCACCGCCCGGCCACTTTCAGGGGCGCGAGGAACTGCGCGGCCAGCCCCCACCGGCCCGCAGACGAGAAGCAACTCCGCGCGCCCGGCCGCTTTTAGGGGCGCGGGGAACTGCGCGATCAGCCCCCACCGGCCCGCAGGCGAGAAGCAACTCCGCACCCCCGGCGCCCTCAAGGGGCGCGGGGAACTGCGCGACCGGCCCCACCGCCCCCAACGACCCGCACACGAAGATCACCCCGCAAAGCCAACCGCGTTGTTAACGTTCGCGGATGTCTGAATCCTCACGCGACACCGCGGCCGGCGCAGGCTGGGACAGCACGGAACGCGGCGCGTACACGCACCTGATGCCGCGACGGACGGAGAAGCTGTCCTGGGTGAACCCCAAAACCCTGTGGCCCGCCCGGAACGGCACCCTCGCCTCCCTCTTCGGCGACCCGACGGCCCACACCCGAAGCCGCTGGGTGGAGCAGCGGACGGCCGCCGGCGCACCGGCCGACAAGGTCGTGAGACGCGACACCACGGACCACTTCTCCTTCATGGTCATCGGAGACACCGGCGAGGGCGACGACCCGCAGTACGCCGTCGTGCCGGGCTTCCTGAAGGCAGGTCACGACACGGAGTTCGCCGTACTCGCCAGCGACGTGATCTACCCGGTCGGCGCCACCGACGACTACGGCACGAAGTTCTTCCGCCCGTACCAGGACTACCAGGCGCCGATCTACGCGATACCCGGCAACCACGACTGGTACGAGGACCTGGACGGTTTCATGCGCGTCTTCTGCGACGCACCGCCCCTCGCACCACCACCTCCGCCCCGCCGCCTGTCGTCGGCCTGGTGGCGCTCACTGCTGTGGCACAAGCCCCGCGCCCCCGACGAACAACGCCTGGCGGAGGCGAGGAAGTTGCGCTCGGCTCCCGCTCAACGGGCCGTCCAGCCGGGCCCGTACTGGGCCGTCGACGCGGGCCCGGTGCGGATCATAGGCATCGACACCGGACTGCTCGGAACCGTGGACGCCGAGCAGGGCCGCTGGCTCCGCGAGGTCTCCACGGGCGACACCCCCAAGATCCTCGTCACCGGCTCCCCCCTGTACGTGGACGCCGAGCACCACCCCTGCCCCATCGACGGCGGCGGCACGGTCGACGACATCGTGCGCGATCCCGCCCATCACTACGTGGCCGCGATAGGCGGCGACATCCACAACTACCAGCGCTACCCGGTGACGGTGGACGGCCGCACCATCCAGTACGTGGTCGCCGGTGGCGGCGGGGCCTTCATGCACGCCACCCACACCATGCCGCGCGTCTCCGTCGCCGGTGTCACCGAGGGCGACTTCCGCTGCTATCCGCTGCGCGGCGACTCGCTGGCCTTCTACAGCCGCCTCTACGGGCGCCGACTGCGTATGCGGCGCTTCTTCACGCTCACCGAGGACCAGGCGACCGCCGTCGTCTCCGAACGTCTCGGCATCCCCCCGACCCGGGCCCAGGCCGGGTCGACCCGTGTCACCCGGCGCACCCGCCTCGTCGCGAGCCTGCTGGGCGCGGGCGGCCGCCCCGACCGCACCTCGCGCCTGCGCCTGCCGGTGCGCAAGGCCTACACCCGGCTCTTCTCGCCGGGGTCGGCGACGTACAGTCCGCCGTTCTTCAAGTGCTTCCTGCGCCTGGACGTCACCCCGGACTCCGTCCGCCTGCGCTGCTTCTCGGCGACCGGGAACCTGCCGCAGGAACTCGATCCGCCCGTCGAGGACGAGGTGCTCATCCCCCTGAGGTGACGCGGCACGACGGGCCGTCGGGGGCGAACCCGGCCTGCAGGTCGGCCGCCCGTGGGCACCCTGGTCGACTCCGACACAGCATCTCCCCCTCGGTACGGGGTCATTCGGGGCCTCCGCGTCTATTCTGGGGTCGCATGAAGGGGGCAGAGGGCAACGGGGGGACCGGTGAACTGCCGGAGTCCAGTGCGTCGTTCGGCCCGCTCGTGGTCTCCTCGCCGATTCTGCGGGCCGCACACGTCGTCCTGCCCGAGGAGAGTCCCGACCCGGTGCTGCTGCCGTCGATCACCCTGCTGGACCGGACGGCGTCCCACGGCGGCGACCGCGAAGAACTGCCCCTGCCGTCGGGGCGACTGCTCGCCGGGCAGTACCGGCTCATCCGGCCGCTGGGCTACGGCGGGATGGGCGAGGTCTATCTCGCGCTCGACACCAAGGTCGACAACCGCGAGGTCGCCATCAAGATCCTCCACCCGCAGCAGGCGGCGGCCTCGTCGGGCGCCCTGGCCCAGGAGCGGCGGGCCCTGGTCGATCTCAGCCACGGCGACATCATCCGCGTCTTCAACTACGGACACCATCCGGAGGTAGGCGACTTCCTCGTCCTGCAGTACGTGGACGGCCTCACGCTGGAAGAGGTACGGGCACGGGTCCAGGTGAACCCGGACGAGTTCGGCGGCGGTCGCTTCCACGAGTTCGTACTCGCCTACGGGGTGAGGATCCTGGCCGCTCTCGGGCATCTGCACGCCGACCGGCCCGGCAAGGTCTACGGCGACCTCAAGCCGGACAACGTGATGCACGACGGCACCGCCACGAAGATCATCGATGTGGGGAGCGTCCGCTCCGCCGGGCTGCCCGGCCACACCACGGAGGGCTTCCGGGCCCCGACCGTCGGCCCACGCGGCCAGTCGACCGGCCAGGACGACCTGTTCAGCCTCGGGGAGACCCTGCGGAGGCTGAGCGGTCTGGGGCGCTGCCCCGGTGACCTGGCCGAGCTGGCCCGCCTGGACATGATCGGTCCGCCGGCCGGCACCCGGGAGTCACCGGGCACGGACGACACGCCCCGCCACCCCGGGACGCTCCCCATGACGGCGCCTCCTCCCCACGGACTCGGCCTGGTCTCGCTCGCCCGGGTACTGCACCGCGCCACCCGCGCCGAACGCGCCGAACGGTTCGCCACCGCGCGCGAGATGGAGGAACAACTGCGCGGTGTGTTCCGGGAGTTGCGGTCGCTGCGGACCGGAGTGGAGACCTTCGAGCCCTCCCCCCTCTTCTTCCAGTCGCCGTACGCGCTCGACGCGGCCCTCGGTTCGGCACCGCCCGTCACCCGGTGGGCCGCCCCCGACGCGCCCGCCCCCTACGCACCGCCGTCGCCCGCCGAGGTCGCCAGCCGGCTGCCCGTACCCCGGCCCGATCCGCAGGACCTCCATCACGCCGAACTCAGCAGGCTGGCCGACGCGGCTCCCGAGGCGCTGCTGCAGCACACCGGGGACTGGCGGGACTCGCCGGAGGTCCTGCTGCTGCGCTGCCGTCTGCGGTTGCGCAGCGCGGGGAGCGGCACCTCGGCCGCCCGACGAGAACTGCGGTCCGCCGAGACCCTGATCGGCGCCGAACTCGCCCCGCACGACTGGCGGCTCGACTGGCACCGCGGACTGCTCGCGCTCGGCCAGGACCGGGTCGGGGCGGCCCGGCGCCACTTCGACGAGGTGTTCGCGGCGATCCCGGGCGAGTACGCGCCGAAGCTGGCCCTCGGCTACTGCGCCGAGCGCCTCGGCCGCTGGCAGGAGGCACTGACGTTCTACGAGGCGGTCCGGCTGCGCAATCCGTCCCTCGGCAGTGCCGCGTTCGGCGCGGCGCGGGCCCGTCTCGCGCTGGGCGGGGAGCCCGCGTGGGACGACGCCGTACGGGCCCTGGACGCGGTGCCGCAGCACTCACGGCACCGGACCGCCGCGCGGACGGCCGCCGTACGCGTCGGCGTCGAGCACGCGCGCACCGCCGAGCGTCCGGACGAGGCGGCCGACCGGCTCCGGGAGGTGCTGGCGAGGCTGGCCCGGCTGTTCCACGCGCACGGGCTGACGGACGAGCAGGCCCGGGTCCGTATGACGGCGGAGGTGTGGGAGGCGGTACGGGGAGCCCTCGGCCGGGGCGCGATCGACGCGGCGGGGCTGGCCGGGCTCGCCGCGGGGGCCGACGCGCGGCTGGGGCTTCCCTCCGACGAACCCGGGCTGCGCAGGGAGCTCTCCCGTCTCTATGTCACCCTCGCGCACCAGGCGGCCCGTTCCGCCGTCGCCGAGGACGGGGCCGTCGCCGAGACCCTGCTGGACCGTGCCTACGCGGTCCGCCCGCTCGCCTTCCGGCACCATCGGGACAGCCCGTGGCTCGGAAAGCGGGCGACGGCCTGGCTGCGGACGATCGCCCATACGCCGTCGCAGACATCGCAGACATCGCAGACATCGCATGCGTCCCAGACGTCCCAGACGTCGCAGAGGCCGCCTCAAGGATTCCCGGAGCCTGAGGAGCCGCAGGAGTCACAGAGATCGCAGGGGCCGCAGGGGCCGCAGGGGCCGCAGGGGCCGCAGGGGGAGAACGTCCGGACGGCCCGCGAGTGACCGGTGCGGTACGACGCGGACGTACGGCCGGGGTCGCGGGTGCCGCCGCGCCGCCCGAAACCCCACGGCCCGCAGGTCCGCGCCGGGCCGCGCGGGGAGCCGTGGCCGTCGTCGCCGAACTCGCCCGCCGGCTCTGGCGCTTCCTGTGGCCCTCGCCCGCCGGCCGCCGCAACCGCGCGTTCCTGCGGGACCGGCTCATCGCGCTGCCCCTGCTCTTCGTGGTGGCGTTCGGCACGCTCGGGTGGGCCTACCTGGACGTACGGGACGACTCGGCGTATCTGCGTGACCGGCTGGCGCCCGCGCTGGTCGGCCTCGCGAACGCCAAGGCGTCCCTGTTCATCGCGCAGGGGGAGGCCGAGAAGAACCTCGCCGAGGCGGGGGCGGCCGACCTCGGCGGCCTCAGCGAGCGGTACCGCACCCGGGTGGCGCGGGCCACGCAGAGCCTCAACCAGGTCACCCGCAGCGGAGCCCTGACCGTGGCCGAGGAGCAGGAGTTGCGTGTGGTGTCCGCGCTGGTCGTCGACTACACAGGATGGATCGGCCGGGCGCAGATCCACGCGAACGACGCCGTGCTGCGGGACGCCGAACTGACCTACGCGCGCAGCATGCTCTGTTCGCAACCGGTCGCCGCCGCGGACCGGCAGGACCGCTACCCGCCGTGTCCGCCGTCGACCGGTTCCGGCGCGACCTCGATCGTGGACCGCGTCACAGGGATGGAGCGGGAGTTGCGCGAGCGGCTCGCGGAACGGGCCGCCTGGGGCGGGGGCGTGCTCACCGCGGCCGTGGTCTGCGGCCTCGCCCTCGTGCTGCTCGCCGTCGGGCTCTGGCGCACCGTGGTGTTCCTGCGCCGCCGCTTCCGGATCCGGCTCAGCGTTCCGCTGGCGGCAGCCGCCCTGCCGCTGCTCGCCGTACCGCTCCTCGCGGCCGACGCGCTGCTCGCGCAGAACGCCCAGGCACGGTCCGCGCCCCTGGCCGACGCGCTCGCCGAGCGGACCTCCCCGCAGACGGAGACGATCGCCGAGGAACGCCCCTTCGACGGCCCCGACCCCCACGCCATCGAGGTACTGGAGACCCGGATCGACGAGACGCTGTCCGACGGCAGGCTCCCCTTTCTCGACGGAGTCGCGCCCTTCGTCCTCCCCGCCGGTCTGCTCGCCGCCGGTCTCGTCGGCGGCACCCTGCACGCGTACCGCCGCGAATATCTCGTCGTCGCCCGCCCGGGAGCCGTCTCATGACCCGCCGACCGACCGCCCTGCGCGGGATGCGTGTCCTGCTCGGAATGCGTGTCCTGCGGGGGCTACGGGCGCTGCGTGTCCTGATGGCCGGATGTCTGCTCGTCCTGGTCCCCGGCTGCGCCTCGGACACCCCGGACCCCCTCGTCGTCCTGGGCCCGTGGACCGGCAAGGAGGGCGAAGCCTTCGAGGCCGCGCTCCAGCGGCTCGACGACGGGACCGGCAGGACGTACACCTACGAGGGCACCCGGTCCCTGCGCGAGACCCTCGTCTCGCAGCTGGAGGCGGACACTCCGCCGGACGTGGCGGTCCTCAACAGCATCGGCGAACTCACCGAGTACGCCCGCCGCGGCAAGCTGAAGCCGCTCGCCGCGCCGACCCGCGAGCGCGCCTTCTCCCCCTGGGCGCCGGAACTCCTGGTCGACGGCAGCCGCAGTACCTACTGGGTACCGCTGAAAGTCGACCTGAAGAGCCTGGTGTGGAGCAAGAAGGGCACGCCGAGCGACGATCCGACGTGGTGCGTGGGGCTCGCCTCGCAGGCCACCTCGGGCTGGCCCGGCACGGACTGGATCGAGGACATCCTGCTCCACCAGGCGGGTACCGACCCCTACGAGAAATGGGCCACGAGCAGGCTCAGCTGGCGCGACCCGGACGTCGTACGGGCGTGGACGACCTGGGCGCGGCTCCTCGACGGCCGCACCGAGGACTCCGTCGAACAGTCGCTGACCACGTCGTACGAGGGCACGTCCGGACCGGCCGGTCCCCGCGGACTGCTGAACTCCCCCGGCTTCGAGTGCACCCACGAACACCAGAGCGCCTTCATCCGGTACGTGTACGCGGGCGACGACATCCGGGTGGAGCCGTCGGCCCGGTTCCTGGGCGGGCGGGCCGAGAACCGGGACACGTTCGAGGTCGCCGGTGACATGGCGGCCGTCTTCAGCGACGACCCGGACGCACAGGAACTGGTCGAGCGGCTGTCGAGCCCGGCCGGGCGGGAGCGGTGGCGGGCCGAGGCGGACCCGGCGGTGCGTCCGCTGTTCCCGGACACGAAGGGACTGCCTCCCACCGAGTCCGCGAACACCGTCGAGCAGGAGATCGACGGCCTGCTCAACTCGACGGCCCGCACCCTGTGTTTCGACGCCTCGGACGTGATGCCGCCCGAACTGCGGGACGCCTTCCACCGGGCGGTCCTGGAGTTCTTCCGCGACCCCGCGAAGAAGCGTCTCGACTCGCTGCTGCAGCAGTTGGAGACCATCCGGGTCCAGGTGGACGAGGACGCGGACGACGCCCGCTCGTTCCGGCCGCCCGAGGACGTCTGCGCCGGACCCGGCGGCTGAATCCCGTACGCCGGTGGTACGCCCTCGGCCGGCTCCCGGTGCGGAGGAGCCGGCCGAGGGGACCTGGCCGGAGCTCGTCGGGTCAGGCTCTGCGGGCCAGGCGCTTCAGGCTCTCAGGAGGCGGGGCACTCCTTCCATGCCAGGTGGTAGATGGTGCTGAGTTCACCGTCCGTCGAGTCCATGGTCATGAAGCTGGTGCTGCTGGGAGCCGACGTGCCCGCGCTGACGCGGAGTTCGGTGTTGATGTTGAAGTTGCGCTGGACACCGCAGGGCGCCCAGACCAGTTGGGCCCATTCCGTGGTGTCCGTGGCCTGCCAGTTGTCGTCGTAGGGGCCTCTGAAGGGGTGCGTGATGGAGGCCGTGTTCGACGATCCCTGGAAGTAGTACGAGGCCTTCTGGGTGCTGCTGGCCCCCGACTTGAGCGAGGCGAAGCCGCGGTAGTCCGCGCTGGCGATGGCGTAGGTGAAGCCTCCGGGCACGGCGACGATCAGGTTGAGCTGGCAGTTCTTGCGGAACGCGGTGGGATCGGAGTTGCCTCCGACCTGGGCGAGGTAGTCGCTGTACGTCACCGTGAAGGCGGTGTTGTCGGGAGACACTGCGACGGCGGCGGTGCCCTGGGGACAGCCGGAGCCGTTCACCGTGGCGACCTTGATGACGATCTTGTCCGGGGGCGGGTCGACGATCCCCGTGGACGGGTCGTGCGCGGGCAGTGCGGTGGCGAACAGAGCGGCGATCGCGCCGCTCATCAGCAGTCCACCGGTCATGGTGCTCCAATCCGTTGCGTCGGTGTTCCGGCGGCGGGGAGCGTGCCCCGCCGCGAAATGGGGGGTGCGGCCTCCCCGTGCGGGGGCCGTCGCGGACCAGGTGCTTGGGATCAGACGATCGGACGATCAGGCGGGGAGCGGTGGAGCGTCAGGACGCATGGATGGTCATGAACATGTCAATCAATCAACTACACGTCCGCCACCCGGAGGCGTACCGGGACCCGACCCTGTGAAGGTTCAATGAAGGGGCTGTGAAGGCCGGGAGCGATCGCATCGTACGTAGCCCGGCCGGGACGGGCCAGGGCGAACTCCGGCCATTTGTGCACGACCGCCGGCGGGTACGCCGACGGCCGCGCGCGCGTCCGGCCGGTCAGCCCTCGTACTCCGTCAGGTCGATCGTGTACAGCCGGAGGTCGTGTCCGTGGACCGGGTCCTGTACGGCACCCTCCATCGTCATGCCGAGCTTCTCCAGTACGTTCGCGGAGGCGCTGTCGCCCGGCCGGGGCGCGGCCACGACCCGGTCGATGCCCCGGTCCTGGAGCGCGAACTCAAGCGCGGCGTGGGCGGCCTCCGACGCGTACCCCTGTCCCCAGTAGACCCGTCCGAGCCGCCAGGTGAGGGCGATCCGGTCCGCGATCTCGGGCGGGGAGTCGGGGACGTACAGGCCGACGGCTCCGGCGAGTTCTCCCGAGCCGAGGAGTTCGACGGCGAAGACCCCGAAACCCTCGTCGTCCCACTCCTCCTCCCACGCCTCGATCTCCTCCGCGGTCTCCTCCAGGGACCGCGGCCGGCCGTCACCGATCCACTGCATCACCGTCGGGTCGGCGTGGATCTCGGACAGGGGCACGAGGTCGTCGTCCTGCCAGCGGCGCAGCAGGAGGCGGGGGGTACGGATGTCGTTCATGCCCCCATCTTGTCGACAGGCGGGCGTGAGTGCGAAATCCCCGGGGACCGCGGGCCTGCCCGCGCCCCTGCCGGGACACCGTGCCGCTGTGCGACGCCGCTGTGCGACCGCCCGCTGCGTGCACCGCTGCCACGTCGGGCGCTGCACGCCGCGCCCGCGCGAGCCCGGCGGGACACCGTCGCTGCCCGGGTGCGCCCGGCTGCGGGAGCGGCGAGAGACCGTCGCCTGCCGGGCGAACCGGCCGCACGACCGGCAGGTCTAGCGCGCGAGCCAGATGATCAGGGCGACGACGATCGCGGCCAGCAGCAGCGCTGCCGGGAGGGCTCGCTTCAGGACGGCGCCGCGGGCCACGCTCATCAGGTTCAGGGGTTGCACCGCCGCCGGGGCGGGCGGCGTGGACGCGGGGCGGACCCCGTTCGGCACGGGGGTGGCGGGAGCTGCCGGGCTCGCCGGACCAGCCTTCTGGGTGTCTCCGCTCGTGGCGGTGTCCGCTGCGGGGCCGTCCACCGCGGTGGCGCCAGGGGCCGGGGCCGCAGCGGCCGGTATCGCGGCCGCCGGGCCGGTGTCCGCCCTCGCCGTGGCCGATCCGTCCGCGGCACCAGACGTTGCCGCGGGCGCGGGCACCTGCGTCTGTGATGCGCCGGTGCCGGCCGCGGCCCGGCGCCGGTCCGCCGCGAGCTGTCCCTCCAGGTTGTCGACGAACTGGGTCAGCAGCCGTCCGCTGATCTCCTCGATCATCCCCTTGCCGAACTGCGCGACCCGCCCCGTGATCGTGAGGCGGGTGTCCACGGTGACCCGCGTCCCGGTGCCGTCCGGGACGAGGCGGGCGGTGACGCGGGCGTCGGCGTTGCCCTGCCCCCGGGTGTCACGGCCGCGCGCGTGCAGCACCGCCGTACGTCCGGCCTCGTCCTTTTCCTCGAAGGAGACGACCCCCTTGTACTGAACGGTCATGGGTCCGACCTTGACCTTCACGACACCGTTGTACGCGTCGCCGTCCACGCCGGTGAGCTGGGCACCCGGCATACAGGGAGCGATCCGCTCCACGTCGGTCAGCAGGTCCCAGGCCTCGTCGGGCGGCAGGTTCACTCGGAACTCGTTGGTGAAGTCCATGACGGACACACGATGGGCGCGGCCCGCCGGACCGTCAACACGCTCTTCAGTCTTTGCTTAAGACGCCGGGCGGCCCGTTGGGCGGTCGCGGCGGACGTCAGCTCCAGATCGTGACGTGGACCGGCGGACGGAACTCGTTCATGGGAACCCCGTTGGACCGCGTCAGCACCGCCTGCGTCGCGGCCGGTGTCGTCACGAAGCGGCACAGCGCGGCGGCCGTGGTCGAGCGGCGTTCACCGGTGAGCGCGCTCGCGTACAGCATGCCGCCCAGCCGGGCGCCCGTGACGTCGAGCCGGATCAGCGACCCGCGCCGCAGGTCGTCGCGGACGACGTGCAGGAAGGCGACCGACAGACCGGCCCCGGCGGCCACCGCGTTGAGCGAGGCCGTGACGCTGGGGAAGGCTTTCGCGCCGGTCGCCTCGACTCCGATGTGGGCGAGGAACGCCCCGGACAGGGTGTCGGGGTCGAGCCCGGCCGGGCCCAGCAGCCATGGTTCGTGGGCCAGTTGGGCGGGGCCCAGCCGTTGCCGGTGTCTCAGCGGATGGTCCGGCGCGGCGACGACGGCCAGCTGGAAGCGCAGGAACGGTATCGACTCGACGGCCGGTGCCGGATGCGGCGCCGGCCCGATCGTGACGTCGGCACGCCGGTCGCGGAGCAGGTCGCCGAAGACCGCCACCGGCACGGCGAGGGTCTCCACGTCCAGGTCGGGCTGCCTGCGCCCGAAGGACGTGAGCAGTGCGGGGAGCACCTGTTCCACACCGGCCTCGGTGGACGCCACGCGCAGATGAGCGGTGCCGGAACTCGCCTGGCGGACCCGGTGCCGGGTCTCCTCCGCGAGGCCGACGATCTCGGCGGCGCCCGCGGCCAGCCTGCTCCCGCCCGGGGTGAGGCTGATCCCGCCGGCGGCCCGGATGAAGAGCACGTCGCCCAGTTCGCGGCGGAGTACGGCGACCGCTCCGGAGACGGCGGCCTCGGTGACTCCGAGCGACTGGGCCGCACCTTTCACGGAACCCAGTCGGGCCACTGTGACGAATGCGCGCAGCTGAGTCAGCGTCATGTCCGCCATTACAGCGGCTGTCCGGCCGGTAGGACCCGTTCCGTCGGCAGCCGACTTAAGCATTCGCTTGAGTCGCCGTTGACCGGCCCGTACGACCGCGCGATCGTTCCCCCGGACCGGCCGTCGGACCCGCGGGGCACCGGCGCGGTCCTCAAGGGGAGGGAGCGTGCCGTGCAGGTACCCGCTTCGTTCGACTACCGGCGTGCGACGAGCGTGGCCGAGGCGCTGGAGCTGTTGCGGCGCTACGGCGAGGAGGCGCGGGTCGTGGCCGGCGGACACAGCCTGCTGCCGATGATGAAGCTGCGCCTCGCCGGACCCGAACTGCTCGTCGACATCAACGACCTGCACGAACTCGACCACATCGAGCAGGCCGGGGACGAGTTGCGCATCGGCGCGCTCACCCGGCACCGCACCCTTCTGGAGTCACCGCTGGTCGGCCGGTGCTTCCCCATCGTCCACGACGCGGAGAAGGTGATCGCCGACCCGCCGGTCCGCAACCGGGGCACGATCGGCGGCTCCCTGTGCCAGGCGGACCCGTCGGAGGACCTGTCGGCGGTGTGCGGGGCGCTGCACGCGCGGGTCGTGATCCGCGGGGAGGGCGGTGAACGGGTCGTGCCCATGGCCGACTTCCACCAGGGCCCGTACGAGACCGCGGTGGGCGTCGGCGAGATGCTGGTCCAAGTGCGGATCCCGGTCCTGCCGGGGGCGGGCAGCGCGTACGAGAAGGTCGAGCGCAAGTCGGGTGACTGGGCCGTCGCCGCCGCCGGGGTCGCCCTGACCCTGCGCGAGGGGCGGATCGCCGACGCGGGCGTGGGTCTGGCGGCGGTGGGCGCGGGCGCGCTGAACCTCGACGCGGTCCAGGAGCTGCTGAACGGCCGCGAACCGTCCGAGGCACTGTACGAGGAGGCGGGCCGGCTGGCCTCCGCACACTGTTCGCCGGTCACCGACGGCCGGGGCAGCGCCGAGTACAAACGGCATCTGGCCGGCGAACTCACCAGGCGGGCCCTGCGGCGGTCCGTCGCAAGGGCACGGACCGCCCAGGGCACCACAGGGGAGGCGTGAGACATATGCGGATCACCGTCAACGTCAACGGTGAGGACCGGACCCGGGAGGTCGAACCCCGCCATCTGCTCGTGCGCTTCCTCCGCGACGACCTGGAGCTGACGGGCACGCACTGGGGGTGCGACACCAGCAACTGCGGCACCTGCGTGGTGCTGATGGACGGCGAGCCCGTGAAGAGCTGCACGGTCCTCGCGGTGATGGCGGCCGGTCATGAGATCCGTACGGTCGAGGACCTGGCGGACGGCGACCGGCTCGACCCCGTGCAGCAGGGGTTCATCGAACAGCACGGCCTGCAGTGCGGGTTCTGCACCCCGGGCATGATGCTGACCGGCCGGGCGCTCCTCGACCGCAATCCGGACCCGTCCGACCAGGAGATCCGTGAGGCCATCTCCGGCCAGCTCTGCCGGTGCACCGGCTATCTCAACATCGTCAGGTCCATCCAGTGGGCGGCCAGGGAACAGGCCGCCGTGGCCGCCCCGGAAGCCCCGGCAACAGCAACAGCGACGGGGGGTCGGGCATGACCGCCGTCGACGAACCCCCGGTGACACCGCAGGAGCAGGGACAGGAACACGGACAGGCGCACGAGCGCCCCATCGGCTTCGGGCGGATGAAGCGCAAGGAGGACCCCCGCTTCGTCCGCGGCAAGGGCCGCTACGTCGATGATATCCAGCTGCCCGGCATGCTGCACGGCGCGGTTCTGCGCAGCCCGTTCGCGCACGCCCGCATCCTCTCCGTGGACACGTCCGCCGCCGAGGCGCACCCCAAGGTGAAAGCGGTGATCACCGGGGAGACCCTGGCCGGTCTGGGCCTGGCCTGGATGCCGACCCTGTCGATGGACACGCAGGCCGTGCTCGCCACCGACAAGGTCCGCTTCCAGGGCCAGGAGGTCGCGTTCGTCGTCGCCGAGGACCACTACGCGGCGCGCGACGCGATCGAACTGATCGACGTCGAGTACGAGCCGCTGGACCCGGTCGTCAACGCCCGGCACGCCCTCGCCCCCGAGGCCCCCGTCATCCGGGACGACCTGGAGGGGCGTACGGACAACCACGTCTTCGACTGGGAGGCGGGTGACAGCGCGGCCACCGAGGAGGTGTTCGCGCGGGCCGACGTCGTCGTGGAGCAGACCATGCTCTATCCGCGGGTCCACCCCGCTCCACTGGAGACCTGCGGCGCGGTCGCCTCGATGGACCCGGTGGACGGCAAGCTGACCCTCTGGTCGACCACCCAGGCCCCGCACGCCCACCGCACGCTCTACGCGATGGTGGCGGGCATCCCCGAGCACAAGATCCGGGTGGTGGCCCCCGACATCGGCGGCGGTTTCGGCAACAAGGTCGGCATCTATCCGGGGTACGTCTGCGCGATCGTCGGATCGATCGTCACCGGGCGGCCGGTGAAGTGGATGGAGGACCGCTCCGAGAACCTGATGAGCACGTCCTTCGCCCGCGACTACCACATGGCCGGCGAGATCGCGGCGACGCGGGAGGGGAGGATCCTGGGCGTACGGGTCAAGGTCCTCGCCGACCACGGTGCCTTCAACTCCACGGCGCAGCCCACCAAGTACCCGGCGGGCTTCTTCCACATCTTCACCGGCTCGTACGACATCGAGGCCGCGCACTGCCGGGTCACGGGCGTCTACACCAACAAGGCGCCCGGCGGTGTCGCGTACGCCTGCTCGTTCCGGGTCACCGAGGCGGTCTATCTCATCGAGCGCCTGGTGGACTGCCTGGCCGACGAACTGGGCGCGGATCCAGCCGAGTTGAGGATGCGCAATCTGCTGCGGCCGGAGCAGTTCCCGTACGAGAACAAGACCGGCTGGACGTACGACTCCGGTGACTACCCCGCCTGTCTGCGCAAGGCCATGGATCTCGTGGGGTACGAGGAGCTGCGCAAGGAGCAGAGCGAGAAGCGGGCCCGGGGCGAACTCATGGGCGTCGGGCTGTCGTTCTTCACCGAGACGGTCGGCGCCGGGCCCCGCAAGCACATGGACATCCTCGGTCTCGGCATGGCGGACGGCTGCGAGCTGCGCGTCCATCCGACGGGCAAGGCGGTCGTCCGGCTGAGCGTGCAGACACAAGGGCAGGGGCACGAGACGACGTTCGCGCAGATCGTCGCGGAGGAACTGGGCATCCCGCCCGAGGACATCGACGTCGTGCACGGCGACACCGACCGGACGCCCTTCGGACTCGGCACGTACGGCAGCCGCTCCACGCCGGTGTCGGGCGCCGCGGCGGCCGTGGTGGCGCGCAAGGTGCGGGACAAGGCGCGGATCGTCGCGGGCGCCATGCTGGAGGTCGCGCCGGACGATCTCGCCTGGACGAAGGGCCGTTGGTCGGTCAAGGGCGATCCCGCGATGACCAGGACCATCCAGGAGATCGCGCTCGCCGCGCACGGTTCGCTGGAGCTGCCGGACGGCGTGGAGGGCCATCTGGAGGCGACGACCGTCTACAACCCGCCCGAGATGACGTACCCGTTCGGCGCGTACGTCTGCGTGGTCGACGTCGATCCCGGTACGGGCTCGGTGAAGGTGCGGCGGTTCGTGGCGGTGGACGACTGCGGGACCCGTATCAATCCGATGATCATCGAGGGGCAGGTGCACGGCGGGCTCGCCGACGGCATCGGCATGGCGCTGATGGAGATCATCGGCTTCGACGAGGACGGCAACTGTCTCTCCGGGTCCTTCATGGACTATCTGCTGCCGACCGCGCTGGAGGTGCCCGCCTGGGAGCTGGACCACACCGTCACGCCGTCCCCGCACCATCCGTTCGGGGCGAAGGGCATCGGCGAGTCCGCGACGGTCGGTTCACCGCCGGCCGTCGTCAACGCGGTCCTCGACGCCATCGGCGTACGCCATGCCGACATGCCGCTGACGCCGAGCCGGGTGTGGCAGGCGCTGCAGGGCGGCGAGGTGGAGGCACCGCAATGAGCCGCGTCGTCCCACCGCCTCCTGGAGCGCTGGAGGCCCGCATGGCCGACCTGACGGGACGCCGCGTGCCGTTCGTGAAGGCCACCGTCGTACGGGCCCGCCGCCCGGCGAGCGCGCGGCCGGGCGACACCGCGCTGGTCCTCGCGGACGGCCGGATCGAGGGTTTCGTCGGAGGGGTCTGCGCGGAGGCGACCGTACGGGTCCAGGCGCTGCGGACCCTGCGCAGTGGCGAGTCCCTGCTGCTGCGCATCTCGCCGGAGGAGACGGCGGACGGCACCGGGGAACCGGTCGTCGAGGAGGGCGCGGTCAGCGTCCGCAATCCTTGTCTGTCCGGTGGCGAGCTGGAGATCTTCCTGGAACCCCTGCGGCCCGCGCCGCGTGTCGTGGTGTTCGGTGAGTCCCCCATCGCCCGCGCCGTCCTCGCTTTCGGTCCGGCGCTCGGTTACGCGATCACGTCGGTGTCCGGCGCCGACGCGCTCGGCGCGCGGGCCCCGGCCGGCACGAGGGCTCTGGTGATCGCCTCCCACGGCCGCGACGAGGAACGGGTCCTGCTGGCGGCGGTACGGGCCGGTGTGCCGTACATCGGGCTCGTCGCCAGTCCCCGGCGCGGGGCGGCCGTGCTGGCCGGGCTCGCCCACGAGCTGGACGAGGAGCAGCGGGCCCGCGTCCGCACGCCGGCGGGCCTGTGGATCGGGGCCCGTACGCCGGGCGAGATCGCGCTGTCGATCCTGGCGGAGGTGGTGCGGGAGGTGCTCTCGCCCTCGCCGCCGTCGCCGCCGGCTGAAGCGGCTGAGGCAGCTGAGGCGGCTGAAGCGGCTGAGGCGGTCGTTCCGGTGACCGTCGTCGACCCGGTGTGCGGGATGGATGTCGTCGCCACCGAGGCCGGAACGCCCTTCTCGGACGCGGGTGGCGGCCGTCGACGATGGTTCTGCTGCCCCTCCTGCCGCGAGGCGTACGAGAAGGACCCCGCCCGCTACGCGCAGAGGCAGACGCGGGCGCAGCCGGAGGCCGGGGCTTCGTGAGCGAGTACGTCGAGCGCGCTCTGCCGGGGGTCGGGAGTCTGCGCGCCGCGTTGGACGCCCTGGGCTACCTCGCCGACGACGGCCTGGTCACCGCCCTCTTCCTGGCGCTGCGCCTGCCCCAGCCGCTGCTGCTTGAGGGCGAGGCGGGCGTCGGCAAGACCGAGGCGGCGAAGTCGGTGGCGGCGATCCTGGGCAGCCCGCTGATCCGGCTGCAGTGCTATGACGGCCTGGACGCGGCCGAGGCGCTGTACGAGTGGAACCATCCGCGCCAGCTGCTCGGCATCCGGCTCGCCGAGGCACGGCACGAACAGATCGGCGAGGACGACCTGTTCAGCGAGGCGTATCTGCTGCGGCGGCCCGTGCTCGCCGCGCTCAGCCATCCCGGCCCGGCGCCCGCCGTCCTGCTCATCGACGAGATCGACCGCGCCGACGACGACTTCGAGGCGTTCCTGCTGGAGGTGCTGGCCGAGGCCGCCGTCACCATTCCGGAGCTGGGCACCGTACGGGCCGAGGTGCCGCCCGTCGTGCTGCTCACCTCCAACCGCACGCGTGACCTCCACGACGCGCTCAAGCGCCGGTGCCTGTACCACTGGATCGACTATCCGGAGACCGAACGGCTCATCGAGATCGTGCGCCGCCGGGTGCCCGGCACATCGCGCGAGCTGGCGGTCGCGGTGGCGGCGGCCGTACGGCGGCTGCGGTCGCTGGAGTTGCAGAAGGCGCCCGGCATCGCCGAGACCATCGACTGGATCTCCGCGCTGGAACTGCTCGGCGTGGACGTCCTGGACGCGGGGATCGCCGGAAGCACCCTCGGCTCGCTCCTCAAGTACCGGGAGGACCAGGAGTCGGTGCGCGAACGCGGTCTGGACTGGCTGGTCGCGGGCCACCGGCCGTGACGGCGGTGCAGGTTCCGCTCTTCGACCGGGCCGAGTTCGGTGTCCGGCTGGGCGCGGAACTGCGCGGCGCCGGGGTGGCGGTGACTCCGGAGCGGTCGGTGCGGTTCCTGGAGGCGATGCGTCTGCTGCCGCCGGTGGACCGTGCGGCGCTGTACTGGGCGGCGCGGCTGGCCTTCGTGACGGGGCGCGAACAGATCGGCGCGTTCGACCGGGTCTTCGACAGCGTCTTCGGGGGCCTGCCGCGTTCTGTGTCGCTGTCCGTGCGCCAGGACCGCGGGCGGCCCGTGCCGGGGGCGGGCGTCGAGCCTGATCCCGTGGGCGGTCGGGCCCCGGTGCCGCCCCGGGCCGCCGGTCGGGACGCCGTCGCCGCGATCGTGCCGGGCGGCGCGCTCGACGCGATGCCGGACCGCGACCGTACCCGCGGACCCGGCGGGGACCGGCGGACCGAGGCGCTGCCGACCGTGGGCAGTGCGGCCGAGGTTCTCCGGCACAAGGACTTCGCCGCTCTCGACGCCGGTGAACTGGCCGAGGTGGAGCGGCTGCTCGCCCTGCTGGTGCTGCGGACGCCGTCGCGCCGGGGTCGCCGGCAGGAGACCGGCCAGCGGGGGCGCCGCGTCGATCTGCGCCGCACCCTGCGCGCCGGACAGCGCACGGGGGGTGAGGTGCTGTCCCTGGCCCGAAGCCGCGACCGGCTCAGGCGGCGACGGCTGGTGCTGCTGTGCGACGTCTCCCGCTCCATGGAACCGTACATACGGGCCTACCTGCGGCTCTTTCCGCGTGCCGCGGCCGGGGGCGCGGCGGAGGCGTTCGTCTTCGCGACCCGGCTCACCCGGCTCACCCCGGTGCTGCGGCACACCGGTCCGTCCGGCGTGGACGCGGCGCTGCGCCGGGTGGGCGGCGCGGCCTCCGACTGGTCGGGCGGCACCCGGATCGGCCATGCGCTGGCGGAGTTCACCAACCGGTACGGCCGTCGGGGCATGGCGCGGGGCGCGGTGGTGGTGGTCTTCTCCGACGGGTGGGAGGGCGAGGATCCCGGTGCGGTCGGGCGTGAGATGTCCCGGCTCGCGCGGCTCGCCCATCGGATCGTCTGGGTCAACCCGCGCAGGGCGGCGCCGGGTTACGCCCCGCGCACCGGCGGAATGGCCGCCGCACTCCCCCACTGCGACGCGTTCGTGAGCGGACACAGTCTGGTGGCACTCACCGAGGTGATCGAGGCGATCGCGGACGACGGGAACCGACGGGTCCGCCGACGGTGAGCCGCGCCGCCGATGTCCCGCCGGTCCACCCCGGGCCTCCCGGGCTCAGGGTTTGCGTGCGACGCCGCCCAGCGCGATCACGTCGGCGGCGGTGCGGGCCTCCCCCGCGTCGGGGCGCCAGTCGTCGATGGGCACCACACCCGGGGCGAGCAGCTCCAGTCCCTCGAAGAATCCGGCCAGTTGCTGCGGGCTGCGCAGGTGGTACGGCGCCGCGCCGCTCTCGTTGTAGAGACGGGTGGCCTCGGCGTTGGCCTTGTTGGTGTCCACGCTGTCGTTGAACGCGAAGTAGCTGCCGGAGGGGAGCGCCGCCATCAGCGAGGCGACGATGCGGCGGGCTTCGTCGTAGTCGGCGATGTGTCCGCTGACCTGCATCAGCGTCAGCGCGACCGGCCGTGTGAGGTCGAGGGTCCTCGACGCTTCCCGCAGGACGGTCGCGGGGTCGTGCAGGTCGGCGTCGACGTAGTCCGTCGCCCCCTGTGGTGTGCTGGTCAGCAGCACCCGGGCATGGGTAAGGACCAAGGGGTCGTTGTCCACGTAGACGACGCGTGCCTCGGGAGCCACCCGCTGGGCGATCTCGTGGGTGTTGTCGACCGTCGGCAGTCCGGTGCCGACGTCGAGGAACTGCCGGATCCCGGCCTCGCCCGCCAGATGGCGCACGGCCCGGCCGAGGAAGGCCCGTGAGCCGCGGGCGAGGTCGGTGATGCCGCCGAAGACCTCGCGGAACGCGTCACCCGCCGCGTGGTCGACGGGGTAGTTGTCCTTGCCGCCGAGCCAGTAGTTCCAGATCCGGGCCGAATGCGGCACCGTCGAGTCGATCTTCGCCAACGCCGCTTTGTCGGGGGTGGACGAGTCCTGAGTCACCGGCAACCTCCTTGAGGACAAGCATCGTTGGTCGTGGAGTATGTCAGTGCTCCGGGCCCGGCGGACCTGTCCCGTACGGCGGGCCGTCGACCGGCAGGTGCCCCTCGATCAGTGACAGGCCGAGCGGAGTCAGGGTGTGGCGTGCGGTGTCGGCGACCCCGTGCGTGGCGATCAGACCGGTGCCCCGCAGAACGGCGGTGTGTGCGCTCGCCGATGCCGGCGACATGCCGAGCCGCCGCGCGATGTCTCCCTCCGTCGTTCCGCCGGACAGGGCGATCTCCTCCAGCACGGACGCCCGGGCCCGTCCCAGCAGCCGGGCCAGCGCCGACCGGCCCGGCCGTTCGGGTCCGGTGAGCAGGTGCAGGCCGCGGTTGGCCGGATAGACGAGGACGGGTGTCAGCTCCTCGTCGAGCAGGGTGATGGGCCTTCGCCAGCAGAAGTACGAGGGAATCAGGCGCAGTCCCCTGCCCCGGAGCCGGAGCTGCTGGTCGAGGGGGTAGTCCACCGTCAGCACCGGTGCCTCCCAGCGGGCCGCCGGGCCGAGGCCACCGAGCAGTCCCTCGGCTCCGCCGTCCAGGAAGTCGCGGGCGCGCAGGGCCCGGTCGGCCTCGGTCACCGCGCGGATGCGGTCCCAGCGGCGGGCGAGCACCCGGTCGTGGTAGCGGTTCAGGGCGCTGCCGAGCCGGCCGAGCGTCTCCAGGTCGCCTTCCGCCAGCAGCCGTGTCCAGGAGGGTGTCCGGCGGCGGACGGCGAGCTGTGCGAGGTCGGCCCGCAGCTGCCCGCGGCCGGTGCTGAGCACGGCGTCGACGACGGAACGCACGTCGGGGGCACCGGCCGGGGTGAGGAAGTCGGGCGAGTAGCCGCGGGGCGGCGCCAGCGCGAGCAGCATGCGCGCCGAGGGGTCGAGGCGGGTCAGGGTCTCGGACCTCCACGGGCCGAAGACCACATGATCGGCGGGGCCGCCGAGGGCGTGCAGGCTCAGCAGGATCTCCCAGGCCGGATCCGGCTCCTGGGCGATGCGGATCCGGCTCAGATCCGCCATGGAGAAATGTATGTGGAGCACGGATGATCCCCCCGAGTCACGGAGCTCCTGACGCGGGAGCAGGATCTCACGGCCACGGCGTCGGCCCGGGGTTCCGGTCGTGCACGGTCCGGTCACGAACTCAATGAACGTAATGATCAAGCCATGGGTTTTCGCCGCGCCCCTCCTTAGCATCGGCCCCGTCGCGCAACGGTGCGCCGACGAGGAGAGGGAGAGCACGTCATGGACAGGAAGAGGCCGAGCACGTCGGAGATGCGGGGCGGGTCCGGTTTCCTCCGGCGCCGCCGGGCGGCGGTGGCCGCCGGCATCGCGGGAATCCTCCTCGGCACACTCTCCGGGCCGGCCTCCGCGACGACGGCCAGGGCCGCGAGCGCACCGGCGGCCGTGGAGTGCCCGGCGAATCTCGCCGGGAAGGCCACCTGCTACACCGGCCGGGACACCGACGGCGCCTATTACGCGATCGCCGTCCCGAAAAACTGGAACAGATCCCTCGTCGTGCACGCGCACGGCGGCCCCGACCTCGGCGCGGAGTCCGACCCGGAGCGCAGCACCGGTGACCTGGAGCGCTGGTCGGTGATGGTGGACGAGGGCTACGCGTGGGCCGGCTCGTCGTACCGTCGCGGTGGATACGGAACCCGGATGGCGGCCGCCGACACGGAGAAGGTGCGCCGGCTGTTCGTCGAGGAGTTCGGCAAGCCGAAGCGGACGTATGTGCACGGCCAGTCCTGGGGCGGCGATGTCGCCGCGAAGGTCGTGGAGACATACGGCGCCGGGAAGCACGGCCCGTACGACGGGGCTCTGCTCACCAACGGTGTCCTCGGCGGCGGGTCGCGCGGCTACGACTACCGCGTGGATCTGCGCGTGGTCTACCAGTACTACTGCCAGAACCATCCCCGTCCCACCGAGGTGCAGTACCCGCTGTGGGAGGGGCTGCGGGAGGGCTCGACCATGACGTCCGCCGGGCTCGGCGCGCGGCTGCAGGAGTGCACCGGGTTCGAGTCCGCGCCGCAGGACCGGACCGCCGCGCAGCAGCGCAACCTGGACGACATCCTCGGCGTCACGGGGGTGCCCGAGCGCACGCTGGAGTCGCATCTGCGGTTCGCCACCTTCACCTTCCGCGACATCGTGCACAACCGGCTCGGCGGCCGTAATCCGTTCAGCAACCAGGGCGTGCGCTACTCCGGGTCCCATGACGACAAGGCCCTCAACGCGGGCGTCGAGCGCTTCTCCGCCGACCCCACCGCCGTGCGCGACCTCTCGTACGACAGTGATCTGACGGGCAAGGTCGACATCCCGGTGCTCACGCTCCACGCGATCGACGACCCGACGGCGTTCGTCGAGCACGAGTCGGCGTACCGGGACAGCCTGCGGGGCGCGGGCCGGGAGCGGAACCTCGTGCAGACCTTCTCCCGGGAGAGCGAGCACAGCGGGCTGAGCGACTCCGAGTACGCCACGTCGATCGCGGCGCTGGACTCCTGGGTGCGCACCGGCAGGAAGCCCACGCCGAAGTCGGTCGCGGCGTCCTGCCCCGCCTTCGACGCCGACCACGGCACCGGCTGCTTCTACGACCCGGGCTTCCGGCCGGGCTCGTACGCCTCGAAGGTCAACGCCCGTCCGGGCGGTCTGCGGTGGCCGGCCATGACGTCCGGCCAGGAGAAGGCCTGGAGCCGGATCGACGGTGTGGGTATCGCTCCCTGAGCAACCTGTCCACCCCTTACACCCCCGGTACACCCCCGTAGGTCCTGCGCGTGCGCCCGCGCGGCCCCCGGTCGGCCGTGGTCGCCCTCCGGATCCCGTGGGGAACGCGGCGTTGCGCGCCGGGCCGAATTCCATCGGCCCGGCGCGCGCTTGTCTCGGTACGTCCTCCGGTCAGCCGGCCGGTCAGTCAGTCAGTAGGCCGGTCAGTCAGTAGGCAGCGGTTCCAGACGGCCGTCCAGCCATTCCCGCCATTGCCTCGCGCGGGGAGCCGGACCCACTTCCATGGGCCGTCCCTCCCAGCCGGCCACCGGACGGATTCCGTGCAGGGCGTTCACCAGCCACACCTCGCGGCCGGCCAGCTGGTCCAGGGTCCGTTCGCGGTGGGCCAGCTGGATCCCGCCGCGCAGGGCGTGCTCCTGGACGATGCCCGTGGTGACACCGGCCAGGACCGGCAGCCGCGGCGGGGGCAGGCACAGGACGTCGTCCTCCCACCACAGGACGCTGGAGGTGGCCGCCTCCAGCACCGCGCCGGACGGGGCGATCAGCACCGCCTCCTGCGCGCCCTGTCCGGCGGCCCGCTGCCGGACCCGGGCCAGGACGTCCAGGTCCGGTCCCTTGCGGCGGGGCACGGTGCGCGGATCGGGCTGGCCCGCCGCCCACACCCGTACGTCCGGGGCGAGGGGCGGGGCGTGCCTCAGGAGCAGTCTCAGCTGAAGGGAGCCGGCCACCAGCTCGACGCGCGGGAACCAGGATCCCGTGCGGGGCAGCGCCGCCGTCATGTCCCGCCAGAACTCGGTCAGTTGTGGGAGAGATGGCCCTCCGCAGTCGCCGCAGGCCCGCAGGAACCGCTCCCGGTGCCGGTCGAGGCCGCGCACCTGTCCGTCCCTGAGCAGCCAGGAGTCCGCGACCAGCAGCTGTGTGTCGGCCGCGAGACCCGCGATCAGCCCGTGGCCGGGCACCCACGCCAACAGTCCTTCTGCGGTTGCCGGTTGTGTCATCAAAGAATCTCTCCTCTCAGTACACCCGTCAGTACGTCCGCCGACGCGCCGGGATTCATCTCGGCGGTCATCGGCAGGTCCGCGAAGCGCCACTGCCGCGGTTCCGCCGGCTCGGTCAGGAAGCGGATACCGAGTGCCCCACCGGCTACGATGCCCCATGCCACCCATCTGCCACCGACCGCCGGCCACCGTCCAGTTGAGCATCGGAGCCGGAGTATCGACGGCTGGACATGCCGATGGTGATCATGCCTTTCGTGGTGCCCGAAGGCTGCTGCCCCGCGTGTTCGCCGCGTGTTCGCTCTTCCTGGCGGTGGCGTGTACCGCCACATCCTCCGGCGAGGACGGCGGCGGCAGCGCGGCGTCCTGTGCGTTCGCGGTCCAGTTCCGCGGTGAGCTCTACACGCGGGTGAAGCACGCGGACTTCACCGTGAGCGACGCGTTGGGCAGCAGCCGTCGGACCCTGTGCGATGACACGGGCTCGGACCCGTCATCCGGCACGATCGGCACAGTCGGCACAGTCGGTACGGAGACGTACACGACGTACCGGATCGAGGAGCTGGACGCGGGGACGGCCGTCGCCGTGCGGGACACTCCCGCCAACGCCGGCCGCCGGGACGGACTCAACCTCTACGTCCTGCAGCTCGACGGCGGGCCGCCGGACGACGCGAAAAGGTTCCTCGACGAGAACCGGTAGCGGCAGCGGCAGCGGTCGCACAGCGGCCCGTCGCAGATGAGGCCCGTGGCCTACCGCGACCGCGGCGCCCCCGCGCTGTCCCGCACCACGAGCCGCGTCGGCACCAGCGTCGTGCCGTGCTCCGGGGTGTCCTGGCCCATCTGCCGCAGCACACCCTCGACGCAGCGCCGCCCCACCTCGGCGAAGTCCTGGTGGACGGTGGTCAGGGGCGGCAGGAAGGAGCCCGCCTCCGGGATGTCGTCGAAGCCGATCACGCTGACGTCGTCGGGCACGTACCGGCCCCGTTCGTGCAGCGCCCGCAGCAGGCCCAGCGCCATCTGGTCGTTGGCGGCGAACACCGCGGTGCAGTCCGGCTGTCCGGCCAGTTCGAGGCCTGCCCGGTAGCCGGACTCGGCCGACCAGTCGCCCCGTACCAGCGGGGGCGTGGCGCGGCCCGCCCCGGTGAGTTCCGCGCGCCAGGCGTCGGCCCGGCGCTGGGCCGCGAAGGACTCCTCGGGGCCCGCCAGGTGCCAGACCGTCTCGTGGCCGAGGCCGAGCAGGTACCGGACGGCGTCCCGGCTGCCGCCCGCCTGGTCGGTGTCGACGACCGTGTACCGGTCACCGGCGTCCGAGTCCGCGACCACGACCTTGATGTGGGGCGGCAGGGAGAGGGTCACCGCGTCGAGGAGGTGCACCTCCAGGATGACGATGACGGCGTCGACGGCCAGCTCCCCCAGCCGGGAGAACGCTCCGCGCACCTCGTCCTGGGTGGGCACGGCGACGGGCAGCAGCGTCACGGCGTAGCCCTCGTGCGCGGCGGAGGTGGCGATCGCCTCCAGGGTGCGGACGTTACCGGTGGTCGAAAGGCCGAAAGTGATCACGCCTATGGTGCGGAACTCGCCACGCTTGAGGGCGCGGGCGGCGCTGTTGGGCCGGTAGCCCAGCTCGCGCATGGCCTCCAGCACCTGCTGACGGGTCTCCTCGTTCACCCCCGCGTAACCGTTGGAGACACGCGAGACGGTCTGCGAGGAGACGCCCGCCAGCCGGGCCACGTCCGCCATGGAGGCGCTCGGTGCCCGGCGGGAAGCCCGTTTCCTGGTACGCGCCGCGGCCTGCGGCCTGCTCGCCGAGGCGCTGTCCGCTGTGTCCACCCGTCCCCCTCGTCGTGTCCTGCGTCGTGCGGAACCGTAGTTTCCTCAAATGACCCTTGACCACCGTCAACGGGGCAGTGTAGACATGCCGCCATCAGATGTTTACGTAAACATAACAGGCCACGGGCCTTCGAGGGCCTTCGTGTTTACGCAAACATCATCGGCGCAGGGACGCCGGGTTTTCGCGAGAGGGACGAGCGAGGAACGACATGACGACGCTACAACCGCCGGCGGCCGCCAAGCCGCGGAAGTCACGGCCTCCGGCACAGGGTGACCGCCGCTCATGGACGGGGTGGGGTTTCATCGGTCCCTTCGTGGCCGTGTTCGCCCTCGTCTTCCTGGCACCGATCGCGTACTCGATCTATCTCAGCCTGTTCCGGGACCAGTTGATCGGCGGCACGCAGTTCGTCGGCTTCGACAACTACCAGCAGGCGCTGCAGGACGAGCGGTTCTGGGACTCGCTCGGCCGGGTCTCGCTCTTCCTCGCCGTCCAGGTACCGATCATGCTCTTCATCGGCCTGCTGATCGCCCTGGCGCTGGACAGCGGCCGGCTCTACGGCACGGACTTCTTCCGCATCACGATCTTCCTGCCGTACGCCGTGCCCGCCGTGGTCGCCACCCTCATGTGGGGCTTCATGTACGGCACCAAGTACGGGCTGGTGGGTGACATCAACAGCGCGTTCGGCGTCACCCTGCCCGACCCGCTCTCCAGCGACCTGGTGCTGGCCTCCATCGGCAACATCGTGACCTGGGAGTTCATCGGCTACAACATGCTGATCTTCTACTCCGCGCTGAAGGTCATCCCGAACTCCCTCTACGAGGCCGCGGAGATCGACGGCGCCGGACAGTTCCGGGTCATCACCGCCATCAAGCTCCCCGCGATCCGCGGCGCCCTCGTGATCGCGACGATCTTCTCGATCATCGGCAGCTTCCAGCTCTTCAACGAGCCGAGCATCCTGCGGCCGCTGGCCCGCAACGCCATCACGACCGACTTCACCCCGAACTTCTACACGTACTCGCTGTCCTTCAACGGCCAGCAGCACAACTACTCCGCGGCGGTCGCCATCATCATGGGGCTGATCACCATGGTCATCGCCTACGTCGTGCAGCTTCGCGGCATGCGCAAGGGAGCGTGACCAGCAATGAGCAGCATGAGCGGCACGAGCAGTTCCGCCACCTCCGCCTCCCCGTCCGCGTCCGTTCCGGCCACCGGTACGACCAAGGGTGTGCCCCGGCTGCGCAAGCGGCGTGAGCACTCCGCGGGGCGCCCGAAGCGCAGCGTCCTACTGACCGTGCTCACCGGTCTGATCCTGGTCTACACCGTGGTGCCCCTGATCTGGCTGGTCATCAGCGCGACCAAGACCCAGGAAGGGCTCGCCGACTCGTCCGGACTGTGGTTCGCCGACGACTTCGCCCTGTGGTCCAACATCCGCGACACGTTCACGTACCACGACGGCATCTTCGTCCGATGGCTGCTGAACACACTGCTGTACGTAGGACTCGGGGCGGGCGGCGCCACCTTCCTGGCGATCCTGGGCGGTTACGCGCTGGCCAAGTTCAACTTCCCCGGCAAGCGCGGGGTGTTCGCCGTGGTCATCGGTGCCGTCGCCGTGCCGGGCACCGCGCTCGCGGTGCCGACCTTCCTGATGTTCAGCAAGATGGGACTGACCGACACCCCGTGGGCGGTCATCATCCCCTCGCTGGTCTCGCCCTTCGGTCTGTATCTGATGTGGGTCTTCGCCACCGAGGCGATCCCCGTCGAACTGCTGGAGGCCGCGCGGATCGACGGGGCGGGCGAGGCGCGCACCTTCTTCACGGTCGCCCTGCCGCTGCTCGCTCCCGGCATCGTGACCGTCCTGCTCTTCACGACGGTCGCGACCTGGAACAACTACTTCCTGCCGCTGATCATGCTGAAGGACCCGGACTGGTACCCGCTGACCCTGGGTCTTGACGCCTGGAACAACCAGGCCCAGACGATCGGCGGCGACGTGATCTTCAACCTGGTGATCACCGGTTCGCTGCTCACCATCGTGCCGCTGATCGCCGCGTTCCTGCTGCTGCAGAAGTACTGGCAGTCGGGCCTCGCCGCCGGAAGCGTCAAGGAATGACCCGCCCACAGGCCACCACCCCCCTGAGCCGCACCTCCACCCTCACCCTGTCCCACCCACGAAGAAGTGGAAGCATCTCCATGCGCAGAACGACCAGCCGCCTGATGCGCGGCCTCGCCGTCCTCTCCGTCCTCGCCCTGGGCGCGACCGCCTGCGGTGGCTCCGACGACGACAGCTCCGGCTCGAAGCCGGTCTCCGCCGGTGACGTCCAGGCAGCCCTCAAGAAGGGTGGCTCGGTCACGGTCTGGGCCTGGGAGCCCACGCTGAAGACGGTCGCCGCCGACTTCCAGAAGAAGTACCCCAAGGTCAAGATCAACCTGGTCGCCGAGCGGTCGGGCGACAAGCACTACACCGCGCTGTCGAACGCCATCTCGGCCGAGAAGGGCGTCCCCGACGTCGCGCAGGTCGAGTACTTCGCGCTGGGTCAGTACGCCCTCACCAAGGGCCTCAGCGACCTGGCCCCTTACGGCGCCGACAAGCTGAAGTCCAAGTACACCGCCGGTCCGTGGAACGCCGTGACCCAGGGCAGTGACAAGGTCTGGGGCCTGCCGATGGACTCGGGCCCCATGGCGCTGTACTACAACAAGAAGGTCTTCGACAAGTACAAGATCGCGGTGCCGACCACCTGGGACGAGTACGTCGAGGCGGCCCGCAAGCTGCACAAGGCCGACCCGAAGGTCTACATCGCCAACGACGCCGGCGACGCGGGCTTCACCACCAGCATGCTGTGGCAGGCCGGTTCACGCCCGTACAAGGTCGACGGCACCAAGGTGAGCGTCGACTTCTCCGACGCGGGCGCCAAGAAGTTCACCGACACCTGGCAGAAGCTGATCGACGAGAAGCTGGTCGCGCCGATCAACGGCTGGACCGACGACTGGTACAAGGGCCTCGGCGACGGCACCATCGCCACCCTCGCCAGCGGTGCCTGGATGCCCGCCAACTTCGTCACCGGCGTCCCGAACGCCGCCGGTGACTGGCGCGCGGCCCCCATGCCGGCCTGGACCAAGGGCGACAAGGCGAGCGCGGAGAACGGCGGCAGCTCGCTGACCCTGCCCGAGCTCGGCAAGAACAAGGAACTGGCCTACGCCTTCGTCGAGTACGCCAACTCCGGCGCCGGTGTGCAGAGCCGAGTCAAGGAGGGCGCCTTCCCGGCTACCAACGCGGAGCTTCAGGCGGACTCGTTCCTCAACACCGAGTTCGAGTACTTCGGCGGCCAGAAGGCCAACGAGATCTTCGCGGACTCCGCCGCCAACGTCGCGGACGACTGGTCGTACCTGCCCTTCCAGCAGTACGCCAACTCGATCTTCAACGACACCGTCGGCAAGGCCTACGTCGGCAACACCAAGCTCACCGACGGCCTGAAGTCCTGGCAGGACGCCTCCGTCAAGTACGGCAAGGAGCAGGGCTTCACCGTCGAGTAGACGAGCCCAGCCCCCGACGCCTCCCCCAGGTCCTGCCGTCGCGTTCCCGTCCGCCGGGAACGCGACGGCGGGACCCAGTGAAACCCCGGAAGGACCACGATGATCTCCACCCTCCTGTCCCAGCTGGACGGGCCGGACGGTGACCGCACCCCGCGACTCGCGTACGGCGCCGACTACAACCCCGAGCAGTGGCCTCGCGAGGTGTGGGAGGAGGACGTCCGGCTGATGCAGGAGGCCGGCGTCAACCTGGTGTCCGTGGGGATCTTCTCCTGGGCCCGCATCCAGCCGGACCGGGACCAGTGGGACTTCGCCTGGCTCGACGAGGTCATGGACCTCCTGCACGCGGGCGGCATCGGCGTCGACCTGGCCACCGCCACCGCCTCCCCGCCGCCCTGGCTCACCACCGCGCACCCGGAGATCCTGCCGGTGACCGCCTCCGGCGAGACGGTGTGGCCGGGGGCGCGCCAGCACTGGCGCCCCACCTCGCCCGTCTTCCGCGACCACGCGCTGCGCCTGGTACGGACGATCGCCGAGCGGTACGCGAACCACCCGGCGCTGGTGGCCTGGCACGTCTCGAACGAGCTGGGCTGCCACAACATCTACGACTACTCGGACGACGCGGCCCACGCCTTCCGCGACTGGCTGCGCGCCCGCTACACCACCCTCGACGCCCTCAACCACGCCTGGGGCACGGCGTTCTGGTCGCAGCGGTACAGCGACTGGGGGCAGATCCTGCCGCCCCGGCTGGCCGGCTCCCATCCCAATCCCACACAGCAGCTCGACTTCAAGCGCTTCTCCTCCGACGCGCTGAAGGAGTACCTGATCGCGGAGCGGGAGGTGCTGCGGGAGATCACGCCGAGTGTGCCGGTCACCACCAACTTCATGGTGATGGGCAACACCAAGGGCATGAACTACCCCGACTGGGCGGGCGAGATCGACTTCGTCTCCAACGACCACTACGTCCACCCGGGCCCGCAGGACCGCGACGAGCTGTCCTTCTCCGCCAACCTCACCAGCGGGATAGCGGGCGGACAGCCGTGGTTCCTGATGGAGCACTCCACCAGCGCGGTCAACTGGCAGCCCGTCAACGTGGCCAAGCGGCCCGGCGACCTGGCCCGCGACTCGCTGCTGCATGTCGGGCACGGCGCCGACGCCGTCTGCTTCTTCCAGTGGCGCCAGTCGGCCGCGGGCGCCGAGAAGTACCACTCGGCGATGGTGCCGCACGCCGGCGCCGACAGCGAGGTCTTCCGCGCGGTCGTCGAGCTGGGGCAGACCCTCAAGGCGCTGGCACCGGTCGCGGGCTCCGAGCGCGAACCTGCCCGCGTGGGCATCGTGTACGACTGGGATTCGTGGTGGGCGAGCGAGCAGGACTCGCACCCCTCCGCGCTCCTCGACTACCGCCAGGAGGCCCTGGACTGGTACTCGGCGCTGCACACCCTCGGCGTCCGCGCCGACGTCGTGACCACCACGACCGACCTGGACCGGTACGACGTCCTGATCACCCCGGTACTGCATGTGGTCCCGGCCCCGCTCGCCAAGGAGCTCACGCGGTACGCGGAGGCCGGCGGCCACCTCGTCACCACGTACTTCTCGGGCGTGGTCGACGAGAACGACCACATCTGGCTCGGCGGTCACCCCGGCGCCCTGCGGGAACTGCTCGGTATCCGCATCGAGGAGTTCGGGCCGCTGCTCGACGGTGACTCCGTCGAGCTGGACGGCGACGCCACGGGCACCCTGTGGACCGACCGGATCGACGTCACCGACCCCTCGGTCGACGTGCTGGCCCACTACCGCAGCGGTGCGTACGCCGGGCGGCCCGCCGTCACCCGCCGTGCCGTGGGCCAGGGCTCGGCCGCGTACGTCTCCACGCGGCTCGGTGCCGAAGGGCTCGCCGGGCTGCTGCCCGCGCTGCTCGGACCCGCGGGCGTCGAGAGCGAACTGCCCGCCGACGCACGGGGATCGGTCGAACAGACCGTTCGCCGCGGGCCCGGCGGCCGCTTCCTGTTCCTGGTCAACCGGACCGACGAGGACGTGGCCCTGACGGGTCTCGCCGGAGAGGTCCTGGTCGGCGGCACCGGCACCGGCGGCGGTCTCGTCCTGGGGCCGAGGGGCGTCGCCGTACTGCACCAGCGCACGGCCTGAGCACGCCGGACCGGGTGCCCGACGACCGGCACTCCGAGCACCCGGTCCTCCCCGCACGACGGAATCCTCGGACGGCACCGCGTCCGTCCGGGGGCGTTCCCTCCTGCCCGACGGGCGGGAGGTCCACCGCGCAGCGACCCACACCTCAGTTGGGAGCACACGATGGCACGCCGTACCCGCAGCAGACGTCTCCTCGGAGCCGCCGGACTCACCGCGCTGGCCACCGGGGCCGCCCTCACCCTGGCGCCCCCGTCCACCGCGCAGGCCCCGGCGGCGGACACCCCGTCGGTCACCGTCCGGCCCGACCCCTCGTACGAACAGCAGAAGTTCGAGGGCTGGGGCACCAGCCTGGTCTGGTTCGCCAACGTGACCGGCAGCTATCCGAAGGAGATACGCGAGAAGCTCGCGAAGCTCCTCTTCGGGGACGACGGGCTGGCGCTGAACATCGCCCGGTACAACATCGGCGGTGGCAACGCCCCGGACGTCAAGGACTATCTGCGGGCCGGTGGTGCGGTGGAGGGCTGGTGGCAGGCGCCGGCCGGCACCACCCGCGAGGACACCGACTGGTGGAGCGCCGACGACCCGGCCGACTGGAACAAGGACGCCGACGCCACCCAGCGCTGGTGGGTCGACCGGATCAAGGACGACATCGACCACTGGGAGACCTTCAGCAACTCCCCGCCCTGGTTCATGACGAAGAGCGGCTATGTGTCCGGCGGCTTCGACGCCACCGAGGACCAGCTCAAGACGGAGTCCGTCGACGACTTCGCCGCCTATCTGGCGGGTGCCACCAGGCGGCTTGAGAAGGCCGAGGGCATCGAGGTCGACACGATCGACCCGTTCAACGAGCCCAACACCAACTACTGGAGCACCCGGCTGGGCGCCGACGGCGAGCCCGTCGGCGGCCGTCAGGAAGGGGCGCACATCGGCCCCGAGCTCCAGCAGAAGGTGATCGCCGCCCTGGCCCCGGCGCTGAAGAAGGCGAAGGCCAAGGCGGAGATCTCGGCGATGGACGAGACGAACCCGTCCATCTTCGCGACGAACTGGAACACCTACCCGCAGGAAGTGCGTGACCTGGTGGGCCAGTTGAACGTCCACACCTACGGCACCGGCCAGCGCACCACCGTACGGGACCTGGCGAAGGCGGCCGACAAGCCGCTGTGGCAGAGCGAGGTCGAGGGCGACTGGGGCGACGGGCAGAGCTTCACGGACATGCGTCCGGGCCTCGGCCTCGCCCAGCGCATCGTCGACGACCTGCGGGAACTGGAGCCCAAGGCCTGGGTGTTCTGGCAGCCCGTCGAGGACTACGACAACATGAAGCCGGGCGGCGAGTCCGCCAAGGGCGGCAACTGGGGCAGCATCCAGCTCTCGTTCAGCTGCACCTCGAAGGACACTCTGAAGTCGTGCCCGATCTACACGAACACCAAGTTCGACACGGCCCGCAACTTCACGCACTACATCAAGCCCGGTGACCGCCTGATCAAGACGGACGACACGTCCAGCGCCGCCGCCGTCGCCAAGAAGGGCGACCGGGCGACGGTGGTCCACGTCAACAGCACCACCGAGGCCCGTACGGTCACGGTCGATCTGTCGAAGTTCGGCAAGGTCGGCCGCGACGCCACCGTCACCCCCGTGGTGACCAGCGCCGACGGCAAGCTGGAGCGCCGCGAGGCCGTCAAGGTGAGCGACCGCAGGGCCACCGTCACCGTGCCCGCCCAGTCGGTGACCTCCTTCCTGGTCAAGGGCGTCTCGGGGGTCGCCAAGGACGCCGCCGAACTGCGCAAGGGCCGCTCCTACGCGCTGACCGGCGTCCAGAGCGGCAAGGCGCTCACCGTCGCCGACAACGGCACGGGCCTCGTCATCAGGAGCGCGACCGCCGACGCGCCTGGTCAGCAGTGGAAGCTGCGCCAGATCTCCGGCGACACCGGAAACCGGCAGCGGTACGTGTTCAGCAACCCCGTGGAGGGCAAGCGGCTGGCCGTCCGTGACGGCGCCCCGGTGCTGGAGGCGGACACCGGCCCACGAGACAGGGCCACCCAGTGGATCATGTCGTCGACCGGAGACGGCACCTGGACCCTCGTCAACGCGGCCACCGGACGGCTCCTCGAAGTCGGCGGCCAGGCCACGAACGAGGGCGCGGCCGTGACGCTGTGGACACCCAACTCCGGCGCCAACCAGCGCTGGAAGGTCACGGAGGTGTCCAACCCCGCGGGCTAGCCGCCGCGTTGCGCGTGATCCCGTTCCCTACGATGGCCGGGTGACCAGTGACACCGCGTCGGAGCCGGGCATCGCAGCCGGCTCCGACGCCGACGCGCGTACAGAGACCGTGCAGCCGGAGCCCGGCGTCTGGGCGGAGCGGTTGCGCCGGTTCGGGTTCGTGGCGCGCCCGCGCACCGACACCCGGGACGTCCTCGTCCCGCCGTTCCCGGAACCCGGCACCCGCTTCGGCGAAGCCCTCGGTCTCGGCCCGGTGGCGGCGCACCGGGTCGCGCGGGCGACGGGCTGGCTGGGCCCGCTCCTGGTGGCCGTCCTCGCGGGAGCGATCCGCTTCTGGAATCTGGGCCGCCCCCGAGGCCTCGTCTTCGACGAGACGTACTACGCCAAGGACGCGTGGTCACTGCTCCGGCTCGGTTACGAGGGCACCTGGCCGGACCGCAAGGTCGCCGACCCGCAGGTTCTCGCGGACCCTCAGGTGATCCCGCTCTCCGACGCCGGGGCGTTCGTCGCGCATCCGCCGCTGGGCAAGTGGGTGATCGCCGTCGGCGAGTGGATGTTCGGCTTCGACCCGTTCGGCTGGCGCTTCATGGTGGCGCTGCTCGGCACGCTGTCGGTGCTGATGCTGTGCCGGATCGGCCGCCGGCTGTTCCGCTCGACGGCGCTCGGCTGTCTGGCCGGACTGCTGTTGGCCCTGGACGGCCTGCACTTCGTGATGAGCCGCATGGCGCTGCTCGACCTCGTCGTCATGTTCTTCGTGCTGGCGGCGTTCGGGGCCCTCCTCATCGACCGGGACCGGGCGCGGGCCCGTCTCGCGGCGAGTCTGCCCGTGGACGAGGACGGCTTCGCGGGCCCCGACGCGTACACGGCCGAGCAGACGGGCACGGGTGTACGGCCATGGCGTTTCGCGGCCGGGCTCCTCCTCGGTCTGGCCGCCGCCTGCAAGTGGAACGGCCTCTACTTCCTGGCGTTCTTCATGGTCATGACCCTGCTGTGGGACGTCGGCTCACGCCGTGTCGCCGGGGCCCATCGGCCGTACCTCACCGTTCTGCACAGGGATGCCGGCTGGTCGGTGCTCTCCGTGGTGCCGGTTGCCGTGGCCGGCTATCTCGCCACCTGGACCGGCTGGTTCCTGTCCGACGGGGGCTACGGGCGGCACTGGGCGGAGGGCCGCGGGGGTCCGTGGTCGTGGATCCCGGCCTCCCTGCGCAGCCTGTGGCACTACGAGAGCCGGGTCTACGACTTCAACGTGGGGCTCAGCTCACCGCACCGGTACGAGTCGAATCCCTGGAGCTGGCTGGTCCAGGGGCGTCCGGTGGCGTACCACTACGAGACGGACTTCGTCCAGGACGGCTGCCGCACGGCCTCGGGCTGCTCCCAGGAGGTCCTCGCGCTGGGCACCCCGCTGCTGTGGTGGTCCGCGTGTCTGGCGCTGCTGTATCTGCTCTTCCGGTGGGCCATGCGCCGCGACTGGCGGGCGGGGGCCGTGCTGTGCGCGGTGGCCGCGGGTTATCTGCCGTGGTTCCAGTACCAGGACCGTACGGTCTTCGCCTTCTACGCGGTCGTCTTCGTGCCGTATCTGTGCCTGGCGGTCGCGATGGCGGCGGGCGCGCTGGTGGGGCCTCCGGGGACGGACGGCAGGCGCCGCACGCTGGGCACGGTCGCCGTGGGCGCCGTGGTGCTGCTGATCGTATGGAACTTCGTCTACTTCTTCCCGATCTACACGGGGGCGACGATCCCGTACCCCGACTGGCACTCCAGGATGTGGTTCGACACCTGGATATGACCGGTCAGACGGTCAAGCGGCCAGGGGCAGGCGGTCCACGACGCGCGGACCGCACGGCGACGGGAAGTCGCCATGCGGTCCGTTCTCATGCTGTGTGCGAGCCTTGGCGGTGTCTCGCACCTCACCGCCTGCGGCTCCTGCTCCCCCACCCGGTGCCCACCCCGGCGACGTGCAGCGCCAGCACCGTCAGACCGATGAGCATCACGTTCGTCGATGTGAAAGTGTCATTGGTCGAGATGTCCGCGGCGTTGATCAGGAACGCGATGAAGAACAGGACTGCAGCTGCTATGCCGAGCACGGATTCTCCTCTTTCCGGTCACGGGACGGGAGCGGCTCCCGTCCCCGACCTCCGTGTGCCCCGGCCCGGCCGAATCAGACGCGTGAATCAGCGGCGGCCCGGCACCCATGAGTCGGTCCGATCGTGGTACTCGCCGATCACACAGGAATCATCAGAGACCACTGCGTTCCGGTTCACCTACCATCCCCACCGGACCCGGACGAGTAGACCCCTCGCCGACGGGAAGCAGCAGCGGTGGAAGCACAGGATCAGCACAGCCCTGTGGGGAGTGGGCTGGGGAAGGCGCAATGGCGACCGAGCCGCGTTGGGACGACAAACTGCCTTCTGAGGAGATGTACACCCGGACGACCACCTTCCCGGGCGAGCTGCCCAATGTGACGGGCGCGCGACTCGCCGCGGAGGAGTTCCTCCTTGCGCTCACGCGCACCTCACCACCGGCCGCACCCGAGCACTGGGACGACATCCTGCTGGTCGTCACGGAGCTGGCGGCCAATGTGGTGCAGTACGCGCCGGGCCCGTTCGAGCTGCGCCTGCGGCGTACGTTCGACGGCGTGCACGTGACCATGCGCGACACCAGCACGACTCCGCCGGCGCCCCGCCCGTTCCATCCCGGCCGGGGTGACGGGGGTGTCGGCTGGCATCTGATCCACACGCTGTGCGACCAGGTGAGCGTGGTGGTGACCGACAAGGGCAAGGACATCCACGTGTTCCTGCCGTGGTGAGGACCGCCGCCCGGAAGTACGCAACTCCGGAAGCACGCGACTCAGGACGGCCTCGGACGGAAATCGTCCGAGGCCGTCGGCGTGGGGGTGGCCGTGCCGGTGAGGTGCCGGTGACGTCCTTCAGACGAGCGGCACCAGCACGCTGACGGTCTTGCCGCCGCCCGGACGCAGGTCGACGGCGATGTCACGGGCCAGCCGGATGATGACCGGCCAGCCGTAACCGTTGCCGTGGTGCTTCGTCGGCAGGCTTCCCGCGCCGAAGGCGGCGGCGGGGACGACGTCACTGTTGTCGTGCACGGCCAGCCGCACACCCTCCGGCGTGGGCGTCACCTCGAACCCGGCCAGCCCGCCCCCGTGCCGGACGGCGTTCGCCGCCAGCTCCGAGACGACCAGTGAGAGATCGATGAGCGCCGCCTCGGTCGCCGTGCGGTCGGCGTTGTTCCACTGTTCGAGCACCACGTCGCGTGCGTACGCGCGGGCCGTCGCCGCGGTCGTGACGGGGGCCGGCGCCGTCGCCGCGGTCGTGACCGGGGCGGCGGCCGGGGCTGGGCTCGGGCCCGGGGCCCATGACGTCACCTCTGGCGGACTGGCCGCGGACGCGAGGGCGGTCGTGTCGGTTCGGTCCATATGCGTCGTGTCCCTGCACTCTGGTTCTTCGATGCCCGGTGCCGGTCCGGAGCCGTCGAGCGGCTGCGCGGACCGGTCACCGTCCCCGGCATCGCCATCACCTGCGCCTCGTCGCGGGGACGAGTGGCTGCGCGGTCCTGATCGGCGTCATCGCTGTCTCCTCGGTCCGCGCCCCTTCGGGATCCGCCTTCCCGCTGGATCCCCATCCATTGCAGCAGACGCGTCACGCCGGCTCAGGACGTGGTCGTCCGTCGTGGCGGCAGGCCCCGGTAGTAGTGGCCGACTCCGGAGAGATACCCGGGGTCCAGCGTCTCGCGGTCGGTCCTGAACCGGGGCGCGGCCTTGACCTCGTCCTCGGTGCACGCCACCTTGATCTCCTGGGCCTCCGGGTCGATGGAGGTGACCAGGCCCACGGGGATCAGAACACTCCTGCCGAACACCCAGCCACCGGTGTCGACGATCAGATGCCGCATCCCGGATTCGTCCACCTGCCGGTCCACGTGCCCGATGGTCCCGTCGGACGCCGCGACCGTGAACCCCGTGAGCAGCAGTCCCTCCGCGTATCCGCTGGCCGGTGCGTACGACCAGATTCTGTCGGTGGTCACGTCGCTGCTTCCTTCCCATGGTCGAGTTGCGAACGGAGCACCGCGGCCGGTGTGCGCCGCCCGCCGTCCTCCTGGGGCAGCCAATACCCTCCTGCCGGGTCCGCATTCCCGGCGATTTTCGCGCGGCGCCCTCGTGGGGCCCGCGGGGGCCGTGCCGCACACGGTCGGCAAAAGGACGCGCGGCGGCTCGCTACGAGAAAGGCGCACCGCCGTGAAAAGAGCAGGCGTACCACCAGGGAAGCAGGGAACCAGAAGCCCTGGAGGTTGATAACAATGGTTCCCATCATTCTTGTTCTTCTGCTCGCTCTTCTCCTTTTCGGTGCGGGTTTCGCGCTCAAGGCGCTGTGGTGGATCGCGGTCATCGTGCTGGTCGTCTGGCTGCTCGGCTTCGTGGTGCGTCCGACCGCCTCCGGTGGCCGCCGCGGACGCTGGTACCGCTGGTAGGAGGGCCGCGAGCGCTCGGACACCGGCCGTCGCGCCCACCATCTCGCACAGCGAACTCCCAGGAAGGAAAAAGGAATGACGTCGTCCCGAACCGAACCCAAGTACACCGTTCCCGGACTCAGCGTCCAGGACGGCGGGAAGCTTATCGAACTGCTCCGTCTGCGGCTGCACGCACTCAATGACCTCTCGCTCACGCTGAAGCACATTCACTGGAATGTGGTAGGCCCGCATTTCATCGCCATCCACGAAATGCTCGACCCGCAGGTCGACCGGGTCCGTGCCATGGCTGACGACACCGCGGAGCGGGTCTCGGCGCTGGGCGGGGTACCCGTGGGGACTCCCGGCGCCCTCGTCGCCGAGCGGACCTGGGACGACTACGACGTCGGGCGCGCGGACGCGATCGCCCATCTCGGCGCCCTCGACCTGGTCTACACGGGCATCGTCGAGAGCCACCGCGCCGCGCTGGCCGAGGTCGGCAAGTTCGACCCGGTGACGGAGGACCTCCTCATCGAGCAGCTGCGCTCCCTCGAACAGTTCCAGTGGTTCGTGCGCGCGCACCTCGAAAGCTCCGGTGGTGACCTCGCCACGGCGGGCACCCACACCGAGACCGAGGCGGCACGCTCGGCGCACGAGGACGGGGCCCGATAGCAGGCCTTGCGACACGAAAGGGGCCCGGATCCATGACGGATCCGGGCCCCTTCGCGTGCTTCGGCCTGTCTTCGCATGCGTCGTCGGTTTGCCTTCGCGTGCTTCGGTCTGCCGCTCCGCGTGCCTCAGACGCGGGAGACGTAGCTGCGGATCGTCGTGCCGGTGTCGCCGGTGTGCAGGCGCACCAGATCCGAGAGGTAGTGCACGAGCAGCAGGCCCCGGCCGCCGATCTGGCCGGCGGGTGCGGGGCGGCGGCCCGCGAGGGGGTCGGCCAGCCGCCCGAAGTCCTGTACCTGGCAGACGATCTGCTCGTTCTCCGCCCACAGGCGCAGCGTCCCCGTGCCACCCGCGTGCACGACGCTGTTCGTGGTCAGTTCGGCGACGACCAGGGCCAGATCCTGCAGACGGACCGTGCTCATCCCCCGCTCCCGCGCCTGAGCGAGTGCGAAGTCACGGGCGGCCGGCAGCGTTTGTGCGTCATAGCGGAAGGTCGCCGCGCCGGGCAGGGCGGACAGCGGTTCGTTGCAGCGCGCGAGCACCCTTTCGGGGTCGTACGCCGCACTGGGCCGCTCACGTCCCCCGGTGATGAGGACGGGGTGGGTGGCATGGGCGTCGGCGAGCACGTCCCTGGGCAGGGACCGGGCGTCGTACGGGCACAGGATGGTGACCTCACGGCCGCGGAACGCCTCGTTGATGAGGGCCTCGTGCTGGACGCAGGCGGGGTACTCCACGACGGTGCGGCCGGGCCAGATCGGCTCGCCGATGATCCGGACGCGGACGCCCGGCCGGGCGTCCGCGAAAGCCCGCAGCACCGACGGGATGATCCGGCCGGGGTTGCGGCCTGCCGACGTCATGTCGACGAGGTGCACCGCCTGGGCCGCCGGGCCAAGTGCCGCCTCGATCAGTTCGAGCCGCGCGGCGGGCGCGGCCACCGCCACGGGCTCTCCGGCCGTCAGCCCTTCCCGTATGAACGGAACCGTGCCGCCCAAGTACTCCCGGTCGTCACGGTAGAAGAGCGCGGGGTGCACGAAGGGCGCGCCGGTGGTCGGCTCGGTGGCCGTCGTGGTCACGTCGGCGCTCCTGTCGGCGGCGTGCGCCGGGTGTGCCGCCAGCCGGACGGTTCGCGTCGGTTCGCCGTCGTCCGACGGCGGCATCGACGACGAATTGTCCTTGCTGTCCCTCAGGTACACCGGTCTCACCCCGGGGCCCACCCTACGCCGTCGCACGGACGTTCCCTCGTCACTCAAGTGTGTCCCATGCACACAGCGGGCCGGTCGCACCAGGGTGCGACCGGCCCGAAGGGTGGGTCGAGGGATGGGTCGAGGGATGGGTCGAGGGGGTGGTCGAGGGGGTGGGTTATGCGACGGCCTCATCCACGCCATGGACCTCGCCCGCGTCACGGACCCGGCCCACGTCACGGACCTCGGCGGAACCGGGCGCGGCGGGCCGCAGGGGCAGCGGCGTCAGTGAACCCTCCGCGGCGGCGATGTGGCTGCGCGCCTTCTTCAGTGCCAGGTCCACGTCCCGGGTGCCGGTCGACACGCAGAGGGTGTAGGCGAGGTCCTGCACCCGCTGGCCCGCCTTCACCGCGCCGCTCCCGGCCTGGTGCGCGACGAGTGCCTCGTACTCCCCCACGAGCTTGCGCAGGGTCGCGGGGTGGGGCATCAGCATCCGGTTCTCTCCTTGATCACCTAATCGTGGGTCCACGGCGGGCTCAGGGGGTTCGGCGGGTTCGGCAGGTTCGGGAGTACCGGCCGGGGCGGCGCGTGCGTCGTCGGGACCGTGGTGCCGCGTCACGCGGCTCCCGTCCTGCCGTCGGCGTCCCCGCGGCCGGGGCGGGCCTGGGCGCCCAGCGCCTCGTCCCGCACCCGTGCGCAGCTGCGGGTGATGAGCCGGGAGACGTGCATCTGGGAGATGCCGAGCTGGTCGGCTATGCGGTTCTGTGTCATGTCCTCGAAGAAGCGCATGTACAGGATGTTCCGCTCGCGCTCCGGCAGCCGGCGCAGTCCTTCTTTCGCGGCTTCGCGGTCGACGACCATGTCGTAGGAGGAGTCGGGGGCGCCCAGGGTGTCCGCGAGGCTGTAGTTGTCGTCGGCGGACGACAGTTCGGCGTCGAGGGACAGGGTGCTGAAGCTCTCCATCGCCTCCATCCCCGCGCTCACCTCGTCCTCCGTCAGCCCGGCGTGCACCGCGATCTCGGCCGTCGTCGGCTCGGGGGCGCCGGGGTTCATCGTGAGGTCGCGGCGGGCGATCCGCACCTTGTTCCGCAGCTCCTGGACCCGGCGGGGCACCCGCAGCGCCCACATGCGGTCCCGGAAGTGCCGCTTGACCTCACCGGTGATGGTGGGCACCGCGTAACTCTCGAACGCCCCGCGCGAGGGGTCGAAGCGGTCTATCGCCTTCACCAGGCCGACGGCCGCGACCTGCCGCAGGTCCTCGATGTTCTCGCCGCGGTCGCGGAAACGGCCGGCGATGCGGTGGGCCATCGGCAGCCAGGCCTTCGCCAACTCGTCGCGGACGGCGTCCCGCTCGGGCCCCTCCTCCAGAGCGGCCAGCCGGGCGAAGTCGGTCGCCGAATCAGGAGCGTCGTCGTGCGGGTGCCTCGACGCGGCGGTCCGGGCCGAGGGACCCGGCGCGGTCGTCGTCGCGGTGGACATGGACCGCGCCTCGGCAGGTACGGACTCCTCCGGGCTGTTTATCGACAAGTCGATGCTCATGCGGATTCGCTCCTGAACAAGTGGCGTGCGAGGGGATGCCGCAGGGACGATGACTTCCGGGGATCCCGGAGGGCCACCGCAGTCGGCTGAGCCGTTCCTGCGGGCGTGCCTCCGGTCCGAAGCACGAATTCCGCCTGCCCTTGCTTCCGGAGAGGAAACACCCCGTCTCGAAATCGACGGCACGTCACGGTGGCGGCACGGCGTCCCTCCTCGCGTCGAAGGGCGTACGGCCCACCGGTGCGTACCGCCCACCCGCGTGCGCCGTCGGCGGCCGGCCCGTGCGAGAGTTCTCCGGCGCTCGTGCGAGAGTTCTCCGACAAGGACCGACCGTGTCGGAGCGTCGACTTCTGGCCAGATCCTCAGTGGTCCTGATCTCTTTCGGGATTGGGTGGCATGACCCGCGAGAACCAGGGCACACGGCGTGTGTCATCAACAGCGACGGTGAGTGGGGTGGGCGGCATGGCAGCCGTGACGGCAGACGGGGCGACGGCCACGGCGCGGGAGGCCGGGACGACGAGCGAGACGGAACTGCCTCTCATCGAGGACCCGTCACGTGTCAGGCCGAAGGACGCCCGCGAGCTGTCGCGGCAGTTCTTCGACCGGCTTGCCGTGCTGGAGGAAGGCACCCACGAATACCAGTACGCCCGCAACACCCTGATCGAGATGAACCTCTCCCTCGTCCGGTACGCGGCCTCCCGCTTCCGCGGCCGGGGCGACTCGATGGAGGACATCGTCCAGGTCGGCACCATCGGGCTGATCAAGGCCATCGACCGGTTCGAGCTGACGCGCGAGGTGGAGTTCACCTCCTTCGCCGTTCCCTACATCGTCGGCGAGATCAAGCGCTTCTTCCGTGACACGAGCTGGGCCGTCCATGTGCCGCGGCGGCTGCAGGAGGCCCGGGTCGAGCTGGCGAAGGCCACGGAGGAACTGCGGACGCGGCTGGGCCGTGCCCCCACGACCGCCGAGCTGTCCCACCTCATGTCGCTGCCCGAGGCGGAGGTCATCGAGGCCCGCAAGGCGGCGAACTGCTACAACTCCTCGTCGCTCGACGCGGCTCTGACCTCCGACAACGGTTCGCACGGCGAGTCCGTCCTGGCGGACTTCATCGGCGAGGACGACCGGTCGCTGGAACTCGTGGAGGACCTGCACTCGCTGGCGCCGCTGGTCGCCGAGCTCGACGAGCGCGAGCGCCGCATCATCCACCTGCGGTTCGTGGAGGAGCGCACCCAGGCCGAGATCGGCGAACTGCTCGGTATCTCCCAGATGCACGTGTCGCGTCTGATCAGCCGCATCATCAAGCGGCTCCGCGCCGGTCTGCTCGACCCCTCGGTGGCCTGACACCCCCAAGCCCCCCCCGACCGGCATCCCCCCGCCGGTGACCGAGCCCGCCGTCGAGGTCCTCACGAGCCCCCGCTCACCGGACCGCGACGGCGGGCTCGGTCGTGTGGTCCACCGGTCGTGAACCCCGCCGGACGTAGGCCCCGCCGGTCGTGGACCCCGCCGACCGTAAGATCCGCGGGCCGCAGGACCCGCGGTCAGGGGTCCGTCGGCCGCGGCCTGTGATCCGTCGTATGGGGGCGCCGCGTCTCCCTCGTCACAGCACCCTCAGACTTCCCGGACACCCCTCTGGCCTCGGCTTGTCCCCGCCTTGGGCCCGCCTTGTCCTCGGCTTGGCGATTTTGGCACCACACTTTGTTCACAACCTCACTTACGGGTTAGCCTGCGGCGTATTTCCTCGTCAGGCGGTCCCGTGCCACAGGATGTCCGACGAGGACGTGGTCCGGCAGTGGGCCTGTTGTTCCGAGTCCCTTTCGCACAGGTTGCACAGGGACCTAAGAGGCATGGAACGAGGGTGCGCATGACCAGCCAGACGACCGACACAGTCGACCGCACGCCGGGCGACCAGGAGCTGCGACAGCTGCTGGCCGGCCTCACGGCCGTACGGGACGGCGACTTCGGTACCCGTCTGCCGGACGACGGGGACGGACTTCTGGGCGACATCGCCACCGTCTTCAACGGCATGGTCGACCAGTTGTCCGTGTTCACGTCCGAGGTCACCCGCGTCGCACGCGAGGTCGGCACCGAAGGCACCCTCGGCGGCCAGGCGGAGGTACCGGGCGTCTCCGGGACCTGGGCCGATCTCACCGACTCGGTCAACGCCATGTCGGGCAACCTCACGACCCAGGTCCGCGACATCGCCCAGGTGGCGACCGCGGTGGCCAAGGGCGACCTGTCGCAGAAGATCGACGTGCCGGCCCGGGGCGAGATCCTTCAGCTCAAGGAGACCGTCAACACGATGGTCGACCAGCTGTCCGCCTTCGCCGACGAGGTCACCCGCGTCGCCCGCGAGGTCGGCAGCGAGGGACGCCTCGGCGGCCAGGCCCAGGTGCCCGGCGTCGGCGGTGTCTGGCGCGATCTGACCGACTCCGTCAACCTGATGGCGGGCAACCTCACCGCGCAGGTCCGCAACGTCGCCCAGGTGACGACCGCGGTCGCCAGGGGCGACCTGTCACAGAAGATCACCGTGGACGCCCGGGGCGAGATCCTCGAACTCAAGAACACCATCAACATCATGGTGGACCAGCTGTCCGCCTTCGCCGACGAAGTCACCCGCGTCGCCCGCGAGGTCGGCACCGAGGGCCGGCTCGGCGGCCAGGCGGACGTCAAGGGCGTCAAGGGCACGTGGCGCGACCTCACCGACTCGGTGAACTTCATGGCGGGCAACCTCACCGCGCAGGTCCGCAACGTCGCCCAGGTGGCCACCGCGGTCGCCAGGGGCGACCTGTCACAGAAGATCACCGTGGACGCCCGGGGCGAGATCCTCGCCCTGAAGGAGACCCTCAACACGATGGTGGACCAGCTGTCCGCCTTCGCCGACGAGGTCACCCGCGTCGCCCGCGAGGTCGGCACCGCGGGCAACCTGGGCGGACAGGCCACCGTCCGCGGGGTCTCGGGCACCTGGAAGGACCTCACCGACAACGTCAACGTGATGGCGTCGAACCTGACGGGCCAGGTCCGCTCGATCGCCCAGGTCGCCACGGCCGTGGCCCGCGGCGACCTCAGCCAGAAGATCACCGTCGAGGCCAAGGGTGAGGTCGCCGCCCTGGCGGACGTCATCAACACGATGGTCGACACGCTGTCCGCGTTCGCCGACGAGGTCACGCGCGTGGCCCGCGAGGTCGGCACCGAGGGACGGCTCGGCGGCCAGGCCCAGGTGCCGAACGTGGCGGGCACCTGGAAGGACCTCACCGACAACGTCAACTCGATGGCCAACAACCTCACCGGCCAGGTGCGCAACATCGCCCTGGTGACGACGGCGGTGGCCAAGGGCGACCTGTCCAAGAAGATCGACGTCGACGCCCGGGGCGAGATCCTCGAACTCAAGACGACCATCAACACGATGGTCGACCAGCTCTCCGCCTTCGCCGCGGAGGTCACCCGCGTCGCCCGCGAGGTCGGCAGCGAGGGACGCCTCGGCGGCCAGGCCGAGGTGGAGGGCGTCTCCGGCACCTGGAAGCGCCTGACCGAGAACGTCAACGAACTCGCGGGCAACCTGACCCGGCAGGTCCGCGCGATCGCCGAGGTCACCAGCGCCGTCGCCGAGGGCGACCTGACCCGCTCGATCACCGTCGAGGCCTCCGGCGAGGTCGCCGAGCTCAAGGACAACATCAACTCCATGGTGGAGTCCCTGCGCGAGACCACGCGGGCCAACCAGGAGCAGGACTGGCTCAAGACCAACCTGGCGCGGGCCTCCGGCCTCATGCAGGGCCACCGGGACCTGTCCGTGGTGGCCGAGCTCATCATGGACGAGCTCGCACCCCTCGCCTCCGCGCAGTACGGGGCCTTCTACCTCGCGGAGGAGACCGGCAACGGCAGCGAGCTGCGGCTCGTCGGCTCGTACGGCTATCCCGACGAGGACGACCGGCCCGACCGCATCCCCTTCGGCCGCTCGCTGGTCGGCCAGGCCGCGCGCAGCCGGCGTGCCATCACCGTCGACGAGCTGCCGCCGAACTACGTGTCCATCTCCTCGGGGCTCGGCCGGACGGTGCCGACCGCCCTGGTGGTGCTGCCCATCATGGTCGAGGACCAGGTGCTCGGCGTCATCGAGCTGGCCTCGGTCACCCGCTTCACCCAGATCCACCTGGACTTCCTGGGACAGCTGATGGAGACCATCGGCGTCAACGTCAACACCATCGTCGCCAACGCCCGTACCGACGAACTGCTCGACGAGTCCCAGCGGCTGACCGCCGAACTGCAGGCCCGCTCCGAGGAGTTGCAGGTCCAGCAGGACGAGCTGCAGCGTTCGAACGAGGAGCTGGAGGACAAGGCCTCGCTGCTGGCCGCGCAGAACAGCGACATCGAGGCGAAGAACCTGCAGATCGAGCAGGCGCGCCAGGAGCTGGAGACCCGGGCCCAGCAGCTGTCACTGGCCTCCAAGTACAAGTCGGAGTTCCTGGCGAACATGAGCCACGAACTGCGTACCCCGCTGAACAGTTTGCTGATCCTCGCCCAGCTGCTGGCTCAGAACCCGTCCCGCAACCTCACCCCGAAGCAGGTCGAGTACGCGGGCATCATCCACTCGGCGGGCTCCGACCTGCTGCAGCTGATCAACGACATCCTCGACCTGTCGAAGGTCGAGGCCGGGAAGATGGACGTCAGCCCCGAGGTCGTGCCGCTGCGCCAGCTCCTGGAGTACGTCGAGGCGACCTTCCGGCCGATGACGACCCAGAAGAGCCTCGACTTCACCGTGCGTACCGCGCCCGGCGCGCCCGCCGACCTGCTCACCGACGACTCCCGGCTGCGTCAGGTCCTGCGCAACCTGCTGTCGAACGCGGTCAAGTTCACCGAGCACGGCGGCGTCGAGCTGCGGATCGAACCGGCGGCCGACCACGAGGTGCCCAGCGGGGTGTTCCGCGGCGGCACCATCGTCGCCTTCCGCGTGCAGGACACCGGGATCGGGATCCCCGAGCAGCATCTGGAGACCATCTTCGGCGCCTTCCAGCAGGCGGACGGCACCACGAGCCGCAAGTACGGTGGCACCGGTCTCGGCCTGTCCATCACCCGTGAGATCGCCCATCTGCTCGGCGGGGCCGTCACCGTGGACAGCACACCCGGCCGGGGCAGCACGTTCACGCTGTTCCTGCCCGTGGCGCGCCCCGACTTCGAGAACCTGGTGATCGGCGACCGCGTGCTGGAGCCCGCGCCGGACGCGTCCTTCACGCAGGAACCCGCGGCGAACACCCCGGCCCCGGGTCCGGCCGGACCCGCCAAACGCCGACGACGCCGCCTGCTCGTCGTCGAGGAGCGGCAGCGCGGACTGCTGACCCTCGTCGCGGAGAGCGCGGTCTCGGACGTCACCCGCGGCCAGGACGCCGGTGACCCGCGCGGCACGGTCGACGTCATCACCGCCTCCGGAGCGCACGAGGCGGCGAGCGCGCTGGCCGCGGGTCCCTGCCACTGCGTCGTTCTCGAACTGGGCATGCCCGGCGGCGAGGCGCCCCGCTTCCTGGACGCGATGCAGGGCGACTCCGCCCTCGCGAACGTTCCGGTGCTCGTCCACAGCGGCCACCGCGCGGACCTGGCGCAGGAGCAGGAACTCCAGGCCCGCTCCGGCACCCGGGCCCTGGAGTTCCTGTCGAGCCTCGACGAACTGCGGGAGCGCATCGCCCTGCACCTGTCGGCCGAGGAACTGGGGGACGTGCCGTCCCTGGCCCGCGTGGAGGAGCAGCAGTCAGGTGCGCCCCGGGCCGTCGAGGACGCCTTCGTCGGCCGTACGGTCCTGGTGGTCGACGACGACGCGCGCAACCTCTTCGCGCTGAGCGGGATCCTGGAACTCCAGGGATTCCACGTGCTGCACGCGGACAACGGCCGCAAGGGCATCGAGACGCTGGTCAACCACCCCGACATCGCCCTCGTCCTGATGGACGTGATGATGCCGGAGATGGACGGCTACGCCGCCACGGCCGAGATCCGCAGGATGCCCCAGTACGCGACGCTTCCCATCATCGCCGTCACGGCGAAGGCGATGCCCGGCGACCGGGAGAAGTCGCTCGCTTCCGGAGCCAGTGACTACGTCACCAAGCCGGTCGACACCGAGGACCTCATCGCCTGCGTCCGCCGTTGGCTGCCTGCGTGAGCGACCGCGCCCGGCCGTGTGCGCGCACCGGCCGGGCACAGGTCCCCGCGAACCGCCCCCATGGGCATCCCCGCCGAGGAGCTAGGGCATCGTGAGCCTTCCAGAAGAACACCCTGATCCGGCCGACGAGACCGGCGACGCCGTCCTCGACGACGCCGCGAGCACAGACGTAGAGGTACGCGCGGACGTACCGGTGGACGAGCAGAGCGCCCTCACCACCAACTACCCCGTGGGCAGGCTGGCCGCGACGGTGGAACGGCTGCGCCGCGAGGTGCGGGCCGCCCAGGCCGAGGCCGACGGGCGGGCCCTGATCGAACTCGCCAAGGGCATCCTGGTCGAGCGGCTGGGCTGCGGTCCGGCCCAGGCCGCCCGCCAGCTCGCCGAGCTGGCCGAACAGGCGAAGGTGACACCGCTCGAACTCGCCGTCGACGTCATCAACCAGTCCGCCCGCGACCGGCTGTCGGACGTGACCGGCGCCTTCCTCGCCGGGGCGAAGGGCGACGAGAGCCCGTCGGCCCCGCGCGCGGGGAGCGAGCGCTCCGCCGCGGTCCGGCTGCGGGAGGCCGAGAGCGGCGCGCTGGCGGCTCCCGACACGCAGGCCGTCGCGGACTCGCTCCTCCAGCACGCGCTGACCCCGCTCGGCGCGGTGGGTGTGGCCATCTGGACCGCCGGGACCGACGGTTCGCTGACGCTCGCGGGCAGCGCCGGGTTCTCCCCCGCGGAGGCCGGGCGCTGGCGCTATGTGCCCCCCGGGGTGGTGACGGTGGCCCGTACGAGTCTCACCGCGCGCACGGGACAGTGGATCGGCTCCCTCGCGGAGACCGGCCTCCCCTCCGTCGGCCAGCACCACTACCCCGACGGAGGGAGGGCCGCCCTGCCCGCCGGCACCGGCGGACGGGTCCACGGTGTCCTCGAAGTCGTCTGGCCCACTCCCCTGGAACCGCAGTCGCCCCAGGTGATCCGCCAGGTCGAGGCGCTGGCGGAACTGTGCGCCCACACCCTGGAGACGTACGCGTTCGTGCACGGCGGCGACACCGTCAGTGAGCCCCGTGTCCTGCCGGACGCCGCCGAACTGGTGGACCTGGCCGACGGACTGCACGATCCCGCGCTGGTCCTCGTCCCCTACGTCGACGACGGACATCTCGTCGACTTCCACATCCATCACGTCAACAGCCGTTTCCTGGATCCGGCCGGCCGGCCGCGCGGCCTCATCAGCGGCTCCCTGCTCCTTGAGGCCTACCCGATGGCCGCCGGGGAGAGCGAACTGTTCCAGCGGGTCGAGCGCGTCTACGCCACCGGGGAGCCGTTCCGCGCCCAGCGGATGAACCTCACGGCCCTGGTCGACCAGGTGACGCTGGCGACCGTGGCCGACATCAGCATCAGCCGCCACGGCAGCAGCGTGCTGCTGATCTGGCGTATCGAGGACGAGACGGCACGGCTGGCGAGCCTGCTCCAGCACGCCCAGCGCCTGGGCCGCATCGGCGGCTTCGAGGAGAACCTGCTCACGGGCGAGATCACCTGGAACGGCCAGCTCTTCAGTCTGTACGGCAGATCGCCGGCGAGCGGTCCCGTGCCGCTGGAGGAGCTGGCCCTGCACGCCCACCCGGACGACGCCGTCGCCATCGGCCGTTTCCTGCGCACCCTGCTCCACCACCGCCGCCCGGCCGCCGCGGCCTTCCGGCTCCAGCGTCCCGACGAGGTGACCCGCCACATCCGCGTGGTGGCGGAGCCGGTGCTCGACGCCGACGGCCGGCCGTTCGTCCTGCGCGGGGCCTACCAGGACATCTCGGCCCAGCACTGGACGGAGGTCGCGCTGGCCGCCACGCGTGACCAGCTCGCCCACACCGAGCAGCAGGCGACCGAACGCAACCGGCTGACGCTGCAGTTGCAGCACGCCATCATGCCCCCGACCCAGGCACCGCTGCAGGCCCCCCGGCTCGACGTGGCCGTCCGCTACCGGCCCGCCGAGACCGAACAGCTCGTGGGCGGCGACTGGTACGACGCGGTCGTGCTGCCGTCCGGTCTGGTGCTGCTGTGCGTGGGTGACGTGGCCGGGCACGGCATAGAGGCCGCGACGAGCATGGTCGTGCTGCGCAACGCCCTGCGCGGGCTCGCGGTGACCGGGGCGGGCCCCGGCCAGCTGCTGACCTGGCTCAACAGCGTGGCGCACCATCTCACGGGCTCCATCACCGCCACCGCGGTCTGCGGCATCTACGACCCGGACAGCCGGACGCTGCGCTGGGCCAGGGCCGGTCATCTGCCGCCCGTACTGGTGCGGGACGCCGAAGCGGTGTCCCTGCCGCTCCTCAAGGGCCTGCTGCTGGGTGCCGTGCCCGATGTGGCGTACGCCGAGGACGAGGTGCAACTGGCGGCCGACGACACGCTGTTGATGTACACGGACGGCCTGATCGAGCGGCGGGACCGCACGATGGAGGAGTCCATGACGCAACTGCTCACGACGGTCCGCACCGCGCCGTGCACACTCGACCAGCAGTTGGACCGGCTCCTCACCTACAGCAGGTCGGACACCGACGACGACACCTGCATCGTGGGCATCCGCGTGTCGTAGTCCCTTCGGCGACCATGAACGAAAACGATCCGCATGCGGGGGCGCAGGCGGGGTAGACGCGCGGGCATGTGCGACGAGAGACACAGACCCGCTGGTGAGGCCACTGCCTGCGCGTGCCTCGGAAAAACGCCGACGAGAGCTTGATCACGTCGTGTGTGCCGTCGTCGACGGCATCGAATGCGCGTACGGGGGTAGCTGCCCCAGACCGTCATGACTTTGTGGGAGGTACTTGTGTCCATAGCCCAGAACCCGTTGTCCGTAGAGGTCTCCCTGCCTCGCGAGGACGTCGTGCTGCTCACGGTCGAGGGACATCTGGACATCGACACCGCGACGGGACTCCAGCACCATCTGGCGAACCAGTTCCAGCACGGTCGTCGTCACTTCCTGCTGGACCTCGCGGCCGTTCCCTTCATGGACTCGTCCGGTATGAACATCATCATCAGGGCGTACCAGCAGACGCGGGAGCTCGACGGGAGCGTGCACATCATCGCGCCGACCCCGCCCGTGCGGCGGATCCTCGACCTCACCGGGGTGAGCATCACCGTGCCCGTGTCCAACAACGTCGAGGACTCGCTCGCGCTCGTGGACAAGCAGCAGGGCAGCGACTCCGCCTGAACCCCGACACACGCTCCGCCCTCGGGGGACGGCGGGGCACAGTCACGTACGACAGTTGTCGTGTGACAACCTTTGACCAAGGCAAGGACATTGAGCAGTGCTGGGCCGGGCGCCCGCCGGGAGCCATCCCCGGACGCGGACCTCACGACCTTCCACCCTGCTGTGATCGCCGCCCTGCCGGCGCGCGACGCGAGCAGTTCCGCCCGGCCCGTGGGGGACGACACCGCCGTCGCCGCACCGGGCCCCACCCCCGTCGGACCGCACACCATGATTCGTACCTGGCACATCTCCACCGCCCCCGACGCCGCACGGGCCCGTGTCGACACGGCACGCCTGGCCGCCGCGCACGGGGTGTCCGGCATGGAGCGGGCCCGTCTGACGGCCGCACTCGGCGCGGAGCTGCGGCAGTGCCTCACACGGGGCGGCACCTGGCGACTCGATCTGCGGGCGGCCACGGACCCGCCCGAGGACGGTCTGCTGCGGGCCGTCGTGACCTCGTGCGACGACACGGACGACGAGGGACGGCCGCCGTGGCACATGACGGTCGCCTGCGGCGAGGGCGTGCCCGCGGCGGACGCCGAACCCGTGGCGGACGACCAGGAGACCCTGGCCGATGCGCTGCTGGGCGCCGACGAGGACACGGCCCTGGTGCTGGAGCGGCTCGGCGAGCAGGAGGACCTGGTCACCTTCCACCGGGAGGAACTGGAGCAGACGAATCAGGGCGTACTGGCCCTGCACGCGGAGCTGGACGCGGCCGGCCAGGCCCAGCTGGACCTCCTGGCCGCCGAGCGGAAGGCGCGCGGTGAGGCGGAGGCCGCCCGCCGCAGACTGACGTTCCTGGCCGACGCGAGCGCGGTACTGACGGCCTCGCTCAACCACGACGAGGTCGTCCGCCGGCTGGAGAGCCTGCTGGTTCCGGAGTACGCCGGCAGTGTCGACGTATGGCTCTTCGACGCGGACGACGAGGATCGCGTGAACGCGCCACGTCCGGCCGCCGCCGTGGTCGCTGCCCGCACCGGGCGCCCGCAGTACGCCGCCGATCATCCCGGCGACCTCCCCGGTGTCGACGACCACCCCTCCGCGGCGCCGCTTCCCGCGGCGCCCCTGCTGTGCATTCCGCTGGGGACCAGACGGACACCGCAAGGGGTTTTGATCCTCACGCCGCCGGCCGCCCGGTGGGACGCCGACGACGTCGTCATGCTGATCGAACTCACCCGCCGGGCCGGTGTGGCGATCGACAACGCCCGGCGCTTCGAGCACAACCGGGACATCGCCGAGACCCTGCAGCGGGCCCTGCTCACGGATCTGCCCACCACCCCGGGACTGCATCTGGCCGCGCGCTATCTGCCGGCCACCCACGGACTGAACATCGGCGGCGACTGGTACGACGCGTTCCGCCAGCCCGACGGCAGCCTCATCACCGTCATCGGCGACGTGACCGGGCACGGACTGCACGCCGCCGTCATGATGAGCCAGCTGCGCACGGCGCTGCGCGCGTACGCCGTCGACGGCGGCACCCCCGGCCAGCTCCTCACCAAGCTGCACATCTTCCTGCACCACCTGCAGCCCGAGCTGTACGCCACCGCCGTCATCGCCCGCTTCCACCCCGACGACCCGACCCTCACCTGGGCCGCGGCGGGCCATCCGCCGCCCGTGCTGCGGACCCCCGACGGACAGGTGCACACGCTCGACGCGAAGCCCGGTGCGATGCTCGGCATCCCGCTGCAGCAGGTGATCCAGGACCACACCGTGACCCTCACGCCCGGTTCGACCCTGGCGCTCTACACGGACGGACTGGTCGAGCGCCGCGCCCAGGGCATCGACCCGGGCATCGAGCGGCTCGCGGCGGCGCTCGGCACCTTCCGTTCCGCGGACCTCGACGCCGATCTGGACGCCTCGGCCGACAGTCTGCTGCATCCGCTGCTGGCCGATTCCGAGCGGGACGACGACGTGTGTCTGCTGCTGTGCCATCTGCACAGCCGGGCGGCGGAGCTGGCGAAGACCCCCACCCGGCTGGCTTTCTGAGCTGCCCCGCCGGGACCGTCCCGACCGGGCCGCCTCAGCTCGGCCGTGGCGGCTGCGGGCGTACGAGGGTGTGGGCCCGGTGGAAGGCGCGCAGGCCCTGTTGCAGAGAGGCCCGCTCCCCCGGGGTCATCACCGCGAGGACACCGGTGAGGCTCAGGGAGCGGTGCTCGGTGACGTCGGCCAGGAGCCGCCGCCCCTGCGAGGTGACCACGAGCTGCACCTCGCGGCGGCTGTGCGGCTGTACCGTCCGCCGCAGCAGTCCGGCGGCTTCGAGGCGGCCGCACAGTCGGCTCGCGGTGGGCAGCGCGATGCCCAGGTGCTCGGCGAGGGCGGTGAGGTTGAGTTCCGGCAGTCTTCGGACGGTCTGCAGCGCGAGCAGTTGCCGGGTGGGCAGCCGGGGCGGGGCGTCGGCCGCCGCCCCGAACCACAGCGTCACCAGGCTCTCCACCGCGTCGAAGACGTGATCGGCGAGCGTGTCCGGTGGGTGGCCGGCTCGCTGCGGGCGATCCGGCACGGGAGTGGTCACACGCACTTCTCTTTCAGTTCTCTCGGTCGACTCCGGCCAGGACAGGGGTCGTTCATGTCGGCCCTACCCGAACATCCGGACCGTACACAGCCCGCGCTCCCCCGATGCCCGGCCGGCCGGGACGCCCCGTGACCGCGAACGGCCCGGTCCTTCCCCTCCCGCGTGCGTGAAACGGGAGGGGGAGGACCGGGCTGTCTCCGGCGACCGTCCGGTCAGCCGGTGGCCAGGGCGCCCTTGAGCACGGCGATCGCCTGGCTGATGGCGGCCTCGGCGGCGTGGGTCTCGCGCAGGGCGTTGAGCATCACGAAGTCGTGGATGATGCCCTGGTAGCGGACCGCGGTGACGGGCACGCCGGCCTCGCGCAGCTTGTTGGCGTAGGCCTCGCCCTCGTCGCGCAGGACGTCGGCCTCGCCGGTGACGACGAGGGCCGGCGGCAGTCCGGTGAGCTGCTCGGTGGTGGCGCGCAGCGGGGAAGCGGTGATCTCGGCGCGCTGCTTCTCGTCGGTCGTGTACTGGTCCCAGAACCACTGCATGCCGTCGCGGCGCAGGAAGTAGCCCTCGGCGAACTGGTGGTAGGAGCCGGTGTCGAAGGAGGCGTCGGTGACCGGGTAGAACAGCACCTGCTGGACGAGCGCGACGTCGCCGCGCTCCTTGGCCATGAGGGTGAGGGCGGCGGCCATGTTGCCGCCGACGGAGTCGCCCACCACCGCGACGCGGGAGGCGTCGAGGCCGTGGTCGGCGCCGGTGGTGGCGACCCACTGGGCGACGGTGTAGTTCTGCTCGATGGCGACGGGGTAGCGCGCCTCGGGCGAGAGGTCGTACTCGGGGAAGACGACCGCTGCGTTCGCGCCGACGGCCAGTTCGCGCACCAGGCGGTCGTGGGTGTGGGCGTTGCCGAAGACCCAGCCTGCGCCGTGGATGTAGACGATGACCGGGAGGGTGCCGGTCGCTCCCGCGGGGCGCACGATCCGGGTGCGGACCTCGCCGGTGGGGCCGCCGGGGACGGTGATCCATTCCTCATCGGTCGCCGGCTTGGCGATCTCGCCCGACTGGACCTCGTCGACGGCCTTGCGGCCCTCGGCCGGGCCGAGGTCGAACAGGTAGGGCGGGTTGGCGGTCGCCTGGACGAAGGCCGCGGCGGCGGGCTCCAGGACGGGGCGGACACCGGTTGTGTCGGTCATGACGATCTCCTCGGATCTGGTGCCGTGGGCACGCTCCTCGCGGGCTTCGCCGGGAGCGGGGGCATGACCAGAACAGTAGCTCACGACTCAGTCGTGCACAACTCATTAGGGCGCGATACGATCGGGGAGACTCGATGGCACGCTCGGCGATAGGGTGGGGATCACCGAGGCAGATCGAGGCAGATCACCGAGTACGGAGGTACGCCGTGAGCACCGCCGGAGCCGAATCGACGCAGGGGGCTGCGTCCGCGTCGCCGCAGGGGGGTTCGCTCCTACTGGAGGACCAGCTCTGCTTCGCCCTGTACGCGGCCTCCCGGGCGGTCACCGCCCGCTACCGCCCCCTGCTGGACGAGCTGGGACTGACCTATCCGCAGTACCTGGTGATGCTCGCCCTGTGGGAACAGGACTCGATCTCCGTACGCGACCTGGGCACGGCCCTCCAGCTGGAGTCCAGCACCCTGTCACCGCTCCTCAAGCGCCTGGAGGCGAACGGGCTGCTGCGGCGCGAGCGCCGGGCGGAGGACGAGCGCTCGGTCGCCCTGCACCTCACCGAGGCGGGGATGCGCCTCCAGGACCGGGCGAACACGGTCCCCCTGGCGATGGGCGACGCGATGTCCCTGACCCCCGAACAGGACGCCACAGCCAAACACTTGCTCCGCCTGCTCACCACAAACGTCAGCACCACTTAGGACCACCCCCCAGACGCCACGAGGAAGGCAGGGGCGCAGCCCGCCTTCCAGGGGCGCGAGGAACTGCGCGACCAGCCCCCACCGAACCCGCAGCCACCCGACAGGCCGGGGCGCAGCCCCGCCCCAAAGGGGCGCGGGGAACTGCGCGACCGGCCCCCACCGGACCCGCAGCCGACCACCACCCCCTCAAGCCCCCACCCCACACACCAACCAATCGCGCCACAAGCATTGACGCACCCCCCTCGCCTACCTATGTTCTGGCCGACCCCACGGACGTGGTTCGGCATTTCGAACACTGCGAGCTTCACCGGTCACCCGCCGAAGCAAACCCCCACGCAGAGACGAGGAACGCATGACACCCGCCCTCCCCAGACGCACCCTCCTCCAGGCAACCCTGCTGGCAGCCGCCACCCCCGCGCTGCCCCACCCCGTCGGCGGCGCCCACGCCGCGGCCGCCACACTGCCCGCACCCGCGGAACTGCCCGCACCCGCCGCCTGGACACTCCGGCCGTTCGAACTCAAGGACGTGAAACTCGGCGAGGGCCTCTTCGCCACGAAACGCCGGCTCATGCTCGACCACGGCCGCGGCTACGACGTGAACCGGCTGCTTCAGGTCTTCCGCGCCAACGCCGGCCTCTCCACCGGCGGCGCGGTGGCCCCGGGCGGCTGGGAGGGCCTGGACGGCGAGGCCAACGGCAACCTCCGCGGCCACTACACCGGCCACTTCCTGAGCATGCTGTCGCAGGCGTACGCGAGCACCGGCGAGCAGGCGTACGCGGACAGGATACGGACCATGCTCGGAGCGCTCACCGACGTGCGCGCGGCCCTGCGCAAGGACCCGGCCGTACTGAGCGCCGCCGGCAGGTTCGGCACCGCCGCGGAGAACGTACGCGGCTCCTACCAGTACGTCAGTCTGCCGGCCACCGTGCTGAACGGCTCCGCCGCGATCACCCTGTCCGCCTGGGTCAGGCCCACCCACAGCGCCGACTGGACCCGGGTCTTCGACTTCGGCGACAACACCACCCGGTACATGTACCTGGCCACCCGCAACGCAGCCGGCGTACCGCGCTTCGCCCTCACGACCGCCGGGCCCGGCGCGGAACAGGGCCTCGACGGCACCGCCGCACTCCCGATCGGCCGGTGGAGCCACCTCGCGGTCACGCTCTCGGGCGGCACCGGCACCCTCTACGTCAACGGCGCCCAGGTGGCCCGGAACACCTCGATGACCCTCGACCCGTCGTCGCTGGGCACCCCCACGAACAACTGGCTGGGCCGTTCGAACTTCGACGACCCCGTGTTCGCGGGCGCCTTCGACGAGTTCAACGTGTGGTCGCGGGCGCTGACCGCCGCCGAGATCACGTCCCTGCAGAGCAGTCGTGCCGCCGCCTCCGCCGCGGGCCGCGGCACCCTGGCCTCGTACGCCTTCGACGAGACCGACGGCGGGACCTTCACCGACGCGTCGGGCCGCGGGCTGACCGCCACGCTGCGCAGGACCTGGGGCGGCCCGAGTCACCCCGGGTTCCTCGCCGCGTACCCGGAGACGCAGTTCATCGATCTGGAGACGCGGACCACCTCCGACTACACCAAGGTGTGGGCGCCCTACTACACAGCGCACAAGATCCTCAGAGGGCTGCTGGACGCCCACCTCGCCACGGACGACGCCCGGGCGCTCGATCTGGCGGCGGGCATGTGCGACTGGATGTACTCCCGCCTCTCCAAGCTGCCCGACGCCACGCTTCAGCGGATGTGGGCCCTCTTCTCCAGCGGCGAGTTCGGGGGCATCGTGGAGGCGGTCGTCGACCTGTACGCGTTCACCGGCAAGGCCGAACACCTCGCGCTGGCCCGGCTGTTCGACCTCGACAAGCTCATCGACGCGTGCGCCGCGAACACGGACACGCTCGACGGGCTGCACGCCAACCAGCACATCCCGATCTTCACCGGCCTGGTCCGGCTGTACGACGCGACGGGCGAGACGCGCTATCTCACCGCGGCGAAGAACTTCTGGGGCATGGTCGTCCCGCACCGGATGTTCGGCATCGGCGGCACGAGTTCGGCGGAGTTCTTCAGGGCCCGCGGGATCGTGGCGGGGACGATCAGCGAGACCAGCGCCGAGACGTGCTGCGCGCACAACCTGCTCAAGCTCAGCCGGCTGCTGTTCCTGCACGAGCAGGACCCGAAGTACATGGACTACTACGAGCGGGCCCTCTACAACCAGGTCCTCGGCTCGAAGCAGGACACGGCCGACGCGGAAAAACCCCTGGTCACCTACTTCGTCGGTCTCACGCCCGGCCATGTCCGGGACTACACGCCCAAGCAGGGCACCACCTGCTGCGAGGGCACGGGCATGGAGAGCGCCACCAAGTACCAGGACTCGGTGTACTTCAGGAAGGCGGACGGGAGCGCGCTGTACGTCAACCTGTACAGCCCGACCACCCTGACCTGGGCCGAGAAGGGTGTCACCGTCACCCAGAGGACGGACTATCCGAGGGAGCAGGGGTCCACGCTCACCGTCGGCGGCGGCAGCGCGGCGTTCGAACTGCGGCTGCGGGTGCCGTCCTGGGCGACGAGCGGTTTCAAGGTGACGGTCAACGGCGCCGCGGTGAGCGGGACTCCGGTCACCGGAACCTACTTCGCCGTCTCCCGCACCTGGCGGAGCGGTGACGTCGTCCGCGTCGCCATCCCCTTCCGCGCCCGTGTCGAGAAGACCCCCGACGACCCCGGACTCCAGGCCCTGTTCTACGGTCCGGTCAACCTCGTCGCCCGCAACAGCGCCACGAGCCAGCTCCGGTTCGGGCTCCACCGCAACGCGGCCCTCTCCGGAGACCTGCTGCCGAGCTTCACCCCGGTGTCCGGCAAACCGCTCCATCACACCCTGGACGGCACGGAGTTCGCCCCGTTCTTCGAGGGCACCGAGGATCCCACGCACGCCTACTTCCGGCGTTACGAGCCCAAGGTCGTCCTCGGCGCCACCGACTCGGGCGTCACCAACCCGGCCCGGAGCGACGGCACGACCCTCCTCGACGAGATCTGGTCCGCCGCCCCCTTCACCGGCAAGGCCGCACTGGTCGCCCATGTCCAGAACACCGTGACCTCCTGGGTCGCGGCGGGTCTCCTGAGCCGACCCGACGGCGAGAAGGTGGTGACCACGGCACAGAACGCCTCGTACGTGTCCTGACGCGCCCGGGACGCCCTGGGGAAGGACGCGAGACGCACGTCACATTCCCCCATGTCACACTGCGCGCGCCGTTCGCGTCATGACTGTGCAACTCCCTACCACGACAGAGGAGCACATCATGGAAGCCCGTCTGAACCTCATGGGCAGCCCGGCCGCGGCCACGTTCGTCAAGCATCTCTCCTCGGCGGGCAAGGTCGTCTCCGACTCGGGGCTGCCGACCCTGACGCAGGAGCTGGTGAAGATCCGCGCGAGCCAGATCAACGGCTGCGGTTTCTGCACCGACATGCACACCAAGGAGGCCACCGCCGCGGGCGAGACCGCGACCCGGCTCAACCTCATTGCGGCCTGGCGTGAGGCCAAGGTCTTCACCGAGGCCGAGCGCGCCGCGCTGGAACTGGCCGAGCAGGGCACCCGTATCGCCGACGCGGCCGGCGGCGTCACGGACGAGGCCTGGGAGAACGCCGCCAAGCACTACGACGAGCAGCAGCTGGGCGGCCTGGTGTTCCTGATCTCCCTCATCAACGCCTTCAACCGGGCGAACGTCATCGTCCAGCAGCCCGCCGGGGACTACCGCGTCGGCCAGTTCGCCTAACCGGCAGGCACCACCACGCCGGTCGTGTACCGGCTCACGCGTCGGCCGCCGCGTACACCCGGCGGCCGTCGACGAAGGTCTGCAGGACGCGGGTGGCGGCGATCTCCTCGGGGGGTCCGGCGAAGGGGTCGCGGTCCAGGACCACGAGGTCGGCCAGTCCGCCCACGCCGATACTGCCCGTGACGTCGTCGAGGTGGTTGGCGTGGGCGCTGCCCGCGGTGTACGCGGCGAGGGCGGCGCCCAGGTCGAGTCGCTGGCCGGGCAGGAAGGCAGGGGTCCCCTCGGGCGCGTCGGGGGCGATCCGGTTGACGGCGACATGGATGGCGGCGAGGGGGTCGGGGCTGCTGACCGGCCAGTCGCTGCCCGCGGCGAGGGTCGCCCCGGCCCGCAGAAGGTCCCCGAACGGGTACTGCCACGCGGCCCGTTCGGGGCCGAGGAACGGGATGGTGAGGTCGTCCATCTGCGGTTCGTGCGCGGCCCACAGCGCCTGCAGGTTGACACTCGCCCCGAGCTCCCGGAAACGCGGCACGTCGTCGGGGTGCACGACCTGGAGGTGTGCGAGGTGGTGGCGGGTGTCGCGCCATCCGTTGGCCGTGCGGGCCGCCTCCACGGCGTCCAGTGCCTCCCGTACGGCCCGGTCGCCGAGCGCGTGGAAGTGCACCTGGAAGTCGAGCGCGTCGAGTTCGGTGACGTACTTCTTCAGCTCGGCCGGCTCGACGAAGCTGATCCCGGAGTTGTCTGAGGCGCACCCGCAGCGGGTCAGGTACGGGCCGAGCAGCGCGGCGGTGTGGTTCTCCGCGATGCCGTCCTGCATGACCTTGACGCTGGTGGCGCGGAACCGCCCGCGGCTCGACTCCGCCCGGCGGGCGACGAGTTCGGGAATCTGCTCGGCGCCCCTGGCCCGGTCCCACCACAGCGCCCCGACGACCCGGGCGGTGAGGAGACCGCGGTCGGCCGCCGCGTGATAGGCGGGCGTCGGATCGATCATGTTGGCGTACGTGCCGACGATGGCGTCCTGCCAGGCCGTGACACCGTACGAGTGCAGCACGGCCTGCGCCCGGAGCAGCGCGGCGAGTTGTTCGTCGGGCGTGGGGGCGGGCAGCAGGCGGCCCACGAGGTGTGCCGCGCCCTCCTGGAGCATGCCGGTGGGGTTGCCGTCGGCGTCCCGCTCGATGCGTCCGTCGGCCGGGTCGGGGGTGCGGGCGTCGATACCGGCCCGTCGCAGGGCGAGGGAGTTGACCCACACACCGTGGTGGTCGCGGTTGGGCAGGAACACCGGCCGGTCGGGGACGACCGAGTCGAGCAGCGCGGCGGTGGGCGTACCGCCGGGGAAGGCCTCCATGGACCAGCCGCCGCCGGTGATCCACTCGGCGTCGGGGTGGTCGTCCGCGTAGGCCTTCACCCGCCGCAGGTACTCCCGCGGGTCGACGGTGTCGTTGAGGTGGCACAGGCCCAGTTCGGTGCCCGCGCCCAGGGGGTGGACGTGGGCGTCCTGGAAGCCGGGCAGCAGGAGTCGTCCGGCGAGGTCGACGACCTCGGTGCCGCGGCCGATCAGTTCGTGGACCTCGTGGTGGCCGACGGCGGCGATCCGGCCGTCGCGCACGGCCACGGCGGTGGCCCGGCTGCGTGCCGCGTCGACGGTGTGCACGGGTCCGCCGGTGAGGACGAGGTCGGCGGCCTGGGGGTGGGACATGGGTTCAGCGCTCCTGAGGGGAAGGGGGTCAAACGGCCGTGCGGTCCATGGGGAGGGAGAGGGCGTCGGCGTCCGTGCCGCGTCCGGTGGTGAAGTACGGGGAGCGGCGGACGTACTTGGCGACGGCCGCCATGACGAGGCCGCTCAGCACGATGGTGACGGGCAGGGAGAGCATGAACCAGCCGTTGTCGGGGCTGAGTTCGATGTGGTCGCTCATGGTCAGGTAGGAGTAGGCGAGATAGCCGCCGAGGCCGAGCAGGATCAGCCCGGAGACGGCCGGGACGCCGACGGCGAGCAGGGCCTCGCGCGGGCCCTCGCGGCGGGCGGCGCGGAAGCGGACGGCGCAGGCGAGTGCGGTGAGGCCGTAGTAGAGGGCGACGACCAGGCCGATGGCGTTGACCGCGGCGAGCAGCATGTCGCTCAGTTTGGGGATGGCCATGGCGAGCAGGGCGATGGCGGTCGCGATCGACATGACGACCACGGTTCCGGCGGCGGGGGTGCCGTACTTGGGGTGGATGCGGGTCCACAGCGGGCCCATCGTGCGGTCGCGGCCCATGGCGAGCAGGCCGCGGGCGGTGGGGATGACGGAGGACTGGACGGAGGCGACAGCGGAGAACATCAGGGCGAGCAGCGGGAGGCTGGCCCAGGGTTCGGCGGCGAGCTTGGCACCCAGGTACGGGAGGGCCTGCGGGCCGTTGGCGATGAGTTCGGGCAGGCTCATCTCCCGCTGGAAGGCGACCGAGGCGAAGAGGAACAGCCCGAGCATGGCGAACAGGGCGATGAAGCCGCCGCGGGCCGAGTCGCCGGGGCTGCGGGTCTCCTCGGTGACGCTGAAGGCCGCGTCCCAGCCCCAGAAGAAGAACACCGCGAGGACCATGCCCTGGGCGAAGGCCGTGCCGCCGGCGATCTCGAAGGGGTTGAACCACGACCAGGAGAAGTCCTGGTGGCCGGTGACCAGGGCCCAGGTGCAGAAGACCAGCAGGACGGCGTACTCGAAGACCAGCAGGCCGAACTGGAGCCGGGTCGCGGCCCGCACCCCGGTGATCGCGAGGACGGTGACCCCGGCGAGGACCACCAGACCGACGACCGTGCTCGCGGCGGTGGACGTCGGGTCGAGGGCGATCCCGGCGAGGGAGTCCAGACCCGCCTTGTTGGCGAAGATCAGCACGACCGAGCCGGTCACCGCGCTGGTGTAGCCGAGGAAGATGACCGACCCCACGAGTGTCACCCAGCCGGCCAGGAAGCCGGGCCAGGGGCCCAGCGACTTGCCGACCCAGGTGTAGCCGTTGCCGCAGTTGGGCTCCGAGCGGTTGAGGCGGGCGAAGGCGGTGGCGATGCCGAGGACGGGCAGGAACGCCAGCAGCAGGAGGGCCGGGGCCTGGAGCCCGACGATCGTGCCGATGGCGCCCATGCCGATGGCGATGCTCGTGGTGGCCGCGGTGCTGGAGGCGGCGATGGCGACACCGTCGATCACGCCGAGGGAGCGCCGCAGTTCCGTCGGCGGACGCTCCGGGACGGCCTGGCCTGGGGCGTCCTGACCAGGGGCGTTCCGACCTGGGGTGAGAGACATCAGGGCTCCTCACGGGGAGGGAGAGGGACGGGGAGGAAGAGCCGTGTGGGGGTGCGATGGATGGAACAGCGTCCGCACACTTTGCGTCAATGCCGTTGACATAAGGCGGCGGCCGGCCGTTCACTGAAGCTGCGGCGATCCATCGGCAGGTACGCACAGCGGTGGCGCCCGTACCGCGGTCCCCCGGCGCGAGAGGAATCACCCGTCATGCCCACCCGCGCCCCACAGGAACGCCGGCGGCGGCGCCCCACCGCGGCAGGTGTCCTGCTCTCCAGGGAACTGATCACCGAGACCGCGCTGCGCCTCATCGGCGAACACGGTCAGGAGGCGCTGAGCGTGCGCCGCCTCGGGGCGGCCCTGGGCTGCGATCCAAGTGCGCTCTACCGCTACTTCCGCAACACCGACGAACTGCTGCTGGCCGTCTCCGACCGGATCATCGGGGACGCCATGACCGGGTTCGTGCCCGGTCCCGACTGGGTGGCCTCGCTGCGTGAGATGGCACTGCGGGTGCGCGACGGATACCTCGCCCATCCACGGGCCGCCGCCATGGCCTCGTACCGCATCACGCGTCGGGAGAACGAGTTCCGTGCCGTGGAGACCGGCGTGGGTCTGCTGCTGTCCGCCGGTTTTCCGCCCGCTCATGCCGTGCGGCTCTATCTGGCCTTCATCGACACGGTCCTCGGCCACGCGGCCCTGGACGCCGCGTGCCAGGCGCTCCCCCGGGAGCGACGCGAGGCCGACGAGCAGGCGTGGACGTCGGCCTACCGGTCGGTCGACCCGGAGTCCTATCCGGCGCTGAGCGAGGTGCGGGACGAGCTGTACGCCATGGCAGGCAGCTCTTTCGAACTGGCCGTGGACCTGCTGCTCGACTCCCTGGCGGCACGGGCCGCGGCCCTCCGCGTACGGACGTGACAGGGTCACCCTGACGATCAGGTCATCCGCACGATCACGTCATCCGCACGATCACGTCATCCGCATGAAACGGAGCCCGTATGACGACGGACAGAGGTACGCGGATCGAGGTCAGGCCGGCCGCCGGCCACATCGGCGCCGAGATCAGCGGTGTCGATCTGGCGCAGGACCTGGACGACACGGTGGTCGCGGAGATCCGGGCGGCGATGCTGCGCTGGAAGGTGGTGTTCTTCCGCGGACAGCACCTGGACCACGCCTCGCACGTGGCGTTCGCCCGCCGGTTCGGCGAGCCGGTCCGGCTGCGCAGGCGCGGCAGCGCGTCACCCGCCGGCGTCCCGGAGATCGAGACGACGGCCGACCGGCTGGAACTCGGCGGGCGGTACGGCATGGAGCACGACGAGTGGCTGCGCAGGCGCCGCCACTCGCTGCTGCGCGGCTGGCACTGCGACCACGGCGCCCGCGTCGATCCGCCGGCGGCGACGATCCTGCGCGCCGAGACCATGCCCCCGTACGGCGGCGACACCACCTGGTCGAACCTGGCCGCCGCCTACGCCGGTCTCTCGGCCCCGCTGCGCGGCTTCCTCGACGGGCTGCGTGCCGAGCACCGCCTCGGGGTCGGCTACCAGACCCGGCCCGGCGAGGACGCGTACGCACGGCATCTGCTGGACCGGCAGATCGCCACCGAGCATCCGCTGGTGCGGGTGCATCCCGAGACGGGCGAGCGCGTGCTGTTCGTCAACGGCTACTACGTCGAGCAGATCCTCGGGCTGTCCCGGATGGAGAGCGCGCCTCTGCTGGAGATGCTGGTGGGGCAGGCGACACGGCCCGAGTACACCGTGCGGTTCCGCTGGGAGCCGGGGAGCGTGGCCTTCTGGGACAACCGGGCCACCATCCACCTGGCCCCGAGCGACACCACGCAGGTCGACCATCCGCGCGTCATGCACCGGGTGATGCTCGCGGGCGAGGTCCCCGTCGGTGTGGACGGCAGGCCCTCGGAACCCGTCGTGGGGAGCGAACCAGGGGTCTGGTGAGGGCCTTTCGGGGCGGTCGCCCAGGTGTCGTGGTTGCGACATGTCCCACCTGTGCCACCGGAATCGAGTGACATGACATTCCGTGCCACCGGATTCTGTCCAGCGCATGAACTTCTCTGTGCGTACGACGGAAGGCACGGCACTGATGAGACGGATTCGCCTGCTGGCGGCGATATCGACAGGACTCGCCCTGGCTGCCGGCGCGGTGGCGCCGGTGGCCGCTCGCGGCGGTACGGGGCCCACGGCGACGGCGGCGGCCGACGTTCCCGCGCCGAAGAGCCTCGGCACCGTACGCCTGATCACCGGTGATCGGGTGACCGTGGCCGCCGACTCCGAGGGACGGCGGACCGCCTCGGTCACGCCCGGCCCCGGCCGGCGGCACATCCTCTTCCGGACCTACGAGCAGGACGGGCGGCTGACAGTCCTGCCGTCCGACGCCGGGGACCTGGTCTCCGCGGGACGCCTGGACCGGGGTCTGTTCGACGTGGGCGCGCTGCTCGCCCAGCGCTACGACGAGGCCCACAGCGACGCGCTTCCGCTGATCGTGGCAGGCGCGGAGGGCGCGGCCGGGTCCGCGGTCCGGCGGCTGACCTCGCTCGCCGAGGACGGGTCGCCGGTCCGCCGCCTGGACAGCATCGGGGCGCGGTCGGTGCGGGTCGCGGAGGACGACCTCGGCCGGTTCTGGAAGCAACTGGCCACGGAGGCAGGCACGGTGAGCACGGCACGGGCCGCCGACGCACCCCGGGTGTGGCTCGACGGCCGGGTGAACGCCACGCTGGACCGCAGCGTCCCGCAGATCGGCGCGCCCGCCGTGTGGCAGGCCGGTCAGCGGGGCGAGTCCGTCAAGGTCGCCGTGCTGGACACCGGCGCGGACCAGTCGCACCCGGATCTCGCCGGGCGGATCTCCGAGGCCAAGGACTTCTCCGGCAGTTCCGGTACGGGGGACGCCTTCGGGCACGGCACGCATGTCGCGTCCATCGTCGGCGGCAGCGGAGCCGCGTCCGCCGGCGGCAAGGGCGGCAAGGGTGTCGCGCCGGGCGCCGACCTGCTCGTCGGCAAGGTGCTCGGCGACGACGGCTACGGCAGCGAGTCCCAGGTGATCGCCGGCATGGAGTGGGCGGCGGCCTCGGGCGCCAAGGTCGTCAACATGAGCCTGGGCTCGGACAGTCCGAGCGACGGCACGGACCCGATGAGCCTCGCGCTGAACGAACTCACCGAGCGCACGGGCACGTTGTTCGTCGTCGCGGCGGGCAACAGCGGCGAGCAGGGCATGAGCACCATCGGCTCCCCCGGCGCCGCGGACGCGGCCCTCACCGTCGGCGCCGTCGACCGGGCCGGCGCGCTCGCCCCGTTCTCCAGCCGCGGCCCGCGCTCCGGTGACGACGCGGTCAAGCCCGACGTGACGGCGCCCGGCGTCGGCATCGTGGCGGCCCGCGCGGCCGGCACGACCATGGGCGACCCGGTCGACGCACAGCACGTGGCGGCCTCCGGTACGTCGATGGCGGCCCCGCACGTGGCGGGCGCCGCCGCGCTGCTCGCCCAACGGCATCCCTACTGGAGCGCGGCGCAGTTGAAGGACGCGCTGGTCAGCACGGCCCGAACGGCCGCGGGCCAGGAGGTCACCGAGCAGGGCGGCGGTCTCATCGACGTGGCCGCGGCGGCGCTGGGTCCGGTCACCGCCACGGGGACCGTGGCCCTGGGCCCGTTCCAGACCGGTGGCGGCGAGCCTCGTACGACGAAGCTGACCTACACCAACACCTCGGGCGCCGATGTCACGCTGGCGCTCGGCCTCCGGCTGGCCACCGCGGGCGGGCGCACACCGTCCGAAGGGGCGGTGAAGCTCGGCTCCGGTTCGGTGCGCGTGCCCGCGGGCGCCACCGCCGAGGTTCCGCTGACGGTCGATCCGGGCCGGGTGGAGCGGGGCGACTACTACGGGTACGTGACCGCGGCCTCCGCCGACGGGAAGGTCACCGTGCACACCACGGTCAGCCTGGCCGTGCAGGGGCCGGTCCACCGGCTCACCGTCAGGACCGTCGACCTCAAGGGCAAGCAGATCGAGGCGCTGCCGACGATCTGGGGCACCGACGGCTTCGTGGGCTACACCGATCCGGGCAGCGCCACCGAGCCGGCCGTCGCCGAGGTCGAGGAGGGCACCTACCAGTTGGACCACTCGTCCCTGGACACGGTCTCCGACGGACAGGAACTGCGGCACGTGGTCCTGCCCGAGGTGAAGGTCACCAAGGACATGTCCGTCACGCTCGACGAGCGCAGGACGACCCTGGTCGACATCCGTACGCCCCGGCCGGCCGAGCAGCGCGGCATCCTCAGCTACCAGACGTACCGGAAGATCGACGGGCACAGCCTGATCCAGGGGACGATGTACTTCGACCTCGGCAAGCGGCTGTACGTGAGTCCGACCTCCGCGGTCACCGACGGCACCTTCGAGTTCGCCTCGCGCTGGCAGCTCGTCGCACCGCTCCTCGACATGGCGGTGTCGGGCGGCAAGGGCGCCGAGGAGACGCCGGACGCCTACTACATGCCCTCCTCGCCGCTCTTCGACGAGAAGGCGACCGCCGGGAAGGGAGCGCGCCTGACCGCGGTCGCCGCGGGGGACGCCGCCGCGCCGGTCTTCGCGGGGGCTCGCGGGAAGCTCGCGGTCCTCACCAACGAACAGAACGTCAATGAGCGGGAGTTGGCGGAGAAGGCGGCAGCGGCGGGGGTTCGCGGCATCGTGCTGGTCCACTTCAGCGACATCGCGTGGACCCGCTGGCACCCGGAGGGCGACCGCTGGGGCGTACCGACCGTCCGGATCGGCGCGAAGGCGGGAGCGGCCCTGCTGAAGCGGATCGGCAAGGGACGGACCACGGTGGACTTCACCGGCACGGCCCGCAGCCCGTACCTGTACGACGTCATGCAGGTGTCGTCGCAGCGCGTCCCCGAGAAGGTCGTGCACACGGTGTCCGAGCGCAACAGCGCGGTGGTGACGGCCAGGTACGCCGACAACGGCGGCGCGCGGTGGGCCGCCGAGCAGCGCTTCGCGCGGCGGCCGTACCAGGACACGGCGTGGCTGCAGTACACGCGGTATGTGCCGACCGGCTTCGACCGGACCGAGTACGTGAGCTCCGGTGACACGCAGTGGAAGCACTTCGTGCACCACGAAACCACGTTCGACGTGGACACCCCGCTGGTCGTCGGCATGGCGGACGCCGCGCGCACCTACCGGGCGGGCGAGCGGACGGCCGACACCTGGCAGGGGGCCGTCGTCAGGCCGTCGATCCCGCGCGGCACCACGGCTCCGTCCGTGCGCTCGGGTGACGTACTGAGCCTGCGCATACCGGAGTTCACCGACTCGCAGGCGGGTCACCGGTCGCGGCTGCTCGAAGGGGGCGGCGGCATCGGCACCTCGGGCGGGGCGAAGGCGGCGCAGGGCGACTCGGCCGCCGCAGTGCTGTATCGCGACGGCCGGCAGGTCGCGGAGGCCGACGGCGGGTACGCGGACTTCGAGGTCCCGTCCGGCGCGGCCGACTACCGGCTGGACCTCACGACCTCGCGCGTGTCCGGCGAGTGGGTGTACGGGACCGGCACGGAGACGTCCTGGTCGTTCCGCTCGGGCACCACGGGAGCGGCGACGGCCCTGCCGCTGCTCCAGCTCGACTACGACGTCCCGGTCGACGCGTACAACGCCGTCCGCTCCGGCCGTACGCACTCGGTCGGACTGTCGGTCCGCGCCCAGGACGGGCTCGCCGTACCGCGCGGGGTGAGTGTCCAGGTGGAGGCGTCGTACGACGGCGGCGCGAGCTGGAGCCGGGCGACGGTGAAGGACCGCGGGCACAACACGTTCGAGGCGACCGTCAAGAAGCCGTCGCGGGTACGCGGTGACGCGTACGTGACACTGAGAGTGACGGCTCGCGACGCGGCGGGTGGCTCCGTGCGGCAGACCGTGCAACGCGCCTACCTGCACCGCGGATAGCCGCTCGCACATGTCACGGGGTGAGCGGGGCAAGGACTGCCCCGCTCACCCTCACCGCCTGTAACACCCGTGGAGTACGGTGTCCGATCAGTGGAACCGGCCGGTCTCGGGGAGGGCGCCATGACGCTGGAGGCTGCAGGGGTGTCGGACGCCGAGGAGTCCGTCTACCGGCATCTGGTGACGGCGGGCCAGGCGTCGGCGGGTGAGGTCGCCGCCCGCACCGGGCTGAGTCCGGCAGAGGCCGAGGCGGTCCTCGACGCGCTGGCCGTCAAAGGCATGGCGAGCCACACCGACATGCTCCCCCGGCACTTCCGCGCCACTCCCCCGGACGTGGCGCTGATCCCCCGGCTGAAGCGGAACGCCGACGCGCTCGATCTCGCCCGCGCCGAGGCCACGAGCCTGCTGCAGGTGTACCGCGACACGATGCGCCGGCGCGACGCGGGCGAGCTGATCGAGGTCATCACGGGCGCCGAGGCACTGCGCCAGCATCTGCGGCAGATCCAGGCGAGCGCCCAGGACGAGATGCTGTGGTTCTGCAAGGCGCAGTACGTGGCGATGCCGTCGGGCAGCAACAGTTCGGAGTTCGAGGCGCTGGCGCGTGGTGTGCGCTACCGGGTGCTGTACGAGAAGGCGTTCTTCGACGACGAGGGAGCCGTTGACAACGTTGTTGCGGGGGTGCGCGCCGGGGAGACCGCCCGTGCGGTGCCGCATCTGCCGCTGCGCCTCGCGGTCGCGGACCGGGCCATCGCGGTCTGCCCGCTCGTGCCGGGCGGCCCCCAGGGCAACCCGGACGAGCCCACCGCCGCCCTCGTACGGGACAGCAACCTGCTCGCCGCTCTCGTCGCCCTGTTCGAGCGCTACTGGGAGGACGCCGTCCCACTGGACGTCGACGACTCGGGCGCGGTCGCCGGGACGGACGGGGTCGGCGGTCCCGATCCGCTGTCCACGGTCGACCGGCGGCTGCTCGCCCTGCTGGTGGCCGGGGTCACCGACAAGGCGGTGGCGACCCAACTGGGCCTGAGCCGACGCACGGTGCAGCGGCACATCCAGCGCATGATGGAACTGGCCGGTGCGGCGACCCGGATGCAACTGGCCTGGCAGGCCGCGCGCCGGGGCTGGCTGTGACGGACGTCCGCCGGAGCGGACCGTAGGGCGAGAAGTGGCCAAAGTGGCCGATGAAGGCCGTGTTGCCACCGCGTAAAGGCCCATGTGATCCACTGCGCGCCGCGCTGCTCACGACGGACAGCCGCTGACCGTATTCCGGACAATGATCTCCGCAGTGGTGACACGCACCTCTCCCGCTGAAACGATCCAGCGACCGCACGGTCATCTCCCACCCCCCTCTCCCGCCGGAGCACCCTGCCCTCGGCGGCAGACCTGACGCGCCGTCACCAGACGGCCGCACACCAGGAGTTGCAGCAGTGACGGACAACCTCCGTACGACCGGGACGGCGACCCCGTCCCCCGGTCCCGTGCCATCCCGCCGACGCACCCTCGCGCGCTCGCGCACGACGGCGATCGCGGTCGTCGCGCTGGGCGCGCTTCTCGGCTCGGCACTCCCCGCCTGGAGCGCAGAACCCCGGGCCGACCGCGCCACCCGCACCGACAAGGCTCCCCCGCAGATCGAGGCGGAGCCCAGACCCGGCGCGAGGACGGTCGGACTCTCCCCCGCGCAACGCGAGAAGCTGCTCGCCGCGGCGGCCGACTCCCGTACGGCCACGGCTCGTTCGCTGAAGCTGGGTGGGCGGGAGAAGCTGATACCGAAGGACGTCGTCAAGGACGCCGACGGAACCGTGCACACCCGCTACGAGCGTACGTTCGCCGGGCTGCCCGTCCTCGGCGGTGACCTGGTGGTCCACGAGCGCGGCGGGACCCGCAGCGTCTCCAGGTCGTCCCCGGCGACGATCTCGGTACCGACGACCAAGGCCTCCGTACCGGCCGCGAAGGCCCGGAGGTCGGCTCTGGCGGCTGCCGAGTCGCAGAAGACCGACGAGGCGACGGCCGAAGGGGCCCCGCGGCTCGTCGTCTGGGCGGGCGAGGACAAAGCCGAACCCGTGCTCGCCTGGGAGAGCGTCGTCGACGGCGTTCAGCAGGACGGGACTCCGAGCAGCCTGCGGGTGGTGACCGACGCCGGGAGCGGTGCGCGGCTGGGCAGCTTCGAGCAGATCCACGCCGGTGAAGGAGTGAGCCAGTACAGCGGGACCGTACAGGTCGGCTCCGTGCGTGACGGCGACCTCTACCGGCTGACCGATCCGCAGCGCGGCGGTCACACGACGTACGACATCAGTGCGGGCGGCAACGGCTCACCACTGACGGATGACAACGATGTCTGGGGTGACGGGACACCCGCCGACCGGCAGACGGCCGCCGTGGACGCCGCCTACGGGGCGCAGAAGACCTGGGACTTCTACCACGACCGGTTCGGCCGCAACGGCATAGCCGACGACGGTGTGGGCGCCCGCTCCCGGGTGCACTACGGCAAGGGGTACGCCAACGCCTTCTGGGACGACCTCTGCTTCTGCATGACGTACGGCGACGGCCTGGACGACGCCCGGCCGCTCACCGAACTCGACATCGCCGCCCACGAGATGACGCACGGCGTCACCTCCGCGACCGCGGACCTCGTCTACTCCGGTGAGTCGGGCGGCCTCAACGAGGCCACCAGCGACATCATGGGCACCGCGGTGGAGTTCTTCGCCGACAGCGCCGAGGACGTGCCGGACTACCGGATCGGCGAACTGGCCGACGTGCGCGGCACCGGGAAGCCCCTGCGGTACATGGACCAGCCCTCCAAGGACGCCTCCGCGAAGGGCACTTCGCAGGACCACTGGACCGCGCAGACCCGCAAGCTCGACCCGCACTTCAGCTCCGGTGTGGGCAACCACTTCTTCTACCTGCTCGCCGAGGGCAGCGGCGAGAAGACCGTCGAGGGCGTCGCCTACGACAGCCCCACCTACGACGGGCTGCCGGTCGCGGGCCTGGGCCTGCACAACGCCACCAACGTCTGGTACCGGGCCCTGACCCGCTACATGACCAGCACCACCGACTACGCGGGCGCCCGCACCGCCACGCTCCAGGCGGCGGCCGACCTGTTCGGCACGACCAGCGACGCGTACGAGGCGGTCGGCAACGCCTGGGCCGCCGTCAACGTCGGCCCGCGGTACGTCAACCACATCGCCGCGGCGACGCCCTCAGCCCGGGACTCCGCGGTGGGCCAGCCGGTCAGCCGCGCGTTCGGGGCGACGAGCACCCGGCCCGGCGCGCTGACCTACTCCGCCACCGGCCTGCCGGACGGCCTGTCCGTCGACCCCGTCACCGGACTGGTCTCCGGCACCCCGACGGCGGCTGGCTCCTTCCCCGCCGCCGTCAGCATCAGGAACTCCGCCGCGGAGACCCGCACCCTGTCCTTCACCTGGAAGGTCCTGGCCTCCGGCGGCGACCACTTCGTCAACCCCGACCGCTTCGACATCCCCAACTGGCGCACCATCGAGTCACCGATCGTCGTCACCGGCCGCGAGGGCAACGCCTCCAGCGACCTCAAGGTCACCGTCGACCTGGTGCACGACTTCATCGGCGGCCAGGTCATCCACCTGGTCGGCGAGGACGGCACGGTGCTGCTCGTGAAGGACTTCGTCTGGGACACGGGTTCCGAACTGCACGCGACGTTCACGGTCGACGCGTCGGCGCTCCCGGCCGACGGCACGTGGAGACTGCGCGTCACGGACAACACACCCGGCATCTTCACGGTGGACCCGGGTTACCTGGACACCTGGAGCCTCACGTTCTGAGCCCCGGCCCGCCAGGGCGACGGCCGCCGCGTGCGCCGTGCGGAGCGGGCCGGGTGTGCTGACGGCCCCGCGTTCGTCGACTGCGGCCCCGGTGGGGGCTTGTCGCGCAGTTCCCCGCGCCCCTTACGGGGCCTGGCCCGTCGCATGATTCTGCGGGCCGGTGGAGGTTGCCCGCGCCGTTCCCCGCGCCCCTGGAGGGCGAAAGGCAGGGGCGCAGCCCCTGCCTTTCAGGGGCGCGGGGAACTGCGCGGCCCGCCCCCGCCGGGGCCGCACCCGACGTATCGGTTCCCGGACCGGAGTGCGGCGGCCGTGGAAGCAGTTCATCGGCCGACCGACACCCGTGGAACGCCCGCCGGCACGGCACGCCCCCGCACCCACCCGTACAGCACCAGCGAGCACACCGCCGCGAACGCGCACCACGTCGAGATGAACTCCGCCTTCCACAGCGCCCAGCAGGTCGCCGCCCCCACGGTCACCAGGATGCCCAGGACGCGCAGATGCCGGTCGCCGGAGAGGAGCAGTGAGCCGATCGTGGCCAGGAGGTAGCCCGCGACGAGCAGTTCCGAGGCGGGCAGGGAGACGGCGTAGCCGACGGTGTGGCCGCGGATCTCCGCCGTCACACCGTGCGTGGCGAGACAGTACGAGAGCACGGCCGCGGTGACGATTCCCGCGACGAGCGGGATCATCAGCCGTCGCCGCGCGTTCGGCGGCGCCACGCACAGCACGGCCACCGGCACCCATACCGCGAGCAGCGGCAGGGCGATCGCCGCCCAGGCCACGGTGGCGGGGCCCGAACCCCCGCCGGAGCGCCAGACCAGGGACTCGACGATCTGGTGGCCGCCCAGGATCAGGGGCAGCGCGGCCATCGGCAGATCGGCCGCCCTGCGGGTCCGCGCCACGCAGGCCACCCCCACGGCGGCGATGCCGCAGCCCGCCACGAGATCGGCCGTCGCACTGAAGCACATCGCGCCACCAGGGGTTCGTGTCGAGTTCGAGTGGGTTCCGTGTCACCGGATTCGGGCTTGCCATGCTGACGCTACGGTCCGGGCCGCCGGACGCCGTGTCCGGTGCATCCATTCGGCCCCCTGCCCGGCGCGCGGAGACGTTGCCGCAGCAGTAAGCGCTCTCTATGATCAGGCGTGATGGATTCGGAAAGCGCCCTCGACGACTCCTACTTCGACCACTGCCCCTGGGACTTCGGCCCGCGCGCCTCCCCCGCGCAACGGGACGCCCAGGCCGCGCACCAGAAGCGCCTGACGGACAGCGGCGCGAGCATCGGCGCGCACTGCTTCGTCTCTCCCGCCGCCGGCGTCTTCACCGACACGCTGCGGCTCGGCGAGAACTCGTACATCGCCGGGCACGCCTACGTCACCGGCGAGGTGATCACCGGCGCCGACTGCACGGTCAATCCGTACGCCACCGTGCGGGGCCGGATCGCGCTGGGGGACGGCGTGCGGATCGGCGCCCACAGTTCGCTGCTCGGTTTCAACCACGGGTTCGGGCCCGACCGGCCCGTGCACCGGCAGCCCCTCACCAGCAGGGGCATCACCGTCGGCGACGACGTGTGGATCGGGTCGAACGTCGTCGTCCTGGACGGGGTGACCATCGGCGACCACTGCGTGGTGGGCGCGGGAGCGGTGGTGACCAAAGATCTGCCGCCCTGGTCGGTCGCCGCGGGCAATCCGGCGCGCAGGCTGCGCGACCGGCGCGAGACCGGCCCCGCCCGGCGCGGGACGGCGCAGGGCGGTGACGGACTCGGGGACGCGGTCGCCCGGTTCGCGGACCGGGCCCGTTCGCAGGCCGCCGGCCTCCTCGCGCGTGCCTGGGACACCGACGCGGGCCGGTACCGCGACCGGCCCGGCGCCCCGCTGACCGTCCGCGCCCACTGCGACGCCGTGGAGATCGCCGATCTGCTCCTCGGCACGCCTCCGCCGCAGTTGTCCGCCGCCGAGCACGCCGAGCGGCTGCGCGCGCTGCAGGATCCGGCCGAGGGGATGGTGCCCGAACTCGCGGACGACGGCGGCCCCGGTCTGCTGCCCGCCCGCGCGGCGGACGGCTGGATCGACGACGGCGCCGCCGAGTACCACGTGCTGTCCGTGGGGTACGCGCTGGAGCTGCTGGGCTCCCGCTTCGCCCATCCGGTCCGCCCCGTGGAGCGCATGACGGCCGGCCAGTTGGTCGCCCGCCTGGAGGCGCTGCCGTGGCGGACGCGGGCGTGGACGGCCGGTGCCTGGGTGGACTGCTGGGCGACCGGTGCGCACCACAACCTCGGGCTCGGCGCCGCGGCGGGCGAACCGGGCGCCCTGGAGGCGCTGTTCGGCTGGCTGAGCACGCGGGTGGATCCGTGGACCGGGATGTGGGGCGGGGCGTCCTCGCCGGCCGAGGGCCGACTGCAGCTCGTCAACGGCCACTACCGGCTCACGCGCGGCTCGTTCGCCCAGTTCGGGCTCCGGCTGCCGTACCCGGAGCGGGTGGTGGACACCGTGCTCGACCACGGCGGGGATCCGCGCTGGTTCGCCGCGGGCCGCCAGAACGCGTGCAACGTACTGGACGTGGCCCACCCGCTGTGGCTCGCCGGGCGGCAGAGCTGCCACCGGTCGGCCGAGGCTCGGGCGTGGGCCGCGGAGCAGCTGGCGTACGCGCTGGAGCAGTGGCGGGACGGAACCGGCTTCGGCTTCGGCCCGCCGGGCGAGGGCGGTTCGGGGCCCGGCCGGGAACCCGGTCTCCAGGGCACCGAGATGTGGCTGGCCATCGTGTGGCTGCTGTCCGATCTGGTGGGAGTGGCGGACCGGCTGGGCTACCGGCCGCGTGGCGTCCACCGCCCCGAGGCCGCCCGCTCACCCGCGCCGGGGCCGCCCGCTCATCCCGTCCCCGTCGACAACACGCTGTAGTAGAAGCTGTGGTCCGAGTTGACCGTCCGGCGCGTGCCGGTGCAGTGCCAGCGCCCTGACGCGCCCCGGCCCCAGCTGAACAGGTAGTCGATCTTGCGGCCGTCGTCGTAGGTCGGCCGGGTGTACGACGGTCCGGTCTCGCGGAGGCCGCTCGCCTCGCTGCCGTTGCCGCTGTACAGGACATCGAGTTCCGGCGCGTCGGGCGGTGCGTTCAGGTCGCCCGCCAGGACGACGGGGCCCGCGGCGCCGAGCCGGTGGACACCGTCCGGCTTCCACTCGTCGTGGATGAACTCGGTCTGCGCCTGCCGTTCCCCGTCCTTGCTGCCGCCGACGGTCAGATGCGTGCTGCACGCCGTGACCGGTGGCCCCGCCGGGTCCGGTCGGCCCGCGGGGCGCACGACCGCACAGATGATGCCCCGCTCGCCGCTCCTGCCGTCCGGGTTGGGCAGCAGCGCCGGCGGCAGGATCCTGGCGGCCGAGTGGAACAGGACGGTGTTGCCGTACGGCTGGCCGTCGGCGCATTTCGTACCGGTGTCGACGAAAGCGCTGCGCAGGCCCAACTCCCTTGCGAACCGCTCCCCTTGGGTCTTGCAGACTTCCTGGAGGCCGATGAACAGCCACCGGTCGACGTCGCCGAGGGTGAGGTCCCGGACGGCGTCGGCCTCGTCCCTGATCCAGTCACCGGCGTCGCCCCGGTGGCCGACGTTCCCGTAGATGTTGAACGTACCGACGTGGAGGTCCCGGGCGGTGTCCGGTGCGTGGGCGGTGTGCGGTGCGGAGGCGGCGGCCTCCGGCGCGGCGCCGCTTCTCGCGGGGAGCGCCACCAGTACGCACAGGAAGGCCGTCACGATCGCCCTGGCCGCGCCGCGTCTCCTCACAGGACTCGTACGGCGCGTCGTCATGACGCGACCGTACCCTCGCCGGGGCCCAACCAGTCGGGCGCGAGCGGCAGTTGTGACTGAAGAGTCCTCCCGTGGCGGTCGGCCCGGTGACGGTGCGTGGCGGTCGGAGTCAGCGGCGCCGGAACACCGTGATCGAGTGCCCGACGTCGTCGATCGGCGTACTGGTGTCGAGCAGCGCGGCCAGCCGCCCGTCCGCCTTCGCCACCGCGGAGTCGGACACCACCAGCAGTCCGTGCACCTCACCGAGGGGAGCCCTGAGCGGGTCGGACGCGTTGATCCCGTAGTACGAGGGCACGCCCGCGCCCTTGTAGACCAGCCAGACGCGCTCACCGGGATGGCGCCGGTCCAGGTGGTCCGCGAGGCGGCCCAGATCCTGGCCCCAGTCGACGTTCGAGTCGTGCAGCCGCTGATGCGTCTTCGACGGTCCGCCGAACGCCTCGTTGGAGTACGGCAGGTAGTACGGGTAGGTGCGCAGCGAGCTGACCGCCACGAAGCAGACCAGTGCCGCCGTCGCCCAGTGGACCGGTCGGCGCCGCAGGAGGGTCACTCCGGCGGCGGCGACCGCCAGCAGCATCGGCATGAACACGGCATAGCGCACGCCGAGATCCCGGGCGCCGTGCATGGAGATGGCGAGGAGTACGGCGGCGGGGACGAGCACGTACGGAACGGCGGGGCGCAGTCGGCGTACGGCGAGCATCGCGGCCGAGCCCGCGGTCCACAGGGCGAGCATGCCGAGCGGGGTCTTCACCAGGAGCGCGGCGGGCAGGTAGTACCAGAGCGAGCCCTCGTAGAGCCGCCCGAACAGGAAGCCCTGCCAGATGTCGTACTCGAAGCCGAACTGGATGCGCATGCCGTCGCGGTAGGCCTCGGGGAACGGCAGCCAGGCCGCGATCCGGCCGCGCGCGCCGCGGATGTCCGGCACGTTGTCGGGGGCGGCCCAGCGCATCCGCGGGTCGACGACAAGATAGGCGGCCCATACGACGGCGACCGCGATCAGCGCCATACCGACGGCGGTCGCCGCCCCGTACGCGAGGAGGCGGATCCGGGCGCGGGCGTCGAGCGCCGGGAGCTGTGGCCGCTCGTCGGGTTCGGGGACCCGGGGCCGCGCGTCCGGGGCCGGTGTCCGGGGCCCCGCGTCGAGGGCCGGTGTCCGGTGGGCGTGCCAGAACGACAGGACGCCCAGCAGCGTCAGTACCGGGATCACCGGCAGCACGCTCATCTTGGTGGCCGCCGCCGCGCCCAGGGCCACGCCGGCGAGCGGGAGGCACAGGAGCGGTCGCCGCCGGGCCCGCCACAGCAGCCACAGGGCCGTGAGCAGGAAGCCGGTCGCGGGCACGTCGAGCGTGGCCAGCGAACCGTTGGCGATGACGTCCGGCGAGAACGCGTACAGGGCCAGCGCCACGAGGCCGCCGGGCGGGCCGGTGAGGTCGCGGGCGAAGGCGAGGACGACCAGCCCGAACAGCAGTGTCAGGACGATCACCGGAAGGCGTGCGTACAGCATCAGGCGGGCGGGGTCGTTGCCCGACTCGTACAGGACGTGCCGGCCGAGTGCCGTCTGGCTTCCGACGAAGTCCGCGTCGAGGCGCGCGTCGGTGAACACCAGGCCGGACGCGATGATCAGCTTGCCCAGGGGCGGGTGTTCGGGGTTGTAACGGAAGCTGCGTTCCTTGAGGTACACCTCGGCCGAGGCCACGTACACGGGTTCGTCGATGGTGGGGGTCTGCTCGACGGCGGTGGTGACCATCGCGACCGCCATCTCGGCCAGGAGCGCGACGACGACCAGCGCGTACAGCCAGCGTCGGCGCCGCGCCGACCGGACAGACCGCAGCAATCCGCCGAAGCGGCCCGGCCGTTCGCCTTCGGCCGCCGGTCCGGACGGGCGGGGGGCGGTGGGCCCGTCACCCCTCGGGCGGGTGACCTGCGGCGCGCTCATGCGGCACAGCTTTCCACCAACCCTCCTCGTATGTGACGTTCTTGGGCCGGTTGAGCGACAAGTGTTGGGCGCTCCGTAACCGTTGTGACCTCTGGGGCCTCTTGGCACGCGAGTGAAAATCCGCGACTCTGAACTGCACATGTCACAAAGTCACATGTCGCAAAGTCACATGCCACAAAGGGCGTTGGCCTGCACGGGGCCGATGAGGAGGACACCTGTGAACGGCAGACCGGCATCGAAGTTCCGCGGATCCCGGCGTCTGGGCCGGAAGTCGCTCGGCGTACTGGCGGGCGCCGCGGCTCTGGTCCTCGTATTCCCGGCCACCGCCCTGGCGGCGCCGCCCCCCGCGCTGCCCGCGAACGCGGACGCGCTCGACTCGACGTTCCAGCCCACCTACGACTACGACACGGACGGCTGCTACGCCACGTCGGCCATCGGCCCCGACGGGACGGTCAACGGCGGGCTCAACCCGAGCGGCGCCGTGAACGGCCAGTGCCGTGACGCGTCCGACCTCGACAGCGTCAACACCTACTCGCGCTCCAAGTGCAACAACGGCTGGTGCGCGATCGTCTACGGGTCCTACTTCGAGAAGGACCAGGCCGTGGCCGGCAGCGGGCTCGGCGGACACCGCCACGACTGGGAGCATGTCGTGGTGTGGGTGCAGAACAACGAGGCCCAGTACGTCTCGACGTCCAACCACGGTTCGTTCACGGTCCACAACCGCTCGGCGATCCGCTGGGACGGGACACACGCCAAGGTCGTCTACCACAAGGACGGGATCAGCACGCACTGCTTCCGTGCCGCGACCGCGGGCGACGAGCCGCCGGAGAACCACAAGGGGACCTGGCAGCGGCCCCCGCTGGTCGGCTGGAACGGCTACCCGGGCAGCCTGCGGTCCACGCTGACCTCGTACAACTTCGGGAGTGCGACGCTCGGCATCAAGGACAGCACGTTCAACTCGCACCTCTCGTCGGCGAAGCCGTCGGGGATCGCGTTCGACCCCAACGCGTGATCGACCCCACCGCGTGATCGGCGTCAGCGCCTGACCGGCGTCCGACCATGCGTCAGGTACGAGGTGCTGACCGGCCGTCGGGACGGTCGGCCAGCACCTCGGCGGCGAAGGCCGCGACGTCCTGGACGAGCCGTTCCGGCTCCTCCCAGTACAGGGCATGACCCGCGCCCTCGTACACGACGAGCCTCGCGTCGTAGAGCGTGTCGAGGATCCGCTGCTGGTCGGCGCGGGGCAGGATGCCGTCGGCGTCGCCCCAGAGGACGAGCGCGGGGACGAGAATTCCCTTCAGGGTGGCCGCCAGGTCCGTCTCCAGCAGCCCGCGCAGGGTCTCCCGCCACACCCGCGCGGGCACTTTCAGGTTCTCCTCGGCGATCGTCGCGAGGAGTCCCCGCCCGAGCGGGCGGGCCGTGAGCCCGGCGAGCAGCTCCTCGACGAAGGCACGCGGCACGGGGTCGACCAGGTCCTTGACCTGCTCCCCCAGCGCGACGGCGGGCGGCTTGTCGGCGAGGGTGGCCGGGACGCCCGCCAGGACCAGACCCGCCACCCGGTCGGGATGGCTGCCCGCGACCAGCCGCGCGGCCACGCCACCGCTCGACGCGCCGACCAGGACGGCCCGGCGGATGCCCGTGGCGTCTAGAAATTCCACCAGGTCGGCGGCGAAGTCGTCCGGGCTGTAGCCGTCGGGGGGCCGTTCGGCGTCGCCGTGGCCGCGCTGGGTGGGGGCGTACCCGTGCAGGGCGGCGGGGAGCTGTCTGAGCAGCGGCTCGAACGCCCACCAGGAGTCCGCGAGGCCGTGCACGAAGACGACGGGGGCGCCCTCCGGATACCCCGCTTCCGCGTACGGGAGGACGAGTCCGCTCCTCAAGCGGGCGGCCTTCACCGCGATCGTGCTCACGGCGGCCCTCCTGACGTCGGTCGGCCCCCTCGCACACCGACCACGGGGCGGCGCGACGATCTCCTTCATCGTAATGACGGGTACCGCGGACCGCCCCTCCAGAGAGCTTGCCGCCTTCAATTCCTTGCGGACTCCGGACGATTGTCGGCCTTCTTTGCTTCACATCTTGACGCGCTTGGTTCAGACCTTTAGGTTCACCGATCGCCGAGATTCCACGAATGCGCTCATCGTTCATGTCTGTGAACACGCTGTCGGTGAACACGTTCATGTACGCCGTCTTCTCACCCCCACCCCCCACGCACAGGAGAATCCGTGTTCGGATCGTCAGGATCACCGGTCGGATCACCGAGGTCGCCCAGATCACCGGGCCGCCGGATACCCACCCTGCTCACCACCTTCGCCCTGGTGGCGTCGGCGGCGGGCGCCGTGGCGGCGGCCCCTCCCGCACCACGGGCCGAGCAGGCCGCGGCCGCCCTCCCCACGGGCTGGGCCACCGTCGTCAACGCGGGCAGCGGCAAGTGCGTCGACGCCCGGGGCGCCGGAACGGCCGACGGCACCGCCGTCCAGCAGTACGCGTGCAACAGCAGCCAGGCCCAGCAGTGGCAGCTGCGCGACACCTCCGACGGGCGGGTACGGGTCGACAACCGCGCCGACGCCACCAAGACCTGGGACGTCGCCGACGTGTCGGTCGCCGACGGCGCGGCCGTGCAGCTGTGGACGTACGGCGGCGGGACGAACCAGCAGTGGCAGCCCGTCGCTGACGCCTCCGGGACGACCTATCACTTCGTGAACCGCAACAGCGGCAAGTGCCTCGACGTGCCGAGCGCGTCGACCGCCGACGGTGTCCAGCTCCAGCAGTGGACCTGCAACGGCTCCGCGGCCCAGTCCTTCCGCGTCGACGCCGTCGACGTCCAGCAGCCGCCCGGCACCCCGGACCTGGGCCCGAACGTCACGGTGTTCGACCCGTCCACCCCGGCCGCCACCATCCAGAACAGCCTGAACGCGGCTTTCGCGCAGCAGGAGACCAACCAGTTCGGCACGGCCCGCAAGGCCTTCCTCTTCAAGCCGGGCACCTACGACGCGAACGCCAACGTCGGCTTCTACACCCAGGTCGCGGGTCTGGGCCTCTCCCCCGACGACGTCACCATCCGCGGCGCGGTGCACGCCGAGGCCGACTGGTTCCAGGGCAACGCCACCCAGAACTTCTGGCGTTCGGCGGAGAACCTGTCCGTGACACCGACCTCCGGCACCGACCGCTGGGCCGTCTCGCAGGCGGCCCCGTACCGCCGCATGCATCTGCGCGGCAACCTCCAGCTGGACGACGGCGGCTGGTCCAGCGGCGGCTACATGGCCGACACGAAGATCGACGGGCAGGTCAGGTCGGGCTCGCAGCAGCAGTGGCTCTCGCGGAACACCGAGTGGTCCAGCTGGACGGGCTCGAACTGGAACATGGTCTTCGTCGGCGCACAGAACGCCCCCGCGAACACCTTCCCCAGTCCCCCGTACACCACGGTCGACCGGGCGCCCGTCACCCGTGAGAAGCCCTTCCTGTACGTCGACGCGGCCGGCGCGTACAAGGTGTTCGTCCCCGCCGTACGCACCGACTCGCGCGGCACCACCTGGGCGGCCGGCACCCCGGCGGGCACCTCGCTGCCCCTGTCGGACTTCTTCGTCGTCAAGCCCGGCGCGACCGCGGCACAGATGAACGACGCTCTCGCGCAGGGCAAGAACCTGCTGGTCACCCCTGGTGTCTACCACCTCAACCAGACGCTGAAGGTGACCCGCCCCGACACCGTCGTGCTCGGCCTCGGCCTGGCGACGCTCATCCCGGACAACGGCGTGACGGCGATGACGGTCGCGGACGTGGACGGCATCAAGCTCGCCGGGATCCTCTTCGACGCCGGGACCACCAACTCGGCGCAGCTCCTGGAGATGGGCCCGGGCGGCTCGTCCGCCGACCACGGCGCGAACCCCAGCTCCCTGCACGACGTGTTCTTCCGGATCGGCGGCGCGGCCGTCGGCAAGGCCACCACCAGTCTCACCGTCAACAGCGACGACGTCATCGGCGACCATCTGTGGATCTGGCGCGCCGACCACGGCAACGGCGTCGGCTGGAACACCAACACCGCCGACACCGGACTCGTGGTCAACGGCGACGACGTCACCATGTACGGCCTGTTCGTCGAGCACTACCAGAAGCACCAGACGATCTGGAACGGCAACGGCGGGCGCACGTACTTCTACCAGAACGAGATGCCCTACGACCCGCCCAACCAGGCGGCCTGGATGAACGGCTCCACGCAGGGCTACGCCGCCTACAAGGTCGCCAACTCCGTGACCAGCCACCAGGTGTACGGCTTCGGCAGCTACTGCTACTTCAACGTGAACCCGGCCGTCACCGCCGAACACGCCATCGAGGCACCGAACTCGGCGAACGTGCGCTTCCGCAGCATGGTGACGGTCTCGCTCGGCGGCACCGGCACGATCCGCCACGTCGTCAACGACCGCGGCGGGCCGTCCAACTCCACCACCAACGTGGCCAACCTCGTCAGCCACCCGTGACGGCGCGCACCCACAACGAGTCGACGTACAGGAAGGGGCACATCATGAACGGCATCAGAACGTCCGCGCCGGCGCGCATCGCCCTGCAGGTGCTCGTGCTGCTGGCCACCCTGCTGGGACTGGCGGCGCCACCCGCCCACGCGACACCGGACACGGCGGCGAAGGCGGCGCCCTTCAAGGTGCTCGCCCTCTACAGCGGTACGTGGGACGCCGCGCACATCAGCTTCACCCGCGAGGCCAACCAGTGGTTCCCCGCCCGCGCCGCCGAGAACGGCTTCACCTACACGGCGAGCACCAACTGGAACCTGCTGGCCGACGGGGGCGTCGACGCGTACCAGGTCGTCCTCTTCCTCGACGACCTGCCGCAGAGCGCCGCCCAGCGGACCGGCTTCGAGCGCTACATGCGCGCGGGCGGCGGCTGGCTGGGCTTCCACGTCTCCGCCTTCACGACCGAGGCGCAGCAATGGCCCTGGTACCACCAGCAGTTCCTCGGCAGCGGCAATTTCAAGTCGAACACCTGGGGGCCGACGTCGGCCACTCTGCGGGTGGAGGACCGTACACACGCCTCGACAAGGAACCTGCCCGCCACCTTCGCGTCGTCGGTCAACGAGTGGTACAGCTGGTCGAACGACCTACGGCGCAATCCGGACATCAAGATCCTGGCCTCCATCGACCAGAGCAGCTTCCCGGTGGGCACCGATCCGAACCAGACCTGGTACAGCGGCTACTACCCGGTTCTGTGGACCAACACCCAGTACCGGATGCTCTACGCGAACGTCGGTCACAACGCGATGGACTACGCGACGAACACCCCGCTGTCGTCCACCTTCGCCAGTGCCTCCCAGAACCGTTTTCTGCTCGACGGACTGAAGTGGCTCGGTGGCGCAGCGCAACGAGATCAGGACAGGTCGATCGTCCGTTCGTGACCCAACTCCCGCCGTCGTGGGCTAGATTTCGAACGCCCTCGATTCCGGACTCCATCGGAGGGGCGCTCTGAGGAGATTCTGGAGCGGCACATGCACCCCTTGGAAGTATCCAGACAGGCCTCGCCCCTGATGCAGGGCGGGCTCGCGGACAGTCTCTTCGAGACAGCCGAACGCGATCCCTTCCTGCCGCAACTGGCACGCCGCTCCGACACCTCTCCCGCAGCCTGGTCGCAGGTCACCGCGATCGAGCTGCGGGACCAGGTGCTGGACGTGGCACGGGGCTTCATCGCGGCCGGGATCTTCCCCGGCCACCGCGTGGCCGTCATGGCACGCACCCGCTACGAGTGGACCGTGCTCAGCTACGCCCTGTGGACGGTGGGCGCCGAGATCGTCCCGATCTATCCGACCTCCTCGCACGAGCAGGTCGCGTGGATCCTCCGGGACGCGGGCTGCGTCGCCGTGGTGGTGGAGGACGAGCAGGGCATCATGACGGTCGGCTCGGTGTGCGCCACGCTGCCGTCCCTGCGGCACGTCTGGCAGCTCGACGCCGGGGCGCTCACGGATCTGGCCGAGGCGGGCCTGTCGGTACCGGTCACCACCGTCGAGTCGATGCGCCGGATCGTGCTGCCGGACTCGACGGCCGTCATCGCCTACACCTCGGGCACCACGGGACACCCCAAGGGCTGCGCGCTGAGCCACAGCAGCCTGGCGAGCCCCTGCGACACCCTGCTGGCCGGCTGGGGGCACACCGCGGCGCCCCCCGGGCAGCAGCCCGCGGTCCTGGCCTTCCTGCCCTTCTCCCACGTGTACGGCCTGATGATCCAAGGGCTGTGCATGCGCGGCGGGATCCTCATGGGCCACGAGCCGGACCTGCGCGCGGAGACCCTGGCCGAGGCCCTGCTGTCGTTCCGGCCCACGTATCTGTACGCAGTGCCGTACGTCTTCGAGAAGCTGTACAAGAATTTCCTCCGCAAGGCCGAGGAGGCGGGCAAGGGCGCCCTGTTCGAGCGTGCCGTGCGGACCGCGCAGGACTTCGCCGCGGCGGCCGAGCGGCAGCGGCTGGGCACGGGCGCGGGCCCCGGCTTCGAACTGCGGCTGCAGCATGCCGTCTACGACAAGACGGTGTTCCGCAAGCTGCGCGCGGCCCTGGGCGGCAGGGTGTGCGGTGCCGTCTCGGGCGGCTCCCCCCTCAACCGTGAACTGGCCCTGTTCTACTCGGGGATCGGGATCTTCGTCCACGACGGGTACGGGCTCACGGAGACGAGCGGCGGCATCACGGCGCAGCCCGTCGGCCGCGAGAAGTTCGGCACCGTGGGACAACCGCTGCCCGACACGGAGATCCATGTGGCCGACGACGGGGAGATCCTCGTCCGGGGGCCCTCGGTGTTCCAGGGCTACGTCAACGACGAGGAGGGCAACCGGGCCGCGCTCCACAACGGCTGGCTGGCCACCGGGGACATCGGGCAGCTCGACAGCGAGGGCTATCTGAGCATCACCGGCCGCAAGAAGGACATCGTCATCACGAGCGGCGGCAAGAGTGTCGCCCCCGCGGCTCTCGAAGAGCGCCTGCGGGTCCATCCGCTGGTCCACCAGGCGGTCGTCGTGGGGGACAACCGGCCCTGTGTGGGGGCCCTGATCACTCTCGATCCCGAGTACCTCGCCCACTGGCGCTCGGTGCACGCCGTGCCGGGCGACGCCCACGACCGCGAACTGCGCGAGGAGCACGCCCTGCGGGAGGAGATCAACCGCGCGGTCGGCGCGGCCAACTCCACCGTGTCGCGCTCGGAGTCCATCCGCGTCTACCGGGTGCTGCCCGAGGCGTTCGACCTGGCCAACGGGCTGCTCACCCCGTCGATGAAGCTGCGCAGGGACGCCATCGCGGAGCGGTACGCGGCCGAGATCGAGGCGATGTACCAGTCCTCGTCGCGCACTCCCCGCGCTCTGCCGCCCGCGCCCACCACCGACCCCTTCAGCTGGGACGAGACGGACAACGTCTTCGGGTGATCCGGCGCCACCACGTCGTGATCCCATGGACCGCGTCCGCACAGCGAGCCTGGGGAGACACATGCGACGAGTACAGGGTGCCCGCTGGTCGGCGCGGGCCGCGACGGCGGCAGCGGTCGCACTGCTGACGTGCACCGCCGCCTGCGGAGGCACGGAGACCGGCAGCGGCTCCCCCACCCCGTCCGGGCCGCGCTCCTCGGCGTCGCACGCCCGCTTCGTCGAGGACATCCCGTGGGCCGACGGCGGTCGTGTCGGCATGTACTACGCGGCCGGGCGCGGCCTCATGGAGCAGCACCAGGACACCGCGGGCGGACCGTGGAGCAAGCCGCGACTGGTGTACGCGACCGAGGGCGACGCCTGCCGGAGCATCACGCTCAAGGCCTTCCGCGACACGGTCACGGCGATCGCGAACTGGGGTGTGTACTGCGCGGACGGCGAACCGCCGACGGAGTCGGTCGCGGCGGTCGGTACGCGGGACCTGGCGACCTGGGACACCAGGGCGACCGAGGACTTCGACGGCTGGGAGAAGGCCACGCCCGTGGCCGGCACCGAGGACCTGCTGTTCACGAGAACGTCCACCGAGTGGCTGACACGGCTGCGCTGGAGCCCGGCGGGCGGCTTCGGCGAGGTGCGGAACATCCGCCGCTAGGGCCCGCTTCAGGGCTGTGCCGACCGACTCCGGCCTCGCCTCATGACCGGGCGCCCGGAAATTTGTGTGGTGCGCGCTTCTTGACGCCTCTTGATCGGGCGACTTACTTTCGCAGCGTCGCAGCGATTAAAACGTTTCAACTCCCCCGGGCCCTTCAGGGGGTCCTCTTTGTGCTGCCCTCCAAGCCTCAAGCTCCAAGAGTGGACAAGAACCATGAACGACCACACCGCAGTTCCACGGGCGGGTCTCCCGCGCCGTACCGTCCTCGCCGCGGCGGCGGCCACGGCTGCCGCCGCCGGCGTCGTCGACTGGGCGGCGCCCGGCAGCGCCTCGGCCGCGGCCCGGACCGCCACCGCGGGAGCCACCGGCTCCTCCTCCCTGCGTTTCGCCGAGCCGGGCCGCGCGGTGCGCCCGAAGTTCCGCTGGTGGTGGCCCGACGCTCTGGTGCAGCCGGACGAGATCAGACGCGAGATCGACCAGATCGCCGACGCGGGCTTCGGCGGCGCCGAGATAGCCGCCGTCCACCACAGCGTCAGCGACACCTCCTCCCTGGACACGGCCCGCCACGGCTGGGGAACCGCCGCCTGGGTCGCGGGAGTCGAGGCCGCGCTGAGCCAGGCCGCCCGGCGCGGTCTCACCGTGGATCTCACCGTCGGGCCCAGCTGGCCCGCCGCCGTACCCGGCATCACCCCCGACAGCGACGCGGCCGTCAAGGAACTCGCCCACGGAGCGGCCACCCTGGCCCCGGGCGCCACGTTCTCCGGCCCCGTCCCGAAGCCCGTGCACGAGGCCGCGTCGGGCGTCACCGCGCAGCGGCTGCTCCTCGTCCAGGCCGCCCGGGTGAACACCGCGAACTCCACCCGCAAGGAGACCGGCCTCGACCTGGACTCGGTCCGCGATCTCACCTCCACCGTCGCCGACGGCGCCCTGGACTGGACCGCGCCCGACGACGGCACCTGGGTGGTGATCTCGTACTGGGTGCGCGGCTCCGGCCAGACCCCGGAGGCGGGACCGCACACCGACCCGCCCGCCTACGTCGTCGACCACTTCAGCGCGGCGGGCACGCGCGCGGTGACCGACTTCTGGGAGAAGCACATCCTCACGAAGTCCGTCCGCCGGCTGCTGAAGGTGTCCGGCGGCGCGCTTTTCGAGGACTCCATCGAGCTGGAGACCGACGGACTGCAGTGGACATCAGCCCTGCCCGACGCGTTCCGCGAGCACACCGGACGCTCCCTGCTGCCGCTGCTGCCCGCCCTGGTCCTGGACAACAGCAACCAGGTGTACGCCTTCGAGGCCGCCGTCACCCGCCAGATCCGGCACGACTTCTGGGAGACGGTCTCCACCCTCTTCAACAAGCACCACGTCACGGCGCTGCGCACCTGGGCGCACTCGCTCGGACTCCAACTGCGGTCCCAGCCCTACGGGTTGCAGACCGACGCCATCGCCACGGCCGCGATCCTCGACATCGCGGAAGGTGAGTCGCTGGGCTTCAAGAACCTCGACGACTACCGCTGCCTGGCCGGCGGCCGTGACATGGCGGGGCACACGGTGCTCTCGTGCGAGGCGGGCGCGTACACGGGCGGCGCGTACAGCACCACATGGCAGAAGTTCCTGCGCACGATGGGCGGCGCCTACGCCGCCGGAGTCAACCAGACGGTCGTCCACGGCTTCTCCTACGCCGAGTTCCCCGGCGTCAACTGGCCGGGATACGCGGCCTTCACCCCGTACAAGGGTGTGGCCGGGTACGGCGAGTCCTGGGGTCCCCGGCATCCCACCTGGAAGCACGTCCCGGACGTCTCCGGCTACCTCGGCCGGGTCCACCAGGTGCTGCAGACCGGCAAGGCCAGGGCGGACGTGGCGGTGTTCCGGCAGACCGGCTACACGGCCACCGGCATCGGCGCGTCCTGGTTCACCTCGACGGGCATCACGCTCGGCTGGAGCCACCAGTTCCTCAGCGGCCCGCTCCTCGACCTGCCGTCCGCCGTCGTGCGCAAGGGACGGCTCGCACCGGACGGCCCCGCGTACAAGGCCCTGTTCGTCGAGGGCGACTTCTTCTACGGGTCCACGGTGACGCTCGCCCTGCGGGACGCGCGCGCCCTGCTGCGGTTCAGCCGCGCCGGACTGCCGATCGTGCTGCTCGGCGCCTGGGACACGGTGGTGCCGCCCGGCGTCCCGGACACCGGCGAGAGCGAAGAACTGCGTTCCGTGGTGAAGGAGTTGCTGGCCCGGCCGCTGGTCCGCACGGTCACCGACAAGACCCTGGTCGGCGACGCGCTCACCTCGCTCGGAGTGCGGCCCGACGTCACGTACGCGAACGCCTCGACGCTTCTCAACGCCCACCGGGTGGCCGACGGGGTCGACTACTACTACCTGTGCAACGGCAAGCACGCCGAGACGGTCAAGCCGGCGGTCGCCGCGATCGACCACGAGGTCACCCTGCGCCGCACCACGGCCAAGGGTGTGCCGTACCTGCTGGACCCGTGGACCGGGAAGGCGGAGCGCGTCGCCCGCTACACGGAGGACGGCGACGCGGTGACCGTACGGGTGACGCTGCAGCCCGCGGAGACCCTGATCGTGGCGATCGGCAGGCCGGGGCTCTTCGGTGACCGCAACGGCTCCCGCCCGTACGCCGTCGACAGTGAGGCCGAGGAGGTGCGCTTCACCGACGCCGGTCTCACCGTGCGTGCCACGGCGGCGGGTACGTACCGGACCTCGCTCTCCAAGGGACGCGCCGTCAGCGCCACGCTGAAGGACATCCCGGAGCCGACGGAACTGACGTCGTGGAACCTGCGTGTCCAGGACTGGCGGCCGGGTGCCTCGGCCACCAGAACGACTGTCGTCGAGCACGAGGTGACGCTGGACGCGCTGGTGCCCTGGTCGCAGATCCCCGAGCTGGCGGACGTCTCCGGCATCGGCCGCTACCGCACCACCTTCACCCTCGGCCGCGGCTGGACCGGCGGACACGGCGCGCGTCTTGAGCTGGGCTCGGTCACGGACACCTGCCGGGTGACGGTCAACGGCCACCGGCTCGACCCGGTCGACCAGATCCACCCCGTGGTGGACCTCGGCGACCTGCTCGAACGCGGCACGAACACCATCGAGGTCGAGGTGGCCACCCCGCTCGCCAACCGCCTGCGCGTCAGCGACCCCGCGGTGTACGGCGGTCTGGCCCGGGCGGCATACGGGCTGCTGGGGCCGGTCCGGCTGGTCCCGTACGGGGAGGCCCGGATCGCCTGACCGGGTCCACGGCCGACCGGACGCCGTACCTACGGCATCCGGTCGGCCGGGCCCTGCGGAACAGACCGTTCGGCCCGCGACCGCCTGGGCGGTCGCGGGCCGAACGGTCTGTCGTCACTCGACCGTCGTCACTCGCCCGTCGTGACTGAGCCGCCGTCACTCCGTCGCCGCGCCCACGAGCGGCCCTTCGGGCGCAGGAGCCGCCAGGGCCGGAACGGGCAGTTCGCGGGGCGTGCGCCGGGATTCGCGCAGGCTGGGCGCGGGGGCGGTCGGGACCAGCGGGGAGCGTTCCATGGCGCGGGCCCGGCGGGAGAACCAGACGATCCGTCCGCCACTGCCCGTGGCACAGCACCCCCAGCCGTCGCTCAGCGCGGCGACGTGCGCCAGCCAGCCCCGCGTCGCGGCCTCCGGGTGGGACTTCCCGTCGATGTCCGCGATCGCGGTGATGAGGTGCTGGCCGTTCCACCACATCTCAAGCGTGGTGTTCTTGTCCGTCGCGTGCGCGTCGATCGTCCGCAGCAGCAGCTCCGCGCAGTGACAGACGGGCTCGACGAGGTTCTCCAGGTTCCAGTACCGGAGGTGGGCGGCCAGAATGCGCCTGACCTGATCGACCCGCTCCGGACTGACCTCCACGTCGAGGTGGTAGTAGCAGGGGACTACGGTCTTCATCGTCGTTGGCTCCTCACCGGCAACCGGCGAAGCTCTCGCTCCTCCTCGCCCCGGTGGGGGCCGAGCTCTGAATGCAGAGCGTGAGCAGTGATCGCTTCTGAGTCATTCCCAGAGTGCGAGCGGTACTCCATTCGTGCAACCCGAGCGGCGGACCAATGTCGTTGAAACGACAACAGGACGTTGAGTGGCCGCGCGTGCACCATGAGTGAGGGTGTCGGCCGCCGTAGTCGGTCGATACCTCCGCGTGCACGGTCATCACGCACATCCGGGCGAACCGTGCGCATCCGAGGGAATGGAAGGTGACCAGTGAGATGCTGCTGCCTGCCAAGGACGAGGTCGCCAGGCTGCTGGAGCTGTACCGGGCCTGGGAACGCATGATGCTCGCGGCCCCCGCCGACCACGGCGCGCGAGGCAGTTTCGAGGACACGGGCTACACGCTCTGCGTCCTCATGGGCAAACGCTGCGCACGTGAGGCCGTGCACGCAGCCGAACGCTACTTGTCGGCCACTTCGGCCCGGCGCCGCGAACGGGCCGGTCACAGCCCGCCGATCGGCGCGCTTCCGGGGCATCCCGACCAGCTCGCGGTGAGCCCCGCGACCTAGGAAAGAGCCCTCCGACCCGTGGGCGACCACGGACCTGGACCAGGACATCGACGACGGAGATGAATCACATGACCGAGAACCCGGCCGGCGGCCGCATCCCCCCAGTCGGCCGCACGACCGTCGTTCAGATCGGCCGCGTCCCCGTCGTCGACGTCCGTCCGGCCGTCGACCGCGGCAACCGCCCCACGAAGGCGGTGGTGGGCGAGACCTTCCAGGTCAGCGCCACCCTGTTCGGCGAGGGCCACGACGTGGTCGCCGCGAACGTCGTGCTGTGCGGCCCCGACGGGCGCACCGGCCCGTGGACTCCCCTGCGGGAGCTGGCCCCCGGTACGGACCGCTGGGGCGCCGATGTCACGCCCACGGCGGTGGGCGAGTGGACCTACTGGGTGGAGGCGTGGTCGGACCCGGTGTCCGCCTGGCGCCGGTCGGCCCGCATAAAGGTCCCGGCCGGCATCGATGTGGGCCTGGTGCTGGAGGAAGGCGCCGAGTTGTACGAGCGGGCCGCCTCCGGAGTGCCGCGCGACGCCGGCCGAGCGGCGGTCCTGGCCGCCGCGGACGCCCTTCGCGACGACGACCGGCCCCCGTCCGCGCGTCTTGCCGCCGCCCTGACCCCGGACGTGGACACGGCACTCGCCGGGCACCCCCTGCGGGAGCGGATCACCCATTCGGACCCGCTCCCCCTTTTGGTGGAGCGGGAGCGGGCGCTGTTCGGTTCCTGGTACGAGTTCTTCCCGCGCTCGGAGGGCGCGGTGGTCGAGCCCGGGAAACCACCGGTCAGCGGTACGTTCGCGACGGCGGCCCGGCGGCTGCCCGCGATCGCCGGGATGGGCTTCGACGTCGTCTATCTGCCACCGATCCACCCCATCGGTACGACCTTCCGCAAGGGGCCCAACAACAACCTCTCGGCGAACCGCGAGGATGTCGGCGTCCCCTGGGCGATCGGGTCACCGGAGGGCGGGCACGACGCCATTCACCCCGATCTCGGCACGATCGACGACTTCGACGCGTTCGTACGCACCGCGACCTCCCTGCACCTCGAAGTCGCCCTCGATTTCGCGCTCCAGTGCTCACCCGACCACCTGTGGGTGGAGAAGCACCCGGAATGGTTCCAGCACCGCGCGGACGGCACGATCGCCTATGCGGAGAACCCGCCGAAGAAGTACCAGGACATCTATCCGATCGCCTTCGACGAGGACATGCCGGGCCTGGTCGAGGAGACCCTCGGCATTCTGCGGTTCTGGATGAGTCACGGGGTGCGCATCTTCCGCGTGGACAATCCGCATACGAAGCCGGTCATGTTCTGGGAAGAGGTGATCGGGGAGATCAATCGCACCGATCCCGATGTGATCTTCCTGGCCGAGGCGTTCACCCGCCCGGCGATGATGCACACGCTCGGCGCGATCGGTTTTCAGCAGTCCTATACATACTTCACCTGGCGCAACACCAAAGAGGAACTGACCGAATACCTCACCGAACTGTCCGGTGACGCGGCGGCCCATATGCGGCCCAACTTCTTCGTCAACACCCCCGACATCCTCCCGGAGTTCCTGCAGCACGGCGGCCGGCCCGCGTTCGAGATCCGGGCCGTGCTGGCGGCGACACTCTCGCCCACCTGGGGGATGTACGCGGGATACGAGCTGTGCGAGAACACCGCGGCGAGAGCCGGTACCGAGGACTATCTCGACTCGGAGAAATACCAGCTACGGCCGCGGGACTGGGAATCCGCCGAGCGGGCGGGCACATCCCTCGCACCGCTCATCGGTTCGCTGAACAGGATCCGGCGGGAACACCCCGCACTGCGCCGGCTCCGGAACATCCACTTCCACCAGGCCGACAACGACTCCGTGATCGCCTACAGCAAGCGCGAGGGCACGGACACGGTTCTGGTGGTCGTGAACCTCGACCCCCACCACACCCAGGAAGCCACCATCTCGTTGGACATGCCACGACTC
>NZ_KZ679043.1:0-398475 GCF_003024195.1 Streptomyces dioscori
GCGATGTTCTCCGGCTTCCACTTCTGGTGGCCGAAGTTCACCGGCAAGATGCTCGACGAACGCCTCGGCAAGATCACCTTCTGGACGCTGTTCATCGGCTTCCACGGGACGTTCCTCGTCCAGCACTGGCTGGGCGCCGAGGGCATGCCGCGTCGTTACGCGGACTACCTCGCGGCCGACGGCTTCACCGCGCTGAACACGATCTCGACGATCAGCTCGTTCGTCCTGGGCCTGTCGATCCTGCCGTTCTTCTACAACGTGTGGAAGACGGCCAAGTACGGCAAGAAGATCGAGGTCGACGACCCGTGGGGCTACGGCCGTTCGCTGGAGTGGGCCACGTCCTGCCCGCCGCCGCGGCACAACTTCCTCACGCTGCCGCGGATCCGTTCCGAATCCCCGGCGTTCGATCTGCACCACCCCGAGATCGCCGCTCTCGACCAGCTGGAGAACGCCGGTCACGGTGAGAAGGCCCTCGCCGGCGGCAAGGAGGCGGGCAAGTGAAGGTCCAGGGCAAGATGTTCATCTGGCTCGCCGTCTTCATCCTCGTCATGGCGATCGTCTATGGCGTGTGGTCGAAGGAGCCGGCCGGTACCACGGCGCTCTTCCTGGGCTTCGGCCTGAGCGTCATGATCGGCTACTACCTGTGGTTCACGGCCCGGCGGGTCGACACGGGCGCACAGGACAACAAGGAGGCCGACGTCGCGGACGACGCCGGTGAGGTCGGTTTCTTCAGCCCGCACAGCTGGCAGCCGCTCTCGCTCGGTATCGGCGGCGCGCTCGCCTTCCTGGGCGTCGTCTTCGGCTGGTGGCTGCTGTGGTTCTCGGCCCCGATCATCATGATCGGCCTGTGGGGCTGGGTCTTCGAGTACTACCGCGGAGAGAACCAGAATCAGTAACACGCGCTGAGCGCACGGAAGCCCGGACACCCCGTCAGGAGGTCCGGGCTTCCCCCTTTTGCCACGCGTTCCGTCCCTCGCACGGCTCAATGGGCGAGCCGTGACGGACCGCGGTTCCTACGCTCGGGACATGAGCCACTCAGCTTCCTCCAGGAGCGCCGAAGCCGGCCCGGCGCGCCCGCGGAACCGCACCGCCGCCGCCGGCTGCACGGCGCTGCTGGTCGCCATAGGCGCGGGCGTCACGGCCTGCGGCTCCGGCGGCCACCCGCTCACGGCCGAGCCCTACGACGCGGCGAAGGACCTCTCCTTCAGCGCCGCCGTCAGCGACGGGAAGAAGGCCGACCCGGACAAGCCCCTGGAGATCACCGCCAAGGACTCCGGCGGACGGATCACCGACGTGACGGCCACGGATGCCGCAGGACGGTACGTGGCGGGCGAACTCACCGCCGACGGAGCCCGCTGGCACAGCACCTCGCCGCTGGCCGCAGGCGCCCACTACACGGTGCGGGTGAGCACCGAGGACGACGACGGCGCGCCCGGGCGCAAGACCGTCGGCTTCGAGACCAGCGTCCCGAGGACCAAGAAGCGGCTCGACGTGACGTTCGGCCCAGACAAGGGCACGTACGGCGTGGGCCAGCCCGTCACCGCCGAACTCAGCGCCCCCGTCAAGGACAGGGCGGCGCGCGCGGTCGTCGAGCGGGCCCTCAAGGTGCAGTCGCAGCCCGCGGTCGAGGGCGCCTGGCACTGGGTGGACGACAAGGAACTGCATTACCGCCCCAAGGAGTACTGGCCCGCACACGCCACTGTGCGGGCCCACAGCAACCTCGCGGGCATCAAGGTGGCCGAGCGCCTCTGGGGCGGCGTGGCCAAGCCCCTGACGCTCACCACGGGCGACCGCCTGGAGGCCGTGACGGACGCCGCGGCGCACTCGATGACGGTCTACCGCAACGGTGAGGCGATCAACACCATCCCGGTCACCACCGGAAAGCCGGGCTTCGACACCCGCAACGGCGTCAAGGTGGTGCTGGGCAAGGAGTACTTCGTACGGATGCGCGGCACCAGCATCGGCATCGCCGAGGGCAGCGCGGACTCCTACGACCTGCCCGTCTACTACGCCACCAGGGTCACCTGGAGCGGCGAGTACGTGCACGCCGCGCCCTGGTCCGCCGGCTCCCAGGGGGCCGCCAACGTCAGCCACGGCTGCACCGGCATGAGCACCGCCAACGCCGAGTGGTTCTTCGAGACGGTCCGCGCCGGCGACATCGTCAAGGTCGTCAACTCGTACGGCGACATGATGGACCCGTTCGGCAACGGCTTCGGCGACTGGAACCTCACCTGGAAGAACTGGCGCAAGGGCAGCGCCCTCACAGCCGACACCCCGGAGGGCCCGCCCCCGGAGTCCCGCCTGAGACTCACCCCGGAACCGGCATAGGGCGGCCCCGCAGGGGCCCGCCCTCAGGGGCGCGGGGAACTGCGCGACCAGCCACAGCGGACCCGCAGTCGCCCCACCACGCCATCCAGGACGGCGCCTACGCGCTAAGAGCGGGCCTACTGCGAAGAAGCCCCGCCAGCGCGGCGGCGAACTCCACAGGCTCGACCGGCAAGGTCACAGCGGCCTCGGCCCGACTCCACGTGGCAAGCCAAGCATCCTGCGGCCGCCCGATCAGCAACAGCACGGGAGGACAGTTGAAGATCTCGTCCTTGATCTGCCGGCAGATCCCCATCCCGCCCGCGGGAACGGCCTCACCGTCCAGCACGCACACATCGATCCCACCGCGGTCCAGTTCCTTGATCACCGCCGCGGGGGTCGCGCACTCGATGAACTCCACCTGGGGGACATCGGTCGCGGGCCTGCGCCCCGTCGCGAGCCGCACCTGTTCGCGGGTGTTGGAGTCGTCGCTGTAGACCAGCACCGTTGCGGTCGGCTGCATTCTTCCTCCGGGACGTCAGCGTCGTAGAGACAGAGACGGACAGGGTCCGATGCGCGGATGCTACTCCCTCGATCACTTCGTCAACACCGGTTCGGACAGGGCTTCGATGGGCCATATGGGCTGGACACACCCCACAGACACCCCGAACGGCACCCCCCGAGGTGAGGGCGGGATAAGCGACCGACATAATGTCGGTCGTGGCGACAGCAACGACAGTAGATACCGGGCACGCGCACCCGTCGGTCAATCGGCCGAACCTCACCAGCGTCGGAACCATCATCTGGCTGAGTTCCGAGCTGATGTTCTTCGCGGCCCTCTTCGCGATGTACTTCACCCTCCGATCGGTGACCGGTCCCGACCACTGGAAGGAAATGGCGTCCGCCCTGAACTTCCCGTTCTCGGCGACCAACACCACGATCCTGGTGCTCTCCTCTCTCACTTGCCAGCTCGGCGTGTTCGCGGCCGAACGTGGAGACGTGAAGAAGCTCCGGATGTGGTTCATCGTCACCTTCGTGATGGGTGCGATCTTCATCGGCGGCCAGGTGTACGAGTACACCGAGCTGGTCAAGCACGAGGGCCTCTCGCTCTCGTCCGACCCGTACGGCTCGGTGTTCTACCTGACCACCGGCTTCCACGGCCTGCACGTGACGGGTGGTCTCATCGCCTTCCTGCTGGTCCTCGGGCGCACTTACGCGGCCCGCAGGTTCACGCACGAGCAGGCGACCGCCGCCATCGTCGTGTCCTACTACTGGCACTTCGTCGATGTCGTCTGGATCGGCCTTTTCGCCACGATCTACATGATCAAGTAGCCGGGCCAGTTCCCGCGTACATTCCAGAAGCATCGACGCTGAAGATCCTGACACCGGGGTAATCCGTGAAAAAGCTCTCCGCACGACGACGCCATCCGTTGGCGGCGGTCGTCGTCCTACTCCTCGCGCTGGCGGCCACCGGGGGGCTGTACACCGCGTTCGCGCCCGCGGACAAGGCACAGGCCGATACATCCGCCCAGTCCCTCGCCATCGACGAGGGCAAGAAGCTCTACGCCGTCGGCTGCGCCAGCTGCCACGGCACCGGCGGTGAGGGCTCGACCGACGGTCCCAGCCTGGTCGGCGTGGGCGCCGCGGCCGTGGACTTCCAGGTCGGCACCGGCCGCATGCCCGCCCAGCAGCCGGGCGCGCAGGTTCCGAAGAAGAAGGTCATCTACTCGCAGGCGGAGATCGACCAGCTCGCGGCGTTCGTCGCCTCGCTGGGCGCCGGTCCGAACGTGCCGACCGAGGAGCAGTACAACCCCGAGGGCGCGGACATCGCCGAGGGCGGGGAGCTGTTCCGTACCAACTGCGCGCAGTGCCACAACTTCACCGGCAAGGGCGGCGCGTTGACGAACGGAAAGTTCGCCCCGACGCTGGAGGATGTCGACCCGAAGCACCTCTACGAGGCCATGCAGACCGGCCCGCAGAACATGCCGTCCTTCCCCGACACCACGCTGACGGAGAAGAACAAGAAGGACATCATCGCGTACCTCGACGCGGTCAACAGCGACGACTCGGAGAGCCCCGGTGGTCTGGAGCTGGGCGGCCTCGGGCCGGTCAGTGAAGGCCTCTTCGGCTGGATCTTCGGTCTCGGCGGTCTGATCGCCGTAGCCGTGTGGGTCGCCGCCCGGACCGCAAAGGCCAAGAAGTCATGAGTAGCCAAGACATTCCAGAAGAGAACCTGCCCGCCGAGCGGGCCGCCGACGAGCACGCTCACGCGCACGGTGACGTGAGCGTGGCGCACGAGAAGGATCCCTTCGCGGATCCCGGTCTGCCGCCGCACGAGCACCGCATCCAGGACATCGACGAGCGGGCCGCCAAGCGCTCCGAGCGCACGGTCGCCCTGCTGTTCACGCTCTCGATGCTCTCCACGGTCGGCTTCATCGCGTCCTTCGTGACGATCCCGGCCGACCGAATCGTCTACATCTTCCCGCTCGGTCACATCAGCGGTCTGAACTTCGCCCTGGGCATGACGCTCGGCCTGGCGCTGTTCTGCATCGGCGCGGGCGCGGTCCACTGGGCCCGCACCCTGATGTCCGACGAGGAGATGACCGACGAGCGCCACGCCATCGCGGCGGAGCCCGAGGTCAAGGCCAAGGTGCTGGCCGACTTCAAGCAGGGCGCCAAGGAATCCGCGCTCGGCCGCCGCAAGCTCATCCGCAACACGATGTTCGGCGCGCTGACCCTGTTCCCGCTGTCCGGCATCGTCCTGCTGCGCGACCTCGGTCCGCTGCCGGAGGACAAGCTCCGGCACACGCTGTGGTCCAAGGGCAAGCTGCTCGTCAACATGAACACGAACGAGCCGCTGCGCCCGTCCGACGTCGCCGTGGGCTCGCTCACCTTCGCCAAGCCCGAGGGCCTGGAGGAGGAGGACCACGAGTTCCAGACCGAGATCGCCAAGGCGGCCCTGATGATCGTCCGGCTCCAGCCGGAGAACATCAAGGACAAGCGTGAGCTTGAGTGGTCCCACGAGGGCATCGTGGCGTACTCGAAGATCTGCACCCACGTCGGTTGCCCGATCTCCCTTTACGAGCAGCAGACGCACCACGTCCTCTGCCCGTGCCACCAGTCCACCTTCGACCTCGCCGACGGTGCCCGAGTGATCTTCGGCCCGGCCGGTCACGCCCTGCCGCAGCTGCGGATCGGTGTGAACGACGAGGGCTACCTTGAGGCGCACGGCGACTTCGAAGAGCCCGTCGGTCCTTCATTCTGGGAGCGCGGATGAGCACTACGACCACCCCGAACCCCTCGGGCGCAGGTGCGCCGGGCCGTTCGCGAGAGAAGGCGCCGGCCGGCGAGAAGATCGCCGACTGGGCCGACGGCCGGCTGGGGATCTACTCCCTGGCCAAGGCCAACATGCGCAAGATCTTCCCGGACCACTGGTCCTTCATGCTGGGCGAGATCTGCCTCTACAGCTTCCTGATCATCATCCTCACGGGTGTGTATCTGACGCTGTTCTTCCACCCCTCGATGAACGAGATCGAGTACCACGGAAGCTATGTCCCGCTCCAGGGGCAGCTGATGTCGGAGGCGTTCGCCTCCACGCTGGACATCAGCTTCGACGTCCGCGGCGGTCTGCTCATCCGGCAGATCCACCACTGGGCGGCGCTCGTCTTCCTGGCCGCCATGTTCGTGCACATGATGCGCGTCTTCTTCACGGGTGCGTTCCGCAAGCCCCGTGAGGTCAACTGGCTGTTCGGCTTCCTGCTGTTCGTCCTCGGCATGTTCACCGGGTTCACCGGTTACTCGCTCCCGGACGACCTGCTCTCCGGCACCGGTGTCCGCTTCATGGAGGGCGCGGTCCTGGCCGTGCCGGTCGTCGGCACGTACCTGTCGTTCTTCCTGTTCGGCGGGGAGTTCCCCGGCGGCGACTTCGTGGCCCGTTTCTACTCGGTCCACATCCTGCTGCTGCCGGGCATCATGCTGGGTCTGGTGGTCGCCCACCTGATCCTGGTCTTCTACCACAAGCACACGCAGTTCGCGGGCCCCGGCAAGACGAACAACAACGTCGTGGGCATGCCCCTGCTGCCGGTCTACATGGCCAAGGCCGGAGGCTTCTTCTTCCTGGTCTTCGGCTTCATCGCCGTGCTGGCGGCGGTCGCGTCCATCAACCCGATCTGGGCCCTGGGGCCGTACCGGCCGGACCAGGTGTCCACGGGCGCCCAGCCCGACTGGTACATGGGCTTCTCCGAGGGCCTGATCCGTGTCATGCCGGGCTGGGAGATCAACTTCTGGGGTCACACGCTCGCCCTGGGCGTGTTCATCCCGCTGATGATCTTCCCGCTGGTCCTGGTCGCGATCGCCGTGTACCCGTTCATCGAGGCGTGGGTGACCGGCGACCAGCGCGAGCACCACATCCTGGACCGCCCGCGCAACGCGCCGACCCGTACGGGATTCGGTGTCGCCTGGATCACTCTGTACATGGTGCTGCTGGTCGGCGGTGGGAACGACCTGTGGGCCACCCACTTCCACCTCTCGATCAACACCATCACCTGGTTCGTCCGGGTCGCGTTCTTCGTCGCCCCGGTGCTCGCGTTCATCGTCACCAAGCGGATCTGCCTCGGCCTGCAGCGCCGGGACAAGGACAAGGTGCTGCACGGCCGCGAGTCGGGCATCATCAAGCGCCTGCCGCACGGTGAGTTCGTCGAGGTGCACGAGCCGCTCAGCCAGGAGGCCATGCACACCCTCACGGCGCACGAGCAGTACCAGCCGGCCGAGATCGGCCCGACGGTCGACGAGAACGGTGTCGAGCGCAAGGTGAAGGGCCCGCAGAAGCTCCGCGCCAAGCTCAGCACCGCCTACTACGGCGAGGACGGCCAGATCCCCAAGCCGACCGCCGAGGAGTACAAGGAGATCACGAGCGGCCACGGCCACCACTGATCACCACCTGTTCGCCACGGCAGGAGCCCCGTCCATTGCATGGACGGGGCTCTTTGCCGTCCCAGGGGCTGGATAGGGTGGCCTCGTCCCTGAAACCTCACGCCCACGAACACGAACCCAGGAGCGGCAGATGAGTGCTGTGACCCCCGCTGGAGGCGACTTCGCGGCGGGCCGTTCCTGGCCCGCCCTCCTGAACGGCCTGCTGGACGGGCGCGACCTGAGCGCCGACGACACGGCCTGGGCGATGGACCTGATCATGCGGGGCGAGGCGACCGACGCGCAGATCGCCGGGTTCGCGGTGGCGCTGCGGGCCAAGGGCGAGACCGTCGAGGAGATCTCCGGCATGGTGCGCACGATGTACGCGCACGCCAACGTGATCGAGGTACCGGGCGACACCGTCGACATCGTCGGTACGGGCGGCGACGGCGCGAAGACGGTCAACATCTCCACCATGTCGGCCGTCGTCATCGCCGGTACGGGTGCCAAGGTCGTCAAGCACGGCAACCGCGCCGCGTCCTCCGCGTCCGGTGCCTCGGACGTCCTCGAAAAGCTCGGCGTCAATCTGGAGCTGACTCCGCGGCGGGTGGCCGAGGTGGCCGAGGAGGCCGGGATCACCTTCTGCTTCGCCGTGAAGTTCCATCCGGCGCTGCGGCACGTGGCGGCGGCGCGTGGGCAGCTGGGGATCCGGACGACCTTCAACTTCCTCGGTCCGCTCACGAATCCGGCCCGGGTGAAGTCCCAGGCCGTCGGGGTCGCGCACGCGCCCATGGCGCCCATCGTGGCCGGGGTCCTCGCGGAGCGCGGCAACTCCTCGCTCGTCTTCCGCGGCGACGACGGGCTCGACGAGCTGACCACCACGGCCACGTCCCGGGTGTGGATCGTCCGGGACGGCAAGGTGCGCGAGGAGGCCTTCGACCCGCGGGACGTGGGGATCGAGCTGGTGCCCGTGGAGGCGCTGCGGGGGGCTGACGCGTCGTACAACGCGGATGTCGCGCGACGGCTGCTGGGGGGCGAGCGGGGGCCCGTACGGGACGCCGTGCTGCTGAACTCGGCGGCGGCGCTGGTGGCGCTCGCGCCCGGCCCTGGATCGCTCGCCGAGCAGATCCGCGGCGGGATGGCTCGCGCCGCGGAGGCGATCGACTCCGGCGCGGCGTTGCGGACGCTGGAGCGGTGGGTGGCGGCGACCAACGCGTAGGCGCTGGCGCTGGCGGTGCGGGTTGGCGGGGCGGGCGTAAAAGATTGCGCAGTTCCCCGCGCCCCTAAAGGCCAAAAGACTGCGCAGTTCCCCGCGCCCCTGGGTACCCAGGGGCGCGGGGAACTGCGCAGCGGGGGGGCGGAGCGCCCAGGGGGTGACCGGCACCCAGGGCGTCCCGGGATGCGGACAGGGGGTTGCTGTCCGATCATCGTGTGGCATGATGCTGGCAGGTCATGAGTGACAGTCAACAGGCCCCGGCCGACTGTCCGGCAACCCTCCGTCCGTGGCGGGGTGCCCCGGGTGAAGACCAGGTCGTAGGCAGTGAGGTCTACGGCAAGCGCGGACCCCTCGCCGCCCGTCAGGGCGGATGCACCAGGGGTCCTGGTCGTTCGAGGGAGCCTTTCATGAGCAAGCGAATGCGATAGGGCGCAGAGCCCCACTTCCGCGTACCCCTTTCACCTTTCCCGTGCTGAGCCCTGTCCGCTCGCACGGTGATCTCGCCTGCCTCTCACAGGAGCTCGCCATGTCTGTCTCCACCGCTGCCGCCGACCGGACCGCCCACTGTGACACCGACACCTCGGGGTCGCTGCCCGTGCTGGGCCGGGACGTCACCGTTCCGCTCGTGACCGGCGGCGAGGTCACCTACGCGGCCCTCGACTACGCCGCCAGCGCCCCCGCCCTCCAGCGGGTCTGGGATGACGTGGCCGCGTACGCCCCCTACTACGGCAGCGTGCACCGCGGGGCCGGATATCTGTCCCAGCTCTCCACGGATCTCTTTGAGAACGCCCGCCGGACCGTCGCGGAGTTCCTCGACTGCCGCGCCGACGACGAGGTCGTCTTCACCCGGTCCACCACCGACTCGCTGAACCTCCTCGCCGCCGCCCTGCCCGCCGACTGCCAGGTCTTCGTCTTCGAGACCGAGCACCACGCCTCGCTGCTGCCGTGGCAGGACGCCCGCGTCACCTACCTCAACGCCCCGCGCACCCCGGGCGAGGCCGTCGCGACGCTGGAGAAGGCGCTGGCCGGCCGCGACCCGTACGGCCCGGCGCTCGTGTGCGTGACCGGCGCCTCGAACGTCACCGGTGAGCTGTGGCCCGTACGCGAACTGGCCGCCGCCGCCCACGCCCACGGCGCCCGGATCGTGCTCGACGCGGCCCAGCTCGCGCCCCACCACCCCGTCTCCGTACAGGAGTTGGACGTGGACTGGGTCGCCTTCTCCGGACACAAGCTGTACGCGCCGTTCGGTTCCGGCGTGCTCGCGGGACGCTTCGACTGGCTGCGCGAGGCCGACCCGTACCTGGCCGGCGGCGGTGCCTCGAAGAAGGTGTCACGGCGTACGGACGGCGGGGTGGACGTGGAGTGGCACGAGAGCGCCGCACGGCACGAGGCCGGGTCGCCCAACGTCATCGGCGCCTACTCCATCGCCTCCGCCTGCAAGGCCCTCACCGAGGCCGGCTTCGACACGCTGGTCGCCCGTGAGCAGCAGCTCGTCGGACGGGTCCGGCAGGGCCTCGCCGAGGTGCCCGAGGTCCGGGTGCTCTCGCTCTTCGGTGACGACGCGCCGCGCGTCGGCGTCATCTCGTTCGTCGTCGAGGGCTGGAACAGCTCGCACTTCGCCGCCGCGCTCTCCGCCGAGTACGGCATCGGCGTCCGCGACGGCCTCTTCTGCGCCCACCCGCTGGTCCGTACGCTCCTCGGCAGCGACCCGCAGTCCCAGGGCGAGTGCGGTGCCCCCGAGGCCGCCCCCGGCGAGAAGTCCCTGAACGCCATCCGTGTCAGCTTCGGCGTCGGCACCCCCGACGAGCACGTGGAGCGTTTCGTGGCAGCGGTCAAGGAACTCGTCGCGAACGGCGCGAGCTGGAACTACCGCACGGAGAACGGCCGCTGCGTGCCGGCTGCCTGACGGGCCGCGCCCCTGAAGGACTGCGCCGTTCCCCGCGCCCCTGGGGTGCCTTGGGGCGTACGTGTCGTGCGGGTGCGTGGGGGTTGCTCGCGCGGTTCCCCGCGCCCCTGACCGGGCCTAGTTGTCGCCGCCGATGGCGAACGCGGCCTCCAGGTCGTGCTGCGAGTACGTCCGGAACGCCACATGCGTGTCCGTCCCCTCCACGCCCGGGATCTTGCTGATCATGCCGGGAATGACGTCCGCCAGATCGTCATGGGCCTTCACCCGGACCATGGCGATCAAGTCGTACGTCCCGGTCACGGAGAACACCTCGCTGACGCTGTCCAGCGCCGCGATCGATTCGGCGATCTCGGGAATCCGGTCCACGCTGGTCTTGATGAGCACGATCGCGGTGATCACGGCTGGTTTTCTCCCTCGGTGGCCGTCGCTGGGGATTTCACTCTAGCCGGACGCCCGTACCGCACCCACGCGTAGAGGAACCCGGCGGAGAAGCCCAGCAGGTGCGCCAGATAGGCGACCCCCGGGCCCTGTGACGCGCGCCCCGCGGCCAGCCACTGCAGGGACACCCAGAACGGCAGCACCACCCACGCGGGAAACCGCAGCGGGAGGAAGAAGAGGAACGGGAAGAGACTGGTCACCCGGGCTTTGGGGAACAGGTACAGAAACGCGCCGAGGACCGCGGAGATCGCCCCCGACGCGCCGACGAGGGTCTGCGCCGAGTCGGCGTGGACGCCCGCGTAGCCCAGCAGGGCGAGGTATCCGCAGCCCAGATAGAAGAGGGCGAACTCGAAGTGGCCCATCCTCTCCTCGGCCATCGCCCCGAAGACGTAGAGGAAGAGCATGTTCCCCAGCAGATGCAGCCAGCTGCCGTGCACGAACAGCGCGGTGGCCGGGGTGCCGAGGGCCCGCAGCGTCCCCTGGAACAGTTCGACGGGCACCACGCCCCACCGTTCGAAATAGGCCCGCTGCGCGGAGAGAAGCTCGTCACCGGTGCCGTACGAGGGACTGAGCCCCGAGGCCGGACCGATCACGAAGATCGCGCAGCACAGGGCCATCAGTCCGTAGGTCACCGGAGCGGGGTGGCTCCGGATCGCCCTGACCGTTCTGACCGTCCTGTTGCCGGGGGCACCCCAGTTGCCGAGCATGCACAGAGCATGACGTAACGGGACCGAACCACACAGAGCGCCTCGCCGCTTCCGGTGGACGGGCGTCGAGTACCCGCCAGGCCGTAGGGTTACGAGCCACACGCACCGGGGAATCCGGTGCGGCACGAGGACTCAAGGAAAGAGAGCGACTGCCACGATGACGGTTCCCCTCCCGACGGCCGAGACCCGGTGGCGCTGCACGCTCTGCGGCAACCTCACGCGATTCGACGTGACCCGTTCGTCGAAGGTCGTCGAGTACGTACATCTGGACCTGGCCGGGGAACCCAAGGTCGAGGAACGCAACGTGGTCAGTGAGACCATCGACTCCGTGCGCTGCCGGTGGTGCAACGCGGTGGATCAGGTGGAACTGGTGGACAGGCCGGGCGCCCGCTCCTGACAGGAGCGGGCCCCGCACGGACGATGGGGTGAAGGATGGTGGAGACCACAGGCGGTGAGCCGGACGACGGCGACGCCGAGGTGCTCGACCGTCCGCTGCCCGACGGGGTGCGCCGCAGGGTCGTACAGATCGTGTCGGACGGGTTCGGCGGGCTGACCGTGGCCGAACTGCCCACACAGCTGCGGCAGTACGCCCGGTTCGCCCCCAATCGCCGTGCCAAGTTCGCGGGGACCGCGATGGCGGCGGCCATGGAGACCGATCCGCTGTTCAGACAACGGATCGCCGAGAAGCTCAGAGACGCCCAGCCCGAGCTGGCCGGCGCTCTCGACTCCGGTTCGCCGCCCCCGGCCGCGGACCCGCTCGACGTGGCGGCCGCGGCCTATGTGCTGCGCCCCACGGGCTGGGTCAAGTTGGTGACCGCCGCCGGCGAGGAGGCCCTGCGGGCGGACGCCGAGCGTGCCGACGAGGAGAGCCGCGTCGAGCTGGAGCGGCTGCGCGAGGAGCTGGCCGAGGCCCGTGGGCAGACCCGGGCCGAGACGGAGCGGCTGCGCGCCGAACTCGACGCGGCGAAGAAGGAAGCGGAATCGCTTCACCGCAAGCTGCGCGGGGCCTTCAGCGACGTCAAACGGGGCGAGGCGGCCCTGCGCAAGCTGCGCGGCGAGATGGAGGCCGTGCGGGGCGAAGGGCAGGCCCAGGTGTCCGCCGCCGAGAGCGAGAGCCGGCGGCTGAAACAGCGGCTCGGCGAGGTCGAGGGCTCCCTGGAGGCCACCCGCCGCGCGGCGCGCGAGGGGCGCAGCGTCGAGGACATGCGGGTGCGGCTGCTCCTGGACACCGTGCTCGAAGCCACCCAGGGTCTGCGGCGCGAACTCGCCCTGCCGCCGGTGTCGGTGCGGCCGGCGGAGACCGTGGACGCGGTCGAACCGGGCCGGATGACACCGAAGGACATCGCGGCCCGTGCGCTGTCCGACAGTGATCCCGCCGTCCTCGACCAGTTGCTCGCGCTGCCGCAGGCGCATCTGGTCGTCGACGGGTACAACGTCACCAAGACCGGCTATCCGCAGATGCCGCTGGAGAAGCAGCGGCTGCGGCTGCTCGGTCAGCTCTCCCAGCTCGCCGCGCAGACCGGCGCCGAGGTCACCTGTGTCTTCGACGGGGCCGAGCTGGCCGCCCCGGTGCTGCTCGCCCCGCCGCGCGGGGTGCGGGTGCTGTTCTCCAAGCCGGGTGTCACCGCGGACGAGTTGATCCGCCAGCTGGTGCGCGCCGAACCGCCGGGACGGCCCGTCATCGTCGTCTCCACGGACCGCGAGGTGGCCGACGGCGTGGCGAGCGCGGGCGCCCGTCCGGTGGCCTCCGTGGTGCTGCTGAAGCGTCTTTCGAGGGGTTGAGAGCCGCTCTCCGCGGGCACCCTCACGCCTTCGCGGTCCGCCGTCGCCGTTCTGCCCCGTACGTCCCATAGGTCCCTGACGCACCAAGAGCAACGCATGGCCGTCTTGCCCGACTTGGCGAAACCTTCACGCAACGTAGTGTCAAGAGAGCGTTACTGCACGTGAGTTGATTGTAAAGAATGCGATCGGTGACCGAGATTTTTCCGGGGAGGATTTGAACTGATCACAGGTGGTCACTAGGGTCAGGCGTCGAACCTCCACTCGGGTGATCACTCATTGGGAGTGACGGTGGAGGGGCACCGCCAACCGGCGTCTTCGGTGGGCGGCTGAGGTAATGAAGGAGCTCGCCTCCGTGGCGTCCCACCGTCGACCGAAGCAGCCGAGCCGCACCCGTGTGACCGTGCTCACCACCGCCGCCGCTGCCGCCGTTGCTCTCAGCTCGCAGGCTGCCAACGCCGCCCCCAGCGAGAAGCCCAGCAAGGACGAGGTCAAGGCCAAGGTCGACGCCCTCTATGAGGAGTCGGCGCTGGCCACGGACAGGGCCAACGGCGCCGAGGAGAAGCAGGAGAAGCTGGAGAAGGAGATCGACACTCTCCAGGACCAGGTCGCCCGCGGCCAGGACGATCTCAACTCCATGCGTGACGGCCTCGGTCTGATGGCCAGCTCCCAGTACCGCACGGGCGCCGTCGACCCCTCCGTCCAGCTGTTCCTCTCCTCGGACCCGGACGACTACCTCGACAAGGCGTCCGCCATCGACCAGTTGAGCGCTCAGCAGGTCGAGGCGCTGAAGAAGGTCCAGGACAAGCAGCGGGTCCTCGCCCAGCAGCGGCAGGAAGCGGCCGGCAAGCTCAAGGAGCTCTCCGACACCCGCGAGACCCTGGGCAAGAAGAAGAAGGAAGTCCAGGAGAAGCTCGCCAAGGCGCGCCAGCTCCTCAACACCCTGACGGCCGCGGAACAGGCGGCCATCAAGACCGCCGACACGCGTGCCAGCCGCGACGCCGGTGACCGCGTGGAGCTCGGCAACGAGGCGCCCGCCTCCGAGCGCGGTGCCGCCGCCCTCGCCGCCGCGAAGACCCAGATGGGCAAGCCGTACGTGTCCGGTGGCAGCGGCCCCAACTCGTACGACTGCTCCGGTCTGACGCAGTGGGCGTACAACCAGGCCGGTCAGTCCATATCCCGGACCACCTACACGCAGCAGAACGACGGCACGAAGATCGGCATGAGCGCCCTCAAGCCCGGCGACCTCGTCTTCTTCAACAGCCTCGCGCACGTCGGCCTGTACGCCGGCAACGGTGTGGTCCTGCACGCGCCGAAGCCCGGTGCCGTCGTCCGGCTTGAGTCCATGAGCACGATCGGCTCCTTCCAGTTCGGTGTCCGCGTCTGATCCGAGCGCCTCAGGGTTTTCCTGAAGGCCGGTCGCCACGCCGCCCGAACGGGCGAATTCCGGTGACTCCCGCTGACCCCACGCCCCGCCCATGACCTGCGTCTGGGGCGGGGCGTCGCGTTGTGTACCCGTATGGGTCTTTGGCCACCGCGTAGTCGCACGACTACTGTCTGGCGCGTTTCCCCCAACTCCGGGGGTCCGTCAGCGGAAGGGAGTGCGGCTTCCTGTGGGGTCCCATCGCCGCCCAGCACCGTCCGGCTTCGACCGGGGCGCCCGAGGCGCCACCCTGTGCGTACTGACCGTCGCGGCCGCGGCCCTCGGCGTCCTGCCGGCCGGCGCCGCGCCGCAGGACGACAACCGCGCCGAGGTGGACCGCCTGTACGAGGAGGCGGAGCACGCCACCGAGTCGTACAACAAGGCCGACGAGCGCGCCGATCTCCTGCACGACGAGGTGGACAGGGCGCAGGACCGGATCGCCAGACAGCAGGACCGCATCAACACCATGCGGGACGCGCTCGGTTCGCTCGCCGGGGCCCAGTACCGCTCCGGCGGCCTCGACCCCTCGCTGGCGCTGATGTTCTCCGACGACCCCGACGAGTACCTGGACAAGGCCGCCGCGATCGACCGCATCGGCGCCCGCCAGGCCGGGGAGCTGAGGAAACTGCAGACAGCCATGCGCGACCTCGCCCAGGAACGTGCGGAGACGACGAGCAAGCTCGACGAACTGGACAGGAGCCGCGAGGCCGTCGCCCGGCACAAACGCACCGTCGAGCGGAAACTGTCCAAGGCGCGGCAGCTGCTCAACTCGATGCCGGACGCCGACCGCGCCGCCTACGACCGGACCTCCCGCTCCGGCCGGACCCCCGACCTCACCGGCGCCGTCCCGTCCTCGGGGCGCGCGGCGTCCGCCGTCGCCGCGGCCCGCTCCGCGGTCGGCCGCCCGTACATCTGGGGCGCCAACGGGCCGTCCGGCTTCGACTGTTCGGGCCTCACCCAGTGGTCGTACGCGCAGGCCGGTGTCGGTCTGCCGCGCACCTCGCAGGCCCAGGCGCACGCCGGGCGGCAGGTGCCACTCTCCCAGGCGCAGCCCGGTGACATCGTCACCTACCGGGACGACGCCAGCCATGTAGGGATGTACGTGGGCAACGGCCAGGTGGTCCACGCGCCGTACCCGGGCGCCGCGGTGCGCTACGACCCGGTGGGCATGATGCCCGTCTCGGCCGTGACGCGCCCCTGACCCGTCGCCCCCTGCGCCGTACGATCAGGATCGTGGCTGGTCGTGGACGTGCGCCGAAGAGGGTCGTGGGGCTGTTGCTGGCGGGCCTGACGGGTCTGGCGGGGCTGGTCGGCTGCGGCGGCTCCGCCGGGACCGACGCCGCGTCCGCCGAGGTCCGCCAGGTGCTGGACCGGCGGGCGGCGGCGGTGCGCGACGGCAGCGAGAAGGCCTTCGTGGCGACGGCTCCGCCCGGCTCCGTCGCCGCCGCCGGACGGGCCGCGGCGCGCACCGGGTTCAGGAACCTGCGGGCGGTCCCGCTGACCGACTGGTCGTACCGTGTGACCGGCTTCCACCGCTCCGGCGACCGCGCCACGGCAGACGCGGAACTGCGCTACCGCATCGACGGCTATGACCGGGCACCCGTCGTCACCCCGCGCACGCTGAGCCTCGTCCGCGCCGGCGGACGCTGGTACGTGAGTGCCGACCGGCCCGCCGGTGACGCGAGCCGGCAACTGTGGGAGCAGGGGCCCGTGGTGGCCGTACGCGGCGAGCACAGCCTCGTCCTGGGGGTCGGGCAGTCCCGCGGCACGTTGCGCGGTTACGCGGGCCTGGCCGACCGCGCGGTGCCCGCGGTACGGGAGGCGTGGGGCGAGAAGTGGCCGGGGCGGGTCGTCGTCCTCGTACCGGAGTCGCTGGAGGGCATGGCGGAGCTGCTGGGGGCGCCCGCGTCCGGGTACCGGGGGATCGCCGCGGTCACCACGGGGGAGGTGGGCAGTTCCGGGAAGGCGCCCGCCGACCGGATCATCGTGAACCCGGACGCGTACGGGGTGCTGGGCTCCTTCGGGCGGCAGGTCGTGCTCACGCACGAGACGACCCATGTCGCGACCCGCTCCTCGACCTCGGCGGCGACCCCGCTGTGGCTGTCCGAGGGGTACGCGGACTGGGTCGGCTATCTGGGCAGCGGCCGTACGGTGGCACAGGTCGCGCCCGAGCTGACACGCGCGGTGCTGGACGGACGCGTGCCGGACGCGCTGCCGAAGGACGGGGACTTCGGCTTCGGCGGGGACGCGGGGAAGCTGGCGCGGGCGTACGAGAGCGGGTGGCTGGCCTGCCGCATGATCGCCGAGCGGTGGGGCGAGGTGCGGCTGGGCGAGTTCTACCGGGCCGTGGGGGCGCACGAGAAGCGTGCGGGGGCAGTGGAGGCGGGGCTGCGGGAGATCCTGGACACCTCACCGGAGGACTTCACGGCGCTGTGGCGGACGTATCTGCGGGACCGGCTCGGGTGACGGGCGGGGATCTGTCTCTCGGCCCTCGCCCCGGGCATCCGGCCCCGCCGCGATGGCCGGGCGGCGGGGCCGGTGCGACCCTGACGGAGTGACGGACAGCGAACGGCAGGTTGACCGGCAGCTGGAACGGACGATCCTGGAGCTGCTGGAGCGCCGTGCCCCGACCGCGACGATCTGCCCCTCCGACGCCGCGCGGGCGGTGTACACGGGTGCCGACGACGGCTGGCGCGCGCTCATGGAACCCGCCCGCCGCGCGGCCGGGCGGCTGGTCGAGGCCGGCGAGGTGGAGATCACGCAGGGCGGCCGGGCCGTCGAGCCGGCGAAGGCCCGGGGCCCGATCCGAATCCGCCGCGTGCGCCGAGGCGCCGGGGGCGGGCCCGTGACGTCAGGAGGTCAGTGATTCCTCGTCGGCGGGCGTCTCCCGGCTGGGCGCCGGGGCCGGGTCCGCGTACGACACGGTGTCACGCCACAGGAGCACACCCGCGGTGACGGTCGCGGCGACCAGCAGGCCGTTGCGGACCACGAGCAGTTCGATGCCGAGATCGGTGCTGGCGACGACGTCCGCGAAGAAGACGGGGAACTCCAGCACGGTGAAGAGGCACGCCACCAGCACCATCACCGCCGGCCACCCCATCCGGCTGCCGCGGAAGACCAGGCACACGGCGGCCAGACCGACCAGCCACACCAGATACTGCGGGCTGATGACCCGGCTCGTCGTGGTGAACAGCAGGACCGCCATGAACGCGGCGTCGGCGGCCGTGTGCACCAGGAACCGGGTCGCGCACAGCCGCCACAGGAGCAGCCACCCGAAGGCCAGCCCGGTCAGCATCAGCGCCACCGTGCTCACCACGTCGACGTACGGGCCGAGGAACTCCACCGAGCCGTAGTTGAGCAGGACCTGGCCCTCCCAGCCGTGGTGCCGGGCGATGTGGAAGACCAGCGAGCCGAGCGACTCGACCTCGGTCCCGCGGTCGCGCTGGAAGGTCAGGAACGCGAACGCGCCCGGCATCGACACGACGAACGCCAGCGCGATCGCCGCCGCGGTGGCGGCGGCCGCGCCCCAGGCCCTGCGTCCGGTCGTGCCCACGAGCAGCAGCAGCGGCCACACCTTCAGCATCGCGCCGAGCGCGGCGAGGACGCCCATCACCTTCGGGTGCCGTACGCCCGCGAGGAGAGCGGCCACGGCGACGGCGGTCACCATGACGTCGTAGCGCGAGTACACGGTCGGCCCGAGCAGGGGGACACCGATCACCCACACCCAGACGCCACGCACCGACACCGGCACCGGACTGTCGGGGCGCCGGGCCGCGTACAGGAGCAGTCCCAAGGCGATCAGGTCGGCGGCGAAGGCGAGGACGAAGAACGCCTGCGTGTAGGCGAGGAAGGGCAGGAGCGCCGGGGAGAGGATCGCGAGCGCGGCGGCCGGCGGGTACTGCCAGGTGACGTCGTCCAGCGGGAAGGTGCCCGTGCGCAGGATCTCGTACCAGTTCTGGTAGGTCACCGAGACGTCGCTCGTGACGTCCGGGCCGGGGAAGACGAACACCTTGAAGACGAAGAGGAGCAGCAGCAGTCTCGTCAGGCCCCAGGTCGCCAGCAGTACGTACGGGAACCTCGGCCCCCTGGCTCCCGCCATGCCCACCTGCCCTTTTCCGTACGGGTCCGCCGTGCCGCTCCGCCGCCGTCCCGCTGTGCGGTCATGATCCCCCGCGCGGCTGTGCGAGAGCCGTGAAGCGTGGCCGGGCCGGGCTGTGAAGTACGGGTTCGGTACTGTCGACGGCGATGCGCGAGACCATGCACAAGACCCTGATCGTGACCAACGACTTTCCGCCGAGACCGGGCGGTATCCAGGCCTTCCTGCACAACATGGCGTTGCGCCTGGACCCCGAACGGCTCGTCGTCTACGCCTCCACCTGGAAGCGGGGCCAGGAAGGTGCCGAGGCCACAGCCGCCTTCGACGCCGAACAGCCCTTCGTCATCGTACGCGACCGAACAACCATGCTGCTGCCCACTCCGCGGGTCTCACGGCGGGCCGTCGGACTGCTGCGGGAACACGGCTGCACCTCGGTGTGGTTCGGTGCGGCGGCGCCGCTCGGGCTGCTCGCGCCCGCGCTGCGCAAGGCGGGCGCGGAGCGGCTCGTGGCCACCACGCACGGGCATGAGGCGGGGTGGGCGCAGCTGCCCGCCGCGCGTCAACTGCTGGGCAGGATCGGGGAGTCGACGGACACGATCACGTATCTCGGGGAGTACACCCGGTCGCGGATCGCCACCGCGCTGACACCCGAGGCGGCCGGGCGGATGGTGCAACTGCCGCCCGGGGTCGACGAGAAGACCTTCCACCCCGGGTCCGGCGGGGACGCCGTGCGGGCGCGCCTCGGGCTCACCGACCGGCCGGTGGTGGTGTGCGTGTCGCGGCTGGTCCCGCGCAAGGGGCAGGACACGCTGATCCTCGCCATGCCGCGGATCCTGGCGAGCGAGCCGGAGACCGTGCTGCTGATCGTGGGCGGGGGGCCGTACGAGAAGGACCTGCGCCGGCTCGCGTACGAGACCGGTGTCGCCGACTCCGTGCGCTTCACCGGAGCGGTGCCCTGGTCCGAACTCCCCGCCCACTACGGAGCGGGTGACGTCTTCGCCATGCCGTGCCGTACGCGGCGCGGGGGGCTGGACGTGGAAGGGCTCGGCATCGTCTACCTGGAGGCTTCCGCCACGGGGCTTCCCGTGGTCGCGGGCGACTCCGGGGGCGCGCCGGACGCGGTGCTCGACGGGGAGACGGGGTGGGTCGTCCGGGGCGGCTCGGCCGAGGACGCCGCGGACCGGATCGTCACGCTCCTCGGCGACGCGGAGTTGCGGCGGCGGATGGGGGAGCGGGGGCGGGCCTGGGTCGAATCCCGCTGGCGGTGGGATCTGCTGGCGGAGGGGTTGCGGGGGCTGCTGTAGCGCGGCCGCGCCAGCTGCCATCGATCACCTGCGGGCCGGTGACGGCCGCACCCCAAGGACTGCGCAGTTCCCCGCGCCCCTGGGAGTGCGGGCCGGTGGGGGTGTGCCTCAGGGATTGCGCCGTTCCCCGCGCCCCTGAAAGCGCGCCTCCCGCTCGTCCTTCGGCTGCGGGGCGGTGGGGGTTGCCCGCGCCGTTCCCCGCGCCCCTGAAACGTGCCCTGCGGGCGTTTCAGCAGGGGCGCAGCCCTGCTCCCAGGGGCGCGGAGAACGGCGCAATCGGTAAGGCGCGGCCATCGCCGGCCCGCACTCCCAGGGGCGCGGGGAACTGCGCGATCGGTAAGGCGTCACCCCACCGGGCCGCACTCTCAGGGGCGCGGGGAACTGCGCGATCGTTAGGGGCAACCCCCACCGGCCCGCACCTCTAGGGGCGCGGGGAACTGCGCGATCTTTTACGTGCGCCCCCACCGGGGCTCAGGCCTGGTAGATCGCTTCGATTTCTGATGCGTAGTCCTTCGCCACCACGTTCCGTTTCAGCTTCAATGACGGGGTCAGATGCCCCGAGTCCTCCGTGAACTGGTGCGACAGCACACGGAACTTCCGCACCGACTCCGCCTTCGACACCGCCGCGTTCCCGTCGTCCACCGCGCTCTGGACCGCCGCGAGCAGCTCGGGATCGAGAGCCAGGGACGCCGCGGTCGAGCCGGCAGGCTTCCCGTGGTCCTCGGCCCACCGCCCGAGGAACTCCTCGTCGATGGTGACGAGCGCGCCCACGAACGGCCGCCCGTCACCGACGACCATGCACTCCGCGACCAGCGCGTGCGCCCGGATCCGGTCCTCGATGACGGCGGGGGCGACGTTCTTGCCGCCCGCCGTGACGATGATCTCCTTCTTGCGCCCGGTGATCCGCAGGTACCCGTCCTCGTCGAGCGTGCCGATGTCACCGGTGTGGAACCAGCCGTCGGCCAGCGCCTCCTCGGTCGCGCCCTCGTTGTTCCAGTACCCCTTGAACAGGTGCTCGCCGTGCAGCAGCACCTCGCCGTCGTCGGCGATACGGACCACCGAGCCGGGCAGCGGCTGCCCGACCGTGCCGATCTTCTGCCGGTCCCACGGGTTGAACGCGGTGGCCGCGCAGGACTCGGTCAGCCCGTACCCCTCCAGGACCGTGAAGCCGATGCCGCGGAAGAAGTGGCCCAGGCGCTCGCCCAGCGGCGCGCCGCCCGAGATCGCGTACTCGCCCTTGCCGCCGAGCACGGCCCGCAGCTTGCTGTAGACGAGTTTGTCGAACGTCTTGTGCTTGATCCGCAGGCCGATCGAGGGTCCTGCCGGGGTGTCCAGCGCGCGGCTGTACGCGATCGCCGTGTCCGCGGCCTTGTCGAAGATCTTGCCCTTGCCGTCGGCCTGCGCCTTGGCCCGAGCCGAGTTGTAGACCTTCTCGAAGACGCGCGGCACACCGAGGATCAGCGTCGGCCGGAACGAGGCCAGTTCGTCGGTGAGGTTCTTGATGTCCGGGACCATGCCCAGTTTGATCGGCGCCATCATCGGCGCGACCTGCACGAGCCGCCCGAAGACGTGCGCGAGCGGCAGGAAGAGGAGCACCGAGCACTCGCCGGTGCGGAACAGCGGCCGCAGCCGCTCCACGATGTTGCCGCACTCCGCGAAGAAGCTGCGGTGGGTCAGCACACAGCCCTTGGGGCGCCCGGTCGTACCACTGGTGTAGACGATCGTCGCCGGGTCGTCGGCCTTGGCGAGCGAGCTGCGTTCCTCGACCGCCGCGTCCGAGACGTCCTTGCCGGCGCGGTCGAGCTCGTCGATCCCGCCGCCCTCGATCTGCCAGACGTGCTTGAGGTGCGGCAGCCGGTCGCGCACCGACTCCACGGTGGCCGCGTGCGCGTCCAGCTCCACGACGATCGCGGTCGCTCCCGAGTCGCCGAGGATCCACTGCACCTGCTCCGGGGAGCTGGTCTCGTACACGGGTACGGTGACGGCGCCCGCGCTCCAGATGGCGAAGTCGAGCAGCGTCCACTCGTACCGCGTGCGGGACATCAGCGCGACGCGGTCGCCGGGCAGGACGCCCGAGGCGATCAGGCCCTTCGCGGCGGCCTGCACCTCGGCGAGGAAGACGGTGGCCGTGACATCCGTCCAGGTACCGCCGACCTTGCGGGCGATGACCGCGACATCGGGATGCTGCGCGGCGTTTCTGCGGACGATGTCGGTCAGATTGCCGTCCGCAGGGACCTCGTACAAAGCCGGAAGGCTGAACTCGCGCAAGACTGCTGCTCCTCATAGGGCGCCGACGCCACGACTTCGTGTGATGCGACGGAGCGGTCCAAGGCTCGGGCAGGTGCTCCGGGAGTCGGTTGTTGAAACCCTGAGCACGACTGGACTGCCCGGACGTTACCCGCCGGTAGTGCCTCTACGACAGGGGGGTCCGGCGAGATGTTCCCCGCGTCACACGTGTTGGCGTTCCTTGGCGCAGAGTAGTCCAACCCGTTACTGACTGGGTAGTAACCGCAGGTCCGCCCGCGTCTACACACCTTTGCTCCACAGGCCTACCCTTGATCGCCATGGCAGGTACACAAGGCGGCGGCGACAGCGGCGGCGAGCGAGAGACCCCGGGGGCACCCCCCAGGACCCGGATCCACGTCGTGAGCGACGTGCACGGCAATGTCCGTGACCTGGTCAGGGCCGGTGAGGGCGCGGACGCCCTGATCTGTCTGGGCGACCTCGTCCTCTTCATCGACTACGCCGACCACTCCCGCGGCATCTTCCCGGACCTCTTCGGCACCGAGAACACGGACCGCATCGTCGAGCTGCGCACCGCCCGCAGGTACGAGGAGGCACGGGCCCTCGGTGCCCGGCTGTGGGCGGGCGTCGACCGCGGCCCCGCCATCGAGAAGGCCGTACGCAAGCAGTACGCCGAACTCTTCGCGGCGTTCCCCACCCCGACGTACGCCACCTACGGCAACGTCGACATCCCGTCCCTCTGGTCGGAGTACGCAGGACCCGGCACCACCGTGCTCGACGGACAGCGCGTCGAGATCGCCGGCCGGGTCTTCGGCTTCGTCGGCGGCGGACTGCGTACCCCCATGCGGACCCCGTACGAGATCAGCGACGAGGAGTACGCGGCGAAGATCGAGGCCGTCGGGGAGGTCGACGTGCTCTGCACGCACATCCCGCCCGAGGTGCCCGAGCTCGTCTACGACACGGTGGCGCGGCGCTTCGAACGGGGCAGCCGGGCGCTGCTGGCCGCGATCCGGCGCACCAGGCCGCGTTACGCGCTCTTCGGGCACGTCCACCAGCCGCTCGCCCGGCGGATGCGCATCGGCGCCACGGAGTGCGTGAACGTGGGTCACTTCGCCGGGACGGGGAAGCCGTGGGCGCTGGAGTGGTGAGGGCCGCCGGGGCTACCGGCGGTCGCAGGGCCGGGGGCGGCGGGGCCTCCCCAGCGCGGTAGCGTTCACGCTGCGCACACAGGTAGAAAGCGTTCGTACCCCGCAGAACCCTCGTGCCCCGCAGAACCCCCTGTCCGGACCGCATCTGGAGGAGCCACAGCGATGGCGGAAAACACCAGTTCGAGTATCACGATCGAGGCGGCACCGGCCGATGTCATGGCGGTCATCGCCGACTTCGCCCGCTACCCCGACTGGACGGGCGAGGTGAAGGAGGCGCAGGTGCTCGCGACGGACGAGAAGGGCCGTGCCGAGCAGGTGCGCCTCGTCATGGACGCGGGCGCCATCAAGGACGACCAGACCCTGGGCTACACCTGGACCGGTGACCATGAGGTCTCCTGGACCCTGGTCAAGTCCCAGATGCTCCGCTCGCTGGACGGCTCGTACATCCTCAGGCCCGCCGGTCTGAGCGCCACCGAGGTCACCTACCGGCTCACCGTCGACGTCAAGATCCCGATGCTCGGCATGATCAAGCGCAAGGCGGAGAAGGTCATCATCGACCGCGCGCTGGCGGGCCTGAAGAAGCGCGTCGAGTCGGGCGACGCCGACAAGGAAGCCGCCGGGGAAGCCGGCACGGAAGCGGTCGAGGAAGCCGAGTCGGGGGACGCCGGGAAGAAGGCGGGGCCGGGCGACAAGTAGCGGCCCGTCGCCGCGCCGCCGCACCACGTACCGTTCACCTCCATGCGCACCCTCCTGATCACCGGCCCCGGCGGCTCCGGCCGTACGACCGTCGCCGCGGCCACCGCTCGGGAGGCCGCCCGCCGGGGCACCCGCACCCTGGTGCTCTCCGCGGACCGCACCGACACCCTCGGTGCCGCCCTCGGCACCCCCACCGGCTCCACGCCCGCCGAGACCGCCCCCGGGCTCACCGCCTGGCGGCCGGACGCCGGCGAACGGTTCCGGGCGGACCTCCTCGCCCTCCAGGAACAGGCCTCCACCGCCCTCGACCTGCTGGGCTCGGCCCGTCTGGACGCCGAGGAACTCACCCCGCTGCCCGGCGCCGAGGAACTCACCCTGCTCCGCGCCCTGCGCGACGCGGCCGCCGCGGACACCTTCGACCTGCTGGTCGTCGACCTCCCGCCGACCCCGCAGGCCCTCGCCCTGCTGGCCCTCCCGGAACAGCTGCGCCGCTACCTGCGCCGCCTGCTGCCCGCGGAACGCCAGGCGGCCCGCGCCCTGCGCCCCGTCCTCGGCCGCCTGGCCGGCGTCCCCATGCCGACGGACCGGCTGTACGAGACGGCGGCCCGCTGGGACGTCGAACTGGCCGCGGTCCAGCTGACCGTCGAGGACCCGGCCACGACGGTACGGCTGGTCGCCGAGCCGGGACCCGCGGGCGCCGACGCCGTACGGTCGGCCGTCACCGGACTCGCCCTGCGCGGGCTGCGCACCGACGCCCTGATCGGCAACCGCGTCCTGCCCGACGCGTCCCCCGACACCTGGCTGGCCGCCCTCGCCGCCCAGCAGCGCAAGTCCCTCGACGGATGGCGTGACGAGTGGGGCTCCGCCGGGACGTGCACGGTGCACGAGGTACCCCACCTGGGCCGCGACCCGCGCGGCGCCGAGGACCTGGCCCTGCTTCCCGTGCCCGGTCCGGACGGCGATGCCGATGACGGTGCCGCTGCCGGACCGCTCGTCTGGCCCGTCGTCGACCGGCTCGCGGAGGACGGCGTGCTCGTCTGGCACATCCCGCTGCCCGGCGCGATACGCGAGGAGCTGGACCTCGTACGCCGCGGGGACGAACTCGTCGTCACCGTCGGGCAGTTCCGCCGGATCGTCGCGCTCCCGTCCGCCCTGCGCCGCTGCGCGGTCGACGGCGCGTCCCTGCGCGAGGGCGAACTGCGTGTCCGGTTCGCGCCCGACCCGGATCTGTGGCCACGGACACGGTGAACGGCCTACCCCGTTCGGGTAACGTCGAGAGACACAGAGCCGATGCTTGGAGTCCGCCATGAGCGATGAGCGCCCCACGTCCGACGCGGGGGAGGACGCGCTCGACCCGGTGCAGGACGGCACGGTGCACGGCGAGGAGCGCGACGAGGTCCGGGCGACCGACGACGACGCCTGGGCGAAGGCGTGCGCCGAGGACCTCGCGGCCGAGAAGGCCCGCCGCCGCACCCAGTACGGCCAGCCGCCCGGCTCGGCCGCCGAGGAACTGCGCAAACTCGTCGACGCCGTCGCCGACAAGCTGTCCGGACTGCAGTCGCCCCTGCTCGGCGCGGTCGCCGGCGGCGCCGCCCAGCAGATGGTGAACCAGGTCGTGCAGCAGGCCAAGGCCGCCGTCGAGCCCGTCATCGAGCGCAACCCCGACGTGTTCGACCACCTCGCGAGCGCCGGCTCCGAGCTGCTCGCCGCGTACCGCTCCGCCGTCGAGGCGCAGGAACGGCGCTGGACCGCCCGCGACACCGCCGCGCGCCCCCGGGACGAGGGCACCGGCAAGGGCACCGGCAGCGGTGAACACATCGACCTCGACTGAAGCCGCTCGGGTACGGTTGGCCATAGCGGGGCTCGACCGAAACTGAGGGATTCATGGGACTCACCATCGGCGTCGACATCGGCGGCACGAAGATCGCGGCCGGGGTGGTCGACGAGGAAGGCAACATCCTCTCGACCTTCAAGGTGCCGACTCCCACGACGCCGCAGGCGATCGTGGACGCGATCGCCGCGGCCGTCGAAGGTGCCAGGGCCGGGCACGAGATCGTCGGCGTCGGCATCGGCGCCGCCGGATACGTCAACCGGCAGCGCTCGACGGTCTATTTCGCGCCGAACATCGACTGGCGGCAGGAGCCCCTGAAGGAAGCGGTGGAGGCCCGGGTGGGCCTGCCGGTCGTGGTCGAGAACGACGCGAACGCGGCGGCCTGGGGCGAGTACAAGTTCGGCGCGGGCAAGGGGCACCGGAACGTCATCTGCATCACGCTCGGCACCGGCCTGGGCGGCGGCATCATCATCGGCAACAAGCTGCGCCGCGGGCACTTCGGGGTCGCCGCGGAGTTCGGCCACATCCGGATGGTCCCGGACGGGCTGCTGTGCGGCTGCGGCTCGCAGGGCTGCTGGGAGCAGTACGCGTCCGGTCGCGCGCTCGTCCGCTACGCGAAGCAGCGGGCCAACGCGACGCCGGAGAACGCGGACATCCTGCTGTCGCTGGGCGACGGCTCGCCCGACGGCATCGAGGGCAAGCACATCTCGATGGCGGCGCGGCAGGGGGATCCGGTGGCGGTGGACTCGTACCGCGAGCTGGCCCGCTGGGCCGGTGCGGGTCTTGCCGACCTGGCCTCGCTCTTCGACCCCTCCGCGTTCATCGTCGGCGGGGGGCTCTCCGACGAGGGCGAACTGGTCCTTGACCCGATCCGTAAGTCGTACAAGCGGTGGCTGGTGGGTGGGAACTGGCGTCCCGTCGCCGATGTGATCGCCGCGCAGCTGGGGAACGAGGCGGGGTTGGTGGGCGCGGCGGACCTGGCGCGCGAGCCCGACCCGATCATGTAGCGGATCGCTACGCGGGGTGCGGGGACGTGCGCCGTCTGCGGCCGAGTGGGGGTCGCCCGCGCAGTTCCCCGCGCCCCTGAAAAGCGGGGCTGCGCCCCTGCCTTTCATCTTTTAGGGGCGCGAGGAACTGCGCGACCAGCCCCTACCGGCCCGCGGGATATCTTGATCCGTATGTCGACCATTCCGGCAGGAAACCCGTTGCCCAGCTCCCGGACAGAGCCCGACGGTTCGGTCGTCGTCCGGGTGCTCAGCTACAACATCCGGTCCATGCGGGACGACACCACCGCCCTCGCCCGAGTGGTCGCCGCCTGCGACCCGGACCTGGTCCTCCTCCAGGAAGCCCCCCGCTTCTTCCGCTGGCGCAAGAAGCTGGCCCGCCTGGCGGCGGCCTCCGGCCAGGTGGTCCTCTCCGGCGGAGCCACCGCCTCCGGCCCCGCCCTCCTCTGCTCCCTGCGCGCCACGGTCGAACGTACCGAGGACGTACTCCTCCCCCTCACCCCCGGCCTGCACCGACGCGGCTTCGCGACCGCCGTCGTACGGTTCGGCGGGGCGCACGGCCCCCGCGTCGGCGTACTGAGCTGCCATCTGTCCCTGCAGAAGGACGAGCGGGAGAAGCAGGGCGCGCTGCTCCTGGACAGCCTCGCCGCCCTGAACACCCCGCACGCCGTCGTGGGCGGCGACCTGAACGAGCGACCGGCCGGCCGGACGTTCAAGCGCCTCGCGGCAGCGCTCCAGGACGGCTGGGCGGTGGCCCCCTGGGGCGGGGAGCACACGTCCACGCCCGGCGACCCCCATCAGCGCATCGACGCGCTCTTCGCCACGGCGGGCGTGGAGATCCTGGGCTGCGGCGTACCCCTGGACCAGCCCGGTGTGACCGAGGCGGACCTGAGGGCCGCCACGGACCATCTCCCGGTCCTGGCAGCCCTCAGAATCCCCACCGCTCAGTAACGCCAACCATTCAATGGCCGGCCGTCAGAAACGCCGGGCGTCAGAAACGCCGAGTCAGGAACGCCGAGTCAGAAACGCCTGGAGTCAGACGACCGCGCCGCGGCCCGGATCGTCCTCGTCCTCCTCGTCGCCCCGCATCCGCCCCACCAGCGTGGCGAACCCGCCGAGGAAGCCGCCGATGCCCAGCGTGGCGAGGTACCACGTCATCTCCCAGCCGAGCAGCACCGCGAGAAGCAGCAGCACCGGGCCGCCGATCACGCCCAGCCAGGCGAACTTGGCCGTGGCGTCCGCGGCGGGCAGCGGGGGCGGCTCGGGCGGCACGAAGTGGCCCTCGTCGTCCTCGTCGAAGTCCTCCTCGGCCGGTTCGGACACCGAGAAGTCCCGGGGACCGGCGACACCGGGCGCGAACGCCACGGAACTGCCGAGCGGCTTCCCGGCACCCGGCTCGTCCTTGGGGGAGGCCTTCGCATCGGTCCTCGCGTCGGTCTCCGAGTCGGCCTCCGGACCCGTGGTGTCCGTACCGCCCTGCTTGCTCTTGGCGCCCTTGGGCGTCGCGGCGTTCTTGCCGCCGGAGTCGCCCGCGCCGCCGGCATCGTTCGTCTCGGGCTCCAGGAGCGCCAGGTCCTCCACGGACTTGAAGGGCTTCGCGCCGGGCGGGTCCGGCGGTTCGTCGCCGTATCCGGCCACGATGGCCTCCCAGGCCGCGGTCTCGTCGAACGACGGGCCCTGCTCCCCGCCGGGCGCCGCGTCCTTCTCGTCGGGCTCGCGGTCCGCGTCGTGCTCAGCCACCAGTGGCCGTCCCTTCCTGCTGACTCGCCTGACCCGCGCCGGCCTCCTTGCCGGCACCGGGTGCGAGCCGGGAGACGAAGGCGAAGCTCTCCTCGAAGATCCGGTCCGCGTCGTGGTCCAACGTCGCGACGTGGTAGCTCTGTTCCAGAAGTATCTCCGTGACATCCACGGACGACACCCGGCTGAGGATGCGGGCCGAGTCGGCGGGCGGCACGACATGGTCCTGCGGGCTGTGCAGGAGCAGCATCGGCTGGGTCACCTGGGGCAGTTCGCCGTCGAGGAGCCGGTAGAAGTTACGCATCGAGTGGGCCGCGTGCAGGGGCACCTTGTCGTAGCCGATCTCGATCCCGCCGTCCTTGGCGATGTCGCTGGTGATGCCGTCCACCGTCCGGACGAAGTGGCGGATCACCGGCAGTGCGTACGCAGCGAGGCCGTGCACCTTGTTCGCCGGGTTGACGACCACTATGCCGCCGACCTCGTCACCGTGCTTGGCGGCGAGCCGCAGGGTGAGCGCGCCGCCCATGGAGAGACCGAAGACGAAGACCCGGGAGCAGCGCTCGCGCAGGGCGCGCAGCTCGCGCTCCACTTCCGCGTACCAGTCCTGCCAGCCCGTGAGCTGCATGTCCTCCCAGCGCGTGCCGTGCCCGGGCAGCAGCGGCAGCGAGACGGTGAGACCGCGCTCGGCGAGATACTCCGCCCAGGGGCGCAGCGACTGCGGGGAACCCGTGAAGCCGTGGCAGAGGAGGACCCCGACCTCTCCCCCCTCGTGGTGGAACGGCTCAGCTCCGGGAAGGACCGGCACCTTCGGTCTCCTGTTCGTTCAAGGGCGACGCGACGATCACCCCGAAGCTTCGAGGCGTACTTCACCGTACGCGACGGCACTGACACCGACCAGGGCCGTCGGGCCCATTGACGGTGCTCCGGGTTAAGGTCTGATCGACATACACAGGAGGCACTCGGGTGATCTACGGCGCAATGAAGTTTTCCATCGGAGGGCCCCTGAAGCTCGCCTTCAGGCCCTGGGTGGAAGGCCTCAGGAACATTCCCGCCGAGGGCCCGGCCATCCTGGCGAGCAACCACCTGTCGTTCTCGGACTCGTTCTTCCTCCCCGCGGTCCTCGACCGCAAGGTCACCTTCATCGCGAAGGCGGAGTACTTCACCACGCCAGGCGTGAAGGGCAGGATGACCGCCGCCTTCTTCAAGGGCGTCGGCCAGCTGCCGGTGGACCGCTCCGGCGGACGCGGCGCGGGCGAGGCGGCGATCAAGAGCGGTGTCGACGTCCTGGAGCGCGGCGAGCTGTTCGGTATCTACCCGGAGGGCACCCGGTCGCCCGACGGCCGCCTCTACCGGGGCAAGCCCGGCGGACTCGCGCGCGTGGCACTGGCCACCGGGGCGCCCGTCATCCCGGTCGCCATGATCGACACCGAGAAGATCCAGCCGCCGGGCAAGGTGATGCCCAAACTGATGCGCCCGGGCATCCGCATCGGCGAACCGCTGGACTTCAGCCGCTACAACGGCATGGAACACGACCGTTTCGTGCTGCGCGCGGTGACCGACGAGGTCATGTACGAAATCATGAAGCTCTCCGGACAGGAGTACGTCGACATCTACGCGACGGCCGCCAAGCGGCAGCTCGCGGAGGCGGCGAAGGCACAGAAGCAGGCCCAGAAGGAAGTCCAGAGGGAAGCGCAGAAGGAAGCCGACCGGGTGCGCCAGGCGGCGGACCAGGAGCGGGCCGGCCGGGAGCAGGCCGACAAGGAGCAGACCGGCTCGTAGACCTGGACGCGGCCGCGGGGGATGGGGTACTGGGGGACATGGCCAAGCGCGAGAGAGTCATGAGGATGTCGGTCGAGCAGCCGCTGTGGCGCGCGCTCACGGGGTACCGCGTCCTGACGCTGTTCTACGCGATCGGTCTCTTCGTCGCGAAGAACGACGAGTTCGTCCGCCCCGGAGTGGCCATCGGCTACTACGTGCTGCTCGCCGCCTGGACCTTCGCGACCCTGCCCAAGGTGGCGAACGCGCAGAGCTGCACCAAGCCCTTCCTCGCGGCCGATCTGACCGTCGCCCTCACGGGCATCCTGCTCACCCCGGTCGCCGACGCCCACGACCGGATCGTGGCGGGCGGCCCGACCCTCCCCTCGATATGGACCGCGGGCGCGGTGCTGGCGTTCGCCATCAAGGGCGGCTGGCGCTGGGCGGCTTTCGCCTCGGCGCTCGTCGGCGTCGCCAACGTCGTACAGCGCGGCGCGCTCAGCGAGGACACCCTCCACAACGTGCTGCTGGTCTGGGTCGCCTCGATCGCCATCGGATACGTCGTCGAGGTCGCCCGTGCCTCCGAGCGCACCCTGGCCCGCGCACTGGAGATCGAGGCGGCGACCCGCGAACGCGAGCGGCTCGCCCGTGACATCCACGACGGTGTCCTCCAGGTGCTCGCCATGGTGCAGCGGCGCGGCTCCGCGATCGGCGGGGAGGCCGCCGACCTGGGCCGTCTCGCCGGCGAACAGGAGGTCGCGCTGCGCACCCTGGTCTCCGGCGGACTCGTGCCCGTCTCGCGGCTCTCGGAGGACGAGGCGGAGGGAGCCGTCGTCCGCACGGTGGACGAGCCGGACCCGCAGGACGACTCCGTCCCCCGCGATCTGCGTCCGCTGCTCGCCCCGTACGCCACCGCGAAGGTGACGTTCTCCGAGCCGGGCACCCCGGTGCCGCTCCCGGCCGGGGCCGTGAGAGAGCTGGCCGCGGCGGTCGGCGCGGCCCTGGACAACGTCCACCGCCACGCGGGCGCGGACGCGCGGGCCTGGATCCTGGTCGAGGACGAGCCGGACGAGGTGATCGTGACCGTCCGGGACGACGGCCCCGGTATCCCCGAAGGACGGCTCGCCCAGGCCGAGGGGGAAGGGCGCCTCGGGGTGGCCCTGTCGATCCGGGGACGGCTGCGGGAGATCGGGGGCACCGCCGAGCTGATCTCGGTGCCCGGCCAGGGCACGGAAGTGGAACTGAAGGTACCGAAGCAGGCACCGAAGGCCTCGAAGGGGCCCAAGGGCACACGGGGGAAGGCGGAAAAGGCATGACCGAGGGACAAGGACAAGGGCAGGGGCAGGGGCAGGGGCAGGGGCCGGGGCAGGGACCGGGATTGGAACAGGGACAGGGACAGGCCGCGATCCGGGTCATGGTGGTCGACGACCACCCGATGTGGCGTGACGCGGTCGCCCGCGACCTCGCCGAGTCCGGATTCGACGTGGTCGCCACCGCGGGCGACGGCGAGCAGGCGGTGCGCCGGGCCCAGGCCGCCGGACCCGACGTCCTCGTGCTGGACCTGAACCTGCCGGCCAAGCCCGGTGTGCAGGTCTGCAAGGAACTCGTCGGCCTCAACCCCGCCCTGCGCGTCCTGGTCCTCTCCGCGAGCGGCGAGCACGCCGACGTCCTGGAGGCGGTCAAGTCCGGCGCCACCGGCTACCTCCTCAAGTCGGCCTCCACGGAGGAGCTGATCGACGCGGTGCGCCGCACGGCCGTCGGAGACCCCGTCTTCACCCCGGGCCTCGCGGGACTGGTCCTCGGCGAGTACCGCAGGCTCGCCTCCGACCCCGGCCCCGCCACCGGCGGCGACGAGCCGAGGGCCCCGCAGCTCACCGACCGAGAGACCGAAGTACTGCGCCTGGTGGCCAAGGGCCTGAGCTACAAGCAGATCGCCGAGCGTCTCGTGATCTCCCACCGCACCGTGCAGAACCACGTCCAGAACACCCTGGGCAAGCTGCAGTTGCACAACCGCGTGGAGTTGGTGCGCTATGCCATAGAGCGGGGCCTCGACGACGCGTAAACCCGCCGATACACACCAACGAGTGATGACGGGTGATCAACTCCCGCACATTGCACCGGAATTGACCTTCCGCCCTCTCCTGAAGTGACCTGGATCACTATTAGCGTGAGTTCCGTCAGCCAACCATGGCGAAGGGACTTTCCATGCGGGTCGGAGTACTGACCGGTGGCGGCGACTGCCCCGGGCTCAACGCCGTCATCCGGGGCATCGTCCGCAAGGGCGTGCAGGAGTACGGCTATGACTTCACCGGCTTCCGGGACGGCTGGAGGGGTCCGCTGGAAGGCGACTTCGTCCGGCTCGACATTCCCGCCGTGCGGGGCATCCTGCCGCGCGGCGGCACCATCCTCGGCTCCTCGCGCACCAACCCCCTCAAGGCCGAGAACGGCATCCGCCGGATCAAGGAGAACCTCGCCAAATGCGAGGTCGACGCCCTGATCGCGATCGGCGGCGAGGACACCCTCGGGGTCGCCGCGCGCCTCACCGACGAGTACGGGGTGCCCGTCGTCGGCGTACCGAAGACCATCGACAACGACCTGTCCGCCACCGACTACACCTTCGGGTTCGACACCGCCGTCGGGATCGCGACCGAGGCGATCGACCGGCTGCACACCACCGCCGAATCGCACATGCGGGTGCTGGTGTGCGAGGTGATGGGGCGGCACGCGGGCTGGATCGCGCTCCACTCGGGGCTCGCGGGCGGCGCGAACGTCATCCTCATCCCGGAACAGCGCTTCGACGTCGACCAGGTCTGCGCCTGGGTGACCTCGCGCTTCAAGGCCTCGTACGCGCCGATCGTGGTCGTCGCGGAGGGTGCGATGCCCAAGGACGGCGACATGGTCCTCAAGGACGGGTCGCTGGACTCCTTCGGGCATGTGCGGCTGTCCGGTGTGGGGGAGTGGCTGTCCAAGGAGATCGAGCGGCGCACGGGTAAGGAGGCGCGGACGACCGTCCTCGGTCACGTCCAGCGGGGTGGCACTCCCAGTGCGTTCGACCGGTGGCTGGCCACGCGGTTCGGGTTGCACGCGATCGAAGCCGTCCGGGACGGGGACTTCGGCAAGATGGTCGCGCTCCAGGGGACCGACATCGTGCGCGTCCCGATCGCGGAGGCGACGGCCCGCCTGAAGACGGTGGATCCGCGACTGTACGAGGAGGTCGGGGTCTTCTTCGGCTGACTTCTACTCGCCCCCGCCGCCCCTACCCGTTCCCGTCCACGCATGGGGGCTGCGCCCCCTCGCCCCCTTTGTCCTCAAACGCCGGACGGGCTGAAAGATGCCTTTCAGCCCGTCCGGCGTTTGAGGACCGGGGGTTCGGGGGCAGCGCCCCCGAGGCAGGTACGGGAACGGGTAGGGGCGGCGGGGGCGAGAACAGTCCGGGGTTCGTATATTCGGCGGGGTAAGCGTACAAACACCGCCAAACCCCCGGAGGGCCCCGTGGAGATCCTCGCCTTCGGCGTCCAGGCCGACGAGAAGCCCCTCCTCGAAGAGGCCTTCCGGGCGGAGGGCCACCACGGCGTCCGCTGCCTGGACGTGTTCCTCAACCAGGACACCGCCCCCATCGCCGCCGGCTACGAGGCCGTCTCCACCAGCGTCAACTGCGAACTGGGCGGCCCCGTTCTGCAGACCCTCACGACCGGCGGCACCCAGCTGGTCGCCCAGCGCTCCACCGGCTTCAACAACATCGACCTCCAGGTCGCCGAGCGCCTCGGTATGACGGTCGCGCGGGTCTCGTACTACTCGCCGTACTCCGTCGCCGAGTTCGCCTGGACCCTCGCCATGGCCGTCAACCGCCGCATCGTCCGCGCCTCCAACCGCACGCGCGACTTCGACTTCCGGCTGGACGGGCTGATGGGCCGCGACATGCACGGGCGCACCGCGGGCATCCTCGGCACCGGCAAGATCGGCGAGGCGTTCACCCGTATCGCCCATGGCTTCGGGATGGATCTCCTCGGCTGGGACGCCGTCGAGAACCCCGCCTGCGTGGAGCTGGGCATGAGGTACGTGTCCAAGGAGCGGCTCCTCGCCGAGTCCGACCTGGTCAGCCTGCACGTACCGCTGCTGCCGGAGACCCAGCACCTGATCGACGCCGCCGCCCTGCGCACGATGAAGGACGACGCGGTCCTGGTGAACTCCAGCCGCGGCGGCCTCATCGACAGCCGGGCCCTGGTCGCCGAACTGCGCGCCGGCCGCTTCACCGGCGTCGGCCTCGACGTGTACGAGGCCGAGGCCGGGCTCTTCTTCCTCGACAAGTCCCTCGAAGTGGTGGACGACGACACCCTGGCCCGCCTGGTCACGTTCCCGAACGTCGTCGTCACCTCCCATCAGGCGTACTACACCGTGGACGCGGTCGGCCAGATCATCGCGGCCACGGTGGACAACGTCCTCGACTACCTGGCGGGCCGCCGCTCCGAGAACGTGCTGGCGCCCGCCCCGGCGCGGACCTGAACCAGCAGCTCCCGTACGACGTCCGTGCCGCGCAGGGTCAGTACCGACTCGGGGTGGAACTGCACCCCGGCGAAGCCGGGCCCGCGCAGCGCGTGCACCTCCTGGCTCCGGCTTCTGGCGACCTCCACGCCATGGGCCGCCAGCTCCAGCGCGGCCTCGTCGTCGCAGCGCGCCACGAAGCTGTTGTAGAAACCGACGGTCTCGGTCCGCCCGAACAGGTCGATATCGCTCTGGGCCCCTTGGTACGGGATCTCCTTGCGCACGGTCTCCAGGTCCAGCTCCGCCGCGATCAGCTCATGACCGAGGCACACCCCCAGGACGCCGTGCCGGTGCCCGCGCAGCACCTCAGCGGTGAGGCCGCGCAGGAAGGCCATCTTCGGGTCCGCCAGGTCGGACGGATCGCCGGGGCCGGGGCCCAGCACCAGCGGGCCCTCGTGGGCGAGGACGGCCTCCCGCAGGCCCTCCTCGTCGTACCGCCGCACGGTCACGGTCAGACCGGACGAGCGCAGCAGATGCGCGAGCATCGCCGTGAAGGTGTCCTCCCCGTCCACGACGAGCGCATGGCCCGACAGTTCGGCGGACGGCTCCTGCATCCGCAGCCAGAACGGCGCCAGCGAGGCCCGCCGCCCGTCGAGCGCGGCCCGCACCCGCGGATCGTCCGCGAGGCGCGCCCGCGCCTCCTCCCCGCCCGGCCGCCCGGGGCGTACGCCGAGAGCGGCCAGTACGCCCGCCGCCTTCGCGTGTGTCTCCGCGACCTCGTTCGCCGGATCCGACCCGCGGACGAGAGTCGCGCCCACCGGTACGCGCAGCCGTCCGCCGCCGTCGATGTCGGCGGTCCGGATGAGGATGGGGGAGTCGAGGGTCTGGGCGCCGCCGGAGTCGCGCCCGATGAGGGCGAGGGCCCCGGCGTAGTAGCCGCGTCCGCCGACCTCGTGCCGCTCGATCACCCGGCACGCGTTCTGCACCGGCGACCCGGTGACGGTCGCGGCGAACATGGTCTCCTTCAGCACCTCGCGCACGTCCAGCGACGACTTGCCGCGCAGCTCGTACTCGGTGTGCGCGAGGTGGGCCATCTCCTTGAGCCGCGGCCCGATCACGACGCCGCCCATGTCGCCGACCGTGCACATCATCTTCAGCTCCTCGTCGACGACCATCGAGAGCTCCTCGACCTCCTTGCCGTCGGCCAGGAACTCCAGCAGGTCCTCGGGCGTCGGCCCCTCGGCGGGATAGCGGTACGTGCCGCTGATCGGATTCATCACGACGGTCCCGCCGGACATCCGCACATGCACCTCGGGGCTCGCGCCGACCAGCGTGCGCTCCCCGGTGTGCACGACGAACGTCCAGTACGCCCCCCGCTCGCCCACCAGCAGCCGCCGGAACAGCGCCAGCGCGTCGGCCCGTCCGAACCCGGGGACCGATCCCTCGTACGTCCGCCGGATGACGAAGTTCGCGCCCTCGCCCCGTCCGATCTCCTCCCGCAGCACCCGCCCGACGATCCGCGCGTACTCCTCGTCCGCGACGTCGAAGCCGCCGTCCTCGACCCGCACGTCGTGCGCGGGCAGCTCCGCCAGGACCTGCTCCAGGGAGAACTCGTACGACTCCTCCGGGACGAGCACCGACAGGGGAGTGCCGTCGTCGTGGACGTCGAAGCCGCGCTCGCGGATCTGGCGGTACGGGACGAGGGCGAGCCCTTCGGGGAGGTCGGCCAGCCGCTCGTGCTCGGTGACCGGCCCGAGCAGCAGCTCGACGGTGTCGGCTCTTCCGGCGGGGCGGCCCGGCGTGCGGCGGCGCAGCAGGGCGAACGGGCGGGGATCGTCCAGCAGATCGAGCAGGTTCATGGGTTTTTGTTCCTTCTCGGAGTCTCGGCGTCTCAGTGCGGTGCATGAGGGGGGCGAGAGGTCGTGAGGAACGGTCCCGGTCGCGAAAACACCGAAGGCCGCCCCTCGGGCGGCCTTCGCGAAGTCCTGCGTACGCGCAGTCAGTGGGCCGCCGGGTGAGCGGTCCACCACCAGTTCTGGTTCTGGGTCGGGTGCGCGAACATGCGCCGCACCCTACCCCACGCCGGCGCCGCCGCGGGATCCGTGCGGACGGTGGCCGGTTCGTGGCGCTTCGATCGAGCACGATCCGTCTCAATTGATGAGCATGGGGAGGGATGCCCGACACGACCCCGTAATGTTGACGCCGTGACCGTGAACGCTAAGTCCAGCGCGAGCGCTGGCAACACCTGGCGAGACCTGCCCGCGGCGCAGCAGCCCGAGTACCCCGATGCCGAGGCTCTGCGCGAAGTGATCGCGGACCTTGAGTCGTATCCGCCGCTCGTCTTCGCCGGCGAGTGCGACCAGCTGCGCGCCCGGTTGGGAGCAGTCGCCAAGGGCGAGGCGTTCCTTCTCCAGGGCGGCGACTGCGCCGAGGCCTTCGACGCCGTGTCCGCCGACCACATCCGCAACAAGCTCAAGACCTTGCTGCAGATGGGCGCCGTCCTCACGTACGCGGCGTCCGTGCCGGTCGTGAAGGTCGGCCGGATCGCCGGCCAGTACTCCAAGCCGCGCTCCAAGAACACCGAGACCCGCGACGGCGTGACCCTGCCGACGTACCGCGGCGACTCGGTCAACGGCTTCGACTTCAACGAGAAGGCCCGGATCCCGGACCCCGAGCGGCTGAAGCGGATGTACAACGCCTCCGCCTCCACGCTCAACCTGGTCCGCGCCTTCACCACCGGCGGTTACGCGGACCTGCGCCAGGTGCACGCCTGGAACCAGGACTTCGTACGGACCTCGCCGTCCGGCCAGCGCTACGAGCAGCTGGCGCGCGAGATCGACCAGGCGCTGCACTTCATGAACGCCTGCGGGGCCGACCCGGAGGAGTTCAAGACCGTCGAGTTCTACGCCTCCCACGAGGCGCTGCTCCTCGACTACGAGTCGGCGCTGACCCGGGTCGACTCCCGCACCGGGCACCTGTACGACGTCTCGGGCCACATGGTGTGGATCGGTGAGCGCACCCGGCAGCTGGACGGCGCGCACATCGAGTTCGCCTCGAAGATCCGCAACCCGATCGGGATCAAGCTGGGCCCGACGACCACGGCCGAGGACGCGCTGCAGTACATCGAGCGGCTCGACCCGGACCGTGAGCCGGGCCGGCTGACCTTCATCGTCCGCATGGGCGCCGACAAGGTCCGCGACAAGCTGCCCGAGCTGGTCGAGAAGGTCACCGCCTCGGGCGCGACCGTCGCCTGGATCACCGACCCGATGCACGGCAATACGTACGAGGCGGCCTCCGGCCACAAGACCCGCCGCTTCGACGACGTGCTCGACGAGGTCAAGGGCTTCTTCGAGGTCCACAAGGGCCTCGGTACGCACCCGGGCGGCATCCACGTCGAGCTCACCGGTGACGACGTCACCGAGTGCGTGGGCGGCGGCGACGAGATCTTCGTCGACGACCTGCACCAGCGCTACGAGACGGCCTGCGACCCCCGGCTGAACCGCAGCCAGTCGCTTGACCTGGCCTTCCTGGTCGCGGAGATGTACCGGGACCAGTAGCAGATCAGCAGCCGTTCCGGCTGTTACAGACACGCACATTGGGGCGCGGATCACATACGATCCGCGCCCCGTCGCACTTTTGCGGCTCAGACTCGGCGGGTAAGGTTAGGTTAGCCTCACCGATCTTCGGGACGGCACGACCTATCGAATCCCGTCGGGAGGTGGCACCGCGTGTTCGTCTGCAACTGCTTCGGAGTGACCGAGGCACAGGTGAAGAAGCACGCGGCGGACGGCGCCTGCACCCCCCGGCAGATAGCGTCCGCCTGCAAGGCGGGCACCGACTGCGGATCCTGCGTCCGGCGCATCCAGGCCCTGCTGGGCCGGGGCGCCCTCCCCGGCCGGGACACGGCCAAGCAGGACATACCGGCGCTCGCGGAGGCGGGCCGCCGACAGGAGCGGCTGGACGAGGCGGCCTAGGGGCTTCCCGGGTCCTAGCTCTCCGGCTGTTCGATGAGCTGCGCGATGTAGAGCGCCTCGCCGAGCTTCTCCACCAGCTCCAGCTGGGTGTCCAGATAGTCGATGTGGTGCTCCTCGTCGGCGAGGATCGACTCGAAGATGTTCGCGGACGTGACGTCGCCCTTGGCCCGCATCACGTCGATACCGCGCCGGAGCCGGTCGATCGCCTCGACCTCGACCTGGCGGTCCGCCTGGAACATCTCGGTGACCGTCTGTCCGACCCGGACGTGGAAGAGCCGCTGGTAGTTCGGCAGGCCGTCCAGGAAGAGAATGCGGTCGGTGAGCAGCTCCGCGTGCTTCATCTCGTCGAACGACTCGGAGCGCGTGTACTTCGCGAGCTTCGTCCAGCCGAAGTTCTCCTGCATCTTCGCGTGCAGGAAGTACTGGTTGATCGCGGTGAGCTCGGCGGTCAGCTGCTCGTTGAGGAATTCGAGAACCTCGGGGTCGCCCTGCATCGCGAAGGCTCCTTCCAAGCGGGGGAACTGGTGGGTTGCGCCGCATGATTGCACCGGCGTTGAAGATCGTCCAGTAAGTGCATGCTTAGTAAGTAAGTACAGGCTTAGTCCGACTTGTCGCGGTTGACCGGGAGGGTACGGACCTGGTCATGTCCACCTCCCCGGGTCTGTCAGGATGGAGTCATGGGTCAGCCGGTGGGTCGTGAATCTGGAGAAGCAGCGCAGTCGGAGCTTCCGCCGGGGCAGCGACTGCAGCGGGGCTGGCCGGTCACGCACTACGGGCCCGTACCGAAGTTCCGCCCCGAGCGCTGGGAGTTCAGGATCTTCGGCGCCACCGCAGACGGTGAGAAGTACTGCTGGACCCATGACGAGTTCACCGCGCTGCCGTACGCCACGGTCGTGGCCGATCTGCACTGCGTCACGAAGTTCAGCATGGTCGGCGCGGAGTGGGGCGGGGTGCCGACCCGTACGATCCTGGAGATCGCCCCGCCGTCGCCCGCCGTCACCCATGTCATGGTCTGGGCGGAGTACGGCTTCAGTTCGAATCTGCGCCTGGATGACTTCGCGTCCGAGCGCTCGATCTTCGCCACCCGCAAGGACGGCGAACTGCTCACCGCGGAGCACGGCTTCCCGCTGCGTCTCGTCGTGCCGCAGCTGTACGCCTGGAAGGGCCCCAAGTGGGTCCGCGGTGTGGAGTACATGACCGCCGACCGCCGCGGCTTCTGGGAGGAGCGCGGCTATCACAACGTCGGCGACCCCTGGCGCGAGCAGCGCTACTCCTACCAGGAGGAGCCCGGGGACGGCCCCGAGCTCTGACCGTCCCGAGCCCTGATCCGTCCCGAGCTCTGACCGTCCCACGCCCTGACCCGCCCCGAGCCCTGGCCGTCCCGTCCCGCGACCGTTCAGGGTTCCGCCCGTCCCGGCAGCCGCTGTTTCAGCTGTTCAGTGGTGGTATTGGTGCACCACGGCGTGGCCCTTGCCGCGGCCGATCATCCACTTGTTGACCGGTGTCGTGACCACGAACGCGGCGGCCAGCGCGATCGCCAGCACCCACCAGAACAGCGCGTCCCCGAGCCCGGCGTCCATCGCGCCCGGCCAGACGACGATCACGCCGTTGTCGATCAGCTCCATCACGGCGATGGAGAGCGTGTCCGCGGCGAGCGCGACCCGGATCGCGGCCCTGAGGTCGACGCCCGCTTTCAGGACGCCGCGCAGGGTGAGCGCGTAACCGAAGAAGAAGGCCAGGGCGATCGCCAGGGCGAGCGTCGGCACGGAGCCCCAGCCGAGGGCGGTGCCGATCACCATGCCGAGCACCTCGCCGATGGCGCACCCGGTGAGGCAGTGCAGGGTGGCGCGGACGGCCATGGACCAGCTCGCGTGCGGGTGTCCGTCGTGCTGCATCAGAGCCCCCCAATGTTGAGTGACGGTCCTGTTTCAGAATCGGAACCCTATACCCCTAGGGGGTATTCTCTCAAGAGAGTTCACCCGCCGGGGAGCCGGGAGCCGGGACCGGGCGGGGTGGAGTGCGGTGGGGCGGGGCGGAGTGCGGGGAGTGTCCGCTCAGCCGTCCCTGAGCTTCTTCAGGCGCTCCACGTCCGCCGCGTGCCCCTCCTTGCCGCCGGGCGTCTCGATGACCAGCGGTACGCCCTCGGTGGCGGGGTGGGTCATCAGGGCGCGGAACGGGTCCTCGCCGATGTGACCGGCGCCGATGTTCTCGTGGCGGTCCTTGTGGGCGCCGGCCACGTCCTTGGAGTCGTTGGCGTGGATCAGCTTCAGCCGGCCCTCGCCGACCGTGTCCACCAGTAGATCGAGGGTCTGGTGCATCCCGCTGGGCCCGGTGAGGTCGTGGCCCGCGGCGAAGATGTGGCACGTGTCCAGGCAGACACCCAGCTTGGGATGGGCGTCGAGCGCCTCGAAGTACGGCCCGAAGTCCCAGGTCCGCGAACAGAGCGAGGAGCCCTGGCCGGCGGTCGACTCCAGCAGCAGGAACGGGTCGTCGTCGTGGGTCAGCTCGTCCAGCAGCGGCAGCAGATACTCACGCACCTGCCGGAGCGCCACCGAGCGCTCCCGGCCGCCGGTCGCCGAGCCCGTGTGCACGACCACGCCCAGCGCCCCGATGGCCCGGCCCCGGCGCAGTGAGTGCCGCAGCGACTCCACCGACCTCTCCACGGTCGCCTCGGTGTGCGAGCCGAAGTTGATCAGGTAGGGCGCGTGGACGTACGCGGGGATGTTCTCCACGGCGCAGGCCGCGCGGAACTGCTCGTCCTGGGCCGGGTTCCCGGGCGGTGTCGCCCAGCCGCGCGGGTTGGCGACGAAGACCTGGACGGTCTCGGCGGCCAGTTCACGCGCGTACGAGAGGCCTACGGAGGCAAGGCCTCCGGCGACCGGGACATGGCCGCCGACGGGGTTGCGGGACTGCTGAGTGCTCACCCTCCAAGGGTGTCACGCGGTCCCGGCCGTCCCGTCGGCGGCCATGTGCCTGCAAAAGCCCTGCCCTGAAACTCGGCCGCTCAGCCGCTCAGCCGCTCAGCGGATCTTGATGGTGATCCTCGATCCCTTGGGCGCCTGCTCGCCGCCCTCGGTCGACTGGCTGTCGACCGTGTCGCCGAAGAGCCCGAGCAGCCCGCGGTCCACCTCGACCTCGAAGCCGGCCTCTTCCAGTGTCTGCTTGGCGTCGTCGACGCTGTCTCCCACGACGTCCGGCACCTCGATCATCGGCGGCCCCTTGGACACCGTCAGCTTGACGGTGTCGCCCTGGGCCACCCGCTTGTCGGGATCGGGCGACTGCTCGGCGACCTGGCCGGCTTCATAGTCGGAGGTGATCCGTCCGGAGGCGACCTCGACCGTCAGGCCCGCGTCCTCCAGCTCCTGCCGGGCGTCCTCCACGTCGTAGCCGAGCACGTCGGGCACCTCCACCGGGCTGCCCTTGCTGACGACGAGCGCGATCGCCGAACCGCCGCGGCGCTCGGTGCCCGCCCCCGGCTTCGTGCCGATGACCTGGCCCACGACGACGTCTTCGCTGAAGGCCTTGGTGACCATGCCGGCCGCCAGCCCTTCCTTCTCCAGCCGCTCCTTGGCCTTGCTGAGCACGAACCCCCTGAGGTCCGGGACCCGCACGGTGTTCGGGCCCTTGGAGATCGTCAGCGTCACGGTGCCGTTGTCGCGGATCTTGGCGGTGGGCTTCGGGTCGGTGCTGATGACCCTGCCGAGCTTGACGGTGTCGCTGTACGCCTTCTCGGTCTTCACGCCGAGACCGGCGCCCTCGACGCTCTTCCTGGCCTGCGCCTCGGTCTTGTCGAGCACGGCGGGGACCTCGGTGAACTGGCCCGAGTTGATGTACCAGACCCCCGCGCCGACGCCGAGGACCAGCAGCACCGCGGCGACGATCGCGAGCACACCCCGGCGAGGTGCCCTCATGCGGACACGCCGCGGCGGCTCGGGCGGCGGGGACGGCAGGAAGCTGGTGCGGTGCAGCTCCGCGTCGTCGTCCTCGTTCACCGGGAGCATCCGGGGCACCGACAGCGAGCGCGGGATCACGCTCGTACGGTTCTCGGCGCCACCAGGGCGGTCCCCGGCGAGGGCGCCCGGGGGCACGGCGTCCAGCTGGTCGTCGCTCAGCGCACTGCGCGCGTCCAGGGTCAGGGCGAGCAGCGCCACCGCGTCGTAGGGGCGGACCCCGGGGTTGCGGGCGGTCGCCGAGGTGACCAGCTCGTCGAGTTCGTAGGCGAGGCCCGGCACGAGCGCCGACGGCGCGGGCACGTCCTCGTGGAGGTGCTTGTAGAGCACCGCGGCGGGTGAGTCGCCCGAGTGCGGACGGTCGCCGGTCAGCATCTCGTAGAGGAGGATGCCGCACGCGTACACGTCCACGCGGGGGTCGGCCGTGCCGTGTTCTATCTGCTCCGGCGCGAGATACGACACCGTGCCCAGGACGGCGCCCGTCGTGTGGGTGACCGTGTCCACGGCCCGTACGAGCCCGAAGTCCGCGACCTTCACCCGGCCGTCGTCCCCTATCAGGACGTTCTCCGGCTTCATGTCGCGGTGCACGAACCCGGCGCGGTGCGCGGCGCCGAGCGCGGCGAGGACCGGCTCCAGGATGTCCAGCGCGGCCCGTGGCTGCAGCGCCCCGCGCTCGCGCAGTACGTCACGAAGGGTGCATCCGGCCACGTACTCCATCGCCAGATAGACGTACGGGCCGTCGGTCCCCTGGTCGAAGACCTGCACCACGTTCGGATGGGCGAGCCTGGCCACCGACTTGGCCTCGCGGATGAAACGGTCGACGAACGAGACGTCGGCCGCCAGGGTCGGGTGCATCACCTTGAGCGCGAGCACCCGGTCGAGACGGGTGTCCACGGCCCGGTAGACCGTGGCCATCCCGCCGACCGCGATGCGGGCCTCGACGCGATACCGACCGTCGAGCACATGCCCGACCAAGGGGTCTTGAAGGGTCGTATCCACGCAGGTGAGTGTACGAGCCGCCACTGACGGAGCCGCCCGTGCGGGCGATTCCGGGGCGGTACTGAAGCCGACCTGTGACGCACCCCGCATGCCGGCAGGCACGCTACGGCATACACATTTGGTACGGATTCGGGCGCGCGTTCCCGCCAAAGGCCGGAAAGCCCCGAAGAGCCCGATGAAGCGTCAGAAAGCGGGGCGCTCCGGGTCGAGTCGTGCGATTCCGTCCGACGTGGACGAGGCCTCCGCGAAGTGGCGGCGCGGAATGCGCCCCGCCCGGTACGCCAGGCGCCCGGCCTCGACCGCGTGCCGCATGCCCTCGGCCATGAGGACCGGCTCCTGCGCCCGGGTCACCGCCGAGGCGAGCATCACACCGGCACACCCCAGCTCCATGGCGAGCGCCGCGTCCGACGCCGTACCCGCTCCCGCGTCCAGGATCACCGGCACGCGCGCGTGCTCCACGATCAGCTGGAAGTTGTGCGGGTTGCGGATCCCGAGCCCCGACCCGATGGGCGACCCGAGCGGCATGATCGCGGCGCAGCCCACGTCCTCCAGCTTCCGGGCGAGGACCGGGTCGTCGTTCGTGTAGGGGAGGACCGTGAAGCCGTCGTCCACGAGGGTCTCGGCGGCGTCGAGCAGCTCGATCGGGTCGGGCAGCAGGGTGCGCTCGTCGGCGATGACCTCCAGTTTGACCAGGTCCGTGCCGAGCGCCTCGCGCGCGAGGCGGGCCGTCAGGACGGCCTCCCCGGCGGTGAAACAGCCCGCCGTGTTGGGCAGTACGCGGATGCCGAGCCGGTCGAGCACGGAGAGGACCGAGCCGTGCGACCCGGGACTCACGCGCCGCATGGCGACCGTCGTCAGCTCCGTGCCGGACGCGACGAGCGAGCGCTCCAGGACGTCGAGGCTGGGGGCACCGCCGGTGCCCATGATCAGACGGGACGTGTAGGACGTACCGCCGAGGAAGAAGGGGTCGTCGGCCATGGGTCAGCCTCCTTGGACGGCGGTGAGTACTTCGACGCGGTCTCCCTCGCGCAGGAGGGTCGTCGGCCACTGCGTGCGCGGGACGACGGTCTCGTTGAGCGCGGCGGCGACACCGGAGGGGGCCGCGCAGAGCGCGGTCACGAGGGTGTCGAGAGGGGTGTCGGCGGCGAGCTCCCGCCGCTCCCCGTTGACGAGGACGGTCACGCTCATGCGGGCTGCTCCGTGAGTGCGGCGGCGGTGTCGAACCGGCCCGGGGTGAACGGACGCGCCACTTCCGGGAGTTCACCGGTGGTCAGCGCGTGCGCCAGGGCGTCGCCGGTGACCGGGGTGAGCAGCACGCCGTTGCGGTGGTGGCCGGTCGCCAGGAGCAGCCCGGGAAGGTCCGTCGGGCCGAGCAGGGGCGCGTTGTCGGGGGAGCCGGGGCGCAGTCCGGCGCGCGTCTCGGTGAGCGGCAGTTCGGTGATGCCGGGGACGAGTTCGTGGGCGTCCCGCAGCAGTTCGTACACACCGCCCGCGGTCACCGTGGTGTCCCAGCCCAGTTCCTCGCTGGTCGCGCCGACGACCAGCTCGCCGTTCTCGCGCGGCACCAGGTAGACGTGGCTGCCGCGGACCACGGCCCGCACGGTCCGGCTCAGGAAGGGCGCGCCCCGGCTCTGTGACGCGGGGGCGGGCTCCGGCATGGCCAGCCGCAGCACCTGCCCCTTCACGGGCCGCACCGGCGGCAGTACGTCCTCGGGCACACCCGCGAGACGTCCGCTGAGGCTGCCCGCGGCGAGGACGACCTGACCCGCGGACAGCTCGGTGCCGTCCGTGGTGACGACTCCGGTGGCCCGGTCCCGTACGACGGTCAGGCGCTCGGCCCACGTCCGGTGGAGGACCACTCCGGCCCGCTCGCAGGCCGTGACGAGGGCCGCGGCGAGCCGTCGCGGGTCGATCTGGTGGTCGCCGTCCACCCGCAGTCCGCCGCGTACCCCGGGCGCGAGCATCGGCTCCAGACGGCGGCACTCGCGGCCGCTCAGCCACTCCGACTCCAGGCCCGACCGGCTCTGCAGGGCGTGCAGTTCGCGCAGATGCGCGCGGTCGTCGGCGTCGAGCGCGACGGTCAGCGTGCCGCACCTGCGGTAGCCGAGATCCTGGCCGGTGGCCTCCGTCAGCTCCGCGACGAAGTCCGGATAACGCTCCGCCGAGGCCAGGTTCAGGCCGAGCAGGGTCTCCTCGCCGTAGTGCAGCTCCGTGACGGCGGCCAGCATTCCGGCCGCGACCTGCGCGGCGCCGCCGCCGGGTTCGGGATCCACCAGCGCGGTCGTCAGCCCGCGCTGCACGGCCCGCCACGCGGTGACCAGGCCGATGATCCCGCCTCCGACGACCAGGACATCGGTGGTCGGGATGCTCGGGGATGCTTGCGGTGTACGCGACATGGGCGTCCAGCCCCTCCCTTCGCCGGCATGACCCGGATCAGGTTCGTACGGTCGGAGGCCGTCCCAGCCTCCCTCTCAGCCCGGTACGCCCGGGCTCCCGCGAGTGCTTTACGTTGGCCACCCTAGCTCTTCGCCCCGCGCCCCAGTAGGGAGCCTCACGGCATGGCCCGCTCGCTCGACGGACTCGTTCTCGCCCCCGTGGCCGACCAGGCACCGGGTCAGGTGGGTACGCGCACCCGGTTCTCGTACCACGAGAAGGACGGTGAGATCTGGGCCGAGTACGCGGGCGGCGACGTCGTACGCGGCCACCTCGTCGGCACCCGCGAGGGCGACCGGCTCGACTTCCGGTACGTACAGCTGAAGACGGACGGGACCACCTCCTCCGGGCACTGCGTGTCCCAGGTCGGCGAGACCCCTGACGGCCGGGTGCGGCTGGCGGAGACCTGGGAGTGGGAGTCCCAGGAGGGCAGCGGGACGAGTGTGGTCGAAGAGGTCACCCTCGGCTGACGCCGTGACGGGGCGTTGTGCAACAGCTCACCGACCGCGCCCCTGACCGACGATTTCACCGACTGTCTATGGTGACCGGGTGAGCGAGCTGACACAGGAAACGGGCCCGGCGGCGGGCGTACGCGTCGTGATCGTCGGCGCGGGCATGGCAGGGGTCCAGACCGCCGTCGCCCTGCGGGAACAGGGCTTCCCCGGCAGTGTGACCCTGATCGGCGCGGAACCCCACCAGCCGTACGACCGGCCGCCGCTGTCCAAGGCCGTCCTGCTCGGCAAGGCCGAGGGATCCGCCTTCGACGTCGACTTCGAGACCCTCGACGTGGAACTGCGCCTGGGCCTGGAAGTGACCGGCGTCCGCCCGGACACCCGCGAACTCGACACGGCCGAGGGACGCGTCCCGTACGACGTCCTGGTCGTCGCCACAGGAGCGGAACCCGTCCGGCTGCCGGGCACCGAGGGCGTACCCGGAGTCCATCTGCTGCGCACCCTCGACGACGCCGAGCGGCTGCGGCCCGTCCTCGCCCGGCAGCACGACATCGTGGTGGTGGGCGCGGGGTGGATCGGCGCGGAGTTCGCCACGGCGGCGCGCGAGGCGGGGTGCTCGGTGACCGTCGTCGAGGCCGCCGACCGGCCGCTCGTCGGCGCGCTGCCGGCCGAGGTGGCCGCGCCCATGACCGCCTGGTACGCGGACAGCGGGGCGTCGCTGCGCACCCACGCGCGCGTGGAGCGCGTCGAGCCCGGCGCGGTGGTGCTGGACGACGGCTCGCGGCTGCCCGCGGGCGCCGTGGTCGTCGGGATCGGGGCGCGGCCCGCGACGGGCTGGCTGGCCGGTTCGGGCATCGAACTGGGCGTCCACGGGGAGATCGTCGCGGACGACCACCTGCGCGCCTCGCTCCCGGACGTGTACGCGGTCGGAGACTGCGCGTCGTTCCCGTCGGGCCGGTACGGGGAGCGGCTGCTGGTCCACCACTGGGACAACGCGCTCCAGGGGCCGCGCACGGTCGCGGCGAACATCGTGGGGGAGACGCCGGCGCCGTACGACCCGGTGCCCTACTTCTGGTCCGAGCAGTTCGGCCGCTTCGTCCAGTACGCGGGGCACCACGGGGGCGCCGACGCGCTGCTCCGGCGGGGGGATCCGGCGGGGCCCTCCTGGTCGGTGTGCTGGCTCCGGGAGGGGCGGCTGGTGGCGGTCCTGGCGGTGGGGCGACCGCGGGACCTGGCGCAGGGGCGCCGGCTGATCGAGTCCGGCACCCGAATGGACCCCACGCTCCTGACGGACCCGTCACGCCCCTTGAAGAGCGCGGCGCTCTGACCGGCCGTTCGTCGTCTGCGGCCCCGGTGGGGGCGGGCCGCGCAGTTCCCCGCGCCCCTGAAAAGCGGAGCTGCGCCCCTGCTTAGCGCCCCTAAGGGGCGCGGGGAACTGCGCGCTCAGCCACGTCCGGCCCGCACCCGACGTACAACCGGGGGTTTGAGGGGCGCGGGGAACTGCGCGACCGGCCACGGACGGCCCGCACCCGACGTGCGGACGGTGTGCGCGCCGGCCGGGGCCGGGCGGACCGCCCGGGTACCGGGTGTCAGTGGGAGATGGCAGGCTTGTACCCGTGACCGAGATTGACGCAAAGATCGATGCTCTCGTCCCCGCCTGGCTCACCCTCCCCGACATCGCCGAAAAGTTCGGCGTCGAGGTGACGCGCGTCCGGCAGCTGGTCAGGGAAGGCCAGCTGATCGCCGTACGCCGTGGTGAGAACCGCGCGCTGCACGTCCCCGCCGCTTTCATCGACGTGGACGAACAGAAGGTCGTCAAGGGCCTCGCAGGCACCCTGACGCTCCTGCGGGACGACGGCTACAACGACGAAGAGATGCTGGAGTGGCTCTTCACCCCCGACGAGAGCCTGCCCGGCACCCCCGCGCAGGCTCTGAGTGAGAATCGCGGCACGGAGGTGAAGCGCCGCGCCCAGGCGCTCGCCGTCTGACCTGAGGACACCGCACCACCGCAACGCCGCACGGCGTACGGGCCGCGGGCCGCGAGCTGTGAAGACAGGACCGGGCCCGCGGCCCGTACGCCACCGACACCACACGGGGGACCCACGCATGCCCGAATCCACCGCACGCGCGCAGCTCGCCGACGCCAGGGTCTACCTCTGCACGGACGCCCGCAGGCGCCAGGGCGACCTCGCCGCCTTCCTGGACGCGGTCCTCGCGGGCGGCGTGGACATCGTGCAGCTGCGGGACAAGGGCATGGAGGCCGCCGAGGAGCTGGAGCACCTCGCGGTGTTCGCGGACGCCTGCCGCCGGCACGGCAAGCTCCTCGCGGTGAACGACCGCGCCGACGTCGCCCACGCCGCCGGAGCCGACGTCCTGCACCTCGGCCAGGGAGACCTCCCCGTCCCCGCCGCCCGCGCGATCCTCGGCGACGAGGTCCTGATAGGCCGCTCCACGCACGCAGGACCGGAGGCCTCGGCCGCCGCCGTCCAGGACGGCGTGGACTACTTCTGCACCGGCCCCTGCTGGCCGACCCCCACCAAGCCCGGCCGCCACGCGCCGGGCCTCGACCTGGTCCGGCACACGGCCGCGCTCGGGACGGACCGCCCCTGGTTCGCCATCGGCGGCATCGACCTCGGCAACCTCGACGAGGTGCTCGAAGCGGGCGCCCGCCGTGTCGTCGTCGTACGGGCGATCACCGAGGCCGACGACCCGGGCGCGGCGGCGGCGGAGTTCGCCAAGCGGCTGCGGACGGCCTGAGCCGAGGGCCGATCGCGTGCCGGTCAGGGCCCGCGCTCCAGGATCGGTCGAGCGCCGGTTGTCCGAGGAGTGGACAACAAGTCGACAAATCGGGCAAATTCCCCACGCCCGGTTGGGGGACCGTCTCCCCCTGGCTAACCTGCGGGTATGGCCCTCGGATCTGCTTCCACCAGGACTGACCGCGCACGCACCGTGCGTGACATGCTCGCGACCGGCAAGACGACCTTCTCGTTCGAGTTCTGGGCGCCGAAGACCGAAAAAGGCGAGCGGAACCTGTGGAACGCGCTGCGCAGGGTCGAGGCGGTCGCCCCCAGCTTCGTCTCCGTGACCTACGGCGCCGGCGGCACCACCCGCGCGGGCACGGTCAAGGCGACCGAGCAGATCGTCGCCGACACGACCCTCACCCCGGTCGCCCACCTCACCGCGGTCGACCACTCCATCGCGGAACTGCGCAACATCATCGGCCAGTACGCGGACGCCGGGATCCGGAACATGCTCGCGGTGCGCGGCGACCCGCCCGGCGACCCCATGGCCGACTGGGTGGCGCACCCCCAGGGCCTCACGTACGCGGCCGAACTGGTCCAGCTCATCAAGGAGTCCGGCGACTTCTGCGTGGGTGTCGCGGCCTTCCCCGAGATGCACCCGAGGTCCGCGGACTGGGACGCGGACGTGGCGAACTTCGTCGACAAGTGCCGGGCCGGCGCCGACTACGCGATCACGCAGATGTTCTTCCGCCCGGACGCCTACCTGCGGCTGCGTGACCGGGTCGACGCGGCGGGCTGCGCTACGCCGGTCATCCCCGAGGTGATGCCGGTGACCAGCGTGAAGATGTTGGAGCGATTGCCGCAACTCAGCAACGCATCCTTCCCGGATGCCCTGAAAGAGCGGATCCTCACAGCCAAGGACGATCCGGCGGCTGTACGCTCCATTGGCATCGAGTTCGCCACGGAGTTCTGCGCGACACTGCTGGCCGAGGGAGTCCCCGGACTGCATTTCATTACGTTGAACAACTCCACCGCGACGCTGGAAATCTACGAGAACCTGGGCCTGCATCACCCACAGCAGGCCTAGACCGGTCGCATCGTGATACGACACACTGCGTAGCGGCCATCTGGGAGAGGGGCGTACATGGGCTGGACGGTCCTCTACATCGCATTCGGCATCGTCGCGCTGTGGCTGCTGGGCGAGGTGCTGCTGCAGTACAAGGCGCGGCTGCGCTGGCGGCTGCTGGCCTTCGGCGGCTTCCTCGGGGTGGTCATCGGTGTCCTGATCCCGTCGGTGGTGGTCATCGGTCTGGGCGCCGCCGCCTTCGCCGTCGGGCAGACGTACGTCACGCTGTCGTTCCGCAGCGGCTTCGCGGCCGGCTGGGCCGTCGCCGGACGGCCGGGCATCACCAAGCGCCGCCGCGGCGAACCCGAGCGCCAGGAACCGACCCTGGAGGTCACGGACCTCCAGGCCGCGCAGAGCGGAACGTATCCTCAGGACGACTTCGGCCGCGGCGAGAGCTTCGGCGGGGACGACGCCTTCGGACGTGAGGAATCGGTTTTCGGGCAGCGCCCCGCGAACGCCGCCGAGTCCACCGCCGTCTACGAGCCGCAGCCGCTGCCCGACGACACCGGCCAGTACGGCGTCTACAGCGAAGCCGCCTACGCGGCCGCCGCCGACGCCGCGTACGCCGCCTCCGCCCAGGCGCAGGCACAGGGCGGCCAGGCCGACCAGGGCCAGTCCCAGGACCAGTTCGCCCAGAACTACGGGTACGACGGCTACTCGGGCTACGACCAGCAGCAGTACGGCTACGACACCGGACAACAGCAGCAGTACGCCCCCTACTCCGACCCGTACGTCGGCTCGCAGTCCTACGACGCCTCCTACGGCCAGTCCTACGACACCTCGCAGCAGCAGTACGGGCAGCAGGGACAGCAAGGGCAGCAGGGTTACGAGCAGGACCAGTACGCGGCGGGCGCCTACAACGGCGCCGAGAACACTCCGCCCGGCGGGGTCTGGGTGCCGCAGCAGCGGAACACCGAGGACCCGTACGGCGGCGAACTCCCGCCGGAGCAGCCCTATCCGTACGAGGGCAACGGTCAGCAGCAGGGCGGGTACGACGAGCAGCGGTACCGGTACTGACACCGGCACCGGCACCGGCGTCGGCACCGATGTGCTCTCACGTCGGAGTCTCTGGCCCCGTCCCCGTCCCCGTCTCCGCCCCCGTCACTGCGAGCCCCTGAAGTCCGGCCCCTCCACGATCAGTCCGGCGACCAGCGATCCCGACATCCCGGCGTGCGGAAGCCCGCCGCCGGGGTGCGCCCAGCCGCCGACCGCGAACAGCCCCGGTATCCGGGTGGTGTTGCCCGGCCGCAGCCGGGTGCCGCCCTCGCCGGCCAGCGCGGGAGCGGGTATACCACCGCCCGGGGCCCCGGTCTCCCGCTCCGTGTGCAGGGGCGTCCGTACCTCGCGCCACAGCACGCGTCCGCGCAGCCCTGGCACGGCCCGCTCCGCGGCGGCGACCATACGGTCCGCGAAGGCGTCGGCGGCACCGGCCGCCGCCCAGTCGTGGTGTGCGAGGGACGGGACCGTCGCCGTGAGCACCACGGACTCGTGGGCGTCGTCCGGGCGCAGCAGCGGATCGTCCGGACGGTCCACCCACACCGTGGGCCGCGGCGCCGCCGTACCCGCCGTGAAGGTGTGGTCCAGCTCCTCGGTCCGGTTCGGTGTGTGCACGACCGTGCGGTGCGCGGCGCCCGCCTCGCGCGGGCCGCGCAGGGCGAGGCAGACCACGGCCTTGCCGCGGGACGGGGACGTGGGCTGCGGCCCGGGTGCCTCGCCCCCGTACAGATCGTCGCGGCCCGTCAGGCTCTTCAGCAGCTCCGGCGGACCGCCCACCACGAAGTCCGCCTCGGAGACGGTTCCGTCGCGCAGTTCCACGCCGGTCGCCCGGCCGTCCTTCTCGGTGATCGCGACGACCTCGGCCCCGAAGACGAACTCCACCCGGCGGGCCACGCACCGCTCGTGCACGGCCCGCGCCAGCTCGCGGATCCCGCCGCGCACGTACCACGCGCCGAAGGCGTGCTCCATGTACGGCAGGACGGCCGCGCTCGCCGGGACCGCGCGCGGGTCGAGGCCGTACGCCAGCGCGTAGCTCTCCAGGAGGGCGGCGAGGCGGGGGTCGCCCAGCTCCCAGGCGCCGACCTCCGCGAGCCGGGCCGCCGTGCGGGTGCGCAGCAGGCGCCGCTGCCGCAGCGCGGGGTAGGGCTCGCGCTCGCCCAGCACCTGCCAGTCCGCCCACAGCGGCTCCTCCAGGAGCGGCCTGCGCGTCCGGTCCCAGGCCTCGCGGGCCCGCACCAGGAAGTCGCCCCAGCGCTCACCGGCGCCCGCGCCCAGTGCCCCGTCCAGGGCCGAGACGACCCCCGCGCGCGAGGCGTTGGGCAGCGACACCTCCGTGCCGTCGGCGAAGACGTGCCGTGCCGCCGGGTCGACCTGGACCAGGTCGACGCACGCCTCCAGGGGCTCCTTGCCGGTCTTCACGAACAGATCGCGGTGAACCGCGGGCAGCTGGAGCAGCCCGGGGCCCGTGTCGAAGGCGAACCCGTCGCGCTCGAAGCGGCCCAACGCTCCGCCGTACGTCGCCGCCCGCTCGTACACCGTCACCCGGTGGCCCGCGACGGCCAGCCGGGCAGCGGCCGCCATCGCGCCCATCCCGGCGCCGATCACCACAATCCGTGCCATGCCAGGGACTGTATCGGCCGCCACCGACAACGGGGCCGCGGGCCCGGGCGCCCGCCGGGAGGCCGGGGTCAACCGCGAGGCCAGGGTCGGCCGGGAGGCCAGGGTCAGCCGGGCGGTGGCGGACCGAGCCGGTTCACGAGCCGTTTCTCCTCACGGCGCTGGGCCCGGCGCCGCAGGAACCGTCTGATCCGCGAGACGAGGAACCAGAGCACCAGCAGACCGGCGAGCAGCAGGACGCCCGCGATGATCGCCGCGGCCTCGGGGTGGAACATCGCGAAGGTCAGGATCCCGGCGACCCCGAGATCCTCCGCGGTGCTCATCACGACGTTGCTGAACGGCTCCGGCGAGGTGTTGATCGCCATCCGCGTACCGGCCTTGACCGTGTGGCTGGCCAGGGCCGAGGAGCCGCCGATCGCCCCGGCCGCCAGTTCGGACAGCGAACCGCTCTGCCCGGCGAGCAGCGCCGCGACGACGGCGCCCGACACCGGGCGGATCACGGTGTGGACGGTGTCCCACGCCGAGTCCACGTACGGGATCTTGTCGGCGAAGGCCTCGCAGACGAACAGGACGCCGGCCACGACGAGGACTTCGGGGCGCTGCAGCGACTCGGGGACCTCGTCGGTCAGTCCGGTCGCGCCGAAGAGGCCGAGGAGCAGCACCACCGCGTACGCGTTGACACCGCTGGCCCAGCCGCTGGTGAACACCAGGGGGAGTACGGACACGGACGCGATCGTAACCAGTCGGCAACGGCGTGTCCTGGGCATGAGTGCGCAGGACTGAGTACGCGTACCTAGGGAGTGAGTTGAGTACGCGCGCGGATGGGTTCCCACCTGCGCGAACGAGAGAGTGGAGGCACGGAAAGGGGCGCGGCTCCGGTACCGCCGACACGGGGCGGCGGAACGGCGCGGCGCCCTCTACCGCTCCTTCCGCCGATCACTCGGCGGGAGCGAGGCACGGGGGGCCCGGGGGAGACCGGAACGGGGGGAGCCGTCGGGGGCCACCGGGGGATGCACGGGGGTGCATGGGGGAGTACAGGAGGAGCGCCGGTCCGGCGTGGCCCGCGGGGGACGCGGCCACTACGGACCGGCGCTCACCTGTGTCCGCCGTGCCCGTCGGGACTCCGGGGCACCTGCGTCGCCTGTGTCACCGGGGTCCCAGGCGCCCGCCGCCGACCCTCCCCTGGAGCAGCAGCGACAGTGCCGCGTGGATGTCGTCCAGGGAACGCTGCGGCTGGAACGCCTGCCAGTCCAGGGCGGCCACCAGCACCATGCCGACCAGTGCCGCCGCCGTCAGCGGGGTGTCGATCTCGTCGCTCAGTTCGCCGTTCGCGATCCCGTCGCGCAGGACGTCCTCGACGACCGCGACCGCCTGCTGCCTGACCACCAGCAGCGTGGACTGCCAGGCCCGGTTGGTGCGCCACAGCTCCGCCACGTACAGCTGGGTGAAGGCCGGGTAACGGCCGATGAAGACGAGGCCCGCTCGGATCATCGCGTCCAGCGCGTCGACCCTGCTGCCGCCCTCCTCGTCGGTCTTCTCGACCGCTTCCCGCAGCGAGGCGGTGAGCAGTCCCACCCCGTGCCGGAGCAGCTCCTCGAAGAGGACGGACTTGCTCGCGAAGTTGTAGTAGACCGTGCCCTTCGCCACTCCGGCACGCTCGGCGATCTCGTCCACGGTGGTGGCGGAGAAGCCCTGCTCGGCGATGAGGGTCACCGCCGCCTCGTAGAGCTTCTGCCGGGTCGCCTGCCGCCGGCCGCCGCCGCTGTCCACCGTCCTGCTGCTTTCCATGGCCCTGATTGTCACAGGCTCAGCTCCGGGTGAAGTCGGTCGAGGGTCCACACCTGCCGGCGCCGCGCGGACACCGCGGTGAGCGCGAGGGCGCCCAGGGTGAAGGCGGTCAGGACGGCGCACGCCTGCCAGACAGGGCCCAGACCGCCGCCCGTGATGAGTCTCCTCAGGGCGTCGACGACGTAACTCATCGGCATGAAGGGGTGGATCGCGTTGAAGAAGCCCGGACTGGTCTGCACGGGATACGTGCCGCCGGCCGAGGTCAGCTGGAGCATCAGGAGCGCGAGGACGAGGATCCGGCCGGCCGCTCCGAAGCGTGCGTTGAGCCACTGCACGATCGCCGCGAAGCAGCCCGTCACCAGGAACAGGAAGGCCACCGTCCCGGCCGCCCGCACGGCCTGAAGACCGATCGCCCAGTGCAGTACGGACATCAGCGCGACCGTCTGCAGCACCCCCAGGGCGGCCACCGGCAGCCAGCCCGCCAGCGCGATCCGCCAGGCGGGGGCGCCCGCGGCGAGCGCGCGCCGGTTGAGCGGCGGGATCAGCATGTAGGCGACCATCGCGCCCACCCACAGGGAGAGCGGAATGAAGTACGGGGCGAAACCGGTGCCGTAGTTGGGCGCCTTGTGCAGGTCCTTCGAAGCCAGCTGTACGGGGTCGGCCATGACCCCGGTGCGCTGATCACGGTCCTTCTTGTCGTAGTCAGGGATCTTTCCCGCGCCGTCGTGGAGTCCGCCGGCGAGCTTCCCCGAGCCGTCGGCGAGCTTGTACATGCCCCCTTCGAGGTCGTTCGCGCCCGTCCCGAGCCTGCCGATCCCGCTGTCGAGGTCGGTGGCGCCCTTCTTGGCCGTGCCGAGCCCCGTGTGCAGGGTCTCGGCACCCTTGGCGACCTTCCCGGCTCCCTTGTTGAGCTGGTTGATCTTCGAGACGGCCGTGGCGAGGTCCTCGGACAGGCGCGGTGAGCGGTCGGCCAGCGCCCGCGCCTGCTTCTCCAGGGTGGCCAGGTGCCTGTCCAGCGACTTCAGGTCGCCGTTCTGGCCGGCCACCAGCGTGTCGACGTCGTCGGCGACCTCCGCCACGTCCGCCGCCGCGTCCCTGGCCTTCTTCAGGTCCGGGCAGGCGGCGTCGGGCAGCGGCAGGTCCTGGTCCTCGCAACGCGCCTTGTAGACGCCGTTCAGCGTGTCGGAGGCCGTGTGCGCGCTCTTCGCGGCGGCCGGGGCCGTCCTCGCCAGCGTGTCGAGGTTGCCGCGGATGACCGAGGCCGAGTCCGCGACGAGCCGGGCGGTGTCGCCGATCTCCTTCTCGTTGCCCTTCAGGAAGGGCCCCACCTTGTCCGCGACGCCGTTGACCTTGTCCGCGAGCGTCTGCGTGCCCTCGGCGACCTGTCGTGAGCCGTCCTCCAGGTCACCCGCCCCCGTGTCGAGCTTCCTCAGCCCGGTGGCGAGCTTGCCGCTGCCCTTCTCGGCGTCCGCGAGGCCGTCCGCGAGGTCCTTCGAGCCCTTCTTCGCCTTCCCGATGCCACCGGAGAGCGTGTCGGCCCCCTCGGCGGCCTTCTGGGTCTTCCCGTGGAGGTCGGAGAACGAGACATAGATCTTGTCGAGGAACGACCGTGCAGCCTTGGTCGAGGCGGCCGTCCGTACCTCGCTGAAGACCGTCCGCGAGATCTGCCCGACGATGTAGTTGTTCGCGTCGTTCGTACGCACCTGGAGGGCGCCCGTCTCCGGGGAGTCGCCCGAACTGGAGGCGATCCTTCTACTGAAGTCGGACGGCATGGTCAGCGACAGGTAGTAGTCGCCGTTCTCGACCCCTTCACGGGCTTCGGCGGCGCTCACCTCGTGCCACTCGAAGGTGTCGCTCCTGTGCAGACCCTTGGTGATCTCGTCGCCCAGCACGACCTTCTCGTCGGCGGCGGTGGCTCCCCGGTCGTCGTTCACGAGCGCCACGGGGATGCGGTCGAGACGTCCGTACGGATCCCAGAACGACCACAGGTAGAGGGCGCCGTACAGCAGGGGCAGCAGCAGGAGCGCGGCCAGCGCAGCGCGCGGGAGCCTGCCCCTGCCGAAGCGCCTGAGTTCAAGCGCGGCCAGTTTCGGCGAGCGCATCCACCGTCTCCTTGTCGTGGTCGTCGGGCTCTTCCTGGCCGCGGTCCTGGTTGCGGGCCGGTGCGGCGGCGGATTCCGTGGACACCACGACCGCGCCCTCCGGGGCCTCGCTGCACACCGCCACGACCGTGGTCCCGGCGTCGGCCAGGGAGCGCAGCAGCGCCCAGGCCTCGGTCCGTTCGGCGTCCGAGAGCTTCAGGTCGGTGTCGTCGATCCCGAGCAGCCGGGGGCGGCCGATCAGGGCGAGGGCGACGGACAGCCGCAGTGCCTCCAGGCGTTCCAGGTCGCGCACGGCGGTCCTGGAGCCCTTGGGCAGCGCCTCCTGGTCGAGTCCGGCGGCGGCCAGCGCGCCGTCGACCCGTAGCCGGGCCTCCGCCAGCCGCTCCTGACGCGGTCGCAGCAGCCCGCGTACGGGGCCGCCGAACCGCCGTTGCAGCAGTGCGCGCTCCCGGAGGTGCTCGGCTACGGACAGGGCGGGCTCCAGGTCGGTGACGCCGGGCACATGCGCCAGCGCGCTGAACCTGCGGACCGCCGCCATCTGCTTCGGCAACTCGCAAGGCCCCACGCGCGCGTGCCCCTCGGTGGGCTTCATCCGCCCGGTGAGGGCCAGCAGCAGACACGTACGGCCCGAGCCCGACGGTCCTTCGACCGCGATCAGCGAGCTGGGCTCCGCGTCGACGTCCACGCCGCGGAACGCCCAGCCGCGGGGTCCTCTGAGCCCGAAGTCCTCGGCCGTGACGCCGAGTCCGTGCGGACCGTCCACAACTTCCCCCACCCTCCGGGTCCTTCGACCGGCTGTCGCACCGGTTGAAGCGCAAAGTTTTGAACTGACTGGTCAGTGCAAAAGCTACTCCGAACCTATGAGCGAAGCAAAAGCCCAGGTCAGAACGGATTGTCAGTGGCATACCGCACGATAGGCACATACGGCATCTCCCGTCGGGTGTGCCGTCACACGACGAGTGGAGGTTCGTCATGGCCAGCTCATCCGCAGCCGCCGCCCGCCGGCGCCGCGCCACCGGCCCTGCCCCCTCACTGACCGGACCGGCGAGCGACGTGCACCCCGTGCTCCGCCGTGCCACGGCCCCGCCCGCCGCCCTCGATCTGCTCGCCCAGGCCCGCGCCGGACTCGACGAAGCGGCCCTGCTGGAAATGCCCAACGACCGGTACGCGACGGCACACCTGGCCGCCCTGCGCACCGCCGCGGCCGTGCTCGCCGCGCGCGGCCGGCCCGAGACCACCGAGAGGCGCCGGGCCAAGATCCGGAGCGCTTGGGAAGTGCTGCCCGAGATAGCGCCCGAACTCGCCGAGTGGAGCGTGCTGTTCGCCTCGGGAGCCCGCCGTCGGGCCCGCGCGGAAGCCGGCATCCAGGGCGCCGCAAGCATCCGGGACGCCGACGACCTGCTGCGTGACGTGGCGATGTTCCTCCGCCTCGTCGAACGCATGCTGGTGCTCCAGCCGGTGCTGCCGCAGCCGCGGCACGAGGGTGGGCAGGGCGGGCACGGGGTCCAGGGCGGCCACCCCGCCCAGGAGACACGCGGCGTCCCGGGGCCCCGGGACGTGCGGGATGTCCCGGACGCGGGGTGATGACGAGGGCCGGGCTCGGGACCGGGTTCGGGCTTGACCCGGCTGCGGGCTTCAGCTCCGGCTCCGGAGGGTGCTTCGACGGAGGTGCGGGGACAGTCAGGGCGGTCGCCCGGCGGTCTGGGGCAGCGGCCCGGGCCGGTCGTCAGGGTTGGTCAGGGGCCGTGCGTCCGGCGCGCGAGACGGGGGGTCGGGCAGCGGGCGTGAGGCAATAGGGTTGGAACGCCTGAATCTCCCCGGCGCCGGACACGGCGGGGGAGGTATGCCCATCGCTCCGCCGTACCGAGGCGGTGCCGCGCCGAGGAGTCAACTGCCGTGTCGGACCCGATGCGCCCGCCCGTCTCCCACCGCCCTCGGCCGGCGTCGCCGCGCTCCGGCCCTTCCAGTCCCCGCGCCTCTCTCCGTACCGCCGTGGTCTGGGACGTTCTGAAGGACGCCCTCGACCGCCAGGTCAAGGCCACGGGCCGGGAGTCGCTGGACGTGCTCGACACCGGAGGCGGCAGCGGCAACTTCGCCGTGCCGGTGGCCCGGCTCGGCCACCGCGTCACCGTCGTGGACCCCAGCCCGAACGCGCTGTTCGCGCTGGAGCGCCGGGCCGCCGAGGCGGACGTCGCCGACCGCGTCCAGGGTGTCCAGGGCGACGCCCACGGCCTCTTCGACGTCGTCGAGCGCGCCGGCTACGACGCGGTGCTGTGCCATGGCGTCCTTGAGTACATGGACGACCCCGCCGAGGGCCTGCGCAACGCCGTCGGCGCGCTGCGCCCCGAGGGCGTCCTCAGCCTGCTCGCCGCCGGGCTGGGCGGCGCCGTCCTCGCGCGGGCCCTCGCCGGACACTTCACGGAGGCTCGCCAGGCCCTGAGTGACCCGGACGGCCGCTGGGGCGAGGGTGATCCCGTTCCGCACCGCTTCACGGCCGACCAGCTCACCGCTCTGGTCGAGGCCGCGGGCCTCGGCGTGGCCTCGGTGCACGGCGTGCGGGTCTTCGCGGACCTGGTCCCCGGGGTCCTCGTGGACACCGAGCCGGGCGCCCTGGACGCCCTGCTGAAACTGGAGACCGCGGCCGCCGAACTAGCCGCCTTCCACTCTGTTGCCACGCAGCTTCATGTGCTCGGTGAGACGCGGGAGTCGGTCGAGGGGTGAGCCGCCACCCGCGTCGCACCGCTGATCAGGGGCGCGACAGCAGATGGAGTACGCCACAGGCCCCCCGATCGGGCGCTCGGAGCCGTATGATCGGGGGAGACCGTCCGGCATGACGGGCCGGTCGCTGGGGAATCTACGCCTCAGTGGATCGGAAAGCCATGGCGGGTTCCGGTTGGCGAATTGGCGCAGAGGGGCGGGTTTCACGGGGGCGATTCCCTGCCTATCCTGAAGGGGCCCCCCGGTCGTCGCCCCGGCGACTGCACGATGAGGAGGACGCCGTGCCGCTCTCGGAGCACGAGCAGCGAATGCTCGAGCAGATGGAGCGAGCGCTGTACGCCGAAGATCCCAAGTTCGCGACAGCGCTTGAGGGAAGCGGGCTGCGTACGTACACCCGGCGACGGGTCTACCAGGCGGTCGCCGGCTTCCTCGTAGGTATCGCGCTCCTCATGGCCGGAATGGTCGCACAGCAGATCTGGGTCAGCGTGGTGGGTTTTCTCGTCATGCTGGGCTGCGCGGTGCTCGCCGTCACCGGTTGGCGCAAAGCCCCCAAGCCGGGTGAACAGCCCGCGGCGGGTGCGCCGGGTGCTCCGCAGGCCCGTGGTCAGGGTCGGCAGCGGCGCTCCATGATGGACCGCATCGAACAGCGCTGGCAGCGGCGCCGTGACGAGCAGGGCGGCCAGTAGCCCACTGGGCTCAGGCCGGACAGACGCACGCAAGAAGGGGTGACCACCGCCGAGGTGGCCACCCCTTCGGCGCGCCCGCCTTCAGCCCGCCTGCCCTCGCCTTCGGCGCGCCCGCCCTCGGCGCGTCCGGCCGCCACGGGGTGGGCCGACGCGGCCGGGCGGGAGCCGAGACCGGCCGAGGACGCGGCTGCGTGATGGGGTGCCTGCGGTGGTGGCGCATCAACGCCGGCCCAGCGCCAAGCGCGCCCAGCGTGGAGCCGTACGACGAAGAGGGGGTGCCGGCCCGCAGTCCGGGTCGGCACCCCCTCTTCGCTGCCTCGGCGGCAGCCGGTCAGCCTCCGCTGCCGCCCTGTTCCGACGGGGGTCGGAGCAGGGCCGTCCAGCGGGTCGCGGCGCGGTACTTCAGCGCGTGCCACCTCTCGGAGGCTGCCCACACCACCCGGACGGACGAGCGTGGTGCGAGCAGTGCGCGCAGGCGCGTGCCGCGGCTGGCGGTGGCCCGCAGGCCCTGCGTCATCCGGCGGACATCGGCGCCCAGCCCCGGGGCCGGCCGGGGGCTCGGCGCGTACAGGACCTGCTCCACCGCGTCGGCGATCCGGTGGACGGAGGCCGCGGCCTCCGGCTCCAGATGCCCGACGCGGACGATCCGCGCCGCCGCCTTGCGCGGTGTCTGCGACTCGTCGGGCGGGATACCGAAGTCCCACGCCGTGTCACTGACCTCCTGCCAGGCCTCCAGCGCGACCGCCGTGGTGCGCGCCTCGCCCCGGCCGTGCGATTCGAGCCGGATGTCGCGCACCCCGTCGCCGCCGATGTCCTGCCCGGCCGAGGCGCCGCCGGTGTCCGCGGTGATCCAGTTGTGTGAACCGAGCCGCACCGACCGGGTCCGCATCCGCCACAGCATCGGCAGCAGCGGCAGCGTGCCCACGGCGAGTCCGCCCGCGAGCCAGAGGAGCAGGGACAGCCACCACGGCGGATCGTCGTTCGTCGCGCCGAACGCCGCCTGCGGGGACTCGCTGGCGCAGGACTGCTCCAGCTTCTTCTCGGCCGCCGTGCACTCCTCGCTGCCCGAAGGGGCGGCGGAGGGCGCCGTGGACGAGGAACGCGACGGCGCGTCCGGGTCGGGGACGGCCGCGCCGGGCGTGTCCGTGCGGGTGTACTCGGGGACCGAGCCCCGGTTCGGTGTCGGCTCGAAGCGGGTCCAGCCGATGCCCTCGAAGTACAGCTCGGGCCACGCGTGCGCGTCCCGCAGCCCCACCGACATCGTGCCGTCCGACTTGGGCGAACCGGGCGTGAAGCCCACCGCGACCCGGGCCGGTATGCCCAGCGTGCGGGCCATGGAGGCCATCGCGAAGGAGAAGTGGACGCAGAAGCCCTCCTTGTCCCTGAGGAAACGCGCTATCGCCTGGGACCCGCTGCCGACCTTGACCTCCGTGTCGTACGTGAAGCCGCCCTCCAGGGCGAACCAGTCCTGCAGCTTCACCGCACGCTCGTAGTCGTTGGCCGCGTCCGCCGTGATCTCCCGTGCCGTGGTGGCCACCACCGGCGGCAGCGAGTTCGGCACCTTGGTGAACTCGCGCTTCAGCACCTCCGGCGCCTCGGGCGCGTTCGCGAGCTGATCCGCGGTCGGCTGCACGATCAGGCTCTTGACCGTGTACTCCTGGCCGCGGGTGGTCTGGCCGTGGTCGCCGACGAGCGTGCGGCCCACGGGCTCGAACCGCCACTTGCCGTTGATGCCCACCTGGCTGGCCGGGTAGGGCAGCGGCAGCCAGTCCTGTGCGTACCAGTCGGCCGCTGAGATCCTCGTCTGCACCTCGGTGCGCTGGACGTCGTCACTGAGACCGGGCGGTGTCGGGAAGGTCCCCGGCACGTCCTCCACGTGGCGCTTGGCCGGCTTCCACGCCGTGCCGTCGAACTCGTCGAGCGAGACGATCCGCAGATAGAGGTTCTGCGTCTCCTCGGAGTTGGTGCGGTAGGACATGACCTCGCGGTCCTCGTCCACGTTCAGGCTGTCGCTGAGCGAGACCAGCGGGTTCACCGCGGAGATGGTGTTGCCCCCGCCGGAACCCGCGGCGACGCCCGTGCGAGCGGCGTCCAGCAGCCCGCCGTCGAGCGCGGGCAGGGCGAGCGGGACGACCAGCGCGACACCGAGTGCGACGGCGCCGATGCGCCGTCCCGTACGCACCGGCGCGGTCAGGCTGCCCGAGGAGTCCCCGCCCGGTGTGCGGGGCCCGCCGCCGAAGACCCGCCCCCACTGCGAGAGCCGGTCACGTCCCTCGGCGAGCAGCAGCACCAGATAACCGGTGGCCGCCAGCAGGAACCAGATCCATCCGGCGCCGCCGTCCGCGAGACCCGCGGCGACGGAGTACAGCGCGAGCAGCGGCAGTCCGGCGGGGGCGGCGCTGCGGAACGTCACCGCGAGCGCGTCCACCGCGAGTCCTATCACCACGACCCCGCCGACCATCATCAGACGGATGCCGTCGGAGAGCGGCGCCGGGATCGAGTACCGGCTGACGTCGTCCGCGCCCGCCTGCAGCAGCTCGCCGAAGTAGCGGAAGACGTCGGGGCCGGGCAGCAGCCCGGCGATGGCCTGCTCCCGGGCGAACGACAGCGTCAGCAGCATCAGGGTCACGAGCGCCTGCACGGCGATCGTCAGCGGTCGTGCGAGCGGCACCCGCCGGGCCGCCGCGCCCACCCCGGTCTGCACCGCGACCAGGAACGCCGCCTGGAGGAACCAGCTCGCCGGATCGACCAGCGGCAGCAGGGCGCAGGACGCCATCAAGGTCGCCGCAGCGGCGCACAGCGCCAGTCGTGCGCGCCCGCTCATGACGTACCGCCTCCTGTCGTACTGCCCGTGGACGCGACCCCGTTGCGCTGTCGGTCCGCCTCCCGCCACAGGTCGGCCAGGCTCACGCCCGGTGGGACGGCCACAGCGGTCCAGCCCGCCTCACGCAGCATCCGAAGCCGCTCCTCGCCCTGTTCGTCGGGGGTGCCCCGCACCCATGCCCCGCTGTCCAGCAGGAAGGCGATCGCCCCGCCGCTGCGCTGGCGCATCTTGGCGAGCACCGACGCCTGCTCCTCGTCCAGGTCGCCGAGGAAGGCCACCAGCAGTCCTTCGTTGCCGCCGCGCAGCACTTCGTACGCCCGCGACAGGCCCGTACCGTCGGAGTGGTCGATCACCGCGAGGGTGTCCATCATCAGCCCCGCCGCGTCCGCCGACTCCTGGCTGGCCCCGGCGAACCCGTCGGCGCCCTCGCCGGGCACCGAGGTGCCGGTGTCGGTCAGGAGACGTACGGAGAAGCCCCGTTCGAGCATGTGCACCAGCGTCGACGCGGTGCCCGAGACGGCCCACTCGAAGGCCGAGTCGGGGCCCGCGCCGTCGAAGGCGATGCCCCGGGTGTCGAGGAGCACCGTGCAGCGGGACCGCTGCGGCTGCTCCTCGCGGCGCACCATCAGCTCGCCGTACCGCGCGGTCAGCCGCCAGTGGACCCGGCGCAGGTCGTCGCCGTAGCGGTATCCGCGCGGGATCACGTCGTCCTCGCCGGCCAGCGCGAGCGAGCGCTGCCGCCCGTCGCCGTACCCCTTCGCCTCGCCGGTCAGCCGGACCGGCGGCAAAGGCTCCACGCGCGGGACGACGGTGAGGGTGTCGTAGGTGGAGAAGGAACGGGTCAGCTCGCACATGCCGAAGGGGTCGCTGAGCCGCAGTTGCAGCGGGCCCAGCGGGTAGCGCCCGCGCAGGTCCGACCGCACGCGGTACGACACCTCGCGGCGGCCGACCGCCTCGACCCGGTCCAGGACGAACCGGGGCCGCGGCCCCAGCACGTACGGCACCCGGTCCTGGAGCATCAGCAGGCCGGTGGGCAGCCGCGAGACGTTGTCCATCCGCAGATGGACCCGTGCCTCGGAGCCCGCGGGCACCCGCGCGGGGGAGAGCCGGCGGCTGCCGGCGACCCGGTAGCGCGTGCGGTACAGCACGGCCGTGCAGACCAGCGGCAGCACGGCGAGCAGGAGTCCCACCCGGAGCAGATCGCTCTGCCCCAGGACGTACGCGCAGATGGCGGCCGCGATGCCGGCGGCCAGGAAGGAACGCCCGCGCGTGGTGAGCCCGGCGAGAGCCGTGCGCATCCCGCCCCGGTCCTCCTCGGCCGTCGCCGCGGGCATCCCGCCGCCGGTCATCACAGCCTCCGGGGCGGCTGCTGGCCGAAGGCGGACGTGCCCCGGCCCATCGCCGGGCCGCCCGGCGCCTGGGGCGCCGCGGGCACGGCCGTGCGCTGAAGGATCTCCAGGACGACCTGCTCGGCCGTACGACGGTTCAACTGGGCCTGGGCGGTGGGCAGCAGCCGGTGGGCCAGGACCGCCACGGCGAGCGCCTGCACGTCGTCCGGCAGTGCGTAGTCCCGGCCGCTGAGAGCGGCGGACGCCTTCGCGGCGCGCAGCAGATGCAGCGTTGCGCGCGGCGAGGCGCCGAGTCTCAGGTCCGGGTGGCTGCGCGTGGCGCCGACCAGGTCGACCGCGTACCGGCGGACCGGGTCGGCGACGTGGACCGTGCGGACCGCGTCGATGAGCTTGACGATCTCGTGCGCGTGCGCCACCGGCTGCAGGTCGTCCAGCGGGGAGGCCCCGCCGTGGATGTCGAGCATCTGCAACTCGGCCTCCGCGCTGGGGTAGCCGATGGAGACCCGGGCCATGAATCGGTCCCGCTGCGCCTCCGGCAGGGGATAGGTGCCCTCCATCTCGACCGGGTTCTGCGTGGCCACCACCATGAAGGGGCTGGGCAGCTCGTAGGTGTGCCCGTCGATGGTGACCTGGCGCTCCTCCATGGACTCCAGGAGCGCCGACTGCGTCTTGGGCGACGCGCGGTTGATCTCGTCGCCGATCACGATCTGCGCGAAGATCGCCCCCGGTTTGAACTCGAACTCCCTGTTCTGCTGGTCCCAGATGGACACCCCGGTGATGTCCGAGGGCAGCAGGTCGGGCGTGAACTGAATACGTCGCACCGAGCAGTCGATGGACCGCGCCAGTGCCTTGGCCAGCATGGTCTTGCCGACGCCGGGGACATCCTCGATGAGCAGATGTCCCTCGGCGAGCAGTACGGTCAGCGAAAGCCGTACGACCTCAGGCTTGCCCTCGATCACTTCCTCCACCGAACTGCGGACTCTCTCCACAGTGGCGGTCAGATCTGTGAGGCTCGCTCGATCGTCATAGGTCGTCACCCGGCCCTCCTCGGCCCGTTCTTTCTCCGGGCCGACACGCTGCGATGCGAACCGGCCCACCCCGAACACGGACGCCACGCTTGAAAAGTTCCGCGCGACGCCACATACGCATTCTTGTTGCCGTTACCGGTTCGTGTCATCCGCCTGTGGATAACTGGCCGTGATATGTCGGGTCTTGCGTTTTATGGCCGGGTCCCACTGGCGTCAGGTGGGGTCTATCTCACTCAGTAGGCCCGTCTTCACGTCGAACACGAAACCACGTACGTCGTCGGAGTGCAGAAGGAACGGGGAGGTCCGCACGCGCTGCATGGACTGCCGGACGTCCTGTTCGACGTCGCGGAACGCCTCGACGGCCCATGCCGGGCGCTGGCCGACCTCCATCTCCAGGTCGTGGCGGAACTCCTCGGTGAGGGACTCCAGGCCGCAGCCGGTGTGATGGATGAGCACGACGCTGCGGGTGCCGAGCGCGCGCTGGCTGATGGTCAGGGAGCGGATCACGTCGTCGGTGACGACGCCGCCCGCGTTGCGGATGGTGTGACAGTCGCCGAGTTCGAGGCCGAGCGCGTCGTGCAGGTCGAGACGGGCGTCCATGCAGGCCACGACCGCGACACGCAGGACCGGCCGGGCGTCCATGCCCGGATCGGTGAACGCGGCGGCGTACCGCTCGTTGGCGTCGACCAGGCGGTCCGTGACGGTGCCGGGGCGGGCCGTGGCGGCCTCGGGCTCGGTGGGAACGGATGCGGAAGTCGTCATACCTATGACGGTAAGGGGCACGTGCTGTTCGGGCCCGCTGTGAGAGGAGACAAAGAACATCAATGAGCGTTGTTGTGAGGTAACCCACAAGGGTGGACCGAGTGCACCCGTTCGGGTGGAAAACACCAGGTTTTCGCTTGATCGCGGGGGAGAGTCGCGACGCGCAGGCCGGTTCATTGACCGCGAGACACCGTGGACTAAAGTGACGCGAAGCGGGAGGCGAGCTGTCCTCCCTGCTGGACTGCTAAACCCCGGAGGCCCGGCGACATGCCGGGATCTCCTCGCGTGCGCGGCGCGTACGTACGGCTCGGCCTCCTCCCGCTCCCGGTCGGCTGACGCTTCCGGCGCCGGCAGGCCTTCCCTTCGGCAAGCCGAGGGGTGTCTCCCGTGACGACCACGGGCGGGCGGGGACCCGGCGGTGCGTACCGGCCGCGCGGACCTGAGAGGGCCCCTTGAGCCAGAGTCGACATGTCCCGGTGATGCTCCAGCGGTGTCTGGACATGCTGGCCCCCGCACTGGAGGCACCGGGAGCCGTCGTCGTCGACTGCACCCTCGGCCTCGGCGGCCACAGCGAGGCCCTGCTCGACCGCTTCCCCGAGTCCCGTCTGATCGCCCTCGACCGCGACAAGGAGGCACTGCGCCTCTCCGGGGAACGGCTCGCGCCCTTCGGTGACCGGGCCGAGCTGGTGCACGCGGTCTACGACGAACTCCCCGACGTGCTCGACCGCCTGGGCCTCACGAGCGTCCAGGGCGTCCTCTTCGACCTGGGCGTCTCCTCCATGCAGCTCGACGAGGCGGACCGCGGCTTCGCCTACGCCCAGGACGCCCCGCTCGACATGCGCATGGACCAGACGACCGGCATCGGCGCGGCCGAGGTGCTCAACACCTACGCCCCCGGCGAACTCGTACGGATCCTGCGGGCGTACGGCGAGGAGAAGCAGGCCAAGCGGATCGTGTCCGCGGTCGTCCGCGAGCGCGACAAGGAGCCGTTCACCAACAGCGCGCGGCTCGTCGAACTGATCCGAGACTCCCTGCCGCAGGCGGCCAAGCGCACCGGCGGCAACCCCGCCAAGCGCACCTTCCAGGCGCTGCGCATCGAGGTCAACGGCGAACTCACCGTCCTTGAGAGAGCGATCCCCGCCGCCGTGAAGGCGCTCGCCGTCGGCGGCCGGATCGCCGTGCTGTCGTACCACTCCCTGGAGGACCGGCTGGTGAAGCAGGTGTTCGCGGCGGGCGCCGCCAACACCGCGCCGCCCGGACTGCCGGTCGTCCCCGAGCGCTACCAGCCCCGGCTCAAGCTGCTCACGCGCGGTGCCGAACTCCCCACCGAGGAAGAGGTCGCGGAGAACCGGCGGGCCGCTCCCGCGCGGCTGCGCGGGGCGCAGCGCATCAGGGAGGACGCCGAGTGACGGAAGGGTGCGTGAGTTGGATGACCGAACTCACCGGGCACAGGGGCCGGAAACCCGGACCCACCGGCCAGGAACCCGAACTCACCTGGAGGGTGAGTGAATAGGAAACCCGAACTGAGGGGCAGAGCGGCCCGGCTCGCGCGGCTCTTCCCGACCGGCTCCGGACAGGCCGCCCGTACCCCCTTCGTCCTCCTGGTCGTGCTGCTGCTCGGCGGCGGTCTGATCGGTCTCCTGGTACTGAACTCCGCCCTCAGCGAGGGATCGTTCCAGCTCGACGACCTCCAGAGGGACACCAAGAGCCTCACCGACGAGGAGCAGGCGCTCCAGCGTGACGTGGACGCCTACTCCGCCCCCGACGCCCTCCAGCGCCGCGCCCGCGAGCTCGGCATGGTGCCCGGCGGAGACCCGGCCTTCCTGAATCCCGACGGCAGCGTCCGCGGTGTCCCCAGCGCGGCCGCCGAGCAGTCGTCCGTGTACGTGCCCGTGATCCGGCCGCCCGAGGCACTCGACCCGGAACCGGCCGGGACGACCCCGGAGCCCACCCCGACGGCCACCGGGACCCCGGCGCAGACCGGGGCGCCGGAGCCGGCCACGGAGACCGCCGCGCAGCCCACGCCGACCTCTACGATCCCCGGCAGGTGACGGAAGTGTCCGACAGGGAACCCCCGCGCCGCAGGGTGCCCGCGCCCGCCCGGTCCTCGAAACCCGGCGGGTCCGCCCGCCCCGCCAAACCCGGCAGCCAGCGCCGCCCCGGGCCGGGCGCCCGCCCCGCCCGCCGTCCCGCGCCGCCCCGCGCCAAGGCGCCGCGCGTCATCCGCCTCGGCAGCCCCCGCCCGCGGCTGCGCCTGGTCAGCCTCGCGCTGGCCCTCGTACTGATCGCCTTCGTCGTACGGCTCCTCCAGGTACAGGCGGTCGACGCGAGCGAGTACACCGCCAAGGCCGAGAAGAACCGGTACCTCAGCCGTACGCTGGCCGCCGCGCGCGGCGGGATCACCGACCGCAACGGCGTCGACCTGGCGATCAGCGTGGACGCCAACGACATCACCGCCGACCCCACGCTCTTCACCAGGAAGGCGACGAGGATCAGCGACGCCCCCGAGCAGGCCGCCGCCCTGCTCGGCCCGATCCTCGGCAAGGACACCGACGAACTCGCCGCCAAGCTCCGGACGGAGAAGACCCGCTACGTAGTGCTCGCCCGCCGCCAGACCCCCCAGGTCTGGACACAGATCAAGGACCTCAAGAGCACCCTCGCCGAGAAGGCCGGCGAAGGCGGTCCGGCGAACATCCTGGCGGGCGTCCTCCAGGAACCCAGCAGCAAGCGGGTCTACCCGAACGGTGACCTCGGCGCCGGGATACTGGGCTGGGTCAATGCCGACGGCAAGGGCGGCGGCGGCATCGAGCAGCAGCTCAACGGCGACCTGTCCGGCAAGGACGGCGAGATCCGCTACGCCCAGTCAGGCGGACGGCAGGTCCCGACGGCCGGTTCCACCGAGAAGCCCGCCGTGGCCGGCTCCGAGGTGGAGCTGACGATCGACCGCGACATCCAGTGGGCCGCGCAGCACGCCATCGCCGAGCAGGTCGAGAAGTCCAAGGCGGACCGCGGGTACGTCATAGTGCAGGACAACAGGACCGGCGAGATCCTCGCGATGGCCAACTCGCCCGGCTTCGACCCGAACGACCTGTCCAGGGCCGACGGGGGAGCCCTGCACAACTGGAGCCTGGAGGACGCCTACGAGCCCGGCTCCACCGCCAAGGTGATGTCGATGGCCGCCGTCCTGGAGGAGGGCGCCGCCACCCCCGCCACGCACGTCACCGTGCCTAACCGGCTGCACCGCGGCGACCGGCTCTTCAAGGACGACATCGACCACCCGACCTGGTACCTGACGCTCAACGGCGTCCTCGCCAAGTCCAGCAACATCGGCACCATCCTGGCCACCGGACAGCTCGGCAAGAGCCAGGAGGCGGCCAACAAGGTCCTCCACTCGTACCTGCGCAAGTTCGGCATCGGCGGCTACACCGGCCTGGACTTCCCCGGTGAGACGAAGGGCATCCTCGCCCCAGCCGACCAGTGGTCGACCTCCCAGCAGTACACGATTCCTTTCGGCCAGGGCGTGTCCGTCAACGCGATGCAGGCGGCCTCCGTCTACTCGACGATCGCCAACGGCGGCGTACGCGTGGAACCGACACTCGTGCGCGGCACGAAGGGAGCCGACGGACAGTTCACCCCGGCCGCCAAGGCCAAGAAGACAAGAGTCGTCAGCGAGAAGACCGCGAAGACCCTGGCGCACATGCTGGAGTCCGTCGTGGACGACGAGGAGGGCACCGGCGCGAAGGCCCGCATCCCCGGCTACCGCGTGGCGGGCAAGACCGGCACGGCCAACCGTGTGGATCCGGCCACCGGCCGCTACCGCGGCTACACCTCGTCCTTCGCCGGTTTCGCGCCCGCCGACAACCCCCGCGTCACCGTGTACTGCGCCATCCAGAACGCCACCAAGGGCAGCTACTTCGGCGGCCAGATCTGCGGACCCGTCTACAAGGAGGTCCTGGAATTCGCACTGAAGACCCTCCAGGTACCGCCCACCGGGGACACCACCGACAGACTTCCCGTCACCTTCACGCCCTGACCGACGCCGGCCACGCCTTCACCGGCACCCCTCGGCACCGCCCGGAACACCCCGTGCACCGCCCGGAACACCGACCAGGAACAAGCTCGTGACAACGATCACTCCCGACCCCGGCAACGACGGCCCGCCGTCCGCACCGCCACGCCCCTCGCTTCGCTCCGGCGGGGGTGTGCCCGGTACGCTCACCGCCGTGCCACACGCCGATCAGTCCCAAACCACCCGGAAGGGCGTCCCTGTGACATATCCGGGGCCGCCGCGACCGGTGCAGAACCCCGCCACACCCCTCGCGGAGCTCGCCGGTCAGCTGGGTGCGGACCACCCGCAGAGCGCCGCGGACGCCGTCGGGGTCACGGGCATCACCCACGACTCCCGCGCCGTCCGTCCGGGCGACGTCTACGCCGCGCTGCCCGGCGCCCGCATGCACGGTGCCGACTTCGTGACGCAGGCCGCCGGCCTCGGCGCCGTCGCCGTGCTGACCGACCCGACGGGAGCCGACCGGGCCCGCGCCACCGGCCTGCCGGTCCTCGTCGTGGACGACCCGCGCGGCTCGATGGGCGAGCTGGCCGCCTCCATCTACGGCCACCCCGGCCGCGACCTGCTGCAGATCGGCATCACCGGCACATCCGGCAAGACCACCACGGCGTACCTCGTCGAGGGCGGTCTCAAGGGCGTCCGCAGCACCGGGCTGATCGGCACCGTGGAGATGCGCATCGGCGACGAGCGCATCAAGTCGGAGCGCACCACCCCCGAGGCCACCGACCTCCAGGCGCTGTTCGCGGTCATGCGCGAGCGCGGCGTCGAGGCGGTCGTCATGGAGGTCTCCAGCCACGCCCTGGTCCTCGGCCGGGTCGACGGCTGCGTCTTCGACGTCGCGGTCTTCAACAACCTCAGCCCGGAACACATGGAGTTCCACTCGGGCATGGAGGACTACTTCCAGGCCAAGGCGCAGCTGTTCACGCCGGAGCGCAGCAGGCTCGGCGTGGTCAACCTCGACGACGAATACGGCCGCAGGCTCGTCAAGGAGGCCGGCGTCCCCGTGGTGACGTTCTCCGCGGAGGGGCACCCCGACGCCGACTGGCGCGCCGAGGACGTCCGGGTCGGCCCGATGGACTCGGTCTTCGTCGCGGTCGGGCCCAAGGGCGAGCGGATCACCGCCAGGTCGCCGCTCGCGGGCACCTTCAACGTGGCCAACACGCTCGCCGCGATCGTCGCCCTCGCCGCCGCCGGGATCGACCCGCAGACCGCCGCCGACGGCATCGCCGCCGTACCGGGCGTGCCAGGACGCCTGGAGCGCGTGGACGTCGGCCAGCCCTACCTCGCGGTCGTCGACTACGCGCACAAGACGGACGCCGTCGAATCCGTCCTCAAGGCCCTGCGCAAGGTCACCGAGGGCAAGTTGCACATCGTCCTCGGCTGCGGCGGCGACCGGGACAGGACCAAGCGGATGCCGATGGGCGCCGCCGCGGTCCGGCTCTCCGACACCGCCACACTGACCTCGGACAACCCCCGCGGCGAGGACCCCCTCGCCATCCTCGCCACGATGCTCGCGGGCGCCGCCGAGGTGCCGGCGCACGAGCGCGGCGAGGTCCAGGTCTTCGAGGACCGGGCCGCCGCGATCGCCGCGGCCGTCGCCCGCGCACAGCCCGGCGACACCGTGCTGATCGCGGGCAAGGGCCATGAACAGGGCCAGGACATCGCCGGGGTGATCCGTCCCTTCGACGACCGCCAGGTGCTCCGCGCAGCTATCCAGAAGACCCAGGGATGAACTTGTGATCGCCCTCTCTCTCGCCGAGATCGCCTCAGTCACCGGCGGGCAGACCCATGACATACCGGATACGTCGGTCCAGGTCACCGGACAGGTCGTCAGGGACTCCCGGGAAGCCGGTCCGGGCAGTCTCTTCGTCGCCTTCGCGGGCGAGCGCGCGGACGGCCACGACTTCGCCGCGGCCGTCGTCGAGGCGGGCGCCGTGGCCGTCCTGGCCTCCCGGCCCGTCGGGGTGCCCGCCATCGTCGTGGACGACGTCCAGCGGGCGCTGGGCGCCCTCGCCCGCCACGTCGTGGAGAGGCTCGGCGCGACGCTGGTCGCGCTCACCGGCTCCGCGGGCAAGACCAGCACCAAGGACCTGATCGCCCAGGTGCTGCGCACCAAGGCGCCGACGGTCTTCACGCCCGGCTCGCTCAACAACGAGATCGGGCTGCCGCTCACCGCGCTCAGCGCCACCGAGGAAACACGTTTCCTCGTCCTGGAGATGGGCGCCCGCGGGATCGGTCACATCCGCTACCTCGCGGATCTGACGCCCCCGAAGATCGGCCTCGTCCTCAACGTCGGCACCGCCCACATCGGCGAGTTCGGCGGCCGCGAGCAGATCGCCCAGGCCAAGGGCGAGCTGGTGGAGGGTCTCCCGGAGGACGGAACCGCCGTCCTGAACGCCGACGACCCCCTCGTACGGGCCATGGCCTCGCGTACGAAAGCACGCGTGCTGCTCTTCGGAGAGTCCGACGAAGCGGACGTACGGGCCGAGAACGTGCGGCTCACCGGGAACGGACAGCCCTCGTTCAGCCTTCACACACCCACCGGGTGCAGCGAAGTGACCATGCGCCTGTACGGTGAGCACCACGTGTCGAACGCGCTCGCCGCCGCCGCCGTCGCCCATGAGCTGGGCATGTCCGCAGACGAGATCGCCACCGCGCTCTCCGAGGCGGGCTCCCTCTCCCGTTGGCGGATGGAGGTCACCGAGCGCCCGGACGGCGTGACTATCGTCAACGACGCCTACAACGCGAACCCCGAGTCCATGCGAGCCGCCCTGCGGGCGCTCGCGGCCATGGGCAAGGGGCGGCGGACCTGGGCGGTGCTCGGTCAGATGGCCGAGCTCGGGGACGAGGCGCTCGCCGAGCACGACGCGGTCGGACGGCTCGCCGTCCGGCTCAACGTCAGCAAGCTCGTCGCGGTCGGGGGCAGGGAAGCGTCCTGGCTGCAACTGGGCGCATATAACGAGGGTTCGTGGGGTGAGGAGTCGGTGCACGTGTCCGACGCACAGTCGGCGGTCGACCTGTTGCGCAGTCAGCTGCGCCCGGGAGACGTCGTACTCGTGAAGGCGTCCCGGTCGGTCGGTCTCGAACGGGTCGCGCAGGCGCTCGTCGAGGGCGCCGAGGGTGAGGTCGCCGTCCGATGATGAATCAGATCCTGTTCGCGGGAGTCATCGGTCTCTTCCTGACCCTGATCGGTACTCCGCTGCTGATCAAGCTGCTGGCCCGCAAGGGCTACGGCCAGTACATCCGTGACGACGGCCCGCGCGAGCACCACGCCAAGCGCGGTACGCCGACCATGGGCGGTATCGCCTTCATCCTGGCCACGCTGCTGGCGTACTTCCTCAGCAAGGTGATCACGGGGAAGCCGCCGACCTTCTCGGGACTGCTGGTGCTCGGCCTGATGGCGGGCATGGGCCTCGTCGGCTTCCTCGACGACTACATCAAGATCGTCAAGCGGCGTTCGCTCGGTCTGCGGGCCAAGGCGAAGATGGCCGGACAGCTGATCGTCGGCATCGGCTTCGCGGTCCTCGCGCTGCAGTTCGCGGACAACCGCAACAACACCCCGGCCTCCACCAGGCTCTCCTTCGTGCAGGACTTCGGCTGGTCCATCGGCCCGGTGCTGTTCGTGGTCTGGGCGCTGTTCATGATCCTCGCGATGTCGAACGGCGTGAACCTGACGGACGGTCTGGACGGCCTCGCCACCGGCGCCGCGACCATGGTGTTCGGCGCCTACACGTTCATCGGCGTCTGGCAGTTCCAGGAGTCCTGCGCCAACGCGCAGACCCTCACCAACCCGGGCGCCTGCTACGAGGTACGAGATCCACTGGACCTCGCGGTCGTCGCCGCCGCCCTCATGGGCTCCTGCTTCGGCTTCCTGTGGTGGAACACCTCGCCCGCCAAGATCTTCATGGGGGACACCGGTTCCCTGGCGCTCGGCGGCGCGCTCGCCGGCCTCGCGATCTGCTCCCGCACGGAGATCCTGGTCGCTCTGCTCGGCGGTCTCTTCGTCCTCATCACCATGTCGGTGGTCATCCAGGTCGGCTCCTTCAAGCTGACCGGCAAACGCGTTTTCCGGATGGCACCGCTGCAGCACCACTTCGAACTCAAGGGGTGGTCCGAAGTCCTTGTGGTGGTCCGCTTCTGGATCATCCAGGGCATGTGCGTCATCGTCGGACTCGGCCTCTTCTACGCGGGATGGGCAGCCAAGAAGTGACCACCGCTTCCGCCTGGCAGGGCATGAACATCACCGTCGCCGGTCTCGGCGTGAGCGGCATCAGCGCCGCCCGCGCCCTGGCCGGCCTCGGCGCGTCGGTCACGGTCGTCGACGGCGGCGACTCCCCGGCGCACCGGGAGCGGGCCGTCCCCCTCGAACAGCAGGGCATCGCGGTACGTCTCGCGGACGCCGACACGCTGCCCGAGGGCACCGACCTGGTGGTCACCTCGCCCGGCTGGAAGCCCGGCAGCCCCCTCTTCCTGGCCGCCGCCGAGGCGGGCGTGGACGTGGTGGGCGACGTCGAGATCGCCTGGCGCCTGCGCGGCCACGACGGCCGCAAGGCCGCCCCCTGGCTGGCCGTCACCGGCACCAACGGCAAGACCACCACGACCCGGATGCTCGCCTCGATCCTGGCCGCCGCGGGCCTGCGTACGGCCGCGGTGGGCAACATCGGCACGCCGATCGTCGACGTGGTGCTGGGCACCGACGAGGAGTACGCCGATCTCGACGTGCTCGCCGTCGAACTGTCCAGCTACCAGCTGCACTGGGCGCCCTCGCTGCGCGCCCACTCCGCGGCCGTCCTGAACCTCGCCCCCGACCACCTCGACTGGCACGGCTCCATGGAGGCGTACGCCGCCGACAAGGGCCGCGTCTACGAGGGCAATCAGGTGGCCTGCGTCTACAACGTGGCCGACCAGGCCACCGAGGACCTGGTGCGCGCCGCGGACGTCGAGGAGGGCTGCCGGGCCGTCGGCTTCACGCTCGGCACCCCCGGGCCCTCCCAACTCGGCGTCGTCGACGGCATCCTGGTCGACCGCGCCTTCGTCGAGGACCGGCACAAGCAGGCCCAGGAACTCGCGGAGATCGCGGACGTCGACCCGCCCGCCCCGCACAACATCGCCAACGCCCTCGCGGCGGCGGCCCTGGCCCGCGCCTTCGGCGTGCCCCCCAAGGCCGTCAGGGACGGCCTGAGGGCCTTCCGCCCCGACGCCCACCGCATCGAGCACGTGGCCGACGTGGACGGCGTCGCGTATGTCGACGACTCCAAGGCCACCAACACGCATGCAGCGGAAGCCTCGTTGGCCGCGTACGAGTCGATCGTGTGGATCGCGGGCGGCCTCGCGAAGGGCGCGACCTTCGACGAACTCGTCGTCCGGTCCGCGAAGCGGCTGCGGGGCGTCGTGCTCTTCGGCGCGGACCGGGCCCTCATCCGTGAAGCCCTCACGCGACACGCGCCGGAAGTACCGGTGGTCGACCTCGACCGGACCGACACTGGTGCGATGCCCGCGGCGGTCCAGGAGGCGGCACGACTCGCCCGCGCCGGCGACACGGTGCTCCTGGCACCGGCCTGCGCTTCCATGGACATGTTCGCCAACTACAACCAGCGCGGTGACATGTTCGCGGAAGCGGTCCGCGAACTCGGCGCCGCGGGCGCCTGACGGCAGGCCCCTGGGCCGGCCCGGGCGCCCGGGATCCTAGGGAGCGACACGTGACGCCATCGTGGTCGGTGCACCGACAGCGGCCTTCCGCCGGTGGCACGGCGCCGGGCCGGCCCGTACCCGCGAGCGGGCCGTGGACGGACCTGTGCGGCACGGGGACTGGGCAGCGCGACGCCGCGCGGATCCGGCCGCGGACCGCCGGGCCCGAGGGCACCGCAGCACCGGCGGGACGCCCTGCCGCACCGAGGGGAGCCCGTCGTGCCCACTAGCCGTACAGGGCGTCCTCCCGTCCAGCGGGCCCCCCGGCGGCCCCCGGCCCCCCGCCCCCCGCGCGACAACCCCGTGGCCCGCCTCTACGGCCGCGCACGCCGTGCCTGGGACCGGCCGCTGACGGCGTACTACCTGATCCTCGGCGGCAGCCTGCTGATCACCGTGCTCGGTCTGGTGATGGTGTACTCCGCCTCCCAGATCACCGCGCTCCAGCTGTCGCTGCCGGGCAGCTACTTCTTCCGCAAGCAGTTCCTCGCGGCCGTGCTCGGCGGTCTGTTGATGCTGGCCGCCTCCCGGATGCCGTCCAAGCTGCACCGGGCGCTGGCGTACCCGATACTGGCCGGCTCGGTCTTCCTGATGATCCTCGTCCAGGTGCCGGGGATAGGAGTCGCGGTCAACGGCAACCAGAACTGGATCTCGGTCGGCGGCCCCTTCCAGCTCCAGCCCAGCGAGTTCGGCAAGCTCGCCCTCGTCCTGTGGGGGGCCGACCTGCTCGCCCGCAAGCAGGACAAGCGGCTGCTGACCCAGTGGAAGCACATGCTGGTGCCGCTCGTACCGGTGGCCTTCATGCTGCTCGGGCTGATCATGCTGGGCGGCGACATGGGCACGGCGATCATCCTCACCGCGATCCTCTTCGGCCTGCTGTGGCTCGCGGGGGCACCGACCCGGCTCTTCGGCGGCGTCCTCGCCATCGCGCTGACCCTCGGCTTCATCCTCATCAGGACCAGCCCCAACCGCATGGCCCGCCTCGGCTGCCTCGGCGCCACCGAACCGGGTCCCGGCGACTCCTGCTGGCAGGCCGTGCACGGCATCTACGCCCTCGCCTCCGGCGGCCTCTTCGGCTCGGGCCTCGGCGCGAGTGTGGAGAAATGGGGTCAACTCCCCGAAGCCCACACCGACTTCATCTTCGCCATCACAGGTGAGGAACTCGGCCTGGCGGGCACTCTGTCGGTACTCGCACTCTTCGCGGCTCTAGGCTATGCGGGTATCCGCGTGGCCGGACGCACGGAGGACCCCTTCGTGAGGTACGCCGCGGGTGGCGTGACCACCTGGATCACGGCTCAGGCCGTGATCAACATCGGTGCGGTGCTCGGTCTGCTGCCGATCGCCGGAGTCCCGCTCCCGCTGTTCTCCTACGGGGGTTCCGCCCTGTTGCCGACCATGTTCGCCATCGGGCTCCTGATCGCCTTCGCGCGTGAGGACCCCGCTGCGCGGACGGCACTCGCGATGCGGCAACCCCGCTTTGGCAGAAAGCGGGCTGCGGTGAGAGGCTCCGCTGTCCGGGGGCCTCGGAAGTGGAACACGATGCGACGGCGTGCCTCGGCGCGTTCGTCCGGAGAGCGGTGAATTTCGGTGCATGTCGTACTCGCCGGTGGGGGGACCGCCGGCCACATCGAGCCCGCGCTCGCCCTCGCGGACGCCCTGCGCAGGCAGGACCCGACCGTGGGAATCACGGCTTTGGGCACGGAGCGCGGACTTGAGACAAGGCTCGTACCGGAACGGGGCTACGAACTCGGGCTGATCCCCGCGGTACCGCTGCCGCGCAAGCCCACCCCCGAGCTGATCACCGTCCCCGGACGGCTGCGCGGCACGATCAAGGCGGCCGAGCAGATCCTGGAACGCACCAAGGCGGACGCGGTCGTCGGCTTCGGCGGCTACGTCGCCCTGCCCGGCTATCTCGCGGCCAAGCGCCTCGGCGTCCCGATCGTCGTCCACGAGGCCAACGCCCGGCCGGGACTCGCCAACAAGATCGGCTCCCGGTACGCGGCCCAGGTCGCCGTCTCCACCCCGGACAGCAAGCTGCGCAATGCCCGCTACATCGGCATCCCGCTGCGCCGCTCCATCGCCACGCTCGACCGGGCCGCCGTGCGCCCCGAGGCCCGCGCCGCGTTCGGCCTCGACCCCTCCCTGCCGACGCTGCTCGTCTCCGGCGGCTCGCAGGGCGCCCGCCGCCTCAACCAGGTGATCGAGCAGACCGCCCCGTACCTCCAGCAGGCCGGTATCCAGATCCTGCACGCGGTCGGCCCGAAGAACGAACTGCCGCAGGTCCACCAGATGCCGGGGATGCCCCCGTACATCCCGGTACCGTACGTGGACCGGATGGACCTCGCGTACGCCGCGGCCGACATGATGCTCTGCCGCGCGGGCGCGATGACCGTCGCCGAACTCTCCGCCGTCGGGCTCCCCGCCGTCTACGTCCCGCTGCCCATCGGCAACGGCGAACAGCGGCTGAACGCCCAGCCGGTGGTCAAGGCCGGCGGCGGACTGCTGGTCGACGACGCGGAACTGACGCCGCATTGGATCCAGGGCAACGTCCTGCCCGTGCTCGCCGATCCGCACCGGCTGTTCGAGATGTCCCGCGCGGCCTCCGAGTTCGGCCGCAGGGACGCCGACGACCTGCTCGTCGGGATGGTGTACGAGGCGATCGCGTCACGCCGCTAGCGCGTGGCAGAAGGCAGGGGAGCGTGGCCGGACCGACCACCGCCGAACGCGGCGAACGGCAGGACCGACAGGGTCCTGGCTCCGGCCCGCCCCGGCCGCCCCTCCTCAAGAGGCTGAAGAGGCCGCCGAGGCCTCGTACGCTCGTCGTCGTGATGGTCTGTCTGGCCCTGCTCGCCGCGGGCGGGGTCTGGATCCTCTACGGCTCCCAGTGGACGCGGGTGGAGCGGGTATCGGCCACCGGGACCCGGGTCCTGACGGCCGGACAGGTCGTCGAGGCGGCCGACGTCCCGGTCGGATCGCCGCTGATCTCGGTCGACACCGACGAGATCGAGGCAGGACTGCGCCGGAAATTGCCCCGAATCGACTCGGTTGACGTCGTCCGTTCCTGGCCGCATGGAATCGGGCTGAAAGTAACTGAGCGTAGGCCGGTCCTGATTGTCGAAAAGGGCGGAAAGTTCGTCGAAGTGGACGCCAAGGGTGTGCGATATGCCACGGTTTCCCGCGCACCCCAGGGCGTACCCGTACTGGAATTGACGGCGTCCCACTCGGCGGGCCTGCGCCGCTTCGGCGCCGACCGGCTGGTGCGCGAGGCGGTGCTCGTGGCCGGTTCTCTTCCGGCCGCGGTCGCCCGCGCCACCCAGGTCGTCAAGGTCCGTTCGTACGACTCCGTCACGCTGGAGTTGAGCGGCGACCGCACCGTCGACTGGGGCAGTGGTGAGAAGGGCCGCGCGAAGGCGCATACGCTCATTGCTCTCATGAAAGCCGCTCCCGAGGCGGGACACTTCGACGTAAGTGTTCCCACCGCCCCTGCGTCATCAGGGAGTTGACGCACATCTGCGCAGGCCAGCACCCTGGTTGGGCAGTGACATGGCTGATCACATAGGGTGAAAAGAAAAACGGGAGGTTCGGCGTGTTCGTTGAACGTGCGCCACTTGTCGACTTAGTGTCCTGTTCGGAAGAGTCCAGGGAACAGGCACACTGGTAACCCTAAACTTCAGCGTTAGGGTTCGGGTCGGCGTTCGGACCGTCCCATTCGGCATCAGTCGTCGGATCGCGACCGTGCGAGGCGACGACACGTAATCGAGGCGAGAGGCCTTCGACGTGGCAGCACCGCAGAACTACCTCGCAGTCATCAAAGTCATCGGTGTCGGCGGCGGTGGTGTCAATGCCATCAACCGGATGATCGAGGTCGGTCTCAAGGGTGTCGAGTTCATCGCCATCAACACGGACGCCCAGGCGCTGTTGATGAGCGACGCCGACGTCAAGCTCGACGTCGGCCGCGAACTCACCCGCGGACTCGGCGCCGGAGCCAACCCGGCCGTCGGCCGCAAGGCCGCGGAGGATCACCGCGAGGAGATCGAGGAGGTCCTCAAGGGGGCCGACATGGTCTTCGTGACGGCCGGCGAGGGTGGCGGCACCGGCACCGGCGGCGCGCCGGTGGTGGCCAACATCGCCCGCTCGCTCGGGGCACTCACCATCGGCGTGGTCACCCGCCCCTTCACCTTCGAGGGCAGGCGCCGCGCCAACCAGGCCGAGGACGGCATCGCGGAACTCCGCGAAGAGGTCGACACCCTCATCGTCATCCCGAACGACCGGCTGCTGTCCATCTCGGACCGCCAGGTCTCGGTCCTCGACGCGTTCAAGTCGGCGGACCAGGTCCTGCTCTCCGGTGTTCAGGGCATCACCGACCTCATCACCACACCCGGTCTGATCAACCTCGACTTCGCCGACGTCAAGTCCGTGATGTCCGAGGCGGGTTCGGCCCTCATGGGCATCGGCTCCGCCCGCGGCGACGACCGCGCGGTGGCGGCTGCCGAGATGGCGATCTCGTCGCCGCTCCTTGAGGCCTCCATCGACGGAGCCCGGGGCGTACTGCTCTCGATCTCCGGCGGCTCCGACCTCGGCCTGTTCGAGATCAACGAGGCCGCCCAGCTGGTGAGCGAGGCCGCGCACCCCGAGGCCAACATCATCTTCGGCGCGGTCATCGACGACGCGCTCGGCGACGAGGTACGGGTCACCGTCATCGCGGCCGGCTTCGACGGCGGGCAGCCCCCGTCCAAGCGGGACACCGTGCTCGGCTCGTCCTCCGCCAAGCGCGACGAGCCCGCGCCGGTGCGGGCGGGCGACAGCCGCCCGTCCTTCGGCTCGCTCGGCAGCGTCACGCCCAAGGAGGCGCCGGAGCCCGCTCCGGAGCCGGCGAGCAACGAACTGCCGCCCGTCTCCCCGCCGGTCCCGCCGTCGCGGACGTACTCCGACAGCGCGGCGGAGGAGCTGGACGTGCCGGACTTCCTCAAGTGATAGGACGGCGCTCCTCGGTGAGCACCGTGAGCGGCGCGCACTTCGCCTTCACCGACAGGTGGGGCGGGGTGAGCGCCGTTCCGTATGCAGAGCTCAATCTCGGCGGGGCGGTCGGCGACGACTCCGGAGCCGTACACACCAATCGTGAACTGGCGGCCAAGTCGCTCGGCCTCGACCCCGCGCGGGTCGTCTGGATGAACCAGGTCCACGGACCCGACGTGGCCGTCGTCGACGAGCCCTGGGGCGAGCGCCCGGTGCCGGAGGTCGACGCCGTCGTCACCGCCCGCCGGGGCCTCGCGCTGGCCGTGCTCACCGCGGACTGCACCCCGGTGCTGCTCGCCGACCCCGTCGCCGGGGTCGTGGCCGCCGCCCACGCGGGACGGCCCGGCATGGTCGCCGGGGTCGTACCCGCCGCGGTCGCGGCCATGGTGGAACTCGGCGCCGAACCGGCCCGGATCGTCGCCCGCTCCGGCCCCGCGGTCTGCGGCCGGTGCTACGAGGTGCCGGACGCGATGCGGGCCGAGGTCGCGGCCGTCGAGCCCGCGGCGCACGCCGAGACCTCGTGGGGTACGCCGGCGGTCGACGTGAGCGCGGGCGTGCACGCGCAGCTGGAGCGGCTCGGGGTGCGCGACCGGGAGCAGTCGCCGGTCTGCACGATCGAGTCGGACGACCATTTCTCGTACCGTCGGGACGGCCTCACCGGCCGGCTCGCGGGCTATGTGTGGCTGGACTGATCGGGCATGACGGACCGTAGGGCCGAACTCGCCGGGAACCTGGCGGACGTGGAGGAGCGTATCGCCGCCGCCTGCGCGGCGGCCGGACGCAAGCGTGAAGAGGTGACCCTGATCGTGGTCACCAAGACCTACCCCGCCGAGGATGTGCGGATCCTGTCGGAACTCGGTGTGCGGCACGTCGCCGAGAACCGCGACCAGGACGCGGCGCCCAAGGCCGCGGCCTGTTCCGATCTGCCCCTGTCCTGGCACTTCGTGGGCCAGCTGCAGACCAACAAAGTGCGTTCCGTGGTCGGTTACGCCGATGTCGTGCAGTCGGTCGACCGGGCCAGGCTCGTCACCGCCCTGTCCAAGGAAGCGCTACGGACCGGGCGCGAGGTGGGCTGCCTCATCCAGGTTGCGCTCGACGCGGAGCAGTCCGCCACGGGAAAGGGTGGACTGGGGGAGCGCGGTGGTGTAGGGGCCGAAGGCGTCGAGGAGTTGGGCGAACTCGTCGCCCAAGCGCCCGGACTGAGGCTCGACGGACTGATGACCGTCGCTCCGCTCACCGGCCCGTACGCGGGGCGTGAACAGGCGGCGTTCGAGCGCCTGATGGATTTGTCGACTGACCTGCGCCGGGCTCATCCGGCTGCCAACATGGTCTCGGCAGGGATGAGTGCGGACCTCGAACACGCGGTGACGGCCGGAGCGACACATGTACGCGTCGGCACCGCGGTACTCGGCGTCCGCCCCAGGCTCGGGTAACGTCGCCAAGAAGTCGGACCACAGCAGAAAATATGGTCATTACCGCCGCTGGCGGGCAGACGACCTCGTGGATCGCGGGCACTTGGCAACAGTCAGCCGATCCACCACAGAGCGGAGGACTCAGAGCATGGCCGGCGCGATGCGCAAGATGGCGGTCTACCTCGGCCTCGTGGAGGACGATGGGTACGACGGCAGGGGCTTCGACCCCGATGACGACTTCGAGCCCGAGCTTGATCCTGAGCCCGAGCGGGACCGCCGACGGCATGAGCCGTCGCATCAGTCGCACCAGCCACACCAGTCCCAAAGGGACGAACCGGTACGAGTGGTGCATCCACCGTTGCAGCGCGAGCCCGTGCCCCATTCCGCTTCGCTGGGCGCGGAATCCGGCCGCCCGGCCCGCATCGCCCCCGTGGCGTCCATCACACAAGAACGTCAAAGCCTGGAGAAGAACGCACCGGTGATCATGCCCAAGGTCGTGTCGGAACGAGAGCCGTACAGGATCACCACGCTGCACCCCCGGACCTACAACGAGGCCCGTACCATCGGGGAACACTTCCGTGAGGGCACCCCGGTGATCATGAATCTGACCGAGATGGACGACACGGACGCCAAGCGACTTGTCGACTTTGCGGCCGGTTTGGTGTTCGGTCTCCACGGGAGCATCGAGCGGGTGACGCAGAAGGTGTTCCTGTTGTCGCCTGCTAACGTCGATGTCACGGCGGAGGACAAGGCTCGCATCGCAGAGGGCGGGTTCTTCAACCAGAGCTGAGACGCAGGACCGGAACAGCAGGGAAACAGGGGAGAGGGACGCACGGAATCATGAGCGTGGTCGGGCAGGTTCTCTACGTCGTGCTGATGTGTTTCCTCATCGTGCTGATCTTCCGGTTGGTCATGGACTACGTGTTCCAGTTCGCCCGCTCATGGCAACCCGGCAAGGCGATGGTGGTCGTTCTTGAGGCGACCTACACTGTCACTGATCCACCGCTCAAGCTTCTGCGGCGGTTCATTCCGCCGCTACGTCTCGGGGGCGTGGCGCTCGACCTGTCCTTCTTCGTACTGATGATCATCGTCTACATCCTGATCTCCGTTGTGAGCCGGCTGTGAACGATACGGTCTTGCCGAACGCCGACGATGCCGACGACTACGTTGAGGTGAAGAGATGCCGTTGACCCCCGAGGACGTGCGGAACAAGCAGTTCACGACCGTCCGCCTCCGAGAAGGCTATGACGAGGACGAGGTCGATGCCTTCCTCGATGAGGTCGAAGCCGAACTGACCCGCCTGCTCCGCGAGAACGAAGACCTGCGCGCCAAGCTGGCCGCCGCCACACGCGCCGCCGCGCAGAACCAGCAACAGGGCATGCGCAAGCCTCCCGAACAGCAGGATCCCCAGCAACAGCAGGGCCCGCCGCAGGGCATGCGCGGAGGACCCGGCGCTCCCGTGCCCGCCGGCATATCGGGTCCGCCGCAGCAGCAGATGGGCGGCCCCATGGGCGGCCCGCCGCAGCTGCCGAGCGGTGCCCCCCAGCTTCCCGCGGGCCCCAGCGCCCAGGGCCAGCAGGGTCCCGGCCAGATGGGTCAGGGCCCCATGGGCCAGGGTCCGATGGGCCAGGGCGGCATGGGTCAGGGTCCGATGGGCCAGGGCATGGGACAGGGTCCCGGCCCCATGCAGGGACAGATGCAGCAGCAGATGCCCCAGCAGATGGGCGGCCCGATGGGCGGTCCCATGGGTGGTCCGATGGGCGGGCACGGCCCGCAGATGGGACAGCCCGGTCAGGGCCCCGGTGGCGACAGCGCCGCACGTGTGCTCTCGCTGGCCCAGCAGACCGCCGACCAGGCGATCGCCGAGGCCCGCTCCGAGGCCAACAAGATCGTCGGCGAGGCCCGCAGCCGCGCCGAGGGTCTGGAGCGCGACGCCCGAGCCAAGGCCGACGCCCTGGAGCGGGACGCGCAGGAGAAGCACCGCGTCGCGATGGGCTCCCTGGAGTCCGCCCGCGCCACGCTGGAGCGCAAGGTCGAGGACCTGCGAGGCTTCGAGCGCGAGTACCGTACGCGTCTGAAGTCCTACCTTGAGTCGCAGCTGCGTCAGCTGGAGACCCAGGCCGACGACTCGCTGGCGCCGCCGCGTACACCGGCGACCGCCTCGCTCCCGTCGTCGCCCAGCCCGTCCATGGCTCCGGCCGGGGCGAGCGCGCCGTCCTACGGTGGCAACCCGATGGGCGGGCCCGGTCCCGGTGCCCCGTCCTACGGTGGTCAGCAGCAGATGTCGCCGGCCATGACGCAGCCGATGGCGCCGGTTCGGCCGCAGGGGCCTTCGCCCATGCAGCAGGCGCCTTCGCCGATGCGTGGCTTTCTGATCGACGAGGACGACAACTGACGGCCTCCCGTACGCCTTAGGCGTCGGCAGCGTTCAGGGCGGAGCCCCCGGTTTTCCGGGGGCTCCGCCCTTTTGTTGCCTCTGCGGCGGGTGACGGCAAAGGCCCCGGGCCACCAGGAGTTCTGGTGGGCCGGGGCCCTTTAGGTGCTCGGTGCTGGTGCTCAGGTCACGGAGTTTTCGTGGGCCTGCGCTTGCAGGGTGCCGCTGCGCCCACCCGTGCCGCCCCTAGCGGCACGCATGCCCGCAGGGGGGTGCGGCGGGTGTGCGCGCAGCGGGTGCGGCGCGCACACCCGCTGAGGGGCGGAGGTGCGCGCCGCACCCGCTGGGGTTATGCCTTGTGCAGGTGGAACGTCAGGGACAGCGGGGTGTCCGTGAACGCGGGGCCGTAGGTGTCGTCCGGTTCGCCCTGGGCGAAGTCCGTGGCCAGGACCTCGTCCGCGATCAGGGTGGCGTGCTCGGTGAGCGCCGCGATGACCTTCGGGTCCGTGGACGTCCAGCGCAGGGCGATCCGGTCGGCCACGTCGAGGCCGCTGTTCTTGCGGGCCTCCTGGATCAGCCGGATGGCGTCCCGGGCCAGCCCCGCCTGCCGAAGCTCCTCCGTCAGCTCCAGGTCGAGCGCGACCGTCGCACCGGAGTCCGAGGCGACGGACCAGCCCTCGCGCGGGGTCTCCGTGATGATGACCTCGTCCGGGGCGAGCGTGACGGTCTCGCCGTCGACCTCCACCGACGCCGTGCCCTCGCGCAGGGCCAGGGACAGCGCCGCCGCATCGGCCTCGGCGACGGCCTTCGCCACCGCCTGGACGCCCTTGCCGAAGCGCTTGCCGAGCGCGCGGAAGTTCGCCTTCGCCGTCGTGTCCACCAGTGAACCACCGACCTCGGACAGTGACGCGAGCGAGCTCACGTTCAGTTCCTCGGTGATCTGCGCGTGCAGCTCACGGTCGAGGGAGCCGAAACCGGTCGCCGCGACCAGCGCGCGCGACAGCGGCTGGCGGGTCTTGACACCCGACTCCGCGCGCGTGGCACGGCCCAGCTCCACGAGACGGCGTACGAGCACCATCTGCTTTGACAGCTCCGGGTCGATGACGGACAGGTCCGCCTCCGGCCAGGTCGACAGGTGCACGGACTCCGGGGCGTCGTCGGACACCGGCACCACCAGGTCCTGCCAGACCCGCTCGGTGATGAACGGGGTCAGCGGGGCCATCAGTCGCGTGACCGTCTCGACGACCTCGTGCAGGGTGCGCAGGGCCGCCTTGTCGCCCTGCCAGAAGCGGCGACGGGAGCGGCGTACGTACCAGTTCGACAGGTCGTCGACGAAGGCCGAGAGCAGCTTGCCGGCCCGCTGGGTGTCGTACGACTCCAGAGCCTGCGTCACCTGGTCGGTGAGCGCGTGCAGCTCGGACAGGAGCCAGCGGTCGAGGACCGGGCGGTCCGCCGGGGCCGGGTCGGCCGCGCTGGGCGCCCAGCCCGCCGTGCGCGCGTACAGGGCCTGGAAGGCGACCGTGTTCCAGTACGTGAGGAGCGTCTTGCGGACGACCTCCTGGATGGTGCCGTGGCCGACGCGGCGGGCCGCCCAGGGGGAGCCGCCGGCCGCCATGAACCAGCGCACGGCGTCCGCGCCGTGCTGGTCCATCAGCGGGATCGGCTGCAGGATGTTGCCCAGGTGCTTGGACATCTTGCGGCCGTCCTCGGCGAGGATGTGGCCGAGACAGACCACGTTCTCGTACGACGACTTGTCGAAGACCAGCGTGCCGACCGCCATCAGCGTGTAGAACCAGCCGCGGGTCTGGTCGATGGCCTCCGAGATGAACTGCGCCGGGTAGCGGCTCTCGAACAGCTCCTTGTTCTTGTACGGGTAGCCCCACTGTGCGAACGGCATCGAACCCGAGTCGTACCAGGCGTCGATGACCTCCGGCACGCGCGTGGCCGTCTGCCCGCAGCCGTCCTGGGGGCAGGCGAAGGTGACCTCGTCGATGAACGGGCGGTGCGGATCCAGTTCCGACTGGTCGGTGCCCGTCAGTTCGGTGAGCTCCGTGCGGGAGCCGACGACGGTGAGGTGGTCGTCCTCGCAGCGCCAGATCGGCAGCGGGGTGCCCCAGTAGCGGTTGCGGGACAGGGCCCAGTCGATGTTGTTGTTCAGCCAGTCCCCGTAGCGGCCGTTCTTGACCGAGTCCGGGAACCAGTTGGTCTTCTCGTTCTCCTGGAGGAGCCGGTCCTTGACCGCCGTGGTGCGGATGTACCAGGACGGCTGCGCGTAGTAGAGGAGCGCGGTGTGGCAGCGCCAGCAGTGCGGGTAGCTGTGCTCGTACGGGATGTGCTTGAAGAGCAGACCGCGGCTCTGGAGGTCCTCGGTGAGCTTTTCGTCGGCCTTCTTGAAGAAGACACCGCCCACGAGGGGGACGTCCTCCTCGAAGGTGCCGTCGGGGCGCACGGGGTTCACGACCGGCAGCCCGTACTCGCGGCACACCCTGAGGTCGTCCTCACCGAAGGCGGGGGACTGGTGGACGAGACCCGTACCGTCCTCGGTGGTCACGTACTCCGCGTTGACCACGTAGTGGGCGGGTTCGTCCTTCGGGAACTCGACGAGCTCGAAGGGGCGCTGGTACGTCCAGCGCTCCATCTCGGCGCCCGTGAAGGACCGGCCGGTGGCCTCCCAGCCCTCACCGAGGGCCTTTCCGACGAGCGGCTCGGCGACGACGAGCTTCTCGGTGCCGTCCGTCGCGACCACGTACGTCACGTCGGGGTGCGCGGCGACCGCCGTGTTGGACACCAGGGTCCACGGGGTCGTCGTCCACACCAGGAGCGCGGCCTCGCCCGCGAGCGGACCGGAGGTGAGCGGGAAACGGACGAACACCGAGGGGTCGACGACCGTCTCGTAGCCCTGCGCCAGCTCGTGGTCCGACAGGCCCGTGCCGCAGCGTGGGCACCAGGGGGCCACGCGGTGGTCCTGGGTCAGCAGACCCTTGTTGAAGATCTCCTTGAGCGACCACCAGACGGAGTCGATGTACTCCGGGTCCATCGTCCGGTACGGGTCGTTCAGGTCGGCCCAGTAGCCCATGCGGGTCGTGAGCTCTTCGAACGCGTCGGTGTGGCGGGTCACGGACTCACGGCACTTGGCGTTGAACTCGGCGATGCCGTACGCCTCGATGTCCTTCTTGCCGTTGAAGCCCAGCTCTTTCTCGACCGCCAGCTCCACCGGAAGGCCGTGGCAGTCCCAGCCGGCCTTGCGGCCCACGTGGTAGCCGCGCATGGTGCGGAAGCGCGGGAAGACGTCCTTGAAGACGCGGGCCTCGATGTGGTGGGCGCCCGGCATGCCGTTGGCCGTGGGCGGGCCTTCGTAGAACACCCACTCCGGGCGGCCCTCGGACTGCTCCAGGGTCTTGGCGAAGATCTTCTGCTCGCTCCAGAAGTCGAGCACGGCGTGCTCAAGGGCGGGCAGGTCGATCTGGGCCGGTACCTGGCGGTACTGCGGCTGTGTACTCGGCTGCGTATCCAACGAACTTCCTCCGGCGGACTTCTGCCTTCCGTCCGGAGGGACGAGAGCTGGGCTGTCACCTGCGCCGTGCGGCGCGCTCCCGCGGTACCACCCTCCTTGGCTCTCCGCCGCTTTCCGCACGCCGGGGAGCCCCCTCATTGGGGTCGCGATACCGGTTCTACCGGCCGCTGCGGGCTCGCTGCGGCTTTCTTCCGGCGGCTCCGGGGTGATCTTCGCGTCGCGCTCGCCCCCGGGCTCACACCGTCCCCGGGTCGCTCCTGGCCGCTTACGCCGCTACTCGTCCCCATCCACGCTTCTCGCTCCGCCCAGTGTACGGCGCCGGGCCGACAGCGACCGACCGGTTTTACGGAGACCGCGGGGGAGGGGCGCGGCCTGGAGGAGGCGGGCGCTGACCCGAATGCCGAGGCGCCGGTTTCGCGTCCCGGGACGGCCGGCACGGCGGATTACCCGGCGGGGAGCTGGGCACAACGCTTGCAGACTCGCCGCGCGGTACGCGCGGGGCGGGCGGATCGGGCGGCGTGCCCCGTTGCCGCGGGACTCAAGTCGATTTATCGTCCCAGCACGATTCGCGTGCAAGGTCACAAAATGTGAAGGGGCCGCGGCCATGGTGGCGAAGAAGACCGCCGTACAGCAGTCGGCGTCCGGCAGATCCATGGGGGCGGCCGGTGACTCCGGAGCGGCTGCCGAGGGTGTCAGCGGCAGGAAGAGCGCCACCGGGAAGACCGCCGGCGCGAGCAGGGGGGAGGCCTCCACGGGGGCGGCCCCTGCGGAAACGGCCTCTACGAAGAAGCCCCGTACGAAAACGGCGGCTACGAAGACGGTCGCCGAGAAGACCGCTGTCAAGAAGACCGCTGTCAAGAAGACGGCTGTCAAGACGACCGCTGTCAAGAAGGCCGCCGTCAAGAAGACGGTCGCCGCGGAGACGGCCGGTACGCGGCCCGTCTCCGCGAAGCCGGAGAAGGCGGACACGGCGGAGAAGGCGGCCGGGAAGTCCGCCGCCCCGGCGAAGCGGGCGCCTCGCAAGGCGGCCGCCGCGAAGGGCACACGCACGGCCAGGAAGGCGGTCGCTTCCGCGGCCGACGGAGCAGCGGCACAGGCCGCCGAGACGACGGGAGCCACGACGGTGGTTGCGAAGAAGACCTCTGGCACGGCCGCTGCGGCGGACAAGCCCACCGCGGTTCCCAAGGCGCGGGTGGCCGCGGCGGAGCCCGGCGAGCTCGCGGTACGCCCCGGCGAGGACCCCTGGACGCCGGAGGAGGCCGCGGAGGCGCGCGAGGAGCTGCTCTCCGAGGCCCTGCGGCTGCGGGCCGAGATCACCCACTCCGAGGAGTCCCTGGCGGGGCTGATGCGCGACTCCGGGGACGGGGCGGGCGACGACCAGGCGGACACCGGCACCAAGAACATCACGCGCGAGAGCGAGATGGCCCTCGCGGCCAACGCGCGGGAGATGCTGGAGCAGACCGAGCGCGCCCTGGAGCGCCTGGACGCGGGTACGTACGGGCTCTGTGAGAACTGCGGCAACGCCATCGGGAAGGCCCGGATGCAGGCCTTCCCGCGGGCCACGCTGTGCGTGGAGTGCAAGCAGAAGCAGGAGCGCCGTTACTGACGTCCAGCTGATCGAACACCGATCCGCCCGGTGTGCCTCCTGGGCACCTGGCCGCGGCGGACCGTGCCGTACCCTCGTGCTCAGTCAGGCACCTAGGTCGAGGGACTCACTCACGTGGCAGAGGCGGAGCGCATCATCGGTACGCCGGATACGCCGGATACGCCGGATACGCCGGAAACCCCGGGCGCGGCGGAGGTCGAGCCGGAGCAGTCCGACAGCGGCGCGACCTCGGACGAGGCCGTGGCGCCCAGCGGCAGGCGCCGGATCGCGGTGCTCTTCACCGTCGCCGCCCTGGCGTACGCGCTGGATCTGATCAGCAAGCTGATCGTGGTCGCGAAGCTGGAGCACCACGAGCCGATCGAGATCGTCGGGGACTGGCTGAAGTTCGAGGCGATCCGCAACGCCGGCGCGGCCTTCGGCTTCGGCGAGGCCTTCACGATCATCTTCACGGTGATCGCCGCCGCCGTGATCGTGGTGATCGCCCGGCTCGCCCGCAAGCTCTACAGCCTGCCCTGGGCGATCGCGCTCGGCCTGCTGCTCGGCGGCGCGCTCGGCAACCTCACCGACCGGATCTTCCGGGCGCCGGGTGTCCTGGAGGGCGCGGTCGTCGACTTCATCGCACCCAAGCACTTCGCGGTCTTCAACCTCGCCGACTCCGCGATCGTCTGCGGCGGCATCCTGATCGTGCTGCTGTCCTTCCGTGGCCTGGACCCGGACGGCACCGTCCACAAGGACTGAGCAGGCCGCGGCAGGACCTGCGAGGGCCGGGCGCTCGGGCTGCCGTGAGCCGGTGTCTCACCCGTCCGGCATACTCGACGGGTGAGTACCGTTCCCGATATCCGTACCCTGCCCGTGCCCGACGGCCTGGAGGGCGAGCGTGTAGACGCCGCCATCTCCCGCATGTTCGGCTTCTCCCGTACGAAGGCCGCCGAGCTCGCCGCGGCGGGGAAGGTCACGGTCGACGGCTCGGTGGTCGGGAAGTCCGAGAGGGTGCACGGCGGCGCCTGGATGGAAGTCGAGATGCCGCAGGCCGCCCCGCCCGTGCAGATCGTCGCCGAACCGGTCGAGGGCATGGAGATCGTGCACGACGACGACGATGTCGTCGTGATCGTCAAGCCGGTCGGTGTCGCCGCGCATCCCAGCCCCGGCTGGTCCGGGCCGACCGTGATCGGCGGCCTCGCCGCCGCCGGGTACCGGATCTCGACCTCGGGCGCCGCCGAGCGCCAGGGCATCGTGCACCGCCTCGACGTGGGCACGTCGGGCCTGATGGTGGTGGCCAAGTCGGAGTACGCGTACACGTCGCTGAAGCGCCAGTTCAAGGAGCGCACGGTCGACAAGCGCTACCACGCGCTCGTCCAGGGCCACCCCGACCCGACCAGCGGCACCATCGACGCGCCCATCGGCCGGCACCCGAACCACGACTACAAGTGGGCCGTCACCGCCGAGGGCAAGCCCTCCGTGACCCACTACGACCTGATCGAGGCGTTCCGCGCGGCCTCGCTGCTCGACATCAAGCTGGAGACGGGGCGCACGCACCAGATCCGCGTCCACATGTCGGCCCACCGGCACCCCTGCGTCGGCGACCTCACGTACGGCGCCGACCCGACGCTGTCCAAGCGTCTCGGACTCACCCGGCAGTGGCTGCAGGCGGTACGGCTCGGCTTCGAGCACCCCGGGGACGGGCAGTGGGTCGAGTTCGAGGCCGGCTACGCCGACGATCTGCAGCAGGCGCTGGACCGCGTCCGGGAGGAAAGCAACGCATGAGCCCGTCGCCGAGCCCGTCGCCCGTTGTGGTGCGGGTCGCCGAGGATCCCGCCGACCGTGAGGCGTGCTTCGCGGTGCGCAACGAGGTCTTCGTCGTCGAGCAGCAGGTCCCCGAGGAGCTGGAGTACGACGCGTACGACGCCGTCGCCGTGCATGTGCTCGCCGTGCGTGCGGACGGGCTTCCACTCGGCGCGGGGCGGCTGCTGTACGGGGAGGCGGCGGCCGGCCGGACCGGTGGGGAGCCCGGCGTCGGCGCGCTGGGGCGGCTCGCCGTCGTGAAGGCCGCGCGGGGGCTGGGCATCGGGGTCGCGCTCGTGCGGGGCATCGAGGACGCGGCGCGTGCGCGGGGGCTTGTGGCGGTGGATCTCCATGCGCAGACGCATGCGCTGGGGTTTTACGAGCGGTTGGGGTACGTGGCCTATGGGCCCGAGTTCCCTGATGCGGGGATCTCGCATCGGGCAATGCAACGTCGCCTTTGAGGGTTTGGGTGGGCTCGGGTTGTTCCATCGGGCGTCGGGCCGGTGGGGGCTTGTCGCGCAGTTCCCCGCGCCCCTAAGGGCGCCCCTGACGGGGCGCCTTCGGTGAGCGGAGTTTTCAGGGCGGCGGGGCGTCTGCGTGTGGAAAGTGATTGCGGTGGCACGCTTGGGGTCTGGCCTGTTGTGAATGTCTAGACCCCTGGAGCCCTGAACGTGGACCAGCTGGCCCTGTTGTTCGTGCTGTTGCTCGGGGCCGTCGTCAGCGTTCCGCTGGGGGACCGCTTCGGGCTTCCCTCGCCGGTGCTGATGACCCTGCTCGGGATCGTGCTGGCCGTCCTCGACTTCGTACCGAACGTGGACATCCCGCCCGACCTGATTCTGCCCGCGCTGCTTCCCCCACTGCTCTACGCCGCCGTACGGCGCACCTCCTGGCGGCAGTTCACCGCCAACAAACGGCCGATCTTCCTGCTCGCCGTGGCCCTGGTGTTCGTCACCACCGCCGTGGTCGCCGCGGTCGCCCACTCGATCGTGCCCGGCCTGCCGATCGCCGCAGCCGTGGCGCTCGGCGCGCTCGTGGCGCCGCCCGACCCGGTCGCCGCGACCGCCGTCGCGGGACAGCTCGGGCTGCCGCGCCGCCTGGTGTCGATCCTGGAGGGCGAGGGGCTGTTCAACGACGTGACGGCCATCGTGCTCTACCACGTGGCCATCGCCGCCGCGATCAGCGGCTCCTTCTCGGTACAGGGCGCGGCACTCGACTTCCTGCTGTCCGCCGTCGTCGCGGTCGCCGTGGGACTCGGGCTCGGCTGGGCCACGAACCGGCTGATGGACTCGCTCGGGGACCCGACGCTGCAGATCAGCCTGACCCTGCTCGTGCCGTACGCGTCCTACGTGCTGGCGGAGGAGCTGCACGGGTCCGGTGTGCTGGCGGTGCTGACCACGGCGCTGTTCCTGGCCGAGTACGCCAACAACGCCGACGACGTCATGACGAGGCTGGCCGGGCACACCTTCTGGAACATCGTCGACACGCTGGTCACCGGGGTGGCCTTCGGGCTCATCGGTCTTGAGCTGCACAACGCGATCCGGACGGCTTCGGGGCGTTGGGGGGAGATGCTCGGCTGGGCCGCCGTGATCGTGGGGGTCGTCGTGTTCGTACGGCTGCTGTGGTTGCTGCCGGCCACGTGGCTGACCAAGCGGTTGCACGCGAAGCGGGATCTCGACGAGGACATCCCGACGAGCTCGCGGGAGACCGTCGTCATGTGGTGGGCCGGGATGCGCGGGGTGGCGTCCGTGGCGCTGGCGCTGGCCATTCCGTTGGAGACGGAGAACGGGGAGCCGTTCCCCAACCGGGAAGAGATGATCTTCATCGCGTTCGGGGTGATCATGGTCACGCTCGTCGTGCAGGGGCTGACTCTGCCGTGGCTGGTGCGGAAGTTGGGTGTGCAGGCCGACACCGACAGCGAGAAGGAGTTCGAGAAGACGCTTGCCGTGCGGGCGGCCAAGGCGGCGAAGCAGCGGTTGCGGGAGCTGGGAGAGACGGAGGATCTGTCCGACGAGCTGACCGAGCAGTTGCTGCGGCGGGCGTTCGACATCGGGTACCGGATCAGTCCGGACCTGGGGGAGGACGAGCGGCGGGAGGCGCATGAGCAGCGGGCCCGGCGCATCAAGCTGGTGCGGCGGATCCAGGGGGAGATGCTGTCGGCTGCCCGGCATGAGGTGCTGGCTGCGCGCAGTGAGCCGGGGGCGAATCCGGAGGTCGTGGACCGGGTCCTACGACATCTGGATGTCCGCAGCCTGAAGTAGGCGGGGTTTTGGCGGCCGTGGGTGGGTGCGGGTCCGGTGGGGGCGTGCCTCAACGATCGCGCAGTTCCCCGCGCCCCTGTTTTCAGGGGCGCGGGGAACTGCGCGGCCAGCCCCCACCGGGGCCGCAGGCGAAGTGGTGCGGAGGGAGGGATCAGCCTCGGCCGGTGCGAGGGGGTTCCACCGCTCGGCCTCGGGACGACGCGCGGGGGCGATGGGGCTCCGCCCCGTTCGTGTGCGGGGCGGACCCCGGCGGAAGGATCGCGTCGGCCGTGTTGACGCGCGGCAGGGCGTACGGATGGTGCACGGTCAGCCAGCGCAGCATCTGCTCGCGGACGGTGACCCGCACCGTCCACACGTCGTCCGCGTCCTTCGCGGTGACGAGCGCGCGCACCTCCATCGTGCTGGGCGTGGAGTCGGTGACCGCGAGGCCGTAGTCGCGTCCGTCCCAGGCCGGGCATTCGCGCAGGATGTCGCGGAGCTTGTCGCGCATCTCCTCGACGGGCGCGCTGTGGTCCAGGTGGAAGAAGACCGTTCCGGTCATCTGCACCCCGCCGCGGGACCAGTTCTCGAACGGCTGCGACGTGAAGTACGACACCGGCATCGTGAACCGGCGCTCGTCCCAGGTGCGTACGGTCAGGAAGGTGAGCGTGATCTCGTCGACCGTGCCCCACTCCCCGTTCACCACCACCGTGTCCCCGAGCCGGACCATGTCGCCGAACGCGATCTGGAACCCGGCGAACATGTTGGCGAGAGTGGACTGCGCGGCCACACCGGCGACGATGCCGAGGATGCCGGCCGAGGCGAGCAGGGAGGCGCCGGCCGCGCGCATCGCGGGGAAGGTCAGCAGCATGGCGGCGACCGCCACGACACCGACGATCGCGGAGACGACGCGCTGGATCAGCGCCACCTGCGTACGGACCCGGCGGACCCGGGCGGGATCGCGGTGGGCGTGCGCGTAGCGGGAGTACGAGGACTCGACGATGGCCGTCGCGATCCGTACCAGCAGCCAGGCCGTGGAGCCGATGAGGACCAGGGTCAGGAGCTGGCCGACCCCCGCGGAGTGCTCCTTGGTGAGTTTGGCCTGGTCGTACGAGCCTCTCAGCAGGGCCGCACACATGACGAACTGCAGCGGAAGACGGCAGCGGCGCAGCAGGCCCCACAGCGGGACCTGGTGGTGGCGTTGATCGGCGCGTCGCAGCAGCAGGTCGACCAGCCAGCCGACGAGCAGCGTCACCACGAGCGAGCCGCCGATCACGATCAGCGGGCGAAGCACGTTCTCCATGCCTTCGACCGTAACCGGCCCATCGGGGTCACTAACCTGTGGGCCCGGTCATATCTGAGGTGATCGCGTTGTCAGTGGTGGCTGGCACCATGGGTTCATGAACATCATGCTCTTCCATTCGACCTTCGGTCTGCGGCCCGCGGTGCGGGACGCGGCGGACCGTCTGCGTGCGGCCGGACACGAGGTGTGGACGCCCGACCTCTTCGGGGGGCGCACCTTCGAGACCGTGGAGGAGGGCATGGCCTTCAAGGATGAGCTGGGCAAGGAGGAGCTGCTCAAGCGCGCCATCCTGGCCGCGGCGCCCTACTCGGAGCGGGGGCTCGTCTATGCCGGGTTCTCGCTGGGCGCGGCGACCGCGCAGACCCTGGCGCTCGGCGACGACAAGGCCCGCGGACTGCTGCTCCTGCACGGCACGTCCGACATCGCGGAGAGTGCCTCGGTGGACGAGCTGCCGGTCCAGCTGCATGTCGCCGAGCCGGACGCCTTCGAGCCCGACGACTGGCTGACGGCCTGGTATCTGCAGATGGGCAAGGCGGGGGCCGACGTGGAGATCTACAGATACGCGGGCGCCGGGCACCTCTACACCGACCCCGGGCTCCCGGACTACGACGAGGAGGCCGCCGAGGCCACCTGGCGGGTGGCACTCGGCTTCCTCGAATCGCTGTAGCCGTTCGGAACTCTGTAGCCGTTCAGAACTGTGGAGGCGTCAAGAGCTCTGTGGGGGCTCAGACCGGGTCGTACGTCCGCTCGACCTTCTGCGTGCCGCTGCGCGTGCGGTACGAACGGGCCCAGGACGCCGTCGCGTTCGCGGTCGTGCGGTCGGAGAGGACGTAGTAGTCCATCTGCGCCCGCTCGGCGGTGAGGTCGAGGACGCCGTAGCCGTGGCGGTCGGTGTCGACCCAGTGGACATGCCGGTTGGCGGCCCGGATCACCGGTGACGCCAGGGCCGAGACCGTGCCCTCGGGCACCTTGACGAGGTCGTCGAGGTTGTCGGAGGTCACCGAGGTGACGACGAACTCGGTGGCGGCGGAGGCCGACAGCGGATACGTACCGGCGTTGTACGGCACGTCGTTGGCCCAGGCCATGTGGATGTCGCCGGTGAGGAAGACCGTGTTGCGGATCGCGTTGTCCCGCAGGTGGGCGAGGAGTTCGCGGCGGTCGTCGGTGTAGCCGTCCCACTGGTCGGTGTTGAGGGCGAGGCCCTCCTTGGGCAGGCCGAGCAGTTCGGCGAGGGGCTTGAGGAGTTCGGCGGAGAGCGAGCCGATGGCGAAGGGGGCGATCATCACGGAGTTGCCGACCAGCCGCCAGCTGGTGTCGGAGGAACGCAGGCCGGCCTTCAGCCAGTCGAGCTGGGCCCGGCCGGTGAGCGTACGGTCCGGGTCGTCCACCGTGCCGTTGCCGACCTTGACCTGCTGCGAGCGGTAGGAGCGCAGGTCGAGCAGGGAGAGGTCGGCGAGTTTGCCGAAGCGCAGCCGCCGGTAGGTGGTGCCCTCGATCGCGGGGCGGACCGGCATCCACTCGAAGTAGGCCTGCTTGGCGGCGGCCTGGCGGGCGGACCAGGTGCCCTCGGCGCCCTCGGTGTGGTTCTCCGCGCCGCCCGACCAGGTGTCGTTGGCGAACTCGTGGTCGTCCCAGATCGCGATGACCGGAGCCACGGCGTGCAGGGCCCGGAGGTCCGGGTCGGTCTTGTAACGGCCGTGCCGGGTGCGGTAGTCGGCGAGGGTGACGATCTCGTGCGTGGGGGCGTGCGGGCGTACGACGGTGTCCCGCGTCGCGTACTCGCCGGTGCCGTACTCGTAGATGTAGTCGCCCAGGTGCAGCCAGGCGTCGAGGTCGCCGCGCGCGGCCAGGTGCCGGTAGGCGGAGAAGTAGCCGGCCTCCCAGTTGGCGCAGGACACCACCCCGAAGCGCATCCCGGCCACGGCCGCGTCATGGGCGGGGGCCGTGCGGGTGCGGGCGGCCGGTGAGTCGGCGGAGCCGCTGGAGAAGCGGAACCAGTAGTCGGTGGCGGGCCGCAGGCCGCGGATGTCCGCCTTTGACGGTGTGGTCGGACGCGGCGGTCGCCGTGGTGGAGCCCTGCGCGACGACCGTCGTGAACGCCTTGTCCGTGGCCACCGTCCAGCCGACCTCGACGTCCGGGCCGAGTCCGGAGCCGGGGGTCGCCTCGGCGGTGGGTGTCACCCGGGTCCACAGGAGGATGCCGTCCGGCAGCGGGTCGCCCGAGGCGACACCGTGCAGGAACGCGGGGGCCTCGGCGGCTCGGGCAGGCAGCGCGGCGGCGAGCGGGGCCCCGAGCACGGCGGTGGCCGCGGCCGCCTTGACCACCGTACGGCGGCTGGGGGCGGCGGAGTCGGGGCCGGCGGGGCTGGTGAGGGATCTGATGCGACTGGTCACGGCCGGTCACATTACTGATGGGTAGGGCTTTCTGTAAGGCGCACGACATGAAGGGCGGGCGAACGTGGAGGAGTTCGCCCGCCCTTCGGGAACGCGCTACCTGGTGTCGCGCTACTTGGTGACGCCCGCGTCCTTGAGCGCCTTCTGCCAGTCGGCGACCGAGCTCGGGTTCGTGATCACCTTGTCGTTGATCTTGATGGTCGGCGTCGAGTCGACACCCTTGGCGTCGTCGAAGGTCTTGCTCATCTTCATCGCCCAGGCGTCGTACGTGCCCTTGTTCACGGCGTCCTGGAACTTCTTGTTGTCCTTCAGCGCGTCCACCGTGTTCGCCACCTTGATCAGGTAGCTGTCCTTGGCGAGGTCGTCGGTCGTCTCCTCCGGGTGGTACTTCGTGGAGTAGAGCGCCGTCTTGTACTCCAGGAACGCCTCGGGGCTGACGTTCAGCGCGGCGCCGAGCGCGCTCACGCCGTTCTTCGAGCCCTCCCCGCCGAGGTTGCCGTCGAGGAACGTACCGAGGGTGAAGGAGAGCTTGTAGTCGCCGTCCGTCATGCCCTTGTTGACGGTCTCGCCGACCGTCTGCTCGAAGGACGCACAGGCCGGGCAGCGCGGGTCCTCGTAGAGGTGGACCGTGTTGTCGGTCTTCGACTCGCCGATGACGACGGTCGAACCGTTCTTGCCGCTGGTGTTGGCGGGGGCGACGACCTTCGCGTCGGCCGCCGCGTCCCACTTCGAGGGCTCGTTGTTCTGTACGACGGCGTAACCGATGCCGCCGGCTATCGCGAGGACCGCGACGATCGAACCGGCGACGATGACCTGCCGCTTGGCCTTGTCGCGCTTGGCCTGCCGCTCGCGCTCGATGCGCAGCCGCTCACGGGCCGCCGACTTCGAGGCCTGGCTGTTCCGCTTGCTCATGATGGGTTCTCCGTGGGTGTGACGGATGGACGGGGACTGGTGTGCTCAGGCGGTGACGGCCGAGCACGGCGGTCCACGCCGTCCCATCGAGTGCACGAAGAGCCGCGTACGCGTGGCGGCGACCCGGCGGGTGGGCCGCGGCAGCCGGCGCACCGGAGTGCGATGCACGGTCACCGCGGCGACCGCGACCAGCAGCGGGCGGAAGGTGGCGGCGGCCATCGCGTCCAGGAGCTGGGCCAGGGCCCGCTCGCCGCGGCGCAGCCAGGCGGCGGCGAGGAGGCCGACGCCGATGTGCGCGCCGAGCAGCAGCCAGGCGGCGCCCGGGTCGGCCTGCGCGAGCAGGGCCGCGGCGGGGGTCGTCTCGCCGCCCGTCACCCGGGCCAGCGGGGTACCGACCTCGCCGCCCCCGCAGAGCACGTCGAGACCGACCGAGCGCAGCGGGCCCGCGACCGGGCCGCCCGCCTTGCCGTAACAGGCGTGCTGGCCCGCGGTGAACAACGTGTCGGCGGCCAGTTCCAGCGGGATCAGCAGGGCGGCGATCCGTCCGAAGCCGCGCTCGCGGCCCGCCAGCGCGTACGCGACGACGAAGACGGCACCGGCGAGCGCGGCCACGGTGGCCAGCGGCAGGGGGACCCGGGACAGCAGCACGTGCGACGCGGTGCTGAGCGTCACGACCAGTGCCGTGAACAGCGCCGCGCGCACGGCTCTGAGCTGGGTCCCTGATATGTCCATGGTTCCGAAGAGTCTGTCACGTACTCCTGTAAGGGACCCCTAAAGGGATCCTGTGGGTGGTCGGGGCACGGCGGTCGCGGGCGCCTACAGCCCCGGGATCCGGCCGTTGCGGAACAGGTCCACGAAGATCTGGTGGTCCTCACGCGCGCGGGCGCCGTACTCGTGCGCGAAGTCCACCAGGAGGTCGCCGAAGTTCTCCTCGTCGCCCGCGATCGCCGCGTCGATGGCGCGCTCGGTGGAGAACGGCACCAGCTCCGAGTGGCCGCTCTCGTCGTCCGCGGCGGCGTGCATGGTGGCGGTGGACCGGCCGAGGTCGGCGACGACCGCCGCGATCTCCTCCGGGTCGTCGATGTCGCCCCAGTCCAGGTCCACCGCGTACGGCGAGACCTCGGCGACCAGCTGGCCCGCGCCGTCCAGCTCGGTCCAGCCCAGCCACGGGTCGGCGTGCGCCTGGAGGGCACGCTGGGAGATCACCGTGCGGTGGCCCTCGTGCTGGAAGTACTCACGGATCGAGGAGTCCGTGATGTGCCGCGAGACGGCCGGGGTCTGGGCCTGCTTGATGTAGATCACCACATCGTTCTCCAGGGCGTCGGTGGCACCCTCCAGAAGGATGTTGTACGAGGGCAGCCCGGCCGAGCCGATACCGATGCCGCGGCGGCCCACGACGTCCTTCACCCGGTAGGAGTCCGGGCGGTCCAGGGACGACTCGGGCAGCGTCTCCAGATAGCCGTCGAAGGCGGCCAGGACCTTGTAGCGGGTGGCCGCGTCCAGCTCGATGGAGCCGCCGCCCGGCGCGAAACGGCGCTCGAAGTCGCGGATCTCGGTCATCGAGTCGAGCAGCCCGAAGCGGGTCAGCGAGCGCGCGTCCCGCAGGGCGTCCAGCAGGGGCCCCTGGGCGGTGTCCAGCGTGAAGGGCGGCACCTCGTCGCTCTTGGCGCCCGTCGCGAGGGCGTGGATGCGCTCGCGGTAGGCCGCCGCGTACGTCCGGACCAGGGCGGTGATCTGCTCGTCGCTCAGCGCCTTCGCGTAGCCGATCAGGGCCACGGAGGCCGCGAGACGCTTGAGGTCCCAGGTGAACGGGCCGACGTACGCCTCGTCGAAGTCGTTCACGTTGAAGATCAGCCGGCCCTGGGCGTCCATGTACGTGCCGAAGTTCTCCGCGTGCAGGTCGCCGTGGATCCACACCCGGGAGGTGCGCTCGTCCAGGTAGGGACCGCCCCGCTTCTCCTGCTCCAGGTCGCGGTAGAAGAGCCCTGCCGTCCCGCGGTAGAACGCGAACGCCGAGGCCGCCATCTTCCGGAACTTCACGCGGAACGCGGCCGGATCGGCGGCCAGCAGATCGCCGAAGGCGGTATTGAAGACGGCGAGGATCTCTTCGCCGCGCTGCTCGGCGCTGAGCTGCGGAACCGACATCGCTGGGTGCCTCCTGGTGCAGGTGGTGCATGACGAGTGGGACGGAATGTGCGGTCCGCCGGAGCGGTTGTCTCCGTCATCCTCCAACGGACGGGTGTGCACAGGAGTGCCCGTTCACCGTCCGATGAAGGTACGTCCGAAGGTACGGGGGAGACGGCTCGGAGTGTCAGTGCTCAGGCATACACTTCGTGGCTGTCCCCCCAGACTGTCCGCAGCCGGTAGGGATCTCGTCGACGCCAGTTCTTCTTGGAGGCCGAAGCCGTGTCAAAGCCGCCGTTCACGCACCTGCACGTCCATACCCAGTACTCGCTGCTGGACGGTGCCGCGCGGCTGAAGGACATGTTCGACGCGTGCAACGAGATGGGCATGTCGCACATCGCGATGTCCGACCACGGCAACCTCCACGGGGCGTACGACTTCTTCCACTCGGCCAAGAAGGCGGGCGTCACCCCGATCATCGGCATCGAGGCGTACGTCGCCCCCGAGTCGCGGCGCAACAAGCGCAAGATCAAATGGGGCCAGCCGCACCAGAAGCGCGACGACGTCTCCGGTTCCGGTGGTTACACCCACAAGACGATCTGGGCGGCGAACAGCACGGGCCTGCACAACCTCTTCAAGCTGTCCTCGGACGCGTACGCGGAGGGCTGGCTGCAGAAGTGGCCCCGCATGGACAAGGAGACCATCTCCCAGTGGTCCGAGGGTCTGATCGCCTCCACGGGCTGCCCCTCCGGCGAGCTGCAGACCCGGCTGCGCCTCGGCCAGTTCGACGAGGCGGTGAAGGCGGCCTCCGAGTACCAGGACATCTTCGGCAAGGACCGGTACTTCCTGGAGCTGATGGACCACGGCATCGAGATCGAGAGCCGGGTCCGTGAAGACCTCCTGCGCGTCGGCAAGAAGCTGGGCATCCCGCCCCTGGTGACGAACGACTCGCACTACACGTACGCCCACGAGGCGACCGCCCACGACGCGCTGCTGTGCATCCAGACCGGCAAGAACCTCTCCGACCCGGACCGCTTCCGCTTCGACGGCACCGGTTACTACCTGAAGTCGACGGACGAGATGTACGCCGTGGACTCCTCGGACGCCTGGCAGGAAGGGTGCGCGAACACCCTCCTGGTGGCCGAGCAGATCGACACGACCGGCATGTTCGAGGCGAAGAACCTCATGCCGAAGTTCGACATCCCCGAGGGCTTCACCGAGGTCACCTGGTTCCAGGAGGAGGTGCGCCGCGGCATGGAGCGCCGCTTCCCCGGCGGCGTCCCCGACGACCGCCAGAAGCAGGCCGAGTACGAGATGGACGTCATCATCCAGATGGGGTTCCCGGGGTACTTCCTCGTCGTCGCCGACTTCATCATGTGGGCCAAGAAGCAGGGCATCGCGGTCGGCCCCGGCCGAGGCTCCGCGGCCGGTTCGATCGTGTCGTACGCCATGGGCATCACCGACCTCGACCCGATCCCGCACGGACTGATCTTCGAGCGGTTCCTGAACCCCGAGCGCGTCTCCATGCCCGACGTCGACATCGACTTCGACGAGCGTCGGCGCGTCGAGGTGATCAGGTACGTGACGGAGAAGTACGGCGCCGACAAGGTCGCCATGATCGGCACGTACGGCAAGATCAAGGCGAAGAACGCCATCAAGGACTCCGCGCGCGTGCTGGGCTACCCGTACGCGATGGGCGACCGGCTCACCAAGGCGATGCCCGCCGACGTCCTCGGCAAGGGCATCGACCTGAACGGCATCACCGACGCCAAGCACCCGCGCTACGGCGAGGCCGGCGAGATCCGGGGGATGTACGAGAACGAGCCGGACGTCAAGAAGGTCATCGACACCGCCAAGGGCGTCGAGGGCCTGGTCCGGCAGATGGGTGTGCACGCGGCCGGCGTGATCATGTCCAGCGAGCCCATCGTCGACCACGCCCCGCTCTGGACGCGCCACACCGACGGCGTCACGATCACCCAGTGGGACTACCCGCAGTGCGAGTCGCTCGGCCTGCTCAAGATGGACTTCCTGGGCCTGCGCAACCTCACGATCATGGACGACGCCATCAAGATGGTGAAGGCCAACAAGGGCATCGACCTGGAGATGCTCTCCCTGCCGCTGGACGACCCCAAGACCTTCGAACTGCTCTGCCGCGGCGACACCCTCGGCGTCTTCCAGTTCGACGGCGGCCCGATGCGCTCGCTGCTCCGCCAGATGCAGCCCGACAACTTCGAGGACATCTCCGCCGTCTCGGCCCTCTACCGGCCGGGCCCGATGGGCATGAACTCGCACATCAACTACGCGGAGCGCAAGAACAAGCGCCAGGAGATCACGCCGATCCACAAGGAGCTGGAGGAGCCGCTCGAAGAGGTCCTGGCGGTCACCTACGGCCTGATCGTCTACCAGGAGCAGGTCCAGAAGGCCGCCCAGATCATCGCCGGGTACTCGCTCGGCGAGGCCGACATCCTGCGCCGCGTGATGGGCAAGAAGAAGCCCGACGAGCTGGCCAAGAACTTCGTCCTCTTCCAGGAGGGCGCCCAGAAGAACGGCTACAGCGCCGAGGCGATCCAGGCCCTGTGGGACGTACTGGTCCCGTTCGCCGGATACGCGTTCAACAAGGCCCACTCGGCCGCGTACGGACTCGTGTCGTACTGGACCGGCTATCTGAAGGCGAACTACCCGGCCGAGTACATGGCCGCGCTGCTCACCTCGGTCAAGGACGACAAGGACAAGTCGGCGGTCTACCTCAACGAGTGCCGGCGCATGAAGATCAAGGTCCTGCCGCCGAACGTCAACGAATCGGAGCAGAACTTCGCCGCGCAGGGCGACGACGTGATCCTCTTCGGCCTCTCCGCCGTCCGCAACGTCGGTACGAACGTCGTCGAGTCGATCATCCGCAGCCGCAAGGCCAAGGGGAAGTACGGCTCGTTCCCCGACTACCTCGACAAGGTCGAGGCCGCCGCCTGCAACAAGCGCACCACGGAATCCCTCATCAAGGCCGGCGCCTTCGACACGATGGGGCACACCCGCAAGGGCCTCACCGCGCACTTCGAGCCGATGATCGACAACGTGGTCGCGGTGAAGAGGAAGGAAGCCGAGGGGCAGTTCGACCTCTTCGGCGGCATGGGCGAGGCGGACAACACCGAGCCCGGCTTCGGACTCGACGTGGAGTTCACCACCGACGAGTGGGACAAGGCCTATCTGCTCGCCCAGGAGCGGGAGATGCTCGGCCTGTACGTCTCCGACCACCCGCTCTTCGGCCTGGAGCACGTGCTGTCCGACAAGGCCGACGCGGGCATCGCCCAGCTCACCGGCGGTGAGCACGGGGACGGCGCGGTCGTCACCATCGGCGGCATCATCTCCGGCCTCCAGCGCAAGATGACCAAGCAGGGCAACGCCTGGGCCATCGCCACCGTGGAGGACCTCGCCGGTTCCATCGAGTGCATGTTCTTCCCGGCCACGTACCAGCTGGTGTCGACGCAACTCGTCGAGGACGCCGTGGTGTTCGTCAAGGGACGCCTCGACAAGCGCGAGGACGTCCCGCGGCTCGTCGCGATGGAGCTCCAGGTCCCGGACCTCTCCAACGCGGGCACCAACGCGCCCGTGATCCTCACCATCCCGGCCCTGAAGATCACCCCGCCCATGGTCAGCAGGCTCGGCGAGATCCTCAGCCACCACCGGGGCGAGAGCGAGGTGCGGATCCGGCTGCAGGGCCCGAGCAAGACCACGGTCCTGCGGCTCGACCGGCACCGGGTGAAGGCGGATCCCGCCCTGTTCGGCGACCTGAAGGTGCTGCTGGGCCCGGCCTGCCTGGCAGTCACCGGCTGACGGCTCACCGGGGCCCGGACCCCGGGTCCCCCCGGCCTCCCGACCGCCGCGAGGGGCGCACCCGTACACGGGTGCGCCCCTCGGCGTGTGCCTGGGCCGCAAGGGCCCGTGCGCTCGGCTCAGTTGTGGCCGAAACGCTTCTGGTGCTTACGGGCGACATCGGCGGGGCTGCCCTGGATCTGCGACACCGGCGACTGCCGCTCCGGTGCCGACGACCGCTCGGACTGCTCCTGCGCGCGCTCCGGCTGCGACGAGCGGTCCTGTTCGCCGCCCTGCTTACGGTTCTTGTTCTTGGCCATGGTGCTGCCTCCTACGGGGTTTTCAGGGGCCAGGGCCGGGACCAGACTCACATAGGCTGACGAGTCACGCATTTCGGAGAATTACCGTGCGTAATAAGGCCTGTGGGCGCGTGACATCCCGATCCGCCACGCCGAAGATCGAGTTCCGGCCGTTAACCTCCGCGTGGTCGGGCAGACTCGAAGGAAGCCCGAAGCAAACCTCCCGGAAAGAGGGTGGATCGCGTGGACCGCTGCATCGTCCTGGTGGACGCCGGTTATCTGCTCGGGGCCGCTGCCAGTCTCCTCGCCGGGGAACCCTCGCGATCCCGGATCACCGTGGACCACGCCGCCCTCATCCAGGGGCTGCGCGAGCGCGCCGAGTCCGAGACGGATCGGCCCCTGCTGCGCATCTACTGGTTCGACGGCGCCCCCGACCGCGTACCGCAGCCGGAACACCGCAGGCTGCGGGTGATGCCCCGGGTCACCGTGCGGCTCGGCGCGCTGACCCGCAGCGACGGGCGGTGGGCGCAGAAGGGCGTCGACGCCGCCATGCACGCCGAGCTGACGGAACTGGCGCGCAACCGGGCCTGCTCCGACGTCGTGCTCGTCACCGGCGACGGCGATCTGCTGCCCGGCATGATGGCCGCCAAGGAACACGGGGTCGCCGTGCACCTGTGGGCCGTACAGGCCGCGGACGGGGACTACAACCAGTCCGAGGACCTCGTCGCCGAGGCCGACGAGCGGCGCGTGCTCGACCGGATCTGGATCACCAAGGCCGTCCGGGCCAAGGAACTCGGCGGGGTCTGCGCGCCGCCCCCCGTGCCGCGGCCCGAGATCGCCGCGATCCTCTCCGCGCCGCTGCCCGAGTCCGCGCTGGGCGCCGGGCTGGGCTCCGCGCCGTCTTCCGCACTGGGCTCCGCCGGTGAGCGGGTCGTGGGGGAGCGGGCCGGGGCCGACGCCGAGCACACACAGGCCGGGCCGGGCGAGAACGGCACGGAGGCGCGGGTGCCGGCCACGAAGGGTGTGCCCACACCGAAGGACCTGGCCGCGCTGCGGGCGCCCGGACCGGCCGGTGCGCCCGGCGGGGCCGCGGCGCAGCATCCCGCGAACGCGACGCTGCGCTGGTCGTCCGACAAGGGGTGGGTGGACCGGCCGGGCGCCGCCGCCCCGGAGAACGCGGACGCCGCGCAGCTGCCCACGCTCGCGCAGCTCACCTCGGCGGAGCAGCGGTGGGCCGACCGGGAGGAGGACATCACCACGGTCGGTGGTGATCCGTTCGAGGTCGGGCAGGTGTTCGCGCGGCGGTGGATGGAGCGGTTGGCCGACCCTACGCAGTTGCCGAAGCTGTCCACGATGTATCCGCGGGTGCCGCATCGCATCGACGGGGAGCTGTTGCGGTACGCGGCGCGGTTCGGGCTGCTCGCGCACAAGGACGATCAGATCGATGAGCACGACCGGTATGCGATCCGGGCGGGGTTCTGGCGGGAGATCGATGTGCGGACCGCTACGGAGCATGCTCCCGCAGGGGAGTAGGTGAGGGTCGCTTGTCGGGTGCGGGCCGGTGGGGGCCGGTCGCGCAGTTCCCCGCGCCCCTTGGGACGGGCTGCGCCCTGTCCCCGCGTCGCGTCTGCGGGTTCGGTGGGGGCTGGTCGCGCAGTTCCCCGCGCCCCTCAGGGGCACTTCGTGCGCCCCTGGCGTCCGTCTCTGGCAGGGTTTGCCCTCCCCGCGCGTCGTTCGGGGGGTGGGACCCCGTAGTCTCGGGTCTCGTGAGTACGCGCACCGCACAGGCAGTCCGGGACGGGCACGGTGGGGATGTCGTGTGTGCCGTGCGGGATCTTACGAAGACGTATCCGGCGGTGCGCGGCCGGCGCGGGCAGCCCGCGACCCCCGAGGTACGGGCCACCGACGGCGTCCGCATCGACATCCGGGAGGGCGAGATCTTCGGGCTGCTCGGACCGAACGGCGCCGGCAAGACCACCCTCGTACGCCAGCTGACCGGGCTGATGCGCCCCGACCGCGGCAGCGTCGAGATCCTCGGGCACGACATCGTGCGCCACCCCGAGCGGGCGTCGCGGATCCTCGCGTACCTCGGGCAGGAGTCCACCGCGCTCGACGAGTTGACCGTGTCGCTCGCCGCGGAGACCACCGGCCGGCTGCGCGGGCTCGACGTGCGCAGCGCGCGTGCCGAGCGGGACGCGGTCCTGGAAGAGCTGGGGCTCACCGCGCTCGCCTCGCGGCCCCTGAAGAAGCTCTCCGGCGGACAGCGGCGGCTCGCCTGCTTCGCCACCACCCTCGTCGGCGCACGGCCCTTCCTCGTCCTCGACGAGCCCACCACCGGGATGGACCCCGTCGCCCGCCGGGCCGTCTGGAGCGCCGTCGACCGGCGCCGGGCCGAGCACGCCACGACGGTCCTGCTGGTCACCCACAACGTCATCGAGGCGGAGACCGTCCTCGACCGGGTCGCCGTGCTCGACCGGGGCCGGGTCATCGCCTGCGACACCCCCTCCGGCCTCAAGGAACAGGTCGCCGGCGAGGTGCGGCTCGAACTCGTCTGGCGCGAGCGCGCCCCGCTCGACGTACCGGAAGTCGCGGCCCTGCGCGACCGCGCCGTAGAGTCGGGCCGTCGCTGGTCGCTGCGGCTCTCTCCCGAGGAGGCCCGCGCGGCCGTCGCGGCGGTCACCGGCGGCGCCGCCTTCGCGGCCCTGGACGACTTCACGCTCGCCACACCGAGCCTGGAGGACGTGTATCTGGCGCTGGGCGGCAGCGCCGGAAGCGTACGGGGGTTGGTCAAGGCATGAGCATGCGGGCCCCCGCAACCGTACGGAACAGGTACAGGACGACAGCCGAAGCGAACAGGAGCCGCTCGACGTGAGTGTCGTACCCGCCGAGGTCCTGCCCGGCGCAGCCCGTACGGACGGGAGCCGGACCGGTCATGGCGCGGACACCGAGGACGGTGCCCGTGCCACAGCCGCGCTCGGGCCGCGCGCGCGGCTGTGGCCGGCGCTGGCCGCCGTCTACCGGGCACAGCTCTCCCGGGCCAGGGTGGCGCGGATCCCGCTGCTGTTCGTGGCGACCTTCCAGTCGATCGGGATCATGGTCCTGATGCGCGGGGTCGTCGACGGCGGCGGCGAGGCACGCGCCGTGGTCGCCGGTTCGTCGGTCCTCGTGGTCGCGTTCGTCGCGCTCAACCTGCTCGCCCAGTACTTCGGCCAGCTGCGCGCAAGCGGCGGTCTCGACCACTACGCGACCCTGCCCGTACCGCCCGCCGCCGTCGTGCTCGGCGCCGCCGCCGCGTACGCCTCCTTCACCGTGCCGGGAACACTCGTCACCGCCGTCGTGGGCAGCGTCCTCTTCCAGCTGCCGCTGACGCACCTGTGGATCCTCGTCGCCGTCATCCCGCTCGCGGGCGCGGCGCTCGCCGGGCTCGGCGCGGCGCTCGGACTCCTCGCGCCCCGCCCCGAACTGGCCACCCTGCTCGGCCAGTTGGGCATGTCCGCCGCGCTGCTGCTCGGCGTGCTGCCGCCGGACCGGCTGCCGACGTTCGTGCAGTGGGCGCGCGATCTGATGCCCTCCACCTACGGGGTCGAGGCGCTCGGGCTGACCTTCGGCCCCGACCCGGACTGGGGTCTCGTACTGCTCGACCTCGCCGTGTGCGCGGGCGTCGGCGTCGCCTCGCTGGCCGTCGCGACCTGGGCCTACCGCCGGGCGGCCGTCCGGTGACGCGCCCGACAGGCGGGCCTGGCACGATGTCGGTGTGACCGCACCGCTGAACCCGCCTCCGCCGCCGCACCACCAGCCGCCGCACGACGCCTGGCAGGCGCCGCCCGCCGGGTACGGGCTCGGTCATCCCGGTTTCGAGGAGGACGGTCCCGGAATGAAGACAGAGCTGCGCGAGGCCGCGATCGTCACGGTCGCGATGGCGGTCGGCGGGCTTCTGCTCGGTGTCCTGTGGTGGTGGCTGGCACCGCACGTGCCGCTGGTCTCGGACGACACCACCGTCTACCTCGCGGACACGGAGGGGGAGCAGGCCATCGGCGTGGACGGAACGTTCACTCTGCTGGCGCTCGGCCTCGGTCTGGTCAGCGCGCTGGCGGTGTTCCTGCTGCGGCGCCGGGGCGGTATCGCGCTCGTCGTCGCCCTCACCGTCGGCGGTGTCCTCGGCTCCCTGGTGGCATGGCGCCTGGGCATCTGGCTCGGCCCCACCCAGGACGTGGTCGCGCACGCGAAGGAGGCCGGCAAGGGCGTCCGCTTCGACGCCCCGCTGGAACTCGGCGCGAAGGGCGCGATGCTGGCCTGGTCGGTCTCGGCCCTGCTGGTCCACCTGGGCCTGACCGCCCTCTTCGCCCCCAGGGACCCGGACCCCTTCGAGACCCGGTCCCCGTACTACCCACAGCCCCCGCAGGCCTGACGGCCACCCAGGGCGGGGCAGCCCCGCAGGGGCGCCCCGAGGGGCGCGGGGAACTGCGCGGCCGGCCACGACGCACCCGCGGCCGACGCACAACCTCGAAGCGGAGCGTTCACGCGGGCCGGCGCCCATGATTCGCCCGCCCCTTACGGATACGCCACTTCCGCTTACGCGTCTTCTTCGACATGTCCTCGGTACTTAACCGAGAACCCGGCCCCCGTCGAGAGGCCGCGCACGCCTGGCGAGAGGCCGCAGGCCGGTGAGAGGGTCAGCCCCGCCCGACGGCGGCCACCACCGCGCCGGTGAGCCGCGCGAGGTCGTCGGGGGCCAGTTCGACCTCCAGCCCCCGCCGTCCCGCGGAGACGCAGATCGTGGCGTGTCCGCCCGCGGACGCGTCCAGCACCGTACGGAGCCGCTTGCGCTGCCCGAGCGGCGAGATGCCCCCGCGGACGTATCCCGTGGTGCGTTCCGCGGCGGCCGGATCGGCCATCGCGGCCCGTTTGCCGCCCACCGCCGCCGCCAGCGCCTTCAGGTCGAGGGAACCCGCCACGGGCACGACGGCCACGGTCAGGTCGCCGTCGACGTCCGCGACCAGCGTCTTGAAGACCCGGTCCGGGGACACGCCCATGGCCTCGGCCGCCTCCTCCCCGTACGAGGGGTGCGCCGGGTCGTGCTCGTAGGCGTGGACCGTGAAATCGACCCCGGCCGCGGCGAGCGCCACGGTCGCCGGCGTCCCGCCCGCCTGCTGCTGCTTCTTCGCCTTCTTGGCCAAGGGACGTTCCTTCAGTTGAGGCTCGTCGGCCCGCGCGTCAGCTCCGACGCGGGCAGCGAGGGCAGATTGCGGATGATCGCGGTCTCCGCCCGCAGCAGCGTCAGCTCCTCGCGCAGCCGGGCCGCCGTGTCCGGTGCCTGGAGCAGTCGCTGCTTCGCCGGGACGTCCAGCATCGCCGCCGCCGCGACCAGGTAGGAGACGACGGACGGCTCGTCGGGGAGGTCGGCCCCGGTGGCGAGCGACCGCTCCCGCGCGCCCGCCAGCCGTTTCTGGTACTGCCGGAAGGCCCGCAGCACCCCTTCCGCCAGCGCTCCGGCCTCTTCGCCGGGCTCCTCGGGCAGTTCTTCGAGGTCGGCCGTCAGATAGGCCCCGGAGGCGTCCACGGAGGCCAGCCGTACCCGGGTCGTCCCGGTGGCCAGTACCTCGAAGCTGCCGTCGGCCCGCTCCCGGATCGTCGCCGCGTCGGCGACGCAGCCCACCGCGTGGAAGGCCTTCAGCGGTTCGTCGCCGAAGCCGGCCGAGGGCCCGCGCTGGGGTACGGCCGTCTGGTCGGGCATACCGGGCGAAGTGGCCGCGACCTCGTGGCCGTCGCGGATGGCGACGACGGCGAACCGGCGCGGTTCGTCCTCGGGGGTCTTGAGCAGATCGCGCATCATCGCGCGATAGCGCTCCTCGAAGATGTTCAGCGGCAGGACGAGCCCGGGAAACAGCACCGAGTTCAGGGGGAAGAGTGGGAGCCGGACGGTGGTCACGACGGGAAAGCCTAATGGTCACCGGAGGACATACGTCCGCCGTGCTCACTCCGTGGATGCGGAAGATCCCCGTTCCGTGTCCGCAGGGGCCGGTCCGAGGCCACCTGGATCCGTATCCCGTCGCGCAGTTCGAGGAACTGGCCCAGCGGATCGTCCGAGACCCGGTCCCAGGGAAACGAGGTGGCGTACGGGCCGATGCGGCGCAGTTGTTCCAGCGCGTCCTCCCAGCGTTCCAGCCTGACCAGCACATAGGTGAGCAGATTGCGGACCTCCGCGGGCCACGGGTCGGCGTCCCGGTACTCGGCGGAGAGGGCGATCGCCAGGTCGGCCGCCGAGTCGAGGCGTTCGCGGCCGACGGCGGCCCCGCCGCCCTCGGTCAGATACGCGAAGGCGGCCCGTACGGGCAGGGCCTGGACCAGGGAGCCGGGCAGGGCGTCGTGGGCGGCGCGCTCGGCGAAGTCGAAGCACTCGCGGTGCGAGCCGTACCAGGCGGCGGACAGGTACTGCAGGGCGGCCACATGGCAGCCGTAGTGGTGCGGGGAGCGGCGCACGGCCTGCGCCCACAGCTGCTCGAACTCGGTGTGCGGCGCGTTCGAGCCCCGGGCGTGGTCCAGCGCGATCCGCCACGGCACGGGGTCGCGCGGGGCGCCCTCGGCGGCGGCGGAGATCAGCGGTCCGACCTGGCGCAGCAGTTCGGCGCGGGCCGGTGACCGCCAGCTCCGGCAGACCGCGAGCTCGGCCTTGACCAGGGCCGCGTCCGGGTCGTGCGGGGCGGCGGAGCGCCAGTCGTCGAACCACTCGCCGCGGGAGAGGGCGAAGGCCGCGAGGCGGGTCGCGTACCGGTCCCGGTTCTCCCACTCGGCGGACTCGCGGGTGGTGGACAGGAGCTTGCCGGCCGGTCCGTACTCGCCGCGGCCCGCCGCGACCAGGGCCGGGCCGAGCCGCTCGTCGGGGGCGTCGAGCAGTACCTCGTCGTCGTCGGGCAGACCGGCGGCGAGACTCGAAGTGTTCCGCGCCATCCGGACCGTACGGAGGAGCGCTCGCAGCAGTGCCATGGTGGGTCCATTGAAAACCGCAGGTCGGACCCGTACCAGGGGGTGTGCGGTGACGCTTTCGTAACCGTGGTTTGGTTGCGTGAGGATTGGTCAAGGGGCGGTAAAAGGTGACTGTTGCTCAGGTGTCGGGCGGCTGTGCGGCGCCCGTGCGGAGGAGCCGCCCACCTCGTGCGAAAGCTGCCGCCCACCGCGTGCGAAAGCCGTCGCCCGGCCGTCGGTCAGCCCCTGCGCAGTGTGCGGGTCGCGCCCGCCGCGACCGTCGTCGCCAGGACCCAGCCCAGCAGGATCACCGCCGCGGCCAGCCACTGCCAGCCGCCGCGCAGCTGCCAGTAGCCGGCCTGGCCGAGGTCGATGAGCGGCAGCAGCAGGTCCAGGGCGAAGATCGACGGGTTCCACGGCGGATGTTCGCCGCTCTTGAGCGGCGGATGGGCGGCGTGCGCGAAGGCGAAGGAGGTCACCGCCCACAGCACGGCCATCCAGATGGCCGCACGCCCCGGCCGGTACCCGTAGGCGACTGTCCAGTCCTGTACGTACCCCCACAGCTTGGCCGCGATCGGCAGGTTCTCGCGGCGGTGGCGCTGCTTGGCGAGCAGCACCTCGCGCGCCTCCTCGTCCTCACCGCCGTTGCGCAGCACGGTCGCCAGCCGTTCGTACGGCTCCGGGCTGTACTCGGGAGTGGCCGCGGCCACCCACTGCAGGCGCCGGGCCAGTGGGAACGGGCCGCGCGGCACGAGGTACTCGTACTGGAAGCCGCCCATCTGCAGCTGGCCCGCGCCCGGCCAGCTGGTCGCCTGGTCGATGAGCGTGACCACCCGCGCCCCGTTCAGCACGACCCGCCCGCGCTGCGGACGCCGGCCGAGGAACCGCAGCTCGGGCACCTGGACGCGGCGCAGCGAGATCTCCTGGTCGTCGCGCAGGGTGAGGCGGGCCTGCTCGAAGTCCACCGCGTCGCCGAACCGGCCGTCGTCGAGCCGGATTCCGCCCTCGCACTCGAACCGCTGCACGCGGGTGCCCCGGGCGGGCGTCCGGCCGCTGGTCAGCACGGGGTCGCCGACGCCCGCGGGCGTCAGGTACATGGTGCGCTCGACGGTCAGCTGCGGTGCGTTCAGCGCCCGGCGCCCGTACGGATTGGCCAGCCGGCTGCCGCGCAGGCTGAGCGAGACGCCGACCTTCGCGCCGCGCAGGCTCAGCTCGCCGTGCGACTCCATCATCTCGGCCTGCAGATCCTGCCCGATGGTCATCCCGTCGCCGACGAGGGAGTTGTCGCGCCGGTCCCGGTAGATCACCGCCTGGTTGAGCAGCAGGTCCGTGCCTATGTGCGCGTCGGTGAGCCGCACGCCGTTGTGGAAGCGGCAGCGCGGCAGATGCAGATCGCCCTCGGTGTGCAGCCGGGCCGCCTCCAGGCGCGGTATCGCGCAGTCCACCAGCCGCAGCGTCGTGAACCGGGACTCCGGCAGCAGGATCTCCTTCTCGAAGCGGCAGCCCTTCATCTCGACGTACGGCTCGACGGTGCCGCCCGCCAGATCGAGCGGGTCGACGATCCGCACCCCGGACAGCTTGAGGGAGGCCACCCGGCCGTCCAGCGCGGGCGGGCCGTTCAGCAGCAGCCAGCACACGATCCTGGCCCGTACCGTGCGCTCCGGGCCCCAGGGATGGCCACCGTGCGGATCGTCGGCGACGGTGTCCCCGGCCCGCAGGTCGTACACGCTGCCGTTGCGGAACGCCTGCCACATGCCCGCCTCGGCCGCGCTCAGGTCGTCGGGCAGTTCGCCGACGCGCAGGCCGGCCCCATCGGTCACGATTTTCTCTCACTCCTCAGTTACTCGCGGGTTCGTTCAGCCGTCCCTGTGATGCCCGCTGAGTCGGCGCCTGAACGCCGAGAGTGACGATGGTCGCTCTCAGTGACTGACGGGGGCCGGATCCAGCCATCCGCCCACCGATGTTCCGCGACGCGTATCAGCGATTGATACAGCCGTCCGACGCTCGACGGCCGTCTGAGAGAATTAGCTACGTGATCTCTCGAATCGATCTGCGTGGCGACGCCCTCCCCGAGGGCCCCGCCCTGCGCGACCTGCTGCCCCGAGCCGACTTCGACGTCTCGGCCGCCCTGGAGAAGGTGCGTCCGATCTGCGAGGCCGTGCATCATCGGGGCGACGCGGCGCTGATCGACTACGCGGAGAAGTTCGACGGCGTCCGCCTGGAGTCCGTACGGGTTCCCGCGCAGGCCCTCACGGACGCGCTCGACCAGCTCGATCCGGACGTGCGCGCGGCCCTGGAGGAGTCGATCCGCCGCGCCCGCATCGTCCACCGCGAGCAGCGCCGCTCCACCCACACCACCCAGGTGGTCCCTGGCGGCTCGGTCACCGAGAAGTGGGTGCCCGTCGACCGCGTCGGGCTGTACGCGCCCGGCGGCCGGTCCGTCTACCCGTCGTCCGTGATCATGAACGTGGTCCCGGCGCAGGAAGCCGGCGTCGGGTCGATCGCGCTCGCCTCGCCCGCCCAGGCCGACTTCGGCGGCCTGCCGCACCCGACGATCCTGGCCGCCTGCGCGCTGCTCGGCGTCGACGAGGTGTACGCGGCAGGCGGCGCGACCGCCGTGGCGATGTTCGCGTACGGCACCGAGTCCTGCCCGCCCGCCAACATGGTCACCGGCCCCGGCAACATCTGGGTCGCCGCCGCCAAGCGCTACTTCGCGGGCCGGATCGGCATCGACGCGGAAGCCGGTCCGACCGAGATCGCGGTCCTCGCCGACGAGAGCGCCGACCCGGTGCACGTCGCCTCCGACCTGATCAGCCAGGCCGAGCACGACCCGCTCGCCGCCGCCGTCCTCGTCACCGACTCCCTCGCGCTGGCCGACGCGGTCGCCAAGGAACTGGAACCGCAGGTCGCCGCCACCAAGCACATCGAGGACCGGATCGTCCCGGCACTCGGCGGCAGGCAGTCCGCGATCGTGCTGGTCGACGGGGTCGAGGAGGGACTACGGGTGGTCAACGCCTACGGCGCCGAGCACCTGGAGATCCAGACGGCCGACGCGCACGCGGTCGCCGACCGGGTCACCAACGCCGGCGCGGTCTTCGTCGGACCCTGGGCGCCCGTCTCCCTCGGCGACTACGCGGCCGGCTCCAACCACGTCCTGCCGACCGGCGGCTGCGCCTGCCACTCCTCGGGCCTGTCCGTCCAGTCGTTCCTGCGGGGCATCCACATCGTCGACTACACGCGCGACGCGCTGGCCGAGGTCGCCCACCACGTGGTGACGCTCGCCGAGGCGGAGGACCTCCCCGCCCACGGCGCCGCGGTCAAGGCGCGGTTCGGCTGGAAGGTGCCCGGCAAGTGAGTACTCTCGGCGGTTCCTCCGACAGCTCCATCGGCAGTTCCATCGGTAGCTCGTCCGGCAGCACTTCCGGCAGCTCCTTCGGTATAGAAGACCTGCCCGTCCGTGACGAGCTGCGCGGCAAGTCCCCGTACGGTGCCCCGCAGCTCGACGTGCCCGTACGGCTCAACACCAACGAGAATCCGTACCCGCTGCCCGAACCGCTCGTCGAGCGGATCACCGAGCGGGTGCGCGAGGCCGCGCGCCACCTCAACCGCTACCCCGACCGGGACGCGGTGGAGCTGCGCACCGAACTGGCCGCCTATCTGACGAAGACCGGCAGGCACGTGGTCGGCGTCGAGAACGTGTGGGCGGCCAACGGCTCGAACGAGGTCATCCAGCAACTGCTGCAGACCTTCGGCGGGCCCGGCCGCACCGCGATCGGCTTCGAGCCCTCGTACTCGATGCACGGGCTCATTTCGCGCGGCACGGGCACGGGCTGGATCTCCGGCCCCCGCAACGACGACTTCACGATCGACGCGGTCGCCGCCGCCGAGGCCATCGCCGAGCACCGGCCCGACGTCGTGTTCATCACCACCCCCAACAACCCCACCGGCAACGCGGTACCGCCCGCCACGGTCCTCGCGCTGTACGAGGCGGCGCAGACGGCCAGGGCCGGCACCGGCGGCGCGATGGTCGTCGTAGACGAGGCCTACGTCGAGTTCAGTCACGGTGAGTCACTGCTGCCGCTGCTCGAAGATCGGCCGAATCTCGTCGTCTCGCGCACCATGTCCAAGGCGTTCGGCGCGGCCGGGCTGCGCCTCGGCTATCTCGCCGCCCACCCGGCGGTCGTGGACGCCGTCCAGCTCGTACGGCTGCCGTACCACCTGTCGGCCGTCACCCAGGCGACCGCGCTGGCCGCCCTGGAGCACACCGACACCCTGCTCGGGTACGTGGAGCAGCTGAAGACCGAGCGTGACCGGCTGGTGGCCGAGCTGCGCGCGCTGGGCTTCGAGGTGACCGAGTCCGACGCCAACTTCGTCCAGTTCGGACGGTTCGACGGCGCGGCCGGCTCGCACGAGGCCTGGCGGCTGATCCTCGACCAGGGTGTCCTGGTCCGGGACAACGGCGTACCGGGGTGGCTGCGGGTCACCGCCGGCACCCCCGCCGAGAACGACGCGTTCCTCGCCGCGGTCCGTGCACTGCCGCGTGAATTGCAGACATCCGTGCCCGTGGGGGACACCCCCGCACCCCCGAAGGAGCAGAGCGCATGAGCCGCGTAGGCCGTGTCGAACGGATCACCAAGGAGACCTCCGTCGTCGTCGAGATCGACCTCGACGGCAGCGGAAAGGTCGATGTGTCGACAGGCGTCGGCTTCTACGACCACATGCTCGACCAGCTCGGCCGGCACGGTCTGTTCGACCTGACCGTGAAGACCGAGGGCGACCTGCACATCGACTCGCACCACACCATCGAGGACACCGCCCTCGCCCTGGGCGGCGCCTTCAAGCAGGCGCTCGGCGACAAGGTCGGCATCTACCGCTTCGGCAACTGCACCGTCCCGCTGGACGAGTCGCTCGCCCAGGTCACCGTCGACCTCTCCGGCCGCCCCTACCTCGTGCACACCGAGCCCGAGAAGATGGCGCCGATGATCGGCGAGTACGACACGACGATGACCCGGCACATCCTGGAGTCCTTCGTCGCCCAGGCGCAGATCGCCCTGCACGTGCACGTGCCGTACGGGCGCAACGCCCACCACATCGTGGAGTGCCAGTTCAAGGCGCTCGCCCGTGCCCTGCGGTACGCCTCCGAGCGCGACCCGCGCGCGGCGGGCATCCTTCCCTCCACGAAGGGCGCCCTGTAAGCCATGAGTGGCCTCTCCACCGTCCTCATCGTCGTCGGGCTCTTCCTGCTCGGCGGCGTCTACTCCTTCGTCAAACAGCAGATGCCCAAGAGCCTGATCATCCTGCTGTCCATCGGCGCGGCCATGTGCCTCGTGGCCGGTGTGGTCCGCCTGGAGGTGTGGAATTGAGTACCCCCGACAGCCCCTCGGGCACCCCTTCGGGCACGTCTTCGGGCACCCCTGCGAAGCGAGTGGTCGTCTTTGACTACGGCTTCGGGAACGTGCGGTCCGCCGAACGCGCCCTCGCGCGCGCGGGCGCCGACGTCGAGATCACCCGCGACTACGACAAGGCCATGGCCGCGGACGGGCTGCTGGTGCCGGGTGTCGGCGCCTTCGCCGCCTGCATGAAGGGCCTGCGGGACGCGCGTGGCGACTGGATCGTCGGCCGCCGCCTCGCCGGCGGGCGCCCCGTCCTGGGCATCTGCGTCGGTATGCAGATCCTCTTCGAGCGCGGCATCGAACACGGCGTCGAGACCGAGGGCCTCGACGAGTGGCCCGGCTCGGTCGAGCCGCTGCAGGCCGACATCGTGCCCCACATGGGCTGGAACACCGTCGAGGCACCGGCCGGCACGAAGCTCTTCGCCGGCCTCGACGCCGACGCGCGCTTCTACTTCGTGCACTCGTACGCCGTCCACGACTGGGCCCTGGAGACCGCGAACCCGGCGATGCGCTCCCCGCTCGTCACCTGGTCCACGCACGGCAAGCCCTTCGTGGCGGCCGTCGAGAACGGCGCCCTGTGGGCCACCCAGTTCCACCCCGAGAAGTCCGGCGACGCCGGAGCCCAGCTGCTCACCAACTGGATCGGAACCCTGTAGACCATGGCCAAGCTCGAACTCCTCCCCGCCGTCGACGTCCGTGACGGCCAGGCCGTGCGGCTCGTGCACGGCGAGTCCGGCACGGAGACCTCGTACGGTTCCCCGCTCGACGCCGCCCTCGCCTGGCAGCGGTCCGGCGCCGAGTGGCTGCACCTGGTGGACCTGGACGCCGCGTTCGGCACGGGCGACAACCGCGCGCTGATCGCCGAGGTCGCCCGCGCCATGGACATCAAGGTGGAGCTGTCCGGCGGCATCCGCGACGACGACACCCTCGCCGCCGCCCTCGCCACCGGCTGCACCCGCGTCAACCTCGGCACCGCCGCCCTGGAGACCCCCGAGTGGGTCGCCAAGGTCATCGCCGAGCACGGCGACCAGATCGCCGTCGGCCTCGACGTCCGCGGCACCACCCTGCGCGGCCGCGGCTGGACCCGCGACGGCGGCGACCTCTACGAGACGCTGGAGCGCCTCGACAAGGAGGGCTGCGCGCGGTACGTCGTCACCGACATCGCCAAGGACGGCACCCTCCAGGGCCCGAACCTGGAGCTCCTGAAGAACGTCTGCGCGGCCACCGACCGGCCCGTCGTCGCCTCCGGAGGCGTGTCCTCGCTGGACGACCTGCGCGCCATCGCCGACCTCGTCTCCCTCGGCGTCGAGGGCGCGATCGTCGGAAAGGCCCTGTACGCCAAGGCCTTCACCCTGGAAGAGGCTCTCGCGGCGGTGGCCGGATGAGCGAGCTGCGACGCGTCACGACCGGCGCCCCCTGGGAGGAGGCCTTCGGCTACTCCCGCGCGGTGGAACTCCCCAACGGCCTGGTGCTGGTCTCCGGCTGCACCTCCGTGGTGGACGGCCAGATCGCCGGCGGCGACCCGTACGAGCAGGCCGTCAACTCCTTCGAGGTCGCCCTCTCGGCCCTGGCGCAGCTCGGCCTCGGCCGCGAACACGTCGTCCGTACGCGCATGTACCTCACGCACGCCCGGGACGTGGAGGACATCGGCCGCGCCCACAAGGAGTTCTTCGACGCGGTCCGGCCGGCCGCCTCGATGATCATCGTCTCCGGCTTCGTGGACCCCGGCCTGGTGGTCGAGGTCGAGGTGGAGGCGTACCGGGAGGCGGTTCCGGGGGAGGCGTCCGCGTCATGACCCTCGCCGTACGTGTCATCCCCTGCCTGGACGTCGACAACGGCCGGGTCGTCAAGGGCGTCAACTTCCAGAACCTGCGCGACGCGGGCGACCCCGTCGAGATGGCCAAGGTGTACGACGCCGAGGGCGCCGACGAGCTGACGTTCCTGGACATCACCGCGTCCTCCGGCAACCGGGAGACCACCTACGACGTGGTGCGCCGCACCGCCGAGCAGGTGTTCATCCCGCTCACGGTGGGCGGTGGCGTACGCACCGCCGAGGACGTCGACAAACTGCTGCGGGCCGGGGCCGACAAGGTCGGCGTCAACACCGCCGCCATCGCCCGCCCCGACCTGATCCGCGAGATCGCGGAGCGCTTCGGACGGCAGGTGCTGGTCCTGTCGGTGGACGCGCGCAGGACGGCCGCCGGGACCTTCGAGGTGACCACCCACGGTGGCCGCAAGGGCACGGGCCTCGACGCCGTCGAGTGGGCGCACCAGGCCGCCGAGCTGGGCGCGGGCGAGATCCTGCTCAACTCGATGGACGCCGACGGCACCAAGGACGGCTACGACCTGGAGATGATCGGGGCGGTGCGCAAGCACGTCACCGTCCCCGTCATCGCCTCCGGCGGCGCGGGCCGGCTGGCCGACTTCGCACCGGCCGTCACCGCGGGCGCGGACGCCGTCCTGGCCGCCTCCGTCTTCCACTTCGGCGACCTGCGCATCGGCGAGGTGAAGCAGACACTCCGGGAGGCGGGACACCCTGTGCGGTGACCGCCCCGCTGACGCTGTACGGAGGGAAGCCCCGGCCGCCGAGGCCGGGGCCGACGTCTCCCTGACCGGCGAGGGCGGTCGCGGCCGGCCTACAGGCCCAGTTGCTTCGTCTCCTGGAGTTTGGTGATCGCGTCCTTGTCGCCGTCCACCTCCACGTCGGCCACGCCCTGGCGGCCGTGGGCGAAGAGGACCAGTTCGGAGGGCTCACCCGTGACCGTCACCACGGGGGTGCCCTTGTGGGCGACGACCGTCTGGCCGTCCGGGCGGCGCAGGACCAGGCCGGTGGGCGCGCCCCGGCCCATCATCCTGGCGACGCGTTCGAGCCGGGACCACAGGGCGTCCTGGAAGACCGGGTCGAGCACCCGGGGCACCCAGTCGGGCCGGGCACGGCGTACGTCCTCGGTGTGGACGTAGAACTCGATCGCGTTCGACGCCTCGTCGATCTGCTTGAGGCTGAACGGCGAGAAACGCGGCGGGCCCGTACGGATGAGCTGGATCAGCTCCTCGTACGGCTTCGCGGCGAACTCCGCCATCACCCGGTCGAGCCGAGACGCGAGCTGCTTGATCAGGAGGCCGCCGGCGGCGTCCGGGCGGCGCTCGCGCACCACGACATGGGCGGCGAGGTCACGGGTGTTCCAGCCCTCGCACAGAGTGGGGGCGTCCGGTCCCTCGGCCTCCAACAGGTCGGCGAGGAGAAGTCGTTCACGCTTCGCATGGGTCGACATGTCTGCCAGCCTACGACCGCCCCGGCGGTCCGCCCACTTCTCCCGGCCACGGATCTGCCGTCAAGGGTCCCCGTCGTGCCGTCCCTCTCAGCCAGTGGACGCCGTCCGGGCGCGTACGGCCGGCGCGGCACAATGGTCCGCATGACCAGCACGCCCACGCCCAGCAGGCCCAGCGGCCTGGACCCCGAGATCGCCGCACGCCTCAGGCGCAGCGCCGACGGGCTCGTACCCGCCATCGCCCAGCAGTACGACACCGGTGAGGTGCTGATGCTCGGCTGGATGGACGACGAGGCGCTGCATCGCACGCTGACGACCGGCCGGTGCACCTACTGGTCGCGCAGCCGCCAGGAGTACTGGGTCAAGGGCGACACCTCCGGGCACTTCCAGTGGGTCAGGTCCGTCGCGCTCGACTGCGACGCCGACACCGTGCTGGTCAAGGTCGACCAGGTGGGCGCCGCCTGCCACACCGGCGACCGCACCTGCTTCGACGCCGACGTGCTCCTCAAGGACGCCGGGAGCGCCGGGAGCACCGGGGACGGCGGGGGCGGCGGGGACGCCGATTCCGGCGTACCCGCCGTGGATCAGTAAGGTCAGCGGCCATGGACCTCGACACCTTCCGCAAGCTGGCCACCGACCGGCGTGTCATCCCCGTCAGCCGCAAGCTCCTCGCGGACGGCGACACCCCCGTCGCGCTCTACCGCAAGCTCGCCGCCGAACGCTCCGGCACCTTCCTCCTGGAGTCCGCGGAGAACGGCCGTACGTGGTCCCGCTACTCCTTCGTGGGTGTCCGCTCGGCCGCCACCCTCACCGAGCGCGACGGACAGGCGCACTGGCTGGGCACCCCGCCCGTCGGGGTCCCGGCCGACGGCGACCCCCTCGCGGCCCTGCGCGCCACCATCGAGACCCTGCACACCCCGCACGACCTCGCCGGCGGCCAGACGCTTCCGCCGTTCACCGGCGGCATGGTCGGCTACCTCGGCTACGACATCGTGCGCCGCCTGGAGAAGATCGGCCCCGGCGAGCGCGACGACCTGAAACTGCCCGAGCTGACCATGCTGCTCACCAGCGACCTCGCGGTCCTGGACCACTGGGACGGCTCGGTCCTGCTGATCGCCAACGCGATCAACCACAACGACCTCGACTCGGGCGTCGACGAGGCATATCACGACGCCGTGGCCCGCCTCGACGCCATGGAGGCGGACCTCTCCCGGCCCGTCTCGCAGCCGCCCGCCGCGCTCCCGCCGTCCGAACTCCCCGAGTACACCGCGCTGTGGGGCGGCCCCGACTACCAGGTCGCCGTCGACGACATCAAGGAGCGCATCCGGGCGGGCGAGGCCTTCCAGGTCGTCCCCTCCCAGCGCTTCGAGACGGCGTGCACGGCGAGCGCGCTGGACGTCTACCGGGTGCTGCGGGCGACCAACCCCTCCCCGTACATGTACCTCTTCCGCTTCGACGGCTTCGATGTCGTGGGGTCCTCCCCGGAGGCCCTGGTCAAGGTCGAGGACGGGCAGGCGATGGTCCACCCCATCGCGGGCACCCGGCCGCGCGGCGCCACCGTCCAGGAGGACCAGGCCCTCGCCGACGAACTGATCTCCGACCCCAAGGAACGTGCCGAGCACCTGATGCTCGTCGACCTGGGCCGCAACGACCTGGGCCGGGTCTGCGAGCCGGGCTCCGTGGAGGTCGTCGACTTCATGTCCATCGAGCGCTACTCGCACGTCATGCACATCGTGTCGACCGTCACCGGCAAGGTCGCCGAGGGGCGTACCGCCTTCGACGTACTGACCGCCTGCTTCCCCGCCGGCACGCTCTCCGGCGCCCCCAAGCCCCGCGCGATGCAGATCATCGACGAACTGGAGCCCTCGCGGCGCGGTCTGTACGGCGGCTGCGTCGGCTACCTCGACTTCGCGGGCGACTCCGACACCGCCATCGCCATCCGTACGGCCCTGCTGCGGGACGGCACGGCGTACGTGCAGGCGGGCGCCGGGGTCGTCGCCGACTCGGACCCCGTCGCCGAGGACACCGAGTGCCGCAACAAGGCGGCGGCGGTCCTGCGCGCGGTCCACACGGCCAACCGGCTCTCCTGACCGACACCCGTACGACGAGGTCGACAAGGAGACATTTGCGGGCAGTGCGACGCGGCTCACGTGTCCTCGGGTGACGGTTCGCCCGGAGTTCAGGCGATAGTGGGGTACGTGACTGCTGTACCGCACCCCCGATCCGAAGCTCCCGGACCCGCCCGCTCCGGCCGCCGAAGCCTCGCCGTCGCCCTGTTGTCCGGCGCGCTCGGCGCGGCCCTCGTGCTGCTCGCCACCCGGCGCGGCTGGTCGGGCGGCACGGCGACCGTGGCCGGCGGCGACTTCCCGCTGAGCGCCTCAGGCAGTGACGTCACGGGCGTCCCCGCCGCGCTCGCGATCGTGGCACTTGCCTCCCTCGTCGCCGTCTTCGCCGTCCGCCGGGCCGGCCGCTTCCTGGTCGCCGGCCTCCTCGCGCTCTCCGGCGCGGGCACGATCGCCTCGGCGCTCCTCGGCCTCTCCGACAGCTCCGCGCTGGACGAGAAGGCCGCGGCGGCGACCGGGGACACGGCCGCGACCGTCGGCACGATGACGCACACCGGGTGGCCGTACGTGGCCGCGGTGGGCGGTCTGCTGCTGCTCCTCGCGGGGCTGCTGGCGCTGCGGTACGGGCGGTTGTGGCCGACGATGTCGGGGCGGTACGAGCGGGACGGGACGCCTCGGGTCCGGCGGGCTCGGGCGCCCGTCGATCCCGACCGGCCGGAGGAGATCTGGAAGGCGCTGGACCGCGGCGAGGACCCTACCGGGGCGTGACCTTCTCTGTTGGGTGCGTTGTTGGGTGCGTTGTTGGGTGCGGGTCCGGTGGGGGCCGTTCGCGCCGTTCCCCGCGCCCCTGACGGAGCGGGGCTGCGCCCCGGCCCCGACGCGTTCGTCGGCTGCGGACCGGTGGGGGCTCGTCGCGCCGTTCCCCGCGCCCCTTGAAAGCGAAAAGATTGCGCCGTTCCCCGCGCCCCTGGGGGTGCCCCCTGGTGAGGGCAAAAGCTGGGGCGCAGCCCCGCTTTTCAGGGGCGCGGGGAACTGCGCGGGTGACCCCCACCGGACCCGCACCCGACGACCCGCCCGCGGCCCCGGCGCACCACCACGTACCCCCTCTCACCGCACACACGACCGTGCGGGACAATGGGAGCGAGCGTCCGGCTCATACACGTACAGCAACGAGGAGCAAGTCATGGCGGGCAGCAGCCACGGCCACACCCCGGCCGCCTGGACCGGTGTCATCATCGCCTTCATCGGTTTCTGCGTCTCCGGTGCCTTCATGGTGCTGGCCAGCCCGCTGGGCTTCTGGGCCGGCATGGTGATCGTCGTCCTCGGCGGCGTGGTCGGCATGGCGATGCGCGCGGCGGGCCTCGGCCAGCAGAAGAACGCGCACCCCACCCACCAGGTGGCGTCGGCCGAGAGCTGACCCCGGCGCACTGCCCAGGAGGCGGGTCCGGCTCGTGGAGCGCCGGGACCGCCTCCCGCCATGTGCGGCCCGCACTCCGGCGCGGCACAATACGACGCGTGAACCCCGAATCCCAGAGGGTGACGCCCGCTCCCGGGTCCGCTCCCGGATCCGCAGCCGTGGCCGCGGTACGGCGGCTCGCCGTGCCCGGCGGGATCCTCCTGGCCGTCGCCGCGGCCTTCGCGTACGTGGCGGCCGTCGACCCGAACGAACCCGGCCACTACCCCGCCTGCCCCCTGCTCCGCCACACGGGCCTGTACTGCCCCGGCTGCGGAGGACTGCGCAGCGCCCACGCCGTCGTGCACGGGGATCTCGGGGCGGCCCTGGGGGCCAACGCGCTCGCCGTGCTCGGCTATCTGGTCTTCGCCGTGCTGTGGACCGTCTGGGTGGTCCGCACGGCCCGCGGCCGCCCGATGCGCGTCGATCCCGGGCCGCCCCTGCTGTGGAGTCTGGGCGCGTTGTTGCTGGTCTTCACCGTTGTCCGGAACCTGCCGTTCGGTGGCTGGCTGCACCCTTGATCAATCAGGGAACGTCCAGGTAGTGGGACCGGCGTCAACCGGATGTGAGGCCGACGCCCTCCTCCGGATACCATCGCAGTGACCACCGGTTTCGTCCGATGCGACAGAACCCCGGTCGACAGCAGAAGCGCTTCAACCGCCACAACGCTTCAACCGCCACACCGCCTCAACCGTTCACCGTCTGGAAGGGGGCCGCTCGCGTGAGTGTGCTCGACGAGATCATCGACGGAGTCCGTGCCGACCTCGCGGAACGGCAGGCGCGCGTCAGCCTCGACGAGCTCAAGGAGCGCGCCGCGAAGGCTCAGCCTGCCAAGGACGGTGTCGCGGCCCTGCGCGGCGACGGCGTCAAGGTCATCTGCGAGGTCAAGCGCTCCAGCCCGTCCAAGGGTGCCCTCGCCGCGATCGCCGACCCCGCGGCCCTCGCCGCGGACTACGAGGCCGGCGGCGCGGCCGTCATCTCCGTGCTCACCGAGCAGCGCCGCTTCGGCGGCTCGCTCGCCGATCTGGAGGCCGTCCGCGCCCGGGTCGACATCCCGGTGCTGCGCAAGGACTTCATCGTCACGTCGTACCAGCTGTGGGAGGCCCGCGCGTACGGGGCCGACCTCGCGCTGCTCATCGTGGCCGCCCTCGACCAGCCCGCCCTGGAGTCCCTCATCGAGCGCGCCGAGTCCATCGGGCTCACCCCGCTCGTCGAGGTCCACGACGAGGACGAGATCGACCGGGCGGTGGACGCCGGGGCGAAGGTCATCGGCGTCAACGCGCGCAACCTCAAGGACCTCAAGGTCGACCGCGGCACCTTCGAGCGCATCGCGCCCGAGATCCCCGCGCACATCGTGAAGATCGCCGAGTCCGGGGTGCGCGGCCCGCACGACCTCATCGCCTACGCCAACGCGGGCGCCGACGCCGTACTGGTCGGAGAGTCCCTGGTGACCGGCCGGGACCCGAAGACGGCCGTCTCCGATCTGGTCGCCGCGGGCGCGCATCCCGCGCTGCGGCACGGACGGGGCTGACCTCTCCCGATGAGCGCCGGCCGTACCCTCGCCGCGACCCGCCGTCCGGGCTCCCGCCCCGACGGCGGTCCGGCGTGCGTCCGGCCTGGCGCCGCGGGACTCCCGGCGGCTGCCGGCCCCTACGCGCGGCTCGCCCGCGGCTGCCGTCCGCGCGGCTGCCGGGCGCCTGCGCGGCGTGTGCACGGGCGTCGGGTGCGGTATGTCATCGGCGATGAGCCGGGTCAAGTGAATGGCATGCGATGGCGTCGGCGCGTGTCACCTGCGGTGAGCTGAACCTCGGCCAAGTACCCCGCTGAAGCCCGGTTATCGACCTGCGGGCCGGTGGGGGCTGGTCGCGCAGTTCCCCGCGCCCCTTCGGGGGCGCTGCCTCAGCGAAGGTGACATGCGATCCACGTGACCCCATTCCTTCCCATCCCGGGGCCGACGCCCCTGTGAGGTATCCGCATGTCCAGCGAGTTCTTCATTCCCGATCCTGAGGGCCGGGTTCCCAGTGCCGAGGGCTACTTCGGCGCGTTCGGCGGCAAGTTCATCCCGGAGGCGCTGGTCGCCGCCGTGGACGAGGTCGCCGTCGAGTACGACAAGGCCAAGTCCGACCCCGAGTTCGCCCGGGAACTGGACGACCTGCTCGTCCACTACACCGGCCGGCCCAGCTCCCTCACCGAGGTCGAGCGGTTCGCCGAGCACGCCGGGGGCGCCCGGATCTTCCTGAAGCGGGAAGACCTCAACCACACCGGCTCCCACAAGATCAACAATGTGCTCGGCCAGGCCCTGCTCACCCGGCGCATGGGCAAGACCCGTGTCATCGCCGAGACCGGCGCGGGCCAGCACGGTGTCGCCACGGCCACCGCCTGCGCGCTGTTCGGCCTCGAATGCACCATCTACATGGGTGAGATCGACACCGAACGCCAGGCCCTGAACGTTGCCCGGATGCGCATGCTCGGCGCCGAGGTCATCGCCGTGAAGTCCGGCAGCCGCACGCTGAAGGACGCCATCAACGAGGCCTTCCGCGACTGGGTCGCCAACGTCGACCGCACCCACTACCTGTTCGGCACGGTCGCCGGACCGCACCCCTTCCCGGCGATGGTCCGCGACTTCCACCGTGTCATCGGCGTCGAGGCCCGCCGCCAGATCCTGGAGCGCGCGGGCCGCCTCCCCGACGCGGCGATCGCCTGCGTCGGCGGCGGCTCGAACGCCATCGGCCTCTTCCACGCCTTCATCCCCGACGCGGACGTACGCCTCGTCGGCTGCGAGCCAGCCGGACACGGCATCGAGACCGGCGAGCACGCGGCCACCCTGACGGCCGGCGAACCGGGCATCCTGCACGGCTCCCGCAGTTACGTCCTCCAGGACGAGGAGGGCCAGATCACCGAGCCCTACTCGATCTCGGCCGGACTCGACTACCCGGGCATCGGCCCCGAGCACGCCTACCTCAAGGACAGCGGCCGGGGCGAGTACCGTGCCGTCACCGACGACGCTGCCATGCAGGCCCTGCGTCTGCTGTCCCGCACCGAGGGCATCATCCCGGCGATCGAGAGCGCCCACGCGCTCGCCGGCGCCCTGGAGGTCGGCAGGGAACTCGGCCCCGACGGGCTGATCGTCGTCAACCTCTCGGGCCGCGGCGACAAGGACATGGACACGGCCGCGCGCTACTTCGGCCTGTACGACGAGGGCGCCGACGCCGTCGTCGAGGCGGACGCCGACAGCGACACCGCGGAGATCGAGGGGGACGTCAAGTGAGCGGCAACGTACAGCTGTTGAGTGACACCCTCGCCGGGGCCAAGGCGGCAGGCCGGTCCGCGCTGATCGCGTACCTGCCGGCCGGCTTTCCGACCGTGGACGGCGGTATCGCGGCGATCAAGGCCGTCTTCGAGGGGGGCGCGGACGTCGTCGAGGTCGGGCTGCCGCACAGCGACCCGGTCCTGGACGGACCCGTCATCCAGACCGCCGACGACATCGCCCTGCGCGGCGGTGTCAAGATCGCCGACGTGATGCGCACGGTCCGCGAGGCGTACGAGGCGACCGGCAAGCCCGTCCTCGTGATGACGTACTGGAACCCCATCGACCGCTACGGCGTCGAGCGTTTCACCGCCGAGCTGGCCGAGGCGGGCGGCGCCGGGTGCATCCTGCCCGACCTGCCCGTCCAGGAGTCGGCGCTGTGGAGGGAGCACGCGGAGAAGCACGGCCTCGCGACCGTCTTCGTCGTCGCGCCCAGCAGCAAGGACGCCCGCCTCGCCGACATCACCGCGGCCGGTTCCGGCTTCGTGTACGCGGCCTCGCTGATGGGCGTCACCGGTACCCGCGCGTCCGTGGGCGCCCAGGCGCAGGAACTCGTCCGGCGCACCAAGGCCACCACCGACCTCCCGGTCTGTGTCGGCCTCGGCGTCTCGAACGCCGTACAGGCACGCGAGGTCGCCGGCTTCGCCGACGGCGTCATCGTCGGATCGGCCTTCGTGAAGCTGATGCTGGACGCCCCCGACGAGAGGGCGGGCCTGGACGCGGTACGCGCGCTCGCCGCCGACCTCGCCGAGGGCGTACGCGGCGCGGTGTAGCCACACGATGTGATGAACGGTTTGCTCACTCGAACGGGTGGACCTGGGGCCGGGGAGGCGCGGTGCGCCTCCCCGGTTCGTTCTGCGGGATGTGAGCGAGAAGAACCGTGAGGGAAAGCGCACCGCCCGCGAGCGGCTGGCGGAAGAGCGAGACAAGCAGAAGAAGTCCGACAAGCGCCGCCGGGTGCTGGTCGTGGGCGGCGCGATCGTCTGCGTACTGGCCCTGGCCGGGGTGGTCGGCGTCCTCGCCGCGAACTCGGGCGACGACAAGGCGGACACCGAGGCGGGCCCGCTGACGGCTCCCTCGGGGGCGAACGGCGACGACAGCCTCGCCATCCCCGTCGGCAAGGAGAGCGCGAGGTCGACCCTCACCGTGTGGGAGGACTTCCGCTGCCCGGCCTGCAAGAGCTTCGAGGACGGGTACCGCTCGACGGTCCATGAGCTGACGGAGTCCGGACAGCTGAAGGTCGAGTACCACCTGGCGACCCTGATCGACGGGAACATGCGGGGCAGCGGCTCCCTGCGCGCCGCCAACGCCGCCGCGTGCGCCCAGGACGCCGGGAAGTTCCCCGCGTACCACGACGTGCTGTTCGAGAACCAGCCCGCCGAGACGGACGACGCGTACGCGAAGAACAGCAAGCTGATCGAGCTGGCCGGCAAGGTCGACGGACTCACCACCGGCACGTTCGAGAAGTGCGTCGAGGGCGGCACGCACGACAGCTGGGTCGCCAAGTCCCACCAGGCCTTCCAGGGCGGCGGCTTCAGCGGCACCCCGACGGTCCTGCTGAACGGGAAGAACATCTACCAGGACCAGACGATGACCCCGGCCAAGCTCAAGCAGCTGGTGCAGCAGGCCGACAAGGCGTGAGCCCGGAGCGGGGCCCTCCGCCGGACAGGGTCCCGCCCGGTCTCGTTATGGACCCGTAGCCCGAGCGGGTTGCCGTACGTGCCGCCCGGCAGGGTAGCGTCGACCCCGCCATGGAATTTGCCTATATCCCCAGTCCTTCGCGCGGTGTGCTGCACCTCGGCCCCATTCCGCTGCGTGGCTACGCGTTCTGCATCATCATCGGCGTCTTCGTAGCCGTCTGGCTCGGCAACAAGCGCTGGGTCGCGCGCGGGGGCCGGCCAGGCACCGTGGCGGACATCGCCGTGTGGGCCGTGCCGTTCGGCCTCGTCGGCGGGCGTTTGTACCACGTCATCACCGACTACCAGCTGTACTTCAGCGAGGGTCAGGACTGGGTCGACGCCTTCAAGATCTGGGAGGGCGGCCTCGGTATCTGGGGGGCCATCGCGTTCGGCGCGGTGGGTGCCTGGATCGGCTGCCGCCGCCGTGGCATCCCGCTGCCGGCCTGGGCCGACGCCCTCGCCCCCGGCATCGCCCTCGCGCAGGCCATCGGCCGCTGGGGCAACTGGTTCAACCAGGAGCTGTACGGGCGCGAGACCGATCTGCCCTGGGCGCTGCACATCACGTCCGTGACGGACGGCCGCGAGCCCGGCTACTACCACCCGACGTTCCTGTACGAGTCGCTGTGGTGCATCGGTGTCGCGGTCCTCGTCATCTGGGCCGACCGGCGCTTCAAGCTCGGCCACGGCCGCGCCTTCGCGCTGTACGTCGCCGCGTACTGCGTAGGCCGCTTCTGGATCGAGTACATGCGTGTCGACGAGGCCCACCACTTCCTGGGACTCCGTCTGAACGGCTGGACCTCGATCGTCGTCTTCGTCCTCGCCGTGCTCTACATCGTGCTGTCGGCGCGACGCAGGCCGGGCCGCGAGGAGGTCGTCGAACCGGCCGCCCCGGACGACGACACGGACGAGGACGGCGCCGCGGTGGACCTGGACAAGAAGTCCGGGGACGAGAAGTCCGAGGACGGCGCCGAGGCAGAGCCCGCCGACTCGGCCGAGGAGAAGCAAAAGACCAAGGTGGACGTTAAGGCGGAAGCCACGGACGAAGCCGAGGCAGCGGACAAGACAGCGGACAAGGTGGAGGAGAAGGACGAGGCCGGGTCGGCCAAGAAGTCCTGACCTCCGCGGGTACGTGGAAGGGGGCGCCCCGAGTTACGGGGGCGCCCCCTTCCACGTACCCGGCGGTCTTCAGAGGCGGCGGGCCAGCGCCAGTGTGCGGTGTGCCCCCGCCACCACCGCCGTGTCGATGAAGCGGCCGTCGGGGAGGGCCTGGGCGCCGGGGTGGGTGGCCGCCGCACCGAGGATCGTCTCGGCCGTTTCGATCTCCTCCGGGGTCGGGAGGTAGGCGGCCTCGATCACCGGGAGCTGACGGGGGTGGATGGCCGCGCGGCCGAAGAAGCCCAGGTCACGGCCGTGGGCGCAGGACGCGGCCAGGCCCGCGAGGTCGCGTACGTCGGGGTGGACGGACTGGGGCGGTGGGGCGAGGCCCGCCGCGCGGGCGGCCACGACGACTCGGGAGCGCGGCCAGTCGAGGCCCGCGTCGGCACGTACGCCCAGGTCGGCCCGTAGATCGGTCTCACCGAGCGCGATGCCGTGCAGGGCGGGATGGGCCGTGGCGATGGCGAAGGCGTGCTCGACGGCCAGGGCCGATTCCAGGAGGGCGTACAGAGGGAGGCCCGGGACGAGTTCCGTCGTACGCAGGATCTCGGTGGGGGAGGAGACCTTCGGCAGGCGCAGGCCCGCGAGGGTGCCGAGCGCGGCCGGGGTGCGCAGGGCGTGCAGGTCGGCGGTGTACTCCGGGCCGTCCAGGGCGTTGACGCGGACGTGCACCGGGACCGGGGGCGGCTCGGTGAGGAGGTCGGCGGTGGCGGCGCGGGCGTACTCCTTGCGGTCGGGGGCGACCGCGTCCTCCAGGTCCACGACGACCACGTCGGCCCCGGCGGCCAGCGCCTTCGTCACCGTGTCGGGGCGGTCGCCGGGGACGTACAGCCAGGTGAGCGGGGCCTCTGTCCTGACCTGTGTGGTCACAGGGCGCCCTCCGCCCGGAGCTTGCCGATCTCGTCGTCGGTCAGGCCGAGTTCGGTGAGGACCGCGTCCGTGTCGGCGCCGTGCGGGCGGCCGGCCCAGCGGATTCCGCCGGGGGTGTCGGTGAGGCGGAAGAGGACGTTCTGCATGCGCAGCGGGCCGAGTTCGGGATCGTCGACGGTGGTGATCGAGTCGAGGGCCGTGTACTGCGGGTCCTCCATGACGTCGCGTACGTCCTGGACGGGGGCCACCGCCGCCTCCGCCTTCTCGAAGGCGTCGATGACGTCGGCGCGGGTGTGCCGGGCGATCCACGAGCCGACCGCCTCGTCGAGGACGTCGTTGTGGCGGGCCCGGTCCGCGCCCGTCGCGAACCACGGTTCGGTGATCAGTTCGGGGCGGCCGACCAGGCGCATCACGCGTTCCGCGACCGACTGGGCCGAGGTGGAGACGGCGACCCAGGTGCCGTCGGCGGTGCGGTAGGTGTTGCGCGGCGCGTTGTTCTGCGAGCGGTTGCCGGTACGGGCCTGGATGTGGCCCAACTGGTCGTACCAGAGCGGCTGCGGGCCCAGCACCGTGAGGATCGGTTCGATGATCGCCATGTCCACGACCTGCCCGCGGCCCGTGCGGTCGCGCGCCGCCAGGGCCGTCATCACCGCGTACGCCGTGGCCAGGCCCGCGATCGAGTCGGCGAGGCCGAAGGGCGGCAGGACCGGCGGGGCGTCGGGTTCACCGGTGATCGCGGCGAACCCGCTCATCGCCTCGGCGAGCGTGCCGAAGCCGGGGCGGCGGGAGTACGGCCCGAACTGGCCGAAGCCGGTGACCCGGGCGAGGACGAGACGGGGGTTCGCCGCTGACAGCTCCTCCCAGCCGAGGTCCCACTTCTCCAGCGTGCCCGGCCGGAAGTTCTCGATGATCACGTCGGTGGAGGCCGCGAGGCGCAGCAGGGTGTCGCGTCCGCCGTACGTGGAGAGGTCCAGGGTCATCGTGCGTTTGTTGCGGCCGAGGAGTTTCCACCAGAGGCCGATGCCGTCCTTCGACGGGCCGTGGCCGCGGGACGGATCCGGTCTGCGGGGGTGCTCGACCTTGACGACCTCCGCGCCGAAGTCGCCGAGCATCGTCGCGGCGAGGGGGCCGGCGAAGAGGGTGGCCAGGTCGAGGACGCGGAGGCCGTCGAGGGGCGCCGCCGGGGTGGTCGGGGTGATCGCACCGGGCATGGTGGGGGTCATGGGTGTGGGGCCTCCGGAGGGCTGGGGCTGGTGGCCGGGCGGGCGGTCAGGCGGGCGGTCAGTTCGGCGAGGGTGTCGAAGCCCGTTCCGTCGAAGTCGCCGATGCTCGTGGCCAGGCGGTTCTTGAGGGGAGTCGTCCAGCGGGCCGGGAGCGCCTCGGGGCTGCCCGCGAGCAGACCCGCGATCGAACCGGCCGTCGCGCCGTTCGAGTCGGTGTCCCAACCGCCCGACACCGCACGGCAGATGGACGCCGTGAAGTCGCCGTCCGCGTGGGTGAGGGCGGCGGCGATCAGGGCCGTGTTGGGGACGGCGTGGACCCAGTGGTACGCGGAGTGGGTGGCGTGCAGTTCGTCCACGACGTGGTCGAAGTCCTGGTGCTGCCCGGCTAGTTGGATTGCCTGGCGGACCGCGTCTGCGAGGCGTGAGTCCGGGGGGACGACCGTGAGGCCCGTACGGAGGCAGGTGTGGATGTCGCTCGTGCCGGTGGCCGCTTCCGCGATGACGGCCGCCGTGAACATCGCCGCGTAGACCCCGTTGGCCGTGTGGGTGAGGACCGCGTCCCGGTGCGCCTGCTCCGCGGCGGTGGCGGGGGCGCCGGGGTTGGTCCAGCCGTGGACGTCCGCGCGGATCAGGGCGCCGATCCACTCGCGGAACGGGTTGCGGTGGCGGGCCGTGTGCGGGGGTTCGACGCCGTCGAGGAGGTTGCGGTAGGCGACGCGTTCCGCCGTGAACGTACGGCCCGCGGGGAGTTCGTCCAGCCAGAGGCGGGCCACGTCCGTGGTGGTGAAGTGTCTGCCGTGGCGTCGGAGAAGGAGGAGGTTCAGGAGGGGGTAGTTGAGGTCGTCGTCCTCCGGCATGCCGTCGATGTTCTCGGCGAGGGAGGTGGGGGCGGAGCGGCGGTTCCAGGGGTATTTCGCTTTGAGCTCGGGTGTCAGGCCGTGCTCTGTGAACCAGGTGGTGAGGGGCCAGTTGCCGGTCGCTTCGGCGAGTTGGCGGATGCCTTTCAGGGGGAGCTTCTCCACCGGTTTGCCCAGGAGGCAGCCGGCTGCTCTGCCCAGCCAGGCGGCTTGCAGGGCTGTTTCTTCCCCAGACCCGCCCCTTCCCGAAAGCGGGGGCTCCGCCCCCACGCCCCCCGGTGACTTGCTGAGGTCCGCCGTCTCTGCTGTGCCCACCCGTTCCGCCCTTGCGGAACGCCTGCCCACAGCTGTGGCGGGGCAGAGGGCACGGATGCCGGCGAGGTCGGTCGGCTCTTTGTCCGCCAACCTGCTTGGCAGGTCTGCCAGTTCGTCCAGGAGGTCCTGGGCCAGGGCTCGTAGGTAGGGGGAGGCCGGTTGGGGGGAGGCGCCTGCCCGGCGGGGGGAGTCGGGGCCGCCCGCTCTGAGCCAGCGGGCCGCGATCGCCCCGGGACTGCGGCCGTCCTCCTCCGCCTGGCGCAGTTCGTGGCCCAGGAGGTCCTCCGGCTGGACCCAGGTCAGGCGCAGCGGGGTCGGACGAGGAAGTGTCATGACAGCTCCGCGTACGCCGTCTCGTGGGCGCGGCGGCGGGTGACGTCCCGCGCGAAGATCTCCTGGGTCACCTTGGTGAGGGTTCGCGCGGGGGCCTTCAGGTCCAGGCGGCTGGCCTCCGTGACCGTCTTGGCCCAGTCGGACGGGATCTCCGCGCCCAGGGCGCCCGCGAGAGCGCCGGACATCGTCGCGATGGAGTCGCAGTCCCGGCCGTAGTTCACCGAACCCAGCACCGCGTGCCGGTAGTCGCCGCCGGAGACCAGCAACATCGCCAGTGCCACCGGCAGTTCCTCGATGGAGTGGATGCGGGACGGGCGGCGGGCGGCGAGGGAGGGATTGCGGTAGTCCGGGCCGACCGTGTCGTACGGGGCGACCGCCTCCCGCAGCGGACGCAGCGCCGACTCGAAGTCCGAGTACCGCGTGGCCGTGTCGCAGACCGTCTCGATCGCGGCCCGCGTGCCGTCCTTCGCCACGGCCAGGCAGGCCTCGACCACCGAGGCCGGGGTCGCGCCGGGGATGCAGGCCGCCGCCACGGCCGCCGCGAAGACACCGGCCGCCTCACGCCCGTACGACGACTGGTGGGCGCCCGCGATGTCGAGGGCCTCGGCGTACGCGCCCGCCGGGTTCGCCGCGTTGACCAGGCCGACCGGCGCCATGTACATCGCGGCCCCGCAGTTGACGATGTTGCCGGTGCCGGCCTCGCGCGGGTCCACATGGCCGTAGTGGATCCGCGCCACCAGCCACTTCTCGGCGAGGAAGATCCGCTGGAGGGGGAGGGCGTCCGCTTCGAGTTCCGGGATCCAGCGGGGCGTCGTCATCAGGTCGGGCACCAGGTGCCGGGCGACGGCGTACGCGTCCAGGTGGTCGCGGACCGTCGCGTAGACCCGTACCAGCGCGTGCGTCATCAAGGTGTCGTCGGTGACGTGTCCGTCGCCCTTGTGGTACGGGGCGACGGGGCGTGCCGTGCGCCAGTCGTCGCCGTGCCAGGGGCCGACGATGCCGTGGACGCGTCCGCCGTGCCGTTCGACGATCTGCTCGGGGGACCAGCCCTCCACGGGGCCGCCGAGCGCGTCGCCGACGGCGGCTCCGACGAGGGCTCCGGTGATCCGTTCGTCGAGGGCCGCTGTTCCTGTCACGGCTCCTACATTCGTACCTGTTTCATGCGTTTTGGGGTTCATGGCGCGCATCATCCCTCCGGGAGGGCCAGTTCCGTCGCTTCCAGCAGATCGGCGAGTCCGATGAGGTCCGTGCCGGTCAGGCGCGGCAGCGTGCAGCCGGAGAGGGTGCGGCAGGCGTCGCGCCAGGCCGCGGGGACGGCCGTGCCGCCGCCGAGTGCGCCGGTCAGCGCGCCTGCGAGGGCCGGGGCCGAGTCCGCGACCCGGGACAGACACGCCGCCGCCGGGACCGCCTCCGCGATCCGGCCGCGGGCGGCGACGGCCAGTGCGAGGGCTACCGGGACGGTCTCGGCGGCGGCGATGCCGTAGCTGTAGACGTGGTCGACGATCTGGTGTTCCAGGAGGGGCACGAGACCGAAGGCGCCGTCCCCGTTCGCGCGGGTGTCGGCTGCGAGTGCCAGGGCGTGGCGGGCGTTGCGGCCGATCTCCGTGGCCTCGGGGAGTTCGGCGAGGGCCGCTGCCGCGCAGGTGTCCACGTCGGCGCCGCCCAGTGCGAGTGCGACGGCCGCGGCCATCGCGCGGGCGCCGTGCACGCCGTCGCCGTCCTGGGTGTAGCGGGCGTCGAACTCGGCGAGGTCCGCGGCGGAGCGGGGGTCTCCGGCGTGGGCGACCGCCAGGACGCAGGCCCGTACGCAGGCCGCGTCGTCGAAGTAGTGGGGGTTGTCGTGGCCCGAGGCGGGTGGGCGCAGGCCGTTGGCGAGGTTGCCGAGGCCCGCTCGTACGGAGATGCGGGCGCGCAGGGGGAGTACCGCCGACTCGACCTCGGGGGCGCGGTCCGCGGCGGCGGCGACCTCGCTGGCGATCGCGTTCCAGGAGAGGTCGATCGCTGCGCGCATGCGGCGGTCTCGGGTGAGGTCGCCCAGGGCGGCGGCGTCCGCGGCGCGTAGGACCGCCTCGGCGGCGAAGGCCGCCCATTCGGCGTCGTCCGAGGGGCCGAGGCGGAGGGGTTCGGGGGGTTGGTTGAGGGCGATGGGGACGGGGAGGGTGGTGGTGGCGTTCTGTTCGGCGAAGGTGTCCAGTTCGCGGGTGAGGCGTCTTGTCCATTCGGGCATGCGGGTTGCTCTGTGCCGTGCCGCCGGCCAGCCGGCGGCGTCGCCGGCCGCGAGGCCGAGTAGGAGGCCCTCGATTCGACGGGGCGAGGTGTGTGGGTGCGGGGGCGTTGTGGCTGGTCGCGCAGTTCCTCGCGCCCCTAGGAGGGCTGGCGCTGAAAGGTCGCACCCCGCGGGGTGCGCCTCTGCAAGGGCTGCCCCCGCGGGGTGGGTCTCTGGGCGGTGTGGGGTGGTCATTGGGTGGGCTCCGGTGGGGTCAGTAGGTCTGCTACGTCCAGGACGTGGTGGCCCTGCATCGAGGGGAGGCAGGTGCCCTTCGCGGGGCCGATCGCCGCTGCCCAGGCGGGCGGGATCGCGGCGGCGCCGCGCGTGGCGCCGGCCAGGGCGCCCGCCACCGCCGCCGTCGTGTCGGCGTCGCGGCCCATGTTGACCGCGGTGAGGACGGCCTCCTCGAAGTCGCCGTCGGCCGCCGCGTACGCGCCGAAGGCCAGGGCGACGGCCTCGGGGGCGAGGTCCGTCCAGGGGTAGCCGCCGATGACGACCGCCGAGCGGACCGCGCGTTCGCCGCGGTGTGCGCAGGCCACCGCCCTGCGCAGGGAGCGGGCCGTCCAGGAGTCGTCGGGGACGACCGCGAGGGCGGAGGCGACGACGACGATCGTGGGGGCGCCCGCCATCGCCGCGGCGACACCCGCCGCGACGGCCTGGCCGCCGTAGATGCCCTCGCCGTCGTGGCTCACGGAACCGTCGATCGCCACCAGCCGCGCCGCCTCCGCGGGGCGGCCCGCCGCGAAGACCCCGAAGGGTGCCGCCCGCATGGCGAGGCCGTCGCTCCAGGCGTGCCGGTGCTGGGCGGAGATGGGGGCGGCGAGCCCCCGGCGCAGGTTCTCCAGGGTGCCTCGTTCGCTGAAGCCCGCGCCCCGGAACGGCCCCTCGTCGCGGTCCGCGATCCACTGGTGCCAGGCGGCCTCCACATGGGCGACCGTGAGCGCCGAGCCGTGCCGGGCGAGCAGCAGACCCGAGAAGATCGCGTACTCCGTGTCGTCCGTACCGGACGGCGTCTCGGCCACGTATCCCGTGATGCGGCCCCAGCGCGCGCGGATCTCGGACGGTTTCATGTTCTCGGCCGGTGCCCCCAGCGCGTCCCCCACGGCGAGTCCCAGCAGTGCTCCGCGCGCACGGTCACGGAGGGCGGTGGCGCCCCTGTCCTCGGGCGCCGGTACCGGCGGAACGCAGGCGATCGATGCCATGGCGGACCCTCTCCGTCGCGGGGGCCCGGGTGATCGGAAGCCGGTCGCAGGCCGATCGGGAGCCCCTTTGCGGATGTGTCCCACGGGAGGGGTGCGGCGGAGCCTCACGTGCCCCAGAGTCACCCGGTCGACATGTGTGCGTAGGTCGGCACGGATGAGCGGAAGGGGGCGAAGGTGCAGGTAAGTACGGCCTTCCTTGCTGGCGGCGGTGGAATTTCAGGCGTACGTTCGCAGTTGTCCAAAAGTAGAAGAAGTCCAAACAGGCAGTGAACGAGCACTTGGGGGACCCCCGCATGGCCATCATCGAGACCGAGGCCGCGCTGCACGAGGCGCACCGCGACAACCACACCCACCGGGACGTCAACGGCGGATGGCTGCGCCCGGCTGTCTTCGGTGCGATGGACGGCCTCGTCTCCAACCTGGCGCTGATGACCGGTGTGGCCGGTGGAGCCGTCTCCCATCGGACCGTCGTCATCACCGGGCTCGCTGGACTGGCCGCGGGCGCCTTCTCCATGGCGGCCGGTGAGTACACCTCCGTCGCCTCGCAGCGCGAACTCGTCGAGGCCGAACTCGACGTGGAGCGGCGGGAGTTGAGGAAGCACCCGCAGGACGAGGAGCGGGAGCTGGCGCTGCTGTACGAGGCGCGTGGGGTGGAGTCCGCCCTCGCCGGTGAAGTCGCCCGGCAGCTGTCCCGCGACCCCGAGCAGGCGCTGGAGATCCACGCGCGGGAGGAGCTGGGCATCGACCCCGGCGATCTGCCCTCACCGGTCGTCGCCGCCGTGTCGAGCTTCGGTGCCTTCGCCGTGGGCGCCCTGCTCCCCGTGCTGCCGTACCTGCTGGGGGCCGCCACCCTCTGGCCCGCCCTGCTGCTCGCCGCTCTCGGGCTCTTCGCCTGCGGGGCGATCGTCGCCAAGGTGACCGCCAGGTCATGGTGGTTCAGCGGGTTGCGGCAGCTCGCGCTGGGCGGGGCCGCGGCCGGTGTGACGTACGCCCTGGGCAGTTTCTTCGGAACGGCCGTAGGATGACCGGCACCGCCTGATCGCGCACCTATGCACGGGACTGCATAAGTAGCCGTTACTCGGCGGTTTCGAACGCTTAACCATTGGGCATGAGCCGTAAGCGCCGCGGGCAATGACGCCCGCGCCGCACCACACGCACATCATCAGCAGCAGGTGACGTTGCCTGCCGCGATCGGGCCCACGGTCATGGATCTGACCGAAAAGGCCCCCTTTTTCAGCCGCCACGAGCGGCGCCCCGCCGCGACCCGTGGCGTCCGCATGATGGAACGCGGTATCCGGTTCACGAGAACCACTCCATCATGTAACCTGCACGAAATTTTGCACTCTCGCTAAGGGCCAACGTCGTCCCTCGGCACTTGCCCCCAGAGCCTCAAGGCCTGGGAGGTGCCCCCCAGACACGACGACGACGGGAGAGCCGATGCGTACGCCGCGCCAGCCGTCCCAGCACTCCGAGAATGGCCAGAACTGGTCCTTCATGGATGCTCGCCCTGCCGCGCAGGGAATGTACGACCCGCGCAACGAGCACGACGCCTGCGGCGTCGGCTTCGTGGCGACCCTCACCGGTGAGGCGAGCCACGCGCTGGTCGAACAGGCGCTGACCGTGCTCCGCAACCTGGAGCACCGCGGCGCGACCGGCTCGGAACCCGACTCCGGGGACGGCGCGGGCATCCTGTCCCAGGTCCCCGACGCCTTCTTCCGCGAGGTGGCCGAATTCGAGCTGCCCGAGGCCGGCTCGTACGCGGTCGGCATCGCCTTCCTGCCCGAGGAGGCCACCGCCGACGCCGTCTCACGCATCGAGACGATCGCCGCCGAGGAGCACCTCACGGTGCTCGGCTGGCGCGAGGTCCCGGTCGCCCCCGGACTCCTCGGCGCCACCGCCCGCTCGACGATGCCGCACTTCCGGCAGGTCTTCGTAGGGGACGGATCCAGCCAGGGCATCGACCTCGACCGCAAGGCGTTCGCGCTGCGCAAGCGTGCCGAGCGCGAGGCCGGCGTGTACTTCCCGTCGCTCTCCGCCCGCACCATCGTCTACAAGGGCATGCTGACCACCGGCCAGCTGGAGCCCTTCTTCCCGGACCTGTCCGACCGCCGCTTCGCCTCCGCGATCGCGCTCGTGCACTCCCGGTTCTCCACCAACACCTTCCCGAGCTGGCCGCTCGCCCACCCGTACCGCTTCGTCGCGCACAACGGTGAGATCAACACGGTCAAGGGCAACCGCAACTGGATGGCGGCCCGCGAGTCCCAGCTCGTCTCCGACCTGTTCGGCGAGCAGGACGGCCTCGACCGGATCTTCCCGATCTGTACGCCCGACGCGTCCGACTCCGCCTCCTTCGACGAGGTCCTGGAACTGCTGCACCTCGGCGGCCGGTCCCTCCCGCACTCCGTGCTGATGATGATCCCGGAGGCCTGGGAGAACCACGCCTCCATGGACCCGGCCCGCCGCGCCTTCTACCAGTTCCACTCCACGCAGATGGAGCCCTGGGACGGCCCGGCCTGCGTCACCTTCACCGACGGCACCCAGGTCGGTGCGGTCCTCGACCGCAACGGCCTGCGCCCCGGCCGCTACTGGGTCACCGACGACGGCCTCGTCGTCCTCGGCTCCGAGGTCGGCGTCCTCGACATCGACCCCGCGAAGGTCGTCCGCAAGGGCCGCCTGCAGCCCGGCCGCATGTTCCTCGTGGACACCGCCGAGCACCGGATCATCGAGGACGACGAGATCAAGGCCGGCCTCGCCGCCGAGAACCCGTACGCGGAGTGGCTCGAAGCCGGCGAGATCGAGCTCTCCGACCTCCCCGAGCGCGAGCACATCGTGCACACCCACGCCTCGGTCACCCGCCGCCAGCAGACCTTCGGCTACACCGAGGAAGAGCTGCGCGTCATCCTCGCCCCGATGGCCAAGACCGCCGGCGAGCCGCTCGGCTCCATGGGCACGGACTCGCCGATCGCGGCCCTGTCCGAGCGCCCCCGGCTGCTCTTCGACTACTTCACCCAGCTGTTCGCGCAGGTCACCAACCCGCCGCTGGACGCCATCCGCGAAGAGCTCGTCACCTCGCTGCGCTCCTCGCTCGGCCCCGCGGGCAACCTGCTGGAGCCGACCGCCGCCTCCTGTCGAAGCGTCACCCTGCCCTTCCCGGTGATCGACAACGACGAGCTGGCCAAGCTCATCCACATCAACGCCGACGGCGACATGCCCGGCATGAAGGCCGCGACGCTCTCCGGCCTGTACCGCGTCTCCGGCGGCGGCGACTCCCTCGCCGCCCGCATCGCGGAGATCTGCACCGAGGCCGACGCCGCCATCGAGAACGGCGCCCGTCTGATCGTCCTCTCGGACCGGCACTCCGACGCCGAGCACGCACCGATCCCCTCGCTGCTGCTGACCGCCGCCGTCCACCACCACCTCATCCGCACCAAGCAGCGCACCCAGGTGGGCCTGCTGGTCGAGGCGGGCGACGTCCGCGAGGTCCACCACGTGGCCCTCCTCATCGGCTTCGGCGCCGCGGCCGTCAACCCCTACCTCGCCATGGAGTCCGTCGAGGACCTGGTCAGGGCCGGTACGTTCCTCCCGGGCATGGAGCCCGAGCAGGCCATCCGCAACCTGATCTACGCGCTCGGCAAGGGCGTCCTCAAGGTCATGTCCAAGATGGGCATCTCCACCGTCGCCTCCTACCGCGGCGCCCAGGTCTTCGAGGCCGTCGGCCTCGACGCGGCCTTCGTGCAGAAGTACTTCAGCGGCACCGCCACCAAGATCGGCGGCGTCGGCATCGACGTCGTCGCCAAGGAGGTCGCCGCCCGCCACGCGAAGGCGTACCCGGCCAGCGGCATCGCGCCCGCGCACCGCGCCCTCGACATAGGCGGCGAGTACCAGTGGCGCCGCGAGGGCGAGCCGCACCTGTTCGACCCCGAGACGGTCTTCCGCCTCCAGCACTCGGCGCGCAGCAACCGCTACGACATCTTCAAGAAGTACACGGACCGCGTGAACGAGCAGTCCGAGCGCCTCATGACGCTGCGCGGCCTGTTCGGCTTCGACTCGGGCCGCGAGGCCATCTCGATCGACGAGGTCGAGCCGGTCAGCGAGATCGTCAAGCGCTTCTCCACCGGCGCCATGTCGTACGGCTCCATCTCCAAGGAAGCCCACGAGACGCTCGCCATCGCCATGAACCAGCTGGGCGCCAAGTCCAACACCGGTGAGGGCGGCGAGGACCCGGACCGCCTCTACGACCCGGCGCGCCGCTCGTCCATCAAGCAGGTCGCCTCCGGCCGCTTCGGCGTCACCTCCGAGTACCTGGTCAACGCCGACGACATCCAGATCAAGATGGCCCAGGGCGCCAAGCCCGGCGAGGGCGGCCAGCTGCCCGGCCACAAGGTCTACCCCTGGGTCGCCAAGACGCGTCACTCCACACCTGGCGTGGGCCTCATCTCCCCGCCCCCGCACCACGACATCTACTCCATCGAAGACCTCGCCCAGCTGATCCACGACCTGAAGAACGCGAACCCGCAGGCGCGGATCCACGTGAAGCTGGTCTCCGAGGTCGGCGTCGGCACGGTCGCCGCGGGTGTCTCCAAGGCCCACGCGGACGTCGTCCTCATCTCCGGCCACGACGGCGGAACGGGCGCCTCCCCGCTCACCTCGCTCAAGCACGCGGGCGGTCCCTGGGAGCTCGGCCTCGCCGAAACCCAGCAGACGCTGCTCCTCAACGGCCTGCGCGACCGCATCGTCGTGCAGACCGACGGCCAGCTGAAGACCGGCCGTGACGTCGTCATCGCCGCGCTGCTCGGCGCCGAGGAGTTCGGTTTCGCGACCGCGCCGCTCGTCGTCTCCGGCTGCGTCATGATGCGCGTCTGCCACCTCGACACCTGCCCGGTCGGCATCGCCACCCAGAACCCCGTCCTGCGGGACCGGTTCACGGGCAAGGCCGAGTACATCGTCAACTTCTTCAAGTTCATCGCCGAAGAGGTCCGCGAGATCCTCGCCGAGCTGGGCTTCCGCACCATCGAGGAGGCCGTCGGCCACGCCGAGGCGCTCGACGTGGCCCGCGCGGTCGACCACTGGAAGGCGCAGGGCCTGGACCTGGCCCCGCTCTTCTACGTGCCCGAGCTGCCCGAGGGCGCGTCCCTCCACCAGACCATCGAGCAGGACCACGGCCTGGAGAAGGCGCTCGACAACGAGCTGATCAAGCTCGCCGCCGACGCCCTCAACGCGACCGGCGCCACCGACGCCCAGCCGGTCCGCGCCCAGGTCGCCATCCGCAACATCAACCGCACGGTCGGCACCATGCTCGGCCACGAGGTGACGAAGAAGTTCGGTGGCGCGGGCCTGCCCGACGACACCGTGGACATCACCTTCACCGGTTCCGCGGGCCAGTCCTTCGGCGCCTTCCTGCCGCGCGGTGTGACGCTGCGCCTGGAGGGCGATGCCAACGACTACGTCGGCAAGGGCCTCTCCGGCGGCCGGGTGATCGTCCGTCCCGACCGGGGCGCCGACCACCTCGCCGAGTTCTCCACCATCGCGGGCAACACCATCGCGTACGGGGCGACGGGCGGCGAGCTGTTCCTGCGCGGCCGCACCGGCGAGCGCTTCTGCGTCCGCAACTCCGGTGCGACCGTGGTCGCCGAGGGCGTGGGCGACCACGGCTGCGAGTACATGACCGGCGGCCACGCCGTCGTCATCGGCGAGACGGGCCGCAACTTCGCGGCCGGCATGTCCGGCGGCATCGCATACGTCATCGACCTCAACCCCGACAACGTCAACGCCGGCAACCTCGGCGCGGTCGAGGAACTCGACGACACCGACAAGCAGTGGCTGCACGACGTCGTGCGCCGGCACCAGGAGGAGACGGCCTCCACCGTCGCCGAGAAGCTCCTGGCCGAGTGGGACACCGCGGTGGACCGCTTCAGCAAGATCATCCCCAGCACGTACAAGGCAGTGCTCGCCGCCAAGGACGCCGCCGAGCGAGCCGGACTCGACGAGTCCGCGATCACCGAGAAGATGATGGAGGCGGCGACCAATGGCTGATCCCAAGGGCTTTCTGAACCACGGCCGAGAGGTCGCCAGGACCCGCCCCGTCGAGGAGCGCGTCAGGGACTGGAACGAGGTCTACGTCCCGGGCTCCCTCCTGCCCATCATCCCCACGCAGGCCTCGCGCTGCATGGACTGCGGCATCCCCTTCTGCCACAACGGCTGTCCGCTCGGGAACCTCATCCCCGAGTGGAACGACTTCGCGTACCGCGAGGACTGGTCCGCGGCCTCCGAGCGGCTGCACGCCACGAACAACTTCCCGGAGTTCACCGGCCGGCTGTGCCCCGCCCCTTGCGAGTCGGCGTGCGTGCTGGGCATCAACCAGCCCGCCGTCACCATCAAGAACGTCGAGGTCTCGATCATCGACAAGGCCTGGGACAGCGGCGACGTCGCCCCCCAGGCCCCCGAGCGCCTCTCCGGCAAGACGGTCGCCGTCATCGGCTCCGGCCCGGCGGGCCTCGCCGCAGCACAGCAGCTCACCCGCGCCGGCCACACGGTCGCCGTCTACGAGCGCGCCGACCGCGTCGGCGGCCTCCTGCGCTACGGCATCCCCGAGTTCAAGATGGAGAAGCGGCACATCAACCGCCGCATCGAGCAGATGCGCGCGGAGGGCACCCGCTTCCGTACCGGCATCGAGATCGGCCGCGACCTCAAGGCCACCGACCTGCGCAAGCGGTACGACGCCGTCGTCATCGCCGCCGGCGCCACCGTCTCCCGCGACCTGCCGGTCCCCGGCCGCGAGCTGAACGGCATCCACTTCGCCATGGAGTACCTGCCGCTCGCCAACAAGGTGCAGGAGGGCGACTTCGTGGCGCCCCCCATCACCGCCGAGGGCAAGCACGTCGTCGTCATCGGCGGCGGCGACACCGGAGCGGACTGCGTGGGCACCGCCCACCGCCAGGGCGCTGCCTCCGTCACCCAGCTGGAGATCATGCCCCAGCCGGGCGAGGACCGCGCTCCGCACCAGCCCTGGCCGACGTTCCCCATGCTCTACAAGGTGACCTCCGCGCACGAGGAGGGCGGCGAGCGGGTCTACGCCGTCTCCACCACCCACTTCGAGGGCGACGAGGACGGCAACGTCCAGTGGCTGCACCTCGGCGAGGTCGAGTTCATCGACGGCAAGCTCACCCCGAAGCCGGGCACGGAGCGCAAGATCCCCGCCCAGCTCGTCACCCTCGCCATGGGCTTCACCGGCACCGACCAGGAGAACGGGCTGGTCTCCCAGTTCGCCCTCGACCTCGACGAGCGCGGCAACATCGCCCGCGACCGCGACTACGCGACCAACGTGCCCGGCGTGTTCGTCGCCGGTGACGCCGGGCGCGGCCAGTCCCTCATCGTCTGGGCCATCGCGGAAGGCCGCTCGGCCGCCCGCGGGGTCGACCGCTTCCTCACCGGCGTCAGCGAACTCCCGGCGCCGGTCCGCCCGACGGACCGTTCCTTGATGGTCTGACGCCCCACCCCCCATAGACGTCCCGTACAACGGTGTACGGAACTGAGCGCGGCGCCTGCCCTCGTCCCCGACCGGACCTGGTGGGCGCCGTGGTGCGTCCGCACGGGTTTGCGTCCGCGGGTCCGGTGGGGGCGAGCCTCAACGATTGCGCAGTTCCCCGCGCCCCTAGGTGGTCTTCAGGGGCGCGGGGAACTGCGCAACGGGGGGCGAGGGGGCGGAGCCCCCGTGCGTGGACGGGAACGGGTAGGGGCGGCGGGGGCGAGAAAAGCCGGGCTACTCCACTTCGTACGACTGACCGTAGACCTTCCACTTCAGGGGGGTGTCCAGGTCCAGATTGCCGTCGTACAGGAACCGCCGCTGAGCCGTGTCCACACGAGACGTGTCCCCGCGCCCCTCGTCCTCCATCGTCTTCTTCCGCATGTCAAGGAAGATGTCGAGGTACGCGACCTCCTTGCCCCCCTCCGCAGGCGTGTCCGCCTCAGCCATCGCCCGCTTACGGATGCCGTAGAAGCCGGGATCACTGCCGGGCCCGTGCATCACCATGGCGTCGTAGTAGATGAACTGACCCAGCACACCCAGCCCGTCCCGCCGCGCAAGCCGCACCGCGGGATCGAAATACACCCGGTCCCGCTCAGCGTCCTGCACCCGCTGGAACGCGGCCTTCCGCGCCTCCGCCTTCCACGCAGCCACGAACCCGTCGCCCAGCCCCTCATGCGACTCCGACCCGTCGACCTCCCGCAGAGCGGGCAGATACCGCGCCAGCGCATTGCCCGAATGCGCCTTCGTGTAACGCTCGACCAGGACGAGCAGATCGTGCGTACCGGTGGTGAACCCGATGATGCCCGCGGTGTACCCACGGCCGTCGTCGATGTCCTCGATGTACGCGTACTGCGCACGCCAGTCCAGGCTGGAGTTCTCGGCGCTGGACACGATCCGCTGCGCCAGCTCCTTCTTCTCCGGCGAGTCCAGCCCGCCCCCACGCGCATCGGGACTGGCGCTCCGGCTGTCCGAACGCGCCCCGTCGTCACCCTGGCCGGGCACGACGGAGCAGGCCGCCAATGCGAACAGGGGGACGACGACGAACAACAGACGGCCAGCGCGTTTCATGAGCAAAGAGTACGATCGGCCGAGGGTGCCGTGCCGCACCGGGTGGATTCGCTGTGTACGCCGGGGGAGGTTCTGTGAGCGCGGAGGAACTGGCGCTGCTGCGGGCGGAGTTGGACGTTCCACTACCGGACGGCTTTACGGAACTGGACGGCGCACAGGCCCTGTTGCTCGCCCAGGCACTGCGCCGGGCACGGGAGCGCCGAGCCTCCGGACTGCACGAGTCCGTCGAGGACGCACTCACCCTCGTACCGGCCCTGACCAGGGAACCCGTCCGCCGGATGCTCTTCCGCTAGGGGAATCCGTATGGACACACTGCGCGGCAGAGCCGAGACCCTGAAGCTCGCCCGGCTGCTGGACGTCGAGCCACAGCGACTGGCGTTCCTCGAAGAGCTGCCCACCGACGACGTACGCCTCTTCCGTGAGAGCGCCGTAGCCGCGCTCTTCGACGAGGACCCCGCCCTGCTCGACCGCATCGCAGGCGTGACGAAAATCCTGCCGGCCGCCGTCGCCGCGGGCATCGCCCAGAAAGCCCTTGGGCCGCGCCTGGCCGCCGCGCTCGCCGGACGCCTCGAACCGGCCCGAGCCGCCGACATCATCGACAAACTCCCCGTCGACTTCACGGCCCGCTGCTGCCACCACGTCGACCCGCGCCGCATCGCCGGGATCATGGGCAGGCTCGACGACGACATCGTCGTACGCATCGCCCTCGTCCTCGCCGAACGCGGCGACCACCTCACCATGGGCCGGTTCGTCGGCCACCTGCGCGACTCGGCGCTCAAAAGCATCCTGCCGCAGCTCACGGAAACGACTCTGCTGCGCACGGGGTTCGTCATCGACCACCCCGAGCGGCTCGGACACATCGTCGAACTGCTCGACGACCAGCGGATCTCCGCGGTCATCGAGGCCGCCGCCGACCACGATCTATGGCCCGAGGCCATCGCCGTCGCGAGCATGGCGGCGGGTGAGCAGCGGGCCCGGATCGCGTCGCTGACCGCCGCACAGCCAGAGGTCCGGCTCGACTCCCTGATACGCGCCACGGCCGGACAGGACCTGTGGGAGTCGCTGCTGCCGATCGTGTCGCTGCTGAGCGAGGACGAACTGCGGGCCGTCGCCGCGCTGCCCGCGCTGCGGGACCCTGCGGTGCTGGGCGGGCTCGTCCATGGAGTGGTGGCCACCGGGCTGTGGGGGGACTTCCTGCCGCTGGTGCGGGTGTTGCCGCCCAGTGCGCGGCGGGTGGTGGCGGGGGTTGCGGGGGCGCTCGACGATGCGGGGCTTGATGCGTTGGCCCGCGGGGTCGACAAGGAGGACCTGTGGGATCTGGTCCTCCCCCTCATCGAGCTGATGTCCGACGCGGCGCGGGAACGGGTCCTTGCCCTGAGGGCGTTCCAGGAGCGGCCGTCCGGCTAGGGGGCCCGCCCCCACCGGACGCACGACTCGTTCCACACCGCGCGGCCCGGCGGGGGCGGGCCCAAACGATTACGCAGTTCCCCGCGCCCCTAGGTGTGCGGCCCGGCGGGGGCGGGCCTAAACGATTGCGCAGTTCCCCGCGCCCCTAAAAGCCATGAGACTGCGCAGTTCCCCGCGCCCCTGAGTGTGCGGATCGGTGGGGGCGGGCCTAAACGATTGCGCAGTTCCTCGCGCCCCTAAAGGCCAAGAGACTGCGCCGTTCCCCGCGCCCCCAAAGGGCAAAGGATTGCACCGTTCCCCGCGCCCCTGAATGCGGAATGCGGACCGTACGTTTCATTCAGGGATGTCGGCTCTCCGGCGTGAGGGGGTGTGTCGGGATGTGTGGGCGCCGCGGCAACACGGTTCGACCCGACTTTGCGAGAGCGGCGACCGGACGTCCCGGCGCACCCCCGCCCCACCACGCACCTCAGGGGCGCGGGGAACTGCGCAATCCTTCGGGCCCGCCCCCACCGACGGTGAGTCAAGAACACCGACCGAACAACCCCTTCGCCTCCGCAGAACTCCGTGCCACCCTGAACGACGAGCCACGAGCCACGAGCGGCGAGCGACGACGCGGCGAGCGGAGCCGACGGGGAGGGCCACCTATGGACGCGCGGAGCGCGAAACGACCGGCGGACGCAAACCGCGGCGAACGCGTAGCCGACTGGGCAGACGGCCGCCTCGGCATCTACACCCTCGCCAAGACCCAGATGCGCAAGGTGTTCCCGGACCACTGGTCGTTCATGCTCGGCGAGATCTGCCTCTACAGCTTCCTCATCCTCATCCTCACCGGGGTCTACCTCACCCTCTTCTTCGAACCCAGCGGCGTGGAAGTGGTCTACAACGGCTCGTACGAACCCCTCAACGGCGTCATCATGACCAGGGCCTACGAGTCCACCCTCGACATCAGCTTCGACGTACGCGGCGGACTGCTGATCCGCCAGATCCACCACTGGGCAGCAGTCGTCTTCGTCGCCGCAATGCTCGTCCACATGATGCGCGTCTTCTTCACCGGCGCGTTCCGCAAACCCCGCGAGCTGAACTGGGTCTTCGGCTGGACCCTGCTGTTCCTCGGCATCCTCACCGGCCTGACCGGCTACTCGCTCCCCGACGACCTGCTCTCCGGCACCGGCATCCGCTTCTCCCAGGGAGCGATCCTGTCCGTACCCGTCGTCGGCACGTACCTCTCCTTCTTCCTCTTCGGCGGAGAGTTCCCGGGCCACGACATCATCTCCAGGCTCTTCCCGGTCCACGTCCTCCTCCTGCCCGGGATCATGCTCGGCCTGGTCGTCGCCCACCTGATCCTGGTCTTCTACCACAAGCACACGCAGTACCCCGGCCCCGGCCGCGACCAGAAATCGGTCGTCGGCATGCCGTTCATGCCGGTCTACATGGCCAAGGCGGGCGGCTTCTTCTTCCTGGTCTTCGGCGTCCTGTCGATGATGGGCGCGATCGCCACGATCAACCCCGTGTGGGCTTTCGGCCCCTACCGCGCGGACCTGGTCACCACCGGCGCCCAGCCCGACTGGTATCTCGGTTTCTCCGAGGGCCTGATCCGCGTGATGCCGGGATGGGAGATCGACGCCTGGGGCCACACTCTGCAACTGGGTGTCTTCATCCCCTTCACCCTCTTCCCCCTGATCCTGCTCGCCATCGGCGTCTACCCGTTCATAGAAGCGTGGATCACCGGCGACAAACGCGAACACCACATCCTCGACCGCCCCCGCAACGTCCCCACCCGCACCGCACTCGGCGTGTCCTGGCTGAGCCTGTACGCCGTACTCCTCATCGGCGGCGGCAACGACATCGTCGCCACCCACCTCCACCTGTCGATCAACGCGATCACCTGGTCCGTACGGATCGCCGTCATCCTCGTACCGCTCCTCGCCTTCGTCATCACCAAACGCGTCTGCCTCGGCCTCCAGCGCCGCGACCGGGACAAGGTGCTGCACGGCAGGGAGTCCGGCACGATCAAACGGCTGCCGCACGGGGAGTACGTCGAGGTGCACGAACCCCTCACCCAGGCCCAGCGGTTCACGCTCACCCAGCACGACCAGGTCCCGCCGTACGACGTGGGCCCGCTCGTCGACGCGAACGGCGTGGAACGCAGGGTCAAAGCCACCCGCCGCCTGCGGGCGCGCCTCGCCCGCGCCATGTACGGCCAGAACGCATACATCCCCAAACCGACCCCCGAGGAGTACCGCGAACTCACCAGCAGCGACGACCACCACTGAGGTCGTTCAGAAGCCCACGGGCGTCAGCCCGACGCGGCACCCCCGGCACCACCCAGCACCACCCCCCGGCACTCACCAGGACTGCCCCAGGCGGACCGCAACGCCCGCGCCTTGGTCAGCCACAGCGACAGGTCGTACTCCGCGGTGTACCCGATCGCCCCGTGCAGCTGCAGGGCCGTACGGGCCGTCGCGTACGCCGCCTCGCAGGCCGTGACCTTGGCGGCGGCGACGTCGGCCGGCTCCATCGACAGCGCGGCGCCGAAGACCAGCGGACGGGCGAACTCCAGCGCGATCTTCGCGTCGGCCAGCCGATGCCGCACCGCCTGGAACGAGCCGACGGGCACACCGAACTGGCTGCGCTGCTTCACATACGCCACGGTCCGATCGAGCAGGGCGAGCCCCACTCCGAGGGCCTGCGCGGCGATCGCGAGCCGCGCCCATCGGACGGCCTCGGCGGCACCCGCCACGACCTGTGGCCCGCAGGCCAGCAGCTCACCCCCGGCACGGGGGACGCACAGACGCCGAGCCGGATCGAGGGACCGCCCCACACCCCGACCGCCGCCCCCTTCACGACCCCCACCCCCCTGCGCCACCCACAACTCCCCACCCCCACCTCCATCCCCAGCCAAAGCCCTACCTCCACCCCCACCCCCGCTTCCGCCCCCGCCGACGCGCAACTCCACATCCGCCGCGTCCCCGTCCAGGGCGTACGGCCCCCCACCCGGCAGAGCCACCGTCGCGACCGTCTCCCCCGAGGCCACCCCCGGGAGAAACCTCTTCGCGAGGTTCGCCAACCCCGGCTCGGAGAGCAGCGCACCCGCGGCCACCGTCTCCACCAGCGGACCCGGCACCGCATGCCTCCCCAACTCGACGAACGCCAGCGCGAGTTCGACGGGCCGCGCCCCTACCCCCTCGTACGCCTCGGGCACCGCCAACGCGAACACCCCCAGTTCAGCCAGCCGCGACCACAGCGCCCGCCCGGCCGCATGGTCGCCGGCGCCCCAGGACCGTACGGCCGCGGGCGTGTCCGCGGCCGTCAGCAGGGCGTCCAGCGAGCGCGCGAAGGCGGTCTGTTCGTCGTCCAGGAGGAACCGCATCAGCGACGCCCCCTCGGCAGACCGAGCAGCCGCTCGGCGATGATGTCGCGCTGGATCTCGTTCGTGCCCGCGTAGAGGGGCCCCGACAGCGAGAAGACGTACCCCTCGCCCCATCCACCGTCGCCACCCGCCAACTCCCCGTCCCCGCCGAGCAGGTCGAGCGCGGTCTCGTGCAGGGCGATGTCGTACTCGGACCAGAAGACCTTGTTCAGGCTGGACTCCGGGCCGAGGGGTTCGCCGTCGAGGAAGCGGGACGCCGCCGCGTACGTGAACAGCTGGTACGCGCGGGCGCCGATCACCGCGTCGGCCACCCGGTCACGCGTGTACGGGTCCCGGCCGCGCTCGTGCCACAGCGCGGCCAGCCGGTCCGCCGACGCGAGGAAACGGCCGGGGGAGCGGAGGGTCAGCCCGCGTTCGTTGCCCGCCGTGGACATCGCCACCCGCCAGCCCCGGCCGGGCTCGCCGATCACGTCCTCGTCCGGCACGAACACCTCGTCCAGGAAGAGTTCGGCGAAGGCCGGCTTCCCGTCCAGCCTGCCGATCGGGCGGACGGTCACGCCCGGCGCCCGCAGGCCGAACATCAGGTAGGTGAGGCCCTGATGGGGCTTCGGCGTGTCCGGCTCGCTGCGGAAGAGGCCGAACGCGCGGTCGGCGAACGCGGCCCGCGACGACCACGTCTTCTGTCCGCTCAGCAGCCAGCCGCCGTCCGTACGCACCGCTCTGGACCTGAGCGAGGCGAGGTCGGACCCGGCCTCCGGCTCGGACCAGGCCTGCGCCCAGACGACCTCGCCGCGGGCCATCGGCGGCAGGATCCGCGCGCGCTGCTCCTCGGTGCCGTGGTCGAAGAGGGTCGGTGCGAGAAGGCTGACGCCGTTCTGCCCGACCCGGCCAGGGGCGCCCGCCGCCCAGTACTCCTCCTCGAAGACCAGCCACCGCATCAGCCCGCAGTCCCGCCCGCCGTACACCGCCGGCCAGGACACCACCGACCAGCGGTCCGCGGCGAGTTCGGCCTCCCAGGCCCGGTGGACCGCGAAGCCCTCCTCGGTCTCCAGGGAGGGCAGCGGTCCGGCCGGGACGTGCGCGTCGAGCCAGGCCCGGGCCTCGGCGCGGAACGCCTGATCGGCGGGGGAGTACGTGAGATCCACGGAACCACCTTCCCTAACAAGTGTTTGGTAGGTTAGCGTGGCCCTATGACAGACGTCGAGGGTCCGGTGTACGAGCCCGGGCACGGGCTGCTGAAGGGACGCACCGCCGTCATCACGGCCGCCGCCGGCGCGGGCATCGGCGGTGCCACGGCCCGCCGCTTCCTGGAGGAGGGCGCACGCGTACTGATCAGCGACGCGCACGAGCGACGGCTCAAGGAGTACGAGGCGGAGCTCGCGGCCGAGTTCGAAGGGGTCGCGGCGCTCACCTGCGACGTCACCGACGAAGCCCAGGTGCAGGCGCTCTTCGGCACGGCCCTGCGGCTGCACGGGCGGCTCGACATCGTGGTCAACAACGCGGGACTCGGCGGTACTTCGCACCTCGTCGACATGAGCGACGAACAGTGGTCGAGAGTGCTCGACGTGACACTGAACGGCACGTTCCGGTGCATGCGCGCGGCTCTGCGCGCCTTCCGCGACGGCGGCGACGGCCAGGGCGGCAACGGCGAGGGCGGCCACGGCGGTGTGATCGTCAACAACGCCTCCGTCGTCGGCTGGCGCGCCCAGGCCGGCCAGGCGCACTACGCGGCGGCGAAAGCGGGCGTGATGGCGCTGACCCGCTGCGCGGCGGCGGAGGCGGCGGAATTCGGAGTACGGGTCAACGCCGTCTCACCGAGCCTCGCCATGCATCCGCATCTGGTGAAGGTGACGACCCCCGAACTGCTGGCGGAGCTGACGGCCCGCGAGGCGTTCGGGCGGTATGCGGAGCCGTGGGAGGTGGCCAATGTGATCGTGTTCCTGGCGTCCGGGTACTCCTCGTATCTGACGGGTGAGGTGGTCTCCGTGAGCAGCCAGCATGCGTGAGCGCTCCGCTGGGGTTGGCCATGGGGTCGGGGGTGGTGGTGTGGTGGTGCGTCCGCAGGGCCGTGGGGGTCGGCCTCAACGATTGCGCAGTTCCCCGCCCCCCTTGAGGGGCGGGGGCTGCGCCCCGCGGCCCTTGAGAGGCCCACGGCCCACAATGGGGGCGTGCCTACCAAGAAGAAGCCCCAGGTGACCGCCTCGCCCGCGCGGCGCCGTGAACTCCTCGGCACCGCCGCCGAGGTCTTCGCCGAGCAGGGCTACAACGCCACCACCGTGCGCAAGATCGCGGACCACGCGGGGATGCTCGCGGGCAGCCTCTACTACCACTTCGACTCCAAGGAATCGATGCTGGAGGAGATCCTGCGGACCTTCCTCGACGAGCTGTGGGACGGCTACGACACCGTCCTCGACGCCGAACTGGGCCCGCGCGAGACGCTGGAGGCCCTGGTCACCGAGTCGTTCCGGGAGATCGACCGGCACCGCGCGGCCGTCGCGATCTACCAGAAGGAGTCCAGGCAACTCGTCGCGCAGGAGCGCTTCGCGTTCCTCGCCGAGTCGCAGCGCAAGTTCGAGAAGGCGTGGCTCGCCACGCTGGAGCGGGGCGTGGCCGGCGAGGTCTTCCGGGACGACCTCGACATCCGGCTCACCTACCGGTTCGTGCGCGACACCGTGTGGGTCGCCGCGTCCTGGTACCGGCCCGGCGGACAGCACAGCCCGGACGAGATCGCCCGCCAGTACCTGTCGATGGTGCTGGACGGGATCGCCGTACGCGGTTGATCGCACCCGAACGCAGCTGATCCAGGGGAGTTGGCATGGCCGAGGCCTACATCGTCGAAGCGGTCCGTACACCCGTGGGGCGTCGCAAGGGCGGCCTGAGCGGAGTCCACCCGGCCGACCTGGGAGCGCACGTGCTGAAGGCACTGGTCGCGCGCTCCGGAGTCGACCCGGCCGCGGTCGAGGACGTCGTCTTCGGCTGTCTGGACGCGGTGGGACCGCAGGCCGGTGACATCGCCCGCACGTCCTGGCTGGCGGCCGGACTGCCCGAGGAGGTCCCGGGCGTGACGATCGACCGGCAGTGCGGCTCCTCGCAGCAGGCCCTGCACTTCGCCGCCCAGGGTGTCCTGTCGGGCACACAGGACCTCGTCGTCGCGGGCGGCGTCCAGAACATGACGCAGATCCCCATCGCCTTCGCCTCCCGCCAGGCCGCCGAGCCGCTGGGCCTCACCGAGGGACCGTTCGCGGGCAGCGAGGGATGGCGCGCCCGGTACGGGGACCGGCCCGTCAACCAGTTCCTCGGCGCCGAGTCCATCGCGGCCAAGTGGGGGATCAGCCGGCGGGACCAGGAGGAGTTCGCCCTGCGGTCCCACCAGCGGGCGCTCCGCGCGATCGACGAGGGCCGCTTCGCCCGGGAGACCGTGCCGTTCGGGGACGTCACGGTCGACGAGGGGCCGCGGCGGGACACCTCGCTGGAGAAGATGGCGGGCCTGCGACCGGTGGTCGAGGGCGGCACCATCACCGCGGCCTGCTCCTCACAGGTGTCCGACGGGGCCGCCGCGATGCTGCTCGCCTCCGAACGGGCCGTCCGGGAGCACGGGCTCACCCCCCGGGCGCGCGTGCACCACCTCTCCGTACGGGGAGAGGACCCGATACGGATGCTGTCGGCGCCGATTCCCGCGACCGCGTACGCCCTGAAGAAGGCCGGGATGTCCATCGGCGAGATCGATCTAGTCGAGATCAACGAGGCGTTCGCGCCTGTCGTCCTCGCCTGGCTGAAGGAGACGGGTGCGGATCCCGACCGGGTCAACGTCAATGGGGGCGCGATCGCGCTGGGGCACCCCCTGGGGGCCACGGGGGTGAAGCTGATGACGACCCTGCTGCACGAACTGGAGCGGGTCGGGGGGCGGTTCGGGTTGCAGACGATGTGTGAGGGCGGGGGGCAGGCGAACGTGACTGTCGTCGAGCGGCTGTAGGTCTCTTGTCGGGTGCCGGCCGGTGGGGGCCGTTCACGCAGTTCCCCGCGCCCCCAGGACAAGCACCCCTAGCGGGGCGCCCTCAGTGGGCCCGGATCAGGGAGTGCGCGGAGTGTCCGGTGGGCTTCGGCCATCACCCTCTCCACCAGGTCCGCGCACGACGGCACGTCGTCGATCACACCTGCCACCTGGCCCGACGCCATCACCCCCAGGTCCGTACGGCCCTCCACCATGGACGCCCGCAGGAGCATGGGCGTGTTGGCGGCCAGCAGGACCTGGCTCCAGGTCAGGTCCTTGCCGTGCTTCATCGCCAGGCCGTCGCGGATCAACTGGGGCCAGCCGAGACCCGAAAGCCTTCTGAAGGCGGCGGCCCTGCGCACCGCCCGGGTCAGCGTTCTCGTACGGCCCGCTCCCTCCAGGGAAGCGACCAGCTCCGTACGGAGCATGCGGTGCGGCAGGCCGTCCACGGCGGTCGTCACCGTGACGTCCTTGACCGTGGCCGCGAGATACCGGGCCTTCACCGCGTCCGGCACCGTCGAGTCCGAGGTGAGCAGGAACCGGGTGCCCATGGCGACGCCCGCCGCGCCGTACGCGAGCGCCGCGACCAGACCCCGGCCGTCGAAGAAGCCGCCCGCGGCGACGACGGGTATGCCGACCGCGTCCACGACCTGGGGGAGGAGCACGCTGGTCGCCACCTCGCCGGTGTGGCCGCCGCCCTCGCCGCCCTGCACGATCACCGCGTCCGCTCCCCACGCCGCGACCTTCTCGGCATGACGGCGGGCCCCGATCGAGGGGATGACGACCACACCCGCGTCCTTCAGCTCGGCGATCAGCTCACGGGACGGCGCGAGCGCGAACGAGGCGACCTTCACCCCCTCCTCCACGATGATCCGGACACGCTCGCGGGCATCCCCCGCGTCCGCCCGGAGGTTCACCCCGAACGGGGCCTCCGTACGGGATACGACCTCGCGGATCGCCGCCCGCAGCTGGTCGGGCGTCATCGTCGCGGAGGCGAGTATGCCCAGCGCGCCCGCGTTCGCCGTCGCGGAGACCAGGCGCGGGCCCGCCACCCAGCCCATCCCCGTCTGCACGATCGGACACCGGACACCGACGAGCCGCGTGAGGGCGGTCTCCATCAGCCCTTGACCTCCCGGTCGCGCAGACCCTCCGGGTCCAGGTCCTCGCGGATCGTCCTCAGTTCCGCCGGGGACGGCTCACGGGTGTACGGGACGCCGTCCGGGACGCTCAGCTCGAAGCCCGTCGCCGCGACCACCTCCTCGACCGTCACCCCCGGATGCAGCGAGGCGAGCCGCATCGAACGGTCCGCGGTCGCGAAGTCGAACACCCCGAGGTTCGACACCACCCGCGGGATGCGGTGGAAACGGGTCGCCGTGGGACCCGCCGCCGCGGCGCTGTCGTACCCCACCCCGCCGATCATGTCGACCTTCGCCACGAAGACCCGCGCCGAGTGTCTGGGCACCCAGTAACTGACCGGGTTGTTCAACGTGTTGACCGGACCGCCCCGCACCCCGAGCAACTGCCGGGTGGGCCGCTCCCAGTCGCCCACGCAGGAGATGTTCTGGTTGCCGAAACGGTCGATCTGGCTCGCGCCCATCATCACGTGCCGGCGCCCGCCGGCCACCAGGGCCAGATGCTGCCGGTACGGCAACCAGCCCTCCGGGGCGCCGTCCGGACCGACCAGCAGCGCCTCGCCGTCGGTCAGCAGCAGCTCGGGCGAGAAGGTGCGCCGGGCGAGGCGGGCCCCTATCGACGGGATCGGGCCCATCGGGCTGGCCAGTATCTCGCCGTCGCCGCGCCACGCCTCCGCGCAGGCGATCACGCAGTACTCGGCACGGCTCACACCATTCCGGGACACGCTCGCGGTCGCGCCCGACGATGCGTCCGGAGCCGCGCCCGGGGACGTGCTCGGCACCGCGCTCATGACTGCTCCTCGCTCATGTCTGCTCCTCGTGCCACGCCTCGACGGCGGTCCGGTAGGCCTGTTCGTCGCCCGCGAGGAACCTCTCGGCGAACTCGGACCACGGCATGGACGCGTAGAGCCGCTGGAAGGCCTCGTCCCGGTCGTGGTCGGGCGCGCACGACGTGAAGTGCGCGCCGCCCGGTGCCTCCACCACACCGCTCACGTTCAGTCGCTTGATCAGCAGGGTCTGGGGCGGTGCCACCTTCGTCAGCTCCGCCGTGTCGACGATCCGCTCACAGGACACGTACGCCGTCCGGGCCGCCTCGCAGAACAAGTCGTCGAAGTACGGATCGGGGCCCAGATACTGGCCGTTGCCCGCGCGGTCGGCGCGGTTCACATGCACCAGCGCCGCGTCCAGCCGCAGGGCGGGCATGGCCACGAAGGTCTCGTGCACGCCCGTCGACTCGTCCTCGTACGGCGAAGTGACCGTACGCAGACCGGGGTTGACCCGCATCACGTCCGAACCGATGCCGGCCCGCACCGGCAGGAAGGGGAGGCGGTTGGCGGCTGCCCGCAGTCCCCACATGAACATCGCCTCGTCGATCTCCATCAGTTCGAGCGAGCCGCTCTCCCGGGCCGCCCGGTAGTGCGGTTCGAGCGGGATCGAGTCGAGCGTCGCGAAAGGGGCGACCAGTTTCCGTATCCGCCCGGCCGCCGCCAGCATGCCGACGTCCGGGCCGCCGTACGACACGACCGTGAGATCGGTGACCGGGGTGCGGAGCAGCGCCCGTACGAGAGCCATCGGTTTACGGCGGGAGCCCCAGCCTCCGATGCCGAGGGTCATCCCGCTCTCCAGCCGGGAGACGGCCTCGTCGGCGGTCATCGTCTTGTCGCCCATCCCTACCCGCCCTCCTTCCCGAGGGTGTCCTGGACCCCGTGTGGGTCCCGGTTCTGGGCCGTGTCCCGGGCTCCGGCCGTGTCGCGGGCTTCGGGCCCGGCCCCGGCTCCGAACGTGTTCCGCACACGCTCGCCCGTGCCGTCGAGGGCCGCCTCGAACGTGAAGCCCTGCTCGAAGCGGTAGCTGCGGCGCACGTCGACGGAATCGATGCCGTTGATCGCGGCCTTGGCGAGCCGGATCAGCCGGCCGTCCTTGCCCGCGATCTCCCGGGCCAGCTCCAGCACGGCCGCGCGCAGCCGGTCGCGCGCCACGACGCGCCACACCGAGCCGTGCCCGTGCAACTCCGCCGCGGTCGCCGTGCGCGAGGTGTAGTACAGCGCGCGCATCAGATGCTGAGGCACCAGCCGGGACAGATGGGTGGCCGCGCCCAGCGCGCCCCGGTCCAGCTCGGGCAGCCCGAAGGTGGCGTCGTCGCTCGCCACGATCGCGTCCGCGTTGCCCACCAGTCCTATCCCGCCGCCCAGGCAGAAGCCGTGCACCTCCGCCACCACCGGCACCTCGCACTCGTACACCGCCGCGAAGGCCTCGGCGCAGCCGCGGTTGGCGCCGAGCAGGGCGCCGTCGCCCTCCGCCTGTATCTCCTTGATGTCCACGCCCGCGTTGAACCCCCGGCCCTCGGCGGCCAGCACCACACAGCGGTTCCCGGCGTCGCGGCCCGCCGCGCGCACGGCGTCGGCCAGCTCCGACCAGCCGCTCACCGGCAGCGCGTTCACCGGCGGGAAGTCGACCGTGACGACGGAAATCCCCTTTTCCGGGGACGAGGTGGAGACACCCATGGACGCATCAGCTACCTTTCCACCAAACGTTTGTTAGGTGCGATCTCAGTCGAAGGTAACAGCGAATGCCGACGGGCGGGAGGCCCTGTGGACAACTGGCCGGGCGGGCGATCGGACGGGGTGCCCGGCGAGCGGCCGGGCAGGCGGCTCGTGGTGGTCACGGGCGGGACCAAGGGCGTCGGCGCCGGGATCGCGCGGGCGTTCGCCGAGGCGGGCGACGAGGTGGTGGTCTGTGCCCGCAGACCGCCGCAAGCGCCGCTCGACGGCGTCGAGTTCGCCCCCCTCGACCTGCGGGACCCGCCGGCCGTCCGGGCCTTCTTCGGGCGGCTGACCCGGCTCGACGTTCTCGTCAACAACGCGGGCGGCGCCCCCCACCGGCTGCTCGCCGGGACGGAGGCCGAGCGGCACGCGCGCGTGATCGACCTCAACCTCGTCGCACCGCTCACGGCCTCCCTGGCGGCGTACGACCTGCTCAAGCGTGCCCGGGGTTCCATCGTGATGATCGGCAGCGTCAGCGGGACCCGGCCCTCGCCCGGCACGGCGGCCTACGGGGCCGCGAAGGCCGGACTGGAGAACCTGGCCCGCTCGATGGCCGCGGAGTGGGCACCGGAGGTGCGGGTCAACACGCTCGTGGTCGGGATGGTCCGCACCGAGCTGTCGCACCTCCACTACGGCGGCGAGGACGGCATCGAGGCCGTCTCCCGCACCGTCCCGCTGGGGCGCCTCGCGGTGCCCACGGACATCGGCAGGGCGGCCGTCTTCCTCGCGTCGGACGCCGCCGCGTACATCACCGGGGCCGGCCTCCTCGTCCACGGCGGCGGCGAACGGCCCGCCTTCCTGGACGCCGCGACCGTCAACAAGCCCGACAGGGAGCACTGACATGACCTCAGGCACAAGCACAGGCGCAGGCACGGGTCCAGGTCCAGGCACAGGCGCCGGCGCCGGTCTCTGCGACGGGCGGGTGGTGGCCGTCACGGGCGCCGGGCGCGGGCTCGGGCGGGCCCACGCGCTCGCCTTCGCGGCCGAGGGGGCGCGCGTCGTCGTCAACGACCTGGGCGTCGGACTCGACGGTTCCCCGGGCGCCGACACCCCGGCCCGGCAGGTCGTCGAGGAGATCCGCGCGGCGGGCGGCGAGGCCGTCGCGCACGCCGGGGACATCGCGACGACCGAGGGCGCCGCGTCCCTCGTGCAGGCGGCGCTCGACGCCTTCGGACGACTCGACACACTCGTGAACAACGCCGGGTTCCTGCGCGACCGCATGCTGGTCAATCTCGACGAGGACGACTGGGACGCCGTCATGCGCGTCCACCTGAAGGGCCACTTCCTGCCGCTGAAGCACGCCGCCGCGCACTGGCGGACGCAGGCGAAAGCGGGGCTCGTGCCGCAGGCCCGGATCGTCAACACCAGCTCCGGAGCCGGTCTTTCCGGGTCCGTCGGGCAGGGCAACTACAGCGCGGCCAAGGCCGGCATCATCGGGCTCACCCTGGTGGCCGCCGCCGAAATGGGGCGCTACGGAGTGCAGGTCAACGCCATCGCGCCGGCCGCGCGGACCCGGATGACCGAGACGGCCTTCGCCCAGGCCATGGCCGCGCCGGACAGCGGTTTCGACGCCATGGCCCCCGAGAACGTGTCACCGCTCGTCGTCTGGCTCGGCTCGGCCGCGAGCGCCGGGGTCACCGGCCGGGTCTTCGAGACCGAGGGCGGCCGGATCACCGTCATGGACGGCTGGCGGCCCGGCCCCGGCGTCGACAAGGGGTCCCGGTGGACCCCCGCCGAGGCCGGAGCCACAGCACGGGAACTCCTCGCACGGTCCGAGGCCCCGACCCCGGTCCACGGAACGCAGTAAGTACAGGACGCGAGCGCCCACGCGGGGCAGCCCCGGCGCTTACTGCACCTTTAAGGGGCGCGGGGGAACTGCGCGCCCAGCCCCGACGCGCCCGCACCCGCCCACGTCCCCAGGCGGCCCCAGGCCCCAGGCCCCAGGCCCCAGGCCCCAGGCCCCAGGCCCCACGGCCGTAGGCCCCACAACCCCGGCCCCCGGCCCCCGGCCCCCGCCCCAAGGTCACGGCGACCGGCACGCCCACGCCAGTGCTACGTGTCGCACTCCAGCACCGTGCGGCAGAGCCCGCAGCGCGCCCGCACCCGCCCCCTGACCGGCACCCGGATCCGCTGATGACAGGTCGGGCACGGGAACGAGACCCGTAGCGGACCGTGCCCGTCCGGAGTGAAGGCGTACGACGCGCCCGCAGACGCGGACGCGGAACCGGGCACGGCCGCGACGACGCGGCCCTGGGCGTGGCGGCGGTCCTTCGCGTAGCGGCGCCGCCCCGCCCACCCCGCCGCGGTCAGCGGCGGCTGCCGCTCGTCCTCCCTGGCCTGCGCCAGGCCGCGCGTGTACGCCGTGTACGCCTGCGGACTGGTGAACCAGGTCGCGGGATCCTCACCGAACACCAGGGACCGCTTGGCCAGCACGTACCCGAACTCCTCCGGCGTCAGATAGCCGAGCTTCTGCGAGGACGACGCGTCCTCCCGGTACGCGTCCAGCAGCAGCCAGCCCGCACCGAGATACGTCGTCGCCGTGTCCGTGAGGATCTCGTTGTCCCGGGTGCCGGGGAACGACAGGTCCAGGCGGTGCAGACAGACGTGCATCACCTCGTGCGCCAGCGCGGCGCCGATGTCCCGCCGATGGGTACGGAAGCGGTCGTTCAGCTCGATGAAGTACTCCGGGCCCGCGGCCAGCTCGACACTCGCCGCGTGCTCCATCTCCCGGAAGCTCACGATCATGCGGGCGTCCGGCAGCCGGAAGTGGCGCACCAGCTCGCGCGCCACCCGCTGCGCTCCCAGATACAGGTCGTCCGTGTCGCAGAACGCCACGTCGGCGGGGGCCACGCTGGCGGCGAACGTGTGGACCGTGTCGTACGAGAGCCGCTTGTACAGCGCGGTGACCGCCGCGCGCACCGTCTCCAGGTGCGGGTAGCCGTGCTTGACCGGACCGCCGTTCGCCACGCCCGAACCCCCAAAGCCCCGAAGAGGCCCCGAACCTCATTCCACCTTAAGGGGACGCGAGCGAATTCTCTCGGGTTGGGTTGCCCGACGTGTACGTGACATCCACCCTTGCCTCACATGCCGCATGATCTTCATACTTCTGTGCGCTCTTTTGTGCACTCTTCTGTGCGCCCAACCCCCCGCGAAAGGGAACAAGTTGACCAATAGCATGCTCGGTCTCCTCAGGAGATCCGCCTTTCGGCGGGCCGCGGCGGTCGGTGCCGTCGCTCTCGCGACCGCCAGCCTCCAGCCCGTCGCCGCGCACGCCGCGCCCACCCCCATAGTCGGCGGCGCGCCCGCGGCGCAGGGTGAGTTCCCGTTCATGGTCAGCCTGTCCATGGGCTGCGGCGGCTCGCTCTACAAGAAGGACGTCGTCCTGACCGCCGCGCACTGCGTGGACGGCTCGGGCAACACGACCCGTATCACCGCGACCGCGGGGGTCGCCAACCTCGGTGCGTCCGGTGCGATCAAGGTCAAGTCGACCAAGGTCGTGCAGGCGCCGGGCTACAACGGCAACGGCAAGGACTGGGCGCTCATCAAGCTCGCCCGGCCCATCGACCTGCCGACGCTGAAGATCGCGACGACCACCCGGTACAACAGGGGGACGTTCACCATCGCCGGGTGGGGTGACCCCGCGGAGAACGCGAACACCGGCTCTGTGAAGCTGCTCAAGGCCAAGGTGCCGTTTGTGGCCGACCGGCAGTGCAAGCGGCACTACGGGGGGCGGTTGATCGCCTCGCAGGAGATCTGTGCGGGGGTTCCTCGTGGTGGGGTCGACACCTGTCAGGGGGATTCCGGGGGGCCGATGTTCCGCAAGGACGATGCGGGGAAGTGGCTTCAGATCGGGATCGTCAGCTGGGGTGATGGGTGTGCGCGGCCCATGGTGCCGGGGGTTTATACCGAGGTGTCGACGTTTGCCTCTGCGATAGCTCGGGCTGCCGCTTCGCTTTAGCTTGCACTTCCAGTGGGGGGCGTTCCCGGTTTTTGCCGGGGGCGCCCGATTTTTGTCTGCGGGCGCGTTGTGGCTGGTCGCGCCGTTCCCCGCGCCCCTTAAAAGCCAAAAGACTGCGCCGTTCCCCGCGCCCCTTAAGGGCGAAAGGCCCAAAGATTGCGCCGTTCCCCGCGCCCCTAAAAGGCGAAAAGCCAAAGACTACGCCGGTCCCCGGTCCCCGCGCCCCCGAAACGAAACAGAAGCCCCGCTGACCTAGAAGTCAATAGGTGAAAGCGTTGGTGGGAGTGCGGTGGATTCCAGTTCCAGTAGCCAGATCTCGTTTTGGCCCTGCCTCAAGGTCGGGGCCGGGACGTGGAGGGTCGGCTGGGGGCCCGCCGACCAGTAGCGGCCCAGGTTGAAGCCGTTCAGCCAGGCGAAGCCCCTGGTCCAGCCGGGGAGTTCGAGGCGGGCGTCGCCGGGGGCCGACACCGTGACCGTGCCGCGGTAGAGGCCGGGGGCGGACCGCGAGGGCACCGGCTCGAACGGCACCCCCGCCACCCCCGCGTCGAACGCGTCCAGCCGCAGCGCCCGCGCCCGCACCCCGTGCAGATACTGCCGTTCGTGCAGCACACCCCCTGTGATGCCCTTCGGCTCGCCGGTCCGCGGACCGTAGTTGACCCGCCCCAGCGACTCCACCCACAGGTCCACCCGCGCGGGGCCCGCGACCGGCTCCGTCAGCTCCGGCTCGTGCTCGGTGACCACCCCGGCCCGCACCCCGTCGACGTACACGACCGCCAGATCCCGCAGCCCTCGTACCGTCAGCGGATACGGGCGGCGCGGCCCCGGCACGTCGACGGTGTAGCGCACGAGGCCCCGGTCCACGTTCAGTTGTTCGAACGTGGGCGGTACGGGGGTCTCCGTCTCCGGTCCGCCGAGCGCGTCGAGGACGGCCGGGAGAGGCGCCCAGTCCGTCAGGTCCACGGTGGCGGGGGTGCTCAACGAAGCCGGCGGGGGCGGCAGTTCGGGCAGGGGGCCGTCCGTGTGCGCGGACAGGAGCGTGCGGAACCGCCAGAACTTCTCGGTGGGGCGGCCGGCCTCGTCGATCGGCGCGTCGTAGTCGTACGACGTCACGTCCGGCTCCAGGACCCCGTCGTGCAGCGCGCCGCCACTCCGGTTGGCACCCGCCCAGCCCGCGAAACTCGTACCGCCGTGCGCCATGTACAGGTTCACCGACGCCCCGCACTCCAGGAGCTCCCGCAGCGCGTCCGCCGCGTCCAGCGGATCACGTACCGCGTGCTCACCGCCCCAGTGGTCGAACCAGCCGCACCAGAACTCCATGCACATCAACGGCCCCGAAGGCCGGTGCCGACGCAGGGTTTCGAAGGCCTCGCGCGCCTGCGAACCGAAGTTCACCGTCGCCAGTACGCCGTCCAGGGACCCGCCCGTCAGCATGTGGTCCTCGGGGCCGTCCGACGTGAACAGCGGCACCCGTACGCCCCCCGCACGCAGCAGCCTGGCGAGGCGGCGCAGATACACCTGGTCCGAGCCGTAACTGCCGTACTCGTTCTCCACCTGCACCATGACCACCGGGCCGCCGCGGTCGAACTGCCGGGGCACGACCTGCGGCAGCAAGCGCGCGAACCACCGCTCCACCGGCCCCATGAATTCCTCGTCCCGGGTGCGGATCCGCGCGCCGAGCCCACCGGTCACCCAGTGCGGCAGCCCGCCGTTCTCCCACTCGGCACAGATGTACGGACCCGGCCGCACGATCGCCCACAGCCCGGCCGCGTGCGCCGCGTCCAGGAACCTGCCCAGCGCGTCCACGTCCCGGTACACGCCCGGCGCCGGCTCGTGCAGATTCCAGGGGACGTACGTCTCCACACAGTTGAGGCCCATCGCCCGCAGCATCGCCAGCCGGTGCCCCCACTGCCCCTCGTGCACCCGGAAGTAGTGCAGCGCCCCCGACAGCAGCCGCACCGGCCGCCCGTCCACCAGGAAATCGGTGTCCCCCACCGTGAACTCGCTCATGCACACCACCCTCACCCCTGGCGGCCGGCCCGGTCCATGGACAAAGATCGGCATCGATTGGACGCAGCTGACCGGTCGCCCTGAGCAGCCCGTGGGAGGGAGACAGCGGATGTACCACACCTGGATGCGGTTCTTCACTCCCGGCCCGGCCCACCACCGGCTCGGCCTCGTCTGCCTCGGTGTCGGACTCCAGCACGGGACCCTGCCCACCGTCGGACCCCGCACCCTCGACCACCACGTCGCCGTCGTCGTCAGCACCGGCCGCGGCTGGTTCCGTACCCCCGACGGACGGCGCACCGCGGTCACCGCGCCCGCACTGCTCTGGCTCACCCCCGGCGTACCGCACCACTACGGGCCCGACCCCGACACCGGCTGGGACGAGGCCTTCGTCGACTTCACCGGACCCACCGCCGACACCTACACCGAACTCGGCTACATCGAACCGCACCGGCCCGTCGTCGCCCTCTCCGACGCCGGCGCCGCCCGCGCCACCGTCGGCCGCATCGTCCGCGCCGCCCGCCGCGGCAACCCCCTCCTCGAAGTCGAGACCAGCGCCGCCGTCCACGAACTCCTCGTCACCCTGCGCCGCGCCCGCGCCGACACCGCCCCCGACGGCGAACAGGTCCTCCAGGCCCTCGCCCGCGACGCCTGCAAACCCCTCACCGTCGCCGACCACGCCACCCGGCACGGCATGACCCCCGCCGAACTGCGCACCGCCGTCCGCCGCGGCGCCGGCTGCAGCCCCAAGGACTACCTCCTCGGCATCCGCCTGGGCCACGCCAAGGAACTCCTCGCCGCCACCGAACTCCCCGTCGCCGCCGTCGCCCGGCGCGTCGGCTACGACGACCCCGCCTACTTCTCCCGCCTGTTCACCCGCCGCGTCGGCATGGCACCCGTGCGCTTCCGGGAACAACAGGCCCACACGGTCCCCGGCGGCTGGAGCGACCAGGTCCCCGACCCCGACGATCCCCCGATCATCGGGAGGACCCCCACCGGCTGAGACACCCGACGTAGGGTTGGCATCCATGACCACCAGCAACACCGACAACAGCAGCGGCGCGGGCGACAAGCGCGGCGCGGGCACCGACAGCGACGCGGGCGACAACAGCGGCGCGGGCGACAACAGCAGTGCCGGCAACAGCACGGGCAGTACCGGCAGCACGGGTAGCACCGGCAGCACCGGTGGCATCGACCCCGCCGTCCGTGCCGACCTCGACCGGCTGCGCGAGAGCATCGACAACATCGACGCCGCCGTCGTCCACATGCTCGCCGAGCGCTTCAAATGCACCCAACAGGTCGGCCACCTCAAAGCGGCCCACCAACTGCCGCCCGCCGACCCCTCCCGCGAGGCCCAGCAGATCGCCAGACTCCGACGACTGGCCGAAAACGCCAACCTCGACCCGGCGTTCGCGGAGAAACTCCTGAACTTCATCATCGCCGAGGTCATCCGCCATCACGAGCGCATCGCGGAGGACACCAACACCCGCGAATGACCACTCCCGGCCCCCGGCGCGCACCCGTTCTCAGGCCGTTGTGAGCCCCGCCCCTCGGCGTGCGCGCCGAAATGAGGCATCCTGCGCTGAGCACTCCCTGTCAGTCGGTTCGGACTTAAGCTGGTTGGTCCAAGCGAGGGGACTTCGCTCCATGCCGCCGGACGCCAAGATCCTCATAGTGGACGACCACGAGGACACGCTCTACGCACTGGAAAGCGCCCTGGCCCCCCTCGGCTACCAGCTGACCCGGGCGACCAGCGGCGACGAAGCGCTGAAGGAAGTCCTGCGCGGGCAGGTCGGCCTGCTCTTGCTCGACGTGCACATGCCCGGCGTCAGCGGCCTCGACGTCGTCCGCTACATGCGGGGCGTCGAACAGACCCAGCTCATCCCGATCATCCTCGTCACCGGATTCGGCGGCAGCACCGCACTCACCTCGGCCGCGTTCCGTCTCGGCGTCGCCGACCTCGTCATGAAACCCATAGACCCCTGGACCCTCCGCACGAAAGTCCGCTACCTGTACGACTCCCACCAGCGATACCGGTCCATGGAGAGAGAGGTCCGCGAACTGCGGGCCCTCGTGAAGGAACCCACCGCCCACTACGGCCCCCCGATCACCGCCCAGCGCCCCGCTCCCCGCAAACAGGAACAGGGCCGCACGGCGTAGGCGCCCCCCACCCCCGGCGCACGGCCGCCGTACCAGGCCGCCCCTGTGCCGAGCCCCGCCCATCAGGCAGCATGGCACCCATGTCCGTACTGACGCGCGACGAAGCGCAGACCCGTGCCACACTCCTCGACGTCCACCGCTACCAGATCGCACTCGACCTGACGCGCGGCGACGAGACGTTCCACTCCCACACCACCATCACCTTCACGGTCCGCGGCGACCAGGGCGGGAACCACGACGGGGACGACAGCGGTGACCACGACGGGGACCACAGGGACCACAGTGGTGACCGTGACGGAGGCCACGGTGGCGGGAACACCTTCGTCGAGCTCAAGCCCGCCGAACTGCGCTCCGCCACCCTCGACGGACACCCCCTCGACCCGGCAGCCCTTCACGAGAACCGGCTCCCCCTCACCGGCCTCACCGCGGGCACCCACGAACTGACCGTCGACGCCGACATGCGCTACTCCCGCACCGGCGAAGGCATGCACCGCTTCACCGACCCCACCGACGGCGAGACCTACCTCTACACCCAGCTGTTCATGGACGACGTCCAGCGCGTCTTCGCCGCCTTCGACCAGCCCGACCTTAAGGCGGTCTTCGAACTCACCGTCACGGCCCCCGACAACTGGACCGTCCTCAGCAACAGCGTCACCACCCGCACCGCCGACGGCACCTGGCAGGCCGCACCCACCCCGCTCATCTCCACCTACCTCGTCGCCGTCGCCGCCGGACCCTGGCACTCCGTACGCACCGAACACCGCGGCCTGCCCTTCGGCATCCACTGCCGCCGCTCGCTCGCCCCCCACCTCGAAGCCGACGCCGACGAAATCCTCGACATCACCCGCGCCTGCTTCGACCGCTACCACGAGAAGTTCGAGGAGCCCTACCCCTTCGACTCCTACGACCAGGCGTTCGTCCCCGAATTCAACGCCGGCGCCATGGAGAACCCCGGACTCGTCACCTTCCGCGACGAATTCGTCTACCGCTCCGCCGTCACCGACACCGAACGCCAGACCCGCGCCATGGTCATCGCCCACGAAATGGCCCACATGTGGTTCGGCGACCTCGTCACCCTGCGCTGGTGGGACGACATCTGGCTCAACGAGTCCTTCGCCGAGTACATGGGCTACCAGACCCTCACCGAAGCCACCCGCTTCACCGGCACCTGGACCGACTTCGGGATCGTCCGCAAGGCCTGGGGCTACGACGCCGACCAGCGCCCCTCCACCCACCCCGTCGCCCCCGACCCCGAAGCCGTCCCCGACACCGCCTCCGCACTCCTCAACTTCGACGGCATCTCCTACGCCAAGGGCGCCTCCGCCCTGCGCCAACTCGTCGCCTGGCTCGGCGAGAAGGACTTCCTCACCGGCATCAACACCCACTTCGCCCGCCACAAGTTCGCCAACGCCACCCTCGCCGACTTCATCGAATCCCTCGCCGCCGGCACCGAACGCGACGTCCACGCCTGGGCCGAAGCCTGGCTGCGCACCACCGGCGTCGACACCCTCACCGCGACCGTCACCGCCCAGCCGGGGGAGTGGACCCTCACCGTCGACCGGAACGGCAGCCGCCCCCACCGCGTCAACGTCGGCGTCTACGACCGCGACCTCGGCAGCGACCGCGCACTCGTCCTGCGCGAACGCTACGAGACCGACATCCCGCAGAACGGACCGGCCGCACCCCGCCCCGGCACCCGCCCCGCCCTCGTCGTCCCCAACGACCACGACCTCACCTACGCCAAGATCCGCCTCGACGACGACTCCGAGAAAACCGTCCTGCGCGGCATCTCCGGCGTCCCCGACGCCCTCACCCGGGCCGTCCTGTGGAACACCCTGCGCGACATGGTCCGCGACGGCGACCTCGACCCCGCCTCCTACCTGGACACCGTCCGCACCCACCTCCCCGAAGAGACCGACCTCGCCATCGTCCAGGGCGTCCTCGCCTTCGCCGCCGGCCAGGTCGCCGACCGCTTCCTCCCCGCCCACGACCGGCCCGCCGCCCTCACCACCCTCACCTCCCTGGGCCGCGACCTGCTCCGCCGCACCGAGGACGGCGACCACCCAGGACTGCGGCTCCTCGCCGTACGCCACCTCATCGACGTCGCCGCCCAGCCCGACACCATCAGCGCCTGGATCTCCGAAGGCACCGTCCCCGGCGGACCCGAACTCGACCCCGAACTGCGCTGGCGCATCCTCGGCCGCCTCGCCGTCCTCGGAGCGATCGACGATGCCGTCATCGACACCGAACTCGTCCAGGACCCCAGCGCCACCGGCCAGGAGGGCGCCGCCCGCTGCCGCGCCGCGCTGCCCGACCCGGTCGCCAAGCAGGCCGCCTGGGAGGCGATGTTCGCAGGCGACGACCTGTCCAACTACCTCTTCACCGCCACCGCGCGCGGCTTCTGGCAGCCCGAACAGGCCGATCTGGTACGTGCATACGTGCCGCGGTACTTCGAGGACGCCGTCGCGGTCGCGGCTCGCCGGGGGCCGGCCATCGCGGACGCGGCGGGGCGGTGGGCGTTCCCCGCGTACGCCATCGACGCCGAGACCCTCGCCCTCGGCGAACACTGCCTCGCGGAATCCGACCCCAGCCCGTCCCTGTCCCGCAAACTCACGGACCAACTGGACGACTTGTCCCGAGCACTACGCTCACGCGTGCGGTAGCGCGGCGCTAGCGGGCGCGGGGGTTTGGCTGCGGGCCGGTGGGGGTGATCCGCGCAGTTCCCCGCGCCCCTGGGGGCGCGTTCGTCTGCGGCCCGGTGGGGGTGACCCGCGCCGTTCCCCGCGCCCCTCAAAAGCGGGGCTGCGCCCCCAGCTTTTGCCCCTTCAGGGGCGCGGGGAACTGCGCGGCCCACCCCCACCGGGCCGCACTCGCCCACCCACCCGCGGACGGGGGCCCCGGGGGCCAAAAGCCACCACCACACTTTCGGGTACCGATCACCGAACTACCTGGCACACCCCCGCGGACGCGACAAGCTGGGAACCCCGTCGCGCGCCCCGGAGACCCCCATGAGCACAGCCCTCGCTTCGGGCCCCCAAGGCCCGGACAACCTGAGCCCGTTACTCGCAACCGTGCTCGCTGCACTGCGGACGGGTGCCGCCACCCGCCCCGGCCCCCTCCCCGCCGGCGGCCCCGCGGACGTGGCCGCCCGCCTCCGCGAAGCCCTCGGCGACCCCTTCCCCGAGCACGGCGACGACCACGCACTGCACACCCTCGTGCACGCCTTCGCCGCAGGCGCCGCAGACCCCGCCCACCCCCACTGCACGGCCCACCTCCACTGCCCACCCCTCGCGATCGCCACCGCCGCCGACCTCGCCGCCTCCGCCCTCAACCCGTCCCTCGACTCCTGGGACCAGGCCCCCGCCGCCTCCGCACTGGAAACCCTCGTCGCCCGCGCCCTCGCCGCCGAGGTCTATCCCCCCACCGGACGGACCGCCACCCCCGACGCCCTCGTCACCACCGGCGGCACCGAGTCCAACCAGCTCGCCCTCCTCCTCGCCCGCGAACGACACCCCCACGTACGACTCGTCCAGGCCGAGAACGCCCACCACTCCCTCCACCGCGCCACCTGGCTCCTCGGCCTCCCCGAACCGGTCACCGTGCCCGCCCCCGCCGGCACCATGGACCCCGCCGCCCTCGACCAGGCCCTCACCGCCCTCGGCGGCCCACCCGGCACCGTCCTCGTCGCCGCCACCGCCGGCACCACCGACGCCGGCCTCATCGACCCGCTCCCCGACATCGCCGGCATCTGCGAAACCCACGGCGCCCGCCTCCACATCGACGCCGCCTACGGCGGAGGCCTCCTCCTCAGCGACCGCCACCGCCCCCAACTCGACGGCCTCGCCCGCGCCCACACCGTCACCCTCGACCTGCACAAACTCGGCTGGCAGCCCGTCGCCGCAGGCCTCCTCGCCGTCCGCGACCCCGACGACCTGCACGCCCTCACCCACCACGCCGACTACCTCAACGCCGACGACGACACCGAGGCCGGCCTCCCCGACCTCCTCGGCCGCTCCCTGCGCACCACCCGCCGCGCCGACATCCTCAAAATCGCCGTCACCCTCAAGACTCTCGGCCGCCAGCGGCTCGGCGCACTCGTCGACCAGGTCTGCGCCCACGCCACCGCACTCGCCGAACTCATCGACGTACACCCGCACTTCGAGCTCTACGACCGCCCCACCATCAGCACTGTCCTCTTCCGCCCCACCCACGCCACCGACACCACCGTCGCCGACGTACGCCGCACCCTCCTCGCCCAAGGCCGCGCCGTCCTCGGCCGCGCCCGGCTCGACAACCGGCTCTGGTTCAAAGCCACCCTGCTCAACCCGCACACCCAACCCGACGACCTCACCGCACTCCTCGAACTGGTGGAAGGACACACCGCCCGATGACGCCGCCCGCCACACCCCCCACGCACCCCGTGCACCACCAGCCCGAAGCCCCCCGCGACCTCGTCGGCATCGGCATCGGCCCCAGCAATCTCTCCCTCGCCGCCCTCGCCCACCCCCTCACCGAACTCGACACCGTCTTCTACGAACAACACCCCACGTTCGACTGGCACCCCGGCCTCCTCCTCGAAGGCGCCACCCTCCAAGTCCCCTTCCTCGCCGACCTCGTCACCCTCGCCGACCCCGCCAGCCCCTGGACCTTCCTCAACTACCTCAAGACCCGCGAACGCCTCTTCCCCTTCTACTTCGCCGAGCGCTTCCACATCCACCGCGCCGAGTACGCCGCCTACTGCCGCTGGGTCAGCGACAGCCTCCCCGGACTCCACTTCGGCCACCAGGTCGACGCCGTCCGCTGGAACCCCGAACGCGACATCTTCGAAGTCGACTTCACCCAACTCGACACCGACGGCGAAGCCGAAGCCCTCGGCCGCACCTACACCAGGAACATCGCCCTCGGCATCGGCACCGCCCCCCACATCCCCGAACCGATGCGCCCCCTCGCCGAAGCACCCGGCGTCCCCGTCATCCACGCCGCCGACTACCTCAAACACCGCGAGAACTTCCTCGCCGCCGACCACATCACCGTCATCGGATCAGGGCAGTCAGGCGCCGAAGTCTTCCTCGACCTCCTCAGAAACCGCCCCGTCGGCCGCGAGAGAATTCACTGGCTCGCCCGCACCGAAGCCTTCGCGCCCATGGAGTACTCAAAACTCGGGCTCGAACACTTCACCCCCGACTACACGCGCTACTTCCACGCCCTGCCCGAACCCGTACGCGACCGGCTCGTCCCCGCCCAATGGCAACTCCACAAAGGCATCGACGCCGACACCATCGCCGCCATCCACGACGAGCTCTACCGCCGCACCCTCGACGGCGGCTGGCCCGACACCGTCCTCACCCCCGGCGTCCACGTCCGCACCGCGGGACGCATCGGCAGCACCAAGATCGAACTACACCTGGAACACGTCCAACAGGCCAGCCGGTCCCGTATCACCACCGACGCCGTCGTCCTCGCCACCGGCTACCGGGAACGCCCCCTCGACCGCATCCTCGCCGGCCTCGACCCCTACATGCGCCGCGACGCCTCCGCACGCCCCAGGATCGACGACCACCACCGCCTCGTCCTCGACCCCTCCGTCACCGGATCCGTCCACGTCCAGAACGCCGAGACACACACCCACGGCGTAGGCGCCCCCGACCTCGGCCTCACCGCCTGGCGCAGCGCGAGCATCCTCAACTCCCTGACCGGCAAGGACCCCTACCCCCTGCCCGGCCGAACCGCCTTCACCAGCTTCGGACTCACCCCACAGCCCCAGATCCCGCCCGCCAGGCGACCGAAGACCCTCACACCACTGGTGGCCGACTGAAAAATCAGCCGGCCACCAGAAGCCACCAGAAGAAGGAGACGCGCGCGAACCGCTCTAGAAGACCGGCGTGCCCTCACGCGTCAGCTTCCAGTCCACCGACGCGAACTCCTTCGGATCCAGCGAACCCTTCGCCGTCACCCACTCCGCGATCCGCGTACGGATCTCCGTCGACTCCGCCCACAGTTCCTTCGCCGACGCCACATGCGGGAACGCGCCCCCACCGTTCGCCCGGTAGTTGTTCACCGCGAACACGAACTGCTGCGCGTCGTCCAACGCCGCACCATTGAACGAGAGGTTCTTGATCCGCGACCCCGCCGCCTGCGCGATGTCGATGTCGTACGACAGCCCCGACACGTAGTCGTAGTTGTAGTCCGGCCGGTTGCCCGCGTTCGTCAGCTTCTCCACGTCGACCGCCGCACCGGCCGCCGTCCGCACGAAGTACTCCGCCGAGAACTCCAGATACGCCCGCACCTGCGCACCCGTCAGCAACTTCGCGACCAACGTGTTGTCATACACGTACAGACTCGACAGATCCCGGATCGTCACATCCCCCGCCGGGATCTCCGACGTCCGCGAGAACGGCGACGCCTGCGACAACACCGGCAACGACGCGTACTCCGTACCCGCCAGCGCCGCCTTGACCACGTCCTCCTGGACCTTCGTGATCAGGTCGATGATCGGCGCGTCCTTGTACCGCGCCTCCACCGTCGTCAACGTCTCCGTCGCCGTCCCCACCACCTGGTTCACGTACGCCACGACCACATCGTGCTCGTCCTTCAGCAACTTCGTGATCCGCGGATCGTCCACCACCGCGTTCGAGTTACGGACCGACGCCGCCACCGACTCGACCGACCAGCGGCCCTTCTCGAAAACCAGCTCGAAGTCGAACAGCGAAAGCCGCTCCGCATACGCCAACGGCTCCGACAGCACGACCGTCTTCCCCGACTTCGTGTTCGTCACCTTCAGCTCGGGAATCTCCACATGCGCGTGCCCGACCAGAATCGCGTCGATCCCCGGCACCTGCTGCGCCACCAGAGCCGCCGAATTCTCCACGTACGGCAACTGGTCGCCGTACGACGACGTGCCCGAGGAACCGGAATGCGCGGACACGACCACCACGTCCGCGCCCATCGACCGCAGCTTCGGCACCCACTTCGCCGCCTGCTCCTCAAGCCCCGGGAACACCAGCTTCCCCTGCACATACGCCTTGTCCCAGATCGCGATACCCGGATTGGTCAGACCGAGAACCGCGACCTTGACCGGCGGAGCACCCTTCACATGGAACTTCTTCATGAAATACGGAGGAAAAGCCGGCTTCAGCGTCTTCGCGTCCAGCGCGTTCGCACCCAGCAGCGGGAAACGGCACTGCTGCTCGAACTTCCGCAGCGTCTCGATGCCGTAATTGAACTCGTGATTGCCCAGCGCCACAGCGTCATAGCCGATCGCGTTCATCGCCTGCGCCATCGGGTGCACCGGACCGCCCTTGGCGGTGATCGGATCCACCTTCGCGTAGTAGTACGTCAGCGGCGTGCCCTGAATCGTGTCACCCGCGTCCAGGAGCAGCGTGTTCCCACGGCCCTTCTCCTTGCGCACCGCGTTCACCAGCGTCGAGATACGCGCCAGACCCTGCGCGTTGCCCGCCGCGTCCGTGTACTCCGCGTCCTTGAAGTAGTCCCAGTTGAAGACATGACCGTGCAGATCCGTCGTCCCCATCACCGTCAGCGAGTACCGCTTCGGCTTCGGCTTCCCGTGACCGTGCCCCGTCGCCACCGCGGCCTCCGCGCTCGGCGCCGCGGCCGCACCGGCCAGAGCGACCCCGGCCCCGGTCACAGCGGACTTCTTCAGGAACTTCCGACGGTTCAACGGCATGACGGGCTACTCCTCGGAGGAACGATCAACGACGCGCGTAGATGTGGATACGGCTGTCCACCTGAACTTCAACAACGCGCGTAGATTCTGACCCGAGCACGCCACACAGCAACACCCCCCGCAGGTTTCGATCTGATGACCGGCAGACACCAAGGCATGCACCACGGCAGCTGCCACGGCCGACCCACCGGTGACAGAGTGGTACGCATGACCTCCGCAGCCGAGCAGCCAGGGCACCCCGCGCCCGCCACCCCCTACGGCACCCCCGCGGCCCCCCGCATCGCCGTCCGCGGCGAAGCCCACCTCGAAGTCGACCCCGAGATAGCCCGCATCGGCATCACCGTCAGCGCCCGCGGCACCGACCGCGCAGACGCCCTGAACGACCTCACCCGCCGCAACGCCACCGCCCTCGACCTCATCAAAACCTACGGCGACGCCGTCGAAAAACTCGAAACCGGCGCCTTCTCCATCACCCCCGAACTCACCAAACACGGCCGCGGCGAACGCATCCGCGCCTACCACGGCCGCGTCCACATCACCGCCGAACTCACCGACTTCACCGCCCTCGGCGAACTCACCACCCGCCTCGCCGACCTCGACCTCACCGGCATCGACGGCCCCTGGTGGGCCCTGCGCCCCGACTCACCCGCCCACCGCCAGGCCCGACAGCAAGCGGTACGCGAAGCGGTCCAACGCGCCCGCGAATACGCCGAAGCCCTCGGCACCACCCTCGCCGCGCTCGTCGAACTCGCCGACACCGAAGCCGAGAGCGCGCAGCCCTACGCCATGGCGGCCCCCCAGTTCGCCATGCGCTCCAAAGGCTTCGACGCCGGCACCCCCGAACAGGCCCCCGCCCTCGATCTCGAACCCGAAAGGCAACACGTGTACGCACAGGTCAACGCCCGCTTCACCATGTCACCACCAGCACTCTGAAAGCCCTCCAACGAACTCCCGAAATGCTCATCGGAGCACCCCCGCGCACAATCCAACCCTTGTCAATATCCCTTCACGCAAAGGTTGTTGAGTAGTCATGCAGCGCCAATTCCCTACCCACTGGTAAGCCCTAGGCTCACACCATGCGCCGAGCAAAGATCGTCTGTACATTGGGCCCCGCCACCGACTCCTACGACCAGATCAAAGCACTGGTCGAAGCCGGAATGGACGTAGCCCGCTTCAACCTCAGCCACGGCGGCTACGCCGACCACGAGGAGCGGTACCAGCACGTACGCAAGGCCTCTGACGAGACCGGCCGCAGCGTCGGCATCCTCGCCGACCTCCAAGGCCCCAAGATCCGCCTCGGCCGCTTCACCGAAGGACCCGTACTCCTCGAACGAGGCGACTCCTTCACCATCACCGTCGAAGACGGCGCCCAGGGCGACCGCCAGACCTGCGGGACCACATACGCCGGACTCGCCGCCGACGTCACCACCGGCGAACGCATCCTCGTCGACGACGGAAAAGTCTGCCTCGAAGTCACCTCCGTCGACGGACCCCGCGTCCACACCACCGTCGTCGAAGGCGGCATGGTCTCCGACAACAAAGGCCTCAACCTCCCCGGCGTCGCCGTCTCCGTCCCCGCCCTCTCCGAAAAGGACGAGAACGACCTCCGCTGGGCGCTGCGCACCGGCTGTGACGTCATCGCCCTCTCCTTCGTCCGCAGCGGACGCGACATCGAGGACGTCCACCGGATCATGGACGAGGAGGGCCGCCGCCTCCCCGTGATCGCCAAGGTCGAGAAGCCGCAGGCCGTCGAGAACATCGACGACATCGTCGCCGCCTTCGACGGCATCATGGTCGCCCGCGGCGACCTCGGCGTCGAGATGCCTCTGGAGCAGGTCCCGATCGTCCAGAAGCGCGCGATCAAACTGGCCAAGCGCAACGCCAAGCCGGTCATCGTCGCAACCCAGATGCTCGACTCGATGATCGAGAACTCCCGCCCCACCAGGGCCGAGGCGTCGGACGTGGCCAACGCCGTCATCGACGGCACGGACGCCGTGATGCTGTCGGGCGAGACGAGCGTCGGCAAGTACCCCGTCGAGACAGTCGCCACGATGGCCCGCATCGTCGAAGCGGCGGAGGAGGACATCCTGGCCAAGGGCCTGCCGCCCCTCACCGACCGCAACAAGCCCCGCACCCAGGGCGGCGCGGTCGCCCGGGCCGCCGCCGAGATGGGCGACTTCCTGGGCGCGAAGTTCCTCGTCGCCTTCACGCAGTCCGGCGACACGGTCCGCCGCCTGTCCCGCTACCGCTCGCCGATCCCGCTCCTGGCGTTCACCCCGGACGAGGCGACGCGCTCGCAGCTGAACCTCACATGGGGTGTGGAGACCCTCCTCGGCCCGCACGTCGACTCCACGGACGCGATGGTCGACCAGGTCGACGAACTCCTCCTGAAGCACGGCCGCTGCAAGAAGGGCGACATCGTCGTCATCACGGCCGGCTCCCCGCCCGGAGTCTCCGGCTCGACAAACCTGGTCCGAGTCCACCACATCGGAGAGGACGACAGCCCGAAGTAGGGGGCGGGGGCTCAGTACTTGGGCCCTACGTGGGCGTCCATGAGGGCGACGGAGGCGCGGCGGGCGACGGAGATGTTGAAGGGGTCCACGCCGCGGGCAAGGGTGGTCCATTTGACGCCGACCTTGTCGAGGGTGTCGCTGAAGAGCTTCCGGATGTCGTCCGACTTGTTGGCGAACAGGTAGCGCGGATACTCGTAGCGCTTGCGCTCGCCCGCCACGATTCGGGTCGTCCAGTTGATGATCCGGCATCCGTCGGAGTGGACAAGCCCTCGTACGAACGCCCACGGGTGGGCGTCGACGATGTCCTGCTGCCAGGGTTCGAGGGCGATCCGGCGGTCGTGCTTCTTGCCCGGGCCGTGTTGGGGGAAGAGGCAGGGCAAATGCTTCGAGTAGACCTTCACGTTGCGGCACCCGGTCTTGCGGACGCGGCAGACCGAGTTGTCGGGGAAGACCGTGCGCATGGCCTGCTCGCAGTCGTCAATGAGTCCGGGCCATGATTCGCCGCAGGTGATCATGAGATTGGGTACGCGGTGCGCTGAGTAGCGGCTGATGTGGCCGTCGCCCAGGTACAGACCGAGCAGGTAGCTGTACGCGGACTCGTTCAGCTCCCTGCCATCGCACCGGGGACACGGTGGGTCGTGCTTCCCCGGGCACTCGCCGCGTCTCGCCCGGTCCAGATGCTTCCAGTAACTGATGGTGCCGGGAGGGATGCCGAACGTCCGCGCCACGTCCGCGTTGCTCACGCCGTCCCGCAGGAGCGTGACTGCCTTTTGTCGCACTTCTGTGCTGTGGAGGTTCATGCGGCCACTCTGTGTGACGGATCGCAACCGCACGCAGCAAAAAGCGGATGTTCACGAGAATGGGAACATCCGCTTTACAGTGCTGACCTTGGAATCAAAGGAAAAGTGCCCCAGGTGGGATTCGAACCCACACTGTCCGCTGTTTGAGAGCGGCCTCTCTAACCAGTTGGAGTACTGGGGCCTTGGAAAGGAAGGGTTGCGACCACCCCTCGGCCCACTACCTTACCGTAGCTAGGTAGGCTCTTGGGAGCAGTACCTGCCCCATAAAGAGGAGCCCCCGTGACCGCCCCCGAGTCGCCCCAGCCCGTAGACGCGCCCGACGACGACAAGTCGCACGTGCCTCCGCTGACGACCCGTGTCGTCATCGCCGAGGACGAGGCGTTGATCCGTCTCGACCTCAAGGAGATGCTCGAAGAAGAGGGGTACTCGGTCGTCGGCGAGGCCGGTGACGGTGAGGAAGCCGTCGAGCTCGCCCGGGAGCACCGCCCTGACCTGGTCATTCTCGATGTGAAGATGCCCAAGTTGGATGGGATCTCGGCGGCCGAGAAGATCGCGGAGGAGTCCATCGCCCCCGTGCTGATGCTGACCGCGTTCTCGCAGCGCGACCTCGTCGAGCGGGCGAGGGACGCCGGCGCGATGGCGTACCTCGTGAAGCCGTTCAGCAAGAGTGACGTCGTTCCGGCCATCGAGATGGCTGTCTCGCGGTTCACGGAGCTGAAGGCGCTGGAGAAGGAGATCGAGGATCTCACCCAGCGGCTGGAGACGCGGAAGCTGGTGGACCGCGCGAAGTCGGTGCTGCAGACGGAGTACGGCCTCACCGAGCCGGCCGCGTTCCGGTGGATCCAGAAGACGTCGATGGACCGTCGTATGTCGATGCAGCAGGTCGCCGAGGCGGTCATTCTCGACGCCGACGAGAAGAAAGCCGACAAGAAGGCGTCCAAGGGCTGAGCTGCCCACCCTGCTCGTCGTACGGCTGAGGCCCGCACCCCGGATTCACGGGTGCGGGCCTCAGCCGTACAGCAAGCGAGATCCAGGGACCTCAGTCCTCGCCGAGGTACGCCTTGCGGACGGATTCGTCGGTGAGGAGGTCGCGGCCGGTGCCGGAGAGCACGATGGAGCCGACTTCCATGACGTGTCCGTGGTCGGCGAGGGAGAGCGCCGCCTGGGCGTTCTGCTCGACGAGGAGGATCGTCGTGCCCTGGGACTTCAGTTCCGCGATGGTCGCCATGATCTTCTGCATCATGATCGGCGAGAGGCCCATGGAGGGTTCGTCGAGCATGAGCAGTTTCGGCTGGGACATCAGGGCGCGGCCCATGGCGAGCATCTGCTGCTCACCGCCGGAGAGGGTGCCCGCGGCCTGCTTGCGGCGTTCTCCGAGGATGGCGAAGAGGTCGTACGCGCGCTGGATGTCCTTCTCGATGCCTGCCTTGTCGTTGCGCAGGAAGGCGCCGAGGCGGAGGTTGTCCTCGATCGTCATGCGGGGGAAGATGTGCCGCCCCTCGGGGGAGTGCGCGAGTCCGAGGGAGACGATCTGGTGGGCCGGGGTCTTCTTGAGGGACTTGCCCTGGAACTTGATCTGGCCGCCGATGGGCTTGAGGAGGCCGGAGAGGGTGCGCAGGGTGGTGGTCTTGCCGGCGCCGTTGGTGCCGATGAGGGTGACGACCTGGCCGGCGTCGACCTTGAAGGAGATGCCCTTGACGGCTTCGATCTTGCCGTAGGCGACCCGGAGGTCTTCGACTTCGAGGAGTGCGGTCATCGGTCGGTCTCCTTGCGGGGCGCGGCGTCGGCCTGTGCTTCGGCCGCTTCGACCTCCGCGACTTCGGCTTGGCCGGGTGCGTCTTCGTAGGGTTCGCCGAGGTAGGCGGCGACGACGCGTTCGTCTCCCTGGACGGTTGCGCTGTCGCCTTCGACGAGTTTTTCGCCTTGGACGAGGACGGCGACGCGGTCGCAGAGGTTGAAGATGAAGCGCATGTCGTGCTCGATGACGAGGACGGCGATGCCCATGTCGCGGATGGCGAAGACGAGTTCTTCGGTGGCGCGGGTTTCTTGCGGGTTCATTCCGGCGGTGGGCTCGTCGAGGAGCAGGAGGCCGGGTTCGCTGGCGAGTGCGCGGGCGATTTCGAGCTTGCGCTGTTCGCCGTAGGGGAGGTTCCTGGCGAGGTGGTCCCGTTTGGCGGCGAGGCCGATGAACTCCAGGAGTTCCATGGCGCGTTCTTCGGAGGCTTTTTCGGCTTTCTTGAAGCCGGGGCCGCGTAGGAGTGCGGACCAGAGGCCTTCTTTGGTGCGGGTGTGGCGGCCGACGAGGACGTTTTCCAGGACGGTCATGTTGGCGAAGAGCCGGATGTTCTGGAAGGTGCGGGCGACGCCGGCGGCGGTGACTTTGAAGGATTGTGAGGGGAGGATCTTGCCTTTGTAGCGGACCTCGCCCTCGGTGGGGGTGTAGAGGCCGGTGAGGCAGTTGAAGAAGGTCGTCTTGCCGGCGCCGTTGGGGCCGATGAGTCCGACGATTTCTCCGCTGTTGACGGTGAGGTCGACGTTGCGTACGGCGGTGAGTCCGCCGAAGCGCATGGTGACGCCGCGGGCGTCGAGGACGGTTTCGCCGGGGGCGTGGGGGCCCGGGGCGGTGTCCTTGGTGGTGGTGTCGGTTGTCATGGTGGTCAGGCCCCTGCCTTGCTGAGGACTGTGGGCGCTTCCGCTTCCTCGTGGAATTCGAGCTGGCGCCGCCGGTTGGGGATGAGGCCTTCCGGGCGGAAGCGCATCAGCAGGACGAGCGCGAGGCCGAAGGCGAGGAGCTGGTAGTTGCCGAGGAACTGGAGCTTGGCGGGGATGAGGTAGAGCAGTGCGGCGCCGACGAGGGGGCCGCTGATGGTGCCCATGCCGCCGAGGACGACCGCTGCGAGCAGGAAGGCCGAGTTGGGCGGGACGACGTGGGCGAACTGGTACTGCTCGGGTGTCACGGTGTAGGTGACGTGTGCCTGTACGGATCCGGCGAGGCCGGCGAGTGCGGCGCCGAGGGCGAAGGCGATGAGCTTGACGCGGAAGCCGTTGATGCCCATGGCGAGTGCGGCTGTCTCGTCCTCGCGGATGGCGACCCAGGCGCGGCCGATGCGGGAGTCGCCGCTGCGGCGGAACACGACGACGACGACCAGCGTGATGAGGAGCATCAGCAGGAAGTAGTTGGCGAATCGCGCGATGGTGAAGCCGGCGATGGTGTGTTCCTGGCCGAAGTCGAAGCCGAGGATGTTGAGGTTCGGGATCGAGGAGATGCCGTTGGAGCCGTTGGTGATGTCGGGTCCGCTGGTGCCGTCCGCGTTGAGGACGGTGATCCGGAAGATCTCTCCGAAGCCGAGGGTGACGATGGCGAGGTAGTCGCCGCGCAGTCGCAGGGTGGGGGCGCCGATGAGGACGCCGAAGACCATGGCGACGGCTGCGCCGAGGAGGGCCGCGGCCCAGAACGGCAGGTGGATGTCGAAGGGTGAGGAGGGGGAGCCGGAGACCATGGCCGCGGTGTAGGCGCCGACGCCGAGGAAGGCGACGTATCCGAGGTCGAGGAGGCCGGCGAGTCCGACGACGATGTTGAGGCCGAGGGCGACGGTGGCGAAGATCAGGATGTAGACGCCGATGGTCGCGTACTGGTCGTTGGACTGGGTGAAGGGGAAGGCGGCCGCGGCGACGAACGCGCCGAGCATGGTGACGTTGCGGTGTTTGCCGGTGAGTGCGGAGACCCGGTTGACGAGTCCGGCTTTGGCCGCGGCGGCGAAGCCGAAGCCGGTGGTGATGAGGAAGCCGACGAAGAGTTCGTCGTACTCGGTGCCGATGCCGTAGGTGAAGACGGTCAGGCCGAGGGCGAGTGCCGCGACGATGATGAGTATCTCGGCGTACGCGGGCAGCTTGCGGGCCGGCTTGGTGGTGCCGGAGGCGAAGGCTGCCTTGATGACGGTGCCCGTGTGCCGTGCCTTGTGGCGGAACTGCTCCCAGGCGGTGTCTTCGGGGTCGAAGGGGTCGGGCGCGGGTCGCTCGAAGGGCAGGGAGAGCGCGCCGAGGAGGGCCGCGAGGGTGGCCACGGCCGCGACCCAGCCGCCGGGTTCGAGGTTGGCGAGGCCGCCGAGCTGGGCGCTGATCGCGATGACCGTGTACCAGGTGGTGGCGAAGGCGGCGAGTGCGGCGAGTTTGATGGCGCTGTCGGCGCCGGCGGGTGTCAGCCAGCGCAGGCCCTTGATGCCGTAGGAGGCGAGGGCGAAGAGCGTGGTGAGGAGGCCGCCGATGAGGACGAGGACCTGGAGGCCGCCGGGGTAGCCGTAGTAGGTGAGGTCGCCGGGGAACTCGTCGGTCCAGGTCCAGGCGAGGAAGGTGGAGATGAGGGTGAGGATGCCGCCGCCGGTGGCGAGGGCGCGTCCGATGTGGGGCGGGATGCCGATGAGGCCGGTGGTGTTGCCGGTGGGCTCGTCGGCGGGAGCCTGGGGCGTGTTGGTCTGTGTGGTCATCGGTGTCACGCCCTGTCCGCGACGCGCTCGCCGAGCAGGCCTTGTGGCCTGAAGAGGAGCACGAGGATGAGGAGTACGAAGGCCCAGACGTTGGCCCAGGTCTGGCCGCCGAGCTGTTCCATGCCGGGGACGTCGGCGATGTAGGCGGTGGCGAGGGTCTCGGCGAGGCCGAGGACGAGGCCGCCGATCATGGCTCCGTAGATGTTGCCGATGCCGCCGAGGACTGCGGCGGTGAAGGCCTTGAGGCCGAGGATGAAGCCCATACGGAAGTTGATCTCGCCGTATTTGAGGCCGTAGGCGACGCCTCCGACGGCGGCGAACGCGGCGCCGAGGGCGAACGCGACCACGATGATGCGGTCGGTGTTGATGCCCATGAGCTTGGCCGTGTCGGGGTCCTGTGCGGTGGCCTGCATGCCGCGGCCGGTGCGGGTCTTCATGACGAAGTAGGCGAGGATCGCCATGCTGATGGGTGCGGCGATCAGCAGGAAGACGTCACCGGTCTGGATGGTGACGCTGCCGATTTCGAAGGGGCCTCCGTCGATCTCCGGGAAGGTGATCGGGGAGTCGGCTTCGGGGTACCAGGCCCACACCGCCTGCTGGAGGGCGAGGGAGAGGCCGATGGCGGTGATGAGCGGGGCGAGTCGTGGCGCGGTGCGCAGAGGGCGGTAGGCGAACCGCTCCGCTCCTACGGCGACGGTGACCGAGACCATGACGGCGCCGACGAGCATCAGTGGCAGGGCGAGCCACATGCTGGTGCCGTCGGGCAAAATGTACAGATAGACCGTGAGAGCGCCGAAGGCACCGGTCATGAAGATCTCGCCGTGGGCGAAGTTGATGAGCTGGACGATGCCATAGACCATCGTGTAGCCGATGGCGACCAGCCCGTACATGGATCCCAGTAGCAGGCCGTTGACCAGCTGCTGCGGCAGTTCGTTCACCGCATGTCCTCCGAGCGTTCGGATAGTCGAGGGATGTGACCGGATGTGGGTCCGCGCGGGGCGCCTGTGGTGCGGCGCCCCGCGCGGCTCAGGTGATGCGGGGTGTGGGTCAGCCGGTGTAGGTGCCGGACTTCACCGGCTTCCAGGCACCGCCCTCGACCGAGTAGACGGTGAGCTGCTTGTTGGTGGTGTCGCCGAACTCGTCGAAGGAGACCTTGCCGGTCACGCCGTCGAACGAGACGCCCTGGACGGCTTCGGTGATCTTCGCGCGGGCGTCGTCCGGGAGCTTGCCGTCGTTGTCCTCGACGACCTTCTTCACGGCTTCGATGATCGCCCAGGCGGAGTCGTAGGAGTAACCGCCGTATGCGGCGAAGTCCTCCTTGTAGCCGGCCGCCTTGTAGTTGGCGACGAACTCCTTGGCGGAGGGCAGGTCCTCGACGGGCGCACCGACCGAGGTGGCGAGGTCGCCGGTGCTGTCCTTCCCGGCCAGCTGGATGAAGGTCGGGTCGAAGATGCCGTCGCCACCGACGACGGGGATCTTGGAACCGGCGGCCTTGATCTGCTTGCTCAGCGGGCCGGCCTGCGGGTACTCGCCGCCGTAGTAGACGACGTCCGCGCCGGAGCTCTTGACCTGGGTGGCGACCGCGGAGAAGTCCTTGGAGTCCGGGTCGATGTGCTGGGTTCCGACGACCTTGCCGCCGAGCTTCTTGAACTCGCCGGTGAAGGTGGCGGCCAGGCCGGCGCCGTAGGTCTTCTTGTCGTCGATGACGAAGACCTTCTTCTTCTTCGCGTCGTTGTAGACGTACTGCGCGGCGAACGGGCCCTGGATGGCGTCCGTGGTCGCGGTGCGGAAGTACGACTTGTACGTGCGGACCTTCTTGTTCTGCCAGTCCGTGCCCTGCGTCAGGGTCGGGCCCGTGTTGGCGGGGGAGACCTGGACGAGCTTGGCGTCGTCGAAGACCTTCTGCATGGACTCGGCGACCGAGGAGTTCAGCGGGCCGACGGCGCCGACGACGTCCTTGTCGGCGACGAACTTGACGGCGTTCTGCTGGCCCGAGGAGGGCTGCGCCTGGTCGTCGAGGGCTTCGACCTTGAAGGTGATGCCTTCGACGGTCTTTTCCTTGTTGGCCGTCTTGGCGGCGAGGTCCACGGAGTTCTTGATTCCGAGGCCCAGCGCGGAGAGGTCGCCGGTCAGCGGGGCGTCGACGCCGATGACGACAGTTTTGCCGTCGCTGCCGGAGTCCGAGCCGCCGTCGTCGTCGCGCGAGCCACAGGCGGTGAGGGTGAGTGCTCCCGCCGCCAGCGCGGCGGTGATGGCGATGAGCGAACGTTGACGCACGATCAGCAGTCCTTTCCCTGGCACGGCCGTTCCTCGTGGAACGGGCCGAGTCGAGCGCTGGGCCGAAAATTCTTCGAATCCGATGGCGCGGTGACTGGCCGTGACTCTAAGGGGGTGGGGGGAACGTGGAGGAGAGTCTGAAGAAGGATGTGACGCTCTTGTTATGACACGAGGTAATGCAGAGCGGTACTCGGTGGGTGGATGGGTGGAATTACGGCCGATTCGTCCGGTCCACATTGTGAGAACCCGCAGATCGCGCGACGGTGTTTTCAGTAGCGTTCTAGCGTTTTGCTAGTGACGACGGGTCGTTGCTGCAGGCTACTTGCAGGGCTTCGGACAGGTCGTGCGCATAACGCTCACCCAAGATGTAGCTGTGGTCTTCTATTGCGCGCGTATTACGCAGAGTTACGTCCAGGAAAGGAAGTCCGGCGTTCCGCGGCGTATTCGCGCATTCCGTGACATTCATAGTGACAACGATCTTGTGGCCGAAACCCGTCCTTGTGCGGAACGGCGGTTTGGGCACCGAGGTCAGATTGAGCCCGGCGTAGGGCTGGGAGATCTCCACGACGGTGATGGTGGGGCCGGACAGCGCGGTGACCCGCACCGCGAAGGTGAAGCTGCCCTTCGGCGCGCGCCTGGGGGAGCCCTCCTCGCCCAGGTAGGTGACGTCGACGACCTGGGACGGAAACGGCCCGACGGCGGGCGGCGGTGGCTGCGGCCGGGTCGCGTAGAGGTAGCCGCCGCCCGCGAGGACGGCGGTGGCCGCCGCGGACGCGAGGACCGCGCGGCGGTGGCGGGCGTAGTAGAGGGCCGCCGGGTGTCCCCGGGGCAGGCCGTGGCCGGTCGGCGGGGGAGCTTCGACGTCGTCCCACGCGCGTGTTCCCTCGCCCGGTTCGACCGGACCGACGCCACTCAACTCCAGGGCCCTTCCGTCGGGTTGCCGTTGCGGTACCGCTCCTCGCAGCGCTCGCGCGCGGTGCGGTCGATCAGTTCTCCTGCCGCCTGTGCGCCCTCGCGCCTCTTCTCGGCCCGGGCGGCGTCCACGACGTCCAGCAGGATCTCGTACTGCCTGTTGGACAGGCCCATCGACTGGTAGTCGCCGTAGGTGTCGCCGTCCAGGACCTTGCGCGACCAGTGCGCGACGAGGCGCGCGCACAGGTCCTCGGGCCGGGTCGCAGGGGGTGACGACCGCGTGCCGGGGGCCGTGCGCGTGACCTCCGGCGCGCCGGTCGTGCCGCTCTGTGTGCCGGACCCGCCGCACCCGGTCGCGCCGGTGGCCAGGGCGCCGGTCAGGAGCGCCAGTCCGAGCACCCGCCCCCGCCAGGGGGCCCCACCCGTTCCCATGCCCTGACGCTAGGCCGCCGGGTGCCCGGGATCAACGCCCGCGTCGGACAACGGTTTTCGGACGGGCCCGGCCGGCGGTTCAGCCGGTGGCGCCGACCCGCTCCGCGTCGCTCGGCCGCACATCGCGCAGCAGGCAGGTCAGCCGGGCGCTGCACACCCGCCTGCCGTCCTCGTCGCTGATCACGATCTCGTACGTGGCGGTCGAGCGGCCGCGGTGCAGGGGGGTGGCCACGGCGGTCACGAGGCCGGACGTGGCGCCCCGGTGGTGGGTGCAGTTGAGGTCGACACCGACGGCGATCTTGGAGCTGCCGCCGTGCAGCATGGCGCCGACCGAGCCGAGGGTCTCGGCGAGCACGGCGGAGGCGCCGCCGTGCAGGAGTCCGTAGGGCTGGGTGTTGCCCTCGACCGGCATGGTGCCCACGACGCGGTCCGCGGAGGCCTCGATGATCTGGACGCCCATACGGGTGCCGAGGTGTCCGGCGGAGAACATGGCGACCAGGTCCACGCCGAGTGCCGAGTACTCGTCGATGACCTCTTGCGGGAACTTCACGTGGTGCTGCTCGCCCATGGGTCCGTTTCCTTACGTCGTCGGTCGTGCGTCCGGAGCCCGGGTCCGGAACCCGCGTCTAAGCGAACGCTCAGTTGGTTGCCGATTGTTCCAGACGGACGACGACGGACTTGCTGGCGGGCGTGTTGCTGGTGTCGGCGGTGGCGTCCAGCGGCACCAGGACGTTCGTCTCCGGGTAGTAGGCGGCCGCGCAGCCGCGGGCCGTCGGGTAGTGCACGATCCGGAAACCGGCGGCGCGGCGCTCCACCCCGTCCTTCCACTCGCTGACGAGATCGGTGTACGAGCCGTCGGCGAGACCCAGCTCGCGGGCGTCCTCGGGGTTGACCAGGACCACCCGGCGGCCGTTCTTGATGCCCCGGTAGCGGTCGTCGAGGCCGTAGATCGTGGTGTTGTACTGGTCGTGCGAGCGCAGGGTCTGCAGGAGCAGGCGGCCCTCGGGGAGCTTCGGGTACTCGACGGGCGCGGCCGTGAAGTTGGCCTTGCCGGTGGCGGTCGGGAAGCGCCGCTCGTCGCGCGGGGCGTGCGGGAGGGCGAAGCCCGCGGGGTCGGCCACGCGCGCGTTGAAGTCGTCGAAGCCCGGCACCACGCGTGCGATGCGGTCGCGGACGGTCGCGTAGTCCTTCTCGAACTCCTCCCAGGGCGTGCGGGAGTCCTCGCCGAGGACGCGGCGGGCGAGCCGGCACACGATGGCCGGCTCGGACAGCAGATGGTCGCTCGCGGGGTCCAGACGGCCGCGGGAGGCGTGCACCATGCCCATGGAGTCCTCGACGGTCACGAACTGCTCGCCGCCGCCCTGGAGATCGCGCTCGGTACGTCCCAGGGTGGGCAGGATCAGGGCGCGCGCCCCGGTGACGGCGTGCGAGCGGTTGAGCTTCGTCGACACGTGCACGGTGAGGCGGGCGCGGCGCATCGCGGCCTCGGTGACCTCGGTGTCGGGGGAGGCCGACACGAAGTTGCCGCCCATCGCGAAGAAGACCTTGGCCTTGTCGTCGCGCATCGCGCGGATCGCCCGCACGACGTCGTAGCCGTGGCCGCGCGGCGGGGCGAAGCCGAACTCCTTCTCCAGGGCGTCCAGGAAAGCGGGCGCGGGGCGCTCGAAGATGCCCATCGTGCGGTCGCCCTGCACGTTCGAGTGACCGCGGACCGGGCAGACGCCCGCGCCCGGCCGGCCGATGTTGCCGCGCAGCAGCAGGAAGTTGACGACCTCGCGGATCGTCGGCACGGAGTGCTTGTGCTGGGTGAGGCCCATCGCCCAGCAGACGATGGTGCGCTTCGAGGCGAGGACCATGGACAGCGCCTCGTCGATCTGCGCGCGCGTGAGGCCCGTCGCCGTGAGGGTCTCGTCCCAGTCGGCGGCGCGGGCGGCCTCGGTGAACTCCTCGTAGCCGTGGGTGTGTTCGCCGACGAACTCCTCGTCGACGGCGCCCTCCGTCTCCAGGATGAGCTTGTTCAGGAGGCGGAAGAGGGCCTGGTCGCCGCCGATACGGATCTGCAGGAACAGGTCGGTGAGGGCCGCGCCCTTGAACATGCCCTGGGGGGTCTGCGGGTTCTTGAAGCGCTCCATGCCCGCCTCGGGCAGCGGGTTCACCGTGATGATCCGCGCGCCGTTCGACTTCGCCTTCTCCAGGGCGGAGAGCATGCGCGGGTGGTTGGTGCCGGGGTTCTGCCCGGCCACGATGATCAGATCCGCCTGGTAGAGGTCGTCCAGCAGGACGCTGCCCTTGCCGATCCCTATCGTCTCGTTCAGCGCGGAGCCGGACGACTCGTGGCACATGTTCGAACAGTCGGGGAGGTTGTTCGTGCCGTACTCGCGGGCGAACAGCTGGTAGAGGAACGCCGCCTCGTTGCTCGTGCGGCCCGAGGTGTAGAACAGCGCCTCGTCCGGCGAGCCGAGGCCGGTGAGCTCCTCGGCGATGATGTCGAAGGCACGCTCCCACGGAACCGCCTCGTAGCGGTCGGCGCCCTCCGCGAGATACATGGGGTGCGTGAGGCGGCCCTGCTGGCCCAGCCAGTAGCCGCTGCGGGTCGCGAGGTCGGCGACCGGGTGCGCGGCGAAGAAGTCCGGGGTCACGCGGCGCAGGGTGGCCTCCTCCGCGACCGCCTTCGCGCCGTTCTCGCAGAACTCCGCCGTGTGCCGGTGCTCCGGCTCCGGCCAGGCGCAGCCCGGGCAGTCGAAGCCGTCCTTCTGATTGACCCGCAGCAATGTCAGCGCCGTGCGCTTCACACCCATCTGCTGCTGGGCCATGCGCAGGGAATGCCCGACGGCGGGCAGCCCGGCCGCAGCATGCTTCGGTTCCGCGACCTGCGGGGCGTCCTGAACCGGATCACTCTGGGGCGGCTTGCCGGCCATGTCGGCCTCCTCTTCGAGCACATGTGTGAGGTACGTCTCCGATCCTCCCACGTGGTACTGACACGGATCCTGCCCCGGTCCGGAGAACGGGCGGGAACGGGCGTGGAGGGAGGGGGGAACCGGGGAGAACCGGCACACGGACACCATCGTGGGCGGCGGGGCGGGACCGACTGTCAGTGGGGCGTGGCAGGATCGGGGGTGTGGCAGAGACAGCATCGAAGAAGACCGAGAAGACCTCCGGCGGGGGACGCCCCCGGCTGATGCTCATGGATGGGCATTCGCTGGCGTACCGCGCGTTCTTCGCGCTGCCCGCGGAGAATTTCACGACGGCGACGGGCCAGCCGACGAACGCGATCTACGGCTTCGCGTCGATGCTCGCCAACACGCTGCGCGACGAGTCGCCCACGCACTTCGCGGTGGCGTTCGACGTGTCGCGCAAGACGTGGCGCTCCGAGGAGTTCACGGAGTACAAGGCGAACAGGTCGAAGACGCCCGACGAGTTCAAGGGCCAGGTCGAACTGATCGGCGAGGTCCTGGACGCGATGAACGCCGAGCGGTTCGCCGTCGACGGCTTCGAGGCGGACGACATCATCGCCACGCTCGCCACGCAGGCCGAGGCCGAGGGCTTCGACGTGCTGATCGTCACCGGCGACCGCGACTCCTTCCAGCTGGTCTCCGAGCACACCACCGTGCTCTATCCGACCAAAGGCGTCTCCGAGCTGACCCGGTTCACCCCGGAGAAGGTCTTCGAGAAGTACGGGCTGACGCCGGCCCAGTACCCCGACTTCGCGGCACTGCGCGGCGACCCGTCCGACAACCTGCCGGGCATCCCCGGCGTCGGTGAGAAGACCGCCGCGAAGTGGATCAACCAGTTCGGTTCGTTCGCGGAGCTGGTCGAGCGCGCCGAGGAGGTCAAGGGCAAGGCCGGGCAGAACTTCCGCGACCACCTGGAGTCGGTCAAGCTCAACCGCCGCCTCACCGAGATGGTGCGTGACGTCGAACTGCCGAAGGCGGTCCCCGACCTGGAGCGCGCTCCGTACGACCGCACGGCCCTCGCCATGGTCCTGGACACCCTGGAGATCCGTAACCCGTCGCTGCGCGAGCGGCTGCTCGCCGTCGACCCCGGGGCGGAGCAGGCCGAGGACGCGGCGCCGGTCGCCGCGGGCGTGGCCGTGGACGGCACGGTCCTCGACGCGGGCGAGCTGGGCCCCTGGCTCACCGAGCACGGCACGACCGTCCTCGGTGTCGCCACGGTCGACACCTGGGCGCTCGGTACGGGATCGGTCGCCGAGGTCGCCCTCGCCGCGGCCGACGGGGCGGCGGCCTGGTTCGACCCGTCGCAGCTCGACGAGAGCGACGAGAACGCCTTCGCGCGCTGGATCTCCGATGCCGACAGCCCCAAGGTGCTGCACAACGCCAAGGCGGTCATGCGGGTCTTCGCCGAGCACGGCTGGAGCGTCGCGGGCATCTCCATGGACACCGCCCTCGCCGCCTACCTCGTCAAGCCGGGCCGGCGCTCCTTCGACCTGGACGCGCTGTCCCTGGAGTACCTCGGCCGGGAGCTGGCGCCCGCCGCGACCGCCGACGGACAGCTCGCCTTCGGCGCCGACGAGGGCGCCGAGGCCGACGCGCTGATGGTGCAGGCCCGCGCCGTCCTCGACCTGGGCGAAGCCTTCGGGGAGCGACTGAAGGAGGTCGGCGCGGCCGATCTGCTCCAGGACATGGAGCTGCCCACCTCCGAGCTGCTCGCCCGGCTGGAGCGGCACGGCATCGCGGCGGACAGGGCCCACCTGGAAGCCATGGAGCAGATGTTCGCCGGCGCGGTCCAGCAGGCCGTGAAGGAGGCGCACGCGGCGGTCGGGCACGAGTTCAACCTCGGCTCGCCCAAGCAGCTCCAGGAAGTCCTCTTCGGTGAACTGGGCCTGCCCAAGACGAAGAAGACGAAGACCGGCTACACGACGGACGCCGACGCGCTCGCCTGGCTCGCCGCCCAGACCGACCACGAACTGCCCGTCATCATGCTCCGCCACCGCGAGCAGGCGAAGCTGCGAGTCACCGTCGAGGGCCTGATCAAGACGATCGCCGCGGACGGCCGCATCCACACCACGTTCCACCAGACGGTCGCCGCGACGGGCCGCCTCTCGTCGCAGGACCCGAACCTGCAGAACATCCCGGTGCGCACCGAGGAAGGCCGCGCGATCCGCCGCGGCTTCGTGGTCGGCGAGGGCTTCGAGTCCCTCATGACCGCCGACTACAGCCAGATCGAACTGCGCGTGATGGCCCACCTGTCGGAGGACGAAGGCCTCCTTGCGGCCTTCACGTCCGGCGAGGACCTGCACACCACCGTCGCCTCCCAGGTGTTCTCCGTGGAGCGCGACGCCGTCGACGCGGAGATGCGCCGCAAGATCAAGGCCATGTCGTACGGGCTCGCGTACGGGCTGTCCGCGTTCGGGCTCTCCCAGCAGCTCAACATCGACGCGGGTGAGGCGCGTGGCCTGATGGACACGTACTTCGAGCGCTTCGGCGGGGTGCGGGACTATCTGCGCCGGGCGGTCGACGAGGCGCGGGCGACGGGGTACACGGCGACGCTCTTCGGACGCCGCCGCTACCTTCCCGACCTCAACAGCGACAACCGGCAGCGGCGCGAGGCCGCGGAGCGGATGGCGTTGAACGCGCCGATCCAGGGCACGGCCGCGGACATCGTCAAGATCGCGATGCTGAACGTGGACAAGGCGCTGCGGGAGGCCGGGCTGACGTCCCGGATGCTCCTCCAGGTCCACGACGAAATCGTCCTGGAGATCGCTCCGGGCGAGCGGGCGAAGGCGGAGGAACTGGTCCGCCGGGAGATGGCCGCGGCGGTGCGGCTGCGGGCCCCGCTGGACGTCTCGGTGGGCTCGGGGCGCGACTGGGAGTCGGCAGCGCACTAGCTCCGCAGGGGGCCGGTTGTTCATCTGCGGGCCCGGCGGGGGTTGGCCGCGCAGTTCCCCGCGCCCCTGGGTTGGCCTGGGTGGGGGCTGATCGCGCCGTTCCCCGCGCCCCTGAAGGGGCTGGCTTGGGTTGGGGGTCGGGGGTCGTCTGCGGGCCCGGTGGGGGCTGGTCGCGCAGTTCCCCGCGCCCCTAAAGGCGAAAGACCAGGGCGCAGCCCCGTCTTTCAGGGGCGCGGGGAACGGCGCAGTCTTTTGTCTTTTGGGGGCGCGGGGAACGGCGCAATCTTTTCGTCTTTTAGGGGCGCGGGGAACGGCGCAATCCTTTTGCCCCTCAGGGGCGCGGGGAACTGCGCGATCAGCCCCCACCGGGCCGCAGACTTAACCCAGCCCCCGGACGGCCCGTCACCCGCCTGGACCCCGACCAGGCGCCCCCCGCGGAGCCCCCCGCCAGGATGCGGGCATGGGTCCTCACATACGGAACACGCGGTACGTACCGCAGGTACGACACTGCCGCACCGCCCTCGTCGCAGCCCTGGCCTCGGCCCGCTTCACCCCGGTCCCCGCCGTCTCGGCCACCGCGGCCACCCCCAGATTCCCGTCGGGCACAGCGGGCACAGCGGGCACGTTCGACGGGTCCTGGCCGGCCGACGCCACCAGCCACCGTTTCCTGCCCGACGACCCTGACGACCCGGACGACCCCACCTGCCACGCCCCTCGCCTCGCTGCCCGCCTGTCGCACGACATCCGCGCCGCGCTGTCGTCCAGGCGCGGCACGGTGTCCGTGGCCGTACGCGACGACCTGGGCCTGGTCTGCGAGCTGGCGGGCGAGCGTCAGTACGACTCCGCGGGCATCGCCAAGGTGCTGGTCATGGAGGGGCTCCTGCGGCGGGCGGAGCAACTGGGCAGGTCACTCACCCGCGCCTGCGGACTCGGCCTGCTCGCCGAGGTCCGCGCGGACCGGCGCGGGGGCGTCCCCGCGGGCAAGGGCCATCCCTACCCGGCCCGCCCGGTCGTCGTCCTGACCCACGACAACCCCACCAAGGCGTACGGCGTCCGCACCATCGAGCGCATAGCCCAGGTCGTGCACCGGGGCCTGGGACAGGGCGGCGGCCCCGGCCGCGCAGTCGTCCCGGAGACGCCGGGGACGTCGGGGACGCTGGGAGCACCGGAGATACCGGAGACAGCGGAGGCGCTGCTCAGCGAGGAACCGGATGGTTCGGCTCCGTACGAGCCGCTGCCGGGCCGGGACGAACCGGAGCCGGGCGCCACACCCTGACCGCCACGGCGTACGCGGCGAATCCGGCGGCCAGCCCGGCCCCCGCCCCGAAGCACACGGTGGGAATCAGCTCCCATGGCTCGGCCCGCGACCCCCAGTAGTCCCACCAGCGCGTCGCCCGCTGTACGGCCGCCACCGCCGCGCAGCCGCCGATCAGGGCCCCCGCGAGCCACCGGTCACGCACCGAGAGCGCGGGAACGCCCACCGGCTCGGCGGCAGGCTGCCGCCGCAGGGCCACCACCAGGAACACCGCGATCACCACGGCCGCGAGCGCCGAACCGCCGTACTGCAGATACCAGTACAAGGGCGATCCCGCGATCTCCCGCCCCAGGACGGGCAGGACCCGCATGCCCCACCGGTCGAGATGTGTGAACGCGTCCCACACGACATGGGTGAGCGCCCCGGACACCGCCGACACGTACCACCACAGGGCGAGTGGGAGGCGCGGACGGGCGGGCGGCGCACCGCAGCGCAGGAAGGCGCCGACCCTTCCCTGCCGACTGCGCGGCAGCAGCGCCACCAGCGGCTCCCGCAGCACCAGCCAGGCGCCCACGAGCGCCCAGGCGACCAGGACGTCGAAGGTGAACACCCCGGTGAAGGAGTGCGTGAAATCGCCGAACTCCATTGCCTCCGGCAGCACACTCGCCGCGTAATAGGTCATGTCGGGCGCGAACGAACCGGCCACGAGTACGGCAGGAACCAGCCGGCCCCGTCCGGACCCGTCGGCGCGCACCGCCGGCAGGACGGCGGCGGCATGACTGAGAGTGAACGGCAACTGGGCTCCAAGCGAACAGTATTGACCGGGCCGGAGGGCCTCATGATCGGTGACGTCCGGTATGTGGAAACGGTTCCCGGATCCACGGCATGGCGAGCAGCCGCCGGGGAAGGACAAACGGGATATGGCCAACCGGTGAAGACCGGTCCCGAACAGGTGTCTGCGCGGCAGAAGTTGTCGTAGGGTCGCCTGGGTCGCCGTATGGGGGGCATACGGCCGCACGACCGGACAGCAGGGGAACGCGCGGAGCACGGACGGACGTCCACGGGAGGGGTTCACGCAATGGCGGCGCAATTCGGCAGGCGAGTCGTCAAGGGGGCGGCGACGACCGCCGTGGCCGCACTCGCGGTCGCGGCTCTGTCCGCATCCCAGGCCCCGGGTGTCACGGACACCCCCCAGGGCAGGCAGAACGCCAACTCCCAGCCCTCGCCCGATGTGAACGCCGACGACAGCGCGACCGGCAACTCGCCGTACTACACGGACCTCCCGCCGCTGAACACCCCGAACCCGTCGCCCAGCGAGAGCAGTGACATCCCCGGTTCCGGCGGCGACACCGAAGGCGGCATACCCGCGACCGTCCTCGCCGCCTACAAGAAGGCCGAGACGTCGCTGGCCGGGTCCAAGCCCGGGTGCAACCTCCCCTGGCAACTCCTCGCGGCCATCGGCAAGGTCGAGTCAGGGCACGCCCGCGGCGGCCGCCTCAACGCCGACGGGACGACCAGCTCGCCCATACTCGGCCCGGTCCTCAACGGCGTCGGCTTCGCGCGGATCACCGACACCGACGGCGGCGCGTACGACGGGGACACCACCCACGACCGCGCCGTGGGCCCCATGCAGTTCATCCCCTCCACCTGGGAATGGTCGGGCCGCGACGGCAACGGCGACGGCAAGAAGGACCCCAACAACATCTACGACGCGGCCCTCGCGGCCGGCCACTACCTGTGCCGGTTCAACTGGGACCTGTCCGACAGCGCCGACCTCAGGCGCGCCATCCTCAGCTACAACAACTCGACGGACTATCTGAACACCGTCCTGACGTGGCTGGAGTACTACCGCAAGGGCACCCACGAAATTCCGGACGGCACGGGCTCGCTGCCTTCCCACCGCAGCGACAACGGCACCGGCAGCGGCGGCGCGAGCCCCGGTCCGACGTCTCCGGCCGCCACCCCGCCCAGCAGCCAGAGCCCGGGTGGCGGCACCACGAGCCCGAAGCCGAAGCCGCCGACCACGACCCCGCCCACGACGCCTCCGCCCACCACGACGCCTCCGACGACCCCGCCCCTCACGCCCACCGAGACGGTGGACCACCTGGAGGACGCGGGCACCGGGAAGCTCACCGCGACCGCGGGCGACACCTTCGCCGAGAAGATCAGCGCCCGTACGGAGACCAAGGCCGGCAAGGCCGTCGCGAAGGTCCGGGTCCGGTTCACGATCACCGGCGACACCGACACGACCTTCACCGGCGGCGAGAGCGTCGCGACCGTCGTCACCAACGCCTCCGGTGTGGCGACCGCGCCCGCGCTGAAGGCGGGCGAGAAGACCGGCGCCTTCAAGGTGCGCGCCACCGTCGTCGGCCGTACCGTCTCCGGCCTCGACTACGCGGCGACGGTCACCGCCCGCCAGGCCGACGCCCTCGCGCGCACCACCGACACCGCGCTGACCTGCGTGCCGGGCGGCGAGTTCGCGGACCTGGTCGAGGTGAAGGCCACCTACAAGGGCGCCGCCGCGGACGGTGTCGCCGCGACCGCCACGCTCATCAAGGCGGCGGACGACGCCACCGAGAACGACAAGGGCCCGTACTTCAAGGACGCGGATGAGAAGGCGGTACGCACCCTGGCCGGCCTCAAGACCGGCAAGGACGGCCTGCTGAAGCTGCCGAAGCTGTACGCGGACGACACGGAGGGCACGTACCTGCTGCGGATCACCACGACCGGCGGCGCCACCCTGACCGTCGAGCTGAAGGTGGCGGCGGCCGCCTCGTAGCCCCGAAGACGCCTCGACCGCGCCCCCTCACCCGTCGGTGAGGGGGCGCGGTTCGTTGTGTGCGCAACGTGTTCTCATCTGGCCCGCCCGTTGCTACGGTGCCCGACCTGACGATGTATCAGTTCCACGGGCCGGTTCCGCTCGGTCCCGCTCCATGTCCTCGGTTCCGCCTGTGCCGGGAGGCCCGCATGCGCGCCCTGATCGCCGCCGCGACCGGTCTGGTCCTCGCGTTCGCGCTGGTCCTCCTCATCACGGCCATGGGTTCGCCGTCGGCCGAGACCTCACCGGAACCGCTGCTCACCACCGTCCCGAGCCACCCGTAGCGCACACCCGTGACGCACATCCACCACGCACAGGGAGGGCCGCCGAGATGCGCCGCAAGGCCAGCCTGATCCTGCTCGCCCTCGCCGTGTTCTTCGCGGCGCTGTCCCCGCTGCTGCGCTGGTACGCCTTCCCGCGCGTGGCCAAGGTCCCTGCCGACCAGTACCAGGACATGGTCCTGGAGGCGAAGGACGCGACCCTCCTCGACTACGGCTCGATGACGGCCAAGAAGGTCGACAAAGTCACCGTCGTGCAGACCCTCAAGGGCAACGTCGAGGCCTCCGAGAGGATCGAACGGACCGCGAACCGCGATGTCGTCGTCTGGGACGGCCTCTCCTACGTCCAGGGCCCCGACGGCGAGATGGTCTCCCGGATCCCCGAGCGGTACATCTTCGACGCGCACACCCAGGAACCCGTCCACGCCACCGGCGAGAGCGTCGACGGCGACCCCGTCCGGCGCGAGGGCATCGAGTTCAAATGGCCCTTCCTCACGGAGAAGAGGGACTACGAGTACTTCGACGCGCAGGCCCGGATCACCGAACCCATCCACTACAAGGGCACACAGAACTTCCGAGGCGTCGACGTCTACTACTTCGAGCAGACCATCCCCTGGACCAAGGTGCCCTTCCCGAAGGTCATGCCCGTCGAAGGCATCACCGCGGAGTCGGTCGCAAAGACGGGCACGACCCGCTGGTACACCACGGTCCGCAAGTTCTGGGTCGAACCCGTCACCGGAGCACCCGTCTACGGAGAGGAGATCCACCGGGAGGAGCTGCGCGGCGGCACCCTCCTGGGCGACCGGGACAAGGTGACCGCCTTCGCCGGACACGTAAAAATGCGTGAGGACTACATCCGCTCGACCGTCGACCTGGTCAAGTCCCAGCGGCTCCTCGTCGCGCTGATGTCCTCGTACCTGCCCTGGGGCTTCCTCGTCCTGGGCGTCGGACTCCTGGCCCTCTCCCTCTACCTGGAGGCCCGCAGCCGCCGCCCCGGCGACCCGTCACCGACGCAGAGCCGGGAACCGGAACCGCTGAGCGCCTGAGGCGGGTTCAGGGTCTGTTGCTGCGGGCGGTCGTGTGCCGGGTCGGCCGTGCGCCCGCCGGGTCCTCGGGCCAGGGATGCTTCGGATACCGCCCGCGCAACTCCGCCCGTACGCTCCGGTAGCCGTCCTTCCAGAAGGACGCGAGGTCCGAGGTGACGGCGGCCGGGCGCCCCGCGGGCGACAGAAGATGCACCTGTACGGGCACTCCCGCGACCGTCGGCGACTCCTGTGCCCCGAACATCTCCTGCAGCTTCACCGCGAGCACCGGGCGCTCGGGATCCGCGTAGTCGATCCGGATCCTGGACCCGCTCGGCACCTCGAACCGTTCCGGCGCCAGCTCGTCGAACCGGGCCGCCGCCCCGGACGCCCACGGCAGCAGGCGGCCCAGTGCCTGCCCGGCCTGGATGCGCTCCAGATCGGCCCTCCGCCGTGCCCGGCCCAGCTCCGGTTCCAGCCACTCGTCCACGCGCGCGTGGAGCGCGTCGTCCGACACGTCGGGCCAGGGGGTGCCGACCTGCCGGTACAGGAATCCGAGCCGCTGCCGCAGCACCCCGGCGTCCCGGGACCACCGCAACAGCCCGAACCCCTCGGCCGCCAGCCCTTCGAGCAACGCCTCCCGTACGAGTGCGGGATCGGGGGCGCGCAACGGCCGTACCGCCAGCTCCACGGCTCCCAGCCGCCGGACCCGGCGCGCGACGACGTCCCCGCCGTCCCAGCGGACCTCGTCGCCCTCCGCGTACAGGGCTCCGGCCGCCTCGCGTGCGACCTCCTCGTCGACCACGGCCCCGAGCCGCACGCGCGCGTGCCCCGCGCCCACCGGCCGGTCGGCGACCGCAACGGCGATCCAGGAGGCATCCCGCAGCCCACTGCCCTCCCCGACCTCGGCACGGGTACCGGACACCATGAGAAAGGACCCCCCTTGCCGCCGAGCAAGCCGCTCAGGAAAAGCAAGCGCAGCAACGAGCCCGGCAGCATGGTCGTCGCCGATGCCCCTCGCCCCAGCGCCGGGCGCCCCGAAAGGGGCGCGGGGAACGGCGCGCTCAGCCACGACGGACCCGCACCCGTCGACAGACGCGTCCCCGCCAGGGGCGCGAGGAACGGCGCGACCGGCCACGGCGGACCCGCGGCCGTCGACGGACCCTCCCGCCGCGACGGGCGCAGCCCGGGACGGGACCGCGGCCCGCAGCCGCCGAACCTCCGCCCGCCACTGCCCGGCATACGCGTCACCCCCACGACGCGCGGCCCGCAACGCGGCGGCGAGGTCGTCCCCGTACGACCGCGGCGGCTCCTCGCTGAGCAGCGCGACCACCTCGGCCGCCCGCTCCGCACCGACGGCGTCCGCCGCGTCCAGCAGCGCCCGCCCCAGCCGCGGATGCACCCCGAGCCGCGACATCCGTACACCGCGATCCGTCGGACGCCCGTCCGACCCCACCGCGCCGACGGCCGCCAGGACGCTCCGCGCGGCCGCCATGGCGCCCGCCGGCGGCGGGTCCAGGAGAGACAGCCCCGAGGCGTCGGGATCGCCCCAGCAGGCCGCCTGGAGGGAGAACGCCGTCAGGTCGGCCACCTTGATCTCCGGCGAGGGGAAACGCGGCAGACGCCCGTCCTCCGCCTCCGTCCAGCACCGGTACACCGTCCCCGGAGCCTCACGCCCCGCCCGCCCGGCCCGCTGCCTCCCGGCGGCCTGCGAGGCCCGTACGGTCGTCAGCGCGCTCAGGCCGCGCGCGTGGTCCACCCTCGGCTCGCGCGCCAGCCCGGAGTCCACGACCACGCGCACCCCCGGAACGGTCAGCGACGACTCGGCCACCGACGTGGCGAGGACGACCCGGCGCCGCGTACCGCCGGACAGCACCGCGTCCTGCACGGCCATCGGCGCCCGCCCGTGCACCTGCAGCACCTCGACATCGCCGAGTCCGCCGAGCTGCCCGGCGACCCGCGCGATCTCCCCGACCCCGGGGAGGAAGCACAGGACGTCCCCGTCGCGCTCGGAGAGTGCCCGGCGCACCACCGACGCCACATGGGTCAGCAACACAGGATCCACCCGCATCCCATGGGGTGGCCGCACAGGGCGTACGGACGGCGCCCACACCACCTCTACCGGATGGGAGACGCCCGCCGCCTCGACCACGGGCACATCGCCCAGCAGCCGGGCCCAGCCCTCGGCGTCGGTCGTCGCCGAAGCGGCCACCAGCCGCAGCTCGGGGCGGAGCGCGGCCCGGACGTCCAGCAGGAACGCCCCCGCCGTGTCCGCGTCCAGATGGCGTTCGTGGCACTCGTCGAGCACGACCACGTCGACGCCCGCCAGCTCCGGGTCCCGCTGCAGCCGTTGCAGCAGCACCCCGGTCGTGACGACCTCCACGCGCGCGCGTGGCCCGACCACCCGCTCCCCGCGGACGGTGAATCCGACGCTCTCCCCGACCTTCTCGCCGAGCAGCCACGCCATCCGACGCGCGGCGGCCCGTGCCGCGATCCGCCGCGGCTCGGCCACCACGACCCGCCGCGCCGGCTCGTCGCCGACGAGCCCGGCGAGCACCAGCGGCACGAGGGTCGTCTTGCCCGTGCCGGGCGGCGCGACGAGCACCGCCGCGCCCCGGTCCTCAAGGGCGTCCCTCAGACCGGGCAGCGCGCCGCGTACGGGCAGCGAGTCCAGGGCGTCATGACGGATCACACGATCACATGCTCGGTACGGGTCACCCGCTCAGTCTCCCCCGGCCTCCGGCCGGGGGTGTCCCGTCTAGCTTCGCTCGCACACGAAGATCGCCGTGCCCGGGATCAGATTTCCCCGGAGGGGCGACCAGCCGCCCCACTCCTGGGTGTTCCAGGCGGGCCACTCGGGCTCGACCAGGTCGACCAGCCGGAAACCGCCCGCCACGACGTCCCGGACGCGGTCGCCGACCGTCCTGTGGTGCTCGACGTACACCGCGTTCCCGTCGTCGTCCTGTTCGACGTACGGCGTGCGGTCGAAGTACGAGGAGGCCACGCTCAGCCCCTCGGGTCCCGGCTCGTCGGGGAAGGCCCAGCGGACCGGATGCGTGACGGAGAAGACGAACCGGCCGCCCGGCCGCAGCACCCGGCGCACCTCCCGCAGGACCGTCACGGGCTCGGCGACGAAGGGCAGCGCCCCGTACGCGGAGCACGCGAGGTCGAAGGAGCCGTCCGCGAAGGGCAGCGCCGTGGCGTCCGCCTCCACGAGCCGGACGGTGTCGGCGCCGATCCGCAGCGCGTGCTGGAGCTGCCGGTGCGAGAGGTCCAGGGCGACCGGACGGGCCCCCTGGGCGGCCAGCCAGCGCGAGCACTGCGCGGCCCCCGCGCCGATCTCCAGGACGTCCTTGTCCTTCAGGTCCTCCATCGGACCCAGCAGCTCGGCCTCGATCTCGTCGAGACCCTCGGGGCACCACACGAAACGGTCGTCGCCGAGGAACGTGCCGTGCTCGACCTGGTAGTCGTCCGCGTTCCGGTCCCACCAGCCGCGATTGGCACGGGAGCTCTCGGAGCCCCCCGCCGCGCGTCGGGTCGCCTCGGGCTCGGACGGTTCGGGCTCTTGGATGATCGGCTCCCTCGTATTAATGTGCGGTCACTTCCGTGCGGTCCGTCAGGGCGGCGGTCACGAAAGTGGCACCACGGAATCCGCGTGACCCCGTGGCGTTGCCTGATGTACGGCTGCCGCCGCGTGGGTCCTGTGCCGGGTATGCGGCGATCCGCCCCGGGTGTGCGCCTTCGCGCATTGACCCTGTCCGGCTGCCCCCGTATGCTACAAGTTGCGCTGCGGGCCTGCGCTCCTCAGACGTAGCAGGCTGCGCTCGCATCTGTCGTATGTCCCCTCGGTTTTCGAGGCGCCACCGGCGAGTGTTCTCATCGAACACGGCCCGGATTCGGCGCTTCCTTGGCTGTCCGGCCTTCTTCAGAGCGAAACGGGCTCCCGGCGTAAGCAGTACCTACGACTCACTGTCCGTACCGGAGCCCTTTCCCACATGACGAGCAGCACCGAGACCACCTCTACCACGCCGCAGGTAGCGGTCAACGACATCGGCAACGAGGAAGCCTTCCTCGCCGCGATCGACGAGACGATCAAGTACTTCAACGACGGCGACATCGTCGATGGCGTCATCGTGAAGGTCGACCGGGACGAGGTCCTGCTCGACATCGGTTACAAGACCGAAGGTGTCATCCCGAGCCGCGAGCTCTCGATCAAGCACGACGTCGACCCGAACGAGGTCGTCAAGGTCGGCGACGAGATCGAAGCCCTTGTTCTCCAGAAGGAGGACAAGGAAGGCCGCCTGATCCTCTCGAAGAAGCGCGCCCAGTACGAGCGCGCCTGGGGCACCATCGAGAAGATCAAGGAAGAGGACGGCATCGTCACCGGCACCGTCATCGAGGTCGTCAAGGGTGGACTCATCCTTGACATCGGCCTCCGTGGCTTCCTGCCGGCATCTCTCGTCGAGATGCGCCGTGTCCGTGACCTCCAGCCCTACGTGGGCAAGGAGCTCGAAGCCAAGATCATCGAGCTGGACAAGAACCGCAACAACGTGGTCCTGTCCCGCCGTGCCTGGCTGGAGCAGACCCAGTCCGAGGTCCGCCAGACGTTCCTCACCACCCTCCAGAAGGGTCAGGTCCGTTCCGGCGTCGTCTCCTCGATCGTCAACTTCGGTGCCTTCGTGGACCTGGGTGGCGTCGACGGCCTGGTGCACGTCTCGGAGCTCTCCTGGAAGCACATCGACCACCCCTCCGAGGTTGTCGAGGTCGGCCAGGAAGTCACCGTCGAGGTCCTCGACGTGGACATGGACCGCGAGCGTGTCTCCCTGTCGCTGAAGGCGACGCAGGAAGACCCGTGGCAGCAGTTCGCCCGCACCCACCAGATCGGCCAGGTCGTGCCCGGAAAGGTCACGAAGCTGGTTCCGTTCGGTGCGTTCGTCCGCGTGGACGAGGGCATCGAGGGTCTGGTGCACATCTCCGAGCTGGCCGAGCGCCACGTGGAGATCCCGGAGCAGGTCGTCCAGGTCAACGACGAGATCTTCGTCAAGGTCATCGACATCGACCTTGAGCGCCGTCGCATCAGCCTCTCGCTGAAGCAGGCCAACGAGTCCTTCGGCGCCGACCCGGCCTCGGTCGAGTTCGACCCGACGCTGTACGGCATGGCCGCGTCGTACGACGACCAGGGCAACTACATCTACCCCGAGGGCTTCGACCCCGAGACCAACGACTGGCTCGAAGGTTACGAGTCCCAGCGTGAGGTGTGGGAGAACCAGTACGCCGAGGCGCAGACGCGCTTCGAGCAGCACCAGGCTCAGGTCATCAAGTCCCGCGAGGCGGACGCCCAGGCCGAGGCCGAGGGTGTCGCCACCCCCGGTGCGGCTCCGGCCGCCTCCGGCGGCAGCGGTGGCGGCGGTGGCGGTTCGTACTCCTCGGAGTCGGACGACAACTCCGGCGCCCTGGCGTCGGACGAGGCCCTGGCGGCTCTGCGCGAGAAGCTCGCCGGCGGCCAGAGCTGAAAGCTCACCGCCAGCGGTAGCTAGCTGGTATCCGCGGGCCCGCACCCTCCTTGGGTGCGGGCCCGCGGTGCGTCCGGGTGCGGGCCCGCGGTGCGTCGGCACCGGCAGCCGGTGCCGACGCCCTCATGCCGTGGGCATGAGAAGCCGGCAAGACGCGCAGCGAAGCGGCGTGAACCGGGAATGCCCATCTCCCGGCTCGTGTTGTCGATTAGGAACACGAGGAGGAGCGGTCACAGTGCTTGATCCGCAGGGTTTGTACGCATGGGAGCCGAAGGGCCTGGCCGTGGTCGACGTGGCACTCGCCCAGGAGTCGGCCGGTCTTGTCATGCTCTACCACTTCGACGGATACATCGACGCGGGCGAGACCGGCGACCAGATCGTCGACCGGGTACTCGACTCGCTGCCCCACCAGGTCGTCGCGCGCTTCGACCACGACCGGCTCGTGGACTACCGCGCCCGCCGCCCGCTGCTGACGTTCAAGCGCGACCGCTGGGCCGACTACGAGGAGCCCACGCTGGACGTGCGGCTCGTCCAGGACGCCACCGGCGCGCCCTTCCTGCTGCTCTCCGGGCCCGAACCGGACGTGGAGTGGGAGCGCTTCGCCGCAGCCGTCCAGCAGATCGTGGAGCGCCTCGGCGTCCGGCTGTCCGTGAACTTCCACGGCATCCCCATGGGCGTCCCGCACACCCGCCCCGTGGGCCTCACCCCGCACGGCAACCGCACGGACCTCGTCCCCGGCCACCGCAGTCCCTTCGACGAGGCCCAGGTGCCCGGCAGCGCCGCGTCCCTGGTCGAGTACCGCCTCATGGAGGCCGGACACGACGTCCTCGGAGTCGCCGCGCACGTGCCCCACTACATCGCCCGCTCCCCGTACCCGGACGCCGCGCTGACGGTCATGGAGTCGATCACCGCCGCGACCGGCCTGGTCCTGCCGGGCATCGCGCACGGGCTGCGTACCGAGGCGCACCGTACGCAGACGGAGATCGACCGGCAGATCCAGGAGGGCGACGAGGAACTCGTCGCCCTGGTCCAGGGACTTGAGCACCAGTACGACGCCGCCGCGGGCGCCGAGACGCGGGGCAACATGCTGGCCGAGCCGGTGGACATTCCGTCCGCGGACGAGATCGGGATGGAGTTCGAGAAGTTCCTCGCCGAGCGCGAAGGTGATGCGTAGCTCGCTCTTTGTGAGCGGCTACGTGGTGTCGCTCCGCGAGGGGCGGGGCGGGGGGTTGTTTTTGGGTGCGGGCCGGTGGGGGCTGGTCGCGCAGTTCCCCGCGCCCCTGAAAGGCGCCCGGGCTTATGCTGCTGGGCATGTTGAAGGTGGGGCTGACCGGTGGGATCGGGGCCGGTAAGAGTGAGGTGTCGCGGCTGCTCGTGGAGCACGGGGCCGTGCTGATCGACGCCGACAGGATCGCGCGGGAGGTCGTCGCGCCGGGAACACCCGGGCTGGCGGCCGTCGTCGACGCCTTCGGTAAGGAAGTGCTCACCGCGGACGGCACCCTCGACCGGCCGAAGCTCGGTTCCATCGTCTTCGCGGACCCGGACCGGCTCGCCGTGCTGAACTCGATCGTGCACCCCCTGGTGGGCGCCCGCTCCCGCGAGCTCGAAGAGGCCGTCTCGGCGGACTCCGTGGTCGTGCACGACGTCCCCCTGCTGACGGAGAACGGCCTCGCGAAGCTGTACGACCTTGTGATCGTGGTCGACGCCGGTACGGAGACACAGCTCGACCGGCTCGTCCGGCTGCGCGGTATGACCGAGGAGGACGCCCGCGCGCGTATGGCGGCCCAGGCCACCCGCGAGGAGCGCCGGGAGATCGCCGACGTCGTCATCGACAACGACGTGCCCCTGGAAGACCTGCGGCGACGGGTACGGGACGTGTGGGCGGACCTGGAGCGACGGGCCCGGCCGGCCGGGGAGCAGCAGGCGTCCTCGGAATAGTGGGTGTCCGCCAGGCGTTGACTCCCCGCAGCGAGGGAAGGAATGTGCCGTGCCCGAGACCAGCGGATTCGCCGGACGTACTCCGGAGACGCATGTCATCGACTTCCGTGCCGCCGAGCAGCTGCTCGCCGCACGGGACCCCAGGGGCGCGGTGAAGCTGCTCGACAACGTCATCGCCGCGTACCCGGAGAACACGGCCGCACGGCTGCTGCGCGCGCGTGCCTTCTTCGCCGCGGCGCAGCTGCGCCCCGCCGAGCTGGAGTTCACCATCGTGCTGGAGCGCGAACCGGACAACGCGTTCGCGCACTTCGCGCTCGCCCGCACCTACGAGCGGTCCGGGCAGCCGGCGCAGGCCAAGCGCCACTTCCGGCTCGCGGCGGCGCTGGACCCGCAGCCGGAGTACCTGGCAGCGGCACGGTTCGACTCCTGAGGCGGGGCCGCTTCCGATCGGTTCACTGCCCGTACGCACAGGGATCACCTCTGCTCCCGGAAAAACGTACTCTTCGTAGTGCACATTTCACCTGGGGCGGGCGAGCGAGCGGACGGGGAGCGGCTGTGCTGGTGGAGGAGCTGCGGGCGGACGAGAAGCTCGCCGGATGGCTGAGGGACCTGGAGAGCGGCGGCGCACCGCGTACGGAGGCGGTCCTTCCCGACGCGGTCGAGCTGCCGGACGTCCTGCTCGACCTGGCGATACCGCACGAGTGCGTCAACGAACTGGTCGCACTGCGCGCCCGGCTGGCGGCGGACCCGGAGGCGTTGACGCTGCTCGGGCTGTGCGTCGACCGGTTCGTACGCGACATGGGGGAGATCGGCGGGGGCTGGGAACCGCCTGCGTTCCCGGAGTCCACCGGGGCGCTGGGCCGTACCTTCCAGGTGTTCGTCTTCATCGCCGCGCTGCCGTATGTGCGTGCCTACCACCGGCAGCGGGACATCCCGGCGGACGTGTCCCGGCGCACCCTCGCGGACCTGGGCCGGAACCTGGCCGTGCACCGGCGGCGGACCGGTACGACGGGGCTGCTGGTGCCGTGGTGGATCGGGCTGCACTTCCACGGGGAGCTGTACCAGCTGGGGCGGCTGCAGTTCCAGCGTGCCCGGCTGGGCGGACGCACCGGGCAGGCGGCGGCGGACGCGGGGCTCGCCACAGGGCCCGGTGAGCCCTGTCTGAGTCTGCACATCGCCGACTTCCGGGGGCCGCTGTCACCGGAGGCCTGCGACCGGTCGCTGGACCTGGCGCGGGAGTTCTTCGCGCGCCACTACCCGGAGGAGCACCACGCGGTGGCGGTCTGCCACTCCTGGCTGCTCGACGGGCAGTTGACGCGGTATCTGCCCGCCGGCTCGAACATCGTGCGCTTCCAGGAGCGGTTCCACGTCGCCTGCGAGGAGACCAAGGCCGACGACAAGGCACCCGTCGCGTTCGTCTTCGGCGACCCCGAGCTTCCCGCGGCGGACCTGCCGCGGCGGACCGGTGTGGAGCGGGCGGTGGGGGACCATCTGCGGGCCGGCGGTCACTGGTACGGCGGCCACGGGTGGTTCGCGCTCTGACCGTCGGCCCGGCGGCCCCCAGCCCCGTGTCCCGAGCGCGGCTCACTCGAACGGGTGAGATGGGCGGGTAGGGGAACGAGCTTGCGGGCGTGGGCCGTTGGGCGGGTATGACGATCGAGATGCGTGAGGGGTACGAAGGGACGGGGCCCGGCGCCATCACGCCGGACGGCTGCGCGGTGGAGCTGTATACGCGGCTGTCCGTCGGGGACGAGCCGGACATCATCGCCTCGGCCGTGCCGGCGGGGGCACACATCCTCGAACTGGGCAGTGGAGTGGGGCGTATGACCCATCCGCTCCTGGAGCGGGGTTTCACGGTGACGGCCGTGGACGAGTCCGCCGAGATGCTGGAGCGGGTGCGAGGGGCGCGCACGATACGCAGCGCCATCGAGACGCTCGACCTGGGCGAGAGGTTCGACGTGGTGATGCTCGCGTCGTTCCTCGTGCACGCCGGGGACGTGGAGGTGCGGCGCGGAATGCTGGAGGTGTGCCGGAGCCATGTCGCGGAAGGCGGCTGCGTGCTGATCCAGCGCGAAGGCGAGAACTACCACACCGACCTGCCGCGCGAGCGGCTCGATCCGAGCGGGTTCACGATCCGGATGCTGTCCGCGGAGCCGGTGGGGGACGGGGTCAACTCGGTGCGGGCGGAGTATGTGTTCCCGGACGCGGTGTGGACGCAGACGTTCCTCGCCAGGCCCCTCAGCAAGGAGCAGTTCGAGGCGGCGCTGGGAGAGGCGGGGCTGCGCGTCGACCGGCATCTCACGGAGGACCGGGTGTGGGTGAGGGCGGTGCCGGTGGAGGCGTGACCTTCCCGGTCTCCGGGCCGAGTTGTCGTGGGGCGATGAGTTTCGGAAGGCGGGTCGGTCTACCTCTGTGACAGCAGCGCGAGCCGTTGCACCCGGATTCCCAGGAGAACCCCATGTCCGAGACCACCGCCTCCACCGCCCCTGCCGCCTCCGCCCCGGTCGTCGCGTCCGTCCCGGTCGTCGCCGAGTCGGCGACCGCCCGTGGGCGCCGCGCCCGCCTCGCCCTGAAGGGGCTGCAGATCCTGCTCGCGCTCTTCTACGTGGTCGCGAGCGCCCTGCCCAAGCTCGTCGCGCACTCCTCGGCGGTCGAGTCGTTCGACGAGATCGGCTGGGGCAGCGCCGGGATGTACACCATCGGACTGCTCGAACTGGCCGGCGGCATCGCGCTGCTGATACCCGTGCTGGCCTCCGTGGCCGCCGTGTCGCTGGGCGCGCTGATGGTGGGCGCGTTCATCACCCAGCTCACCGTGTTCGACGGGGAGTACGCGGCGACCCCGCTCATCCTGATGGTGCCGCTCGCACTGATCGCCTGGGCTCGACGGGGACAGGTGCCCGGTGGCGGCTTGTCGCGTCCCTGAGCGGGGCGCGCCTCCGGGAGATGAAAGCCGGCGCGCAGCCCGGCTTTCATCTCCCAAGGACGCGGGGAACTGTGCGACCGACCTCCGCGCATGGCTGTTCGGGTTACTCGGGCGAGCCGAGACCCCGCAGGCGTTCCAGATCGCGGCGGTCACGCTTGGTGGGGCGGCCCGCGCCCCGGTCGCGGATGCCCGCGGGGGCGACGGCCTCGCGGGGCGGGGGCGGGGGACTGTTGTCGACGTAGCACTCGGCGGCGACCGGGGGCCCGACCCGCTTGCGGATCACGCGCTTCACGATGACGATCCGCTCCCGGTCCGCGTGCCGGAGGCGGACCTCGTCGCCGACGCGGACGGCGTAGGCGGGCTTGACCCGTTCGCCGTTCACCCGGACATGGCCGCCACGGCAGGCGGTGGCGCCCATGGAGCGGGTCTTCACCAGGCGGACGGACCAGATCCAGCTGTCGACGCGCACGGTCTCGCCGTTCGCGGGCGCGGCGGCCACGGCGTCGGTCACGGCGGCGGTCGTGTCCCCGGTCGCGTTGCCGGTCGAGGAAGCGGCCGTCGTGGCATCGACGCCACTGCCGGCGCCGTCCATACCGACACCGACACCGGCGCCGTCGGCAGCGTCCGGCCCGGCATCTGCGCGCCGCCCCGTCTCGTTCCTCTGAGTCCCCGACCGAGTCCCTGAAGCCATGGTCCGACCTTAGCCCTCGGCGGGCGTGGGGCCGGAATCGTTTTCCGTCGCGTGGAGCCGGGATCTCGCCAGGCATAGCGTGGCGGCATGAAGCAGGAGCGCAGCCTGGCAGAACTGGACCGGCGGATCGCCGGATGCCGAGCCTGCCCGCGGCTCGTCGACTGGCGGGAGGAAGTGGCCCGCACGAAGCGGGCCGCCTTCGCGGACTGGACGTACTGGGGCCGCCCGGTGCCGGGGTTCGGACCACCGGACGCCTCGCTCCTCGTGATCGGGCTCGCGCCCGCGGCGCACGGCGGGAACCGGACCGGCCGGATGTTCACGGGAGACAGGTCCGGGGACGTGCTGTACGCGGCGCTGCACGACGTGGGCCTCGCCTCGCAGCCCACGTCCGAGAGCGCCGACGACGGGCTGGCCCTGTACGGCGTCCGCGTCACGTCGCCCGTGCACTGCGCGCCGCCCGCCAACAAGCCGACGCCAGAGGAACGGAACACCTGCCGCCCCTGGCTCGTGAACGAACTGCGGCTGCTCGCCCCCACCCTCCGCGCGGTCGTCGTGCTCGGCGGTTTCGGCTGGCAGGCGGCGCTGCCCGCGTTCACCGGGGCGGGCTGGCAGGTGCCCCGGCCCCGCCCGGCCTTCGCCCACGGAGCACGGGTCGTCCTGGAGGGCGAGGCCCCGCAGGCCCACCCTCTCCAGCTCTTCGGCTGCTACCACGTGAGCCAGCGCAACACCTTCACCGGCCGGCTGACCCCGGAGATGCTCAGGGACGTGCTGCGTACAGCGGCCGGGGCGGCGGGCTTGCCGACGGCCAAGTACCCGAGCTAGGGCCGCGCGGGCCGGGGCAGCGCCCCGCCCGAGGGGCGCGGGGAACTGCGCGCCCAGCCACGGACGGCCCGCAGTCTCGCACCACCCCGGCCCCGCCCCACACTCCCCACTTCCCGCCCCGGGCGCGCGGCTACCGACGCGCCCGGTCCCGTTCGCCCGCCGACTGGACGAACTGCATTTCCAGGGTGGCCGGGGGAGCGGTGATGCCGGGGCCGCCGGATTCCGCCCAGCGGAGTATCTCGTCGGTGCAGTCGTCGCCCATCGACCAGCCGATCCAGACGGCCTTGCCGCCCCGCCTGCGGCCCTCGCCCGACGGCTGAACGACGATGATGTTGGCCTGGTCGCAGGGGCCGAGGCAGTCCGCCGTACGGACAGCCAGGCGGCCACCGGAGGCGTCGGCGGCGGCGCGCAGGCGGTCCAGTTGCCAGTCGTGGTCGTAGCCGGGGTACTTGCGCGCGTCGCCGCAGCAGCAGCCGCGGCAGACGACGAGCGTGCAGGGCCGGGTCCTCGCGGCACCGATCGCCGTACGGGCAGTCACACTTCTCCTTCGAGTCTGTCGGATCCGGATCCTTCGACATCCGTACCGGTGGGGACGGGGGACCGGACGGGGATGTCCGTGTCGCCGAAGAGGTGCCGCACCGTCGAGCGGTGGTTGGCCCGGACGTGGGCCAGGGCGTGGGTGCGGGCCCGTTCGCGGTCTCCGGAGGCGATGGCCTCGTACAGCTCCCGGTGTTCGGCCAGGAGTTGCGGCCACTCCTCGTTCTGGCGGGTGAGCCAGCGCAGGCGGCCGTCGACCGGTTCCATCACGGAGATCAGCAGGCTGTTTCCGGCCGTCGCCAGGATCCGGTCGTGGAAACGGGTGTTGATGTCGGTGATCGTCTCCGCGTCGTCGGCGGCGGTCGCGTCCGCCGCGCGGTCGAGGAGCTCGTCGAGTTCGGCCAGGTCGGCCCGGGTGGCGCGCTGGGCGGCCAGCCCGGTGGCGTACACCTCAAGGGCCTCGCGGAGTTCGAAGAGTTCCGTGACGTCCGTGCGGGTCAGCCGGCGTACGACCGCGCGGCGCGGGGTCTCGAAGAGGACGAAGCCCTCGGTGACCAGCGCCCGGATCGCCTCGCGGACCGGTACCCGGGAGACCCCGAACCGCTCGGCCAGCTCGCGCTCGACCAACCGGTCGCCGGGCAGCAGCCGCCCCGCGATGATCTCCTGCCGCAGCGAGCCGAGTACCCGCTCGCGCACCGCCCCCAGCGGTTCCACCGTCGTCATGCGTCCATCCTCGCCGACCCCGGGACTGTTTTACCGAGCTGTTACCGCCCGGACATGGCCAGATGTCGTCGGGAGCGGGACCATGACCACAGTTTGGTATACCAAAACACGGTCTGCAGCCGCCCCAGCCCTCCCGTCGTCCCCGACCACGCTCATGGAGGCCCTGTGTCACTCGCCGATCCCGCCGCAGCCACCGGCGCACCAGCTTTCGTCCCCGATCCCCGGCTCACCAACGAGGACCTCGCCCCCGCTGGCAAGCGCAACTGGAAGGTCTTCGACCTCTTCGCCATGTGGATGTCCGACGTCCACAACCTCGGCAACTACACGTTCGCGGCCGGGCTGCTGGTCCTCGGCATGAACGTCTGGCAGATCTTCACGTCCCTGCTCGTCGGCTTCGTGCTCATCTACATCGGCATGAACTGGATGGGGAAGATCGGACAGCAGCACGGCGTGCCCTTCCCGGTCATCAGCCGCATCAGTTTCGGCGTCTGGGGCGCCAACATCCCGGCGCTGATCAGAGCCGTCATCGCCATCATGTGGTACGGCATCCAGACCTATCTGGCGTCCGTGGCCGTCAACATCATGCTGCTCGCGGCCTGGCCGGGGCTGGAATCCTGGACCCACAGCTCCTTCCTCGGGCTCCACGCGCTCGGCTGGCTGTCCTTCGTCTCGCTGTGGCTGGTCCAGGCGCTGATCATCAGCCAGGGCATGGAATCCGTACGGAAGTTCCAAGACTTCTGCGGTCCCGCGATCTGGCTCGTGATGATCGCCCTCGCCGTCTGGATCCTCGCGAAGGCCGGCTGGACCATCTCCCTCACCTCGACCCCGAACCCGGTCTCCGTGGGCGAGCAGTGGCGGCAGTGGTTCGGCGCGATCGGCCTGATCCTCGCCACGTACGGCACGCTGATGCTCAACTTCTGCGACTTCTCCCGCTTCGCGCCCAGCTACCGGACCGTCAAGCGCGGCAACTTCTGGGGGCTGCCGATCAACTCGACCGCCTTCGTGATCGTGTCGGTCATCGTCACGGCCGGTTCCATCGAGGTGTTCGGCAAGGCCATCACCGACCCCGCGCACCTCGTCGCCGAGATCGGCAACAAGTGGGTGCTCATCCTGGGGGCGCTGACCTTCGCCATCGCCACCATGGGCGTCAACATCGTCGCCAACTTCGTCTCGCCCGCGTACGACCTGGCCAACGTCTGGCCGCAGAAGATCACCTTCAAGGTCGGCGGCATGATCAGCACGGTCGCCGCGCTGGTCGTGACCCCGTGGAACCTGTTCTCCAACCCCACCGTCGTCAACTACTTCCTCGGCGGCCTGGGCGCCTTCCTCGGCCCGCTGTTCGGCGTGATCATGCTCGACTACTTCTGGGTCAAGCACGGCCGCATCGACGTGAACGAGCTCTTCAACGCCGAGCCCGGTTCGCGCTACTACTACCGCAAGGGCGTCAACCCCAAGGCCCTGTGGGCGTTCCTGCCCGCGGCGGCGGTCTCGGCGGTCCTCGCGCTGGTGAAGACCTTCAGCGACGTGGCCCCGTACTCCTGGTTCATCGGTACGGCGCTGGCCGCCGGGCTGTACGCGCTGCTGTGCCGCTCCGAGCGCGCCGCCAGCGTGGAAACGGGTCCCGCCCCGGCCCAGGCTTCCGCTCCCGCGCCTCAGGAGGGCTGAGCGTGCGGATCGTCGTCACCAACTGCAATACGACGCAGTCGATGACCGAGGAGATCGTGCGAGGTGCCCGGGCCGCCGCAGGCCCGGGCACCACCGTGCTCGGACTCACCCCCGCCTGGGGCCCCGAGTCCGCGGAGGGCTGGCTCGACAGCTATCTGTCGGCCGCCGCCGTCCTCGACACCCTGCGCACGTACGAGGGCCCGTACGACGCCGTCGTCATGGCCGGTTTCGGGGAACACGGGCGCGAGGGCGTACGGGAACTCGTGGACGTACCCGTCGTCGACATCACCGAGGCCGCCGCCCATCTCGCGTGTCTGCTCGGACGGCGGTACGGGGTCGTCACCACGCTGGAGCGCTCGGCCGGACAGATCGAGGACAGCCTGTACACGGCGGGAGTCGCCCGGAACTGCGCCGCCGTCGTGGGTACGGGGCTCGGTGTGCTCGACCTCGTCGACCGGGAGCGTACGGAAGCGGCCTTCGTCGCCGCAGCCGAACGGGCCCGGGACGCCGGCGCCGAGGTCCTGGTCCTCGGGTGCGCCGGGATGACCGGTCTGCAGCGGGCCGTGGGGGAGAAGCTGGGGCTGCCCGTCGTCGACGGGGTGGGCGCCGCGGTGAAGCTCGCCGAGTCGCTCGTGTCGCTGGGACTCACGACGAGCCGCGCGGGCGGCTACGCGAAGCCGCTGCCGAAGCGGCGCATCTGGGCGCCGCCGTCGGAGTGACGGTGCAGACGGGCGCCGCCGTCGGAGTGACGGCGGAGACGGGCGCCGCCGTCGGAGTGATTCCGGCTGCGACGGCGGCGGCGGGCGCGGTGGCGGCTCGCGGGGGACCGCAGACTCCGGGAGAGAGCCGCCGGCACCCGGCCGGCCGCTCGCGGACGAGCCGCCGCCGGTAGCGCGGCGGCGGGAACGGAGTCGGTCGTGCCCTCAGTCGTCGGTGCCCGTTCCCGCCTCCGGCCCCCTCTCCGGAGCGGGGGCCGGAGGCGGATGTTCGCTGTCGGGCTGGTCGCGTGGGGAGTGGCCGTGTCTTCCGGTCTGTGGGGCGGCGAGGGTCCGGGCGCCGAAGCCGAGCCCGCCCTCTGGGTGAACCCCGAGTCCGGCGCCGCCAGGCAGGCAGCCGAATGGAGTCGTACGGGACGGACCGCCGACGCTTTGCTGATGGAACGCATCTCCACCCGCCCCCAGGCCGAGTGGCTGGCCGGCCCGGAGCCTCGGGCCGTCGTGGAGGCCCGTACCACCGCCGCCGCACGGGAAGGGCGTACGGCGGTACTCGTCGCCTACTGGATCCCGTACCGCGACTGCGGCTCCTACTCGGGCGGCGGAGCCCGGAGCGCGACGGAGTACCGGGCGTGGGTCGACGCGTTCGCGGCGGGACTCGGGGACCGGGGCGCGTACGTGATCGTCGAACCGGACGCGGTGGCGCACAGCGTGGACGGCTGCGGCCCCGTAGTACCGCAGGAGCGGTACGCGCTGCTGGCGTACGCCGTCGACCGGTTCAAGCGGCAGGCGAACACGCGTGTCTACCTCGACGCGGGCAACCCCGCCTGGCACCCGGACACGACGAGGCTGATCGCGCCGCTGCGGCAGTCGGGCATCGCCCACGCCGACGGCTTCGCGCTGAACGTCTCCAACTTCCGGACGGATGCCGACAGTTCGGCGTACGGCGCCAAGCTGTCCGCGGCTCTCGGCGGCAAGCACTTCGTGATCGACAGCAGCCGCAACGGCAACGGGCCCCGGACCGGCACGGATTCCTGGTGCAACCCGCCGGGCCGGGCCCTGGGCGTGGCGCCCACCACCGTCACGGGCGCGCCGCTGATCGACGCCTATCTGTGGATCAAGCGGCCGGGCGAGTCGGACGGCACCTGCCGGGGCGGCCCGGCGGCCGGCCAGTGGTGGCCGTCGTACGCGCTGGAGCTCGCGCGCAATGCCCGGGGGTGAGCGGCGCCGCGACCCAGCGGAACCTCAGCGGGCCTCGGCGGGCCTCGGCGGGCCTCAGCGGAACCTCTGCGGGCCTCAGCGGTACCTCAGTGGGCCGAGGGGCCGTCCTCGATGACGCGGTCGTCGAGGTGGGCGCCGAAGTGGCCGGGCTGCCGGGCCATGATGTCCCGCATCGAGGTGCCGCGGGGGACGCCGTAGACCGTGCCGGGGAAGTCCAGTTCCCTCTGCACCTCCCACAGTTCGTCGTGCCGGTCGGGTGAGAAGAGCTGCGCCCGCGGTGCTCCGGCCGCGATCCAGCCGATGGGGACGACCGTGCCGGGCGGCAGCACCGAGTTCGCGTGCAGCACGCTGTTGATCCGCAGCTCCGAACCGGCGCCCACGACGGCCCCGGGGAAGACGGAGGCGCCGGTGGCCACGAAGACCTCGTCCTCGATACGGGCGCCGTTGACGTGGGCGTGCGGGCCGACGAGTACGGCGTCCCCGATGATCGCGGGGTGCCGGCGGCGGCCCCGTACCAGGGCGTTCTCCATGACGACGACGTCCGCGCCGGTCCGTACCTCGCCGTCCTCCGCCGTCAGTACGGCCCCGTGCAGGACGCGGGCGCCCTCACCGAGGACGACGGCGCCGCAGGGGACGGCCGACGGGGCGACGTAGGCGGAGGCCGGGACTATGGGGCGCTGCCCGCGGTGCTCGATCAACATGGGACGACTCTAGGCGCGTTCGCCGTCGTGACCCGGGCTCCGGCCGGAGTCGGGGACCACGGCCGTCGCCGTGATCTCCACGAGCTGGCCCGGATAGCCGAGGCAGGCGACGCCGAGGAGGGTGGAGGAGTGCGGGCCGACGCTGAGCCGGGAGGCCTCCACGACGTTCCAGACCTCCGAGAGCACGGCGGGATCGGCGCTCACCACGTACACGTCGGTGTACGCGACATGCTCGAAGTCGCTGCCGACCGCCCGGAGCTGCTCACGCAGGTTCGCGATGACCTGCTCGGCCTGCCGTACGGGGTCGCCTGGGCCGACGAGTTCGCCGTCCGCGGTGAGGGGCACGGACCCGGCGAGCAGCGCGAGGCGCGTGCCGGCCTCGACCACGGAGGCGTGGGAGTAGGCGGGCGGCGCGAAGAGGCTGGGGACGGTGACGCGCTTCAGCACGAGAGGTGACCTTCCAGGACGGGGGCGGGCGCGGGTGCGGGGCGGGACAGCGGGCGGCGGACAGGGGGACAGCTGGGCCGATGATGCGGTCCCGGCGCACGGCACCGCATCCGAATATCTGCCCGGTCGCCGACCTATGATCCTTTGCGTCTTTGCACCTTCAAACGTGGCAGGAACGACCGGCAAGACCAAAGGAACCCCCATGACTGTTCCCTCCCTTCCTCCCGCCTCCCACCGCGCCGGGTCACGCGTCACACGGCGCGGGCTGATCGGCGCCGCGGGAGCGGTCGCGGCGGGCGCCGCGCTCGCTCCCGCCGCGAGGGCCGGCACCTCTTCGGAAGCGGCCGCCGCGGACACCGCCGCGCCTGAACCCGGCACGAAGTCCGAGACGTTCCCCAGCACGCGCGCCGAGACGGCCACCGGCGAGGCACCCGTGGAGGCCGCCTTCCCCATCGGTTACGTGGGGGTGCGCTGGACCGGCCCCCGCGAGGCGGCCGGCGGTGGCATCCGGCTGACCGGCGCCGACGGCGGCAAGGGCGCCTGGCAGGCCCTGAGCGACGACGGCTGCTCGGACGGCGACGGCGGCGCGCTGCTCATCCCCGTGGACCGGGCCTCGGGTTACGAGCTGAGGGCCCCGGACGGTGCCACGGATCTGCGGTCGATGGCCATCGAGACGACGAGGGGTCCCGCGCGCAAGGTCGCCGTGCCGCAGGACACCACACGGGTGCGCGGTGTCGCCTATCTGACACGGGCCGCCTGGGGCGCGGACGAGAAGCTCCGCTTCGGATCGGACGGCGCGGAGATCTCACCGCAGACGTACCACCCCTTCCAGACCCTCACGGTCCACCACACCGCCACGGCCAACGGCGACCCGGACCCGGCCGCCACGGTGCGCGCGCTCTACCACGTGCACGCGATCACCAACGGCTGGGGCGACATCGGCTACCACTTCCTCATCGACGAGGGAGGACAGATCTACGAGGGCCGGTACTCGGGCGAGTCCGCCACCCCGGCCCACGACGACGGCGGCAAACTCGTCACGGGGTTCCACGTGCTCAGCTTCAACCCGGGCAACCTCGGCATCGCGCTCCTCGGCAACCTGACGAAGCAGGGCCCGACCGCCGCCGCCCGCGACGCCCTCACCAACCTGCTGCGGTCCATGGTCCGCATGCACGGGGTCGACCCGGAGTCCAAGGTCACGTACACCAGCCCGACCACCGGCAGGACGCGGGAGGTCCACGAGATCGGCGGCCACCGCGACTGGATGGCGACGGAGTGCCCGGGTGCGGTGATGCACGGAGAGCTGGCGGCTCTGCGGAAGGCGGTGGCGGCCGGCAGCTGAGCCGGCGGAGGGCGCGCCCCAGGCGGACGCGCCCTCCTGGTGCGGGGTTGCCGACCGTGCCGCTCCCGCTACCGTGGGTACCCGGACGTGCGACGAAGGGGGCCCGATGGAAGCGGAGTTGGCGGCGCTGGCGGCGGCGGGGGCGACGGCTCTCGTGCAGCAGATGGTGACCGACGGGTGGGGGAACGTACGGGACCGGGTCGTCGCCCTCTGCTCGCGGGGGCGGGACGAGGAGGTCGTCGAGGGGGAGTTGGAGGAGTCGCGCGCCGATCTGGTCGCGGCGCGGGACGCCGACGACGAGGACGCCGAGAACGATGTACGGGCGTCCTGGCGGGTCAGGCTCCGGCGGACGCTGCGCGACGATCCGGAGACGGTGGCGGAACTGCGGGCGCTTCTGGACGAGTTGAGCCCCCGGGCCACGGGCCCCACCGCGCTCACCGTCCACAACACCGTCAGCGGCGGGGCGTCCGGTGTGGTGGTCCAGGGAGGCACGTTCAACGGAGGGCAGACGATCGGGGAGCCCTGGCGCCGCACATGACGCGGCTCGTCGAATAACCCTTCGATCAACCCCCGTCGGCACTGCTACCGTCACCGACGTGGCGAAACTCAATCAGATCATCGCAGTGGAGAAGGGCGTCAAGTCCAAGTCGCATCAGGACCTGACGGCCGCGCATCACGGGCTGCAGAAGCCTGCCCTGCTGGCGGGAATCTCGCGTACGTACCAGCCCAAGGACGAGGAGGGCGAGCAGTTGCCGCCCGAGTCGACCCGGGTGCAGGTGCAGGCCGAGAACGTGCTGCGGGACACCGCGGCCACGCTGACCCGGCTCTTCGACGTGACCGCCACCAAGGACTGGGCCAACTGCACGGCCCGCGCGGACGTGAGGGTCGACGGACGGGTGCTCGTCGCCGACGTCCCGGTGTCGTACCTGCTCTTCCTTGAGAAGCAGCTCACCGACCTCAACACCTTCGTGCGGAAGCTGCCGGTGCTCGACGCCTCCGAGTCGTGGGTCCAGGACCCGTCGACCGACGCGTGGAAGACGGAGCCGGTACGGACGCTCCGTACGAAGAAGGTCCCGCGGAACCACGTCAAGGCCGAGGCCACCGACAAGCACCCCGCCCAGGTCGAGGTGTACTACGAGGACATCCCCGTCGGGTACTGGACGACCGTGAAGTTCTCCGGCGCCCTGCCCGCGCGGCGCGTCAACGAGCTGCTCGACCGGGTCGAGAAGCTGCAGCAGGCCGTCAAGTTCGCCCGGGAAGAGGCGAACGGCGCGGAGGTCACCGACGAGCGTGTCGGAGACGCCGTGTTCGGCTACCTGTTCGGGTAGCCTCAACAACTCCCCGGTCATCGCCTATGAAGGTCGGCGGCCGGGGTGCGCGAGGAGCGCAAGCTGAACCTGAAGCTTGTCGTGACCGCGCGGTTCCAGTGGAGGTTCAAATCCTCCCCGCGGCACTCTTCGCGCCGCGGTAGCCCAATTGGCAGAGGCAGACCGCGCTCAATCTCAGACTATTGCTCCAGACTCAGCATTCGCCGCCGATCGCCGGATCGACCGGACCCAGGCTCCGGGCGTCGAAATGCCGGTTCAAGTCCGGCCCGCACAGCTCGATGTGCGGTGGTCCAAAGGCAGGACGCGGCGACATGAAACTGACCTGGGTCCTCAAGCGTGCCGGCGTGCCGCATGGGTGGCATCACAGGGCTCGGGGGCCGGCTACGCCCCCGGGCCCGCTCCCTTTTCCGGCCCTGCTCGGCCTGGCCCGACCGGGCCGGCGCTCGCTCTCGCGTTCGCATCGGCGCTCGAACCGGCACCCGCGCTCGCTCTCGCACTCGTGCTTGAGATTGCGTTCATAAAGAACCCGGGTCCCGCCGAAATCGTCACACCGTGGAAACGCTCATGTCCGGTTTCGCCGCCGGACGCGATCTACCGTGGAGGACCGGTCCTCCGTAATGACCGGTCCTCCGTAAGAACCGGTCCTCCGTTAAGAAGCAAGCACCGCACAGACACCGCCCGGCCGACGTCGCCCGAAGGCATGCCCCGCAATCGCCCTCGTCCCGACAGGAGCCCCGTGCCCGTGCCCGTGCCGCGACCGTTGCTCAACGTCCTTCCCGTCGTCCTCCCGCCCTGGCTCACCCACGCGCTGCGCGCGCAGCGGGGGCCCGTGCCGTGGAACGCCGTGCTGCGCGGGGTGCTCGCCGCCGGGCCCCTGCTCGTCGTGGCCGTTGCCGTCGGGCGTGAGCCCCTGGGTGTCATGGCCGCGCTCGGAGCCATGTTCGCCGGGATCAACGACCGGCCGGGGAGCCGGCGCACCGCCGTGCCCCGGATCGGCGTACCCGGGCTGGCCGGAGCCGCCGGGATCGCCGTCGGCACGTACGCCGGGGAGGGCCTCGGCGCCGCCCCGCTGACCCTGACGCTCACCGCGCTCGGACTGCTCGCCGGGGCCGTCAGCGCGGTGGGACCCGTCGCGTCCGGGGCCGGGACCCAGCTGCTCGTCGCCGCGGCCATCGGCGCCGGGATGCCGTTGCCCGAACCCGGCTGGCAGCGGGCCCTGTTCTTCCTCGCCGGTACCGGCTGGCTGATCGCGCTGCGGCTCGCGCTGCCCACGCCCGGGGCCCTGGCCAACGACTTCCGCTTCGACGGGGAGCGCGCCGGGGTCGCCGGTGTGTACGACGCGATCGCCGATCTGCTCGCCGCCGTGGGCGGGCAGCAGGCCGGTGGCCGGCGCGCCGCCCTGACCGCCGCGCTCGACCACGCGCAGGACGCGCTCGCGGGGCCACGGCTGCGGCGGTACGCCACTTCCGCGGCCGAGCGGCGGCTGCGGGCCCAGTACGCCGCCGCGCTGCCGCTCGCCGAGGCTGCGACCGCGCTGGCCTGGGCCGGTGAGGCACTGCCCGCCCGCACGGCCCAGGGGCCGCGGCGGCTCGCCGTCGCCGTGCGGACCGGGGAGCCCTGCGGGCCGCTGCCCGCACCCGCCCGGACCGTCCCCGGACTGCGCGCCCTCGACGACGCCCTGCTGCACGCAGCCGAGACCTTCGACCGCGGCGGCCCGCGCCCCCGGAAGGCGAGCGGCAGTCATCCTCTCGGGCTGGGCGCCGAGCGGACCGCCCACAAGGGCCTGCATCTGCGCCCCCTGCGGGCCAGGGCGCTCCTGCATGCCGTCACCGGCAGCGGAGGGCGGGAGTACGGCCTCCGCGTGGCCCTCTGCTACGGCGCCGCCGTCGCCGTCGCGCAGGCACTGCACCACGTCCACTGGTACTGGCTTCCCGCGACCGCCGTGTTCCTCGTGAAGCCGGATCTCGGTCCGCTGGTCTCGCGCGCTCTGAACCGGGCGGCCGGAACCGTCCTCGGGGCCCTCGTCTTCGCGGGGTTCGCGGCTGTGCTGCCCCGGCCCGAGGGTCTGATCGCGCTCGTGGCGATCAGCGGGGCCCTCATTCCCGTCGCCACCCGGCACTTCGCCGCGCAGACCGCTGTCGTGACCGTCCTCGTGCTCGCCCTCGTCATGGTCGGCGGTGAGCCGGAGGCCTCCTGGAGCCGGATCGGCGAGACGCTGCTGGCCTGCGCGATCGTGCTCGTCGTCGGGCATCTCCCGGCGCCGGGGCAGCGCGGCGGGAACGTACGGGCCCGGCTGACGGCCGCCACCGACGCGGCGCACGCGTATCTCACGCATGTCCTGAGCGGCGTCGACGGTGTTGGCGGCGGTGCCGGTGGAGTCGCCGACGGTGTTGCTGTGGGGGGCACCGACCGCGGTGTCGCCGACCGGGGCGGTGCCGACCGGGCCACCCGCTGGGCGTTGCGGCGCGAGGCCTATCGGACGCTGGCGGAGGCCCGCGCGGCGATCGACCGGTCCGCCGCCGAGCTTCCTGCCCTGGCCCGGCACACGGCGGGCACCGACGAGGTCGCGGCCACCCTGGAACTGCTCGTGGACACCACCACCGCCTGCGCCGTGCATCTCGACGACACGGGGCGGCTCACTCCGCGGCACACCGAGCGGCTTGCCGTGCTCCTCGACGAACTCGTGGATCGGCGGGAGGATGCCGGGCTGCGCATCGCCTGAGCCCGGAGACGTTGTCTGCGGGTGCGTTGTGGCTGGTCGCGCCGTTCCCCGCGCCCCTACGGGGCGCTGCCGGGCCGCTCAGGGCGCTATCCGTGCCCACACCGGTGCGTGGTCCGAGCCGACGGCGTCCCGGCGGTCGCCCGGATCGTCGTCCACCGACGGCAGCGGGGTCTCCTGGAGCGGAGCCCCCGTGCCCGCCCCGGTCACCCGGTCGAGGAGGCGGTGGCTGACCAGGATGTGGTCGATCAGTTCCGGGCGCCCGGAGTGAACGCGGGAGAAACGCTGCTTCTCCGGGATGAGAGGAGCGATGTTCCACAGCCGCGCCGCGTCACCCCGGTCGGGCCGGTCGAAGCCGGGAGTGCCGATCTCGGAGCCGGGCGGGCCCTGCAGGATCTGTGTGGTCGCGGCGGTGACCTCGTCGTTGAGGTCGCCGAGCACGGCCACGTCCCGCTCCGTGCCCCTGCCGTCCAGGAGGCGGTCGGCGACGGCACGCAGCGCCGTGGCCTCGGCGGCGTGGCCTCGGCGGCCCGCCGGTACAGGGCGTACGCGCCGTAGCGGGCCCGCTCGCCCTCGTTCCGTGGCTGGAACCGCCCGCCCGGATACGTCAGCAGCTTCGACTTCAGATGGCAGACCGCCACCGACAGGGTCACGCCCGTGCCCGGAAGCACCGCCTCCACCGCCAGGAAGCCGCGGCCCGTCCGGGGCACCGGCTCGCGGTCGTCGTCACCCTGGACGGGCCGCAGCGGCGCGGGGAACTCGTTGGTGTCGATGAGCGTCCGCGGCGCCGGCCGGCTGAGGAAGCCGACCCGGATGCCCCGGCCGTCCGGATGCGCCGACAGCACGATGTGCCAGTCGCCGTCCAGCATCCTGGCCAGGTCCTCCAGCGCGGCCGGGTCGCCGACCTCCTGCACACCGAGCAGCGTGGGATCGAGTTCCCTGATGACCCCGGCCAGCGTCGTGAGCTTCGCCTTGTACGCGACCTCGGTACGCGGGCCGAACGCCCCGCCGGGCCGGTACAGGTTCCAGGTTCCAGGTGCCGAGGAGCATGCCGGGCTCCTTCCCGGACGAGCCTTCCCAGGGGCGCCGCCCGTCGATTGGTGAGGCCGAGGGACGGTCTTCGGCCGTCGAATGGTGGTGCCGAGGGACGGTCCTCGGGCTCAGAGTGCGCGCGAAACCGCGCCCGGGACAGGGCGGGGACAGGATGCGCGGTTCACGTCACCCGGTGGCACGATCCCGCCGTACCGTGGCGTGATGACCTCGCCCGAGCCCACGCCCGACGCGAAGACCGACCCACCGGGTTCCCCGGCCGCCCGCGCGCCGGGCGCCGCCGATCTCGTCATCACCGGGTGCACCGCCCTCGTGCACGACGAGCGCGAACAGATCCGCTTCGTCGAGGACGCCACCATCGTCGTACGCGGCGGCCGTATCGAGACGATCACCAGCGACCCGGCCGACCTCCTCTCAGCCGGCCCCGCCGACGCCGTGCACATCGACGCCCGCGGCCAGGTCGCGATGCCCGGCCTCGTCAACTGCCATACCCACACCCCGATGGTGACCCTGCGCGGCATCGCGGAGGACCTGCCCCTCGACGAGTGGTTCAACGACGTCGTCTGGCCAATCGAGTCCAATCTCCAGGAGCGGGACATCGAGTTGGGGGCGCGGCTGGCCTGCGCCGAGATGATCCGCGGCGGGGTCACCTGCTTCGCGGACCACTACTTCTCGATGGACACCGTCGCCGCCGTGACCGCCGAGAGCGGTCTGCGCGCCAACCTCGGGCAGGCCTTCTTCTCCTCCCAGGGGGCCGAGGGCCGTGAGCGGTCGCTCGACTTCGCCCTGAGGCACCGCGACACCGCCGGCGGCCGGATCACCACCTCGCTCGCCCCGCACGCGCCCTACACCGTGGACGACGCCGACCTCGCCGCGACCGCCGGGCTCGCCCGCGAACACGGCCTGCTCGTGCACCTCCACGCCGCCGAGAACCGCGACCAGACCGACGCGAGCCTCGCCCGCCACGGCCGTACACCGGTCGAGATCCTGGCCGGGGCCGGTCTCCTCGACACGGATCTGCTCATCGCGCACGGCACCGGCATCGTGGAGCGCGACCTGCCCGTCCTCGCCCGCGCGACCGGCCGTATCGGGGTGGCGAGCGCGCCCCGCGGTTACCTCAAGTTCGCCTGGCCCACGACCACTCCGGTACGCGCCCTGCGTGAACTCGGCATTCCGGTCGGGCTCGCCACGGACGGGGCCGCCTCCAACAACTCCCTGGACGTATGGGAGTCCATGGCGCTCACCGCGCTGGCGCAGAAGTTCACCGAGGGCGACCCGCGCCGGCTCACCTCCCGGCAGGCCCTGCACCACGCGACGCTGCAGAGCGCGCGGGCGGTCGGGCTCGGTGAGCGGATCGGCAGCCTCGCACCGGGCCGCAGGGCCGACATCGTTCTGGTCGACCTGAGCGGCCCGCACACCCAGCCCGTGCACGATCTCGCGGCCACCCTCGTGCACAGCGCACGCTCCGGTGACGTACGCACGACGATCGTCGACGGGCGGATCCTCATGCGCGACCGGGAACTCCTGACCGTCGATGTCCCGGCGGTGGTAAGGGAGATGAACGAACGCATGCCCGCCCTGACCGACCGCGCCCACGGCAGGCGGATCCAGGAGTACGACACCTGAGACGCGCCCCCGCCCCTCCATCGATCACCGGTGGGCCGCTCATCGGTGGGCCCGGAAAAGAATCTCCCGAAGAGAATTTCCGGCCCACCGATGAGTTCCGGCGCTCGCTGCGGTCCACCCCTGACAAGGCACCGCACCGAAGGAGTAGCGATGACGCTTCCGCGGATCGTGTCGCGCGAACAATGGCAGGCCGCGCGCGAGGAACTGCTGGTCAGGGAGAAGGCCGCGACCCGGGCCCGGGACGCGCTCAACGCCGACCGGCGGCGGCTGCCCATGGTCGAGATCGACAAGGAGTACGTCTTCGAGGGCGGCGACGGCAAGGCGACGCTGCTCGACCTCTTCGAAGGGCGGCAGCAACTCGTCGTCCACCACTTCATGTTCGCCCCCGAGTGGGACGCGGGCTGCCGCAGCTGCTCGGCCTTCGTCGACCAGATCGGGCACCTGGCGCATCTGCGCGCGCGGGGCACCGAGTTCGCGCTGATCTCCAGGGCGCCGTACACGAAGATCCTGCCCTTCAAGGCGCGGATGGGGTGGACGCTGCCCTGGTACTCGGCGTACGACAACGACTTCACCTACGACTTCCAGGCCTCGTTCGAGACGGGCGCGGGGGACGACGGCCAGGAGCCCTACGAGCGGCCCGGGGTGAGCTGTTTCCTGCGGGAGCGGGAGCGGATCTTCCACACGTACTCGACGTACGCGCGCGGACTCGACGGGCTGGGCTCCACCACGAGCCTCCTGGACCTCACGGCGCTCGGCCGACAGGAGGAGTGGGAGAAACCCGAGGGGCGCGCGTCGGCACTGGGGGCGCCCGCGGGCAGCGAACGCATCCGATACCACGACGAGTACGAGGACTGAGCGCGGTCGTCCGGATGTTCCCCCATCCGTTGTGACCGTGTGTCGACTACGTCTCAGTAACGTCACTTCGCGAGACCTTCACCCCATGATGAGCGTTTAACTCTTCAAGGGCTCTCACGAGAGCAGCGCTACATGGAGGTACAGGATGGTGAACGGTCGAACGGTGCTGGAGCGTTTTCCGGCCGGTGGGCCGCGTGGTTCCTGGCCCGCGGAGGAGTTCGCGCAGGCGCGCCGCCTTGAGGGACAGCACGTGGACGTCGTGATGGACCTGTCGACGGACACCTTCCTGGTCGTCGTGCGGGAACTCGTCGAGTAGGCCGGCCGAGCGTGCGCCGACGGGTCGGCCGAGTCAGGCCGGCGATCGGGTCGGCCGCCGTGGGCCTCACCCCGCCTTGGGCGCGGGCACCTGCACAGAGAACTGCCCGGCCTGCAGCCCGTACAGCTCGGCGTAGACGCCGCCCCGGGAGAGGAGCTCGTCCGGAGTGCCGGATTCCACGAGACGGCCCTGGTCGAGTACGTGCACCAGATCGGCATGGCGCACCGACGCCAGCCGGTGCGTGATGAGAATGACCGTCTGACCGGTACCCGCCAGGGCCCGGATCTTCTCGAAGACCTCCAGTTCGGCGCGTGCGTCGAGGGCCGCCGTCGGCTCGTCCACGACCAGGATCGCGCCCCGCCGGTACGCCGCCCGTGCGATACCGAGCCGCTGCCACTGGCCGCCCGACAGCTCGTGCCCGCCGCTGAACATCCGGGCCAGCAGTGTGTCGAGGCCCCGCGGCAGATCCGCCACCACGTCCTCGGCGCCCGCCTCCGCGACGGACGTGCCCAGCCGCTCGTCGGTCAGCGGCGCCGAGGCCCGGCCGATCGCGACGTTCACCCGGGCCGTGAAGGGCCACCGTTTGAAGTCCTGCGCCACCATCGCGATCCGCTCCGCGAGCTGATGCCGGTCGGCGTCCGCCGCGTCCACGTCGTCCCACAGGATCCGGCCGCGCTGGGGGGCGTACAGGCCGGACAGCAGTTTGACCAGGGTGGTCTTCCCGGAACCGTTCTCGCCGACGAGTGCCACGATCTTGCCGAGCGGCACGTTGAGCGTCAGGTCCGACAGCGCGGGCCGGGCTGCGCTGCCCGGATAGGTGAACGTGACGTTCTCGAAGCGGATCTCGCGCGGCTCCTCGGGCAGCACCGCGCCGCCGACCGGGATCGTGCGCTCCGCCGCCTCCACGTACAGGCGCTGCAGATCCCCGACGAACAGGGCCTCCTCGTGGAGGGTGTTGACCTCCAGGACGAGCGTGTCGAGGTTCGCGGAACCGGTACGGATCGCGATGACCGCCGTACCCGCCACCGACAGCGCCATCGCGCCGGCCAGCAGCAGCCCGCCGAGGGTCGCGTACGTCGCCACGGTGGCCAGGCCTGTCCAGGCGGCCGCGATCAGCCCGGTCCGCGCCTCCAGACGGGCGAGCCTGGCCTGCTCGGCCTCGGCGGCCTCCGACATCGCGCGGAAGTGCCGCAGCAGGAACGGGCCGACGCCGTGGACACGGATCTCCGGCGCGGCGGCGGGCTCGGTGAGCAGATTGCCGATCAGCCGGCCAGCCCGGGCGTGCTGCACCCAGGCGTGCCACGACGCGTACCGGCGCCGGGCGATGGTCAGCGCGCTCCAGGCGCTCGGCAGCGTCATCGTCATCAGCAGGGGCAGCAGCGCCGGGTGCAGCACGGTGAGGACACCGGCCGCCGCGATCAGCGAGATCATCGCGTTCACCACGCGCGTGGCGATCCCGATCATGCGCCGGGCGGACGAGGCGCCGTACTGCGCGGTGTCGAGCAGCTTGTGGAACGCCTCGTCCTCGATCGCCGACAGTTCGACCGTCGCGGCCCGCTCCAGGTACAGCTCCGTCGCGACGCGCTCCACCTTCGGTTCGAGGCGGCCGGTCGCGTACGTGGAGGCGCCCCGCAGCAGCGCGGCGAGGAGCGTCACCACGGCGACCGTGACGAGTGCGGGTGCCGCGTCCCGCAGCCGGTCCGCGACCGGTCCGCTCGCCATCAGCCGGCCCAGGACGCTGTTGACCGCCAGCAGGCTCACCGCCTGGGCCAGACCGCGGCCCACCTCCGCGCCCAGCACGGTCCGCGCGGCCCGGCGGTCCGCCTGCCGGGCCAGCCGGAAACTGACCGCGAGCAGGGCCGGCAGCCGCGTCACCATGGCGCGGAAGTTCAGTTCCATGAACGCGTCGGAATGCTGCGACCAGCCCATGTCGTAGCGGAGCGGACCGCCGAACAGAAGCCGCTCGGACTCGGAGGGCTCCGGCCCGTCCGTACCGGGTTTCTCGCTGTCGCGCGTGACCTTTTTCGACGATCCCGCCGACTCGGCAGACCCCACCGATGACCTCCCCGATCGAGGGCGAACGGCCACTATCGCGGTGCCGGGCGCTCTCGGGCAGGGCGCGTGCCCGTTCCCGCACGGCGTATCCGGAGCACGCCCGGCGCTCGTGGCCGCGCGAGGTGCCATCCCCTGGAACGCGTGCTTCCACGCACCGGGGGGTCAGGGGAATGACCGGAACGACCGCGACGAGCGCACGGCCGCACAGCGGAGCGGCCCGTCGGACAGAGGCAGCCCCCACGAGTCGGCGTACGGGTGGCTCAGTCCGTACCGATCACGCGCTGACCGGCCGGGACCAGGCCGGCGGCGTCCCGGTCACCCGGCACAGGGCCAGGTAGAGAGGGATCGGCGGGGTGTACGGCAGCGTGCCGTCCGGTGTGTGGATCAGCCCGGGGAAGGTGGGCGAGGCGGGCACGAGCGCTCCCGTGGCGTAGTGCGCGGGCGAGGGCCACTCCAGGGCGACATCCGAGTCGGAGGGCACGAGCCACCACCAGTGCGTGCTGTCGGCGTACACACAGCCGACGCGCGGCAGGCGGGGCATCAGCAGCGGGCCGAGTCTCGCGGGTATCGCCACCGCGTCGCAGCCCAGCGGGGCCTGCATGCCCTCCGGCACCGCCAGCGGCCGCGAAGCGCCCGGGCCCGACGCCGTCCGGCCGCGCTCGATGCGGACCAGCGTGTTCAGGTTCAGCACCCTTGGCGTACCGGCCGAGGTAGCCCTCACACCCATGCAGCCCCCGCTCGTGTTCCCAATGTCTTCGGTCCCGTCCGTATGTCTTCGGTACCGTCCGTCCGGTCCTGGCTCTTCGCGATCGTCCGGTCCTGGTCTTCGCGATCCAGGTCAGAACCATTCGTTCCCGGCCGGGGGTATGTGGACCCCCGTCGGCGAGGAGCCGGCTGGGGCCGGCCGGCTCCTCGCACTCCAGCCCAGGTCCGACCGCGACTCGACGCCGTTGTTCGCCGTCCGCGGCAGTTCCGCCCAGACCAGCAGTCCGGGACCGGTTTCCTGGGCGCCCCAGGCAGTGCACATCGCCGCCACGAGGAGCAGTCCCCTCCCATGCTCCTCATCGGGACGCTGTGGCGACGGGTGGGGCTCACCCGGCGCACATCCCTCGTCACGGACGGCTATCCGGACCAGGTCCTCGCCGTCGTGCAGCTCGCACACCACATGGCGGCTCGCCGTGTGCACGATGGCGTTGGTGACCAGTTCGGAGACGATGAGCTCTGCCGTGTCGCAGGTGTCCTCGCAGACCGCCCAGCCCGACAGCCGGGCCCGCGTCAGGTGCCGGGCCTGTGCCGCTGAGCCCGGGTGTGCGGCCAGCTCGAAGCGGAACCGGCGCTCGGCCGCCGTGTCGGGGCGTACCCCGGCGGTGGCGGTAAGACGGTCTCGGTTCACGGCTGCGGCTGTTCCTAACGGCGCGGACGGAATCACGTTTGCCACTATCTCCCCGTCGTGAACACTTGGCAAGTGTCACTCTGAAAATTGCAGAGTGCAGTGTTCTGAGCGGTATGGCCATGGCACACTGCTCGCAACAGCACGTGGCGCGGCGTCAGTTGGGTACCCGTACAGGGCCCGAACGGGCGCCGCCCCGGCTGTCTGGACAAAAGTGGAGGTGGACGTGAGCGAGCCGCGGTCCGCGCCGACGGTCGGGCAGGTCGTCCTCGGACGGCGCCTGCTGGACCTGCGGGAACGCGCGGGGCTCAAGCGTGAGGAGGCGGCACGCATTCTGCGTGTCACCGCCGCCACCGTCCGCCGTATGGAGATGGCCGAGGTAACCCTCAAGATCCCGTACCTCCAGCTCCTGCTGAAGTCGTACGGCGTCTCCGACGACGAGGCCGACGCGTTCGTCATGCTCGCCGAGGAGGCGAACCAGCCGGGGTGGTGGCAGCGTTTCCACGACATCCTGCCGGGCTGGTTCTCGATGTACGTGAGCCTGGAGGGCGCGGCCGCCCTCATCCGCTCGTACGAGCCCCACTTCGTGCCCGGAGTGCTGCAGACCGAGGAGTACGCGCGTGGCGTCCTGCATTCCGGCGCCGTCGGCCAGACCAGACCCGAGGACATCGAGCGGCACGTGGCGCTGCGCATGCAACGCCAGGAGCTGCTGACGCGCGAGGGCGCGCCCCGGTTCTGGGCCGTGATGGACGAGACCGCCCTGCGCCGCCCGGTCGGCGGCCCCGAGGTCATGCGCGGCCAGATCGACAGACTGCTGGAAGCCACGGCACTGCCCAACGTGACGCTGCAGATCGCCCCCTTCTCCTCGGGGCCGCACGCGGGCACGTACGGGCCGTTCGTGCTCTTCCGCTTTGCCATGCCCGAACTGCCGGACATGGTCTACAGCGAGTACCTGACCGGCGCCGTCTACCTGGACGCGCGTACCGAGGTGGCAACCCACCTTGAGGTCATGGACCGCATGGCGGCTCAGGCCGCCACGGCACATCGCACGAAGGAGATCCTGCTGGATCTCCGCAAGGAGCTGTGAATGGATCGCATCAAGTCCCGGATACGCCTCGCGCGGATCTACAACGGCATGCCCGCCAGGGAGCTGGGCAGCGAGGGCTGGCACAAGCCGTGGAGCGGTGGGAACGGCGGCAACTGCCTGGAGGCGATGAAGCTCGCCGACGGCCGGATCGCGGTCCGTCAGTCGGCCGACCCGGACGGTCCGGCTCTCATCTACACCCCCGGCGAGATGACCGCGTTCATTCAGGGTGCCAAGGCGGGGGAGGCGGACTTCCTGCTCTCCTGAGGTCGCCGACGAATCCGCCGGCCGGTTGTTGCAGAACCGATTCTTCAGGGATTGCGCCGGGGGAAGCCGAATCGGCTTCAGAACCAGGACCACATGCGGCGCGGGGCGTCCACCAGCCGACTGACCGCCACCACCGGCAGCGGCGGCTGCTCGGCCCGGTCAGGACCGAGGCTCAGCGCGTAGTAGATCTGCTCGATGGACGGCGGTCCGACCGCGAGGTTGCGGCGGACCGCGCCCGACGGGGATTCCAGCCCGGCCCGCACGAGGTAGGCCGCGGCCATCGTCCCCGTACGGCCCACCCCCGCCCCGCAGTGCACGAACACCGGCCCCGGGGCCGCACCGACGACGCCCAGAAAGCGTCGTACCTGGTGCGGCGTCGGGGTCTGTCCGTCCCGCACGGGCAGCCGTACGACGTCCAGGCCCGCCCTGCGCGGCCCGGCGAGCCGCTCGGCGGACAGGTCCTCGGCGCGCAGGTCGACCACGGTGGTGAAACCGAGCCTGGCCAGTTCCCGGTAGCCCTCGGGCGAGGGGGCGCCGCCGCGCCAGAGTCCTCCGGCGGCGTCCACCGGCTGGAAGTGGTGGATGCCCCGCACCGGGTGGGTCCCGGCGGGCGGCGGTGTCCGTTCACGCGCCCAGTACGACAGCGCGAGGACGCCCAGAGCGCCGGTGGCCCACAGGACGAGGTAGCACAGGCCGAGGGCCGCGAGCACGCGCGGCAGCGTCCGGCGCAGAGTGCGCAGGACACGCGACGTGCGGCGGGAACGGCTCCCGGGCGGCGCGGGGCCGGGTGGCGGCGGAGGCGGGGCGACGACAGCCATGGGCGACCCGGAGGCTCGGGGACGAGGCGCGCGTCGGCATCGTAACCCTGGGCACCGACAGAGGGCGGTGTCTGGACGCCGACTATGGGTGGTGCATGGGTGCGGACTGCGGGTGGGGCCTGGGCTCGGACTATGGGGGGTGTCCCGGTGCCGACCGTGGGTGGTGTCTGGGTGCGGGCTACGGGTGGCGTCTAGGCGCGGACCGTGGGTGGTGCCTGGGCGCGGACTGCGGGTGGTGTCCGGGCGCGGGCTACGGGTGGTGCCCGGCCGGGCTCAGTCGTCGTCTGCGTCTGCGTTCTTGTCCGCGTCCGCGTCGCCGATGGCGACCACCGTGAGGTGCGTACGGTCCAGGCCGGTGTCCTCCAGGCAGCCGCGCAGGCGCATACGGTCGTGGTCGCCCAGCGCGGGCCGGACCACTCCGGCGAAGAGTCCCTCGCCCAGGTCGCCGAGGCTGGCCCGGCTCAGCGGTACGGACGTCGAGTCCCGGCAGCGTTCCCAGAGCTGGCGCGCGGCGAGGGACTGCCGTTCGGCGGACATGTCCGTGCCGCGCATGTCGACCCGCAGGAGCAGGGAGGTCGCCTCGGAGTCCGTCGCCTCCTCCTCGCGGGTCTGCGTGAGGTCGGCGAGCCCGGCGACGAGCGCCGCCAGCAGCGCGCTCCCGACCACGCCCGCGGCGAGTACGCGCAGGGTACGGCCGCGGTCCCGCCGGGCGCCGGGCGGCGGCAGGTCGTCCAGATCCGCGCCGCCGTCCGGATCGGGGGCGGCCAGGACGGCGAGGCGCCCGGCGAGCCGCTGTTCCGCCGTGGGCCGGGCCGTGGCGGACGCGATCCGCTGCACCAGCCAGGCGAGCCCGGAGAGCAGTACACCGGTGACCATCAGGACCGGTACGAAGACGTAGGTGGGGCTCGTCGGCTCGTCGTCCAGCCAGCGGAACCGGCCGCCGCCCTGCCCCGTCGGCGCCTCCTTCTCCCGCAACCGCGCGAGGACGTCCTCCTGCCGCCGGTCGGCGTCGCGCATCCGCTCCTCGATCCGCGCCAGCCGCCCGAACAGCACGATCCCGAGGAGCAGCACCTCGACGACGAGGAGCAGCACCCCGCAGAGAATGGCTCGTTGCCACTGCCACCGGTACAGATAGACGACGACGTACGTGCCGGCTCCGGCGGCTGCCGCACCGCCGAAGAGGTAGGCGACGCGCCTCATCGGGGGCCTCGGTGGGGGGCGGGGGCGGACACCGGGGTTGACGCGGGCGCGGGTGCAGGTGCGGAGGGGTGCTCGGGGGCGTCGGCCGTGGCTGGGTGCGGGGCCTTCGCAGCCTTCGCAGCCTTCGCAGCCTGCGGGGCTTGCGGGGTCCGCGGGGGTGCGTTCCCGTCCGTGTGTACGTGGCCGGTGGTGGCCTGTACGTCCACGTCCACGTCCATGTGGACGTCCATGTCTACGTCTACGTCGCCGGTGGCGCCGTCGATCGTGAGGTGGGAGCCCGGCGGGAACCGGCGTACGGCGTCCGTGGCCCCGACGACCGTGGGCAGACCGAACTCCCTGGCCAGCAGGGCCAGATGGGAGAGAGGGCTGCCGGTCTGTGCGACGAGTCCCGCGAGTCCGGGCAGGAGTGGAGCGAGCGCGGGGGCGAGGGTGCGGACGACGAGCACGGGGTCAGGTGGTCGTGGGCCGGTGCCGTCCCAGGCCGTCCCGTTGGCCCGGCCACCGGACACGCCCTGTCCCTCGCGCCTGCCCGCACCGCTTCTGCCCGGGGCGCCTCTGCCTGTGGTGCCTTTGCTTGTGATGCCCCTGCGTGTGATGCCCCTGCTTGTGGCGCCTCTGCCTGTGGCGTGCTCGGCGACGACCGCGCCGTTCTCCGCGAGCCGGAACGCGTCGGGCAGCGGCGCCGACGCGGCCCTCGGCAGCCGTTCCCCGAAATCACCGGGCAGGAAGCCGTGTTCGAGCGCGTCGACGAGTTCCGGCCAGCGCAACAGCCCCACTTCTGGACGGACCGGAGCATGGGGCTGATCTCCGGGTACGGTCAGTCGCCGCGCGGCGTCCCGTACCAGCCGGACCTGAAGCTCCTGAACCCAGCGGACACGCAACCGCAGGGCCTCACGCGCGGGGAGCGAGGCCGCCCTCGGCGTGATGGGCCCGCCGTCCGCCCCCGCGGAGCTTGCGGGACTCGGTGGGAGTCTCAGTTCCCGGCTCAGGCTGGGAGCCACCAGCGCCAGGACCATCGGTTGCGTGGCCACCACCTGGTGATCCGGTACACCGCGAGCGCGCGCCTCGGCGAGGACGGCGAGGGCCGTACCAGCGGCCGTGCGCGATGCGGTGCGCGATGCGGTACTCGATGCCGCGCCTGATGTCTTGTTCGCGTGCGTACCCGTGTGCGTACCCGTGTGCGTGCTCGTGTTCGTGCGTGTGTTCGCGGCCGTCGGTCGGGGCTCGGGAAGCAGGGCGCCGACGAGGGCTTCCTGGGCGTGCAGGGCGGCCAGTACGGCCCGCGTCCAGCGCAGGGTGGCGAGAAGTTCGCGGCGGGTGAGCCGGTCCGGGGGCGGTGTCTCGGCGAGCCGGCGGTCGACATCGGCGACGAGGTCCGTCGCGAGACCGGGCAGCGCCGCGGTCAGCCGTCCCACCCGCCACGCGGCGGCCAGCCTGCGGGCACCCGGCGCCGGATTGAGCAGCGCCACCCATCGCTGCCGTGGCGGGGCGGCGCCCAGCAGCCGCAGATCCGCCGCGGCCCGCCCGCCGACCGTCGTGACGACCGGCAACGCCCGCAGCTGCCGCCGGGGCGCGGTGCCCCCGATGTCGAGCGCGGCGGCCAGCCCCCGTGCCATGGGCGCCACCCACAAGTCCTGCTCCAGCGGCTCCAGTTGATCAGGCAGGGTCTCCGCGACCGGCCCGGGACCGAGTAGCCGTGCCCCGCGCGCGGGCCGCGCCGCCATCGCCGTGATGGGGCGGCTCTGGAACAGCCACAGCCGCCCCGCCGCGTCGAACCCGAACTCGATGTCCTGCGGCCCGCCGAACACCCCGCGCGCCTGTCGGGCCAGCCGGGCCAGTCGGCGCAGTTCGGCGGTCCCGAGCAGCGGTTCGGCACCTCCGGGGCCGATGCGCGCCAAGCGGCCCCGGCGGGTCAACCAGTAGGTGGTGCCCGGCTGTTCGCCGCTGACCAGTGCGTCGGGCCCGCCCCGCACCGCGCTCACCAGCATCCGGTCGTGCCGTCCCTCCAGGGGGTCGGCACCGAAGAGCACCCCTCCCACCCGGGCCGTGAGCATGGGCTGCACGAGCACGGCCATCGGCGCGACCGAACCGTCCGGCCGGTGGGCCGAGTCGAGCACGGTCCGTACGGCCGCACGGAAGTCGTGCCAGCCCCGCACGTCCAGCACGGACGCGAACTGACCCGCCAGGGACGACTCCTGGGTGTCCTCCTGAGGCGACGAGGACCGTACGACGAGGGGGAGGGCGCCACCGTCGCCACCGTCGGAGAGCCGCAGCCAGGCTCGGCGCAGCTGTTCGGAGTCCCCGTCCGCTGTTTGCCACGGTTCGTCCTGCCTCGGCAGGACGAACCCCGGCAGCACGGGCAGCCCCGCCCTCGCCGCGCGCGCGAGATGCGCGGCTTTGGAACCGGCGAGCACGATGCGCGTGGCCTGCGGATCGCTCAGGGGGACGACGTACGCGGGATGGCGTGCGCCCCGTTCCTCCCCGTCGCACGCACCGTCTTCGTGACGTTCGTCAACCGTCGTCATCGAGCACCCTCCAGGACCGACCGCCAACAGGGGGGACGCGCGGGGGTGGCCCTGCGCCTGACGACGGAACGAAGGATGGGGGCGGGTTGCTGCCGGACCGGCCGATACAACTGACCGATAGAGCCGACCGATCGAGCCGACCGACGTAACTGTTCGATAGAGCCGGCCGATTAAACCAGCTGATTGAACCGGCCGATGGAACCGGCCGATGGAACCGACCTGTCGAATCGACCGATTGCACCGGCCGATGAAACGGCCGCGTCAACAACGCGCCTCCTGAATAGATGATCCCACTGCGTGGTGGAGTGCAGGCCGGCGCAGGGTCGTCTTCCGGCCACCCAGGAACGCTTCCGCGGGCACCGCCGGCACGCACGGGGGTGGCAGCGCGGCGCACAGCGCGTCCAGCGCGGCTCCACAGGCGTGCTCCGAAGGCGTCACACAGCCCACGTCGAGGCCGTCCGGCGCGGTCACGGCCACCTCCGGGTGCCGGAACTCCGCGAGCCCGTCCACCGAGAGCCCCTGCCACACGGCGGCTTTCACCGCGGACCGCTCACTGCCGGGCGGCAACCGCAGCACCGCGTGAAGCCCGCCCGAGACCCCGGTGACCTCGATCCGCGCGGGAGCGGGCGGCCCTCGCACTGGCGGAGGCGGTCACGCTGATCGCGGGCGTCGGCGTACCGGACGACGTCCACGCCGAGGCCGCCGCGCACTTCGACGACCAGGAACTGGCCCGAACACTGGCCCTGATCCTCGCGATCAACACCTGGAACCGCGTCGCCCTGTCGACGCCGAAGGCGAAGAGGGCAGGCGCGGACCAGCGCTGAGTGCTGCCGGGGAGGGGGAGGCGGAGGGAGAGGGGGAGGGGGAGGGGCCGGGTGTGCGCCGGGTTGCACCGAGGTGGCCGGGGCGCCCGCTAGGCCGTCATGGGCCGGTCGTGCGGCCCGATCGGTGCGGGCAGTCGCGACTCGCCGGTCAGCCGGCGGTCCACCGCTGCCGCCACCGCCCGGCCCTCGGCGATGGCCCACACGATGAGCGACTGGCCGCGCGCCGCGTCCCCGGCGGCGTACACCCCCGGCACATTGGTCGCGAAGTCCGCGTCCCGGGTGATCGTGCCGCGCGGTCCGAGTTCGAGGCCGAACCGTTCGACCAGCCCGTCGGAGCGGTCGGGGCCCGAGAACCCGAGGGCCAGCAGCACGAGATCGGCGGGGAGCGCGCGCTCGCTGCCGGGGCGCGGCCGGCGTTCGGCGTCGACCTCTACGAGGTGCAGCGCACAGACCCGGCCGGAGGGGTCTCCCGTGAAGCGGAGCGTGGACGCCGCGAAGAGCCGGGCGTCCGCGTCGGCCGACGGCGAAGTCTCCAGAGCCCCGGCCTCCTCGTGCGCGGCCGACAGCCGGTAGATCTTCGGGTACACCGGCCACGGCTCGGAAGCCTCGTCGCGCTCCGCACCGGGCTGCGCGTAGATGTCCAGCTGCGTCACGGACTTCGCGCCCTCACGCACCGCCGTACCCAGACAGTCGGCCCCGGTGTCCCCTCCGCCGACGATCACGACGTCCTTGCCCGCCGCGGACAACGGAGACGCCTCCAGGTCTCCCTCGCACACCCGGTTGGCCAGCGGCAGATACTCCATCGCCTGATGGATACCGCTCAACTCCCTCCCGTCCACGGCCAGATCACGCCACGCCGTGGCGCCCACGGCCAGCACGACCGCGTCGTGGCGTGCCCGCAACTCGCCCGCCCCGATGTCCCAGCCGACGGCTGTCGACGTACGGAACTTCGTACCCTCCGCCCGCATCTGCGTGATCCGCCGCTCCAGGTGCCGTTTCTCCATCTTGAACTCGGGGATGCCGTACCGCATTAGCCCCCCGATCCGGTCGTCGCGCTCGTAGACGACGACGGTGTGCCCGGCCCGGGTCAGCTGCTGCGCCGCCGCCAGCCCCGTAGGACCCGAACCGATCACCGCGACGGACCGCCCCGACAACCGGTCCGGCGGTTGCGGCGGCGCGAACCCGTCCGCCCAGGCCCGGTCGGCGATGGCGACCTCGACGTTCTTGATGGTGACCGCGGGCTGGTTGATCGCCAGCACACAGCCCGCCTCGCACGGCGCGGGACACAGCCGCCCGGTGAACTCGGGAAAATTGTTCGTCGCGTGCAGACGGTCGCTCGCCCCGCGCCAGTCGTCGCACGCGACCAGGTCGTTCCACTCGGGGATCAGGTTGCCCAGCGGGCAGGCGTCGTGGCAGAACGGGATGCCGCAGTCCATGCACCGGTCGGCCTGTGTCCGGACGATCGGCAGCAGCGCCCCGGGAACGTACACCTCGTCCCAGTCACGGACCCGGTCCTCCACGGGCCGGCGCGGCCATTCCTCGCGGGAGGAGTTCAGGAAACCCCTGGGATCGGCCATGGCCGTCTCCCTCACGTACACGCACGGTGCCCCGTACGGCGCTCGCCGCCGTCTTCGACTCCACCGTGTCCGACGCCGTCGCCGGGGCGGTGGGCCGCGAGGCCTGTCGGCAGACTCTTTCCGCCACGATACGACGCCCCGGCCGCTTCCGCCCCAGATAGCCCCAGGTGGCCCCAGGCGGACGCCGCCGCCGTGCCCTCAGGCCAGCGCCAGCACGTACAGAACAGCTCCGGCGGCCGCGGCGACCGTCCGTATGTGGTTCCACATCGACCACTCGCTCACATACGTGGGCCAGTACGCGATGGCCTCCGGCGTGCCGGCGTCCATCTCGGCCAGCCTGTTGTTGCGCGGGACGTTCGCGGCGATCGTCACCCCGAAGCAGCCGAACAGATACAGCGCGCTGCCCACCAGCAGCTCCACCGTGCCCTCGTCCGGCCACAGCACGAAAGTGACCACCGCGATCACGGCGCACAGCACCGCCGACCCGATGAACACGAGCATGAAGGCCGGCATCAGTGCGGTCACATTGATCGCCTGCATCGCCGCGACACCCTGTGCCGGCGGCAGCGCGGCCAGTCCCTTCATCACGAACGTCGAGAACGCGCAGAACACCCCGGCCACCAGCCCGGTACCCAGCACGCCCACCACGGTGAGCACGAAGTACGGTCCCTCGATCATGGCAACTCCCGTGTAGGCAGAACCACTGGTCAACAACTCGCGCACCGTTCCCGAAACCGTGAGGGCCGGACCACCCCGAACCTCAAGATCCTGCCCGGCGCCCCCTGTCCCCACAAGTGAAATGCCGGACGCCGGAGACGGCCATGGCCGAGGTGCTCGACACCATGTCCAGGCGTCTCGGACCCGCCGCCGTCAGTCGTCCTCCCCCTCCCAGGCCGGTCCGCCCTCGCGCCCCTCCCCGTCCGGTCCGCCCTCGCGCCAGCAGGCCATCGTCCCGTCGACCGCGGCGGCGATCCGCCGGCGGGCCTCGTGGCGCGCGACACCGCTCATCAACAACTGGTCGTACGGAGTCTCCGTGTGCCGCACCGCCGCGCGTACGGCCGAGACCACCGCGGCTTCGGACAGCGCCCGCCCGGCGGCGCTGCGCCCCACCCGCCCGCTGCCGCGCACCGAGGCGTGTGCGGCGATCGCGTGCGCCCGGTCGGCCGGGCAGCCCGGAAACAGCCGCCGGATGTTCCGCGCGAACGCGTCCGTGAACCGCACGTCCTCGGCAGCCCGCCGTCGCGCGTCCCGTGTTCTGCGCCGCCGTCTCGCCTCCGCGTCCGCCAGGCACCGCTCCTCCGCCCGCGCGAGCGCCGCCTCCTCGACCAGCACCCCCTGCCGCTCGTACCTGCCCCGCCGCCGGTGGAACCGCACCACGACCGCCGACAGCCCGCTCTCCTCCCGCGACCTGCGCGTCAACGCCGTGTCACCGCGGGGCAGGAACACCAGATGTCCGAGGTCGGCGCAGTCAAGGCATCTCGGCGTCCCCTCCTCCATCACCAGCAGCGGGAGCGGCCCACGCCCGCACTCGCCACAGTGCCGTCTCTTCAACGGCTGGACGACGAGAGGCCCGTTACTGGGCGGGGGAGTTGCCGTGGTCGCCATAGGCGCTTCCTTCCCGAACGACACCCGTCCGTACGCCGACCAGCGCGCCCCTTCTCCCCTCGCCGCCGCACGGCCCGTCACGCCCACTCGATGTCGTCGGACAGCTCCGCACGGGCACGCACTCGCCGTACAGGTGTGCCCGCGCGGCATCATGGGCCGTGTGCGACTCGAAGCGATCACCTGGGACCGGCTCGGCGACCTCATCGCCGAGCGCCTGCTCGAACTGAAGCCGGCCGACGGCAGCCCCTGGCCGCGCATCGCCTTCGACGGGGCTCCGGCGGCCCGCCCGGGTGACCTCGCCGAACGCGTCGCCGAGGCCCTGCGCCCACGCGGTCGTTCCGCTCTGGTCGTCGGCACGGAAGGCTATCTGCGGTCCGCCTCGCTCCGGTTCGAATACGGCCGTCAGGACGTGGAGACCTACTACGACGGCTGGTTCGACACCGGCGCCCTGTGGCGAGAGGTCTTCGGCCCCCTGGAAGCCGATGGCGACGGGCGTGTCCTGCCCGACCTCCTGGACCCGGTGACCGACCGTGCCACCCGCACCCCGTACGTCCAACTCCCGCCCGGTGCGATGCTGTTGCTGCACGGGCCACTGCTTCTGCACCATTGGTTCCCTTTCGATTTCACTGTCCATGTACGTCTCTCACCGGCCGCGCTGCGCCGTCGCACCCCGCAGGACGAGCACTGGACGCTCCCCGCGTTCGAGCGCTACGAGACCGAGACGGCTCCGGGCGACACCGCCGATGTCCTGGTACGGGCGGACGACCCGCGTCATCCGGCGTGGAACGGCTGACGGGACGACCGTCCCGGTGTGGGCCGAGGGAAGCGTGAGCGGATGAGTGCGGTGTACGTCGAGGGGTGGGGCGGAGGCGGGGCGGCGTCGTCAGGCCGAAGCCGCGGCCGTGCGGGTGCGTATCTCCTCGTACCCGGCGAGAATGTAGGGCGCCGGGACTAGCGGTGCGTCTCCGCGCCGCGCCGGCCGTCCGGCACCGGGAGATACCACATGACCACCGCCGGAGACATCATGCACCGTGGCGCCCAGTGGATCCCCGCCCACGAGACCCTGGACCGGGCGGCGCAGCTGATGCGCGAACTCAAGGTGGGCGCCCTGCCCATCAGCGACGAGAACGAACGGCTCTGCGGCATCCTCACGGACCGCGACATCGTGATCGGCTGCGTGGCCATGGGTCACGACCCGGCCCGCGTCACCGCGGGCGAGATGGCCAAGGGCACCCCGCGCTGGATCGACGCGAACGCCGACGTCAGTGACGTACTCGGCGAGATGCAGGAACACCAGATCCGTCGCCTCCCTGTGATCGAGAACAAGCGCCTGGTCGGAATGATCAGCGAGGCCGATCTGGCCTCGCACCTGACGGACGGACAACTCGCGGGCTGGGTCGAGAGCGTCTACGCGAAGAGCGACTCGCGCTGAGGGGCGGAGCGTCCGACAGCGGACACCGATGCCTCCGTGCGTGTCCTCCGGGCACACCGTGAACTCGCGCTCGTCCGGCGAACCGTGCCGGACGAGCGCGGTCACAGCCAGCCGTTCCGCTTGAATCCCCGGTAGAGGGTGGAGCACGCGACCGCGATCACGCCGATCGCCAGGGGATATCCGAACTTCCAGTGCAGCTCCGGCATGTGCTCGAAGTTCATGCCGTAGACACCGCAGACCATCGTCGGCACGGCGATCAGCGCGGCCCACGCCGTGATCTTCCGCATGTCCTCGTTCTGCGCCACGCTCACCTGTGCGAGGTGCGCCTGCAGGATCGAGTTGAGCAGTTCGTCGAACGCGGCTATCTGCTCGGCTGCGCGCAGCTGGTGGTCGGAGACGTCCCGGAAGTAGGCCTGTATCTCCGGGTCGATCACCCGTATCGGCCGTGTGGCGAGGTCCATGATGGGCCGCCCCAGCGGAACCACCGCCCGCTTCAGCTCCAGCAGTTCACGTTTGAGCTGGTAGATGTGGCCGGGGTCGGCCCGCGCGCCGTCCGCCGCGAACACGGCCGTCTCGACCTCGTCGATGTCCTCCTGGACGGAGGCCGTGACATTCAGATAGTCGTCCACCACGTGGTCCGCGATCGCGTGCAGTACGGCGGCCGGTCCCTTGGACAGCTGCTGGGGGTCGGCTTCCAGCTCTTCCCGCAGTGGTCCCAGTGAGCCGTGCCGGCCGTGCCGGACCGTCACCACGAAGTCCCGGCCGACGAACACCATGATCTCGCCGGTGTTCACCACCTCACTGGTCGCGGTCAGCTCGGTGTGTTCGACGTAGCAGACCGTCTTGAACACCGCGAACAGCGTGTCGCCGTACCGTTCCAGCTTCGGGCGCTGGTGGGCGTCCACCGCGTCCTCGACCGCCAGCGGGTGCAGGTCGAAGAGCTCGGCGATGCCCGCGAACTCCACCTCGGTCGGCTCGTGCAGCCCGAGCCAGACGAAACCGCCGTCGGCTTTGCGGACCCGCTCCACCGTCTCGACCAGATCGCGGCCGGCGGGGACCCTGGCCCCTTCCTCGTACGCCACGCAGTTCACCACCGCGGAACCCAGCGGTGACCGGGCGGGGTGGCTCAGGTCGACACGGGCACGCCGCCGCGTCAGCCGTGCCACTTTGCGGAGGCCGCCGACCTTGCTCAGGCTCGTGACCCTCCGCAGATTCCCTGCCATGGACATCTGGATCTCCTTGCGTGGATCTCCTCGCGCCGCACTCTGCGCCTTGCCGCGGCCAGTCTGCCAGGATGTTTCGACGGCCGGTTCGGCCTGTGGGAACGGAACATTCCGCTCCGGTGAATGCTCCGGAACGGTTCCCGAACCTGTTCCCGGATCTGCTGGCTGACGGGGCGTCGGCCGAGTGGCGGCGCTGCGCGAAGGTGACCCGGACGCCGCGGACCTCTCGTGTGCGACGCGCTCACGTCGGGAGCGTCGACCCTCGGCTGAAACCGTGAAAAATGGGATGATCGGTGCATGATGCGAACCGACGGACATCTCCTCGACAACCGCCAGCCCGAGGCGGGGCAGCGATTCGACGCCCTCGCCGCTCTCTTCGACCCCACGACGTTCCGGCACATGGAGCGGTTCGGCATCGGATCCGGCTGGCGCTGCTGGGAGGTGGGAGCGGGCGGTATGTCGGTGGTGTCCTGGCTCGCCAAGAGGGTCGGACCCACCGGCAGGGTCTTCGCGACCGACCTCGACACCTCCTGGGCACCCCTGGCCGTACGCCCGCCGATTCAGCTGCGCGTCCACGACGTGGGCGTCGACGAGCCGCCGGCGGAGGGTTTCGACCTCGTGCACGCCCGGCTCGTTCTCGCTCATGTGCCGGACAGGGAGCGGGCCTTGCGCACGATGACCAGGGCGCTGCGGCCCGGCGGCCGGCTCCTGGTCGAGGACGCCGATCCCACTCTGCAGCCGCTGGCCTGCCCGGACGAGCGGGGCCCCGAGCAGCAGCTGGCCAACCGGGTACGCCATGCCATGCGCTCCCTGCTCGCGGAGCAGGGCGCCGAGCTCTCGTACGGGCGTCGGCTTCCCCGGCTGCTCCGCGAGGCCGGACTGCGCCAGGTCGAGGCGGACGCCTGTTTCCCGCTCACGTCGCCCGCATGCGGGGCCCTGGAGGCCGCGACGGTCGGCCAGGTCCGCGACCAGCTCGTCACGGCGGGCCTCGCCACCGACCAGGACATCGACCAGCACCTGGCGAACGTGGCCGCCGGTGGCATGGACCTGGCCACGGCACCGCTGATCTCGGCATGGGGGCGCAAGGTGTAGCCGAGTGAGGGCGGTGACATGAAGCGGAGGCCGGGCTATGCATACGGGCCCGGTGTGTCCGGAGCCTCCGCGTCCGATCGGTCCGGCGCCTTGGGACCCGGTGTGTCCGGCGTCTTGGCGTCTCGTCCGTCCGGCCTGCCGCCTACCTGTGCCACCGCCCGGGCCCCGGCCCGGCATCCCTCGGCGGCTGCCTCCTCCGGTCGGCCGCCCGCGAGCAGGGCGGCCAGGAAAGCTCCGGTGAAGGCGTCACCGGCGCCCGTGGTGTCGACAGGAGTCACCGCTTCCGCCGGAACCCTCGCCCGGACCGCCCCCGACCGGGCGACAAGGGCCCCGGTACCGCCCTGCTTGACCACCACCAGCGGAAAATGGCGGCTCAACTTGGCCGCCGCGTCCGCCGTATCGGGCAGGCCCGTCAGCAGCCGGGCCTCGTCCCGGCTCGGCAGCAGGACGTCGACGCCCTCGGCGAGCGAGAGGAAACGGTCCACGCCCAGTTCGGCGAGGAACCCCGCCGAGGCGGGATCCACGCTCACCGGCACTCCACGCGCGCGTGCCGACTCCATCGCCGCCGACACCAGCGCGCGGGAGGGCTCCGAGAAGAACAGATAGCCCGACAGGTGCAGCCGTGCGACACCGTCGAGCAGCGCGGCAGACCAGTCGTCGGCGTCAAGACGCAGGGAAGCACCGCTGTCCGTGAGGAAGGTGCGTTCCGCCGAGGCATCCGCGTCCACCAGGCAGATCACCGTCCCCGTCGGTGCCTGCGCGTCGACGACCAGGAGGGGAAGCACCCCGGAGGCGACCAGTTCCCGCTCGTGCCACGCCGTCGAATCGGCGCCCACCCGGCCGAGGAACCGCACCTCCGTACCGGTTCGACGGGCCGCCCAGCACGCGACGTTGGCGCCCGCGCCGCCCGGCACGGTCCGGACGGCCGCGGCCGTGTCGGTGCCCGGGGCGAGCGGCCCGCGATGCCGGGCGACGACGTCGGTGATGACATCACCGACGACAAGGAGAGCCCCGCCGGCACCGACCGCCCCCGTCACACCTGTGCCCAGGCCGCCGCGATCCGCCCCGCGAGCCGTACGTTGCCGCGTACCGCCGCCAGGTTGGCCTCAAGTGACGCCCCGTCGGTGTGGCGCACCAGATGGTCGAGCAGGAACGGTGTGACCGCCTGGCCGCTCACACCCTCCGCCTCGCACGCGTGCAGTGCGTCGGCGAGCACACGCGCGTGCAGCGCGGGATCCAGCTGCTGCGCCCCGGGCACGGGATTGGCGATGATCAGTGCCGCGGCGGGCCCGTCCAGGGTGTCCTGTGCGCGCATGACGGCCGCGACCTCGCCCGGCGACTCCAGAGTCCACTCCACCGGGTGCCCCGAGTCCGACAGATAGAAGCCGGGAAAGCGGTCCGTGCCGTATCCGGCGACCGCGACGCCCAGCGTCTCCAGGCGCTGCAGGGTCGCCGGCACGTCCAGGATCGACTTCACTCCCGCGCACACCACGGTGATCCGGGTACGCGCGAGGAGCCCCAGGTCGGCGGACTCGTCCTGTGTCAGCGTCCACTCCCGGTGTACGCCTCCGAGGCCGCCCGTGGCGAAGACCCGTACCCCGGCCTGCGCGGCCAGCAGGGCCGTCGCCGACACCGTGGTCGCCCCGCTGGCCCCGGTGGCGATCGCCAGCGGCAGATCGCGATGTCCCAGCTTGCGGATGCCGTCCTCGTTGGCGACCCGCTCCACCTGCTCCTTGTCGAGGCCCACATGGGGCTGCCCGTCGAGCACGGCGATCGTCGCCGGGACGGCCCCCTCCTGGCGCACGGCCTCCTCCAGCTCCAGCGCCACCTGGAGATTGCGCGGACGCGGCAACCCGTGCGCGATGATCGTGGACTCCAGGGCCACCACGGGCCGACCCGTGGCGAGCGCCTCCCGAACCTCTTCGGACACCATCAGCACGCGCGTGCCTCCTGTCTGTCGGTTCTCCTCTCATCCCTGGCGGGCGGCGCGCCCGGCCAAACCCCCGCGCACGCGCGAGGTACGAAAGGGGGTCTCCACGCGCGCGTGGAGACCCCTTCTCACGCCCGAGGGAGCGCTCAGACAGGCCGTATGCCGGTCAGTGCGCCGTGCGGGTCGAGGACGTACTTACGGCTGGCGCCCTGGTCGAACTCGGCGTAGCCGCGCGGCGCGTCCTCCAGGCCGATCACCGTCGCGTTGACGGCCTTGGCGATGTGCACCCGCTCGTGGAGGATCGCCTTCATCAGCCCCCGGTGGTACTGCATCACCGGACACTGACCTGTGGTGAAACGGTGGCTCTTCGCCCACCCCAGACCCAGCCGCACCTTGAGCGTGCCGGTCCGCGCGTCCTGGTCGACCCCACCGGGATCGTCCGTGACGTACAGGCCCGGGATGCCGAGCGAGCCGCCCGCGCGCGTGAGGCCCATCAGCGAGTTGAGGACCGTGGCGGGCGCCTCCGGGGCGTCGGGGCCGTGGGCCCGTGCCTCGAAGCCGACCGCGTCGACGGCCACGTCCACCTCCGGCTCACCGAGGATCTGGTCGATCTGTTCGCCGACGTCGCCCTGGCTGACGTCGACCGTCTCGCAGCCGAAGCTCCGGGCCTGCGCGAGGCGTTCGGCGTTGAGGTCGCCGACGATGACGACGGCGGCGCCGAGCAGGTGCGCCGATGCCGCGGCGGCGAGACCGACCGGCCCCGCACCGGCCACGTACACCGTCGAGCCGACCCCGGCGCCCGCGCTCACCGCGCCGTGGAAGCCCGTCGGGAAGATGTCCGACAGCATGGTCAGGTCGAGCAGCTTCTCCCGTGCCTGCTCCCGGTCCGGGAACCGCAGCAGATTGAAGTCCGCGTACGGGATCATCGCGTACTCCGCCTGGCCGCCGACCCAGCCGCCCATGTCGACGTAGCCGTAGGCCGCCCCAGGACGGGCCGGGTTGACGTTCAGACAGATGCCGGTCTTGCGCTCCTTGCAGTTGCGGCACCGCCCGCAGGCGATGTTGAAGGGCACCGAGACGATGTCCCCGACATCGAGGAACTCCACGTCCGGGCCCCGCTCGATGACCTCTCCGGTGATTTCGTGCCCGAGGACGAGACCCTCGGGCGCGGTCGTACGGCCGCGCACCATGTGCTGGTCGCTGCCGCAGATGTTGCTGGCGAGTACTTTCAGGATGACTCCGTGCCGGCACGTGCGGCCGATGTTCGCGGAGGCCACTCCCGGTCCGTCCTGCAGTTCGAGCGTCGGGTAGTCGATGGTCCTGACTTCCACCGCGCCCGGCTTGAGGTACGCGACTGCCCTGTTCCCGCTCATACGTGATCGCCGTCCCTTCGGCCCCCGTGCCTTCGGATGCCAGTGGTGGTGCGCACGGCGGAGTCTGCTACCGGCGAACCGTTCCGGCCAGCCTTCGCGCGGGCCCCATCGGGCACATCACGGACGGGACCTTCCGCGCCGGGTGAACAGCGCCAGCGCGCCGAGCGGCAGCAGCAGGCACGCGGCGACGGCGTTCAGCCAGCCGTAGCCCGCCTGTGCGACGACGAGACCCGCGGCGGCTCCGCCGAGTCCCGCCGAGGCGTTCATGGTCAGGTCGGAGAGTCCCTGCGCGGCGGCGCGCGCGGGCTGCGGCACGGAGTCCGTCAGCAGCGCGGAGCCGGAGACGAGACCGGCGGACCAGCCGAGGCCCAGCAGGAAAAGCCCGGCGGCGGTCTGCCGGTGATCGGCGCCCGCGGTACCCGCGAGCAGGGCCGCACAGGCCAGCAGGGCCACGGCCAGGCCTATCCCCGAGAGGCGGCCGAACCGGTCGGACAGCCGCCCCATGAGGGGCGAGAACGCGTACATCCCCGCGATGTGGACGCTGATGACCAGTCCGATCAGATCGATGCCCGCCCCATGGTGGCCGAGATCCAGCGGAGTCATCGACATGACCGACACCATCGCCGTGTGCGACACGGCCACCGTCACCAGAGCCAGCCGTGCACGCGGGGACGCCCGGACGGCGGCCGCCCCCGCCCTGATGGACCGCGCCGCGGGGGACCGCTCCTCGATTGGCGCCAGCGCGCGGGCGGTGAGCAGCGGATCGGGCCGCAGCAGCACCGCGACCAGCAGCGCGGACAGGAGAAACACCCCGGCCGCCCACACGAAGGGGCCCGCCGCCTCCGGTATGCCGAGCCCGGAGACGCTGCGGCCCGCGGGCGCGGCGATGTTGGGGCCGAGGACCGCGCCGATCGTCGTGGCCCACACGACGTTGGAGATTGCCTGTGCCCGCCGCTCCGGCTCGGCCAGATCGGCGGCAGCGAACCGCGCCTGCAGATTCGCCGAGGAGGCCGCGCCGAAGCCCGCCATGCCGACCAGCAGCAGCGGGAAGCTGCCCATGACCGCGCCTGCCACCACGATCCCGGCCCCCGACGCGCCGATAAGGTAGGCCAGCACGAGCCCCGGCCGGCGACCGCGCGCGGTCATCAGCGCGGCCAGCGGCACCGAGAGCACCGCCGTCCCGGTGACGGTCGCGGTGGGCGCGAGCCCGGCGAGCGACTCCGTACCGGCGACTTCCTGGGCGAGGACCACGGCGAGCGCGATGCCCGTGGCCACGCCGAGCCCGCCGAGGATCTGACTGGCGATGAGCACGGCGGAGGTCCGGCGTCGCAGCGCGGGCAGTCCGGCCGCGTCGAAGGGCACGGCGACCGGCCGCTCGACGGCGGTCACCGCGGACACGTCCGAGCGAGCGGAACGAGGGCGCGTACGCGGCCCGGATCGGCGAACCGCACCGGGTCGGACGCGTACACACGAGTGAAGTCGGGCGTGGTCACCGGCGCAGTCTCCCCCCTCGTCCTGAGCTCAGGACACCCCCAAGACAACAGCGGCGGCCTCGAACCCGAGCCCTTCCAGAAGCCCGATAGCTAGAACAACGGCTCCGGCAGCACCCCTTCCAGAGCCAGCAGCTTCCGCTTGGTCTCCACGCCGCCCCCGAACCCGCCGATGCCGCCGTCCCTCTCCACGACCCGGTGACAGGGCACGACGACCGGCAGCGGATTGGCTCCCATGGCCATCCCCACCGCCTGGGCCGCCCCCGGCTGGCCGACGCGCCGCGCCAGGTCGCCGTAGCCCACCACCGCCCCGTAGGGAACGCCGGACGCCAGCTCGCGCAGCACCTGACGGTTGAAACCGGAGATCAGGGACCAGTCCAGGGGCAGCTCGAAGTCGCGCCGCTCGCCCGCGAAGTACGCCGCGAACTGACGTATCGCCTCGGCCAGCGCAGGGGAACCAGGCGCTTCGACCGGCTCGGTGGCGAACCGCCCTCCGAGCCGCTCCAGGGTCTTGTCGCGCACCTCGTCCGTGGCGTGGAAGACGACGCTGACCAGGCCCTCGCCGGTCGCCGCCAGCAGCAGCGGGCCGATGGCGCTGTCGACGACGGCCCACACCACCCGCTGCTCGTCCCGCTCATGGCTGTTCATGTGTTCCACGGTACGGCGCACCACTGACAACGCCAGTGGCGTGGACGCGTCCGGGCGTCCGGCCATCGGCGACAGGCCGTAGGTCAGGGCGCTCAGCTCTCGCGAAGAGCCTTCCGCACCACGTCGGGCTTGTTCGTGATGACGCCGTTCACTCCGAGACCTGCGACACGCCGCGTGTCCGCAGCGGTGTCGACGGTCCAGGTGAAGATCTCCAGTGGCTTGCCGTGCGGCCCTTCGAACGCGTGGATCGCCGCGACGTACCCGCGGGAGATCGTCGTGTGCGACGAGTTGATCTGGTCGGCGAACCGCGCGTACGCGGGCAGCTCCGCGACCGACGGGGTGCCCAGGAATCCCGTCTTGACGTCGGGCCGCAGGGAGTGCACCTTGCGCACACTGTCCGCGCTGAAGCTCTGGATCACCAGCTTGCGCCGTACGGAGGCCGGGCCCAGCCAGCCCTCGTTGCTGAGGGTTTTGAGGGTCTCCCGCTCGATGCCCGGGTACAGCTGCGGGTTCTTGATCTCCAGGACGAGCTTCTGGTGGTTGCGCGAGACCCGGTTCATGTACTGCTTCAGCGTCGGAACGCGAGCACCCTTGTAGCGGGCACTGAACCAGCTGCCCGCGTCGAGGCGGGCGATCTCCGCGGCGGTGAAGTCCTTCACCTTCCAAGGGGCCCTCTTGGGGAAGACCTGCTCCACATCGGTCGTGCGGGCCAGGCTGTCGTCGTGGATCACGACGAGCTTGCCGTCCTTCGTGCGCTGGACGTCGTTCTCGACCCAGGTGAACCCGAGACGGGCCGCCCGGTCGATGGCGGCGAGGGTGTTCTCGGGGGCTTGGGCCGAGGCTCCGCGGTGTGCGATGACCAGGGGCTGGTCGGTGCTCACGGCTGCGTGGGCGAGGGGGGCGGGGAGAACGACGGCGGCTCCCAGGAGCGCGGTGGTCGTGGCGGCGGCAGCGCGCGCGTGCATGCGGTCTCCTAGCGTCTGCGATCACGGACGGTCTCAGAGTGACAGCAGGGGGTCAACTTTAGGGGGGTACAGGATGGCCATAAATTGAATGGAGTTGCCCAAGCCCGATCACGTGTGCCGCACAACTGGGGCAAGGTCGTGATTCTTTGCCGGAAAATCGTTCGACCGTTCAGGTGCGAGTCATACTCTCTGCGACAACCCTGGTCGCCGAGGCGCTCCTGGGGCGGGGGCATTTCACGGAATTCCGGGATGTAACAGGGCGGAAAGGCAACCGCGCATGCAGGGCACGGTCGACGGATTCAGCTACGGACTCGTCACGCCGCTCGTGGCGTACCTGATGGCGTGTCTCGGCGGAGCGCTCGGTCTGCGCTGCACCACGAGGTCGATGCTCGTCACCCGCTCCTGGCGTCCGGGCTGGCTCGCCCTCGGGTCCGCGGCGATCGGCTCCGGCATCTGGACCATGCACTTCATCGCGATGATGGGGTTCTCCGTCAGGGAGAGCCCGGTGAACTACGACATGCTGATGACCTTCGCGAGTCTCGGCGTCGCGATCGTCATGGTCGGCATCGGGATCTTCATCGTCGGATACCGGGGAGCCTCCGGAACGGCCCTGTTCACCGGGGGCACCATCACCGGACTCGGCGTCGCCTCCATGCACTACCTGGGCATGGCCGGAATGCGCCTCAACGGGAAGCTTGAGTACAACACCCTCACCGTCGCCGCCTCGGTCGTCATAGCCGTCGCCGCCGCGATCGCAGCCCTGTGGGCGGCGGGCCAGGTCCGCGGCTTCCTGTGGAGCGTGGGCGCGAGCCTCGTCATGGGCCTCGCCGTCAGCGGCATGCACTACACGGGGATGGCCGCCCTCAGCGTCCATCTGCACGGCGCCACCAGCGCCCCCGCCGGGGACTCGCCCGCCTCCCTGCTCGCGCCCCTGATGATCGGCCCGCTGGCCTTCCTGCTGCTCGCCGGCGTCGTCGTGATGTTCGACCCGCTGATGGTCATGGGCAAGCCCGACTGGAGCGCCGCCGAGCAGAAGCCCGGCATCCCGGCCCACACGGTCCACCCCACCGGTCGCGGACGCGTGCCCGGCCCGCGCTCCCGCCACCACGACGATTCACGGACCCCGCAGAACCGGTGAGAGGACCCCGTTGTCAGTGCGGGGTCGTACGGTTGATTCCATGCGGCCCGTATCCAAGATCGAACGCACGGTGGCGCCTTTCGAGGTCGTCAGTCCCTACCAGCCCAGCGGCGACCAGCCCGCTGCCATCGCCGACCTTGAGCGGCGCGTCCTCGCCGGTGAGAAGGATGTCGTCCTCCTCGGCGCCACCGGCACGGGAAAGTCCGCCACCACCGCGTGGATGATCGAGAAGCTGCAGCGCCCCACCCTCGTGATGGCGCCGAACAAGACGCTGGCCGCCCAGCTCGCCAACGAGTTCCGAGAGCTCCTGCCGAACAACGCGGTCGAGTACTTCGTCTCGTACTACGACTACTACCAGCCCGAGGCCTACGTCCCGCAGTCGGACACCTACATCGAGAAGGACTCCTCGATCAACGAGGAGGTGGAGCGGCTGCGTCACTCCGCCACCAACTCGCTGCTCACCCGACGCGACGTCGTCGTGGTCGCCTCGGTCTCCTGCATCTACGGCCTGGGCACGCCGCAGGAGTACGTGGACCGCATGGTCAACCTCAAGGTCGGCGACGAGATCGACCGCGACGACCTGCTCCGGCGCTTCGTCGACATCCAGTACACGCGCAACGACCTGGCCTTCACCCGCGGCACCTTCCGCGTCCGCGGCGACACCATCGAGATCTTCCCGGTCTACGAGGAGCTGGCCGTCCGCATCGAGATGTTCGGTGACGAGATCGAGGCCCTCTCCACGCTGCACCCGCTCACCGGCGAGATCATCACCGACGACCAGCAGCTGTACATCTTCCCGGCCACCCACTACGTCGCCGGGCCCGAGCGCCTGGAGCGCGCCGCCAACGACATCGAGAAGGAACTGGGCGAGCGCCTGTCCGAGCTGGAGAAGCAGGGCAAGCTCCTGGAGGCGCAGCGGCTGCGCATGCGCACGACGTACGACCTGGAGATGCTCCGCCAGATCGGCTCCTGTTCCGGCGTCGAGAACTACTCGATGCACTTCGACGGCCGCGAGCCCGGCTCCCCGCCGAACACGCTGCTCGACTACTTCCCGGACGACTTCCTGCTCGTCATCGACGAGTCGCACGTCACGGTTCCGCAGATCGGCGCGATGTACGAGGGCGACGCCTCCCGCAAGCGCACCCTCGTCGACCACGGCTTCCGGCTGCCCTCCGCCCTGGACAACCGCCCCCTGAAGTGGGAGGAGTTCCAGCAGCGCATCGGACAGGCCGTCTACCTGTCGGCGACGCCCGGCAAGTACGAGCTCTCGCGCGGGGACGGTTTCGTCGAACAGATCATCCGCCCCACCGGCCTCATCGACCCCGAGGTCGTCGTCAAGCCCACCGAGGGCCAGATCGACGACCTGGTGCACGAGATCCGCAAGCGCACCGAGAAGGACGAGCGCGTCCTGGTCACCACGCTCACCAAGAAGATGGCCGAGGACCTCACCGACTACTTCCTGGAAATGGGCATCCAGGTCCGGTACCTGCACAGCGACGTCGACACCTTGCGCCGGGTCGAACTGCTGCGGGAGCTGCGCGCCGGTGAGTACGACGTCCTCGTCGGCATCAACCTCCTCAGGGAAGGCCTCGACCTGCCCGAGGTCTCCCTGGTGTCGATCCTCGACGCCGACAAGGAGGGCTTCCTGCGCTCCGGCACCTCGCTGATCCAGACCATCGGCCGCGCGGCGCGCAACGTGTCCGGTCAGGTCCACATGTACGCCGACAAGATCACCCCGGCGATGGAGAAGGCCATCGACGAGACCAACCGCCGCCGGGAGAAGCAGGTCGCATACAACACGGAGCGGGGCATCGACCCCCAGCCCCTCCGCAAGAAGATCAACGACATCGTGGCGCAGATCGCCCGCGAGGACGTCGACACGGAGCAGCTGCTCGGCTCGGGCTACCGCAAGTCGAAGGACGGCAAGAGCGCCAAGGCCCCGGTGCCCGCACTGGGATCCAAGGCGGCCAAGGGAACCAGGTCCGGCAAGGACAAGGCGACCGTGCCGACCGATCGCCCCGCAGCGGAGCTCACCGGGCAGATCGAGGAGATGACGGAGCGGATGCGCGCCGCCGCCGCCGACCTGCAGTTCGAGATCGCCGCGCGACTGCGTGACGAGGTCTCGGAGATGAAGAAGGAGCTGCGGCAGATGAAGGAGGCGGGTATCGCCTGACGTCCCGGTCGGCGCGCAGTGTTGCAAGACCGACACAAAGTGTGCACCGGGCTTCGGGGCTGTCAGTGGCTCTGCGTAGGGTTGCTGGTCAACCGCAGGATTCTGCGGCAACAGGGGAGACAGTCCGAGAAGGGAACAGCGCGTGACGGTCAACATGACCAAGGGTCAGGCCATCAGTCTGCAGAAGAACGACGGAGGCACGCTGACCGCGGTGCGCATGGGGCTCGGCTGGCAGGCCGCCCCGCGACGTGGCCTGTTCGGTTCTCGCACCCGCGAGATCGACCTCGACGCGTCCGCCGTGCTGTTCGCCGACAAGCAGCCGGTCGACGTGGTGTTCTTCCGTCACCTCGTCAGCGACGACGGCTCCGTGCGGCACACCGGTGACAACCTCGTCGGCGGCGTGGGCCAGGGCGGCGACGACGAGGCGATCCTCGTCGACCTCGCGCGCATCCCGGTCCACATCGACCAGATCGTCTTCACCGTGAACTCGTTCACGGGCCAGACGTTCCAGGAGGTGCAGGACGCGTTCTGCCGTCTGGTCGACGAGACCAACGGCCAGGAGCTGGCCCGCTACACCCTGGCGGGCGGCGGGCAGTACACCGCGCAGATCATGGCGAAGGTCCACCGCGCGGGCGCGGGCTGGCAGATGACGGCCCTCGGCACGCCTGCCAACGGCCGTACCTTCCAGGACCTGATGCCGGCGATCCTGCCGCACCTGTAGTCACGTCCGGCCAGTCGGCCCGGCGCCGGCACATGAGTACACAGGGGGAACGAAGGCGATGACGGCTGAGCTGGTCCGGGGGCAGAACCACCCGCTCTCCCAGGCCCGACTTGAGATCCGGGTGTCGGCCGGCAAGCCGGTCGTGGCCGGGGCCACGCTCAGCGACGAGCACGGCAAGGTGCAGGGAGTCGAGTGGGTGGCCCATCCGGGCTCACCCACTCTGCCGGGCATAGAGGTGTCCAAGCAGGCGGCTGCCGATCACCGGCTCGCGTGCGACCTCGACGCCCTGCCGGAGACCGTGCACCGGGTCAGTGTGCTTCTGGCCCTGCCGACCGGAGTAGGCGGTCCGGTCCGGTTCGGCGCCGTCGCCGCCCCCTTCGTCGCGGTCACCGGACTCGACGGCTCCGAGGTCGCCAGCTACACGGTCACGGGTCTCGACGCAGAGTCGGCCGTCGTCGCACTGGAGCTCTACCGCAGGCAGGGCGCCTGGAAGGTACGCGCCGTGGGCCAGGGATACGCGGGCGGCCTCGCCGAGCTCCTCACCGACCAGGGCCTTCCCCAGGCCCGTCAGCTCGCGGGCAGCATCAACGAAGCGGTCGTCCAGGGCCTCGCGCGCTCGGTGGCCGCGCCACCGCCCCGTGCGGCCGACGGCGACCGCTCCCGGCATGCCGCGACACCCGCGCTGGGGCAGGACCAGGGCGGATCGACGTCCCCAGGAGCGCCCGGCCAGGTGTCACCGCAGCACGGGCACCCCGGCGGCCAGGGACCCATCGCGTCCGGTGCCGGGCCCGGGGCGCCGCAGGCCGCCTATCCCACGGCTTCCGCACCGGCGGACCCGTCCGCCGTCACACACCCCGCCGGGGCCGGCGGCCCCGTCAACTACAGCCACCCCGGCCGGCAGGCCGCCGCACCGCCTCCGCCCCCGCCGACCGCACCCCCGGCCCGGCCGGGGCAGCCCGCCCAGCCCGTGGCGGGCGACGCGACCGGCTGGTCCATGGAGGAGCGCCTGTACAACCAGGTGTGGGGCATGTTCGAGGACCTGGCCCGCTCCACCGCCGCGTACCGCAGCGCGGTCGACTTCGCCGAGTCCCGCATGGAGCAGGAACTCGACAAGGCTCTGTCCGACCCGCGCGCCCGGATCGGCGGCCAGGGCGATGCCGCCCGCGAGGCGGCCCGCGCCAAGCACGCCGAGCTGGTCGACCGGGCCAGGGAGGCGCTCGACCGAGACCTCGCCCAGCTCACCGCGGAGGCCGAGGTCGTCGAACCGGCACTGCCACCCGCGTTCGCCCGGTGGGACAACCCCGCCTGGCACGGCTACCGCGTCCCGATGGAGATCCCCATGGCCGTGCGCCTGGGAGATCTGCACCTGCCCGAGAGCGCCGGCCTCAGCATTCCGATGCTGGTGCGGCTGCCGCTGGAACGCGGACTGTGGATCGACAGCGGCCGTACGGGGTCGTTCGAGGGTTCGATCGCGGACTCCGACGACCTGCGCCGCCTCGCCATGGACACGGCCGTGGCGCACGCGGCCCGGCTGCTCGCCGTCTATCCGGCGGGCGAGTACACCGTGCACGTCATCGACGCGGCCGGCTCGGCGGCCTCGTCCCTCGCGCCGCTGGTGAGCACCGGAGTCCTCGCGGCGCCGCCCGCCGTGGGCGCCGCGGGAGTGAACGAGGTACTGGCCCGGCTGACCCAGCGGGTCGACCTGGTGCAGATGGCGATCCGGGGCGGGGCGGCCGACTCACTGCCGTCCGATCTCGACCCGGCCGAGCAGCTGCTGATCGTCAACGACTTCCCGCACGGCTTCGACGACCGTGCCGTGACCCAGCTGCGCTATCTCGCGGACGAGGGACCGGCCGTCGGGGTGCACCTCATGCTGGTCGCCGACCGGGAGGACGCCGCCGCCTACGGGCCGCTGCTCGACCCGCTGTGGCGGTCTCTGCTCCGGCTCACGCCGGTGCCCGACGACCACCTCGCCGACCCCTGGGTCGGACACACATGGACCTACGACCCTTCGCGTGTCCCGCCGGGCAGCCAGGTGCTCCAGCACGTCCTCACCCAGGTCGCGACCGCCCGTCGCTCCTGGAACCGCTGAGGTCCGCCGGGGTTCACCCGCTGAGCCCTGTCGGCCCTCCCCAGCTTCACCAAGGGTTCGTCAAATCCTCTGACCAGCGCACTTGGCACTCCTTTTACCAATCTCTTTACCTTTCCTTGGTGATTGGGGTACTGTCGTGAGTGCGGAGGGGAGTACTCCCTACCTACTGCGACGTACCCGTCAATACGGATCCGGCCGGATCCCGGGGCGTCGGCCCGGATAACCCCGGGCGCATCATGCGCCCCGGACACATCGGGTGGAAGAGACCTCCAGCAGCGACGACGCTGACACTTGCCGTTACGAACTGCCGGAGGCGCAGTGGATGTTTCCGTGACCCTTTGGGTCCTGACGATCGTGGGCCTCGCCGCCCTCATCGCGGTCGATTTCTTCATCGGCCGCAAGCCGCACGACGTGTCCATCAAGGAAGCGGGGATCTGGACGGTTGTCTGGATCGTCCTGGCCGCGCTGTTCGGACTCGGACTGCTGCTCTTCTCCGGCGGCCAGCCCGCCGGTGAGTTCTTCGCCGGCTTCATCACCGAGAAGTCGCTGAGCGTCGACAACCTCTTCGTCTTCGTTCTGATCATGGCGAAGTTCGCGGTGCCCACGCAGTACCAGCAGCGCGTGCTGCTGATCGGTGTGCTCATCGCCCTCGTCCTGCGCGCGATCTTCATCGCCGCGGGTGCCGCGATCCTGGCGAGCTTCGCGTGGGTCTTCTACATCTTCGGCGCGTTCCTCATCTACACCGCGTGGAAGCTGATCCAGGAAGCCCGCGCCGACGACGAGGACGAGGAGTTCGAGGAGAACCGCCTCCTCAAGGCAGTCGAGCGCCGCTTCGGTGTCGCCGACCGCTACCACGGCACCAAGCTGTGGATCCAGCAGAACGGCAAGCGGGTCATGACCCCGATGCTGGTCGTGATGCTCGCGATCGGCACCACCGACGTGCTCTTCGCGCTCGACTCGATCCCCGCGATCTTCGGCCTGACGCAGGACCCGTACATCGTGTTCACGGCCAACGCCTTCGCGCTCATGGGTCTGCGACAGCTGTACTTCCTCATAGGCGGACTGCTCAGGAAGCTGGTCCACCTCAGTTACGGCCTGTCGGTCATTCTCGGATTCATCGGCATCAAGCTGGTGCTGCACGCGCTGCACGAGTCCGGCGTCCACGTCCCGGAGATCTCGATCCCGGTCTCCCTCGGTGTGATCTGCGGTGTCCTCGTGATCACCACGATCACCAGCCTCATGGCCTCCAAGAAGCAGGCGGCCGAAGAGGCGCGGCAGGCCGAAGGCCCGCAGAAGGGTGACGGGTCCCAGAAGGACAGCATCGACGTCTGACCGCGTCGGACGTAGAAACAACCAGCACCGGGAGCGACGCTCGGCGAATTGCCGACGACCGCTCCCGGTGCTTGCTTGTGTGCTGAGCGGTCCCCGGCCCGGGGGCGCGGCCGAGTGGAGGTACCCATGAAGTTCGCGCAGATCATCGACTTCGAGACCGAGCGCATCGACGAGTTGCGGGAGCTGGTCCGCGAGGCCGAGAAGGGCTCGGCCGGACACGGCGGCGGCCCCACGTACCGCATGGTCCTGCAGGACCGGAACACGCCGAACCGCTACCTCGTGCTCCTTGAGTTCGAGTCGTTCGACGAGGCGATGCGCAACAGCGAAGACCCCGGGACGACCAGGATGGCGGAGCGCATGGCGGAGCTGTGCAGCAGGCCGCCCCAGTTCACCGACTGCGATGTACGCGAGTCGTCCGAACTGAAGTAACGGCTGGACCAGCAGGGGCGCCCCCGGCGGCGACGGCCACGGGCACGGCCGGCACGCCCAGCCGCACCCGCACCCGCACCCGCACCCGCAGCCGCAGCCGCGGGTACGGACGCGGCTGCGGGCGGGGCCGCGTGCAGCCGGGACTGCCCGCCGCCGGAGTGCGGGGCTCGCTTGTGACTGCGACGATCGCTGCATGATCGTTCGGCTTCGGTCACTCGTGACGCAGTGGACGGCCGTCGTGCCCGTGATCGCGATCGTCCTGCTGGCCCTCACCTGGGGACGGGGGCTGCCCGGCGCGGTCGTGGCCCTCGTGACGCTGGTGCTGGCCGGCGCCGTGCTGGCCGCGGTGCACCACGCCGAGGTGGTCGCCCACCGGGTCGGGGAGCCCTTCGGCTCGCTGGTCCTCGCCGTCGCCGTCACGATCATCGAGGTGGCGCTGATCGTCACTCTCATGGCGGACGGCGGGGACAAGAGCGCCACACTGGCCCGTGACACCGTTTTCGCGGCCGTGATGATCACCTGCAACGGTATCTTCGGCCTGAGTCTGCTCGTCGCCTCCCTGCGGCACGGCCTGGCCGTCTTCAACGCGGAGGGCACCGGCGCCGCCCTGGCGACCGTGGCGACCCTGGCGACGCTCAGCCTGGTGCTGCCGACCTTCACCACCAGCAAGCCGGGGCCGGAGTTCTCCACGGCCCAGCTCACCTTCGCCGCACTCTCCTCCCTCGTCCTGTACGGCATGTTCGTGGCCACACAGACCGTGCGGCACCGCGACTACTTCCTGCCGATCACCCGGCAGGGAGAGGTGATTGACGCGGACGACCACGCCGACACCCCGCCTTCCAGGACCGCCCTGGTCAGTCTGGGCTTCCTCGGCCTGGCTCTCGTCGGCGTGGTCGGCCTCGCCAAGGGCGTCTCGCCCACCATCGAGTCCGGGGTGGAGGCGGCCGGGATGCCGCACTCCGTGGTCGGCGTGATCATCGCTCTGCTCGTGCTGCTCCCCGAGACGATCGCCGCACTGCGATCCGCCCGGCGTGACCGGGTGCAGACCAGCCTGAACCTCGCCCTCGGTTCGGCGATGGCGAGCATCGGCCTGACCATCCCGGCCGTGGCGGTCGCGTCCATCTGGCTCTCCGGACCCCTCGTTCTCGGCCTGGGCTCGACCCATATGGTGCTGCTCGCCCTGACCGTGGTGGTCAGCTCGCTCACGGTGGTCCCCGGCCGGGCGACCCCGCTGCAGGGCGGAGTGCATCTGGTGCTGTTCGCGGCGTATCTGGAGCTTGCGATCAATCCGTAGACGTCCGGGACCCGGGTGGGGAGCGGTACGCGTACCGGCGGCACGACCGTTGGTGCGACCTGCGGAAGCAGCCCGCGCAAACGCTTGCGCAAGCGTTTACGCGGGCTGCTTCCGCAAGCGTTGACGCACGAACGCCGAAGCCGCTCAGCTCGTCGCCGGTTCCACCGCCGCCACCTTCACGAACCGTGTCTCCGGGAGCAGTGCGAAGCAGCCGAGGCTGAGCAGCGCGATGCCCGTCAGATAGGCGGCCACGCCCCACGGGACCCGCCCGCTCTGATCGGCGATCGCCGTCGCCACGATCGGAGTGAGCGCGCCCCCGAGCACCCCGCCCAGGTTGTAGCCCACGGCCGCGCCCGTGCAGCGCACCCGTGGCTCGTACAACTCCGGCAGATACGCGGCGATCACGGCGAACATCGTCACGAACGCGATCAGGGCCACCAGGAAGCCCAGGAACATCAGCAGCGGTTCCCCCGTCGACAGCAGCGCGATCATCGGGAACATCCATACGGCGGCACCCGCGCAGCCGGCCAGACACAGCGGCCGCCGCCCGTAGCGGTCGCTCAGAACGGCCACCAGGGGAGTGAGCGCACCCTTCACCACGACGGCCGCCATGATGATGGCCAGCATGACGGTACGGCTCACCCCGAGCCGTTCGGTCGCATAGGCGAGGGACCAGGTTGTCACCGCGTAGAACAGCGCGTATCCGACAGAGAGCGCCCCGGCCGTCAGCAGTACGAGGCGCCAGTGGCCGCGGACCACCTCGACGAGCGGCACGCGTGCGTGCTCCCGCATTTCGAGGAACCTCGGGCTCTCGGCGAGCGAGGAGCGCAGCCACAGCCCGGCCGCCGCGAGCACGCCCGCCGCCCAGAACGGCACCCGCCAGCCCCAGGACGCGAACTGCGCGTCGGAGAGTGTCGCCGACAGGCCCAGCATCACGCCGTTGGCGAGGACGAACCCCAGTGCCGGTCCGATCTGGGGGAAGCTCGACCACAGCCCGCGACGGTCCGGGGGCGCGTGCTCGGCGGTCAGCAGCACCGCCCCGCCCCACTCCCCGCCGAGCCCGAGACCCTGCAGAAAACGCAGCACGAGGAGCAGCACGGGAGCGGCCGTACCGATGGAGGCGTATGTCGGTACGCAGCCCACCGCGACGGTCGAGGCACCGGTGAGCAACAAGGAGGCGACGAGTACGGGCCGCCGGCCGTGCCGGTCCCCGATGTGCCCGAACAGGACCGAGCCGAGGGGCCGCGCCACGAACCCGACACCGAAGGTTCCGAACGCCGCCAGGGTCCCCGCCAGCGGCGAGAACGTCGGGAAGAACAGCGGGCCGAGGACGAGCGCCGCCGCCGTCCCGTAGATGAAGAAGTCGTAGAACTCGATGGCGGTCCCGGCGAGTGCCGCGGCCGCGAGTCGCAGCATGGAAGGGGGCTTTACTGTGCGTGCACGGTGCATGCCGCGTCAACTACCCACGGTCACCATGAGTTACGGGGGCGCGCGGGAGCCCGGACGGCCTCGGTACGCCCCCGTAACGCGCCGGGCCCTCAAGGGGGCCCTCTCCGGTGTTCGCGCACCGTGATAGACCGGGTCCGAGCAGCGGTCCTGAACGGGCCGACCCATCCGACCGGACCGGAGGAACCGTGCCCCGCACCCTGGCCAGCGCCCCCATCATGATTCTCAACGGCCCCAACCTGAACCTCCTCGGCCAGCGGCAGCCGGAGATCTACGGTTCCGACACCCTCGCCGACGTCGAGGCGCTGTGTGCCAAGGCGGCGGCCGCGCACGGCGGGACGGTCGACTTCCGGCAGTCCAACCACGAGGGCGAACTGGTCGACTGGATCCACGAGGCACGCCTCAACCACTCCGGAATCGTGATCAACCCGGGCGCCTACTCGCACACCTCTGTGGCGATCCTGGACGCCCTCAACACCTGCGACGGCCTGCCCGTGTTGGAGGTCCACATCTCCAACATCCATCAGCGCGAGGCCTTCCGGCACCACTCGTACGTCTCCCTGCGCGCCGACGGTGTCATCGCGGGCTGCGGGGTGCAGGGGTACGTGTTCGGGGTGGAGCGGGTCGCCGCGCTGGCGGGGACGGGGCGGGCGGAGGCCTGACGGCGGTCGATGTCAGTGGCGGGTGCCACCATCGACACATGACCGCTCAGAGTCGTCCCGCCTCCACGATCCGGCGCAGGAAGCGCCGCGTGCGCTCCTCCCGTGGCTCGCCGAAGATCTCCTCGGCCGTGCCGCGCTCCAGTACGACCCCGCCGTCGAGGAAGCAGACCTGGTCCGCGACATCCCGGGCGAAGCCCATCTCGTGCGTGGCCAGCACCATGGTCATGCCGTCCTCCTTCAAGTCCCGGACGACAGCCAGGACTTCACCCACCAGCTCCGGGTCAAGGGCGGCCGTGACCTCGTCGAGGAGCAGCAGCCGGGGGCGTACGGCCAGAGCGCGGACGATCGCCGCCCGTTGCTGCTGGCCGCCGCTCAGCCGGTCCGGGTACTCGTCGGCCTTGGCGCCCAGCCCCAGCCGGTCGAGCAGCTCACGGGCGCGCGCCTCGGCCTCCGCCCGCCCCGTGCCGTGCACGCGCCGCGGGGCGAGCGTGATGTTCTCCAGAACGGTCATGTGCGGGAACAGGTTGTACGCCTGGAAGACCACGCCGATACGGCGGCGCACGGCGTCCTGGTCGGCCCGCGGGTCGGTGATCTCCTCGTCGTCCAGCCAGATGGCGCCGTCGTCGATCTCCTCCAGGAGGTTCGCGCAGCGCAGCAGCGTGGACTTGCCGGAGCCGGAGGCCCCGATCAGCGCCGTCACCGTGTGCGGAGCGACCTCCAGGTCGACGTCACGCAGCACGACCGAGCCGCCGAAGGACTTGCGGACGGCCTCCATACGCAGCACGGGACGCGGTACCGGCGCGGCAGGCTCCATGGCCGCCCTGCCGGTCTCCCCGTCTGTCGTCCCGCTCATATGGTTCCTCCCTGTGCCCGCCGGCGGTCCATCCGTGCCGTGACCCAGTCCGTGAAGCGGGTCATCGGAATGGTCAGCGCGACGAATACCAGCCCCGCGACGATGTACGGCGTGTAGTTGAGACTGCGGCCCACGATGATGTCCGCGGCACGCACGGCGTCGACCGCGCCGCCGATCGAGACGAGCCCGGTGTCCTTCTGCAGGGACACCAGGTCGTTGAGGAGCGGCGGCACCTGACGGCGTACGGCCTGGGGGAGGACCACGTACCGCAGTGCCTGACGGTTGTTCAGCCCGAGCGAGCGTGCCGCGGCCCGCTGCGAGGGGTGGACGGACTCGATGCCGGCACGGAACACCTCGGCGACGTACGCGGAGTACGTCAGGGTGAGCGCCGTGCCGCCCAGCAGCACCGGGTCCACCGTGATGCCCTGCAACCGCAGCGCCGGCACACCCAGGACCACGATCATCAGATTGATGATCAGCGGGAGACCACGGAAGAAGTCGGTGTACGCGGCGGCCAGCGCCCGGAGCGGGAAGAACACCGGGCCGCGCAGGGTGCGGGCGACAGCGATCAGCATGCCTAGGGCGAGGACCGCCGCGCCGCACACCAACAGCAGCCGGACGTTCAGCCACAGCCCTTCGAGGACCTTGGGGAACGCCTCGCGCGCGTACTGCGCGTTGAAGAACGTCTCCTTGGTGCGCGGCCAGCCGGGCGCGTTGACGACGACGAGGTAGAGGACGACGCCGGTCACCAGGGTGGAGAGCGCGGCGATCGCCGTCGCACGCCGGGCGCGGGAGCGTTTGTGGCGTTCCCGCTCGATCCGGCGCTGCGAGGGGACGTACGGATCGTGCGAGTCCTCCTCGGCAGCCCCGCCCGACTCCTCCTTAGCGAACGTCACTTGAGCACCGGCGCGTCCACGGCGTCGGACAGCCACTGCTTCTCGATGGCGGCGAGGGATCCGTCCGCACGCAGGGCGTCCACGGCGTCAGTTACGCACGACGTGAGCGCGCTGCCCTTGTCCAGCACGAGCCCGAACTGCTCCGGTGTGCCGCCCTGGTTCTCGAACTGCCCGACGATCCGCGCGTCCGTGACCTCGGCCGCGGTGACGTAGAACGCGGTCGGCAGGTCCACCACGATGGCGTCCACCTGCCCGTTCTTCAGTGCGGACTTGGCCTGGTCGTTCTTCGCGTACGCGGCCGGATCCTCCGTCGGCTTCACCACGTCGTCGATATAGTCGAGGCTGGTGGTGCCGACCTGGGCGCCCAGTTTGACGTTCTTCAGGTCGGCGACACTCTTCGCCCCGGCGGCCTCGGAGCCCTTGAGCGCGATGACCGCCTGGCGTACGTCGTAGTAGCCGGAGGAGAAATCGACGGCCTTCTTGCGCTCGTCGCTGATCGACACCTGGTTGATGTCGAAGTCGAAGGTCTTCTCACCGGGAGCGAAGGCCTTGTTGAAGGGCACGCTCTGCCAGACGACGTCGCCCTTGTCGTAGCCGAGCCGCTTCGCGACGGCGTACGCGACGGCCGACTCGAAGCCCTCGCCGCTCGCCGGCTTGCCGTCCTTGAACCACGGCTCGTACGCGGGCTCGTCCGTCGCGATCGTCAGCTTCCCGGAGACCTCGGTGGACAGGTCGCCCTCCGCACACGACGCCGGGGAGGACTTGTCGGCGGCCTTGTCCTCGGACTGCGGCGCACAGCCGACGGCGACGGCGAGCAGAGCGACGGTGGCGGCGGTGCGGGCCCCGCGCAGGGTGCTTCGAGCAGGATGCATGGCGGGAGAGTGGCAGGGCCCGGGCCCGGCTGTCGAGGTCGCGTCGACAACCGTCCGCATAGTGGGAACGGGTGTTGCAATGCTGTGAACTGGGCTGACACCGGGGCGGTTTCGGCGCCCGGGGCGGTGGCCGCCGGACGTCGGCCACCGCTACCGGGCGGGGCCGCCGGCCGAGGGCGGGGAACGAAGGGCCGGCGACCCGTCCGGCGCAGGAGCCGTCATCCTGTGCGGGACTGCCACCAGTGGACAGCGCGCTCTCGTGCGCGGGGAGCGCGCACAAGGCACCGGTGCGAGCGCTCGGTTCACACGGGGCGCGTGGGTCTGTGCCGCGAGCCCCACTGCCGTACTGGGGTCGCGCGGTGATCTGACCGTTGGACGGGGCTGAGCGCGCGGTTCCCCGCGCCCCCTCGGGGCTCGTAGCGCGGGTTGTCTACCAGCCCCGTGCGCGCCACTCCGGCAGGTGGGGGCGCTCCGCGCCCAGTGATGTGTCGTTGCCGTGGCCCGGGTACACCCAGGTCTCGTCCGGCAGCGTGCCGAAGATCTTCGTCTCGACGTCGTGGATCAGACTCGCGAAGGCCTTCGGATCCTTACGTGTGTTGCCCACACCACCCGGGAAGAGACAGTCCCCCGTGAACACATGCGGGTGGCCGTGCGGGTCGTCGTAGACCAGGGCGATCGAGCCGGGGGTGTGGCCCACCAGGTGGCGGGCGGTCAGTTCCACGTGGCCGACCCGGATCGTGTCGCCGTCCCCGACCGGTACGTCCGTCGGGACGGGGATGCCGTCGGCGTCGTCCCGTCCCGCGTAGGTACGCGCGCCCGTGGCCGCCACGACCTCGGCGAGGGCCTGCCAGTGGTCGCCGTGCTGGTGCGTGGTCACGACGGAGGTGATTCCGTCGGCGCCGATCAGGGTGAGCAGGGTGGCGGCGTCGTTCGCCGCGTCGATCAGCAGCTGCTCGTCCGTGGCCCGACAGCGCAGCACATAGGCGTTGTTGTCCATCGGGCCGACCGCGACCTTGGAGATCATCAGGCCTTGCAGCTCGTGCACATCCGCAGGGCCGCCGACCCTCACCGCTCCGCTGTACGTCATGCCGCTCAGCCTATAGCGGGGGCAGTGCGGGAAGAGGTCCGCCCTCCGTGCGCAGAGCCGACCCCTCGCGGCGTCCCGCGAGCCAGCCGAGCAGGGCGGGTGCGGGACCGATCACGGTGACCTCGGGGGCATCTCCTGCGTCTTTGGAGTCGCGTCCTGTGCTCCACGCGCGCGTGCCGTCCGTGACGCGGGTGGAGGGGACGTCGGGGTGACCGGCGAAGCGGTCCGCGAGGAAGGCGATCTCCCGCTGCGTGAACTCCTCCGGCAGGTCCTCCAGCTCGTAGCCGATACCCAGGTCGACGTGGTGCAGCTCCACCTCGATCCAGCGCCGGAACGGCACCCGGGACGCCGAGTCGGTGACCCCGTTGCGCAGCTCCACGGTCCGGGACCAGTCGGCGGGAGCGGCCCCGGTCTCCTGGAAGCGGGCAGAGCTGTCACGCAGGTCGATGACTTGTGTCTTCAGGGCGCGGGGGGCGTCCCGTTCGATCTCGGCGTCCCGGGCCTGTCCGGAGGAATACATGGGCCGACCCTCAAGGACGTTCACCAGGGCATCCGCGTTGCGGGCGAGATGGGCCAGGACGTGTCCACGGCTCCAGCCGGGCAGCCGTGACGGTTCGGTCACATCGGCGTTGTCCAGGGCGGCGACTGCGGTGAGCAGCCGTTCGGTCGCGTCACGTACAGACGCCAGGTCGCGCACATGATCGTTCATGCGTCCGACGATATCGCCGCCACACGTTCGGGTGAAGGTGGTGGACGACGTCCGCAAATCGAATGTGCGTGCTATAAGGTCAGGGGCGGCGCCGGGCATTCTTGGAAGTCCGGGATTGTTCTCATCGAGACGAACCGAACCGGCGTTGTCAGTGGCTCCCCCTAGTCTGAGAAAGACGCGGGGCCTCGGCCCTGTCACTTCTCTCTAGAAAGGTGCGGACCCGGCGTGGCCGACCGTCTCATCGTCCGTGGAGCGCGCGAGCACAACCTGAAGAATGTCTCGCTCGACCTTCCGCGCGACTCGCTCATCGTCTTCACGGGCCTGTCGGGGTCGGGCAAGTCCTCGCTGGCCTTCGACACGATCTTCGCCGAGGGACAGCGGCGCTACGTGGAGTCCCTGTCCTCGTACGCCCGGCAGTTCCTCGGCCAGATGGACAAGCCGGACGTGGACTTCATCGAGGGTCTCTCCCCGGCCGTCTCCATCGACCAGAAGTCGACCTCGCGCAACCCGCGCTCGACGGTCGGCACCATCACCGAGGTCTACGACTACCTGCGGCTGCTCTTCGCGCGCATCGGCAAGCCGCACTGCCCCGAGTGCGGCCGTCCCATCTCGCGCCAGTCGCCGCAGGCCATCGTCGACAAGGTCCTGGAGCTTCCGCAGGGCAGCCGGTTCCAGGTGCTCTCGCCGCTGGTGCGCGAGCGCAAGGGAGAGTTCGTCGACCTCTTCGCCGACCTCCAGACCAAGGGGTACAGCAGGGCCCGGGTCGACGGTGAGACGATCCAGCTCACCGAGCCGCCCACGCTGAAGAAGCAGGAGAAGCACACCATCGAGGTGGTCGTCGACCGCCTCACGGTCAAGGAGGGCGCGAAGCGCCGTCTGACCGACTCCGTGGAGACGGCGCTCGGCCTCTCCGGCGGCATGGTCGTGCTCGACTTCGTCGACCTCCCGGCCGACGACCCCGAGCGCGAGCGCATGTACTCGGAGCACCTGTACTGCGCGTACGACGACCTGTCCTTCGAGGAGATGGAGCCCCGCTCCTTCTCCTTCAACTCGCCCTTCGGCGCCTGCCCGGAGTGCTCGGGCATCGGCACACGCATGGAGGTCGACGCCGAGCTGATCGTCCCGGACGAGGACAAGTCGCTCGACGAGGGCGCCATCCACCCCTGGTCGCACGGGCACACCAAGGACTACTTCGCCCGCCTGATCGGGGCTCTCGCGGACGCGCTGGGATTCCGGACCGACATCCCCTTCGCCGGTCTCCCGCAGCGCGCCAAGAAAGCCCTCCTGTACGGGCACAAGACGCAGATCGAGGTCCGCTACCGCAACCGGTACGGCAGGGAGCGCGTGTACACCACGCCCTTCGAAGGTGCCGTCCCCTTCGTGAAGCGCCGGCACAGCGAGGCCGAGAGCGACACGAGCCGCGAGCGCTTCGAGGGCTACATGCGCGAGGTGCCCTGCCCCACCTGTGAGGGCACGCGCCTCAAGCCGGTCGTCCTCGCGGTCACGGTCATGGAGAAGTCCATCGCCGAGGTCGCCGCCATGTCCATCAGCGACTGCGCGGACTTCCTGGGCAAGCTGAGGCTCGACGCGCGCGACAAGAAGATCGCCGAGCGCGTCCTGAAGGAGGTCAACGAACGGCTGCGGTTCCTGGTCGACGTCGGCCTCGACTACCTGTCGCTGAACCGCGCGGCGGGCACCCTCTCCGGTGGTGAGGCCCAGCGCATCCGGCTGGCCACCCAGATCGGCTCCGGCCTCGTGGGCGTCCTGTACGTCCTCGACGAGCCCTCCATCGGACTGCACCAGCGGGACAACCACCGCCTCATCGAGACGCTGGTCCGGCTGCGCGACATGGGCAACACCCTCATCGTCGTCGAGCACGACGAGGACACCATCAAGGTCGCCGACTGGATCGTCGACATCGGCCCCGGCGCGGGCGAGCACGGCGGCCATGTCGTGCACAGCGGCTCCCTGAAGGAGCTTCTCGCCAACGAGGAGTCGCAGACCGGTCAGTACCTGTCCGGCAAGAAGGCCATCCCGCTGCCCGACATCCGGCGCCCGCGCGACCCCTCCCGGCAGCTCACGGTGCACGGAGCCCGCGAGAACAACCTCCGGGACATCGACGTGTCATTCCCGCTGGGCATCCTCACGGCCGTCACGGGAGTCTCCGGCTCCGGCAAGTCCACGCTGGTCAACGACATCCTGTACACACACCTGGCCCGCGAGCTGAACGGCGCGAGGAGCGTTCCCGGCCGCCACACGCGCGTGGAGGGCGACGACCTCGTCGACAAGGTCGTGCACGTCGACCAGTCGCCCATCGGCCGCACCCCACGGTCGAACCCGGCGACGTACACCGGTGTCTTCGACCACGTCCGCAAGCTGTTCGCCGAGACCACCGAGGCGAAGGTCCGCGGCTATCTGCCCGGCCGCTTCTCCTTCAACGTCAAGGGCGGCCGCTGCGAGAACTGCTCGGGCGACGGCACGATCAAGATCGAGATGAACTTCCTGCCGGACGTGTACGTCCCGTGCGAGGTCTGCCACGGGGCGCGCTACAACCGGGAGACCCTGGACGTCCACTACAAGGGCAAGTCCATCGCCGACGTCCTGAACATGCCGATCGAGGAAGCCATGAACTTCTTCGAGGCGGTGCCGGGGATCTCCCGACACCTCAGGACCCTGAACGACGTGGGCCTCGGCTATGTCCGGCTCGGCCAGTCCGCCACGACCCTGTCCGGCGGCGAGGCCCAGCGGGTGAAGCTCGCCAGCGAGCTCCAGAAGAGGTCCACGGGACGCACGGTGTACGTCCTCGACGAACCGACCACCGGTCTGCACTTCGAGGACATCAGCAAGCTGCTCGTCGTGCTGTCCGGCCTGGTCGAGAAGGGCAACACGGTCATCGTCATCGAGCACAACCTCGATGTGATCAAGACCGCGGACTGGGTCGTCGACATGGGTCCCGAGGGTGGCGCGGGCGGCGGCATCGTCGTCGCCGAGGGCACGCCCGAGGAGGTGGCCGGGGTGTCGACCAGCCACACGGGCAAGTTCCTTCGGGAGGTCCTGGGCGCCGAGCGTGTCAGCGACGCCTCGCAGGCGAAGCCCGTGCGCAAGGCCGCCGCGAAGAAGGCCGCCGCCAAGAAGGCTGTGGCGGCGACGGCCACGACGAGGAAGACGGCGACGGCCAGGACCACGACGGCGAAGGCCCCGGCGGGCCGAGCCACCGCGGCCAAGGGGGCCGACGGCACGGCCGCCAAGAAGACGGCTGCTGTCAAGAAGGCGACCCCGGCGAATAAGACCGCCCGGGCCCGCAAGGCCTGAACCGGGTAGCCGGCCCGGCTTCAGGGCCGTGTGGTCCTGTACGTCGTCAGCGTCAGCGTCACGCGCCGCGCCCCATGGGAAACCCCGTGGGGCGCGGCGCGTTGCGGGACCGCGGCGGGTGTTCGGCCCCAGGACCCAGGCCCCAGGGCCAAGGGGGTGCCGGGTTAGGCCGTCTTGTACCCGTGGGCACGTCGTGGCTGGTCGCGCAGTTCCCCGCGCCCCTTTGGGGCGCTTGCGCGTGTCCCTGTGCCCCTTTAGGGAGCTCAGGAAGCGGCCAGTTCGTGTGCGTACGGCGGGTCCGCCCCTGGGCGGGAGCAGGTGATTGCCGCGGCTCGGGCTGCGAACCGCAGCAGTTCGGCCCAGCCGGCGGCCCCCAGGTCCGCCGGGCCCGCGGCGGACAGCGCGTCGCGGGCGGCGAGGCCGTGCAGCAGCGCCGCGTTCACCGTGTCGCCCGCGCCGATCGTGTCCACCACGTCGACCGGTTCGCCCGGCACGGAGTACTCGCCGCCGTCGCGCGTGAACGCGGTCAGCCCGTCGCCGCCCCGGGTGATCACGACGGCCGAGGGGCCGGAGGCCAGCCACTCGCGCGGTGTGCCGCCCAGCCAGCGGGCGTCCTCCTCCGACAGCTTGAGCAGCGTGACCGAGGGAAGCCAGCTCTTGAACCGGGCCCGATAGGCGTCCGGGTCCGGGATGAGCCCCGCGCGGATGTTCGGATCGAGTGTGGTGAACACGCCCCGCGCGGACGCGCTCCGCATCAGTTCCTCGTACGCGCTCGCACCCGGTTCCAGGACGAGCGAACAGGTACCGAAGGACACCGCTCGCGTCCCGTCGGGGAGTCGGTCGGGTGCCGAGAACAACCGGTCGGCGGTGCCCTCGACATAGAAGGAGTACCCGGCCGAGCCGTCGGCGGCGATGGACGCGACGGCGAGAGTCGTGGGCTCGGCGCCCCGCTGCACGGACGACACGTCCACGTCCGCCTCGCGCAGCCCCTCGGCCAGGGCCTCACCGAAGGCGTCGGTCGAGATCCGGGAGCAGAAGGCCGTGGGCGAACCGAGGCGGCCCAGGGCCACCGCCGTGTTGTACGGGCCGCCGCCGCGGCGCGGGGCGAGCGCGGCGAGCGCGCCCGACTCACCGGGCACCAGATCGATCAGGGCCTCACCGGCGACGACGATCACGAGACGCTTCCTTTCTCGGGGTGGCTCTCGGGGCACCCGCACGAGGTGCGGTGCACGAAGGCGGAGGGCAGCCGGACCGTACGGGTGGGCCGGCCGGGGGAGTCCAGCCGTTCCAGCAGCAGCCGTACGGCCTGGGCTCCGATCTCCTTGCTGGGCTGGGAGATCGCGGTGAGCCGGGGCGAGAAGAGGTCCGCCCAGGAGAAGTCGTCGAAGCAGCACAGGGCCAGATCGCCGGGCACGGACACACCCCGCGCGCGAACGGCCCGTAGCGCGCCGATGGTCATCGCGTTGTTGGCGGTGATCAGAGCGGTCGGCGGCGCCGGGAGGGACAGCAGGGACTCGGTCGCCCGCTCGGCGCCCTCCGCCTCCGAGTTGCCGGGGATCACGAGCCGCTCCTCGTAGGCGAGTCCCGCGCAGGCCAGGCCGAGCCGGTAGCCGGTGATCCGCTCGCTCGTCGTGCTGAGACCCGCGAGGCCCGCGACCAGGCCGATCCTCCGGTGGCCCAGTTCGGCGAGGTGGGTGACCAGGTGCGTGACCGGCTCGGTGTTCTCCGCGGACACCTGGTCGAACGTGAAACCGGGCGCCGGGACGTCGTCGACCAGCCGGTCGAGGAACACCGTCGGTACGCCGTGCCGCCCGAGGTAGCCGATCAGATCCCGAGGATCCGCGGAGGGCGCGACGATCATGCCGTCCACGCGCCGCTCGTGCAGCAGCTGGACCACCTTGCGCTCGTGCACCGGGTCGTCGTGCGGATCCGCGATCAGCAGGCTGTAGCCGTGCTCCAGTGCGCTCGCCTCCACACCCTGGAGGATCTCCGTGAAATAGGGGTTGCTGATCGCCGACACCGCGAGCCCGATGGACCGGGTACGCGCGGTGACCAGGGATCTGGCCAGGCCGTTCGGGGTGTAGCCGAGTGTCTCGATGGCGTCGAGGACGGCTTGGCGCGTGTGCGGCAGCACCGGGCGCGTGTCGTTGAGTACGTGCGAGACCGTCGCGACGGACACGCCCGCGTGCCGGGCCACGTCGGCCATCGTCGCCATGCCGTCTCCTCGATGCCTTCTCCGGAGGCCCCGGAACTGGCGGCCCGCTCGCGAAAGTACCTCATCCGGCAGTGCACGTAAACGCTTACGCAAGCGTTTACGTGCCGAGGGGAGGAGGTCGCTCACTCCCAGTCCCAGCCGATCCCCACGATCCCCGACCGCACGCGCTGCTCCACCATGTGGACCGACCGGTGGTGGCCGCTCAGGGGCAGTTCCTGGCGGCCGCTGCGGGGCGCCGCCGCCGAGTGCTGGGCGAACCGGTGGCAGCGCACGGGCAGCGTCCCCTCGGAGAACCGCACCTGAAGGGCGTACTGCCCGCCGGAGAAGCCGAACCCGCGGACGTACTCGCCGGACGCGCCGGCCGTGCCGTCCTCGACGCCGTAGCGGAACAGGAAGGTGTCGCCCGCCCGCAGGAGCGTGTCGAAGAGGAGCTCCGCCACGAGTACGCCGGTCTCGTGGTGCCAGAGCACGCGTCCCGTGCGGCAGTTCTCCAGGGCGTGCACGGTCATGTGCTCCGGGGCGCAGCCGGGATCACCGTGGTGGACGGCCACATAGCGGTCGACGCCGTCCTTGTGGGCGCGCACGATGTGCTGGGAGTCGCGTCCCACCAGCTCGCGGCGGGCGCCGATCCGTACCCGTTCGTGCTGGCCGATGGCGAGCAGCCCGCCGTCGAGCGGGGAGTCGAGCTCGGCCAGCAGCTTCTCCAGGGCTCCGGAGGCCTCGACCAGTGAGCGGTACGAGCGGGCCGAGGGTCGTTCCGCGGTGGTGTGCTCGTCGGCCGTCGTAAGGAGGCGGATGAGCGACTCGTCCGGCAGCTGGAGTATCTCCTCCAGAGCGCGCACGGCCCGGAGGGACTCGGCCCGCTGCGGACGCCGGGCGCCCTGCTGCCAGTAGCTCAGGCTCGTCACGCCGACCTTGACCCCGTACCGCGTCAGATGGTGCTGTACGCGCTGCAGCGGCAGTCCGCGGGCGGTGATCGCGGCGCGCAGCGCGACATGGAAGGGGCCGGTCCGCAGAGCCGTGTCCAGTTCCGCCGCGACGACGTCCACGTCCGCGTGCTGTGTGCCGTGCCGCATGCAGGGGCCCTTCTTCTGAAGCTCACAACGGCTGGTCGGGCCGTTCGCACTGCGCAAAGGGGCCGCCCCGGTCGGCGTACGGGGGATGGTCACATGCGTACGCCGTGGTTCCCGGCCCAAGTAATCCCGCATTGAAGCCTGTTGACCAGGCCCGGACAACACCTGATGCGCAACTTCGCTGTGCGGAGGCCGGGCGGGCGTCGGGCCGAGCGATGGCTCAAGGCCGGCGGGGATCACGGGCGGCTACGGCGAGGCGCCCTCAGGAGGCGGACCGCGAGTCCTTGCTTGCCCGGAACATGCGGCGGCCCGGAGCGCGGGCGGTGGGGTCCGACGCGGTCGCGTCCAGGACCCGGTGACGCGCGGGCGCTCCGGGCTGCCTTCGTGCTTCGGGACGGCGTGGTGGCCGTCCGGTTCAGGGGCGGGGGTCGGTGTCGGGCTGCGCCGACCGCAGGCGCTTGGCGCGCACGATGTCGGGGTCGCGGGGGTCGAGGCCGGACAGCAGGCTGTCGCCGAACTGCTCCTCGTCCTGGTACGGGCGGACCCGGACCGACCGCCGTGATTTCTCGATCCGTGTCTGTCGCATCTTCCGCAGCCCTTCGGTCATCGACCCGACGCCCTTGTCCGGGGCGGTGGATCCACCTGCATCTGCATTGCTAAGAGCATTGCCCCGAATTGTCTTCGTGTCGTCACGGCCAGCCCCCGAAACAGGTTCCGGTCCACCTCAATTGCCCACCTCCGGCCAGCCGTAACCGTCCACGTCCGACGGGGTGTTGGGTGCGGGCCGCGAGGGTGTGCCCTCGGACGGGTGCGGCATCGGCCGGTCGAGAGGTGGGAACGGGTGCAGGCAGGCCCACGGCGACGGGCTGATCGGGGCATGCCAGGCGACCGCCGGGGCCGGACCTGGCCGGAGCGAAGCCCGGAGCGGTCGGGATCGGGCCGGGCCGGGGGCGGCGGGCCGTCGCGCTGTCATACCCCGCCAGTAGGGTGTGAGACATGGCCGACCCCTCCAGCTACCGCCCCAAGCCGGGACAGATCCCCGACTCGCCAGGGGTCTACAGATTCCGCGACGAGCACCGCCGGGTGATCTACGTCGGGAAGGCGAAGAGCCTGCGCCAGCGCCTGGCCAGCTACTTCCAGGACCTCTCCAACCTCCACCCGCGTACGCGCACGATGGTCACCACGGCCGCGTCGGTGGAGTGGACCGTGGTGTCCACGGAGGTCGAGGCGCTCCAGCTGGAGTACTCCTGGATCAAGGAGTACGACCCCCGGTTCAACGTCAAGTACCGCGACGACAAGAGCTACCCCTATCTCGCGGTCACCATGAACGAGCGGTTTCCGCGCGTGCAGGTGATGCGCGGCCAGAAGAAGAAGGGCGTGCGCTACTTCGGTCCCTACGGGCACGCGTGGGCGATCCGTGACACCGTGGACCTGCTGCTGCGCGTCTTCCCCGTCCGGACGTGCTCCGCGGGCGTGTTCAAGAACGCCGAGCGGACGGGCCGCCCCTGTCTGCTCGGCTACATCGGCAAGTGCTCCGCCCCCTGCGTCGGACGGGTCTCGCCCGAGGAGCACCGTGAACTCGCCGAGGAGTTCAGCGACTTCATGACCGGCCGCACGGGCACGTACATCCGCCGCCTGGAGCGGCAGATGACGGACGCCGCCGAGGACATGGAGTACGAGCGGGCCGGCCGGCTGCGCGACGACATCGGGGCCCTGAAGAAGGCCATGGAGAAGAGTGCCGTCGTGCTCGCCGACGCGACGGACGCCGACCTGATCGCGCTGGCCGAGGACGAGCTGGAAGCAGCCGTGCAGATCTTCCACGTACGCGGCGGCCGGGTGCGCGGCCAGCGCGGCTGGGTCACCGACAAGGTCGAGGCGGTCACCACGGGCGACCTGGTCGAGCACGCGCTCCAGCAGCTGTACGGGGAGGAGACCGGCGACTCCGTACCGAAGGAGGTACTCGTGCCGGCGCTGCCCGACCCCGTGGAGCCCGTCCAGGAGTGGCTCACCGAGCGGCGCGGGTCGAACGTGTCGCTGCGGATCCCGCAGCGCGGCGACAAGAAGGCCCTCATGGAGACGGTCGAGCGCAACGCCCTGCACTCGCTCGCCCTCCACAAGACCAAGCGCGCCTCCGACCTGACGACCCGCTCCCGCGCGCTGGAGGAGATCGCCGAGGCCCTCGGCCTGGACAGCGCGCCTCTGCGCGTCGAGTGCTACGACATCTCGCACCTCCAGGGCGACGACGTCGTGGCGTCGATGGTCGTCTTCGAGGACGGACTGGCGCGCAAGAGCGAGTACCGCCGCTTCCAGATCAAGAGCTTCGAGGGCCAGGACGACGTCCGCTCCATGCACGAGGTGATCACCCGCCGCTTCAGGCGGTACCTCGGCGAGAAGGAGAAGACCGGCGAGTGGGCCGACGGCGAAGCGAGTCTCACCGAGGAGGACGGGCGGCCCAAGCGTTTCGCGTACCCGCCGCAGCTGGTCGTCGTCGACGGCGGCAAGCCGCAGGTCGCGGCGGCCCAGCGGGCCCTGGACGAGCTGGGCATCGACGACATCGCCGTATGCGGCCTGGCCAAGCGCCTCGAAGAGGTCTGGCTGCCCGGCGACGACGACCCGGTGGTACTGCCACGTACCAGTGAAGGGCTCTATCTTCTTCAGCGTGTGCGCGACGAGGCGCACCGCTTCGCGATCACCTACCAGCGCACCAAGCGGGCACGGCGCTTCAGGGCGAGCCCGCTCGACGACGTGACGGGGCTCGGTGAGACGCGCAAGCAGGCATTGATCAAGCATTTCGGTTCGGTGAAAAAGCTGCGATCCGCGACAATCGACCAGATCTGCGAGGTTCCCGGCATAGGCCGCAAGACGGCCGAGTCGATCGCCGTGGCCTTCGCTCAGGCGGCCCCGGTGGCTCCCGCCGTGAACACCGCGACTGGAGAGATCATGGAAGACGAGGATCACGTGGAGGACGCGGCACCCGAAACGACGGCGGGTGTCGCAGAGGAGCCCGTGTCCGCGGGCGCCTCGGACGAGCGACGGGGGCAGGAAAGATGACCGAGAACGAGCAGGAAGAACCGCGGCGGACGGCGGCGCCCGACATGGTCGGCGGAGCCGACGCGCCGGAACGGACGGACGCGGCGGAACACGAAGACGGAGCGGAAGTGAACACGGGCACGACCATCGACAAGGCAGGCGTCGCCGAGGCGGCCATCCCGGAGCTGGTGATCATCTCCGGGATGTCGGGCGCGGGCCGGTCCACCGCCGCCAAGTGTCTGGAAGACCTGGGCTGGTTCGTCGTCGACAACCTGCCGCCCGCGCTGATCCCCACCATGGTGGAGCTCGGCGCGCGCTCGCAGGGGAACGTGGCACGCATCGCGGTCGTCGTCGACGTCCGCGGCCGCCGCTTCTTCGACAACCTGCGCGAGTCCCTCGCCGACCTGGAGACCAAGCACGTCACCCGGCGGATCGTCTTCCTGGAGTCCTCGGACGACGCCCTGGTGCGCCGCTTCGAGGGAGTGCGCCGGCCGCACCCGCTCCAGGGCGACGGCCGCATCGTCGACGGCATCGCCGCCGAGCGCGAACTACTGCGCGAGCTGCGTGGCGACGCCGACCTGGTGATCGACACCTCCAGCCTGAACGTGCACGAGCTGCGCGCCAAGATGGACGCCCAGTTCGCCGGGGAGGAGGAGCCCGAGCTGCGGGCCACCGTCATGTCCTTCGGCTTCAAGTACGGCCTGCCGGTCGACGCCGACCTGGTCGTGGACATGCGGTTCCTGCCCAATCCGCACTGGGTCCCGGAGCTGCGCCAGTACACCGGCCTCAACGAGGAGGTGGCCGGGTACGTCTTCAACCAGCCCGGCGCCAAGGAGTTCCTCGACCGGTACGCCGAGCTGCTGCAGCTCATCCGGACGGGCTACCGCCGTGAGGGCAAGCGTTACGTGACCATCGCGGTCGGCTGCACCGGCGGCAAGCACCGCTCCGTCGCCATGTCGGAGAAGCTCGCGGCCCGCCTGGTGTCCGAGGGAGTGGAGACGGTCGTCGTCCACCGGGACATGGGCCGCGAATGACACGACGTTCTCTGCGGCTGGACCGGCTGCGGCGGGGCGGTATCGACGGGCGCGGAATCGACGGGCCCGGCGGCAGGCCCGTCGACGCCCGCGGCGCCAAGCCCGCCAGACCCGCCGAGGCCCGCGGCGCGAAGCCGCGGCGCCGCGGCGCCCAGCCCAAGGTCGTCGCGCTGGGCGGGGGCATGGGCCTGTCCGCCTCGCTCGCCGCCCTGCGACGCATCACCGGCGACCTCACCGCCGTCGTCACGGTCGCTGACGACGGCGGCTCCAGTGGCCGGCTCCGTGACGAACTGGGCGTGCTGCCGCCCGGTGACCTGCGCAAGGCGCTGGCCGCGCTGTGCGGCGACGACGAATGGGGGCAGACCTGGGCCCGGGTCATCCAGCACCGCTTCCAGTCCCAGGGCGAACTGCACGAACACGCGGTCGGCAATCTGCTGATCGTCGCCCTGTGGGAACAGCTCGGCGACCACGTCCAGGCGCTCGACCTGGTCGGCAGGCTACTGGGCGCGCACGGGCGGGTCCTGCCCATGTCGGCCGTACCCCTGGAGCTCCAGGCGCTGGTCAAGGGGCACGACCCGGACCGGCCCGAGGACGTCGACACCGTACGGGGCCAGGCGACCGTGGCGCTCACCCCCGGGGAGGTGCAGTCCGTGCACCTCGTGCCGCACGACCCGCCGGCGGTCCCCGAAGCCGTCGCCGCGGTCCTGGACGCCGACTGGGTGGTCCTCGGTCCCGGCTCCTGGTTCTCCTCCGTGATCCCGCATCTGCTCGTGCCCGAGCTGCTCGACGCCCTCACCGAGACGAAGGCACGCCGGATCCTCCCGCTGAACCTCGCTCCGCAACCCGGAGAAACAGAAGGCTTCTCCCCGCAGCGTCATTTGGAGGTTTTGGGACGACACGCCCCTAAACTCGCCCTGGACGTGGTGTTGGCCGACGAGGCCGCCGTGCCCGACCGCGAGATACTCGCCGATGCCGCCAAGCGGTTCGGCGCGGCGGTCGAGCTGGCGCCGTTGGCCAGGACCGACGGGACTCCGAGGCACGATCCGGAGCTGTTGGCCGCCGCGTACGACCGTATTTTTCGGATGCATGGAAGGATCGGCCCATGGCGATGACGGCAGCGGTGAAGGATGAGATCTCCCGGCTTCCCGTCACCCGGACCTGCTGCAGAAAGGCGGAGGTCTCCGCCATCCTGCGGTTCGCGGGCGGCCTTCACCTGGTGAGCGGCCGGATCGTGATCGAGGCGGAGCTGGACACCGCGATGGCGGCGCGACGGCTGAAGCGGGACATTCTTGAGATTTTCGGCCACAGTTCCGAGCTGATCGTGATGGCACCGGGTGGCCTGCGCCGCGGTTCGCGTTACGTCGTCCGGGTGGTCGCGGGCGGTGACCAGCTGGCCCGCCAGACCGGGCTCGTGGACGGCCGTGGGCGCCCCATCCGGGGTCTGCCGCCGCAGGTGGTCTCGGGGGCCACCTGCGACGCGGAGGCGGCCTGGCGCGGGGCCTTCCTGGCACACGGCTCGCTCACCGAGCCCGGGCGTTCGTCCTCGCTCGAAGTGACCTGCCCGGGGCCTGAGGCGGCGCTCGCGCTGGTGGGGGCTGCGCGTCGGCTCTCGATCGCGGCGAAGGCGCGTGAGGTGCGGGGCGTGGACCGGGTCGTCGTGCGGGACGGGGACGCCATCGGGGCGCTGCTGACGCGGCTCGGGGCGCACGAGTCGGTGCTGGCGTGGGAGGAGCGGCGGATGCGGCGTGAGGTTCGCGCCACGGCGAATCGTCTCGCCAACTTCGACGACGCGAACCTTCGGCGGTCGGCCCGTGCGGCTGTCGCCGCGGGGGCTCGGGTGCAGCGGGCTCTGGAGATCCTCGCGGACGAGGTTCCCGAGCATCTCGCGGCTGCTGGGCGGTTGCGGATGGAGCACAAGCAGGCGTCGCTGGAGGAGTTGGGGGCGCTTGCTGAGCCGCCGCTCACGAAGGACGCCGTGGCGGGGCGTATTCGGCGGCTTCTCGCCATGGCCGACAAGCGGGCGCAGGACCTCGGGATTCCGGGGACGGAGTCCACGCTCAGCGAGGAGATGGCCGACAACTTGGTGGGGTGACGGGGGCTGGTTGGCTCGGGTCGACTCGGATCGGCTCGGCCGCCGGGACTGTTGCGCAGTTCCCCGCGCCCCTGGGGGGTGGGGGCTCGCATGTGTCGTCGGGCTTGGGTCGTTCTGGGCTGAGCGCGCAGTTCCCCGCGCCCCTGAGGTGAGCGGTTGCTCGGGTTTGTGGTCGGGTGCCGGCTGTCCTGGGTTGCTCGCGCCGTTCCTCGCGCCCCTGGGGTGGGTGGGGGTTCGGGTTTGTTGTCAGGTGTCGGCTGTCCAGGGCTGAGCGCGCCGTTCCCCGCGCCCCTGGGTGAGTCGGTCGGGGGCCGAGTCGGTCAGCAATGTGGCCCGCCCCCGGCCAACAACCGCAACCGCCACCCCCTCAGGGGCGCGGGGAACGGCGCGGGCAACCGAGTGTGGCCCGCACCCGATACTCGACCCGAGCCCCCACCCCCTCAGGGGCGCGGGGAACGGCGCGGGCAACCGAGTGCCGCCTGCACCCGGCGTTCCACCCGAGCCCTCACCCCCTCAGGGGCGCGGGGAACTGCGCACCCCCCGCGGCCCGCACCCGACAGCCCGCCCCCGCCACCCCCTGCCCCCCGACCGCCCCATTTGGGCCAGTCGGGTTCGTGGCTCGCTGTGCGTGTTGGCGGGTGTGTTGTGCTCTTGACTTGACCATGAACTGTCATAAGCCTGGCATCTGTTCGCCGCAGTGGCGGACTACCGCAAGGGGGGCTCATGAGACGAAGAGCGAGATCGATCCTCGCTGCCGGCGCACTCCTGCTCGGCGGAGTGGCCGTCGCACCCATGGCGCAGGCGGAACCCGGCGCCGCGGCCGACCCGGGCGCCGACGAGGTCAAGGTGTTCCGCGCCGACGTCACGAAGGAGCAGGTACCCCTGCTCCTCGCGGCCGGCCAGGACGGCCACGAGCTGAGCGAACGCGTACCGCGGAAGGGCACGGCCAACGTCGAGGTCTACCTCACCGACAAGCAGGCTGAGGGGTTGCAGGACAAGGGCGTCGACCTTGCCGAGCACAAGCTCTCGGACAAGGCACGCGCGCGCGTGGCCGCCGCGGGGGACGGCGTGTTCCGGCCGTACAGCGGCGCCGGCAACCTCAAGGAGGAGATTGTCAGGACGGGTCAGCAGAACCCGAACCTGACGAAGGTCGTCTCCATCGGCAAGACCCTCCAGGGCCAGGACATCCTGGCCCTCAAGCTCACCAAGGGCGCCAAGAAGACCAAGGACGGCGCCAAGCCGTCCACGCTGTACATGTCCAACCAGCACGCCCGTGAGTGGATCACTCCCGAGATGACCAGGCGCCTGCTGCACCACTACCTGGACAACTACGGCAAGGACCAGCGCATCACCAAGCTCGTGGACTCCACCGAGCTGTGGTTCGTGCTGTCCGCCAACCCGGACGGGTACGACTGGACCTTCAAGGCCGAGGGTGACCGTCAGTGGCGTAAGAACCTGCGGGACGTCAACGGCGACGGCGCCCTGACCGTCGGCGACGGCGTCGACCTCAACCGCAACTTCGCCTACAAGTGGGGTTACGACGACGAGGGGTCCTCGCCGTATCCGACCAGTCAGACCTACCGCGGCGCGAGTCCCGGCTCCGAGCCCGAGACGAAGGCGATCGACGCCTTCGAGAAGCGCATCGGCTTCGAGTACGGCATCAACTACCACTCCGCCGCCGAACTGATCCTCTACGGAGTCGGCTGGCAGGTGGCGACCCCGAGCCCCGACGACGTGCTCTACAAGTCCCTCGCCGGAACCCCCGAGAACTCGGCGATCCCCGGCTACCGCCCGCAGGTGTCCTCCGAGCTCTACACGACCAACGGCGAGGCCGACGGACACGCGTCCAACGTCAACGGCACGGCGATGTTCACCCCTGAGATGTCGACCTGCCAGACCATCTCGAACCTCTACCCGGACGACCCCTGGAACGCCGCGGACTGCGCGTCGGTCTTCACCTTCCCGGACGACGAGAAGCTGATCCAGGAGGAGTTCGTCAAGAACATCCCGTTCGCGCTCTCCGTCGCCGAGGCGGCGGCCAAACCCGACCAGCCGAAGTCCCCGGTCGGCATCGACGCCCCCGACTTCACCCCCGCCCCCTTCACCACGTCGTACTCCCGCGGCGCCGACCAGGAAGTCTCCGTGGTCGCCCGCAAGTCCGTACGCGACAAGGAACTGAAGTACCGCGTCAACAACGGGCGTACGAAGGCGCAGTCGCTCAGGGCCTGGAAGGGCGGCGAGACCTACGGCGGCGAGGACAACCTCTACTTCGACGAGTACCGCGCGAAGGTCCGGGACGGCGAGCCCGGCGACAAGGTCGAGGTCTGGTTCACCGGTGAGACCCGGAGCGGAAAGCCCACCTCCAGCACGCACTTCACGTACACCGTCGCCGAACGGCCCCGCGCCGACACGCTGGTGATCGCCGAGGAGGGGGCGGCGGCGACCAAGGCGCAGACCTACGTCGACGCCCTGAAGGCCAACGGCCGCAAGGCCGTCGTCTGGGACGTCACCACCCAGGGCGCGCCCGACGCGCTCGGGATCCTGAGCCACTTCAGGTCCGTCGTCCACTACACCGGCGCCGACCGGCCCGGATACACCACCCAGCTGCAGCTGCGCGCCTACCTCAACGAGGGCGGCAAGCTCGTCGAGGCGGGCGAACAGGCGGGCGGCCAGGTCGCGCTGCCGGGCGCCCTGACGAACGACTTCAGCCAGTACTACCTGGGCGCCTACTCCCGTACGACGACTCCGGGCGCCACCGCCTTCACCGGCTCGGGGAAGCTCGCGGGCACCGGGGGACCGCTCGGCGACACGCCCGGCAACCCGCTGGACGCGGCGGGCGCCTACAGCGTCACCTCGGACACCCTGCCGGTCGACCGGTTCCCGCAGTTCGCCAGCGAGGGCGGCGGCGGATACCCGGGCACCGTCAACCCGTACGGCCCCTACGAGGGCGCGTCCATGGCGGCCGTCACGCACACCGACTACGCCTGGAACCGGCTCACCCGCACCATCGACCTCACCGGGGTGACCGCGGCCCAGGCACCCGCCCTGCGCACCCAGCTCCTGTGGGACACCGAGGAGGGCTACGACCACGCGGTGCTCGAAGCGCACACGGCCGGGGCCGACGACTGGACCACGCTCCCCGACAAGGGCGGCGCCACCAGCACCGCCGTTCCCGCCGAGTGCGAGGCCGGGTTCTTCATGCAGGGGCACCCCGCCCTCGCGCGCTATCTGACCCGGGGCGCGACCGCGTGCACCCCGACCGGCACGAGCGGCTCCTGGAACAGCTTCACCGGGGCCTCGGCGGGCTGGCAGCAGGTCGAGTTCGACCTGTCCGCGTACGCCGGCAAGACCGTGGAGGTGTCGATCAGCTACATCACCGACCCGGGCTCCGGCGGGCACGGGGTCCTCGCCGACAACGCCTCCGTCGTGATCGGCGGCACGGCGGGCGAGACCGAGGGCTTCGAGACCTCCCTCGGTGACTGGAAGGTCCCCGGGCCGCCCGCGGGCAGCCCCGCAGTCGTCCGGGACTGGGGCCTGTCCGGCGAGCTGTTCAAGACGTACGGCGCGGTCACCACGGGTGACACCGTGCTGTTCGGATTCGGCCTGGAGCACGTCACCGCGGCGGCCGACCGCACGGCCCTGCTGGGCAAGGCACTGGCCGCGATCGGCGGCTGACACGGCCCCGCGGGGCCTTGACCCCGAGGGCGGTCCGTACCCCTACTGGCGGGTACGGACCGCCCTGCCGTGTATGGGGCATCTCGATGTCACCCCGGGAGCCTCAGGGAGGTAGGGTCGTAGGCGGTCGGGGACATCCCATACAACTCGCCGGCGTCAACAACCGGCGTACCTAACGAGGAGATCGGTTCGTGACGATCCGCGTAGGCATCAACGGCTTTGGCCGCATCGGTCGTAACTACTTCCGCGCGCTGCTGGAGCAGGGTGCAGACATCGAGATCGTGGCTGTCAACGACCTGGGTGACACCGCGACCACCGCGCATCTGCTCAAGTACGACACCATTCTGGGCCGCCTCAAGGCCGAGGTGTCGCACACCGCCGACACGATCACCGTCGACGGCCACACCATCAAGGTGCTCTCGGAGCGCAACCCCGCCGACATCCCGTGGGGCGACCTCGGAGTCGACATCGTCATCGAGTCGACCGGCATCTTCACCAAGAAGGCCGACGCCGAGAAGCACATCGCGGGCGGCGCCAAGAAGGTCCTCATCTCGGCTCCGGCCAAGGACGAGGACATCACCATCGTGATGGGCGTCAACCAGGACAAGTACGACGCGGCCAACCACCACGTCATCTCGAACGCCTCCTGCACCACCAACTGTGTGGCGCCGATGGCCAAGGTCCTCGACGAGAACTTCGGCATCGTCAAGGGTCTGATGACGACGGTCCACGCGTACACGAACGACCAGCGGATCCTGGACTTCCCGCACTCGGACCTGCGCCGCGCCCGCGCCGCCGCCGAGAACATCATCCCGACCACCACGGGTGCCGCCAAGGCCACCGCGCTGGTCCTCCCGCAGCTCAAGGGCAAGCTCGACGGCATCGCGATGCGCGTCCCGGTCCCGACCGGCTCCGCCACCGACCTGGTCGTCACCCTGCAGCGCGAGGTCACCAAGGACGAGGTCAACGCCGCGTTCAAGAAGGCCTCCGACGACGGCGACCTCAAGGGCTACCTGACCTACACCGAGGACCCGATCGTCTCCTCCGACATCGTCGGCGACCCGGCCTCCTGCACCTTCGACTCCTCCCTGACCATGGTCCAGGAAGGCAGCACGGTGAAGATCCTCGGCTGGTACGACAACGAGTGGGGCTACTCCAACCGCCTCGTCGACCTCACGGTCTTCGTCGGCGAACAGCTCTAGGTCCAAGAAGCAAGGCACCTCGTGTGAGCACAGGGCCCGGGCAGCGCACCGCCGCGCACCCCGGGCCCTGTGGCACGTGCTGAGCGATCAGCCCTCTCTCGGACACAAGAGCTCTCGGACCAAAGAGTCCTTCCTAGGAGTCCACTTATGAAGACGATCGACGAACTTCTCTCCGAAGGGGTCGACGGCAAGCGGGTCTTCGTGCGCGCCGACCTGAACGTGCCGCTGGCCGACGGTCTCATCACCGACGACGGCCGCATCCGCGCCGTCCTGCCGACCGTCAAGGCCCTCGCCGAGGCCGGTGCCAAGGTGATCGTCGCCTCGCACCTGGGCCGCCCCAAGGGCACCACTGACCCCGCCTTCTCGCTGCTGCCCGCCGCCGAGCGGCTCGGTGAGCTGCTCGGCGCGCCCGTCGCGTTCGCGCAGGACACCGTCGGCCCGGCCGCCCACGACGCCGTGAACGGGCTGCAGCCCGGCCAGGTGGCGGTCGTCGAGAACCTGCGCTTCAACGCCGGTGAGACGTCCAAGGACGACACCGAGCGCGGCGAGTTCGCCGACCGGCTGGCGGCCCTGGCCGATGTCTACGTAGGCGACGGTTTCGGTGCCGTGCACCGCAAGCACGCCTCGGTCTTCGACCTCCCCGCGCGGCTGCCGCACTACGCCGGCTACCTCATCGCCACCGAGGTCGGCGTCCTGAAGAAGCTCACCGAGGACGTCGAGCGCCCCTACGTGGTCGCCCTCGGCGGCTCCAAGGTCTCCGACAAGCTCGCCGTCATCGACGAGCTGCTCGGCAAGGCCGACCGGCTCCTCATCGGCGGCGGCATGGCCTTCACCTTCCTGAAGGCCAAGGGGTACGAGATCGGTGCCTCCCTGGTCCAGGACGACCAGCTGGCCACCGTCAAGGAGTACGTCGAGCGCGCCGAGAAGAACGGCGTCGAGCTGGTCGTCCCCGTCGACGTCGTGACCGCGGCCGGTTTCCCCGACCTGAAGACCAAGGCGCCGTCCGACCCCAGCACCGTCGCCGCGGACGCCATCCCGGCCGACCAGATGGGCCTGGACATCGGTCCCGAGACCGGCGCCCTGTACGCCTCGAAGCTCGCCGACGCGGCCACCGTGTTCTGGAACGGTCCGATGGGCGTCTTCGAGCACCCCGACTACGCCGAGGGCACCAAGGCGGTCGCCCAGGCCCTGCTCGACTCCCAGGCCTTCACGGTCGTCGGTGGTGGCGACTCCGCCGCGGCCGTCCGCATCCTGGGCTTCGACGAGAACGCATTCGGCCACATCTCCACCGGTGGCGGCGCCTCCCTCGAATACCTTGAGGGCAAGACGCTCCCCGGTCTCGCCGCACTGGAGGACTGACCCCGTATGACCACTCGCACGCCGCTGATGGCGGGCAACTGGAAGATGAACCTCAACCACCTTGAGGCCATCGCCCATGTCCAGAAGCTCGCCTTCGCCCTGGCCGACAAGGACTACGACGCCTGTGAGGTCGCGGTCCTGCCGCCCTTCACGGACCTGCGCTCGGTACAGACCCTGGTCGACGGCGACAAGCTCAAGATCAAGTACGGCGCCCAGGACATCTCGGCGCACGACTCCGGCGCCTACACCGGCGAGATCTCCGGCGCGATGCTGGCCAAGCTCAAGTGCACGTACGTGGCGATCGGCCACTCCGAGCGCCGCCAGTACCACGCCGAGACCGACGAGATCGTCAACGCCAAGGTGAAGGCCGCGTACAAGCACGGCCTCACCCCGATCCTGTGCGTCGGCGAGGAACTGGACGTCCGCGAGGCGGGCAACCACGTCACGCACACGCTCAGCCAGGTCGAGGGCGGTCTCAAGGACCTCCCCGCCGAGCAGGCCGAGTCGATCGTCATCGCGTACGAGCCCGTCTGGGCCATCGGCACCGGCAAGGTCTGCGGCGCCGACGACGCCCAGGAGGTCTGCGCGGCGATCCGCGGCAAGCTCGTCGAGCTGTACTCGCAGGAAGTCGCTGACGCCGTCCGGATCCAGTACGGCGGCTCGGTGAAGTCCGGCAACGTCGCCGAGATCATGGCGAAGCCCGACATCGACGGCGCGCTGGTCGGTGGCGCGGCGCTGGACGCCGACGACTTCGTCAAGATCGTCCGGTTCCGCGACCAGTAGACCGCGCTCCGGATGTGAAGCGCCGAGCTGCGAGTATGCGGTAGCGGCGTTACGTCGTACCCTTGCGGGGGCCGGACGGCTTCGTACCCGAAGCACCGGCCCCCGTCGTCCGTCGCAAGAGTCATCCGTCCAAGAGTCGTCCGTCCAAGTCCGAGGAAGTTGGTCCAGCCGTGGTTATGGGGTTCTCGATCGCCCTGATCGTCTTCAGCCTGTTGCTGATGCTGCTGGTGCTGATGCACAAGGGGAAGGGCGGCGGCCTGTCCGACATGTTCGGCGGCGGCATGCAGTCGTCGGTCGGTGGTTCCTCGGTCGCCGAGCGCAACCTCGACCGCATCACCCTGGTCGTCGGCCTGCTGTGGTTCGCCTGCATCGTGGTGCTGGGCATCATGATGAAGGTCAACAACTGACCGTCGGCCGACACCCGCACGGCAGCACGAACGCACATTACGCAAGCACATTCCGCACGTAAGGCCCCATGTCCGGTACGCGCCCGCAGGCGCGGCCTATCATGGGGCTTGCGTCTGTGCGCGGGGGTGTAACTCCTATCACTGGACGCGCGTTGGGCCTTACGTAGACTGAGGCGCCCGCAGCGAAGCGTCACGCCGACTCGCTTCGCGGCACCATCACGCAGGGAGTTACGACCGTGGCAAGTGGCAACGCGATCCGAGGAAGCCGGGTCGGGGCGGGGCCGATGGGCGAGGCCGAGCGCGGCGAGTCCGCGCCCCGGCTGCGCATCTCCTTCTGGTGCTCCAACGGGCACGAGACGCAGCCCAGCTTCGCCAGCGACGCGCAGGTCCCCGACACCTGGGACTGCCCCCGCTGCGGCTTTCCCGCCGGACAGGACCGGGACAACCCGCCGGACCCGCCGCGCACCGAGCCGTACAAGACGCACCTCGCGTACGTACGGGAGCGGCGCAGCGACGCGGACGGCGAGGCGATCCTCGCCGAGGCGCTCGCCAAGCTGCGGGGCGAGATCTAGCGGCGACGCGCGGCACCCCAGGAGCGGCGCGACATTCAGGAGTTGCGAGCCGGCCGGACACCGAGAGGTGTCCGGCCGGTCGTGTCTCGGGCCGGACGCCCTTTTTTCACGGCGTATTTTTCGTACGTCCGGCATCGCGTGGCTTCTCCGTCGCCGTGCTGACACCTGCGGGTGAACTGCACGTATCTGTTGTTGAGCCGGACGACGGCGGGACGACAACTCGCGTCACCCCGCTCCATTAGGTTGGGACCGGTAGCGGGGCAAGGTACGCAGCACAGGCAGGAAAGAGGCGGAAGTCCGAGATGAACGCAGAAAGCCGTATCAGGCTCAACGAGACGCCCGAGTGGACCGCGCTGGCGGAGCACCGGGAAGAGCTCGCCGAGGCGCATCTGCGCGAGCTGTTCGAGCGGAACCCGGGACGCGGCGCCGCGTACACGCTCCAGGTGGGCGATCTGCACGTCGACTACTCCAAGCACCTGATCACCGACGACACGCTGCGGCTGCTGCGTGAGCTGGCCGCCGCGACGGACGTCTTCGGCCTGCGCGACGCCATGTTCGCCGGCGAGAAGATCAACGTCACCGAGGACCGGGCGGTCCTGCACACCGCGCTGCGCGCCCCGCGGGACGCGGTCGTGGAGGTCGACGGCGAGAACGTCGTACCGGCCGTGCACACGGTCCTCGACAAGATGTCCGGCTTCGCCGAACGCATCCGCTCGGGCGAGTGGACCGGGCACACCGGCCGCCGCATCAAGAACGTGGTCAACATCGGCATCGGCGGGTCCGACCTGGGCCCGGCGATGGCGTACGAGGTGCTGCGGTCCTTCACCGACCGCGACCTGACGGTCAGGTTCGTGTCGAACGTCGACGGGGCCGACCTGCACGAGGCCGTGCGGGACCTCGACCCGGCCGAGACGCTGTTCGTCATCGCGTCGAAGACCTTCACCACCATCGAGACGATCACCAACGCGACCTCGGCGCGCGACTGGCTGCTGACCGAGCTGAAGGCCGGTCAGGAAGCCGTCGCCAAGCACTTCGTGGCGCTGTCGACGAACGCGGAGAAGGTCGCCGACTTCGGCATCGACACCGCGAACATGTTCGAGTTCTGGGACTGGGTCGGCGGACGCTACTCGTTCGACTCCGCGATCGGTCTTTCGCTGATGATCGCGATCGGCCCGGACCGCTTCCGGGAACTGCTCGACGGCTTCCACCTCGTCGACGAGCACTTCCGCACCGCGCCCGCCGAGTCCAACGTGCCGTTGCTCCTCGGCCTGTTGGGCGTCTGGTACGGCAACTTCTTCGACGCCCAGTCGCACGCGGTGCTGCCGTACTCGCACTACCTGTCCAAGTTCACGGCGTACCTGCAGCAGCTGGACATGGAGTCCAACGGCAAGTCCGTGGACCGGGACGGGAATCCGGTGGAGTGGCAGACGGGCCCGGTCGTCTGGGGCACCCCCGGCACCAACGGGCAGCACGCCTACTACCAGCTCATCCACCAGGGTACGAAGGTCATCCCGGCGGACTTCATCGGCTTCGCCGAGCCGGTCGCCGAGCTGAGCGACGGGCTCAAGGCGCAGCACGATCTGCTGATGGCCAACTTCTTCGCGCAGACGCAGGCGCTCGCCTTCGGCAAGACGCCGGAGGAGGTGCGGGCGGAGGGGGTCTCCGAGGAGCTGGTGGCGCACAAGTCGTTCGCGGGGAATCACCCGACGACGACGATCCTTGCGCGGTCGTTGACGCCGTCCGTTCTCGGTCAGCTGATCGCGCTGTACGAGCACAAGGTGTTCGTGCAGGGGGCTGTGTGGAACATCGACTCCTTCGACCAGTGGGGGGTCGAGCTGGGGAAGGTGCTCGCCAAGCGGGTTGAGCCGGCGCTCACGGAGGGGGTTGAGGTGGCTGGTCTGGACGGGTCCACGACGGCGCTGGTGGGCCTGTACCGGTCGCTGCGCGGGCGTTAGGGGTCGATTCCTCACCTGCGGGCCGGTGGGGGTTGGCCGCGCAGTTCCCCGCGCCCCTTGAAAGGCGGGGCTGCGCCCCGGCCTGTTCCTTCGGCTGCGGGCCGGTGGGGGTCGTTCGCGCAGTTCCCCGCGCCCCTCAAAAGCGGGGCTGCGCCCCTGCTTTTGCCCCTTTGGGGGCGCGGGGAACTGCGCGGGCAACCCCCACCCACCCGCACAATCCACACCGCCCCAAGCCCCGCAGGGGGCGCGGGGAACTGCGCGAACGGCCCCCACCGGACCCGCACCGTACGGGCCGGCCCCCGGTGGGCGTTCAGGCCGCCGCGCTCAGCGTGTCCGCAGGGCGGTGGTGTGCGGCGCGGGAGGCCGGGAGTGCGGCCAGGGCCGCGGCGCCCAGGACCGCGGCCGTCGCGAAGAGGGCCAGGAGCGCGGGCGACGGCTCCTGCGCGATCCCCGCGCCGATCCCGCTCGACCGCCCCTGCGCGTCGATCAGCCAGCGCGCCAGCGGTACCCCCAGCGCCGTACCGACGACGACCGCCGCCAGCGCGTAGCACCCCGTGGCCGTCACCGTGATCGCGGTGATCTGCCGCGGGGTCAGCCCGATCGCCTTCAGCGCCAGCAGATCCCGTTCGCCCTCGCGGACCGTCCCGCCGATCGCCGTGAGCAGTTCGATGAGGCCGATGAGGGCCAGCACGGCGATGAGCCCCACGACGACCCCGCGCAGCGGCGAGAGCCCGTCGGCCGGGTTCGGCACGGCGTGCGCGCTGAGGTCGCCGTGCGCGGCCTCCGTCAGCTCGGCACCCACCCGCTGCGGGTCCGCGCCGGGACGCAGCTGGAGCTGGTAGAGCGCCGCTTCGAGCCCCGGGTCGTTCTCCCGGAGGGTGTCGAGGGAGGTGGAGATGACCCGGCCGCCGTTCTCGGGCTCGATGCTGCGCCCCACGATGTGCAGGATCTGCGGCTGCGCGCCGACCGTCATCCGCACCCAGTCCCCGACCCGTACGTCCAGCAGGTCGAGCAGCCCCTGACCGGCCACCGCCTCGTCGGGACCGCGCGCGGCACGCCCCTCGGCGAGCGCGAACGGATAGGGGTCCGCGCGGGTGCCGAGCCCGCGCAACGCGATCGTGCCGGTCTGGCCGGGGACCAGCGCGGCCACCTCGACGCCCGGATGGACCGCGGCGACCTGCGGATTGCGGGCCAGCAGGGCCCGTACGTCCGGGTCGGTCAGGGAGCTGTCGGCCCGTACGGTGAGGGCCGCCGCGAGGCCGATCCGGTCCGGGCTGTGCTGGAAGCGGTCGATGGTGGTCCAGGCGCTCATCGCCACGACGATCAGCAGCAGCGGCAGCGCCAGCCGGGCCACCGCGGCCAGCGACCGCGGCCGGTGCGTGAACGCCTTGTGCCAGCCCAGGACCAGCGCCGACGGCAGCCGCAGCCCGAGCGCCCGGCGGGACAGACCGGAAAGGCCGCCGCCGAGCGGCGCCGCGGCCCGCAGCCCCGGCACCGGAGGCACCTGTCCGGCGCGCCAGGCCGCGAGCCCGGTCGTCGCGGCGATGAACAGCACCGCCGCCAGGGGTACGCCGAGGAGCGCGGCCGTGTGCCCCGGCAGGCCCTGCCACACCCCGACCGCGTCGCCGAGACGCCCCGGTGTCCGGCTGCCGAGGGCCTGGATGAGGGTCGCGGCGAGCACGGCCCCGAGGAGCGCGAACGCCACATGCTGGAGCAGGAAGATCCGTACCACCTGGCCCGGCGTGAAACCGATCGCCTTCAGGACCGAGATGTCCCGCAGATGGCCGCGGATCCGGGTGCCGATCGCGCCGTGCACGGCCAGCGCGGCGGCCAGCAGGGCCGCCAGGCCGAAGAGGCCGAGTACCTGCCCGAGCAGCCGGTTGCCGCCCTGCGCCTCGGCCCGCGCCTGCTGCCAGGGGGAGACGTCGGTGACGGCCTTGGCGCCGAGGAGGGTGACGGCCCGCTGGACGGCGTAGTCCGTGTCGTCGGGGTCGGTCAGCCGCAGCCCGGTCACCTGGCCGCCGCGCCCGTCGGTGTCCCGTACGACGGCGGGCGGCGCCCAGACGAGGCCCGGCCGTTCGCCGGGGCTGTAGCGGGGTTCGGCGCTGTCCGCGATGCCCACCACGGTCAGCGTCCGGTCCGTGCCGGGCACGGTGAGCGTGTCCCCGGGCTCGGCCCACAGCGCGCGTGCGAGGCCGCTCTCCAGCACCACACCGTCGGGCACGGCCGGGTCGAGCCAGCGGCCGGAGGTGAGCAGCGGGCGGCCGGTCGCGGGCCGGTCGACGGTGCCGCGCAGCTCGACGGAGGCGCGGGTGCCGCGCGAGGCGAGGGTCGCGGCGGCGGTGGGGTACGGGCCCGCGACGGACGCGACCCCGTCCAGTTCGGCGAGCCCGGCCGCGTCGGCGGAGGGGCCGGTGTGGATCCAGACGTGCGCGCCCTGCGACTGGGTGAAGACCCGCTGCCAGGGGTTGGTCGCGTACCCGAACAGCGCCGTGGCCAGCAGCAGCGAGGCCACGATCCCGGCGGTGGCGAGCACGATGAACAGCGCCTCGCCGCGATGCGAGCGCAGATCGGCGTGCGCCCAGCGCAGAGTGGCCCGCACGCCGTTCAGTCCCTCAGTTCCAGCACGCCGGATATCCCCGTGCCGCGGGCGGGCGCGGTGTCGAGGACCGCGTCGTCGGCGATCCGGCCGTCGAAGAAGCTGATCACCCGGTCCGCGGCGCTCGCGAGCCGCGCGTCGTGCGTGACCAGCACGATCGTCTGGCCGCGCTGGTGGAACCGCGACAGCAGCCGGGTCACCTCGCGGGTGCCCTTGCTGTCGAGGCTGCCCGCGGGCTCGTCGGCCAGCAGCAGCCGGGGGTGGTTGACCAGGGCGCGGGCCAGCGCGACGCGCTGCTGCTCGCCGCCGGACAGCTCGCCCGGCATGCTGCGTTCCTTGCCCGCGAGGCCCAGTTCGTCGAGGAGCTGCTCGCGCTCGGTGCGCGCCTGCCGGGGGGAGAGGCCGGCGAGCAGGGCGGGCAGTTCGACGTTGTCGGCGACCGACAGGTTCGAGACGAGGTTGAAGAACTGGAAGACGATGCCGATCCGGCGTCTGCGCTCGACCGCCCAGCGCGCCTCGCTGTAGGCGTCGGTGCACTCGCCGTCGAGCCACAGGCTGCCGGAGCCCGGCCGCTGGAGCCCGCCGAGCAGATGCAGCAGCGTCGACTTCCCGGCGCCCGAGGGGCCTGTGACGGCCACGAACTCGCCCTGCCGTACGGAGAGGTCCACGCCCCGTACGGCGTGCGCGGGGGCGCCCTCGCCGTAGTGGGTCTTGACCAGCCCCTCGGCCCGCAGGAGCGGGGTGTCGGAGTCCTCGGGGCGCGGCGAGGGAGCGCCGGCACGGGAAGCGGCGGTACCGGATGCGGCGGTACGGGGTGTGGCGGTACCGGATGCGGCGGTGCGGGGAGTGGCGCGGTTCATTCCAGCTCCTCCAGTTCCTCCTGGCAGCGTTCCAGCCAGTCGAGGTCGGCCTGCAGATGCAGCATGGCGCCCTCGATGAGCAGCTGGGAGATGCGGTTGTCCCGGCTCTCGGCCGCGGCGAGCTTCGACAGGTTGCGCATGGTGTTCAGGTACTCGCGCCGTTGTTTGTTGATCAGGGCGATCTGGTCGGCCAGTCCGGTCCGTGGTGCCAGGGCGAGCTTCATGAAGAACTCGTCCCGTACGCGCGGCTCGTCCGACGTCTCCTCGTACCAGGCGTGCAGTGCTTCACGTCCGGCGTCGGTGAGGTGGTAGATCTTCTTGTTGGGCCGGCTCGACTGCTCGACTTCCTCGCCCTCGATCAGTCCCGACTTCTCAAGGCGGCCGAGGGTCACATAGATCTGGCCGACGTTCGGCTGAGGGTACGCGGCGCCCAGCAGTTGCTCAAGGTCCTGTTTGAGCTCGTACCCGTGGGCCGGACCGCGCGCCAGCAGGGCCAGGAGGGGCAGCCGCACTCGTGCTCTCCCCTTCCTCCGCCGTAGGTCCGTGTGTGGTGCCGCAGGCCCGCGCGTCCGGGGCCAATGTGCCGCGGGCCCTAGTATCGCCCATACCTAACGGGTATACATGGCCTCTGACTCCGGGCGAAGGTGCCCGGCAGCCGGGTGTACCAGGGAGGAACCTATGCGGTGGATCCATGCCGCCGGTAGGGGGCTCCTGGTCGCGGTGGTGGTTCTGACCGGTTACGTCGCCTCGGGCGTCCAGGGTGACGGGGCGCGCGGCGGCGGCCGGGGCCCGCTCACGCTGGCCACGGCCGGAGATCTCACCGGCTATCTGGGGCCGCTGCTGGACGGCTGGAACCGTGCTCATCCCAGCGAGCGGGTCACCCTCGTCGAGCTCCCGGACTCCGCCGACGAGACCCACGCGCAGATGGCCACCGATCTGCGCGGCGACGGCCGCAGCCGCTTCGACGTGCTGAACATCGATGTCGCCTGGACCTCGGAGTTCGCCGCCGCGGGCTGGATCTCCCCGCTGCCCGCGGGCCGTTTCCCGCTCGACGGCTTCCTGCCGCCGGTCGTGGACACCGCGACCTACGACGGACGGCTGTACGCGGTCCCGTACGTCACCAACGCGGGCCTGCTCCTCTACCGCAAGGACCTCCTCGACAAGGAGGGCGTCGCTCCGCCGCGCACCTGGGCCGAGCTGGAGAAACAGGCGAGATCCATCGCTCCGAAGTACGGACTCGACGGGTACGCCGGCCAGTTCCTGCCCTATGAAGGCCTCACCGTGAACGCGGCCGAGGCGGTCTACTCGGCGGGCGGCTCCATCCTCGGCGACGAGGGCGAACGCGTCACCGTCAACTCGGCGGCGGCGCGCGAGGGCATCGGTTTCCTCGCCCGTGGCGTACGCGACGGCTGGATCCCGGAGAAGGCGCTGACGTACAAGGAGGAGGAGTCGAAGAAGGCCTTCCAGGACGGCCGTCTGCTCTTCCTGCGCAACTGGCCGTACGCCTATGTCGGCGCCTCCGCCAAGGGCTCGCCGGTCGCCGGGAAGATCGGCGCGGTGCCGCTGCCCGGACCCGACGGGCCGGGCGCGAGCGTGCTCGGCGGCTCCAACCTCGCGGTCAGCAGCCACGCCCGGCATCCCGACTCCGCCGCCCGGCTCATCGCCTACCTCACGAGCGAGGCGACCCAGCGTCAGGTGCTCACCAAGGGTGCGCTGCCGCCCGTGCGGGCCGCGCTGTACGAGGATCCGGTACTGATCCGGCGGTTCCCCTATCTGCCGACACTCCGCGCGAGCGTCCTGGCCGCGGCGCCGCGCCCGAAGAGTCCGCGCTACGACCAGGTCAGCCTGGCCGTACAGGCCGTGGTGCACGACGCGATGACCGGGCATCAGACGCCCGAGGCCGCGGTGCGGCGGCTGGCGCGCGAGCTGGCGGACATCTCGCGCCGCGGCTGAGCCCCCTCACACTCGCTCCGGGCAGTTCATAGTTTCATGTTAGGTAACGCGCCTGTCTCATCTGCCGTTTCGCGGGCAGAAATGTGTGGACATAAGTCCCCAATCTTCAATGCGGCCCTGTCTGCTCGTTGACACTCACGCGACATGCCTACTTAACATGCATGCATAACCGCAGCACGCACAGACGGGTCAACGGGTGACGATCGACATGCACCGCTGGTGGCGCGACGCAGTGATCTACCAGGTCTACGTCCGCAGCTTCCTCGACAGCACCGGGGACGGCATCGGCGACCTCGCCGGGGTACGCGCCGGGCTGCCGTATCTGAAGAAGCTCGGGGTCGACGGGATCTGGCTGAGCCCCTTCTATCCCTCGCCGCAGCAGGACCACGGCTACGACGTGGCCGACTACTGCGACGTCGACCCGCTCTTCGGCGACCTCGGCGAGTTCGACCTGCTGATGACGGACGCCCGACGGCTCGGCATCAAGGTGCTCCTCGACATAGTCCCCAACCACTGCTCCAGCGAGCACCCCTGGTTCCGGCAGGCCCTCGCCGAGGCGCCGGGCGGCGAGGCCCGCGCCCGCTTCCACTTCGCCGACGGCCGCGGCCCCGGCGGGGCGGAGCCGCCCAACAACTGGCACGCCATGTTCGGCGGCCCCGCCTGGAGCCGGGTCACCGAGCGGGACGGCACGCCCGGCCAGTGGTACCTGCACATGTTCACGCCCGAGCAACCCGACCTGAACTGGCGCAACCCCGAGGTCGGCGCCCACTTCGACCACGTACTGCGCTTCTGGCTCGACCGGGGCGTGGACGGCTTCCGCGTCGACGTCGCCGCCGGCCTCTACAAGCACCCCGACCTGCCCGACTCGCCCGACCCCATGGCCGACGCCCGCACCCGGGACTCGGTCAACCCGCTCGCCTGGAACCAGCCCGAGGTGCACGGTGTCTGGCGGCACTGGCGGTCGGTGTGCGAGGAGTACACCGTCCGCGACGGCCGGGAGCGCCTGCTCGTCGGCGAGGTCTCCGTGCCCTCCGCCCGCGAACACGCCCACTACGTACGCCACGACGAACTGCACCAGGCCTTCTTCTTCGACCTGCTCAGCGCGTCCTGGAACGCCGACGCCTTCCGCAAGGTCATCTCGGAGGCCATGCAGGACATCGCGGGCACCGGCTCGACGGTCACCTGGGTCCTCAACAACCACGACCAGGTCCGCACCGTCACCCGCTACGGCGAACTGGGCGCCGAGGGCAGCGGTCTGGGCGCCGCCCGCGCCCGCGCCGCCGCGCTGCTGATGCTGGCGCTGCCCGGTGCCGCGTACATCTACCAGGGGGAGGAGCTGGGGCTGCCCGAGGTCGTGGATCTGCCGGACGACGTGCTCACCGACCCGATCTACCGCCGTACCGGCAGCCGGGCCCGGGTCCGCGACGGCTGCCGGGTGCCGCTGCCGTGGTCGGGGCACGCCTCGCCGTTCGGCTTCACCACCGGTACCGAGAGCGCCAAACCATGGCTCCCGCAGCCCGACTACTTCGCGGAGTACGCCACCGACCGCGCCCTCGCCGACACCCGCTCCTTCTGGCACCTCTACCGCGACGGACTCCAACTGCGCGCCGGCATGCCCCAGTTGGGCGAAGGCCCGCTGCGCTGGCTGGACACCCCGCCCGGCGTCCTCGGCTTCGTCCGCGGCGACGGCCTGATCTGCGCCGTCAACTTCGGTACGTCACCGACGCCCGCGCCCGTCGCCGGCACCCCCCTGCTGTCCAGCGGCCCCTGCGCGCCCGGCGTCCTGCCCGGCTCGACGGCCGCCTGGTGGATCAGCGACTGCACCAACCCCTGAACCGCCAAGCCTGCTGATTGCCCGTCAGATACCGCTCTCACGAAGGAACATCAACGATGATGCGACGACGTACGACCCTGCTCGCGAGCTGCACCGCCCTCGCCCTGTCCCTCGGTGCCACCGCGTGCGGAGGCGGCGGTCCCGTCTCCGCGGGCGGCGGCGACAAGCCGCTCAGCGGTCAGACGATCAACGTGGCCGGTGTCTGGTCCGGCAGCGAGCAGAAGAACTTCCAGAAGGTCCTGGACGCGTTCACCGAGAAGACCGGCGCCAAGACGCAGTTCACCTCCACCGGCGACAACGTCTCCACGGTCGTCGGCAGCAAGATCGAGGGCGGCAACGCGCCCGACGTGGTGATGGTCCCGCAGGTCGGCGTCCTCCAGCAGTTCGCCGAGGAGGGCTGGCTCAGGCCGCTGTCCAAGACCGCCCGGAAGTCCGTCGACGCCAACTACGCGGACGTGTGGAAGAACTACGGCAGCGTCGACGGCAGCCTGTACGGCCTGTACTTCAAGGCCGCCCACAAGTCGACGGTCTGGTACAGCCCCGACGCCCTCGACGAGGCGGGTGTCGAGGCGCCGGCGAGCTACGACGCGATGCTGGAGGCCGGCCGGACCGTCTCCGAGTCGGGCCTCGCGGCCTTCTCCGTCGCAGGCCAGGACGGCTGGACCCTCACCGACTGGTTCGAGAACGTCTACCTCTCGCAGGCGGGCCCCGAGAAGTACGACGCCCTCGCCGCCCACGAGACCAAGTGGACCGACCCGAGCGTGGTCGCCGCCCTCACCACCCTCGGCAAACTCTTCAAGGACAAGGAGCTGATAGCCGGCGGCCAGAAGGGCGCCCTGAACACCGACTTCCCCGGCTCCGTCGAGAAGGTCTTCGGACCCGAGCCCGCCGCGGGCATGGTCTACGAGGGCGACTTCGTGGCCGGTGTCGCCAAGGACCAATTCGGCAAGAAGATCGGCGAGGACGCGGACTTCTTCCCCTTCCCCGCGGTCGGCGACGGCAAGGCACCCGTGGTCAGCGGCGGAGACGCGGCGGTCGTCCTGAAGGACGGCAAGAGCCCGAAGGCCGCCATGGCGTTCCTGGAGTACCTCGCGACCCCCGAGGCATCCGCGGTCTGGGCCGAGGTCGGCGGTTTCCTCTCCCCGAACAAGGAGCTCGACCTCGCCTCCTACGGCGACGACATCACCCGCGAGACCGCCAAGTCCCTGGTGGACGCCGGTGACTCGGTCCGCTTCGACATGTCGGACCAGGCCCCGGCAGCGTTCGGCGGCACCAAGGGCGCGGGCGAGTGGAAGCTCCTCCAGGACTTCCTGCGCGACCCGTCCGACCCGAAGGCGACCGCCGCGGCGCTGGAGAAGGCCGCCGCCAAGGCGTACCAGGACTGATCGCCATGACCGCCACAGACCTGAGAGACCAGAAGGCCCCGGACCCGGACCCGGCAGAGGCGGGTCAGCCGTCCACCTCGCAGGCCGACCGCGACCGCAGACGGCGTGCGCGCCGCCGGGCCCGTGTCGTCGCCTTCGTCTTCGTCCTGCCCGCGCTGCTCCTGCTCGGCGCGCTCGTCGTCTACCCCGTGCTGTTCTCCGTGGGCCGCAGCTTCTTCGACGCCTCCGGCGACCGGTTCGTGGGCGGCGACAACTACACCGAGATGTTCCACGACCCCGCCACCATCAAGGCCGTCCGGAACACCGCCATCTGGGTCGTCATCGCGCCCACCCTGCTCACCGGCCTCGGCCTCGTCCTCGCCGTCCTCGTGGAGAAGGTGCGCTGGGCGACGGCGTTCAAGCTCCTGCTGTTCATGCCGATGGCCGTCTCCTTCCTCGCCGCGGGCATCATCTTCCGGCTCGCCTACGACGAGGACCCCGACAAGGGCGTCCTGAACGCGGCCGTCGTCTCCGTCCACGACGTCTTCAAGGGCGAGTCGTCCTACCCGACCGCCCGCGCCCGCGACGGCCAGGGCCTCACGAAGGACGTCGACGGCTCGTACGGTACGAGCGCCGGCGTCTCCCCGGGCGACACGGTCGGGCTCGGCCTGGTCGGCGTACGCGCCGAGGACCTTCCGGCCGACGCGCGGCCCGCGTACCCGGCGGCGGCACGGAAGGCGCCGGCCGACGAGCTGCGCGGTGTCGTCTACCTGGACTTCACCCGCGGCGGAGGAGGGAAGCAGGGCGAGGTCGACAGGGCCGAGAGCGGACTGCCGGGCATGGCCGTCGAAGCGGTGCGCGACGGGAAGACCGTCGGGAGCGCCACCACCGCGGCCGACGGCTCCTTCCGCTTCGAGAGCCTCGAACCGGGCTCGTACACCGTGCGGCTGCCCGGCTCGAACTTCGCCCCGCCGTACGAGGGAATCTCCTGGCTGGGTCCCGCGCTCGTCACGCCCGCCATCATCGGCGCGTACCTGTGGATCTGGACCGGGTTCGCCATGGTGCTCATCGGCGCCGGGCTCGCCGCGCTGCCCCGTGACGCGCTGGAGGCGGCCCGCATGGACGGCGCGAACGAGTGGCAGATCTTCCGGCGGATCACCGTGCCGCTGCTCGCGCCCGTACTCACCGTGGTCTTCGTGACCCTGGTGATCAACGTGATGAAGGTCTTCGACCTCGTCTACATCATCGCGCCGGGGCCCGTGCAGGAGGACGCCACCGTGCTCGCCACCCAGATGTGGCTGGTGTCCTTCGGCGGCGGCAACAACCAGGGCCTCGGCAGCGCGCTGGGCGTACTGCTCCTGCTCCTCGTGATCCCCGCCATGGTCTTCAACGTCCGCCGCTTCCGAGGGAGTCAACGATGAACGCGCTCAGGCGGGGGCTCGGCAACAGCCTGGTCCAGGCGTTCCTGGTGGTGATCGGCCTGGTCTGGCTCACCCCGCTCGCCGGCCTTTTCCTGTCGTCGCTGCGGTCCGCGCAGGACACCGCGACGGGCGGCTGGTGGACCGTGCTCACCAGCCCCCGGCAGCTGTCCTTCGACAACTACTCGGCGCTGCTGGGCAATGACGGGATGACGCGGGCGTTCTGGAACACCGTGCTGATCTCGGTGCCGACGACTTTCCTCGTCGTCGTCATCGCCGCGCTCGCCGGGTACGCGTTCGCGTGGCTGGACTTCCCCGGGCGGGACACCGTCTTCCTGGTCGTGGTCGCGCTGCTGGTGGTGCCCGTGCAGATCGGGCTGCTGCCGGTCGCCAAACTCTTCGGCGAACTGGGGCTGTTCGGCACGATTCCCGGAGTCATCCTTTTCCACGTCTCCTACGGGTTGCCGTTCGCGATCTTCCTGCTGCGGAACTACTTCGCGGAGATGCCCAAGGAGATGCTGGAGGCCGCTCGGATGGACGGCGGTTCGGAGTGGCGGATCTTCACTCGGCTCGTGTTGCCGGTGGGGCGGCCCGCGCTCGCCAGTCTCGCCATTTTCCAGTTCCTGTGGGTCTGGAACGACATGCTGGTCGCGCTGTTGTTCGCGGACAGTTCCGCGCAGCCTTTGACTGTTGAACTGCAGTCGCAGATACGGCAGTTCGGGAGCAATATCGATGTGCTCGCGCCGGGGGCGTTCTTGTCGCTGGTGGTGCCGGTGATTGTCTTCTTCGCATTCCAACGACACTTCGTGCAGGGGGTTATGGCGGGCTCGGTTAAGTAGTCTTTTTTCGCCCCCGCCGCCCCTACCCGTTCCCGTCACAGACGCAGGGGCTCCGCCCCCGCACCCCCGTTGCGCAGTTCCCCGCGCCCCTGAAAACCCCCTGGGGGCGCGGGGAACTGCGCAAAAGGGGGCGAGGGGGCGGAGCCCCCATGCGTGGACGGGAACGGGAAGGGGCGGCGGGGGCGAGAAAACGCCCCCGCCGCCCCCTTACCCATCCCTCAGGGTGAAGCCGGCGGATACAGCGCGCGCGGCAGCTGCGACGCCGCCGCCGCGTCCAGCAGCCACAGCGTGCGGGCGCGGCCCTGCGCCCCCGCAGCCGGCGCCTGGATCTCACCCGCGCCGGACAGCGCGATCGCCGCGGCCTCCGCCTTGTCCTCGCCCGCCGCGAGCAACCACACCTCCCGCGCGGCCCGGATCGCGGGCAGCGTGAGCGTGACGCGGACAGGCGGCGGCTTCGGCGCGCCGCGCACCCCCACCACCGTCCGCTCGGTCTCACGGACGGCGGGCAGTTCCGGGAACAGCGACGCCACATGCGTGTCCGGCCCGACGCCCAGCATCAGCACGTCGAAGGACGGGACGGAAGCGTGGTTCTCGGGCCCGGCCGCCGACGCGAGTTCGGCCGCGTAGGCCTCCGCCGCCGCCTCCACGTCCGCGCCCCACTGGCCGTCCGACGCGGGCATGGCGTGCACGCGCTTCGGGTCCAGCGGTACCGCGTCGAGGAGTGCCTCGCGGGCCTGGGTGACGTTCCGCTCGGGGTCGCCGTCGGGCAGGAACCGCTCGTCGCCCCACCACAGGTCGAGCCGGCTCCAGTCGACGGCGTCCCGGGCGGGCGCCGCCGCGAGCGCGGCCAGCAGGCCGTTGCCGTTGCGGCCACCGGTCAGCACGACCGAGGCGTGACCGCGCGAGGCCTGCGCGTCCACGACCTTCGTGATGAGCCGGGCCGCGGCGGCCTGGGCCATCAGTTCCTTGTCGCGGTGGACGACCAGCTGGGGAGTGCTCACTGCGGGTCCGCCTTCTTGACCGGGGGCATCTGGGCGGGGGTGGGGCGCCCCGGATCTCCCTCACCCGCTGACGCCGATGCCGGCGCGGAAGCGGATGCCGACGCTCCGGCCGGCTTCGCGGCCGGATCCGGGGTGTCGTGCACCGGGCGCACCGGGAGTTCCCCCGGCGTCCAGGTGGCGGCCTCGGGCCGCTGTGAGGCCGACTGGATGCCGCCCAGCCGGTCCACCCCGAACCGCAGCGCGGACGCGTACGTGTCGTCCGGGTCGAGCCGGCGCAGCTCCTCCGCGAGCAGTTCGGACGTCTCGCGGCGCTTGAGGGCCACCGCGCGGTCCGGCTGGCCGGGCAGGGCCAGGGTGGCCATCGCGCCGTCCGAGCGGTGCAGGGTGATGGGTCCGCCGGTAGTCTCCAGGCGGACCTGGGTCAGCCCGGGACCGGCGGACACGGCACGGCGTACGTGCACGTGGAGGCGGTCGGCGAGCCACATGGCGAGCAGTTCGACGCTCGGGTTGGCCTCCTCGCCCGCCACCTCGACGGAGACGACCTCGCAGTCGACCTGGTCGAGGGCGGCGGCCAGCATGGAACGCCACGGGGTGATGCGGGCCCATGCCAGGTCGGTGTCACCCGGCTCGTAGCTCTCGGCGCGGGCCTTCAGTTCCTCGACGGGCTTCTCCGCCGCGTAGCTGTCGGTGACCCGGCGCTGGCCGAGGGCGCCCAGCGGGTCGCCCGCCGGGTCGCGGGGCGCGTCGACCGACCACCAGACGACGACCGGCGCGTCGGGGAGCAGCAGGGGCAGGACGACGGACTGGGCGTGGTCCGAGACCTCGCCGTACAGCCGCAGGATCACCGTTTCGCCGGTGCCGGCGTCCGCGCCGACCCGTACCTCGGCGTCCAGGCGCGACTTCGTGCGGTCGCGGGGCGAGCGCGAGACGCGCTTGATGACGACGAGGGTGCGCGAGGGGTGTTCGAGCGAGGCGTCGTTGGCTGCCTTCAGCGCGTCGTAGGCGTTCTCCTCGTCGGTGACGATGACGAGGGTGAGCACCATGCCGACGGCCGGTGTGCCGATGGCCCGGCGGCCCTTCACGAGCGCCTTGTTGATCTTGCTGGCCGTGGTGTCCGTGAGATCTATCTTCATGGCCGACGCCAGCTCCGTCCGTCTCGCTTGAGCATTTCGTCGGCCTCGACGGGCCCCCACGTGCCCGACTGGTACTGCGCGGGCCTGCCGTGCTTGTCCCAGTACTCCTCGATCGGGTCGAGGATCTTCCAGGACAGCTCGACCTCCTCGGTACGCGGGAAGAGGTTCGAGTCGCCGAGGAGGACGTCGAGGATCAGCCTCTCGTACGCCTCGGGGCTGGACTCCGTGAACGACTCGCCGTACGCGAAGTCCATCGACACGTCCCGGATCTCCATGGAGGTGCCGGGCACCTTGGAGCCGAAGCGGACCGTGATGCCCTCGTCGGGCTGGACGCGGATGACGATCGCGTTCTGGCCCAGCTCCTCCGTCGCCGTGTGGTCGAAGGGGGAGTGCGGGGCGCGCTGGAAGACGACGGCGATCTCGGTGACCCGCCGGCCCAGGCGCTTGCCGGTGCGCAGGTAGAAGGGGACGCCGGCCCAGCGGCGGTTGTCCACCTCGACCTTGATGGCCGCGTAGGTGTCGGTCTTCGACTTGGGGTCGATACCGTCTTCCTGGAGGTAGCCGACGGCCTTCTCGCCGCCCTGCCAGCCCTCGGCGTACTGACCGCGGACCGTGTTCGCACCCAGGTCGCCGGGCAGCTTCACCGCGCCGAGCACCTTGGTCTTCTCGGCGGCGAGCGCGTCCGCGTCGAAGGAGGCGGGCTCCTCCATGGCCGTGAGGGCCATCAGCTGGAGCAGGTGGTTCTGGATGACGTCACGGGCGGCGCCGATGCCGTCGTAGTAGCCGGCCCGGCCGCCGATGCCGATGTCCTCGGCCATCGTGATCTGTACGTGGTCGACGTACGACCGGTTCCAGATCGGCTCGAACATCTGGTTGGCGAAGCGCAGCGCCAGGATGTTCTGGACCGTCTCCTTGCCCAGGTAGTGGTCGATGCGGAAGACCTGGTCCGGGGCGAAGACCTCTTCGACGGTGGTGTTGAGGTCCTCGGCCGACCTGAGGTCGTGGCCGAAGGGCTTCTCGATGACCGCGCGCCGCCAGGAGCCGCCCGTCTGGTCGGCGAGGCCGTGCTTCTTCAGCTGCTGGATAACCACCGGGAACGCGCCCGGCGGCACGGACAGGTAGAAGGCGAAGTTGCCGCCCGTGCCCTGTGCCTTGTCCAGTTCGCCGATCGTCTCGCGCAGCCGCTCGAACGCGTCGTCGTCGTCGAAGGTGCCCTGGACGAAGCGCATCCCCTGGATGAGCTGCTGCCAGACCTCCTCACGGAACGGCGTACGGGCGTGTTCCTTGACGGCGTCGTGGACCTCCTGGGCGAAGTCCTCGTTCGCCCACTCGCGGCGCGCGAAGCCGACGAGGGAGAAGCCCGGCGGCAACAGGCCGCGGTTGGCAAGGTCATAAACAGCAGGCATGAGCTTTTTACGGGACAAATCGCCCGTGACCCCGAAGATGACGAGGCCCGACGGCCCCGCGATACGCGGGAGCCGTCGGTCCGCCGGGTCACGCAGCGGATTGCTGCTTGACAAGATTTCAGCCCTCCGAGGGGGCGAGGCGCTGGAGTTCCGCCTCGGTCGACTTGAGCAGGTCGTTCCAGGCGCCCTCGAACTTCTCGACGCCCTCGTCCTCCAGAAGCTGGACCACTTCGTCGTACGAGATGCCGAGCTTCTCGACCGCGTCGAGTTCGGCACGGGACTGCTCGTACGTACCGGCGACGGTGTTGCCGGTGATGTTGCCGTGGTCCTCGGCGGCGAACAGGGTCGCCTCCGGCATGGTGTTCACCGTGTTCGGCGCGACCAGGTCGTCGACGTACAGGGTGTCCTTGTAGGCCGGGTCCTTGACGCCGGTCGAGGCCCACAGCGGACGCTGCTTGTTGGCCTGCGCCTTGTCCAGGGCGTTCCAGCGGTCCGAGGTGAAGACCTCCTCGTACGCCTGGTACGCGAGCCGCGCGTTGGCGAGGCCCGCCTTGCCGCGGGCGGCCTTGGCCTCGTCGGTGCCCAGCGCGTCGAGCCGCTTGTCGATCTCGGCGTCCACCCGGGACACGAAGAAGGACGCCACCGAGTGAATCTTGGAGAGGTCCAGGCCCGCGGCCTTGGCCTTCTCCAGGCCCGCGACGTACGCGTCCATGACCAGGCGGTAGCGCTCAAGCGAGAAGATCAGCGTGACGTTGACGCTGATGCCCCGCGCGATCGTCTCGGTGATCGCGGGCAGGCCCGCCATGGTCGCCGGAATCTTGATGAGCGTGTTCGGCCGGTCGACGAGCCAGGCGAGCTGCTTGGCCTCGGCGACGGTCGACTTGGTGTTGTGCGCCAGACGCGGGTCGACCTCGATCGAGACCCGGCCGTCCTGGCCCTGCGTCGCGTCGAAGACAGGACGCAGGATGTCGGCGGCGTCACGGACGTCCGCCGTCGTGATCATGCGGATGGCCTCTTCGACCGTGACCTTGCGGGCGGCGAGGTCGGACAGCTGCTGGTCGTAGCCGTCGCCCTGCGAGATCGCCTTCTGGAAGATCGACGGGTTGGTGGTGACGCCCACGACGTGCTGCTGGTCGATCAGTTCGGCGAGATTGCCGGACGTGATCCGCTTGCGCGACAGGTCGTCCAGCCAGATCGCGACGCCTTCCTCGGAAAGGCGCTTGAGTGCGTCTGTCATGGAAAATGCATCTCCTACGTGTCGTATGTCGGCGTCGGCGTCAGCGCTGGGCTGCGGCGATCGATTCCCGGGCGACGTTCGCGACGTTCTCGGCAGTGAAGCCGAACTCCTGGAAGAGGACCTTGCCGTCGGCCGAAGCACCGAAGTGCTCCAGGGAAACGATGCGGCCCGCGTCCCCGACGAAGCGGTGCCAGGTCAGACCGATACCGGCCTCGACCGCGACCCGCGCCTTCACGGACGGGGGAAGCACCGAGTCCCGGTACCCCTGGTCCTGCTCGTCGAACCACTCCACGCACGGCACGGACACGACCCGCGTCGGGGTGCCGGCCGCCTGCAGCTGCTCACGTGCCTCGACGGCCACGTGGACCTCGGAACCGGTGGCGATGAGGATGACCTCGGGCTCGGCGCTCTGCCCGTCGGACCCCTCGGCCTCGAAGAGCACGTAGGCGCCCTTCGTCGCGTCCTCGTTGGCGTCGTACGTCGGTACGCCCTGACGGGTCAGCGCCAGACCGTGCGGTGCGCCCTTGCCGAAGACCTTCGTGTAGCGGCGCAGGATCTCGCGCCACGCGATCGCGGTCTCGTTGGCGTCGGCCGGGCGCACGACGTTCAGGCCCGGGATGGCGCGCAGCGAGGCCAGGTGCTCGACCGGCTGGTGGGTCGGGCCGTCCTCGCCGAGACCGATGGAGTCGTGCGTCCACACGTACGTCACCGGCAGGTGCATCAGCGCGGAGAGGCGTACCGCGTTGCGCATGTAGTCGGAGAACACCAGGAAGGTGCCCCCGTAGATACGGGTGTTGCCGTGCAGCGCGATGCCGTTCATCTCCGCGGCCATGGAGTGCTCGCGGATGCCGAAGTGGATCGTGCGGCCGTACGGGTCCGCCTCCGGCAGCGGGTTGTCCGCCGGGAGGAAGGACGACGTCTTGTCGATCGTCGTGTTGTTCGAGCCCGCGAGGTCGGCCGAGCCGCCCCACAGCTCGGGGACGACCGCGCCGAGCGCCTGGAGGACCTTGCCGGACGCGGCACGCGTGGCGACGCCCTTGCCCGTCTCGAAGACCGGGAGCTTCTCCTCCCAGCCGGCCGGCAGCTCGCCCGCGGCGATGCGGTCGAACTCGGCGGCGCGCTCCGGGTTGGCGGTCCGCCACGCGGCGAAGCCCTTCTCCCACTCGGCCTTGGCCTCACGGCCGCGGTCGAGTGCCTTGCGGGAGTGCGCCAGCACCTCGTCGGCGACCTCGAAGGACTTCTCCGGGTCGAAGCCGAGGACCCGCTTGGTGGCCGCGACCTCGTCGTCGCCGAGCGCCGAGCCGTGCGCGGCCTCGGTGTTCTGCGCGTTCGGGGCGGGCCAGGCGATGATCGAGCGCATCGCGATGAACGACGGCCTGTCCGTGACGGCCTTCGCGGCCTCGATCGCCGCGTACAGGGCGGCCGGGTTGAGGTCGCCGTTCTCCTGCGGCTCCACGCGCTGGACGTGCCAGCCGTACGCCTCGTACCGCTTGGGGGTGTCCTCGGAGACGGCCGTCTCGGTGTCGCCCTCGATCGAGATGTGGTTGTCGTCCCACAGCAGGACCAGGTTGCCGAGCTTCTGGTGGCCCGCCATCGAGGACGCCTCGCCGGAGATGCCCTCCTGGAGACAGCCGTCACCGGCGATCGCGAAGATGAAGTGGTCGAACGGGGAGGTGCCGGGGGCCGCCTCCGGGTCGAACAGACCGCGCTCGTAGCGGGCGGCCATCGCCATGCCCACCGCGTTCGCGACACCCTGGCCGAGCGGCCCGGTCGTCGTCTCCACACCGGTGGTGTGCCCGTACTCGGGGTGTCCCGGGGTCTTCGAACCCCACGTCCTGAACGACTTCAGGTCGTCCAGTTCCAGACCGAAGCCGGCCAGGTACAGCTGCGTGTAGAGAGTCAGGGACGAATGGCCGGCGGACAGCACGAAGCGGTCGCGGCCGGTCCAGTCGGCGTCCGCCGGGTCGTGCCGCATCACCTTCTGGAAGAGGGTGTACGCGGCTGGCGCCAGACTCATCGCCGTACCCGGATGGCCGTTGCCGACCTTCTGTACGGCGTCGGCGGCCAGGATGCGGGCGGTGTCGACCGCCCGCTGGTCCAATTCGGTCCACTCGATGTCTGTTGTGGTCGGCTTGGTGCTCACCCTGGGTCAGGGCTCCTCTCCACATGTTGCACATGTCGAATGCCGGTGCACGTGGCGCCCACCGGCTCGCTGTCGAGCCTACCCCCGTGGCAACGCGCATTTTTTCGAGTCATTCCAGACTGCCGGGACTTGCCCTCTTCCGCCTCCCGACCGGCGGGTTCCGTATTCGGCAAGTGAATACGGAGCACGTCATCCGACTGCTCAATCCGAAGGCGATCAGTCCTTCGCGAGACCCTTTCAACACGAGCGGACCCCCGCCGAGGCCGGGGTCTGGGCAACGTCTACAGTGGCGTGGTACGCGCGAGCCTTTACCGGGAGTTCACACTCGGGGCTCGCTGGGATGTCTCTGTCAGGGGTGTGCGTGACGGCCGTTGAATCCCGTCCAGCGGGAGTAGTCGGTGGGACGAGTCAGGGCACGAACCACCGGCCGTTCGGGGCCCGGGTCATGGCGTTCGTCGCTCTTACGAAGCCGCGGATCATCGAACTGCTGCTGATCACCACCGTGCCGGTGATGTTCCTGGCGCAGCAGGGGGTGCCCGACCTGAAGCTGGTGCTGCTCACCTGCCTCGGCGGATACCTCTCCGCCGGTGGCGCCAACGCGCTGAACATGTACATCGACCGTGACATCGACGCGCTCATGGAACGTACGTCGCAGCGCCCGCTCGTCACCGGCATGGTGAGCCCCCGCGAGTGCCTCGCCTTCGGCATCACGCTCGCCGTGGTCTCCACCCTCCTGTTCGGCCTCACCGTCAACTGGCTGTCCGCCTGGCTGTCGCTGGGGGCCCTCCTCTTCTACGTCGTCGTCTACACGATGATCCTCAAACGGCGTACGTCGCAGAACATCGTGTGGGGCGGGATCGCCGGCTGCCTGCCCGTCCTCATCGGCTGGTCGTCCGTCACGAACTCCATGTCATGGGCGCCGGTCATCCTCTTCCTCGTCATGTTCTTCTGGACGCCGCCGCACTACTGGCCGCTGTCCATGAAGGTGAAGGACGACTACGCGCGCGTGGGCGTGCCGATGCTGCCCGTCGTCGCCTCCAACAAGGTCGTCGCGCGGCAGATCGTCCTCTACAGCTGGGCCATGGTCGGGGTCTCCCTGCTGCTCACTCCGCTGGGGTACACCGGGTGGTTCTACACGGTCGTCGCCGTGGTGACGGGGGCGTTCTGGCTGTGGGAGGCGCACGGGTTGCAGGCTCGGGCCAAGGGCGGGGCCGTGGGGGCGAAGCTGAAGGAGATGCGGCTGTTCCACTGGTCGATCACCTATGTGTCGCTGCTGTTCGTGGCGGTTGCGGTGGACCCCTTCCTGCGGTGACGCTCCGCGTGAGGGCGGGTGGGGTGCGTTGTCGGGTGCCGGCCCGTCGTGGCTGGTCGCGCAGTTCCCCGCGCCCCTAAAAGATTGCGCCGTTCCCCGCGCCCCTGAAGGCAAAAGATTGCGCCGTTCCCCGCGCCCCTGGTTGTGGGGGTGGGCGTCGCCATCTGGGCTACCCGTCGGTAGCATCCTGGTATGGCAGACATCCAGCAGGTTGACGAGGGCGCGGGCGCCGAGCCGGACGCCAAGGTCGAGCGGCGTACCGCCAAGCTCGTCAAGCAGATTTCCTCGTTCGTCGAGGCTCATGGCGGGGCCGAGGGGCAGATCGCGTATCTCGGGCAGAAGGGTGCCCGGATCGTGCTCGTGGGCGAGGACGGTGAGTGGGGCGACCTCGTGGCCCCCACCTACGCCCTCGCCGAGGAAGCCGTGAAGCAGTCCGGCATCACCGTCCACGAGGACTTCGACGGCGACTTCGCCAACAAGGTCAGGACGGGCCCGTACGAGTGGACCCGCATGGCGGGCATCCAGGTGGGCGGCCCCAAGCCCCGTTAGGGGCGCGGGGCTGTGACATGTGCGGCTCCGCCGCGTGGGCGCGGCCGGCCACGACGCACCCGCACCCGACAACGCACCTCCCCCGTTAAGCCCTGCAACCAGGCGGAGCCACACGTGGGGGAGGTCCGGATGATCGAAACGCCGTCGCTGGTGGACCAGTACTGCCACGGCGTACTGCGGACGGAGCTGGGCCTCGGCACCTTCGAGGCCCACCTGGCGCGCGGCGAGGGCCCACCCGCCGCCGGCACCACGTTCTTCGACACCCAGACCGGTTTCGCCGTACGCCGCTGGTGCCCCCCGCTGCTCGGCCTCGAACCGCACTGCCCGCCCGCGCGCTATCTGGCCCGCCGCCGGGAGCTCGGCGTTCTGGAGGCGGGCCGCAAGCTGTTGCGGGGGAGCGGCATCACGACGTATCTGGTCGACACCGGGCTGCCGGGTGACCTGACCGGCCCCGGCGAGATGGCCTCCACGGGCGCCGCCGACGCCCACGAGATCGTCCGGCTCGAACTGCTCGCCGAGCAGGTCGCCGACACCTCCGGCACCGTCGAGTCGTTCCTCGCCAACCTCGCCGAGTCGGTGCACGGGGCCGCCGCGACCGCCGTGGCCTTCACCTCCGTGGCGGGCGTACGGCACGGTCTCGCGCTCGCGCCCGAACCGCCGGGACCCGGCGAGGTGCGGGGCGCCGCGGGCCGCTGGCTGGCGGGCCGCCGGGTGGGCGGCGCGCTGAGCGATCCGGTGCTGCTCAGGCATCTGCTCTGGATCGCCGTCGCCTCCGGCCGCCCGCTCCAGTTGCACGCGGGCCTCGGCGAGCCCGGACTGCGCATCGACCGCACCGACCCGGTCCTGCTCTCCGACTTCGCCCGCGCCACGGCCGGGCTCGGCACCGACCTGGTGCTGCTGCACGGCTACCCGTACCACCGGCACGCGGCGCATCTCGCCGGAGTGTTCCCGCACGTGTACGCCGATCTGGGCGCCGCGCTCGTGCGGACCGGCGCGCGGGCGGCGGCCGTGCTCTCCGAGATCCTGGAGCTCGCCCCCTTCGGCAAGCTCCTGTTCTCCAGCGGGGCCCACGGCCTGCCCGAACTCCATGTGGTCGGCGCACGTCTCTTCCGTGAGGCGCTCGCCCGGGTGCTCGGCGCCTGGGTGGCCGAGGGCGCCTGGTCCCTGGTCGACGCGCAGCGGGTCGCGGGACTGATCGCGGCGGGCAACGCGAAACGGGTGTACGGAGTGGAGTGAGGTGCACAGACTGGCCGCATGACTCGCAGCGACGCGACCGACCGGCTCCTCGACCGCTTCCGTACCGAAGTGCGCGGCCTCGGCCCCGTGGCCGTGTGGGCACACGGCTCGCTCGGCTGCGTGGGCGGCGACGACTACCAGGAGGGCCGCAGCGACCTGGACCTGATCGTGGTCCTGGACGGCCCGGTCGCCCCGCGTACGGTCTGGCGGGTGGCCCGGCTGCACGCCCGTCTGCGCGGTGAACCGCTCGTCGCCAAGCTGCACTGCAGCTATCTGACACCCGGGACGGCGGCCGATCCGGAGCGGCGGCACCTCACCTGGGCACACCGGCAGCTCTTCAAGCGGCCCATCACCCCGGTGACCCGGCGCGAACTGCACTCCTTCGGGCTGGTCCTGTCCGGCGAGCGGCCCGACACCCTGCTGCCGCCGGTGACGGACGGCGAACTCGCCGCGTTCGTTGTCCGGGACCAGCGGGACTTCTGGCGCCGCGAGGTGGACCGTACGAGCAACTGGACCCAGGACGCGTGGGTGGACGTCGGGATGACCACGCACGCGCGTGCCGCGGTCACGCTGAAGGACGGACGGCTGATCACCAAGCGCGCGGCCCTGGACCTGCTGCCCGAACTTGGCGCGCCCGTGGAGGTGGTCGCGGACATCCGCGGGCGGCGCTACCCGGAGCCGGGGGCACCGCTGCGGGAGGTCCGGGAGATCCAGGCGTGGGCGGCCCGCAGAGGGCAGCTGACCAGGGAGTTCCTCGGCCCGGCGATCGACCGCCTCGTGGCCGCGTACACGTGAGCTGTGACGGGTCAGGTGCGGCTGAGCGCCGACTCCGTCGACTGGCCCGGCAGGTCCGCGACGGTCTCCGGGCGTTCCCGCAGCGACAGCAGGACGCGGAGCGTGGCGATCCACACCAGGCAGGAGCCGAACATGTGGAGGCCGACCAGGACCTCCGGCAGATCGGTGAAGTACTGGACGTAGCCGATGGCGCCCTGGGCGAGGAGCACCAGGAAGAGGTCGCGGGTGCGGTGCAGGGGGCCCCGGGGCGCGTCGACGGCCTTGAGGACGAACCACAGGGCGAAGGTCAGCGTCACCACGATCCAGGCCAGGACGGCATGCAGCTTGGTGACGTTCTCCCAGTTCAGCGGGATGCGGTGGACCTCGCTCGAATCGCCGGCGTGCGGTCCCGCGCCGGTGACGACCGTGCCCACCGCGATCAGCAGGACGGTGGCGGTGACGAGGATCCACGCCATCTGCAGCACCGGCTTGCCGACCAGCGGACGGGGTGCGTCGTCACCCTCCCGGGTGCGCTGCCACATCACCGTGGCGACGGCGATCAGCGCGGTGGACAGGAGGAAGTGCGCGGCGACCGTGTACGGGTTCAGGCCGACGAGGACGACGACCCCGCCGAGGACCGCGTTGCTCATGACGACCCAGAACTGCGTCCAGCCGAGCCGGGTGAGGCTGCGCCGGTACGGCTTCTGCGAGCGCGCGGCGATGATCGCCCAGCCGACCGCGGCGCACAGCACGTACGTCAGCATGCGGTTGCCGAACTCGATGACGCCGTGCACGCCCATCTCGCTCGTCGTGGTGAGCGAGTCGTCGGTGCACTTGGGCCAGGTCGGGCAGCCGAGGCCCGAGCCGGTCAGCCGGACGGCACCACCGGTCACCACGATCAGCACCGCCATGACGAGCGCGGCGAGAGCGGCGCGCTGGACCGTCCGGGGGGACGGGGTCCAGCGCCCTGCGATGAAGGCGAGCGGGTTGCGCACGGCTTGAGCGGCGTCCGCTCGGGTCACGTTCGGCACGGGCTCCATCGTAGAGGGCTGCTTGTGCACGCGTTCACGAGGCCCCTCCGGGCCGCCGCGTGCCGTCACTCCCGCCGTTCCCTCCCGGCTGTCACCTGCGGCTGTCGCTCCCGGCCGTTCCGTCCGGCCGTCACTCCCAGCGGAAGAACCGGCCGGCCGCCGCCAGGCCCAGAGCCGCCCACACGGCCAGGATCCCGAGGTTGCCCCAGGGCATCCCGGCGCCGTGCTGGAGCACGTCCCGCAGCCCCTCCGAGAGGGCCGAGATCGGCAGTAGACCGAGGACGTCCTGCGCCCCCTGCGGGAACTTGTCCAGTGAAACGATCACTCCGCCGCCGATGAGCAGCAGCAGGAAGACCAGGTTCGCGGCGGCCAGGGTGGCCTCCGCCTTCAGCGTCCCCGCCATCAGCAGACCGAGCCCCGAGAACGCGGCCGTGCCCAGGACCAGCAGGAGCAGCACGGCGAACGGGTTGCCGTGCGGCGACCAGCCCAGCGCGAGGGCGATCACCGTCACGAGGATCACCTGGAGGATCTCCGTGACCAGCACGGACAGGCTCTTGGCCGTCATCAGGCCCCAGCGGGGCAGCGGGGAGACGGCGAGCCGCTTCAGCACGCCGTACCGCCGCTCGAAGCCCGTCGCGATCGCCTGGCCGGTGAACGCCGTCGACATCACGGCCAGCGCCAGGATGCCCGGCGCCAGGAAGTCCACGGCCTTGCCGTCACCGGTGTCGACGATGTCCACCGCGCTGAACAGCACGAGCAGCAGCGTCGGGATGATCACCGTGAGCAGCAGTTGCTCGCCGTTGCGCAGCAGCATCTTCGTTTCGAGGACCGCCTGTGCCGCGATCATGCGGGGCAGCGGGGCCGCTCCCGGCCTCGGCGCGTAGGTGCCCGCGGCCGTCGATCGGGCGCCGGCCGCCGCTCCCGTTCCCGTCGTTTCCGCGCTCATCCGCGCAGCTCCTTACCGGTGAGCTCCAAGAAGACGTCCTCCAGGGTGTGCCGCTCCACGGAGATCTTCTCCGGCATCACGCCGTGCTGGGCGCACCAGCTCGTGACGGTGGCGAGCAGCTGCGGGTCGATCTTGCCGCCCACCCGGTACGAGCCCGGGGTCAGCTCGACCGCCGTGGAGTCCGCCGGGAGGGCCTTGAGGAGGGAGGCCACGTCCAGACCGGGCCGCCCGCCGAACCGCAGGGTGTTCTCGGCGCCGCCGCGGCACAGCTCCTCCGGGGAGCCCTGGGCGATGACCCGGCCGGCGTCGATGATCGCCACGTCGTCGGCGAGCTGCTCGGCCTCGTCCATGTGGTGCGTGGTCAGGATCACCGAGACCCCGTCGGCGCGCAGCTCACGGACGAGTTCCCAGGTGGCCCGGCGTGCCTGGGGGTCGAGGCCCGCGGTCGGCTCGTCCAGGAAGACCAGCTCGGGGCGTCCGACCACGGCCATGGCGAGTGCGAGGCGCTGCTGCTGCCCGCCGGACAGTCGCCGGTACGTGGTCCGGCCGCAGCTGCCGAGACCCAGGCGCTCGATGAGGGCGGCCACGTCCAGCGGATGTGCGTGCAGCCTGGCCACGTGCTTGAGCATCTCGTCGGCGCGGGCGCCGGAGTAGACGCCGCCGGACTGGAGCATCACACCGATCCGGGGGCGCAGGGCCGAGGCCTCGCGCACCGGGTCGAGGCCGAGCACCCGGACCGTTCCGGCGTCGGGGCGGCGGTAGCCCTCGCAGCTCTCGACGGTGGTCGTCTTGCCCGCGCCGTTGGGGCCGAGTACGGCCGTGATGCCCGCCCGGGCCACCAGATCCAGGCCGTCCACGGCGGTCTTCCCGCCGTAACGCTTCACCAGACCGCTGACCTGGACGACGGGGTCACTTCGCATGGGCGGCCTCACTTCGCATGGTCGCCAAGTCTAGGGACGGCCGGGCGGGCGCATGAGGGCGGGGCGCGTCACGGGCGGCGCGGGACGGCGCGCGGGGCGGCGCGTGAGAGGGGCACGTCGTCGGTGATCCACTCCTCGCGCGAACGGTGCGCCGCGAGCCACCGCTCCGCGTAGGCGACCGCGTCCACCAGGGGGAACAGCCGTGTGTCGGCCGCGCCCACCCGGCCCCGTACGACAGGGCGGTCCCGTTCGAAGTCGGCGCCCAGGGTGTCGAACTCGTCCGAGCTGATCGCGACCTCCGTGACGGTCTCCCAGCGGGGCCCCTCCGGGGTGAGGACCGGCCGTCCCACCTCGACGCGGGGCGCGGGTATGCGGTACTCGGCCAGGTGGAAGCCGGTGCAGGTGTCGTACCCCGCGCCCAGCAGCAGGACCCGGGCGCCCCGCTCCTCCAGGCGCGCCAGCGGGCTGTGCTCGCCGAGGCGGCAGTCCGGCGCGTGGCTCCCGACGACCGCCGCCGCGGCCGGGCCGACGGCCGCGAAGGAGGTCTGCGGATGCGCGCTGCGCAGGGCACCGGGCCAGGAGCGCACGGTCTCCGGAACCACGCCCACCCCGCGTGAGGGCGTCACGAGCGGGTCGTACGGGGGCATCGTGGCGCGGATCGTCGGCCACCACTCCTCGGGCACGGGCGGGCTGCTCCACAGGGCCGGGTCGGAGAGGTCGCCGGACTGGGTGGGGACCACGAGGGTGCCGTCCGGACCGAGGGCGTCGAGGAGTCCCTGGACGACGGCTACCGCTCCTCCGTTGACCCATCCGAGGGAACGCAGTGACGCATGCACGAGGAGCGTCTCGCCGGGGCGTACGCCCAGGGCGCGCAGGTCCGTGGCGAGGGTGGCGCGGGTGACGAGAGGGCCGGTGGGAGGGGGTGTCGGCATGGTTCCCCAGTCTTGCCGACGACCCCGGGCCATGCCACCGAATTGATCGATCAAAGATCGTTCCCGCAGGTCAGATTAGGTTTACCTAAGTGATGCACCGCACCCCATCGGGCGCGGACACGGCTTGTCACTCTCTGAGGAATTACGCAACAATGGTGTTGTGAAATACGTCGGCGAGGCTCAGGAGACCCCCACGGGGGCCCCTCAGGAGGAACTCGCGACCGGAGAGCGCTCCACGCGCAACCGGGTCGCGCGGTCCATCCTGGACCACGGCCCGTCGACGGTGGCCGATCTCGCCGGACGGCTGGGCCTGACCCAGGCGGCGGTCCGACGGCATCTTGACGCCCTCGTCTCCGACGACGTCGTGGAGCCCCGCGAACAGCGGGTCTACGGCGCTCGTACGCGCGGACGGCCCGCCAAGGTGTTCGCCCTGACCGACTGCGGCCGGGACGCCTTCGACCAGTCCTACGACCAGCTCGCCGCGGACGCCCTGCGCTGGATCGCCGAGCGCGAGGGCGGGGAGGGGGCGCTCGTCGCCTTCGCCCGCGCCCGGATGGCCGCCCAGGCCGGTGCCTACCGCGAGGCGGTCGAGTCCGCCGCTCCCGAGAAGCGGGCCGAAGCCCTGGCCAAGGCCCTGAGCGCGGACGGGTACGCTGCTACGGCGCGCAGCGCACCGGTCGGTGAGCAGCTCTGCCAGCACCACTGCCCGGTCGCCCATGTCGCCGAGCAGTTCCCGCAGCTGTGCGAGGCGGAGACCGAGTTCTTCTCCCAGCTGCTGGGTACTCACGTGCAGCGGCTGGCCACCATCGCCCACGGCGACGGCGTCTGCACGACCTTCATCCCCAAGATTTCCCACACCCCGAAGAATTCCAAGGCTCCACCAGTTTCCACGCCTTCCAAGACCACTGATAACGCATCCGCACGTACCGCCGGGAGGAACCCCGCATGACGCTCCCCATCGAGGAGACCGCCCACCCCGAGCTTGAGGGTCTGGGCAACTACGAATACGGCTGGGCCGACTCCGACGTGGCTGGTGCCTCTGCCAAGCGCGGTATCAACGAACACGTCGTCCGGGACATCTCCGCGAAGAAGAACGAGCCGGAGTGGATGACCAACCTCCGTCTCAAGGGCCTGCGTCTGTTCGGCAAGAAGCCCATGCCGAACTGGGGCTCGGACCTCTCGGGCATCGACTTCGACAACATCAAGTACTTCGTGCGGTCCACGGAGAAGCAGGCCCAGTCGTGGGAGGACCTGCCCGAGGACATCAAGAACACGTACGACAAGCTCGGCATCCCCGAGGCGGAGAAGCAGCGCCTCGTCGCCGGTGTCGCGGCCCAGTACGAGTCCGAGGTCGTCTACCACCAGATCAACGAGGAGCTGGAGGCGCAGGGTGTCATCTTCATGGACACCGACACCGCGCTGAAGGAGCACCCGGAGCTCTTCAAGGAGTACTTCGGCACCGTCATCCCGGTCGGCGACAACAAGTTCGCGTCGCTGAACTCCGCGGTGTGGTCCGGCGGCTCGTTCATCTACGTGCCGAAGGGCGTGCACGTCGAGATCCCGCTCCAGGCCTACTTCCGTATCAACACGGAGAACATGGGCCAGTTCGAGCGGACGCTGATCATCGTCGACGAGGGTGCCTACGTGCACTACGTCGAGGGCTGCACCGCCCCGATCTACAAGTCGGACTCGCTGCACTCCGCGGTCGTCGAGATCATCGTCAAGAAGGGTGGCCGCTGCCGTTACACGACCATCCAGAACTGGTCGAACAACGTCTACAACCTGGTCACCAAGCGCGCCGTGGCGTACGAGGGCGCGACCATGGAGTGGATCGACGGCAACATCGGCTCCAAGGTCACCATGAAGTACCCGGCCGTCTACCTGATGGGCGAGCACGCCAAGGGCGAGACCCTCTCCATCGCCTTCGCGGGCGAGGGCCAGCACCAGGACGCCGGCTCCAAGATGGTCCACATGGCGCCGAACACGTCCTCGAACATCGTGTCGAAGTCCGTGGCGCGCGGCGGCGGCCGTACGTCCTACCGCGGTCTCGTCGAGATCGGCGAGGGCGCCCACGGCTCGAAGTCGAACGTGCTGTGCGACGCGCTGCTCGTCGACACCATCTCCCGCTCGGACACGTACCCCTACGTGGACGTCCGCGAGGACGACGTGTCCATGGGCCACGAGGCGACCGTCTCCAAGGTCTCCGACGACCAGCTCTTCTACCTGATGAGCCGCGGCCTCTCCGAGTTCGAGGCGATGGCCATGATCGTGCGCGGCTTCGTCGAGCCCATCGCGAAGGAGCTGCCCATGGAGTACGCGCTGGAGCTCAACCGGCTGATCGAGCTGCAGATGGAAGGCGCGGTCGGCTAGGACCCGCCCTCCGGAGCAGTCGCCAGATTTCTGACGTAGACGTAGGAAGAGAGCAGACCGACAGCCATGGCTGAGGCTCAGAATATCCCGGTGGGGTCAACCACCGCCGGCCAGATCGCGGTGGCCGCCGAGTCGACCGTCGCCACGCGCATGAGCGCGCCCCCGTCCTTCGACGTGGCGGACTTCCCCGTCCCCCACGGCCGTGAGGAGGAGTGGCGGTTCACGCCGCTGGAGCGGCTGCGCGGGCTGCACGACGGCACCGCGGTCGCCACCGGCGACGGCGTCAAGGTCGACATCGACGCGCCCGAGGGCGTCACCGTCGAGACCGTCGGCCGCGACGACGCGCGGCTCGGCCGGGCGACCCCGGTCGACCGTGTCGCCGCCCAGGCCTACTCGGCGTTCGAGAAGGCCGGTGTGGTCACCGTCCCCAAGGAGACGGTCCTCACCGAGCCGATCCGCATCGCCGTGCACGGCGCGGGCGGGGTCGCCTACGGCCACCAGGTCATCGAGCTGGGAGCCTTCGCCGAGGCCGTCGTCGTCATCGACCACACCGGTGACGCCGTCCTGGCCGCCAACGTCGACTACGTCCTGGGCGACGGCGCCAAGCTCACCGTCGTCTCCGTCCAGGACTGGGACGACAAGGCCGTCCACGTCGGCCAGCACAACGCGCTGATCGGCCGCGACGCCACCTTCAAGTCCTTCGTGGTCACCTTCGGCGGCGACCTCGTACGCCTCCACCCGCGGGTCGCCTACGCGGGCCCCGGCGGCGAGGCCGAGCTGTTCGGCCTGTACTTCACGGACGCCGGCCAGCACCAGGAGCACCGCCTCCTGGTCGACCACAACACCCCGCACTGCAAGTCGAACGTCGCCTACAAGGGCGCGCTCCAGGGCGACGGCGCCCACGCGGTGTGGATCGGCGACGTCCTCATCGAGGCCGCCGCCGAGGGCACGGACACCTACGAGATGAACCGCAACCTGGTTCTGACCGACGGTGCCCGGGTCGACTCCGTGCCGAACCTGGAGATCGAGACCGGCGAGATCGTCGGCGCCGGACACGCCTCGGCGACCGGCCGCTTCGACGACGAGCAGCTCTTCTACCTGATGGCGCGCGGCATCCCGGCCGACGAGGCCCGCCGTCTGGTGGTCCGCGGTTTCTTCGCCGAGCTGGTCCAGCAGATCCGCGTCCCCGACATCCAGGAACGCCTTCTCGCCAGGATCGACGAGGAGCTGGAGGCGTCCGTCTGATGACTGCCTTCCTACGCGCCTGTGGGCTGAGCGAGCTGGAGGAGGACACCCCGAAACGGGTGGAACTCGACGGCACGCCGGTCTCGGTCGTCCGTACCGAGGGGGAGGTGTTCGCGATCAACGACATCTGCTCGCACGCGAACGTCTCGCTCTCCGAGGGCGAGGTGGAGGACTGTCAGATCGAGTGCTGGCTGCACGGCTCCGCGTTCGACCTCAGAACCGGCAAGCCGTCCGGCCTTCCCGCGACGCGCCCCGTCCCCGTATATCCCGTAAAGATCGAAGGGGACGACGTGCTCGTCTCCCTCACCCAGGAGTCCTGAGGAACCCATGGCAACGCTTGAAATCCACGACCTGCACGTCACCGTCGAGGCCGACAACGCCACGAAGGAGATCCTCAAGGGCGTCGACCTCACCGTGAAGCAGGGCGAGACGCACGCCATCATGGGCCCGAACGGCTCCGGCAAGTCGACTCTCGCCTACTCGCTCGCGGGACACCCGAAGTACACGATCACCGGCGGCACCGTCACCCTCGACGGCGAGGACGTCCTGGAGATGTCCGTCGACGAGCGCGCCCGCGCGGGCCTGTTCCTGGCGATGCAGTACCCGGTCGAGGTGCCCGGTGTCTCCGTCTCCAACTTCCTGCGCACCTCCGCCACCGCGATCCGCGGCGAGGCCCCCAAGCTCCGCCTGTGGGTCAAGGAGGTCAAGGAGGCCATGCAGCGGCTGAACATGGACCCGGCCTTCGCCGAGCGCAACGTGAACGAGGGCTTCTCCGGCGGCGAGAAGAAGCGCCACGAGATCCTTCAGCTGGAGCTGCTCAAGCCGAAGATCGCGATCCTCGACGAGACCGACTCCGGTCTGGACGTCGACGCCCTGCGCGTCGTGTCCGAGGGCGTCAACCGCGTCCGTGAGAGCGGCGAGGTCGGCACCCTGCTGATCACGCACTACACGCGCATCCTGCGCTACATCAAGCCCGACCACGTGCACGTGTTCGCGAACGGCCGCATCGCCGAGTCCGGCGGCGCCGAGCTCGCCGACCAGCTTGAGGCCGAGGGCTACGACAAGTACGTGAAGGGTGGAGCATCAGCGTGACGCAGTTGCCGGGCCTCCTCACGGGAACATCTCAACTACTCGACGAGGCGATCCGTAAGGACTTCCCCATCCTGGACCGCCAGGTCCACGACGGTAAGAAGCTCGTGTACCTGGACAACGCGGCGACCTCGCAGAAGCCGCGCCAGGTGCTGGACGCACTCAGTGGTTACTACGAGCAGTACAACGCCAACGTCCACCGCGGTGTGCATGTGCTCGCGGAGGAGGCCACGGCGCTGTACGAGGGCGCGCGCGACAAGGTCGCCGCGTTCATCAACGCGCCGAGCCGCGACGAGGTCATCTTCACGAAGAACGCCTCGGAATCGCTCAACCTCGTGGCCAACATGCTCGGCTGGGCCGACGAGCCCTACCGGGTCGACCACGAGACCGAGATCGTCATCACGGAGATGGAGCACCACTCCAACATCGTGCCGTGGCAGCTGCTCGCGCAGCGCACGGGCGCGAAGCTGAAGTGGTTCGGCCTGACCGACGACGGCCGGCTCGACCTGTCCAACATCGACGAGATCATCACGGAGAAGACGAAGATCGTCTCCTTCGTGCTGGTGTCGAACATCCTGGGCACGGTCAACCCGGTCGAGGCGATAGTGCGCCGTGCGCAGGAGGTCGGTGCGCTGGTCTGCATCGACGCCTCCCAGGCCGCCCCGCACATGCCGCTGGACGTACAGGCCCTGCAGGCCGACTTCGTGGCCTTCACCGGCCACAAGATGTGCGGCCCGACCGGCATCGGCGTCCTCTGGGGCCGCCAGGAGCTGCTGGAGGACCTGCCTCCGTTCCTCGGCGGCGGCGAGATGATCGAGACGGTGTCGATGCACTCGTCGACCTACGCTCCCGCCCCGCACAAGTTCGAGGCGGGCACCCCGCCGATCGCCCAGGCGGTCGGTCTCGGTGCGGCCATCGACTATCTGAGCGCGATCGGCATGGACCGGATCCTCGCCCATGAGCACGCGCTCACCGAGTACGCGGTGAAGCGGTTCGCCGAGGTCCCGGGCCTGCGCATCATCGGCCCGACGACCGCCGAGGACCGCGGCGCGGCGATCTCGTTCACGCTGGGTGACATCCACCCGCACGACGTGGGCCAGGTTCTCGACGAACAGGGCATCGCGGTCCGGGTCGGACACCACTGCGCACGGCCGGTCTGCCTGCGGTACGGAATTCCTGCGACCACACGAGCGTCGTTCTATCTGTACTCCACGCCGACCGAGATCGACGCTCTGGTCGACGGCCTGGAGCACGTACGGAACTTCTTCGGCTGAGGAGCTGGCTGAGTCGTGAGGCTTGATTCGATGTACCAGGAAGTCATCCTGGACCACTACAAGCACCCCCACGGGCGCGGTCTGAGGGACGGCGACGCCGAGGTGCACCACGTCAACCCGACGTGCGGCGACGAGATCACCCTGCGGGTGAAGTACGACGGCACGACCATCAGTGACGTCTCGTACGAGGGGCAGGGCTGCTCCATCAGCCAGGCCTCCGCCTCCGTGCTGAACGAGCTGCTCGTGGGCCGCGACCTGGCGGACGCGCAGAAGATCCAGGAGACCTTCCTGGAGCTGATGCAGTCCAAGGGCCGGATCGAGCCGGACGACGCCATGGAGGAGGTCCTGGAGGACGCGGTCGCGTTCGCCGGGGTCTCCAAGTACCCCGCCCGCGTGAAGTGCGCGCTGCTGAGCTGGATGGCCTGGAAGGACGCGACGGCCCAGGCCCTGGGCGAGGCCGGCGCCGAGAGGAAGACGGCATGAGCGAGACCATCGAGATGAAACCGGCCTCCGAGGAAGAAGTCCGCGAGGCGCTGTACGACGTCGTCGACCCCGAACTGGGCATCGACGTCGTCAACCTCGGACTGATCTACGGGATCCACATCGACGACGCGAACATCGCGACGATCGACATGACCCTGACGTCGGCGGCGTGTCCGCTCACCGACGTCATCGAGGACCAGGCCAAGTCCGCCACGGACGGCATCGTGAACGAGCTCCGCATCAACTGGGTGTGGATGCCGCCGTGGGGCCCGGACAAGATCACGGACGACGGCCGTGACCAGCTCCGGGCGCTCGGCTTCAACGTCTGAGCGACCCTGTCCCGTCTGTACGTGTGCGGCCCCCGGCGAGTACGCCGGGGGCCGCGTGCGTGGTGCGTCACTGAGGTGTCGTGCGGCTCAGCCCAGGCCCTTGACCAGGCGGAACGCCGAGTCGGCCTGGTAGAGACGGCTGTTGTCGTACGGGTCCAGGCGCAGCCGGAAGTCGCGGTGGCGCAGGAAGCGGCCACGGTAGTTGACCGACTCCAGCATGACGGCGCCGGAGAACGCCGACGGGCGCGGGCAGAACGTGGCGTCCTTCTCGAACAGCTCGGAGCCGTCGCGGCGGTCGGCGCGCAGCCGGAACTGGGCGTGCCGCAGATAGCGGCCGTTCCCCAGCGAGAACGAGACGCAGTCGGCGTCGGCGAGGCCCGGGACGAGCCTGAAGGAGGCCTCCTGCCTGGTCCGGGAGGAGTGGCGCGGGTCCACCCGGTCGAGCCGCACGGAGCCGTGGTCGAGACGCCAGTAGCGGTCGGGGTAGTTCACCGCCTGGACGGACTTCCGTGCGGACGACGGCTTGGACGCCGGAGGCTTGCCGCCGGACGCGGGCTTCGACTTCGACGCCGACGGCTTCGGTACGGGGTCCGGGTCGGCGCCGCCCTGCTGTCCGGCGGGCGACGCGGAGCCGTCCGGGGCACTGCCGGAGGGCGAGGCGGCGGCCAGCCCGCTCTTGCCGCTGGGAGCGGTGGCGGCCACGGGCGGAGCGGCGACCAGTGGCTCGTCCTGGGCGGAGATGTTCTCCGTGCGGTCCTTCGGCGAGGTCCCCTTCTCCTCGTCCAGCACGGTGACCGCGGTCACCGTGGAGGCGAGGACAGCCAGCAGCAGTGCTCCGGCCAGCCACAGCCGGCGGGTCCCGGGTATGGGGGCCTGGTCCAGGGTCTCGCCGGTCTCCCACACCTTCGGGAGGTGGGGGGACGGGTCGGGAACGGACTCGGTGTTTCTTTCGGGCATGCGCGGTTCCCCCCGGCGTCGCCGATGGCGGACGCGGTTCGGTCATTGGTCGTGGCACATCGCGTGGCACATGAGGAGGCGGAGGCCGCGGGCACACAGGACGGCCATGGCCGGGCGGTCCGTGTGCGCGACGAGGGGAACATTAGTGGAACTCGTGCGGGTCGAGTAAGCGTTCCTGAGAGCGGTTTCTGCCTGAACTGGCTTGGTTGGCGGTCGAGTTGGCGCCGGGCTGCGGACTCGGCGGCCGGGAAAGATAGTTCAAGGCTTAAGGATTCGAGATCAGGGCCCTGGGGAGGGGGTTCCCGGCGCCCGAGGGGGAAGTCCGGGCGCCGGGGCGCGGGTGAGGGGGAAGTTCCGGTACGGCCGGAGGATTTCCTCTCTGGGCCCAATGGATCAGGAGGGTGAATCAGGGGGAACCAGGGGCGAATCAGGGGCGCTTTCCGAAGGCGGACAGGAGCGTGGCGATCCGTTCGCGGCGTCCGTCGTTCTGGACCGGGGCCGCGGTGAGGACGTCCAGGTGCTGGTAGCCCGGGAGCACCACGGGGTTCTTGTCCGCCGGGACGCGGTCCGCCAGGATGCCGTCGCCGGCGACGAAGGTGATCGCCGGATTGGCGGTCGGCCCTTCGGGGTGCGCCATGTGCCGGGCGATCCGCGCGTCGTCCACCAGTGAGAGATCCGTGACGAGCTTCGTCGGGAAGTAGTCCTCGGTGAAGTCCAGCGGCTGCTCGGAGAGGCTGCGGGCGAGCTCCCCGATGTCCGAGACCTCCTTGGCGGCCGTGGTGAACGGCGTGCCGTCGGCCGAGCGGTGCACCGGGTCGTCCGGCGCGCCGATCCGGTCGAAGTCGCGCCAGGTGTGGAGGGGGCCGCCCGGCTCGTCCGGGATCGCCTTCAGCTCCGTACCGAACAGGGCGGGGGAGCCCTCGACGTCGTTCGAGACGGGGAAGTCCTTGTCGGCGAGGCGGCCGCCGTCGAAGAGGCCCACGCTGGTCTGGATGAAGGACAGCGGGGCCGAGTTGTCGTCCATGAAGGCGCCGAGGACGGCCTCGTTGGTGAGCCGGAAGTCGCGGATCGTCGGTTTGCCGCTCAGGAACACGGCCGCGTTCTTCGAGAACATCGTGCGGGTCGTCGTCTCGATGTTGTCGTTCGCGGGCAGGGCGCTCCGCAGGGTGGACTGCGCGGTGGGAGCGGTACGCGCGGCGAGGCCGCTGAGGGAGAGGACGTTCATGATCTCCGGGTTGATGACCGCGGGCAGCGCCAGGAAGCGGGGGAGGGCGCCGGAGCGCAGTCCGGCCTGTACGACGGTGTAGCCGAGGCCGGTCTCGGGGACCGTGCCCTCGGGCAGCAGGCCGCCGTCGAGAGTGCCCGAACCGCCGCTCAGGTCATCGAGGTCGACAGCGATCGTGGTGTCCAGGGCGAAGTAGCCCGCGCACTGGTTGTAGCCCGCGTCCGCCTTCGTCGCGCTGTTCCCGTCGAAGTCCCAGGTGGAGAAGACGCCGGTGAGCACCCCGCCGAGCGAGTGCCCGCCGCACAGCACCTTCTCCTTGCGCAGCCTCTGGTCGGGCAGTTCGGCGCTCAGCAGGTCGTACTGGTCCCGGACGGTCTGCTCCAGACCGACCTCGCCGAGCCAGCCCACCTGGTCGCTGGTGAGGAAGCCGTCGAACGCGCGGCCGTCGATCTTCTCGCCCCCGTAGTAGTAGCCGACGGCCCGGCTCACGCTGCCCGTCGCGACCCCGGCGTTGTCCTCCAGGCAGTTGGAGCGCCGGTCCAGGGCCCAGAACTCGATGTGCTCGCCCCGGTCGGCCGCCGCCCGCACCGTGTTGCGGGCCACGCTGTCGAAGGCGCCCGCACCCTCCATGATCCCGGGCTGCGCGACCAGGATCCGGTCGGCGCCGGCCGACTTCGACGGCCCGTCCGAGGAGCGGTAGCGCAGGTACGACAGCCGGTCGCAGAGCGCCGGGTGGCTCCCCGCGGCGGCGGGCAGCGGTATCCGCAGGGATACCTGGGTCTCGGTGATGCCCGCGACCGGGGAGGCGGAGGGCACCGGTGTCTCGGTGCGGGCCGTGGCGGCGACGGCCGGGGTCGCGTCGGAGTCGGCGGCGACTCCGACGGATGAGCCGCCGGCCGAGGGGGCCGCGGTCAGCGCGGCCACGGCGAGTGCTCCCGCGAGGAGGGGGCGCGGCCATCGGGCACGGCGAGGGGGGAGAGGAGGGAGAGGGGGGACTCCTGTGGTCATGGATCTCTCCATCGGGGAGGGGGTGGGAGGGGACGGAAGGGGAGGGGCGTGCCGCACGGTACCTACCGGTAACTTCCGGGTGCCATAAGGGAAATGAGCGAACGAGGGGTGCGTGCCGCGCAGATTTCCACAGGCGCCACGCGGACCGGCCCGGTTCTGCGTACGGGAGTGTGTACGGGCGTACGCATCGATGCGTACACTCGTACGCATGGGATATGTGCTGCTCGCCGGAGCCATCGCCGCGGAAGTGGCCGCCACCACCGCCATGAAGTACAGCGACGGCTTCAGCAGACTCTGGCCCTCGCTGCTGACCGCCCTCGGCTACGTCGTCGCCTTCCTGCTGCTGGCGCAGACGCTCAAGACGGTGTCCGTCGGCACGGCCTACGCGATCTGGGCCGGGCTCGGCACGGCGGCCATCGTGGTGATCGGGGCGGTGTTCCTCGGGGAGGGGCTGAGCTTCGCCAAGTTCGCCGGTATCGCGATGATCATCGGCGGGGTCGTGGTGCTGAACCTGGGCGGGGCGCACTGATGGCCCCGGGCGGCGGGTACGTGGGCTGTCCGGACGGTGACCGCTGATGGCCAGGCGGTACGACCCCGAGCGGCGGCAGCGGATCATCGACGCGGCGATCCGGGTCGTGGCGGCCAAGGGCATCGCGGGGCTGAGCCACCGCTCGGCCGCGGCCGAGGCCGATGTGCCGCTCGGCTCGACGACCTACCACTTCAAGACCCTCGACGAGCTGCTGGTCGCCACGCTGCGCCAGGCCAACGAGGGCTTCGCGAAGACGGTCGCCGCGCGCGAGGCCCTGCGGGACGTCGACGCCGACCTCGCCACCGAGCTCGCCGGACTCGTCGGTGAATGGCTCGCGGACGACCGTACGGAGGTGGAGGTGGAGTACGAGCTCTACCTCGCCGCCCTGCGCCGGCCCGTCCTGCGGCCCGTCGCCGACGAGTGCGGCCGGGACTTCGCCGACCTCCTCGCCCGCCGCACTGACCCGGTGACCGCGCGGGCGCTGGTCGCGCTGATCGACGGCATCTGCCTGCAGGTGCTGCTGACGGGGGCGCCGTACGACGAGGAGTACGCGCGGGAGGTGCTGGCGCGGGTGACGGGTTGAGCGGGTGAAGGGCTGAGCGGGTGGTGGGTGACGGTGGCGCGTCGTGCGGGTGGCCGGTACCTGAGACGGTGGGGGCGCTGGTTGGCTCGGGCGGGGGCCGCCACGTTAGGTTTCTGTCATGACCGACACGACTGCTACACGCACCACCACCGGCGCCGTCGCCGCCGGGCTCGCCACGATCGCCCCCGACGGCACCGTCCTCGACACCTGGTTCCCGGCCCCCGAACTGGCCGCCGAACCCGGCCCCTCCGGCTCCGAGCGGCTGCCCGTCGAACGCGCCGTGGAACTGCTCGGCGAAGGTGCCGTGAAAGCGATCGGCCCGGACGCCCGCCGGGGTGTCGAGGTCGTCGCGGTCCGCACGGTCATCGCCTCGCTCGACGAGAAGCCGGTCGACGCGCACGACGCGTACCTGCGTCTGCACCTGCTCTCGCACCGTCTTGTGCAGCCCCACGGGCAGAGCCTGGACGGGCTGTTCGCCCACCTCGCCAACGTCGCCTGGACCTCGCTCGGGCCGGTGGCCGTGGACGACGTCGAGAAGGTCCGGCTCAACGCCCGCGCCGAGGGGCTGCACCTCGCCGTGACGTCCATCGACAAGTTCCCGCGCATGACGGACTACGTGGCGCCCAAGGGTGTCCGGATCGCCGACGCCGACCGGGTCCGCCTCGGGGCGCACCTGGCCGAGGGCACCACGGTCATGCACGAGGGCTTCGTGAACTTCAACGCCGGCACGCTCGGTACGTCGATGGTCGAGGGCCGGATCTCCGCGGGTGTGGTGGTCGGTGACGGGTCGGACATCGGCGGTGGCGCGTCCACGATGGGGACGCTGTCCGGCGGCGGCAACGTCCGCATCACCATCGGGGAGCGGTGCCTCATCGGGGCGGAGGCGGGGGTCGGGATCGCCCTCGGGGACGAGTGTGTGGTGGAGGCCGGGCTGTACGTCACCGCGGGTACGCGCGTGACGATGCCCGACGGGCAGATCGTCAAGGCGCGTGAGCTGTCCGGGGCGTCGAACATTCTGTTCCGGCGGAACTCGGTCACGGGGAAGGTGGAGGCTCGGCCGAACAACGCGGTGTGGGGTGGGCTGAACGAGATTCTTCACAGTCACAACTGACTGGGCTGTGTTGTTGCTCTGACGTTCTGACGCGAACGCCTTTCCGCTGTCGCTGAGCGGGAGGGCGTTCGTCGTGTTTGCGTGTGTGTTCGGGTGCGGGTCCGGTGGGGGCTTGTCGCGCAGTTCCCCGCGCCCCTAAAAGCGGGGCTGCGCCCCTGTTTTTGTCCTTCAGGGGCGCGGGGAACTGCGCGACCGGGCCCCGCCGGGCCGCACTTTGGGGTGGGGGCGGGAATCCCGAGCGTCGAGGCATAGCGGGGGTTCGGTGCAGGCGTCTGTACGGGTGGGAGCGGGGGAGATGCCCGCGGGGAAGAGACGGTGACGATGGATGCCCAGGGGCACGAGGCGTTCAGGGAGTTCGTGGAGAACAGGTCGACGGCGTTGCTGAAGACCGCCGTGCTGCTCAGCGGCGGCGACCGCCACGCGGCCGAGGACCTGCTGCAGAACGCGCTGATCAAGGCCGCCGGACGCTGGCACAGGATCGACGAGCCGGAGGCGTACGTACGGCAGATCCTGTACCGGCAGCAGGTGAGCCGCTGGCGGCTGAAGTGGCGCCGGCGGGAGCTGACCGTCGCCGAACCGCCCGAGACGGCGGACGGGGTGGCCGGCGGCGCGGCGGCCGGCGCGGACGCCGCCTCCGCGACCGAGTTGCGCATCCTGATGCGCGGAGCGCTCGCGCGGCTCACCGCCCGGCAGCGGACCGTGCTCGTCCTGCGGTACTTCGAGGACCTGCCGGAGGCCGACGTGGCCCGGATCCTCGGCTGCTCGGTCGGCACGGTGCGGTCCACGACACACCGCTCGCTCGCCAGACTGCGCGTGCTCGCACCGGAGCTGACCGCGCTCGGTCCGGCCGACGCCGAACAGAGCCCTTCCCGCGACTTCTCGCCCGTGGAGGTTCGTCCGTGAACATGGATCAGCTCGTACGCGACGCCCTGCATGAGCAGGCCTCGGAGGCGACCGCCCCGCCGCCCGACTTCGGCAGCCGCGTCCTGGCCGTCCGGCGGCGCCGCCGGACCCGCAGGCTGGCCGGCGCCGCGGTGGCCACGGCGGTCGCGGTCGCCGTCGGTGTGGGGGTGCCGTTCCTCGACGGCGAGGACGAGCCGCGGCTCGCCAGCCAGATGAACCGGAGCGACATCATCGCCCACCCGGACCAGACACCGCCGCGCGACCTCATCGCGGCGGGCGACACCGCGATGGCCGCCTACTACACGACCCGCACGGTCAAGGAGACCCCGGACCGGGGTGCCTACGTGCGCACCTACAGCCTCCTCGACCAGGAGACCGGCACATACGTGAAGACCACCAAGTGGTCCTTCGTCGATGTCGCCCCCGGCATGCGTACCGCCGCCGTCCTGGAGAAGGACCTGCCCACCAAGCGGATCGGGCTGCTGGACCTGCTGACCGGCGAGGTCGATCGCTGGATCACCGTCGACCGTGCCGTCGCGGGCGTCGAGTTCTCGCCCGACGGGACCAAGCTCGTCGCGACGACGTACAGCAAGAATCCCGACCTGCGGTACCGGGCCGACTACGACAGTGACGGGGACGGCAAGAAGAACGACTGGGAGACACGGTTCGGCCAGACGGACCGGACCGGTTTCTACGTTCTCGACGTCGACTCGGGGGACGGCTCCTGGAGCAAGGTCACGGGCAGCGAGGAGAACCTCAACGTCCGCCAGGACTTCGCCTTCAGCCAGGACGGCAAGCTGGTCTACTCCGGACTCACCTCGGAACCCCATATGCAGTACTACGACTTCGAGGGCAACGAGGTCGACAAGCCCGCGAAGGAGAAGTACCTGCACTGGTTCGTCGAGGCCGGGCTGTCCCCGAACGGCAAGCTCGCCGCGGGCGACTTCGCGGGCGGCGCCAGGACCACCGCCTCCGCGATCAACGACCCCCTCACCGGCAAGCGGCTCTACAAGATCCCCGGTCAGCAGCTGCTCGCCTGGGTCGACAACAAGCGGCTCATCGCCTGGGACATCACGCCGGGCACGAACGAGTTCCACAACCGGCTCGTCCTCGTCACGATCGGCAACAAGAAGACCGTTCCGCTGAGCGGTTTCCGCAAGGGGAACGACGGCGCGGACGGGCGCTGGGTGCCCATCTTCGCCGCACGCTGATCAGCCGGCGAGGGTCAGCCGGCGGCCGCCAGGTGCTCGTACGCGGTCAGCAGTCCGTCGGTCGTCTCACGGCCGGCGGGCTGCAGTGGTGCACGGACGGGACCGCCGGGCAGGCCGAGGGCGCCCAGCAGGCCCTTCGTCGTCACCGTGCCGGGTAGCCCGGACGCCATCATCAATTCGGTGAGGGGAATGGCTAGTTGCTGCAAGCGGGCCGCCTCGTCCGTCTCGCCCCGGTCGAACGCGTCGATGATGGAACGGAAGTGACGCGGAGTCGCATTCGCCACCGTGCTGATGTAGCCGGCGCCACCGAGCGCGTACAGGGCCAGTACGTACTCGTCGCAGCCCGTGTAGTACGCCAACTCCGTCCCGGCCAGGACCTTCTGTGTGCCCAGCAGGTCGTAGGCGCAGTCCTTCACCGCCACGATCCGCGGGTGCTCCGCGAGCCGCAGCATCGTCCCCGGCTCGATACGGGTGCCGGTGCGGCCCGGGATGTCGTACAGCGCGAGCGGCAGTCCGGAGGCGTCCGCGATCGCCCGGAAGTGTGCTTCGACGGCGTCCTGCGGAGGCCTGCTGTAGTAGGGCGTGACGGCCAACAGGCCGTCCGCGCCCGCCTTTTCGGCCTCCCGCGCGAGCTGCACGGAGTGGCGGGTGTCGGCGGTCCCGATGCCCGCGACGACCGCGGCGCGGTCCCCGACGGCCTCGGCCACCGCCCGTACCAGCGCGGACCTCTCGGTGTCCGTCAGGGTCGGCGACTCCCCGGTGGTCCCGGACAGCACCAGTCCGTCGCAGCCCTCGGACACCAGCCGCTCGGCCAGCCGCTGGGCGCCGCCCAGGTCGAGCAGTCCCTCCTCGGTGAAGGGTGTGACCATCGCGCACAGGGCGCGGCCGAAGGGGCGGGGACGGGGGCGGGGGTGAGGGCGGCGGCGGAGTGGGGGTGAGGTCGTGGTCATGGGAGTAGTCTCGGGGCGTCGACCTGGAAGCTCCACTTAATTCTCCTATGCCGTACCGGTAAGGGGTGCTAATGGGTTGCTGCTCAAGATCGCCAACCCGATGCTGTCCCAGGACGGCGGCCGGGCCGGGTTCACCGGAGTGTCGCTGGGCGGCGTGCTGCCGTACGGGGCCCTCGACGAGGCGATGCTGTGCACGGCCGAGCACCGGGCCGCCGTACTCCTCGAAGTGACGGTCCTCGGCGCGTACATCCGTTTCGAGAACGGCTTCCGGTACGCGCGGCAGCGGGTGCGCGCCGCCACGGTCGGCTCGGCGGGCGGGGCTCCGGGAAGGGGTAGTGACGGCCCAGCCGGGTACCCGGGCGTTCCCCCCGGACGAAAGGAGGCGGAACGCCATGACCGGGACCACGGACCGGCGGCCGGACGAGCAGCACTCGGTGGGTGAACTCGTCGGGCAGGCCACAGAACAGCTTTCCGAACTCGTACGACAGGAAGTGCGGCTCGCCAAACAGGAGCTGACCGAGAAGGGCAAGCGCGCGGGGCGCGGCGGCGGCCTGCTCGGCGCGGCCGGCGCCGTCGCCTACGTGGGGCTGATGGCCCTCTCGGCGACCGGTGCCGCGGCGCTCTCGCTGGTGCTGCCCGTGTGGGCGGCGGCGCTCATCGTCACCGCCGTGCTCTTCGTGATCGCGGCCGTGCTGGCCAAGACCGGCCGTACGCAACTCGGCCGGGCCACCCCTCCGATGCCCGAGGAGACGCTCGACAGCGTGCGGGCCGACGTCGACGAGATCAAGGAAAGGGCGCACCGATGAAGGACACGAACGATCCGGTCGAGATCGGCGGGGTCTCGGACAAGCCCGCCGCCGGGGCCGAGGGGCCGGAGGAACTGCGGCGGCAGATCGAGGAGACCCGCTCGCAACTCGGCGACACCGTGGAGGAGCTGGCCTCGAAGGCCGATGTGAAGGCTCGGGCGAAGGCCCGGGGTGCCGAGCTGAAGGACAAGGCGTCCGAGGCGGGGCACTCCGTGCAGGGCAAGGCGGTGCAGGCGGGGCACGTCGTGCAGGAGAAGGCCGTCGTGGCGGGGCATGTCGTGCAGGAGAAGGCCGTCGTGGCGGGGCATGTCGTGCAGGAGCGTGTGCCTCAGCCCGTGCGTGACGCTGTGACCGCGGTCGTGCGGGGTGGGTTGCGCAATCCCAAGCCGGTGTTGATCGCTGGGGCGGGGGTTGTGGTGGCGGTCGGGGTGTTGCGGCGGCGGCGCAATGGTCGCCGCTGAGTGACGGGGCGGCGCGCTGTTGTACCGGGACTCGGTCTGGAGCGTCGTGTTGAACCTGCGGGTGCGTGGGGGCTTGTCGCGCAGTTCCCCGCGCCCCTGAAAGACGGGTGGGTTTTATAGCTGCGGGTCGGTGGGGGCTGGCCGCGCCGTTCCCCGCGCCCCCAAAAAAGCAGTTCCCCGCGCCTTTGAGGGGGTGGGTGGGAGGTCGGGGAATCCTGCGGGATGTTGATCGGATGTCGGATTTCCTGGAAATCTTGACCCTGGCTGGCTCCGCTTCGGCGGGGCGTCGAAAGTGGGCGCCGTAACAGCCGACCGCGGCGTGCAGCGCCGCGAGGGGGAGAGTTCCGTGAACGTCACAACGACGGCGAGCGTCTCGCAGGGGCGGCGGGCGGCCACGCTCGTCATGGCCTGCGTGGGCGTGTTCGTCGCCTATCTGCCGGTGACCACCGTCTCGGTGAGCCTGCCGGCCATCCAGCGGGCGATGCACGCGTCGACCGCCCAACTGGCCTGGGTGTCCGACGCGTTCGTCCTGCCCATGGCCGCCCTCATCCTCACCGCCGGAGTCGTCGGTGACGTCCACGGCCGCAAGAAGGTCTTCCAGGCGGGCCTGGCCTTCTGCGCCGTGGGCGCGGCCGTCGCCCTGTCCGCCCAGTCGATCGAGGTCCTCTGGATCGGCCAGGCCTTCGCGGGTATCGGGGCCGCGGCGCTGCTGCCCACGACCCTGGCGCTGATCAGCCATGCCGTCCCCGACCACCGCGAGCGCGGCAAGTTCATCGGCCTGTGGGCCATGTCCCTGCTGTCGGCGCTTGCCCTCGGCCCGATCATCGCCGGGCTCGTCCTCGAACACTTCGCCTGGCGGTGGATCTACCTGCTGGCGGTCCCCGCCTCGCTCGTGGCCATGGTCTTCGCGGCCCGGCTGCTGACCGACTCCCGTGCCGCCGGCTCGCGCGCACTGGACTGGCCCGGCCAGCTCACCGCCGCCCTGGCGATCACCGCACTCGTCTACGGGGTCATCGAGGGCGGCGCCGAGTCCTTCACGGACACCAAGGTGCTGGTGGCCCTCTTCACGGCCGTCGTCGCCGGTGTGGCCTTCGTCCTGGCGGAGCGGCGCAGCGACAGCCCGATGCTCGACCTGAAGCTGTTCCGCAGCGCGGCCTTCAGCGCCACCACCCTGGTCGCCATGATCAGCTTCCTCGGTCTGATCGGGTTCTTCTTCGCCCTCAGCCTCTACTTCGGGATGGTCCAGCAGCTCAGCACGCTGGAGGCGGGCGCCCGGCTGGTGACGGTCAGCCTCATGGCCATCCTGGTGGGAGCGCCGGTCGGCCGCCTGATGCACCGGGTCTCGGCACGCCTCCTGATCACCGGCGGCCTCCTCGTCAGCGCGGGCGCCCTGCTCTCCCTGACCACGATCGACGCCGACACCTCGTACGTCTCGCTGGTCTGGCGGCTGGCACTGCTGGGCCTCGGCATGGGACTGGTCATCACGCCCATGACCGCCACCGCGGTCGCCTCCGTACCGCATCACCTCGCGGGCATGGCCGCCGCCGGGAACAACGCCTTCCGGCAGGTCGGCGGCGCCCTCGGCCCCGCCGTCCTGGGCGCCCTGCTCACCAGCCGGGCCACCGGCTCCCTGTCCGGGCACCTCGTCGACGCGGGCCTGACCGACGCCCAGCGGCAGAGTGTCGTCGCGGCTGTGGACGAGGGCGGGCTGGGCGCGGTCGCGGGAATGAATCTTGGCCCGGCCCAGGGACGCGCCCTGGGTGCGCTGTCCGAGGCCTTCCTCGACGGCCTCCACCTGTGTCTGATCGTCTCCGCGCTGCTGACACTGCTCGCCGCGGCGGTCGCGGCCGTCCTGCTGCGCAGCCCGCGGCGGACGACGATGCCGGTGACCGGCTCCGGCTCCGGCTCCGGGGCCGGCTTCGGGGCGGGATCGGGGGCCGGGTCCGGCTCTGGCGCGGAAGCGGAAGCCGGAACACGATCGCCGGTGGGGATGAACCCGCAGCGGTGATCCGGCGTCTTACCGGGTGCCCTCCGTGGGGACGGGAAGGGCGCCGGTGCGAGGCCCGGATCCAGGAACACACTCCTGGGTCCGGGCCTCACTGCCTCACTGCTCGCTCAGGCACCCCCGCACCCTCCTCGGTGGGATGATCGGTGACGGTTGTCCGTCCATGCCGTCCCGGCCAGAGAGTGGAAGCGCGCCCGTGGAGTCCCGCTCGACCGACCCCCTCGATTCCCTCGACCTGAAACTGCTGCAGGCGCTGCAACTGGACGGCCGCGCGCCGTTCAGCCGGCTCGCGGAGGTGCTCGGCGTCTCCGACCAGACGGTCGCGCGCCGTTACCGGCGCCTGCGCACCACGGCGGGTCTGCGCGTGCTCGGTATGACCGACGAGAGCCGGCTCGGCAGACAGAGCTGGGTCGTCCGGCTGCGGTGCACGCCCGACGCGGCGGAACAACTGGCCACCGCGCTGGCCCGGCGCCCCGACACCTCGTACATCGGGCTGTTCTCGGGAGGCACCGAGCTCATGTGCGCGATGAAGCCGCGGTCCAGTCAGGAACGGGACGAACTGCTCTTCGACCGGCTGCCGCGCACTCCGCGCGTCATCTCGGTCAGCGCGCACTGCCTGCTGCACTCCTACTACGGCGGCCCGCTCGGCTGGCTCAACAAGATGCGGGCCCTCGATCCCGACGAGGAGGCCGCCCTCACCCCGCCGCCCGTCGCCACGCCCACCGACCCCGTCACCCTGGACGCGCAGGACGAGGCGCTGCTCGCGGTGCTCCGGCGCGACGGCAGGACCCCGTTCACCGAGCTCCAGAGCGGTACCGGGCAGACGGAGTCGGCGGTGAAACGGCGGCTGGACCGGCTGCGTGCCTGCGGGGTCCTCTACTTCGACGTGCAGCACGACCGCCAGTCCCTGGGCCACTCCATCGACGCGATGCTCTGGCTCACGGTGGCTCCCTCCGCCCTCGCCGAGGTCGGGCGCGCGCTGGCGGGGCATCCCGAGGTCGGCTTCGCCGCGGCCGTCACCGGGCAGGCCAACATCGTCGCCGCCGTCCTGTGCCGCGACACCGGCGCGCTGTACACGTATCTGAGCGAGCGGATCGGGGTCCTCGACGGCGTCCAGGCCGTGGAGACCGTCCTCAACCTGCGCCAGATCAAACAGCTCACCTACGAGCCCGGCCGCTGACGACTCGCCGTCCCGCCCGCTGACATGACCGGGCCCGGCCCCCCTGACATCGGGGCCGGGCCCGGCGGCGTACGGCCGGAGCGACTCCGGCAAGCGGCTGAACGGCTACGGGCGGAACCGCAGCACCTGCGGGTCGTGGTCGCTGATCTGGTCGGCGAACTCCGCGTTGATGTGCACGCTGTCGAAGGTGAAGTCGCGGTCCTTGCGGATCGACGGGCTGATCAGGATCTGGTCGAGGACCTGGCTGTTGCCCTGGTAGTCGTAGCTGTAACGCTCGCTCCTGGGAAGGGACTTGACGGCCGACCAGAGGGCGCCGTCGGCCTCCAGGAGCTTCGTCGTCGTCGAGAACTCGAAGTCGTTGATGTCGCCGAGCGTGACGACGTCCGCGTTCCGCTGCTTCGCCAGGATGTCCTTGACGAAGGCGTTCACCGCGGTCGCCTGGAGGTGGCGCTGCGTCTCCGAGCTGCGTACCGGCGGCTGGAACTGTGCGTGCAGCGACTGGTCGCCGCCCTTCGACGCGAAGTGGTTCGCGATCACGAAGACCGGCTTGCCGCGGAAGGAGAACTCGCCCGCGAGCGGCTTGCGGCTGTTCGTCCAGGCCGCGTTCGCCGGGTCGACACGGCCCGGAGAGGCCGTCAGCTGCGCCTTGCCGCGCACCTTCGTGACCCCGACGGCCGTCGTGGCGTCGCCGCCCGCGCGGTCGACGAAGGAGACGCGGGCCGGGTTGTAGAGGAACGCCTGGCGGATGTTGCCGCCCGGCTCACCGCCGTCCGCCAGGTCCACCGGGTCGATGGACCGCCACGCGTAGGCCGGTCCGCCGGCGGCGACGATCGCGTCGGTCAGCTTCTTCAGCGTCAGGTCGGCGGCGACCGTACCGTCGTTCGTCGCGCCGTTGTTGTCCTGGATCTCCTCCAGGGACACGATGTCGGGCGACTGCAGGTGATCCACGATCGCGGCCGCGTGATCGGCGAACGTGCTGTCGCCCGGGTCGAGGTTCTCGACGTTGTACGTGGCGACCGCCAGCTCCGTGCGCGACTGCCTGCGGGTCGTCTCGCGCTCCAGGCCGCCGGCCTCGACCGTGCCGATGGTGCGGGCGGTCAGCGTGTAGCCGCCGAACTGGTTGTAGTCGAGCGGGCCCTCGGTGGTGCCCTTCAGGGTGTCCCCGACGTTCGCCGTCGGGAACGGCTGCGTGGCGGTCGGTATCAGCGACTGGATCTGCAGCCGGCCGGTGTTCTGCGCCGAGTACGAGCCGTACACCGTGCCACCGCGGCGGTTCGGGTTCTCGTGCGGCTTGACCGTCACCCAGAGTTCCGAGAACGGGTCGGTCGCGGTGACCACGCGCGACGAGCCGATCGCGACGTTCATGCCCTCCAGGGACTCGTAGAAGTCGAGGGCGTACTTCTTCGGGCGCAGCGTGAGACCGTTCACCGAACCGCCCGCTGCCGGGTCGCCCTCGGGCGCGTACGCGGCGGGTACCGAACGGCTGTTGACGACGGTGGCCGCGGGCAGCGCGTTGCCGCTCGACAGGACCGTGACCGTCGGACGGGTGATCTCGGTGACCGACTGGTTGCCGGTCGAGGCACCGCCCGGCACGAACTCCGTGACCGTGCCCGAGACGGTGACCGAGTCGCCGACGGCGACCTTCGGCGTGGAACTGGTGAAGACGAATACGCCCTCACTGGTGGCCGGGTCGGCGTCCGGGGTGAGGCCCTGGATCCAGAAACCGCGGGACGAACCATAGGTCCGTACGCCCGTGACGATGCCGGCCACATCCGTGACCTGCTGACCCGCGAGCGGGGAGGTCCGGGTGGAACCCTGGATGTCATGGACGGCCACGGCGTCCGCCGCGTGGGCGGGGGCCGTGACGACCACCGAGGAGACCGTGGAACAGACGGCTGCGACGGTGAGCGCGGCGATGCGTGCGGAAGACTTGCTCGGCAACGAAATCCCTCCGGGGACGTGCGTGGGCGCCGGGACGAGGGTGGGACAAGGATGGGACGAGGGTGCTGTCTCTCTTGTCTACGCGCGTCAATCTCGTGTCTGGTCAGGGCACTTGTCAAGGTTTCCTGGCTTAACACTTCTGACAGGTTCATGAACCGGGCGGCATGGGCCCAAATCCGTCTAGGCTGAGGTCGTGTTTCCGGGCGGCCGGAGGGTGTTCTCCCGGGCGGCCCCGGGGCATCGCGTCGTGCGTCCGGACGGGCGCCGGACACGCGAGGTGCGATGCGTCCAGACGGGCGCCGAGATACGAGATCGACGTCCGTTCGTCCTAGGAGAACCAGCCGATGTCAGACAGCTCCCCCCTGCCGCCGGTGCGTCTGCACTCCGAAGCGGAACTCGCACGGGACGCGCTCGCCACACCGCTCCTGTCGCGCGCCGTGCGGCTCGCCCGCTGGGCCGGCCCGGACACCCGGGTCGGCGCCGGAGGCGAACTCGTCGAGGAACAGCTCGCGGCCGCCGCCGCGGAACTGGCACTCGACGGCGAGGACGCCGCGGCCTACGCCAGCGAAGCCTGGCGGGTGGCCGTGGACACCGGGCTCGTCGCGGTCGTGGACGAGGAGGAGGGCACGGTCGCCGCCGGCGCCGAGCTGACCCTCGTCCTCTCCGGAGCACCGCAGGACGTGCTGGGACTGTGGCTCGGCGCCCTGGACACGGTCCTTGCCGACGCGAGCGTGCCCGACCTCGACGACCTCGTGGAGGCCATGGACGAGGGCGGCGAGATCGACTTCTCCGCGCTGGACTGGGACCCCGAGGCCGAGGCCGAGTTCCTCGACGGTGTCCTCGGCAACCTCTATCTGCTGACCGCCAGCGAGGACGGGCCCGGCGACGGTCCGGTGCCGCTGCCCGCGCTCGCCGCGTCGATGATCGTGCCCGACGACATGGGGGAGCCCACCAACGACGTCCTGGAGCAGGTGTCGGACGCGATGATGCGGCTCGACGACCAGTTCCGGGTGCTGGAGCCGGTGGGTCTCGTCGACTTCCAGCCGGTCGACGAGGCGCTCATGGCCGAGGTGGGGGACGAACCGGCCCCGGTCGATGCGTCCGCCACGGCCGTGGACGACACGGACGTCTCCCGGTACGGGATGGTGCGGCTCACCCCGCTCGGCGTGTACGGCATCCGGGCGCGGCTCCTGGAGGCCGGATTCGCGGCGCCCGCCGTCGGCGACCTCGCGGACAAGGGCGCCGACGTGCTCCTCGACAGCACGTCCGCGTTCCCGCCCATGGCCGCGCAGGCGGAGACCGAGCAGTGGCTCGCCCGGCGCGAACCCCTCGCCGCTGCACGCGAGTTGCTCGCCGCGGCACGCGGGGCCGACGCGGGGGCGCCGCTGCGGCGGCTGCGCTGCCAGCAGGCGCTGTCCCTCGTCGGCACTCAGGCCGCGCCCGCGCTGCACGAGGTGCTCGACGACGGCGAGCTGGGCGGGCTCGCGCGGGTCTGGCTCGCCGAACGCGGGGTTGCGGACGTGCCCGCGCCGTCCGAGGAGATGGTCTTCTGGCTGACCGTCGACACGATCGCCGCGCAGCTCGCCGCGGAGGGGAACTCCGAGGAGTTGCAGGCGCTGGTGGAAGGGCTTGCGGCGCAGCACGGGTCGTTCTTCGCCGCGGCGTGGCGGGTGGAGCATCCCGCCACGCCGGATGTGCTGGAGGCGATGGGGCGGCTGCATCCGGACAAGAAGGTGGCGAAGGAGGCGCGGAAGGCTGCGTTCAAGGCTCGGTCGCAGCAGGGTCAGTGACGCGGGGGCCAGGCCCCCGGGCCCCCTTGCCCCCGGTCCTCAGGCGCCGGACGGGCTGGGGGTTCGTCTGCGGGTTCGGTGGGGGCGGGCCCGAAGGATTGCGCAGTTCCCCGCGCCCCTGGGTGTCTCAGCCTGTCCGGCGTTTGAGGACGAGCGCGTAGCGCGATACGGGGGCGAGGGGGCGGAGCCCCCATGTGTGGATGGGAATGGGTAGGGGCGGCGGGGGCGAGGAAAAGCGAGGTCAGGGGTCCGTGGGGTCGTCCATGGAGAGGACTCGGACCGGGATGCCCTCCAGGGTGTCCGGGATCGTGTCCTCGGGGCGCAGCCCGTCACGGGGCACCTTCCGCGTGACGAACACGACGACGACATCCTCCCCGGACTCCTCGTCACGCCCCGTCCCGACCCCACTCACATGGGCCATCGCCAGCAACCGCTCCTCATGCAGATGACGTGCCTCACGTGCGTCCACTGCGGCTCGCCTCCCATGCGCCGTACGGTCGTGCCGGTCGGTTCCTGGTTTCGAGATTATTCCGGTCCGCGGTTCGGACGCGAGGGCTGATGGGCCGTATGGGGGGCGTGGGGCGACAGGGGCGGATCGGTGCCCGTTCACACAACGGGGGTCCGGAAAGTCGGACGGCGTTCAACCGGCGTTAAGTCACGGGCGGGACCGTGTGGCCGACCCCCGGGTCCGCCGCTCCTCGCCCGCCGCTTACCGCTCGCCACGGTCACACTCCACCGTCACAGGAGACAGCATGTCGCTCACCCGCAGGGACTTCGCCAGACGATCCGCGATCACCGGTGCCGGTGTCGCCCTGATCGGCAGCGTCGGCACGCTCGCCACCGCGCCCGGCGCCCTCGCGTCCACGGACACCGAGACCTCGGGCGACGACGGCTACGGCGAAGGTGACGCCGGCGAGCGGCACGGCGGAACCGGAGGGTACGGGCCGCTGCTGCCCGACCCCGAGGGCGTCCTCGCGCTGCCCGCCGGGTTCTCCTACCGCGTCGTCACGTACAGCGGGAGGACCAAGCTGGAGTCGGGCGAGTACACCCCCTCCAACCACGACGGCACGGCCACCTTCGACGGTCCGCGCGGCACGACCCTCCTCGTCAACAATCACGAGCTGAAGGGCCCGCGCGCCAACTGGACGTACCCGGTGCCACTGACCGAGGGCCTCGTCTACGACCCGGCCGCCTCCGGTGGCTGCACGGTCGTCGAGGTGCGTCCCGGCGGCGCGGTCGCCGAGTGGGTCGGCATCGCGGGCACCTCCACCAACTGCGCGGGCGGCAGCACCCCGTGGGGCACCTGGCTGACCTGCGAGGAGAACTCCGACCGGGCCGGCGAGAACGGCATGACCAAGGACCACGGTTACGTCTTCGAGGTCGACCCGGGCGACCGCCGGGCCAACCGCGACCCCAAGCCCCTGAAGTTCTTCGGCCGCTACGACCACGAGGCCGTCGTCATCGACCCGAAGCGCGGCCACGCCTACCTCACCGAGGACGACTCCGAGCCCAACGGCCTGTTCTTCCGCTGGAAGCCCCCGCACGGCTTCACGCACGGCCGCGGCAGGTTCCGTACCCTCGCCGACGACGCCGGGGTGCTCCAGGCGCCCAAGTGCTACGACTCCGGCGGCCGTTACGTCGACGACCTGTCCCGCGCCACGAAGATCGGCACGGTGTACGGCGTCGACTGGGTCGACGTGCCCGACCGGGACGGGAAGACCGTTCCGGTGCGCGAGCAGTTCGACACCGGCGAGGTCACGCGTGCCCGCAAGCTCGAAGGCATGTGGTGGGGCGACGGCGGCGCGTACATCGTGTCCTCGTACGCCCGTGACGAGAGCCCTGTCCAGCACGACGGGCAGGTCTGGTTCTACGACCCCAAGCGGCGCACGCTGACCCTGAAGGTGCTGCTCGGGGTGAACCCCGACCCGTCGAAGGACGGTGCCTTCGACGGTCCGGACAACATCACCGTGTCCCCGTACGGTGGACTTGTGATCGCGGAGGACGGCGAAGGCGTCTCTCATCTTTTCGGTGCGACGGACAGCGGGCGTACCTATCCCATCGCCCGCAACGACCTGAACATCGGCACCGCGGAGGAGCCCGAGTTCAGCGAGTTCACCGGCGTCACGTTCTCGCCCGACGGAAAGACCCTGTACGCCAACATTCAGGTGCCGGGCATCATGGTGGCGATCAAGGGGCCCTGGAAGCGGCAGAAGCGGCGCTGAAATACGTTCCCCGCAGCGGGGATTTAATCGGTCGCCCGGTTCATGATGCGCCTTCTACAGTGGACAACGTCCAGGTGTGGAGGGCGGAATCCGCTCCGCCGGATCTGGACACACAATTTCAGGCACCTCCCGGTGCGATGGCTGCGGCTCCTTCTCTTCCAAAGAATCCAGGCCGCAGCCGACTTGATCTCGGGAGGCGCAGCAAAAGGTGTGTGCCCGGTGCGCAGGCAGCGGTTACTTCATTGGATCGGACTGTTGCGGGTTCAAGTCCCGTCATCGGCCTCGGGCCGGTGTAGCTCAATTCGGTAGAGCATCTGGAAAAAGTCCGCCGCCGACCCTTGAACTCGGGCACGCTCCCTTTGCTGCGCCTCCCTCCGGAACATTCATGAATTCGGGGGAATTCACCATGGCGCGGTTCAACACCAAGGCTGCGAAGGCCCGGGGCACCTCGCGTGTCACCTCCACGGGGCGTGTGCTGCGGACGTACGAGGGCGGGCGGGGTGCCGAGCGGGACCCTCGCTCCGAGCTGTTTCTGCTGTCCATCGCCAACTTCGTCGCGCAGAAGACCTTCTACGAGAGCGGTGAGGCGCGCGACGACCGGTTCGCCGCGCTCGTACGGCAGCTCGCCGTCGCGGACCCGTCGTGGACGGCCGCCCTGCTCGACTGGCTGCGCGGCGAGGGCAACATGCGGACCGCGTCGCTGGTGGGCGCCGCCGAGTACGTCAAGGCGCGCCTCGACGCGGGCGCCACGGACGGGCCGGCGAACCGGCAGGTCGTCGCGTCCGTGCTGCGGCGTCCGGACGAGCCCGGTGAGCTGCTCGCGTACTGGACCTCGCGGTACGGGCGGGCCGTGCCCAAGCCCGTGAAGCGCGGGATCGCCGACGCCGTGCGGCGGTTGTACGGGGGCAGGTCGCTGCTGAAGTACGACACGGCGTCCAAGGGGTACCGCTTCGGGGACGTCCTGAATCTCGTGCACGCCGCGCCGGATCCGGAGAAGCCGTGGCAGGGCGAGCTGTTCCGGTACGCGCTCGATCGCCGGCACCACCCCGACACCGCCGTGCCGCCCGTGTCCGACCGGGTGCTCACCGCGCACCGCGAGCTGATGGCTGTGCCGGTGGGGGAGCGGCGAGGGGTCGTCACCTCGGAGGGTGGTGCCCGGCGGCTCGCGGAGGCCGGGATGACCTGGGAGGCGTTGGCGGGGTGGTTGCAGGGGCCGATGGATGCCGCTGCCTGGGAGGCCGTCATTCCGTCCATGGGGAGTATGGCTCTCGTGCGGAACCTGCGGAACTTCGATGAGGCCGGAGTCTCGGACGAGGTGGCTGCTCTGGTCGCGGAGAAGATCAGCGATCCGGCTGAGGTCGCGCGGTCCCGGCAGTTTCCGTTTCGGTATCTCGCCGCGTATCAGCACGCGCCTTCGCTGCGGTGGGCTCATCCGCTGGAGCGGGCGCTCGGGCATTCGCTGTCCAATGTGCCGGCGCTGGGTGGGCGGACGCTCGTCCTCGTCGACCGGTCCGGGTCGATGTTCCACTCGCGGATGTCCGACCGCTCGGAGCTCAACCGGGCCGATGCGGCGGCCGTCTTCGGTGCGGCGCTCGCACTGCGGGCCGAGAAGGCTGATCTCGTCGAATTCGGCACCGGTAGTGGGGTGGTGCGGTTTCGGCGGGGTGAGTCCGTACTGAAGGTACTGGGGCGGTTCGGTGATCTGGGCGGCACCAATACGACTGAGGCCGTGCGCAAGCACTACCGGAAGCATGACCGGGTGCTGATCGTCACGGACGAGCAGGCCACGTACAGCCATTACGGGGATCCGACCGAGCAGGTTCCTGCGCATGTGCCCGTCCATACCTGGAATCTCGCGGGGTATCGGGTGGGGCGTCGGGGGGGGGGCGGGGTCGGGGGCGCGAACCGGCATGTGTTCGGGGGGCTTTCGGATGCCGCTTTCCGGATGGTTCCGCTGCTTGAGGCGGCTCGGGACGCCGAGTGGCCCTGGGCGGGCTGAGCGGCTGAGCGGCTGAGGAGCTGACGGGCTGACCGGCTGAGGGGCGCTTGCGCCTGTGGTGGGTGGGGGCGGGGCCGTGCCGGTGTGTCCGTTCGCAGCCTCCCGTGCGCACTGCCCTGTGTTTCCACGGGGGTGGGCGTTTCCAGCGGGAGCCGTACGCTGCGAACGTGACACACCGGCACGGCCCCGCCCCCGGGTTCGTCGGCGACTGCGGCGCATTGGGGCGGGTGCGTCGGAGAGGGCCGCGCGGTGGGCGGGTGCCGCGTGGTGCTACAGGGCCTGGGCCGAGGGCTTGACCATGCCGCGGACCGTGCGGGACTTGACGAAGTTGCCGAGGGCCGTCATTTCCCATTCGCCGGAGAACTGCTTGATGAGCTTGGCCATCATCACGCCGGTCTGGGGCTCCGCGGTGGTGAGGTCGAAGCGGACCAGCTCCTCGCCCGTGGCCGCGTCCAGGAGACGGCAGTAGGCCTTCGCCACTTCGGTGAACTTCTGGCCGGAGAAGCTGTTCACCGTGAAGACCAGGCCCGTCACCTCCTGGGGGAGGCGGCCGAGGTCCACGACGATCACCTCGTCGTCACCGCCGCCCTCGCCCGTGAGGTTGTCGCCCGAGTGCTTGATCGCGCCGTTCACGATCGAGAGCTTGCCGAAGTAGCAGCTGTCGATGTGGTTGCGTTGCGGGCCGTAGGCGATCACGGAGGCGTCGAGGTCGATGTCCTTGCCTCGGTACGCCGGCTCCCAGCCCAGGCCCATCTTCACCTGGGAGAGGAAAGGGCTGCCGCCCTTGGTGAGGGATACGGTTTGGTTCTTCTGGAGGTTTACTCGGCCCTTGTCGAGGTTGATCTTGCCGGTGGCGGGCGGTGCCACTGGGGGCGCCGGGGGTGCGGGCGGGGCCGCCGGTGTGGTGACCGGGGGTGCCGGCGGGGGCTGGTGGAGGGTGGGGGCGGGCGTGGCCACCGGGGCGGCCGGCTCTTCCACCGTCACTCCGAAGTCCGTGGCGATGCCCGCCAGACCGTTCGAATATCCCTGGCCGACCGCGCGGGCCTTCCATGCGCCGTTGCGCAGGTAGACCTCGACGATGACCAGGGCCGTCTCCGCGCCGAGCTGGGGCGGGGTGAACGAGGCGAGGACCGAGCCGTCGTCCGCGTTGCGGATCGTCGCCGTCGGTTCGATGCCCTGGAACGACTGGCCCGCCGCGTCCGGGCTCGCGGTGACGACGATCTTCTCGATGCCCTGGGGCACGGCTGTCGTGTCGACCGTGATCGAGTCGGGGGAGCTGCCGCCGCCGGAGCGGTACGTCACACCCTGGCCGGACGGCTGGTTGTAGAAGATGAAATCGTCGTCGGAGCGCACCTTGCCGTCGGCGGTGAGCAGCAGGCCCGATACGTCGAGCCGCACCGGGGCGGCGACGTCCACCGTCACGCGGGTGACGGGGAGAGGGATGTTCGAGCCGGGGGTCATAGCTGTCATGCCGGGTGAACGAGCGGACCGGCTTTGCCGTTCCCTTACCAAGTGGGGAATCGGCCGACCGGGTCAGTGGCGGTTGCGGGGGTGGTTGCGGGCGGTTCGTTCGTTGCCGTGTTTGTAGTTGCCCGTCCAGCGGGCCATGACGAGCTGAGGGTCGCCCTTCTCCACCTCCGCGAGGAATTGGGTGGCTCTCGGGCCGCGGAGGGTGGTGGCGGGGCGGGGACCGTGGGTGATCGTGACCGTGTCGTCGGGGTGGTGGGTGTAGGTGAAGCCGTTTGGTTTGGGCATGGGGGGATGTTAGGGCGGGGGGTGGGGGGTGGCCTAAGGGTTTTCGCCCCCGCCGCCCTTACCCGTTCCCATCCCGTCGGGGCTTCGCCCCGGGCCCCGTGGGTGGGTTTTTTTGGGTGCGGGGTCGGTGGGGGCGGGTCTGAAGGATTGCGCAGTTCCCCGCGCCCCTAGGTACCTAGGGGCGCGGGGAACTGCGCAAAGGGGGCTAGGGGGCGCAGCCCCCATGTGGTGACGGGGAGGGTAGGGGCGGCGGGGGCGAGGAAAGGGTTAGGGGATCACCACGATCTTTCGGCCGATGCCTGACGCGAACTGGTCCAGCGCCTGGGGGTACTGGTCCAGCGGCAGGCGGTCGCTGATGAAGATGTCCGGGTCCAGGACGCCCGTGGAGAAGAGTTCCGCCGCGCGCTCGAAGCTGTGGAGCACGGCCATCGAGCCCGTGATCGTGATCTCCTGGTTGTAGATGCGGTACGGGTCGATGGACACCCGCGTCGCGTAGTCGGCCACCCCGAACTGGAGGAACGTGCCGGCTTTGGCGACCCGCTCCAGACCGTCCTGGATCGCCGCCGCGTTGCCCGTGGCGTCGACCACCAGGTCCCACCCCTGCGGCCGGTCCAGCTCGTCGGCGCTGGTCGCGGACGCGGAGACGCCGAGCTTCTGGGCGGTGGTGAGGCGCTGTGCGTTGATGTCGACCATGTCGACGCTCGCCGCGCCCGTCCGCTTCGCGAGCTCCAGCATCATCAGGCCCATCGTCCCGGAGCCGTAGATCAGGACGTGGGAGCCGAGGCGGGAGTTGAGGACGTCGTAGCCGCGTACCGCGCAGGAGAGCGGTTCGATCAGGGCCGCGTCCTGGGTGCGTACGTGCTCGGGGAGCTTGACGCAGTTCGCCACGGGCGCCACCGCGTACTGGGCGGCGCCGCCCGCCGTGGTGACGCCGATCGCGGCCCAGCGCTCGCAGAGGTTGTTGTGGCCCGTACGGCAGTAGCGGCACTCGTAGCAGTAGAGGGAGGGGTCCACGGCGACCTGGTCGCCGACCGAGAGCTCGGTGACCTGCCGGCCCACGCCGACCACCTCGCCCGCGAACTCGTGGCCCGGGACGATCGGCAGCTTGGGTGCGAACTCGCCCTGGAGGATGTGCAGGTCCGTGCCGCACAGTCCGCAGGCCGACACCTCCACGACGACCTCGCGGGGGCCTGGCGTCGGGTCCGGGACCTCGGAGACGACGGCCTTTCCCACGGACTCGATGACGGCGGCCTTCATTTGACGGCTCCCAGCGAAAGGCCCTGGACCAGTTTGTCCTGGGCGGCGAACCCTGCGGCGAGCACCGGCAGGGAGACGACGAGCGACGCGGCGCACACCTTCGCCAGGAACAGGCCCTGGCTGGTGATGAAGCCGGTCAGGAAGACGGGGGCTGTCTCCGCCACCACGCCTGTGAGGACCCGGGCGAACAGCAGTTCGTTCCAGCTGAAGATGAAGCAGATGAGGGAGGTGGCCGCGATACCAGGGAGGGCGATCGGAGCCACGACCCGGGTGAGGATCGTGGGGAGTTTGGCGCCGTCTATCTGCGCCGCCTCGATGATCGCCACCGGGACCTCGGAGAGGAAGGACTGCATCATCCACACCGCGATCGGCAGGTTCATCGAGGTGTAGAGGATGACCAGGAGCCAGATGTTGTCCAGCATCCCGGTGTTCTTCGCGAAGAGGTAGATCGGCAGGAGGCCCGCGACGACCGGCAGCATCTTGGTGGAGAGGAAGAAGAAGAGGACGTCCGTCCACTTCTTGACCGGGCGGATGGAGAGCGCGTACGCCGCGGGGAGGGCCAGGATCAGGACCAGGAGGGTCGATGCCAGGGACGCCACCGTCGAGTTGATCAGGGACGGCCAGGGGCTCGCTCCGCCGCCCGCGCCGAAGAACTCGCGGTAGCCGTCGAGGGTCAGGGGCGCCGCGAAGGACGGTGGATTCGTCGCCGCGTCCGACTCGGAGTGGAAGGACGTCAGGGCCATCCAGGCTATGGGCAGGAAGAAGACGATGCCGGCCAGCCAGGCGACCAGGCCGAGGCCCCGTCCCTTGGGGCGGCGGGGGGTGGGATCGGCGGACGTGGTGCTGCTGGGACGGGCTTGTACGGCTGTGGCGCTCATGCGCGGCCCACCTCCTCGCGGAACAGGGACGAGACCACGCGCAGCGCGAAGGTCGCGATGATGATCGAGCCGATGACGACCAGGACGCCGGCCGCCGAGGCGAGGCCGTTCTCGTGGGCCTGGTAGAAGGTCTGGTAGACGGTGTAGGGGAGGTTCGCCGTGCCCAGACCGCCGGACGTGATCGTGAAGACCGCGTCGAAGTTCTGCACGATGTAGATCGAGCCGAGCAGGGCGCCCAGTTCGAGGTAGCGGCGCAGGTGGGGGAGTGTGAGGTAGCGGAAGATCTGCCAGCCGCTGGCGCCGTCGACCCTCGCCGCCTCGATCTGCTGGTGGTCCCGGCTCTGCAGGCCCGCCAGCAGGATCAGCATCATGAAGGGCGTCCACTGCCAGACGAGGGACGCCTCGATGGCGAGCAGCGGGGTGTTGGAGATCCAGTCGGGCTGTGGGCCGCCCACATAGTGCAGCAAGCCATTGAGCAGGCCGTACTCGGGGTTGTAGAGCACATGCTTCCAGAGCAGGGCCGCCGCTACGGGCACCACCAGGAAGGGTGCGATCAACAGGGTGCGGACCAGGCCGCGGCCCCGGAACTTGCGGTCCAGGAGGAGGGCGAGACCCAGGCCCAGGACCAGGCTGGTCAGGACGACGCCGACGGTGAGCAGGATGGTCGTCCAGACCGACTTGCGCAGGGCCGCGTCGGTGAGGACCTCCGTGTAGTTGCCGAAGCCCGTGAAGCTGCGGGCGTCCGGGTAGAGGGAGTTCCAGTCGAAGAAGGAGATCACCAGCGTGGCCACGAACGGCAGCTGGGTCACGGCGATCATGAAGATCAGGGCGGGCAGGAGCGGGGCCCGGGTCGCCCAGGCGCGCATGCGGCCGGAGGGCTGCCTCTTCTGCGTGTGTACGGATGGTGCGGCCACGGGGGCTGTCGTTGTCGCGGTCATCGTCCCTCGTACTCCTCGGCAATCTCCTCGGCCAGCTTCTGGGACTTCTTCAGGGCCGACTCGACGGACTGGCGTCCGGCGATGGCCGCGCTGATCTCCTGCGAGACCTTGGTGCCGAGATCGGTGAACTCGGGGATGCCGACGAACTGGATGCCGGGCGCGGGCCGCGGCTGTACGCCGGGGTCGGTGGGCCGGGCGCCCTCGATGGCTTCCTTCGTCATCTCCTGGAAGGCGCCGGCCTCCTTGCGGTAGTCGGCGTTCGTGTAGGTCGAGGCGCGCTTGCCGGCCGGCACGTTGGACCAGCCGATCTCGTCGCCCACCAGCTGCTCGTACTCCTTGCTGGACGCCCAGGAGACGAACTTCCACGCCTTGTCGGGGTTGCGGGAGGCGTCCTGGATGCCCCAGGCCCAGGTGTAGAGCCAGCCGGAGGACTCCGTCTTGTCGACCGGCGCCGGGGCGTACCCGATCTTGCCCTTGACCGGGGACTTCGCCGACTCCAGGGAACCGGCCGCGGACGTGGCGTCGTACCACATGGCGACCTTGCCCTGGGTCAGGTTGTTGAGGCACTCGGCGAAGCCGGACTGGGCCGCGCCGGACTCGCCGTGCTTGCGGACGAGGTCCACGTAGAACTTGGTCGCCTTCTCGAACTCGGGGGAGTCGAGCCGTGCCTTCCAGTCCTTGTCGAACCAGGTGCCGCCGAAGGTGTTCACGACGGTGGTGAGCGGGGCCATGATCTCGCCCCAGCCGGGCAGGCCGCGCAGGCAGATGCCCTTCATGTCCGCCTCGGCGCCGTCGGTCTTGGCGGCGAGGTCGGCGACCTCGTCCCAGGTCGGGTTGGCGGGCATCTTCAGGCCCTTCTCGGCGAACACGTCCTTGCGGTACATCAGGAAGGACGACTCGCCGTAGAAGGGCTGTCCGTAGAGCTTGCCGTCCTCCGCGGTGAGGGACTGGCGCATGGGCTTGAGGACGTCCTGCTCGTCGTAGCCCGGGTCCTTGGCGACGTACGAGTCCATCTCGTGGAGCCAGTCGTTCTTGGCGTAGATCGGTATCTCGTAGTTGGAGAGCGTCGCGACGTCGTACTGGCCGGCCTGGTTGGCGAAGTCCTGGCTGATCTTGTCGCGGACGTCGTTCTCCGGCAGCACGGTGAAGTTCACCTTGATGCCGGTCTCCTTGGTGAAGTGGGCCGCGGTGAGTTTCTGCAGCTCCACCATCTGCGGGTTGTTGACCATGAGGACGTTGATGGAGTTGCCACCGGAGCCCGCACCGCCCGCTCCGGCCCAGCAACCGGAGAGCAGCGGGGCGAGCAGCGTCCCTGCGGCGGCCGCGGCGAACATCGCGCGCGGCCTCCGTCGGCTCTGGGTTCGCATGGATCACTCCTGGATGTATCAGTACAAATGGGATGACATGGGGAAGGCAAGGGGATGGCAGGGGCTCGCGAGGGACCTGCAGGGGGAGTGTGGTGCCGCTGTAGTGGGTCGGTTCGGTCGGGTTTTCGGACTCCTGGGTCAGACTCGGATGACCTGAGGGCCCTGCATCGAGTAGCGGTGGGCCTCGGAGGTGGGGAGGAACGTACTGGTGACGATCGCCTCCAGGGCGCCGATCTCCGCGAAGCGGCAGAAGCTGACGGCGCCGAACTTGGTGTGCACGCCCGCGAAGACCGTGCGGCGCGCGGCCCGGATGGCCTGGGACTTGACCTCGCTGACGGCCGGGTCGGGGGTGGTGAGGCCGTGTTCGCGGGAGATGCCGTTGGCGCCGATGAACGCCAGGTCGATGACGAAGCCCGCGAGCATCTTCGTCGTCCAGTGGTCGACGGTGGCCAGCGTGCCGGGCCTGACCCGGCCGCCCAGCAGCAGGACCGTCTTGTTGTCGGCCTCGGCGAGCGCGCCCGCGGTGGCCAGGGACGCGGTGACCACGGTCAGTGGCCGGTCCCTGGGCAGTGATTCGGCGATGAGCTGGGGGGTGAAGCCCTCGTCGACGAAGACCGTCTCCGCGTCCCCGAGCAGCTCGGCCGCGGCTGCGGCGATCCTGCGCTTCTCGGGTACGTGGCTGGTGGCGCGGAAGGCGAGCGTCGTCTCGAAACCGGCGCTCTCCACGGGGTAGGCGCCGCCGTGGGTGCGGCGGACGAGGCCGTGGTCCTCCAGGGCGCGCAGATCGCGGCGCACGGTCTCCCTGGCGACGCCCAGCTCGTCCGCGAGCTCGTTCACGTCGACGGCGCCCGTGCGCCGGGCGGTCTTCACGATCGCCCGTTGCCGTTCTTCCGCGCTCATGCCCGACACCCGCTTCCGCTCCCTTGCGTACGTGCCTACTGCCCGTTCGGGCCCGTTCGACCCTTGGGGGAAGTTCTACAGCGGGTACGCGCCACTGACCAGGTCTGTTGCGGGTCCGATGGCGCCCGTGTGTGCCCGTTGGGTGAGACGGGCGCCCGCTGCGGACCTGCGGCGGAGCGTAATTCGGGCAGGGGGCGTGCCCGAACGGCAGAGCGGACGGGCCCGTTCGGTGCCCGTCCGCCCTGTGAGGTCGTCCGTATGGAGTGGCTGGAAGTGTCGGCGGGGCCCGCTGCGGGCGGCCGGGAGCGTCAGTAGGGCCACACCGGGGGGTTGGTGACGAAGGCGCCGCCGAGGCAGGCGTGGTCCGGGTTCGCCGGGTCCAGTTCGCCCTGTTCCGCGATCAGCTTCTCGGCGTACTGCTCGGAGTCGTCCTGCGGCTCGTAGCCCAGTGCGCGGGCGGTCGACAGGTCCCACCACAGGCGGGTGTTGGCGGAGGAGCCGTAGACGACGCTGTGGCCGACCTGCTCGGCGGTCAGGGCCGCGTGGAGGAGGCGGGCGCCGTCGCCGGGGCTCATCCAGACCGACAGCATGCGTACGGTGGTCGGCTCCAGGAAGCAGGAGCCGATGCGCACGGAGACGGTCTCCAGGCCGTGCTTGTCCCAGTAGAACTGCGCCAGGTCCTCGCCGAAGGACTTGGAGAGGCCGTAGAAGGTGTCCGGGCGGCGCGGGGTGTCGATGGGGATGAGGGCGCCCGGCTCGTGGGGCGCCTCGCCCTCGGGGCGCGGGGTGAAGCCGACCGCGTGGTTGGAGGAGGCGAAGACGACCCGCCCGACGCCTTCCTCGCGCGCGGCCTCGTACAGGTTGTACGTGCCTTCGATGTTCGCCTTCAGGATCTTCTCGAAGGTGGACTCCAGGGAGATGCCCGCGAGATGGATGACGGCGTCCACGCCGCGCACGGCCTCGCGCAGGGCCTTCTTGTCGCCGAGGTCCGCGGTGATCGCGTCGGGCTCGCCCTCGATGGGCCGTATGTCGAGGAGGCGCAGTTCGTAGCCGTAGGCGGGGAGCAGTCCGCGCATCAGGGTGCCGAGGCCGCCGGCGGCGCCGGTGAGCAGGACGGTGCGGGGAGCGGTGCGCGGAGCGGGCATCCTCGGGTCTCCTAGAATCAGCAGCCGTATGCATATGCGTAAGCGTGTACGGCATTCACATCCATGGACACGCTATGGATCGTTCGCCGCTCACGTCAAGTGTCGCGCGAAGGGTGGGAATCCGCTGTCGGTCGCGCTCATTTCCGGTCCTTTCTTCCTCCGGATTTCCCCCAGTCTTCCTCCGGAACTGCTCCGGGAATGCGGGTTTGCCCGCTTGACCGGTCCCGACGGCGAGCTCTAGCGTGGGCGAGTTCAGAGATATGGACGCACATCAGAAACGTGCACGGGTGGCGTGTGCGTACATGCTCTAGGGAGAGCCCGTGTCGTCAGCCCCCCTCGCCGCTCGACTCAGTATCCCCAGCGGGCCGCTGTTCTTCCCCGTCACCGCGTACGACCGTGACGGAGCCATCGACCTGGACGTCTACCGCGAGCACGTCCGGCGGGGCGTCGAGGCCGGTGCCGCCGCCGTCTTCGCCTGCTGCGGCACCGGCGAGTTCCACGCGCTCACCCCCGAGGAGTTCCAGGACTGCGTCCGGGCCGCCGTCGAGGAGACCGCGGGCCGGGTGCCCGTCGTCGCGGGCGCCGGCTACGGGACCGCCCTCGCGGTGCGGTACGCGCGGCTCGCCGAGGAGGCCGGCGCCGACGGACTGCTCGCCATGCCGCCGTACCTCGTGGTCGCCGGGCAGGAGGGACTGCTGCGGCACTACACCGAACTGGCCGGCGCCACCTCGCTCGACATCGTCGTGTACCAGCGCGACAACGCCGTGTTCACCCCGGAGACCGTGGTCGCGCTGGCCCGCACCGAAGGGGTCATCGGCTTCAAGGACGGCACCGGCGACCTCGACCTCATGCAGCGCATCGTCAGCGCCGTACGGTCCGAGGTACCGGGCGAATTCCTGTACTTCAACGGGCTGCCGACCGCAGAACTCACCGGCCTCGCCTACCGGGGCATCGGCATCACGCTCTACTCGTCCGCCGTCTTCTGCTTCGCGCCCGAGATCGCCCTCGCCTTCCACCGCGCCTTCGGTTCCGGCGACGACGACACCGTCAACCGGCTGCTCGACGGCTTCTACCGGCCGCTCGTCGAACTGCGCGCCCAGGGTCGCGGTTACGCCGTCTCGCTCGTCAAGGCCGGGGTACGGCTGAGGGGGCTCGACGTGGGCGAGGTACGGCCGCCGCTGCACGAGCCGTCCGAGGACCACCTCAAGCAGCTCGCCCAGCTGATCGAACGCGGCCACGCGCTGCTGGAGGAGGCCAAGTGAGGGCATCGGCCTTCGTCTACCCGTGGGACGTCAACGGCGACCCCGGGGCGGCGGCACGCATCGCCGGACTCGGCGTACGGCAGGCGACGCTCGCGTCCGCGTACCACTCCACGCGCGCGCTGACCCCCCGGCACCCCCGCCACCGCATCGTCACCGCGCTGCACGCCGCCGTCCTCTACCCGCCGGACGCCGGACGCTGGCAGGGGCGCAGGCTGCGACCGTACGCCGCCGGGGACTGGGCGCCCGGCGACGCGTACGGGGAGGCCACCGAGGCCCTCGCGGAAGCCGGGCTCGACGTGCACACCTGGGTGGTCCTCGCGCACAACTCCCGGATGGGCGAGGAGTTCCCGGACACCTCAGTGGTCAACGCGTACGGAGACCGCTACCCCTGGGCCCCCTGCATCGCGCAGCCCGAGACGCGCGCCTACCTGACCGACCTGGCCGTCGAGGCGGCGGTCCGGCCGGGAGCGGCGGGCACGGAACTCGAATCCCTGGGCTGGTACGGGCTCCCGCATCTGCACGCCCACGACAAGACGTCCGGTGTGGCGCTCGGGGACGCCGGGACGTACCTGATGTCGCTGTGCTTCTGCCCGTCGTGCCGCGACGGGTATACGCAACTGGGTCTCGACGCCGACCAGTTGGCGTCGGCGGTTCGGCGCGCCCTGGAGCCCGTGTGGCGCGGCGAGACGCCCGCCGGGGGCTGGGAGGCCGTGGAGAAGCTGCTGGGCGGCGACCTCGCGACGGCCACGCGCGCGTGGCGTGACTCCGCCGCCCGCTCCCTCCAGACGGACGTCGTCGCCGCCGTCCGGGCGGCGGCCCCCGGCGGCTTCCGGATCCTGCTGCACGCGGACCCGGACTCGTACCACGTGGGCGCGAACGCCGGTGTGGACCCGCGGCACATCCTGGCGGTGGCCGACGGAGTGGTCGTGCCGTGCGGGGGAGGGTCCGGGCTGCTGACCCCCTTCGCGGCACACGCCGCAGAGGGAAACGTGCTGGCGGCCAACTTCCCCGTGGTGGCGGGAATGGGCGGCAGCCCCGGGACCCTCTACGAGGATGCGACACAGGCAGCCGGCCGAGGAGCCACCGAACTGCGGCTCTACCACGCGGGATTGGCGTCGGAGGAGGACTTGACCTTGGTGGAGCAGGCGCTGGCGAGGCTGGACCGACGGCGGGGCTGAAAAGCAGGGGCGACCCCCGTTGTTCAGGGGCGCGGGGAACGGCGTGGCCGGCCACGTCCGGGCGGCACTGTGACGAGTGGCGCGACCGCCGTTGTTCAGGGGCGCGGGGAACGGCGCGGCCGGCCACGTCCGGGCGGCACTGTGACGAGTGGCGCGGCCCCCGTTGTTCAGGGGCGCGGGGAACTGCGCGGCCAGCCACAGCCGGGCAGCACTGTGACGAGCCGCGCAACCCCCGCCCCCACCAACAGCCCCTGATACGGAACGAGTTCCACAAGACCGGCGCCGAGCGCGAGCCCCACCGCGTTCGGCGCGAACAGCAAGGTGTTCGCGGTCGCCGCCGTACGGCCGAGCAGCGCATCCGGAGTCTCGCGCTGCACAGCCGTGAGCGCCGCGATCAGAACGCACGGCAGCCCGACCCCCACCCCCACGGCCGAGCCGAGCGCCACCGCGTCGTACGGGAGCGCGCGAGCCGTCACGGCCACCGCGGTCAGCGCGATGCCGTACCGCGCGAAACGGTGTTCGCCCAGCCGGCGCAGGAGCGGCCCCGAGACCAGGCCGACCGCCACCGAGCCGGCGCCCTGGGCGACGTACAGCAGTCCCACGTACGCGGGGGAGTGCCCGAGGCCCTCCGCCACCGCGTAGACCGTCGCGCCGTTGACGCCCGCGAAGAGCATCGTCGTGCCACCGGCGAGGACGAGCGGGCGCAGGGCCGGGTGGCCCCAGAGGTAGCGCGCGCCCTCCGCGGTCCCGGCACGCCATCCGGCGGCGTCCTCCGACGGGCGCGGTGGCGGCTCGTGGACGCGCAGGAGTGTGTAGAGGCCCGCGGCGAGGGCGAAGGTCAGCGCGTCCAGGAGCGCGACGCGTGCGCCCCCGTACGCCGCGTACAGGCCCGCTCCGGCGAGCGGGGCGATCAGTTTCATGCCCTCGTTCGCCGTCATCCGCAGCCCGTTGAAGTCCCCGAGGAGCTGTGTGTCGACGGCGGTGGCCACCAGCGCCGCCTCCGCCGCGTCATGGACGACGCCGGCCGCCCCGTGGACGAGGAGCACGGCGAACAGGATCCACAGGGTGCCCGCCGAGTCGACCGCGAAGAGTGGCAGGAGGAGCGCGGCCAGCCCGAGGTTCGTCCACACCAGCAGTGGCCGGCGGCGGGTGCGGTCGGCGAGGGTGCCGAGGACCGGGCCGATCAGCGTGGGCGCCCAGAGCGCGAAGACGCAGAGGGCGGCCAGGCCGTCCGAGCCGGTCAGGTCCTTCACCCAGATCCCGGCCACCAGCCACATCGCCGACGAGCCGAAACCGGAGACCACGACTCCGCTCAGGTACAGGCCGGCGTTGCGGTCCCGCAGGACACGGACCACCGCCCACGCCGGCCGGGCCGCCCGGGACGTCCTGGCCGCACGAGACGTCCGCGGTGACCGCCATGACCGCCATGACCGCCATGGCCGTGATGACCGCGGCGTATGTTCCGTCTGTTCCGTCATGCCTGGTCATCGTGGGGCTAAGGCCCCGGGGCGGGGATCAGGCAGGTGCCTTAGCCGGGGTACGCAGCCGGGGTGCCGGCGCGTCGGCCCCTAAGGGACGGTGATGACGAGTTTGCCCCGCGGGTGGCCCTTCTCCAGATGGCGGACGGCGTCGGCGGTCTCGGCGAGGGGGTAGGTGCGGTCGACGGGCGGGACGAGCTTGCCGTTCTCGGCGAGGTCCTTGAGGGTCAGCAGGTCCTCGCGGCGGGCCACGGAGACGAGGTTTCGGAGGTTCTGGCGGACGAACGGCGAGAGCAGGACGGCCCGCAGCCCGCGGCTCAGCCCGCCGAACAGCGCGGTGCCGCCCTCGCCGCCGACGATCACGAGCGTGCCGCGCGGGGCCAGGGCACGGCGCAGCACGGGCAGGGGGCGCTGCCCCGCGTTGTCGACGATGACGTCGTAGCGGTGGGGGTGCGGACCGTCGGTGATGTCCTCGGTGGTGTAGTCGATGACGTGCGCGGCGCCCTGGGCCCGTACGAAGTCCGCGCCGCCGGGTCCGCAGACACCGGTGACCTCGGCCCCGTACACCGTGGCGAGCTGGACGGCGTAACAGCCGACCCCACCCGAGGCGCCGATGACGAGGACCCGTTGGCCCGGTTTCGGGCGGGCGGGGCCGCTCAGGGCCTGCAGGGCGGTCATGGCCGACACGGGGAGGGCGGCGGCCTGCTCGAAGGTGAGGCCGGCCGGTTTGAGGGCGAGTTTCGAGGCCTTGGAGCACGCGAACTCGGCGAAGGAGCCCTCGCAGTTGCCGAACACCTCGTCGCCCGGCTTGAAGTCGGTCACCTTCGCCCCGACGGCCTCGACCCGTCCGGCGCCGTCCCAGCCCCGCACCGGGTTCTTGGGCCTGCGGAGTCCGAGGACGGCGCGCGCCACCAGCGGGCGGCCGGTCATGAGGTGCCACACCTCGGGGCCGAGCCCGGCCGCGCGGATCTCGACCAGCACCTCGTCGTCGCGGGGGACGGGACGCTCGATCTCGCGCAGTTCCAGCAGGTCCGCCGATCCGTAGGCATCCTGGACGATCGCCTTCATGGCGTGGCTCCCCTCGTGGTCCCGGCACCGGGAATCCCGGCATTCCCGAGCATCCCGGCGGTTCGGACGCCTGGCCAGATTCCTGAGCACGATCTTGGGAGCGGAAGCGATGAGTTTCCGTACGGCGAGCGGTCTACCTCCCGACGACCCGGATACGACCCTGTGACGAGAGGAACCCACCATGGGAGACGGCGAGAGCACGGCGGCCACCCTCGACCTGGGGCCGCAGGCCCTGATCGTGGCGCGCGTCGCGGACGCGGTGCGCGAGGACCAGCTGGACGACGCCACGCCGTGTCCGGAGTACGCGGTACGCCATCTGGTCGGGCATCTGACCGGCCTCGCCGCGGCCTTCCGGGACGCCGGGCGCAAGGAACTCGGGGCCACGACGGACACCGCGCCCACCGCCGGGCTGCCCGGCCTGACACCCGGGTGGCGGGGCGAACTGCCCAAGCTGCTCGTCGAGTTGGCCGAGGCATGGCGTGACCCGGCCGCGTGGACGGGGCAGACGCGGGCGGGCGGGGTGGATCTGCCCGGCGAGATCGCGGGCATCGTCGCCACCGACGAACTCGTCGTGCACGGCTGGGATCTGGCCCGCGCGACCGGCCAGGAGTACGTGCCCGACGAGGCGGCACTGCGGGCGGCGTACGGGATGCTGGCCGCGTCCGTCGACGACCCGTCGCGCGGCAGCATCTTCGGCCCGGTGGTGGCCGTCCCGGAGGGCGCGCCCCTGCTGGACCGGGTGATCGGGCTGAGCGGACGGGACCCGGGGTGGCGGGCCGCCGCCGGGGAGCGCTGAGGGGATCGCAGGCCCCCGGACCTCAAGCTCCGGGCCCCACGCTTCGGACCTCAAGCTCCGGGCCTCAAGCTCCGGGCCCCATGCTCCGGGCCTCAAGCTCCGGGCCTCAAGCTCCGGGCCCCATGCTCCGGGCCTCAAGCTCCGGGCCTCAAGCTCCGGGCCTCAAATTCCGGGCTTCAGGGGCCCCGGGCAGTTTCACCGTGACGCGCAGGCCGCCGTCGGGGCGCGGGGTGAGGGCGAGCGTTCCGTCGTGCGCGTGGGCGATGGTCCTGACGATCGCCAGGCCGAGGCCGACGCCTCCGTGATCGGTGTGGACGCGTTCGGTGCCGCGCCGGAACGGCTCGGTGAAGGTCGAGGCCAGCTCGGGGGAGATCCTCTCGCCGGAGTTCTCGACCGTGAGCACCACACCGCCGGGCCGGACGCCGGTCCGCACCCACACCGTGCCGCCGCCGGGCAGATTGTGGACGATCGCGTTCTGGACGAGGTTCGTGGTCAGCTGCAGGAGGAGCGCGTGCGATCCGGTGGTCAGGGTGATGTCGCCGCGGGTCTCCAGGGTCACGCCCCGCTTCTCCGCGAGGGGCAGCAGCGTTTCGGCGGCCTCCTCGGCCAGGAGGGACAGGTCGACGTCCTCGCGGGTGAACGTCCGCCGCTCGGCGCGGCCGAGCAGGAGCAGCGCCTCGGTGAGGTCGATGGCCCGCGTGTTGACGGCGTGGAGGCGTTCGACGACCTCGGCGTGGTCGTGGTCCGGATCGGTGCGGGCCACATCGATGAGGGCCTTCGAGATCGCCAGCGGGGTGCGCAGCTCGTGCGAGGCGTTCGCCGCGAACCTCCGCTGTTCGGCGACGTGTTCTTCGAGCCGGGCCAGCATCGAGTCGAAGGCGTCGGCGAGTTCGCGGAACTCGTCCTTGCGGCCCGGCAGCCGGATGCGGTGGGAGAGCGCCCCGGCCGAGGCGAGGCGGGTGGCGCCGGTGATGCGGGTCAGCGGGGCGAGCATCCGGCCGGCCAGGACCCACCCTCCGACCAGGCCGAACACCAGCAGGAACGCCAGCACGGCGGCCGCCCTCGGGGCGAACACGCGCAGCAGGCCGGACCGGATGGGGAAGACACCGTGCGTGGTGTTGTCCTCGGCGTTGATGAGCATCGCCCGGTCGGGGACGTACCGCAGGAGGAACAGCCACACCGCGGCGAGCAGCAGAACACCGGCGAGCATGAGGAACCCGGCGTAACTGAGGGTGAGTCTGGCGCGCACGCTCAGCCCGGGGGCCCTATCCACCCTCGTCCCCCTCGTGTTGGGCGTCTCCCTCGTGTCGGGCATCCGCCGCCTCCGGCCGTGGCTCGATGCGGTAGCCGACGCCCGGCACCGTGGTGATGATCCAGGGTTCGCCGAGCCGTTTGCGCAGGGCCGAGACGGTGATGCGCACGGCGTTGGTGAACGGGTCGGCGTTCTCGTCCCACGCGCGTTCCAGCAGCTGCTCGGCGCTGACGACACCGCCCTCGGCGGCGACGAGTACCTCCAGCACGGCGAACTGCTTCCGGGTCAGGGCGACATAGCGGCCGTCGCGGTAGACCTCGCGGCGGAACGGGTCCAGCCGCAGGCCCGCGATCTCCCGTACGGGCGGCCTGCTGTGGCCGCGTCTGCGGTCGAGCGCGCGGAGCCTGAGGACGAGTTCCTGGAGGTCGAACGGTTTCGTGAGGTAGTCGTCGGCGCCCAGCTCGAACCCGCTGGCCTTGTCGTCGAGACGGTCGGCGGCGGTGAGCATCAGGATCGGCATGCCGCTGCCGGAGGCGACGATGACCTTGGCGATCTCGTCACCGGACGGCCCGGGAATGTCGCGGTCGAGCACGGCGATGTCGTACGCGTTGACGCCCAGCAGTTCCAGCGCGGTGTCGCCGTCGCCCGCGAGGTCCGCCGCGATCGCCTCCAGGCGCAGGCCGTCGCGGATGGCTTCCGCCAGATAGGGCTCGTCCTCGACGATCAGCACTCGCATGTGCTTGAGGCTACGAGCCGACGCCTATCGCCGGCGTATCGAAAACCGGATACATGTGGGCAACATCGCGCCGCCTTGACTGGCGGTATGACTCGAAACCCGCCCCCTGCGCGATTACCGACCCGCCCGACCCGCCCGACCCGCCGTATCCGCCGGTTCCGCCCGCTCCTTCTCGTCGTCGGGGCAGTGGTCCTGGCAGGCGTCGTGGCGGGCGTGGCAGCGATCGCCCTCGCCCTCGGCCCGCAACTGCCGACGTCCTGGCTGTCGTCGAGACCGTCGTCGGAGTCCTCGGCGAGGTCTTCGCTCTCCTCGGCCGACGGTGTCGTCCCCGAGGGCGTGACGGTCTTCGACGACACGTACGAGGCCGTGGCGAGACTGGATCCGGAGCTGCTCGACGCCCTGCGCGACGCCGCGACGGCAGCCGCGGCCGACGGGGTCGAGTTCTACGTCAACAGCGGCTGGCGTTCGCCGAGGTACCAGAACCGGCTTCTGCGCGAGGCGGTCGCCGCCCATGGGTCCGAGGAGGAGGCCGCCCGATGGGTGGCCACTGCGGCGACGTCTCCGCATGTGTCGGGGGACGCCGTCGACATCGGGCACTCCGACGCGGCGAAGTGGCTGTCCGAGCACGGCGTGGACCACGGGCTGTGCCAGATCTACCGGAACGAGCCCTGGCACTTCGAACTGCGTACCCAGGCGATCGGGCACCGGTGCCCGGACCTGTATGCCGACCCCACCGAGGACCCGAGGATGCAGCAGTGACCGACAGTGAGCGGGGACGGACGATGACACAGGGCGACACGGAGGACTTGGCGGACATGGCTGACGCGACCGGCGTGACCGACACGGTGGACGTGACAGACACAGCGGGCGTGACCGGCACGGCGGGCGTGACCGGCACGGCGGGCACGGCGACCACGGCCCGTATCCGCCGCACGGTCCGCGCAGGCCTCCGCCCGGCCCCCTGGAAGCGCGGCCCGCTGCTCACGGTGCTCGCGCTGCTCCTCGGCCTGACCCTGCTGCTGCACGCGAGCATCCCGAACCGGATCGGGAACCTCGGCAGCTTGGTGGAGACCTTCCTGCCCTGGTTCGGCCTGTTCGTCCCGGTGCTGCTCGTCGGTGCGCTGTGGCGCCGCTCCGCCTCCGCGGTGCTCGCGCTGCTGCTGCCGGTCACGGTGTGGCTGCACCTCTTCGGCGGGCTGCTCGGCGACAGGTCCCAGCCGGGCGGCGACCTCACCGTGGCGAGCCACAACGTCGGCGCCGCCAACCCCGATCCGGCCGGCACCGCCCGCGCCCTGGCCGCCTCCGGCGCGGACGTGCTGGCGCTGGAGGAGGTGACCCCTCAGGACCGGGGCACGTACGAGAAGGGGCTGGCGAAGGCGTACCCGCACCACACGGTCCTCGGCACGGTCGGGCTGTGGAGCAGGCTGCCCCTGTCGGACACCCGGCCGGTCGACCTCAGGACGGACGTCGGCCTGCTGGCGAGGACCAGGCCGGCCGACGCGACCTCGGCCGAGAACCGGGCGCTGCGCACCACGGTGGCCACGGAGCACGGGCCGCTGGCGGTGTACGTGGCGCACCTCGGATCCGCCCGGGTGAACCCCAGGTCGGGCTTCTGGACGGACTCGCGGGACAGGAACGCGCAGGCGCTCGGCGAGGCTGTCGCCGCCGAGCCGAACGAGCGGGTGGTGCTGCTCGGCGATCTGAACGGCACCATGGACGACCGCGCGTTCGACGGGCTCACTTCGCGACTGCACTCGGTGCAGGACGTGGCCGGGGACGGCTTCGGCCTCACCTGGCCGGCGAGTTTTCCGGTGGCGCGGATCGACCAGATCCTGGTCCGCGGGGTGGAGCCGAGGAGTGCGCGGGTGCTGCCGTCCACGGGCAGCGACCACCTGCCGGTGGCGGCCGCGATCGACTGGTGATCCCACGGCCCCGTACGTCGACCGCAACTTCTTTTGTCGGAAGCATTGACGAAACACAGAGGCGCTTCTAGCTTCGTCGCGTCGTACTTCGTACGTCATATATGAGACGAGATACGCGAGATCAGATACGCGATCCCTCGATCCCTGAGGGCTCCGCGCCACCGATCCGTGTCACCGAGAGGCGAGCATGACCTCTGCGCCCACGCCGATCCCCTCCCGCACGCAGTTCGTGCAGGAGGGGATCAAACACCGCATCCTCACCGGGCAGTTGACGCCGGGGCAGGCCTTGGTCGAGACCGAGCTCGCCGCACAGTTCGGGGTGTCCAAGACCCCGGTGCGCGAGGCGCTCAAGACCCTGGCCGGTACCGGGCTGGTCGTGATGAACCAGTACAAGGGCGTCACGGTGCGCATGGTGGACGCGGACATGGCGCGCGAGGTGTACGACGTGCGGCTGCTGCTCGAACCGGAGGCCCTGCGACGCTCCGTGCTGCGCGGCACCTCCCTCGACACGGCGCGTGAGGCGCTGGAGCGCGCCGACGCCGCCACCGACACCGCCCAGCGGTCCCTCGCCAACCGCGAGTTCCACCGCTCCCTGTACGTCCGCTGCGGCAACCCGCTGCTCGGCCGGATGCTGGACGAGGTCCGGGACCAGGCCGCCCTGGTCTCCGCGGTGGCCTGGGCCGCCGACCCGTCCTGGGAGCGCGAGGCCGCCGAGCACCGGGAGATCCTGCGGCTCGCCCTCGACGGCGACTCGGACGGCGCGGCGCGCGCCCTGTACTCGCACATCGCCTCGTTCGTGCAACGGGCCTTCCCCGAGGCCCAGGGAAAGGGTGAGCAGGAATGACCGCGAACACGACCACGTTCGAGGCCCAACGGGCCGCCCTCGCCGACGTGGTGGCGATCCCCGTGACCCCCTTCGCCGAGGACGGCTCCATCGACCAGGACGTGCACCGCGCGCTGCTGCGCCGGGCGCTCGACGGCGGTGTCCGCATCGTCACCCCGAACGGCAACACCGGCGAGTTCTACGCCCTCAGCCCCGACGAGCGGCGCCTGGTCACGGAGTTGACCGTCGACGAGGCGCGGGGCCGGGCCACCGTCCTGGTCGGAGTCGGGCACGACCTGCCGACCGCCGTCGCCTCCGCCCGCCACGCGCGGCAGCTCGGGGCCGAGATGGTGATGGTCCATCAGCCCGTGCACCCGTACGTGTCGGAGGACGGCTGGGTGGACTACCACCGGGCGATCGCGGAGGCCGTTCCCGAGCTGGGTGTGGTCCCCTACATCCGCAATCCGGTGCTCGCCGGCGCCCGGCTCGCCGAACTGGCCGACGCCTGCCCGAACGTGATCGGCGTGAAGTACGCCGTGCCGGACGCGGCCCGCTTCGCCGCCTTCGCCCGGGACGCGGGGCTCGAACGCTTCGTGTGGGTGGCCGGACTCGCGGAGCCGTACGCGCCCTCGTACTTCTCGGCGGGCGCCACGGGCTTCACCTCCGGCCTGGTGAACGTCGCCCCGGCCGTCTCGCTGAACATGATCGAGGCGCTGCGCTCCGGTGACTACGCGGGCGCGATGAAGGTCTGGGAGCAGATCCGCCGCTTCGAGGAACTGCGCGGGGCCAACGGCTCCGCCAACAACGTGACGGTCGTGAAGGAGGCCCTGGCCTCGCTGGGCCTGTGCCGCCGGGACGTCCGCCCGCCGAGCAGGCAGCTCCCCGAGTCCGAACGGGCCGAGGTCGCCGCGATCGCCGGGGGGTGGTCCATATGACCGACGTCGGCCCATCGACGCCCGCCAGCGGTGAAAGCCCGGCTCCGGAGCGGCAGTTGCGCAGCCACCAGTGGTACGGCACGGAGGGACTGCGCTCCTTCAGCCACCGCGCCCGCACCCGTCAGCTCGGCTACCTTCCCGAGGAGCACCTCGGCAAGCCGGTCATCGCGATCCTCAACACCTGGTCCGACATCAACCCCTGCCACGTCCATCTGCGCGACCGCGCCCAGGCGGTCAAGCGGGGTGTGTGGCAGGCCGGCGGCTTCCCCCTCGAATTCCCGGTGTCGACGCTGAGCGAGACCTTCCAGAAGCCCACCCCGATGCTCTACCGCAACATGCTCGCGATGGAGACCGAGGAACTGCTGAGGTCGTACCCGGTGGACGGGGCCGTCCTGATGGGCGGCTGCGACAAGTCCACGCCCGCGCTGCTGATGGGCGCCGCGTCCGTCGACCTGCCGACCGTGTTCGTGCCCGCCGGGCCCATGCTGCCGGGCCACTGGCGCAACGAGATCCTCGGCTCGGGTACCGACATGTGGAAGTACTGGGACGACAAGCGCGCCGGGCTCATCGGTGACTGCGAGATGACCGAACTGGAGAGCGGTCTGGCGCGTTCGCCGGGACACTGCATGACCATGGGTACGGCGTCCACGCTGACCGCCGCCGCCGAGGCGCTCGGGGTGACCGTGCCCGGCGCCTCCAGCATCCCCGCGGTCGACTCGGGGCACGACCGGATGGCCGCCGCCTCGGGGCTCAGGATCGTCGAACTGGTCCGCAAGGACCGGAAGTTGTCGGACATCCTCACCCAGGAGGCATTCGAGGACGCCGTGACGACCGTCCTCGGACTGGGCGGCTCCACCAACGCGGTGATCCACCTCATCGCCATGGCGGGACGCGCGGGCGCCCGGCTCACCCTCGACGACTTCGACCGCATCGCCCGTACGGTGCCGGTCCTCGCGAACGTACGGCCCGGCGGCCGGAGGTACCTCATGGAGGACTTCCACTTCGCCGGCGGACTGCCCGGGTTCCTGTCGCGGATCACCGATCTGCTGCATCTGGACCGGCCGACCGTCTCGCACGACACCCTGCGCGAACAGCTCGCCCCGGCGCAGGTGCACAACGACGAGGTCATCCGCACCCGGGAGAACCCCGTCGCCGCCGAGGGAGGCGTCGCCGTCCTGCGCGGCAACCTCTGCCCCGACGGCGCGGTCATCAAGCACATCTCCGCCGAGCCGCACCTGCTCAAGCACACCGGCCCCGCGGTCGTCTTCGACGACTACAGGACCATGCAACGCACCATCAACGACCCGGAGTTGGGCATCACCGCCGACACCGTGCTGGTGCTGCGCAACGCGGGACCCAAGGGCGGCCCCGGCATGCCCGAGTACGGGATGCTGCCGATCCCCGACCATCTGCTGAAGCAGGGCGTACGGGACATGGTGCGGATCTCCGACGCCCGGATGAGCGGGACGAGTTACGGCGCCTGTGTGCTGCACGTGGCACCGGAGTCGTACATCGGCGGGCCGCTCGCGCTGGTCCGCACCGGGGACAGCATCACGCTCGACGTCGACGCGCGTTCCCTGCAACTGAACGTGGACGAAGCGGAGTTGGAGCGGCGGCGGGAGCGGTGGACCGCACCGCCCGAGCGCTTCGAGCGTGGCTACGGCGCGCTCTACAACGACCAGATCACCCAGGCCGACACCGGCTGCGACTTCGCCTTCCTGGCCCGGCCGGGCAAGGTGCCGGACCCGTACGCGGGCTGATCCGTACCACCCGGGGCCGTCTCGCACCGCGCGGCCCGGCTTCCGCACACCGTACGTGAAAGCGCTTGCCATCAAGATCGCGCGCCCGTACCACCGGCCCGACCCGTACCACCGGCTCGATCCGTACGACCGGTTCGACCGCACCACCGGCTCGACCCGCACACCCGAGAACGGAGAACAGTCATGGCACAAGCCGCAGCCGTGGCGAAGCAGCCCGCGCCACCGAGGCGGCGCCGTGGCTCGGCGACGCCCCGCAGGCTCCCGTATCTGCTGATCGCCCCGGCGGTACTGCTGATGCTGGGCTTCATCGCCTACCCGGTGCTCAGCGTCTTCTACTACAGCCTGCAGCACTACAACCCCACCAAGCCGTGGCGCAACGGCTACGCGGGCTTCGACAACTTCACCCGCATCTTCACCGAGGACCCGCAGTTCTGGGACACGCTGGTCTTCAGCGCCAAGTGGGTCGTCGTCGAGGTCGGGCTGCAGCTGCTGTTCGGTCTGGCCCTCGCGCTGATCGTCAACCAGACCTTCGTGGGCCGCTCACTCGGCCGCGCCATGGTCTTCTCACCCTGGGCCGTCTCCGGGGTGCTCACCTCCGCGATCTGGGTCCTGCTCTACAACTCCCAGACGGGCATCACCCGTTACCTCGCGGACATGGGCATCGGGGAGTACGGCACGAGCTGGCTCTCGGACACCTCCACGGTCTTCCCGGCGGCGGTGGTCGCGGACCTGTGGCGCGGAGTCCCGTTCTTCGCCATCCTCATCCTCGCCGACCTCCAGTCCGTGTCGAAGGACCTCTACGAGGCCGCCGAGGTCGACGGCGCCAGCCGCCTGAGGCAGTTCCTGCACATCACCCTGCCGCACCTGAAGGACGCGATCATCCTCTCCACCCTGCTGCGCGCGGTGTGGGAGTTCAACAACGTCGACCTGCTCTACACGCTCACCGGCGGCGGACCCGCGGGGGAGACGACGACACTCCCGCTCTACATCGCCAACACCAGCGTCGACGCGCACAACTTCGGCTACGCCTCGGCCCTGACCACCGTCGCGTTCGTGATTCTCCTCTTCTGCTCGATGGTCTATCTGCGGCTGAGCAAGTTCGGAGTGGGTGGGGACAAGTGATCACCAAGGACATCGACACCATTGCTCCGGCCGAGCGGTCCGCGCCGGTGGCCGACGAACCGCCGCAGCGCCCCCGCAAGGGCAGGCGCGCCTGGGACGAGGCCCCGCGCTGGCAGATCTACCTCCCGCTCGGCATCTACCTCGTCTTCACGCTCGTCCCCTTCTACTGGATCCTGCTCTTCGCCCTCAGGCCGACCGGCTCCACCTCGCTCGTCCCCTGGCCGATGACGTTCGAGCACTTCGACAAGGTGTGGAACGACCGCAGCTTCGGCACGTACTTCGAGAACAGCGTGTACGTCGGTCTCGCCACGCTCTTCATGACGACGCTCGTCGCCCTGGCCGGCGGCTACGCGCTGGCCCGCTTCGACTTCAGGATCAAGCGTGCCTTCATGCTGGCGCTGCTCTGCTCGCAGTTCGTGCCGGGCGCGCTGCTCCTGGTGCCGCTGTTCCAGATCTTCGCCGAGCTGCAGATGATCAACTCGCTGGGCAGCGTCATCATCGCCGAGACCGTCTTCCAGCTGCCGCTGTCGATGATCCTGATCAGCGGCTTCATCCGGAACGTGCCCTACACCCTCGAAGAGGCCGCCTGGGTCGACGGCTGCAACCGCTTCACCGGCTTCCGGGTCGTCGTCCTGCCGCTGCTGCGGCCCGGACTGATCGCGGTCGGCTCCTTCGCCTTCGTGCACTCCTGGAACCACTTCCTGTTCGCCCTGATGTTCCTCAGCAACCAGGAGAAGCAGACGATCCCCGTCGGCCTCAACAGCCTGATGAGCGCCGACAGCGTCGACCTCGGCGCACTCGCCGCCGGCGGCATCGTCGCGGCCGTACCCGTCGTGATCGTCTTCGCCTTCATCCAGAAGTGGCTGATCACGGGCTTCAGCGCCGGGGCGGTGAAGGGATGAGCGACTACGGGGGACCCCTTCCCGTCGTTCTCGCGGGCGCCCGCGGACACGGCCGCTGGCACCTGGAGAACATCCGGCGCCTCCAGGACAAGGGCCTGGTGCGGCTCGCCGGGATCTGCGAGCTGACCCCGCTCACCCCGGAGGAACTGGCCGGCTTCTCCGCGGCCGGTTCCGGTTCCGGCCCCCGTACCGCTTCCGGTGCCGGTGAACTGCCCGAGCAGTCCGCCGACTTCGGCGCCCTGCTGGACTCCACCGGCGCCGCCGTCGCCGTGATCTGCACACCGATCCCCACCCACACCGACCTGGCGCTGACGGCCGCCGCCCGGGGCGTGCACCTGCTGCTGGAGAAGCCGCCCGCCCCGTCGTACGCCGAGTTCCGCCGCATGGCCGACGGGGTCGCGGCGGCCGGGGTGGTGTGCCAGATCGGCTTCCAGTCGATGGGCTCGCACGCCGTGCCCGCGATCCGGGAACTGATCGCGAAGGGCACGATCGGCCGCGTGGACGGCATCGGCGGGGCCGGGGCCTGGGGCCGTGCCGAGGAGTACTACCGCCGTGCGCCCTGGGCCGGACACCGCAGGCTGAACGGGGCCGACGTCGTCGACGGCGTCCTGACGAACCCCCTCGCCCACGCCGTGGCCACCGCCCTCGCCCTCGACGGCGCCACCCGCGCCGAGGACGTCGCCGGCATCGAGACCGAGCTGCTGCGGGCCAACGACATCGAGTCCGACGACACCTCCTGCGTCCGTGTCACCACCACGGGCGGCAGCCGGATCACCGTCGCCGCGACCCTGTGCGCCGAACACCCCGACGAGCCCTACGTCCTCGTGCACGGCAGCAGCGGCCGCATCACCTTCTGGTACAAGCAGGACCGCGTCCTCGTCCAGCGCTCGGGGCACGGCCCGCAGGAACTCACGTACGGCAGGACCGATCTGCTGGAGAACCTGGTCGAACATCTCGAAGGCCGGGCCGCGCTGCTGGTCACCCCCGACGGGACGGGCGCCTTCATGAAGGTCGTCGAGGCGATCCGGCGGGCGCCGGACCCGGTCGCGCTGCCCGGCGACGCCTGGTACCTCGACGCCGACGAGAACCGCCGGGTCGTGCCCGGGGTCGACGGACTCGTCGCGGCCGCCGCCGACACCCTCGCCCTCTACTCCGAACTGGGCGCGTCGTGGGCACTGTCGAAAGAGGTGAGCACCTGATGAACAACGAGTCGCTGGTCCTGCGCGTCGCGGGCCGCCCCGTCGGCCGCTACACCGCCCGGCCCGAACTGGCGCCGACGCTGTCACCGCGTCCGTACCTCCACCCCGTCACCACCCTGGCCGGCACGGCAGTCACCGAACTGAGCCCCGCCGACCACCTCCATCACCTCGGCGTCGGTGTAGCCGTTCCCGACGTCGAGGGTCACAACTTCTGGGGCGGCCGCACCTTCGTACGCGACCAGGGGCCGACCGAGCTGGACAACCACGGCTCCCAACGGCACACGACGTTCCAGCTCCGCGACCCGGACGGCTTCGTGGAGGAGCTGCGCTGGGTCGCCGCGGGAGCCGAGCTGCTGCGGGAGCGGCGTACCGTCGCCGCGACCGAACTCACCGACACCGCCTGGGCGTTGGACTTCACCTTCTCGCTCACCAACACCACCTCCGCATCCCTGTCGATCGGCAGCCCGGCGACCAACGGCCGACCCGGCGCGGCCTACGGCGGCTTCTTCTGGCGGGCCCGCAAGGAGGCCGAGCCGCCCGCCGTGTTCACCGCGGACACCGAGGGCGAGGACGCGGCGCACGGCACCCGCGCCGGCTGGGTGGCCCTCGCGGGGGACGGCTGGACGCTGGTGTTCGCCGGGGCCACCGACCGCACCCGCCGCGACCCGTGGTTCGTGCGCAGCACCGAGTACCCGGGCGTCGGCTCGTCCCTGGCCCACGAGGAGCGGCTGCCGGTCCCGGCCGGGGAGACCGTCGTACGCCGGGTCGTCACCGTGGTCGCCGACGGCCGGCTCGACCGGGCCGAGGCGGCGGCGCTCGTCCGAAAGGCAGTGAGCCCATGACAGGCCAGGAGAAGCCCGCCTTCACCGCCGACCTCGGCGACGGCACGTACCGCAATCCGGTCCTGAACGCCGACTGGTCCGACCCCGACCTCCTTCGTGTCGGCGACGACTACTACCTGACCGCGTCCAGCTTCGGCCGGGCCCCGGGTCTGCCGCTGCTGCACTCCCGCGACCTGGTCAACTGGACGCTGATCGGCCACGCGCTCCAACGCCTGGAACCCGCGCGGGAGTTCAAGAAACCTCGGCACGACTGCGGGGTCTGGGCACCGGCGTTACGGCATCACGACGACCGTTTCTGGATCTTCTGGGGCGACCCCGACCACGGTGTCTTCCAGGTCAACGCGCCAGAGATACGCGGCCCTTGGACCCGTCCGCACCTCATCAAGGCGGGCAAGGGACTCATCGACGCGTGCCCTCTGTGGGACGAGGACAGCGGCGAGGCGTACCTCGTGCACGGCTGGGCCAGATCCCGCTCCGGCATCAAGAACCGGCTCACCGGGCACCGGATGCGGCCCGACGGCACCGGTCTGCTCGACGAGGGCAAGCTGATCGTCGACGGCGACCGCATCCCCGGCTGGTTCACCCTCGAAGGGCCGAAGCTGTACCGGCACGACGGCTGGTTCTGGATCTTCGCCCCCGCGGGCGGGGTCGAGACCGGCTGGCAGGGCGCCTTCCGCTCCCGCGGCTTCTTCGGCCCGTACGAGGAGAGGGTCGTCCTGGAGCAGGGTGACACCGACGTCAACGGCCCCCATCAGGGCGGCTGGGTGACCACCCCGTCCGGCGAGCACTGGTTCGCACACTTCCAGCAGAAGGGCCCGTACGGGAGGGTCGTCCACCTTCAGCCGATGCGCTGGGGCCGGGACGGCTGGCCGGTCATCGGCGACGAGGGCACCCCCGTGACCGTGCACCGCAAGCCCGACCTGCCGTCGCAACCGCTCTCCGCGCCCGCCACCGACGACGACTTCCCCGGCGGGCGGTTCGGACGGCAGTGGCAGTGGACCGCCAACCCGCAGGACGGCTGGGCGACCCAGCACACCGGCGACGGGCTGCGGCTGAGCTGTGTGCGCTCGGCGGACGCGGACGATCCGCGCAAGCTGGCGAACGTGCTCACCCAGCGGCTGCCCGGCGCCCCGTGCACCGTCGAAGTCGAGCTGCGGCTCGACGCCGAGGAGCCCGGCGCACGGGCCGGACTGACCGTACTGGGCGACGCGTTCAGCTGGATCGGGCTCGAACGGGGGGCCGACGGGACGGTCCACCTCGTGCACCGGTTCGGCGACCCGGTCGCCGAGCGCGAGCGCGACGCCGCGCATCCGCGGATGGCACCCGAGGGACGGGTCCGGCTGCGGATCGAGGTGGGCGCGGGCGCGCGCTGCCGCTTCTCGTACGACCTCGGCGGCGGCTGGGAGTCCTCGGGACAGGTCTTCGCCGCCACGCCCTGGCGCTGGGTCGGCGCCCTGCTCGGCCTCTTCGGGGTCGCGCCGTCCGGCGGGGGACACGCCGGAGCGGCCACGTTCACGCGGTTCCGTGTCGCCGCCCGCGAGACCGATGGCGTCACCGCCCGCGGGACCGACGGTGGCACCGGCCGTACCACCACCACCGGCGGCGCGGCCGGCCGCAGTACCGACCTGGGCACCGATCGCACCACCGCGTCACCTGCTTGACCGCACCACGTCATCACCGTCGTAAGCCTGTGGGGAGCCGCAATGACGCACTTCCGGAGCAAGCGCTTGCCGAGACCGGGGCCCAGGTGGGGACCTGGGCCGGGGCCCGGGTCGGGACCGAAGCCGGGTGCCGGGTCGGGACCGAAGCCGGGTGCCGGGTCGGGTGGCGGGTCGGGGCCCGGCGCGGGCCGGGTGCTGGCCACCGTCGCCGTACTGGTGGCCGCGCTGGGGCTGGGTGCCCTGAGCCCGGCCGAGGCGGTTTCCCCGGCGGCCTCCGGGGGGTCTTCCGAGGTGACCTCCGACGGCTACCCGGCGGGGGCCGCCGACACAGCGCACGGCTTCGCCTCGCTCGAAGGCGGTACGACGGGAGGCGCCGGCGGCGAGGTCGTCACCGTGACCACCCAGGCCGGCCTGGAGCGCTACGCGGCGGCCGAGGAGCCGTACGTCATCCGGGTGGCCGGGACGATCACGGCCGAGCCGTTCGGCGCGGACATCGCCGTGGCCCCGGACAAGACGATCATCGGCGTCGGCACGACCGGAGAACTCGTCCAGGGCGAACTGCACCTGGCCCCCGGCACCCACAACGTGATCATCCGCAACCTGACGATCCGCGACTCGTACGTCGAGGGCGACTGGGACTGCAAGGACACGGACTTCGACGGTATCCAGATGGACACCGCCCACCACGTCTGGATCGACCACAACCGCTTCTCGCGGATCTGCGACGGACAGCTCGACATCCGCAAGGACAGCGAGTACGTCACCGTCTCCGCCAACCGCTTCGAGGACAACAACAAGACCTTCGGCATCGGCTGGACGCCGAACGTGAAGACGCAGATCACCATCGACCACAACTGGTTCCGCGGCACGAAGCAGCGCAACCCGTCCGCCGACAACTGCGCCTACGCCCACCTCTACAACAACTACATGACCGCCCAGGCGGACCCCGGCGACCCGGTGTGGACGTACGGCAACTGGTCCCGCGGCGCCACGAAGATGGTCATCGAGAACAGCTACTACGACGGCGTCCAGCACCCCTACCAGGCCGATGCCACGGCCGAGTTGGTGCAGCGCGGATCGATCCTGAAGCACACCACCGGCCGTCACGACGCATGGGGCGCGGCATTCGAGCCGCGGGACTTCTACGCCTACCGGCTCGACCCCGCGGCGGCCGTACCCGCGCTCGTGTCCAGGTTCTCCGGGCCGCAGCAGAAGCTCGGACACAACTTCACAGCGACACAACCCTCGTTGGATCCAGAAGAAGAGAGCCGATCATGAAGAGCAGCATTCGAAGCAGCGGCATGCGCAGCAGCAGAGGAGCGCGCCGTTCCGCGGCCGCCGTCGCCGTGAGCGCGGTCCTCGCGCTGACCGCCACCGCCTGCGGTGACGACGGCAGCGGGTCGTCGGGCGACAAGGGCGCCGAGGGCAGTGGCAAGGGCGAGATCACCTTCTGGGACAACAACGGCGGTGTCCGCACCGACATCTGGAAGGAGATCATCGCCGACTTCGAGAAGGCGAACCCGGACATCGACGTCAAGTACGTGCCGATCGCCGCCACCGAGTACCAGTCCAAGGTCGACACCTCCATCCAGGCCAAGGGGCTGCCCGACGTCGGCGGTGTCGGCGCGGCGATGCTCGCGGGCTTCGCCGCGCAGAACGCGCTGGAGCCGCTGGACGACCGGCTCGGCAAGTCCTCGCTGAACGGCAAGCTCAACGAGGACATGGTCAAGTCGCTGAAGGCCGCGGGAGGTGGCGGCGCCGACGACAGCACGCTGTACTCCGTCCCGACCTCCGCCAACAACGGCGTGCTCTACTACCGCACCGACCTGTTCAAGTCGGCCGGCCTGGACGCGCCGACCACCTGGGACAAGTTCTACGAGTCCGCCGACGAGCTCACCGACAAGGACAAGAACGCCTTCGGTTACACCATCCGCGGTGGCGCCGGATCCATCGCCCAGGCGCTGGACGCGATGTACGGGCAGTCCGGGATCACCTCGTTCTGGGACACCGGCAACGAGAAGACCACCGTCAACGACCCGAAGAACGTGGCGGCCCTGGAGAAGTACACGGGTCTCTTCAAGAAGGTCACCCCCGCCGCCGACCTCAACAACGACTTCACCAAGATGGTCGCGCAGTGGGACTCCGGCACGATCGGCATGCTCAACCACAACCTGGGCTCCTACCAGGACCATGTGAAGGCGCTGGGCGCCGACAAGTTCCGCGGTATTCCGCAGCCGGTCGGGCCCGGCGGAAAGCGGGTCCAGGTCTCCAACCCGGTGGACGGCCTCGGCATCTTCAAGACCTCCAAGAACAAGGACGCCGCCTGGAAGTTCATCGAGTTCGCCACGGAGAAGGCGCAGAACTCCAGGTTCAACGAGTCCGCGGGGCAGGTGCCGTCCAACAACGACGCCGCGAAGGACGCGTGGGTCTCCGATGCCGAGCCGACGAAGTTGGCGGCCGAGGCGTTGACCGATGGTTCCACGACCATCGTGCAGCTGCCTTACTACCTGCCCGACTGGAACACCATCTCGAAGACCGACAATGAGCCGGCTTTCCAGAAGGTGCTGAACGGGTCGTTGAGCGAGAAGGAGTTCCTGGACACGTTGGCCGAGCAGTTGAACACGGCTCAAACGGAGTGGAACGAGCAGAAGGGGTAACGCTGGCCGCTGGTTGCTGGCCGTTGGCTGGGGTGGTGGGGTGACTGCGGGGCCCGTCGTGGCTGGTCGCGCAGTTCCCCGCGCCCCTAAAGGCAAAGGCAAAGGCAAAGGATTGCGCCGTTCCCCGCGCCCCTTGAGGCAGAAGACGGAAGGCATATTGACGTGAGGCTCACTCGTAGACAGGTCACCACGGCTGCGCTCGCCGCCGTTCCGCTCGCTGTTGCCGGGACCGGGCCCGCTGTTGCCGCCTCGCAGGGGCGGCCCCGTGGGCGTACGGTCTTCGTCGCCGGTGATTCCACCGCCGCCCAGAAGTATGCCGACGCCGCGCCCGAGACCGGGTGGGGGATGCCGTTGCCGTTCTTTCTGCGGGAGGGGCTGGTCGTGGCCAACCATGCGGTGAACGGGCGGAGTTCCAAGAGTTTCATCGATGAAGGGCGGCTCGACGTCGTTCTTGGTGCCGTTCGGCCCGGCGATCTTCTGCTCGTCCAGTTCGGGCACAACGACTCCAAAACCGCCGATCCCACGCGGTACACCGAGCCGTGGACCACGTATCAGGACTATCTCCGGCAGTACGTCGACGGGGCGCGGGCGCGGGGAGTGCGGCCGGTGCTCGCCACGTCCGTGGAGCGGCGGAAGTTCGACGCCGACGGGAATGCCGTGGCGACCCACGGCGACTATCCGGCGGCCATGCGGGCCCTTGCCTTGGAGGAGGGGGTGGCGCTGCTCGACATTCAGGCGTTGTCGATCGCCCTCTGGCAGGAGCTGGGGGCCGAGGAGACGAAGAAGTACTTCAACTGGACCGAGGTCGAGCAGGACAACACGCATTTCAATCCGCCCGGGGCGGTTGCCGTGGCCCGGATGGTCGTGGGGGAGTTGTTGCGGCGAAGGGTGCTTTTGCCGCGGGATGTCCGGCGGTTGGGTGAGGTGATTCCCGAATCGTGGATCACTTGGCCTGCGGCCTGAGTCGAGCTTTCAGTTGGTTCGTTCGTACGTGCCGGTCCGTCGTGGCTGGTCGCGCCGTTCCCCGCGCCCCTGAAGACAAAGACGAAAGATTGCGCCGTTCCCCGCGCCCCTGAGTAAGTCGCCCCAAACTCTGCTGGAAAGGAACCGTGGATATGCGTTCTTCTATATGGCATGTACATGCCATTTCTGTCCTCGCCGGATGCACCGCGCTCGCTCTCGGTGCGACCGCGACCGTCGCCCATGCCCAAGCGGGGCAGGCTGTCCAAGGTCGTGATCTCGGGCGGGAGACCCTTGCCGTCGGGGACGGGTGGGGGGCCGAGGGGGCCGGGACCAGTGGAGGTTCGGCGGCCGACGCCTCGCACGTCTACACCGTCACCACCTGGGACGCCTTCAAGGCCGCGCTGAAGGCCGGTGGTGACGCGCCGAAGATCGTCAAGGTCAAGGGCGTCATCGACCCGGTCGCCGAGGGATGTGCCGCCTTCGCGGCCCCCGGGTATGACTTCGACGCCTATCTGGAGAAGTACTCGCCCGAGAACTGGGGCCTGGACACCGATCTGTCCGGGGAGCCCGCCGACAGCCCCGAGGGCCTGCGGGCCGCCTCGGCCGCCGGTCAGGACGCCGCCATCAAGGTGAACGTCCCCGCCAACACCACCATCGTCGGCGTCGGCAAGGGCGCCGGCATCAGAGGCGGCAGCCTGCAGATCAAGGGCGTCGACAACGTCATCCTGCGCAACCTCACCATCGAGGCCCCACTGGACTGCTTTCCGCAGTGGGACCCGACCGACACGGCCACCGGTGCCTGGAACTCCGAGTACGACGCGGTCGTCGTGTACGGCTCCACCCATGTGTGGGTCGCCAACAACACCCTGACCGACGGCCGTTACCCGGACAGCACCCTGCCCACGTACTTCGGCCAGACCTACCAGCAGCACGACGGCCTGCTCGACATCGTGCGCGGCGCCAACTACGTGACGGTGTCCTGGAACTCGGTCGAGGACCACGACAAGACCATGCTCATCGGCAACAGCGACAGCGCCGGAGCGACCGACACCGGCAAGCTCAAGGTCACCCTGCACCACAACAGGTTCGAGGGCATCGTCGAGCGGGCGCCGCGGGTCCGATTCGGGCAGGTCGACTCGTACAACAACCACTTCGTGGTGCGCGAGGGGCAGTCGTACGGCTACACCTTCGGCGTCGGGATCTCCTCCCAGCTGTACGCCTCCGACAACGCGTTCTCGCTGCCCACCGGTGTCAGTGCCGCCAAGACCCTGAAGAAGTGGAGCGAGGCGCCGCTGACCGCCGAGAACAACTACGTCAACGGCCGCAGGACCGACCTCATCGCCGTCCACAACGCGGAGATCCCCGCCGAGACCCTCCAGTCCGGCGCCGGCTGGACACCCACCCTGCGGACCAGGGTCGACTCGCCGCGTGTCGTGCCCGGCATCGTCGACGGCCGCGCGGGCGCCGGAAAGGTCTGCTGACCATGGCTCCGCGGACAGGGAGCAGCAGACGGTCCTTCGTCGTCGCGAGCGTCGGGGCCGCCCTCGCGCTGGGCGCCGGGGGCACCGCCCACGCGAGCGGCCGGTCCCCCTTCGGGCGGTACGGCTCGCCGTCGGCCCGCCTCGACGAGCGGACCCTGTACGTCCATCCCGGCGGCCTCGGCGATCACACCACGGTCCAGGCTGCCGTGACCGCCGCGAGCGGAACCGGACACACGCTGGTCATCGCGCCGGGAACGTACCGCGAGACCGTCGCCGTCGGCGCCGCCCGTACGGAGCTGACCTGGCTCGGTGCCTCCGAGGACGCGCGTGACGTCGTGATCGTCTACGACAACGCCAACGGGACGCAGAAGCCGGACGGCTCCGGCCCCTACGGCACGACCGGCTCGGCGACCACGACCGTGCAGGCCGACGGGTTCACCGCCCGGGACGTCACCTTCGCCAACGACTGGCTGCGCGCCGACCATCCCGAGATCACGGGCACCCAGGCCGTCGCCATCAAGGTGCAGGGGGACCGGTCGGCGTTCCTTCACTGCCGTTTCCTCGGCCATCAGGACACGCTGTACGCCGACTCCCTCGCGCTCACCGCCTTCGCCCGGCAGTACTTCGCGCACTGCTATGTCGAAGGGGACGTGGACTTCGTGTTCGGGCGGGCCACCGCCGTGTTCGAGCACTGCCACTTCCGCACGCTGCAGCGCACGGACCTCGCCGGGGCCCCGTACGGCTTCGTCTTCGCGCCCTCGACCGCGGTCGCCAACCCGCGCGGCTATCTGGTGACCGACAGCCGGGTGACCAGCGAAGCGCCGGACGCCTACTACAAGGTGGCCCGGCCCTGGGTGCCCGGGTCCGACCCCACCGCGCGGCCGATGCTGACCGTGCGCGAGACCCGCCTCGGCGCCGGGATCGACGCGGTGGAGCCGTACACCAACATGTCCGCCACCTATCCGTGGCAGAGCCAGCGGTTCGCCGAGTACCGCAACAGCGGTCCGGGCGCCGACATCACCGTCCCCGAGAACAGGCCCCAGCTCACCCGCGCCGAGGCCGCCTCGCACACCCGGCGGACCTATCTGGGCGACTGGGCCCCCTGGTCACGGGAGGGGTGCTGAGATGCGGCGGCGGACCCTGATCACGGGGGCGGTGGGTGCTGTCGGCGCCCTTGCGGCGGCCGGCGCCTCACCGGTCGCCGCTGCCTCCTCCTCTTCCGACCCGCGCCGCCGGGTGCTGCACGTCCGCCCCGGCGACTCCGTCCAGGCAGCCGTCGACGTGCTCGCGGACACGGCCGGCGTCACGGGGGACCGGTCGCGCTTCGAACGGGTCCGGTTCCTTGCCCATCAGGACACCCTGTTCGCGGACACCACCGCGCTGGGCTCCTTCGACCGGCAGTACTACCGGGGCTGCCACATCGAAGGTGACGTGGACTTCGTCTTCGGACGCGGGCGGGCGGTCTTCGACGGCTGCCGTCTCCACACGCTCGACCGGGACGTGAGCTTCCGGCCGGAGGGCATGGTGTTCGCCCCCGCCACGGCCCGCGCGAACCCGTACGGCTTCCTCGCCGTGCGATGCCGTGTCACCTCCGGTGCCGAGGACGGCGCGTACAAGGTCGCCCGGCCGTGGGTGCCGTCCTACGAGACCACCGCCTGGCCGTCGCTCGTGGTGCGGGACACCTGGCTGGGGCCCGGCATCGACGCGGCGGCGCCGTACATCGACATGCGTGAGGCGTACCCCTGGCAGACCATGCGCTTCCGGGAGCACGCCAACTCCGGTCCTGGCGCAGTCGTTCCGGCGCCGGAGAACCGGCCGCAGCTCACGGCGGCGGAAGCCGCCTCGCACACCCGCAGGACGTATCTCGGTGACTGGAGGCCGTATGAGCAACGGTAGTGAACAGTCATCCCTGGACCGGCCGTCCCTCGACCAGTCACCCCTGGACCAGTCGCGCCTGGACCGGCGGTCGTTCGTGGCGGGTGCCGGGGCGGCGGCGCTGCTGGGTGTGGCGGGAGCCGGAGCGTCCGCGGCCCAAGCCGCCCAAGCCACCGCCCCCGCGGCACAAGTGACGGGCATCGTGGAGGGCAACCTCCCCGACTTCCACCCCCTCCTCAAGGAAGAGCTGCGCTTCCCGCTCGCCTGGGGCACCTCCCCGGTCCGCGACTTCCGGGCCTGGCGGCGGACGGCCCGCGCGAGGGTCGAGGAGCACCTGCTCGTCGAGCGGGACCACACCCCGTACGGGCAGGAGTTCAGCGGGCGCGCCGAAGCCGACGGGTACACGCGCGAGTCGGTGACCCTCTCCCTCACCCGGTACGAGCGCGTCCGCGGCTCCCTGCTCACCCCGCACGGCACCGGACCCTTCCCCGCCGTCCTCCTGCTCCACGACCACGGCGCCAAGTTCGACATCGGGAAGGAGAAGCTGGTCCGGCCCTGGGACGACGACACGCGGCTGGCCTCCGCGCAGGCCTGGGCGGACCGCTGCTTCGGCGGGCGGTTCGTCGGTGACGAACTGGCCCGGCGCGGATACGTGGTCCTCGCCCTGGACGCCCTAGGCTGGGGCGACCGCGGCCCGGTCACGTACGAGCAGCAGCAGGCCCTGGCGAGCAACTTCTTCAATCTGGGGTCCTCGCTCGCCGGACTCATGGCCCGCGAGGACGTGCGCGCCGCCGCTTTCCTGGCCGGTCTGGACCGGGTGGACCGGCGGCGGGTCGCGGCCGTCGGGTTCTCCATGGGTGCCTTCCGTGCCTGGCAGACGGCCGCCCTCAGCGACGACATCGCGGCCGCGGCGAGCGTGTGCTGGATGACCGGGCTGAAGGAGGTCATGGTGCCCGGCAACAACATCCTGCGCGGCCAGTCCTCGTACTGCATGCTCCACCCCGGGCTCGCCCGGCATCTCGACTTCCCCGACGTGGCGAGCATCGCCGCGCCCAAGCCGTCGCTCTTCTTCCACGGCGCCCTGGACACCCTGTTCCCCGCGGAGGGTGTCCGGGTCGCCCACGAGAAGCTGCACGCCGTCTGGCGCTCGCGCCATGCCGGGGAGCACCTGCGCACCAAGGTCTGGCCCGAGCTGGGCCATGTGTTCACCGTGCCCCAGCAGGACGAGGTCTTCACCTGGCTCGACGCCGTCCTGTGACAGCGGACCCCATGACACCCCCCCACACCGCTCACATCACCCTCGTCACCCGCCGAACGACGAAAGGTCCCCCCACCATGTCCCGTCGTACCGTTCTCTCCTTGACCGCGGCCCTCGCCCTCGGTGCAGGACTCGCCGTGATCCCCACCCAGGCGCAGGCCGCCACCGTGGTCGTCAGTACGACCACAGACCTGACCAACGCCATCAAGAACGCCACCGCCGGTACGGTCATCCAGGTGCGCGCGGGCACCTACTACCCGACGGCGACCCTCCAGTCGACCACCAACGGCAGCTCCTCCAGCCGCATCCACCTGCAGCCCTACGGCTCCGAAACCGTGAAGATCGACGGCTCGAACCTCCCCGACGGGGACTGGATCTTCAAGCTCACCGCCGACTACTGGACCGTCTCGGGCATCACGTTCCAGAACTCCCCGGACAGCGCGGTCGTCTGCCAGTCGTGCGCCTCGACCGTCTGGGAGAACATCAAGACCATCAACGGCGGTGACTCGGGCTTCACGCTCACCGGGGACAGCACCACCAACAACACCGTCCGCAACATCGACTCGTACGGTCACTACGACGCCGCCACCCACGGCGAGAACGCGGACGGGATCGCCGTCAAGTTCGGCTCCGGCAGCGGCAACCTGATCACCGGGGCCCGCCTCTACAACAACTCGGATGACGGCCTGGACTTCTGGTCGTTCTCGTCCCCGGTCACCGTCGAGCACACCTGGGCCATGGGCAACGGCAAGAACCGCTGGTCGGACTCGGCGTTCGCGGGCGACGGCAACGGCTACAAACTCGGCGGCGACGGCGAGGTGGTGGCCCATGTCGTCAACAACTCGGCGGCCTGGGACAACGCGGGCAGCGGCTTCACGGAGAACAGCAACACGGGCGCCATCGTCATCAACCGCACCACCGCCTACGCCAACGTCAAGTACGGCTACTACTTCGCCACCGGCGCGGCCAGGCTCGGCAAGAACCTGGCCGTGGGCAACGGTTCGTCGGTCAGCAAGGGAAGCTCGGTCGTCTCGGCCGGCAACAACTGGGACTCGGGGATCTCGACGCCCTCGTTCCGCTCCACGGACGCCTCGACGACGTACAACAGCCGTCAGTCGAACGGCGCGCTGCCCGTGACCACGTTCCTGACCACGGGCAGCACGACGATCGGCGCGACGATGGACTGAGGCCGTCGGACGTGCGAACGCCCCTCGCGGTCGTCACCGGCGAGGGGCGTCGCTCTGACTGGCCGAGGGGGGCTCAGGCCAGCAGCTTTGTGGGGTCCGACGACCCTGCGGTCAAGGACCCTGTGTCCAAGGACCCTGTGGTCACCGACCTTGTGGTCACCGACCTTGTGGTCACCGACCTTGTGGTCACCGACCTTGTGGTCACTGGTACGTGATGTCAGATGCCGTGTAGTCGCAGTAGGTTCCGTCCGGGCCCGAACCGTTTGTCGTCGGCTCGGCGCCCGTGTTGTTGCCGATGTACTTCTGGCACGGCACGATCTTCTTGCTGCTGTCACCGACGACCGTGATGTTCCGCAGGGCCGCGGTGTCGCCGTAGTTGGTGTTGATGCCGACCAGCCGCGAACCCGGCGCGGTCACCTCGACGGTGTTGAAGATCGAGGTCCGCTTGTACTGCGTCGAGCAGTTGCCGCAGGAGCGGTACAGCGTCTTGAAGTCCTGGACCGCGAACTTCGACACGACGAGCTTGCCGCCCCCGTTGTGCTGGAACACCTTGTCCGCGGCCTTCTTCGCCCCGCCGCCGTACACGGTGTAGACGGCGGAGTTGCCGCCCTTGAAGGTCGCGGCGTCCTCGCCGACGTCCTCCCACCACACGTTCTGCAGGGTGCAACTGCCCTGGCAGTGCACGCCGTCGGCACCCGGCGCACCGATGATGACGTTCTTCAGTGTCGCTCCGTCGGCGAGCTGGAAGATCGGGTCCTGGCCCTCCTCCTGGCCGTCACCGGCGAGATCGCCGCTGCCGTAGTAGCGCTTGTAGCCGCCGTCCCGGGTGCCGGAGACGGCGATCGTCGACGAGACGGCTTCGCTGCCGGTGGCGGTCGGCCAGGTGGTGGCGGCGCTCGCCGTCGACATCATCGTGCTGGTGAACATCGCGGCTCCCGTCAGGGTGAGCGCGGACACACCACCGATGAGGGCACGCTTGCGGTCGGTCCTGCGGCGGTGACGTGCACGGGGTTCCACGCGTGAGGTCATGTCCCGTTCCTTCGGGTGGGGAGAGATCTTGCGTCTCCTGGTCGCCACCCGGACGGCATGGGTTGCCGCGCGCCGCGATTCTTCTCGACCTTCAGTCCTGCGCGAAGTCGCCCCCGACCGCCAGTTCCTCGCGGTCGGCGCGGGCGTCGGCCGTATACGCGTCGTCCCCGGCGTCGCGGCCACCGCGGTCGTGGTCGTACTGGCCCGCGAACACCCACTCGCCCGGCCACACCGTACGGCCCGGCTTGAGCGTCCATGTGTAGGTGAGGAAGCCGCCCTTCTCGGCGACGGACGCGGTGAAGTCGTCCTCGGGGGCGGACCGCCAGGAACCGGTCGAGGTGACCCCACCGGTCTGCCTGACCTTCAACACGACGGTCAGGGAGGTGAGTTGCTTCTCGTTCCTCACCGTCACATTGCTCTGCGCCCAGAACTCGTTGCTGTGCGGGTCGACCGACCCGTCCGACCACAACGGGCCGTCCTCGACGTCGGCACCGGTACTGGTACTCGTACCGGCGGTGGGGGAGGCCGGAGGGCTCGAACGCTCCGGCGAGGGAGCAGGACTGGGACTGACCGCCACCGTCTGGTCGTTCGGCGTCTCGGCCTTCAGCGCCGACGCGACGGCGTACCCGCCGACCGCGAGCACGCCCGCGACCGCGGCCGTGGCCCCGACGACACGGAACCAGCCGAGCGCGGTCGGCCGCGGGTCGGGCCCCGGCGCGTGCTGCCCACCGGCCATCCCGCGTTCGACGCGGGCCAGGATGCGGGCACGATCGGGCTCGTACGACTCGGCCGACTCCCGTAGCCGGGACCGCAGTTCGCCGTACGGTGCGCCGCCGTGCAAGTCGCCGTGCGGTTCGTCGCGCAGTTCGTCGTGCACGTCCTTCATCGGCCGCTCCCCCCGGTGATTCCCCCGGTGCCACCCGCACGCAGCGCCGCCGCGTGCATGCGCCGCGGAGCGTCCCGCGACCCCAGCAGCCGCTGCAGCTCAGCCATCCCCTTCGACGTCTGGCTCTTCACCGTACCCACCGAGACACCGAGGGTGAGCGCGGTCTCCTTCTCCGAGAGGTCGAAGGAATGGCGCAGGACCACACACGCCCGCTTGCGGAACGGCAGTCTGCGCAGCGCCTCCTGGACGTCCACCATGCCCGGCACGTCGGGGTTCTCGGTCCTGTCCTCACGCTGCGACCAGAACAGGGTGACCCGCCGCCGTTCGCGCACCGCGCTGCGGATCCGGCTGCGCGCCATGTTGGCGACCACACCGCGGGCGTACGCCACCGGGTGGTCCGCGGCGCGCACACGGTCCCAGCGGTGCCACAGTGCGAGCAGCGCGTCCGCCGCGAGATCGTCGGCCGCGTCCGACTCGCCGGTCAACAGATGGGCCAGCCGGGCCAGTTCGGAGTAGTGCCGCTCGAAGAAGTCATGGAACTCCACGGAGGCGGCGTCGTCGACGACAGTGCCCACGGGCGACCTCTCCCTGTCGGTTCATTCTGTAACACGATGAAAACCTGAAACTGGTTCAACGCGGGAACAATCCAGCCAGCATCCGCTCACCAGGCACGCAGGTAACGAGGAGCATCCGCCATGTCCGAAACGCAGCAGGTGGAGGACCGGCCAGGCGCCGGGCCGCCCCAGGACAACAGCGTCGACCGGTTCTTCAAGATCTCGGCCCGGGGCTCCACCGTCGGCCGGGAAGTACGCGGCGGCTTCGCCACGTTCTTCACGATGGCCTACATCCTTGTCCTGAATCCCATCATCCTCAGCAGCGCGAAGGACAAGTTCGGCGACCAGCTCGACAGCGTCCAACTGGTCACCGCCACCGCCCTGGTGGCCGCGGTGATGACGATCGTGATGGGCGTCGGCGGCAACCTGCCGCTCGCGCTCGCCGCGGGCCTCGGCCTCAACGCCGTCGTCGCGTTCCAGGTCGCCCCGCTGATGAGCTGGGACGACGCGATGGGCCTCATCGTCCTCGAAGGCCTGCTGATCTGCGTCCTGGTGGTGACGGGACTGCGCGAGGCCGTCATGTACGCGATCCCGCAGCCGCTCAAGCAGGCGATCAGCGTCGGCATCGGGCTGTTCATCGCGTTCATCGGCTTCGTCGACGCCGGGTTCGTCAGCCGCATACCGGACGCCGCCAACACCACCGTGCCGGTGCAGCTGGGGGCCACGGGCGCGCTGACCGGCTGGCCGATCCTGGTGTTCTGCCTCGGGGTGCTGCTGACCATCGGGCTCCTCGCCCGCAAGGTCAAGGGCGCGATCCTGATCAGCATCGTGACCATGACGGCCGTCGCGATCGTCGTCAACGAGATCGCGGACGTCAAGAGCTGGGGCCTGACCACGCCCCAGGTGCCCGACGACGTGGTGGCCTCGCCCGACTTCGGACTGCTCGGCGACTTCAGCCTGTTCGGCGCGTTCGGCGAGGTCAGTGTGATCACCGTCGTGCTGCTGGTGTTCACGCTGATCCTGTCGGACTTCTTCGACACCATGGGCACGGTCGTCGGCATCAGCGCGGAGGCGGGGCTGCTGGACGAGGAGGGCAAGGTGCCGAACCTGGGCCGGGTCCTGCTCATCGACGGCGCCGCCGCGGTCGCGGGCGGGGCGGCGTCCGCGTCCTCCGCCACGTCGTACATCGAGTCGGCCGCGGGGGTCGGCGAGGGAGCCCGTACGGGGTTCGCGAACCTCGTCACGGGCGGGCTGTTCGCCTGTGCGCTCTTCCTGACGCCGCTGCTGACGATCGTGCCGATGCAGGCGGCGGCGCCGGCGCTCGTCGCGGTCGGGTTCCTGATGATGACCCAGGTCAAGCACATCGACTGGGACAGGTACGAGATCGCCATCCCCGCGTTCCTGACGATCGCCGTGATGCCGTTCACGTACTCGATCACGAACGGGATCGGGGCGGGGTTCGTGTCCTACGTCCTCATCAAGACGGTGCTGGGGAGGGCGAAGGAGGTGCACTGGTTGCTGTGGGGCACGTCGGCGCTGTTCCTGATCTATTTCGCGATCGACCCGATCGAACAGATCCTGAACGTGAAGTAACCGCCGGCGGGGGCTGTCGGTAGCCTGCGGCCCCGGTGGTGGCGGGCCGCGCAGTTCCCCGCGCCCCCATCAGGGGCGCGGGGAACTGCGCAATCTTTTGGCTCGGCCCCCACCGGACCGCAGGTCAGGGAACGGGCAAGGAACGGGCAAGGTCACCCCTTGAGCGCGGCCCGCATCACGGCCTCGGCAACAGGCGCAGCCAAACCGTTCCCGCTCACTTCGGACCGCGCCGCATCCGACTGCTCCACCACCACGGCGACAGCGACCTCCTTCTCGGAGGAGTCGGACTTCGCGTACGACGTGAACCACGCATACGGCGTCTTGCTGTTGTTCTCGCCGTGCTGAGCCGTACCGGTCTTGCCTCCCACCGTCGCCCCGGAGATCCGCGCGTTCGTCCCCGTCCCCTCCTCGACGACCGTCCGCATCGCCGACTGCAGCTGCTCGGCCGTGGACGAACTGACGATCTCCTTGCTCTCCGTGTCGTCGTCGTAGTTCTCCAGCACATCCCCGTTCGCGTCGCTGATCCGCGACACCATGTGCGGTGAGACCAGCTTCCCGCCGTTGGCGATGGCGGCCGACACCATGGCCATCTGCAACGGCGTCGCGGTCACGTCGAACTGCCCGATGCCCGTCAGCGCGGTGGACGACCTGTCCATGTCCGACGGGTACACGCTCGTGTAGGCACGTACGGGCACGTCCTGGGACGTGTCGTTGAAGCCGAACTTCTCCGCCATCGCCTTGACCTTGTCCTGGCCGAGGTCGACGGCCATCTTCGCGAAGACGTTGTTGCACGAGTACTGGAGCGCGACCCGGATCGACGCGTCCTCACAGGGAGCCGACTTGCTCTCGTTCGCCAGGTCCGTCGTCGTGCCCGGCAGCGTGTACGGGTTCTCGCTGTCCGTCTTCTCGTCCACCGAGGAGTACAGGCCGTCCTCCAGCGCCGCTGCCGCCACGACCAGTTTGAACGTCGAGCCCGGCGGCAGCGGCTGGCGCAGCGCCCGGTTCGTCATGGGCTTCTCGGAGTCCTTGGTCAGCTTGTTCCAGGCGTCGGAGTCGCCCGCGCTGAGCACCGTGGGGTCGTAGGACGGGGTGGAGACGACACCGAGGATCCTGCCGGTCCTCGGGTCGATGGCCACGGCCGCGCCCTTCTTGTCACCGAGCGCCTTGTAGGCCGCCTTCTGCACGTCCGGGTCGATGGTGGTGATCACATCGCCCGGGTCGGAACGCTCGCCGGTGACCGTGTCGAGGGGGTTCTTCAGGCGGTTGTCCGTGCCGTCGAGCAACTGCTGGTAGACGCCCTCCAGCTGCGTGGCCCCGAACACCTGCGAGCTGAACCCGGTGACGGCCGAGTAGAGACTGCCGTCGGTGTACGTGCGCTTGTACTTGAGGTCGCTGCCTTTCGTCTGCGCGGAACCGGTGACCGCGTCGCCGCCCACGATGATGTTCCCGAGCGGGTACGCGTACTGCTCGATCGCGTTCCGACGGTTGTCCTTGTCCTCTGCGAGCGCCTGCCCCTCGTAGAACTGCACCCAGGTCGCTCTGACCAGCAGAGCGAACACGAGCAGCAGAGTGAAGACGGAGGCGCGCCTGATCGTTTTGTTCATCCCGCCCAGAAGGACGAGCAAGAACCCCCCGAACGTTCCCTTCGCCCACGTTTCTCATGGACAGTTCATCAACGCCAGCCCCGGTCAGGGGCGCGTGTTTTTTTGGGGGGCGCGGGGAACGGCGCAATCTTTTAGGGGCGCGGGGAACTGCGCGACCAGCCACGACGCACCCGCACGTCACCCCCGGAGCACAAGCACAACCTCGTCGATCTCGGCCCCCCGCGCGTTCGCGAAGCCCCGGTCCCGCCCGGTCACAACGAACCCACACTTCTCCAGCACCCGCAAGGATCCCGCGTTGTCCGCCGCCGCCCGCCCGTACAACGGCCGCTCGGGTACGACGACGAGCATCGCCCGCAGCGCGGCGGTCGCGATCCCCCGCCCCCAGTACGCGCGATCGATCCAGTACGTCACCTCGCGCTCGCCCGGTTCCCCGTACACCGCCGCGTTCCCGACGACATCCCCGTCGACGAGGATCGTGCGGTTCACGGCGGACGAGGCGAGGACCCGCTTCCAGTGGGCGTCGAAGGCGTCCCGGTCGGTCGGATCCTTCGAGGTGAACGCGGCCATCCGTACGGACTCGGGATCGTTCGTCTGCCGGAAGAACACCGGCAGATCACTGTCGTGGACCTCGCGGAGTTCGACCTCGGGGGACGGACGGGACGGGTAGGACGGGTCGGACATGTCAGAGCCTCCGGGTCGCGAGCGTCAGCCGGTCCCGCGCGTCGAAGAGCGCGTCCTTCACCATCTGTTCGTGCGCCGGCGTCAGCCGCGCCACCGGCACCGAGCAGCTGATCGCGTCCCGTGCGGGCGTCCGGTAGGGGATCGCCACGCCGAAGCAGCGCAGCCCCAGCGTGTTCTCCTCGCGGTCCACCGCGAACCCCTGCTCCCGTACCAGGTGCAGCTCCTCGATGAGCTTCTCCCGGTCGGTGATCGTGTGCTCGGTCAGCGCGGGCAGCGTCTCCGGCAGCAGTTTGCGTACCTGCTCGTCGGTGTGGGTCGCGAGGAGCGCCTTGCCGAGGGACGTGGAGTGGGCGGGCAGCCGGCGCCCCACGCGGGTGAAGGGGCGCAGATAGTGCTGGGACTGGCGGGTCGCGAGGTAGACGACGTTCGTGCCGTCGAGGCGGGCCAGGTGGATGGTCTCCGTCGTGTCGTCGGAGAGCCGGTCCAGTGTCGGCCGCGCCGCCGCGACGACCTCGTCACCGTCGATGTACGACGTGCCGACGAGCAGCGCCCGTACGCCGATGCCGTACCGCGTGCCCGTCGCGTCGGTCTCGACCCAGCCGAGCTCCACCAGCGTGCGCAGCAGCATGTAGAGACTGGACTTGGGATACCCGACGGCCTCCTGCACGGCGGCCAGGGAGTGCATACCGGGGCGTCCGGCGAAGTACTCAAGCAATTCAACCGTCCGCACTGCGGACTTGACCTGTGCTCCGCCGCCCGTCTCGCCTGCCGACATCGGCCTTGACCCCCTAGTTCGCCGGGAAATAGTCTCGACAGCATATTCACCATCAGAGACAGCGTTCAGCATATCGAACGCCCCTGGTGAGTGGCACATGTACTTCGGCATTACATCTGGAGGGACCCGCGGTGGCAGCAGCACCAGTCTGGAGTGTCGACCCCCGAACCGGGAAGCAGCGCGAGCAGGTTGCGGTGGAAGCCACAGCCCAGGAGGTGGACGACGACGTCCGCGCCGCGCACGCCGCCCGGGGGGCTCTCGCCGACCGCACGGTCCGCGCGGCCTTCCTGCGTACCGCGGCCGACCTGCTCGAAGGCGCCAAGGAGCACCTCGTGGAGGCGGCCGACGCGGAGACCGCGCTCGGCCCGGTCCGGCTCACCGGCGAACTCGCCCGCACCTGCTACCAGCTGCGGGCCTTCGCGGACATCGTCGACGAGGGCGAGTTCCTCGGCGTCGTGATCAACCACCCCGACGCCACCGCGACGCCGCCGATCCCGGATCTGCGCCGTTACAAGGTGCCGCTGGGTGTCGTCGCCGTCTACTCGGCCTCGAACTTCCCCTTCGCCTTCTCGGTGGCCGGCGGTGACACCGCGAGCGCGCTCGCCGCGGGCTGCCCGGTCGTCGTCAAGGCGCACCCCGACCACCCCGGACTGTCCGAGCTGGTCGCCTCCGTCGTGCGCCGGGCCGCGGCCCAGCACGACATCCCGGACGGCGTCCTCGGCCTCGTGCACGGCTTCGAGGCGGGCGTCGAGCTGGTCAAGCACCCGCTGGTGTCGGCCGCCGGATTCACCGGTTCGGTACGTGGCGGACGAGCCCTCTTCGACGCGGCGGCGGCACGGCCCGCGCCGATCCCGTTCCACGGCGAACTGGGATCGCTCAACCCGGTCGTGATCACCGAGGCCGCCGCCGCCGAGCGCGCCGAGGCGATCGGTACGGGGCTCGCGGGCTCCATGACGCTGGGCGTCGGCCAGTTCTGTGTGAAGCCGGGCCTGGTGCTGGCGCCGGCCGGTGCGGCGGGCGACCGCCTGCTGAAGTCCCTCACGGACGCGGTGAGCGACACGGAGGCGGGAGTCCTCCTCGACCACCGCATGCGCGACAACTTCGTCGCGGGGGTCGCCGAGCGTGCGGGGCTGCCCGGCGTGGACGCGCCGGTGACGCCGGGTGCGGGCGGTGAGCACACGGTGAGCGCCGGCTTCCTGACGGTCTCCGCGCAGAAGCTGGCCGCCGAGGGCGAGTACGACCTGCTGCTCGAAGAGTGCTTCGGGCCGGTGACCGTGGTCGCGCGCTACGAGGACGAGGCCGAGGCGAACGCGGTGCTCGCGCGGCTGCCCGGCAACCTCACCGCGACCGTGCACCTCTCCACGGAGGAGGAGGCCGGTGGAGGGCGTGGCGCGGAGATCCTCGCGGAGCTCACGCCGCTCGCGGGGCGGGTCGTCGTGAACGCCTGGCCGACGGGGGTCGCGGTGGCTCCTGCCCAGCAGCACGGGGGGCCTTATCCGGCCACCACGTCGACGTCCACGTCTGTGGGTGGGACCGCGATCGAGCGGTGGCTGCGGCCTGTCGCGTACCAGAACGCCGCGGAGGCGTTGCTGCCGGCGGAGCTGCGGGATTCCAACCCGTTGGGGTTGCCTCGGCGCTTCAACGGGCGGCTTGAGCGCTAGCGCTCCGCTTGTTCGACCGTTGGGCCCGGGGCCGGTTCGTCGGCCGCGGGCCCGCTGTGGTTGCCCGCGCAGTTCCCCGCGCCCCTGAAGGGCGCCGTTGGTGCGGTGGCCGGTTTGCCGGGTGCTGGTCCGCTGTGGCTGGTCGCGCCGTTCCCCGCGCCCCTGGAGTGCCCCTGGCCCCCAAAGGGGCTGTGGCCCCCGCGGAGCTGGCAGACTCTGTGGATGGACGTGAAAATTCCTGAACTTCCCTTTTCGCTTCGGTCGTACGGGCCCGACGGGCACTGGTCGTACGAGGACGGGGTGCTCACCGGGTGGGCCGGGGCCCGGCAGGACCGGTTCGTGCCGCCCACCGACGAGGGGCTGGACCCCGCGTCCGACGCGCCCCGGCTGCTGGGGGCGCCCGAGGGGGACTTCCAGCTCATCGCCCGTGTGACGGTCGGCTTCGCCGGGGCCTTCGACGCCGGTGTCCTCTACGCGCACGTGGGCGAGCGGGCCTGGGCCAAGCTCTGCCTGGAGAACTCCCCGGACGTGCCCACCGTCTGCACGGTCGTCACCCGCGGGCACTCCGACGACGCGAACTCCTTCACCGTCGACGGCAGCTCCGTCTGGCTCCGGATCAGCCGCACCGGCCGCGCCTTCGCCTTCCACGCCTCCAAGGACGGGGAGCGCTGGACCTTCGTCCGTCTCTTCACCCTGGGCGAGGAGAAGGAGACCGGGGCCGCCCTCGTCGGATTCATGACCCAGTCACCCATGGGTGAGGGCTGCGTGGTCACGTACGACCACATCGAGTTCCGCCCGGACTGGCCGGCCGACCTGAGGGACGGTCACTGATTTACGGGCGCTCCCCATTTCCCGGTCCACTTTGAATGCGGACCTAATTATGCTTTTATTTTCCTAGGGTTTCCCTTAAGCTTCTGCCCGATTTCTCGGAACCTAAACACCACAGTTTTGCGAAGATCGATCTCGTAATTCGGGCAGGTCTCACGGCGGTTAAGCCCTTGTGACGCAATACACAACCGCGCCACTTTGTCCGGTATTTCCCGGACAAAGTGGCGCTTTCGGCCAGCTCCACGCGCGGCCCGCGCCCGCGTGATAACACATGCGCTCTGCTTGTGTAACCCCACTCGGCGATGCGATTTCGATTTTTGCTGGGTAAATTCAATAGACATGACCGCCGCACAAGCAGACCTGCAAGCGGAATTCCTGGAAATGCCAGAAGGGTTGCGGATCGACCGTCCGCACGTGGACGACGGAGCCGCACTCTGGCGCATTGCCAAGGACTCCGGGACCCTCGACCTGAACTCCTCCTACAGCTACCTGCTGTGGTGTCGTGACTTCTCCGGCACGTCCGTGGTGGCGCGTACGGCCGACGGCGAACCCGTCGCCTTCGTCACCGGTTACATCCGGCCCGAGCGCCCGCACACGCTTCTCGTGTGGCAGGTCGCCGTCGACGCGGCGCAGCGGGGCCGAGGCCTCGCCGCCGCACTCCTGGACGGGCTGACCCGCCAGGTCATCGGCCGGCACGAGCTGACCTCCATGGAGACCACGATCTCCCCGGGCAACACCGCCTCCGAGCGGCTGTTCACCTCGTACGCGGCGCGTCACGGCGCCAGCGTCGAGCGTGAGGTCCTGTTCGACACAGGGCAGTTCCCCGACGGCCCGCACGACCCAGAAGTGCTGTACCGCATCGGTCCCCTGTCGTTCTGAACAACCCCCCACGCCCGAGGAGTGCACCTGTGACCATCACCCAGCCCGACCTGAGCGTCTTCGAGACCCTGGAGTCGGAGGTCCGCAGCTACTGCCGCAGCTGGCCCACCGTCTTCGACCGCGCGCAGGGCAGCCGCATGTACGACGAGGACGGCCACGAGTACCTCGACTTCTTCGCGGGAGCCGGCTCACTCAACTACGGACACAACAACCCGGTACTGAAACGGGCCCTGATCGACTACCTGGAACGCGACGGCGTCACCCACGGTCTCGACATGTCGACGACCGCGAAGCGCAGCTTCCTGGAGTCGTTCCAGAACCTGGTGCTGCGCCCGCGCGACCTGCCCTACAAGGTCATGTTCCCCGGCCCGACGGGCACCAACGCCGTCGAGTCCGCGCTGAAGCTGGCCCGCAAGGTCAAGGGACGCGAGTCGATCGTCTCCTTCACCAACGCCTTCCACGGCATGTCGCTCGGCTCGCTCGCCGTGACCGGCAACGCCTTCAAGCGGGCCGGCGCCGGCATCCCGCTCGTGCACGGCACGCCGATGCCGTTCGACAACTACTTCGACGGCCAGGTCCCGGACTTCCTCTGGTTCGAGCGGCTCCTTGAGGACCAGGGCTCCGGCCTCAACAAGCCCGCCGCCGTGATCGTCGAGTCCGTGCAGGGCGAGGGCGGCATCAACGTCGCCCGCGTCGAGTGGCTGCGCGCCCTCGCCGAGCTGTGCGAGCGCCAGGACATGCTGCTGATCGTCGACGACATCCAGATGGGCTGCGGCCGTACGGGCGCCTTCTTCTCCTTCGAGGAGGCGGGGATCGTGCCCGACATCGTGACCGTCTCCAAGTCCATCAGCGGGTACGGGCTGCCCATGTCCCTGTGCCTGTTCAAGCCCGAGCTGGACATCTGGGAGCCGGGCGAGCACAACGGCACGTTCCGCGGCAACAACCCCGCGTTCGTGACGGCCGCCGCCGCCCTCCAGACGTACTGGTCCGACGGGCCCGCCATGGAGAAGCAGACCCGCACCCGCGGGGAGCAGGTCGAGCAGGCGCTGATCTCCATCACCGAGGAGAACCTCGCCGACGTGAAGGAGTACCGCGGCCGGGGCCTCGTGTGGGGCATGGAGTTCCACGACAAGGAGCGCGCGGGCCGGGTGGCGCACCGCGCCTTCGAACTCGGCCTGCTGATCGAGACGTCGGGCCCGGAGAGCGAGGTCGTGAAACTCCTCCCCGCGCTCACCATCACACCCGACGAACTGGACGAGGGCCTTCGTACCCTCGCCCGTGCCGTCCGCGAGACGGCCTGAACCACCACACCCCCTTGCACGCCAGCCTGAAGGAGGCTTCGTACCACCGTGATAGTCCGTTCGTTCAAGGAGATCGAAGGCACTGACCGACACGTGAAATCGGCGTCGGGCACCTGGGAGAGCAAGCGCGTCGTCCTCGCGAAGGAGCGGGTCGGCTTCTCGGTGCACGAGACGATCCTGTACGCGGGCACGGAGACGTCGATGTGGTACGCGAACCACATCGAGGCCGTGGTCTGCGTGGAGGGCGAGGCCGAACTCACCGACGACGAGACCGGCAAGAAGTACACGATCACGCCGGGCACCACCTACCTCCTCGACGGCCACGAGAGGCACACCATGCGGATCAAGGAGGACTTCCGCTGCATCTGTGTCTTCAATCCGCCGGTGACCGGACGCGAGGACCACGACGAGAACGGCGTCTACCCCCTGCTGACCGAGCCCGAGGAGGTCTGAACGATGACGACCATCACCGACCTGTATCCCAGCCGCGGCACCAGTGAGGTGTCCGTACCCCGGCAGGACCCGGTCGTGTGGAGCGAACCGGGCGCGCCGGGGCCGATCCCGGCGGACGCCCTCCAGGGGTACGAGCGGGACGGGTTCCTCGCCGTCGAGCAGCTCATCGACGACGACGAGGTCGCGCTCTACCGGGCCGAGCTGGAGCGCATGGTCACCGACCCGGCGGTCCGCGCCGACGAGCGCTCGATCATCGAGCCGCAGTCGCAGGAGATCCGCTCGGTCTTCGAGGTCCACAGGACGAGTGAGATCTTCGCCCAGCTCGTGCGTGACGAGCGCGTGGTCGGACGCGCCCGGCAGATCCTCGGCTCCGACGTGTACGTGCACCAGTCGCGGATCAACGTGAAGCCCGGCTTCGGCGCCAGCGGCTTCTACTGGCACTCGGACTTCGAGACCTGGCACGCCGAGGACGGTCTGCCGAACATGCGGACGGTGTCCGTCTCGATCGCGCTGACCGAGAACCACGACACCAACGGCGGCCTCATGATCATGCCGGGGTCGCACCACACGTTCCTCGGCTGCTCCGGAGCGACGCCGAAGGACAACTACAAGAAGTCGCTGCAGATGCAGGACGCGGGCACGCCCTCCGACGAGGCGCTCACCAAGTACGCCTCCCAGCACGGCATCAAGCTCTTCACGGGCCGGGCCGGCTCGGCGACCTGGTTCGACTGCAACTGCATGCACGGTTCGGGCGACAACATCACGCCGTTCCCGCGCTCGAACGTCTTCATCGTGTTCAACAGCGTGGAGAACGCGGCGGTGGAGCCCTTCGCCGCGCCGGTGCGCCGCCCCGAGTTCATCGGGTCGACGGACTTCACCCCCGTGAAGTGACGTACGCCTGAAGGTGATCGGCCCGGTGCCCGACTCGAACGAGTCGGGCACCGGGCCGACTGCCTTACAGCGCCGGGTAGTCCGTGTAGCCCTTCGCGTCCCCGCCGAAGAACGTCGTCGGGTCGGCCTCGTTGAAGGGACCGCCGGCCTTCAGCCGCGCGGGCAGGTCGGGGTTGGCGAGGAACAGCTGCCCGTAGGCGACCAGGTCGGCGACGCCGTCCTCGACGAGTGCCAGGGACTCGGGCCCCGTCGGCCCCTCGGTCGCCGGGTTCAGGACGAACGCCCCGCTGAACCGCTTGCGCAGCGCGAGCGTCAGCTCACGGATGTCGCCGACCTCGGTGATGTGCAGATAGGCCAGACCGAGCGGCTCCAGCGCGTCCACGAGCGCGGTGTACGCGGCCTCGGGCTCGGGCTCCTGGATGCCGTTGTACGGGTTGCCGGGCGAGAGGCGGATGGCCGTGCGCCCGGCACCGATCTCCGCGGCGACGGCCTTGACCGCCTCGACCGCGAACCGGATGCGGTTCTCGACCGGGCCGCCCCATTCGTCGGTGCGGTGGTTGGAGCCCGGGGCGAGGAACTGGTGGATCAGATAGCCGTTGGCGCCGTGCAGCTCGACCCCGTCGAAGCCGGCCTCGACCGCGCCCCGGGCGGCGTCCACGAACTCGCCGATGGTGGCGCGCACCTCGTCGCCGGTCAGCTCGCGCGGGGTGACGAAGTCGAGGGGGCCCTCGTGGGTGTAGACCTGCCCCTCGGCCCGTACGGGCGAGGCGCCGACGTTGACGAGCCCCTCGGGCAGCAGGCTGGGGTGGCCGATCCGGCCCGCGTGCATGAGCTGCGCGAAGATCCGGCCGCCCGCGGCGTGCACGGCGTCGGTCACCTTGCGCCAGGCCGCGATCTGCTCGGCGGTGTGCAGCCCCGGCGTGTCCGGGTAGCCCTGGCCGACCGCCGACGGCTGGACGCCCTCGGTGACGATCAGGCCCGCGGAGGCCCGCTGGGCGTAGTACTCGACGCTGATGTCGGTCGGCGCTCCGCCCGCGCCGGCCCGGCTGCGGGTCATCGGCGCCATGACGATGCGGTTGGCGAGCGGTGTGCCGGACAGGTCGATCGGGTCGTAAGCGGTGGTCACGGCTGCTCCTGGGGAAGAGTACGGGGAATGTATGTGGTCGGCCAATGATTGGAACAAGGCGCCACCGTAACCCATTCCTTGGTCGGCCAAGTTATTGTCCGTGAAAAGCTGGCCGCCACGAACGTGCGCGGAACCGGGAGCCAGGATGAGTGCCACCCACGAGGTCGCGGCCTCTCAGGCCGACCCCGCCTGTACCGAGGAGACGCCCTCTGCGGCGTGCGGAGGTCAGGTCAGCTACGCCATCTCCCGGGTGGCCCGGATGCACCGGGCCGCGGCGGGCAGGCTGCTGCGCGGGTCCGGCCTCTACCCCGGCCAGGAGTTCGTGATGATGCACCTGTGGTACGCGGGCGCGGTACGTCAGTCGGAGCTGATCAAGGCGGTCGAACTCGACCCGTCGACGGTCACGAAGATGCTCCAGCGGCTGGAACAGGCGGGCCATGTTCGCCGCCGCCCCGACCCCAGGGACGGCCGCGCGGTCCTCGTCGAGGCGACGGAGGACAGCTGCGGCCTGCACGAGGAGGTCACCCAGGCCTGGACCAGCCTGGAGGAGCACACCCTCGCCGGGCTGAGCCCCGACGAGCGCGACCAGCTCTCCGGACTCCTCGCACGCGTCGAGGCGAACCTGTGCACGGAGTCGGGCGACTGCCCGGTCCCGTCCGGGGCCGACCGGCCCTGAGGCCCGGTGCGGGACCGGTTCGAGTGGGCCCGGTCCGGTCCGGGCGGGCCCGGCCCGGTTCGGCGGGCGCGGTCCGGTTCGGCGGGCGCGGTCCGGTGCTGACGGATACGCCCTAGAGCCAGGCCAGTGAGGCAGCCCGCTCCAGCACGTGGTGTACGGCCTCCTCGTCGCCCACCACCCCGCGAGGCACCGACGTGGGTGTGTGCCGTCCGCCCACCAGCAGGCAGAAGTCCACGGCCTGCAGGGCGAGTTCACCCCGGACCGGCTCCCCCTCGGAGCCGAGCACCCACTGCGGGTCACCCCCGACGCCCGTCACCGCGAACAGCACCGGCGGCGCCGCCGGCCCCAGCGCCAGACCGAGCATCCGGACGGCCAGCCGGACCATCTGCCCCAGATGCGCCTCGACCGGCGGCGGCACGGCGAGCCCGAGCGCACGGCCGATGTCCACCGTGTGGATCCAGGTCTCGAAGGCCCGCCCCAGGAAATGGTCGGCCACGGGCAGCCGTACGCCCAGCATCGTCGTGGCGTGCGAGGCCCGTTCGGGATCCCGGGCCTCCGGCGTCGCCAGCAGCGCCGAGCTCTGCGCGGACCACGCGGCCACCGTCTCCTCGGGGGAGCGCGTCCGCTCGTACGCGATCGTGTCGGCGGTCCTGGCCTCCCAGGCCTCCTCCCACGGCATCTCCGCCGTGCTCCAGGAGGCCGGAGCGTGCGCCGGAACCCCGACGAGGCGGGCCAACTCCCCGTCGGCGGCGATCAGATGGCCGACCGTGTCCCGGACGTCCCAGTCGTGCACGACGGGTGTGCCCCACGGCCGGTGGCCGTCCACCTCGCGCAGCAGCGCGGTGAGCCCGGTGACCGCGGCGGCGTACGGGGCGGCGTGTGCGGCGACGCGCGGCGCGGTGGGCCGCGCCCGCAGAGCGGCGGCGAGTACGCCTTCCGACAGGGCTGAACCGTTGTTCATGGCGGCCTGCTCCGGTATTCCCGGTGGCCCGTCCAGCAGCCGTACCGTCTCACGGAGCCGCTCCGCCTCCGCGGCGCAGCTCTCGCAGCCGGCCAGATGCAGCGGCACGGCCTTCTCGTCCGCGGGCTGCAGCGCGCCGAAGGCCCAGGCGGCCAGCAGTTCGGGCACGCCGTCGTGGTCGTCGCTCACCGGAGGCCGCCTTTCCCTGTCGCCATCATGCGCCCCTTTCCCACGCCGGATCCGACGGGTCGCCCAACGACACGGCCAACTTGCGCAACGCGGACCGTAATCGGGTCTTGGCGGTGCCCTCGGGGATACCCAGCTCGACGGCCGCCTGACGGTAGGTGCGGCCCGCGAAGTAGGCGAGGTGGACCACCTCCCGCTGGGGCTTGGGGAGTTCGGCGAGCGCGGAGTGCAGCAGGAGCGAGCGTTCACGGTCGACGACCGCCTCGTCGGGCCCGGGGCCGGTGTCCGGGATGGAGTGCAGCGCCGAGTCGTCCGCGCGGGTGTCCTTGCGGTGCCTGGCCTCGCTGCGCACCCAGTCCACGGCCCGCCGGTGCGCGAGCAGGGACAGCCAGGTGCGCATCGAGCCACGGCCCGGGTCGAACGCGTACGGCCTGCTCCACAGTTGGGCGAAGACCTCCTGCGCCACGTCCTCGGCGGCCGCCGCGCTGCGCGTGACCCTCACCGCGACGCGCCGGACCAGACCGCCGTACGCCGCGTACGCCTCGGCCAGCGCGGTCTCGTCGCCGTACACCAGCCGCCGGTGCAACTCCGCATCCGCGGACGGCCGTTCGGACGTGTGGAGAGTTGGCTCCACCGGCACCACCACCTCGTGGTGCCCTTCCTAGCGTTCCCGTGGGCCGGGCGCCAGTGGGCCGGGGAATCAGCCGGACAGGACATCCAGCAGACGATCGACATCCGCGGGCGCGTTGTACAGGTGGAAGGCGGCCCTCAGGTTTCCCGCACGGTCGGAGACCTCGATCCCCGCCCGGCTCAGCTCCGGCTGCCGGTGGCCGAGACCCGGCACGGAGACGATGGGCGAGCCCGGTGCCGGAACGGGCTCGTGTCCCAGCGAGGCGAGGCCCGCCCGGAAACGGTCGGCGAGACCGAGGTCATGGGCGCGTACGGCCTCCACGCCCAACTCCTCGACCAGTGCGAGGGAGTGCCGGGCACCGGCGTACGAGAAGAGGCTGGGGCTCTCGTCGAACCGCCGTGCGGAGTGGGCCAGTTCCTCGACCGGCCCGTAGCAGCTGTCCCAGGGATTCTCTCCCGCCACCCAGCCCGCGAAGACGGGATCGAGCCCCCCGAAGTCCTCCGGAACGACGAGGAAGGCCACGCCCCGCGGGCAGACGAGCCACTTGAAGGCGACGGAGGAGACATAGTCGTACGCGTCCGCGTCGACCGACAGCCATCCGGCGGCCTGGGATGCGTCGATGTACGTACGGGCGCCGTGTGCGCGGGCCGCCTCGCGCAGCGCCGGCAGATCGGCGATCCGCCCGTCCGCCGACTGTGCGGCGCTCACCGCGACGAGCGCGGTGCCGGGGCGCACCGACTCGGCGATCCGCTCCAGCGGCACCGTGCGCACCTTCAGGCCGCGGCGCACATGGAAGGGGTTCACCACGGAGGTGAAGTCGCCCTCAGCGGTGAGGACTTCGGCGCCGTCGGGCAGTGAGGCGGCGATCAGCGCGGTGTAGACGGCGACCGAGGCCCCGGCCGCGACGCGGCTGTCCGGGACGCCGACGAGCCGCGCGAAGGAGGCGCGGGCCGCCTCCACGTCGGCGAACATGTCCTGCGGCCGGCCGTCCGCCACGGACTCGACGCCGGCGCGCACGGCCGCCACCGCGCGGGCCGGGAGCAGCCCGGTGCTGGCGGTGTTCAGATAGGTGTTCTTCGGGGCGAACTCGGTACGGACGAGGCTCTCGAAGGTCTCCATGGCACCACTGTGCGGCGCGGACAACTCCCCGTCCATTGCGTTCTTTTAAGTGGTACCGCGAAGAGGCGCTTATATGTGCAGGTCAGAGGCTCACGCCAGACGTGCGGGGCGGAGCTGCGGGTCAGTGCTGGTGAGGTACCGCGCAGCCGTCCGGACCGCACGCCTCGGCATCGCCCTGACTGTCCGCCTGGATCAGCTTGAGCGGGGAGTGGCTCGCCCACGCCTGCTCCAGGGCCTGCGCGAAGACCTCGGCGGGCTGGGCGCCGGAGACGCCGTACTTGCGGTCCAGGACGAAGAACGGTACGCCGTTCGCGCCCAGCTCGGCGGCCTCGCGCTCGTCGGCGCGGACCTCGTCGGCGTACGCGGCCGGGTCGGCGAGCACCTTGCGGGCCTCGTCCTCGTCGAGTCCGGCGTCGACCGCCAGCTCCACGAGCCGTTCGTCGTCGCCGAAGACGGAACGCTCCTCGGCGAAGTTCGCCTTGTACAGGTTCTGGATCAGCTCGTCCTGGCGACCGCGCTCCTTGGCGAGGTGCAGCAGCCGGTGCATGTCGAAGGTGCTGCCGTGGTCGCGATCCCGGGTGCGGTAGTCGAGGCCCTCGGCGGCGGCCTGAGTCCCCAGATTCTCCTCGCCGGCCTGGGCCTGGGCCTTGCTCATGCCGTACTTCTTGGTGAGCATGGGGATGACGGGCTGGATGTCGTCCTTGGCACGGTTCGGGTCGAGCTCGAAGGAGCGGTGTACGACCTCGACGGCGTCGCGGTGCGGGAAGGTCTGGAGGGCCTTCTCGAAGCGGGCTTTGCCCACGTAGCACCATGGGCAGGCGATGTCGCTCCAGATCTCGACGCGCATGTCTCGGACTCTCCCTCAACTCAACCGATCAGTTCGCTGATGCATGAACATTCAAGAACCGGCTGAGTATTCCCTGCGGCCCGGTGGGGGCGGGCCCGAAGGATTGCGCAGTTCCCCGCGCCCCTGCATGTGCGGGTTCGGTGGGGGCGGGCCGCGCCGTTCCCCGCGCCCCTCGGGGAGGGGCTGCGCCCCGTCCCCCTCAGGGGCGCGGGGAACGGCGCAGTCTTTTGGCTTTTGAGGGGCGGAGCCCCTCAGGGGCGCGGGGAACTGCGCGAGCAACCCCCACCGGGGCCGCACCCGGCGTCGATGCTCAGGCGGACGCCGCCAGCGCCGCGCGCAGCGCGGTGAGGCAGGCGTCCACAGTCGCAGGGGCGGCCGCAGGCCCGTAGTGGTTGACCCGGATCATCTCCTTGGCCAGCGCACCCCCACCCGCCGCCAGCGGAAGCGCCCCGTCGACGGCCAGCGCGGCAGCGACCAGCGCCGACGCGTCCACCCCGGCAGGCGTCCGCAACGTCGTGGCGACGGGCGCCGCGTCGGACGCCGCGTACACATACGGCTCCAGCCCTCCGCCCAGCGCGAGCGCCCCCGCCCGCGTCGCCGCCGCGGCAGCCGCGTGCCGCGCCATCACCACATCCAGCCCCTCGGACTCGATCCGCTCCACACACGCCTCAAGCGCCAGCATCTCCAGTTGCGCCGGAGCGTGGAGAAGGGCCTTGCGCCCGGCGTCGACCCACCGCTCCTTCCAGTCCAGGAGGGAGAGGTAGGAGCGCCGGGGCGCGTGCGGGTTCGCGGCCATCCGCGCCCACGCCCGCTCGCTCACCGATACCGCCGAGACCCCCGCGGGCCCGCCCATCGCCTTCTGCGCCCCGATCACGCACAGGTCCACGCCCCACGCGTCCGGCAGCAGCGGCTCGGCGCCGACCGAGGCCACCGCGTCGAGGTAGAAGAGGGCACCGTGGGCCCGTACGACCTCGCCGATCTCCGCGACCGGGTTGGTGTTCCCGGTGGCCGCCTCCGCGTGCACCAGGGACACGAAGTCGATCTCCGGATGCTCGGCGAGGGCGTCGCGGATCTGGTCGGCCGTGACCGCCGTGTGGAAGGGGACGGCCAGGTCGTGCACGGTCGCGCCGCAGTCCCGCAGCCAGTCGCCGAACGTCTGCCCGTACGGGCCGGTGATCACGTTGAGAGCCGTCGTACCGGGACCGGCCGCGCCGCGAATCGCTCCTTCCAGCGGAAGCAGCGCCTCACCCTGCATGATCACGACGTCCTGCCGGGTGGAGAGCAGCCGCGCCACGCGGTCCTCGATCGCCGCGAAACGCGCGGCGCTCAGCGGCGCCAGGTCCAGGAAGGGGTGGGTCACGGCTCTGCTCTCTTCACTCACGTTGCTCTCGACGCTCACGTTGCTCCCGTCACTCACGGGGTAGGCAGCAACGAGCGTAACCGCCGACGCGGCAGTCACTCGGCAGTCACCCCAGCAGTCGTTCACCGGCGACTTCCGAGGCCGGACAGCCCGGCGGCCATGGGATTGGTTTGAGAGCCTCAAACCAATCCTTATAATCAGCAGTCACAGTTACCCCACAGGAGGTCTCCCCCGTGAAGATGGTCCCCGGGCGCCGAACCCGCATTCTGGCCGCCACCACCGCGACGGCCGGGCTGCTGCTCGTGTCCGGCTGCTCCTCGGACGACGACGGGGGCAAGAAGACCACCGCGAACGGGGTCGAGCTCGTCAAGGGCGGACAGCTCACCACCTGCACGCACCTGCCGTACCCGCCGTTCCAGTCGGAGATCGACGGCAAGGTCCAGGGCTTCGACGTGGCGCTGGTCGACCTCGTCGCCAAAAACCTCGGGGTGAAGCAGCAGATCCTCGACCAGCCCTTCGAGAACTTCAAGACCGGTGGATCCCTCAACTCCGGCCAGTGCGACCTCGCCGCGGCCGGTATGACGATCACCGACGAGCGCAAGAAGAACGTCGACTTCTCCGACCCGTACTTCGAGGCCACCCAGGGCATCCTGGCCGGCAAGAAGAGCGGCATCTCCTCGCTCGCGGACCTCAAGGGCAAGAAGGTCGGCGCGCAGGCGCAGACCACCGGCGAGGAGTTCGCGAAGAGCAAGGGCCTCAACCCGGTCTCCTTCGAGTCCTCGGACGCCCTCCTGAACGGTCTGCGCACCGGCCAGGTCAAGGCCGTCGTCATCGACTACCCGGTCGTCCAGGGCTGGCTGAAGGACAAGGCCAACGCCGCCGCCTTCGAGGTCGCCGACAACATCAACACCGGTGAGGAGTACGGCTTCACCATGAAGAAGGGCAACACCAAGCTCCTCGAAGCCGTCAACAAGGCGCTGGCGGACGCGAAGTCCGACGGCACGTACAAGAAGCTGTACGAGAAGTGGATCGGCCCGTACGACGAGAACGCCGCCTCCGCTTCGCCCTCCGCCTCCTCATGACCGAGACCGACACCAAGGTCAGGCCCCGCAGGCGCGGCCTGACCAGGAGCCAGAAGCGGACCGTGTCCCGGGGCGTCCAGTACGCGGTGTTCGTCGCCGCGCTGGTCGCCCTCGGGTTCACGGCCGACTGGGGACAGCTGCGGAACCAGTTCGCGCAGGTCGACCTGGCCGAGCGGATGTTCCCGGACATCATCACGCTGGCGCTCAAGAACACCGTCCTCTACACGGTGTCCGGCTTCGTCTTCGGCCTCGCCCTCGGCGTGGTCGTCGCCCTGATGCGGCTCTCCTCGGTCGGCCCGTACCGCTGGCTGGCCGGCATCTACATCGAGATCTTCCGCGGGCTGCCCGCCCTGCTGATCTTCATCTTCGTGGGCGTCGCCGTGCCGCTCGCGTTCCCCGGTACGGAGATCCCCGGCGGCACGTACGGGAAGGTCGCGCTCGCGCTCGGCCTGGTGGCCGCCGCGTACATGGCGGAGACGATCCGCGCGGGCATCCAGGCCGTCCCCAAGGGGCAGATGGAGGCGGCCCGTTCGCTGGGCTTCTCGCACGCGCGGGCCATGGTGTCCATCATCATTCCGCAGGCGTTCCGGATCGTGATCCCGCCGCTCACCAACGAGTTGGTCCTCCTCTTCAAGGACTCCTCGCTGGTGCTGTTCCTCGGGGTCACGCTGGAGGAGCGCGAACTCTCCAAGTTCGGCCGCGACCTGGCCAGCGAGACCGCCAACTCGACACCCATCCTGGTGGCGGGCCTGTGCTATCTGCTGGTCACGATCCCGCTCGGGTTCGTCGTACGCCGCCTTGAGGCGAAGGCCGGGGAGGCCACCAAGTGAGCACCGAGAACAGTGCCGGCGGCCGCAGCGGCACGCCGGAGATCCAGGTCCGCGGGCTGCACAAGTCGTTCGGCGACAACGAGGTGCTGCGGGGGATCGACCTGGAGGTCGGCGCCGGCGAGGTCGTGTGCGTCATCGGCCCCTCCGGCTCCGGCAAGTCGACCCTGCTGCGCTGTGTGAACCTCCTCGAAGAGCCCACCCAGGGGCAGGTCTTCGTGAGCGGCACGGAGGTCACCGACCCGGACGTCGACATCGATGCCGTACGCCGTCGGATCGGCATGGTCTTCCAGCAGTTCAACCTCTTCCCGCACCTGACCGTGACCGACAACCTCACGCTGCCGCAGCGGCGGGTGCTGGGCCGCGACAAGGCGCAGGCGGCGGAGGTCGCCGCCGAGAACCTGCGGCGGGTCGGGCTGTCCGAGAAGGCGACGGCCTACCCGGGATCCCTCTCCGGCGGGCAGCAGCAGCGCGTCGCCATCGCCCGCGCGCTCGCCATGGGGCCGCGGGTGATGCTTTTCGACGAGCCGACGTCGGCGCTCGACCCGGAGCTGGTCGGGGACGTCCTTGCCGTGATGCGGATGCTCGCGGACGAGGGCATGACCATGATGGTCGTCACGCACGAGATGTCGTTCGCGCGCGAGGTGGCCGACCGGGTGGTCTTCATGGACGGCGGGGTCGTCGTGGAGCAGGGCGCTCCCGCGCAGGTCATCGGCGCCCCGACCCATGAACGGACCCGCCACTTCCTCTCCCGCCTCCTGGACCCGGCGATGGCGGACGTGGAGGACGCTCCGCGGAAGTCGCCGTAAGGGCGGGGGCCGCGTCGACACGCGGGCCGGTGGGGG
>NZ_KZ679043.1:398575-482617 GCF_003024195.1 Streptomyces dioscori
CGATGGCGGACGTGGAGGACGCTCCGCGGAAGTCGCCGTAAGGGCGGGGGCCGCGTCGACACGCGGGCCGGTGGGGGTTGCTCGCGCCGTTCCCCGCGCCCCTTGGGGAGGGGCTGCGCCCCGTCCCCCTCAGGGGCGCGGGGAACGGCGCAGTCTTTTGGCTTTTCAGGGGCGCGGGAAACTGCGCGAACGGCCCCCACCGGGCCCGCAGACGACCTACTCCGTCAAAGAACTAGGCTGCCGCCATGAGCGATCAGCCGCCGGTACTGCACGTGACGGGCCGCGTACTCGTCGCCCCCGACGACGCCCGGGACGAACTCTGGGTCGTCGACGGCAAGGTCACCTACGACCGCCCCCGCGGCGAGGCGGCGAAAGACGTCCGCACGATCGACGGCTGGACCCTCCCGGGCCTGGTCGACGCCCACTGCCACGTAGGCCTCGGCCCCCACGGCGCCGTCCCCGACGACGAGTCGGAGAAGCAGGCCCTGGCCGACCGGGAGGCCGGCACCCTCCTCATCCGCGACGCCGGCTCACCCGCCGACACCCGCTGGGTCGACGACCGCGACGACCTCCCGAAGATCATCAGAGCGGGCCGCCACATCGCCCGTACCCGCCGCTACATCCGCGGCTTCGCGCACGAGATCGAGCCCGCGGACCTCGTCGCGTACGTGGCCCGGGAGGCCCGGCGAGGCGACGGCTGGGTGAAACTGGTGGGCGACTGGATCGACCGCGGCACCGGCGACCTCGGCGCCTGCTGGCCGCGCGACGCCGTGGAGGCGGCGATCGCCGAGGCCCACCGCCTCGGCGCCCGCGTCACCGCGCACTGCTTCGCGGAGGACTCCCTGCGGGACCTCGTCGAAGCGGGCATCGACTGCGTCGAACACGCCACAGGACTGACCGAGGACACGATCCCGCTCTTCGCCGAACGCGGCGTCGCGATCGTCCCCACCCTCGTGAACATCGCCACGTTCCCGCACCTCGCGGACGGGGGCGAGACCAAGTTCCCCCGGTGGTCCGCGCACATGCGGCGACTGCACGAGCGCCGTTACGACACCGTGCGCGCCGCCTACGACGCCGGCATCCCGGTGTTCGTCGGCACCGACGCGGGCGGCACGCTGCCGCACGGACTGGTGGCAGGGGAGGTCGCCGAACTGGTGACGGCCGGCATCCCGCCCCTCCAAGCGCTTTCGGCCACCACGTGGGGCGCCCGCGCGTGGCTGGGCCGGCCCGGCCTGGAGGAGGGGGCTCCGGCCGACCTCGTCGTGTACGAGCAGGATCCGCGGGAGGACGTACGGGTCCTGGCGGCGCCGCGGCGGGTGGTCCTCGACGGCAGGGTCGTCAGCTGACGGAGAGTTACGGCTGAGCCCTGCCGGAACGGCGCGCACTCCCTCCTGTGCTCCGGCGCTTTCCAGCCAGTTCCGTGCGGTTCAGTGATCTGGGTGGCCTTGAGGAACGTACGTGCAGGATGAATCGAAGAGGTGCGCGGAAAGTCCACGTATGGGTGAACTCCCCTCAGCTTGCTGACTGTTCACTCTCCGTGCGTAAGGATTCCCGTCATCGACGCCGCCGGACGCTCCCCGCATGTCCCTGCGAGCGGAACGTCCTGCGGCGTCGCGTCTCCGGTTCTGTCTCCTGTGGGGGTCCCACCACCATGAACAGCAGCACTTTCCGTATGCCCGCACGCAGGCTGGCCGCCACCGCGGCCGCCGTCTCCCTGGCCGCCGGTCCCACGGTCCTGGCCGGCGCGGGTCCGGCCCACGCGACCGACGGCCACGGCCGGGCCGGGGCCGTCGTGCTCCGCACCGGGCTCGACGTGTCCCTGCTCAACAAGACCGTGAACGTCCCGCTCGCGGTCTCGCTCAACGAAGTACAGGCGCCGCGGAGCGCCGAGAAGACCACGCTCACGGCGAAGCTGGACGGGGTCGACGGCGGTCAGCCGTTCACCGTGCTCGGTGCGGAGGTCGCGAGAGCGCGTGCGACCGTCTCGGCGGAGAAGGCCGAGGGGTCGGTGCGCCTCGCCCACGCCAAGGTGCACATTCCCGGGCTGCCGCTGCTGTCCCTCATCGAGGTCGAGCAGGTCACCGCGAAGGCGGTGTGCGCGGCGGGCGAGAAGCCGGTCGCCACGGCGAATCCGCTGGGTGCGGTGACGGTGCTCGGCAAGCGGACCACGGTGACCGCCGGCGGGGTGACCGAGGTGAAGGTGCCGGGGGTCGGTGAGGTCCGCCTGGACCTGTCGTCGACCCGGACCACGTCCCGTACGGCGGCGGCGACCGCGCTGCGGCTCAAGGTGTCCGTGAACCCGCTGAAGCTGAACGTCGCGGAGGTTGAAGGAACGGTCACTCTGGCGGAGGCGACCTGCGAGACCCCGGCCGTGCCCGTGCCCGGGGTGACGCCGCAGGGGGGTGCCGCGGAGGCGCCCGGGCTCGCGGAGACCGGTGGCGGTTCGGCGACGCCGTACGTGGCGGCGGGGGCGTTCGCGCTGCTGGCGGCAGGCGCCACAGCGGTGACGGTGACCCGCCGCCGCCGGGGCTGACGCCTGCGGGCCCGGTGGGGGCTGGCCGCGCCCCCTGCGGGGGCCTGTGCCGGTGGAAATGGTGCGGCCCGGTGGGGGTTGCCCGCGCAGTTCCCCGCGCCCCTCAAAAGCGGGGCTACGCCCCAGCTTTTGCCCCCAGGGCGGAGGCCAACCCCCACCGCCCCTCCAGGGGCGCGGGGAACGGCGCGAGCAACCCCCACCGGGCCGCACTTTCCCACGGGCGGCCACCCCCATCCCCTAAGGGGCGCGGGGAACGGCGCGACAAGCCCCTACCTGCCCGACCCCCCGGTCAAGCTGACCGCCTGGTCAAGTGCCTGCAAGAACCGGTTGACCGTCGGACGGTCGCGTACCGCCAGCCGCAGCCACGTCCCGTCAAGGCCGGGAAACGTGTCCCCCCGCCGCACAGCGAACCCCAGCCGCCGCAACCGCTCCCGCACAGCCCCCGCCCCCGGCAGCGACACCAGGACGAACGGCCCCTCCGCCGGCTCCGCCACCCACGCCCCGTCGGACGCGAACTCCCGCAGCCCGGCGACCAGATGCGCCCGGTCCGTGGCCACCCGCAGGGCCGCCCGCGCCTGCTCGGCAAGCGCCTCCGGCGTCATACAGGCCTCGGCCGCGGCCAACGCGGGCGTGGACACCGGCCACAACGGCTGCGCCCGTTCGAGTTCGCGGACCGTTTCGGGCGCCGCGAGCACGTATCCGATTCGCAGCCCCGCCAGTCCCCACGTCTTCGTGAGGCTGCGCAGCACCACGAGCCCCGGCACGTCCGTCCGTTCCGCGAGTGCCTCCCGTTCGTCCGGCACCGCGTCCATGAACGCTTCGTCGACCACCAACGTCCGCCCGGGACGGGCGAGTTCCGCGATCAGCCCGGCCGGATGGAGCACGGACGTGGGATTGGTCGGGTTGCCGATCACGACCAGGTCCGCGTCCTCGGGAACGACCGCCGGGTCGAGCCGGAACCCTTCCTCGGGACGGAGCAGTACCCGGTCCACGGTGTGCCCCGCGTCCCGCAGCGCGGCCTCCGGTTCCGTGAACTGCGGGTGCACGACGACAGGGTGACGGACTTTCAGTGAACGCGCGAGCAGCACGAAGGCCTCGGCGGCCCCGGAGGTGAGCAGCACCCGTTCGACGGGCAGCCCGTGCCGTGCCGCCACCGCGGCGCGCGCGGCCCGTCCGTCCGGATAGGCGGCCAGCCCGCCCAGCGACTCGGCGATACGGCCGCGCAGCCAGTCCGGGGGAGTGCCGGCACGGACGTTCACGGCGAGGTCGACGAGCGCCGAGCCGTCGTCCCGCACCTCGGCGTCACCGTGATGCCGCAGATCATGCCCCTGGCCCTGATCCGGACCCTGCCCCTGGCCGCCGACGCCCCAGGACGCGGAACCACCTCGCCCGTCCCGCCCGTCTCTCCCGTCGCTGTCAGTACGCATGAGAGGAAGCGTGGTCGCGGTAGAGGCCGCCGTCCTGGTGTCCGTGACCGTCGACGCCTTCGACACTTTCGACGGCCTCGTCGCGCTCGACGCCCGGCCGCGTCTCCCGGTAGCGCTCCATCACCAGGTCGAGCAGTTCCGGCTCCGGCCCGATGACGTCGGCAAGGAGCACGTCGATCTCCGGACGAGCCGCCGCCCACCCCTCGCTCTGCTGCCGGATCCGCTCCGGAAGCGTGCCGGTGAACAGGAAGTAGGGCAGCACGACGATCCGCCGCGCGCCGAGCCGCACACAGCGGTCCAGGCCCGACGGCACGTCCGGCGCGGCCAGCGACACGAACGCCGTCTCCACTCCCGCGTAACCGCTGCCTTCCCAGAGCAGCCGCGCCGCCTTGTGCACCTCCGCGTTGGCCTCCGGGTCGGTCGAGCCGCGGCCGACGAGCAGCACGGTCACCCCGGCCCGGTCCTGGGGTGCGCGCACGGACCCGCCCAGCGCCTCGTCGAGCCGCCGCCCCAGTACGGCGAGCAGCGCGGGGTGCGGGCCCAGCGGACGCCCGTACGCGTACGAGGTCCCCGGATACCGTGCCTGCTCCCGGGCGAGCGCGGCCGGGAGGTCGCCCTCCGCGGGCCCGCCGGACACCAGCGTCAGCGGGACCACGGCGAACCGGCGCACCCCCTGGGCGGCCAGTTCGGCCACCGCGTCGCCGAGCGGCGGCGGGGAGAGCCCGATGAAACCGCCCGCCACGGGCAGGCCGGGGTGGCGCCGGCCCAGCTCCCGTACGAAGTCGCGGAACGCCTCGGCTCCGGCGTCGTCCCGGGTGCCATGGCCGGCGAGGAGCAGGGCTGGAGCGGGAGAGGGGGTGGTCACGAGGTCTCCTGGGGATACGGAACGGTGTGGGGGGACAAGGAGGAGGGCCGACAGGGCGTGCGCCGACCGAGGGCAGGGCAGGGCACGGCGGGTGTCTGACGTCCCCTGGGCCGCCGACGGGCCTGACTGGTCCGGTGGCTCACTCGGGCTCCTCCTGCCGACGGTGGCCGCGCTGCGCCACCCTACGACCGCAGGCCCCACAGGTCGCCGTCCCGCCCCCACTCATCTCAGGCACCCGGCCCGCCCCCGGTCCTGCGTACGACCGCGCAGGTCGCTCTCGCCGGGTGCGCGGACGACGTGCGCTTGGGGACGAGAAGCTCACCGCCGCGGGCGAGGGCCGCGGCCTCGGCGACCGAGGGCGTACCGACGGCGGCGAGCGGCGCGGCCGAGGGGTTCGGCACGTCGACCCGTGCCAGTTCCCCGGCGCTGTACGTCACCACGGGCACCCCGAGCCGCTCGGCCGCACCGAGGATCCCGGGCTCAGCGGCCTTCGTGTCGACGGTGGCGAGCTCGACGACGGACCGCGCGGACAGCCCGGCGTCCCGCAGGGCGGCCTCGACGAGCCCGAGCACTTCGTCGACGGGTACGCCCCTGGAGGCACCCACGCCGACGACGAGGGGCCGGGGTTCTTCCGGAAGCCGTGCAAGCCGGTCGGCATCCGGAGTGCGGCGAACGTGCGTGAAGGCGGGTTGATCGGATAGCAAGGGCGTATGGCGGTGTTCGTCGCGCTCGGCGCGTTCCTCATGACGCTGGCCGGCGGCTGGACGGCGCAACGCGTCACCGACCGCCGCCACCTCGTACTCGGCCTGGCCGGTGGCCTGATGCTGGGCGTGGTCGGCCTCGATCTGCTGCCGGAGGCGCTCGACGCGGCCGGCGGGGAGATCTTCGGCGTGCCGGCCGCGCTGCTGCTGTTCGTGGCCGGCTTCCTCGCGGCCCACATGGTGGAACGGCTGCTCGCCGTGCGCCAGGCCTCGCACGGGGGTGGGGAACACGACGGGCGGACGCCCCAGGTGGGCCTGACCGCCGCCGCCGCGATGGTCGGCCACAGCGCCATGGACGGCGTGGCGATCGGCGCGGCCTTCCAGGTGGGCGGCGGCATGGGGGCGGCCGTGGCGGTCGCGGTGATCGCCCATGACTTCGCGGACGGCTTCAACACGTACACGATCACGACCCTGTACGGGAACGCACGCCGCAAGGCGGTCGCGATGCTCGTCGCGGACGCGGCGGCCCCGGTGCTCGGTGCCGCCTCGACGATGCTGTTCACCATCCCGGAGCATCTGCTCGGCGGGTACCTCGGCTTCTTCGGCGGCGCGCTCCTCTACCTCGCCGCCGCCGAGATCCTTCCCGAGGCCCACCACGAACACCCGGCCCGCTCCACCCTGCTGTGCACGCTCGCCGGAGTGGCCTTCATCTGGCTGGTCGTCGGCATCGCGGAGTGAGCCACGCCGGACCACCCCCCAGGCACCGGGAGCCGACCTCATGCCCCGGCACTCCTGGCGCTCCCGGTACTCCCGGTACTCCCGGCACTCTCGTGGTCCCCCGCGCACCTCTCCACGAACCTCCGGGCGACCCCGGGCGAGCCCGCCCAGTGCGTGTGCAGATAACTCGCGTGCACACCCTGCTGCACGAAGCCCTCCAACCGCCGCACCGGAGTACGCATCCCCCAGGCCGCGGCGGCCCCCGCCCCCGGCTCGACGACGGTCCGGTGGAACTCGTGCCCCCGCATCCGGGTGCCCGCCTCGGCCAGCGAACTGTCGGACACCGCGACGGCATCGCGGTACCCGAGCGTCAGCCGCGCGTCCATCCGGGCCTCCGCGTCGATGACCCCGCACATCGGCAGCCCGTCGAGCTCACGGGAGAGATAGAGCAGCCCCGCGCACTCGGCCGCGATCGGCGCCCCGCTCTCGGCGAGCGCGGCGACGGCCTTGCGCAGCGGTTCGTTGGCGGACAGCTCCGGCCCGAACACCTCGGGAAACCCGCCCCCGAGGACCAGCCCACGGGTCCCGTCCGGCAACTGCTCGTCCCGCAACGGATCGAACGTGACGACCTCGGCCCCGGCGGCAGCCAGCAACTCGGCCTGCTCGGCATAGGAAAAGGTGAAGGCGGCCCCGCCGGCAAGAGCGACAACGGGAGCGCTTCTCCCACTCAGCCCGTCCGGCGTTCGAGGACGAGGCCGTTCAGGCCGATCAGGGGGTTCGGGGGCGGAGCCCCCGAGGGTCGGGACGGGAAGGGGCGGCGGGGGCGAGAAACTCAGCACCTCACCCGCGTCCCAAGCCCCACCCCCCAACTCCCCGGCACTGCGCGCCAGCGCGAACAACCCCTCCAGGTCACACCCGTCCCGCACCCGCGCCCCCATCGCCGCGACAGCGGCAACGGCCTCGGCCCGCCGCTCGGCGACAGGCACCAGCCCCAGATGCCGGGACGGCGTCCCCACCTCCTCGGCCCGCCGCAGAGCACCCAGCACGGGCACCCCGGACTGATCCATCGCCTCCCGCAGCAACGCCTCGTGCCGATCGGAGGCGACCTTGTTGAGGATCACTCCGCCGATCCGCACCCCGGCGTCCCAGGAGGCGAACCCGTGCACGAGCGCGGCCACCGACCGGGACTGCGAGGACGCGTCCACGACCAGCACCACGGGCGCCCGCAGCAGCTTCGCCACATGGGCGGTGGAGGCCAGTTCCCCTTCCCCGGAGGCCCCGTCGAACAGCCCCATCACGCCCTCGACCACGGCGAGGTCGCAGCCGCGCGCACCGTGGGCGAACAGCGGCGCGATCAGCTCCGGCCCGCACATGTAGGAGTCGAGGTTGCGCCCCACCCGCCCGCTGGCGAGCGAGTGGTACCCGGGATCGATGTAGTCCGGGCCCACCTTGTGCGGGGACACGGCGAGCCCCCGCGAGGCGAACGCGGCCATCAGCCCCGTCGCGACGGTGGTCTTGCCGCTCCCGGAGGCGGGCGCGGCGATGACCAGCCGAGGAACGGACCCGGACCCGGACCCGGACCCAGCCCCGGACCCGGGCCCAAGGGCGGAGGACATCACCACTCGATGCCCCTCTGCCCCTTCTGACCGGCGTCCATCGGATGCTTCACCTTGGACATGTCGGTCACCAGATCGGCGAACTCGACCAGCTTCTCAGGGGCGTTGCGCCCGGTGATGATCACGTGCTGGGTCCCGGTCCGGCCGCGCAGCACCTCCACGACCTCGTCGACGTCGACCCAGCCCCAGTGCATCGGATAGGCGAACTCGTCGAGCACGTACAGCTTGTACGTCTCGGCGGCGAGGTCGCGCTTGACCTGTTCCCAGCCCTCGCGGGCCTTCTCCTCGTTGTCCTGCTGGGAGTCGCGCTGCACCCACGACCAGCCCTCGCCCATCTTGTGCCAGTCGACGGACCCGCCCTCACCGCTGGCGCCCAGGACGCGCAGCGCGTTCTCCTCGCCGACCTTCCACTTCGCGGACTTGACGAACTGGAACACCCCGATCGGCCACCCCTGGTTCCAGGCGCGCAGCGCGAGCCCGAAGGCGGCGGTGGACTTTCCCTTGCCCATCCCGGTGTGCACCATGACGAGCGCCCGGTTGCGTCGCTGGCGGGTCGTCAGTCCGTCGTCCGGTACGACACTCGGCTGTCCCTGAGGCATTACGCGGCCCTCCTGCTGTTGCCCTGGCTCCTGCCCCGACTGCCGTCTTGGCCCTTGCCCTGTACGTCCCTGACCAGCCCGGCGATGGAGTCGGCCCGCAGCTCGTCGAGTGTCACGGCCGTCCCGCCGAGGTCGCCCGCAAGCTGCCCCGCGAGTCCGAGCCGTACGAGGCCGGACTCGCAGTCGACGACGACGGACGCGACCTTGTCGGCGGCGAACAGCCGGGCGGCCCGCCCCGCGAGCGCCACCGGTTCGGGTCCGCCGGTCGCCCGTCCGTCGGTCACCAGGACGACCAGCGCGCGCCGGGCCGGATCACGCAGCCGCTCCACCCTCAGCACGTCGTGCGCCCGCAGCAGCCCGGCCGCGAGCGGCGTACGCCCGCCGGTGGGCAGCGACTCCAGCCGCGCCGCGGCCGCGTCGACCGACGACGTGGGCGGCAGCGCCACCTCGGCCGCGGAGCCGCGGAAGGTCACGAGCCCCACCTTGTCCCGCCGCTGGTAGGCGTCGAGGAGCAGGGACAGCACCGCTCCCTTCACGGCGCCCATCCGCTGCCGGGCCGCCATCGAACCGGACGCGTCCACGACGAACAGCACGAGGTTGCCCTCGCGGCCCTCCCGGGTGGCCTGCCGCAGATCGTCCCGCCGTACGACGAGACCGGGGCCGGTCCTGCCGCGTGCCCGCTGATGGGGCGCGGCGGCCTGCACGGTCGCGGCCAGATGCAGCTTGGTGAGGGCCCCGCGCGGCCGGCGCGCCCCGGTGGTGCGCCCGTGCTCGGTCCGGGCCCGCGAGCGCCGCCCGGCGGCTCCTTCGCCCAGGCCGGGCACGCTCAGCACCTTCGTACGAAAGGGCTCGGCGGCCCGTACGGGGGACTGCTCGCCCGCGCCGGGGGTCGGCGCCCCGCCGTTCTGGGACTCGTTCGCGGGAGCCTCGCCCTGCGCGGGCACCTCACCGGAACACTCGCCACCGTCGTCGTTGCCGCTGTCACGGTCCCCGCCGTCGTCGGGCCCGTCCTGCGGTGGCCGCCCGCCACCCCCACCGGGCCCGTCCGGATCCGGGTCCTCATCGCCGGAGTCACCGGAGTCGCCGGGATCGGAGTCGCCCAGGCCGTCCTCGTCGCCCGCGAACTCCTCCAGCGTCTCGTCGAGCTTGTCCTCGTCGAGGCCGGGCGCGTCGAACGGATTGCGCCGGCGCCGGTGCGGCAGCGCGAGGAGCGCGGCCTGCCGCACGTCCTCGGCGAGCACATCGGTCCGCCCCGCCCAGGCGGCCAGCGCGGTGGCGGTCCTCGCCATCACGATGTCGGCCCGCATGCCGTCCACCTCGAACGCCGCGCACGTCGCCGCGATCTGCCGCAGCGCGCCGTCGCCGAGCCGCACCGACGGCAGCAGCTCCCGCGCGGCCACGATCCGCGCCCGTACGTCGGACTCCTCGTCGGCCCAGCGCCCCGCGAACCCCTCCGGGTCGTCGTCGTACGCGAGCCGCCGCCGTACGACCTCCACCCGCTGGTCGGGTTCGCGCGAGGCCGCCACCTCGACGGTCAGCCCGAACCGGTCGAGCAACTGCGGCCGCAGCTCGCCCTCTTCGGGGTTCATGGTCCCCACGAGCAGGAACCGCGCGGCATGCCGTACGGAGACACCCTCGCGCTCCACGTACGAGGCACCCATCGCCGCCGCGTCGAGCAGCAGGTCGACCAGGTGGTCGTGGAGGAGGTTGACCTCGTCCACGTACAGGAGTCCGCGGTGGGCGTCGGCCAGCAGGCCGGGCTCGAAGGCCTTCACGCCCTCCGAGAGGGCCCGTTCGATGTCGAGCGCGCCGACGAGACGGTCCTCCGAGGCGCCGACGGGCAGTTCGACCATCCGCGCGGGCCGTGGCACACCCGGGCCCACCTCGTGGGGGCCGTCCGGGCAGGCCGGATCGGGGGCGTGCGGCGCACAGGAGAAACGGCAGCCGGGGACGACGTCGACCTGCGGCATGAGCGCCGAGAGCGCGCGCACGGCCGTGGACTTGGCGGTGCCCTTCTCGCCGCGGACGAGCACACCGCCCACCGCGGGGGAGACGGCGTTCAGCAGCAGTGCCAGTCGCAGGTCGTCCTGACCGACCACGGCCGTGAACGGAAACGGGGTACTCACTGGTTGTCGTCCTCCAAATAGCCCAGATGTGCCAGATGTGCCAGATGTGCCAGACGTGCCTGGCGGCCCAAGTGGCCTTCGAGCGGGCTCATACGGGCGCTCCCGGTGGAATGAAAGGCAGTCCGGCCGGTGCGCCGGACTCGATGAGCCGCCACAGCGCGTCCGTGTCCGCGTGTTCCTCGATCAGATCGCCCAGCCGGTCGAGCTGCTCCTCGCGCAGCCCCTCGAACGAGGTGTCCGGGGCCGGTACGAAACGCCGCCCCGCCGCGGCGGCCACCTCGCGCAGGAAGGCACGCCGGAAGCCGTCCGACTCCAGCGAGCCGTGCCAGTGCGTCCCCCAGACCTCGCCGACCCGGCAGCCGTCCAGGAAGGCTTCCCCGCCGGTGACCTGGGCGACCCCGTGATGGATCTCGTACCCCTGGACGGGTTCGCCGAGTGCTTCGCCGACGGGACGGGTCAGGGTCTTCTCGCGCGCGAACCGCACGCGTACGGGGAGGAGTCCGAGGCCGTCGACGGCACCGGCCCTCGACTCGACCTCGTCCTCGATGTGTTCGCCGAGGAGCTGGAAACCGCCGCAGATGCCCAGCACGGGGCGCCCTTCGGCGGCCCTGCGCACCAGGGCGTCCGCGAGGCCGCGCCGCCGCAGCCACTCCAGGGCCCGGACCGTACCGCGGGTGCCGGGTACGACGACGAGGTCGGCGTCCACCAGTTCCTCGGCGCGGTCCACGAACCGCACCACGACGCCCGGTTCGGCGGCGAGGGCGTCCAGGTCCGTGAAGTTGGACATCAGGGGGATCGCGCAGACGGCGACCCGCAGGATGTCCTCGCCGACGGGGGAGGAGACCTCGGACTCGCGCACCGCCCCCCGCAGGGACACCCTGAGCCCGTCCTCCTCGTCGATGCCGAGCCCGTGCCGGAAGGGCAGGATGCCGTACGTGTGCCGCCCGGTGAGCCCGCGCAGCATGTCGACGCCGGGTTCGAGCAGGGAGACGTCCCCGCGGAACTTGTTGACGAGGAACCCGGCGACCAGCTCCTGGTCCTCGCGCGACAGCAGCGCCACCGTCCCGAAGAACGAGGCGAACACCCCGCCGCGGTCGATGTCCCCCACCACGAGCACGGGCAGCCGGGCGTTGCGCGCGATCCCCATGTTCACGATGTCGGTGCGCCGCAGATTGATCTCGGCGGGACTGCCCGCCCCCTCACAGATCACCGCGTCATACGTGCCCCGCAACTCGGCCAGACAGTCCAGCACGGTCCCGAGCAACGCCTCCTGGCGGCCGCCGTGGTAGCCGCGCGCGCTCAGCTCGCCCACGGGTTTGCCCATCAGGACGACCTGGCTGCTGCGGTCGCTGCCCGGCTTGAGCAGCACGGGGTTCATGAGCACGGAGGGCTCCACGCGGGCGGCCTGCGCCTGCATGGCCTGCGCCCGCCCGATCTCAGCGCCCTCGCGGGTGACGAACGAGTTCAAGGACATGTTCTGCGCCTTGAACGGCGCCACCTTCACACCCTGCCGCACCAGCCACCGGCAGATCCCGGCGGTCACGACGCTCTTGCCCGCGTCGGAGGTCGTACCGGCGACGAGCAGCCCGCCCCCCGGTCCACCGCCCGGCCTCCCGCCCGTTCCCGCGTTCATGACGTACGCCCCTTCGCCTTCGGTGCCAATGACGCGGCGAGCAGCCGCCCGGCGACACTCGCGCCCAGCGCGAGCAGGCCCACGCGGCGCGAGAGCCGGACGGCCCGCTCGATGTCCCCGACCCGCACGGCCCGCCCCGGACCGTTGAGCACGGGCCGGTGCTCGACCCGTCCGGCGTACGAGAGCGTGCCGCCGAGCCGGACCCCGAGCGCCCCCGCGAACGAGGCCTCCACGGGCCCGGCGTTGGGACTCGGATGCCTGGCGGCGTCGGCACGCCAGGCGCGGACGGCTCCCCGCGGATCGCCCCCAGTGACGGTGGCGAGAACCGCGGTCAGCCTGGCCCCGGGCCACCCCGCCACGTCGTCGAGCCGGGCGGAGGCCCACCCGTACCGCCGGTGACGGGCCGACCTGTGCCCGACCATGGCGTCCAGCGTGTTGACGGCCCGGAACCCGACCAGCCCGGGTACGCCCGCGACCGCGCCCCACACCAGGGCGCCCACGACGGCGTCGGAGGTGTTCTCGGCGACCGACTCGACCACCGCGCGGGCGATCCCGTCGGCGTCCAGCGCCTGCGGGTCGCGCCCGCACAGATGCGGCAGCCGCTCACGGGCCACCTCGATGTCCCCGGCGGCCAGCGCCCCGCCGACGGCCCGCGCCTCACGGCCCAGCGAGGTCCCGCCCACGACGGCCCAGGTGGCGGCGGCGGTCAGGGCGACGGAGGCGACAGGGGAGGTACGCACGGAACGCTCGGCGGCCACGGCGAGGCAGACGGCGCCGCCCGCGCACACGGCGGTGTGCAGCGCCCCCCAACCCCGGTGGTCGCGCCACAGGGCCCGCTCGACGGCACCCGCGGCCCGCCCGAACGCGGCGACCGGATGCCCTCGGCGGGGATCGCCGAGCAGCAGGTCACCGAGGAGGCCGGCGGCGGCGCCGTACGCGAAGACGCGCTCGGCTCGCACCGGTTCAGCCCGCCGCTACGGGCGGCGAAGGCCTCGTACCGGGCCTGGGCACACTGGTCCACAACAGGTGGGCGCGCATGGCGATATGTCCTCACTCAGGGTGTCCACGCCCTGGTTCGACGAGACCGACGGCGAGAGTTCCTGGCTCCCGGGAGATCGACTCCCCGGTAACAGTGGCGGGACCGCGCCGGATTCGCACCGGCTTCCTCTTCTGCCGACGTACATGGCCTCGGCAGTCCACCACGGTCCGAGAACACCCGTCAACTTGCTGTTGACCTGCGACGGGAGAGTGTGCTGAGACCCACATCGGCCTACGGGTGCTGCCCGCGGACCGGTTGCCGCGAACCTGGAACCGGCCGTCCCGGAGGCACTCTCGCCCCCACCCTTGCGATCACTGTGCGTGACATGCGATGACATGAGCCTGAGTCGCGCGGCGCACGGGGAGGGGCCGAGCAGTGGCGCATGTCGACGACGGGTTGACCCTGGGGATCGCACGGTTCCGCAACGAGGACGGGGAGGTCACAGGCAGCGGTTTCCTGATCGCACAGGGAACGCTGTGCACCTGCGCCCATGTCGTGGCCCGCACCCTCGGTACGGAGGAGACCGATCCGCTGCCACCGGAACCGTCGGTGACGGTCGACTTCCCGCTGCTGTCCCCGGCCGCGTCTCCGCCACTGCGGGCGAAGGTCACCCACTGGCGGCCGGTCGGCGAGGACGGCGGCGGTGACATCGCGCTGCTGACCCTGGAGGGCGGGGACGGCGAGGGAGGGGACGGCGAAGGAGGGGACGTCGAGGGCGGCGGAGCCCCCGTCCCCGGTACCGCGCCGGTCCGGTTCGCGGGCGGCGACAGCGTGTGGGACCACCCGTTCCGCGTCCTGGGCTTCCCGCGCCGCACCGGCGACCACGGGGTCTGGGTGCAGGGGCGGCTCCGGGCGCCGGTCGGGCGGGGCTGGACGTCCATGGAGGCCCGGGAGGCGTTCCACGGGCCCGCCATCGGGCAGGGGTTCAGCGGGGCACCGGTGTGGGACACCGAGCAGGGCGGTGTGGTCGGTATGACCGTGGCCGCGGACCGGGGCTCCGGCGCGACGACCGCGTACCTCATCCCCGCCGCGCTGCTGCTGGGACTCGACCCCTCGCTCCGCGTCAGCCCGTTCAGAGGACTCGAACCCTTCCGGGAACAGGACGCCGCGGTCTTCTTCGCCCGGCACGCGGACAGCAAGCGCATCGCGGCGGCGGTCCGCAGCACCCCCTTCGTGCCGGTCGCGGGAGCTTCGGGCGTGGGCAAGTCGTCGCTGGTACGGGCCGGGGTACTGCCTCTGCTGCGCGCCTCGGGCTACACGGTCACCGACTTCGTGGGCCAGCCGGACACGGACCCGGTGACGGCACTCGCGGCGGCGCTGAACCGGCAGTTCCCCGCCCCGCGAGGGACCAGGTACGGCCCGGCGCCGGAACGGGGGGTGCCCGAAGGCCGCTCGGCGGAGAGAGCCGTCCTGGAGGGTGCGCGCATCCTGGAGCAGGCGGGAACGGCCGGGCACGTCATCGTCCTCGACCAGTTCGAGGAGACCGTGGGCACGCGCCCCGACGAGGCCCGCGCCCTGCTGGACACCCTGCTGCCGATGACCCGGGCGACCCGTCCGGGCGGCGGCAGGCTCAGCGTACTGGCCACGCTGCGCTCCGCGTCCATGGAGGAACTCGTCGCCGGCGGACGGGCCCAGGAGCTGAGCGGCACGGTCCAGATGGTGGGCCCGCTGGACCCCGGCCAGCTGGACGAGATCGTCCGCAGACCCGTCGACGGCATCCCCGGGGTGGAGTTCGAGCCGGGCCTCGCCGAACGCGTCGTCGCCGACGCGGGAAGCGAAGCGGGCGCCCTGCCCCTCGTCGAGTTCGCCCTGGCCGAACTCTGGGAGCGGCAGGAGCACGGGCGGCTCACACACGCCGCGTACCGGGAGATCGGCGGAGTCGAAGGGGCCCTCTCCCGCTACGCCGACCACCAGCTGGCGCAGGTCTGCAAGGAGCCCGAAGGACCCGACGAGGCGACCGCCCGCCGGCTCTTCGAACGCCTCGCCCGCCCCGTCAAGGGCAGCGAGTTCACCAGGGTGGCCTGCGGGTTCGAGCAGCTGCCCGCCGAACTGCGCGCCGCCGCACAGGCGTTGGCCGGCACCCGGCTCCTCGTCGTCGGGCGCGACAGCTCGGGCAAGGAGACCGTGGCCCTGGCCCACGAGTCCCTGGTGCGCCAGTGGCCGACCCTGCACTCCTGGCTCGACGAGTCGCGGGCCTTCCTCGTCTGGCACGAGAGACTCGGCGCACGGCTCCGGGAGTGGGACGCGGCCGGCCGCCAGAGCGATCTGCTGCTACGCGGCCAGGAGCTGTCCGCGGCAAGACCGATGGCCGCGCAGCGCCCCGCCGAACTCTCCTCGGAAGAAGCCGAGTTCATCCGGCTGAGCAGGCTGGACAGGCGCCGCTCGGTGCGCAGGGGCCGTACGGGGGTCGCCCTCGTGGCCTGCCTGGCGCTGCTCGCGGCGGGGCTGAGTTATGTGGCGTGGGATCTGCGCCAGGACCAGGAGCGGGACAGGCGCGACCGCGCCGCGCAGACGCTCGTCGAGCAGGCCGACAGTCTCGCCGGCGAACCGGTGGACGCGGCGCTGCTCGCCCTCGCGGCGGCCCGCACGAGCGACACGGCGCGGACGAGGGCCGCGCTGATGCGCCATGAACTGCCGCTGTCCTCACTGCAGTCCGTGCACCGGCTGTTCCCGAAAGGGCTGGTCCAGTCGGCTGCCGCCTCGGCCGACGGCCACCGCATGGCCGTCCTGCACAAGGGGGCGGACGGCGCCCGGGTGTACGTGGTGTCCGGCCTGGACGGCAGCGACGTGAGCTCCACTTTGCTGCCCGGAGCGCCGGTCCTGGCGGACCTGGTGACCGTCAGCGACGACGGGACGAAGGTGGCGGCCGGGGGGCCGGACGGGGTGGTGCGGATCTGGGAGGTGGGGGAGGGGAAGCGGACAGCGGCCCCGACGCCACTGGCGTGGACATGGAGCCCGGACAGGACCGCGACCGCGTCGGCGACGCTCGACTTCTCGGCGGACGGACGCCGGCTGCTGCACTTCGTCGGCGGTCCCACGGAAACCTGCGACGGGACGGGCGCCTGGATGCGTCTGGTCGAAGTAGACACCAAGGGGGTCGGGGGACCGGGACAGGCGCCGCCCGACGGCATGCTGAAACCAGGGGAGTGCGTGTACGACACGGCCCTGCGGTCGGATCGGGCCGATCGACTGACGCTCGTCACGGGAAGGGAGACGGGGGACGAGACGGAGACGCTCTACGCCGTGCGTACCGGCGACGTGTCGACCGGCCGCGTCACGACGGAACAATCGGGTCTGGTCGACCAACTGCTCGATGGCGGAGGCAGAACGCTGGCCACCGCGCGGAAGACCGACCGGATGTGGCGGTCGCAACTGACCACACCGCGCGGGACCGCGGGCAAGGCGCAGCTGTACAGGGAGCAGAGCTTCGCGACGGACGCCACCGGGCGGTTCCTCACCCTGGCGGAGGAGTCGTTCGACACGTCGGCAGTGGGAACCCCCGACGCGCAACTCAGCGTGCTCCATGACCTGGTGACCGGTAGAAACTACTCGGCCGTAGTGCCTACGACTCCCGTCGACACCCTCGTCACGGTGAGCACGGAATCGGCCACGCCCATCATCCACGTCGCGCTAGGCCAGGACCTGCTGGCGTTCCGCGCGCCTGCCACGCGGTACCCCTTCATGAGCGGCGAATCGGTGAACGCCATGGACTACGCACCTGACAACCAGGCGATCGTCGCGCTCGTGCCGGCGCCCACCGACTCCGACAACAACCCGTTGGGCCCTGCGACCGTTGCCGTCGCCGATGCCCACGGATTGCGTCGCGAGAAGGTGTCCCCGGCGTTCGCGGCGGACCGCATCACGGCCAGCGAGGACGGAAGCGGATTGGTCGACTGGCACGAGGACGGATGGGAGTTGCGCACCACGAGCGACCTCGCGCTGCGCGCGAAAGAGGAGTCGCCGACACGGAACGGCACGGTTGTCGCCGACCGTTCGCTCGGTATCACGGCCGTGACGCGCTACGGGCGGGGCGACTTCCTGCTCCATGCCCGGAGCGGGGTGTCCCTGCTCGACGGGGACAGCGGCGAGCGCGGCCTCCTGCGGGAGCTGGGCTGCGCGTGGAAGTCGGCGATGAACCGGCATGCGTGTGTCGCGGCCCTCGGGAGGCCGGGCCATCCTCAGGAGCTGTTCGTGCTCCGGGCCGACGGCAGCGCGGAGCTGTGGCGGGTGCGGCAGGGGCACGCCGAGAGGACGGGGACCTCCGCACGCATCGATCCGCTCCCCTTCGGCGAGCAGGGCTCCTGGTCGGCCGATGCGGTGGTTCGCTCGGACGGGGCATCTCTCGCGGTGACCGGGCGGGACGGGGTGTTCGTCTGGAGACCCGGCCACGGCAGGCCCGCTCTCCTCTCCGCGGGCTCCACACTGGTCGGGCCGTACGACAGGAGCGGTCTCCTGGTGCTGTCCCCGGCCGGAGACAACCCCGAAGAGGTGTGGGACGACGGCAGCGCCTCGAAGGTGGTCTCCCTGCCCGTCTCCCACCAGGTCAGGGCCTGGCTCTTCATCGGCCACCGCCTGTCCGGAGCGACGGAGCTCGGCACCTTCTCCTACGACCTGCGCCGCCTCAAGGACGGCTCCACATCCCGCCTCTGCGAGCTCCTCGGCCCGAACCCCCCGGACATCCGCGAGTCCCTGCCGAACTCCTTCGACGTCCCCCCGGGCGCGGACATGCGACCGCCCTGCCGAAACCGCGGCTGACGCGGCCCCGACAGGGCGGACGGTGACGCTCGGGTGCACGGCCCGACGGCCGTACAGGGCGTCAGGCGACGATCAGATAGATCCCGTACGCCACGGCCGCCGCGCACGCGGCGAAGCAGGCGTACGCGCCGGTGACCGCGAGGGTCGCGGAGCCACCCTGCGTGGCGGCCGTCTCGCGCTTGGTGAGGCCGACGATGCCGAGGGTGAAGAGGCCCACGAGGGCGACGGTGGCGAAGAGGCTGACTCCGAACACGGAGCCGAGGGCTGCCCAGTCGATCTTCATGAGGTTCGTTCCTTACACCGTGGCCGGACGGGCGGGCTCGGCGTCCGGGCCCGGGATGGTGGTCTTGAGGTCGCTCGCAGCCGAGGCCGGGGCGACCGGACCGGCGGGAGGCGGGGTGACGGCGGCGATCGCGGTGGTCACGACGCCCGCGGGCTCGTGGTCGTCGTTGACGTTGTCGACGGTGACGGGCTGCCGGCGGGAGAGCGTCCAGATGACCGCGGAGCCGGCGATCAGCAGCGCGCCGGTGAGAATGATGCCCCAGGTGCCCTGCTTGGTCAGGAACTCGGCGCCCGCGCCGACCAGGCCGGCGGCGGGGAGCGTGAGGCCCCAGGCTACGAACATGCGGGTCGCGGTCGACCAGCGGACGACACCGCCCTTGCGGCCCAGGCCCGAACCCATCACGGCGCCGGAGCAGGACTGCGTGGTCGAGAGGGAGAAGCCGAGGTGCGAGGAGGCCAGGATGACCGTCGCGGCGCTGGTCTGGGCGGCGAAGCCCTGCGGCGGCGCGAGGTCGGTGAGGCCCTTGCCCATGGTGCGGATGATGCGCCAGCCGCCCAGGTAGGTGCCGAGCGCGATGGCGATGCCGGCCGAGACGATGACCCACAGGGGAGGGTTCGAGCCGGGCGCGAGCACCCCGCCGGTGACCAGGGCCAGGGTGATGATGCCCATGGTCTTCTGCGCGTCGTTCGTGCCGTGGGCCAGGGAGACCAGGCCCGCGGAGGTGATCTGTCCCGCGCGGTAGCCCTTGGAGGTCGCCTTCTCGCCTGCCTGCCTGCTGATGCGGTAGGTCAGCCGGGTGGCGAGCATCGCGGCGAGTCCGGCGACCACGGGTGCGGCGATCGCGGGGAGGAGGACCTTGGTGATCACGGTCGAGCCGTTCACCGAGGACCAGCCCGCGGACATCACCGCGGCGCCGATCAGGCCGCCGAAGAGCGCGTGGGACGAACTGGAGGGCAGACCCAGGAGCCAGGTCAGCAGATTCCACAGGATGGCGCCGACGAGCGCCGCGAAGATCACTTCGGTGCGGATGCCCTCTTCGTTGATGAGGCCTCCGGAGATCGTCTTGGCGACCTCCACGGAGAGGAACGCACCGACGAGGTTCAGCACGGCGGACATGGCCACCGCCGTCTTGGGCTTGAGAGCGCCGGTCGAGATGGTCGTCGCCATCGCGTTGGCAGTGTCGTGGAAACCGTTCGTGAAATCGAACACGAGAGCGGTAACGATCACGATTCCGAGGAGGAGCGTGATGTGTTCCATTTACCCAGGCTTCTGTTGGACGACAGTGGCACGGGGAACGTAAGCAACCTGGGTGAACGGAAGATGAACTGAGTAGGGCGGTGGGGTGACCCGATCGAGGTGCCGCCACTCCGCTTGTGTCGAAGTGGCGGCAACAGCTCTCGAAAGTCCCGGAAAATCCTCGAACAGAGGCGGAATTCCAGGGTCCGCTACCCGTCTCACCCCCGCGCGAAGGTCTTCAGCTGGGACAGTGAGCCGTTGAAGAGATTCTGGTCACCCGGCAGGCTGCCGCTGTTGTCGTACTGCCAGAACGTCCAGAAGTTCCAGCCCGAGGGCAGCGACCCCGCGCTCGCGCTGTAGCGGGCCAGCCACAGCGGATGGTTCGAGGCGAACGCGGCGCTGTTGCCCGTGCACGTCTTCCACCAGTTGTGGTTGGTGTAGATGACGGGCCGGCGGCCGGTCTGCCGCTTCACCTCGTTGCTGAAGGCCCTGATCCAGTTGACCATGCCGCTCTTGCTCAGCCCGTAGCACTTCTTCTTCTTGTCGTACGGGTTGTACTCGATGTCGAGCGCGGGCGGCAGCGTCCAGCCGTCCGCCCGCCAGCCGCCGCCGTTGCGCACGAAGTAGGCGGCCTGCTTGGTGCCCGACGACTTGTGCGGCAGGGCGAAGTGGTACGCGCCACGGATGATGCCCGCGTTGCGCGCGCCGTCGTACTGCTGGGCGAAGTACGGGTTGCGGTACGTGTGCGACTCCGTGGCCTTCACGTAGACGAACTTCGCGCCTTTGCTCTTCGCGCTCGACCAGTTCACGTTCTTCTGGTGCGAGGACACGTCGTGCCCCTTGGGCTTGCCGGCGGCCGAAGCCGGCACCTCGACGAGTGCGGTGCCGCCGAGCGCCAGCGTCGCCACGGAGGCGGCGACGAGACGGGCGCGCTGACGGGACGGTTTGCGATCACTGGCCATGTTTCCCCCCGGAATGGCGACTTACGTGAAAAATCTTCCAGAGATTACTGGAAGATCCCGCACGGTTCGTCGCGCGCCGGTCATTTGCTCCGGCGGTCGATTAATACCTGTTATTACCTTTCGGACGTTCGGGTTCCGCCCTACAGTGCCCTCGCCCGAACGGAGCAGGGGCCGAGCGGGTGCCGAGCAGGAGCCGAGCGGGGCCGGGCGGCTGGCAGGATCACGGCATGGCTGAACAGCGGCGGGACGCAGGAGACGGACGGGACGCCGGGGAGACGGGCGCGCGCCGGCCCGGGGAGGCGCTGGAACGGGCCTGGGACGACCTCGTGGCCACGGCCCGCCGGACGGTGTCCGACGGGCTGGTCGTCGGCACGTCGGGCAACGTGTCCGTGCGCGTGGGCGACACCGTCCTGGTCACGCCGACCGGGGTCCCGTACGACCGGCTGAGCCCCGAGGACGTCTGCGGGGTGTCCCTGGACGGCCGGCGCGTGCTCGGTTCACTCGTTCCGACCAGCGAACTGCCCATGCATCTCGCCGTCTACCGCTCCACGGACGCGCGTGCCGTCGTACACACCCACGCCGTGCACGCCACGGCCGTCTCGACCCTCGTCACCGAGTTGCCCCTCGTCCACTACATGTCCGCCGCGCTCGGCGGACCCGTCCGCGTCGCGCCGTACGCCACCTACGGCACGGAGAAGTTGGCCGAGAACATGCTCCGGGCCCTGCGCGGCCGCACGGCCTGCCTCCTGCAGAACCACGGCACCCTCGCGCACGGCGCCACCCTCGACCAGGCCTACGACCGCACCGCCCAGCTCGAATGGATGTGCCGCGTGTGGCTCACGGCGTCGTCCGTCCCGGGCCGCACACCCACCCTGCTGACCGAGGAACAGGTGGCACGGGCGGGCCAGCGACTGGAGGGGTACGGCCAGCCCTGACGCGCCCTTCCCCGCCGATACGGGACTCACCCGTGTCGCCCGTCCACTGGCCGACAGCGGGCTCGATCAGGAGACTGGACCCGTGCGCACCGTGAAGCCGACGACGGCAGCCCTCACCACCGCCCTCACCGTGGCCGTGGCCGGCGCGGCCGGTATCGCCGCCGGCCGCTTCGCCAGCGACGCCGCCCTGAAGGCGGCGCCGGGCAGGCCACTGCCCACCGAACCCCGACTGACCGTGCACGCCACGGCCGCGGGCCAGATCGCCCTGACCCGCGCCCTCGCCTCCCGGCGCCCGGGCGTGTACGGCCTCGGCGGCGACGGCAGCCACGCCGTCGTCGGCCCGCTCCTGGCCGGGGCCGCGCACACCGCCGACACGGTGGTACGCCGTCTGGAGCGCGTCACCCGCGGCACGCTGGAACCCGGCGACAAGGTGCGGTTCACGCCCGGCCTGCACGTCGGCGACCCGGGCACCGCCCTCAGCCTGCCTTTCACGGACGTGGACGTCCCCGGCGAGCTGGGCACCCTGCCCGCCTGGTTCGTGCCCGCCGCCCGTGACACCTGGGTGATCACCGTGCACGGCCTCGGCGCCACCCGCGAACACCCCCTCAACGTCATGGAGTTCCTGCACCACCAGGCCTTTCCCGTCCTCGGCCTCGCCTACCGCGGGGACGCCGGCGCACCGCGGCCCCCGGACGGCCTGAACCACCTCGGCGAGACCGAGTGGCGCGACCTGGACGCCGCCATCCGCTTCGCCGTGCGCTACGGCGCCGAACGGGTCGTCCTGTACGGCTGGTCGACCGGCGCCACCATGGCCCTGCGCGCCGCGGAGCACTCCGCGCTGCGCGAGCGGATCTCCGGCCTCGTCCTGGACTCGCCGGTCCTCGACTGGGAGACCACCCTGCGGGCCCTCGCCACGGCGCGACGGACCCCGGGCGCCCTGCTGCCGCTGGCCGTCCGCGCCGCCCAGGGCCGCACGGGCCTGGGCAGCGGCGAGGGTTCCGCCGACCCGGTACGGCTCAAGGTGCCCACCCTCGTCCTGCACGGCCCCGACGACACCGTCGCCCCCTGGGGACCCTCGCGCCGCCTCGCGGACCGCCGCCCCGACCTCGTCACCCTCCACACGGTCCACGACGCCCCGCACGGCGCCATGTGGAACGCCGACCCGGCCGGTTACGAAGAGGCCCTCCGCCGCTTTCTCACCCCGCTGATGTAGCCGCCCCCGGGCCCCGGTCGCGAAGCTTCCGTTTAACCGTCTACCAGTGGCCGAAATCCGCTCACACCCCCTGCCTGGCCCGGTGCGCGGACCGGCTCTGTGGCCTCCTGTGGCATTCCGTTTGGGTTTTCGGACCGTCAACCGGAAGACTGCCCCCGTGACGTCCCGTATCCCGCGCGACTCCAGGCTCCGACTCGTCCGCCCGCGAACCCTGGCCGCCGCCCCCCGAGCGATGACCCAGAGGCCCGCCCGCCGACCTGCCCCCCGCCCACCGGAGGGCACACCGGCACCGGCGGAACTCGCCCGCATGGCGCGCGCCGTGCTCGCCGGCGCGGCCCGGGTCGCCCACTGGGCCGACGCCACCCTGGGCCCCGCCCCCGGCCCCCGCCGGGACCGTGACGGCACGGCCCCCGACAGCGCCGCCGCGGAGAACGGCAGTTCCGGAGGGAAAGGCACACTCTCCGACGCGATCGCGCAACAAGCGGCCACCAGTCTGTCCCTGACCTCGGATCAGGTACGGGCCGACTGGGACATCGCACGGCTCGCCGGCCTGATCGAGGTGCACGGCGACACCGCGCGCCCCGGCTGGCGCCTGCGCGCCTGGAACCGCGACGACAGCGCCGTACTGCGCGGCTGGGTCGCCTTCTTCGATGCCTGGTCGATCGCCCACCCCGGGCCCGACGGGCAGGAGCCCGCCACCGTCGCCGAGGTCGTCTCCGCGATGCCGCAGGTCCTCTCCTTCCTCCAGCTGTCCGCCGGACCCGTCCCCGTCCCGCAGCTCCTCGACCTGTTGGAGCAGCGCGTCACGGAACTGCGCACCGAGCGCTGCGAGATCCCCTACGGCCCGCAGCCCGGCCCCGTCGACAGCTCGGAGAGCCCGGCCGAGGACACCCCGCTCGCCCCGCTGCTCGACTGGGCGCTGCACGCCCTCGCCGCCGTCGGCGCCCTCACCTGCGCCGACGGCCAGGCCACGCTCACCCCGCTCGGCAGCTGGGCGGTGTGGGTCAAGCTGGAGCAGATCTGCGTGGCCGCGCAGAGCCCCGCCGGGAACATCGAGCAGGGTGCCGAGGACATGCTCCGCGGCTGCGCCCAGCTCAGACCCAACGCGGCCCGCGCCGAGTACCGCGCCTGGCTCGCCGCCCGCCCCGTCGGCAGCGCCGTCACCGAACTCCTCGCCGCCGCCCGCGGTGAGGACGCCCTCTCGCGCGGGCTGGCCTTCGAGGCCCTGCGCGTGGTCGGCGCCCCCGCCGAGCCGGACGTCCGCGCGGTGGCGGACGAGACCCCCCTGCGCCCGTACGCCCTGCTGTGGCTCGCCGAGCACGACGGACACGACCCCGAGGACGCCCACCTGGTGCTCACCCGCGAGGAGGCCACCTGGCTGTGGGTCGACACCGCCGCGGCCGTCGCCGACCACGGCGAGGCCCCGCTCCTCGTACGGCACCTGGAGTCCGCCGTGCAGCCGACGGTGCCGGCGCTCCTTGCCGAGGTGCGCGCCGTCGGGCATCCCCGCACCGTGCAGGTGCTGGTCGCGCTCGCGGCCGCGCACCCTGACCCCGCGCTTGCGAAGGCCGTGCGCCGTGCGGCCTTCCAGGTGCACACCGGGGAGCACTAGGCGCCCCGCCGGGAGGCCGTTCGTTCTCTGCGGGTGTGTGGGGGCTGGGCGCGCAGTTCCCCGCGCCCCTGCAGGGCGCCGGGGGCCGGGTCAGACCCTGGTCTCCGGGGCGTACGTGCCGAAGCTCCAGATGTTGCCCTCGACGTCCCGGGCCATGTAGTCCCGTGAGCCGTAGTCCTGGTCCGTCGGGGGCATCAGGATCTCCGCCCCGTGGTCCACGGCCCGCTGGTGGTGCGCGTCCACGTCGTCCACGACGACGTACACCCCGGTGGGGCCCGCGCTCTTCATGGCCTCGTCGAAGCGGCTCCCCGTCCCCTTGGAGCCCAGCATCACCGCGCCGTTGCCCTGCACCAGCTCGGCGTGCACCACCTTGCCCTCCTCGTCCTCGTACACCGACGCCTCGGTGAAGCCGAAGGCCTCCGAGAGCTGCCTGATCGCGGATTTCGCGTCCGCGTACAGCAGCGTCGGGTAGATGCTCGGGCGTCCGCCGTCCGTACCGGCCATGCCGATCACTCCTTCCGGTCCCCGCTGTCCTGCCCCACCGCTGGGACAGCACCTGAATGTGACCTGCCACACAGTCTGACACCCGCCACTGACAACGCCCCGCGAACGCCCGACGAGTGGCCGACGAACGCCCGACGAGTGACCGACGAGTGGCCGGGAACGGCCGCGGGCGCTCAGCTGAAGGTGTCGCAGCGGCCCATGTCACCGGTGCGATAGCCCTGGCGGAACCACTGCTGCCGCTGAGCGGCCGACCCGTGCGTCCAGGACTCCGGTGTCACCCGGCCCTGGAACCGCTCCTGGATCCGGTCGTCGCCCACGGCCGCCGCCGCGTCCGTCCCGTCGCGGATGTCGGCCTCCGTCAGGCCGGTGATCAGAGGCCTGCCCGTCGACTCGTCCTTCGTGGTCGTGGCGTGGTGCGCCCACACGCCCGCGTAGCAGTCGGCCTGCAGCTCGACCCGTACCGCGTTGCTGTTCGCGCCGGTCCGCCCGTCCTGGGAGCGGTCCAGGGTCCCCGTCAGGTCCTGCACATGGTGCCCGTACTCGTGCGCCACCACGTACGCCTGCGCGAACGGACCGCCGCTGGAGCCGAACTTGGTCCGCAGCTCCTCGAAGAAGCCCAGGTCCAGATAGACCTTCCGGTCACCCGGGCAGTAGAAGGGCCCGACCGCCGAGGTCGCCGTCCCGCAGGCCGTACCGACCCGGTCGCTGAAGAAGACGGTCGGCGACCGCGTGTACGTACCGCCGCGGCGCTCGAACTCCTGCGCCCAGAAGTCCTGGACGCTGTTGACCACCGCCACGATGCGGCAGTCGTCCTTGGTGTTCGCGTCCCGGCCGGTACGGCAGGTCTGCTGCACCTGGGCCAGTGAGGAGGCGCTCGCGTCGGGTTCCTCGTCCCTGGAGGAGAGGCCCAGCTGGTCCGGCCCGACACCGAAGAACAGACCCAGCAGGAGGGCGATCAGACCGGCGACGCCACCGCCCACCGTGGCCCTGCCGCCGGGGATCCGGCTGCCGCGCACATCCTGCACCTCGGAGGTGTCCAGGCCGGCGTCGTCGTCGAACTGCATGGGTGCTCCACCCTCCGGGGCCGTCGTCCCCCTGGCGACATCCTCGCCCGCTCCCCGGGGCGCGGCGCCGGGCGGCGGGCCGAACGGGGGACGGAAGAGGGCGCGGCACGGGCCGCCGCGGGGCAACGAGCGTCACACCCCCGAACACCCGCACACAGAAAAAGTGGTTGCATCGCCCCGTTAGACTTGGCCCATGGCCATTCTCCTCGTGCATTAGACGGCGTGAACGTCCTCAGCCGCCCGCCCCGTCAACAACCCTGCCCAGGAGTCTGTCCGTGATTTCCGCTTCCGGTATCGAACTGCGTGCCGGCGCCCGCATGCTCATCGAGTCCGCCACCTTCCGCATCACCAAGGGCGACCGCATCGGCCTGGTCGGCCGCAACGGCGCGGGCAAGACCACCCTCACCAAGGTCCTCGCAGGTGAGGGCACCCCCGCCGCGGGCACCGTCGCCCGCTCCGGCGAGGTCGGCTACCTCCCGCAGGACCCGCGCACCGGCGACCTCGACATGCTGGCCGGCGACCGCGTCCTGTCCGCGCGCGGCCTGGACACCCTGATCCGCAAGATGCGCGAGAACGAACAGCGCATCGCGAACGGCTCGGGCGCCACCCGCGAGAAGGCCATGCGGCAGTACGAGCGCCAGGAGACGGAGTTCCTCACCAAGGGCGGGTACGCCGCCGAGGCGGAGGCCGCCACCATCGCCGCCGCGCTCAACCTCCCCGACCGGGTGCTCGGCCAGCCCCTCCATACGCTCTCCGGTGGTCAGCGCCGCCGTATCGAGCTGGCCCGCATCCTCTTCTCGGACGCGGACACCCTGCTCCTCGACGAGCCCACGAACCACCTCGACGCCGACTCCATCGTCTGGCTGCGCGACTACCTGAAGACGTACCGCGGCGGCTTCATCGTGATCTCCCACGACGTCGAGCTGGTCGAGACGGTCGTCAACAAGGTGTTCTACCTGGACGCCAACCGCGCCCAGATCGACGTCTACAACATGGGCTGGAAGCTCTACCAGCAGCAGCGCGAGGCCGACGAGAAGCGCCGCAAGCGCGAGCGGCAGAACGCCGAGAAGAAGGCCACGGCCCTGCACTCGCAGGCCGACAAGATGCGCGCCAAGGCCACCAAGACCGTCGCCGCGCAGAACATGGCCAAGCGGGCCGACAAGCTCCTCGCGGGCCTGGAGGCGGAGCGCAAGTCCGACAAGGTCGCCAAGCTGCGCTTCCCCGACCCGTCGCCCTGTGGCAAGACCCCGCTGATGGCGGAGGGCCTGTCCAAGTCGTACGGCTCCCTGGAGATCTTCACCGACGTCAACCTCGCCATCGACAAGGGCTCCCGCGTCGTCATCCTCGGCCTGAACGGCGCCGGCAAGACGACCCTGCTGCGCCTCCTCGGCGGCGCGGAGAAGCCCGACACCGGCGAGGTCATCGAGGGCCACGGCCTCAAGCTCGGCTACTACGCGCAGGAGCACGAGACCCTGGACCCGCAGCGCACGGTCCTGGAGAACATGCGCTCCGCGGCCCCCGACCTCGACCTCGTCCAGGTCCGCAAGACGCTCGGTTCGTTCCTGTTCTCCGGCGACGACGTCGACAAGCCCGCCTCCGTCCTCTCCGGTGGTGAGAAGACGCGTCTCGCGCTCGCCACCCTCGTGGTGTCGTCCGCGAACGTCCTGCTCCTCGACGAGCCGACGAACAACCTCGACCCCGCGAGCCGCGAGGAGATCCTCGGCGCGCTGCGCACCTACAAGGGCGCCGTCGTCCTCGTCACCCACGACGAGGGAGCCGTCCACGCCCTCCAGCCGGAGCGGATCATCCTGCTGCCCGACGGCGTCGAGGACCTGTGGGGTGCCGACTACGCGGACCTGGTCGCCCTCGCCTGAGCAGCCTGAGCGGTACGAGGTAATTGATCGTTTAACTGATCCACTCGCTGATCCACTTCGTATGGATCATTCGGCCGATCCGTGATCCATCATCTGAGTGAGATCTCCTCGTACCGAGGTGTGTCCTACACGCATTTCCCGGCCGGGCCCTTCGCCCTCGAAGGCCCGGCCGTCGCGCGTCGCTGACCTGGCCCTTCGCCCGTGAAGCCGTTCGGTGGTCCGGACGAGAAGCCGATGGAACGTGGAATTCCGCTCATGGTGACGCAGTGCCACAGCGCAAGCTCGTCCCATCGACCTTGCCGAATGGGTGGCCAGGACGCTCATGAGGGGTGATCATGAGAAGTCCAGAGCGCACTTCCGCTGAGGAGGCACGGGTGGCCGAGACTCTGAAGAAGGGCAGCCGGGTAACCGGCGCCGCGCGCGACAAGCTCGCGGCAGACCTGAAGAAGAAGTACGACTCCGGTGCGAGCATTCGGGCACTGGCCGAGGAGACCGGCCGCTCGTATGGCTTCGTGCACCGGATGCTGAGTGAGTCGGGCGTCACGCTCCGTGGGCGTGGCGGAGCGACGCGGGGCAAGAAGTCCGCGTCGGCCTGACGCCGGACGGCTCCTCGTTCTCCGATGGTGGCCACCCGGTCGGTCCCTTGACCGCCCGGGTGGTTACTGTGCAGTCACTTAAGGGTGTGCCCGTACGGCACCCCCGCTGACCGCACTCATCGGAGGCGCCCTCATGGCTTCGTTCGACTCGCTGCTCGACAAGGACGGCGTACGGCTCACCGTCGACGACGCGATCGCCACGGTGACGCTGACCAACCCGGCCAAGCGCAACGCGCAGAGCCCCGCTCTGTGGCGGGCGCTGGCCGAGGCCGGCCGGCTGCTGCCGGGCACCGTCCGTGTCGTCGTGCTGCGCGCGGAAGGCAAGTCCTTCTCCGCGGGGCTCGACCGGCAGGCGTTCACGCCCGAGGGCTTCGACGGCGAGCCGTCCTTCATCGATCTCGCACGCGGTTCCGACGCCGAACTCGACGCGGCCATCGCCGAGTACCAGGACGGTTTCACCTGGTGGCGGCGGAGCGACATCGTGTCCATCGCCGCAGTGCAGGGACACGCCATCGGCGCGGGCTTCCAGCTCGCGCTCGCCTGTGACCTGCGCGTCGTCGCCGACGACGTGCAGTTCGCCATGCGCGAGACCGGCCTGGGCCTCGTCCCCGACCTCACGGGTACGCATCCGCTGGTGGGGCTCGTCGGCTACGCCCGTGCGCTGGAGATCTGTGCGACGGGGCGGTTCGTGCAGGCGGAGGAGGCGCAGCGGGCCGGGCTCGCGAACATCGCCGTGCCCGTCGGGCAGCTCGACGACACGGTGAACGAACTGGCCGCCGCGTTGTTGGCTGCGCCGCGGGATGCCCTTGTCGAGACGAAGGCGCTGCTTCAGGGGGCGTCGGGGCGTACGTATGAGGAGCAGCGGGTTGCTGAGCGAGGGGCTCAGGGGCGGCGGTTGCGGGATCTTGCGGGTCTGGGCGACTGAGGTCGCTGATCGCTGAACGCTGGTCGCTGGTCGCTGGTCGCTGGTCGCTGTTCGAGTGCGGGTGCGGGGGGGGGGCTTGTCGCGCCGTTCCCCGCGCCCCTAAGGGACTGGGGTCGCGAGTTGGGGGTGTGTGCCGGTCCGGTGGGGGCTTGTCGCGCCGTTCCCCGCGCCCCTTGCGGGGCCCTCAGGGGGCCGGGGTCACCGTTGTTACCAGTACCGCTGTCGACGGGTGGTCCGGAAGTGAGTCGGTGACGGTTACGCGGACCGCTGCGGCCGTGTCCAGGGTGCGCGCGGTCGTGTCCACCGCGATCTCCACCTGGACGTGGCGGCGGGGGAGCGCCGTCTCGCTACGGAGTTCGGTGATGCGGGCCTTGCTCGTCAGGGCCGTCACGGACGGGACGGCGAGTACGGCGGCGGCCACGCGGGACTCGTCCGTGCCGGGGGAGGCGTCCGGGGAGGCGGTGTGCGTGTGATCAGAGTCAGCCGGACCCGAGTCGGCAGGATCCGGCGGGGCCTCGGCCTCCTCCAGCAGGCCCGTCACCCGTAGGTCCACCTCCGTGACCGTCAGGCCCAGCGTGTCCACCGCCGTCGCGGTGAGGCCCGCGCGGAGCCGCGACGCGGCTGCGGGCAGTGGCTCGGTCGGCGTCGCCGCGAACTCCGCGTCGACGCGCAGCGGCCCCGGCGGCAGCGCGCTCGGCGGCGGGGGCACGGCGGGCCCGGACGCGCCGTCCGGGTCGACGAGGGACAGGCGCAGGGAACCGAGACGGACGCCCGCCACATGGCGTACCCCTCGGCGCAGTACGGCCACGGCCGCCGCCTCCGTGATCCACGCGCCGTCACCCGGGCCGCCCAACGGCAGCAGTCTGCCCAGGCCCAGCTGTTGCCGCACTGCTTGCGTCCATCGGTCCGCAGTCATGGTTCCAGCGTGCCGTATCCCTGGCGCGCGACCCGGCAACTCGACTTAATGTGGGCGAAGAGGCCCACCGAAAGGGGATGCACGGCGATGAGCGACACGACTCAGCGCAATCGGCCGGAGAGCCCGGAGGCCGAACAGCCGGACCAGCAGCAGCTCAGGAAGCCCGCTGTGACCAAGCGCGGCGGCGGCGACCCGGCGACCCGGGGGCGTACCACCATCGCCGACGGGGTCGTCGAGAAGATCGCCGGACTCGCCGCCCGGGACGTCCTCGGCGTGCACGCCATGGGCAGCGGCATCTCGCGCACCTTCGGGGCCGTGCGCGACCGGGTCCCCGGCGGAAGCGCGAAGTCCGTCACACGCGGTGTGAAGGCCGAGGTCGGTGAGGTGCAGACCGCGCTCGACCTGGAGATCGTCGTCGACTACGGCGTGTCCATCGCCGATGTCGCCCGAGACGTACGGGAGAACGTCATCGCGGCCGTCGAGCGCATGACGGGCCTTGAGGTCGTCGAGGTCAACATCGCGGTCAGCGACGTGAAGCTGCCGGAGGAAGAGGACGAGGAACCGGAGAACCGGCTCCAGTGAACGATCTGCTGAGGAGCGCACCATGAGCATGGCCGTGATCGGCATGATCGCCGGAATGGCGCTGGGATTCGCCGGGTACTTCGGCGGGTTCGGCGCGTTCCTCCTGGTGGCCGCACTGGGCGCCATCGGCTTTGTCGTGGGCCGCTTCCTTGAGGGGGACCTGGACCCCGGTGACTTCTTCCGGTCCCGCGGCACCCGCGACGACCGCCGGCGGTGACGCGCGTGTCCGAAACCGTCGCGCCCGGCGAACGGGGCGCCACGAGGATCGCCGACCGGGTCGTCGCGAAGATCGCCGCGCAGGCGGCCCGGGAGGCGCTCGACGTGCTGCCTCCCGGCGTGGCACCCCCGCACGCCGCCGTCGTCGTCCACCAGGACGTCGCCCGCGTCAGCGTCAGCCTCGAACTCGGCTACCCCTGTGACATCGGCGGCCGGTGCGGTGCCGTGCGTCGTCAAGTCGTCCAGCGGGTAGAGGCGTTGGCGGGAATGAAAGTTCCCGAGGTCGCCGTCCAGGTGGAGCGGCTGCACTCCGCGCAGACGCGCGGCGCGGCACAGGGGAGGACGCAATGAGCGAGCCCCAGGGCTCCGAGAGCACCCGACAGCTACCCGTCGTCGAGAAGACCACCGAGCAGACCACCGAGAAGACGGCCGAGAACGAACTGGGCCAGTCCACCTCCGCCGCCGACTACACACCCCTGCCGACCCTCGACGACGCAGAGGACGGCAACGGCCGGTTCTGGTCGGCCCGCCGCATCCCGGCGGCCGTCCTCGCACTGCTGGTCCTGGCCGCCGCCGGTCTGCTGCTGTACGACGTCGTCGCCGTCCGCGCCGACCGGCCGGCCATGCACTGGCGCAGGTCACTGGCCCGTGAACTCGCCGAGCGGCCCCTGGACGACACCTGGGTGCTCGTCGGTGCCGGGGTCGCGACGGCCGTGGGCCTGTGGCTGCTCGTCCTCGCCGCCACCCCGGGACTGCGCGACATCCTGACCATGCGACGCGCCCACCCCGACGTACGGGCCGGACTGCACCGCAACGCCGCCGCGACGGTGCTGCGCGACCGGGCCATGGAGGTGTCCGGCGTGCAGTCGGTCCGGGTCCGGATGAGGCGGCGGAAGGCCGACGTCCGCGCGGTCTCGCACTTCCGCGAACTCGACGACGTACGCGCCGACCTGGACGCCACGCTCGCCGACGGCGTCAGGGGGCTCGGCCTCGTCCGGCGGCCGGCGCTGTCGGTGCGCGTCGCCCGGCCGGGCCGGAAGGGGTGAACGGCATGACGAGGATCGTGAACCGGGTCCTGCTGGGCCTCGCGGGTCTGCTCCTGGTCGTGCTCGGCGGCTCCGTGCTCGCCGTCGGCCTCGGCGTGGACCCGCCGTCGTGGTGGATCCACGACGGCCGGCACGACGTACTGCTGAGCGACGCCGACCGGGCGCGGTGGCGGGCCGACGGCTGGTGGTGGCCGGCCGTCATCGCCGCACTGGCGGTGGCCGTGCTGCTCGCCCTGTGGTGGCTGACGGCCGTCCTGCGCCGGCGCCGCCTCGCCGAGGTGCTGGTCGACACCGGTGACGGCGAGGGCGCGCTGCTGCGGGGCCGGGCCCTGGAGGGCGTACTGACCGCCGAGGCGGCCGCGTTGGAAGGGGTACGGGGTGCGCGGGCGTCCCTCACCGGCCGCCGCAGCACCCCCGAGGCGAGGGTCCGCCTGCTCCTGGAACCCCACGCGTCCCCCACCGAAACCCTGACCGCCCTGACGACAGAGGCACTGGGCCACGCCAGAGACTCGGCCGGCCTCACATCCCTCCCGGCGGAGGCCCACCTGCGCGCAGCAAAACACACAGCAGAACGAGTCAACTGACCCGCACCCGAGTTCTGCCCTCCAGGGACTTCAGGGGCGCGGGGAACTGCGCATTCGGTTAGGTCCACCCCCACCGGCCCCGCAGCCGAACGACGACCCGCAGGGGTGTCTCCAGGGGCGCGGGGAACTGCGCAATCCGTTAGGTTCACCCCCACCGGACCCGCAGCGACAACACCCCCCGCCGCCGCAGGCGTACCGCAGGGTTCGGAACCAGGTTCAGAACCCGCTCCGCGCCCCGCCGTCCACCGGCACCATGATCCCCGTCAGATAGGACGCGGCAGGCGACAGGAGAAACGCGGCAGTCCGCCCGAACTCCTCCGGCCTCCCGTACCGCCGCAACGGAATCCGAGCCTCATTGGCAGCCCGAGTGGCCTCGGGATCAGCCGAGTACCCGTCCAGCTCGCGCACGCGATCCGTGTCGATCCGGGCGGGCAGCACCCCCACCACCCGAATCCCCCGGGGCCCCAGTTCGTCGGAGAGGGACTTGGCGAATCCGGCGAGCCCGGGCCGCAGCCCGTTGGAGATGGTCAGCCCCGCGATCGGCTCGTGCACCGACCCGGACAGCACGAACCCGATGACCCCACCCTCGCCCAGTTCGGCGGCAGCCGCCCGCGCCAGCCGCACCGCCCCGAGGAACACGGTCTCGAACCCCGCCTGCCACTGCTCGTCCGTGTTGTCGGCGACGAAGCCCGGTGGCGGCCCGCCGACGCTGATCAGGATGCCGTCGAAGCCGCCGAACCGCTCACGGGCGGCGGCGATCAGGCTGGCCGGTGCCGAGGGGTCGGCGTTGTCCACGGCCACCCCGTGGGCGTTCGGCCCGAGCGCCGTCGCCGCCTCGGCCACCGTCTTCCCGTCGCGCCCGCTGACGATCACCTTCGCGCCGTCGGCGACGAGTTCACGCGCGGAGGCGTGGCCCAGTCCGCGCGTTGCTCCGGTGACGACGTAGACACGGTCCTTCAGTCCAAGATCCATGGCTACTATCCTGCCTCGTCCGCTCCCGCCCCGTCCCCCTCGCCGTCGAACAGCGCGAGGGCGGTGCCCACCAGACCGATGTGGCTGAACGCCTGCGGAAAGTTGCCGAGCTGGTGTCCGGCCACGGGGTCGTACTCCTCCGCCAGCAGTCCCACGTCGTTGCGGAGCGCGATCAGCCGCTCGAAGAGGGCGTGGGCCTCCTTCGTACGCCCCGTCAGATGCAGCGCGTCCGCCAGCCAGAACGAGCAGACGAGGAACGACCCCTCGCCGCCGGGCAGCCCGTCGACATCCTTGAGGTCCGATCCGGACGGCTCCGAACCGTGCGGGCCGGAGCCGTCGAGGGACGCGTCATAGCGGTGTACGAAGCCGTCGCGGGCGAGTTCCGCACGCACCGCGTCGACCGTGCCGACCACCCGCGGATCGTCCGGCGGCAGGAAGCCGAGGCGGGGGATGAGCAGCAGGGCGGCGTCCAGTTCACGCGAGCCGTAGGACTGCGTGAACGTGTTCCGCTCCGGGTCGAAGCCGCGCTCGCACACCTCCCGGTGCACCTCGTCCCGCATCGCGCGCCACTTGTCGACGTCGCCGTCCAGCTCGGGGTTCTCCTCCAGGGTGCGTACCGTGCGGTCGGCGGCGACCCACGCCATCACCTTCGAGTGCACGAAGTGGCGGCGCGGCCCGCGCACCTCCCACAGGCCTTCGTCGGGCTTGCGCCACGCCGTGTGCAGGAAGTCCATCAGGGCCTGGTGCAGCCGCCACATGTCCGGTTCGGGCGGCAGCCCCGCGTGCTGCGCCAGCGTCAGGGAGTCGATGACCTCCCCGTACACGTCGAGCTGCAGCTGCCGTACGGCGTCGTTGCCGATCCGTACCGGTGCCGAGCCGTGGAAGCCGGGCAGCCACGCCAGTTCGTACTCGGGGATGCGCCGCTCGCCTGCGAGCCCGTACATGATCTGCAGGTCCGCCGGATCGCCCGCGACCGCGCGCAGCAGCCAGTTGCGCCAGGCCTCCGCCTCCTCCTGGTAGCCGCACGCGAGCAGCGCGCCCAGGGTGAGCGTGGAGTCCCGCAGCCAGCAGTAGCGGTAGTCCCAGTTGCGGACGCCGCCGATCTCCTCGGGCAGGGAGGTCGTGGGGGCCGCGACGATGCCGCCGCTCGGCGCGTACGTGAGGGCCTTGAGGGTGATCAGCGAGCGGACGACCGCGTCGCGGTGCGGTCCGTCGTAGCGGCAGCGGGCCGCCCAGGCCTGCCAGTCGTCGACGCTGTGCTCCAGCGCCTCGAACGGGTCGACCAGGTCGGGGCGGGGCTCGTGCGAGGGGTGCCAGGTCAGGACGAAGGCGACCTTCTCGCCCTCCTCGACCGTGAACTCCGAGTGCGTACCGAAGTCCTCGCCCCAGGTGTGCACCTCGGGTTCGCTGCGCAGCCACACCGAGTCGGGGCCCGCCACGGCGACGCGGTGGCCGTCGGACTTGCGGACCCACGGGACGACCGAGCCGTAGTCGAAGCGCAGCCGCAGGGTGCTGCGCAGGGTCACGCGGCCCTTGAGGCCCTCGACGATCCGTACGACGTCGGGGGCGCGGTCGCGCTGCGGCATGAGGTCGGTGACGCGTACCGAGCCGTCCTCGGTGTCCCACTCGGTGTCCAGCACGAGGGTGTCCGGCCGGTACGCCCGCCTCGTGCAGGTGTCCGCTCCCTTCGGCGCGAGCCGCCAGTGGCCGTTGTCGTCGTCGCCGAGCAGTTTCGCGAAGCAGGCGGCTGAGTCGAAGCGGGGGAGGCAGAGCCAGTCGACGGAGCCGTCCTGGCCTACCAGGGCGGCGGTCTGGTGGTCGCCGATGAGAGCGTAGTCCTCGATGGAAGGGTGCACGTTCTGCGGGTTCCCTGGGGATCCCGCGATCAACCTTTGCGGTTGGGGCGCTGGGTTCCCATGCCGGGGACGGGCTTCGGGTGCGGGCCCGGTGGGGGCTGGCCGCGCAGTTCCCCGCGCCCCTTAAAAGACTGCGCAGTTCCCCGCGCCCCTGAAGGCGCGCGGGCGCCCCGGCATCTTTGGGGGCGCGGGGAACGGCGCAGTCTTTTGGCTTGAAGGCGGGCGGGTGCCGGGTGTTTTTGGGGGCGCGGGGAACTGCGCAGTCTTTTCGTCTTGAGGGGGGCCGACCGCGCGCCGCGGTGGTCAGACCGTGGCCGGCTCCGTCGTCGGGGTGGACTCCGCCTCGGCCGCCGCTTCCGCCAGGTCACGGCGCTCACGGCGGACCAGGACCACGAATCCCACCGGAACGCCCGCGGCGAAGAGCCACCACTGGACCGCGTACGCCATGTGAGGGCCGATGTCACTGTGGTTGGGAGCCGAGATCAGCTCGGGGACGTCACCCTTCGGCTCGGGCGCGGTCAGCTCGACGTACCCGCCGAGGACCTGCCGGCCGAGCGCCTTCGCCTGCTGCTCGCTGTTGATCAGCATGACCATGCGGTCGGGCAGCCCGCTGACGTCCTTGATGCCGCTGCCGCCGGACGTCTCGTCGGCCATCAGCCGCCCGGTGACCGTGGTCTCGCCCCGCGCGGGCGCGGGAACCTTCGGGAACTCCGTCTGTGCCCCGTCCGCGGGGATCCAGCCGCGGTTGACCATGAGGACCCGGCCGTCGTCCAGGACGAACGGTGTCAGTACGTGGAAGCCGACCTCTTCGTCGGAGTTGGTGCGGCGGCGGACCACGACCTCGTCGGCGGTGTCGAAGGTGCCCTTCGCCGTCACCCGGCGGTACAGGTTCTCGTGCTCGATCGCCTGCCCCGGCGCGGTCAGCGACTCCGCGGGGACCGGTTTCGCGGACAGCGAGTCCGAGATCACCCGGTTCAGCGCGACCTTGTGCTCGTGCCGGTGCAGTTGCCAGAAGCCCAGCTCGATCATCGTCGGGATGAGCGCGAGCATGATGAGGGTGAGGATCACCCACTGCCGGGACAACAGGAAGCGGTACACCCCACGACGGTACAACCGGGTCGTGGGGCGCGTTCGGCCGGGTACCGGGTCACCCACGTACCCGGTCACCCCCGGAGGAAGCGGTCACACCCTGTCGATGATGCCCACCTTTCCCTCCGCGCGGGCGCAGTGGGCACCGCAGTACCAGTGGCCCTCGACCTCGACGCCCTGCCCGATGATCTGGACCCGGCAGTGCTCGCACAGGGGTGCCATGCGGTGGATCGCGCAGGAGAAGCAGTCGAAGACGTGCACCGCTCCCTGTGCGTGGACTTCGAAGGTCATTCCGTAGCTGTTGCCGCAAACCTCACATGTCGCCATGCGCCACAGGGTGGGCCGTTCCCGCGGTCCGGGCGAGCGGCCGGTGGGCGAGTCGCCCGGCAATCACCCGTCCGTACGGTCAGCCCGCCGTGGCCGGTTCCACATTCCCGAGGAGCTGGCCGAACGCCGCCTCGTCGACGACCGGGGTGCCGAACTGGCGCGCCTTGACCACCTTGGACGTACCGGACTCCGGGTCGTTCGTGACGAGCAGGCTGGTCAGTCGGGACAGGCTTGTCGCGACATGCAGCCCGGCCTCGACGGCACGGTCCTCCAGGAGGTCGCGCTCGACCGAGGTGTCCCCGGAGAACGCGATCCGCATGCCCTGTTTGAGCTGCTTGCCCGGTTCGTAACGGCCCGGATTCGGATACGGGCAGGCGGGCCGCTTGCGTGAGGGGCGCCAACTCGCGGGCGGCCCCGACGAGTAGCCGCCGGACGGGTAACCCCCGGAGCCCCCGGACTGCCGTCCGATGAGCGGGGCCGCACGGTCCGTCCACTCGGTGAGCGGCCGGCACTCCAGGAGCGGCAGCCGTACGCCGTCCCGCGCCGCGGTGTGCAGACTCGGCCGGAACGCCTCGGCGAGCACGCGCGCGTCGTCCAGCGCGTGGTGCGCGCGCTGCTGCACGACGCCGAAGTGCGCGGCCAGCGACTCCAGCTTGTGGTTGGCCAGCGGCAGCCGCAGTTCCTTGGACAGCGCGATGGTGCACAGCCGCTGACGGACCGGCGCCTCGCGCTCGGCGCGCGCGTACTCCCGGGCGATCATCGACCAGTCGAAGACCGCGTTGTGCGCGACGAGCACCCGGCCCTCAAGCCGGGTCGCGAACTCCTCGGCGATCTCCGGGAACAGGGGCGCCCCTTCGAGCACGTCGCTCGTCAGGCCGTGGATCCACACCGGGCCCGGGTCCCGCTCCGGGTTGACCAGCGTGTACCAGTGGTCCTCGACCTCGCCGCGCGCGTCCAGCCGGTAGACCGCGGCGGACACTATGCGGTCGTCGCGGGCCAGCCCTGTGGTCTCGACGTCGACGACCGCGTACCCCTGGGGATACGCGGCCGGCCACGGGGTGGCGGACGGTGCGGTCTGACGGTCTTCGAGCATGGTCACTGAGGATAAGGGGCGCGACTGACACTCCTGTCCCCGGAGTCCGAACCCGGGGCGGATTCAGCCCCCTTCGGTGACATTCCGGCGATTTCCCGCGGGCTCGTGCCTGCACGGCTATGGACCATTGCCGCGCCCGGTGCGACTGTGCTGCGCGCCCGGACCGAACGGGCGGCACACACGAGCGAAACGTACGAGCGACGCGAACGCGGGAGTGGCACGCACGAGCGGAACGCATGCGACGCGAAGGGCGGTACGGCATGGCACGCGTACGGTACGGCGCGCGGACCGGGGCGGAGATCGCCGCCGCGCGCACCGCGGGTTCCCGGCTCCCCGACATCTGGTCCACCGGTGTGGTGGCTGTCTGGGAGAGCGACCCGGACGCGGTCGCGGCGGTCCTGCCGCCACCGCTCAAACCCACCGGACGAGCCCTCGTGAGGGTGAACATCAGCAAGGTGGATCTGCCCGGATACCCGCTGGGCGCGGGTTCGTTCGCGGTCGCCGCCGCGCACGACGGCATCGAGGGCTGGTATCCGCTGGTCATGCCGATGACCCATGAACGGGCTCTCATCGGCGGCCGTGAGGTCTTCGGCGAACCGAAGAAACTGGGCGAGGTGACGGTCGAACGCGAGGGCCTCGTCGTACGCGCCGCCCTTGCCCGGCACGGCATCGAGTTCGTGGAGGTGCGCGGCGCCGTGAGCGGGCCGCTGCCCCTGCCCGAGCCGGCCCGGAAGACCGACTTCTACTTCAAGTTCCTGCCCGCGGTGGACGGTTCGGGCGACGGTTCCGGCTTCGACGCCGGCCCCGTCCTCGTGCACTGCGTGCGCAACGAGAAGGTGCGGAAGCTGGAGCGGATCTCCGGCGACGTCGTCCTGCGGGAGTCGATGTACGACCCCGTGGCCGACCTCCCCGTCCGCGAACTCGTCGGGATCACCATCGGCGAGAAGACCACGGACCAGAAGGGCACGGTCGCCGAACGCGTCGACGCGCGGGCGCTGTTGCCGTACATCCACCAGCGGTACGACGACCCCCAGCAGATCCTCGACGGCCCGCCCCAGGGGAGCGTCTGATGGAACTGGCGGAGGGACAGGTCGCCGTCGTCACGGGCGCGGCGAGCGGGGTCGGCCTCGCCCTGGCACGGCGGTTCGCGGCGGACGGGCTGAAGGTCGTCCTCGCGGACGTGGAGGAGGGCGCCCTGGAGAAGGCCGCCGCCGGGCTGCGTGAGGACGGGGCCGTGGTGCACGCGCGCGTGGTGGACGTGGGGGAGCGCGAGGAGGTCGTCGCCCTCGCCGAGGAGACGTACGACAAGTTCGGTGCCGTGCACGTCCTGTGCAACAACGCGGGGGTCGGCTCGGGCGCCGAGGGCCGTATGTGGGAGCACGACCCGAACGACTGGAAATGGGCGTTCGCGGTCAACGTGTGGGGCGTCTTCCACGGCATCCAGGCCTTCCTGCCGAGGATGCTGGCGAGCGGTGAACCGGGCCACGTCGTCAACACCTCGTCCGGCGACGGCGGTATCGCGCCGCTGCCCACCGCGTCGGTGTACGCCGTCACCAAGTCGGCCGTCGTGACGATGACCGAGTCCCTGTACGCCCACCTGAGAGCGGAGCACGCGCGCGTGGGGGCCTCCGTACTCTTCCCCGGGCCCCACATGCTCCGTACGGGCCTGTGGGAGTCGCACCGCAACCGGCCGGCCCGGTACGCCAAGCAGCGGCCCCGCAGAACCCCGTACCGCAGTCTCGGCCAGTGGGAGGCGGCGATGCGGGAGGCGGGTAAGGAGGTGCGGTTCACGCCGGTCGAGGAGGTCGCCGCCTTCGTGGCGGACGGCATCCGCGCGGACCGCTTCTGGCTGCTGCCCGAGAGCGAACACAGCGACGCGCAGATCCGCGCGCGGTCGCGCTCGATGCTCGACCGCGCCGATCCGGCGTACCTGGAGAACTTCATCCTGGACTGACTGGACTGACTGGACCGACTGGACCGAGGACCGAACCGAGGAGCCGTTATGGCCTCTGCACCGGAGCCCTATCTGATCATCTCCTCCGACTGTCACGCCGGGCTGCCCACCGAGGAGTACCGGCCCTACCTGGAGGCCCGGTTCCACCGGGACTTCGACGAGTTCCTCGCGGGGCAGGGCCGCCGCCGTGAGGAGATGACACGCCTGGGCATCCGCAACGAGTCCTTCGCCGACAAGTGGTTCCACGACAACGAGGAGGGCCTGCGCGGCGGCTGGGACTCCGCGCAGCGCCTCAAGGAGCTGGACGGCGACGGAGTGGCGGGCGAGGTGGTCTTCCCGGATGCCGACGCCGTGGACAGTCGCACGGCCGCGCCCTTCGGAGTGGGCCTCGGCCTCTCCGGCGACCACGACCCGGACCTCGGCATGGCGGGCGCGCAGGCCCACAACAGGTGGCTGGCCGAGTTCGTCGGCGAGCACCCCGAACGGCACTGCGGAGTCGCCCTGCTGCCCGTCACGGCCCCCACCGAACAGGTCGTCGCCGAGATCCACCGCGCGAAGGAGTCTGGACTCGGCGCCCTGATGATCCCCTCCATGTGGGTCGACAAGGAGCCCTACCACGACCGCCGTTACGACCCCGTGTGGGCGGCTGCGGCCGAGTGCGGGATGCCGGTGGTGACCCACTCCGGAGCGGCGCCGCGCCATGAGTACGGCGACCACCTCGGCATCTATGTGAGCGAGGTGACCTGGTGGCCCGCGCGCCCCCTGTGGTTCCTCCTGTGGTCCGGTGTCTTCGAACGCCACCCCGGGCTCCGGTTCGGTGTGGCGGAGTCCGGCTGCTGGTGGCTGCCGAACCTGCTGTGGTTCATGGACCGGCTCTACCTGGGCGCGCACGGCGGCAAGAAGCTGTCCCCCTTCGCGGAACTGCGGCGTCCGCCGAGCGAGTACCTCGACCGCCAGGTCTTCATCTGCGCGACGAACACCAAACGCCGTGAACTGGCCCAGCGGTACGAGATCGGCGTCGACAACATCCTCTGGGGAAGCGACTTCCCGCACCCTGAGGGCACCTGGCCCGACACGCGCGCGTGGCTGTCGCGGACCTTCCACGACATCCCGGTGACGGAGACCCGCCGCATGCTGGGCCTCGCGGCGGCTGAGGTCTTCGGCTTCGACACCGACAGGCTGACCTCGCTCGCGCGCCGCATCGGTCCGACACCTTCCGACCTCGGCCAGTCCGCGGACCAGCCGTCGGTCGAGGCGTCCTGGGCGCGCTCCCGCGAGGTGGGCCGCCACTGGCTGACGGACCACGACTTCCCGGTCCTGGGGGTGGCCCCATGAGCACGGACCGCTACACCGTCATCTCGGCGGACTGCCACGCCGGGGCCGACCTGCTGGACTACCGGCCGTACCTGTCGAAGGCGTACCACGACGAGTTCGACGCCTGGGCGGCCACGTACGTCAATCCGTACGAGGACCTGATGGCCGACACGGCCGACAAGAACTGGAACTCGGAGCGCCGGCTCGCGGAACTGGAACAGGACGGCATAGTCGCCGAGGTCGTCTTCCCCAACACGATCCCGCCGTTCTTCCCGTCCGGGTCGCTGATGGCGCCCGCGCCGACGGCCGAGGAGTTCGAACGGCGCTGGGCGGGCCTGCGCGCCCACAACCGCTGGCTCGCGGACTTCTGCGCGGCCGCCCCCGGCCGCCGGGCGGGCGTCTTCCAGATCCTCCTGAACGACGTGGGGGAGGCGGTGAAGGAGATCAGGTGGGCCGTCGGGGCGGGCCTCAAGGGCGGCCTCCTGCTGCCCGGCACCCCGCCGGGCTCGGGACTCCCGGAGCTGTACTCGGCGGCGTACGACCCCATCTGGGCCGTGTGCGAGGAACTGGACGTCCCCGTGAACCACCACGCGGGCTCCGCGTCGCCACCGCTGGGCGAGGAACCCGCGGCCCGCGCGGTCTTCATGGTGGAGACGACCTGGTTCTCGCACCGGGCGCTCTGGCACCTGATCTTCGGCGGCGCCTTCCGCCGCCACCCGGGCCTGAAACTCGTACTGACCGAGCAGGGTTCGGGCTGGATCCCGGGCGTGCTCGACATGCTGGACTACTACCACGGACGCCTGGTGGCAGCGGCGACGAAGGCGGCCACCGCGGAGTCCAAGTTCGGCGCGGGACTCGCCTCCTCGATGGGCAAGGGTCCCTCCCAGGTATGGCGCGACAACTGCTTCGTAGGAGCGAGTTTCATGCGCCCCCACGAAGTCCCGCTACGGGACCGCATCGGCCTCGACAAGATCATGTGGGGCAGCGACTACCCGCACGACGAGGGCACGTACCCGTACAGCAGGGAGGGCCTGCGGATCGCGTACGCGGGCCTGCCGCGCGAGGAGATCAAGGCGATGGCGGGCGGGAACGCGGCCCGCGTGTACGGCTTCGACCTGACCCTCCTCGACCCCCTCGCGGCGAAGATCGGCCCGACGACGGAGGAGCTCGCGCAGCCGCTGGGGGACCCCCCGCCGGACGCGACGAGCCCGGCGTTCGCGCGGGGAGGATCGGTACGGGTGTGGTGACGGCGTACGCCGACCTCGTGACGGGTCGGTCCAGTCCGGTCCGGTCCGCGGGGTACGCCCGGTGTCCTTGGTGGAGATCACCAAGAAACAAGCGCGTACCGTCGGTAATACTTGTGGGTAACAACGTCTAGCCGCAGTCGGCCGGCCGTCCTACGGTGCAGTAATGCCGAACCTGCCCGATGTCGTGCTGTGGTCGATACCCGCCTTCGTGCTGCTCACCGTGGTGGAGATGGTGAGTGTCCGTATCCATCCGGATGAGGACGCCGCCGGATACGAGACGAAGGACGCCGCCACGAGTGTCGGCATGGGCCTGGGGAGCATGGCCTTCGACTTCCTGTGGAAGATCCCGATCCTCGCCGTCTACACCGCCATATATGAGCTGACACCACTGCGCGTGCCCGTCCTGTGGTGGACCGTGCCACTGCTTCTGCTGGCGCAGGACTTCTTCTACTACTGGTCCCATCGCGGGCACCATGTGATCCGCATCCTGTGGGCCTGCCACGTGGTGCATCACAGCAGCGAGAAGTTCAATCTCACCACCGCGCTGCGGCAGCCCTGGACGACCTGGACGGTGTGGCCGTTCTACGTGCCCCTCATCGCCCTCGGCGTCCATCCGGCCGCGCTCGCGTTCTGCTCGTCCGCCAACCTCGTCTATCAGTTCTGGATCCACACCGAGCGCATCGACAAGCTGCCCCGGGCCTTCGAGTTCGTCTTCAACACGCCCTCCCACCACCGGGTCCACCACGCCTCCCAGGGCGGCTACCTCGACCGCAACTTCGGCGGGATCCTGATCGTCTGGGACCGGCTCTTCGGGTCGTTCGTCCCGGAGACGGACCGGCCCGTGTACGGGCTGACCAAGAACATCCACACGTACAACCCGATCCGGGTCGCCACGCACGAGTACGCCGCCATCGCCAGGGACCTGCGGGCGGCGGGAAGCTGGCGCGAGCGGGCCGGGCGGGTGTTCGGGGGGCCGGGCTGGCAGCCCCGTCCCCCGGGGCCCGCGCCCGCGTCCGACGTCGGCTCCGCCCCCTCTCCGGTGCGGGCCGCCTCCACGGAGACCCCCGTCCCGGAATCCGCAGCGTGAATCCGCGCCACGCGCGCGTGCCGCCCGTCGCCCTCGGCGTCTCCTTCGCCCTGGTGGGCGCCGTGGATCTGCTCTCCCTGGCCGTCGGCCTCGACACCGGGCACACCGTGGCCAAGCCGCTGCTGATGCCCCTGCTCGCCGCCTACGCGTATCTGCGCGGCGGGCCCCGGCTCCTCGTCGGTGCCCTGCTGTTCGGGTGGGGCGGCGACGTCCTGCTCCTCCTCGACGCCGAACCGGCGTTCCTCGCCGGGATGGCCTCCTTCGCGGCGGGCCATGTCTGCTACCTGCTGCTCTTCGCGAAGCTCGGCCGATCGGCCGCCCCAGGCACGCGATCGGGCCGCCTCACGGCAGCCGCGTACGCCGTCGCCCTCGTCGCGACCGTCACCCTCCTGTGGCCCGGTCTGCCCGCCGGCCTCCGCGTGCCCGTCGCCGGTTACAGCCTGCTGCTGACCGCGATGGCGTACGGCGCCACGCGGCTCGGGCCCCTCGCGGCGGCCGGGGGTGCTCTGTTCATGCTGTCGGACACCCTCATCGCGATCGGTGTCGCCGAATGGCCGCAGCCGCCACGGCCCGACCTGTGGATCATGCTGACCTATATCGCGGCGCAGTACCTGCTGGTCAGCGGCGTACTCCGGGCGCCCGGCGCGCGCTCCGATCCGTCTGCGACGTACCGTGGGAACCGGACCGTCACCACCTCCCGACCGTCCGCCCCACGACCGTCCACCTGAAGACGGTCACCACCTGAGCACCGTCACCACCTGAGCCGGAAGCAGGACCCCGCATGCGCGCCACCACCATCCACGCCCCGTTCGACCTGCGCGTGGAGGACGTTCCCGACCCGGTGGTGCGGCAGCCGGGCGACGCCGTCGTACGGGTCCTGCGCTCCTGCGTCTGCGGCAGCGACCTGTGGGCGTACCGGGGCGAGTCCGCGCGCACACCCGGGCAGCGCATCGGGCACGAGTTCCTCGGCATCGTCGAGGAGACCGGCGCCGAGGTGGGCACCGTCCGCCGGGGCGATCTCGTCGTCGCGCCCTTCATGTGGTCCGACGGCGTGTGCGACTACTGCCGCGAAGGGCTCACCACCTCCTGCGAACACGGCGGATTCTGGGGTTCCGTGGGGTCCGACGGCGGACAGGGCGAGGCCGTGCGCGTCCCGTACGCCGACGGCACGCTCGTCGCGCTGCCCGCCGACGCCGCCTCCGACGACCGTCTGCTGGCCGCCCTGCTCACACTCTCCGACGTCATGGGGACCGGCCATCACGCCGCCCTCGGCGCGGGCGCCCGCCCCGGCGCCACGGTGGCCGTCGTCGGCGACGGAGCGGTCGGACTGTGCGCGGTGCTCGCCGCCAAGCGCCTCGGCGCCGAGCGGATCATCGCGCTGGGCCGCCATGAGACGCGTACGGACATCGCGCGGCGCTTCGGGGCCACGGACGTCGTCGCCGAACGCGGGGACGCGGCCGTCGAGGCGGTCCGTGAACTCACCCGCGGCCAGGGCGCCCACGCCGTCGTCGAGGCCGTCGGCACCGAGCAGTCGATGAGCACGGCCGTGAACATCACCCGCGACGGCGGCGCCATCGGCTTCGTCGGCGTGCCGCACGGCAGCGGCACCGGCCTCGACCTGAGCGTCATGTTCGACCGGAACATCGCCCTGCGCGGCGGGGTCGCGCCCGTCCGCGCCTACATTCCGGAACTGCTGCCCGATGTGCTGGACGGGACCATCGACCCCTCGCCGGTCTTCGATCTGACGGTCACTCTGGACGGCGTACCGGACGGCTACAAGGCGATGGACGGACGCACCGCGCTCAAGGTCATGGTCACCGGCTGACCTGGTCGACCGGCGCGAGCGGTCCGAGCGGCTCTGTCGGGGTCACCAGCGGATCGGCACCGGCACCGCCGTGAGCAGGGCCGAGACCGCCACCACCAGACCCAGCACCACGACCTCCGCGCGCGCGGGGGAGTAGGCGGTGAGCGGATCGGCCGCCCGGCGCAGCCGGCGCCGGGCCCACAGCGCGAGGACGGCGACGACGACCACGAGGAGCACCTTCGCGAGCAGCGTGCGCCCGTACGCCGTCGTCGTCAGCTGGTCCAGTACCGTGCCGGGCGGCATCCGGCGCAGGGTGCTGCACACGCCCGTCGCGGTGATCGCGGCGAGCAGAACGGCCGCCACGCGCGCGTAGAGGCCCAACAGCGCGGCACCCTCCCCGGGGGCGCTGCCGCGCCACCGGAGCAACGTGCGCAGTACGTACAGCAGCCCGCCCGCCCACAGGGCCGCACAGGCCACATGAACGAGCGTCAGACCCGAACCGATCAGCGGGCTCTGTTCGGTCGTCGGATGGGCGCGCAGAGCCTCCGCGACGGCCACCGCGGCCAGCGGCCACACCTGGGTGCCCGGCCGGCGCGACAGGGCGCACAGGCCCAGCACGACGAACGCGTTGACCTCCAGGAGGGCGAGCGCGCCGTCCCTCGTCTGGTAGAGCCCGCCGATGTCCATGTCGGAGAGCCGGCGCGGCACCAGGTTCCCGGTGGCCACCACCGAGGCGAGACCGAGCGCGGCGACGAAACCGGCGGCGGCCGACACCGGGGCCCAGCTGCGCGGCGCGTCCTGGATCGGAGCGCCGGGCACCCGACGCGCCAGCCGGGTGACGAACAGCTCGCCGGCCGGCACGCACACCGCCGCGAACAGGACCGTCCGCAGGAACGCGATCCCGCCCACCCCGGGCGCGGCGGCCTCACCCGTGCCGTCCATGGCGAGGGACGGCCCGAGCAGGGGGATCAGCGCGGCCAGCGCCACCAGGGCGAGGACGGTGACGGAACGCTGGAGGGAGGCCGCGCTCACCCGGGGGGCGCCGGCCTCGCCACCGGTGTCGGCAGTCGGTCGTATCGAACTCACCCCAAGATCTTCACCAGTCGTCCCAGACCGGGGCAAGTCCTGGAAAACAACTGGCGGAACGGCATTCCACCCGCCCCACGGGCATTCCGCCCATGCATACGCGTCCGGCCGCCCCGCGACTCAGCCGGGGCGGAGACAATCCGCCGCCCCCCGACACCGCGCCCGTCGCCCCCAGGCCCGTGGACACGAAGGGGCCGGACAGCACACGGCTGCCCGGCCCCTCACTCACGCGATGCCCTCGGACCGCGCGGGTCCTACTCGGTCACCGCTACTTGGTCACCGCGTCCAGCGCGTCCGCGGTGCCCCAGCCGTAGAAGCTGTTGCGGTTCTTCGAGCCCTCGCAGACCGCGTCGACCTTGCCGTCACCGTCGATGTCGTACGGGTCGGTGCACGGCGTGGCGTCGGCCTCCGCGTACAGCAGGGCCTTGACCAGGGCGGCCGAGGCGTGCGGGTGCGTCGACTTGATCAGGGCCGCGACGCCCGCGACGTGCGGGGACGCCATCGACGTACCGGCCATGTAGCCCCACGAGCCGCCCGGCAGCGGGCCGAGGATCAGGCCGCTGGTGGCGGGCGGGGCAGGGGTCTGGTAGCGCGTCGAGTCGCCGCCGGGGGCCGCGATGTCGATGACGCCCAGGCCGTGGTTGGAGAAGGACGACTTGATGCCCTTCGCGCCGGTCGAGGAGACCGTGACGACACCCGGCAGCTGGGTCGGGATGTCGAGGCACTCGGACGGGTCGATGACACGGTCCGAGGGAGTCGTGTCGTTCGGCGAGCTCGGGTCGGTGATCTCGTCGGCGGCGAGGTCGTAGTTCTCGTTGCCGGCCGCCGCGACGTTGACCGTGCCCTTCTTCTCCGCGTACTTCGTCGCCCGGGTGAGGGCCTCGACGAGCGCCTTCTGGTCCGGGTCGTTCTTGCAGTTGAAGTACCACGGGTCGGTGTAATAGCTGTTGTTCGTGACGTCCACGCCGTGCTCGGCCGCCCACATGAAGCCGCAGACGACGGCCTCCGTGTAGAAGAAGCCGGCCGTGGTGGAGACCTTGATGCCGGAGACCTTCACGCCGGGCGCGACACCGGTGACGCCGATGCCGTTCTTCGCGGCGGCGATCTCGCCCGCCACGTGCGTGCCGTGCGGGCTCTCGGCGGCGCTCGGCCGCCAGGCGCCGTCGGTCGTGTCCGGCTTGCCCGACACGCAGTTGACCGACGCCTTGCGGTCGAAGTTCGGCGCGATGTCGGGGTGCGTGTCGTCGACGCCGGTGTCGATCACGGCGACGGTGACCTTCTTGCTGCCGAGCGTCTTCTCGTGCGCCTTGTCCGCCTTGATGGCGGGCAGGTCCCACTGCAGGGGCTCCAGCGGGTCCTGTCCGGCCGCGGCGTCGACGTCGGCGATCTCCTGCGCGCTGAGCGCCTTCGGGGTGCCGACGTCGGTCGTGGACTGCGCGGGCAGCGGCGCCGTACGCGTCGAGCCCGCCGACTCGACTCCGCGCACCTTGCGGATGCTCTTGGCGAAGTCGGCGTTCGACGAGTGGACGACGATCACGCCGATCCGGTCGTACGACGTCACGATCGTGCCGCCGGCCTTGGCGATGGCCTTCTTCACGTGGGACGAAGTGCCGTGCCCGGAACGGACGTTGACGACGTAGCTCAGCGGGGTGGCCTCCGCCGAGATCTGCTTCGCCACGTCCGCCGCGCCGTCCGCCGGAGCGGCGGACGCGCTGACGTTCGGCAGGAAGGCCAGAGCCGTGGCCATGGTCATCCCCAGCGGGATGGCTATGAGGCGGCGCGAGCGGGTGGTGGGCGCGGTCATGCTGTCTCCAGTTCGTTTCGCGAAATGCGTGCGGGCCGTGCCGTGCGGGAAGGCCGTGCGGGAAGTGCCGTGCCGTGCGGGAGGTTCTGGGCCGTACGGGAAGTCCTGAACCGATCCGGCTACTTGACGGCCTTCAGCGCGTTGACGATGCCGAAGCCGTAGAAGCCGTTCACGCGCTTGCCGCCCTCACAGGTGGCGTCCTGCGTGCCGTTGCCGTCCTGGTCGTACGAGTCCGGGCAGCCCGGGTTGTCCGCCTGGGCCTTCAGCAGTGCCTGCAGCTGGGCGGGGCTCGCCCACGGGTGCTCGGACTTCAGCAGCGCGGCGACCCCCGCGGCGTGCGGCGACGCCATCGACGTCCCCTGGAGGAAGCCGTACTGGTTGTTCGGCATCGTGGAGAGGATGCGGCCGTTCTTCGACGGGGTGTCCGGGATCTGATAGCGCCCGTCACCGCCGGGAGCGGCGATGTCGATGACACCCTTGCCGTACGTCGAGTAGTACGACTTGAGGTTCTGTACGCCGGTCGCGCTCACCGTGACGACACCCGGCAGCTGGGTCGGCACGTCGAAGCACTCGTGCGGGTCGATCGTGCGGGTGACCGGCGTGGAGTCGTCGGGGCTGGACTCGTCCACGATGGCGTCCGAGGCCAGGTCGTGGTTGGAGTTGCCGGCCGACGCGAGGTGCAGGGTGCCCTTCTTCGTGGCGTACTGCTGGGCCCGGTTGACCGCGTCGACGATCGCCCTCTGGTCCGGGTCGTCCATGCAGTTGTAGAGCCACGGGTCCACGTAGTAGCTGTTGTTCGTGATCTCCACGCCGTGGTCGGCGGCGAACACGAAGGCGCAGACGACGCTCTCCGGGTAGAAGAGGCCGTTGTCCGGGTCGCTGACCTTGATGCCGGAGACCTGCACGCCGGGCGCGACACCGGCGACGCCGATGCCGTTGCGGGCGGCGGCGATCTCACCGGCGACATGCGTGCCGTGGTAGTCCTCGGCGGTGTACGGACGCCAGGCGCCCGCACTCGTGTCGGCCACGCCGCCCACACAGTTGGCGGACTGCTTGGCGGAGAAGTTGGGGGCCAGGTCCGGGTGCGTGTCGTCGACACCCGTGTCGATCACGGCGACCGTGACCTTCCTGCTGCCCGGGTTTATCTTCGCCGCCTTGTCGGCGCCTATCGCGCGCAGGTCCCACTGGTCGGCCTCAAGGGGCTCGCTCGCGGGGGTGGCGGCGGCCTTCACCTTCGCGGCCTCGGCGGCCGACAGATAGTCGGCGGCGCCCTCGTCCGTCGTGCCCGCGGCGGTCAGCGGGGTCGTACGCGTCGCACCGGCGGACTGGACGCCGCGCACCGCGCGGATCTGCGATCCGAACTCGGGACTGGCCGAGTGGGCGACGATGACGCCGATCTTGTCGTACGTGACGACGACGGTGCCGCCGGCCTTGACGATCGCCTTCTTCACCGACCCGAGTGTGCGGTGGTCGGTCTTCGTGTTGACCACGTACGCGAGGTTCGGCCCGTCGGCCGCGGTGGCGGCGGGGGCGGACTGCTGCGGGGCGGCCGAAGCGGCACCCGGCAGGAAACCGAGCGTGGCGGTGAGCGACAGCACGACGGGCACGGCGAGCGCGAGGCGGCGTCTGGAGCGCAGATGAGCCATGGGGTCTCCACATCATCCGGAAAAGGAACCGGCCCGAACACAGGTGGTGCTCGGGCAGGTACATGACTGGGTGGTGCAGGGCGAAGCTATCTCCCGGCATCCCTGGCCAGCAATGACTTACGGGGATGTCTTGTGAAACGCCGGAGCCCGGTTCCGAAAGAAGTGCCCGGTGTTGAACCGCTCCCCGTGCGGCGCCGTGACGTTGAGCAGGGAGCACGAGCACCGTCGAGCCCCCTGTTGGATCACGCCCGGGGGACCTAGCATCGCCACCCGGCCCACGTGATCCACGTCACCGTGAGGTCAGAAATCAGCCATGCCCGAACCCAGCCCGCCCGCAGATCCGGACGGACCCCCGTCCACCGATCCGGACAGACCCCCGTCCGGCGGCGGACCCGCATCCGATCCCGCCTCAGAACCCGCACCCGCAACGCGAGGAGACTCCGTGGCCACCGACGCACCACCCCCCTCGAAAGCCGAACCTCATCTCCCGTCCACAGCGGAGTTCGTCGAGGTGCAGGAGAGCGCCGAGTTCGGTGAACTGCGCCGCGCCCACCGCTCCTTCGCCTTCCCGCTGACCATCGGCTTCATCAGCTGGTACCTGCTGTACGTCCTGCTGTCGATCTACGCGGACGACTTCATGGGCACCAAGCTCTTCGGCAACTTCAACGTCGCCTTCGTCCTGGGCCTCGCCCAGTTCCTCACCACGTTCCTCATCGCCTGGTGGTACGAGCGCCACTCCTCGTCCAAGCTCGACCCCAAGGCCGAGGCGATCAAGTCCCGGATGGAGGGCGGCGCATGAGCCCCGCGATCACCCAGGTCCACCTCGCGCAGACGCAGCTCGCGGCGGGAGAGGCCAGCGAGCACCGGCCGCTGATCATCTCCCTGTTCGCGGTCTTCGTCGTCGCGACCCTCGTCATCACCGTCTGGGCGGGCCGGCAGACCAAGGACGCCTCCGACTTCTACGCCGGCGGCCGTTCCTTCAGCGCCTTCCAGAACGGGCTCGCCGTCTCCGGCGACTACATGTCCGCCGCCTCGTTCCTCGGTATCGCGGGCGCCATCGCCCTCTTCGGCTACGACGGCTTCCTGTACTCCATCGGCTTCCTCGTCGCCTGGCTGGTGGCGCTGCTCCTGGTCGCCGAACCGCTGCGCAACTCCGGCCGCTACACGATGGGCGACGTCCTCGCCTACCGCATGCGCCAGCGCCCGGTCCGTACCGCCGCCGGCACCTCCACGATCGTCGTCTCGATCTTCTATCTGCTCGCGCAGATGGCGGGCGCGGGCGTCCTGGTCTCACTGCTGCTCGGCATCACCAGCGACGCGGGCAAGGTCGGCATCGTCGCCCTGGTCGGCATCCTGATGATCGTGTACGTCACCATCGGCGGCATGAAGGGCACCACCTGGGTCCAGATGGTCAAGGCCGTGCTGCTCATCGGCGGCACCCTGCTCATCACCTTCCTGGTGCTGCTCAAGTTCGACTTCAACGTCTCCGACCTGCTCGGCACCGCCGCCGAGAACAGCGGCGGGGGCGCGGCCTTCCTGGAGCCCGGCCTCAAGTACGGCCTCACCACCACCTCCAGCATCGACTTCATCTCCCTGGGCATCGCCCTGGTGCTGGGCACGGCGGGCCTGCCGCACATCCTGATCCGCTTCTACACGGTGCCCAACGCCAAGGCCGCCCGTAAGTCCGTGAACTGGGCGATCGGCATCATCGGCGGCTTCTACCTGATGACCATCGCGCTCGGCTTCGGCGCTGCGGCCCTCATCTCCAAGGAGGAGATCGTCGAGTCCAACCCCGCGGGCAACACGGCGGCGCCGCTCCTCGCCCTGCACCTCGGGGGCGTCGACTCGGCCTGGGGCGCGATCCTGCTCGCCACCATCTCCGCGGTGGCCTTCGCGACGATCCTCGCCGTGGTCGCCGGTCTGACCCTGGCGTCGTCCTCGTCGTTCGCCCACGACATCTACGCGAACGTCATCAAGAAGGGACAGGCCACCGAGAAGGAGGAGATCAGGGCCGCCCGGTACGCCACCATCGGCATCGGTGTCGTCTCCATCGGCCTCGGCGCCCTCGCCCGCGACCTGAACGTCGCCGGCCTGGTGGCCCTCGCCTTCGCGGTCGCCGCCTCCGCCAACCTGCCGACGATCCTCTACAGCCTCTTCTGGAAGCGCTTCACCACCCAGGGCGCGCTGTGGTCGATCTACGGAGGGCTCGCCACGGCGGTCGGCCTGGTGCTCTTCTCGCCGGTCGTCTCGGGCAAGGCCACCTCGATGTTCCCGGACGTCGACTTCCACTGGTTCCCGCTGGAGAACCCGGGCATCATCTCGATCCCCGTCGGCTTCCTGCTGGGCTTCCTCGGCACCCTCCTGTCCAAGGAGGAGCCGGACGCCGGCAAGTACGCCGAGCTTGAGGTCCGTTCCCTCACCGGAACCGGAGCGCACTGACCGACGGCCGTCGACCGTCAGGTACCGGCCGTCAGGCACGGGCTGCCACGCACCGCGGCCGCGTCGTAGGGATCTACGACGCGGCCGCGGTGCGTCTCGTCGGATCGGGCCACCCGTGTTGTCGGTCCTGTCACGTAGGCTCGTTCGTATCGGGTCGACTGATCGTTCGAAGCGGTCGGTCCGGTCGTTCGAAGCGATCCGGTCGTTCACAGCAGTCCGGTCGTTCGGAGCTGTCGGTCCGTTTCGCGGTCCGTATCGAGGGAGGGGCCCACGTGCTCATCGACACCTATGGCCGGGTGGCCACCGACCTGCGCGTCTCGCTGACCGACCGGTGCAACCTCAGATGTACGTACTGCATGCCCGAGGAGGGCCTGCAGTGGCTGGCCAAGCCCGACCTGCTCACGGACGACGAGATCGTCCGCCTCATCGACCTCGCGGTGACCCGGCTCGGCATCACCGAGGTCCGCTTCACCGGCGGCGAGCCCCTGCTGCGCCCCGGGCTGGTCGGGATGGTGGAGCGAGTGGCGGCCCTCGAACCCCGCCCCCAGATGTCCCTGACGACGAACGGCATCGGCCTCAAGCGCACCGCGGCCGCCCTCAAGGCGGCGGGCCTCGACCGGGTCAACGTCTCGCTGGACACCCTGCGCCCTGACGTCTTCAAGACCCTCACCCGCCGCGACCGCCACAAGGACGTCATCGAGGGCCTCGAAGCGGCCCGCGCCGCGGGACTGACCCCGGTCAAGGTCAACTCCGTACTGATGCCCGGACTGAACGACGACGAGGCGCCGGACCTGCTCGCCTGGGCCGTGGAGAACGACTACGAACTGCGGTTCATCGAGCAGATGCCGCTGGACGCCCAGCACGGCTGGAAGCGCGACGGCATGGTCACCGCCGGTGACATCCTCACCTCGCTGCGCACGCGTTTCGAGCTGACGGAGGAGGGGTCCGACGAGCGGGGCTCGGCACCCGCCGAGCGCTGGGTGGTGGACGGCGGCCCGCACCGGGTCGGCGTGATCGCCTCGGTCACCCGCCCGTTCTGCTCGGCCTGCGACCGTACGCGGCTCACCGCGGACGGGCAGGTGCGTACCTGCCTCTTCGCCCAGGAGGAGACCGATCTGCGGGCGGCGCTCCGTTCGGACGCGCCGGACGAGGAGATCGCCCGGATCTGGCGGCTGGCGATGTGGGGGAAGAAGGCCGGGGCAGGTCTGGACGACCCCTCCTTCGTGCAGCCGGACCGCCCGATGTCGGCGATCGGCGGCTGACCGCCCCGACCGCCCGGCTCACCCCTCATCTGCCGGGCGGCTGCTCCGCGGACTCCCACTCCGACAGGGGGACCACGTCCTTCAGGAACCCGCGGACGCCCAGGAACTTCGACAGATGGTCGCGGTGCTCCTCGCAGGCGAGCCAGGTCTTGCGGCGCTCCGGCGTGTGCAGTTTCGGGTTGTTCCAGGCGAGCACCCACACTGCGTCGGCGCGGCAGCCCTTGGCGGAGCAGATGGGGGAGGACGGGGACGACGGCTCGGAACCGGGAACGTTCAGGATCACGTCCTCGACACTAGTCGAGTCTTGACGGGTTCCCACGGGTCCTTAAAGGTCCACAAAAGGCGACGCCGAGCAGCCACGGGGGGAGCTGCCCGGCGTCGGTCTGTCACTCCGACGGGGGATGCGGAGTGCGTACCAAGTATGTCACGGGTAACCCATCGCCCGGCAACGGAACAACATGATTGATCTGAGCTTTTCTTGAGCTTGGCAGACGTTTCGGATTCCGCTTTTTCCGGATCCCTGGTGCTCAGGCCCGCTCGTGCGGCTCGTCCCGAAGCCGTGTCCCGGGGTCGGCCGTCAGGTCTTCCACGACGGGTTCCGCGACACCGCCGGCGCCCGGACCCGCAAGCATCGGACGGGTCGGAGCGGTCACGAAAGTCGACGGCAGCGAGGGCGCGTTCTCACGTCCCGCGTTGGCGATCACGACGGAGATGTAGGGGAGCAGTACGCCGAGCACCAGCGCAACGACGGCGACATGGCGCTCCACGTTCCAGAGAGTGGCCGCGAGGACGACGGAAACCGTGCGGACGGACATCGAGATGATGTAGCGGCGCTGCCTGCCCCGTACGTCGTCCGCGAGCCCCTGCCGGGCCCCGGTGATCCGGAAGACCTCGGTCTCGCTCTGCTTCCGCATCACGTTCCACCACCCCGCCTGCATCGGACGCTTCCCGGCCCGTACGGGCAACAACGTTACGCCGCGCCCACGCCGCCGACGAGGCCGGGTCCGCTCCGGTGCGGTTGGGGACGTCTGCGCCGTACCGCGTACGGCCGTGCCCGACATGCGCCGTACGGCACCCGGGCGGACACTGGGCGTAATGCTCGCGTAGAGCCGTATAGGAGGCAGCCATGGGCTGGTTGTGGGCGATCATCGTGGGATTCGTACTGGGCTTGCTGGCCAAGGCGATCATTCCTGGCAAGCAGCACAGTCCGCTCTGGCTCACCACGATCTTCGGAATCATCGGTGCGATCGTGGGCAACGCGATCGCCCGCGGCATCGGCATCGGTGAGACCAGCGGTATCGACTGGGGCCGTCACGCCCTTCAGCTGGTGGCCGCGGTCGTCATCGTCTTCCTGGGAGACATGCTCTACACGGCAATGAAGGGCAACAAACAAAGAGCCTGAGCCGAGGTAAAAGGATTGCGCCGTTCCCCGCGCCCCTTTTCAGGGGCGCGGGGAACGGCGCAATCCTTTCGCTTTTAGCTTTTAGGGGCGCGGGGAACGGCGCGACAAGCCACAACGCACCCGCACCCGACGACGCAACCCCTAGGACGCGACCTCCACGGCCGCAAGCGACTTCTTGCCCCGCCGAAGCACCAGCCACCGCCCGTGCAACAGATCCTCCGCGGAGACGACCGCGTCCTCGGAGGCGACCTTCGCATTGTTCACGTACGCGCCCCCCTCCTTCACGGCCCGCCGAGCAGCGGACTTGCTGGGCACGAGCCCGACCTCGGCGAACAGGTCGACCACGGACCCCGGCGCGGCCACCCGCACCCGGGGCAGCTCGGACAGCGCGGCACTGAGCGTCGCCGCGTCGAGCTCACCCAGCTCCCCCTGCCCGAACAGCGCCCGCGAAGCGGCGATCACGGCGGCGGTCTGCCCGGCCCCGTGCACCAGCGTCGTCAGCTCCTCCGCCAGCGCACGCTGCGCCGCGCGGGCCTGCGGACGCTCCTCGGTCAGCTCCTCCAGCTCCTCCAGCTCCTCCTGGGACTTGAAGGACAGGATCCGCAGGTACGTCGAGACATCGCGGTCGTCCACGTTCAGCCAGAACTGGTAGAACGCGTACGGCGTCGTCATCTCCGGATCGAGCCAGACGGCCCCGCCCTCGGTCTTGCCGAACTTCGTGCCGTCCGCCTTGACCATCAGCGGCGTCGCGATGCAGTGCGCCTCGGCGTCCGGCTCCAGGCGGTGGATCAGGTCCAGGCCCGCCGTGAGGTTGCCCCACTGGTCGCTGCCGCCCTGCTGGAGCGTGCAGCCGTACCTCCGGTACAGCTCCAGGAAGTCCATGCCCTGGAGCAGCTGGTAGCTGAACTCCGTGTAGCTGATGCCCTCCTGGGACTCCAGGCGCCGGGCGACCGAGTCCTTGGTGAGCATCTTGTTGACGCGGAAGTGCTTGCCGATGTCCCGCAGGAACTCGATGGCCGACAGACCGGCCGTCCAGTCCAGGTTGTTCACCATGACCGCGGCGTTCTCGCCCTCGAAGGACAGGAACGGCTCGATCTGGGAGCGCAGCCGGCCGACCCAGGCGGCGACCGTCTCCGGGTCGTTCAGCGTGCGCTCCGCCGTCGGGCGCGGGTCGCCGATCTGGCCGGTCGCCCCGCCCACCAGGGCCAGCGGGCGCAGGCCCGCCTGCTGGAGGCGGCGCATGGTGAGGACCTGCACCAGGTGCCCGACGTGCAGGGAGGCCGCGGTGGGGTCGAAGCCGCAATAGAACGTGACGGGACCGTCCGCGAGCGCCTTGCGCAATGCGTTCTCGTCGGTGGACAGGGCGAACAGCCCGCGCCACTTCAGCTCGTCGACGATGTCCGTCACGGTTCTCGTGTCTCCTTGGATGATCTTCGGGCGGTCGTGCTTCTCCGGGCAGCCGGGCGACGGCCGGCCGTGCGGCCGGACGTCGGGGCTGTCCGTCGAGGTTATACGCCCTGACTGACAGAGCTCATATTGAAGTCCGGCACCCGCAGCGCCGGCATCGCGGCCCTGGTGAACCAGTCGCTCCACTCGCGCGGCAGCGTCTTCTCGGTCCGCCCCGCCTCGGTCGCCCGCCCCAGCAGGCCCACCGGCGACTCGTTGAACCGGAAGTTGTTCACCTCACCGGTGACCTCGCCGTTCTCCACGAGGTAGACGCCGTCCCGGGTCAGACCGGTCAGCAGCAGCGTCGCCGGGTCGACCTCGCGGATGTACCAGAGGCAGGTCAGCAGCAGCCCGCGCTCCGTCGCGGCGACCATCTCCTCCAGGGAGGTATCGTCGCCGCCGTCGAGGATGAGGTTGCCGATGCCGGGGGCCACCGGCAGCCCGGTCAGGGCCGCGCTGTGCCGGGTGCTCGTCAGGCGCTTCAGCTCGCCCTCGCGGACCCACTCCGTGGCCTTGAGGGGCAGTCCGTTGTCGAAGACGGAGGCGTCGTCCCCGGAGGAGTGGGCGAGGACGAAGGGGGCACTTTCGAGCCCGGCCTCGTTCGGGTCGCTGCGCAGGGTGAGCGGCAGCTCGGTGAGCCGGTCGCCGACGCGGGTGCCGCCGCCGGGCTTGCTGAACACCGTCCGGCCCTCCGCCGCGTCCCGGGCCGCCGCCGACCACAGCTGGTAGATCAGCAGGTCGGCCACGGCGGTCGGCGGCAGCAGCGTCTCGTACCGCCCGGCGGGCAGATCGATGCGCCGCTCCGCCCAGCCCAGCCGGACGGCCAGCTCGGCGTCGAGGGCCGCCGGGTCGACGTCCTTGAAGTCGCGCGTGGAGCGGCCGGCCCACGCCGAGCGCGTACGGTCCGGGGACTTGGCGTTCAGCTCCAGCGTCCCGGTGGGCTGGTCGTGCCGCAGGCGCAGCCCCGTGGACGTACCGAGGTAGCTGGTGACCAGCTCGTGGTTGGCGAAGCCGTACAGCTCCCGGCCGCCCGCACGCGCGCGTGCGAACGATTCGCCGAGCGCGGGCGCGAAGTCGGTGAACACCGCCGACGAGGTCTCGGCGGGCGCGTCCGTGAAGTCGGGGGAGGCGGGTACGCCCTCGACGAGCGGCTGCGCGTCCTCGGCGGGGCCCGCCCCGCGTGCCGCGGCCTCGGCGGCCCGTACCAGCGGCTCCAGCTCGTCGGCGGTCACGGCGGAGCGCGAGACGACCCCGGAGGCGGTGCCCTCGCGGCCGTCGACCGTGGCGACGACGGTCAGCGTGCGCCCGCGTGTGACACCGTTGGTGGTCAGCGCGTTGCCCGCCCAGCGCAGGTTCGCGGTCGACCGCTCGTCGGCGATCACGACACAGCCGTCCGCCCGGGACAGTGCGAGGGCGCGCTCGACGATCTCGTGCGGCTTGTTCGTACGAGGACTCATCGACCGGCCTCCTGCGTGGTGTTCAGAATGTTGACGCCCTTGAAGAGGGCGGAGGGGCAGCCGTGCGAGACCGCCGCGACCTGGCCCGGCTGGGCCTTGCCGCAGTTGAAGGCGCCGCCCAGGACGTAGGTCTGCGGGCCGCCGACGGCGGCCATCGAGCCCCAGAAGTCCGTGGTCGTCGCCTGGTAGGCGACATCGCGCAGCTGGCCCGTGATCTGCCCGTTCTCGATCTTGAAGAACCGCTGGCCGGTGAACTGGAAGTTGTAGCGCTGCATGTCGATCGACCAGGACCGGTCGCCGACGACGTAGATCCCGCGGTCGACGCTCCCGATGAGGTCGTCCGTGGACATCCCCGCCGGATCGGGCTGCAGCGAGACGTTCGCCATGCGCTGTACGGGCACATGGCCGGGCGAGTCGGCGTACGCGCAGCCGTTGGACCGCTCGAAGCCGGTCAGCTTCGCGATCCTGCGGTCCAGCTGGTAGCCGACGAGCGTGCCGTCCTTCACCAGGTCCCAGGACTGCCCGGCGACACCCTCGTCGTCGTACCCGATGGTCGCGAGGCCGTGCTCGGCGGTGCGGTCGCCCGTCACGTTCATCAGCTCGGAGCCGTACCGCAACTTGCCCAGCTGGTCGAAGGTCGCGAACGAGGTCCCGGCGTACGCGGCCTCGTAACCGAGCGCGCGGTCCAGCTCGGTGGCGTGGCCGATGGACTCGTGGATGGTCAGCCACAGGTTGGACGGGTCCACGACCAGGTCGTACACCCCGGCCGTGACGCTCGGCGCCCGCATCTTCTCGGCCAGCAGCTCCGGGATCCGCCCCAGCTCCGCGTCCCAGTCCCAGCCCGTGCCGGTGAGGTACTCCCAGCCGCGTCCGACGGGCGGCGCGATCGTACGCATCGAGTCGAACTCGCCGCTCGACTCGTCGACGGCCACCGCGGTCAGCTGCGGGTGCAGCCGGACCCGCTGCTGGGTGGTCACCGTGCCGGCCGTGTCCGCGTAGAACTTGTTCTCGTGCACGGTCATCAGCGAGGCGTCGACATGGCTGACCCCGGGCGCCCCGAGCAGCCGCGCACTCCACTCGGCCAGCAGCCCCGACTTCTCCTCGTCCGGTACGGAGAAGGGGTCGATCTCGTACGAGGAGATCCACGTCTTCTCGGCGTGCACGGGCTCACCGGCCAGCTCCACGCGCTCCTCGGAGCCCGCCGCCTTGATCACCTTCGCCGACAGTTTGGCCATCGCCACGGCCTGCGACGCCACCTTCGCGGCGGCGTCCATCGTCAGGTCGACGCCGGAGGCGAACCCCCAGGTGCCGCCGTGCACGACCCGCACCGCGTACCCGAGGTCGGTCGTGTCCGACGAACCCGCGGGCTTCGCGTCCCGCAGCCGCCAGGCCGCGCTGCGCACCCGCTCGAACCGGAAGTCCGCATGATCGGCGCCCAGCGCCCGCGCCCGCGCGAGCGCCGCGTCGGCCAGGGCCCGTAGCGGCAGTGCCGTGAAGGCTTCGTCGATGGAATGGGGCACGGAGGTCTCCCTTGTTGTCGCCTGTCGGTCCGATCATGTCGCGCGGGCGGGCCCGACGGCCAGGCTTTTCTGTAGGGACCCGACAGCGAGTCCCCCGAGCCACTGTCGGTGCCCGATTCTCCGCGAGGCCGACCGTACCGATAGGTTTTCGAGGTACCAGACCGGCTATCGAAAGGGTGATCCGTTGAGCCGCTCGGTTCTCGTCACCGGAGGAAACCGGGGCATCGGCCTCGCCATCGCCCGCACGTTCGCCGACGCGGGCGACAAGGTCGCGATCACATACCGTTCGGGCGAGCCCCCGGCCGCCCTCACCGAACTGGGCTGCCTCGCGGTCAAGTGCGACATCACCGACACCGAGCAGGTGGAGCAGGCCTACAAGGAGATCGAAGCCGCGCACGGCCCGGTCGAGGTCCTCGTCGCCAACGCGGGTGTCACCAAGGACCAGTTGCTGATGCGGATGTCCGAGGAGGACTTCACGTCCGTCCTGGACACCAACCTGACGGGTACCTTCCGGGTCGTGAAGCGCGCCAACCGCGGCATGCTGCGCGCGCGGAAGGGCCGCGTCGTCCTCATCTCCTCGGTGGTCGGCCTCCTCGGCTCGGCCGGGCAGGCGAACTACGCCGCCTCCAAGGCCGGCCTGGTCGGATTCGCGCGCTCCCTCGCCCGTGAGCTGGGCTCGCGCAACCTCACCTTCAACGTCGTCGCGCCCGGCTTCGTCGACACCGACATGACCAAGGCGCTCACCGACGAGCAGCGCGAGGCCATCGTGAAGCAGGTGCCGCTCGGCCGGTACGCGCAGCCCGAGGAGATCGCCGCAACGGTGCGGTTCCTCGCCTCGGAAGAGGCCTCGTACATCACTGGAGCCGTCATCCCCGTAGACGGCGGACTGGGAATGGGTCACTGATCACCATGAGCGGAATTCTTGAGGGCAAGCGCGTCCTGATCACCGGTGTGCTGATGGAGTCGTCCATCGCCTTCCACACCGCGAAGCTGGCCCAGGAGCAGGGCGCCGAGATCATCCTGACCGCGTTCCCGCGGCCCACGCTGACCGAGCGCATCGCGCGGAAGCTCCCCAAGCCCACCAAGGTCATCGAGCTCGACGTGACCAACGACGAGCACCTCGGGCGGCTCGCCGAGGTCGTGGGCGCGGAACTGGGCAGCCTCGACGGAGTCGTGCACTCCATCGGCTTCGCCCCGCAGGACGCCCTCGGCGGCAACTTCCTGAACACGCCCTTCGAGTCGGTCGCCACGGCCATGCACGTCTCCGCCTTCTCCCTGAAGTCGCTGACCATGGCCTGCCTGCCGCTCATGCAGAACGGCGGCGGCTCGGTCGTCGGCCTCACCTTCGACGCGCAGTACGCGTGGCCGCAGTACGACTGGATGGGCCCGGCCAAGGCCGCCCTGGAGGCCACCAACCGCTACCTCGCCCGCGACCTGGGCAAGCAGAACGTGCGCTCCAACCTCATCTCGGCCGGCCCGATCGGCTCGATGGCCGCCAAGTCCATCCCGGGCTTCAGCGAGCTGGCCGCCGTCTGGGACGACCGCGCGCCCCTGGAGTGGGACCTCAAGGACCCCGAGCCGGCCGGCCGCGGTGTCGTCGCCCTGCTCAGCGACTGGTTCCCGAAGACCACCGGCGAGATCATCCACGTCGACGGCGGTCTGCACGCGATCGGCGCGTAAGCGCTCGCGCGAGCGTTTGCGTACGGAGTCGGCGCCCCGTTCCCCGCAGTGTGCGGGGAGCGGGGCGTCACCCGTTCGGCCGCACCGGCCGGGCGGCCGAGGGGGGTAACGGCCCACTCTGGAGTAGGAGTTCTTCTCCCGAGACGCCCTCCAGAGCCCAGCCGAGGAGGTCCCCTTGTGTGCCTGTCCCAGGCCCGATGCATACATCGGCTCCACAGGAACGGTTTCGCGGCGGCCCCCACCGCGGTGTTCGCCGCTCTGACCCTGCTGCTCGCCGTACCCTCCGACGCCGCCTCGCACACCGCGTACAGCGCGGGAACGACGTCCCCCGCGCGGGTGCCCGCCGAGAAACGCCCCTTCGGAGCGTCGTGCCGGACCGTCGTCGACGGCTCACACGTGACGGCGTACTGCCGCAACCCGTATCCGGAGCCCGACCACATCGGTCTGCACATCGAGTGCGACCGGTGGTGGGACATCGACGCCGACGGGGCGAGGGTCGAGGCGGGCCCCGCGCAGAACGTCCGGCTGACCGGGCGCTGCTGGAAGGAAGTCCGCTCGGCGTGGGTCAGCCACCGGAAGTGACATGCCGCGGGTGTCCCGCCTGCCCCGGCCGTCCTGACTGTCCCGGCTGCACCGACTGTCCCGCAGACCCCGCAGGCCTCTCGGTTTAGGCACGCTCCGCGGGCTCGGGCCGCCCCGGGCGGCACAGGAGGAACGGATAGCCGGCCGCCTCCGAGGCCGCCGTCTCCGCGTCGCCCGCGCGGATCGCGTCCACCAGGCGCGTGTGGTCCATGTGCGTCTCGGGCGTCAGCTCCTCACCGACGTCCTCGCGCAGCCAGTCGCGCACGACCTCGCCCAGGTCCGCGTACATCGCCGTCATGACGTCGTTGTGGGACGCGGCGACCACGGCCAGGTGGAAGGTCGTGTCGGCGGTCACGAAGGCCTCCGTGTCGCCGGACTCCCAGGCCTCCTCCCGGCGTACGAGGAGGGCGTCGAGCTGTTTGAGATCGCGCTCGGTACGGCGCTCGGCGGCCAGCCTCGCCGCGCTCGACTCCAGCGTGGAGCGCAGTTCGGCGATGTGCCGCGGGTCGGCGTCCGCGAACCGGCGGTGCATCACGCCGGCCAGCTCGCTGGTGGCCAGCACGTAGGTGCCCGAGCCCTGCCGGATGTCCAGCAGGCCGTTGTGCGCGAGGGCCCGCACGGCCTCCCTGACCGTGTTGCGGGCCACTCCCAGCTGCTCGACCAGCTCGGGCTCGGTGGGGATACGGGAGCCCACCGGCCACTCGCCCGAGGTGATCTCGTTGCGCAGGGCGGCGATGACCTGCTCGGACAGCGCCGACCGGCGGGGGTGGCTCAGGGGCATGACGGTCCTTCGCGCCAGGGGGTTGGACAACCAATCATCCCATGATTCTATGATGGGGTTCATGACAGGCGAGGAAACCAGGACGACCGTGTCCCCATCGATACCGGCACAGGTACAGGCAGAGGCGCAGACGCCGATACGCAGCTCCGCACAGGACGCGGACCTGCACACGCCCCCCACGCGCGCGTGGATGACGCGTCTGGTGATCGCCGGCATCGTCCTGACGGCCCTCAACCTGCGCCCCGCCATCACCAGCCTGGGCGCCCTCCTGGAAGAGGTGCGCGACGGCCTCGGCATGAGCGGCAGCGTCGCCGGGCTCCTCACCTCCGTACCGCCGCTGTGCTTCGCCGTCTTCGGCGTCATGGCGCCGCGGCTGGCCCGCCGCTTCGGACCCGCCGCGGTGGTCTGCGCCGGCATGCTGGCGATCGGTACGGGCCTGGTGCTTCGGCCCTTCGTCGGGGGCACGGCGGGCTTCCTGGTCGCCAGCGCCCTCGCCCTCATGGGCATCGCCGTCAGCAACGTCCTCATGCCGGTGATCGTCAAGCGCTGGTTCCCGGACCGGGTCGGCACCATGACCGGCCTCTACTCCATGGCCCTCGCCCTCGGCACCGCCGCCGCGGCCGCCGTCACCGTGCCCATGACCCGGGCCCTGGGCGGGAACTGGCAGACGGGCCTCGCCGTCTGGGCCGCGCTCGCGGCCGTCGCCGTCCTGCCCTGGATCCCTCTCGTACGGGCCAAGGGCACGCCCCTGTCCACCGAGGCGGCTCCTGGGGGCGCAGTCTCGGCTCCGGCCCCGAGCACGTCCTCCGGGGCGCGTCAGGAGGCCGCCCCGCTGCGGATCACCCGGAGCCGTACCGCCTGGGCGCTCGCGGTCTTCTTCGGGCTGCAGGCGACCGCCGCGTACATCACGATGGGCTGGATGGCGCAGATCTTCCGGGACGCCGGTGTCCCGGCGGGCACCGCCGGACTGCTGCTCGCGGTCACGATGGTGATGGGCGTGCCCCTGGCCTTCGTCATCCCGCGGCTGGCCACCCGGCTGCCCCACCAGGGGCCCATCGTCGTCGCCCTCGGCCTCTGCGGGTTCGCCGGCTACGCGGGCCTCTACCTCGCCCCGGCCGCCGGCGCCTGGGCGTGGGCCCTGCTGCTCGGAATCGCCAACTGCGCGTTCCCGCTGGCCCTCACCATGGTCGGCATGCGGGCCAGGACCGGCGCGGGCGTCGTGCAGCTCTCGGCCTTCGCGCAGAGCACCGGCTACCTCATCTCCATCCCCGGCCCGCTGCTGGTGGGCGTGCTCTACCAGCACAGCGGCGGCTGGGGGCTGCCGATCGCGCTCATGGCGGGCCTGATGGTCCCGCAGATAGTGGTGGGCGTCCTGGCGGGCCGCGACCGCACGGTGGAGGACGAGGCCGCCGCCCGCTGACCGCCTCGGGACGCCGACCCCACCCGTGAGGATCCGGGCGAGGAGTGCGAGACTGGGGCCATGCCCGTGCTCGATCCGAACCCCAAGAACGGCCAGAAGAAGATGCTGCTCGTCTTCGGCGCGTTCCTCCTCATCTTCGTGGTCATCGGCGTCATCGCGTCCATCGCCTCACCCTGACCGCCTCACCCTGACCGCTCCGCCCCGACAGCGCTCCGCCGAGCCCTCGCGGGAGCGAAGGTGGGGTTATCCCCCCGTCCCCTAGGGGGTGAGTGTCAGGGTCAAGTGGGTGGATCACCGGATGGGTTGAGGGTTCCCGAGTCCGTACCTTCGAGATGTGACCGCGAGGACGCGGACCACGGACCACTCGAAGCCCCACGGAGGCGGCATGTCGGCCCCAACGCACACCCCGCCCCACCCGGCGACCGGGCGCGGCGTCGATACGCGACTGCCCTGGTGGGCGCTGCTCCTGCCCGCGCTCGCCTTCGCGGCGCTCCTGCTGCTGATACTGAACCCGGCGGACGCCCACGCGGCAGGCACGGACCCGGCGGTCGGCAGCCTCTTCGAGCGGATCCAGCACCTGGTGCTGCACCAGGGCTCGTGAGCCACCCGCGCCCCGGCCCCTGAGCCACCCACGCTCCGGACCCGCGAGACATGGAAGCTCGCCCTCCCCTGAGCCACCCGCGCCCCGGCCCCTGAGATCGTGCCGCACCAGGGCTCCTGAGCTTCCCGTGCCCCATGGTGGGGCAGCGCATCAACTCCCTGCGCCCCGTGGCGTGTTTCGTGCGAAGCTGGGACCCATGAGCGTCGCAGAACCCCGCAGGATTGTCCTTTTCCGGCATGCGAAGGCCGACTGGCCCGAGGTGCCCGACCACGAGCGCCCGCTGGCTGAGCGCGGCCGCAAGGACGCCGCCGTCGCCGGACGCAAGCTGGCCGACACCGGCATCCCCTTCGATCTGGCCCTCTGCTCCACCGCGACCCGGACCCGCGAGACATGGAAGCTCGCCGTCCAGGAACTGCCGCACCGGCCGAAAACGGTCTACGAGGAGCGGCTCTACGAAGCCTCCCCGGGCGAGCTGATCGCCGTGCTGAACGAAACCCCGGACGACGCACAGAACGCCCTCCTGATCGGTCACAACCCCGGAGTGCAGGGCCTCGCCGACATCCTGGCCGGCCGGTCCGAGGCCGACGCGCAGGACGGGGTGAGCCGCGAGTTCCACCCCGCCGCCTTCGCCGTGCTCTCCTTCACCGGGTCGTGGAAGAGCCTGGAGCCCGGCGCGGCCACCCTGCTCGACTACTGGGACCCGTCCGAGTGATCACACCGTGAGCGCGGACGGGGGCCCGGCACCATCGTGGTGCCGGGCCCCCGTCCCTGTCGCGACAGACCCCGGATGCTCGCAAAAGCACGCACAGGAGGACTGTCAGTCCACGTGCATGTCCGCCGCCTCGACCTCTTCGCGTGTCACGCCCAGCAGATAGAGGACCGTGTCCAGGAAGGGGAAGTTCACCGCGGTGTGCGCCGCCTGGCGCACCACGGGCTTGGCGTTGAAGGCGACCCCGAGACCGGCCGCGTTGAGCATGTCCAGGTCGTTGGCCCCGTCACCGATCGCCACCGTCTGCGAGATCGGCACGCCCGCCTCCGCGGCGAACCGGCGCAGCAGCCGCGCCTTGCCCGCCCGGTCCACGATCTCGCCGATGACCCGGCCCGTCAGCTTCCCGTCGACGATCTCCAAGGTGTTGGCCTGGGCGAAGTCCAGCCCGAGCCGCTCCCGCAGATCGTCCGTCACCTGGGTGAAGCCGCCGGAGACGACACCGACCTGGAAGCCGAGCCGCTTCAGCGTACGGATGAGCGTGCGCGCCCCCGGTGTCAGCCGCACCTCGCTGCGCACCTTGTCCACCACGGAGCCGTCGAGCCCCTTGAGCAGCTTCACGCGCGCGTGCAGGGACTGCTCGAAGTCCAGCTCGCCGCGCATCGCGGCGGCCGTCACCTCGGCGACCTCGGCCTCGCAGCCGGCGTGCGCCGCGAACAGCTCGATGACCTCGTCCTGGATGAGCGTGGAGTCCACGTCCATGACGACCAGCCGCTGGGCCCGCCGGTGCAGTCCGGCCGCGACCACCGCGATGTCGACGCCGAGCGCGGCGGCCTCGGTCACCAGCGCGGTCCGCAGCTCCTCGGGCTCCGTACCGGACACGGCGAACTCGACCGCGGTCACGGGGTACTTGGCCAGCCGGAAGATACGGTCGATGTTGCCGCCGGCCCCGGTGATCCGGGCGGCGATGGCGGCCGTCGACTCCGCGGTGAGCGGATGCCCGAGGACGGTCACCAGCGACCTGCCGTGCCCGCGGGGCCGGTTGTCGCCGTGACCGGAGATGATCTCGGTCTGCAGCCGCATCGAGTCCGCCCAGCTGTGCACGGTGGCGCGCAGATCGCCCTCCAGGCCGGCCGGCGGATGCGTCACGAGCGCGCACAGCACGATCCGGCCACGGGTGACGACCTGCTCGATGTCGACCACGTCGACCGAGTAGGCGGCGAGGGTGTCGAAGAGCCCGGCGGTGATACCGGGACGGTCCTTGCCGAAGATCTTGACGAGGAGAGTCGGGACATCGATGGGAACGTCAGTGGGAACATCAGAGGTCTGTGATGCGCTCATGGTGCTCACACCGTATCCGGCACTCCGTGCCGAATGCCCCCGAGGTCCGCCTGACGGACAGGGAACAGTACATGTCGCCCGGGTGTCCCCGGCCTTCACGGGCCGTGTCGGTCCCGCGCCCGCTCTCCGCTCAGCGGCGCCCGCCCGGCTTGCGGGGCGGCGGCGGGGGAGGCAGTTCGTCCGGCGGGGGAGGCGGCCCGTCCTGCGACGAGCGCGACCGGCGCCGGGGTCCGGACCCGGGAGGCGCCGGACGAGGCGTGGGCGGGAAGGGACCGATCATCGTCTGCGCCCCGTACACGTCGTCCGGTACGTCGTCCGGCGGACGAGGGCCCGGCGGCTGCCCACTGCCGCCGGGAGGCTGCCCACCAGGCCCTGACCGACCACCAGGGGGTCGTGGTTGTCCGCCGGGGGGCTGCTGCTGTCCACCGGGGGGCCGTGGCTGAGCGCCGGGAGGCCGGGACGGTCCGCCCGGGTCGCGGGGCTGCCCGCCGGGAGGCCGGGAGCCACCGGGGGACTGGGGGCCGCCGGGGTACTGGGTGCCGGAGCGCCGCCCCGGGCCGGACTCCCGTAATTCGTCGGGGATCCGCAGATAGGGGTTCGTCTCCGGGTTCGTCGGCCGGAACGGCGTCCCGGGGCGGTAGGGACCGGCCTCCCCGGCGGGCTGCCCCGCTGCCTGACCGGCCGGCTCCGCGTACGAGGTGACGGCCTCCGGCACGGCCGCGCCCGCGTCACCCCGTGCCAGCGGCGCCGCCTGCCGGCCGGCCGCACCCGACGCGCACGCGAGCAGCGCGCCCACCGCGCCCGCGACCGCGCCCCACAGCGCACCGAGCAGCAGCGCCATGCCGGGCTGCCCGCGCAACTCGATCCCGGAGTCGAAGGCGTCTATGCCGAGCACGGACAGCGAGGCGTCCACGGACACCTCCGTCAGCCAGACCAGCAACGGCAGCACCAGCGCGGTCACGAGCGCCAGCCGCAGCGCGCAGCGGGCCGCGAAACCGAGGACGCCCCGCTCCCGTACGAACGGGGTGCGGGCGGCGGTCAGGACGCCCGCGAACAGCATCATGAGGGCCGCCGCGATGCCCAGCAGCCAGACCCGGCCGTCCAGTTCGGCCAGCCTGGCGAGGGTCACGGGCTGGTCGGAGAACTTGAGCAGGTCGTCCATGGGGTCCGGCAGGAACTGCAGGAACGGACCCGTGGCCGTCCCGTCCCACGGCACGAAGAGCCCGACCGGGATGCCGAGCCAGACCCCGTTGGGAGCCCCGAGCAGGGCGGCGCCGGCGATCCGTTTCGGGTTCTCGTCGCCGATCGCCGCGTACGCCGCCGCCGCGAAGCCCGCGAGGACCGCCACCAGCAACACCGTGACCAGCGCGGAGACCGCGGGCCGCACCAGGCGGTGCACGGCCGTCCAGCCGCCCGGCAGCGGGGTCCTGCGCGAGGCCAGCAACGCGATCAGCAGGACGCCGAGCACCCAGCCGAGCCCCCCGAGGAGCGTCGGCACGGTGTCGACGGTGAAGCCCACCTTGGCGTTCGCGTCCGCGAGGTCCCCGAGCCGGTCCGGCAGCAGGCCGCCGATGTTGCCGAGCCCCGGCACCTCCACGTCGTCGGGGACTCCGCCGCCCGGCAGCTTGTCGAGCCCGAGCGCACCGCCGTCGATCGTGATGATGTCGTGTCCCGCCCAGGCGAGACCCCCCAGCAGCGCCACGAAGAGGGCGGCCACGGTGCCCGCCCGCGCCACCAGTTCGGCGGGCGAGATCACCGCGCCCGCCCCGCGCAGGGAACGCAGGAAGAACCAGGACAGCAGCAGCGCGCCCACCAGGCTCACCCCGAGTGGCGTGATCTGGAGGGCGGTGTCGGCCTGCGCGCCTTCCAGCCCGAACGCCGACATATCGCCCGAGGGTGTCACCGAACCACCCGCCCCGAGCGCCACGAGCGCCGCGGTCATCGGCCCGAGCGAAGCCGTCTCGTCGGCACCGAGCAGATGCAGCCCGAGCGCGGCCACCCCCGCCATGCCGATCAACGCCCAGCTCACGGCGGCGATCGAGGACAGCAGCACGTCGCCCACCGGTACGCGCCTGCCCTGTCCCACGGACCCGTCGCTCATCATCAGCCCCCCGACTCCGCACCCGCGACACCTCCGCCGCGGTGTCCCCCTCGCGTGGGATTACCACTCTCCGGTCCGGTTTCAACCCCGTCAACGGAAACGGACAAGACGCCCGTACTCGGTCTTCGAGAGGCCCGACTTTCGGTCAGGGGCCTCCTACTGAAATAGTTCCCCACGATGTTCGACATCCCTAGACTCCCTGTGTTGGGGGTACATCGGGGGACAACACAGTGGGGCATGGAGTGCCGGAACTCGTACTGGAATTGAACGGACGGACCTGGACGCTCGAAGCGTCCAGGCCATACACCCTCGGACGCGATCCGCAGGGGGACATCGTGCTCGAAGACGCCAGGGTGTCCTGGCGTCACGCCACGATCAGCTGGGGCGGCCGCAGTTGGGTCATCGAGGACCACGGCAGCACCAACGGCACATTCGTGCAGGGGCAGCGGATCCATCAGATGGAGATCGGCCCCGGCTCGGCCGTGCACCTCGGCAACGCGACCGACGGACCACGCCTGAGCCTGACGGGCGCCGCGGCCACCAAGCCGCAGGCACAGCCCCAGCAGCAGCCGTACGCCGCTCAGGGCGCCCCGGCGGCCGGCTGGGCCCAGCAGCAGACTCCGCAGGCGCCGGAGCAGAGCTGGCAGCAGTCGCAGCAGGGGCAGCAGGGCGGGCACATCCCGCAGCAGCAGGGCTCCGGCGGCGCCGCGGGGGCGCCACCGGTCTACGGCGACCGCAGCCCGACCACGTTCCACCAGATGATGCTCGGCCGCGTGATGCGGATCGGCCGTGCGCTGGAGAACGAGCTGGTCGTCTCCGACCTGCAGGTCTCGCGGCACCACGCCGAGTTCCACGCGACGCCCGACGGGCGGGCCGAGATCCGTGACCTCGGCTCGCACAACGGCACGTTCGTCAACGGTATGCCGATCGCCAAGGGCGGCTCCGCGTTGCTCGGCGCCAACGACATCGTCGGCGTCGGCCACTCGACGTTCCGCCTGGTGGGCGACCGCCTCGAAGAGTTCGTCGACACCGGTGAGGTGTCCTTCTCGGCCCGCCACCTGACCGTCACGGTCGACGGCGGCAAGCAGATCCTCAAGGACGTCTCCTTCGGCGTGCCGGAGAAGTCGCTCATCGCGGTCATCGGCCCCTCCGGCTCCGGCAAGTCGACGCTCCTCAAGGCGCTCACGGGCTACCGCCCCGCCAACGAGGGTGACGTCCTCTACGACAACCGAAACCTCTACAAGCAGTTCGCCGAGCTGCGCCAGCGCATCGGTCTGGTCCCGCAGGACGACATCCTGCACAAGGAACTGACCGTCAAGAAGGCCCTCAAGTACGCGGCCAAACTGCGCTTCCCCGCGGACACCACGACCCAGGAGCGCGACTCCCGGATCGACGAGGTGCTGCGCGAGCTCAAGCTCGACATCCACAAGGAGAAGAAGGTCACCTCCCTCTCCGGTGGCCAGCGCAAGCGCGTCTCGGTGGCCCTTGAGCTGCTGACCAAACCGTCGCTGATCTTCCTGGACGAGCCGACCTCCGGCCTCGACCCGGGCATGGACCGCGATGTCATGCAGCTGCTGCGCGGCCTCGCCGACGACGGCCGCACGGTCCTCGTCGTCACGCACTCCGTGGCGGAACTGGCCATCTGCGACAAACTTCTGGTCATGGCGCCCGGCGGTTCCGTGGCCTATTTCGGTCCGCCCGAGGAGGCACTGAACTTCTTCGGCTACGACACCTGGGCCGATGTCTTCTCCGCCTTCGAGAACTACCGCGACTACGACTGGGCGGGCCGCTGGAAGGGCTCGCAGCACTACCAGATGTACGCCGCGGACATCGACGCGGTCGCCCCGCAGTCCGTACACATGCCGCCGCCGCAGGCGATGCGCCCGCCGAAGCCCCAGGGCTGGATCTCCCAGCTGAGCACACTGGTCCGGCGGTACGTCTCGGTCATCGCGTCCGACAAGGGCTTCCTGGCCCTGACGGTGATCCTGCCGGCGGTCCTCGGCGCGGTCAGCCTGCTCATCGAGCCGGACAAGACGCTGCTGGTGAACACGAAACTGCAGCCCAACGGTCTGCCCATCCCGAACAGCACGGCCGCGACCGTGCTGCTGATCCTCGCGGTCGGCGCCTGTTTCGCGGGCGCCGCGAACTCGGTCCGTGAGCTGATCAAGGAACGGGTCATCTACGAGCGCGAGCGCGCGACCGGCCTGTCACGCTCCGCGTACCTGATGTCCAAGGTGATCGTCCTCGGCGTCATCACCATGTTCCAGGGCGCACTGGTCGGCGCGATCGGCTTCATGAGCCGGACGATCCCCGACGAGGGACTGATCCTCGGCGGCGCGGTCGCGCTGGAACTCTCCCTGCCGATCATGGCGCTCGGTTTCACCTCGATGATGTTCGGCCTGGTCATCTCCTCGCTGGTGAAGACCGCCGAGAAGACCATGCCGCTGCTGGTGATGTTCGCGATCATCCAGGTCGTCTTCACGGGCTGCCTGTTCCCGCTGAACGGCGCTGTGGGCGTCAACCAGATCTCGTATCTGATGCCGTCGCGCTGGGCGGTCGGAGCCTCCGGAGCCACGCTCGACTTCAACAAGATCAACCCGCACAACACGGCCGAGACCGATCCCCTGTGGGATCACACGGCGTTGACCTGGGTCCTCGACATGACGGCCCTGTTCGCCCTCGCCGCGGTCTGCGCCTTCCTGGTGGCCCGCTTCCTGCGCCGCCACGAGCCGGAGGTCATGCGCAAGTAGTACGCCGCGAGCGGCACGCGCGAAGGGCGGCACCCCGGTGGGGTGCCGCCCTTTCCGGCGTACGGGCAGAGGTCCGCGCAGACCTCAGTACGCGCTGTTGACGTTGTCGATCGAGCCGTACCGGTCCGCCGCGTAGTTGGCGGCGGCGGTGATGTTGGCGACCGGGTTGTACTGGCTGTGCACGGTGCCGGCGACGTGGTACGCGTCGAAGGTCGGCTTGATGACCTGCAGCAGACCGATGGACGGGACGCCGTTGATGGCGTTGATGTCCCAGCCGTTGATCGCGTTCGGGTTGCCCGAGGACTCCCGCATGATGTTGCGGTGCAGACCGTCGTACGTGCCCGGGATGCCGTGCTTCTTCATGATGTCCAGCGACTGGCGTATCCAGCCGTCCAGGTTGTTCGTGTAGGTCTTCGCGGCGACCGGCTTGACCGCGGCACGCTGGGCCGACCGGCTAGCGGCCTCCTTGGCCTTGCGGGCGTCCACGGCCTTCTTCGCCGCGGCGGCCTCTGCGGCCTTCTTCGCGGCGGCGGCGTCGGCCGCCTTCTTCTTCGCGGCGGCGGCCTGGGCGTCGGCCAGCTGGCCGCTGAGACCGACGGTCTTGACCTGCAGCTGCTGCGACGAGAGCGCGGCCGGGGCGGCGGAGACCGAGTCGGCGCTCGCCTTCGTGTCGGCGGGGGCCAGTGAGAACGCGAGGGCGGCGGCGCCGAGCGTGGCGACACCGGCGAACGAGAGCTTGTGGGCCTTGGTCATGGCGGGGATGCGACCAGGAATGCTGTGCTGCTTGGGCATGGCTGGAGGACCTCTTCGAATAGCGCGGAGGCCGCTCTCGATCCGATGGGGACAAAAAGTGTTTCCGGATCTGACGCCGTGGGTAAGCACCTGCGGCATCGAGCGACGGGAGCCATTGTTAGCGGCCCGAATTTTCGAAGGCAAAGGTGTGACGTACGACCTCGGGTAGTGGACCCCCAAAGGGCAAATCGGGACAGATCAATACGTCTGCCCCGCTCACCAGGAGTCCGGTTGTCTCCTATGCCCCTTCGTACGTGATGTGCGCCCTATGTGCGGGCTCACACCGGACGCGGCTCGGACTCACCGGCAGTTGCTGTGGCAACCCTCTGCGTGAGGGTTCTCCGCCGGAAGCGCCGCAGAGGGGGTCGCCGGGAGGTCCGCCGGGAGGATGAGGTGCACGTCCCCGAACTCGTGCCACAGATAGCGCCCGCGCAGCGCCTCTTCGTACCCACGGTCCACGGCCTCCCTGCCCGCGACCGCCTCCAGCATCAGCAGATGCGAGGCCTCGGGCTCGTGCAGCCCGGTGAGCAGCCCGTCGACGACCCGCACCCCGCGCTCCGGGGTCACCACCAGACCGGTCCAGCCCCGCGCGGCACGCACCACCCCGTCTGATCCTGCCGCCGACTCCACGGCGCGTACGGCCGTGGTGCCGACGCCGATCACCCTGCCGTCACCGGCCCTCGCCGCGTTGATCAGCCGTGCCGAGGTCTCCGGCACCGTGAAGCGCTCCGGATACGGCGGCTCGTGCGCCTCGGCCGAGGCGACCCCCGTGTGCAGAGTGACCGGCGCGAACTGCACCCCCCGGCTCACCAGCTCCGCCACCAGCCGCGCGGTGAAGGGCCGCGCCGCGCTCGGCATCTCCGCGCTCCCCGTCCCGTCGGCGGACGGCAGCGCGAACACGGTCTGGTACGCGGACAGCGGCTGGTCCCGCTCCGTGTAGGAGTAGCGGATGGGCCTCCCGTGCCGCCGCAGCAGCCCCGGCACATCGGCGTCGGAGACCCGCCCCCACCACAGCCGCGCGCTCCGCCCGGAAAGCGGCTCCTCCAGGACGAGCCGCACGTCCCCCGGAAGTCGCACCTCCGTCCCCGCGGGCCCGCCCCCGCGTGCGCGCGTCGTGCCCCTCCCGTCGGGCTCCCGCAGCTCCACCGCCCACCGCCCGTCGTCGCCGCGGGTGGAGAAGTGCACCACCACGCGCGCGTGCCCCACCCTCCCGTCCACCGCGGCCGCCAGCGTCACGGACGTGTTCACGACGAGCAGGTCCCCGGCCCGCAGCAGCGTCGGCAGCTCCGCGAACGCGTGGTGCGACACCCGGGTCCCGCGCGAGACGAGCAGGCGGACGGCGTCGCGGTCCAGCCCGCGACCCCGCTGCTCGGCCGGCACACGGGCCGACAGCTCCTCGGGGAGGGTCCACCTGCCCGCCCGGCCGCCGCCGAGCGGGGGCACCCCCATGGTGGTCGTCATCGCTGCTCCAGCAGGGCGGGGGCCCCGTAGCGCCCACTCGCCGGACGCCCGTCGAGCAGCCTCAGGAAGGCCGGCACGACACTCGCGGGGTCGGGCCGCGGATCGTCGTCGTCCGGCACGGCCGCCGCGTACAGGTCCGTGCCCATGTCACCCGGGTCGACCGCCCAGACCCGCAGCCCGGGCTCCTCCTCGCCGAGCACCGCGGAGAGATGGTCGAGCGCCGCCTTCGAGGCCCCGTAACCGCCCCAGGTCTCGTACGCCTCCGCCGCCGCGTCCGAGCTGACGTCGATCACCGAGCCCTCCGTAGACTCCCGCAGCAGCGGCAGCGCCTCCTGGACCAGCCCGAGCGCCGCGACCACATTCACCTCCAGCGCGCGCCGGAGCCCGTCCAGGGCCAGCGACTCCAGCCGTACGAGCGGTTCGGCGCCCAGCGCGCTCGCGTTGTTCACCAGCAGATCGACACCGCCCAGCTCCCGGGCCGCCGCCACCAGCTGGGCCCGGTGCGCCCCGTCCGTGACGTCCCCGGGCAGCGCCCGTACCTGTGCTCCGTACTTACTGAGGATGGCCACCGCCGTCTCCTGGAGGGGCTGCGCGGTTCTGGCGTCCAGCACCAGATCCCAGCCGCGCTCCGCCAGCGCCTCGGCGAGCGCGCGCCCCAGCCCCTTGGAGGCCCCCGTGATGATCGCTACCGGCATGATCCGTCCCCTCGTCCTCGACCGCCGCTCCGGGCGGCTGTCCCCAACGTAGGAACCCGAGGACCTTCGCCGCCTCATACGCCGGCCGCAGCGCACGGGGGCCCTTCGCCCTAGGTCCAGCGGACCGGGTCAGGGCCGCCACAGGGCGGATACGCGCTGTCACACCCCGCCGGTACCGTGAGGTCATGAGTCATGGACCCCGGTCGGGCCTGCTCGCGGTGAGCACCGCGCTGCTGGCCATGAGCAGACACCTGGAGGTGCGCGACGTCCTCAAGACGATCGTCGCCTCCGCCCGCGAACTGCTCGACGCGCAGTACGCGGCCCTCGGGGTCCCCGACGACCACGGGGGCTTCGCCCAGTTCGTCGTCGACGGGGTCAGCGACGCCCAGTGGAAGGCCATCGGCCCCCTCCCACGCCAGCACGGCATCCTCGCCGCGATGCTGCACGAGGCCCGCCCCGAGCGCCTCGCCGACGTCCGCAAGGACCCGCGCTTCGAGGGCTGGCCCGCCGCCCACCCCGACATGTCCGACTTCCTGGGCCTGCCCGTCCGCGACGGCGACGAGGTCATCGGCGCCCTCTTCCTCGCGAACAAGAACTGCGTGAAACCGGAAGGCGGTTGCGGCTTCACCGAGGACGACGAGGATCTGCTCGGGATCCTCGCCCAGCACGCCGCGATCGCCCTCACGAACGCCCGCCTGTACGAGCGCAGCCGTGAGCTGACCATCGCTGAGGAACGCTCCCGCCTCGCCCACGAACTGCACGACGCCGTCAGCCAGAAGCTGTTCTCCCTGCGCCTGACCGCCCAGGCCGCCGCCGCCCTCGTGGACCGCGACCCGGACCGCGCCAAGGGCGAACTCCAGCAGGTGGCCGCCCTCGCCGCCGAAGCCGCCGACGAACTGCGCGCCGCCGTCGTCGAGTTGCGCCCCGCCGCCCTCGACGAGGACGGCCTGGTCGCCACGTTGCGCACCCAGATACAGGTCCTCGACCGGGCCCACTCCGCGCGCGTGACCTTCGACAGCTGCGGTGTCCGCGCGCTGCCCGCGGCCCAGGAGGAGGCCATGCTGCGGGTCGCCCAGGAGGCGCTGCACAACGCGCTGCGGCACTCGGGCGCGGCCCGCGTCGACGTCACCGTGGAGAAGCGCGGCGCGGGCGCCGTCCTGCGCGTCACGGACGACGGCAGCGGTTTCGAACCCAGAGCCACCCGCCGCGCGGGACGCCACCTCGGCCTGGTCTCCATGCGCGACCGGACCAACGGCGTCGGCGGCGAACTCACCGTCGAGTCGGCGCCCGGCAAGGGCACCACGATCGAGATGGAGGTCCCTGGTGGCTGACGCAATCAAGGTGCTGCTCGTCGACGACCACCAGGTCGTCCGCCGGGGACTGCGCACCTTCCTTGAGGTGCAGGACGACATCGAGGTCGTGGGGGAGGCGTCCGACGGCGCCGAAGGAGTCGCCCGCGCCGAGGAGTTGAAACCCGACGTCGTCCTCATGGACCTCAAGATGCCGGGCATGGACGGCGTGGAGGCCCTGCGCCGGCTCCGCGAACTGGACAACCCCGCGCGCGTGCTCATCGTCACCAGCTTCACCGAGCAGCGCACGGTGATCCCGGCCCTGCGCGCGGGCGCCGCCGGCTATGTCTACAAGGACGTGGACCCGGACGCGCTCGCCGGAGCCATCCGCTCGGTCCACGCCGGACACATCCTCCTGCAGCCCGAGGTGGCCGGCGCGCTGCTGTCCCAGGAAGGCACCAACTACGGCCAGGGCAGAGGAGGTTCACTCACGGAGCGGGAGCGGGAGGTGCTCGGCCTGATCGCCGACGGCCGCTCCAACCGCGAGATAGCCCGCGCCCTCGTCCTCTCCGAGAAGACCGTCAAGACGCACGTCTCGAACATCCTGATGAAACTCGACCTCTCCGACCGCACCCAGGCCGCGCTGTGGGCCGTACGCCACGGTGTGACGGGCTGATGACCTGCTGATCCGTGCAACGGCAGACCTTCCGGACGGCAATACGGAGAGTCTCCCTCCGGACTGAGATTCATACCGTCGTGGGAATGTCCCCCGGATGGCGCATCCTTCTGCGATCTCCGCCGTTCTCCAGTGCGTGCTGCGGCGCTCTGCCGCAGTGGTTCACAAGGAAGAGGGCTCAGAAGTGAAGAACCTGAAGAAGGCCGCTGCCGTCACGATGGTGGCCGGTGGCCTCGTTGCCGCCGGTGCCGGTTTCGCCTCCGCCACCGACGGTGCGCACGCGGCCGGCCAGGCCGTGGGCTCGCCGGGTGTCGCCTCGGGCAACCTCGTCCAGGTCCCGGTCGCCATCCCCGTGAACGCGGTCGGCAACACCGTGAACGTCATCGGCATCCTGAACCCGGCGTTCGGCAACGACGGCTTCAACGGCTGACGTACGCCCCGGGTCACACGACCACCGGCCTCCCAGGTCCTCCTGGGGGGCCGGTCCGTTTTTCGGCTCGTCGGACCACTGGCCCGAACGGGCAGAACGCGCTCGTCCGCCGTGCCGTCCGGCCCCCTCGGGCGTTGCTCAGGCTACGGCCCGCGGCAGGGCCGGATACGCAATCGCAGGAGGAACGCTTTTCATGAACATCGCCAAGAAGGCCGCCCTGGCCGTCACCGTCGTCGGTATCGCAGCGGGTGCCTCGGCCGGTGCCGCTGTCGCCGACTCGGATGCCGACGGCGCTGCCGTGAAGTCCCCGGGCGTCGCCTCGGGCAACGCCGTCCAGGCCCCGATCCACGTCCCCGTCAACGTCGTCGGTGACAGCATCAACGTGATCGGACTCCTGAACCCGACCTTCGGCAACGAGGCCGTCAACGACTGACGTCCCGCCCGGACGAGGGCCCCGCGGACCACACGGTCCGCGGGGCCCTCGTCCGTACCGCTGCCCTCGGCGACTGCCGCGTCTCAGCTGCGGCCTTCGTCGACTGCCACGTGAGCCACGGCCTCCAGCGACAGGTACGCGTGCGGCCCTCAGCGCACCCCGCGCTCCCGCTCCTCCACGAACGCGTTGTACGCCGCCACCTGAGCCCGCCTGGCCGTCCGTTCGACCGGGCGCAGCGCCTCGGAGCGCGCGGCCATCTCCGACGCGCTCACAGCCCCGCCGTGCCCGTTCCCGTACGCCACCGAGATCAGCAGCCCGACCCGCCGGGACAGCGCCAACACCCGTACCGCTCTGGGCGGATAACCGGGGGCGAGCACCTCGCCGTCCCGCTCGGCCCGTGCCCGGTACGCGTCGATCGCCGCCTCGGCGACCGGGCCCGAGCCCGCCACATCGAGCCGCGACAGCACCTCGGTCGCGTCCCGCAGCGCCTCCGCGAGCTCCCGCTCCGCCTCCCCGAGGGACGGCACGTCGGCGGGCGGCGCCTCACGCACCGGCAGACAGTGCCAGACGACCTCCACATGCACATCGCCCTCGGGCCCGGCCTCGTACACGTCGGGTACGAGCCCGAGGCCGACCCCGTGGCAGACGACGGCCTCCTCGGCCTCCAGGGCGCGCGCGTTGAAATCCGGCGGGCCGCTCAGCCCGAGCGGATGCCCGGGCGCGGGCAGCGCGACCCGCAGACCGGTCGCCCCGAGCGCGCGCAGCCGCCCCAGGGCGAGCGAGAGCCCGACGGGCCCCGTCTCGCCGGGCAGCCCCGCGACCCGGTGCACGGCGTCCTCACCGACGATCGCGACGACCGCGTCATCAGGTGAGACAAAACCGGCCAACAGTGCGTTTCCCCATGCCGCCAACCGTCCTGAACGTGGTTCCGAAAGCATGCCTCCCATTTTAGGGAACCGCTTAAGGACCGGCCGATGGATGGGACGGGTCGACCGGTGGCGTAGGTTTTCCCTGGGGGCTGCGTCCACAGACGTCAGCGACGGCCGAGACTGCAATGGGAGACAGCGCGCTCATGAGCGATGTTCTGGAGCTTGAGGACGTATCCGTGGTCCGAGAGGGCCGGGCTCTGGTGGACCAGGTCTCCTGGTCGGTCAAGGAAGGCGAGCGCTGGGTCATCCTCGGACCCAACGGCGCCGGAAAAACGACCCTCCTCAACCTCGCCTCCAGCTACCTCTTCCCCAGCCAGGGAACCGCCACCATCCTCGGTGAGACCCTCGGCAAGGTCGACGTCTTCGAGCTGCGCCCGCGCATCGGTGTCGCCGGCATCGCCATGGCCGAGAAGCTCCCCAAGCGTCAGACCGTCCTGCAGACGGTGCTGACCGCCGCGTACGGCATGACGGCCGGCTGGCACGAGGACTACGAGGACATCGACGAGCAGCGCGCCCGCGCCTTCCTCGACCGCCTCGGCATGACCGAGTTCGTGGACCGCAGGTTCGGCACCCTCTCCGAGGGCGAACGCAAGCGCACCCTCATCGCCCGCGCGCTGATGACCGACCCCGAGCTGCTGCTCCTCGACGAGCCCGCCGCCGGTCTCGACCTCGGCGGCCGCGAGGACCTCGTACGCCGTCTCGGCCGCCTGGCCCGCGACCCGATCGCCCCCTCCATGATCATGGTCACGCACCATGTGGAGGAGATCGCCCCGGGCTTCACCCACGTCCTGATGATCCGCCAGGGCAAGGTGCTCGCGGCCGGACCCCTGGAACTGGAACTCACCTCGCGCAACCTCTCGTTGTGCTTCGGCCTGCCGCTCGTCGTCAGCCAGGCCGGCGACCGCTGGACCGCCCAGGGCCTCCCGCTGTCCTGACCGGTCTGTCCCGGCGAACCTCACCTGACAGCCGGGAACACCCGCCCCAACAGGATCGGCGCCCTGTCGGGGACGGGACCTGCGGACCTACCATGACCATGTGAACGACATCGACGCATGGGTGTGGTGGCTGATCGGCGCGGCCGGGCTCGGAATCCCGTTGGTCGTGACCGCCATGCCGGAATTCGGAATGCTCGCCGTCGGCGCCGTCGCGGGCGCCGTGACCGCGGGGCTCGGGGGCGGTGTCGTCCTCCAGGTCGTCGTCTTCGCCGCCGTCTCGGTCGCGCTCATCGCGGTGGTCCGGCCCGTGGCGGCCAGGCATCGCGCCCAGCGGCCCCAACTGGCATCGGGAATCGACGCGTTGAAGGGCAAACAGGCCGTCGTCCTGGAGAGAGTGGACAGTTCGGGAGGCCGGATCAAACTCGCGGGCGAGATCTGGTCCGCACGCTCACTCGACACCACACGCGCCTACGACGTGGGCCAGGAAGTGGATGTGGTGGAGATCGAGGGAGCCACGGCGATCGTCGTGTGACTCCAGGGCGTCCAGTGAACGGAACGTCGCACGTGGCGAGTTGTGGTCTGACACACTCGTCCAGCAAGATCTTCGACAGTTACGAGATCTTCGGCAGTCGCGAGATGCACGGCAGTCACGAGATTTTCCGGAAGCACCGAGGCGGAGAAGGGTACGGGGAGCCACGATGGAACCGATCATCATCGTCCTGATCATTCTGGTGGTGTTGGTCTTCATCGCGTTGATCAAGACCATCCAAGTCATTCCCCAGGCCAGCGCCGCCATCGTCGAGCGCTTCGGCCGCTATACGCGGACCCTGAACGCGGGCCTCAACATCGTCGTCCCGTTCATCGACTCGATCCGCAACCGCATCGACCTTCGCGAGCAGGTCGTGCCGTTCCCGCCGCAGCCGGTGATCACCCAGGACAACCTGGTCGTGAACATCGACACCGTCATCTACTACCAGGTGACCGACGCCCGCGCCGCGACCTACGAGGTCGCCAGCTACATCCAGGCGATCGAGCAGCTCACCGTCACCACGCTCCGCAACATCATCGGCGGCATGGACCTGGAGCGGACCCTGACCTCCCGCGAGGAGATCAACGCGGCTCTGCGCGGAGTCCTCGACGAGGCCACCGGCAAGTGGGGCATCCGCGTCAACCGCGTCGAGCTCAAGGCGATCGAGCCGCCCACCTCCATCCAGGACTCGATGGAGAAGCAGATGCGCGCGGACCGTGACAAGCGCGCCGCGATCCTCACCGCGGAAGGTATCCGCCAGTCGCAGATCCTCACCGCCGAGGGTGAGAAGCAGTCGGCGATCCTCCGGGCCGAGGGTGAGGCCCGTGCCGCCGCGCTGCGCGCCGAGGGTGAGGCCCAGGCGATCCGTACGGTCTTCGAGTCCATCCACGCCGGTGACGCGGACCAGAAGCTGCTGGCCTACCAGTACCTCCAGATGCTGCCGAAGATCGCCGAGGGCGACGCGAACAAGCTCTGGATCGTGCCCAGCGAGATCGGTGACGCCCTCAAGGGGCTCAGCGGCGCGATGGGCAACTTCGGGCCGATGGGTGGCGGCAATCAGGGTGGTGGCGGCACAGAACGCCGCGAAAAGCCGTCAGTGGACTGACCGCATCTTGGGCAGGGGCGGCGGGGGCGGACACTCCGCCCCCGCCGCCCCTACCCGTTCCCGTCACGTGCTCAGGGGCTCCGCCCCCGAACCCCCGCTCCTCAAACGCCGGAGGGGCTGGAAGCCCCCTTAGGGGCGCGGGGAACTGCGCGACCAGCCACAGCGCACCCGCACCCGACAACACCCCCCCCAGCGGAGCGACTACGCCGGCTGCGCAAGCCACTCCGGCAGAGCTTCAAGATCATCCCGACCCAGCGCCAGCAACATCGCATCAGCCGGCGTCGGCTCGAACGGCCGCCGCAACAACGGCATCCCCGCCTGATCAGGCGTCCGAGCAGCCTTCCGGTGATTGTCCTCCGCACACGACGCCACCGTGTTCAGCCACGAGTCCTGACCCCCCTGAGCCCGCGGCACCACGTGATCCACCGTGGTCGCCCGCCGGCCGCAGTACGCGCACTTGTGCCGGTCACGGACCAGCACTCCCCGCCGCGACCACGGCGCTTGTCTTCGGAAGGGCACCCGTACATAGCGGCAGAGCCTGATCACCCGCGGCGCGGGTATGTCCAGCGCGGCTCCGCGCATACGCAGTTCGGGGTGGGCCTGCTCGACGACTGCCTTGTCCTGCAGCACCAGAACGACGGCTCGGTTCAACGTCACCGTCGACAGCGGCTCGAAGCTCGCGTTCAGCACCAGCGTGTCCCGCATCCAGCCCACCTCCCATGTGCACCGGCCCACCACCTGGCGGGCGTGGATCAACTCTGGCCGGGCACGCCGAGATGGACAACGCAATAAAAATGCCCGCCCCTGATCAATTCCAAGACCAGGGGCGGGCAAACACTCAGTGAAAGGTCAGCTCTCCGCGGGAGCCGCGTACTCGGCGACGAGCTGCGCCCTCGCGAGCGTGTGGAACCGGAGATTGAAGCCCACCGCGGCCGGTGAGGCGTCCGAGTCCGGACCGAGCTTCTCCTGGTCCACCGCGTACACGGTGAACACGTACCGGTGCGCCGGATCACCCGCCGGCGGCGCGGCGCCCCCGAAGTCCTTCGACCCGTAGTCGTTGCGTGCCTGGACCGCGCCCTCGGGCATTCCCTCGAACTTCCCCGTACCCGCGCCCGCCGGCAATTCCGTCACCGAGACCGGAATGTCGAACACGACCCAGTGCCAGAAACCGCTCCCCGTGGGGGCGTCCGGGTCGAAACACGTCACGGCGAAACTCTTGGTCTCCGCGGGGAAGCCCTCCCAGCGAACCTGCGGCGAGGTGTTACCGGCCGCGTGGACCTGAGCGTCCTTCAGCGTCCCACCCGCCTCGACGTCCTCACTCGTGACAGTGAAGGACGGCACGGCGGGATGGAAGTCGTGGGGAAGCGGCGGCCTCGTGGACTCCGTCACCTCGGCACCTCCTGATCGGTTCCTGCTCTGCTCCGGAAAGTCTTGCTCCGAGCTTAGGACCGGCCAGGTCCTGGGCGCCCTAGAACCAGTTGCGCCGGCTGCCCACCTCGGACAGCCACTGGTTGAGGTACGCCGCCCAGTCCGTGCCCTGGAAGTCGTTGAGTCCGACCTGGAAGGAGCGGAAGGAGTCGCTGCCCTCGCTGAACAGACCCGGCTTCTTGTCCATCTCCAGGACGACGTCCATCTCACGGTCGTCCGCGACGAAGGTCAGCTCGACCTGGTTCAGCCCGCGGTACTGCTGCGGCGGGAAGAACTCGATCTCCTGGTAGAACGGCAGCTTCTGCCGCGTACCCCGGATGTGCCCCTTCTCCAGGTCCGCGCTCTTGAAGCGGAAGCCCAGCTGGATGAAGGCGTCCAGCAGTGCCTGCTGCGCCGGCAGCGGGTGCACGCTGATCGGGTCCAGGTCACCGGAGTCCACCGCGCGCGCGATGGCCAGCTCCGTGGTCACACCGATGTTCATCCCGCGCAGCGACTGACCGGCGATGTTCGTGATCGGCGTCTCCCACGGGATCTCAAGACCGAACGGCACCGCGTGCACGCCGTTGGCCTGGAGCTCGAAGGCGCCGCCGAGCTGGAGCTTCGTGAACTCGATGTTCTGCTTGTACTCCTGGTCGTCGCTGCCCTCGACCTCGACCTTGGCCTGCAGCCCGACCGACAGTCCCTCGATCGCCTGGTTCACGGATCCGCCCTGGATCCGCACCTCACCCTGGACGACACCGCCGGGAACGACGTTGACCTCGGTCAGCTCCGTCTCGACCGAAGCCCCACCGGCACCCAGGCTCGCAAGCAGCCGCTTGAACCCCATCGTCTTCTCCTCTTTCGGGCAACGCCCCGTTGTTGTTCGGTCCGGATCGGATCCTTGATCCATACATACGCGATCCAGCCGGGTCCGGTTCCGCGCCTTCACCCTGGCAAGACGGGCGCTCCCTGACCACCCCGCACGCACTCGCACGTGTGAAGTACGCTCGTAAGCCATGATCGCGGCCCCTGACCGTACGCCCCTCGTCCGGGACTTCTTCGACCGACCTGTACTTGAGGTCGCCCCCGACCTTCTGGGGCGTGTCCTCGTGCGCACGGATCCGGACGGTTCGGCCGATCCGATCGAACTCCGCATCACAGAGGTCGAGGCGTACGACGGCCCCAACGATCCCGGCTCCCACGCGTTCCGCGGCCCCACGGCCCGCAACGCGGTGATGTTCGGTCCGCCCGGGTACGTGTACGTCTACTTCACGTACGGCATGTGGCACTGCATGAACCTGGTCTGCGGCCCGGAGGGCAGGGCGAGCGCGGTCCTGCTCCGCGCGGGAGAGATCACCGAAGGCCTCGAAGTGGTTCGCAAACGTCGACTTTCGGCCCGACACGACCGAGAACTCGCCAAAGGCCCGGCCCGTCTGGCCACAGCCCTGGCGGTCGACCGCTCCCTCGACGGCACGGACGCATGCGCCTCGCAGAGTTCACCGCTGAGCCTCCTGCACGGCACCCCGGTGACCTCCGACCAGGTACTGAGCGGTCCGCGTACGGGAGTGTCCGGCGACGGAGGCGTCCACCCGTGGCGCTTCTGGATCAGCAACGACCCGACGGTCAGCCCCTATCGGGCGCACACCCCTCGCCGGCGCCGAACTTGACTCGCCCTTGGGCGATACGTAACGTAGCCCGAGCCGCTTGAACCGGGTACTGCGTTCAGTCAGCAGCCGGGAGCGGCCAACCCACTACCTACGACTTCCTCTCAGCGAGGGTCCATTCGGCGTGTCCGCACGTCTGAATTCGAACTCGCGGAACTCGATTATGAGTTGCCGAGGGGATCGGCTAACGTAGTGAATGTCGAAAGGCCGCAAGGTCAATAGGCAAATCCCACCGACTGGGAATCGGGCCTGAAAGGGTCTGGTAGAGTCGGGATCGCCGGAAAGGGAAACGCGAAAGCGAAAACCTGGAAAGCACCGAGGAAATCGGAACCGGAAACGGTCTGATAGAGTCGGAAACGCAAGACAGCGAG
>NZ_KZ679044.1:0-216977 GCF_003024195.1 Streptomyces dioscori
CGTCCCGGCAGGACGACTCACCGCAGATGAAGATGATCGCGGCACTGCGCAACCAGTTCGGCGGCCACGCCGTCGAGAAGAAGTAGCCCGGAGGCGGTCCGGAGGATTCCGGCGGCGGTTCGGGAGAAGAAGCAGTCCACAGGTCCGCACCGCGGATCCACAGCTCCGGGGGAGGTCGGCGAACGACCATGCACGTCACGCATCTGTCGCTGGCCGACTTCCGTTCGTACGCCCGGGTCGAGGTTCCGCTCGACCCGGGCGTCACCGCGTTCGTGGGGCCCAACGGACAGGGCAAGACCAACCTCGTCGAGGCGGTCGGCTATCTCGCCACCCTCGGCAGCCACCGGGTCTCGTCCGACGCGCCTCTCGTGCGGATGGGCGCCGAGCGGGCGATCATCCGGGCCAACATCCGCCAGGGCGACCGCCAGCAGCTCGTTGAACTCGAACTGAACCCCGGCAAGGCGAACCGCGCCCGCATCAACAGGTCCTCGCAGGTCAGACCCCGTGACGTGCTCGGCATCGTACGGACCGTGCTGTTCGCGCCCGAGGACCTGGCGCTGGTCAAGGGCGATCCCGGTGAACGCCGGCGGTTCCTCGACGAGCTGATCACCGCACGCTCTCCGCGGATGGCGGGCGTGCGCTCGGACTACGACCGGGTCCTGAAGCAGCGCAACACCCTCCTGAAGTCGGCCGCGCTCGCCCGCCGCCACGGCGGCCGCACGATGGACCTCTCCACCCTCGACGTGTGGGACCAGCACCTCGCGCGCGTGGGCGCCGAGCTGCTCGCCCAGCGGCTCGATCTGATCGCCATGCTCCAGCCGCTCACCGACAAGGCGTACGAGCAGCTCGCGCCCGGCGGCGGTCCGGTGGCTCTGGAGTACAAGCCCTCCTCGCCCGGGATCACCGGGCACGCGCGCGAGGAGCTGTACGAGCAGCTGACGGCGGCCCTGGTGGAGAGCCGCAAGCAGGAGATCGAACGGGGGGTCACCCTCGTGGGCCCCCACAGGGACGAACTACTGCTCAAACTTGGCCAGCTGCCCGCGAAGGGATACGCGTCACACGGCGAGTCCTGGTCGTACGCGCTGTCGCTGCGCCTCGCCTCGTACGACCTGCTCCGGGCCGAGGGCAACGAGCCGGTGCTCGTCCTCGACGACGTGTTCGCCGAGCTGGACACCCGTCGCCGCGAACGCCTCGCCGAACTGGTCGCCCCCGGAGAGCAGGTACTGGTGACGGCCGCGGTCGGCGACGACGTGCCGGGCGTCCTGACGGGGACGCGGTACGCGGTGTCCGAGGGCACCGTGGAGCGCGTATGAGCGAGAACACATCCAGCCCCCAGGACGGCCCGAAGAACACTCCCGAACCCTCCGGGGTCGACCTCGCGCGCGTGGCCCTGCGCGCGGCGAAGGAGCAGGCACGCGCGCGTGGGGACGCGGCGCGTGACAAGAAGCAGGCGCGTCGTGGCGGTCTGCGCTCCGGCGCGCACGCCGACGGGCGCGATCCCATGGCACTCGGATCCGCCATCAACCGGCTCATCACCGAGCGCGGCTGGGAGACCCCGGCCGCCGTCGGCGGGGTCATGGGCCGCTGGCCGCAGATCGTCGGGGACGACCTGGCCAAGCACTGCGTACCGGAGAAGTACGACGAGGACGAGCGGGTACTGGTCGTGCGGTGCGACTCGACGGCCTGGGCCACCAACCTGCGGCTGCTCGCTCCGCAGCTGGTCGCCCGCCTGAACGAGGACCTCGGGCACGGCACGGTGCGGCTGATCAAGGTGCTGGGCCCCGGGGGTCCCGCCCACCGCTACGGCCCCCTGCGCGCCCCTGGCAGCACGGGTCCCGGTGACACCTACGGGTGAGCCAGACCGGGCGGTATGCCGTCCGTAGCGCCGGGTTGACACCCGGAAGCGCTGAGTGCCGCTCTGCGCCTCTTTGAGCCCGGGTCCACATATGGGGAGTCGGTGGAGACCGGTTCAGGGCGGCACATGCGGACTCAGGTACCGGCAAACCCCCATCACTGTCGGCGCTACCGGTAGACTGGAAGCTAATCCCGCCCCACTTGTGGGACACACCGAGCAACGCTGACAAAGGCTTACCGACGTAACACGCCGCAGCCGCTCCGGAGACCCTCCCCCGAGGGCGCCCGGAGCTTGGCTTGTGCTGTGCCAGAAAGGGCGCTTCGTGGCCGATTCCGGCAACCCCAACGAGAACATCCCGTCCACCGACGCGGCCGCGAAAAGCGGGTCCCACTCCTCGAACGGCGAGGTCACGGCCTCGTACGATGCCAGCGCCATCACCGTCCTCGAAGGCCTGGACGCGGTCCGCAAGCGACCCGGTATGTACATCGGGTCGACCGGCGAGCGTGGACTGCACCACCTCGTGTACGAGGTGGTCGACAACTCCGTCGACGAGGCGCTGGCCGGCCACGCGGACACGATCGACGTCACGATCCTTCCCGACGGCGGCGTCCGCGTCGTCGACAACGGCCGTGGCATCCCGGTGGGCATCGTCCCCTCCGAGGGCAAGCCCGCCGTCGAGGTCGTCCTGACCGTGCTGCACGCGGGCGGCAAGTTCGGCGGCGGCGGCTACGCGGTCTCCGGCGGTCTGCACGGCGTGGGCGTCTCCGTCGTGAACGCGCTGTCCACCAAGGTGGCCGTGGAGATCAGGACCGACGGACGCCGCTGGACGCAGGACTACAAGCTGGGCGTCCCGACGGCCCCGCTGGCCGAGCACGAGGCCACGGACGAGACCGGCACCTCGGTCACCTTCTGGGCCGACGGCGACATCTTCGAGACCACGGACTACTCCTTCGAGACGCTCTCGCGGCGCTTCCAGGAGATGGCGTTCCTCAACAAGGGTTTGACCATCAAACTCACTGATGAGCGCGACTCGGCCAAGGCCACGGTGGGCGCCGACGAGGCCGGTGCGGACGAGCCCGTCGAGGTCAAGTCCGTCACGTACCACTACGAGGGCGGCATCGTCGACTTCGTGACGTACCTCAACTCCCGCAAGGGCGAGGTCATCCACCCCACGGTGATCGACATCGAGGCCGAGGACAAGGAGCGCATGCTCTCCCTCGAAGTCGCGATGCAGTGGAACGGCGGCTACAGCGAGGGCGTGTACTCCTTCGCCAACACCATCCACACCCACGAGGGCGGTACGCACGAGGAGGGCTTCCGTGCGGCGCTCACCGGTCTCATCAACCGGTACGCGCGCGACAAGAAGCTGCTGCGCGAGAAGGACGACAACCTCACGGGCGACGACATCCGCGAGGGTCTGACGGCGATCATCTCGATCAAGCTGGGCGAGCCGCAGTTCGAGGGCCAGACCAAGACCAAGCTGGGCAACACCGAGGCGAAGACCTTCGTACAGAAGGTCGTGCACGAGCACATCAGCGACTGGCTGGACCGCAACCCGAACGAGGCCGCGGACATCATCCGCAAGTCCATCCAGGCGGCCACCGCGCGCGTGGCGGCCCGCAAGGCCCGCGACCTCACCCGCCGCAAGGGGCTCCTGGAGACGGCTTCGCTGCCGGGCAAGCTGAGCGACTGCCAGTCCAACGACCCCACCAAGTGCGAGATCTTCATCGTCGAGGGTGACTCCGCCGGCGGTTCGGCCAAGTCCGGCCGCAACCCCCAGTACCAGGCGATCCTCCCGATCCGGGGAAAGATCCTCAACGTCGAGAAGGCGCGGATCGACAAGATCCTGCAGAACCAGGAGATCCAGGCGCTGATCTCGGCCTTCGGCACCGGGGTCCACGAGGACTTCGACATCGCCAAGCTCCGCTATCACAAGATCATCCTGATGGCGGACGCCGACGTCGACGGCCAGCACATCAACACCCTGCTGCTGACCTTCCTGTTCCGCTTCATGCGGCCGCTGGTCGAGGCCGGGCACGTCTTCCTGTCCCGTCCGCCGCTCTACAAGATCAAGTGGGGCCGCGACGACTTCGAGTACGCGTACTCGGACCGCGAGCGCGACGCCCTGATCGAGCTCGGACGGCAGGCCGGCAAGCGCGTCCGGGAGGACTCCATCCAGCGCTTCAAGGGTCTCGGTGAGATGAACGCCGAGGAGCTGCGCATCACGACCATGGACCAGGAGCACCGCGTCCTCGGCCAGGTCACCCTCGACGACGCCGCCCAGGCGGACGACCTCTTCTCGGTGCTGATGGGCGAGGACGTCGAAGCACGCCGCGCGTTCATCCAGCGCAACGCCAAGGACGTCCGCTTCCTCGACATCTGAGTCGGTCTCAGCTGACCGCGTCAGAAAGGATCTGCACCAGCAATGACCGACGAGACACCCATTTCCCCCACCGGTCCCGGCATCCCCGCGGGCATCCCCGTGGAAGACGGTGAGACCACCCTGCGGGTCGAGCCTGTCGGGCTCGAAACCGAGATGCAGCGCTCGTACCTCGACTACGCGATGTCCGTCATCGTGTCGCGCGCGCTGCCCGACGTACGGGACGGTCTCAAGCCCGTCCACCGCCGCGTCCTGTACGCCATGTACGACGGCGGCTACCGGCCCGAGAAGGGCTTCTACAAGTGCGCCCGCGTCGTCGGCGACGTCATGGGCAACTACCACCCGCACGGCGACTCCTCGATCTACGACGCGCTGGTCCGTCTCGCGCAGCCGTGGTCGATGCGGATGCCGCTGGTGGACTCGAACGGCAACTTCGGTTCCCCGGGCAACGACCCGGCCGCCGCCATGCGGTACACCGAGTGCAAGATGATGCCGCTGTCCATGGAGATGGTCCGCGACATCGACGAGGACACCGTCGACTTCACGGACAACTACGACGGCCGCTCCCAGGAGCCGACCGTCCTGCCCGCCCGCTTCCCGAACCTGCTGATCAACGGCTCGGCGGGCATCGCGGTCGGTATGGCGACCAACATCCCGCCGCACAACCTTCGCGAGGTCGCCTCCGGCGCCCAGTGGTACCTGGAGAACCCCGAGGCCTCCCACGAGGAGCTCCTGGACGCGCTGATCGAGCGCATCAAGGGCCCCGACTTCCCGAGCGGCGCCCTGGTGGTGGGCCGCAAGGGCATCGAGGAGGCGTACCGCACGGGCCGTGGCTCCATCACGATGCGCGCGGTCGTCGAGGTCGAGGAGATCCAGAACCGCCAGTGCCTGGTGGTCACCGAGCTCCCCTACCAGGTCAACCCCGACAACCTGGCCCAGAAGATCGCCGACCTGGTGAAGGACGGCAAGATCGGCGGCATCGCCGACGTCCGCGACGAGACCTCCTCGCGTACGGGCCAGCGCCTGGTGATCGTCCTGAAGCGGGACGCGGTCGCCAAGGTCGTCCTGAACAACCTGTACAAGCACACCGACCTGCAGACGAACTTCGGCGCCAACATGCTGGCGCTGGTGGACGGCGTGCCGCGCACCCTGTCGCTCGACGCGTTCATCCGGCACTGGGTGACGCACCAGATCGAGGTCATCGTCCGGCGTACGCGTTTCCGGCTGCGCAAGGCCGAGGAGCGCGCGCACATCCTGCGTGGCCTCCTGAAGGCCCTGGACGCCATCGACGAGGTCATCGCGCTGATCCGGCGCAGCGACACCGTCGAGATCGCGCGCGAGGGCCTGATGGGCCTCCTGGAGATCGACGAGATCCAGGCCAACGCCATCCTTGAGATGCAGCTGCGCCGGCTCGCCGCCCTGGAGCGTCAGAAGATCGTCGCCGAGCACGACGAGCTGCAGGCGAAGATCCGCGAGTACAACGCGATCCTGGCCTCGCCCGAGCGGCAGCGCGCCATCATCAGCGAGGAACTGACCGCGATCGTCGACAAGTTCGGTGACGACCGCCGCTCCAAGCTGGTGCCCTTCGACGGCGACATGTCCATGGAGGACCTGATCGCCGAGGAGGACATCGTCGTCACCATCACGCGCGGTGGCTACATCAAGCGCACCAAGGCCGAGGACTACCGCTCGCAGAAGCGCGGCGGCAAGGGCGTACGCGGGACGAAGCTCAAGGAAGACGACATCGTCGACCACTTCTTCGTGTCGACGACACACCACTGGCTGCTGTTCTTCACCAACAAGGGCCGGGTCTACCGCGCGAAGGCGTACGAGCTTCCCGACGCCGGGCGTGAGGCGCGCGGTCAGCACGTCGCGAACCTGCTGGCCTTCCAGCCGGACGAGGCGATCGCCGAGATCCTCGCGATCCGCGACTACGAAGCGGTGCCCTATCTGGTCCTCGCCACCAAGGGCGGACTGGTGAAGAAGACATCCCTGAAGGATTACGATTCGCCGCGTTCCGGAGGCGTCATCGCGATCAATCTCCGTGAGACGGAGGACGGTTCCGACGACGAACTGATCGGAGCCGAGCTGGTTTCGGCAGAGGACGATCTGCTTCTGATCAGCAAGAAGGCCCAATCGATCAGGTTCACCGCGACGGACGACGCGCTGCGCCCCATGGGCCGTGCCACCTCGGGAGTCAAGGGGATGAGCTTCCGCGAGGGGGACCAGCTCCTCTCGATGAATGTTGTTCGACCCGGTACGTTCGTGTTCACTGCCACAGACGGTGGGTACGCGAAGCGGACCGCTGTCGACGACTACCGCGTCCAGGGTCGCGGTGGCCTGGGTATCAAGGCCGCCAAGATCGTCGAGGACCGCGGCTCGCTCGTCGGCGCGCTGGTGGTCGAGGAGACGGACGAGATCCTCGCCATCACACTGTCCGGCGGTGTGATTCGCACGCGAGTCAACGAGGTCAGGGAGACGGGCCGTGACACCATGGGCGTTCAACTGATCAACCTGGGCAAGCGCGATGCCGTCGTCGGTATCGCACGTAACGCCGAGGCCGGTCGCGAGGCCGAGGAAGTCGACGGGGTGGTCGACGACTCGGACGAGGTCGAGTCGGCCGTCGGTACGGACGAGGGCGAGCCGTCCTCGGACGAGTAGCGCGAGGAGTGAGTCATCGTGAGCGGAGCCACGGGCGCCGGTTCGACCGATACGGAAACGGACGGCGGCCGTGGCTCCGCCACGGAGGCGACCGACTCCCATGACTCTCATGGATCCCAGGGGGGAACTGTGACGGACACCCGAGGCCCACAGACGCCGCAGTACGCGGCCGGTGCGGCCCCAGGCTCGCCGGTGCCTCCGGGCCCGGCGGCACCTTCTGGCACGGCGGTGCCGCCGGCGCCGGGCTCGCCCCTCCCGGGCGAGCGGCAGCCGCAGCAGGCCGCCCAGCCGTACCACCCGCCCCAGGCGTACGCGGCGCACACGGCGCCCGCCGCGGGCGCCGTACGCCGGCCGCGCACCGGGGCGCGCACCACGCCCCGTACGCGCAAGGCCCGGCTGCGGGTGGCCAAGGCCGACCCCTGGTCGGTGATGAAGGTCAGCTTCCTGCTCTCCATCGCGCTCGGGATCTGCACGATCGTCGCGGCCGCGGTGCTGTGGATGGTCATGGACGCCATGGGCGTCTTCTCCACCGTGGGCGGCACGATCTCCGAGGCCACCGGCTCGAACGAGTCGAACGGCTTCGACCTGCAGTCGTTCCTGTCGCTGCCGCGCGTCCTGATCTTCACGTCGATCATCGCCGTCATCGACGTAGTCCTGGCCACCGCACTCGCCACCCTCGGCGCGTTCATCTACAACCTCTCCGCGGGCTTCGTCGGCGGTATCGAGCTCACGCTCGCCGAGGACGAGTAAACGTTGTCACCACGGCTCCACCACAAGAGCGCATCCCGGCCCGGGGTGCGCTCTTCTGTGTTGCCCACGTGTTGTCGGCGGGTGCCGTTCCGGGCCGTCCGGGCAGGCCGGGACGGGCCCCGGATACCGATTTTGGGACTGGCCCCGTCGTGCGCTAATCTTCAGAGGTCAGCGCGCGGGACATACACCGCAGAGCGCGGCGGGGCTATAGCTCAGTTGGTTAGAGCGCATCCCTGATAAGGATGAGGCCACAGGTTCAAATCCTGTTAGCCCCACCAGCACAAAGGCCCCCAGTCGATAGCGGCTGGGGGCCTTTGACATCCATGGCTGACATCAGCCGATGAGCGGATCTTCCAGAAGCTCGGCGAGCAGCGCCACGGCTTCCCGTTCTCCGTCGCCCACGACGTGCGTGTAGACGTCCATGGTCATGCTGATCTGACTGTGCCGCAGGATCGCCTGAGCGACCTTGGGATGCACCTTCAGGAAGGCCAGCAGGGTCCCGCAGGTGTGCCGGGCCAGCCGGACCGTGATGCGGCGGACACCGGCGCGTTTCACCAGCCGCTCGAAACTCCGGGAGAAGCCCATCGGGTCGATCGGGCCGCCCCGTTCGGACGAGAAGACGAGATCCTGCCCCGGTTTCTGGTCCCAGCCGTCGCCAACAATCCGGCGTTCGAGGTCCTGGAGCTCCCGACGCTCCCGGAGGGCCCGGGCACAGAACTCCGGCAGCGGCAGCACAGCCTGGGACGACTCGGTCTTGAGGTCCTTGAGCACCAGGCCGTCGCCCTTGACCCGCTGCACCTGCTTGACGGGCGTGAACTGGCCCCGGTCGAAGTCGACGTCCTGCCACCGCAGGCCCAGGACCTCGCTGCGGCGCAGGCCGAGGACGAGCACCAGGACGCAGGCCGCGTACAGCCGGTGTGCGCGAGAGGCACGCAGGAAGGCGACGGCTTCCTGAGCGTTCCAGGGCCGTGCCTCGCCCTTGCTGACCTTGGGCATGTCCACCAGTAGCGCGACGTTCCGTGTCACCAGCTCCTCGCGTATGGCACGGTTCAGCGCGTTGCGGAGGACGCGCAGCACCTCGAAGCGAGCAGCGGCGCCAACACCGTCCGCCTTGAGCTTCGCCATGACGGTCCGGATCTGCGCGGGTGTCAGCCGGATCATGGCCTTCTTGCCGAGCTGGGGGACCAGGTAGAGCCGGACCTTGGACTCGTACTTCACGTACGTGTTGTGCTCCCGCTCCGGCTTCACGATGTGCTCCAGCCAGTAGGCCAGCCACTCGCCGAGGCTCCAGGAGCGGGACGGAACGGGAACGCCGTTGCGCTCCTGGTCCTGGAGCTTGCCGAGCTTCTCGTTCGCTTCGTCCCAGGTCCGGCCATACACGTACTTCCGCACTCGGTTGCCGTCCGTGTCGGTGACGTAGGCAGCGCCCTGGTACCGGCCATCGGACCGCTTCGCGATGGTGCCGCCGCCGTTGGGCCGACGCTTCGCCATCAGGCAGCCCTACCGATCTGACCCACGATGAAGTCGCGGACCGCGTCATCCGGGATGCGTCGGCATCCGTCGACCTTGATGGAGACGAGGCGGTGAGTGCGGATCAGGTCGTAGACCTTGGTCCGTCCGAGCTTGAGCCGCGTCATGACCTCGGGGACGGTCAGCAGCGAAGGCGAGGCGGTGGTCATGCGTCGGCTCCTTCCAGGGCGAGCTGGCCGGGTAGTTCCTCGCGGGCGGTCTCTCGGCTGTGCTGGATGTCCCGGCGGATGTTGGCGGCGAGCCAGGATTCGCCGGGGGTGTTGCCGTGGCCGGCATAGGTCCAGTGGGCGAGCACGCGGACGGTCGTCTCCGGGTGGTCTGCGGGGTCGGGCAGGCCGAGGGAGACGCGTTGCTGAGCAGCCCGGTAGTCGGCGCGGACCTGGCGGAGGGCGCCGAGGGTGGTGGAGTAGCGGCGGGACTTCGTCGAGAAGTGGCCGCGGAAGCCGAGCATGTGGGCCCAGTCGCGGAGCTTGCGTTCGGGGTAGAGCGCGTGCAGGTCGAGGCAGGCCGCGATGAGCCGGGCGGGATGGTCGGGTACGCCGAGGAGGGCCAGGGCCTCTTTGTTGCCGATGCGCCGGTCGACGGTGCCGGTGGTTTCGGCGGCTTTGGTGGCGTATTTGGCGACGTAGGAGGCGACGGCCTGTTCGGTGATGTCCTCGCCGTTGCCGAAGGCGCCGATGGGCTGTACGTCGAGCTGGGTGCCCCAGAGCAGCGTGCGGGCTTGCTGGTCCCCGGCGGGCGGGACGTCGACGGCGACGCGGGCGGCAGCGGCGTGGATGGCGTCGGTGAGCAGGTCGAGGGTGGCCCAGTGCGGGGGCGGGGAGTCGGGTCCGTCCGGTCCGTCGAAGCGGATGACGGCGTGGAAGTGCACGGCCCCGCGTTTCTGGTACTCGGCGACCTTGCCGAAGGAGACGCGCGATTGTTCGTGCGCGGCTTTCTGGGTCAGACCGGCGCGGCGGGCGATCTCGCGGCGGAGGTAGATCGTGAAGTAGCGCCACAGGTCGGAGGCGTGGTTGTTCCACAGCACCGCGCCTGCGTAGTCGTACGTGGCAGGGGTCAGGGCCGTGCCCAGTTCGGCGGCGTCCTCCTGGTGGTGGATGCCGCAGGCGCACGGCCGGTTTCCGGGCCGGTTGTGGACGGGGCCGAACGAGGGTGCGGTGAGGGTGGCGAAGACGCGCGGGTGCTCGCGGATGGTGGGAGGGGTGCCCTTGGCCGGGTCTCCGATCAGTCCGGCGCGGATCAGGTGGTAGGTGTCGCCCGCGTAGGTCCAGGCGCAGGACGGGCAGCGGGAGGCACGGCGGTTGCCGCAGGCGAGGCGCAGTCGACCGCCGGGTTCGGCGTCAGTGGAGTACGAGTGCAGCACGTGCCCGCTGCGGGCATCACGGGTGACGGTGGAGCCTTGCAGGTGGATGGGGTCGGAGCAGCCGCCGGTGCGGCGGATCTGGTCTTGGATGCGGTCGAAGCCTTCTGACCCGGCCAGCCTCAGCACGTCGGCGAGGGTGGCCGGGTCCAGGCCCGCCATGGTGGCGGTGTCAGACACGGGCGGTCTCCTGCCGACGAGCCGGAGCGCGGTGACCGGTGCCCTGGCAGGCCGGGCAGGTGACGTGGAGGGTGGCGCGGGTGCCGTCGCAGTGGCGGGTTCCGGTGGTGATCACAGCGGTGGCGAAGCCGTCGCAGGCGCGGCAGATACGGGCGCGGGCAGGGGCGAGCTGGGCCATGATGGAGCTTCCCTTTCGGGTCCGTCGGATCTGGAAGTGGTGCAGGCGCCCGGAGTGGCGGAAGTTTGGCGACCGAGGCCGCTCCGGGGGCCGTTAGCGCTGGTTGTTGAGGTCCTTGAGCAGCAGGCGCAGGACGACGGCGACGACGGCGACCGAGATACCGGTGACGGCCACGGCCAGGAGCATCGAGACCAGGACGGCGCCGACGACCAGGACCACGGCGGTGCCGCCGCCGACGAGGGCGAGCGCACTACCGGGGGTGAGCTGGACCATGGGCCGTGCCGAGACCGGTGCGAGCGGGGCCGGAATGTCGGCCGCGGGGACCGGGGTGGACTGGGCCGGGGGCGGCGCGGTGTCGGGAGTCGGATACCTCGGGGTGAACACGATGGCTGTCCTTTCGAGTCGGGTTACTTGATCGCGGTGTCGACGGCGGGGCCCAGGAAGCTGTCGGCGACGAGGTAGCCGCCGAGCAGGAGCACGGCCACCAGCCACCACGGCGGGCGGGCGAGCTTGACGCCCAGGACGCCGATGACGAGCAGGGCGAGCCACATGGGTACGTCCATGACGGGATCTCCTGTCAGGCCTTGCAGCGGTGGGTGCGGGCGGTGAGTTCAGCGGCCGAGCGGTCGTCGTGCTCGGTGGAGAAGCCGCAGCCGGGGGTGGCGCAGGCGGCCGTGTGCTTGTCCCGGCCGCGCCCGTCGTAGTAGGTCGCGACTTTGACCGGCCCCATGCGGACCACGTTGCGGAAGCGGCGATAGGCAGCCACGGGCGATCTTCCTTTCAGGCGAGTTGGAGTTGCGTGGTGATCGCGTCGGTCATCGGTCCGGGCAGTCCGAGCCGGGCCGACAGATCAGCCGCGGGCATCGGTGAACCGGTTGAAGCCCGGTGTGCTTCGGCGATCTTGCGTGCGTGGTCGAGCAGGGCGACCGGGACCGCCGGGACGCTGGTCGGGGGCTTGGGCGGCGCGGCCGTCAGCTCCGGTGCCGGTTCGGGAGCCGGGGCGGGCGCGGGTTCGTCGGTGCGCTGCATCTCGACTTCCTGCGGAGCCGGTTCGTCCCTCACTGGCTGAGTGGGAGCGACCGGCGCCGCAGGGGTTGAGTGGACCAGCAGGGTGCCGCCGAGGAAGGCCAGGGCGGGCCAGCCAGCGACGAGGATGCAGAGCCAGGCAGGAACGGCGTTGAGGTCGAGGAGCCCGGCGGTGGCGATGTTCGCGCCGAGTGAGGCGACCAGCGCGATGACGAACCAGGTCCAGGCCGATCGATCCCGGCGGGCGGTGCGCAGCCGACGCCAGGCGGCGACGAGCAGCAGGTCAACCGAGATCGGATAGGCCCAGGCTTTCCAGCCGGTCTGTCCGGCAGCGTCGGCCAGGTCGTGCAGGTGGGCGAAGGACAGCGCACCGGCGATGACGGCCTGGACCATCACGGCGTCCGGACGGATCGAGCGGGACATGAGAACCACCTCCCTTCCAGGGGTTCAGCTGGTGACCGGCCGGGCCTTGCCCAGCGGAGGAGAAACGGCCGGCATGGCAGCGGGCACGTAGGGGCGGAAGGGCTTGAGGGCAGGGAAGTCCGGGACCAGGTGGGCGAACTCGCGGCAGACGGCCGCCACCTCGTCCCGGGACGTGTCCGGGGTGCGGATCTTCGACCAGCCGCCGGAGGAGTCCGCCGCCACGGCGGTTCCGGGGCGCTCCATCGGGATCAGGCTGGCGATGGGGACCGCGTCGGGGGCCACATCGTTCAGGCCCATCTCGGCGGTCTGCTTGTCGTTGACCCGGTGCACCACCCGGCCGGTGAGCTGTGCGCGGAGCATGGTGGCGCCCTTGCCGAGGTCGGAGCCGAAGCGCTGGCCGCAGATCTCCAGGTAGATGCCGACCGAGCGGGCCATCTGCGCCAGCCGGATCAGCGCGGTCACGATCCGCTCGCGGCGCTCCTCGTCCTTCTTGGCGGAGATCAGGAACAGCTCCGCCACCTCGTCCACCAGGACGACGACCGGCACCGGCCGCAGCTCGGCAGGCAGCTCCCACATGTCCGAGACGCCATGCTGCCGCAGCTGGTCGAAGCGGTCTTCCATCTCCGCCACCAGGACCGCCAGCAGCGAGGCGGACTCGTCCGGAGTGGTGGCCAGCGCCGACAGCCGGGGGGCGTAGGCGGTCTGTTCCACCCCGCGCTTGCAGTCGATGCCGACCAGCGCCACCGGCAGTTGCGCGAGCCCCTTGATCAGGTTGCGCTGATACATCGACTTGCCCGAGTGGTTCGCGCCCAGGGTGAGCGCCATCGGAGCCTTGCGGTAGTCCCGCTCGAAAGCGGTCCCGTCCTCCCGCAGCGCAACCGGCACGACCATGCCGCGAGGGCGTGCCTTGCGCGGCATACGCACCCGGCGCAGCACGTCATAGCCGGTCATGCGCAGCTCGACGTACCCCGGCTTGGTCTCCGCCACGGTCACCGAGTACACGCCCCAGGCATGACGCAGCCGTTCCGAGGTGGCGATCAGGTCGGCAGGCTCCAGCCCGGCCGGAAGGAGCAGAGTGACCCGCAGACCGGTCGAGGTGCCCCGCACCCGGCGGATCTTCGGGGGCACCGGCTGCACCTCGCGGCGGGCGACGTTGCGCGTCATGAACGCCCGCAGGCCCGAGGGCTGCACCGTCAGCCCGCACACGTCCATGGTCGAGCGGTACGAGAGGACGAAGCGCCCCCAGGTGACCGGCATCCCGACCAGCGACCAGTACACGCGAGGAGCGCGCACCTTCGCGTAGCCGAGACCACCGGCACCCGCGGCTGCTCCCGTGGCCTCCAGCCACACCGACAGGTCCGTCATGATCAGACCGCCGAGGTGATCGCGACCGCACGGAAGGAGATCCCGTGCCGCTTCTGGCCGTTGAACTCGTTCTCCCAGTCACGCGCCTTCAGGCCGACCACCTTCACCGGCAGCCCCGGCGCCAGGCCCTCCGGGATACCCGTCTCCGGGATCGTCACCTGGTAGAGGTTGCCCTCCCCCTCGTCCGAAACCAGCAGGCCCACGGTCGACAGGCCCGCACCGGTCTCCCGGTCCACGGCACGCTCCCCGGTCTTCTGATTGATGAGCTTCGGCGTCGGCGCGGTCGCCACGAACACCACGGCGGTCGAGACATCGATCTTGAACGACGGCATGAAGTACTCCCTGAGTCGATGCGTCGAAGCAACCCGAAGAGGGACGCTCCCGCTCGCTGTCCTAGGACTGCGAGCAACTAGGGAGACTCTGACACGCAGTCCCGGGACTGTCAACAGTCCCAGGACTGTGTTTGACTGTTCTCGTCGAGAGGAGCTGCGAGATGACGCCCAAGTGGCGAGAGCTAGCGGACAAGCTGGCTGAGCAGATCAAGAGCGGTGAATACCCACCGGGCCAGCAACTTCCGCAGATCAGGGAGTTGGTCGCGGAGGGCGAGGGCTCAAAGTCCACGGTCCACGCGGCTTACAAGGCGCTGGAAGCAGAGGGACTGGTGACCTCATCCCGGGGCCACGGCACCGTCGTACGGCAACGGGTGCCGCTCAAGCGGCTCGGTATCTCCCGGTACGACAAGGCCAAGTGGCGAGACGGGGACGAGGTCGCGTTCATCGCGGACCGTGTGGCTTCCGGACGCAGCTACCGCCGGAACGAGCAGACGCAGACGGTAGACCTCGTTGAAGCACCGCCCGCAGTGGCAGCCGCACACGGGCTTTCTGAAGGGGCGCAGGTGTATGCCCGAGCGCGTGTCGTGAAGGAAGGCGACCAGCCGACCCACACGTTGACCAGCTACTACCGCCCCGAGCACGTCGAGGGCACGCGGATCGTGGACCCGACTCCGGGACCGGCCGGCCGTGGCGGTGGATTCCGGGTTCTGTACGACGCGGGCTACGAGATCGACCACATGAAGGAAGCGATTTTTGCCCGGGCGGCGACGTCGGACGAGGCGAAGCTCTTGCAGCTCCCAGCGGGCGAACCGGTCGTCGAGCTTCACCGGACGACGTACACGGCTTCTGGCACAGTGGTCGAATTCGCCATCGGTGTGCACGCGGCTTCGCGCTTTGCCTGGGAGTACGACTTCAAGGTCCCGGACTCGGCGAAGGGTGAGAAAGGGCAGTAATGATCTCGACGCAGGCCTGGGCCGACGCGCGATGCCTGTGGGATTACCACCAGATGGGCCACGCTCTTCGGCCGTGCTCAGTCGCGGTCGGCCTGGGCAGCCACGACCTGGGCGTGGCCGACACGGCGGTGGACCTCTACGAGCGCGGCATGGCTCCGCTGCTCGTGTTCACGGGAGCCACCAGCCGCACGACACGGGATCGCATGCCGCGGGGCGAAGCGGTCCACTACCGCGAACGGGCCCTCGAACGAGGCGTGCCCGCCTCAGCGGTGCTCGTAGAGCCTCACGCCCGCAACACCGGCGAGAACATCCGCTTCTCCAAAGCCTTGCTTGAGGAGGCGGGAGTGGACGTGGCCTCCGTGCTTCTGATCAGCAAGCCGTACGAGGAGCGGAGGGCGTACGCCACGGCGTGCAAGCTGTGGTCGGGAGTGGAGATCGTCAGCGCTTCTACTCCGATGGCGTTCGAGGAGTACGTGGATTCCATCGGGGATGTGCGGCTGGTCATCGACATGCTTGTCGGCGCACTTCAGCGTCTACTGATCTACCCGGAGCAGGGGTTCATGATCAGTCAGTCCGTACCGGATCACGTGCTTGAAGCGTATGAGCGCCTTTGTCGCGAAGGCTTCACCAGTCGGCTCCTCCACACCGACACGGCTTCCACCTGATCAACTCAGCCCGGATCAGCCCACGCCGCGAGGAATCCCCCATCTGACCGGCCGGAGCGAGTTGTTACAGGTTTCTCTACCTCATCAAGTCCGGCTGCGCTCCGCTCCGCCGGGCGCGCTCCCGGCTCCGCCGCCCTCCGCGCTCATGCCTTCGGCCCGCGCTGCGGGCGCTGCGCCGACGCGCGCCCACGGATAGACGGGCCGGGCCGATGAGTGGCGATCACCGCACGAACGCGGCCACGGTCACAGATGTGCCTCCGGCGGGGGCGCTCCGACTCCGGGATGGAGGGGCCGCCGTTCGCGACTGCCGGCCGAGTGTGGTGTGCGCGGGGAGCTCCCATCCCGTCCACCGCCGACCCAGGCAGAGCCGAGCAGCCGCGGCCCAGGGCGTCAAGGTCGTTCGTACAGTGGCGCGCTCCACCTTGACGCCCTGAACCACGCCCGCTCCACGGTGTGTGGGTCGACGGCGGACGGGATGGGAGCTGGGGCGAGTGGTGGGCTAAGGGGGGCGCCGCCGACCAGTACGGTTGCGATTTCCACGCCCAGTCACAGATCAGCTTCTGCCAGCGCACACCATCTGAGGCCTTGCCCTCACGCGGGGTCCCGGGGTGAGGGCAAGTCTCAACTACCAACCAGGGCAGCGTCCGCAATCTATGGACGTGCTGGCTAAGGACCTGGCGAGGTCTAGGCACGATCCTCAGATACTCTTCCCCCCGAAATGCCGAATCAGATGCAGGCTTCTCGATAAAAATTCTGGACTGTACTGACGCCATCCGTCGCGGCGAAAGGGCCCGCGCATCCCGGTTCGGCCCCTCGTACGCAATCTTCCGAACCTAGCTACGCCGGTCCTGTTTCTGTCGGGCGCTTCGAGCAGTGAGGGTCGCACTCGTACACCTCGACGGACAGATCATGTGCACCGCTGTGTCCTTCAGCACGGCCGGCGGACCTGGCCCCTTGTCCTAGAAGTCCGGCGCACCAGCAGCAGCGCCAGCCGAGGTATTGCCAGCCGGTGAGGTCGGCAGCGGGTGGCGGCTTCGGCCGCCAAGCTCCGGTCATGGCCGGTCGGAGAACGGGACCAGGTCGTACTTCTCGCGGCAGGGGAGACAAGCGGACTGCACACCTCCTGGTCCGGAACCCTGCTCATCCACGTTAATCACGCGGATATCGGCGCTGTAGCCGCAGTGCCATGTGCAGTAGCCGTAGAGGACAGGCTCCCCCGTAGCCGTGTTCAAGCTGTTCGAGGCGGGCAGATTCTGCGTACCCTCGTTCACGTCGACTCCATCCAGTCGTCCACGCTCCCGGGTCGGTCGCACGGCCGCGGGAGCGAAGTGTGTTTCCGCAGCGTAGTACTAGGTAGCTAGGGTAGCTAGGCGAGTCAGGCAATCTCGTCTCGCTGATCAGGCTTATGCCACCTAGCTTCGGATCATGGATTGGAAACCGGACATCCCGAGGTGGAAGCAGGTGTACGCGATCTTTGAGCAGCGGATCGCGAACGGCGACTACCCGCCGGGGAGCCAGTTGCCGGGTGTTCTCGCGATTCAGGGTGAGTTCGGCATTGCTCAGATGACGGCCCGACGTGTCCTCACTGAACTTCGCGACGCAGGGCTGGCACAGATGCAGCCAGGCATCGGAACCTTCGTCACCGAGCTGCCCAAGCCGTAGGTGTCAAGCCCGGCTTGGTGTCTGACATCAATGGCTGACACCAACAGCCGCGTACGGAGTCGGACCAAGGCGAACCGTGGCGACCAGCGATCGGCCACCAATCAGGCGAGTGCCAGGCTCGATGGGGCGCCATGATCGACCTGATAAGGATGAGGCCACAGGTTCAAATCCTGTTAGCCCCACAAGTTCAAAGACCTCCAAGCCATCGCGCTTGGGGGTTTTTGGCATTTACGGCACGTGGTAAGCGCACCTGATCCCGAAGCGGGTGGGCCGAGGCTCTCGGCCGGGTCGGCGGCAGCCTTAGGGTCTGTGCGGCCTCTGCCGCCCTCTGCGGCTTCTGGGGGCTCTAGGGGCTCTGAGAGGCGCGGAAATGTCTGGGGGTGCCTGAGGAATCCCTGAGGCCTGTGTTCAGTGGCTGACCGGCCGTCAGGGGGCACGCAGGGGCTCTCTGCTGGGATGCGTTGCGTCTGCCGTAGGCGCGCAGCAGGCGTGCAGCAGCACGCGCCGGGCCATGTGCGGGAAATACAACCCGTCGATCTGTGATCCACGTGCTTGTGCAGATGCTGAAGGTCGGTACTTGAGCGTGTGACAGAAAACTTTCAGCCGAATGGGGCGTCCGACGCGAGTGAGCCGGACCTGGGTCAGGACTGCGCCGTCGAGGGCGAGGGCCTGCCGCGTTGCTGGAGTGCTTCTCGGTGAGTCGTAGGGCAGGACCCGGAAGGGTCTGGCCGCGGAAGCCGGTATCTCCTGTCCGACGGTCAACGCCTGCATGGATCGGACGCGTGGGACGTCCCGCATCCGGTGGTCAAGAACGCCGAGGCGGTACTCCGGCTCGGCCGCGCGATCCGCCCGACCGTATGTCGGTCCTGCGGCCCTCGTGGGGCACCTTCGAATCGGTCGGTGGAGTCCGGATCACCGCGGTGTCGTGCGCCGTCGAAGCCGTCGAAGCCGTCGAAGTGTCGGACGCCGTCGAAGCGGAGGCCGATCTGCCGGGTCCGCGACACCTGTCGAACCTGCAGCGGGACGGTCGACCCTGCGTGGAGCCCTCGTGTGGGGAACCGCGGAGTTGGGAGGGATGCCCTGCGCCCGGGGCGATGCCGGGGGTGCGAGGTCATCCCCGCGTCGCCGAGCCGGCGGTAGCCAGAACCGGGGCGGGAGCCAGCGCCGGGAGCTGGACCGGTGCCGAGGACTGCGAGGGGAGCATGACGGCACCGAGGGACGCGGTATCCACGGCGGGTGCTGCCGGGGCTGCCGGTGCTGCCGTGCGTGTCTGGCCCGTCTGGCCCGTCTGGCCGGCCGGAGTTGCGGGTGTTGCTGTCCGTGCGGCCTGAACCTCGGGTGCGTCGGCGGTACCCGTCGTCATGTGGGTCGTGCCGCAGGGATGGGCGGGTGTCGCGGCGGCATCCCTGGTGACAGGTTCCCTCGCGGCACGTTCCCTCGCTGCGGAGTCCGTCGTATCGACGGCAGTAGGTACTGCGGCGCTCATGGCGGCGGCGACGATCGCCGGTGCCTCGGCGCTGTCCCGTGTGACGGAGGCGTCCGCGTCCATCGCGTCCGTCGGCGGGCGGTGCCGGCAGGACGGGGAGGAGCCGTGCGCCTCCGCGTGAATGCGCTGTTTCATCGTGGGTGGCAGGGCACTCGCCCGTGGGCGGGTCCAGATGGGCTCCTCCTGCTCCGTCGCTTCCCGCGGGGCGTCGAGGTTGCGCGCTGCCTCCGTCGTGGGTACGGCGGCGACGGCGGTCGTCGTGATCAGTCCGAGTGACGTGCACAGTGCGAGGAAGGCGGTGACGACCGCGGTCCACAGGTTCATGACCTTGTTGCGAGTCATGGTCCCTCTCCTTTCGGGTGGGTGGATTTGCATACTTTCCTCATGATGTGTATGTCGGTTGCGAAGTGACGGACCGACGCCCGTGGCGCGGCGATCTTCTGATGAACACCACTCGGATGGGCGCAATGCTCATTAAATGAGCGGAAGCATGAGGAAAGCGGGGTGAAACCACCCTCGGTGAGGATGTGATCACCCTCCGATCGGAGTGCGCGGCCCCGGTCGTACTGCGCTGCCCCGGCGGGCAGTTGAGGCCCCGACGCAGGTCACCGATCGGTATCGGCCGGTGTGTATAGTCGGGCGCCAGAAGTCCCCAACGCCTAAGAAAGACGAGGTCTCGCGGTGAAGAAGCTTCTCCTGGTCGCACTGGCCGCCATCGGCGGGCTCCTCGTGTACCGCCAGATCCAGGCGGATCGCGCCGAGCAGGACCTGTGGACGGAGGCGACCGACTCCGTGCCCACGGGTTCGTGAGTGTCGACGACAGTCCCACTGCAAACCCCGGCCGCCTTGCTGCGGCCGGGGTTTTGTGTTGTCCGGGCGCGCAGAGCCCCGTAGGGGCAGGATGGGCGAGGCTTCGCGGGCGTTCGGGACAGTGTCGGAACAGCGACGGCGCCGACCCGTGGGAGCCCGTCGAGTGAGGGTCCGGGTTACGGCGAGGGGGACGCGTGATGGGGCGGCGCACGGGATGGTGGCGCGGCCGTACGGTCCTGGCCGGGGCGGCGGCGCTGCTCTCGGTCGCGGTACCGGCGGGGCGGGCGACGACGGCGACAGCGGCCGACGCACCCCCTTCGTACCGCTTCGCCGCCGACGCCGAGCGGATCGAGGGCGCGGAGCAGGCCACCGAAGCCGAGCGGCTGACACCCGGCACGTACTACCGGAGCACCATCCGCGACAACGGAAAGCTCTATTACGGGCTGCGGCTCGACGAGGCCACCAGCGCCTCCAGTGCGTACGTGTCGGCCACCGCCGTACCCAAGCCGGGTACGAAGGTCACGTACTCGGACGGCCTCAAGGTGTCCCTCCAGGACCCCGACGGACACAGGTGCTTCTCCGGGGATGCCGGCATCGCCCGCTTCGGACCGACCGAGAGCCCGCGCCCTCTCACCGCCTGGGCGTCGCGAAGGACCGGCCCCGGCGCGTACACCTGCAAGGGCGCCGGTACGTACTCGGTGCTCGTCGAGCGGACGAGCGGGCCCGGCTCCTCGTTGGACGACTGGGAGCTGGAACTCCGGTACGTCTCCGAGCCCGCCCTGGAGAAAGCCGCTTCGACGGCTGCCCCGCAGGTGTGGGACTCCGCCTCCCCCCAGGCGTTCGAGGGTCCCGCCCTGGCGCGTGAGGGAGGTACGGGCTTCAGCGGGGCGCGCTCGCTGGAGCAGGGCGTCTGGAAGGACGGGATCCGGGCGGGGCAGACGCTCTTCTACCGCGTTCCCGTCGACTGGGGACAGCAGCTGGACGCCACCGCCGAACTGGGCCGGGCGAGCGGCGACGGCTATCTGGGGAACGCGTTCGTCATGTCGCTCCACAACCCCGTACGCGCCCTGGTGGACGACGCCGACACCGGATACGACGGCTCGCGGAAGCGGACCGCGTTGCGACCGCTGCCTCCGGTCGCCTACGAGAACCGGTTCGCCGTCGACGACCACGTCGGCGGTATGCGGTTCGCCGGCTGGTACTACCTCGTCGTGCATCTCGCGGCGGAGGTGTCCGACAAGTTCGGCGACGGGCCGATCGAGCTGACGCTGCGCGTGCGGGTGAGGGGTACGGCCGGGGAGGCGCCGGCCTACAGCGGTGCCGCCGTGCCGCGCGACGTCTTCGAGGTCACCGCGAAGGACAAGGATGCCGCGGCGAGCGGCAGCGCGGCGACCGGTGGAGACGGTGGGAACGGCGGTGACGGCGGTTCCTCGGGCGAGAACACCGCGATGAAGGCGGTGGCCGTGGGCGGCATCGGCACGGGATGCGTCCTGGTGCTGGGGCTCGCGATGTGGACGGTGGTCGCGCGGCGGCGGGCGGGGGCGGAGGCGGCCGAGGGTGCCGTGCCCGTTGCCGGCGGCGGAGCCGCACGGACGTACGGGCGGTCCCGGGTCCGCTAGTTCGGCGGTCCCGTCAGCCGGCGGTCCAGGGGCTCGGGCACGACTTCACATCCGTGCCAGGGCCCAGAAGCCGACCGCGAAGCAGATCAGTGCGAGCAGGAGCACCGGAACCGTCACCGCCATGGGCGGTCCGGGCCGCCGCGACCGGCTGGCGCGGTGCCGCGCAACCGGCTGCGACTGAGGCGGAACCCGAACGCCTTGAGCCGTGTACGAAGCAGTGGAGGCTGTCTCACGCGGCTGTGACTGCGGCAGCGGCAGCGGCAGCGGCAGGGGCATGGACTGGGGCGACGGCAGTGGCAGCGGCAGTGACGGGTGGGGTGACTGCGGTCGTGGTGGGGACGAAGGCGCAGGGGCCGGCGCGGGGGCGGGAGCCATGGGGTACGGGGCCTGGGAGGAGGGCACGTGGGTGGGTTCGTACGCCTGCGACGGGGCGTAGGCGGAATCCGGGAGTTCGTGCGGGGCGGGGGGAGCAGGGGGCTGCTTATCCCGCAGCGGGGGCGGCAGGTGGAAGCTGCCGGTGTCCGACGAGGTGGGGGGCTGCGAGGGGACGGGAGCGATGGTCGGCTGGGGCGGTATGCCACCGGTCCACCGCCCGGAAGCGGAAGCGGACGGGGAAGCAGAAGGGGAAGCGGACGGGGTGGAGGTGGGGAAGGGGTCAGTCGCCGGGGGACCGTCCGCTGGAGAAGCGGCTCCCGTGTCGGCCTTCTGAGAGGCCGCGCCCGACGCCGTGACCGACGGCGGCGTGCCTGCAGCCCTGTCTGGCCGTCGGTCCTGTCCTGGTTCCGGCCCGGCTCCTGGCCCCTGTGTCCGTTCGGAGCCTGTCGTCCGGGGCGTCTGGGTAGCCGTGGCAGCCGTGGCAGCCGTGCTCGTGAGGGGGCCCTCGGGGCCGAAACCCGCGGGAAGCGGGCCGAGTTGGTCGAATATCTCGATCAGCTCGTCGTCGGGGCCGGGCTCCGGGAGGAGCTCCCTGGCCGAGACGAGCGCCTTGCGTGCCCCGTTGGCCGTGCGGAACCGGGCGTGCGGGTCCGGTTCGAGCAGAGACGCCACGACCTGCCACAGGGGCTCGGGTATCCCCTTCGGGGCGCCTGGCGTGCCATGCGTCGCGAAGTGCTCGACCAGCGCCTTGGCGTCGGGTTTGGCGCCCTCCAGAAGGAAGAGAGCCACCAGGCCCACGGCGAAGAGGTCGGCGGGGAAGTCCGGGTCGGCGCCGAGCAGTTGCTCGGGCGCGAAGTAACCGGGCGTTCCCACCACGTAGTTGGTCTCGGTGAGCCGCGGCTCACCGAGGCGCATCGAGATGCCGAAGTCGGACAGCCGCAGCCGCGGACGGCCCGTCCCGGTCGACTCCAGCAGGATGTTGGCGGGTTTGATGTCACGGTGCACGATCCCCTCCGCGTGCACCGCGGCGAGTCCCGCCAGCAGCTGGTCGAGCAGGGTGCAGACGAAGGGCGGTGGCAGCGGGCCGTAGTCCCCGATCAGGTGGACCAGGGATCCACCGCCGACGAGATCCATGGTGAACAGGACCTTGTCGTCGTCGGCCGCCCAGCTGGCGGGAGCGAGCACATGGGGGTGGTCGATCCGGACCGCCTGCTCGCGCACGAACCGCAGCAGCGAGTGGGCGTCGCTCTGCTGGAGCACCTTGGCGGCCACGTACCGGCGCCGCCGGTGGTCCCAGGCGCGCCAGACGGCACCGACTCCCCCGCGTCCGATCGGGTCGACCAGTTCGTACCGGCCGGCGAAGACCTCACCCATGGTCGTGCGTCGCTCCCCCTTCGGCGGTCGGTACTGCGGCGGCCTCTTTCCGAGGTGCCCGGCTGCCTGGCTTCCACCGTCGGCGGCCCCGACAGGGCTCCGGTGGCGGGGTGTTCGGCTGCCGGGCGGCGTACTCAGTTCTGGTGGGACTGGTAGTGGGCGACCGCGTCGGAAGTGCGGCCGGCTCCGTACACCCGGAGGAACTCTGCCAGTTCCGGGTGGGTCGGGGCGAGGGTGTCGGCCGCGTCGATGATGTCCCCGGCCGCGGACACCGAGCGGAGCAGTGACTGGATCTCGCGCACCACGCGCTTCACCGTGGGCGCACCGCCCGAAGTGGTCGTCGACTGCGTGGTGTTGCTGAGCACCGAGCCCCCCTGGGACTTCTTGATCTCGTCCATTCGTTCGGTGGCCTCGGCGGCGCTGGCACTGCCGTCCGCGACCTGACCTGCGAGATCCTGCAGCAGCTGTACGCGCTGGACCACCGCGGGATTGCCGATCTTGGCGCGCTGGCCGCTCATCAGCTGAGACAGCATGGGCGCGGACAGACCGAGCACCCCCGCCAGCCGGGCCTGGTTGAGACCCAGGTCATCTATGAGCCTACGGAAGAGCGCCCCCAGCGGCTCCCCGTACCAGTTCCGCTGCAGCTCCCGGGCTCTCGCGGTTGCTTCCTGCTGTGCGGCGTCCATGCGCGTCTCCCCATCGCTTCCCCAAGTACCGTGGTTCGCTGTAGCGAACCACGTCGAGCATCTTACGGAGAGTGGTCGCGCACGGGGACCCCCAATCTTTTTGCGGGATACCCCGGGTGACCCGGTAGTCTGGTCTGCGGTGGCAGCGCGGAGGGAGATCTTTCCGGTGCTTGCCTCCCTTTCGGGGCCTTAGCTCAGTTGGTAGAGCGCTGTCTTTGCATGGCAGATGTCAGGGGTTCGACTCCCCTAGGCTCCACGAGAAGAACCCCCTCGGACCGGCTTTACGCAGGTCGGAGGGGGTTTTCTCGTATGGTGGGGGCGGAAGCCGGTGCCGTGCCGACCCACTCGTCGATCGCGGGGGACCGGCCGTCGCTCCGTACGTGGTGCTGCCTGTGGTGCTCGGCGCATCCCCTGTGAAAAATTTTGGTCTCACGCGGTTTCGCGGTGATCCCGCTCCGCATCGGCCTCTTCAACAGGTCTGAGGTGGAGGGGAATTGGCCGTCCGTCGTGACATGACGTGGCCTCATCAATCTTCAAGATGCACCTTTCCCGAGGCGCTGAAACTCCGTTGGGTCATATGCGGTGATGTGCGTCACAGGATTTTCGTTGCGATCTTTGCAATTGTTTGCGCAAAGAAGTGCCCACGGGGAGGGGTGTGTGCTCGCCGTTCGGGGGGTCCCGGTGACGTGGGGGTGGCATGCAGGAGTCGTGAAGGCATGCGTGAGCTGCTGTGAACGAAGGTGCGTAACCAGAACGCTGCGCTCCGTTAGTCGGATCTGTGTGAATGTTGCACAGTCGGTCGGTTGCAAACGTCATCGCGGATCGAGGCCGTGAACGACGCCTGTTTCACGTGAAACATGGCTGTAGGGCAGGAGACTTGGAGTCTCCTGCCCTACAGCTGTGGCGTGCGCGCCGGACCCGCGTCAGCCGCGTTCGGTGCGATCCGCTGCCTCAGCCTCGGCCTGCTTGGCCTGGACCTCCGGGTCGAGGTCTTCCTGGCCGCTGCCGTCGACCGAGGTCAGGCGGCCGGTCTCCGGGACCTCGGTGGCGGCGGGCGGTTCGACCAGCCAGTCCGGGTTGGCCTGCTTGTCCCACCACTTCCAGGCGGCGTAGGCGCCACCGGCCAGGAGACCCAGAACGGCCAGCCTCTTGGCGAGACGACCGTTCCTGGCCCGCCGCTCGTGCTTGCGGACCAGCTTCTCGACCTCCTTGGCCGAGACCTGACCGCGCAGAGCTGCCAGCGCCGCCGTGCTCCGGGACGCCGCCTCCTCGCGGACGGGGCCTGCCGCGGCCCTCGCCTGCTCGATCCGCGGACGGGAGTAGTCCGCCGCCTGCCGGGCGGCCTTGCGCGTACGAACAGCTGCCTCGTGCGCGGCGTGATCGACCTTCGGCGGCACATGTGTACGCGCCTGCTCGATACGTGGTGCGAGATGGGCGGCGTACTGGGTGCGTGCCTGTTCGGCGGCTGTGACGGCGGTGGACGACACCTTGGGCGCGAGCTTCACACGGGCTTCATGCGCGTAGTGGGTGGCTCGGTCCTTCGTCGTGTCGGCGTAGGGCGCCACCACTTCCGCGGCGTGCCGCACGCTGTCCTTCGCCGACTCGGCTGCCGCGCGCACGCTGTCCTTGCGGGTCACGGGATCCTCCTCCTCGGTGGCGTACATGGGGGCTCGGGGGCCGTCCCCCGGAAAGTCACAGTTCGCCTTTCCACCCTTATCCGGATCATGCCTGTCGGAGCGCTTCGGGGCATGTGAGGACAGGCATCCGGGTCATGAAAGGTGACTCCGGGTGTACTTGGTGCAATAACCGATCAATATGGTGCAACAGGAGTCTGCGACGACAATGCCACGGATCCCCGGTCCGCGCGCCTGTTTGGTGCGAAGCGGCTGAACCGGTGTGTACGGCGGTGACGGAAGACTGGCGGCGCGGTCCGTGCAAGGATCGGGGAGTCACAAAGGACAACGGAAGGCAGATCGTGGCCGAGCAGCTTTACGCCACCCTGAAGACCAACCACGGCGACATCGAAGTGCGGCTCCTGCCGAACCACGCGCCCAAAACGGTCCGGAACTTCGTGGAACTCGCCAAGGGCGAGCGTGAGTGGACCAACCCGGCCACGGGTGCGAAGTCGACGGACAAGCTCTACGACGGCACGGTCTTCCACCGCGTGATCAGCGGCTTCATGATCCAGGGCGGCGACCCGCTGGGCAACGGCACCGGCGGCCCCGGCTACGAGTTCGAGGACGAGTTCCACCCGGACCTCGCCTTCGACAAGCCGTACCTGCTGGCCATGGCGAACGCCGGCCCGGGCACCAACGGCTCGCAGTTCTTCATCACCGTCTCGCCGACGGCCTGGCTGACCCGCAAGCACACGATCTTCGGTGAGGTCACCGACGCAGCCAGCCAGAAGATCGTCGACGCCATCATCGCGCTGCCGACGAACCCGCGTACCGACCGCCCCGTCGAGGACGTCGTCATCGAGTCGGTCGTCGTGGAGACCCGCTGACCCGACCGTCGCAGGCCTCCGTGCCGGTGAGCCCCCGCCCGGCCCGCTGCCGGAGGGCTCCCGCAGGGAACCAAACGCCCCGCCCGTCCGTAAGGATGAGCGGGGCGGCGCGTTGCGTACCCAGTACGTACAGAAGGATGAGGGGAACCCGATGGATCAGGTGCCAGGCAGCCCGCAGGGACCGCAGGGCGCCCCGAGCCTGCCCACCTGCTACCGGCATCCGGACCGGGAGACCGGCATCCGCTGCACCCGGTGCGAGCGCCCGATCTGCCCCGAGTGCATGATCAACGCTTCGGTCGGCTTCCACTGCCCCGAGTGCGTACGGGAGGGTTCCGGCACCGGGCACGCGCCCGGAGCATCGCAGCCCCGCACCCTCGCGGGCGGCGCGGTCACCTCGGACCCCCGGCTCGTCACCAAGATCCTCGTCGGGCTCAATCTCGCCGTCTATCTCGTCCAGCTCTCCGTGGGCGACCGCTTCACCGACAGCTTCGACCTGATCGGCCGGGCGTTCGTGCCGGTCCTCGGAGGCGTCGAGGGTGTCGCCGAGGGCCAGTGGTACCGGATGGTCACGGCGATGTTCCTGCACGGGAGCTATATCCACATCGCCTTCAACATGCTCAGCCTGTGGTGGATCGGCGGCCCCCTGGAGGCGGCCCTCGGCCGCGCCCGCTATCTCGCCCTGTACGGGGTCTCCGGCCTCGCCGGCAGCGCGCTCACGTATCTGATCGCCGAGCCGAACCAGCCCTCGCTCGGGGCCTCCGGAGCGATCTTCGGTCTCTTCGGCGCGACCGCCATCCTGATGCGGCGGCTCAACTACGACATGCGCCCGGTGATCGCCCTGCTGGTGATCAACCTGATCTTCACCTTCGGGTGGAGCAACATCGCCTGGGAGGCCCACATCGGCGGCCTCGTCGGCGGTGTCCTCATCGGCTACGCGATGGTGCACGCGCCCCGGGAACGACGAGCGCTCATCCAGTACGGCGCGTGCGCGCTGGTGCTGCTCGCGGTTGTGGTCATGACACTCATCAGGACTGGTCAGCTCACCTGAGCGTGCACGTTGTCCACAGACCGTGGCGGATCTTGTGCATGCTGTGGGGGAACAAGTGTGCCCCCTGTCGCTGACCTGGGTTTCCCCAGGCAGGACAGGGGGCGAACATGCTTCCGGATCCCGGTAGGTCAGTCACACCGGCGTCAACACGACGGCCATCCCGAGAGGGTTATCCACAGATCTTCTGACCTTTTCCCCACTGTGGAAATCGCTGTGGATAACTCAGTGGACAACGTGGGCCAAGGCTTGCGGACCAGGGCTTGTACAGACTCCGTACAAGCCCTGGGTACCCGTGGCGGGACTTACTTCCACTGCGTGGAGACGCCGAATCCCGCCGCGATGAAGCCGAAGCCGACCACGATGTTCCAGTTGCCCAGAGAGTCGATCGGCAGCGAGCCGTCCGTCACGTAGAACACGACGATCCAGGCGAGGCCGATGAGGAACATGGCCAGCATGACCGGGGCGACCCAGGCACGGCTGTTCAGCTTGATGTTGGTCGCCTGCTTCGCCGGAGGCGGCGTGTAGTCGGCCTTCTTGCGGATACGTGACTTCGGCACGAGGGTCTCTCCTGTCGATGCGCTGCGTGGCCGCGCAGGGAACGTGGGCTGCCGGGGCAGCGTACAAGGGGACTCTTAGTGCTCCCCCGGGCGTCCGTTAGCGTAGTGCTTCCGCGGCGCCGAAGGAGATAAGGGTACGTTGAGCAATTCTGCCGACTCTCCCCAGTCGGGTTCCAGCCCCGACCGTATCCGGCGATTTCGGCCGGTGCGGTTGCTGACGATGGCCGTCTTCGCGCTGGCCGGGCTGATCTTCTTCACCAGCTTCGACACGGCGAACGGCACCAACATCCGTACGGACGCCTCGCTGCTGAAGCTCTCCGACCTCATCCAGGAGCGCAGCCACAAGAACGGACAGCTCGACGAGAGCAACGGTTCGCTGCGCGACGACGTCGAGACCCTCGCCGAGCGGGACAACGGCAGCACCGCGGCGGAGGCGGCCAAACTCGCCGCCCTGGAGAAGCACGCGGGCACCCAGAAACTCAAGGGCGAGGCCCTCACCGTCACGCTCAACGACGCGCCCCCGAACGCGACGGCCAAACTCCCCGGCTATCCCGAGCCCCAGCCCGACTACCTGGTCATCCACCAGCAGGACCTGCAGGCCGTGGTCAACGCCCTGTGGCAGGGCGGGGCCAAGGGCATCAAGGTCATGGACCAGCGGCTGATCTCCACGAGCGCCGTCCGCTGCGTCGGCAACACCCTGATCCTCCAGGGCCGCGTCTACTCGCCCCCGTACAAGATCCAGGCGGTCGGTGACCCGGAGAAGCTCCAGAAGTCCCTCTCCGCGTCCCCGGCGATCCAGAACTACATGGTGTACGTCAATGTCTACGGGCTCGGCTGGAAGGTCGAGGAGGACGGGACGCGCACCCTGCCCGGCTACTCGGGCACGGTCGATCTCCACTACGCGAAGCCCGTGGAGTAGCGGACCCGGAGCCGAATTCCCACGAGTTCCCAAGAGCCTGTGGAGCGCGGGCCGTTGGGGTAGAAGGCTGTGGAGTACGGGAACAGCTGCCGCTGGGGGACCTTGTGTCGGTGCGAGTCGTCGTCAGGACGTTCAGCGAGCTGTGCATCACGGTCGGCACCGTGATCGTGCTCTTCGTGGTCTACGTGCTGTTCTGGACGGGTGTGAAGGCCGACACCGCGATGGACGACCAGATCGAGCAGCTGCAGAAACAGTGGGCGAGGAACTCCGCGACGGCCGAGCCGGGCAGATCGTCCTCCACGGAGAGCCCGGGCAAGGCTCCGGAGAAGCCCGCCGCGTACAAGGACGGTCGGCCCTTCGCCGTCATGTACATCCCCAGGCTTGGTTTCACGTGGAACAAGCCCGTGCTCGAAGGCACGAGGACCAAGACCCTCAAGAAGGGACTGGGCCACTACGCCGGCACCGCGCAGCTCGGTCAGCGGGGCAACTTCGCCGTCGCCGGCCACCGCCGGACGTACGGGGACCCGTTCAAGGACTTCCCCCGGCTGCGTCCGGGGGACCCGGTGGTGCTGACCGACGGCACGTCCTGGTTCACGTACCGCATCGACACCAAGCCCTACCGGACGCTGCCGAGTGACACAGCAGTCATCGACCCCGTCCCGAGGAAGTCCGGGTACACGCGAGAGGGCCGTTATCTGACGCTGACCACGTGCGACCCCGAATGGGGTCACAGTCACCGACTGATCGTCTGGGCACACCTTGACGAAACCCAGCCCGTGGAGGCTGGGAAACCGGAGGCTCTGCGCCGTTAGTCTGAGTGGGTACGGCGTGAGTCTGGTGCCGTGGTGCGACGGAAGGGACGGCATGTACGGCTTTATCTGGCGGCTTCTGCCGGGGAACACGTGGATCAAGGCACTGCTCTCGATCGTGCTGGCCCTCGCGGTGGTCTACGTGCTCTTCCAGTACGTCTTCCCGTGGGCCGAACCGCTGCTCCCCTTCAACGATGTGACGGTGGACAACCAGTGACCGCGCGGATCCTCGTCGTCGACAACTACGACAGCTTCGTCTACAACCTGGTCCAGTACCTCTACCAGCTCGGCGCCGAGTGCGAGGTGCTGCGCAACGACGAGGTGGCGATGGCGCACGCGCAGGACGGGTTCGACGGCGTGCTGCTGTCGCCCGGACCGGGCACTCCCGAGGAGGCCGGGGTCTGCGTCGACATGGTGCGGCACTGCGCCGCGACCGGGGTCCCCGTCTTCGGGGTCTGCCTCGGGATGCAGTCGATGCAGGTGGCGTACGGCGGGGTGGTGGACCGCGCGCCCGAGCTGCTGCACGGCAAGACCTCGCTCGTCGAGCACGAGGGCCGGGGCGTGTTCGCCGGACTGCCGTCGCCCTTCACCGCCACGCGCTACCACTCGCTGGCCGCCGAGCCGGGGACGGTGCCGGCCGACCTGGAGGTCACGGCCCGTACCCACGACGGGATCATCATGGGTCTCAGACATCGCGAACTCCCGGTCGAGGGAGTGCAGTTCCACCCCGAGTCCGTGCTGACCGAACACGGTCACCGCATGCTGGCCAACTGGCTGGCCGAGTGCGGCGACCGGGGAGCCGTGGCCAGGTCGGTGGGGCTCGCCCCGGTGGTGGGCAGGGTCACGGCGTGACCGCGCTGCGCCCCGAGCGCGACAGTGCCGCCCCGTACGGCGAGGACGCCGGGTACGGGGGCGCTGCGGCGTTCGAGGCGCCGGGTGCCGGCGGTGCGATGCGGGCGGCCGTGGACGGGCTGGCGGACCCCCTCAGCGACCCCCTGCCGGGCCTACGGCAGCCCGCGGCGCCGGAGCAGGGGTGGTACGACCCGCAGACGTACGCACCGGACTGGAGCGTCGGGCAGAACGCGCAGAACGCCTCGACGTACGCGGACCCGGCAGGCCGTGGGCAGGCGGAGCCCGCGCACGGCTACTCGGCGCCGACACCGGCCGCACCGACCGCACCGCAGCAGGCGTATGCGGCACCCCAGGCACACGCACCCACCCAGCAGCCGTACGCGCAGCCGCAGCCTCAGCAGCCGTACGGGCAGGCGCAGACGGCGTACCCCGGATACCAGGAGGCGCGGCCGCAGTACGGCGAGGCGTACGCGCCCGCCGCCCCGGTCACCCCCGCCGCGCCCGTCTCGCAGCCGCTCCCGGACGCTCGGCCGTACACACCGACGTACGAGGCCTCGCCGTCCGCCGAGGAGACGGTCGCGCTGCGCGTCGCCGACATCGAGTCCATAGCGAGCCGCCAGGCGCCCTCAACGGCCCCTGCGGGCCCTGTGGCGGCTCCGGGGCCCTCGGGTGCCCCGGGAGGCCGTGCGGCCCGGCGCAAGGCCTCCAGGCGCCATGGGCGGCACGGTGGGACCGACGGCGGCGGGGCGCACGAGGAGCAGTTGGGGGCCGACGCGGTCGACGCGCCCGTCTCGCGTGCGGCGGCCCGGCGCGCGGCGAAGGCGCGCAAGCCCGGGGCGGCCGTGGTGGCGAGCCGCGCGATCGGCGAGGTGTTCATCACCGCCGGTGTACTGATGCTGCTGTTCGTGACCTACCAGCTGTACTGGACGAACATACGGGCCCACGCGCAGGCCGACAGCGAGGCGAGCAGCCTCCAGGACGACTGGGCGAGCGGCAAGGGCGCTCCGGGCTCGTTCGAGCCGGGGCAGGGCTTCGCCCTGCTGCACATCCCGAAGCTCGACGTCGTCGTACCGATCGCCGAGGGCATCGACAAGAAGCGGGTCCTGGACCGCGGCATGGTGGGCCACTACGCCGAGGAAGGCGTCAAGACCGCGATGCCGGACGCCAAGAAGGGCAACTTCGGGCTCGCGGGCCACCGCAACACCCACGGCGAACCGTTCCGCTACATCAACCGCCTCAAGCCGGGCGACGCGATCGTCGTGGAGACGCAGAACAAGTACTTCGTCTACAAGATGGCGTCGATCCTGCCGGTGACGTCGCCGAGCAACACGGCCGTCCTGGACGCGATCCCCAAGGGGTCGACCTTCAAGTCGGCGGGCCGCTACATCACTCTCACCACCTGCACGCCGGAATTCACCAGTAAGTACCGGATGATCGTCTGGGGCACGATGGTCGAGGAACGCTCGCGCGACAAGGGCAAACCGGACGCGCTCGTCGACTGAGCACCGGGCCGGGCACCATTCCTGAACAGCTTTCTGAGACACCAGACGGGGAACACGCAGTGGCAGCGACGACCGACCACGAAGAGCACACGGACGCGCCCGCGTCCCCGCCCGCGCCGCGGCGGCGTGGCGGCGGCCCGATCGCGACGGCCGTCAGCGTCCTGGGCGAACTCCTCATCACGGCAGGCCTGGTCCTCGGCCTGTTCGTCGCCTACTCCTTGTGGTGGACGAACGTGATCGCGGACCGCGAGGCCGACAAGCAGGGCGACAAGGTGCGCGACCACTGGGCCGAGGACCGCGGTCCGGTCGGCCTCGACACCAAGGACGGCATCGGCTTCCTGCACGTCCCGGCGATGAAGAACGGCGAGGTGCTGGTCAAGAAGGGCACCTCCACGAAGCTGCTCAACAACGGCATCGCCGGCTATTACACGAACCCCGTCAAGTCCGCGCTCCCGCAGGACAAGAAGGGCAACTTCTCGCTGGCCGCCCACCGCGACGGCCACGGCGCGAAGTTCCACAACATCGACAAGCTCAAGAAGGGCGACGCGATCGTCTTCGAGACGAAGGACGACTGGTACGTCTACAAGGTCTACGCGACCCTTCCGGAGACGTCGAAGTACAACGTCAACGTCCTCGGGCCCGTCCCCAAGGAGTCGGGGAAGGCGAAGGCGGGCCGCTACATCACGCTGACGACCTGCACGCCGGTCTACACGTCCCGCTACCGGTACGTGGTCTGGGGCGAGCTGGACCGCGTGGAGAAGATCGACGACGAACGGACGCCCCCGGCGGAGCTGCGCTGACGGCTCCCGTACGCACCTCGTACGTCCCGCCCGAGCCCTACCTCCCGTACGAGCCCGTACCTTCCGTACGACGAAGCCCCGACCCCCTCACTCACAGGGGTCGGGGCTTCGTCGTACGTCAGGCGGTCGCCTTGCCGGGCGTCAGCCCGAGCCGCCTCCCAGGAAGCCGCCGCCGTTGCCGCCGTTGTTCCCGCCGGCGTCGACCGTGACGAGGTTGACCTTGTCGCCGGCCTTCACCTCGTTGCCCTGCCCCGGGTCGCTGGCCAGGACGATCGCGTTGTCGTCCTGCGATCCCTGGATGTTGCCGACCTGGAGCTGACTCTGCGCGAGGACCTGCTTGGCCTGCCCGAGGGTCATCTGGGTCACCTTCGGCATGGCGAACTTCTGCGGCTCCTCTTCCTGCTTCTTCTTGCCGATCTGGATGGTGACCGTCGACCCCGGGTCGGCCGGCGAGCCGGCCTGCGGCGAGGTCGTGATGACCTTGCCGACCAGGTTGTCGTCGTCGGTCTCCACCTCGGTGCAGGTACCCGTCAGATCGTTCTGCTCCATCTGGGCCTTGGCCTGGTCACAGCTCTGGCCGCCGACGTCGGGAACGGTGGACTGTTCCTTCTCCTTGGCGACGGTGAGCGTGATTGTGGAACCCTTCTCGACCTCTTCGCCCGAGGACGGGTCCTGGTCGAGGACGGTGCCGGGGTCCTCGCTGGACTCCTTGCTCTCCGTCTTGACCTCGAACTCGTACTTCTCGCCCTCAAGCTTCTTGGTCGCGGCGTCCACCGAGTCGTCGATGACGTTGGGAACCGCCACCTTCGGCGCCCCCGTCGACACCGTCAGGGTGATCGTGTCGCCCTTCTTGACCTGGGTCTTCGCGACCGGGCTCTGGTCGCAGACGCTCCCCTTGACCGTGTTCTCGCACGGCTTCCGGTTGATCGTGAGTTCGAGCTCACGGTTGAGCGCCTGCTGTTTCGCGTCGGCCTCGGTCCGGTTCACGAAGTTGGGTGCGTCGAACGTGTTGTTCCCGCCGCCCCCGTCCCCGGTGAACGCCCACTTGCCGATGAGGATCGCGCCGATCAGCACGAGCACACCGGCGACGACCAGGAGGATCGTCGAGGTGTTGCTCTTCTTCTGCTGGCGGCGCCGGCCGGCCCGGTCGTCGTAGCCGAAGGCCCCGTCGTCCGGGTTCTGCGGGGGCAGCATCGTGGTGTGCTGGCCGTCCGAGGAGCGCAGGGCGGTGGTCGGCTGGTCGTCCGGGTAGCCGCCGTAGCCGACCGAGCCCATGGCGGCGGTGGCCGCGACCGGCTGGCCGTCGAGGCAGGCCTCGATGTCCATGCGCATCTCGTCGGCGGACTGGTACCGGTAGTCCGGGTCCTTGGTCAGCGCCTTCAGGACGATGGCGTCCATCTCGGGCGTGATCTCGGGGTCGAAGACGCTCGGTGCCTGCGGTTCCTCGCGCACGTGCTGGTACGCGACCGCCACCGGGGAGTCCCCGATGAACGGCGGGCGCACCGTCAGGAGCTCGTACAGCAGACAGCCCGCCGAGTACAGGTCGGAGCGGGCGTCGACCGGCTCGCCCTTGGCCTGCTCCGGCGAGAGGTACTGCGCGGTCCCTATGACCGCCGCGGTCTGCGTCATCGTCATACCGGAGTCGCCCATCGCGCGGGCGATGCCGAAGTCCATGACCTTGACCTGGCCGTTGCGCGTCAGCATGACGTTCGCGGGCTTGATGTCGCGGTGCACGATGCCGGCGCGGTGCGAGTACTCAAGGGCCTGGAGGATGCCGATGGTCATCTCCAGGGTGCGCTCGGGCAGCAGCTTCCGCCCGGAGTGCAGCAGTTCGCGCAGCGTGGACCCGTCGACGTACTCCATCACGATGTACGGGATGGAGATGCCCTCGATGTAGTCCTCACCCGTGTCGTACACGGCGACGATCGCGGGATGGTTGAGCGAGGCGGCCGACTGGGCCTCCCGGCGGAACCGGGCCTGGAACGACGGGTCGCGCGCGAGGTCCGCTCGCAGCGTCTTCACCGCTACCGTGCGGCCGAGCCGGGTGTCATGGGCGAGGTGTACCTCCGCCATGCCACCACGGCCGAGCACGTGGCCCAGCTCGTACCGGCCGCCGAGGCGACGCGGCTCTTCCATAGCTACCTACCAGCCTTTTCCGACGGTCCCGACCACACCACGTGTGGTCCGGCGGTGTGCTGTCCGGGCATACCGTACCCGGACCGCCTTGACTGACCTGGCCACAACCGTCACCCGATACAGGACCGGTATCGCAACGTGCACCGATGTGAAGGGGACGTGAGCGGGGTCACTTCTTGCTGTCGATGACTGCCTTCATCACGTCCCTCGCGATCGGAGCGGCGAGACCACCGCCGGAGATGTCGTCACGGTTGGCGCTCTCGTCCTCGACCACCACGGCGACGGCGACCGGAGAGCTGCCGTCGTCGAGCTTCGCGTACGAGATGAACCAGGCGTACGGGTTCTCGCTGTTGTCGACACCGCGCTGGGCGGTACCGGTCTTGCCGCCGACCGTGACGCCGCTCTCGTTGATCTGGGCGTTGGTGCCGGTGCCCTTCTCGACGACCGTCTCCATGATCGACTGAAGGATCTGGGCGTTCTTCTCGGAGAGCGGCTCGCTCATCTTCTCCGGGTCGGTCTGCTCGATGACGTCGAGGCTCGGCGCCTGGAGCTTGTCGACCATGTAGGGCTTCATGAGCGTGCCGTCGTTGGCGACGGCCGAGGCGACCATCGCCATCTGCAGCGGAGTCGTGGCGGTCTCGAACTGACCGATCGAGCTGAGCGCGGTCTGCGGCCGGTCCATCTTCTCGGGGAAGTTGGAGGCGCTGGAGCGGATCGGTACGAACTGCTCCTCGTTGAAGCCGAACTTCTTCGCCGTCTCCAACATGTCCTCCTTGCCGACGTCGACGCCGAGCTTGCCGAAGACGGTGTTGCAGGACACGCGCAGCGCCTCGCGCAGCGTCGCGTTCTTGCAGGGGATGTTCCCCTCGTTCTTCAGCTCGGTGGTGGTGTCCGGCAGGGTGTACGGAAGAGGCGAGTCGGTTTTCTCATCCGCGCTGTCGACGATGCCGTGCTCCAGTGCCGCCGCGGCCGTGACGACCTTGAAGGTCGACCCGGGGGGGTAGATCTCGCGCAGCGCCCGGTTCTGCATCGGGTCGTCCTTGTTGTTCTTCTTCTGGAGCTTGTTCCAGGCGTTGCCGTCGACCTTGGTGGAGTTCCCGGCGAACGTCGAGGGGTCGTACGAGGGGGTGGAGGCCAGTGCCAGGATCGCGCCGGTCTCCGGGTCGATCGCGGCGACGGCGCCCTTGCCCTGCTTCAGCAGCCCCTTGTACGCGGCTTTCTGCGCGGCGGCGTTGAGCGTGGTGACGACATTGCCGCCCTCCTGCTTCTTGCCGGTGATCATGTCGAGCGTGCGGCGGAAGAAGAGCCGGTCGTCGTTGCCGGTGAGGATGCCGTCCTCGATGCTCTCCAGCTGCGTGGCACCGAAGGCCTGCGAGGCGTAGCCCGTGACGGGGGCCCACATCGCGCCGTCCTTGTAGGTGCGCTTGTACTCGAAGTCGTTGAAGTCGTCGCCGTTCGTCTTGGCGGACCCGGTGATCGGTTCGCCGTCGACGATGATGTCGCCGCGCGGTGTGGCGTAGCGCGCGATGGCGACACGGCGGTTCTTCGTGTCGTCCTTCAGCGAGTCCGCCTGGACGTACTGGATCCAGTTGTCGCGGATGAGCAGCGCGAGGACGAGGAGCCCGCAGAAGATCGCGATCCGGCGCAGGGGCTTGTTCACGGTCGGACCACCTGGGTCATCTCGGCGTCGGGGTTGGGTGCGGGGGCCGGCGCGGGCCGGCGGGCGGTGTCGCTGATGCGGATCAGGATGCCGATGAGGGCCCAGTTGGCGATGACGGACGAACCTCCGTACGCCAGGAACGGCATCGTCATACCGGTCAGCGGGATCAGGCCCATGACGCCGCCGGCGACCACGAAGACCTGGAGGGCGAAGGCGCCCGAGAGGCCGATGGCGAGCAGCTTGCCGAAGGGGTCGCGGGCGGCGAGGGCGGTGCGTACACCGCGCTCCACGATCAGGCCGTACATGAGCAGGATCGCCATGACGCCGGCCAGGCCCAGCTCCTCGCCGAAGGTGGCGAGGATGAAGTCGGAGTTGGCGGCGAAGCCGATGAGGTCGGAGTTGCCCTGGCCGAGACCGGTACCGAGGGTGCCGCCGGAGCCGAAGGCCCACAGGGCCTGCATGGACTGCTCGGTGTGGCCGATGACGCCCTGCTGGCTCAGCTCGTACTCGTGCATCGGGTCGAGCCAGGCCTGGACGCGCTGCTGGACGTGCGACTCGAAGGAGGCCACGCCGACGGCGCCCGCCGCGGACATCAGCATGCCGAACACGATCCAGCTGGTCCGCTCGGTGGCGACGTACAGCATGATCACGAACATGCCGAAGAAGAGCAGCGAGGTACCGAGGTCGGTCTCGAAGACCAGGATCAGGATGGAGATGATCCAGACGACGATGATCGGGCCCAGGTCGCGTCCGCGCGGCAGGTAGATGCCCATGAAGCGGCGGCTGGCCAGGGCGAGCGCGTCGCGCTTCACCATGAGGTATCCGGCGAAGAAGATCGCGAGGACGATCTTCGCGAACTCACCGGGCTGGATGGTGAATCCGGCGATCGAGATCCAGATCCTGGCGCCGAAGACGTTCAGGCCGAGGCCCGGGACCAGCGGCAGGAGCAGCAGGATCAGCGCGCCGACCATGGAGATGTAGGTGTAGCGCTGCAGGACGCGGTGGTCCTTGAGGAAGACCAGCACCACCACGAACAGGCCCACGCCCAGCGCGGAGTACAGCAGCTGGCGGGGGGCGGCCTCGACGAACGTACTGACGGCCTGCAGCCGCTTGGACTGGTCCAGGCGCCAGATGGCGACCAGACCGATGCCGTTCAGCAGCGTCGCCAGCGGCAGCAGCAGCGGGTCCGCGTACGGCGCGAACTTTCGTACGACGACATGGCCGACCGCGGCGAGCAGACCGAGGCCGAGCCCGTAGCTCAGCAGGCCCGGCGGCACCGAGTCATTGATGGCCAGTCCGACGTTGGCGTAGGCGAACACCGGGATGAGCACGGCGAACACCAGCAGCGCGAGCTCGGTGTTGCGCCGGCTCGGTGTGCCGATCGAGCCGATCGTGGACGTGTGGTGCGTCGACGTGTTGGAAGTACTGCTCATCGTGTGACAGGGCCCCTCACGGCTGCTTACTGCTTACCGCACAGCGAGACCAGCTTCTGCTCTTCGTCGGAGAGGCTGGGGCCGGGTGTCGGAGTGGGTGCGGTCGTGGACTTGGACGGGTCGGGCGTCGCCGACTGCTCCCCCGAGGGGGGTGCCGTCGGCGTCGGTGTGGCCTTGGACGCGACGGAGGTCCGAGTGGTTCCCGTGACCCCGCCGGCCTCGCCCTCGCCGGTCTTCGCGTTCTGCTCGCTCTCGGCCTTGCGGCGGTCGGCGTCCTTCTTGCACGCGGACGCCTGCGTCTGCAGCTCGTCGATCTTCGACCGGGCGTCGTTCAGACCGCCCTCGGTGATCGTCGCCTTGACCTGCTTCTGCTGGTACGGCGGCAGGTACTTGAGTTCGATCTCGGGGTGGTCCTTCTCCACCTTCGAGAGCGAGACCCAGGCGAGGTCCTGGCTGATGCCGCGGTACAGCGCGACGTGTTCGTCGTTGGCGCCCACGTAGTACTGCGTCTGCGTCCAGCGGTAGCCGCCGTACAGCCCGCCGCCGATGACGCCGAGCGCGAGCACGATGTAGAAGGATCTCTTCAGCCACTTCCGGCCGGAGCGCGGCTTGACGAAGTCCTCGTCGGAGTAGTCGCCGAACCCTCCGGTGGGTACGTAACCGGTGGTGTCGCCGCTTCCGGGCGGGCCGAACTCGCCACCGCCGCCCTGTCCGGGGACCTGCCGGCCGAGGTTGGAGGCGCGGCCCGCGGGCGTCTGCATGGCGCCGTTGTCGTGCAGCTGGTGCTGGTTCTCGGCGACCGCGCCCACGACGACCGGGGTGTCGGAGAGCTGCCCCGCGAGGGTGTCCCCGCCGTCGATGTCGAGGACGTCGGCCACGATCACGGTGATGTTGTCCGGGCCGCCGCCGCGCAGCGCGAGCTCGATCAGCTGCTGAACGGTCTCCTGGGGGCCCTGGTAGCTGGCGAGGGTGTCCTCCATCGTCTGATGGGAGACGACGCCCGAGAGCCCGTCGGAGCAGATCAGGTACCGGTCGCCGGCGCGGACCTCACGGATGGAGAGATCGGGCTCGACGTGGTCGCCGCTGCCCAGCGCGCGCATGAGGAGCGACCTCTGCGGGTGGGTGGTGGCCTCTTCCTCCGTGATGCGGCCCTCGTCGACGAGACGCTGCACCCACGTGTGGTCCTGCGTGATCTGCGTGAGCACGCCGTCCCGCAGCAGGTACGCGCGGGAGTCGCCGACGTGCACGAGGCCGAGCCGCTGACCGGTCCACAGGAGGGCGGTGAGGGTCGTCCCCATGCCTTCGAGCTGGGGGTCCTCCTCGACCATCATCCTGAGCTGGTCGTTGGCGCGCTGCACGGCCGTGCCGAGCGAGGTGAGGATGTCGGAACCGGGCACGTCGTCGTCGAGCGCGACGATCGTGGAGATCACCTCGGACGAGGCCACCTCACCGGCGGCCTGGCCGCCCATCCCGTCCGCGATCGCGAGCAGCCGCGGTCCGGCGTAACCGGAGTCCTCGTTGCCCTCTCGGATCATGCCTTTGTGCGATCCGGCGGCGAAGCGCAGTGACAGACTCATGCGCACCTCGCCCGTCGGCTCCGGGTACATCCGCACGGTGCCCACCCTCCGGTCGGGAGCGCGCCGGGGTCCGTCGTGGGGACCGCCGCTGCCCGCTCGCTCCGCTCGCGCTCATTCATGACGTGGCACTACTTCCGAAGCTCGATGACGGTCTTGCCGATGCGGATCGGCGCGCCCAGCGGAACAGGCGTGGGAGTCGTCAATCGGGTCCGGTCGAGATACGTGCCGTTGGTGGACCCGAGATCCTCGACGATCCACTGGCCGTCACGGTCCGGGTAGATCCTGGCATGCCTGCTGGATGCGTAGTCGTCGTCCAGCACGATGGTGCTGTCGTGTGCGCGGCCCAGCGTGATGGTCTGTCCCTGAAGGGCAACGGTCGTGCCCGTGAGGATGCCCTCCGAGACGACCAGCTTGGTGGGAGCGCCGCGGCGCTGACGGCCGCCGCCACTGGGCGCCGCCTGCTGTCGCTGCGGTGGCGGTGCGCTCTGGCGCGCAGCGGCCTGCTGTGGCCTCTGGGCTTCCCGTCGCGACCCGCGCTGTGTGACACGCGTTCCGAACAGGTCGCTGCGGATGACCTGCACGGCCACGATCACGAACAGCCACAGTACGGCCAGGAAACCCAGCCGCATGACCGTGAGGGTCAGCTCTGACATTGCCCCCGCTTCACCCTTCGGCTTGCCGGTAAATGATGGTGGTGCTGCCCACGACGATCCGCGAGCCGTCGCGGAGCGTAGCGCGGGTGGTGTGCTGTCCGTCCACCACGATGCCGTTGGTGGACCCAAGATCCTGGACGGTCGAGGGCGTTCCGGTCCGGATCTCACAGTGCCGGCGCGAGACGCCGGGGTCGTCGATCCGCACGTCGGCTTCGGTGCTGCGGCCCAGCACGAGCGTCGGGCGGGAGATCTGATGGCGGGTGCCGTTGACCTCGATCCAGTGCCGCGTACGTCCACCCGGCTGCGGGGCCGCGGCGGGCCGCTGGCCCGCGGGTGCGGCGCCCGGACGTCCGCCGGGCGGCGGTCCGGCGGGCATGGGCGGGGCGGCCGCGGGCGGATAGCCGTAGCCACCGGGCTGGCCGCCTGCCTGGCCGCGGGCGGCCGCCGGGGGCGGGCCCGCGGGGGCGCGCTCGGGAGCGCCCTGCTGGTTGGCGGAGGAGGCGAGCGTACGGCTGCGGACCCGGTACAGGCCCGTGTCGAGGTCGTCCGCCTTCTCCAGGTGGACCTTGATGGTGCCCATGAACGTGTAACGCTGCTGCTTGGCGTAGTCGCGCACCATGCCGGCCAGCTCGTCGCCGAGCTGGCCCGAGTAGGGGCTGAGACGCTCGAAGTCCGGCGTGCTCAGCTCCACGATGAAGTCGTTGGGGACCACGGTGCGGTCCCGGTTCCAGATGGTGGCGTTGTTGTCGCACTCGCGCTGGAGCGCTCCAGCGATCTCCACCGGCTGGACCTCGGACTTGAACACCTTGGCGAAGGTGCCGTTGACCAGACCTTCGAGGCGTTGCTCGAACTTCTTCAGGACTCCCATGGGGCACCTCCTCCTGTGTCGTCGCCCTGGTACTGCTTACTGATCGTATCCACGCGCCGGGAAATCGGCTGGTTCCCCCTGTCGGCCCGGTCGACGGATGTCGACGCCCACTGAAGTCCCCTCCCGCTGTTCCCGCCGAAGTCCCTCTTCGAACTCCCCCGAGGCACTGCGTATGGGGAGGATCGTAGAGGCGGCCTCACCACAGTGTCCCGCACGCGGCAGTGGACCCCGGCCCCCTGACGGGGAGATGGCCGGGACCGGTACGAGGTTGATACGTGAACCGGTTCCGCTTGATACGTGGCGGCCGGGGCCGGTGGGATCCGGGGCGCCACGGGAGTCGGTCCTGCTGGTGACGACGGGGTGACGCGGAGGCCGGCCGCCGGGCCGGAGGCGTCCTTCGGGCCTCCCGCCCCCCTCGGAAACGGATGTGAATCCACCCCGACCACCGTGCTAATCTTCTGCATGTCGGAAGGCGCTCACCCACCAGGTGGGACACGGACGACACACCCAATGCGCGGGTGGCGGAATAGGCAGACGCGCTGGATTCAGGTTCCAGTGCCCGAAAGGGCGTGGGGGTTCAACTCCCCCCTCGCGCACCAGCAGAGACGGGTCCCCGTCAGAACGAAAGTTCTGACGGGGACCCGTCTCTCGTTCTCCCGTCGTCCACACGGTCGGGCTCCACCTTGACCGGTGACACGGCACGGCACGGTACGGCCCTGGCGGTGAGGTATCTCACGGCTGGGGCCCTGTGTGTTTTCGGGGCGGTGGATGCGGGGGCGTTGGAAGAGACGAGGGAAGAGGGCCGGAAGCCGGGGTCCGTCCGGAGGGACCGGATGGCGGTTCAACGGGCTGCTGATCGGAGAAACGACTCAGCTTGTCAGCGGAATACCACGTGATCGCTCAAGTCGGTGAACCGTCCCATCATCCAGAAACATGATCGACGCGACGCAGTTCATTCCGGTCGGAAGAGATTCTCCGCCGGAAGGGATTGTTCATGGCCGCGCTTCTTCGACCCAGACTCACCATCGCCGCCGCTGCCGCCTGCGCTCTCGTACTGACGAGTCCTGCGACGGCGTGGGCCGGGGCGGTCGGGTCGACACCGGTGCGGACCTTTGAGCGCGGCGTTTGAGTACGACGTCGGTGGCATGACGATGAAGCACCAGCGAGATCAGCCGGACGTCCCGGGGCAGACGCGCCCCGAGTGCAAGGTCGATCAGTCGCATGACAACTCCCCCCGGACAGCGCCTCGTTATGGAAAGGCGTGTGCGCACCTTTACGTCACCGGGTGCGGCCAGTGAGTCGGTGTCGGCACATTACGAAGTGAGCTGTTCTTGATTGATCAACAGCAAGAGCGCGGGCGAGAGCGCGAGCAGTCCGAGAAGTCGCGGCGACGGTCGGTCGGGATTGCCGCCTTCTTGGCGGGGCTCGTCGCGGCTCTCGCCTTCTTCGCCTTCTTTCCCGGGCTTCCGCACGTCATCGACTGGGGGGCGATCGTCGTCTCCCTTCTTGTGGGGGCGCTCGCCCGATGGGCCTGTCGGCGCTGGACGGAGAGGGGCAATAAGGGATCCCCGCGTCCTTGAGGGGCGCGGGGAACGGCGCGACCGGCCACAGGGCGACCGCAGTTGACGCACGACCCACGCGCGCGGCGGCCGATCCACGGTCCGCGCGCGGAGGTTCGGCGGTGACGTATCTCACGCTCCGGAGGGCCTAGGGTGCCTGTCCGGACTACGTGGTGGGAGTGGGGCTCTGTGAAGGTGATCCTCTTCGGGGCGACCGGGATGGTCGGGCGCGGAGTTCTGCGGGAGTGTCTCCGGGACGCGGCGGTCGAGAGCGTGCTGGTGGTCGGCCGCACGGCGGTCGGCGTCACGCATCCGAAACTGCGGGAGGTCGTACGGGCCGACCTCACCGATCTCGCTGATCCCGACGGCCTTGAGGGCGAACTCTCCGGGTACGACGCCTGTTTCTTCTGCCTTGGAGTCTCCTCCGCGGGTATGAAGGAGGCCGCGTACCGCGAGGTCACGTACGACCTCACGCTCTCCGTGGCGCGCGCCCTGGCCGCGGCGAGTCCGGGACTGGCCTTCTGTTACGTGTCCGGGCAGGGGACTGACAGCTCCGCGCGCGGGCGGGTGATGTGGGCGCGGGTCAAGGGGGAGACGGAGAACGCGCTGCTCGCGCTGGACGGAGTGGACGCGTACATGTTCCGGCCGGGGCTCATCCAGCCGCTGCACGGGATCACGTCCAAGACGCGGCTCTACCGTGCGGTCTACGCGGCGACCGGGCGTCTGCTGCCCCTCCTGCGGAAGCTCGCGCCCCGCTCGATCACCACTACGGAGCAGGTGGGCCTGGCGATGGTCGCCGTGGCGCGCGGCGAGTCCGGGGTCCGGGTGCTGGAGACCGAGGAGATCAACAGGCTCGCGGGGGCGTGACGCGCGCCCCGTCCGTAGCGGCGGGGCGCGGGTCCATGTGGTGATGTGCGGTCGTGTCCTGGGTGCCGCCAGGCGTCAGGCGGCCTTCGGGGCGAGCTGCTCGGCGAGGGTCCGTCCCTTGGCGGCCGCGTCCTCAAGGGCCTTGTCGCGGGACGCCTCGAAGAGCGGGACCAGGTCGGCGAGCGCCGGCATGTGGGGGGCCATCGTGAGCTCCGGGACGATGAACTCGACGTCCAGGCCGAGCATGTCCTTGAGGACGGCCCCCAGGTAGTTCTGTACGTACTCGTAGCCCTCGCGGGGCGTGCCGGGACCGTAGGCGCCGCCGCGGCTGGCCACGATGGTGACCGGGGTGCCCTTGGCGGACTGGGTGTCGCCCGCGGTGCGGCCGACGACGATCACGTTGTCCAGCCAGGCCTTCAGGGTCGACGGGATCGAGAAGTTGTACATGGGCGCGCCGATCAGGACGGCGTCCGCCTGCTCCAGTTCCTCGATGAACTCCAGGCGCGCGGCGAAGGCCGCGGCCTGCTCCGGGGTGTGCTCCGACGGGTCGGCGAAGACGGCGCTGTGGGCGTCGGCGGTGATGTGCGGGACCGGGTTCGCGGAGAGGTCGCGGTAGATCACGGTGCCCTCCGGGTGCTGCTCCTCCCAGGCCTTGCGGAAGGCGTCCGTGACGGAGCGGGACGCCGAGGCGGAACCGGGAAGGACGGACGAGTCCACGTGCAGCAGGGTGGCCATGGGGTTCTCCATTGGGGTGTGCGTCGGAAGCGTTCGATCGGAAGTGGTCGAAAGAGGTCGTGGCGAAGAGGGCGCTGTCGTCGTGGGTGAGCCGGGTCGGGGTCCACCCACGGCTGCGCTTTTTCGTTCGTAACTATGAATAACACAGGAGCTTACTTTTTTTCATCCCCGTGCGGGACGGCAAGTACCCTGAAGGCATGGCGGTCCAGGAAAACCACGACGCTGCGTCGTGCAGGCGGGTCGACGACGGCATCACCCGTGTCTTCCAGGTGATCGGAAAGCGCTGGACGGGCCCGATCGTGGCCGTGCTCATGCCTGCCCCCGTGCACTTCGCGGACCTGCGCAGGGCCATCCCCGGGATCAGCGAGCGCATGCTCTCCGACCGGCTCACCGAGCTGGCGGGCCTCGGCGTCGTGGTGCGCGAGGTCGACGAGGGACCGCCGCTGCGCGTCTCCTACCGGCTGACGGAGGCCGGTTCCGCGCTGGAGCCCGCGCTCCGGGAACTGGGCATGTGGGCGGAGAAGTACCTGCGCGAGGACGGCGGTTGCGCGGAGCAGTTCCGGAAGTAAGCAGTTCCGGAAGCCGCGGAGCGGTGTCCGGGGCGCGTCCTCCCCGCTGAGCTGGGGTGTTTTCCACAGCCGCGGAGTTGTCCACAGGGGCTCACGCGAATCGGCGCCCGGCGGTACGGTCGTCCCGAGTTGATGTTCGGGTGCGGGGGAGGCGGTTCGAGTGAGTGAGACCGGTGGAGCGGTGACCGGAGCGGCCGGCACGGCTGGAGCGGATGGGACAGCCGGAGCGGCCGGGACGGCGAGGATTCCCGCGGTGCGCGGGTTCGCGCCGTGGCCGGCGGAGGACTCGGCCAAGAAAGAGGGCAAGGCCCTCAGGGCACGCGTCCCGCGCGGCGCGCACGCGGCACTCGACACGAACGGCGACCGCCCGGACGCGGTGACGGCCGTGGAGGAGTCCGGCAGGGGCCGGATAGCCGAGCTCACACCGATACGGGTGGGCAGGATGGCGGCCACACCCTTCGCCTTCCTGCGCGGTTCGGCCGGCCTCATGGCGTACGACCTGGCGCGTACGCCCGTGACGGGCATCGGCGCCCAGATCTGCGGCGACGCGCACGCGGGCAACTTCGGCCTGTACGGGGACGCGCGCGGCGGCCTCGTCATCGACCTGAACGACTTCGACGAAACGGTGCGGGGGCCGTGGGAGTGGGACCTCAAGCGACTGGCGACCTCGCTGGTGCTCGCCGCGCGCGAGGCGGGGGCGGACGAGGACACCTGCCGCAAGGCCGCGCACTTCACGGCTGGTTCCTATCGGCGCACGATGCGGCTGCTCGCCAAGCTCCCGGCCCTGGACGCGTGGAACGCCATCGCGGACGAGGCGTTGGTCTCCCACGCGGACGCGCACGACTTGCTCGGCACCCTTGAGCGGGTCTCGGAGAAGGCGCGGTCCAACACCAGCGGACGGTTCGCGGCCAAGTCGACGGAGGCCGTCGAGGGCGGCGGGCGCCACTTCGTCGACGCCCCGCCGGTGCTGCGCCGCGTCCCGGACGCCGAGGCCACGACGGTGGCGCTGGCGCTGGAGGAGTACCTGGGCACGCTCTCCCCGGACCGGCTCCCGCTCCTCGCCCAGTACGCGGTGCACGATGTCGCCTTCCGGGTGGTCGGCACCGGCAGCGTGGGCACCCGTTCGTACGTGGTGCTGCTGCTGGACCACTGTGACGAGCCGCTCGTCCTCCAGGTGAAGGAGGCCCGCGCGTCCGTCCTGGTACCGCATCTGAAGACGGCGGGTCTCCCGCTGCCGGAGGCCGAGCACGAGGGTCGCCGGGTCGTACTCGGCCAGAAGCGCATGCAGGTCGTCAGCGACAACCTGCTCGGCTGGACCACGGTCGACGGACGCCCCTTCCAGGTGCGGCAGTTCCGCAACCGCAAGGGCAGCGTGGACCCCGCGGCGCTGGCCGCGGACCAGATAGACGACTACGCGCGGATGACGGGGGCGCTGCTGGCGCGGGCCCACGCGCACAGCGCCGATCCGCGGCTGGTCTCGGGCTACTGCGGCAAGAACGAGGAGCTGGACGAGGCGATAGCCGCGTTCTCGGTGGCGTACGCGGACCGGACCGAGGCCGACCACGCGGAGCTGGTGACGGCCGTGCGCTCGGGGCGGATCGCGGGGGAGCTGGGGGTCTGAGGGGCCGCCGGTCGCTCCTGCGCGGGCCGTCCCCGCTCCGGCCGGGGCAGGTTCGGGTGGCCGGTGGAGCTGTGGCCTAGGCTGGGCGGGTGACGACCCCGGAAGCTGAGCAGTCCCCGTCCGAGCCGCCGTCCGAGCCCTCCGCGGAGCCGGTCGCCGGTGAATCGCGTGCCGGTGAGGCCGGTGCGGATGAGGCCCCCGCCGGAACGGGTGCCGAGTCGCCTGCCGGCGGAGGTGCCGATACGGGTGCCGACACAGGCACAGAGTCGGCTGTCGCAGCCGGTGGCGAGTCATCTGCTGATGCCGGTGCGGACGCCGAGCCGGCTGTCGCAGCCGGTGGTGAGTCGTCTGCTGATACCGGCGCCGAGGTCCGTGCGGAGGACCGTGAGGCCGGCGCCGAGGCGGCCGGCGCGGCAGGTGCCGTCTCGGACGCGGACGCGGGTACCGACGCCGGTGCGTCGGCGGGTGCCGTCGGGGGCGACGAGCCCGTCGGGGGTGCTGTGAGTGACGGCGGCGAGCGGCCCGAGGAGCGGCTTGAGCGGGCCGTGCGGGCGGCCGAGCAGGCGTTGATCGAGTTCGAGATCGCGGTGGAGACGTTCCGGGTCGAGGTGGAGAACTTCTCCCGGCTGCACCACCAGAGGCTCGGCCCGATGTACTCGCGGCTCGACGAGCTGGAGGCACAGATCGCCGAGGCGCGGGCCGCGAGCACCGGTGACCCGGAGGATGTGCGCAAGGCGAAGGAGGCCCGCGCCAGGGTCATGCCGATGCCGGGCATAGAGGAGCTGTTCCACGATTGGCTCGACTCGGACGGCCTGTCCCCGGAGGCCTCGGCCATGCTGACCGATCAGCCGGTGCGTCCGCCGCAGCGGGTGCGGCCGAGCGACGAGGCACGCAAGCTCTACCGGGAACTCGTCCGCAAGGCACACCCCGACCTGGCGCAGGACGACACGGAGCGCGCGCGGCGCGACGAGTTCATCTCCCGCGTCAACGCGGCCTACGGCCGTGGGGACGAGGTCCTGCTCCGGGAGCTGTCCGAGGAGTGGGCCGCGGGACCGGTCGCGGAGGAGTGGCGGCCGAGCCGTAGCGAGGAGCTCTACGCCCGTCTCGAATGGCTCGCTCAGCGCAAGGAACTGCTCGCGCTCGTGGCCCGCGAACTGGAGGAGAGCGCGATCGGCGGGATGCTCAAGATCGCGCCGGACGACCCCGACCGGCTGCTGGAGGAGATCGCCGAGCAGTTGCTCGCGCAGGTGAGCGAGCGGGAGGCGGAGCTGGCGGGTCTGCTCGGCAGCGGCGCTTGATCACTCCGTTCCCGCGGCGGCGGGTGCTCTGCCGTCCGCGGACCGGTGGGGGGCTGATCGCGCGGTTCCCCGCGCCCCTGAAGAGCGGGGCCGCGCCCCTTGGTAGCGTCGGGCCATGAGTTTCGGAGCTGGTGTGCCCACGGTCGAGGTCGGGGATCTCGCGGACGGAGACTTCCTGCTGGACGTCCGGGAGGACGACGAGTGGCAGGCGGGTCACGCCGAAGGGGCGCTGCACATCCCCATCAGTGAATTCGTGGCCCGCTACGGCGAGTTGACCGAGGCGGCCCCGCAGGACGGCAGGGTCAACGTGATCTGCCGTTCCGGCGGCCGGTCGGCGCAGGTCGCCATGTATCTGAACCAGCAGGGCGTCGACGCGGTGAACGTCGCAGGCGGCATGCAGGTCTGGGCGGCCAAGGGCCGCCCCGTGGTGAACACGGAGGGACAGCCGGGGTTCGTGCTGTAACGGACTCCGGCAGTCTCGGGCCCCGGCGTCGGGCCTCGGCGTCGGATCTCGAACCGAGGGGGCCGCTCACCCCAGGGGGTGGGTGGCCAGCAGGTCGCCCAGTGCCTCCTCGTGTGCCGCCGCCGGGCCGAGCGACAGTTCCAGGTGCTTGGCCCAGGCGTGATACCGGTGCAGCGAGTAGTCGGTGTCCGCGCCGAAGCCCCCGTGCAGATGCTGCGCGGTCTGCACGACCCGGCGTACGCCCTCGGAGGCCCAGACCTTGGCGACGGCCACGTCACCGGACGCGGGCAGCGCCCCGCCCGCGCCCGAGCTGATCCGCCACGCGGCCTGCCAGAGGGTCGCCTCCATCGCGCGCAGATCGATGTAGCGGTCGGCGGCCTGCACGGCCACGGCCTGGAACGTGGCGACCGGGAAGCCGAACTGCTCCCGCTTTCCGGTGTATTCGCTCGTCATGCCGAGGACCCGCTCGCCCAGACCGAGGGCCAGGGCGCACGTTCCGGTGGCGAGCAGGTTCCGTAGCCCCTCCCACGCGCCGTCGGCGTCGATGACGTCACGGGCGGGGATCCGTACGGAATCCAGGCGGAGTTCGCCGAGCAGCTCGCCCGTCGTCGAGATCTGCCCGGCGAGTGTCACGCCCGGGTGACCGCGGGGCACGAGGGCGAGCACGGAGCGGCCCGTGCCGGCACTGAGCGCGGGTACGAGGACGAAGTCGGCGTTCTGCGCCCAGGGAACGGCCGTCTGGAGCCCGTCCAGCACCCACGCGCCGTTCTCCTGCCGTGCCGTGACGGCGAGTTCGGCGCCGTCGTGCCCGGTACGTCCGTTCGCGGCGACCGTCAGCACCAGCTCGCCCCGGCCGGCCCGTGCGAGCAGGTCGGCCCGCAACTCCTCGGCGCCGTAGGTCTGTACGGTTACGGCGGCCGCCGTGCTCTCCAGCAGCGGAACCCTGGCGAGTACCTTCGCCGACTCCCGCAGCACCAGGCACAGGGCGACGGCGTCCAGGCCGGCGCCGCCGTGGCGCGCGTCGAGCAGCAGGCTCAGCAGGTCCGAGTCCGCGAGCCGGGCCCACAGCGCACGGTCGAAGTCGTCCGCGACGGGGCCCGCGACGAGCGCGGGACTCGGTACGCCGTCCGGCGCGACCCCCGCGAAGACCGCCTTCGCCGCCTCCACGGCCGCCTGCTGTTCCTCGGTGAAGGTGAAGTCCACGGTCCCGTCCTCCCGGTCGGTCTGACGCGTCGGTCCGGCGGAGCGTCAAGATAGAACAGGTTCTACAAAAAGGGAACGGTGGCGTTCGGTGCCTTCGGAGCGTTCCGCGCCTTCGGTTCGGAGGGAGAGCGGGCCGTAAGGTGTCCACCGCTCAGCTGTGCCCCCTGGGCTGCGCCGTGCGGGTGGGGCTGAGTACCGTTCCGGTGCGGCCGTCGCTGTCGCGGCACGGGTGGCGGCAATCGGGCAGACATGGGGAAACGGGGCGCAATGGATGCGTACGACGAAGGCGCGGACGCCCGTCCCGCGACGGGCGGGCCTCCCTCTGCCGGGCCTCCCCCTGCCGGACCTCCCTCTGTCGGGCCTGCCCCTGCCGGGCCTCCCTCTGTCGAGCCTGCCCCCGTCGAGCCTCCCCCTGCCGGGCCTCCTGCTGTGGGTATCGCCGCTCTCTCCCTCCCCTTTCAGATCGCCGCGGCCCTCACGTTCGCGCTCGTCGCGATGGTCGCCTGTGTGCATCTCGGCATGGTCTTCCTGCACGTCGCGCCGTCGAACACGGTCACCAAGCAGCACGGGCAGGCGATCGACGAGTGGATCTACCCGGAGTTCGAGCAGAACTGGAAGCTCTTCGCGCCCAACCCGCTGCAGCAGAACATCGCGGTCCAGGTCCGGGCCGAGGTGAAGGGCGTGGACGGCGCGATCAGGACGACCCGCTGGTACGACCTCTCCGCGCTCGACGGCCGCGCCATCGACGGCAATCTGCTGCCCAGCCACACCCAGCAGAACGAACTGCGCCGGGCCTGGGACTTCTTCGCGGCCACGCACGACAACGCGAACCGTCCGAACGGTCTGCGCGGCGATCTCTCCGAGCGCTATCTGCGCCGCATCGCGGTTCTGCGCCTCGACCGTGAGGGGGCGGGCGGCGCGGGCGCCGTCGTCCAGCAGGTCCAGGTCCGGTCCCGTACGACCAATGTGCCGCCGCCGGAGTGGAGCCAGGAGCAGGTGTCCGACAAGCCCGTCCTGCGCCAGTTGCCGTGGTGGCCGGTGTCGGACACCGACCGGGCGGCCGGGACCCGGCCCGTGAACGCCACGGAAAGGGCGGTGAGCGCCCGATGAGCAACGACGGGAGCACCCCGGTGAGCGATCAGTCCGGCACCCCGGTCGCTGCCCCGGAAACCCGGCCGGCGCGCAGTCCCGGTCGTGAGCGGCCGGCCGGACGGGTCAGTCGTTTCGACCGTGAGTACCGGATCGACCGGAAGATGAGGCACGCCGTCTCGCGTCTCACCGGGCAGGCCCTGGGGCCGTACCAGACCGCGGTGATCCGCATAGGTTTCGCCGGGACCTGGCTGCTCTTCCTGTTGCGGGAGATCCCGCACCGCCAGGAGATGTACGGGCCCGACGGACCCTGGAGCTGGGACCTGGCCCAGCAGCTCATCGCGAGCAATCACGCCTTCACGGCCCTGATGTGGGCCGACAGCCAGGTCTGGTTCGAGATCGTCTTCGGGTTCGCCGTGCTCTCCGCGGCCCTGTTCATGCTCGGCTGGCGCACCCGCACCATGTCCGTGCTCTTCCTGCTCGGGGTGCTCTCCCTCCAGAACCGCAGCATCTTCATGGGGGACGGTGGCGACAACGTCATCCACCTGATGGCGATCTACCTGGTGTTCACCCGCTGCGGCCAGGTGTGGTCGCTGGACGCGCGGCGCGAGCGCCGGGCGGCGGCGCCACGCGCGCGTGCAGGGCATGACGAGCAGGCAGAGGAGCAGGCAGGGCATCCGCGGCCGGACCGGAGCGGCAGTCGGCCGGACCGGGCCGGTATCGCTCTGTGGGCCGTGCTCGGCCTCGCCCTGGCGGCCGTCACGCTCGCGGGGAAGATCGACGGCGGAATGCTGGGCGGCTGGCGGACGATCTACTGGGGGCTGTGGGCGCTGCAAGCCCTGTGGTGGCTGACCGGCCGGTACGCCGCCCGCAGCGACCAGCCGCGGATCTTCCTCGACGTGGTCGCCAACCTCGTCCACAACGCGGCCCTGTTCGTGATCATGGCCGAGGCGTGTCTGATCTACGCGACCGCCGGCTGGTACAAGATCCAGGGCTCGCGCTGGCAGGACGGCACGGCCGTGTACTACCCGCTGCACCTGGACTACTTCTCCCCCTGGCCCGCCCTGTCCGACCTGCTGTCCGCGAGCGGCACCATGGTGATGCTGGTGACGTACGGGACGGTCATCGCACAGGTCGCCTTCCCCTTCACGCTGTTCAACCGGCGGGTGAAGAACGTCCTGCTGGCGGTCATGATGACCGAGCACGCCGTGATCGCCGTGGTGCTGGGCCTGCCGTTCTTCTCGCTTGCGATGATCGCCGCCGACGCGGTCTTCCTGCCGACGTCCTTCCTGCGCCGCCTCGGCGGATGGGTCACCCGCGCGCGCGTGTGGCTGCTCTCCCGGCTCTCCCAGCTCCCTCGGCTCTCCCGGCTCTCTCGTTTCGGGCGGTTCGGGCGGGCGCTCCCGGGGGCGGGCAAGGGATCCGGCGCCGACGAAGAGACGAGCGAGGAGTCGGGTGAGGGGGAACCGCGTCCCCCGGAGGCGGCCGATCACCCGCACGTAGGCTTCACGGCATGACGGAACCCCGCGACCGCGAGCCGCTGAACGCCTGGCACCGGCTCGCCGACACCGCCGTGCTGCTCGACGGCTTCCACGCCCTCAAGCATGCGCTGCGCTTCGGCGCGGAGGTCCTGGTGGCCGTCACCACCGACCGGACGGCCGCGCTCGCCCTCGCGGACGAACTGGCGCCGGACGTACGGGGGACGCTGGACGTCCTCCTGACGGAGGTCCCGGAGACCGCCTACCGGGCGCTCGTCCCGCGGCCGCATCCCACCGGGGTGGCCGCACTGGCGGTACGGCCCTCACGTGCGGGCAATCTGCGGACGCTGGCCCGTACGCCCCGTACCGCGCCCGTGATCGTGCTCGACCAGCCGCGCAATCTCGGGAACGCCGGGGCGGTGATCCGGCTCGCGGCCGGGTTCGGGGCGACCGGGGTCGTCACGACCGGCACGCTCGATCCGTGGCATCCCACGGTGGTGCGGGGTGGGGCGGGGTTGCACTTCGCCACGGCGGTCGAACGGATGGCCGTGGCGGATCTGCCCCCCGGGCCGGTGTTCGCTCTTGATCCGGAGGGTGAGGACATCCGGGCGGTGAAGCTCCCCGACGACGCGGTTCTCGCCTTCGGGTCGGAGCGCAGTGGGCTGTCGGCCGAACTGCGGGGCCGCACCGACCACTTGGTGTCCCTGCCGATGAACCCGCAGGTGTCCAGTTACAACCTCGCCACCAGCGTGGCCATGGCGTTGTTCCACTGGAGCGCGTCGTAGGGGCGTGGTCGGCTGCGGGTCCGCTGTGGCTGGCCGCGCAGTTCCCCGCGCCCCTCCCTGGATGAGCGGGGCTGCGACCCACCGGCCGTCCGTCGGCTGCGGGCCCGGTGGGGGTTGTTCGCGTAGTTCCCCGCGCCCCTTACGGGGCCCTTCTGCGGGGGCTACGCCTCGGCGCGGACCTCGCTGCGGATCTCCACCACCCTGAAACGGTTCGCCACGAACGCTCCGTCGCACAGGGCGGCGTTGGCCGCCGGGTTGCCGCCTGAGCCGTGGAAGTCGGAGAAGGCGGCCGTCTGGTTGACGTACACCCCGCCGGTGAGGTTCAGGGAGAGCTGGGCCGCCTCGTCCAGGCAGGCTTCCCGGACGGCCTCCTCGACCTCCTCCGAGGTCGTGTACGCGCCGACGGTCATCGCGCCCTTCTCACGGACGGTGCGCCGCAGCAGCTCCACCGCCTCGGCCGCCGAGTCGACCGCGACGGCGAACGAGACCGGACCGAAGCACTCGCTCATGTAGACGGCCTGGTCGTCCGGCTTGCCGCCGTCGAGCTTGACGATCACCGGCGTGCGGACCACCGCGTCGGGGAAGTCGGGGTTCGTGATCTCCCTTGAGGCGAGGGCGACTTCGCCCAGGCCGGCCGCCGCCTCGACGCGGGCCTTCACATCCGGGTTCACGATCGCGCCCAGCAGGGCGTTCGCCCGGACGTCGTCCCCGAGGAGTCCGTCGACGGCCCTCGCGAGGTCGGCGACCACCTCGTCGTACGACTTGGGGCCCTCCTCCGTAGGGATGCCGGCGCGCGGGACGAGGAAGTTCTGCGGGGTCGTGCACATCTGGCCGCTGTAGAGGGACACGGAGAACGCGAGGTTCGACAGCATTCCCTTGTAGTCGTCGGTCGACTCCACGATCACCGTGTTGACGCCGGCCTTCTCCGTGTAGACCTGCGCCTGGCGGGCGTTGGCCTCCAGCCAGTCGCCGAACGCCGTCGAACCCGTGTAGTCGATGATCCGGATCTCGGGGCGGGTGGCCAGGGTCTTGGCGATGCCCTCGCCCGGCCGCTCGGCGGCCAGCGCCACCAGGTTCGGGTCGAAGCCCGCCTCGGCGAGCACCTTGCGGGCCACCTCGACGGTGAGCGCCAGCGGCAGCACCGCGCGCGGGTGGGGCTTCACCAGCACCGCGTTGCCTGTGGCCAGGGAGGCGAACAGGCCCGGATAGCCGTTCCACGTCGGGAAGGTGTTGCAGCCGATCAGCAGCGCGATCCCGCGCGGCACCGGCGTGAACTGCTTGGTCAGCGCGAGCGGGTCGCGCTTGCCCTGGGGTTTCGTCCACTCCGCCGTGTCGGGGGTGCGGACCTGCTCCACGTATGCGTACGCCACCGCTTCCATGCCGCGGTCCTGGGCGTGCGGGCCGCCCGCCTGGAAGGCCATCATGAAGGCCTGGCCGCTGGTGTGCATGACCGCGAGCGCGAACTCGTGCGTGCGGTCGCTGATCCGCTTGAGGATCTCCAGACACACCACCGCGCGTGTCTCCGCGCCCGCGTCGCGCCAGGCACGCTGTCCCGCGCGCATGGCGGGGAGCAGCGTGTCGATGTCCGCGTGCGGGTACGTGACGCCCAGCTCGATGCCGTACGGCGAGACCTCGCCGCCCACCCAGCCGTCGGTGCCGGGCTGGTCCAGGTCGAGCCGGCCGCCCAGCAGGGCGTCGAAGGCGGCCTTGCCCTCGGCCATCCCCAGGCTGCCGTTCTCCCCGTACGCCTTGGGGTGTTCGGGGTGCGGCGACCAGTACGCGCGCGTGCGCATCGCCTCCAGCGCCTGGTCGAGGGTCGGCCGGTGCTCGGCGATGAGCTCGTGAGCGGTCAGTGCGGCGGCGGCCATGCGGAACCATCTCCTCGTTTCATGAACTCTTCGTCGAGCTCAGGGCCTGGCAAGTCCGGCTCATGACATGGGCGACCTGGGCAGAAACAGCCGGACAGGGTTAGAGTAACCGAACGATCGGTCGGGACAAGGGGGTCCGCTGAACCTGTGGAAAACCCCGTGCGGGAGGATCGCGAGCATGACAGCACTCGACCTCGTCGGCCCCGTGGCCGTCGTCGGCACCGGCACCATGGGCCAGGGCATCGCCCAGGTCGCGCTCGTCGCGGGCCACCCCGTGCGGCTGTACGACACCGCGCCCGGCCGTGCCCGGACGGCGGCCGAAGAGATCGGCGCCCGGCTCGACCGGCTCGTCGAGAAGGACCGGCTGACCGGTGCCGAGCGCGACGCCGCACGGGCCCGGCTGCGCCCCGCCGAGAGCCTCGCCGAACTCGCCGACTCGGGGCTCGTCCTCGAAGCCGTCCTGGAGCGACTGGACGTCAAACAGCAGCTGTTGCGCGAGCTGGAGGACATCGTCCCGGACGACTGCCTGCTCGCCACCAACACCTCCTCCCTGTCGGTGACCGCGATCGGCGGCGCCCTGCGCAACCCCGGCCGCTTCGTCGGACTGCACTTCTTCAACCCGGCGCCGCTGCTGCCCCTCGTGGAGGTCGTCTCCGGGTTCGCGACCGACGTCACGTCGGCCACGCGCGCGTACGAGCTGGCCCGCGCCTGGGGGAAGACCCCGGTCGCCTGCGCCGACACCCCGGGTTTCATCGTCAACCGCATCGCGCGGCCCTTCTACGCCGAGGCCTTCGCGGTCTACGAGGCCCAGGCCGCCGACCCCGCGACGATCGACGCGGTGCTGCGCGAGTCGGGCGGTTTCCGGATGGGCGCCTTCGAACTGACCGACCTCATCGGCCAGGACGTCAACGAGTCCGTCACGCGCTCCGTGTGGGAGGCCTTTTTCCAGGACGTGCGCTTCACCCCCTCGCTGGCCCAGCGGCGGCTCGTCGAGTCGGGCCGGCACGGCCGCAAGACGGGGCACGGCTGGTACGACTACGGGGACCAGGGCGAGCGGCCCGAGCCGCACACCGCGGAGAAGGTCCAGCCGCCCGCGTACGTCGTCGCCGAGGGCGATCTGGGCCCCGCCTCCGAACTGCTCGCGCTGATCCGTGAGGCGGGCATCCAGGTCCGCGAGGACGAGGAGGACCACGGCACGCGCCTGGTCCTGCCGAGCGGCGGCCAACTGGCCCTGGCGGACGGCCAGACCGCCGTCGAGTTCCGTGACGTCGTCTACTTCGACCTGGCACTCGACTACCGCAGGGCGACCCGCATCGCCCTGTCCCACTCGCAGGACACCCAGACACAGACCCTCGCCGAGGCCACCGGGCTCTTCCAGGCGCTCGGCAAGGACGTCAGCGTCATCGGGGACGTGCCCGGCCTGATCGTCGCCCGCACGGTGGCCCGCATCGTCGACCTCGCGCACGACGCCGTCGCCAAGGGGGTCGCCACCGAGGAGGACATCGACACGGCGATGCGCCAGGGCGTCAGCTACCCGCTCGGCCCCTTCGAATGGAGCCGCAGGCTCGGCCGGAGCTGGGCCTACGACGTCCTGGACGACCTGCACATGCGCGACCCGTCGGGGCGTTACGCACCGTCCCTCGCGCTCTACCGCCACGCGTACGCCTCGGAAAAGCGGGAGGGCACCCCATGACCACCGCCAAGCGCGACACGTACACACCGGAGACACTGCTCTCCGTGGCCGTGCGGGTCTTCAACGAGCGTGGTTACGACGGCACCTCCATGGAGCACCTCTCCAAGGCGGCCGGCATCTCCAAGTCGTCGATCTACCACCACGTCACGGGCAAGGAGGAGCTGCTGCGCCGGGCCGTCAGCCGCGCGCTCGACGGCCTCTTCGGGATCCTCGACGAGGAGCACGCGCGCGAGGGGCGTGCCGTGGAGCGCCTGGAGTACGTCACCCGGCGCATGGTCGAGGTCCTCACCGCCGAACTGCCGTACGTGACGCTGCTGCTGCGCGTGCGCGGCAACACCGACACCGAGCGCTGGGCCCTGGAGCGGCGCCGGGAGTTCGACCACGAGGTGGCCGCGCTCCTGAAGGCGGCGGCCGCCGACGGCGACGTACGCGCCGACCTGGAGGTCCGGCTCGCGACCCGGCTGGTCTTCGGAATGATCAACTCGATAGTCGAGTGGTACCGCCCGGACGGGCGGGGCATGGGCGAGCGCGAGGTCGCCGACGCAGTGGTGCTGATGGTCTTCGGGGGACTCAGACAGGCCGGCTGAGCAAGATCGCACGAGGCGCGCGAGCCGGACGGCGCGCCCCGCGCACCCCGCTCACCCCTGCGGTTCCAGGTCCTCCTCCTCGAACACCAGCAGTGTCCGGGTGCTGAGCACCTCGGGGATGGCCTGGAGCCGGGTGAGGACCAGTTCGCGCAGGGCCCTGTTGTCCGGCGTGTGCACCAGCAGCAGGACGTCGAAGTCGCCGCCCACCAGTGCGATGTGGGATGCCCCGGGCAGCCTTCTGAGCTGCTCGCGCACCGTGCGCCAGGTGTTCTGCACGATCTTCAGCGTGATGTAGGCCGAGGTGCCGTGTCCCGCGCGCTCGTGGTCGACCCGGGCGCCGAAGCCGCGGATCACGCCGTCCTCCACGAGACGGTTGATCCGCGCGTAGGCGTTGGCGCGCGACACATGGACCCGCTCGGCGACCGACCGTATCGAGGCGCGGCCGTCCGCCTGGAGCATCTGCAGAATGTCCTGATCGATGGAGTCGAGCGGGCGCGGCGGCGGCAGGGCCGATCCGGGATCCGGTCCCTCGGCCATTTGTTCAGGTGCCATGTCCCCCCGCCTCCCTACCATGGACGTACTGCGTCCATCTCAGGCTGTGCAGAACCGTTTGTCCACAGCCTGAGGGTGCCTGTAGCCAAAATGTGCCGACGACCGAACAATCGGTAGGTGAGGCGCGTCACTCTCGGCGGGCCTCTCGAAGCGACTCCCACGAGGAGGTGCCGACATGACGGTCATGGAGCAGCGAGGCGCATACCGGCCGACGCCCCCGCCCGCCTGGCAGCCACGTACCGATCCCGCGCCGCTGCTGCCCGACGCGCTGCCCCACCGCGTCCTCGGCACCCGGGCGGCCGATCGGGCCGACCCGGATCTGCTGCGCCGGCTGTACGCGGAGCTCGTGCGGGGCCGCCGGTACAACGCGCAGGCCACCGCCCTCACCAAGCAGGGCCGTCTCGCGGTCTACCCCTCGTCCACCGGCCAGGAGGCCTGTGAGGTCGCCGCCGCGCTCGTCCTCGAAGAGCGCGACTGGCTCTTCCCGAGCTACCGGGACACCCTCGCGGCGGTCGCCAGGGGCCTCGACCCCGTCCAGGCGCTGACGCTCCTGCGCGGCGACCGGCACACCGGCTACGACCCGCACGAGCACCGCATCGCCCCCCTGTGCACCCCCCTGGCGACCCAGCTCCCGCACGCCGTGGGCCTCGCGCACGCAGCCCGCCTCAAAGGCGACGACGTGGTCGCGCTCGCGCTGGTCGGCGACGGCGGCACCAGCGAGGGCGACTTCCACGAGGCACTGAACTTCGCGGCCGTATGGCAGGCCCCGGTGGTCTTCCTGGTCCAGAACAACGGCTTCGCGATCTCCGTCCCGCTCGCCAAGCAGACCGCCGCCCCCTCACTGGCCCACAAGGCCGTCGGGTACGGGATGCCGGGCCGGCTGGTCGACGGGAACGACGCCGCCGCGGTGCACGAGGTCCTGGGCGAGGCGATCGCCCGCGCGCGCGCCGGTCTCGGCCCGACGCTCGTGGAGGCGGTGACGTACCGCATGGAGGCCCACACCAACGCGGACGACGACAAGCGCTACCGCGAGGACGCGGAGGTCGAGGCCTGGCGGGCGCACGACCCGATCGCCCTCTTGGAGCGCGAGCTCACCGAGCGCGGACTGCTCGACGAGGACGGGATGCGCGCCGTGCGCGAGGACGCCGAGGCGATGGCCGCGGACCTGCGCGAGCGCATGAACCAGGACCCGGTCCTCGACCCCATGGACCTGTTCGCGCATGTCTACGCCCGGCCCACCACGCATCTCCTGGAGCAGGAGGCGCAGCTGCGCGCCGAGCTGGACGCCGAGGCGCGCCACCATGACGACGACGCGGACGCGCAGTCGCACGAGCCGGAAGGAACCACGCGATGACCACCGTCGCGGTGAAGCCGGCCACCATGGCGCAGGCGCTCGGACGGGCCCTGCGCGACGCCATGACCGACGACCCCACCGTCCATGTGATGGGTGAGGACGTGGGCGCCCTCGGCGGTGTCTTCCGGGTCACCGACGGCCTCGCGAAGGAGTTCGGCGAGGACCGGGTCACCGACACCCCGCTGGCCGAGGCGGGCATCCTCGGCACGGCGGTCGGCATGGCCATGTACGGGCTTCGGCCGGTCGTGGAGATGCAGTTCGACGCCTTCGCGTACCCGGCCTTCGAGCAGCTGATCTCGCACGTGGCGAAGATGCGCAACCGCACGCGCGGGGCGATGCCGCTGCCCCTGACCGTGCGCGTGCCCTACGGCGGCGGCATCGGCGGGGTGGAGCACCACAGCGACTCCTCCGAGGCGTACTACATGGCGACTCCGGGGCTGCATGTCGTGACCCCCGCGACGGTCGCCGACGCGTACGGGCTGCTGCGCGAGGCCATCGCCTCCGACGACCCGGTCGTCTTCCTGGAGCCCAAGCGGCTGTACTGGTCGAAGGACTCCTGGAACCCCGACGAGCCGCAGGCCGTGGAGCCGATCGGCCGCGCGGTGGTCCGCCGGCCGGGCCGCAGCGCCACGCTCATCACGTACGGGCCGTCCGTGCCCGTCTGCCTGGAGGCCGCGGACGCGGCGCGGGCCGAGGGCTGGGACCTGGAGGTCGTCGACCTTCGCTCCCTGGTGCCCTTCGACGACGAGACGGTCGCCGCGTCCGTGCGCCGCACCGGCCGGGCCGTCGTGGTGCACGAGTCGGGCGGCTACGGAGGGCCCGGCGGGGAGATCGCCGCGCGGGTCACCGAGCGGTGCTTCCACCACCTGGAGGCGCCGGTGCTGCGCGTCGCCGGGTTCGACATCCCGTATCCGCCGCCGATGCTGGAGCGGCACCATCTGCCCGGCGTCGACCGGATCCTGGACGCGGTGGCCCGGCTGCAGTGGGAGGCACAGAGCTGATGGCCCAGGTCCTGGAGTTCAAACTGCCCGACCTCGGCGAGGGGCTCACCGAGGCCGAGATCGTCCGCTGGCTCGTCCAGGTCGGCGATGTCGTCGCCGTCGACCAGCCCGTGGTGGAGGTCGAGACGGCCAAGGCGATGGTCGAGGTCCCCTGCCCGTACGGCGGCGTGGTCACGGCCCGCTACGGAGAAGAGGGCACCGAACTGCCCGTGGGCTCGCCGCTGCTGACGGTCGCGGTGGGAGCGGCGGCTTCCGGCACGCCGGGATTCGGCACGGCGGACCTCGGTGCGCCGGGCCGGGACGCGGCGGCCCTCGACGCGCCGGTCTCCGGGACGCGGGGAGCCGGAGACGGGGACGAGGGCTCCGGGAACGTGCTCGTGGGGTACGGCACGCAGGCGCCTCCGGCGCGGCGCCGCAGGGTACGACCGCCCGCGCCCGGTGCGGCGCCGGGCCACCGGTCACCGGGCGGGTCATCCGCCCCGGACCGGACTTCCGCGGACCGGTCCGGGATGGCCCGGCTCGGCCCGGATCGGCCTGGTGAGGACCTGTCCGGCGCGGATCGGCCCGGTGCCGACCGGACTGTCGCGGACCGGACCGGCACGGACCGGACCCGTGTCGACCTGTCCGGCGATGGGGCGTCCGCGACCACCGTCCGGCTTTCCGTCCGCGAGGAGCAGCCGCCTACGGTCGGTGTCGGTGTCGGTGTCGATGCCGGGCCCCGGCCCGACGGCCCCGTGCCGGTGATCTCGCCGCTCGTGCGGCGGCTGGCCCGGGAGAACGGGCTGGACCTGCGGGCGCTGGCCGGTTCGGGACCTGACGGTCTGATCACGCGTGCGGACGTGGAGCACGCCGTACGGGCCGGTGCCTCCGTCCCGTACGTCCCGTCCGTCCCGTCCGCCGGCCCGGCCGTCGCGCGGCCGGAGCAGGGCCCGGCGGCGGCACCCGTACCGGCCACCCCGCACGCGTCCGGCACCGCAGCCCCCCGGGCGGGCACCGCAGCCCCCCGGGCGGGCACCCGCGTCCCCCTCAAGGGCATCCGCGGTGCCGTCGCCGACAAGCTCTCCCGGAGCCGGCGCGAGATCCCCGACGCGACCTGCTGGGTGGACGCCGACGCGACGGAACTGATGCACGCGCGCACGGCGATGAACGAGGCGGGCGGGCCGAAGATCTCCCTGCTCGCGCTCCTCGCCCGTATCTGCACCGCCGCGCTGGGCCGGTTCCCCGAGCTCAACTCGACGGTCGACATGGAAGCCCGCGAGGTCGTCCGGCTCGACGAGGTGCACCTCGGGTTCGCCGCGCAGACCGAGCGCGGACTCGTCGTGCCGGTGGTGAAGGGGGCGCACAGCAGGGACGCGGAGTCGCTGAGCGCGGAGTTCGCCCGGCTCACCGAGGCGGCCAGGACCGGGACGCTCACCCCGGCGGACCTCACCGGCGGGACCTTCACGCTGAACAACTACGGCGTGTTCGGTGTCGACGGCTCGACCCCGATCATCAACCACCCCGAGGCGGCCATGCTCGGCGTCGGCCGGATCGTCCCCAAGCCCTGGGTGCACGAGGGCGAGTTGGCGGTGCGGAAGGTCGTACAGCTCTCGCTCACCTTCGACCACCGGGTGTGCGACGGCGGAACGGCGGGCGGTTTCCTGCGGTATGTGGCGGACTGTGTGGAGCAACCGGCGGTGCTGCTGCGGACCTTGTGACCCCCGCGGCCCGGCAGAGCCCGTGGCCGTCCGCCGCCACCCCCGTCCACATGCTGTGCGCGGGGGTGGAAATGATCCATCGGGCACCCATACTCGTGGGGTGACCGCGTTCGAGCCACCCAGCGCATCCGGTTCCTCCGACGCATCCGGTTCCTCCGGCGCACCCGGTACGGACGGCCACGACGCCGTCGTACTGGCCGGAGGCGCCGCCCGCCGTCTCGGTGGCGCGGACAAACCGGGCGTGCGCGTCGGCGGTCGCGCGCTGCTCGACCGTGTCCTCGCCGCCTGTTCCGGCGCGGCCGTCACCGTGGTCGTCGCGGAGCCCCGGCCCACCGCGCGCCCCGTCGAGTGGGCGCGCGAGGACCCTCCCGGCGGGGGCCCGCTGGCCGCGCTGGACGCCGGCCTGCGGCACACCACCGCCGAGTACGTCGTCGTGCTCTCCGCCGATCTGCCGTTCCTGGACCGGGAGACGGTACGGAAGCTGCTGACCGCTCTTCATGAGAGCGACGGCGAGGGCGTGTTGCTCACCGACCCCGGTGGCCGCGATCAGCCCCTCGTGGCCGCGTACCGCCGCTCGGCGCTGCGACGCGGGCTGACGGCGCTGCGCGCCGAGCACGGTGAACTGACCGGTCTGCCGCTGCGGCGGCTCACCGGCGCGCTCGAACTGACCCGAATCACCGACCCCGTCGCGTCCTTCGACTGCGACACCTGGGACGACATCGCCGCCGCCCGGGCACGTATCAGGGAGCATGGGCACGTGTTGGATGAATGGATCACCGCAGTCAAGGACGAACTGGGCATCGACCTGGACGTCGACACCGACGTCCTGCTCGACCTCGCCCGCGACGCCGCCCACGGCGTGGCCCGCCCGGCGGCCCCGCTGACGACGTTCCTCGTCGGATACGCGGCGGGCCGGGCCGAGGGCGGCCCCGAAGCAGTCGCGGAGGCCGCCCGCAAGGCCGCGGCACTCGCGCTGCGCTGGGCGGCGGAGGCCGAGTCCACCGGCCCGGACGCCGGATGACCGCCTCGGGGCAGTTCGAGGAGATCGACTTCGACGTCGAGGAAGCCCTGGCCCTGGTCAAGGAAGGCGGTGCCCCGGTGCCCGACGACTCCGGATCCACCGGAGCCTCCCGTCCGGTGCCCTCCCCGGCCCCGGCAGCCGGGAGCCGGAAGGACACCGCCGAGCAGCACACCGAGCACCACACCGCCACGCCCTGGCAGCGGGCCCGCGCCATCGCCGGGCGGGCCCCACGCCGCCCGGACACCGCCGTCTCCGTCACGCTGGACGCCGCGCTGGGCCTCGTCCTCGCCGCACCGCTCGCCGCGCTCTCGGACCTGCCGTCCTTCGACACGTCCGCGATGGACGGCTGGGCGGTCGCGGGTCCCGGCCCGTGGGACGTGCGGGCCGAGGGGGTACTCGCGGGACATGCCCAACCGCAGCGGCTCACCGACGGCGAGGCGGTCAGGATCGCCACCGGCGCGCGGATCCCGCAGGACACCTCCGCCGTGATCCGCAGTGAGCACGGCCGCACCGACGAGAAGGAGCGGCTGTACGCGACACGGGACGTCGTGCACGGTCAGGACATCCGGCCCCGCGGCCAGGAGTGCCGCGCCGGCGACCCCCTGCTGCCCCCCGGCACGCTGGTCACCCCGGCCGTGCTCGGGCTCGCGGCCGCCGCCGGATACGACACCGTCGCCGCCCTCCCCCGGCCCCGTGCGGAAATCCTGGTCCTCGGCGACGAGTTGCTCACCGAAGGGCTGCCGCACGACGGGCTGATCCGGGACGCGCTCGGCCCGATGCTGCCGTCCTGGCTGCGCGCGCTCGGCGCGGAGGTCATCGCGGTACGCCGGCTCGGCGACGACGCCGAAGCCCTGCGCAAGGCCCTCAGGCGTTCCGATGCCGACCTGATCGTCACGACCGGGGGCACCGCCGCCGGACCCGTGGACCACGTCCACCCGATCCTGCGCCGCCTCGGCGCCGAACTCCTGGTGGACGGCGTCCAGGTGCGTCCCGGCCACCCGATGCTCCTGGCGCGCCTCAAGGAGAACCAGCACCTCGTCGGGCTGCCGGGCAATCCGCTCGCCGCCGTCTCCGGCCTCCTCACGCTCGCCGAGCCACTGCTGCGCACCCTCGCGGGACGCGCGGCGCCGGAGCCGTACACGCTGCCCCTTCAGGACAGCGTGCACGGGCACCCGTACGACACCCGGCTCGTTCCTGTCGTGCTGCGCGGGGAGCGGGCCGCGCCGCTGCACTACAACGGGCCGGCCATGCTGCGGGGTATCGCCGTGGCCGACGCGCTCGCGGTCGTGCCGCCGGGCGGTGCACGGCCGGGTCAGGAACTTGAGATCCTCGACCTGCCCTGGGCCATGGCTGGGATCGAGGTGTGTTTCACGTGAAACTTCCGGGCCACGACGCGATCGCCCGCCAGGCGGGCGAACGCCTGGTCACCCATCGGGTGGAGCTGCCGCGCCAGCGGGTGGAACGCCCTCTGTTCCAGGTCACCAAACGCGTCCTCATGGCGTTGCTGGTGCTGGTCGGCACGGCTTTCATCGTCTATTTCGACCGCGAGGGGTACACCGACAACTCCGACAAGTCGGTCGACCTGCTCGATGCCTTCTACTACGCGACCGTCACGCTCTCCACCACCGGGTACGGGGACATCACCCCGGTCAGTGACGGTGCCCGCCTCACCAATATCTTCCTGATCACGCCTCTGCGCGTGCTGTTCCTGATCATCCTGGTCGGCACCACTCTCGAAGTCCTCACCGAACGGACCCGGGAGGAGTGGCGACTGAACCGCTGGAGGACCGCTTTGCGGGACCACACCGTTGTCATCGGGTTCGGCACGAAGGGCCGCTCGGCGATTCAGACCGTGTGTGCGACGGGGCTGAAGAAGGAGCAGGTCGTGGTCGTCGACCCCAGCTCGAAGGTGATCGAGGCGGCGACGGCGGACGGGTACGCGGGGGTGATCGGCGATGCCACGCGCAGTGACGTACTGCTGCGGGCCGAGGTGCAGCGGGCCCGGCAGATCATCATCGCGACCCAGCGCGACGACACCGCCGTACTCGTCACGCTGACGGCCCGGCAGCTCAACCGCAAGGCGAAGATCGTGGCCGCCGTGCGCGAGGAGGAGAACGCGCCGCTGCTGAAGCAGTCCGGTGCCGACGCCGTCATCACCAGCGCGAGTGCCGCCGGCCGGCTGCTCGGTCTCTCCGTGCTCAGCCCCAGCGCGGGCATGGTCATGGAGGACCTCATCCAGCAGGGCAGCGGGCTCGACATCACCGAGCGGCCCGTCATAAAGGCCGAGGTCGGCAAGGGAGTCCGCGAGATCGAGGACCTGGTGGTGAGCGTCGTACGGGGGCATCGGGTGCTCGGCTACGACGATCCGGCCATCGGGAAGCTGCAGTTGATGGACCGGCTGATCACCATCGTGCGGGTCAGTCCCCACAGCCACGTCGCACCGGACCTGAAGCCGCTGCCGCAGGACTGAGCCGCGCGTGGCGGGTTGCACCCCACGTGGCGGGCTCAATCCCCGCGTGACGGGCTGCCGGGAGTAGCCTCGCCCGCATGCGAGCGATCACGATTCCCGAACCTGGTGGGCCCGAGGCGCTGGTGTGGGACGAGGTCCCGGACCCGGTGCCCGGCGAGGGCGAAGTGCTGGTTGAGGTGGTGGCCAGCGCGGCCAACCGCGCCGATCTGCTGCAGCGGCAGGGTTTCTACGACCCACCGCCCGGCGCGTCCCCGTACCCGGGGCTCGAATGCTCCGGACGGGTCGCCGCGCTCGGACCCGGCACCTCGGGGTGGAACGTCGGGGACGAGGTGTGCGCGCTGCTCTCGGGCGGCGGGTACGCGGAGAAGGTGGCCGTCCCGGCCGGGCAGCTGCTGCCCGTGCCCGAGGGCGTCGACCTCGACAAGGCGGCCGCGCTGCCCGAGGTGTCCTGCACGGTCTGGTCCAACGTGTTCATGATCTCCCACCTGCGGCCCGGCGAGACGCTGCTGGTGCACGGTGGATCGAGCGGGATCGGCACGATGGCGATCCAGTTGGCCAAGGCCGTCGGGGCGAAGGTCGCCGTCACGGCGGGCAGCAAGGCGAAGCTGGACTTCTGCGCGGAGCTGGGTGCGGACGTGCTCATCAACTACCGCGAGCAGGATTTCGTCGAGGAGATCAAGGCGGCCACGGACGGGGTAGGCGCGGATGTCGTTCTCGACAACATGGGGGCGAAGTATCTGGGGCGCAATGTCACCGCTCTTGCCGCGAACGGGCGGCTCGCGATCATCGGGATGCAGGGCGGGGCCAAGGGGGAGCTGAACATCGGGGCGCTGCTGAGCAAGCGCGGCGCTGTCACCGCCACGTCGTTGCGGGCGCGGCCGGGTGCGGAGAAGGCGGCGATCGTGGCGGCCGTACGGGAGCATGTGTGGCCGTTGGTGGCTGGTGGGCGTGTGCGGCCGATCGTTGATCGGGAGCTTCCCATGCGTGATGCTGCTGCGGCGCATCGGGTGTTGGAGGAGAGCAGTCACATCGGGAAGGTGCTGCTCACGTTGCCGTAGGCCTACCGGCTGGGGGCGGGGTTCTGGGTGCGGGTCGGTGGGGGCTTGTCGCGCAGTTCCGCGCGCCCCTGAGGAGTGACGGGCTCGCCTTGGCGTGTTCGCGCGGGTGGTGAGAGTGGAGCCTTCGGTTCGGGTGCGGGTCGGTGGGGGCTGGCCGCGCAGTTCCCCGCGCCCCTGACAGGCGAAGGCTTCGCCTCGCCTTGTTCTTGGCGCGGGCGGGAGTGGAGATTTCAGCTTCGGCGGGTTCGTAGGGAGAGGAAGGCCAGGGCCAGGCCCAGGCCGATCAGGATCAGGCCGGTGCCCAGGGGGAGTACCTGGAGGGTGGGTTCCGAGGGGCGTACCGGGTGGTCGGCCGCGTCGTGTGCGTCGACGGGGCGGGCGGGCCGCTCCGGGGGCCGCGAGGGCTCCTGGGGCTCTGCGCTGTCCGGGTGAGCCGACGGGGTGTCCTCCGGCGGCGGGGGCGTCTCCCGGCCAGGGCGCTCGCGGCCCTCTCCCGCCCGGCTGCCGGCCCGCGACTCGGCGGGGACCGGCTCGTACGCGGCGGCGTACGGCGTGAACGCGGGGCCCGCCAGCAGAGGCAGCAGCAGGCCGGTCACGCGAAGAGTGCGAAGCCACGGAGTCACGTCGGTGACCCCCTCCCGGTACGGAGGACGGTACGGAGGATCCAAGATCAGCGGATTCAGCCTCACACGGCGTGCGCGCACCGGCATCCGGAGCCCGGAACCCCGGCCGCCCGGTCCTGTCACGCTCAGTGGCAGCCGTGCCGCGCACAGGTGTACGGGGTACAGATCGGGTATGTCGATACGCCATGGCCTGCTGGCGCTCCTGGAGCGCGGTCCCCGCTACGGCTCCCGGCTGCGCACCGAGTTCGAGGCGCGCACCGGCTCGACCTGGCCGCTGAACATCGGCCAGGTCTACACGACCCTCGCCCGGCTGGAACGGGACGGCCTGGTCGTACAGCAGGGCGCCGACGAGGCGGGACACGTGCTGTACGCGCTGACGGACGCCGGACGGGCCGAGCTGCGGTCCTGGTTCATCCGTCCCGTGGAGCGATCGAATCTGCCGCGCGACGAACTGGCGATCAAGCTGGCCATGGCGGTCGGGGCGCCGGGAGCCGACGTCCGGGCGGTCGTGGAGGCGCAGCGGCGGTATCTCTCGGAGGCCATGCACACGTACACCCGGCTCAGGGCCCGGTCGCTCGCGGAGGCGCCCGCGCACCGGGACGAGGTGGCGCGGCTGCTGGTGCTGGAGCATCTGATCTTCCGCGCGGAGGCCGAGATCCGCTGGCTGGACCACTGCGAGGCCCGGCTGCTGCGGCTCGCGGAGGCGGCGGCGACGGAGCCGCCGCCCCCGTCGCCGCCGCCCGCCTGACGCGGGGCGGACGTTCGTACAGGGTGGATCACGCCCTGGAGGGGGCACCACGCTGGTGACGTGTGTGAGTGCGAGAGAATGGCGGCATGGAGATGCCGAGGAACGAGAGGTCACCGGAGAACCCCCAGATCCTGGTCGTAGGCCAGGACGGGATGGCTCTCGGTGGCGGTGGAGACGAGGACTCCCGAGAGATTCCGGTGACGGAGATGGTGGAACAGCCGGCCAAGGTCATGCGCATCGGGAGCATGATCAAGCAGCTGCTGGAGGAGGTGCGTGCGGCACCCTTGGACGAGGCGAGCCGGGTACGGCTCAAGGAGATCCACGCCAGCTCGGTGAAGGAGCTGGAGGACGGGCTCGCGCCCGATCTCGTCGACGAACTGGAGCGGCTCTCCCTGCCGTTCACGGACGACGGCATCCCCTCCGACGCCGAACTGCGGATCGCGCAGGCTCAGTTGGTCGGCTGGCTGGAGGGTCTCTTCCACGGGATCCAGACCACCCTGTTCGCCCAGCAGATGGCGGCCAGGGCCCAGTTGGAGCAGATGCGCCGGGCGCTGCCGCCGGGCGCGGGCGGTGAGGAAGAGCTGGTGGACCCGCGGGCGGGCGGCCGTTCGGGCGGCCCGTACCTGTAGACGCAGTCAGGGGACCGTACCTGTACACGCAGTCGTTCGAGACGCAGCCATACGAGAAGCAGTAGTGCGAGAGGGGCCCGGCAGAGATGCCGGGCCCCTCTCGCACTACTGCTTCTACGGCGGTTCGCGACGGATCAGGCGGGGTCGCCCGTCGACACATAGAGCTGAATCTTCGGCATGCTCTTGGGGTCGACGTCCGTCTCCGCCTCGGGGATCTGGGTCATGACCGTGCCCTCGCCGTACGCGTTCTCGTCCACCGTCTTGGCCTCGTACTGCCAGCCCGCCGCCTGGAAGCACGCCTTCACGGAATCGATGTTCTTGAACTTGAAGTTCGGGACCTTGATCTTGTCGGCGTCGTTGTACGACTCGTCGGGCTCCGTGCACTCGGTCGTGTCGATCTTCTTCGTGGTGTCCGGACCCTTGTGGTTCTCCCCCGCGGCCTCCTCGGAGGCGGACGCGCGGGCGCTGTTGGCGGCGTCCGTCTTCTTGTCGTCGTCGCCACCGCCCATCGACAGAGCGGTGATCAGCCCGCCGATGGCGAGCAGCGCGACGACGATCGAGCCCACGATCACCGGCATGTTGCTCTTGCCGCCACCGCCGGAGGCGCCCGCGGACTGCGGGGACATCGTGTACGGCGGCGGGGTCGTCAGGCCCTGCTGCGGGCTGTACGCGGCGGTCTGGTGCGGGGTCGGGTAGCCGCCCTGCTGGGGATAGCCGTACGACGGAGTCGGCGCGTGCGCGGGGTTCGGCGCCGGAGTGGGCGCGGGCGTCGACGGGCCGTAGGGACCAGGCTGGTACGGCGTCTGCACGTTGCCCTGGGGTGCCTGCGCCGAATGGTCGACCGGCGGGAACACCGCGGAGCCCACACCGGCTCCGCTGGACGTCTGCACGCCCGGCACGATGCTCGGGGGCACCGCCTGCACGGACTGGGCCACGCGCAGGCACTCGTCCCGCATCGACTCCGCGCTGACGAAACGCTCGTTCGGGTTCTTCTTCAGCGCACGGGCGATCAGCGCGTCCACGGCCGGCGGCAGCGAGCGGTTGACCGAGGAGGCCGCGACGGGTGTCTCCTGGACGTGCGCGTACGCGATGGCCAGCGGTGAGTCCGCCTCGAACGGCAGCCGCCCGGTGACCAGTTGGAAGAGCATGATGCCGACCGAGTACAGGTCGGAGCGGGCGTCGACACCGCGGCCGAGGGCCTGCTCGGGGGAGAGGTACTGCGGAGTGCCGACGACCATGCCGGTCTGGGTCATGGAGGTCACACCGGACTGCATGGCGCGGGCGATGCCGAAGTCCATCACCTTGACCACGCCGCGCTTCGTCATCATGACGTTGCCCGGCTTGATGTCGCGGTGGACCAGCCCCATCTCGTGGCTGATCTCCAGCGCGGCCAGCACGTCCGCGGTGATCTTCAGCGCCTTGTCGACGGGCATGGCGCCGTACTGCGCGACGTCCTGGTCGAGGACCGAGCCGAGCGGCCGGCCCTCCACGTACTCCATGACGATGTACGGGGTCGGCGCCCCGGAGCCGCCTTCGAGCTGGGTGTCCTCGCCGGTGTCGAAGACCGAGACGATGTTCGTGTGCGTGAGCTTGGCCACCGACTGGGCCTCGCGGCGGAACCGCTCGCGAAAGGCCTGCTCACGGCCGAGGTCGGTGTGCAGTGTCTTGATCGCGACCTGCCGGTCGAGCACCGAGTCGTAGGCGAGGTGCACGGACGCCATGCCGCCCTCGCCGAGCAGGTCGCGCAGCTGGTAGCGCCCGCCGGCGACCGATCGCCCCACGTACCGCCCGTGTCCGCCGTCCTGGCTCATCTTTCCGCGTCCCCCATCGGCAGTGCGCCGTCACGCGGGCGAAGTCGTCTGGTGTGGCTCCCGCGGCCGGTGATCTCTGGTGTTATTCAGGCCAAGTCTGCCGGAGGGCACTGACACGTCAAGCTCGGTGCCCGTTCCGTGACCGTACGCGTAGGAAGCGTCGCGGAAGCGTTACAGGTGCTGTACGGCCGGTACACACAATGTGCACCCGCGGACCGGCCGCGGGTTCCGCGAGCGGGTCCATCACGGACCGGCGCTTCGCGTGGAGGCTGTAGCGTGGCCCGACGGAGACCGTAACAACCACCGCGCGTACTACGTCGACCGGTGCGGACAGAAACGACGGCGAGGACTGATGGCACAGCAGCAGCGCGCTCAGGGCCCGTCCGACCCCGAGGCGACTGGCGGCGGTATGTCAGATGCGCCGGAGTTGTGGGGTAACGGCGGACTGGTCGGGGACGGCCGGTATCGGCTCACCCACAGACTCGGCCGGGGTGGTATGGCCGAGGTGTTCGCGGCCGAGGACGTCCGGCTGGGGCGGACCGTGGCGGTCAAGCTGCTCCGTTCCGACCTGGCCGAGGACCCGACCTCGAAGGCCCGCTTCACCCGCGAGGCCCAGTCGGTCGCCGGCCTCAACCACCATGCGGTGGTGGCGGTTTACGACTCGGGCGAGGACGTCCTCCCCCACCAGGTCGTCCCGTACATCGTGATGGAGCTCGTCGAGGGCCGCACGATCCGCGACCTCCTGATCAACGCCGAGGCCCCCGGGCCCGAGCAGGCGCTGATCATCGTCTCCGGTGTGCTCGAAGCGCTCGCCTACTCGCACCAGCACGGCATCGTGCACCGGGACATCAAGCCCGCGAACGTGATCATCACCGACACCGGTGCGGTCAAGGTGATGGACTTCGGCATCGCGCGCGCCCTGCACGGCGCCCAGTCGACCATGACCCAGACCGGCATGGTCATGGGCACGCCCCAGTACCTCTCCCCGGAGCAGGCGCTCGGCAAGGCGGTCGACCACCGCAGCGACCTGTACGCGACGGGCTGTCTGCTCTACGAACTCCTCGCGCTGCGGCCCCCGTTCACCGGTGAGACCCCGCTGTCGGTGGTCTACCAGCACGTCCAGGACATTCCGGTGCCCCCGTCCGAGGTCTCGGACGCGACGCCGCCGGAGCTCGACGGCCTGGTCATGCGCTCCCTCGCGAAGGAGCCGGACGACCGGTTCCAGACCGCCGAGGAGATGCGCGGCCTCGTCCAGTACGCGCTGCAGATGCTGTACGACCAGGGCGGCCACACCGGCACCTGGAACACCGGCCCGGTGGCCGCGCACGAGGGCATGACCACTCCGGCGCTGGGTCTCGCGGGCGCGGCCGGGCTGCCGCACCCCGGTGACTCGGGCACCGCCCAGATCCCTTCACCGCTCCTGCCTCCGGGCCGGGGCGGAGGCGACGACGGCGGCTTCGAGGGGCACGGCAACCGGGGCAGCGGCCGCGGCAAGATGTGGATCCTCGCAGTCTTCGCGGTGATAGCGATCGCGGCGGGAGTGGCGCTGGCGATGAACGGCAGCGGCGGCGGGGGTGGCGGGGCCGGCACGAAGACGACGCCGACCGCCTCGGAGACCGAGAAGGACACCACTCCCAGCGAGGACACCTCGGACGAGCCGACGGACGAGGAGACGGACGAGGACACGAGCACGGGCGGCAACTCGGACTACACGCCGTCGTACGAGCCGTCGCCGACCTACTCGCCCTCGCCCACGGAGTCCAAGCCCTCGGCCGACCCGACGACGAAGGAGCCCACTCCTACGGAGACGGAGGAGGAGCCGACTCCCACGGAGGAGGAGCCGACCGCGTCGGAACCCGCGGACGACGGTGGCAACACGAACGGGGACCCCGGCGTCGAGGACTGATCCGCCGACCCGTCCCCGCAGAGCACTGCCCACGCGCGCGTGGAGCCCGAAAAGGGCTCCACGCGCGCGTGCGTTCGTCCGGGATCCGGCGGTGGGCCTCACCCCACGAACGCCTCGCACACCGCGTCGTACTCCCGGGTCCACCACACCGCCAGCGCGGAGGCCGCGGGGAACTGGGAGTCGGCCCGGGTGTCGCCGCGTTCGTAGTGCCAGCGCAGTATCCAGAAGTCGTTGAGGCGCTCCCACCACACCCGGTGCACGGCGGCCGAGAGTTCGGCCGGGGTGGCCCGCGCGGAGCGGCGGTACGCGCGCGCGTAGGCCCGTACCTTCGGCAGGTCGAGCGTGCCGGCGGGGCGCACGAAGAAGATCACGGCGGCCCGTACCGCCTCCTCGGCCTGCGGCTGGACGCCGAGCCGGTCCCAGTCGACGATCGCGGCGGGGGCACTTCCTTTGTAGAGCACGTTGAAGGGGTGGAAGTCCCCGTGCACCCAGCCCACCGAGCCGCCCCGCGGGGGCAGCCGGTCCGCGTGCCGTTCCAGGAGGGTGCGCCGCTCCAGGAGGCGGTGCCGGGCCAGTTCGTCGAAGGTGTCGGCCGGGCGGTGGCGGCGTACCCGGGCGAGCAGGTCGTCGATGAGCGCGAAGGTGTCCACGGGGTCGGCGCTGTCGGCCCGCTCCTCGGACTCCCGCGGCGGCATCACCTGTTCCAGGGACGCGTGGACGACCCCCAGGAGGGCGCCGAGGCGGCGGCACTGCTCGGGGGTGAGCTGGGCGCCGCCGCGGTGCCGTCCGTCGATCCAGGGGTGCAGGGCGTACGCGTGGCCGCCGATCACAGCGACCGTCCGGCCGTCCTTCCCGGCCAGCGGCGGAGCCACCGGGACGCCCAGGTCGGCGAGCCGCTGGGTCGCGCGGTGCTGGCGGGCGATCGCCGCGGGGTCGGCCGTCTCGGGGTCGAAGTGGTGCTTGAGGAAGTACCGGCCCCGGGTGGTGTTGAGCCGGTAGCCGCGGTTGAGCAGCCCTTGGTCGACGGGTTCACAGGCCAGCGGCGCCCCGGCGGCGTACCGGCGCAGCAGGGCGCCCAGCGGGGGTGCGGGGGAGGGAGCGGGTGAGACAGATGAGCGCGGCACGCGCCAGATGTTAGGGCACCGGAGGGACCCTCCGTATCGTGCTCATTACTTATTGTGCTCGTTCGGGTGCTCCGCGGCGATGCCCAGGGAGTGCACGGTGGCCATGCTGGGTGCGATCTCCAGGTAGACGGCCTCGAAGGGGCTGCCGTCCACGCGCAGCGGGCCGGGGCCGAAGCGGTCGAGCTGGGCGTCGGTCGGCTCGGCGCTCTCGCACCACCCGACGACCTGGACCGACCAGCGCTCGGTGCCCGCGGGGGCGGAAGCGAGGTTGTCCGCGCCGTACGCGACGACACTGCCCGCGCACACCCGGTGGTGACCGTGGCCCCGGTGCATCCTCAGCAGGAGGCGACCGCCCACGACGACATGGCGGGCCGGTGCCAGGAAGGGCAGGGCGCGCACGCTGGCCGCCACCCGGCCGTACTCGACGCGGCCGAGCAGGCCGGCGGCGATGTGCTGGTCGGTCGGCATGCCCTCAATCTGCGGCAGCCGGGGGAGCCGGGAGAAGGGGCGCCGGGCCCCTGTACGCGGGCCGTAGGTCCCGTTCCCGGCCGCGATGTTGGCCGCCGCGAGGTTTCCCGTCACGAAGCTCCCGCCGCGAGGTTTCCCGCCGCGGGGCTTCCGCCGTGCCGCGGCCTCAGCTCACTGCTGCCGGCCCGCCTGCATCCGGGCCACGTAGGCGGCGGCCTGCGCGCGCCGCTCCATGCCGAGTTTGGCCAGCAGGCTGGAGACGTAGTTCTTGATGGTCTTCTCCGCGAGATGCAGCCGCTCGCCGATCACGCGGTTGGTGAGCCCCTCACCGATCAGGTCGAGGATCCTGCGCTCCTGGTCGGTGAGCTTGGCGAGCCTGGCGTCCCCCTTGGGGCTGCCGCCGTCGCGCAGCCGCTCCAGGACGCGGGCGGTCGCCTCCGGGTCGAGCAGGGACTTGCCGGCCGCCACGTCACGGATCGCCGAGAGCAGTTCGTCGCCGCGGATCGCCTTCAGCGCGTAGCCCGAGGCGCCCGCCATGATCGCGTCGAAGAGGGCCTCGTCGTCGGCGTAGGAGGTGAGCATCAGGCACTTGATCGACTCGTCCTTGGAGCGGATCTCGCGGCAGACCTCCACCCCGCTGCCGTCCGGCAGCCGCACGTCCAGCACGGCGACGTCGGGGCGCGTGGCCGGAATTCGCGCCAGCGCGTCGGCCGCCGTACCGGCCTCGCCGACCACCTCGATGTCGTCCTCCATCGAGAGCAGCTCATGAACTCCCCGCCGGACCACCTCATGGTCGTCGAGAAGAAAAACAGTGATTTTTCCCGCTTCGCGCACGGAGCCAGTCTCACACACGATCTTTCCGCTTGCGCCAGTCGAGCCCTTCCCGTCCCCGGGGTGGCCGGGATAACGTGCCGGTGTTCCGGCCCCCTGCCAGGCTGTTACCAGTGCTGTGACCAGCGACTGTTCCCGACGCGCGCGAGGTACTTGGAAGTCCGAGTGAAAAGTACTTGGAACTCCGAGCAAAAACGCAGGTCAGGAGGGGTTTCACAGAAATGTGAAGCACTGGGTAACGTGCTTGTTGCAGGGCGCTCGCCGGGGCACCTGTCACGCCTGTTCCCGGCCGAGGGCACCCACCCCGTGCACGGGTACGAGGACCAGGCGAACCGCTCCCCCGGCTCTCGACGAGCTGGGGGAACCCCAGTTCCCGGCAACCCCGGGGGCCGGACCGACGGAGGAGCACACGTGACCGTGGAGAGCACTGCCGCGCGCAAGCCGCGACGCAGCGCCGGTACCAAGCGCACCGCTGCGAAGAAGCCGCCGGGCGCCCAGCCGGACCTCGTACAGCTGCTGACCCCCGAGGGGAAGCGCGTCAAGAATGGCGAATATGACGCGTACGTAGCCGACATCACCCCCGAAGAGCTGCGCGGCCTGTACCGCGACATGGTGCTCACCCGGCGCTTCGACGCCGAGGCCACCTCCCTGCAGCGCCAGGGCGAGCTGGGCCTGTGGGCCTCGCTGCTCGGCCAGGAGGCCGCCCAGATCGGCTCCGGGCGCGCCACCCGTGAGGACGACTACGTCTTCCCGACCTACCGCGAGCACGGCGTCGCCTGGTGCCGCGGCGTCGACCCGGCCAACCTGCTCGGCATGTTCCGCGGCGTGAACAACGGCGGCTGGGACCCGAACAGCAACAACTTCCACCTGTACACGATCGTCATCGGCTCGCAGACGCTGCACGCCACCGGCTACGCCATGGGCATCGCCAAGGACGGCGCCGACTCGGCCGTGATCGCGTACTTCGGGGACGGCGCCTCCAGCCAGGGCGACGTCGCTGAATCGTTCACCTTCTCCGCGGTCTACAACGCGCCCGTCGTGTTCTTCTGCCAGAACAACCAGTGGGCCATCTCCGAGCCCACCGAGCGCCAGACCCGCGTCCCGCTCTACCAGCGCGCGCAGGGGTACGGCTTCCCGGGCGTCCGCGTCGACGGCAACGACGTCCTCGCCTGCCTCGCCGTCACGAAGTGGGCGCTGGAGCGGGCCCGCCGGGGCGAGGGGCCGACCCTCGTCGAGGCGTACACCTACCGCATGGGCGCCCACACCACCTCCGACGACCCGACCAAGTACCGGGCCGACGAAGAGCGCGAGGCGTGGGAGGCGAAGGACCCGATCCTGCGCCTGCGCACGTACCTGGAGGCCTCAAACCACGCGGACGAGGGATTCTTCGCGGAACTCGAAGCCGAGAGCGAGGCGTTGGGCAAGCGAGTACGCGAAGTCGTCCGTGCCATGCCGGACCCGGACCGCTTCGCCATCTTCGAGAACGCGTACGCGGACGGGCACGCGCTCGTCGACGAGGAGCGGGCCCAGTTCGCCGCCTACCAGGCGTCGTTCGCCGATGAAGGGGAGGGCATTCAGCGATGACAGCGGAAAAGATGGCGCTGGCCAAGGCGATCAACGAATCGCTGCGCACGGCCCTCGACTCGGACCCCAAGGTCCTGATCATGGGCGAGGACGTCGGCAAGCTCGGCGGTGTGTTCCGGGTGACGGACGGCCTGCAGAAGGACTTCGGCGAGGACCGGGTCATCGACACCCCACTCGCCGAGTCGGGCATCGTCGGCACCGCGATCGGCCTCGCGCTGCGCGGCTACCGCCCGGTCGTGGAGATCCAGTTCGACGGCTTCGTCTTCCCGGCCTACGACCAGATCGTCACGCAGCTCGCGAAGATGCACGCGCGGGCGCTCGGCAAGATCAAACTCCCCGTCGTCATCCGCATCCCGTACGGCGGCGGCATCGGCGCGGTCGAGCACCACTCAGAGTCCCCCGAGGCGCTCTTCGCGCACGTGGCGGGCCTGAAGGTGGTCTCCCCTTCGAACGCGGGCGACGCCTACTGGATGATGCAGCAGGCCATCCACAGCGACGACCCGGTGATCTTCTTCGAGCCGAAGCGGCGCTACTGGGACAAGTCCGAGGTGAACCGCGAGGCGATCCCCTCCCCGCTGCACAAGGCGCGCGTGGTCCGCGAGGGCACCGACCTCACCCTGGCCGCGTACGGGCCGATGGTGAAGGTCTGCCAGGAGGCCGCGGCGGCGGCCCAGGAAGAGGGCAAGTCCCTCGAAGTGCTGGACCTGCGGTCGATGTCCCCGATCGACTTCGACGCCATCCAGGCCTCGGTCGAGAAGACCCGCCGCCTGGTCGTGGTGCACGAGGCGCCGGTGTTCCTCGGGACGGGCGCGGAGATCGCCGCCCGGATCACCGAGCGGAGCTTCTACCACCTGGAGGCCCCGGTGCTCAGGGTCGGCGGCTATCACGCCCCGTATCCGCCGGCCCGCCTGGAGGACGAGTACCTGCCGGGCCTGGACCGGGTGCTCGACGCCGTCGACCGCTCGCTGGCGTACTGAGGAGAAGGTCGTGACGACGATGACTGAAACGGCCTCGGGGCTGCGCGAGTTCAAGATGCCCGACGTGGGCGAGGGCCTGACCGAGGCGGAGATCCTCAAGTGGTACGTCCAGCCCGGTGACACGGTGACGGACGGGCAGGTGGTCTGCGAGGTCGAGACCGCCAAGGCCGCCGTCGAGCTGCCGATCCCCTACGACGGGGTGGTGCACGAGCTGCGCTTCCCCGAGGGGACGACGGTGGACGTCGGCCAGGTGATCATCGCGGTGGACGTGGGCGGCGGGGCGGCTTCGGCCGACGCGGCCGTACCGGTCTCTTCGGCCGCTCCCGCTGCTCCTGCTGCTGCAACCGCTGCGGCCGAGGCTCCGGCCGCGGCCGTGACCGCCCCGGCGACTTCCGCCCCGGCGGCGTCGGCCGCCACTCCGGCTCCCGCCGCTGCCGCGGAGGCCGAGGCCCCGCCGGAGGGCCGCAAGCCGGTTCTCGTCGGGTACGGGGTCTCGGTGGCCTCCACCAAGCGCCGTCCCCGCAGAGGTGTGCCGGCCCAGCAGCCGGAGGTGGCCGCGGCAGCCGCCGCGGTCAACGGCGAGCTGAACGGACACGCGGCTTCCGCGGCCCCAGCCGCCCGACCGCTCGCCAAGCCTCCCGTGCGCAAGCTGGCCAAGGACCTCGGGGTGGATCTGGCGGCGGTCACGCCTTCCGGCCCGGACGGGATCATCACCCGCGAGGACGTGCACGCGGCGGTGGCTCCCGCTCCTGCGTCTGCATCTGCGTCTGCTCCGGCTCCGGCTCCGGCCGGCGTCCAGGAACCTGCGATCACCGCGACGCCCGCTACGGCCTCGGCTCCCGTCGGTGCTCCGGCCCCGGCCGTGACCCCGCTCGCCCCGGCCGCCTCGTACGACGGTGTGCGGGAGACCCGTGTCCCGGTGAAGGGCGTCCGCAAGGCGATCGCGGCCGCGATGGTCGGCTCGGCGTTCACGGCGCCGCACGTCACCGAGTTCGTCACGGTCGATGTGACGCGCACGATGAAGCTGGTCGAGGAGCTCAAGCAGGACAACGACATGCAGGGGCTGCGGGTGAACCCGCTGCTGCTGATCGCCAAGGCCCTGCTGGTCGCCATCAAGCGCCACCCGGACGTCAACGCCTCATGGGACGAGGCCAACCAGGAGATCGTGCGGAAGCACTATGTGAACCTGGGCATCGCGGCGGCCACGCCTCGCGGTCTGATCGTCCCGAACATCAAGGACGCGCACGCCAAGACGCTGCCGCAGCTCGCCGAGGCGCTGGGTGAGCTGGTCGGCACCGCCCGCGAGGGGCGTACGTCACCGGCGGCCATGCAGGGCGGGACGGTGACGATCACCAACGTCGGGGTGTTCGGGGTCGACACGGGTACGCCGATCCTCAACCCCGGTGAGTCGGCGATCCTCGCCGTCGGGTCCATCAAGCCGCAGCCGTGGGTGCACAAGGGGAAGGTCAAGGTTCGGCAGGTGACGACCCTTGCGCTGTCCTTCGATCATCGGCTGGTCGATGGGGAGTTGGGGTCCAAGGTGCTTGCGGACGTGGCGGCGGTTCTTGAGCGGCCCAAGCGGTTGATTACTTGGGGGTAGTGGTTCTTCTGCGGGACGGTGGGGGCTGGTCGCGCAGTTCCCCGCGCCCCCAAGGACAAAAGATTGCGCCGTTCCCCGCGCCCCTGGAAAGGGGCGCGGGGAACGGCGCAGTCGGTTCAGCTGGGCTGGTTACCTGGCGAAGCCGTAGTTCATCAGCTTCTTCGCGTCCGACTCGCGGGCCGAGATGGACGTGGACGCCAGGACCGTACCGACGACGGTCTTGCCGTTGCGCGTGGCGGCGAAGACCAGGCAGTACTTGGCCTCCGGGCCGGAACCGGTCTTCACACCGATCGAACCGGAGTAGCTGCTGAGCAGACCGTTGGTGTTGGTCCACGCGGCCATCGTGCGGGTGCTGCCGGTCTTCGTGATGGTCTTCGCCGTGTACTTCTTCGTCTTCACGATCGCGCGGAAGTTGGCACTCTTCAGCGCGCTGCTGGTGATCTTCGTGAGGTCACGCGGCGTCGAGTAGTTCGAACCGTTGCCGATGCCGTCGAACGAGTCGAACTTCGTGTTCGTCAGGCCGAGGTCCTTGGCCTGCTTGTTCATCTTGCCGATGAACGACTTCACTCGGGCGGCACGCGTCGAGCCCGAACCGAACTTGTCGGCGAGGGCGTACGCCGCGTCGCAGCCGGACGGCAGCATCAGGCCGTACAGCAGCTGACGGACGGTGACCTTGTCGCCGACGATCAGACGGGCGGAGGACGCGGTGTTGCGGACGATGTAGTCGCTGTACGCCTTCTGGATGGTGACCTTGGCGTCCAGGTTGAGGTTCGGCTGGGACAGCACGACCTTCGCGGTCATGATCTTCGTGGTGGAGCCGGTGGAGCGGCGGGTGTCCGCTGCCTTGGTGTAGAGCGACGTGCCCGTGCCGTTGTTCATCACGAAGCCGCCCTTGGCGGCGATCGTGGGCTTCGTGAGGGCTTGCGCGGGCGCCGTGCCGAGGGCACCGGTCGCGAGCACGGCTCCGGTGGTGAAGACCACTGCGGCAGCTCTGCGGACGCGCGTGCCCTTGATGGCAGTTATCAAGTCGATTACCCCGATTACGTTGGAAACACCGAACTGGTGTCAAATGCCCCAAGAGGGCGTCCACTTGCCAGTGGCGCCTTCTCTTCAGACACACGAGTAGCACAAAAGGATGTGCAGTTTCTGAAGCGGGGTGCCCCTTTTTACCTCGTCCATATCCTGGACCGTCCGAGACGATGCGTACGTGTTGTATCTATGCTGTGCGCATGCCTTCCGCCCCGTCCCCCGCCGTGAAGTCGCCGCCCGCCGCCGAACGCGTATACGCGCACGTCAAACAAGCTGTGCTGGAGCGCCGGTACGAGGGCGGGACCCTGCTCACCGAGGGCGAGCTGGCCGAGGCCGTCGGCGTCTCGCGGACGCCGGTGCGCGAGGCGCTGCTCAAACTGGAGGTCGAAGGGCTGATCCGGCTCTACCCGAAAAAGGGAGCCCTCGTCCTGCCCGTCTCCGCGCAGGAGATCGCGGACGTGGTGGAGACCCGGCAGCTCGTCGAGGAGCACTCGATCCGCAAGGCGGTGCCGGCCGCGCCCGCGCTGATCGAGCGCCTGAGCGAACTCCTCGCCAAGCAGCAGGAGCAGGCCGCCGCAGGTGATCTGGCCGGAGCCGCCGTCACCGACCGCTGCTTCCACGCCGAGATCGTCCGCAGCGGGGGCAACGAGATCCTCTCCCGCCTCTACGACCAGCTGCGCGACCGGCAGCTGAGGATGGGCGTCGCCGTGATGCATGCCCACCCGGACCGGATCACCAAGACGCTCACCGAGCACCAGGAGATCCTCGACGCGCTGCGCTCCGGTGACGCGGAGGCGGCGGTCGACCTGGTGCACCGGCACGTCAGCTGGTTCTCCAACCTCGCCCGGGGAGACGTCCGATGAGTCCACCGTCCTCGTCGTCGTCCTCCTCGTCCCTGGCACTACCCGGCGATCCGCCCGGCGGCCGTCGCGCCGTGACGGTCTGGTCCGTCGGCGTCTCCGTCTACTTCGTCGCGGTCATCTTCCGTACGTCGCTGGGTGTGGCCGGCCTCGACGCCGCCGACCGCTTCCACGTCAACGCCTCCGCGCTCTCCACCTTCTCGATCCTCCAGCTCCTCGTCTACGCGGGCATGCAGATACCCGTCGGCCTGATGGTCGACCGGCTGGGCACCAAGAAGGTCCTGACCTTCGGCGTCGTGCTGTTCACGATCGGCCAGCTGGGCTTCGCGTTCTCCCCGACGTACGGAACGGCGCTGGCCTCGCGCGCGCTGCTCGGGTGCGGTGACGCGATGACGTTCATCAGCGTGCTGCGGCTCGGCTCGCGCTGGTTCCCGGCCCGGCGCGGGCCGATGGTCGCGCAGCTCGCCGGACTGGTCGGCATGGCGGGCAACCTCGTCTCGACGCTCGTCCTGGCCCGGCTGCTGCACGGAGTCGGCTGGACGGCCGCGTTCGCGGGCAGCTCGGTCGCCGGTGTCGTCGTCCTCGTCCTGATGCTGGCGTTCCTGAAGGACCACCCCGAAGGCCACGAGCCCGAGCCGTTCCCGCACCGGGGAGCCGCCTACGTACGCCGTCAGATCGCGGCGTCCTGGCGGGAGCCCGGCACCCGGCTCGGACTGTGGGTGCACTTCACGACCCAGTTCCCGGCGATGGTTTTCCTGCTGCTGTGGGGACTGCCGTTCCTCGTCGAGGCCCAGGGCCTGTCCCGCGCGACGGCCGGCGAACTACTCACCCTCGTCGTGCTCTCCAACATGCTGATAGGCCTGGTGTACGGGCAGATCGTCGCCCGGCACCATGCGGCGCGGCTGCCGCTGGCGCTCGGCACGGTCCTGTCGACGGCCGTGGTGTGGGCCGCGACGCTCGCCTATCCCGCCGATCATGCGCCCATGTGGCTGCTGGTCGTGCTGTGTGTGGTGCTCGGTGCGTGCGGGCCCGCTTCGATGATCGGGTTCGACTTCGCTCGGCCGGCCAATCCGCCCGAGCGGCAGGGGACCGCCTCCGGCATCACCAACATGGGTGGGTTCGTTGCGTCCATGACGACGTTGTTCGCGGTGGGGGTGCTGCTGGACGCCACCGGGGGGAGTTACGGCGTCGCGTTCTCCGCGGTGTTCGTGCTGCAGGCGCTCGGGTTGAGTCAGATCCTGCGGTTGCGGAGGCTGGCGGCTCGGCGGGAGCGGGAGCGGTTGGTTGCGAGTCGGGTGGAGACGGTGCACGTGCCCGCGTAGGGGGGTGGGTGTGCGGGGGCTTTTCTCGCCCCCGCCGCCCCTACCCGTTCCCGTACCTGCATGGGGGCTGCGCCCCCTCGCCCCCTGATCGCGCTTCGCGCTCGTCCTCAAACGCCGGACGGGCTACAAGGCTCGTCCTCAAACGCCGGACGGGCTATAAGGCTCGTGCTAGGGCGTGACCGTGAAGTTGTGGAGGATCGCTGCCGTGAGGTCCGGGTCGCCCTCTGTTTTCAGGCGGTCCGCGACCGACTCCGGGGTTACGCGGCCGCAGGCCAGGCGGACGTAGGTCTCCCAGTCGAGGGCGAGGGTGGCGGCCGGGCCGAGTGAGGGGGAACCGTCTATCGAACCGACACCGTCGGCGTCGACCCGGACCGTGCGCAGGAACTCGACGGGGCCGTGGACGTCGAAGACGACCGCCGAGTTCGCCGGTGCGCCCGCGTCCTTGGCGACGACCTTGGGGAGCCTGCTGAGCAGGACGTCACGAGTGACGTACGCGCCCGGGGAGTCGAGGTTGCCCGGCCGGCCGAGCGTGATGCGCAGGTCCTGCTCGTGCACCCACAGGTCGAACGCCCGGTTGCGCATGGACTCTTCGAGGGTGACCTCGGTACCGAGCGGGCCGCGCACCAGCGCGTCGGGCCGGCGCGACTCGTTACGCAGCTGACGGTTGCGGCGGATGATCGTGTACTCCAGCTCGGAGGTCATCTCCGGAGCGGTGTGGTGACGGCGGACGTCGACCTGCATCTCCATGTACCGCTGGTGCTCGTTCGTCACGTGGTACAGGTCGCGGGGAAGCGTGTGGATCGGTCGGGGGTCGCCCAGCGCCTCGCAGTCGAGGCCGATCACATGGGAGACGATGTCGCGCACCGACCAGCCAGGGCATGGAGTCCGCCGATTCCATTCGCCCTCCACCAGCGGGGACACGAGATCGGATATCGCGTCGATGGAGTGCGTCCAGGCGTCGGCGTAGGACTGAAGGCTGGGATGCAGACTCACGGAACGGGACCCCTCGGGCGGTTGGGCGCGGGCAGAACACAGGCTGCGGGTGTCTTGGGACGCTAAGTTACGCTGCTGTGAGGCACCCCGGCAGTGCTTTCGTGTGACGATCGTAGGCCCGTATCAAAGGCTCGAATGCCAGGACGGTGGTAGTGTGCGCGCCTCTCTCCTCCAGATCGCCGTGGACGAGGCCGAATCGGTCGACGCCCGCAGACAGCGTGTTGCCTCGCTCGTACGGCAGCAGACCGGGTCCGACCTGGTCATCCTGCCCGAACTCTGGACGACCGGCGCCTTCGCCTACGAGTCCTTCGACACCGAGGCCGAGCCGCTCGAAGGGCCCACGTACGAAGTGATGGCCAAGGCGGCGAGCGATGCGGGCGTGTGGCTGCACGCGGGGTCGATTCCCGAACGGGTGACGGGGACGGCGGGAGCGGCGGCGGGGGCGGGCGGGGGGCTGTACAACACCTCGCTCGTCTTCTCGCCGTCCGGTGACCTCGTCGCCACGTACCGCAAGATCCATCGGTTCGGCTTCGACAAGGGCGAGGCCGTGCTGATGGGCGCCGGGTCCGAGCTGGTCACCGTGCGGCTGCCGGAGACCACGGTCGGGTTGGCCACCTGTTACGACCTGCGGTTCCCCGAACTCTTCCGCGGGCTCGTCGACGCCGGGGCCGAGACGCTCGTCGTCTCCGCGGGGTGGCCCGAGCGGCGGCGCTCGCACTGGACGCTGCTTGCGCGTGCGCGGGCTGTCGAGGACCAGGCGTATGTGCTGGCCTGTGGGACCGCGGGGGTGCACGCCGGGGTGCCGCAGGCGGGGTATTCGATCGTGGTCGATCCCTGGGGGGAGGTTCTCGCCGAGGCGGGGGCCGGGGAGGAGGTCCTTGTGGTGGACTTCGATCCCGCGCGGGTGGGGGTTACGCGGGAACAGTTTCCCGCGCTGAAGGATCGGTTGCTGGGGGTTGCGGCGCCGCGGCGGTGAGCAGACTTTTCTCGCCCCCGCCGCCCCTACCCGTTCCCGTCCACGTATGGGGGCTGCGCCCCCTCGCCCCCTTTGTCCTCAAACGCCGGACGGGCTGGAAATCCAGCCCGTCCGGCGTTTGAGGACCGGGGGTTCGGGGGCAGCGCCCCCGAGTCAGTGACGGGACGGGTAGGGGCGGCGGGGGCGAGGGAAATGCCCTGTCAGTCCGACTCGGATTCTCGCTCCGCCAAGTGGATCACGCACACCGCCACCGCGATCAGCAGCGCCGGATCCGCGTCGTCGCGTACGACCTCGACGCCGTACGTCTCCCGGACCCGCAGCCACCGGCGCGAGATGAGGGCGAGCAGTTCGCCGTCGTACTCGACGACGAACTCCCGGTCCAGGATCTTGCCGCTGACGTCCAGCTCGGTGCCGTCCGCGAGCGTGACGCGATAGTGGTTGCGCAGCAGCGACAGCCGCTTGCGCCGGATGGTCGCCAGCGGCTCGCCGTCCCGCTCGACGACCATCGTGTCCCGCAGCGCGAGCATCTTCTTGTGGATGTCGATCAGCACGCGCCCCTGCCGGTCCTTCAGCTCGAAGGTGTCCCGCAGCCGCATCGCCTTGCCGTCGACGAGGAAGGCTTTGCGGCCCTGCTCGTCCTCGATCCAGTAGTCGTCACCGAAGCCCAGGAGCCGGTCGCGTACGAGGAATTTCATGCCCATGTTCTTAGCGCTTCCCCGGCGGACGGCCCGAAACGCCGGCGGTAGGCCGTCGGGCTGAGTCCCGTCTCGCGGCGCAGCCGGGCCCGCAGGTTGGCGGCGGTGCCGAGGCCGCTGCGCTGCGCCACGATGTCGAGCCGTTCCTCGCCGCGTTCGATGAGCCGACAGGCCAGTGCCACCCGTTCGCCGGTCAGCCAGGCCAGCGGGGTCGTACCGAGCTGGGCGCGGAAACGGCGGTGCAGCGTGGCGGGGCTGACCGCCGCGTGCGCCGCGAGGTCCGGGACCGTGAGGGGTTCGCCGATCCGTTCCGAGGCCCAGGCGAGCAGCGGCGCCAGGGATTCGTCCGGGACGTCGGGGAGCGGGCGTTCGATGAACTGCCGCTGTCCGCCGTCGCGGTGGGCGGCGAAGACGAGGCGCCGGGACACGGCGTTCGCGATCTCGGCGCCGTGGTCGCGCCGGACGATGTACAGCCCGAGGTCCAAGGCCGCGGCGCTGCCCGCCGCCGTCAGCACGTCCCCCTCGTCCACGAACAGGACGTCCGGCTCCAGGAGGACCTTCGGGTGCAGTTCCCGGAAGAGGTCGGCCCAGCGCCAGTGGGTGGTGGCCCGGCGCCCGTCGAGGATGCCGGCCTCGGCGAGCGCGAAACTGCCGGTGCACAGGCTCACGACGCGTGCGCCCCGCGCGTGGGTGCGCCGGACGGCGTCGAGGACGGCTTCCCCGCGCGGTACGACGTTGTCGGGGCGGCCGGGGACGACGAGGGTGTCCGCGCTGTCCACCGCGTCCAGCCCTGGCACGCCGCTCAGCGTGAAGAAGCCGTGGTTCATCCGGACTTCGGGGGTGGGCGTGCACAGCGTCAGCTCGTACAGGGGGTTCGGAAGGCCGAGTTCGGGGCGGGGCAGCCCGAACAGCTCGGTCGCGACCCCGACCTCGAAGGGGTTGATGCCCTCGTCGACGATCACGGCCACGCGGTGCGAGGAGCGGTGCGAGGATCCATGCGGCATGTGCGATTTCTAGCACTCGTCCGAGCTGTGCGCCATCGCCGACGATGAGCGGTATGAGCGCACTCACGGAACCTGTTGCCCTGTCCGCCGCCCTGGCCTCGTTCACGGAGCGGTGGAGTCCTCGCATCGTCACCGCCGTCAACGACTACGACGTCCGCGTGGCCAAGGTCGAGGGTGAACACCTCTGGCACGTGCACGACCACACCGACGAGTTCTTCCTGGTCCTGGACGGCGAACTGCACATCGCGCTGCGCGAGGCGGCCGGCGAGCGCACGGTCGCCCTGCCCAGGGGCAGTGTCTTCACGGTCCCGCGCGGCACGGAGCACAAGCCGTACGCTCCCGTGCCGACCGAGATCCTCATGCTCGAACCGACCGGCACGTCCACGGTCGGCGACCGCCACGACGAGGTACCGGCCCATGTGGACGCGACGACGGGGCACGCGCTGCGCTGAGCGGAGCCGTCACTGTCGTTTCACTGCCGTGAGCAGGGCGTTCAGGGCGGCGGGGGTGGGCGCGAGGACGGCGACGGCGGCTGCGGGGGCCGGAACCCGTCGGCCCGCCGCTCCGGCCCTTCGTCACCTCGGGCGACGCGAAGTTGCCTCAGTTACGGGTATCAGACGGCGCGTACGCCGTTCAGCCGCCGTAACCGTCGCTGTAACCGCTGTGGTTGTGGTGACGCTGGTCGTCGATCACCGTGGTGGTCGGCGGCGCCACCACGGCCCGCCGACGCTTGGAGATGCTGACGAAGGTCGCCACGCCGATCAGGCCGACGATCATGAAGATGACGCCGACCAGGTCGAGGTTGACCCCCTGCATGTCCCAGTCGGTCGCGAAGGTGAGGATCGCCCCTGCGGCGATCAGAATGATGCATCCGCCCAGGCCCATGGATGTCGCCTCCTGTTGCGCACGGTCTCGTGCCGGGCCCGGAGACCGTACGGCCCCGGGCCCAGTGCGGGTACCCGGAGGCGGCCCCTCCATGCAGGGGCGGACGAGACGTCAGGTAACTGGTACGAGGACCGATTCGCTGTACGCCGCCTGCCAGTTGGGGCTTCCCTCGAACTCGGCACGGTAGTGGCCCTGCCCGGCGGGTGCGGTGAACGTGCCATGGAACAGGGCGCCTTCCTCGGGATCGGCGGAGGCGGGGACGAGCGTGGTCACCGTGGTCCAGCCGGTCGCGCCGTCGGCGGAGTACTGGATCCGCACCTTGTTGTCGCTCTCCGAGGGCGTGCTCTCGCCGGTGTACAGGCGTCCCTGAGCGGTGAGCCGGGAGTCCTTGCCGACGGACACGGTGAACGAGCCGATGGAGGTGGCGCGGGCGACGTTCACCCTCAGCGGCTCCTCCCCACTGGCGTCGAGATACGTGCCCCCGAGGACCCGTACCTGTGCCGTTCCCGAGCGGGGCATCAGCAGTTCGCCGGAGAACCGGCCCTCGGAGTCGGTGACGGGGCGCGTCACGGCGGCCCCCGAGTCGCTGTCCCACAGGGCCCGGACGGTGGCTCCGGCCAGCGGCTCCCAGTCGTCCTCGCCCATCACCTCGGCACGGCCCGAGACGGTCACGGGCTCGCCCTCGACGGTGCTCAGTTCGTCGGTGTCGAGCAGCACCCGCGTGGCCGACCGGACCGGTGTGACGTAGGCCGTGGCGGTGTTCTGCTGCGCGGGCGGGGCCAGGTCGAGGTCCGGAGTGACGAGGCCCCGGCCGTCGCGCGTATGGGTGTACGCGTAGGTGAACCGGCCGTCGGTGTCCGTGCGGACCGGGACGGGAGAGCCCCCGTTCGAGGTGATGAGCTGGACGTCGCTGTCGGCGGCGGGCGCCGTCAGGCCCGTACGGGGATCGGTGACCGTGTACCGGCCGGAGACGGACACCTGCTGGTGGCTGTGGTCCGGGTGTTCGGGGGTGACGTCGAAGTCGTGCAGGTCCGCCGTGCGCCAGTACGCGAATCCGGTGGTGCTCTGTGTCGTGGACGTGTCCCCGTCGGCGTCGGTGAGGTCCACGACGAGGCGGTAGGTGTCGAGTTCGGCGAGGCGCAACGGTGTCGTCGTCGCCCAGCGGCCGTCCGTGTCGCTTCCGGAGCTGAGGTGGAAGTCGTCGACCGTCGCGACCTCTTCGAGACCGCCAGAACCGTCAGAACCGCCGGAGCCGTCCGAGGTGAAGAGGTGGGCGGTGACGGCGGTGATCGGGCTGTCGGACCGTGCGGTGACCGCGAGCAGCCCGCTGGACGGTTCGCCGCTGCCGCCCGCTGCCACCAGTTCGGGCGCCGCCGTGGCGGCGGACGCGGTCGCCGGCACCGTCCCCAGTACCCCCAGCAGCAGTCCGGCTGCGACCGACGCGCGGGCGAGCACCGTGGAACGCCGTTTCGGCGCATACCGCTGTCTCATGCCAAGTCCCCCCGTGGACAAGCTGATCGAGCTGATCAAGCTGAGCAAGGGGGCATCGTAAGCCGGAGAGGGCTGTCATGAACAGGCCCAAGAGGCCCAAGAGGCCCAAGAGGCCCAAGAGGCCCAAGAGGTGCCCCGTCCTAGCCCTCCAGGAACGCCACCAACGCGTTCGCCAGCAGGAACGGGTCGTCCGCGCCGCACAGTTCGCGGGCGCTGTGCATCGACAGGATGGCCACGCCGATGTCGACCGTCTTGATGCCGTGGCGGGCCGCGGTGATGGGGCCGATCGTCGTGCCGCAGGGCATGGAGTTGTTGGAGACGAAGGTCTGGAACGGCACGCCGGCCTTGTCGCAGGCCGTGGCGAAGACCGCGCGGCCCGAACCGTCCGTCGCGTAGCGGTTGTTGACGTTCACCTTGAGGATCGGGCCCTTGCCCGCGCGCGGGTGGTGCGTCGGGTCGTGCCGCTCCGCGTAGTTCGGGTGCACGGCGTGGCCCGTGTCGGAGGAGAGACAGACGGTGCCCGCGAAGGCGCGCGCCCGGTCCTCGTACGAGCCGCCACGCGCGAAGACCGAACGTTCCAGCACGCCGCCGAGCAGCGGGCCGTCCGCGCCCGTGTCGGACTGCGAGCCGTTCTCCTCGTGGTCGAACGCGGCGAGGACCGGGATGTACGGCAGGGGCTCCTCGGCGCTCGCCACGGCCGCCAGGGCCGCCGTACCGGCGTGCACGGACAGCAGGTTGTCCATGCGCGGGCCCGCGACGAGGTCCTTGTCGCGGCCCAGGTACGCGGGCGGTTCGATCGAGTGGACCATCAGGTCCCAGCCGATGGTCTCGCCCTCGGGGATGCCGGCCTCCTGCTCCAGGAAGCGGATCAGATCGCCGTCGTGCACGTCGTCGCCGAGGCCCCAGACGGGCTGCAGATGCCGCTGCTTGTCGAGCTTGAGGCCCTCGGCGGTGACGGAACGGTCCAGGTGGATGGCGAGTTGCGGTACCCGCAGCAGCGCGCGGTCGACGTTCACGAGCCGTGTCGAACCGTCCCGCAGCGACAGCCGCCCGGCCAGTCCGAGGTCGCGGTCCAGCCAGGAGTTGAGCAGCGGACCGCCGTAGACCTCGACCGCGACCTGTCTCCAGCCGTGGCCGCCGTTGTCGGGGCGTGGCTTCACCCGCAGGTTGGGGGAGTCGGTGTGCGCCCCGACGATGCGGAAGGGGGTGTGCGGCTCGGCGCCCTCCGGCACGTACCAGGCCACGATCGCGCCGCCGCGCAGCACGTACTTGCCGCCCGTGGTCCCGTCCCACGCGTCGGTCTCCGCGACCTGGCGGAAGCCGGCCTTCTCCAACCGCTCGGCGGCGTTCGCCACCGCGTGGTACGGGGACGGGCTCGCCGCCAGGAAGGACATGAGGTCGTCGGTGTGGCCGCGGTCGAAGCGGGGGGGTGTGCGCATGGGTTCACCTTAACGACGGACGAGGGCCCGCTCCCGGGGATGGGAACGGGCCCTCCGGTGGGGAAGGGGTGGGGGTGCGCTGTCGGGTGCGGGCCGGTGGGGGTCGGCCGCGCAGTTCCCCGCGCCCCTCAAGAAGGAAGGCGGGGGCTGCGCCCCGCCTTCCTTCTTCAGCCCGTCCGGCGATTGAGGACGAGCGCGTTCAGCGCGATGCGGGGGTTCGGGGGCGGCAGCCCCCGGGGTGGGCACCGGTCAGAACGCGGCCTCGTCCAGGTCCATCAGGTCCAGCTCGACCGCCTCGGCGAGCTTGCGCGCGCCCGTGACGCCCGGCAGGACGTTCGCGGCGAAGAAGTTGGCCGCCGCGATCTTCCCGGTGTAGAACGCGCGGTCCTTCGCCGAGGCCGTCTCCAGCTTCTCGGCGGCGACGGCCGCGCCCTTCAGCAGCAGGTAGCCGACGACGACGTCACCGGAGGCCATCAGCAGGCGGGTGGTGTTCAGCCCGACCTTGTAGATGTTCTTCACGTCCTGCTCGGTCGCCGCGAGGTCCGTGAGCATCAGGCCGACGATGGCCTCCAGCTCGACGGCCGCCTTGGCGAGGTGCTCACGCGCGCCGGACAGCTCCTCGCCGCCGGTGCCGAGCGCCAGGAACTTCTTGATGTCCTCGGCGAGCGAGTTCAGCGCCGCGCCCTGGTTGCGGACGATCTTCCGGAAGAAGAAGTCCTGGCCCTGGATCGCGGTGGTGCCCTCGTACAGCGTGTCGATCTTCGCGTCGCGGATGTACTGCTCGATCGGGTACTCCTGGAGGAACCCGGAGCCGCCGAAGGTCTGCAGCGACTGGGCGAGCTGCTCGTAGCCCTTCTCGGAGCCGTAGCCCTTCACGATCGGCAGGAGCAGGTCGTTGAGCGCTTCGAGGGCGGACGCGTCCTCGCCCTCGGCCTCCTTGACCTGGATCTCGTCCTGGAGCGCGGCGGTGTGCAGCACCAGCGCGCGCATGCCCTCCGCGTACGCCTTCTGCGTCATCAGCGAGCGGCGCACGTCCGGGTGGTGCGTGATGGTGACCTTGGGCGCGGTCTTGTCCATGAACTGCGCGAGGTCGGGACCCTGGACGCGCTCCTTGGCGTACTCCAGCGCGTTCAGGTAGCCCGTGGAGAGCGTGGAGATCGCCTTCGTGCCGACCATCATGCGGGCGAACTCGATGATGCGGAACATCTGGCGGATGCCGTCGTGCTTGTCGCCGATGAGCCAGCCCTTGGCGGGGTGGCGGTCGCCGAACGTCATCTCGCAGGTGTTGGACGCCTTGAGGCCCATCTTGTGCTCGACGTTCGTCGCGTACACGCCGTTGCGCTCGCCCAGCTCGCCGGTCTCGAAGTCGAACTCGAACTTCGGTACGAGGAAGAGGGACAGGCCCTTGGTGCCGGGTCCGGCGCCCTCCGGCCGCGCGAGGACGTAGTGGAGGATGTTCTCCTCCATGTCGTGCTCCCCGGACGTGATGAAGCGCTTGACGCCCTCGATGTGCCAGGAGCCGTCCTCCTGCTGGACCGCCTTGGTGCGGCCGGCGCCGACGTCCGAGCCGGCGTCCGGCTCGGTGAGCACCATGGTGGAGCCCCAGTGCTTGTCGACGGCGATCTTCGCGATGTGCTTCTGGACCTCGTTGCCCTCTTCGAAGAGGATGCCCGCGAAGGCGGGGCCCGAGCAGTACATCCAGACCGCGGGGTTCGCGCCGAGGATCAGCTCCGCGTACGCCCAGATCAGGGAGCGGGGCGCGGTGGTGCCGCCGATCTCCTCGGGCAGGCCGAGCCGCCAGTACTCGGCGTCCATGAAGGCCTTGTAGGACTTCTTGAAGGACGCCGGGACGGGCGCGGTGTTGGTCTCCGGGTCGAAGACCGGGGGGTTGCGGTCGGCGTCCGTGAAGGACTCCGCCAGCTCGTTCTCCGAGAGGCGGGTCAGCTCTTCGAGGATGCTCTTGGCGGTCTCGGTGTCCATCTCCGCGAACGGGCCGGTGCCGTACAGCTTGTCGCGCCCGAGCACCTCGAAGAGGTTGAACTCGATGTCGCGGAGATTCGACTTGTAGTGCCCCATGGCGACGGCTCCGTTAAGGGATCGGGGAGGTGGTCAATCCTCGTACCTGGTCGGGCTACGTGGTTCGAGCTACGGTTCGCGGCCGGCACGCATCTGGTTCGCGTACCAACCAGTAGCTACGATGATGCTACCCGTCGGTAATAAGAAGCAACCCCTGATTGTCCAAGTGTGAGCAGGCTCTACATTCGGCTGCGAGTCGGCGCGCCTGCCACCTGTTCGAGGAAATCCGGCCGGGACGACCTTGGGGCCCCGTGCCGTCGGTACTCTTGCCCCCATGTACGGCTACGACCAGAACGTGGGACCGGGGCAGCAGCAGTACGCGCAGTCCCAGCCGCCGCCGCAGCAGCAGATGCCCGGTGGGGTCGGCGGGGTCGGCGGGTACGGCCAGCAGCCGCCGCTCTACCCGGAGCCGTCGCCGCCGTCGCTCGCGGACGCGGTGCGCGCGTTCACCACGGGGTCGCTGACCCCCGAGGACTTCCAGCAGGTCTTCGCCACGTCCAAGGTCTACTGCCCGCGCGGCGACAATCCCGGCTTTCTGGCGCTGCACAACACCCAGCAGCCCGTGATCCCGATGTTCACCTCGCTCAAGGAACTGCGCCGGTACGCGGGCAAGGAGTCCAAGTACTTCGTGATCACCGGGGCCGAGGTGATCGACCTGCTGCCCACCGGCTACGGATTCGTCCTGGACATGGAGGGCGAGCACCGCATCGTCTTCGACGCGAAGGCGGTCGAGCAGATGGTGGACTTCGCGATGCGCCGCATGTACGGCTGACGCTCCGCGGGCCCTGCCCTGCCCTGTCCGGGTGGTGCCGGGTGCGTGGTCTGCCGCGGGCCCGTGGGGGCCGGTCGCGCAGTTCCCCGCGCCCCTGAGGGGGGTGGGGGCTGCGGAGCGCGCGAGTCCGCGGATGCGTCGTGGCCGCTCGCGCAGTTCCCCGCGCCCCTCAAAATCGGGGCTGCGCCCCTGCTCTTGCCCTTAGGGGCGCGGGGAACGGCGCAGTCTTTGAGGGGCGCGGGGAACTGCGCGAACGACCCCCACCGGCCCGCAGCCGACCACGCACCCGGCACCACCCCTGGCCACCACCCCCTGGCGCTCGGAGGGAATTCCCTCCGAGCGCTTCGTGTTGCGGGTGGCAAGAAGTTCTACGTTCAACTAAACTCCGAGCACAAGGAGGTACCGACATGCCTGCAGTGACCGTCGAGAACCCGCTGACCCTGCCCCGTGTGGCGGCATCGGCAGAGGCCGTCGCCCGTCCCGTGCTCACCGTGACCACCGCACCGAGCGGTTTCGAGGGTGAGGGCTTCCCGGTCCGACGCGCGTTCGCCGGGATCAACTACCGCCATCTGGACCCGTTCATCATGATGGACCAGATGGGTGAGGTGGAGTACGCGCCGGGAGAGCCGAAGGGCACCCCCTGGCACCCCCACCGCGGCTTCGAGACCGTGACCTACATCATCGACGGCGTCTTCGACCACCAGGACTCCAACGGTGGCGGCGGCACGATCACCAACGGCGACACCCAGTGGATGACGGCGGGCTCGGGCCTGCTGCACATCGAGGCCCCGCCGGAGTCGCTCGTCGTCTCGGGCGGTCTCTTCCACGGGCTCCAGCTGTGGGTGAACCTGCCGGCCAAGGACAAGATGATGGCGCCGCGCTACCAGGACATCCGCGGTGGCTCGGTCCAGCTGCTCAGCACCGCCGACGGAGGCGCGCTCCTGCGGGTCATCGCCGGTGAGCTGGACGGTCACGAGGGCCCCGGCATCACGCACACGCCGATCACCATGGTCCACGCGACCGTGGCGCCCGGCGCCGAGCTGACCCTCCCGTGGCGCGAGGACTTCAACGCCCTCGCGTACGTGATGGCCGGCCGCGGCAGTGTCGGAGCCGACCGTCGTCCGGTCCACACGGGCCAGACGACCGTCTTCGGCGAGGGTTCCTCGCTCACGATCCGCGCGGACGAGAAGCAGGACGCGAACACTCCGGACCTGGAGGTCGTCATCCTGGGCGGCCGGCCGATCCGTGAGCCGATGGCCCACTACGGCCCGTTCGTGATGAACACCCGCGACGAGCTCCAGCAGGCCTTCGAGGACTTCCAGAAGGGCCGCCTGGGCACGGTCCCGGCCGTGCACGGCATGTCGGAGGGCGGGCTCTAGGGCTCACCGAGCGGCGTATGACGAGAGTGACGAGAGGGGCCCCGTCCGGTGCGGACGGGGCCCCTCTCGTCATTCGGCCCCGCCCCCGTGGCCGTCCTCGTACAGCTCGAACCAGATGCTCTTGCCCTCGCCCCGCGGGTCGACGCCCCACGCGTCGGCGAGCAGTTCCGTGAGGACAAGGCCCCGGCCCGACGACGCCAGCTCGCCCGGGTGGCGCCGGTGGGGGAGGTCGTCGCTGCCGTCCGTCACCTGGATGCGTATCCGGCGGGTGCCCGCCGCGCCCGTCATCTCGGCGACGAGCAGCGCGTCCGCGTCCGTGTGGACGAGTACGTTCGTGACCATCTCGGAGACCAGCAGGACCGCCGAGTCGACCTGGTCGACGGAGGGCCAGTCGTGCAGGAACTCCCGCAGCTGCTGCCGTGCCAGCGCGACCTTCTGGGGCTCGGCCTGCGCGATGGTCAGCATGGTGCGCCGTACGGTCGGCCGCACGGTCGTCGTGGTGTCCGGATCGCAGCCCTCCTCCCCCGCCCGGCACAGCAGCAGCACCGCGATGTCGTCCTCGCGGCGGTCCGCCAGCGGGCCCGTCATGTGATGCGAGGAGGGCCCGTGCACGGCCCTGACCAGCGCGTCGGCGAGCACTTCCATGTCACCGTCGTGGCTCTCCAGGATCTTGCGGATCCTCAGCCAGCCGGTCTCCAGGTCATGGCCGCCGGTCTCGATCAGCCCGTCCGTGCAGATGAGCATCGTCTCGCCGGGCTCCAGGACGAGCCGCGTCGTCGGATAGTCGGCGTCCGGGTCGATGCCCAGCGGCAGCCCGCCCGCGGTGGGCCGGGTCAGCACGGTCCCGTCCGCCATGCGTATCGCCGGGTCCGGATGCCCGGCCCTGGCTATCTCCAGCACGCCGCTCTCCGGGTCCACCTCGACGTACAGGCAGGTCGCGAAGCGCAGGTCCGCGATCTCGTCGTCGGAGGTGATCCCGTACAGGAAGCGTGAGGCGCGGGAGAGGACCGCGTCCGGGCGGTGTCCCTCCGAGGCGTACGCCCGCAGCGCGATCCGCAGCTGGCCCATCAGTCCCGCCGCGCGTACGTCATGGCCCTGGACGTCACCGATGACCAGCGCGAACCGGCCGCCCCCTGGGCTGGTCCGGGAGGTGCCGCCGGGCAGCGGGATCATGTCGTACCAGTCGCCGCCCACCTGGAGCCCGCCGCCCGTGGGCACGTACCGGGCGGCGACGCTCATGCCGGGGATCTTCGGCCCCAGTGTCGGCAGCATCGAGCGCTGCAGGCCGTCGGTGAGTTCCCGCTCGGACTCGGCGACCCCGGCCCGGGAGAGGGCCTGCGCCAGCATCCGCGCCACCGTCGTCAGCACGGACCGCTCGTCGGGCGTGAAGGTGACGGGATACGTGAAGGCCGCCATCCACGCGCCCATCGTGCGCCCCGCCACCGTGAGCGGCAGAAACGCCCAGGACTCCCGGCCGAAGCCCTCGGCGAGCGGCCAGGCGGCCGGAAAGCGGCCCCGGTAGTCGTCCGGGGAGGAGAGATAGACCGCGCGGCCGGTGCGGACGACCTCCGCGGCCGGATAGTCCGTCTCCAGCGGCATGTGCGAGAACGGCTCCTCGTCGCCCGGCTGCTGCCCGAAGTGGCCGATGACGGTGAGCCGGTCGGCCTCCGCGCCGAAGACCGCGAGCCCGTCCGGTGAGAAGCCGGGCATCGACAGACCGGCCGCGACCCGCAGCACCTCCTCCGTGTTCCGCGCCTCGGCCAGCGCGCGCCCCGCGTCCAGCAGGAACGCCTCGCGCGAGCGCCGCCAGTCACCCGTCACGGGCGAGCGCGCGGCGGCGCCCGGCGGCGGCTCGGTGACCTCCTGGAGGGTGCCGATCAGCTGGTACGCCCCGGTGTTCGGGTCGATCGACGGCTTGGAACGGCTGCGTACGGTACGCAGTACGCAGCCCTGGTCGTCCATGACCCGCAGCCGCAGCTCGGCGAGCGTTCCTTCAGCGGCGGCGAGCTGGACGACCCCGTTGACCTCGTTCCAGTCGACGGGGTGGAAACGGGCCCGTACACCTGCCTCCGTCAGCACGGTCGGCTGGGAGAGCAGGCCGAGGAGCCGGGCGGCCTCGGCGTCGAGGGTGACCTTCCCGGCGGCGTCGTCCCACCTCCACAGGCCGGTGGCGAGGGTGACGAGGACATCCCCCACGGACGGAAGGGGATCACCTGTGCGCATTGACCCACTGTATGAACAGGTGAACGAAGGGTGCCACCGCGGCCCTGTGAACTATTGCGGACGGCGATCAACGGGCGGCCGGTACGCTTGCACGTGTTTCACGTGAAACATCTCCCCGACCGCGAAGACTGGATGAACGACGATGCATCGGTACAGGTCCCACACCTGCGGCGAGCTCCGCGCCTCTGACGTCGGCAGCGACGTCCGGCTGAGCGGCTGGCTGCACAATCGGCGCGACCTGGGCGGCATCCTCTTCATCGATCTGCGCGACCACTACGGCATCACGCAGCTCGTCGCCCGCCCCGGCACCCCCGCGTACGAGGCTCTCGACAAGGTCTCCAAGGAGTCCACGGTCCGGGTCGACGGCAAGGTCGTCTCGCGTGGCACGGAGAACGTGAACGCGGAGCTGCCGACCGGGGACATCGAGGTCGAGGTGAGCGAGGTCGAGCTGCTCGGCGCCGCCGCCCCGCTGCCCTTCACGATCAACACCGAGGACGGGGTGAACGAGGAGCGGCGCCTTGAGTACCGCTTCCTCGACCTGCGCCGCGAGCGCATGCACCGCAACATCCTGCTGCGCACGTCGGTCATCTCCGCCATCCGGCACAAGATGACGGCGCTGGGCTTCAACGAGATGGCGACGCCGATCCTCAGCGCCACCTCCCCCGAGGGCGCGCGCGACTTCGTCGTCCCGTCCCGCCTCAACCCGGGCCGTTTCTACGCCCTGCCCCAGGCCCCGCAGCAGTTCAAGCAGCTGCTGATGATCTCGGGCTTCGACCGGTACTTCCAGATCGCGCCCTGTTTCCGTGACGAGGACGCCCGCGCCGACCGCTCGCCGGGCGAGTTCTACCAGCTCGACGTGGAGATGTCCTTCGTCGAGCAGGAGGACGTCTTCCAGCCGATCGAGAAGCTCATGACCGAGCTGTTCCAGGAGTTCGGCAACGGCCGGAACGTCACCTCCCCCTTCCCGCGGATCCCGTTCCGCGAGTCGATGCTGAAGTACGGCTCCGACAAGCCGGACCTGCGGGCCCAGCTGGAGCTCGTCGACATCACCGACATCTTCGAGGGCTCGGAGTTCAAGGCCTTCGCGGGCAAGCACGTACGGGCCCTGCCGGTGCCGGACGTGGCCGCGCAGTCCCGCAAGTTCTTCGACCAGCTCGGTGACTACGCGGTCTCGCAGGGCGCCAAGGGCCTCGCCTGGGTGCGAGTGGCCGAGGACGGCTCGCTGACCGGCCCGATCGCCAAGTTCCTCACCGAGGAGAACGTCGCCGAGCTGACGAAGCGCCTGTCGCTCGCGGCCGGCCACGCCGTGTTCTTCGGCGCGGGCGAGTTCGACGAGGTCTCCAAGATCATGGGCGCGGTCCGCGTCGAGACCGCCAAGCGCGCCGGGCACTTCGAAGAGGGCGTCTTCCGCTTCTGCTGGATCGTCGACTTCCCGATGTACGAGAAGGACGAGGAGACCGGGAAGATCGACTTCTCGCACAACCCGTTCTCGATGCCGCAGGGCGGCCTGGAGGCCCTGGAGACCCAGGACCCGCTGGACATCCTGGGCTGGCAGTACGACATCGTCTGCAACGGTGTCGAGCTGTCCTCCGGCGCCATCCGGAACCACGAGCCGGAGATCATGCTCAAGGCCTTCGAGATCGCGGGCTACGACCGGGACACCGTCGAGGAGCAGTTCGCGGGCATGCTGCGCGCGTTCCGCTTCGGCGCCCCTCCGCACGGGGGCATCGCCCCCGGCGTCGACCGCATCGTCATGCTCCTCGCGGACGAGCCGAACATCCGGGAGACCATCGCGTTCCCGCTGAACGGCAACGCGCAGGACCTGATGATGGGCGCGCCCACCGAGCTGGACGAGACACGGCTGCGTGAGCTGCACCTTTCGGTGCGCAAGCCGCAGTCGAAGTAGGACCCTGCGGGTCCGGCTCCCGGGCCGGACCCGCGGAGCCGCACATGTCACCGCCCCGCGCCCCGTCAGGGCGCGCCGGACTTTGCTCGCTCAGCCTTGCGGGCTCAGCCTGGGTCGCTCAGCCCGGGTCGTGGTCGTGGTCCGGGAGGGGCGGGAGTCGCAGGTCGCCCGGTACGGGGCCCTCGCTGTCGTGGCTCCGGGCGTAGCGGTGCATGCGCACCTCCAGGTTCATACGCCGGGACTCTTTGCTGAGGCGGCGCTTCTCGCGCCGCCCGGCCTCGTCGTCGTCCAGGTCGTGGTACCGGCGACGGCTCTCCCAGAAGGCACGCTCCCGGGCGGCCGCCGCCTCCCCGGGCGTGACGGCGGCGGGATCGGGGCCACCCCGGCTCTCGTCGCGTTCGTCTGCCATGAGGCACACAGTGGCATGGATCGGTGATCGGTGATCGGGGATCGCGGATCGGGAATTGGGAATTGGCGATGACGACGAGTGATCGCCGGGGGCTCGGGGCCGAGGGGCCCGAGGGGTTCGAGGGGTTCGAGGGGTTCGACGGCGGTGGCCGATCGATTCGCGCCACGTTTCGCACGCGAACGGTAATCCACAGTCCGCGCCCACGCTGTTGACAGCCTTCTTGCCTAGCTTCCTCGCTCATGACGGAAAACATGACAGGCAGTCAGTCGGCCCAAGAGCCGCAGGGGTCGCAAGGGTCGCAAGAGCCGCAAGGGCCGAAACACAAGCGGAATGTGACGCGGCGCAAGGTCGTCGTGGCAGGTGGCGCGGCGGTCGCCGCGGTGGGTGTGGGCGGCACGATCGCCGCGACCGCGAACGCCGGCCAGACAGCCGAGACGGCCGCGAGCGCGAAGGGCGCGTCGGCGAGCGCCACCTCGACGGCCGCGGAGGGCTGCTACAAGCTCACCTCGGAGACCACCGAGGGGCCGTACTACATCGATGCCGACAAGCTCCGGCAGGACATCACCGAGGACAGAGAGGGCATTCCGATGACCCTCCGCCTCAAGGTGATCGACAACGAGACCTGCAAGCCCGTCAGGAACGCCGCCGTGGACATCTGGCACTGTGACGCGCTGGGCCTCTACTCCGGTTACGAGGACCTCTCCGGCGGTGGCGGAGGTGGTGGCACGCCGCCCAGCGGAACGCCCACCGATGTGCCCTCCGGCACTCCGACCGGCTCCCCGACCGGGCCCCCGCCCGGCGGTGGCGGCGGCGGCCACCAGGAGCCCACCGACGACAAGCGCTACCTGCGCGGCACGTGGAAGACGGACAAGCAGGGTTTCGTCACCTTCAAGACGGTCTTCCCCGGCTGGTACCAGGGGCGTTGCGTCCACATCCACACCAAGGTGCATGTCGGCGGCACCTGGACGGACGCCGGCTACGAGGGCGGCAACACCTGCCACACCGGCCAGTTCTTCTTCGACGAGGAGTCGGTGCTCGCCTCGGCGGAGGTCGAGCCGTACTCCACGTCGACGACCGAGCGCACGACGCTCACCGAGGACACGATCTACGACCAGTCCGGTACGGCCGGCGGTCTCCTGAAGCTCAAGTACAAGAAGAACGCCATCGCGAAGGGGGTTCTCGGCACCCTCACGATGGGCGTCGACCCGGACGCGACGCACGAGGGCACGGACGACGCGGTGCAGCCGGGGGCTTCGGCGACGACGTCGGCTTCGGACACGGCTTCGGCTTCGGCGAGTTGAGCGGGGTGAGCGCCGGCTGAGCCGGTCGCACACGAACGCGTACGGCGAATGGGCCCGGGACGAGGGAAGTCCCGGGCCCGCGGGACACCGGCGGCGCCGGACGAGATCACCGGAGGAGAACAGCGGACGGGACGGCGGCGCAAGCCCTGTTCGACGCCTCCGAACGCCTGCGCACGGCCCGGGTGGAACTGGCCACGGCCCGTACGGCGGCCGAGTACGTGCTGGTGAAACGAATGGCCGCGGAGGGCCTCGACCACGTTCGAACGGCCCGTACGTCGCTCGGACTTGACCAGGCCGACGCGGAGGCGCGACGGACTGCTCAGGTGTCGTAGGTGCCGTCCCAGGGCGGGCCGAAGCCGAGACGGTCGGGGTACAGCTCGGCCCAGGGTTCGCCCTCGTCCTCACCGGTCAGCAGTCCGAACAGCACGCCGTCGCGGGTGAGCCGGAAGGGCTGGACCGCGATGTCCGTGTAACGGCGACGCGGGAGACTCCGGAGCAGTTTCGCGAGATGGGCCTGCGCCTGGGAGAGGACGGAGTCGGGCCCCTGCGGGTTGCGCTGCTGCTCGGCCCAGCTACCGGCGCACCAGATCTCCGAGTCGCGGTGACGACCCTCGGTATCGAAGGTGTGGAGCACGGTGAAGAGTCGTTTGTGCTCTTCCCAGCCGTCGTCGGGGCGGTAATCCTCGGGGAAGGCGTAGGTGACCGACCCCAGGAATTGCCCCTCCGCGTAGTGACCGATGGCATCGGTGCGGTGGCGCGGCTCGTACGCGATCGGGATGACCTGGGGGACTGCCATGACGAAACCATACGGATGAATCGTGCACATGCCAGGAGCGGGGTCCCGTAAGGGCGCGCGCCCAACTGTGCGTTATGGCTTCGTTATCCGCTGAGCCAGAACCCAACACCTCGCGTATTCACTCTTGATGCTCATGACCATGATCAACCGCCGCACGACCAAGCCGTCCCCGACCGCGAGATCCCGCCGCCGTCGCAGAGGCTCAGCGGGCGGCAGCGGCAGCGGCAGCGGCAGGGAAAAGGGGCCTCTGCTGTGGGGCGTGGCGGCGCTGGCGGTGTTATCGGCGGCGGCGCTGGCGGTGAGCGGGGGGACGCCGGCGGCATCCAGCTCAAGCGGTGACCCCGACAGCGAAACGGAGGCAGCGGGCGGGGAGTCGAACCGGTCCTCCCAACCCTCGCCCGAGAGTAAGCCCAGCGCGATCCCCGGAAACGATGAGTCCCCGGACTCAGCCCCCTCCCTCTCCCCCTCCGCCTCGTCCTCTCCCTCCATCCCCTCCACGGGGCCCGGGACGTTTACCACGGCCGGTGGCGGGAGCGGAACCGTGGGAAAGGGTGCCCGCACGCTGCGCTACAAGGTCGTCGTCGAGAACGGCCTTGCGCAGTCGGCGGCGGACGTGGCCAGGCAGGTGGAGGAGGTGCTGGCGGACCGGCGAGGCTGGACGGCGGACGGACGGTCGGGCTTCAAGCGGGTCTCGACAGGTTCGACCGACTTCGTCGTACGGCTGGCCACACCGGGAACGGTGGACGAGATCTGCGGCCGCTACGGCCTGAACACGCGGGGCGAGGTCAACTGCAGCGTGGGCAAGGACGTGGTGGTCAACCTCAAGCGCTGGCTGCTGGCGACCCCGGTCTACGCCGACGATGTGGCCGCGTACCGCGCCCTGATCATCAACCACGAGGTGGGCCACTTCCTCGGCCACGGCCACGTGACATGCCCCGGAGCGGGCAAACCGGCCCCGGCGATGATGCAACAGATCAAGGGGATGCGAGGGTGCACGCCGAACGTCTGGCCGTACGACGAGAAGGGGCGGTTGGTCACGGGGCCGAGGGTGCCGTGAGCGGGGCCTTCGACCCCATGACCTGCCCCCGCCTGGTCGCGGCGGGGGCTTTGCCGAGTGACGGCGTGGCTAGTCGTCGGTGAAGATCGCGTCGGCGGAGGGGGCTACGGCGGCACGTCGTAGCCAGTGGCGCAGGCTCTCGGGGTCAACGCAGTTGCTGACGCGTTCCCGGACGGCTTCGGGGACGTCGATACCGCGCGCCTCGAAGACATCCAGGATGGCCTCGGCCAGGCTTTCCGTCCGGGCCTCCGCCCTAACCTCCGCCCGAGCCTCCGTCCGTGCCTCCGCCCTAACCTCCGCCCGGGCCTTCTCGCGGACTTCTTCGAAGATGGGTGACTTGTAGAAAGAAAGGTCCACGGCCACGAGTGTCCTCCAAAGTGCTGCGGCGGGCAGCTTGGCCAGGCCGCGTGAGATGAATTCGATGACTGGGTTCTTGACCGTGTCCGGTTCGTCCCGCAGGACGGTCGTCACTGCTTTGAGTATCGTCCCGATCTCAGGGCCCTTGGCATGGGTGATCGCGGACAGTGTCGCGAGCGCAAGATCCTTGCGTACCTCCGCCGGACTGGTGAGCACCGGCATGTTGTGCGGCCCCGCGACCAGCGGGCGCAGGGTGAGCAACGGCCATTGCGGCGGACCGAACTGGACGGGCTGTTCTGCCCATTTGGCCGTCGCATGGTCCTGGCAGACGACCAGCAGCATCGGCTGCAGCCGGTACTTCGCGAGCAGGTACGAGGCGTAGTACGCCCAGCTCGCAGGCTTGTCCGGGTCCTTCTTGCCCTGTGCCTCGATGGCGACCAGGAGCGGTTCGTCGTCCTCGGTCTCCAGCCGCAGCAATGTGTCGACGCGGCGTTCGAGTGGGCCGGCCTCGGTGAGGTCGGTCGGCATGAGGGTGACCGAGGTGGGCGGGGCGAAGTCGACGCCGAGCACCTTGGAGACCCCGGAGAAGAGGTCCGGGTGGTCCTGGAAGATGCGGTGCATCGCCTCGTGCGGCGCGCTGACCATGAGGGTTCCTGGCGGTGTGAGATATGCCGATGGCGCATGCCAAAGGCAGGTTGCAGTGGGAGCGTAAGGCCCCAAAGCGACCTGATAACTACACAGTTGGGTGTATTCACCCGCCCGAGTGAGCGTCCGCCGTCAGCGGCGGAGCCGTCAACGACGAAGACGAACCGGATGCCGCCCCTCAAGCCGTCTTTACGCGCTGCCGAGGGCGCCGGAGCGTATGCACTGGAAGAGGCGGGTGAGCGAGGTGGGGGTGGTGACGAGTTCTATGGAGGGGTCGTCGCTCTCGCGGAGACGAATGGTGCGGGTCTCGTTGGCGAGTTCGACGCAGTTGTTGCCGTCGGCGCCGCCGGAGAAGGACGACTTCTGCCAGTTCTCGGGGGTGGGCATGAGGCGCCTCACAGTTCCTTGGCCAGCCGATGGATGAAATTACGCGACTGTTCGGGTTCGAGCGACACGGTCTTCACCTTACGAAAGAGGGTTCGCAAAGCTGCGAGTTGCGCCCCGGAATCAATGTAGGCGGTTCCGTGGGCGGTATCGCGAAGCGCTGTATCCAGCGCGGGTACCGCGCCACCCGCGTACGCCATTGCGCTCCACGCTCCACCGAAGTCGTCCAGGTCGAAGGGGATTACACGAGTAGTGACGTGATCGGCTTCGGAGTGTTCCAGGATGTGAGTCAGCTGAGCTTGCGTGGCACTTCGCTTGCCGACTCGGATACGTAGGGCCGACTCGTGGATTAGCGCTTCGTACGAAATGGGCGCGGGACCACTGATGACCACTTTGCGCTCCATGCGATGTCTCACTCGCAATTCCAGGTCAGGGCGCGGAAGTTCGGGGACGCGGTACGAGAAGAGTCCGCGAGCGTAGTCCTCCGTCTGGAAGAGGCCGGGGACATGCAGGAACTCGACGTCGAACCGGTGCGAGGCGTGGTGCTCCAACTCGGCGATGTCCAGGAACGAAGCCGGCAGCAGGCCCTGGTACTTCTCCCACCAGCCACGGGTCCGGTCGGTCGCCATCGATACCAGGGCGTCGATCAACTGGCTGTCGGAACAGGAGTAGACGGAGGCGAGTCGGCGGACGGTGTTCTCGCTCATGCCGACGACCCCGGACTCGATCTGACTTAACCGTGCCGAGTCCGTTCCCAGCGCCGCAGCAGCCTCGCGCCCCTTGAGTCCGACGGCCTCGCGCAGTCTCTGCAACTCGGTGCCGAGGCGCATCTGGCGTGCGGTGGGCTGCCGTCTCCGAGCCATGGGTTCTCCTCGTCACAACGGCGCTGCGGGTTGCCTCGTTCGGGGGCAGATTATGACAGTCGGTTGCATGAGACCAACTTTGGTCTCTACCTTCAGTGACGCACCGCACACCCTGCGACATCTCGGGGACTCCGGAAGCGCACCACTCCGTCCTGCCACGGCGGCTGCGGCATGCCACTACTCCCCGCCTCACCCTCACCCTCCCCCATTCATGGAACGGAGTTCCCGCATGCCGCAGGACGTCAACGAACCCGAGCCCTGGGAGTACACGCTCGGCATTCCCAACGACCCCCGCGCCGTGACGGTCTGTCGCCGTACTCTCCGCCTCATCCTTACGATCCATGGCCTGATCCGCCTCACCGATGTCGCCGAACTGCTGGCGACGGAGCTGATCTCCAACGCGGTGTGTCACGCGAAGGGCCCCGCGGCCCTACGCCTGCGCTGGCGGGACGGAGTCCTGCGGATCGGCGCGTGGGACGGCGACCCCGACCCGCCCCAACCGACGACGGCCTTCGCGAACTTCGCGGACATGGCGGAGTCGGAATCCGGCCGAGGCCTCGCCCTCGTCCAGGCCTGCGCGGACGTCTGGGGCTGGTACCCACTGCCGCGAGACGGCACCGGAGGCAAGTACGTGTGGTGTGACCTGGGCATTGCGTAGAGAGAAGAGTCGAGGTCGGGCCGGCCCGGTTCTCCGGCTCGCCGGGCGCCACAGCCCATCCGGAGGGCCTGCCCTGGTCATGCCTGGTCGACCCCCAGGCGAAGCAGATCTGGAGGGACCTGATGACGGCGATCAACTACTTCTTCCGGCACGAAGTCGCCGAGAAGGTACGGGAAGAAGGGCGTGAAGAGGGGCGCATCGAGGATCGTGCAGAGATGACGCTGAACATCCTGCAGTGGCGCGGCATCGAGGTCCCAGACGCGGTGCGTGAGCGCGTGCGCACCTGCACCGATCTCGACGAGCTCGAACTGTGGGCGCAGCGGGCCGTTCATGCGACGGATGCGGCGCAGCTCTTCGGCGAGGAGTAGCGTTCCTCGGCTCTGTGTACGCGTAGGCGAATGGGGTGGCCGGACACCGTCGTCGATACGGTGTCCGGCCACCCCGGCCGTTCATGACAAGCGGACTGTCGTTACTCCGGGGCTCCGCCGAAGCGCTCCTTGTACGTTTCCAGGTCCTCGTCCGTGATCTTGGCGAAGAGGACCGGGGGGACCGTGAAGGGGGTGCCTGCGGGGAGGGAGTCGAGGGACTTCGCTTCCTCCTGGGTTACCCACGTTGCCGTGTCGTTCGGCAGGGCGAAGGCTGCTCGCATCGCCGCCGACGAGGACGGGATGAACGGCTCCGAGACCACCGCGTACAGGTGGATCAGGTTCATCGCCGTGCGCAGGGTGAGTGCCGCGCCCTCCGGGTTCGTCTTGATCTCCAGCCAGGGGGCCTTCTCCTCCAGGTAGGAGTTGCCCGCCGACCACAGGGCGCGGAGCGCAGCCGCCGCCTTGCGGAACTGGAGCGTCTCCATCTGGGTCTCGTAGTCGGAGAGGAGGGAGGCGATCTCGTCGCCGAGCTTTGCCTCGGGGGCGCCCGCCTCCGCGCCCGCCGGGACCTCCTCGCCGAAGCGCTTCTTCGAGAAGGACAGGACGCGGTTGACGAAGTTGCCGAGGGTGTCGGCCAGGTCCTTGTTCACCGTCGCCGTGAAGTGCTCCCACGTGAACGACGAGTCGTCCGACTCGGGGGCGTTCGCGATGAGGAAGTAGCGCCAGTAGTCCGCGGGCAGGATGTCCAGGGCCTGGTCGGTGAAGACGCCCCTCTTCTGGGAGGTGGAGAACTTACCGCCGTAGTACGTCAGCCAGTTGAAGGCCTTCAGCTGGTCGACCTTCTTCCACGGCTCCCGTACGCCCATCTCCGTCGCGGGGAACATCACGCTGTGGAAGGGGACGTTGTCCTTCGCCATGAACTCCGTGTACCGCACGTCCGACGCGCCCGCCGGCTCGTACCACCACGACTTCCAGTCCCGGTTCTCCTCCGGAGCCGCGTCCGCCCACTCCTTCGTCGACCCGATGTACTCGATCGGCGCGTCGAACCAGACGTAGAACACCTTGCCGTCGGCGGCCAGCGTCGGCCACGTGTCGGCCGGGACCGGGACGCCCCAGTCCAGGTCACGGGTGATCGCGCGGTCGTGCAGGCCCTCGGTCAGCCACTTGCGGGCGATGGAGGACGCGAGCTGCGGCCACTCGTCCGCGACCTCGTCGATCCACGCCTCGACCTCGCCCTGCAGCTTCGACTGGAGGAGGAAGAGGTGCGAGGTCTCGCGCACTTCGAGTTCGGTCGAACCGGAGATCGCCGAGCGTGGGTTGATCAGGTCCGTGGGGTCCAGGACGCGCGTGCAGTTCTCGCACTGGTCGCCGCGCGCCTTGTCGTAACCGCAGTGCGGGCACGTGCCCTCGACGTAACGGTCCGGGAGGAAGCGGCCGTCGGCCGGCGAGTACACCTGCCGGATCGCGCGCTCCTCGATGAAGCCGTTCTCGTTCAGGCGGCGGGCGAAGTGCTGCGTCAGTTCCGCGTTCTGCGGGGACGAGCTGCGGCCGAAGTGGTCGAAGGCGAGCGCGAAGCCGTCGTAGATCGCCTTCTGCGCGTCGTGCGCCGACGCGCAGAACTCGGCGACCGGCAGGCCCTGCTCCTTCGCCGCCAGTTCGGCCGGGGTGCCGTGCTCGTCCGTCGCGCAGATGTAGAGGACATCGTGGCCGCGCTGGCGGAGGTACCTGGCGTACACGTCCGCCGGGAGCATGGACCCCACCATGTTGCCCAGGTGCTTGATCCCGTTGATGTACGGAAGGGCGCTGGTGATGAGGTGTCGAGCCATTGCGGGCTGCTCCCGAGTCGCTACGTGGGGTGACGTCCGGTCGAGTGCTGCTTCGACTTTCGGCCGTCTTACGAACCTTGAAATCGTAGCCGACATGGGTGGGCCGCCCGCTCCTCGTTTTATGAGACGAGAGGGGGCGGCCCGAGTGACGCTGTGGCGTGGGGTTACTGGCGCCAGTTCGCCAGTACGCCCTCGTAGATCTCCGCGTCCGTGAGCTCGCGGGGGGTCGGGCCCGCGTGGAAGAACGCGGTGTTGTCCGACTTCAGCTTGCGGAGGTAGTCGAAGGCCTTGTTGTCCTGCTCGCCGAACGCGACGAAGGAGAAGAAGAGGCCGGGGTGGCTCTTCGCCGCCGACGTCAGGGCCTGGGTGGCCGGGGTCTTGGCGTCCGGGGCGCCGTCCGTCTGGAAGACGACCAGGCCGGGCTCCGCGGGAGTGCCCGCCTTCTCGTGCAGGGCGATCACTTCCTCCACGGCCGCGTGATAGCTCGTACGGCCCATGCGGCCGAGGCCGGCGTGGAGTTCGTCGATCTTGTTGTCGTGCTCGGCGAGGGTGAGTTCGCCGGTGCCGTCCAGCTCGGTGGAGAAGAAGACGACCTGGACGTTCGCCTCCGGCGTGAGGTGGGCCGCGAGGGCGAGGGTCTGCTCGCCGAGCGCCTGCGCGGAACCGTCCTTGTAGTACGGGCGCATCGACGCGGAGCGGTCGAGGACCAGGTAGACCTTGGCGCGGGCGTCGGTGAGGCCCTGGTTCGCCAGGGCGGTGGCGGCTGCCTTGTAGGCGCTGAGGAGGGCGGGGGCCTGGGCGGCGACCGCGTCCTCACCACCGGCGGGCTCGCCCGCGGCAGGCTTGCCTGCGGCAGGCTCGGCCGCGGCTTCGGGGGCCGCCTCGGTCTCGGGTTCGGGGGCCGACGGCTTCTCGGCCTCGGCCTCGGCCTTCGCGGGCTCGGGCGCCTTTTCCGAATTGGGTTCCGGGGTCACCTCGGCGACGGCTGCCTCGGCCTCGGCCTCCGCCTCGGATGCCTCCTCGGCGGCTGCGGCCTCGACCTCGGGCTCCGGCTCGACGACCTGCTCGGCCTCGGGCTCCGGGACCAGCTGGATGACCAGCTCGGGCTCGGCCTCGGCCGCGGCGACGATGACGGGCTCGGGTTCAGCCTCTGCCTCTGCCTCTGCCTTCGCGGGCTCCGCCTTCGCCGGCTCGGGCTTCGGCGTCACCTCGGCCGCGACGGGCTCGGGCGTCGGCTCCGGCTCCGGTGCCGTCTCTACGGCGGGCTCCGGCTCGACGGCGGGCTCCGGCTCGGCTTCCGCCTTCGCGGGCTCGGGCGCCGCCACGACGGGCTTCGGCTCAGCCTTCGCCTCCGCCACCGGCTCAGCCTTCGCCTCCGCCACCGGCTCAGCCTTCGCCTCCGGCTTCGGCTCCGCCACCGGCTCAGCCTTCGCCTCCGGCTTCGGCTCCGCCTTCTTCTCAGGCTCGGCCTCCGCAGCAGGCTTAGCCTCGGCCACGGCCTCGGCGGCAGCCACTACCTCGGCCTCGGCGGCAGCCTCAGCGTCCGCCTTGGCCTCAGCGTCCGCCTTGGCCTCAGCCTTCGCCGCAGGTGCCGCCCCCTGCTTCGGGACCGTGACGTTGTCGAACGCCGCCGAGACCAGGTCGTCCACCGAGGACGCCTTCGTCTCGGTCCTGCGCTCGGGCTGTCGCTCCGGCGCCGGCACGGCTTCGGCCTCGGGCTCGCGCTCCGTGGCCGGTGCGGGGACAGAGACCTCAGGCTCGGCTGCCGCAGGCGTGGGCTCGGGAGCCGTCTCCTGCCGGGCCGCCGGCACGGTCGGCTCGGCGGCGGCAGATGCGGAAGGGACCGCGGCAGCGGCAGCGTCCCCCTTGCGTGACTTTCCGAACGCATTCCGCAGGCGGGTGAGAATGCCCATGTGCGCAACCCTTCGCATGAGTTGGTTCCGTCAATCCCTGGCCAGGACGGACACGTAAGGTTAGCCGCCAGGACCGAAGATCTTTATCAGGCCCAAACATGGACCCGGTTCCCGCACGCCTGTCGGGGTCAAAGCCCTTTTGGCTGGACCCAGTTCACTCTCCGTTCACCTTGCGTCCGCGCTCTCGCACGCGCGTGCCCCTAGCGTCACGCCAGACACAGACATAGGGGAGGGAACGTGCGCAACCTGCTGCCTCTGCTCGGCTCGACCGGTTCACACCCGGGCGGCCGTTCCGAGATGACCTGTCGGTACCGCTGTGGTGATGCCTGCTTCCACCCGGCGCCCAACACCAGCGCCAACGAATACGTCGGCGACGTCATCGCCGGAGCGCTCAGCCGGCGGTCGATGATGCGGGCCGCCGCCGCGGTGACCGTGACCACTGCGGCGGCCGGAAGCGCGGTCCTCGGCGCCGGCGCGGCCCCCGCCGCCGCCCAGCCCGCCACCCTGGCAACAGGCGCGAACGGCTCGCACGGCTCCCACGGCTCCCACGGTTCGAAGGGCAAGGCCGCCCGCGGTCTGCGCTTCACCCCCGTCGCGCCGAACACCGCCGACGCCGTCACCGTCCCCGAGGGCTACGGCCAGAACGTGGTCATCCGCTGGGGCGAGCCCATCCTGCGCGGTGCCCCGGCCTTCGACCCGGACCGGCAGACCGCGGCGGCGCAGGCCGGCCAGTTCGGCTACAACTGCGACTTCCTCGCCCTGCTCCCGCTGCCGGGCGAGCGCGGCCGTCAGCTGCTCGTGGCGAACCACGAGTACACGGACGAAGTCCTGATGTTCAAGGGCTACGACCCCGCGAACCCGACCCGCGAGCAGGCCGAGATCGCCTGGGCCGCGCACGGTCTGGGTGTCGTCGTGGTCGAGGAGGAGCGGAAGACCGGCAAGCTCACCGCCGTGCCCCGCCACCACCTCAACCGTCGTGTCACCGCGACCACCGAGTTCAGGGTGACCGGTCCGGCGGCCGGATCGAGTCTGCTGAAGACCTCCGCCGACCCGACCGGCAAGAAGGTTCTCGGCACGCTCAACAACTGCGCCGGCGGCGAGACCCCCTGGGGCACGACGCTGCACGGCGAGGAGAACTTCAACCAGTACTTCGCCAACGCGAGCCGCACGACCGACGCCCGCTACGGCATCGGCACCGGCGCCACCGAGCGCAAGTGGGAGCGTTTCGACAAGCGTTTCGACGTCGCCCAGGAGCCGAACGAGGTCCACCGCTTCGGCTACATCGTCGAGCTGGACCCGTACGACCCGACCTCGACACCCCGCAAGCGCACCGCGCTCGGGCGGTTCAAGCACGAGGGCGCGACGATCCGTCTCACGGACGACGGCCGCCCGGTCGCCTACACCGGCGACGACGAGCGCTTCGACTACATGTACAAGTTCGTCGGCAGCAAGCGGATGCGCCACGGCAACAGCCGTGCCGCCCGCGAGCACAACCTGACCCTCCTCGACGAGGGCACGCTGTACGTCGCCAAGCTCACCGGCGACTCCCCGGCGATCGAGATCGACGGCACCGGCAAGCTCCCCTCCGACGGCGAGTTCGACGGCAGCGGTACGTGGATCCCGCTGGCCACCGCCACCGCGAAGGGCGCCGTCTCGCACGTCCCCGGCATGACCGCCGAGGAGGTGTACGTCTTCACGCGCCTCGCCGGTGACAAGGTGGGCGCCACGAAGATGGACCGCCCGGAGGACATCCAGCCCTCCCCGCACACCGGCAAGGTGTACGTCGCCCTGACGAACAACACCAACCGCGGTGTCGGCTCCAACGCCAAGGTCGACGAGGCCAACCCGCGCAACGCCAACAAGCACGGGCACGTCCTGGAGCTGACCGAGCGCCGCAACCGCGCCGACGCCACCAGCTTCGCCTGGTCGCTGTTCCTGGTCGCGGGCGACCCGAAGGACCCGGCGACGTACTTCGCGGGCTACCCGAAGGACAAGGTCAGCCAGATCTCCTGCCCGGACAACGTGGCCTTCGACCCGCACGGCAACCTGTGGATCTCCACCGACGGTGCCCAGCTCGGCTCCCACGACGGCCTGTTCGGCGTGGCGACGAAGGGCGACCGGCGCGGTGAGCTGAAGCAGTTCCTGACCGTGCCGAAGGGCGCCGAGACCTGCGGCCCGCTCGTCCAGGACCGCCGCGTCCTCGTCGCGGTCCAGCACCCGGGTGAGATCACCGGCGCGACCGTCGAGAACCCGGCCAGCGTGTGGCCCGACGGCCCCGGCAAGATCGTCCGCCCGTCGGTCGTCTCCGTCTGGCGCAAGGACGGCGAGGACATCGGCGTGTGAGGCGCACAGAGGCAGGGGGCGCCTTCCAGCGAGGAGGGCGCCCCCTGCCTTTTGCCTTTAGGGGCGCGGGGAACTGCGCGACCAGCCCCCACCGGACCTGCACCCGAACCCCCCGACCGTCCCTACACCCCCACCAGATCAAGCCACTCCCCATATCCGGGCGCTTCCCGGGCCACCTCCGCGTACGCCTCCCACAGTTCCGGGAACACAAGGTCCAACTCCCCCTCCGTACGCGCCGCGAGCACCAGCCGGACCCCCAGCGGATCCCCCTGGATCCGCCGCACCGCCATCTCCGGCCGCGGCTGGCACGTCGGCTGGCACACCGTGACGACCTCGCCGGTCGCGACCAGCGAGGCGGCCGTGTGGTAGTCCCCGTGCAGCACCCGCGGCCGCAGCCCGGCCGCCCGCAGCATGCGGTGCACGGCGTCCCACTCGCCGTCGACCGTCGGATCGATCATCCACCGGTCCCCGGCCAGGTCGGCGAGCCGGACCTCCGTCCGTGCCGCGGCCGGATGGTCGGCCGGCAGCGAGACGAACTGCGGTTCGCGGTCGACCAGGACACGCAGCGCCAGCCCGTCCGGGATGCGCAGCGGGGTCCCCTCCACCTCGTGGACGAAGGCCACGTCGAGCCGCCCGGCGGCGAGCATGCGCAGCAGGGCGTTCGGGGAGACGTCCATCTGCAGGACCGGTTCGCGCTGGCGGGCGCGCAGCCGGCGCAGCCAGCCCGCGAGGGCCCGGCTCGCGGTGGATCCGATACGGAGCTGGGGCCCGTCGGCGTCCGTCGCGGCGGCCCGTGCCTCCGCGACCAGCGACCGCATTTCGGCCACCAGCGGACGGGCGCGGCCCAGGACGACCAGGCCGAGCGGGGTCGGGCGGCAGCCGGTGCGTTCGCGCAGGAAGAGGGGGCCGCCGAGCTCCTGCTCGATGCGTTTGAGCTGGGTGCTCAACGAGGGCTGGGCCACGCCGAGCTGCCGGGCGGCCCGGTGCAGGCTGCCGGTGTCGGCTATGGCGCACAGTGCGCGTAGGTGCCTGACCTCAAGGTCCATGCCGCCGGAGCCTAAAGCGGAAGTACAGCTTTCACCAGACGCACAAATCCCACCCAAAACAAGTGAGTCGGGCGGTCGGATACGTACGGATAGCTGTGTCCTATCGCCTGTTGGCATCATCACAGCCGCCTCACAGACGCCGAAACTCCTCGGTGACGACTTCACCCCCCACGCAAGGAGTCATCGATGCGACTGTCCACACCCATGCTCTCCGCCGCCCTCGGCCTCGGCCTCACCGCGGCGGCGCTCGGTACCGTACCGGCCTCGGCGGCCCAGGCACCGGAGCCGGCGGCCATCTCTTCCACCGCGTCCGTGGCGGGCGCGGGCTACAACGGTTCCGGCGAAGAGGCCAAGGCCAACGAGGCCTTCTTCGAAGCCGTGCTGAAGTCCGTGGCCGAGAAGCGCGCCGCGAACCCGACGTCCGCCGCCGCCGTCACCGTGGTCTACAACGCCTCGGCGGCGCCGTCCTTCGCCACCCAGATAGCCCGCAGCACGTCGATCTGGAACAGCTCCGTCTCGAACGTCAAGCTGCAGGCCGGCACCAGCGGCGCGAGCTTCACGTACCGCGAGGGGAACGACTCGCGCGGCTCGTACGCGTCCACGGACGGACACGGCAGAGGGTACATATTCCTCGACTACCGGCAGAACCAGCAGTACGACTCCACGCGCGTCACCGCCCACGAGACCGGGCACGTGCTCGGACTCCCCGACCACTACTCCGGCCCGTGCAGCGAGCTGATGTCGGGCGGCGGACCGGGCACGTCCTGCACGAACTCGATCCCCAACAGCGCGGAGCGCTCCCGCGTGAACCAGCTGTGGGCCAACGGGCTCGCCAAGGCCCTGGCCAAGGTCAACCAGGACTGATCCAGCGTCGAGGCGGTGCGGAGTCGGCGCCGCACCGCCCCGACGCCGGGACCCGCGGGTCCCCCTCGGATGTACCACCCACCCCCCACGGACGTGGGCCGCCCCTCCTGCACAGAGGGCGGCCCACGTCGTGTTTTCCGGGTACGGAACCGCCCGGGCTCCGGGTACGGAACCGTCCGGTTACGGGTTCCGCTACGTGCTCTTGCGCAGGGTCAGGTCCACCACCAGCGCCCGGTGGTCCGTGTCGTCCAGATCCAGGAAACGGGTCCTGGTCGCCGTGAAGCCCCGGGACACCAGGACGTGGTCGATCTGGGCACCGAAGGCCGGAGCCGTCAGGGCGGGCCAGCTCGGGGTACGGGTGTCGCCGGTGAGACGGGCGCCGTCCATGAAACCGGTGTCCAGGATGCGGCGGAAGGCCGCGTGGTCCTGGGTGGCGTTGAAGTCGCCCGCGACGACGGTGGGCCGGCCGATGTTCGCGGCGGCGTAGTCGCGCAGGGCGGCCAGCTCCTTGCGCCAGGTGCCCAGGTGGGACGGCAGTGGCGGCATGGGATGGGCCAGCTGGAGGCGGATCTCCTGGCCGTCCACGTCGGCGGTGGCGCCGGGCATGCCCATGGTGGCGGGGATGCCCTTCGCGGGCGTGAGGGGGTGGCGGCTGAGGATGACGGAACCGTCGGACCCCTCCGAGGTGGCGCTCTCGACGGACTGCCGGTAGGGGTAGACGCTGCCCTTGTCGCCCTTGTCGCCCTTGTCGGCCTCGCTGCTCTTGGACTTCTTGCCGAAAGCCTGGTTCAGCTTCTTCTCGCAGACGTCCTCGCACTCCTGGACGAAGACCAGATCCGGGCGCTGCTTCGCGACCGCCTCGATCAGGGCGTCCGTGGCCTGGCCGAACTCGACGTTCGCCGTGAGTACGCGGATCTCCGCGACCGGGGTGCCGCCGGGTTCCATCGTCCTGCCGTACGGCTCGATGTACCAGGCGGTCACCGCGAGGGCGACCACACCCCAGACCAGGCCGATACGCCAGTGGGACAGGGCGGCGAAGAGGAGGGCGACGGCGGTGGGGGCGAGGAGCCAGGGGAGGAACGCGAGCAGTTGGGGGATGGGGGTGATGGCGTCCGTGTCGGCCATGCGGCAGGCGAGGACGGTGGTGACGGTGAGGAGGAGCAGGGCTGCGAACCAGGCGCCGGGGCGTGTGGTGCCGTGTCTCGGCGCCGGGACGTTCTCGTCCCCGGTCCAGCCGCCCGTCTTCCCCCTCTTCGCCCGCTTCGCCGTCTCCACCGTCTCCGCCGTTGCGCCGCGCAAGGCCACGTCTTCCACCCCTTCTGTCCCCCCACCCACCCCAGCCATCTGCATGGATCCTCTCTCAAAGACGGGGGGAGTGTGTGGGGGGTTGCGTGGCGGGGGGTCGTCTGCGGGCCCGGTGGGGGCTTGTCGCGCAGTTCCCCGCGCCCCTGAAACGGCGGGGCTGCGCCCCGGCCTGCCCCTTCGTCTGCGGGTCCGGCGGGGGCCGTTCGCGCAGTTCCCCGCGCCCCCAAGACCGCACCTGCGGGTTCGGTGGGGGTTGGCCGCGACGTTCCCCGCGCCCCTAAGACCGCGCCTGCGGGTTCGGTGGGGGTTGGCCGCGCCGTTCCCCGCGCCCCTCAAAAGCGGGGCTGCGCCCCTGCTTTTGCCCCTTCAGGGGCGCGGGGAACTGCGCGATCAGCCCCCACCGGGCCCGCAGGTGTCAGGGGTGGGGGTGCAGTGGGTCAGTAGGTCGGTGAGGGCGTTGTTGAAAGGTGTGGGGCGTTCGAGGTTCGGGAGGTGGGCCGCGCCCCGGACGACACACAGCACAGACCCCCGCACAGCCGCATGCATCGCCTCCGCATCCCCCACGGGAGTGAAGTCGTCGTCCTCCCCCACCACCACCAGCGTGGGAACGGTGACCCGAGTCAGCAGTTCCCGGTAGTCCGGCCGCTGCGCCCGCCCCCGCAGGGCCGCTGCGGCCCCCTCCGCCGACGTCCCCGTCATCATGCGGCGCACATGCGCCACGACCTCCGGGCGGGCGTACGGCGCGACCATCCGGTACAGGACCTCCTCGGCGTACCCGCCCATCCCCTCGCGCAGCAGCCGCTCGGCCGTCGCGGCCCGGGACATCCTTCCCGACGGCGTCTCCGCCGCCGGGTACGTGTCCGCCAGGAGCAGCCCCCGGATCCGCTCGGGGAACAGCCGGTAGCACTCCATGGCGATCTGGCCGCCCATCGACAGTCCGCCGAGGACGAATTCGGGTACCCGGAGTTCGTCGAGGAGGGCCGCCACGTCCTCGGCGAAGACGGAGAGCGGGGTGGTCCCGGGGACGACCGGGGACGCGCCGTAGCCCCGCAGGTCCGGCACGATCACCCGGCGGTCCGGGGAGAAGGCCGCCACCTGGGGAGCCCACATCGTGCGGTCGAAGGGGTGGCCGTGGATCAGGACAAGGGGCAGTGCCGTGGCGGCATGCGGGCCTTTGTCCTCGTATGCGAGGAAGGGAGCCATGATCGGACCCTAGGTCTCCTCAACTCCTCGGTGCAATAAGATCTTTGCTCTCGGTGCAATCCGGGTGGGATTCGCCTGTGTTCCAGGAAGGGGCGGCGTGGAGGACTACCGGCGTATTGCCGACCGGCTGGCCGAGGAGATCTACTCGGGGCGGCTGAAGGCCGGCGAACGGCTGCCGCCGCAGCGCGTGTTCGCCCGGCGCAGGCACATCGCGGGGTCCACGGCCGGGCGCGTGTACGGAGAGCTGGTCCGGCGCGGGCTCGTCGTCGGCGAGGTCGGGCGCGGCACCTTCGTACGGGCCGCGCCACCCCCCTCGGGCCGCGCCCTCGCGGAGGCCGCCCACGATCACGACCCTCAGGTGAAGGCCGATCTGGAGCTCAACTACCCGTCCGTACCGGGGCAGTCGGAGCTGATGGCCGACGGGCTCGCGCCGCTGCTGCGGGCCGACGTGCTGGGCGAGGCGACCCGTACCGTCCCGGCCACCGGCACCCCCGCCGCCCGCGAGGCCGTCGCGGGGCTGCTCGCGGGATCCGGGTGGCGGCCCGCGCCCGAGCAGCTCCTCTTCGCCGGGAACGGCCGGCAGGCCATCGCCGGCGTCCTCGCCTCGCTGGTACGGCCCGGTGGGCGGGTCGGCGTGGAGGCGCTGACGTATCCGCTGGTCAAGGAGATCGCGGAGCGGATCGGCTGCACGCTCGTGCCGCTCGCCACGGACGAGGAGGGGCTGCGGCCCGACGCCGTCGCCACGGCCCACCGCGCCGCGCCGCTCTCCGCCCTCTACGTCCAGCCGACCCTGCACAATCCGACCGGCGTGACGGCGGGCGACCGGAGGAAGCGTGAACTGGCCGCCACGGTGAGGGACTTGGACCTTCCCGTCGTCGAGGACCGTATCTGGTCCTTCCTCCATGAGGAGGGCGTGCCGCTCGCCGCGTACGCCCCCGAGCGCGTCCATGTCGTCGACGGGCTGTCGAAGCGGGTCGCGCCCGGACTGACCGTCGGTTTCCTCGTCGTGCCCGAGGATCGGGCCGGGGCGGTGGGCGGGGCCCTGCGGTCGGGCGGCTGGACGGCGGGGCGGTTCGCGCTGGAGGCGGGCACGCGGTGGATCCGGGACGGGACCGTCGAGCGGCTCGTCGGCAGGAAGCGGGCCGACGCGGCCCGGCGCCAGCGTGTGGTCGCGGAACTGCTCGCCCCGTTCACGGTCCGGGCCGACCCGTACGCGTACTACGCCTGGTGGGAGCTGCCCGCGCCCTGGCGCGCGGACACCTTCACGGCTGCCGCCGCCGCGCGCGGGGTCGCGGTCACCCCGGGACCCGCCTTCGCCGTGGGGCATGCGGGGCAGGCAGGGCAGGTGGGGTCGCAGGGCGCGCCGGACGCCGTCAGGCTCGGGCTCGCGTCGGTTCCGGTACCGGTGCTGGGACAGGCGCTGCGGACGCTGCGCGACGTCGCGCGCGGGCGTCCGTGAGCCAGGTCGCCAGCGCCACCGTGAGGCCGAGGGCGAGGATGAACCAGGTCGCGGTGCGCAGGGTCTCGGTGAGGGCGTCGTAGACCGCGCCCGCCGCGGCGCGCGAGACGTGCTCGGGCAGGCCCGCGAGGGTCAGGGTCCGGCCGATGACCGTGGCCAGCGCCAGCAGGGCGGCGCCCAGGGCCGTACCGAGCGCGGTGGCCGTGACGGCACGGCGGCGGCGTACGGCCAGCAGGATGCCGCCGAGGGCCAGGGCGACCGAGGCCAGCGGCAGCCAGAAGCCCGCGATCTCCAGCATGGGGAAGCCTTTCCGCAGGGAGCTGAGCTCCTGGGCGCCGAGGACCGTGACCTCGGTGTGCTCGACGGGGATGCGGTTCGCCAACGGCACGCGGTCGTCGGCCAGTTGGGCCTTGAGGCGGGCCGTGACCGGGGCCAGGTCGAGCGTGACGGCACCCTCGCTGTCGCTGCGCAGGGCCCGCAGGACGGCGTCGTGGGCGGCCCGGTTCGCCGTGGTCCAGGCCGCACGGAAGGCCTCCGTACCGGTGAAGGACCGCACCGCCCGGTGGACGTACGCGCGGACCTCCCCCTCCAGCGGCCCGACCTCGACCTCGCTCATGATCCCGTCCGTGACGGTGTCCGCGATCGCGCCCTGGACGTCGGGTCCGGCGGCGAGCGGCGCCATCGTGTCGACGTACCGCCCGGTGTCGCCGATCTCGTACTTCGCCCACGCCGAGAGCCCGCCCAGCGGCACGAGGACGCAGGCGAGCACGATCAGCAGCGCCGAGAAAACCTTTCGTAGCGCCGAGGGGGCAGGGCCGGTGTCTTTCCGCACCCCTCAAGGAAGGGCCTCGGCCGCGCCCTCCGCCATCGGGGCACGGCCGGGGTGACTGCATCCGGACGCGGATTGCGTTCTTCCGGGGGACCCGGGGCGGCCTTCGCCGAGTGCCGGAGGGTCGCTACGGCGGGTCGCTCCTAGGCCGTGGGCTGTGGGCCGTCGGCTACTTGCGGTTGTAGAGCCTCATCGTGACCGGGCCGAAGACCGCGACCAGTACCCCGGCCCAGCCCAGCGACCACGCGATCTGGGTGGCCGGCCAGGAGCCCTCCATCAGGCCGCGGACCGCCGAGGAGAGGTGGGTGACCGGGTTGTTGTTGACGAAGGCCTGGAGCCAGCCCGGCATCGTCTCGGGGCGGACGAAGATGTCGCTGAGGAAGGTCAGCGGGAACAGGATCATCATGCTCACGCCCATGACCGACTTCTCCGTACGCAGCAGCAGGCCGAACATCGTCCACACCCAGGAGAAGGCGAACGAGAAGACGAGCAGGAGGACGACGCCCGCCACCACTCCCTGGACGCCGCCGTCCGGACGGAATCCCATGACGAGGCCCACCGCGAGCATCACGACCGACGCGATCGTGTAGCGCAGGGCGTCCCCGAGCAGATAGCCGACCAGCGTCGACGGGCGCCAGATGGGCAGCGAACGGAAGCGGTCGAAGACGCCCTTCTCGATGTCGATGTTGACCGCGAGGCCCGTGTACATCGTGATCATCGTGACGGACATGACGAGGATGCCGGGGAGCAGGTACTGGATGTACTCCCGCGGGGAACCGGCGAGCGCGCCCCCGAACAGGTACGTGTACATCAGCACCAGCATGATCGGGAACGCGGTCACGTCGAAGAGCTGCTCCGGTACGTGCTTGATCTTGAGGATCGCCCGCCAGCCGAAGGTGAGGGACGTCTGCAGGGCGTTCGGGCGCGGCGGGCGCTCGCCGGCGACCAGGATCGCGGCGAGGCTCTCGGCGCGGACCGGCGCGAGGTCCGCGGTGTCCGCGGTTCCGGTTCCGGGGCCGGAGGACTGGGTCGCGGTGCTCATGCCGTGGCCTCTTTCTTCAGCGTCGGCTGGGGTTCGGGACGGCTGTCGTCCGGGCTGTCGTGAGGGCTGTCGTGCCGGTCGTCGGGCTTTCCGGTGAGAGCGAGGAAGACCTCGTCCAGGCTCGGCTGGCCGAGGGAGAAGTTGTCGACGGTGATGCCCGCGCGGGCGAGTTCGGCGAGAGCGCGGGACGCCTTCTCGGCGGCCGCGGCGCCGTCCGGGGAGCCGTTGCCGACCCGGGCCGTCAGCGCCACCGGATCCGGCTCCAACTGGACGTCCGTGCCCAGCGCCTGCCGCAGCACCCGTTCCGCCTCCGGGCGCCGGTCCGCGTCCCGCAGTCGTACGTGCACGGCGCCCGCGCCCACCGACGCCTTCAGCTCGCCCTTGGTGCCCTCGGCGATGACCTTGCCCTTGTCGATGACGGCGATCCGGGACGCCAACTGGTCCGCCTCGTCCAGATACTGGGTGGTGAGGAGGACCGTGGTGCCCTGGGCGACGACCGCCCGCACGATCTCCCAGACCTGGTTGCGGCTGCGCGGGTCGAGACCCGTCGTCGGCTCGTCCAGGAACAGCAGGTCCGGGGTGTTGAGAATGGACGCGGCGATGTCGATACGGCGCCTCATGCCGCCCGAGTAGTTCTTCACCTGACGGCCGGCCGCCTCCGACAGGCCGAAGGCGTCCAGGAGTTGGGCCGCGCGGTCGTACGAGGCCTTCTTGGCGTGGCCGGTCAGACGGGCCAGCAGCACGAGGTTCTCGGTGCCGGTCAGGTCCTCGTCCACGGACGCGTACTGACCGGTGAGGCTCACCCGGCTGCGGACCGCGTCCGCCTCCCGCACGACGTCGTGGCCGAAGACGTGCGCCTCGCCGCCGTCGGGGCGCAGCAGGGTCGCCAGCATGCGTACGGTCGTGGTCTTGCCCGCGCCGTTCGGGCCCAGCAGGCCGTAGACCGTGCCCGGCTCGATGCGCAGGTCCACGCCGTCGACCGCGCGGGTGTCGCCGAAGGTCTTCACCAGACCCGCGGTCTCGATGGCCGGCCCGGCCCAGTGGTCGGTGCGGTTGCTGCTCGTCATGTCGGTCCGCCCATCCGCGTCGTTCTGGTGACTGGTTCCGTGACTGTTTTCGGAATGCAGACCCCTGGGGCCGCGGAAACTCATCGGTGGGGCGGTGAGGGCCTTCGGGGACATGGGTACGGCGACGACAGGACGGGGCTCCGGCCGGCTGCCGGGCCCCGTCGCCATGCGTACTGGTGCGTGCTGGTACGTACTGATGCGTACTGATACGTGCCGGGCTCAGTCCTCCGTCGTGTAGTAGCGGTAGAAGACGACCGCGAAAACGCCCGCCGTGATCACCAGGGACAGGCCGACGGTCTTGACGATGCCGGCATCCGTGAGGCTGTAGACGAAGCCGAACGCGATACCCGCGAACGCCGCCCACGTGGCTGCGCGCAATTCGCGTGGCAGGCGGGGAGCGATGGTGTGGATGCCGTGTGCGGCCGCGGCGAAGGCGAGGGCGGAGATGACGCCCAGGAGGACGTTCCAGCCGGTGATCGGGCCTGCGTGGCGGGCTATGCCGGAGGTCCAGAGGCCGTAGACGATGCCGGCGAGTGCGGGTAGTAGGAGATTCGCTCTGAGCGGGATGGTGGGGTGGTGGGTGGTTCGTGGGCCGGTCCTTGCGGGTGCCGTGTGAGCCATGACAGCACTCCTCTCTTCCTCGCCCCTGCCTTCCAGGTCACACCTGGGGGATGGGGACGGCAAGTCGTGCGCGACGGCTACGCGGTTCCCGGGGCCCCTTGAAGGCGGGGCTGGGGTTCGGTGGGGGCCGATCGCGCAGTTCCCCGCGCCCCTCAAAAACGGGGCTGCGCCCCAGCTTTTGCCCCCGGGGCGCAGCCCTCAAGGGGCGCGGGGAACGGCGCGGCCAGCCCCCACCGAACCCGCAGGGGCCCCGCTAGGGGCGCGGGGAACGGCGCGGCCAGCCCCCACCGGACCCGCAGGGGCCCTGCTAGGGGCGCGGGGAACGGCGCGCTCAGCCCCCACCGGGCCCGCGGAGGCCCCGCTAGGGGGGCGCGGGGAACGGCGCAAACGGTCCCAGTCGGGCCCGCAGGTCGCAGCGTGGCCGGGGCCGCGGGGCCGCGGGGCCGGGAGGTCGGCGTGCGGGGCGGCGGTGTGCGTGCTTCGCTGGGCGGGTGAGCGGCGGCGCGGAGCAGAGCACCCGGGCCCAGCGGCAGCAACTGCTCCGCGTGCGCGGACGCAGCGTCGCCTGGGCACCCCCACTGCTCCTCCTCGCCGCGATCGCCGTGATCGACAGCAACACCTCGGGCGAGTTCAGGATCATCTCCTGGATCGTCCTCGTCCCCGGCATCGCGGCAGCGATCTGCGGAGTCGGAGGCACGGCCGTGTTCGCCGCCCTCGCCCTCGTCACGTACATCGAGGTGGACGCCGCCTGGCCGCACCAGGACCAGACCGGCCTGCCCGACTTCATCCTCGTCGCCGTGGGCGGCGCCCTGGCCACCATGGCGTGTGCCGTACGCGTGCGCGAAGAGCGCCGCATGCTGCACATGCGGGACGTCGCCGACACGACGCGCCGTACCGTGCTGCGCCCGATGCCCACCCCCTGGGCGGGCCTGGACCACGCGGCCGTCTATCTCGCCGCCGACAGCGAGGCCCGCGTGGGCGGCGACTTCTACGACATCCAGCCCGGCCCGCACGGCACCCGCGTCCTCCTCGGTGACGTACAGGGCAAGGGTCTGCCCGCGGTGGACGCCGCCGCCGCGCTGCTCGGCACGTTCCGGGAGTCCGCGTACCACGAGTCGTCCCTGGCTGTCGTCGCCGAACGGCTGGAGACCCGGATGCGCCGCCAGCGGCAGTACGTGGCCGACCTGGGCGAGGAGCCGGCCCGCGGTGTGGAACGCTTCGCGACCGCGGTCCTCGTCGGCTTCCCGCCGCCGGGCGCTCCCGGCGGCCACATCGAGGTCGTCAACTTCGGGCACGAGCCCCCGCTGGTGGCCGGACCGTCCGGGGTGCGCCTCCTGCCGCCCGGCGACGGCCTGCCGCTCGGTTTCGGCGGGCTGGCCGGTCCTGCCTCGGGCGTTCCGCCGGTCCGCCGGGTCCCCTTCGCCCCCGACGAGACCTTGCTGCTCGTCACGGACGGCGTGACCGAGGCCCGGGACGCCGAGGGCGCCTTCTTCCCGCTCCATGAGCACGTCGCCCTGGCCGTCTCCGTGGACCCCGGCCTCACCCATCCCCGCCACCTGGTGGAACTGGTCCGCGAGGGCACCCTCCGCCACAGCACGGGCCACCTGGTGGACGACACGACCATCTTCGCGGTCCGCCCGGCCGGTGCGGGTGGGTGAGTCGGCGGCCGAACAAACCGCCATCACCCACCCCCTATCGCCCCCACCGCAACCCCCTTTGCACCCGCACCGGTTACCGTGCTGCCGTGGTGATCGAAGGGGAAGCGAAGGGGAGGGGGACGGCGATGCCCGGAACCGTACTGCTGATCGCCGCGTCGCCGGCGGGCAAGGGCTGCCTCGTCGACGCCGCGTCCGTGCTCCCCGTACTCGCCGCGGTGGCCCCCTCCGTGCTCTCGGGCACCGACACCGCGAACGTCGTCGAACTCGCCGACCCCCTGCAGCCGCAGGCGGTCCTGACCCGGCTGCGGGCCGCCGCGACGGCCCCGGGACCGCTCACGGTCTTCCTCACCGGGCAGCTCCAACTGGACCGCAGGCAGCGGCGTCCGCATCTGGCGCTCGCCCGGACGACGCCCGCGACGGTCCGCTACACCGGCTTCCCGTGGCACTGGATCCGTGAGGAACTGCGCCTGCGCGCCCCGGGCAGTACGACCCTGCTCGTCGACCTGCACACCGACGCGGAGACCTGGCAGCACCTGGCGGGCCAGCCCCTCGCCGGGGGTCCTGGTGTCGCGCTGTACGGCCGCGTGGCCCCGCCGCCTCCGCGCCGCGCGCTGGCGGTTCCCACGTACATGAAGTCCCTGGCCACGATCCTGCGCAGCGGCCATCGTCCGCCGCTCGCGCAGCTCCACCAGCAGGCGCTGACCCGCTCGTACGGCGAGGACCCGGACTCCGCCCACCGGGACCTCGTACTCGCGGTCGAACCCAGGTACCGGGCAGGGGTCCCGATGCCGATGCAGATGCCAGTGCCAGTGCCAGTGCCAATGCCAATGCAGATGCCGGGGTCGGCGACGGCCCACGGGTACGCGGCGGCACCGGCGCCCGCCCCCATGCCCGTAACCGCCCCCATGCCCGGAACCGCATCCATGCCCGTGCCCGCGCCCTACCTCGCCGCCGTCCCCATGCCCGCGGCCCCGCCCGTCGCGGCCCCGCCTCCCGCGCCCGCCCCGGTGGATCCGCACGCCGAGATCACCGCCGCCGTGCAGAGCGGCCGGCACGCCGAGGCCGCCGTACTGGCCGAGCAGTGGGAGCGGACCGCGCTGCGGTCGTACGGGCCCGGCGCCGACGAGGTCGTGCACTGGATGGAGGTGCGCGCGGACCTGGCCATGTTCGCGGGCGACGCCGAGCTGAGCTGCCGGATCTGGCTCGCGGTGGCCGACGCGCGGCTGACCGCGGGGCAGCCCGCCGACGCCACCGGCGTCGAGGCGGCCGTCGACAGGGCGCACCACCAGTGGGGCCGGATCGGCGACGTGGCGCGGGCCCGTGAGCTGGGCCCCGCCCTGGCGGACCTGCGCGGACGGGTCCCCGGGCGCCGGCAGGGCGCGCTGGACGACATCCGACGCAACCTCAGCCGGCTCGGTACGCAGGTGAGTCCTTAGTCGCGCCTTGGCGGACACGGCCTAGCCGGCGAACATCTCCAGCGCGCCCGACACCAGCGTCCGTACGCCGGGCCCGACCGTCGCCAGATCGGGCGCGAAGTGCGGGCTGTGGTTGCTGGGGACGGCGGCGAGCTGCTCCAGGAGATCGCCCCCGGCCCCGGCGGCTGCCGCGTTCCAGACCTCCGCGGGTGTGCTCGTGACGAACCAGTACGCGTACGGGAGTGTGCCGCCCGCTCCGCCCTCCGCGAGGAGCGGGAAGTCCTCGCTGCCCATGACCGGGCCGAAGTCGAGGACCGTGCCCGCGCCGAAGACCTCGCCGTGCACGGCCGCGACCCGGCGGTCGGTGTCGGCGTCGTTCACGGTCACCGGGAAACTCCCGCTCACCGTCACGGTGGGTTCGCGCGGGCAGCCCGCCGCCGCGCACTCGCCCGCCGCGATCCGCCGGATCGAGGCGAGCATCCGCTCCCGTACCTCGGCGGACTGCGTACGGAGGTTGAGGAAGATGCGGGCCTCGGACGGGATGATGTTGTGCCGGGTGCCCGCCTCGATGCGTCCCACGGTCAGTACGGCCGACTCGCGGGCCGCGATCTCACGCGAGACGACGCTCTGTAGCCGCGTCACGATGTACGCGGCCGTCACCACCGGGTCCACGGTCGCCTCGGGCCGTGAACCGTGCCCGCCCACCCCGTGCACGACGATGTCGACGTCCGTGGACGCCGACATGATCAGGCCCGGCGTGTGCGCGAACAGGCCGGTCGGGCCGGGGGCCGCGTGCTGGGCCAGCAGGACGTCCGGGCGCGGGAAACGCTCGTACAGGCCGTCCGCCACCATCGCGGCGGCACCCGTACCGGTCTCCTCGGCGGGCTGTCCGACCACCAGGAGCGTGCCGGACCAGGTGTCCCGTCCGGCGGCGAGCGCCCCGGCGGCGCCGGTCAGCCAGGTGACGTGCAGGTCGTGGCCGCAGGCGTGCATGACACCGGGGTTCTCGGAGGCGTACGGCAGTCCGGTCTCCTCGGTGACCGGCAGCGCGTCCATGTCGCCGCGGAGGAGGACGGTGGGTCCGTCGCCGTTGCGCAGGACCCCGACGACCCCCGGGCCGCCGCTGCCGCCGACGCCCTCGGCGGTCTCGTACCCGGCCTCGCGCAGGCGTCCGGCGAGAACCCCGGCCGTGCGGTGTTCGCGGGCCGACAGCTCGGGGTGCCGGTGGAGGTCCCGGTACAGGTCCTCCAGCGCGGGCAGAGGGAGGTCGGCGGTGAGGTCCAGGGCGGTGCGGGCGGCGGCGGAGGGTCCGGCGGCGCCGGGTCCTGCGGCGTCCGGTCCTGCGGCGTCCGGTCCGGTGGCGGAGGGTTCGGTGGCGGAGGGTTCGACGGGAGGGGTCACCTCGTCAGCGTAGGCGGCGCGTATCACCCGTATGGCGGTGTTCGGCGCGGTCGTGGACGGGTGTCGCTGCTATCCACGAGGGAGGGGGACGACACCCACCGAAGGAAGTGCGGCATGGCAGGCACGCTCGCCATCAACTTCACCCAGGGGCTCGACGACGCCTGGTCGAAGATCGCGACATTCGTCCCCAAACTCATCGGGTTCCTCGTCATCCTGGCGATCGGCTGGGTCATCTCGAAGATGATCGCCCGCGTACTGGACCGGGTCCTGCGCAAGGTGGGCTCCGAGCGCCTGTCGGAGCGGGCCGGCACGGAACGGCTGCTGAGCGAGTCCAAGTACGACATGACCGGGATCGTCTGCAAGATCGTGTACTACGCGCTGATGCTGATCACGCTGCAGCTCGCGCTCGGTGTCTTCGGCGCGAACCCCGTCAGCGAGATGATCAACGGGATCGTGGCCTGGCTGCCGCGCGGCATCGTCGCCGTGGTCCTCGTGGTCATCGCGATGGCCATCGCCAACGGGGTCCGCACGATCGTGGGCAGCGCGCTGTCGTCCGTCTCCTACGGGAGGACGGTGGCGACCATGATGTGGGCCGCCATCCTCGCGCTGGGCGTGATCGCGGCGCTCGGCCAGGCGGGCATCGCGACGGCGGTCACCCAGCCGGTCCTGTACGCGGCACTCGCCGCCGTGGCGGGCATCCTGATCGTCGGTGTCGGCGGCGGCATGATCATGCCGATGCGGCAGCGGTGGGAGCGGTGGCTGGCCACGGCCGAGCGGGAGTCGATGAACGCGAAGGGGAGCATGTCGGCGTACCAGTCGGGCCGGGACGACGCGCTGCGCGGGCAGCCGGCCCGCGAGCGCACGGACCGGGCCGCAGGCCCGGACGCCGGCGGCGGCACCGGCTCGACGATGGACATGTGACGGCCGGAACCCACCTGCGGCCCGGTGGGGGCGGGCCGCGCAGTTCCCCGCGCCCCCAAAAGACGAAAGGCAGGGGCGCAGCCCCGCCTCTCGGGGGCGCGGGGAACTGCGCGCTCAGCCACGTACGACCCGCACTCGGTCACTTCAGGGGCGCGGGGAACTGCGCGAACGGCCCCCACCGGCCCGCAGGCGCATGCGGACCCGTACGATTCCCGCCCCCCACGGCTAGTGGTCGCGCTGGGGTGGGATCAGCCCATGCAGGTCGATCAGCCAGCTGATCGCCGTCAGGCGGCACACCGCGTAGTCGTGGCCCACCGGCTCCCGCCAGTCCGTCTCCGCGAGCCCGTCGAGAAAGCCGAGCGCGTAGTCCGTGAGGGTCTCGCGGTCCGGCGGCGGCGGGACCAGACCGGGTCCCGCCGAAGCCAGCCGGTCGCGCAACTCCGCCACATGCTGGTCCACCGCCGCCGTGAACGCCGGCTCGAACGCGAACTCCGCGAAGCGCGGCGCGTACGTGCGGACGATCTCGACGAGGGGCGTCGGAGGGGCGGCGGATGACATTCGTCCACCGTAAAGCGGGTGGAGTGCTGTCAGGAGGGGGATTTCGGATGGTTTCCGTCACATCGTGGCAGGTGGGACTCGTGGGACCCGTCAGAGCGGCGGATGGGCCGGCGCCGGCCCCAGGGTCGTCGTCCCCGGCGCGGTGCGGTGTCCGAGTCCCGTCCGGTACGCGTCCAGCGCCGCGTCGATCCGCCCCGTACGCCGCAGCAGGTCCCCGAGCAGACGGCACAGGTCGGCCAGATCCCCCGCCGCGCCCGCCCGCTCCAGCAGGCTGAGCGCGCGCACGTAGTGCTCCTCGGCCGTCTCGGTGTCCCGGCTGTCCTCGGCGATGATGCCGAGCAGCCGGTGCGCGCCCGCGGAGTGGACGGCCCCGCGCTCGCTGCTGAGATCGCCCAGTACGCCGTGCAGGAGCGTCGCGGCCTCCTCCGACTTGCCGCGCCGGTGGAGCACGTCCGCCAGTTCCACCGCGACCTGGCTGGTGTAGAGCGCGGCGCGCTGCGCGGAGTGCATGGCCTGCGCCTCGCGCAACTCGCTCTCGGCGCGCTCCAGATCGCCGTTCTGCGCGTACAAGTACCCGCGCATCCAGTGGCAGTTGGCCAGTTCGGTACGGATCTGGAGCTGCCGGTACAGTTCCGCCGCCTTGCCCAGGGACGCGTCGGCCTCGGCCATCCGCCCCTCGGCGATCATCGTGCGGGCCACGGACCGGTGCATACGAGCCAGCAGCGCGGGGTCGCCGACCTGCGGGGCCAGCGCGAGCGCGAACTCCGCCGCCTGCGCCGCCCGCGCGTGCGCCCCCATGTCCATGTAGGGCGCGATCACCGCCGCGTAGAGCAGCAGCAGGGCGTCCGGGTCGTGCAGTCCGCCCTTGTTCAGCTCGTCGATGGCGGATTCGAGCAGGTAGCAGGCGTACCGGAGTTCGCCCGCGAGGTAGTGCGAGACCGCGCGCCCGCGCAGGGCGGGGACCCGGACGGGCAGCGGTTCGTCCGCCAGCCGTTTCTCCGACTCCTCGAAACGCGCTCGCGCCGTCGTCAGGTCGCCGGTGTCCATGGCGCACTCGCCGAGGCCGAGCAGGGCGGCGGCGCACTCGGCGTTGAGGCCGTGGGCCTGCGCCTCCGCGAGCAGCGCGGTGTACTGCTCGGCGGCGATCTCCGCCTCGCCGGTCGCCAGCGTGCGCTGGGCGTCGGTGAGCCGCAGCCGCAGGTCGGTGGCGAGGTGGGCGGGCCGCCCGGTGGCCAGTTCCTCGTAGGCGACCCCGAGCCGTTCGGCGATGTGCCGCAGTGCCTCCTCGGAGGGCCGTACGCGTCCTGCCTCCAGCGTGGAGACGTACGCGGGGGTGTAGGCGGGTTCCGCCAGTTGTTTCTGTGTCAGCCCGCGTTCCGTACGCAGTTGCTGCACTCTGCGCCCGATGATTCCCGGGTCGTCGCGCTCGGCCATGGCGTAAGCATGCCAGTAAGTCGACTTACTCCTGCCCGCTATCCAACTTCCTGTTGAAACGGTCAAGTTAAGTCTTGTGGACAGGCTCGGGCAGGCCGTCGATCGGCTCAATGCGGCCCTTGCCCCGGAGGCGAACACGCCCTAGGTTAAGCGGCGCGTTAAGCGCACGATGAAGCACATTTAATACGCTGGCCTACGTTGACGTTGCGAGGTTGTCGCCGTGTTCCGACGCATTGCCACGCGCTATCTTCCGGCTCGGTTCATCGCGGCGTTCGGGGCGGCCGTGGTGGCTTTTGCCGCGCTTGTCAGCGCGGCGAACGCGGTTCCTCACTGAGGGCTCCGCCCGGGGTCGCTTTTGCGGGTGCGGGCCGGTGGGGGCTGGTCGCGCAGTTCCCCGCGCCCCTTAGGGGGCCCTGACAGGCCCCGCCCAGGTGCGCACAGGAGTCGCCGCTAGCCTGCTGTCCTGTATGGAAAACGGACGGAATGCAGCCGACGCGGCGCGGGTGGTCGCCCGGGCGCTCGTGCACGCGGTGGTCGGTGGGGTGGCGTTGCTCGCCGTCGTCACCGTCGGGTCGGTGCTCGGGCCGATGGTCGTGCTCGATCTCGCCACCCCCGCCATGGCCGCCTGGTGGACCGTGTTCACCGCTGTCACCGTGCAGGGCATCCCCTTCCTGCTGCTGGGCACGGTCGTGTCGGCGGCGATCGGCGCGTTCGTTCCCGAGCGGGTCTTCCGCCGCGTACTGCCGAAGAACCCGGCGCTCGCCGTGCCCGTCGCCGGGGCGGCCGGGGCCGTGCTCCCGGGGTGCGAGTGCGCGTCCGTGCCCGTGGCGGACAGTCTGATGCGGCGCGGGGTCGCGCCCGCCGCCGCGCTCGCCTTCCTGCTGTCCGCGCCCGCCATCAACCCGGTCGTCCTCGTCGCCACGTCCATCGCCTTCCCGGGAGATCCGGCCATGGTCGGCGCCCGGCTCGTCTCGTCCCTCGCCACCGCCGTCGCGATGGGGTGGCTGTGGGTGCGGTTCGGCAAGGAGGAGTGGCTGCCGACCGTACGGCGCGGAGGCGGCGCGGCGTCCGGGCCGGGCGGGTGGCGGGGCTTCCGGGACGGGCTGCAGCACGACTTCCTGCACGCCGGGGGGTTCCTCGTGCTGGGGGCTGCCGCCGCGGCGACGTTCAACATCCTGGTGCCGCGGTCCGTGCTCGACGTGTTCACCGGCTCGCCCTGGCTGTCGGTGCTGCTGCTCGCCGTCCTCGCCGTCGTGCTGTGCGTGTGCTCCGAGGCGGACGCCTTCGTGGCGGCGTCGCTGACCGGTTTCTCGCCCACGGCCCGCCTGGCGTTCATGGTCGTCGGCCCCATGGTCGACCTCAAACTCATCGCTCTCCAGGCGGGTACCTTCGGGCGGGCGTTCGCGGTGCGGTTCTCGTCCGTGACGTGGGTGGTGGCCGTGGTGAGCAGCGTGCTGGTGGGCGGGTGGCTGCTGTGAGCCCCCGCCCGCGCTCCGGGCCGCGCCTGCGTCTGCGCCTGCGTCCGCAGGGCGTGCTGCTGATCCTGTGCGGGGCTGCACTGCTCCGGATCGCCCTCTTCAGCGAGCTGTACCTGCGCTATGTGAAGGAGGGCCTGCGCCCGTACCTCGTCGTCTCCGGCGCGGCCCTGATCGCACTCGGCCTCCTGGGCCTGCTCGCCCGGACCCACGACGAGGACGACGAAGACGCCCACGAGGACGACGAAGACGCCCACGAGGAGAGCCATGGCCGGGGTGCGGGCGAAGACGACGGCCACGACCACACCCGTAACCCCCGTATCGCCTGGCTCCTCACCGCCCCCGCCCTGGCCCTCCTCCTCTTCCCGCCGCCCGCGCTCGGCTCGTACAGCGCCGAACGCGAGGAGGCGAGGGTCGCGGCGCTGGGTACCGGGACCTTCCCGGAACTGCCGGCCGGGGACCCTCTCGACCTGACCCTGGGCGTGTTCGCCTCGCGGGCGGAGTGGGACACGGGCGCGTCCCTGAAGGGGCGCACGGTCCGCCTGACCGGCTTCGTGACCCGCGACGACGGCGGCGCCTGGTCCGTGGCACGACTGCGCGTCACCTGCTGCGCCGCCGACGCGCAGGCGCTCAAGGTCGAGATCCGTGGCGAGGACGCCCCGGCGGCCGACACCTGGGTGACGGTAACCGGAACCTGGCACCCCACGGGGAAGCCCGGCACGGACGCGGCCCGCCCGGTACTGGACGCCGTGTCGGTGAAGAGGACGACGGCGCCTGCGGACCCGTACGAGAAGCGTTGAGCCGTTGAGTCGCTGCTTCGCCTGGTCGTTGTCAGTGGCGACCCCCTGACTCGGCGCATGACTGATCGGCGCATGACTGATCGGCACATGGCTGACAGGACGAATGACGGCGAGACGGTGGAGCGCCCGGCGGGGCCTGGCCCGGAATCGGCCATGGGCACGATCACCGTGGAGGCGTGAGGTTCCGCCCGTGCAGCCAGCCCTGCGGCAGCCACGGCAGGTGGTCCGTGTGTGGGGGTGGGGGGCCCGTGCGGGCCAGGAGGATGGCTACGTCGTCTTCCGAGGTGGAGGGGTCCAGGTGGGTGGTGACCGTTTCCAGGAGGGTGGGGAGGGGGGCCGCCGGGTCGATGGGGAGGTCGGCCAGGGTGGTGAGGCCGGTTTCGATGTCGCGGTCGCGGCGTTCGATCAGGCCGTCGGTGCACAGGAGGAGCACCGAGCCGGGGGCGACGGGGATCGTGGTGGCCGAGAAGGAGCCGAGGCCCACGCCCAGGGGCGGTGCGACCGGGAGGCTGAGCAGGGTGCGGGTGCCGTCGGGGGCGACGAGCAGCGGGGGGACGTGGCCGGCGTTGGAGAAGGTGGCGCACTCCCTGCGGGGGTCCAGGAGGGCCAGCAGACAGGTCGCCACCCGGTCCAGCTCCAGGGTGAGCGCGGTGCGTTCGGCCTGCAGCAGGATGAAGTCCGGGGTGCTGCTCTGGACGGCGAGGGTGCGCAGCACCGAGCGGTACTCGCTCATCGCGGCGGCCGCGCGGATCCCGTGGCCCATGACGTCTCCCACCACCAGCAGCGTGCGGCCGTGGGGCAGCGCGAGCGTGTCGAACCAGTCGCCGCCCACCTCCGCTCCCGCGCCCGCCGGCAGATAGCGGCCCAGGGTCTCCACGCCGGGGCCCGTGACGGTCGGCGTGTTCAGGAAGGCCCGCTGCATCTCCAGGGCCGTCTCGTGCTCGCGGGTGTAGCGGACCGCGTGCGCGATGCCCGTGGCGGCGCGGTCGGTGAGGTCGCCGAGCAGTTCCGCGTCCGCGTCGGTGAGGTGGGCGGAGTCACCGGCCCGGAACACGATCACCGCGCCCACCAGTTCCTCGTGGACCGCGAGGGGCAGGTAGATGCCGGAGTGCGCGCCCATCCGGCGGAAGTGTTCCTTGCGTTCGTACGAGAGGGAGAACTGGCGCATCGCCTCGTCGGCCGGGTCGGTGAGGACGAGCGGGCGCCGGTCGGCCAGCACGTGGGCCATGGGGGATCCGGCCCGGTACACGACGAACTCGCCGAGGAGGCCGAGCGGCGAGGACGCCTCCGCCAGCTCGGGTGTGGTGGCGAGCGCGATCCGGCGCAGCCGCAGCGGATACCGGTCCGAGGGCACCTGGGGTGTGCCCTCCGGGTCCACGACGTCCACCGCCGCGTAGTCCGCGAAGCGCGGCACCAGCAGGTCGGCCAGCGCCTGGCAGGCCTGGCCGAGGTCGAGGGTCGCGCCGGTGCTGCGGTTCGCCTCGTCGAGCAGCGCCATGCGGTTGCGCGCCCGCACGAGGTCCTCGCGTCCGCGCAGCGCGTCGGTGACCTCCATGACGACCCCGGCCACTCCGAGGATCTCGCCGGACGGTCCGGTCAGCCGGTGGTAGGCGCCCAGCCACCACCGGTTGTCGCCCGTCGTGTCGGCCGGGGTCTGTCCGCCGACGGTGATGACCTGCGGAACTCCCGTACGCAGCACCTTCGCGAGCAGTTGTTCCGAGGCCTCCAGGTCCGGCAGGACGTCCCGCAGCCGGCGGCCGAGGTGTTCGGCGGCCGGGACGCCGTTGAGCCGGGCGAGCGCGTCGTTGAGGTAGAGGTAGCGCAGCTCGGTGTCGAGTACGGCGATACCGGCCGGGCAGTGGTCGAGGAGCCGCCGGGTCAGCGTCAGCTCGTCGAGCAGCCGCTCCGCGGACTCGGCCACGTTCTCGGAGTGGTGCACGGCGTCCGCGAGCGCCGCCAGTTCCGCCTGGGTCAGCAGTATGCGCGGGTCGGGTTGGACCTGGTCACCGGGCACCCGCCCACACCATCACGGCCCCGCCCCGCCCACCAACGGGAGGGACTGTCCGGGTGATCCGGACGGTCCCTCCCGGAACCCTGATCAGCGACGCGGCGCCGGAACGCTGATCAGCGACGCGGCGCCGGAACCCCGCCTAGGGAACCGGCGCGGCCGTCGGTTCGGGCTGTTGGGGGGTTCGGCCGCCGGGGGAGCCGGCCAGCCGCCACACCTCGTCCGCCGTCAGTTCCGCGTACGCGTCGGGCGGCAGGTCGCCGGTGAGGCCCGCGACCCGGACGGGCTTTCCGCCGCGCTCGGCGAACAGGGCGAGGGTGAGGGCGAGCCGGGGCGAGTACACGCTCCGCCAGGCCGTCCGCGCGCCCGGCCCGCTGCCCGCGCCGGCCGAGTGCCCGACCGGCGAGGCGGGCACGGCCCTGGCCGGCAGGAAGGTCCCGTCTTTGGCGCCGGGCACGAAGGCCCCGTCCTTGACGCCCTGGCGCGCGTTCAGCAGTTCGGTGACCACCACGGTCTCCTTCCCGCCCATCGCGGTACGCGTCCTCGGCTGCGCGGTGTGGACCGTACGGCCCGCCTTCGTGATCTTCGCGACGGTGTACGGGGCCGCGTAGGTGCCGTCGGCGGCCAGCGTGGCGTACGCCGAGTTCAGGCGCAGCGGGGTGGGAGCCGTCTCCTCGACGAGCTTGCCCAGCGGGTCGCCGAACCGCAGGCCCTTGTAGGCGAACGGTTCGAGGACCGTGCCCGCCTCCACCGCCCCGTCGACGGCGTCGTTGAACGGCTGGTGGGCGTAGTCCGCCCCGCCGTACAGCACCCGGACCGCGCCGTCGCCGGGGACGGTCGCGACGACGGCCGTGTGCAGCCGGGCGCCCTCGGCGCCCTTGCCACGCGCGCCGCCCTTGCCACCCTTGCCGCCGGTGTCGCCCTTGCCGTCCGTGTCGCCGTCGGGCGTCCGCTCGCGCACCAGCTCCGCCGTCTCGTCCTGGAGGCCGAGGTCGAAGGTGGTGTGCACCTTGTAGCCGCCGCGCGCCAGCTGGTCCTCCGAGATGCCGAGCCGGTCGGCGGCCTCGGCGGACGCCGTGTCGATCAGGTACTGCCGCTGGCCGTTCGAGCCGCCCGGCGGGTAGAAGCGGAAGGCGGGGAAGCGGGCGGCCGTCCGCTCGCGGGCACTGATCGCGCCCGAGTCCGCCATCGCGTCGAGCACCCACGCCCAGCGGCGCTCCAGCGTCCCCGTCACCTTCGCGTCCGCGCCCGCCCGCTCGTAGTACGAGGGCAGGTTGAGGATGGAGGCGAGGGCGGCGCCCTGGGACACCGTCAGGTCGCGGGCGCCGACACCGAAGTAGTTGCGGGCGGCAGACTCGACGCCGGCGGCGCCGCGGCCGAAGTACACGGTGTTCAGGTAGCCCGCCAGGATGTCGTCCTTGGCCCTCGTACGGTCCAGCTTCACGGCGATGAGGGCCTCGTGCGCCTTGCGCTTGAGGGACTGCTCGGGGGTGAGCAGCGCGTTCTTCACGTACTGCTGCGTGATCGTGGAGCCGCCCTGGCGGTCGCCGCCCGTCACGGTCGCGAGCGCGGCCCGCAGGATCGCGGAGGGGGCGACCCCCGAGTCCGTACGGAAGGAGCGGTTCTCCGCGGCGATCACGGCGTCCTGGACGTGCCGCGGTACCTGTTCGAGGGGGATGTCCTGGCGGTCGACCGGCCCGCGCCTGCCGAGGTACTCGCCCCCGGAGTCCACGAAGACCGTGCTCTGGCTGACGGTCTCCGGATGCGGTTCGGGGATGGGGGTCATCCGGTACGCGACGACGACCGCGGCGCTCGCGAGGAGGAACAGCGTCAGCAGGGCGGCCAGCACGCGGCGCAGGCGGCGGACGCGGGTACGGCGCCGCCGGACGCGTATCCGCCGCAGGAACGTGCCGATGCCGCGGAGCCGGGTGCCGCCGCGGCCGAGCAGGTCCCGGGCGGCCACACGGGTCTTGGTACGGGTCTTGGTACGGGGCTTCACGCGGGCGTTCATGAGGGGGTGTCCGTCCGTGCGAGGAGGGTGCCGGCGGAGTCGTAGGCCTTCACCGTGATGCCCGGCGACTCCGTGTCGCCGCCGGTGAGCCGGGCGTCCACGTACCAGGCGGACCAGCCGGGGGAGCCCGCCAGGGTGAGCAGGCGGGCCGTGAACGTGCCGTCGGTCGTGCGGACTTCGACGCGGGACGCCTCGCGCGGGCCCCGGTGGACGCCGGAGAGGAAGATCCGCTTCCCGGCCGTGGAGTCCGCCCAGAGGGTCAGGGCGGCCCCGCCCTTCCCCGAGCCGTCCTTCCCGGCGTCGCGGAACTGGTTCGGCTGCCCCGGTGCCGACACGTGCGTACCGTCCTTGGAGAGCCACACCTGCACACCGGGCGCGGCGGCGACGCGTTCGCCGGGTGTCACGACCCGGACCGCCGCCCTGTCCACGGAGACCGTGACCCCGCCGGACCCGGAACCCGTGCCGCGCACGGCCCCCACGACCAGGGGTACGAGGAGCAGGGCGCCCACGGAGGTGAGCACCGCGGTCGTGAGCCGGCGCCGCTTGCGGAGCGTGCGTCCGGCCGCCTCGATGGCGGGCCCGGGAAGTTCCGCGCCCGGGACCTCGAACGGGCCCTGACGGTTGGGGACTTGCGGGTCACGCGCTCCTTCCCGGTGCGCGGCGTGGGCGCGCAGGGCCTTCTCCGCCCGGCGGTCCACCGCCTTCACCGCTCCCCGCGAGGAGTTGAGGAGCGCGGCGATCTCGCGGTGGGTCAGACCGTCCCAGTGCCGGAGCACGGCCACGGCCCGACGGCGGGGCGGCAGGCCGGCCAGCACCTCGGTGAGCGGGTCGAGCGGATCGGTCACGTACGGCTCCGGCGTGGGGCCGGAGCGCTTGGAGTGCCTGGAGCCGCCGGAGCGCGCGGAGTTCCCGTGACCGTCGGAGCCCCCTGAGACCCCTGAGCCCCAGGAGCCCCAGGAGTGCCCGAGGCGGGCGACCAGCCGTGGCCGCCGTCGCAGGAAACCCCGTACCAGAGCCCGCCGGACGTAGAACTCCGCGTCGTCGCCCGGGACCCGGCGCCGCGCGTACACCTCCGCCACCGCCGCTCTCGCGCGTCTGTCCGCGTCGGCGGAGTTCCCCGTGAGCAGCCGGGCCGTGCGCGTGAGCCGGGGCCAGTACTCCCCGGCGCGGGCGGTGAAGTCGTCGTCCATGGTCAGTCGAGCGCGACGATGCGCGCCACTCCCTCCGGATCGGCCCTGCGCGGTGCTTGTGCTTCGATGTACGCGACCTACGCGACCTGTGTTGCGTACGTGACGTACGTGACCTGTACGCACGACAGAGGCAGCCGGGTTGCACGGGATTTCCGAACTTCCGAGAACAGCGGCAGGGGGTGTGGCGGGGGGTATGACCGAGGACGAGTTCGACGGGTTCTACGCGGCCGCGTTCCCCCGGCTGACCGGGCAGCTCTACGCCTTCACCGGTGACCACGGTGAGGCGCAGGACGTCGTCCAGGAGGCATTCGTCCGGGCCTGGGACCGGCGGCGGGAGTTCCTCGCCGACGGGGCGCCCGAGGCCTGGATACGTACGGTCGCGATGCGGCTCGCGGTCAGCCGGTGGCGGCGGGCCCGGCGTTGGCTGGAACTCGTACGCCGCAATCCGCCGCAGGAGCACACCCCGGGGCCGGGTCCGGAACGGGCCGCGCTCGTGGCCGCCTTGCGGGAACTGCCCGAGGCGCAGCGCATGGCTGTCGTTCTGCACCATCTGTGCGACTTGAGTGTCGAACAGGTAGCCTCCGAAACCGGTGCGCCCACTGGGACGGTCAAGGCCCGGCTGTCCCGCGGCCGGGCGGCGCTGGCGCGGCGGCTCGGCGAGGCCGACGAACTGGGTGAGAGGGAGGACGACCGTGTCCGATGAGCTCACGCCCGGCCGCCGCCACGAGCACGAGGACCCCGGCGACGCGGCGAGCCGTTCCGAACTCACCGTCGCGCTGCGCGAGTTGGCGCAGGACCACGAGACCCCGGTGGCCGTCCCGGGGGCGGAGATCCGCCGTCGTGCGGTACGCCGCCGCCGGCGCCGTAAAGCCTCGCTGGCCGCCGTCACCACGGCCGGAGCGGGAGCGCTGGCCCTGATTCTGGCCCTCGTGCTCACTGATGGCGAAAGCACCCGGTCGGTTCCGCCCGCGGCCAGTTACGGCGTGAAAACGCCCCCCGCGACCGCCCGGCCCTCGCCCGTCGTGGCCGCCGCCAGGGTGGACCTCGACCGGCGGGAACTGATCGCCGAGGGACGCACGCTGCCGATCTCCGTGGGGTCGGGCAAGTCGCCCACCCCGACCGGGCTGATGACGGTCACCGCCAAGTACAAGGCGACGATGGTGCCGGGCGCGGTGGCGGGCTGGAACGAGTACAGCGTGAAGGCGACCTGGGTGATGCGGCTGCGCGGCCCCGACGACCGTACGAACTATCTGCTCGCCCTCAGCTGGGACGAGAAGGCGCCCGGCAACTACGACAGCACCGGCGGTGCGATCGGTATGCGCACGGTGGACGCGATGTGGCTGTACAAGGTGCTCAGGCCGGGAGCGGTGGTGGAGGTCGTGGGGGCGGTCACGGCACGGCCGTCCGGGCAGCCTGAGCAGCCCGAGCCGTCGCTGGCGGACAGCGGCCTCCAGGCCCCGCCCACGGGGATGGAGACGGGGACGGCGACGGGGATGGAGACAGGGACGGAGACGCTGGATCCGACCGGCGCGGCGCGGGCGAAGGAACTGGAGGACGCGGCGCGGGCGAAGGAGTCGGCGGCGGTGGCCGGGGGCACGGACACGAGGCCCTGAGGCCTGGTGGGCCGTTGCGGGCCGTCGTGGGTCACATCCCTTGGGGTGAGCTTTACTGCGCGTTAGTTGCAGGAGCGGTGACATGGCGTGAGGGTGGGGACAGTTCCACGGAGGTCCGCACGACTGCCTCCCGATGACCACCCCCTCCTCCTGGCGTGCCTCCCTCTCACGGGAGGAGCGGGTGTGGCCTCGTACAGGCGGCCTTCGGCGAGCGGCCGTCAGTGGTGGGGCATGAGCCGGTCCACCACACGGCGGGCCGCTCCCGGGCGCGGCCCGGGGACCACCGCCGGACGCTCCCAGTCGCAGGGCGGCGTCGGACGCCGGAGCGGGACCGCGCCCTGCTCCTTCAGCGCGACACTCACCAGCCCCAGCAGCAGCTGGACGTCGGCGTCGCAGTCGAGGAGCACGGTGATCCAGGAGGCGCCGGGGCGGACTCTGATCGCGCTGGCGTGCAGGAGTTGGGGAAGCAGGCGCTCGACCGCCGTGGGTGTGAGGCAGAGGTCGGCGGAGTCGTCGGAGTGGAAGTGGACGATCTCGTGTCCCGCCGAAGCGAAGGCATGCCCAACGGCGCACCGGGGCGGGCCACTTACCAGGTTCGGCCAGGTCTCCAGAAGAGCGATGGCGCGAGGGGCCGCGGTCATAACCCCATCCTCGCGCACGCTTCACCTGCAGGACCACCCCCAGCAACCTCCGACTACGCGCAGGGCACGGCCGGTTACGCGATCACTCCCCGGCGAACCGGAACAGGTTGCAGCGGTACGCCTCGATGTCCCGGCGCCTGAGCGTCGCCACGACCGGGAGCAGGAGGCGGTAGCGCAGGGGCAGCCGGTGCGCGACCGGGGCCGGCAGGTGCGCCAGGGTGCGGGAGTCCGTGAGGCTGAGGCCCGGCTCCCACTGTTCGAGCGCACCCGGGTTGTCGCAGCTCCAGCGCATCCGGGCCGTCACCTTGGCGAGCACGTCATGACTGTCCTGGGCATCGACCACGCGGGACGCCGCGGTCTCCAGGGCGAAGCGGGCCCCGGGCAGCTCCTCGCCGACCTGCTGGAACACCGTACGGACCAGTTCCGCCTCCAGATAGACCAGCACCGCCTCGGCGACCAGGAAGTACGGGCCGGGGCTGCTGCCGCGCACCTGCTCCATCCACTGCGGATCGGTGACTGAGGCCGAGACCATGTGCCGCCGGTCCGTGTCCTTGAAGAAGCCCCGCCGCAGGGCGATCACATCGGGCAGGTCGAGGTCGAACCAGTGGACCGTGCCGTTGTCGAGCCGGTCGAACCGCGTGTTCAGACCCGTACCGATCTCGACGACCGTGCCGGCGGGGTGCCGCTCCAGGAACTCCCGTACCCACTGGTCGAAGAGCAGGGTGCGCAGGTTCGCCCCGAGCAGGCTGCGCGCGCCGTCGAAACGGGAGAAGTCGTAATCGAGGGAGTCGACCATCTCCACAGCCTGTGGATCGCTCAGCAGTCCGTGCGCCTTACGGGTCTCGACCGCACGGGCGTAGAGGGGGATGAGCAGGGTCTCCTGGACCTCGCCGAGTCGGGGCGTGCGCTTGTCCACCGGCCGTCTCCTCTCCACCGGCCTCTTCTCCGGCCCCGACCGGCTTCTTCCCCGGCCGGCCGTGCGGGGCAGGTCCTACCGGGCAAGCTAACCGAGCCGCCCGCGGCTGACAGCCCCCCGCGTCAGCGGCACAGCAGTTCCCGTATCGCCCCGACGACGACGTCCGGGGCCTCCTCCGCCATGAAGTGACCGCACGAGACAGTGCTGTGCCGCAGGTCGTCGGCCCACGCGGACCACAGCGCGGCGGCGTCGAAGCCGAGGGCCGAACCCCAGTCCTGCTGGAGCACGCTCACCGGCATCCGCAGCCGGTTGCCGGCCTCGCGGTCGGCCAGGTCGTGCGCGACGTCGACGCCCGCGGAGGCGCGGTAGTCCGCGACGATCGACGGGACGGCCGCGCGGCACGCCGCGAGGTAGGCGGCGCGGACGTCCGCCGGTACGGCCGCCGGGTCGCGCGTCCACACGTCCAGGAAGTGGCCGAAGAACGCGTCCGGGCTCGCACCGATCAACTGCTCGGGCAGGCCCGGCGGCTGGGCCATCAGGTAGAGGTGGAAGCCGATCGCGGCGGACGTTCCGTGCATGACCTCCCACATGTCGAGCGTCGGCAGGACGTCCAGGGAAGCGAGGTGGGTGACCGTCTCCGGGTGGTCGAGGGCGGCGCGGATCGCGACGAGGGCGCCGCGGTCGTGGCCGACCAGCGCGAAGCGCTCGTGGCCCAGCGCCTTGGCGACCGCGACGACGTCCGCGGCCATGGCGCGCTTCGAGTACGTCGTTCCGTCGGGATCGGCGGGTTTGTCGCTGGCGCCGTAACCGCGGAGGTCCGGGCAGATGACCGTGCGGTCGGTGGCCAGCTTCGGGGCTACGTGGCGCCACATGAGGTTGGTCTGGGGGAAACCGTGGAGGAGGACCACGGGGGTGCCTGTGCCTCCGCCTTCGCCCCCGCCGACGGCGACGTGCAGCTCCGCTGGGGTCGCGCCGGGGATGCGGTGGTGGGCGAAGCCGTCGATGGTGGGAGCGGTGGGGGTCAAGGGGTGCCTTTCGGAGGTGGGTCGGGTGCGGGTGGGTGGGGGCTGGTCGCGCAGTTCCCCGCGCCCCTTGGGGGCGAAAGGATTGCGCCGTTCCCCGCGCCCCTGAAGGCGAGAGGATTGCGCCGTTCCCCGCGCCCCCTGGGGGGCGAAGGATCGCGGCGTTTCCCGCGGCCCTTGGAGACAAAGGTGAGGGGTGTGAATCAGCGGGCGATCAGCGGTCGGTCGGCGGTCGGGCAGTGGGTGGGGGCGCAGTAGCGTGGGACGGGTGTGCAGAGGCCGGTGAGGAGCGGGACGTGCGGGTGGTGTTCGGGGTGCTCGGGCCGACGGTCGCCCACGCCGAGGACGGGCGGGAGCTCGCCCTCAAGGGGCCGCGGCACCGGGCCGTGCTGGCCCGGCTCATCGTGGCCCGCCGCCGCGTCGTACCCGTGTCCCGGCTGGTCGAGGACCTGTGGCCGGAGCCGCCCGCCGGAGCCGTGGGCGCCGTCCAGACCTTCGTGGCGGCCCTGCGGCGCGCCCTGGAACCGGACCGCCCGCCCCGCACCCCGGCCCGGCTCCTGGTCACCGACGGCCCCGGTTACGCGCTGCGTGCCGCGCCGGACACGGTGGACGCCTGGCGCTTCGAGACGGCGCTCGGCACCGCCGCCGGACTGCCCGCCCCGGCTGCGCTCTCGGCCCTGGAGGAGGCGCTGGGCCGGTGGCGGGGTCCGGCGTACGCCGAGTTCGCCGGGGAGGGGCAGGACTGGTCCCGCGCCGAACGGGCCCGCCTCGCCGAACTGCGCCTCCAGGCCGTGGAACGCCGTGCCGAGACCCTGCTCGCCCTCGGCCGCCCCGCCGACGCGGTCCCCGACCTGGACGCCCACCTCACGGACCACCCCTGGCGGGAGAACGCCTGGCGCCTGCTGGCCCTGGCCCTCTACCGCCAGCACCGCCAGGGAGACGCCCTGGCGGTCCTGCGCCGGGCCCGCACGGTCCTGACCACCCAACTGGGCGTGGACCCGGGCCCCCACCTCCGCCACCTGCAATCGGACATCCTGACCCAGAATCCCAACCTGGACCTACCCCCTGGCCTGCCCGCACCGACTGCCCAAGCCCAACCCCAGCCCACCCAGGGGCGCGGGGAACGGCGCAGTCTTTTGCCTTTCGGGGGTGCGGGGAACGGCGCGACCAGCCACGACGCACCCGCACCCGACAACACACCTGGCGGCGGCCAGAGCGCCACCGAGGTCACGGCCCAGCTGTGGACCCGGGCCGCCGAGTCCTACCACCGCACCGTCGCCGGAGGCGCCCGCACACGCCTCCATTCCACCGTCGGCCTGCTCCGCAACCTCGCGGTCACCGGTGGCGCGGGTCTGGAGGAGGCCCGCCGCCACCGCACGGCGGCCATCGCCGCGGCGGAGGAGTTCGCCGACCCGGAACTGACCGCCCGGGTGATCGGCGCGTACGACGTCCCGGCGATCTGGACCCGCGCGGACGACCCCACGGCCGCCGCCCAGATCGTGGCCGCCGCGGAACGCACCCTCAGAGCCCTGCCGGCAGGCACGCCCGCCCACGACCCGGCCCGCTGCCGCCTCCTGACCACCATCGCCCTGGAGACCCGCGGAGCGAGCGGCGCGGACGGCCGGCGCGGCCCCGACGCCGCCGTCGAGGCGGAGACGCTCGCCCGCCGCCTCGACGACCCCGCCCTGCTGGCGTTCGCCCTCAACGGCACGTTCATGCAGTCCTTCTCCCGCGCGGGCCTCGCCCCGCGACGCGACGCGATCGGCGCCGAACTCGTCGAACTGTCCGCGCGCCACGGCCTGGTGACCTACGAGGTCCTCGGCCGTCTCATCCGCCTCCAGGCCCGCGCGGCACTCGGCGACCTCCCCGGCGCGGACCGCCACGCGACCGCCGCGGACCACCTCGCCGAACGCCACGAACTCCCCCTCGTGGGCGTCTTCACCGAGTGGTACGGGGCGCTGCGGCTCAGCGCGACCGGCCGCCCGGCCGAGGCGGAGACCGCCTACCGCGCCGCCGCCACCCGTCTGGAGGGCGCCGGAATGCCCGGCCTGGAACGCGGCCTCCTCCCCCTCGCGCTCCTCTGCCTGCGTCTGGCCCACGACCTCCCGGTGGACCCGGACCCCCGCCAGGACTGGGGCCCCCACCGCCCCTGGGCCGAGCCGTTCACGCTGCTCGCGGCGGGCCGCCGCACCGAGGCCCGTACCGCCCTGGGCGCCCTCCCGGAACCCCCGCACGACCTTCTGTACGAGGCCTGCTGCGCACTGGAGGCCGAGGCCGCCCGCCGTCTGGGCGACCGTGCCGTTCTGGAACGCGCCCGCGACCGTCTGCGCCCCGCCGCCGCCGAACTCGCGGGCGCGGGCAGCGGGTTGCTCACCCTGGGCCCGGTCGAGCGGTACCTCACCGACCGGCCCTGACGGCCGTACCCACGGTCACGCGGCGGCGCGGCTCAGCTCAGCTCGTCGGGTTCCGGCCCGTCCGGATCGTCCTCGTCACCGCTCTCCTCGGAGGGCCGCACCGACTCCGGGGCGGGAACGGAAGCCTCCTCCGAAGCCCCCGCCGAAGCGGCATCCGAAGCCCCCGCCGGTTCCGACGCGGAGGCCGGGGCCGAGAGCGCCGCCGCGGGCGTCCGGCCCGCCAGGACCTCCTCAAGGCGCCGCGTGCCGGCCTCGGCGGCCCGCCGGACGTCCTCGGCGTCCACCTCGTCGAGTCCGCCGTCGGTGAGGGACAGCGCGCTGTCGCCGACCCGTACGGCGGCGTAGTCCAGGGTGAGCACGGCGGGCCAGCCGCCGCCGTCGCCGCTCACGGTCACCCGCAGGCCCTCGGCCGCCTCGCCCAGGCCGGGCAGCGGCGCGGCGACGGCCCGTACGGTGAACTGTCCGCCCCTGACGTCCGTGGCCGTGAACTGCCCGCAGGTCTCCGGCACCGTCTTCAGCCAGGCCAGCGAGGAGTCCAGCGCGGCCCGGTCGTACGCCCCGACCTGGTACCGCAGCTGCGCCCCGGCGCCGGAGTCGTCGAAGCCGGCCGCCGCGCGGGACCCGGCGGGCTCGCCGAGCAGGTTCTCGGCGTACAGGCCGTCGAGCAGCCGCTGGCAGTCGGTGACGTCCGCCTTGCCCTTCAGGAGGGCGTCCCGCCAGGTCGCCGCGCCCTCGGTACCCGTCCAGCCGTCGCCGAGGTCGGCGGGGGTGAGCAGCGCCGACTTCGCCTGTGCCTCGGTCAGCGTGTGCGCGACGGTGACCGACGGGGAGGGGGAGGGCACCCGAGCCGCCGCGGCGGAGGCGGAGGCCGCCGCGGCGTCCGCGGCACCGGCCCCGCCGCCACCGCCCGTGCAGCCGGCCGTCGTGAGCAGCGCGGCCACCGCGAGGACCGGGACGAGGGCCGGCCGGAGGGCGGGGACGGTACGCCGGTGACGGCACCGACGGCGGGGCGGACGGTTCAGCACGGATGCCTCCTACGGCTCCCGACGACAGGGGGACTGCTGGATCTCCTCCCACGGCACCATCGCGCGGCACCTCCCACCAGCGCACCGGGCCGACCGGGTGAGCGGGCGGGCCCCTTCGAGATGCCCTCGCCCACCGGCGCGGCCACACTGGCCCCATGCCGGGACGGATCGAGGACTACGCCCTCGTCGGGGACCTGCTGACCGCCGCCCTCATCGGCCGCGACGGCAGCCTCGACTGGCTGTGCCTGCCCCGCTTCGACTCCCCCGCCTGCTTCGCCGCGCTGCTGGGTGACGAGAACAACGGCCGCTGGCGGATCGCCCCGGTGGCCGCGTACGACGACCCCGCCCCGCCGGCCGCCACCCGCCGCTACCGCGGGGACTCCCTCGTCCTGGAGACCGTGTGGGAGACGGACACCGGCCGGGCCACCGTCGTCGACTTCATGCCGCGCCGCGACGGCGCCCCCAGCGTCGTACGGATCGTCGAGGGCGTGTCCGGCACGGTCGACCTGCGCATGGACCTGCGGCTGCGGTTCGAGTACGGGAGCGTGGTGCCCTGGATGCACCGCGAGCACGGACAGCTCACCGGGGTCGCGGGCCCCGAGGCGGTACGGCTGTCCACCCCGGTCCCGCTGACCGCGCACGGCCACGCCCACACCGCCGACTTCACCGTCACCGCGGGCGAACGCATCCCTTCCGTCCTGACCTGGCAGCCCTCCCACCTGCCCGCCCCCGGCCCCGTGGACCCCTTCGAGGCGCTGCGCCGCACCGAGGAGTACTGGAGCGACTGGCTGCGGCCCTTCTCGTACGACGGCACCTACCGCGAAGCGGTCGTACGCTCCCTCATCACCCTCAAGGCCCTCACCTACGAGCCGACCGGCGGCATCGTCGCCGCGCCCACCACCTCCCTGCCCGAACAGCCCGGCGGGGTACGCAACTGGGACTACCGCTACTGCTGGCTGCGCGACGCCGGAATGACCCTGGAGGCGCTGCTGCGCAGCGGCTTCACCGCCGAGGCGGACGCCTGGCGCGGCTGGCTGGAGAGAGCGGTCGCCGGCCGCCCGCAGGACATCCAGATCATGTACGGCATCGGCGGCGAACGCAGGCTCACCGAGTGGACCGCCGACTGGCTGCCCGGGTACGAGGGGTCGCGGCCGGTACGGATCGGCAACGGGGCCGCCGTGCAGCAACAGCTGGACGTGCCGGGCGAGTTGATGGACACCCTCGCACTGACCCTCAGCTCGGGGCTGCGGCCCCACCGGCATCTCATCGCGCTCCAGCGGGCCGTGCTCGACCATCTGGAGAAGGTGTGGTCCCGGCCCGACCAGGGCTTGTGGGAGATGCGCGGCGAACCCCGCCACCACGTCCACTCCAAGGTCATGTGCTGGGTCGCCTTCGACCGCGCGGTGCGGCTGGCCGAGGAGCACGGACGCCCGGGGCCCGTCGACCGCTGGCGCGAGATCCGGGACCGTATCCACCGGGAGGTCTGCGAGCGGGGCTTCGACGCGGCGCGCGGCACGTTCACGCAGTCCTACGGTTCGCGCGCCCTCGACGCGGCGCTGCTGCTCATCCCGCGCACCGGATTCCTGCCGCCGGACGACCCGAGGGTCATCGGCACGGTCGCCGCCGTCGAACGCGAACTGTCCACCGGCGACGGCCTGGTCCGCCGCTACTCGACGAACGCCGGCGGGTCCGGGAGCCCCGACGGGCTCGCCGGGAGCGAGGGCGCCTTCCTGGCCTGCTCCTTCTGGCTCGCGGACGCCCTGCGGCTGACCGGCCGCGCGGACGAGGCCCGGACCCTGTTCGAGCGGCTGCTGCTCCTGCGCAACGACGTCGGCCTGCTGGCGGAGGAGTACGACCCCGTCGCCGGGCGCCAACTGGGCAATTTCCCACAGGCGTTCACGCACGTTCCCCTCATCAGAGCGGCCTACGAACTCGACCGTCACGAGACGGGACGGCAGTGAAAACTTGTTGCGTGAAGTACCGGTGAATCCGAGGCGACTTCTGCGAGGCTGACCCGATGCCGACCCTTTACAGAAGACTGCTCGGAATCCTTCCCCGGATAGGCGTGAAGGTGGTCGATATCGGTCCCGGTACGTCCCTGCTGTTCCGGCGGGGCGAGCGGACCGTCGTCCCGGTGGGAGGCGGCGCCGATCTGGTGACCCGCGGCAGGAGCCGGTACGCGGTCACGGACGCCGGCACGGACACCTGGGTGGTGGCCCGCGGGTCCGGGGGCCGGAACGTGAAGAGTGTGCCGCTCGGTGACACGGGCGCGCGGCTGCTGCTCGACAAGACGGTGCCGGCGGCGGGGGAGCGGGAGTTCCAGCTCGCCGCCGCGCACTATCTGTGCACCCAGCACGTGGCCGCACTGCTGGAACTGAACCGTGTGAACTGCGTGTTCGACGTCGGGGCCAACAGCGGGCAGTACGGGAAGGGGCTGCGGCGCTTCGGCTACACGGGGCGGATCGTGTCCTTCGAGCCGGTCTCCGCGACGTTCGAGAAGCTGCGGAAGTCCGCCGAGAACGACCCGGACTGGCATGTGTACAACTTCGCGCTCGGCCGCGAGGAGGCCGTGCAGTCCATCCACGTGGACTGGAAGTCGATGAACTCGCTGCTCCCGCCCAGCGAGTACGGCAAGGAGCGGTACCGGCGGTTCGCCAAGGGGCGCACGGAGGAGATCGAGATCCGGCGGCTCGACGGCGTGATGCAGAAGGCGCTCGAAGGGGTCGAGGACCCGCGGCCGTATCTGAAGATGGACACGCAGGGCTTCGACATGGAGGTGTTCGCCGGGGCGGGCGAGCGGATCTCGGAGTTCGTGGGGATGCAGTCCGAGGTGGCGGCTCTGCGGCTGTACGAGGGCAGTCCCGCGATGGGGGAAGCCGTTGCCGCTTACGAGGCGGCGGGGTTCGGGGTCACCGGCATGTACCCCGTGACGCGCGACCCCGCGACGGGGCGGGTCGTGGAGTTCGACTGCGTGATGGTCCGCGCGGACGCGCCCTAGGGGGTGGGGGCCCCGGTGGAGTGTCGCCTGCGGGTCGTACGTGGCCGGCCGCGCAGTTCCCCGCGCCCCCGGCGCCCCCAGGGGCGCGGGGAACTGCGCGGGTGACCCCCACCGGGCCCGCGGCCGAGCGACCCCGCGGCCCGCAGGGCGTTCAGGTCGTCGGGGGATCGGTAGGCTAGGGGGACTGCGAGTCCCCCCATCTGCGCGCTTCCGTAACGCTGAAGTGCCGTTCGCGGTCCCCGTGTTGGCCTTCTGCTGTTGAGGATGATTCGCTGGTGCTCGTCGCGGAGCGGTATCGGTTGCAGGCGTCCATCGGCCGAGGCGGCATGGGCGAGGTGTGGCAGGCCACCGACGAGGTGCTCGGCCGCGCCGTGGCCGTCAAGCTGCTGCTGGGGGACGAGGCGGACAGCGCCGCGTCCGCCCGCTTCCGCCTGGAGGCCCAGACGGCGGCCAGGCTCAGCCACCCCTATGTCGTCGCCGTCTTCGACTTCGGCGCCTGGGACGACCGCTTCTACCTGGTCATGGAGCTGGTCGAGGGCCAGAGCCTCGCCCAGGAGCTGACCGCGTCCGGCACCCTCGGCGCGGACCGGGTGGCCACCATCGCCGCCCAGGCCGCCGCGGGCCTCGCCGCCGCGCACCGCGAGGGGATCGTGCACCGGGACATCAAGCCCGGCAACCTCCTCGCGGACGCCCAGGGCACCGTGAAGATCGGCGACTTCGGCATCGCCCGTTTCGTCGACGACCCGTCGTCCGCGCTCACCACGGCCGGCCAGATCGTCGGCACCAGCCTCTATCTCGCCCCGGAGCGCGCCCTCGGCCGTCCTGCGTCGGCCGCCTCCGACGTGTACTCGCTGGGCTGCGTGCTCTACCAACTCCTCACCGGCAGACCGCCGTTCCAGGGCGAGAGCGCGACCATCACCCTGCACCAGCACATCGACATGGCGCCGGTGCCGCCCCGTGAGCGCGGGATCCAGCTGCCGCCCGCCTTCGAGAACTACCTCCTGGGCCTGCTCGCCAAGCAGCCCGAGGACCGGCCCACGGCCCAGGAGGTCGCGGACTGGTTCGGCACGGGCGCCTGGCAGGGACGGGCCGAACCCCTCCCGGTGGCCGCACAGCAGCCGCGTACGCAGGTGTCGTACGCGTCCGCGCCTGCGCAGCAGCAGCCCGGGGGAGCCGACAGCGGGGCCCCGACGACGTACCGGCTCCCGGCGACCGCCGCACAGCCGACCGGACGCTCCGCCCACGCGGCCCGCTCCGGGCCGCTGCCCGCCCCGGCTCCCTCCTCGCACGCCTCGCACTCCGCCCGTTCCGGCCCCTCGCGCCGCGCACGGCCCACCGGCGGTGGCGGCGGACGCGGCGGTGTCGGAACCGCCGTCCGCCGCAGACCCCGGGTGTTCGGCATCCTCGCCGGTGCCGTGATCTTCGTACTGGCCGTGCTCGCGGGCATGTCGATGTTCTCGCCGGACGACACCGCTTCGAAGGACGGGTCCAAGGACGCGTCCCCGTCCGCCGGTGCGAGTGACGGCTCGTCCGGCACCTCGGCCACCGGGGCGCCCGTGGCCGGAGCCGTGGACCGGGACCAGGACCGGGACAAGGGAGGGGATCAGGGCGGGGAGCAGGGGCAGGAGACCGGGACCGCGCCCGACGTCAATCCGGCGCCCTCCGCCTCCCCCTCCGTCACGGAGGAGATTCCGGAGGTCGTACCGGACCCCGCCCAGGACGCGGAGAAGCCGGGCAAGCCGGGCAAGGGCGGCGAGGACCGCTCGGACGACGGCGACGACGAGGACGACACGGACGACGGCGAGGAATGAGCGCCCGCGGAGAGGCTCAGTACCTCGGTGGCCCTCAGAAGTCCTTCTCCGGCCAGTCCAGCAGCCGCGCCCCGATGACCGCGGTCTGCAGGGTGTACCGGTGCACCGGGTCCGCCGGGTTCGCGCCGGTCAGCTTGTGGATGCGTTCGAGCCGGTAGGTGAGCGCGCGGACGCTCAGCGCCAGGCGCCGGGCGGCCTCCGCGGCGACACAGCCCGAGTCGAAGTACGCGGTGAGGGTGTCGAGGAGCGGTTCGGCGCCGCCGCGGGCCGCGCGCAGCGGACCGAGCGCGCTGACCACCAGATCGGCCATGGCCTGCCGGTCCCGGGTGAGTACGGGATAGACGAGCAGGTCGGCGGAGCGCAGTACGGGCGTGTCGAACTCCAGCCGCTCCGCCAGGTCGAGGGCGTTCAGCGCCTCCTCGTAGGACTGGACGACCCCGCCGGGACCGGGCTGGGAGCGGCCGATGGCGACCTGTCCGCCGTCGGTGGCCGCGTACGCCTGCTTGGCGAAGAACGCGAGCACGTCGTCCTGGTCGCCGGGCGCGATGCACACCAGGCGCCCGTCCTTGGTGGTGACGAGGATGCTGCGGTCGCCGAACCTGGCGATCAGCGCGCGCTCCACCTCGCGGGGCACGGCGTCGCCCTCGTCGTAACCGTCGTGACGTGCGCTGCCCCTGGCCACGGCGACGGCGTGCGCGTGCGAGAGACGCAGCCCGAAGCGTTCGGCGCGTTCGGCGAGCAGGCCGAGGTCGCTGCGGCCGTGCAGCAGGTCGTCGATGAACTCCCGGCGCGCGGCCTCCTCCTGGCGTACGGCGAGGAGCTGCGCCCGTTCGTACCCCTCGGCGAAGGCGTCGACGGCCTGCTCGACGGCGGCGAGCGTGTGCTCTCCGGCGGTGGCGGGCCAGTGCACGCGGGCTGCGGTGAGGTGGGCGCCGACCAGGGCGCGCAGTCCGAACCCGGCCTCGGCGGCCCGTTCGCCCAAGGCCCGCCGGGAGTCGAGTTCGTCGCGGGTCAGCCGGCGGCCGGTCGCGGAGGCGTCGGCGAGAATACGCGCGTACCCGTCCAGGTACTCCTCGGGTACGTCCCGCCCCGCCATGCGCACCCCTCGTCTCCCCGTCAGCCGTTTTCCCTCGATGAGCTGGTGACGCCTTTCTAGCGCATGGGGCGGGGGCCGGGGCGGTGAGGGTGGGGCTCGCTGCCGGGAAACGGCAGGAGCGGGGCCCCGGTACCGGCCGTCGTCCGACGGTGTCCGGTACCGGGGCCCCTGTCCGTCCCCCGTAGCAGGCCCAAGCGGATCCCCCGTGACGTCCGCGTGGTTCCTTGTTTCCGCCCGGTCATCGTGCCCGGGGGAGCCGGATTTCCGCATTGCCGGATCCCGGCAGTCTTCGGGCGTTCCCGGTGCCGGGCGACGCCGCGGTCCCGCGACGCATGGGGGTGGATGTGTCAAAGCGGCACCAAGGAAGCGTAAAGACTGCCGGGATCCGGCAATGTGTATAGCGCATGCATCTGACACAATGCGAGTCCGCCGAGGTGATCGGCACAGTCGGGGAGGTGACCGGATGAACCTGTTTCTCGGTCTCGGCATCGCAGGTGTCGTGCTGCTGCTTCTGACACTGGTCTTCGACGGCGTCCTGGAAGGACTGTTCGGCGGGGCGAGTTTCCTGGACGGGCTCTTCGACGGACTGCTCTCACTGCCGGTCATCGCCGGTTTCGTCTCGATGCTCGGCTTCGGCGGCGCCCTCGTGCTCGGCACCACCGGACTCGGGGCCGGTGCCGCCACCGCCGTGGGCATCGGGGCCGGAGCCGCGGCAGGCGGACTGACCTGGCGGTTCAGCCGGGCCCTGATGCGCGACGAACCGTCCGCCACACCACGCGGGGCCGACCTCGTCGGCACCTCTGGCTCGGTGGTCACCGCGATCCCGGTGGGTGGTTACGGCGAGGTACTCGTGCATCTCGCGGGGCAGCCGTTGAAACTCGCGGCGAAAAGCCCCGAAGCGGTGGCCCGGGGCACGGAGATCTGGGTCGAGGAGTCCCTGTCACCGACATCGGTGGCGGTCCGCGCGATCCAGCGCTGAAGCAGTTTCGATCCGTACCGATCTGCCGCCTTGGGGGTGGCAAGGGGGGAATTCATCATGAGTCCAGTGCTCGTCGCGGTCGTGGGAGTCGTCGTACTCCTCGTCCTGCTCGCACTCGTCGTCGTCACGCGGTACAAGGTGGCCGGGCCCAGCCAGGCCTTCATCGTCACCGGGCGGCGCGGCAAGAAGTCCACCGACCCGGACACCGGGCGGGTGTTCACCGACAACAGCGGCCAGAAGGTCGTCGTCGGCGGCGGAGTCTTCGTCGTGCCCTTCGTCCAGCAGAAGTTCACCCTCGACCTGTCCAGCCGGCACATCCCCATCGCCGTACGCGGCGCGGTCACCCTGCGCGGCGTCAAGGCGAACCTCGAAGGCGTCGCCATCGTCAAGGTCGGCGGCACCGAGGACTCCATCCGCGCCGCCGCCCAACGGTTCCTGATGCAGCAGAACGGCATCGTCGGCTTCACCCAGGAAGTGCTCTCCGGCGCGCTGCGCTCCATCGTGGGCCGCATGTCGGTGGAGGACATCATCCGGGACCGTGCCGCGTTCGCCGGGCAGGTCGCCGAGGAGGCCGAAGCCAGCCTGTCCGGACAGGGCCTGGTACTCGACGCCTTCCAGATCCAGGACATCACCACCGAGGGCTCCTACCTGGAGGACCTCGGCCGGCCCGAGGCCGCCCGCGCCAAGCAGGAGGCCGACATCGCGGAAGCGGTGGCCCGCCGCGCCGCCGAGCAGGCCCGGCTGAAGGCCGAGGAGGAGATCGCGATCGCCCAGCGGACGTTCGCGCTCAAGACCGCGGAGATCAAGGCCGAGACGGACGAGGCGGCGGCCCGTGCCGCGGCGGCCGGTCCGCTCGCCCAGGCCGCCCGCAGCCAGGAAGTGCTCACCGAGCAGGAGAAGGTCGCCCAGCGGCAGGCCGCGCTGACCGACCGCGAACTGGACACCAAGGTCCGCAAGCCGGCCGACGCGGCGCGCTACCAGGCCGAACAGGAGGCGGAAGCCCGCCGGGTCGCGCTCGTCAAGCAGGCCGAGGCGGACGCCCAGCGGTCCCGGCTGACCGGTGAGGGCGAGAAGGCGCACCGGGCGGCGCTCGCCGACGCCGTACGCATCGAGGGTGAGGCCGAGGCCGCGGCGATCGGGGCGAAGGGGGCCGCCGAGGCGGAGGCGATGCGGTTGAAGGCGGACGCGTTCTCGCGGTACGGAGACGCGGCGGTGCTGCAGATGGTCGTCGAGGTGCTGCCGCAGGTGGTCGCCAAGGCGTCCGAGCCGCTCAGCGCGATCGACAAGATGACGGTGATCTCCACGGACGGGGCGAGCCAGTTGTCCCGAACGGTCGCGGACAACGTGGCGCAGGGGGTTGAGCTGCTCGGCTCCACGACCGGGGTCGACCTGCCGGAACTGCTCCGCAGGATCACTGGGCCGTCGGCTGCGCCGGCTGCGGCGCCGGCTGCCGCGCCGGCCAACGGCAAGGTCGACGTGACCGACTGACGGCACGGCGCTCTGACGGTACGGCGCTCGTCTGCGGCCGTGTGGGGGCCGATCGCGCAGTTCCCCGCGCCCCTGGGGTGGGTGGGGGTGCGGCGGTCGTCCCGTGCGGGCCGGTGGGGGCTTGTCGCGCAGTTCCCCGCGCCCCTGAAAAGCGGGGCTGCGCCCCTGCCTTTCATCTTTTGGGGGCGCGGGGAACTGCGCGAACGGCCCCCACCGGGCCGCAGACGAAGAAGTGCGCCACCCGGCCGTAGAGGAAACCATTCCGCAGCCCGCCGTAGGGTGAACGGATCAGCAGATCGACATCGGACAGGGGACCAGCCATGGGCACTCCACGCCTGAGCAGTACGCCGTTGCCGGGAATCGGGGTGCGGTACGACCTCACGACCCGCGAACAACGCCGCATCTCCGTGGTCGCGCACCGCGACGGCGGCCGCACGCTGAGCGCGTACCGCAAGGACGACCCGGACGCCTGCGCCCTCTCCGTCCGGCTCTCCGCAGGAGAGTCCGACGCGCTCATCGACGCCCTGATGCCCGCCCACCACAGCCCCAGCCTGCTGTCCACGACAGAACTGGGCCTGGTCGCCGAACGCATCGAACTGTCGTCGACCTCGCACTGGAACGGACGCCTGCTCGGCGAGACCTGCATGCGCACCGAGACCGGCGTCTCGATCGTCGCCGTCCTGCGCCGCGCCGAGGCCATCCCCTCGCCCGCGCCGGACTTCCGCCTCGCCGGCGGGGACACCCTCATCGTGATCGGCACCCGCGAGGGCGTGGAGTCGGCCGCGACCATACTCGGAAGGGAGTGACACGTGCATTCGTCCGCGGTCTTCCTGATCGAGTTCGGCGCGATCATCCTCGGACTGGGGCTGCTCGGCCGATTCGCCGGACGGTTCCAGTTCTCGCCGATACCCCTCTACCTGCTGGCCGGTCTCGCATTCGGCGAGGGCGGGCTGCTGCCGCTGGGCACCAGCGAGGAGTTCGTCGCGATCGGCGCCGAGATCGGCGTCATCCTGCTGCTGCTGATGCTCGGGCTGGAGTACACGGCGACCGATCTGGTCTCCAACCTCAAGACCCAGTACCCGGCGGGCCTCGTGGACGCCGCCCTGAACGCCCTGCCCGGCGCCGCGATGGCGCTGCTGCTCGGGTGGGGGCCGGTCGCCGCCGTCGTCCTCGCCGGAGTCACCTGGATCTCCTCGTCCGGTGTCATAGCCAAGGTCCTCGGCGACCTGGGCCGGCTCGGCAACCGTGAGACCCCGGTCATCCTCAGCATCCTGGTCCTCGAAGACCTCTCCATGGCGGTCTACCTGCCGATCATCACCGCGCTGCTGGCCGGTGCGGGTCTGGCGGCGGGCAGTGCCACGCTCGCCATCGCGCTCGGTGTCGCCGGGCTCGTCCTCGTCATCGCGGTGCGGTACGGCCGCCACATCTCGCGGTTCGTGTCGAGCGACGACCCCGAGAAGCTGCTCCTCGTGGTGCTGGGGCTGACCCTGCTGGTCGCCGGTGTGGCGCAGCAACTGCAGGTGTCGGCGGCCGTGGGGGCGTTCCTCGTCGGGATCGCGCTGTCGGGGGAAGTGGCGGAGGGGGCGCACGGGCTGCTGTCGCCGCTGCGGGACCTGTTCGCGGCTGTCTTCTTCGTCTTCTTCGGGCTGCACACGGATCCGGCGAGCATTCCGCCGGTGCTGCTGCCCGCGCTGGCGCTGGCCGTGGTCACGGCCGGGACGAAGATCGCGACGGGGTACTGGGCCGCCAAGCGGGCCGGGATCTCGTCGAAGGGGCGGTGGCGGGCCGGGGGGACGCTGGTCGCTCGCGGCGAGTTCTCGATCGTCATCGCGGGGTTGGCGGTGACGTCCGGTATCGAGCCGCGGCTCGGGCCGCTGGCCACGGCGTATGTGCTGATCCTGGTGATCGTGGGGCCGCTGACGGCGCGGTACACCGAGCCGGTGGCTGCGCTGTTGGCCGGGCGCCGGTCCGCGCGCCCGTCGGACCCGGAGCCGGAGCCGGACGCGACGCAGACCCGGGACCTGGTCCCGAGCCCGGACGCGCCGGCGGAGAAGTAACGCTCCGCGGCCCGCATGCGGCCTCGTCTGCGGGCCGGTGGGGGCCGGTCGCGCAGTTCCCCGCGCCCCTGGGTGGGCGGGGGCCCGGCTGTCCCCCCCCGCCCCTGAGGTGAGTGGGGGTTCGGCCGGGTGTCCGGTACGGCTCGGTGGTGGCTGGCCGCGCAGTTCCCCGCGCCCCTGAAACAGGGCTGCGCCCTGACCTCCAAGGCAGCCCAGCGACAACCAACCCCCACAGAACAAACACGGGCTCCCCCACCCACCCAAGGAGCGCGGGGAACGGCGCGCCCAGCCACGACGGGCCCGCACTGGACAGGCAACGGTTCCCCCACGCACCTCAGGGGCGCGGGGAACGGCGCGCCCAGCCCCCGCGGGCCCGCGCCGGACGGCCAACCGGTCCCCCGGCCCACCGAAGGGGCGCGGGGAACGGCGCGCCCAGCCCCCACCGGCCCGTGCCGGACGGACAACCGGACCCCCGCCCGCCCAAGGGACGCCGCAGCGTGCGTTCAGCCCCCCGTCCCAGGGGCCGACGGGCCGTCCGGTGGGATCACCTCTCCCTGGACCACCCGCGGCGGAGCGTCCCCCTCCGCCGCAGCCGCCGCCCGCTTCTCCGCCTTCAGGATCCGCGCGGACTTCCCCGCCGACCGCGCCAGATCCGGGCCTTTCTTCACGGCCAGGACGACGATGACGACCACGAGGATGACGGCGAGCTCACTCAGCCCGAACATGTGCGCCCTCTCCCTCCCGCCCTGCCGCCGTCAGACGCCGACGCCGAAGTCGGAGGCGATGCCCGCGAGGCCGGAGGCGTAGCCCTGGCCGACCGCGCGGAACTTCCACTCCGCGCCGTGGCGGTACAGCTCGCCGAAGACCATCGCGGTCTCGGTGGCGGCGTCCTCGGACAGGTCGTAGCGGGCGATCTCCGCGCCGCCCGCCTGGTTGACGACGCGGATGAAGGCGCCCCGGACCTGCCCGAAGCTCTGCCCGCGTGCTTCGGCGTCGTGGATGGACACGGGGAAGACGATCTTCGCGACCTCGGCCGGCACGGTCGCCAGGTTCACCTTGACCGATTCGTCGTCGCCCTCGCCCTCACCGGTGAGGTTGTCGCCGGTGTGCTCGACCGAGCCGTCGGGGCTCTTGAGGTTGTTGTAGAAGATGAAGTGCTGGTCGGAAAGGACCTTGCCGGACTCGTCGACCAGCAGCGCCGACGCGTCGAGGTCGTAGTCCGTGCCGGTCGTGGTCCGTACGTCCCAGCCGAGGCCGACCAGCACGGCCGTCAGGCCCGGCGCCTCCTTGCTGAGCGAGACATTGCCGCCTTTGGAAAGGGAAACTCCCACGCCGATCTCCTTATTGGTGTGAACGTACCTCGTGAGGCAGAATCTACAGCACTGTAGAAAATAAGGAAGGAGACAGGACGTGACGGACCGGCGACAGCGTCCCCCGCGGCGGGGACAGGGCGAGCTGGAGGCGCAGGTCCTGTCGGCCCTGTGCGCGGCGGAGGGGCCCGCGACGGCGGGGTGGGTGCAGGAGCGGCTGGGTGGTGATCTCGCCTATACGACGGTGATCACGATCCTGACCCGGCTGCTGGCCAAGGGCGCGGTGACCCGGGAGCGCGTCGGCCGGTCCTTCGTGTGGACTCCGGCCTCGGACGAGGCGGGCCTGGCCGCTCGCCGGATGCGCCGGGTTCTCGACGGCGAACGGGACCGGGAAGCCGTACTCGCCAGCTTCGTGACGTCCCTGGAGCCGGACGACGAGCGGCTGCTGCGTGAACTGCTGGCCCACCCCGGTGGGGAGGAGGACGGTTGAGCGTCGCCCTGTGCGCCGGGGTGGGCCTCATGGGTGACGGGGAGCCGTCAGCCCTCCGTCAGCCCTCTTCCTGCTCCTGCTCCTCTTCCTGCTCCTCTTCCTGTTCCTGCTCCTCCTCGTCCCCCTCGAAGAAGTCGCCCACCTCGTCCACGATCTCCGCCGCCACCAGTCCGCCGGCGACCCCGACCGCGAGCCCCGCCGCGCCCGCGGCGACCCCCGCGCCGATGCCGGGGTGCGACCGCTCGTGCGGTTCGTGCCGGTCGTGGCCGTACGCCGCGTCGGGGCCGTACGACTCCCGGTGCTCGACCAGTTCCCGGACCCAGCCGTCGACTACGGCGTTCCAGTCCTGATGGCCGACGCCCTCGTGGGAGACGGTGAACCGGGTGAGCGTGTCGTCGCCCGAGGAGAGGAGGCCGCCGCGCTTGTCGGCCTCCAGGACCACCTCCATACCGGTGGGGGCGGCGAGGAAGGTCACCTCGATCTCGTTGACCGCGTGGGCGTACGCGGGCGACGGGGTGAGTTCGAGCTCCTGGTAGAAGGGGAGCTGCTGGCCCGTGCCGCCGATCCGGCCCAGTTCCAGGTCCGCGGACCTGAAGCCGAAACCGAGCTGCCCGAAGGCCTCCAGGATCGCCTCCTGGACGGGCCGGGGCGCCACGGTCAGCCGGTCCAGGTCGCCCTTGTCGCGCGCGCCCGCCACCGAGAGTTCCGTACGCAGGCCGAGGGCGATGCCCAGTTCCTGCCCGTACAGCTCGGTGACCGGGGTCTCCCAGGGGAGCGTGACGGCGAACGGTACGGTCCGCTCCTCGTCCTCGGAGAGCCGGAAGCCGCCGCCGACGGTGAACCGTTCGAAGACGACCCCGCTCTCGCTCTCCCCCTCCTCGTGCTCGGCCTCGACGCCCGCGACCAGTTCCAGCGTGATGTGCTCGATGTCGACGTCCGAGCCGCCGCCCCTGAGCCGGATCTCGCCCGAGAGGGTCCCGCCGGGCAGGGCGGGGGCGGGGCTCAGGACCGTGTCCACCGTGGGGCCGCCCACGCCGAGTGATCCGAGCAGCCGTTTGAACACCATTGAGGGGTCCACTCCTTCATGTGCGGGTGGTCGTGCCGGGCCATGCTCCGAGTACGTGCACGCGTACGTGTACGTGTGCGTGTACGCGGTCATGCTCTACGTACATGTAGAGGTTAAGGGCGGCCCCCGTACCGGAATCAGGTACCCCCGACCCGTGCCCCACCAGGGAGGACGTGAGCTGCGCCACTCGTGCCCGGCATCTCTGGACTCCTTACTTTGCGATTCCTTTACACTGGTCCCAACGCTTGACGACGACGAAGGAGCAACGGTTCCACCATGGGTGAACCTCCTAGTACCAGCCGTGCCACCCCCGGCCCGAGACGTGTGCGTACGGGAGCGGGGGTGGCACGGTGACCGAGATCCTGCTGCTTCTGCTCGCCCTGTCGCTCACACTCGCCTGCGCGGTGTTCGTGGCGGCCGAGTTCTCGCTGACCACCGTCGAGCGCGGTGATCTGGAGCGGGCGGCCGAAGCGGGCGAGCGCGGCGCGGACGGCGCGCTGAAGGCCGTCCGGAAGCTGACGTTCCAGCTGTCCGGCGCACAGCTGGGCATCACCGTCACCTCCCTGGTGATCGGCATGCTCGCCGAACCCTCACTGGCCGTCCTCCTGCAGGGCCCGCTCAAGGCCGTGGGTCTGGGCGGCGCGGCCTCCACGACGGCGACCCTGCTCGGCGTGGTGCTCTCCACCGTCGTCCTGATGGTCGTCGGCGAGCTGGTCCCGAAGAACTGGGCGATCTCCCGCCCGCTGGCCGTCGCCAAGGTGGTCGCCGGACCGCAGCGCGCCTTCACGGCCGCGTTCGGCCCGTTCATCCGGCACCTGAACAACACCGCGAACCGGTTCGTACGCCGCTTCGGTCTTGAGCCCGCCGAGGAGCTGGCCTCCGCCCGGGGCCCCGAGGAACTGGTCGCGCTGGCCCAGCACTCGGCCGCCCAGGGCGCCCTGGAGCCGGACTCCGCCGAACTGTTCGTCCGTACGCTGCACCTGGGCGAACTGACCGCCCAGAACGTGATGACACCGCGCGTCGACGTACGGGCGCTGGAGGCGCACGCCACGGCCACCGACGCCGCCAACCTCTCGCACGCGACCGGCCTGTCCCGCTTCCCGGTCTACCGCGACAGCCTGGACGAGGTCGTCGGCACGGTCCACATCCGGGACGTACTCGCCCTGGAGCCGGACGAGCGGGCCACGACCCCCGTGACCGAGCTGGCCACGGCCCCGCTGCTGGTGCCCGACAGCCTGCCCGCCGACCGGCTCCTGGAGCGCATGCGCACGGCCCGCACGATGGCCGTCGTCATCGACGAGTACGGCGGCACGGCCGGGGTGGCCACGGTGGAGGACATCGTGGAGGAGGTCGTCGGCGAGGTCCGCGACGAGCACGACCCCGTCGAGATCCCCGACCTGCTGCCCGCCCCCGCCACGGCGGACGGCCGCCCGGCCTGGGACGCGGACGGCGGCGTACGGCTGGACGAGCTGGCCGCGATAGGACTGCGCGCGCCGGACGGCCCGTACGAGACGGTCGCGGGCCTGGTCGCCACCCGGCTGGCCCGCATCCCGGCCGAGGGCGACGTCCTCGACCTGGGCGGCTGGCGGCTGGACGTCCTCGCCGTGGAGCACCACCGGGCCGATCGCGTCCGCATCACCGGACCGGCCGACGAGCCGGACGGCGATCCCGACGGCAAGTACGACGGCGGTCACGACGACAAGCACGACGGCGGTCACGACGGCGAACCGGTCGGTCAGAGCGCGAGGGAGTCCCGATGAGTACCTCCACCACGATCCAACTGCTCATCGGCGCCCTGACCCTGCTCACCAACGCGTTCTTCGTCGGCGCGGAGTTCGCCCTGATCTCCGTACGACGGAGTCAGATCGAGCCGCTGGCCCAGGAGGGCAACAAGCGGGCCCGGATGACCCTGTGGGGTCTGCGGCACATCTCGGCGATGATGGCGACCGCCCAGCTCGGCATCACCGTCTCCTCGCTGGTCCTGGGCGCGGTCGCCGAACCGGCCATCGCGCATCTCCTGGAGCCCGCCTTCGAGGCGGCGCACATCCCGCACGGCCTGGTGCACCCGATCGCCTTCGTGATCGCGCTCACCGTGGCGACGTATCTGCACATGCTGTTCGGCGAGATGGTCCCGAAGAACATCGCGCTCGCCGCGCCCGCGCAGACCGCGCTGCTCCTCGGTCCCGCGCTGGTGGCCCTCACCCGGGCGCTGAAGCCGTTCATCTTCGGCATCAACGCCTTCGCCAACGCCCTGCTGAAACTGCTGCGCGTCGAGGCCAAGGACGAGGTGGAGTCGGCGTTCACGGACGACCAGCTCGCCCGGATGGTCGTCGACTCCAGCGAGGCCGGGCTCCTGACGGCCGCCGACGGCGAACGGCTGCGCGACGCCCTGGAGCTGGGCACCCGCCCGGTCGGCGAGATCCTCGTCCCGGCCCAGCGGATGCGTACGGTCGACGACACCGTGACCCCGGCGCGGCTGGAACGCGCGGCGGCCGAGGCCGGCTTCTCGCGGCTGCCCGTGACCGGCGGGGACGGCACGCTGCTCGGCTACCTCCACATCAAGGACACCCTCGGCGTCGTCGAGCGGGACCGGCCGTTCCCGCGGAGCGCCCTGCACCCGGTGACCCGCGTTCGTATCGACACCCCGCTCGACGACACGCTCACCGCGCTGCGCGCCACGGGCAGTCATCTCGCGGCGGTCACCGGCGAGGCGGGCAAGGTCCTCGGCTTCGTCACCATGGAGGACGTCCTGTCGGAGCTGGTCGGACCGTCCCCCGCGGGGGTCTGACCAGGGGCAAGGCAGTACTGGGGGCTTTCGCGGGGCCGACGGCAGCCGGTCGTCGAGCGCCGCGAAGTCACCGCAGTCGGTCCGCGCGAGAGGTCACCGCAGCGGTCGGCGGATCCAGACCTCGCCGGCCATCCGGTCCGGGCCGGGACCGGCGCCGAAAGCGGTGGCGGGGGTGATACGCGGACCGAGGACACCGAACCTCGACCATCCCCAGGCGCGGAACGCCTCCGCCGCCGCGCCCGGCGACCCGCCGCCCCCGCCGGCGCCGTTCCCGCGGCCGCCGGCGGGGCTGTCCGCGTCCCGGCCCGTGGCCGCGACGACCAGATCGGCGTCGAGCCGGATCAGCAGCCGTTCGACCAGGCGCGTGGCGACACCACGGCGGCGGTGGGCCGGCAGCACCATCAGTTCGGCGAGCAGGAACGTACGCCCGGACGCGGTGAGTTCCTCGATGTCCGTCGGCAGCTCCCCCTGGAAGTCCGACCACCACTCGCCGGTGCGCGGCGCCCGGAACCCGTACGCGCAGCCGACCGTCCCGGCCGTGTCGGCGACCACCATGTCGAAGCCGGTGTGCTGCACATGCTGTTCGAGCCGGCGCAGGAAACCCTGACGGTCCCGGTGTTCCGCCCCCGCCGCGCCCCGGTACGCGCTGACGTACACGTCCGCGACGGCGTCCCGCTGCTGCTCCGCCTGCCACCGGGACAGTCTGCGCAAGTACACCTCTGCCATACGGGCCTCCCCCCGGCCGCGGGACGGACATCCCCGGACTCGGCATCATCACAGCAGGAGCCGCCGGGGTAAACGGGGCCTCCGCAAGGGTTGGTGATGCTCCGTCATGTCCGAGGGCCTGTCCGAGGGCGTCCCCGGGCCGTCCGCGCGGCCGGGCAAGGGTGGGGAGCGAGGGGGGAGTGGAGCCGGGGGGACCCATGGAACATCCGTGCCAGGGGTCGTACGGCCGTGGCCGGCATCGCCCGACGGACGACGGTTCACAGGGCTGTGCAGAGCCGCCTCTCTCGCCTACGCTCGGAACAGAATGTGAGCGAGGCTCACCTGACCCCGCGTTCAGGAGCCGAGCCCGCCGATGATGACGAAGCCGTGGTCCACGGCTTCCCTCGCGCCCCCGGCCCCCGGGTGCACCAGCCCCTGATTCCCGGGCGCCAGGACGAGGCGATCGAGAACGCCGAGCGAGTTCCTCCCGCCGCTTCCCTTGCGAGCGGCCCCTGTCCACATGTCCCTTGCGGACCCGCCGACGGTGCACTCCCGCGTGCCGCCGCGACCCGCCGAGGGATCTCATGCCCTGAAACCGCTGCCGGGGGGCGGCGCGGAAGGGCGGTGCGGTCGCCGCCGGTGGGCACGACACCGGCGGCGACCGGCCACATCACTCCACACCACGGGCCCGGCTCCGGCCCGGCTCCGGACTCCGGGCGACCTGTGCCCGTACGGGATGTGGCTGTCAGCCGATGCAGAGCACGAGCAGGCAGAGCTGCGAGGGCGACGTCGCCGACGGCGAGGGGCTCGCCGGTGACGTCGTCGAGTCGGAGCCGCCCGTGCCGCCCGTGCCACTCGTCCCGTCGGTGGCGGCGGGTGTGGACGGCTGCGAGGACGCGCTGTCGGCCGGGTCCGCGGAGGACGACGACGAGGACGAGGCCGGGGACGAAGCCGAGGAGGAGGCCGACGACGAGGCCGGGCTCCCGCTCCGCGACCGCTGGTCGGACGCCGATGCCGTACCCGGTGCGGACGCGTCCGGACGGGAGCCCCGCGGGGCGACGGAGGACGGGGCGACCGCGCCCCGCTCGGCCGACCGGCCGCTCGCGGGCGACTGCGGGGACGTGGCCGCCGAGGACCGCCGGGCGTCGGGCCGTGCCGACGAGGGATGCGTGTACTGCGTCGCCTCCTCCGCCGCGGAGCCCGCGGCCGTCTTGGTGCTGGTGCCCAGGCCCGCGGCTTCCGGAGCCGAGGCGGCTTCCGCGCGGTCGGCCGAGAGCCGGTCCATGGCGGTGAAGGTCAGACCGCCTCCGACGAGCGCGACGGCGGTCGCGACGACGGCCCGGCGCTGGTTCTTCTTCCAGCGGGCGCGCTGACGACGGCGTGCGGCACGCCCCTGGGGCGGGGGCGTCGCCCCCTCGAAACCGTCGTGATCGTACGTGCCGTCGTCATGCGTGCCGTCGTCATGCGTGCCGTCGTCATGCGTGCCTTCGCCATGCGTGCGCTCGTCTTGCGTGCCGCGGCCGGACGGGGCAGGGGCGGCCGTGTCGCGGGCGGTCGCGTCGGGAAAAACCGAGGCGGGAAAGGCTGAGGCGGGGGCGCTGGGTTCCCACACCGAGATGTCCGGCACGTCCGGCACGTCCGGGACGTGGTCCGTCGTCGTGCTCGCGGCGGCCAGGGTGACCCGGGGCTGGACGGGGTGGCGGCTGACGGTGACCGGGGCGATGTCGGGGGCGTACGCGCCGCATCCGGGGCACACCAGGGCGCCGTTGAGATGCCGACGACACGAGGAGCAGTAGTCCATCAGCGTCTTCCTGAGTTGACTGGTCGCCGCCCCGCCGGTTCCCTGCCCGGTCATGGTCGTACGTGGGTACGTGGGGTCGAACGCCAGTCACGCTAACCAGGCGGCCGAGGCACTGTGTGCAGCCTGTGTGACGCTCCTGCACACATTCGCCGGGGGCCCGGGGGCATTGCCGCGCGCATCAGGACATCCCGGGGCCGTCCGGCGCCGCCTGACTCGCCGCACGCCGGTATTCGGCGTTGATCCGCTGTGCTTCCTCAAGCTGGTCCTCAAGGATCACGATGCGGCAGGCGGCCTCGACCGGCGTGCCCCGGTCGACGAGCTCGCGCGCGCGGGCGGCGATCCGTAGCTGGTAGCGGGAGTACCGCCGGTGCCCGCCCTCGGAGCGCAGCGGGGTGATGAGCCTGGCCTCCCCGATGGCCCGGAGGAAACCGGGAGTGGTGCCGAGCATCTCGGCGGCCCGCCCCATCGTGTACGCGGGGTAGTCGTCGTCGTCCAGCCGATCGCCCAGCGGATTCTCTGCTGTCATGTCACCTCGTTCTGCAACGCGTCGAGGGGCCCTGGTGCCGTACGGCACCAGGGCCCCGAAGGAAATTGAACACCATCTGCCGGCGCTACTGTCGCGCCGACCTTCTGTTTCCGTCACCCGGCCCGGGAGAGGGCAGGGAGTACGGGGACCGTGGTTGCGTGACCGGGGACCACCTTCCAATCCGGGGTCTGGCGAGCCCGGTCGAATGTTCTCGGCCGGGCGATCCTGATGGCGTCTGCTCCTTCCGTCCTTCCTCGAAATCCATGGGTGGTGCTGGTGGCGGCTCCTCGGTCCGCGAGCCACCCAGCGCGGTCGTCAGTCCCGTCACCGTCCTGCGAACCACGTGGCTTCGAAACTCCACAACCGCTCTGAACTGCGCACTTCTCGTACTTCTGCCCGTCAGTTCATGTCTGCGGGCCTTGCTCGACCTCGTCTACGAGAGAAACCTTAGCTACGTGCGCGACCAATGTCTACTCTGGCAAAGGTAGATTTTGGTCAGCATGAATCCCAAATATTTTGGTGTCATCTCTACGGGAGGTGGGTAGGAGCGACCGCTGGATAGAATCGGCTCCCATGTCGAACCCTGACGAACTGCTCGTCGGTATCTCAGCCCTGGTGGAGTCCGGGCAGAGCAATCGGATGTCGCTGACCGTGGTCGCCGGTGGTGCTGTCATCACCGGCAGACTGGCCCCCGAAGCCGTGTGGCGGGAACGGGTCTCGGAGGTGCTGAAGGACTCCGACCATCTGGGCCCGTTCTCCGGCGTCTTCCTCGCGGACCGGCCACAGGACCGTACCGGTCAGGCCGATCGTGACGCGGCGCCCACGCATCTGCACTTCCATCTCGCCCGCATCCTGCAGGGCAATGTCGGGATTCCCGAGACCGGCGGGATGTACCGCGTCGCGATCACCGATGTCAGTGCCTGGACCGTGGGCGACTTCAGCTACTCCGACCAGTGAGCCGCCGGAATCCGTAGGACCCGCCGACCCATGACGAAGGGCCCCGCCGACGTGAGTCGGCGGGGCCCTTCACTGTCCTGCGGGTCAGCGGGTCAGCGGTTCAGCGGGCGACGGCCGCGTCCGCGCTCATGCTCGTGTTCATGTTCGTGCTCAGGTCCGTGTTCGCACCGGCGGGCGCGTCGGTGTTGACGGGGGCGGAGGGCTCGGCCTCGCCGAGCATCGCCGAGGCGTTCTGGAGCGGGGTCAGGGCGCGCGGCGCGGCGGGCGCGGGCTCCTGGAGGCTGCGGCAGGTGAAGCCGAGGCGGGCCATCGCCCGGGTGACCTCCGCGCCGGTGAAGTCGCGGCGGTCCTGCCGGGTGATGATCTCGCCGACCTGCTTGACCGGGTACTGGCGGCGGCCGATGAGCACGGACTCACCCGTGATGGCCTCGGGCTTGACACCCTTCATCGAGTCCAGCACCCCGTTCTTGGTGAGGTCGAACGGGAACCGGGCGATGACACAGCGCATGATGCCTCACAGACAGAGAGGGAGAAGGGGGCCGACCCGGGACGGGGGCGGGGTGCAACGGGGTGGAGCAGCCGGACGGGCGAGGGCTTCCTCCGGGGGACGGTACCCGCCGCGGGCGCCGGGTGGGGCGGCGGGCTGCCGTGACCACGTCACGTGCCCGGCCGGCCCCACCGGCCCGCGCCTGCGGTACCGCGCCCCGGGAGGAGCGCTCAGGCAGCCGCGTCGACGGCGGACGAGCGCGGCGCCGGACGGCGTGCCGCGTCGCCCGTGGAACGGCTCCGGCCGCCACGCCCGCGCCGGCCGCGGGACGCCGCGGAGGGGGCGGAGGAGGTGCTGCGCCGGGTCCGCTCGGAGGCGGGGGCGGTGATGGTGACCGGGACACCCGAGGGGGCCTGGGCGCCGGTGATGCGGCTCAGCTCGGCTTCGCCCGAACGGACCTGGGTGGTCTGCGGGTTGATGCCCGCGGCGGCCATCAGACGGCTCATGTCACGGCGCTGGTTGGGGGTCACCAGTGTGACGACGCTGCCGGACTCGCCCGCGCGGGCCGTACGGCCGCCGCGGTGCAGGTAGTCCTTGTGGTCGGTGGGCGGGTCGACGTTCACCACGAGGTCGAGGTTGTCGACGTGGATGCCGCGCGCCGCGACGTTGGTCGCCACCAGCACCGTCACATGCCCGGACTTGAAGCGGGACAGGGTCCGGGTGCGCTGCGGCTGGGACTTGCCGCCGTGCAGGGCCGCGGCCCGCACCCCGCTGTTCAGCAGGTGGTCGGTCAGCCGGTCCACCGCGTGCTTGGTGTCCAGGAACATGATCACGCGGCCTTCGCGGGCCGCGATCTCGGTGGTGGTGCGCTGCTTGTCCGCGCCGTGCACGTGCAGGACGTGGTGCTCCATGGTGGTCACGGCGCCCGCGGACGGGTCGACGGAGTGGACCACCGGGTCGGTCAGGTAGCGGCGCACCAGCAGGTCGACGTTGCGGTCGAGCGTGGCCGAGAACAGCATCCGCTGGCCCTCGGGGCGCACCTGGTCGAGCAGCGCGGTGACCTGCGGCATGAAGCCCATGTCGGTCATCTGGTCGGCCTCGTCGAGGACCGTGATGGCGACCTGGTTCAGCCGGCAGTCGCCGCGGTCGATGAGGTCCTTGAGGCGGCCGGGCGTGGCGACGACGACCTCGGCGCCGGCGCGCAGCGCACCGGCCTGCTTGCCGATCGACATGCCGCCGACGACGGTGGTCAGCCGCAGCCGCAGGGAGCGGGCGTACGGGGTGAGCGCGTCGGTGACCTGCTGGGCCAGCTCGCGGGTGGGGACGAGGACCAGGGCGAGCGGCTGCCTGGGCTCGGCGCGCTGGCCCGCCGTACGGGCGAGCATCGCCAGGCCGAAGGCGAGGGTCTTGCCCGAGCCGGTGCGGCCACGGCCGAGTACGTCACGGCCCGCGAGGGAGTTCGGCAGGGTCGCGCCCTGAATCGGGAAGGGCACGGTCACGCCCTCGTGGCTGAGCGCGTCCAGCAGCTGCGCCGGCATGTCGAGATCGGCGAACGCCTCGACGGCGGGCAGGGCCGGGGTGACCGTCTTCGGCAGCGCGAACTCGCCCTGGGGGGAGCTCTGTCGGCGGCCGTAGCCGCCGCTGTCGGAACGGCGCGGGGAGCTGGAGCGGGTACCGCCACCGCTCCGGCCGGCGCTCGGAGCTCCGGCGCTGCGGGTACGGGAGTAGCGGTCGTTCGTGCGCGTGCGGTTCACGTGGAACCTTCCTTGACGTGGCGCGTATCAAGGAATTCCCGCGGAGAACGAGCAGCGCAGAGAATTGCAAGAACGAGCCGAAGTAATGGGGAGCCGAATCGGTTGGAAAATCGAAGCGGCGATGGGGAATATTCGCGGGTGGCCTCGCCGGAGCGCGTTGCGCGTTTCCTGGGACGGGGTCGGTCGTTCCGTGCGGGTGGCTCCGAAGGATTTTCATCCGGAGCTTGGACGGAGGACCCCGTGGAGCGGGTCGCGAATCCCCTGGAATGCAGCGAGCTGGGGCCCGCACCCCAAGGTGCGGGCCCCAGCTGCGAAGTGCGTGACGACTAGGCGGGAACGATGTTCTCGGCCGTCGGGCCCTTCTGACCCTGCGCGATGTCGAACGTGACCTTCTGGCCCTCGTTCAGCTCGCGGAAGCCCTGGGCGGCGATGTTCGAGTAGTGGGCGAAGACGTCAGCGCCGCCACCGTCCTGCTCGATGAAGCCGAAGCCCTTTTCTGCGTTGAACCACTTCACGGTACCGGAAGCCATGTTTATCTCCTTCGGGGCGGTGCGTCGGGGCGCACACTGTGTGCGCTCCGTGTCGCCGTGATGATCACCCCACCGGAAATGCAACCGGAGCCATAAAGGATCCCCACCCGTAACGAAGTGGTGGGGATGCCTGTCAAGATTTTCGGGAACCACAACATGCAACTGAGATCGAGACTAGCACGCTGCGATCGGGGGTGCGTGATGAGTTATTTCACTCGGGCTGTCGAGTAAGTAATTGTCATCGCGCGTCGAGGTCAATTCTCATGTGGCTGGCACAGGTATTGGTCTGCCCGGGGGGCATGGTTTCTGTGCGCCCGCGGTGGGTGGGGTTTCGTGTGCGGGCCCGGTGGGGGCTGGTCGCGCAGTTCCCCGCGCCCCTCGACAGGGGCCTGCGGCCCGCTGCGCGCCCGTCGACAGGGGTCTGCGGCCCGCTGCGCGTCCCTCGGCAGGGGCCTGCGGCCCGCTGCGCGTCCCTCGGCAGGGGCCTGCGGCCCGCTGAGAGGGGCTCGCGGGGTGCCGAGAAGGGCTCGCGGGCCTTTGGGGGCGGCCTGCGAGACCCCTGGGGTGCGGCGTTGCTCAGGGCTGGAGCGGGAGTGTTCGGCAGTTGGAGGTGGTGGGCTCGCCCGCGAGGCGGTCCGTGAGCCAGTCGATGGCGTTTCCCTGGTCGGTCAGGAGCGGGGCGAAGTGGTTGAGCAGTGCGCTGCCCACGCCCGGCAGGACCACCGGCTTGTACGTGACGTCGGCCCCCTTGTGGCACCAGTCGACCGCGAGGTCCCGGGACTGGCCGTGGGGGACGAGGTTGTCGCTGACGCCCGTAGCGAGCCGGACCGGGCCCGACGGCTTCAGTCTGCCGATGCGCTGCCCGTCCAGGAATGTCTTGAGTTCGGGCGTGGCGGCGATGATGTCGCTGATGGAGCGGCCGTCGGTCGTCCACTTGGTGCTCTTGGCGTAGCCGTAGCCGAAGAGCGCGTCGCCGACGCACATGGTGGACAGGTCGGTGAGGGCCGCCTTCCCGGCCGCGTTCAGATGCGCCTCGGCGATCGGCTTCAGTTCCGGGTCGGACTGGAGGAAGCCGTTGAGGGACCAGCCCAGCGCACCGGCCAGCTCGCTGCCGTCGATGGCCTTCGTCACATCGGTCAGGTCGGCGGGCGGCGCGCCCGCGTAGGTTCCGGCGAGGGTCACGTCGGGGGCGTACGAGGACTGCAGTTCGGCGGCGGCGGCGGTCGCCCCGCCGCCCTGGCTGTAGCCGAACAGTCCGACCGGGGAGTCCGCGGTGACCGAGGTGCCGCTCAGTGAGCGGGCCGCGCGGACGGCGTCGAGGACCGCGTGCGCCTCGTCGACCCGGTCGACGTAGGTGTGCAGCCGGTCGGTCGCGCCGAGGCCGGCGTAGTCGGTGACGACGACGGCGACGCCCTTGGCGAGGAGCCGGTAGATCGACAGGTCCTCGTAGCCGACGGAGACGGTCTCGCCGTTGAACGACAGCGGGTGTTCGAGGCCCATGGACGCGGCGCACTGGTCGCCCTGGCCCAGGGTGCCGGGTGCCAGCGCGACCAGGGGCCGCGGGCCGCCGCCCTTCCAGCGGGCGGCCGGTTCGATGTACGCGCCGGTGACGGCGACCGGCCCGCCGTTCGAGTCGGTGGACTTGTACATCAGCCGGGTCGCGGTGCCCGGCAGCGGTCCGTGGAGGCTGGGCAGGCTCAGGGCCAGCGGGAGCGGTTCGCTGCGTACGAGCGTGCCGTTCGCGGCGGGCAGGGTGGCCGGCGGGTGGTAGAAGGCGGGGATGGTGACGCCCCGGGACACGACCTCGTCCGCCGCCGTGGCGGCGGTGGCCGTGAGTGCCTGGGCGGTGAGGCAGGCGACGGCGGTGACTGCCGCGGCCAGCAGTTTTCTGCGTGCGGGCATGGCGAACCTCCTGTGGAGCGGCCGACAGGTGAAAGTCCGCCTGGAACTTACCTACGAGTAAGTTACTCGTGGTAGCAGTAGGGAGGTTACGGTTCGGTAACTTGGCGTGGGGGCGGGCCCGAACCTGACGGGAGCCAGACCAGAGGCTGACAAGGCGGCCCGGACCGTCGTCCCGAAGACGGAGCCGGAAGCCTGTTCCTACTGCGTACCGAGTAGCGAAATGTGTCGGCAGACGCACGACGACAGGACGGGTCTCCACCGGACAGCCTGGAGGGACATTCGGCACCAGATGTGGAGACCTCCTGCCGTGGCTACTTTCCTGTACCGATTGGGCCGTCTGGCCTTCCGGCGTCGCTGGTACGTCGCCCTGGTCTGGGCGGCCGTCCTGGCCGCGGTCGGACTGGGCGCGATGAAGGCCCCGGCGGCGGCCGAAGAGGCGTTCTCCATGCCGGGCATCGAGTCCCAGAAGGCGTTCGACCTGATGGAGGAGCGCTTCCCCGGCACGTCCGCCGACGGCGCGACCGCGCGGGTCGTCTTCGTCGCGCCGGACGGCGGGAAGGTCACCGCCGCCGAGAGCAGGGAGACCGTCGAGAAGACCGTCAAGGAGCTGGGCGACGGCTCGCAGGTCGCCGGTGCGGCCGACCCCTTCCAGGCGAAGGCGGTCAGCAAGGACGGCACGACGGCGTACGCGACCGTCAATTACAAGGTCGGGCCCGAGGAGCTGACGGACGCCAGCAGGTCCCAGCTGGTGAAGGCGCTCGACGAGGCCCGGGACTCCGGGCTGACCGTCGAGGCCGGCGGCACCGCGATGGAGGAGAACGGCGGACCGGGCGGAGCGGCGGAGCTGATAGGCGTCGCGATCGCCGCGGTCGTCCTGCTCGTCACCTTCGGTTCCCTCGCCGCGGCCGGGCTGCCGCTGCTGACCGCCGTCATCGGCGTCGGCGTGAGCATGGCCACGATCCTGACGCTGGCCAGCACCCTCGGCCTGTCCACCACCACCGGCACCCTGGCGATGATGCTGGGCCTCGCGGTCGGCATCGACTACGCCCTGTTCGTGGTCTCCCGCTACCGCGAGGAGCGCGCCAAGGGCCGTACGCCCGAGGAGGCCACCGCGCTCGCGACCGGTACGGCCGGTTCCGCGGTCGTCTTCGCCGGACTCACCGTCGTCATCGCGCTGGCCGGCCTCGCCGTCGTCGGCATCCCGATGCTCACCAAGATGGGCCTGGCCGCGGCCGGCGCGGTCGTCGTGGGCGTGTTCATCGCGCTGACCCTCGTACCGGCACTGCTCGGCTTCTGGCCGAACGCCGTACTCACCCGGAAGGCCCGCAGGAGCGGCCGGGTCGAGAAGGAGGCCGAGAGCAACGGCGGCACCCGCTGGGCGCGGTTCGTCCTGCGCCGGCCCGTGCCCGTACTGCTTCTCGGCGTGGTCGGCCTCGGAGCCCTTGCGGTACCGATGGCGGATCTGCAGCTGGGCATGCCCGGCGACGAGGCGAAGTCGACCTCCACCACCGAGCGCCGGGCCTACGACGCGCTCGCCGACGGCTTCGGACCGGGCTTCAACGGTCCGCTGACCGTCGTCGTGGACGCCAAGGGCGACTCCGACGCGAAGGGTGCCGTGGAGACGATCTCCAAGGAGATCGGCGACACCGAAGGGGTCGTGTCCGTCTCCCCGGCGCGCTTCAACGAGAGCGGCGACACCGCCGTCTTCTCGGTCGTGCCCTCCACCGCGCCGACCGACCAGAAGACCACGGACCTGGTGAACACCATCCGCGGCGAGCGGAACGGGGTCGAGGCCGAGACCGGCGCGACCTTCGAGGTCACCGGCACCACCGCGCTGAACATCGACATCTCCGACAAGGTCTCGGGCACCCTGGTCCCGTACCTGATCGTCGTGGTCGGCCTCGCGATCATCCTGCTGATGGTGGTCTTCCGGTCCCTGCTCGTCCCGCTGAAGGCCGCCCTCGGCTTCCTCCTGTCGGTCCTCGCCTCCCTCGGTGTGGTCGTCCTGGTCTTCCAGCAGGGCCACGGCGCCGAACTCCTGGGCGTGGAGCAGACCGGCCCGATCATGAGCCTGATGCCGATCTTCCTGGTGGGCATCGTCTTCGGTCTGGCCATGGACTACGAGGTCTTCCTGGTCTCCCGGATGCGCGAGGCGTACGTCCACGGGGAGTCGCCCGCCCAGGCGGTGACCAGCGGATTCCGGCACAGCGCCCGGGTCGTCGTGGCCGCCGCGCTGATCATGATCGCGGTGTTCGCCGGCTTCATCGGCGAGAGCGAGTCCATGATCAAGATGATCGGCTTCGGGCTGGCCACCGCCGTCCTCTTCGACGCCTTCGTCGTACGGATGGCGATCGTGCCCGCGGTGCTGGCCCTGCTCGGCCACAAGGCCTGGTGGCTGCCGGGCTGGCTCGACCGGCTGCTGCCCCGCGTCGACGTGGAGGGCGAGGCACTCAGCCGCAGCGCCGAGACCGCCCCGGCGCCGTCCGACACGGCCGACCTGGAGGTGGCCCGCACCTGAGACCCGTGAGGTGGACCTGGCACCCGGCAGGTCCACCTGAGGCCCATGAGGTCCACCTGAGGCGACCGCCTCCCTCCCCCCCGGACGGGGCCGCCCGTGGCGAACGACACGGGCGGCCCCGTCGGCCGTTCGCGCCTCTCGGCGTCACGATGGACGACACGCAGCACGAAGGACCCAGTCCAGCCAACCGGAGAGCCCGATGTCCACCAGCCTGGAGCGCTACACGGACCGCTTCGAGCAGTACGCGGACCGCCATCCCCGCGTGATCGACGTGGCCCTGGCCGCGGGACTGATGGGTTCCGCGACCCTAGGCAGCTCGATCACGCTGCCCGGTGTCGTCCCGCCCGACCACGACAGCGCCGGGACCGTCCTCATGGGCGTGTCCTGCCTGGCCCTGCTGCGGTACCGCAAGTACCCGCGGATCACCGTCGTCGTGATCACGGTCTGCACGGTGATCGCGGTCGACCTGGGGTACCTGGTCACCCCCCTGCTGCTGGCCCCGGTGATGGCGGCGCTCTACTGGCTGGCCGTCTTCTGCGACCGGAAGACCACCCGCATCTACGGGGGCACGGTCATGGTGGCGCTCACGGCCGGCTCGGTGACGTCCAGCTCCCTGGGCTCGCACTCCCTGCTGCTCAGGACGATCGGGCCGGTGTTCTGGCTGATGCTGCCGATCGCCGTGGGCAACATGACCCGGCTGCGCCGCGCCTACCTCACGGCCGTGCAGGCCCGCGCCGAACACGCCGAGCGCACCCGGGAGGAGGAGGCGCGGCTGCGTGTCACCGAGGAGCGCATGCGGATCGCCCGTGAACTGCACGACGTCGTCGCCCACCATCTGGCCCTGGCCAACGCGCAGGCCGGCACCGCCGCCCACCTCGCGCTCAGCAACCCCGAGCAGTCGCGGAAGATCCTCACCGATCTCACCGGGACCACGTCGTCGGCGCTGCGCGAGCTGAAGGCCACACTGGGGCTGCTGCGTCAGAGCGACGACCCGGCCTCCCCCTCGCTCGAACCGTCCCCCGGCCTGCACTGCCTGCCCGATCTGGTGGCGGCGTGCGCGTCCGCGGGCGTCGCCGTCACGGTGACCACGGAGGGCGTACCCCAGCCGCTCTCCCCGGGGGTGGACCTCACGGCGTTCCGGATCGTGCAGGAGGCGCTCACCAACGTGACCAAGCACGCCGCCTCGGAGAGCGCGCACGTGCGGCTCGGCTACGCCGACTCCCGGCTGCTCATCACGGTCACCGACGACGGTCCGGCGGCGGTCGCCGCGCCGGCCGCCACGGCTCCCGCAGGGGCTACGGCTGCCGCAGGGGCGACGGCTGCCACAGCGGCTACGGCCGCCAAGGCTGCTCCGGCCGCCGAGCCCGGCCGGGGCTTCGGGGTCATGGGCATGCACGAACGCGCCCGGTCCATCGGCGGGGAGCTGCGGGCGGGCCCGCGCCCGGAAGGCGGCTTCGAGGTCACCACGGCGCTGCCGCTGCAGCCGCTGATTACGGGTGCGGCTGCGGCTGCGGGTGCTGTGGGTGTGGCCGGGGTGTCGCGAGGGGCCGAGGAGGCCTCCGGAGCGGCCGGTACCTCCACGGCGGCCGGCACCCCCGCCCCCTCCGGCACCGCCGACGCGGAGAAGTCCACGATGTCCACCATGTGCTCCAGCTGCTTCGCCTCCTTCACCTCCTTCGCCTCCACGACCTCTTCGACCGCAGAAGGAGAGAAGCCATGAGCATCAAGGTGCTGCTGGCCGACGACCAGGCCCTGCTGCGGGCCACGTTCCGGATCCTGATCGACTCCTGCGACGACATGACGGTGGTCGGCGAGGCCTCCGACGGCGTGGAGGCGGTGGACCTGACCCGCGCCCACCGTCCCGACATCGTTCTCATGGACATCCGGATGCCGGGCGCGGACGGCCTCACGGCCACGTCCGAGATCTGCGCGGACCCGGAGCTGTCCGCCACCCGCGTCCTGATCCTCACCACGTTCGAGACCGAGGACTACGTCGCCCAGGCGCTGCGCGCGGGTGCCAGCGGGTTCCTCGGCAAGGACGTCACGGCCGACACCCTGCTGGACGGGCTGAGAACCGTGGCGTCCGGCGAGGCCCTGCTGTCACCGGGCGCCACCCGCACGCTCATCACCCGCTTCCTCACGTCCCCCGCGCCCGGGGGTCACCTGGCGCCCCCGGAACGTCTGGCCGAACTCACGGTCCGCGAACGCGAGGTGATGGCCCTGGCGGCGGAGGGCAAGTCCAACACCGAGATCGCCGAGGAGCTCACGGTCAGCCCGCTGACCGTACGCACCCACGTCCACCGGGCGATGACGAAGCTGGGTGCCCGGGACCGGGCCCAACTGGTGGTCATCGCCTATCAGACGGGCCTGGTGCAGGCGGGCCCGACGGCGCTCTGAGGCGCTCCGAGGGCGCTGCGAGGACGCTCCGGGGCGCCGCACACGCCGACGACCCGCCGCGGTCCGGGGTCCGCGGCGAGTCGGTGGGTCGGTGAGTCCCGGAGTGCAGGCAGGTCAGGTCCCGGTCAGGCTGATCGCGATGTCCGTGACGTTCAGCGGGAACTGGCCGACGGGCGACGGCTCGCCGGTGAGGACGTTGACCTCGTAGAAGAACGGGGTCTCGGCGCCGTACGGGGTGAGTGAGGCGAAGGCGGCGTTCGAGACCGTCTTGCCGTTGCTCAGATAGCTGTAGATGTCCAGGCCGGCGTCGGTACCCGCGTCGAAGCCCAGGAGGCCGGTGGGGACGAGGGTGCCCGCGTTGGGCGGCGACTGGATGACGACCTGGTCGTTGTACGTGTCGATGTCGAACAGGGTCGTCGCGGTGGAACCGACCTTGTCGTTGTTCGTGTAGCCGGCCGCGGTCACGCCCTGGGCCGCCGTGGTGAGCGGCGGGACGGTGAGCGCGCTGTCCGTGGCCGTGGTGCCGTCGTTCAGGTTGTGCCGCAGGTTCTGGCCGTAGTTGCTGATCACCCGCAGCCGGTCGGCCGCCGGGTTGAAGTCGATGTCGAAGACGGTGCCGTAGAGCGAGACCGCGAGCTGGGAGACCTTGGTGACGACCACGTCGGCGGTGATCGGCGGGAACGTGATCGTGTAGATCCCGCCCTTCTCGCCGACGCCGTACAGCAGGCCGTTCTGCACACGGAAGTCGATCCCGATCAGCTTGGTGTCGCCGACGAGCCCCTTGACTGTCTTGACCCAGTCGAGGGTGTCCGGCTTGTCGGTGAGGAACGTGGCCATCGTGGTGCCCGTGCCGAAGATCCCGTACGCCCGCAGGCTGGGAGTGGCGTCGGGGGCGGCGGAGCTGGAGCCGGGCGCGCTCAGCGTGAGCGCGGTCGCCGCGGACATGACCGCTACCGCCGCCGCGATTCTCTTCTTGACCGCTGCTTTCATTGTTTTCCCCTCCGTTTGAGCCGTACGAATGAATTCCGCTGCGCGGTCTCCATTAAGCCCAGGAGGGATCGGCCCGACAAGCCGATCGGGCCACAAGTAGGCCCGGATCAAGGAACTTTGCGCACTGTGACAAATGCGCGGTCGGCATGTCCTTCATCGATTCACCCGGAGTGATGAGCGCCCGTCCGGATTTCATCTGTCGGCGCCCTCGTCGGCGGTGACATGCTCATGCCTATGGGGAGCCTTTTCGCCGAGCTGGCCCGGCAGGCGTCGGCCAACGCGCGCCGCGAGGTCGAGACGTACGTACGCGAGATACCGGAACTCCGATCGCTGGACCTGAACTCCCGGGCGAGGTCCGAGACGCTGGAGTACTCGGTGTGGTTCAGGCGCCGCACGCTCGAACTGGCCCCGGCCAACGGCATGCTGACCGACGCCGACCTCGACTACATCGCCTCCATGGGCGAGGCACGGGCCGGGGCGGGCATGTCACTCGATTCACGGCAGCGAGTGCTGCGCGTGCACACCGAACTCATGCTGCGCGAGATCAACGAGGCCACGGAGGCCCAGCGCGGCGGCGACGTCGACGAACTCATGCGGATCATGAGCTGGTTCGCCCCGCAGGGTGAGCGCGGTATCGGCGCCTACCGGCGGGGCTTCGTGACGGCGATGCGACGCCGGCTCCCGTACGTCGAGCAAGTCGGTCTGCTGGCCCGGGCATTGCTGACCGGGGACTCCATAGCGGCGGAACTCGCGCTGCTCACGGGCCTGGAACCGGCCGAGTACTACGAGGTGACGGTGGTCCGGGTGCCCGACTGCCCCGTCGGCGACCGTGCCCTGGAGAACGGGATCGAGACGCTGGTGAGGACCCACCGGGTGCCCGTCACCTGGTGTCCGGAGCGCGGGGGCAGGGGCGGTGAGCTGATCGCGCTGGTGCCGGAGGACGCCGTCGGGGGCGGGCAGGCGGCCCCCGCCGCCCCCGATCCGCCGCCGTCACCCGACGCGGCCGTACCCGGGGAGGCCGGACCCGGCTCGGACGGGTCCGGTCCGTCCGTGTCCGGCCCGTCCGTGTCCGACGCGGCCGTGTCCGATCTGCTGGGGGATTTCGCCCGGGAGATCGGCCGGCTGTGTGCCGTGGGGACCGCCGACGGGCCGCGGTCCGGGCTGGCCGGTGCGCTCGACCGGGCCCGGCGAATCAGCAGGGCGGCCCCCCTGCGGCGTACGTCCGCGCGGTTGCGGGCGCACACCATGGCGGACGTCCTCGTCGAACTCGCCGTCGCCGACGTGCCGTTCGTCGACGACTGGCTCCGCGCGGTGGCCCGGAGCCTCGTACCCGGCCCGGACCTCCTGCTCACCCTCGACGCCTACTACCGCCACGACATGAACCGCGGTGCCACGGCGGAAGCCCTCAACATCCACCCGCGCACCCTGGACTACCGCCTTCGCCGGGCGAGGGAACTCACGGACATCGACCCGGGCTCGACACGGGGCGTACGCATCCTCAGCTCGGTCGTCAACCGGAGCCTGTCGGGAGCGTGGCGGTGACCGGTCGGCCGCTGTCCGGTCAGCCGGTGACCTCGAAGGCGGCGGCGCGGGGCACGAACGCCGTGTCGCCGTCCTTCGCCGTCGCCAGCGCGGAGACGTGCCAGGTGCCCCGGTCCAGCTCGGCCGCCTCCTTCTCCGTGACCTTCAGCGTGTAGGTGCAGCGGGACGTCTCGTCCGACGTGCTCCGGCACTCGGCGCCGTCCACGGACCGCAGCTCCGCCTCCGTCGGGTCGAGCTTCGAACTCGCGGGCCATGCGATGACCTTGAGGCCCTTGATGCCCGAGTCGTCACGCACGTCCGTGGTGAAGGTCAGCGAGCCAGCGCCGCCGCCGGCCGGGGCCCTGTAACGGGCCGCGCTGTCGCTCAGGGCCGGTGCGGAGGAGGACGACGCCATGGCGAACCCGCCGGCGGCGATTCCGCCCACGACGGCGGCACCGACGAGCGACGAGATGAGAATGCGCTTGGACTTGGACATGGATATCCCCCTGAATTGGACTGCGCTGAATTGCGTCGGGTCGAGTCGGAGCGGTCCGCGAATTCCCTCGGACGGGTTTCCTGGGTTTCCTCCCGCGAATTTCTTCGGCGGGCCGCCGCTCTCTCGATGTGTCCAAGATTAGGTCCGGGGGTGTTCCATGGTCGTCACGCTGCCGGATGAGTGCCGTCCCCGCCGATCTCCAACCCTGGTAAGAGACGGGAATCCACCCCCGGCCGGAGTCGGGCAGCTCGGTCGCGGCCATAGCCTGGCCGCCGTGAACCGAATCGACGACCGGCTGCTCGCGGTCCTGCTGCTCTGCGTCCAGGCCCTGGTGTGGCCCGGCGCGGCACTCGTGCGCGGGGCCGCGCCGGACGCGTCCGCGCTCCTCGTGGCCGTCCTGGTCGCCGGATCGGTGACCGCCGCACTCGCCCTGCGCCGTGCCCGCCCGGTGGCCACCCTCGTCCTGGTCGCCGTCGCCTGCGCGCTGGGCGCCGGGCCGCTGCCCACCGGGGCGACGGCGGTGCTCGGGACCGCGGGGGTCGGGCTGGCCCTGTTCACCGTGGCGGCCGAACGGGACACCTTCACGGCCGTGCTGTGCGTGGTGGCGCTCGCCCTGTGGCAACTGCTGCAGAGCATCAGCCTGCACGGACTCAGCGAACGCGACGGACTCGACCTCGTCCTGACCGCCCTGCTGTACGCCGTCACGTGCGGCGCCGGCCTGGTCGTACGGCGGGCCCGTCGTGCCCGGCGGACAGCCGCACAGCTCCTGGAGCGGGCCGAGGCCGAGCGGCACCGGCTTCCGGCCGTCGAACGGCGGCGGATGGAGCGGGAGCTGCACGACGTCAGTGCCCACCATCTGACGGCCGTGGTGGTGACGGCGGGGGCGGCCCTCGGGCTGCGCGAGCGCCGTCCCGAACTGGCCTCGGAGGCACTCGGGTTCGCGGTCGAGACCGGGCGCGAGGTCACCCGGGCGCTCGGCGCGGTACGGGCGCCGGCGCCCTCGCGGGAGGAGCTGCCCTCGCCGGAGGAACGGCTGCGGGAGCTCGTCACCGGGTTCCGGCGGCTCGGTCAGCCCGTGGACTGCGAGATCGGGCCGCTGCCGGACGGCGCCGTCGCGGACGCGGCCTTCGGCATCGTGCGCGAGGCGCTGACCAACGTGGCCCGGCACGCGCCCGGCGCCCCGACCGTGGTGCGGTGCCGGCAGGGCGACGCGCGCACGGAGGTCGTGGTGACCAGTGCGGCACCGCCCGCCGGTGCGGCGGCCGTGACGGCCCACGGGGCCGGTCTGGGCGGGGGACGCGGGCAAGGGTTCCTGCGGGCCCGCGCGCGGGAGGCCGGCGGGACGCTGACCAGCGGCCCCACGGAGGAAGGTGGCTGGGAGGTACGTGCCGTGCTGCCCGGGCGGGTCGCGGGGCCGGTGGGGCGTGTCGTGGCGCGGAGCTACCGGGTGGCGCAGGTGGTGGCCGCCGCGGGGCTCCTTCTGCAGCCGCTGCTTCCCGCGCTGGTCATCCGGGACGAGACCGTGGAGCAGGGGGACGGGGGTGTGTCCGCGGGGCTGCTGTTCGCGTTGCTGGCGGCGGCGCAGGTGGTTGCGCTGATGTGGCTGCGGCGGGCGCCGCGGGTCGCTTGGGGTGCGCTGTTCGGGCTGGCGCTTCTCTGGCCCGAGGCGATGCGGGTGGGTGGGTACGGAGGGCCGGCTCTGCTGCCGGTGGGGCTGAGCGTGCTGGTCACGTGTGCGGGGGTCTGGGGGTGGGCGTCTTTGTACGGCCGCGGGTCGGTGGGGGTTGCTCGCGCCGTTCCCCGCGCCCCTGGAAGGCTGGGGCTGGTCGCCGCGTTCCTGTTCACCTCAAAGCAAAAGACTGCGCCGTTCCCCGCGCCCCTGAGGGGGGAGGGGCCGGCCGTCGCTCGTGCCCCGCTCCCCGCGCGCCTGAGGGTAAAAGACTGCGCCGTTCCCCGCGCCCCCTTGGGGCTTGCCCTGGTTGCTGTGGGGGTGCATGGCCTCGTGGTGGTTCTTGTCGGGGCGGGGCAGTGGGGGGTCGGTGTGTGGGGGGTGGGGGTCCTGGTGGGTGGGGCTCTCTGGGGTGGGTTGTTGCGGGGGCGGTGGGTGGGGCGGGCTCGGGGGGTGCGGGAGGAGCGGATGGCCGTCTGGGCGGGGGAGGCCGTGCGGGACGCGTGGGCCGAGCGGCGGCGGATCGCGGCCGGGCTGGAGACCACCGTGCTGGCGCGCACCGCCGACATGGTCGCCCAGGCGGAGGCGGGCCACCTCGACGCGACCGCCGAACGCGCCCGTGAGGCCCTCGCCGCGATGCGCGCCCTCCTCGACACCGTCCGGGACGGGCAGGGTGAGGGGGAGAGGGAGGGGGAGCGGAGGGCCGAACTGCGGCCGCAGCCGACCCTCCAGGCCCTCGACCTGCTGGCCCGGCAGTGCCGGGCCGGCGGTCGTGACGTCGAGATACGGGTGACCGGCCGCGTACCGGAACGGCTGCCCACCGCGGTGGATCTGGCCGCGTACCACGCCGCCGAGACGGTGCTCGGGGCCGGCGGGGAGGAGGCCGCGGTGCTGGAGTTCGACCTGGACGGGGATACCTTGACGCTCACGGCCACCGGGGTCCCCCGCGCCGCCCGCCCCGCCGTACGGGAGTTGCTGGCGGCGCGTGCCGCCGCGCTCGGCGGCACCCTGGACACCGACCGGCCGGGCACGGTCGGGCTCCGGCTGCCACTCGCACCGGTTCCGCAGGAGGCCGACGTCGCATCGGCGTCGGCCGAGGAGAGGGAGCGATGAGTCTCAAGGTGCTGGTCGTCGACGACCAGGGCATCGTGCGCGCGGGGTTCGCCGCCGTGATCGACGCCGAGGAGGACATGACGGTCGTCGGCGAGGCCGCCGACGGCGCCGCCGCGGTACGCCTCGCCGCGGAACTGGCCCCCGACGTCGTCGTCATGGACGTCCGGATGCCCGTGCTCGACGGCATCGCCGCCACCCGCATCATCACCGGCCGCCAGGACGCGCCCCGGGTCCTGGTGCTGACCACCTTCGACCTCGACTCGTACGTCTTCGACGCGCTGCACGCCGGAGCCTCCGGGTTCCTGCTCAAGGACGTGCACGCCGCCGAACTGCTGCAGGGCATCAGGGTGGTGGCCGCCGGCGAGAGCGTGCTCGCCCCGTCCGCGACCCGCCGGCTCATCGGCCACTACGCGGCGGGAGCGGGCGCCGGGACACGGGCCGGGAGCGGGCCGGACGAGCTGGACAGCCTCACCGGCAGCCAGCGCAACGTCCTCGCCCTGATCGCGTCCGGACTCAACAACGCGGAGATCGCCGGTGAACTCGGCATCACCGTCGGCACGGTCAAGTCCCACGTCAACGCGCTGCTGCGCAAACTCGGCCTGCGGGACCGCGTACAGGCGACGATCCTCGCGTACGACCTCGGGCTCGCCCGGCCGAATCCGCCCGGCACCGACCCGAGGAGTACCGCCCCGTGACCGAGACCGGCAAGAGCCCCGGCTACCGCCCCACCGCCTTCGTGCGAGGTCTGGGACACGCCCTCAAGGACGTCTTCGCCCTCGCCTACCTGGTGGTCTGTGCGGGCCTGGTGGTGTGGGCGTACGTGGTGAGCGCGGGTGAGGACGGGTCCATGGCGGGTGTCATCCCGCTGCTCGCCGCCGCCCCGGGCTGTGTCGTGCCGCTCCTGCTGCTGCCGGAGGGCGCCGCGCTGTTCGGCGTCTCCGTCGCGTTCGGGGCGCTGGTCAACGCGCTCGTCATCGGCTGGTGCGCCCGCGCGCTGCGCCGCGGCGGCAAGGGGCACGACCCGGTGGCTTGAATTCCCTCGGATTCCGTATCCGTTCCCCTCGTCTTCTCCTCGCAGGCCTGGACCAGCGCCCGACCGTCCCTCATGATGACGCTGCCATGACAACGTAGTCCTCGGGATGGTGACCGTGCGCGGATCCTTCGGCTGGACGACCCTGGCCGCCGTTCTTCTCCTGGTGCCCTTCGCTTCCGCTCCCGCTCGGGCGGCCTCGGCCGGCCCGGAACCCGCCGCCCGTGAGGCCGCCACGGCCGCGGCGGACTGGACGGGACCGCTCAGTACACGGGGCCGCTGGATCGTCGACGCGAACGGCGACCGGTTCAAGCTGCGGAGCGGCAACTGGCACGGTGCCAGCGGTACGTGGAACGGCAGCGGGAACGTGGACGACGACTCCGCCCATCACGCGGGCGAGAACTCCGGGCGGATCCCCCTCGGCCTGGACCGGGCACCCGTCGGCGACATCGTCGCCGGGTTCCAGGAGATCGGGATCAACAGCATCCGGCTGCCCTTCTCCAACGAGATGGTCCACGACAGCCGCCCGGTCACGGACGACGCCGTCGCCGCCAACCCGGCGCTGCGCGGCAGGACACCGCTCCAGGTGTACGACGCCGTGATCGGCGAACTCACCGGCGCCGGGCTCGCCGTGATCCTCAACAACCACACCAACACGACCCGTTGGTGCTGCGGTGTCGACGGCAACGAGCGCTGGAACACGAGCCAGTCCGTCCAGACCTGGGAGGACGACTGGCTCTTCATGGCCCGCCGCTACAAGGACAACAAGCGGGTCGTCGGCGCCGACCTCTACAACGAGGTGCGCCGCACCATCTGGGACGACCCCAACTGGGGCCTCGGCGACGACCACGACTGGTTCGCCGCCTCCCAGCGCGTCGGCGACCGCATCCTGACCGAGGCCGACGCCGATCTCCTCATCGTCGTCGAGGGCATCAACTGGACGGGCATCCCCGTCGACGGGTTCGCGCACGGCCGCCCCACCCTGGAGCCCGTACGGAACCTGTCGCACACCCTCGTCGACTCCGGCAAGCTCGTGTACTCCGCCCACTTCTACGACTACACGGGCCCCCACCACAGCGGCGCCACCGGCACGGGTGAGACCACCGACCCCCGCTACCGCGACTTCAGCCCCGCCGAACTGATCGACGTACTGAACCGCCAGGCGTTCTTCGTCACCGCCGAACAGGACCAGCACTTCACCGCGCCCGTCTGGATCAGCGAGTTCGGGGTGGGCGGCCGGGCGGAGACGAACCCCAAGGCACGGGCCTGGTTCGAGAACTTCGTCGACCAACTGGTCCGTACCGACGCCGACTTCGCGTACTGGCCACTCGTCGGCTGGCACGAGAACCGCACCGGCAACGGCTGGGCCCTGCTCCACTGGGACGCGGCGGGCCACCGCATGGGGGTGTACGACGGCGACGACTGGCGGGCCGCGGCGTGGAACCGGCTCGTCGGAGCCGCCGGGCGTACCGGACAGGTCGCCCCTGTCCCGGAATGGTCCATGCTCAGCCCCGACCACGGCGACTTCATCGCCTCGCGGCGCATGCGGGGGGTGCCCGACTTCGACCCGGGCGCCCGTAAGGCCGTCTGCCCCGACGGACAGCGGCTCCTCGGGCTCGCCCACACGGGGAACCGGGGACTGTGCTCCGACGTGACCACCGGGCCGCCGGCGAACGCGGCCGGGGCGCCCGAGGTCGTCAAGGACGAGCGGTACGTGCCGCCGGGCGGGGACTGGGCGTCCGGGTACACCAAGCTGCAGTGTGCCGACGGGCGGTTCGTGTCGGGGTACGCGGTGCGGGGTGCGGCGGTGTCGTCCGTGCTGTGCGCTGCCGCGCCGGCCGGGGTGATCACCGGTACGGCGGGTCGTACGGTGTGGTTCGACCGGGGCGACAACCGGGGCCCGGCCCCCAAGGGCGGGGACTTCGCCAACGGGCGGTACAAGGGGCAGTGTGCGGACGACGAGTACGTGGGGGGTGTCGCGTACACGGGTCGTATCGGGTCCTCCCGCACCCCCGACGCGCTCCTCTGCCGAAAGCTCCGCTGAGGGTTGCTGGTCGGGTGCGGCCCGGTGGGGGTTGCCCGCGCAGTTCCCCGCGCCCCTTAAAAGCCAAAAGACTGCGCAGTTCCCCGCGCCCCTAAGAGGGGCTGCGCCCCATCAGGGGCGCGGGGAACGGCGCAATCTTTTAGGGGCGCGGGGAACTGCGCGGCCAGCCACAGCGGACCCGCACCTCACACCGGGACGCGGACCCGCTGAGACTCCGCCTCAGCCAATCGCGTGGCGCGCGTTCGCGCACCGAACGCGGCCAGCGTGACCGCGCCGACCAGCCACGTCCCGGCGATGAAGTAGAAGACGCTCTGATACCCGTGCCCGGTGTACAGCGCGGCGACGATCAGCGGACCCGCCGCGTTCGACAGCCGCCCCAGCCCGTAGGACACGCTCGTGCCCAACGACCGGGCCCGCGTGTCGAAGAGCTCGGGTGAGTACGCGTACGCCAGCGCCGTGTACCCGCGCTCGAAGAGGTTCACGAGGAAGCCGAACACGATGATGAGCACGGGGTTGAAGGTGAGCCCGTACAGCAGCCCGCAGATCGCGATCACCGTGCCGAAGGCGACCAGGCACCACTTGCGTTCGAACCGGTCGGTGACCAGCGAAGCGAGATAGCAGCCGAGCGGTGCTCCGACCGTCGTCAGCGCCACGTAGAAGACGGACTTCTCGACGCTGAACCCCTCCTTGGCCAGCAGGGTCGGCGCCCAGCTCGAATAGCCGAAGAAGCCGATGGTCTGCGTCATCCACAGGACGGACAGGAGCAGCGTCGGGAGCAGGTACTTCTTCTGGAGCAGCAGCCGCAGGGGCGCCTTCGTCGACGGTGTCTCGGCGACCGGTGGCGCGGGCTCGGGCAGCGGCCCCTTCTCCGCCGTCACGGCCGTCTCGATCTCCGTCAGGACCGCGTCCGCCGCCGCGTGCTCGCCCCGGCTCTCCAGCCAGCGCGGCGACTCCTTGAGGCGGCCGGAGAAGAAGACCAGCAGGACGCCCAGGGAGCCCCACAGGTAGACCAGCCGCCACGACCAGTCGTTGAGCGGGACGACCGCGCTGGCGATGAGGTTGGTGACGGGCGTGCCGCAGATGCCGATGGCGATGGCGTACGCCTGGTACTTGCCGCGGATCGCCGACGGGTACATCTCGTTGACGTAGACGACCCCGACGACGGTCATCGCCGACAGGCCCGCCGAGGTCAGGACGCGGAAGACGCCGAGCGAGACCAGGTCCCAGGAGAACACCGCCGCGAACGACGAGACGCCGAAGAACAGCGTGGTCCAGATGAGGGCCCGTTTGCGGCCCCACCGGTCGGCGATGGACCCGGCGACGATCGCCCCGATGAACATGCCGACGAACGAGAGCGAGGTGACGTAGGCGACCTGGTCGACGGTCAGGCCCCACAGCTTGATGAGCTTCGGCGCGGTGGTGGCGAAGCTGTTGATGTCGGCGAACTCGAAGAAGTACGCGAAGGCGACGGCGAGCAGGGTGACCTTGTGGAACCGGGAGACCGGCAGCCGGTCCAGCCGGTTCAGCGCGTTGGAGTGCTGCATGTCGGCGTGCTGCATGTCAGAAGTCCTCGCCGGGCCAGTACAGGCCCATCGGGTTGGCGACCAGGAGTTTGTGCCGCTGCTCGGCCGTGACCGCCACGTGCGGGATGTGGTCGACGAGCAGGCCGTCGTCCGGCATGTGGTCGGTGAGGTTGGGGTGCGGCCAGTCCGTGCCCCACAGCACCCGGTCGGGGAACTCCGCCACGACCCGGCGGGCGAAGGGGACGACATCGGTGTAGGCGTGCCGTTCGCCGTGCAGGGCGGCGGGTCCGCTCACACTGAGACGCTCCGGGCAGCTCACCTTCACCCACACGTCGCCCGCGTCCACGAACCGCAGGAAGCGGCTGAACTGCGGGCCGTCCACCGGTTGCGTCACGTCCGGCCGGCCCATGTGGTCCACCACCAGCGGCACGGGCAGCGACCCGAAGAAGCCTTCGAGCTCGGGCAGGTCGGCGCTCTCGAAGTACAGGACGACGTGCCAGCCCAGCGGGGCGACCTTCTCGGCGATGGTCAGCAGGTCGTCGGCGGGCGAGGTGTCCACCAGACGGCGTACGAAGTTGAAGCGCACCCCGCGCACCCCCGCCGCGTCCAGTGCGAGCAGTTCGGTCTCGGTGATCTCGGGGCGGACCGTCGCTATGCCGCGCGCCCGGCCGCCCGCCGAGCGGACCGCGTCGGTCATGGCGCTGTTGTCGGCGCCGTGGCAGGTGGCCTGCACGATGACGTTGCGGGCCACCCCCAGGTGGTCGCGGAGCGCGAACAGGTCCTCCTTGCCGCCGTCGCAGGGCGTGTACTTGCGCTCCGGCGCGAAGGGGAACTCGGCCTGCGGGCCGAAGACATGGCAGTGCGTGTCGACGGCCCCCGGCGGCAGCCGGAAGGCGGGGGCGGACGGATTCTCGTACCAGTCCAGCCAGCCGGGGGTCTTGGGGGAGCCCGTGGTGGATCCGCTCATGGGGCTCACCGGCCCTGTCGCTTCAGCAAGGCGTCGAGGCGCGGGTACACCGTGCGCGCGTTGTGCTCCTGGACCGCCGCCAGGTCGTCCGGGGAGAGGTCCGCGGCCTCCGCGTACCGGCGCGTGTCGTCGAAGTGGAAGCCGGTGCACGGGTCGATGTCGCGGACCGCGCCGATCATCTCCGAGGCGAAGAGGAGGTTGCGGGTCGGGATGACGTCGTAGAGGAGGTCCGAGCCGGGCTGGTGGTAGACGCAGGTGTCGAAGTAGACGTTGCCGAGGACGTGTTCTTCGAGCGGGGGTTTGCCGAGTGCCATCGCCAGGCCCCGGAAGCGGCCCCAGTGGTAGGGGACCGCGCCGCCGCCGTGCGGGATGACGAAGCGCAGGGTCGGGAAGTCGGCGAACAGGTCACCCTGGACGAACTGCATGAACGCCGTGGTGTCGGCGTTCAGATAGTGCGCGCCGGTGGTGTGGAAGGCCGGGTTGACGCTCGTACTGACGTGGATCATCGCCGGGATGTCGTACTCGGCCATTTTTTCGTAGAGCGGGTACCAGGAGCGGTCGGTGAGGGGCGGGGCCGTCCAGTGGCCGCCGGAGGGGTCGGGGTTCAGGTTCACCGCGACGGCGCCGTACTCCTCCACGCAGCGGATGAGTTCGGGGACGCAGGTGGCGGGGTCGACGCCGGGCGACTGCGGGAGCATCGCGGCGGGCACGAAGCGCTCCGGGTACAACTGCGAGACCCGGAAGCAGAGTTCGTTGCAGAGCGCGGCCCAGGCGGCGGAGGTCGTGAAGTCCCCGACGTGGTGGGCCATGAACGACGCACGCGGTGAGAAGACCGTGACGTCGATGCCCCGCTCGTCCATCAGCCGCAACTGGTTCGGTTCGATGCTCTCGCGCAGTTCGTCGTCGCCGATGCGCAGGTCCGCGGGGTCGGGGGCGGCCGACGGGCCGGTGAGGGCGGCGATCTGGCGGTCGCGCCACGCCCCGAGGGCGGGAGGGGCGGTCGTGTAGTGACCGTGACAGTCGATGATCATGACGGGGTCCTTCGCAAGCCGAGCTGCACTGCTGGGTGCCGTGCAGCCTCACCCCGGTCCGTGCCGCCGTACGAGAGGACCAGACACAGAACTAACGTCCCCTTAACACTCCGGCGGGTGCGGGGCCGGTGTGGTCTACATTCGGTTGCGTGGTCACGGGGAGTGGCCGCGTTTCCCGTAGGGGCCGACGTGGCCGAAGGAGGTGGACCGGGTGCAGGTACTGCTGGCCGAGGACGACGACGGCGTGGCCGCGGCGCTCGTCGAGGCCCTGTACGACCACGGCCACGAGACCCGGCGGGTCCGCTACGGCCGGGACGTGCTCACCTACCACCGAAGCTCCGACCTGCTCCTTCTCGACCTGGGACTGCCCGACACCGACGGTCTGGACGTGCTGCGCGCGCTGCGGGCGGTGAGCGACCTGCCGGTCGTGGTGCTCACCGCGCGCGGCGACGAACGCTCGGTGGTCCGCGGGCTGCGCCTCGGCGCCGACGACTACCTCGTCAAGCCGGTACGCCTCGCCGAACTCCTCGCCCGCATCGACACCGTCACCCGGCGTAACAGCGCCAGGAACGCGCCCGCCGCCCCCGCCGTACGGACCGTCCGGGCCGCCGACGTCGAGGTGGAGCTGGACGCGCGCCGGGTCCGGGTCGGCGGGGCGGAGGTCGAGCTGACCACCAAGGAGTTCGACATCCTCGCCGTACTGGCCGGGCGCGCGGGCACGGCGGTCAGCCGCGAGCAGCTCCTCGACGAGGTGTGGGGCGACGCCCACCACGGGGTGTCCCGCTCCCTGGACGTCCATCTCACCCAGCTGCGCGCCAAGCTGCGCCGCCCCGGCCTGCTCACGACGATCCGGGGCTTCGGCTACCGCTTCGGGACCTCGACGCGCACCGACGAGGACTGAGGGGCGAGGCGTGCGCACGAGGGTCCAGGCCGCACTGCTGCTGTTCGTCGTGATCGCGGTGGCCGCGTTCGCCGTACCGCTGCTGCTGTTCACCGCCTCCGACCGCACCCAGCAGCTCGTCCTCGCCCGCAGCGCCGACCTCGACCGGTTCGCGGCCCTCATGGACCAGGCCGCGGCGACCGGCGACACCTCGGCCGTCGCCGCCGAGGCCCGGCGCTACACCGCGCTGTACGGCGAACCGCTCGTCGTCACCGACACCCGCCGCAGGACCGTCGTCCAGACCGGCGGCATGCGGGCCGCCGACCCGGCCGTCGCCCGGCTGCTCGACGCGGCCCTGCGCAACCAGACCGAGCACCCCTCGGCGTCACTGCGCCCCTGGTCACGGGGGTACCGGATGTTCGCCGAGCCCGCCGGCACCGGGACCCGGGTCTCCGGGGCCGTCGTGCTGCGGGCCTCGGTCGGCACCGCCGCCGACGAGATCACCCGGCGCTGGGCCGCCGTCCTCGCCGGGGCCGCGCTGGTCGCCGTCGCCTGCGCGGTCCTCGCGCGGGCCGCGACCGGGTGGGTGGTCAGCCCGCTGCGCCGGCTCGACCGGGCGGTGGGCCAGCTCGCCGCCGGACTCCCGCCGGAACAGACCCGGGCGGGCGGCCCGCCCGAACTGCGGCAGCTCGCGATCGGCTTCAACCGTATGGCGCGTACCGTCACGGCGGCCCTGGAGCAGCAGCGCAGGCTCGTCGCCGACACGTCCCACCAGATGCGCAACCCGATGGCGGCGCTGCGGCTGCGCGTCGACGCCCTGCACACCCATCTGGCGCCGTCGGGCGAGCGCACGTACACCGGGGTCACCACCGAACTCGACCGCCTGGAGACCCTTCTCGACGATCTGCTCGCCCTCGCCACCGCGGAACACCGGGCCGGGGAGCTGACCGTGACCGACGGCTCGGGCGGGCACTGCGACGCGGCGGCGGTGGCGGCGGACCGCCACCGCCTGTGGAAGCCGGTCGCCGAACGCGCCGGAGCCAGGCTGATCCTCACCTCGGCCGCGTCCCCGGTCCCGGCCGCCTGCACGGACCGCGAACTCGCCCAGATCACGGACATCCTGCTGGACAACGCCATCAAGTACGCGGGTGCGGGCGCCGAGATCTCCCTCCACTGCACCACCGAATCCGGGCCCGGGTCCGGGGTTGGCTTTGCGGTTCTCACGGTGACGGACGACGGTCCCGGTCTCGGCGCGGACGAACTCGCCCTGGCCACCACCCGCTTCTGGCGCTCGGGCCACCAGCGCGAGAACCGCACGGCGGGTACGGGCCTGGGTCTGGCCATCGCCGAACAACTGCTGGCGGGCCGGGGCGGCCGACTGGAACTGACGGCGGCGCGTCCGCACGGGCTGCGGGCGAGGGCGCTGGTGCCGCGCGCGGCGCCGGGCGGAGCGGGCGGCACGAGCGACGCGGGCGGCAGCGGTGATGCCCGATGACCCGCCCCCGTCCGGAATCCCGCCCCCTCGACCGCCGCACCCTCCTGCACGCCGCCCTCGGCACCGCCGCCGTCGCCGTTCTCGGGGGCGCGCTCACCGCCGACGCGTCCGGGCTGCGCCCCGGGCCGAGCGGCGTGCTGCGCATCGCGACCGGTGAACCCACCGCGTTCTACGAGGCGTTCGGCCGCCTCCTCACCGCGGAACTGGAGTCGGCGTACCCCCGGCTGAACTGCCGCGTCCGCACCACCGCGGGCAGCCTCACCAACATCGAGCTGCTCCGGGACCGCCGCGCCGATCTCGGACTCGTCCTCACCGACACCGCGCTGGCCGCCCAGGGCACCGACCTCCTCCCGCGACCGGTACCCCTGCGCGCGATCGGCCGGGTGTACGAGACCTACCTGCAGTTCGTCGTACGCGCCGACTCCCCCGTGCGCGAGGTGGCCGACCTGGCCGGGCACCCCGTCTCGCTCGGCGCGACCGGGTCGGGCGCGGCCGTGCTCGGCGCCCGCATCCTGCACGCGGCGGGCCTCACCCCGGGCACCGACGTGCCCGTGCTCCATCTCCCGCTGGCCGACGCGGCCGAGGCGATGCGGGCGGGCTCGGTCGACGCCCTGATCGTCGCGGGCGGGGTGCCGCTGCCCACACTGTCCGACCTCGACGAACGGCCCGGTCTGCGGTTCCTGCCGCTGGCCGGGCTGCTGCCCCGGCTGGGCGGGCGCGAGGGCCGGGCCGGTTCCGGTCTTGAGGAGGTGTCCCTGCCGCAGGGCGCGTACCGGTCGGCGGGCGGAGTGGCGACCATCGGCGTGTCCAACCTCCTGGTGTGCCGCCCCGATCTGCCGCACGCCGTCGCCGAGGCACTGACCCGTCTGCTGGTCCTGCGGGCGAGCGCCCTCGTACCGGACAACGCCGTCGGCACCCAGTTCCTCGACGTCGGCAGCCTGATCGGCACCGGCGGAATCGCCCTGCATCCGGGGGCGGCGGAGGCGTACCGGACCCTGCACGGCTGAGTGAGCGTCCCCAACACCCCGGCTCGGGCGGGCGCCGGGCATTGACCCGGTCACCTTTGTCACTGTCATGCCATACGCTGCGTCTTCGGCCGCAGGTACGCACCGTCGACGGTGCGAGGGGAACCCGCGGCCGCTTCAAGCACGCCCGGCGAGTACCGGGCTTCTTTGTGGGGGGTCACATCACTGTGCGCAGGCGCAGCATGTCGATCGCGACGACACTCGCGGTCGTCCTCAGTTCCGCGGCTCTGGCCGCGGGCACAGCGGGTCCGGCATCGGCCGACTCCGCGAAGGTTCTGCCGGTGGCGTCCGTGGGGGACATCGTCGTGGACGGCGCCCACCGGCGCGTGTACGTCTCCGACCCCACCGGCGGCAAGATCGTCGTCACCGACTACACGGGTGCCGTACGGGCCACCCTGACCGGGCTCTCCGGCGTGAGCGGCCTCGCGCTGTCCGCCGACTCCGGCCAGGTGTACGCGGCCGTCGAGAACGGCAACCGCATCGTCTCGGTGGAGACCGGCACGTACACCCAGACCGCCAGCTATCCGGTGGGCGCGGCCCCCAGTGACCTGGAGGTGGTGGACGGCCGGATCTGGTTCGCCCACGGCACCGACATCGGCTCGCTCGACGTCTCGGGCGCCGAGCCCGTCGTGCACCTCGCCCAGCGCGGGGACGTCGGCTTCTCCGGCGGCTTCGGCATGTACCTGGCCGCCGACCCGGCCGTACCCGGCGTCCTGGCGGTCGGCAACGGCGGCGACCTCGCCGTGTACGACGTGTCCGCCGACGGGGCCGCGCTGCGGGTCAAGGGCCGCATGGACACCGCCGTACGGCAGATCGACCTGACGCCCGACGGCGGCCAGGTCCTCACCTCGTGGGGCGACCCGGAGTACGGCTACGGCATCGGTGCCTACGCGGCCACCGACCTGTCCGAGCAGACGGGTTACCCCATCGACGCCTACCCGAACGCGGTGCGCGTCGCGCCCGACGGCAGCGTGGCGGGCGGCAGCAGCTCCTGGTACGACCCGGACGTCCACATCCACCGGCCCGGCGACCAGACACCGGTGCGGGAGTACGACTTCCCCAACACCGGCAACAGCAGCGGCGCCGACACCCTCGTGGAGGGGGCGCTCGCCTGGGCGCCGGACGCGAGCCAGGTCTTCGCGGTCTCCGTGAACACCTACGGCACGTACACGCTGCGCGCCCTGTCCGACCCGACCAAGGAGCTGCCCACCCTCAAGGTGTCGGCCCCCGCCAAGTCGGACCGCGCCAAGAAGCTCACCGTCACCGGCAAGCTGACCTCGAAGTCGGCGCTCCCCGCGGGCACCTCCCTGAGCGTGACCCGTACGGACGTCGAGTCCCCGAACGGCAAGGCGCTGGCCACCGTCAAGACGAAGGCGGACGGCAGCTTCTCCTTCACGGACACCCCGCCCGCCGGCGGCAAGGTCACCTACAAGGTGTCCTACGCGGGCGACGCCACGCACGGCGCCGTCTCCGGCTCGGACGCGGTGGAGGTCTCCCGCAAGGCGACCACGCTGACGCTCAGCAACAACGGCAAGCTGTACTCGTACGGCAAGGACGTCTCCTTCACCGCGCACCTCGGGACGACGTACAAGAACCGTACGGTCGCGATCTACGCGGACCCCTTCGGCTCCGACAAGCCGAAGAAGCTGCTGAAGACGGCCAAGGTCAACTCCAGCGGCAACCTGTCGGCGACCGTCGACATGACCCGCGACACCACGGTCTCCGCGGTCTTCGCCGGTGACGCCCGCTACGCCGGCAAGACCGTGAAGTCGACGGCGTACGCCAAGGCGAAGGTCTCCACCACCGTCTCCAAGCACTACAGGACGGCGAAGATCGGCTCCACGACGTACCAGTGGTTCCGCAAGAACACCGACCCGAAGTTCACCACCACGATGAACTACTACTCGGGCCGCAAGCAGCGTCTCCAGGTGCAGGTGTACCACCAGGGCTCCTGGTACACGACGGGCTCCGAGTACTTCGCCCTCGGCAGCAACGGCAAGTCCGTCGTGACCCTGGGGGCGCCGGGCGAGTCCGGTATCCGGGCCCGCGTCCGCTCGTCGTACGTCAACAGCTCGTCCGGCGACACGGTCAACTCCACGACCCACGGCGCCTGGAAGTACATCACCTTCACCAACTAGGTGCGTGAGTCCGACGCCTGGCCGGGCCGATCGACCGGCCGGTCAGGCGTCGGGCAGGGACGCCGCCAGGTGTTCCCACGCCGTGTGCACGTCCTCGCCGACCATCCCGAACTGCGTGACGACCGCGACACAGCGCCCGTCCCCGTCGTCGAGTTCGAGCGCCGAGGTCGGGCCGTGCGCGGCCGTCGAGCGGACCAGACGGCAGGCCCGCACGCCCGCGAGGTCGATCTCCACCGAGCTGTCCGCGATCGCGGCGAACACCCGCCCGCCGACGGTCCGGTCGGTGACGTGCACCCGGCCGCCGCACGCCTGCATGGCTCCCGGGCCGAACACCGCGATCCCGACCGGCAGTCCGACGGAGCAGACGTGGTCGAGCACCGCGGGCACGACGTCGGCCTCGATCGCCCGGTGCTCGCCGCGGTAGCGGTGGAAGGCCGCGCGCCGGGCCACCCCGCCGTCCGCCAGCACCGCGTCCAGCTGCGCGAGTTGGTCGCCGCTCTCCCACTCCGGTACGGCGGGCACGGCAGGCGCGGCGGATGCGGTGGACGGTCCGGCCGCCCGGAGCCCCGGGGTGACCGTGCCGGCGAGTCCGGCCAGCAGGCGGTCCCCCTCCGAGAGCAGCCGCCCCTGGTGCGCGGTCCGGCCGTCCGCGTCGAACAGGCTCAGGGCGACCGTGCCGGTGTCCTCGTCCCGCGCGACCACCGCCGAGGCGACCGAGCCGCCGTCGATACGCAGGGCGATCGAGCCCGGCCGGACGGCGAACGCCTCGCCGAGCAGGCTCGGGACGGCGTAGCTGCCCGCCTGTTCGATGCGGGCGACCGGTCCTCCGGTGATCGCCTGGACGTACTGGAAGAGCGTCAGGCAGCGGGCGAGTTCCGGCATCCGCGCGTCGATCAGCCGCACACTGCCGTTCCGTCTGCCGCAGCACCCCTCGAACGCGCAGGTCCGGTACGGCTTGTGGTGGTCCGTCATGTTCAGTACACGTCCCGTACGTAGCGCTTGGCCCGGCGCAGGTCCGCCAGGTACTCGGCGGCGTCGGCGTCCCCGCGTCCGCGCTGTCCGGCGATGACGCCCAGCAGGGCCGCCTCGACGTCCTTCGCCATCCGGGAGGCGTCCCCGCAGACGTAGACGTGCGCGCCGTCCTCCAGCCAGGCGTACAGCTCCCGCGCCTGCTCCCGCATCCGCGTCTGGACGTACACCTTCTCGGCCTGGTCGCGCGAGAACGCGAGGTCGAGCCGGGTGAGCACGCCGCTCTCGCGCAGCCCGGCCAGCTCGTCCTCGTACACGAAGTCGGTGGCGCGGTGGCGGTCGCCGAAGAACAGCCAGTTGCGTCCCGAGGCGCCCCGTGCGGCCCGCTCGTGCAGGAAGCCGCGGAAGGGCGCGATGCCCGTGCCGGGCCCGATCATGATCATCGGGGTGTCGTCGTCGGCCGGCACGCCGAAGGAGGCGTTGGGCTGGAGGTAGACGCCCACGCATGCCTCCTCGCCGACCCGGTCCGCGAGATACGACGAGGTGACTCCCGCGTACGTCCGCTGCCCGGTGCCGTAGCGGACTGACGCGACGGTGAGGTGGACACGGTCCGGGTGGGCGAGCGGGCTCGACGAGATCGAGTACTGGCGGGCCTGCAACGGCCGCAGGAGCGGCAGCAGTTCGGCCAGATCCGGGGCGGCCGGTCCGGCGTCCCGGAGCAGGTCGAGCACGTCCCGGCCCCACAGCCAGGACTCCAGGTCGGACCGGTCGCCGTGCGCGACGACCGCGGCCAGCTCGCTCGACGGCGCCCGCTCCACGAGGTCGGCGATCAGTTCCTTGGACGGGGTGCGGATCTCGCGCTCGGCGCGCAGGAGTTGAGCGGCCTCTTCGTCACCGCCCGCGCCCAGGTGTTCCAGCAGGGTGCCGACCAGGGTGTCGTCGTTCAGCGGTACGACGGCCAGCGCGTCGCCCGCCTCGTACGTGATGCCGCTGTCGCCGAGGTCGAACTCGTAGTGGCGGATCTCCTTCGCGCTGTCCGGCGAGGACAGCAGCCTGTTCACCAGGAGGCGGGAGGGGTAGGGGGTGCGCTTGTTCCAGGGGGAGCGGGTGCGGGGCGCCGGGGCGGGCGCGGGGGAGGGCGTGGCGGTCGCCGTCGTACCGCCGGTCTCGGCGGTCAGCCGGTCGAGGACGGCGGCCGTCCAGGCCGCCGCGGGCTCCTCGAAGTCGACGTCGCAGTCCACGCGGTCGTACAGCCGGGTGGCCCCCAGCTGTTCCAGACGGGTGTCGATGAGCTTCGCGGCCTGGCAGAAGTCGTCGTACCCCCGGTCGCCGAGCCCGAGGACCGCATAGCGCAGCCCGTCCAGGCGCGGCGCGGTGTCGGCCTGGAGCGCCTCCCAGAACAGCCCGGCGCTGTCGGGCATCTCGCCCTCGCCGTACGTCGAGGCGAGGACGAGGACGTGGGACATCGCGGCGAGCCGTTCGGGCGTGACGGCGTCGAGCGCGGTCGCGGTTGCGCCGAGGCCCTGCGCGCGGGCCCCGGCGACGACCTCACCGGCGAGGAACTCGGCGTTCCCGGTCTGGGTGCCGAACAGGACGTCGACCGTCGCCGTGGGCGCGTCGGCCGCCGTCGGGGCCCGGCGTCCGGCCGCGGCGACACCGGCGACGAACCCGGCGAGCCAGGCCTCCTGCCCGGCGGAGAACGGCGCGTCGGCCGGGATCAGGGTCCCGGTCGGGGGCATGAGTGTCACGCGGTCACCGTCTCGGTCGTCTCGGTCGGGGCCTGCGGGACGTGGCGGCTCGCCAGGTCGTCGAGCGCCGCGGTCGCGAGCAGTTCGTCGAAGCGGGCGGCCCGTACGCGGCCCGCGTTCCTGGCGTTCTGGTGCATGATCCAGCCGTAGGTGCCGGGCGCGTCCACACTGAGGTTGTTGCGCTGCCGCAGGGCGCGCTTGTAGTCGTCGAGGCGCTTGACCGCGATGAGCGTGGCCAGCTCGTCGTCGGCGAACCGCTCCAGCGTGCCGCGCAGATACTTCACGACCCGCTGCTTGACGAAGAAGTCCTCGGTGAGCACGAGGTTGCGGACCGCCTCGGCGATCCGCGGGTCGTCCGGGCCGCTCGCCCCGGGCACCCGCCGGAGCGCGAGATCCTGCGCGACACCGAGCACGGTGTACGAGGACAGCAGCGAGAACATGTCGTCGCTTCCCTGGTCGCCGAAGGCCGGGGCACGGCCGCCGAGCACGGTCCTGCGGTCGCGGTAGTCCACCTTGAACGCGCGCAGCTTGTCCGTCGCGATCGAGGTCGCCAGCTCGTCGAGGAGCTGCCCCCGGCTCGCCGCGGCGAGGATCTCACCGGCGTCCTGGTACAGCAGCAGCGCCCGGGGCATCCCGCAGTACACGTGCCGCCGCTCGCTCTCCCAGTCCGCCAGCAGCCGGGCCGCGAGCGGGGAGCCGGTGGCCTCGGCATGCCATTCCAGGAGCAGCCGCACGGCCTCCTCGTGGAAGGCGCCGTGACCGGTGTCGGTCACCGGGAACACCAGCAGCGAGTCGGCGCTCACCCGGTCACGGACCTCGCCCGAGGGGTCGTACTGGTAGAGGAACCCGCCGCTCATACCGTTGCCGAGGCCCTTGCCGAAGCCGCCGAGGTTCAGGACGGTCCCGCCGGTCATGTACTCGCAGCCGAAGTCGCCGACGCCCTCGACGACCGCGGTCGCCCCGGAGTTGCGTACGGCGAACCGGTCGCCCGCCTCGCCCTGCACGAACGTCCGGCCGCCCGTCGCGCCGAACAGTGCGAAGTTCCCGACGAGCACGTTGCCGCCGCGCTCGGTACTGCCGCCGCCCGGGGCGCGGACGACGATCCGGCCGCCGCTCTGGCTCTTGCCGACACCGTCGTTGGCGGTGCCGGTGTGTTCGAGGGCGATGCCGTCGTTGCAGAACACGCCGTACGACTGGCCGGCCGACCCGGTGGTACGGATGCGGACGGCGCCGTCGACGAGGCGGCGCCGGCCGCGGTCGTCGACGGTGACGGCGGGTACGGCACCCTCGAACTCGTGGTTCGCGTGGTTCTCGTGGTTGAGGAGCCGCTCGATGTCGACGGAGAGCTGACCGCCGACGGACTTGTCGCTGTTGCGCAGGTGGACGCCCTCGACGAGCAGGGACGGCTCGCGCCGGTCGAGGAGCGCGGCCCGGACCCGCTCGATGAGCGCGTCGTCGGTGGTGAAGTCCTTCTCCAGGTACTCGGGGTCCGCGACGGCCTTCTCCGGCACACGCGCGAGCAGCCGGCGGACGTCGAGCCGCCCGACGCTCGCGGGGTGGTCGAGGAGCTGCAGCAGGTCGGTGCGCCCGCGCGCCTCGCGCAGGGACCGCAGGCCCAGGCGGGCGAGGATCTGCCGGACGTCGTGCGCGATGTTGAGGAGGTACTGGGCGAGTGCGCGCGGGTCGCCCTCGAAGGCCTCGGCGTTGGTGGTGAGCCCGGCCGGGCACTTCACGTTGCAGTTCTTCGCCATGACACAGCCGAGCATCATGAGCGCGGTCGTACCGAACTCGAAGCTGTCGCCGCCGAGCAGCGCGGAGGTCACGACGTCGGAGCCGGTCTGGTGCGCGCCGGAGCAGCGCAGGACGACCTTCTGCCGCAGGCCGTTGGCGACGAGCGCCTGATGGACCTCGGCGACGCCGATCTCCGCCGAACGCCCCGCGTACTTGAGGCTGGTGACGGCCGCGGCGCCCGTACCGCCGGTGTTCCCCGCCACGTTGATGACGTCCGCGCCCGCCTTGGCGACGCCGACCGCGATGGTGCCGATGCCCTCGGAGGACACGAGCTTCACGACGACCCGTACCCGGGCGGCCTTGCAGTCGTGGATGAGCTGCGCGAGGTCCTCGATCGAGTACGTGTCGTGGTGCGGGGGCGGTGAGATCAGTTCGATGCCCGGGGTGCCGCCACGGGCTGCCGCGATGTCGACCGTCACCTTCGGCGCGGGCAACTGGCCGCCCTCGCCGGGCTTGGCGCCCTGCCCGATCTTGATCTCCAGCTCCCGCAGCATCGGATCGGCGAGATAGCCCGCCCAGATGCCGAACCGGCCGGACGCGAACTGCTTGATCCGGGAGCCGCGGATGGTCCCGTAGCGGGAGTGGTGCTCGCCGCCCTCGCCGCTGTTCGACAGGGCGCCGACCATGTTCGTGCCGTGCGCGACGGCCTCGTGCGCGGTCGCCACGAGCGCCCCGTGGCTCATCGCCCCGGAGGCGAGCACGCGGGTGATCTCGTGCGCGGGCCGCACGTCGTCGAGGGACACGCTGTCGGGCGCGCCCCGCAGCAGCGTGAGCAACGCGGCGGCGGCGCCGGTGACCCGGACGCGGACACCGTCCGCAGCGGCCTCCAGCGTCTCGACCTCCCCGGGACGGACGAGGGCGAGCCCTTCGGCGAGGGCGGCGTGGCGCCGGGCGGGGTCGTCGGGGCCGCCGGCGTGGCTCCCGGGGGCGAGGCACAGCCGCACGACCATGCTGCCGCGACCGTCACCGCTGCCGCTCTCGCTGCCGGTGCCCCCGTCGGCGCCGGTGGCCCGACCCGCGACGGGCGGGTCCGCCGGGCCCCCCGGCGCCTCCGTGCGGTCCTGGACCCGCACCACCATCCCGCGCACCATGACACTCGCGTTGCCGGTCGTGGAGAACCGGCCCAGTTCGCGGGCGAAGTCCTGAGGGGTGCGCAGGCCCGTGACGTCCGCGGGAAGGGCGAGTACGTCGCGCAGGGCGGAGGGGCGCCGTGAGCGTTCCTCGTGGGTCGTGCGCAGGAACGCGCGGTAGCCCGGCGTGATCCGGAACGCGTCGATCTCCGCGTCGCTGAGCGCGTCGTACCCCGTGTTCCGGTACGCGGCCTCCGTGATGCCGAACGCGTCGTCGAGCTGCCCGAGGGTGAGCAGGCGCAGCGCGTCCGAGTCACCGGGCCGCCCGAACTCCGGCCGCTCCTCGACCATGTCGCCGAACCCGCGCACGGCCGTGACCCCGAACGAGTGCCCGGCGCCGTCGGAGCGCTCCTTGAACAGGCCGAGCAGCGGGATCTGCTGATTGCCGTCGACCGTGCGGGCGCGTTCGTGCCAGTCCGTCGCGGCCTGCGCGATCCGCGCGAAGCCGACCCCGCCGACCGGGGCGTCCATGTGCGGGAAGGCCCGCGCGAACACGTCGTCGCGGGTGTCGAGGTAGTTCGGTTCGAAGAACGCGCCGCCGATGTAGCTCTCGGCGGTGCACAGTCCGACGCGTCCCATGGTCTTGGCGAGCGCCTTCTCGGCCGCCTTGCGGAACCTCGCCAGCGCCCGGTCGGTCCCGGTGATCTCCCCCGCCGGCGCGGGCGCGCTCGGGTGCCGCTCCTCGGCGCGCAGCCGCGCGCTGAGGCTGTAGACGGCCGAAGCACCGAACCCGAGCGCGGTCGCCACATGGTGGGAGGACGGCAGCTGACCGCTCTCCACGACGAGGGAGGCGCGCAGCCGCAGACCGGCCTCGATCAGGCGCTGGTTGACGGCCGCGACGGCGAGGACGACGGGCAGCGGCGCCCGCGTCGACGAGATCGCCCGGTCGCTGAGGAGCGCGATGCCGCCCCGCTCGGCGGCGAACCGCTCCACGTCGTCGCACAGGCGCGTCAGCGCGTCCCGCAGGGCGTCGGCGTTCGCGGTGGTGTCCCCGGCGACCGGCTCGTAGAGCATGGCGAACCGTTCCAGCGGCACGATCCGCTGGTCGCGCAGCCGCACCATGTCGAGGTGCCCGAGCACGGGCGAGTTCACGACGAGCTGCCGCTCTCCGGCCGCGCCGGCGTCCGCGATGTCGCCGGTGCCGTCCGGCTTGGGGCCGAGGGCGACCCGCATGCTCATGCCGTCGGCCTCGCGGATGCTGTCCAGCGGCGGGTTCGTCACCTGGGCGAAGCGCTGCGAGAAGTACTTCGCCATACCGCCCTCGGTGTCGCTGAGCGCGTTGATGGCGTTGCCGTACCCCATCGCAGAGATCCGCTCCGAGCCGTCGGCGAGCATCGGGTCGAGCATGAACCGGAAGCTCTCCTGGTTCAGCCCGTACGCCACGTACCGTCCGGCCTGCGTCAGGTCGCCCTCGTACCCGAGCGTCGTCGTGCCCCGGTAGTAGTCGGGCGCGGGGATGTCGTCGAGGTTCACCCGGGCCGCGTCGAGCAGTTCGCTGTAGGGGCGGCGCGCGGCGAGCGCACCGAGCACCTCGCGCGTCCGCATCCGCCGCCCGGTCCGGTGGTCGACGACGAGCATGCCGCCGGCCTCGATACGCCCCCGGTGCACGACCTCCTCGTCGGGGAACGCGACCTGCCCGGCCTCCGACGACACCATCAGGTACTCGGCGGTCTCGACGGTACGCAGCGGACGCAGCCCGAGCCGGTCCAGCCGGGCCCCGATGACGTCCCCGTCGCTGAAGATGACGGCGGCGGGCCCGTCGTTCTTCTCCTCGTACAGCGAGAAGTACTCCAGCATGTCGCGGACGGCGACCGGCAGGGTGCGGTCGTTCTCCCAGGCGGGCGGCATCAGCGACACGACGGCCTCGACGATGTCCAGCCCGTCGTCGGACACCCGGCTCTGCAGGGTCTGGTCGAGCCGGCTGGAGTCGGACTGGCCGGGCGGCCGCACGATTCTCCGGGTGCGGGCCCGCGCGAGCGCCTCGTCGCTCAGCCGGTTCTTGCGGTCGGTGTTCAGCTCGCCGTTGTGCGCCATGAGCCGGAACGGCTGCGCCATCGTCGGATGCGGCTCGGTGTTGGTGGAGAACCGGGTGTGGAAGTACAGCGAGCGCACGGAGTGCCGCGGGTCGCACAGGTCACGGAAGTACCCGACGATCTCCCCGGAGTTGAGCCGTCCCTTGAGCACCTGGGTGCGCGCGCTCAGCGACAGCGGATACAGCCCGGCGTACGCGTCGTCGGCGTAGGCGACGGCCTCGACGGCGAGCAGCGCGCGATGGGCGGCCGAGTCGACGGCATGGCGCTCCCAGGCGTCCGGGGCCCGGAACACCCACTGCACGATGGGGAGCTGGTACTGCTCGGCGGCGGGCCGGGCGACGCCGTGGTCCACGGGCACGTCCCGGACGAGCAGGACGTCGAAGCCCTGCGCGGCGAGGGTACGGCCGACCAGGTCCACCGACGCGTGACGCCGTACGCCGTCGGTCGGTACGAAGCAGTTGGCGACCCCGAAGTGCCCGGGGCGCAGCCGCTCCCCGGTGAGCGCCCCGAAGAACTCCACCGACAGGTCGACGCTCACGCCCGCCCCGTCGCCGACCCCCTCGGCGGACGTGCCGCCCCGGTGCGGGATGGCGCGCAGCGCCTCGTCGCCCCTGCGGACGACGTCGTGGCCCGGTGTCCCGTCGAGCCGGGTGATGAAGCCGACGCCACAGGCGCTGTGCTCGCGGGCGGGGTCGTACAGGCCGAAGGCGGCGGAGGGAGACGCGGCGGAGGGCAGGGCGGCGGAGGGCAGGGCGGCGGAGCCGGTGGAGCGATTCACGTGCGGGTCCTCTGAGCGGGTTCCGGCTGGGGGACCTCCCAGGCCCTTGGGGCACTGGGGGAGGGCGGCCAGGCTGCGTCGGTGGAGCGCTCGCCGAGGGGGGACCGGTGCGGCGGTCGGTGGTCGGACCCCGAGTGGTGCGAGTCAGTATGGTAAGCCTTACCTAAGTTAATTCGCAAGGATGTGCCGTGCACGTAAGCGTGTACGGGATCTCCCGGGCAGGGGCACCGGGCAGGCAAGATGTCCCTATGAAAAAGCTGTCCGTACGATCGGTCGGTCGCGGCTCCGCCGATGCCGGTTCCGCCGGATCGGTGCTGTCGCTGTGGTCCCAGGACTCCGTGCTGTCGATCGGCTCGGTGGGCTCGGTGCTGTCCGTGGGGTCCGTCGGTTCGGCCCTGTCCGTCGGTTCGATCGGCAGCGCCCTGTCGGTCGGCTCGATCGGCTCGTCCCTGTCGCTGATCTCGACCGGCTCATGGCTCAGTACGGGATCGCTGTTCTCCGCGCAGTCGCGCTGGTCGGTGCTGTCCTGGCGGTCGAACGGCGGATTCCTGGCGGTGGGAGCGGCGGGAGCCGTGGGAGCCGTGGGTGCCACGCTCGGCGGGGCCCTGCTGATGGCGCGGCTGCGGCACAGGGGCCAGGGGTGAGGCCGGAACCCGAACGCCGATCCCCCCGTCTTCCCCTGCTGAGAGGCCCGGCTCGGGCCTGAGCGACACCTACCGGATCACCACCTACTCAATCGACTGAAAAACTTGAAACCTATAAAATCGCAGGTCTCCGCCCGAATAGAACCCGGCGTCGCGCCCCCCATGTGGCGCCGGCGACGGGTGAGACTCTGGGCCGTGGTGGGCGTGGCGGCCCTCGGCTTCATGATCGCGCTGGAGATCGCCGCACGTCACTACGGCCTGCCGGGGCCGATCACCAACCAGGTGCGAGAAGTGGTCTTCGCACCCAAGTCGGGCGGGCTGCTCTACGCGAGCATGGCGCTGACGCTGGTGGTGCTCCCCTGGCGGCAGCGGTTCGTCGCGATCGGTGCCGCGGTCGGTGTCGACGCCGTCTTCTGGCTGGTCCGGTGGGCGGCCGGCATCGAGATCACCGACGGCCACCCGTTCGGGAACGGCGCCCTGTGGGTGATCCTCGGCTGCGCGGTCATGGCCCTCACCCGCCGCACCGGACCGGATCGCGTACTGCTGCTGAAGGGCGTCGGGCTCGGTCTGCTGCTGGTGGTGGGCCGCAAGACCGGGGACACCTGGCTGCTCATCACCTCCAAGACCCGCCCGATGGTGCTCGACCAGTACATGGCGGCCGCCGACCACGCGCTGGGCAACCTCTCCTGGCCGGTGGGCAGGCTCGTCACCGCGACCGGCCCGTTCGGCTTCGGTCTCCTCGACTTCGTCTACGGTCAGCTCGCGGTGGCCGCGGTCGTCGTCGCCCTGTACCAACTGCGCAATGTGGCGACCGAGCGCCGCTTCCCGGTCCACCACCTGGTGCGCACGTTCCTGCTGATCGGGCTCCTCGGACCGGCCGTCTACATGATCTTCCCGGTCGTCGGACCGGTCTTCGCCTTCGGCGACGGCGCCGTGCACTGGGCGTCGGTCAGTGTCTGGGCGGACAGCGCCCCGTCCAGCCTCCCGTGGTCGGTGGGCGATCTGTGGCCGCGTACGCCGCCGCCGATCAGTGCCCCCCAGCCCATGGGCTTCGACGGGATCACCCCGCGCAACTGCATGCCCAGCCTGCACACGGCGTGGGCCGTCACGATCTTCATCCACTCCCGCAAGGGCCCGCGGCTCATACGGTTCGCGGGCGCGTTCTGGCTGATCGCGACACTGGCCGCGACACTCGGATTCGGCTACCACTACGGGGCGGACCTCGTCGCCGGTGTGGTGTTCGTCCTCACGATCGAGTCGGCCCTGCGCGCGTACGACCGCGGCTGGGACCGCTCGGGGATCCGGCTGGCCGCCCACGGCGCGACCGTCTTCGCCGGGCTCCTGGTGGCCTACCGCTTCCTGCCCGCCGAGATGGCCCGCCACCCGTGGATCTTCGGACCGCTCGTCCTCCTATCGATGGCCTCGGTGATCTACCGCTACGTACGCACCACGACGGCATGGGAGCCGAAGCCCACGCCGACACCACAACTGGACCCCCAGCCCGAACCGGCCTGAGCACCGGGGACCGGGCGTCAGACGGTGTCCGCGGTCCGGCGGTCCTTGTCGACGAAGAAGCTCAGCAGGGCCGTGACGGTGGTGGTGACGGCGAGCCGCACGGCCCACGCGCCGACGGAACCGTCCCCGAGGCCGGCGGTGCGACCGGGCCCGTCGAGCAGCACGTGGCTCAGCGGCCAGGAGCCCGCGCAGCCGACCGCGTAGAGCCACAGCGGGGGTTCGTTGGAGGCGATGAGGAACGCGGCCGCGACGACCACGACGGCGCCGAGTACGACGGTGAGCACGGTGATGTCCATGCCCGTAAGCATTCCGTCGGCCGGGCGGGGAGTCGTCGGCGTGGCGGACGACCGGGGCCTCTACCGAAGGGTGGAGAAACCGGCTGGGCCTACGCTCGTGCCCGACATGGAGACGACCTGACATGGAGACCACACGGAACTGGGCGCTTCCGGGGCTGCTCGCCGCCGTCCAGGTGATGCTGCTGTGCATCGGGGACGAGGCCGGTCTGCTGGACGCCCCCGCACCGGGCCCGGCCGGTGCCGTCGGCGTGCTCGTCGCGGTCGCGGTGGAGACGGTCGCGCTGAGCATGCGCCGACGCGCGCCCGTACGGGCCCTGGTGTGGGTCCTCGCGACGTCGGTCCTGGGCCAGGCCATGGAGTACGACGCGTACACCGACCTCGGTCTGCCGGTCGCCCTCTACTCCGTCGCGGTCCGCCGTCCCACCGCGGTCACCGCGGGAGCCCTGGCCGCGGCCGTCGGCTCGTCCTGGCTGCCGGCCGTCGTACGCGTCGGATTCCACCCCGCGCTCGCCACCCAGCTGACGGTGCAGGCAGCCACGTACGTCGTCTGCGTGGGCCTCGGGCTGGCACGGCGGCAGCGGGTGGCCGGGCGGCAGTCGGCGGCCCGCCTGCTGGCCGGCGCGGAGGAGAGCAGGCAACGGGCCGGGGAGACCGAACGCGGCAGACTCGCCCGGGAGTTGCACGACGTCAGCGCGCACCACCTGACCTCGGTCGTGGTCACCGTGGACGTGGCCCGCAGACTCGGCGACCGCAGACCCGAACTCGTCGCCGAGGCGCTGGAGTTCGCCGAACGGACCGGGCGCGAGACCCTGGCGGCGATCCAGCGGCTGGTCGCGGTGATGCGGGACGCGGACCCCGCCGACGCCCACCCGATGACCGGCCGCATCCAGGACCTCGTCTCCGGATTCGGCCGCCTGGGCCGCCCCATCGCGATCGACCTGCCCGGCGACCTTGCCGGACCCGCCGCCGAGGCGGTGCACGGCATCGTGCGCGAGGCCCTCACCAACGCCCTGCGCCACGCGCCCGGTTCGGCCGTACGGGTCGCCGTACGGCGGGTGGACGGGACAGCGGACGGGGCAGCGGGCGGTGTGGCGGACGGCACGCTGGAGCTGACCGTGGACAACACCGCCGCGCGCGGCACGGCCGACTTCGGGGGCCTGGGATCGGGCAGGGGGGTCACGGGCATGCGCGAGCGCGCGGTGGCCCTCGGCGGGGAGCTGACCGCGGGCCCCGGGCCCGACGGGGGCTGGCGCGTGCGGGCCACGCTGCCCGACACCACGGGACCCCGGCAGCCCGGCGTACGCCCCCGGCGGCGCGACTTCCCGCGTGAGCAGAGGCTGGCGGACCTCGCGCTCGTCTTCTCCGCGGCCGTGTTCCCCCTGATCGTGCTGCTGGCGGACGCGGAGGACTGGAAACACCACGACGGCACCACCGTCCTCCGGGACATCGGCGTGGTGGCCGCGCTGCTCACCCTGCACGCGCTGCCGCTGCTGTGGCGGCGCCGGGCGCCCTGGGCGGTCCTCGCCGCGGTGCTGGCCTCGTCGTGGCTGTGGCCGGTGGCCCGTACGACGGCCCACCTGTCGGGACAGGTGTCCCCCTTCCTGGCGGGCGGCCTGCTGGCCGAGACGCTGGCCGTGTACGCCCTGGCAGCCTATGGCCGTGGCGCCGCGTCCACCTGGCCCGCGCCGCTGACGGCCGCGGGAGCGGGTGCCACCGCGCTGACCGTGACGGCCACCGCCGACGGCGCGATGGCCGGGCAGACCCCGTCCATGCTCCTGGTGATGGTGGTCGTCGTGCCGCTGGGGACACTGCTGTGTCTGCTGTTCCTCCTGGTGTGGGGGACCGGGCTGATCGTCCGCGGCCGGCGGCTGCGCGCCGTGGCCCGCGACGACCTCGCGCTCAGCGTCTCCCGGTGGGAGGCGCAGCACGCGGCGGGCGCCGAGCGGCACCTGCTGGCGGCACGACTGCGGGACGCGGTGCTCGACCGCACCTCGGCGCTCGTCGAACTCGCCCGCCGGGGAGAGCTGGACGCGGTGGCCACCGAGGCCCGCGCCACGCTCAAGGCCATGCGGGACCTGCTCCACGAGATGAACGGCGGACTGCCGGCGATGAACGACGGACCGCCAGGGATGAACGGCGGACTGCCCGGACCGGCTCGGCAGCAGACTCCCGCGCCCGCTTTCGACTTGGCCCTCGCCCTCGACGCGCTGTGCCGTCCGATGGGCCCCGCCGGACGGAAGGTGACCGTGCGCGGGCTCCCCGGAGCCGCCGCCGGGCTGCCGGAGCCGGTGGCGCTGACGTCGTACCGGCTGGTGGAGGCGGCACTCGGCGCCGGTGACCGGGGGCCCGCCCGGGTACGCCTGCGGCGGCGCCGCGGAGCACTCCACCTCACGGTCACCGGCGTACGCCTGGCGGTGCACGGCCCGGCCGCGGACCGCCTGCGCGCGCACGCCACCGCCGCCGGGGCCTGCATCGCCCTCGAACCTGCCGGTACGGTACGGGTGTTGCTGCCGTCGGCGGCCGGCCCCGGTGCGTCGGCGGCCGGACCCGGTCCGGACCCGGATCCGGTCCCGTTCCAGGAGGTGTCCCCGTCGCCACACGTGTGATGGTCGTCGACGACCAGGCGGTGGTCCGCGCCGGGTTCGCCGCCATCGTCGACGCCGAACCCGATCTGACCGTGGTCGGGGAGGCCGGGGACGGCGCGACCGCCGTGGAGCTGGCCACCCGTGAGGCCCCCGACCTGGTCCTGATGGACATCCGGATGCCCGGCATGGACGGCCTGACCGCGACCCGGTTCATCACCGCGCTCAGGCCCGGACCCCGCGTCCTGGTCCTCACCACCTTCGACCTCGACGCGTACGTGTACGAGGCACTGCGGGCCGGAGCCTCGGGGTTCCTCCTCAAGGACGCCCAGCCCGAGGAGCTCCTGTCCGCCCTGCGCGTGGTCGCCTCCGGCGAGGGGATCCTCGCCCCGGCCGTCACCCGCCGGCTGATCGACACCTTCGCGCAGGGCGCGCCCCCGCCGCCCGCCGTGACGGGGGCACTCGGACAACTCACCCCGCGCGAACGGGAAGTACTGCTTCACATCGCCGCGGGCCTGGCCAACGCGGAGATCGCGGACGCGCTCGGCGTGACCACCGGAACCGTGAAGACGCATGTCAACGCCCTGCTCACCAAACTGGGCCTACGGGACCGGGTGCAGGCGACGATCCTGGCGTACGAGACGGGCCTGATCCGTCCCGGGGGCACACCCGTCCCACCCGTCCACTAGGCGGCACGCCCGGCCACCTGGCGGCTGTTCAGGAGAACAGCAGGCGCCAGGTCAGGGGGCCGGGGACGCCGTCGGCGTCGCCGCGCAGTTCCTTGCGCGACTTCTGGAAGTCGCGCACGTTCAGCCGGTCCGCCTCGCCCCAGTTCCTGCTCGGGCCGACCTTGTAGTGGTCACCGAAGCCGCGCTTCACCAGCTGCTTGCCGAGCTGCAGCACGTACGCGTTCGACGCCCCGGCCACGAAGTACTTGCGGCCGGGGAAGGCGGGGACGGCGGGTGTGGTCGTCCCCGGGGTGTCGTCGTCCACGTCCAGGTCGGCCTTCGCGTACTTGAGGATCCTGGCGAAGTCGATCGCGCCGGGGTCGCCGTGGACGTTCTCCGGCACGTGCATGTGCCCGCAGACGCCCTTGAAGGCCTTCCACTTCGCACCCGACATCCGCTGACCGCCGCCGTTCGCGTACGACGTGGGGTACGCGGGCCACGCCTTCGGGCCGGACAGCGGTACGCCGTGCTCCTCGTGCATCCACGAAAGGAAGCGGGCGACCGCCTGCAGCGCCCAGTCCGGCGCGTCCGGCCAGTAGATGTGCGCCCGGCCCGCCGCCTTCCACTTCGTGTGCGTCTTCGGGTCGCAGGTGCCGACCAGTTCGACCTGGCACACGTTCAGGGTGTTCGTCTCGACGCCGCCGGACAGATTGACCAGAGCGCGGGAGGAGGTCTCGATGTCGAAGTGCTGGTACCACTTCAGCTTCCTGGCCGCGAGGTCGGGGACCGCGGTCAGGTTCGGCGCGGAGGAGCCGCCGCCGTAACCGGGCAGGGTGGAACCCTCCGTGGTGTGCAGGACGACGACGTTGACCTGCATCGGGTCACCGCCGAAGTCGTCCTGGTACCAGTTGGCCCGGCTCGCGGAGGGGTATCGCTGGGGTCCCGTCTTGGTGCTCATCACAGACTCCTGGGTCGAGTACGTCCTGCACATCCTTGAAGAACGGGCCGCGACGGCACATCGACTCAGCACGTGGTCCGCGCGGTCCGGTCAGCTGAAGGGAACGGCCTCCGTGGGGGAGGTGTGCCAGTTGGTGACGATCGGCTTGTCGACGGTGATGGTGTCGACCGGCAGGCTCACCGGGTTCGGGTCGTCGTTGCCGACGCCGACGATGATGCTCTCCAGCTCCTTGCCACCGTCCGAGTTGGTGGTCTTCGGGTTCACGCCCGCGTACGCGGTGACGTTCCCGGTCAGCTTGATCTGCTCGCCGACGCTCTGCTCGGCGGGCCCCGCCTCGGTGCCGTCGGACCCGAACGCCACGGTCGGCAGCTCGGCGGGCAGCCAGCAGGTGATCCCCGACTTGGCCTTCGCGATGATCAGGACGTATCCGCCGGCCTGGCTCTCGGACCTGGTGGACCAGGTGATGTCGTTGGCGCCGCAGCCCTGTTCGACCTTCTCCCGCGTACCGTCACCGGTGTCGACGCCGGAGCCGTCCGTGTTCCCGGACCCCTTGCTCGCGTCGGAGCCCTTCGACTTGTCCGCGGCCTGGTCGCCGCCCGCGCCCGACGAGCCGGACGGGGTGGCCGCGTCGTCGGCCGCACCGGCGGAGGAGGAACTCCCGGCGGCACCGGTGTCCTTGTCCTTGCCGCCGTCCGTGTCCTGGCACGCGGTCATCAGCAGGGCGCTGCCCGCGACGACGGCGGAGACGAGGAAGGCCCTGCGACGGTTGCCAGACATGAAGTTCCTTTGTGTGGGTCGGAGTTGAGACACCGCCGAGACCGATGCACATCGGCCTCGGCGGTACTCGCTTGATCACTATGAGGGGGCTGGGCGGCGAGGGGATCCCGCCGCCGTCGTTCCAGGACAGCGCTGTCACCGACCGGTGACATGATCACGGCGATCACGGCGATCGCGGCGGATCGCGGGAGCCCCGGGCTACCAGACGAGGGCGTCCGCCGCGTTGTCCTGCCAGTACGTGACGGCGGCGGCGCTGTTGAAGAAGACACCGCTGCCCGGCAGCTTCAGGCTCTTCTCCGTGGCGGTCGCGCCGCCGTTCCTGTCGGTGAACAGCACACCGAGGTTCTTCGCCAGGCTGCCGCCCTCGCCGTCGGGGGAGTACGTCAGGATGCCGGCGTACGCGGACTGGCCGGGCTCCAGCATCAGCACGGACTGCGGAGTGCTGTCCTCGACCCACTGCAGCGGGGCCTGGGCGTCGGCACCGGCCCGCAGGAAGGGGGCGCTGTAGGCGTAGCAGGGCTTGCTGCCCGTGTTGGTGGCCTTCAGCAGCAGGTGGTTGATCGGCCGGGACACCGTGCTCACGGTCACCTTGGTGTTCGCCGTCGTGCAGGTGGCGATCGAGGACGCCTTGGCGGTCGCGGTGGTGGAAGCGGCGGAGGCGGTCTGCCCGGTGGCCTGGAACCCGACGAGCGCGAGGGCGGCGACGGCGAGGGAGGAGGCGGCGGTACGGGAGAAGGAACGCGTGCTCTTACGCATGAGTGGACTGCTCTCTCTGAACATCGGGTGGATGGCCCCACCTTGTGCCGCCCTCCGTCCCAGCCGCCACTCCTGCGGGAATTACGGGACGCTGGAATGCTCAAACGGGCTCTGACCTGCGGAAACTTGACCTGCCTGGAACGCCGGACGGAACGCCCGCACACCACCATCTAGAGTGTGCTGACCGTCGCCCGTGACAGCTGTGCCGGGGACGGTCCCAGGGGACGGTCAAGTGGGTACATCAGGGGGACAATTGATGTCCGTTTTTCACGCGCGGCGGTTTCGAAGACACACGGCGGCGGGGCTGTGCGGGGCGGCGCTGACCGCCGCGGCGCTGACCGCGCCCACGCCGACGCTCGCGGCGACGCCTTCAGCTGTGGCTTCCGCGTCCGACAACGGGCGGGCCACGGTGGGAGTGGTCTCGACGGCGGAGGACGAGGGCAAGGGCGCTGAACTCCGCACCGGGCGGGCCGCCGGGCAGAGCACCGGACAGAGCGCCGAGCTGGGCGACGACGGCCGCGTCGAACTCGTCGACGGACGCGACGTCAGGGTGACGGCGGACGCGCGGGGCGACGCCCGGGGAGCCCGCTACTCGGTGGCGTCACTGAACGGCACGGTGTCCGTGCGGCCGACCGGGAAGCCGGCGTCCGACGGTACGACCGCGACGCTTCCGCTGCCGACGGAAACCGGTGGCGCCCGGCGTGCCAGCTCGACCGGTGTCACCTCGACCGGTGTCACCACGACGGCGAAGGCGGCCGCGGCGTCGTACGCGGTCAAGCTGCGCATCACGAACGCCGACGTACGGTCCAAGCAGTTCTACGTCTGGGACCGCGAGACCTGGACGTCGTACGCCGTTCCCAGCGACGGCTCCGGCGCCTCGGCGACCGTGAAGCTGCCGCCGGGCGACTACTTCTCGGTCGCGCTGCACAACGAATGGCAGGAGCCGAGCTACCTGCTCACCAGCAGTTTCACGGTCGGTTCGGCGGCGAAGACGGTCAGCTTCGACCAGCGTGCGGCCAAGGAGACCGCGATCCGCACCGACGACACCACGGCCACGCGTGAGGCGTCCGCCGTGTGGATCAGCGTCCCGGGCGGCGACCTCGCGGGCTTCGCGGGCTCGGGGGCCGACAAGGTGTACGTCACCCCGTTCACGCGGAGCGGTGTCTCGCTGCGTCTGCACGAGGTGCTGGGCAAGAAGGGCGCGTCGGCGAGCGTGCCGAGCCCCTACCGCTACGACCTCACGCACAGTTTCAACGGCACCGCGCCCGCCTCGCCGGTCAAGACGGTCGCCGCGTCCTCCCTGGCGAGGACCGTCACGAAGGTGGCCGCCCCGGGCACGCGGACGACCGCCTTCCTGCAGAGCGTGCCGTCCTTCGGTGAGTGGACGGGCGTCTACATCGGCTCCGCGGTGCCCGTCGCCGGTTCGGTCACCGAGTACGCCACTCCGGGCATCACCTACAGCCGCCTGTTCTCCTACGGCGGCGACGGGACGACCCTCGACCTCCCGGACCGCACGCTGCCCGCCGGGGCGGGCGCGGGCGAGACCGTGGGCGGGGCCCCCGCGCAACCGGTCCGCCGCGAATGGGGCGGCTCGCAGCGCAACTCCGGCAAGATCTGGCTGTACGAGCCGCACACCTTCGGTGACACGGCCGGCCACCGGGGCACCGACGGCCGCGCGACGTACGCGTACAGGCTCAGCTCCTCCGACGGTGTCACCTACGCCCGGGCCGAGGGCCTCGACGCCTATGCCACGCTGACCTCCGCCGCGCTGCCCTCGCAGCAGAAGACGTACACCCTCGACCAGACGGCGCACCGCAAAGCCCCGTACACCCGGCTGTCGACGGACGTGCGCAGCGAGTGGACGTTCCGCTCGAACCACACGGCCGGCGGTGAACTCCCGCTCATCGACACCGAGGTGAAGGTGGCCGGGCTGGACGGTCTCAGCCGCGTGAGCGCCGGACCCGTACAGGTCGACACGAGCGCGACGACCCGCGACACGGACGCGACGGAGGCGAACACCCGCGTCACCGGGCTCGCCTTCTCCACGGACGACGGCGCGACCTGGACGGACACGGCGCTCGCGGCGGACGGCTCGGCGACGGTCGACGTCCCCGCGACGGCCTCCTTCGTCTCGCTGCGCGTCACCGCCGCCGACGACCAGGGCGGTGTCCTGCGCCGGACCATCACGCGGGCGTTCGCGGGCCCGGCCCCGCAGGGCGACGAGACGGTGGGCGCGACCCGCGTCTCGAACGTCGTGGTGAACGGGGGCAAGGCGGTCGAGCTGACCGACCAGCCGCTGCAGGAGTTCACGGCGAAGTTCACCGCCACCGACCCGTCGGGGATCGCGAGCGGGGACATGTACCTGTACAAGGGCTCGTACGACACCCCCGACGCCGTCCTCCACGGCACCTGGGCCGCGACCTGCACGAAGGCCGACGCGACGACGTCCACCTGCGAGACGCAGTTCGCCTACATCCAGCCGCGCCTGACGCTCGGGCGCAACTCACTCGCCGGTACGTGGAAGCTGGCGGCGTGGGCGGAGTCGGCGGACGGCAAAGGCCATGTCGACGCACACGCGGCCAGGACGGTCCCCGTCCTGCGTGACGCGAAGCTGACGGCCAACGCGGCTCCCGAACCGGTGACCAAGGGCAAGACGCTGACCGTCACGGGCAAGCTGACCCGCGTGGACTGGGAGACGCGCGGCGGCTACCACGCCTACACGGCCCAGAAGGTGAAACTGCAGTTCCGCAAGAAGGGGACGTCCGCGTACACGACCGTGAAGACGGTCACCACGGACAGCTCCGGAAACCTGAAGACCACGGTGAAGGCGTCCACGGACGGCTACTGGCGCTACAGCTCCACCGCCACGTCGACGACGGCCGCGGCCAACGCGACGGGCGACTACGTGGACGTGCACTGAGGTCACTCCCCTTGGCGGCCTACGGCCCGCCAAGGGGAACGGTCAGCACACAAGTGATCAGCTCACGGGTAAGTGGCTCACGGGTGATCAATGCACAGGGAACCCGAAGGTGTGGCCCTCAGCCTTGAGCTGGGGGAGGATCTGGCGCAGGGCCTCGACGGTCTGGGAGCGGTCGCCGCCCGCGTCGTGGAAGAGGATCGTCGGCCCGTCGGGGAGTTCCTGCTCGACGGTTTCGACCATGGTGGCCGCGCTCGGACCCTCGAAGTCCTTGGTGTCCACGTTCCAGCCCAGCGGACGCATCCCGTGGGAGGCGGCGAGCTTGCGGCTGTACGGGGTGAACGCACCGCCCGGCGCCCGGTAGTACATCGGCCGTACGCCCCCGGACGCCTTGGTGATCATGCGCTCGGCGTCGAGGATCTGCTGCTTCTGGTAGGCCTGGGACTGCTTGTCCATCGTGGTGTCGTGCGACACCGAGTGGTCGCAGAGCCGGTGGCCGGCCGCGACGACCTTCTTCACCAGATCGGGGTGGGCCTCGGCCTGCGTACCCACCATGCAGAAGGTGGCCTTCACCCCGTTCTCCCGCAGCACGTCGAGCATCTGCGGGGTCCAGACGGGGTCGGGGCCGTCGTCGATGGTGATGTTGACTCCGCGCGGGCCCTTGTCGGAGGCGTGCACGATGGTCTCCGCGACCGGCTTGACGGCGGTCTCCGACGCGGCGGGCTTCGACGAACCGCCCACGACACCGGCCTGCGCGGTCCATATCGAGGCACCGGTGGCGGCCAGGGCCACCCCGAGCGCCGCGCCGATCACCTTGCTGTACCAGCCGCGTCCACCACTGTGCCGCGCCATATCGGCCCCGCTCCCCCGAAGTTACCCACCAACTCCCCGGTCACCCGGCGACATCCAGAACAGTACGAGCAGCGAAGCCGTCCGAACGCCCTCGTTACGGATCAAGGACAATCCCGACGAGGTACGCGGACAACTGGATCCGCAGAAGGTGGAGTTGGGGCAGGTGCGCCGGGTGGTCCTCCCCGTCGGCGTCGGCGTCGCCTCAGTGTCAGGACCGTTCGGGGATCTTCGGGAGGACCCTCTCCACGATGTCGAGGAGAACGCTGTCGGTCGGGAGGGTGCCGGACGTGCTCCATACGCTGATGTCGCAGTAGCCGCCCCGGTCGTCGCGGTCCAGCGCCACGGTCACCGACCTGGCCAGGGGCCCCTCCTCGACCGGCCCGCCGGATGCGCTGCCTCCGAGGTCGATCTCGAACCGCATGGTGTGGTCCGAGGAGAGGACCGCGGGCCGACCGAGGACCGTGAGCGTCCGGACGTCCGTCTCGTCCCCGAACTTCATCAGCTTCACGTACTGGTCGATCGACAGCTTGTTGTACGTGACGGAGAAGTTCACGGTGTACGTGTCGAACGTGACCGCCGCCTCCGGTGCGGCGACCTTCTCGTCCGTCAGGGGAGCGGTGTTGTTGGTGCGGGAAACGGAGGTCGCGATCTCTCCCGGCGTGCCGAGCAGTTCGGCCAGGTCCGGCCGGTTGAGCGCCTCGCACAGTTCCTGACCGGTCACCGGCCGGGGCGACTCCTTGTAGACCTTCGGAAGCTCCTCGTGCGACGACCCGTCCGAACAGGAGGGTGGCTGCGGGGAGTTGTCGGTGGACGGCAGGTAGCGCGGGGCCGCCCACAGCACGACCGCGATCACCCCGAACACGGCCACGGCGGCAGCGGCCTGCCCCCACGCGTTGGGCTCCTTCTCCGGCGCGGCCGGGCCGGGAAGCGACCGGGCGACGGCTGGGGGCTGAGCATCCCCCGCCCCCGCCCCCTCCCCATCCGCGGAGGGGGCGGGGCTCGGATTCCGCCGCGCCCGCAGGGCCCGGACCACCCTGTGGACACTGACCGCCGCGATCACGAGAAACGCCGTGCCGATACCCGCCGCGGCCCAGTCGTGGTCGTGGACGGCGAGATACATGATCCGTACGCCGAACACAGAACCGAGCACGATGAGCAGGGGCTCACGGACCCAGAACGGCAGGAGACGGATGAGGAAACCGAGCATCCGGTGATCTCACCAGGCCAAGATCACATTGGCTGTGACGGAAGCCACAGTTCCGGGCACGTGCGAAGCCTGTCGGGGCTGAGCCGCAAAAGGGGAGGCGGCGTGGGCAACCTTGCCCCCACCTCAAAGGTCACACAGGTCACACAGGCGTCATTCGCCACTGTGCTTTCCTACGGTCCGGAAAGGGCCCTACTCCCCGTGCTCACTCGTACCCGGCTGACCGCGGTGGCCGCCACGGCCTCCCTCGTCACCGTCGGCGGTCTGCTCACCGCCGCCCCCGCCTCCGCGGCCGTCACCTGCGCCTCTCCCCTCTGGAAGGCGCAGTACTTCGGCAACTCCGCCTTCAGCGGCACCCCGAAGCTGACCGCGTGCGACTCCGCCGTCGCGGAGAACTACGGACGCGGCGACCCGCCCGGCGTCACGCTGCCCAAGGACAACTTCTCCGTCCGCTGGTCCCTCACAAGGGACTTCGGCTCCGGCGGCCCCTTCCGGCTCTCCGCCGCCACACAGGACGGCATGCGCGTCTACGTCGACGGCGTACGGAAGATCAACCTGTGGAAGAACGTCTCCACCACCGCCCGCAAGACCGTCGACCTGACCATTCCGGCAGGCAAGCACACCCTCCGCGTGGACTACGTCGCCTGGACGGGCGTCGCCCAGGCCGCGTTCACGTACGCCCCGCGCACGACGGCCGCGGTCGACACGGTCAAACCGCTCGCCCCGGCCGACTTCAGGGGCAACTACAACCAGGACACCACGAAGGCCATCCTGCGCTGGAACGCGAACAACGAGATGGACCTCGCCGGTTACCGCGTGTACCGGCGGCTGGGCACCGCCCCGTGGGCGAAGGTCAGCGGCACGGCGCCGGTCACCTCCCTGTCCTTCGTGGACGCGACACCGGCCACGGGCCAGACCTTCCTGTACGAGGTCCGCGCCGTCGACAAGGCGGGCCGCGAGTCGACCGGCAGTTCCGACGTCACCGTCGCGAGCGTGGACCGTACGGGCCCCGCGGCGCCGTCCCGTCTCACGGTCACCACTGACGCGTGGTGGGCCACCCTGGCCTGGCAGGGGGCGCCCGACGCCGCGACGTACGAGATACAGGCCGCCTCCACGGCCACCGGCCCCTTCGAACTGCTGGGCACGACGACCACGACGACGTACCGCACCAGCGCGCCCGAGAACACCGCCCGTCACTACCGGGTCCGCGCGCTCGACGCGCTCGGCAACCCGTCGCCGTACACCACCGTCACCGGCGACGGCGTCGACCGCACCCCGCCGAAGTCTCCTTTCTCCCTCGCCGCCATCGCCCGCGTCGGACACACCGAGGTGTACTGGAAGCAGCCCGACGGCTTCGACGAGGACTTCTCCAACGGCGGGACGTACCGCGTCTACCGCTCGCCCGGCAAGACCCTCGACCCGGCCACGCGCACCCGCGTGACCTGCACCGAGGACAGCGACGAGACCAACTCCGGCGGCATCTGCGAGGACGTGGACATGCCCGCGGGCACGTACGTGACGTACGCCGTCGCGGCGGTCGACCCGGCCGGCAACGAGTCGGCGCTGTCCGCCCCGCACGTCGTCCGCACCGGTGACCGCGTCGCGCCCGGCCCGGTCACCGGCGTGCGGGCCACCCCGCGCGCCGACGGCATCCTGCTGAGCTGGGCGGCCCCGACCGAGGACGATGTCGAGCACTACGACGGATGGACCGGAGTCCGGCAGACCGACGGCACGATCAAGTGGCTCGGCTCCGCGGACTGCCGGGAGGGCACGAGCGACCCGCTCGCGGTCCTCTGCGGCGACCTGCCGGACGGCGAGACGTACGTGTACGCGATCGTCGCCAGGGACCGCTGGGGCAACGCCCTGCACCCGACCGACCCGAAGGTCACCCCCGTCGAGGCCACCGAACTGGACGTCAGGCCGTCCGTGCCGGTCACCCGCAACTGGGAACTCGGCCCCACAGCCAACGGAACCGTGATCGGCGGCCCCACCGAGGACGGCCCGTCCGTCGGCTGGAACTGCACCAGGACACCCGAGTGCGACACGGCGGCGGGCTACCGGATCACCCGCTGGAACCCCACGACGAAGACGTACGCGCCCCTGCACACGGACCTGCTGCCACCGGACACCCGCAGATACACGGACACCAGCGCCGACCGGGGCACCACGCACTTCTACACCCTGCAGGCGATACGCCCCGACGGCACGGTGGCGGGCACTCACGTATGGGGCTGCGTATTTCAGGACCGGGTGTAGCCGCACCGAGTCCAGCCGGACCGGGGCCGGTGAGCCGGCACCGGTCCGAGGAGTTTGTCGGCCTCGGGGTCCTGGGCGCCTGCAGGACGGCGTCCAGGACCCCGGTAGGCACGCCGTGCCCGCGTCAGTTCTCCACGTGCGGGCTGGAAAGGGCGGCGCCGAAGGAGCCCTTCATTCCGTGGACGGTGATGCCGGCGGCCTTGCCGCACAGGTTGACCGAGCCGTTCAGGAGGGGGCCGGACGCCGAGCCACGGGCGATCCAGAAGCAGCCGTCGGAGTTCTCGTCGGGGGCGCCGACGATCGTCTCGGCCTTGCCGTCCTTGTCCAGGTCGGCCAGGTGGACGGCCGCGCCGAACCTGTCGCCGGCCTCCGCGGCCCCGGGGACACCCGTCGTGCTCTGCGTGTAACCAGCCGCCTCGGCCGTCGTCAGGCCGGAGGCGGAGCCGCGCAGCAGGACAGCGGTGCCTGCCGAGGCGAGCGACCCGACGGCCTCGTCGGGGGAGCCGACCAGGACGTCGGCGTACCCGTCGGCGTCGACGTCGCCGACGCTCAGGGACTGGCCGAACCAGTCGCCCCACTCCGCGGTGCCGGGGACACCCGCCGTGTCCTGGTGGAAGACCTCCGGCTGCTGCCCGGCGGTGATGCCCTGGGCACTCCCGTGGAGGACCTGGATCTCGCCGCCGCGGTGGGCCGCGGGGGTGGGGGCGTTGAAGTGGGAGTCGTCGCCCGCGATACCGGTGACGAGGTCGCCGTAACCGTCGCCGTCGATGTCGCCGATCTGCCCCGCGTGGCCGTCGGCGTACGGCAGCTCGACGCCCTGGTTGACGAACGGGTCCTCGGGGTCGGGGGCACCCGCGTCGAGAGTCACCGGTCCGCGGATGTCACCGTCCGTGGGACCGGCCAGGTAAAAGCGCTCAGCCGTGCCGTCGCCGTTCACGTCCCCCATCACCACGCCACGGGCGTTCTCCCGCCACTCCAGATAGCGGGCGGCGGCCTCACCGGTGCGAGTGAAGGGGCCGCTGTAGGAGGCGGGGGTGCAGCCCGAGCCGACGCCGACCTCCGGGGCGCCGTCGCCGTTCATGTCGCCCGTGGCGATGGACATGCCGAACCGGCAGTAGGTCCTGCCCTCGCCGTACCCGGCCGGCGGGGCGATGGTCGCGCCGCCCTTCAGCCCGTCCGGTCCGCCCCACACCACGGTCACGGAGCCTCGTGACGCGACATCGCCGACGTCCTCGCCCGGGGCGCCGACGAGCAGGTCGGCATAGCCGTCCCGGTCGAGGTCGGCACTGCTCACCGTCCTGCCGAAGCGGTCGGACTCCTCGGCTGTGCCGGGGACACCCGTGGTCGCCTGGGTGATGACCGTGCCCCGGGTGGCGCTCACCGAGGACGCGGAGCCGTAGAGCACGACGACCGATCCGGCCTCCTGCACCGTGCCGCTGGCGGCCCCCGGAGCTCCGACGGCCAGGTCGCGATAGCCGTCACCGTTGAAGTCGTCCTGCACGGCCGCGGAGTTGGCCCCCTTGTAGGGCGCGGCGGCGGACGACGTCACCAGGGCGAGGGTGACGGCGACGGAGGCGGTGAGCACGGCGACCGCCGTGACTGCTCTACGCAACGGAACTCCTTGATCTGACAACAGGTGTTCCCATGACGCGCACGCCGTACGAAAGGTTGTACGCCCGGGTGCGGCTGCCGCGACAGGTGTGAGTGCGTGGTGGTACCGCATCGGAGCCGACGGGTGGACCCGGCAATGTTGGTCACATATTCTTCTATGTACATCACCAACATCACGTGGGAGGCACGGTATGTCCGTGACCCAGATCGACATCGATGACGACGCCCTGGAGCGCGCCATGGCTCTGGCTCACGTCAGGACCAAGAAAGAGGCGGTCAATCTCGCTCTGAACTTCTACGCCGAGCAGCAGGAGCGTGCGGCGCGCATAAGCCGTCACTTCGAGCGTGCACATGAGTGGGGTGCCGTCGAGGACGCCGAGCGTCTGCACCGGGCGGAGAAGCACAGCCGGTGATCTACCTGCTCGACACATCCGGCCTGGTCCGGCTGCTCCGCGATCCAAAACTGCAATCGGCCTGGTACGACGCGATCGATGCCGGCGCCATCGCGTCCTGTTTCGTGCAACGCGCCGAGTTCCTGTACAGCGCCCGACATGGCCGCGAGTACGACGAGATCGCGGAAATGTTCTCTGACCTCTATCCCGACGTCGCGGTACCGAAGAACGCGGGGCGTTGGATCAGCGCGGTGCAACACCGTATGGCCCGGGCAGGGGAGCATCGCAGTGCCTCGGCAGTGGACCTCGTCATCGCAGCCACTGCCGCCCACCACGGTCTGACCGTCCTCCATGACGACGCCGGCTACGGCAGCATTGCCCGGCATGCGTCCGACCTGATCGAGTGCAACGTCCACGACGTCGTCTGACGTACTTTTTGCCGACCGACAGGTGCTTTAGGTTCGAACGCGAGGCTTCTGGCCGACGCCGTAGCGCACGCCCCGCCCACCGGTCTGGACAACGGACAACAAGAAACCCCCGGGCCGCCGGCCTGGGGGCTCCGCATGGAGCGGGTGACGAGAATCGAACTCGCACTCTCAGCTTGGGAAGCTGCGGGCATTTGCGGGCGGTTCGGGAGCTGACCTGGGCGAACGAGTTAGGTGCTGCCTCGCCGGAGGCGGCGGCTTTCACCGTGATTCCCCGCTGTTCCCCGCTCGATCTGGTGCGCTTGTGGTGCGGCCCGGGTGCGCGCACCAGACTTCACAACCCTCTGTGCCGTAGCTCTACAGAAACCAACCGATGACGGTCACACAGGTTACTCGGGGTGTTGGAAGGAGGTTAAAAGTTGGTGGTGGTCACCGAGGTTGCCGTACAGATGCAGCCGCTTCCCGGGCGTATGCGAGGTTGTTGCGGCTGGTGAGGGTGTCGGGGTGGGTGTCGCCGAGTACCTCCACCTGCTGGGCGAGGGTGGCTTCCAGCAGCGGGATGGCCCGGTCCAGATCCCCCGCCGTGTAGTAGGCGTATGCAAGGTTGTTGCGGCTGGTGAGGGTGTTGGGGTGGGTGTCGCCGAGTACCTCCACTCGTTGGGCGAGGGTGGCTTCCATCAGCGGGATGGCCCGGCCCAGATCCCCCGCCGTCTGATAGGCGCTGGCGAGGTTGTGGCGGCTGGTGAGGGTGTTGGGGTGGGTGTCGCCGAGTACCTCCACTCGTTGGGCGAGGGTGGCTTCCAGCAGCGGGATGGCCCGTCCCAGATCCCCCGCCGTCTGATAGGCGCTGGCGAGGTTGTTGCGGGTGGCGAGGGTGTCGGGGTGGGTGTCGCCGAGTACCTCCACCTGCTGGGCGAGGGTGGCTTCCA
>NZ_KZ679044.1:217185-254436 GCF_003024195.1 Streptomyces dioscori
GACTTCACAACCCTCTGTGCCGTAGCTCTACAGAAACCAACCGATGACGGTCACACAGGTTACTCGGGGTGTTGGAAGGAGGTTAAAAGTTGGTGGTGGTCACCGAGGTTGCCGTACAGATGCAGCCGCTTCCCGGGCGTATGCGAGGTTGTTGCGGCTGATGAGGGTGTCGGGGTGGGTGTCGCCGAGTACCTCCACCTGCTGGGCGAGGGTGGCTTCCAGCAGCGGGATGGCCCGGCCCAGATCCCCCGCCGTCCGATAGGCGCCGGCGAGGTTGTGGCGGGTGGCGAGGGTGTCGGGGTGGGTGTCGCCGAGTACCTCCACTCGTTGGGCGAGCGCTTGCGTGCGCAATGTGATGGTGTGTGCATCGCGGCCTTGGTGGTATAGGTACTGGGCGCTCTCGTAGTAGGCGTCAGCGGTTTCGACTGAGGCAGTGGCGTTAGTGGGGGCGGTCTCGGCAAGGGCCAGAACGTGGGGGATCAGGTGTTCCCAGGCGGCGATGTCATCACCTTGAGCGTCTTGGGATGTGCTCGGTAGAACGTGCTGCACCGCACGTTCAGCTTCCACGCGGCCCAGGGGTGATGGCAGAGCATCGCCCTGGCGTGGCTCGGTTTGGCTGCGTGTGCGGAGCACGGTCTGGACGAGTCGGTGGACAGTGACGGCTTGGCGGTCGGGAGTGAAGGCAGTCATGTTGTAGGCGTGCAGTTCACCCAGGGCGTTGGCCAGGGCGATGGGGTGGGGTGCGAGGGGGGCGAGGAGTGTGCGAGGGATGTGGTCGGGTGCGAGCCAGGCCATGGCCTGGAGGAGGGTGACGGCCAAGGGATCGCGGCGGGTGATGGCGTTGAGTGTGTGGTCCCAGATCCGGGCTACGGTCTGTTCAGGGCTCGGAGCGTCGCGGTTTTCGTCCAGGACGAGTGCGAGGTTGGTGCGGTAGGTGTCAAGGTCGATGCCGGTGCGGAAGACGTAGGCGCCAGCCTGTTCCAGGGCCAGCGGCAGGTATCCGAGGTCACGGGCGAGCCGTTGTGCAGCCTCCCGCTGCTGGCTGTCGGCGGGGGTGCGAGGGAAGGCGATGGTGCACAGCAGGTCGGTTGCTTCGTCAGGAGGGAGCAGACCGAGAGAGACCACGGGAGCTAGGGACTGCCATCCGGTCGCGCGACGGCTGGTCGCGAGGTGGTGGCCTTGGGACAGGGTGCCCAGGTAAGGACTGAGGTGTTCGGGGTTCTCGACATTGTCGAAGATCAGAAGCCAGTCAGGGTGGGCCTGGAGCCAGGTGATCGCCCATGCCGCCTGCTGGTCTGGTTCCAGCGTTTGCGCCCATTGCAGGCACAGCCGCTCGGTGATTCCGGCGAGGCTGGTGACGATGGACTCCGGGGAGTCTGCGGTGATCCACCACACCAGCTTGTAGTCGCCGCGGAAGCGGGTGGCGTAGCGCAGGGCCAGGGCGCTTTTGCCCACGCCTCCGAGTCCGCTGATCGTCTGGACAGAAATCTGCTGAGGCTGAACCACTGCTGCCGAGCCTCCGCCTGTCAGCGTGTCCCGCAACGCGGTCAGTTCCGTCTCACGGCCGACGAACACTCCTGACGCCGACTTTGGCAGGTATCCAGCCTGTGCGGGTGCTTGCACCGTCAGCGCAGATTCCACGACCTCTTTCGGCAGGACCACGACGCGGGTGCTGTCGCCACTGACAGCAACCTGGATCGACTCGGCCCCGATCGGCCGCTCACCGGACACGTTCACCCGGGCCGGCTCCCCCAGGGCCGATTCACTCACGATCGTGGCGGGTGGATCGTGGTGTTGTCGCCGGAAGCAGCAATACCAATGTGCTGGGCGCCAATCGCACGCGTCCCCGACACGTTCACCGTCACCCCACTCTGCGTCGGCAGCAACTCCGCCACCTCACGCGCCAGTTCCGCATCCTCACGCAGTGCCAGCTTGATCTGACGGCGCAGCAGGGCGGCTGCGTCCGTGTCGTCCGGTTCCGCAGAGGCCTCGTCCACTGCCCGCTCCAGTGCTGCCCGGCCCTCCGCATCCCGCCGACGCCATACCAGCCGCACGATCCGCTGCCCCAGCCCTGCCGTCTCCTCGACCGCCGCGTCGAGTGCCGCGTCCCCAGCCCGGTGCAGAATGCCCGCACCATAGGCAGTCACCGCCGCCGACAGATACGGCCCGGCCTGCTCCATCAACTGCACGATCTCCGCACTCACAGCCCCTCCGGGGATGCTCGCCACTCAACGATGGGAATGACGAAGCGTAGGAATTCACAACACTCTGTGAGTACAGAACAGCAAAACCATGCGCCCCGGTTCCAGCCCATCGCACCAATCTGCCTACGCCATCTGCTCCAAGTTTCAGACACCCCCCGGCCTACCAACTTCGCGCACCCGATATCCGCCCTTCCTCACCACCCACCCCGGCTCCCATCCCGTCCGCCGTCGACCCACACACCGTGGAGCGGGCGTGGTTCAGGGCGTCAAGGTGGAGCGCGCCGCTGTACGAACGACCTTGACGCCCTGGGCCGCGGCTGCTCGGCTCTGCCTGGGTCGGCGGTGGACGGGATGGGAGCTCCCTGCGCACGCCACACTCGGCCGGCACTCGCGAGCGGCGCCCCCTCCATCCCAGAGTCGGAGCGCCCCTGCCGGAGGCATCTCTGTGACCGTGGCCGCGTTCGTGCGGTGATCGCCACTCATCAGACCGGTCTATCTACCCGTGGGCGCGCGTCGGCGTAGCGCCCGCAGCGCGGGCCGAAGGCATGAGCGCGCAGGGCGGCGGAGCCGAAAGCGCGCCCGGCGGAGCGGAGCGCAGCCGGGCCTTGAACCCGTAGAGAAAGTTGTAACTCAGTCGGACCGCTGGGGCTTGCTTTGCCTCGGTTGATGCTTGGCAGGCTGGCGGCGGATGAGTGACCGCGACACCAGCAGTTAGAACGGTGGCTTCTCGCTGCATCCGCCGGAACTGGAGATCCGTTCCCACGGTGATGAGTCGTTGGGGGACAGGTCGGTGTCGCAGAATTCGAAGGGGTTTCGTTGGCCTTCGAGTCCTGAGGAGTCTTCGCCCCATGCGTCCAGCGCGTCGATGGCTCGTTCGCGGTGCTGCCACAGGTCGCTCGTGCCCAGCACTTCGCGGATCGAGGGCGCCAGGGCGTGGCGGTGGTGGAGTAGTTTCGGATCGTCCAGGAGAGGGATGCAGGCTGTGAGCGCTGCTTCGCGTACGTGGCGATCCGGATCGTGCGTCGCGTCGTGCGCTGCGGTGAACAGCAGTGGGCGTATCTCAAGGATTCCCAGTGCCGGCGGGTAGTCGTCGAGCGGGAAGCCGACCTGTCGGCTTGTCTTCGCCGCCTCCTCGGTGACTTCGCTCGCGACTGAAGCGATCCAGGACAGCAGTTCGGCGCGCATGGGCCCGGGGAAGGAACTGCGTCTCTTATCGACACTCCAGGCCGTTCGCGGGTCCGCGAGGACTGCGGCCACGTAGAGGGCCGTGGCCACCGTTGCGCTGTAGAGGGTGTTCTGGTGGTGCAGGGTGCCGTACAGATACTCCAGCGCCTCTGTTCGCACGCTCTGATCGGGGTCCCAGAGCGCGACCAGCTTCGTAGGCGCGTCCGTGGCAGGTCCGTAAGCGTGCTCCAGTGCAGCCCAGTCGGTACTTGTCAGCGTGTGGTGGGGCTCGGGCAGATCGAGGTGACGAGAGCCGCTGGCATGCGTCATGGGATCTGCCACAAAGGGGCGGAGTACTGCTCTGGACGGTTGCCGATGAGGAGTCGGCGCAGGTCCTCGCGTTGGGAGCCATTGAGGCCCAGCACTTCGGTGAGGTGGCGGAACGTGGTGTGCGTGACTCCGCGACGCCGGGCCTCGGCCTCGAACTCGTCGAGTTGAGCCAACACGGTCTGCGGGACCAGGTCCGTGAGCGGCTGGTCCTTGAGCCATGCGGCCTTGTTGCGTTCGTAGTCGATCTCCGAGTAGCCGCAGATCTCCCGGCTGTGCGCCTCGACCTCGTCCAGAGTCTCTGTTGCCATGATGGCGCGGGCCAGTTGGTTGCGGGTGACAGCCTCGTCCAGGTCGACCTCGTGGACGGTCGGGCCCTCGTCCGTGAGCGCGATGGGGAGGCCTGCGTCCCGGACTTCGCAGGTGCCGCGTACGCCTCGGGCGGTGGCGGCGAGCATGCCGGTGGCCTCGGACGGGTGCCACTCCAGGACCGCGCTGACCGACTCCACATCCGCCGGGGTGAAGGTGTGGATGCGGGAGCCGAGTAGGGCGCGCAAGTCGGCGACCGGCAGTTCGCCGTCGAGACCGGGACCGGCCACCAGCAGCCGAACGGGTGCGTTCACCTGGCAGCACGCAGCGAGCGTGAGGGCGTCCGCAAGCGGGCTCTTCAGCGTCGGCTCGTCGCCTCGCGCGAGGATGTCGCCGCCCACGTCGAGCAGGTCGATCGACTCCGGCGACAAGTGGTCGATCAGCTCTTCGAGTTGGCGCGTGACGCCCTCGACACCGTGGTGCGGGTCGAGCAGCGCGAACGTGTGCGGGAGCTCTGCCGCGAGCCGCGGGAGTGTGGACCCTGCTGGTGCGATCGGGCGGGCGTCCGCCGGCACTGTCCAGACTGCCGGGGTGAGCTGGTGGAGGCCGGTGAAGTTGTCCGGTCCCCGTGGGCCCGGCACTGGATCGACGAGCAGGCGGTCCCACGCGTACGTGAGGATCACCGCCTGGTCCTCGTCGCCGTAGAGGGCGGTGTGAAGCATGGCGGCGGCGACAGCGTCGCCCCCTCCTCCTGCTGCGACGATCAACCGCTTCATGCGGTCAGCGTACGGGGTGGAGGGTTGACCACTCACTCTATAGTGGCTAGAGGCCATAGCCACTTGGACGAGGAGGGTGAATGCCTCAGATCGAGGAGGCTCAGCCGAAGTATCTGCAGATCGCTCACTTCATCCGCGATCAGATTCTTCGGGGAGACCTGCGGCCGGGGGACGAGGTGCCCTCGGAGCGACAGTTGGCGGCGGACTGGAAGGTCTCCCGCCCCACGGCCGCGCGGTCGTTGGAAGCGTTGAGCCATCAGGGACTCGTCGAGAAGCGTCAGGGGTCGGGCACGTACGTGCGGAGCCTGGAAGTCAACCGGCGAGCCCGTGAGTTGTACGGCCGGGCCCGGCAGACCGGGAAGATCTACACGCCCGGTGAGTACGCGGTGATCACGTCGGCCGGCTGGATGGATGCGCCGGATCATGTGGCCGAAGCCCTGGGGCTGGTGAAGGACCGGCGGGCCGTGCACCGGCGACGGGTCACCAACAACCAGGACGGGCCGATCACCCTGTCTACCTCGTGGTTCGCACCGGACGTCGCCCAGCGTGCGCCGAAGCTTCTGGATCCCGATCGGATTCAGCAGGGGACGCTGATGTATGTCGAGGAGATGACGGGGCGCCAGGGCAGCTATGCCGAGGACCGTATGTGTGCTCGGGCGGCCACCGAAGAGGAAGCGACCGACCTGCAGTTGAAGGCCGGTGCGGCCGTGCTGATCGTTCATCACGTCGTCTTCGACCTCCAGGACCGGCCGTTGGAGTTCGCCGAAGCCACCTATCCGCCTCACCGCTGGGCCTTCGAGCAGGGTTACCCGCTCATCTGACAACTCAGTAGTTGCGCCGAACCGCTTGCATAGTCCAAGTGGCTAATGCCACTATCCATCGAGTGGCTAAGGCCACTTGGATCGGGAGGGGCGCGGAGTGACGAGTCAGCGACCGGACGAGGGCGCGCGATTAGCTTGCCGTGGATGCCGGGGGCGCGGTTGGAAACGCGTCGGGTCCCGTACGGCGGTGGCGCTCTCCACGGCCAACGATCGCGTTCGTGCCACATCGAAACGGCGCTGCCTCGACTGTGACGGCAGTGGCAAGGAGTGAGCGCGGATGGATGACACCACCGATGGCCGCGACGGTTTCGGCATCGCACGACTCGGGGCGATGATCTTTCAACCGGCTCCGGAGTCCGTACCGCGGGCGCGGAACTGGTTCCGGAAGTTCATCGCCATGTACAACCCGGCCTGCTCGATCGACGACTGCACGTTGCTGGTCTCGGAGCTGGTGACCAACGCGATTCTCTACGGACGGGCGGATGAACCCTGGATGGTGCGCGTTGAGTGGTACCGCGTGGAGACCTCGCTTCGCATCGAGGTGCACAATCCGGGGTTCCCGGCGAACGTGCGCATGCGGCGCCCGGAAGCCAGCGACGCACACGGGCGCGGCCTGCTCCTGGTCGACTCCATCGCCGACTCGTGGCACTCCGGACCGAGCCGCTTCGGCGGGACCGTGGTGTCCGCTGTCGTTGCCGGCGCCTGGCCGTCGAACGAAGGATTCGGCCCCCTTCTACTGTGACTGTGCAAGTGTCGCTAGTCTGGTTGACCAGTTGACTTGGCCAATCCCGACGGGCGGCGTTCATGGCGTATGAAGTGGAGCCACCGAAGTACGTGCGCCTCGCGCAGACCATCCAAGGTCGCATCGAGGACGGCACGTACCCGCCCGGTACTCGGGTGCCCAGTGAGAACCAGCTGGTGCAGGCCTTCGGGATGTCCCGCCCCACCGTCGTGCGGGCGCTGGAACTGCTGAAGCGTGACGGCTGGCTTGAGTCCCGGCAGGGATACGGCACGATCGTGCGAGGTCGCCCCGAAGTGGTCGAGCAGCGGGATCGCCGTGGCCGCGGAGCGCTGGAGCGTGACGAGTCGCAAGTCTCTGGCCGCTTGATCGAGGTCGGGCATGTGCCCGTTCCTGCTCGTGTCGCCTCGGCGCTCGGGCTGCCCAAGCGGGCGAAGGTTCTCGTGCGCCGGTTTCTCGTCGAGGAGGATGGTGAAGCGGTTGAGCTCGTCTCGTCGTACTTCCCTGCCGGCCTGGTCGAGGGGACCGAGCTGGAGGCGTCCGAGGTACTGAGTGGCAGCCTCCGCGAGCACCTGGAGACGCGGAAGAAAGTCCGCTTCGATCACGTGACGGAACGGGTCTCGGCCCGCCTGCCGGACGGCGGCGAAGCTGAACTTCTGGAGCTCCCTGGCGGCGTTCCCGTCCTCAGTGTGCTGGTGATCGCCTGCGACACCTCGGGGCAGGCCTTGCAGGTCGTCGACGTGCTGCTGCCCGCGGACCGGCAGGAACTGGAAGACACCTACCGCCTGAACTGAGCCCCGCCCGGGGCGTGTTCACCTCGGCAATCACTTGACAAGTCAACCTGGCATCTCTAACTTCGAACTTGCTAAGTCAACTTGTCATGTGGCGAGTTGATCCACTCAGAAGGAGAAATCTCTGTGCGTGTGATCCGTATTGACGCCTCGTCCGCCACGATCCTGCTCACTGAAGCTGCGTCGCCCAAGGTGCGTGACCGGCAGACCGGTGAGATCGCCAAGGACGCCGTGAGCGGCGAGGCACTGATGACTGTCGGTGTCGTCTTCATCGACGAGGGGGAGTCCTCGCTGATTCAGGTCACCATCCCGGAGAGTGGTGTGACTGACGGGTTGACCGTCGGTGCTCCTGTCTCTCTGCCGGGTCTGATCGCGAGGCCCTGGGAAAGCGTGTTCAACGGCCAGCAGCGCCACGGCATCGCCTACCGGGCCGCGGCCATCACTTCGGGCGCCTTCCCGGTCGCCCAGGCGAGTTGATCGACGTGACCGACCTGGTGACGTTGGCCGAGCTGGGCGGGTCGCTCGCTGCGATAGGCGGTGCGGCTTACGCCCGGCACGCCCACCCGGCGGCGTACTGGTCCACGGTCGGGCTGCCGGTCTCGGTGGTCCGGCTGATGGCCTCGTACTCCTCGACCATGGACGCGTGCGGTCTGACGGTCGCGCCGTCTCGGCTGCGGGCACTGGCCGTCAAGGTCACGACTCGCCGTGAGGTCAGGCCTGTGCCTCCGCGTCGGGGCATGATCCGGCCCACCACGACCGGTCTGCGACTTCGGCTGCGGCTGGCTCCGGGCCAGGAACCGGCGGACGTGGCGGCCTCGGCTGAACGGCTGAGGCACGCCTGGGGCGTTCACGCCGTGTACGTGCGGGACGTGAAGCCCGGCGTCGTAGAACTGCGGCTCGTCGGCTTCGATGTACTGCGCAAGGTGCGGATGCCTCGCCGGATCGACGGTGGGTTGCTGCGGGTGCCTGTGGCGTTAAGGCAGGACGCGACTGCGTTCGTGCGGGACTACCGGGCCGTACCTCATGAACTGGTCCTCGGCGCCACGCTGTCGGGCAAGTCCATGTTCCTGCGCAACCTGCTGACAGGGCTCGCTGCTCAGCCGGTGGTCCTGGTCGGCATCGACTGCAAGCGCGGTGTTGAGCTGGCGCCGTTCGCCGCCCGGCTCTCCGCGCTGGCAACCGATCCGGGGCAGGCGGCTCGGCTGCTTCCTGTGCTCGTGAAGGAAATGGAGGACCGGTACGACCTGATCAAGGACCGACAGGGCGTCGCGCCCGGCACCCCGGACGAGTCGATCACCTCGGACATCTGGGGGCTGCCTGAGAGCGAACGACCGGCCCCCATCGTGCTGTTCATCGACGAAGTGGCCGAACTCTTCCTCATCGCCACACGAAAGGAGGAGGAACGGCGGGACGAGATGGTCACGCAGCTCATCCGGCTCGCCCAGCTCGGCCGCGCTGCCGGCATCTACCTGGAGGTCTGCGGACAGCGGTTCGGGGCCGAACTGGGCAAGGGCGCGACCATGCTCCGGGCCCAGCTCTCCGGCCGGGTCTGCCACCGCGTCAACGACGAAGCCTCCGCGAAAATGGCGCTCGGCGACATCGCCCCGGAAGCTGTCGGCGGCGCCTGCGCCATCGCGGCCGAACTGCCCGGCCTGGCCGTCGTCGGTGACACCTCCGGCGGCTGGTCCCGCATCCGCACTCCGTACATGACCCTCGCCGACGCTGCGGCCACCTGCCGTGAGACGGCACATCTCGCCCCTGACATACCGGCGCTGACACCCTTCCGACCCTAGGTCTCGCCGGTGTCAGTAGCGGCCTCCGAACCGATGGCCGTCCTGCGCCCGGTCGCCGACTGAGGGCATCGCCTCAACGGCTGGCGCGGCCGTCCCGCGCCAACTCCCTACCCCCGCCATGCCCGAAACGGACTCGGAAGGAGTCGCCCGTGCGTGCCCTGCCCGTCCGCCTCGACGCCGTACTCATCCAAGCGCTCATCGCTGCCGCGCTGTCCTTCGCCCACCTGCACGACCTGGCCTCGGCCGCCGGACAGGACGGATGGAAGGCGTGGGCCTACCCGGTCTCCGTCGACCTGCTGATGGTGGCGGCCTGGCAGCGACTTCGTTCCGGTGAGGCGAAAGCGGCTGGGTGGTGCTGGTTCCTCGTCGCGCTCACCGCCTCGCTCGGCGCCAACATCGCCACGGCTGGACTGCTCAACCTGGACATCGTGCCGGCCTGGCTCCGCATCCTCGTCGCCGGATGGCCCGCCGTCGCCTTCCTCGGCGGAACTCTGCTCGCCCATGGAGCACTGCCGAGGGCTGAGGGCCCGGCGACGAAGGAAGCAGAGTTCGCCACGACCGTCACTGCGCCCGAGCTCCCCGCGGCGACGGCTCCGGAGCCTGCCCAGCCCTCAGAACCGTCCGTCCCGCCCGCGCTCGTCGCCCTCGCGCACAAGGTCGCCGACGAACACCGCTCCCGGACCGGAACCGCCATCGACACCCCGACCCTGCGCGCCCGCCTCGGCGTACCCGCGCCGCTCGCCGAAGCCATCGCCGCACAACTCAGCTGACCCCGGAGGACTTTCCACCTTGCGCCCGACCACGCTCCGCGCACTCAAGCGCGCCGCCGAGCTGACCCGACAGAACCGCCTCACCGAAGCCGTGCTGATCGCCGAACCCGTGATCCTCGCCGCCGACAGCTACGAGGGCGACGAGATCTTGCGCTGGCTCGCCGACCACGTCGCCGACTTCACCGGAGAAAACCACGACGACCACGACCGCTGTCATGGCCACGACAGCCCGAAGGAGGCCACCTGATGCCCGCCAACCGCCGTTTCCGCAACGTCGTCCGCATCGGCCCCGTCCAGGTCGCCACGTACTACGACGGCCGGGGCCACGAGAAGCACACCGCCGCCTGTACGGCTCCGCGCTGCGGCTTTTCCACGGACTACGACAGCCGCGCCGCCGCCGAGCTGGCCGCCCGTACCCACCGCTGCCGCGCCTGACCGCTGAGGAGTCCCTGTGACCGTCTCACTGCCGCTCGTCTTCGTCCTGGGCGTCGTCGCCTGGGCCGCGATCAAGTTCCTCGGCGTACGCCTCTGGGTCGCCGCGGTGATCGCCCTGTTCGGCTTCTGGCTCTCGCACACGATCCTCGCCCCCGCCATCGAGTCCGGCACCCGTTCCGGGGTCGACGTCGTCAACGGCACCAACGACTGAGAGGAGTCCCCCATGTTCCGCCCCAAGCTGCCCGACGCTCCGCCCGTGCCGACCACCGTCACCACTCAGCAGCACGTACAGGCTCCGGCCGTTCCGTCCGCCGGCCGCCCGGTCGCTCCGTACGTGGGTCTCGGAGTGGGAGCGGTCGCTGCCGTGGTCGTTGTCGGCGTCGTCCTCACCGCGCTCCTGGCGGCCGTCGCCGTCACGGCTGTCTCGGTCGCCATCGCCGCCGTGGTCCTGCGCTCGCTCGTCAACGACGCCAACAGGCGCTGACCGGCCACCGGGGCGGCAACAACGCCGCCAAGCATCCGCCGCCCCGGGGCCGTCCCTCCCAACCGCGAAACAGCCGAAAGGAACTCCCATCATCACCCGGCAGACTCCGCCTCCGCTGGCGGAACTCTCCATGCTGGCCTCCCTCGGCACCATGCCCGAGCTGGCCCGGCAGCTGTCCGGCCTGGGCGGCTGTACCCGTCCCGTACGCCTCGACGGCCACCGCACGGAATACGAGATCAACAAGGCAACCGGTGAGATCGGCCGCACCCTGCACCACCTGGACTCGGCCACCCTCCCCGCTGGTCAACTCCTCATCCGCTGCAACAACCGCCGTGCCACACGCTGTGCAGCCTGCGCGGAGACGTACCGACGTGACACCTACCACCTGATCACCGCCGGACTCCGCGGCGGAAAAGGCACTCCCGAACAAGTCGGCACCCACCCGCGTGTGTTCGCCACCTTCACTGCCCCGGGCTTCGGGCCGGTCCACAACCGTCCGTCGAGCGGTCGCGTCTGCCGCTGCGGCACTCGGCATGACCAGGAGGACGCAGCGCTGGGCACACCTCTCGCCCCTGACAGGTACGACTACGAAGCGGCCGTTCTCTGGAACGCCCATGCCGGGGCTCTTTGGCGTCGGTTCTCCATCTACCTGCGCCGAGAGGTCGCCAAGCGCGCTGGCCTCACCCAACGCGCCTTCCGTAAGCACGCGCGCATCTCGTTCGCCAAGGTCGCCGAGTACCAGAAGCGCGGAGCCGTCCACTTCCATGCGGTCGTCCGCCTCGACGGCCCCGAGGGCGGCGAAACCGCCCCTCCCACCTGGGCCACCGCCGAACTGCTCACCGACGCCATCGGCGCTGCCGCCCGTACGGCACGAGTCGACGGCCCGGTCATCGACGACCGCGCGCACGCCTTCGCCTTCGGCCGTCAACTCGACGTCCGGACCATCCGCACCGCCGACTTCGACGGCGGCCAGGAGCTGACCGAACGGGCCGTAGCGGCGTACATCGCCAAGTACGCGACCAAGGGCGCCGAGACAGCGACCGGCACCCTCGACCGGCCGATCAGGTTCCTCGCCGAGCTGGCGCAAGCCAAGCTGACCGACCACGCCCGGCGCATGATCCGCACGGCGTGGACCCTCGGCGGGCGCAAGGAACTGGCAGACCTCCGCCTCCAGGCCTGGGCCCACATGCTCGGCTTTCGCGGCCACTTCTCCACCAAGTCCCGCCGCTACTCCACCACCCTCGGCGCACTCCGCACAGCTCGTGCCGACTGGCGTCGAGAACAGGCGAACCCCATCGCGCAGGACCCGGACAGCACGCTCGTCCTCGCTCACTGGGTCTTCGCCGGTACAGGCCTCAGCGCTGGTGAGACCTGGCTCGCCGCGTCCCTCGAACCCGCTCCCGGAACGGAAGGAGAACCGACCGCATGACCGAGCGCTATCTGTCCGTCGACCAGGTCGCCGAGCTGCTCGGCACGACCGCCCGCTTCCCCCGGCGGCTGATCGAGGAGCGGCGCATCCGGTACGTGAAGGTTGGCCGGCACGTCCGCATCCCTGAGAGCGCGGTCGCGGAGTTCATCGCGTCGCGCACCGTAGAGCCGATCCGGCTCCGTCGCTCCGGTCTTCGGAGGGCTGCCTGATGGCCAACACGCGGGGGAGGAGGCGCCGCTTCGGCGCGGTGAGGCAGTACCGGTCGGGCTCCTGGACGGCTTCGTACCTCGGGCCCGACGGTGAGCGCATCCGTGCGGACGAGACCTTCGAGACGAAGAAGGACGCTGAGGTCTGGCTGTCCCAGGTCGAGGCGGATCTCAGCCGCGGGGACTGGCGGGCTCCCGACGTGGGGGCCGTCAACTTCCGTATCTACGCGGAGAAGTGGGTCGAGGAGCGGGAGCTGGCCGTTCGCACCGTAGACCTGTACAAGCACCTTCTACGGCTCCACATCCTTCCGACCTTTGGTGCGCTCGACCTGGACGAGATCACCGCTCCCCGCGTCCGTGAATGGCGCGCTGAGCGGCTTCGCACCACCAAGGCCAAGACCACCGTTGCCAAGGCGTATCGCCTCCTCAAGGGCATCTTCGAGACGGCGGTTGATGACGACCTGGTGAGTCGCAATCCGTGCCGGATCAAAGGTGCGGGTAAAGAGTTCGCCGCTGAGCGGCGCATCGCCACCGTCGCCCAGGTCGACGCTCTCGCCGACGCGATCGGTATCCGCTGGCGGCTCATGGTCTACCTCGGCGCGTACGGCCCCATGCGGCCCGAGGAACTGGCCGGCCTGCGCCGACGGGACGTCGACCTCGACAACCTCGTCATCCGCGTCCGCGTCGCCGAACCGGAACGGACCAACGGTAAGCGTGCTCCTGGCGAGACCAAGTCCGATGCGGGTGTCCGAGCTGTCGTCCTCCCGGCCTTCCTGCGGAAGGAGGCGAGGCAGCATCTTGCTTGGTTCGCCGAGAAGGGGCCTGACGGCCTGCTCTTCGTGGGGGAAAAAGGGGCGCCCTTTCGACGTACGTCCTTCGGCCGGAAGTGGCGTCGGGCTCGTGTCGCCGCCGGCCTTCCGGACGGCTTTCGCTTCTACGACCTTCGTCACACCGGCCACACTCTCTCGACCCGCTCGGGCGCCACCCTCAAGGACACGATGGTCCGGGCCGGGCAGTCCTCCGAGAAGGCCGCGCTGATCTATCAACACTCCGACGAGGAGCGGCAGCGCGACGTGGCGGCCGGGCTCGACGACCTGGTCCGGGCCGAGCGTGCGAAGCACCACAGCGAGGACTATGCGCATCACCCGGAGGAGCCCACCGGCAGCTAGCCGAGCCCTATGGTGCGGATGTGGTGCGCGCCCCGCTCACCGGTCTAGACAACAAGAAACCCCCGGGTCAATGACCTGGGGGTTCTGCATGGAGCGGGTGACGAGAATCGAACTCGCACTCTCAGCTTGGGAAGCTGATGTTCTACCACTAAACTACACCCGCGTAAGACGCCGGATTTGTGTCGTTCGGGCCGGTGTCGGAAACGCGGATTCACCATACCCCATGCCAGGCCCCCGGTGCTGAAGCCGTGGGGCCCAGGGGCGTTTCGGGGGGTGGACGGGGCTGCGATGCGCGGGAGTTGGGGCGTACGGTGGGGGAGCTGGAGAGGGGTCAGGCGGGATCGGAGTGCCGCCTGGAAGGCCGTCCCTTTCATCCCGTAATGTGGCTTCCTCTTCAGTCAGACGCGGCTCTTGGGGAAGGGACTCTGAGGACTTGATGGAACGCAGCACCGTCGTCCGTTGTGCCGAGGGGCACGTATTCAGCACCGCATCACTTCCGATGCAGCAGGCCGATCGGCTCGGTCCTGGCCGGCTGATCCGTTGTCCCAGGTGCACCCGGCTCCGCAATGTCGTACCCGTGGAGTTCGAGAAGCGCTGACCGCAACGACGCGGTCGGGCAGCCAGTGGGTCAGTAGGTCGAGTAGCGCAGTGGTTCAGGAGCCCGTGGGGCCGTCACGATCGCCGGATTGTGGTGGGCCCGCGGGCTCTGCGTATCCTCGGGGCGTGCTTCTCTCTGACAAGGACATCCGGGCCGAGATCGACGCCGGGCGTGTGCGGATCGACCCCTACGACGAATCCATGGTGCAGCCCTCAAGCATCGACGTGCGGCTCGACCGCTACTTCCGGGTGTTCGAGAACCACCGCTACCCCCATATCGACCCCTCCGTGGAGCAGGCGGACCTGACGCGGCTCGTCGAGCCCGAGGGGGACGAGCCGTTCATCCTGCACCCCGGGGAGTTCGTGCTGGCGAGCACGTACGAGGTGATCTCGCTTCCCGACGACCTCGCGTCGCGGCTTGAGGGCAAGAGCTCGCTCGGGCGCCTCGGGCTCGTCACGCACTCCACCGCCGGGTTCATCGACCCGGGGTTCTCCGGGCACGTGACCCTTGAGCTGTCCAACCTCGCGACCCTGCCCATCAAGCTCTGGCCGGGGATGAAGATCGGGCAGCTGTGCATGTTCCAGCTCAGCTCGGCGGCCGAGTTCCCGTACGGCAGCGACCGGTACGGGTCCCGCTACCAGGGGCAGCGCGGTCCGACCGCCTCCCGCTCCTTCCTCAATTTCCATCGGACCCAGGTGTGAGCGGGAGTGGGAGCGGCAGCGGCAGCGGGACGGACAGCGTGAGTGACGTACGCGAGAATCTGACGTACGAGGGGTTCGGGGGCGCCGTTCGTGAGCTCGCCCAGACCATCGCCGACGACGGGTACGAGCCCGACATCGTGCTCAGCATCGCCCGTGGTGGCGTCTTTGTGGCGGGTGGCCTGGCGTACGCCCTCGACTGCAAGAACATCCATCTCGTGAACGTGGAGTTCTACACGGGGGTGGGGACCACTCTCGACATGCCGGTCATGCTCGCTCCCGTCCCCAACGCCATCGACTTCTCCGACAAGAAAGTGTTGATCACGGACGACGTGGCCGACACCGGCAAGACGCTGAAGCTCGTGTACGACTTCTGCGTGGACGCCGTCGCCGAGGTGCGCTCCGCGGTCATCTACGAGAAGTCGCAGTCCTTGGTGAAGTGCGAGTACGTGTGGAAGCGCACGGATGAGTGGATCAACTTCCCGTGGAGTGTCGAGCCGCCCGTAGTGAAGCGGGCGGGGCAGGTGCTCGACGCCTGATGTCCAGGGGGCGAGCATCTGCCCCCGGCGTCAGGCCGTCGTTCGTTCCACCGGGATCCACAGTTCCGCTTCCGCCTCCGTGGCGTCCGCGGACAGGCGGGTGCGGAGGATCTCCGGGCCCGGCCTGCTCCGGTACGGGTTGGACGGGAACCACTGGGTGAAGACGTCCCGCCACATGTGCTGGAGCGTCAGCGGGAACGGGCCCGAGCTTTCGAAGACCGCCCACGTGCCCGGTGGGACCGTGAGGGAGTCCAGGTCCTGCGGGACGGTCGTCCCGGGGTCCGTCACCACCGCGTGGTAGTAGTCCAGTTCCGTTCCTTCCGCCCTGCTCGGGTCCAGGTTGTCGCTCACCCCCACGATCCCCCGTGGCTCCTCACCGGACAGTGCGGTGATCCGTTGCAGCGTCTCCGGGGCGAGGCCTCGGATGAAGGTCGCGATCTCCGGGTTCATGCCCTCGTGGACGAGCGGGACCCTGACCCTCTTCCCGACCACCTGGAACTCCTCTTTCCGTACGATCCTGTAGCGCATACTGCTGCTCCCCTCGACGACCAGGCGGAAGGACAGCCGGGGCTGGGAGGTCAGGGCGGCGCCGGTGGTCCGGGCCTCGCCCGGGCCCACGCCGTGCACCGCGCGGAACGCCCGCGCGAACGCCTCGCCCGAGCCGTAGCCGTACCGCACCGCGATCTCCAGCAGCGTCCGCTCCCCGGCCAGCACCTCGGCGCCGGCCACGGTGAGCCGTCTGCGCCGGATGTACTCGGACAGCGGGAGCCCCGCCAGCGCGGAGAACAGCCGGCGGAGGTGGTACTCCGACGTCATCGCGATCCGCGCCAGTTCGGGCACCTCGACCTGCTGGTCGAGACGCGACTCGATGTGCTCCAGAGCCTCGTTCAGTCGCTCCAGCAACTCGGCCTCCTTCCTTTGCGTCCTCCACGTTAGGAACGTCGTACCTTGCCGGACCCGACAGTCCGTGCACGGTTCGGTCGGGTGGGCAGACGGCCGCGCCGACCCGCCGGCCCGTTAAAGAAACGCTTGCGTTTCGATTCCGGCTTCCGTAGGTTGGGTGTACGAAACCGTTTCGTATCGATCGACCTCGGGGAATCGCCCCGGAGGGGAGGAGCGCCGTGGCAGTCCTGCTGGCCGTCGTCCTCTCCCTCGTCTCCGCCGTCTGTTACGCCTCCGCCGCCGTGGTCCAGGAACGGACCGCCGCCGGTACCGCGAGTCTGCGGTCCACGCTGGCCCGCCCGTCCTGGTGGGGATCCGTCGCCCTCAACGGCGGCGGGGCCCTGCTGCACGTGGTGGCCCTGCGGTACGGGCCGCTGACCCTCGTACAGCCGCTCGGCGCGCTGAGTCTGGTGATGGCGGTGCCCCTCGGGTCGCTGGTCACCCGCCGCCGCACCTCCGGCAGGCAGTGGCACGGAATGGTCCTCACCCTCGTCGGGCTCGTCGCGCTGCTCGCCGCCACCGCGTCCGGCGGTGCGCCGGCCGACACCCTGGGGAGGCGTGAAGTGCTTCTTGTCGCGCTTGCCGCCGCCGGTCTCGTCGCGGTCCTCGTCCGTGGAGGCGTTGTCCGAGGCCGCCGCGAGGGCAAGGCCGCCTCCTCGGGCAGCGGGCTCGCCTTCGCCGCGGCTTCGGGTGTCGCCTCCGGAGTGGGTTCCACGCTGGCGCAGAAGCTCGCCGTCGGGTCCGCGCCGGGCTGGAGTCTCGTGGCGGTGGCCGTCCTGACCGTGGGGTTCGCCACCGCGGGGGTGCTGCTCTCGCAGAAGGCGTACCGCAGTGGTCTCGGCGGGCCGCTCGCCGTGCTCACCCTGGTCAATCCCGTCGCCGCGTCCGCCATCGGCATCACCCTGCTCGGTGAGGGCGTGCAGTACGGGGGCTTCGGCGGGCTCGGGGGCCTGCTGGCCCTCGCCGGTGCCCTCGCGGCCGCCCGCGGCGTCGTCCTGCTCAGCCTGCCGAGTGCACCGCCCCGGGCGATGTCCCGAACGTTGTCTCCGGCCGAAGCGGGGCAGGCGGCGGCAAGGGCCGAAAGCGTCAGGCAACCGGCCGGCGTCGGCAAACCGACCGGCATTGTCAATCTCACCGGCATGAGCCGGGCCACTCTCTGAAAGGCAGTGAACGTAGAAAATGACCATGACCACGCTTGAGATTCCCGTACGGGCCGCCGTGCGCGCCGCAGGACTCGTCGACGTACCCGCCGTGGCGCGGCTGATCACGCAGAGCTCCGCCGGGCACTCGGAGCAGGCGCAACGCGTCATGCGGCTGGTGCTGGCCCATCACGCCCTGGAGAAGGGGCAGGTGTGGGTGGCCGAGCGGGACGACGACGGCACGCTGCTGGCCGCCGCCATCTGGCTGCCGCCCGGAACCGGCGTCGATCCGCCCGGCCCGCACCTGAAGAGCGTGCTCTCCCGTGAACTGGCCACCGGTCGTTCCGAGGCCACCGGTCGTTCCGCTGCCGAGCCCGCCTTCTGCCTGCCGCAGGACCTGTTCCTGTCGACCGTGCTGAAGGCGGCCGGGCCCGATCCGTCGGCGCCGTACTGGACGGTGGTCGCCGTCTGCGCTCCGGACGAGACGGAGGCCTGGGACCGTACGGTGGTCGACGGGCTGCTGGCTCCGGGGCTGCGGGCCGTCGACGAGCAGGACGCCACCGCCGTCGCGGTCACGCTCTCCGCCCGGCACGGGGACCAGCTGCGGCACCTGGGGTTCCGCGGACCGCGGCGGGCGAGCGTCGCGCCGGACGCGAGCGTGTGGCTCACCACCCGGACCCGGCACGCCCTGGTGGAGGCCGCCGCCTGAGCGCCTCCCCGACCGCCGCCGCAGCTGTCGCCGCGGCTACTGGCAGCAGACCACCGGGATCCGCTGGACCTCGTTGTTGGCGAAGCCGCCCCGGTTCCACGGCTGGGTGAGGGGCTGGGCCGTACCCTCGGCGTCCGTGGCGCGGACCGTCAGGACGTGCCGGCCGGGGGTCGCCGTCCAGGGCGCGTGCCAGTGGCGCCAGGACCATGGATCGCCCTGTGCCGCGGCGAGTTCGGCGGTCTGCCAGGACGCGCCGTCGTCCGCGCTGACCTCGACCTTCGTGACCGGCGCGCGGCCCGACCAGGCCCGCCCCTCCAACCGCACGGGGCCGGGGCGTACGACCCGGGTGCGGGACATGAAGTCGGGGAAGCCGGGCGGGATCATCAGGGCGCGCGGGGCGATACGGGTGACCGGTTCGCCGGGCTCGCCGGAGGACTGGCGGAAGCGGTACGCCACCGCCTGCTGGAAGCCGGTGAAGGGGGCGTCGGTCAGCTCGATGTCGGTCAGCCACTTCACATGGGCCATGCCGTACCAGCCGGGGACGATCAGCCGCACCGGGTAGCCGTGCTGCGGTGGCAGCGGGGCGCCGTTCATCTCGTACGCCACCAGTACCTCGGGGTCGGTGGCAATGGCGTCCTGGACCGTCAGACTGCGGGCGTAGTCCTGCTCGACGCCGCGTTCCACTCCGTGGTCGGCTCCCGTGAAGACCGCCTCGACGGCGTCCGGCTCCACGCCCGCCTCGGCGAGCAGCGTCCGCAGGGGTACGCCCGTCCAGTCCGCCGTGCCGACCGCCTCGACCAGCCAGGGCTGGCTCACGGGGCGTGGGTCGAGCCGGGCCCTGCCGTTGCCGGCGCACTCCATCGTCACGCGGTGGGTGACCGGCGGGAGGGCGCGCAGGGCCGCCAGGTCCAGGGTCAGGGGCGTACGGACGCGGCCGTGGACCTTGAGGGTCCAGGTGTCGGCGTCGGCGGCCGGTATGTCGTAGTGGACGAGGATGTAGTGCAGTCCGGGCGGGGTCACGTCGTAGCGCAGGGCCTCCAGGGGGAGGCCGTGGTTGCGGGCCGCGAGGGTGAGCTCCTCGTGGCTGATGCCCTCGTCGGGGGCGGCCACGCGGCAGGGTGCGCTGACCTCGGCCGGTGACCGCGGCACGGACGAGGGCTGGTCACGGGTACGTACGTCTGATCCGTCCATGCCCTACATGGTGCTCCGTCGGCCGGTCCCGGGGCACCCCCGGAACGGACTCGGCGTCCGGAGCACCCCTGCTCAGAACGTGCCCAGCTTGATGATCGACAGCAGTGCGGCCAGCTGGATCGCCGACGCTCCCAGGGCCTTGGGCCACGGCAGGTCGTGCGACTTGCCGACCATCAGCGTGAACAGCGCGCCGGCCGCCACCCAGGTCGCCCAGCCCAGGATGCGGACGAAGGGCGCGTCGCCGCTCGCGAACATCGCGACGACCAGGCGCGGCGCGTCCGTGAGCGACATGATCAGCATGGAGAGGCCGACCGTGGGCTGCCAGGCGCCGTCGCCGCCGAGCTGGCGGGCCAGGGTGTGGGTGACCACGCCCAGGATGAACGCGCTGAGCACGATCGCGACCGCCGTCACCAGGACGATGGGGACCGCGTTCGACAGGGTGGCGTTTATGGCGTCCGCGCGGGCGCCGTCGAAGCCGAAGACGGCCAGCAGACCGTAGAGGAACGTGACGATGAGGGCGGGGCCCCACATCGTGTAGTCGCGCATGTGCAGGAAGGTCTGGTTCGGGCGCATGATGACGCCGCTCAGCAGCTGCTTCCAGTGCAGGGGCGGGCCGACGGGCGCGGCGGGCGCGCTGCCCGCACGGTAGGTGTCGCCCTGGTTGTACGGGTCCTCGCCGACGGAGAACGCCGTCGTGTGACCCGGCTGGTTGGCCGCGTACGGGTCGTGGCCCTGCGGCTGGTGACCGCGGGGCTGGTGGCCCTGGGGGTGACGGCCCTGCGGGGGGTGGCCCGGGTCGCCGAAGTACTCCGGCTCACCGTGTCCGTTCCCCTGGGGGTGTCCGTTGCCCTGCGGCCACTGCTGCGGGCCGTTGCCGCCGCCACCGCCGTACTGGGGCTGTTGAGGGTGGGCCCCGGGCGCGGGGGGATAGCCGTACGACGGGCCGCCCTGGGGGGCCTGCTGTCCGTACGGCTGCTGCCGCTGTTGTTGCGGAGGCGCCTGCTGCGTGCGGTTGTCCCGGCCGCGTCCGATCCTGAATCCAGCCACGTAATCGAACGTACCTGGTCCCGCAGAGTCACGTGCCGGGCCCGGGGCATCGGACCCGGCTTTGCGGCCGACCTGTGACATCCCCTAGGGGTGCCCTAGGGGATCTGCCAGATGTTTCGTCAGAGACTGCTCAGGGTTTTGCCGTAGGTGAGCGCGCTCGTGGGGGCGGGCAGGCCCAGCCGGGCTGGGGTCAGGGCGTAGGAGCCGTCGGCACTCGCGTGCGGGAACGCCCACAGGCCACCGGAGTTGACGTTCTCGCCGGGGGAACCGACAGCCAGGTCCTTCCGGCCGTCGCGATCGTAGTCACCGGCCGCGACGGCCGCGCCGAAGGCGTCCCCGGCCTCCGCCGCACCCGGCACACGCGGGGTGCCCTGGTTGTACGCGACCGCGGTCCCCTCACCGAACTCGTCGACCAGACCGTTCTTCATGCCGAACAGGACGGTGGCCGCGCCCGCGTTCGCCCGGGTGCCGATCGCCTCGCCGGGGGCGCCCGCGACCAGGTCGTCGCGGCCGTCGCCGTTCAGGTCGGCGACGGCGAGGGCCGCGCCGAAGCGGTCGCCGGACTCGGCTCGGCCCGGTACGCCGACCGTGTCCTGGTTCAGGGTCTGCTTGCGGAAGCCGAAGGATCCGGCGGATCCGGTGGATCCGGCGGAGGCGGCGCCGTAGTGGATGTGGATGCCGCCGCCCTGCGCGTACTCCTCGGGGCCGCACGGGTCGTCGATGTTCTCGTCGGCGATCTCGCGGCACTCGCCGAGGGCCAGGTCGTCGTGGCCGTCGCCGTCGAAGTCGCCGGCGGCGAGGGCGGAGACGCCGGCGTTGTCGGTGTTCCACACGTTGGCCAGGGCCTGCCCGGCCCTCTCCCAGGCCCAGATCCGTACGTGGGACTGGGTGAACGGGGTGTTCGTCCAGTACCCCACCGCCAGGTCCGCCGCTCCGTCGCCGGTGAAGTCGCCGGTGGTCAGGATCGGGGCCCGGCCGCCCATGGGGGCGCCTACGACGGTCGCTGCGAGACCGTCCGCGGTGCGCAGGACGACCTTGTCCCTGCCGCCGACCACGATGTCCCTGCTGCCGTCGCCGGTCAGGTCGGCCGCGGCGACCGACAGCCCGTACGCGGCGGAGGCGGCGGGGCCCGTGGTGACGTTGGAGCCGTGGCTCGGACCGCCCTTCGCGCCGCCCACGACGACGACCACGCCGGCGTCCGTGCCGCGCCCGGTGATGTCCTCGCCGGGGGCGCCGGCCAGCAGTTCCGCGATGCCGTCGCCGTTGAGGTCCTCCAGGGCCACGGCCGCGCCGAAGCGGTCGCCTGCCTCGGGGGTGCCGGGCACTTCGGTGGTGGCCTGGGTGACGCGGATGCTGCCGTGGGCGCCGATGCCCTTCTTGCCGCCCCAGAGGACGTTGACGTATCCGGCTCTCGCCTTGCCGCCGACGGCGCCGTCCGGGACGCCGACGGCGAGGTCGGCGTAGCCGTCGCCGTTGAAGTCGCTGGTGGAGGGGGAGGGTTGGGGCACGGCTGCGGTTGCCGCGGGGGCTGCGAGGGTCAGGGCCGAGGTGGCCGCTGCGGCGACGGTGTACGTCCGTATGCGCACGGGGGGCTCCAGGGGGCTGGGGTGACTTCAACCGGGTGGCCGGGTGGCCGAGACCAGGTGGGTCCGCTTGGTTCACCTGTGTGACACCTGGAGTAGGGGTGGGGTTGTGCGGGGGTGACGGTGATCTGCGGGCCGGTGGGGGCTGGTCGCGCAGTTCCCCGCGCCCCTGAAGGCACGCCCCTCACGGGGCGCCCAGTTCGCACCAGACGTATTTGCCCGCCGTGCCGTTGACCTGGAACCAGCCCCAGTCGTCGGCGTACGCGTCTACGAGGTGCAGGCCCCTGCCCTCGTCCGACTCGTCGTCCTGCGGCTTGGTGCCGGGCGGGGTCGGGTCCGTGTCCCAGGCGCCGAGGCGCAGGGTGGGCCCCGACCGTCTGAGCTTGAGGGCGGCGGGGCCCTTGGTGTGCCGGATGGCGTTCCCGAGCAGCTCGGAGGCGAGCAGCTCCGCGGGTTCGACGAGGGCGGGGAGGTGGTGGCTGGTCAGGATGTCGCGCAGGGCTCGGCGGCAGATGCCCACGGCTCGGGGGTCGTGGGGGATGTAGAGCGTGTACTCCCAAGGTGCGGGCACGGGTGTGGGCATGGGGGCTCCCGGTACGGGGTGGGGGGTGGGGGTGAGGCGGAGCGGTGGCCGGTTCGCGTCCGCCGCTGGCACGACGGTGCGCCGCACTCCCACTCCGGTGAGTATTTGTGTCGTCACTGAAGGTAGGGGAGTAGCTTGACCCGGGTCAAGCTACTCCCGCACTATCGTGACCTCAACTCATGGGGAAAGAGGGGTGCATGGTCGCCAGGGCCGTCATTACGGTGAGGCAGGAGCGCTTGGGCACGGAGCTGCGCAAGCTTCGGGAGCGGTCAGGGCTGGGACTTCGGGAAGCCGCCCGTGCGACGGGGATCAACGAGGGCAAGCTCTCGAACGTGGAGTCCGCGCGCGTCGGCGTGAGCGCGGAGCGCGTCCGGTTTCTGGCCAGCCACTACGGAGTTGGGGACAGCCCACTCGTCGACGCGCTGGCGGTCATTGCGACCGAGCGGGTGCGGGGATGGTGGGAGGAGTATCGCGGTCGTCTCCCGCGAACCTTCGTCGATCTGGCTGAACTGGAGCACCACGCAAGCTACTTGAGATCGTTTGAGATGGTCAGCATCCCCGGCCTGTTGCAGACCGAAGAGCACGTTCAGGCGCTCTACGGCGAGACGTTCTGGGGGATGGCGGAGGAGCAGCGCGCGACCAGGGCGCTGTTCCGGTTGCGGCGCCAGGAGGTCCTTGACCAGGACGACTTCGTCTACGAGGTGGTGATCCACGAAGCCGCTCTCCGCATCAGGAGGGCCGGCCGTGGTGTGGCCCGACGGCAGTTGCGCCACATCCTGGAGCAGGCCGAGCGCCCTCAAGTCGACCTGCGCGTCGTGCCGTTCGATGTGGACGGCTTCAAGGTCCTCTACGCCACGCTGCTTCTGGGTGGTCCTGTTCCAGCGCTGGACACGGTCCTGTTGGACGCCGCGCACGCAGGCACCTTCCTGGACGCGGAGGCCCAGCTCGACCGGTATCGGCGGTCCTTCGTAGAGGTGCAGAAGTCGGCATTGGGCGTCGTAGAGTCGAGGGACTTCATCCACCGACTGACCAAGGACCAATGAGAAAACCTGACATGGCACAGGCCGGCGACTGGCAGAAGTCCTCGTTCTCCGGCGATCAGGAGGGCCCCAACTGCCTTGAGGTAGGCGTCGGTCGGGGTGCCCTCCTCCTCCGCGAGAGCGAAACCCCTGCCACCGTGCTGGAAGCAACCCGTGGCGGGCTCGCCGGGCTCATACGGCATCTCCGCCTAGCGGCGCCCAGGCGGTGAGGGCAGGGGCGGTCACTTCAGGCGCAAGGGCACGCCCACCTCGTCCGGTGTGAAGAGCTGGGTCTTCGTCGGGGTGAAGCCGTCGTCCGTGCCCCGCAGGACCAGGAACGCGCCCTTGCGCTTTTCGTAGAGCGGGGCGAAGACCACCGCGTCGGCGTGGTCGTCGCCGTTCACGTCGAGCAGTGGGGGCTGGTGGTCGAAGGCGTTCCAGTAGTGGGGGTTCGGGGTGCCGGGGAGGCCGTCCGTCCCGGCGTCGACGGTCTGTTCGCCGGCCGCCGACGGGACGCCCCCGGGGCCGCCCGGCAGCAGCGTCACCTTGCCGTCGTGGCGCCGGAAGTCCGGGGTGTCGACGACGATGTCCGGTCGGCCGTCACCGTTCACGTCCCCGGTGGCCGGTGAACTGCCGTAGTCCGTACGCCGTTTCGCGCCGTCCTCGCCCTCGATCACCGACTTCTCGCGCCCGGCTCCCAGGCCGGACCTGTCCCCGTACAGGATGGTGAGCGCGCCGCCCTTGGCCGGCATGTCCGCCGGGGCCACCTTCAGTTGGGTGGGGAGCAGCAGGTCGTCGACGCCGTCGCCGTCCGCGTCGCCCGTGGCCGGGGTGCGCGGGCCGTCGAAGGTCTCCACGGCTTCGGTGATGGCCGGCTCGCGCGCCGGGTCGCGGGCCAGGCCGACTTCGTCGCCCTCGTAGTAGCCCACCGTGTGCAGATCCTCGGGCGCGCTCTCGTCCTCCTCCGCGTCGAAGGAGTACGTGAACACCACCTCCGCCTTCCCGTCGGCGTCGAAGTCGCCGGTGGTGGCCGTGGTGGGTGTCGCGTATCCGTGCTGGTCCAGGTCGAGCGCGGCCTGGCGCTTCGGGGTGCCCTTGCTGTCGAAGGGGCCGTGGAGGAGGAGTCCGGCGGAGCCGGGAACGGTCGCGGCGGGGTCGCCCGTGCCGCCCTGTCCGCCGTCGAGCAGGTCGGTCGAGCCGTCGCCGTCGAAGTCGGCCGCGGCGAGCGGCCGGAAGTCCGCGGGCAGGGCGGTGAGTTCGGTTGCGGGGCCCAGGCCCCGGGCGCCGCCGAACAGGGCGAGGGTCGTCAGGCGGGAGTCGGCCCTGCCACGGCCGACGACCAGGTCGGTGTAGCCGTCGCCGTCGAGGTCGGTGCGCAGGGGGGAGGTGAAGTACGCGAACTCGGTGCCCGGTGAGGTCCGCTGCGCGGTGGCCGGGGCCAGGCCGTCGCGGGAGCCGTAGACGACCACCAGGTTCTCCTCGGACCGGGACCTGTCCTTCGACTGGGAGGTGAGGACCGTCGCGAAGTCGTCGTAGCCGTCGCCGTTGAAGTCGCCGGGGCGGGGTTCGTTGGAGGGTTTTCCGGCGCTCGGCTTCGTGGGGGCGGGAGTGGCGGGGGAGCCCTCACCGCAGCCCGTGAGCAGGCAGCCGCCGACGGCGAGCAGCGCGACGGCGGCGCGCAGCGAAACCGCGTGGCGCATCAGCCCTCCGCGCCGAGGAACTCCGACGTGGAGAAGGTGAGTGCGGGCCTGCGTGCGATCAGGGTCTTCTTCGCGCCCGGGTACACGGCGATCGTGTCCTCGGTGTCGCCGCGGTAGGTGCGTACCACCAGGTCCGCCCGCTTGTCGCCGTCGAAGTCGGCCACCGTCAGGACGCGGGTGGTGCCCCCGGCGGGTGGCTGCACGGTCACCATGCCGGAGGCGGACAGGCCGCCCGTGCGGCCCTTGAGGATCCGCAGCTGCGAGCCGCTGGAGACCAGTTCGCTCACCCCGTCGCCGTCGAAGTCACCGGCGTCCAGGACCGTACCGGCGACGGCGAGTTCGCCGCGCAGGGTGCCCGGGACCTCGTACCGCAGGGCCGTGGCGCGCATCGTGCCGATCGCCGCGTCGAGTCCCTTGCCCCTGCCGAACTGGCCGAAGGCGACGTCGACGCCCTTCGGGAGGGCGACCGCGGTGCCGGTGGGGCCCGTCGGTCCGCCCATGACGAGGGAGGAGGCGGAGGTGCCGGACCCCTCGGCCGTACGCACCAGCAGGTCGTCGTAGCCGTCGCCGTCGACGTCCACGGCGGGGGGCGCCGGGGCGTTGCCGGGTGAGTCGAGCGGCGCGCCGGCCGCCTTCGGGGCGCCCTTGCGGGTGAAGGGGCCGCGCAGATAGCTGAGGCGGCCGTCGGAGGCGTGCACGACGAGGTCGGCCGCCCCGTCGCCGTTGAAGTCGCCGCACACCGGCTGGTCCGGCCAGTCGTTGCCGAAACGTGCCTGCGCGGGGATCGCCAGTTTGACCGCCTTGCCGGACAGGCCCCGGGCCGAACCGAAGAGGATCTGCAGCGGTACCGGCGGCTGCCCCTGGCCGTCGTACGGCGGGTCGGTCGACACGACGAGGTCGGTGAAGCCGTCCTTGTCCAGGTCGCAGCTCGCTTCCGCGTCGAAGACGGCGGGCGACTGCCCCTTGGTGGTGGCCGCGTGCTGCGCGGGACTCAGCAACTGCCGTGCGCCGGGGACGAGTCCGCGGGCCGAGCCGTACACGATCCCGATGCCGGCGTCGTCCCCGTGCGTGTCACGCTTCACGAGATCGTTGAGTACGAGGTCGGGGTGGCCGTCGCCGTTGAAGTCGCCGGCGACCTTGCTGCCCTTGCCCAGCGGTACGGGGATCCGGGCGGGGGCTTTGGCGACCGTGAGGGGCTCGCGGTCGGCGCCGCCCGACGCGTTCCCGCCGTCCGAGCCGCCGCAGCCCGCGAGCAGCAGGGCGCAGCCCGCCACGGCGCCCGCCGCACGTATTCCGTTCTTCCCCATGGCCACGTCAACCCCGACCGCATCGTGAGACAACAACTTGCACATGATGCGGTCGGGGCAGGTCATAAGTCATCAGGGATGGCCGTTTTCGGCTCTTGTGGACACCGTGGCGCTCGTCACGACCGGCTGGTGTTCGAGCGGCCGAAGAACTCGATCTCGGCGATGGACACCTGCTTCTTCGCGTCGGCGGCGTACGCCGAGCGCAGGATGAACCGCACCGCGCGGACCTCGCCCACCCGGAACTTGCGGGCCTGGCCGCCCGCGATCCGGTCGAGGGTGATGAACCGGCTGCTCTTCCTTCCGTCGGCGGTGGTGATCTGCGCCTCGATGCGCTTGGGGAGTGCCGACTCCTGGAGATGCTCCTGCTTGGCCGAGACGCCCGAGGTGATCACCACGTCCAGCAGCCGCGTCGGGGTGTCGAAGCGGGCCTCGATCCACTCGCCCTCACCGGCCTGCGAGACGCCAGGACCCCACCAGGTGTTGCTGAGGCCGTCGAAGGCGAGCTTCTGGCTGTGCCCGGGGTACGAGCGGGACGCCCTGAAGCTGTCCGGGCCGACCGGGGCGCGCTTGGCGAAGTGGTCGCGGGTCGCGTCGATGCCGTCGCCGATGTTGACGATCAGCGCGATGACCAGGCCGATCACGGCGGCGCCGACGACCCAGTTCATGATGCGGCCGAAGCCGCGGCGCAGCCGGGGGCGTTCGCCCGCCCAAGGGGTCTGCCCGTTGCCGAAGCTCAGCAGGCGGCGCCACCAGGTCTGCCGCTCCGGCGGGCGCGGGCCGCCTTCCATGGGCATGGCGCAGCGGGCGCAGAAGTGCCGGTCGGGCCGGTTGGGGGTGGAGCACCACGGGCACGGCGGGCCGTCCTCCGGGCCGGACTCGGGGCCCGGGGCGCGGACCTGGGGGCGGCCGGCCAGCGGGACGCCCGGCAGCACGGGAGCGACGGCGGGGGTGACGGGAGCCCGGGGCTCGGGGTCGCTCACGGGGATGAGGAGGGACCTGGCCCGCTCGTCCGCGGTGTCGGCGGCGGAGGGGGCCGGAGCCTGGGGCGGGGAGGGAGACGGGGACGGGGACGGGGCGCCGTGACCGAAGCCCACGCGCGGCTCGGTGTCCGTGTCGTCCGCGTGGCCGCCGGTGGCCGTCCGGGGGGTGAGGGCGGAGAAGATGTCGGGGGCGGCCAGGTCGGCCGGTGCGGCCGGGGACGCGGCCGCGGGGGCCGGTGCCGGGTTCCGCTGCTCCGGGATGGCGGTGCCCGCACCCGCGGGAGCGGAGGCGTTCGGCGGGGTCGCCGCGGGCGGGGCGGCCGCGGCGGCGCGCTGGTGGGTGTCGTCCCCGGCGGGGTGGCCGGCGGGGTGGCCCGCGGCCGGGGTGTCGTGGGCCGGGCGGGCCGCCGCCGTACCGGCACCGGGCGCGGCGAACGCGTCCCGTCCCGGGTCGTTGCGCGGGGCGCTGCCCGGGGCGCTGCCCGCAGCGGCGCCCGGATCGTTGTCGGACCCACGGCCGGTCGCGGAGTCCCGCGCCGGGGCGGCGGCTCCCGCGGCCACCGGGGCCGCGGCGTTGCGGCCGGTGCCCCAGCCGAGTACCGCGCCGCAGGAATCGCAGAAGGACTGGCCGGGCTCCGCGCGGGTGCCGCACTCGGCACAGCTGCGCGCCGGCTCCTGTCCCGTGCCGGAGTTCTGGCTGGTCATCTCTCGGGAGTCCTTTCGGCGGCGGTCACCTGGACCGTGTAGGGCATGTGGGCGGGACGGGCGGCTGCCACGAGGCTGTCGAGGCGGTGTTCGTCCGCGCGGGTCGGGTTGGGCAGGCGCAGGGCGACGTGCAGGCGCGGGCGGCGGTCGCCGGGGACCGGGCCGAGCGGCCGGGCGTCCCAGGAGGCGCCGCCGCTCTCGGTGATCTCCGGGGCCACGCCGAACACCAGGCGCACCGCCTCGGACAGGCCGCGGCTGGTGCCCCGTACCCGGTGCAGGAACGCGGCGGCGGCGACGGCCGCGCGCAGCCGGTCCTCGGGCTCGCTGCCGTCGGTCTCGGCGCCGACCCAGCCGGCCAGCCACCGGGTGAAGTCCACCGGGGCCAGGGACGGCGTGAAGTAGGAGTCCAGGTTGTCGAGGACGGCCAGGATCGGCGCGAGCACGTCGTCGAGCCCGCCGACGAAGCGCTGCGCCAGGTCGTCGTCGGCGAACACGGCGGGCAGTGTCATCCCGATGGGCGCGGAGGATCCCAGCCCGTCGATGGAACCCCTCACGGCCGGACCCCCTTCGCGCGCGGGTGCCCGCCCGGAGCCGCGACGACGGCCTCCGGGCGGCCCGCGCCCGCACGGGTCGGACGAGCCGGGCGGGCGGCCGTACGCCCCGGACGAGCCGGACGAGCCGGGTGGGCGGCACGGACCGCAGGCCTCACGGGGCGCGGCGCGTCGGCGGCCGAGCGGCGGATTCCGCCGTACGTGGTCCGTGCCCGGGGGCCCGGCGCTGCGGTGCCGGTGCGGCGGATCTCGTCGGGCACGGTCCCCGCCGCCCGGCATGCCGGTGCTGGGGTACCGGGGCGGCGGCTTCCGTCGTGGGCGGTCCGTGCCCGGGATCCCCGCGAGGTGGTGGGGGACGTGAGCGGGGCCGCGGTGTTCGGCCCGTGCGGGGTCATACGCGGTCTCCGATCACTCGGACGCGGTGGTCGAAGGAGAAGACCAGGGACGGGGCGGCGAGGTCGATGCGGTCCGTCGGGTCGCCGCGCTTGCCGGTCAGCGGGTCGGCCGGGTGGAGCTGGACCTCGTCGACCAGTTCGACACCGGGGACCCGCTGGAGGACGGCGAAGACCTCGCCGGACTGCACGGGCCGGCCGAAGCGCCAGCCCCGCCCGTCGGCGCCGCCGATCAGCGGGTCGAGGTGCCGGTACAGGGCGTCGTGCGCCTGACGGCGTACCCGGTCGGTGTCGGTGCCGCGGAAGGCGTGCACGGTGGCGACCACCGTGATGCCCTGGTAGAAGGGCGGGCCCACCGCCAGCCGCGTGCCGATCAGGCGCCGTTCGTCGAGGTGGCGGGTGATGCGGTGCAACAGCGCGTCACCGGGGACCAGTTGCTCGAACCGCAGCCGGCCACCGGGGTCGGGTACGGCCTGAGGGACCACCAGCACCCGTACCGCGTACGCCCCGTGCTCGCCCTCGTCGCCCTCCAGGCAGGTGATGCGGGCCGTCTCGGGCGCGGCCCGGCGGGCCAGCTCCTCGTAGTCGCGCAGGGTCACCGCCCGCTCCTGGGCGCGCAGCGTGATGGGCGCCCGGGTCTTCGCCTCCTCCACCGTCTCGCCGTCGACGCCGCCGCGCGCCGCCTCCCGGTTGACGACCTCGGAGACGTACGGGACGGAGGTGCGCAGCACCTGGACGGCGCCACGTGCCACGTTCCCGGCCCGGCCGCCGCCCGTGCGGTAGCGCCGGGCGCGGATGACGGCGCCCTTGGGGGCCACCGCCCCGTACTGGCGCAGGGAGCCGTCGGGTTCCCGTACCGCCGGGCCGAACGCGATGTCGCCGGTCGCGGCGTCCAGGGTGATGTGCCGGTCGTGCGGGGTGGACGCCGAGAACGACGGGACGACCTCCCAGTCGGTCCAGCCCTCGTGCTCGGCGGTCTGCAGCAGCACCGGGGGCGTGTCCCCCACCACGGGGAAGTGGGCCAGCCGCAGCCGCTGTCCGGGCAGGCCGCTGGACTCGCCGAGCGCCTCGTCGGTGATGGTCTCGGCGTGCACGGCCGTGGTGGTGCCGCCCAGCGTGAACGCGTCCACGGAACGCACGGTCGGCGAGGTCGTGTAGAAGGGCTGGTCGGGCAGCGGCTCGGTGACCCGGCAGCGCAGCCAGCCGGCCTCCTGGCCGCCGGTGCGCGACAGGGTGTGCGCGCCGGGGATGTGCAGAACGACCTCACCGGGCCGGTTGAGACCACCGGTGCCGTCCCGGTCGATCTCGCAGACGACCCAGCCGTCCTCGGTCCACGCCTCCCACACCAGCGGGGGCTGGCGCGGGTCCACGCCGACACCGTCGACGCGGCTGTCCAGCTCCATCGCGACCGCGCAGTACGGGACGGCTGTGTCGAGCCCGATCAGCATGCAGTCACCGGGCCGCGGGGACTCGGTGAAGCACATCAGGTCCTTGCCCTCGGCGAGGTCCGAGGTCCTGTCGGTGACCGGCTCACCCTCGCGCTGGACCACCAGGTACCGCAACTGGCAGGGCACGATGGTCAGTTCGTCCTCGGTGGCGAAGACCGCCGCCTCCTCGCTCTCGGTGCGCGTGGTGGCGACCTCGGTGCCCACCGGCAGCAGCACCGGCTCGTCCTGCGGCGCGGACAGCCAGAACGTGACGTCGGTGCGCGCGGCGGAGGGCGGGAAGAGGGTGATGCCGACCAGGTCGAGGAACGCCAGGTGGTTCTTCTCCGGCACCCGGTTGAGCCGGTAGACGATCTGGTCGGCCATGTGGGCGACCGTTTCCACGAGGGTGACGCCCGGGTCGGAGACGTTGTGGTCGGTCCACTCCGGGGCGCGCTGCTGGATGTAGCGCTTGGCGTCGTCGACGAACTGCTGGAAGCGGCGGTCGTCGAGGTTCGGGGAGGGCAGTGCCATCAGCGTTCGCTTTCAGGGGAGTCGCCCGCGCCGGGGAGGTCGGGTTCCTCGTGGTAGGGGATGACGTAGAACGGGAAGACGAGGCTGCGCGGGTTGTTGGTGCCGCGGATCGAGTAGCGGACGTCGATGAAGAGCACGCCCTGCTCGGTGTCGGAGCCGGCGGTCACCTCGACGTCGCTCACCTCGATGCGCGGTTCCCAGCGGTCGAGGCTCGTGTACACCTCGTGCTGGATCCGGCCGGCGGTCGCCTCGTTGACCGGTGCGAACACCAGGTCGTGGATGGCGCAGCCGAACTCGGGGCGCATCGGCCGCTCGCCCGGCGCGGTCGACAGGACGAGCCGGATGGCCTCCTCGATCTCGCGTTCGCCGCTGACCATGGCGATGCCCCCGGTGGGGCCGATGCGCAGCGGGAACGCCCAGCCGGATCCGACGAACTGCTCGGCCATCAGTGACCCACCCGCCTTCTCGTCCTCGTCGTCGTACTCGTCACGGCCGTGGTGGTCACGGCCGCGTTCGTTGCGGTCCTGCTCGCCCTGCTCGTCCCGGTCCTGCAGGTCCTGCCGGTCCCGGTCCTGGTTGTCGCGGTGCCGGCCGTCACGGGATCGGGTACGGCTTCTTGTTGACCGTCACGAGTCCCATGAGGTCGATGTTGAGGGCCCGCAGACCCACCTGGCCGATCGTGTTGATCTGCACGGTGCCGCCCGCGTTCAGCGTCGCGGCGCCGGACGCCATGAGACGGAGGGCACCCATCGACTCCACGCTCACCACGCCGCCGAGCGACTTGAGGTTGACCATCCCGCGGCCCTGAAGGGTGAGCGCGCCGCCGCTCTTGATACTGATGTTGCGCTTGGCGCTCAACGAGAGATCGGTGCCCGCGTCGATGGACACCGAGGTGCCGCCCGTGATGCTGACGGCGCCCTTGCTGTCCACGGTGATCTCGGTCTTGGTGCGGTCCAGGTTGATGATCAGCTTGTCGTTGCCGCTGGCCACCCGGACGCCCTGCTTGCGCCCGCCGGTCTGCTGGCTTAGCAGGTCCACCCGGTTGCCGTCCCGGTCGGACAGGGTGTGCCGGATCGCCTTCTTCTTGACCGGGTCGTGCAGCGCGACGTCCTTGACGACGGTCGGCTTGTCGATGCCGTTGTAGAGGCCGCCGATGACGAAGGGATGGTCGAGCGCTCCCCGGTCGAAGGCGACAAGCACCTCGTCGCCGACGTCCATCGGGAAGATGCTGCCGCCCTTCTTGCCGCCCAGCTGCACGGTCCGCGTCCAGTCGCTGACGTACGCGTCGTCCAGCCACGGGAACTGCAGCTTCACCCGGCCCTGCTTCAGCGGATCCTGTACGTCCGTGACGAGCGCGTTGGCCACGCTCGGCAGCCGGGGCGCCGTCGCGCCGCCGCCGGACGTCAGCCCGAACAGGGAGCGCCACTGCCGGCCGCTCACGGTCACCAGCGTCTCGTAGTGACTGCCCGCGCCGAAGGTGTGCCGTACCGAGGTGACCGTGTACTTGCCCTCGAAGGGGACGCCCACGTCGGTGAGCGCGATGGCCACCCCGGGACGCAGCACGGGGTTGCCGTGCACCGTGACCTCCAGCTCGGCGAACGACGAGGTGAGGTCGTCCGCGAGGGAGGCGGCGGCGAACTTGACCTCGGGCCGGCGGTCGTACGGGGTGTCGGTCTCGACCAGCTTGGCGGCCTTGAAGGCGTTGGCGGCCTTCTGCGGAGTGGTCCCGATGGCGAAACCGGAGTAGGTGCCCGCCTTCGTCAGTTCGACGATCTTCTTCTTGGTCGGGATGTCCCAGCCGCGCGCCTCGACCTTGTCGACCTGGTCGGCGGCGGTGACGGCGGCCCGGCAGCGCAGTACGTCGACGCGGCCCCGCAGCACCCGGGGGTTCGGGTCCTCGGGGGAGGTCGACAGGGGCGCCTTGGAGGCCGGATCCGGCTCGGCGAAGTCGAACTTTCCCTTGGCGTCCAGCGACATCACCATCTCGTTCTCGTCGGCGAGCCGCGCGAGAAAGTCCCAGTCCGTCACATTGGACTGGGAGATGAACTCGTAGACCGTCTTGGTCGTCTGGATCTTCCCGATCGCCACACCGTTCATCGCGGCCAGCTTGCGCGCGATGTCGGAGGCGGTCTGGTTGCGGTACGCGGCCACCCGGCGCACCCGCATCAGCCGGTGGCCCGGGTCGTAGCCGCGTACGACACTGAACGTGCCGGTGCCGTCGTAGTCGGTCTCCATGCCGGTGACCTCGCCGGTGATCAGCGGGTTCCCGGCGCCCTGGCCGTCGGCGACGGGCGAGAGGACCACCTTGGAGCCGAACCGGATGTTCAGCTTGCCGAGCACTTCCCGGTCCGGGTCGCGGAAAGTGAGCCGGAACTCGCCGGGCACGCCCGCGCCGAGGTCGGCCCAGCCGGCGACGAGCAGGTTGATGTAGTCGGGCGGGATCTTCCTGCCGTCGATGGTGACGTGGATGATGTTGGAGAAGGACGTCTTCGCCATCAGTGACGGACCTCCTCGGCGGAGGGGAGGACCAGCTCGACACCGGTGGGCAGGTGGGCGGGGTTGTCGATGCCGTTGGCCTCGGCGATCGCGCGCCACGCGGACGCGTTGCCGTACTCGCGCCAGGCCAGCGACTGCAGGGAGTCGCCCGCGACGACCCGGTGCACCCGCTGCGCGGTGAGCGCGCCCGAGGTCGGGTTCTGGCCCTTGATGGTGCTGGGGATCTCGTGCAGCGCGACCTGGCAGGTGGCGCGGATCGGCACACCGGTCGTGCCGAACAGCGAGTAGGTGACGTCCACGGAGTTCACGTACGAGGTGAAGCGGGCCGTGGAGAACGAGCCCCACTGGAAGACCACCCAGGGCGGCGAGGGCTGCTTCGCGGCGATGCTCTTGGCCGTCACCTCGCAGCAGTCGAGCAGGGACTCCACGTTCTTCAGCACGGCGTTGCTGGTCGGCTTCGTGGACGAGTCCAGGAAGATCTCGACCGTCATCTCGCGGGGCTCGGGTCCCATGAACTCCGGGACCGTGCCGTCGCGCACGGCCGCGGCCGGCGTGGACTTCCACTGGGAGCGCCGGCTCAGCTGCAGCTGCGAGGGGTTGAAGTCGAAGTTGAACGTCTTGATCAGCCCGCCCGGAGTGGTGCTCGATCCGACGGGCGGCTCGTGGATGGCGATCGTGGCGCGTACGAGGCTCTTGCCCGCGCCCTTGCTTCCCTTGGCCATGGTGGTGTCCCGCCCCTCAGTCCGTGAACCCGTGGTGAGTGATCTCCAGGACCTCGGTGGCCACGCTCGGGTTGGCCGGGTCCAGGGAGGGCCCCTGCCAGCTCACGGGGAGCACGTCGATGAGCCCCCAGTGCGCCACCTCGGAGCCGTCCGCGCGCAGCGCGGCGATCTGCGCGGTCGGCCGCTTGATGCCCGTGGCCACGGACGAGATCCAGGCCGCGACCTTGGTGGTGTCGGGGGTCAGCGGCCGGGTCAGCCGGATGTTGGAGAAGGTGACCCGGGACGGGAGCTGCCAGACGAACCCGTTGTTGCCGCCCTCCTGGCGTTGCTCGATCTCCACCGAGGACGAGAGTCCCTCGCACCCGTTGAAGTAACCGAGGCTCTCGCCGTCGATGGTCAGGGTGAAGAAGATGGTGGAGCCCGGGTCTTCGCGGGGCATCGGGAACGGCCTTTCTGCGGACGTCGGTCATGCGCGGTCATGCGTGGTCATGCGGGGTGGTGCCGGGTCGTGCCTGGTGATGCGGGCGCTGCGGGTCTCGGCCGGTCGGCGGCCGCTCAGCGACGTGGGTCGCGGAGCTTGCCGATCCGCTCCCGGTCGAGCCGCAGTTCGGTACGGATCAGCCGGGTGATCCGGCCGATCAGACGGTGCGTGAGCTCGTCGAGCTGGAAGTCGGTCAGGGAGCGGGGGTCGAACTGCCCCTTGGCGACCGCGGTGTACGCGGGCGGGGGGCCGCCCTGCTCGTACGGCGGCGGGTCGTCGCCGGAGCCCGACCCGGACGAGCCGCGCGACGAACTCCCGCGCGCCGTGACCGTGGACACGGCGGTGGTGGCCCTCGCGGACGTCGGCAACAGGGCCTGCTGCGGAGCGCGTTGTACGGGGACGGGCGCGGGAGCGGGAAGAGGCGGCGGCGCCGGTGCCGGGGCCGTCCGGGGTGCGGCGACCGCCTGCCGCTGGACGGCCACCGGCGCCGGGTAGGCCTTCGGCGTCGTCAGCGGCTGCGCGGGCGGCGCCGACCTGACGGGCCCGGCGGGAGCGGACGTGCCCGCCGCGAGGAGCGGCACGGCACGGCCCGCGGGAGCACCGGGCGCCACGGCCCGCTGCACGGCCACCGGTCCGGAACCGAGCGATCCGGAACCGAGCGATCCGGACCGGCCGGACGCGGGCGCCGTGCGGCGCAGCGGCACGGGGGCCGGGGGTACGGGGCGCCGGTGCGCGGGGGATGCCGTCGCGGCCGGGGGCGTGAACGCCGGTGCGAGGGCGCGGGCGGGAGTGAGGGCACGCATGGGCGCGGGCGCCTGTGCGGGTGCTGATGCGGGGGTCGGTGCCTGTCCGCCGTTCACGGCTTTGCCTGCCGCGGTGGAGGGGACCACCGCGGCGGGGGCGGCCGTGGCGCGCTGCACGGAAAGGCCGTTGGCGGCCGGGGCGGAGAGGGGTACGGCCGGACGGCGGAGGGGCTGTGCCGGTGATGTGGGTGCGTGTGCGTGTGCGGAGGCGGGGGCCTGTGCGGGGGCACGTTGCACGGCGGGCAGCCCGGCCGGGGCCGAACCGGCCGCAGCCGTACGCCCGGAGAGGGGCTGCGCGTCCGCGGGCGGGGCGGAGAGGGGAGCGCCGAGCAGGGGCCGCTGCCGGGCGGCGGGCGCGGCGGCGCGCTGCACAACCGGGGCGGACGGAGGAGTGACCGCCGCCGGGGTGTGCGGACGGTCGGCGGGAGCGGTCGGCAGGGTCGAGGGCGGGGTGGCCGAGGTGACGGGAAGCGGGGCGGCCGGGCCGGGGGGAGCGGCCGACGCGCGGGTGACGGACGGGTTCCCGGTGATCGGCGCGCCGAGGCCCATGCGCCGTACGCCGGTGGAAGCACTCCGTTGCACCGGGTACGGGCCCGAACCGGCCGCGGCGGTCCGACTCGGCCCGGAGACGGGCGAGTTCGCGGTGGCGGGTCCGGAGACCGACGGCGCCGTGCGCTCGGTGGGCCCGGCGGTCGCCCGCTGGACGACGGGCGCCGTGCCCGAAGGGGCGCCGGCAGCGGGGCTGTCGGAGGAGGCGGTGGTCCCGCTCGGACCGGCCGGTGCCCCGCCGGACGCGTCGGGCGTACGGCTGGGAGTGGCTGCGGCCCGCTGGACGCGGACGGGTGCGGTACCGGTACCGGCGGGGACGACCGCCGACGGCCGGGTCTCCGCCGTCGGGGTGGGTCCGGCGGCCGACCTCTGGACCACGGCAGAGGTGGCTGCCGTCGCAGGCTCGGTGGCGGCCGAGGACGCGTGCGCGGCGGTCGCGGGCGCCGCGCCGCTCGAACCCGCCCTCGCGCGCTGGACGTTGAGCGCGGGCCCGCTGGTACGGGTCACCGCGTGGCCGGGGCCGGTCGGGGCCGGGCTGTCCGGGCGGGCCGGCGTGCCGGGCGAACCGGCCGCTGCCCGCTGGACGTTGAGGGCGGGCCCATGGGTACGGGGCACCGGGCCCACGGGACCGGCTCCTGTACCGGCTCCTGTACCGGCACCGGTCGCGGGCGCGGATGCGGGGCGTACGGGTCCGGCCGCCGGGGGCGGGCTGTTCGCGGGGGCCGGTGTGACGACGGGGCCGGTCGCCGCGGCTCGCTGGACGTCGGCCACCGGTCCACCGGTACGGGTCACCGGCGTACCGGAGTTGCTCCGTGTCCCCCCAGTCGCCGCGGCGCTGCTCGACGCGGACGCGGGTGCGGGCTGTCCGGGTCCGGCCGCCGGGGCTTGGTTGCCCGTGCGGGCCGGTGTTGCGGTCGGGCGGGTCTCGGGGGCGCGCTGGACGTTGACCGCCGGGCCGCCGGAACGGGTCGCCGGGTTACCGGGGTTGCTCCCCGTGCCGCTGGTCTCGGCGGCACGGCTGCCGGAGCCGGTCGCCGCAGCTTCACCGGATGCGGGCTGTACGGGTCCGGCCGCCGGGGGCGGGTTGCTCGCGGGGGCCGGTGTTCCGGCGGGGCGGGTCGCCGCGGCCCGCTGGACGTTGA
>NZ_KZ679044.1:254536-472153 GCF_003024195.1 Streptomyces dioscori
TCCGGCCGCCGGGGGCGGGTTGCTCGCGGGGGCCGGTGTTCCGGCGGGGCGGGTCGCCGCGGCCCGCTGGACGTTGAGCGCCGGTCCGCTGGAACGGGTCACCGGGTTACCAGGATCGCTCTGCGTCCCGCCGGTCGACGCGGCGCTGCTCGACGCGGATGCGGATGCTGATGCTGATGCGGGCTGTACGGGTCCGGCCGCCGGGGTCGGGTTGCTCGCGGGGGCCGGTGTTCCGGCGGGGCGGGTCGCCGCGGCCCGCTGGACGTTGACCGCCGGTCCGCTGGAACGGGTCACCGGGTCACCTGGATTGGCCCGCGTGCCGCCGGTCCCGCCAGCACGGCTGCCGGAGCCGGTCGCCGTGGCTTCCCCGGACGCCGAGGGGGGCGCCGACGCGGGCCGTACGGGTCCGGCCGGAGCCGGGTTGCCGGGGCCGGCGGGGGTCGGGTTGCCGGGACCGGCCAGGTCCGGGCTGCCCGTGCGGGCCGGTGTTCCGACCGGACCGGTCGCCGGGGCCCGCTGGACATGGGCCGCCGGACTCGCGGACGGCCCCCGCACGGGTGCGCCCGCGCCCGGGTCGGCGGCGCCGCCCGACGCCGTGGATCCCGACCTCGTGGCCCCTGTCGCCGGAGCACCCGCCGCCGGAGCACCCGACGAGGCGGGACCGGACGAAGTGGGAGCCGAGGGCGCGGGACCCGGCGGAACGAGCCGGGACGAAGTGACGGCCGAAGGGGCGGAACCCGAGGAGGCGGGCCCGGACGAGGCGGGCCCGGCCGAAGCGGTGCCCGGCCTGCCGGTCGTGGCCGAAGCGGTGCGCGGGCCGCCGGTCGTGGCCGGCGTGGGCGTCGGCGGCGCCGGGCGCTGGGCCACCGGCAGAGTCCGCCGCTGTACTGCGGGCGTGGCGGGCGCCCTGGTCAGCGGGCTCTGCCGGTGGGGCCTGGGAGGTGCCGCGGTCACCCGGGGGCCCGTCGGGCGGGACGCCGTGACGGGCAGGGACGCGCGCTGTACCGGGGGTGCGTCACCGGGCGCCGGGGACGGCCCGGCCTCGGGCACGTCGGGCCCCGCCACCGGCAGGACGCGCGACGGCGGTTCGAGTCCGGAGACGGGCGTGGCCGACGTCGTGAGCGCGTTCCTGATCAGCCCGCCCGGCGCCGCGTCGAGGACGGCGTGGGACAGGGTCCCGGTGAGGGAGGGGTTCTGCCAGGTGCTCAGCCGGCCGCTGAACGCGGAGTCGGCGACCCCGGTACGGCCCAGGGCGGCCCGCTGGATCGGGGGCAGCCCCGTCCAGCCGACCACCGCGGCAGGCCCGGCCCCCGCGGAGGCACCCGCAGAGCCCTCCGCGGCAGCCGTGCCCGTAACGGCCGCAGCGGGTACGGCACCAGCGCCCGTACCCGTACCCGTATCCGCATGCGCTCCCGCGGAAGCGGACCGTGCGGCTGATGCCGCCGTGCCGCCCCTCAGTCGGTCGAGGAACCCCACCGATCAGCCCTCCGCCCCGCCCCGGGTGACCAGGGACGCGATCTGTTCCGTGTAGCGGCGCCGGTCCTGGTGTTCGAGATCCAGGATCGTCTCCAGGCTCCAGTGGAAGTGGTAGGCGACGTACGCGATCTCCTCGTGCAGCCGGTCGGTCGCGTACGTCACGATTCCCCCAGGCGGCTCCCGCCGAGTTCGACCTCGAAGGGCTCCGAGCAGTGGGGGCACTCCACGGAGGCGCGGGTGTGGCCCTCGGCGTTGACCTGCCGGTAGAAGTCCTGCAGGAACGCGAGGTCGGAGGCGAACATGTTCTCCACGATGCCGTCGTGGACCATCGCCAGTGTGCCGAGGCGGGTGATGACCCGGCCCAGCAGGACCACCGACAGATAGGCGGGGTTCTCCTGGACACGGACGTCCCGCAGCGGGATCAGCTCGTCGCGGGCGGTGGCCAGGCGCATCACGCCGTCCCGGTGCACCGTGCCCGCGTCGTCGACGTAGCCGCGCGGAAGCTCGAAGGGGAACTCCGTGCGCAGCGGTTGTGCCACCGGCGCGGGCGCCGGCGCCGGAGCGGCGGCGGGCGCCGGAGCAAAACTCTGCTCCGGCGCCGCCACCGGCTCCGGCACCGGTGCGTCCACGACCGGGCCCGCGCCCGCCCTGGCAGCAGTACGGCGCATTACTCGATGACCAGTTCTTCGAAGACGATGGTCACGGTCTCGGTGAGCGCCTGGGCCTCGCCGGCCTTGAGCGCACTGGCGTCGATCTTGGAACACCAGGCGTTGCGCATGTTGTAACGCTTCACCGGGTTGTTCTGGTAATCCATCATGATGATCGACGCGTTCTTGCGGGCCGTGCTCATCTGGCCCGTGATCGAGTCGTTGATCCAGGTCGTGAAGGCCGGCGACTGCGTCATGCCGCGCACGACGGTGCACTGCCCGTCCTTCTGCACGCCGGGCATGAGGCTGACCTCGGGCCTGCCCTGCGCCGAGTTCGACAGGTGCTTGATGACGTCCTGTTCGATGCTGAGGCCGTTGACCTCGGCGAGGTACTCGACCATCACGCCGTCGATCTGCAGACCGAAATTATGTGAAGTGAGGGCGTCACCCGGGCTGAGACTCATCTGTTCTCTGTCCTTCTGAGGGTTCTTGTCTGTGACGTACGAGGGCTAGCGGAGAGCCGTACGGGGGCTGACTGCGAAAGCAGGCGGTGCCTACTCCTCCAGCTCGCCGCTGCCGCTGGAGAACTGGGCCAGGCGGAAGATCACGAACTCGGCGGGCTTGACGGGCGCGATGCCGATCTCGCAGATCACGCGGCCCAGGTCGACCGACTCCGGGGTGTTGGTCTCCTCGTCGCACTTGACGTAGAACGCCTCTTCCGGCCGCTGGCCGAAGAGGGCGCCGCTGCGCCACTCGTTGACGAGGAACGCCGACACGTTGCGGCGGATCCGGGCCCACAGGTTGTGGTCGTTCGGCTCGAACACCACCCACTGGGTGCCGAGCAGGATCGACTCCTCCAGGTAGTTGAAGTACCGGCGGACGTTCAGGTAGCGCCAGGCCGGGTCCGAGGACATGGTGCGGGCGCCCCAGACGCGGATGCCGCGGCCCGGGAAGGCGCGGATGCAGTTGACGCCGATGGGGTTGAGCAGGTCCTGCTCGCCGCGGGTGATCTGCAGCTCCAGGTCCACCGCGCCGCGCACGACCTCGTTGGCGGGCGCCTTGTGCACACCGCGCTCGAAGTCGTTGCGGGCCCAGATGCCGGCGACGTGACCGCTCGGCGGGGTCAGCCGGGACTGGCCGGACGCCGGGTCGAAGACCTTCACCCAGGGGTAGTACAGGGCCGCGTACTTGGAGTCGTAACCGGCCGTCTCCTGACGCCAGACACGGATCTCACGGGCGTTGAGGCTGGGCGGCGGGTCGATGACGGCGACGCGGTCGCCCATCAGCTCGCAGTGCGCGATGAGACCGAGCTGGACGGCCTTCACGGCCTCCAGGTCGATCGCGCCGCTCTGGTAGGCGGCCATCAGGTCGGGGACGGCGACCATGGAGATCTCGTCGATGGCCTCCAGGCCACCGAAACCGGTGCGGTCGGCGGAGTCGCCGAGGTACTGGGCCGGGCCCGGGTGCGACTCGTCCGAACCGGCCGGCACGGCCGGGGAGTTGGACGAGGCGGCCGACGGGGCGACCAGGGCCACCGTCTGGTTCTCGGGGCGCGCCAGCTGCGCGGTGGGGGCCGCCTCCTGCACGGTGATGAGCTTGGAGCGCTCCTTCACCTGCGTGACGACGTAGTTGCGGCCGCCCTTCTTGGCGGTCACGTCGAAGGACTCGACGGGCTTGTCGCCGTCCTTGACGATCAGCTTGAAGCGCTCGGCGGGGCCCTCGCCCTCGGGGTCCGCGACCTCGACGCTGAGCGAGCCACCCGCGACCGCGGTCACGCTGAAGGTGCCGAGCTGCTTCGGCTCGCCGGCCGTGAGCGCGGCGCGGGCCGCGGAGCCGGAGACGGCCGCCGGGGCGCCGTTCGCGGACGCGCCGTTCTCGGCGGTGCCGTCGGAGGCGCCACCGACGCGTACGACGTACGCGGCGCTTCCGCCGTTGTTGAAGAACCCGTACACGGAGTGCGCGAGGTAGTAGCCGTCGGTGAAGGCACCGAAGGCCGCGACGTACTGCGACCAGTTGGTCACCAGCGTCGGCTCGTTCAACGGGCCGTGCGGGGCGAGCCCCACGAAGGCCGCCACCGACGTGCCCACTCCCTCGATGGGACGCGAGCCGCTGGCCACCTCCTCGACGTAAACGCCGGGCGACAGGTAGGACGGCATGCTCTGCTCTCCTCGGGGTACGAGACAGGTCTGTTCCGACTCTCACGCGCGCGGGCGTTCGTTGAAACGTCCTGCGGTACCTGATCGGGGGCAAACTCCCTGCCCGCAAGGGCACCGTGAGGCTTCCGAGTGCCCCCTGGACCAGTCGTCCTGCCCCCACGGCTGCCCGTACCGCTCTCGCCGTGCGGGACCAGTTCGGATAATGCTGGAGGATCAGCCGTGGAGGGGAACGTCATGCGCGCGCAGGAAGCCGAGGCCGACAAGGCCGGTGGTGATCAGGTCAAGATCCGCCCGACGACGGACCGGGGCACCACCGCGGACCGGATCCTGGCGCTGCAGAGCGCGGCGGGCAACGCGGCGGTGACCCAGGCCGTGCAGCGCAGACAGCACCAGCACGGCGCGGGCTGCGGACACACCCCCGACGAACAGCGCGACCTGGTGGACCAGGTCGTGAAGTCCCCGGGCAGCCGGATGAACGGCTCGCTGCTCCAGGAGACGGCGAGCTGGTTCCAGGGCGAGGACTTCAGCACCGTGAAGCTGCACACGGACACGGTCGCCCTGCAGTCCGCCAAGGCGATCGGTGCCCGCGCGTACACCGCGGGCGAGAACGTGGTCTGGGACGGCAAGGACAAGCCGACCCTCATCCACGAGCTGCAGCACGTCAAGGACCAGCGCCAGGGCGCGGTCCCCGGTACGGACAACGGCGCGGGCATGAAGATGTCCAGCCAGGGCGACTGGGGCGAGAAGCGCGCGGAGGCGATCGAGGCGCAGGCGAGGAGCGGGGCGGCGCCCGTGCAGCGCGCTGCCGCTCCCGAGAACGCCACCGAGAAGTCCGGCGCGAGGCCCGCCGCCGGCGGGCACGCGATCCAGCGCGCGATCTGGACGTTCAACGGCAGCACCCGGACGCACCACGCCATGGGGCAGAACTCGGGCATGTGGTTCGACAGCAACGGCCAGACCAGGACCACCGCCGACCTGCAGGTCGACTCCACCTCCCTGCGGCACGGCGACAAGTACGACGACGTCACCCGGCAACTGCACAGCAGCGGCGCCGTCGACATCACCAAGCGCGGCACCATCGCCGACCACAGGTACCCGCAGCGCGAGAACAGGACCCGCAAGGCGGTGGTCGAGGCGCAGGAGAAGATGGCCGCCGCGCAGGCCCTGCTCAGCTCGGCGGGCGGCGCGCCGAGCGGCCTGCTGTTGCAGGCGCTGAAGTCCGCTTTCCCGCTCTTCCAGGCGGCGACCCCGCAGCAGATCGGCGAGCTCGTGCCGCGTATCTCCGAGGTGCTGCGACGCGTGCAGGTGGGCCTGAACTCCCAGGGCGCGCAGATCGCCCTGGTCGGGCAGCCGTCGATGCTCGACACGAGTGCCCGGGGGGCGGCCGCCTCCGGCGCGGCCGGCTGGGTCGACCCGAGCACCAAGGACTACATGTCCCGGCTGAATCCGGACTACATGAAGAGCGAAGAGCTGCCGTCCATGGACTCGGGGCGCACCGGCGCGATCAACCTCCGCGAGGAGGGCGAGGTCGCCTGGTACGTCATCCACGAGGCCACGCACCGCTTCGCCGGGACGCTGGACTACCAGTACAGCTCGTACGACCACGAGCTGTCGGAGGACGCCGCGCAAGCGGGCCTGGCGACGGTCCTCGACCCGGCCACCGCCGCCGCGCAGGACGCAGCGATGCTCGGCAAGCGGGTCGCCCGCGACCCCGGCACCTACACAGGCGGCAATGAGACGCAGCGTCCGCAGAGGCAGGAGAACTGGTACGCCATGGGCCGGCGCGCACTGATGAACGCCGACTCCTACGCGCACTTCGTGATGACGGCGACCGGTTCGCCGATCCCCAGGAGTTGACGGCCCCGGCCGTGGGCCTTTCGGGCAACAGGGCGTGCACCTGGGTCCGCTGCCCGCGGCCCGTCCGATGGCTAGCGTCTTTGTGTGAGCCTTTGGACTTCTCTCGAACCCGCCTCCGCGACCGTGGACCCGGGTGGCAGTACGACGGTGCGGCTGCGTCTGCGTAACACCGGTGATGTGGTGGACGAGTACCGCTTCGAGGCGGTGGGTCCGCTGGCGCCGTGGGCGAGGGTGGAGCCGCAGGTGCTGCGGTTGTATCCGGGGACGACGGGTTCGGTGGACATCGCGTTCGCGCCGCCGCGTACGCCGGATGCGACGGCGGGCCCGAATCCGTACGCGGTGAGGATCACGCCGACGGAACACCCCGAGGCGACGACGGTCCCCGAGGGGAATCTGACCATCACCCCCTTCACGGAGGTGCGGGCGGAGTTGGTGCCGCCGACGGTGAAGGGGCGTTTCCGTGGGCGTCCGAAGCTCGCGGTGGACAACCTGGGCAATACGAAGCTCACTGCTTCCGTCATCGGCAGCGACAACGGCGACCAGCTCTCGTACGACATCTATCCGTCGAACGTGCAGATCGAGCCGGGCCGTGCGGCGTTCGTGAAGACGACGCTGAAGCCGCGCCAGATCATCTGGTTCGGGTCGAAGGAGTCCCGGCCCTACACGCTCGCCGTCCAGCGGTCCGGTGTGGATCCGATGGACGTCGAGGGCACGTACATCCAGAAGGGTTTCCTGCCGCGCTGGCTGGCGACCTTCCTCGGCATCTTCATGGCACTCGCCCTCACCTTCGTGCTGCTGTGGATCGCCTACAAGCCGCAGGTCCGCAGCTCCGCCACGGAGAAACTGCAGGAAGCCGGCATCAGCACACTGGCACCTTCTCCCTCGCTGACCCCCGAGGCGCCGAAGGCCCCGTCGGCCGAGCCGGTGGTTTCCGAGCCCGCCGTTCCGACGCCGTCCGGCGACAGCGGTGGTGGCGGCGGTGGTGGTGGCGGGGAAAGCCCGAAACCCAAGCCGAAGCCGAAGAGCGTGGTGCCCGCGACCAACATCCTGCTGCGCAACACGACCACCAAGATGTGCGCCGAACTCCCGGGCCGCGACAAGGGGAAGCCGACCGGTCGCGTCCAGCAGGCCCCCTGCACCGAGAAGGTGGAGGAGGACAACCAGCTCTGGAACCTGGAGGTGCGCCAGGAGAAGGCGGGCCCCGGAGCCACCGACCTCTTCGTGATCCGCAACGTCAAGGACCAGCTCTGCATGGACCTGCCGAACGCCGGGGCGCAACCCGTACAGGTGGGGGTGTACGAGTCCGAATGCGTCGGCACGTCCGCGGACAACGACCTGTGGTGGATCGACAAGCAGGAGAGCGGCGCCTACTGGATCCGCAACTTCGCCAGCAACAACAAGTGCCTCGACGTGGCCGGGTTCAGCACCGGCACGGTCGACACGAACCTGACGCTGTACGACTGCTCCAACATCGATGACCAGGAGTGGCTCGTCATCCATCCCAAAACAGGTTGAGAACGGGGCAGTTGATGCCGCCTGTTCGGGCACGCATCCTGCCCCGCTGCTTCCTGACTCGGCACCGGATCGGCGTTTAGGTTCCCAGAGTGAGCCTTTGGACTTCCTTGGAGCCCGCCTCCGCGACCGTGGACCCGGGTGGCAGTACGACGGTGCGGCTGCGTCTGCGTAACACCGGTGATGTGGTGGACGAGTACCGCTTCGAGGCGGTGGGTCCGCTGGCGCCGTGGGCGAGGGTGGAGCCGCAGGTGCTGCGGCTCTATCCGGGGACGACGGGTTCGGTGGACATCGCGTTCGCGCCGCCGCGTACGCCGGACGCGACGGCGGGCCCGAATCCGTACGCGGTGAGGATCACGCCGACGGAACACCCCGAGGCGACGACGGTCCCCGAGGGGAACCTCACCATCACCCCCTTCACGGAGGTGCGGGCGGAGTTGGTGCCGCCGACCGTGAAGGGCCGTTTCCGGGGGCGTCCGAAGCTCGCGGTCGACAACCTGGGCAATACGAAGCTGACGGCGTCGGTGAGCGGCAGCGACAACGGGGATCAGCTGTCGTACGACATCTATCCGTCGAACGTGCAGATCGAGCCGGGGCGTGCGGCGTTCGTGAAGACGACGCTGAAGCCGCGCCAGATCATCTGGTTCGGGTCGAAGGAGTCCCGGCCCTACACGCTCGCCGTCCAGCGGTCCGGTGTGGATCCGATGGACGTCGAGGGCACGTACATCCAGAAGGGTTTCCTGCCGCGCTGGCTGGCGACCTTCCTCGGCATCTTCATGGCACTCGCCCTCACCTTCGTGCTGCTGTGGATCGCCTACAAGCCGCAGGTCCGCAGTGCGGCCACGGAGAAACTGCAGGAAGCCGGCATCAGCACGCTGCCGCCCAGCAGCCCCACGGCGTCGCCGCCCATGCCGTCCACCCCCACCGTCGCTCCCACGACACCCCCCGCCGCCGCGCCGACGCAGGCCGCGGGCGGGGCCGCGGCCGGAGCGGGGGGCGGCGGCTCCGAGGACGACAAGGAGACCAAGGCGCCGGAGCGGACCGCGGCCACCGCCGTCCAGGAACTGGCCGCGGAGGAACCCGACAAGAAGCACATCTGCTACCGGGCCTTCGTGAAGGGCGAGGGCTGGACGGAAGCGGTCTGCGACGGCGAGACGGCGGGCACGGTGGGTGAGGAGACGCCGCTCAAGAGCCTCAACATCGCGGTGTCGGGCACGAAGGGGACGGCCAGCGCCGCGTTCGTCCACGACCCGGAGTCGACGAACGGGCAGGGGCACTACATCGCTCCCTGGTCGGGAGCGGCCGACGGGATCGACAACTACATCGGCAGTACGAAGAAGGACGCGCCGAATCTGCTGGGGTTCACCATCAACGTGGACAACGGGGGTGGGGCCGTGTGCCAGAACGCGCACGTCCGTAACGCGGCGTGGCTCGGGCTCGGCTGCGACAAGCCGGGCGAGGGGGAAGGGTTCATCTTCGGGGGAACCCTGGACAACAACTTGTGGCTGGAAGCGGTCAAGTTCACGGTGTGACCCGCCACGTTTGAGCCGGTGGGGGTGCGGGTTGGCTTGTCCGTCGGCTGCGGGCCGGTGGGGGTTGCTCGCGCAGTTCCCCGCGCCCCTCAAAAGCGGGGCTGCGCCCCTGCTTTTGCCCCTCTAGGGGCGCGGGGAACTGCGCGACCAGCCCCCACGCAGCCGCACCCGACGGGTTCTTCAGGGGCGCGGGGAACTGCGCGAACGGCCCCCACCGGGCCGCACCCGGTGGCGTCGCGTCGGTCAGAGCGTTGCTGCCGCGTTGGACTTCTTCGGGGACAAGTGGCCCTGCGGGTCACGGAGTTCGGCCGCGTTCGACGGATCGCGGAGCATACGGCGGACCGCCGGCGCCGGCATTCGCACCACCACCGGCCGCGGGAGCGTGAACTCCCGCACCCCCACCGACCGTCGCCCGCCCGGCCCGCGTTCCACGACCCGCGCAACCACCCGCACGTCCAACGTGAACTGCACCAGCACCGACTCGAACTTCGGCTTGTGCAACGGCATGGACCCCGCCGCGTTCGCATGCGCGTCCGTCGCGCTGCCGGTCCCGTCGACGTTGCCGAGCAGCTGGTTCAACCGGAACTCCGTGGCGTTCAGCACCCCCGCCCCGACGATCCCCCGCGCCGTCTTGCTGTGCTCGGCCGACTGCTGGCTGTCCACCCCGGTGGGCCGCGGCGCGTCCAGTCCGCTCTGCGCCACCGTCTCGAACGTCATCTTGTCGCCGACCCCCAGCACCCGCCCGCCGCGCAGCCGCGCGTGCAGCGAGGTGCGCAGGTCCTGCCCTCGCAGACCGCTCGCGTGCACGGGCGGCAGGTCCACCCCGGCGGAGGTCAGCAACGGCAGCGCAGAGATGAGCCACTCCGTGGACACGGCCTCGCGCTGGACGTGGGCGGCGGCGTCCCCCTGCTTGCCGTACCGCTTGCTGCCGCCGGCCTCCCGTACCGTGTCGTCGATCAGCTTGCGGATGTCGGGTGCCCCCTGGAAGCCGTTGACCTGCGCCTCCATCGGCAGGGTCACCCCGCCGTCGTGCCAGGCCCCCATCCGGTCGGCTCGGGCGTCCTCGCGGCCGGGCGGAGTCGGCCGTCCCTGCCCCTGCTGCTGATCCCGCTGCTGCTCCTGCCGCACCGGCTGCAGTTGGTTCAGGGCCGTGAGGTCGTTCTGCAGGATGCGGTGGGTCAGTTGCCGGCCGCTCAGTTGCGCCAGCCCCAACCGGCCTTTGGACGAGTGCAGTTCGAGCGTCGCCGTGATCGGTACGTTCATCCGCACCGAGGCCGCGGAGGCTTCGGCGACGGTCTTGACGCCCAGTTGGGCGCGGCCGACGGACGCGGTCTTCTTCGCGTCGCTGTACCCGAGGCCGAGCCCCGCCGCCCCGCCGACGTTCTTCAGCTGGCCGCCGCCGTTCTCGGGCTTCGCGGCCCCGGCGAACACGGCCTCGACCCCGCGCGAGTCACCCTTCTCCCGGCCGCTCGCCCGCTGCGCCGAGGCCGAGGTGATGTACTCCATGTCCCCGGGACCCTCCGAGAGCGTCTCGGCATGGGTGCCGGGCCCGTTGCGGCTGACCTTGAACACCGCCCAGTACGGCGTCCTGCGCCCGTCCAGCAGTTCCACGGTGACGCCGCCGTCCATGGCACCGGAGAGCAGTCCGGCGGCCCCGTCCTTGTCGAGCACCCGCAGCAACCGCTGCACGTTGTCGTTGCGGTCCTTGAGCTGCTGCCTGGGCAGCAGGTTCTCGGCGAGGCTCCGGTCCCGGCGGCCGAGGCTGCCGCGGAGCTGTTCCAGGAGGGGGACGAAGTCGGGCAGGTTCTCGATCGCGCCGAAGCCGAGGGGGAGGTCCCGGGACAGCTGGGGCTGCGGGGCCGGGGCGCCGCTCTCCCGCCCGCCCTGCTCGTCCCGAGTGCTCTGCTGGTCCCGGGAACTCTGCCCGTCCCGCCCGTCGCCGGCGGCCACTTTTCCGGCCGCCTTCTCCTGAGCCTTGGTGCCTGCCTTGTCCTGTGCCTTGTCCTGCGCCTTCGGCGGCGTTTTCTCCGCCGTCTTCTCCTGAGCCTTCTCGCCCGGTACGCGCAGCTTCGACGCCCTCAGCTGGTCCGCGGTGAGCCACACGGCCGCCGCTCCCGGCAGCGTCCGTTCGGACTTCGACACGTACGGGCCGCCGCCGGTGACCCCCACCTCGGCGACCATCCGGACCACCAGATCGCAGTGGACCAGGTACAGGGGCTGGGTGCGTGAGGTGTGGGCGTTGCGCTCGACCGTGCCGGCCAGTGTGGACGCCGTGGACGAGCCCTCGCTGAGGGTGCGGCCCGCCGAGACGCCCTCGCCGGCCCGCCAGTCGGCGCCGTTCTGCATGCCGACGACGCCGGCCTGCACCGACGTGCTCGTACTCTCGGACTCCTGTCCGGTCGCCTGGTGGCCGCCCAGGACGAAGCTCTCCGTGCCGGGGCCCGTGGCCCGGTGCACTACCTTCGGGTTGGCCAGCGCGAACCGCGTACCGACCGCGCCGGTGAGCCCGGCGGTCCGGCGCGGGTAGCGAAGGTTCTTCACGACCCAGCCGGAGGACACGGCCTGCCGCAGTGCCGCGGTGACCGCCTGCGGACTGAACCGTTCCTCGATGGCGAGCCGCGGCGCGAGGCCCTCGGTGGCCAGGGCCTTGTCCTCGCGGAGCGTCCGGTTGCGGGCGGCGGCCCCGGCCAGCAGCTCGAACGCCAGGTCCCGGATCGGCTGCCCGTCGCCGAGGGTCTCCACCAGCGTCCAGTCCCGTACCCGCCGGGAGGCCATCGCCCGCGGCTCCATGCCCGCGAGGTCGCCGATGCCCTCGGCGGCGAAGGTCCGCTGCGGCGGCCCGTGCCCGGCGGTGCGGGCCGCCACGGAGGCGTCCAGCTTCTGCTTCTCGTCGGTGTCCATGGTGAACCCGGCCGGGGTGAGCAGGCGTACGTCCTGGTCCTCCAGCTCCACCGAGCCGATGTGCCTGGCCTCGGGCACGTCACGGCCCGGCAGTCCGGGCGTCAGGGTGCGTTTGGCCTTGCGCTCGCGGGTGGTCATGGTGACGTCGACGTCGAGGTGCAGGGAGCCGTCGAAAGCGGCGGCGTCCTCGGAGCCGTTGGTCAGGATGTCCGAGCGGGTCGTCGGGCCGCCCTGGCCGCGCCGCGCCCCGGTCTTCGTCCGGTCGGCCCGCACGGAGGCGTTGAGTGCGGAGGGGATGATCCGGAACTGGCCGAGCACCATGCCGCCCACCGACCGCGAACTGGAGCGTCCACTCTGGACGTTGCTGGTGACACCGGAGTGGCTGCGGACGAGCCAGTCCTTGACGTCACCGGCGTACGTGGTGTCGCCGAGCCGGCCGGTGACCTTGATCTGCACGTCGTGCGCGTGCATCCGGGACTTGCGCCGCATCCGTACGCGGATTCCGCTGGAGAGCAACTGGTCCTTGTTGACGGCCAGGTTGGTGTCCGACAGGACGGTCATCAGCTCGCGGTAGTTGCCCCGCTGCGCTTCGGCCTCCTCCGGACTCGTCTTCCCGGGCTCCCGTCCGGCGCCGAACGCCGGCAGATACCCGGCCAGTTGCGGGTCGGTGGCGAACAGCCGCTGGACGCCGGCGAGCAGCGGGCCGGTGTCGAGCCGGCTGATCGCGACGCTCGACCCCATGGCCCCGAAGGGCAGATGGCGCTCGACGTCCGGCACGGCCTCCCCGGACCCGGACCCGGACGCGACGTCGGAGGCCCGCGCCTTGCCCTTGCCGGCATCGGTGCCGGAGTCGGTGCCGGTGCCGGAGCCGGTGCCTTTGCCCTTCGCCGGGTCGGCCTTGGGCTTCTTCACCATCTCGTCCGCGACGACACCCGACGGCAGCGGCAGACCGAGGGCCTGTGCCTCGTCGACCCGCAGGCTCAGCCACACGTTCATCGAGTGGGTCGCCGTCCGGTCGCCCATCCGGGCCTTCATCGCGGGCGAGAGCGGTCCGGTGCCCTCGACGGTGAGCACCACCGTGCCCTGGTAGAGCACCTTGTCACCGCGGACCTCGGCGCCCTGGCGGCTGGAGACCGTCTGCTCGGACACGGTGAAGCGCGCGCTCTTCGCCCCGAAGGTCGGCATGGCCGTGGCCCGTACGGCCGCGGCGTTCGCCAGCACCCCGACCCCGATGGCGGGGCCCACACCGAACGTGCCGCCGCGCCCCTTGCCCGCGGTGTCCGTCACCGAGTGCTGCGCCTGCTGATGCGTACGCAGCTGGGTCTTGCCGATCTTCCACGCGGGCGTCATCGAACCGATCGCGGCCCGCATCCGGTACGTACCCACCGCGCTGCCGTCCTTGGCGGTCAGGTCCTCGCCGACGACCTCCTGGCGCAGCAGCCGGGGCATGTCCTCCAGGACGGTGGAGGTGGAGGTGGCCTCGTAGAGGCGGGCGCGGCCGGGGGCGCCGGGCGAGGTCAGCGAGGGGTGCAGCACCGAACGGACCGTGTCGAAGAGGCCGTTGCCGCCCTCGTGCGGGCCCGCGGTGTCGGTGACCGCGACCGGGGCCAGGCTGTCGGCCCGTGCGACCTTCCGTGCGGTGCGCGCGGTCAGCCGCGCCGCCCGCGGGGGCGTACCGCCGGCTGCGGACGCGGCCACGGAGGCGGGGACCAGATGTTCGGTGGGGACGCGCAGGGTGAGCGTGCCCGTCCCGCTGAAGGACTTCACCTCGGGCGCGTCCTGCTTCTTGATCCGTACGCCGTACCGGACCTGGCGGAGCAGTTCGACGGAGCCCTTGTCGCTGCGCAGGACGCGCGGTTCGGCCACGCTCTTCTGGGTGCGGGACTCGCGCGCGGACTGGAAGGGCTGGGCGTTCGCCATGACCGCGCCGCCGAGCCAGACGCCCGGCACGACGGGCGCGAGGCCGAAGGCCATGAGGCCGGTGCCGTGGCTGGCGGAGTTGCCCGCGGTGTGGCCCACCGTGGCCTGGGTGTTGTGCTGGACGTCCACCTTGGTGGCCGCGCCCTCGGCCTCGCGGGCCATCGCGGCCCGCGCCGCCGCCCGGTCGCCGGCCCGTCGGGCGTTCTCGGCGCGCGACTTCAGGACCTCCGCGGAGACGAAGGTCTCGGGCCGGTCCCCGGGGGCGGGGGAGACGGTGACGGTGACGTCGTACCAGTCCTTGCCGTTCGGGCCCGCCACGGAGAAGGCGCGGCCCTGTCCGTAGAAGGTCTCCGGCCGGCCGGCCAGCTCCTCCTTGATCTCGGCGACGGTTCCGTCGGAGTGGCCGATGGTGGCGGCCAGCGCGGTGCCCACGATCTCGTGGCCGGTGGGCTGCCGGGCGGTGGACAGGCCGGCCGCGGTCAGGTCCCGCAGATACGGCGGCAAGCCCAGCGGCTCCGGTTCGGGATCGCTCTCCTCGCCCTCCGCGATGGCGGGCAGCACGGACCGCTGACGGGTGGCGGTGGAGTGCTCGGGCAGTTCCGCGATGGGCGAGAGACCGGTGGAACCGGGCGTCTGCGCGGTGCGCGAGGGGCCCGCGACGGTCCGGCCGGCCTCGCCGGGCGGGGTGCCGAGCAGGCGGGTCCGGTGCGGGTTCCTGCCGTGCAGGGCCTTGGACGCCGCCGCGTTCCCCGCGCTCTGCTGCAGTGCGAGCATCGTGGGCGGGGGCGGGCCTCCCGGTGAGGAGGACCCTGTCGCCGTTGTCGCCGTCCCGGGCGCCTTGCCCTTGTCGTTCGACGCCTGCCGCTGTCGGCGCACAGTGAGCCGTCCCCACCACGGGGGCAACCCCGCACGTCTGTCCGTTCCGGATCCGTCCGAGAGGCAGCGTAACCAGTGGGATGGGTGGGAAAGGGCAGGTCACATGGGGTGTCAGCTGATCGAGGCCCGCAGCTCACCGGGGGGTGGGCCGCAGTTCACCGGGGCGTCATACGAGCCCCTGGACGGCTACCAGTTGCCCTCTCCGGGGACCAGCCGGCCCGCCTTGCGGTACTCGCGTTCCGCGCCCTCGCGCAGGTCCGCCGTCGTGGCCGGGGCGCCGCGTCCGGCCGCCGCGTAGGCGGCGGTGACGACCGCGCTGCGGATCGAGCCGCCCGCCAGCTCGAAGGCCTCGGCGACCGCCGAGGGGTCGGTGCCCTCCTCGCACGGCACCGCGGCGAGACTGTGCCGCCACAGGGCGAGGCGCTGCCCGGGGTCGGGGAACGGGAAGTCGATCACCAGGTCGAGGCGCCGGGTGAACGCCTCGTCGATGTTGGCGCGCAGGTTGGTGGTCAGCAGCGCGATGCCGTCGAAGGACTCCAGGCGCTGGAGCAGGTAGGCGCTCTCCATGTTGGCGTACTTGTCGTGGGAGTCCTTGACCTCGGAGCGCTTGCCGAAGACCGCGTCCGCCTCGTCGAAGAGCAGTACCGCGTCCGTGCGGTCGGCCTCGGTGAAGATCCGCTCCAGGTTCTTCTCGGTCTCGCCCACGTACTTGTCGACGATCGAGGAGAGCTGCACCACGTACAGGTCCAGGCCGAGTTCGGCGGCGACGACCTCGGCCGACAGGGTCTTGCCGGTGCCGGACTCGCCCGCGAAGAGACCGAGGACACCGCGGCCCCGGCCGCCGCCCGCGCTGAGCCGCCAGTCGCCGAGGACCTGGTCGCGGTGGCGGGCGCGCAGGGCCAGTTCGTGCAGCTGCGCGAGGGGCTTGTCGGGCAGGACGAGGTCCTCCCAGCCCACGTCGGGCCTGATCCGCCGGGCATGCTGCTCAAGACCCGAGGCGGACTGCTGGCGTGCGGCGAGCCGCAGATGCGCGGCGGTCACCGGGGTGCCGTCGAAGACGGCGAGGGTCCGGGCGGCCTGCGCGGCCCGCAGGATGCGGTCGCCGCCGAGCCGGTAGGGGGCCACCGTGGCGGCGAGGTCGAAGCCGGGCTCGTCCCGCAGGGCGGCCGACCAGACGTCGACCGCGCCGGCCCGCTGCCGGGGCGCGTCGAGGACCAGCGGGTCCTGCTCGCACCACTGCGGGTCGTACGGCCGCGACCCGGTGAGCAGCACCGGCACCCCGGAGTGCGCCAGCGCCCGTACCAGCGGACCGGGCTTCTCGGGCAGGGCGGACGCCACGACGGCGGCGTCGCGCAGCCGTGCCTCCCGCAGGAGTTCGGGGACGCGGTCCTCGGGGCCCGTGAAGTGCAGGGCCTCGTACCCGGCGGTCCGCAGCGCGGCGGCGGCACCGGCGAGCCCGTCGCCCTCGCGGTGTTCGCGCAGATAGACGGTCAGGGGCGCGGTGCTCAGCCGGGCGGCGAGCTTGTCGGTGAACCCGTCGTCGTGCGAGGGCGCGGCGGTCACCAGCGGATGGACGTGGCCGACCAGCGCGGGATCCAGGGTGTCGTCGCCGAGCAGATGCGCGATGAGCCGGTCGGGTACGCGCAACGCCCGGCTCAGGAAGGGGCGTTCGGGATCCTCGACGCTCAGCAGTCCGAGCGCGGTCAGGGGCGCCGAGGGATGGAAACGGGCCCGCGCCCCGGCGAAGTGCACGGGCAGCCCGCACAGGTCGAGGGCGAGCCCGGTGGTGGCGCGGCGCCTGCTGACGTCGTCGTTGAGATACCCGTACAGCGACTCGAAGGAGCGCTCCAGGTCGGGGGCGAGGGCGATCAGCAGGATCCGCAGGTCCAGCTCGGTGAGCCCGAGCCGCACCGCGAGCAGTTCCAGCCGGTCGGCGCCGTCGCCCTCGTACGCCGCCCCGTCCCCGTCGCCCGGCTCGTCCTCGAAGGCGGAGGGGTACGAGGTCGTCGTGGGCCCGAGCAGGTGCCGTACGGCCTCGTCGGAGAGGTACAGGCCGCGCAGCGGATCGCCCGCCGTGGGATCCCCGGCGGTGCGTTCGTCGACCAGCTCGCCGACGCGGTCGCGCAGTCGGGCCAGCCGGAGCAGGAGCGTGTCGGACGTGAGCGGGGCGTGGGCGGTCACTTGTGCCGTTCTCCGGTGTTCTGCCGATCGCCGGTGTCCTGCCGGTCACCGGTGTTCTGTCGGTCACCGGTGCTGCCGTGCTGACCGGGACTGTCGTTCTCGCGGGTCCCGGTGCCCAGGGGCGAGGACTTGAGGTGCCGCGGCCGGTGCCGGCGTTCCTCCGAACCCTCCAGCGAGCCGTCGATACCGCGGATGCGTACGCCCGCGCCCTCCGTGACCGGGGGGCCGGCGTCGTACTCGGGGAAGGCCGGGAAGGGCGCGGTGACGACGAGGTCCAGGGACGGCTTCAGTTCGCCGCCCATCGCCGACCAGATCTCGGCCAGCGACCGGGACTCGGTGTGCAGCCCGGCCACCGTGAGCGGGATGGACAGGCCCAGCGCGCCGAGCGGGCCCGGCAGTTCGCTCGCGGGGATCAGCTCATGGGGCAGCAGGGTCGCCAACGCGGCCGACAGCAGCCGGTGTTCGTCCAGCGGCTGCTTGGTCCACGCGGTGACCAGGTACGACAGCCGGAACCAGCGGGGCGGCTGACGGCGGCGTACGACGATGTCGCGGTCGTCGCGCACGGCGGTGTGGCCGCGCTGGCGCCGGGAGACGTCCTCGCGGATGTCGTACAAGTAGGTGTTGATGGTCGGCGCGTTGCGCCGGGCCGCCCAGTCGCGGGTCGGGGCCTCGAAGGAGACGTCGATGCCGGACCCGGCCAGCGCACCGCCCCCGAGCAGCCGCTTGAGGACCTCGTCCACCTCGTGGATCACCGTCGCGCTCCCGCCCTGCCGTGCCGTGCCCTGCCGTACCGCCACCGGATGACGGCGCGGCTGTTCCGCGGCGACACCGCAACCGCCGTCGTGGACCGCTGTTGTCACCGATTGACCGCTGTCGTGACCGACGACCGCCGTCGTAACCGATCGTGCCTGTGATGGCTCCGTCTCCGCAGGCACGCCGGGGACGACCGGCGGGCACAGAGTGCTGCCCCCGTGTCCGCCTCCGGCTGCCCGTTCGATCAGATGTAGCCTTCGCGGAGGGCATGTGCCACCGCATGCGCCCGGTTGCGCAGATGCAGCCGGGTGGTGAGCCCGTGCATCACGTTCTTGACGGTCCGTTCGGAGTAGGACAGCTTGCTGGCGATCTCCCCGGTGTCGAGCCCCTCGGCGACGAGTCTCAGCACGTCCACCTCACGCGGTGCGAGCCCCGAGGAAGGGGCCCCGGGATGGCTGCTCGCCGTGCGGTGCAGCGAACCCACCTGGCTGATCAGCCGGCCGAGCAGATCGGCGGGCAGATCGCCGTCGCCCCGCGAGGCCGCGACGACCGCCTGCACCAGCCGGTGCGCGGTGGCCTCGTGGCGCCACACGATGGCGCCGACCCCGCACTCGATGACGTCGAGCAGCTCGGTCTCGCGGATCATGCTCACCACGAGGACGGCACGGGCGCCCTCGCTGCGCACCAGTCTGCGCAGCCGGGACAGCGCGGCCTCGTCCAGCGTCTCGCTGATCAGCAGGGCGACGGTGTCGGGTCCTGTCTCGGTCTCCTCGCGGAGGTCGATCACCGGGTGCTGTCTCAGCTGGCTGAGCGCTCCCTCCCGGGTGATCGGATCCGAGGCGTGTACCGCCACCGGTATTCGGGACTCGGGCTCTGCCGTGCCCGGAGCCGCGGTCCCAAACGAGCTGCGCAACTCACTCCCCTATGTTCACGAGCCCGTCACCTCTGTGGCGTCCGTGACGGGCGTGCGGTCATCACACTTCTGGGGGCCGTGTGTCCGGCGCAATCGTGGAGCACCACGAGACACACCACGAGATCGGAAACCACATCGGAAACGGCGTTGCATAAATGACAGTGGGTCATCTCACGCAACGGGAGCCGTCCGTTCCGCCGTCCCACACAGTGGGCCGCACCACGGCCGCGAGGGAGGCAGGGATGTACGTACCACTGCTTGAGCGTCGTCAAACCCTGGAACTGGTGGCCGCCGAGGCCGCGCGCGCCCGCGCCGGAACCGGTCGGCTGGTGCTGCTGCGGGGTGCCACCGGTACGGGCCGTTCCGCGCTCCTCGAAGCCGCCGCCGAGCAGGCGGAGTCGGCCGGGATGCGGGTGCTGCGGGCCCGCTGCTCACCCGACGACACGGCGCTGCCCTTCTCGGCGGTACGTCAACTGCTGGGCCCGCACGCGGAGTTCGCCGAGGTACGGGAGGTGCCGGACGAACGGGCCCGGGGGGCCTGGCTGTGGCGGCTGCTGCGTTCCTTCACCGCCGGGCCGCCGCTCCTGGTGACCGTGGACGACGTCCATCTCGCGGACGACGCCTCGCGGCGCTGGCTCGTCGACGCCGCCCGGCGGGTGGACCGCTTACCGGTGCTGCTGGTGGTGACCGAGCGCAGCCAGTACGACATGGACGCGCCGTCGGCGGGCCTCGCCCACACGCTCTCCCCCGCACTGGTACGCACCCTCACCCTCGCCCCGCTGGGGGCCGACTCCACGGCACAGCTGGTCCGTTCCGACTTCGGCACGGTCCCGCAGGCGTGGGTGGAGGACTGCGTACGGGCGAGCGCGGGCAGTCCGCTGCTGCTGCGCGCCCTGCTGGACGACCTGCGCGGCACCCTGCCGGCCACGGTGCCGAGGGCGAGCGCCGCGCTGTACCCGGGGGCGTACCAGGCCGCGGTCTCCTGGTGGCTGGACAGTGCGGGCCCCGCGACGACGGAGGTGGCCCGGACCCTGGCCACCCTCGACGACACGTTGCCGGGCCCACGCGTCCGGACATCGTTCGATGCGCCGAACGGCGCGACGCCGGTGGACCGGCGGGGGCCGGCCTGGCCCGAGGCCGGATCGTCGGCCGTCGCTGCCGCCTCCGCGGACACCGGTGCCCGGGGCGCGGAGGCCGCGTCCGCCGGGAGCGGGCCCGACGGCGATGCGGGCTGCCCGGACGCGGGTGACCCCACCCACGGCGAACCGGCGGAGCACGGCCGGGCCCGGCCCTCGAAGACGCCCCGGCCTGCCGGCGAGGGTCCGCGCGCTGACGGCTTCTCCGGCGAGGGTCCGCGTGCTGACGGCTTCTCCGGCGAAGGTCCGCGCGCTGACGGCTTCTCGGGCGTCGGCTCCGCGGACGGCGGCGTTGCCGGGGACGCCACGGCTGTCGGCGGCGCGATCGCGGACGCCGCGACTCCCGGGGGTACGGCCGCGGACGCCCCACTTCCCGGCGGCCCCGGCGGCCCCGGCGGCCCCGCCGCAGACACCCCCGCCGCAGACACCCCCGCCCTCACCGACCTGCCCCCGGACGACACCGCCGCGCGTGAGCTCGCCGAGTTGCTCGGTGGGGTCACCGACGCCGATCCCGCGCGGGTGACGGGGTGGCTGACCGCCATGACACGGCTGGGGTTCCTGCGGGCCGGCGCCGACGGGCGTCCCCACTACGCCCACCCCCTGCTGCGGGACGCGGTGCTGAGCGGCTGGCCCGTGGCCCGGCGACGGGCCGCGCACCGCCGGGCCGCCGAGGTCATGCTGCGGCGCGGCGAACGCGCCGAGATCGTGGCCGGCCAGTTGCTGCGCGCCGACGCCGTCGGCGAGCCCTGGGTCACCGGCGTCCTGCTGGACGCCTCCGCGATCGCCGTCCACGACGGCCGCACCGCCGACGCCCTCCCCTATCTGCGCCGGGCCCTGGACGAACCCCTCCCGGACGACCACCGCCAGCGGCTCCTCACCGAACTGGGCTCCCTCGAATACGCCACCGTCCGCTCCTCCGCCGGCATACCCCGCCTCGCCGAGGCGGTACGCCTGCCGGGCGTCCCGCAGGACCGGGTACGGGCCGCGGTCGCCCTGGGCACCGCACTCGCGGGCCGGGGCGAGGCCCGCGCCGCCGTCGACGTACTGCGCTCCCTCGACTCCCAGCTCACGGGCCACCCCGACCTGGCCCGCACCGTGCAGATCGCCTCCGCGCTGCTCTCCGACCAGGACCACGAGATCAGGCAGGAGGTCTACCGCTGGCTGCGGGAGAGCGCCGGCCGCTCACCGCACCTCGTCGGCCCCGCGGGCCAAGCCCTGCTCGTACGGTACGAGGCCACCGCGGGCCTGCTCTCGGCGGACGCCGCCATGGAACGCGTACGAGCCCTCCTCGCCGAGCCCGTCGAACCGCTCGCGGAACCCTTCCTGCTGGGAACGGCCGCCGCCGTCGCGCAGTGGGCCGACGAACTCGAAGAGGCCGAGCGGCTCGTCGGACGCGGCTTGGCCCGACAGCGCCCCTCCCTGCTGCACCCGATGCACCGCGCCCTGCTGAACGTCCACGCCGACATCGCCGCCGCCCGCGGCGACTACGCGCGCCTGCTCACCGGCCCCGAGGCCCGGCCGTCCCCCGGCGCCCGGCTGGGCCCGGGCAACGGCCAGGCCCACGCCGTGATCGCGCTCGTCGAGACCGGCCGGGCGGTGGAGGCCCGCCGGCTCGCGGGCGGCTTCGACCTGCGGGAGGCGAAGGACTCCTGGGAGGTGAACCGCTTCCTGTACGCGCGAGGAGTGCTGCGGGCCGCCGGCGGTGACCTGGCGGGCGCACTCGACGACTTCCTCGAATGCGGACGCCGGCAGTCCGCGCGCGACGTGCTGAGCCCGGTCGTCACCCCCTGGCGGACCGCCTCCGCGGAGTGCCGGCTGGCGCTCGGCCGCCCCCGCGAGGCACTGGAACTGGCCGAGGAGGAACTGCGCCTGGCCCAGGTGTGGAACACCCCGCGACCGGTCGGCCGTGCCCTGCGCGTCCTCGGCATGGCGACCGGCGGCAGACGCGGCCTGGAACTCGCCGACCAGGCCGTACGCGTACTGCGGGACGCCCCCGCGGACGTACCGCTCGACACCGAACTGATCCCGGCGCTGGTCGCGCAGGGACGCCAGCTCACCGCCGCCGGGGAACGGGCCCGCGCCCGCGACTGCCTGCGGGAGGCGGCCGAACGCGCCGAACGGCTGGGCGCCGTACGGCTGCGGGCCGACGCCGAGCAGGCCCTGCGCGAGGGCGGCGCCCGCCGCACCACGACGGCGCTCACCGGGTCGGGCGCGCTCACCGGCAGCGAACGCCGGATAGCCGAGCTGGCCGCCGACGGCCGTACGAACACGGAGATCGCGGAACTGCTGCACCTCGCCCGCCGCACCGTGGAGACGCATCTGACCAGCACCTACCGCAAGCTGGGCATCCGCCGCCGCGGCGAACTGACGACCGCGCTCGGCGGTCGGCGGGGCGGCTGACGGCACGGCCGCCCACGCGGCCGGACTTCTCTTTGCGGCGCCCCGCCCCCGCCTTCCACACTGACCTGGTGCTGACACGACGTGAGACCCCCGCCGACGTATCCGCCGCACGCGCCGTGATCGCGGCGGCCTTCGCCAGGCCGGACACCCCGGACCCGGTGGAGGCGACCCTGCTCGACGCGCTGCGTACCTGCGAGGGCTGGCTGCCCGAGCTGTCGTACGTGGCGGTCGACGAGACCGCCGGGAACGAGGTCGTCGGCCACGTGGTCTGCACACGCGGACACATCGACGGCGTACCGGCCCTCGGACTCGGCCCGATCGGCGTCCGCCCCGACGCGCAGCGCCTCGGCACCGGCCTCGCCCTCATGCACGCGGTGCTCGGCGCGGCCGACGCCCTCGGCGAACCGCTCGTCGCGCTGCTCGGCAGCCCCGCCTACTACGGCCGCTTCGGCTTCCGCCCCGCCACCGACCTCGGCATCCTGCCGCCCGACCCGTCCTGGGGCACGTACTTCCAGATCCGCCCCCTGACGACGTACGCCCCGAGCCTGCGCGGCACATTCAGTTACGCGGCCCCGTTCGACGACGTCTGAGCGACGGCTCGTTCTCAGGGCTGTGGTCCCGCCCGACGACGTCTGACCGGCGGCGCGCCGCTTTCAGGGGCGCGGGGAACTGCGCGGACGGCCCCCACCGGCGGTCGGCCGAAACGCGACGAGCGGCCCCCCACCGTTTCCCGACAGGGAATCCGGCAGGGGACCGCTCAGGGGTCCGGACCGCTACTTGACCGGCTCGGGCTGAGGCTCGCTCTCCGCCTCCGCCGCACCCGCCGGAGGCTCAGGCAGGGTCTTGACCGAGTCCAGCAGCAGCTGAGCCACGTCCACGACCTGCACGGACTCCTTGGCCTTGCCGTCGTTCTTCTTGCCGTTGACCGAGTCGGTCAGCATGACGAGGCAGAACGGGCAGGCGGTCGAGACGATGTCGGGGTTCAAGGACAGCGCCTCATCGACACGCTCGTTGTTTATGCGCTTGCCGATCCGCTCCTCCATCCACATCCGCGCGCCACCCGCACCGCAGCAGAAGCCGCGCTCCTTGTGGCGGTGCATCTCCTGCTGGCGCAGGCCCGGCACGGCGGACATGATCTCGCGCGGAGGCGTGTAGATCTTGTTGTGCCGGCCCAGGTAGCAGGGGTCGTGGTAGGTGATGAGGCCGTCGACCGGGGTCACCGGGATCAGCTTGCCCTCGTCGATGAGGTGCTGGAGCAGCTGGGTGTGGTGGATGACCTCGTAGTCGCCGCCGAGCTGCGGGTACTCGTTGCCGAGGGTGTTCAGGCAGTGCGGGCAGGTCGCGACGATCTTCTTCGCGGACTTCGGCTTCCTCGACTCCGCGGTGACCTTGCCGTCGTCGTCCATCTCCTCGCCGAAGGCGGCGTTGAGGGACATGACGTTCTCCATGCCGAGTTCCTGGAACAGGGGCTCGTTGCCGAGGCGGCGGGCGGAGTCACCGGTGCACTTCTCGTCGCCGCCCATGATGGCGAACTTCACGCCCGCCATGTGCAGCAGCTCGGCGAAGGCCTTGGTGGTCTTCTTCGCCCGATCCTCCAGAGCACCGGCGCAGCCGACCCAGTACAGGTACTCGACCTCGTCCAGGTCCTCGATGTCCCGTCCGACGACGGGGATCTCGAAGTCGACCTCCTTGGTCCACTCAAGACGCTGCTTCTTGGCGAGCCCCCAGGGGTTGCCCTTCTTCTCCAGGTTCTTGAGCATCGTCCCCGCCTCGGACGGGAACGCGCTCTCGATCATCACCTGGTAGCGGCGCATGTCGACGATGTGGTCGATGTGCTCGATGTCGACAGGGCACTGTTCGACGCAGGCGCCGCAGCTGGTGCAGGACCACAGGACGTCGGGGTCGATGACCCCGTTCTCCTCAAGGGTCCCGATGAGCGGCCGCTCAGCTTCGGCGAGGGCGGCGGCAGGCACATCCTTCAGCTGCTCGGCAGTCGCCTTCTCGTTCCCCTCCATGTCCTTACCGCCACCCGCGAGGAGGTACGGGGCCTTGGCGTGCGCGTGATCACGCAGCGACATGATGAGGAGCTTCGGGGAGAGCGGCTTGCCGGTGTTCCAGGCGGGGCACTGCGACTGGCAGCGCCCGCACTCGGTGCACGTGGAGAAGTCGAGCAGGCCCTTCCAGGAGAACTGCTCCACCTGGCTGACACCGAAGACGTCGTCGTCACCGGGATCGGTGAAGTCGATGGGCTTGCCGCCGGAGGTCATGGGCTGAAGGCCGCCCAGGGCGGTACCGCCGCTCGCCTCCCGCTTGAACCAGATGTTCGGGAAGGCGAGGAAGCGGTGCCAGGCGACACCCATGTTGGTGTTGAGCGAGACGACGATCATCCACACGAAGGACGTGCCGATCTTGATCGTCGCGACGAGGTAGACCAGGTTCTGCAGCGTGCTCAGGCCGAGGCCCTTGAAGGCCAGGACCAGCGGGTACGAGGCGAAGTACGCGGCCTCGTAGCCCTCGACGTGGTGGAGGGCGCCTTCCAGGCCGCGCAGCACGTAGATGGCGAGGCCGATGGTGAGGATGACGTACTCGACGAAGTAGGCCTGGCCGGACTTGGAGCCCGCGAACCGCGACTTGCGGCCGGCCCGCGAGGGCAGACTCGCCAACCGGATCGCGATGAGCACGGCGATACCGAGGATCGTCATCACGCCGATGAACTCGATGTAGAGCTCGAACGGCAGGAACCCGCCGATGACCGGCAGCACCCAGTCGGCCTGGAAGAGCTGGCCGAAGGCCTGGACGAGGGTCGGTGGCAGCGTCAGGAAGCCGACGGCGACGAACCAGTGGGCGAAGCCGACGATGCCCCACCGGTTCATCCGGGTGTGACCGAGGAATTCCTTCACCAGCGTGACGCTTCGCTGATAGGGATTGTCGGTCCGACTCCCGGCGGGGACCGGCTGGCCGAGCTTGAAGTACCGGACGAACTGGCCGATGGCGCGTGCGATGAGCGCGACGCCGACCACGGTCAGGACCAGCGACACGATGATCGCGGCGAGTTGCATTTCGGGGCTCCTCGGGCCTGCGAGGGTCATTACTGAGCGGTAGCTTACGCAGTCCTACGAGACTACCCATTCCTACGTCCGCACTGTAGTCAGCCCCACGGTGATCTGCGTCGCTGAGGCATACCTGGGTACGCGTGGCGGGGCTTGTCCGCGCAGTTCCCCGCGCCCCTTATGGGTGGCGCTACGCCCCGAGCCTTTTCGTCGGGTGCGGGCCCGGTGGGGGTTGCTCGCGCAGTTCCCCGCGCCCCTGAAGGGGCAAAAGCAGGGGCGCAGCCCCGCTTTTGAGGGGCGCGGGGAACTGCGCGCTCAGCCCCCACGCACCCGCACCCGACGACGGCGGACGCAGTCTTTTAGGGGCGCGGGGAACTGCGCGGACGGCCCCCGCCGGGCCGCAGGGGGCCGTCGACCCGCAGGTCAGGGACCAAGGTGCGCGTAAGCAGGAGATAAGAGTTGAGCCCCCACGACTCACCTCTGTTGACCACGCGGCAAGCGTCATGCACACTTGAGTCCGTTCCACTCAAGTCATTGCTGGAGGAATTGAAATGGCACGTGCGGTCGGCATCGACCTGGGCACGACTAACTCCGTCGTCAGCGTTCTGGAGGGCGGTGAGCCCACCGTCATCACCAACGCCGAGGGCGCCAGGACCACGCCGTCCGTCGTCGCCTTCGCCAAGAACGGCGAGGTGCTCGTCGGCGAGGTCGCGAAGCGCCAGGCGGTCACGAACGTGGACCGGACCATCAGGTCGGTCAAGCGTCACATGGGCACGGACTGGAAGATCGAGCTCGACGGCAAGCACTTCAACCCGCAGCAGATGAGCGCCTTCATCCTGCAGAAGCTGAAGCGCGACGCCGAGGCGTACCTGGGCGAGAAGGTGGCCGACGCGGTCATCACCGTCCCGGCGTACTTCAACGACTCCGAGCGTCAGGCGACGAAGGAGGCCGGCGAGATCGCGGGCCTGAACGTCCTGCGCATCGTGAACGAGCCGACCGCCGCGGCCCTGGCGTACGGCCTCGACAAGGACGACCAGACGATCCTCGTCTTCGACCTCGGTGGCGGCACGTTCGACGTGTCCCTCCTGGAGATCGGTGACGGCGTCGTCGAGGTGAAGGCCACCAACGGTGACAACCACCTCGGTGGTGACGACTGGGACCAGCGGGTCGTCGACTACCTGGTGAAGCAGTTCGCGTCCGGCCACGGTGTGGACCTGGGCAAGGACAAGATGGCTCTCCAGCGCCTGCGCGAGGCCGCGGAGAAGGCGAAGATCGAGCTGTCCTCCTCCACGGAGACGTCGATCAACCTGCCGTACATCACGGCCTCCGCCGAGGGCCCGCTGCACCTGGACGAGAAGCTCACGCGCGCCCAGTTCCAGCAGCTGACGGCAGACCTGCTGGAGCGCTGCAAGACGCCGTTCCACAACGTCATCAAGGACGCCGGCATCCAGCTGTCCGAGATCGACCACGTCGTTCTCGTCGGTGGCTCCACCCGTATGCCGGCCGTGGCCGAGCTCGTCAAGGAGCTGACCGGCGGCCAGGACGCAAACAAGGGCGTCAACCCGGACGAGGTCGTCGCCATCGGCGCCGCCCTGCAGGCCGGTGTTCTCAAGGGTGAGGTCAAGGACGTCCTGCTCCTGGACGTGACCCCGCTGTCCCTCGGTATCGAGACCAAGGGAGGGATCATGACGAAGCTCATCGAGCGCAACACCACGATCCCGACCAAGCGGTCCGAGATCTTCACGACGGCCGAGGACAACCAGCCGTCCGTCCAGATCCAGGTGTACCAGGGCGAGCGCGAGATCGCGGCGTACAACAAGAAGCTCGGGATGTTCGAGCTGACCGGTCTGCCGCCGGCCCCGCGTGGCGTGCCGCAGATCGAGGTCGCGTTCGACATCGACGCCAACGGCATCATGCACGTGACCGCGAAGGACCTCGGCACGGGCAAGGAGCAGAAGATGACCGTCACCGGCGGCTCCTCGCTGCCGAAGGACGAGGTCGACCGCATGCGCCAGGAGGCCGAGCAGTACGCGGACGAGGACCACCGCCGCCGCGAGGCCGCCGAGGCCCGCAACCAGGGCGAGCAGCTCGTCTACCAGACGGAGAAGTTCCTCAAGGACAACGAGGACAAGGTCCCCGGCGACGTCAAGACCGAGGTCGAGACGAGTGTCGAGGAGCTGAAGGCCGCGCTCAAGGGCGAGGACACCGCCGAGATCCGTACGGCCACCGAGAAGGTCGCCGCCGTCTCCCAGAAGCTGGGCCAGGCGATGTACGCCGACGCGCAGGCCGCTCAGGGTGGAGCCGGCGCTGAGGCCCCGGGCGCCGGCCCGGACGCCGGTGCCAAGGCCGCCGACGACGACGTGGTCGACGCGGAGATCGTCGACGAGGACCGTGACCGCAAGGACGGTGCCGCGTGACCGAGGAGACTCCGGGCTTCGACGAGCAGCCCGACGTCCCCTCCGGCGCCACCCCTGAAGACGCCGAGCCGAAGGCCGCCCCCTCCTCCGCGGAGGACGGGGCGGCCCCGGCCGGGGACACGGCAGCAGCTCAGTCAGCAGCCCAGATCGCAGGCCTGACGGCCCAGCTGGACCAGGTGCGTACGGCGCTCAACGAGCGTACGGCGGACGTCCAGCGGCTCCAGGCCGAGTACCAGAACTACCGCCGCCGGGTCGAGCGTGACCGGATCGCGGTCAAGGAACTCGCCATCGCGAGTCTCCTGACCGAGCTCCTGCCCGTGCTCGACGACATCGGCCGCGCGCGGGAACACGGCGAACTGCTCGGCGGTTTCAAGTCGGTGGCCGAGTCGCTGGAGACCGTCGCGGCCAAGATGGGCCTGCAGCAGTTCGGCAAGGAGGGCGAGCCCTTCGACCCGATGATCCACGAGGCCCTGATGCACTCGTACGCGCCGGACGTCACGGAGACGACGTGCGTGGCGATTCTGCAGCCGGGGTATCGCTTCGGCGAGCGCACCATCCGCCCCGCGCGGGTGGCGGTCGCCGAGCCGCAGCCGGGAGCGCAGCCCGTCAAGGGCGACGAGACGGATGCGGGGACCGCGGCGGCCGACGACAAGGAGAGCGGTGGCCCGGACGAGGGCTGACGTGAAACAGGGCGTACGCGCGCCCCTTGGCACGGAGAACGTCGAGCGCGTACGTGACGGTGGCGTACGGAAGGAGGGGCGTCGAGGATGAGCACCAAGGACTTCATCGAGAAGGACTACTACAAGGTCCTCGGCGTCCCCAAGGACGCCACCGAGGCCGAGATCAAGAAGGCGTACCGCAAACTCGCCCGCGAGTTCCACCCGGACGCCAACAAGGGGAACGCGCGCGCCGAGGAGCGCTTCAAGGAGATCTCCGAGGCGAACGACATCCTCGGGGACCCCAAGAAGCGCAAGGAGTACGACGAGGCCCGCACCCTCTTCGGCAACGGCGGCTTCAGGCCCGGCCCGGCCGGTTCGGGCGGCTCCTTCAACTTCGACCTGGGGGACCTCTTCGGAGGCGGCCCCCAGGGCGGAGCGGGCGGCGGCGGTCCGCAGGGCGGGGCCGGTGGCTTCGGCGGCGGCATAGGGGACGTCTTCGGCGGACTCTTCAACCGCGGCGGTGCGGGCCCCGGTGCCCGCACGCAGCCGCGGCGCGGCCAGGACATCGACACCGAGGTCACACTCAGCTTCACGGAGGCCGTGGACGGGGCGACCGTCCCGCTGCGGATGACCTCGCAGTCACCCTGCAAGGCCTGTTCGGGCACCGGCGACAAGAACGGCACACCGCGCGTGTGCCCGACCTGCGTCGGCACCGGCCAGGTGGCACGCGGTTCGGGCGGCGGTTTCTCGCTGACCGACCCGTGCCCCGACTGCAAGGGCCGCGGCCTGATCGCGGAGCACGCGTGCGCGGTCTGCAGCGGCTCGGGACGCGCCAAGTCGTCCCGGACCATGCAGGTCCGTATCCCCGCGGGGGTCTCGGACAGCCAGCGCATCCGGCTCCGCGGCAAGGGCGCACCGGGCGAACGGGGCGGCCCGTCGGGCGACCTGTACGTCACGGTGCACGTGGACACGCACCCGGTCTTCGGCCGCAAGGGCGACAACCTCACCGTCACCGTGCCCGTCACCTTCACGGAGGCGGCACTGGGCGGCGAGGTCCGCGTGCCCACGCTCGGGGGGCCTCCGGTCACCCTGAAACTGCCGCCGGGAACCCCCAACGGCCGTACGATGCGGGCCCGCGGCAAGGGCGCGGTCCGCAAGGACGGCTCGCGCGGGGACCTGTTGGTCACCGTCGAGGTGAGTGTTCCGGCGGACCTGACGGGGAAGGCTCGTGACGCGCTTGAGGCGTATCGCGAGGCGACCGCGGAGGAGGATCCGCGGGCCGAGCTGTTCCAGGCCGCGAAGGGAGCATGAGGACATCATGGACGCACCCGGACGCCGTCGGCAGAACTCCTTCACCGGCAGGGCCTACGAGCTGACGGAAGAGACACCGGTGTACGTCATCTCGGTGGCCGCCCAGCTCTCCGGTCTGCACCCGCAGACGCTGCGTCAGTACGACCGCCTCGGCCTGGTCTCCCCGGACCGCACGGCCGGGCGCGGCCGGCGCTACTCGGCCCGCGACATCGAACTGCTGCGCACCGTCCAGCAGTTGTCGCAGGACGAGGGCATCAACCTCGCCGGCATCAAACGCATCATCGAGCTGGAGAACCAGGTCGCCGCACTCCAGTCCCGGGTCGCGGAACTGTCGTCGGCCCTGGAGGGCGCGGCGGCGACCATGCAGCAGCGCGAGGCCGCGGTGCACGCCTCGTACCGCCGCGACCTGGTCCCGTACCAGGAGGTCCAGCAGACCAGCGCGCTGGTGGTGTGGCGCCCCAAGCGCCCACCGACGGACTGACCCGGACGCGCAGTCACATCGGCCGAGGGGCCCGGAGGTTCATTCGAACCTCCGGGCCCCTTGTCTGTGAGAGCTGTGCCTACTACTGCGGAGATGCCCCACCGCCCGGCGCGGGCAGCCGGGCGGTGGAGTCCGTGTACTTGAGGAGGAGGCGGGCGAATTCGAGCCGCTCGGACTCGGGCCAGTCGCGGGTGATGTATTCGAACGCCTGCCGCTGCTGGTGGCGGAACCGGCTGAGGAGAGCGGTGCCCTCCTCCGTGAGGTGCAGCACGGTGCGGCGGCCGTCCTGCTGCGAGGCCGCGCGGACCAGATAGCCGTGGGAGATGCAGTCGCTCACCATGCGGCTGGCCACCGACGGGTCCACCAGCAGGTGCTCGGCGAGTCCGCCGACCGTCATCTCCGTGTCCGCCTCGGCTGCCTCGTCGACGATGTTGAGGACCAGGTTGCGCTTGAGGTCCTTGGGTCCCGACGGGGGGTCGACCGGCGCCTGCATGGTGCGCCGCCTGAGCCGGGCGAAGGCCGCGCCGACGGCGTCCAGGAGGGCCTGGCCCTGCGGCATGGAGGCGTCCTTGTCAGTCACCCGGGCACCTTATCGCATGTATCTGCGGAACACAGATACATGCAAAGATGCATGGAGTTGCCGGTTGCATTAATGTGGTGTTCGCGGTGGGAGCGCTCGGCACCGGCTGAGGGACCGACCTGCCCGGAGAAGAGAGAGTCATGATCACAGCCATCATCAACGGCCGGGTGTTCGACGGTGAGCACGTGCTGGAGGACACCACCGTCGTGCTGGACGGAGCGCGGATCACCCAGGTCGGAGGCGAACCGCCCGCCGGGGCGGACATCGTCGACGCCGCCGGCGGCACCTTGCTGCCCGGTCTGTTCGACGCCCATGTGCACACCTCCGAAGCGGCGCTCGCGCTGGCACTGCGGTTCGGGATCACCACCGAACTGGAGATGCAGGGCTTGAACACCGGGCCCGCCCGCGCGCACATCACGGGGGACGACTCCCTCGCCGATGTCCGCTCCGCGGGGTTCGGCATCACTCCTCCCGGGGGCCACCCGAGCGAACTCATGCCGAAGGGCTTCAAGCCGGGCGGCCACCGCGGACGGGGCGACGGGGACGCGCCGCGCGAGATGCCTCCGATGCCTCTGATGCCGTTCTCCACCACGCCGGAGGAAGCGGTCGCCTTCGTCCCCCAGCTGGTCAAGGCGGGTTCGGACTACATCAAGTTCATGGTCGACGACGGCAGCGTCGAGGGCCACCCCGGTCTGCCCATGCTCGACCAGGCGACGCTGAGCGCCGGGGTCGCGGAGGCCCACCGGCACGGGATGCTCACCATCGCCCACACGCTGACCGTCGACGCGACGCGGATGGCGATCGAGGCCGGTATCGACGGCTTCGCGCACCTGTTCATGGACCGGCCGCACACCGAGGAGATCATCGGCCTCATCGCCGACTCCGGCGCGTTCGTCGTCCCCTGCGTCGTCCTGAACGCCTCCATGATGGGCATCACGGGAGCGTCCCTCTCCGCGGACCCGCGCGTCGGCTCACGCCTGGACGAGGCGTGGACGAACGCCCTGAACGCCAGCTACGACCGCTACCCGCAGGGCAGGCTTGAGGACGTCCTGGCCTCGGTCAAGGCCCTGCACGACGCGGGCGTCGACCTCCTGGTGGGCACCGACTCGGCCCCCATGCCGCTGATGTTCATGGGCGGGGTGGTCCACGGCGCGAGCGTCCACCAGGAACTGCAGTACCTCGTCCGGGCCGGCCTCACCCCGGTCCAGGCCCTGCGCGCGGCGACCGCGACCCCGGCACGGCGCTTCGGCCTCCCGGACCGCGGCCGTATCGAGGAGGGCCTGCGGGCCGACCTGCTCCTCGTGGACGGCGACCCCACGACCACGATCGGCGACACCCTCAACCTGCGCGAGGTCTGGCGCCGCGGCACCCGCATGACGCTCTCGGCGTCCTAGGCGCCGTGCCGTCACGCGGGAACTGGCTCAGGAGGAAGCCGTTCCCGGCCGCCGCGCGACGAAGACGAACTCCCGGCCCGGCCGGTCGGGTGCGTCGCGGACGCCGCGCACCGCGTAGCCCTGGGCGGCCAGGTCGGCCTCGACCTCCTCGCGCTCGCGAAAACGCAGCGTCGAGTCCGAGGTGAGCACCTGCCCGTCCGCGGCGAACACGTAGGTCTGGCGGAAGGACACCAGCTGTCCGTCGATCCCGGTCAGCTCGGTCCAGCTCTCCACGGCACCGACACCGGGGATCTCCGTCACGCCGTACGAGGCGGCGCGGTTCCACTCCTCCCAGGCACGCCGGGCCGGATCGCGGACCTCGAACACGAAATGCCCACCGGGCCGCAGGGCTTCGTAGGCACCCCGCAGGGTCTCCCGCCACTCCCCGTCGCCGACGATCTGCTGGGCCGCGTTGGCCGTCATGGTCGCGAGGTCGACGCGGAGGGGAGGGAGCGCGGTGGCGTCCCCGTGGATCCACCGCACCGTCTCGCCGCGCGGTTTGCCCCGGGCGACATCGAGGGACGCCCGCGCCGGGTCGACCCCGACGACCTCGATCCCGCGCGCGGCGAGCAGCAGCGCGAACACCCCGGTCCCGCAGCCGATGTCGAGCACGCGCCGCGCCCCGAACTCCTCCGCGACACGGAGGTACGCGTCAAGGTCACCACGATCGGGATCGAGCGGGTCGTAGATCGCGGCGAGCCGGGGATGCCCGAAGTTCTCGTCAGCCATTGCGCTGCGCGGGGCCGCGGGCGTGGTGCAGCAGTGCGGCGAGGCTCTGCGGTGCGGTGGCGAGGATGATGTCGGGGTCGTCGCTCTCGCGGAGGCGGAGGGTTCCGGCGGGGGTGGTGGCTATTTCAAGGCAGTTGCCTTCGGGGCCGCCGCTGAAGGATGACTTCTGCCAGTTGTTCAGCGCAGGCATGTGGGCCTCCTCTGCGTTCCTCAGCCATTGCCCTGCGCGGGGCGACGGGCATGGTGCAGCAGCCCGGCGAGGGCCTGCGGCTCGGTGGCGAGGATGACGCCGGGGGCCTCGCTCTCGCGGAGGCGGATCGTTCCGTCGGGGGCCGTGGCTATGTACAGGCACTCACCTTCCGGACCTCCACTGAACGTCGACTTCTGCCAGTTGAGTTCCGGCATCGAGGCCTCCCTAGAAGGTGTAGAGAACGTGCTGGATGAGAGCCAGCGAGTCCTTTACGGAGTGTGCATCGGGGGCCAACGATACGTCGATAGGGGGCAAGGCGTTCTCGGCGAGATGGCGAAACAGCTTCTCGTACCGCTCCAGGCTTGCCCTGTCCGCCAAGTACTGCAGGCCGACGGGCTTTTCGAGCACGACGGTGCCCAACTGCGGTAGTCCTGGGACGACGTGGACAAAGTTGCCGCTGAGGGCGGCGTACGCCGGGGCGCTGAACGGATAGACCTGGATGGTGACGTGGGGGAGTCGGGCGAGTTCGACAAGGTGCAGCAGCTGTTCGCGGGCCACCTTTGGGCCGCCGAACTGCATGTGCAGAGCTGACTCGTGGATCACCGCGTGCACCGAGGGGGGACTCTCGCGGGTGAGTACCCGCTGCCGCTCCATACGGAACTCCACGGCGTCCTCTTTGCGCTCGAAGCCCAATCCGGGGCTGGCGAAGATGGCCCGGGTGTAATCAGCTGTCTGGAGGAGTCCCGGAATGAACAGCGACTGGTGCATCCGCAGGGCGGTGCAATCGGACTCCAGCTCCGCCGTGTTGAGCGCGTCCAAGCCTCGACGCTTCTTGTGTGCGCTCCACCATCCCTTTCCTGCAGCCTCGGACATGGACACCAGTTCGTCAATGTAGGGCTTGTCTGTGCAACCGTAAGCGCGGCACAGGTTCAGTAGTCGCTCAGTCAGGATCGAGGTGCGTCCCAATTCGATGTGACTTAGCTGAGCCCGGCTCATGCCGATACGTTCAGCCCCCTCACCAGCACTCAATCCCGCTTGTTCGCGCAGGTGTTTGAGTTCGAAGCCGAGTCGTCGCTGACGTTCGCTGATGATGGTGCGCAATCCCACGGGTCACTCCTTGATGGCTCCGTCAAAGTCTGCCCTGCTCAAGGAGGTGGGTCCATCGATCCTGCAAAGAGGTTGAGATTTACATCCTCTAACAGTTACTTTAGGTGTGCTTCAGGTAACACTCTGAAGTCAGGCAACTCCCCCTGCCCACAAGCCGACAGAGCACCCGCCCCTCCACCCAGGAGCGCGCGGGCACAGCCATCGCCGGGCGCGGGCCCCCTCGACCCCGACTGGAGTCACCCCCATGGACCCCGCCCGCACCGCCGCCCACCGCCCCGCCCAACTCACCCACGACTACAGCCTCTTCGCGCCCGCCGATGCCACGTCACCCCGTGTCTGCCGGGACTTCGTGCGGGCCGTGCTGTTCACGCACGGGCGGGAGGCTCTCGTCATGCCCGCCGCGCTGTGCACCTCGGAACTGGTCACCAACGTCCACCTGCACACCAAGGGCGCCGCCATACTCCGAGTCCGCCTGAACCCGGCCCGCCTGCACGTGAGCGTCTTCGACGAGAGTCCCGATCCACCCGTCGTGGCGCGCTCCGCCACCGGGGCCGCCGCCTGCTGGGGGCGGGGGCTCGCCCTGGTCGAGGAGGTGGCGGACAGGTGGGGCGTCGCCGACGCGAGGACCGGGCGGTACGCGAAAGGCGTGTGGTTCGAGCTGCGGCCGACGGTATGAGCGCCGGGGCGGCGAAAATCTTGGTGTGCGGGGTCGGCGGAACCGGGTAACGTCTTTGACATGTTCTTCCAGACGCCGATTTACGAGTGAGAGCGTGACGGGCCCCGCTCGACGTCCTCCGACGTCACGTCGCCGCCCGTCCCCACCGACGAATCCGTAGATCACTCCACATCAGCACCGGGAGAACCCGTGACCGTGAGCAAGAACATCAACAACCCCGTGGGCCAGGGCGGCGGCCAGCGCAAGAAGCAGTCCCGCGCCGAACGGGCGAACAACGGCCCGTACCGCAACCTCGACCGCCAGGGCGCGGCCGACCAGAAGGCCGAGCTGGTGCGCAAGATGCGCGAGAAGGCCGCCGCGGACGCGGCCGAGGCCGCGCGGCAGGCCGGCGACGACAGCGCACAGAGCTGACGCAGCACACACAGCAAGGGGCAGGGCCCGGACCGCGACGCGCGGTCCGGGCCCTGCCGCAGTAACACGCGCTACCGCCCCGTCGTCTGCCACACCGTGAGTGCCAGCGCCAGGCACGACGTGGCCGCCGCCAGGGACGGCAGCGGCCAGCGGGCGCGTTCCAGGGCCTCGATACGGGCCTCGTGTTCGTCGAGGGCCTTGTCGGTCTGGTCGGCGCGCTGGAGGAGGAGTGCGAGGTCGCCCCGGGTGGTGGCGAAGCCGACGTCGACCGAACGACGCAGGCGCTCCAGTTCCAGGACGACCTCCTCGGTCTCGGTCGTCGTCATCGGGTACCTCCTGTGTCAGGTGCTCGGCACGCGTAGTTCGTCCGTCGACCGGCTCGGCGTCCTCGTCCCGGTTGACCGCCGCGAACATCCAGTTCGCCTCCGACAACCGCCGCGACGACAGTCGCCCCCGGTTTCGGGCAACACAAAGCGGCAGGTCCGCCGCCCGTCCGCCGGGCGCAGCTCTGCCGCTGCATCCAATGTGACACCGCTCGGCCGAACGTGCAACCGGCTTATGCCGCAGGGGTATTCGGGCATATGCAGGAGGGGCCTCACCGCGTGGTGCGGCGAGGCCCCTCCCGCGTACGGCGGGATCAGTGGTCGTGGCTGCGGGCGCGGTACGTCGTCCGCTCGGCCGCGAAGACGTCCTCCAGGCGGAAGAGGCGCCGGCGGCCCTGGCTGCCCGCGGACCGCAGATGGCCGCGCTGCACCCACTTGCGGATGGTCGCGGTCGTGACGCCCGCCTCGTCGGCGGCCAGCTCGGTGGTGATCAGTGGGGTGCCCAGGGAGCCGTTCACGAGGATCCTGCCTCCAGTACCCGCCGGCATGCGGGGTTGACGCATCTGATCTCGGCCCGTTCCGGGAGAGCCCGCAGGGACACGCAGTCGCACGCGGGGCAGCGGCCGGGCAGCCTTACGAGCTGTTCCGGGTCGCCGAGCGCGCGGGCGCAGCGTGCGGCCATCCGCCGCGTCTCGTCCTCGACGTGCGGAGCCAGCAGCGGGTCGGCGGCGATGCGGTCCAGCAGCCCGGCGATCCTGCGCAGCCGTACCGGCACGGACGCCGGGGGCACCGGCCGCAGCCCGAGCCGTTCCCGTACGGCCTCCTCCAGTTCGACGACCCCGTCGGTGATGTCCCGTACGGCGTCGGAGACGTAGAGGCGGACCGGAGCGGTCGTGCCGCCGACGGGCCCGCCGCCACGCCGTTCCCGCAGTCCTGTGCGGGCCGCGGGGGACAACTCGTCGACGAGGTCCGGCCACCGGCGGACGAGGGAGGCGATCCACACGGCTCCGTCCTGTTTCCCGCTTTTCCCGCTCATCGGGTGACCTCGCGTCCGTTGCGCCACAGGCGGCCACCGCTGACTCCGTCGAACCAGGTGTGCGAGGGGTCGACGACGGCCTCGCACCGCCTGCGGATCGGGCACCGGCCGCAGGCGCGTAAGACGGGTTCGGACTCGGCCGGGATCCGGGTGAACACCGAGCGTGGGGACAGGTGGGCGCAGGCGGCCCTGCTGCGCCGGTCCAGCGGTCCGGGTGTGGTGACGGCGGCCTCGGACGGTTGGTTGTGCACGTGCAACCCCTCCTCATGTATGGGAACATGTGTTCGACAGTTGCGGGCGAGCGGACAGGGTTACATGTTGCGAGCGCGTACGCAAGTGATTACGTTCCGTGAGGAGTGAAGCGGTGACGGCCTGTCAGTCCCGGTTTCGCTGCACAGAGTTACCGGCGTCGCGGAATCTCCACAGTTACGTGCGAGCGCGCACACAGACTGGCGCGTATGCGATCGGTACGCTGCCCCGGCGACGAGGGGAGAGCGGACACATGGCTTCGAGCGCGCGGGCCGGGGCCCGCACGGATCAGACGTACCGGGCCGCCGGACTGCGGGAGTTCGCCGGCTGGATCGAGGAACTGCTGCGCGCCCGGGGCTACGACATCGACAGCCCGCGCGGCGGCGGCCGTTCGAAACTGGCCGACGACGCCGGGGTGCACCGGGCCGCCGTGAGCCGGCTGCTCCAGCGGCAGTCGATGCCCGACCTGGAGACGATGCGGCGCATCGCGGCCGTGCTGGGCGTGCCTCTGCGGGAGATGCTGATCCGGTCGGGGCGGCTGACCGAGGACGATCTGCCGCTCACCGGCGACGGCCGTCCCGCCGAAGGCGAGGAGCCCCCGTGGCTCAGCCCCGAGGAGGCCGCCTGCCGGATGGGTGTCCCGCCCGAACTGCGGGAACTGTTCGCCAAGGTGGCACGGCAGTTCCTGCCGGAGGGTGCTTGACGGCGAGGGGAACGGAGCGCGGCATGGGTGAACCGGGAGGCGGCCGTGGGGCCGACGCGGAGCGCGTCGCCGACGTCGTGGAAACCGTGGGCGAACTCCTCGACGTACTGGCCGAAAAGGTGCGTGTCGCGGGCCCGGACGGCGTGCGCGTGCTCACCGAGGAGGAGTTGCAGCGGCAGCAGCTGAGCTGGTTCCGCGCGGGCTGGCAGGAACACGCCCGTGCGTCCGGACAGGAGCACGTGGCGGACCCCGCGGACCGGCCGCCGGCCCGTCTCCTGCCCTTCCCTGAACGCCCGCGGGGCCACGAACACCCTTCGGACGACGGCGGTTGACGGCGGCCGACGTCGGATGACCGCGGATGACGGCGGCCGGTGGCTCGGGGCGGGCCCCGCCTACGCTTCCGCCGCCTGGCCCTCCGCCGCCTGCGCCCCCTCGCGCGTGTAGTGCAGCAGCACCACCCCGTTGCCGAAGGCGCGGGACTCGACCAGGCGCAGGTGGGCGAGCGCGTCGGTGTCGCGGAAGAGGGGGCGGCCGTGCCCGAGGAGCACCGGGTGGACGTAGATCAGGTACTCGTCGATCAGGTCGTGGCGCCGGAACTCCGCCGCCAGCTCCGCCCCGCCGACCGCGAGGTCCCCGCCCGGCTGTTCCTTGAGCGCCCTGATGACATCGGGCGCGACCTCCCGTACGACGGTCGCGTTCCAGTCGGCCTTGTCCAGCGTCCGTGAGTAGACGACCTTCGGCATGTTCCGCCAGATCGCGGCGAACGCGCGGACGGGCTCCGGAGCGTCGGGGTCCTGGTCGGCGGTCGGCCAGTACTCCGCCATCAGTTCGTGGGAGACACGGCCGGTCAGGAAGCCGCCCAGGGCGCCGATCCGTTCGTTGAGGTGCCGGTGCAGTTCGTCGTCGACCAGGTGCCAGTCGATCTCGCGGTCCGGCCCCTCGAAGAAACCGTCGAGGGAGACGGACATGCTCAGGACGATCTTTCGCATCGCGGGCCTCACCTGGTGGGGGATCGGGAGCGGGCTGGGACAGACGGTAGCCCAGCCGCCGTCCCGCGGCGGTCCGTCCAGCAGGTCGGTGACCGCGGAGGCGCGGCGGTCCGAGTGGGCCGCCGCGCCTCCGCGTGCTCCTGCCTGCCTGCCCGCGTCGACGGCGAACGCCGTGACGACGAGAGGTCTTATCGCCGCGTCACCGAGTCCGACGGTCGCGTCATCGAGTCCGACGGTCGCGTCACGGAGTCCGACGGCCGGCATGCCGTGGGCTCGTCGAAGAGTTCCGCCAAGTCGCAGGAGAGGTCGCTCGCCCAGTCTCCGGCGTCGGCCCCGGTCCAGTCCTCCTGCTTCCCCTGCTCCTTCTCCTGGTCCTTCGCCGACTGTTCCGCGGGCTGTTCCTGCTGCTCGGCGGGGGGTTTCGGCGGGGTCTGGAGCCAGCTTTCGAGGTCGCGCTCCGTATAGGCCTCGACGCAGGCGACGATCGCCTCCTGCAGGGTGCCGGTGCCCGTGATCCCGGCCAGCCCGGTCCAGTCGACGTCGCAGGCGCCGGGGACCGGATCGGGCGCGGACCGGGGAGTGGCCGCCGCGGACGTGCCTGCCGTCAGGGCGAGGCAGCCCGCGGCGAGCGCAGTTATGAGGGACCGGGAGAGAAAGCGCATGGGAACTCCGTGGTGAAGAAACGAGTTGTCTGGTCCCAGCAAGATCCGGGAGCCGTCCCACCGCAATCCGTGCGCCGCCGATCAGGTACTCATGCTGACCCGGACGTGGTGTTCTGCCACTTTTCGCTCCCTCTCGCGACCTTCTGTCGCGTCTGTCGTTTCTGTCGCGTCGGTCGTGCGAGGGGGCGAACGAAAAGCGACGGGGAGAGTGGGGGGGAGTGCGTGGGTGATGTGGATTCTCACTCCGCGCATCCGCCCGACTTCGGCCCTGACTCTTCACAGACTTCTGTTGCGAGGTCGTTAGCAGTTACTCCTTGACGCCCCGAGAACCCCCGCGTTGTCTTTTTGTCACCTGGGCCCGCACTGTCGCCCTCGTACGGAAGGCACCTGAAGTGAACCGCGCCACACGTCGTACCGCCCTGGCCGTGACCGTCTGCTCCATGACTCTGACCCTCGCCGCGTGCGGGAGCGGTGACGACGGAGCCGAAGCGAGCCCCACCAAGGGCGACGACATCACGGTGGGCCTGCTGCTGCCGGAGAAGGCGAACTCCCGTTACGAGAAGTTCGACTACCCCATCATCAAGGAGAAGGTCGGCACGCTCACGGACGGCAAGGGCAAGGTCGTCTACGCGAACGCCGAGCAGGACGCCGACGTACAGGACCGGCAGCTGCAGAAAATGATCGATGACAAGGTCGACGTGCTGATGGTGGACGCCGTGGACTCCAACGCCATCGCCGCCGGGGTGAGGAAGGCCAAGAAGGCCGGCATCCCCGTCATCGCGTACGACCGGCTGGCCGAGGGCCCGATCGACGCGTACATCTCCTTCGACAACGAGGAGGTCGGGCAGGTGCAGGGCAGGGCGCTCGCCGACCGGCTGGACGGCGACAAGTCCCAGAAGATCGTCATGATGAACGGCGCGGTGACGGACCCGAACGCCGCCCAGTTCAAGGCCGCCGCCCTCACCGAACTGCGGAACAAGGTCACCGTCGCCAAGACGTACGACACCAAGGACTGGAAACCGGCCAACGCCCGCGCCAACATGATGGCGGCCATCTCCTCCATCGGCGTCGACAACATCGCCGGGGTGTACTCCGCCAACGACGGCATGGCGGGCGGCATCATCTCCGCGCTCAAGGCCGCGGGCGCCACCAAGCTGCCGCCCATCACCGGCCAGGACGCCGAACTGGACGCGGTGCAGCGCATCCTCGCCGGCGAGCAGTTCATGAGCGTCTACAAGCCGTACCCCGAGGAGGCGGAGACCGCCGCCGAGATAGCCGTGGCCCGCGTCCGCGGCTACGGCATCGAGTTCGACTCGCTCACCCCCGACCGGGTCTCCAGCCCCACCGACAAGAGCATCCCCGCCAGCCTCGTCCAGGTCTCCTCCCTGACCCGCAGCACCATCGAGTCGACGGTCGTCGAGGACGGCATCTACTCGGCGGAGGAGATCTGCACGGCGAAGTACCGCGCGGCATGCGAGGAACTCGGCATCAAGTAGCCGGCGCCCCCGCTTCCGACGGCCCCGCCGGGGGACAGGCGGCCCCCACCTCGCGGACCGGACCTCGCGGACCGGCCGAATTTCGGCCGGTTCCGTAGGTTGCGGCGCGTCGGACGCTCACCCACGGGGCACCCCGGCCCCACCGGACCGCTCCGGCATCACGTCCCCCGCGCCGGACAACACGTACGCGCCACAACGGTTCTCCGTGCCCCGACGCGCGCCCTGACGTCGGACGCTGTCCGCGACCCGGCCGCCGCCCGGCGGTTTCCGGCAGCTCACGTGGGCAGCGTCCCCTAGGAGTCTCCGGGGGTGCCTGGAGGAAGGGGCGCGCGCCGCCGCCCCCTACAGCTTGTTGCAACGAGTCATACGGACGTGTGCGCAAACGCGGATCAAGTGGTGCGATGAGGGGCATGGAAGCGGGGGAGCCGTGTTGCGGAGGCGGGGGACGCCGCGCATAGTTGCGCTCCGAAGAGGCTGGAACCGGGGGTTGGGGAGATGGCCGGGCACACGACGGAAGCGCATCCACACGGTGCTGACCGCCTGTGCGATGCCGGGGACCGGGTCTACTCCCGGGCGGTGCGGCGCGGCCGGGTGTCCCGCCAGGACGCCGAATCGGTGCCCTGCCTGGTCGAACTGGCGCTCCTGCACCCCGACCCCGACGACATGGGCTGGCTGGTGCCGACCTCGCCGCAGGAGGTCATGACGCGGCTGCTGCGGGAGATGCACGAGCACGTCGTCGCGACCCAGTCGCGCATGGGCGAGGCGGTGTCCGCCTTCGAGTGGTACGCGGCCCTCGGCGGCGGCGACGCGCGCTCACCCGCCGAGGGGGTGGCGATCCGGGTGCTCGACGGACTGCCCCGGATCCGGGCCGCGATGGACGAGGCGACCGAGGCGTGCACCTCCGAGGTGCTGGCGGTCCAGCCGGGCGGGATCCGCCGCGAGGACGAACTCTCCGAGGGCCTGCACCGGGCGCTCGCGCTGCGCCGCCGCGGGGTGCGTATGCGCGACCTGTACACGCACGTGGCCCGGCACGGCCAGGGCCTGCGGAACTACATGGAGCTGATGGAGGAGGCCGCGGAGGCCCGCACGCTCGACGAGGTCACCGAGCGGCTGATCGTCTTCGACCGCACGGTCGCGTTCATCCCCGCGAGCCCCGACCGCACCATGGCCCTCGAACTGCGCCACCCGGCGCTGGTGGGCTATCTGGTCACCGTCTTCGAACGGCTCTGGCGGCTGGCGATCCCCCTCACGGCGCCCCTCCCGGACACCGGCATAGAGGGCATCACCCACCGCGAACGCTCCATCGCGGCGCTGCTCGCCGAAGGGCACCAGGACGCGGTGGTCGCGGAGCGCCTCGGCATCAGCGTCCGTACGTGCCGGGCGCACATCGCCCGGCTGTCGGAGACGCTGGGGGCCGCCAGCCGTACGCAACTGGGGGTGCGGATCGCTCAGGCGGGCCTGGACGGGCCGCCGCGCGCCGCGGAACTCCAGCCGCTCACCGTTCCGAATCGTCCAGGATCCCCGAGCGACCGATGAGATAGCCGAGCTGGGCACGGCTCTCGCTGCCGAGGGTCGCCGCGAGTTTGGCGATGTGGACGCGGGCGGTGCGCACGTTCAGCCCGAGGCGCTCGGCGATGACCGCGTCGGTGTGCCCCTCGACGAGGAGGCCCGCGATGGCCTGCTGGCGCGGGGTGACGCCGTTGAGGGACGGACGCTGTACGGCGACGGGGTACATGGGCGTGGCGAGCCGCCAGAACCGTTCGAAGGTCGTGACGAAGTAGCCGACCAGCGCGGGGTGGCGGACCGCCAGGGCGAGCGTGCCGTCCTTGTTCGCGGGGATGAACGCGACGGCGCCGTCGATGGCGAGGAGGCGGTCGGTGAGTTCGTCGAGGGAGCGGGCCTCGACGTCGCCCCGCAGCTGTTCGTAGCGCGCCAGGACGTGGGGCGAGTGGCGCAGCGTGTGCTGGTAGAGGACGCGGATCCGGCCGCCGCGGTCCAGGAAGGCCTGGTCGCGGGGGAGAGCGACGACCTCCGACGCCTCCTGGCGACCGTTCGCGCGTCCGGCGCTCGTCTGGATGGAGAGGATCTCGCGGGTCGCGTCGCTCATGGCCTCGGTGATGGCCTGGTTGATCGGTCCGGTGCCGCTGAGGACGGTGATCGCGGGCGCGTCCGTCGCCGCCGGCCGGCCGGGGACTCGCAGCAGGGGTTCGAACAGCGTGGTCAGCCGGGCCTCGCGCCGCCGTTCGTCGGCGATGCGCTTCCCGGAGATCCGCAACAGCCGGTGGAGGGCCACGACCGGGGCGACCGGTTCCAGCGCGCTCAGGTCCTCGACGGCCGGGTGCAGCAGCCCGAAGTCGACGAGGCAGGGGGCTTCCGCGGCCTCGTCGGTGTGGACATGCCCCTCGCGCAGGGCCCGTTCGTACAACGCGGCTCCGGCCGCGCACAGTTCCTCCACGTCGTGTGCCGTGTGCGGAACCCTCACTCCGAGGCCCCCTCCTGCTTCAGGATTCCCGACATGGCGATCAGGTAGCCGAGCTGCGCACGGCTTCCGCTGCCCAGGGCGGTGGCGAGTTTCGCTATGTGCGCGCGGCAGGTCCGTACGTTCATGCCGAGGCGCCGGGCTATCGCCTCGTCGACATGGCCCTCCACCAGGAGTTTGGCGATGGAGTGCTGGATGTTCGTGATGCCGTCCGGAGAGGTTTCGTAGGGGGCGCCGGCGGTCAGCGGGACGGCCCGGCCCCAGACGAACTCGAAGACCTTGATCAGATAACGGACGAGGCCCGGGTGCCGCAGTTCCAGGGCGACCTGCTGGTCGTCGCGGGTGGGGATGAAGGCGACCGTCTCGTCGCAGACGATGAGGCGTTCCACCAGCTCGTCGATCGTGCGGTACTCGACCTTGCCCTCCGCGAGCTGGGCGACGTAGCCCAGCCGCTCGGGGCTGTAACGGGCCGTGTGCTGGTACAGCGTCCGTATGCGCACACCACGTTCGATCATCGGCTTGTCGCGCTCCAGCCCTTGCAGCAGGCTGCGCTCCGAACCGCGGTCGCTCGGCTGGATCGTGATCATCTCGGTCTGGCACTGGGCCGTGGCCAGGTTGAGTGCCGCGTTGATGCGGTCGCTGCCCTCCAGGACCGTGATCGAGTTGGTGGTCGTCGTCTCCTGGACCCGCAGGGCCATGAATGGCTCGAATGCATCGGCCAGCTGCATGGAGAGCCGTCTGCGGTCGGTGATCTCCCGCTCGATGGGGTTGAGCCGTTGCGCCAACGCGACCGACGGCGGTACGGGGCGAAGCCACTCCGCGTCGTCGGGATCGGGGTGAAGCAGCGCGAACTCCATCAAACAGGGAGCGGCCTCCACGTCCGTGCGTGCGATGCGACCTACTCGTAGAGCGTCTGCGTAAAGACGTCCACCTTCCTCACACAGTTCGGCCACCGAATGGGGATGTGTCGCTTTTATTCTGCTTATAGTCAAATCTCCACCCCCCAGGGTCCTGAACGTGCAGGAACATGATGCATCGATTATGTGGTCACGACGTGCCCGAATGAGCCATCGTCGTACCCGACGGGGGAAGACGGAACTTTCAAGTGAGGACGAAGCCGACTATGCGTAAGAAAATGCTTCGCTCGGTGCTTGTCGCCGCCTTCTCCGCCGTCGTGGCATTCGGAGCATTGAGCGACGCTTCTCTCGCGAAGGGTGACGACCGGGCCGACAGTCACTGGCCGGCGGCGGCGATCGACTACGAGACCGCCGGTGTGCCGGACTCCCACTGGCCGGCCCCGCCGGTGGACGACGGTTCCGGGGGCTGACATGACAACTCCTCCCGACGACCGATCCTTCCGCAGAGAAATGGCCACCGCCTACCGATCCGGCTGGCACTTCATCGACCTGGCCACCGCCATCCCCCACAGCGGTGACTCGTTGATGGTGACCGTCTTCGGAGAGCCGGTCGTGGTGACCCGGGACGACGAGGACGACGTACGGGCGTACCGGTGTCTGCGACGGCCTCGGGGGGCGCCGCAGCCGGTACGGTGCGCCATTCGGTACGGAATGATCTTTGTGAACCTCGATCAGCGCGACCATCGGCTGGACGAGCCGGAGGCCCCGGACGTACGAACCATCGCAGCCACCCCCCGCAGTGCCTGACGCGATTCCCCCGTCGTAGTAGATCGCTCAGGCGCTTCCCCCCGCAGCGGCGTCACCGTGACCTGAACACGGTGACGCCGCTGCAGTTTTCAGGCATGTTCCGGCAGTCATGTTTCAGCAGGCATGCTTCATGCCTCCCCCGGGGCTCCACAAGGGTGAAAACCGGCCTCGTGCCCTGCTGGGTGTTAGCAGTTGCCCATCGCCGCCGTCAGGTCGATCTCGATGACCACCCGGGCCGGATTGGGTGACGGCGTCCTGCTGTAGCGCTCGGCGTAGCGGCGCTCCGCCTCCGCGACCCGCTCCGGGTCCCCGGACACCGTCGCGCGCCCCTCCAGCGTCGCCCACCGCCGTCCCTCGAACTGGCAGACGGCGACCCGCATCCCGTCGGGCCCGGCGGCCAGCACGTTGCGTACCTTCTTGCTGGACCTGGAGGCGATGACCCGAGCCAGACCGGCCTCGGGATCGTATGTAACGCCGACGGGCACCACATGCGGGGTGCCGTCGGGACGGAAGGTGCTCAGGGTGCACACGTGGCGTTCCCGCCAGAAGGCGAGGAAGGAGTCGCCGGGATCGCGCGGGTTCACGGGGTACGAGGCCATGGACCGGAACCTAGCCCGTTGAAGGCGCTACGGCCCCCCGAGCCCCCTTGAGTGGAATAGACTCAACTTTGTGTACGTTGGTTGGGTCAGCCAACACCGCACGAGCACGAGCGTGAGTACGAGCAACAGCACGAGGAGGAGAACGCGAACGTGGACGCCGAGCTGACCAACAGGAGCCGGGACGCCATCAACGCGGCCAGCAGCAGGGCCGTGTCCGAAGGTCACCCCGACCTCACCCCCGCGCACCTGCTGCTCGCGCTGCTGGCCGGGCAGGAGAACGAGAACATCACCGACCTGCTGGCCGCGGTGGAGGCCGACCAGGCCGCCGTACGGGCCGGCGCCGAGCGCGTCCTCGCCGCGCTGCCCAGCGTGACCGGCTCCACCGTCGCCCCGCCGCAGCCCAACCGTGAGCTGCTTGCGGTCATCGCCGACGCGAGCGAGCGGGCCAGGGAGCTGGGCGACGAGTACCTCTCCACCGAGCACATGCTGATCGCGATCGCCGCCAAGGGCGGTCAGGTCGGCGACATACTCTCCCAGCAGGGGGCCAGCGCCAAGAAGCTGCTGGACGCGTTCGAGAAGAGCAGGGGAGGGCGCCGGGTGACCACCCCGGATCCCGAGGGCCAGTACAAGGCACTCGAAAAGTTCGGTACCGACTTCACCGCCGCGGCCCGGGACGGCAAGCTCGACCCGGTCATCGGCCGCGACCAGGAGATCCGCCGCGTCGTACAGGTCCTGTCGCGGCGCACCAAGAACAACCCCGTCCTCATCGGGGAGCCCGGCGTCGGCAAGACCGCCGTGGTGGAGGGCCTCGCCCAGCGGATCGTCAAGGGCGACGTGCCCGAGTCCCTCAAGAACAAGCGGCTCGTGTCGCTCGACCTCGGTGCGATGGTGGCCGGGGCCAAGTACCGCGGTGAGTTCGAGGAGCGCCTGAAGACCGTCCTGGCCGAGATCAAGGACTCCGACGGGCAGATCATCACCTTCATCGACGAGCTGCACACCGTCGTCGGCGCGGGCGCGGGCGGTGACTCGGCCATGGACGCCGGGAACATGCTCAAGCCCATGCTGGCCCGCGGTGAACTGCGCATGGTCGGCGCCACCACCCTCGACGAGTACCGCGAGCGGATCGAGAAGGACCCGGCGCTGGAGCGGCGCTTCCAGCAGGTGCTGGTCGCCGAGCCGACCGTCGAGGACACCATCGCCATCCTGCGCGGCCTCAAGGGCCGCTACGAGGCCCACCACAAGGTCGTCATCGCGGACAGCGCGCTCGTCGCCGCCGCGACCCTCTCCGACCGGTACATCACCTCCCGCTTCCTGCCCGACAAGGCCATCGACCTCGTCGACGAGTCCGCGTCCCGGCTGCGCATGGAGATCGACTCCTCGCCCGTCGAGATCGACGAGCTGCAGCGGGTCGTCGACCGGCTGCGCATGGAGGAGCTGGCGCTCGACAAGGAGACCGACGCGGCCTCCAAGCAGCGCCTGGACAAGCTGCGCCGCGACCTCGCCGACAAGGAGGAGGAACTGCGCGGTCTCACCGCCCGCTGGGAGAAGGAGAAGCAGTCCCTCAACCGCGTCGGTGAGCTGAAGGAGCGGCTCGACGGGCTGCGCGGCCAGGCCGAGCGGGCCCAGCGCGACGGCGACTTCGACACCGCCTCCAAGCTCCTGTACGGCGAGATCCCCACCCTGGAGAGGGACCTGGAGGAGGCCTCCGAGGCCGAGGTGGAGGCCGCCAAGGGCACGATGGTGAAGGAGGAGGTCGGCCCCGACGACATCGCGGACGTGGTCGGCGCCTGGACCGGCATCCCCGCCGGCCGCCTCCTGGAGGGCGAGACGCAGAAACTGCTGCGCATGGAGGAGGAGCTGGGCCGCCGTCTGATCGGCCAGAGCGAGGCCGTACAGGCCGTCTCCGACGCCGTACGCCGTACGCGCGCCGGGATCGCCGATCCGGACCGCCCCACCGGCTCGTTCCTCTTCCTCGGCCCCACCGGTGTCGGCAAGACCGAGCTGGCCAAGGCCCTCGCGGACTTCCTCTTCGACGACGAGCGGGCCATGATCCGCATCGACATGTCGGAGTACGGCGAGAAGCACAGCGTGGCCCGCCTCGTCGGCGCGCCTCCCGGCTACGTCGGCTACGAGGAGGGCGGCCAGCTCACCGAGGCGGTGCGCAGGCGCCCGTACAGCGTCGTGCTCCTGGACGAGGTGGAGAAGGCGCACCCGGAGGTCTTCGACGTCCTGCTGCAGGTCCTGGACGACGGGCGGCTCACCGACGGGCAGGGCCGGACGGTCGACTTCCGCAACACCATCCTGGTCCTCACCTCGAACCTGGGCAGCCACTTCCTGGTCGACCCCGTCACGAGCGAGCAGCAGAAGAAGGAACAGGTCATGGAGGTGGTGAGGGCTTCTTTCAAGCCGGAATTCCTCAACCGGCTCGACGACCTCGTGGTCTTCTCGGCGCTGAACAAGGCGGAACTGGAACGCATCGCCAAGCTCCAGGTCGGCCGTCTCGCGAAGCGGCTCGCCGAGCGCAGGCTCACCCTGGAGATCACCGACGAGGCGCTGGCCTGGCTCGCGGACGAGGGCAACGACCCGGCGTACGGGGCCCGGCCGCTGCGGCGGCTCGTCCAGACCGCCATCGGTGACCGGCTGGCCAAGGAGATCCTCTCCGGCGAGGTCAAGGACGGCGACACGGTCCGCGTGGACGCCTTCGGCGACGGCCTGATCGTCGGACCCGCGACGGGACCCGTGACGGTCGCCGCGGAGGGCCCGGCGACAGGCGGCACGGAGGGCCCGGCGAGCGGCCCGGCGCTCGGCAAAACGCTCTGAGCGGAATTCCGTCACCGGCGGGGGCGGGGGTTGCGGGCCCCCGCCCCGGATGGGAGAGGATGGCGGAATCCGTACGAAGGGAAAATCACGGTGAGCATCGACCCGTCCTCGATTCCGAACTTCGGGGGCCAGCCAGAGCCGAACCCCGGCGGACCGGCGGGCCCCGTCGTCCCGGATCAGGACCTTGTGAAGCAGCTCCTGGACCAGATGGAGCTGAAGTATGTCGTCGACGACGAGGGAGACCTCGCGGCGCCGTGGGAGCAGTTCCGTACGTACTTCATGTTCCGCGGTGAGGACGACCAGCAGGTCTTCTCGGTGCGGACGTTCTACGACCGGCCGCACCAGATCGACGAGAAGCTCCACCTGCTCGAATCGATCGACGACTGGAACCGCCGCACGCTGTGGCCCAAGGTCTACAGCCACACGCACGACGACGGCACCGTCCGCCTGATCGGCGAGGCGCAGATGCTGATCGGCACGGGCGTCAGCCTGGAGCACTTCGTGTCGTCGACGGTCAGCTGGGTGCGGGCCGCCATCGAGTTCGACAAGTGGCTCGTCGAGCAGCTCGGCCTGGAGCAGGAGATCGACGACGCCGAGAAGCCCCAAGAGGACGAGTAGTCCGCACAGCGGCTGTCCTCACGTCACAGCACGTCACAGCGGCTTGTGGGCGAGTACGACCAGATACGCCCCGTACGCGAACGAGAGCCCGGCCAGGGCACCGACCACCAGGGTCGCGTGCCAGGGCCGGGCTCTCGCCGTCCGCGCCAGCGCGCACGCGAGCGGCAGCAGCAGCGGGAACGCCGGCAGCAGGAACCGCGGCTTGCACTCGAAGAACCCGGCGCCGCCGGCCGCCACGAACAGCAGCACGCCCGCGTAGACCAGCAGCGGCGCGGGAGCGCGGTCCGCGAGCAGCAGCCCGTACAGCAGGAGCGCCGCCGCGACGATCACCATCGACATCGGGAAGACGAGCAGGTCGCCCTCCAGCAGCAGATGCCGTACGAAGCGCAGCGCGTCCAGGCCGAAGTCGAAGCGCGAGCCCCACAGCCGCTGCACCTCGAAGTACCCGCCGAGCGGATCGCCCTGCCGCCGCCCCACCCACAGCACGTACGCCACCCAGCCGAGCGGGGCGAGCGCCGCGCCCGTCCACAGCCTGTGGGTAACTTTTCCGCGCCGCCGGTACAGCTCGTACGCCGCCGCCGCGAGGACCGCCGCGGCCACCGCGAACCCGTTCGGCCGGGCCAGCCCCGCGCCCGCCGCGAGGACGCCCGCCCACACCCACCGGCCCGTGAGGACGGCGTACAGCGACCAGGCCGCGAAGGCGGTCAGGACCGGCTCCGTGTACGCCATCGACAGCACCACGGAGTGCGGCAGCAGGCCCCACAGCAGAACGAGGGCGGTGGCGACGGCCCGGTCGTGCAGCCGGGCCCCGATCGCGTAGATCCCGCAGGCGGCGACCCCGGCGGCCGTCCACGACACCAGCAGCCCCGCCGCCGGGCCGCTCAGCGGAGTCAGCTCGGTGACAGCCCGCAGCAAGCCCGGATAGAGCGGGAAGAACGCCAGGTCGCTGTGGACGACGTCGGGATGGAACCGCAGGCTGCGGCCGTAGCCGTCCCCGGCGATCCGCAGATACCAGATGGAGTCCCAGGACCGCCCGAGCAGCAGGACGGGGTGCTCGCCGACCGCCCAGGCGGTCAGGGCCACGGCCGCGGCACCCAGCAGCCGGGCCGCCACGAACAGCCCGAGGGCTGTACCCATCGTGGCGGTAAGCGCCCGACGGCGGCGCCGCGGCGGACGCTCGGTCCCGGCGGGTGGCGTGACGGGGGAGGGCGCGAGGGTTCGTGCGAGGGTCACATCAGAAGATTGCGGGCAATTGCCACCTTTTGCGAGCAACGCGCGCCCGAGCGGGTCCGATTCACCCCGATATTCCACTGCTACGGCGCGCCGCCGTGACAGCCGTGACAGCTGTGACAGCTGTGACAAAAAGGCGCCCGGCTCTGCTCGGTCTTCCCCCTCGCAAGGCGCTGTGCTTCGGCACCGCCTCCCGGACCGCTTTTGCAGGCGAGTTGAAAGCCGGTCCCCACCGTCCCTGAGACGACCGGACCCCGGCGGCGGTCCACGTTCCGGGTTTGCCGGGCCCTTGTCCGCGAGGGTCCGGCAAGCCACTGACCTCCTGAAAGAACCGGGGGAAAGAACTACCCGCCCACCCGCCCTCCCCGCGCGGGAAGCCCGCGTCACCCGTCCGAGTGACCGGCTTGCAGCAGCGAGATCCGGGCGGCTACGTTCGCCGCGACAACCGCAAACAGATACGGCCCCCGGCCGGGACTGGCATCCCGAACGAGGGCCTGACCGCCAGGAAGTAACACCTTCCTGATGGCTACCAACCAGGAAGAGAAAAGCTTCCCGATGGCTGATTCGCAGTCTAACGCGCGCCTGCGCGCCGACGCCGGAACTCCGACTTCCGGCGTGATCCGTGTACGCACCCGCCTCACCGCCGACTTCACCGTCCTCGCCAACGCCCTCGCCCAGCGACGCGGCAGCGCGGTCACGATCGGCGTCGCGGCGTACATCTCCTCCCTGCCCGACGGTTCCTCCGTGACGATCACCGCCCTGTGCGAGCACTTCAGTGAGGGCGAGATCCTGATCTCGCGAGCGCTCAGGGAACTCGAAGCGGCCGGATACCTGGAGCGCCGCCGCGAGCGGACGCCCACCGGGCAGGTCCGTACCCGGACGTACTTCTACGACGTCCCCGGCGGCGTACCGAATCCGGACGGCCCTCCTGAGCCGCCCAGGCCACCCCGGCCCCGTAAGCAGGTCCCTGTCGCGGAGGCGGTTCCGCCCGCGCGGGAAGCGATGCGGGGGACAGCACACCCGCAGGTAACCGCCGAGGCCGAGCGACCGCCCCCGCTCACCGACACCGCCACCGCCAACGACCCCCGAGCGGTCGCAGTCCTTGCCGCTCTGCGCCGGATCGACCCCCGCCTCGTGCTGTCCGAGCAGGAGGCAGCGCGTCTCGCCCCGGCCGTCACCGAGTGGCTCGCGGCGGGCCTTCTGCCCACGCACATCACGGACCACCTCACCGCACGGCTCCCCGACACCTTCCTGACCCGCCCGGCCGGCCTCCTCGCCTACCGGCTCAAGGAGACCCCGCTCGCCGCCCCGCCCGTACGGCTCGGAAGCCCGGAGGTCCCCGTACGGCCGTCGTTCGTACCCCTCCGGAACTGTGACGGCTGCGACCGGGCCTTCCGCGCGCCGCAACCGGGCCGCTGCCGGGACTGCCGCTCCCAGGAGCCATTGCGTGCGGCCTGCTGAGCCGATGGCCCGCCGTGCTGGCCACCCGCAGCTGGGAGGCTTGATGTGGCACGATGCGAAATCCGGCGCCAAGAGGAGGTGGGGCATGGTCGACAGGTTTCAGGACGGGCTGCTGACGCCCGGGGAAACGGCCTCCTACCTTGAGATTCCGCAGTCGACTCTCAGCTCGTGGTTGCAGAACAAGGCTGCCGGAACACCACTGGTCCACCAGGTCGAGCCGGTGCGGGCGGGACAGCCTTCTGTGCCGTTCATCGCGGTGGCCGAGGCGCACGTCCTGCGTTCCCTGCGTTCTCTCGGACTTCGTATGAGCGAGATCAGAGAAGCGGCAGCCGCTGTACGGGACGCCTTCGACACCCCGTACGGGCTGGTGTCCCAGCGGATCGCGACGGACGGCGTGGACATCTTCGTCGAGCACGGTTGGGGGGATCTCCGCAGAGCCCGCGACGGCCAGGTCCCCATCCACGAAGTGGTCTCCGACTACCTCCGCTACCTCACCTGGGAACCGGGCGACGACTTTCCCTCCAGCCTGCGGCTGAGGCAGTACCCGGACTCCGTCCCCGTCGTGATCGACCCCAGGTTCGGCCACGGTCTCCCCGTGGTGGCCGCGAACCGGGTCGCGGTCCGGGCCATCACCGACCTGTGGGAGGCCGGGGAGACCGTCGAGGACATCGCGTACGACTACGACATGACGCCCGAGCAGGTGGACGCGCTCTGCCGGGCAGTGGTGCACCTTGCCGCCTGAGTTCTTCCTCGACCGGTCCTGGATCCCGCTGTCGAAGGACGGGCGGATCAAGACGCGGGACCTGGAGATCCGGCCCGTTCTGGAACGTGAGGCGGTGCTGTTCTACCTGGACAACCAGCAGCTTCCCAGCGCCGAGATGGTGCAGCGACTCGTCGTGAGCCGGGACGCGATCCACCGGGCCGTCGAGAAGGGCGGCCCGGCTGCGTACGCAGTGCGGCACGACCGCATCGAGCGCACCTGGCCCTGACGGGCGGGCCCTTCGTGGGAGAGCCCGCCTGCGTCCGGAATCACTTCGCCATGTGCGACTACGCCACCGTCGCGAGCGTCTTGAGGCGGCTGACCGCCTCCTCCAGTACAGAGGTCTGCTTGCAGAACGCGAAGCGGACGAAGGGTGCCCCGGCGTCCCGGTGGTCGTAGAAGACCGCGTTCGGGATCGCGACGACCCCGGCCCGCTCCGGAAGCGCCCGGCAGAACGCGAAGCCGTCGCTCACGCCCAGCGGCCGGATGTCGGTCGTGACGAAGTACGTCCCGGCGGGCGTGAAGACCCCGAAGCCGGCCTCCGCGAGCCCCGCGCTCAGCAGGTCCCGCTTGGCCAGCATGTCCGCGCGGAACGCGTCGAAGTACGTGTCGGGCAGCGCCAGTGCCTCGGCGACCGCGTACTGGAAGGGCCCCGAGGACACGTACGTGAGGAACTGCTTCGCCGAGCGGACCGCTGTCACCAGATCGGGTGAGGCGGTCACCCAGCCGACCTTCCAGCCGGTGAACGAGAACGTCTTGCCCGCGCTTCCGATGCTGACCGTGCGCCCGCGCATCCCGGGCAGCGTCGCGAGCGGTACGTGCTCGGAGCCGCCGAAGACCAGGTGCTCGTACACCTCGTCGGTGACGACCAGCAGATCCCGCTCGACGGCCAGCTCGGCGATCGCGGTCAGCTCCTCGCGGGTGAGGACCGTGCCGGTCGGGTTGTGCGGGGTGTTGATCAGCAGCAGCCGCGTGTTGTCCGTGACCGCGTCGCGCAGCTCGTCGAGGTCCAGCCGGAACCGCCGCCGCACGGCCCCGTCGGCCCCGGTCTCCTCGTGCGGCCGCAGGGTGACGGGCACGCGGGTGCCGCCCGCCATCGCGATGCAGGCCGCGTACGAGTCGTAGTAAGGCTCCAGCGCGATCACCTCGTCGCCGGGCTCCACCAGGGCCAGCAGGGTGGCCGCGATGGCCTCGGTGGCGCCCGCCGTGACGAGGACCTCGGTGCCGGGGTCGTACGTCAGCCCGTACCGGCGCTCCTGGTGCGCGGCGATCGCCGCACGCAGCTCGGGGACGCCGGGCCCCGGCGGGTACTGGTTCCCGCGCCCGTCGCGCAACGCCCGCACGGCCGCCTCCCGGACCTCCTCGGGCCCGTCCGTGTCGGGAAAACCCTGCCCGAGATTGATCGAGCCGGTACTCAGGGCGAGAGCCGACATCTCGGCGAAGATCGTCGTACCGAACTCGGCGAGACGGCGGTTGAGAAGGGGGCGGCGTGCACTGGAGGTCATAACGGCCATCCTGCGCTCAACCTCTGGAGTTGCTCAACTCTGCTTTGGTCCGTGAGACGAGAGGGCATCCCCCTCCCACGCGAGACGCACACCTGGGTGGGCGGCAGGAATCGCGGCAGGAAGCACAGCAGAGATCAGACAGCAGGGATCACGGCAGGAAACAGACAGCAGACAGACGAGAAGCAGAGCCCACGGGGGGCCGCTTCGGGGGAACGGAAGGAGGGTGGCGCCATGGTTATCGGCATCATCCTGGCGTTGTTCGTCGTGGGGTTCGTGGTGGTGATGGTCGTGCGGAGCGCATCCGGCGGCCGGGGTCGCGGTCGTGGCCGGGGGCGTTCGCGCCGTGGCAGCGGCAGCGCGAGCGGCAGCTGGTGGGCCGGCGGAGTGGCGGGCGGGGGCGACAGCGGCTCCTCCTGTTCGTCGGGCTCGTCGGGTCACCACTCCTCGTGCGGCGGCGGGAGTTCGTCGTGCGGCGGCGGTTCGTCCTGCGGGGGCGGCGGCGGGGGCGGATGCGGCGGAGGCAGCTGACACGGGGCGGCTGAGCTCCGGGCGGCGGCTGAGCTCCGGGCGGAGGCCGGGCTGCGGGTGGCAGCCGGATCCGCGCGATCGCGTCCGGTCGTATGAGCGCCCTTCGGGAGGCATCTCCCGGGGGGGCGCTTCGTCGTTGTGGGGGCGTGAAGCTGTTTGCGAGCCCCCCAGGGGCGCACTTTCTGGTTGAACAGTTGAGCTGTGGAGCCCTCGGGGGGATGGAAACCCTACGAAGTTGGGTAAAAACGCTGTGGCGGACGCGCCGTTCATGATTCCCTCGTATCGCCGACGCAGACCCCGGAACAACCTTCTGACCTGGCCGACCGGGCCCGGATCACCGCCCGGCGCCGACCGGGGTGCGACGGACCGATCCCACCCTTGCGTGCAGCGGAGCCGACCCATGCTCACGACCCTCAACACCGCCTACACCGACACGCGCGCGGCCGACCTCGCCTGGGCCCTCGGACGCGAACCGCTGCCCGCGCTCGCCACCCTCGACATCGAACTCGCCGACGCGAAACTGCAGTTGAGACTGCTGGGCGCGTCCCACCAGGTGCTCCTTGAGGAGGACCGGGGCACCTGTTCGGAGACCGTCGCCTGCATCGCGGGCAGCAGTTCACCGCTGCCGCTCGGCGTCGCCAAGCGGGCGGGCGACTGGGAGTACGAGTTCGCCGCGCGCGTGGAGACGCTGTCGCGCGGGTCCTTCGCCGGCCGGGCGCAGGAGTTGCTCGCCCTCGTCGCCGACCATCCGAACGGTCTCGCGGGGGTCTTCCCCGGCAGTCCGCACGCCTTCACCGCGATGCTCGCGCAGCGCCACGAGGGCCAGGTGCACTGGCGTACCTGGCACGCGTACCCCCAGGAGGGCCAACTGGTCGCCACCCGCACGAAGGTGGGCGTACGGGTGCCCGTGCCCCTCTAGGCAGGTCCAGGGCGGGTTCCGGGCAGGTCAACGGCGGGTTCCTGGCAGGTCCAGGGCAGGCTCCGGGCGGGTTCCGGGAAGGGGCCCCGAAACGGTCAAAGTATGCGCCGGGGACGGTATTTACACACGTGTGGGTGACAGGGTGCAGTGAAACCGTGACGTAGCGTTCCCTGGGTGATCGAGCCGCACGCGCCCGCCCCGCCCGGTACGGCCCCGCCGCCCCGCCGCGGCGCGGGCCAGGCGCGTCTGCCGGTCAGGCCCGCGACCGGCCGGTTCCTCGTCCTCACCGGCGTGTTCGTCTGCGCGGCCTGCGGACTCGTGTACGAACTGGAACTGGTCGCCCTCGCCTCGTACTTGATCGGCGACTCCATCACCCAGGCCTCCGTCGTCCTGTCCGTGATGGTCTTCGCGATGGGCATCGGCTCGCTCCTCGCCAAACGGCTGCGCTGTCGCGCCGCGGCCGGCTTCGGCGCCGTGGAGGCCCTGCTCGCGCTGGTCGGCGGCTGCAGCGCGATGGCCCTGTACGCCGTCTTCGCCTGGACCGGTGACTGGGGTGGCGCCTGGGCGAACGGCTCCAGTTACCTCCTCGTCGGCTTCTCTCTCGCCATCGGCCTGCTCATCGGCGCCGAGGTGCCCCTGCTGATGGAGCTGATCCAGCGCGTGCGCAGACAGGACGCGGGCGGCGCGGTCGCCGACCTGTTCGCCGCGGACTACGTGGGCGCGCTGGCCGGCGGGCTCGCCTTCCCCTTCCTCCTCCTGCCCCTGCTCGGCCAGTTGACCGCGACGCTGATCACCGGGACGGTCAACGCGATCGCCGGCGCCGCGCTCGTCCTCGGCCTGTTCCGGCAGGACCTCACCCGGCGCGGACGCTGGCTGCTCGTCGTCGCCAACCTTCTCGTCCTCGCGCTGCTCGCCTCGGCCGCCGTCCTCGTCGACGACTTCGAACGGTCCGCGCGGCACGCGATGTACGGCCGGGACGTCCGGGTCGCGATGCACACCGACGTCCAGGACGTCGTCCTCACCGGCGGCACCGACGGCAGCCGGTTCGACCTCTACCTCGACGGCCGGCTGCGGGTCAGCGGCAGCGACGAGCGCCGCTACCACGAGGCCCTCGTGCACCCCGCGATGAACGGCCCGCACGCGCGCGTGCTCGTCCTCGGCGGCGGCGACGGGCTCGCCCTGCGCGAGGTGCTCCGGCACCGGGGCGTACGGCGGGTCGACGTCGTCGAACTCGACACCGCGTTCGTGCGGTTGGCGCGCACCGATCCGGCGCTGTCCGCGCTGAACGATCACGCGTACGGGGATCCGCGGGTGCGGGTCTTCGCCTCGGACGCGTTCGGCTGGCTGCGGCAGGCCCCGCGGGACGCGTACGACGTGGTGGTCTCCGATCTGCCCGACCCCCGGAACACGTCCAGTACGAAGCTGTACTCGCAGGAGTTCTACGGGCTGGCCAGCGAGGTGCTCGGCGCCGGCGGGCGGCTCGTCGTGCACGCCGGTCCCGTCGCGGCGCGGCCGCACGCCTTCTGGACCGTGGACGCGACGGTACGGGCGGCGGGGCTGCGGACGGTGCCGTACTCGGTCGGCGGCCGTGACTCCGGGACGACGGACCGGTCGCGGGTTCCGCACGACTGGGGGTACGTGCTCGCGTCGCGCGCCCGGCCACGGCTGGGCACGGCGGCGGGGGCGCCGGGCGTCCCCTCCCTCCAGGCGGGCGTCCGGGCGGCGGCCCGCACCCGGCTGGCGGGACTGCCACCCTCGACACTGGTGCACCCGAGATACGCCTACTGAGTCGGCGTGCGCGTCCGTCCGCACGTCCATCTGCGGCGGATCCGGGGGAATCCCCGCATGTACGGGTGCGGTGCGGGCGGTGCTGGGTAGGCTCGGCCGACATGGAGCATGAGGTGTTCGTTCCGGTTCCCGTCGAGCGTCTGCGCGAGGCTCTCGCCGATCCCGCACGGGTCGCGCGGGCGCTGCCCGGTCTCCAGCAGGACGCGGGGACGGCGCCCGTCTCAGGCCGCCTGAAGGTACGGATCGGCGGGCACTCCATCACGTACCGGGGGACGCTCGGCGTCTCCGCGCGGGACGACGGCTCGTACGCGGTCGAGGCCGACGCGACGGAGGCGCGGGGGTCGGGGGCGGTGAAGCTCGCGCTCACGCTGACCGTGCTGCCTGCCGAGGGGGGCTCGGCGCTCACCTTCACCGGTACGGTCTCGGCCGACGGCCGTATCGCCGACCTGCCGGCGGACGAGGTGGCGTCGGCGACGACCCGCCTGCTGAACCGGTTCGCGGAACACCTGGCGCCGGAGCCGGAGCCGGAGCCGGAGCCGGAACCGGAACCGGAACCTGAGGAGGCGTCCGTCGACCCCGAGTCCGACCCCGAGCCGGTGTCGGATCACCCCTCGTCGCACGTGCCGTTCGCCGAAGGCGACTTCGTCGGCGGCTTCGAGGACGACGGGAGCATGCCGCCGGGGGCACCCGCCGAGGCGGCGCACGCGCGGCGCACGATGATCGGCCGCAGCGCGGAGGAGGTCGACCATGCGCCGCCGCGGGGTCGGTACGCGCCCGTGCCGGCGCCCGAGTCCGCGGGCGGCGGAGCGGTCCTGCGCTGGGCCGCGCCCGCGGCGGCGCTGGCGCTGGCCTCGGCGATCGTGGTGGGCCGGGCCCTCCGCAAACGCCACTGACCGCTGGCCGCGGGCTGCTCGTTTCTTACCTGCGGCCCGGTGGGGGTTGCCCGCGCAGTTCCCCGCGCCCCTACGGGGCCCGCCCCGGGTGTGCGGGGACCGCGCCCGTCCCGCGGCCGGCGGACGGCAGGCGCCTCGTCAGGGGCGCGGGGAACTGCGCGCTCAGCCACGGGTGGCCTGCGGCCGGCATAGCGCGCGCGGTGCGTTCTTTGCCTGCGGGCGGGTGGGGGTTGCTCGCGCAGTTCCCCGCGCCCCTTACGGGGCCCGGCCCGCAGCCGACGGACGAGCAGGTGCCCCCGAAGGGGCGCGGGGAACTGCGCGCTCAGCCACGTACGACCCGCGGCCGGCGGACGGCGGGTGCCCTGTCAGGGGCGCGGGGAACTGCGCGGTCAGCCACGGCGGTCTGTAGTCGGCATGGTGGGCGTGGTGGGTGTTTTGTCTGTGGGCAGTGGGGGTGGGCCGCGCAGTTCCGCGGGGCCCTGGGGCCCGTATCCCGGGGTGCACCCCGTAGGGTCGTCGCGTGAGTAACGAAGACATCACGCTGACCGTCGGCGACGCGCAAGCGACCGTGCAGCCGGGCAACGGCGGACGGATCGGCGGACTGAAGGTCGACGGCGTCGAACTGCTGCGCCAGGGCGACAAGTTCGGCTGCTTCCCCATGGTCCCGTGGTGCGGTCGCACCAGGGACGGCCGCTTCCTGAACGGCTCCATCCCCCACCAGCTCCCCCTCAACTCCCCACCCCACGCCATCCACGGCACCGCCCGCGACGCCGCCTGGCGCATCGCCCGCAGGAGTGCCGACGAAGCCGTCATCACGTACGACCTCGTCGACCCCTGGCCGTACGCCGGCCGTGTCACCCAGGTCGTCAAGCTGACCGAGGACTCCCTGACGCTCACCATGTCGGTGGAGACGTACGGCGATTCGTTCCCGGCGCAGATCGGCTGGCATCCCTGGTTCAACCGCACCCTCGGGGGCGGCGGAGAGGCCGAGGACGCCGGCGTGCGCGTCGACTTCACTGCCCAGTGGCAGGAGGAGCGCGGCGACGACCATCTGCCGACCGGCCGCCGGATCGACCCGCGGCCGAGCCCCTGGGACGACTGCTTCGGGATGCCCGACGGCGTCGACGTCACTCTCACCTGGCCGGGCCGGCTGGAGCTGAACGTGGCCAGCCGCGAGCAGTGGGTCGTCGTGTACGACGAGCAGGAGGCGGCCGTGTGCGTGGAGCCGCAGACCGGGCCGCCCAACGGCCTGAACACCCTGCCCCGCCTGGTCACGCCCATCGACCCCCTGGAAGCCGCCACCACCTGGACCTGGCGCCGCCTCTAAGCTGACCCGCATGAGCGACGACGTACGCGGCGAGCTGCTGCAGCAGATCAAGGACAAGGCCGTGGTGCACGGCAAGGTGACCCTCTCCTCCGGTATCGAGGCCGACTACTACGTCGACCTGCGGCGGATCACCCTGGACGGCGAGGCCGCCCCGCTGGTCGGCCAGGTGCTCCTCGACCTGACCGCGGACCTGGACTTCGACGCGGTCGGCGGCCTCACCATGGGCGCCGACCCGGTGGCCGGAGCCCTGCTGCACGCCGCCCACGCGCGCGGCCGGCGCGTCGACGCCTTCGTCGTCCGCAAGGAGGCGAAGGCGCACGGCCTGCAGCGCAGGGTCGAGGGCCCGGACATCGCGGGCCGCCGCGTGCTCGTCGTGGAGGACACCTCGACGACCGGCGGCTCCCCGCTCGCCGCCGTCGAGGCCGTGCGCGAGGCCGGCGCGGAGGTCGTCGGCGTGGCGACCATCGTCGACCGCGCCACCGGCGCCGCGGAGAAGATCCGGGAAGCCGCCGGGGTGCCTTACCTCTTCGCCTACTCCAAGGACGAACTGGGTCTCGCCTGAGCGAGGCCTGAGCGAGCCCGCAGCAAGCCCGCAGCAAGCCCGCAGCAAGCCCGCAGCAAGGCTGGAGCAAGCCCGCAGCAAGGCTGGAGCAAGGCCGGAGCAAGGCCGGAGCATCCGGTCGGGTCTGGAAGGATGGGGCCGACGATGACGTCGCCCCCTAGGTCAGGGTTCTCAGCAGAACGCCACCCGCACATACAAGGAGCGGACAGATGCCCATCGCAACCCCCGAGGTCTACAACGAGATGCTCGACCGGGCGAAGGCAGGCAAGTTCGCCTACCCGGCCATCAATGTGACCTCGACGCAGACCCTGCACGCTGCGCTCCGCGGCTTCGCGGAGGCCGAGAGCGACGGCATCATCCAGATCTCCACCGGCGGTGCGGAGTTCCTGGGCGGCCAGCACAAGAAGGACATGGTCACCGGCGCGGTGGCGCTGGCCGAGTTCGCGCACATCGTCGCCGCGAAGTACGACGTCACGGTCGCCCTGCACACGGACCACTGCCCGAAGGACAAGCTCGACGGGTACGTGCGTCCGCTGCTCGCGGTCTCCGAGGAGCGCGTCAAGGCCGGCCGGAACCCGCTGTTCCAGTCCCACATGTGGGACGGCTCCGCGGAGACCCTCGCCGACAACCTGGCCATCGCCCAGGAACTGCTGGCCCGCGCCGCCGCCGCGAAGATCATCCTTGAGGTGGAGATCACCCCGACCGGTGGTGAGGAGGACGGCGTCACGCACGAGATCAACGACTCCCTCTACACCACGGTCGACGACGCGTTCCGTACCGTCGAGGCCCTGGGCCTGGGCGAGAAGGGCCGCTACCTGCTGGCCGCGTCCTTCGGCAACGTGCACGGCGTCTACAAGCCGGGCAACGTCGTCCTGCGCCCCGAGCTCCTCAAGGAGCTGAACGAGGGCGTGGCGGCGAAGTACAACAAGCCGTCCCCGTTCGACTTCGTCTTCCACGGCGGCTCCGGCTCCTCGGAGGAGGAGATCCGCACGGCCCTGGAGAACGGCGTCGTGAAGATGAACATCGACACGGACACCCAGTACGCGTTCACGCGCCCGGTCGCGGACCACATGTTCCGCAACTACGACGGTGTCCTGAAGGTCGACGGCGAGGTCGGCAACAAGAAGACGTACGACCCCCGCACCTGGGGCAAGCTCGCCGAGGGCTCGATGGCCGCGCGCGTCACGCAGGCCTGCGGTCACCTGCGTTCCACGGGTACGAAGATCAAGTAAGCGCCTCTTCGCGTAGGCGGGGCCCGGTTGTCCACAGGGACGGCCGGGCCCCGCCGTATGTCCGTATGATCCGGAACATGGCTGCCCCAACGCCCCCACCGGACCCGTCGAAGGAGTCCCCGGCCTCGTCGCCGGCCTCCTCTCCGACGCCGTCCCCGGCTGTCCGGATGTCCTCCTCCACGGGCAAGTGGATCCTGCTGACGACGGTCCTCGGCTCCAGCATGGCGATGCTGGACTCGACCGTGGTGAACGTGGCGCTGCCGACGATCGGCCGCGACCTCGACGCCGACCTGGCCGGCCTGCAGTGGACCGTCAACGCCTACATGCTGACCCTCGCGGGACTCATCCTGCTGGGCGGCGCCCTGGGCGACCGCTTCGGACGGCGGAAGGTGTTCGTCGTCGGCGTGGTGTGGTTCGCGGCGGCCTCCCTGCTGTGCGGGCTCGCACCGAACGCGGGCGTGCTCGTCGCCGCCCGCGCCCTCCAGGGCGTCGGCGGCGCGCTGCTCACCCCCGGCTCGCTGGCCCTCATCCAGGCGTCGTTCCACCCGGAGGACCGGGCGCGGGCCGTCGGCCTGTGGTCCGGGTTCGGCGGCATCGGCGCGGCGGTCGGCCCCTTCCTCGGCGGCTGGCTGGTGGACGGCCCCGGCTGGCGCTGGGTGTTCCTGCTGAACGTCCCGCTCGCCCTGCTGTGCGCCCCGATCGCCCTGAGACACGTACCGGAGTCGAGGGACGACCGGGTCCACGGGCGCGGCTTCGACGTGCTCGGGGCAGCCCTCGGCGCACTGTCGCTGGCCCTGGTGACGTACGCGCTCATCGAGGCGCCCGGCGGTTCGGTGCCCGTCGTCGCGGTGACGGCGGCGGCCGGGGTCGCGGCGGGCGTCGCCTTCGTGGCCGTGGAGAAGCGGCGGCCCGACCCGATGATGCCGCTCGACATCTTCGCGTCCCGCCAGTTCACCGCGGTCAACGTCGTCACCCTGTGCGTGTACGCGGCCTTCGGCGGGTTCTTCTTCCTCTCCGCGGTCCAGCTCCAGGTCGTGGCCGGCTACTCGGCCCTCGGCGCCGGTACGGCGCTGCTGCCGACCACCGTCCTGATGCTGCTCCTTTCGGCCCGCTCGGGCGAGCTGGCCCAGCGCATCGGCCCGCGCATCCCGCTCACCGTCGGCCCGCTGCTGTGCGCGACCGGCATGCTGCTGATGCTGAGAGTGGGCGAGGACGCCTCGTACGCGGCCGACGTGCTGCCCGCCGTCCTGGTGCTCGGCACCGGCATGGTGACGCTGGTGGCGCCCCTCACCGCGACCGTGCTGGCCTCCGTCGACACCGGCCGGGCGGGGCTCGCCAGCGGCATCAACAACGCGGCGGCCCGCGCCGCCGGTCTCGTCGCGGTGGCCGCGCTGCCGCTGCTGGCCGGGATGGGCGAGGAGGCGTACCGGTCGGCGGACGCCTTCGACGACGCGTTCCGGCGGGCCATGCCGCTGTGCGCGGGCATCCTGGTGGTGGGCGCGGTGATCGCCTTCGCGACCGTGCGCAAGCCTCCGCCGGGCTGTCTGCGCCCGGAGTGCCTCACGCACGGCAGCGTGACGGCTCCGCCGCTGGAGCCGAACCGGTCGCGGGGACGGCTGGAGTAGCCCGCGCGCCCTCTCTCCATCCCCGCACCGGTCGACGGGTCGGATGACCGGCACCCGTCGACGAGACCAGGGAGCGGGCCGTGCCGGTACGTCGAAAGTCCGCCGCGTAGGGCTCCCGCAAAAAAGCCCGACCCTCCAACTGAGAGCCGTATGCACGGGGGCGGCGGACTCGACGTACCGGCACGGCCCGCTCCCACCCCGACGCACCCGTGGTCCATCCCTGGCCCATCCCCAGCCCGTCCCGGGCTCACCCCCGGGCCCGGCGGACCCGAGTGCCTGCTCGTGCACGTTTTCGGTCGGGGCAGCTCCACCCGGGGACCCCGCGGCGGTCGCGGATAGCGCAAACTGGAACCCATGGCCATTCACGAGAACCTCCTCGGGGGACCGCCCCCGACCCACCTGCCCGACGACCCGGAGCCGCGCGAGCTCCTCGCGAACGGCACGGCGCCCGCCGACGTCGCCGCGAAGTACCCGACCTCCTCGCTCGCCTGGGCGCAGCTGGCCGACGAGGCGTTCGAGCGCGGCAGCGTCGTCGAGTCGTACGCGTACGCCCGTACCGGCTACCACCGCGGCCTCGACTCCCTGCGCCGCGGCGGCTGGAAGGGCCACGGCCCGGTGCCGTGGGAGCACGAGCCGAACCGCGGCTTCCTGCGCGCCCTGCACGGTCTCGCCCGCGCCGCCCAGGCGATCGGCGAGCAGGCGGAGTACGAGCGCTGCGCGCAGTTCCTGAAGGACTCCTCCCCGGCGGCGGCCCAGACCCTGGGCTAGCCCCGAGCCCGTCGAGGGCCGCGTACGTGCGGGTCCGCCTGGTGTGACCAGGCGGACCTTGCGGTTTCGGGGCACGATTGTGGAGGATGCCGGTTGGGGACCGGGGCCCCCGTGTCGGAATTCGGCAGGGGCGGACCGCTACCCGGAGTACAGCAGGAGACAGCGATGTCCCAACAGGCTCAGCACGGCGAGGCCCACGCAGTGGCTTCGGAGCCCGAGACCCCGCATCTCGACTTCCGGGGGACGACCCCCTACGAGGACTACGTACAGGCGGACGTCCTCACCCACCTCCAGCACACCCTCTCCGACGACCCCGGAGAGATGGTCTTCCTGGTGACGACCCAGGTCATGGAGCTGTGGTTCACCGTCATCGTGCACGAGTGGGAGACCGCGGCGAAGGCGCTGCGCGAGGACCGCGTGCCCGTCGCGGTGGCCGCCCTGAAGCGTTCGGTACGGGAGCTGGAGGCGCTGAACGCCTCCTGGAAGCCGCTCGGCCAGCTCACCCCGGCCCAGTTCAACTCGTACCGCAGCGCCCTCGGTGAGGGTTCCGGATTCCAGTCGGCGATGTACCGGCGGATGGAGTTCCTGCTCGGCGACAAGTCCGCGTCCATGCTCGTCCCCCACCGGGGCGCGCCCCGCGTGCACGCCGAGCTGGAGAAGGCCCTGCACGAGCCGAGCCTGTACGACGAGGTGCTGCGGCTCCTCGCACGGCGCGGCCACGCGATACCGGCCTCGGTCGTCCAGCGGGACGTCTCCGTCCGCTACGAGCCCTCGCCCGAGGTCGAGGCCGTGTGGACCGACCTCTACGCGGGCGACGAGAGTTCCGAACTCGCCCGGCTCGGCGAGGCGTTGACCGATGTCGCCGAACTGGTCTGGCGCTGGCGCAACGACCATCTGGTCGCCACCCGCCGCGCGATGGGCTCCAAGACGGGCACCGGCGGCTCGGCGGGCGTGGCCTGGCTGGAGAAGCGGGCCCGCAAGAACGTGTTCCCCGAGCTGTGGACGGCACGGTCGCATGTCTGAGCCGTATGCGGACTTCGGGGCCACGTCGCTCGCCGGCAGGGCTGCCGCGCTGGACGCCGCCGACGAACTGGGCAAGGTGCGCGCGCAGTTCGTCCTGGACGACACGGTGTACCTGGACGGCAACTCGCTCGGCGCGCTGCCGCGCTCGGTGCCCGGCCGGGTCGAGGACGTCGTGCGCAGACAGTGGGGCTCGCTGCGCATCCGGTCCTGGGACGAGAGCGGCTGGTGGACCGCGCCCGAGCGGATCGGTGACCGGATCGCTCCGCTGGTGGGCGCCGCGCCGGGCCAGATCGTCGTGGGCGACTCGACGAGCGTGAACGTGTTCAAGGCGGTCGTGGGCGCGGTGCGCCTGGCCGGCGGGGGCGAGGACGGGGACGGTGGTTCCCCCGGCGGGACCCGGGACGAGATTCTCGTCGACGCGACCACGTTCCCCACGGACGGGTACATCGCCGCGTCGGCCGCGCGGCTCACGGGGTGCACGCTGCGGCCGGTCGCGCCCGACGAGGTGCCGGACGCGCTGAGCGGACGTACGGCCGCGGTGCTCCTGAACCACGTCGACTACCGCACGGGGCGTCTGCACGACCTGCCGGCGCTGACGGCCGCGATCCGTGCGGCGGGTGCCGTCTCGGTCTGGGACCTCTGCCACAGCGCGGGCGCGCTGCCGGTCGGTCTGGACGAACACGGGGTGGACCTGGCGGTCGGCTGCACGTACAAGTACCTGAACGGTGGGCCGGGTTCGCCCGCGTACCTCTATGTCCGGCGGGACCACCAGGCGCGCTTCGACTCCCCGCTGCCGGGGTGGAACTCGCACGCCGACCCGTTCGGCATGACGCCCGACCACGTTCCGGCCCCCGGCGCCCTGCGTGGGCGGGTCGGGACCCCGGACATCCTCTCCATGCTCGCCCTGGAGGCGGCGCTGGAGGTCTGGGACGACGTCTCGATCGAGGCGGTCCGGGCCAAGTCCCTCGCCCTGACGGACTTCTTCCTGGAGTGCGTGGCGGCGTACGTGCCCGGGGGTGCGGTGGAGTCGGTGACTCCGGCCGGGCATGGGGAACGGGGGAGTCAGGTCGCGTTGCGGTGTGCCGACGCGGGCGGGGTGATGCGGCGGCTGATCGAGCGGGGGGTGATCGGCGACTTCCGGGAGCCGGACATCCTGCGGTTCGGGTTCACGCCGCTGTATGTGGGGTTCGGGGACGTGGAGAGGGCGGCGGGGGTGCTGGGCGGGCTGTTCTGACGTCGGCAGGGTTCCTCGCCCCCGCCGCCCCTACCCTTCCCGTCACTGCATGGAGCTGCGCCCCTCGCCCCCCTATCGCGCTGCGCGCTCGTCCTCAAACGCCGGACGGGCTGAAAACGTTTCAGCCCGTCCGGCGTTTGAGGACACAGTGACGGGAACGGGTAGGGGCGGCGGGGGCGAGGAACCCCCCTACCCCACGAACACCCCGCCCCGCGCAGCGGCAACCGCCGCCGCGGCCGCCCGCTCCCCGGCAGCCGCGTCCGGCGCCACCCCCGACGTCAGCAACGCGTAGTACAGCGGCGCCGAAACAGCCCGTACGACCTCCCCCGCATCGGTCCCCACCGGCAACTCCCCCCGCGCGACCCCCTGCTCGACACAAGGCGCCCACTCGGCGACCCGCACCTCGTAGAACCGTCGCAACGCCTCCGCCGTACGCGCGTCGCACGCCGCCGCGGCGATCACCGCCCGGAACAGCGCCCCCTGCCGGGGATCGGCGAGCGTACGGCAGACCAGCGCGGCGTTGGCCCGCAGATCCCCGAGCACGGAACCCGTCTCGGTACGGGGGAGGGACTGCTCGGCCATGTCGCCGAGCAGGTCGGCGACGAGCCCGGTGACCGAGCCCCAGCGCCGGTACACGGTCGTCTTGCCGACCCCCGCGCGCCGGGCCACGTCCGCCAGGTCGAGCTGCGCGAACCCCTGCTCGGCCAGTACGTCCCCGGCGACGCGCAACACGGCCGTACGGACCCGAGCGGTACGCCCACCGGGACGGACGGTCCCGGGCTCCGGATCGGGTTCCGGTTCGGGTTCGGCAGTGGTCCCTGGTTCGGGCTCGGCGATCATGGTGGGCTCCTTGGACGCAGACGCAGACGCAGACGCAGACGCAGACGCAGACGCAGACGCAGACGCAGACGCGGGCGCGGGCGCGGGCGCGGACGCTGACGTGGGCGCGGACGCTGACGTGGGCGCGGACGCGGGCGCGCGGTGCGCTGCGTCCAGCGTAACGAAACAGCAGCACCGTTTACCCCTCACCGAGCGTCACGGCGGTGTGTAGACGCACGTCACCGGCCTGATACCGTCCCGCCAACGACCCGCGCCCCGGCGCACGTTGACCGCAGGCTCCGAGAGCTCGCGGGCCGGGGGACGCACACCGCACCGCTGAGAGGCTTGGAGCATGCCGGACGACGCCCGCGACGCCGCGGAGGAGGAGTCGGCCTTCTCCCATCCGCCCGTCGACCCCGACGCCACCGCCGCGTACGGCGACCACCCCGACCAGGTCGTCGACTTCTACGCACCGCGCGGCGGTGAGGAGTCGGCCCCGCTCGTCGTCGTCCTGCACGGCGGCGCCTGGCGGGCCCCGTACGACCGGCGGCACATCACCCCGTTCGCGGACTTCCTGGCCCGGCGGGGCTTCGCCGTGGCCAACGTCGAGTACCGGCGCGGCGGCACGATCCCGGCGCAGGGCGGTACGGGACCGGTGGCGGGGCGCTGGCCGGACACCTTCGACGACGTGGCGGCGGCGCTGGACGCGATGCCGGCCCTCGTACGGCAGGCCCTGCCGGGAGCCGATGCGCGCCGCACGGTGGTCACCGGCCACTCGGCCGGCGGTCAGCTGGCGCTCTGGGCGGCAGCCCGCCATTTGTTGCCGGCCGACGCGCCCTGGTACCTGGAGCGGCCGGCCCCGCTGCGCGGTGTCGTCGCCCTGGCCCCGATCGCCGACTTCACCGTCGCGGAGAAGCTGGACGTCTGCTCCGGAGCCGCACTTCAACTCCTCGGCGGCACGGCCACGTTCGAGGAACGGCAGCCGTACGCCGACCCGGCCCTGCTCCTCCCGACGGGAATCGCCACGACGCTGGTCCAGGGCCGGACGGACACCGTCGTGCCACAGGCGGTCGCCGAGGCGTACGCGGAGGCCGCGGCGAAGGCCGGCGAGGTGGTGGGCCTGACGCTGCTGGAGGACGTCGGCCACTTCCCCCTGATCGACCCGGCGGCGGACGCGTGCGCGGTGGTGGCGGAGGAGATCGCCCAACTGGCCTGGTAGGGGCGGGGGCCCGTACAGGACTCTCGCGGGACACCCGTAGTACCTGAGAGGGAGGCCGCAGAACCCATCTCACTGGTGACGACCGCCGCCCCGCCTCGGCCTACGTTTCGTACATGACCGAGACGACCCAGACGCAGATGACACAGACGCAGATGACACAGCCAGGCGGCGGACGGCCGCGCAGTCCCGAGTTCCAGCTCGCGATCAACGTGTCCCGGGGGCTGTGGCAGGACCTGTTCCATGACGCCTTCGCCCTCCGCCCGCTTCCGGGGATGCGGGTGGACGGCCCCGTCACCCGGAATCTGCCGCCGGCGCTGAGAGAGCGGGTCACCCTGCTCCCGCACGCCCTGGTGGTGCTGGCCGGTCTGCTCACGTTTCTCATCTCCCTCGCGGCCAACGGCGGCGGTGACACGGCGCAGTTCCTGACCGGCCTCATGGGGATGGGCGCCGTTCTGCTGACGCTGCTCAGGCCGGTCGTCGCCTTCTGGTCCTCCCTGGCGGTGGCACTGGTCACGGCCCAGTTCGGGAACTGGTGGGACAGCGACTGGCCCTGGGCACCCGGCGCCTTCGCGACCCAGCTGGTCGTCCTCACGGTCGTCGCGATGCGGACCAGGCCCCGTACGGCGGCCTGGATGTGGACGCTGACCGCGGCCTACGGCCTCGTCTCGGAGGGCTTCTTCCCGGACGGCCACTACAGCACGAACACGATGCCCTTCCTGTTCGTGAGCGCGCTGGCCCTGCTGGTCGTCACGGTGTGGCACGTGCGCCGCGAGGCCGCGCAGAAGGTGACCGACCAGCAGACGGTGACCGCGCACGAGCGTTCCAAGCGCACCCTTCTCGAAGAGCGCACGACGATCGCCCGCGAGCTGCACGACGTCGTCGCCCACCACATGTCGGTGGTCGCCATCCAGGCGGAGGCCGCGCCCTACCGCGTGGAGAACCCCCCGCCGGAGCTGGAGTACGCCTTCAAGGTGATCAGGGAGAACGCGGTCATCGCGCTCTCCGAGCTGCGCCGGGTCCTGGGTGTCGTACGGGCCGAGGACTACGAGGCCCCGGACGCCCCGCAGCCCAGGCTCGCGGACCTGAACCGCCTCCTGGAGAACGTGCGCGACGCCGGCCTGCGCGTGGACAGTACGGTCACCGGAGCGGTGCGGGAGCTTCCGCAGGGCGTCGAGCTGTCCGCCTACCGGATCGTCCAGGAGGCGCTGAGCAACAGCCTGCGGCACGCGCCGGGAGCGTCGGCCAAGGTGGAGGTCAGTTACGTGCTCGGCGGGCTCGGGCTGCGCGTGGTGAACGGTCCGGCGACCGGGCTGGTCAAGCCGTCACCGGGCGCCGGGCACGGCGTCACGGGCATGCGGGAGAGGGTGTCGATGCTGGACGGCGAGATGACGGCGGAGGCGACGGACGACGGGGGCTACGAGGTCGCGGTCTTCCTGCCGGTCCCGTCGTCCGCGTCCGCGTCCGCGTCTGCGGCGGCGGAGGACACGGCATGACCAGCGGCATGACCATTCGGGTACTGATCGCCGACGACCAGATGATGGTCCGCGAAGGGTTCTCGGTACTGCTCGGAGCGATGCCGGACATCGAGGTCGTGGGCGAGGCCGTCAACGGCCGGGAGGCGGTCGACCGGGTCAGGGAACTCGCGCCGGACGTCGTCCTGATGGACATCCGGATGCCCGAGATGAACGGCATCGAGGCGACACGCGAGATCGTGGCGGCGGACGGCGCGGCGAAGGTGCTCGTGCTGACGACGTTCGACCTCGACGAGTACGTGTACCAGGCGCTGCGCGCCGGGGCGTCGGGCTTCCTCCTGAAGGACGCCTCGGCCCGGCAGCTCGCGGACGGGGTAAGGGTGGTGGCGGCGGGCGAGGCACTGCTGGCGCCCTCGGTGACGAAGCGGCTGATCACGGAGTTCTCGAAGCTGTCCGAGGAGCCCCGCTACTCGGCCGGCGCGCACGCGGCGTACGGCGACCTGACCGACCGCGAGACCGAGGTGCTGGTCCTCATCGCCCAGGGCCTGTCCAACGCGGAGATCGCCGCCCGCCTGGTCGTGGCCGAGTCCACCATCAAGACCCACGTGAGCCGCATCCTGGTGAAACTGGGCCTGAGAGACCGCACCCAGGCAGCGGTCTTCGCATACGAGGCCCGCCTGGTGACCCCGGGCTGACCGTCCCGCCTTCCAGGGGCGCGGGGAACGGCGCGATCAGTTGTCTTTCAGGGGCGCGGGGAACGGCGCAATCGGTTGCCTTTAGGGGCGCGGGGAACTGCGCGACAAGCCCCCACCGGCCCGCAGCCGAAACCGACGCCAGGGGAGCGAACCCCCAGCTCAAGAGGGCAGACCCTGTCCAGACAGGGCCACCACCCGCTAGCGTCCGGACATGGCAGCCATCAACCCCCCGAAGTCCTTCGACCCCTGGGACCAGACCTTCCTGGCAGACCCGTACCCCGCGTACGCGGACCTCCGCGCCACCGGCAGGGCCCACTACTACGAGCCCACCGACCAGTGGCTGATCCCGCACCACGCGGACGTGTCGACGCTGCTGAGGGACCGCAGGCTGGGCCGTACCTACCAGCACCGCTTCACGCACGAGGACTTCGGACGGACCCCGCCCCCGCCCGAGCACGAGCCGTTCCACGTGCTCAACGACCACGGCATGCTCGACCTGGAACCGCCGGACCACACAAGGATCAGGCGGCTGGTGTCGAAGGCGTTCACCCCGCGCACGGTCGAGCGGCTGCGGCCGTACGTGGACCGGCTGGCGTCCGAGCTGGTGGGCGAGCTGGTCGCGGCGGGCGGCGGAGACCTGCTGACGGACGTCGCCGAGCCCCTCCCCGTGGCGGTGATCGCGGAGATGCTGGGCATCCCCGAGTCCGAGCGGGCGCAGCTGCGGCCCTGGTCGGCGGACATCTGCGGGATGTACGAGCTGAGTCCGTCGAAGGAGACGGCGGACAGGGCGGTACGGGCTTCGGTCGAGTTCACCGAGTTCCTGCGGGAGCTGATCGCCGTACGGCGCAAGGAGCCCGGGGACGACCTCATCTCGGGGCTGATCGCGGCGTACGACGAGGGGGACCGGCTCAGTGAGCAGGAGATGATCTCGACGTGCGTCCTCCTGCTCAACGCGGGCCACGAGGCGACGGTGAACGCCACGGTGAACGGCTGGTGGGCGCTGTTCCGGCACCCGGAGCAGTTGGCCGCGCTGCGGGCGGACCGGGGGCTGGTGGGTACGGCGGTGGAGGAGCTGATGCGGTACGACACCCCGCTGCAGCTGTTCGAGCGATGGGTGCTGGACGAGATCGAGGTCGACGGGACGGTGATTCCGCGGGGGAGTGAGGTGGCGTTGCTCTTCGGGGCGGCGAACCACGATCCGGCGGTGTTCGCCGCGCCGGAGGTGCTTGATCTGGCCCGGGTGGAGAATCCGCACATCTCCTTCAGTGCGGGTATCCATTACTGCATCGGGGCGCCGCTTGCCCGGATCGAGCTCGCGGCGTCCATGGGGGCGTTGTTGGAGCAGGTTCCCTTGCTTCGGCTCGCTGCCGAGCCTTCGCGGAAGCCGAACTTCGTCATCCGGGGGTTGGACGGGCTACTGGTCGAGGTCTGACGGACCGGTCGTGACGGGACGGCTGTGACGTGCGGGTGCGTCGTGGCTGGCCGCGCAGTTCCCCGCGCCCCTAAGGGCAAAAGACTGCGCCGTTCCCTGCGCCCCTGAAAGGCAAAAGACTGCGCAGTTCCCCGCGCCCCTAAAAGACAACCGATCACGCCGTTCCCTGCGCCCCTGAAGGCAAAAGACTGCGCCGTTCCCCGCGCCCCTGAGAGGCAACCCGCGCCCTCAAGAAAGTCAGCCCGTTGTCAGGTCGCGGTGGTTGAAGGCTGTCAGGCCCGTCGTGATCAGGGTCGTCGCGATCGCCGTGAGGATCAGGACCGGGGGCCAAGTCATCTCGCTGCCCGGGAGATGTGGCAGGTGGGCGAAGGGGGAGAGGTTCAGCAGGGGGGCGGGGAGGTCCAGGGCCGGACCGATCCAGCCCAGGAGCAGCGCGGTGCCGGCCACCGCCCACGCGGCCGGAGCCGCCTGCGCGGACACCCCGTACAGGAGGACCGCGAGGGCGCCGATCGTCCAGATCGCGGGGAGTTGGACCAGGCAGGCGCCCAGGATCGGGCCGGGTGACTGCCCGTAGCCGGCTGTCAGGCCGAGGCCGCCCAGGAGCATGATGAGCACCGCCCCGCCGAAGGCGATCAGCAGGTGGCCGGCGGCCCAGCGCAGTCGGCCCACCGCGCCCGCGAGGACCGGTTCGGCGCGTTGGGAGGTCTCCTCGCCGTGGAGCCGCAGCACGGACTGGACGACGTACAGCGCGGCGACCATGCCGAGCATGCCGGCCATCGTGGCGAGGAACGCGTCCGTGATGCCGGACTGACCGCCCATGCGCTCGATGATCTCGCGGGTGCGTTCGTTGTCGCCGACCAGATCCGTCGCGCCCTTCGTCACCCCGCCGAAGGCGGCCCCGGCGGCGAGGAAGCCGAGACTCCAGCCGAGTACGCCGCCGCGCTGCAGTCGCCAGGCCAGCGCGCCCGCCGTACCGAGGCGGCCGGCGGCGGGGCCGGGCCGGGTCGGCAGGAAGCTCATGCCGACGTCGCGGCGCCCGGCCAGTTCGTAGGCGATCGCGCCCTGGATGGTGACGGCGGCGGCGAAGAGCAGCAGGACCCACCAGCGTTCGTGCGCGAAGGCGCGCAGGTTCTCCAGCCAGCCGACGGGGGACAGCCACGTCAGCACGGACGAGCCGTCGCTCACCGCGGAGTCGCCGGCCGCACGCAGGGCGAACGCCGCGCCCAGCAGGCCTCCCGTCAGCCCCTTCGCGAGCCGCGCGCTCTCCGTGAGCTGGGCGACGACCGCCGCCGTCGTCGCGAAGACCATGCCGACCCCGGCCACGCCGAGCCCCAGCGCCAGGGCGCCGGACGAGCCCTGTCCGGCGAGGCCGGCGGTGATGAGCAGGGCGAGGGCCGCGTTCGCGATCAGGGCGGCGAGCAGCGCGGCGGTCAGCGGGGCGCGGCGGCCCACCATGCCCGCCGAGACCATCTCCTGACGGCCGCTCTCCTCCTCGTCCCGGGTGTGCCGTACGACGACGACCAGGCTCATGATTCCGGCGAACACCCCCGCGTACGCGCCGATGCGCCAGGCCGCGAGAGCGCCGAGCGAGTCGCCGAACACCGGTCCGTACAGGGCCCGCAGGGAGCTGTTGGTGAGCATCTGGTGGGCGACGTCGGCGCGTTCGGCGGCCGTGGAGTAGACGCTCTTCAGGGAGCTCGGCAGGGAGACCACCATCAGGGCGACGACGCCGACCCAGACGGGGATCACCACCCGGTCCCGGCGCAGTGCGAGCCGCAGCAGGGGCCAGGTGCCCGCAAGGTGGCGTGAACCGCTGCCCCGTACGGCGGTGGGCCCGGCGGCCGAGGTCATGGCGGTCATCGGGGCACCGCCTTCGTCCCCGTCCCCGTCTCCGTCTGCTCCTGCTCCTGCTCCTGTGCCTGCTCCTGTGCCTGTATGTCCTCCTGGTAGTGGCGCAGGAAGAGTTCTTCGAGGGTGGGCGGGGTGGAGGTCAGGGACCGTACGCCGGACTCGGTGAGTGAGCGCAGCACGGCGTTCAGCTTGTCGCTCTCCACCTGGAGCCTGACCCGGGCGCCCTGGACGTCGAGGTGGTGGACGCCGGGCAGGGCGGCCAGTCCTCCGGGGGGTCCGGCGAGTTCGGCGGTGACGCTGGTGCGGGTGAGGTGCCGCAGATCGGCGAGCGAACCGGTCTCGACCGTGACGCCCTTGCGGATGATGCTGACGCGGTCGCACAGCTCCTCGACCTCGCTGAGGATGTGGGAGGAGAGGAGGATCGTGCGGCCCCGGTCGCGTTCCTCCTCGACGCAGGTCTGGAAGACCTCCTCCATCAGGGGGTCCAGGCCCGAGGTGGGTTCGTCCAGGATCAGCAGGTCCACGTCGGAGGCGAAGGCGGCGACGAGGGCGACCTTCTGGCGGTTGCCCTTGGAGTAGGTGCGGCCCTTCTTCGTGGGGTCCAGTTCGAACCGCCGGACCAGGTCGGCGCGGCGTGCCGGGTCCAGGCCGCCGCGCAGACGCCCGTACAGGTCGATGACCTCGCCGCCCGACAGGTTGCGCCAGAGGGTCACGTCACCGGGGACGTACGCGATCCTGCGGTGCAGTTCCACCGCGTCGGCCCACGGGTCCTGGCCCAGCAGCCGTGCGGTGCCCGAGTCGGCGCGCAGCAGGCCCAGCAGGACACGGATGGTGGTGGACTTGCCCGCGCCGTTGGGGCCGAGGAAGCCGTGCACCTCACCGGTCTCGACGTCGAGGTCGAGACCGTCCAGGGCGTGCGTGCCGCCGAACGACTTGTGCAGTCCGGAGACGGTGATGGCCTTCGTCATGCTTCAGAACGTACGCTGGTTTCACAAACTTGTGAAGTTAAGGAAGCGTATGAACGACGGATAGACTCGGCACCGGGTGAGGGATACGGGTGCGGGACACGGGCGAGGAGTACGGGAAAAGGTGGAGCGCGGGATGGCGGAAGCGAACGGGGCGCCACGTGACGTCGAAGCGGTGTCGAAGTTCGTCGAGAGCTTCGCCGCGCAGCTCGTCGAAGCCGGGATGCAGCGGATGCCGGCCCGGGTGTTCGCCGCGCTGCTCTCCTCCGACTCCGGGACGCTGACCTCCGCCGAGCTCGGTGAACAGCTGCGGATCAGTCCGGCCGCCGTGTCGGGGGCGGTGCGCTATCTCGCGCAGCAGCACATGGTCGCGCGCGAACGGGAGCCGGGATCGCGGCGGGAGCGGTACCGGGTGCACAGCGACCAGTGGTACGAGGCGCTCACCAATCGCGAAGCCGTCATCAAAGGGTGGGAGCGGGCTCTTCGGGAGGGCGTGGACAGTCTGGGCGGGGGGAGTCCGGCGGGGCGGCGGTTGGCTGAGACGCTCGCGTTCTTCGAGTTCGTGGACGGGGAGGTGGCGTTGATGATGGATCGGTGGCGGATCCATCGGGAACGCCACTTCGGCGACGGCTGAGCCGTTTTTCCGCCCCCGCCGCCCCTTCCCGTTCCCGTCCACGCATGGGGGCTGCGCCCCCTCGCCCCCGTATCGCGCTTCGCGCTCGTCCTCAAACGCCGGACGGGCTGAGTGGGTAGCCTCTCCGGCGTTTGAGGAGCGGGGGTTCGGGGGCCGGCCCCCGAGTCAGTGACGGGAAGGGCAGGGGCGGCGGGGGCGGAAGAAACCCGCGCGTCACCCCGGCAGCGTCAACCCCCAAGCCCCCTCCCGGACCGTCCACGTCCGGGTGCGGACCGGGCCCGCCACCACCGCATCCGCCCGGTACCGGAAATCCGCCCCCGACACGGTGACCGTCCGCCCCACGGCCCCCAGCGGCGCGGCCTCCGCCCCCACGGAGACGGGCCGGATCTCGACCCGCGCACCACCCCCCGCGCCCGCCGGAGTGATCGACACGGCCTCCACGGGCTGGTCCAGGTCGACGAGGGTCCGCCCGTCGACCTCGACCCGCAGCCGGGCCGGCCCGGGGGAGGCGGACGCCGGCGCCCGCGCGGGCCGTGCGGCGAGCGTGCGGACGAGGGACTGACAGGTCCGCAACCAGTGGGGCCCGTGCTGCGGGCCGGGCCCCTCCGGGGGGCCCGCGTCCCCGCCCAGCGGCGGAATCCGCAGCGCCCCCAGCACCACCCCGTCACTGTCGTCCACCAGAAGATCGAGCCGCCGCTCGGACCCGTCGAGCACGGCGCGGGCCGCCGCCACGGCCCCCATGGGCACGCCGAGGGCCCGCGCGAGCGTCAGAGCCCCGTCGCCCGTGCCCACCGGCACCAGGGACAGTGCACATCCAGCCAGCTCGCGCCTGCGGTGCAAAAGGGACACGGCGCGCAGCAGCGCCCGGTCGTCCCCGATCACGACGGGCCGCCGCGACCCTCTGCGGGCCAGCGCCCGATCGAATTCCTCGGGCCCGTCGGGGAGGCACACTTTTGTTGTCGCACCCGCGCTGAGCACGTCTTTTGCGATCCGTACCGCCTCACCGTCACCGTGACGGGCGACCGGGTCGATGACCACCAGGAGCTGGTCGGAAGTCGCCACCTCGGTCATGCCTCGCTTCCTCGGGTAGCATCTTTGTGCAAGAGCCCCTTGCGCTATTGCGCCAGGGGCTTCGTCTATTCCGGGGCATCCGGTCCGACGGTCGCGGCCAAAGGTGGTCGCCGGCGCACGCAGCCGTACCAGATTCAGCCGCGTACGTCCCCGACCTTGGACATGCCCCGCCCGGAAGGGGTGTACGCGCGTGCCCGCACTTGTGCTGCTCGGTGCTCAGTGGGGTGACGAAGGCAAGGGAAAGGCCACCGACCTGCTCGGTGGTTCCGTGGACTATGTGGTGCGCTACCAAGGCGGCAACAACGCCGGCCATACGGTAGTCGTGGGCGATCAGAAGTACGCCCTCCACCTCCTCCCTTCCGGAATCCTCTCGCCGGGGTGCACCCCGGTCATCGGTAACGGAGTCGTTGTCGACCCGTCGGTCCTGTTCTCCGAGCTGAACGGACTGAACGAGCGAGGCGTCGACACGTCCAAGCTCCTCATCAGCGGAAACGCGCACATCATCACGCCGTACAACGTGACGGTGGACAAGGTGACGGAACGCTTCCTCGGCAAGCGGAAGATCGGCACCACCGGCCGGGGCATCGGCCCGACCTACGCCGACAAGATCAACCGTGTCGGCATCCGCGTCCAGGACCTGTACGACGAGTCGATCCTGACGCAGAAGGTCGAGGCGGCCCTCGACGGCAAGAACCAGCTCCTCACCAAGGTCTTCAACCGCCGCGCGATCGAGACCGACCAGATCGTCGAGGAGCTGCTGACCTACGCGGAGCGGCTGCGCCCGTACGTCGCCGACACCGTCCTGGTGCTCAACAAGGCGCTCGACGACGACAAGGTGGTCCTCTTCGAGGGCGGCCAGGGCACGCTGCTGGACATCGACCACGGCACGTATCCCTTCGTGACGTCGTCGAACCCCACCGCGGGCGGTGCCTGCACGGGTTCGGGCGTCGGCCCGACGAAGATCAGCCGGGTCATCGGCATCCTGAAGGCGTACACGACCCGGGTCGGCGCGGGTCCGTTCCCGACGGAGCTGCTCGACGAGGACGGTGAGGCGCTGCGCCGCATCGGCGGTGAGCGCGGGGTCACCACCGGCCGCGACCGGCGCTGCGGCTGGTTCGACGCGCCGATCGCCCGGTACGCGACACGCGTCAACGGCCTGACCGACTTCTTCCTCACCAAGCTCGACGTCCTCACCGGCTGGGACGAGATCCCGGTCTGTGTCGCGTACGAGATCGACGGCAAGCGCGTCGAGGAGCTCCCCTACTCGCAGACCGACTTCCACCACGCGAAGCCGATCTACGAGAACCTGCCCGGCTGGTCGGAGGACATCACGAAGGCCAAGACCTTCGCCGACCTCCCGAAGAACGCCCAGGCGTACGTGAAGGCGCTGGAGGACATGTCCGGCGCCCCGATCTCCGCCATCGGCGTGGGTCCCGGCCGCGACGAGACGATCGAGATCAACTCGTTCCTGCGGTAGAGCGTCCGGCGTGGGAACCTGCCCGCGCAAAGACCGCCGCCCCGTACGAATCCTTCGTACGGGGCGGCGGTCTTTTTCGTGGGCGGCCTGCCCGGCGGGGTGCCGCCGCGGCCCTGACACCGCGGCGGCCGATCCCCGCGCCGGCCGGCTGCCTCGTGTACCCGGTGCCGGCCGGCTGCCTCGCGTACCCGGCGTCGGCCGGCTACTTCTCGTGCTCGAAGCGGGCCGCCAGAGCCGTCCCGCTGGGGGTGCCGCTGAGGATGCGGCGCAGGCCGCGGGTCATGACCGCCTGTTCATCCCGGCTCAGACAGTCGGTGATCATCGCGTCGGTCTGGGTGTCGATGCCGCGCAGTACGGGGATGAGTTCCTGCCCCCGCGGAGTCAGCCGCAGATAGACGACCCGGCGGTCCACCTGACCGGGCTCGCGGTCGATCAGGCTGCGCTTGGTGAGGGTGTCGACGATGCGGCTGGGGCTCCCGCTCTCGCACACGATCAGGCGGCCCACCTCGGCGAGCGTGAGCGGGGCGCGCTCGGCCAGCACCAGCAGGATCTCCGCCTGGGCCGGCGTCAGGTTGAAGGGCCTGAGCTGCGCGGTCATCTGCCGGGCCCCCTCACGCTGCGCGGCCAGCAGGAGGTAGCGCAGTTCCGAGTCGTGCACAGGTGGCTCGGCCGTGGCGGGCGAGCGGCTCAAGGTCGTGTCCGTGGCGGTCGGGGGGCTGGACATGGCGGCTCCAGGGGGTGCTGTGGGCGTGCTGTCGGTGGACGGCGGTGAACGAGCGGGTGATCACATCATTTCTCGATGATGCAGCATCCATGCCACATCATTCAATGCTACGTCATCGATATACGCCTTTTCCGGCCCCCGTGGCTTGTCCCGGTCCATCCGGAAGGGCAGCTACCACTTTCAGGGACTCCCAGAATGGTGTTGCGACAACGATGCTGGGACATGCATGATGAAGCATCGGTGTTGAGACATCGATGACAAACCATCGATGTCGCGCCATCGAATCCTTGGCCGGTGCACGACCTCACAGCTCAAGCCCACGTCAAGCAAAGGAACCGACATGACCGCGCAGATCCTTGAAGACGCTCCCGTCGCACTCGACGCCCCGATCGTTCTGGACGACGCGGCGGCGGCCGTGGCCGCCATCGCACGCGGGGAGCTCATCGTCGTGGTGGACGACGAGGACAGGGAGAACGAGGGAGACCTGATCGTGGCGGCGGAGTACGCCGACGCCGCGGCCATCAACTACATGATCACCCACGGCCGCGGTCTGGTCTGCGTCTCGGTGACCGAGGAGCAGGCCGAGAAGCTCAACCTGCCCCCCATGGTCGAGCGCAACGAGGACCACCACGGCACCGCGTTCACCGTCAGCGTCGACGGCGGCCCGGAGCACGGCGTCACCACCGGTATATCGGCCCCCGACCGGGCCAGGACGATCGACCTCATGCTGAACGGCACCGGCCAGGACCTGCGCCGGCCGGGCCACATCTTCCCCCTGGTGGCCCGTCCGGGCGGCGTCCTGGAGCGGCCCGGCCACACCGAGGCGGCGGTCGACCTCGCCCGCTTCGCCGGCCTCACGCCCGCCGGCGTCATCGTGGAGATCATCCTTGAGGACGGGACGATGGCCCGCCTCCCCCAGCTCGTCCAGTTCGCCCGCCGCGAGGGCCTGGTCCTGACCAGCATCGAAAAGCTCCGGGAGTACGCCGCCGCCCGCACCGAGCAGGTGAAGTGAGCCGTATCCCCCGGTGGATGGCCGGTGCGTCGAACGCGGTCACCAGACCCGCAGTCACGCACCGGTTCCTCGCCGGAGTGGAAGGGGTCCGGCACCTGCCGGCCGACCGGCCGTTCGTGCTGGTCGCCAACCACAGCAGTTTCGCCGACCACCTCGTCCTGGACGCCGTACTCGAAGCGCTGCGCGACACCCGTACCTCCTACCTCACGAAGGCCGAGGCCTTCGTCCACCCGGTACGCGGCCGGTGGACGCACGGCATGGGCGGCATCCCCGTCGACCGGGACCGCCCCGGCAAGGAACTGCTGGCCGCGGTGGACGGTGTCTTCGCGGACTCCGGCGCCCTCGTGGTCTACCCCGAGGGCACCCGCGGGACGGGCTGGCCCCTGCTGCCCTTCAAGGACGGTGCGTTCCGCTTCGCGGTCCGGGCCGGTGTGCCCGTCATACCGGTGGCGATGTGGGGAGCGCAGCACGTCCTGCCCAAGGGGGCCAGTCTGCCCCGCCGCGCCAAGGTCCGCGTCGTCTTCGGCCCCGCACTGCCCGACGACACCGCCCTGCCCAGGCCCCAGCGGGTCAAAGCCCTGGTGGCGGCGGCGCGCGGAGCGCTGGAGCCACTCGTGGAGACAGCCCGTACCGAACCCGGCCCGGCGCGGATCCGCCAGGCGTCCCTCGAACTGGTCCGGCGCGCCGAGACGGTCGCGGAGACCATGCTCAGCCGTACCGACACCCTGCCCGCGGAGCGGCGCGTGCGGCAGGCGCGCCTCCTGCTCACCCTGGCCCGCCGCACCGATCCGGACAGATTCGCCCGGCCCGACGACCCGGTGGCCGCCGACGCCCGCGTGCTGGCGGCCCGGCTCACCGGACTGCGCGCCCTGGACGCCCCGGCCGTACTGCGCCCCGCGGTGCTGCGCGGCGTCCGGCGCGGCGCCGAGGAGGTACTGAGGAAACACCCCGACCATCTGATGGCCCGCTACCTGCTGGGCCGCTGGCATCTGCTGATGCCCCGGGCCCTGGGCGGCCGGCGCGAGGAAGCGCTGGAGCACCTGCGGCACGCGGCCCGCCTGGGCGCCCACGACACCCGGTACCCCATGGCGTACGCCGAGGCGCTGATCGCGGTCGGCCGCGACGGCGAGGCGGCGGGACAGCTGCGCGACGTGCTCGCCGCCCCCGCACCCGACGTGCGGACGGCGGAGCGGCGGCGCCGGGCCGAGGCCCAGTACCAGCAACTCGCCGGCGCCGGTGCCGGCCCCACGACCCCAAGGGGGTGAGCCCATCCATGAGTACATCAGCGTCGAGCATGTCGGCGCCGAGCACCTCGGCGTCCCTGAAGTGCGGCAACACCCTCGTGGTCTTCGACGGACCCCGCCGGCTCTCCTGGCGAACATCCGTGTCCGGCGACTACACCCCGACAGCCCTGTGGCCCAGCCCGGCGCAGGCGGCCGAGGTACTGGACCACCTGCACGGCGGCGGCTGCCTGCTCGTCCTGCTCGAACAGGAACGCATCTCCGTGCCCATGTACGCCGAAGAGGCCGACCGGCTGCCGCCCGACGTGGCGGACCGCGCGGAACTCACCAGCGACGGTGTGGTGAGCGAACTGCATCTGCCGGTCATGGACTGGCTGCCGCCCGCGCTGCGCGAACGCGGTCTGCGCTTCCTGGAGGACAGCGCGGGGCTGCTGCGGGGGAGTCCCGACCTGCTGCTGCCCCACCTGATCGTGGAGACACCGCCGTACCGGCCGGAGAACCTGCGGTTCGCCCGGCTGCGTACCCCCCGTCCCTTCTCCGAGGACCGCCTCGCACCGGTCACCGACCGGCTGTTCACCGCCGGTGCCCCCGAGACCCCCCTCATCCCCGGCGTCGACGATGTCGCCGGCGTCCCCGATCCCGCAGTCACCGCCGACATCGCGGCCGCGGCCATGTGCCCGGCCGGTCCGGCGATGGCCGCGGCCCACACCTGGGAGAGCACACCATGAGCAGTCCCGCTCCGACGGTCCCGCCTCCGGGCAGTCCGCTGAAGGGCCGAGTGGTGCTCCTGACCGGGGCCGGACGGGGCCTCGGCCTGCTGACCGCGCAGACGCTCCTCGACCAGGGAGCGGCGGTCGTGGCCAACCACCGTTCGCCCTCGGACGGCCTGGACCGCCTCGCCGACAAGCACAAGGACCGGCTCCGGCTCGTCCCCGGCGATGCGGCCACCGACGAGACGGCTGCCCTGCTGGCGGCCGAGGCCCGCAGGTTCGGCCGGCTCGACGTCCTCATCCACAACGCCGCGATCACCCGCGACCAGCCCCTGGTGCGCATGTCGATCGAGGACTGGGACGAGGTGCAGCGGGTCAATCTGCGCGGGGCCTTCCTGACCACCAAGTACGCGGTGAAGACGATGATGCGGGCGCGCTACGGCCGCATCATCTACATCTCCTCCATCACCGCCCTGACCGGGAACGCGGGACAGGCGGCCTACTCCTCCTCCAAGGCGGGACTGCACGGCCTGGCCATGACCGTCTCGCAGGAGTACGCCTCCTACAACATCCGCACCACCACCGTGGCCCCGGGCATCCTCGACACCGGTCTGGGGGCGGCCGTCGCGGGCCCGCAGCGGCGGCGGATGACCGACCGTTCGCTGCTCGGGATCGGCGAGGCGGGACAGACCGCCGAGACGATCGCCTTCCTGGCCTCCCCGGCCGCCGACTACATCAACGCCACGGTCATCCGCACCGACGGAGGAATGAGGTACTGATGAACGCCCACAGCGACGCACACGCCGGCAACGGTCACTCCTCGCACATCCTGATCCCCGCACCGCTCGGGACCGTGCGTCAGATCCTGCTGGAACCCACCGCCCTGGCCGAGTGGAACCCCGCCTTCCTCTCGGTCGGGGGCCCCTCGGAGGCGCTCACCGGCCGGCGCTACCCGCTCGTCGCCCGTGGCGCCCTGCGCGGCCACTGGGAGTACGTCGGCATCGGCGAGACCCTCGTCGAGGGCCGCTGGGAGGTGCCCGGCCTGGCCGAGACCAACAGCTGGAGCCTGCTGCCGCACGGCGAGGGCACCCACGTCACCCACTCCTTCACCCACCGGGGCGCCCTCGCCGCCCTGCTGCGGCCGGCCTTCGCCGGGGTCGCCGACCTCCGTCTGGACCGGCTGTCCGGTCGGGCCGCGCGACGCGCCCTGGCCCAGGTGTCCTGACATGGCTCCCGGCACAGCAACACCCGCTGCCGCGCCGCCCGTCGAGAACACGGCACGGGCCGTCCCGCCCGTGCCCCCCGCCCGCGCCGACTGCTGGGCGCGGCCCACTCCGCTGCATCTGGCCCGGCCCGACAGCGAGTACGCCGAGGACCACATCCTGCGTGGCCTCGACTGAACCGGCCGTCGAACAGGCCGCCCCCCATACGTGACGGGCCCGGCGAAAATCCCCCGCACCGGGCCCGTCACCTCCCACCTCCCACTTCCCGCCTCCCACCCCCCCAGCTCCTTGTTCACTCCCGCCCATCCCCTGACCGTCCGTTCCATCGACCGTCCGTTCCGCCGACCGTCCGCTCCATCGACCGTCCGTTCCAGGGAGACGCATCGTGTCCACACCCCTCGTACCGAGGCCTCCCGCGGGTCCCGCGTACGCCCGTGTAGTCGGCGTGGGCGGCTACCGGCCCTCCCGCGTGGTGCCCAACGCGGAGATCGCCCGCCGCATCGACTCCAGCGACGAGTGGATCCGCGAACGCTCGGGCATCGCCGAACGGCGCTGGGCGGCCGAGCAGGAGAGCGTGGCCCTCATGGGAGCCGCCGCCGCCGAGAAGGCGCTCGCGCACGCCGGAGTCACCGCCGACCGGATCGGCTGTGTCCTGGTCGCCACCTCCACCCACTTCCGCCAACTGCCCGCCGTCGCCGCCGACATCGCCCACCGGGTCGGCACCACGCAGGCCGCGGCCTTCGACCTCTCCGCTGCCTGCGCGGGCTTCACCCACGCCCTGGCGGTCGCCCACGACCTGGTGCGCGGCGGCAGCGCCGACCACGTCCTGGTGGTGGCGACCGAGCGGATGTCCGACCTGATCGACCACGACGACCGTGCCACCGCCTTCCTCTTCGGCGACGGCGCCGGAGCCGTCGTCGTCGGGCCCTGCGACACCCCGGCCATGGGCCCCGTGGTCTGGGGCGCCGACGGGTCGCAGGGCGGGGCCATCGACCAGAGCGCCTCCTGGCTCGAACTGCGTGACGGCACACCGGCGCGCTTCCCGGCGCTGACCATGCAGGGCCAGACCGTGTTCCGCTGGGCCGTCTACGAGATGGCCCGGGTCGCCCGACAGGCCCTGGAGGCAGCCGGGTTGGACGCCGCCGACCTCGATGCCTTCATTCCGCACCAGGCGAACCTGCGCATCGTGGAGAGCCTCGCCACGACACTGCGGCTGCCCGCGCACGTGGCTGTCGCCCGCGACATCGTGCACACGGGGAACACCTCGGCCGCCTCCATCCCGCTGGCGATCGAGCACCTGCTGGCCTCCGGGGCCGTCCGCAGCGGCGGCCTGGCCCTCACCATCGGCTTCGGCGCCGGACTCTCGTACGCCGCCCAGGTGATCACCCTGCCCTGAGGGGCGGTACCGCACCGCACCGCGCCGCACCGCTCGTGTCCACGTACCCCGTAGTCGTCTGTAGTTGCCCGTAGTCGCCGTACCCGGATCTGGAGTTGACATGATCATGCTTGATGCATCCGTCGCGCCGTACACAGCGGGTACCGAGGGGCAGCGGGCGGCAGCCGCGCACCGGGCCGGTGTTCCCGCGGGCGGGGACGAGCCCGCCCCCGTCGTCCCGGTCCACCCGGAGCCGGAGGGGGCGGACTTCACCACCGTCTTCGACATCATGGGCCGCATTTTCAGTGCGGTCTGAACTGACGGCGGCCGCGCGGGTTGCCGCCCGTTCCGGACGGTGACAACGCTGTCGCCATCGTTATCGGCATCGTTATCGCCATCGTTGTCAAGACGGTCGGCGTGACTCCGCCGCACTGGCCGGTTTCGGTCAACTTGTGAGACGCCTGTGTGTGGTGGCGGCTCGCGTCGAGGCCCGGTAATGCGCGGAAAGCCCAGTTCGTGGACGGCCCGGGGCTCCGGCGGCCGGACCGAAACCCCTTTCCCCGGCTGTGGGCGCGCGGCAGGGCCGAACCGGCCGCTGTCGCATTCCGGACCCTGCCGGCCGGCCGTTCGGGGCCAGGGGTGTGAACCGTGCCTCCAGTGCGCAGAGGCACTTCTAGCGTCGCGGCGCGCATCCTTCCGCTCCACCGGTCGTGTGCTCAGTGAGACCCAGTGACGATGGAGGACACCTCCCCGTGAAACCGGCCGTCGCCCGCCCCGGCGATCCGTACCGTCTCTCGCATCCAGCCCTCCGCCCCTCGCGCCGATCGGGACGTACGCGTCCCGTACCGCCACCGCACCGGGCACGGCATCGGACGCTGTTACGGGCCCGGGGCAAGGCAGGCAGCCGGGCGCGACCGGGTTCCGTGGGCCAGGAGCCCGCGAGAACGGAGCGCCTCGGCGCGAGAGCGGAGTGCCTCGGCTGCCCCGGGCTCGCGGGACCGGTACGCCCCGGGTCGGCCCGCTCGCGGCGGGGAGCGGGCCGGCGGTACGCCACCGCCGCCCCGTGCCCCGCCGGGAAGGCTGCCGCGGACCGTGCCGGAAGGCCGGTACGGCTGTGCCGGCGGCCGTCCTTCCGTCCTGCCGCCGATGAATGAGCGCACCGGTCCGCCCGCGGCGGACAGGACGTCACCGCCGGTCGGGAGTGTCGCCCGCCATGTGGCCGAGTTCGCCGGAAGCGGCATCCGCCAGGAGGCGGCCGAGGGTCCCGGCGCCGCCCCCGGGGCCTCCGGGTCGCCCGGTGCGTCCGGGGTGCCGCGCCCGCCCGCGCTTCCGGAGCCGCCGCGCACGATTCCGTCGCAGCGGTACTACACGCTGATCGTCGAACGCATCAGCGTCCTCGCCGCGTTGGGCTTCAACGCCCCGACGATCGCGCGGGCGCTGGGCCACGAGGGCTACACCATGGCGCCGGGCCGCAGCGATCCGATCAGTCTCACCACCGTGCGCCGGCTGCTGCGCGAGAACACGTCCGCGTCCCGTCGCCGGCCCGCCGCCGTACGCGGTGAGGGGCTGGCGGCGCACGAGTGGTGGCTGCAGGATCTGGCCGCGGAGCTGTCCATGCCGTCCATCACCCTGTACGGCTGGGCCCGCCGCGGCTGGGTGACCGTGGTACGCAAGGAGAGCCGTCCCCCGTACCGACTCGTCCTCCAGGCGGACCCCGCCGACACGGCCCGCCTACGGGCCCGCCGCCTGAACACCGAGGGGGAGGGGCTGCGCACCGCCCCGGCCCCGCTCCCGCGTCGGCGCGGGGGTGCCCCGCAGTGCTCGGATCCCGGGGCGGTGGTCCGTTGAGCGGGGACGGGCCGCCGAGGGCCTGCGGGCCCGGCGTTCGCGCGCCGACCGGTGAGGGCTGCCCGGCACCTTCCCCCAGGCCTTCACCCGCCCGGTCCTGATCGGCGGGTGCAGGGGCGGGTTCGGTCCGGTTCTCGACTGCGGCTGCGTGGGGGTGGGCCGCGCAGTTCCCCGCGCCCCTGACGGGGCGGGGGCGCGCAGTTCCCCGCGCCCTTGACGGGGCGGAGGCCGCGCAGTTCCCCGCGCCCCTGACGGGGCGGGGGCCCGCGGACCACCACTTCGCCCCGCACCGGAGCTACGGACGGCCACCGGCACAAGCTGTCGCGTGGTCCGCGGGTCTTCGAGACCGGGCCCCTGCTCGTCACCCGTCGGTGCGCTCGCCCGCCCCGGCCCTCCGCCTGCCCGGCCGCCGATCCGAGCCGTGCGGCCCCGCCGCTCCCCGGCACGTGACTTTTCCGCCATTCGCGCCGCCCTCGGCGGCGGCCCCTTCAGCTCCATCCCTCCGTCGAGCTGCCTCGCCCGCCGCCCTCCCGGCCCCACCCCGTCGCACGGCCACCTGATTCCAGCCTCTCGGGCGCGCTTTCCTCGACGACCCCTCTCAAAGATGTTGCGTCATCGATGTTGCAGCATGCATGATGAGTCATCGATAACGCATCATTGATGTTCCATCATCGACTGTCTCGCGCCCTGATCCATCTGATCCGGTCGTCGTCGGACGGCCCGCCCGCCCCCGCGAGCTGCGGACCCCGATCCCAGGAGTAGAAGTGAAGAAAATCGCCCAACTCGCCGTCGCACGGCCCAAAGCCGTGATCGCCGCCTGGCTGCTGCTGCTCGCCCTGGCCGTCCCCTTCGCGCTCCAGCTGGAGGGTGCGCTGAAGACGGGCGGCTTCTCCGACCCCCGGGGCGAGTCCGTCAAGGCCCAGCGCACCCTGGAGCGCGCGTTCGACGAGGCGCCCAACTCGCTGCTCGTCGTCCTGCACAGCAAGAACGGATCCGTCGAGGACGCCGTCGCGCCGGCCCGCGAGGCGGTGCGGCGGGACGGAGTGTCCGCCGTCACCGACCGCGCCACCCACCCCGAGTGGCTGTCGAAGGACGGCCGCACGACCTTCATCCAGGTGGGCTTCACCAGCGACAACACCACCGTGCAGAACCTCGTACCGGATCTGCGGGACGACGTGCGGGACGCCGTCGGAGCGAACGTCCAGGCCGACGTCACCGGCGCTCCCGCCCTGGACTACGCGCTGAACGTGCATTCCAAGGAGGACGTCACCCGCGCCGAGATGATCGCCTTCCCGGTCCTCTTCGTCGTACTGCTGCTGGTCTTCCGGTCCGTGGCCGCGATGGTCGTCCCGCTGCTCATGGCGGGCGTGACCCTGATGCTCACCCAGTCCATCGGCTACGGGATGACGCGGTTCACGGACGTCAACAGCCTGTTCACCAACATCGTGTCCATGGTCGGCCTGGCCGTCGCCGTCGACTACTCGCTCTTCATCGTCAAGCGCTTCCGTGAGGAACTCGCGGACGGACGCGCCGTGGACGACGCCCTGGACCGCACCATGCGCACGGTCGGGCACTCCGTACTCTTCAGCGGCCTCGCCGTCGTCGTCGCCCTCTCGGCGCTCTTCATCCCCCGCGCCATGTCCTTCACCAGCATCGCCCTGGGCGGCGTGGCCGTGTCCCTGGTCGCCGTGGCCATCGCCGTGACCCTGCTCCCCGCCGTACTGAGCCTGCTGGGCGACCGCATCAACTGGGGCACCCTCCGCAGCCGCAAGACGGCCGGCAAGACGGCTGGTAAGGCGGTCGGTGAGAACGCCGGTGAGGACGCCGGCAAGTCCGGCGCGACCGGCGGCCGTAGCGACGGCCGTAGCGGAGGTCGTTTCTCCGGGCGGCCCGGACTCGTCCTGGCCGGCCTCGTCGTCCTGTTCGCCGCGCTCGCCGCCCCCGCCGCCCAGTTGACCCTGCGCGTCCCGGTCGCCAGCGCGGACATCCTGCCCTCCGACGACAGCGCCCGCATCGGCATGGAGCGCATCAAGCAGGACATCGGCGTACGCGAGATGTTCCCCGTCCAGGTCGTGCTCAGCGCCGACCGCGACCAGGCCGACGCCCTGCTCAGGAGCACCACGGACGTCGCCTCCTACGCGAGGACCGCGCCCGGCGCCGACAAGGTCCAGGACGTCACTTCCCTCGGCCTGCCCGCCGCGTCACTCGCCAAGGCCCTGGCCGACCCCTCGGGCCTTGGCGCGGGCGAGCGCGCCGCACTCGGCCAGTTGTGGACGCTCGACGGAGACCGCCTGGTCACCCGGGTCGTCGTCACCCCGGGCGCCGACCCCGACAGCTCCGCCGCACACCACCTGGTCGACGATCTGCGTGACCACCTCAAGGACCGCGCCGACTCCGCCGTCACCGTCCGCCTGGCCGGAGCCACCGCCACCGGCTCCGACTTCGACGACCTGGTCCTGCGCTCGGTGCCCCTGGTGGTCGCCTCCGTCGCCCTGCTCAGCTTCCTGATCCTGCTGTTCGCCTTCCGCTCCGTCCTGCTGCCGCTGCTGGCCCTGGCCTTCAACATCGCCGTGGTCGGTGCCAGCCTCGGCTTCCTCGCCCTGGTCAGCGGGAACGACGACCACTCGATCAACAGCGTCACCCCGCTGATGCTGTTCGCGGTGATGTTCGGGCTGAGCATGGACTACATGGTGATCATGATCTCCCGGATGCGGGAGAGCTACCTGGGCGGCCTCTCGCACCGCGAGTCGGTCCTGGGCGGCCTGGCCCGTACCGCCGGTCTCGTCAACGGCGCCGCGGCGATCATGGTGGCGGTCTTCGCCTCCTTCACCAGCGCCCAGATCAGCATCGTCCGTGAGCTGGGCATCAGCCTCGCCGTCGCCGTCGTCCTGGACGCGCTCGTCATCCGGCGCCTGGTCATGCCGGCCACGCTCCTGCTGGTCGGCGACCGCGTCTGGGGCCGCCACCGCCGCACCGCCCCGCGGGCCGTCACTCCGGAGCAGGCCGCGGCCCCGCGGCCGGCCTCCGGCACGGACGGCGACGAGGAGGCCGACGCGAACGCACGCCTCCCTCTGGCCGAACCCACCCTGCGCTGACCGAACCGGACCGAGCGGTCCCCCCAACCGCCCAACCCCTGCCAGCCGCTGCGCCGTTCGTCTCGCCTCCCCGGGCCGACGGCGCAGCGTTCTGTGCGCCACCCGGCAGGACATCACCGGGACACCACCAGGACGTCACCGGGGCACCACCAGGACACCCCTGCTCCAGAAGGCATGACATCCCTCCCCACGAGAGGCAGCCCCACCTGATGAGCACAGCCCTGCACCACCCCGACCTCACCGGCCTCACCGCCCTCGGCACGCCGGCGGACGACCCGTACAACCTGGACGACCCGTACGACGAGTACGACGCGCATGGCACGTACGACGCGCACGGTACGTACGACGCGCATGGCACGTACGACGCACGCGGCGCGTACGACGCACGCGACGACAAGGTCTTCCGGCGCGGGGCGCTGCTGATCGCCCGGCGCGGGTGGTGCCAGGGGCAGGGCCTGCTGTACGTCGGAGCCCCGCACGCCCCGCAGGCGGCCAGCCTGGTCGGGGCTCTCGCCTGGGCCGTGACCGGCGACGCGGAGTCCTGCGGTCCGCGGGTGCGCGCGGCCCTGGCCACCGTGCGCCGACGGCTGGACCCCGCGGGCAGCGCCCTGTTCAGCGACTGGGAGCTGCTGTGCGCCTGGAACGACGCCCCGGCCCGCACCCGCGCCGAGACCGTCGCCCTGCTCGGGTCCACCCGGTCGTGAACGGCGAGGTGCTGGGCGCAGCCCTTCCCGGGCCGGGCCCTAGCTGAAGATGATCATCGAGCCCTGGGCCAGGCTCCGGGTCGCCGCCGCGTGCAGGCCCAGCCAGACGTGGCGTTCGCGGGCGAAGGGGCTCGCGTCGAAGGGGGCCGGGGCGGCCGGCTCCTCCAACTCCGTCGGTGCCATCGGGGGTTGCGGCGGCACCGGCGGGTTGGCGGGGTCGATGCCGATCGACGGGGCGACCAGCTCCAGCTCGCGCAGCAGCACCTGGGAGGAGCCCAACGGGCCGCCGCCCGCGAGGAGTTCGTCGCTCGACAGCGGGTGCGGGAAGTCGACGGGGACGTACGCGCCCGCGTGGTCGTAGTGCCAGACCAGGTGGGACTGCTGGGCCGTCGTGTCGAACATCTCCAGCAGCTGCTCGTAGTCGCCGCCCAGTTCGCCGACCGGCGTCACCGGCAGCTGGCACACCTGCAGCAGGTAGGCGCGGCGCAGGAAGTGCAGCGCGTCGTAGTCGAAGCCCGCGACCGGCGCCACATCGCCGGAGAGGCCCGGCATGTACGCGTACACCGGTACCGGCGGTAGTCCGGCCTCGCCCAGCACCTTGTCGTAGAGGGCGAGTTCCTCGGCGAAGGGGTTGTCGGGGGTGTGGCACAACACGTCGACGAGCGGGACCAGCCACAGGTCACAGGCCAACTGAGAGCTCCTCGTTCAGCACGGTGGTCAAGGCAGCGTAATGGGTGAGGGCACGGTAGGTCCCCTTCGTGCGGGTCGGATACCCCACACCGGCCGGCCCACCGCCGGTCTACCGCCGGCCGGCGGCCGCCGGCCCCGCGCCGGCGGCCCTCGGCGGGCGGCTCTCAGCCCTGCGCCAGCACTTCGATGAGTGCCAGCGAGTGGGTGTTGTAGGCCGCGACGATCTCGTGCGCCGCCGGGGCGTCCCGGCGCGTGAGGGCGTCCACCAGTTCCGTGTGCTCGGCCCACAGATGGCCGCGCAGATCGTCGATCCGGCGCAGGTGCTGGACCGCGCACACCCAGGACTGGACGCGCAGCCGGTGCAGGAAGTCGGCGAGGTACGGGTTGCCGAACAGACTGCTCAACTCGCGCCAGAAGCGCAGGTCGTAGCCGATGAGGATGTTCAGATCACCGGCGGCGGCGGCCCGTTGTGCCTCCTCGCCGCGACGGCGCACCCCGGCGAGCGCGGCGGCGGTGCGCGGATCGTCGGAGCGGGTGGCGAGAGCGGCGAGGGCGCCCCGGGTGGTGGTTGCCGACGCGTCGAGCAGCCCGTGGAAGATGCTCTCCGTGACGAGGCTGCGTGCCTCGATCATGCCCCGGTAGTCGTTCAGCGAGTACTCGTGGACGCGGAACCCGCGGTGCTGGTCCGCGTCCAGGAGGCCCTGCGCCGACAGGTCGACCAGGGCCTCACGGACGGGGGTCGCGGAGACGCCGTACTGCTCGGCGATCTCCTTGACCGTGAACTCCTTGCCCGGCTGGAGGCGCCCGGCGAGCACCTCGTCGCGCAGCGCGTCCGCGATCTGCTGCCGCAGGGTGCTGCGGGTGACGGCCCCATTGCCGCCGCCACTGCCGGTGTCGCGCATCGTCCGGGTCCTTCCCCCATCGAATAAGTACTCGCTCATGTCTACGAGCCAGTCACCTTACGCGTTCGATGTCGGGCCACCCGGATTGTGGGAGTCCTGCGTCACACCCCTGAGTCACACCCTCGGCCGCGCCCCCTGTCACACCTCTTTGTCCGGTCTTCGTCCGGTCTTCGTCCGGCCCGCCGGAGCGTCATCGGCGGAGCGTCATCGGGCCGTGTGCTCGTCGGCCACGGAGAGTGCTTCGTCGAGTGCGGCCAGCCCCTCCTTGGCCTCCGCCTCCGAGATGTTGCACGGCGGCACGACATGGGTGCGGTTCATGTTGATGAAGGGCCACAGTCCGTGCGCCTTCGCCGCCGCGCCGAAGGCGGCCATGGGGGCGTTGGCCTCGCCCGCCGGGTTGTAGGGGACGAGGGGTTCGCGGGTCTCCCTGTCCCGTACGAGCTCCAGGGCCCAGAAGACACCGGTGCCGCGCACCTCGCCGACGCTCGGGTGGCGCTCGGCCAGCTCGCGCAGCCCGGGGCCGAGAACCGTCTCGCCGATCCGGGCGGCCTGCTCGACGACGCCCTCCTCCTCCATCACGTTCAGGGTCGCGACGGCGGCGGCGCAGGCGAGCGGATGCCCGGAGTAGGTGAGCCCGCCGGGGTACGGGCGCCGGGCGAACGTGTCGGCGATCGCCCCGGAGATGGCGACGCCGCCGAGCGGCACGTACCCCGAGTTCACGCCCTTGGCGAAGGTCAGCAGGTCCGGTACGACACCGGTGTGGTCGGCGGCGAACCACTCGCCGGTGCGTCCGAAGCCGGCCATGACCTCGTCGAGGACGAAGACGATGCCGTGTTCGTCGCAGAGCGCGCGGACGCCCTCCAGGTAGCCGGGCGGCGGGATCATGATCCCCGCGGTGCCCGGGATCGTCTCCAGGATGATCGCGGCGATGGTGGCCGGGCCCTCGAACGCGATGGTGTCCGCGAGGTGCTGGAGCGCGCGCTCGCACTCCTGCTGCTCGGTCTCCGCGTGGAAGGGGGAGCGGTAGAGGAAGGGGGCCCAGAAGCGCACGACCCCGGCCGTCCCGCTGTCGCTCGGCCAGCGGCGCGGGTCGCCGGTGAGGTTGATGGCGGCGGCGGTGCCCCCGTGGTACGAGCGGTAGGCGCTCAGCACCTTCGGGCGGCCGGTGTGCAGCTTGGCCATCCGGGTGGCGTTCTCGACGGCCTCGGCGCCGCCGTTGGTGAAGAAGATCTTGTCCAGGTCGCCCGGCGTCCGCCGCGCGATCAGCCGTGCCGCCTCCGACCGGGCCTCGACGGCGAACGCGGGCGCGAAGGTGGTGAGCTTCCCGGCCTGCTCCTGGATCGCGGCGACGACCTTCGGGTGCTGGTAGCCGATGTTCGTGAAGACGAGGCCGCTCGTGAAGTCGAGATACCGCTTGCCGTCGTAGTCCCAGAAGTAGGACCCCTCCGCACCGGCGACGGCGAGCGGGTCGATGAGCTCCTGCGCTGACCAGGAGTGGAACACGTGTGCGCGGTCCGCGGCCTTCACGGCGGCGCCGGCCTGGGGGTTGGGCTGAGGGGTCATGCGCCCGAGCGTAGGTGTCCGGGGCGCGGGCGCGACATCGGCGTCCTGTCTGCGGTGCGGCCGGGAAAGCGACAGGTTGTCGTGTGTGGGAGGCCCCGGCCGGGCGCCGGTGAATAGATTGACAGCATGCTGTCGTGATGACAGCATGTTGGCATATCAAGTGAGCCGGTGACCAAGCGAGCCGGTGACCAAGCGAGTGCCCCAGTGAGTGATCGAGTGACCGAGGAGAAGCCATGACCCGCGACAGCGACCGCGATCCCGCCCGTAAGCCCGTGTACCTCGCCGTCTACGACACGCTCGCCGACTGGGAGACCGGTCACACGACCGCGTATCTCGCCCGCGCGGGTTACGAGATCCGGACGGTCGGCCTGTCCGGCGACTCCGTGCGGTCCGTCGGCGGGCTGCGGATCCGGCCCGACGTGACGCTCGACGACGTACGCCCGGAGGACGCCGCGCTGCTGATCCTGCCGGGCGCCGACCTCTGGGACACGGGCGACGAACTCGTCCCCTTCGCCCGCACGGCGCGGGAGTTCCTGGCGGCCGGCGTGCCCGTCGCCGCGATCTGCGGGGCCACCGCGGGACTCGCCCGCGAGGGCCTGCTCGACGACCGCGCGCACACCGCGGCCGTGTCCTTCTATCTGGCCGCCACCGGCTACCGGGGCGGCGAGCGGTACGTGGACGCCGACGCCGTGACGGACGGCGGGCTCGTCACCGCCGGGCCCACCGAGCCCGTCGCGTTCGCGCGGGAGGTGTTCGCCCTGCTCGGCGTGTACGAGGGAGAGGTGCTCGACGCCTGGTACCGGCTCTTCCACGACTCGGACGCGCAGGCGTACGACATCCTTGAGGCGGCCGGACAGTGAGCGGAGCGGCCGAGGAGGGCGGCGGGCGCCAGGACCTGTTCAGCCGGAGCGCGCTCGCGGTCTTCCGGCTGAACGGCCAGTACCTGGGCGTCGCCGAGGAACTGGCCGGACCGGCCGGGCTCACCGCCGCCCGGTGGCAGGTGCTCGGCGCCGTCCTGCGGGAACCCCTGCCCGTCTCGGGGATCGCCCGCGCCATGGGCATCACCCGGCAGAGCGTGCAGCGGATCGCCGACCTGCTGGTCGAGCGGGGGCTCGCCGAGTACGTACCCAACCCCGCCCACCGCCGCGCCAAGCTGCTCCGGCCGACCGGCGAGGGCTTCGACGCCGTCCGGAGGATCGGCCCGGGCCACGCGGCCTTCGCTGACCGGCTCGCCGACACCGTCGGCGGTCTTGAAGGACTGGCCGAGACCGTAGGGGTGCTGGAACGGCTGATCGCAGCGATGGAGACGGTCACGGAGGCGCCCGCGGAAACCGTTACGGGAGTTACGGGAGCGGGCGCCGGACCGGCCCCGGAACCCGTACCCCCTGTTACGGAACCGTAGACACCGCCCCTGCCGTCTCCCCGTTCCGCCGCACTATCCTCGTCGCTGTCGCACATGTACGGGGGAGGGCGGCGTTTCGATGGAGAAGCTCGGACCTGCGGATCCGCACCGCATCGGCGCGTACCGGCTGCTGGCGCGACTCGGCGCGGGCGGTATGGGCCAGGTGTATCTGGCGCGTTCCGACCGCGGACGGACCGTCGCGGTCAAACTCGTCCGCCAGGAACTCGCCGAACAGGAGGAGTTCCGCGCCCGCTTCCGCCAGGAGGTGCGGGCGGCCCGGCGCGTGGGCGGCTACTGGACGGCGCCGGTGCTCGACGCGGACACCGAGGCGGCCATCCCCTGGGTCGCCACCGGCTATGTGGCGGGGCCCTCGCTCCAGGAGGTCGTCGGCCACGACCACGGCGCGCTCCCGGAACGTTCCGTACGGATCCTCGCGGCCGGCCTCGCGCACGCCCTCAAGGACATCCACGCGGCCGGACTGATCCACCGCGACCTCAAACCGTCGAACGTCCTCGTCACGATCGACGGCCCGCGCGTCATCGACTTCGGGATCGCCCGCGCCCTGGAGACGGTCACCGACGGCGGCCTCACCCGCACCGGCGCGCTCGTCGGCTCGCCCGGCTTCATGGCCCCCGAGCAGGTCCGCGGCGACCGGGTCACGCCCGCGTGCGACGTCTTCTGCCTGGGCTCGGTCCTGTCGTACGCGGCCACGGGCGTCCTTCCCTTCGGCGCGGCCAACAGCGGGGTGCACGCCCTGATGTTCCGTATCGCCCAGGAGGAACCGGACCTGGAAGGCGTACCGGAGGGCATCGCCGACCTCGTCCGCCAGTGCCTGCGCAAGGACCCCGCCTCCCGCCCGACGCTCGACGACATCCTGGAGCGCACGGGAGCGGAGGACACGGTCGCGGACGGCCGCAGCCGCGACCCCTGGCTGCCGGGGATGCTGGTGGCCCAACTGGGCCGCCACGCCGTGCAGTTGCTGGACTCGGAGGACCCGGACGTCTCGGCCCGTCCGACGGCGTCCGGGGACGGGTCCGGGGGCGGGGACGGGGACGGGGAAGCTCCGGACCGCACACCCACCCCGGACCCCGAACCCGCCCCGCCCGCTGCCTCCGTACCCCCATCCGTACCCCCATCCGTACCTCCGTCCGTACCCCCTTCCGCGCCCCCGCCCATGGCTTCCCCGGAGCACGCCCCCACCCCCGACGCCTCCTCCCTGCCCGTCCCGGAACCGCCGCCGGGCACGCCCGCCGACCACCTCCCGACGATGACCGCGGGCGGGCCCTCGGCACCGCCTCCGGCCGCCCCGCCCGCACACACCCCGGCCCCGGGCTTCCTCCACCCGGCCTACGGCTATCCCCAGCAGCACCCCCAGCCCGCCGCCGGCTACGGCTACCCGCACCAGCAACAGCAGCACCAGCAGCAGTCCGGCGGTTGGTCGACACCCCCTTACGGCCCGACCCCTCCGTACGGCCCGACCCCTCCGTACGGACCGGGCTTCGCGCCGCAGCCGGAGCCTGAGCCCCCGCGCAGGAACGCCCGTTCCACCGCCGTGCTGATCGTGGTGGCGCTGGTCGTCGCGCTCGGCGCGGGCGCGTCCGTGTACGCGCTCATGAACGGCGGCGGGGACGGCCGGGCGGGCGGCGACCCCAGCGCGTCCCGGACCAAGGACGCGCCCACCACCCCCGGCCCGTCGAGCGGGAAACCCTCGACGCAGCCGTCCGGCACGGGGGAGGAGACACCGGCGGACGGTGCGATCCCCACCGGGTACCTCGGCACCTGGACCGCGGCCATCGACAACGCCACGGGCCGCAACACCCGTCAACTCACCATCCAGCAGGGCGAGGTGGGCGCCACGGTCCTCTCGCTCACCGCGGACGGACCGGCGGACGGCGGCACGTACCACTGTGTGTTCCGGGCGGCGCTCACCGAGGCACCGAGCGACGGCGAACCTCTGCGGATCGGCCCGTCCGAGGTCACCGTCGGCGAACCGGCCTCGTCCTGCTCACCGGGCGCGGCAACGGAGTTGACCCTCCTGCCGGACGGCCGGCTGCGCCGGGTGAACGCGAGCAACGGCGACGCGCTGACGTACACGAAGCAGTAGGGGGCCTTGCCCGCTGTTGACGCGTACACAACCATTCCTTGTATGCGACCTGTGAACCCGAGCAGAAGAACCGTTCTGGCCGCGACGGCGGCCGCCGGAGCCGCCACGGCGGGTACAGCCGGGACGGCATCGGCATCGGCGTCGACATCGGCGTCGGCGGCCGAGGAGTCGGACGCGGGTGCACACCCGCCGGCCACCGCACAGCCCCCCACCCGCGAACTCCGCGCCCTCCTACGGGAGATCGACCCCGCCCGCATCGAGGCGACCGTCCGGAAACTCGTCTCCTTCGGAACCAGGCACACCCTCTCCACCCAGGACGACCCGGCCCGCGGGATCGGCGCGGCCCGCGACTGGATCCTGGCGGAGATGCGCTCGTACGCCGCCACGTCCGGCGGCCGGATGACGGCCGAACTCCAGTCGTACGTCCAGGAACCCGCGCCCCGCATCCCCACGGCCACCCGCATCACGAACGTCCTGGCCACCCTGCGCGGCTCGGTCACCCCGGAACGGGTGTACGTCGTCTCGGGGCACTACGACTCCCGCGTCACCGACGTCATGGACGCCACCTCCGACTCCCCGGGCGCGGACGACGACGCCTCGGGGGTGGCCGTGGCGATGGAACTGGCCCGGGTCATGGCGAGGCGCCGCCCGGCCGCCACGATCGTCTTCGCGGCGGTGGCGGGGGAGGAGCAGGGCCTGTACGGGGCCGCGCACATGGCGTCCCGTTTCAAGGCGGCGGGCACGGACGTGCAGGCCATGTTCACGAACGACATCGTGGGCGCTTCGAGGGCGGACGACGGAACGAAGGACCCCTACACCATCCGGCTCTTCGCGGAGGGCGTGCCGACGTCGGAGACGCCGGAGCAGGCGGCCACGCGCCGTTCGGTGGGCGGCGAGAACGACTCGCCGTCGCGGCAGCTGGCCCGTTTCGTGCGGGACACGGCGGACAACCCGGCGACGGGTATGCGGGTACGGGTCGTCCACCGCCGGGACCGCTACCGCCGGGGCGGCGACCACATCCCCTTCCTGGAGCAGGGATATCCGGCGGCCCGTTTCACCGAGCCCGCCGAGGACTTCGCCCATCAGCACCAGGACGTGCGGGTCGAGGACGGCAAGCAGTACGGGGACCTGCCGGAGTTCTGCGACTTCCCCTTCACGGCCCGGGTCGCGCGGGTCAACGCGGCCGCGCTGTGGACGCTGGCGCAGGCGCCGGGTGCGCCGCGGGAGGCGCGGATCCTGACCGCCGCGCTCACGAACTCCACGCAGTTGGTGTGGGCTCGGGGGGCCGAGCCGGACCTCGCGGGCTACGAAGTCGTGTGGCGGGAGACGACGGCGCCGGAGTGGACGCACGTGATCCCGGTCGGCGACGTCACCTCCCACGAGGTGGACCTGTCCAAGGACAACGTCTTCTTCGGCGTGAGAGCGCTGAACGGAACGGGCCTGAGAAGCCCGGTGTCATTCCCGTCCCCGCAGGCTTAGGACTCTTCCCGTCACTTTGTCCTCAAACGCCGGACGGGCTGAAAGGCATCTTTCAGCCCGTCCGGCGTTTGAGGACAAAGGGGGGCGAGGGGGCGAAGCCCCCATGCAGTGACGGGAAGGGTAGGGGCGGCGGGGGCGGGGGAAGACGCCCCTACCGGGGCTCCGGGGGCCGCTGGCGGGGCATGTTCGGCCGCGCACCCGGCGGCAGGGACGCCCGCCCCACCGGCGCCGCATCCCGCGTATGCCCACCCCCGCCCGCCTGCAGCGCCAACGGAGCCACCCCCGTCCGGAACTCCACCATCCAGTCCGCGGTCTCCACCCGCACCAGCTCCGTCACGTCCTCGGAGAACCGCCGCAGCACGGCAAGGCACCGCTCAGCGGCCTCCCCGGCCGTCCCCTCGGCCGGCCCGAGAACCTCCCGCACGCACTCGGACGCCCAGTCGAACTGCAGCACCTGCAACCGCCGCTGCACGGCCTGCGCGGTCGCCACGTCCCGCATCCATCCGGAGGTCACCCCGAAGAACCGGTCCCCCGCCACACAGGCGACCGCCACCAGTAGCGCCAGATACCCCCAGGCGGCGCCCCCGCCGAGCACCCCGGCGAGGTCCAGCAGGGGCAGCCCCGCCCCGGCGAGGGCTCCCGCGGCGGCCCCGGCCCGCAGGGCCCGCGCGCCCCGCCGCTTCCACACCCGGTCGGTGAGGTACCAGTACGCGGTGGTGAGCGCCCCCGCCTCCACCCACCGGTAGAGCTCGTCCAGCCGCTCGGCCGGCTCGCCCCAGTCGCCGAGCGGGAAGGTCCGCCCCATCAGATCGCCGGGCTCCACGGGACCGTCGCGCCGACCGCCCTGGGCCTGCCCCTCGGGCTGCATGTCCGGCTGGCTCACCCGACGCTCCCTCGCTGTGACGTTGTGACGTTGTGACGTTGTGTGATGTTGCGTGACGTTTGTGGCGGTGACGATGGCGGTGGCAATGGCATGGCAATGGCGGTGACGTGGCGCGTGGTGCTGATGCGCCGCACCCTTACTACCGCCCCTTGGGTGGAGTCAGTCCTGCTTTCGGGGCTTTTCCGCTCGGATGTGGGTCCTGATCAGGTATAGACCAACCTGCCCTCTCACTCGAAAGAGTGCCGAAGCGACGGCCCGGTAGACCACGTAGGCTCGTGCCAAGGCGGAATTCACGCCGGAAAGCCGTATCCGAAGGCAGTACTCACCGCAGTACTCACAGCCGTACGAACCAGGAGCTGATCGTGATTCCCGGTGGTGGCCAGCCCAACATGCAGCAGCTGCTCCAGCAGGCCCAGAAGATGCAGCAGGACCTCGCGAACGCCCAGGAGGAGCTGGCGCGCACCGAGGTCGACGGTCAGGCGGGCGGCGGCCTGGTGAAGGCGACGGTGACGGGCTCGGGCGAACTGCGCGGCCTGGTCATCGACCCGAAGGCCGTCGACCCCGAGGACACCGAGACCCTCGCCGATCTGATCGTCGCGGCGGTCCAGGCGGCCAACGAGAACGCCCAGGCGCTCCAGCAGCAGAAGCTCGGCCCGCTGGCCCAGGGCCTCGGCGGCGGCAGCGGCATCCCCGGCCTGCCGTTCTAAGTCAACCCGGCGGTCCCTTCTAAGAAGGCCGACCGCCAACTACCGTACGTACGAAGAGAGCAAGCGCGACTACGGTACGTACCGAGTCCGTGGGAACAGGAAGGCAATCCGTGTACGAAGGCGTGGTCCAGGACCTCATCGACGAGCTGGGGCGGCTGCCCGGCGTCGGTCCCAAGAGCGCGCAGCGGATCGCCTTCCACATCCTCCAGGCGGAGCCGACGGACGTACGCCGTCTCGCGCAGTGCCTCATGGAGGTCAAGGCGAAGGTCCGCTTCTGCGCCACCTGCGGGAACGTGGCGCAGGAGGAGCTGTGCAACATCTGCCGCGACCCGCGCCGCGACCTCTCGGTCATCTGTGTGGTGGAGGAGCCGAAGGACGTGGTCGCCGTCGAGCGGACCCGCGAGTTCCGGGGCAAGTACCACGTGCTCGGCGGCGCGATCAGTCCCATCGAGGGTGTGGGCCCGGACGACCTGCGCATCAGGGAGCTGCTGGCGCGGCTCGCCGACGGCGCGGTCACGGAACTGATCCTGGCCACCGACCCGAACCTGGAGGGCGAGGCCACGGCCACCTATCTCGCCCGCATGATCAAGCCCATGGGCCTCAAGGTCACCCGGCTCGCCAGCGGGCTGCCGGTGGGCGGCGACCTGGAGTACGCCGACGAGGTCACCCTGGGACGCGCCTTCGAGGGAAGGCGGCTGCTGGATGTCTGAACGACTGGTTGATGTACGGGACGAAGTTCTTGAGGAAGGCCGGCTTCTAGATGTCTGACGCCACGCTGCACGCGACCGATCCCGACCCCGACGACTTCTCGGTCCAGATCGCGGATCAGATCGAGAGTTTCCTCGTCGCGGTGACCGAGGTCGCGAGAGGTGACGAGCCGGACTCGGCCGTCCCCTTCCTCCTCCTGGAGGTCTCCCAGCTCCTGCTGGCCGGCGGCCGTCTCGGCGCGCACGAGGACATCCTTCCCGACGAGCGGTACGAGCCCGATCTGGGCCCCGAGCCGGACGTCGACGAGCTGCGCGAGCGCCTCGCCGAGATGCTCGACCCGGTCGACGTCTACTCCGAGGTCTTCGACCCGTACGAGCCCCGCAAGGCGCCGGTCCCGGCCCGTATCTCGGACGATCTGGCCGATGTCATGGCGGATCTGCGGCACGGCATGGCCCACTACCGGGCCGGCCGCACCACCGAGGCCATGTGGTGGTGGCAGTTCTCGTACTTCTCGAACTGGGGCTCCACGGCCTCGGCCACCCTGCGCGCCCTGCAGTCCCTGGTGGCGCACGTCCGGCTGAACCAGCCCCTGCAGGAGCTGGACGGCCTGGACACCGACCAGGAACTCAGCGAGGACGCCCTCGCGGAGGAGGCGGGCCGCGTGATGGCGGAGGAGATCGCGGGCCCGCTGGGCCTGCGCGAGGTCAAGTGACGCGCGGTTGAGAGTCCTGCGTGTGGGGCGGGCCCGGAGTCGGTGACTCCGGGCCCGCCCCACACGCACGCCGTGCCCCTTTCCGCCCGGACATATCGCGTCGGCCGTGTGACTAGGGGCACTTTGCGAGTGAGGTGCGTCCGGGACGGGCAGATGCGGTCCTGGAGCGGCCGGAGGGCCGGACCGCGGGAGCCGACCGATCGGCCGACCGCGGGACGGGACCCGACCGGACCGGGTGATCAACACGTGAGCGGGACATCTCACGATGCGATATCACTCGGGTGGAATTCGGCCGCTCGTTAGACTGAGCCGACCGCAGCCGTGCGGTACGAGACGGACTGAGCGAGGAGCGCACGTGGGCCTTGTCGTGCAGAAGTACGGAGGTTCCTCCGTAGCCGATGCCGAGGGCATCAAGCGTGTCGCCAAGCGAATCGTCGACGCCAAGAAGGACGGCCACCAGGTCGTCGTCGTGGTGTCGGCGATGGGTGACACGACGGACGAGCTGATCGATCTCGCCGAGCAGGTATCCCCGATCCCTGCCGGGCGTGAGTTCGACATGCTGCTGACAGCGGGAGAGCGGATCTCGATGGCCCTGCTGGCCATGGCGATCAAGAACCTGGGCCACGAGGCCCAGAGCTTCACCGGCAGCCAGGCAGGCGTGATCACCGACTCCGTCCACAACAAAGCGCGCATCATCGATGTCACGCCGGGCCGCATCAGGACGGCGCTCGACGAGGGCAACATCGCGATCGTCGCCGGATTCCAGGGCGTCAGCCAGGACAAGAAGGACATCACCACGCTGGGGCGCGGCGGTTCCGACACCACGGCCGTCGCCCTCGCCGCCGCCCTCGACGCCGAGGTCTGCGAGATCTACACGGACGTCGACGGTGTGTTCACCGCCGACCCCCGGGTGGTGAAGAAGGCCCGGAAGATCGACTGGATCTCCTCCGAGGACATGCTGGAGCTCGCCGCCTCGGGCTCCAAGGTGCTGCTGCACCGCTGCGTCGAGTACGCACGCCGATACAACATCCCGATCCACGTCCGCTCGTCCTTCTCGGGACTGCGCGGCACCTGGGTCAGCAACGAGAATCCGCAAGGGGACGCGCAGGTGGAGCACGCCATCATCTCCGGAGTCGCGCACGACATCTCCGAAGCCAAGATCACGGTCGTCGGCGTCCCGGACAAGCCGGGCGAGGCCGCGGTGATCTTCCGGACGATCGCGGACGCCGAGATCAACATCGACATGATCGTGCAGAACGTGTCCGCGGCCTCCACGGGCCTCACGGACATCTCCTTCACCCTCCCCAAGTCCGAGGGCCACAAGGCCATCGAGGCGCTGGAGAAGGCGAAGGGCGCGATCGGCTTCGAGTCGCTGCGCTACGACGACCAGATCGGCAAGATCTCCCTCGTCGGCGCGGGCATGAAGACCAACCCGGGCGTCACCGCCTCGTTCTTCCAGGCGCTGTCCGACGCGGGCGTCAACATCGAGCTCATCTCGACCTCCGAGATCCGCATCTCGGTCGTCACCCGCCAGGACGACGTCAACGAAGCCGTGCGCGCCGTGCACAGCGCCTTCGGGCTCGACTCCGACAGCGACGAGGCCGTCGTCTACGGAGGCACCGGACGATGACCGTCCCCTCGTACGGAGGCGTACGACGGTGACAGTGACGGCGGCCGGGCGGCCGACGCTCGCGGTCGTGGGCGCGACCGGAGCCGTCGGCACGGTCATGCTCCAGATCCTGTCCCAGCACGCGGACATCTGGGGCGAGATCCGCCTCGTCGCCTCACCGCGCTCGGTCGGCCGCAAGCTGACCGTGCGCGGTGAGCAGGTCGAGGTGGTGGCCCTGACGGAGGAGGCCTTCGACGGGGTCGACGTCGCCATGTTCGACGTACCCGACGAGGTGGCCGGGCGCTGGGCGCCGGTGGCCGCCGCCAAGGGCGCCGTCGTGGTCGACAACTCGGGCGCGTTCCGGATGGACCCCGAGGTGCCGCTCGTGGTGCCCGAGGTCAATCCGCACGCCGCCCGGGTCCGGCCGCGCGGCATCATCGCCAACCCCAACTGCACGACCCTGTCGATGATCGTGGCCCTGGGCGCGCTGCACGCCGAGTTCGGGCTGCGCGAGCTGGTGGTCTCCTCGTACCAGGCGGTGAGCGGGGCCGGGCAGCGCGGGGTCGACACCCTGCGGCAGCAGCTCAAGCTCGTCGCCGGTACGGAACTGGGGACGACCCCCGGCGACGTACGGCGGGCTGTGGGCGACAACACCGGGCCGTTCCCGGAGCCGGTGGCGCTCAACGTGGTGCCGTGGGCCGGGACCGTGCGCGAGGACGGCTGGTCCTCGGAGGAGATGAAGGTGCGGGACGAGTCCCGCAAGATCCTCGGACTGCCGGACCTGCCCGTCGCCGTCACGTGTGTCCGTGTGCCGGTCGTCACAGTGCACTCCCTGACCGTCCACGCCCGCTTCCAGGGCGAGGTGACGGTGGGCAGGGCACGGGAGATCATCGCCACGGCCCCCGGGGTGGTGCTCTTCGACAACCCGGAGGCGGGGGAGTTCCCGACGCCCGCCGACGTGGTCGGTACGGACCCCACCTGGGTCGGGCGGGTACGCCGGGCCCTCGACGACCCGACGGCGCTGGAGCTCTTCGTCTGCGGCGACAACCTGCGCAAGGGTGCCGCACTGAACACCGCGCAGATCGCGGAACTGGTGGCCGCGGAGCTGTGACCTGCCCCGGAAGCCGCCGGCTCCGGGCCGGGCCGGGAAATCATCCGGTCGTTAGTTGAATCTTTTGTAGGATCTGTGCGACTTCTGTGGTTCGATCGGGTTCGAAGCTGTGGTCCGGACCACTGAAGCCAAGCCTCTGGCGTTCTGAAGATTTTTCTCCCCGTTCTCCGCAACCGCGCGGAGGGCGGGGAGCGTCTTTGCGGTCGCCCTTCAGGGGTGACCGGACGCCACGTTCATATGGGGCATAGGGGATGGGCTTTTACGTATGAGGACACTTAGCGCACGGTCCGGCACGAGGTCCTACGCAAACGTGATGCCTGTCGCGTACAACCCCGGCGGGGGGACGCGTGTCCAACTGGCGTGGCTGAGGTTCTCGAATTCACTGTGGCGACGCGGGGCACTGCCCTCCGTCCGCCCCGCCGACCCCGCACGTCCGGCGCGTCCGGCGGCGGCATGCCGGTGATCGCCCCCATGCCCGCAGCGCGGTCGGCCCGCATCCCGAATCAGCGTGAAGGCGCTGACGAGGCACTGGCGGCCGGTACCACCGTCGACCATCTCACCGAGACCTACCGCGCCCACTACAGGTCGCTCCTCGGCCTCGCGGCGCTCCTCCTCGACGACACCGCGTCCTGCGAGGACGTCGTCCAGGAGGCCTTCATCCGGGTGCACTCGGCGCGCAAGCGCGTACGCGACCCGGAGAAGACGCTCGCCTATCTGCGCCAGACCGTCGTCAACCTCTCGCGCTCCGCGCTGCGCCGGCGCATCCTCGGCCTGAAGCTCCTCTCCAAGCCGATGCCCGACATGGCGAGCGCGGAGGAGGGCGCGTACGACCAGCTGGAGCGCGACGCCCTGATCAAGGCGATGAAGGGGCTCCAGAGACGCCAGCGCGAGGTCCTGGTCCTGCGGTACTTCGCGGACATGACCGAGGCGCAGGTCGCCGAGACCCTCGGTGTCTCCCTGGGCTCCGTGAAGGCGTACGGGTCGCGCGGCATCGCCGCGCTGCGCGTCGCCATGGAGGAGCCGGCATGAGCGGCCACGACGAGCGAGCACGCCACGACGAGCACGGTCGCCACGGCGACGACGAGCAAGAGCAGCACGCTGGGAACGGAACTGTGAATCACGGCCCCTCGGAGAACCCGGGCCCGGAAGAGTCGGGCCGCACGGACACGGAAGGCCGCCCGTCGGACCGCTCGACGGGTGGTCCCCCGGACGCCGCGACCGAGCCGGCCGGGTCGGTCGACCCGGCCGCCCCCGGTGCCTCGGACTCATCGCCGGGCACGTCCCCGGACGAGGTCGAGGGCAAGGGCAAGAGCAAGAGCGAAGGCGCGGTCGCGGTCGAGTCCGCGGGCAGCACGCCGGAGAAGGCTTCCGGCGACGCACCGACCAAGGTGTCCCCGCTGTCCCCGCTGTTCACGAAGGACTCGGCCGGCGACTCGGGCGGCTCGGCTACGGAGTCCGCGGGTGCGGAGTCCGCGCGTACGGATTCCACGGGTACGGAGTCCGTCGGCTCGGCGGCCGGAGGTGCGGGCGGGTCCGGAGCTGACGGTCCCGGCACCCCCACGGCCCCGGGTACCGGTCTCGCCGCCGACGGGTCTGGAACCGACGTGTTCGGCTCCGACGAACTGGCCCTGCGGCGACTGCTGCACCAGGCCGTCGAGGAGATCGAGCCGACCGACGGCACGCTGGACCATCTGCGGCGCGCGGTACCGGCCAGGCGGGCACGCAAGCGCCAGGCCCTCGTCGGCATGGCCGCCGCCGCGCTCTTCATCGGCACCGCGGTCCCGGCCCTCGTGCACGTCTCGAACTCCACGGGCTCCAACGCCGACCCGTCCATGGCGGGCGCCACCTCCGCGACCCAGGGCGGCGCGAACGAAGGCAAGGAAGCCTCCTCGGGAAGCGGCTCCGGCGATTCCTCGGGCTCGTCCAAGGATTCCAGCAAGGGCGACAAGAAGGACAAGCCCGGCAAGGGCAAGGGTGGCGGCACCGCGGGCACCTCGCCCACGAACTCCACCGCGGTCGCGCCGACCTGTACGCCGACGCAGCTCATCGCCGCTGCCGGGGGCGGCGCACCCGATGCCACCGGCGCGGTCTACGGCACCTTCACGGTCACCAACGTCTCTACCGCCAGCTGTACGGTCGTCGGCGACGGCTCGGTGGCGCCGACCGCGCTGGGCGCCGCGGATCCCTCGCAACTCTCTACGCTCCTGCACACGGCGGGCGACCCCGCCGGCGGACTGCCCGACCCGTCCACCTACGTCTCCTCCCTGGTACTGCCGCCGGGCGGGACGTACAACGTGAAGTTCGCCTGGGTGCCCTCGTCGACCTGCCCGACCAGTGGCGGCAACGGCGGCACCGGCGGCGGGGAACCCTCGCCCGACCCGACGCCCACGGAGGACCCCACCGGGGCCAGCGGCGGTACGGTCTCGGAAGGCGCGACCGGCGAGGAACCCCAGCTCATGAGGGCCGACGGAACCGTCGACGGAAGCGTCAGCGTGTCCTACACGGCCGCGGGCGGCGCACCGGCGGCCGCGACGACCGTGTCCAACGCGTGTGCGGGGACGGTCTACCGGACCGGCGTGCTGGCCGGTTCCTGACCGCGCCGGGCCCGGGCTGCGGCTCGGGCCCGTGCATCGGGTAGGCCCGGGTACGGGCCGGGTGCCGTGTCAGACAGTGTCAGGCAGTGGTGGACGACGCGGACGACACCTTCGCGGCGTCGGTCTCCACCGGAGCCTCCTCCACGAGACCCAGCTCCGCGTCCTGCGCGAACTCCACCTCGCGCCGCATCAGCCGGAACCACATGAAGACCACGAACCCCGCGAAGACGAACCACTCACCGGTGTAACCCAGGTTCTGGAAGGCCTTCAGATCCAGCCCCGTGTCCGAAGGCGCGGCGGCGGGCACGGCCTTCATCCCCGAGTCGGCCTCGGCGAGCGTGATCCACGCGTCGTACATCTTGTACGGCACGAGGTTCACCAGCGACGCCGAGCTGATCGCGCCGGTCTGTCCGGCGGGGAGCCCGCCGGCCGCGGGCACGCCGTTCGACCCGGGCGTCTCCGACGCCTGGAGCGCACCGGTCACGGTGACCTCGCCGGCCGGGACCGCCGGAGCCTTCGCGGTGTCGGCGTCGCCGGCGAGCCAGCCCCGGACCACCGGCAGGGCCCTGCCGTCGTCGGTGCGCAGCATCGTCAGGACGTAGAAGCCCCGCTTGTCGTCCAGCTCCCGGCCGGGGACCAGCAACTGCTTCCCGTACCGGCCCGTCGCGGTGGCCTGCTTGCCCGACGTCTTCTTGTCCACGGGCAGCAGCCGGCCGAGCGGCCGGGGAGCCTGCGTCCTGGCCGCCGAGGCCTGCTCACCGGCGTCGCGATGGTCCTGGACGCGGTCCTCGAACCGACTCAACTGCCATGACCCCATGAACATGCAGAAGGGGATGGCCAACAGCACGAAGACGTTGATCCCCCACCAGCGGGGCGTCAGCAGGAACCGGTACACAACCCCAAAGGTACGGGCCCTCGCGGGGAGCGGGCCGAGTGGGGTGCCCCGGCCCCGGCCCGCCCCGCCCCGCGAGGGCCCCGGCGCGATCAGCCGCCCAGGTGCCGCTCCGCGAAGTCCAGCTCCAGCCGGACCTGCTTGATCCGCTCGTCCACGACCAGCGAACCGTGCCCCGCGTCATAGCGGTACACCTCGTGGTCCGCGTCCCGCGAGGCCAGGCGGGTCACATAGTTCTCGACCTGGCGGATCGGGCAGCGCGGGTCGTTGACCCCGGCGGAGATGTAGACCGGTGCCTTCACCGCGTCGACGTACGTCAGCGGGGACGACGCCTCGAAACGCTCGGGAACCTCCTCCGGGGTGCCGCCGAGCAGCGTGCGGTCCATCGCCTTCAGCGCCTCCATCTCGTCGTGGTAGGCCGTCACATAGTCCGCGACCGGCACCGCGGCGATACCCAGCGCCCATGCCTCGGGCTGCGTACCCAGACCGAGGAGGGTGAGGTAGCCGCCCCATGAACCGCCGGTCAGGATCAGCCGGTCGGGGTCGGCGGACCCGGAGGAGACAGCCCATTCCCGGACGGCCTCGATGTCCTCCAGCTCGATCAGGCCGACCCGGTGCTTGAGGGCGTCCGTCCACTCGCGCCCGTATCCCGTGGAACCGCGGTAGTTGACCCGGATCACCATGTACCCGTGGTCCACCCAGGCCGCCGGGCCCGCCGCGAACGAGTCGCTGTCGTGCCAGGTCGGGCCGCCGTGGATGTCGAACACGGTCGGGAGGGGGCCGCTCGCTCCGGCCGGCCGCTGCACGAGGGCGTGGATCCGGCCGCCCGGACCCGTCACCCACACGTCCTCGACGGGCACCGACCGCGGCGCCTTCATACCGGGCGGATCGAGGACGACCTCGCCGGACGTCGAACGGACCACCGGCGCCTCGGCGGAGGACGACCAGAGGTACTCCACGCTGCCGTCGGGGCGGGCGGTCGCGCCCGACACCGAGCCCTTGGGCGTCGGCACCCGCTCCAGCTCGCGGGTCGCCAGGTCGAACCGCCACAGCTCGCTGCGCGCCTCGAAGCTGTTGACGACGAGCAGGGCGGAGCCGTCCGGATACCACTCGGCGCTCAGGTCGCCGTCCAGCTGAGAGGTCAGCTCCAGGTCCGTCTCCTCGCCGGACACCACGTCCCACACCATCGGCTCCCAGCGCCCGCGCCGCTGGTGTCCGACGAGCAGCCGGGTGTCCCCGGCCACCGGGGCGAAGCCCAGTACCTCAAGGCCCAGCTCGGCCGTGCCGTCCTTGGTGTCGTCCAGCTCGGAGACCGCCGAACCGTCCATCCGCAGCACCCGCAGCGCGGAGTGCATCGCGTCACCGTGCTCGGTGTGCTCGACCGCGATGAGTGTGCCGTCGTGCGAGAGGTCGCCCACTCCCGCCGACTCCCGGTGGCGGTAGACCTCGACGGGGTCCTCGCCGGTGCGGCTGACGTAGATCGTCGAGCCGTCCTCGTCGGTCGACCTGCCGACGATCGCCGTCCGCCCGTCCCGACCGAGCGCCAGCCCGGCGGGGTAGGAGGGGTCGAGGCCGGGGGCGGCGGGTGCGTCGGTGCCGCCCGGGGCGCCGGACCCGCCCTCATCGCCCGCCCTGGCGGTGAAGGGCTGTCGGCGCCAGATGCCGAACTCGTCGCCGTCCTTGTCGTCGAACCACCAGATCCACTCGCCGTCGGGCGACAGCACGCCGTCCGTCGTCCCGTTGGGCCGGTCCGTGACCTGGCGCTGGGCGCCCGTCCCACGGTCCCACGCGTACAACTCGTACGTCCCTGTCGCGTTGGACACGAACAGGGACCGGTGCGGGGCGTCCTCCGCCCAGTCCGGCAAGGACACCCGCGGCGCCCGGAAGCGCTTCTCCCATTCGGGCATGGTTCCCTCGTGCGGGATGGCCCCGTTGCTCTCAGTCATGGCCCCATATTGCACGCACAGGACGACATCGCGCTGACGGGCCCCTCAGCCTGTGGACAACTCTCCGGCCGGAGGGGGTGTTGATGTGGCTGAACCGTGCGTCACCGCAGTTCAAAGCCGCGGGTCGGTGGGAGTTGGTCGCGCAGTTCCCGCGCTCCTTACGGGGCCGGGGCACCGCCGGCCGTACGTTCCCGGGTGCCGCGTCCCAGCAGTTCCGCGAGGCCCCGGCGGGTGGCGGCGATGACGACGCGGTCCCCGGAGCCGAGCACGTAGTTCGGGGGCAGGTCCCAGACCAGGCCCGAGGGGCGGTCGGGGGACGGGGCGTTGCGGTCGCGGTCCGGAGCCGACGGAGGCGGGGCCGGGGCCGGGGACGCGGGGCTGTTCGGCGCGGGCGGGGCGGGATCGGCCGGCGGACGGGGGCGGCGACCGCCCGCTGCCGCCACGGTGTTCAGGACCGTCGTGTCCAGGACCGTCGTGTCCAGGGCGAGAACCCGCCACGCCCCCGCACGGAACGCCTCGGCGACGGTCCGGCCCTCCAGATGCGGATGCCCCGCGACGTCCAGGGCCGCGAAGAGCAGCACCCGGCGTTCCACGGGGATCGCTCCCAGGATCTGGCGGCCCATCATCGCTCCGGCGAAGGCGGGCGCGGCCAGATGGGAGACGCTGCGGCTGCGGGTGAGGGCGTTCGGGTGGGTGGCGCGCAGGGTGCGGTAGACGGCGGTGGCGAAGTCGTCGTCGTACAGGCGCAGGACGACGCGCAGGTCGGGGCGTACCGACCGGGCGTACAGGGCCGCTTCGAGGTTGGTGGTGTCTGCGCTGGTCAGGGCGAGCAGGGCGTGTGCCCGGTGGATCTTGGCGGCTTCCAGGACGCCTTCCTGGGTGACGTCACCGAGTACGACGGGCACGCGCAGCCGCCGTGCCAGCGCGAGCCCGCGCGCCTCGGGGTCGGCCTCGACGCACACCACGGGGATGTGGAGTTCACGGAGCCGGGCGAGGACGCGCGTACCGATCTTGCCGACTCCGAGGAGGACGACGTGACCGGAGAGCCCCCGGGGCGGCTTGCGCAGCGCCGTCCCGCTGCGGAACGTACCGAGGCCTTCCAGGACGGCCGCGAGGAGTACGGGGAGCAGCAGCAACCCGACCAGCCCGGAGAGGAGTTGGAGGATCTGGCGGCCGAGGGGGTCGTCCAGCGCGGGATCGTTGATCGCGAAGAGGTCGAGGAGGGTGAGGTAGGTGGCGTGCAGTGGATGGGCGCCCGTGACGAGCATGGACGCGACGACGAGGGCGACCACACAGGCCACCAGAGCGGCGAAGGACCAGCGCAGCCGCCGGGAGAACAGTCTGCCGAGGGGCAGCCCGATGGACATCCCGCCCGGCAGGACACCGCGTCGGGCGGGCAGCGGGGGAGCGGAGTACGACACGGTCTCCAGGACGATCGTGCCGCGGCCGGTCGCGGCGGCCACGGACGCCTCGTCGGGCAGCAGCCGCGGCCCGTGCTCCCCGCTGCTCTCCGAACCGTCCGCGCCCGCCGGGTCGTTGGTGGTGGCCGAGAGCAGGGCCAGGGTGCACAGCCCGGGGTCGGCGACCTCCCCCGGACCCGGCGGCTGCCGTTCCACGGCCCGCAGCATCAGCCCGTCGGTCTGTACGACCTTGCTGGTCCCGGCCACGGCGGTGGCGGCCAGCGCGGGCGCGGCGGTGTCCGCGTCGGAGAGTACGGTCGTGGAGGCGTCGAGGAGACCGGGCGCGGGCGAGCCCGTGGACTCCCCGATCCCCGCCATGGCGAGGGCGGACGCCTGGTCCAGCAGGGCTTCGATGTGCTGGCCGAGGCGGCGGTTGTAGAGCCGTATGACCAGGCGGAGGCGCGGGTTGAGCCGACGTGCCATGAGGGCCGCGCGGATGTTGGTCTCGTCGTCGTCATGGACGAGGGCCAGCGCGTGGGCGTGCTCGACCCCGGCCTCGGCGAGCACGGCCTCGGTCAGTACGGCGGCCTCCAACACCGTTTCCGCACGCGGCCTTTCGGAGGCCCCGGCACCACGACCGGCGGATCCGCTGTCGCCGGTGACGCCGTTGCCCGCCGCCGCCCGGGTCATGGCGGCCGACACGCGGTCGAGCAGGGTCGAGGCGCGGGCCCGTCCCACGACCGGGGGCCGCGCGGTCCGCTCGGCGGACGGCACGACCAGCGTCACCCGCTCCCCGTAGACGCCCCGCAACTCGGCCGCGAGGCGGTGCGCGAGAGCGTCGTCCCCGCACACCACCATGTGCGCGGCGCGATCGTCCGGCCCGCGATCGTTCGATCCGCTCTGATTCGGAAGGCTCCCCACAACAGCACAGACTGCCTCACGGGTACGGGTGGTTGCACGGTGGCCTGCCGCAAGGCGACCGGTCCCGGGAAACCCCGGCGGACCCGGATGAGAAGCTGTGCCGGAACGGGCGTACTGAAGGTGGAGGGCGATCCACCGACACAGCCCCTCCCAACCGGAGGTACCTCTCCCGTGACCACAACCGACACGACTCCGCCCGGGGTTGAGGACCGCGAGACGGACGGCGCGGCGGACGGCAGGACAGACGGCAGGACGGACGGCACGACAGACGTCCCCGGTGGGCCGAAGGGCTGGCAGTTCAACTCCCCCCTCGTCCTGACCATGCTGCTGCTCGCGGGTGTGGTGCTCCAGGACCCCCTCCGCGGGGCGCTGTCCGCGCCGGTGACGCAGAGCTGGATGACCGTGTTCGTCGCGGTGATCGTGCAGGCGCTGCCCTTCCTGGTGCTCGGCGTGATGCTGTCGGCGGTCATCGCGGTGTTCGTCCCGCCGTCGTTCTTCGCCCGCGCGCTGCCGAAGCGGCCCGCCCTCGCGGTACCGGTCGCGGGCATGGCCGGGGCGGTGCTGCCGGGCTGCGAGTGCGCGTCCGTGCCGGTGGCCGGGGCGCTGGTGCGCCGGGGTGTCACGCCCGCGGCGGCGCTGGCGTTCCTGCTGTCGGCGCCCGCGATCAACCCGATCGTGCTGACGGCGACCGCGGTCGCGTTCCCGGGCGAGCCCCGGATGGTCCTGGCCCGTTTCGTGGCGAGCCTGCTGGTGGCCTGCGCGATGGGCTGGCTCTGGCACCGGCTGGGCCGTGCGGACTGGCTGCGCCCGCCGGAGCGCCCCTCCTGGGAGGGCCAGGGCAAAGGGGCGGCGTTCTGGGGGTCGGTACGGCACGACGTGATGCACGCGGGAGGGTTCCTGGTCGTCGGCGCGATGGCCGCGGCGACGCTCAAGGCGGTGGTCCCGGCGGACTGGCTCGGTTACGCCGCCGACAACATGCTGGTGTCGATCCTCGCCCTGGCGGTCCTGGCCGTGCTCCTGTCCATCTGTTCCGAGGCGGACGCCTTCGTGGCCGCGTCCCTCACCCAGTTCTCCCTGACGGCCCGGCTGGCCTTCCTGGTCGTCGGCCCGATGATCGACCTGAAACTCTTCGCGATGCAGACGGCGACGTTCGGCCGCGGTTTCGCGCTGCGTTTCGCGCCCGCCACGTTCACGCTGGCCGTCCTGGTGTCGTCCCTGGTCGGGGCGGTGCTCCTGTGAACCGCCAGGCGCAGGCGGCGGTGCTCTTCCTCACCGGCGGAGCGATCCTGCACGCGGGCCTCACCGACCTCTATCTGCGGTACGTCAAGGCCGGGTTGAGGCCGTTGCTGCTGGCGGCGGGGGTGGTCCTGATAGCGACGGCGATCGCGACGGTCTGGTACGACCGCCGCGAACGCCGAACCCGGACGGACGCCCACGCAGACTCCGACCCCCACTCCGACCCCCACTCTCATGCTCACCCTCATGATCACGTTCACGCTCACCGGGAACCCGGCATCGCCTGGCTGATGACCCTCCCCCTCCTGGCGCTCGTCCTGGTGGCCCCGCCGGCGCTCGGCTCGTACAGCGCGATGCGCACGGGGACGGCGCTGCAGAAACAGCCATGGGGGTTCGCCGACCTGCCCGCGGGGGACACCGTCCGCCTGAGCCTCGTCGACTACGCGGGCCGGGCCGCGTACGGCCACGGCCGCTCGCTCGGCAACCGCCGTATCAGGACGGCGGGCTTCCTGGCGATGGGCAGCGACGGCACGCCCTACCTGGTGCGCATGGCACTCAGTTGCTGTGCCGCGGACGCCCAGCCGGTGAAGATCGGCCTCACCGGTCACACGCCCACGGTCCTGCGCCCGGACACGTGGCTGGAGGTCACGGGCACGTACACCACGAAGCGGACGAAGGACCCGGTGAACGAAGGAGTCATCCCGTTCCTGGACGTCACCGACGCCAAACCGATCAAGGCCCCCCGTGACCCGTACGACGAGAGCTGGAACGGCTGAGGCGTCGTGTACCCGCAGTGGTGTACCCGCAGGGGGACCGTCAAGCTGTCGATCCTCTGTCGATGCGGGGCACGGGCGGGATGGGCGGGGCGAGGTTGAGCCAGGATGAACGCACGGCACGTACGGAGTTGAAGTTCTCAGACCCTCCAAGGAGGCCAGGAACGATGACCCACTCGATCCGCACGACCCGCGAACACCCCTCCCGCCGCACGCTGCTGGGCGGCGCGGCGCTCGCCGCGTTCACGGTGGCGGCGGGGACGGCGACGGCGACAGGAACGGCGAACGCGGCGGCGGCGAACTCCCCCGCCACCTGGCCGACGCAGTTCCCGCTTCCCGACGGCTTCCTCCCCGAGGGCATAGCCATCGGCAGAAAGCCGTACGCGTACATGGGCTCGCGCGCGAACGGCGCGATCTACCGTACCGACCTGCGGACGGGCGAGGGCGGGATCCTCTTCGCGGGGGCCGCCGGCCTGGTGGCGGTGGGCCTGAAACTCGACCACGACGGCCTGCTGTACGTGGCGGGCAATACAGGGGTGGCCCGTACACACGACTCCCGCACGGGAGATGTCGTGGCAACACACCAACTGACGGAAGCCACCGGCCACTTCATCAACGACGTGACGCTGCTGGGTGATCGTGCATGGTTCACGGACTCCCGCGCGGCGGCGCTGTACGGAGTCCCGAGGGGCCGCTCCGGAGCGGTACGCACCCTGCCGCTCACCGGGGACTGGGTCCAGCTCCCCGACGTCAACAACGCCAACGGCGTCGTGGGCACCCCCGACGACCGCGCCCTGATCGTGGTCAAGAGCACCCCGGGGGAGCTGTACAAGGTGAACATCCGGACGGGCCACGCCACCCGCATCACCCTGACCGGCGCGACGGACGTCGTGAACGGGGACGGCCTCTACCGCATCGGCCGCACCCTGTACGTGGTCCAGAACCGCCTGAACGTGATCAGCGTGTTCCACCTGAACCGGTCCTCGACCCACGCCACCCTGACCGGCACGATCACGGACCCCCGCTTCGACGTCCCCACCACGGCGGCCCGCTTCGCCAACCGCCTGTACCTGGTCAACGCCCGCTTCACGACCCCCCAGACCCCGGAGACGACGTTCACGGGGGTGGCGGTCCCGATCTGACCGGGGGGGGGGAGAGAGTGACACCCGGCCGCGTCGGTGGAGGGTGTGGTCCCGGGCCGGCTCCTGCCGCTGCTCGTTCCGGAGAACGGAGAGCTCACCGAGCGCGCTGTTGGCGCGGCCGAGTTCCCGGAACAGACAGACGCCGGAGCCGGCGAACGGGACCCACGTACCTCTCTGAAAGACGAGCACCGGTATGCGCAACATCCCGACGAGGAAGAGCAGTTCGACGAAGAGCTCGGCCCCCGTACGCCCCCGAGCGGGCTACATCGAAAGGAGTCCCGCGCATCTCCATGGGCCCACCGTGAACGGCGGCCGGCGTCCCGGGCCGCGGCCTCTCCTCCGGGCGTCGTACGACTCCCGCTGCTCGCCACGGTGCACGGTGAACACCGATGACAGTTTTCCGGCGCGGCTCCACACCTCATCGCCGACAGCTCTCGCCTACATGACTGCGCATCCTGCCGACACCTGCTGCGGCGGCCAAGGCCGGACTGCCGTCGTCGTGAGCGGTCGCCGGTGGCGGCTCACCATCCGCAGTCGATGTCGGCCGAACCCCCGCTGACGACGGGGTCGGTGCTCGTGCCGCTGATCCGCAGAAGACCACCGTCCCGCCCCCACTCCAACGCGTACGTGCCTGAGTCGACAGGCCGATAACCATCGTCGACGGTCCAGGAGCCCGCCACACCAAGGGCCAGACCGGTGCGCCCCACGGCGTACGCCTCGCCGCCGCCGCTCATGAGGAAGGATGCCTCGCGCACCACTGCCGTGCAGTTTCCCGGCCCCGTGGGACGCAGCACGTGGTACTCCGCGCCCATGACGAGATCGCCCACCGCTCCACCTGCGATACCGAACACCGCCGTGACGATCAGCAGCCGAGTCCCCAGCGGTACCCACACGGCTCGCCCGGTTCGCTTCCGCGGGAGGCGCGCGGCAGTCACCGGCGCCGGCTGATCCGCCCGGGCGAGCGCCCGCCGAAGAACGAGCGCCATGACGAGGAGCGCCGCACTCACGCCCCACCCGGGAACGACCTGCCCCCGCACGACCAGCAGGAGGCCACTCCAGCTCCCCACCGCGGCGAGGGCCAGACTCCCGACACCCACTGCCGCCGAGCAGGCGGGCGACAACAACCTCACGCCGCGGTGGTGTGCGGCATCAGATCCCCGATGCGCTCGACCACTCGCTCGGCACCACGGCGGTCGGCCACGCGCGCGTGACAGCGCCAACGGATCGTCTCGAACATGCCAGCACTGTATGGCTCTGCCAAGTACTGCCGCAGGCTCATCGTCAGTGATGAGCCCGTCAGTGACAGGCCCACCAGTGATCAGGCGGCTGCGGAGGGGCGGGGGCTGCCGTGGAAAACCTGACTGATGTGCCAGGAGCGGTGGATCGCCGCGACGGGCGGGGCGCCCGGTTGAGGCCCGATGAGTGGCCGGTCGGCGAGCGCGATGACGTGTTCGCGGGCGGCTGGGCTGTGGCCGACGAAACGCTGGGAGACCAGAACGCGGTGGCCGTCACCGACACCGAGGACGCCCATGTCGAAGAGCTTGTGGTGCAGCGAGCACAGACACAGCCCGTTCTCGACGTCGTCCGGGCCGTCGAAGGCCCACCAGCGCACGTGCGCGGCCTCCAGCCCGACCGGCACCGCGCCGATCCTGCCGTCGTAGCCGCAGAAGGCGCACCGGTACTCGTAGGCCGTCAGAACCCGCTCCCGCATCAGCGGATCCCGCCGCTTCCGCGCGGCCGCCGAGAACTGTCCGGTTCCGGCCTCCGCCGACTCCAGCTCCAGGCCGACGGAATCGCACAGGTCGGCGTGGAGCGAAGGGGGAAAGTGCAGGTCGAGCAGGACCCGTGCCATCCGGCCGAGCAGTGCCGGTTCACGTCGCAGCGCCGCCCGCAGCTCCGGCGCCAGTCGCCCCGCGGCCCCCGCGGTCCGCAACTCCCGCACCCCGGTGCCGGGGCTGCCCGGTCCGCGATCGGTGCGTACCTCCCACACGCCGTCGCTCACCAGGTGGTGGAACGGGTAGGCCGGAGTGGTCCTGTTCGGCGGACCGTACTCGGTCAGCAGCCGCTGCAGATCCTCCTCCACCGCGCTGTACCGCAGTTCGCCGGCGGCATCCTGCTGGAACCGGCCGAGGGCGTACAGCAACAGCAACGGCTTGTGCGGAGCACGGGTCCCGCTCCTGGTCCACTGCCTCAGTCTCGCGGCACGCTCCAGCCAGTCCATGACCGGCGAGCGTAGTGGCGCCTGCTGACCACCAGTCTGCGCATCTTCAGAGCCACCTAACAACTTAGGGCAGACTCATGGTCACCCCGAACGCCCTGCCAGAGTTTGACCTTGCCCCGGAACTTCTCGCGGAAGAGCAAAACTGCATTCAGCAGACGACAGCATGGCTCATAGCCCGCCGCTCGCGTGGAGGGCACCGTTCTCAACATCGTCTACATGGACGATGGTGTCTGAAATGTTTTTGCGGTGTATGAGGGCCCTGACTGAAATCCTGTAGCCCCGTCCCGCCCTCGCCGCAGGGAAAGGAAACTGCCCTGCCCTGATGAGCCGATGCGCAGCAGAGTCGGCGATACCCATCACGTACGCGGCCTCTCAGAGCCCGATGAACGAAGGGTAGAGATCAGATATGCAGTAGTAGAGGTTCGGGTTCGAGATCCGGGATCGTGAGAACTCCGAAGAGCGCACTGACCGGCTGGCTGACCCCGAACGGCTACCGTCGCGAAGTCCTTCGTGGAGACCGCGAAGGACTTCGGAGTGGCCCTGCACATGAAGCAGAGCTCCGATTCGCTCACCTCTGAGTTGCTCCGCGACGTCGGCGTCACGGACAGTGTTGACATCGATTGACGATGCCCTGAGCGCGGAGTCCTGGGCATTCCAATCCGGCTGGATCAATACCCCGACGTCATCCACCGAGAAGTCAGAGCAGGTGGTATTCCCAAGCTGGAAGGCCAGATCGAAGGTAGCCTTGACCATTCGGTCCCTGATGTGGCGTGGTGAGGTGTCCATGACAGTGCCTTCCCATACCTCCAATGCGGTTGTCACCATGGCTGATTGAAGATCTTCTCGCTCGACCTGAAAATCGCGAGAGATTCTTGTGGAGAGAGAACGAAAACAGGGAGTGATGCAGTCGAGAATGATCAGCCGCCACGTGTCGTTGCCGTCTGGGTCGCACAACCTTCCCATGGCGATCATGGACTCCCACAGGCGGAAGCTCGGACCAGACCGGATTCCCGTCGAAATCACCTCAGCGCGAAACCCCTGTCGGGTCACCTAATCGTGTGAAGAATGTTTACATTCGGCATCCCTCATTGCACAGTGGACCCGCGAGGGTCACTCGATGCACCCGTATCGCTGCTCTCCGTACGCCCGCAATGCAACAGAGGTACCGGTAGCGGTCGATTGCCGAAGTCCCCATCGTCGATAATTTCTCAGCCGCAGAACTTCGGAAGGCTCATCCGACTGTGGTGGCTCCAGATTGATCAGACGAGGCAGGGGGAGTCGGCCGGGCTGCGTCAGATTGTTGAATGCGACGGAGGCGGGCGGCGTGTGGCAGGCGGCGCAGGCGAGATCGGCTCGCACCAGGCCGCTTTGCTGGTGATGGAACGGCGTCGTCGAGGTGTCTCGGACGCAGTGCCTGCGCGGAGCGTCCACTGAGTTGCGCCTGCCGTACGCGGTCGCAACAACTCTGCGGTCGGCAGGGCCGGACCGCACGGCGCCGCACGTACGTGCCCGCCATCGACCTGCTGCTCCTGCACTCGGTCGACCACGCGAGGGCCACGACATGATGGACACCGTCGGGATGCTACGTCCCGGCAGCATGGGATATGTCTTCGGTGCCCAACCTCGCGCCTGTGGCTACCTGCAGCGGCACCAGGGCCCGGCCTGGATGCCAGGTAAATCGGAGGCAATTTCGGCCAATCCTCAGCTATCCGGAAAGATTGCGCTCATTGTCGCGTTTGTGCTCTGGCGGTTCTTGCCGTCCACCGTGAAGATGCCCGCCTGTCGATGAACGGGGGAGCGGGATGGCGGTGGGTTGGGGCGTGCGTGCTCGGGGGAGGGCGCGGGCGGAGGAGGCCGAGTGGCCTGCCGTCCCGGTTCAGGTGAACCCTGTCGCTTCGGGGGTCAATCGCACCGCGGAGGTGGACCCCACATCGTCCGAAGTGACGCAGCTGTTGTGCCAGGCCGTCTATGCGCGTCCTGACCGGGTGAAGGCCGTGAAGGCGTGGTGGCGCAGAATTCGAGGCAAAGCGGGTAAGGCCAAGAAGCCTCGGCGCAGTACCAGGCGGCCGATCTATCTGGAGGGCAGCGACGACTGTCCGCCCCTGGGCGAACCGACTGCGCAGTGGGTTGTCGACCACGTGCTGCACGGTCCGCCGTTGCCTGTGCCGTCCTACGGCTTCGACCTTGTTCCGGTGACGGCGCACAGCCTTCGTGCGCGCCGCCGCCGGTGGGCGCGGCGCGCATGCATCCTGGTTTTGTGTGGGCTGGTCGCCTATACGGTGCCGTGGGCATTCGCGATCTGGGCTGCTGCCGTCGTCGTCGCTCTGTTCCTACGGTGGGCTGCTTTCCGTGCACTCCGCAGGGCCGGCCGGACAGGGTGGGCGCCTTCGCGCCGCCTGGCGTATGCCGTGCTGCTAACCCCTTGGCTGCTCGTACTCCTGCCATACGGACCCGTAGGCGCCGACGTGTTCCAGCTGCGACTCGAACTGGCCTTGTTCCCCTTCGGGCTGGCGGCGGTCGTCGCACTGGCGTATGCGGCCGACCGGCTTGTGGCAAGGGCTGCGCTGGGTGCCCTGGCGCGAGAAGGCGTGTCGTCCGATGGCTTGCCGTGGGTTGCGGCCAAGACCGGACGCAGGATGTCGCACATCAGCAAGGACCAGTCGCAGTTGGCGTTGCCCTACGATGCCTCGGAGCAGTTTGTCGGCGCCGGACGCGATGTCTGGGGGCCTGCTCGCATCAGCATCCCCCTAAAGGCCAAAGACGCCGAGGACTCGGTCAAACCGTTCGGAGAAGCGGAACTTCTCCGACGCGTGGGCACCGCCCTCAACGAACTGGGCCGCGGCGCCAGGGAGATCACTGATCCGCTTCCCGGGTTCTCGATGGAACGCATACTCGGCCTGCCGGCGGCTCGATGGCTGCAGCGCACCCGTGCGACGAAGGTGGAGCTGTCCGACCTGAGCGGTCTGGGACGCAGGTCCCCTTCCGGTGTGCCGGACCGGCTGTATCTGCGGGCCCAGTGCATCAGCTGGGACGGACAGATCGTGGTGAGCGTGTTCGTACATGCCGCATTGGAGGCCGGCGAGCTGCGGCTGACGATCCGGCCACACGTGATGACACCGCTCTACAACGAGCTACGGGTGACTGCCAAACCGGCCCGGACACGTGGAGCGCATCTGCTCAAGTGGCTTGCCGCGCAGTCACTCCTGGACACGGTCATGGGCCCTCTGGCCGTGTGGCGACTGGTCGCCCGCCTTGGCGAGAAGGCCGAAGGCCGCGCAGAGGAAGAAGACCCGGTGAGCCTGCGCGACCGGTACTCCACCCAGGAAGTCACCGACATGCACCAGAGCGACGACGCCAAGAGGCACGTTGTTCTGATTCAGTCCTGTGTCTTCCGGACCGTCGCCGAGTACCTCGACGAGCAGGGGATCGACCTGGCTGTGTACGAACGGCAGGTCGCCACCGTGACCAACAACATCCTCGTCTACGGGGACAACAACGCCCCCATCCAGAATGTCGCCGGCAGCGGCATCAGTGGTGTCGGCCAGGACAACAAGAATCAGGGAGGCAAGTAGTGGTTGTAGGACGGCGTCGCCCCGAACCCGTTCCGGACCATGGCTCGGGCATCAGCATCGGCGGTGCCAACAACGCACCGTTACAGAACGTGGTGGGACAGAACAACTCCCATATCCATCAGTCCGCCTCGGTACAAGGCACTGTCGACGTCGACGCTGTGCGCGGCCTCCTCGCCGCCTTCCGCGCGGACGTCGACCGCAACGCGGTGGACTTGCAGAACGTCACCGTCCTGCGCGCGATGGCGGACTCCGTCGACACCTCACTCGCGACCCCCGATGCGCCTCAGGTCGGCACACTGCGCGGGATCGCACAGGCGTTGCCCGCGCTGGTTGTGGACACTGCAGTCCAGCAAGGAGGCGAAGCGCTCGCCAACGCCATTGGCGGATTGCTGAGTTGAGTCCGAGCACCCCTTGAGCCGGTCTGAGATGCGGGATGAACCGTTCCGGCTACCACCTGCGGCACGCGTGGGTACAGTGCTGCGACCAGTTGGGGGGACCCGAAGTGGACGAAGTGACGTTCGCGGCGACCACCATGGCCGCGGCCTTCCTCACCCAGGCGACCCAGGACGGGTACCAGAGGGTCCGTGAGGTCATTGGCCGTCTGATCCGACGCAGCGGTCAAGAGGACGAGGCAGCGGCTCAGCTTGAGCGTCTGGACCGAGATCGGACCGCTGTGGTCCAGGCCCCGGCGGGCCACCGTGAGGCCGTCGTACGGGCCGCCGCGATCACGTGGGCTCCCGTGCTCGTACGACTCGCGGAGTCGGAACCGGTCGCGTATGCGGAACTGGTGTCTCTGGCCCGGCAGGATCGTCAGATCTCCGTGGCCAACCAGCACAATCACGGTACGGGCACCTTCATCAACGGAAATGTTGAAGGCGGTCTGACCATCAACCACGGTGCGGGGCATGGCAGACACGACTGACTCTGAGAGCCGGAGCGGGCAGCACAATCGCGGGCCCGGCGTGTTCATCGCGGGCAATGTGTATGGAGACGTCAACAACCACCAGACGTCCAGACCGGACCACGGGCGGGATCGCGAGTCTCAGGCGTCCCAGGGGCACCAGCGTAACGAGAAGGAACGTCCTGGTGGGGATCAATCGGAGGAAGTGGGAGAGGTGGGGCCAGGAGTGGCGTTGCTCGGCTGGACCTGGCTCGCTGTCTCGCTATTCGGGATGTCCGGCTACTGCATCGGTGCGGCTCTTCTTACAGACCGGCCGTCGACGGGAGACCGTGTCGGAGGAGTTCTCGTCGGCGTGGGCTCGGCCTTGAGCGGCGTCATGGCATCGGCCTTCGTTTTCGCGGCTCTGACCGAGGTCTGCGCTGCGGGCGCGGCCAATGCTGCCGACTCCGCGAGGAAACGATGGGTGCAGGGACAGCGAGGCGCAGCCCGTTTGAATCTTCGTTACGCGGTCTCAGCTGCCCGTGTCGCGAGCGTCAGCGCAGTCCTGGTTGGGCTCGTCACGGGGCTCTTCGGATTCCTGGCCATCGGGAAAAGGGCTGCAGACCGGGCCCACGATGCTCACGAACATGCCGAGTCCGAGATCGCCAGGACACGCTCCACGCTGGGGGAGAACCTTGACAGTTAATGATCTTGCTCTCATGGGAGCCGCAGAGGCGTAGCGTCCTGGGACAGAGTGCGACCCACCGAGTGCGCTTCCTCGAAGACTAGTGCTCGTATTGGGCCCAATTGATGGAGACTTCGCCTTATTCGCCCGTCGCGGGCGCTCGTCTGACGATGTCGGACAGAGGCCCGCGATAGGTGGTGCCGAGCTTGCTCACCACACCCAGGGTGGAGCCGGGCCCGTTCTTCATGCGACTCACGTAGTTCTCGGGCAGCAGTACCCGGTCGCCGACCTCAAGCGGTGTGCTCCCGCGCCAGCGGTAGGCGTATCCGCCGACATCCACAACCTGATGGCCGTCGATCTCGTACACGCGTTTCGCGTCGTCCAGTTGTTCCTCAAGCTCTTTGACGCGCTGTTCCAGTCGTTCGATCCGGGAGTTGGAAGAGCTCGCGCTGCTCTCGCTGCCGGATTTGTAGCCTTCACTCCATCCGCGTCGGTGAGCCTCGGCCACGGCTTTGTCCTGCTCCATGGAATGCGTGCCGCACGCCACGTCCGAGCCCGATATCCGGATCTTGCACGGGCTACCGGAGCGGGTTGGGCGCCCGCAGGTGCGGTTGTGCTGGTCGGTCATGTGAGATCCCCCTGGAAGCAGCTGACCGTGATCTTCTCTCAGGTTCCTGCCGGTGGGACGGCGGAAATCAGACATATGAGGCTGGCCTGCAGGAGTGGGTGAGCCCCACCTGCCTGGTGGCCTTGTGGAATGACGTCGAGTCCTTCAGAGCGGATGACACGGCGGAGCTGGCTCTGGCCGAGGCGTCGAGGGAAGTCCGGGGTAGCGCGTCGAGGTGCCCCGGACGATTCTCGGTTTCGTCCGGCCCAAGGGCCACTTGCGTCTGCGTAGAGCGGTGGCTGACGCGGGGGTCCTGGAGTTGGGCCAGCTCGACGAGACGGCACCACTTGTTGGCACAGATCCCACCGGCCTACGGGGTGATCCCATGGTCCACGAGGACCGCAACGGCTTTTGCACGGCGGGCTGGCTGGTTGCCGAGCGGATCGCACGGCAGGTCGCCCGGCTCCTGGCCGAGGAGATCCTGCCCGAGGTGGACCGCAAGTAGCAAGCACTGAACGAGGAGCGGGCTCGCCCGGCTTACTACTCGTACCAGCGTCGGGACGACCGCAAGCTGGAAGCGGAGGCAGCCGCCCTGCGCACGGTGCGGGAGTGGTGCGGTGAGGACAAGACGGAGCGCTACGACGAGTTGGTTGCCCTGCGCGCCGAGGTCAAAGTACTTCGACGCGCCCGCGGATCATGTGCCAGCGCCGTAACTGAGGGCGCGACGCCCCCGACGGATGCGCAACGCCGTCTGACGAACTGGCGAAAGGCCGCGATGGGGGGAGTCGTTTTCGGCTCCCCCCATCGCTCGTGATCAGGGGAAACATGGGGTTTCCGGAGAATCGCGGCACGTACTGGCGTGGCCGCTTCAAAATCTCGAAGGGCAAGTACGGCAGGGTACTCGACGAGAACGGCATTCGCTTCCGCACGAAGCGCGAAGCCAAGCAAGCCGCCGATGCCGAAGAAGCCAAGGTGCGGGGCCGCACGTGGAAGGATCCGGAAGCCGGTCAGATCGCCTTCGGCGAGTACGCCTCGGGGTGGTACGCAGGGCAGGATCGCGCCGCGTCCGCAATGCAGAACTACCGTCGGCACCTGGAAGAAAACCTAATTCCGGAGTTCGAGGACCACCCGCTTGCTTCGATCCAGCGCACGGACGTCGACGCGTGGAAGAAGAAGGAGAAGGCTCTCTACGCCATATCGAGCGTGATGACGTGGCGCGGCACCCTTCACCTGGTCCTCGAAGACGAGGTAGACGACGAACTCATCAGCGCCAACCCCGCTACCAAGCGGCGTGGCAGGGGAAAACGCGCGAGCCGGTCACGCGACCGCGGACCCGAAAAGGTCGTCACGGATCCGCTCGGAATCCTCCTGTGCCCTGAGCGCGCGTCTCTCTTCTCCGGGCGCGACGACGAATTCGTTGCTGTCGTCACCAAGGGCTGCACAGGCATGCGCTGGGGCGAAATCGTCGGGCTGGAGACCGAGTTCATCCGGCGAGCGGCAGTACGCGTGGAATGGCAACGCTATGAACTCGACTCGGGGGGGAGAGAGAGCGAACGTTGCCCTCCCGAGGACGACAGTTACCGCACCATCGACGCGCCACAGTGGCTCACGTGCCTCTGGACGGGTCACGTCGCGCGCACTCAGCCCAAGCCGTGTGCCTGCCACGCCAACACCTACATGTTCCGTGGGCAGGGCGTTTCTCGCACGGGCGAGATCGGCGCGAAGGTGGTCGATGTGGCGAGACGTGCCGGCGTCTCCACGGGCACCGTGTCCAACGTCCTCAACCGACCGGAGTTCGTTGCTGAAGCCACCAAGGCACGAGTACGGGAGGCCGTCAAAGCTCTCGGGTTCACCCGAGGCGGGGGTGCCGTAGACCGGGCTGCGCACTGGCGACGGAACGGGTTCGCTACTTGGCTCTTCACGCCAGCTACCTCCGGCTGGTACCCGAAGAAGGCCCCGCAAGATGCGCGGCCGGTCCCGCTGCTCGCCGACCCCTGGCCGGGCGTACCTGTTCGGGGGAGAGGATCTCAAGCACGAGCGGACGCCTGTTGGGTGCCGGTCGCGAAAGGGCTCACCCCCCACGGCCTGCGCCACACGCACAAGACGCGCATGGAGGGGTTCCGTACCCCGCCGAAGCTAATAGACGAGCGCATGGGCCACATCGACGGCTCGGTACAGGCGCGCTACTCGCACATCACCCGGGAGATGCGCGAACAGCTGAAGGTTCACCTCACTGTCGAGTGGGAGGCCTCACTGGACTCGCGGTTATCCATGTGCGGTTCGTCACCGGTGTCAGTGCTCGATGACCTCTTGCGGGATCGTCTCAGAGTTCGCCAGTAAACCCCCAGATGCCGGATGGCCCCGTAACTTAGGTGGCCATCCGGCGGTCTCGACATGGAGCCAGCCAGCCCGGGGCGCCGCGACCTTCAGATGATCGCGGTCGCAGGCGCCTGCTAGGTCCGATCCGTTCTCCCTGCGCACCCACTGCGACGCGCCCTCCTCGCTGCCGAGTCGACACGCTCTGGATCGTCGACGGTCGCATACTTCATCCGTCGAAGAGATCAAAAATGAAGATTCGATCGTCGTCGATCGAATTTCTGAAATGAGTGGCCAACATCTTGTCGATCTATATGCTGAGATTTGGTGGAGGTAATGAAAAGGCGAGCTGCACCCGTGATGTGGTTGCGTAGGCAGGAATTGGAGGGGGGAGCAGGGAATGGTCGACCAGAGGGGAAGCGGAGGAAACGGTGATGGATCTGGCGCGGGAGGAAACAACACGGCTAGGGCATGGTGGCGGAGTCCGGGATTCGTGGCGGCTGTCTCGGCTGTGGCAGTAGGTGCGCTGGGGGGATGGTTGCAGCAGGGAGGCGTGTCGCTTATTCAGGGGATCTTCAATGATGATGGACCCAAGCCTCCGGCCGTGACTGCTAAGGCATCACGGTGGTCGACGTGCAACACTTGGCTAATATCAGGAGATGTGCATCAGGTGGCTGATGTGCTGATCGATAAGATTTCCCAACTCGGAAGCAACCCGAATCCGAATGACATAGATCCCATCGCCGATGAAGTCCTGAAGTCAACCGGGTCCCAGGTCCCAACCGGCGATGAGGTCGAGGTGACGGTGACAGGGAAGGAGGAGCGGGTCATCGTTCTGACGGGTCTTGAGGTTTTCGTGCAAACGAAAAAGGAGCTGACTGGCCACACAATGGAATTCCCTATGGGCTGCGGTGCAGGGGTTCCTCCCCGTCTATTTGATGTGAATCTCGACGAGCGAAAACCGAACTTCACGCTCAGAAAGTCGACTGACCCGGAGGAGAAGTCGATCGATTTCCCTTACAAGGTGTCCTCTGGTGAGCCAGAAGTGTTGCTGCTTGTGAGTCAGTCGCACGAGTACGTGGAGTGGAAAGCGCGGCTCCTTTGGGTGGCGGATGGAAAGGAAGGGCATACGGATATCACTAACAAGGGGGAGTCATTCGTCACATTCCCAGGTGGAGCCTGGTCGGACTTGCCAGCGGACTACAAGTTCAGTCCGTTCGACTTGAAACTGACTACGGGACGTGACGAATGACAAAGTGACGTGTCATGGGCCAGTCTCAGCCTTGCTTGCCGCTGGCGTCCCTACCTTCGCGCCGGAGGTGTCGCTGCTGGTGTCCAGCTCGGAGCGGGGAGGAGGCAGACCGTGCCGTCGAGTTGGCCGTGCCCGCGCTGTGCGCCGGCCTTGATGGAAGCTAGGGTTCTGCCGCATTGAGAGCAGCTACTGGCAGCGAAGCTTCCTCCCAGAAACTGCTGTCGGCACGCCTGGCATCGAAGGCGCGCTCTCGCGCATCACACGGAAGATGCGGGCGGAGCCGCTAGCAGTGGCTCTCGCGCCCGAGGGGTGAGCCAGGGGTCCGATGCCCGGGCGTCCGCGTCCCCCGCCGCGCGACACACCTGAACGCCGTTCTGTAGGAGCAGCTGAAGACGCGTCAATAGGTGTCGACATCCGAGATTTTCCTCCCGAATTTCTCCCAGGAGGTCCTATAAACCGCTCAGGGGCCCGACCCGCTAAGCGGATCAGGCCCCTGACCTGGTACTTCACTGTCGGGGTGGCGGGATTTGAACCCACGACCTCTTCGTCCCGAACGAAGCGCGCTGCCAAGCTGCGCTACACCCCGATGTCGCTGGTGGCGGGCCACTTGCGTGGTGTGTGCCGTGGCGACGTCGTTTACTTTAGCCCACCGGTGGCCGGAGACGAAATCCGGTTTTCCGGGGCGCGGTGGCGGCGTGGGCCGGGCCTGATGTGGTCCAGGGCGACGAGGAGGACGGCCAGGGCGTAGCAGGCGAGGCCGAGGATCGTGACGTTGCCCAGGACCTCGACGAACCCGTGCTCGGACACGTCGAGGAAGGGGTAGCGGTAGCGGGCCGCCGTGCCCGGGGGGAGGAGCAGGCCCCGGGTGACGGTGTACGCCAGGTACGCGACCGGGAGGATCATCCAGGCGGCCGCGCTGTGCAGACGCAGCGCCCCCGGGCGGGTCAGCAGGAGCCAGTCCAGCGCGACCGCCACCGGGATCACCGTGTGCAGCAGCTGGTTCGTGGCCGCGTGCCAGCCGGTGAGCGCCGTGGCGTCGCCCGTCATGGAGAAGGCGGTCGCGTCGTCGGCCAGGATCAGGTGGTAGAGCAGGCCCGTCCCGACCGCGTACAGCAAGGTGCAGGCGGTGACGGACGGTCGCAGCGGGTGGCGGGCCTTCCATGCCCGCCAGGCCGAGACGGTGAACACCGCGGCCACCAGGACGCTGCTCAGGACCGTGGCGTAGCTCAGGACGCGCAGCGGGTCGCCCAGGAGCAGATCGAGCGCCACGCCCGCGGCCGCGGCCACCGCGACGAGGAGGCGGAAGGCGGCGACCAGGGGGCGGCGTACGCGCGGGACCACCGCGTACGCGGGCACGACGGGGACGGCGGAGGCGGCGGCGCTGGCGGCTATGCCGGGGATCCTGGGGATGTCCGGGATGTCCGCAGGTATGGGGGTGGTCATCCCCTCACGCTAGGAGGGGTGGACAAATGGGGCGAGGCGGATTGAACCGGATGGGTGGGGGGGGCGGGAGGGCCCCCTCCCGTCCCCCTGCGCGGAGCGGAGCCCGCCTCCCTACGCCGCCCCCCGCCCCGTAAGCGTCAACAACGTCGCCTCCGGTGGGCACGCGAAACGTACCGGGGTGTACCTGCTCGTCCCGCAGCCCGCCGACACGTGCAGGTAGGACGTCCGGTCCGACTCCGCCTCCGTGTAGGTGGACAGGCCCTTCACCCGGTCGGTGTCCAGGTCGCAGTTGGTGACCAGGGCGCCGTAGAAGGGGATGCACAGCTGCCCGCCGTGCGTGTGGCCCGCCAGGATCAGCGGGTAGCCGTCCGCGGTGAAGGCGTCCAGCGCGCGCAGGTACGGCGCGTGCACGATGCCCAGGGAGAGGTCGGCCGCCTCGGACGGGCCGCCGGCCACGCGCGCGTACCGGTCGCGCTTGACGTGCGGGTCGTCGAGCCCGGTCAGCTCGATCTCGAAGCCGTCGATCTTCAGCGAGCCCCGGACGTTCGTGAGGTTCAGCCAGCCCGCCGCGTCGAAGCCGTCGCGCAGCTCCTCCCACGGGTTGTGGACGACGTTGACGGCGGGCGCGTTGCCGTTCAGCCCGTGCCGGCCCTGTGTTTTCTCGAACAGGTAGCGGGCGGGGTTGCGGAGCGTGGGCCCGTAGTAGTCGTTCGAGCCGAAGACGTACGCGCCGGGGAACTCCATCAGGGGGCCGAGGGCGTCCATGACCTCCGGTACGCCCTCGGGGTCCGAGAGGTTGTCCCCGGTGTTGATGACGAAGTCGGGGCGCAGCCCGGCCAGCGAACGCAGCCAGCGCTGCTTCTTGCGCTGCCCGCTCACCATGTGGATGTCGGAGACCTGGAGCACGCGCAGCGGCCGCATCCCGGGAGGCAGCACCGGGACCGTCACCCGCCGCAGTCTGAACGAGCGGGCCTCGAACCCCGCCGAGTAGAGCAGACCGGCGGCACCAGCCGCCGCGATTCCCAGTGGTACTCCGTATCGCGCGCGCATACGCCCATCGTGTCAGACCCTGGACGCCCCGAACCCCACGGGCGGCCCACGGGCGGCCTGCGGGAGGCCCGGCCGAAATCCCCGGGCGGCCGTGACACCACACCTGCGACAATCACCCCATGACCACGCTCAAGTCGAAGCTGCAGGCAGACCTCAACGCCGCGATCAAGGGGCGCGACGAGCTCCGTTCCTCGACGCTCCGGCTGACCCTCGCCGCCGTCCAGAAGGAGGAGGTCGCGGGTACGCAGAAGCGCGAACTCTCCGACGACGAGGTGCAGAAGGTGATCGCCAAGGAGGCGAAGAAGCGCCGCGAGGCGGCCGACGCCTTCGCGCAGGGCGGCCGTGCCGAGTCGGCCGAGCGCGAGAAGGCGGAGGGCGAGGTGCTCGCCGAGTACCTGCCCAAGCAGCTCTCCGACGACGAGCTGCGGCAGATCGTCGCGCAGGCGGTCGAGGAGGCGAAGGCGGCCGGCGCGGAGGGCCCGCGCGCCATGGGCCAGGTCATGAAGATCGTGAACCCGAAGGTGGCCGGTCTCGCTGAGGGCGGTCGCGTCGCCGCGGAGGTCAAGAAGCGCCTCGCGGGCTGAGCCCCGAACACTCCGACTGGCCGCACCGTACGCCGATGGGGGCGCCCCCAAGAACAAGGGGCGCCCCCATCGGCGTACAAGCAGAACGGCAGACAGCCGGGTAGCCGGGCAGCGGCCGGCCGGGCGGAAGTCAGGCCGGGCTACGGCCAGTTGCCGCCGCCACCGTTCCCGTTCCCGCCGCCGTTGTCGTTCCCGCCGATCGTCCACTCGTCGGGGATGGAGAAGGTCGGCGTGGGGATCTGGGGCTGGCCACCGTCGGTGCCACCCCCGTTGTCATTTCCCCGGTTCTCCCCGTTGCCGTTCCCGTTGTCGTTGTTGTCGCCGTTCCCGTTGTCGTCCCGGTCCCGGTCCCGGTCCTTGTCCCGGTCCTTCTCGGGGTCGGGGATGTTGACGAGGTTGAAGCCCGGGGACTCCTTGCCGGACAGGGCGCCGGTCATGGCGTCCTTCCAGATCGGTCCCGGTACCGCGCCACCGAAGACCTTCTCGTGCCAGGTCCCGCCGATGGTGATGTTGACCATCTTGACCTTCTGGGTGGCGCTGCCGACCCAGACCGCGCCGGACAGGTTCGGCGTGTAGCCGACGAACCAGGCGTTCTTGCGGAAGTCCGTCGTACCGGTCTTGCCCGCGTTGGCGCGGTCGTTGAGACCGGCCTCCTGACCCGTACCGGAGTCGACCACACCGCTCAGCAGCGTGTTGACGGTGTCCGCGGTGGTCTCCGACATCGCGCGCGAGCACGACGACTTCGGAACCGGCAGGGACTTCTTCTCGCCGCCGAGCTTCTGGCTGATCGACGCGATCGCGACCGGCGTGCAGTACGTGCCCCGGTTGGCGAAGGCGGCGTACGCGCTCGCCATGGTCAGCGGCGAGATACCGGTGGAGCCGAGGGTCATCGACGAGGGCTGCTCGGGCAGCTTGGTGCCGTTGCCCTGCACCACGCCCAGCTTGTCCGTCATCTCCACCACCGGGCACATCCCGATGTCTTCGAGCATCTGCACGAAGTAGGTGTTGACCGACAGCGCCATGGCTTTCTTCAGCGCGTACGGGCCGACCTCCGACTCGTCCTCGTTCTCGACCTTCGCGCTCTCGCTGTTGCGCCAGGTCTTCCCGCCGCACGCCTGCACGCTGTCGGGGTACGGCATCTCGTACGGCGCCGGATAGGACTGCGTGACCGGCTTGCCGCCCTCCAGGGCCGCCGCGGCCAGGAACGGCTTGAACGTCGAACCGGTCGGGAAGCCGAAGTTCGAGCCGCCCATCTTCTGGTCGACCGAGTAGTTGATCACGGTCTCGTTCTTGTCGAGACCGTACGGCTTCGACTGGCCCATCGCCAGGATCTTGCCGGAGCCGGGCTCGACCAGCGTCGACGCCGCCGCCACCTTGTCCGACTTGTTGACGTGGTCCTTGAGCGAGGTCTGGACCGACTTCTGCGCCTGCGGGTCGAGCGTCGTGCGGATCGTCAGACCGCCCTGGTTCCAGACCTTGGCCCGGGCCTTCTGGGTCTTGCCGAAGACCGGGTCGGTCAGGAGCACCTTGCGCACGTAGTCGCAGAAGAAGCTGGAGTCCTTGACGGCCGTGATGCAGCCGTTGTTCGGCTTGCTGACCTTCAGACCGAGCGGCTTCTTCTTCGCGGCGCGGGCCTCCGCCTGCGAGATGTCGTGCACCTCGGCCATGCGCTGCAGCACCACGTTGCGCCGCTTCGTGGCCTCGGCCTCGTCGTTGACCGGGTCGTACCGGCTCGGTGACTGGACGATGCCGGCCAGCAGCGCGGCCTCCTGCACCTCCAGGTCCTTGGCGGACTTGGAGAAGTAGCGCTGGGCCGCCGCCTCCACGCCGTAGGCCTGCTGCCCGAAGAACGTGATGTTCAGGTAGTTCTCAAGGATCTTCTTCTTGCCCAGCTCCTCCTCGACCTGGATCGCGAACTTCAGCTCGCGGACCTTGCGGCCGAGGGTCTGCTGGGTGGCCTGCGCGACCTTCGTCGGGTCGTCGCCGGCCTCCTCCACGAAGACGTTCTTCACGTACTGCTGGGTGAGCGTCGAGGCGCCCTCCGAGACGTTGCCGCTCTGCGCGTTCTTGTTGAGGGCGCGCAGGACGCCCTTGAGGTCGACCGCGCCGTGTTCGTAGAACCGCGCGTCCTCGATCGCGACGATCGCCTTCTGCATGTACGGCGAGATGTCCTTGAGGTCGACCACCGTGCGGTCACGTGAGTAGACGGTGGCGATCTGACCGCCCTGGTTGTCCAGGATCGTGGTGCGCTGGCTCAGCGGCGGCCGCTTCAGGTTGGCCGGGATCTCGTCGAACCCCTCGACCGAACCCTTGGCCGCGAGGCCGAGCGCACCGAACGCCGGCACCGCGATCCCGGCCATGACGGCCCCCGCGAGCACACTGACACCGAGGAACTTGGCGGCCTGCTGCGTGGGAGACAGACCACCGCCCGAGCGCTTCTTTGGCATGAGGGCAGCCTACGTTCTCATTCGCCGGACACGCGTATAGGCATTGGCCTAAGCTGCTCTCAACTGTCACAGCAGTAGGGCCACGTATCAATACGTCCGGCGACCCCTGATCGGTTCGGTCGACACTCGACTTTTTTGTTGAGGGCGTGCCCGAATCCGCCTTATGTGTCACCTGGTGCCCGTTGTGACGCACCTCAACTGCCCCGCTTTGCCGGGATAGTCACGTATGTCGTCGGGTCACTCCGTTGGGTGATCTGTCGCGTACCCATAGTCCATTCGGGCCATTCAAGATTGGGCCCGAAGGGGCTGGTTGACTGTGCCCACCTTCCGTAACGTCCTGAACTGGTGGCGGTGAATATGCCGCTGCCGCCGTGGGGGAGCCTCGATTCGGGAGAGGACGGCGCCGGTATGGGCTGGGTAACCGACTGGAGTGCGCAGGCGGCCTGCCGCACTACCGATCCGGATGAACTGTTCGTTCAAGGAGCAGCGCAGAACCGGGCGAAGGCAGTGTGCACCGGATGCCCGGTGCGCACGGAGTGCCTGGCCGACGCGTTGGACAACCGCGTCGAGTTCGGCGTGTGGGGAGGGATGACGGAGCGGGAGCGCCGCGCACTGCTGCGCAGGCGACCGACCGTCACCTCTTGGCGCAGGCTGCTCGAAACCGCGCGTACCGAGTACGAGCGGGGGGCGGGAATCCTGCCTCTCGACGAGGAAGAGGTGTACGAGAACTACGCAGCGGTGGGCTGACCGGGCTCCGCGCACGCGGCGGACTCGCAGCGGTTCCGTATGCGCCAGAGGTGCGAGTGGCGTCCTCGGAGGTACGAGTGACGTCCACGTGACCCCCGTACGACGGCGTACGTGACATACGTGACCCGACATACGTGGTCTGACATACGTGACCTACGGCGACCTGCACGACGGCGGCGTAGGTCCCACCGGGCCGCCCCGTGACCCCGAGAGGCTCAGGAAGCGGGCCTCGGGCTCAGGGGCGCAGCAAGCGTTGCCCGGGGTGCGCGTTCCCCGGGCTCAAGAAGCTTCGGCCGACGACGCGTCGGCCGCGAGCCGGTCCCCGATGTGCCGCAGCCCCGCGAGGTCGTGCACATCGCCGGGCAGCGCGGCCACTTCGGCCACCGCCACCTCGGGGTGGAGCGCGGTGAAGCGATCGCGTGTGCGCTGCTCGCGGGAGAGCAGTTGCATACGTTCGGCGTGCAGCCTCAGCAGGCCTGCGGTGAGTTGTTCGACGGTGCGGCCTTCCGGGCTGCCTTTCGTGCTGCGGTCGTCGTCCGTTCCGGCTCCGTCGGCACTGGTCCGGTCCGCGGCGGGGGAGCCTGCGTCGGAGGAGGGAGCCTCGGGAACGGCGGTTTCGGTAGCGGGTGGTTCTGAACTGCCGTACGTGTCGGGAGAGTTACGAAGTCCAGCTTTCCCGCCCACCTGATCCACAATGCGGGCCTCGGCAAGATTTTCCGCGGCGGCGAGCGCGCGCTCGGCGGACAGCTGGGTGGCACCGCTGCCGTGGACCCGGTTCAGCACGAGACCGGCGAGCGGCATCTCCTCCGCGGCCAGCCGTTCCACGAAGTACGCGGCCTCGCGCAGCGCGTCCCGCTCCGGGGCCGCGACGACCAGGAACGCCGTACCGGGCGCCTGGAGCAGCTTGTACGTGGCGTCCGCGCGCGTACGGAAACCGCCGAAGGTGGTGTCCATCGCGGCCACGAACGTCTGGACGTCCTTGAGCAGCTGGCCGCCCAGCAGCTTGCCCAGAGTGCCGGTCATCATCGACATCCCGACGTTCAGGAACTTCATCCCGGCCCGGCCGCCCAGCTTCGCCGGCGCGGTCAGCAGCCGGATCAGCTTGCCGTCCAGGAACGAACCGAGCCGCTTCGGGGCGTCCAGGAAGTCCAGGGCCGAGCGCGAGGGCGGCGTGTCGACGACGATGAGGTCCCACTCCTCGCGCGCCCTCAGCTGCCCCAGCTTCTCCATCGCCATGTACTCCTGCGTGCCCGCGAAGCCGGCGGAGAGCGACTGGTAGAAGGGGTTGTTCAGGATCGTGGCGGCCCGCTCGCGGTCCGCGTGCGCCTCGACGATCTCGTCGAAGGTGCGCTTCATGTCGAGCATCATCGCGTGCAGCTCGCCGCTCGCGGAGTCGTCGATGCCCTTCACCCGGCGCGGGGTGTTGTCGAGTGCGTCGATACCCATCGACTGGGCGAGCCTGCGGGCCGGGTCGATGGTCAGGACGACCACCTTGCGGCCGCGCTCGGCGGCCCGCAGCCCCAGCGCCGCCGCCGTGGTCGTCTTGCCGACGCCACCCGAACCGCAGCAGACCACGATGCGGGTCCCGGGGTCGTCGATCAGCGCGTCGACCCCCAGGACGGCCGAGGACGCGGCCGCGGTGTCGATCGCACGGGCGGGGTCGGACGCCCGCCGGGCGGCGGCCTCGCCTTCGCGTGCACGTTCGCGGGAAGAATCGTTTGCGCGGGCCGGGTCCTGACTCATGAGATCCCTTGCTGACGCAGTTCCTTGGCGAGTTCGTACAGGCCCGCGAGGTCCATGCCCTCGGCGAGCAACGGGAGTTCGTGCAGCGGCAGCTCCAGGCCCTGGAGCACCGCGCGCTGCTCGCGCTCCAGCGCGTACCGCTCGGCGTACTCGTCCGCCTGGTTCAGCAGCGGCTCCACCAGGCGCTCCGCGACCCCGCCGCGGCGCGCGCCGCCGAGCCCGGCGGCCGACAGCGACTTGGCGACGGCCGTGCGCGGCGTCTCGCGCGCCAGCTCCAGGTCGGCCTCGTCCAGGATCGCGGGCCGCACCATGTTCACGATGGTCCGCCCCACCGGCAGCCGCGCGGCACGCAGCTCCGCGATGCCGTCGGCGGTCTCCTGGACGGGCATCTCCTCCAGGAGCGTCACCAGGTGCACGGCGGTCTCGGGCGACTTGAGCACGCGCATCACGGCCTGCGCCTGATTGTGTATCGGGCCGATCTTGGCGAGCCCGGCCACCTCGTCGTTCACGTTCAGGAAGCGGGTGATCCGCCCGGTCGGCGGCGCGTCCATCACCACGTAGTCGTACGCGAACCGCCCGCGCTTGTCCTTGCGGCGTACGGCCTCACAGGCCTTGCCCGTCAGGAGCACGTCCCGCAGGCCCGGCGCGATGGTGGTCGCGAAGTCGATGGCGCCCAGTTTCTTCAGGGCGCGGCCCGCGCCGCCGAGCTTGTAGAACATCTGGAGGTAGTCCAGAAGGGCCAGCTCGGGGTCGATGGCGAGTGCGTACACCTCCCCGCCACCGGGAGCGACGGCGATCTTCCGCTCCTCGTAGGGCAGCGCCTGCGTCTCGAAGAGCTGCGCGATGCCCTGTCTGCCCTCGACCTCGACCAGAAGGGCGCGCTTGCCCTCGGTCGCGAGGGCGAGCGCGAGTGCTGCGGCGACCGTGGTCTTTCCGGTACCGCCCTTGCCGCTGACGACCTGAAGCCTGCTCACGTCTTCGAGCCTAATTCCTCACTGGATGGTGCGGTGGCCTTGGGGCCCTGCTTCGCATACGGGTGCCCAGGGACCGCCCTGCCCAGTCATCGGCCCGCCCGACACCCCCGCATCGGCCCCGCACCGCCCCTGCACCGGCCCGGCGGCGGACGGAGGTCCAGGAAGGGCGGCCCGCGCCAGCGGATACAGTCGCCCCCATGACCAAGTGGGAATACGCAACCGTGCCTCTGCTCGTCCACGCCACGAAGCAGATTCTGGACACCTGGGGCGAGGACGGCTGGGAGCTCGTCCAGGTCGTGCCCGGGCCGAACAACCCCGAGCAGCTCGTCGCCTACCTGAAGCGGGAGCGGGCCGCGTGAGCGCTGTCGAGGCGAGACTGGCCGAACTGGGACTGACCCTGCCGGCCGTCGTACCGCCGCTGGCCGCGTACCAGCCCGCCGTGCGGTCGGGCGTGTACGTGTACACGGCCGGCCAGCTCCCGATGGTGGACGGCAAGCTTCCGCTCACCGGCAAGGTGGGCGCGGAGGTCACCCCGGAGGAGGCCAAGGAACTGGCCCGCACCTGCGCGCTGAACGCCCTCGCGGCGGTCAAGTCCGTCGCGGGCGACCTCGACCGCATCGCGCGCGTGGTGAAGGTCGTCGGCTTCGTCGCCTCGGCGGCCGACTTCACCGGCCAGCCCGCCGTCCTGAACGGCGCCAGCGAGCTGCTGGGCGAGGTCCTCGGCGACAAGGGCGTGCACGCGCGCAGCGCGGTCGGCGTGGCGGTGCTGCCGCTCGACGCGCCCGTCGAGGTCGAGATCCAGGTGGAGCTGACGGAGGCGTAAGCCTCTCCGGCTCTTCGGCTCTTTCGGCTCTCCGGAGGGAGCGATCGTTGTCTCTCGAACATCAGCTCACTCCGGGATAGCCTCCGCCCATGGCGAATGGGCAGTGGTACCCCCCGGAGTGGCCCGAGAGGATTCGCGCGCTCGCGGAGGGCACGCTCACACCGGTCGTCCCCAGGCGGGCGGCCACCGTCATGCTGCTCAAGGACACCGGCCCGGGCCCCGTCTCGCAGGAGACCGGTCCGGGTTCCGGGGACACCGGCCTTCGTCCCGCCGTGCACATGCTGCGCCGACGCGCCTCCATGGCCTTCGCCGGGGGCGCGTACGCGTATCCGGGCGGCGGGGTGGACCCCAGGGACGACGACCAGCACGTCCGCTGGGCGGGCCCCACGCGCGCGTGGTGGGCGTCCCGGCTCGGCGTCGACGAGGCCGCCGCCCAGGCGATCGTCTGCGCGGCGGTCCGTGAGACGTACGAGGAGGCGGGCGTCCTGCTCGCGGGCCCGGCCGCGGACACCGTGGTCGGCGACACCACCGGGGACGACTGGGAGACCGACCGGGCGGCGCTGGTCGCCCGTGACCTGTCCTTCGCCGAGTTCCTCGACCGCAGGGGGCTCGTGCTGCGCTCCGACCTCCTGGGCGCCTGGACGCGCTGGATCACCCCCGAGTTCGAGCCCCGCCGCTACGACACGTTCTTCTTCGTGGCCGTCCTCCCGGAGGGCCAGCGCACCCGGAACGCCTCCACGGAGGCCGACCGCACCGTCTGGATCCGCCCCTCGGAGGCGATGGACGGCTACGACAGGGGCGACCTCCTGATGATGCCGCCCACCATCGCGACCCTGCGCCAGCTCGGCGCGTACGGGACCGCCGCCGAGGCCCTCGCGGCGGCGCCCGGGCGGGACATGACACCCGTCCTGGCACAGGCGAAGCTGGTGGACGGCGAGCTGGTCCTCAGCTGGCCGGGCCACGACGAGTTCACCAAGCACATCCCGACGGGTGGAGCCTCCGCATGACCGACGCCGCAGCACTTCCCGGCCAGCCGCGCGGCGGGGTGCTCTCCGGCCCCGCCACCCCGCGCGCCGTCAACGTCCTCGCCCCGAACGCGTCCGCGATGACCCTGGACGGCACGAACACCTGGATCGTGGCCGAGCCGGACTCCGAACTGGCGGTGGTGATCGATCCGGGGCCCCTGGACGACGTACACCTGCGCGCTGTCGTGGACGCCGCCGAGAAGGCCGGCAGGCGGGTCGCCCTGACCCTGCTGACGCACGGGCATCCTGACCATGCCGAGGGCGCGGCGCGGTTCGCCGAGCTGACGGGCACGAAGGTACGGGCGCTCGATCCGGCGCTGCGGCTCGGCGACGAGGGCCTGGCCGCCGGGAACGTCATCACGACGGGCGGCCTGGAGCTGCGGGTCGTACCGACGCCCGGCCACACCGCCGACTCGCTCTGCTTCCACCTGCCCGCCGACCGGGCCGTACTGACCGGCGACACGATCCTGGGCCGGGGCACCACCGTCGTGGCCCACCCCGACGGGCGCCTGGGCGACTACCTGGACTCCCTGCGGCGGCTGAGGTCCCTGGCGGTCGACGACGGCGTGCACACGGTCCTGCCGGGCCACGGGCCGGTCCTGGAGGACGCCCAGGGCGTCGTCGAGTTCTACCTGGCCCACCGCGCCCACCGCCTCGCCCAGGTCGAGACGGCCGTCGAGGACGGCTACACGGACCCCTCCCAGGTCGTCGCGCACGTCTACGCGGACGTGGACCGGTCCCTGTGGCCGGCGGCGGAGCTGTCGGTACGGGCGCAGTTGGACTACCTCAAGGAGCACGGGCTCATCGGCCTTGAGTGACGCCCCGCGAGGCTCTCATGGACACGGGGTCTTGACGCCGTGCACGCGCGCGTACTCCTCGGCGAGCCACGGCCCGAGGTCGTCGACGTACGACCGCAGGACGACGCGGTCGCCGACCGGTTCGCGGCTGAGCACGGCGGCCTGCCGCAGCTGGGCGGCCCGCCGCGGGTGGTCCCGCTCCGGGTAGTACGCGGCGAACACCTCGGCCATCTCCGTCAGATCGCTCGTCCAGCCGTTGCAGCGGGGCATGACGAGCGTGAAACCCGTCCGGACGAGGTGGCGGGACATGTAACGCACCAGAGGCCGCAGGGCCGCCTCCTGCGAGCCGTCCGCCCCATCGGCCCCAGCGGCCCACGCGTCCCCGGTGACCGCGGCGATCCGCTCGCGCCAGCGGGGGAGGAGCAGCGCGAGTTCGCCGTTCGTCTCGCGGGCGAGGAGGGTGTCGGGCCGGTAGCGCGGCAGCTCCTCGGCGAGGTCCTCGCCCAGCAGCGGCGTACAGAGGCACGCGACAAACCACCCGAGGTCGTGCCGCTCCAGGTCGCTCAGCACCTGCGCCCGTCCGGTCAGCAGCGTCCCGGCCCCGTCGATCTGGGTGAACTCCTTGTCGAGGGCCTCGTCGAGCGTGCGTGCGTCCGCCCGGTCCGCCTCCGTGGGCTCCTCGCGCAGAACGAGCAGCAGGTCGAGATCGGAACGGCCCACGCGCGCGGACCCGCGCGGGACCGATCCGTAGAGGTACGCGCTGTGCAGCCGCCCTCCGAAGACGTCGAGCACCCGGTCGCGGGCCGCGGCGACGACAGGCCGGAACGCCGTCGGTACCCGCCCGAGGGAGCCTTCGCGCCTGATGTAGCCCAGGGCATCGAGCCCCTTGTCCGCCGCCATGGCACCACTGTGCCCGGAGGCGGCGGCGGGGGCATGTCATTTCCAGCACGACGCCGAAGGGCCCCGCCGTTCGGCGGGGCCCTTCAGTAAGAAGTCGAGCGGTACGGCCAGCAAGAAGCCGAGCCGAGCTGTACGGCTCGCGCAAGCACTGGGCCGAGCGCTCAGCGCGAACGCTTGGCGAGGCGCTCCACGTCCAGCAGGATCACCGCGCGGGCCTCCAGGCGGAGCCAGCCGCGGCCCGCGAAGTCGGCGAGCGCCTTGTTGACCGTCTCGCGGGAGGCGCCGACCAGCTGGGCCAGTTCCTCCTGGGTCAGGTCGTGCACGACGTGGATGCCCTCCTCGGACTGCACGCCGAAGCGGCGCGACAGGTCCAGGAGCGCGCGGGCCACCCGGCCCGGCACGTCGGAGAAGACCAGGTCGGACATCTGGTCGTTGGTCTTGCGCAGCCGCCGGGCGACCGCGCGCAGCAGGGCGGCGGCCACCTCGGGCCGTGCGTTCAGCCAGGGCTGGAGGTCGCCGTGGCCGAGGCCCAGCAGCTTCACCTCGGTCAGCGCTGAGGCGGTCGCCGTCCGCGGGCCCGGGTCGAACAGCGACAGCTCACCGATGAGCTCGCCGGGTCCGAGGACCGCCAGCATGTTCTCGCGGCCGTCGGGTGAGGTGCGGTGCAGCTTCACCTTGCCCTCGGTGACCACGTACAGGCGGTCTCCGGGGTCGCCCTCGTGAAAGAGCGCGTCACCGCGTGCGAGGGTCACCTCACTCATGGAGGCGCGGAGCTCCGCGGCCTGCTCGTCATCGAGCGCCGCGAAGAGCGGGGCGCGCCGCAGAACGTCGTCCACGAGTTCTCTCCTTGTCGACCTGCTCAGGGGATCTTGGTCCCGGTGTACCAGGGGTCCGTGTTCCCCGTTTTGCTGGACGGTCCAAACAGTGTGATCAGTCACAAGTCTGCCGCACCGGCGTGTCCGACAGTGCGGCAGGGGGCCAATTGGGGGCTGATGGATGGTGGCCGGGGCAGATGTCGGTGGTGGGCTCTAGGCTGGCCGGGTGTCCAAATCGCCGGTGAGAGCACAGGCCAAGGGGGCTGGGCGCGTGGGTGTACGTCGTGATTCCGCTGTGGGCGAACAGGGCTCCGGTGGAGCGAAGAAAACGACAAAAGCGGCAGGGTCGCGACCGGCGACGACCGCGGCGGGGGCCGCCGGGAAGGCCGCGGGGGTCGCTGCCTCGGAGATGGCCGCGGCCGCGAAGAAGGCCGCGGTCGCCAAGAAGGCCGCCGCGGCGAAGAGGACCGCCAAGGAGACCGCGAGGAAGAGCGCGCCGGCGAAGTCACCTGTCAAGAAGGTTTCCGCCAAGAAAGCCGCCCGCGTGAGGAAAACCGTGTCAGCCGAGAAGTCCGTACCTGCCAAGAAGACCGCGGTCGCCAAGAAGGCCGCGCCGGTCGAGAAAACCGTGGCCGCCAAGAAGGCCACGCCTGCCAAGAAGTCCGCGTCGGGCAAGAAAACCACGGCCGTCAAGAAGGCCACGCCGGTCAGGAAAGCCGCGGCCGTCAAGAAGTCCGTACCGGTCAAGAAGAGCGCCGTCGCCAAGAAGGCCACGCCTGTCAAGAAGACCCTGGCCGTCAAGAAGACCCTGGCCGTCAAGAAGTCCGCGGCCGTCAAGAAGTCCGCGGCCGTCAAGAAGTCCGCGGTCGTCAAGAAAGCCGTGGCCCCCGAGCGGGTCGCCCCTGCCAGGCCTCCCCGGAACGAGTCGCACACGGCTCTCGTCCGGCGGGCCCGGCGTATCGACCGCGAGCTCGCCGAGGTGTACCCGTACGCCCACCCGGAGCTGGACTTCGAGAACCCCTTCCAGCTGGTCGTCGCCACCGTCCTGTCGGCGCAGACGACCGACCTGCGGGTGAACCAGACGACACCGGCGCTCTTCGCGAAGTACCCGACGCCCGAGGACCTGGCCGCGGCGAACCCGGAGGAGGTCGAGGAGATCCTGCGGCCCACCGGGTTCTTCCGGGCCAAGACCAAGTCGGTGATGGGCCTCTCCAAAGCCCTGCGGGACGACTTCGGCGGCGAGGTGCCCGGCCGTCTCGAAGACCTGGTCAAACTGCCCGGCGTCGGCCGCAAGACCGCCTTCGTCGTCCTCGGGAACGCCTTCGGCCGGCCCGGCATCACCGTCGACACCCACTTCCAGCGCCTCGTACGACGCTGGGAGTGGACCGCCGAGAAGGAGCCCGACAAGATCGAGCGGGCGATCGGCGAGCTCTTCCCGAAGACCGACTGGACGATGCTGTCGCACCACGTGATCTTCCACGGCCGCCGGATCTGTCACGCCCGCAAACCCGCCTGCGGCGCCTGCCCCATCGCCCCGCTCTGCCCGGCGTACGGGGAGGGTGAGACGGACCCGGAGAAGGCGAAGAAGCTCCTCAAGTACGAGAAGGGCGGCTTCCCCGGCCAGCGCCTCAACCCCCCGCAGTCCTACCTGGACGCGGGCGGCATCCCGGCGCCGCCGCTCGGCGCGACCACCGCCGCACCCGCCTCACCCTCGACCGGTACCGCCGGGCCCGCGACCGATTCACCCTCGCGGGGCACCGGATGACGGAACGATCTGCGGCCTCGCGGGCGTTGAGAGCAGCAGAACGCTCGCGGGCGTTGAGAGCGGCAGAACGGGGGTGGCGATGACGCGCGCGGGCCACACGCACGACGTACAGGACGGCACGTACGGCACGCGGTACGACGCTCCGGCCGTGACCACGGCCGGGCTGCCCGGCTGGCTGGACCCGGTGGTGCGCGCCGTCGAGACGGTCCAGCCCCGCCAGTTGAGCCGTTTCCTGCCGCCGGAGGACGGCGCGGGACGCCAGTCGGCCGTCCTGATCCTGTTCGGTGAGGGCGAGCGCGGCCCCGAACTGCTGCTCATGGAGCGCGCCACCTCGCTCAGATCGCACGCGGGACAGCCGTCCTTCCCCGGGGGCTCCCTCGACCCCGAGGACGGGGACCCGCAGGCCGACGGGCCGCTGCGGGCCGCCCTGCGCGAGGCCGAGGAGGAGACCGGGCTCGACCCCCGGGGCGTCCAGCTCTTCGGCGTGCTCCCGAAGCTCTACATCCCGGTGAGCGGCTTCGTCGTGACCCCCGTCCTCGGCTGGTGGCGCGAGCCGACACCGGTCGACGCGGTCGACCTGAACGAGACCGCGAGGGTCTTCACGGTGCCCGTGGCGGATCTCACGGATCCGGCCAACCGCGCGACGGCGGTCCACCCCAGTGGCCACCGAGGTCCGGCATTCCTGGTCGAATCGGCCCTGGTGTGGGGCTTCACAGCCGGAATCATCGACCGCCTGCTGCACTACGCCGACTGGGAGCGCCCCTGGGACCACGACAAGCAGGTCCCGCTCGACTGGCGCGCATGACAGGGTGGCCTCTGTGCTGTGTCTTCCCGGGAGGCTCCGTGTCCCCCTGCCGCTGCGCGGCGGGCCGGCCCCCCGGCCAGGACGTGGCTACCGCAAAGTGATGAGGCGAGGCTTGAAGCAGTGAACGTGCTGGACATCCTGTTGCTGGTCGCCGCCGTGTGGTTCGCGATCGTCGGCTATCGCCAGGGGTTCGTCGTCGGCATCCTGTCGGTGATCGGTTTCCTGGGCGGTGGCCTCGTCGCCGTCTACCTCCTGCCCGTCGTCTGGGGCGCGGTGACGGACGACGCGAAGGTCGGTACGACCGCCGCCGTCGTCGCCGTGGTCGTGGTGATCGTCTGCGCCTCCGTCGGCCAGGCCCTCACCACCCACCTGGGCAACAAGCTGCGCCGGTACATCACCTGGTCGCCGGCCCGCGCCCTGGACGCCACGGGCGGCTCCCTCGTCAACGTAGTGGCGATGCTCCTCGTGGCCTGGCTGATCGGCTCGGCCCTCGCCGGTACGACGCTGCCGACGCTCGGCAAGGAGGTCCGCGGCTCCAAGGTGCTCCTCGGAGTGGCGCGGGCCCTGCCCGCCCAGGCCGACACCTGGTTCGACGGCTTCTCCTCGGTCCTCGCACGGAACGGCTTCCCGCAGGTCTTCAGCCCCTTCTCGGACGAGCAGATCGCCCCGGTGCCGGATCCCGACCCGGCCCTCGCGACGAGCCCGGTCGCCACCCGCGCCCAGCGCTCCATCGTCAAGGTCACCGGCACCGCCCAGAGCTGCGGCAAGGTCCTCGAAGGCACCGGCTTCGTCTTCGGACAGCGCCGCGTGATGACCAACGCGCACGTGGTGGGCGGGGTGGACGAGCCCTACGTCCAGATAGGCGGCGAGGGCAGGCGGCTCGCCGCGAAGGTCGTGCTCTACGACTGGGAGCGCGACATCGCCGTACTCGACGTGCCCGAACTGCAGGCACCCGTCCTGCAGTTCTCCTCCCGGCCGGCGGTCCGGTCGGACGGCGCGATCGTCGCGGGCTTCCCGGAGAACGGCTCGTACACGATCAACGCGGCGCGGGTGCGCGGCTCCATCACGGCCAACGGCCCCGACATCTACCACCGGGGCACGGTGAAGCGCGAGGTGTACTCGCTCTTCGCGACCGTCCGCCAGGGCAACTCCGGCGGCCCGCTGCTCACCCCGGACGGCAAGGTGTACGGCGTGGTGTTCGCGAAGTCCCTCGACGACCCCGAGACGGGTTACGCGCTGACCGTGGACGAGATCCAGGAGGACATCACCAAGGGCCGCACCGCCAACCAGCAGGTGGACAGCGACAGCTGCGCGCTCTGAAACCCGTCACCCGGGTCGTGCGAGTCACCGGTCGGCAAGGGCCACGCGGGTGAAGATCCGAGTGAAGGCCCGAGTGAAAGTCCCCGGGCGGTTCAGCCGCGGGGATGACGCAAACGCGCCGAGACCCACCGGGCCCGGCGCCTGAGAATGTGCGGGATTCCCAGCCGGGGGTCCGTGCCCTGCAACTGCGGGGCGCCCCTCCGGTGGGAACTCAGCCCGCCGATCGAGCGGCGGTTGCGTGCTGCGTCACTGTAGTCGTGCGTCCAGCCCATACACCGACGTCTGCCCCAGCCCCAAGGTCGATAACCGCCCCCACGCCCCCCAATTGGCCTATGCGCGAGGCAATTGGCGTTCGTAGAACAGACGTTCCTGGGACCCGAGTGACGCACGGGGCGACAACCCCCACGACCGGCCCTCCGAGGCGGTCTCAGCGGTCCGGCTCGGGGTCCTTCAGCCAGTTCACCAATTCGGTGGAGAACGCCACGGGGTCCTCCTCGTGCGGGAAGTGCCCGAGCCCGTCGAACAGCCGCCAGCGGTACGGAGCTTCGACGTACTCCCCGGACCCCGCCGCACTGCGCGTGCGCATCACCGGATCGAGCGATCCGTGCAGATGCAGCGTAGGCACCCGCACCGGCCGCTTCATGCGCCGGTTGAACTGGATGCCGTCCGGACGGGCCATCGAGCGGACCATCCACCGGTAGGGCTCGACCGAGCAGTGCGCGGTCGAGGGGATCAGCATCGCCCGCCGGTAGGCCTCCACGACGTCGTCCTCCGGCAGCCGCGGCCCCGACCAGTCCCGGATGAGCCGGCCGACCAGGGCGCCCTCGTCGGCGATCAGTTGGCGCTCCGGGATCCAGGGCCGCTGAAAGCCCCAGACGTACGAACCGGCCGCGGTCTGCTTCATGTCCGAGAGCATCGCCGAGCGCCAGCGCCGGGGATGCGGCATGGAGGACACCACGAGCCTGCGCACCAGCTTGGGACGCATCACGGCCGCCGTCCACGCCAGATAGCCGCCCAGGTCATGGCCGACCAGCGCGGCGTCGGGCTCACCGAGGGACCGTACGACCCCGGTGATGTCGAGCGCGAGGTTCGCGGGGTCGTAGCCGCGCGGGGTGCGGTCGCTGCCGCCGACGCCCCGCAGGTCCATGGCGACCGCGCGGAAACCCGCGTCGGCAAGCGCGACCAGCTGGTGCCGCCAGGCCCACCAGAACTGCGGGAAGCCGTGCAGCAGCAGGACCAGCGGCCCGTCACCCATCTCGGCGATGTGGAAGCGCGCCCCGTTCGCGGCGACATCCCGGTGGATCACCTCTTTGGCGCCGGGCACGTCGAGCCGGACCACAGAGGTGGGTTGCGCCGAGGATGGTTGCCCCGCAGGGAGGGAGGAGCCCGTCATGAGGACGAGCGTGTCACAGCCTCGACCCCGTCACCGACCCGGTACACCGTGGTCATCTCACGGGGGTGCGGCTTCACGTTCTGCAGTACGGCCGCCGATTCCTTGACCGAGGCCGCCGTCTTCTGCGGGCCCTTGCCCTTCTTGGCCTTCTTCGCGAAGACCACACCGATCAGCGCGAGGACCGCGGCCACCAGCACGTTCGCGGCGAACGACAGCAGGAAGCAGACGGCCATGTTCCAGCCGCTCCAGGTGCGGATGCCGTACGCCAGGGCGAAGCTCAGCATCGGCAGGGAGAAGATCAGTACCGCGCCGGCCGCGCTGAACGCGCCACCGCCGACCGCCCCGCGCTTGACGTCCCGCTTGAGCTGCGCCTTCGCCAGTGCGATCTCGTCGTGCACCAGCGCGGACATCTCGGTCGTCGCCGAGGCGACCAGCTGGCCGATGCTGCGTTCGGCGCCGACCGGGCTGCCGTCGGGTGCGCTCATCGCGTTCTCCCTGTTGTCTTGGTTGTCTTGTTTGTCGTGGCGCCGTTGTCCTGGCGGTCCGGATGTGCCGGCCGGTGGTATCGGACCGTCAGGTCCTGGCCGTACGTTTCGGACCGTGTGTGTCAGATCATGCCGGACCGTCGTGCTCCACGCCTGCCCCGCCCGTCACTTCGGCAAGCCTTCGGTGTTCGGCGGCCTTGCGCTCGTAGATCTCGGCCATGCGCAGGTGGTAGGCCGGATCGTCCTGCTCGTACACGTCGGGGACGCCCGAGAGGTCCTCGTCGCGCTCCTCCTGCTCCCACAGCGCGCGGTACCTGGCGTTGCGCATCTTCAGCAGCACGCCCGACACGACGGTCGCGATCAGGGAGCCCGTCAGGACGGCGGCCTTCACACCGTCGCCGAGCGACGGGTCGTCCGCGAAGGCGAGTTCGCCGATGAGCAGGGACACGGTGAAGCCGATGCCCGCGAGACAGGCCACCGCGAAGACGTCCGGCCAGGCGAGGTCGTCGGAGAGCGACGCACTGGTGAAGCGGGCCGTCAGCCAGGTACCGCCGAAGATCCCGACCGCCTTGCCGACGACGAGGCCGAGGACGACCCCGAGGGTCTCCGGCTGGGTGAACACCTCGCCGAGCGCGCCGCCCGACACCGCGACCCCGGCGCTGAACAGCGCGAACAGCGGTACGGCGAGGCCCGCCGACAGGGGACGTACGAGATGTGCGACCTGTTCGCCCGGTGAGTGCTCCTCGCCCGCGCGGGTGGTGCAGCGCAGCATCAGGCCCATCGCGACGCCGGCGACGGTGGCGTGGATGCCGCTGTTGTACATCAGGCCCCAGACGACCAGCGCGAGCGGCACGTACACGTACCAGCCGCGTACGCCCTTTCTGAGCAGCAGCCAGAAGACGGCGAGGCCGACGACGGAGCCGCCGAGCGCGGCGAAGTCCAGGTCGTCGGTGAAGAAGACCGCGATGATCAGGATCGCGAAGAGGTCGTCGACGACGGCGAGGGTCAGCAGGAAAGCACGCAGGGCGCTCGGCAGCGACGTACCGAGGACGGCGAGGACGGCGAGCGCGAAGGCGATGTCCGTCGCGGTGGGTACGGCCCAGCCGGCGAGCGAGCCGCCGCCGGTGACGCCGACCAGGGTGTAGACCAGTGCGGGCATGACCATGCCGCAGAGCGCGGCGACGACGGGCAGCGCGGCGGCCCGCGGGTCCTTGAGATCGCCCGCGACCAGTTCGCGCTTGAGCTCGATGCCGGCGACGAAGAAGAAGACCGCGAGAAGTCCGTCGGCGGCCCAGTGCTCGACGGAGAGGTTCAGACCGAGTGCGGCGGGTCCGACGTGGAAGTCGCGGACAGCCTCGTAACTCTCCCGCAGGGGGGTGTTCGCCCAGATCAGCGCGGCGACGGCGGCGACGAGCAGGAGGACGCCGCCGACCGTCTCCGTGCGCAGCGCGTCCGCGACGAAGGTCCGCTCGGGCAGCGAGAGCCGTGCGAGGGCCTTGCGGTTCTTGGCGGCCTGACGGTCATCGCCTGGCTGGGGGGTGGGCGCGGGCACGGGGTCGACCTCCGGTCGGTGGGCAGGGCAGAGCACATGCCGACCAGACTTCCCGGCGCACCTATGGAAAACTCCGGGCTCTTTCGGACCCCGGACGTCGTGTTGTCACGTATTTACGTGTTTCGCAGCCTACCCGTGATCGAGAAGGGGCACCCGGCGGGTCCGCCACCGGGTGCCCTTTCTCGATCCGTGTCCGTACGGGACCTGGTCCTCGTCCGTACGAGACCTGTGTCCGCGTCCGTACGGGGTTTGCCTCAGTCCTCGCTGGACGCCGCGGGGAGCTTCGTCTGGATGAGGTCCATGACGGTGGAGTCGGTCAGCGTGGTGACGTCACCCAGCTGGCGGTTCTCCGCGACGTCGCGCAGCAGCCGGCGCATGATCTTGCCGGAGCGGGTCTTCGGCAGCTCGGCCACCGGCAGGATCCGCTTGGGCTTGGCGATCGGGCCGAGGGTCTTGCCGACGTGGTTGCGCAGCTCTCCCACGAGGGTCTCGGTCTCCGACGCGGAACCGCGCAGGATCACGAAGGCCACGATCGCCTGGCCGGTCGTCTCGTCGGCCGCGCCCACGACGGCCGCCTCGGCGACCGACGGGTGCGAGACGAGTGCCGATTCGACCTCGGTGGTCGAGATGTTGTGCCCGGACACGAGCATCACGTCGTCCACCCGGCCGAGCAGCCAGATGTCGCCGTCGTCGTCCTTCTTGGCACCGTCGCCCGCGAAGTACTTGCCCTCGAAACGCGACCAGTAGGTGTCGATGTACCGCTGGTCGTCGCCCCAGATGGTGCGCAGCATCGACGGCCACGGCTCGGTCAGGACGAGATAACCGCCGCCACCGTCGGGGACCTCGCGCGCCTCGTCGTCGACGACCGTCGCCGAGATGCCCGGCAGCGCCCGCTGCGCGGAGCCCGGCTTGGTCTCGGTGACGCCCGGCAGCGGCGAGATCATCATCGCGCCGGTCTCGGTCTGCCACCAGGTGTCCACGATGGGGGTGCGGTCGCCGCCGATGTGCTTGCGGTACCAGATCCACGCCTCGGGGTTGATCGGCTCACCGACCGAGCCGAGGACCCGCAGGCTCGACAGGTCGAACTTCGCGGGGATGTCGTCGCCCCACTTCATGAACGTCCTGATGGCCGTCGGGGCGGTGTAGAGGATCGTCACGCCGTACTTCTGGACGATCTCCCAGAAGCGCCCCTGGTGCGGGGTGTCGGGCGTGCCCTCGTACATCACCTGCGTCGCGCCGTTCGCCAGCGGTCCGTACGTGATGTAGGAGTGCCCGGTGACCCAGCCGATGTCGGCGGTGCACCAGTAGACGTCGGTCTCCGGCTTGAGGTCGAAGACGGAGTGGTGCGTGTACGCGGCCTGGGTGAGGTAGCCGCCGGAGGTGTGCAGGATGCCCTTGGGCTTACCCGTCGTCCCCGAGGTGTAGAGGATGAACAGCGGGTGCTCGGCGTCGAACGCCTCGGGCGTGTGCTCGGCGGACTGCTTCTGCGTGATCTCGTGCCACCACACGTCGCGGCCCTCGGTCCACGCGACGTCCTGGCCCGTACGCCGTACGACGAGGACCTTGGCCACGCCGTCGACCCGGGAGACCGCCTCGTCCACGGCCGGCTTGAGCGCGGCGGGCTTGCCGCGGCGGTAACCGCCATCCGAGGTGATGACCAGCTTGGCGTCGGCGTCCTGGATGCGGGTGGCGATGGCGTCGGCGGAGAAGCCGCCGAAGACGACCGAGTGCGCGGCGCCGATGCGGGCGCAGGCCAGCATCGAGATGACGGCCTCGGGGATCATCGGCAGATAGACGGCGACCCGGTCGCCCTTCTCGACCCCCAGCTCGGTGAGGGCGTTGGCCGCGCGTGAGACCTCGTCCTTCAGCTCGGCGTAGGTGATGGCACGGCTGTCACCGGGCTCACCCTCGAAGTGGATGGCCACCCGGTCGCCGTGGCCGGCCTCGACATGCCGGTCCACGCAGTTGTACGCGACGTTGAGCCTGCCGTCCTGGAACCACTTCGCGAACGGAGGGTTCGACCAGTCCAGGGTCTCGGTCGGCTCGGTGGCCCAGGTCAGCCGGCGGGCCTGCTCGGCCCAGAAACCGAGCCTGTCAGCCTTGGCCTGCTCGTACGCCTCCGCGGTGACGTTGGCATTCGCGGCCAGGTCGGCGGGCGGCGCGAACCTGCGTTCTTCCTTGAGCAGGTTGGAGAGGGAGGACGGCTCACTCATACTTCCCCCTCCTCGCTCAGCAGGTCGGCCAGGCTTTCGTTGCTCACGACATCTCCCTTGCGGTGCTGTGCCAGGGGCGCCCGTTGTGTCCCGGGCCACAGCTCATCAGACGCGGGCCCCTGGTGACAAGGGCCGTCCGAGAATTGGTTTAGACCTGTGTGCCGGATCGGGTGCGCGGGATCCTGTGTGCGTGTGGCCTGCCCGCCGAAACGGGCGGCCACACGTGTGCACGGACGAGGGAAGGGAGCGGTTCAGGCGCGGGGTGTCGCGCGGTGCCGACGCGTCAGCCCTGGGTGTCGGACAGGGCCGTCGCCGCGACCCTGTCGAAGAGCTCACCCTCCTCTTCGTCGTGGGAGGTGGCTTCCGTGAGGAGGTAGGCCTGGGCCTCGCCCACGTGGAAGTACATCCCGTGCAGTTCGAGCGTGCCCTGCTCCAGTGCCCGGGCCACCGCCTCGTGTGCCCGCAGATGCTCCAGCTGCTGCACGACGTTGGTGAGGCAGAGCTGCTCGGTGGCGTCGGCGGGCGCGCGTCCGGCGATCCGGGTCCAGGGCCGGTCCTCGGCGGTCATGCGCTCCACGCTCGGCAGTCCGTGTCTCAGCCACCGCTTCAACGGCGTCCGGGCGCCTCCCGGTTCGGTGTTCATCAGTGCCTGCATCGCCCCGCATCCGGAGTGCCCGCACACGGTGATGGACCGCACCCGCAGCACCTCCACCGCGTACTCGATCGCGGCGGCCACCGAGTCGTCGCCGCTCTCCTCGCCGGGCGGCGGCACGAGGTTGCCGACATTGCGGACGACGAAGAGGTCACCGGGGCCGCTGGAGGTGATCATCGATGTGACCAGCCGGGAGTCGGCGCAGGTCAGGAAGAGCTGTGAGGGCTGCTGGCCCTCCCGGGCCAGCCGGGCCAGCTCGCCGCGCACCAGGGGCGCGGTGTTGCGCTGGAACGTGCTGATGCCGCTCGCCAGTTGATGCCCGCTGCGGTGTCCACCGGGCGGCGGTGTCTCGGGGCTCTCGCAGTGGTGGTTGCGCCAGGGCGTCCAGGGGCGGCAGTGGCAGTGCGCCGTCTGCCCGTCGTCGTCCCTGGTGCGCGGTTCCGCGAGCCGCGCTCCGGTGCGCCCGGTCAGCTCGACGGAGCCGCCGCGGTTGGTGTGCGCGCTCTGCCAGTCGTGCAGCGACTCGTACGCCGCGTGGTCCATGAAGGAGCCGTCCAGCTCGATCACCGCCTCGGCCCCCGGCGGCACCAGATGCAGTGCGCGGGTGAGGCGGGGCACGGCGAGGAACGTCAACTGCCCGCGCACGCGCACGTGGTGGACGCCGTCCGGGCCCACCGAGCGGGTGATCCGCGTCCGGGTGAGGCGGTGCAGGGCGACGCCGACGGCCATGGCGATCCCGAGGGTGACGCCCTCAAGGACTCCGAGGACGACGACGCCGAGGGTGGTGACGGCGTACACCAGCACCTCTCGGTGGCGGGTGACCGTGCGGATGTGGTGCAGGGACACCATCTGGATGCCGACGGCCATCACCAGGGCGGCCAGTGCCGCGAGGGGGATCAGCTCCAGGAGCGGCACCAGCAGCAGCGCGGCCACCGTGATCCAGACGCCGTGCAGCATCGTCGAGTTCCGGCTGACGGCGCCCGCGTGGACGTTCGCCGAGCTCCGTACGGCCACGCCCGCGACGGGGAGCCCGCCGAGCGTGCCGGAGACGATGTTGGCCGCGCCCTGTCCCAGCAGCTCGCGGTCGAGGTCGGAGCGCCCCTGCTGGGCCGGTCGTCTGGCCGTGAGCTTGTCCACGGCGACGGCGCCCAGGAGGGACTGGACACTGCACACCAGCGTGGTGGTGAGCACGGCGGCCACGATCCCGAGCACCGGACCCTCGGGCAGTCCGGCCAGCGCGTGACTCCGCCAGGACGGCAGATCGACCTTGGGGAGGGTGAGCGCGGCGAGCGCGGCCGTCGTGGTGGCCGCGGCGACGGCGACGAGTGCGGCCGGGACGGTGCGCAGCAGCTGCCCCACGCGCCCGGGGACGCGCGGCCAGGCCAGCAGGACGGACAGTGTCAGGGCGCTCATCGACAGCGCCGCCACCTGGGGGTGCGCCAACTGGGCGGGCAGCGCCCGGAGGTTGTCGACGACCGAGCTGCTCGGGGATCCGCCGAGCACGATGTGCAGCTGGGCGACGGCGATGGTGATGCCGATACCGGCCAGCATGCCGTGCACGATCGCGGGGCTGACGGCCAGTGCGGAACGGGCCACCCGCAGGAAGCCCAGGCCGACTTGGACCAGTCCGGCGAGGACGGTGATGGCGCAGGTCGTGCGCCATCCGTACTTCTGGATGAGGTCGGCGGTGACCACGGTGAGTCCCGCGGCGGGTCCGCTCACCTGGAGCGGTGAGCCACCGAGGCGGCCGGCCACGAGCCCGCCGACGGCGGCGGCGACGAGCCCCGCCTGCAGCGGTGCTCCGGTGGCGAGGGCGATGCCCAGGGACAGGGGCAGGGCGATCAGGAAGACGGCGACCGAGGCGGACAGGTCGGCGCCCGCGATCCGGGGGAGCCGAGGAGGCTTCGGGAGCCGGGGGATCCGTGGGATCAGGGCAGTGCGGCGGCCGGGCGGAGGGGGGCTGTGCGGCCGCCCCTCGTCCGGGGTGTGCGAAGAGTCGTCGGTGCGAGTGGGGACGAAGGCAGTCATGGTTCCCGTCTTTCCGGGGCTACGCGGTCGCTTGGGGGCGCGGCCGTGGGTCACGGCGTACAGCGGCGGGATTTATCAACGCTCGGTAAATGAATCGTAATGGAGAGTAAAGGACGTGTCAGGAAAAATAGCGCAAATAGTCCATTGGTTCACTCCGGAGAGTGATTAGTCATTTTGATCGGCTTGTCGTACCGCCTCCTTCCGGGACCCCTGCGACCTTGGCCTCGCCGTCTGTTTTGTCCCGATTGAAGGAAGAAGGTGGGCGGAACATGGCCGCCACTCAGAGGTTCACCACGGGCGTCGCCGTCATCGCGGTCTGTGCCGCGGCGCTCGCCGGATGCGGGATCGGCGACACCGGCGCCGGGAAGGGGCCACGGGGCGAGGGAGCCCACGGTGACGGGGCGCGGGGCGAGGGCGCGCAGGGCGCCAGGAAGGCCGTGGGCGCTCCGGCGCCGAAGAACCCGGTCCGGCTGATCGGCGACGGCTCCACCGCGTTCACCGGCGCGCAGCCGCGGCTGCCCCGGCCCGCGAAGCTGAAGCCCGGGCAACGGCCACCGCAGTTCGTGGTGTTCTCCTGGGACGGGGCCGGCGAGGACAGCCAGAAGCTGTTCTCACACTTCCGCAAGGTGGCCAAGGACAACCGGGCGACCATGACGTACTTCCTCAGCGGCGTGTACATGCTCCCGGAGGGCAAGCGTGATCTGTACCGGCCGCCGCAGCACTCGCCTGGGCGCTCCGACATCGGCTTCAACGACGAGCAGGGCATCAGGGACACCGTGAAGCAACTGCGCGGCGCCTGGCTCGAAGGCAGTGAGATCGGTACGCACTTCAACGGCCACTTCTGCGGCAGCGGCGGCGGAGTGGGCGAGTGGTCGGTCGGGGAGTGGAAGGACGAGATCGCCCAGGCCAAGTCCTTCGTCAAGTCCTGGAAGACCAACACCGGTACGGCGAAGGGCTCACCGCTGCCCTTCGACTACGACAAGGAGCTCATCGGCGCCCGCACGCCCTGTCTGGAGGGGCAGAAGAACTTCATGCGGGCCGCCCGCGAACTCGGCTTCCGCTACGACACCAGCGGCGTCAACGACCAGGTCTGGCCCAAGAAGAAGGCGGGCCTGTGGGATCTGTCGATGCAGCTCGTCCCGGTCCCGGGCCGCGGGTTCGAGACGCTGACCATGGACTACAACTTCATGGTCAACCAGTCGGGCACCACGTCCCAGGGCGATCCCGGCAAGCACGAGTACTGGGGCGACCAGATGCGCGACGGTCTGCTCAAGGGCTTCTCCCGCGCCTATGAGGGCAACCGCGCGCCCCTGATCATCGGCAACCACTTCGAGTCCTGGAACGGCGGCACGTACATGCGGGCCATCGAGGAGACCATCGAGCGCGTCTGCACCAAGCGCGAGGTGCGGTGTGTGTCCTTCCGGCAGCTCGCCGACTGGCTCGACGCCCAGGACCCCAAGACCCTCGACAAGCTCCGCACGCTCAAGGTGGGCCAGTCCCCGAAGCAGGACTGGGCGTCGTTCCTGTCCGACCGGCCGGCCCCCGCTCCGGCCCCGAAGGGAGTGCCGGGCGCCCCGGCGGTCAAGCCGTAGCGCCCGGACGGCGTGCGGCTCACGCCGTGGCGGTCTCGGCCTCCCGCAGGACGAAGGCGGGGTCGACCTGGGCGGCCAGGTCGGCCCCCGTGCGCTCGTTGCCCCACGACTGCGCGTTCTTCAGGTGGAAGTGGACCATCTGCTGCGTGTAGCGCTCCCAGTCGCGCTGTTCGTAGGTCGCGTCGGCAGCCGCCAGGAGAGCGCTCAGCGCACGGCGGTTGCCGTCCTCCAGCTCCTCGAAGCGGGGCGGACGGCCCTTCTCCATGGCGCGTACCCAGTCCGAGTGGCCGACCGTCAGCAGCAGGTCGTCGCCGACCTCGCCCCTGAGGAAGTCGATGTCGTCCTGGCCCTGCACCTTGTTGCCCACGACCTTCAGGGTGACGCCGAAGTCGCGCGCGTACTCCTTGTACTGCCGGTAGACCGAGATGCCCTTACGGGTGGGCTCCGCGACGAGGAACGTGATGTCGAAGCGGGTGAACATGCCGGACGCGAAGGAGTCCGAGCCTGCCGTCATGTCCACGACGACGTACTCGCCGGGGCCGTCGACGAGGTGGTTCAGGCACAGTTCCACCGCGCCCGTCTTGGAGTGGTAGCAGGCCACTCCCAGGTCGGCCTCGGTGAACGGCCCGGTGACCATCAGACGAACGGCGCCGCCGTCGAGTTCCACCGGACGTGCGCAGGCCTCGTACACCGGGTTGTCCTCGCGCACCCGCAGGAGCCGGGAGCCCTCGCCGGGCGGCGTGGTCTTGATCATCGTCTCGGCGGAGGCGATACGCGGGTTGGAGCCGCGCAGGTAGTCCTTGATGAGGCCCAGGCGGTCGCCCATCGCGGGCAGGTCCCGCGCCTCGGTGTCGGTGAGGCCGAGTGCCGGGCCGAGGTGCTGGTTGATGTCGGCGTCCACCGCGACGACCGGCGACCCGGTGGTCGCGAGGTGACGGACGAAGAGCGAGGACAGGGTGGTCTTGCCACTGCCGCCCTTCCCAACGAAAGCAATTTTCATGTTCATGTAGCGTAGTCGTGCCGCTGGCCCGCGGGGTCGCCGGACGTGAAGAAGACCACTCGTTCGTGGAGCACGGGCCGGGGGTGCGTAGGGTCGTACTCATGAGTACGACAGGAGCGGGTGCGACAGGTACGAACGCCGACCCCCTCGCGGCGCTCGGCACACTGCCCGGTGTGGCGGAGTCCGTGGAGTCCGTGCGCAAGGCCGTGGACCGGGTCTACGGGCACCGCATCATGCGGCGCCGCAGCAACGAGATCACCGGAGAGGCCGCACTGCGGGGCTCCCGCGGATCCGCGTCGCTGTCCGGCGCGGACTGGGCCCTCGAAGAGGTGCGCCGCAGGGCCGACTTCAGCGGGGACGACCAGGCCAGGGTGGTGGGCGCGGCCCTCAGGCTGACCGCCGAGTCGGGTGAACTCCTGTCCATCTGGCGGCAGTCGCCCCTGCGGGTGCTGGCGAGGCTGCATCTGGTGGCCGCCGCCGACAACGGGGACGCGGTCGGACGTCCGCGACGGGACGGGGAGCCGGCCACGGAGACCCCGGCGGCAGGCGCCGCGGGACCCCCGCTGGTCGGGCTCCCCCTGCCGGACGCCGGTGAGGTCGAGGGCCGGCTCGACGGTCTGGCGCGGCTGGTCATCGCGGGGAGTTCGGCGCCCGCCCTGGTGACCGCCGCCGTGGTGCACGGCGAACTGCTCGCGCTGCGCCCCTTCGGCTCCCACAACGGCCTGGTCGCGCGCGCGGCCGAACGGATCGTCCTGGTCGGCAGCGGTCTCGACCCCAAGTCGGTCTGCCCGCCGGAGGTCGGCCACGCGGAACTCGGACGGGCGGCCTACGCCGCCGCTCTCGACGGCTACGCCTCGGGCACTCCGGACGGGATGGCGGCCTGGATCGCCCACTGCGGCAAGGCGGTCGAACTCGGCGCCAGGGAGTCGACGGCTGTGTGCGAGGCGCTGCAGCGGGGCGCTGCGTAGGTACCGCTCGGGTGCGGTTCGGGTCCCTGAACAGGGTTGCGGCGGTACGGATCTCCGTACCGCCGCTGGCATGTCCACCGGGGTACCAGGCGTCCTCGGAGTGTTGCCCATCAGGTCGGGAACTGTTGCCCGTCGCCTGGTGCGGCTGGCCCGTAATCGACGGGTCGACGTCGCGTGGGTGCCCGGTGTTCATGCGCGGTCCGTGGGGCCTCGGTTGCGTTTGAAGGTGATCCTTTCGGATGTCCTTGGTCTCGCGGGCCGTTAATCCCTTTGTACTCCTGGTCCGGGGCAAGCGGAACCCCTCGCCGTACTTCTTTACTTTTGCGGACAGAACCGGGCGAACCGGATGGCAGGCCCGAAGAAGTGAACAAGGAGAGGCCCATGAGGGCCGAGGGGGCTGGAGTGGTGCCTCCTCGGCGGTGTCAGCCCACCGCCGCGCGGCGCCTGCTGGCGTACCAGACGAGCCCCGCGGTGGCCGCCGCCGCCCCTATGGCCGCCGCCGCGACGATGGCCGGGCGGGGTGTCACGGACAGCCGCTGCTTGAGGCGCACCGGGTGGTTGAAGTCGAGGATGGGCCACGCGCGCGTGAGGGCCTCGCGGCGCAGCGCACGGTCCGGGTTCACCGCGTGGGGGTGGCCGACCGCCGAGAGCATCGGGATGTCGGTCGCCGAGTCGCTGTACGCGTAGCAGCGCGACAGGTCGTATCCCTCGGACGCGGCCAGCTCCTTGACGGCCTCGGCCTTGGTGGGGCCGTACGCGTAGTACTCCACCTCGCCCGTGAAACAGCCGTCGTCGCCCACGACCATGCGGGTGGCCACCACCCGGTCGGCGCCCAGGAGTTCGCCGATCGGTTCTACCACCTCCGCGCCGGAGGTGGAGACGATCACGACGTCGCGGCCGGCGGTGTGGTGCTCCTCGATGAGGGAGGCGGCCTCGTCGTAGATGATCGGGTCGATCAGGTCGTGCAGGGTCTCGGCGACGATCTCCTTCACCTGCTGGACGTTCCAGCCGCGGCACAGCGCGGACAGGTACTCGCGCATGCGCTCCATCTGGTCGTGGTCGGCGCCGCCGGCGAGGAACACGAACTGGGCATATGCGGTACGCAACACCGCCCGGCGGTTGATCAGGCCGCCTTGGTAGAACGACTTGCTGAAGGTGAGCGTGCTCGACTTCGCAATGACCGTCTTGTCCAGGTCAAAGAAGGCCGCTGTACGAGGCAAGGAGTGGTTTTCCACGGGTTGAGCATATGCGCCCGCCATTCGGGCTAGTGTGGGACGTGTGGGTTTGCCTGAGAGAGCTCTCGGGTACACCATGGAAGTCACGGATCGTTCGCGACCGTGCTAACCCGGTTTGGCTCCTCCCCCCCCGAGTCAAACCGTGGGGACGACCCCCGCTCTCCCCCCCGGCGGGGGTCGTCGCATGTCCGGACGGGTTTTCCCGTCCGTTGTTGAGAACGCCGGGCCCCGCACTGCGGGGCCCGGCGTTTCTCTGTCTCCGCACAGGATTCGTCACTGTCCGTAGCTGTGGGATCGCGTGAGGGAAGCGCGAGGAAGTCGTACAACGGTCACCGGTTTGGGTGAAGGCGATATTCACAGGCGCCGAGTTGTCCACAGTTATCGAGCAAGATCCACACGATTTCCGGCTTCGCTGCACCGTGATTCCAGCGCGTACCGCTTGCGGAAGTTCATGGCCGGTTCCGTTTGTTCGGCGGCTATGGCCGGTTCGTATCGGCGGTTCATATGGAGGGCCGGTTGGCCGCTCTTGCGCTGGGCGGGATTCGCGGGACCGCAGGGGTCCCGCGACGAAGCAGCGAAGGGGGCTGGAGAGCGTGGCGGGAGCCATCACACACGACCGGCCGTCGGCCGCCGAGGGGCGGCAGGGCGGACCGTTGATCGTCACCGAGGACGCGGATCTGCTGGACGACCTGCTGCGGCTGTGCGCCGCGGCCGGCGCCCGGCCCGAAGTCCATCACGGGGTGCCGGAGCGCGGCGGCGGCTGGGACACGGCACCGCTGGTGCTCGTCGGCGACGACGCCTCGCGCCGGGTGCGCGGCGCCACCCGCCGCCGCGGAGTCGTCCTGGTGGGTCGGGATCAGGACGATCCGGGGGTCTGGAGAAGGGCTGTGGAGATCGGCGCCGACCACGTGCTGATGCTGCCGGATGGCGAACAATGGTTGGTCGACCGCATCGCCGACGTGGCCGAGGGAGTCGGACCGCCCGCCCTCACCGTCGGCGTGATCGGCGGCCGCGGAGGCGCCGGATCGTCCACGCTCGCCTGCGCGCTCGCGGTCACCTCGGCGCGCCAGGGCGCCCGCACGCTCCTTGTCGACGCGGACCCGCTGGGCGGCGGACTCGATGTACTCCTCGGCGGTGAATCCGTCGAGGGGCTCCGCTGGCCCGCCTTCGCCGCCTCGCACGGACGCGTCGGCGGGGGCGCCCTGGAGGAGTCGCTGCCCTCACTGCACGCCCTGCGCGTCCTCAGCTGGGACCGGGGCGACTGCGTCACCGTGGCGCCCGAAGCGGTCCGCGCGGTCCTGGCCGCCGCCAGACGGCGCGGCGGGGTGGTGGTCGTCGACCTGCCGCGCCGGATCGACGAAGGGGTCGCCGAGGCTCTCGCCCAGATCGACCTCGGAGTGCTCGTCGTCCCGGCCGAGCTGCGTGCCGTCGCGGCGGCCGGACGGGTGGCGTCCGCGGTCGGCATGGTCCTGAGGGACCTGCGCGTCGCGGTCCGCGGGCCGTACGCGCCAGGTCTGGACGACCGTGAGGTGGCCCGGCTTCTCGGACTGCCCCTGATGGGCGAGGTGCCCACGGAGACAGGGCTGCCGGCCGCCCAGGAGCGCGGAGCTCCGCCCGGCGGGGACGGCCGCGGGCCGCTCGCCCGCTTCTGCTCGGCGTTCTGGGAGCGGGCCGCGGTCGCCGGAGGGGGCGTATGAGCGGGGGGACGGGCCTGCGTGACGGTTCTCCGGTGCGTGCGGGGTCGTCGAGGGGCCGCTTCTTCGGAGGGCGCAATGACCCGGGCACCCCCGGTCGCCCGGGCATGGGGCCGCTCGGCCGCCCAGGCGCCGGAACACTCGGCCGCCCGGGCCCGGGGCCGCTCGTGGGCGGGCCGCCGCACGGCGGCCCGGCCTCCGACACGGGACTGCTGGACGGGGTCCGGCAGTGGCTGGCCGCGAGCGGGGGCGAGCCGACTCCCGCGCGCGTGGCGCAGGCCCTGCGGGAGCAGGGGCGGGTGCTCGGGGACGCCGAAGTCCTCGGTGCGGCCGAGCGGTTGCGGTCGGAGCTGGTGGGGAGCGGCCCGCTGGAACCGCTGCTCGACGACCCCTCGGTGACCGATGTGCTGGTCTCGGCGCCCGACCGGGTGTGGGTGGACCGCGGCGGCGGCCTGGAACTGACCGCCGTGTCCTTCCCGGACGCGGCGGCCGTACGGCGCCTCGCACAGCGGCTCGCGGCCGTGGCCGGGCGGCGCCTGGACGACGCCCACCCCTGGGTGGACGCCAGGCTGCCCGACGGCACCCGGCTGCACGCGGTGCTGCCGCCTGTCGCCGTCGGCTCGACCTGCCTGTCCCTGCGGGTCGTCCGGCCGAGGGCGTTCACCCTCGCCGAACTGGTGACCGCGGGGACGGTACCGCCCGGCGGGGACCGGCTGCTGCGCGCGCTGCTCGACGCGAGGCTCTCGTTCCTGATCAGCGGTGGCACGGGCAGCGGCAAGACGACCCTCCTCAGCGCGTTGCTCGGCCTCGTCGGGCCGGGGGAGCGGATCGTGCTCGCCGAGGACTCGGCGGAGCTGCGCCCCGACCACCCCCATGTCGTCCGGCTGGAATCCAGACCGCCCAACCAGGAGGGCGCCGGGCTCGTCACGCTCCAGGACCTGGTGCGCCAGGCGCTGCGCATGCGGCCGGACCGCTTGGTGGTCGGCGAGGTCCGGGGGCCCGAAGTGGTGGCGCTGCTGGCCGCGTTGAACACGGGACACGAGGGCGGCTGCGGAACGGTGCACGCCAACGCCGCCTCCGGCGTACCGGCCCGTCTGGAGGCCCTGGGCACGGCCGCCGGTCTCGACCGGGCCGCGCTGCACAGCCAGGTGGCGGCGGCGCTGTCGGTGGTGCTCCATCTCGTACGCGACCGGGCCGGGCGGCGGCGGATCGCCGAGGTCCATGTGCTGGAGCGGGATCCGGCGGGACTGGTCGTGACGGTGCCCGCACTGCGATGGGGCGCGGAGGCCTTCACGTACGGGCGCGGGTGGGAGCGGCTGCGGGGGCTGCTCGGCGGCATGGGAGGCGTGAGAGACGTGGGTGGCGTGAGCGAACGGAGGGGTGGGTTGTGACGGGGGTCGCCGGGGTGTCGGTGGTGGTGGCGGTGGCGTGTGCCGGGACGGCGGTCTGGGTGATGGGTGGGGGCGGGCACGGGACGCGGCGGGCGCGGCTGGTGTGTGCGGGTGGCGGGGCGGCTGCGACCGGGCCCCGGCCGCCGTCGCCGTCGTCGCCGTGGAGCCGGGCGCTGCGAACCGGTGAGTGGCTTCGGCGGCTGCACGGGACGCGGGGCGAGTGGTGGGCGCTGGTCGCCGGGTCGGTGGTCGGCCTGCTGGGAGCGTCTGTTGTGCCGGTGGTCCTGGGGGCGCTCGGAGTTCCCCTGGTACGCAGGGCCCGGCGGGCCGGAGCGGCGCGGCGGGCGCGGGAACGGCGGGCCGCCGCGGTGATCGCGCTGTGCGGGGCGCTCGCGGGGGAAGTCCGGGCCGGACGGCAGCCGGGCGAGGCGCTGCTGGGCGCCGCCCAGGACTCGGGAGGGCTCGGGGACGTACAGGCGTCGGTCCTGGCGGCCGCGCGGTTCGGTGGGGATGTGCCGGGCGCGCTCACCGACGCCTCCAGGCGGCCCGGGGCCGAAGGACTGCTGGGGCTCGCCGCTTGCTGGCGGGTCGCCGTGGACCGGGGTGCGGGTCTCGCCGCCGGGCTCGACCGGCTGGAGGGGGCGCTGCGCGCCGAGCGGGACCAACGCGCCGACCTGCGGGCCCAGTTGGCGGGCGCCCGGTCGACCGCGGTGCTGCTCGCGGGGTTGCCGGCGCTCGGGCTGCTCCTGGGCACCGCGCTCGGCGCCGACCCGCTGCACATCGTTCTGCACACCGGTGCGGGCCTCGGCTGCCTGCTGGTCGGCGGTCTGCTGGAGGGCGTCGGCCTGTGGTGGGCGCTGCGGATCGTACGGGGAGCGGAGGACGGATGAGTGCGGAGGTTGTCCACAGGCTGGGGGCGGCGGTGTGGGTGGCGGCGGGATTGTGGGCGCTCGCCCGGTCCCTGGGAGCGGCACGGCGGAAGCGGAGGGTCCGCAGGCGCTCGGAGGCCCTGCTGACGATCCTGGCCGACGATCGCGAACCGGTTGGGCAGGACGCCTCCTTCGGGCTGCGCTCGCAGCTGCGTGACGTGGTGCGGCGATGGCTGCCGGTGATCGGCGCCCTGCTCGCCTGCTGGGTGTTCGTCGGGGGCACGGCCGGGGCCGCGGTGGGACTTGTGGCCGCGTTCGGGATGTGGCGGTGGCGGCGCGGATCGGCGTCGGCGTCGGAGCCGGAGTTCGACGCGGCGCGGGCCGCGCGGCAACTGCCCCTTGCCGCTGATCTGCTGGCCGCCTGCATCGCGGCGGGCGCGAGTCCCGTCGTGGCTGCCCGGGCGGTGGGGGAGGCGCTGGAGGGGCCCGTGGGAGCGCGGCTGGCGCGGGGAGCGGCCGAGGTACGACTCGGCGGTGAACCGGCGGAGGCCTGGACCGCACTGGCCGCGTTGCCCGGGGCCCGGGGGCTGGCCCGGTTGCTGGAGCGGGCCGGCGATTCGGGAGTACCGGCGGCGGTACCGGTCGCGCGCCTCGCCTCCGAGGCCCGTGCGGAACGGGGGCGCGCCGCTACGGCACGGGCGCGACGGGCGGGTGTCCTGATCACCGCTCCCGTCGGGCTGTGCTTCCTGCCCGCGTTCATCGCGATCGGCGTACTGCCGGTGGTGCTCGGGCTGGCGAGCGGGGTGCTGGACGGGGGTGCTGGACGGGGGTGACGGACGGGGGCGACGGATGACGGGCTGAGCCACGCGTGAGCGAGGTCAGCGGGCAGAGGTCAGCGGCCATAGGCCAGATGCCGAGGGTCGCGGTTCAAAGGTCAACGGGACAGAGCTGTACGGGGGTTCGGATGGACAAGGCAGTGCGGGTTCGGGTTCAGGCGCGGGCGTGGGCGTGGGTTCTGAAGGGGCGGGCCCGGGTGGGACGGGCAGGGTCGGTGCGGAGGGACGCCGGGATGGTCACGTCCGAGTACGCGATGGGGCTGATCGCGGCGGTGGGGTTCGCCGCGCTGCTCTACGAGGTGCTGACCAGCGGGCAGGTGCGCGGGTTTCTGCAGGACATCGTGGGACGGGCGCTCAGTGGGGAGTTCTGAGGTGAGTGCGAGTGCGAGTGTGAGGGCGGGTGCGGGTGAGAGGTCGGTGACCCGGGACCGCGGTTTCGTGACGGCGGAGGCGGCTGTGGTGCTGCCCGTGCTGGTCGCGTTCACGATGGCGCTGGTCTGGGCGTTGCTGGCCGCGGCCGCGCTGATCCAGTGCGTGGACGCGGCCCGGGCCGGCGCTCGCGCGGCGGCCCGGCAGGAACCGCCGGGCACGGTGCTGAAGACCGCCCGCCGGGCGGCGCCGAGCGGTGCCAGGATCTCGGTCCGACGCGAGGGCGACCTGGTGCACGTCCGGGTACGGGCCGAGACCCCCGGTCCGGACGCGCTGACCCTCGACCTCACACAGGAGGCAACCGCCTTGGCGGAGGAGACGGTCGGGGCGGTTCGGTGAGAACGGCGGGGACGGCGGAGAGACGGAGGGGGCTCAGAACGCCGGGAGCTGGGAGGAGAGGCGGCCTCGGGTGGCGTACGAGGCCGTGGGCGGCGGGGGTGGTGTCGGACCGGGGGTCGGCGACCGTCTGGACCGTCGGCGCGATCGCGGTGCTGTGCGTGGTCTTCGGTGCCGTGCTCACGATGGGGCAGGCGGTGGTGGTCCGTCATCGTGCCGGTGGCGCGGCCGACTTGGCGGCGCTCGCGGCGGCCGACCACTGGTTGTACGGCGGGACCAAGGCCTGCGCCCGGGCGGACCGTGTGGCACGGGCGCAGGGGACCCGGATCGTGCGGTGCGCCGTCCGGGGCGAGATCGCGGACGTCACGGTCGAGGCGGGGCGGGGGCCGCTGACGGCCGAGGTGAGGTCACGGGCAGGTCCGGCCGGCCCCGTGGCTCCGGGCCCTGACCCTCCGCGGGCCCGGCCGCGGTGACGGCGGCGTCCGGCCGGCCGACGTCCTGTCGCTGCGCCGCTTCGGAGGGACCTTCGCAGAGTTGTGCCTCCGGTGCCTCCGGTGATTCCGGTTCAGCCGGTGCCGGCGGTGCTCCCTGCAGGAGAACTGTCAGCAGCCGCACGGCCCCCCGCTTGTGCAGTGGCTCGTTGCCGTTGCCGCACTTGGGGGACTGGATGCAGGACGGGCAGCCTGCGTCGCACTCGCAGGAGGCGATGGCCTGGCGGGTGGCGGTGAGCCATTCGCGGGCGGTGTGGAAGGCGCGCTCCGCGAAGCCCGCGCCGCCGGGGTGGCCGTCGTACACGAAGACGGTGGGCAGGAGGGTGTCCGGGTGCAGCGGGACGGAGACGCCGCCGATGTCCCAGCGGTCGCAGGTGGCGAAGAGCGGCAGCATGCCGATCGAGGCGTGCTCGGCGGCGTGCAGGGCGCCGCCGAGGATCTCGGGGTTCACCCGGGCGGCGTCGAGCTGGTCCTCGGTGACCGTCCACCACACGGCACGCGTACGGAGCGTGCGGGGAGGCAGATCGAGTTTCGTCTCGCCGAGCACCTCTCCGGTCATGAGACGACGACGCAGGAAGGAGACGACCTGATTGGTGACCTCGACGGAGCCGTAGCACAGCCGGCCGTCGCCCCAGGGGATCTCGACGTCCGTCTCCAGGACGGAGATGGCCGTGGTGTCACGGGCGACCGTCGAATACGGCGGGTTGGCCTCCGTGACCAGGGCGACCGAATCGTCCAGATGCAGTTCGTCCACCAGGTACGTGCGGCCCTGGTGGAGGTGGACCGCGCCTTCGTGGACGGTGGTGTGCGCGGCCCCGGCGTCGACCGTGCCCAGCAGCCGTCCGGAGCCGGACTCCACGATCTGCACCGGGTTGCCGCCTCCGCCGCGGATGTCGGTCAGATCGGCGGCCCGTTCCCGGCGGGTCCAGTGCCAGGCCTTCGTGCGGCGGCGGAGCAGTTTCGCGGCCTCCAGCTGCGGCATGAGTTCGGCGGTGGTCGGGCCGAAGAGGTCGAAGTCCTCCTCGGTGAGCGGGAGTTCGGACGCTGCGGCGCACAGGTGGGGCGCGAGGACGTACGGGTTGTCCGGATCGAGGACGGTGGACTCCACCGGCTGGTCGAACAGGGCTTCCGGGTGATGGACGAGGAAGGTGTCCAGCGGGTCGTCACGGGCCACCAGCACCGCGAGCGCCCCCTGTCCGGAGCGGCCCGCACGGCCTGCCTGCTGCCACAGGGACGCACGGGTGCCCGGGTAGCCGGCGATGACGACGGCGTCCAACCCGGAGACGTCGATGCCGAGTTCGAGGGCGGTGGTGGCGGCGAGGCCGAGGAGTTCGCCGGAGTGGAGGGCGTGTTCGAGGGCGCGGCGTTCCTCGGGGAGGTAGCCGCCGCGGTAGGCGGCCACGCGGCGGGCCAGGGAGCGGTCGACCTCGGAGAGCCGTTCCTGGGCGATCACCGAGATCAGCTCGGCCCCGCGGCGGGACCGTACGAAGGCCACCGAGCGGACGCCCTGCACGGTCAGGTCGGTGAGGAGGTCCGCGGTCTCGGCGGTGGCGGAGCGGCGGACCGGGGCGCCCTTCTCGCCGTGCAGGTCGGTGAGCGGCGGTTCCCAGAGGGCGAAGACCAGTTCACCGCGGGGCGAGGCGTCGTCGGCGACCTCCACCACGGGCAGGCCGGTGAGGCGGGAGGCGGCGACGGACGGCTCGGCGGCGGTGGCCGAGGCCATGAGGAAGACGGGGGAGGAGCCGTAACGGGCGCACAGGCGGCGCAGTCGGCGCAGCACCTGGGCGACATGTGACCCGAACACACCCCGGTAGGTGTGGCACTCGTCGATGACGACATAGCGCAGGGCGCGCAGGAAGGAGGCCCACCTGGGGTGGGAGGGGAGTATCCCGCGGTGCAGCATGTCGGGGTTGGTGAGGACGTAGTTGGCGTACTGGCGTACCCACTCGCGTTCCTCGACGGGGGTGTCCCCGTCGTAGACCGCGGAACGGACGGCGTGGCCCAGCGGATGTGAGAGTTTTTTCACGGATCGGCGCTGGTCCGCGGCGAGTGCCTTGGTCGGGGCGAGGTAGAGGGCGGTCGCGCCGCGGCCGTTCGGTGCCTCGGAACCGTCGAGGAGTGTCGACAGGACCGGGACGAGGTACGCCAGGGACTTGCCGGAGGCGGTACCCGTGGAGACGATCACCGATTCGCCGTCCAGGGCGTGCTCGGCCGCGAGTGCCTGGTGGGCCCAGGGGTGTTCGATACCGGCGGACTGCACCGCCGCGACGACCTCGGAACGGATCCGGTCGGGCCACACGGCATGGCGACCCTCACGTGGGGGCAAGTGCTCCGTATGAGTGATGCGCGAAGCCCGGCTCGGCCCAGAGGCCAGCCGGTCCAGGATCTCGCCCGGCGAGGGGCGGGACGCGGTGTCCGTCGAGGTTCGATCGGGTCGGAGATTATTGGCCATCGGCATCGAGTGTGTCACTGGCATGACGGACAATGGGCCCAAGGCGTCGTGCACCCCTGCCGGTAAGTGATTGAATGCCATCGCGGCTGGCGAACCGTCCCGGGGGCTCCGCCGAGGTGTCCCTTGGGATGACCGCTCGATTAGCAAGGTGCTGGAGGATCCGTGGACCTGTCCCTGTCGACCCGTACCGTCGGCGATCGTACGGTCGTCGAGGTCGGTGGCGAAATCGATGTATATACCGCGCCCAAGTTGCGCGAACAGCTGGTCGAGCTGGTGAACGACGGCAGTTTCCACCTTGTCGTCGACATGGAGGGCGTGGACTTCCTCGACTCGACCGGTCTCGGCGTCCTGGTGGGCGGCCTGAAGCGGGTGCGTGCCCATGAGGGTTCGCTCCGGCTGGTCTGCAACCAGGAGCGCATTCTGAAGATCTTCCGCATCACCGGTCTCACCAAGGTGTTCCCGATCCACACCTCGGTCGAAGAAGCGGTGGCGGCCACCGACTGAGCGGCCACGGTCCGGCCCGTCCCTGCTGACTGGCCGGTCAGCCGCCACAGCCGAATCCCGGGCGCGGCCCGGGAGGCAGAAGTCAATGGAGGGGGGTCGGGTCTCGGCGACCCGACCCCCCGACCGCACGCCCGTAGTTCCGAGGGGGATGCATGGCCACCGTTGAACTCCGCTTCAGCGCGCTGCCCGAGCACGTCAGGACCGCCCGACTGGTGGCGGCAGCGGTGGCGCGCAGGGCCGGAGTGGACGAGGCCGTCCTCGACGAGGTCAGGCTCGCCGTCGGCGAAGCCTGCACCCGGGCCGTCGGCCTGCATCAAAGCGCCGGAATCTCGGCGCCGGTGCGGGTCTCGCTGATCGAGGAGGAGAAGCTGTTCTCCATCGAGGTCGGTGATGAGGCGCCGCACACGGTTCCCGGTGACACGTCGCCGGGTGCCCATGGCGGAGCCGACGGCGCGGACGTCGAGACCGAGGAGGACGAGATGGGCCTCGCGGTCATCAGCGGCCTCGTCGACGACGTGGAAGTGACCGCCGGTGAGAACGGCGGACTGATCAGGATGAGCTGGCCCACCACGCCGCCGGCCACGCTCGTTCCCTGATCCACCCCTCTTGGTACTGCCTGAACCTGTGCGAAAGGGCCCTGCTCACCAGGGCCCTTTGGCATGCCCGGCGACTGTCCGGCGACACAGTGCCGTATCGCCGGACAGCGCCCGTGCCGTTGCCCGGCCCGGCCGCTGACCGACGCGGGTCAGCGGCGCAGCCCAGAGCCACCGCCCCGGCCCCCTGGCGGACCGTAGAGACTACCCCCCAGGTGTCGACAGCCGCCCCCGGGAACGTCTCCGGAGTGCGGCGCAGCCCTCCGGATCAAGCCACCCCTATTTCGTGAATGAATTCACGATCCGGATTACGATCAGCAATACGATCAGCTATACGTCGCGCCGCATGCCAATGGACCTGGCGTCAATGCGTTTGAGGCATTACCACTTTCGAGCCCCCTGTGGATCCCCGGATCATTTGCTGAAGGGCATGCGAAGGCCAATTCCGCTTACCGCGCACTGTTTTGATCAGGATCCGGTACCTACAATCCGTCCACATCTTGAGCTCGGTCCAAGCGTCAAGGAGGACGAATGGCGGGGCTTTCTACCCCTCATCAGTTTGACCAGCCCACTACCTTCGCAGCCGCAGTACTGACAGACGACAACCGTCTCATCGTCGTGGTGATCGCGGTCGTCGCCCTTGCGGCGCTTGCCGTCGCCGGGGTCCTGGTCCGCCAGGTGCTCGCGGCGGGCGAGGGCACCGAAAGCATGAAGGAGATCGCGGTCGCGATCCAGGAGGGCGCGAATGCCTACCTGGGGCGGCAGATGCGTACCCTCGGGGTATTCGCCGTCGTGGTGTTCTTCCTGCTCATGCTGCTGCCCGCGGACGACTGGAATCAGCGTGCCGGCCGATCGGTCTTCTTCTTGATCGGCGCGGCGTTCTCGGCGACCACCGGATATATCGGCATGTGGCTCGCCGTACGCAGCAATGTCCGCGTGGCCGCCGCGGCACGGGAAGCGACCCCGGCGGAGGGTGAGCCCGAAAAGGATCTCACCGCCGTCTCGCACAAAGCCATGAAGATCGCTTTCCGTACGGGCGGCGTCGTCGGCATGTTCACGGTGGGGCTCGGTCTGCTGGGCGCCTCCTGTGTGGTGCTGGTGTACGCGGCCGACGCGCCGAAGGTCCTGGAGGGCTTCGGTCTCGGCGCCGCGCTGATCGCCATGTTCATGCGTGTCGGCGGCGGCATCTTCACCAAGGCCGCCGACGTCGGCGCCGACCTGGTCGGCAAGGTCGAGCAGGGCATTCCGGAGGACGATCCGCGCAATGCCGCGACCATCGCGGACAACGTGGGCGACAACGTCGGTGACTGCGCCGGTATGGCCGCCGACCTCTTCGAGTCGTACGCCGTCACGCTCGTCGCCGCGCTGATCCTCGGCAAGGCGGCGTTCGGGGACTCCGGGCTCGCCTTCCCGCTGATCGTGCCCGCGATCGGGGTACTCACCGCGATGATCGGCATCTTCGCGGTCGCTCCGCGCCGTGCGGACCGCAGCGGGATGAGCGCCATCAACCGTGGCTTCTTCATCTCCGCGGTGATCTCGCTGGCGCTGGTGGCCGTGGCCGTCTTCGTCTATCTGCCGTCCTCGTACGCCGACCTGGACGGTGTCACCGACGAGGCCATCCTCGGCAAGGCCGGTGACCCGCGGATCCTCGCGCTCCTCGCGGTCGCCATCGGCATCGTGCTGGCCGCGCTGATCCAGCAGCTGACCGGCTACTTCACCGAGACGACCCGTCGCCCGGTGAAGGACATCGGCAAGACCTCGCTCACCGGCCCGGCCACCGTCGTCCTCGCCGGTATCTCGATCGGTCTCGAATCGGCCGTCTACACCGCGCTGCTGATCGGCCTCGGCGTCTACGGGGCCTTCCTGCTCGGCGGTACGTCGATCATGCTGGCGCTGTTCGCGGTGGCCCTCGCCGGAACGGGCCTGCTCACCACGGTCGGCGTCATCGTCGCCATGGACACCTTCGGGCCGGTCTCCGACAACGCGCAGGGCATCGCCGAGATGTCGGGCGACGTCGAGGGCGCGGGCGCGCAGGTGCTCACCGACCTGGACGCCGTCGGCAACACCACCAAGGCCATCACCAAGGGCATCGCCATCGCCACCGCGGTACTGGCGGCGGCGGCGCTCTTCGGCTCGTACCGGGACGCCATCCTCACGGCCGCGAACGACGTGGGGCAGAAGGTGTCGGGTCCGGGCGCCCCGATGAACCTGATGATGGACATCTCGCAGCCCAACAACCTGGTCGGGCTCATCGCGGGCGCCGCGGTCGTCTTCCTCTTCTCGGGGCTGGCGATCAACGCGGTGTCCCGGTCCGCCGGGGCCGTGGTCTACGAGGTGCGGCGGCAGTTCCGTGAGCGCCCCGGGATCATGGACTACAGCGAGAAGCCCGAGTACGGGCGCGTCGTCGACATCTGTACGAAGGACGCGCTTCGCGAGCTGACCACGCCCGGTCTGCTCGCCGTACTGACACCGATCGCGATCGGGTTCACGCTCGGGGTGGGCGCGCTCGGCGCCTTCCTCGCGGGCGCCATCGGCACCGGCACGCTGATGGCGGTCTTCCTGGCCAACTCCGGAGGCGCGTGGGACAACGCCAAGAAGCTCGTCGAGGACGGCCACCACGGCGGCAAGGGCAGCGAGGCCCATGCCGCGACGGTGATCGGCGACACGATCGGTGACCCCTTCAAGGACACCGCGGGACCCGCGATCAACCCCCTCCTGAAGGTGATGAACCTGGTGGCGCTGCTCATCGCGCCGGCAGTGGTCAAATTCAGCTACGGCGACGACAAGAGCGTGGGCATGCGGGTCCTCATCGCGGTGCTCTCGCTCGCCGTCATCATCGGCGCGGTGTACGTGTCCAAGCGGCGCGGCATCGCGGTGGGCGACGAGGGCAACTCCGAGCGGGTGGCCAAACCGGTCGATCCGGCGGTGGTCTCGTAGCCCCCGGGTCCGGCTGAGCGGTTTCCGTCCAACGGGCGGGCGGACAGTACGTACTGACGTGCCGTCCGCCCGCCCGTCCGTGCGTACGCCGGTGTGTATGCCTGTGTGTACGCCCTGTTTCGTGAGCCTTATCTCGCCCGTTCCCCGCCTGGTGCAAATGGCTTCAATAACGGTCCAAACGGATGTTCGTCACGGTGGTGTCGCCCGATTGGCGTGTATGTTCCGGGGCCGAGAGCCATGGAAGGGACCAACCCGGTGAACAAGAAGCTCGCGGCCGCGCTGTCCGGCGGTGCGGTACTGGTACTGGCGCTGTCGGGATGCAGCAGCAGTGACGACAACAGCGACAAGCTGAACGCCTGGGCCAAGCAGGTCTGCGACGCGGTGAAGCCGCAGGCCAAGAAGATCTCGGCCGCCAACACCGCCATCCAGAAGCAGACCTCGGACAACAGCACCCCGGCGGACGTCCAGAAGACCGACGCCCAGGCCTTCCAGGACATGTCCGACGCCTACAAGGCGATCGGCAGTGCCGTGAACAAGGCCGGGGCGCCGGACGTGGAGGGCGGCGAGAAGAAGAAGACGGACGCCGTCAAGGAGCTCAACACCATCTCCGCGTCGTACGGCGATCTCAAGAAGCAGGTCGACGACCTCGACACCAAGGACCAGGCGAAGTTCGCCGACGGTCTGAAGGGGATCGCCACCCAGCTCGACAAGCTGAGCCAGAGCGGCAACGACGCCCTCGCGAAGCTGGAGGAGGGCGACGTGGGCAAGGCGATGGCCAAGCAGGAGAGCTGCAAGAGCGCGTCCCCGTCCGCCTCGGCGTCGAAGAGCTGAACCCCGGCGGATCCGCTGCCCGGCGCCGGGGGCCGCTCAGGCCCTCCGGCGCGGGCCCACCCGCGCGGCGCCGGGGGCGGGTCACAATGGGCGGGTGAGTAACACCAGCCTGGCACCGCTGCCCTCGTCCGACCGCACCGACGTCACCGCACGGCTGCGGGACGCCCTCCTGGGCGCCTCCTTCAGCGCCGACGGGCTGCTCGACCTGCTCGGCGCCCCCGCGTACGCGGCGCTGGCCCGCAGCGAGACCGTGCCCGCGCTCCGGGCCACCCGGGGCGACTCCCCGCTGGAAGCCCTCGTACGGCTGTTCCTGCTGCAGCAGCCCGTGCCGCACGCGCGCGTGGCGGACGTTCTGCCGGTGGAGGACTGCCTGGAGGGCGGCTGGCTGACCCGCGTCGGCGGGGACGAGGTCGCGGCGGTCGTCGACGTACGGCCGTACGGCGGACCGGGCGGCGAGGACTGGTTCATCGTCTCGGACCTGGGCTGCGCGGTCGGCGGGGCCGGCGGCATCGGCAGCCATGACGAAGGCGTCGTACTCGGAGTGGGCGGCGCGTCCACCACCCTCGCGGGCATCACCGTGCGCGGCCCCTTCGCCTCCGCGCTCGACCTCGGCACCGGCTCCGGGATCCAGGCGCTGCACGCCGCACAGCACGCCACGCGCGTGAGCGCGACCGACCTCAACCCCCGCGCGCTGCACATCACCGCGCTCACGCTCGCGCTGTCCGGCGCTCCGGCGGCAGACCTGCGCGAGGGCTCCCTCTTCGAGCCGGTGGGCGACGAGACGTTCGACCTCATCGTCTCCAACCCGCCCTTCGTGATCTCCCCCGGCGCCCGGCTCACCTACCGCGACGGCGGGATGGGCGGGGACGATCTGTGCCGCACGCTCGTGTCGCAGGCGGGCGACCGGCTGAACGCGGGGGGATACGCCCAGTTCCTGGCCAACTGGCAGCACGTGGAGGGCGAGGACTGGCAGGACCGGCTGCGCTCCTGGGTGCCGCGCGGCTGCGACGCGTGGATCGTGCAGCGCGAGGTCCAGGACGTCACGCAGTACGCCGAACTGTGGCTGCGCGACGCGGGCGACCACCACGCCGATCCCGTGGAGTACCAGGCGCGGTACGACGCCTGGCTGGACGAGTTCGAGGCGCGCAAGGTGAAGGCCGTCGGCTTCGGCTGGATCACGCTGCGCAGGTCGGACGCGGAGCTGCCCTCCGTCGTCCTGGAGGAGTGGCCGCACTCCGTCGAGCAGCCGCTCGGCGACACCGTGCGCGCGCACTTCGAGCGGGTCGACTATCTGCGTGAGCACGACGACGCGGCCCTGCTGGCGGCGCACTTCAGGCTGGGCGGCGAGATCGTGCAGGAGCAGGTCGGGCTGCCCGGCGCCGAGGACCCCGAGCACGTCGTGCTGCGCCAGCACCGCGGGATGCGGCGGGCCACGAAGGTCGACACGGTCGGCGCCGGTTTCGCGGGCGTCTGCGACGGCACACTGAGCGCCGGACGCATCCTGGACGCCATCGCCCAGCTGGTCGGAGAGGACCCGGTGCTGCTGCGCGACCGGACGCCCGCCCAGATCCGGCTGCTGGTCGAGCAGGGATTCATCGAGCCCGTGGCGCACTGACGTCACGGTGACGCCATGGGGCGCCAGGAGGCGCCGGGAGGCGGGCCGTTGCGGCCGACGCAGCGGTGCTCCGGGCCCGCCGGATGACGTGAACTCGTCGTCGGCGACCGGTCGGGAGCGACACGACTGATGTGTATCTGTGCCGATGAGCCTGATGTGTCGGTTCTGGCGTGATTGGTACGCAAAAGGTCTCCTGTCAGTGGTACGTGCGAAGCTACCTTCGAGAGACAGAACGCACGCGTCCTCGGGGGAGGCGCGCTGTCTCGGGGGAGGCTGTATGTCGGGGGACACACCGGGTCGGGGTGAAGGCAGGCTGATCGGCGGGCGGTACCGGCTGCTGCGCACGCTGGGCGCGGGCGGTATGGGCCGCGTCTGGCTGGCGTACGACGAGGAGTTGGCCTGCGAGGTCTCCATGAAGGAGATCAACCTGCCCGATGCGCCGATGGATTCGGGCGAGTCCGCGGGCGAGGGCTCCGGCGAAAGGGCGGAGCCGGGGGCCCAGGAGCGTATCGCCCGGGCCCGCAGCGAGGCACGGAACGCGGCGCGGCTGCGCGGCCACCCCCATGTGGCCACCGTGCACGACGTGTTGATGCACGAGGGGCTGCCCTGGATCGTCATGGAGTTCGTGCCGGACGCCGTCGATCTCCAGACGGTCGTCCGGCGGGCGGGGCCGCTGACGCCCGAGCAGACGGCGCGGATCGGGCTCGGCGTGCTCGACGCGCTCACCGCCGGGCACCGGATCGGGATCCTCCACCGCGATGTGAAACCCGCCAACATCCTGCTGGCCCCGGACGCCTCGGGCGATCCCTACGCGCGCGTGCTGCTCACCGACTACGGCATCGCGCTGCAGCCCGAGTCCCGCGAACCCCGGCTCACCGCCACGGCCGGCATCCTCGGCACGCCCGGGTACCTCTCGCCGGAGCGGGCCCGCGGTGAGCCGCCCACGCCGGCCGCCGACATGTTCTCGCTCGGCGCCACCCTGTACGCGACGGTCGAGGGCCGCGGTCCGTTCGACCGGCACGGCGAGTACGCGACCCTGACGGCCCTGCTGAGCGAGGAGCCCACGCCGCCTCAGCGAGCGGGTGAACTGGCGCCTGTGCTGCACGGCCTGCTGGTGAAGGACCCGGTGCGCAGGTTCTCGCCGGAGGCGGTGACGCGAGGGCTGGAGCGTGTCCTGCAGAGTCCGCAGAGTCCGCCGGGCGGGGTCTTCGGGCCGCCGCCCGGGGCGGTCCTGGGCGGCGGGGCCGCTGCCGCGGCTGCCGCGGCAGCCGCGGGCGGGCCGGCGTGGTCGGCACCGACCCCCGGATCGGGGCCCGGGACGCCCGGGTCCGCGCCCGGCCCCGGACAGCCCGGAGCGTTCTCGCAGCCTCCCGGAGGGCCGCCCGCACCCCAGGGTCACACCCCGCAGACTCCGCACACTCCGGGCGGCCCCGTCCCGCACCAGGCCTCGCCGGGCGGTGGGCAGAGCCCCGGGGCGCACGGCCCGTACCAGTCCTGGAATCCCTATGCGAGCGATCCCTCCGCGCAGGCGTCGCCGTCCCCGCAGGCCTCGCCCTCCTCGCCGTACGCCGGCGGCGGATACCCGCCCTACGGGAGCGGTTCGACGGCGGTCGCCGGCCTCGACGGCGGACAGGGCGGACAGGGGGACCAGGGCGGTCCGGGCGGCAGGCGGCGCAAGCTGCCCACCGCGGCGGTCGTCGCGATCGTCGTGGCGGTGGTGCTGGCGGTCGGCGGCGGCTCGTGGGCCGTCGTCGCGCTCCGCGACGACGGCAAGAAGGAGGCGGGGCCCGGCGGGACGGCCTCCCCCTCGCCGGACGGCACCGGGCCCTCCGACGAGCCGACGGGACCGGCTCTTCCGTACGGCACACAGGTGGGGCTGACCAAGCCGCTGAGGACCGGGGACTGTGTGCGGGCCGTCTGGCCCGGAACGCCGTTCAAGTCGGTGCCGAACCTCGGCGTCGTGGACTGCGGGAAGGACAATCCGGACGGCCAGGTGGTGGCCGTGGACACGGCGGCCGACTACGCCGACGCCCGCGCCGAGGGCGCGAGGCGCTGCGAGCGGCAGGGCGAGGAGATCGCCGAGGCGCTGCCCGACGCGGACCTCTACACCGTGACGCCGACGGAGCGCGGCTTCGAGAAGGCCGAGGCCCGCACGGCATGTCTCGTCCTCGGACGGCACGCCGCCATCGGTGGCGCGGTGGGCAGTTTCCGCGAGGGAGGCTCGCAGCTGGCGGCGGGTCAGATGATCGACGGCGACTGCTGGAACGGGGTGTCGGAGAAGGACCTCTACCGGGCCACGTTGACGGACTGCGACGAGCTGCACGACAACCAGGTCATAGGCGTCGTTCCGACCCCGGCGAACATGGACTACAAGAAGGGCATCGACAACGCGAGCAAGCTCTGCAGCAACAAGTTCGAGTCGACCTGGGCCCCCGACACCGAGCGGGTCGTCTACGGCTGGATAGCCGACAAGTACTCCTGGAACCAGGGATTCACCACGGCGGTGTGCACGGTGAGCCGTGGCGACGGCGCGCAGACGAGCGGAAAGATACCGTCGCCCGGCGCGGTGTGACGGACTCCACCCGAAGGCATGGTCCGCTCCCGGTGCGGGAGCGGTGCGGTGGCGGGTGCGGCAGCGGTGCGGGCCGGGGTGTGCGCCGTCCCGCACCGGGGCGCACGGAGTCGGCCGCCTCCCGTTCATCTCGGGTTGGGATGTCGGCTTCCCGGAGGTGCCAGCGTCCCCACCAGAGCACGCGAGGGCGGGACGCGGGGCCCGCGAGGGCGGGACCCGGTGACACACGAGGGCGGAGGGACGAGCCATGGAGAGCGGACCGGCGATCTTCACGGGATCGGTGTTCGCCCTGTTCGGAGGCGGACTGCTGCTGTGGACCGCGGTCCGGCTGCGGCAGCGCGCCCCCGTCGCCCACGGGGTGAGCCCCGTCGCATCGGTGACGGTCGCGGGCTTCGCCGGGACGGCTGCCGTGCTCCTCGCGGTGTGGTGTTTCACTCGCGTCTGAGCGCCGCCGCCGTCGACGCGCCGGTCCGCCCCGCTCCTCGGGCGATGCCTCCCGCAGTCCGCCCGGTGCCGCCCCGCCGCCCGGGCAACGCCGCCCCGGTGCCCGGGAAACGCCGTCTCCGCTGTCCTGGAATCGCCGTACGGCGGTGGGCGCGGGCAAGATCGACGCCGGTCGGACTTCCCCTCTCCGGTAATTGAGAGGTCACGCTCCGGATGTCCCGGAAACGGCAGGTCGGCACTCCGGGCGGCAGGAATGGCGGGACTCGGGTTACCGTTCGAGTGGCCGTTGCGGGCTTTTCCCGTTTGACACGGGGGCGGGATGTACCGTCACACTCCGCAGCGTCAGCATGACCCGACCCCCGGGTTCAAGGCCTGGGGCGAGACCCCCTGCGTCGACCGGAGAGAAGAGCGAAGTTGTCCCCGACCAGCGAGACCGCACACGGCGGCCGCCGACTCGTCATCGTCGAGTCGCCTGCCAAGGCGAAGACGATCAAGGGCTATCTCGGCCCCGGATACGTCGTCGAAGCGAGTGTCGGGCACATCCGCGACCTCCCCAACGGCGCCGCGGAGGTGCCCGAGAAGTACACCGGCGAGGTGCGTCGGCTCGGTGTGGACGTCGAGAACGACTTCCAGCCGATCTACGTGGTCAACGCTGACAAAAGGGCGCAGGTCAAGAAGCTCAAGGACCTGCTGAAGGATTCCGACGAGCTCTTCCTCGCAACCGATGAGGACCGCGAGGGCGAGGCCATCGCGTGGCACCTTCTTGAGGTCCTGAAGCCCAAGGTCCCCGTCCACCGGATGGTCTTCCACGAGATCACCAAGGACGCGATCCGCAGCGCCGTCGCCAACCCGCGCGAGCTCAACCAGCGCATGGTCGATGCCCAGGAGACCCGCCGTATCCTCGACCGCCTCTACGGCTACGAGGTCTCGCCGGTCCTGTGGAAGAAGGTCATGCCACGGCTGTCGGCTGGCCGCGTCCAGTCGGTCGCGACCCGACTCGTCGTCGAGCGGGAGCGCGAGCGCATCGCCTTCCGCTCCGCCGAGTACTGGGACCTGACCGGCACCTTCGGCACCGGCCGCGCCGGTGACCGCAGCGACCCGTCGAACCTGGTCGCCCGGCTGACCGCGGTCGACGGCAAGCGTGTCGCCCAGGGCCGCGACTTCGACTCGCTCGGGCAGATCAAGGGCGCGAACACCCTCCACCTGGACGAGGCCGACGCCCGCGCGCTGGCCGCCGCCCTGGAGAGCACCGACTTCGCCGTCCGGTCCGTCGAGTCGAAGCCGTACCGACGCTCGCCGTACGCACCGTTCCGTACGACCACGCTCCAGCAGGAGGCGAGCCGCAAGCTCGGCTTCGGCGCGAAGTCCACGATGCAGGTGGCGCAGAAGCTGTACGAGAACGGCTTCATCACCTACATGCGTACGGACTCCACGACCCTCTCGGACACCGCGATCACCGCGGCCCGCGCTCAGGTCACGCAGCTGTACGGCGCCAGCTACCTGCCGGACAAGCCGCGTACGTACGCCGGGAAGGTGAAGAACGCGCAGGAGGCGCACGAGGCGATCCGTCCCTCGGGCGACCGCTTCCGCACCCCGGCCGAGACGGGTCTGACCGGCGACCAGTTCCGGCTGTACGAGCTGATCTGGAAGCGCACCGTCGCCTCCCAGATGAAGGACGCGGTCGGCAACTCCGTCACCGTCAAGATCGCGGGCAGGGCCTCCGACGGCCGGGACGCCGAGTTCAGCGCGTCCGGCAAGACGATCACCTTCCACGGCTTCCTGAAGGCGTACGTCGAGGGCGCGGACGACCCGAACGCCGAGCTGGACGACCGTGAGCGCCGCCTCCCGCAGGTCGAGGAGGGCGACCCGCTGTCCGCCGAGGAGATCTCGGTCGACGGCCACGCGACCAAGCCCCCGGCCCGTTACACCGAGGCCAGCCTGGTCAAGGAGCTCGAAGAGCGGGAGATCGGCCGCCCGTCGACGTACGCGTCGATCATCGGCACGATCCTCGACCGCGGCTACGTATTCAAGAAGGGGACGGCCCTGGTGCCCTCCTTCCTGTCCTTCGCCGTGGTCAACCTCCTGGAGAAGCACTTCGGGCGGCTCGTCGACTACGACTTCACGGCCAAGATGGAGGACGACCTCGACCGCATCGCGCGGGGCGAGGCCCAGTCCGTCCCGTGGCTCAGGCGCTTCTACTTCGGCGAGGGCGAGGCGACCGGCGCCGCGGAGGCCGGCAACGGCGACGGCGACCACCTGGGCGGCCTCAAGGAGCTCGTCACCGACCTCGGTGCCATCGACGCCCGCGAGGTCTCCTCGTTCCCCGTGATGGGCGGCGACATCATGCTGCGCGTCGGCCGCTACGGCCCGTACGTGGAGCGTGGCGAGAAGGACTCCGAGAACCACCAGCGTGCCGACGTGCCCGAGGACCTGGCACCCGACGAGCTGACCGTCGAGCTCGCCGAGGAACTGCTCGCCAAGCCGAGCGGCGACTTCGAGCTGGGCGCCGACCCCGAGTCGGGCCACCAGATCATCGCCCGTGACGGCCGCTACGGCCCGTACGTCACCGAGGTGCTGCCCGAGGGCACCCCGAAGACCGGCAAGAACGCCGTGAAGCCGCGTACGGCCTCGCTCTTCAAGTCGATGTCCCTGGACACCGTGACGCTAGCGGACGCGCTCAAGCTGATGTCGCTGCCCCGCGTCGTCGGTACGGACGCCGAGGGCGTGGAGATCACCGCGCAGAACGGCCGCTACGGCCCGTACCTGAAGAAGGGCACCGACTCCCGCTCCCTCACGAGCGAGGACCAGCTCTTCACGATCACGCTCGACGAGGCCCTCGCGATCTACGCGCAGCCCAAGCAGCGGGGCCGCGCCGCCGCCAAGCCGCCGCTGAAGGAACTGGGCGCCGACCCGGTCAGCGGGCAGCCCGTCGTCGTCAAGGACGGACGCTTCGGCGCGTACGTCACCGACGGCGAGACCAACGCGACCCTGCGGTCCGACGACAGTGTCGAGGCGATCACTCCGGAGCGGGGCTTCGAACTCCTCGCGGAGAAGCGCGCCAAGGGGCCGGCGAAGAAGACGGCCAAGAAGGCGGCGAAGAAGGCCCCCGCCAAGAAGGCGCCCGCGAAGAAAACAGCGGCAAAGAAGACGGCTGCTACGAAAACGGCGGCAAAGAAGACCACCGCTACGAAGAAGACGGCCGCAAAGAAGACCACAGCGAAGGCCACGGCCGCCAAGGCGACCGCCGAGGACTGAGCTGTTCTTCACAGAGGATCAACTGACCTCCGGTACCCGCAACGAACGCCCCGACACCACTTGGTGTCGAGGGCGTTCGCATGTTCGGGGCCCTCTTCGGGGACCGGGTGCGTCCGGATAGGCTGGCAGGATGACGCGAGCCGAGCAGCCAACGGCCCACACTTCGGCCCCCGACGACTCCCTGGTCGCAGACTCACGGGAGCGAGCCGTCCGGGCGCTGCTGCGTGTACCGCAACTGAGGCGGCTGTGGAGCGCCCAGCTGGTGAGCGGCGTCGGTGACGCCCTCGCCCTGCTGGTGCTGGTCCTGCTCGCCCTGCAGGCGGCGGTGTCCGACGGCTCCTTCGGAGGCGGCTACCGCGGAGTGGCCCTCGCCGTGTCGGCGGTCTTCGGCGCACGCATCCTCGCGACGCTCCTCTTCGGAGCGGTGCTGCTGGGCCCGCTCACCTCGCTCACCGCCCAGGACGGTCCGCTCGACCGCCGCTGGACCATGGTCGGCGCGGACGGCGTACGGGCCGTACTGCTGATCATCGCCCCCCTGTGGATCGACTGGACCCCCGAGAACGCGCTGGCCGTGCTCCTCGTGACGGCGTTCGTCATCGGGGTCGCCGAGCGCTTCTGGACGGTGTGCCGCGAGAGCGCGGCGCCCGCGCTGCTGCCCGCGCCCCCGCTGGAGGGCGCGACGGTACGACCGCTGCCCGACCACATGGACGCCCTGCGGCGCCTCGCCCTGCGTACGGGATTCGTCGCCGCGCCTCTCGCGGCGGCGGTGCTCGTCGTCGCCGGGCTCCTCAACAACCTGCTGGGCGCCGGACTCGCGTGGTTCGACCAGCACCAGGCGGCGCTCGCCTCGTACGTCTCGGCGGGCCTGTTCGCCGCGTCCCTGTCGGTGCTCACCTTCCTCGAACTGCCCGACGTGCGCACCCCGCGCGCGCGGTCGCCGCTGGAGGGACTGCGCCGCCCCAGGACGGGTTCGGGCATCGACAAGGGCCGCACCGGGGCCATCCCGCTGCTGGTGCTCGCCTGCGCGGCCGTCGCCGGAGCCGTCGCGGCGGCCGTCGCCGTGGCCGTGCTGCACGCCAAGGACCTGGGCGGCGGCCCGGTGACCTTCGGACTGCTGGTGCTCGCGGTGACCGGCGGGGTCGTGGTCGGCATCCGTACGGCGCCCAAGCTGCTGCCGTCCCTGTCGCGCCGGCGGCTGCTCGCCCTGGCGATCGCCTTCACCGGCATCGCGCTGCTCGCCACCGGACTCGTCCCCGACGTCACCACCGTGCTCCTGATCGTCGGCCTCGCCGGCATCGGCGCGGGCATCGCCGCCAACACCGGCCACGCCCTGCTCGACCAGGAGGCCGAGGACTACCGCCGCGCGCGGACGACGGAACACCTGCACGCGGTCGTACGGGTCTTCGTGGCCGTCGGCGTCCTGGTGGCGCCGCTCGTGGCGGCGGCCATCGGTCCGCACCGCCTGGAGAACGGCAAGTTCGTCTTCGCGCACGGCGGCGCCGCCTTCACCCTGATGCTGGTCGGCGCGCTGCTCCTGCCGGTCGCCGCACTGGTTCTCGCCAAGGCCGACGACCGCTCCGGAGTACCCCTTCGGCACGACCTGCGGGACGCGCTGCGCGGCGGGGACGACCCGGTGCAGGCGCCCACCGACGCCGGGTTCTTCATCGCCCTGGAGGGCGGCGACGGGGCCGGCAAGTCCACCCAGGCCGAGGCCCTCGCGGAGTGGATCCGCGCCAAGGGACACGAGGTCGTGGTGACGCGCGAGCCCGGCGCCACCCCCGTCGGCAAGCGGCTGCGGTCGATCCTCCTCGACGTGTCGTCGGCCGGCCTCTCGCACCGCGCGGAGGCTCTGCTGTACGCGGCCGACCGCGCCGAGCACGTGGACACCGTGGTGCGGCCCGCGCTGGAACGCGGCGCGGTCGTGGTCTCGGACCGGTACATCGACTCCTCGGTGGCCTACCAGGGAGCGGGGCGCGATCTGTCCCCCACCGAGGTCTCCCGCATCAACCGCTGGGCCACGGACGGGCTCGTACCGCATCTGACGGTCCTGCTGGATGTGGCGCCGGAGACCGCGCGCGAGAGGTTCACCGAGGCGCCGGACCGGCTGGAGTCGGAGCCCGCCGAGTTCCACGCGCGCGTGCGGTCCGGTTTCCTGACGCTGGCCGCCGCCGACCCCGGCCGCTACCTGGTCGTCGACGCCGGGCAGGAGCCCGAGTCCGTCACGACCGTGATCCGGCACCGGCTCGACGTGGTGCTGCCCCTCTCCGAGGCCGAGATCAAGGCCAAGGAGGAGGCACGCAAGGCCGCCGAGGAAGAGGCGCGCCGCAAGGCGGAGGAAGAGGCCGCCCGCAAGGCCGAGGAGGAGCGGCTGGAGCGCGAGCGCCAGGAACAGCTCGCCCGGCTGCGCGCCGAGGAGGAAGAGCGCAAGCGGCTCGAACTGGAAGAGGCGCAGCGGCGCGAGGCCGAGCGGCAGGCCGAGGAGGCCCGGCAGCGCGCCGAGGCCGCACGCGTGCGTGCCGAGCAGGAGAAGGCACGGCAGCTCGCCGAGGAGAAGGCCCGCGCGGCCGAGGAGGAGCGCCGGCGCAAGCAGGCCGAGGAGGAGGCGCGGCTGCGGGCCGAGGCCGAGGAGCGGCGCCTGGAGAAGCAGCGGAAGGCCGAGGAGGCGCTCGTCCGGGCCGAGGAGGCACGGCGGGCGGCCGAGGCGGCTGCCGCTGTGGCGGCGGCCAATACCGCTTCCGCGGCTGCGGCGGCTTCGGCGCGGGCTGCTGCCGCGTCGTCCCCGTCCGGGGGAGCCGCGTCTGTGACCTCCGCGCCTGTGAGCTCCGCGCCTTCCGGAGGGGCTGGGTCCGGTCAGGCGGCCGGTGGTTCGGGCAGCGTGAGCCCTGACACCGGGGACTCGGGCAGCGCGAGGCCCGACAACGGGGGCCCCGACAACGAGGGCCCTGACAACGAGAGCACCGTGCAGACGCCCATGGTGACGCCGACGAACGCTTCCGGCGGGCCGGTCGACGAGACGGCCGTGCTGCCTCCGGTGCCGCCGCAGGACGCCCGGCCGGCTGCTGGTTCGCGGGCCGGTTCGGTCGGTGGTCCGGGCGCCGGTTCGGTGGGTGGCTCGGCCGGTGACGAGACGGCTGTGCTGCCGCAGGTGCCGCAGCCCCCGCAGGGCGCCGCCGACGAGACCGCGGTGCTGCCGCCGGTCCGTCCGGAGCCCGCCGCGGACGAGACGGCGGTCCTTCCCCCGGTACGGGACGAGCGTGGCCGTGGGCCCGAGGACCGGGTGCCTCCCGGGTACGGGACCGGAGCCGGGACCGGGGCCTCCGACGGTGGTACTCGTGAGTTGCCCCAGGTCGACGCCCAGGGCAGGCCCCGGCGGCGCCCCCGTTCGGACTGGGCGGAGGAGACCCCGCTGGACGATCTGCCGACGCTGGCCGACGAGTTGCTGGGCCCGCGGGACGACGACGAGCGGGACGAGGGGAACGGTCGCCGGCGGCGCTGACGGCAGCGCGGGCGGGGCGTAAGAGGGGGCGTCGGCAGAGGCGGCAGCGGCGTCGGCAGGGCGCCGGCGGTGGGGCCGGGCCGGCGTCCGGGCCCCGTTGTCAGTGCCCTCCCGCACAATGGGACGCAGCAGGCACACGTGCGAGAAAAGGCGCGACTGCGGGTGTGGCTGTGGCTGTGGCTGTGGCTGTGGCGATGACAGTGCTCGCACCGGCGGCTGCGCCGGCGACGGCAGGTTCGACGAAAGGGCGGCGCCCCATGACGGTATGGGACGACCTGGTGGGCCAGGAGAAGGTGAGCGGCCAGCTTGAGGCCGCCGCGCGGGACGCCGACGCCCTCGTCACCGCGGTCGCCGCCGACACCCCGTTGCCCGAGGCCTCGAAGATGACGCACGCGTGGCTCTTCACGGGGCCGCCGGGTTCGGGCCGCTCCACCACGGCACGTGCCTTCGCGGCTGCCCTGCAGTGCACCAGCCCCGACCGCGCCCTCGGCGGGATCCCCGGCTGCGGATTCTGCGACGGCTGTCACACGAGCCTGATCGGTACGCACGCGGACGTGCAGATCATCCGCACCGACCTCCTCTCCATCGGTGTGAAGGAGACGCGCGACCTGGTCCGCCGCGCCCAGCTGTCCCCGGCGGTCGGCCGTTGGCAGGTCATCGTCATGGAGGACGCCGACCGTCTCACCGAGGGCGCGGGCAACGTACTGCTGAAGGCCGTCGAGGAGCCCGCCCCGCGTACGGTCTGGCTCCTGTGCGCGCCCTCCCTGGAGGACGTGCTGCCCACGATCCGCTCCCGGTGCCGCCACCTCACGCTCCGGACGCCCTCGGTGGCCGCGGTCGCCGACGTCCTCGTACGCCGCGACGGCATCGAGCCGGACATCGCCGCCGCCGTGGCCCGCGCCACCCAGGGCCACATCGGGCGGGCCCGGCGCCTCGCCACGGACGAGCGGGCCCGCGCACGCCGGGCCGCCGTCCTGAAGCTGCCGCTGCGCGTCGACGACGTGGGCGCCTGCCTGAAAGCGGCCCAGGAGCTGATCGACGCGGCCTCCGAGGACGCCAAACAGGTCGCCGAGGAGACCGACGTCAAGGAGACCGAGGACATGAAGGCGGCCCTCGGCGCCGGACAGGGCGGCCGTATGCCACGTGGCACCGCGGGGGTGATGAAGGAGCTGGAGGACAAGCAGAAGCGCCGCAAGACGCGTACGCAGCGCGACAGCCTGGACCTGGCCCTGATCGACCTCACGGCTTTCTACCGCGACGTGCTCGCCCTGCAGTTCGGCACGGATCTCGCCCTCGCCAACACGGAGATGCAGGACGCGCTGGACCGGCTGGCCCGGGGGTCGTCACCCGAGGCCACCCTGCGCCGCATAGAGGCGATCGCCGCCTGCCGCGAGGCCCTGGACCGGAACGTGGCTCCGCTGCTGGCGGTGGAGGCCATGACGATGGCACTGCGGGCGGGGTGACGCGGGCCCGGACGGCGGCCTGACTCCGGGGGGCCGCCGCGGTGGGCTGACCCCGGGGGCCGCCGCGGTGGGCTGACCCCGGGGACCGACCCGGCGGGTCGACGAACGGGGACCGGCGCGGCGGGGTGGCGCAGATCGAACGGGGCGTTGACGGTGTCACTCGTACGAGGCATGCGGGCAACTCTGAGCGATCAAGGCATCGCACAGGGTTACGCTCGGTCGATGTATACCAGGCGCCGGCCCGAGTCGTCCCGGGCCCACCGTTCCTTCCGCTCCTTGCCCTCCTACCGTGCCTACGGCACCCTGTTCGCCGTCGCCGGACTCCTCGCCTCCGCCTGCTCCGCGGGGAGTTCGACGACCGCCGCGAGCCCGGCCGGTTCGGTGGCGCTGCACGCGCTGCCCGAGGCGACCCCGTCCGCGCTGGCCCCGTACTACGCGCAGCGGCCGAACTGGCGGGACTGCGGTGTGGCCGGCTTCGAGTGCGGCACGCTGAAGGCGCCGCTCGACTACGCGGAGCCGGCCAAGGGCGACATCCGGCTGGCCGTGGCCCGCAAGAAGGCCACGGGGCCGGGCAAGCGGATCGGCTCGCTGCTGGTCAACCCGGGAGGGCCGGGCGGATCGGCGGTCGACTACCTCCAGTCGTACGCGGGGATCGGTTACCCGGCGAAGGTGCGCGCCCGCTACGACATGGTGGCGGTGGACCCACGGGGCGTCGCCCGCAGCGAGCCCGTCGAGTGCCTCACGGGCAAGCGGATGGACGCGTACACGCAGACGGACACGACCCCCGACAACGCGCGCGAGACCGCCGAACTGGTCGACGCCTACAAGGAGTTCGCGGCGGCCTGCGGACAGCGCTCGGCGAACCTGCTGCGCCATGTGTCCACGGTCGAGGCGGCCCGTGACATGGATCTCGTACGGGCCGCGCTGGGCGACGAGAAGCTGACGTACGTGGGTGCCTCGTACGGCACGTTCCTCGGGGCGACCTACGCGGGCCTGTATCCGGAGCGCGTCGGCCGGCTGGTCCTGGACGGCGCGATGGACCCGTCCCTGCCCGCGCGGCAGCTGAACCGGGACCAGACGGCAGGCTTCGACACGGCCTTCCGGTCCTTCGCGAAGGACTGCGTGGGGGAGTCCGACTGCCCGCTGGGCGGGAAGGGCACGTCTCCTGAGCAGGTCGGCAAGAACCTGAAGGCGTTCTTCCAGCAGTTGGACTCCGCTCCCATCGACGCGGGCGACGCGGACGGCCGCAAGCTGGGCGAGGCGCTGGCCACGACCGGTGTCATCGCCGCGATGTACGACGAGGGGGCCTGGCCGCAACTGCGCGAGGCCCTGACCACGGCCATGAAGGACAAGGACGGCGCGGGCCTGCTCGTGTTGTCCGACAGCTACTACGAGCGGGAGGCGGACGGTACGTACGCGAACCTGATGTCCGCCAACGCCGCGGTCAACTGCCTGGACCTGCCCGCCGCCTTCGCCTCCCCCGAGGAGGTCGAGAAGGGCGTCCCCGACTTCGAGAAGGCCTCCCCTGTCTTCGGCAAGGGCCTCGCCTGGGCCTCGCTGAACTGCGCCTACTGGCCGGTCGAGCCGACCGGTGAGCCGCACCGCATCGAGGCGAAGGGCGCGGCGCCCATCGTCGTCGTCGGCACGGTCCGGGACCCCGCGACGCCCTACCCCTGGGCGCAGGCCCTCGCCACGCAGCTCTCCTCCGGGGCGCTCCTGACCTACGACGGCGACGGCCACACGGCGTACGGCCGCGGCAGCGCCTGCATCGACTCCGCGATCAACCAGTACCTGCTCGAAGGCACCCCTCCGCCGAAGGGAAAGCGCTGCTCAGCGACCTGATCGGCGAGCGGTCGGGGGTGCCTCCGGGGGCGGTACGGAGCACCCCCGGAAACTGTGTAGACTTGCTGACGTTGCAGATCGCACCATAGTTCTGGCAACGCGCCGCCTTAGCTCAGATGGCCAGAGCAACGCACTCGTAATGCGTAGGTCTCGGGTTCGAATCCCGAAGGCGGCTCTGTGGAAGCCTCAGGACTCACTCGCCGTGACCTGGGGCTTTTGCTTTTTTCCGGGGCTGGGGCGGGGAGAAGCGCGCTCGCCCTCCGTGCAGAGGCCGCACCCCATGGCTCCCTGGTGAGAGCGGGATCTCGGACAGGCCCTGTGGTGCGGGTCGGGGTCGATACTGGGAGACCTGGATGGCCTACGGGGACAGGGGGACGGGATGGCCGGCGGCCCAGTACTCGCACAGCTGCATTTCGGGCGTGAGGATGCCGAACGGGATGTGACCGAGGGGTTGTTGCTGCGGGGCGGGTTCGTGCCCAACGCCGCCTATCGGGGTGCTCTCAGCGGGCGGAAGATGTTGATCATCGGGCGCAAGGGGTCCGGCAAGAGCGCGATCTGCATGCAGTTGCTGGCGGACGGACCCGGTGGGCACAGGGGCGGCAAGATACTCGTCACGCCCGACGAGGCCGCGGGCGAGGAGATCCGGCGGTTCGAGTTGCAGGGGCTGCCCGGGGACTCGGCCAGGGCACTGATCTGGCGATACGTGTTTGCCGTGCACGCGGCCCGGCATCTGGTCGGCCACGCCAGGGAAGCGCACGGCAAGCGGCCCGACTCGGTGAAGGCGCTCGCCCGTTTTCTGAAGCAGAACGGGGAAGCGTCGGCCGGTGACCGGCTGGTGGACAGGCTGGCCCAGGGGGCGCGTGGTTTGCAGACCTCACTGTCGCTGGAGGCCTTCGGCGTCAAGGCGAGCGTCGATCTCGCGCAGTCCCCGTCCGAAGGAGCGCGGGCCGCGCGGCAGTTGGAAGTCGTCGAGCAGGGGGTGACGCGGGCCTTCACCGATCTGGGGTGCGGGGCGGGTCTGCATCCTCCGTTGCTGCTGATGGTCGACCAGCTGGAGCAGGTGTGGTCCGCCGAGCCGGACAGCAACTCCATGGTGATCGGACTGCTGCTGGCGGCCAAGCACGCGGCGAGTCTGTACGGGCGGTCGGTGCGTTTCCTGTTGTTCCTGAGGGCCGACATCTATGACTCGCTGTCCTTCGGGGAGGGCGACAAGTTCCACGGCGACGAACTGCGGATCGCCTGGACCGAGCGAGCCCTGAGGGACCTCGCGGTGGCCCGGGCGCGGGCCTCCGTCGGGGAGGAACTCGACGAGGAGCGGCTGTGGACCGAGCTGTTCCCGCAGACCGTGGGCGGGGAGGAGACCGCGAAGTACCTCTTCCGGCACTGTCTGCCACGGCCGCGCGACGCCATCCAGTTCCTCAACCTCTGCCAGGAGAAGGCCTGGCTTGAGCACCGGCGGGAGTGGATCACCGAGGCCGACGTGCGGCAGGCGGGCCGCCAGTTCTCGGAGTGGAAGCTCAAGGATCTGAGCTCGGAGTACCTGGTCGCGCACCCGTTCCTCAACCATCTGCGCCCGCTCTTCCAGAACACCGGCTACGTCGTCACGCGGGTCGCGCTCGCGCGTCGGTTCGAGGCGGCGGCGGAGACTCTCCACCATGATTTCCCCGCGTACGCCAACGCGCTGACCCTGCCCGGAGTCATCGACGTGCTCTACGGCGTCGGCTTTCTCGGGGTCCGGCGCGGGAACGACGTGGTGTTCGCGGGGGACGACGATCTGCCGGTCCAGCCCCACGAGACGGAGTTCCACGTCCACGCGTGCTTCAGGGCGGCGCTCGGCGCCACCAGGCCGTTCGACCTACGGCCCTACGAGGTGCAGTTCGCGGACGTGCAGGACACACTGGGCTACCCCAGCCCCGTGACGTCGGGGGGCACCCCTCGCAACCGTGACGACCGGCTGCTGCGGGAGCTGCGGCACTCCTGCCATTCCATCAGCGCGCAGGTCCACCGAGCAGTGGCTCTGTCGTGGGACGTCGGTGACGAGATCAAACGTCAGATCGGCCGGGTCAGCGACGACGCCAACCGCATTCCGGCGGGGGCCGCCGCGTCCGTCGGTGTCGACGTCGACGAGTACCTCCTCACCACCAGCCACTACTTCACCACCCTTGCCGCCCAGCTCATCGACAGCGGACTGGACGAGACCTCGGGCGTCAACGATGTCGCCCGGCGCATCGAGGAGGAGGCCCGGAGGCTGCGGCGCCTGGCGGGCGGGTCCTTCGGCAGTTCGGGGAGCTCCTGAGCAACCGCTGGTGTGCGTAGCGCGCGAGACGATTGGTGTACTTCCCGTGCGCGAGACCACTGATGTACTTGCCGCGCGAGATCGGGAATCGGGTCCGCGGGCGGGTGAAGGCGCCATACTCGTACGGGAGTTACGAGCCGTACCGTCGTGCGGCGGTGGTCGTCCGGCCACGGGGGAGGAGACTGGTGCAGGGCGTACTGCTCGCCGAACGGTTTCGCATCGGAGACCGGCTGGGCGCCGGTGGCTCGGGGCAGGTCTGGGCGGCTCAGGACGAGCGAATGCGGCGGGAGGTCGCCGTCAAGGTCGTTCATCCGCAGTACGGCATGAACGAGGCGGAGACGCAGGCCCGCTTCCAGCGTGAGGTGCAACTCGCGGGACGGCTCTCCCACCAGAACATCGTCACCGTGCACGACTGGGGCGAGGTGTCGGTCGACGGGCGCCCGACCCTCTTCCTGGTCATGGAACTCGTCCAGGGAATCTCCCTCCACCTGCGGTTGCGGCAGTCCACGCCGTCCTGGCCGCTCGCCGCCGGGTGGGCCGCGCAGATCGCGGAAGCGCTGCACGCCGCGCACCAGCAGGGCGTCGTCCACCGGGACATCAAGCCCGCCAACGCGTTGCTCAGGCCGGACGGGGCGGTGAAGGTTCTCGACTTCGGGGTCGCGAAGTTCATGGGCGACACCATCGGTGCCCGCGAGCTCACCGTCACGGGTGCCCCGCTCGGCTCGCCGTCGTACATGTCCCCGGAGCAGGCCGAGGGCGACCGTGAGATCGACCATCGCAGCGACCTGTACTCCCTCGGGTGTCTGCTCTACCACGCGGTGACCGGGCGGCCACCGTTCACCGGCACCAACCTGTGGGCCGTGCTTCGCAAGCACCTGGAGGCCGTCCCGGAACCGCCCGTCGCCCATGCCGCCGGTCTTCCCGCCCCACTGAACGACCTCGTCCTGGGCCTCCTCGCCAAGCGCCCGGCAGACCGTCCGGCGGACGCGGCCACGGTCTACGAGGCACTCAGCACCCTTCTCGTGGACCACGCCGCCACCGAGCCGGGCGCAAACCTGCTGGAGGCCGTGCAGCTGGGGCACAGTCACTCGGTGTCCGGGATGATCCTGAAACGGTCCTGGGAGCTTCTGGCGGAGGCTCGGGCGGCTCGGGCGGACGCTGCGCGGATCGTCACACAGGCCAAGCAGGTCGAAGCCGAGGCGATCCGGGAGGCCAAGCGCACCACCGCGCTGGTCAGGCGTGAACTGGGGGTTCTTCACCGGCGTAGCGAGGAGATGGACGCCAAGATCGAAAGGATCACCGCACGAGAGTTCGCCAAGAAGCCCCAGCCGCGCGAAGAGGACTACTACCTCGTCTTCAAGAAGTCGATCGACGGCAGCTACCCCACCTCCCTACAGTTCCGCGACGCAGTGGAGGAGACGTATGGCGTCCTTATGTCTAGCCGCGAGGCGGATCGCGTGGTCATGCGTTTCACCAACCGCCACACCGCGGAGCTGCAGGAAGACCACTTCGCGTAGCCGACGGGCGCCGGCGCGTAGCCGATGGGCGTCGGCAACCGGCTAGGACGCCAGAGTCGCCAGCGCCGGGCCGAACGCGATCAGAAGCGGGACCAGTGGGGCCAGTGCTGCGGCCGTCGTCGTTCCTCTGCGGTGGGAGCGGGTGAGGCGGGGCGGGGGGTCCAGGAGGCGTTCCACGCGTTGGTGGAGCAGGGGCCTGGGCGTGGCGCAGGAGAGGACGCCGCGGTGCTGGTTCAGCTCGATCAGGGCCAGCGCGGTCGTGAGGTGGCCGCAGCGGCGTGAGGCCGTGTCGTCGGCGGAGAGTTCGACGAGGCGGTGCGTCTGGTCGCGGAAGTCACGGAAGACCGGGATGCCCGGGAAGCCGCCGGCCAGGGCCTGCGAGAGATGCAGGAGCCAGTCGTGGCGGGCGCGGGCGTGGCCGAGTTCGTGCGCCTGGATGGCGTCCAGCTGGTGGTCGGTGAGACGGTGCAGGGCGCCCGTGGTGACGACGAGCTGGGACGGGTTGCCCGGCATCCACCAGGCGTCCGGGTACTCGTCCTCCAGCACGAGGAGCGGGCCGCGCGAGGTCGGCAGTCCGGCCGGCAGCTCCGGGGCCCGTTCGCGCAGGTGCTCGCGGCGCAGACGGCTGCGCCTGCGGGCCTCCGTCACCTCGCGGGCGAGCATCGCCGTGGTCCAGGCGGCGCCGCCGGCCAGCAGCAGCGTCAGCGCGGTGGTCCAGGGCGGGGCGGCGGCCAGGTCGTACGCCGCGGTCACGGACGGCGGCGCGGGCGCGAAGACATGGGCGCGGACCGTGTGGAAGACGGCGGAGGCGCTCAGCACGAGCGATGACAGACAGCACAGCAGGACCGTGGCGACCAGGCACTGCCACACCCACAGCGCGAGTACGGGTTCCCGCTCGGGCCAGGAGGCGCCGGTCAGGACGCGGGGCGCCACGACCGCGGCGGTCAGGGCGACGGCCGCCATCAGCATGAACGAGATGGTTACGGTCATGTCGTGGGCCCCTTCTTCCCCTCGGTGCGGCGGGTCATGGACACGCTACCGGTCGTCGGGCCCCCCGAGGCACTCAGCGGAACGACGGCCTGACGCGACGGCCTGGCACGACGGCTCGACGTGACGGAGCGCCGAGCGGCCGTGAGACGGCCGTGGCCCACATCCGTACAGAACGGGGAAGGCGAGATCCGTACAGAACGAGGAACGCGAGCCGGAACGCGCGCCACGACACCCTTAAGGCATCGCGTACTTGAGGAGTCCACAGCATGAACGGCTAGCATCGTTCTCTGATTGTCCGACGAGGTCGAGATCGGGGTGGGCGTCATGTCGGTTGGTCCGCGGATCGCGGTGGCCGTGGTGACGATGGGGACGCGGCCCGAGGAGGTCGACGCGCTGCTCGCCTCGGTGGCCAAGCAGGACGTCGCCCCCGAGCGGATCGTGATCGTCGGGAACGGCTGTCCGCTGCCGGAGTTCGCCGAGCGGCTGGGCCTGCCCGGTGAGGTCACCGCCATCGAGGTCGACGAGAACCTCGGCTGCCCGGGCGGCCGCAATGTCGCCCTGCGGCGCCTGCGGGAGTTCGGGGACGTGGACATCGTCGTCGAGCTGGACGACGACGGGCTGCTCATCGACCCCGATGTCCTGCGGACGGTACGGGACCTGTACGCCGTCGACCCGCGCCTTGGCATCGTCGGTTTCCGCATCGCCGACGAGAACGGCGAGACCCAGCGGCGCCACGTCCCCCGGCTCGGCGCCAAGGACCCCCTGCGGGGCGGCGAGGTGACCTGCTTCCTCGGCGGCGGCCACGCCCTGTCCATGGAGATGCTCGCGCAGACCGGGGACTGGCCCGCCGAGTTCTTCTTCGCGCACGAGGAGACCGATCTGGCGTGGCGGGCCGCCGACGCCGGCTGGACCATCCGGTACGAGCCCCAGCTGCTCCTCCAGCACCCGAAGACGTCACCCGCCCGGCACGCCATCTACTACCGCGTCACCGCCCGCAACCGCGTCTGGCTGGTCAGGCGCCGACTGCCCCTTCCGCTCATCCCCGTCCACCTGGCGGTCTGGATCGCGCTGACCCTCGTACGGACCCGGTCCGTCGGTGGGCTGCGGGCGTGGTTCGGCGGTTTCGTGGAGGGGCTGAGGGCGTCGGCCGGGGAGCGCCGGCCGATGCGTTGGAAGACCGTGTGGCGGCTTACGCGGCTGGGGCGGCCGCCCGTCATCTGAGGCGGAGGGGGTACCTCACACGTGCCTCACGTATGTCGCACGTATGCCGCACGTGTATCTCGCGGAACTTTCGGACCCGGTCGCGACGGCGACACTCCCCCGAGTCGCGGCGACCTACGACGCGACCTACGACGCCTACCGCGTGCCGGAGCGGCCGGATCCGACACGGTGATCACATCAGGCCACGCCAACCGATCGCTACATGGGACGAACGGTGCGGCGGGGCACGGAGATTCGCCCGAGGGCCGGCGGAGCGTCGGATTCCAGCCGCCCGACGCCGCCGACGGGGAGGGCGGACGGGTGGGCGGCGGCAGGACGCGGTCGGAACGGGAGGCCGGACTGCTCGGCCTGCCCGACACGTCCAAGTCCAAGTCCAGGTCCACGTCCACGTCCACGTCCGAGGCTCAGCCGCCTCTGCCCGGCGCGTCCACGTCCGAAGCCCTGGCCCCTTCGCTCGGCACGCCCACGTCCGTGGTGTCGGGCACTTTGCCCGGTGCCGCGCTCGGAGCTTCTGTCGCGGGTCCGTGCCGGTTGCGTTTCGGGCTGCTCGGGCCGACGGTCGTGTACGACGCCGGCGCCTGGCCCGGCCGGTCAGCGGCGCTGGACGTCGGCCTCTTCGAGGACCGGGTCGTGGCCGCCCGCGCGGCGCACGCGCGGCGCGACTGGGGGGCGGCTTCGGCCGAGGCCGTGGCGGCGCTCGCGCTGTGGCGCGGCACCCCGTCGGACGGCTGGGCCCCGGAGGCAGGCGGGATCTCCCTCGTCCAACGGCTGGACAAGGCACGGCTGTTCGCCCTGGAGTGCCGTTACGACGCCGACCTGGAACTGAGCGGGGGAGCGGCCGAACAGGGTGTACGGCTCTCCGGGCTCGCTCCCGAACTGGCCGCGCTGGTCGCCGAGTTCCCTCTGCGGGAGGCCTTCCACCGGCAGCTGATGCTGGTCCTGTACCGCACGGGCCGCCAGGCGGAGGCGCTGGCCGTCCGCCGTGACCTGCGCGGCAGGCTCGTCCGCGAACTCGGTGTGGAGCCGGGGAACGCGGTACGGGAGGCCCATCTGGAGATCCTGCGGGAGCCGAAGGGGGTGGCTTCGGGGGGCGGGCCCGCGGCGATCACCGCCCACCCTCGGACGCGAACCGCCGAAGGGGCCGCCGCCGGGCGGGTGGTTGCACCGAGGAGGCGTACGAGCAGTGGGAACTGGCCCTCGACGACCTCGACGACCTCGACGACCTCGACGGCACCGACAGCCCGGTGGTCGAGGAGCTGCGGGGCCTGCTTCTGAGCCGCATCGGCTGATCGCCCTGCACCGGGTGCGCGCCGCTCGGTGCGCTCACTTCGCGTCCGCGTAGCACTTCACCACCGCCGTGGTGAACGGGAACCGTACCGGCGTCTGTCCGAACGTCAGCCGTCCCGCCTCCTCCGCCGCCTCCCGGATGGCCTCGACCACCGCGTCGGCCTCCTCCTTCGGGCAGTGCACCATCACCTCGTCGTGCTGGAAGAAGACCAGCTCGGCCGCCATGTCCCGGCAGGTGCGCCGGAGTCCGGCGAGCACGAGAAGGGTCCAGTCTGCGGCGCTGCCCTGCACCACGAAGTTACGGGCGAAGCGGCCCCGGGCCCGGGAATTGCTGGACGCGTAACCGGGCACCCAGTCCTGGGCGCCCCCCGGCTCGGCCCCCTCACCCGGACCGCCGACCGGCCCGCCGGCCTCCTCGCTGTCCGGAATCCCCGCCTCCTCGCCCGAGGAGTCCGACCCCGCCGCCGGTGGGCAGGTGCGGCCCAGCCAGGTCCGTACGAGCCGGCCCTCCTCGCCCGCGCGGGCCGCGTCGTCCACGTACGCCACCGCCCTGGGGAAGCGGCGGCGCAGCAGCGCGAGGTTCTTCAGGCCGTCGCCGGACGTCTGGCCGTAGACCGCGCCGAGGACGGCGAGCTTCGCCTGGGCGCGGTCGCCGGAGAAGGCCCGGTCGGAGACGGCCTGGTAGAGGTCGCTCTCGCGGCCCGCCACCTCCATCAGACCGGGGTCGCGGGAGATCGCGGCCAGCACGCGCGGCTCCATCTGGTCGGCGTCCGCCACGACGAGCCGCCAGCCGGGGTCGGCGACCGCGGCCCTGCGTATGACCTTGGGGATCTGCAGGGCGCCGCCGCCGTTGGTCACCCAGCGGCCGGTGACGGTGCCGCCCGCCTGGTACTCCGGTCTGAACCGCCCGTCCCGCACCCAGTCCTGGAGCCACGACCAGCCGTGGGCGACCCAGATCCGGTACAGCTTCTTGTACTCGACCAGGGGCTTCACCGCCGGGTGGTCGATGGACTCGATCTCCCAGCGCCGCGTGGACCTCACCTTGATCCCGGCCTGCGCGAACGCCTTCACGACGTCCGCGGGCAGATCGGGCCGGACCCGGCGGCCGAACGCGGCCGACACCTCCTCCGTCAGCTCGGCCAGCCGCCGCGGCTCACCGCCGCCCGCGTACCGCTCGCCGAGCAGTTCGTGCAGCACCTCCCGGTGCACGTCGGAACTCCACGGCAGCCCCGTCTCGTTCATCTCGGTCGCCACCAGCGTGCCCGCCGACTCGGAGGCCGTCAGCAGCCGCATCCGCTCGGGCCGCGCGGTCGCGTCATGCCGTCGCTGCTGCTCCCCGTACACCTCGATGAGCTGGGCCAGCGATACGTGGCTGCCGGGGCCGGGGCGCGGCTCGAAGAGGGAGGACTGCGAGCCGGGCTCCGCGGAACGCTGCGGGGGATCAGGCGGTACGGGGCCGCCGTGCAGCCTGGCCAGGGCGGCGGCGGCCGAACGGGGTTCGCCGAGCCGTCCCTCGTGGCCGAGCAGGAGGGTCTCGGCGGCCTCCACGTCGTAACACCGCTCCACCCGGACGCCCTCGGCGCGCAGCCGTGGGTAGACCTCCGCCGTCGCCCGCCACACCCAGCGGGTGACGTCCGGCCGGGAACGGACGGACTCGGCGAGGTCCGGCTCCCGCAGGAGCGGGCCGGCGGGCAGCCCGTCGGGGCCGAGGGGGGCGAGCTCCGCGCCGCCGTCCTCGGTCGGCGCGAGGGCCCACCGTCCGGTCATGACGCGAGTCTCGCAGGAGGGTCTGACAATCCGGCCGCGCGCACGGCTTCCCGCCGGGGAGACCGGAGCCACCTGCTGGGCCAGATCCACCTGCTGGGCCGGGCCCACCTGCCGGGCCAGGCGCACCGGCCTAGTCGGGTGCGGGTCCGGTGGGGGTGGGTCGCGCAGTTCCCCGCGCCCCTGAAGGGGCGGTCGGGTGCGGGTTCGGTGGGGGTGGAGCGCGCAGTTCCCCGCGCCCCTTGAGGGGCGCGGCGGTGGGACCGGGGTCTACTGGTGGGGCTTCTTCAGTTGCTCCAGTGACTTCGTGATGTCTGCCTCGGTGGCTGCCTTGGTGACGCCGAGTCCGCTCAGCAGGCCCGTACCGGCCTCGTGCTCCAGGAGGGCGAGCAGGATGTGCTCCGTACCGATGTAGTTGTGGCCCAGGCGCAGGGCCTCACGGAAGGTGAGTTCGAGGGTTTTCTTGGCGTCGGCGTCGAAAGGGACGAGTGCGGGCATGGTCTCCGCGCGCGGCGGGAGGCCGGCGCTCGCGGCCTCCTGTACGGCGTCCAGGGCGACGCCCTGCGCGGTGATCGCCTTCGCCCCGAGGCCCTCCGGGTCGGCGATCAGGCCGAGGAGCAGGTGCTCGGTGCGGATCTGGTCGTTGCCCGCGGTCCTGGCCTCCTCCTGGGAGGCCACCACCACGTTCCTGGCGCGTGCCGTGTACCGGCTGAAGCCCTGGCTGGGGTCGAGGTCCGACTCGGCCTTCGGCACGAACCGCTTCTGGGCCGCCTGCCGGGTGACCCCCATGCTCCTGCCGATGTCCGTCCAGGAGGCGCCCGAACGCCGGGCCTGGTCCACGAAGTGCCCGATCAGATGGTCGGCCACGTCGCCGAGGTGGTCCGCGGCGATCACCGCGTCCTGGAGCTGGTCGAGGGCGTCTTCGTGGACCTTCTTGATGGCCTCGATGAGGTCGTCGAGGCGTACGGAAGTGGTGCCGCGTGGATTCGTGGTCATGTGTCAACCGTAGGTTGACGGTCCAGAGGTGTCAACCTCGCGTTGACAGTGCATTTCCGGATGACCATCGAGGGCCGTTCCGACGCCCCCCGGGCGGGCCTCCCGGCTACTTCGGGGACGCCACGAGCAGACGTACGGCCAGGCCCGTGAAGATCGTGCCGCTGAAGACGTTGAGCGCCCGGGCGACCCGGTGGCTGCGCCGCAGCAGGTCGGAGAGGCGGCCGGAGAGCAGCCCTACGGAGGCGTCGAAGACGAAGCCCATGACCACGATGGTGACGCCCAGGAGGAAGAACTGGCCCATCACATGGCCGAGTCCGGGGTTCACGAACTGCGGCAGGAACGCCACGTTGAAGAGGATCACCTTGGGGTTGAGCAGGTTGGTGACCGCCCCCTGCCAGAAGGCCCGCCGCCGGCCCGGACCGACGGCGGCGCCCTCCTCGACCGGCACCGAGCGGTCCCGGAACGCCTTGACCGCGAGGTACAGGAGGTAGGCCGCCCCGGCCCAGCGCAGTACGTGGTACAGCGTCGGCAACGCCGTGAACAGGGCGGACAGGCCCAGCATCGCGGCGACCGAGTGCACGAGCATCGCCGAGGCGACGCCCGCCGCGGCCATCACCCCCGTGACCGGTCCGCCCCGGCCCCCCATCGCCACGATGAACATCATGTCGGGGCCGGGGCTCACCACGAGCGCGAGCGCGGCGACCAGGAACGCCGCGTACAGAGAGGTGTCGACCATGGGTGCATGTTCGGGCCCACCGGCAGCAGGGTCGAGTGAATTTCACCCGCTGAGACGGCCGGCCACGCGCGCATCCGGGCCGGGGGAGGTCACCCGGCGGTTGCCCGTTTCCCCCATGACACGATCGACGCATGAGTAGTACGTCCTCCACGGTGGAGCGCGCCTTCGCGGCCGCCCTCTACGCCGACTCCGACGCGGCCCTCGACACCGGTGCCTCCCTGCTCGCCGCCGACCCCGCCTCCGACGCCGAACTCGCCCGTCGTGGCGAGGAGTTCGTCGCGGCGGCCTGGCGGCGCGGCTGGCAGCCCGCGGACGTCGTACGGATCGTGCGGCGGGAGCTGGACGACGTGCACGAACGCCTCGCGGCGGAGCTGGTCCTCGCCGAGGCCGCCCGGGACCGGACGGCCCGGGGCCCACGCTGGACGGCGCAGCTTGCCGAGCTTGCCGAGCAGGCCGAGTCGAACCGCTCCGGCCGCCCCGACCGCCTGGACCGTTTCCAGTACGCGACCGCCGCCCTGGAGCTGTACCGGCTGCTGCTGCGCCTCCCCACCCTGGAGCCGCTGGACGCACATGCATCCCATGCATCCCAGACCCCCCGGGCGTCCGAAGGCTCCACCGTCCCACGGGACACCCGCATGCTCACCCGTATCCGCGCGCTCCTCGCCAAGGCGGAGGCGACCGGGTTCCCGGAGGAGGCGGAGGCGCTGAGCGCGAAGGCGCAGGAGCTGATGGCGCGGCACAGCATCGACGAGGCGCTGCTCGCGGCGCGTACGCATGCCAAGGACGCGCCCGGCGCCTGCCGGATCGGCGTGGACCCGCCGTACGAGACCGCCAAGGCCGTCCTCCTCGACGCGGTGGCGGGCGCCAACCGTTGCCGCGCGGTGTGGAACGAGGCTCTCGGGTTCTCCACCGTCGTCGGCTTCGAACCCGACCTGGAGGCGGTCGAACTCCTCCACACCTCACTCCTCGTGCAGGCCACGGCCGCGATGACCAAGGCGGAGGCGGCTCAGCGCGCGGGCGGCAGGAAGCGTACGAAGTCCTTCCGGCAGTCGTTCCTCGCGGCGTACGCGCACCGCATCGGCGACCGGCTGGCCGAGGCGGCCGAGGGGCAGGTGACCGCCACGGCGGGGGAGTTGCTGCCGGTCCTCGCGGCGCGCGACGTAGCGGTCACGGACGAGACGGAACGCATGTTCCCCGACACGGTCACGACCCGCCTGCGCGGAGTGTCCGACGAGGCAGGCTGGCACGAGGGAGCCGCAGCAGCGGACCGGGCCCAGGTCAACCCCCGCACACGACTGCAAGGCCCCTGACCCCGACCCCGTAAGGGGCGCGAGGAACGGCGCGCTCAGCCCCCACCGGCCGCCGGCCGCACCGCGACGCCAAGCCCCGGCCCCGTAAGGGGCGCGAGGAACGGCGCGGCCGGCCCCCACCGACCGCCGGCCGCACCGCGACGCTCAGTCCCCGTCTGCCGCAGCGCAGCGTGCAGCCCCACCGGCCGGTGCACGCACCGCGAGGCTCAGTCGCCCGTCCGCTGCAGCGGAGTGACCGACGCGTCCGGCTCGCCGCCACCGCCCGCGCCCCGAAGCGCCACCTCGCCGTACTTCCACGCGAAGGACAGCTCACCGTCGGCCCCCGGCAGAGTGAACTTCGCGGCCGTCACCGCGGCGGCCTTCTCGGCGTCCCCCGCGGGCCCGCGTACGTACGTGATCGTGAAGCCGACCGTCTCGTCCTTCTTCACCGTCAGCTTCTCCGCCACCGCGGACTTCTCCGGAGCGACGGACAGCGCGGTGCCGCCGACGTCCAGGCCGACGGTCGGGAAGCCCTTCAGCGTGCAGTCGGCTCCGGAGCCGTTCGTGAGGCTGACGGAGACGGTCCCGGTGTCGCCCGCGGCCGGGGCCTCGCTGGCGACGACCTCCTGGGCGAGCCCGTCGGCCGCACAGGCGGACGAGGAGGCGTCCTTCTTGGAGCCGCTGCTCTTGTTGTCACCGCCGCCACCGTCGTCGCCGCCACAGGCGGTCAGGGTCAGGGCGAGCGTCGCCGCGAGGGCGGTGACGGCGATCGGCAGGGTGCGCATGGATGTCCTCAAGCCTCAGGGTCGTACTGCTGCTGATGGTGAAGCGGGTACCGAAGGTGAAGCGGGTACTGATGGTGAAGCGGGTACTGATGGTGAAGCGGGTGGTGACGCGGTGATGACCGTATCCGTAGATCATCATGGATCCGCCGCCCCTCCGGCCCCTCCCGTACGCTGGCGCAGTGAGCTGGCGACGAGCGCTTAAGGACACCGCGCGTTCGGGGCTCGCCGTGGAGAAGACACGGCTCGAACCTCTCGTCGCGGTGCGCGGAGCGGCAGGGCTCGCGATCGTGATCGCGGCGAGCCTGTGGGCCTTCGGCCCGGCCGTCGCCGCGAGTTCGGCGTTCGGCGCGTTCCAGGCGGCGATCGCCACGTTCCAGCGCAGCTGGCGCCCCCGCCCCGAACTGGCCCTCGCCTCCGGTACGAGCCTCGCCGTCTCCACCTTCCTCGGCTACCTGACGATCTCGCAGGAACCGCTCTTCCTCGCCCTGCTGGTGGTGTGGACGTTCGCCGCGGGGATGAGCTGGGCCGCGGGCCCGACCATCGGCCTGATCGCGTCCTCGAACGTGGCGATCATGCTCGTGACGGTCACCCTGCCGACCTCCGTCGCCCAGGCCGCGGGCCACGCCGCCATGATGATCGTGGGCGGTGTCGTCCAGGCCGCGCTGATCGTGCTCTTCCCCGTACGCCGCTGGGGCGCCCACCGTGACGCGCTCGCCGACGCCCTGGCCGCCGAGGCGGACTACGCGCGGCGGCTGCGCCACGATCCCGTCGCGTCCTTCGACCCGCTGCCCCTGATGGAGGCCCGCAACGCCGCCGCCGTCACACCCCGCCAGGCCCGCCGCCGCCCCGCCGAACTGCACGGCGCCCGCGGCATCGCGGAGCGCATCCGTCCGGTACTCGCCTCCCTCGCCGACCCGGCGATGGGCGTACCGGCGGAGGGCCGGGCCCGCGACCGCGTCCGTGAACTGCTCGCCGCCGCCGGCGCCATCCTCGACGTGGCGGCCCACTCGATCCGCCGAGGTGAGCCCGTCACCGTCCCGGGCGCGGCCCTGGCCACCTTCCGCACCCCGGACACCGGGAGCGTCCTCACCGGCCGCCCCTACCGCGCGGCGTCCCGCCTGAACACCCTCCTCCAGGACGTGCTGGAGACGGCGGGCGGCAACACACCGAAGGGCACCGACCGGACCCCGGTCGTCGGCGTCGCCCCGGCCGCCCCCTCCCAGCGCCCCGGCAGCCGCAGCCGCCCCACCCTGCTCGCCCTGATCCCCACGGCGCTCAGGGCGATGCGCAAGGAACTGCGCAGGGGTTCCCCGATCACCCGGCACGCCACCCGGGTGTCCGCGGTCGCCGCCGCCGGCTACGTCCTCGGCACCGCGCTGCCCCTCGGCCACGGTTACTGGGCCCCGCTGACCTCGGTCATGGTCATGCGCCCGGACTTCTCACAGACGTACAGCCGGGCCGTCGCCCGGCTCGGCGGCACCGTCGTCGGTGTGGCCGTGGCCACGGCGGTGGTGCGGCTGGCCGACCCGGGCACGTACCTCTCCGGCACCCTCGCCGTGGTGAGCGCCGCACTCATGTACCTACTGATGCGTACGGGCCAGTTCGCCGCCCAGGGCTGCATCGCCGCGTACGTCGTCTTCCTGCTCGGCATGGGTGGCGAACAGTGGACGCAGACCGTGCCAGAACGCGTCCTGCTCACCCTGCTCGGCGGACTGCTGGCGATGATCGCGTACGCCGTCTACCCGGCCTGGGAGACCCCGCGGCTGCGCACCCGCCTCGCGGACTGGCTGGCGACGCAGGGCCGTTACGCGGCCGTGGTCTTCGACGCCTACGCCGATCCGGCCCTCCGCAGCGCCCCCGACGTCCGTGAGGCCCTGCTCACCGCGCGCACCGCCCGGGCGGCCTGGCACACGGCCGTGGCCCGTGCCACCGCCGAACCGGTCCGCCACCGCGGCCTCTCGCGGACCGCCGCCGACGACGCCGAGGACGCGCTCGCCCAACTGGGCCGCGTGGCCATGCTTCTGGAGGCCCACCTTCCGGAACGCGGCGCGACTCCGGTCCCGGCAGCCGCCGCCCTCGCCGAGGCCCTGCGCGAATCCACCCAGCAGGGCGCCAAGGCCATCCGCGAGCGCCGGGTCCCGACCTGGGACGCGGTACGGGCTGCCGTGGAGGCCCTGGAGACGGCACCGCCGGGCGGGGAGGAAGCCCTGCTCGTTCCGGCGCGGCTCGTCCTCGACGCGCTGACCGAACTGTCCGAGGCGCTCGACACGGCCGTACCGCCCATGACGCTCGACGGGACGTCGACGGGCACGGATCCGGTCGCGAAGACGGGTGGTGTCAGGAGCCCAGGCTCGCCGTAGGCAGGCCGGGCGGCAGGCCCTCACCCTCGGACCTGGTGTACGTCTCCGCGCCGAAGCCTTCCCAGGTGACCTTCAGGGTGGTGGCGTCGACGGAGTCCACCATGCCCTCGGCCCGGTCCTTGTTCCCGTCGGTGCACTTCAGCGTGATCATGCGCATGTCGGAGGTCTTGCCCGCCGTGCCGCTGCAGATGGATCCGCTCGTCGAGAAGAGGCCGGCCTCCTTGCCGGTGATCACCAGGGCCACGGCCTTGCCGCCCTTGGTGGTCAGCCAGTTGCCGTCCAACTCGCCGGTGTCGGTGCCGGTGCCGGCGTCCGCGGACTGGGTCGGCTCGGCGCTGGCCGCGGACGACGGGTCCTTGTCGCCGCCACCGCCGCCACCGCCGCCTCCACCGTCACCGTCGCCGCTGCAGCCCGTCGTGAGGGCGAGCGCGGCTGCCAGACCTGCGGCTGTGGCCGCGATGCGCGTGTGCCTGCGCGTGCGGGGGAAGGTCGCCGAAGTCACTGAGCCTCCAGGGGTGTGGCCGGACGGGTCCAACCGCTGCAAGTTACCAGCAGTAGGCGCGCCCGTTCCCCGGGTGCGGGCCGGTGGGGGCTGATCGCGCAGTTCCCCGCGCCCCTGAGGAACCAGGTCGTTCGCTCGTGCAGCCCGGTGGGGGTTGGCCGCGCAGTTCCCCGCGCCCCTGAGGGGGGCAGGCCTATGTGTCCGTGCGGGCCGGTGGGGGTTGACCGCGCAGTTCCCCGCGCCCCTCCAGGAGCACGGGGAACTCCGCCCCGCCTTCAGGGGCGCGGGGAACGGCGCGCTCAGCCCCCGCCGGCCCGCAGTCGAAGTGCAACCTCAGCCACCCCACTCCACCTCACCCCACCCACCCCTACCAGGAAGACTTCCGTACCCCCGGCAGGAAGCCTCCATGGGCCAGTGCCCGCAGGTTCACCCGGGAGACTCCGAACGTTCGGAGATACCCCCGCGGACGCCCGTCCACCGCGTCCCGGTTACGCACCCGCCCCGCCGCCGCATCCCGCGGCTGCCGCCGCAACTCCCGCGCGGCGGAGGCCCGTTCCGCCTCCGTCGAGGACGGCCGGCGCACGATCTCCTTCAGTTCGGCCCGCCGCACGGCGTACCGCGCCACCACCACCCGCCGCGCCTCGTTCTTCGCGATCTTGCTCTTCTTCGCCATCAGACCTTCACCCCGCGGGCCCGGATCCGGGCCACCGCGGCCTCGACGCCGATGACGTCGACCGTCTTGATGCCCTTGGTGCTCAGCTTCAGCCGTACGTACCGCCCCTCGCCCGGCAGCCAGTACCGCTTGCTCTGGATGTTCGGGTCGAAGCGGCGCGACGTGCGCCGGTGTGAGTGGGAGATGGCGTTGCCGAAGCCCGGCCGGGCCCCGGTCAGCATGCAGTGTGCGGACATGGTGAGTGACGTACCTCTCTCGATTCACCCCATTCCCCTTATTGGTAATGGGAGTCGTTTTCATATACTAGCCACATGGCACGCAACGAACTCCGCCCGGTCGTCAAACTCCGGTCCACGGCCGGGACCGGCTACACGTACGTCACCCGCAAGAACCGCCGCAACGACCCCGACCGCATGACCCTGCGCAAGTACGACCCCCGCGCCGGCCGGCACGTCGACTTCCGAGAGGAGCGCTGAACGTCATGCGCGAAGGAATCCACCCGGCGTACGGGCCCGTCGTCTTCCGGGACCGGGCCGCGAACCACGCCTTCCTGACCGGCTCGACCATGACGAGCGAGAAGACGATCGACTGGGAGGACGGCAACACGTACCCGGTCGTCGACGTCGAGATCTCGAACGTGAGCCACCCCTTCTACACGGGCACGGCCCGCGTACTGGACACGGCCGGCCGCGTCGAGCGCTTCGAGCGCCGCTTCGGAAAGCGCGACGGCCATGGGGGCGGCCAAGGGGACGGCAGGCGCGACGGCCAGAGCGGGGAGCGCTGATGCTGTCCGTCGCCGTCGTCGGCGGGCTGCACGCCGACGCGCGCCGGCAGGCCGTGGAGCGGCTGCTCGCCGACGTGCCGGGCGCCGTGGCACTGCACCACGACCTCGCGACGGCCGTGCAGGGCACGGTGGTACGGACCGTCCGCGACCGCACCGGCATCGTCTCGGCCGGTGAGGCACCGCTGGTCAACGACTGCGCGTGCTGCGCCCTGCGCGAGGACCTGGTCCCGGAGCTGGAGCGGCTCGCGGCGGACGGCGTGACCCGGCTCGCGATCGTCGAGCTGTGGGACTCGGTCGAGCCGAAGGCGATGGCCGAGGTGGTCGCGAGTGCCGGGCTCCGCCTGACGGGCGTCATCACCGCGGTCGACCCCGCGCTGGTGCTCCCGTACCTCGGCAACGGCGACGACCTCGCCGACGCGGGCCTCGCCGCCGCCGCGACCGACCAGCGCACCGTCGCCGACACCTTCGCCCGTCAGCTGGAGTACGCGCCGGTGCTGGCCCTCGCCGACTCGGCGGAGGCCGACGACGAGGACCGCGCCCTGCTGGCCCAGCTCCACCCGACCGCCCGCCGGATCCCGATCGATCCCGACGTGTCCGACCCCTCTCCGGTGACCCCCTCGCCCCTCGCCGCCGCCGCACTCGCCGGCTTCGACGTGGAGTCGGCCGCCGCGGCCCAGCATCCGGCCTGCGCGCTGCTGCCCGCCGAGGCGGACGAGTGCGGGGTCGCCACGCTCGTATGGCACCGGAGCCGGCCGTTCCACCCGGAGCGGCTCTACGCGGCGCTGGAGGACCTGGCCTGCGCCGCCGCGCGCAGCCGGGGCCGGTTCTGGCTCGCGGACCGGCCCGACACCCTGCTGCACTGGGACGCGGCCGGCGGCGCCCTGTGCGTGGAGAGCGCCGGGCCGTGGATGGCGTCCCTGCCCGACGCGGCCTGGGACATGGTGCCGCCGGTGCGCCGGGCCGCCGCCGCGCTCGACTGGCATCCCGAGCACGGCGACTGCTGCCAGCACCTTGTCTTCACCTCGCCGGGCCTGGACCGCGACGGGCTCGAACTGCTCCTGGAGTCCTGCCTGCTGACCGACACGGAGTACGCCGCCGGCCGCACCGCCTGGAAGCGACTCCCGCCCGCCTTCGACACCCTCCTGGAGGTCTGACCCATGGCCCGTGACGCCACTGGCGCCCGTAACAGCCGCACCCCTCGTGACACCGGACGCAAGGTGTCCCCGCCCCGGCCCAACCCGCTGGATGCGGCGAAGATCACGTACATCGACTACAAGGACACGGACCTTCTGCGGAGGTTTCTCTCCGACCGCGGAAAGATTCGCAGTCGCAGGGTCACCCGGGTCTCCGCCCGGCAGCAGCGACGGCTGGCCCGCGCGATCAAGAACGCCCGCGAGATGGCTCTGCTGCCCTACGCGTCCCGTTAGTCCCGGCCGCCACGCCGGCGCCGGCCGGTTTCGGGAAGCCCCCGCAGTCCCCGTCGCCCCTCTGTTCGCCAGGTCCCCCAAGGTCTCTGTGGTCTCCAGTGCCTCGACCGCCCCGGCCTGCCCGTCGGCCCCGCCCCGCCCGTTCATTTTCCGGGCGGGGCGGCGTCATGTCGGAACAGGAACGGCCCGGTGTGCGTCTCTTCCATTGACAGGGCGTGGAGTTGGAACGATTCGGGCTTCGCGACCGTCAAACCTGTAACCACGAGAACACCCCCCGTGCACGTGCATCTGCCCATGCATCTGCATGTGAAGACAGCTATGATCCGGGGCAGTTGACCACTGCATCTATGGCAACAGACGCCAATGCACCACCGGGGAGCGACCTGTGGACCACGACGTGTACAACGGCATGGCTGCCACGGAGCTGCACGAGGCGGCCTGGCAGAAGAGCCGGCACAGCAACTCGCAGGGTTCCTGCGTGGAGTTCGCCCGGCTGCCCGGCGGCGAGGTGGCCGTGCGCAACTCGCGCTTCCCCGACGGTCCGGCCCTCGTCTACACCCGCGCGGAGATCGAGGCCATGCTCCTGGGCATCAAGGACGGCGAGTTCGACCACCTGATAGCGGGCTGACGCCTGCAGCCGTCAGGGGCGCGTGCGGTGCGGTGGGTGCAGCGGATGTTCGGATGCACTGGGGTGTATACGGTCTTCGTGGCCCGCGACCCACGGCATGCCACAGCGCCCGGCGGCACCGGCGGCCCGTAACGCGCGTAGAGCCGCGGCGCGAAAAAAGCGCCGCGGTCCGTCACGCCGAGGGCCCCAGGCGGAACAGGGCCCACACGACCTTGCCGTTGAGGGTGTTGGCCAGCGGGTGCCATCCCCAGCCGTCGGCGAAGGACTCGACCAGGAACAGGCCGCGTCCCGACTCCGCCGAGAAGTCGTCGGAGTCGCCCGCGACCGGGCTGTCGTGGCTGGGGTCGCGCACCGCGCACACCAGTCTCTCGGTCCACCGCATCAGGTGCAGCCGCACGGGCGGTTCCTGGTCGGCGGAGCGGGGGGTGTCCGCGGGCAGCGCGTGCCGCAGCGCGTTGGTGACGAGTTCCGAGACCACCAGACAGACGTCGTCGAAGCGGTTGCCCACGTCCCACTGGTCGAGCGTGCGGCGGGTGAACTGCCGTGCGTCGCGCACCGCTTCGTAACGGGGCGGGAGGGCGCAGGAGGCGGCGTTGGAGACGGCCGCCGGGTCCAGTGGCGGAAGCCCCTGCCTTAACGGCTCCAGCATGGTCGATCCATTCGTCCCCATGCGAGGCACTCCCGGGGTTCGCGGTCGTTGCGATGCAGCGGTGGCGCTAGACCATCGTTCCGTCTGCGTTCAGCAGATGCAAGGGCAGATGCACGTGCACGCGCCCGAATTGGACCCTCCCATGCCGCTTCTTGGTGCTTTTTTCCGCCATCTCTCCGCCACATTTCTGGGTCTGGCTTGTCTTCTCCTTGTCGTTTCCTGTGTAACTCCCCTGAAAGCTTGCCGTTTCTGTAACCGAACGAGTACTGCTTGAAGTGTTTTAGTGGCAGACTGCGGCCCTTGAAGACGGGTTGGGGAGGCTGGCGAACGTGAGCGCGCAGGAGTCGGGATCGGTGGTACGGCGCATGCTGCTCGGCTCACATCTGAGGCGGCTGCGCGAATCGCGTGGGATCACCCGTGAGAAGGCCGGTTACTCGATCCGCGCCTCCGAATCGAAGATCAGCCGTATGGAGTTGGGCCGGGTGAGCTTCAAGACGAGAGACGTCGAGGATCTGCTGACGCTCTACGGGATCGCCGACGAGGCGGAGCGCAAGTCACTGCTGTCGCTCGCCAAGGAAGCCAACGTCGCGGGCTGGTGGCACAGTTACTCGGACGTCCTGCCCAGCTGGTTCCCGACCTATGTCGGTCTGGAGGGCGCCGCGGCCCATATCCGTTCGTACGAGGTGCAGTTCGTGCACGGGCTGCTGCAGACCGAGGCGTACGCGCACGCGGTCGTCACCCGGGGCATGAGAGGCGCGAGCGGAGCCGACATCGACCGGCGCGTGGCACTGCGCCTGGAGCGCCAGAAGTACCTCGTGTCGGAGAGCGCGCCCGAGTTCCACGTGGTGCTGGACGAGGCGGCGCTGCGGCGGCCGTACGGCGACCGGAGCGTGATGCGCGGTCAGCTCCAGCACCTCATCGACATCTCCCAGCGCCCGAACGTACGGCTCCAGGTCATGCCGTTCAGCTTCGGCGGGCACGCGGGGGAGAGCGGCGCCTTCACGGTGCTCAGCTTCCCGGAGTCCGATCTGTCCGACGTGGTCTACCTGGAACAGCTCACCAGCGCGCTGTATCTGGACAAGCGCGAGGACGTCGCCCAGTACGAGAAGGCGATGAAGGAGCTCCAGCAGGACAGTCCGGGCCCCGACGAGAGCCGCGATTTGCTCAGAGGACTGCTCCAACTCAGTTGAAACACCCGTACGATGACATGTGATCAGACCGTGAAGATGCATGGGCTGTTGCCTCGGGCAGCAAGGGATTGAGGGATCACATGTCGTCGTCCTACTTCACCGACCTGGCTCAGCAGTACATCGACGGCCGATGGCGTCCGGGTACGGGGTCCTGGGACATCATCGACTTCAATCCGTACGACGGTGAGAAGCTGGCCTCGATCACGATAGCCACGGTCGACGAGGTGGACGAGGCCTACCGGGCCGCCGCCCGCGCCCAGAAGGAATGGGCGGCGACGAACCCGTACGCGCGGCGGGCCGTGTTCGAGAAGGCGCTGCGGATCGTCGAGGAGCGCGAGCAGGAGATCGCCGAGGTGATCGTCGCGGAACTGGGCGGCACCCGGCTGAAGGCCGGCTTCGAACTGCACCTCGCCAAGGAGTTCCTGCGCGAGTCGGTCAACCTGGCGCTGCGGCCCGAGGGAAAGATCATCCCCTCGCCCGGCGACACCAAGGAGAACCGCCTCTACCTCGTCCCGGTCGGCGTCGTCGGTGTGATCAGCCCCTTCAACTTCCCGTTCCTGCTGTCGCTGAAGTCCGTGGCGCCCGCCCTGGCGCTCGGCAACGGCGTGGTCCTCAAGCCGCACCAGAACACCCCGATCGTGGGCGGTTCGCTGGTCGCGAAGATCTTCGAGGACGCGGGTCTGCCGGCCGGTCTGCTCAACGTCGTGATCACCGACATCGCGGAGATCGGCGACGCCTTCCTGGAGCACCCGGTCCCGAAGGTGATCTCCTTCACCGGCTCCGACAAGGTCGGCCGCCATGTCGCGACCGTCTGCGCCGCGCACTTCAAGCGCTCGATCCTCGAACTGGGCGGCAACAGCGCCCTGGTGGTCCTGGACGACGCGGACGTCGACTACGCCGTGGACGCCGCGGTCTTCAGCCGGTTCGTGCACCAGGGCCAGGTCTGCATGGCCGCGAACCGTATCCTCGTGGACCGCTCGGTGGAGACGGAGTTCACCGAGAAGTTCGTTGCCAAGGTGAAGTCCCTCAAGGTCGGCGACCCGAGCAACCCGGAGACGGTCATCGGCCCGGTCATCAACTCCTCGCAGGCGGACGCCCTTTCGTCCGTGGTGAGCCAGGCGCTCGCCGAGGGCGCGACCGCGCTCGTGCGGGGCTCCACCACCGACAACCTCGTCGAGCCGACCGTTCTGACCGGCCTGCCCGCCGCGTCCGACATCCTCCGGCAGGAGATCTTCGGCCCCGTCGCGCTCCTCGTGCCGTTCGACGGCGAGGAGGAGGCGGTACGGATCGTCAACGACACCCCGTACGGGCTGAGCGGCGCCGTGCACACCGCCGACGTCGAGCGCGGTGTCTCGTTCGCCAAGCGGATCGACACGGGCATGTTCCACGTGAACGACGGCACCGTGCACGACGAGCCGCTGGTCGCCTTCGGCGGCGAGAAGTCCTCGGGCGTGGGCCGGCTGAACGGCGAGGCCACGGTCGAGGCGTTCACCACCCAGAAGTGGATCTCGGTCCAGCACGGCCGCAGCTTCTTCCCGTTCTGAGCGGTTCCGACTTCTTCCCGTTCTGAGCAGTTCCGAGCGTTCCGAACGGTCCGAACGGTTCCGAGCAGTTCCGCGCCGACAGGTTCGCGCCGGGTCCCGTTGGGCCCGGCGCGCAGGGCGGCCCTAGGCTTGACCGCATGTCAGCGATCCGCCTTCTCGTCCTCGGTGCCGTACGTCAGCACGGCCGGGCCCACGGCTACCAGGTGCGCAACGACCTGGAGTACTGGGGTGCGCACGAGTGGTCCAACGCCAAGCCGGGTTCGATCTACCACGCGCTCAAGCAGATGGCGAAGCAGGGAATGCTGATCGCCCACGAGATCGCGCCCTCCACGGTCGGCGGCCCGCCGCGCACGGAGTACGAGATCACGGAGAAGGGCACGGAGGAGTACCTCACCCTGCTGCGCGAGTCCCTGACCTCGTACGACCAGAAGCCGGACGTGCTCTCCGCGGCGCTCGGCTTCGTGGTGGACCTCGGCCGCGACGAGGCGCTCGAACTCCTGGAGGAGCGGGTGCGGGGCATCGAGGAGTGGCGTACCGCCGTCACCGAGCACTATGTGCCCGACGACGGGCCGGGCCAGCTCGGTCACATCGGCGAGATCATGAACTTCTGGGTCCACTCCGCCGACAGTGGCGCCGAGTGGACCCGCGGCCTGATCCAGCGGATCAAGGGCGGCGCGTACACCTTCGCGGGCGAGGGCGAGCCGTTCGTCGGAGTGCTCCCGGAGGGTGAGAAGAACCCGTACAGCACGGGAGAAGCGCATCCGGAAGATGCCGAATAATCAAGTTTGACTAAAGCCTTCCGCGGGCATACCCTCCGCCTGTGAACTGGTAGTCAAGTTTGAGTAACGAGGAGATTCCTGTGGGGGATTCTCTGCAGGGGGATCCTCTGTATACGGAGGGAGCCCGATGACTGACGTGATCGTCGTCGAGGGCGTTCGGAAGCGGTACGGGAACAAGTACGCGCTGGACGGGCTCGACCTGAGGGTCGCGCGCGGCACGGTGCACGCGCTGCTCGGGCCCAACGGCGCGGGCAAGACGACCCTGGTCAGGATTTTGTCCACGCTGCTGCGGCCCGGCGGGGGCCGGGTCGAGGTGGCCGGACACGACGTGGTGACCGGGGCACGGGAGGTGCGCCGCCGGATCGGTCTGCTCGGCCAGCACGCGGCACTGGACGAAGAACTGGGCGGACACCAGAACCTGGAGATGTTCGGACGCCTGTACCACCTGGGCACCCGCCACGCGCGCGTGCGGGCCGACGAGCTCCTGGAGCGCTTCGGCCTCGCGGACACGGGCCGCAAGGCGGTGAAGCGGTACAGCGGCGGTATGCGGCGGCGCCTGGACCTGGCCGCCTCGCTCATCACCGAACCGGAGGTGCTCTTCCTGGACGAGCCGACCACGGGCCTCGACCCGCGGGGCCGGACCGAGGTGTGGGAAGCGGTGCGCTCCCTGGTCGGCGGCGGTACGACGGTGCTGCTCACCACGCAGTACCTGGAGGAGGCGGACCAGCTCGCCGACGGGATCTCGCTCCTCGACGGGGGCCGGATCGTCGCGGGCGGCACGGCGGACGAACTGAAGGCGCTGGCGGGCGGCGACCGTATCGACGTGGTGCTGCGGGACGGCGGCCAGCTGGGAGCCGCGGTGGCCCTGCTGCCGCTCGCCAGGGCGGAGATCTCGGTGGACGTGGACCGGCGGCTGCTGAGCGCCCCGGTGGTGGACCGCATGAAGGCGCTCGCCGGGGTCGTGCGGGCCCTGGAGGAGGCCGGGATGGAGGCGGAGGACGTGGCGCTGCGGCGGCCGACGCTGGACGAGGTGTTCCTGCGGCTGACCGCGGACGGCGACCTCGCCCCCGACCCCGCGAAGGAGGCGGTGTGAGCACGTACGCGCTGAGCGATTCCTGGGTCATGACCCGCCGCGAACTCGCCCACTGGGCGCGGCAGCCGGTCCAGGTCCTGTTCGGGCTGGTCTTCCCGGTGATGCTGCTGCTGATGTTCAGCTACCTGATCGGCGGCGGCCGGGGCGTCGAGGGCGACTACGTCGACTTCCTGGTGCCCGGCATGTTCGCGCTGACCATGGCCTTCGGCCTGGAGGGCACGATGCTCGCCGTCACCCAGGACCTCAACAAGGGGGTGATCGACCGCTTCCGCTCGATGCCGATGGCCAACGGGGCGGTCCTGGTGGGCCGTTCGGTCGCCGACATGCTCCAGTCGGCGCTCGGACTGCTCGTGCTGATGGGGGTCGGGTACGCGCTCGGCTGGCGCGCGCACGGCACCCTCGGCGCCTTCCTGGGCGCCGTGGGCCTGCTCCTGCTGCTGCGGTTCGCGATGCTGTGGATCGGCATCCTGCTGGCGATGGTGGCGGGCAAACCGGAGATGGTGCAGGCGGTGCAGATCCTGGTCTGGCCCGTCGGCTTCCTCTCCAACGCCATCGCGGCCCCCGAGTCCATGCCGGACTGGCTGGCCACGTTCGTCGCATGGAACCCGCTGTCCCAGACGGCGACGGCGGTACGCGACCTGTTCGGGTCGCCGGGCGCCGAGCCGGGCCACGTCTGGGCGGCCGTGGCCTGGCCGCTGGCCCTGCTGGCGGTGTTCTTCCCACTGGCGGTACGGAGGTTCGCGGCGCTGAGCAAATAGCCGGGCAGGTGCTCCGGCAAGCAGCGGCGGCGGGGTGGCCGGGAACCCGGCGGGAGCCCGGCGGGAGTCCGGCCACCCCGCGGCCTTCAGTGATGGAAGCCGGTCGCCGCCTCCTTGTCCCTCGCCAGCGGTCGCGACTGGCAGCGCAGTTCGGGCAGGAGGCGGTGCAGGTCCTCCAGGAACAGCTGGGCGAGGTCGGAGGAGAAGCCGTTGCGGCACACCACTCGCAGCACGGACAGGTCCTCGCGGTGGGCGGGAAAGGTGTACGCGGGCAGCAGCCAGCCCCGCTCCCGCATGCGCCGGGACACGTCGAAGACGTCGAACGCCGTGACGTCCGGGGCGGTGGTGAAGGCGAACACCGGCAGCTCGTCGCCCCGGGTGAGCAGCCGGAACTCGTCGAGGGCCCCGATCCGTTCCGCGAGCCCCATGGCGACGTCCCGGGTCGTCTGCTGGACGGCCCGGTAGCCCTCCCTGCCCAGCCGCAGGAAGGTGTAGTACTGCGCCACCACCTGGGCGCCGGGCCGGGAGAAGTTGAGCGCGAAGGTCGGCATGTCACCGCCCAGGTAGTTCACCCGGAAGACCAGTTCCTCCGGCAGCTCCGCGGGTGAGCGCCACAGCGCCCAGCCGACACCCGGGTAGACCAGCCCGTACTTGTGCCCCGAGGTGTTGATGGAGGAGACCCGCGGCAGCCGGAAGTCCCAGACCAGGTCCTCGTCGACGAAGGGCGCCACCATCGCGCCGGACGCGCCGTCCACATGGACGGGGATGTCCAGACCTGTGCGCTCCTGCAACTCGTCTAGCGCGGCGCAGAGTTCGGCGATCGGCTCGTACGACCCGTCGAAGGTGGAACCGAGGACGCCCACGACCCCGATGGTGTTCTCGTCGCACAGCTCGGCGGCGGCTCGCGGGTCGAGGTGGAAACGGTCGCCCTCCATGGGCACCTGGCGGGCCTCGACCTCCCAGAAGTTGCAGAACTTGTCCCAGCAGACCTGCACGTTGACACCCATGACGAGGTTCGGGCGGGCTCCCGGATACCGGTCCGCGTTGCGCTGGGTCCAGCGGCGCTTGAGCGCCATGCCGGCGAGCATGCACGCCTCGCTCGACCCGGTCGTCGAACAGCCGACGGCGGCGGCCGGATCCGGCGCGTTCCACAGATCGGCGAGCATCGCCACGCACCTGCGCTCCAGCTCGGCCGTGCGCGGGTACTCGTCCTTGTCGATCATGTTCTTGTCCCGGCACTCGCCGAGCAGCACATCGGCCTGCGGCTCCATCCAGGTGGTGACGAAGGTCGCGAGGTTGAGCCGGGAGTTGCCGTCCAGCATCAGCTCGTCGTGCACCAGCTGGTAGGCGGTGGACGGGGCCAGCGGTCCGTCGGGCAGCCGGTGCTGGGGCGGGGCCTCGGTCATGCCGTCGACCGGATTCGCCTCTCCGTAGAAGGGGTTGACGGTCGAGCGGTGCTCGTCGGACTTCGCGGGGCCTTTGTGGAGCGCCATGATGCCTCCGGTCGTCGGGGGTGGGTTCCGGGGGAGCAGGCTCCATGGTGGGCCACCACCCAGTCATAAGCGGGTAAAACCGGCAGAGCGGCCGATGGATTTCCCGCTTGCACCTCACGCGACGGGAGGCCGCAGCCTGGACCGCGTACCGAAGAACCGCATACCGCGTGCATCGAGAAGGAGGGAGCGGAGGCCGTGAGCCACTCCGTGGGAGAGGTCGCAGGATTCGCCGGAGTGACGGTGCGGACGCTGCACCACTACGACGAGATCGGGCTGCTCGTGCCGAGCGGGCGCAGCCACGCGGGCCACCGGCGCTACAGCGACGCCGACCTCGACCGGCTGCAGCAGATCCTGTTCTACCGGGAGCTGGGGTTCCCGCTCGACGAGGTCGCGGCCCTGCTCGACGATCCGCGGGCGGACCCGCGCGCACACCTGCGCCGGCAGCACGACCTGCTGACCGCCCGCATCGAGAAGCTGCGGAAGATGGCCGCGGCCGTGGAACACGCCATGGAGGCACGCACGATGGGCATCAACCTCACACCCGAGGAGAAGTTCGAGGTCTTCGGCGGGAGGGACCCCGAGGAGCACGCCGAGGAGGCCGGGAGCCGCTGGGACGGGACGGAGGCGTACGCCGAGTCGCAGCGCCGGACCGCCCGCTACGGCAAGGAAGACTGGAAGCGCATGCAGGCCGAGGCCGCCGCCTGGGGCGGGCGCTACGACGCCCTCATGGCCTCCGGCGAGTCCGCCACGGGGGAGCCCGCCATGGACATGGCCGAGGAGCACCGGCAGCACATCACCCGCTGGTTCTACGCGTGCTCGTACGACATCCATCAGGGTCTCGGCGAGATGTACGTGTCCGACGAACGGTTCAAGGCGTTCTACGACTCCGTGCGCCCCGGGCTCGCCGAGCACCTCAGGGACGCGATCACGGCGAACGCGGCACGGCACGAGGGATAGGGCCCGTCACGGGAACGGCGGCCCGGTAAGGGGCGTCGGCAATGGCGGACGCCCCTTACCTAGGCGTCGCGCTACTCCTTGACCATCACCACGGCCGTGCCGTACGCGCACACCTCCGTGCCCACGTCCTGCGCGTCCGTCACGTCGAAGCGGAACATCAGCACGCCGTTGGCGCCCCGGGCCCTTGCCTGCTCGACGAGCCGTTCCATGGCCTGGTTGCGGGTCTCCACCAAGGTCTTGGTGAGGCCCTTCAGTTCGCCGCCGATCATCGACTTCAGCCCCGCGCCGATCTGGCTGCCCAGATGCCTGGAGCGGACGGTCAGTCCGAAGACCTCACCGATGACCTGCTCGACCCGGTAGCCGGGTACGTCGTTCGTCGTCACGACCAGCACGTCGGGCCGGGGACCCTGGCCCCCGCCGTATTCTTCGATACCCATGGCCCACAGCTTTGTCCCAGTCGGGGCACAGTGCATCCTGTAGGAGCCGGTGGAACCTGGTCCCATCGTGGCGCGTTGATAACTTTGGTCGGCCACACCTTCGCCCGCCGCCGCATCCACCACCCTCAGGAGCCCGGAAACGTGACGACGCTTGCCCTTGGCCCAAGCTGGTTGGATCCGGACTACCTGCTGGACTCGTTCGGTATCTGGGGCCTGCTCCTGATCGTCTTCGCCGAGTCGGGCCTGCTCATCGGCTTCTTCCTGCCGGGTGACTCGCTGCTGTTCACCGCGGGCATGCTGATCACGGCCGGCACCCTGGACTTCCCGCTGTGGGGCGCCATCGCGCTGATCTGCGTCGCCGCGATCCTCGGTGACCAGGCGGGCTACATGTTCGGCAAGAAGGTCGGCCCCTCGCTCTTCACCCGGCCGGACTCCCGCCTCTTCAAGCAGGAGAACGTCACCAAGGCGCACGAGTTCTTCGAGAAGTACGGTCCGAAGTCGCTGGTGCTGGCTCGTTTCGTGCCGATCGTGCGCACGTTCACGCCGATCATCGCCGGTGTCAGCGGCATGAAGTACCGCTCGTTCCTGATCTTCAACGTGATCGGCGGCATCCTGTGGGGCGCGGGTGTCACGGCGCTCGGTTCCTGGCTCGGCAGCATCGAGTTCGTCCACAAGAACATCGAGCCGATCCTGCTTCTGATCGTCTTCATCTCGGTGGTCCCGATCATCATCGAGTTCCTGCGCGCCCGAGGAAAGTCCAAGAAGAACGCGGCGAACGGCGCGCAGACCGAGCCCGACTCCGGCCACGCCCAGCAGGCGGCCCCCGTCATGGACGACCGCACGGCCCAGCTCCGCCAGATCCCGCAGCCCCACCAGACCGGCTACGACCAGCAGTACGGCCCGCGGCACGGCCAGGACCAGGGCTACGGAGACCAGGGTTACGGCGACCAGGGCGGCCAGCAGCAGTACGACCAGTACGGCAACCAGATCCAGCAGCAGGACTACTACCAGCAGCAGCCGTACGGTCAGGACCAGAACTACGGCCGGCAGCAGTACCCGCAGGGCTACGGGCAGAACGCCCAGCAGTACCCCGAGGACCAGCAGCAGTACCAGCAGGGCCAGCAGCAGCCCTACCCGTACGGCCAGGACTACCCGAGGAACTGACTGAGCCCCATGACTGAGCCCCAGTGGGGGCGCCCTGAAGGGGCGCGGGGAACTGCGCGACAAGCCCTCACCGGCGGTCGGTCGCACAACGACGGCCGCCACCCCGCCCCTCAGAACCCCCGAGTCCGCTTCGCCGCGCGCCGCGCACCGGCGGCAGCTCCGGGCAACCGCAGGAACAGCCGCGAGATCTCGGACCCCAGGTTCATCCCGATGGCGATGGCCATCGCGAGCGCGGCCGCCTTGGAGAGCTGCACAAGGCCCTGGTCGACGTCGTTCTGGGCGATGGCGAGCAGCCCGAAGTACGTCGCGGAACCGGGCAGCAGCGGCCCGATCGCCGCGGTCGTGTACGGCAGCGCGGAGGCGAACCGGTAGCGCGACATGAGCTGCCCGAAGAGCCCCACCAGACCGGCCGCCACCGCCGTCGAGGCGACCGGCGAGATGTCGCCTGCGTAGTGCATCGCGCCGTACACGCTCCACGCGACCCCGCCGTTGAGGGTCACGACCAGCACGGTCGAGCGTTCCTGCTGGAGCAGGACCGCGAAGGCGAGCGTCAGGAGCATCGACGCGCCGATCTGCCACAGCGGCCGGTTCGTCGAGAGCAGGGCCGCGTCCGGGTTGAGCTGGGCGCCCAGCGTCACACCGAAGTACAGGATCACCAGGACGCCGATGACGATGCCGACGTAGAAGTACATGACTTCCAGGAGCCGGGCCGACGCGGTGATGTAGTAGCCGGTCAGCCCGTCCTGCACGCCCGCGACGAGCGCCCGTCCGGGCAGCAGCGCGAACAGCCCACCGGTGATCACCGCGGACGCCCGTACGTCGACGTGCGCGATCGTGAGCGCGGCGCCCAGCGCGGCGGCCGGCATCGCCGCCACCGTGAACTGGTAGAACTCCGGCAGCCCGCGCCCGGCGCACAGCCACGCCAGCCGGTCGCCCAGCATCGCGCCGACGACCGCCGCGACGAACACGATGATGTCACCGCCGACGAGCACGGAGGCCGCGCCCGCGAGCAGCCCGGTGGCGAGGGTCAGCACCCAGCCGCTGTACGGGTGCCGGTTGCGGCGGATCTCCGCGAGCCGCCGGTAGGCCTCCTCAAGGGAGACCTCGGTCTGGTCGTCGCTGATGTCGTCGACGAGCTGGTACACGGCCGCCAGCCGCGTGTAGTCGGTGCCCCGGCGCCGCACGGTCCGCGACGCGGTCACCGGGTCGTCGACCAGCGACGGCTGGTACGAGATCGACAGCAGGGTGAAGGTGACGTTCGGCTCGCAGCGGTCGAGGCCGTACGAGCGGCAGACGGCGAACATCGCCGCGTCCACGTCCTCGGCCCCCTCCCCGCCCGCGAGCAGCAGCTCGCCGACGCGCAGGGTCAGGTCGAGGACGCGCGGCACGGCCGGGCCCTCGTCCTCCGTCTTCTGCACGGTCTCGGGCACGGGCCGGTCGGCGACCGGCATGCGCAGCATCGTGCGCATCCGGTCCTGCCAGGGGGCGTCCTTGGTGAGGTCGACCCGCGGTATGCCCGCCGGGGGCGTGAAGGCGGGCGGCGCGTCCCTGGAGCTGTACGTCCTCGGCACGCTGAACGCCGACCCCTCGGCGGGATCGGCGGCGGGCGTCTGAGGGACGCCGTAGCCCTTGGGCAGCGCGAACTCGGACGTCGTCGAGGACTCCTCCTCGACCGGCGGGGCCTGTGTCACCACGCCGCTCGGCGGAACGAAGGCGCTGCGTGCCTCGTCCGACTGCGGTTTGCGGTCCTCGGCGTCCGGTTCCGTCACGCACTACTCCTGGTTCGCACGTCCAGTACGCCCCAGTATGCGCACTGATACACCAACGGGCCGCGCAACCCGGTCGGGGTCACGCGGCCCGCAGGACACATACAGGGAGATCAGTGACCGCCCGCGTCCTTGGCACGCTTGTACGAACGCTCGATCTCGGCCTCGGCGTCCGTACGGCCCACCCAGTTGGCGCCCTCGACGGACTTGCCCGGCTCCAGGTCCTTGTAGACCTCGAAGAAGTGCTGGATCTCCAGACGGTCGAACTCCGACACGTGGTGGATGTCCCGCAGGTGCTCCACGCGCGGGTCGTGCGCGGGGACGCACAGCAGCTTGTCGTCGCCGCCGGCCTCGTCCGTCATACGGAACATGCCGATCGTGCGGCACTGGATGAGGCAACCGGGGAAGGTCGGCTCGTCCAGGATGACCAGCGCGTCCAGCGGGTCGCCGTCCTCGCCGAGGGTGTTCTCGACGAAGCCGTAGTCGGCCGGGTAGCTGGTCGAGGTGAAGAGGCGACGGTCCAGACGGATCCGACCGGTCTCGTGGTCCACCTCGTACTTGTTCCGTGAACCCTTCGGAATCTCGATCGTGACGTCGAACTCCACCGGTGGCTCCTCCATGATCAACACATAGTTCTGGTGGTTAAGTGTCCCTCACGCAGGTGTGTGATCGCGAAAGGGGCTGGTGGTCGTGCCAGAGCTGAGGGCTTGGCGGGCCGCGAGACCGCATGTGGTGCGGGTCGCGCGATCCGTGGGACCGCAACTCGTACGGGCGGCGGAAGCCGTGAAGCCACCGCTCGTACGGGCGGCGGAAGCTGTGAAACCACCGCTCGCCCGGGCGACAGGAGTCGTGAAACCGCTGGTCAGGCGGCCGTCCACCGTGCAGTTCACGACGGGTGCCGCCGCCCTCGGACTCGTCGTGGCGGCCACCGTGGTCACCGCGGCCGGGCCCTGGGACTCCACCGGCCAGCGTACGGCGGAGCGCGACCGGGCCGCATCGTGGGAGCGCGCAGGTGGCGCAGATCACGGTTCGGTGTCCGGTACGTCCGGCAAGGAGCCGGCGCCCGCGCCGAGCGCCGTGTCCGTGCTCGCGGGCGTCGGCGGCTCCGTGGGGTCCGTACCGTCGCCCACGGAGAAGGCGCTGGGGGGTGTCCTGGGGCCGCTGCTCGACAACCCCTCGCTCGGTTCCAGCCGGGCGGGCGCCGTCGTCGACATGGTCACCGGCAAGCGGCTGTACGGCAAGGGCGCGGACACCGCGCTGACCCCGGCCTCCACCACGAAGATCGCCACGGCCGTGGCGGCGCTCACCGCGGCCGGTCCGGACCACCGCATCGCGACCCGGGCGGTCCTGGAACCCGGCACCGAGGAAGTCGTCCTCGTCGGCGGCGGCGATCCCACGCTGACCGCCCGCAAGGACGCGGACGGCAACGCGAGCCTGCGCGACCTCGCCGACGACACGGCCCGCGCCCTCAAGTCCCGCAAGGCCGGCAAGAGCGACAAGGGCGGCAAGGCGGGAGAGGTGACGCTCTCGTACGACACCTCGCTGTACGCGGGCTCGGCCGTGCACCCCATCGGCGCCGACAACACCAACCTCGCCCCGGTCACCGCCCTGATGGCCGACGAGGGCCGCCTCGACGACTCCTCCAGCGGGCCCGCGGACCGCAGCGACGACCCGGCGGCGGACGCGGCCGAGAAGTTCGCCGACCTCCTGCACGAGCGGGGCATCAAGACCACGGTCCCCGGCACCTCCAAGGCGTCGGACCGCGCCAAGACCCTCGCCACCGTCAAGTCGCCGCCCCTGTCCGCACTCGTCGAACGCATGCTGACCAGCAGCGACAACGACATCGCCGAGGCCCTTGCCCGCCAGACCGCCCTCGCGGCGGGCGAACCGGCGAGCTTCAAGGGCGGCGGCACGGCGACCCGTGAGCAGCTGAAGAAGCTCGGGCTGCCGCTCAAGGGGGCGAAGTTCGCGGACGGCAGCGGTCTGGACCGCGCGGACAAACTCACCGCGGACCTGCTCACGGCCCTGCTTGCCGAGGCCGCCGACCCGGACCGCCCGGAACTGCGCCCGGTCCTCACCGGCCTGCCCGTCGCCGGCTTCACCGGCACACTCAGCAAGCGGTACGCGGGCCAGCCCGGCACCGGCCTCGTACGGGCCAAGACCGGCACCCTGACCGGCGTGCACACCCTCGCGGGCACGGTCGTGGACACCGACGGCCGCCTGCTGGCCTTCGCGTTCCTCACCGAGTCCGACCCGCCCACGGACGCCGCGACCACCCAACAGGGCCTGGATGCCCTGGCCTCGACCCTGGCTGAGTGCGGCTGCGACTAGGTCGTTTCTGATGGCTCTTGTCGGGTGGGGTGGACCAAGCTTCTGAGCGGGCAGGTGCGGGGCATGGTGCGGCGGCATGAACTGAGTGATGCGCAGTGGCGGAGGATCGAGCCGTTGCTGCCGG
>NZ_KZ679045.1:0-366411 GCF_003024195.1 Streptomyces dioscori
CCACCGATGCAGAAGAACGCGAACGACGTGACCAGGTACATCGTGCCGATCGTCTTGTGGTCCGTGGTGGTCAGCCACTTGATCACGACGTTGCCGGGCTGCTTGCGCCGTACCGGCAGCTCGCTCTCGTACGAGTCTTCAGCCGCGGCGGCACCCTGAGGTTCGTTGAGGATGCTCACAGGTTGTTCGTCTCCCGGTTCTTCTCGTGGTCCGTCTGCTCGATGCCGGCCGGGACGTAACCGGTCTGACCCTTCTCGGCGAGCTCCTTGAGGTGGGCCTCGTAGCGCTCGGGAGAGACGACCTTCACGTTGAAGAGCATCCGGGAGTGGTCGACGCCGCAGAGCTCGGCGCACTTGCCCAGGAAGGTGCCCTCCTTGTTGGGGGTCACCTGGAAGGAGTTGGTGTGACCCGGGATGACGTCCTGCTTCATGAGGAACGGCACCACCCAGAAGGAGTGGATGACGTCACGCGAAGTGAGGACGAAGCGGACCGTCTTGCCCTTGGGGAGCCAGAGGGTCGGACCCGGGTTGAGCGTCTGCGGGTTCTTCGAGGCGGGCGTACCGACGTCGTAGACCCCGCCGGCGGCCGCCGGGAAGTCCTTCTTGAAGCGATCCGGGATCGCGTCGAGATTCTTGTCGGTCTTCGCGTCACCGGTCGAGCCGTCGACGTTCTCGATGTAGTTGAAGCCCCAGCTCCACTGGAAGCCGACGACGTTGACCGTGACGTCGGGCTTCTTGTCGAGACTGAGGATCTTCGACTCGTCGCGGGCTGTGAAGTAGAACAGCACCGAGACGATGATGAGGGGGACCACCGTGTACAGCGCCTCGATGGGCATGTTGTACCGGGTCTGCGGGGGAACCTCGACCTTGGTGCGGCTGCGCCGGTGGAAGAACGCGCTCCACAGGATCAGGCCCCAGACCAGCACGCCCGTGGCGAGTGCTGCGGCCCACGAGCCCTGCCACAGGGAGAGGATCCGGGGAGCCTCTTCCGTGGTCGGGGTGGGCATACCAAGGCGGGGGAAGTCCTTGTATGTGCAACCGGTCGCGGTCGCCAGGACCAGACCCGCAGTCAGTGCCTGCAGCAGCTTCCGCCGCATCGGGCGCCGCGGCGAGCGGTCGGAGCCGTAGGGACTCACGTAGCGCCTTCCGAGAGTCTCGCCCGCGCGGTTGGCTGCGGCCTTCTCGCTGGTCGGTCGCCGCCCTGCGTCGGGCAGGGGTTTGGATGTTTATGCGGACCAAACCCTACTGGACGCTTTTTGGGGTCGCGCGGGGAGGGTCCCCAACGCGCCGCCACTCACCCCGAAGGGGTGGAATACGGGGCTCTGCGAGGCATGTGACGGGGCGTTCGGGTGTGCGCGCGTTCCGAGGCACCATGGTCCGCCACCGACGCACGGCCGCCGCGTCCCTGCGGGACGGTTCCCCTGCGGGGCGGTCCGTCGACGACCGCGGGCACGTCGCGGCGGGCCGCGCGGTTCCCCTGCGGGACGGTTCGTCGGACGGGCGCGGGTGCGTCGTGGCTGGCCGCGCCGTTCCCCGCGCCCCTGAGGCCCTTGGGGGCGCGGGGAACTGCGCGGTCAGCCCCCACCGGCCCGCAGACGACCTAACCGACCCCCCATACCCCCGCTACCCCCGCCGGAGGCCACCGCATAGCGTGAGCGTCGTGTCCTACTTCGACGCCGCGTCGTCCGCCCCCCTCCACCCCGTCGCCCGCCAGGCCCTGCACGCCTCGCTCGACGAAGGCTGGGCGGACCCCGCCCGCCTCTACCGCGAGGGCCGCCGCGCCAGGCTCCTCCTGGACGCCGCCCGCGAGGCCGCCGCCGAGGCGATCGGCTGCCGCCCGGACGAGCTGGTGTTCACCACGTCCGGCACCCGCGCCGTACACACGGGAATCGCCGGCGCGCTCGCCGGCCGGCACCGCGTCGGACGCCACCTGATCGTGTCCGCGGTCGAACACTCTTCGGTACTCCATTCGGCGGAGTCGCACCTCCAAGCCGGCGGAACGGTGTCCGAAGTGCCCGTTCTGCGGACAGGCGCGGTCTCCCCCGACGCGTACGCGGACGCCCTGCGCCCCGACACCGCGCTCGCCTGCCTCCAGTCCGCCAACCACGAGGTGGGGACGCACCAGCCGGTGGTCGAGGTCGCGGAGGCGTGCCGCGGCGCGGGTGTACCGCTGCTGGTGGACGCGGCGCAGTCGCTGGCCTGGGGCCCGGTCGAAGGCGGCTGGTCCCTGCTCACGGGCAGCGCCCACAAGTGGGGCGGACCGGCGGGCGTCGGCCTCCTCGCCGTACGCAAGGGGGTGCGGTACGCGCCTCAAGGCCCCGCCGACGAGCGGGAGTCGGGGCGCGCTCCCGGCTTCGAGAACATCCCGGCCGTCGTCGCCGCCGCGGCCTCCCTGCGGGCCGTACGGGCCGAGGCCGCCGCCGAGTCGGTCCGGCTGCGCGAGCTGACGGACCGGATCCGCGCGCGGGTGCCCGAACTGGTCCCGGACGTGGAGGTGGTGGGCGATCCGGTCACCCGGCTGCCCCATCTCCTCACCTTCTCCTGTCTCTATGTCGACGGAGAGACACTGCTGCACGAGCTGGACCGCGAGGGGTTCTCGGTGTCGTCCGGATCGTCCTGCACTAGCAGCACGCTGACACCCAGCCATGTGCTGAAGGCGATGGGAGTGCTGAGCGAGGGCAATGTGCGGGTGTCGTTGCCGCTGGGCACACCGGCCGAGGAGGTGGACCGCTTCCTGGCCGTCCTGCCCGTCGCGGTCGCCGCGGTCCGCGAGAAGCTGGGCGCTCCCGGGCCGGCCGCCGTGACGGTGTCGCCCTCCGGCGCGCCGGACGCGCTCGTCGTGGACGCCCTCGGCAAGCGCTGCCCGATCCCGGTGATCGAACTCGCCAAGGTGATCACCGAGGTCCCGCTCGGTGGCACGGTCCGGGTCCTGTCGGACGACGAGGCGGCACGGCTGGACATTCCGGCGTGGTGCGAGATGCGGGGGCAGGAGTATGTGGGCGCGGAACCGGCACCCCGGGGCACGGCGTACCTGGTCCGCCGGGTGACCCTCTAGCGCCACCGCGGCCCGCCGCCGCACGAACGCCGCCGAGCTCAGGCGCCACGGCCCGCCGCCGTACGAACGCCGCCGAGCTCGGGCGCCGCGGCCCGCCGCCGTGCGGACGCCGGCGAGCTCGGGTGACGCGGCCCGTCGCCGCACGGACGCCGGCGAGCTCGGGTAGCGCGGTACGTCGGCGACTGCGGGCCCGTCGTGGTCACCCGCGCAGTTCCCCGCGCCCCTCGGGGAGGGGCTACGCCCCATCCCCGCCCCCGCCCCGTCAGGGGCGCGGGGAACTGCGCAATCCTTGGCCTCAAGCCCCCGAGCGCGCAGGACAGAGCGCAGCCTCACCCCCACTCCCCTCTAGGGGCGCGGGGAACTGCGCGGCCCGCCCCCACGCGCCCGCGGAGAACAATGCGCCCGAGGCACTCGGACCCGGGGCAGCGGCCTAGGCCAGATGCCCCTGGACCTGCGTCGCCGCGTCATGCCCGTACGCCTTCGTGAAGCGGTCGAGGAAGTGCGACCGCCGCAGCTGATACTCCTGCGTGCCCTTCGTCTCGATGACCAGCGTCGCCAGCATGCACCCGACCTGCGCCGCCCGCTCGTGCCCGACCCCCCACGTCAGCCCCGACAGGAACCCAGCCCGGAAGGCGTCCCCGACCCCGGTCGGGTCGACCTTCGCCGTCTCCTCCGGACAGCCGACCTCGATCGGGTCGGACCCGACGGCCTCGATGCGCACGCCGCGCGCCCCGAGCGTGGTCACCCGGTGGCCGACCCGCGACAGGATCTCCGCGTCGCTCCAGCCGGTCTTGGACTCGATGAGCCCCTTCTCGTACTCGTTCGAGAAGAGGTACGTCGCCCCGTCGAGCAGCAGCCGGATCTCGTCGCCGTCCATCCGCGCGATCTGCTGGGAGAAGTCCGCGGCGAACGGGATCGAGCGCGTCCGGCACTCCTCGGTGTGCCGGAGCATCCCTTCGGGGTCGTCCGCGCCGATGAGGACGAGGTCGAGCCCGCCCACCCGGTCGGCGACCTTCTTGAGCTCGATGAGGCGGGCCTCGCTCATGGCACCCGTGTAGAAGGAGCCGATCTGGTTGTGGTCGGCGTCCGTGGTGCAGACGAAGCGCGCGGTGTGCAGCACCTCGGAGATCCGCACGGACTCGGTGTCGACGCCGTGCCGGTCGAGCCAGGCCCGGTACTCGTCGAAGTCGGAGCCCGCGGCCCCGACCAGGATGGGCGACGAGCCGAGCTGGCCCATGCCGAACGCGATGTTCGCGCCCACGCCGCCCCGGCGTACGTCCAGATTGTCGACCAGGAAGGAGAGGGAGACCGTGTGCAGCTGATCCGCGACCAGTTGGTCGGCGAAGCGGCCGGGGAAGGTCATGAGGTGGTCGGTGGCGATGGAGCCCGAGACAGCGATACGCACGGCTAGGACACACTCCTGCGAGGAGGGGGATTGACAGTTCACGCTATCGGGTCGGCGTACGGCCGACGGTGGGGTCCTACTGGAGTCGTCACCGCAGTCCGCTGGAGTCCTGAGCCGTGAAGCGGGCAGAACTACCCGATAGTAGGGCTTTTCCGTCCGGCTTCCGGTGCATACGGTTCCGTTATGACGAACCTCAAGATCCATGGCGACGCTCCGCTCGGTCTCGAAGCCCTCGCCGCCGCCGAAGGCCCCGAAGGCCCCGAAGGCGGTCTCGCTGAGCTGAGGGGCGACTGCGCGCGGATGGTCCCGCACTGGGAGGCCCCCGCCCGGATCACTGCCCGGCCGGTGTCCCCGGCACTCATCAACGGCGTGACCGTGCCGCCGGCCTCCGCCCGCCTGCTGGACGGCATGTCGGACTACGGCGACTGATCACCCGGCGAAGGCGCGCGGGACGACGACGGCCCGCCGATCCCGAACCCGCTCCCCCTGAAGGGAACCGCACGCTCCCCCGCCGCGTCCCATCGCTGTCCCCCGTAAAGGGGAGGCAGGATACGACCCTGCTCTGCCCTGATCCGGCCCGGTCCGGTCGGGGGTGGGTCCCGTGGGACGACGGCGTGGCAGAAGGAGCAATGCGGTGGACAGCGAGCGACCCGACAACGAAGCGGCCGAAGCCGCCGACGAGGACCGGCCGCGCCGACGGCGTTCCCCGGTGGCCGTCGCCTCGGTGGCGGCCGCCGTGCTCCTCGTCGGAGGCGGCGGCGCGTACTTCGCCGCGACCGCGACCGGCGGCTCCGGAGGCAAGGACGGTTCCGGTGCGCCGCGTGGCGACGGGGACCCGCCGCTCCTGGCCCTCGACGGCTACACGGAGAGCGGTACGAGCAGTGGCAGCGCGGGCTCCGGCGGCACGGACGGTATCGCGCCCGGTGAGCCCGACCCGAACGGCGTGACCTACCGCGCCGAGGGCGACCTGCCGGACGGCCCCTCCTCCGCGGCCGTCTACCGGACCAAGGGCACGGTCACGGCCGCCGAGGTGGCGAAGCTGGCCGAGGCGCTGGGGGTGGAGGGCACCCCGAAGGCGGAGGGCGACGCCTGGAAGGTCGGCGCCACGAAGGACGGCTTCGGGGCCGGTCTGCGCGTGAGCAAGCAGGCGCCCGGTACCTGGACGTTCAGCCGATTCGCCCCCGGCACCGACAACTGCAAGGGCACCACCACGTGCGCGAACCGGAGCGGGCCCGCGGGCCGGAGCGAGAGCGCCGAGGGCGGCGCCGTGGACCCGGTGAGCGCCGCCGCCGCGAAGAAGGCCGCAGCGCCTGTCCTCAAGGCGGTCGGCCAGGACGACGCGAAGCTCGACGCCGGCCAGCTGATGGACGCCGTGCGCGTGGTGAACGCGGAGCCGAAGGTGGGCGGACTGCCGACCTACGGCTGGACGACCGGCGTGCAGATCGGTCCGGACGGCCAGGTGGTGGGCGGCAGCGGCCAGTTGAAGGCCCCGGCGAAGACGGACACGTACCCCGTCATCGGTGCGGAGAAGACCCTCGGTCTGCTGAACGGGTCCGGGACCGGTGACGGGCGCGTGGGTATCGGCGGCTGCGCGAGCCCCGTACCGCTGAAGGAGAAGAACGAGACGCCGTGCGAGGCGTCGAGTGCGGTGCCGAAGTCCGATCCGGTCGTCGTGGAGGACGCCGTGTTCGGGCTCGCCGCGCACTTCGTGGACGGCCGGCAGGCGCTGGTGCCGTCCTGGCTCTTCGAAGTACGGCCCGCGGGGACCGACGACACGTTCACGGTCACCCATCCCGCGGTCGACCCTGAGTACCTGACGGCCCCGCAGCCGCCGAAGACCGAGCCGAGCGGCAGCGCGACCGGGCGGCCGAGCCCGCGCACCAGCGAACCCGGTGGCGGGACGAGCACGGAGCCCGAGACCCGGGACGTACGGGTCGAGGGTTACAGCGCGGACGGCAAGGAACTGACCGTGCGCTTCACCGGCGGTGTCTGCAGCGACTACTCGGCCTCGGCGGACGAGAGCGGCGGCGAGGTGACGGTCAAGGTCATCGACAAGCCGGAAAAGCCGGACAAGGTCTGCATCCTGATCGCCAAGGTCTTCCACGAGAAGATCGACCTCGACAAGCCGCTCGGGGACCGCAAGGTGGTCGGCTCGGACGGCAAGGCAGTACCCAAGGAGAAGGATCTGCCCAACCCGACCGGCTGACGGCCGGAGGGCCGGGCAGCACCGCGGCCCGTCGGCCCGTCGGTCCGGGAACGCGAAAGGCGGCGCCCTGTTGGAGGGGGCGCCGCCTTTCGCTGTCGCCACGGCTTACGGGGCCATGGCCGGCCGACTAGCTGAACGAGTCGCCGCAGGCGCAGGAGCCCGTCGCGTTCGGGTTGTCGATCGTGAAGCCCTGCTTCTCGATGGTGTCCACGAAGTCGATGGAGGCACCGCCCAGGTACGGAGCGCTCATGCGGTCGGTGACGACCTTCACACCGCCGAAGTCCTTGACGACGTCGCCGTCGAGGGAGCGCTCGTCGAAGAAGAGCTGGTACCGCAGGCCGGAGCAGCCGCCGGGCTGGACGGCGACGCGCAGCGCCAGGTCGTCGCGGCCCTCCTGCTCCAGCAGGCCCTTGACCTTGGCCGCGGCGGCGTCCGACAGGAGGATGCCGTCGCTCACGGTGGTGGTCTCGTCCGATACGGACATCTGCTTCTCTCCCGGGTTGTACGGAGACTGCTTGCCGACGGTTCCAACCGGCGGGGCCGCGGATTCATTCCGGGCCGGGCTTTGAGTCTTTGTCTTCTCTCTTCATGCTCGCACACCCGCCCGGAAGCGGAAAACGGCCTGTGGACAACGTCGATGGACGGCCGTCGGGGTCCTCACGGCGGCCTCCACGGGATTCACGTCACATGGACGCTATGGGCATCGTCAACGTGACGTGAAGCGGTTATGATAGATAGCGTCATTTCGACGAAAAGGCGTGTCCTGCTTGATCGCTCCAGTCGGACGGTCCAAGCGAGCCGCAGAACAGAAAGGGTGCGTGTCGTGACCACCGCCCAGACCCAGGAACTCGACGTACAGCCGACGCCCCTCGCCCTGCTGCTGCTCGGTCGCGAGGCCGACCCGCGGAGCGAGCGCGGCGTCGAGTGTCCCGGTGACCTGCCCTCGCCGTCCGACCCGAACCTGGTGGAGCGCGCCCGCGCCGCCAGGGAGAAGCTCGGCAGCAAGGTGTTCGTGCTCGGTCACCACTACCAGCGCGACGAGGTCATCCAGTTCGCGGATGTCACGGGCGACTCCTTCAAGCTGGCCAGGGACGCCGCCGCGCGCCCCGAGGCCGAGTACATCGTGTTCTGCGGTGTGCACTTCATGGCCGAGTCGGCGGACATCCTGACCTCCGACGACCAGAAGGTCGTCCTGCCCGACCTGGCCGCCGGGTGCTCGATGGCCGACATGGCCACCGCCGAGCAGGTCGCCGAGTGCTGGGACGTGCTGATCGAGGCGGGGGTGGCCGAGCAGGTCGTGCCCGTCTCGTACATGAACTCCTCCGCGGACATCAAGGCGTTCACGGGCAAGCACGGCGGCACGATCTGCACGTCGTCCAATGCGAAGAAGGCCCTGGAGTGGGCGTTCGAGCAGGGCGAGAAGGTGCTGTTCCTGCCCGACCAGCACCTGGGCCGCAACACCGCCGTGCGGGACATGGGGATGTCGCTCGACGACTGTGTCCTCTACAACCCGCACAAGCCCAACGGCGGCCTGACCGCCGAGCAGCTGCGGAACGCGAAGATGATCCTGTGGCGCGGGCACTGCTCGGTGCACGGCCGCTTCTCGGTGGAGTCGGTGGAGGACGTCCGCGCCCGGATACCCGGCGTGAACGTGCTGGTGCACCCCGAGTGCAAGCACGAGGTCGTGAGCGCGGCGGACTACGTGGGATCCACGGAGTACATCATCAAGGCGCTGGAGGCGGCTCCGGCCGGCTCGAAGTGGGCCATCGGTACGGAGCTGAATCTCGTCCGCCGCCTGGCGAACCGGTTCGCGCCCGAGGGCAAGGAGGTCGTCTTCCTCGACAAGACGGTCTGCTTCTGCTCGACGATGAACCGGATCGACCTGCCGCACCTGGTCTGGACCCTGGAGTCCCTGGCCGAGGGGAATCTCGTCAACCGCATCGAGGTCGACCGCGAGACGGAGCAGTTCGCGAAGCTGGCGCTGGAACGGATGCTGGCGCTGCCGTAACCGTTCGTCTGCGGCCCCGGTGGGGGCTGATCGCGCAGTTCCCCGCGCCCCTAAAAGCAAAAGACTGCGCCGTTCCTCGCGCCCCTACTCGGTAGGGGCGCGGGGAACGGCGCAATCGGTGACCTACACCCCCACTGCCTCCCGCTCGGCGGCAGCCGTCCGCTTCGCGGACTTCTTCTCCGCGCGGCGCTCCTTGCGGAGCTCCACCATCGCGTACAGCGTCGGTACGAGCAGCAGCGTCAGCAGCGTCGATGTGATCAGACCGCCGATCACGACCACCGCGAGCGGCTGGGCGATGAAGCCGCCCTCGCCGGTGATGCCCAGGGCCATCGGCAGCAGGGCGAAGATGGTCGCCAGGGCCGTCATGAGGATCGGGCGGAGACGGTGCCTGCCGCCCTCGATCACGGCCTCCACGACCCCGTACCCCTGCTTGCGGTACTGGTTGATCAGGTCGATCAGCACGATCGCGTTGGTGACGACGATGCCGATGAGCATCAGCATGCCGATCAGCGACGGCACGCCCAGCGGGGTGCCGGTCACCAGGAGCAGACCGATCGCTCCCGTCGCCGCGAACGGGATCGAGACGAGCAGGATCAGCGGCTGGATCAGCGACCGGAAGGTCGCCACCAGCAGCATGAACACGATCGCGATCGCCGCGAGCATCGCGAGGCCGAGGGACGCGAACGCGTCGTCCTGGTCCTCGGAGACACCGCCGATGGACGCCGTGGCCCCGGCCGGCAGCTTCAGCTTGTCGAGCTTCGTCGTCAGCTCGTTGCTGACCGCGCCGGTGTTGTCGCCGGTCGGCTTGGCCGTGATGGTGGCCGCGCGCTGACCGTCGATGCGGGTCATCGACACCGGGCCGTCGACCAGCTTCACCGTCGCGATGTCGCCGAGCTTCACCGGACCGAGCTTGAGGTTCTTCAGCTCGGCCAGCGTCGCGGCGGGCTTCGCCGACTTGATGACGACGTCCCGCTCGGTGTCGTCGAGGATCGCCTTGCCGCTGGTGGTGCCGCGGACGGCCTGGCCGACGGCCGCGCCGAGCGTGGCGTCGTTGAACCCGGCGGCGGCGGCCTTGTCGTTGGCCTTGACGGAGATGCGCGGCACCGACTGGGCGAGGTCGCTGGTCACGTCGGTGACGTCGTCCAGCTTCGCGACCTCGTCGCGGACCTTCTCCGCCGCCTCGCGCAGCACCTCGCCGTCGGCGGACTTCACCACGACGCTCAGGTCCTGGCTGCCGAAGCCGTCACCGGCCGCGACCGTCGTCGTACCGATCCCGGAGAGCTTGCCGAGCCCCTCCTCGATGCTGTCCTGCACGTCGTCGAAGGAGGCCGAGTCGGCGACCTTCACGGTGTACGAGGCCTGGTTGGTGTCCGTGCCCCCGCCGAACGCGGCCATGAAGCCGGAGGAGCCGATCGTGACCTGGTAGTCCTCGACGCCCTTGACGCCGGCGAGCATCCGCTCGACCTTCTTCGCCTGCGCGTCGGTCGCGGCCAGGCTGGTGCCGGGCTTCAGCTCCTGCTTGACGGAGAGGACCTCCTGGTCGCCCGGGTCGAAGAAGTTCGTCTTCAGCAGGGGCGTCATGCCGAACGTACCGAGGAGCACGACCACCGCGATGGCCACACTGGTGAGGCGGCGGCGGGTGGCGAAGCGCAGGACGGGGACGTAGAAGCGCTGGAGGCGGCTGCGGGCCTCCTTCTCCTCGGCCTTGCGGCGGGCCTCCTCCGGGTCGGCCCCGCGTACGTCCTTGGGGGCGCGCAGGAACCAGTACGACAGGACGGGGACGACCGTCAGCGAGACGAGCAGCGAGGCCAGCAGGGCCGCGGTGACCGTCAGGGAGAACGAGCCGAAGAGCTCGCCGACCACACCGCCGGTCAGACCGATGGGCAGGAAGACCGCGACCGTGGTGAGCGTCGAGGCGGTGACCGCGCCCGCGACCTCGCGTACCGCCTTGAGGATCGCCTCCTGGCGCTCCTCGCCGTAGCCGAGGTGCCGCTTGATGTTCTCCAGGACCACGATCGAGTCGTCGACGACCCGGCCGATGGCGATGGTCAGGGCGCCCAGCGTGAGGACGTTGAGCGATTCGTCGCGGACCCACAGCACGATCAGCGCGAGGACGACCGACATCGGGATGGAGACCGCGGTGACCAGCGTCGAGCGGACCGACGCCAGGAAGACCAGGATCACCAGGACCGCGAAGAGCAGTCCGAGAGCGCCTTCGGTGGTCAGGCCCGCGATGGACTTGGAGACGGCGGGGCCCTGGTCGCTGACGACCGTCAGGGTGGCGCCGGAACCGAGGTCCTTGCGCAGGCCGGGCAGCTTGTCCTGGACGTCGTCGGAGACCGCGACCGCGCTGCCGTCGTGGTCCATGGTGACGGAGATCGCGAGGCTGGGCTTGCCGTCGGTGCGGGTGATGGACTCCGTCCTGGCGGGCTTCTCCGCGACGGTGGCGACGGAGGCGAGTCGTACGGGCTTCTTGCCGCCGCCCGCGCCTTCGCCCCCGCCCGTGACCATCAGGTCCTCGATCTGCTTCAGCGAGGTGAAGCCGCCGCCGACCTGGACGGTGCGGTTGCTGCCGTCCTCGTCGAAGGACCCGGCCGGTACGGTCGCGCCGCCCGCCTGGAGGGCCTGGCCGAGCGCGGCCGTGGTCAGCCCCGCCTTCGCCAGCTTCGCGTCGTCGGGCGTGACCGCGACCTCAAGGTCCCGTACGCCGTCGACCGTGACCTGGGCGACGCCGTCGATGTCCTTCAGCGCGGGGACGACCGTACGGTCCAGCTGGTCCGAGAGGGCCTGCTGGTCCTTGCCGGAGGTGACGGCGAGGACCACGGTCGGGATGTCGTCGGTCGAACCGGCGACCACCTGCGGGTCCACGTCGTCCGGGAGCTGGGCGCGGGCGCGGTTCACGGCCTGCTGGACGTCGGCGACGATCCGGGCGGAGTCGTTGCCGTAGTCGAAGGAGGCCATGATCAGGGCGTTGCCCTCACTGGCCGTGGAGGTGACGCCGGAGATCCCGTCGACCGCTTCGAGGTTGTCCTCGATGGGCTCGACGACCTGCTTCTCGACCACGTCGGGGGACGCGCCCTGGTACGGCGCCAGGACCGACACCATGGGCAGTTCGATGGTGGGCAGCAGCTGCTGCTTGAGTTGCGGTATCGCTATCGCCCCGAAGACGAGCGCGATGATCGACATCAGCCCGATGAGGGCACGCTGGGCGAGGCTGAAGCGGGACAGCCAGGACATGGGTGACGGGTCTCTCTTCTGTTGCTTGAGGCGGTTGCCTGTGTGACTGGAGGCTGTTGCCTGGGTGTGGGGAGCGGCGCGGTGGGCTCTGCTGAGCGGATGGGCTCATGTGAGCGTCCGCCTATCACTCTGAGCCATGGGTGGGGCCACTCCCCTCGCCCCCAGGTCCCGTTTCCTTATACGGCGCATACCGCGCCCGCAGTACGTACGGGTGGAGCTCACTCCACCCTTGGGCGTACCAGTCCGGACTCGTAGGCGATCACCACGAGTTGGGCCCTGTCACGGGCTCCCAGCTTGGCCATGGCCCGGTTGACGTGCGTCTTCACGGTGAGCGGACTGACTTCCAGACGCTCGGCGATCTCGTCGTTGGAGTGCCCGCCGGCGACCTGGACGAGGACCTCGCGCTCGCGGACGGTGAGTGCTTCGAGGCGTTCGGCGCGGGCGGGGTCGCGGTCGTCGTCGCCGCCCTGCGCGAGGAACTTCGCGATCAGCCCCTTGGTGGCGGCGGGCGACAGCAGGGCGTCGCCGGCCGCCGCGACGCGGATGGCGTTGAGCAGTTCCTCCGGCTCGGAGCCCTTGCCGAGGAAGCCGGAGGCGCCGGCGCGCAGCGACTGCACCACGTACTCGTCGACCTCGAAGGTCGTCAGCATGACGACGCGCACCTGGGCGAGGCCGGGGTCGGCACTGATGAGCCGGGTCGCGGCCAGTCCGTCGGTGCCGGGCATGCGGATGTCCATCAGGACGACGTCGGCCCGCTCCTCGCGGGCGAGACGGACCGCCTCCGCGCCGTCCGAGGCCTCTCCGACCACCTCCATGTCGGGCTCGGAGTCGACCAGGACGCGAAAGGCGCTGCGCAGCAGGGCCTGGTCGTCGGCGAGCAGGACACGGATCGTCATACGGGGTTCCCCTTGGCTGCCTCGGTCGTGGACGCGGTGGCTGTCGTGGAAGCGGTGGCCTTCGCGGACGCGGTGGCTGTGGTAGACGCGGTGGCTCCGGCGCGGCTCTTGACCGGCAGGATCGCATGCACCCGGAAGCCGCCTCCGTATCGGGGTCCCGCGCTGCAGGTGCCGCCGAGCGCGGTGACCCGCTCGCGCATGCCGAGCAGTCCGTGACCGCCGTTCTCCTCCAGACGGGCGGGCGCGTCATCGCCGGGGCCGTTGTCGAGGACGGTGATCTCCACGTTCGGGCCCACCCGCACGACGCTGACCTCGGCCTTCGCCTCCTGGCCCGCATGCTTGCGCACATTGGTGAGGGCTTCCTGGATGACGCGGTACGCGGCCAGGTCGACGGCCGCCGGCAGGGCCGTGCCCTGGTCGGTGCGGGCCACTTCGACGGGCAGGCCCGCGCTGCGGAAGGTGCCGACCAGCTCTTCGAGGCGGTGCAGGCCCGGGGCCGGTTCGGTGGGGGCCTCCGGGTCGCCCGACTGCCTCAGCAGGCCGACCGTGGCGCGGAGTTCGTTGAGCGCGGAGCGGCTCGCCTCACGGACGTGGGCCAGGGCCTCCTTCGCCTGGTCGGGTCGCTTGTCCATGACGTGCGCGGCGACTCCGGCCTGCACATTGACCAGGGCGATGTGGTGGGCGACGACGTCGTGCAGATCGCGGGCGATACGCAGGCGTTCCTCCGCGACGCGGCGGCGGGCCTCCTCCTCACGGGTGCGTTCGGCCCGCTCGGCGCGCTCCCTGATGGCGTGCACGAAGGCGCGGCGGCTGCGGACCGCGTCGCCCGCGGCGGCGGCCATGCCCGTCCAGGCGAAGATTCCCAGGTTCTCCTGGGCGTACCAGGGCAGAGGGCCCGCGAGCATGGCGAAGGCGGTCAGGACCGTCATCGTGAGCAGGCCCACGCGCCACGTGGTGGGGCGGTCGGTCGCGGCGGCGACGGTGTACAGGGCGACCACGGCGGACATCGCCACGGGGGCGCGGGGGTCGCCCGTCACGAACTCCACGACGGACAGGGCGCCGGTCGCGGCGAGGACCCCGAGCGGGTGCCTGCGGCGGAGGACCAGGGTGGCCGCGGCGAGCAGCATGAGGGTGAGGCCGAGGGCGTCGGGGGCGCGGGTGCCCCACATCGTGCCGCCGTGCCGACCGTTCGGCTCCGCGAAGGAGCCGGCCAGCATGCAGGCGAGGACCGCGGTGGCGAGAGTGGCGTCGGCGACGAGGGGGTGGGACCGCAGCCAGGTCCTTGCGCGCGTCAGTGTGCTCACGCTTCTTTACGGTACGGGGCCCTGGCGGGGGCGGGGGGTTCGGCTACGGCCTCGGCTTCGGCTGGGGCCGATGGGGGCTTGTTGCGCAGTTCCCCGCGCCCCTGGGGGGGGTGGGGGCCTCGCGGAGAGGGTTCGCTGCGGACCGTGGGGGTTGGCCGCGCCGTTCCCCGCGCCCCTCAGGGGGGTGGGGGCGGGGCGGAGGGTTCGCCTGCGGGCCCGGTGGGGGTTGGCCGCGCCGTTCCCCGCGCCCCTCAGGGGGGTGGGGGTGGGGCGGAGAATTCACCTGCGGGCCCGGTGGGGGCTGAGCGCGCCGTTCCCCGCGCCCCTGAAAAGCGGGGCTGCGCCCCGGCCTTTCGTTTTTGGCCTGTCCGGCGTTTGAGGGCCGGGGGTTCGGGGGCGAAAGGGAACGTCAGCCGGGGAGCAGGCCGTCGTCCGTCAGGAGTTCTCGGACTTCCGACAGCGTCGCGTCCGCGGACGGGAGGATCAGTTCCGACGGTTCCAGCGAGTCGTCCGGGAGCGGCGCCCCCAGACGACGCACCGCGTCGAGCAGCGCCCCCAGCGTCCGCCGGAACCCCTCCTCGTCCCCGGCCCGAGTCTCCGCGAGGAGCTCGTCGTCCAGCTCGTTCAGCTCGGCGAGGTGCCCGTCGTCCAGCCTCACCTGTCCCTCCCCCATGATCCGTACGATCATGACGCCCTCCTCGGCGTGGGACGCTCCCGCGTTCTGCGGCTACTGCTTGTCGAAGCGCGGGGTGTCCGACTTCGACGGCTGCTGGGACTGAGTCTGCCCCTGACCGCCCTCGATCGCCTGCTGGGACGAGGACCCCCCGGCCAGTTCGGCCTTCATCCGCTGCAGTTCGAGCTCGACGTCCGTACCCCCGGACAGCCGGTCCAGCTCGCTCTGGATGTCGTCCTTGGCGAGCCCGGAGTGGTCGTCGAGCGCGCCGGAGGCGAGCAGCTCGTCGATGGCACCGGCCCGCGCCTGGAGCTGCGCGGTCTTGTCCTCGGCCCGCTGGATGGCCATCCCGACGTCGCCCATCTCCTCGGAGATGCCGGAGAAGGCCTCACCGATCCGGGTCTGCGCCTGGGCGGCCGTGTACGTCGCCTTGATCGTCTCCTTCTTCGTACGGAAGGCGTCGACCTTGGCCTGGAGTCGCTGCGCGGCGAGGGTGAGCTTCTCCTCCTCGCCCTGCAGGGTCTGGTGCTGCGTCTCCAGATCGGTCACCTGCTGCTGGAGGGCGGCCCGGCGGGACAGCGCCTCACGGGCGAGGTCCTCACGGCCGAGCGCGAGCGCCTTGCGCCCCTGGTCCTCCAGTTTGGAGGACTGGCCCTGCAGCTGGTTCAGCTGCAGTTCCAGGCGCTTGCGGGAGGTCGCCACGTCGGCGACGCCGCGGCGCACCTTCTGCAGCAGCTCCAGCTGTTTCTGGTACGAGTAGTCGAGGGTTTCGCGCGGGTCCTCGGCCCGGTCAAGGGCCTTGTTCGCCTTCGCGCGGAAGATCATCCCCATACGCTTCATGACACCGCTCATGGGCTTCGCGCGCCCCCTTCTGACGGACTCCGGCTCCAGCGACTGCAACAGAACCCACAGTACGGGCCCTGCATCCATTACCGCACTGTTCGGGGACGGATGCGCTCATCCCCAAGGACGACTGATGACGATCTTGCTCCGGCGTAGGGAGTAGGCGTCCCCCCAGGGGTTCACCCCGGGTCCGATCCGGGTCGGTTCCCGGTTCGCTCCGGAGCCGTCCCCGGGACGCCACGCGCAACCGCACGCCACCACCCCATTTCAGGCCTCCTGTCCCCCTACAGACGACCGGTGTTGCCGGATCGTTCCCCACTCGGCTGACGTCCATGCCTCCGCACCCCTTACCCTTGGGTTTTGTGTTCCGTAGCCGCGCCAAAGACGAGAAGGCCCACGCCGACAAGGCGTCGGTGACCGACTCCCCTCAGATCCGTGACCCGCAGGCCCCCAAGGGCAGGCCCACTCCCAAGCGCAGTGAGGCCCAGTCCCAGCGCCGCAGCGTCGCCAATACGCCGACGTCGCGCAAGGAGGCCTCCAAGCGGCAGCGCGACGAGCGCCGCGCCCACATGGAGAAGCAGCGCCAGGCGCTGGCCAGCGGCGACGAGCGTTATCTGCCCGCCCGTGACAAGGGCCCGGTGCGCAAGCTCGCGCGTGACTTCATCGACTCGCGGTTCTGCATCGCCGAGTTCTTCCTGCCGCTCGCGGTGGTCATCCTCGTCCTGAGCATGGTCCGCATCGCGCAGCTGCAGAACGTCGCGCTGCTGATGTGGCTCTTCGTGATCGTGCTGATCGTGCTCGACTCGGTCGGCATCGCGATCCGCCTGAAGAAGCAGCTGGCCGCCCGCTTCCCGGACGAGCCCCGGCGCGGCGCTGTCGCGTACGCGCTGATGCGCAGCCTCCAGATGCGTCGCCTCCGGCTGCCGAAGCCGCAGGTCAAGCGCGGAGAGCGGCCCTGAGCGCGGCACCTTTCTCGGGAGGCGCGGCGGACGCCTGGCTGAACAAGCTGGGCGGCCTGCGTGATGTCGTACGGCAGGAGCTGGTGGCCCGGCAGCTCGACGAGCAGATAGCCGGGCGGTTTCCCGTCGGGCAGCGGCTGCGCGTGCTCGACGTGGGTATGGGCCAGGGCACGCAGGCCCTGCGGCTGGCTCGCGCCGGGCACCAGGTGACCGGCGTCGAGCAGGACTGCACGATGATCGCCGTGGCCCGTGAGGCGCTCGCCGCCGAGCCCGAGGGCATCCGCGGCCGGGTCCGGATCGTCGAGGGCGACGGACGCGACACCGGCGTGCACTTCCTGCCCGGCAGCTTCGACGTGGTGCTGTGCCACGGCGTACTGATGTACGTCGAGGAGCCCGACGCGCTGCTCGCCGGCCTCGCCCGGATGCTGGCCCCCGGCGGGCTGCTGTCCCTGCTGGTGCGCAACGCCGACGCGCTGGCCATGCGGCCGGGGCTGGCCGGGGACTGGGCGGCGACGCTGACCGCGTTCGACACCAGCTCGTACACGAACCGGCTCGGGCTCGACGTCCGCGCCGACGGGCTCGACACCCTCACCGGCACCCTCGCCGGGATCGGCGCGCCGCTGCACGCCTGGTACGGGGTGCGGGTCTTCACGGACACGGCCGCCGACGACGCGCCGGTGCCGGACGACGTGGACTCCCTGCTGGCCGCCGAGGAGCGGGCCGGCCGGACCGACCCCTACCGCCGGGTGGCGGCGCTGCTGCACCTGTGCGGCGTACGGGGCTGAAGCGGGTCGCACGCCCGGCCGGACAGCAGGAGGCCGCGACCGGTTCGTACGGTCGCGGCCCCTCACTCGTACGGACCACCAGGACCCGTACGGACCACCAGGCCTTTGCGGATCTACGAGGTCAGGACGCCTCGGCGTGCAGGCTCATCGGGCCGTAGATCTCCGCGGCGTCCTCGAAGATGCGGACCTGGTCCGCTCCGCCCTCGGCCAGTTCCTTCCAGTTCTCGCCGAGCCAGGACTCCGCGTCGCCCTGGGTGGTGAACTCCTCGGGCTGGACCGCGGGCTGGACTTCCGTCCCGTCGGCCTTCTCGAACCGCCACGTCCATGCCGCCATGTCAGCCTCCCAAAAGTTCCCAAAGTACCGAGCAAGATCGGGCTCTCGCCGTCAGCCTAGGCGGTCCCCTGCTGGTCCGGTGTTCAAAAGTGCAGGTCGAGAACCATGGGGTGCCGGTGGTGGGTGTGCGCGCTCCGCTCGCGCGCTCACCCGTGCCCCGCTCGACGTGCGCCCTTGTGCACCCCCTGACGGGCACGAGCCGCGCCGACACGGGAAAATCGGGCCCGTGGAAGTGACTCTGCTTGGTACCGGCGGGCCCCTGGGGCTGCCCAGGCCCGATTGTTCGTGCGCCGTCTGCGCGGTGGCGCTCGGTGCGGACGCCCGCGCGGCCACCGCCCTGCTGGTGGACGGCACGCTGTTGCTGGACCTGACACCCGGGGCGGCCTTCGCGGCGGCCCGGGCCGGGCACTCGCTGGGCGGGGTGCGCCAGGTCCTGCTGTCGCACCCGCACGACGGACCCGCCGTGGAGGTCCCGGCGGGGCTGCCGCAGCCGGGCCGCGTGCCGGACGGCCGGGAGCTGACGCTGCTGACGGGCCATCGGGTACGGGCGCTGTCGATGGACGCGCCGGGCACCGGGTACGCGGTCACGGGCCCCGACGGACAGCGGCTCCTCTACCTCCCGCCGGGCGCGGCGCCCGCGGGCCTGGACGAGACGACCGAGACGTACGACATGGTGGTCGGCGATGTCGTCGGGCGGCCGGACGCGCTGGCCCGGCTGCGGCTGGTGGGTGCGGTGGGGCCCGCCACCGATGTGATCGCGGCGCATCTGGACCACGACGTGCCGCCGGGCCGGGAGTTGCGGCGGCGCCTCGCGGCGGCGGGGGCGCGCACGGTCCTGGACGGCAGGACGCTGACCGTCGGGGTGTACGAGGACGTGCCCGACGTACCGCGCCGGACGCTGGTCCTCGGCGGGGCCAGGTCGGGCAAGTCGGTGGAGGCCGAGCGACGGCTCGAAGCCTTCCCGGACGTGCTGTACGTGGCGACGGGCGGCGCGCGCAACGGGGACGGGGAGTGGGCGGCCCGGGTGCACGCGCACCGCGAGCGGCGCCCCGGCTCCTGGCGTACCACCGAGACCTGCGACCTCGTACCCCTCCTCAAGGACGACGGGCCCGCGCTGCTCATCGACTGTCTGTCGCTGTGGCTGACGGACGCGATGGACTCCGCGAACGCGTGGGACGACGCCGAGTGGGCCGGTGGCGGCGAGCGCGTGCTGCGGGCGCGCGTCGAGGAGCTGACGGCCGCCGTCCGCGAGTCGCGCCGCACGGTGGTCGCCGTCTCCAACGAGGTCGGCTCCGGGATCGTCCCCGCCACCCCCTCGGGCCGCCGCTACCGCGACGAACTGGGCCGCCTCAACGCGGCGTTCGCGACCGAGTGCGAGCACGTGCTGCTGGTGGTGGCGGGCCAGGCGGTGACCCTGAAGGGCTGAGGACCGGTCAGGCTGAGGCCCGGTCAGAGGGGGTTCGCTCGCGGGTTCTTGCGGGCGATGATCCGGTACGCGTTCGAGAAGCGGGTGCGGCGCAGGAGCGGGGCCAGGGCGTGGTCCAGGACGAACGCGGAGGCGAGCAGCGGGGCGGCGGCCCGGGTGAGGGCCGTGCGCAGGGTGCGCTGGAGGTCGGTCGGCGGGGCGGGGCGCCAGGGCTCGTCGCCGCCGGGCAGCCGGTTGCCGATCGCCAGGGCGAGGGCGCCGGTCAGGTCGTACGGGACGTGCGGCTCGCGGCGGTCGGTGGAGACGACCGAGCAGCCCAGCGCGTCCAGCTCGTCGAGCAGGTTGCGCAGCGGCATGAGGTGGAGGTGCTGCGGCTGGCAGTACGACACCCACCACTTGCCGAGCAGCGCGCCGAACGCGCAGTCCGGGTCCGGGACTTCGACGAGCAGATGACCGCCGGGGCGCAGTACGGCGAGCGCGGCGCGCAGTTCCTCGCGCGGGTCGGGGCTGTGCTCCAGGTGGTGGAACATGCTGACCACGTCGTAGCGGGCGCGCAGCCGGCCGACCAGGTCCGGCAGCCGGCCGCGGTGCGCCTCCTCGACCCGGCCCGCCGCCAGGGCCTTGTCGACGCGTGAGGTGGGGTCGAGCCCGTCGAAGGACGTGTACGTGAACAACTCCTTGGCCGCCGCCGGGAAGTGGCCGTGTCCGGTGCCGACGTCCAGCCAGCTCTCGGGTTCCGGGAACGGGAGCATCGCGCGGGCCGCGGCCTCGTGACGGCGGCGGCCGGCCCGGGAGCGCAGGGTCCGTTCCGCGAAGCTCTCGTGCTCCTGGCGTTCGCCGTCGTGCTCCTGGCGATCTTCGCCGCCGTCCTGGTTCTCGTAGAAGTCGCGGTAGTAGAAGGCGAGTCCCTCGGTGGTCAGGCGCGGGTTCTGGAAGGCGTGGGCGCAGTCCTCGCACTCGTCGACGACGAAGGTGCCGGGCTTGTGCTGAAGCAGGTCGGGGGTACGCAGCCGGGTGCGCAGCCGTGCCGAGCCGCACCAGGGGCAGTCGGGCCTGCGCGGTTCGTGGAAGCGGTCGGTGCCCTGGGCCAGCTCCCCCAGGTACGCGGCCCGGCGCTGGGCGACGGACTGCGGGGCGGTGGGCTGCGGGGTCGCGGACTGAGGGACGGCGGACTGCTGAGCAGGGGACTGCTGGGCGGCGGCCGTGACGGCTGCGGGAGGCGGCGTGGGGGGTGTGGCCGGGGTCGGGGGTGTGACGGGTGTGGGGGGCATGGTCTGTCTGCTCCTGCCGGTCCGACGGGGTAAGACCCTGTAGAGGCTGATATGAGCCGCTACCAGCTGATACAAACCGGTATGACAATCCACTGCAAACCGGCACACATGGGATTGCCGTCTTTGACGCGCCCACCCCGCGCGTGCCACTGACCGCCCGTCAGGATCCCGGTCCGATCACTGCCGGTACTGTTCGGCGAATGAGCTCGCTTAATCTCGACGACTTCACCGACCTGATCGAGCGCCCCGACGGTGGCGTACGCCGTGACGCCGAGGCGCGCCGCGAGCGCCAGGTCGTGCCGCCCGGGTCACTGGGACGCCTGGACGAACTCGGTGAGTGGCTGGCCGCCGCGCAGGCGGCCGTGCCGGTGCGGGCGATCGAGCGTCCGCGCGTGGTGCTGTTCGCGGGCGACCACGGGGTCGCCGGACTGGGCGTCTCGGCACGGCCCGCCGGGGGCGCGGACGACCTGGTGCGCTCCGTGCTGGAGGGCGCGAGCCCCGTGTCGGTCCTCGCCCGGCGGCTCGGAGTGCCCCTGCGGGTGGTGGACATGGCACTCGACTGCGAGCCGGAGAGCCTGCCCGACGAGGTCGTACGGCACCGGGTGCGGCGCGGGTCCGGGCGGATCGACATCGAGGACGCGCTGACCCTGGAGGAGGCGGAGGCCGCGTTCCGGGCGGGCGTCGCCGTCGCGGACGAGGAAGCCGACTCCGGGACCGATCTCGTCGTGCTCGGGGACGTGAGCGTCGGCGGGACGACCGCGGCGGCCGTACTGGTGGCGGCGCTCTGCGGGACCGACGCGTCGGTTGTGACCGGGCGCGGGGGGCGGGCGATCGACGACCTCGCGTGGATGCGCAAGTGCGCGGCGGTTCGCGACGCGTTGCGTCGCGCTCGGCCTGTTCTCGGGGACCAGTTGCAGTTGCTCGCGACGGTGGGTGGGGCCGATCTCGCGGCGATCACCGGGTTCCTGCTGCAGAGCGCCGTGCGCAAGACGCCCGTCGTGCTCGACGGGGTCGTCTCCGCGGCCTGCGCGCTGGTCGGGCAGCGGGTCGCCTTCCGGGCGCCGGACTGGTGGCTGGCGGGGCAGAGCAGTGGGGAGCCGGCGCAGGCGAAGGCGTTCGACCGGATGGCGCTCGAACCGCTGCTTTCGCATGGGGTGACCGTGGGGGAAGGGGCGGGGGCGTTGCTGGCGCTGCCTTTGGTGCAGGCTGCTGCGGCGCTGGCGGCGGAGCTGCCTTTGGCTCCTTCGGCTCCTTCGGCTCCTTCGGGCACCGAGGGCTTGGAGGCCCCGGACGCCACGGAGGCCTTGGAGGCCTTGGAGGCCTTGGAGGCCGAGTAGGGGTGGGCTCCGGCCCGGGGGTCGGGTGCGGGTCCGGTGGGGGTTGCTCGCGCAGTTCCCCGCGCCCTTTAAGGGCAAAAAGACTGCGCCGTTCCCCGCGCCCCTTAAAGGCGAAAAGACTGCGCCGTTTCCCGCGCCCCGGAAGAACGGGGGCGCAGCCCCCTTCTTTTAGGGGCGCGGGGAACTGCGCGGGCGACCCCCACCGGCCCGCACCCGGGCTCCATCAGGGGCGCGAGGAACGGCGCGAACGGCCCCCACCGGCCCGCACCCGGGCTCCTTCAGGGGCGCGGGGAACGGCGCGAGCAACCCCCGCCGGGCCGCAGGCGCGTACCGCGGGCGAGCCGCCACGCCCGGGAGGCGGCCCGACGGCATACGTGCCCCATATGATCCACTTTCATGGGAAGCGCCCGAACCACTGCCGCCGCGGCAACCGCCGTGTGGTACCTCCGCACCGTCGCGTTCCTCAACTTCCTGAGCGCCGTCTGGGTCTCCCTCGGCCAGGACGTGCGGCGCCACAACACGGAGGACTACTTCACCCCGTACCTCCTGACCGCCGGCTTCGCGTCAGGTGTGTTCACCATGTTCCTGGCGATCACGATGCGCAGGCGCAAGCGAGCCGCCTGGATTCTCAACCTCGTGCTCAGCGGACTCTTCCTGCTGCTCTTCGCCTTCGCCATGGCCTTCCCCGAGGTCCGCCGCTACCCGCAGAACTGGATCTCCCTCGTCCTGACGGCGGCTTTCGTGGCCTCGCTGATCGTCGGCCGCCCCGCGTTCTACGCGAAGGGCGACCGCTCGAACCCCCGGCTCGCGGCAGCCGTCGGCGTCGGCGGCCTCCTCGTCTGCTCCCTGCTGGCCGCGCTCCTGGTGACCGTCACGAACCACGCCCACGACGCGCACCTGTCGACCTTCACCGACCGCTGGCGCTACGGCACCCTGCGGCTCGTCTCGGTCGCCGCCGACGACTCCCGCTTCCCCGGGATCACCACTCCCAACTGGGTGAACGTCGCCATCAACGTACTGAGCACCCTGCTCGTCCTCGCCGTCCTGTACGCGGCCTTCCGCTCCCGCCGCGTCGTCGACCCGCTCACCGCCGACGACGAGGAACGGCTGCGGGCCCTGCTCGACCGGCACGGCGACCGCGACTCCCTGGGCTATTTCTCCCTGCGCCGCGAGAAGAGCGTGGTGTGGTCGCCGACCGGCAAGGCCGCCGTCGCCTACCGGGTCGTCGGCGGTGTCTCGCTGGCCTCCGGCGACCCCATCGGCGACTCCGAGGCATGGCCCGGCGCCATCGAACCGTGGCTCTCCGAGGCCCGCGCCCACGGCTGGATCCCCGCCGTGATGGGCGCGGGCGAGGAGGCCGGGACCGTCTACGCCCGGCACGGCCTCGACGCACTGGAACTCGGGGACGAGGCGATCGTCGAGACCGCCGAGTTCACCCTCGACGGGCGGGCCATGCGGACCGTCCGCCAGGCCTACAACCGTGTGCAGCGCGCGGGCTACCGGGTACGCATCCGGCGGCACGAGGACATCCCGGCCGACGAGATGGCGTACCTCCTCGCCCGCGCGGACGACTGGCGGGACGGGGCGACCGAGCGCGGCTTCAGCATGGCGCTGGGGCGGCTCGGGGACCCGGGCGACGGGCGGTGCGTGATGCTCGAATGCCGGGACGGCGGCGGGGAGGAGGGGAACGGGGAAGGCGAGTTGCGGGCCGTGCTCTCCTTCGTGCCCTGGGGGCCCCGCGGGCTCTCCCTCGATCTGATGCGGCGGGACCGGGACTCCGAGAACGGGCTCATGGAGTTCATGGTGATCCAGCTCCTCCAGCGGGCCCCCGAGCTCGGGATCACGCAGGTCTCGCTCAACTTCGCCATGTTCCGCTCCGTCTTCGAACGCGGCGCGCGCCTCGGCGCGGGACCGGTGCTGCGGCTGTGGCGCTCACTGCTCAGCTTCTTCTCGCGCTGGTGGCAGATCGAGTCGCTGTACCGCGCCAACGCCAAGTACCGGCCCATCTGGGAACCGCGGTTCCTGCTCTTCGAGAAGAGCGCCGACCTGCCGCGTATCGGCCTCGCCGCCGCCCGCGCGGAGGGCTTCCTGGAGGCCCCGGGCCTGCCGAAGTGGCTGCACCGCAAGCGACTGGACTCGCATGCCGACCCACGGGAATGAGTGAGCCGTCAGGAGCGTCCGGGCAGCGGGCGTACGGGTTCCGGGTCGGGTTTGCCGCCGATCAAGTCCTGGAACCTGCGGCGCGGGCCCGCCCAGCGGCGGTCGTGGTGGTAGGCCCGCAGACGGGCCTTGGCGCGGGCGCGCGGCCGGCGCCGGTAGAAGCGCCTGGCCCAGGGTGACGTGGGGCGGGCCAGCCGGATCGCGCCGACCAGGGCGACGAGCGGGACGATCACCCCGAAGATCGCCATACGCGCCTTGCCCTTGCTCAGCGCCAGCAGCGCGACGCCGAAGTTCAGCCCGATGCTCAAGGCGACACCGGCACGGTTCTGCAGCTCGTCCTCGGTGAGGTCGTTGACGCCGAACGGCAGGAAGCCGCTGAGCATCAGGCCGACCAGCGCCGCCGTGACCACCACGACCTCGACGCTCTTGCGGCCCTCCTCGCTCCAGTAGACGTCGTCGAGGTGCAGGATCAGCGCGAACTCGTCGAGCACCAGGCCCGCGCCCATCCCGAACACCACGGCGGACACGGCCGAGCCGAGGCCGTGCCGGTCGCTGCCCACCGCGCCGAAGCCGCCGATCACGGTCAGGACGACCCCGGGGACGACGTGGTGGATGTGCAGACCGCCCGCCTTCACGTTGCCGAACGGGCCCTTGCCCGCGCGGATGAGCCGGACCACGATCCGGGTGATCACGAAGGTGAGGACGAACGAGGCCAGCGCCAGCAGCAGCGGCAGCTTTCCCGGCTCGATGATGTTCCGTGTCCACCAATGCCCCATGTGCGCACTTTATCCGCGGCTGCCGTGGGCGTCTCCTGGTCGGCAGGCGCTCGTCCGACGCTTGTCCGGCGCACGTCCGGCGGTGGCCCAGCGGTCGTCCGGCGGTCGGTCCGTGGGTGGCGACCGGTACTCTGCGCCGGTGTCCACGCCCCCGCCGAACCCGCCGCCCGGCCCCCTGCCCGAGAAGCCCGGGACGCCCGGGACGCCCGAGGCGTCGGCTGCATCGGCGGCATCGGCGGCGGCGTCCTGGAGTGACGGGCTCCGCTTCGCCTTCGGCACGCTGACCGTGCTCCCCGTGACCGTGCGGCGCTGGGACCGCGGGGCCGCGCGCACCGGGATGTCGGTCGCGCCCGTCGCCGGACTCGCCGTGGGTGTTCTCGCCGCCGCGACGGGGCTGCTCCTGCTGGTGCTCGGCGCGGGACCGCTCCTCGCGGCCGTGGCGAGTGCCGCCGTACCCGCCGTCCTGACCCGCGGCCTCCACCTCGACGGCCTCGCCGACACCGCCGACGGCCTCGGCAGCGGCAAACCCGCCGAGGACGCGCTGCGCATCATGAAGCAGTCGGACATCGGACCCTTCGGGGTCATCACGCTGCTGTTCGTCCTGCTCACGCAGGTGGCCGCGCTCGCTCAGGCGTACGGCGACTCGTGGGGGCGAGGTGTTCTCGCGGCGGTCGTGTCCGCGACCGTCGGGCGGCTTGCCCTCACGCTGGCCGCGCGGGCGGGGGTGCCGGGTGCTCGGGCCGAGGGGCTGGGGGCGGTGGTGGCGGGGGTGGTCTCCGTGCGGGCCGCCGTCGCCGTCGCCGTCGCCGTGACGGCCCTGGCAGCCGCCGCGGGCGCGCTCCTCGGCGTGTACGGCGTCCTCGGCGCCGTGCTGGCCGTCCTGCTCGCCTGCGCCGCCGCCGAGTCACTGCTGCGGCGCTGTGTGCGGCGCTTCGGCGGAGTGACGGGGGACGTCTTCGGCGCGCTCGAAGAGACCGCCGTGACCGTCGCGCTGGTCGCGTTCTGTCTCTTCGCCTAGCGGCGGGTTCCTCGCCCCCGCCGCCCCTACCGTTCCCGTCACTGACTCGGGGGCCAGCCCCCGAACCCCCGGTCCTCAAACGCCGGACGGGCTGGAAAACCAGCCCGTCCGGCGTTTGAGGACGAGCGCGCAGCGCGATCAGGGGGCGAGGGGGCGCAGCCCCCATGCAGTGACGGGAAGGGTAGGGGCGGCGGGGGCGGAGGCCCCTCTGGTAGGAGCGAAAGTCGGTGGCGCGCGTAGGCTCGGGGGCGGGACTCCAACCCCCTGGCCGACCACACCCCCGCCGGCCACAGCAACTCAACGGAAGCGAGATTTCACCACCGTGACTGCTCTCACTCTCAGCACCGCCGCGGCGCCCGGTCTGCGCACCGACGCGATCGTCGTCGGTGTCGCCAAGGTCACCGGGTCCAAGTCCGGGGACCTGGTGGTCGCACCGGGCGCCGAAGCCGTGGACAAGGCGTACGACGGCAGGCTCGCCGGCGTTCTGGAGACCCTCGGCGCCTCGGGCGGCGAGGGCGAGGTGACGAAGCTGCCGGCACCTTCCGGCTTCAAGGCACCACTCGTCGTGGCGGTCGGCCTCGGTGCCCTCCCGGAGAAGGACGGCTCCTTCTCCGCGGAGACGCTGCGCCGCGCCGCCGGCGTCGCCGCCCGCGCCCTGGCCGGTACCAAGAAGGCCGGGTTCGCCCTGCCGGTCTCGGACGCCGCCGACGCGGGCGCCATCGGCGAGGGCGTGCTGCTGGGCGCGTACGCCTTCGACACGTACAAGGAGGCCGCCAAGGACGGGAACGGCTCCAAGAGCGGCAAGGCCCCGCTCGCCGAGGCCACGCTGCTCGGCGGCAAGGCCCGCGACAAGGCGTTCAAGGCGGCGATCGAGCGCGCCACGGCCGTGTCCGAGGAGCTGAACCGTGCCCGCGACCTCATCAACACCCCGCCGAACGACCTGAACCCGGAGGCCTTCGCCGCCGTCGCGCAGGCCGCGGCCAAGGAGCACGGCATCAAGGTGCAGGTGCTCGACGAGAAGGCGCTCGCCAAGGGCGGGTACGGCGGCATCCTCGGCGTCGGCGCCGGTTCCGCGTCCGCGCCCCGGCTGGTGAAGCTCTCGTACACCTCGTCCAAGGCGAAGAAGCACCTCGCCTTCATCGGCAAGGGCATCACGTACGACTCGGGCGGCATCTCGCTCAAGCCCGCCGGGCACAACGAGACGATGAAGTGCGACATGAGCGGTGCGGCGGCGGTCTTCGCCGCCGTGGTCGCCGCCGCGCGTCTGGGCCTTGAGGTCAACGTGACCGGCTGGCTCGCGCTGGCCGAGAACATGCCCTCCGGCTCCGCCACCCGTCCGGGCGACGTGCTGCGCATGTACAGCGGCAAGACCGTCGAGGTCCTCAACACCGACGCCGAGGGCCGGCTCGTGCTCGCCGACGCGCTCGCCAAGGCGTCCGAGGAGAAGCCCGACGCGATCGTCGACGTGGCGACGCTGACCGGCGCGATGATGCTGGCGCTCGGCAACCGTACGTTCGGGATCATGGCGAACGACGACGCGTTCCGCTCCGCGGTGCACGAGGCCGCCGAGGAGGTCGGCGAGGCCGCGTGGCCGATGCCGCTGCCGGACCACCTGAAGAAGGGGATGGACTCCCCGACCGCCGACATCGCCAACATGGGCGAGCGCTACGGCGGCGGTCTGGTGGCCGGGCTCTTCCTGAAGGAGTTCGTGGGCGAGGGCATCACGTGGGCGCACCTGGACATCGCCGGGCCCGCCTTCAACGAGCAGGGGCCGTTCGGGTACACGCCCAAGGGTGGTACGGGGTCCGCCGTGCGTACGCTGGTGCGGCTGGCCGAGCTGACTGCCGTCGGCGACCTGGGCTGACGCACGCCCGACGGCTCGGGCCCGCCCGTCGTACGGCGAGTGCGGGCCGGCGGGGGCCGATCGCGCGGTTCCCCGCGCCCCTGAGGGGGTGCGGGGCCTTCGTGTGATCGATCAGACGTCCCACAGCGCAGCCCGGCGTCCCGCCTGTCGTCGACAAGTGCGAAGATGGGCTCGGCAGGACAGGGCCCACCTCAGGGCCGAAGAAAGAGCGGCCACACCAGCCGCCGCCCGGTCACTGAAGACCGGCGCCGGCGCACATGCATGGAGGACGTGACGTGGCGAACGACGCCAGCACCGTTTTCGACCTAGTGATCCTCGGCGGTGGTAGCGGCGGCTACGCCGCGGCGCTGCGCGGAGCGCAGTTGGGCCTGGACGTCGCCCTGATCGAGAAGAACAAGCTCGGCGGCACCTGCCTGCACAACGGCTGCATTCCCACCAAGGCCCTGCTGCATGCCGGCGAGATCGCCGACCAGGCACGCGAGAGCGAGCAGTTCGGTGTCAAGGCCACCTTCGAGGGCATCGACATCGCCGCCGTCCACAAGTACAAGGACGACGTGATCAGCGGCCTGTACAAGGGCCTGCAGGGCCTCGTGGCCTCCCGCAAGGTGACGTACATCGAGGGTGAGGGACGTCTGTCGTCCGCCACCTCCGTGGACGTCGGCGGGCGCCGCGTGGAAGGCCGTCACGTGCTCCTGGCGACCGGCTCCGTGCCGAAGTCGCTGCCGGGCCTGGACATCGACGGCAACCGCATCATCTCCTCCGACCACGCGCTGACGCTGGACCGCGTACCGCAGTCCGCGATCGTGCTGGGCGGCGGTGTCATCGGCGTCGAGTTCGCCTCGGCGTGGAAGTCCTTCGGCACCGACGTCACCGTGATCGAGGGCCTCAAGCACCTCGTCCCGGTCGAGGACGAGAACAGCTCCAAGCTTCTTGAGCGCGCGTTCCGCAAGCGCGGCATCAAGTTCAACCTCGGCACGTTCTTCGACAAGGCCGAGTACACGCAGGACGGCGTCCGCGTCACCCTCGCCGACGGCAAGACCTTCGAGGCGGAGATCCTCCTGGTCGCCATCGGCCGCGGCCCGGTCTCCGCCGGTCTCGGTTACGAGGAGCAGGGCGTCGCGACGGACCGCGGTTACGTCCTGGTCGACGAGTACATGCGCACCAACGTGCCGACCATCTCGGCCGTGGGTGACCTCGTCCCGACGCTCCAGCTCGCGCACGTCGGCTTCGCCGAGGGCATCCTGGTGGCGGAGCGTCTGGCCGGTCTCAAGACCGTCCCGATCGACTACGACGGCGTGCCCCGGGTGACGTACTGCCACCCGGAGGTCGCCTCCGTGGGCATCACCGAGGCCAAGGCCAAGGAGATCTACGGTGCGGACAAGGTCGTCGCTCTGAAGTACAACCTCGCGGGCAACGGCAAGAGCAAGATCCTCAAGACCGCGGGCGAGATCAAGCTCGTCCAGGTCAAGGACGGTGCCGTGGTCGGCGTCCACATGGTCGGCGACCGCATGGGCGAGCAGGTGGGCGAAGCCCAGCTGATCTACAACTGGGAGGCGCTGCCCGCCGAGGTGGCGCAGCTCATCCACGCGCACCCGACGCAGAACGAGGCCATGGGCGAGGCGCACCTCGCCCTGGCGGGCAAGCCGCTGCACTCGCACGACTGACCGACCCTCGGTCAACTCACGACGCGACGACACAGACTTCCGCAATTCGTAAGGAGCAACCGAAACCATGGCGGTTTCCGTAACCCTTCCGGCGCTCGGCGAGAGCGTCACCGAGGGCACTGTCACCCGCTGGCTGAAGGCCGAGGGCGAGCGCGTCGAGGCCGACGAGCCGCTGCTCGAAGTGTCCACCGACAAGGTCGACACCGAGATCCCCTCCCCTGCCGCCGGTGTGCTCGCCTCCATCAAGGTCGCCGAGGACGAGACCGTCGAGGTCGGCGCCGAGCTGGCCGTCATCGACGACGGCTCCGGCGCCCCCGCCGAGTCCGCTCCGGCCGCCGAGCCCGAGCCCGAGGCGGCCCCCGCCCCGGAGCCCGCCGCGGCTCCGGAGCCGGCCCCGCAGACCACTCCGTCCACCGAGACCGACGCTCCGGCGCCGGCCCCGACCGCCGAGGCCGCCTCCGGCGGCGGCAGCGCCGAGGGCACCGACGTGGTGCTTCCGGCACTGGGCGAGTCGGTCACCGAGGGCACCGTCACCCGCTGGCTCAAGGAGGTCGGTGAATCGGTCGAGGCCGACGAACCGCTGCTTGAGGTCTCCACGGACAAGGTCGACACCGAGATTCCGGCGCCCACCTCCGGTGTGCTGCTCGAAATCGTGGTCGGCGAGGACGAGACCGCGGAGGTCGGCGCGAAGCTGGCCGTCATCGGCGCTCCCGGCGCGGCTCCGGCCGCGGCGCCCGCTCCGGCCGCCCCGGCTCCGGCGCCCGCCGCCGCTGCCCCGGCACCGGCACCGGCTCCGGCAGCTCCCGCCGCTCCGGCTCCTGCTCCGGCCGCGCCGGCTCCGCAGGCGCCCTCGGCTCCCGCGCCGCAGCAGCAGACGGCTCCGGCCCCCGACCCGGCTCCGGCCGCGCCGGTACCGGCTCCCGCGCCCGCCCCGGCTCCTGTCACCCCGGCCGCGGCGCCCGCCGCGACCTCCGGTGACGACGGCGCGTACGTGACCCCGCTGGTGCGCAAGCTCGCCGCCGAGAACAGCGTCGACCTGTCCACCGTCAAGGGCACCGGCGTCGGCGGGCGGATCCGCAAGCAGGACGTCATCGCCGCCGCCGAGGCCGCGAAGGCCGCAGCCGCGGCACCGGCTCCGGCCGCCGCCCCGGCCGCACCGAGCGCCGGCAAGAAGGCGCCGAAGCTGGAGGCCTCCCCCCTCCGCGGCCAGACCGTGAAGATGCCCCGCATCCGCAAGGTCATCGGCGACAACATGGTGAAGGCCCTGCACGAGCAGGCCCAGCTGTCCTCGGTCGTCGAGGTCGACATCACCCGGCTGATGAAGCTCCGCGCGCAGGCGAAGGAGTCCTTCGCGGCGCGTGAGGGCGTCAAGCTCTCCCCGATGCCGTTCTTCGTGAAGGCGGCGGCCCAGGCGCTGAAGGCCCACCCGGCCGTCAACGCCCGGATCAACGTCGACGAGGGCACGATCACCTACTTCGACACCGAGAACGTCGGTATCGCGGTGGACTCCGAGAAGGGCCTGATGACTCCGGTCATCAAGCACGCGGGGGATCTCAACATCGCCGGTATCGCCAAGGCCACCGCCGAGCTCGCGGGCAAGGTCCGGGCGAACAAGATCACTCCGGACGAGCTGTCCGGGGCGACCTTCACGATCTCCAACACGGGATCGCGCGGGGCGCTGTTCGACACGATCATCGTGCCGCCGAACCAGGTCGCGATCCTGGGGATCGGTGCGACGGTCAAGCGGCCGGCCGTCATCGAGACGGACGAGGGTACGGTCATCGGTGTGCGTGACATGACGTACCTGACGCTGTCGTACGACCACCGGCTGGTGGACGGCGCGGACGCGGCGCGTTACCTGACCGCGGTCAAGGCGATCCTTGAGGCGGGCGAGTTCGAGGTCGAGCTCGGCCTGTAGGCTCCGCCGCCACCACCGCAAGGCACGACGAGGTGCCCCTGTCCGGTCCACCGGACAGGGGCACCTTCGCGTTGCCCGCGGGCTGGCAGAGCCCCCTGAAGACAGGCCCGTCCTACACCTGCGGGCCGGTGGGGGCTGGTCGCGCAGTTCCCCGCGCCCCTGAAAAAACGGGCCGGTTCCACGGCTGCAGGCCGGTGGGGGCTGGCCGCGCAGTTCCCCGCGCCCCTGAAAAAACGGGCCGGTTCCACGGCTGCGGGCCGGTGAGGGCTGGTCGCGCAGTTCCTCGCGCCCCTGAAATCGGGCCGGCTCTCCACCTGCGGGCCGGTGGGGGCTGGCCGCGCCGTTCCCCGCGCCCCTAAAGGCGGGGCGGTTCTGCGTCTGCGGGGCCTGAAAGCGGGGCGGTGGGGGCTGAGCGCGCAGATTCCCGCGCCCCTTCAGGGCCCCCTGAAGGGGCAAAGGCTGGGGCGCAGCCCCGTCTTTGAGGGGCGCGGGGAACTGCGCGAACGGCCCCCGCCGGCCCGCAGCCGAAGAACAACCCTCCGGGGCTGCGGCCCGCAGACGCCCTGCGGGCCGCAGCCCCACCCCGCACGCGCCCGGCCCGACCCCGCGGAGCGCCGTGGCCTTATTGTCTAAAGGTCAAAACGAAGGAGCCCCCATGACCGCGCCCGTCGTCCACTCGCTCCGCGAGCAGATCCGCGAGCACATCGTGGAGGGGATCGTCAGCGGCCGCTGGAAGCCGGGCGAGCGGATCGTGGAGCGCCGGATCGCCACGGAGCTGGAGGTCAGCCAGACCCCCGTACGGGAGGCCCTGCGCGAGCTGGAGTCGCTGCGCCTGATCGAGTCGGCCCCGAACAAGGGCGTACGCGTACGCAATCTGACCGCGGCCGACCTGGAGGAGAGCTACCCCGTCCGGGCCGGCCTGGAGGCCATCGCCGCCGAGCTGGCCGCGGAGCGCCTCGCGGCCGACTGCTCGACCCTGGAACCGCACGTGGCCGCCCTGTACGAGGCCGACCGCAGGGCGGACGGCACGGGCCAGGTCCGCCACACGGTGGGCTTCCACCGCGAGCTGGTACGCGCCGCGGGCAACAGCGTGCTGCTGCACACCTGGGAAGGCCTGGGCATCGAGGTCTTCACGGCCCTGTCGATCCGCTGGCTGGGCACGGTCCAGCAGTCGTACGCGGAGGAGCACGAGGCCCTGGTGGAGGCGTTCCGGCGCCGGGACCCGCTGATCGCGGAGCTGGTGAAGGCGCATGTGCTGGGCTGCGCCCCCAGGACGGGCGACGAACCCGCGACGTGACCGCGGACTCGATGACGACCGTGATCGCGACCAGCGGAGCGCCGGCCCGCTCATACGTACCCCCGCAGACCGCCGACAGCCCACCTCACCTGCGAAAACAAGGCACCCCGTGCCCACAGCGAAGGCACCGCGTGCCTACTTTCTCGTGATCAAGAGGTTTTGCCCTTCAACCCTTTGATCGATCATCGATCAGCGAGTTACAGTCATCGGCGGGCTCCCACCAGAGCCCGCCGCCCTGTCCTGCCAAAGACCAAGGGCAATCCCCCGACACACCCCTTGCCGACGAGGGAACCCCCTCCGCATCCGGAAGGCGGCGCTATGACCGACCCCACCGCTATCCAGCCGAGCGAGCTCGACCAGCTCCCGGACCGCGACCCCGAGGAGACCGCCGAATGGCAGGCCTCCCTGGACGCCGTCACCGAGGCGGCCGGGCCGCACCGTGCCGCGTACCTGATGCGCCGCACTCTGGAGCGCGCCGAGGGCAACGGACTCGCGCTGCCCAAGCTGCTTGAGACCGACTACGTCAACACCATCCCGACCGCCGCCGAGCCCACCGTGGACGGCGACGAGGAGATGGAGCGCCGGATCACCGCGTGGAACCGCTGGAACGCGGCCGCGATGGTGACCCGCGGCGCGAAACACGGCGTCGGCGGCCACATCGCCACCTTCGCCTCCGCGGCCTGGCTCTACGAGACCGGCTTCAACCACTTCTTCAAGGGCAAGGAGGCCGACGGGTCCGGCGACCAGCTCTACATCCAGGGCCACGCCTCCCCCGGCATCTACGCCCGTGCCTTCCTCGACGGCCGGCTGAACGAGGCGCACCTCGACAACTTCCGCCAGGAGGCGGGCGGCAACGGCCTCCCGTCGTACCCGCACCCGCGGCGCCTGCCCTGGCTGTGGGAGTTCCCGACGGTGTCGATGGGCCTCGGCCCGCTCTCCGCGATCTACCAGGCGCGCTTCAACCGCTATCTCACCAACCGCAGCATCAAGGACGTCTCGGCGTCCCACGTGTGGGCGTTCCTCGGTGACGGCGAGATGGACGAGCCCGAGTCGACCGCGGCACTCGCGCTGGCTTCCCGCGAGGGCCTGGACAACCTGACCTTCGTCATCAACTGCAACCTGCAGCGCCTCGACGGCCCGGTCCGCGCGAACTTCAAGATCGTGCAGGAGCTGGAGGCCCAGTTCCGCGGCGCCGGCTGGAACGTGATCAAGTCGCTGTGGGGCAACGCCTGGGACGAGCTGTTCCGGCTCGACACCACCGGCGCCCTCGTCCGCCGCCTCCGTCAGGTCCCGGACGCACAGGTGCAGACGTACCAAACGCGCGACGCCGCCTACATCCGCCAGGACTTCTTCGGCTCGGACCCGGCACTCGTCGAGCTGGCGAAGCTGCTCAGCGACGACAAGATCCTGGAGTGTTTCCACCTCTCCCGCGGTGGTCACGAGGCGCGCAAGGTGTACGCGGCGTACAAGGCGGCCGTCGAGCACAAGGGCGCTCCGACGGTCATCCTGGCCCAGACGGTCAAGGGCCACACCCTCGGCTCGGGCTTCGCGTCGAAGAACGCCAACCACCAGATGAAGAAGCTGTCGACGGACGAGTTCAAGCAGATGCGTGACCTGCTGGAGCTGCCGATCAAGGACAGCGACTTCGTCGACGGGGTCGTGCCCTACGGCCACCCCGGCGCCGACTCCCCCGAGGTCCGTTACCTCCAGGAGCGCCGCGCGGCCCTCGGCGGCCCGGCCCCGGCCCGTCGTACGCAGCCGCTGGCGCCCCTTCCCGCACCCGCCGACAAGGCGTTCGCGGCCTTCGACAAGGGCTCCGGCTCGCAGAACGTCGCGACGACCATGGCCTTCGTACGCCTGGTCAAGGACCTCGTCCGGGACAAGACGTCCGGTAAGCGCTGGGTGCCGATCGTCCCCGACGAGGCGCGCACCTTCGGCATGGAGAGCCTCTTCCCGTCGCTCGGGATCTACTCCCCCAAGGGCCAGACGTACGAGCCGGTCGACCGCGACCAGCTGATGTACTACAAGGAGGCCAAGGACGGCCAGATCCTCAACGAGGGGATCACCGAGGCCGGTTCCATGGCGGACTTCATCGCCGCGTCGACCGCGTACAGCACGCACGGCGAGCAGATGATCCCGTTCTACATCTTCTACTCGATGTTCGGCTGGCAGCGCACGGCCGACCAGATGTGGCAGCTCGGCGACCAGCTGGGCCGCGGCTTCCTGGTCGGCGCCACGGCAGGGCGTACGACGCTGACGGGCGAAGGCCTGCAGCACGCGGACGGGCACTCGCCGGTGATCGCCGCGACGAACCCGGCGGCGCTGTCGTACGACCCGGCGTTCGCGTACGAGGTCGCCACGATCGTCAAGGACGGGCTGCGCCGGATGTACGGCGAGGCCGCCCCCGGCGAGGACCAGAACGTCTTCTACTACCTCACCGTCTACAACGAGCCGATCCCGCAGCCCGCAAAGCCCGCCGCCACCGGCATCGACGAGGGCATCGTCAAGGGGCTCTACCGCTTCAACACGGCGGAGTCGGCGGGCGTCCAGGTCAACGCCGCCAACGCCGCGCGGATCCAGCTGCTGGGCTCCGGCACGGCGATCCACTGGGTCCTGGAAGCGCAGAAGCTGCTCGCCGAGGAGTGGGGCGTGGCCGCGGACGTCTGGTCCGCCACGTCCTGGACCGAGCTGCGGCGCGATGCGCTGGAGGCCGACGCGGCGCTGCTGCGCGGCGAGGACCGGGTGCCGTTCCTTCGGCAGGCGCTGCAGGGGGCGGAGGGGCCGGTACTGGCCGTCTCCGACTACATGCGGCAGGTGCCGGACCAGATCGCGCAGTGGGTCGAGCAGGACTACTCGTCGCTGGGCGCGGACGGGTTCGGTCTCTCCGACACCCGGGCGGCTGCCCGTCGCCACTTCGGCGTCGACGCGCAGTCGATCGTGGTGGCGGCTTTGGCGCAGCTCGCGCGGCGGGGCGAGGTCCCCGCATCCGCGGTGAAGGAAGCCCGCGCGAGGTACGGCCTGTAGTTCCTCCCCACCCTCCCGCGGCCGGTTCGCAGCCTGCGGGAGGGTGGGGGTGACCCGCGCAGTTCCCCGCGCCCCCAAAGGCGAAAGGCAGGGGCGCAGCCCCGCTTTTCAGGGGCGCGGGGAACTGCGCGAGCAACCACGACGGCGCCGCACCCACCCACCGGCCCGTCTTTAGGGGCGCGGGGAACTGCGCGGCCAGCCACGACGAGGTCGCACCCGACCCTGCACCCCCACCCCCCGGCCCGCCGCAGGCGAACGCGTACCCACCCCACTCACCGCACCGGCGGAGCCACCGGCATCATGGGGGGCATGCGCGCTGCCCGGCTCATCAAGATGGTGCTGCTTCTGCAGTCCCGGCCCTCCATGACCGCCGCCGAGCTGGCGCGCGAGCTGGAAGTGTCCGAGCGGACGATCACGCGGGACGCGCAAGCACTGTCGGAGGCCGGCGTCCCGGTGTACGCCGACCGCGGCCGCACCGGCGGATACCGGCTCGTCGGCGGCTACCGGACCCGGCTGACAGGCCTCGCCCGCAGTGAGGCCGAGGCCCTGTTCCTCTCCGGCGTACCCGGCGCCCTGCGCGAGATGGGCCTGGAGGACGCCTCCTCCGCCGCCCTCCTGAAGGTGTCCGCCGCCCTGCTGCCCTCCCTCAAGGACGCCTCCCGCACCGCGGCCCAGCGCTTCCACCTGGACGCCCCCGCGTGGTTCGCCGAGCCGAAGACCCCCGAACTGCTCCCCGCGATCGCGGAAGCGGTCTGGGACGACCGCCGGATCACCGCGCGGTACCGCCGCGAGGACACGGACATCGAGCGTGAGCTGGAGCCGTACGGGCTCGTCCTCAAGGCCGGTGTCTGGTACGTGTGCGCCAGGGTGGCCGGCGGGCCGGAGCACGCACCGGAGCACGTACCGGAGCAGAAACCCGGCCCCTTCCGGGTCTACCGCATCGAACGGTTCACCTCCGCCGAACCGGCAGGCGACCGCTTCGAGCGCGACGGGACCTTCGACCTGCCCGGCTTCTGGGCCGACCACGCCGAGCGGTTCGCCCGCTCGCTCCTGCGGGCGACCGTCGTGGTGCGCCTCACGGAGGCGGGTGCGCGGCGGCTCAGACACACCGTGGATCCGCTCTCGGCCCAGGAGGCCCTGGACGCGGCGGGCCCGCCCGACGGCGAGGGGCGGGTGACGCTCACGCTGCCGGTCGAGTCGTACGACGTCGCGTACACGCAGTTCCTGTCCCTCGGCCCGGAGGCGGAGGTACTGGAGCCGACCGAGCTAAGGAAACGTTTCTCCGACGCCGCGGCCCGGATCGCCGCGTACTACGGCGACCCGGGCCGGGAGAACGACGGCTAGCGGTAGCCCGTCACGTCCGCCGGCTTGCCCTGCGACTCCACCTCCAGCAGATAGCGCCACGCGTCGGGCGCCGAGCCGTCGACGTCGGTGAAGCCGTACTCCTGGGCGAGCCCGCCGCTGGACAGCGACTGCCCGTTCCAGCGGGCCACGTCAGGGTCGGCGGCGAGGGCGACCAGGGCCCGCCCGATGTACGTGGGCGACTCGGAGATCGCGAAGTGCGGTGCCTGCTCGCAGGCGTCCCGCCAGTTCTCCTCGGTGACCTTGAACGCGGTGTCGAGCATCGCCTCGGAGCGCAGCCAGCCCGGGGTGACGCAGACCGCCGTACAGCCGTACTCCTTCAGTTCCTCCCCAAGGTCGTACGCCATCCGGATCGGGGCCGTCTTGGCGAGGTCGTAGAACAGCGGTTTGCGGTAGCGCCGGTTGTACTCCTCGGTGCCGTCCGTGACCTCGACGAGCAGCCCGCCGGGGTTACGGATCAGCAGGGGCGCCGCGATGTGACTGGTCACGAGGTGCGACTCGATGCCCAGGCGCATGATCCGCAGCCCCTTGCCGAGATCCATGTCCCACATGTCGGGCTGCTTCTCGACCGTGAAGTCGAGGTGGACGTCGCCGCCCCAGATGTCGTTGACGAGGATGTCGAGGCGCCCCTGCTCCTGGTCGATGCGCTCGACCAGGGCGCGTACCTGCTCCGGTTCCAGGTGGTCCGTGGGTACGGCGATCCCACGCCCCGCGCCACCTGCGGCGCGGGCGGCCTCGTCGACCAGTCCGGCCGTCCCCTCGATCGTCTCGGTGGTCCGGCCGACCTCGCTGACCTGATCGCGGGTCGTGCGTCCGGTCACGTACACCGTGGCCCCCGCGCGCCCCAGTTCGACCGCCATGGCCCGGCCGGCACCGCGCGTGGCACCCGCGACCAGCGCGATCCTGCCGTCGAGCGGTCCCGCGTTCTGTCCTGAAGCCTGCTCTGCTCTCTCCATGTGCCGAGCATCGCGCCGAATGCCGACACCTGCTGTCGGATTTTCCGGCGGCATGTGCGCGCATAACGATCCGCCTGTCCCCGGGTGCGCGGGCCGGGTACAGGCCCGATGCTTGTCCCGTGATGGACGAGACGGAGTTCTGGGAGCTGGTGGACGCGACCCGCGAGGCCGCCGAGGGCGACCCCGAGGAGCAGGCCGACCTGCTCGTCGAACGGCTGCTCCGGCTCGACCCCGAGATGGTCCTCGACTTCGCCCGTCACTTCGAGGCCCGCTACAACCGCGCGTACACCTGGGACCTGTGGGGCGCGGCCTGGATCCTGCTCGACGGGGCCAGTGACGACGCCTTCGACTTCTTCCGCTGCTGGCTGATCGGCCAGGGCCGGGAGACGTACGAGGGTGCCGTGCACGACCCGGACAAACTGGCCGACCTGCTCGGCGACTTCGACGACGAGGTCGACGGGGACGCCGAGGAGCTGGGGTACGCGGCGGACGAGGCGTACGAGCAGCTCACCGGCGCGGTCGCCCCCGACCTGGGGATCCCGGCGGCCCCTCCGGAGCCGCTGGGCACCCCGCTCGACCTGGAGAACCACTCACTCCTTGAGGAACGCCTGCCCCAGCTGTGGGACCGCTTCGCGGACTGACGCCCGCGGGGAGCTGTGCGGGGGCGCGGCGTTGGCCCGGTCCAGGGCGGACGCGGTGGCGGCGGAGGGACCCACCACGACCGCGGCCACCACGCAGGCGACGGTCCAGGGACTGCGTGCGACCCGCCCCCAGAGAGACGTCCGCCCGGCCTGCCCCTCGCGACTGCTCGTACTCGTACGACGGTCCATGATCCCCACCTCCGGTCAGTGCGTACCCCGACGCTAGAAGGCGTGCCTCGGGGTGATCGATGACCCCGCTGTGCACGACCTGTGAGGAACGCCGACGCCCCGAAAAGGCGCCCGGCGGCACACTGGCGCCCCGAAGAGGCGCGCGGCACGCCGGCGCCCTGAAGGGGCGCGGGGAACTGCGCGACCAGCCCCCACCGGGCCCGCAGCCGAAACACCGCACCCCCGGCGGGACGCCTCAGCGCCGCCCCTGCAACCGTGCGGCCTCCTGCCGGATCGCGGGCAGACGGGCCATGAGCGCGGCCCCCGGGCACGCGGTCCAGTACCCGTCCGTGTGCCCTGACACCGCCGTGAACGTGCCCCGCGTACCCGCCCGGTACTTGCTCAGACTGTTCGTCGACACGAGCCGCACGGGCGCCCGCGGGTCGACCCCCGTGAGCCCCAGCTTCCAGGCGGCCACGGCCGCGATGGCGTCGGTCATCGCCCGGGGAACGGGCACGCCCGCGGTGAACGTACCGAGTGCCGCGATGCCCGTCGTACCCACGTTGAAGCCCTGGGTGTGGGCGCCGACGACGGCCCGCTCGACGCCACCCGCCCGCCCCTCGTACACGGTGCCGCAGCGGTCGACGAGGAAGTTGTAGCCGATGTCGTCCCAGTGCCGGACCCCGGCCTGCCCCGTGTACAGGTACTGGATGATGCGGGGCGCGTCGGCGCAGTCGTAGCCGTTGGGCGAGTCGGTGTGGTGCACGAAGACGGCGGACACCCGGTCGGCGTACCGGGTCGGCGGCTGGGTGGACGCGGCGTCGCCCAGCCAGCGTTCCCTCGGCACGATGGGCGGCTTCGGGGCCCGGTGCCCGACGGAGGCGCGGGCCGCGACGTCCCGCTCGCCGCCGCCCGGCGTCCGGTCGACGCCCACGGCGCAGAGCACCAGCGCGGCGACGGCCGCGAGGCCGGGCACGCAGGCCAGCACGGCGCGCGCGGACCGGGGCAGCCGGTCCGGCACGACGCGCGGCAGGCGGGGTACGCGGGCCGTGAGCGGGCTCCGGTGGGCGCACATGCGACCCACTCTCCGGGACGCCGGGAGGGTCCGCGATGTGTGGTGTGCCACCCGGTGGAACCAACGCCCCGGTCCGGGACGTTTCTACAGGTCCACGCACGTGTGCCGGCCGGCCGGTCCCCCACGCGCGTACCTGATCACTGGGCCCGCCCGGCGCGTATTAGGGGGCCCAAGAGAAAGGGAGCTCCGTGGACCTGCTCGACATCCTGCTGTTGCTGGTCATTCTCGGCTACGCGGCGTCCGGCTACCGGCGCGGACTGGTCGCGGGCTGTGTCTCGCTGGCCGGTTTCGTGGGCGGTGCCGTCATCGGTGTATGGGTGCTGCCCTGGGTGATGGACCTGGTGGAGGCGGGGACCACGACGGCGACGGTCACGGCGGTACTCACCGTGCTGCTGCCCGCCGCGGTGGGCCACGAACTGGCGGGGCGGCTGGGGCTGAAGCTGCGCCGCGAGCTGGACCAGGGGCCCCTGCGTGTGGTCGACGGGGTGGGCGGCGCCGCGGCGAACACGGTCTCCGTGCTGCTCGTGGCGTGGGTGGCCGCGAGCGTGCTCGGCGCGTCGGCCTCGCCCGTCGTCACGTCCTCGATCCGGGACTCCGCACTGCTCGGCGCGGTGCAGGACACGATGCCGGAGACGACCCCGGCATGGTTCTCCCGGGCCACCTCGGCGCTCACGGAGGCCGGTTTCCCGCAGGTCTTCAACCCCTTCGAGAACGAGCCGACGGCCTCGGTCGCCAAGCCCTCCGGGGACAGCGTCACGGCCGCCGCCACGCGGGCCTCCCAGCGCTCCACGGTGAAGGTCGAGGGCGCCGTCGGCACACAGGGCCGCGAGGGCAGCGGCTTCGTGTTCGCCCCGGAGCACGTGATGACCAACGCGCACGTGGTGGCGGGCATCGACGACCCGACCGTGCGGGTGGGCGGCACGGGCCGGGCGTACGAGGCGAAGGTCGTCCTCTTCGACCCGCAGAAGGACGTGGCCGTGCTGGACGTGCCGGGGCTCAAGGCTCCCGTGCTGTCCTTCGACACGACTGCGAAGCGCGACGACGCGGCCGTGGTCGCGGGCTACCCGCAGGACGGCGGGCTCGACCTCCAGGCGGCCACGGTCGCGAACAAGATCAACGCCCAGGGGCGGAACATCTACGGCTCCGAGGTGGTCAACCGCGAGATCTATTCGATCCGCTCCACGGTCCGCCCCGGCAACTCCGGCGGCCCCCTGCTGACCACCGACGGCAAGGTCTACGGCGTGGTCTTCGCCCGCTCCACGAGCGACGCCGAGACGGGTTACGTACTGACGGCCGACGAGGTCGCGGAGGACGCGGCGCGGGCGGCGAAGGCGTCGACACCGGTGGACACGGGGGATCTCGTGACGTCGTGACCTACGCCCCGAGCGGGTGACCGTTCCGGTGGGCCGGGTGACCGTCCCGGTCGGCCGGGCTGCCGTCCCGTCGGCCGCATTGCCGTCCCGCGGGCCGGTCAGAGCCTGCGGCCCATGAGTACGTCGTCCACGTACTCGCCCGCCAGCCGGAACTCCTCCGGCTGGATGCCCTCGACCGCGAAGCCCTCCGACTCGTACAGCCTGCGCGCGGGCGTGTTGTGGCCGAGGACGCGCAGCGTGATCCGGCGTGCGCCCTGGCGGCGGGCCTCCTCGACGGCGGCGCGGACCAGCGCCCGGCCCACTCCGTTGCCGCGGACCTCGTCGGCGACGGCGAGGCCCTGGATCTGCCGTACGTGCGCGTTGGAGGCGAGCGGGGTGGGGAATCCGAGCCGTACGTAGCCGGCGAGCCGTCCGCCCAGCTCGGCGACCAGGTGGTCGCGGGGCCCGAAGCGGTCGTCGAAGAACGGCTCGTACGGCGGTTGCTCCCGCGGTCTGACCGCGTGCCGGTAGGACCAGACGGCACGGTCGAGACGGCCCAGCGCCTCTTCGTCCTCGGGCACCGCGGTGCGTATGTACGGCTCGGGCATGGACGTCACTGTAGAGCGGGCGCGCCGGGCGCCGCCCCGGCCGCGGGCCCCTCGGCGCGGTGCTCCCGGGGAGACTGGCGCAGGATGGGGTCATGGAAGCTTCGCGAATCGCCGTGGCCGGCGCGTCCGGCCTCATCGGTACGGCCCTGGTGCGCTCACTGACCGCCGACGGGCACGAGGTGGTGCGGCTGGTACGCCGTACGCCCCGGTCGGACGACGAGGTCGAGTGGGACCCCGAGCGCGGTTACGTGGACGCCGTGGGCCTGACCGGCTGCGACGCCGTCGTGAACCTCGCGGGCGCCGGGATCGCCGACCGCCGCTGGTCGGACGCGTACAAGCGGACGATCCGTGAGAGCCGGCTCCTCGGCACAGCCACCCTCGCGGAGGCCGCCGCCACCCTCGAACGGCCGCCGCGGGTCTTCCTCAACGGCAGCGCCATGGGCTTCTACGGGGACACCGGCACGCGGGCCGTGGACGAGAGCGCGCCGCCCGGGGACGGGTTCCTGCCCTCGCTGTGCGTGGAGTGGGAGGCGGCGGCGGCGCCCGCGCAGGAGGCGGGCGTACGGACCGTCTTCGCCCGCACCGGACTGGTGGTGGCCCCCAAGGGCGGTGCCTGGGGGCGGCTGTTCCCGCTCTTCAAGGCGGGGCTCGGCGGGAAGATGGGCGACGGTCGGCAGTACTGGAGCTATATCGCACTGCACGACCACGTGGCCGCGCTGCGCTTCCTGATCGATTCCGAGGCGCTGTCCGGGCCCTTCAACCTGACGGCTCCGGAACCGCTCACCAACGGCGAGATCACGGCCGCCATGGGGCGCGTCCTGCACCGCCCCACACTGTTCTCGGTGCCCGCGCCCGTCCTGAAGGCCGCGCTCGGCGAGATGGCCTCGGAGGTGCTGGGCAGCCAGCACGTCCTTCCCACCCGCCTGCTGGAGTCGGGCTTCACCTTCGCCTTCCCGGGCATCGAGGAGGCCATCAGGGCGGCTCAGAGCTAGGTACGGCCCAGCACCCGGGCCCGCTCCCCAGGCGTGCACGCCGACCGCATGCGACCGGCGTGCGACCGTGCCCTGTTCATGCGCGAGTTCCTCCGGCCGGTCGCGGCCCTACGCTCGTCCCGAAGTCGGGTATTCCGGATACCCGTTGGGGGCGGGACGCCTCCAAGCAGCCGCGCGACCTCTAGGAGGGGCACGTGCTTGAGCCCGCTTGCCAGGCGGACGTCGTCATCGTGGGGGCCGGGGTCGCGGGACTCTCGGCCGCCCAACGGCTGAACAGCGCAGGTGTGTCGACCGTCGTCCTGGAGGCCGCCCCTCAGGTGGGCGGCCGGATGGCGACCGAGAAGATCGACGGTTTCCGTCTCGACCGCGTCGGACGGCTCCTCTTCACGTCGTACCCCGAACTGCGGCTGACGCCCGGCCTGGACGCCCTCGTCCTGCGCCCGTTCGCCGCCGGTGTCCTCGTCCACGCCGAGGGGCGTGTGCACCGGGCGGGCGAGCCCGCGAGCGCCGGGGGCGCAAGGGGCGCACTCGACGCGGCGCGCGCCTTTGTGAGCCCCCCTCGCAGGCTCCGGCAGCTCGCCCCCGCCGCCGCGCCGCCCATGTCGCGGGCGTACCCCCCGCTCGGGGGCGCACTCGACCAGGCCCGGCTGGCCGCGGCCCTCGGCCGGATCGCGACGGTTCCCGTGGAGCGGCTGCTGGCCCGGCCCGAGCGGCCCGCCGGGCAGGCGCTCGCGGCGCGTGGCATGCCGGCGCGAACGGTCGAGGGTTTTCTGCGCCCCCTCCTGGCGGCGCTGCTCTGCGACCCGGACCTGACGACGTCCAGCCGGTGCGCCGACCTCGCCCTCCGGACCTTCGCCTCCGGGCGGCTGTGCCTGCCGGAGGGCGGGGCCGACACCCTGCCGGAGCTGCTCGCCGCGACCCTGCCGCCGGGGACGGTCCGTACCGGAGTGCGGGCCACCTCCGTCTCGACGACGTCCGTGACGACGGCCGAGCACGGTGAACTCCGCTGCCGGGCCGTCCTGGTGGCGACCGGGGCCCGCGCCGCGGCGGAGCTGCTGCCCGGACTGCGGGTGCCGCCGTGCCATCCGGTGACGGTGGTGCACCACACGGCGGACGAGCCGCCCCTGACGGACGCGGCGCTGCTCCTGGACGCGGACCGGCGGGGGCCTGTGGCCCACACGGCGGTGATCAGTCAGGTCGATCCGTCGCGGGCGCCCGTGGGCCGTGCGCTGATCTCGTCGACGGTGCTGGGCGCACCGACCGCGGACACGGACCGTGCGGTACGGGCGCAGCTGGCGGCCCTCTACGGCACCGCCACGCACCGCTGGGAGCTGCTGGCGGTCCACCACACGCCCGACGCCGTCCCGGCGATGGCGCCGCCGCACGATCTGCGCCGTCCTGTGCGGCTGCTGGCGGGTCTGTACGTGTGCGGCGACCACCGGGACACGAGCACGGTGCAGGGTGCTCTGCACTCGGGGCGGCGGGTGGCGCGGGCCGTGCTCTCGGACTTGGGCGCCGCGGCGACGGGGTCGGCGGTGGCCGCCCCATTACCGACACCTACGGCCGCGTAGCCCTTGCCGGGGGGGGCGGGTCGTGACTCGGCTGCGGGCCGGCGGGGGTTGACCGCGCAGTTCCCCGCGCCCCTAAAGACAACACCCCTTCGCCAAGCCGGAGTGGAGGCCCCGACGCGGGGCGGGACCTCCACTCCCATCAGCGACGAGGGCCCCTTGCAGGGGCGCGGGGAACTGCGCGACAAGCCCCCACCGGGCCGCAGGCGAATCGCGGCCGGCCGCACCAGCGCCCTTCAGGGGCGCGGGGAACGGCGCGACCCGCCCCCGCCGGCCCGCAGCCGAACCGCGACCCCGGAGCCACGCTCAGCCCAGCGCAGCGACCTTGTCGCGGTACCCCCTCACCGGCGCCGCGTCGCGATACGGCTCCAGCCGCCGTTCGAAGTCCCGCACATACTCCAGCGCCCGGACCGAGCGCATCTCGGACGCCTGCGTAGCCGCCTCGGCCCCCAGCTGGCACGCCTGGTCGAGCTCCCCCAGTCCGAGCCGCGCCGAAGCGAGCACCACCCGGCAGAAGAGCCGGCTGCGCGCATACCCGGGCGCGCGCAACTGCAGCGACCGCTCGGCGTGCTGAGCCGCCGCCCGGTACTGCTGCAGATCCCGGTGGCAGTGCCCGAACTCGTCCGCGAGCTGCGCATCGTCGAAGAACCGCGCCCAGTAGGGGACTTCGTCCCCCGGCCGGGCGATCTCCAGTGCCCGCTCGGCCCGTACGAGCGAGGCCGTGGCCGCCCGTACCTCGCCGAGCACGCCGTGCCCGCGCGCCTCGACCGCGTACAGCAGCGCCTGGACGACGGGTGGCGCGGACGAGCCCACGCCCTGCTGCGCGACCCGGGCCAGCTGCACCGCCTCGCGTCCGTGCCCGAGGTAGACGGCCTGCCGGCTCATGGTGACGAGCACGTAGGACCCGTACGCCCGGTCCGCCGCCGCCTGCGACAGGCGCAGCGCCTGCACGAAGTACCGCTGCGCGAGCCCGTGCGCGGCGATGTCGTACGAGGTCCAGCCCGCCAGCCGGGTCAGATCGGCCGCCGCGGCGAACAGCCGGCGCCCTGTCTGCTCCCCGTACGTGCCGCGCAGCATCGGCTCCAGTTCGTGCTCCAGGTACCGCACGAGGGCCTGCCGGGCGTGCCCCCCGCCGTACGCGTTGTCGAGCGAGCGGAACAGCTCGCCGACCGAGCGCAGGGCCGCGATGTCGCCCGCGGTGACCCGCTGGCCGGGCCCGCGCTCGGTCCCCGCACGCTGCCGGAACGGCGGCCTGACCTGTTCCGGCACGGCCAGCGGCTTGACGGAAACCGGTCGGCCGCCCTGTACGGGGATCCGCGCCGCACCGGGGTCACCGCGGCTCACCCGGTCGTCGGCCCGGCCGATCAGCCAGTCCCGGCTGGGCACGACGAGCCCCGCCGGAGTGAACGCGATCTTGCGCAGCTCGGCATGGCTTCCCGAGTCCTTGCGCCAGAGCCCGCCGACGATGTCGACGGCCTCCTCCGGTGTGGCGGCGAACTCAAGACCCGCGTAGACGGGTGCGCACGCGTCGAGTCCGAGGTCCTGTGCGCTGAGCCGGCGGCCGAGGCGGCGGGTGAACACCTCGGCGATCAGGGCCGGTGTGGTGCCCCGGGGCTGCTGTCCTCGCAGCCAGCGGGTGACGGATGTCTTGTCGTATCTCAGATCGAGACCGTGTTCGAGGCCGAGCTGGTCCACTCGACGGGCGAGCCCCGCGTTGGAGAACCCCGCTTCTGCGATAAGTGCGGCGAGCTGACGGTTGGGGGTGCGCTGCGCGGGTCGTTCCGTCATCTGCGGTGCGAACTCCTGCCTTCCGGGCTGGGGGCCTGCGCGGGCAGGCCCGGGGCGAGGTCGGCCGCCATGCCTTGAGCAGCCCTTATTTGCCTCGTGAACGGCGCGAATGTAGCGGTCTGTAAGCAAGCGATCGCACATTTCGACGTTCATTCATCCGATCGTGTGAGGATTGCCCTCAGGGCTGACGCGCGCCGACCGGACGTACAGTGGCGTGGGGCGTTACGAGCCTTACGGGACCGTTGACCGGCCCCTCGAACTCTTGCAAGGGAGGCGCTTGCCGTGAGTGAGCTGCGGTTCGTCCGCATGGGTTTCGGTGCGGACGCCGTCGAGTACCAGGAAGCCTGGGACGAGCAGCGCCGTGTCCACACGGCCCGCTTCCAGGACGAGATCCCCGACACCTGTCTGCTCCTTGAGCACCCGCCGGTCTACACGGCCGGCCGGCGCACGGCGGACAACGAACGGCCCCTCGACGGCACGCCCGTCGTCGACGTGGACCGGGGCGGGAAGATCACCTGGCACGGTCCGGGGCAGCTGGTCGGCTACCCGATCCAGAAACTGCCGCGCCCGGTGGACGTCGTCGCCCACCTCCGGCGGCTCGAAGACGCGATGATCCGGGTCTGCGCGGAGTTCGGCGTCGAGACCAGTCGGGTCGAGGGGCGGGCCGGTGTCTGGGTCCTGGGCGACCCGGTGGATCAGCGGCCGGCGCTCGGCGGGCTCTCGCTCGACTTCGATCCGCGGCTGGCGGACGAGGAGTTCGACCCGCGGCTCAACGGGCCCGAGTACGCGCCCTCCAACGCCGGGCAGCGGCGGGAGGACCGGAAGATCTGCGCGATGGGGATCCGGGTGGCCAAGGGGGTCACCATGCACGGCTTCGCCCTGAACGTGAACCCCGACGTGTCCAGCTTCGACAAGATCATTCCTTGTGGGATCCGGGATGCGGGGGTCACGTCGCTGGCGCACGAGCTTGGGCGGGACCTCGCCATTTCGGATGTGCTGCCCGTGGCCGAGCGGCACCTGGCGGACGTCCTGGGGAACGCGGAGCTTCTGCCTCGGGCGGTGGAGGGGGCGGGGGTGTAGGGCTTTTTTTCTCGCCCCCGCCGCCCCTACCCGTTCCCGTCACGCAGGGGGCTTCGCCCCTCGCCCCCGTAATCGCGCTACGCGCTCGTCCTCAAACGCCGGACGGGCTGAGAGGCGACGGACCGGCCGAGTCACCCAGGGGCGCGGGGAACTGCTCAATCCTTTGGGCACGCCCCCACCGGCCCGCAGCCGAAGAACATCAGCCCGTCCGGCGAATGAGGACCCGGGGGCCCGGGGGCAGCGCCCGCCGAGCCTCGGGAATGCACCCCCGTTCCCGAAGGTTCCCCTCCTCGGGGGCCACGCACCGAACGGGCGTACCCTGGTGTACGCCGAAGAATCGAAGCTACAGGGAGCCGATGTGTCCGCAGTCGCACCCGACGGACGCAAGATGCTGCGCCTGGAGGTCCGGAACGCCCAGACCCCCATCGAGCGCAAGCCCGAGTGGATCAAGACCCGGGCGAAAATGGGTCCCGAATACACCAAGATGCAGAACCTCGTGAAGAGCGAGGGCCTGCACACGGTCTGCCAGGAGGCGGGCTGTCCCAACATCTACGAGTGCTGGGAGGACCGCGAGGCCACGTTCCTCATCGGCGGCGACCAGTGCACGAGGCGTTGCGACTTCTGCCAGATCGACACGGGCAAGCCCGAGGCGCTGGACCGCGACGAGCCCCGCCGCGTGGGCGAGTCCGTGGTCACGATGGACCTCAACTACGCCACCATCACCGGCGTGGCCCGTGACGACCTGGAGGACGGCGGCGCCTGGCTGTACGCGGAGACGGTCCGCCAGATCCACCAGCAGACCGCGGACCGCGCCGAGGGCCGGACCAAGGTCGAGCTGCTGGCCCCGGACTTCAACGCCGAGCCGGCCCAGCTCGCCGAGGTCTTCTCCTCCCGCCCGGAGGTCTTCGCGCACAACGTGGAGACGGTCCCGCGCATCTTCAAGCGCATCCGCCCGGGCTTCCGGTACGAGCGTTCACTGAAGGTCATCACCGAGGCCCGCGACTACGGTCTGGTCACGAAGTCGAACCTGATCCTCGGCATGGGCGAGACCCGCGAAGAGGTCAGCGAGGCGCTGCGCCAGCTGCACGAGGCGGGCTGTGAGCTCGTCACCATCACGCAGTACCTGCGGCCCTCCGTGCGCCACCACCCCGTCGAGCGCTGGGTGAAGCCGCACGAGTTCGTGGAGCTGAAGGAGGAGGCCGACCAGATCGGCTTCTCCGGAGTCATGTCGGGCCCACTGGTCCGCTCCTCGTACCGGGCCGGCCGCCTCTACCAGATGGCCATCGAGAAGCGCGGCGCGTACGTCGCCTCGCAGGCCGTCTGAGCCATATCGGCCGCCATCGGCGACTCCGTCGAATGGCACGCGGTGCCACTTGAGCGTGTGAACCTGCGCACAAGTGGCTACTCGTCAGTAATGGCCGGTACGACGCGGTCCTGGGCGTCCCCGCAGATAGGGGCCATATCAGGGCCGCGTCAAGGTTTCAGGCCTGCATATCAAGGCTTCACCGGCGTTTGACCGGTCGGTCACGCCCTGGTAACACCATTCAGTGACCCTGGTTTTACACCCCGTAGAGCCTTAGCCAGAGCCGCCGTCCCGAGGGGGGACCCCCATCATGCAGGCCGCGCCCGTACGCGCCACCGCGATCCCGTCGTTCACCGATGCACTCCGTGCCGTCGAGTCCCTGCTCCTGAGCAGTGGCCAGCGCACCGCCCGTCGCAACGCCTGGACGTCCGTCCTGGAGGACCGCCGTCGCGCCAAGGACCGCGTCGAGGCACAGCGTGTCGTGGAGCAGTCCTTCGTCACCCACCTCTGAGCCGTCCCGCGCCTTTGCGTGAGGGCCGTGACGCAGGCCGACCGGGCACCGCCGTCGTCGGCGCTTCCCCCGACACGTAGACTTCACGGCATGGCGAGGAAGGAACCCGCAGCGGACGCTGCGAACCCCGGGCGACTCAAGCAGATCGCTCTGACTTACAAGATGACCCGCAAGGCCGACAAAAAGATCGGTCTTGTACTCGCGGCTGTCGGAATCGTCACCCTTGGTGTCTTCCTCGCGATCGGCTTCTGGATCGGTCACCCGATCTATCTCGGCATTCTCGGCCTCCTGCTCGCCTTCCTCGCGTCGGCGATCGTCTTCGGGCGCCGGGCCGAGCGGGCGGCCTTCGGCCAGATGGAGGGCCAGCCGGGCGCGGCGGCGGCGGTGCTCGACAATGTCGGGCGCGGCTGGACGACGACCCCGGCGGTGGCGATGAACCGCAGCCAGGACGTGGTCCACCGGGCCGTCGGCAAGGCCGGCATCGTGCTGGTGGCCGAGGGCAACCCGAACCGGGTGAAGAGCCTGCTGGCCGCCGAGAAGCGGAAGATGGCGCGCATCGTCGCGGACGTGCCGGTGCACGACATCCTCGTCGGCACGGGCGAGGGCCAGGTCGAGCTGAAGAAGCTCCGTACGACGATGGTGAAGCTGCCGCGTGTACTGACCGGCCCGCAGGTCACCGCGACCAACGACCGGCTGCGTGCCCTCGGCGACCTGATGAGCAACATGCCGCTTCCCAAGGGCCCGATGCCCAAGGGAATGCGGATGCCGCGCGGCGGGAAGATGCGCTAGCGCCGCACCTGAGCTCCACTGGAACGGGGCGTTCCGGAATCACCGACGGTTCCGGGGCGCCCCGTTCTCATGCCCGAGCCCGGCTCCGTACGGAAGCCGGGCTCGTCGCACGAACAGGGGTTGCGGATCTAGATCCTGACCTCGACCGTGCGGGCCAGGCGGTCGTGCAGGCCGCGTCCGTCGCGGTCCCAGATCAGGGCCGGCAGCGCGAGGCACAGCAGGACCGTGCGCAGCAGGGCGCGCAGCGGGTTGACCGTGCCGGTCTCCAGAGCCAGGACCCGCAGGCCGAACAGCCGCTTGCCGGGTGTGAAGCCGAGGGTGCCCACGGTCAGCACGCTCACGACGAAGAAAACGAGCAGCGTCCAGTTCCCGGTCGCCTGGCCGTAGCCGTCGGTGATCAGGCCGTATGCGATCAAGGTGCACAGGCCCCAGTCGACGGCGAGGGCGCCCAGGCGCCTGCCGGGGCGCCCGATGGAGCCGGGGCCCGACTCGGGCAGGCCCAGCTGCTCTCCGCGGTATCCGAAGTCGGCACCGGCGTCCTCCGCGGCGGCGCGGGGTCCGGACAGCCACGATCCGATTGCTTGCCTGTTGTCCACCCGTCCACGGTACTGCGACCGTTTTGCCATGCGGACAGGTGGGGTACACCGGACCTCGTCCGGTTAACTTGGGCGAAACAAATGGGTCACGCTGGAGAAATCACCCGTCCTTAAGGTCGGGCTCAGCGTGTGCCACCGCACTGGCCGCACGAACGAACTACCACCCCGGTCCGAAGTGAGCGGGAGTAGGAGGAGCTGGATGTTCCAGAACGCCGACGAGGCCAAGAAGTTCATCAAGGACGAGGACGTCAAGTTCGTCGACGTCCGCTTCTGCGACCTGCCGGGTGTGATGCAGCACTTCACGATTCCGGCGGAGGCCTTCGACCCGACCGAGGAACTGGCCTTCGACGGCTCCTCCATCCGCGGCTTCCAGGCCATCCACGAGTCCGACATGGCGCTCCGCGCCGACCTGTCCACCGCGCGCGTCGACTCCTTCCGCCGCGACAAGACGGTCAACATCAACTTCTTCATCCACGACCCGATCACGGGCGAGCAGTACTCCCGTGACCCGCGCAACGTGGCGAAGAAGGCCGAGGCGTACCTCGCGTCGACCGGTATCGCCGACACCGCGTTCTTCGGCCCCGAGGCCGAGTTCTACGTGTTCGACAGCGTCCGCTTCGACACCAAGGCGAACGAGGCGTTCTACCACATCGACTCCGAGGCCGGCGCCTGGAACACCGGTGCCATCGAGGACAACCGCGGCTACAAGGTCCGCTACAAGGGCGGCTACTTCCCGACCCCGCCGGTCGACCACTTCGCCGACCTGCGTGCGGAGATCTCCCTGGAGCTGGCCAAGTCCGGCCTCCAGGTCGAGCGCCAGCACCACGAGGTGGGCACGGCCGGCCAGGCCGAGATCAACTACAAGTTCAACACGCTGCTCGCCGCGGCCGACGACCTCCAGCTCTTCAAGTACATCGTGAAGAACGTGTCGTGGCGCAACGGCAAGACCGCGACCTTCATGCCGAAGCCGATCTTCGGTGACAACGGCTCGGGCATGCACATCCACTCGTCGCTGTGGGCCAACGGCGACCCGCTGTTCTACGACGAGGCCGGTTACGCGGGCCTGTCGGACACCGCCCGCTTCTACATCGGCGGCATCCTCAAGCACGCCCCGTCGCTGCTGGCCTTCACCAACCCGACGGTGAACTCGTACCACCGCCTGGTCCCCGGCTTCGAGGCCCCCGTCAACCTGGTGTACTCGCAGCGCAACCGCTCCGCGGCCATGCGTATCCCGATCACCGGCTCGAACCCGAAGGCCAAGCGCGTCGAGTTCCGCGCGCCCGACTCCTCCGGCAACCCGTACCTCGCCTTCTCGGCGCTGCTCCTCGCGGGCCTCGACGGCATCAAGAACAAGATCGAGCCGGCCGAGCCGATCGACAAGGACCTCTACGAGCTGGCGCCCGAGGAGCACGCGGGCGTCGCGCAGGTCCCGACCTCGCTCCCGGCCGTCCTCGACCGCCTTGAGGCCGACCACGAGTTCCTGCTCGCGGGCGACGTCTTCACGTCGGACCTCATCGAGACGTGGATCGACTACAAGCGCACGAACGAGATCGCCCCGCTGCAGCTGCGCCCGCACCCGCACGAGTTCGAGCTGTACTACGACGTGTGATCGAGCCGGTGTCCGCCCGGTGACCAGTCGTACGGTATGAACGGAGCCCCGCCATCGCCCCTCGGGCAGTGGCGGGGCTCCGTCATTTCCTGACGTCCGTCATTTTCTGACGTTCACTTCTTCACGTTCCAGGGGCGTTCGCGGCGGTAGCGGCGTTCCCACTTGGCCATCCGGTCGCGGCGCTGGCGGTATGAGTGGTAGTCGCTGTCCATCCGGGCCGTGGAGCTCGAACTCGAACCGCCGCCGCCTCCGCCGCCGCCCGACGACGGGCCGGAGGCCCCTTGGCCCGCCCGCAAGAAGCGGACGTAGAGGTAGACCAGGGCGGCCGCGGCGAGCCACCAGACGGGACTGTTGAATCCCAGGACTACCAGGACGAGGATCGCCAAAACGATCAAGGTACCCATGGCGGGTCTCCTTGTGCGTGGGTGGTGGGACCTTGAGCTGTCCGACGCGGTGCCGGACTGTGTGCCGGGCCGTCGGTGACGTCGAGAGTAGTCCCCAGGATGCCGGGCGATCCCTGTCCGACGGAAACGAATAACGGCAGGGTCCGCTTACGAGCAGTCACAAAACAGCTCGGGGTCAAGCGAAATCGTCACAGAGCGGAGCAATGAGGGTGCTCCGGAGTGAGTAAATCTGCGTCCGGGGCCACCGCCCTCCCTGCCCCTGCCCCGAGAGGGCATCGGAGAGAATGCGAGGACGCGGGGTCGGACCGGACAGGGGGAACGGCATGAGCGGGCAGCGGCGGCACGTCGGTGTGGCCGAGCGGCGGGCCCGGCTGGGCGTCGGGCAGCGGCTGGCCGGGGCCGCCCGGGCGGGCACTCCCGAGGAGGTCGCGGCCTCGCTGGTGGCGCTGCACGGGACGGATCCCGTCAGCGTCCACCTCGCCGTGGGGGCGCGGCTCACGGACGCGGCGCGGGTCGTGCCGGAGATGGAGCGGGCCCTGTACGAGGACCGGACGCTGATCCGGATGCACGGCATGCGGCAGACCGTGTTCGTGTTCCCCACCGGGCTCGTTCCGGTCGTGCACGCGTCCACCGGACTCGCCGTGGCCGCCCGGGCGCGCGCCTCGCTGGTCAAGGACATGGCCCGAGCCGGTGCTCCCGACGCGCAGTGGCTCGCGGAGGTGGAGACGTCCACGCTGGCCGCACTCGCCCGGCGCGGCGAGGCGACGGCCGCCGAACTGGGCCGCGAGGAGCCGCGGTTGAGGGAGCAGTTCGCGTACGCGCCGGGCACGAGCTACGAGGGAGTGCACACCGTTTCGTCGCGGCTGCTGCGTGTCCTCGGGGCCGAGGGCCGGATCGTACGGGGACGGCCGCTGGGGTCGTGGACGTCCACGCAGTTCCGGTGGGCCACGGCTCCCCCGTGCGCCGAACTGCCCGTCGCCGAGGCCCAGGCCGAGCTGATCCGGCGCTGGCTCGCCGCGTGCGGGCCGGCCACGGAGGCCGACCTGAAGTGGTGGACGGGGTGGAAGGTCAGCGACGTACGGCGGGCGCTGGGCGCGGTGGGAGCGGTGACCGTCTCGGTGGACGAGGGCGTGGCGTACGTGCTCGCCGACGCGGTGGAGCCGGCCGGGGCCGTCGAACCGTGGGCCGCGCTGCTGCCCGGCCTGGACCCGACGGCCATGGGATGGCAGGAACGGGACTGGTACTGCCCGCCCCGGCTGCGGCCCACGCTCTTCGACCGCAGCGGGAACATCGGACCGACCGTCTGGTGGGACGGGCGGATCGTGGGCGGCTGGGCCCAGCGCCCCGACGGCGAGATCGCCTGGCGGCTGCTGGACGGTGAGGACGCGGACAGCAAGGACCCTGGCGCCGAGGCCCTGGAGGCGATCGGGGCCGAGGCCGACCGGCTGCGGTCGTGGATGGGGCCCACCCGGGTCACCCCCCGCTTCCGGACCCCGCTGGAGCGGGAGTTGGCGTCCGGCTGAGAGCGGGAGACCCGGAGAACCCGAGGAGCCCTCACCGACGCGCCGCCCGGGACGCGGGCGGCGCTACGGGTTGGGCTGCGTCACGGATTGGGCCGCGTCACGGGCGCGGGCTCAGCGCGCGTACCTCATCAGGGCCCGGACCATGTGGCAGGTCGTGTCCGACGGTGGGTGTACGCCTATGAGTGCGGCCGTGCTGCGGATCGTGTCGTTGTGGGCTTGCCTGGGTACGTAGACGCCGGAGTCGAGGAGGGCGATGGCCAGCCGCATCGCCTTGAGGCGGCGGTTGTGCGTGACGTACCACTCGCGCGGGCGGCCCGGGGGCAGCGGGCGCTTCTCGACGGGCTGGTAGGGCAGGTCCAGCTGGACCGCCCTCTTGGCGGTGGACTGGGTGGGCAGCGGACTCAGTGCGGCAGCGGGCACAGGCATCCTCCTGTCGCGGTCAGGGCACCGGCCGGCGTCTCCGGCGGCACCCTCGAACACTGCTTCTATTCTACTGCCGCCCACTGACAATCGCCCCTGGCCACAGGCCTTTTGGGGGTGCCGTGACAAGTGAGTGGCACGGTGTTCTCGCGTACCTTGTGCGGCATGGAGATCTGGATCAATCCGGCCTGTTCGAAGTGCCGCAGCGCCATCAGCGTGTTGGACGCGGAGGGGGCCGAGTACACGGTCAGGCGGTATCTGGAGGACGTGCCGAGCGAGGCGGAGATCCGGGCGGTCCTGGAGCGCCTCGGTCTTGAGCCCTGGGACATCACCCGGACCCAGGAGGCCGAGGCGAAGGAGCTGGGGCTGAAGGACTGGGCCCGTGACGCCGGTTCGCGCGAGCGGTGGGTCGCGGCACTGGCCGGACACCCCCGGCTCATCCAGCGGCCCATCATCACCGCGGAGGACGGGACCGCCGTCGTCGCGCGGACGGACGAGTCGGTGCGGGACGCGCTGGGCAGGCGGCAGTGACCCCGACAACACCCGTGTGATCCACGTTACTTGAACGACTCCGGTCAACCACTGAGCAAGTTCGTTCGGTATCTCGTACATAACGGCGGACGGCCGCCGCCAGGGGCGGCCGGGGACAGGAGCCGTTGATGTCGCGCAGAAGAACGCTCGGGACGAAGAAGAAGATCGCCCTGCTGGTGAGCGCCGCCGCGGTGGCCGGCGGTGGGGCCTTCGCCCTGGCCGCCACGTCCAACGCGACACCGGCCACGAACTCCGCCAAGTCCACCGCGCAGTCCTCCGTGGTCTGCGGCGGACTGGCCACCGCCCTCGGCAACAACGAGAAGTTCATCGAGGGACAGCGCACCGCCCCGGACGCCCAGTCCGAGGCGCGGATCGCCAACCGTGAAGCGGTCATCGCCCAGATCAAGGTGCAGCAGGAGGCCTCCGGCTGCACGGTCGGCGAGTCCGACGCCACCGTGGGCGAAGGGGGCGGTGCCGGTACCGGGGACGGTACGGGGGCGGGCACCGAGGCGCCGCCCGCCGCGTCCGCTCCCGCCGAGCAGCCGTCGCAGGCCCCGTCCGCCCCGGCCGCCGGTGGCGGTGGCGGCGCAGCGGCCGGCGAGCAGGTCTGCAACGGGTCCACGGTCACCCTCTCGGGTGAAGCGGGCGCGCCCGCCGCGTCCAGCAACCAGTTCCCCGCCGGTACGAAGCTCAAGGTCACGAACCTGGACAACAACAAGTCCACGACCGTGGAGGTCACCTCGGTCTCCGGCAGCTGCGTACTCCTGAACAACGAGGCGTTCGAGCAGGTCCGTGAGCCCGGCAAGTTCCTGATCCGCAAGGCCGTCATCGAGAAGGTGGGCTGACGGGTCCCACCGGACCGCCTGGTTTCGTGTCGGGTGGCGGTGCGGGCCGCCACCTGTCCGAAACCCATCGCATACGAGGGGGCGATGCTCTCCGTAGGTGACCCGCACCACAGAGACATCAGGTAACACGGGGTTCACATCCGGGCAATGATCGGGAAACTGCCTGTTGACAGGCTTCGGGCATCCTCCGCGGCGCCCCAGTGCCGCAGCGCCGCAGCTACCGCACTGCGCTTAGAGACCCACCCCGAAGGATGTGGCCCGTGACCTTCAAGGCTGAGTACATCTGGATCGACGGCACCGAGCCGACGGCCAAGCTCCGTTCGAAGACGAAGATACTCGCCGACGACGCGAAGGGTGCGGAGCTGCCGATCTGGGGCTTCGACGGCTCGTCCACGAACCAGGCCGAGGGTCACGCCTCGGACCGTGTGCTCAAGCCGGTCGCGACCTACCCGGACCCGATCCGCGGCGGTGACGACGTCCTCGTCATGTGCGAGGTCCTCAACATCGACATGACGCCGCACGAGTCCAACACCCGTGCGCCGCTCACCGAGGTCGCGGAGAAGTTCGCCGCGCAGGAGTCGATCTTCGGCATCGAGCAGGAGTACACCTTCTTCAAGGGCGAGCGTCCGCTCGGCTTCCCCGTGGGCGGCTTCCCCGCCGCGCAGGGCGGCTACTACTGCGGCGTCGGCTCCGACGAGATCTTCGGCCGTGACATCGTCGAGGCGCACCTGGAGAACTGCCTCAAGGCCGGGCTCGCCATCTCCGGCATCAACGCCGAGGTCATGCCCGGCCAGTGGGAGTTCCAGGTCGGTCCCGTCTCCCCGCTGGAGGTCTCCGACCAGCTGTGGGTGGCCCGCTGGCTGCTCTACCGCACCGCCGAGGACTTCGACGTCTCCGCGACGCTGGACCCGAAGCCGGTGAAGGGTGACTGGAACGGGGCCGGTGCGCACACCAACTTCTCCACCAAGGCGATGCGCGAGGGGTACGAGGCGATCATCACCGCGTGCGAGTCGCTGGGTGAGGGCTCGAAGCCGCTCGACCACGTCAAGAACTACGGTGCGGGGATCGACGACCGGCTGACGGGGCTGCACGAGACGGCTCCGTGGAACGAGTACTCGTACGGGGTGTCCAACCGTGGGGCCTCGGTTCGTATCCCCTGGCAGGTGGAGAAGGACGGCAAGGGGTACATCGAGGACCGGCGTCCGAACGCGAATGTCGACCCGTATGTGGTGACTCGGCTGATCGTCGACACGTGCTGCTCCGCGCTGGAGAAGGCTGGGCAGGTCTGAGCCGGCTGGCTTTTCCGAGGGGCGTCCACCTGCGTGGTGGGCGCCCCTTCGCGTCCGCTCGGGGGGGGGAGGGGGTGCCCGGGGGGGCGTGGGCGGGTGCGGGTCCGGTGGGGGCTTGTCGCGCCGTTCCCCGCGCCCCTAAAAGCGACAAGACTGCGCCGTTCCCCGCGCCCCTTGCGGGGCGCTCCTCTGCGGGCTCTCGGCGGGTGTGGGTGTCCGGACAGTGAGAGGAGGCTGATGTTGCGGGGCTGTGTCTGCTTCAATGGGGGCATGGCCAGCTTCCAGGAGTGCATCGCTACGGGTCGGCACGACCTTGAGCCCTTCTGGCCTTCCCGTCAGCACCACGACTTCGACCGGGTGTGTTGTCGCGCGACGAACGCGCAGGCCCTCTAAAGCCGTACACCGGCCTTCGGCCAGCGCGCACGACGTACGTCCTCGACGACCTCTCGCGCGAAAAGAGCTGACCTCTCATGGCGAACACCCGTTCCTTCTCCTCCGTGGCCACCGCCACCTCCCCGGCCCCGTCCACCGGCTCCGCACGTCATCGACTGCGGGCGGTCGACCGGGACGAGGTGGTCGACGTCACCGACTTCCTGCCGCCGGGCGCCACCTGGCTGCCCGCTCCCCCGCACACCCTGCCCACGCTGCCGGGCCACCCGCCGATGATCGGGTACCTGGTCCTCGTACCCGCCGACCAGCCGTCCCTGCTGCCGGTCGCCGTGCCGGAGACGGAGACCGAGGCGGGGGCCGAGACGGTGGGCGGTGATGACCTGCCCGTGCGGGTCGACACCGTTCAGCGGACCGCCGAGGTCGACGGGCGCCCGCTCGATCTCACATACCTGGAGTTCGAGCTGCTCGCGCACCTGGTGGCGCATCCGCACCGGGTGCACACCCGCGACCAGCTGGTCACCACGGTGTGGGGCTACGGACACGTGGGCGACGGCCGGACCGTCGACGTCCACATCGCCCGGCTGCGCCGCAAGCTCGGCGTGGAGCACCGCGACACCATCAGGACCGTGCGGCGCGTCGGCTACAAGTACGCGCCGGTCACGAGCAGTTGATCCGTCCGGCGGCGGGACGGTTCGCCTCTGGGCAGATCGCCTGTGGGCAGAATTCCGTTCCGCCGCACGGCTGAGCGGGGCAGAGTCCCCTCCATGAGACTTCTGATGCTGGGCGGTACGGAGTTCGTGGGGCGGGCCGTCGTGGAGGCGGCGCTGGCGCGCGGCTGGGACGTGACCGTCTTCCACCGCGGCCGGCACGACCCGCCCGCGGGCGTACGTTCCCTGCACGGCGATCGCACCGCGCCCGACGGGCTCGCGGCCCTCGCCGAGGACGGACAGGGCCCCGGCGGCGGCGTATGGGACCTCGTGGTCGACACCTGGTCGGGCGCTCCGTGGGTGGTGCGGGACTCCGCGCAGTTGTTGAAGGACCGTGTCCGGCGGTACGTGTACGTGTCGAGCTGCTCCGTGTACGCGTGGCCGCAGCCGCCAGGTTTCGACGAGAGCGGCCCGCTGGTCGAGGGCGCCTCCCCCGACGCCGGACAGACCGACTACGCGCGCGACAAGCGCGGGGGCGAGCTGGCCGTGCTCGACGCCTTCGGCGAGGAGCGGGCCCTGCTGGTACGGGCCGGTCTGATCCTCGGCCCGTACGAGAACATCGGCCGGCTGCCGTGGTGGCTCGCCCGCGCGGCCCGCGGCGGGCCCGTGCTCGCGCCCGGCCCCCGTGAACTGCCGCTCCAGTACATCGACGTCCGCGACCTCGCGGAGTGGACGCTGGGGGCCGTGGCGGGCGGCAGCGGGACGGAGGGCGGGCTGAGTGGGGCGTACAACCTCATCAGTCCTTCCGGGCACGCGACCACGCGGACGCTGCTCGACGCGTGTGCGCAAGTCACCGGCGGGCGGGCCGAACTCCGTTGGACCGAGCCCGAGGTGATCCTGGCGGCCGGTGTCGAGCCCTGGACGCAGCTGCCCGTGTGGGTGCCGCCGGACTCCGAGCTGCACGCCATGGTGCACCGCGTCGATGTGTCCAAGGCGGTGCGGGCGGGGCTGCGCTGCCGTCCCGTCTCCGAGACCGTGGCCGACACCTGGAGCTGGCTCCAGGACATCGGCGGTGTCCCGCCCCAGCGGCCCGACCGTCCCGTGGTCGGCCTCGATCCCGCCGTGGAGGAGAAGCTGCTGCGCGGCTGAGGGCGGCGGACCGGGAGAAGGGGAGGGGGTGGTGCCAGCACCACCCCCTTTCCGGTGGCTCGGCCCCCTGACCACCGTCGCGGGGTGGGCGAGACTGGGCGCATGGACACCGACGGGGACAGCGGGGAGAACAGGGCGGGCGGCCGGGTGCGTACCGCCGCGATCGCCGGAGTGCGGGCTCTGCTGCTGGCCGTCGCGGCTCTCGCCGGGTCGATCGTCCTCTTCGTGCTCTCCGTCGTGTCGATCGTGCTCGTGCCGCTGGGCATCGGCATCGTCACGACGCCCTGGGTGCTGGCCGCCGTACGCGGCTTCGCGGACTGGCGGCGGCTGCTGGCGGTCCGGTGGAGCGGGGTGCGGATCCCGCCCGCGTACCGGCCGGTCCCGAAGGGCGCCAACCCGTGGGAACGGTGTTTCCGTCTGCTCGGCGACCCGGCCGTGCGGCGGGACCTCCTGTGGCTGCCGGTGGACATGACCGCGGGTTTCGTCACCGCGCTGCTGCCCGCGGCGCTGCTCTTCTATCCCTTCGAGGGGTTCGCGCTGGCCGCCGGGCTGTGGCGGGTCTTCACCGACGGCACACACGTCGGCTGGTGGTACGGATTCGTGCCGGTCGGCGGGCAGCTCAGCGCCCTCGCCGCGGGGGCCCTGGGCGCCGCCCTGCTCGTCGCCGGCGTGTATACGATCCCCTTCCTGCTGCGCGTCCACTTCCTGCTGGCCCGGTCCGTCCTGGCGTCCGGGCAGGGCGAACTCGCCCAGCGGGTCCGCGTACTGACCGAGACGCGGCGCGACGCCGTCGACACCTCCGCGGCCGAACTGCGCCGGATCGAGCGGGATCTGCACGACGGGGCGCAGGCCCGGCTGGTCGCGATGGGCATGGATCTCGGCACGATCGAGGCCCTGATCGAGAAGGACCCGGCGAAGGCCAGGCAGCTGGTCGCACAGGCCCGCCGGTCCTCCGCGGAGGCCCTCACCGAACTCCGGGACCTGGTACGCGGCATCCATCCGCCCGTGCTCGCCGAGCGCGGACTCGGGGACGCCGTACGGGCGTTGGCGCTGCGGCTGCCGATCGCCACGGAGGTCGACGCGGACCTGCCCGGCCGGCTCGGGGAACCGGTGGAGGCGGCGGCGTACTTCGCCGTCAGCGAGGTCCTCACCAACGCGGTCAAGCACTCGGGCGCCGGGCGGATCTGGGTCGACCTGCACCACACCCCGGAGCACGGCGGCATGCTGCGGATCGCCGTCACCGACGACGGCGGGGGCGGCGCCGTGATCGGCTCGGGGTCGGGACTCTCCGGGGTCGAGCGGCGACTCGGTACATTCGACGGCGTCCTGGCCGTCAGCAGTCCCGCGGGCGGTCCCACCATGGTGACCATGGAGATCCCTTGCGAGTCGTCCTAGCCGAAGACCTGTTCCTGCTGCGCGACGGTCTGGTCCGGATGCTGGAGGCGTTCGACTTCGAGATCGCCGCCGCCGTCGAGAGCGGACCCGAACTGACGCGGGCGCTCGCCGAGTTGCGGCCGGACGTCGCCGTGGTCGACGTACGCCTGCCGCCCTCGCACACGGACGAGGGGCTGCAGTGCGCGCTGGCGGCGCGCCGGGCCAGACCCGGGCTGCCGGTGCTCGTCCTGTCCCAGCACGTCGAGCAGTTGTACGCGCGTGAGCTGCTCGCCGACGGGACCGGCGGGGTCGGCTATCTGCTGAAGGACCGGGTGTTCGACGCCGAGCAGTTCATCGACGCGGTGCGGCGGGTGGCGGCGGGCGGCACGGCGATGGATCCGCAGGTCATCCAGCAGTTGCTGGCGCGGCGGCAGGGCGACGGCCGGCCGCTGGGGCGGCTGACACCTCGCGAGCTGGAGGTTTTGGAACTGATGGCGCAGGGCAGGTCGAATGCGGCGATCGCGGGCCAACTCGTGGTCACGGAGCGGGCGATCGCCAAGCACACGTCCAACATCTTCCAGAAGCTCGGCCTGGATGTCTCGGACGACGACAACCGTCGCGTCCTGGCCGTTCTCGCCTATTTGGACCAGGGCCGCTGAAAGGGTTCATAAGCAGGGAGGACAAGGGCGGGCCCGAATCGTTCCCGAGTTTCAGATCCGCTGAATGATATTCAATAATTCCCGCTCAACTGCCGTTGTTTCAGGGGCTTCTGGGCCCCTTGCGGCAGGATTGCGCCACGGAACTCCCATCAATTTCCGGGGCCTCTGAACGCCCCAGGAACCTCCTCCGTATTGAACGGAGCCGCTTCACCTCCTGCCGGGCGCCTCGATGCCCCCGCAAGGAAGCCAGAGGGAGTTCCATGGGACGCACGAACCGAAAACGCCGCTCCACGCTCGCCAACCGGGCGATAGCCGCATCGGCGGCTCTCGCGCTGGGTGGCGGCGGTCTGCTTGCGGCCAACATCTACGCTTCCGCGGGCGAGAGCAAGAACTCGACGCGGAACGCGCAGACGACCGCCGCCTCGGTGGCCACGATCAAATGCCCGGACGTCGGCCAGAAGCTGACCTCCGTGCCCAAGGGCGCCCGCGCCGGTGTCGACAAGGAGCTGGCCAAGCTCGACCAGCAGGTCACGGAGGCCTATAAGCGTCTTGCGGACACGCGTCAGGCTCAGGCGGGGGACCCCGCCTACGTCAACAACGCCATCCTGAGCCCTCTGAAGTCCAAGCGTGTTGCGACGATCGACAGGATCAGCAACAACATCAAGCGCGCGGGCGGCAAGGGACCCAGAGGATGGGGCAAGTTCGCGGGCTGCCAGGGCGTACCCGCCGGCAACCCCACGGGCGGGGGCCAGGGCAACAACGGCGGCCAGGGCGGTAACAACGGCGGTCAGGGCAACAACGGTGGCCAGGGCAACAATGGCGGCCAGGGCAACAACGGTGGTCAGGCCGGCAACGGCGGCGGCCAGGGTGGCGACGGCGGTAACGGCGGTCAGGCCGACAACGGGCCCGTGGCAGCCGACTTCCAGGACATCACCCAGGTCCAGCCGAACGGCGGCCCCAAGGGTGTGGGCGCGAACGGGCTCCCCGCGAACGGGGACACCGGTTCCACCGGCACCTTCACCACGAGCTGCGGCACCAACGAGAACGAGCTCCGCAACTCGGACAACGTGATCGTCGCCCCGGGTGTCAGCAACGGCGCCCAGCACCAGCACGACTACGTCGGCAACCAGTCCAACGACGCCTTCGCGAGCGACGAGGACCTGGCGAACGCCGAGACCACCTGCCAGAACCAGGGCGACAAGTCCTCGTACTTCTGGCCGGTACTGCGTGTGCAGGACGGCAAGGACGACATCGACGCGGACGCCGCCGGTGGCGGTCAGGACGGCAACGTCGGCACGATCCAGCAGGCCAGCGAGGCGCAGCTGAAGTTCGTGGGCAACAAGCAGGGTGACGTCGTCGCGATGCCGACGGCCCTGCGCATCATCACCGGTGACGCCAAGGCCTTCGTCAACGGCCTCAACAACGCCAACACGAACTGGAGCTGCACCGGCTTCGAGGACCGCCAGCTGACGGACAAGTTCCCGATCTGCCCCGAGGGCAGCTCCGTGGTGCGCACGTCCAACTTCCAGAGCTGCTGGGACGGCCAGAACATCGACAGCGCCAACCACCGCACGCACGTGTCCTTCGTCCAGGCGGACGGCACCTGCGGCAACGGTTTCCAGGCCATCCCCCAGCTGCAGGTCCGTCTCGTCTACGACGTGGCGGCCCCGCAGATCCAGGGTGACCAGATCACCAACGCGTTCGCGGTGGACTCCTTCCCGGACCAGCTGCACAAGCCGATCACCGACCACAACGACTTCATCAACTTCTTCGACGAGAACGAGATGAACGAGGTCGTGGACTGCATCAACAGCGGCCAGAACTGCACGTAGTCCTTACGTGGCAGCCGGACGCCGAGCATGAAGAAGCCGGCGGTGGGAATTCCCACCGCCGGCTTCTTCATGTCCTGAACTCCGTCGAACGCGCGAGGTCAGCTGTGAGCGCTGCCGCTGTGCGTGCCGCTGTTGTGGCTGCCGCCCGGGTTCATGTGCTCGGAGCCTTCCTCCATGGTCCCGCCGAGCCGGCCGCGCAGCGCGGTGACCGTCTTCTTCTCCCCGACGGCGACCCACTTGCGGCCCACGAGGTAGTAGCCGCCGTAGTCCTTCGCCCCGGTCAGCCACTCGGCCTGGCCGCGGTCGGTGGCGAACGTCGCGAGGACGTACTTCTCGCCGGACTTCTTGCAGATGGCCTGCCGGATCGTGTCCGCGTCCGTCTGCATGTTCGGCTTGCAGCCCGCCTCGCTGGCGATGTGCTCCAGGCTCCCGGTGGCGGTCTCGGGAACCTTCTTCTCGTCGCCGCCGTCGGAGCCGCAGCCGGTCACCGCGAGGAGTGCCACGACCGCCCCGGCCGTGCCGACCGCGAGCCTCTTGCCCGTAAAACTCATTACGTCCGTACCTCCGGGTCCATTCCGGCGACCTGCCTCGCCGGGGCCGTGCGCCCACGCCTCCGAGAGCCCGCACAGGGGCCCCGGTCTTCGATACGGCTCCCGCAGGCTCCGCGCTCAACCGGCGACGGCACGAGTGACCGATTCCGTCATACAGGCACCACAGGACGCCTGACAGTGACCTGCGCCACAGAAGCGTTGCTTTTGATTGGCGCACGTGTGCGAAGGTGAGCAAGTGACGACAGAGGACAGTGCGACCAACAGGGCAGCGGACCGCACGGCCGGCGACACGGCCGCCGGCGCGGCGGACTGGGACGAGCGGGTGGCCGCCGCCTGGGCCGGTTTCGAGGCCGATCCGGCGACGGACGCGGCGGAGTTCCGGGCGCTGATCGACGCGCTCGCCGCCGAGTTGCCCGCCGGCAGCCCGGTCGCCCCCTTCGAGCGGGCGTGCGCCTGGGACTCGACGGGCCACTCGGACAACGCCGTTCCGCTGTACCGGCAGGCCCTGGACCTCGGCCTCGACGGCTACCGCGGCCGGCGCGCGAAGATCCAGCTGTCCAGCTCGCTGCGGAACCTCGGGCAGCCGGAGGAGGGCGTCAAGCTTCTCTCCCCCGAACTCGTGGGTGTGTCCGACGAGTTGGACGACGCCGTACGGGCGACTCTCGCCCTGTGCCTGGCGAGCCTGGGCCGTGAGCGCGAAGGCCTCTCGCTGGTCCTGGGCGCCCTCGCCCCTCATCTGCCGCGCTACCAGCGGTCCATGGCGAACTACGCGCGCCTGCTCGTCGAGCCGGAGGCATAGCACACCGCGGACAACTCCCGGTGGTGTCGGGCGGTCCAGGTGACCATCCACCGATTCGCTCGTTCTGCTGAACGTGCAGTCACAGGATGTCGCCCCGCGCCCCCGCCCCGCATCAGCCGCCGCCCCCGGGCCGGTGGTCGACATCGAGCAGGCCGAGGCCGCGCTCGTCGAGCACTATCCGCGGCTCGTCCGGCTCGCCTATCTGGTGCTGCCGCCGAGCCTCGGCCGCAACCGCCGGGTGCTCACCGCGCACGCGCTCACCCAGCGCACCCTGCCCCGCGGCCGGGCCTCCGGCGACACCGCCGTGCTCCCCGCCCAGAAAACCGTCACCGAGGGCCGCGACGCGGACCCCGGGTACGCGTACGTGCGTCTGCGCGTCCTGCGGATGGCGCTGGAGGCGGCCAGGCCGCTGACCTTCCGCGCCTGGCCCACCCGGGCCCAACTGCCGCCGCTGCTCCCGCAGGTGTGGGGCCTGCGGCTTTTCCCGCGCTCCGGCGGAGCCGATGAACTCGCTCTGGACCAGCGGCTGTCGGCGCTCTCCGCACCGGCCCGCGCCGCGTTCGTGCTGCGCGGTCTGGAGCGGATGACCGACGCGGACGTCCGCCGGGTGCTGGCCGCGGCCGGCGAGGAGGACCCGGCCGCCGCCCTCGCCGAGGCGGACGCGGTGGACACCGCCGAGGGCGCCGACGCGCTGCTGACCTCCCCCGAGTTCGACCCGTGCTCGCTGCACGCCCGGCCCACCGATCTGGTGCGCCGCCGCCAGCACATCAAGGCGGCGATCGCCGCGGCCGCCGCGGTGGCCGTGTGCGGGGCGCTCCTCGGCATGCCCGGGGACGGCTGGGGCCCCGAGGGCGCCGCCGCTCCCCCGTACGCGCAGAACCCGGCGGCCCAGGCCGCCCTCGACCCCGGCAAGCTCACGCTGGTCCCCGCCGGGGCGTGGGAGTCGTCCGCGCGCACCGACTTCTCCGTGTGGCCCGCGCGCGGCGCGCTCACCGGCGACAAGGGCCTGCTGCGCCGCGCGCTCGCCGTATGGGCGCGGCCCGGCGGGTCCGTACAGGTCTCGGCGACCCCCGGCACCCCCTCGGGTGCCCCGCCGGGACCGCCCCAGCTGCTGTACGCGGGCGAGGTCGACCAGAGCCGCGTGGTGCTGCTGTACGACGGACTGCGGATCGCGCGGTACGCCGAGGCGAAGGACGGCGGCACCCAGGGCGCGGCTCTCGACTTCGCCCGGGTCGACGGCGCCTCGGGAGCCGACGCCGACGCGCTGGTCCTCGGCCGCACCGACGGCAACGTCCGCTATCTGACGGCCCCCTGGGTGCGTACGGCCGCCGTGCGCGACCTGCTGAAGTCCACCGCCGGTACGACGCCGCTGGCGCGCTCGGCGGACGGGGTGACCGAGCCGTTCGCGAGTCCGGCGCTGCAGACCGGCGCGTGCCGTTCCTGGAACGCCCTGGAGCTGACGGACAAGACCGGTACCCGCCTGTCGACCGACCTCGGGGAACTGACGCCCGCGCGGCTCACCTCGGGCCGTCCCGGGCGGCCGGGCGACGCCTCCGCGGCGGACTGGGCCCCGCTGGCCTGCTCCCTCGCGGACGCCCGAGGCCAGGGCGTGCGCTCGGTCAACTCCTGGAGCTACGCCCGGCAGCCCCTCCCCGACGGGAGCGGCACCGCGGAGTGGCTGTGCACCCGCGCGGACACCTGGCGGGGCGGAGGTCCGCGGGTGCTCGCCCAGTTCCACGCGCCGGGGCAGCGGTTCGGCGCGGTCGTGGCGAAGGCGGAGAACGCGTCCGCGTGCGGTGCGAAGGATCCCCATGTCCTGGCGGGCGTGCTGTGGAAGTCCGTCGAGGGCGACTGGTACCTCCTCGCCGCCGGCGGCGAGGACACGGCGTCGATCCGTGCGACGGGCGGTGTGAGCGGGGCGGCGCGCAGCAATCTCCTCGCCGTGCGGGCCGAACAGGGCGCGCAGGTCGTGCTGAAGGGCACGTTGGGCAGCGGGAGGGAGATCGGCGGGCTCCGCTGAGCGGCCCGTTCGAGGCCGGTTCCGATCGGTTCGATCGGTAAGGTGTTCATATGACTACCGGGGTGCGGCGCAGAATGGGCGTCGAGGAGCGACGGCAGCAGTTGATCGGCGTCGCCCTCGACCTGTTCAGCCGGCGCTCGCCGGACGACGTGTCCATCGACGAGATAGCCTCCGCCGCGGGCATCTCACGACCGCTGGTCTACCACTACTTCCCGGGCAAACTCAGCCTGTACGAGGCCGCGTTGCAACGGGCCTCGGACGATCTGGCGGAACGTTTCGTTGAGCCGCGCGAAGGTCCGCTGGGGGCGCGGCTGCTGCGCGTGATGCGGCGGTTCTTCGACTTCGTCGACGAGCACGGGCCCGGTTTCTCGGCGTTGATGCGGGGTGGGCCCTCGGTCGGGTCCACCACGACCAACGCGCTGGTCGACGGGGTGCGGCAGGCGGCGTATCTGCAGATCCTGTCCCACCTGCGGGTGGAGCGGGCGCCTGCCCGGCTCGAACTCGTCGTCCGCTCCTGGATCTCGCTGGCGGAGGCGACCGCGTTGATCTGGCTGGACGGGCGGCGGATTCCGCGGGCGGAGCTTGAGGTTCAACTGGTACATGATTTTGCCGCGTTGGCGGCGGTCAGTGCGGCGTCGGATCCTGAGATGGCCGCGGTCCTGCGTGCGGCCTTGTCCCAGGAACCGTCCGAAAGCCCGTTCGCGGACCTGGTGGGCCGCTTGGTGGCTCTGGCCGGCTGACCCCACAGCGCGGACCGGTGGGGGCGGGCCCAAAGGATTGCGCAGTTCCCCGCGCCCCTAAAAGCCAAAAGACTGCGCAGTTCCCCGCGCCCCTGAAGGGCGCCCTTCAGGGGCGCGGGGAACTGCGCGAACGGCCCCCACCGGGCCGCACTGTGCAGTCGGCCCGCAGGCCCCGCCCCCGGGGGACCCGGACGTCAGTCCACGTGCTTCTGGTAGGACGGGGCCAGGTCGCGGACCTCCGCGGACGCGTGCAGCGCGCGTCCATCGACCGGCTTCACATGCGCCCGCACCAGCTCCAACGCCCCCGAGGTCAACGCCGACTTCACCTCGGCGGAGCGCCCCGGCAGCAGCGCCAGACCGACGTGCACCAGTTCGTGTCCCGCCACATCGGCACCCACGACGATGTCGTGCACGGCCCGGAACCGGGACTTGCACGCCTCGGGCTTCGCCGCGGCCGTCTCCACCACCATGGCGTGCAGCGCGACAGCGAACCCCTGCCGGTCGAAGGCGTCGCCGAGCGACGCGGAGTAGTCGACGGTGATCTGCGGCATGGGTGGGCACTCCTGTTCGGGGGAAACAACCCTCACCCTAGCCGCAGGGCGAGCAGCGCGATGTCGTCCTCCCGCTCATGGCCGAAGCAGTCCAGGAGTGTGTCGCACAGGGCGTCCAGACCGGGCAGCGCGCCGACGGCCGCCGCGCGGAGGTGTTCCATGGACGCCGCCAGATCCGTACCCCGTGTCTCGATCAGCCCGTCGGTCACCATCAGGAGCCGGTCGCCCGCTTCGAGGAACAGTTCGGTCGGTGCCGGATGGGGCAGTCCGATCCCGAGGAGCGGCCCGGCGGCCTTCGCGTAGTCGGCCGTACCGGTGTCGCGGATGATCAGCGGCGGGATGTGGCCGGCGTTCGCGATCCGGGTGCGTCCGGTGGCGGGGTCGATCAGCGCCAGGCAGACCGTGGTGGTGATCCCGGGGTGGTAGTACCGCAGCATCTTGTCGAGGCGTTCGGCCAGCACGGCAGGGTCGCTCTCGTCGACGCAGTAGGCGCGCAGGGCGTGCCGGATCTCGACCATGACGGTGGCCGCGTCCAGCGAGTGCCCGACGACGTCGCCCACGGCGACGAGCACGCCGTCGTCGGTGCGCAGTGCCGCGTAGAAGTCGCCGCCGATCTCGGTCTGCTGGGAGGCGGGCACGTAGCGGACGGCAACGTCAATGCCCGGCAGTTCGGGGAGCCGGTGCGGCTGGGGCAGGAAGCTGTGCTGGAGGGTGAGGGCGACGTGCCGTTCGACCTGGTACATGAGCAGCGGCTCGGCGGCGTACGCGGTGGCCTGGGCGAGCCGGGCCACCAGCGTCTCCTCCTCCGGGTTGACCCTGCGCACCCCGCGGGTGGGCGTGGCCAGGCACACCGAGGCCTTGCCGTCCTGGGTGAGGATGAGCGCCAGCCGGGCGTCGTGCTGCATGCCGGGCCGGAAGAACCCGGCGGGCCACAGCGGCGCGGGCACGGTGGTGATCTGCACCCCGGACTGCCCCCGGGTGAGCCGCCGGAGCAGCCCGGCCACGGCCCGGTGGGCGCCCTCGTCGGGCAGCGCGAGCGAGGTGCGGTCCTGGGACAGGGCGCGGTACAGCTCGTCGTCCGGGCCGAGGAAGAAGACGGCGGCGGGGCCTCCGGTGAGGCGCGCGGTGCCGTTGGCGGCGGCGTCGGCGAGTTCCTGGAGGCTGCGGGCGGCCTGGATGGTGACGATCGTCTCCGACAGCAGCGTCAGCCGCCGGGCAAGTGCCTGGTCGTCGGCCCGCAGCCGCGCGGAGCGCACGGCGGCCCGGACCACCGCGTCGATCTCCTCGGGCTCGGCCGGTACCGCCAGATATGCCTCCCCGCCCGCCTCCAGGCCGCGGCAGCGGTCCCCGGGGTGCACGGCGGAGGCCGAGAAGTGCACGACGGGCAGGCCGGCCATGTGCGGACGGGCCTTGATCCTGCGGCAGAGTTCGAAGCCGTTCATGTCGGAGAGTTCCACGTCGACGAGGGCCACGTCGGGGAGGGTTCCCCTGCGCAGCCGTGCGTCGAGTTCGACGAGTGCCTCGTTGCCGGTCGCGGCCGCGACGACCTGGTGTCCGGCCCGGCGCAGCAGGGCACCCATGGCGTACCGGCCTGCCGCCGTGTCGTCCACGAGCAGGACGGTCGCGTCGGTTCGCTTGCCGTGGACGTCCATCTGCTGCCAGCCCTCGGACATGCCGGTGGGGCGGCCCGGGGTCCCGGGGCCGCCCCACCAATGTAGTGCCCTGTCAGGAGGTCCGGGAGAACACCGCCACGGTCCGTCCGGGAACGGTGAACGTGCCCGAGTCCGCCGCGTAGGAGGCGGACTTGACGACGGTGTCCCCACCTGTGGCCTGCACGGGGTGCAGCGCGTACGGCGTGCCCTTCGCCTCCGCCACCTTCTGCTCCTGCGCCCCGGGCGTCGCGTTGAGGACGACGACGAGGTCGCCGAGTTCCATCGTGATCACTCCGGGTGTCTCGTCCTCGCCGGACAGCGGGAAGGACAGCTTCGACTGCACCTGTTGGGCGCTGCCGAGCCCGAAGTCGGCTTCACTCGTACGGATGCGCAGCAGATCGCGGTACGCGGCGGACGCGCCCTCGATCTGCGGGCAGCCCACCTCGACGGAGGTCAGCAGGGGCTTGGCGTACGACCATTTGGCCTCGTTGTCGGGGGCCGGCGGCAGCCCGCGCCCGAAGCCGTTGCCGCTGCCGGTACCGCTGCCGTCGCGGCACTTCCAGTGGATGGCGTTGAACCAGTCGCCGCTGTCGTAGGAGTTGCGGTCCAGGGACTTGGAGCGCAGCAGGTCGGTGCCCGCCTGGGAGAGCGCGGGCCCCTGCGAGAGGGTGGCCGTGGCCATCGCGAGGACCTGCATCCGTGCGCGTTCGGCCGCCGAGGTGTCCTTGGGCAGTTTGAAGGCGAGCGCGTCGAACAGTGATTCGTTGTCGTGGGCGTCCACGTAGGCGAGGGCGTCGCCGGGCGCGTCCGCGTATCCGGCGGGCGCCCCGTTGTAGTCGACCTCGGAGCCCTTGACCTGCTTGCCCGAGGTGTCGGTGAAGGTGTAGTCGGCGAGGTTGCCGGACAGGCCGACCTTGACGAGGTCCTGGTAGTGCAGCAGTCGGGCCTTCTGCTCGGCCGAACTCCCGTTGCCGTCGCTGCCGTTGGGGTCGGTGTAGAGGCCGGAGGCGAAGCCCTGGACGCCGGGGTCCTCGTCGAAGGGGCCGCCGCCGCGTACGGCGTCACGGGCCCGGTCGGAGAAGGTGGCGATGCCGGTCCCGGCCATGTTCTTCTGGGTGGCCTGGACGAACCGGGCGTCGTCCGCGACCTCGCCGAAGTTCCAGCCCTCGCCGTACAGGACGATCTTCTTGCCGTCGACGCCGTCCTTGGCGACGGTCAGCGCGTCGAGGGCCTTCCTGACCGCCAGGATGTTGGCCTTCGGGTGGTGGCCCATCAGGTCGAAGCGGAACCCGTCGACCTTGTACTCCCTGGCCCAGGTGACGATCGAGTCGACGACCAGCTTGCCCATCATGGCGTTCTCGGGTGCCGTGTTGGCGCAGCAGGTGGAGGTGGCGACCGAACCGTCGGCGAGGAGCCGCTGGTAGTAGCCGGGGACCACCCTGTCGAGCACACTCGTGTCGGCCTGACCGCTCGCGGGCGTGTGGTTGTAGACGACGTCCATGACGACCCGCAGGCCGTCCTCGTTGAGCGACTTCACCATCTGCCGGTACTCGACCGTGCGGCGCGTCCCGTCGGGGTCACTGGCGTACGAACCCTCCGGCACCGTGTAGTGGTAGGGGTCGTACCCCCAGTTGTACGCGTCCTTCGCGGCGCTCTTCGCCACGCACTCCTGCTGCTGGTCGGAGTCGGCCGCGTAGGAGCCGAGATCGCAGTCGGGGACCGCCTGGTCCGCCTTCTTCTCGGGAATGGTGGCGATGTCGAAGGCGGGCAGGAGATGGACGTACGAAGTCCCGTCCCCAGCCAGCTTCTTGAGGTGCCGGGAGCCCGCACTGTCCTTGTCGGTGAAGGCGCGGTAGGTGCCCTTGTCCTTCGCCGGGACGGTTGTGTCCTCGACGGAGAAGTCGCGGATGTGCAGTTCCTGGATCTGCGCGTCCTTCAACGGCACGGCCTTCGGCTTCTTCAGACCCGACCAGCCGCCGGGGGCGAGGGACTTGTCGTCCAGGTCGACGACGAGGCTGCGCTCGGAGTTCGCGGTGAGGGCGACCGAGTACGGGTCGGTGACCTTGTTGGTGACGACCTCGCGGACGCTCGGCGCCCACACCTTCACGACGTACCGGTAGGGCTTGTTCTTCCAGGACCCCGGCCCGGTGACGGACCAGACCCCGGAGGCGGAGTCCCGCTTCATGGGAACGGTGGCGCCACCGATCTCCAGCGAGACGCCTTGGGCGGTCGGCGCCCAGACGGCCAGCGTGGGCCGCCCGCCGCGGAACGTCGGACCGAGGTCCGCCTTGGTCGCGGCCGTCCCGTACACGTCGTCGAGCACGCCCGCGAGCTGCACACCCGTCGCCGCGAGCACGGCCCCGTTGGCGGCCCGCTGGGAGGCGACGAGCTGGCCGCTCAGCGCCTCGCGCACCCGGTTCCGGTCACGCGGGTCGACCGACCAGGCGCTGTACTCCTTGAGATGCGGGAACGCGGCCTTCTGGGCATCGGTCAGGGAGGTCTTCCCGAGCCGCAGCCACCGCTCGTCGGTGCTGGTGAGCGTGCCGTTCGCCGCCTTGATGCTGCCCTTGCGGGAGTACAGCAACTGGGTCGACGCGGCGGTCTCGTCGCCGTTCCAGGCGACGGTGTTCCGGTCGATCCAGACCGCCTTGGAGGTGGTCAGGTCGAGTGCGGCGGCGCTGCCGGCGGGCTGCGGCAGGAGGTATTTCTCCTGGCCGCCCAGCATCCACACCTCGTGGCCGTTGGCCGTGAGGTCGAGGGACTGGTCGGTGGGCAGGTCCTTCTCGTCGCCCTTGTGGAGGATGTAGCTGAGGCTCGTGGCGCCCTCGGCGAGCGGCACCTCGTAGACGGCTCCGTACGCGTCGGTCCGTACCGGTTCCAGGGGCTTGGACCAGTCCGTGGGGTGCGCGGCGCCGGTCCAGGTGTGCAGACCCCAGCCGTCGTACGTGCCGTCGGCGCGGTGGTGGTGCAGGACCGCCTTGGTCTTGTCCGGTGCCGGGTAGTCGGCGGCGGGCTTCTCGGTCCGTACGGCCTCCTTGCCCTGCTCGACCCAGACCTCGCCCGTCTTCGTGACGTCGATCGTGCGGTCGGCGGAGACGTCCTTGGTGCCGTCCTTGTCGATGACGAGGAAGTTCACGGCGGAGGCACCGGGCTTGAGCTTGACGTACGCGAAGGCCCCGTAGGCGTCCCGGCCGACGAAGTCATGGCCGTCCGGCCACGTGGTCTCCTCCCCCTCGGCGAGGTCGCCCCAGGCGTACAGCCGCCAGTCGGTGTAGTCGCCGTCCGCGCGCTTGTAGTGGACGACCGCGTAGTCGCGCGAGGAGGCGGTCGGCACCTCCTCGGCGGGCGGGGTGCCGGTGGTGGAGCCGGCCGTCGCGCTCGCGGTGCGCCCGGCCGAGTCGACGACAACGGCCTTGTAGCGCAGGGCTGTTCCGGCCGGCACGTCCTTCCCGACGACCTGGGTGACCTTGTACGGAGCGTGGTCGGCGGAGCCGAGCGTCCGCCACTTGCCCCCGCCCACCTGCGCGGCGAAGACGACCCGGTTGAGCTGTCCCCCGTCGACGTCGGCGGTGATCTCGACGGTACCGGTGGCACCTGCGGCGGGAGCCTTGAGCGTGACGGCGGGCTTGGTGGCGGGCGGGGCGAGCCGCCCCGCCGCCTTGTAGACGACGGCGGACCCGGCCGGAACGGTCACGGCGACCCGCCGGTCGGCCCCGCTCTTCAGCGACTCCTTCGTCCCGTAGACCCCACGGAAGGTCATGCCCGCGGACCCGGTCGCGAAGGTGGCGCTCTTCGCCTCGTCCGCGTTGTTCACGGCGACGACGTACTCGACACCGGTCCTCGCGTCGGTTCGGGAGAAGGCGTAGACGCCGGCGCCGTCGGCCGCGTACCGCTCGGTCTGCACACCGTCCGCGAGGGCGGGGTTGGCCTTGCGGAGCTTGGCCAGCGCGGCGATCTGCCGGTACAGGGGCGCGCTCGTGTCGTACGCGTCCTCGGCGTGCGTGCGGTCCGTGCCGAGCTGGTCGTCGTCCAGGTAGTCGGCGGTCTTCGACGCGAACATGGTCTGGCGGGCGTCCTTGTCGCCGCCCGCGCCGGTGAAGCCCTGCTCGTCGCCGTAGTAGACGACGGGGTTGCCGCGGCCGAGGAACATCAGCTCGTTGGCCAGCTTGCCCTTCTTCACCAGCTCGGCGTCGGACGCGCCGGGGTCGTCCTGCTTGAGGAACGTGCCGATGCGGCCCATGTCGTGGTTGCCGAGGAAGGTGACCTGCTCGTACGCGTTGGCCTTGTCCGTCGTGTACTTGTAGTCGTCGCCGAAGACCGAGGCCAGCCGCTGCGCGCTGCCGCCCTGGGAGGCGTACGCCCGTGCCGCGTCCTGGAAGGGGAAGTCCAGCGTGGAGTCGAGGCGGCCCTCGGTGACGTACGGGGAGGTGATCGACGTGTCGGCCGAGTACACCTCACCGAACATGAAGAAGTCGTCGCGCCCCCGCTTGGCCGCGTACGCGTCGAGCGCGGTCGCCCACTGCGTCCAGAAGTCCATGTTGACGTGCTTCACGGTGTCGATCCGGAAGCCGTCGATGCCGAAGTCCCGCACCCAGCGCTGGTAGATCTTCTCCATGCCGGTGACGACCTCGGGACGCTCGGTCCACAGGTCGTCGAGCCCGGAGAAGTCACCCTGCTCGGAGCTCTCGCCGGCGAAGGTGGAGTCGCCGCGGTTGTGGTACATCGACGGGTCGTTGAGCCAGGACGGCACCTTGGCGTTCTTCTTCGCGGGGGCCACGACGGGGGTACGCGGGAAGGAGCCGCCGTCGACGGCGGGGAACTTGCGCTGCCCGTCCGCGTAGTCGGCGTCATCGAAGGGCTCGCCGTCCTTCGTCAGATACGGGAAGGCGCCCTTGGAGAGGTAGGAGTAGGACTTCTCCTCGTAGTCGACGACGTCGGCCGTGTGGTTGGTGATGACGTCGAAGAAGACCTTCATGCCCTTGCCGTGGGCCTTGTCGATCAGCCGCTCCAGGTCGGCGTTCGTGCCGAAGTGCGGGTCGACCTGGGTGAAGTCGGTGATCCAGTACCCGTGGTAGCCGGCCGAGGCGTCGGCCCCCGTGCCCTGCACGGGCTGGTTCTTGAAGATCGGCGCCAGCCAGATGGCTGTGGTGCCGAGGTCCTTGATGTAGTCGAGCTTCTTCGTCAGGCCCTTGAGGTCGCCGCCCTGGTAGAAACCCTTGTCGGTGGGGTCGTAGCCGGTGGCGAGCCGGGAGCCGGTGAGGCCGCCCTTGTCGTTGGCGGTGTCGCCGTTGGCGAACCGGTCCGGGAGGACGAAGTAGAACTGCTCCCGGGTGAGGTCGTTGCGGGAGGGCGTCTTCGCCAGGGCCGCGTCCGAGGGGGGCGCGGGTGGGGTTGCCGCGCGGGCGGCGAGGGGCTGGACGAGCGCGGCGGCGAGGGCTGCGGCGGCGAGGGCCGCGGTCCGTCTCGGTATCACTGGCCTGACTCCTTGCGGTGGGATCGGCGTGACGCTATCCCCGCCGAAACGCTTTCTGCAAGAGCCTTGCAAGGGGTAGAAACTGGTTTCATCGACGGTCCGCTCCGACGCGGGTCACAGACGAAAGACTGCGCAGTTCCCCGCGCCCCTGAAGACGACGTTCGTCTGCGGGGCAGTGGGGGTTGCTCGCGCAGTTCCCCGCGCCCCTTGAGTGGGACGGGGCGCAGCCCCTCCCCGAGGGGCGCGGGGAACTGCGCGGCCAGCCCCCACCGGCCCGCACGTTCAGGGGCGCGGGGAACTGCGCGATCGTGGAGGCCTGCCCCCACCGGCCTCCAGGTGGGTCAGCAGCTGGACTTGCCCGCGTACACCGCCAGCGCGGTGTTCGCGGCGAGTGTCGCCGTCAGCTGGCCCGAGCCGTTCACCGTCACCGTCGAACCCGCCTGCACGTTGCAGTACGTGCCCGCCGCGAGCGACGTCTGGTACGTGCGCGAAAGCGACGACGACTCGTGGTTGATCGCCACGAAGCCCTTACCACCGCGCCCGAAGGCGATCGCGTCACCCCCGTTGTCCCACCAGTTGGAGACGGACTCACCCCGGACGGCGTTGCGGAACCCCACCATCGACTGGATCTCCGGCCAGGCGTGCTGGCATTTCCACCCGTCCTGCCAACAGGCGTTCACGGAGCCCCCGTTGGGCGGCCCGGCGTCCGTGGACGAGAACTCGTACCCCGAGTTGATGTCGGGCGCCCCGTACGGATACGCCAGCATGAACACGTTCGCGAGCGTGTAGTTCGCGTTGTCCTTGTAGCTGAGCGTCGACCCGTTGCGCTCGGTGTCGTGGTTGTCGACGAAGACCCCCGAGACACCACTGCTCATGTACCCCCAGCCCTCCCCGTAGTTCTTCAGGTAGGCGAGGTTCTCGTTGTTGAAGACGCGCTTGAGGTCGAACGCGTACCGGAACTCCTGCACATCCCCCGTGCCGGTGTACTCGGCCGGCGAGACCGCCTCACCGGCCCCGTAGATGGCCTCCTGCTTCCAGTACGCGGACGTGTTGCTCAGCCGGCCCTTGATGTTCGCGAGGTCGGCGGCCGGCATGTGCTTGGCCGCGTCGACGCGGAACCCGTCGACGCCGAGCGACAGCAGGTCGTTCAGGTACTTGGCGATGGCCGAGCGGACGTACTCCTCGCCGGTGTCCAGGTCGGCGAGCCCGACGAGTTCGCAGTTCTGGACGTTGCCACGGTCCTGGTAGTTGCTGATCTGCGAGGTGCAGTTGTCGAAGTCGGGCGAGGAGTACAGGCCCGGGTAGTTGTACTTCGTGTAGGACGAGCCGCCGGTGCCGGTGCCACTGCCCGCGGACATGTGGTTGATGACCGTGTCGGCGACGACCTTCACGCCCGCCGAGTGACACGTGTTGACCATGTTCTGGAAGGCCGCACGGTCACCGAGGCGCCCGGCGATCTTGTAGCTGACGGGCTGGTACGAGGTCCACCACTGCGAGCCCTGTATGTGCTCGGCGGGCGGGGAGACCTGGACGTATCCGTAACCGGCGGGGCCGAGCCGGTTGGTGCACTCCTTGGCCACGGACGCGAAGTTCCACTCGAAGAGGACGGCGGTGACGTCCTTGGTGCCCGGTGGGGAGGCGTGGGCGGTACCGGCGGTGCTCGCGGGGACGACGAACGCGGCGGCCGCCATGGCGAGCGCGCAGGACAGTGCTCTCCTGGCCATGTGTGGGGGTCCCTTCTCCGTTGAAGGTTCTTGCTGCAATATTCAACAGCAGTGCGGTGCCGCAGATCGTAGAAGCCCGTCTCCCAAAGCGGAAGACGGGCTTCTGAAAATTCCTGAAACTTCTTACAGGACGCGCCGGTTGGTGAACGGTCAGTCGGCGATCCACCACACGGTGGCGTCGGCAGGCACCTTCGCCTCGCCGTCGTCCGTGACGGTCACCTCGCCGCTCGCGAGCAGCACCCGCCCGTACGCGCGGACGGTCGCCGCCTCCCCGCCCGTGTTGGCGGTGCACACGAACGCCCCGCGGCGGAAGGCCAGCACGCCCTCGGGCGCCTTCAGCCACTCGACACGGTCGCCCGCGCCGAGGTCGGCCTGCTCACTGCGCGCGGCGAGCGCGGCCCGGTACAGCTCAAGGGTCGAACCGGCGGCCCCGGTCTGCGCCTCGACGCTCAGCTCGCCCCACCCGGCGGGCTGCGGAAGCCAGCTGCCCCCGCCGCCGAAGCCGTACGAGGAGCCCTCGCGGTCCCACGGGATCGGCACCCGGCAGCCGTCACGGAACCCGTCCTGGCCGGCGCCCCGGAAGTACGCGGGGTCCTGGCGGACCTCGTCCGGCAGGTCGACGACGTCCGGCAGGCCCAGCTCCTCGCCCTGGTACAGGTACGCGGACCCGGGCAGCGCGAGCATCAGCAGGGTGGCCGCGCGGGCCCGGCGCAGGCCCAGTTCGCGGTCTCCGGCGAGCCGGATCTGGGTGCCGAGCCCGGCCGGGTTGGCGAACCGGGTCGCGTGCCGGGTCACGTCGTGGTTGGACAGCACCCAGGTGGCGGGGGCACCCACGGGCCGCATCGCGTCGAGCGTGCGGTCGATGCAGGCGCGCAGTTCCTCGGCGTCCCAATGGGTGCTCAGGTATTGGAAGTTGAAGGCCTGGTGCAGTTCGTCGGGGCGCACGTAGTTGGCGGTGCGCTCGATGGTCGGCGTCCATGCCTCGGCGACGAAGATGCGGTCGCCGGAGTACTCGTCGAGCACGAGCCGCCACTGGCGGTAGATCTCGTGCACACCGTCCTGGTCGAAGAACGGCATGACATCGTTGCCCAGAAGCTTCAGCTGCTCGTGGGATCCCAGGTCCGGGAGCCCCTCCGCCTTCACAAGACCGTGGGCCACGTCGATCCGGAAACCGTCGACGCCCATGTCGAGCCAGAACCGCAGCACCGAGCGGAACTCGTCGCCGACCGCCGGGTGGTCCCAGTCGAAGTCGGGCTGCTCGGGCGCGAAGAGGTGGAGGTACCACTCGCCCGGGGTGCCGTCCGGCTCGGTGACGCGGGTCCAGGCGGGGCCGCCGAAGATGGACTCCCAGTCGTTGGGCGGCAGTTCACCGTTCTCGCCCTGGCCGGCGCGGAAGTGGTAGCGCTCCCGGGTCGGCGAACCGGGCCCCTCCGCGAGGGCACGCTTGAACCACTCGTGCTGGTCGGAGGAGTGGTTGGGGACCAGGTCGACGATGATCCGCAGACCCAGTTCATGGGCGTCGCGGATCAGCGCGTCGGCGTCGAGCAGATTGCCGAACATGGGGTCCACGGCCCGGTAGTCCGCCACGTCGTAGCCCGCGTCGGCCTGCGGCGAGGCGTAGAACGGGCTGAGCCACACGGCGTCGACGCCGAGGTCGCGCAGATACGGGAGTCGGGAACGTACGCCCTCCAGGTCGCCCATGCCGTCACCGTTGCTGTCGGCGAAGCTGCGCGGATAGACCTGGTAGATCACCGCGTCCCGCCACCAGTCGCGGCGGTCGGCGACGGTGACGAGAGCGGATTTCGGTGCCGAGTCGGCGGAATACTGCTGGCTCATGGCTTCCTAGATACGTGACGGAGAGCGCCCCGAAGGGGCGCGGGGCTGTATCGATATGCGGCTTCCGCCGCGTGGGCGCGACCAGCCACAGCGAGTCCGCAGACGACGGACAACCCGCAGCGCGCCGCGTACGGCTAACCCTTGGTGCCACCGGCGGTCAACCCGGTCACCAGATTCTTCTGCACGAGATAGAAGAACGCGGACACCGGAATGGCCACGAGCACAGCCGTCGCAGCCATCAGATTGCGCTGGGCGTCGTGCTCACTGACAAAGCTCTGCAGCCCCACCGCGAACGTGTACTTCGTGTCGGACAGCATGAACGTCGAGGCGAACGCGACCTCACCGAACGCGGTGATGAAGCTGTAGAACGCGGCGACGGCGAGCCCCGGCTTGGCGAGCGGCAGGATCAGCCGCGCGAACGTGCCGAAGGGCGACAGCCCGTCGACGCGTCCGGCCTCGTCGATCTCGAAGGGGATCGTGTCGAAGTACCCCTTGAGCAGCCACGCGCAGTACGGCACGGCCGTCGAGCAGTAGACGAGGATCAGGCCGAAGTAGTTGTCGATCAACTGGAGTTCGCTGAGGATCTCGTACATCGGGACCATCAGCACGGCGACCGGGAACATCTGGGTCACCAGGAGCACCCACATGAACTTCTTGTAGCCGGGGAAGCGCATGCGCGAGACCGCGTAGCCGGTGGTGGCGGCGACCAGGACGCCGATGACGGTCGTGCCCAGCGACACGACGAGCGTGCTCCACAGCCAGTCGAAGAACGGCGTGTGCTGCAACACGAACGTGTAGTTGTCGAACGTCATCTTGCCGAGGATGCCCCCGGGGTGCAGATAGTCGTCCTTGTCCGGGCCGAGCGACAGATAGATCAGCCAGGCGATCGGGAACAGGGCTATCAGGCTGGCGACGCTGAGGATGCCGTGCGAGGTCAGGGCCCCGGCGCGGCTGCGCTCGCCGCGCCGCGGGCCCTTGCCGGCCGGTGCGGTGCCCGCGGGCGCCCCGTCCACCGGGGGCGGGGTCTTGACGGTCGTGGTGCTCATGGGGGCTCCTGCCTCAGATCGCGAGCTGCTGCTCGTTGCGGGCCAGCCAGCGGCGGTAGACGGAGGTGAAGACGATCAGGATGGACAGCAGCAGGACGCCGTACGCGGCGGACTGCGCGTAGTCGCGCGGCTGTTGGCCGAAGCCCAGGTAGTAGGCCCAGGTGACGAGGATCTGCGCGTCCGGCGCGGTGTCGCCGAAGAGCAGGAAGATGATGGCGAACTGGTTGAACGTCCAGATGACGCCCAGCAGGACGACGGTGGAGCTGACCGACTGCAGACCCGGCAGGGTCACGTTCCTGAAGCGCTGCCAGGCGTTGGCGCCGTCCATCTCCGCGGCCTCGTACAGGACGGGGTCGATGGACTGCAGTCCGCCGAGCAGCGAGACCATCATGAACGGCACACCGCACCACGTGTTGACCATGATCGCGGCGGTCCGCTGCCAGAAGGTGTCCTCAAGCCAGAGCGGTGAGGGCAGATGCACCGCGTCGAGCATGGAGTTGATGATGCCGCCGTCGGCGAGCATGAAGCGCCAGCCGAAGACGGTGACGAAGGTGGGCACGGCCCACGGCAGCACGAGGATCAGCCGGTAGAAGGTGCGGCCCTTCAGCTTCTGGTTGAGCAGCAGCGCCAGCCCGAGCCCGATGACGTAGTGGAGCAGCACGCACAGCGCCGTCCACACGATCGTCCAGATGAAGTGCGACCAGAACCGGTCGTACGCGGTCGGTCCCCACAGGATGTCGGCGTAGTTGTCCAGGCCGATGAACTCGTACGTGGCGTCGATGTGGTTGACGCCGATCGTGCGGGCCGAGTTGAGGCTGGTGGCGTCGGTGAACGTCAGGTAGATGCCGCGCAGCAGCGGATAGAGCACCAGCACACCGAGGACGACGACCACCGGGGCGGTCATCGCGTACGCGTACCAGTACTTCTGGTACGAACGCTTCATGCGCTGGAGCGGGCCGGGGCGCGGGGCCCGGTCACCGCGGCGCTTGCCGGTCGCGCGGTCGATGACGACTGTCATGATTCGACACCTTCTGGAAAATCAGGGCTGATCAGCAGGCCGTCGGGTCTGCGGGCCTGTGCCTGGGGGCCGGTCGTGGGCGTGGCCGGTGACCGCCGGACCCGTCTCCGCACAGAAGGCGGGGGCGGATCCGGCGGCCACCCGGTGTCACTTGCTGAAGTCCGGGACCAGCTTGGCGATCGCGGTCTCCGCGTTGCCCAGGCCCTTGTCGAGGGACTCCTTGCCACCGGCGATCTTCGGCAGCTCGGTGTCGAGCGGACCCCACAGCGAGCTGTACTCCGGCAGCGCCGGACGCGGCTGGGCGGCGGCGAGCACGCTCTGGTAGCCGGCGATCCCCGGGTCGGACTTGACCTCGGTGGTGTAGGCGTCCTCGCGGGTCGGCAGCGTGGAGTTCTTGAGGGCGACGGTCTCCTGCGACTTCGCCGACGTCATGAACTTCAGGAACGTGAGCGAGGCCTCCTGGTGGGCCTTGTCCGAGCCCGCGTACACGGAGAGGTTGTGGCCGCCGGTCGGGGCGCCCGCCTTGCCGCTGGAGCCGGCCGGGACGGTGGCGATACCGAGGTTGCCCTTGTCCTTGAAGGCCGAGCCCTTGTAGAAGTTCGTGATCTCCCACGGGCCCTGGATGATCGAGGCGACCTTGCCGTTGACGAAGGCGTCCTGGATGTGGGCGTACGCGTCGGCGGTGGTGTCGGCCTTGTGCAGGCCCTTGCCGCTGAACAGGCCCTGCCAGGTCTTGTAGCCCTTGACCGCCTCGGGCGACTTCACGGTGATCTTCTTTGCGTCGGCGTCGACCGTGTCGGTGCCCTCGCCGTGCAGGAACGACTGCGCGTAGTAGGCCTGGGTGGAGCCCCAGTAGCCGTCGACGCCCGTCTTGGCCTTGACCGTGCCGGCGTCCGTCTTGAGGTCGGCCCAGGTGGTGGGCGCCGCGTCGATGCCGGCCTTCGCGAAGAGTTCCTTGTTGTAGACCAGCGCGAGGGTGTCGGTGACCAGCGGCACACCGTACGTCTTGCCCTCGTACTTGGCCTGCTCGATCAGGCTGGCCTGGAACTTGTCCTGCTCCGCGAGGGCCTCGGTGCCGTCGAGCGGCAGGAAGAAGCCCTTCTTGGCGAACGCGGGGGTCCAGCCGACCTCGGAACGCAGGATGTCCGGGGCGCCCTTGGAACCGGCGGCGGTGTCGAACTTGTTCTGCGCCTGGTCGAAGGGCACGTTGACGTACTTGACCTTGATGTCCGGGTTGGCCTTCTCGAATTCCTTCACGAGGGCCTTGTACGTCGGTGCCTCGTTGGTGGCGTTGGACGTGTCCCACCACGTGAGGGTGACCGGGCCGTCCGCCTTGCCACTGTCGTCGCCGTCTCCGCCGCAGGCCGTCGCCGTGAGAGCGAGGGACGCCACCAGTGCGGTGGCCGCTATGCCACGCCGCATGAGTTCTCCTTGAGGGTGAAAGCCCGTGTGCTTCGAGGGGGCGGTCCCGTCCGCCGTCCCTGCCGACTCGCCGACCGCACCGTTGCCGCCGTCGGGCGACGTGAACGTAACAGCGATGAAAGCGGCGCGAAAGACCTTGCAGCAAAAAAGTGCAAGACCCGCAGACAGTTACCCCGCCGTGACCTCTTCGGAACCGTCCCGATCTGCCGCGATGCCTTGCCAGAGGGGCATTCGTAGGGTGCGGTGCGCCCATGCAAGACTCTGCAAGCTCTTGCCATACGCGTCCGGCGCGAGGATCATCGGCGCTCGGCGCCTTGCAGGAAACACCCCGTCCGCACGGGCGCACGCGGCGGACGACGACCACCCCGCCACGACACGGCCGACCAGAATCACGAGGGAACGCGATGACGCAGCAGCCCGGAGCGGGCCGTCCAAGTGCCCGCGCACGGCGTTCGTTCAGTGGGCAACGCGATCCCCGGCCGGTACAGTCCAATCCCGTGACCACACGGCTTGCCGACATCGCAGCGCAGGCGGGGGTGAGCGAAGCGACCGTCAGCCGGGTCCTGAACGGGAAGCCGGGCGTCGCCGCCACCACCCGCCAGTCCGTACTGGCCGCGCTCGACGTGCTCGGCTACGAGCGGCCCGTACGGCTGCGCCAGCGCAGCGAGGGGCTCGTCGGGCTGATAACCCCGGAGCTGGAGAACCCCATATTCCCGGCCCTGGCCCAGGTCATCGGCCAGGCGCTGACGCGGCAGGGCTACACGCCGGTGCTCGCGACCCAGACCCCGGGCGGCTCCACTGAGGACGAACTGACCGAGATGCTGGTCGACCGGGGGGTCGCCGGCATCATCTTCGTCTCCGGACTGCACGCGGACACCTCCGCGGACATGCAGCGCTACGAGCAACTGCGCGGACGGGGAGTGCCGTTCGTCCTCATCGACGGTTTCTCGCCGAAGGTGCAGGCGCCCTTCATCTCCCCGGACGACCGCGCGGCGATGGCCCTCGCGGTCACCCACCTCGTCTCGCTCGGCCACACCCGCATCGGCCTGGCGCTCGGCCCCAAGCGGTTCGTGCCGGTGCAGCGCAAGATCGAGGGCTTCGTCCGCACGATGCAGGACCTGCTGGGGCTGGCCACGGCCGACATCGAGGAGCGCCTGGTCCAGCACTCGCTGTACACGCTGGAGGGCGGACAGGCCGCCACGGCGGCGCTCATCGACCGCGACTGCACGGCGATCGTCTGCGCGAGCGACATGATGGCGCTGGGTGCCATACGCACGGCCCGCCAGCGCGGCCTCGAAGTCCCGGACGACATCTCCGTCGTCGGCTTCGACGACTCCCCGCTGATCGCGTTCACCGACCCGCCCCTGACCACGGTCCGCAAGCCGGTCCCGGCGATGGGCCAGGCCGCGGTGCGGACGCTGCTGGAGGAGATCGGCGGGACCCCGGCACCCCACAGCGAGTTCGTGTTCATGCCCGAGCTGGTGGTCCGGGGCTCGACGGCTTCGTCGCCCGGTGACCGCAATCGCGCCCACAGCACTCCCTAGGCGTACCACCTAGGGGTATCGCGTAGGGGTGCTGGGCGGGCGTTCTCGTGCGCAGGAAGTAGTGGTCCACCTACTTCAGGTGTAGAACGTGCGGCCAGAACCCACCCGAGGGATGATCGGTCGGGAAAGGCTCATCTGGCAGACTCTGTCCCTATGGGTGAGAGCACCGTGACGACACTGGAAGGCCAGGAGCAGGCCCCTCCACAGCCCGTCGCGGACGAGGCGCACGGCAGCGCGGGACACCGTCTCCTGCGACGGCTGCGTACGCCCCGCCGCCCCCGGCTCTGGTTCGAGATCCTGCTCATCGGGGTGAGTTACTGGACGTACTCACTGATCCGCAACGCCGTTCCTGAGCAGCGGACCCAGGCGCTGGAGAACGCCGACTGGCTCTGGAAGATGGAGCACCACCTCGGCATCGCCGTCGAGGAATCGGTCAACCATGCCGTGAACTCGGTGACTTGGCTGATCGTCGGCATGAACTACTACTACGCGACCCTGCACTTCGTGGTGACCATCGGCGTCCTGGTGTGGCTCTACCGCAGCCACCCGGGCCGGTACGCGGCCACGCGCACGGTCGTCTTCGCCACCACGGGTGTGGCCCTGGTCGGCTACTACCTGTATCCGCTGGCCCCGCCGCGCCTGATGAACGGCAACGACTTCATCGACACGGTCGTGGTCCACCAGACCTGGGGCTCGATGGCCTCCGGCGACCTGAAGAGCATGTCGAACCAGTACGCCGCGATGCCGTCCATGCACATCGGCTGGTCCCTGTGGTGCGGCCTCACGATCTTCGCCCTGGCCTCGGTCCCCTGGGTCCGCGTCCTGGGCCTGCTCTACCCGGTGGCGACCCTGGTGGTCATCGTCGCCACGGCCAACCACTTCTGGCTGGACGCGGTGGGCGGCATGGCGTGCCTGGCCTTCGGCTACCTGGTGGCGAGGCTCTGGTACGGGGTGCTGCCGTACGCGCTGCCGCAGCAGGTCCCACTGAAAGTCCCACAGAAGGTCCCGCCCAAAGCCTGAGAGTCCGGGGCGGGGTCACTCCTACGCCCCGCCTCCCCCGGCCTCCCGCAGCGCCTCCAGGAAACTCCGGAGCGCGGGTGTCGGCTCCGCTGCCTCCCGCACGGCGGCGAAGATCGACCGCACCGGCTCCGGCCGCCTGATCTCCCGTACGACCACTCCGGGGTGGCGGCTGCCCAGGCCCAGGCGTGGGACCAGGCTGACGCCGAGTCCCGCCGCGACGAACCCCTGCGCGGTCACGTAGTCCCCGCTCTCCACCACGAACCGTGGCCGGAATCCGGCGGCCTCGCACGCCGAGAGCTGTGCGTCCAGACAGGGCCCCGGCCACTCGCTGCCGACCCACGGCTCCTCGGCGAGGTCGGCCAGCGCCACGGTCCGCCGCCCCGCCAGCGGGTGCCCCTTCGGCAGTACGGCGCGGTACGGATCGTCGAGCAGCCGCACGAGCCGTACACCGCCGGCCCCCTCCGCCTCCCCCTCCGTCTCCCCCTCCGTCTCCCCTTCCGGGCGCACCACGAGAGCCAGGTCCGCCCGGCCCTCCCGTACGTCCGGCAGCGGATCCTCGGGGTCGATGAGCTTCAACTCGACCTGCACGCCAGGGTGTTCAGCCCGCACGCGGGCCACCGCCGGGGCGACCAGCGCGGCCCCCGCCGTCGCGAAGTACCGCACCGCGAGCCGCCCGGTACGGCCCGCCCGCAGGTCGTCGAGCGCGGTCTCGGCCTCGGCGACCTGGCGGCCGATGGCGTCCGCGTACCCGGTGAGCAGCAGTCCGGCCTCGGTGGGCCGTACGCCCCGGCCGACCCGCTCCAGCAGGGGCGTACGGGCCTCCTTCTCCAGCACCGCGATCTGTTGGCTGACCGCGGAGGGTGTGTAACCGAGGCGGGTCGCCGCCGCTGTCACGGACCCGCTGGTGACCACGGCTCTCAGCATCTGCATGCGTCGCACATCAAGCATGTAGGTGAGGTTAACAGTGCATGCAACATCTTTCACTTGTCCTTACATCACCCGTGACCCACCGTGGACGCATGCCGCTCACCTCCACGCTCCGCATGGCCGCCCTCGCGCTCCTCTGGGGCTCGGGCTTCCTGTGGATCAAACTCGCCCTGAACCACGGGCTCTCCCCGGCCCAGATCACCATCACGCGCTGCGCGCTGGGCACGGCCGTGCTCCTGCTCCTGGCCCGTTCGGCGGGCCAGCGCCTGCCCCGCGACCGCGGGACGTGGGGCCACCTCGTCGTCGCGGCCCTCTTCTGCAACGCCGTCCCGTTCGCTTTGTTCAGCGTCGGCGAGCAGACCGTGGACTCGGGTGTCGCGGGCGTACTGAACGCGACGACTCCCCTGTGGTCGCTGCTGATCGGGATCGCGCTCGGCACGGACCGCGGGCTCGGCCGCCTCCGCCTGACCGGCCTGTTCCTCGGCTTCGCCGGTACGCTCCTGATCTTCGCCCCCTGGCATCGCTCGGGGCTGCTGACCTGGGGTGCGCTGGCCCTGCTGGGCGCGGCGGCGAGCTACGCGGTGGCCTTCGCGTACATGGCGCGCACGCTCACGGGGCGGGGGGCGCCGTTGGCTGTGTCCGCGGCGCAGTTGCTCACGGCCACGGCGTGGACGACGCTGGCGCTTCCCGCGGCCGGGCCCGTGCGCACGGACGCGACCGGGCTTCTGGCGGTGACCGCGCTCGGGGTGCTCGGCACGGGGGTGACGTTCTACCTCAACTACCGCCTGATCGCGGACGAGGGCCCGACGAGCGCGGCGACCGTCGGCTATCTGCTGCCGGTGGTGTCTGTGGGGATGGGGGCGGTGGTGCTGGGGGAGGACGTGGGGTGGCGGGTGCTTGCGGGGATGGGTGTGGTGCTGGTCGGGGTGGCATTCTCCCGCCCCCGCCCCCGCCCCCGCCACCCCTACCCGTTCCCGTCCACACATGGGGGCTCCGCCCCCTCGCCCCCACAATCGCGCTGCGCGCTCGTCCTCAAACGCCGGACGGGCTGAAGATTGCCGCCCGTCCGCACACTCTCAGCCCGTCCGGCGTTTGAGGACCGGGGGTTCGGGGGCAGCGCCCCCGAGTCAGTGACGGGAACGGGTAGGGGCGGCGGGGGCGAGAAAGGCCCGTGGGTATGGCTACGCCCCGTAGAACAGCTCGTCCACCACCGCCCGCGCCCGCCGCGTCGTCCGCCGATAGTCGTCGAGCATGTCCCCCACATGCCCGGGGCCGTACCCCAGGTAACGACCCACCGCCGCCAACTCCCGCCCGTCGGACGGAAACGTGTCCCCCGCCCGCCCCCGCACCAACATCACAGCGTTCCGCACCCGAGTGGCCAGCACCCACGCCTCGTCCAGGATCTCCGCATCCTCCCCGGAGATCAGCTCGGCGGCGCACGCGGCGGCCAGCGCTTCCCGCGTACGGGTCGTGCGCAACCCCGGCTCCACCCACCCGTGCCGCAACTGCAGCAACTGCACGGTCCACTCCACGTCGGACAGCCCGCCCCGCCCGAGCTTGGTGTGCAGCGTGGGGTCCGCCCCGCGCGGCATCCGTTCGGTCTCCATGCGGGCCTTGAGCCGCCGGATCTCCCGTACGGCGTCCTCCCCGAGCCCTTCCGCCGGATATCGCAGCGGATCGGCGAGGTCGAGGAACCGGCGCCCCAACTCCTCGTCCCCGGCCACGACTTCGGCCCGCAGCAAGGCCTGCGACTCCCACACCAGTGACCAGCGGCGGTAGTAGGCCTCGTACGACTTCAACGTCCGTACGAGCGGCCCGGACTTGCCTTCGGGGCGCAGGTCGGCGTCGATGAGGAGCGGCGGGTCGGCGCTGGGGATCTGCAGCAGTCTGCGCATCTCGGAGACGACGGCGCCGGCGGCCCGCGCGGCCTCCTCGTCGCCGACGCCTTCCCGGGGCTCGTGCACGAAGAGGACGTCGGCGTCGGACCCGTAACCCAGTTCGTGGCCGCCGAAGCGGCCCATGCCGATGATCGTGAAGCGGGTGGGGAGGGTCTCGCCCCAGCCGTCGCGGACGACGGCTCGCAGGGTGCCGGCGAGGGTCGCCGCCGTGAGGTCGGAGATGGCTGCTCCGACGAGGTCGACGAGCGCGCCCTGGTCGGCGTAGGCGGGTGTCTCCTCGGTGCCGTAGGAGCTGACGATGTCGATGGCGGCCGTACGGAAGAGTTCCCGGCGTCGTACGCCGCGTGCCGCGGTGACCGCGGCCTCTCCTTTGCCGGCCCGGCCCACCGCCGAGAGGATCTCCTGCTCCAGGTGGGCGCGGGTGCGGGACACGAGCCCGCCGCTGGACCCGTTGCCGAGCAGGGCCACGGCTTCTGGCGCCCGCATCAGCAGGTCGGGGGCGAGCCGTCCGGCGGACAGGACGCGGGCGAGGTTCTCGGCGGCGGCGCCCTCGTCCCGCAACAGCCGCAGGTACCAGGGGGTCTTGCCGAGCGCGTCCGAGACCTTGCGGAAGTTGAGCAGTCCCGCGTCGGGGTCGGCGGAGTCGGCGAACCAGCCCAACAGGACGGGCAGCAGGGTGCGTTGGATGGCGGCCTTGCGGGAGACGCCGGAGGCCAGCGCCTCCAGGTGGCGCAGCGCGGCGGCCGGGTCCGCGTACCCGAGGGCGACGAGCCGCTCCCGCGCCGCTCCCGGGCTCAACCTGACCTCGCCGGGGGCAAGTTGGGCGACGGCGTCGAGCAGCGGCCGGTAGAACAGCTTCTCGTGCAGCCGCCGCACCACACCGGCGTGCCGCTTCCATTCACGGTTGAGTTCCTTGACCGGGTCGGTCCGCAGCCCCAGTGACCGTCCGATGCGCCGCAGATCGGCGTCGTCCTCGGGCACGAGATGCGTACGCCGCAGCCGGAAGAGCTGTATGCGGTGCTCCATGGACCGCAGGAACCGGTAGGCCTCGTCGAACTGCACGGCGTCGACGCGTCCCACGTACCCGCCCGCGGCCAGCGCCTTCAGGGCGTCGAGCGTGGTCCCGCTGCGCAGCGAGGTGTCCACCCGCCCGTGCACCAACTGCAGCATCTGTACGGCGAATTCGACGTCCCGCAGTCCGCCGGGGCCGAGTTTCAGTTCCCGTTCGATCTCGGCGGGCGGGATGTTCTCGACGACGCGGCGCCGCATCTTCTGCACATCGGCGACGAAGTTGTCCCGCTCGGCGACCTGCCAGACGAGGGGGGCCAGCGTGGAGACGTACTCCTCGCCCAGTTCGAGGTCCCCCGCGACGGCCCGCGCCTTCAACAGGGCCTGGAACTCCCAGGTCTTGGCCCAGCGGTGGTAGTAGGCGAGATGGCTGCTGAGGGTGCGTACGAGCGGGCCGTTGCGGCCCTCGGGGCGCAGGTTGGCGTCGACGGGCCAGATGGACCCCTCGACGGTCGTCTCCGAGCAGATACGCATCAGATGGGCCGCGAGCCGGGTGGCGGCCCGCATCGCCTTGTCCTCGTCGGCCGCGTCGGTCCCCTCGGCGGGCTCCCCGACGAAGATGACGTCGACGTCGGACACATAGTTCAGTTCATGGCCGCCGCACTTGCCCATCGCGATCACCGCGAGCCGGCACATCCCGGCGTCCTCGGGCGCGGCGGCCTGGGCGAGGGCGAGCGCGGCGCGCAGGGTGGCGGTCGCGAGGTCGGCCAGCTCGGCCGCCGCCTGCGTGACGTCGGTGGTCCCGCACACGTCACGGGCGGCGATGGACAGCAGGCACCGCCGGTAGGCGACCCGCAGCGACACCGGGTCGTCCGCCTCGGCGAGCCCCCGCTCGAACTCCGCGACGCCGGGATGCAGGTCCTGCGGCTCGTAGGTGACGAGGGCCTGCCAGTCGAGCGGGTGGCGCGCGAGGTGGTCGCCGAGGGCGTCGGAGGCGCCGAGCACCCCGAGAAGCCGGTCGCGCAGCGGTTTGGCGGCGATCAGCGTGTCGAGCAGTTCGCGCCGCCCCGTGTCGCTCTCCTGCGCCTCCACGATCCGGACGAGCCCGAGGAGCGCCAGATCCGGGTCGGCGGTGGCGCCGAGGGCGTCGAGCAGCACCGGGTCGTTCGTCACGGCGGCGAGCTGCGGGCTGTCGAGCAGCCGTTCGGCACCCGACGGATCGGTGAAACCGTGCCGCAGCAGCCGAGAGAAGGTACTGCTCCTGCGCCCCGGCACCGTCATCCCGGCCTCCGTCGTCCCCCGCGATGTCACCCCGCGCGCCGCCACCAGTCGATGTCAGCTCGATGTCAGCCACGCGATCAAGGTCGTATGGCTCCGAGCGTAACCGCAGAGGCCGGGGGAAGCGCCTGGACTGCCGGGTGGTGGGTGCGTGGTGCGGCGGGCCGGGGTGCGCTGGGTCGGGGGTGGGTGGGCCTGGGGGTGCGCTGGGCCGGGGACTCGCCGAGCCGTGGGGTGCGTGGGGCCGGGGGCGCGTGGGCCTGCCGACCGGTCAGCGCGGTTCGCGGATGCCGTCGATGATGCGGGTCCAGTTGTCGCCGCCGTGCCCGTCCTCGATCGCGCGCCGGTAATGCGCCCGCACGGCCAGCGGGAGCGCCGGGTCGAGACCGAGGGCCGTACTGGTCTCGACGATGTGGTCGGCGGTCGCACCCATCATGGTCACCGTGCTGAGGTCACCGGGATGCTCACCGGCGTCGAGCGCGGCGCCGGGGTTCTCCTCGCCCGCCCGCAGGATGGCGCCGATCGCGTCGGCGGAGGACAGCAGTTCCGGCAGCGCTTCCGCGGCCTTCATTCCCGCGCTGCCCAGCATCGCGGTGGCGTGCATCAGGGCGGACAGGGTGGTCAGGAACACCGTGAGCTGGGCCTGGTACATCATCTGGGCGAGGCTGGGGTCCTCGCCCAGGTACTTCGGCGTCCCGAGCGGCGTCAGCACCGCCGACCGGCTCTCCAGGACCTGGCGGCTGCCGCTGTAGTAGACGTGGGCCGCCGCCGTGCCGACCATCGGCGCGGGAACCATGACACCGCCGGTGAGGAAGGCGGCGCCGTGACCGGCCGCCCAGGCCGCCGCCTCGCGGGTGCGTTCGGGGGTGTCGGAGCTCAGGTTGACGAGCGTCCGGCCGGCGAGGGATCCGGTGGCGCTGCCGAGGATGTCGTACATCGCGGCGTAGTCGGTGAGGCTGAGGATCACGAGGTCGCTCGCTTCGACCGCCTCGGCGGGGGTGGCCGCGAGCGCCGCCCCGTCGGCGACGACGCCGGCGGCCCGGCCGGCGGTGCGGTTCCAGACGGTGACGTGGTGACCGGCGGTGAGGAGGGTGCGGGTCATGGCCTGCCCCATCGGGCCGAGCCCGATGACGGTGACGGCCACGGTGGCGGTGATGTTGCTGACGGGGGCAGCGCCGTCGGTGGCAGCGCTGTCCGGCTGGTCGGTGGCGTTCTGTTGTTCGTTCACTCCTCCATGCTCGAAGAGCCTCACTAATCTAGGAAGTACGCACTATTTTCTGCGGTACTTACCTTTTGGTTAGGCCGTGCGTTCACGAGGGGGATCAGCGATGGCCAAGGCGCCGAGACTCGGGCCTTACATCTGCGGCATCGACGCCGCGCTCGACGTGGTGAGCGGCAAGTGGAAGGGGCTGATCCTCTGGGAGCTCGAAACCCATGGTGTACGCCGCTTCGCGGAACTCCGTCGCGGTCTGCCCGGGGTGAGCGAGAAGATGCTCACGCAGCACCTGCGCGAGCTGGAGGAGGACGATCTCGTACACCGGGAGATCCATGCCGAGGTGCCACCGCGGGTGGAGTACTCCCTGACGGAGCACGGCCGCACGCTCAACCGGGCGCTCGGCCCGCTGGGCGTCTGGGGCACCGAGCGGATACGCCGCGAAGGCTCCGGCTCCGCGACACACGACATGCGAGACACGACAAAGGAGTCGTTCCATGGACATGGCCCTTGAAGTGATCATGCTGCCGGTCACCGACATCGACCGGGCGAAGGCCTTCTACGAGCACAAGGTGGGCTTCCACGTCGACCTCGACACGGAGGTGATGCCGGGCGCGCGGGTGGTCCAGCTGACGCCTCCCGGTTCCGGCTGTTCGATCGCGCTCTCCAAGGGCGTGCCGATCCCGTCGGGCACGCCGCAGCCGGGCACGTACCACGGCATGCAGCTGGTCGTCGCGGACGCGAAAGCCGCGTACGAGGAGCTGACCGCGCGGGGCCTGGAACTCAGCGAGCCCGTCGCGTACGCGCCCCAGGACGGCGGCACGTTCATGCACTTCACCGACCCGGACGGCAACGGCTGGGCGATCCAGGAGTACCGCGAACGGGCGACGAAGCCGCTGCACAAACTCCTGACGGACCAGGCGGAACAGCAGTAGCCCACCGTCCCGGGCGCCTGGACCGGCCGGCGTCAGCCGCCGGCCGCGTACGCCAGGAAGCTGGTCCAGGCGCTGGGGGTGACGGCAAGCTGGGGACCTGCCTGCACCTTGGAGTCACGCACGTGGATGAGATCCGGGCAGACGGCCATCTCGACGCAGTCGCCGTCACCACCGCTGCTGTAGCTGGACTTGTGCCAGGACAGGGCGACCTCGACACAGTCGCCTGATCCGCTACTGCTGTAGCTGCTCTTGAACCAGTTCAGCTCTGTGACACTCATACCGCTCCTCGCATCCGCTGCAATATGGCCTGAGAGTCGCTCAATGAGAAGGCCTGCGAGCGCATCCTGGCATAGCGCATGTGGAGTGTACTGACCACCTTGGGATCCGAGATGAACTGCCCGGTCTCCTGCCCCTCGCAGTAACCGAGCCACCGATTCCCAGGGGTCTCCAGCAGTTGCATGGGCCGTGGAGGCCAGCATGGCTCTCCTGCACCTGCGGCATCACCTGAATCTCAACGTTCCGCAACTCGGCAAGTTCAGCCACGTGCTCGATCAAGCCGCGCGTCACCTCCACCCCGCCCGTCCTCCGGAGGAACAAATGCTCCTCCAGGATGAAGCTGAACGCCGTGTTCGGCCGCTCCCGCAGCAGCCGTTGGCGTTCCGACCGTGCCGCCCACTGGGCCTCGATCTGGTCGTCGCCCAACGGAGGCAGCTGGTTCACGAACAGCGTGCGCGCATACGCCTCGGTCTGCAACAGCCCGGGGATCAGGCGGCATTCGTACGTGTAGAGACTCACCGCCGTCTCCTCCAGGCGGGCCCACTGGCGGAACCAACTGGCCAGCCCCGGTTGCCGCGACAGATGCCGTGCGGCCCCCCGCAACGCCCCGAACGCGTCGAGCACTTCCTCCGCCCGTTCGACGAAGTCCGGCGGCGGAAACCGGCGGCCCTGCTCGATGGAGGCCACGGTCGGCGCCGAGTACCGCACTCTGGGCGCGAACTCCTCCTGCGTGAGGCGGGCCCGTTTCCGGAAGGCCTTGACCACCTCGCCGAACGTCTTGAGGCTGTCGGACACCTCCGGTTCGCCGCCACCACAGCCAAGGGGGACACCCACCCCACCCGTACCGTCCGTCATGCCAGGCCCTCCGTTCACCCGCACCCACCGACCCGTCCACCCCGCCAACACCGCCAACCCACTCATGGTCACGGAGGGTTACGCATACTGTCCACACGGTGAGTCCGTACGCTGAGCCCGCGTACGGGTCGATCGATCGCTCAATTCGCCTGGCGGCGGGCCCGCTTGACCCGCGGTCGACGGCCCACGCGTCGGCGACCGGCTCGACCGCGGCAAAGTCGATGGTCCTGCCGACGGAAGAATCACCCGGTCGGGGTCTGAGAGCAGACTGGTTTTGATAATCGCCGCATCGCACCGAGATATCGATGCATCACAGATGAGTGCGACCTCTGCTCCAACTCCGTAACAGAATATAAAATCTAGGCATCATGCCGAACTCCGTCCAGTTCAGCACTAATACGCAAGACAGGGTCGCATCTGAGGCAAAACCCGACTCACGCGACTCGACCCACCACGGCGAGAGGGTAGGGGATCTGCAATTCACCGTTCGCCGTAAATCGCACAGAAATTCTTTGTAATTGCACCATCTACCTAATATGGCGATCTCCCGAACGCTGCACTTATGCTCGCATCTCCATCTCGAAAAAACGGGGGATCAAGTGAGCACACGGAGTGGTGGCTACTGGCCACCCGACGATCAATTCAATCGTCGACCGGGTTCGAACAGGACCCGATCAATGGCGCTTGCGACGATCATCGCGGCATTCATCACTGCCGCAGGCGCGATCTTCGCAGCCGCCTACGCGGGAGCACTACCCGGAGGAAAGGGAAATGGACTCACCCAGATCGTCAGGGGTGAAAACAGCAACGAGAACGTGAACGTCAACAAGAACGAGAGCTCGAACAACAACAGCAACAACAACTCGAACGACAACAGCAACAACTCGAACAACGGCAACGACAACTCCGAGAATGGAGAAAATGGAAACGAAAACCAAAAGGATGCACTAACAAAGCCGGGCAGCCCAAAAATCAGCAACGCATCCTGCAATTCGGTGGACTTGGCTTGGGACGCCGTTGATGGCGCAACCAGCTACGAGATCTTCCAGGACGGCTCGTCCATTGCAAAATCTGAGGTCGCCTCACATACCGTGGGCGAACTGGAGCCTGGCACGACGCACGAGTTCAGCATCACAGCACTCGATACGTCATCCGGTGAGCTTCGAAAGTCCGGACCTTCGGATGCCACGAGCGCCGAGACGAAGCCAGTCGAGGAATGCAGCGACCTATCCGGTAGCTGAGGTACGGCGCAGCGCCGAGTACACGTACGCGCTCTTTGCGCAGACTCGTCAGAACGATCAGAACGGGGGGCACCCGGGCTATCCGCCCGGGTGCCCCCCGTTCTTCAGACAGCGGGTGCGCCCGCCCCTACAGCACCGGCAGGTTCTTCCGGAGTTCGAACGCCGTCACCTCGGAGCGGTACTCCTCCCACTCCTGGCGCTTGTTGCGGAGGAAGTGATGTTACCTCGGAGCGACGTCACGCGATCGATGTCGGCGTAGCGCTGACCTGCGGCCGGGCGGTCGTCATTGGTCGTTGTTGGTTGCTACGGGCCGCCCTTCGACGGCCCACAGACGGCCCAGTGCCCCCTGCGATCCGCTGCCGCCATGAGAAAACTTGATCAAGCCCTTCACCTATCAGGTTGATCAAGGTCAAGGCAGCTCGAAGTAGGTCACTTAGGACACGGATGTGAGATCATGACCCCTAGCGAATGAGGGGACGCAATGGAACTGCTCAAAGGGATCACAGCAAGGCACGCGGCAGAAGTCCTGCGTGACCTCGCCAGAAAAGCAGAATCTCTCGCGGCAACCCCTGAGTCAGGGACCCCCTCTAGTCTCCGCGAATGGTACTTGACTTGGGCGACCGACGCCGAAGAGTCACTGGCTGAGATTACTGACGACGAAAGCATCGGCGAACGGGTTCTTTCTAATAGACACTGGCGGATCGTAGACGCACCATCAAGCCAGCTACACACGGCATCCTTGATTGAGGCCGAGGTCAAATCTCAGACGCGATGGATGGGACGATCCGCACAACAACTTGAAGATCAGATCAAGCAGCTAGAGGAACCTGATGGAGATATCTTCCTCCTAGACAGCAACATATTTCTACAGTTCCGACTTTTCACCGAGGTAGATTGGGCGGAAACACTCTCATGCAATCCTGTAAGACTTGTTGTTCCGCTGACCGTATTGACAGAGTTGGACGATAAGAAAAATTCTTCCAAATCGAGTCTCAGCAAGCGTGCCCATAAGGTTTTGTCGGAGCTTAATGCGATCCTCGGAGCTTCTGCGGGCAGACCCTCCAAAGTCTCCGACGGAGTCACAATTGAGGTGATCGACAGGGAGCGCGTAAGTTCCGCTAGAAATGCTGACGATGAAATCTTGGCCGAAGCTCAGTACCTGACACAAATACTCGATCAGCGAAACATCGCGATCGTGAGCGACGATACGTCTCTGCGGCTTAGGGCTTCCGCCAGGCGACTTCGCGCGCTGACAATCCCAGACTCTCTTAAAATTGTCGACACATCTAGCGGAGATCATGCGAAACCCGCCACTAAACTTGTCTTGCGTTCAACCAGCGGACTGAACTTCGTAGACCCGCCCGAGCGGTCCATTTCTGAATTCGATGCCACGGCAGCACTTAAACGGGCCGCCGACTCGGTTGAACCCCTCCAAGTCCCCTATGGGCCCGCAGCAAATTTCGCCTTTAACTACAGCAGACAGGACGCGGCCGAGTACAACTCAGCAAGAGACATCTGGCTCAACAAAATGAAAAAATGGGCCGCCCAATGCGCCTTCCTGCGTAACATATCCCGAAATGCCGCACAACTCCTTTTGGCTATCTCGAACTCCGAAGAGATACCGATCAATAAAATCCAGGTAGTGCTAACTCTTGAGGATTCCGATGCACCGCTACGGTTTGCCCGGGATAGGGATTTCGACCTACCGAAAGCACCTGCACCTCCAAAGGATCCTAAGCCTTCGATTCCTTCGATGCTCGTGCACGCCCGTAAGGGCACATCAGCCCTCCCCGACGTAAGGGATTTCTGGGGTTGGGAGGTTAGCGATGATCGCATGTCGGCAACGATCGAAGTGGCCAAAATTTGGCAGGGACAGTCACTACCACTGGATGACGGCATATTTGTTTATGATGCGAGTGAAGAAGTCGTTGGCGGCTTCAATATAGCCTGGAAGATCCTCAGCTCTGAGCCCGCAGCCACCATTACAGGTAAAATCAGCGTCAGACCGCGCAGATAGTTAATGACGCCTCGATACAGATCTGAATTCGAGGATCCTAGCATCATAAGTGCTTAATCTGTGCTGCTCCACCACTCCGCTGACTACTCACGCTCACGTATACCGATGCCTCATGTTGAAGGGACCCGGACACTTTGTCCGGGTCCCTTCAACATGAGGCGCTCATTATTGTGCTCACCCAGCAACAAGCAAGGCCAACTACCTACCGTTCCATCGGCTCTGTACCGTGAGACAAGCCCCTTCAACTCGCAGGAGGCAGCACGCAATGCGTGGTCTTGGAGATCATCTCAGTATCGGCGAGCGCATCGCGTTCTACCGGAAGCGCCGCGGTTACACGCAAGAGGTGCTCGCCGGTCTGGTCGGGCGTAGCACGGACTGGTTGGCGAAGATCGAGACGGGGCGCCGGAAGCCTCCCCGCATCGACATGCTTGGGGAGCTGTCGCGCATTATGCGCGTGCCCCTCGGTGACCTGCTCGGTCAGACCGTGCTCATGGAGGACGAGAAGCAGCAGGACGATGTTCCGGCGGTGCGCGACGCGCTCATGAGCCCGCGCCGGCTGTCTCGTCTGCTCTTCGGCCCTGAGGCTGAAGTGCAGCTTCCTACGCCTGTACCTACAGCCGTACGTGTGGAGCACGCGTGGAACGACTACCAGGGTGGGCGGCTCGGCAGCGTCATCGCGGCGCTACCCGCGCTCCTTCAGACTGCACAGGAATTGGAGGAGCGAGCGGCGCGACGTGGCGAGGACCGTAGCGACTGCTGGGCCGTCTCGGCTCGTACTCACCACCTCGCCGCGACGACGCTCGCGAAGATCGGTGAATCGGACATCTCATGGCTCGCTGCCGAGCGCGCGATGCGCGCTGCGGACGAGTCGGACGACCCGCTCGTACTGGCATCGGCCGCTCGTTCCGGCACACATGCCCTCCTGGCAAATGGTCGGTACGACGACGCGCTAGAACTGGGCAACACGGCCGCCGCGTGGCTTTCGTCTCGGGTAGCCGACAGCGACCCTGCGGCGCTGAGTCTGCTGGGGATGATCCACCTGCGTGCCGCCGTGGCTGCGGCACGTCATCAGGACCGGCCGACCGCAACGAGCCTGTTGGACCGCGCAGAGGAACTCGCGGATGACCTCGGGTCGGATGAGAACTATTGGCAGACCGGCTTTGGGCCTACGAACGTACTGCTTCACCGGCTGTCCGTTGAGCTGGATCTCGACAACGTGTCGTACGTGGTGGAACACGGCCGGATCAACGTCGACCACATGCCGCAGGAGCGAAGCGTGTCGCACCGAATCGATTTCGCGCGTGCCCTGTCGCTCAGCGGGCAAGGCGACGACGCATTCGTGGAGCTCCGAACCGCTGAGTGCTCAGCACCGCAGCTCGTACGCAACAATCCCAGGGTGCGTGAGACGCTGCGGGACTTGGTCAAGCAGTCTCCGGTAACGGGCGGCTCGCGTTCGTCCGAGGTGTTCGTGATGGCTCAACGGTGCAGGGCGGTGCAGTGAGCGCAGGCAAGCGCGGGGTGCTGGGAGTCGTCGGTTCGGCGGCCGGAGGCGTGGAGGCACTGCGCACCGGCCTGGTCGAGCCCGCGATGGATCGTGGGTGGCGGGTGGCTGTCACGCTGACACCGACCGCGGGGCAGTGGCTACGGCTGAGCGGCGAGGTCGAGCGGCTGGAGAAGCTGACCGGCCTTCCCGTTCGAGATGAGCCGCGGTTGCCCGGCGAGGCCCGACCGCACCCGCCGGTTGACTGCTACGTAGTCGCCCCTGCATCCGCCAATATGGTTGCCAAGCTGGCGACGGGCCTGATGGACAACCAGGCATTGACGCAGGTGGGTGAAGCCATCGGCACTCTTGGTTTGCCCGTCGTCGTCTTTCCACGGGTGAACGCGGCGCACGCTCGCCACCCTGCGTGGCAGCGTCACATCGACGCCCTTCGAGCCGGGAGTGTGCACGTTATCCAAGGCTCGGACGTGTGGCCGCTGTACGAGCCGCGGGAAGCGCCGGCGGGGCGCACGCTCCCATGGTCGGCCGTGCTCGACACGGTCGATGAGGTTACTCGGTGACGAGCCGTCAACTCGCCTGATCTGCATGGAAAGAGGACCCGGACAGTCTGTCCGGGTCCTCTGCCGTTCCTGGCCACATGCTCATTGGCATGTCAGGGATCAATGAGCGAAGCGGCGAGCTGGAAGGCATGACTCCTGCTGAACTCGCTTTGATCAAAGCGAGTTTGAGCGAGGCGCGCGTCAAGGTCGAACGACTGCTGAGGCGCGCGAATGAACTCACGGCGATGGTGGAGTCTCGCTGCCCACGAGCCGCTCAAGCCGATCCAGACGTTCCCCGAGCGAGTGGAGAGCGTCATGAATCGTGCTGAGCTCAGCCGCCAAAGCACTGAATGCGGGGCTACTGCCCGGCTCGGTGCCGAGGGGTACAGAAGGATCGCGGACGAACGTTCCGCGGCCCTGCTGAGTGAGAACCAGTCCCTCATCACGGAGCTGGCCAAACGCGCTCTGAACAGTCATGAGCTGCACGCCAAGTTCCTTGGCGAGCTTGCGAGCGGCTGGGAGCTGGTCCCCCGGCTCGTACTCGCGATCGGGGCCCGTGATCTTGTCACGGAACTCCCCCGCAATCTCCTTGGCCGTGGGCGTCTGCTTGGGCGCTTCGGGGCTCTGGTCCATGGCTTCGAGAGTAGCCGGACCTAGGTCAATCTCTGATCCTTCTCCGCACCCTCTTGACAGTCAGATTGACCTAGGTCAATCTGAAGTCACAGCACGCCGAGCCCGATAGGGCTTCGACCGGCTGTGTTCGTAAGTGCTTGACCTGCAAGACCGCAGCACCAAAGGGCCCCGGAAGGGGTCATGAGGCCCCGTTTCGGCGGGGGCGAGGGACCCGGACCCCTTGGCAGTCCGGAGGGCTTACAGACCGAAAGGTCACGTCTCCGTACGCCTTCGCCGGGAGCCCGTGTTCCCGAAGGAGACATCCGCACCGCCTCACCTCGCCTTCGCACTTGGTGCGAAGGCCGGCTGCCTGATCCGCATCTCTCGCAGGTGCGGTGAGGGGGAGCCGGACGGCCGCCTCTCGCCATAGACCGCGGCCGTCCCGGTGCTTCTCACGTCTCTTCGACTTCCTGGAGTTCACCGTGACCGAACGCATGATTCCTGTAGACGTCTTCGGCCCGATCGCCCTGGATCTGACCATGAACGCGGGCAGTATCCGCGTCGTTGTCGACCCGGAGCTGAAGCAGGCGCACATGGTGCTGAAGACCGACGCCACTTCCGGTCCGTCGGCCGACGCGATCCGCGACACCGCCGTCAGTCTCCGGGGGCAGAACCTCGCGGTTCGCGTTCCGGACGTGGCCGGCGGCATGAGCGGCAACACCACGATCCGCATGGGCAACAGCACCATGACGTTCTCCGGCGGCAACGGTGTGCAGATCATCAACGGCAACGTGCACGTCACCGGTCACGGTGGCAGCAAGGTCTTCGTCAACGGCCGCGAGGTCACCGCCACCGGCCCGACCGGCGACGCGGTGACGCCGATCACCGCGATCGTCCACCTGCCCGCGCGGTCGGTGGCCGCGATCAGCACACACGCCGCGACCACCGTCGTCACGGGCGCACTGGCGCGGCTGGAGTACGACGGCACCTCCGGCACGCTGACTGCCGAGCGCGTCGGTGACCTGGAAGCCACGGTCACCAGCGGCAGCGTCATCGTCGGCGAGGTGAGCGGCCCGCTGGACATCAATCTCACCTCCGGCAACGTCACCGTCGGCGCCTACAGCGGCCACCTCGCCCGTGTGAACCTCACCTCCGGCAACGTCCGCATGGCCGCGACCTCGCAGGCCACCGGGCGTCTCGCCGTGAACGCCACCTCGGGATGCGCACGCATCACGGGCGCCTCGCACCTGGACGTCCGCCGCCGGGTGACCAGCGGCTCCGTCCAGATCAGCTAGCCCCGCCTCGCACCTCTTTCTCTCTCCGGGGCGGTCGCCTCTCGCCAAAGACCGCGACCGCCCCGGCATCCCTTCGACGTCAGGACTTCTCGCATGCGTACGTACATCGGCCGCCAACAGGCCGTTTCCTCTGAGGACTTCGCGGAACTGGCGCTCGGGACCCCGGTTGAGCTGTGGCTCGGGGTCGAGGGCGAGAGCGACGAAGAGCGCGCGGCCCGCGAGGACGCGGCACGCGACATCCTCGCCGACCAGCCGGACATGCCCGACGACCTGATCCGCATCGCGGCGCAGGTCATCGAGGACAACCCGGATCTGTTCGACGTCACCCCGCTGGCTCGCCCCGTCCGGCGCCGCCGCGCGGCACGCAAGGGGGTAGCGGCATGAGCGCCACGGTCCCCGCCCCCAAGACACCCGCGTCCGGGGTGCCGCCACTGACCCGCCCTGAGTTGGGGCTCGCCGGTATCGGCGCTCTCGCCGCGGCCGGCGTCGGCGCGCTCGGTCTGATCTCCTCCTTCGCCGCCGTGTCCGAGGCGGCGGCGCGGTGGGGGTTCACCTCGCCGTGGATGCTGCCGGTCGGCATCGACGTGGCCATCCCCGTGTTCACCGTCGCCAACCTGCTCCTTATCCGGATGGACATGGCGCTCGCATGGGTGCGGTTCGTGCCCTGGGTGCTCACCCTGATCACGTGCGGGCTGAACATCGCCGCCGGACAGGGCATGTGGGCGAAGGTCGCGCACGGCACGATGCCGCTGCTGTGGGTGGTGTTCTCCGAGATCGGCGCGCACATCTACGCCGTACGGATCGGCGCCGCCACCGGCCGCCGCATGGAAAAGATCCGGTTCTCTCGGTGGCTGCTCGCCTTCCCGTCCACGTTCGCGCTGTGGCGCCGCATGACCTTGTGGGAGATCACCTCCTACAGCGAGGCCCTGGCGCGGGAGAAGGAGCGGCAGTTGGCCCGCGCGGACCTGCGCGAGACCTACGGCCGCAAGTGGCGGACCAAGACCCCGCGGCGCGAGCGTGTGTTGCTCCGCATGGGCGCCGTGACCCCCGGCAGCGAGCAGGACATTGCCGAGCCGCCCCCGGCGGGGAAGCGGCCGGCACCGCCGACCGCGCCCAAGCAGCGCCCGCCCCGGCAGACCAGGGCGAAGGCGAAGGGCACCCCGCAGCGCACCTTCGAGGAGCTGCTGAGCGAGGCTCGCACGCTCACCGCGTCGTGGACGGATGCGGAGCTGAACGGCGAAGCCGTCCGCACCGCGCTGCACTGCTCGGCTGCCAACGCCCGCAAGCTGCGGGACGCGCTCAAGAGCGAGCGCGCCGACGGCCGCCCGCTGCACGCCGTGAACCCGGAGGGCGAGACGCCGACGGCTGAGGCCGCCTGATGTCCGCGGCCTGGGGCAAGTGCTACGACCCGACCGGCGCACGCTACGGGGTACCCACCTACCCATGGCGCATGGCGCCGGACGGTCTGGCGACCCGTCGCCAACTACGGGCGCAGGGCTTACGGCCCGGCGGACAGCCGATCGCGGCACAGGTGATGCGCGGCAACCGGCGAGCCGGCGGGGTGCGCGTCGCCTACCTCTACCGCGTCGACCTGGCCAAGCCGGTGCGGCCGATGACCTCGCGCAAGTGGGGCGCGCTCGCGCTGGCGATGCTCGCCCGGCGCACCTGCCCGCGCTGCCGGATCGATGTCGGCTACTGCATCCCCACCTCGTACGGCATCTGCGGACTGTGCATCGCCCTCGAAGAACAGCGCGCCGCCTGAACAGGCAAAAGCCCCGGCAGTCATGCCGCGAGGGCGCCGGATCGAATCCGGCCCGGGGCACGCACAAACCCGCACCGCGCGGGCCCGGCCGCCCACCTCCTACAGCGACGACCGGGCCCGCTCTCCCTCACACCCGAAAGTGGAAGGAACACCAGTGAACCAGCCCGACGACAACGAACTGTTCAACCGACTCGAAGCCGAGATGACCGCCGACCGGTCGGCCGACTCCGGGGGCGAGGTGGTCGACCTCGCCAAGGCACGATCCGCCCGCAGCGAGTCGACCGACCCGAGCACCCGACCCGACGCCGACCCGACGGCCGACTCGCTGCCGGACCGGTCGGGTGCCGAGTCGGGCGACCCGACCGCCCGCCGGATGGTCGACCAGCCGAGTGCGAAGGCGGCCGGTCCGGGCTACCTCGGTCGGCTGCTCGCCGCGCAGCGGCGCCCGGTCGTCCCCATCTGGCTCAAGTCGCTCGCGGAGCTGAAGACCGCGACCGCGTGGGTGGCCCGCCACTACGCCCACTCGCTCGGCTACCACGCGCTGCGCTCCCCGGTCTACGCCGCCCGTCTTGCCTTCCAGGCGCCGACCGGTGCCGCGCGGTTCATCGGTGGCACTCTGCGGTGGGTGGCCGACCGCGAGGGCGAACCGGTCCGCCTGGCCGCGGTGCGGCGCGAGGACGCAGCCGAGTACCTGAAGCTCTCCCGGCAGCGCGACGGACGGGTCCGACTGCGGACCCTGGTCACGGTGCTGGCGATGTTCATCGGCCTGGGCTCCGCACTCGCCCTCTACGTCCTGGCCCCCGACTGGCTTCAGGTCGTCTCCGTCGGCGCTGTCACGATGGCGCTCGGATTCGCCGGCCGCAAGGCCGACGCCCCGGTCATCCACCGGGCGGTAGAGCTGCCCAAGGCGGTCAAGCTCACCAGTGACATCGTGCTGCGCGCACTCGGGGCCCTCGGCATCCCCGCGATCAACCAGGCACAGGCCAAGGGGCGCGACGGGTTCGAGTTCACCGCCCCCATCACCCGCGACGGGCCCGGATGGCGCGCGGAGGGCAACCTCCCCTACGGCGTCACCGTGACCGACGTCATCGAGCGGCGCGACCGGCTCGCCTCCGGTCTGCGCCGCCCTCTCGGCTGCGTGTGGCCGGAGGCGGTCCCGGATGAGCACACCGGGCACCTCGTGCTGTGGGTGGGAGACCAGGACCTGAACAAGTCCAAGAAGCCCGCGTGGCCGCTGGCCAAGACGGGCACGGTCGACCTGTTCAAGCCGGTCGCCTACGGCACCGACCAGCGCGGACGCTGGGTCGAAATCACCCTCATGTACATCGCGGGCGTCATCGGCGCCATCCCGCGCATGGGCAAAACCTTCCTGCTCAGGCTGCTCATGCTCATCGCCGCATTGGACCCGCGGGCGGAGCTGCACACCTACGACATGAAGGGCACCGGCGACCTTGACCCGGTCGGCAACGCCGTCTCCCACCGGCACGCGGCCGGTGACGACGACGAAGCCATCGCCTACGCGCTCGCCGACTGGCGGGCCCTGCGCGAGGAACTGCGCCGCCGTACCAAGGTGATCCGCTCCCTGCCGCGGGACATCTGCCCGGAGAACAAGGTGACCAGCGCACTCGCCGACAAGCGCTCGCTCGGTCTGCACCCGATCGTGATCGCGGTGGACGAATGCCAGGTCTTGTTCGAGCACGGGGAGCACGGCAAGGAGTTCGAGGAGATCGCGACCGACCTGGTCAAGCGCGGTCCCGCCACCGGCATCGTGTTCCTGGCTGCCACGCAGCGCCCGGACGCGAAGTCGCTGCCGACGGGTATCAGTGCGAACGCGTCGGCGCGGTGGTGCCTGAAGGTGATGGGCCAGACCGAGAACGACATGGTGCTGGGCACCTCCGCGTACAAGCGCGGGGTGCGCGCGACGATGTTCGCGTGGGGCGACAAGGGCATTCACTACTTCATCGGTGAAGGCTCCGACGCGAGGATCGTCGGCTCCGTCTACGTCGACGGGCCCGGCGCCGACCTCATCGCCGCCCGCGCCCGCAAGGCACGCGAGAAGGCCGGACTGCTGTCCGGTCACGCGCTCGGGGAGGCCCCCGAGGAGGTCACCGGCCCTTCCTATGACCTGCTCGCCGACATCCTCGCCGTCATCCCGGAGAAGGAAGCCCGGCCGTGGAACGACGTCACGGTGGACCGGCTGGCCGAACTGCGCCCGGAGGTCTACGGCCCGTGGGCCGAACTGGAGCCTGCCGAGCGGGCCGCGCACCTGACGACCGTGCTCAAGCCGTATGGCATCAGCACGGGGCAGGTGGGCCGCCGCATCAAGGGCAAGACCGTCAACCGCACCGGCTTCACCCGCGCCCACCTCACCGCCGCGATTGCGGAGCGTGACGGAAAGCGGGACGCGAGCTGACCGCCCAGAGCCTCTAGCGCTAGAGGGTCACCCCTCTAGCGCTAGAGGCTCCGCTAGCGGCCCGCACCATGTCTGATCAGGCCGCTAGACGCTAGCGGCCCACCTGCGGAAACCCCAAAAACCCGCCTGGAAGGGCTCGTGATGACCCCTGCCCTGCTCGCTATCACTCTGATCCTCGGTGTGACGTTCTGTTACGTCGGCGTGTGTGCGTCCTCGCCGTTCGGCAACTGCCGCAAGTGCCGCGGCATGGGCCACGCGATCAAGACCGACCGCAAGGGCCGCCCCAAGCGCGGCAAGGACTGCCGCCGCTGCCACGCCACCGGCAAGCGCATCCGCGTCGGCCGCTGGCTCTACAACCGGTGGGCCCGCATCTACCGCTCCGGCACCGACACCCCGCACCCGGAAGGCACCCGATGATCCTCAACATTTCCGCCGTGCTGCTGTTCGGCGCCGCCTCAGCCCTCGCCGTCAAGACCAAGTCCGCCGGCGGGGGCGCGGCCATCGTCCTGTTCCTCTTCGGGTTCTTCGCCGCCGGAACCGGCGCCTACGAGCCCATCCACCACGTCGTGCAGGCGTGCGCCGACAGCCTCAACGACCTCGGCTGACAGGAGGCCCCATCATGAACGACCCCACCACGCCCTACAAGCGGCACCGTCCGGCTGTGCGTGACGCGGCGGCCGTGGAAGTCCACCACCCGATGCCCCTCGCCCCGGTGGCGCACGCCGCGCCGCTCGTACCGGTGCAGCCGGGTATCCCGGCGGTGGCGAGCGTCGTCCTGCCGGACGGCCGTGTCGTCACCGGCTACTCCATCGAGCCCGCCAAGCCCGAACCCCTCGCGGTCAAGCCGGCCGTCTCGCGCACCGCGGTGAACATCGCGCTCGGAGGCATCGGGTTCGGCGCGGTGTGCGGCGGTCTCTTCCTGCTGACCGCGTTCATCACCGCACTGACCGCCCTGATCACCCAACTCGTCATCCTCGCCGCCGTGATCTTCGGCGGTTGGGTGGCGGTGCAGGTGTTCAGCGCGAGCGGCCACAGCGGCGGCAACACCTTCCACATCCGCAAGGCCGTGATCAAGCGCAACCACTTCCACGGCTAGACGTGGCTGGGGCGGTCGCCTCTCGCCAAAGACCGCGACCGCCCCGGTTCTCCGTCCCTTCGACAGAAACAGGAGACCCCCAGCATGACCCAACCCACCCTCCTCCGGCGAGTCCCCGGCCCACGGCCGCGGCTGCTGGATCTGTTCTGCTGCCAGGGAGGCGCGGCCAAGGGCTACGCCGACGCCGGTTTCGACGTGACCGGCGTCGACAAGGACCCGCAGCCCCGCTACCCGCACCGGTTCGTCCAGGCGGACGCCATCGCGTTCGTCCTCGAACACGGCGCCGCGTTCGACTTCATCCACGCCTCACCGCCTTGCCAGTTCGACAGCGACTGCCAGCGGCTCCAGGGCAACGAGCATCCCGACCTGATCGGCCCCACCCGCGCCGCGCTCGAAACGACCGGGCGGCCGTGGGTGATCGAGAACGTACGGGGAGCACTGCCCAAGCTCCGTGAGCCCGTGATGCTGTGCGGCCCGATGTTCGGTGTAGAGACCTACCGGCACCGCTACTTCGAGCCCGGCGGCGGCTTCACCCTCGAACAGCCCGGCCACCACCCGCACACGGTGCCTCAGGCGAAGATGGGCCGCCCCGTCCCGCCCGGCCACTACGGGCAATTCGTCGGCAACTTCTCCGGCGTCGACCTCGCCCGACGCGTCATGGGCGTGCCGTGGATGAACCGCGACGGCATCCGCGAATGCATCCCGCCCGCCTACGCCGAACACATCGGCCGCACCGCCCTGCACACCCTCACCCCCGCGTGGGAGGTGGCGGCATGAGCACGCACCTCCTGAATGCGGCCCTGACCGCCGCTGAACGTGGCTGGTACGTCTTCCCCCTGCGTCCCGGCGGGAAGCCGCCTGCCCTGCACGGGGAGCGTGCCTGCACCCGCAGCGGCGAATGTGCGAGCGGGCACCGCAAGTGGGAGCAGCGCGCGACCATTGACCCGGAGCGCATCCGCGCCGCATGGTCGCGGGCCCCGTTCAACGTCGGCATCGCCACCGGCCCGTCCGGGCTGGCCGTCATCGACCTGGACACGCCCGAGCACAAGGGCAGTGCGGACGCGCCTGACGGCGCGGCAACCTTTGGAGCGCTCTGCGAGCGCGCCGGCCACCCCGTCCCCGACACCTGCCGCACCCGGACCCCCAGCGGGGGAACGCACCTGTACTTCACCGCCCCGCCCGGCATCCGGATCGGCAGCACAGCGGGCACCATCGCCGCATCGGTCGACACCCGCGCATGGGGCGGCTACGTCGTCGCCGCGGGCAGCATCACCCCCGCCGGAGCGTACGAAGCGCTGAGCGGCCCTGTGGCGGTCCCTCTGCCCTCGTGGCTGCAAAGCATCCTGCAACCGGCCCCCAGGACGCCTCAGGCGCCCTCAATCGCCGTAGCGGGGCAATCCAGCCGATACGCGGACGTAGCACTCACTGCTGAGACACGCAACGTCCGTGCGGCCCAACTCGGAGGGCGGGAGGCCGCGTTGTTCCGGGCCGCTCGCGCCCTGGGACGGTTCGTCGCATGGGGCGACCTCCCCCGGCACGTGGTAGAGCAGGCTCTTCAGGAGGCAGGGGAGGCGGCCGGACTCACCGTTGCCGAGTGCCGCTCCACCCTGCGCAGCGCCCTCGACTGGTCCATCAGCCACAACCAGCAGCGCAGGGAGAACGCGGCATGAGCACCCCACCCCGCCCCCTCCTGAAGAGCATCACCACCACCCCAACCCGCCCCCAGGACGCCTCACAGCCTGTGGACGCCGCGGCCGTGGGCGTACCGAAGGGCGTCGCCGAAGGCGTCCCCACTGTTGTTCGCCCTGAACCTCAACAGGGAGACGGCCGGTACCCCGTCGCGTGGCTGACCATCTGCGCCCCGTACGGCTCCACCCCCACCGCGTCCTCACGGTGCGCGTGCGGATGGGAGCGCCGGGCGTTCGGGCACCGACGCGTCCTGACCCTGATCACCGAGCACACCGAGCACCGCGACATCTGCCCGCTCCGCACCCCCCAGGAAGGGAGGGACACCGCATGATGAATCGCCCCGAAACCGAGACCGAGGAACTTCCCGCGCCGTCCCACCCCATGGCCGTTGCCCGCTGTCTGCTGCCCGACTGGCAGACCGAGGACGGGCAACTCGTGTGCCGGCGCTGGCGCGCGTCGTGGATGCGCTGGAACGGCACCTGCTGGCGCGAGTTCGACGAAGCGCAGGTGCGTGCCGCGATGTACGAGCGTCTTGAGCACGCCGTCTACCGGGTGCCCGCCAAGGACGGGGAGACCGAGGAACGCGACTGGGCACCGACCAAGCAGAAGATCAGCAACCTGCTCGATGCCCTCGGGTCCATCACGCTCCTGCCCACCGACCTGGACGCTCCCGCATGGCTGGACGACCAGGGCGCCGGTGAGCAGGAGGAAAGCCCGATCGTGGCGTGTGAGAACGGTCTGCTGAGGATTCGTGACCGCGCGCTCCTGCCGCACAGTCCCGGATTCTTCAATCTTGTCTCCGTCCCCTTCACCTACGACCCCACCGCCGGCGCACCGACGTGGGAACGCTTCCTGGCGCAGTTGTGGCCCGACGATCCCGACGCCATTCATGCAGTACAGGAATGGTTCGGCTACGTCCTGTCCGGCCGCACCGACCAACAGAAGATCCTCCTCGTGGTCGGCCCCACCCGATCCGGCAAAGGCACCATCGCCCGAGTCCTGAAAGCCCTGGTCGGCAAAGAGAACCTCGCCGGCCCTACCCTCGCCGGACTCGGCACGAACTTCGGTCTGTCCACCCTCGTGGGCAAGCCGCTCGCCGTGATCTCGGACGCCCGGCTCGACGGCAACAGCAACAACAGCCAGGTCGTCGAACGGCTCCTGACGATCTCCGGTGAAGACACCATCGACGTGGACCGCAAGTACCGCGCCGTGTGGACCGGCAAGCTGCCCACCCGGCTGATGATCCTGTCGAACGAGCTGCCGCACTTCGGCGATTCCTCCGGCGTCATCGCCAAACGGTTCGTGCTGCTCAACATGACCGTGTCGTGGCTGGGCAAGGAGGACCCCACCCTCATGGACAAGCTCACCGCGGAGATGCCCGGCATTCTCAACTGGGCGTTGGAAGGTCTCGCCCGGCTTCAGCGGACGGGCCGGATCACGGAACCGAAGTCCAGCCGTGAAGCGGTCACCACCATGCAGGACACCGCCTCACCCACCAGCGCGTTCGTCCGCGAATGCTGCGCGACCGGCCCCACATGCAGCGTCCCCGTGGACGCGCTGTGGACGGTCTGGCGCGAGTGGGCCGAGGACAACGGCGTGCGCCCCGGCACTAAGCAGGTGTTCGGCCGCAACCTTCTCTCCGTGGTCCCCCAGCTCAACCGCACCCGCCCCCGCGACGCGTACGGGCAGCAGGTGGCCACCTACAGCGGAATCACGCTCAACCAGCGCGAACCACATCTGCCCGAGTCGTGACTCATCGCGGCTCAAACAACCGCCGAACCGCTCTGAGTCGCGATGAGTCACGACTCAGAGCAATGTGATTCCACCTCGTGGAGGACGCAGTGAGCACACCTGCCCCCGTCCGCGCCGACCCCCGCGCCATCCTCCGGGGCGACCTTCCGGACCAGTACCTCACCCCCGACGACATCGCGGTGATGTTCAAGGTGCCCAAAGAGACCGTCTACCAGTGGCACAAAAAGCGCACCGGTCCGCCCGGATTCCGCATCGGCAAGCACCTTCGCTACGACCCCGCCGACGTAGGCGCCTACGTGACCCAGCGAAAGACCGCGGACCAAGACGCCGCCTGACCCCGCAACCACCGCAGACAGCAGGGAGAGCCGCCACCCGGCGGCTCTCCCTGCTGCATGTTGAAAGGACCGCCGCCGCATGGCAGGCCACATCCAAGACCGATGGTTCAAAACCGAGACCAACGCCGCTGGCAAGACCGTCCGCGTCAAGACCGACCGCTACGGAAGCGGTCTGCGCTACCGGGCCCGGTACATCGGTCCCGACGGAACCGAGAAGTCCAAGAGCTTCCGCGACGGACAGAAGCGGCTCGCCGAGAAGTGGCTCACCAAGACGGAAGCCGATATGGGCAGCGGCACCTACGTAGACCCGGCCGCCAGTCGAACGACATTCGGGCAGTACGCCGAGAAGTGGCTCAGTACTCAGACCACCGACCTGACGACCCGCGAGACGGTTACTTCCGCGGTCCGCGGTCACGCGATTCCGTATATCGGAACGCGTCCCCTCGGCTCCTTCAAGCCCGAGCACATCCGAGACTGGCTGAGCGAGTTGGAACGGGCCATACCCGCGTCGTCGTACCGACGGGTGATCTACAACAGCGTGTCGACGATCCTTAATGCGGCCGTCGATGACGGTCACCTGTTGAAGAATCCGTGCCGCGCGCAGTCTGTGCGCCCTCCTGCGCCGGGAACCGGCCGTGTGGTGCCGTGGACGGCTGAACGCGTCTTCAGCGTTCGGGAGGCTCTGCCGGAGCGCTTCCGTGCGGCGGTCGACCTCGGGGCAGGATGCGGGTTGCGGCAAGGGGAGATCTTCGGACTACCCGTGGACGAAATCGACTTTGACTCCGGGTGGCTGCACGTCGTGAACCAGGTCAAGGTGACGACCGGGGGGCTCGTGTTCGGTCCGCCGAAGCGCAACAAGCTTCGTGACGTTCCTCTGTCCGACCGCGTGGCAGACATCCTCAAGAGCCATATGAAGGCATTCCCGCCGGTCTCGATCACCCTGCCGTGGCTCCGGCAGGACGGTCGCCCGGTGACACGGCAGTTGTTGTTCACTCGCCTTGACGGTGCAGGCGCGGTTCGCCGAACCGACTTCAACGACCGCGCTTGGAAGCCCGCTCTCGTAACGGCCGGCGTGCTGCCGGAGCCGGAGGCGGGCAAGCGTCACCAAGCCGCCCGCGAGCACGGCATGCACGCCCTGAGGCACTTCTACGCGTCGGTTCTGCTGAACGCAGGGGAGAACGTCAAGGCGCTGAGCCGCTACCTCGGGCACAACGACCCAGGGTTCACGCTCCGGGTCTACACCCACCTCATGCCGAACAGCGACGCGCGCGCTCGCATGGCCGTCGACAGCCTGTACGCGGGGGTCGATCCGGCGCCGGACGGCCCACAGACGGCCCAGAGGCCATGAGACAGCGATGGGCCGACGGTACGCGACCGTCGGCCCACTCGTCTGATCGGCGAGAAAACCCGCTCTGACCTGCCCCTACAGCACCGGCAGGTTCTTCCGCAGCTCGAAGGCCGTCACCTCGGAGCGGTACTCCTCCCACTCCTGGCGCTTGTTGCGGAGGAAGAAGTCGAAGACGTGCTCGCCGAGCGTTTCGGCTACCAGTTCGCTGCGTTCCATCAGGGACAGGGACTCGCCCAGGTTCTGGGGCAGCGGCTCGATGCCCATCGCGCGGCGCTCCGCGTCGGAGAGGGCCCATACGTCGTCGTCGGCGCCCGGCGGGAGCTCGTAACCCTCCTCGATGCCCTTGAGGCCGGCGGTCAGCAGGACCGCGTACGTCAGGTAGGGGTTCGCGCCCGAGTCGATCGAGCGGACCTCCACCCGCGCCGAGCCCGTCTTGCCGGGCTTGTACATCGGTACGCGGACCAGGGCCGAGCGGTTGTTGTGGCCCCAGCAGATGTACGAGGGGGCTTCGCCGCCCGCGCCGGCGGTGCGCTCGGAGCCGCCCCAGATGCGCTTGTACGAGTTGACCCACTGGTTGGTGATCGCGGCGATCTCCGCCGAGTGCTTCAGCAGGCCCGCGATGAAGGAGCGGCCGACCTTGGAGAGCTGGTACTCGGAGCCCGACTCGTAGAACGCGTTGCGGTCGCCCTCGAAGAGCGAGAGGTGCGTGTGCATACCCGAGCCCGGGTGCTCACTGAACGGCTTCGGCATGAACGTCGCCTGCACGCCCTGCTCCAGCGCCACCTGCTTCATGACCAGCCGGAACGTCATGATGTTGTCGGCCGTGGACAGCGCGTCCGCGTACCGCAGGTCGATCTCCTGCTGGCCCGGCGCGCCCTCGTGGTGCGAGAACTCGACCGAGATGCCCATCGACTCCAGCATGGTGATCGCCTGGCGGCGGAAGTCCATGCCGACGTTGTGCGGGGTGTGGTCGAAGTAGCCGGAGTTGTCGGCCGGGGTCGGCCGCGAGCCGTCCGTCGGCTTGTCCTTCAGCAGGAAGAACTCGATCTCCGGGTGCGTGTAGAAGGTGAAGCCCTGGTCGGAGGCCTTGGCCAGCGCCCGCTTCAGCACGTACCGCGGGTCCGCGAAGGACGGCGAGCCGTCCGGCATCAGGATGTCGCAGAACATCCGGGCGGTGCCGGGGGCCTCGGCCCGCCACGGCAGCACCTGGAAGGTCGACGGGTCCGGCTTGGCGATCATGTCGGACTCGTAGACGCGGGCGAAGCCCTCGATGGCCGATCCGTCGAAACCGATGCCCTCGTCGAAGGCCTGTTCCAGCTCCGCCGGGGCCACGGCCACCGATTTGAGGAAGCCCAGCACGTCCGTGAACCACAGGCGTACGAAACGGATGTCGCGCTCTTCCAACGTACGGAGCACGAACTCCTGCTGCTTGTCCATCTTCCGCTTCCACCCAATCTTGCTGGTCAGGCCGCCTGCTCCCGTCCCAGGGAGGCGGTCGGGCACCTGCGCATCACACCACATCAGCATTTCATGCGCGTTGCGGGCCCCGATCGTCCGGCCGACCTCCGCCCGAACGCCTCGCACACGGCAGGTGTACTGCACTGACGCCCATCTTGCCCGCTGAGCGGCGCACATGAAATGGGCGACCACTGGCGTCTCTCCGTCACCTTCCCCCCCCACGCCAGGACACCCGCCAACCCTCCGCCTATAACTTGCATTTGAGATGCAAGTTTTAATACCGTGCGGGCAGTCGAGCTTGAGGAGCCCCGATGCTGTCCGAGCAGTCCGCCGCCACCGTCCGCGCCACCCTTCCCGCCGTCGGCGGGGCCCTGGGAGAGATCAGCGACCGCTTCTACGCAGGCCTCTTCGCCGCCCACCCCGAACTGCTGCGCGACCTCTTCAACCGCGGCAACCAGTCCTCCGGCACCCAGCGCCAGGCCTTGGCGGGCGCGTTCGCCGCCTTCGCCACCCAGCTCGTCGAGCGGCCGGACGTACGGCCCGACGCGATGCTGAACCGCATCGCGCACAAGCACGCGTCGCTGGGCATCGCGCCCGAGCAGTACCCGGTCGTCCACCAGCACCTCTTCGCCGCCATCGCCGACGTGCTCGGCGAGGCGATCACCCCTCAGGTCGCCGCCGCCTGGACCGAGGTGTACTGGCTGATGGCGAACGCGCTCATCGCCATCGAGAAGCGGCTGTACGCGGCGAGCGAGGCGGACGGCGTCGACGGCGGCACGGGTGGGCGGCGGGCCTGGGAGGTCGTCGAGCGTGTCGAGGAGACCGCGGACGTGGCCACCTTCCTGATCCGGCCGGCCGACGGCTCCCCCGCGCCCGCCTTCCGGGCCGGCCAGTACGTCTCCGTACGCGTCGAGCTGCCGGACGGGGCCCTCCAGACCCGGCAGTACAGCCTCATCGGCGCGGCCGGCTCGTCCGTACGGCGGATCGGAGTGAAGCGGGTGCACGGCGGGGGCGCGCCCGACGGGGAGGTCTCCAACCACCTTCACGCGCGCGTACGGGTCGGGAGCACGCTCGAAGTGTCCGCTCCGTACGGGGATCTGGTCCTCGAAGCCGGTTCGGGGGCACCGGTGCTGCTCGCGTCCGCCGGGATCGGTGTGACGCCGATAATCGCCATGCTGGAGCAGCTCGTGGCGAGCGGGCATCGGGGGGCGGTGACCGTGGTGCACGCGGACCGGTCCCCCGAGGAGCACGCTTTGCGCGAGGAGCATGAGGGGTACGTGTCGAAGCTTGCCGAGGGGGTGGCGTGCTTCTGGTACGAGCGGGGGGCTTCGGCGGGGCATCCGGTCGACCGTGCGGGGCTGGTCGACCTCTCCGGAGTGGTGATCGCGCCGGGCACGCGGGCGTATCTGTGTGGGCCGCTGCCGTTCATGCGGGCGGTGCGTGGGCAGCTTCTTGCGAAGGGGGTCTCTCCTGCCGACATCCACTACGAGGTCTTCGGGCCTGACCTGTGGCTGGCGACTACCGACGCGTGACCGTGGCTGCGGGCCGGTGGGGGTTGCCCGCGCAGTTCCTCGCGCCCCTGAAGACAAAAGATTGCGCCGTTCCCCGCGCCCCTGGAAAGCGGGTCCGGTGGGGGTTGGTCGCGTCGGTCCTCGCGCCCTCAACGATTGCGCAGTTCCCCGCGCCCCTTGGGGGGCTGGCGTGGACGGCTACCCGCGCCCCGAGGCCCCTAAGGGGCGCGGGGAACGGCGCGGCCCACTCCCACCGGCCCGCAGCCGACCGACAAACCCCAGGGGGCACCCCCCAGGGGCGCGAGGAACTGCGCGGCCGACCCCCACCGGCCCCCAGCCGACCGACAAACGCCAGGTGGCACCCCCTAGGGGCGCGGGGAACTGCGCGAACGGCCCCCACCGGGCCGCAGCCGACCGACAACCCCACCCGCAGCGGCAGCGCCGCCGCTCACCTCATCGTGATGTCCAGCAGCAGCGGCCCCGTCGGCGCAGCCACCATGTCTCTGATCGTCAGGGGGTCCAGGGAGGCATAGAACGCCTCCTGGGCCCGCCGCAGGGCGACCCGCAGGCGGCACCCCGTGTGCAGCGGGCACGGAGACGCCCCCTCGCAGTCGACGACATCCCCCTCGCCCTCGAAGGCCCGCACAACCGCCCCCACCGACGCCCCCCGCCCCGCCTCCGTGAGCGCGAGCCCACCCCCTCGCCCCCGCCGCGCGGAGAGCAGCCCGAGGTGCTGGAGCTCGGCGACGACCTTCGCGGCGTGCGTGTACGGCACCTCCATCGCCGCCGCCACGTCCCGCGTCGTCGGCGTCGCGGCGTCCTCCGCGACAGCGAGCCGCATCAGGACGCGCAGAGCCAGGTCGGTCGATCGCAGCAGCCGCATACCGGCAGCGTAGATAATGCGCATCCCTGCTTCAAATTATCTGCCGCAGCCCCGCCCATTTGGCCAATCCGCGGGGCTCCCCGCCTGGAACCCCTCCTCCCCCACTACGATCAGCAGACCACTCCACTGCCCCTTTCCCCCAGAAGGACCACCCCATGGGTTCCGCCAAGAAGACAGAGTCCACGTCGCGCAAGGCGCGGATAGAGGAGATGCGGCGCGCGGAGCAGTCCCGCGAGCGCCGTAACCGGGTCCTCACGATCACCGCCAGCGTGATCGTCGTCGCCGGTCTCGTCGCCGGTGGCGCGTTCCTGATCAAGTCGCAGTCCGATGACAAGGACAGTGCGGCGAGCGACTCGAAGGCGGCGTCGGGGAAGTTCGTCACGGGCGAGGACGGCGTGAAGAAGTGGAGCACCAAGCTCACGCAGAACCACGTCACCAAGGACGTGAAGTACCCGATGGAGCCCCCGGTCGGCGGTGACCACAACCAGGTCTGGATGAACTGCAACGGCGACGTCTACGAAGACGCGATCAAGAACGTGAACGCCGTGCACTCCCTGGAGCACGGCGCGGTCTGGGTGACGTACAACAGCAAGGCGTCCGACGCCGACGTGAAGGCGCTCGCCGAGAAGGTCAAGAAGACGCCGTACTCGCTGATGAGCCCCGTCGAGGACCAGCAGGACCCGATCATGCTCTCCGCGTGGGGCCACCAGCGGACGGTGAAGAGCGCGAGCGACCCGGACGTCGGCACGTTCTTCGAGACGTACGTCCAGGGCAAGCAGACGCCCGAGCCCGGCGCCGCCTGCACCAACGGCCTGTCGAAGTGAGGAAGATGAAGTCCGCGGGCTGGATCACCGGAGCCGCCGCGGCCGTCCTCGTGACGGCCGGGGCGATCACGTACGCGGTCGCCGACGGCGACGACTCCGGGATGCGGCCGCCCGCGGCGGACTCCGCGGACGCGGGCTTCGCCCGTGACATGTCCGTGCACCACCAGCAGGCCGTCGAGATGTCGTACATCGTGCGCGACCTCACCGACGACGAGGACGTGCGCCGCCTGGCGTACGACATCGCGCAGACCCAGGCCAACCAGCGCGGCATGATGCTCGGCTGGCTGGACCTGTGGGAGCTGCCCAAGGTGTCCGCCGACGAGCCCATGGAGTGGATGGGCATGGCGGGCATGGGGTCCGGCGAGGACGGCGCGCTGATGCCGGGCATGGCGACCAACACCGAGATGGACGCGCTGCGCAAGCTGAGCGGCAAGGCGGCCGAGGTGCGCTATCTGCAGCTCATGTACGCCCACCACGTGGGCGGTGTGCACATGGCCAAGGGGTGTGTGGAGCGCTGCCAGGTCGGTGTGGAGCGGCGGCTCGCGCAGGGCATGGTGCAGGCCCAGGAGTCCGAGATGAAGCTGATCTCGGATCTGCTCAAGCAGCGCGGTGCGAAGCCGCTGAACTGATCCACAACTGATCCACGATCAGTCCACAACTGACCCGTACCACCCCAAATCCCTTTCCCATACGTTTCCTTGGGTTGGTTTTGGGCCAGCCATGTCCCGGCCATTCCCCTGGCATGAACGGTTCATCGCAAGAGTGACCCCCATCCAGTGATCCTTTGGGGGTTTCATGAGATCCAATCGCGCCGCGGTGCGCGCCGGTGTGAGCATGGCGGCGACCCTGCCGCTGCTCGCCGGCGCGCTGGCCCTGGGCATACCCGCGGCCCACGCCTCCGACGGCCCGGCCGGCCGTGACACGCTCCAAGGCACCAAGCCCCTGTGGGCCACGGCCGGGGCGGACAAGGGGGCCACGGCGGACAGCTCCCGGGTCTCCGCCCGGGTCTACCTCGCCGGACGGGACGCGGCGGGCCTGAGCGCCTACGCCGAGGCCGTCTCCGACCCGTCGTCGGCCTCGTACGGGAAGTACCTCACCGCGCGGCAGGCGCAGTCCCGCTTCGGCGCGACCGAGGCGCAGGTGGCCGAGGTGACGGCCTGGCTGAAGTCGGCGGGACTGACCGTCACCGGCACCAGCACGCACTACGTGTCCGTGACGGGTGAAGTGGCGGACGCGGAGAAGGCGTTCGGCACGCAGTTGCACAACTACGCGAAGGGCAAGAAGACCTACCGCGCCCCTTCGAAGGCCGCCTCCGCGCCCGCCGGGCTGAACGGCGCCGTCCTCACCGTGACCGGTCTGGACAACGCCCCGCACAAGGCGGACCACGCCGACACCCTGCCGCCGCCGGACGCCGTGTTCCGCAACGCCGGACCGTTCTCCTCGTACTACGGCTCGAAGACCGCGACGACGCTACCGGGCGCGTACGGCACGAAGGTCCCGTACGCCGTGAAGGGGTACACCGGCAAGCAGCTGCGGGCCGCCTACGGGGCGGGGAAGGCCACCGGCAAGGGCGTGACCGTGGCGATCACGGACGCGTACGCCTCGCCGACGATCGCGGCGGACGCGGCCACGTACGCGCGCAAGCACGGTGACGCGGCCTATCGCGGCGGGCAGTTGACGCAGGTGCTGCCCGGTCAGTACACGCGGACCGAGGAGTGCGGGGCGGCGGGCTGGTACGGCGAGGAGACCCTCGACGTCGAGGCCATGCACGCGGTCGCGCCCGCCTCGGACATCGTCTACGTCGGCGCCGCGTCCTGCTACGACGACGACTTCCTCGACACGCTCGGCAAGATCGTCGACGGGCACCTCGCCGACATCGTCTCCAACTCGTGGGGCGACATCGAGGCCAACCAGACACCGGACCTCGCCGCCGCCTACGACCAGGTCTTCCAGCTCGGCGCGATCGAGGGCATCGGCTTCTACTTCTCGTCCGGCGACAACGGCGACGAGGTCGCCAACACCGGTACGAAGCAGGTCGACACCCCCGCCAACTCGGCATGGGTCACGGCGGTCGGCGGTACCTCGCTCGCCGTCGGCAAGGGCGACACGTACAAGTGGGAGACCGGCTGGGGCACGCTCCGGGCCGCGCTGTCCGACGACGGGAAGAGCTGGACGGACTTCCCGGGCGCGTACACCTCAGGCGCGGGCGGCGGGACCAGCGCGACGGTGAAGCAGCCGTACTACCAGCGGGGTGTCGTGCCGTCGAGGCTGGCGAAGACGAAGGCCAAGGCGAACGGCGGGCAGGCGCAGGCCATGCGGACGGTTCCCGACATCGCGGCGATCGCCGACCCCAACACCGGGTTCCTCGTCGGGCAGACGCAGACCCTCCCGGACGGGACGCAGAAGTACGACGAGTACCGCATCGGCGGCACCTCGCTCGCCTCGCCCGTCATCGCGGGCATCCAGGCGCTCGCCCAGCAGGCACGCGGCGGGCATGCGATCGGGTTCGCCAACCCGGCGATCTACGACCGCTACGGCACGAAGCTCTACCACGACGTCACGGACCGCCCCACGGGCCGCGACCTCGCGGTGGCCCGCGTGGACTTCGTCAACGCCTTCGACGCCTCGGAGGGCCTGCTGACCTCGGTCCGCAGCCTCGGCAAGGACAGCAGCCTGAAGGCTGTGCGGGGGTACGACGACGTCACGGGGGTGGGTTCGCCCGCGCCGGGTTACGTGACCTCGTACCGCCGCTGAGTCACTGAGCCGCTGAGGATCTGAGGATCTGAGGATCTGAGGTTCAGCGGCTTCTCATCTCCGGTGCGTCCGTTCCTCTTCCTGGCCGGCGGGGGACGGGCGCACCGGTTCGTTCCCCTCCTACGGCTCATCCAGGATTGCCGCCGCCACGTCCTGGGGGCGGTCGAGCATGACGAGGTGACCCGCGGGGGCGGCGACGCGGAAGGTGGCGCCGAGGCGCTCGGCGAGGCGTTCCTGGCGGTCCGGCCAGTGTCGTGAGCCGGTACGGTCAAGGTCCGCGTGGGCGGCGAGGACGGTGACGGGTACGTCCGGCAGAGGACGCTCCCGGAGGCCGTCCAGCTCGACCGCCTGGTCCCGGTAGGTCGCGTTCTCGGCGAGGGCAGCCCGCAGGGAGCGGCTGGTGGAGTAGGCGCGCCGGACGAGGTCGTACGGCGCCGGGTCGTACGGCGCCGGATCGTACGGGGTGGAATCTCCGTCTCCGCTGTTCCTGCGTACGGCCCTGACCGCGGTACGCCGTAGGAGGGGGCCCAGTGCCCTTGGCAGGCCCGCGCCCGCCAGCAGCGTGCCGCACGCGCGCGTGGCGGTGTTCCGCAGGGCGGGGGCGCGGCTCGGGCGTGGTGCCTCCTCGACGCTGGAGTCGACCAGGACGAGCCCGGCCGTCCGGTCCGGGTACAGCCGCGCGAAGGCCTCGCAGTGGAAACCGGCGAGCGAGTGCCCGACGACCGTGGCGGGCGTGTGGACTCCGACCGCGTCGAGCACGCGCGCGATGCGGTGCGCCTCACCGGTGAGCGTGGGCCAAGCGCGCGCGGGCGCGGGGGCGCTGAGGCCTAAGCCCGGCCGGTCGAAGCGGACGACCGTGCGGTACGGGGTGAGGAGCGGCACCACGGGGTCCCAGTCGAACCAGGACATGCCCAGGCCGACGCTGAGCAGACAGACGGGGGCGGTGCCTGCGCCTGCGCCTGCGCCGTCCACGCGGATGTGGTGCGGGATTCCGCCGATGCGGACGAAGGTCATGAGCGGGCTTCCGCTTCGCGTAGAGCCCCGCGGAGAGCCCCGCGGGCGGCTGGCTCAGGAGCGTGGAGGAGGGAGACGGCCAGTGCGCCCAGCCAGATCGCGATGACGCCGACCTGAAGGCGCTGGGCGATGCCGACGCCCCAGCCGGCGTGGCCCGTCTCCAGAGCGGCGATCGCGGCCAGGGTCCAGGCGGTGGCGGCCAGTTCGAGCGCCAGGAGGGCGGGGCCCATGCGGGTTGTGCGGGTGAGGGTCGCCATGGCGACGAGGATGCCGCACAGGGCGACCGTGCTGCTCACCGTGTGCGCGGAATGGGTCCACGGGACCAGGGCCGCGGTCTCGTTCGCGGCGCACTCCGGGTCGGTGGTGGGGGTGCAGCTGAGCGGGAGCCGGGAGTCGACGGCTGTGGCTGCGCCGAAGAGGAAGAGGGCGGCTCGGGCGGTGCGTGGGATGCGTCCGGCCGACATTGTTGCGGCTGCGGCGCACACGAGCGTGCCTGCGAGGAGGTCCGTGGTGCGGAAGAGGGTGGTGTACGGCTGGTTGGTGGCGGCGAGTTCACTCACGTAGGTGTGGGTCGGGGGGAGGCCTGTTCCGAGGAGCGCCTCCAGGGTCCATGCGGAGTAGGTCAGGGCTGCCAGGGCCAAGAGGGTGGCGGTTGCGGCCGGGGCCGGGCGGGGTGTGATCATTGACGCCCATGATCGGGGCGGGGGGTTGGTTTCGCACGTTGCCGGGTGCGGGCCGGTGGGGGCTGGTCGCGCCGTTCCCCGCGCCCCTGTTCTCGACTGCGGGCCCGGTGGGGGCTGAGCGCGCAGTTCCCCGCGCCCCTAAAGACGACAGGACTGCGCAGTTCCTTGCGCCCCAAAAGGCGAAAAGACTGCGCAGTTCCCCGCGCCCCTAAAAGCGAAAAGACTGCGCAGTTCCCCGCGCCCCTGAAAACGACGGGACCGCGCCCGCCACAGCGGCGACCAGCCCCAGCGGCCTGGCTTTTAGGGGCGCGGGGAACGGCGCGACCAACCCCCACCGGCCCGCAGCCAACCGACAAACCCGAGGGGGCACCCCTCAAAGGGGCGCGGGGAACGGCGCGCTCAGCCCCCGCCGGGCCCGCGCCGAGAACGAGGGCCTCGGGAGCCGCGTGGGCAACCCCCGCCGGGGCGTGCCCGGGGCGGCCAGGCCATAACGTCTCTCTGACGATTACACTGGACCCGTGCCTCAACTACGCCTCGCCCTGAATCAGATCGACTCGACCGTCGGCGATCTCGCCGGGAACGCCGAGGCGGTCGTCCGCTGGACCCGGCACTCAGCCGAGCAGGGAGCGCACCTCGTCGCGTTCCCCGAGATGGTGCTGACCGGGTACCCCGTAGAGGACCTGGCCCTGCGGTCGTCCTTCGTGGAAGCCTCCCGCGCGGCCCTGCACGCCCTCGCCGCCCGGCTCGCCGAGGAGGGCTTCGGGGAGCTGCCGGTGGTCGTCGGCTACCTGGACCGTTCCGAGAAGGCCCAGCCCAGGTACGGGCAGCCGGCCGGCGCCCCGCGCAACGCGGCAGCGGTGCTGCACCGCGGCGAGGTGGTCCTCACCTTCGCCAAGCACCACCTGCCGAACTACGGCGTCTTCGACGAGTTCCGCTACTTCGTGCCCGGCGACACCCTGCCGGTCGTACGGGTGCACGGCATCGACGTGGCGCTCGCCATCTGTGAGGACCTCTGGCAGGACGGCGGCCGGGTCCCGGCGACCCGTTCCGCCGGGGCGGGCCTGCTGCTCTCGATCAACGCCTCCCCGTACGAGCGCGACAAGGACGACACCCGCCTCGACCTCGTGCGCAAGCGCGCGCAGGAGGCCGGTTGCACGACCGCGTACCTGGCCATGATCGGCGGTCAGGACGAGCTGGTCTTCGACGGCGACTCGATCGTCGTCGACCGGCACGGCGAGGTCGTGGCGCGGGCGCCCCAGTTCTCCGAGGGGTGTGTCGTCCTCGACCTGGACCTGCCCGCGGCGGCCCCCGAGCCGCCCTCGGGTGTCGTGGACGACGGGCTGCGCATCGATCACCTCGTCATCTCCGACGAGCCGCTGCCGCCGTACGAGGCGGAGCTGTCCGGCGGGTACGCCGAGCGCCTCGACGCCGACGAGGAGGTGTACTCCGCGCTTGTGGTGGGCCTGCGGGCGTACACCGCGAAGAACGGTTTCCGCTCCGTGCTGATCGGGCTCTCGGGCGGTATCGACTCCGCCCTCGTCGCCGCGATCGCCTGCGACGCGCTCGGCGCCGAGAACGTGTACTGCGTGTCGATGCCGTCCAAGTACTCCTCGGACCACTCCAAGGGTGACGCGGCCGAGCTGGCGCGGCGGACCGGGCTCAACTTCCGGACCGTACCGATCGAGCCGATGTTCGACGCGTACATGGGGTCGCTGGGTCTCACCGGGCTCGCCGAGGAGAACCTCCAGTCCCGGCTGCGCGGCACCATGCTGATGGCCCTCTCGAACCAGGAGGGGCACATCGTGCTGGCGCCGGGCAACAAGTCCGAGCTGGCGGTGGGGTACTCGACGCTGTACGGCGACTCCGTGGGCGCGTACGGGCCGATCAAGGACGTCTACAAGACGTCGATCTTCCGGCTCGCCGAGTGGCGCAACCGGGCCGCGGCCGAGCGGGGGCAGACTCCGCCGATCCCGGAGAACTCCATCTCCAAGCCGCCGAGCGCCGAGCTGCGGCCGGGGCAGGTCGACACGGACTCGCTGCCGGACTATCCCGTCCTGGACGCGATTCTGGAGCTGTACGTCGACCGGGACACGGGGGCCGACGCGATCGTGGCGGCGGGGTTCGACCGTGAGGTGGTCACCAAGACGCTTCGGATGGTGGATACGGCCGAGTACAAGCGGCGGCAGTATCCGCCGGGTACGAAGATCTCGGCGAAGGGGTTCGGCAAGGACCGGCGGCTGCCCATCACCAATCAGTGGCGCGAGCGGTTGTAGTCGTCCGCGGTGAAGGGGATCAGAGGTCCTCGTAGGTGAATTCGTCCTCGGGGGCCGTGGGGGATGCCGTCACGCCCACGGCCACCGTGATGTCCACCGTTTCGGGCATGAGGCCTTTGGACGGCACGGTCACGGTGAGCTCTGTCGCGCTCTGGACCATGACGCCGGTCCCGGCCGTGTCCTTGAAGCGGACGGTGGTCCTGTCCGCGACGAAACCCGAGCCCCTGACGGTGACCTGCTTGCCCTCCCTGGAGCGTGGCGGTTCGACTCCGCCGACCACCAGCGGGGCGGGGCCGTCGTAGGCGAAGCGGCCCAGCGGGACGGCGGGCGACGTGCCGAGGTCGTTGGTGACCCGGACGTCGACGATGCCGACTCCCGCCGGAGCCGTGGCACTGATCAGTGTTCCCGACGGGTCGACGGACCAGTCGGCGCACGGGATCGTGCCGAAGTCGAGGACGCTCCCCGGGGTGAATCCCGTGCCGTGCACGAGGACCGGGGTGTCGCCCGTTCCGAAGGTGGGGTCCACCGCGGTCACCACCGGTCCGGCGAGGACGGGAGTACCGCCCAGCAGGTCCAGGTACGTGGAGTTGGCGTGCTGGTGGGCGACCTGGCCCAGATAGTCGGCCGTGGTCTTTTCGACCAGTCCCGGGTCGTGATTCCCGTAGTCCTGGTTCAGCGCGACGGTTCCGGCGTCGGGCTGGACGTAGACGTTGCCCTTGCGGAGCAGGTCGATCTCGTCCAGCAGGATGCCCACCTCAGTGTTCGCCACCGGGCCCTGGCCCTTCGGGTACCAGGTCTTCGCCAGGGCCAGGTCGGACCAGGCCCGCGGCACCAGGTCGTAGTAGTTGGTGCAGGTCACGAAGGGCGTCCATGGTCCGCCGTCGACGAACTGGGCGAAGTCCAGCGGGCCCGCGGTGGGCGCCGCGAAGGTGACGAGGCCGAACTGCGGCTCGCTCGGCGCCCAGTCCTGGGCCTGGAGGTAGGGGGCCAGCATGGTCGCGACACAGCCGCCGAGGCTGTGGCCGGTGACGTGGACCACCGGCCGGGGCGTGGACGGCGCGGCCGCGAGCAGGGCGGCGAGTGCCTCCCTGAGCGTCACCCTCGACGGAAGGGCGGGACCGGGTCGGCCCGACTCCCCCACGGGCACCTTCCCAACAAGCACCTTCCCCACCGGCGCTTCTCCTTCCGGCGCCTCCTCCGTGGGTGTTCCTCCGATGAAGCCGCGGGCGTTGGCGATCTCCGTGAAGGCGGCCATGGCCCCGGCGGAGACCGCCACGGGCGCCGCCGACCCGGCGGCGGTGAACGGCACCAGCGTGCCGACGTCGAGGTCCTCCATCATGTCGACCGGGCTGTCCACCGTGCCGCGGACCACCACGGCGAACTGGTTCGAGCCGTCGTGGTTCCGGACGATGCAGGCCATGTTCGCGTTGTCCGGGGTGAGCCCCAGCCACGCCAGCCGCCACGTGCCGCCCGTGTCGATCGAGGGGTCGTGCAGCTGCAGCCAGATACCGCCCACGATGCGTGCCACGTGCTCGTCGCGGGTCTCCCCCGAGGGGCGCGGGGTGGCCGCGGTGGCGGCGATCGCGGCGAGGGCCATCGTCTGGGCTTCGGTCAGCAACGTCCGGGACACCTGTGTCATACCTGCACCTGCTCCTTGCATGTCATCACCAGGGACGGGCGGGCGGCCCTCGATCGCCGAAGTCGCGCGGGGTCGCACAGGAGTCACGCCGGCGCAGCGCCGTCGTCGCGTCGAAGCCGCGCCGATCGTACGGAGCCCACTCGGTGATGTCCGGCTCCGGGCGACCTGGCGGCTCCGGTCAGCCGTGGATTTCAGGCTCCCGGCCCAACGCGGCGACCGGTCCGCGCCGCGGCGGGCGGTGTTCGCCGGGCAGGCGGGGGGCCAGGAGCAGCATCAGTGCCGCGCCCAGTGCGGCGAGCAGGCCGACGGCGAGCCAGGGCAGCAGGCGGTCGTGGCTGAAGAGCACCCCGAACAGGGTGGGCGCGAGGACGTTCGCCCCTGCGTAGGAGTACTGGAACGCCGCCAGATAGGTGCCCCGGGAACCGGGCGGCGCCGCGTCCGCGGCGAGCGCGTTGGAGGCGGGTCCGTAGACCATCTCCGCGAGGGTGTAGCAGACCACCGCCGCCGCCAGGAACGGCACGAGTGCCCCGGGCGGCAGCAGGACGGCCGACGCGGACGCGGCACACCACAGCGCCCACAGACCGCCGGCCCAGGCCATGGCGCGGGAGCGGGTGCAGCGGCGTCGCACGAAGCGGGTCACGGCGGCCGTGCAGGTGGCGAGCAGCAGGGTGTTGAGGGCGAGGAGGGGGCCGGGCGCCCAGTCCGGTCCCGACAGGCCCTGGATGACGTACACGGGCAGTGACAGGGACAGGAACGTGCTGCACGTGGCGAAGATCGTGGAGATCGCGATCAGTGCGAGGTAGGGGCGGTCCCGCAGCAGTGCGCCGTAGCCGGAGCGGCCCTCGGATGGTGGGGCGGCGTGCGGTGTGGCGGGTACCGCGAGGGCGACCACCAGCGCGGCGGCCAGGAACGCCAGCCCGGAGGCCAGGATCAGTCCGTCGTAGACGCGTGTCGAGTCGACGGCGAGCACCGCGCCCGCGAGCAGGGCGCCGCCGCCCGCGCCCGCTTCCCGGATCATCCCGGCCCGGGCGAACCAGTGGTCCTTGGCGTCCGCCCCCATCGCAGCCGGCCCCGCCGCGTCCGTGCCCTCGGCGTTCGCGCTCTCGGCGTCCGCCAGGTCGGCGATGAGGGTGAAGACCGAGGACCAGTAGACCCGCAGGCCCGCCGTGGTCACCAGCATGGCGGCCACCAGCGAGCCCGTGCCCGACACCAGCAGGTAGAGCAGGAACCCGGTCCCTTGCAGCGCCTGTCCGGCGGCGACCACCAGCCGCGGCCCGAACCGGTCGGCCAGCTTTCCGACGACCAGCGGCAGCGGCAGGGTCAGGGCGGTGCTCACACTGGTGAGCACGCCGATCGCCACCAGGTCCAGGTCGGTGACCCGCAGGAAGTACAGCATGGACAGCGGGAGGTACAGGCCCGTGCCCAGCGAGTCGACCGCCACCGCGGCCAGCAGCGGCCGGCGTCCGCGCCGTAAGCCGCCGCGGCCCGTACCGCCGCCCGTCCTCGCCCGTGCCACGTGATGGCCCCCTCGTTCCGCCGGCCACCCGCTGACCGGCCCACGTTTGTAACAGGGATGCCGGTGCGCCTCAACCGCTTATCCCCGCCGCCGCCGGGCGGCAGGGGCAGCGGCGGCCGGCGTCAGTGGTGGGCCGGGACCTCCGCGTGCTGCGGGGTGTGCGTCGCCACTATGCGGCCCGCGTTCGTCGTGCCGCGGTTGCGGTCGACCGTGTACGCGACGGCCGCGACGCCCAGGCCCAGCACCGCCAGGCCCGCGCCCGCGAGCGCCGGGGACGTGACGCCGTAACCCGCCGCGAGGGCCAGACCGCCGATCCAGGCGCCGCCCGCGTTCGCGAGGTTGAAGGCCGCCTGGTTGGCGGAGGAGGCCAGGGACGGGGCCGAGGACGCCTTCTCCATGACCATGAGCAGGAGCGGGGAGCTGGTCATGAACGCCGCCGCGCCGAGCAGGACCACCGCGAGGGGCGCGCTCCACGCTGTACCCATCATGAGCGGGAAGAGGGCCAGGACCGCCACCAGCGAGACCAGGCCGCCGAACAGGGTGCCCCGCATCGAGCGGTCCGCCAGCCGGCCGCCGAGCAGGTTGCCCGCCGTCGCGCCCACGCCGAACAGCGCGAGCAGCAGGGTCACGCTGGAGTCGGCGTACCCGGCGGAGTCCGTCAGCATCGGCGTGATGTAGCTGTACGCCGAGAAGAGCGCGCCGAAGCCCGCGACGGTCGTACCGAGGGCCAGCCAGACCGGGAGCGACTTGAGTGCCCGGAGTTCGCCGCGCAGCCCGGTGGGGGCGATGTCGTGCTCGGTGTTCCGGGGCAGGAGCAGCGCCAGGGAGCCGATGGCGGCCAGGCCGATCACGCTGACGCCGAGGAAGGTGGCGCGCCAGCCGAACTGCTGGCCGACGAAGGTCGCGGCGGGGACGCCGACGATGTTCGCGACGGTCAGGCCGAGGAACATCAGGGAGACCGCGCGGGCCTTGCGCTCGGCGGAGACCATGCCGGTGGCGACGACCGCTCCGACGCCGAAGAACGCGCCGTGGGGCAGGCCGCTCAGGAAGCGGGCCGCGAGCAGTGAGGTGTTGTCGGGGGCGAACGCCGAGAGCGTGTTGCCCACGACGAACAGCGCCATCAGCCCGATCAGCACCTTGCGGCGGGCCATGCGCGCGGTGACCGCCGCGAGCAGCGGGGCGCCGACGACGACACCGATCGCGTACGCCGAGACGAGGTGGCCGGCGCTGGGGATCGAGATGTTCAGGTCGTCCGCGACGTCGGGCAGCAGCCCCATCATCACGAACTCGGTGGTGCCGATGCCGAAGGCGCCCACGGCGAGGGCGAGCAGGGCCAGGGGCATGAGGGACCTTTCACAGGGGAGAGCGGTGTTCCGTGCAGTTTATGTTCACCTGCGGAACAAAGCCTCCCAGCCCCAGTATTCCCAGGGGTTACGAGCTGGTTGCCGACAGCTTCACGCGGGCGGCGATCGGGAGATGGTCACTGCCCGTCTCCGGGAGCGTCCACGAGGTGACCGGCTCGACGCCCTTGACCATGATCTGGTCGATCCGCGCCATCGGGAACGACGCCGGCCAGCTGAACCCGAAGCCGCTGCCCGCCGCGCCCTGCGCGGAGCGCATCTGCGAGGTGACGCCGTTCAGCGCGCGGTCGTTCATCGTGCCGTTCAGGTCGCCGAGGAGGGCGATGTCCGGCAGCTTCTCGTCGGCGATGGCCTCCCCGAGCGCGTCGGCGCTCTTGTCGCGCTGCCGCGCGGTGAAACCGGCCTCCATCTTCACCCGCACGGAGGGCAGGTGCGCCACGTACACCGCGAGCCGTCCCTCGGGCGCGGTGACGGTCGCCCGCATCGCACGGGTCCAGCCGAGCTTGATGTCGACGGGGGCGGCCCCGCTCAGCGGGTACTTGCTCCACAGGCCGACGGTGCCCTGCACGGAGTGGTACTTGTACGTCGGGGCGAGGGCCTTCTCGTAGACCGGGACCGCCGACGTGGTCAGTTCCTCCAGGGCCACCACGTCCGCGCCGGAGGCGGCCACGTCACGGGCCGTGCCCTCCGGATCCGGGTTGTCCGCGTTGACGTTGTGCGTCGCGACGGTGAGGTCCCCGCCCGAGCCCGTCCGGTCGACGAGCAGCCCGCCGAACAGGTTGACCCAGATGATCGCGGGCAGGAGCACGGCGATCAGCGCGGTCGCGGACCTGCGGACCAGCGCGAGGACGAGCAGCACCGGGACGGCCAGCCCCAGCCAGGGCAGGAAGGTCTCCAGGAGGCTGCCGAGGTTGCCGATCCTGTTCGGGATCTGCGCGTGCAGCGCCATCACCAGGGCGAGTACGAGGGCGAACGCGGCCAGGACGATGCCCCGCCGCCAGATGCCCCGGTCGGTACGGAGCGACGTCAGCAGGCGGCGGAGCCGGGGGCCTCTGCGGTCGGGTCCCTGGCCGCCGCTGCCCGTCTCCGTCATGTACGCCTGCGCCATACCGTCGCCTCACCAACTGCCGTTCACATCAACCCCGCGCCTAAGACCCTAGGGGATGATCGCGATCGTTCCCGCCGCCGCACGGCGGCCGTACGGGCACAAGGACGAGCGAGAGGGCGCGGCGAGTTCCGGCGGCGGGCCAGGTGGGGTGGTCTGTGACGGAACGCGCACATTGACCTGGCCGGCGTGCGGGGGCCGAACCCGCGGGGCTCAGCGGGTGGCCGGGGTCAGCGGGCGGTGGGGCCCAGTCCCGCCAGGACCGTGTCGACGATTCGTTCGGACAGTCCCTCTTCGAGGCCCGCGTCCGGGCGGATGACCGCGCGCACGAGCATGGGGCCCACGAAGAGGTCGTTGGCCAGTTCGACGTCGACGTCCGCACGGAACTCGCCGTTCGCCTGACCGCGCCGCAGGACGTCGAGCGTCAGCAGGCGGCGCGGTTCGATGACGGCCGCGTGGTAGACCTTCCACAGCTTGGGGCTGCTCTTCATCTGCGCGTAGACGTTGTGCATGATCGCCGACGAGCGCGAGGCCAGACCTCGGTGCCGCAGCGTTTCGAGTATGACGATCAGGTCGTCGCGCATGGAGGTGCCGGGCAGTTCCGGGTCGGGCGGTTCGGCGGTGCGCATCACGTCGCAGAAGAGTTCCTCGCGGCCGCTCCAGCGTCGGTAGATGGTGGCTTTGCCGACGCCCGCGATGCGGGCCACGCGTTCTATGGAGATCTCCGCGAGGGGGACGCCTTCCTCCAGGAGGCGCATGACGCCCTCGATGATCGAGCGTTCCACCGCCTCGCTGCGGGGGCGGCCTCTGGCGGGGGCGCCGCCCCGTCCGGCTCCGGTTCCGGCTCCGGCTCCGATTCCGGTTACGGCTCCGGTTCCGGCCGACCCCTGCTCCGCGCCGCCCACGTGATCGCTCCGCTCTGTCGGGTGTTGCCGCCTTGACGCCGCGCCGTCGCTCGCCGTTCGGGTCGATTGTCCATGGGGGACGGAGGGTTGTGACTTGGGTGCGGGTGCGTGGGGGTTGGCCGCGCAGTTCCCCGCGCCCCTTAGGGGCCACAAGATTGCGCCGTTCCCCGCGCCCCTGAAAGGCAAAAGACTGCGCCGTTCCCCGCGCCCCTTACGGGCCCCTCAGTGATCGACGCTTACCAGGTTCGTTTCCTTTTCCGCCTGCTTCGGAGGGCGGCCCGGGAGGTACAGGTAGACGACCAGGGCGCCGATCACGGCCACGCCCGCGCCGCACAGGGCCGTCACGTGCATCGCGTGGAGGAAGGCGTCGTTGGCCGGGCCGATGAGGGCGTCGCCCTTGGGGCCGAGCTTCGCGGCGAAGCCGAGGGTCGCCTCGATGGACTCGCCCGCCTCGTGCCGGGCGGCCTCGGGCAGCTTGTCCTCGATGCCCGAGCGGTACGCGGCCGACAGGACCGAGCCGAGTACGGCGATACCCAGGGCGCCGCCGACCTGACGGAAGGTATTGCTCAGCGCGGAGGCGGAGCCCGCCTTCTCGCGGGGCAGCGCCTGCATGATCACGACGCTGGTCGGCGTCATGATGTGCGCCATGCCCGCGCCCATCAGGAAGAAGACGACCTCCAGGATCCAGATCGGCGTGTCCGCCTCCAGCGCGGCGAACGCGGCCAGCATGGCGGCGATGGTGAGCATGCCCGCGGTCGTGGTGGCCCGGTTGCCGAACCGGTCCACGACCAGCCGGGCGCGCGGCGCGAAGACGAGCTGCGCGACGGCCAGCGGCAGCATCAGCAGACCGGTCTGCAGGGGCGAGTAACCGCGCACGCTCTGGGTGTAGAAGACGGAGAAGAACGTCACGCCCATCAGCGCGAAGAACACCAGCGCTATGGCCGCGATGGCCGCGGAGAAGACCTTGTTCTTGAAGTAGTCGATGTCGATCGACGGGTGGTCGCTGCGCTTCTCGTGCACGACGAAGCCGATGAGTACGGCGAGTCCGGCGCCGATGGTCGCGAGGACCTTGGCGTCCGTGAAGTCGGCGAGCTGGCCGCCCTTGATGATGCCGTACACCAGCAGGACGAGGCCGATGACGGACAGCACCACGCCCACCGGGTCGATACGGCCGGGCTTCGGGTCGCGGGAGTCGGGGACCAGCCAGATCATCAGGCCGAGCGCCACGATCACGATCGGTACGTTGATCAGGAAGACGGAGCCCCACCAGAAGTGGTCGAGCAGGACGCCTCCGGTGATCGGGCCGATGGCGATGGCAAGGCCGACACCGCCCGCCCAGATGCCGATGGCTTTCGGCTGCTCGTCGCGCTCGAAGACGTTCATCAGGACGGCGAGGGTGGCCGGCATCACGAAGGCGGCGCCGAGGCCCATCACCGCGCGGAACGAGATGAGCTCGACCGGGGAGCCCGAGGAGGCGGCGAGCGCCGAGCCGATCCCGAAGACGAGGAGGCCGCCGAGCAGCACCTTCTTGCGCCCGAGCCGGTCACCGAGGAGACCGGCGGAGAAGAGCAGGCCCGCGAAGACCAGGGTGTACGAGTTGATGGCCCATTCCAGCTCGCTCTGGGTGGCTCCCAGGCCGGTCGGGGCGGGCGTCGAGATGGTCTTGATCGCGACGTTCAGGATCGAGTTGTCGAGTACGACGATCAGCAGGCTCAGCATCAGCACGCCGAGGATCGCCCAGCGTCGTCGGTGCACGGCCTCCGGTATCCGGGGCGCGGTGTCGGCAGGAGTTGTCATGCCGACAACGCTAGAGGAGTTTCGATACGAGACCGTCTCGTATCGGAATCCTTTACCGAGACCTTACGAGCTCTGGAGGCGGGCTTGGGGCCCGGTGGAGGCGAAGTCGCGGCCCGCCGCCGCGGAGACGAGGGCCACTGCGGCCCCCCTAGGGGGCTTCTGATGGATCTCCGCGGCGTCGCGGCGCCCGGCACGCACTCTCGCGGCACCGAGCACAGACCCGAGTACGTCCAGTACGCGGGACTGCGCCCGGCACCCCGAGAGCACGCACCGGTCGCCGCTCCTTCCCCACGGAGATCCATCAGAAGCCCCCTAGCCGTTCCGTGGCACGAGGTGCCACCATGGAGGGGATCCGGAGACGCCGTCAGGGCGCTTCGAGATGACAGAAGGAGCCGTTGCAATGACGCAGTTCTCGGCTGCCCAGAAGACCACCGACAGCAGCGACAGGGCGCTGTACGGGGGCAAGGGCACACGCCGTATCACTGTCCGCGACATCACGGTGGCCAAGGAGCGCGGCGAGAAATGGCCGATGCTCACCGCGTACGACGCGATGACCGCGTCCGTCTTCGACGAGGCCGGCATCCCGGTCATGCTCGTCGGCGACTCGGCGGGCAACTGTCACCTGGGCTACGAGACCACCGTGCCCGTCACCCTCGACGAGATGACCATGCTGTCGGCCGCGGTCGTACGGGGCACCTCGCGCGCCCTCATCGTCGGCGACCTGCCGTTCGGGTCGTACCAGGAGGGGCCGGTGCAGGCGCTGCGCTCGGCCATGCGGCTGGTGAAGGAGGCCGGGGTCGGGGCCGTGAAGCTGGAGGGCGGTGAGCGCTCGCACGAGCAGATCAAACTGCTCGTGGAGTCGGGTATCCCCGTGATGGCGCACATCGGACTCACCCCGCAGTCCGTGAACTCCATGGGGTACCGGGTGCAGGGGCGGGGCGAGGAAGCGGCTCAGCAGTTGCTGCGCGACGCCAAGGCCGTGCAGGACGCGGGGGCGTTCGCCGTCGTGCTGGAGCTGGTGCCGGCGGAGCTTGCCGCCGAGGTGACCCGGGTGCTGCACATTCCGACCGTGGGGATCGGGGCGGGGGCCGAGACGGACGCGCAGGTTCTCGTGTGGACGGACATGCTCGGGCTCACGGGTGGGAAGATGCCGCGGTTCGTCAAGCAGTATGCGGATTTGCGGCGGGTGATGGGGGACGCGGCGAAGGCGTTCGCCGATGACGTCATTGGCGGAACGTTCCCTCAGGAGGAGCATTCCGTCCACTGACCCAGTGGTCCACTGCGGCACGGAGGCAGCCCGCCGACTTCCCCCATCGGCGGGCTGCCGTTTTCCCACCCGCATGGGGGCTGCGCCCCCTCGCCCCCGTTGCGCAGTTCCCCGCGCCCCTAGGTATCTAGGGGCGCGGGGAACTGCGCAGTCCTTCAGGCCTGCCCCCACCGGGCCGCAGACAGACACAGACGCGTCCCGGTGGAACGTGTCGGTGGGCTGTCGGTGGTTTGTCGGTGGGGGGTGCGAGCTTGGTGGCATGACGCGAATCGACAACGAGCCCCGGCAGGACGCCGTCAGCGTGCGGGGACTGGTCAAGCACTACGGCGAGACCAAAGCACTGGACGGCGTGGACCTGGACGTACGCGAGGGCACGGTCCGCGGCGTACTCGGCCCGAACGGCGCCGGCAAGACGACCCTCGTACGTATCCTCTCCACCCTCCTCATACCCGACTCCGGCCGCGCCACGGTCGCCGGCTTCGACGTCGTGCGCCAGCCCCGCCGCCTGCGCCGCGTGATCGGCCTCACCGGCCAGTACGCGTCCGTGGACGAGAAGCTCTCCGGCCGCGAGAACCTCTATCTGATCGGCAGGCTCCTCGACCTGACCCGCAAGGACGCCCGCACCCGTGCGGACGAACTTCTTGAGCGCTTCTCGCTCACCGAGGCGGGCAAGCGCCCGGCGAGCACGTACTCCGGCGGCATGCGGCGCCGCCTCGACCTCGCCGCGTCCATGATCGGCAGTCCGACGGTCCTGTTCCTGGACGAGCCGACGACCGGCCTGGACCCCCGTACGCGGCAAGAGGTGTGGGGCGAGGTCAAGCGGATGGTGGGGGACGGCGTCACCGTGCTGCTCACCACGCAGTACATGGAGGAGGCCGAGCAGCTCGCGAACGAGCTGACGGTCATCGACCGCGGCAGGGTCATCGCGAACGGCGGCATCGACGAGCTGAAGGCGAAGGTCGGCGGCCGCACCCTGCGTATCCGCCCGGCCGACCCGCTGGAACTGCGCCCCACGGCCGCCGCGCTCGACGAGTTCGGTCTCACGGGCCCGGGCAGCGCCACGGTGGACGTCACCACCGGCACGGTCCTCGTCCCGATCCTCAGCGACGAGCAGCTGACCGCCGTGGTCGGCGCGCTCACCGCCCGGGGCATCACCCTCGCGGGCCTCAGCACCGAACTGCCCAGCCTGGACGAGGTGTTCCTCTCCCTGACCGGCCACCGGGCCACCGAACCGGCCGATCCGGGTGACCCGCGGGACACCCCGGCCGACCGCTCCCACGAGTCCTACGAGGAGGCCGCCGTATGAGCGCCGCCACCGTCATCGACAAACCCGCGGCGCTCGACACCGGCGACGATCCGCACGTCGGCCTGCGCGCCCATCTGCGGCACATCAGCGCCCTGGTCCGCCGCAACGTGCTGTGGATCCGCCAGGACCCGGAGTCGATGTTCGACGTCATCCTGATGCCGATCGTCTTCACTCTGCTCTTCGTGTTCGTCTTCGGCGGCGCGATCGCCGGCAAGGGCAACCAGGACGAGTACGTCAACTACGTCGTCCCGGGCCTCATGGCGATGATGGGCATGAACATCGCGATGGGCGTGGGCACCGGCTTCAACCAGGACTTCCAGACCGGCGTGATGGACCGCTTCCGGTCCCTGCCGATCTCCCGTGCCTCGGTCCTGATCGCCAAGATCTCCGTCGAGATCGGCCGGCTGCTGCTCGCCACGGCGATCCTGCTCGGGGTCGGTTTCCTGCTCGGCCTGTCCGTGTCGAACGTGCCCGGTCTGTTCGCCGCCATCGGCCTGGCCCTGGTCTTCGGCTCCTCCATCATGTGGATCTTTCTGACCATGGGCGTGGTGATGAAGAACGCCCAGGCCATCCAGGGAATGGGGTTCCTCGTGCTGATGCCCCTGCAGTTCGGTTCTTCGATCTTCTCGCCGCCGTCCACCATGCCGGGCTGGCTGCAGACGTTCACCGACTACAACCCGCTGTCGTCCCTCGCGGACGCGGCCCGGGGTCTGATGAACGGCGGCCAGCCGGTCGCCCACGACGTCATGATCACGCTGCTCTGGTCGCTCGTCATCACGGTGGTGATGGCCCCGGTCGCCATTCACAAGTACCGCACCAAGACCTGACACGAGGACCCTCTTGCGTCAGACCAGGGCGGCGGCCTCCTCGAAGGAGAGGCCGCCGCCCTGCGCGTACGCGGCGTCGTACACCCGGTCGTCGAGGACCTCGCGCGCCGCCGCCTCGGCCTGTGCCCTGATCTCGTGCTCCACGACGGCCCGGAAGTGTCCGGGCGGCAGGAGTTCGTCGGCGGCGCCCAGGCACCGGGCGGCGTCCTCGGCGCGCCGGCCGCCCTCGGCCCCGGCGAGCGCGATGGACGCGGTGGCCAGGTGCACCGAGAACATGTGCGGCGCGATCATCTGGGTCAGCGGGTCCTTGGCCCGCTCCAGGGCTCCCCGCACCTTCACCACCGCCTCGTCGTACAGGCCCTCCTGCGAGTCCAGCCAGGCCTCCACGCCCATGACGAACCCGTCGAAGACCACGAAGCGGACGGCGCCGAAGTCCTCCCACAGCCGTTCCATCTGGGCCCGCGCCTCGGCGACGCGGCCGGTGCGGCCGAGCCACATCGCGAGGAAGAGCCGGGCCCCGGGCATGGCCTCGTTCTGCGCGCCGTCCCCCTGTTCCAGGACCTCGCGCAGCAGCCGCTCGCCCCGGCCGGTCTCGCCCGCGTCGATGAGCACGCTGCCCAGCCGGGTGGTGAGGATGGCCATCTGGGCGCGGGCGCCGAGGCGTTCGGCGTGGGCGATGGCCGTCTCGTAGTCCGTCGCGGCGAGCCGGTACTCGCCCTTGCGCTCATGGGCCTCGCCCCGCGCGGAGAGCGCCTCGGCGGCACCCCAGGCGTCTTCGAGGCCGACGAAGAGTTCCAGCGACTCGTCGGCGTCCCGGGCCGCGTCGCCCGCCCAGTCGGCGCGGTTGGCGAGCATGTTGGCGCGCATCTGCAGGGCGACGGCCAGCTCCCAGCGGGTGCCGAGCTCCCGGCAGGTCTCCACGCTCGCGTCGATGACCCGGCGCAGCCGGTCCATGTCGCCGGTCAGCAGCACGGCGAAGAACCACAGGTAGCCGGGGTTGCGGCAGACCTGCGGGAGGCCGGGTTCGTAGGCCTCGGTGACGGCGAGCAGCTTGGCCTCCGCCTCCGGTGTCTGCCAGGTGTCCAGCTCCAGGTCCATGCAGGCGAGATGCAGGAGGTGGACGCCGCGCCTGGCCTCGACGAGGACGTCCTGGCTCATGGGCGGCGGGTCGGCGACGCAGGACTCGTACAGCGGGACGGCTCGTTCGGTGGGTGGCGCGAACGGGTCGGGGCCCATCGCCATGACCTCCCGCGTCCAGTTGCGGGTGACCATGCGCAGGTCGCGGATCTGCCAGTACCAGGCGAGGGAGAGGACGAGGCAGAGCGCCTCCTGTTCGTCGCCCGCGGCGACGGCGCGCTGCAGTGCGGCGCGCGTGTTCTCGCCTTCGAGCTGGAGCAGTTCGATGGCCGCGCGCTGGCCGGGGCCGCGCAGCAACGGGTCGGTGGTGCGGGCGAGTTCGCGGTAGTACGTGAGGTGGGCGCGCTCGGTCGCGGTGCGCTCACCGGAGGCGTCGAGGCGCTGTCCGGCGTACTCGGCGACGGTCTCCAGGAGCCGGTAGCGCATGTCGCCGTCGCCCGGGGCCGGGCCCGGCCCCGCGTTCTCGTCCGCCCCCTCCCCCGCCTTCTCGCCCGAAGGGGCGGCCACCACGAGGGACTTGTCGACGAGCGAGCCGAGCGCCTCCAGCGCGGCGGGTCCGCAGACGGCCTCGGCGGCGGCGAGGTCGCAGCCGCCGGCGAAGACGGACAGCCGCCGCAGTACGTCGCGTTCGTCCTCGTCCAGCAGGTCCCAGGACCAGTCGACGACGGCCCGCAGGGTCTGCTGGCGCGGCAGGACCGTACGGCTCCCGGAGGTGAGCAGCCGGAACCGGTTGTCGAGGCGGTCGGCGATCTGGCGCGGGGTGAGCATCCGCAGCCGGGCGGCGGCGAGTTCGATGGCGAGCGGCAGTCCGTCCAGGCGCCGGCAGATCTCGGCGGCGGCCTCCGGGTCGTCCTCGATCCGGAAACCGGGCCGGGCGGCGGCCCCCCGGTCGGCGAGCAGTCTCAGCGCGTACGGCTCAGGCAGCGGTTCGACGGGCCGCAGCAACTCCCCCGGTACGCCGAGGGGTTCGCGGCTCGTGGCCAGTACGGTCAGTCCGGGGCAGCGTTCCAGCAGTTGCTCGACGAGGCGGGCGGCGGCGTCCACGACGTGTTCGCAGTTGTCGAGGACGATCAGCATGCGGCGTTTGGCGCAGTGCTCGGTGAGCCGGACGAGCGGGTCGTCGTGCCGGTCGGTGACGGCCCGCAGTTCCTCGGCCCCGGCGCTGCGCAGCACGGTCTCCCGCGCGCCGACCGCGGTGAGGACCGCCTCGGGGACGGCCTCCGGGTCGTCGACGGGCGCGAGTTCGGCCAGCCACACGCCGTCGGGCAGGTCCTGGGCGACGCTCTCCGCCGCCTCCTGCGACAGCCGGGTCTTCCCGGCGCCGCCCGGCCCCAGCAGGGTCACGAGCCGCGCCCCCGCGAGGTCCCCGCGGATGGTGGCGAGATCGCCGTCCCGCCCGACGAAGGAGGTGAGCCGGGCCCGCAGATTGCCGCGTGGCGCGGAGCGGTCGCGCGGCGCGGGTTCCGCGTCACGCTCCGAACCGCCCGTACCGGGGCGGCCGTTGTGCGCGGCGAGGTCCGGGCCGGCGGCGTACGGGGCCGGGTCCGGGCTGCCGGGGGCGTGGCCGTGGGAGTGGCCGGAGCGGGGTGGTGTCTCGGGTGCGGGGCCGTGGGGGCTGGTCGCGCCGTTCCCCGCGCCCCTCGGGCGCGCGGGGACCTGGCCGCGTGAGGCGGGGAGGCCGGTCAGCAGTTCTCCGTGCAGGGAACGCAGTTCCGGGCCCGGGTCCGTGCCCAGGCGGTCGGCGAGCAGACGGCGTACGGACTCGTAGGCGGCCAGGGCCTCCGCCGCGCGGCCCGCGTCACGCAGGGCCCGCAGGCGCAGCACCTGGAGCGGTTCGTCCAGGGGGTGGGTGTCGCACAGGGCGGTGAGGTCGGGCAGGGACTGCTCGGCGTGGCCGAGGGCGAGGGCGGCCCCGAGACGGGCGCGCCGGGCGTCGAGCCGACGGGCCTCCCAGCGTGACGACTCCGCCGTACGGTCCGGGAGGTCGGCGAGGGCCGGGCCCTGCCAGAGGGCGAGGGCATCGTCGAGGATGACGGCGGCCTTGCCGGGGTCGCCGTCGGCCAGCGCGCGCGAGCCCTCGCCCGCGAGCCGTTCGAACCGGTGCAGGTCGATGTCGTCGGCCGCCGCGCGCAGCCGGTAGCCGCCCTCGTCGGAGCCGATCGCGTCCGCGCCCAGCGCCCTGCGCAGCCGGCCCACCAGCGCTTGCAGGGCGCCCGGGGCGTCGGCCGGAGGGTCCGCGCCCCAGACCTCGTCGACCAGCACGGCCACGGACACGGTCCGGCCGGGTCGCAGGGCGAGCACCGTCAGCAGGGCGCGCAGCCGCGCCCCGCCGACCGGGACGAGGGTGCCGTCGGTACGGAGTGCCTGGGTGGTGCCGAGGATGCGGTAGCGCACGCGGACCATTGTCCCTGTCTGCGCCCCGGGTCCGCCCCGGATTTTGGTCCGGCATGAACCGGGACGGCCGGAAACGGGTCGAGGGCGTGGGTGGAGGGCCGCAGGAACCTCCGACCCTCCTTAGGACGTTCCCCCCACACCACCGGTACGGTCTACCCGGCACGCCCAGCCCGTTCGAACATTCCAGGGAGCCCCACCCCATGACCACCGCCACAGGCCGGCACAGTGACCGGCGTATCAGCCCCGTGTTCCTCGGGATCGTGGCCGTCGCGGCGGTGACCGGCTGGGCCACCTGGACGGGCTTCGCCGAGCAGCCGGGCGTGGCCGTGTTCCTGTTCGTGACGGCCGCGTGGATCGTCTCGCTGTGTCTGCACGAGTACGCGCACGCGCGCACGGCCCTGCACAGCGGCGACATCTCGATCGGCGCGAAGGGCTATCTGACCCTGAACCCGCTGAAGTACACGCACGCGCTGCTCAGCATCGTGCTGCCGGTGCTCTTCGTCATCATGGGCGGCATCGGTCTGCCGGGTGGCGCGGTGTTCATCGAGCGGAGCCGGATCCGGGGCCGCTGGAAGCACAGCCTGATCTCGGCGGCGGGCCCGCTGACGAACGTGCTGTTCGCGGTGGTGTGCACCGCCCCGTTCTGGCTGGACGCACTGGACGGCGTACCGGCCGACTTCCAGTTCGCGCTCGCGTTCCTGGCGCTGCTGCAGGTCACGGCCGCGCTGCTGAACTTCCTGCCGATCCCGGGCCTGGACGGCTACGGCGTGATCGAGCCCTGGCTGTCGTACAAGATCCGGCGCCAGGTGGAGCCGTACGCGCCCTTCGGTCTGCTGTTCGTCTTCGCGATCCTGTGGATCCCCGAGGTGAACAACCAGTTCTTCGACGCGATCGACGCGCTGCTGCGGGCCCTGGACATCGACGAGATCCGTACGTACTGCGGGCAGAACCTCTACCGGTTCTGGACGGAGACGGACCAGTACTGCTCGATCGGCCAGTGACGGACCGCCGAGTCGGCAGGTGACGCCGGCCGGTGACGTCAGCCGGTGACGGAGGACGCCGACGCCTTGCGGCGCATCCGGTCGCGGCGCAGGTAGTACCAGGTCATGTTGGACGACAGTCCGGCGAGCAGCACCCAGACGATCCCCAGCCAGCTGCCCTGGACGAAGGAGACGACGGCCGCCGCCGTGGCGAGGACGCAGACGACGAGGGCGTAGAGGGCGAGTCGGGACATGGGGTCTGCTCCTGTCGGGGAACTCCGGGGCCCGGCGCCACAGCGCGCGGGTTCCGAAGGGGGACACTGCTCGGCTCCAGTGTCCCCCACGTCCGGAACGTGCCCGTACGCGGTCCCGCGGCCCGGCGGTCCTACAGGTCGGTGAGGCGCAGGCCCGCGTGGGCCTTGTACCGGCGGTTGACCGAGATCAGGTTCGCGACGAGCGACTCGACCTGGTGGGCGTTGCGCAGCCGCCCGGAGAAGATGCCGCGCATGCCCGGGATGCGGCCGGCCAGCGCCTGGACGATCTCGACGTCGGCGCGCTCCTCGCCGAGGACCATCACGTCGGTGTCGATCTCCTCGATCTCCGGGTCCTGGAGCAGCACCGCCGACAGGTGGTGGAAGGCGGCGGTGACACGGGAGTCCGGGAGCAGCGCGGCGGCCTGTTCGGCGGCGCTGCCCTCCTCGGGCTTCAGCGCGTACGCGCCCTTCTTGTCGAAGCCGAGCGGGTTGACGCAGTCGACGACGAGCTTGCCGGCCAGTTCCTCGCGCAGCGACTCCAGCGTCTTGCCGTGCCCGTCCCACGGCACGGCGACGATCACGATGTCGCTGCGGCGGGCGGTCTCGGCGTTGTCGGCGCCCTCGACGCCGTGTCCGAGCTCGTCGGCGGCGGCCTGCGCGCGCTCCGCGGCCCGCGAACCGATGATCACCTTCTGCCCGGCGCGGGCCAGCCGGTAGGCGAGACCCTTGCCCTGCGGCCCGGTGCCGCCGAGCACGCCGACGACGAGCCCGGAGACGTCGGGAAGGTCCCAGGGGTCCTTGGCGGGGGCCTTCTGTGCGCTGTCAGTGGAGGTAGAGGTCATGGGGCCGACTTTACGTGCGTGGTTCCGGCCGGCGCCGCTCACGTGAGGGCCGTCACGGGGATCCGCCGGAAGGTGATCGTCTCGTACGCGCTGAAGTTGCCCGTCTCGTAGAGGAGTCCGGCCGTGTCGTCGTCGACGCGCACGAGATCGGAGTAGGCGGCGGGCAGTCCGTCGACGGTGTGTGCCGTGCGCCAGGTGACGCCGCCGTCGGTGCTCGCGCGGACCGTCAGCAGGGCGCGGAAGCCGGGGTCGGCGGGGCCCGAGTAGAGGAGCACGTCGGGTGCGCGGAGCTGGAGCACGCTGCCCTCGACGACGGGACCGACGAGTCCCGCCTGCGGGCGGAAGGGCTTGACCAGGGTCCGGCCGCCGTCCCGCGAGTACGCGTCGGCGCGGGTGCCGGGGGCGGTGGAGTCGTTGCGGGTGTTGAAGTAGACGCGGCCGTCGGGCAGTTCGGCGGCGGTCGTCTCGTTCGCGTTGATGTAGTTGCCGGGGTTGTCGTCGACGTATCCGATGCGCCAGGTCGCGCCCCGGTCGTCGCTGAGCAGACAGTGCCCGCCGTTGTACTTGCCCTCGGTGCCGGTGTCCGTGCCGGCCGGCGGGAGGGAGTGGTTGGCGGGGACGACGACCCGGCCGCCGGTGAGCTGGAGGGCGTGGCCGGGAGTGGTGGCGTACCAGCGCCAGGGCGCCTTCTTCGTCTGCCCTGTGATCTCCCGCGGCGTGGACCAGGTGCGGCCGTCGTCGTCGCTGTGCCGGATCCAGACGCGGCGGCCGTCGGCGGCGCTCACCTTGCCCCGGCGGATGGCGTCCTCGGTGGCGAGGGCCGCGTTGCGGACGTGGACGAGCAGGATCCTGCCGGTGTCGAGGACGACGGGGGCGGGGTTCCCGGCCAGCGCCTCGCCGTTCGAGGCGGCCACCTGGAGCGGGCCCCAGGTCAGTCCGCCGTCCGTGGACCGCTTCAGGACGATGTCGATGTGCCCGAAGTCGTCGCGGGAGCCGACCCTGCCCTCGCAGAAGGCGAGCAGGGTTCCCTCGCCGGTGACGACGACGGCCGGGATACGGAAACTCGCGTAGCCCTCCTGCCCGGCCCGGAACGGCACGGACATCTCAACTCCGGCCATGGAACCCTCCCTCTCCTTGCCGACTGGGTGCACCGGTGAACGGGCCACTCTGCCCAGGATGGGCGAATTCGACGTGAACGCCGTCTGACGGGCAGTCCGCTGCGGCAGGATGCGGCCCCATGGATGCCGTACGGGTGGCCTTGTTGCGCGAAGTGCTCGCCGGGACCGAGTGGCCGGGCGCCACACGGCGGTTCGCGGGGGCGCTGCGGTCGTCCGTGCTGCCGCACGGGGGCGGGCTGCTGCTGGTGGGCACGGCGGAGTACGAGCCCTGGCACCTCGCCGCCCATCTGGTGGACGAGGCCGCCTGGTCGGGCACGCCGGAGCTGACCCCGACGCTGGTACGGCACGGGGCGCGGCCCGGGGACCCGGCCCATCTGGCGGTGGGGCTCGGCCGGATCGAGGCAGCCCGGCGCGGCGAGACACTGCTCGTCGTGGCGCCGGGCGAGCCCGGGGCGCCGCTCCTGGAGCGGGTGTACGACGCGCGCCGGGCCGGGGCGACGGTTCTCGCGCTGGGCTCGGGCGACCGCGAACTGCACGCGCTGGCGCACGAGACGCTGGCGGTGCCGCCGGGGGCGGGCCGCCTCGACACGGTGCTTGATCTGGACACGGGGCTCGACCCGGATACAGGCCTCCGCCCGAATTCAGGCCTCCGTTCGGATGCAGGCCTCGGCACGGATACGGGTTTCGGCACGGATGCAGGCCTCGGCATGGATACGGGTTTCGGCACGGATACGGGCCTCGGCACGGATACGGGGCTTGATCTGGACACCGTTCAGCATCTGGTCAGTGCGGCCGCCGGGGAGAACTCACTGCCCGCGCCCCGGGGCCGGCGGCGGTTCACCGACCGGTTGTCGCGGCTGGCGGACCGGCTGACGGCACCGCCGCCCGCGCGGTGGTGAGCCGAGGGCCGCCCCGGCGTGGCCGCTTCGGCATGGCCGCCCCGGTGTGGCCGCTTCGGTCGAAAAAGCGTTTGTCCGCGGCGGGGTCGCCACCGCAGCATGTCCCGTCGTGACGGAACTGAGCAAACCCGGGCCCAAGGCCGATTCGCGGTTGCGGGCACTGCTGCCCGATCTCGCGCCGTGGCGGACCTCCGCCGACTTCCGGCGGCTGTGGGTGGCCGGGCTCATCACCAACTTCGGCAGCTTCCTGACGTTCGTCGCGCTGCCGGTGCAGATGAAGGAGCTGACCGGTTCCGCGGTCGCCGTCGGCGCGATCGGCGCCGTGGAGCTCGTACCGCTGATCGTGTTCGGGCTGTACGGCGGGGCGCTCGCCGACGCTCTGGACAAGCGGAAGCTGATCATGTGGACGGAGGCGGGACAGGGGGTCCTGTCGGCCGTCCTGCTGGTCAACGCGCTGCTGACGGAGCCGTTGGTGTGGCCGCTGTACGCCGTCGCCGCGCTGTCCTCCGCGCTCGTCGCGGTGCAGCGGCCGGCGCTCGACGCGCTCACCCCGCGCATCGTCCGGCACGAGCACCTGCCGGCCGCCGCCGCGCTCAACTCGCTGCGCTGGACGGTCGGCGGGGTCGCGGGACCCGCGGTCGCGGGGCTCGTGGTGGCGTACGCGGGGCTCGGCTGGGCCTATGCGGCGGACCTCGCCACGTTCGCCGTCTCGCTCTTCCTGGCCGTGGGACTCGCCGCGTCGCCCGCCGCGCACGAGGCGGCGAAGCCGTCGCTGAGGGCGATCGCGGAGGGGGCCCGGTACGCGTGGAGCCGCAAGGAACTGCTGGGTACGTACGCGATCGACCTGGCCGCGATGTTCTTCGCCTTCCCGCTCGCCGTGCTGCCGTTCCTCGCGGACGAGCTGGACGCCGAGTGGTCGCTCGGGCTGATGTACGCGGCGCTGCCGGCGGGGTCGCTGCTGGTGAGCCTGACGAGCGGGTGGACCTCGCGGATCCATCGGCACGGGCGGATGGTGGCGTACGCGGCGGCGTGCTGGGGGCTCGCGATGGTGGCCGCGGGAGCGGTGCACGACGTGTGGCTGGTGCTGCTGTTCCTGACGCTGGCCGGCTGCTTCGACATGGTCAGCGGGATCTTCCGGGCGGCGATGTGGAACCAGACGATCCCCGATGAGCTGCGGGGGCGGCTCGCCGGGATCGAGCTGCTGTCGTACTCCGCCGGGCCGCAGCTGGGGCAGGTGCGGGCGGGTGGGATGGCGGCGGTGTTCTCCGTACGGGCGTCCGTGTGGGCGGGGGGTGTGATGTGCGTGGCCGCGGTGGGGGTGTTGGCGGTGTGCTTGCCGCAGCTCATGCGGTACGACGTGCGGAGCAATGCGCATGCCGTGCGGATGAAGGCGTTGCGGGAGGGGGTGGCTGGGGAGCGGTGACGGGTGCGGGCCCGGTGGGGGCTTGTCGCGCAGTTCCCCGCGCCCCTTAGGGGCGAAGGCAACAGACTGCGCCGTTCCCCGCGCCCCTAAGGGGCCCGAGGGGGTGGTCCTTGTGTTTGTGGCTGCGGGTGCGTGGGGGTTGCTCGCGCCGTTCGCCGGTCCCCTGGCCCCCGCGCGCTTGCCCGTCCTCCCCGCGCTCCCTGGGTGGGTGCTGGGGAGCGGGGGGCGTCCGGTGCCGTTGCTTGGGCGGGTGGGTGGGGAGAAGAGGGTTAGTCTTCGTCCGCGCTCCGTGGGGCGGCGTCGTGCCAGCGGGGGTCCGTCTCCCAGTCGAGGTTGCGCTCACGGGCCGTGTCCATCGCCCGCTGGGCCTCCTCGCGGGACGCGTACGGACCGAAGCGGTCCTTCGCCGGGCACTCCGGGCCCTCCTCCACCTTCTTGTGTTCCAGGCAGTAGTACCACTCGCCCGGTTTGCCGACCGTCCGCTTCTTGAACAGGGCCATGACCAGCTCCTCTCGCCACCGACATGTTCCCCCATCTCCGCTGGTTAGACTCGCTGGCATGTCTGGCCAGTCGCTGCTCGTCCCAGGGGAGCTGTCCCCCACCCGTTCCGTGCCCGGAAACATCCGCCGCCCGGAGTACGTCGGCAAGCCCGCCCCGACCCCGTACACCGGGCCGGAGGTGCAGACGCCCGAGACGATCGAGGCGATGCGCGTCGCCGGCCGGATCGCCGCGCAAGCCATGGCCGAGGCCGCGAAGCTCATCGCGCCCGGCGTCACCACCGACGAACTGGACCGGGTCGCGCACGCCTATATGTGCGACCACGGCGCCTACCCGTCCACGCTCGGCTACCGCGGCTTCCCGAAGTCCCTGTGCACCTCCGTGAACGAGGTCATCTGTCACGGCATCCCGGACTCCACGGTCCTGCGGGACGGCGACATCATCAACCTCGACGTGACGGCGTACATCGGGGGCGTGCACGGCGACAACAACGCCACGTATCTCGTGGGCGACGTGGCCGAGGAGTCACGGCTGCTGGTCGAGCGGACCCGTGAGTCGCTGGAGCGGGCCGTCAAGGCGGTCAGGCCGGGCCGCCAGATCAACATCATCGGCCGGGTCATCGAGTCGTACGCGAAGCGGTTCGGGTACGGGGTCGTCCGGGACTTCACCGGGCACGGCATCAACTCGTCGTTCCACTCCGGGCTGATCGTCCCGCACTACGACAGCCCGCACGCGACGACCGTGATGCAGCCGGGGATGACGTTCACGATCGAACCGATGCTGACGCTGGGCTCGTACGACTACGACATGTGGGACGACGGGTGGACGGTCGTCACGAAGGACCGGCTGCGGACCGCGCAGTTCGAGCACACGCTGGTCGTCACGGACAGCGGGGCCGAGGTCCTCACGCTGCCGTAGCCGCCCCCGCCTCGCCAGGTGCCGCCCGCTCGTTCCGAGCGGGCGGCTCTTTCATGTGGGAACGGTGGAGGATCGGGGTACCGTTTTACCGACAGGGCGTCGGGAAACCATTGACTTAGGTAAGCCTAACCATAGAAGATTGGTGTGGCTCCCGTCTCCCCCGCTCAGCCCCGGAGGTCCTCATGACATCGTCGAGTACGCCGTTCTCGACGCTCATCCGCACCGCGTCCCACGAGCAGCACGTGGAGGCGGAGACCTCGACCTTCATGAGCGATCTGCTCGGCGGCAGGCTCGGAGTGGAGGCGTACGCGCGCTACACGGAACAGCTGTGGTTCGTGTACGAGGCGCTGGAGTCGGGAGCGCGGGATCTTTCCGGTGACCCGGTGGCGGGGCCGTTCATCCAGCCCGAGCTGATGCGGCTCGCCTCGCTGGAGCGGGATCTCGCGCATCTGCGGGGGCCGGGGTGGCGCGAGGGTGTCACCGCGCTGCCTGCGACGGTGGAGTACGCGGAGCGGGTCGCCGAGTGCGCGCGTACGTGGACCGGGGGGTACGTGGCGCATCACTACACGCGGTATCTCGGGGATCTCTCCGGTGGGCAGATCATCCGTGGGACGGCGGAGAAGACGTGGGGGTTTGCGCGCAAGGGTGACGGGGTGCGGTTCTATGTCTTCGAGGACATCGGGAACCCGGCGGCGTTCAAGCGCGGTTATCGGGAGTTGCTCGACGCGCTTCCCGTGGATGAGCTGGAGAAGCAGCGGGTTGTTGCCGAGTGCCGGCGGGCGTTCGCGTTGAACACGGGGGTTTTCCGGGCACTGGGCGAAGAGTTCCGCATCAGCGCGTGACGTTCCACTGGGGGTCGCGTTCCCGGGTGCGGGTGCGTGGGGGCTGGCCGCGCAGTTCCCCGCGCCCCTGAGGGCGAAAGGCAAAAGATTGCGCCGTTCCCCGCGCCCCCAAAACTTCCGCGCCCCCAGGGCACAAAGGCCGGGGCGCAGCCCCGCCTTTGAGGGGCGCGGGGAACTGCGCGACCAGCCCCCACCGGACCCGCACGGGACTCCCCGCCAGCCCCCACACACCCGCACGGGACTCCCGGCCGGGGCGCAGCCCCGCCTTTGAGGGGCGCGGGGAACTGCGCGGCCAGCCCCCACCGGGCCCGCACCCGAAAGTCCCGGCCCCCGCCCGGATGGTGTCAGCGTTCCAGGAAGACTCTGCCGCCCAGTTCTATCCAGCCTTCCGGCTGGGGGGCGGTGAGGAGTTGGGAGCCTGTGCCCTGGATGATGTTCAGGGCCCGGCCCAGTTGGGCCGTCAGTTGGAGCGCCGCCGCCCCCGTCGCCTCGTCCTCGTCGATGCCGTCGCCCCGGCCAGGGAAGCCGCGGGCCCGGACACGGCCCGCGGCCTCGTCCTCCCACGCCCAGGCGTACAGCCACTCCCCCGCCGGCGGCACAGTCAGCGCTTCCACCTCGGCGGCGGTCGCGTACTGCCGTAGCGTGCGCGGCCGCGGCCACTCCGAGCGGGCCTCGATCCAGGTGAACTCGCCGTCGAGCCGCGTGCCCACCACGCCGGCGGGCGTGACGAGTTCGGGTACGTCGAGCAGCCAGGCCACGCCCACGCAGGGGTAGCCCGCGAACGGCAGCCGCGCACTGGGTGTGTAGATGTCGATGACCCCGCGCTCGGGGTCGTCGACGAACACCGTCTCGCTGAAGCCGAGTTTCGCCGCGAACGTCTGTCGTTCGTCCCGCTCGGGGAGTACGGAACCCTCCCGTACGACCCCGAGTTCATTGCCGTACTCGCCGCGGGGCCCGCAGAAGACCCGCACCACGTCGTAATCAGTCACTCCGGCATTCAAACATCATGACCACGACGCGTGTGCGGGCACTTCACGGTCAGGCGGGCGGTCAGGCCTGCGTGGAGTCCGTCAGACGGCGGCGGCGTACCGCGAACACCACGCCCGCGCCCGCCGCGACGGTGGCAGCGGCGGCCGCTCCGAGCGCGCCGACCGGGACGTCGGAGCCGGTGGAGGCGAGGTTGCCGCTCACACCGCCCGTGGTGGACCCGGTCGTGCCCGCGCCGCCTCCGGTGGTTCCGCCGGTCGTGCCGCCCGTGGTGCCGCCGGTGCCGCCGGTGCCACCCGTCCCGGACGTCGGGTCGGTGTCCGGGAGTTCGGCGTCGGCGGTCAGGGCCACGGCGAGGTCGACCGGGTCGAGTTCGGCGCCTGCCTGGTAGAAGCCGCCGAAGGCCTCCGCGCCCGCCTTGGTGAGGGTGGTGGTGACGCCGTCGAGGGTGATGACGTCCTTCTCCGCGGTCAGGTCGGCGGACTTGGGCTTGAGTTCGGCGAGGGTCACGTCCTCGGACTTCTCACCGAGGCTGTCGACGTCGGCGGTCAGTTTGCCGGAGCCGCCGTCGATCTCGGCCTTCAGGTCGCTGAGGGTGAGGTCGAGACCGTAACTGCCGTTGTCCTCATGGCCCTTGAAGTTGACGGAGCCCTTGAAGGACGCCTTGAGGGTGTCGGCGTCCGTGTCGTAGGTGCCGGTGGCGTCGGGGAAGGTGAAGACGCCGTTGCCGGACGCCTGTTCCGCCCCGCCCGACACGGTGATCCTGCCCTTGGCGACCCCGTCGACGACGTACGTACGGAAGGACTGCTTGACGCCCCAGCCGAGCGTGCCGTAGCTGATGTCCCCCTTGGTGGCGGCCTCGGTGGTCGAGGGCTTCGGGGTCGCCGATCCCGTCGGCTTCGGGGTGGCGCTGGTGGTCGGCGTGCTGGTGGGGGTGGCGGGCGGAGTGGCCGGCGGGGTGGTGGTGCCCGTGGGCGTCGGGGTCGGCGACTCGGCCTTCTTCTCCACCACCGTCAGGGGGTCGCCGGCCGCGCCCGTGTAGGAGGAGCTGCCGAAGACGTCGCCCGCCTCCTTGGTCAGCTTGGTCGTCATGTCCGTCATCGTGCGGTTGACGGTGACCTCGGCGAGCGGCACGTCCTGCTCGGTCGTACCGGCCTTCGTCACATCGGCGGTGACTCTCGCGACCTTGCTGTCGAACTTCACGTCGGACAGCCTCAGTTCGAAGCCGTGTGCCTTGGAGACGATGTTCAGGGTGCCTTCGAAGCCGAGCGCGACGGTGTGGGCCTCGGAGTCGTAGCTCCCGGTGCCGTTGACGAAGGTGAACACGCTGTTGTTCTTGGCCTGGGTGGCACCGGCCTCGGGCGTGAAGGTACCGGCCGCCATGCCCGTCACGTAGTTGCGGTAGGACTCTTTGATGCCCCAGGTCAACTCGTAGCCCTTGAGCGGTACTTCGGCGGCGGAGGCGGACGTGACGGCGAGCGTGGTGGCGCCGAGCGTGACGGCGGTCGCGCAGGCTGCGGCAAGGGCTGTCGGGCGGCGGCGGTTGGCGGCCATGGTCGTGGATCTCCTCGGTTCAGGGTGCGTGCAGTGTGTGGGAGCCCGCGCAACTCGCGGACGGGGGAGGACGGGGGAGAGAAGTTCAGTGCTCGTCGGGGGCGTCCGGGGCCGCGGCGGTGGCCGTCCGTGGCGTACGGCGCCTGCGGATGATCAGGAAGGCCGCGGCGATCGCGGCCAGGGAAGCGACCGCGAGACCGATGGGCAGGACGGGGGTGTCCGACTCGCTCGCGGCGGCCTCGGTCTTCGGCTCGGCCTTCTTCGGCTCGGCCGCCGCGGCCTCGGGCGTGGCCGACTCCGCGCTGCCCAGGTCGGGCAGGGCGGGCAGTTCGGCCTTGGCCGTCAGGGCGACGGCGAGGGACACCGGGTCCATCTCCGTGCCCGCCTTGTACATTCCGCCGAAGGCTTCGGCGCCCTCGGCGGTGAGCTCCGCGGGGGCCTCGGTGACCTGGGCGAGGCCGTCCTTCGGCTTGAGGTCCTTGGCGGTGAAGGTGACCAGCGGCACCTTCTTCTCCGTCCCGCCCGCCTTTGCCGTCCCGCCCGCCTTGCCCGTGTCGCCGCCGCTCGTGACATCGGCGCTCGTGACATCGGCGTACAGCGTGCCCTTGCCGTCGTCCGTGACCTTGGCCCGGAGTCCGCCGAGCTTCAGGTCGAGGCCCTGTTCGCCGGTGAAGCGGACGGCTCCGGTGAAGGCCGCGTCGAGGGTCCCCTTCTTCTCGTCGTACGTGCCCGAGCCCTCGGGGAAGCGGAAGAGCGCGCCGCCGTCCTGGGCGCCGTCGCTGAGCTTCCACTCGCCCTGCGCGATGGCGCCGGTGACGTACTCGCGGAAGGTCCTGCGCACCCCCCAGTCCACGGCGCCGTTCTCGATCCGGCCCGAAGTCTTCTTGTCGGCCTTCGGCTTGGACGTGGACTCGGCCGGTGAGGGCGACTGCGTGCGGGTCGGTTCGGCGGCTGCCGCCTTTACGTCCGCGGAGAGGCTGACCGGGTCGAGGGCGGTGCCCGCCGTGTAGTAGCCGGCGAAGGACTTGGCGCCCTGGGCGGTCAGTGTGGCGGGCAGGTTGTTCAGCTGGACGGCGTTGCCTCCGCCCTTCATGTCGATGCCGCCCAGGGAGAGGGAGGCGAAGGGCACCTGCGAGGACGTCGTGACCGCCCCGGTGCCCTTCGCCTTGCTGACGATGTCGACGTAGAGCGTGCCGCCGTTGCCCGCGAGGCGGACGGTGGGGCGGCTGATCGTCAGATCGAGCTGGTAGGTGCCGTTGTCCTCCTTGTGCCCGAGGAAGTGGACACCGCCGGAGAAGCCCGCGTTGAAGGCACCCGAGGAACCGTCGTACGTGCCGGTCGCCGAGTGGAAGCGGAACTGGCTGCCGCCGACCGTGGCCGCGCCCCCGGTGAGGGAGAAACTGCCGTTCGCTATCGGGCCGGTGACGTAGCTCTGGAAGGAGGATTTGATGCCCCAGTCCAGGCGGCCGCCCTGCACGGTCCGGCTCGCCGCGTGGGCCTGGCCGGCCGGGAGCAGCGCTGTGAGCACTGCCGCGAGCACTGCCGCGCAGAGCAGGGTCACATGGGTGCGTAGGTGCGGGCGGGCTGGCATGTGTCCTCCGGGGCGGGGGATCTGGCCGGATACGGCTGCGTCCTGGCGAGAAAGGTAAGGCTAACCTAAGCTATGCCCTGCCGGGACGGGAAGCACGGGATGAGACATACGGGGACCGCGGGTTGTTTTTCGACTGACGGTTCGTCGTGGCTTGTCGCGCAGTTCCCCGCGCCCCTGACAGCGACGGGGCGGGCCCCGTCCGGTGAGCAGACCGCCTCACCGGCGAACCGAAAGGAACTACACGACCGTGGGACGCATGCGTGTACGAGTGGCGGGTGCGCTGCTCGCGGTGCTTGTGGTGGCGGGGTGCGGCTCCGGCACCTCCGGCGAGGGGACCTCCGAACCGGGCACGAAAGCCCGCGCCGCCGCCGACCGCGTCGAGCCGCTCGCCGACCCGCCGGAGCCGCAACTTCCGGTCACCGTACGGTCGGCCGACGGGCACGACGTCACGGTCGAGGACGCCGAACGCATCGTTCCGCTCTCCGGCAGCCTCAGCGAGATCGTCTTCACCCTCGGTCTCGGCGACCGGGTCGTCGCCCGTGACATCACCGCCACCTTCGCGCAGGCGGAGAAGCTGCCGGTGGTCACCCGCAACCACGACGTCTCCGCGGAGAGCGTGCTGTCCCTCAAGCCCGATCTGGTGCTCGCCGAGGCCACCACCGGGCCCGCGGAGGCGATGGGTCAGATCCGTGACGCGGGCATACCCGTCCTCGTCGTCGACCCGGCGCAGGGCCTCGACGACGTGGGCCCGCGCATCGAGGCGGTGGCCCGCGCCCTCGGCGTACCGGCCGCGGGCAAGGAGCTCACGAAGCGCTCCGAGGACCGGATCGCCGCCGTGCGCGCGGACGTTCCGAAGAAGACCGACACACCGCGGGTCGCCTTCCTCTACCTCCGCGGCTCCGCGTCCGTCTATCTGATCGGGGGCAAGGGCTCGGGAGCCACCTCTCTGCTTCGGGCGGCGGGCGCGGTGGACGCGGGCGCGGATTCGGGCCTGGAGAAGGACTTCACCGCGATCACCACGGAGGCCCTCGCCCAGGCGGCCCCCGACGCGATCCTCGTCATGTCGAAGGGACTTGAGTCCGTCGGCGGCATCGACGGCCTGGTCAAGATTCCCGGCGTCGCGCAGACCCCCGCCGGGATGGAACGCCGGGTGGTCTCCGTCGAGGACGGCGTACTCCTCAACTACGGGCCCCGCACGGACGCCGTACTGAAGTCCATCGTCGGCCAGTTGTACGGGGACAAGAAGTGAGCGTGACCGACAAGGCCGCCGCCGAGGCCCCCGAGAGCCCTGCCGGGGCCCCCTCTTCCGAGGCAGCCCCGGCCCCTGAACCTCCGGCTCCCGACACCCCCGCCGCCTTCGCCCGTGGCGGTGTCACGCGGCCTCGTCGCAGCGTGCCCTGGCTGCTCACGGCCGGGCTGGCCGCCCTCCTCCTGCTGCTCACCCTCACCTCCGCCGGGCTCGGCGCGTACGAGATCCCGCCCGGGGACGTGCTCTCCTCCGTCGCGCACCGCGCGGGTCTCGGCGGCGGCGCACTGGACCGTGTCCCCGAGTCCGTGCTGTGGAACGTGCGCTTCCCGCGGATCGTGCTCGCGCTGCTCGTCGGCGCCTCACTGGGCTGCGCGGGCGCGCTGATGCAGGGCGTGTTCGGCAATCCGCTCGCCGAACCGAGCGTCATCGGCGTCTCGTCGGGTGCGGCGGTCGGCGCGGTCGCCGCGATCTCGCTCGGCCTGAGCTTCCTGGGCACCTGGACGATCCCGGTCTTCGCCTTCGTCGCGGGGCTCGGCACCGCGCTGCTCGTGTACTCGACGTCCCGCTCGGGCGGCCGTACCGAGGTGGTGACGCTGATCCTCACCGGTATCGCGGTGAACGCCTTCGCGGGCGCGCTGATCGGCCTGTTCATCTTCCTGGCCGACACCGCCGCGGTGAACCAGATCACCTTCTGGCAGCTCGGCTCGCTCTCCCAGGCGACCTGGCCGAAGGTGCTCGCGGTCCTGCCGTGCGCGGTGGCCGGGCTCGCCGTCGCGCCGTTGTACGCACGCAAGTTGGACCTGCTGGCGCTCGGCGAGCGCCCGGCCCGGCATCTCGGCGTGGACGTCGAACGGCTTCGTATCGTGCTGGTCCTGGTCGTCGCGCTGCTGACGGCCGCGGCCGTCAGCGTCTCCGGGGTCATCGGTTTCGTGGGTCTCGTCGTTCCGCATCTGCTGCGGATGGTCGCGGGTCCCGGCCACCGCTTCCTCGTGCCCGGCAGCGCCCTGGGCGGTGCGGTCGTACTGCTCGCGGGCGATCTCGCGGCACGTACCGTCGCCGAGCCCGCCGAACTGCCGCTCGGCGTGCTGACCGCTCTCTTCGGCAGCCCGTTCTTCTTCTGGCTGCTGCGCAGGACCCGTCGCAGGCAGGGAGGCTGGGCATGATCAGGCGCAGGGGATGGCTCCGTACGGGGATCGCGGCGCCCGGACCCGTGGCCGCCGGTGACGTGCTCGCCGGGGCCGAGGCCCTGCACGTCCGGCTCGGCGCCCGCGAGGTGCTGTCAGGTGTGGACGTCGAGGTCCGCGCCGGTGAGGTGCTGGCGCTGGTCGGCCCCAACGGGGCAGGCAAATCCACCTTGCTGGGCGCTCTCGCCGCCGACCTCCCGGCGGCCGAAGGTGTCGTACGGGTCCACGGGCGCCCGGTGTCCGAATGGTCGGCGCCCGAACTGGCCCTGCGCCGGGCGGTGCTCCCCCAGTCCGCCTCGCTCTCCTTCCCCTTCCCGGTCGAGGAGGTCGTACGGATGGGGCGGGCGCCCTGGGCCGGCCGGCCCGAGGAGGCCGAGGACGACGCGGCGGTGGCGTCGGCCATGAGGGCGACCGAGGTCACCGGGTTCGCGGGCCGGCCCTTCTCGGCGCTCAGCGGCGGCGAGCGGGCCAGGGTCGCGCTCGCCCGGGTGCTCGCCCAGCGGGCCCGGCTGCTGCTGCTCGACGAGCCGACGGCCGCGCTGGACCTCAGGCATCAGGAGTTGGTGCTGCGGGTCTGCCGCGAAAGGGCGCGTGAAGGGGACGCGGTGGTCGTGGTGTTGCACGATCTGGGTCTCGCCGCCGCGTACGCGCACCGGGTGGTGATCCTGTGCGCCGGGCGCGCGGTGGCCGACGGGGCGCCCTCGGAGGTCTTCACCGACCGACTGCTTTCGGACGTCTACAAACAGCCGGTGGAGGTGTTTCCCCACCCGCGCACGGGCGGGGTCATGGTGGCCCCTGTCAGGGGTTCTTGACCCGTCTTTGACCGTTTCGTGGGGGGTGGATAGCGCCTCCGTGACCGTGCCGTGCTCGTACGCCGTCCATGAGAGCTGAATCACTGGACGGGCGGCTTTCAGTCAGGTAAGGCTCAGATAAGTTAGGGCAGCCTCACTGAGCCGCTGTGGGGTCACTGTGCTTTCCCTGTGATCCGTTTCCTCCCGTCTGTGACCCTCTTGGAGCCTGTATGCGAGCCGTCCGACTCTCCGTCGTCACCGCTGCCGCGACCGCGGTGGCGCTGGCCGCTGTCACGGGTTGCACCGAGAAGAGCGACGCGTCGAGCGACGACCACGTCGTCGAGGTGACGGCCACGGACAGCAAGTGCGAGGTGTCGAAGAAGGAGTTCCCGGCCGGCCACGTGCAGCTCGACGTGACCAACAAGGGCTCCAAGGTCACCGAGGTCTACCTCCTCTTCCCCGACGACCGCATCGTCACCGAGCGCGAGAACATCGGCCCCGGCACCCGTCAGAAGGTCACCGCCGAGGTGAAGGCGGGCGACTACCGGATCGCCTGCAAGCCCGGTATGAAGGGCAAGGGCATCCGGCAGGACGTCACGGTCACCGGCGGCGGCAAGGCCGCGAAGCGCGACCCGCGCCTGGACGCGGCGGTCGCCTCCTACCGGGAGTACGCGCAGGAGCAGGCCGACGAGACGCTGCCGAAGACCAAGGTGTTCACGGACGCCGTCAAGGCCGGTGACATCGAGGCCGCGAAGAAGGCGTACGCCACCTCGCGCATCGGCTGGGAGCGCACCGAGCCGGTCGCCGAGTCGTTCGGGAACATCGACCCCAAGGTCGACCTGCGCGAGGACGGTCTGGAGGAGGGCCAGGACCTGGAGACGGACTGGACGGGCTGGCACCGCCTGGAGCGCTCGCTGTGGAAGGACAAGAAGCTCACCGACCGGGACTCCGAGCTGGCCGACCAGCTGATCAAGGACCTCACCGACTGGCAGAACCGCGTCGGCAAGGCGGAGATCACCCCGACCTCGATGGCCAACGGCGCCAAGGAACTCCTCGACGAGGTCGCGACCGGCAAGGTCACCGGCGAGGAGGAGCGCTACTCGCACACCGACCTGGTCGACTTCAAGGCGAACGTCGAGGGCGCCGAGAAGTCGTACGAGCTGCTGAAGCCGGTGGCGATGGAGAACGACGCGGCACTGGTCACCGAGCTGGACAAGCAGTTCGCGGCGCTCGACACGCTGCTGGACACCTACCGCAAGGACAAGACCTCGTACGACTTCACCTCGTACGACAAGGTCTCCGAGGCGGACCAGAAGGAACTCTCCGACGCGGTGAACGCGCTCGCGGAGCCCCTGTCCAAGCTCGCCGCCGCCGTCGTCGCGAAGAAGTAGGGACCGGCCATGACGGACACCCCCGCCGAGCAGGCCACGTCCTGTGAGCACACCGCATCGGCTGCTCCCTCCCGGCGTGCGCTGATCGGCTGGGGCGGTGCCGGGCTCGCGCTGGGTGCCGCCGCGGCCGGTGGCGCGGTGGCGGTGGCCCGCTCGGTCGACGACACCGGACCGGCCGCCGCCGGGGCGGGCGGCGAGATCGCCTTCCACGGCACGCACCAGGCGGGCATCGCCACCCCGGTGCAGGACCGGCTGCACTTCGCGGCCTTCGACGTGAAGACGACCGACCGGGCCGCCTTCGTCCAGCTGCTGAAGGACTGGACCGAGGCGGCCCGGCGGATGACCGCGGGGCGGGCGGTCGGCGAGGGCGCGTACGGCGGTCTCGCCGAGGCGCCGCCGGACGACACCGGGGAGGCACTCGGCCTCTCACCGTCACGGCTGACCCTCACCATCGGCTTCGGCCCCTCCCTCTTCGGGAAGTTCGACCTCTCCGGCCGGCGGCCCGAGGCCCTCGTCGACCTGCCGAAGTTCGCCGGCGACAACCTCGACAAGAACCGCAGCGGCGGCGACCTGTGCATCCAGGCGTGCGCGGACGATCCGCAGATCGCCGTGCACGCGATCCGCAACCTGGCCAGGATCGGCTTCGGCAAGGTCGTCATCCGCTGGTCGCAGCTGGGCTTCGGCAAGACCTCGTCGACGACCCCGGACGCCCAGACCCCCCGCAACCTCATGGGGTTCAAGGACGGCACCCGCAACATCGCGGGGACCGAGACCGACCGCCTGAAGAAGTTCGTGTGGGTCGAGGACGGCGAGGCGAAGGACGGCGACGCGAAGAACGGCGAGGCGACGGACGGCGACGCGAACTCGGCCTGGATGGCCGGGGGTTCCTACCTCGTCGCCCGGCGCATCCGCATGAACATCGAGACCTGGGACCGGACCTCCCTCCAGGAGCAGGAGGACATCTTCGGCCGCGACAAGGGCGAAGGGGCCCCGGTCGGCAAGGCCAAGGAGCGCGACAAGCCCTTCCTCAAAGCCATGCTGCCCGACGCGCACGTGCGGCTCGCACACCCCGACACCAACGCCGGGGCCACGCTCCTGCGCCGCGGCTACTCCTTCACGGACGGCACGGACGGGCTGGGCCGGCTGGACGCGGGCCTGTTCTTCCTCGCCTACCAGCGCGATGTGCGCAAGGGCTTCATCCCGGTGCAGCGCAGCCTGGCGGCCGACGCGCTCAACGAGTACATCCAGCACGTGGGTTCGGCGGTGTTCGCGATCCCGCCGGGTGTCCGCGACAAGGACGACTGGTGGGGCAGGGCCCTGTTCACCGCCGAGAACCCCCGAGATCCCAGCGATTCCGGCGATTCCGGCGATTCCAAGGAGGCGTAGGCCGTGTTCGGCAACTATCTGATCGGCCTGCGCGAAGGTCTTGAGGCCGGCCTCGTCGTCTGCATCCTCATCGCCTATCTGGTGAAGACGGACCGCCGGGACGCCCTGAAGCCCATCTGGATCGGCATCGCGGTCGCCGTCGTGCTCGCCCTCGGCTTCGGTTTCGCGCTCGAATTCGGCTCCCAGGAGCTGACGTTCGAGGCGCAGGAGGCGCTCGGCGGCTCACTGTCGATCATCGCGGTCGGTTTGGTGACGTGGATGGTCTTCTGGATGCGCCGCACCGCCCGCCATCTGAGGAGCGAGCTGCACGGCCGACTCGACGCGGCCCTGCAGATGGGCACGGCCGCACTGGTCGCCACCGCGTTCCTGGCCGTGGGGCGCGAGGGCCTGGAGACGGCGCTGTTCGTGTGGGCGTCCGTGCGCGCGTCGAACGACGGCACGCAGGGCCCGCTGATCGGCGTGCTCCTCGGCATCCTGACCGCGGTCGTGCTCGGCCACCTCTTCTACCGGGGCACGGTCCGCATCAATCTCGCGAAGTTCTTCACGTGGACCGGCGGCATGCTGGTCGTCGTGGCCGCAGGCGTCCTCGCGTACGGCGTGCACGACCTGCAGGAGGCCGACTTCCTGCCGGGCCTGACGAACAAGGCCTTCGACATCAGCGAGACCGTACCGCCGGACAGCTGGTACGGCACGCTCCTGAAGGGCGTCTTCAACTTCCAGCCCGACCCGACCGTCGTCCAGGTGGTCGTGTGGGTCCTGTACCTGGTGCCGACGCTGGCGTTCTTCCTGGCGCCCTCGCGGTCCGGCAGAAGCGGGGCCAAGTCGCCCGCACCGGTGCGCGAAGAGGCATGAGACCGGCGCGCGGAGGGCGCGGTACGTCATCCCGCATCCCGGGCGCTTCCCGGCCCCGGTAGGGTTCGCCTCCGGGAAACCGGGATCGGGAACCGGGATTCGGGAACCGGATCCGGGATTTGGGACCCAGGATTTGGGATCCGGGACGGGGAAGGTGAAGGGACTCGATGAGCAGGGATCGCAGCCCTCGTAGGTCTCCTGGGCCGCGCAGGCCTCGCATGCCTCGCCGACTTGGCCGCGGCGCGCTGACGGCGGCCTCCGTGACCGTGCTGTCGGTGACGGCGAGCGGGTGCGTGGTGGTGCACGGGGAAAGGGAGATCCTTCCCGGAGCCACGAAGAGCGAGGCCGCACGTGCCCTGCGCGACTTCACCGCCGCCTACAACGAGGCGAACGGCGCCAACGACCCGTCCCTGGACGCGGACCGGGTCACCGGCGCACTCGGGGACATCGACGGGGCGAAGCTGAAGGCCGGCGGCAAGAACCAGCCGGGCGGCAACACCGGCTATGTGCCGCTGAAGCTGACCGACACCGAGTTCACGATCCCGGAGAAGGCCGGCTGGCCGCGCTGGTTCGTCACCGACTCGAAGGCCAACAAGGGCCGCGCCGAGGACCGTTGGTTGATGGTGTTCACCCGCAGCGACGCGAACGAGGTGTGGCAGGTCGCGTATCTGACGATCTCCTCCGCCGACGAGATACCGACGTTCAAGAAGAACGCCGACGGCTGGGCCGAGCCGGTCACGGCGAACGCGGCGGATCTGGCGGTCGCCCCCGGGAAACTCCCCCAGCAGTACGCGACGTACCTCAAGGACGGCGGCAGCACCTTCGCGGACGGCGCCCACACCACGAAGTGGCGCTCCGACCGGGCGAAGAGCGCCGCGCGTCCGGGGCTGGCCCAGCAGTACATCGACGAGCCGCTGACGTCCGGCGACTACGCCCCGGTCGGTCTGCGCACGGCGGACGGCGGCGCCCTCGTCTTCTTCACCACCCGCCACTACCAGAAGCAGACGGCGGCCCAGGGCGTCCCGATCAACGTCACCAACGCCGACGTGAAAGCCCTGATGACCGGCGACCCCAAACAGTCCCTGACCCTGGAATCCATCTCCAACCAGGCAGTCCTGGACCCCCCGAAATCAGCATCGGACCAGAGGATCAAATTCCTGAGCAGAATCCAGGGCCTGACAGCGGCAAAGGGCGAATAGAGGCGGGGCCGCGCCCCGTCAGGGGCGCGGGGAACTGCGCGGCCCGCCCCCACTCACCCGCAGACAAAAAGCGGCGTCATCCCCGGAGGGGCCACGCCGCAACATGCTCCCGCTCAACCCCCGCATACCGAGCACATTCATCCGTCAGAACTTCCAGCAGGGACAGCGGATCCGGCAACGGATGCTCGGGCCCCCGCACCCACTCCACCACCAACTCCCCCGGCAACCGAGCCGGAGGCACCAGCACGTACGACCCCCGACAGTGCCACCGAAGCCCCGGATGCTCATCCATCGTCTCGGGATGGCAGTCCAGCTCGCACGGCCACCACTCGTCCTCGTCCTCGGGCGTACCGCGCGTCGCCGTGAAGAAGAGCATCCGGTCGTCCCCGGACAGCGCGACCGGCCCGACCTCGATGCCGGAGCCGAGCAACCGCTCCAGCGCCTCCTGCCCGGCCTCCACCGGCACGTCCAGCACGTCGTGCACCATGCCGGTCGCGGTGATGAAGTTGGCGAGGGGCTGATGCCGCGCCCACCGCTCGATCTGCGCCCGGTCGGTCGTGGACTGTGTCTGCCACGCGAAGGAGACGGGGTGGCGCGCGGGGGTCGGACACCCGACGCGGTCACACGAACACCGGTAGGCGGAGGGATGGGCGGCGGGCGCGAGCGGCAGCCCGGCTCCGGCGGCGGCCAGCAGCAGTTCCTCACGGCTCGCGGAGTCGTCCGCGGCGTCCGTCCGTGGGCGCCGACCGCGCAACCACTGGGAGATCCTGCCCTGCCCGCCGGAGCGGCGGCCCATCTCTGCGCTCATATATTGCCCTCGCCTGGCTGTTGTGCGGACAGCATGCCTCATGCTCCCACCATCCTGCGCTCCGGGGGGGCCGGAGCCCACATCCGGGGTAGGTGGGGTGATGCCCGCCCGGGGCAGTGATCGAGTGTCATTGCGTACTTTGACACGATATGCCCGCCTACGGTGTCGGCATGGTCACACGGACTGCGCTGACGGGTATCGCCGGTCTCACGTCACTGGCTCTCGTGGGACAGAGCGGGGCGATCACCCCTCTGGAATGGGGCCCCGGCCCCCTGACGGTGTCGGCGCTGCCCCGCGTCGTCTACACGGCACACCGCGGCGGCGCCCGCGAGGTGCCGGAGAACAGCATGACGGGCCTCATGACGGCGTACGAGCGCGGGACGGCCCAGGTGCTCGACCTGGACACCCGGATGCTGCGCGACGGGACGATGGTGGTCATGCACGACGCCACCCTGAACCGCACCACCTACATGGGCGGGCCCGTGCACGCGCTCGACCGGCGGGACTGGCAAGGGGTACGGCTGCGCCCCAGGGACACCCTCCCCGGAAGCTGGCGCTCGGAACGGCCGCCGACGCTCGCCGAGGTGCTGGACCGGTTCGGCGGGCGGGTGGTGCTGATGCTGGAGGCCAAGGACCCGCGGAGCCTTCGGGCCATCGCGGCCATGCTCAGGGAACGCGGTCTGACCCGTTCGGTGCTGGTCAACTCCAACCACCCCGCCGTGGCCCTGCGCACCCACCGGCTGGGCCTGCTCTCGCAGCTGTGGCGTTCGGCGCACCAGATGCGTACGGACCGGCCCGCGCGGTGGCGGCCGTTCGTGGACGTCCTGGACGTGGACCACAAGGCCCGCGACCGCGATCTCGTACGGGCCGTCCGGTCCGGCATCCCACGGGTGTGGGCGCACACAGTGGTGACCCCGGCGCAACGCGACCGCGCCCTGGCGCTCGGCTGCGACGGGATCATCACGGACACCCCGGGACGGCTGGCCCGCGTACGGGTCAGGGCCTGGGGCCGGCGCCATGAGCAGGCTCAGGGTCAGGGTCGGCGAGGGGCGATGCCGTAGAGGGCGTACTCGACGAGCCTCTCCGCGAAGGCGTGGTCGAGCGGTCCGGTGCCCTGCAGCCAGCGCTGGGCCAGGGGCGAGACGAACAGGTCACGCGCGATGTACGGGTCCACGTCCGCGCGCACCTGGCCCGCGTCCTGGGCCGCCCGCAGGCGTCGTACGTACAGCTCCAGCGACGGCAGGAGCAGGGTGGCGACGAACTCCTTCGCGAAGGCGGGGTTGCCCACGCCCTCCGCGGCGAGCGCGCGGGCCGGGGCCTCGTAGCGGGGGTCGTTCAGCTCGTCGACGGTGGCGCGCAGGACGGTCTTGAGGTCGGCCTCCAGGTCCCCGGTGTCGGGGATGCCGTCCGTCTCCGCCCAGTCCCCGCTCCCGGCCGCCTCCGCCGCCTGGGCGCCCAGGTCGACGAAGGCCTCCATGAGGACCTCGGCCTTCGACGACCACCAGCGGTAGATGGTCTGTTTGCCCACGCCCGCGCGGGCCGCGATGGCTTCGATGGTGGTTTTGGGGTAGCCGACCTCTGCTACGAGGGTGAGGGCGGCGGCGTAGATCGCGCGGCGGGACTTTTCGCTGCGGCGGTTGGAGTCGGGAGGCATGCGCCCGAACCTACCAGCACGACAAGACGGGCCGTCTCGCCAAAGACTCTCCTTCGCCCCCGCCGCCCCTACCCTTCCCGTCACTGTGTCCTCAAACGCCGGACGGGCTGAAAATCAGCCCGTCCGGCGTTTGAGGACAAAGGGGGCGAGGGGCGCAGCCCCATGCGTGGACGGGAACGGGTAGGGGCGGCGGGGGCGAGAAAACGCCCCTACTCGGGCTCGGCCGGGGGCCACCCGTCGCCCCATGCCGCGTCCCGTGCCTCCTTGTAAAGGGACCCGTGCCGCTTCGTCACGGTGGAGCGCCCCAGCCCACCCCCCACCTCGCACAGGTCCAGCAGCACCTGCCCCTTACGGATCTGCGGCCGCCGCACCACCCGCGCGGCAACCGGAGCCACCGGCCCACGCGTCGCGGCGACATAGCTGAACTTCTCGTCCTCGTACGCCAACGAGCCCCCCTTCACCTGCCGGTGCAGAGAGGACCGGCTCACCCGAGCCGAGAAGTGGCACCAGTCCTCACCGGGCACGATCGGACAGGCAGCGCTGTGGGGGCAGGGCGCCGCGACGGAGAAGCCCGCGCCGATCAGCCGGTCCCGCGCGGCGATGACGCGGGCGTACCCGTCCGGCGTCCCCGGCTCGATGATCACGACGGCTCGCGCGGCGCCGACCGCGGCGTCCACGACGGCGTCGCGCCCCGCCTCGGTCAGCTCGCCGAGGACGTACGACACGGTGACGAGATCGGCGTCCGGCAGGGCCGGTTCCGCGCCGATCCGGGAGCGCCGCCACTCGGCGGACCGCAACTGCGGGCTGGCGGAGGCGAGTTCGCGGCCGAGGACGAGCGCGGGCTCGGCCCAGTCGAGCACGGTCACGGGCCGCTCGCCGGGCCAGGTGGCGTTCACGGCCCAGGTCGCCGCGCCGGTGCCGCCACCCACGTCCACGTGGCTGCCGGGCACCCACTCGGGCACGGCGTCCGCGAAGGCGGCGAGCGCGGCCCGTACGGCTTCGAAGGTCGCGGGCATCCGGTACGCGGCGTACGCGGCGACGTCCGCGCGGTCGCGCAGGATCGGGGCGTCGGTCGGGGTGGTGCCCCGGTAGTTCGCGATCAGCCGGTCGACGGCCTGCGCGGCCACCTTGGGCGGCAGTCCGTCGAGCAGGCCCGCGAGGGCCGCGCGCAGGGTCTCAGCTGGGGAAACGGGGGCGGTCACGAGGGAAGTCTACGAGCACCGCGCGGTGCACCCCGGCCGCTCCCCGGCCGCTGCCCGTTCAGGCTCCCCGGACCGCCCTGGCCAGCCGCGTGGCCGCCGCCGCGCGGGGCCCGTGGTCCGCGGGCCGGCGGCGCGGGTGGACCGTGTTGGCCAGGAGGACGAGGAACGTGTCCGTGGAGGGGTCCAGCACCAGCGACGTACCGGTGAAGCCCGTGTGGCCCGCGGCTCCGTGGCCGGCGAGGGCGCCCATGAAGGACGGCTGGTCGAGGGCGAAGCCGAGGCCGGGCGGGGAGAGGAGCAGTTCGACGTAGTCGGGGCCGAGGATGCGGGCGGTGCCGTAGGAGCCGCCGGCGAGGAGGGTGCGGCAGAAGACGGCGAGGTCGGCGGCGGTCGAGAAGAGGCCGGCGTGGCCCGCGACCCCGCCGAGCGCCCACGCGTTCTCGTCGTGGACCGTGCCCCGCAGCATGCCCCGGTCGGCCTTGGCCCAGGGCCGCCGCTGGTCCTCGGTGGCTGCGGCGCCGGGGCAGGGGCCGAAGGCGGTGTCGGTCATGCCGAGCGGCCGGGTGATCCCGTCCCGGACGAGGGCGTCGAGCGGGCGCCGGGTGATGCGTTCGAGGACCTGCTGGAGCAGCAGCATGTTGAGGTCCGAGTAGCCGTACGCGGCGCCCGGCGCCGTCACCGGTTTCTCGGCCCGCAGCAGGGCGAACCGTGCCCTGTCGTCCCGGCAGTCGTACAGCGGGAGTTCGGGCCGCAGCCCGGAGGTGTGGGTGAGCAGGTGCCGCACGGTGATGCCGTACTCGGCGGCGGCGGTGAAGCCCGGCAGGTAGGCCCCCACGCGCGCGTCGATGCCGAGCGTGCCGCGTTCCAGCTGCTGCACGGCCGCGACGCTCGTGAAGAGCTTCGTCAGGGACGCCAGGTCGAAGGGGGTGCGCACGGTCGTCGGGACGCGTTCGGCGCGCGGCAGTTCCACGCCCGCGTCCGCGTCCTCGTCGTAGGCGCGGTACCGGACCGCCCAGCCCGCCGCCTCCTCGACGGCGATGACGGGCCCGCGTCCGGCGACCAGTACGGCGCCCGCGGCCCAGGGCCGGTCCCCGGCGGTGATCGCGCGGAACTCCCGTACCAGGGTGTCGAGTTCCGCGGGGTCGAGCCCGGCACGTTCCGCCGTGCCGGGGCGCAGTCTCGGTGCGCTCAGTTCCCCGCTCCCTTCGATCCCGTCCGCTTGCCCGCCGTGGCGTCCGGCTGTTTCCGCCAGGGACGGCACAGTGCCATGAAGCAGCCGACGGCGACCAGTGAACACGCGAGCTGGACGACGGCCATCGGGACGGCCGTGTGCTCCCCGGCGATGCCCACCAGGGGTGTCGCGGCGGCGCCGACGAGGAACGAGGACGTGCCGAGCAGGGCGGACGCGGAGCCCGCGGAGTGCCGGGTGCGCATGAGGGCGAGCGCGTTGGTGTTGGGCATGCACAGGCTCATCGCCGACATGAGGACGAAGAGTCCGGCGGCGATCGGGACGAGGCCCACCTCGCCGAACGCCCCGACGGACATCAGGAGCAGCGCGGCCGACGCGAGAGTGATGACGGCGAGGCCGACCGCGAGCACCTTGTCGAGGCTGACCCGGCCGACGAGGATCTTGCCGTTGATCTGGCCGACGATCACCAGTCCGACGGAGTTGACGCCGAAGAGGATGCTGTACGTCTGCGGGGAGGCGCCGTAGATCTCCTGGATCACGAACGGGGAGGCGGAGATGTACGCGAAGAGCGCGGCGAACGCGAAGCCGCCGGTGAGCATGTAGCCGGTGAAGACGCGGTCGGCGAGCAGTCCGCGCATGGTGCGCAGCGCCTCGACGGTGCCGCCGTCGTGGCGCTCGGCGGGCGGCAGTGTCTCGGGCAGCAGCCGCCAGACGACGGCGGTGAGGGCGATCCCGATGACGGTCAGGATGTAGAAGACGCCCCGCCAGTCGGTGATCCGCAGCACCTGGCCGCCGATGAGCGGCGCGATGATCGGCGCGACCCCGGAGATCAGCATGAGCGTGGAGAAGAACCGCGCCATGTCCATGCCGTCGTACAGGTCGCGTACGACGGCCCGCGCGATGACGATCCCGGCGGCGCCCGCGAGTCCCTGGAGCAGCCGGAAGGCGATGAGGAGTTCGATGGTGGGGGCGATCGCGCAGACGGCGGTGGCGAGGATGTAGACGACGAGCCCGGTGATCAGCGGCCGTCTGCGGCCCCACTTGTCGCTCATCGGCCCGACGACCAGCTGCCCGAGCGCCATCCCGGCGAGGCACGCGGTGAGCGTCAGCTGCACGGTGGCGGCGGAGGCGTGCAGCGCGTCGGTGACGTCCGGGAGGGCCGGGAGGTACATGTCCATGGACAGCGGCGGTACGGCCGTGAGCCCGCCGAGGATGAGCGTGACCAGGAGTCCCACGGAACGGCGGGCGGCCGGTGGCGGTACCGGCGGCGCCGAGGCGGCGACCACGCTCTCCTCGGTGACCGCCGTGCCGGGTATACGGGCCTCCGGGCCGTCCGGGTCCCTCGTCGTACGGCCGCGCTCGGGCATGCGCCCCTCCCTCTCCGTGTGATCCGCCACCTATGCTCTCAGCTCGTACGGGTGGTCTCGTACAGATGGTCGAAGCGGTCGAGGGCGCCGCGGGCGTCGACGGCACGGAGCGAGGGGTCGGGCATGACGGAGGAACGCGTGCGCTGGGGTGTGCTGGCGACCGGTGGGATCGCTGCGGCGTTCACCGCGGATCTGATCGATCTGCCCGATGCCGAGGTGGTGGCGGTGGCGTCGCGCACCGAGGCGTCGGCGAAGGGGTTCGCGGAGCGGTTCGGGATCCCCCGGGCGTACGGCGACTGGGAGTCCCTCGCGGCGGACGAGGACGTCGACGTCGTGTACGTGGCGACTCCTCACTCGGCGCACCGGGCGGCGGCCGGGCTGTGTCTGGAGGCGGGGCGCAATGTGCTGTGCGAGAAGGCGTTCACGCTGAACGCGCGCGAGGCCGAGGAGCTGGTCGGCCTCGCGAAGCAGCACGACAGCTTCCTGATGGAGGCCATGTGGATGTACTGCAACCCGCTGATCCGCCAGCTCAAGGCGCTCGTGGACGACGGCGCGATCGGTGAGGTCCGCACGGTCCAGGCCGACTTCGGCCTCTCGGGCCCGTTCCCTCCCACCCACCGGCTGCGCGATCCCGCGCAGGGCGGCGGGGCACTGCTGGACCTGGGCGTGTATCCGGTGTCGTTCGCGCACCTGCTGCTCGGCGAGCCCTCCGGCGTGACGGCACGCGCGGTGCTCTCGGAGGAGAGCGTCGACCTCCAGACGGGCATGCTGCTCTCGTACGACAGCGGCGCGCTCGCCGCGCTGCACTGCTCCCTGGTCGGCGGCACGTCGACGGCCGCGTCGGTCACCGGCTCCGAGGGCCGCATCGACATCCCGCACGGCTTCTTCCACTCGGACCGCTTCGTCCTGCACCGCGACGGCCGCGACCCGCAGGAGTACACGGCGAACACGGCGGACGGCACCCGCGCCAGCCTCAAGCACGAGGCGACAGAGGTGATGCGAGCCCTCCGAGCCGGCGAGAAGGAGTCCCCCCTGGTCCCCCTGAACGGCACCCTGGCGGTCATGCGCACCCTGGACAAGGTAAGGGCCGAGGTAGGAGTCACCTACCCCGGCGAATCGGCTTAAGGGGCGCGGGGAGCTTTCAGGGGCGCGGGGAACGGCACAATCTTTTGTCTTCAGGGGCGCGGGGAACGGCGCAATCTTTTCGCCCTCAAGGGGCGCGGGGAACTGCGCGACCAGCCACATCCGGCCCGCAGCCGACGAACGACCGCCAGTTCCCCGCCCCACCCCAGCGGAGCTACACCGCGGAGCTACACCGGCTTCAGCCCCTGGTCCCCGACCTCCGTGACGAACGACGCGGCCGTACTGATCGCAGCCCCCGGCACGGTAACCGCCGGCACGGTCTTGAAGTCGGCCCGAGCGGATTCCCGCCCCAACCGCACGGTCGTATATCCCCGCCGCCCGTTGTAGAACTTCAGATGCGGATTCGCCGCCATGTACGTCTCCCAGTTGGCCGGCTTCTCCACCCCGTCCCGCCCACTGGTGATCGAGGTGGTCACGATCTCCGTACCGACCGTCCGGGACGAGGGATCGTCGAAGTCGTCCTTGATGTCGAATGCGTACCCGACATGGACGTCCCCGGTGAACACCATCAGGTTCTCGACCCCGGCGGCCTCCGCACCGGCCAGCACCCGCCCCCGCGAGGCCCGGTAGCCGTCCCACGCGTCCATGGACACCCGGGACGGCACGGTCAGGTCGAACTTCCGCTGGGAGAAGATGACCTGCTGCGGAACGACGTTCCACAGCGCCTGCGAGGCCTGCCACCCGTCCAGCAGCCACCGCTCCTGCGCCGCCCCGGTGATCGTGCGCGCCGGATCGTCCGTCTCGGGGCCGGGCACGTCCGCCCCGTCCCCGTACGCCTGGTCGGAGCGGTACTGCCGGGTGTCGAGGATGTCGAACTGCGCGAGCCGGCCCCAGTTGAGCCGCCGGTACATCTGCATGTCGGGGCCCTCGGGCCGCTGCGGGCGGCGCAGCGGCAGGTTCTCCCAGTAGGCGCGGTACCCGGCGGCGCGGCGCAGCAGGAACTCCTCCGGCGGTACGGAGTTCTCGGGTATGTCGTCCGCGTAGTTGTTCTCGACCTCGTGGTCGTCCCAGGTGACCACGAAGGGGTGGGCGGCGTGCACGGCCCGTAGATCGGGGTCGGTCTTGTAGAGGGAGTACCGCAGGCGGTAGTCCTCCAGCGTGATCGTCTCGTGGTTGAAGAGGTCGGGCAGCACGCGGTCGGTGTAGTTGCGGGCGCCGCCCACGGAGTCGACGGCGTACTCGTAGAGGTAGTCGCCGACGTGGAAGACCACGTCGACGTCGTCCTCGGCGAGATGCCCGTAGGCGGTGAAGTACCCGTCGTGGTACGCCTGGCAGGAGACCGCGGCCAGCCGCAGTTCGTCGACGCGCGCGCGGGACGAGGGCGCGGTGCGGGTGCGCCCGGTCTCGCTGATCCAGCTGCCCGTTTTGAAGCGGTAGTAGAAGACCCGGTCGGAGTCGAGGTGGCCGACCTCGACGTGCACGGAGTGGTGGAACTCGGGGTGGGCGAAGGTCGCCCCCCGTCTGACGACGTGGCGGAACCGTTCGTCGCGGGCCAGCTCCCAGTGCACGGTGACGCGTTCCGGGGGCAGTCCGGAGTCCGCCTGGTACGGGGTGGGGGCGAGCCGGGTCCACAGCAGCACGGAGGTGGCCTGCGGGTCGCCCGAGGCGACACCGAGGGTGAAGGGGTTCTCGGTGATCTTCGCCGCGTCGAACTCGGCTGCGCCCGCCACGCCCGCGGTCGGCAGGTTGGTGGCGAACGCCAGGACGGCGGCCGCGCCGGTGACGGTGAAGAGCCGGCGGCGCCCGAGGTGACGGGCGGCGGCGCGGAGTTCGGGGGCGTGCTGCGACGGTTGCTGGTGGCCGGTGGATGTCATCTGGCCCTCCCCTGACGGTTGTTGTACGAGGAATTGGAGTGGTCAGAGTCAACGGTGGACCGTCACGTACACAACAGTCGGATGTCGGACGGATGAGATCCGGATGGCGGACCGTCGACCACGGCCTCCCGTACGCTGCGGGGCCATGAACGCCCATCGAACGAAGATCGCGATCGTGACAGGTGCCGGCTCGGGAATCGGCCGTGCCGTGGCCGTCGAACTGCTGCGTACCGGCTGGTCGGTGACGCTGGCCGGCCGCCGCGCCGAGCGGCTGGAGGAGACCGCGGCGCTCGCGCGGGCGGCCCTCGCGGACACGCCGTCCGGGGCCGCCGCCGGGGAGCCGGCCGGGAAAGAGAGCACGTCGTTGTGCGTACGCACCGACGTCTCGCGGCCCGAGGAGGTGACCGCGCTCTTCGACGCGACGCGGAACCGCTTCGGCCGCTTGGACCTGCTCTTCAACAACGCCGGCACGTTCGGCCCCGGCGGCGTGCCGTTCGAGGACCTCCCGTACGAGGCCTGGCGGCACGTGGTGGGGACGAATCTCGACGGGGCGTTCCTGTGTGCGCAGGCGGCCTACCGGCAGATGAAGGAGCAGGATCCGCAGGGCGGCAGGATCATCAACAATGGCTCGATCTCGGCGCACACGCCCCGGCCGAGGTCGGCGGCGTACACGGCCACGAAGCACGCGCTGACCGGCCTCACGAAGTCGCTGTCGCTGGACGGGCGGCCGTACCGGATCGTCTGCGGGCAGATCGACATCGGGAACGCGGCGACGGACATGACCTCGGGGATGGCGACCGGGGCGTTGCAGGCGAACGGGGAGGTGGCCGCGGAGCCGGTGATGGATGTGGGGGATGTGGGGCGGACGGTTCGGCACATGGCGGAGTTGCCGCTGGAGGCGAACGTGCAGTTCGCGACGGTTCTCGCCAGCGCGATGCCCTACGTGGGGCGGGGGTAGCGACTACCCGTGCGGGTCCGTCGTGGCTGGGCGCGCAGTTCCCCGCGCCCCTTTGGGGCGCCTTAAGGGGCGAAGCTGAGAAGTGGCCCTCAATTGGCCCGGAAATAGCTGTCTTACGGGATTCTGATTCCCGGGGGTGCATTCTCAGGTCCTACACATTCTGTCCTCAGGGTGTCTCAAAGGTTCGTCCATAGCTTGTGGCAGCGCCCACAGCGGGCGCCAAGAACCTTAGGGACAGGGATGTTTGGCATCTATCTCAAGCGTGAGCTGAGCCGGCGCAAGAAGTCGGCTCTGGTCATCGCCATGGGTCTGGCGCTCGGAATCGCGCTGGTCATCACCGTCAACTCGGTGTCGGCCGGCATGTCACAGGCACAGGACAAGGTCCTGCAGTCGCTGTACGGACTCGGCACCGACATGACGGTGACGAAGGCCAGGGAGGCCCCTTCCTCCGGCAACAACCAGTCGGGCAGACCGAATTTCGAATTCGACGCCGGTTCCGACGACGACGAGGAGCAGAGTTCGGACCGCGTGACGACACAGGGCGGCCAGACACTCAAGTCCTCCCTCATCGAAAAGGTCGCCGCGCAGAAGAACGTGGCGAGCGCGGTGGGCGCACTGACCCTGAACGTCACGAAGGTCGACGGCAGTTTCACCCAGGGCAAGGCCAAGACCGACACCTCCACGCAGGGCTCGCAGGGCCAGGGCGGCGGCCCCGGCGGTGCGGGCGGCGGCGGTTCGACCGGTCAGCCCCAGGTGCAGGGCGGCGGCGCCTCCTTCGACGTGAACTCGTACTCGGTCTCCGGGGTCGACGTCACGAACCAGGACCTGGGCCCGCTCGCCACCACGAAGATCAGCAAGGGCAAGTCGTTCACGGCGGCGCAGACGAACGCGAAGGTCGCGGTGCTCAGCACGTCGTACGCCAAGGAGAACAAGTACACCGTCGGCGAGAGCATCAAGATCTCCGGCACCAAGTACGAGGTCATCGGGATCGCGACCCCGGACAGCAGCGAGTCGACCACCGACGTCTACCTGCCGCTCAAGCAGGCCCAGACGCTCGGTGACTCCAAGAACAAGATCTCCACGATCTATGTGAAGGCGTCCGACTCCCAGCGCATCGACGCGGTCAAGGCCGCCATCCAGAAGAACATCGACGGTACGACGGTCACCACCTCGGCCGATCTCGCGGACACCGTCTCCGGCTCGCTGTCGACCGCCTCCAACCTGGCGACCAGCGTGGGCAAGTGGCTCTCCGTCGCGGTACTGGTGGCCGCGTTCCTCGTCGCCGCGCTGCTCACCTCGTCGGCGGTCAGCCGCCGGGTGCGGGAGTTCGGCACACTGAAGGCGCTCGGCTGGCCGAGCCGCAAGGTCACCCGGCAGGTCGTCGGCGAGTCGGTCGTGAACGGCCTGCTCGGCGGGGCGCTCGGTATCGCCCTCGGCCTGGCGGCGGCCTACGCGGTCACGGCCGTCAGCCCCACCCTCACCGCAGAACTCGGTTCCACGGGCGGCGGCGGCCAGGGCGGCGGCCCCGGCGGTGGCGGCCCCGGTGGCGGTGGCGGCCCCGGCGGACAGAGCGCGTCGAGCACCCTCGACATCGCGCTGTCCGCGCCGGTCTCCGTCACCACCATCGCGCTCGCCGTGGGCCTCGCGGTCGCGGGCGGCCTGATCGCCGGTGCGATGGGCGGCTGGCGCGCCTCCCGGATGCGCCCGGCCGACGCGCTGCGCAGCGTGTCGTAGCCGCGCCCCTCACCACCACGGCACGACACGCACGACACGCACGTCACGCACGTTACGGAGAAGACGTATGTACACGCTCACCGGCGTCACCAAGAACTACACGAGAGGCAAGGAGACCGTGGAGGCGCTGCGCGGCGTCGACCTCACCATCGAGGACGGCGACCAGCTCGTCATCCAGGGCCCCACCGGCGGCGGCAAGTCGACCCTGCTGCAGATGATCGGCGGCCTGGACCGCCCGTCCTCCGGCAGCGTCGAACTGGACGGCGTGGACCTCGCGTCCATCAGCGAGGCCCGGCTGACCCGGGTGCGCGCGGAAAAGATCGGCATCATCTTCCAGTCGTTCAACCTCATCCCCACGCTCACCGCGCAGGAGAACGTCGAGACCGCGCTCGTACCACTCGGGGTCAAGCCGTCCGAGCGGCGCGCGAAGGCCGCCGAGGCGCTGGGCTCGGTCGGTCTCGGCGACCGCCTCACCCACGCGCCCAGCGAGCTGTCCGGCGGCCAGCAGCAGCGCGTCGCGATCGCCCGCGCGCTGGTCAAGAACCCGAAGGTGCTGCTCGCCGACGAGCCCACGGGCAACCTCGACGAGGGCACCCGCGACGACATCATGGCCCTGCTGGAAGGACTGTGGAGGGAGCACGGGCTGACGTTCGTCATGGTCACGCACGACTCGTCGATCGCCCGGCGCGCACCCCGGCTCGCGACGATCAGAAAAGGCCGGATCACCCTGACCGAGCAGCAGCAGCAGCCGCGGCCGCAGCCGCAGCCGGCACTCTGACCGGTCAGTCCTCGAAGGAGGCCGCTCACCCTCACCGGTGGGCGGCCTTTCGCGGTCCGGGCGGTCCCGACAGTCCCGACAGTCCCGACGATTATCTATCGCGATCACCCGAACGGCGGCGCGGACCAGGGCCCCGACGACGGTCCGGTGCGACGGTGAGCAGGCACGTACGAGCGCCGTAAACACTGTGACCTGACCTGCGAGGAGTGACGGGAATCGTGACCTGTTTCGACCGACGCGATCTGGGACTGCTGCTGCTCCGCCTCGGTACGGGCGGAGTGCTGGCGGCGCACGGGGCACAGAAGCTCTTCGGCTGGTTCGGCGGGGGCGGCCTCTCCGGGACCGGCGAGTTCATGGAGTCCGTGGGGTACGCGCCCGGCCGGGCCAGCGCCGCCGCGGCGGGCCTGGCGGAGACGGGCGGCGGCACGCTGCTCGCGCTGGGCCTCGCGACCCCGGCGGCCGGCGCGGCCGCGGCCGGGGCGATGGCGGGCGCCTCCGCCCTGCACGCGCCGAACGGCTTCTTCGCGCAGAGCGGCGGCTACGAGCACGCGGCGTCCCTGGGCCTCACGGCGGCGGGCCTGGCCGTCACGGGCCCCGGCCGGATCTCCCTCGACCACGCCCTGGGCCACACGGTCGACCGGAACTGGATGGTGCCGGTCGCCCTCGCGGTGACGGCCGCGGCGACCCTGGCGGTGATCGGAGCGCGGCAAGCGCGGGTGCGACGCCAGGAGGAGGACGGGCAGGGCGAGTTGTTCGACGAGGAGGGCGTGACAGTCTGAGCGTCATGAGCGACGACGGTGATCTCTGGGAGTCCATCGAGCACCTCCAGGACTGGCTGGCCCGGACCCAGCCGGACCGCCCACCCCAGGAGACCTTGCTCCTGCGGATGCTGAAGCTCTCGGAGGAGGTGGGCGAGGTCGCCGAGGCGGTCATCGGCGCCACGGGCCAGAACCCCCGCAAGGGCGTGTCCCACACGTGGGACGACGTGCGCTCGGAACTCTGCGACGTGATCATCACAGCGGCGGTGGCACTACGAACGCTCTCGCCGGACGCCCAGGAGATCTTCACCACCCACTTGGCCCGGGTAACAGCCCGCTCACACCCCTGAGCCCCCGAAGGGGCGCGGGGAACGGCGCAACCTCTCGGCCGACACCGCCCCAAGCCCCCTGAGGGGCGCGGGGAACTGCGCGAGCGACCCCCACCGGGCCGCAGCCGAAATCCGACCTCAGCCACCCCACCCCTCAGGGGCGCGGGGAACAGCGCAACCAGCCCCCACCCACCCGCAGCCGAACTACACCCCCTCGCCGGAGGCGGAAGCGCGACGCGTGAACCGGAGCGTCGCCGTCACAGTGGTCAGCCCCCGGATCATCCCCAACTGGTTCCAGCCCAGATTGAACTGCTCCCGGTCCACGGTGAACTCAGCGGCGAGCGCAACCGCGTCGGCGCTCGACTCGGCGACCGTCGCGCTGACGGACTGCGGCCGACTGACCCCACGGACGGTCAGCTCACCGTCGATCGCGACGGTGTCGTCCGGCCGGACCACGGCGTCACGAACGACGAAGACGAGCGTCGGATGCCCCTCGGCATCAAAGAAGTCCGCACCCCGCAGATGCGTATCCCGCTTCGCGTTCTTCGTGTCGAGCGACCCGGCGTCCACCGTGATCGTGCCGTGCGCGGTGCCGTCCGCCTGGACCTCACCCTCACCGGCGACACCGCTGAAGGCACCTTTCACCGTGACCAGCCCCCACATCGTCTTGTGCTTGATGGCGACGGTGGAGCGAACGGCGTCGAGCTGCCACAGGCCGGTTTCCACAGCGACGGTCATGGGTCTTCTCCTGGTTGATCGGTTGTCCAAATTTGGATGACCCCACGCTAGCGGGTCATCCAAAAATGGACAACCAGTAGACTGTGACACCATGGCCGACTCCCCCGCCCCCGCCGACCAGCCCGCATCCCTCCTGTCGGGCGACGAAGACGCCGACGGCACACCGGCGAACGGCCTCCTGCCCGCCGAACTCCGTTCCTGGATGCGCCTGCTGGCGGCGGCCGGCGCGGTGGAGCAACAGCTGCGTTCGCGCGTGAAGGACGCCATGGGTGTCTCGCACGACGAGTTCCTGGTGCTGTGCCTGCTGGCCGACCAGCCGGGCTCCAGCCTGCGGATGACCCGCATCGCGGAGCTGCTGGGCCGCCCGAAGACCCGGCTGACGTACCAGGTCGCCTGTCTGCAGCATGCGGGGCTGATCACCAAGAACTCCGCGTGCGGCGACCGGCGCGGCATCGAGGTGGCCCTCACGGACAAGGCCCGCCGTCTGCTGAGCGAGTCCACGGGCCCGTTGGCCGCCGCCGTCTCGCAGGCCATAGCGCAGACGGCCTGCGCCCAGCGGTACACACAGCTCCACGACCTCCTGCCCCCGCCCGCCGACACCACGGAAAAGCCCACCTGACCCGACCGGTCGCCCGAGTCAGCCGGTCGGCCGGTTGCCCCGAGTCAGCCGGCCATCAGGTCGACCGGTCAGCCGGCCAGCCGGTCCGCTTGTCCGCCGGTCCGGAACAACCGGAGCGGCACCGCGGCGGCCAGCGCCCGGTACCCCTCCGGATTGAGATGCAGCCGGTCCCCGTCGTGCAGCGCGGCCCGCAGGCGCCGTGGATCCGCCGGGTCACGTACGGCCCGGTCGAAGTCGACGACCGCGTCGAACCGTCCACTCGTACGGATCCAGGAGTTGACCTCCTGCCGGGACGCCTCGCGGTGCCCGTCGGGGTCGTCGTACATCGCGTTGCCGCCGAACGGCGTCAGCGTGGCCCCGTACACGCGGATGCCCTGCGCGTGCGCGCGGACGACGATCTGCTCGTACGCGGCGATCAGCTCGGCCGTGACGCCGCGCTGGGCGGCGGGCGTGGCGGCGGCGGTTCCGAGGTCGTTGACCCCCTCGAAGACGACCAGCCAGGAGACTCCGCTGCGGGACAGGACGTCGCGGTCGAGACGGGCGAGGACGTTGGGGCCCAGACCGTCGTTGAGGACGCGGTTGCCGCCGGCGGCCTGGTTGAGCACCGCGACCTCGCCGGCCGCGGGGTGCGCGCGGAGCCGGTCCAGCAGGCGGTCGGTCCAGCGGTCGTTCCCGTTGGTGGTGGAGCCGCGCCCGTCGGTCAGCGAGTCGCCCAGGACGGCGACCGCCGCCGTACCGGGGCCGGAAAGCACCTCGACATCGCTGAGGAGGTACCAGTGGTCGACGGCGGTCGCCCCCGGAAGATCGAGATCCCGGGTGCGGTCGACGCGACCGGCCTTCTGGAGGTACGAGGTGGTACGTGACCCGGGGTGCGAGGTGAGCGCGGTGGACGGCTGCCCCTCGGCGAGATAGGCGGTCACGGTCAGTACGGAACCCGGTTCCAGCCCGAAGTCCAGTGGGTCGGAGACGAGTTGGGCCCCGACGGGCACGGTCGCCGACGCGCGTCCGGCGAAGGTCACGCGTCGCGGCGAGCCGGGTTCGACGGCACTGACGCCGGCCCGCCCGCCGAGCGGCCGAGCCACGCTCACGGCGGTGAGGGGCAGCGCGGTGTCGCCGAAGGCGTTGGAGAACCGCAGCCGGACGCGCCCGCCGCCGGTCGAGACCCGTACGGTCTGCCGCAGGGTCGCGTCGGCGAGGACGGCCCGCTCCTCGGTGAACGGCGGGGGCGGCAGGTTGCCCGGCTCGGTGAGCTGCGGCATCGCGGTCCAGGTGTTGACCCAGTGCCGGGCACCGGCCGGCCCGCCGGAACCACGGTCCGCACCCCGTGCCCCCTCGACCAGGGCCACCACGACGGACGCGCTCACGGCAAGCACCAGGACGAGGACGAAGGCGGTGACGAGACGGACGAAGGAGTGCGCTCTCGACGGCGGCACGGGCCGTACCGGTCCCATATCCCTCAACTACCGCTGCATACAGTGCCGTTGAGAGTGAAGGCGGTCGGCGGCGAACTGTTCCCCGTATGACTCGCCTGATAGCCGATGCTGACGCTCGCGTTCGCCGCGATCGTGCCGTTGTACGGGGCGTTCGTGGCCGTCACCGCGCCGCTCGCCGGGGCGTACGTGGCGCCCCAGCCGTTGGTGATGGCCTGCCCGGACGGCAGGGTGAAGCCCAACTGCCAGCCCTCGATGCGTGAGCTGCCGGTGTTGGTGATCGTCACGGAGCTGGTCAGCCCCGTGTTCCAGGCACTGGTCGTGGTGGTCACCTTGCAGGCGCCGGGCTGGGGTTGAGGGCCGGGGCCGGAGCTGTCCAGGCCGAAGAAGGTGAGGACGCGGGCCGCCATGCCCCAGGCGTACAGGTTGTGGCCGATGCCCTGGAGGCTGACGGCCTCGACGGGGGCCTGGTCACCGGTGGCCCCGTAGCGCGTACGGGTCCAGCCGGACTGGGGCGAGTCGGTGGCGGCCGGGGTCTGGCCGACGCCCAGCACGTTGGTCCACTGCTTGATCTCCTCCCCGAAGTTGGGGTAGCGCAGCACGTCGTCCTCGGTGCCGTGCCACACCTGCATGCGGGGCCTCGGGCCGGTGTAGCCGGGGTAGGCGTTGCGGACCAGGTCGCCCCACTCCTGCGGGGTGTGCAGCACGGTGCCGCCGGAGCAGGCACTGTTCCACTCGGAACCGTCCGTGGTGGCGAAGCAGCCGAACGGGACGCCCGAGAACGCGGCGCCCGCCGCGAACACGTCCGGGTAGTCGCCGAGCAGGACGTTCGTCATCATCGCGCCGGAGGAGATACCGGTGGCGAAGATGCGGTCGGTGTCGGCGGAGTAGGTGCGCGTCACCCAGTCGACCATCGACTTGATGCCGACCGGGTCGCTGCCACCGCCGCGGGTCAGCGCCTGGGGCGAGGACACGTCGAAGCACTTGCTGGCGCGGGTGACCGAGGGGTACACGACGATGAACCCATACTGATCGGCGAGCGAGGCGTACTCGGTGCCGGAGTACATCGCCGGGCCGGAGCCCGTGCAGTAGTGGACGGCCACCACCACGGCGGGGTTCGCGGTGACGCTGTCCGGTACGTAGAGGTACATCTGGAGGTTGCTGGGGTTGCTGCCGAAGCCGGTGATCTCGGTGAGGGCCGCGGCGGGTGCGGCGGGTGCGGCGGCAACCTTCGCGACGGGCGCCTTCTCGACCGGCTCGCGGGCGGCGGCCCCGGGTGCGCCGAGGAGCATCGTCGCGAGCAGGGACACCAGTGCCGCGAAGAGCACTGCGGGCCCCGAACGCGGCTGTCTGCGCGCGGTATTACTGCCAGTGGCGGACATGTCTGTCCTTTCCGGATCACGGCTGCGGGTGTGGTGCGGTGGAGTGGCACCACGCGACGGGGCCGGTCGCGCGGCATGGCCATGACTGTGGTGGAAGCGCTCCCACAGGGTGGAGACCGAAACCGGCCACTACGGACAACCCGATTCGACGAGCGGCTCCTGGAAACCGTTGCGCGCCCGCACCACGTGACATAAGTTACCCGCAGGTAGCCTCATGGCGGAGGCGACGGTGAAGGCACCCGCACTGCCGACGAGGGAAGCGTCAGTCCGAAGGAGTCACCGTGCCGACACTCGACCGCCAGGACGACGTTTTCGTTCTCGACCTCGGAGACGGCGAGAACCGTTTCCACCCCGACTGGCTCGCCTCCGTCAACGCCGCGCTGGACGAGGTCGAGAAGGCGGAGGGGCCGCGCGCCCTGGTGACCGCCGCCACCGGCAAGTTCTACTCCAACGGCCTCGACCTGGACTGGCTGTTCGCCCACGCCGACCAGCAGGAGGCCTACGTCGGCGGCGTCCAGGAGCTGTTCGCGCGGACGCTGTCCCTGCCTGTGATCACCGTGGCCGCCCTACAGGGACACACCTTCGCGGCCGGCGCGATGTTCTCCCTGGCCCACGACTTCCGCGTGATGCGGGCCGACCGCGGCTACTGGTGCCTGCCCGAGGCCGAGATCAACATCCCCTTCACCCCGGGCATGTCGGCACTGATCCAGTCCCGGCTGCACCCGCGTACCGCACACGAGGCCATGCTCACCGCCCGCCGCTACGGAGGCGGCGACGCCCTGGACGCCGGGCTCGTCGACCACGCGGTGACCGAGGACGCCGTACGGGCGAAGGCGGTGGAACTGGCCGCGGCACAGGCGGGCAAGGCCGGACCGACCCTCGGCACCATCAAGTCCCGTATGTACGCGCCCGTCCTGGACACCCTGCGCACCAGGGGCAACCCTCTCAGCTGACCCCGACCCGACCCCGACCCCGGCCCCGGTCCCGGGTCCCGACCTCGACCGGCACGGAGGCTTGCGGGTCCCGTGGGCCGGGTCCAGACGGCGGACCGGCCGTTGCCCACCGGGGGGACGACGCCGTTGATGTTGCTCACGGCGGCGGCCTGTTCGTCGGCGGTCGCCGTACGGCCCATGGCGCCCAGGTGGCCCATGACGGTCGCGGCACACGTCCGCCGCGTCCCGGCCGAGGAGTCCGACGCCCCCATACGCCCCCTGTCGGCACCCTCGTCCGCGCCCGCGCCCGACGAGGACCCGGCACATCCCGCACGATCCGGCCGCCGCGTTCGTGGCGGGCGCGGTGCTCGGCCCGGTCGTCGACTGGCTCCGCAGCGGCTGCCCCGGCACGCCCGAGACGATGTCTGCCGCGCTCTGGCCCCTGCTCATCGGCACGGCGAGGGCGGCGGGGTGGGGGACGGAAGGGCCCGGGGCGGCCCCGACCGCCGAATGACGTCGCGGCGCTTCACTCCGTAAGCGCTTCGAAACATTCGAAGATGCAGCCTCCGTTATTTGATCTCTACCGGACAGAGATCCCGCACACGCTGCCACACGCACCCCAATTGAGGGCTTCCACCAGGGAATTAGCCTTGCTGTGTCGCCCCACGCCACACGAATGTTTCGTAATCATGGGCGAAACTGTTGACGCTTGACGGGTCCAGGTCAACACTGTTCGACCAAACCCGCCCCGTGGAAGACGGAGGGAACCCGCACATGAACCTCACCCCCGCACAGCCGAACCGCAGGCAGGCCTGCGCCGTGCTGCTGGGCGCCGCGACCGCGCTCACACTGCCCGGCACGGCCCACGCCGACACGGTCGTCACCACGAACCAGACCGGCACGAACAACGGGTACTACTACTCGTTCTGGACCGACGCACAGGGCACGGTCTCCATGAACCTGGGCTCCGGCGGCAGCTACGGCACCACCTGGAGGAACACCGGGAACTTCGTCGCCGGCAAGGGCTGGAGCAACGGCAGCCGCAGGACCGTGACGTACTCCGGCGCCTTCAACCCGTCCGGCAACGCCTACCTGTGCCTCTACGGGTGGACGGCCGGCCCGCTCGTGGAGTACTACATCGTCGACAACTGGGGCACGTACCGGCCCACGGGCACGTACAAGGGCGCGGTCACCAGCGACGGCGGCACGTACGACATCTACCAGACGACGCGCTACAACGCCCCGTCCGTCGAGGGCACGAAGACCTTCAACCAGTACTGGAGCGTCCGGCAGTCGAGGAGGACCGGCGGCAGCATCACCACCGGCAACCACTTCGACGCCTGGGCGCGGGCCGGGATGCCCCTCGGCAGCTTCAGGTACTACATGATCCTCGCGACCGAGGGTTACCAGAGCAGCGGCAGCTCAAGCATCACGGTGGCGGCGTGAGCACCGGCGCCCGGACGCGTCCCCTGACGACCGCGTTGACCGCGCTGACCGCCGTCGCACTGACGGCCGCGGGCACGCTGACCGTCGGCGCCGCCCCGGCGCAAGCGACCGGCGCCGCCGCCTGCAGCGGATACGTCGGGCTGACCTTCGACGACGGCCCGTCCAGCAGCACGCCGGCCCTGCTCGGCGCGCTCACGCGGAACGGGCTGCGGGCCACGATGTTCAACCAGGGCAATTACGCCGCGGCCAACCCGTCCCGGGTCCAGGCCCAGGTCGGCGCGGGTATGTGGGTCGGCAACCACAGTTACACCCACCCGCATCTGACCCAGCTCGGCCAGGCGCAGATCGACTCGGAGATCTCGCGGACCCAGCAGGCGATCGCGGCCGCGGGCGGCGGTACGCCGAAACTGTTCCGGCCGCCGTACGGCGAGACCAACGCGACGGTCCGGGCGGTCGAGGCCAAGTACGGGCTGACCGAGATCCTCTGGAACGTGGACTCGCAGGACTGGAACAACGCGAGCACGGACGCGATCGTGCAGGCCGCCGGGCGGCTCGGCAACGGCCAGGTCATCCTCATGCACGACTGGCCCGCCAACACGCTCGCCGCGATCCCGCGTATCGCGCAGAACCTGACCGCCCGCGGCCTGTGCGCCGGCCGCATCTCCCCGCAGACCGGCCAGGCGGTGGCTCCCTGACCCACCGCCAGGGACCGGACACCACTTGTACGACTCGGACGTCCTGCTCGTCGGCGACGGTCGGCCTGGCGTCGGCCGTCACCGTCGAGTGAGGCGCGGAGGCCGATCGGACCGTGGCCGACTCGCGCCCTTCCGACCCACCGACCCACCGACCCACCGACGCACCGACGCACCGCCCAGACAGCCCAACGGGACGGCAGAACGGCAGGACGGCAGGACGGCGGAACATCAGGAGAGTACGGGGATGACTGGTCGCAAGCGGCAGAAAGCACAGACACGTGCACGGGTGAAGGCGACCGCGATCGGCGGCGTGGTGCTGCTGGCCCTCCTCGCGTCGTTCTGGTCGACCGGGTGGCCGTACGCCATGGCGGCCGTGCTCTTCGCCGGGATCGCGACGGGTGTACGGAGGTCCGCCGGGTGGGCGGTTCGCACGACAACGGTGCCGATGTCCTCGGGCGGCTCCCGGACGGCCGGACCATGGTGATCCAGTGCAAGCGGTACGCACCGAGCAGCACGATCGCGAGCCGCGAACCGCGCGATCTGCTGGGCACCAAGGCGCACTTCCGGGCGACTATTCGACCATCATTGAAAGCTTTGCGGCACGTGAACACAGGCACGGACACTGAACCCCGCGCACCACAGAACGCGCACCACAGTTCATGGACCACAGTTCATGGACCACAAGGGGGAAGCATGAGATTCAACCGTTCCGTCCTGACCGCTGCCGCGTTCGCCGCCCTGGCGGTGGGGACCACGACCGCGCTGGCGGTGCCCGCCTCGGCCGCACCCAACACCACACCGCAGAAGGTCTGCGGAAGCGCCTACAAGACCGTGAACTCGGCGGCCGTCGGCACCCAGGGCACCGTCTATCTGACGTACAACGCCGCGAACGGCCAGAACTGTGTGGCGACCATCCGCAACAACCCGGGCACCGCGGTGAACATGTCCGCGTACGTCTACGTCCCCGACACCCAGGAAGGCGCCGGCGACGACGGCGCGTACACCTCGTACGCGGGCCCGGCGTACGTGTACGGCAAGGGCCACTGCATCGACTGGGGCGGCAGCATCAACAACGTATACGTACAGATCACGGGCTCGAACTGCGCGGCCCTGAAGGAGAACCGGGTCACGTCGACCCGCTGAACTGCTCCTCGTACCCCCGCCCCGGGCCACGGGCCGGGGCGGGGGCGGGGCGGGGGCCGTCGCTATCGGGCGGTACATCGATGAACAGCGCATACGTCATCGACGTAAACGGATGAGAGCCCCGCGGCGCTGCTCAACCGGCTCAACCGTCGTACTGAAAGCGCGTCGGCTCTCCGAGCACCGAGCGGGCGCTCTCGAAGTCGGCCAGACGGGCCGCCACCGTGGCCACTGCGAGGCGCTCCGGAAGCGCGGCAGAGAACTTGAGTCCGCGTACAGCCCGACGATCCACGTCCGGCAGGACCAGGTTCTCGCCGACGTTGTCACGGGCTGCACGCCATTCGACCGGGGTGACGTTCTCCCGCAGGCGCAGCCAGCTGTCGGTGGGTCGTTGCAGGGGGTCGGTGACCGACTGGAGGGTGGCCGCCAGGGTGGCGTTGGCGCGGTAGCCGGCCCATGTCCACCAACGGACTTCGGCACCGACGCGCGTGATCAAGGTGCCGCCAGGATGGACGGTGTCAGGTGCGTCGACTTCGCGCTGTTCGGTCATGCACGCCTCCGCACGCCGGGTGAGCGAGACCGGTGGAGTCGCGCCCAGCAGCACCTCGCGCATGGCACGCGTCAGGGCGTACGACAGTCCGGTGACGCCGCCGTTCATCCACTTGGCGATCCCGCCGCCGTCGGCCGGCTCGACAAAGACGCGTTTGCGCAGCCAGTCGATGTACGTGACCTGCCAACTGCGTCCACCGAGCAGCAACCTCCTGGGGCCGGGACGCTCTTCCGTGAGCACACTCGGGTCGGTGCGGCCGATCTCCGTACGTCCGGACAGGACGGTGAACTGCGGAGGCGCGGTGAAAGAGGCGGTGAGTTCGATGAAGTGCCTTTTGCCGAAGCGCCGTTCCGCCTCGGGGCCGATGAAGAGCATCCCACCGTCACTGTCGAGGAAGCCCTCCTCGCTGAGGAAGCGCAGGATGGGGGCGGCCGACCTGTCGAAGGGAGCGAGGCCGTTCCACTGCCGGTCCCACAACTGGTCGCCGAGCTTGTGCTGTTGCAGGGTAACGGCAAGCAGTTGCTGGGCCACCAGGTGGCGTGGCTCGGGCGGAGGGACGACCGGCTCCACCCAGCCCCGCGACCACATCAGCAACAAACCTGCTGCCTGGAGCAGCGTCTCCTTGCGAGTGGTCAGGAACAGACAGTTGCGCGCCGTGTCGGGCCGCCGCCCCGTGCGTCCGATGCGCTGCAGGAAGGAGGCAACGGAAGCCGGTGAGTCGATCTGGATGACACGGTCCAGGTCACCGACGTCGATGCCGAGTTCGAGGGTCGACGTGGAGACGATGACGCAGTCGCGGGCCTCGGCGAACGCCTGCTCGGAGCGGGTTCGCTCGTCGACCGAGAGCGAGGCGTGGGACAGAAAGACGGTCACCTCGCGCGCGCGGAGCGCCGCGCTCAGTTCCTCGACCTGGCGGCGCGAGTCGCAGAAGACGAGGCGCTTCTCTCCTTTGTGCAGCGCCGCGATGAGTTTGGCCGCGTTGTCGAGGGAGCCGACATAGTCGAGTTCCACCGCGCCGGCGGGCGCAAGCCTGTTGGAAGGCTCGGGGTTCGCTTCGCCGCCGTGTCCCCTGTCGCTGGTGGCCGGCAGGTGTATCCCGGGGGCGACCACACGACCGGTGCGGCTATCGACGCCCGCGCCCTGCAGCCAGTGCAGCAATTCGGCCGGGTTGCCGACGGTCGCCGAGAGTCCGACACGCTGGATCGGCCGCCCGGTGACCCGCTCCAGCCGTTCGAGCACAGCGAGCAGGTGCCACCCCCGGTCGTCTCCGGCGAACGCGTGTACTTCGTCGATGACGACGGCCCGGACGCTTCCCAACAGGCGGGCGTGGTCGGTCTTGACGCCGATCAGCATCGCTTCGAGCGACTCGGGCGTGGTCAACAGGATGTCCGGAGCCTCGGCCCGGATGCGCTGCCGTTGCGACTCCTTGGTGTCACCGTGCCAGAGCGCGGCCCTGCGCCCCAGCCACTGGGCGTACGCGTCGACGCGTACGGCCAGGTTGTTGAGGAGTGCCTTGAGCGGACACAGGTACAGCACGGATGTGCCGGTCCATTTCTGCTCGGTCATCGCCGACAGCAGGGGGAAGCAGGCCGCCTCGGTCTTGCCCCCCGCCGTCGGAGCCAGCAGTACGGCATCCTGCCCCTGCATGAGTGGGGTGATGGCCGCCCGCTGCAAGGGGCGCAGATCGGGCCATCCGAGGGTGTTGACGATGTGATGCAGGACGACGGGGTCGAGTCTGTCCAGGACGTCGGCGTCCTCGCTATCCGCGTTGCCCGGATCCTTCCCGGCCGGGAGTCCCGCGTCCGCCATCACAGCTCCAGGTCGATGTCATCGGCCGACGCGGAGTCTCCGGAGATCGTGGCGGCCAGGTTCCGCTCGACATCGGTGAGTTCGCTGCCTGCGACGGTGAGGCGGTAGTGCTGCCGGGGGTCGAAGTCGTCGAACTGGTCCACACGATCGAGCACGTCACCGACGAGTTTCTTCAGGAACAGCCGGGGCGCCACCCCGACCTTCCCGCCCAATGCCCCACCGACAGCCACTGCGAGGTCGGCCACATACGCGTCGTCGACGACCTTCCGCACGCGCTCGGGCATCTCTGCCGCGTCCGCGTACAGGTCACGGATGGTGAGGCCGAGTCCGACCAGGGACTCCTGGTTGAAGCCGGGCAGCCTGATCTGTACGGCGCGAGGGTTGTCGAAGCGCGGGTCGGTGGTGAAGTCGGTGGCGAGTCGCTGAGCGAGCGGGGCAAGCCGCTGCACACCCTGTTGACCGTCGTAGAAGGCGGGGGTGCCCGTGATGACCAGGTAGAGGCCGGGGAAGCGGCCCGAGTGCACCTCGTCGATGAGCTGCCGCAGCGCGTTGAGTGCCTTGTCGCGGGCGTCCGAGCGGACCCGCTGCAGCGTCTCCACCTCGTCGAGGACGACGAACAGCCCGGTGTGCCCGGAGTCGCGGAGCACGGTGAGTAGTCCCTGCAAGAATCCGAGGGCACCGAAGTGGTCGAGGTCGCCGCGTACCCCGGCGGCCCGGCGGGCGGAGGCCGCGACGTGCGGCTGGCCGCCGAGCCACGCCAGGACGGCCGCGGCGGTCGCCTCGTCGCCGTCCGCGAGGGCGGTCCGGTAGCCGCGCAGAGCTGTGGCGAACGACGGGGCGTGTCGGGAGACCTCGGCGAGCCGTGCGACGAGCAGTTTCTCCACCTCACCTGGAAGATCCTCCTCGGTCGCGCCGGCCGCCAGAGCGTCCTCCTCCAGGGCGTAGAACCAGGCGTCCACCACGGGCCGCAGTGCGCTGGGCGGGAAACTCGAGGTGGTGAGCCGTTCGGTGAGCCGCCGGTAGACCGTCTCGAGACGGTGCAGCGGGGTCTCGTTCTCCGAGACCTGGATCTCGGCGACGGCGAAGTTACGACGCTTGGCCCGTTCCCCCAGCCAGCGGGTGAAGAACGTCTTTCCGGACCCGTACTCGCCCCGCACGGCCTTGAACACGGAGCCGCCGGACGCCACGGCGTCCAGTTCCGCGTCCAGGGCCGCTTCGAATCGGTCGAGCCCGGTGGCCAGCAGGTCGAGTCCGCTGTCGGGTACGGCACCGCGCCGCAGCGCGTCGATGACGGTACGGCGGCGGGCGGCGCTCACCTGTGCGGGGCGCTGGGATCCGGTGGTGCTCACAAGAGCCAGTCTTCCATTTCCCCGCACACGCTTTTACGGAGATCGATGACGGCCGCCGCTCGGTCCGCGGTTCCCGCGGCACGGTGGCGAGGCGGCGAGTTGGTTGAATCGGTTGACGGTCACCCGAAGACGCTGCTGGAATCACTCTCCGTACATACGCGAGGGTGGGAGTGGGACGAACGTGGCGGCACTGGACAATGTGAAGTTGAAGGACGTACTCGCGGACGTGGCGTCGGGCTCCTTACAACTGCCCGATTTCCAGCGGAACTGGAAGTGGGACGACGACCGGATCCGCGCCATCATCGCGACGGTGACGCTGGACTATCCGCTCGGCGTGGTGATGACACTGCAGACCGGTGGCGCCACCCGCTTCCGCTCCCGGACGCTCACGGGAGCGCGTCCGGACGGGGATCCGGCCGCGGACCTCCTCCTGTTGGACGGGCAGCAGCGCCTCACCTCCCTCTTCCAGGCCCTGTGGCTGGACGCCCCGGTGGAGACCTCGGACGCCCGTGGCAAACCCGTCGAGCGGTGGTACTACGTCGACATCGCGAAGGCCGTCGGCCCGTCCGCGGACCGCGACGAGGCCATCCTGTCCGTTCCGGCGGACAAAACACTCCGCAGGGACTTCAATCGCTCGGCAGTACTTGACCTGAGCACCACGGACGGCGAGTGCGCGGCCGGTCTCTTCCCTCTGCACCTCGTCTTCGACGCCCAGCGTGTGAACCAGTGGAAGAAGTCCTACATCAAGGCGGACGAGGACCGGAACTGGGATCTGTGGGGCCAGTTCGACGAGTCGGTGCTCCAGCAGGTCCGTGCCTTCCAGGTCCCGATGATCCGGTTGGGCGCCTCCACATCCATGGACGCCGTCTGCGCTGTGTTCGAGCGGGTTAACACGGGCGGTGTCCCGCTGAACGTCTTCGAACTGCTCACCGCGACCTATGCCGGGGATCCCGGGTACGTCGGCCCGACCGGGGACGGGGACTACTACCAGCTCCCCCGGGTGTGGCGGGAGATCAAGCAGGGACTGGCGGCCAAATACCCGGTCTTCGGCCGTCCGGACGGCAGCATCGAGAAGGGCCTGAGCAGTATCGACTTCCTGCAGGCCATCGCTCTGGTGCGTACCTGGGAGCGGAAGCAGGCAAACACCAGGGCAACGGTGTCGTGCAAACGCCGGGATCTGCTGGACCTCCCGCTGGCCGACTTCGTCCGGCTGGCACCGAAACTCGCCGATGCCTTCGCCTGGGTGGGCGACTTCCTGGAACGGCAGTGCATCGTCCACCCGAGGGATCTGCCGTACCAGACCCAGCTCGTCCCGCTCGCGGCCGTCCGCGCCATCCTCGACACGGAGCTGGACGGTCTGGGGGCGGAGGAGAAGACCGAGCAGTGGTACTGGTGCGGGGTCCTCGGTGAGATGTACGGCGGCTCCACCGAGACCCGCTTCACCCGTGACGTCGAACAGTTCGTCCCCTGGATCGCGCAGGACGACCGGGCACCCGACACCGTCACGGACGCATTCTTCTTCAACGACCGCCTGGACACCCTCACAACTCGCAACAGCGCCGCCTACAAGGGCATCTACGCCCTGCTGATCAAACAGGGGGCGGTGGACTGGCACCACACGGGCAGCCCGCTCAGCCCCGGCAGGCTGGACGAGTACAGCGTGGACGTCCGGCAGATCTTCCCCAAGACCTGGTTCCGGCGGGGCAACAGCGAGGGCCTGCCCACGAACTCCATCGTGAACAAGACCCCGTTGTCCTACCGCGCGGCGATGGACATGACCGGGGCACCGTCGTCCTACCTGTCCACCATGGTCGCGGCCTCCGACATGCGGCCCGAGTGGTTCGACGACGTCCTCACCACCCACCTCATCGATCCGGAAGCGCTTCGCGACAACGACTACGAACGGTTCTACCGCGACCGTTCCAAGCAGTTGCAGGATCTCGTGCACTCCGCCATGGGCAAGAGGACCATGCTCCGCGATCTCGCGGAGGGCGACGCCCGATGACGACCACACCGAGCGGGCAGGACCTCGCCGCGCTCAAGGGCAGGACCGTCCCCGTTCAGGACATCCTCGACCTGTTCCAGGTGAGGGTCCGCGACCACCGGTCGGTGCACCAAATCTCCCAGGCGCTCACCGACGTCGGGCTGACGACCCTGCCGGACTTCGCCGTCTGCGGCCAGCGCAGCAACGTCGACGTTCTACCGCTCGCATCCGTCCCAGCGCAGGCAGCACCCGCCGAGGCGGAAGAGGACGAGACGGAGGAGGCCCTGCCCTCGGCCGCCCTTCCGCAGCGCCTGCTGCTCGGGGACATCCCGTCGGCGCGGCGCGGTCTGCTGTCCGTCGGCCCCGGTACGTCCCTGCCGCAGACCACGTTCCTGATGCGCACCGAGGGCGTCGCGCAGGTCCCGGTGACCACCGGTATGGCGCAGATCCACGGGGTGGTCACCTGGGGGTCCGTCGCCAAGATGTACGAGGCGGGCAAGCAGCCGACGCTGGACAACGCGATGGAGAAGGACTCCTTCCCGGTCACCGACACCCGCCAGGAGTTCTTCTCCTCCCTGCCACTCATCCGCGAACACGGGTATCTCCTGGTGCGCGGCGACGATGGCTGTCTCTCGGGCATGGTCACCGCGGCGGACGTGACGGACCGCTTCGAGGGCGCGGCGCGGCCCTTCTTCATCGTCGGGGAGATCGAGTCCCTGCTGCGGCGCTGCCTGGGCGCGGCACTGGACGAGGAGACCATCAAGGCCGTCCAGACGAACAAGAGGGCCGAGCACCGCACCGGCCAGGTCTCCGACCTCATGTTCGGCGACTATCTGAGGCTCCTCGACGGCGACCAGACGAAGACGTCGCTGGCACAGAGCGCCGACGCCAACTGGGCAGCCCTCAAGTGGCCCAGCATGCCCAGGGAACAGTTCATCGGCCGCCTGAAGCGGGTGAAGGACATCCGCAACCGCATCGCCCATTTCGACGAGAAGCCGCTGCCGCAGGAGCTGCTCGACGAGCTGACGACGTTCGCGAACCTGCTGCGGGCGTTCGTGGCCTGACACGGCGGGGTGCCTCGACGTGAACGCCGGAGGCACCCCGAACCCCGTTCAGCCTGCTCTGAGGGCGAACTGCTCGCGCAGCAGAGCCTCGTGGAGCCGTAGCGTGCGCCCGTCCGGCAGGGTCTCCAGCACCTGTACGCCGTCGTAGTTGAGGAGTTGCCGAAGCACCGCGGCGAAGCCGTCGCCCCGGGTGGTGGGCATGCCCGCGCGCTGGGCGAGCGCGGTCACGGGCAGGGTGCCGCCCGCGTCGAGCAGGGCGGCGAGTGCCTTGCGGACCGGCTCCGGTTGCGGCTTGCGCGCCAGACCGTCGAGTTGTGCCTGATACGTCTCCGAGTCGAGCAGCGACGTCACGAGCCTCTCGGTCCGGGAGACGATGGTGGGGGTGAGCAGAGCATCGTTCTCCCCGGGCGTCAGCTCCACGTCGAACAGCGCGTCGGGCAGCGTCCTGGGGTCGGGCTGCTTCTTCCGTGGTTTCGCGGTCCCCTTCTTCGGAGCCGCGCCGGCCGTCCGGCCCGCCTGCTCGTCCGGTACCTGCCTCCCCGTCTCTTCCGGAGCCCACCACGGCGGTCGCTGGTCCCCCAGCTCCCGCCACCCCTTGGGCGGTTCCGCTCCGAACGGCAGGAAGGCCAGCACCGGGATGGTGAACTCGGCGAGGGAGACTCCGCCGTGGTAGCCGGCCTTGAGGGCGGTGTAGCGGGTGTCCGCGTCCCAGAGCGCGACGATGGAGGCGCCGGGCTCTGGCCAGACCACGCGCGGTCCGGAGAGGGCGATCTCCGGTCCGCCGAGCGGGCCGCCGGGCAGTCGGTGGCGCGCGGACGCGGGCTCGGTGGCCGCGTCGGCCTTCCACCCATGCCGGTCGACGACGTGGCCGTGGTCGCTGGTGACAATGACAGCCATGCCCTGGGCCGCCGCCACCCGGAGCAGGTCGCGCAGGCCGGGCACGTCGTCGACCCGCCAGGCTGCGTCGCCGAGTTTCTGTTCCTTGGCGAGGCGGTCGTCGATGGCGTTGAGTACGACGGCGACCTGGGTCCGGCCGTCGGTGAGCGCTTCCGTGAGGGCCGGGCCGAAGGTGTCGCCCGCGGTCTCGGTACGCAGGTCGTCCTTGTGGAAGACGGCGGCCGGTGCCCCGCTCCACAGCTTCAGCGCGGGGAAGAGCCGCTTCTCGTCAGCCTGGGTGCCTTTCATCAGGGTGCCCGCGAAGAGCGACGTTCTGGACACGGCCGTCACGGTGGGGAGGGCGGCGGCCATCGCCCGCCGACGGGGCGTGCCCTCGTCCAGTGGGTCGAACTCCGCCCAGGAGCGGCGCAGTTCCTCGCCGAGTTCGTTCGCTATGGCCACGCTCATGCCGTCGAGCACGAGCAGCAGCACCCGTCGCTCGCCCGCGCTCCGGACGACCGGCCCGATCACCCGGTCGAGAAAGGTCTCGACGGTGAGCATCCTGCCGGGCTGGGTACCGTCCCGCGTCCACCCGGCCAGCGAGCGCGCGAAGACCCCGTCGATCTGCCGCCGCAGGCTCCTGGCATGCGCACCCAGGCCGTCGTACATGGCTTTGAGGGCGCGATCGGTATCACCCCCGGACTCGATGTGCTCCAGGGCCAGGTCGGCCCATCCCGTCTCGTCGATGTGCCGCTGTATGGCATCGGCGACGGTGGGTGCCTCGACCGGCGGGGCGGCGGCCATCCAGAGCGCGAGGCGCTGCCCCATGCGGGCGCGTTCGATGCGGGCTGACTCATCCGGGTCGGCGGCGAGCCCGTGCTCCGCGAGCCGCCGCACGGCCTCCTCGACAGCGACCGGGTCACCCGCCCCCAGTGCCCTGCCGACGGCCGTGAACCGGGCTTCCAGCCCACCGCGCAGGACGGGGCTCGCCGCGACGGCCGCCTCCGCGCCGAACTGGCGGGCCAGCACGGCGGCCCGGTCGAGCACGATGCCGCTGGTGCGGCGCGCCTCGCGGACCTGGTCGGCGTCGGCACCGATGCTCCGGTGTCCGGCCGTCAGCAGCGTGCTCACGTATTCCTCGGCAGCCCGGCCGAAGACACCCACCAGAGCATCGAGCTGTTCACCCGGGGCCGGGGGCTGTTCTCCGAGGTAGCGTTCGGCGCGGCCCCGGGCCTGATACGTCTCCGGAGCGGGCTCGGCATGCTGCCACAGGGCCGCGCACACGAGGCCGAAGGCGGCGGCGTCCGCGCCGCGCTCGGCGTCGACGAGGGCGAGCAGAGCGCGTCCGGCGAGTCCGGCCTGGTCCTCCTCGCTGAGGAAGGCGGTCAGCCCGGCGCGCTCCGGTCCCCGCAGGGCCGGCAGCCGCTCGGGGGCGCCGGGCCGGGTCGACCAGTGCAGCAGGGTCTGCGCGTCGAGCCGGTCCTCGCCGGGGCGCCGGGTGCCGCCCTCGGTGTCGTAGCGGCCGAGGCGCAGGCGGCGCTGGGCGAGTGCGGTCAGGGCGTACTGCCGCGACAGCCAGCCACCGGGCACCGACGGCCAGCCGCCGGGCGGAGTGGCGTCGAGCAGGGCTTCGGCGGCCCAGTTGACGTCCTTCAGGCGCGGGTCGATCTGCCGGGCGCCGAACGCCTCGCGCACCACGTCCCAGCTGTCGACCGTGTCGATGCCCTTCTTGTGGACACGGGCGGTGATCGCCGGGTCGAGTTCGTTCTGCTCGCGGTCGGTGAGGACCACCAGGACGGCGGGGCCGGGGCGCCGGTCCGCCAGGTGGTCGAGGACGAGTTCGTGGACGGCGAGCGGTGAGGGCGCCACCGCGACAGCGGCCGTCCGTCCCTCGCCCCAGGCGGGTTCGGCGGGCCCGTCCCACTGGGGCGCGGACCGCAGCAGTACGACCCGGCGCCTGCCCACGCCGTCCCCGATCAGAGAGGCGGCGAGGGAGGACTGCGAGGACAGGTACTGGGTGACGGTCGCGGTGTTGAGCCGGACGGCGCCCGGAGCGACGGCGGTGTCCGTCATTCGACGACCGTCCAGGTGATCTCGATGGTCGCGTCGGGGTGGCGGGCCGCCAGTTCGGACAGCTCCGCCTGGAGGTCGGCGGCGGCGCGTGCCACGGTCGTACGGCGGTTGCCGGTCTTTCGCGCGGAGCCGCTCCCGGAGGAGGCGGGTGCGGGTGTCTCCGCCGGGGTGAAGGGGATCCGCGGATCGCTCGTCGACCTGCCCAGGTCCAGGTCGTCGGCCCTGGGCTGCGGCGCGACGGGCGAGGGCGCCGGGGTGGCGGCCTGGCTGCGCTTCACCAGGGCGACGACCTCGCGCTGGGTACGGGTCAGGGCGTCGCGCAGGTTCGCGGTGCGCTGGTCGTCGCGGGCCACGTTGCGCAGCGAGTCGAGCAGCGCCGCGCCCTCGGGGCCGAGTCCTGCGGCGAGTTCGAGGGTGCCCCAGGGCGCGGAGGCCACGGCCTCCGCGACGCCACCGGCCTGCTTGATGGAGGTGCCGTACCGGTCCGCGCTGGTCTCGCCCAGATCGAAGGAGGCGAGGGCCTCCACGGTCTTCTTCGCCCCGGCCGCGCCCTTGCCCGCCTCCGCCGTGAGCGCGTCCAGCAGTTGCAGGGCGCGGCGGGCGAGGGCGAGCCGTCCGGTGTCGGCGGTCTGGTCGAGTCCCAGGAAGGAGGCGTGGGCCTCCAACTGGTGCACCAGGTCGGCCGCGTGGTCCCGGTGGGCGCGGGCGGCCTCGATGATCTGGCGGGCGAACTGATTGACCATCCGGCCGCGCCGCAGGGCGGGAGCCTTCTGCCCGAAGATCGTCTCGAAGCGCTGCCGTGCCGTGTCCCAGTCCGACTCGGCGGGCAGCGGCTGGCTGCGCAGCGCGTCATGGTCCTTGATCGCTGACAGTTCGGGCGCGGGGTCGAGTACGGTGCCGCCGCGTACCCACACCCGGTCGTCCATCTCGGCGAACGCGGCGACGACGAGCCGGGCGAGGAAGTCGGGCAGGCCACGCGGGTCGGGCTTGTCGGTCCAGTCGGTCAGGGTGATCAGGGACAGGTCCCCGGGTACGCCCTTGGCGCTGGCGAGCTGACGGAAGTGGTCGGCCCAGTAGCGGGACAGCTCGAAGTACGCCTCCTTCTGCTGTCCGAGGCGCAGGGGCCCAGCGATCCGCTCCATGAGTTTGCGGTCGCCGGCCGGGACCTCCACCCGCCCGTCACGTGCCTCGGCGGCGGCCCGGACGTGGGTGAACACCTTCTTGGTGTCGGCAGGCTTGACGGCGTCGGTCTGCTTGACCGCGATGCCGTCGGGGTCAAGGTTGGGATGCGCCGGGTACTGGTGGACGAGCAGCTTGCCCGCGACGTGCCGGATGCCGTCGTGCAGGCTCTGCCCGAAGGACAGGGTGAGGCCGTCCACGTCGGGCAGCGGGACCAGGTGGTCGTCGAAGTCGGGCACGACGTCGGCGGCTTGCTTCTGGGCGAGCCCGTACGCCTGCTTGAAGGCGCCCTTGACCTGCTTGAGCAGCGCATCACGCTGGGTTTCGAGGAGGTTCTTGGCGCGGCTGCGGTTGTCGGCGTTGAGGTGGCCGGCGTACTGGGTGTCGAAGCGGTGCTCGTCGGCGAGGGCCTTGTCGATGACGACGAGGCGCCGGAAGTCGGCGAAGCGCTGCGCGGACAGGTGGGCGGGCAGCCAGGCGACGACGCGGGACCGCTCGCCCTGCTGGCGCTCGCGCAGCCGCCGGATGCGGTTGACGTCCTCGATCGGGCCCCACTCGCCCTCGTCGAAGGGGAGGTCGATGGCGATCCGCCAGCGCCCCTCCTCCTGCGGCATCAGGTCGTGGTCGGGCAGTTCGTCCTCGTCGGCGAGGTTGCCGAACACGATCTCGGCGGTACGGGAGGTACCGCGCCACACGAAGCCGAGCTGGTCGCTCAACTGCCCGTGCTCGACGCCCAGTTCCTCGGACAGCAGGCGCCGGGCGAGGGCGACCCGGTTGCCGGGGTTGTCGTTGACCTGGGCGTTGGCGATGACGGAGTCCACGTCGACGCCGGACAGCTCCAGCCGTACGCCGGGGTTGGCGTCGGTGCCGGTCTCCTTGATCTCGGGGAACCTGGCGGCCCATTCGGCGACCTTGTTCTTGATGATGCCGACCTCGGCGCCCGGGATGGGCGCGAGAACCGACCCGTGGTTGAGGGCGCCGAGCCGCCGGATGGTCAGCTCCGCCAGGGAGGGCACGCTGGGCGCGAGCGCGGACAGCAGCAGCGTGCACACGAGCCGGTTGTCGCCGATGAACATCCGGCAGCGGTTGGCGCGCTGCGGGTCGGTCACGGCCTCGGGCCGGTTGACGAACTGCTCGACGTCGTCCTCGGTGATGTCGTACGAGCTGAGGAGGTAGGGCCGCAGCTTGGTCTTGTAGAGCTTGTCGGCGGCCTCGAAGACGACCTTCAGGCTGTCGGTGAACGGCTTGTCGCCGCCCTTCGCGATCACCGGGTAGAGGTCGCCGACGGGGATGAGCTGCCCGAGGCGGATCTCGTTGCGGTGGTCGGCGAGGAGTTCGCCCATCAGCTTCAGACCGGTGCGGGAACGCTGCAACGCGGACGAGATGTGGACGAGGGTGTCCATGAACGCCGGCGAGAAGGGGTACGTCAGCCGGAACGACTCCGCGTCCGCGCCGGTGGTGCCCTTCTCCGAGCCGAGCAGGGTGTCCCAGACCTGGGTGCCGACCCGCCTGGTCTGCTCGAAGGCCGCGTCGACCTGCCGCTGCGCCTCGGCGTCCTTCGGCTTGAGAATGCGCGCATGGGCGATCTGCGGGAGGTTGCGGTCCTCCAGGGTGATCTTGTCGAACCGGCCGGAGGCCAGGTTCAGGGTGTCCTGGATGGAGGCTTCCGCCGCACCGGACACCTCTTCGCCGACGAGTTCGCGCAGGTCGCGCTGGCGGGCGATGAACGACACGACGGGGATGGCACGCCGGGCGTCACCGCCCTCCACGAAGTTCGTGATCTTGCTGGCCTCGCGGGCCACGAACTTCTGCTCGTGGATGAGGGTCGCCAGCCAGAGGATCAGCTCGTCCAGGAACAGGATCAGCCCGTCGTAGCTGAGCGACTTTGCGTGCTCGGCGATGACGGACAGACCGGCGTCCAGGGAGATGAAGCCGTGCTCGTTCTCGGCGGCGTTCCTGGCGAAGCCGGGAAAGAGGTTGGTTCCGGCGTCGTTGACCAGCTTGGCGCGCAGCTCGGCCGGGGTGGAGGGGTTGCGGAGGTCGAGCGGGGTGCCCCCCTCATGGTTCTCCTCGGCGGCGAGGGCGGTGTCGAGGAGCTGCGGGGTCCAGGCGAAGCCCTCACCCCACTCGTCCGTCTCACCGTCGTCCGCGTCGCCGCCACCCAGCCCGCGGATGACCGCCTCGTCGCCGTAGGTGGCGCGGTTGGCCCGGATGTCGTCGAAGAGAGAGTCGGTCCGGTAGACCTGCGGGGTCGGGGCGTCCGGGTGCAGCTTCTTGACGTGCGTGACGTACCCGCCGAGCACCCGCTGTTCCAGGGCCTTCGCGCCGAGCATGTGGTAGGGCACGAGCAGGAACCTCTTCCCGTCCGTGGTCAGCCACTCGTGCTTGGTCAGCACCGGGTCGAACTCGGTACGGGCGCGGGCGGCCGGGTCGCCGCTGAGCAGCGCGTACAGCACGGCCATGAAGTGCGACTTACCGGAACCGAACGAGCCGTGCAGGTAGGCCGCCTTGGAGCGGTGCCCGTCGAGCGAGGACTTGATCAGCGCCAGCGCCTCGTCGAAGTTCTCCAACAGCCGCTCGGTGACGACGTAGTCCTTGAGCGCGTTCGCCGCGCCCTCGGCCGTCGTCGCCTCGGCGAGGGACAGCACGAAGTCCGAGGTGGAGATGTTCTCCTTGATGTCGATGACATCGCGGAGCAGGGGCTGCTGCTGGGCCATTACCGGTCACGCTCTCCATCTGGCGGCTTCCGCCGCCGCTCGTACTCGATCGTGTGGGATGTCTGTCATCGGCTGGCTGCCCGGCCGGGCTCTCGGTATGGTCGACGGTATGGCAACGAAGAAGTACACCGTGACGCTTCCCGAGGAGCTCGCCGAGGCCATCCGGGCCGAGGTCGGCCCCGGCGGCTTCAGCCGTTATGTCACGCAGGCCATAGAGCGCCAGCGGGAGCGGGAGCGGCTGCACGAGGCGGTGCGGTGGTGGGAGTCCGAGTACGGGGAGATCACCGAGGCGGAACTGGCCGAGGTCGAGGCCGAGCACCGCGACCTGGAGCGGCAGCACGCCGAGCGGACCGGCGCCCACGAAGCCGCTGAGCAGCCGTACGAGGGGAAGCGGGACGCCGCGTGACAGGAAACCGGGTCTACGTACTCGACAGCGAGGGACTTTCCCGGTGGGTGCGCGGTGAACGCCGGATGGGCGCCTACCTGAAGCACGCGGACCATGCGGGTATCCCGGTCGTCACCACCTCGATGACTCTCATCGAGGCGTACGACCCCACGCGCCACCTTCCCAAGTGGCACTGGGCCCTCTCCAAGATCCGCGTCGAACCGGTGACGGAGGAGATCGCCAAGGAGGCCACCGGCCTTCTCAAAGAGGCTGGCCTGCACGGCCACAAGTACGCCATCGACGCGGCCCTCGCCGCCGTCGCCCTGCGGCAGCCCGGCCCGGTCACCGTGTTCACGTCCGACGAGGACGACCTGCGCACGTTGTGCGCCGACCGCGTGGTCGTCGTGAAACTCTGAGCCGAACACGGCCTGCCCCCTTCGCGCTTCGCTTCCCCAGGTGCGCCCGCGCCCCCACCCGAACCGGGGTACTCCGACTCGCCCCGTGTGGTGCGGTCCGCCACCTCCACCCGGGGCGGCGGCCACCGGTCTAGATCGTAGGGGAGAGTCCGGACATACGGGTAGGCAAAGCTGCACGCAACGTGCCAATCCTACGAACGCCTGTACGCCGGGCAGCACTGGGAGAGACCGTATGCCTTGGCACGCACCGGCGCCACGTCCCGCTGTCATCCGCCGGGCGGTCGCGGTGGTGGGCGCCATCGACCCGATCGGTACGTGTCCAGGAGCTGCCGGCCCGCGACCGTGAAGGGGTGCTCGGGTCCCAGCCCGCGTTCCCGCCGCGCGACGACGTCGGCCATCAGCTCGACCGCCTCGTCCACCCGGCCGAGCGCGGCCCGGGTCCGGGAGAACAGCTGCCGGGCGGCGAGCACGATCGGGTACTCCGGCCCGAAGCGCCGTACGTACGCTTCGGTGACCAGCCGGATCTCGCTGTCGGCCTCGTCGAAGCGGCCCAGGAGGAACAGTGCCCAGGCGTGGTTGTGCCCGGCCCCCAGCGTCACCGTGTGATCGGGGCCGAGAAGCCGGTCGCACTCCGAGGGCAGCGAGAGCAGCGCACCGTCCTCCTCCGTGACCACCTCGGCCGCGGGCAGCATCTCCAGCAGACTGGCGCGGGCGCGCAGGGTCAGCGGATGCGCGGGCCCCAGCGCCGAAACCCGACCGGCGACGGTGGCGTTGAGCAACGCGACCGACTCCTCCCGCCTCCCGAGGTTCGCCAGCACGAGCTGAAACCCGTAGGAGGTGTCCAGGGTGTCGGGGTCGTCGGCCCCGAACAGGTTTTCCTGGGTGGTGCGGACGCCGCGGAGCAGCGACTCGGCCTCCGCGAACCTGCCCAGCCGGAACAGCGCCCGCCCGGCCCTGGAACGGGCGGCCAGGACCATACGGTCGTCCGCGCCGAGCAGTCGCTGCGCGAGGTCCGCTGCGGTCCGGGAGGTCTCCCAGGCCGAGAGGTAGTCACCGGTCCGGTGCAGGGCGACCGACAGCCGCGTCGCCACGGCCAGGGCGCCGGCTGCGGCCGACGGCTCGCCGACGCGATGCAGCAGGGCCAGCACGTGGGGTACCAGCAGGCGCAGTCGCGGCTCGTGCGGCCCGGCGTCGGGTACGGCGGGCACGGCCGCGTCGAGGAGCCGGACGGCCGCCGTGTCGAGAGCGGGCGTCAGCTCGGCGGGAGTCGCCGCGCGGACGCTGTCGAGCAGGACGCCGTGGCTCTGCACGCAGCGCATGCCGACGACGCCGACCAGCTCGGACAGCGACTGATCCAGCAGGGCCCGCAGAGCCGTCTCGGTACGGGCCCGGGGAAGGACACCGCCGACGCCCTCGTGGTTGAGCAGGGCCAGCGGCAGGGGCTCGGCGGCGAACCGGGCCAGCAGTCTGAGCAGGGCCACCGCTTCGGGTAGCCCGCGCGCCTCGAACGTGTCGAGGGTCAGCTGCCAGGTCAGACCGACCAGGTGCCGTGGATCCGCCTCGGACAGCGCGTCGGCTCCGCGGTCGATCAGCTGAACCCGTTCGTCTCCGTCGAGCTGATGTCCGTACGCGTCCATCGTCCAGGGGTCGGGCACCTGGTGGGAGAGGAAGCCCCCGGCGAGGGTGAGGGCGAGCGGCAGCCGCCCGAGCCGGTCCGCGATCCGCGCCGCCTGCTCCGTCGTACCGCTGTGCGGGGCGAGGTCGCGCAGCACGAGCGCGGCGTCCTCCCGCGGCAGTACGCCGATGTGCTGGAGCTCGGCCCCCGGCCACCAGCGGGCCGCCGCCCGGCGTGTGGTCACCACGACGATGCCGCGCGGGCTGGTGCGCAGCCAGCTGCCGTCCCGCAGGATCTCCGGCTCGTCGGCGTTGTCGAGGACCAGCAGCCACGGCTCGGCGGAGCGGTCGAGGTAGCGCCAGACGAGATCGGCCGCAGGGCGGAGGCCGTTGCGGGCGGCCAGCAGTTCCCCGTCGTCCGCCCCTCGGTCGGCGGCCACGGCGAGCATGCCGCCGCGCAGGCTCGCACGGTCGGCGGCGTTGACCCACAGGGCTGCCCGGCCCTGTGCGTCGGCCACCTCCTGGAAGAGGGTGCACGCGACCGCCGTCTTGCCCGAGCCGCCCATGCCGTACAGCACGTAGACCTCGCCGCCGCGCCCCGCTCCGACGCTCGCCCGCAGGCGTTCCATCACCTCGCTGCGGTCACGCAGCACGGCGGGAGGCCGCCCCACGGCCGGCCGGCGCACCGAGTCGGGGCCGCTGGGCCCGGACCCTCCGCGCCCTGAACCGTCACCGCCGTAGTGGTGGTGCTCGTTGATGTGCTGGTCACCGGACGACTGGAAGACCCGCCCACGGTCCTCGGCGCGACCGTCCATCCCACCCGTCATCGCTCTGTGATGTGCTGGTCTCGTCCAGCTTGGTAGACCCGGCCCTGGCCGGAAGCGGTGGCGTGCTGGGTGACCTGCCGGGCCGCCGAGCCGTCGGGATCGAGTTCGTCCAACAGCCGGCGCAGTTCTCCGACGGCGTCGGGCCGGGCGAGAAGCAGACGCCGTAAGAACCCTTGCCATTGCAGGCGCAGCTCGTCCAAGGCTTCCTGGTCCTGCGCCACCACGGCAGCCAGCACGTCCTCGCGACTCGTCTCCAACTCGGCGGCCACGGTCTCGGCCCGTTCGGGATACACCCGACGCCAGAGCTGCGTGAATCCGTCACGCGTGTGCTGCCAGGCGTCCGCTGCCATCAATGTGACCAAGGTGGTTCCCGCGCTCTGTGCGAGCGAGGCCACTTCTGGGTCCACAGCCGTCCCTCCGATCAGCCTATTGTCCGACCAAGCAGCAGAAGAAACGTGCCTGCCAAGCATTGGCATGATTTTCTTTCCGAGCAGAATCATTCCGCCCCGACGAACTTGAGACAAGGGTAAGCCAATCCTCGCCATTACCCTCGCGGATCGCGTCTAACACATGGTCAGGCACCCCTGTGGCACGTTACAGTAATGTCTCACGATCGATCGAGGGGCGACGTAAATGGTGCGACCTTGGGAAGCGGATCCGGACACCACTTTTAAACAGCGCCTGGGAAAGACACCCCAGGAACTCGGAAATACAACCGGAACTCCCGACTGCCCCGACATCTGGGAACTCACCAACGGGGACATCGCCGTCATCGACCGTGACCTCACCCAGTCACTCGCCAAGAACCTTCCCGACGGGGTTTCGATCGGTTCGGACGAACGCCTCGTAGTCATCCCCAGGAACATGCTCATCGCGGCGAAGCCGGACATCCCCAGTGTTTGACTCCTTCCCCGACGGCGTCTCCCAGCGCCTGGATCGTCCTGCGTACCACGCGGACCTCGGCCGGTTCTACGCCAACGGCATCGGCTTCCTGAACAAGCTTGAGCGCGGACAGCACTTCGAGGAGCGCGGCTTCGCGAGCTGGGAAGCCTTCGCGGCGGGGGACTGGCCCAGGGCTTTGTCCTTGGCCGACGAGGGCCGCGAGGACTACGCACAGGAACTGCGGCGGGCGAGGCGGCTGGGAGTCCCGCACCGGCGCCTCCGCGTGGTGGAATTCCCAATCACACCGTACGTGCAGTGGGAGTTGTTCGTTCTGCGTGTACGCGTGGACCTGGGCGAGGAAATCAGGGTTCTCAATCTCCGGGAGATTTCGGACATCGAACAGTGCCGCCGGGTTCCGGAAGTGGTAATCCTAGGCGATGTGGTGATGTACGAGGTCGTTTACGACGAGGATGGAAACGCGGATGGAGCCGAGCGTTACACCGACCGGTCCTTGATCCGGGAGACCAACGCGGGATTCAACACGCTCTATGGGCGCGGTGAGGGCTTCCGTGATTTCTTCGAGCGAGAGATCGCGCCGCTTCCCCCGCCCAGGGTAGCCAGGAGCGGGACGGCGTCCTCCGACTCTCGTTGACCAGCCCTGCTCCGCCTGCGATCTCACGTACCGAAGGCGGAGCAGCCCTCCGTGATTTCGAGGACAGGCCACCAGTTCCGCTCACATGCGACTTCTGCGAACACCAAGGCGCCAGGGGCTTCACACAGCGGGATGCGTACGCCACTCATGGGGCTACCGCGCGTACGAGAAGCGTCCCGATGTGCCCTGGGTGAGGCGCGTCGAGAACCTGCGCCCCAGCCGTGGCGAACCCGGCCCTGGTGAGCAACCGCTCCCGGACGGCCGGACGGTAGCTGTAGCGGTAGGTGAACATCGCCTTGCCTGCGAAGCCGCCCTTGTACATGCCCTGCGGCCCGTACGCGCCGGGGATGGCCGGAGGCTGCGAGAACACGAAGACACCGCCGGGCCTGAGCCGCCGGCGGACAAGCGGAAAGAGACGGCCCGGGTCGGTGAACCAGGCGGCACCGAAGATCGAGTAGACGGCGTCGTCGCGTCTTCGTGCGAGGCCAGGTAACCCAGCACCTCGGAGCACACGAACTCCGCGCCGGTGCCTGCCCACTTCGTGGTGGTCTTCTCGACCACGACGGGAGACAGGGCGACACCCCGGGTATCGATGCCGCGCCGAGCAAGGTGGGCGAGCGCGCGGCCGGTGCCGCAGCCGATCTCCAGCACGGAGCGCGGATCATCGCCCAGTAGCTCCGGACCAGGTCCGTGACCGGCGTACTGAGTCCAGCAAAAGCTCGGCTCCGCGTCCTCCTTGAAGGCGGAAGCGGCGAAGGCGTCCCAGCGGCCAAGGCCATGAGCAACCGGAGCTCAAATCCACAGGGCGGACTGCGCTCCGCGAAGCCAGGCCAGTCCGCGGACGATCATCTGGTTGGTCCGTTCCCGCTCATGGCTCGGCAGGGTCGAGGACGTAGCCATCGGCTCAAGTTGGCATATCCGCGGTCACGCCGGAAGGGTCGACCGCCCTCTCGAAAGGACGCGGACACGGCTTGCGCACAACTGGTGGGATGTCGGGTGCACCTCCCCCGTCAGACGCTACCTTGTGACGAAACCTCCACCTGTGTAAGGGGATTCGATGATGCCGGTCTGGGTGAAGTGGCTTGTCGGGGTGGTGGCACTCGGGATGATCGTGGCGACACCGCTGGTGTGGCTGAACGATCCGGGGGCGGGTGAGTTCGTCGGTGCCTCATTGCAGGCAGGAACCGGTGTAGCCGCCCTGGCGTGGGCCGTGATCACCGGCCTCCCAAGCAACGAGTCGGGAGCCACTGTGATCGGATCCGGCAACGCGCGCGCCACCGGCGGGGCCAAGACACGGGCAGGGATCCAGACGCGGGGACGGGGTCGCGGCCCACTGCGGGTGGAGAACAGTGGTGACGCTGTCGCACACGGCAGCGGCAGTGAGGCCGATACCGGCATCACCGAGAGCAATAACTGACTTCTGAACACATCAAGACCGGAAGCGGTTACTCCGGTCCCTGTCTCTGCCCTCCGCGAGCTTCCGTTGCAGCAGATCGTGGCGGAACTGGTAGACAGCGCCAGCCTGGCGCAACACCCCCCGCTCGTGCGCATCGGCCAGCAAGACCCATACCCGCCAGGGCAGATGGCCGGCCAGAGGTAACCACAAGCGGCCCAGGACGAGCCACCGACCCCAGGCATGCGCGCCGACGCCGAAGACCAGACCGATGACAAGCCCGAACACGATCCCGCACACCGGTCCGACCAGGGCTGCGAGCACGAGGCCGTACGCAGTCCCGATGGTGATCGATTGGAAGACCGTATAGGTGCGGTTCGACAGGAGCAGTTCAGTGGGGGTGACGACGGTCTCCTTGCGGGTCGGGGCCAGCAACGCCGCTCCGAGGGCGAAGCCCAGGCCGATCGTCCCCCCGAGCACGAGCCAGCCTCCGTAGCCACCGATGGGCGCGTCCGCCAGGAGGCCGATCAGTCCCACGGCGCATCCGCCCGCGAGGCCGCCCGCGAGGCCGAGCAGGGTCTCCAGAGGTACGGGTTTGGCCTCGGCCTCGGGGTCGCTGTGCCGGATCCAGCCCGACAGACCATTTCCCAGGGCGCTGCCGATCCCGCCCGCCGGAGCGAGCGCGGGCCAACCCCACGCGCTGACAGCCGGCCACCCGATGAGACCCACGACGACTCCGCCGGTGAGTCCGGCCACGAGCTGCGGCAGTGCGTACCTGGCCCGCCCGGCTATCCGTACCTCCATACGTGCCGGGACCGGCCCCCTGCTCCACCCGACGGCCGCGCCGAGTGTGCCGACAGCCAGTGCGCCGACGACAGCGCCGATGGAGCCGAAGACCACGAGACCGGCGAGAGCTCCCGTCACGGCGGCCAGAACTGCGAACACCAGCATTCGTTGGGACCGGGGTACATCGTTCCCCATGAGCCACCAGGCCACGTCCAGATCCTGATTTGCCCGGCGCCGGGCAAGGTGGCCGAGCCAGCGACGCACATCCTCGATCTCCCACTGCGGGGCGGGCCGGACCTCACCGGGACGCGAGCGTCCGGCGGGCCGCCGCTCGTAGACAGCCGGAAGAAACTCCTCCAGGAGGTGGGACTTGACGGCCTCGGCTGAAGCGAACCGTTCGGAATCCAGGAGTTCGACCGGGTCGGGCCCTGCGCTGCGGCCGTTGCTGTACACCGCGCGGGCAAGCCCGACCATCAGAGGGATGGCCAGTGCCGAACCTGCCGCTGTACTTGTCAGCCCCGCGGATCCCTCCCGTAACCGCCCGAGAAACGAGTCCCACCTGCCGGCGGCCGAGGGCTGCGTGGTCCGGGGCAGGTAAGGCGTCAGGTCGTCCAGGGTCAGGTCGTCCAGGGCGATGGCTGCGGCACGTCTGAGCACGCCGGCCTCCGCGACAGCCGCAGCGTACTGCTCGGGTCTGCTGGTGAGCACGAGCGGCATGTCCGTGGCGTTCAGCTCTCGTAGCGCGTCCCGGTAGAGGCTTGGGGCCATCTCATCGAATCCGTCCAGGACGGGCAGTACTCGACGGGCCTCCAGGAGTCCGGCCGCCACGCTTTGGCCATCCGGGCCGACGGCGGTGAAACCGTGGTAATCACGCAGGATCTGATCGGCAAGCCAGTCCACCAACCGGTCGTCCGCCGGATTCCAGGCCTTCACGCTGAAAAGCACCGGCACCGGATTCGCCTCGGTGAGCGGTGTCGCGATCAAATCAAGAACGAGCCGCTGAGCGATGATGCTCTTGCCTGAACCAGCCCCGCCCAGCACGACGAGCCGCTCGGAGGGAACGGTCCGGTACACCGTCACGATGTCCTCGAACCGACCGTCCAGGACAAGCGGTGGAAGCTCCGCGTCGGATCGCGTGCCGCGAATGTTCGCCACATGGTCGCTGAGTTCACCCAGTGCGGTGTGCCAACGCAGCGGCAGCGGGTAAGGATCACTGATGCCCCTGCGGCGCTCCTGCTCCTTGCCCTGGTTCGAGACCTGCCTCGCGAGAAGCTCTGCGGCTGCCACGAGCTGTTCGGACCAGGGGCTGGGCGGGGCTGCCACGAAGTACTGGCGGAACTGCCGAACGACGAGAATGCCCGTGTTGGCGATCGAGTTGTCGCCCTCGACCCGGGCATCGCCGGAGTTCGCTACCTGAGATTCCGCATTGTCCCGCCGGGCCACGACGCACGCACCTCGGTTTCTGCCAGAACCGTGCGCGGCCTGACACGTGCAGATAGTACGCAGCGGGCCCATGCTCCCGTCCGGTTTTCCACATGACTCAGGCAGACTGCACGGCCCAGACGCGGGGTGGTGAAGGACTTCCACTCTTCCCGAAGATGGCAAAACCGCCACCAAGTCGCTTCTCCACGACCGCTTCGGCGCCGTTGGGGAAGAGACCGTCCATCTGTTGCGCTCTCCCGTCAACGCGTGTGGGCAGGGGTTCTCCCGCACTTCTACGCCTTCAGCGTTCGGGAGTGCGTTCGTGGCGTCAGGAGCGGGATTCCTCCGACGTGCCGGCAGTGGCGTCCATGCCGTGCTGTTCACTGCGTGGGCTGACGAAGGATTCGTGTTCTTCCACGACTTCGCCGTCCACGACATCCTCATCCATCACTCGGTGTGACGGTTCCGCCAGTGGCAGGCTGGAGAGGTGCTTCTTCAGCCTCTTGGCCATGGGGAGGTAGGTCGCGAAAGTGAGGCCGCCGGAGACAGCGGCTCCGACGAGGGGGATGGCCTTCGAGACGGTCTTCGCGAAGGAGTCTTTCGTCATCTTGACGCCGATGTGGCCTGCAACCTTTTTCACTATGGGGTAGATGACACCCTGGGTGAGTGCCTTCTGAGGCAGCTTCTTGGCGACCTGCTCCGACATCATCCCGGCGACCTTGCCTACAGCGGCGTTCGCCGACTGGGTCCCGAACATCACGCCGAAGAACAGGGTGAGCACGCCCATGGTCGCGTCGTCGACGTCATCGCCGTCGTCGGAGAACAGGTCGGGCCAGCTGTAGAGGTAGGCGAGCTTCTGCGAGATGCGCAACATGTGGCCGAAGTACTGAGCCAAGTCGGCGGGCACGGTGGCGGGAAGGGCAAGGATGCCGGGTATACCGGCGGCAGCGGAGAGAGCGCTGACCTTGGCGGTCTCGTAGCGGATGGAGTCGTTGGCCACCTTGTCGAGAACCTCGACGGTGATGCCCGCCGCCGCGGGGGTCTCTTCGATCGCTCTTCGGATGTCGTCCTCGGAGCAGTGGCGAGCTAGCGCGCTTCGGAGGTAGGCCTCCCTGTTGATACGCACGCCTGGAAGCTTGGCCGCGCCCACCAGCACTGCGGAGAAGCGGGACTCGGGGTTCTCGACTGCTTTGCCCTGGTTCATAGCAGGAAACTACAGCAACTCTGGTCCCATGTGACCGAGTTGTGTCTGCTGGGTAGGGGTCTGCTCGCGCGAGTGGTTGGTGGCGGGCCGGCTGGTGGCGACGCACGGCTTGCGCGGTCGAGTTGAGTGCCGGGGCACCGTACCGTCCTTGCCCTTCAGAGGGTGCTGACTGGGCCTGTCATGCTGCTGATCGCTACCTGGAACCCCGACCGTCGTTGCCAACAAGCGCGGCCGGTTGGACGTGATTGCCCTGTCATACCTGCGTCAGCTTGTCACTATCCGGACGAGGCGCCGGGCCTGCCGAAGGTGCTGCGCGAAACAGACACGTGCAGGGCCCTCGACAGGCCCCCACGCCCGCCGAAGGCCGCCCTGCGTCCGTCAGAACGCCGCGAACTCAACAAACGCGGTCCACGCCGTGGGTTGTACGGCCAAAGAGGCGCGGGTTGCGTCCTTTGAGTCGCGGACGTGTACGGCGCCTATGCCAGCCGCTGTCTCAACGCACTGCCCCCCGTCGCCAGCACTGTGACTGCTCTTGAACCACGCCAGGGCATCGGTGCCAGACCCCGCCTTTTCCACGCTCATCTCTCTCCCAGCAACTTTGCGATCAACGCCAGTGATTCTGTCGGAGTGTGGGCCTGCGCGCGAAGGATCCCGTACGTACGATCAAGCTCGCGCACCTTCCGGCGCTCCGTATGCACGCGGCTGTCGCCCTGCACCTCCGTGTACGCGACTCTGCGCCCATCCCTTGTCTCCATCAAGGTGAACGGGCCAGCAAGCCCTGCATGTTCCTGTCGGGACAGCGGCATCACCTGGACCACCACATTGCGTCTCTCTGCGACCAGCATGAGGTGCTCCAGTTGACCCCGCCAGACCGCCTTTCCTCCGAGTGGCCGAAGCAGGACAGCCTCTTCGATCACAAAGCTCAAGTGTGGCGCCGGGCATCGGGAGAAGATCTCTTGTCGCGCCAGCCGTGCGGCTACTCGTTGCTCCATGAGCGCCTCGTCCAACAGCGGTTGCCATATGGCGAACACAGCACGCGCGTACTCCTCGGTCTGCAAGAGGCCGTTGACCAACTGGGTGTCGTAGACGTGAAGCTCGACCGCCTCGGCCTCCAACTTGGCCGCACCCTGGAAGAAGGCCGGGTACTGAGCCCGAGCCACCTCTTCCTTGCTCGCACTCAAGATGCCGCCTGCGCCCAGCACTTCATCGGCTTGATCGATGAAGTGGGGCGGCGGAATCCTCCTCCCCTGCTCGAAGGAGGCGATCGTCGAGGCCGAGTACCCGGTCCGCGACCCGACCCCCGCCCGGTCCATGCCCGCCCGCTCACGAAACAGCTTCAACTGTCGCCCGAACACGCACAGCATGCCCGTCCCGACCGCGTACTCCGGCTGCTGAATTCGTCGTCCACGCCACGGTTCCTCTCATACGACCGCCCCAGCCAGCCAACTCGGAGCCCTGGACCCGGTCACGCCCAACACCACGTACAAGCGCACCGCGTACGGGTACAGCCGCACCCGTCAGCGCATCACTCCTATTCAACGCTACGCACGGTAGGCAACCGTTGACCTTGTGAAGTCAACAACTCCCCCGAACGGGCATATGCCACAACGCATCGCACCCGAACGCGAGTTCGCGATGTGCTTTACCTCAACACCTCGCGGCGCCCGCCTCGCCCGCAGACTCGTCTCGCACCGCCTCAACGATTGGGGACACCCGTACACGACCTCGGTCAACGAGACGCTCAGCCTCATCACGGCTGAATTCACCGCCAATGCCGTACGCCACGGCCACATCCCCGGCCGGGACTTCCACCTCTGCCTCACCCTGGCTGACGGCGCCGTCCGCGTTGAGGTGACCGACACTTGTACCGAGAAGCAGCCTCCACCCAGCCCTCCGGCGGCTGACTCACTCTCCGAGTCCGGCCGGGGCCTGCTCCTGGTCGAAGCGCTCGCGGACAACTGGGGCGTCAGCCCTCGCCAGGCCGCCCCGGGGAAGACCGTGTGGGCAGAACTGCGCGTGCAGCAACAGGGCCACCCGCTTGTGCACCGGGTGGCCCCTGAACCGACGGACGTCGATCTACTCCTGATTACTTCTTCGCTACTGCGCGACGACCACGGGTCGCGGCCGGAGGACGCCAGCCACGGAGGTCGTCGTCAGTGAGTCCGTGCTCGCCCTGCTTCTGCTGGCGGTAACCGGCGAAGAAGTCCGCCGGGGAGCCGCTGTAGGCCATGTCGAACTCGTTGTGCCACTGGGACAGCCACGGCTGGAGTTCGAGCAGGCCGGCCAGGAATGGCGTGATCTCCTCGGTGGACAGGGCGGTGTTGGTGAAGTACGTGGCGAGCGCCTGCGCCTGCTCCCGGTGATCCCAGCCGGCCCACCCGTACAGCTCGGGTGTGGCGGCGTTGGTCTGCCCGTAGGAAATGAACCGCTCCTTAGGCACGTCGAGCTTGCCGCGCGCCTTCCAATAGGAGGGACGGAGGAAGTCGGCCGAGGTGTACTTCGGCGGCACGGGGATGGAGTCCCGGATCTTCTGCTTGGCGGGCTCGTCCGGCGCGGCATCTTCCTTGCGCTGGCGGTCCCACACCTCTTCCCAGTCGGCGCGCTTCTTGAGGCCGGAGGGCTTGTAACGCAGAGGGGAGAGGAACGGCACGTGCTCGCCGGTAATCAACTCGGCGACGACCTTCGCGAGTTCCTTGCGGGGCGAGTAGAGCTTGGTAACGGAGACGAAGTCCTCGTCACGGGAAAGGACGTCAGTGAGGCGAGCCAGAGTAAGGATGGTGGGCTGGTCGTTCTCGTCGAACCAGTGATCGCGGCTCTCCATACGGTCAAGCAGCCATGAGCGCAGGGCCTTCTCCTGAAGCACGTCCCAGCCCTCGGTAGCCCAGCGCCGCTTGTACTCGGGCCGCTCGACCATGCCGATGGCTCGGTTCGACTCGATGGCGTCGATGCGCTTCTGGACGATCTCGCGGTATGGGGCGGGCCAGTGAGCTGGGATCTCCGTGATGGGTTTGGAACTGTGCCGCTTGAACCACTCGTCGCTGGCTTCGCCTGCAGCTACGCGGCGGGCGAGGATAATCTCGAATGCTCGCTCGCCCAGCGCGACTTCACGCGCATTGGAGTCATCGGCGTTCTCAGAGACACGGAGATCGTTCGGAATCAGGTTATAGAGATAATAGACCTGCCAATCCAATTCCTCCTGAAGTGCGATCATCTGAGCACGCATTGATTCCCATTTGATACGTGCCGCTCGAAGTGCGATCGCTTCTGGGGTTGCTTTATCTACTAGCACAGAAGGAGCAAGGGCAGCAAGTTGCCGAGAAAGCGTTTCAATACTAACGGCTAGAGAGGTGGGATACGTGGCGGGCAGGGGAAATGATTGCAGCGGCGTTCCGTTGAACTGATAGAAATCGTCAAAGGGTACGGTACTCTGTCGCGCACCTTTCGAATCAACAGTGCTCCCCATATTATGAGAAACCTGCTTCATCCAGAAACCCGCACTGGAACTATTGAGGAGCCCCAGCAATTGCACATACTCCTCCTCTTTCGCCTCCTCTCTCAGCTTAATAACTGGAGCAGACTGCTTGAACACCTTCCCTCCACGATCGAGCGCAAAGTGATTATGCGTCGCAACAAAGGCAAACGTCATCGCAAGCGGGGTACGATATCGCTCCGACACCCAGCGGTACCAAGCCCACCATGGCTTATCAAGATCCTGCTGCGTGTGGCCATCGAAGTCGATCGTGGACCTAAGATGACTACGTACACCCCACAGGAGGCGCCCCCAGGCGGCATCGGGATCATAGGGAAGCGGCCTCAGGTCCGGACCGTAGGGAGTTATCGCGCTCTCGACACAGTGCGTGTCCCAGTCGCGGACCACTTCTCCGACAATTAGCGGCCTGGCCACCTCTGGAGTGACGCCATGGCGTCGCAGCGCAGCAGGAGTACTGATGAATGCGTCATCCTGCCCTGGAAAGCTAGCGAACCCAATATCTCGCGACATTACTGATCGCAACCTAAGAACCGCACCCTCCTCAATCGCTTGATTGAGCTCGAGTCCGCCATCCGCAAGAATCCACGGCTGTTTGGCAAAATAACGCTTGCGGTCTAGGTCGTCAACAGAGATCCACGGATTAGAGTGTCCAGGTTTATCAATATGACTAACGATAGAACTCCAAACGACGCCACTCTCTCCGCTCTTCGGGACAGACGGCTCACCCTGGACACCCCGCACCGTACGGATCGTTACAGATCGACCAGTCCCTCCACGCCTCTTGCCAATGAGGATTACTGTCGGCGTGCCATGTCCCGGAATGTACGCGCCCGAAGTGTCGATCACCTCTGTCAGTTCCACCTCGCGCCCAAAGTAATTTTCAATTAGCTTCGCCCCAAATTCGCGCTTCATGAATGAGCTGGCCGTAATCTGCCCAACCATGCCATAACCGCAGCCTTCAGAGTTTCCACGCCGGGCCAATTCGAAGAACCTCTGCGCAAATGGAACCGACAAGGCATACTTCCCAGCACAAGCATCGTACATTTCTCGATACAATGCGTTAAGCTTCTTATCCTTCACTGTGATGTATGGAGGATTCCCAACCACCACGTGATACCGCCCCTGCTGAAGAATACCAGGGTGCTCATTTACGTCTTCCGTCACGTACGCAAATTCAGCCAGCTCGTCCTCGCCTTCGTCTCCGTCAAAGAGCCTCAGCTGCCGAGATTTGATGAGCGAGTCTCCAACTGCCAAGTGGACTGGCCACTCATACTTCATCGCTTCACCCATGGTCCGCACCCCACTTACCGCCATTGCTGCAACCAGCAATCGGAAGCGCGCGATAGCCACTGCAAATGGATTAACGTCCACACCATGCACCGACTTGAGGGCAGCCTCCACCCGTTCGTGCAAGTCTTTCTCCGGCTGCCCCTCCCCCCAAAGCCGCACCAGCCGCCGAAATGCCCCCAACACAAAGTGCCCCGACCCACACGTAGGGTCGATCATCTTCAATTCCTCGTACCCGAACTCCCGAACCGCCGGGTCCATGGTCCGATCAAGGATGAATTCCTCCACGAACTCCGGCGTCTGCAGCAACGCATACGTCTTCCGCGCGGTCTCGCTCAGATCCTGGTACAAGTCCCCCAGAAACCGCGTGTCCCACCCCTCCGTGCCGTCCTTGTTCAGCGGATCGGTGAAGTCGTGGACGAGGACACCGCCCTCATCCCTCCCCCGCCAGAACTCGACCAACTCCCGCGCCCCATCATGCGAAACCGGAACCTGGTACAGCGGGTTGTGCCGCTTGTCGAAAAGCAGCCGACCCGCCTGCCCCTGTCCCAGTTCCTCGAACGCCTTCTCCAGCCACCCCCGGTACGTCGGGTCCTCGTCCGTCTCCACATACGCGTCGTACCGAGACTCCGCCAGCTCCCGCCGGTCCCCCTCCGGCCCCGTCAGAAATGGCTCCGGGATCAGCCGGTTGTCCTCGCAGAACCGTACGAACACAGTCCCCAGCACCCACGCCACCGCAACCTGCGTAACCCGCTCGTCCAGCCACGAGGTCCACGTCGCCGCCGTACGCCCCAGTTTGCGCGCCTGGTCGTACTCTGCCCTCAGCCGCGCGCCGACATCCTCCAGCACCTTCACCTGGCGTCCGAGGTCGGTCTCGACCGCCTTGACCTGCTGCTTCAGGTCGTTCAACAGAGCCTTGCGGTCGATCACTTGACGTCTCCCTCAACACCACTGGCGCTAGCCACTACCTCGCCGGACCCACGGTGGACGTTGCCCACCCACGTGTCCGGAAGCTGAATCCACTCCCCCAGGCCGGCCTGGTACGGCACAGCCACCTGCCCGAGCCGGGGCTCGCGCAACGGGTCACTCTGCGGGACCAGGAGCCACAGCCCCCGCCCGCCCCGCCGGGCCGCCGACGCCAGCCGGTCCAGGACGCCCATCGCGTCGTACCGCGCGAACACCCCGGCCTCCGTGAGCAGAACGGGCCCAACAGGACCAGCCCCGCCACCGGCACCACCGGCATTACCTGCACCACCGCCGCCACCGCCGCCACCCAACAACTCCGCGATCCGCGGCTCCACCGCCCCCCACGCCGTCCGCGTGTACTCCGCGAACCGCACCGCCCCCTTCGAACCCGGCTCGGCGGCGTCCGCCTTCAGCAGGGTCTCCCAGGTCGGCTTGGTGCCTGGCGTGACCTGCGCGTGCAAGGCCTCCAGGAACAGCTCGGTCACCGACAGCACATCCGCGCCCAGCCGCTCGGCACCCAGTTCCCGTACGGCGTCCCGCACCAGCTGCTGCCGTACGGTCAGCACCCGGTACCCGTCCCGGCGGGCCGAGGCGAGCAGCCGTTCCTCCGCGCGGACCGCGCCCGCGAGCTGCGGGTCGTCGGCGTACCGCGTCACCGCCCCCATACGCGTCGACTGCCGCCACGCACCCGTCGTCAGGTAGCTCGACGCGTCGTCCACTCGAGTCGGCAGGTAGCGCAGTACGCCCTCGCGCTCGTGCATGCTGAGCGACAGTTCGAAGCCGGCGTCGCGCAACGCCTTGGTGAGCGGACCGCCCGTCGGCAGTTCGTGGGTCGTGCCGCCACGCCCGTCGGGAACGACCATCTCCGGGAAGCGGGCACGGACCCGCTCATGCACGGCCTCGCCGATTAGGCCCGGCTGCTGCCCCTCCGGCATCCCCGGGATCCAGCGGACGAGCCCAGCCTGGGTGAGGCGCAGCGCCCGGACCAGCGGCAGGTCGCGCGGGTAGATCTCCAGGCGTGGAGTTGCGGCGGCGTTCAGCGACGACGACGCCGCCAGCTCCACCATCCGCCGCTCGTCCCAGTCCACCGCGCCCGGCGGTACCGTCAGCGCGCTCAGCTCGGCGAGTACGGTCGCCGCTGTCGGGAGGGTGTCCAGCTTGGTGAGCCGGTCGGCCGTCTTGCCGAGGCGGGTCGCGTACTCCAGCAAGCCCGGCGCAGTAGGAGTATCCGGGCCGTCGTTCTCCCGTACGTCCAAGGCGAGCAGGCCGGCGCCCAGGGACTCGTCCGTCGCCTTGCGGTTCGGCTGGTGCAGGAACTCGGCCTCCTGCGGCAGCAGTTGCTCGACCTCGACCACGGCCCGTACGGCCGCCAAGGCCATCGCGCGCCGCTGCTCGCGCCCCGCGAGATGCGTACCGCGCCGAACGGCCAGTGCGTCCGCGATCTCCACCGCCGAGGCGACCCGGCCCATGCTCACGAGCAGGTCGATGATCTCCTCGCGCAGTGCCTGGACGGCAGGCTCCGCCTTCCAGCGCTTGCGCTCGTCCTTGAGCATCTGCGGGATACGGCCATGGCTCAGCCCCAGCGCGTCCGCGACGTCCTTCTGCTTCGGCCAGACGCCGATGCCGGGCAGCACGCCGTGCTCGTCGGGCAGGCGCAGCAGCAGCCGTACCATCTCCGCCTTGTTGCGGTTGGAGCCGTTGTTGTTGACGGCCGGCACGAAGACGGTGGCCAGGGTGTCGAGGCTGACCGAGCGCAGGGTGCGGGCGGGCAGCGCACCCGCCGACTCGCCCGTCGCGAGCTGGCCCACCAGGGCCGACTCGGCGGCCGTGAGCTGTTCCAGCTCCTCCTTGGCCTCCGCGCGGCCCTTCGGTGTGAGCGGCGAGACGGGGATCTCGCGCAGCAGCTCGCCCCACTCGCGCTGCCGCTGCTGGACCTCGTTGCGGGTCTTGGCGCCGAGGCCGGGGGCGTTGACGAGCTTGCGGCGGCTGTAGTCGAGCAGTTCGCCGACCGTGGTGATGCCGAGGCCGTAGAGGAAGGACTGGGCGGCGGGCGTGAGGCCGGAGACGGTCAGCGGGGTGTCGCGGGTGACCTCGGCGGCGAGGCGGTCGCGCTGCTGCTCGGCGGTCTCCGGCTCGGCGTCGGCGATCGCCACCGCGGCGGCGCCTCCGGCGGGGGTTTCCTCCCCCGTGGGCGTGGCGGCGGGGTGGCGGGAACGGTGGCTGGACGGGACGGTCTGCGAGGCGTCGAGGAAGACCTTGCGCCAGGCGTCCCGCATCGGCTTCAGCTCAGGGAACCGCCGGCCGGCGTCGCGGTGCAGGGCCTTCTGGAAGAAGGCGACGAGGCCGTCCCGTACGGCCGGGTCGAAGGCTTCGGCCGCGATCGTCGGGTACGGCCACTCCTTCGGGTCGGTCATCCGGGGCAGGAGGCTGCCGTCGCCCCACTTGGGCAGCTCGCCGGAGGCCATCTGGTGCAGGGTGACGGCGACGGCGTACCGCTCGGCGTGCGAGTCGTACGAGCCGCGGGTGATGACATCGACGAAGGGGTCGAGGTAGCCGTCGGTGCCCGCGTTGGTGCTCTTCGCCGGGTAGCCGGCGAGGGAGAAGTCGATGAGGACGAGTTCGCGGGTGCGGTTGGGGCGGATGCGGACGGCGATGTTGTCGGGCTTGATGTCCCGGTGCCAGATGCCCTCGCCCTCCAGGAAGTCGACGGCTCCGAAGAGATAGTCGCCGTACGCCTCCAACTGGTCCACCTGGAGACGGCCGTTGTCGCGGAGCTGGCGAGCTACGGTCTCCTCACGGCGGCGCGGACGGACCCCGCCCTCGGTGCCCTGTCCGTTGTCGTCACGCTCGTCGCCGACGTACTCCAGCGCCAGGACCGTACGGCCGCCGATGTGCAGCGGCTCGGGTTCGACGAGGCGGATGATGCCGGAGTGGGGGCGCAGGCGTCCCATGGCCTCGGCCTCGCGGGCGAGGATCTCGCTGCGGCTGTCGGAGAGGGCGACCTTCAGCACGGCCAGCGGACGGGTCCTGCGGGCCTCGGCCTGGAGGTCGCGGACGAGGAAGGCGCGGCTGGTGGAGCCGGTGCCGAGGCGGCGGCGGATCTCCCAGCGGCCGTCGAACACGTCACCGGCGACGGCTTCGAGGGGATCCTTGTCCGCTGTGGTCCCGTCGCCGTCCTCGTCGTCCGGGGCCTCCGCGGCGGTGGCCGCCTGGGCCGGGGCGGTCAGGGAGTCCTCGACGACCTCCAGCAATTCCAGGAACTCGTCGACGCTGGAGAGTCGCTGGCCTGGCCGGTAGGCGGTGGCGGCCTGCACCAGCTCGTCCACGTCCTCCGACAGGCCGTCCACAAGGGAGCTGGGGCGCAGGCCCTCGCCCGCCTCCAGGCGGGCCAGCAGCTCGGCCTGGCTGGCGGCCGGGGCCTTGCCGGTGACCAGCAGGTAGGTGAGGACGCCGAGCCCGTACACGTCGAGATGGACCGGGTCGGGCTTGAGGGCGGTGAGTTCGGGGGCGAGGTAGGCGTCGGCGTCGTCGGCCACGTGCAGGGCGGACAGCGCGGTCGGCGCGAAACGAGTCATGCCCTGGCCCTGCGAGGAGTCGCCGCTGCGCTGGGTGGCGATCTGCCAGTCCGAGATCTGGAGCTGCGGGGTGAGCCAGGCGGCCTCCTCCCCCACGGCCCGGCCCTTCGCACCGCGCGGCCGGGGGACGACCAGCACGGAACGGGCGGCGAGCGCCCGGTGGTGGATACGGCTGCGGTGCGCGGAACGTATCGTCTCGGCGAGCTGGCGGACCAGCGCCATCCGGCCGAGGATGTCCAGCTTCTCGCCGTACTGGACCAGGTACTCGTCCAGCTTCAGGGTGTCCGGGTGGTAGTCGAAGATCAGCGCGGGGCCGGCCGCGTGCCCGGAGGGGAAGTACTGCTTGAGCTCGACCGCGCCCGGGTGCTTGAAGCGGCCCAGCACGGCGGCCTCGCGGCGGGCCGCGTTCTCCACGGACTGGCGCAGGGAGGCGTCGGAGCCGCGTTCGCTGAGGTAGATGCGGACGCGGGCGGCCTCGGGGAGGTCGCTGTGGCGGGCGAGGTAGTCCGCCCAGGTGGGCCCGGAGTCGAAGGACTTCCGCTGCAGCTCGTACGGGCCGACCTTGTACTGCGCGTCGCTCTTGCGGATGCCGATGTGCTTGAGGGCCGCCTCGATCTCGCGCGACCCGATCGCGGTGATGCGGCGCCGCTCGTCGCGCGGCGGCTGCTTGAGCATCTCGACCAGCTGGTGGACGGTGTGGACGCCGTTCTGGTCGTGAGCGGGCAGGCGTACACGGAGGCCGTTGTCCGTGAAGCAGACGGCCTCCGCGACCCAGACCCGCTTGTTGCCGGGCAGCGCGAGCAGGCCGGCCAGTTCCTTGGCCTTGCGGTTGACAAGGTGCAGCGGATTGCCGTGCGTACGGCGGCGGCCACCCGGGGTGGTCTGCACCCAGGTGCCGTTCTCGGACGTGACCGAGCCGTGCCAGTCCTTCAGCTCGATCATGCAGACGCCACCGGGGGCGACGACCAGCAGGTCCACCTCGCGGACGTGCCCGGTGTTCGCGGTGAAGGTGAAGTTCGACCAGGCCCGCCAGGGGTCGGAGTCCGGCAGCTTCTCCCGGATCGCCTCCAGGCCACGACGCTCATGATCGAACTCGGACTCGGTGACCGTGACCCACCGGCCTTCCCGCATGCCTGTTCCCCGCTCCCCTTGTCCCGCAAGGTCGCCTTTGCCCATGGTCAGACCCTTAAAGCAGATCCTAGTGGGTGCCAGGGGCATGAGAAGAGGTTGTGAAGAGCGGGGCTACAGGACATTCGCCCCACATGGCGAAATACAGCCGGGCGATTTGCCCTCCTTGCGCCTATAGGGGATTCACCGAGGCGAAAGCAGTGAACCGGTCAGGCAACGAGTCGACACACGGCGGCACTTGTCATACCTACCTACTAATGTCCTGCGCATGGGACTTGGGGATATCACGCGTGCAGGCGTGCTGGCTGCGGTCGCGGAGTGTCAGCGCTTGGGACGCGAAACGTTTCGCCATCGGTACAGCTTCGGCCGGGCGTTGACATACGTGCTGGTCGTGGACGGAGACAGCTACGACTCGAAGGCCATAGCCGGTGTAGCTCATCTCTACTCGGTCGGCACCCTGTTGCCGGCTGACGACTTCAGCGGAGGTGCGCACACGGTGGCGCAGCGCCTGCGAGCACTCGGCTTCACCGTGAAGGACGGAAGCACCACTGCGGACCACCCGCAACAGGTCGAGCCGCAGATACTCCTCCAGCCTCGCGGCGGGGCCCGGCTTCGAGGGGCAGAGAACTTCGCCAAGTCGGTGCATCGAGGCATCCGGATCGCGGACATCCACGATGTGCTCGGCGACCAGGCGACCACGCTGAACGCCCTGTATCCAGACGGAATCGCGCGATTGTGGGGTACCACTCCCACTGCGCAAGCCAACAACGAGAAAGTGCGAGCCCTGCGAGATCGCCGTGTCGGCGACGACGTGTACTTCTACACGGAGAATCATTTCTTCGCTCGCGCACGCATCCTCCACCTGTTCACCAGCCCACCTGTGGCACGGAGGGTCTGGGGAGCCGATGACGACAATGCCACTTGGGAACACATCATGGCGCTGGGGGACGTTGAGGAATTCTCCACCCTTGTCCTCGCAGCACCCGTGCTGCGCAGGATGAACGTTCCGGTACCTCTGCGCAGCCTCACCCTGCGGTCCCCCGAGAACTACCGCGGCGTTCTCCCACTCCTGCCGCCGAAGAGTTGGCGGGTGGTTCCGTCACCACCGGTGCCGCCTTCAGGCACGACCGCATCCGACGACTTCACCGCGGAGGGCCTGCTGGAGCAGCTGGGCTCCCTCCACACTCATCGTCAACCAGGAAGCAAAGCAGCCAGCCGCCACCAGCCGTTGTCCTTGCTGTGGGCGATATCCCGGATTTCCGCGGACAGGCCACGCCTGACACCGTGGGCGCTCTTCCGGGCGGAGGTGGGTCCACTCCTCGCCGAGTTCGGACTCCCCGGTTCGAAAGTCACCCCCGAGTACCCCTTCTGGCACCTGCGTGGCAGCGGCCTATGGGAGCTGCACGGGATAGACCGTGAGGCCGGCTCTGCGCCGGGAGTAGGCGCCCTCGACTCGACCCAACCCGTTGCCGGCCTCACCCACACGAGCGCTGAGCTGCTGAGGGACCCCCTCATCCGTCTGCAGGCCGTGATCAAGCTGTGCGGCACGTACTTCGACGGTGTCGACCAGCGTGAGTTGCTCGATCGGGTGGGCCTCGCCGGGTACGCCACGGCTGACGGCCTGATCGACGGAGACGAGGACTCTGACGACCAGGAGGGTACCGCCGCGACCGAGCGTGCGACCGGTCCCGCCGCACGACGGCCGCGTACCTTCTCAGAACTTGTCCGCGACCCCGCGATCGCCCGTGAGGTCAAGGAACTGCACGGACACGGCTGTCAGGTCTGTGGGAAGCGTCTGCAGTACAAGCGCAGGCCGTACAGCGAGGCCGCTCACATACGCGGTCTCGGGAAGCCTCACAACGGTCCGGACGAACTGCCGAATCTGCTCTGTCTGTGCCCCAACCACCACGTTCTCTTCGACGGGCTGGAAATCTACGTCGATGTCAACGGCATGGTGAGGAATACGCACGGGGGCGGATCAGTGGAACAGCTTCGCCGACACAACGGACATCGCATCGACGAAGCACACTTGGACTACCACCGAGCTCTCTGCGAACTCAACAGGGTGACACGGAGCTGAGCCAGGTCGTTCCGATCCACCCGTCGTCCCGCGACCGGCGACGTTCTGAATCGGTTTGCGTCAACTGGCGCGTGCACTAACGTGGTTACTCGCTGCGCGCCTTCCCGGAGGTTACGTCGGCGGTGTTCCAGGAGCCGGTCCTCGGCGATGAGCGACGAACGGTCTCCACCGCGTGTCATACGCGGTGTGACTGCGGATGCCCGGTAGGGCGATCCCTGCCATTCCCAGCTCATGCTCAGGAGTGGAAACCGATGAACCCCGTTGAGTACACCCGTGCACGTCATGACCGGATTCGTCAGATTCTGGTCGACGTCGCGGTGGGAGTCGTCACCAATCTGTTGGTGACGGCCCTTGCCGTGGCAGCGCGCCTGGTCTTCTGACCGGCAGGTGGCGGGCCCGGGAGCCCGCCACTCCACTTACTGACGCACCGATTCAGAACAGGCGCATCTCGTCTGGCGGAGTGCCCTTCTTCTGGCGGTTCCTGCGGCGGCGACCTCCGCGGCCGGGGCGGGGCAGCTGTGGCTGTCGCGCCTGCTCCGGGAGGTTCTCCCAGGTCGGTCGCAGGCCGTGGATGTGGACGTTACCGACGAGCCCCTTCAGATGCGCCCTGGTCTCCTCGTCCGTGGAACAGAGCACGGTCGCCGGGCTCGCCCGGGTCATCAGCACGTGATACGCGTGCCGGACAAGCCGGGCGAACTCGTCGTCGTCCGCGCTCTTCGGCTTCACCTCGGGATCGAACGACCCGGGAACGGCGACCCGCTTGACGTCCGCCTCCTTGTCCGCCCGCTCCTTGCCCCGGCGGAACATCCAGCGGTCACCCCGGCGCACCATGCCGTCACCCATGATCACGCCGCACCAGTCCCACTCCAAGCACTGAGAGGTATACACACAGCCGATCTGGCCGAGGCCGTTCTCGTGCACCGACCAGATATTGGAGGGCGGGACGGTCTTGTTCTCGCAGAAGGAATCGCTGTACGCGTTCCACGGCCGGTGCCAGTCACCGATCCAGATGTCGGGTTCGAGTCGCTTCTCCTTGCCCAGGAGCTTCGTCCAGGGCCAGCGGTGACCGGCGACCATGCGGGCGGACGCTCCGGCCCCCGCCTCGGAACGGATGATCCGCTCCAGTTCCTCCTCCGAGCTGTTCACGACCTCGACGTGCATCACGCCGTCCGGGGTCCACAGCTCCGGCTTCGCCTCGGACACTCCCAAGGCGCCGCGTATGCAGCGGATGTAGCCGTCGCTGCCGCCGCAGCGGAACTGTTCCCGCAGGCTGCTACGGAGCAGGACCGCGTCGTAGCGCTTCGCGGCCTCCTCCACGAGAGCGGCTGTGCCGACCTCCTGAGGGCGCACGGACTGTCCCTCGTCGAGGAAGAACACCGTCAACCGCGAGGCGTCGAGGAGTTCGTCCACCTGAGGCTTGCTGCCCCAGTCCTCCGGCTTCCAGAGCGGTTGGTGGAGCGGTCACGCAGACGGTGGGCCTCGTCGCAGATCAGTACGTCCAGAGGCGGGTCGGGCGGGGTGACGAAGTTGCTGAAGTAGGTGAAGGACTCCTTGAACTCCCCGTCGCCCAGAACGGTACGGCTCGGCCGACGGCATGAGACGCCGCACGTGGTCGAGGACGTCCTGTCCCAACGGTACGGGGAGACACAGGGAGCATGCGGTCAAAAAGTATTCGGCCGACCTTACCGTGTAGCGATTACCTCCCCTCTGCTCGCTTGGCGTTCCTGGCTGAATCTTGCGCACGAGGCTTCGAATCGAGCTAATGTCGCAGGCTGTCATCGCGGCCCGCCAGGCTTCCGCTCCCCAGGACACGCCTCCACCCGCAAGGGGTTTGGCGTGCCGTGGGAGAAGTCCTTGTCGTCGTATCTGCTCCGGGAGTCTGCTGCTTCGTTGGCCGAGGAGGTCAAGCGGCAACCCGGGATGGCTCATCGTCCACTGACCGAACGGTTGGTCCTGGCCTACAAGGACAAGCACAAGCGGAAGAAGGGCAGGGATCAGGACGGGACGCCTCCGGCGAACGGTCTTGTCGAGGCCTGGGAGAACAGTCTTCCTCCGGTGATCAATGCCCTCGTCGAACGAGGTCTTGGCCAGGTGGAGGTGTTCATAGAGTTCGGGCTTCCGCACACCGACGCCGATGTGGATGTACTCCTGGCCGGCGTACACCCGGGCAGCGGCGCACCCTCGTACGTATTGATCGAGCTGAAGCAGCAACGTTCCGCGACCGTGCACCCGAATCGGTCGGTCGCCGTCGATCTCGGTTTCGCGAACTGGAAACTGCATCCGGTCCGGCAGGTGCAGAAATACTGCGACTACCTGGTGCAGTACAAGGCCGCACTGCGCGGGAAGCCCGAGAGCGTCGTCGGAGCCGTGCTGATGCACAACACTCACGACGACGACGTGCGAGAGCTCTTCGAGCTTCCGGAGAGCGAGCACGGACGGCTCTACACCATGGACCGGTTCGAGCGGTTCCGGAAGCTGCTCGGCGCTCGGCTGGCCGCGCTGCCGGGTGGGGAGGCCGCCCAGGTGCTGATCGACTCCCCTGAGTACGATCCTCCGAAGATCGCCGACGTCAACCTTCCCGCGCGTATGGGGCCACCGGAGCGCTTCCAGCTGCTGGACGAGCAGGAGTTGGCGCACCAAGACGTGCACGAGGCGGTACGGCGGGTCCGCGAGGGCGGCACGAAGGAAGTCATCATCGTCCGAGGCGGGCCCGGCAGCGGGAAGAGCGCCATCGCGCTCGAGCTCCGGCGCACTCTGGACCAGGCCGGCTGGAATGTCGTTCACGCCTCCGGGGCCAAGGCGCTCACCCTGACCCTTCGCGAGACCTACGCGCAGAACGCTCCGCGTGGGATGAAGGGGAAGCTGAAGAAGGAAGCCACACGGCTGTTCACCTACTTCAACCAGCTGAAGAAGCTGCCACCGGACAGCTGTGACGTGGTCATCTGTGATGAGGCGCACCGCATCCGTCGTCACTCCGTCGACCGATACACACCACGCGAGGAGCGGGAGAACGCACGCCCTCAGGCCGACGAGATCATAGAGGCAGCGCGCGTCCCCGTCTTCCTGCTCGACGACTGGCAGTCCCTTCGCCCGGGCGAGGTAGGCACGGCCGAGTACCTGATCGAACGTGCGAAGGCGTTGGGGCTTCGGCACACGCTCATCGACCTGGGCGGCATGTTCCGGGCCCAGGGAAGCGCCTACTACAGGGACTGGGTGCTGAAGCTGCTCAGCGTGGGCGTGCACACCCCTCAGGTCTGGGTACCCGACGGACGGATGCAGGTCCACCTCGCCGACTCGCCGCAGGAAATGACGGACTTCCTTGAAGGGCATCGACTCACAGGGGCGAGCACGCGCGTCGTCGCCGGTTTCTGTTGGCCGTGGAGTGATCCGGACGAGAACGGCAAGCTGGTCCCGGACGTCACCATCGACGATTGGCAGCAGCCCTGGAACGTGAAGAGCGGCCATGCCGTGGAAGGCGCACCCGATGCCGACTTCTGGGCGACCGACCCGCGGGGAACGGGGCAGGTCGGTTGCGTCTACACCGCCCAGACCTTCGAGTTCGACTGGGTGGGCGTGATCATCGGTCCCGATCTCGTCTGGCGCGACGGCCGTTTCGTCATCGACCGGACCGCCACCCATGATCCGGAACTCCGGCCCAGGACTATCGACGAGGCAGACATCAACCGGTGCGTCCGCAACGCGTATCACGTGCTGTTGACCCGCGGGATCATGGGCGTGGTGATCTATGCGACGGATGAGGCCACTCGGGACGCTCTGCGCGGGCACGTGATCACCTCGGTGCAGCATCCGCTCCCCAAGAAGATGCGCAAGATCGCCAGCCCGTGACGACGACTTTCCGCCGGTTGGCCGGGCAGGCCGTTCGGTAGCATTCGATCGATCGTCAATGCGGCCCGCCGGGCTTCCGCCTCAGGACACGCCCCCACCCGCACGGGATACTTCGTGCTGCCTGGGGGCATTTCTTGCTGTTCCGTGATTCCGCCACTGCGGTCGCCGCCCGACACCTCGAAGGGTCACTGGGCCTCTATCTCATCGAGCAGTTCACTCGGATCCACGGGTACAGGCCGAGCATGGCGGAATCGCGCTCCTGGGAGCGGAGCATCCCGGCACTCACCGACGCATTACTCGATGCGGGGCTGGGTCAGGTGGAGGTGTTGCTGGAGTTCGGGTTGCCTTTGACGAGCAAGCGGGCCGATGCGGTTCTCGCCGGTGTTCACCCCCGGACCGGTGCGCCGTCATATGTCGTCGTCGAGCTGAAGCAATGGAGTGAGGCGCATCCCGACGACGATGATCCCCTGCTGTGTTTCGTACCCGACTACGCACGTGCGGTTCTCAACCCCATCCAGCAGGTCCGTGGTTACTGCGACTACCTCGTCGCCTTCAACGGAGCACTGGCTCAGCGTCCTGAGCGGATTTCGGGGGTCGCCTATCTGCACAATGCGACCGCGTTCGGTGTGTCCGGTCTCGACGAAGTCGAACTCAGTGCGCGTGGCCGTATGTTCACGGCCGACAGGCGCGGGGACTTCCTCGCGTACCTGCAGTCGAAGCTGAGCACCGCGTCCGGAGCCCAGGCAGCCGACGAGTTGTTACTTGCCAAGGTTCAGCCTTCGAAGCAGTTGATGGCCGTCGCGGCGCAGGAGGTGCGCGAGCGGGAGCACTTCGTCCTTCTCGATGAGCAGCGTGTGGCGTACGAGACCGTGCTGAAAGCCGTCGAGCGGGCGCACGAGGCTGATCGTAAAGAAGTTGTAATCATCACGGGTGGGCCCGGGACGGGCAAGAGTGTGATCGCTCTGTCGCTCCTCGGTGAGCTGTACCGGCGTGGGGTTCCCGCTCTGCACGCGACGGGCTCGCAGTCGTTCACCAGGACCATGCGCAAGGTGGCCGGCGCGCGGAAGCCCGAAGTGCGGGACCTCTTCAAATACTTCAACAGTTTCGTGACCGCAAAGCGCAACAGCCTGGACGTGCTGATGTGCGACGAAGCCCATCGCGTGCGGGAGACGTCCGCGAGCCGTTTCACTCCGGCGACTCAGCGCACCGGCAAGCGGCAGCTCGAGGAACTGATCGACGTTGCCCGTGTGCCCGTTTTTCTCCTGGACCAGCATCAGGTGGTACGGCCCGGAGAGACAGGGACCGTCGATGAGATCAAGGCAGCGGCCGCGCAGAAGGATCTGGCGTGCCGGGTGGTGGAGCTGGACAGCCAGTTCCGCTGTGGTGGGAGCGACGCGTATTTGCGGTGGGTCGTACGGCTGCTGGGGCTGGAGGGCGACAAGGCCGTCGTATGGGAACCCGACGGTCGGATGCAGCTCGATGTCGTCGATTCTCCGGAGGAGTTGGAAGCCCTTCTGGACGAGAAGCGGTCGAAGGGGTACGGGGCCCGGTTGTCAGCCGGGTTCTGTTGGCGCTGGTCGGATGCCAAGCCGGGCGAGCCGCTTCCCGCCGATGTGCAAATCGGCGGATGGGCCCGGCCGTGGAACCTCAAGGGCGAGCGGTCGATCATGGGTGCACCGCCCTCAGCGCTTTGGGCCACTGACCCTGCCGGCTTCGACCAGATCGGCTGCGTCTACACGGCGCAGGGCTTCGAGTACGACTGGAGCGGCGTGATCATCGGGCCCGATTTCGTCTGGCGGGAGAACGGTTGGGTCGTCGACCGGGCGGCTTCGAAGGATCCCGCCCTGCGGAGGGGGAACGGCAAGACTGCGGCATCGGACAACGACGTGGATCGCTTGATCCGCAATACGTACAAGGTGCTCCTGACGCGTGGCATGGTCGGCACGGCCATCTACTCAACGGATCCGGAGACTCGGGCGAAGCTCCATGAGCTGGTGAAGCCTACGAGATCGACAGCCATAGCTCTCAGCGCTGGATAGTGCCACTAGGCGGCGGAACCTGGATGCTCCAGGGCAGACGTCACTTGCCTCAGGTCAGGCCTCGAGGACGCCGATCTCCAACACCACGCCTCACGGCTACCTTCATGGCTACGTACGTAGCCATGCGACCCCGACTGAACCGGTGCGGAACGGGTTCTGGCTAGGTCTCAGATTCAGTAGAAAAGTGCCCCTGACCATTACTTTCACTGGTCAGTGGCACTTAGGGGCAGACGAGTCGGGCTGTACGCCGGGTTCTGTCGCCCGGCTGCCTCGCGGCGGCCGGGGAGACGGCCATCCATCTAGGGTCGGCGTTGCCGCCGGCCTCGTGCGGTCTACCCGGGGACTCGGGCGGGCAGCCCTCGAACGTCCTCGCAGAGCGCCTTTTACAGCGCTCCTTTTGACCTTGCTCCGGGTGGGGTTTACCTAGCCGCCTGAGTCACCTCAGGCGCTGGTGGTCTCTTACACCACCGTTTCACCCTTACCCGGGACCGAGGTCCCGGGCGGTTTGTTTTCTGTGGCACTGTCCCGCGGGTCACCCCGGGTGGCCGTTAGCCACCACCCTGCCCTGTGGAGCCCGGACGTTCCTCGGGAAGCGCCCCCGAAGGGGACTCCACGCGGCCGTCCGCCCGGCTCGTCTGCCGTGTCGACCATGCTACCGGGCGTTCGCCCCGCCGCCGTCCCGAGGCCGTCGCCAGGAACGAGCCCAGCAGGATCAGGGTGAAGGCCGCCACCACTCCCGCCGTCAGTTCCTCGTCCAGGAACAGGACGCCCGCCGTCACCGCCACCGCCGGGTTGACGTACGTGAAGACCACCGCGCGGGTCGGTCCCGCCTCCCTGATCAGTTCCAGGAAGGCGACGAACGCGAGCGCCGTGCAGATGACTCCCAGGCCCGCGAGGGAGGCCAGGACCGGGAGGGAGGGCGGGGTGGAGGGCCATTGCAGGGTCGCCGCCGGGGCGTAGACCAGGGCGGAGAGGAGCAGGCAGGGGGCTATCAGTTGCAGGGTGGGGACCTGGCGGAGGTAGCGGGCCATGATCAAGGGGGCCGTCGCGTAGCCCACCACCGTGACCAGCATCTCCGTGAGAGAGCGGGCGTCGCCGCCCGTCAGGTGCGGGATCGTCAGGACCGCCACTCCGCCCAGACCCAGCGCCAGGCCTGCCGTGCGGCGGGCGCCGAGGCGTTCCGTGTCGCCGAAGAAACGGGCCAGGAGGACGCCGACGATCGGTACGCCCGCTATCAGCAGGCCCGCCGTCGAGCTGGAGAGATGGCGTTCGGCGTCGGTCAGGGTCCACCACGGGCCGATGATCTCGATGCACGCGAAGGCCAGCATGGGGCGCCAGTGTGCTCGTACGACGTTGATCAGGTTTCCCTGGCGGACGGCGAAGGGGAGGAGCAGCGCCGCGCCCACCGCGCAGCGCGCGAACACCACCATGGACGCGGACATGCCACCGTCCACCGCCACTTTGATCATCAGATAGGGGATGCCCCAGAGCACTCCCATGAGGGAGAAGAGAAACCAGCCGCGTGCAGTCATGTGCGCAGTCTCGGCCGGCTCAGCGTCGGGAGTCTTGAACGCTGTTGCGGTACGCCGCCGGCGTCACCCCCAGCACCCGCCGGAACCAGCGGGTGAGGTGTGCCTGGTCCGCGAAGCCCACGAGAGCGGCCGTCTCGGCGGGGCGGTGGCCCGCATCCAGCAGGCATCGGGCGCGGTTCACCCGGTACTGGGCCAGCCATGCGTAAGGCGGCATCCCCATGCTCGTACGGAACGCGCGGAGGAGTTGGTAGCGGGACAGGCCGAGGTCCGCCGCCAGGGCCGCGAGGGAGGGCGGGGCGAGGAGTTCGTCGGCGAGGCGGTCGCGTACCGCCTCCGCCACGCGGCCCGCGCCCGGGATCGTGTCGCACACATGGCGGACCGTGGAATGGCGGCGGGCCAGGGCCGTGAGCAGCCACGGCACCCGGGACTCGGCCTCCAGGGGGTCCGGGCACGCGCTCAGCTCGGTGTGGGCGCGGCGCAGGGCGGCGGCCAGTTCGGGGTCGTCGACGAGTGGTTCGCGGAAGTCCGGGATGCCCAGGGTGCCCTCGGTGAGCAGGGATGTCGCCGGGTACAGGGCGCGGTAGGCGTAGCCGTCGTCGGTCACGGCGGGCCCGCCCGTGTGCACCTCGCCGGGGCCCAGGACCACGATCGCGCCGGGGCCCGAACGGATCCGGCCGCCGCGGTAGTCGATGACGTCCGCGCCGGCGACGACGACGCCGACGGCGAACTCGTCGTGCGCGTGGGGCGCGTACCGATGGCGGTCGAACCTGGCCGTCAGGAGGTCGAGCGGCAGGCCTGAGCCGCCGAGGGTCGCCCTCGTCCAGACGGCCAGCTCACGCCCGCCCGCGGGTACCGGGCCTCCGTGGCTGCCGTCGCCTCCGTGGCTGCCCTGGCCTCCGTGGCCTGCGTGGCCTGCGTGGCTGTCATGGCCTCCGTGGCCTGCGTGGTCTGCGTGGTCTGCGTGGTCTGCGTGGTCTGCGTGGTCTGCGTGGCCGTCGTGGCCTGCGTGTTCACGCCTGCTTGCCTCCCCCATGGACGCACCCCCTCGCCAGGGCAACGCGCTCGGCCCCGTTTCCATGCCCCGCTTCCGTGCCCGTCGCCATGCCTCTTCGCCGTCGCCATGCCTCTTCGCCGTCGCCATGCCTCTTCGTCGTCGCCATGCCTCTTCGTCGTCGCCATGCCTTTTCGCGTCGCGAGGTCTCCCGGCTGCCCGTCGCGGTGCGGCTCGCTTGACCTTGTCGCAACGTCAACGTTTCTACTGAGGGCATGCGGATCGGAGAGCTCGCCGCGGCCGTCGGCGTCACGACGCGGACCGTGCGGCACTACCACCAGCTCGGGCTGCTGCCCGAGCCCGAGCGGCGCCCCAACGGCTACCGCGACTACGGACTGCGGCACGCCGCCGCGCTCGCCCGGATCAGACGGCTGACCGAGCTGGGGCTCGGGCTCACCGAGGTACGGGACATCCTCGCGGACGACGCCGGCCGCGACCTCGCCGAGGTACTCGCGGAACTCGACGACGACCTGGCACGCCAGGAGGCGGCGATCCGGGCGAGGCGGCTGCGGCTGCGCGCCCTGCTCGACGGGGGCCGGATGCCCGCCGAAGGCCCCGTGTCCCCCGAACTCGCTGCCATCTTCGGTGAGTTGACCCGGCACCCGGAACCGGCGATCGCCGCGAGGGACCGCGAGATGATCGCCCTCCTCGAAACGGTCGCCGCCCCGAAGGACCGGGAGCGCCTGCTGTCCGCGCTGCGAGCCACCGCCGATGTGCCGGGCGCCGCGGAGCGGGCGCACGCGGCCTACACGCTGCTGGACGAGCTCGCGGACGCCGACCCGGCCGACCCGCGCGTCGAGGAGGCCGCCCATGCCCTCGCCGACTGCCTTCCGGACGAGGCCCTGGCCGGCCTGGGCCTGGCCGACCTCGACCTGGCCGATCTCGACCCGGACGGGCCTGGGGCGAACGGGCCCGGGGCGAACGGCGGCGGCTTCCTGAGCGCCTTCCTCGACGACTTCCCGCCAGCGCAGTCCGCGGCCGTCCTGCGCACGATCCGGCTGCTCGTGCGGCGGGCGCGCCCGAAGCCCGGGCCCGCGGATCCCGGACGCGCGGATCCCGGACGCGCGGATCCCGGACGCGTGGAGCCCGGACGCGTGGAGCCCGCGCAAGGCGAGCCCGCGCACGGGGAGCGTGAGCGATGAGGGCCGTACGGCGGCTCGTCGCGCACGAGGTGCGGCTGCTGGCGAGCATCGTCCGGTGGGTGGCCCGGCGCCCCGACGGCGTGGGGCCGGGGTCGGGGTCGGGGCGAGGGCGGGCTTTCGGGTACGCCCGCGGACAGGGCGCGATGATGTTCGGGTTCGGGTTCGTCTGCGTCCTGGAGAGCGCCTGCATGGCGGTGCTGCTGCGCAACCATCCCGCCGTGCACCGCGTCGTACTCGCCCTCGACGTCTACACGCTGCTGCTCGTCGTCGGTATGCACGCGGCGTCCGTGACCCGCCCGCACGTCCTCGGCGACACGGTCCTGCGCGTACGCCGCGCCGCGCAAGTCGATCTGCGCGTGCCGCTGTCCGCGATCGCCTCCGTACGGCGGGAGTTGGTCACCACGCACGAGCGGAGCGAAGGCCGGCTGGATCTGGCGGTGGCCGCGCAGACCACCGTCACCCTCGAACTGGACACTCCGGTGAGGCACTTCAGCTTCCTGGGGCGCCCCCGGGACGTACGGCTGATCCGCTTTCACGCCGACGAGTCCGACGCACTGGTACGCGCGATACGCGAGGCCGTACAGCCCCCGCCCGTACAGCCCGCTCCGCTCACGCCGGAGCGAACAGCACCTTCGCCGTCCCCGGATCGGCCTGGGTGAGCCGTACCCGCAGCCGCTCCCCCAGCGGCAGCGTCGTACCGTTCCCGCTCTCGACGCGGGCGACGACGGCCGGGACCTCCAACTGGACCGTCCCCACGGTGGGTTCGCGTTCCTGTACGTCCACGACGGTGGCGTCGAAGAGTTCGCCGACGCGGTCCTTGAGCAGGGCCGCCTCGACGATGTCCACGCAGCCGCGTTCGGCCTGGCCCGCCCTGCGGGTGCCCTCGGCCATCCGCGCGGGCAGTTCGTCGAGCGCGGCGAGCACCCACTCGGGCGGGGCGGCGCCCGCGGCGGCGGCCAGGGACAGTTCGGAGGCGTACCGGTCGACGAGGCGGCGCAGCGGGGCCGTGCAGTGGGTGTAGGGCGCGGCGACGGCGGCGTGCGTGATGAGGTCCGGGACGGCTCCGTCCCGGAAGGGCGTGTAGCCGGCGCCGCGCAGCAGCGTCGTGCACTCCTGGAGGAAGGCCGCGTGGTGCGGTCGGTGCGGGTCCAGGGAGCGGATGAGGCGCGCGTACGAGACGTGGTGCGGCCAGTCGATGCGCAGCGCGTGCGCGGTGCGGCGCAGCCGGCCGACCGCGCCGTCGGGGGCGGCCGGGAGCGTACGCAGGATGCCGGCGCCTGTGCCGATACCGGTGCCGGTGCCGGTGCCGTGCGTGAGCATCAGCTCGGCGGCGGCCATGCCGGTGAGGAGGGAGATCTGCGCGTTCCAGCCCTCGGCGGGGAGCGGGGCGCGGTAGACGAGTTCGTACGTGCCGCCGTGGGTGTGGGTCCCGTCGGGGGCGGGTCGCTCGATGATCTCCTGTTCGGGGACGTCGAGGGAGATGCCGCCGCGGTCCACCTCCCGCTGCTCACGCAGCAGCCCGATGTCCTTGAGGAGGGCGAGGGGTTCCTCGGCCGTGCCCGCGTCGATCTGCCGCTGCACGCCCGCGTAGTCGAGCTTGGCCCGGCTGCGGACCAGGGCACGGCGTACGTCGGTCGCGGTCGGGTTGCCGTCCGCGTCCAGGTCGATCGTCCACAGGACGGCCGGGCGGGTGCCGTCCGGGAGCAGGCTCGCGGCGCCCTCGCTCAGCACCGGCGGGTGCAGCGGGGTCTTCCCGTCCGGGAAGTAGAGCGTGGTGACCCGGCGGTGGGCCTCGGCGTCCAGGGCGCCGCCGGGTACGACGAAGGCGGCGACGTCGGCGATCGCGTACCGCACCCGGTAGCCGTGCGGGCGGCGCGAGAGGTGCATGGCCTGGTCGAGGTCGGTGGACGTGGGCGGGTCGACGGTGAAGAAGGGGATGTCCGTCGCGTCGGCCCTCGTGCCGTGGTCCGGCGGCGTCGGCTCGCGGGCGGCGCGTTCGGCCTCGGCGAGCACGTCCGGCGGGAAGTCCTCGGGGACACCCAGTTCGGTGCGCAGGGCGCGCAGCGCGGCCCGCAGCGGGGTCTCGGCTGCGTCGGTCGCTCGTATCCGGCGGCGGGGCACACGACGAGCGTAGGACGGGGTGGGGCGGGCGGCACCCCGTAGGCTGGCGGGTGCTCCGCGTACGTTCGGCGTACGTATCGAAAGCCCCAGGGAGATCCGCCGTGCTCGTGTTGTTGCCGCCGTCCGAAGGAAAGGCTCCCTCCGGGCGGGGCGCGCCGTTGAAGGCGGAGTCGCTGTCCATGCCGGGGCTCGCCGAGGCACGGCAGGCGGTGCTCGACGAACTGGTCGAGCTGTGCGCGGCCGACGAGGAGAAGGCGCGCGGGGTGCTCGGGCTGAGCGAAGGCCTACGCGGCGAGGTCGCCAAGAACACGGAACTGCGGACCGCGGGGGCGCGGCCGGCCGGGGAGATCTACACGGGTGTGCTGTACGACGCGCTGGACCTGGCCTCCCTCGACACGGCGGGGAAGCGGCGGGCGGCGCGTTCGCTGCTCGTCTTCTCGGGGCTGTGGGGCGCGGTCCGGGTGACGGACCGGATTCCCTCGTACCGCTGCTCGATGGGGGTGAAGCTGCCCGGTCTCGGGGCGCTCGGCTCGCACTGGCGTGCGCCGATGGCCGCCGTGCTGCCCGAGGCCGCCGGGAGCGGGCTCGTACTGGACCTGCGGTCGGCGGCGTACGCGGCCGCGTGGAAGCCGAAGGGCGAGGTCGCGGGGCGGACGGCGAGCGTACGGGTGCTGCACGCGCCGACCCGGAAGGTCGTCAGCCACTTCAACAAGGCGACGAAGGGGCGGATCGTACGGAGCCTCATGGAGACCGGGGTTGTTCCGTCGGGGCCGGCGGAGCTGGTGGAGGCGTTGCGGGACCTGGGATATGTGGTGGAGGTCGCGGGGACGGGCGGTTCGGGCGGGGCGGCCGGATCGTCGGGTACGGCGGGTGCGGCGGGTGCGGGCAAGCCGTGGATGTTGGACGTGCTGGTGGACGAGGTCCACTGAGTACCGCCTGTTGTTGCAGCATGCGCAATGACCTTTGCGCATGCTGCGCACTACGGGCAGGATGACGGCATGTCGCCCTCACCGCTGCCCTCGTCGTCTTCGCCGTCGCCCCTCCCCGTGCTCGAACTCGCGCCCGTCGTGCCGGTGGTCGTCGTCGAGGACCTCGCGGACGCCGTTCCGCTGGCACGGGCGCTCGTCGCGGGCGGGCTGCCCGCGATCGAGGTGACCCTGCGGACGCCGGTGGCGCTCGACGCGATCCGGGCCATCGCGGACGGGGTGCCTGGCGCGGTGGTGGGTGCGGGCACGGTCATCTCCGCCGCCCAGGTGACGGACTCCGTCGCCGCCGGAGCGCGCTTCCTCGTCAGCCCCGGCTGGACGGACACCCTGCTCGACGCGATGAAGGCGTCCGGGGTGCCGTTCCTGCCGGGGGTGTCGACGACGTCGGAGGTCGTGGCGCTGCTGGAGCGCGGGGTGCGCGAGATGAAGTTCTTCCCGGCTCAGGCGGCCGGCGGCACGGCGTATCTCAAGTCGCTGGCCGGGCCGCTGCCGCAGGCGCGCTTCTGCCCGACGGGGGGTATCGGCCCCGCCGTCGCCCCCGAGTACCTCGCGCTCCCGAACGTCCTCTGCGTCGGCGGAAGCTGGATGCTCCCCCCGGACGCGATCGCCTCCGGCGACTGGACCCGAGTGGAAACCCTCGCCCGAGAGGCGGCGGGATTGCGCCCGTAGGGGCGGCCCTATGGAGCGCCCCAGGGGCCCCATAGGGGGCGTGCGCGACACCGTGCGGGCCCCCACCGACCCCGTAAGGGGCGCGGGGAACTGCGCGACCGACCCCCACCGGCCCGCACCCGACAAACAACCACCCGCCCCACAAGGGGCGCGGGGAACTGCGCGACCAGCCCCCACCGGACCGCAGCCAAAAAACGCTCAGCGCAACGCAGTGACCTCGTTGAGCAGCCTCACACTCGCGTTGCCATCCGCGTAGTACGCCACCTCCGACAGCGACGCCGCCGACAGTTCCATCCGGAACAGCGACTCCGGCGGGGCGCCCAGCGCCAGCCGCACAAGCGTCTTGATCGGCGTCACGTGCGACACGACAAGCACCGTACGGCCCGCGTACGCCGCGAGCAGCCCGTCACGGGCAGCCGCCACGCGCCGGGCCACCGCGTCGAAACTCTCGCCGCCGCCGGTCGGTTCGGCGTCCGGTGAGGCCAGCCAGGCGTTCATGTCGGCGGGGTGGCGCTCCCGTACGTCCGCGAAGGTCAGGCCTTCCCACGCGCCGAAGTCCGTCTCGCGGAGGCCGTCCTCGATGTGTACGTCCAGGTCCAGACGGGCCGCCGCGAACTCGGCTGTTTCGCGGCAGCGGGTCAGGGGGGAGGACACGATGGCCTGGATGGCCTGGATGGCCTCGGTGGCTTGTACGGTGCCGCGCGCGGCGAGGGCGGTGGCGACGCGGTCGGCCTGGTGGCGGCCGGTGTCCGAGAGGGGTGGGTCTGTGGCGGCGCCGCCCGTTCCGCTTCCGCGCCCGGGTCCGCGTCCGCGTCCGCTTCCGGAGAAGCGCTTCTGCGGGGTGAGGGGGGTTTCGCCGTGGCGGAGGAGGACGAAGGTGGTGGGGGTGCCCAGGTCTGGGGGGCGGGTCATGTGTGTGGCTGCCTGTACGTCGGTGTCACGGGGGTGTCGTTCGGCTGACGGACCGTCGTGGCTGAGCGCGCCGTTCCCCGCGCCCCTTACGGGGCCCTGGGTGGGCCGGTGCTGCCTAGCGGGCTTGTACGTTCGGCTGATCGTCCGTTGCGGCTGGCCGCGCCGTTCCCCGCGCCCCTTGCGGGGCCCCGGATGGGGCCCCTCCGTCCGGGGCGCGGGGCTACAGGCCCGACTCCGACGTGCGGATCAGGATGCGGCGGCAGTTCTCGCAGCGGAGGACCTGGTCCGGGGCCGCCGCCTTCACCTCGTTGACCTCGGTGATGTTGAGCTCCAGGCGGCAGCCCTCGCAGCGGCGCTGGTAGAGGCGGGCCGCGCCGACGCCGCCCTGCTGCTCGCGGAGCTTCTCGTAGAGCTTGAGGAGGTCGGCGGGGACGGTGCCCGCCACGACCTCGCGCTCCTTGGTCAGCGTCGCGCTCTCCCCGTCGAAGGACTCGTAGGACGCGTCCCGCCGGCTCGTCGCGTCGTCGATCTTCGACTGGACGGACGAGACCCGCCCGGTCAGCTCACCGACCCGCTCCTGCGCGGACTCGCGGCGCTCCATGATCTCCAGGACGACGTCCTCCAGGTCACCCTGCCGCTTGGCCAGCGAGGTGATCTCGCGCTGGAGGTTCTCCAGGTCCTTCGGGGACGTGACGGCGCCGGAGTCCAGCCGCTGCTGGTCGCGCGAGGCACGCTGGCGCACCTGGTCGACGTCCTGCTCCGCCTTGGTCTGCTCGCGGGAGCAGTCGCTCTCCTCGGTCTGGGCGGCGACGAGCAGGTCACGCAGTTGCGTGAGGTCCTTGGTCAGCGACTCGATCTCGTCGTGCTCCGGCAGCGAACGCCGCTTGTGGGCGAGCTGCTGGAGGCGGGCGTCGAGGGACTGGACGTCGAGAAGTCGGATCTGGTCGGCGGGCGCGGCGTTCAGTTGGGGGCTCCAGGTGAAGGGGAGTGGGAGTTCCACGGATCGGTGACCGTCTTCGAGACGTGGACCCGCAGGTCCCAGCCGTGACGGTCGGAAATCTCGTCGAGCTGGGCTGCGGCCAGCTCGCACCAGGGCCACTCGGTGGCCCAGTGCGCCGCGTCGAGCAGCGCGAGAGGACTGTGGGCGCGGGCCTCGGACGCCGGGTGGTGGCGCAGGTCCGCGGTGAGGAAGGCGTCCACACCCGCGGCGCGTACGTCCTCGAAGAGGCTGTCGCCGGAGCCGCCGCTGACCGCGACGGTCCGCACGAGCGCCTCCGGGTCGCCTGCCACCCTGATGCCCTGCGCGGTCGCGGGCAGCCGTTCGGCAGCGCGGGCGGCGAACTCGCGGACCGTGACGGGGTGGTCCAGTTCGCAGACCCGGCCGATGCCTCGGCGGCCCTCCGGGTCGGCGGGGTCCGGCACCAGGGGACGTACGACCCGCAGGTCCAGCGCGCCCGCGAGGGCGTCGCTCACCCCCGGGTCGGCGCGGTCGGCGTTCGTGTGGGCGACATGCAACGCGATGTCGTTCTTGATGAGGGTGTGCACGACCCGGCCCTTGAAGGTGGAGGCCGCCACCGTCGTCGTACCGCGCAGGTAGAGCGGGTGGTGGGTGACCAGCAGGTCCGCGCCCAGCTTCACCGCCTCGTCCACGATCTCCTGGACCGGGTCGACGGCGAACAGGACACGGGAGACCTCTTGGTCGGGGTCTCCGCAGACCGTCCCGACCGCGTCCCATGCCTCCGCGCTCCCGGGGGGCCAGAGGGCGTCGAGCGCGGCGATTGCTTCAGACAGACGGGGCACGAACAAAAGGCTACCTGCCTTGTGTCCGTGCCCTACCGGTCGCGGGTGACTTGACCAGCCGCGACCCCACGACGCCCACGCGTCCCGCGCCTCACGTCTCACGTCTCACGTCCCGCGTCCCGCGTCTTACGTCTCGCATCCCGCCTCTCACGTCTGCTCGGCGAGGTGGTCCCTGGCCCTGAGGTCGTCCAGGACCTCTGCGCCCGCCTCGTCGATCCTCTCCGGACCGGTCTCCGCCGTGAGGCTGTCCATCAGCACCTCCGCTCCCGTGGAGCACATCCGCCCCCGTTCCCTCAGGCGAATCGGAAGGTGGCCACTCTTATGTGTGAAGGGGCTGCCCGCAGGTCCCACGTCTGTGCGTGCGAAAACTAGTTTCGTCGCCGGAGGTGACCGAACGATGGCGGCCTGTGCGATCGAGTCCGCGGCGTCCGAGAACGAAAGGGCCACGCGGGCGGGGTGCGTGATCACCGTCGACGGGGCGTACGCGGCCCGGCTGGCCCGCAGCGGCGAGTCCTGGTTCCCGGAACGCTGGACGCTGGACGGCCCTGAGCCCTACGCCGTGCCCCTGCCGGGCAACCAGCCGGAGGAACCCGGTACGGAGGTGCTGCCGATGGCGGACGGGCGGGTGCTCATCCACCGGTTCACCGACGGGCGGCACGCGTTCTCCCTGCTGTACCCGACGGGTCCCGGGACGGGTGAGGTACCGCTCGGCGCGGTGGAGTGCCCCGAGCCGGGCACGGGGCTGCGGCTGCTGCCACCGGCTCCGGGCGGCACACGGGCGTACGCGCTTGCCGTCGGCCCCGGTTCGACCGCGGTGTGGCTGGTGGCGGGCGGCGCGTTCGGGCCCGAACATCTCGCGGAGATCCCGGGGCGCTGCTCGGGCGGGGTGTGGCTGGGCGGCGGGGACCGGCTGCTCGCGCTGGACCGGGAGTCGCAGGGCAGGACGAAGACGGTGGTGGTCGATCTGGAGCGCGGGGGCGAACTGTCGCCGCTGCTGCAGATCGCGGAGGAGAGCAATGACCGGCTCCTGCTCGCGGACGCGGACAGCGGGCTGCTCCTGATCCGCTCGGACGCGCCCTCTCCGGGGCAGGAGCGGCTGGGCTGGGGTGTGCTGGGGAGCACGCTGCCGGTCCGGTTCCCGGAGTGCCTCCAGCCGGCCGGCTGCACGGTCACGCCGTTCGCGATCCAGCCGGGTCTGGTGCTGACGCCGGAGAGCTGCGGGGTCGCGCTGCGGATCGACGGCGACGGCGGTGCCGGTGGCTCGGGCAGCTGGCTGGGAGTGTGGCGCCCGGCGGAACGCCACCTCCATCAGCTCCCGCCGCCGGAGGGCTGGCTGACCGGCTCCGGCCGTTGGACCAGGGACGGTGTCCTGCAACTGCCGTACGCGACGGGGGCGGTGCGGTGCGGGGTGGCACGGGTCGAGGCGTCCGCCGGGGCAGGCCCGGGGGACCCGCCCGGCACGGGGGAGGCCCCGCGGGGGCCGTCGGCACCCGAACCGGAGGTGACCCGCCCGGTACCGCTCCAACAGGCCCCCCTGACAGCCCGAGCGGTCGCAAGCGCCTTCGCGGGCCGCAGGGCGGCACAGGCGGCGGGGAGGGGGCGGGGACCGGAGGGGGCGCCCCACCGGGCGCCCCACCGAGCACCGGACCGGCCACCGGAACGGGCTCCAGACAGGGCTCCGGACAGGGCCCCGGAACAGCGGCTGGACCGAGCGCCGGACCGAGCGCCGGACCAGTCGCCGGACCGGCCACAGGATCGAGCACCGGACCGAGCACCGGACCGGGCGCCGGACCGCCCACTGGCCCAGTCGACGGACCGGCCGCTGGATCGGCCGCTGGAGCGAGCACCGGACCGGCCACTGGATCGGCTGCTGGAGCGAGCACCGGACCGGCTGTTGGATCGGGCGCCGGAGCGAGCACCGGACCGGCCGTTGGATCGGGCGCCGGAACAGGCTCCGGACCCGCAGTCCGATCCAGCTCCGGAAACCGCTCCGGAAACCGCTCCGAGCGAGGCTCCGGCCGTAGCTCCGGAGGAGGGCCGGGACGCGGCTGCGGGCACCACGCGCGGCGAGCCGGCGCAGCCACTACGTGTCGAGCGGGTCAGTCGGGAGGCGCCGGCCGACTTCTGGGGGCTTCGGGTGGGGGCCGGCGGTGGCTCGGCTTCGGGTCCTCTCAAAGTGACCACCGAGTAGCCCCGACCACCCCTCAGGTCGGTCACGGGCGACCGTTAGAATCTCCGGCGCTGTACCGAAGGATCTTGCTGACGGGGTGAATTCCAGATGAGCGAAACGAACACCATGGAGACGACGGCCACCGACCCGCGGGGGACGTCGGCGCAGGCCGACGACGACGGTGGCCACCAGGGCCGGCACCGGGGGCCCGTCTCCGCACAGGAGGACGGGGCGATCCCCCGTGGCCGGCACCGCAGGCCGGCCGAGCAGCACGGCACAGGGGCCTGACACACCACGGGCCGCGACACGACACGGCCCCGTCCGACACTCGTCGGGCGGGGCCGTTCCGCATGGGGGCACCAGATCCTTGGCTGCTCGTGCTGCGAGAGCTACTCGTGCCGCAAGCCCAGTACCTCCGCCGCCGCGAACGTCTCCCCCCGCGGCCGGCCCGCGTAGTGCGGCGTGAGCAGCGCGTCCAGTTCGTCGTACGTGAAGGCGTCCTGCTTCGTGTCGAACTTCGCCGCCACCCGCGGCCGTTCGACGACGGCGACCATCCCGCCGTGCACGACGAGCAGCTGGCCGTTGACGTGTCGCGCGGCCGGCGAGGCCAGATAGCCGACGAGCGGGGCGACATGCTCGGGCGCGAGCGGATCGAGCGCGTCCCGCCCCCCGGCCTCCTGCCCCTCCCCCGGCTCCTTGAAGCCCGCGAAGACGTCCGCCGTCATACGGGTCCGGGCGCGTGGGCAGATCACGTTCGCCGTGACGCCGTACTTGGCCAGCGCCAGCGCCGTCGACGTCGTCAGTCCGACGATCCCGCCCTTCGCGGCAGCGTAGTTGGGCTGTCCCGCGGAACCCGCGAGGAACGCCTCCGAGGAGGTGTTCACGATCCGCCCGTACACCGGCGCGTCCGCCGCCTTGGACCGTGCCCGCCAGTGCGCGGACGCGAAGTGCGTGGTGTTGAAGTGGCCCTTCAGATGGACGCGGATCACCGAGTCCCACTCGTCCTCGGACATGGAGAAGACCATCCGGTCCCGCAGGATGCCCGCGTTGTTGACGAGGATGTCCAGCTGCCCGAACTCCGCGATCGCCAACTCCACGAGTTCCCGCGCCTGTTCGTGGTCGGCCACGTCCCCGGTGTGCGCGAGCGCGCGTCCGCCCGCCGCCCGGATCGACGCGGCGACCTCCTCGGCGGGCCCGGCCGACGCGTCACCGGAACCGTCCCGGCCGGGCTGTCCGTAGTCGTTGACGACGACAGCGGCCCCCAGCCGGGCGAGTTCCAGCGCCTCCGCCCGGCCGAGCCCGCGGGCCGCACCCGTGACGACCGCGGACCGTCCTTCAAGTGGCAGTGGCATTGGCTTTGGCATTGACATCGGCATCGAGGTCCTTTCTGCTCGACAGGCCGTGCGTACCGCTCGGCAGGCCGTGCGTTCCGGTTGTGCGGGACGGCCGGCGTCGTCAGATCTCGATGCACGTACGCAGCGAAACTCCCGTACGCATCTGGTCGAGCGCCTCGTTGATGTCGGCGAGCGGCACCCGGTGCGTGATCAGGCCCTCCAGGTCGATGCGCCCGGCACGCCACAGGGCGATGGTCCGCTCGTACGACCGCAGGACGTCCCCTCCGCCGTACATGGACGGCAGGATCCGCTTCTCGTCGAAGAACAGCTCGAACATGTTGAGCTGCAGGAAGTCGTCCATGGCGCCCGCGCCGACGACGACCAGCGTGCCGCCGCGGCGGGTGTTCTCGTACGCCGTGCGGGCGGTGGCGGAGCGGCCGACGACCTCGAAGACGTAGTCGAAGCCCTCGCCCGCGGTCACCGACTGTTTGGCGTCGGGGAGTTCGTCGGGCGATACGGCCCGGGTGGCGCCGAACCGCAGCGCGGCCTCGCGGCGCGAGAGCACGGGGTCGACGGCGACGATCTCCGCCGCGCCCCGGAGCCGGGCGCCTTGGATCGCGGACACGCCGACACCTCCGCAGCCGATGACGGCGACCGACGAACCGGCTTCCACGTCCGCGGTGTTGAGGGCGGCCCCGAGCCCCGTGGTGACGCCGCAGCCGATGAGCGCGGCGATGTCGAAGGGCACGTCGTCCGGGATCGGTACGGCGCAGCCCGCGTCGACGACGACCTCCTCGGTGAAGGTCCCGGTGCCCGCGAAGCCGAACACATCGCCGCCGGGCCGCTTGAAGTTGGGCGTACCGGCGTTCATGAACCCGGCGAGACACAGCTCGGTCTGGCCGCGCTTGCAGGCCGGACACGCGCCGCACGCGGGGAGCCAGCAGACGACGACCCGGTCACCGGCCTTGACGTTCGTGACGCCCTCGCCGACCTCCAGGACTTCGCCGGCCCCCTCGTGCCCGGGGATGAAGGGCGCGGGCTGCGGCAGCACCCCGGCCATCGCCGAGAGGTCCGAGTGGCACAGGCCGGTGGCCCGCACACGGATGCGCACCCGGCCCGGTCCGAAGCCCGTCGCCTCGACGTCGTCGAATATCTCCAGCTTGTCCTGCCCGATCTCGTGCAGTACGGCTGCGCGCATGATGCGGCTCCCCTCGGAAACGTACGAAAAGTGCCAAACCTGCCGGACCTGCCAGACCTGCCAGACCTGTCAGACCTGCGAAACGTATGGACGACACGCGCCCCTCGTCCTCGGGACGCTCACGCTCAGGTGTGTTCGACGACGGTGTCGGTGAGGACGGGCGCGTCGTCGCGTTCGGCCGCGCCCACCGTCACCCGGACCCGGCCGTCCTCCTCCCACATGCGCACGCGCAGGGTCTCGCCCGGGTACACCACGCCGGCGAAGCGCGTGGCGCAGGAGCGGACCCGGGTGACGTCGCCGCCGAGCACGGTGTCCACGACCGCCTTCAGCGTCATCCCGTACGTGCACAGCCCGTGCAGGATGGGCCGGTCGAAGCCGGCGAGCTTGGCGAACTCGGGGTCGGCGTGCAGCGGGTTCCAGTCGCCGGAGAGCCGGTACAGGAGTGCCTGGTCCGCGCGGATCGGGCGTTCGACGGTCCGGTCCGGGGTGCCCGTCGGCGGTTCGGGGCGCGCGGAGGGGCCCCGCTCGCCGCCGAAACCGCCTTCGCCGCGTACGAAGATCTGGGCGTCGTTGGTCCACAGCGGCCCGTCCGCGTCGGCGACCTCGGTGCGTACGACGAGAACGGCGGCCTTGCCCTTGTCGTACACGGCGGCGATCCGCGCGGTGGCGACCGCCTCCCCCGCGACCGGGATCGGCCGGTGCAGCGTGACGGTCTGGCCGCCGTGCAGGACGTGCGCGAGGTTGACGTCGACGCCCGGCATGGAGAGGCCGCTGATCACGCCCGGTGAACCCGCGCCCGCGACGGTCGCGAAGCTCGGCAGGACGTGCAGCCGGGACTCCAGCGTGTAGCGCAGTTCGTCGGGGTCGGTCGCGGGGGTGTCCCGGTCGGGGTTCGCGCCGGCGCCGAGGCCGAGGTGGTAGAGCTGGACGTCCTTGTGCCCCCAGGCGATCCCGGCGGACCGGGGCTCGGCCGCGAGGGCCTGGGCAACGTCGATGGGCATGGGGCTCCTGACTGCCGCGCGGAGAACGAAGACCTCGGTGCGGCCGTCCGCACCGTCGGTCGCACCGAGGTCGACTCTGGGCCGGGGGCCTGGAACCCGCCCGTTCTAGAACGCGTTCCAGTACCGGCGATCCCCTGTATAGCCGAGCCCCGGGCACATGTGAAGACTCCTGACGCCATGTCAGATAGCTGCCGGGGCCGCACGCGATCCCGAGCCCCGGCAGCACCCTGGCAGCGCCCTGACAGTGCCCCGGCAGCGCCTTGGCTGTACCCCGGCAGTGACATTTGTCCTGCCCGAGTCCGTACATGCGCATCTGCCGCGCCCCGCCCGCCGCTCCGTAGCGTCGTCCCCATGACAAAGACGGGGACGGAAACGGGGACGGGGACGATGGCGGGGACACCGAGCGGGACGGGCGCTGCGGCGGTGCGGATGACGGGGGCGGTCAAGGTCTTCGGTGCGGTACGGGCCGTGGACGGGGTCGACCTGGAGATCGCCCGCGGCGAGACGGTCGCGCTGCTCGGCCGCAACGGCGCGGGAAAGTCCACCGCGATCTCCCTCCTGCTGGGCCTGGACGAGCCCGACGAGGGCACCGTCCGCCTCTTCGGCGCCGCTCCGGAGCACGCCGTACGGGCCGGCCGGGTCGGTGCCATGCTGCAGGACGGGCGGCCCGTGCCGCGGGTGACGGTGGGTGAGCTGGTCGGATTCGTGGCCCGCACCTACCCCTCGCCGATGCCCGCCGGAGAGGCGCTGGCGCTGGCGGGCATCGCCGAACTGGCCGGGCGGCGCTTCGACCGGCTCTCCGGTGGCCAGGCCCAGCGGGTGCGGTTCGCGGTCGCCCTCGTCGGGAACCCCGCGCTGATCGTGCTCGACGAGCCGACCGCCGCCCTGGACGTGGAGGCCAGGTACGCCTTCTGGGACTCGATGCGGTCGTACGCGCGCCACGGCCACACGGTCCTCTTCTCCACGCACTACCTGGAGGAGGCGGACGCCAACGCCGACCGGATCGTGGTCGTCGACCACGGGCGGATCGTCGCCGACGGCACCGGCGAGCAGCTCAGACGGGCCGCGGGCGGCAGCCTGGTCGCCTTCGACCTGGCGGGCACGGCCTTCGACCTCGCGGGCGCCGGTACGGACGGGCTGTCCCTGCTGCCCGGCGTGGTCTCCCTGGAGGTCCGCGGAGAACGGGCCCGGCTGCGGACCGACGACCCGGACGCGACGGTGATCGCGCTGGCCGAACGCGGTGCGATACGGGGCCTGGAGGTCGCTCCCGCCTCGCTGGACGACGCGTTCCTGGCCCTGACCGCGACGGCCTCCGACGCGGCTCCGGCCACGGCTTCCGGCGCGGCCTCCGACCCGGTGGCCCGGCTCGCTCCCCTGGAGACGGTGTGATGACGCTCGACTATCTGCGGCTCGAAGTACGCCGGACGCTGCGTGACGTCGGCTTCATGATCGGCGGGGTCGTGATGCCGGTGGTCATGTATCTGCTGTTCACGAACCTCGGGGGCGGCGCCGACGGCGACTGGAGGACCGCGTCCATGATCGGCATGGCCGCGTACGGCGCGATGGGCTCCGCCCTGAACACCGGCGGCGGCGTCGCCGAGGACCGCTCGACCGGCTGGCTGCGACAACTGCGGATCACTCCGATGAGTCCGCGCCAGGTGGTCGCCGGGCGTGCGCTGACCGGCGCGGTGACGGTCCTGCCCGCGATCGTGGCGGTCCTCGCGGCGGGCGGTCTGGTCAACGGCGTACGGCTGGACGCCTGGAAGTGGGCGGTGATCGCACTGTCGCTGTGGCTCGGCTCGGTCCCCTTCACCCTGCTCGGGCTGGGCAACGGCTACCGGCTGACCGCGCAGGCCACCGGCGTGGTGAACATGGTGTGCAACCTGACGCTCGCGGTGGTCGGCGGGCTGTGGTTCCCCCTGGCCCTGTTCCCCGGCTGGCTGCGCTCGCTGTCGTCCTACACCCCCACGAACCGCTTCGCGCAGCTCGGTACGGCCGTCGCCGACGGGCGGGCGCCCACGCTCGCGGCCGTGCTGGTGCTGACCGGCTGGCTGCTGCTCTTCGGCTCGTACGCTGTGGTCTCGTACCGCAGGACCGCACGGACCGCCTGAATGGAAACGGGAACGGAAGCGGGAGTGGGAACGGGAACGGGAACCGGAACGAAATCGGGAACGGGGGCCGGGGAGATGTCCTGGTTGCGGAGCTTCAGGTGCCGGACGGCCGGGCGGCGTGAGGGGCGGACCGGGCACAGGACCGGGAGGCTCCCCGAACACCTGGGGCCGCCGCCCAGCGGTTTCGCGCTGCTGCCCTGGCTCCTCATGGGGATGGGCGCCTTCTCCAACCTCTTCCAAGGCCGGACCCCGAACCCGTGGATCGGCGGCATCGGACTCCTCGTCTTCAACTCCCTCTACATCCACGTGGTGTTCCGCGCCTTCACCAAGGAGGCCCGCGAAGCCCGTTCCACCCGGGGCGCACTGATCGCACTGGGCGTGGTGACCTGCCTCCTCGGCGGCCTGTACGGGGGCAGCTGGCTCCTCTTCTTCCCGCTGCTCGGGCTCGCCGCGGGCGCGATCGTCCGGGGACCGTGGCTCGGCAGGACCGGAATCGGACTGAGCGTGCTCGCCGGTGTCGTGGCGGGGCTGCGGGACGGCTGGGGCGCGGTGAACGTCGCGTACGGCACGTTCCTGTCCACCATGGTGACCGCCGCGATCCTGTCCCTGTCGGACGCCGTGCGTGAACTGCGGGCCGCGCGCGAGGAGTTGGCGCACCAGGCCGTCGAGAAGGAGCGGCTGCGCTTCTCCCGCGACCTGCACGACCTGCTCGGCCACACGCTCTCCGTCATCGTCGTGAAGTCGGAGGCGGCCCGGCGCCTCGCCCCCCGGGACCTGGACGCGGCGCTCGTCCAGGTCTCCGACATCGAGTCCGTCGGCCGGCAGGCGCTCACCGAGATCCGTGAGGCGGTCACGGGGTACCGCGAAGGCAGCCTGGCCACGGACCTGGACCGGGCGCGGTCGGCACTGCTGGCGGCGGGGATCGAACCGGTCGTACGGCAGTCGGGACCGCCGTTGTCCGCGCAGGCGGAGGCGCTGCTGGGGTGGGTCGTGCGGGAGGCCGTCACCAACGCCGTGCGGCACAGTGGCGCTCGCCGCTGTTCGATCACGGTGGACGGGGGGTCGGAGCGGGTTCGGGTACGGGTGTCGGACGACGGCGCGGGTGTGTCCGCGCCCGCGGGGGCCTCACCGGCCGTTCTGCCGGGTATCGGCGGGACCGGGCTCACGGGGCTGACCGAGCGGCTTGCGGCGGCGGGGGGTCTGCTGGAGGCGGGGCCTGGGGTTCGGGGCGGGTTTGTGGTGACGGCGGAGCTTCCGGTGGGGGTGGCTGCCGCGTGAGGGGGCCAGGGGTTGGTTTTCGGGTGCGGGTGCGTGGGGGCCGGCCGCGCAGTTCCCCGCGCCCCTTGCGGGGCCGCGCCCCCTGAACTCCGGAGCCGGAGCGGCCTAATGTTGGGGCGTGAACGAGATGCCCCGGGATCATCGGCCCGCCAAGTCCATCCGTGTGCTGCTCGCCGAGGATCAGGGGATGATGCGGGGCGCGTTGGCGCTGCTCCTCGGGCTGGAGGCCGACATCGAGGTGGTGGCGCAGGTCGGGACGGGGGACGCCATCGTGGGAGCGGCGCTGGAGTCCCGGCCCGATGTCGCACTGCTGGACATCGAACTGCCCGGGATCAGCGGGCTCGACGCGGCCGCGCTGCTGCGGGAGGAGACACCCGACTGCCGGGTGCTGATCCTCACCACGTTCGGGCGGCCCGGTTATCTGCGGCGGGCGATGGAGGCGGGTGCCGCGGGGTTTCTCGTCAAGGACGGGCCCGTGGAGGAGTTGGCGCAGGCGATTCGCCGGGTGCTGACCGGGGAGACCGTCATCGATCCGGCGCTCGCGGCGGCGGCGCTGGGCGCGGGGCCGAGTCCGCTCACCGCGCGTGAGTGCGATGTGCTGAAGGCTTCGGTGGACGGGGCGACGGTCTCCGACATCGCGTCGAAGCTGCACCTGTCGGAGTCGACCGTGCGCAACTATCTCAGCTCCGCGATCGGCAAGACGGCGACGCGCAACCGCATGGAGGCGATGCGGGAGGCCCGCCACCAGGGGTGGCTGTAGCGCTTCTGGGGGGGCGCCGCGGGGGCCGAGGTGCGTGGTCGGCTGCAGGCGCGTGGGGGCGAGCCGCGCAGTTCCCCGCGCCCCTGAAAGGCAGAGGTGCGGCCCCTGCCCCAGAGGATGAAGGCAGGGGCGCAGCCCCGCTTTCAGGGGCGCGGGGAACAGCGCAGTCTTTTGTCTTTGGCTTTTCGGGGGCGCAGCCCCGTTATTGGGGGCGCGGGGAACTGCGCGGCCAGCCACGACGCGCCCGCAGCCGACCACGCCCCCCGGCGGAGCCGCCCGGCAGCCACAGTCGCATCAGCACCGCCCCGCCCAACAGCACCCCGCACCCCGTCCGGAACACCAGCGCGTACCCCTCCGTCAGCGCCTCCGGCGAAGCGCTCCCGCCCGTCCGCGCCGCGGCGATCGTCGCCATCACGGACAGCCCGAGCGAACCCCCCATCGTGCGGGACGTGTTCACCAGCCCGGAGACCAGCCCCGCGTCCTCCACCGCCGCCCCCGACGTGGCCACCGAGGCGAGCGGCGTCGTGGCGAGGCCCGCGCCGAGCATCATCAGGATCCCGGGCAGCATGATCGTGGTGACGTACGGCCCGTCGGCGGTCATTCTCGACTGCCACCCGACCCCGACCGCGGCCACCACCACCCCGGCCACCGCGACATCGCGCGCTCCGACGGCCCGCATGATCCTGGGCGCCGCCTTCGAGCCGAGGATCACCGCGAGCGAGCTGGGCACGAGGGCCAGCCCGGCCTCCAGAGGCGTGTAGCCCAGTACGTTCTGCGCGTACAGCGTCATGAAGAACCACATGCAGAACATCGCCGAACCGCACAGGAACATCGACACGTTCGCCGAGGCCACGGATCTCAGCCGGAACAGCTTCAACGGCATCAGCGGTACCTTCGTGCGCGCCTCGACGAGCAGGAAGAGTCCGATCAGGACGGCACCGCCGGCCAGCGGGACGAGCGTCGCGGCCGACGCCCACCCCTCGGCCTCGGTCTGCACGATCCCGTACGCGAGGGTCGCGAGGCCCGAGGTCACCAGTACGGCACCCGGCAGGTCGAGCCGCCGGCTGCCGCCGACCCGGCTCTCGGCGAGCCAGAACAGCGCGCCGGCCAGCACCACGGCCCCGACCGGCACGTTGATCAGCAGGACCCAGCGCCAGTTCAGCGTGTCGACGAGGAGTCCGCCGACGAGTCCGCCCGCCGCGCCGCCCCCTCCGCCGACCGCGGTCCAGGTCGCGATGGCACGCGCACGCGGGGGCCCCTCGGGCACGGCCGAGGTCAGGATGGTCAGTGTCGAGGGGGCGAGCACGGCCGCGCCGAGCCCCTGCACGGCTCGCGCGGCCAGCAACTGCCATTCCGCCTGCGCGAGCCCGCCCGCCAGTGAGGCCAGTGTGAAGAGCGCCAGCCCGACCAGGAACATCCGCTTGCGCCCGTACAGGTCGCCCGCCCGGCCGCCGAGCAGCATGAAGCCGGCGAAGGCGATCGTGTACGCGTTGACGACCCACTGGAGTCCTGACGCGCTCAGCCCCAGGTCGGCCCGCATCGACGGCAGCGCCACGTTGACGACCGACACGTCGAGGACGACGAGGAACTGGCCCGCGCAGGCCAGGGCGACCACCACCCAGGTCGGCGGCGCGGGGCGGCGGGACCCGGGTATCTCTGCGGCTGTGGTTGCGCCTGCGGCGGCTCTGGGCGAAGGCATGGGAGTCATGGTCGCAGCGGCTCCTTGCCCCGTACATCAGATTTTCGCCGCACGGCCGGTCCGCCGCAGGACCTAGGCCCGGTGACAGTCCGCGTGCCTACCGGTCCGGTGCCCGTTCAGGCACGCCTGAGGAGTGTCACCACCGCCGCGCCCCCGAGCCCGATGTTGTGCGCGAGGCCCACGCGCGCGTCCGCCACCTGCCGGGCCCGTGCCTCGCCCCGCAGCTGCCAGGTCAGCTCGGCGATCTGCGCGATGCCGGTGGCCCCCAGCGGATGCCCTTTCGAGATGAGCCCGCCCGAGGGGTTCACCACCCACCGCCCGCCGTACGTCGTGGCGCCCGACTCGACGAGCTTGCCGGACTCCCCCGGCTCGCACATGCCGAGGGCCTCGTAGGTCAGCAGTTCGTTGATCGAGAAGCAGTCGTGCAGTTCCACGACGTCGACGTCGTCGATGCCGAGCCCCGCGCTGTCGTACACCTGCCGTGCGGCGGCCCGTGACATCGGCTGGCCGACGACGTCGATGCACGACCCGGACGCGAACGACTCCTCCGTGTCCGTCGTCATCGCCTGCGCGACGATCTCCACGGCCCGCTCCCCCAGCCCGTGCCGCTCGACGAAACGCTCCGACACGACGACGGCCGCCGCCGCCCCGTCCGAGGTGGGCGAGCACTGGAGCTTGGTCAGCGGGGAGTGGACGGTACGCGCGGCGAGGATCTCGTCGACCGTGTAGGCGTCCTGGAACTGCGCGTACGGATTGTTCGCCGAGTGCCGGTGGTTCTTGGCGCCCACGGCCGCGAGCTGCGCCTGGGTCGTGCCGTACTTCTCCATGTGTTCGCGCGCCGCGTTCCCGAAGATCTGGGCGGTGGGCGGCGTCATCTCGAAGCCGTGCCGGGCCGCCATGACGGCGTAGTGGCGGGCGACGGGCGAGGTCGCGAAGTCCCCGCCGTCGGCTCCGCCGCCCAGTGCGCCGCGCGCCATCTTCTCGAACCCCAGCGCCAGTACGCAGTCGCTCGCGCCGCCCTCGACGAACTGCCGCGCGAGCATCAGCGCGGTGGCGCCGGTCGCGCAGTTGTTGTTGACGTTGTGGACGGGCACACCGGTAAGGCCGAGTTCGTACGCGGCCCGCTGCCCGGCCGTGGAGGCCTGGAAGCAGTATCCGACGGGGACCTGCTCCACCGCCTCGTACGGGATCCCGGCGTCGGCGAGGGCGCCGGTGCCCGCCTCCCGCGCCATGTCCCAGTACTGCCAGTCCCGCGTCTCCGGCTTCTCGAACCTGGTCATGCCCACACCGACGACGTACGCCTTCGTCCTCATGGCTCTCCCCACGGTCCGGGTCCTGTCCGGCCGGAGACTAGAACACGTTCCATTTCGAGGGAAGGCCCGGGGCGGGGCGGATGAGAGGGCGGGCGGGAGGGCGGACGGAAGGGTGGATGTAATGAGAAGGTCAAGAATTCGTTAGCGGCTCGAAGCAACGGAATAGTTGCCTGGGCGCACGGGGTTCACCCAGCACCTACCTGTAGCCGTACCCGTACGCAGCTACCTGTCCCATGCCTCTGGAGGCCGCACGTATGACCCGGACAACGACGGATCCGCACACTCGAAGGCCGAACGGCAGCGGAATCGTTCCCGTACTGGCCTTCGCGGGCATCGTTGTCGCGGTGATGCAGACCCTGCTCGTGCCGGTCATCAAGGACCTCCCCGAGCTGCTGGGCACCTCCCCCGGCAACGCCACCTGGGTCATGACCTCCACCCTGCTCGCGGGCGCCGTGTCCACGCCGATCATGGGCCGCCTCGGTGACCTCTACGGCAAGCGGCGCATGCTGATAGCCAGCCTCGCCGTCATGGTCGTGGGCTCGCTCGTCGCCGGCTTCACCAGCGACCTGCTCGTGATGATCGTCGGCCGGGCCCTGCAGGGCTTCGCCATGGGCGCCATCCCGCTCGGCATCGGCCTGATGCGCGACGGCCTGCCGCGCGAGAAGCTCGGCTCGGCCATGGCCCTGATGAGCTCCTCGATCGGCGTCGGCGGCGGACTCGCGCTGCCGGTCGCGGCACTGGTCGCACAGCACGCCGACTGGCACGCGCTGTTCTTCGGCTCGGCGGGCCTCGGCGTCGTCTCGATCGTGCTCACCCTGATCTTCGTACCCGAGTCGCCGATGCGTGCGGTGGGCACCTTCGACGCCCCGGGCGCGCTCGGCCTCTCCGCCGGCCTCGTCCTCTTCCTCCTGCCGATCACCAAGGGCAGCGACTGGGGCTGGACCTCCGGCACGACACTCGGCCTGTTCGGCGCCGCGGTGGCCGTCCTGCTCCTGTGGGGCGTGATGGAGCTGCGCGTCAAGGCTCCGCTGGTCGACCTGCGCACCACGGCCCGCCCGGCCGTCCTCTTCACCAACCTCGCCTCGATCATGGTCGGTGTCGCCTTCTACGCCGTCTCCCTCGTCCTGCCCCAGCTGCTCCAGCTGCCCGCTTCGACCGGTTACGGCCTCGGCCAGTCCATGGTCGTGGCGGGCCTGTGCGTGGCGCCGCTCGGCCTGACGATGATGTTCACGGCGCCGGTGTACGCCCGTATCTCCGCCAAGTACGGACCCAAGGTCACCCTGATGACCGGCATGCTGATCATCGCGGTCGGGTACGGGGCCGGGCTCGGCCTGATGAGCGCCGCCTGGCAGACCATCATCATCGCGGTGGTGCTGGGCGCGGGCATCGGACTCGCGTACTCCTCGCTGCCCGCACTGATCATCGGCGCCGTTCCGGCGTCCGAGACCGGGGCGGCCAACGGGCTCAACACGTTGATGCGCTCCATCGGTACGTCCGTGTCGAGCGCCGTGATCGGCATGGTCCTGGCGAACACCGCGAACCAGGTGGGTGGCGTCGCCGTTCCCACGATGCACGGGTTCCGGGTGTCGTTCATGATCGCTACGGGTGCGGTGCTGCTCGGGCTGGTGTTCGCGGCGTTCCTGCCGGGGCGACGGGCGGCGGCGAACGCGGCGAAGCCGCATCTGGTCGCTTCCAGCGACCCTCTGTCCGAGCCTGCGCCCGCGTCCGCGTCCGCGCCCGCATATATCTCTACGTCTACGTCTACGTCTGCGGACCTGGTGACGACCGGTTTCCGTGGCCGGGTCCTCACCTCCGAGGGTTCGCCGGTCGCGCGCGCCAAGGTGACGCTGATCGACCGGCGGGGGCGGCAGGCGGGGGCGACGCTGTCCTCGGCGGACGGCGGGTACGCGCTCGCTGTGCCGGCGGCAGGTGCGTACGTCCTGGCCGTCACGGCGGGCGGCCACGGCCCGCTGGCGTCCGGCGCGAGCCACCCGGGCGACGACCGATCGATAGAAATGGACCTCGCGCTCCCGGGCGCCACGGTCCTGGCATAGCGCGCGGCGCCCCGGCGGGGCAGCCCGAAGGGCACCCCTAAGGGGCGCGGGGAACGGCGCGGCCAGCCACGACGCACCCGCGGCCAAACCCCCGGGCAGGACAGCCCGAAGGGCGCCCTTAAGGGGCGCGGGGAACGGCGCGGCCAGCCACAGCGGACCCGCAGCCAAAACCCCGGGCTGGGCAGCCCGAAGGGCGCCCTTCAGGGGCGCGGGGAACTGCGCGGCCAGCCACAGCGGACCCGCAGACGAATCTCCCGCAAGCCCAAGGGGCCGGATCGTCGGGTGCGGGACCGTCGTGGCTGGCCGCGCAGTTCCCCGCGCCCCTAAAAACGGGCCGGATCGTCGCGTGCGGGACCGTCGTGGTCGCTCGCGCCGTTCCCCGCGCCCCTGACGGGGCGCCGGGGCGGGCGTGGGGCACCATGGCGGGGCATCTGTACGGACGACCTGGAGGAACTTCATGCCCTCGGCCCCCGCGCCCTCGGTTCTCGCCGCCTTCGAAGGGGCCAAGGGGTTCATGCCCGTACGGGAGGGGCTCGCCCTGTACGCCGCCGCCGTCGAGGCGGGACGGCTGGGCCTGCCTCTGCTGGAGGTCGGGACGTACTGCGGCCGCTCCACGATCCTGCTCGCCGACGCCGCCCGCGAGGCCGGTGTCACGGCGATCACCGTCGACCACCACCGCGGCAGCGAGGAGCAGCAGCCCGGCTGGGAGTACCACGACCCGTCGACGGTCGACCCGGAACTCGGCCGCATGGACACGCTCCCCGCCTTCCGCCGTACGCTCCACCGCGCCGGTCTGGAGGATCACGTGGTCGCGGTCGTCGGCCGCTCCCCGCAGATCGCCGCCTTCTGGAACTCCCCCCTCGGCCTCGTCTTCATCGACGGTGGCCACACCGACGAGCACGCGAGCGGCGACTACGAGGGCTGGGCGCCGCACGTCGCCGAGGGCGGGCTGCTGCTCATCCATGACGTGTTCCCGGATCCGGTGGACGAGTTCACGGGACAGGCGCCGTACCGCGTGTATCTGCGGGCGCTGGAGTCCGGCGCGTTCACGGAGGTCTCGGCGACGGACTCCCTGCGGGTGCTGCGTCGCACCGGCAAGGGCGTCTGAGGGACCAAAACGGCAGGAGTCGGCGCCCCGGCACCTCCTTCACCGCGCGGGGCCCGGCCGACCCGTAAGGTGTTGGCCGTGTCATACGTAGGCCCGGACTTCGAACCCCCACGCCCCCCGCGCCACCCCCTGCGCGGACCCCTGACCGTCGCGGTCGCCGCGCTCGTACCGGGAGCCCTGGTGGGCTGGCTGGTGTGGCAGGCGGTCGGCGACTCCGACGACGGGGACGGATCGGCGGCAGCCAGGACGTCGGCCTCGGCCGGCGCGTCCGCATCCGCATCCGCATCCGCATCCGCGCCCTCGTCCGAACTGCCCGGCCCCTCCGAGGACGGCAAGGAGCAGTCCGGCGGCGGTGACGAGTCCGGCGCTTCCGCCCCCGCGGGCTCCGGCCCCCTCAAGGGCAAGGTCGTCGTCATCGACCCCGGTCACAACCCCGGCAACTTCCGGCACCCGTCCGACATCAACCGCAAGGTGAACATCGGGACGAACTGGAAGGAGTGCGACACGACGGGTACGTCGACCAACGCCGGTTACACCGAGGCCGAGTTCACCCTCGACGTCTCGCACCGGCTGCGCGCGATCCTCAAGAAGGAGGGCGCCACGGTGAAGTTCACCCAGGACGGCGACCGCGCCTGGGGCCCGTGCGTGGACGAGCGGGCCGAGATCGGCAACAAGGCCGGGGCGGACGCCGTCGTGTCGATCCACGCGGACGGCTCGGCGGCCGGCAACCGCGGCTTCCATGTGATCCTGCCCGGCTCGGTGCACTCCGGCGCCGCCGACACCCGCCCCATCGTGGCCTCGTCCCGGGCGCTGGGCGAACGCATCGCCGGCGGTTTCCTGCGCACCACCGGCGGGCCGCCCTCCAACTACATCGGTGACGGCACCGGCCTCGATGTGCGCAAAGACCTCGGCGGTCTCAATCTGTCAACGGTTCCGAAGGTGTTCATCGAGTGCGGCAACATGCGCGACACGAAGGACTCCGCGCAGCTGACCAGCGGCACTTGGCGGCAGAAGGCGGCGGAGGGAATCTCTGAGGGAATCGTGAGTTTCCTGCGCGGGTAGCGATCAGAGGGGACATCCGGGCGGACACCCGTGTAGGGCGGGCGATAGTGTCGTCCCTACGATAAGGGGCCACCCCTGCGCTTCACACCACGACCTGACGGCGACGTGGCGAGAGCGACGCCTCTACCGATGACGAGACGACTGACGAAGGACCTGAAGTGAATATCCGCTCCCTCACTAGGGGCGACGGCGTGGTGATCGGAGCAGCGGTTCTGCTGTTGATCGCGTCGTTCCTCGAAATCTATTCGATCGACGGGGCCCCCGACAGCGCCGACATCCCGAACGCCTGGGGCAGCGGCCCGGTCCTCCTGAGCGTCACCCTGGCCGGCATCATCGGCGCCGCGCTGATCGTCGTCGCCCGCGGTCTGCCGCAGGCGCCGAAGGTCGCCGGTCTCGACCTCGGCCCGTTCGGTGTCGCCTTCACGGTGTTCGCCGCGTGGAGCGCCCTCGGGAACATCTTCGACCCGGCCGGCGGCTTCGACAACAACGGTGGCAGTGACGCCATCGGCAGCGGTACCGGCCTCATCCTCAGCTTCATCGCCACTCTGGTGCTCGCCGGTGCGGCGATCGCCACCCCGCTGGTCCCGGCCCTCAAGGGCGCGCTCCTGCCGCCCCCGAAGCCGGCCGCCCCGCAGCCCTACGGCGGTCAGCCGCAGGGTGGTTACGGCTACCCGGGCGCCCAGCAGCCCGGCCCGTCCTTCGGCGGCCAGCCCGGTCAGCCCGGTCAGCCCGGTCAGCCGCAGCAGGGCCAGCCGTTCGGCACTCAGCCGGGCCAGCCCCATCAGGCGCAGGCTCCGCAGGCGCAGCAGCCCGCCGGGGACTTTGCCCCGTTCTGGTTCGCGGTGCCGGTGGCCCGTCCGCTGTTCGCGGAGGACGGTTCGCCCACGCCGATCGCCGAACTGGCGCCGGGTACGTGGTACTTGGCCGTCGAGCAGCGCGGTCCGAGCCTGGTGGCCCAGACGCAGGACGGCCGCCGCGGTGTACTGCAGGACACGTCCGGGATCCAGCGCGGCTGACCCCGTCACCGCCGGTCCTTCACGGCCCTCCGCCCAGGGTGCTCCTCGGAGCCCTTCCGGGCGGGGGGCCGTTCCCGTACAGTCGGCCCGGCCCGGATGACATCTGACGAACCGTCAGGAGTGGTGTATGCGGCTCGGACTCGCCCTCGGATACTGGGGCCGCGGCCCCTCCGCCGACCATGTGCCCCTCGCCCTGGAGGCGGAACGGCTCGGCTACGACTCGGTGTGGACCGCCGAGTCCTGGGGCTCGGACGCCTTCACCCCGCTCACCTGGATCGCCGCGCAGACCTCAAGGATCAAGCTGGGTACGGCGGTTGCCCAGATGGCGGCCCGCTCCCCCACCACGACGGCGATGCACGCGCTGACGCTCGACCACCTCTCGGGCGGGCGCGTGATGCTCGGCCTCGGGCTGTCCGGGCCGCAGGTCGTCGAGGGCTGGTACGGGCGCCCGTTCCCGAAGTCACCGCTGACGGCGACCCGGGAGTACGTCGACGTCGTACGCCAGGTCCTGCGGCGCGCGGGGCCCGTCGAACTGGACGGCCGCTTCCACACACACCCGTACCGGGGCTCGGACGGCACCGGACTCGGCAAAGCCCTCAAGCCCATCACCCACCCGCTCCGCCCCGACCTGCCGGTGCTCCTGGGGGCCGAGGGGCCGAAGAACATCGCCCAGACGACACGGATCGCGGACGGCTGGCTGCCGTTGTACTGGTCGCCGATGCGGACGGCGGTGTACGAGGCTTCCCTGGGCGCGGCGCCCGAGGGGTTCCTCGTCGCCCCGATGGTCCGGGCGAAAGTGTGTGACGACGTCGCCGAGGGGCTGCTGCCGGTGAAGGCGATGCTCGGCTTCTACATCGGGGGGATGGGGCATGCGGCCCGGAACTTCCATGCGGATCTGATGGGGCGGATGGGGTTCGAGGAGGAGGCTCGGCGGGTGCAGGAGCTGTTTCTTGCGGGGCGGCGGGAGGAGGCGGTGTCGGCCGTGCCGGACGCTTTCGCGGACGAGATCTCTCTGATCGGCCCGCGCGAACGGATCGCGGAACGCCTGGACCTGTGGCGCAAGGGCCCGATAACGGACCTGCTACTCCTGTCCCCGGACCCCCACACGCTCCGAGTCCTGGCAGACCTGAACTGACAGCTGCGCTGGGCTCGGCTGTTCCTTCACCTGCGGGCCCGGTGGGGGCTGGTCGCGCCGTTCCCCGCGCCCCTTGGGGTGTGGGGGTGCGCTGCCATCTGCGGGTGCGTCGTGGTTGCTCGCGCAGTTCCCCGCGCCCCTAACGGGGCCCGCCAAAGGCGCCAGCCCCTAGGGGCGCGGGGAACGGCGCGACCAGCCACAGCGGACCCGCAGACGACGCTTTTAGGGGCGCGGGGAACTGCGCAGTCTTTTGGCTTTTAGGGGCGCGGGGAACTGCGCCGCCAGCCCCCACTCACCCGCAGGTCACGACGTTGTTGTCAGCGGAATATGGCTATCGCTTCCAGCGTGACCTCGCGGGTGTCCTCCCGCCAACCCGTCATCTTGCCGAGGCAGCGCGCCTGGAACGTGCCATCGTTGAGGCGTTCGTTGCGCAAGCCTCCCGCCGCGCAGGTGACACGGACGTGCGCCGGCCGCTCCGGGTCGGAGCCGTAGGGGGCCCGCAGCACGATCCCCTCCGCCGCCCCGGTTTCCGACTGCGGCTCCACCAGGAAGCGCCCTCTGAGCGACACGAACTCCTCGATGTCGCTGAGCGCGACACCACCCCCGTCGGCCCCGGCCCCGGCCCCGAGCGCTTCGGCGAGGGCGCGGTTCGGAACGACATCCCCCGTGCGCAGATCCGCGTGGACGATGACATCGGCCCGTTCGAACGCGTCCAGCAGCATCCCGATCACCGAGATCGGCTCGCTCTTGGCCACGTAACTGCTGAACTTCTCCTGCGTGACGTCCCGGTTCGCCTTGACCGTCCACGGCAGCAGCCGGCCCCACAGCCCCACGCTGGTGTTGACGTTGGTGCGGTGCTCGACGGCCTGTTCCAGCGCCGCGCTGTAGTTGCCGATCCGGTAGAGGTCCATCACCGCCTTCTCGTCCAGGTAGAAGCAGACGCTGTACGCGGACCGCTGCCCCACGCCGCGCCGGCCGAGGCGCCCGCGCCCGCGTTCCCGCACGTGCCGCACCAGCACGGCCCCGAGCGTCACCAGACCGGCCGCGGTGACGAGCCACACCGTCATCCACGGCCACCACACACCCCACCACTGCGCGTCAACGACAGCCACGGATCTCCTTGAACGCCTCGGAAAGGGACGATCCCCGCGCGTCCGCGTCCACCATGCGTCCGCCCGTCCTCCCGGCGGCGCGCCGGAGGGCTTCGGCGTCGGCCTCCCCGAAGTGCACGGGGTAGGTGTGGACCGCGGTACGGGTCTCGGCGGACCGCGCCTCGTAACGGCGTACGAACTCCTCGTACGCGATGCCCGCGTTGTTCTCGCCGTCCGTCATCAGCACGATGGACACGGACCGTTCGGGTTCGTCGGTCAGCGCGGAGGACGCCGTGCGGTAGCCGTGGTCGAGCGCGGTCCAGACGGCGGTCGCGTCGCCGTAGCCACCGTGGGCGACGATGTCGGCGAGGGTGCGCAGGTCCCGCTGTCCCCGGACGGTGACGGTCCGTTCCTCCAGGACGCGGCCTCCGAACCGTACGACGGTCAGCCGTTCGCCCTGGTGGAAGCGGGCGAAGGCGCCCGTCGCCGAGGAGTCCGCGCCGCTGAGGTCGGCGAAGGCCTCGCGCAGCTCCGCCATGCGTTCCCCGCGCATCGAGCCGGAGAAGTCGAGCAGGAAGACGACCTGGTGGGCGACGCGGTGGGCGGGATCGCCGTAGTCGTCGAGGAGGCGCTCCAGGACGTCGGGGCGGTCGGGGAAGTAGAGCGCGTTGCCGACCTGCGCCCGCAGCTCTCCCTCCCTGGCGACCGACGGGTTCGCCGGGCGCCGCAGTGCCGTCCGCATGATCTTCCGCTGTACGGAGTCCTGCCGGAGCCACCGCACGACCTTGTCGTAGGTGGCCCGTCGGCCCGGGTCGAGGAGGAGCAGCGGGAAGTCGGCGAGGACCGTGCCGTCCTTGGGCCGCACGATCTCCAGCTTCTCCGTCAGCCGGCCGCCGGAGTTGAGGGCGAGGAGGTCGGACTCGTAGGTGATGAGCGCGTTCGCCGTGCCGGGGTGGTCGATGAAGTCGTCGAGCAGGTCGCGGGTGGAGGCGGCGGTGATCCGCTGTCCTGAGCGGAAGCCGCGCAGCCGGTCGCAGGAGACGTCCTCCTCGCGCAGGGCGCCGCCGGTGCCGGCCGCCGCGGTGGCGACGCCGACGAGTGCGGCGAGGCCGGTTCCCGTCCGCCGCGGGTCGGCCATGCCGAAGCGTACGGTGCCGGTGGCGGCGGCGGCGGCGAGGTCCGCCCAACTGAGGTGCTGCTCGCCCGACTTGGCGTGGAGGGCGCGTGCCGCGTCCGGGCGCAGGCCGACCACGACCGGCGAGAGCATGGTCGGGGTGCGCAGCAGGCCCCGGGCGGTGTCCTTGTGGCGCAGTTGGAAGGAGCGGTCGGTGGAGAGCCAGGCGGCCTCGTGACCGCCGCCGGCCTTTCCGGTGACAGCACCGGCGGCGGCCTTTCCGGCGGCGGCGGCTCCGGCGGCGGCCAGTGCCTCTCCGGTGTCGGCGTCGGCCCGGTAGTCCATCTTCAGCTCGACCCCGGTCTCGGACCTCAACTCGTCGAGCAGCGGCTCCAGTACGGCGAGATCGGGGCCGGCCAGGACGTGCAGGGTGGTCGGGTCGTCGTCGCCGCCGGAGCAGGCGACGGTCGTGGCGAGGGTGAGCGTGACGGCGACGAACAGACGCAGCGTCAGAGTGCTTACCGCGCGCCTCACTTGGCGCCCTGCTGGGGCGACTGCGCGGGCGGGCACTCGCCGACCGTCTGGATCATCCGTTCCAGCAGGGGCAGCCGTGGCAGGACCGCCTTGGTGTCGTCGGCCGAGGTGACCGGCACCTGGATACCGCGGTCCGCCAGGAAGGACGCGAGCTGGTCGCTGGTCGAGCCACTGGTGGCGTCCCGGACCCGGAACCCCAACTCCATCGCTTTGTGCTGGAGTTCGGGGTCCTCGGTGACCAGCTCGCCGAGCCGTTCGCCGTCCCCGGTGAGGGCGACGAGCTGGGGTTCGGTGACGAACCGGGTCGAGGGGTAGAGCAGGACGCGTCCGGCGTCCGGCTTGCCGTGCTCGGCCTCGTACCGGATCTGGTGGGCCAGGTACTGGTGCTCGTAGATCACCGAGATCGGCGCGATGCCCTTGCCGTCCACGGACAGGTAGGTCTCGGCCCGCTCGGAGCCCGGCAGGCCCTGTTCGATGAGCAGGTCCTTGATGTCCCGCGCGTATCTGTCGGCGTCCTTGTCGTTGCCGGGGGCGTCGTTGCCGTGCCATACGAAGGAGACGAGGCCGAGGTAGGTGCCGCCGGAGTTGGAGTCGCACACGTCGGAGGTCTGGGCGAGGATCTTGTTGCCGTTGTGGACGCCGTGCTTCTCGATGTCCAGGTCGTCCCAGCGCCTGCCCTGCTTCGTCTGCTGCAGGAACCTGCCCATGTCGAGCGTGTAGTACAGCGGTTCGGCGGAGCCGCCTGGGGTGCCGGCCGGCTGGGGTTCGGCGATGTCCGCGTCGTCCAGCGTCTCGGCGTACTCCCGGTAGGTGGCGAGGACGATGGGGCTGACGAAGGGCCGGTAGGTGAGGGCGGGGTGGCCGGCCCTGGCGCGTTGCCGGGTGATGAGGTCCGCGGCGGGCTGTCCGGAGGGGAAGACGACGTCGTACCCCGCGACGTCCTGGGTGGCGATGTCCCGGGATCCCATGCGGGTGATGTGCACCCGGAAGCCGTGCTTCATGAGGATGCGCCGGACCTCGGGGTTCTCGAAGAAGTCCCGCTTGGAGGCCATCTTCGCCTCGATGGTGACGATCCGGTCGAGCGGCAGCGTCAGATGGCCGGAGGCCAGCAGCAGGACGAGGCCGATGACGGGGGCGGGCAGTGCGAGGGCCAGCGTGCGCCGCAGCCGGCTGCGGACGGGTCCGCCGACCGCGAGTCTGGGTTCCTCCGCGGGTCGCGCCGGTCGCAGCGGGCCGGTGGACGGATCGGACCGGGCGGGTCCCGCGGGCGGCACGGCGGGTCCTGCGGGCCGTGCTGCGGATCTGGCGGGCCGTGCTGCGGATCTTGCGGGTCTCTCGGCTCTGTTCGCGGGCACCGGCGTCTCCCCCTACTGTGGGGCAGGATCGTCGGTGACCGCGCTTACCGCCGAACCACCTCACGGTGAACGGCAGTTGAGATTCAGGGTAAGGGCTGACGAACCATCATGAGGAGAGCCGGAGGTTTCATACGAGATTCAAGGGCAACCCGTACGGCATGTCCCCTAGATCTCGCAACGGTTCCCACTCAGCCGGCCGCGTCATAGCCATCGTTGCCGACATCATGGCCTTCATCCTGGGCCTCTGGATCCTCATGTACCTACTGGACGCCAACCAGGGCAATTCGTTCGTCCAGTTCATCCATGACTCCGCACGCTGGCTCGCCGGCTGGTCGCACGACCTGTTCACGTTCGACGAGCAGTGGGCACGGGTCGTCGCCGGCTACGGTCTCGCAGCCGTCGTGTACCTCTTCATCGGGCACGCGATCGCCAACCGCGTACGCAGCTGATCCCCTCCTTCTCGCGTACGCGACCGACCCCCCTCGGCTCGCGTACGCGCCCCACCCCCTACTGGCAGCAGTCGGGGTCCAGTCCGAACGGCAGGCGGTCGCCGCCGAAGACCGCGCAGGTCGCCTCGTCCCCGCCCAGTGCGGCCACGGCGAGGAGCAGGGAGCCCGCCGTCCACGAGGTGAGCTCCTCCGGCCAGATCGCCCGTGAGTCGAAGACATAACCGGTCCAGTACAGGCCCGTCGCCGGGTCACGCAGGTGCTGGATCGACTGCAGTATCTCCAGTGCGCGGTCGGACTCGCCCACGACCCACAGGGCCAGGGCGAGTTCGGCCGATTCGCCGCCCGTCACCCACGGGTTGGGCACCACGCAGCGCACGCCGAGATCCGGGACCACGAACCGGTCCCAGTCCCGCTCGATGCGCTCCTTTGCCTCGGCACCGGTGAGCGCGCCGCCCAGCACGGGGTAGTACCAGTCCATCGAGTAGCGGTCCTTGTCGAGGAACCGCTCGGGGTGCCGGCGGATCGCGTGGCGCAGCGCGCCCACCGCCAACTCCCAGTCGGGCTGCGGCTCTTCGCGCTCCTCCGCGATGGCGAGCGCGCAGCGCAGCGCGTGGTGGACGGACGAACTCCCGGTCAGCAGCGCGTCCTCGACGGCCCGGCCGTCGTCCTCGCGCTTCCAGCCGATCTGTCCGCCGGGCCGCTGGAGTTCGAGGACGAACTCGACCGCCGCGAACACCGAAGGCCACATCCGGTCCAGGAAGGTGTCGTCGCCGGTCGCCAGGTAGTGGTGCCACACGCCGACGGCGATGTACGCGCAGAAGTTGGTCTCGCGTCCGCGGTCGGTGACCTCGGCGGCGTCCCCGTCGGCGTAGGCCGCGTACCAGGAGCCGTCCTCGTTCTGGTGGCGGGCCAGCCACTCGTACGCGCGGGCGGCGGCCTCGTGCTCGCCCGCCGCGTCCAGGGCCATGGCGGCCTCGGTGTGGTCCCACGGGTCGAGGTGGTGGCCGCGGAACCACGGGATGGCGCCGTCCGGGCGCTGTACGGCCAGGATGCCCCGGACGGTCTGCGCGGCCTCTTCCGCGGTGAGCACCCCGGTCAGGACGAGGTGTTCGGTGCGCGGAGTCGTCACGAAGCGTCCGTGAGGGTGGCCGCGGGCAGGTGCGGCTTGGTCGCGTACGCCACGAAGCTCTTGCCGATCAGCGGGTTGAGCGCCTGCTCGGCGACCCGGGTCGCGAGGGGCTTCTTCATGATGTCCCAGACGAGGAGCTTGTGGTACGCCCGGACCGGCAGCGCCTTGTCGTTGTCCACGCCGAACGCGCACTTGAGCCACCAGTAGGGGCTGTGCAGGGCGTGGGCGTGGTGCGTGCCGTACGGCCGCAGGCCCGCCTCACGGATCTTGCCGAGCAGTTCGTCCGCCTTGTAGATGCGGATGTGGCCGCCCTCGACCTCGTGGTACGCGTCCGAGAGCGACCAGCAGACCTTCTCGGGCCCGTAGCGCGGCACGGTGATCGCTATGCGCCCGCCGGGCCTGAGCACGCGGACCATCTCGGCGAGTACGCCCTTGTCGTCCGGGATGTGCTCCATCACCTCGGAGATGATGACGACGTCGAACGACTCGTCGGGGAAGGGCAGCCGCAGCGCGTCGCCCTCCATCGCGGTGGCGGTGGCGCCCTCCGGTGCCTCGCCCGCCTCCTTCATCGCGGCGAACCACTTGGCGACCTCGCGGATCTCCTCGCCGTTCTGGTCCAGCGCGACGACCTGCGCGCCGCGCCGGTAGCACTCGAAGGCGTGGCGTCCGGCCCCGCACCCGAGATCCAGCACACGGTCCCCCGGGGCAAGCGGAAACCGGGAGAAGTCGACGGTCAGCACGTGGTCCTGCTTTCACGGTGAGGGGTGTCCACGGGGGTGACGGCGAGGGCCTGCTCCCCCTCCTGCTGGGCCGCGGAGCGGCTGCCTTCGGTTGCCGCCGACGGGCCCGCGGCGGGGGCCTGCTCCGCCGCCGGTCGGGCCGCGGAGCGGCCGGGAGTCTGGACCGCGGAGCGGTCTGGGCCTGCCGCGGAGCGGCTGTCCGTTCCTGTCGCGGAGCGGCTGTGCGTTCCCGGCGCGGAGCGGTGGGTGGTCGCGATCGCCTCGCGGTAGCGGGCTACCGTCCCTTCCGCGGCGCGGGCCCACGTGAACTTTTCCAGTACGCGCGCACGCCCGGCCGCGCCGAGCCGCTCGCGTAGGCCCGGGTCGCCCAACATCCTGCTCAGCCCAGCGGCCAGCGCGCCCGCGTCGCCGGGCGGAACGGCCAGGCACGTCTCGCCGTCGGGCCCCGCGACCTCGGGGATGGCTCCGCCGGTGGTGGCCACCAGGGGCGTACCGGTGGCCATCGCCTCGGCGGCGGGCAGCGAGAAACCCTCGTACAGGGACGGCACACAGGCGACCTCGGCGGACCGTACGAGGTCGACGAGTTCCGCGTCCGAGATGCCCTTCACGAACTGGACGGCGTCTTCGAGCCCGTACCGCTCGATGAGCTGGGCGACCGGCCCGTCCTCGGCGCGCCTGCCGACGACGACGAGGTGGGCGGCGGGGTGCTCGGTACGGACCTTGGCGAGCGCCTCGACGAGGAAGACGAGCCCCTTGAGGGGGACGTCGGCGCTGGAGGTCGTGACGATCCGGCCGGGAACCTTCGGCACGGACGGATCGGGCGAGAAGAGGTCGGTGTCGGCGCCGATGTGGACGACGTGGATCCGCTCGTCGCGTACGCCGAGGTGGTCGACGATCTCCTGGCGGGACGTGCCGGAGACGGTGAGCACGGACCGCAGTCGGCGCGCGACCCGCTTCTGCATCCGCGTGAACGCGTACCAGCGGCGCACGGACGCCCGCTTGCGGCGGCTCCCGGCGGCGTCCAGCTCCAACTGCCGGTCCACGGTGATGGGGTGGTGGATGGTGGTGACCAGCGGCGCGCCCACGTCCCCCAGCAGCCCGTACCCCAGCGTCTGGTTGTCGTGCACGACGTCGAAGTCGCCGCGCCGGGCGCGCAGATGGCGGCGGGCGCGCAGCGAGAACGTCAGCGGCTCGGGGAAGCCCCCGGTCCACATCGTGCCGACCTCGACCGCGTCGATCCAGTCGCGGAACTCGTCGCGCTTCGGGGTGCGGAAGGGGTCGGGCGAGCGGTACAGGTCGAGGCTCGGCAGCTCGGTGAGGGAGAGCCCGTCCAGGCCCTCGCCCTCGTCCAGCACGGGGTAGGGCTGCGAGCCGATCACCTCGACGTGGTGGCCCAGCCGGGCGAGCTCGCGCGAGAGGTGACGTACGTAGACACCCTGGCCGCCGCAGAACGGGTTCCCTTTATAGGTGAGGAGCGCGATGCGCAGCGGTCGGTCGGCGTCGGCGGCCGAGCCCTCGTGGAGGCCTGCCTCCATGGCCTCATGGGTCACTCTCGGCCCCCTTCTTCCAGCACTTTCCCGCGAGATTACTTCGGGACGGTAATCTAGAACAAGTTTCAGACTTGATCGTTCAGGGAGCATTGAATCTACCGGCAGGTAGCTCTCCTGTGAGCGGTGGATCGGGTGATTCACGCCACGGCGGGACCTCTACTCTGCTGTCACCCGACCCGCCCCCGCCCGCCCCACCGCCCTCTGTTGTACGAACGTCACGGAACGGGATCCATGCCTGCGGAAGCCAAGACTGCGGCGAAGGCCGCGCAGCCGCCCGTACGGGCCGCGCAGCCGGTCAATCCCCCGCTCACCGAGCGCCAGGAGGCGCGTCGGCGGCGGATCCTGCACGCGAGCGCGCAGCTGGCGAGCCGGGGCGGTTTCGACGCGGTACAGATGCGGGAGGTCGCGGAGTCGTCCCAGGTGGCCCTGGGTACGCTCTACCGCTACTTCCCGTCGAAGGTGCATCTGCTGGTCGCGACCATGCAGGACCAGCTGGCCCATATGCACGGCACGCTCCGCAAGAAGCCGCCGTCGGGGGACACGGCGGCGGAGCGGGTGTCGGAGACGTTGATGCGCGCCTTCCGTGCCCTCCAGCGCGAGCCGCATCTGGCCGACGCGATGGTCCGCGCGCTCACGTTCGCGGACCGCAGTGTCAGTCCGGAGGTCGACCAGGTCTCCCGCCAGACGACGGTGATCATCCTCGACGCGATGGGCCTCGACGACCCGACCCCGGCCCAGCTCTCCGCGGTCCGGGTGATCGAGCACACCTGGCACTCGGCTTTGATCACCTGGCTCTCCGGCCGGGCGTCGATCGCCCAGGTGAAGATCGACATAGAAACGGTCTGCCGCCTCATCGACCTGACATCCCCACAGGACTGACACTGCGGGGCTGCGCCCATGGCGCGTTGCCGGGTGCGGGCCGGTGGGGGCTGGTCGCGCGGTTCCCCGCGCGCCTGACGGGGCGCGAGTACGCCGTGACCGCTCGCGCCCACCAGCACCCGCACCACCGGCGCCCTCAAGGGGCGCGGGGAACGGCGCGAGCAACCACGACGCACCCGCACCCGACAACCCACCTCGCCCCCCACCCCCCAGGGGCGCGGGGAACTGCGCAATCTTTTGGGTCCGCCCCCACCGGCCGGCGGCCGACACGCAACGCCCGCCCCGACGGGACCTCACTCCTCCGGGGGAAAAACCACCTCTCCGCTCCCCAGCAGCGCAATCATGATCGCCTCCACCGGGCACCCTTCCGCCGCCTCCAGAATCTCCTCGTTCGCGTCCGTCTCGGCCTCCACGGGATGCGACTGCATCGCGGAGTCGAGACGAAAGGCGGCGGCGGCGAGGTGCGTGCACTGGGCCGACCCGATGCACAGCGACCGGTCGACCTCCACATGCCACCGGTCCCCCATCCTCAGGCCTCCCACCCGGCCGGCAGATGGATCATCTTGTGCTCCAGGTACTCCCCGTACCCCTCGGGCCCGAACTCCCGCCCCAGCCCGGAGTTCTTGTAGCCGCCGAACGGCCCGAGCATGTCGAGGCTGAAGGTGTTCACGGAGTACGTGCCGGTCCGCACCCGCCGCGCCACATCGATCCCGCGCTCCACATCCCCCGTCCACACACTCCCGCTCAGCCCGTAGTCGGAGTCGTTGGCGATCTTCACGGCCTCCGCCTCGTCCCCGTACGGGAGGAGGCAGATCACCGGCCCGAAGATCTCCTCGCGGGCGATCCGCATGGAGTTGTCGACGTCGCCGAAGAGCGTCGGCTCGACGTACCAGCCGCGGTCGAGACCGGCCGGCCGGCCACCGCCGGTGAGGATCTTGGCGCCCTCCTCCTGGCCGATGCGGATGTAGTCGAGGTTGCGCTGCTGCTGCCGCCTCGCGACCAGCGGGCCGACCTGGGTCGCGGGATCCAGCGGGTCGCCGACCACGAGCGCGTTCGCCGCCGCCGCGAACGCCTCGGCGAACTCGTCGTAGCGGGAGCGCGGCAGCAGGATGCGGGTCTGGGCGACGCACGCCTGGCCGTTGTTCATCCAGGCCGCCGAGACGATGCCCGGCACGGAGGTCGCGATGTCCGCGTCCGGCAGGACCACGGCCGCCGACTTGCCCCCCAGTTCCAGGGTGACGCGGGTGAGGTTGCGCGAGGCGACCTCCATGACGCGCCGGCCCGCCCCGACCGACCCCGTGAAGGAGACCTTGTCGATCCCGGGGTGCCCGACGAGGTACTCGCTCACCTCGCGGTCGGCGGGCAGGATCGACAGGACGCCGTCCGGCAGCCCGGCTTCCTTGGCGATCTCGCCGAGTATGTACGCGTCCAGCGGCGACTCGGGCGACGGCTTGAGGACGACCGTGCAGCCGGTCAGCAGCGCGGGAGCGAGTTTGGCCGCGGCCACGAACTGCGGCACGTTCCACGGGACGACGGCGGCGACGACCCCGACCGGCTCACGCCGCACGAGGATCTTCCCGAGCACTCCGTCGCGCGTCTCCTCGTACGTGAAGTCCCGCGCGACCGTGATCGCCGCGTCCCACACCATCATCGCGCCGAGCGCCTGCGCGAGGACGCTCCAGGAGTAGGGGGAGCCGTTCTCGGAGGAGATGACCCGGGCGATCTCCTCGTGGCGTACGGCGATCGCGTCCTTGATGCGGGTGACCACCTCGATGCGCTCGTCGAGGGACATCCGCGGCCAGGGCCCCTCGTCGAAGGCGGTGCGCGCCGCGGCGACGGCCCGGTCGACGTCCTCCCGCGCGGCGTGCGGCACCCGGCCGATGACCTCCTCGGTGTGCGGGGAGACCACCTCGATGACGTCCCGGCCGCTGGGGGCGGTCAGCTCGCCGCCGATGAACAGCTGTGCGTGTTCCACGAGTTCGGTCATGACCGACTGCCTCTCCGAGGACGACGAAGACAACGAGGACAACGAGGACAACGAAAGGAACGGGGACTACTCCTGACGGTGCATCAGACTCTGAAACTGATACCAGTTCCACTTGGAGGAGTCCACGGAGCGCACAGCACTCCCATTGGAACCGGTTCTAGTTATAGTGGCCGGGAGTCGGGAGTCGTCGACAGGGGAGCCCATGCCACAGGTGACCGATCACGGCGGGGGCGTACGGTCCATCGAGGTACCCATCCCGGACAACCCCCTCGGGAACACCCTCGTGTACGTCGTGGACACCGACCGCGGACCGGTGCTGATCGACACGGGCTGGGACGATCCGGCCTCCTGGGACGCGCTCACCGAGGGGCTGACAGCCTGCGGAACGGCTGTCGCGGAGATCCACGGCGTGGTGATCACCCACCACCACCCGGACCACCACGGGCTGTCCGCCAAGGTGCGCGAGGCGTCGGACGCCTGGGTGGCCATGCACGCCGCCGACATCGCCATCGTGCGGCGGACCCGCGAGACCAGACCCGGCCGCTGGTTCACGTACATGGCGGACAAGCTGACCGCCGCGGGCGCGCCCGAGGAGCACGTGGCACCGCTGCGCACCGCCCGTTCACGGCTCCCCGGCCTGACCCCCGCGCTTCCCGACCGGGAGATCGTCCCCGGGGAACTCCTGGACCTCGCCGGCCGGCGGCTGCGCGCGGTCTGGACCCCGGGCCACACGCCCGGCCATGTCTGCCTCCACCTGGAGGAGAGGCATCCGGCCCAACTGCCGGGCAATGGACGGCTGTTCTCCGGGGACCACCTCCTGCCGAGGATCACCCCGCACATCGGGCTGTACGAGGACCCGGACGACGACAGCGAGCCCGATCCGCTCGGCGACTACCTCGACTCGCTGGAGCGGATCGGCAGCCTGGAACCGGCCGAGGTGCTGCCCGCCCATCTGCACGCCTTCACCGACGCCCCGTCCCGTGTACGGGAGTTGCTGGACCACCACGAGGAACGCCTCACCGGCCTCCTCACCCTTCTCTCCACCCCGCTGACCGTGTGGCAGGTCGCCCGGCGGATGGAGTGGAACCGCCCCTGGGCCGACATCCCGTACGGCTCCAGGAACATCGCCGTCTCGGAGGCGGAGGCCCATCTGCGCCGCCTGGTGAAACTGGGCCGCGCGGAGCAGGTGCCGGGCAGCGATCCGGTGACGTACACCGTCGTGTGACGCAACATCAGACACCGTGCAGGTCCTCCGCCGCGTACGCGACACCCCTCGCGTACGACATGGCCAGCCCTTCCGCGTACGCCCGCGTGTAGGCCTCGGTGCCGATCTTCTCCTGGACCAGGTTTTCACAGGCGCGGCGGGCGGACATCAGGTCCGGTGACTGCATCTGGGCACTGCCGAGACGTTCCCAGATGCGCTGGCCGATCGCGAGCAGCCGGGCCGCGCGCCACCCGTCACCGGTCGCCACCACCGCCGAGGCCAGGATGTCGAGGGTGTGGGCGACCCCGAGCGTGCTGTTCAGCAGGGAGTGCGCCACGACGGCCGTACGGGCGTTGCGCGCCGCCGCGGCCAGGTCTCCCTCGGCCAGGTCGATCTGGGCGAGGAAACACTCGGCGAAGGCGCCCGCCCAGCGCTCGCCGCGCCGCCCGCTCTCCGCGCGGACCTCGTCGGCGACCGCCCTGGCGCCCGGCAGGTCCCCGCGCAGCAGGTGGGTCATCGAGAGGGCGAGCCGCACCTGGAGCTGGGCGGAGCCCAGCCAGTCGTCGCGGACCGGCAGCAGATCGGCCGCGGAGAGCACCACCAGCGCCTCGCCGAGCCGTCCGCGCAGGAGCAGCTGCCCGCCGGTGACGTACGCGGCGCCGACGACGGCCACCGGGTCGCCCTGTTCCACGGCCGCCGCCGAGCACACCGCCGCCCAGCGTTCGGCGCTGTCCAGGTCGCCCTGGAGGAGGGCGACCGCGGCCCTCGCCCACAGGGCCCGTACGAGGTCGGGGCCGGGCGCCGGATCGGCGGTGAGCACCTGGTCGAGACAGTGCTGCGCGTCCCGCAGATAGCCGCAGTGACGCCACAGGAAGCCGATGTCGGCCGCCGTGCGCAGGGCGGTGGGGCCGTCGCGCTCGGCCAGCGCGCAGTCCATGGCGGTACGGAGATTGTCGTGTTCGGCGATCACGCGCTCGCACCACAGCAGTTGACGGCCGGTGTTCCACTGCGTGCAGCCGGTGCGCGCGAGGCTGCGGTAGTGGTCGAGGTGACGCAGCCGCAGGGTGCGCTCCTCGCCGAGGGCGCGCAGCCAGTCGCCGCCGAAGTCCCGGACACTGTCCAGGAGTTGGAAGCGCCGCTCGTCCGTGCGGTGGCGCAGCACGATCGACTGCTCGACCAGCCGTTCCAGCAGGGCCGCGATCCGTCCGGCGGGCAGGGGGCCGCCGGAGCAGACGTCCTCGGCGGCGGCCAGGTCGAAGCCGCCGGTGAACACGGAGAGCCTCGCCCACAGCAACCGCTCGACGGGGGCGCACAGTTCATGGCTCCAGCCGATGGCCGTGCGCAGGGTGCGGTGGCGCAGTGGCCCCTCCTCGGTCCCGGTGGCGAGGAGGTCGAGCGGGGACGGCAGCCGCTCGCCGAGCCGTTCGTCGAGTTCGCCGAGGGAGAGTTCGCCGAGGCGGGCGGCGGCCAGTTCGATGGCCAGCGGGATGCCGTCCAGCCGGCGGCAGACGGCCGCGGCCGGGCCGGCCGAGTCCTCGTCGAGCACGAAGCCGGCGTACGCCTCGGCGGCCCGCTGGGCGAACAGGTCGAGCGCGTCACCCGGAAGCCCTCCCGGGCCGGCGGCCCCGTCCTCGTCGCCGACCGGCAGCGGGTCGATCTGTACGCGGACTTCCGACGGATGGCCGAGGTGCTCCCGGCCGGTGGCCAGGAACCGCAGGCCGGGCGCGGCGGGCAGCAGGGCGCGGACGAGGTCCGCGCAGTCGGGGAGCACGTGTTCGCAGGAGTCGAGGACGATCAGCGCCTTCTTGTCCGCGAGCCAGTCGGCGAGCACCTCGGTCACTGGGGACGTCGACCGGTCGGCGAGCCGCAGCGCCTCCACGACGGCGAAGCCCACCAGGCCCTGGGCGCGCAGCGGCGACAGTTCGACGAACCAGACGCCGTCCGGGTACCGGGGCGAGGCGCGGCGGGCGGCGTTCAGGGCCAGCCGGGTCTTGCCGACGCCACCGGTCCCGACGAGCGTCACCAGACGCCCCTGCCCCGCACGCGCCGGATCCAGCAGCTCGTCGAGCCGGGCCAGTTCCCGTCGTCTGCCGACGAAGCTCCGGGTCTCCGGTGGCAGGTTCCCCGACCGTCCCTCGGCCGTCGTGTTCTCCGGCACGGCAACGCCCCTCCCCGCACGGTCCCCTGCACGGCATACGAGCGAGCCCCGCGGGATCGCGCAACCCGGCCAGTCTGACGCGGCCGGCGCGCCACTTCGAACCGCTCCCCCGAGCCGCGGACGAAGTCGGTCCCACGCCGTCGCTTCCGAGCACATTGCGTCGAGATCCGATCAACACCCTGTCCGGGCGGGAGCGGAAGGGGATATTCGGAGACCGTCGCGCGAAGGCCGTCGCGAAGGCCGTCGAGCGGGGCGGGGAGAGAGCGGAGCGAGCGGATGACCCGCGACAGCAAGGAGACGCGACGCGGCCGGTGGCGACGCTTACGCGACCCGGGCTTACGCGATCGGGGCTTACGCGACCGGGGCCGGCCTCCCCGGTGCGGCTCGTCCGGAGACCTCCGCAAGCTCTCGCAGGGGCGGCTCCTCGCTCCCTCGGCGATCTGCGTGCTCATCGCCGCCCCGGCGCTCCTGCTGGACCAGGTCCCGCCCGCCGTCACCTTCACGCAACTGCTGCTCGGCTGCGGGCTCACCGTGCACGCCGTCCGGCAGCGGGACCGGCTCCTCGCACAGCTCGCCGAGGTGCGCGAGGTCGCGCGGATCACCCAGGAGGCCATCGTGCGGCCACTCTCCCGCGACCTCGCCGGCACGCACGTCTCCACGCGCTACCACTGCGCCGTGCGCGAGTCGGCGCTCGGCGGAGACCTGTACGACGTCGCCGTGACCTCCTTCGGTCTGCGGGTCCTCGTCGGTGACGTACGCGGACACGGCCTGGAGGCCATCCGGCTGACCGCCGAGACGGTGGCCGCCTTCCGCGAACTCGCCCACACCGTCCCCGACCTGCCGTCCCTCGCCACCGGCCTGGACGAACGCCTCGCGCCGGACCTGGGCCCGGAGGACTTCGTCACCGCGCTCCTCGCGGAGTTCGCCCCGGGCGAGGTACGGCTGGTCAACTGCGGCCATCCCGCGCCGCTGCGCTCCGGCCAGCGGGTGGAACTGCTCGAACCGGCCGTCACCGCACTCCCGTTGGGGCTGAGCCCCGACCCCCTCCAGTACCGCGTACGCCTTCAGCCGGGCGACCGCCTCCTCCTCTACACCGACGGCCTGACGGAGGCACGCGCCCCCGACGGCACGCTCTTCCCCTTCCTCACGGAAGCGACCCACGCCCTACGGGAGCCCCTCCCCGACGAGGCTCTGAACACCCTGTACGCCCGCCTCCTCACCCACACGACCCACCCCCCGACCGACGACCTGACCCTGATCCTCTGCCAACCCACCCACGCGTCCGCCTTGCCGGCGCGGGTGGGGGGCTAGGGGGTTAGGGGGGCAGGGGGGTGCGTCCCGGGTGCGGGCCGGTGGGGGCTGGCCGCGCAGTTCCCCGCGCCCCTACAAGCCGGGGCTACGCCCCGATCCATCCAACCCCCACCCCAACCTCCCAGGAGCGCGGGGAACTGCGCGACAAGCCCCCACCGGCCCGCAGCCAAGGGGATCAGGCCAGGGCGCAGCCCGCCTCCCAGGGGCGCGGGGAACTGCGCGGCCAGCCCCCACCGGCCCGCAGCCAAGCCACTCCCGAACCACCCCGCCGGCACGCACCCGCGTTCCTACGGGCCGGTACAGTGAGCAGGTCGTCATCACACTCGTACGGGGGGAAGCCGGTGCAAATCCGGCGCTGACCCGCAGCCGTGTGCCGCCCCGTCCGCCGCGGGCGGCAAGCCGGATTGCCCCGTACCGAACGTGACCGGCTCGCGTCACCGGGACCCCCGGTGACCGGCACCGTCGAGGCATACGGAGCCGAGCCGCCCGGGGCTCCGGGCTGCCCGGCTCCTCCCGCACCGGGAGAGCCGAAGGGGCACCCCCGTCGGCGAACCGCTGAGTACAGAGAGGCACCCGCCGATCATGTTTGTCCGCCGCAGCGCCGCGGTACTGGCCGCCACCGCCGTGATCGGTACGGCGTTCGCGCCGGCCGCCCTCGCCGACGAGTCACCCTCCGCGTCCCCGTCCCCGTCGGCCCCCGCGCTCCCCTCGGGCCTGTACGGCAGCACCGACCCGACGTACGACGGTGTCTGGCGGCAGTCGCTGGCGCTGCTCGCCCAGCACACCGTGGGCGTGCGGCCCGCGGCGAAGGCCGTCGACTGGCTCACCGGCCAGCAGTGCGCGAACGGCGGCTTCGCGGCCTACCGCGCGGACCCGGCCACGAAGTGCGACACCAAGACGCAGACCGATACGAACAGCACCGGCGCCGCACTCCAGGCCCTGACCGCGCTCGACGCCGACGACGCGGTGACCGGTGCGGCCGTGAAGTGGCTGAAGTCCGTGCAGAACGAGGACGGCGGCTGGGGCTATCTCCCCGGCGGCGCCAGCGACACCAACTCGACGTCCGTCGTCATCGGGGCCCTGGAAGCCGCGGACACCGACACCGAGGACCTGCGGTCCAAGGACGACCGGACACCGTACGACGCCCTGCTCGGCCTCGCCCTCCCCTGCGGCAAGGGCGACAAGGACAGCGGGAGCGACGGCGGCGCCTTCGCCTTCCAGCCCGACAAGAAGGGCAAGCTCGCGGCGAACGCCGACGCCACGGCCGCGGGCGTGCTCGGCGCACTCGGCGAGGGTCTGGTGACGGACCCCGAGGACGACGGGCCGTCCGCCACGCCCTCCCGCACCGGCACCGACACCGGCAAGGCCGCCGAGTGCGCGGGCGGCGACTCCCCCACCCCGGAGCAGGCCGCGGCCAACGGCGCCGCGTACCTCGTCGGCGCGGTCGCCAAGACCGGTCACCTGGAGTCCGCCCTCGCGGGCGCCGAGGACCAGCCCGACTACGGCAACACCGCCGACACGGTCGTCGCGCTCGCGGCGGCGGGCCGGCCGGCCGACGCCGGCAAGCCGCTGGCCTGGCTGGAGAAGAACTCCGGCTCCTGGGCGGCGGAGAGCGGCCCGGCCGCGTACGCGCAGCTGATCTTCGCGGCGCACGCCACGGGGACGGACCCGCGCGACTTCGGCGGCGCCGACCTGGTGAAGCAGCTCGGCGCGACCGGCCCGGCGGCAGAACCCGCCGCCAAGGACGGCAAGAGCGACAAGGACGACAGGGACGACAAGCAGGCCTCCGAGGGCGCGAACGAGGACGACGGCGGGGTCAGCGTCTGGTGGATCGTCGGTGTCGGCCTGGTCGGCGGCATCGGCGTCGGCTTCCTCCTCAGCACCCGGACCAGGAAGCAGCAGCAGCCGTGACCCGTAACCGCCCGGCCCTGCGCGCCCTGCTGGTCTTGGGCCTCCTGCTCGCCGTACTCGGCACGGCGGGGCAGGCCCGGGCGGTCGGCTATCGCTACTGGTCCTTCTGGGACCGCGATTCCGCCGGCGGTACGTGGGTGTACGCGACCCAGGGCCCGTCGACCGCGCGCCCTGCCGACGGGGACGTCCAGGGTTTCCGTTTCTCGGTGAGCGAGGACTCGAAGCACTCGGCGAAGCCTCGCGGGGAGAGCGGTTTCGCGGCGATCTGCGCGAAGACGCCCGCGCGGGAGGGCGCCAAGCGGGTCGCGCTCGTCCTCGACTTCGGTACGGCGGAGGACGCGCCGTCCGGTTCGACCCCGCCGGATCCGAGCCCGCGTACGGTCTGCGCCCGCGTCGACGAGGACGCGACGACCGCGGACGCCCTCGCCGCCGTCGCCAAGCCCCTGCGCTACGACACGAACGCCCTGCTGTGCGCCATCGCGGGCTACCCCCGTACGGGCTGCGGCGAGGCCGTGTCGGACGACACGGGGTCGGGCGAAAGCCCCGGGGCTTCCCCACCGCCACGCGCGGCGAGCGAACCCGGAAACGGGGACGGAAGCGGAAACGGGGACGGAGACGGAGACGGCGGACCCTCGGTGGGCCTGCTGACCGGAATCGCCGCCGTGGCCGTCCTGGGCGCGGCAGCGACCTGGCAGGCCCGCCGTCGCCGCGGCTGACGACGGGGCACGGACGATGACCACCAGTGAGACCAACGGCGCGATCAACTGCGAGATCAGCGGCGAGACCAACAGCAAGACCAACGGCGAAAACACCGGCCAGGAGCACAGGGCCGGGACCCCAGGGACCCCAGGGACCCCCGGAGCCCCCGCGATGCGCACCGCCCTGCCCTGGTCGCGCCTGCGCGCCCCCCGAGCGACCCGCACCAACGCCATCCACCCCGGCGCCTGGTGGATCTGGGCCCTGGGCCTCGGGACCGCCGCGTCCCGCACCACCAACCCCCTCCTCCTCGCCCTCCTCGTCGGCGTCGCCGGTTACGTGGTGGCGGCGCGCCGGACGGAGGCTCCCTGGGCCCGTTCGTACGGCGCGTTCGTGAAGCTCGCGCTCGCCGTGCTCGGCATCCGGCTGGCCTTCGCCGTCCTCCTCGGCTCGCCCATTCCGGGCACGCACACCCTCGTCACCCTCCCCGAACTCCCGCTCCCCGACTGGGCGCAGGGCATTCGCGTCGGTGGCCGGGTCACCGCCGAAGGCCTGGTCTTCGCCCTCTACGACGGCCTGAAACTCGCCACGCTCCTCATCTGCGTGGGCGCCGCGAACGCCCTCGCGAACCCTGCCCGCCTCCTCAAATCGCTCCCGGGCGCCCTGTACGAGGCGGGGGTCGCCGTCGTGGTCGCCCTCACCTTCGCCCCGAACCTGATCGCCGACGTCCAGCGGCTGCGCGCGGCCCGGCGGCTGCGCGGCCGTCCCGACCACGGTCTGCGCGGGCTGCTCCAGGTCGGACTGCCGGTCCTGGAGGGCGCGTTGGAGCGTTCGGTGGCGCTCGCGGCGGCGATGGACGCGCGCGGGTACGGCCGTTCCGCCGAGGTCCCCGCGGGTGTACGCCGCACCACCGCCGCCCTCACGCTCGGCGGCCTGGTCGGGGTCTGCGCGGGCACGTACGGCCTGCTCACCGCGGAGGGCGGCACCTACGGTCTGCCCGTGCTGCTCACCGGACTCGCCGCCTCCCTGGGCGGCCTGTGGCTGGGCGGTCGCCGCTCGCTGCGCACCCGCTACCGGCCGGACTCCTGGGGCGTACGCGCGTGGCTGGTCGCCGGGTCCGGGGCCGCCGTCGCCGCGCTCATCGTCCTGTACGCCTCGACCGACGCGTACGCCTACGCGGCCCTGCACCCCGGTGTCGTCCCCCTCATCGCGCCGACGCTTCCGCTGTGGCCCGCGGCGGCGATCCTCCTCGGCCTCCTCCCCGCCTTCGTCGCCCCCGCCCCTGCGCCCGCCCCCGCCCTCTCGGACATCCGTACCACCGTCAAGGAGCCCTCATGATCCGCTTCGAGGATGTCTCCGTGACGTACGACGGAGCGCCGGAGCCCACCGTCCGCGACATCGAACTAACGGTTCCCGAGGGTGAGTTGGTGTTGCTGGTCGGCCCCTCCGGGGTCGGCAAGTCGACGCTGCTCGGTGCCGTGAGCGGACTGGTCCCGCACTTCACGGGCGGCACCCTGCGCGGGCGCGTGACGGTCGCGGGCCGTGACACGCGCACGCACAGACCCCGTGAACTCGCCGACGTGGTCGGCACGGTGGGGCAGGACCCGCTCTCGCACTTCGTCACCGACACGGTCGAGGACGAACTCGCCTACGGCATGGAGTCGTTGGGCCTCGCGCCGGACGTGATGCGCCGCCGCGTCGAGGAGACCCTGGACCTGCTGGGCCTCGCAGACCTGCGCGACCGCCCCATCTCCACGCTCTCCGGCGGACAGCAGCAGCGGGTCGCGATCGGCTCGGTCCTCACCCCGCACCCCGAGGTCCTGGTCCTCGACGAACCGACCTCGGCCCTCGACCCGGCCGCCGCGGAAGAGGTCCTCGCGGTCCTCCAGCGTCTCGTCCACGACCTCGGCACGACGGTCCTGATGGCCGAACACCGCCTGGAACGCGTCGTGCAGTACGCCGACCGGGTCGCCCTCCTGACCTCCCCCGGCGCCCCCTTGCTGCTGGGCACACCGGCCGAGGTCATGGCCGTGTCGCCGGTGTACCCACCCGTGGTGGCCCTGGGCCGGCTCGACGGATGGACCCCCCTGCCCCTCACGGTCCGGGACGCCCGCCGGAGAGCGGGAGACCTGCGGAACCGCCTGCGGGCACTCCCGTACGAGGGACCGGGCGCCCCCGGCCCCGTACCCGCGCCCCCGGTGGGTGCCACGGCCCCCGCCCGCCGCCCCCGGCTCTTCCGCAGACGCCCGCCCGGGACACCGGTGACCACCGCCCACCCGGCCGTGGTCACCGGCCTCGCCGTCCGCCGTGGGCGCACCGAGGTGCTCCACGACGTCACCCTGTCCGTCGCCCCCGGCGAGACCGTCGCACTGATGGGCCGCAACGGCGCAGGCAAGTCGACTCTGCTCTCCGCCCTCGTCGGTCTCGTTCCCCCGTCGGCGGGTTCGGTCCGCGTCGGCGGGCTCCAGCCCCATCGCACGGCGCCCGGTGACCTCATCCGCCACGTCGGCCTCGTACCGCAGGAGCCCCGGGACCTGCTGTACGCGGACACCGTGGCCGGGGAGTGCGCGGCGGCGGACTCGGACGCCGGGGCCGGCGCGGGCACCTGCCGGGCCCTGGTGTCCGAACTGCTTCCGGGCATCGCGGACGACACGCATCCGCGCGACCTGTCGGAGGGGCAGCGGCTCACGCTGGCCCTGGCGGTCGTACTGACGGCCCGGCCGCCCCTGATCCTCCTCGACGAGCCGACCCGCGGCCTCGACTACGCGGCCAAGTCCCGTCTGGTCACGCTGCTGCGGGCGCTCGCGGCCGAGGGCCACGCCATCGTCCTCGCCACCCACGACGTGGAGCTGGCCGCCGAGCTCTCGCACCGGGTCGTCATCCTCGCGGACGGCGAACCCGTCGCCGACGGCCCGACGGCGGAGGTCGTCGTCGCCTCCCCGTCCTTCGCCCCGCAGGTCACCAAGATCCTCTCCCCGCAGAAGTGGCTCACGGTCTCCCAGGTGCGCGAGGCGCTGAACGCGTCAGGGCCGGCGGCAGGGGGCGCACGCTCATGAACATCCGCCCCCAAGCCCAGCCTCGGCCCCGGACCCGGCCCCAGGCCCAGGCCCGACCCATCCGGCTGGGCCCGCGTTCCGTCGCCGCCCTCGCCCTGGTCGGTGCCGTCGGGCTGGCAGCGCTGACTTGGCCCTTCTTCAGCGGGCCGTCCTCGCAGGTGGGCGCCCACTCGAAGGACGCGCCCTGGCTGTTCGCGGGGCTGCTCGTGCTGCTGGTCGGGGTCGTCGCGGCGACGATCTCCGAGTCGGGTCTCGGCCCCAAGGCCGTGGCCATGCTCGGGGTGCTGGCCGCGACCGGGGCCGCGCTGCGCCCGATCGGAGCCGGTACGGCGGGCATCGAGCCGATGTTCTTCCTGATGGTGCTGAGCGGACGGGTACTGGGGCCGGGGTTCGGCTTCGTCCTCGGGTCGGTCACGATGTTCGCGTCCGCGCTGCTCACGGGCGGGGTCGGGCCGTGGATGCCGTTCCAGATGCTGTCCATGGGCTGGTTCACCATGGGCGCGGGGCTGCTTCCGGGCCCGGACCGGCTGCGGGGCCGGGGCGAGCTGGCGATGCTGGCCGCGTACGGCTTCGTGGCGGCTTTCGCGTACGGCACCTTCATGAATCTGGCGGGCTGGCCCTTCATGGACGCGCTGTCGTCGAACGTGGCCTTCGACGCGCACGACGCCATGCACACGAATCTGGCCCGGTTCGTCGCGTACTGCCTGGCCACTTCGCTCGGCTGGGACCTGGGCCGGGCCACGGTGACGGTCGTCCTGACCCTCACTCTCGGCGCGACGGTCCTCAAGGCGCTCCGCCGGGCCACGCGCAGGGCGGCCTTCGAGACGCCGGTCACGTTCGCGGCCCCAGACAGTGACCGCGACGGTGACCATGATGGCACCAACGCCGGCGAGCACGATGGTGCGGCGCCGGTCACACCACCCGGCCGCACTCTGTAGAAACAGCAACTACATGCTGTCACGCGGACCGTGCTCAGCTCGTGAGGCGGCCCACAGGACCTTGGTCCTCCACTACGGGCGACCGTAGACCGCGACTCTTGTCATGCCCACGGTCCAACCGCCTCTGACCTGCGGATTGAGAGCCACATCACAGAGGGACCTTTCGCGACGGGTACGACCACAACTAGCAAAAGGGGTCATTGCGGACAGGCTTCCGGCCTGGTTCATTGGTGGAGTCGCAAGGCGCCGACGTGCCCCTCAGGGCCTCGGCGCCGCCGCATGCCAGGGCTGGACGTCAGGGCGTACGAGCGACCGTCCCGTCCCCGAAGAAAAGGTTCTCCGTGTCCTTCTCCACCCGTATTCGTCTCATCGCCACCCCGAAGAAGGCCCTCACCGGCGCCGCCGTGGCGGCCGCCACCGCCGGCATGGTCGTCGCGGCGGGCCCCGCCCAGGCCGCGACCCCCACGGTGGCCTCCTCCGCGTCGGCCAAGACGATCGCGCAGAAGATGATCCACGACGACGCCCAGTACAAGGCGTTCTCGAAGATCGTCGAGCACGAGAGCGGCTGGGACGTCGACGCCACGAACTCCTCCTCCGGCGCCTACGGCCTGGTCCAGGCCCTGCCCGCCTCGAAGATGTCCTCCGCGGGCTCCGACTGGAAGACGAGCGCGAAGACCCAGATCAAGTGGGGCCTCGACTACATGAACGACCGCTACGGCAGCCCGGTGGGCGCATGGAACTTCTGGCAGGCCAACGGCTGGTACTGAGCCCAACCCACTAGATCCCGCCCCGACAGCGCCCCGACCCGTCAAGGCCGCGGCCCGTCAGCGTCCCGACCCGTCAGGGCCGCAGCCCGTCAGCGCCCCGACCCGTCAGGGCCGCAGCCCGTCAGCGCCCCGACCCGTCAGGGCCGCAGCCCGTCAGAGTCGCGCGGCCCCATCAGGGTCCCGGCCCATCATGGGTCCCGGCCCGACACGGGCGCCCCGTCAGGGGCGCGGGGAACTGCGCGACCAGCCACGACGCACCCGCAGCCACACCACCGGCCTCCCAGCGGGGCGCGGGGCCGACACCGGCCCGCCCGGCAAGGCAAAACCCCCGTACGCGAAGGCGGCGACCCCGATCCCCGGGCCGCCGCCTCCGCCATGCCCGGCGCACGCCCGGCGCCACGCATGCCCGGCGCCACGCACGCGCCGCGCCGCGCCGCACCACGCATGCCCCGCGCACGCGCTCCGCGCCCCGCGCCAAACTCAGCCCCAAGCCCCAGCCCGCACCCGCGCCACAGCGCTGCTGAGAAGACGCACACCCCTGGTGGAACCGGGGTCCACACCGGTCAGAGCCCGCACCCGGCGCAGCCGATAGTCCAGGGTGCGCGGATGGACGTGCAGCACGGCAGAAGCCCGCAGCCGGTTCATGTCGGCGCGATAGTAGGCGTCCAGCGTCGCCACGAGATCGGGCCCCTCCGCCAGACGCCCGGTGAGGTCGCGTAACCAGTCGTCGAGCTGGGGCAGCTGCACCAGTCCCATCTCGACGAACACGTCGGCGGCCGTGCAGGCCCGGTCGGGGGAACCGGCGACGGGCGCGGCCCTGCTGACCAGCCGGGCCGTCCGCGCGGTCTCGGCCAGCGCGGAGACCGCCCCGGTGGCCGTGCCGACCGCGCACGGCAGTCCGACGGCCGCCGCGAAGTCCCGGGCGAGCGCGAGCACGCGGCGGTCCACCGCGGCCGGGTCGGTGTCGTCGGCCGGGACCAGCGCGACGAACTCCTCCGGCCGCCGCCAGATCATGGGCACCCGATGGCTCAGGAGGAACGGTTCGAGCAGCGCGCCACGCGCCCCGCTGTCCGGCAGGGTGCCTGACGCCGGGAAGCGGAGCACGGTGACGGCGTAGCGGCCTGGAGTGGGCAGCCCCAGGTTCCGGGTGGCCTCGGGGGCCGCGGGGTCGTCGGCGAGGAGCAGCTTCGCGCACGCCTGGACCCGCGCCACCGCCGACAGCGCAGGGGAGCGCGAGCGCCCCTTCTCGAAGGCGAGCGCATAGGCGCCGCGAGCCGTGCCGGCCTGCGCGGAGAACCAGGTGACCATCCGCAGCAGGCCGTCCAAGTCGTGGGTGGCGGGGGCCTCGCCGATCTCCCGCAGCATGGAGCCGGTGTGTGGTGTGAGGGCGCTCCGCTGGGACGGTTCGGAGAACCTCTTCGCCCCGCGGTCCTGTCCGATCGTCGAGATGTGGGAGAGGTCGTCGTCCGAGAGCGGGGATCCCTCCCGGGTGAGGGAGGTGGTGCGGCGGCGGACGGACACCGCGAATTCCATGATCGCGTCGTAGAGTCTCGCGTCATTGCGCGCGCGGTGGTGTTCGGGGAGTTCCTTCGCGTACATCTCGACTGCGTTCTTGGCGTTCTCCGTGACCCAACTCTTCAGGATCTCCGGGGTCTCCGGGGTCTCCGGGGTCTCCGGGGTCTCCGGGATTTCGAAATCATCCCGCACGATCGCTCCTCCGTAGGCTGCGTAGCTCCTGCCGTAACCCTTGCCGTGACTCCCGGCAGCGGGTCATGCCCATGTCAGCCATGCGCCTCGCCGCCACCCCTGGGCATTCGCAGGAACACGCCTGCCGGATTTCACCCTCGGCGCCCCGCGTGCGCCCGGGGCACGCCCGGCGTCCCGCAGCCGTCATCCAGGTGAACTCGAAACCCGTACAAATCAGCCCCCTGCGACAGCCCTGTAACGGGCCCCGCACAGGTACAACTCCCGTTCCGCCCGGCCGGTCGAACCCGGTGCGTCGCACAACTGCGCCGTGGCGGAACCGGTGCCGCCCGGCGCGACTCCTTCAGTCCCGATCCGCAGCCCCGATCCGCAGCCCCGACCGTTCTCGCTGTCCCGACCGAACCAGGAGTTGACCTGTGCCCAGGAAGTCCCTGCCGACGCGGCTCGCCACCGTCGCCGCGCTCCTGCTCACCGCCGGAGCCCTGTCCGCGCCCACCGTCTCCGCGAACGCCGCGGACGCCGCTCCCGGCGACGCCTACGTGCTGACCGTGAGCACCGACCCGGCCACCACCGACCACGACCACCGCCGTGTCGACGTCACCGGCACCGTCACGAAGGCGGACGGCACCCCGGCGCCCCACATCCCCGTCACCGTCGAGGAGGTCGTCCGCTTCACCACCTGGAACCCGTGGGGCGACCCGATCGACCCCACCTACTACGAGCCGCGCGAGCTGGGCAGGCCGGTCAGCGACGCCGACGGCAGGTTCACGATCCCGGACGTCGCCATCGACCACGTGGGCGCGAGCAGTCTGCTCAACGTCCAGCAGGGGGTGCAGATCACGGCCTTCTACGACGAGGACGGCGACCTGAACACCCCGCAGGACGGCTACTTCGCCGACACCACCGTGACCACCGACGCCAGGCCCAGCTCCGTCACCTACACGGTCAACAGGAAGAGACTGAAGGCAGGCGACATCCTGATCGTCCAGGGCAGGGTCGCCCTCCCCGAAGGAGTCGGGCCCGGCGGCACCGAGGTCTTTCTGCAGACCTACTGGGAGAGTCAGTACCGCGTGAAGACGACCACCAGGGCCGACGGCACCTTCATGCTGCTCGCACGAGTCCGCGACTACGACGACACGTTCACACTGCACTCGGCCCCGAGGGACATGTACGTCTCCGGCACGACCGAGCCCCTCCCCGTCATCAACACCTCACTGCCACGCGCCTAGGCCGGATTCGAGACCTGGCCGCCGGTCCGTGGGTCACCCTCGCCCGGGCGGGGGTGACCCACCCATGTCCCGTCGCGCATGACGACCCTGCCGCGCAGTTCCGGCTCGCCGCGCCAGGCGCGCACGGTCCTCGGCACCACACGTACGTACACGAAGGGCCCCTCCTCGGCGCGCGGGTCCCAGCCGAACTTGCCGGCGAACCCCTCCGCGGCGTCCGGGGGCACCCGCTCGCCGGGGAAGCACTCGGCCTCGCCCTGGAGCAGCACCACGTCGAAGGTGTCCGGCAGGGCGAGGCGCACGCGCGGCTCCGCACTCACGTTCCGGGCGGTCACGGAGGTCGCGCCGGTGCACATCCAGACCGCTCGCCCGTCCCACCAGAACCACAGGGGCACCTGGTGCGGCCCGCGCTCCGGATGAGCCGTCGACACCCAGACGTCCCGTTCCGTACGGAGGCGTTCCAGCGTGTCGCGCGTGCGCTCCGGCGTCCGGCGAGGCTCCGTTCCCATGATCCGCATGGCTGCCGACCCTAACCAAGGGGGCCCGCGGTCCGCATGAGGCGCGGGACCTGGTCCCAGCGACCGACGCTCCCTCCGCTCCGAGCCCCCGCTCAGAGCCGCTGAATGATCGTCCCCGTGGACAACGCCCCACCCGCGCACATCACGATCAGTGCGAACTCCTTGTCCCTGCGCTCCAGTTCGTGGAGTGCCGTGGTGATGAGGCGCGCCCCTGTGGCGCCCACCGGATGCCCGAGTGCGATCGCGCCGCCGTTCACGTTCACCTTCGCCAGGTCCTGGTCGAAGACCTGGGTCCAGCTCAGCACCACGGAGGCGAAGGCCTCGTTGATCTCGACGATGTCGATGTCCTTCAGGGTCATCCCGGCCTTGCCCAGGACGGCTTTCGTCGCGTCGATCGGGCCGTCGAGGTGGAAGTGCGGGTCGGAGCCGACCAGCGCCTGGGCCACGATCCGGGCGCGGGGGCGCAGTTTCAGCGCCCGCGCCATCCGCTTCGACGCCCACATGATCGCGCAGGCGCCGTCGGAGATCTGCGAGGAGTTGCCGGCGGTGTGGACGGCCGTGGGCATCACCGGCTTCAACTTCGCCAGCGCCTCCATGGACGTGTCACGCAGGCCCTCGTCGCGGTCGACCAGCCGCCACATGCCCTGCCCGGCGCGCTGCTCGTCCTCCGTCGTGGGCACCTGCACGGCGAACGTCTCGCGCTTGAAGCGTTCCTCCGACCAGGCGACGGCCGCGCGCTCCTGGGAGATGAGCCCGAGCGAGTCCACGTTCTCCCGCGTCAGGCCACGATGGCGGGCGATCCGCTCCGCGGCCTCGAACTGGTTCGGCAGGTCCACGTTCGACTCGTCGGGGAACGGCTTGCCCGGCCCGTGTTTGGAGCCGGAGCCCAGCGGCACCCGTGACATGGCCTCGACGCCGCACGAGATCCCGACGTCGATCACGCCGGCCGCGACCATGTTGGCGACCATGTGCGAGGCCTGCTGCGAGGACCCGCACTGGCAGTCGACCGTGGTCGCCGCCGTCTCGTACGGCAGTCCCATCGTCAGCCAGGCCGTGCGGGCGGGGTTCATGGACTGCTCACCGGCGTGCGTCACCGTGCCGCCGACGATCTGCTCGACGCAGTCCGCGTGGATGCCGGTGCGGCCGAGGAGTTCACGGTAGGTCTCGCCCAGCAGATAGGCGGGATGCAGGTTGGCGAGCGCGCCACCGCGCTTGCCGATGGGGGTGCGTACGGCTTCGACGATCACGGGTTCCGCGGCCATGGGGAGTTCCTCTCCTCGGGTCACCCGCGCGGCGCGGGCGTCCCGGCCCACCCGCCACGCTGAACTAGTACGCGTTCTAGTTCTGTGTGCAGTCTGCTGACCCGTCGTCCGCCACCGCAAGGGTCGTGCAGCTCCCGAAGTCGCGATCTGCACGGACCTTGCACAGAAGTGGACCCCGAACGGAAAGGCGGCACACATCGAGATTCGGGGTGCCGCACCTCTTGCCTCTTGTAGAACCCGTTACTACCTTCACGGCAATTCCCGGTGCTGATGGACCGTCAGTTCTTGACCGCCGTACGACCTGGACTCCACGACCTGGACTTCACGACCTGGAGTTGCCGATGCCCTGTCCAGCGCTGCCCGACGGGTTCGATTTCACCGACCCCGATCTGCTGCACCACCGCGTACCCCTCCCGGAGTTCGCCGAGCTGCGCCAGGCCGAGCCGGTCCGCTGGATCCCCCAGCCGGCCAACGTCGCCGGCTTCCAGGACGAGGGCTACTGGGCCGTGACCCGGCACGCCGACGTCAAGTACGTCTCCACGCACCCGGAGCTGTTCTCCTCCACCCTCAACACCGCGATCATCCGCTTCGGCCCGCACATGGAGCGGGACGCGATCGACGCCCAGCGGCTGATCCTGCTCAACATGGACCCGCCCGAGCACACCCGGGTCCGCCAGATCGTCCAGCGCGGCTTCACCCCGCGCGCCATCCGCGCCCTGGAGCAGAACCTGCACGACCGCGCGACCCGGATCGTCGAGACCGCCCTCGCGAGCGCCGGCCCCGGCGGCTCCTTCGACTTCGTCACCCAGGTCGCCAGCGAACTGCCCCTGCAGGCGATCGCGGAACTCATCGGCATCCCGCAGGACGACCGCGCCAAGATCTTCGACTGGTCCAACAAGATGATCGCGTACGACGACCCGGAGTACGCGATCACCGAGGAGATCGGCCAGGAGGCCGCCACCGAGATCCTCGCCTACGCGATGAACATGTCGGCCGACCGCAAGCAGTGCCCCGCCAAGGACATCGTCACCACGCTGGTGGCCGCCGAGGACGAGGGCAACCTCGCCTCCGACGAGTTCGGCTTCTTCGTACTGATGCTGGCCGTCGCGGGCAACGAGACGACCCGCAACGCCATCACGCACGGCATGCACGCCTTCCTCACCCACCCCGACCAGTGGGACCTCTACAAGCGGAAGCGCCCGGCGACCGCCGCGGAGGAGATCGTCCGCTGGGCCACGCCCATCGTCGCCTTCCAGCGCACCGCGACCCAGGACACCGAACTGGGCGGCAAGCAGATCAGGAAGGGCGACCGCGTCGGCCTCTTCTACTCGTCCGCCAACAACGACCCGGAGGTCTTCGACACACCGGAGGTCTTCGACGTCGACCGCGACCCGAACCCGCATCTCGGCTTCGGGGGCGGCGGCCCGCACTTCTGCCTCGGCAAGTCCCTGGCCACCCTGGAGATCGACCTCATCTTCAACGCGATCGCCGACGCGATGCCCGGGGTGCACCTGGCGGGCGACCCGCGCCGGCTGCGCTCGGCCTGGATCAACGGAGTGAAGGAACTCCAGGTCGGCGTCGACTGAGGAGTGCCGGCCGAAGAATCCCGCCGAGCCGACCGAGCTGAACCGATCGAGCTGAGCCGATCATTCCGGACCGGACCCGACCCGACCTCCCCCCGATCGGCGAACATTTCGGGACTCGGTGAACGATTTCGATCCGCCGAGCGTCTTCACAGGTGGCACAGCCAACCCACACCTTCGAAGACTTCGAACGGAAACGCCGAGCCGTGGTCCCAGCCGAACTGTCCCCCGTCCGACAGGAGGGCGCACGGGCCGCCCGGAAGCGGGGCCTCCGACCGGTTTGGGGGCCGGTGTGGACACGCCACCGCGTGCCGCTCCTCGCCACCCTCCCGACCGTCCCGCTGTACGTGGTGTGGTGGCTGTTCCTGGCCACCGGCGGCGGCGATCTGGCCGCGCAGGAGGCCTGGGCCGACTTCGCGTCCCGGCACGGCGGCTCGGCGTACAGCCTGTTCTGGTACGGCGGGATGCACACCGCCAACTACAGCCTGATCTCGCCGTATCTGATGGCCGCCTTCGGTGTCCGGACGGTCACCGTGGCGGCCGGGCTGCTGGCCGCCTGGCTGGCCGCGGCCCTCATCGTCCGTACGGGGATCCGCCGCCCCCTGGGCCCGGCGCTGCTCGCGTCGCTGGCCCTGTGGTGCAACGTGGCGTCGGGGCGTACGACGTTCGCGCTCGGCGTCGCCCTCGGACTCGCCGCCTGTGTGCTGCTGACCCGGGAGCGGCGCCTGCCGCTGGCGTGGGCGTACGCGGCGCTCGCGACCATGGCCAGCCCGGTCGCGGGCCTGTTCCTGGTCGTCGCGGGGGCCGGTCACGCCCTCGTACGGGACCGGGCGCGGGCCGCCGCGCTGATCGCACCGCCTGTTTTGGTGGTCGGCGCGACGACCCTGCTCTTCCCGTTCACCGGCGAGCAGCTGATGCCCGCCTCCCGGATCTGGCCGCCGGTCCTGATCGGTCTCGTCGTGCTGACGCTGGCCCCGCGCGGCTGGCGGGTCCTGCGCTGGGGCGCGGTCGTGTACGCGGCGGGGACGGTCCTCACCTACCTGGTGCCCTCGCCGGTCGGCACGAACGTGGAGCGGCTGGCGGAGCTGTTCGCCCCGGCGGCGCTGCTGGCCGCGCTGCTCGCGGTGCCGCGGTCGGGGCCGACCCAGGGCCGGCGGCGTGTCGCGCTGACCATGGCGCTGGTGTTCTCCGTGGGCTGGGTCGGCAAGAAGACCGTCGACGATCTGGCGGTGTCGACCGTGGTGCCCGCCTGGGCCCATGACACCACCAGCGTCGTGGAGGCCCTGGACCGGCTCGGTGCGGACCGTACGCGCGTCGAGGTGGTCCCGGCCCGCAATCACCGCGAGGCCACCGCACTGGCCCCGCACGTGAACCTGGCCCGCGGCTGGAACCGGCAGCTGGACATGGAGCGGGGCCGGCTCTTCTACGACGGGACGTTCTCGGAGAAGACGTACCGGGCCTGGCTCGACCGGTGGGCCGTCGGCTTCGTGGTGCTGCCCTCGGGGAAGCCGGACGGCTTCGCGGAGGACGAGGCGCGCCTGGTCAGGAACGGCACGCCGTGGCTGGAGCCGGTGTGGCGCGACCCGAACTGGCGGGTCTACCGCGTGCGCGGGGCGGTACCGCTGGTGTCGGCGCCCGCCTCGGTCGTGCGGGCCGACAGCGCGGCGGTCGTGGTGCGGGTCCCGCGCCCCGGCCCGGTGACCGTGCGTGTCGCGTTCTCGCCCTGGCTGTGGGCCGAGGGGGGCTGCCTCGAAAAGGAGGGCGAGTTCACACGGCTGACGGTGACCGAGCCGGGCGAGTACCGGATCAGCTCGGGGTACGGCCCTTCGCCGGGCCCGGCCCCGCGGTGCTGACCGCCTCCGCGTCCCCGCCTTTCGCGCCCTTCTCCGCGTCCCCGCCTTCCTCGTCCTTCTCCGCGTTCGCGGCTTCCCCGGAGGAGACTGTCGCGGTCTTCGTGAGTGTGTGCGGCCGGGGCCTCGGCCCCTGGAGCAGGTAGGTCAGCCCGAAGCCGGCGCCGACGACGGCCGCGCCGCCCACCGCGTCCAGCACCCAGTGGTTGCCGGTCGCCACGATCGCGGAGACCGTGAACAGCGGGTGCAGCAGACCGAGGGCCTTCATCCACCACTTGGGGGCGATGATCGCGATGACGAGCCCGCACCACAGGGACCAGCCGAAGTGCAGCGAGGGCATCGCCGCGTACTGGTTGGTGAGGGCGGTCAGCGTCCCGTAGTCGGGCTGGGAGAAGTCCTGCACGCCGTGCACGGTGTCGATGAACCCGAGGCCCGGCATCAGCCGCGGCGGAGCCAGCGGGTAGAGCCAGAAGCCGACGAGCGCGAACAGCGTGGCGAAGCCGAGCGCCGAGCGGGCCCAGCGGTACTCGGCGGGCCTGCGGGCGTACAGGACACCGAGCACGGTCAGCGGGACGACGAAGTGGAACGACGTGTAGTAGAAGTTGAAGAAGTCCTCAAGCCAGCCGATCCCCACGACCGCGTGGTTGACCCAGTGCTCGATGTCGATGAAGAGGAACTTCTCGATCGAGTGGATCTGCTCGCCGTGCTGTTCGGCGGTGGCCCGGCCCCCGGTGTTGGTACCACCGGTCGCCGCCAGCCTGACCTGCTGGTACGCGGAGTAGCCGACGCGGATCAGGAGCAGTTCGAGGAGCAGATTCGGCCGGGTGAGGACCCGGCGCAGGAAAGGCAGCAGGGGGACGCGCTTCCAACGGGTGGGCACCGGCCGCGCGTACTCGGTCGGGACCGGTGAGCGGTAGTACTCCGACGTACGGGACAGAAACGGAACCACGGTCGCGGCGGCGAGGGCGGCGAGCAGGACGACGTTGTCGCGCAGCGGGTAGAGCGACTCCATGTTCGGCAGCATCATCTTGGCGGGCAGGGTCATCACCAGGATGACGGCGACCGGCCACACGTACCGGTCGCCCGCCTTCTTGCCGACGCGGCCGACCAGTGCGAGCAGTACCCACAGCAGCTGGTGCTGCCAGGTGGTCGGCGCGACGGCCACGGCGACGCAGCCGGTGACCGCGACGGCGAGCAGCAGCTGCCCGTCGCGGGCGTAGCGCACGGCGCGGCGCAGACCGAGGACGGCGACGGCGGTGCCGAGCACCAGGAAGAGCCCGATCTCCAGCGGCCCCTCGACGCCGAGCCGCAGCAGCGCGCCGTGCAGCGACTGGTTGGCGAGATCGTCGGCGGGCCGCCCGAGCCCGACCCCGGCCAGGTGATGCACCCAGTACGTGTACGAGTCGTGCGGCATCGCCGCCCACGCGAGGGCGGTGAGCGCGGCGAAGGTGAGCGCGGAGGAGACGGCGGCCCGGCGGCGGCCGGTGAACCACAGGAGCGGCGCGAACAGCAGGACGGTGGGCTGCAGGGCGGCGGCGAGGCCGATCAGTACCCCGCTCGCCCGTTCCCCGCGCACGGCGAAGCAGGCGAGGAGCACGAGGAGGACCGGGATGATGCTGGTCTGGCCGAGGTACAGGGTGTTGCGCACGGGCAGCGACAGCATCAGCAGGCTGATCGCGACGGGGGCGGCCAGCAACGCCGTACGGCGGCTCACGGGGTGTGGCAGGGCGCGGGCGGCGACGAGACCGAGGGCGACCACCAGCAGCAGGGTGCCGAAGGTCCAGCCCCAGCCGAGGGCCTGCTCGGCCGCCTTGGTGAGAGGCTTGAGGACCAGTCCGCCGAAGGGTGTGCCCGTGAAGCGCGTCGAGTCGTACAGCGAACCGTTCACATGCAGCACGCCGTCGGGCCCGACCCAGGTCTCCAGATCCGTCAGGCGCTCACCCCTCGGCGTACTCAGGACGACGGCGACCTGTCGTACAGCCAGGACTGCGGCGATCAGCCACAGGCCCGCGCGGACCAGGCCCAGCCGCGCTCTGGCCGCCTCGGGCGCCGTCGCCCCGAAGGGATCACCTGGTCGTCCGCCGTGCTCCACATTTGCCACGTGCCGTCGGCCCTCCCGCCCCGTTCGTCCTCTACGCCCCATGAGCCCCAAGAGTCCCGGGGGTCCCGTGCGTCTGTTTCCTGTTCGAACCCTAAGAGGCTCGCACCACCCCCGATGTGAGACGCGGGCAACCCCCTCTTCACCTGACGTCCTCCATTCTTTTGTCCCGATGGAGGTGTTGTAAGGCCGAAGAGCGTGCCCGTCACGTCGCCACGCGAGGCCGTGACGGGAATACAACCACCCGACTTGCCGGGAACCGGCTATATTCGGCTACGGAACTAGTTAGCACGTCTAACTAGATGAACGAAAGGTTTGCCGCATGACCGAGCCGCAGCTCTGGCGCGATGTGGACGACTACTTCACCGGGCTCCTCGCCCCGCCGGACGCCGCCCTGACCGAGGCGCTGCACGACAGCGACGCCGCCGGACTTCCGCAGATCAACGTCGCCCCGAACCAGGGCAAACTGCTGCATCTCCTCGCCGTGATCCAGGGCGCGACCCGCATCCTGGAGATCGGCACGCTCGGCGGCTACAGCACCATCTGGCTGGCCCGCGCCCTCCCCGAGGACGGCCGGCTGATCACCCTGGAGTACAGCGAACAACACGCCGAAGTGGCCCGGCACAACCTCGCACGGGCCGGTCTGGACAAGATCACCGAGGTCCGGGTGGGGCCGGCCCTGATCGGCCTGCAGACGCTGGCCGACGAGGACCCGGCACCCTTCGACGTGGTGTTCATCGACGCGGACAAGGTGAACAACCCGCGCTACGTGGAGTGGGCGCTGAAGCTCACCCGGCCGGGCAGCCTGATCATCCTCGACAACGTCGTCCGCGAGGGCGCCGTGACCGACGCCACCAGCGACGACCCGAGCGTGCGCGGCACCCGCGAGGCGCTCGACCTCTTCGCCGCGCACCCCAAGGTGAGCGCCACGGCGATCCAGACGGTGGGGGTCAAGGGGTACGACGGGTTCGCGCTGGCACGCGTACTGCCGTAGGCGCCGCGAGCTGCGGACCCGGTGCAGGCGCCACGAGCGGCATGCGTACCGACGCGTACCTGGCGCGTACCCGGCGCGCACCCGGGGGCGTCAGACCTCGTGGTAGAAGCCCACGTTCACGCTGCGCGGGCCGGTGCGGTCGTGGATGACCAGCTCGCCCGAACCGCCCCTGGGCAGCTGCGCCGTCCCGCCGTACGGCAGCGGCTGCTGGACTCCGCCGCCTCCGCCCACCAGCGAGAACCGCACCTCGGACGACGGGTCGTCGTGCGTGCCCCGCAGCCAGGTCACCTGCCAGGTCCCCTCGGGCCCGCACAGGAACTCCAGGTGGACCCGCGAGACGAACAGCCAGTCGTCGGGCGTCGCGAGGCGGCACGCGCCCCGGTCGCGCCCCACCCGCAGCACGGCGCCGGGGTCGCTCGGCGCGTCGGCCATCTGCATTCCGGCCGTCGCGCCGGCGTCCGTCCCGGACACCGAGGCCATGGTGAGTTCGAGCACGTGCGCTCCTTCGTTCCCGCGCGTCCCGCGTTCCGCGTTCCGACGTACCGATTGTCCCGCGCCGGGACGTGTTCGATTCCCGGCGACGTATCGCCGCCGAATGATAGAGCGCCGAGACGTACGGCGTCCGGCACAGTCGCATACCGCTCCGCACCGTCCATACCGTGCGGCACGGTTGCATACCGCTCGCCGGTCGCGCGCGGCCTCCGAACGGGGTTCCTGGACGAGGTTCCGGAACGGGGTTCCCGAACGGCTTTGGCACAATGGACGTATGACCGAGCGCAAACCTCCCGGGGTCGGCTTCGAGTCCTGGGTCGACCGGCAGATCCGCGAGGCGGAGGCACGCGGCGAGTTCACCGAACTCGTCGGTGCGGGCAAGCCGTTGCCGAGCGGCCCCGACACGTCGTACGACGAACTGTGGTGGATCAAGCAGAAGATGGCGCGCGAGGGCATGTCCGTGCTGCCTCCCACGCTGGCGCTGCGCAAGGAGGCGGAGGAGGCGCTGGAGCAGGCCGCCGCGGCGCCGTCGGAGCGGGTGGTGCGGCGGATCGTCACGGAGATCAACGCGAAGATCCGCGACATGATGTTCAAGCCGCCACCGGGGCCGCCCCTGGGTCTCAAGCCGTACGACGTGGAGGAGATCGTCCGCGCGTGGCACGAGCGCCGGGCGGCCTGACCTCCGACGGCCACGGCCGATCGGCTCACCGACCGCCCGCCACCACCACACGCCCAATGCCGCCGGAGCCCGTCCACCGGGCGGCCCGGCGCCCGGCCGCCGTCACGCCCTCCGATGCGCCGGAACGAGCGGCAAGCGGCGAGGTGGGCACGCCGTGCCCGTCGTGGGCCCTCGCGGCGCCCCGGACCCGCGACGCGCATCCAGCGCGCGGGTGCGCCCATGAGTGAGGCCCCGCCCGGCACATGTGCCGGGCGGGGCCTGTCCGCTCAGTCAGCTCAGCTCGACCGACCGACCACGCAAGCCAGTTGCGCGGATACGCCGGGGTCAGATCCTCAGCAGCCGTTCCGTCAGTTCGCGGTAGTCCTTCAGGGCCAGCCGCAACTGCTCCGTGTCGGCCTTGTCGTCGGCGGAGCCCTGCCAGGACGTGCTCAGGGCGCGGCGCCGCTGGGTGACGGCCTCGGTGAACCGTTCGGCGACCTCCTGGAGCACCCGGTCCGCCTCCTCGACCGAGCCGCGGGGCCCGTCGACGAACCCGGCGACCGCGTGGTGCAGCTGCTGCGACCACTTGTCGCCCTCGTCGTGCGGCATGAGCCGCCCGCCGGAGTCCGTACCGGTCCTGCTCCCGGCGTTCACCCGCGCCTCGGCGCCGAGGACGCCCTCGCGGGACGCGCCGCTCCGGCCGGCCGCCGGGGCCGCCTTGGGGGTGCCCGCCGCGGCCTTGCCCCCGCTGCCCGCGATGCCCTCGCGCGCCGGTGAGCGCTCCTGCTCCGGCGTACGCGGGCCCGTGGCGGCCGGAATCCGCCCGCCGACCATCGTGTCCTGGCCGTCCCGCACCCGCTCCTGGGCCGCCGTGTCCCGGCCGCCGAGCACATCGTCACGCGCCGCGGAGCCCGTCCGCGCCGAGGCCTCGGGCCCCGTCGCACCCGCGTTGCCCGTGAGCCGCCCGGCCGCGGACCCGCCGCCGTGCGCCGCGCCACCCGTTCCCGGCGTCCTGGTCACTTCGCCCCGCTCCTCGCGCTCGTCCCGCCGGTCCTTGAAAGGTCCTGCCGTGGTGTTGTCCGGCATACGTGTCAACTCCCCTTCACATGGCGCCTGTTGAGCGCCCACGGCGCGTGCGAACGGCCGCGGGAGCTGTCGGTTCGAGTGGTCTCGGCCGTTTCCTCGCCACCGTCCCTGTCGGCCTTCCGCAGCTGCGCCCTGTCGCCGCGCGCGGAGGTGGTCGACGAGGTGGTCAGGGCCTCGAAGAGCGCACGGGCCTCGACCAGGGACTCACGCAGCTCCTCCGTGTCGCCCCGGTCCGGGCCGGCGCCGTTCGGGTGCGCGGCCAGGTGGACCCGCCGGTAGCCGTTCACGTGGTGCGCGTGGTGCACGGAGAGCGCGGAGAGCTGCTCCTCGTAACGGTCGCCCGCCGGGAAGCCGCGTGCGCCCGCCACCTCGCCGAGCAGCCGGTCCGCCTCGACGACGGCGTCGCGCGGCGAGTCGACGAACTGCTCCTGGATCGCGGTCCAGCGGACCGTGTAACGGTCGAGCGCCGCGGGCTCCAGCGGCTGCGGGCGCAGCGACCCGTGCCGCTGCACGCGCTCCTCAAGCTCGCGTTCGGCGGCCTGCGAGTCGCCGTCGTGCCGGGCGAGTGCCCGGTCGTACTCGGGCCCGAAGCGCCGCTTCAGGCTCTGCCCGCCGCCCGCCCCGCGGGCCATCACGAGCCGAGCGATCACGGCGGCGACGACGGCCACCACGATCACGATCAGAACGATGATCACGCCTGTGGACATGGATTGCCTTCCGGGTTCTGGGCCCAGCGGGCCGCTTCTTCCGTTCGGGTTGCCCGGACTTCGGCTGCCAAACGGCCCATGGCCGGATCCACGTCACGAGAACCCCAAGTGGGCCCCGATTCACCTCACTTGGTGAGCCACGACCGCCCGGCCGGCTTCGGCGACGAGTCCGCGTAGGGCCGTTCCGCGTCGGAACCGCACAGCTCGGAGTTGAGTTCCGTCACGAGCTGGGCGAGGTCGGTGGGCCGGTCCGGGCCCCACCAGTCGCCGAGGAGTTCGGCCAGGGACTCCTCGCGGGCCGCCGCCAGCTTCCCGGCCACTTCCCGCCCCTGTTCGGTGAGGACGAGGTCCAGTCCCTCCCGTACGCCGAGACGCCGCTCCTCCACCTGGCGCGCGGCCGCGATGACGATCTGCAGGGGCACCCCGCTGTGTTCGGCGAGGGCGGCGGGCTCGGCCCAGCCGTAGCGCCTGATGCGCAGCAGCAGCCAGCTCGCGGCGGGCAGCAGGTCGTATCCGGCGCGGTCGGTGATCTTCTCGTAGATCTGCCGCCGCCCCTCCCGGGTGCCCAGCACGGACAGCGCGCGGCACACCTCGTCGTACGAGGAGCGCTCCACGGGGTTGCTGGCGAGCGTCTGGGTGGCGTCGGGTGCCGTCACCGAGCCCCGCAGTCTGTCCTCGCGCAGGAACCAGGCCAGTACGAAGCCGACGGCGGCGACCGGGGCCGCGTACAGGAAGACGTCCGTGATGGAGACGGCGTACGCCTCGACGACGGGTGGCCGGAGCGCGGCCGGCAGTTCGCCGATGATCTTCGGGTCGGATTTGAGCGCGTCGGCGCCCAGGCCGGCCGGGAGGGTCTGCCCGCGGAGCACGTCGGCCAGTTCGCCGCTCAGCCGGCTGGTGAAGACGGAGCCGAAGATGGCCACGCCGAACGAGGCGCCGATGGACCGGAAGAAGGTGGCGCCGGAGGTCGCGACGCCCAGGTCCTCGTACGAGACGGCGTTCTGCACGATCAGGACGAGGACCTGCATCACCAGACCCAGCCCGAGCCCGAAGACCAGGAAGTACAGGCTCATCTCGGCCGTGGAGCTGTCCACGTCGAGCCGGTGCAGGAGCAGCAGTCCGAGGGCCGTGACGGCGGTGCCCGCGATGGGGAACACCTTCCAGCGGCCCGTACGGCTGACGATCTGGCCGGAGACCGTCGAGGAGACCAGCAGTCCGGCCACCATCGGCAGCATGTGCACGCCCGACATGGTGGGCGACACACCCTGGACGACCTGCAGGAACGTCGGCAGGTACGTCATCGCGCCGAACATCGCGAAGCCGACGACGAAGCTGATCACCGCGGCGAGGGTGAAGGTGCGGATCCCGAACAGTTTCAGCGGGAGCACGGGTTCGGCGGCGCGGCGCTCGACGGCCACGAACGCCACCGCGAGCACGACGCCGAGGACCGCGAGGCCGATGATCTGCGGCGAGCCCCAGCCCCAGGTGTTGCCGCCCAGCGAGGCGACGAGGACCAGGCAGGTGGCGACGGCCGCGATCAGGAACGTACCGAGGTAGTCGATCGTGTGCTTCCGCGAGCGGACCGGGATGTGCAGGACGGTGGCGATGACGGCGAGCGCGACGACCCCGACGGGCAGGTTGATGTAGAAGACCCAGCGCCAGCTCAGGTGCTCGGTGAACAGCCCGCCGAGCAGCGGCCCGAGCACACTGGTCGCACCGAAGACGGCACCGAAAAGCCCCTGGTACTTGCCCCTCTCCCGGGGCGGAACGATGTCGCCGACGATCGCCATCGACAGCACGATGAGCCCGCCGCCGCCGAGGCCCTGGAGCGCGCGGAAGGCGATCAGCTGGGGCATGTTCTGCGCCATACCGCACAGCGCCGAGCCGATCAGGAAGATCACGACAGCGATCTGGAACAGTTTCTTCCGCCCGTACTGGTCACCGAGCTTGCCCCACAGCGGGGTGGCGGCCGTGGAGGCCAGCAGATACGCCGTGACGACCCACGACAGATGGTCGAGCCCGCCGAGATCACTGACGATGGTCGGCAGCGCGGTCGACACGATGGTCTGGTCGAGCGCGGCCAGCAGCAGCCCCAGGAGCAGCGCCCCGATGGAGACGAGGACACCGCCCTGCATGGGCGGAGGAACGGCGGTGGCACCGCGCGAGTGGTCCCGTGGATGCAGTGGCCCCGGCCCTTCGGGGACCGCGGGGTCCACGCCCCGGTCCCCCCTGCCGCCACTCCCCCTCCCACCCTTCCCACCTCTGTCGCCCCTGTCGCCCCTGCCGTGCGCATCCTCGGCCATGAAGACCTCCCGGCCAAGAGAATCCCGTTCCTGTCCCGTTCCTCTTCCATCCTGGTCGGTGTGACCGGTTATGGCCTGTTGGATCCGGCCAGGAGTTCGGGATTCCGGGGGTAACCGGGAGATTGTGTGGAGGGGGTCTGCATAATCGCTGGAGTTCGTACGGGGAAGGATCCACGACGTGAGCGACCGGAGCGGTCATATATGCCCGGAATGCGGGGCACCCAGGGAGTCCGGGGGCTCGCCGACATGCGGCTGCGCCCGCAGAGCGGCGGACGAGCTCCTGGAGACCCGGTCCGCGGAGACGGCGGCCGCGGAGGACTTCGATCCACTGCGCATACGCCCCTACGTGGACCTGGACGTACCCGCGGAGGGCGCCGCCGCGGGCTCCGGTAGCGACCCGCAGGCCCCTTCGACACCGGAGCCCGGTCACGGGCCGGACGACCGGGCGACCATCGCGATCCCTCTTCAGCGCACCCCGCCCGACGACTTCCCGACCCCGGACACCCACGCCGCGGACGACGGTTACGACGACCCCGCGGCACCCTCGGACACCCCCGGGAACACGGGCACGGGCACGAGCCGCCGACGTCGTCTCGTGCTCGTCGGAGCCGGCGCCACGGCGGTCGTGGTCGCGGCGGCCGGGTTCGCGAGCGGACTGTTCTCGTACGAGTCGCCGTCGCGCGACGGCGCGGCCCCGGACGACATCCGCGCGAGCGTGCCGGACACGGCGGTGGACGAGCCGTCCCCGTCGGACTCCGGGTCACCGTCGGCGTCGGAGTCACCTTCGGAGTCCGCGTCGGCGAGCGACAGCCCGACACCCTCGGCCTCGGAATCGCCGAGCACCTCGGCGACCCCGTCCAGGACGACCGCCACGACACAGGCACCCTCACCCGAGAATTCGGCGGTCAGCACGTCGCCACCGACCACCGAGCCGACCGACAAGGCGGGCCCGGCGGTGCTGCGCCGCGGCGACGAGGGCCCCGAGGTCACCGAACTACAGCTGCGCCTCAAGCAGTTGGCCCTCTACGTGGGCGACGCGGACGGCGACTACGACAACCGCACGGAGAACGCGGTACGCAACTACCAGTTCACCCGAGGCATAGACGACGACCAGGGCGTCTACACAGAAAAAACCAGATCCCGCCTGGAATCAGAAACAACAGAACCCTGACCCCGCCCCCCGCTGGACAGCACGCGCCCTCTTGGGCTTCCAGGGACGCGGGGAACGGCGCAGTCTTCGGTTTCTGGAGGCACGGGGAACGGCGCAACCTTCGGCTTCTGGGGGCACGGGGAACGGCGCAGTCTTCGGTTTTTGGGGGCGCGGGGAACGGCGCAATCTTTAGCTTTTAAGGGGCGCGGGGAACTGCGCGACCAGCCCCCACCGGAGCCGCACCCCACACACAACCCCACCCCGCACAACCCCACCCCACCCCGCCCCGCCCCGCCCGGAGGGCCATGCGGGCCGTCACACCACCCGCAACCGAACACCCCCACCTTCGACCCCCTCGACCCGAACCCCCCGAAGATCCCTAACAACCACATCAGGCCGATGAACCCCGGCCCGAGCCCCCACCCCCACCACCCGCATCCCCGCGGAGCGCCCCGCCGAGATCCCCGCCCCCGAGTCCTCGAACACCACACACTCCTCAGGCGCGACCCCCAACTCCGCCGCCCCCTTCAAGAACCCCTCAGGATCGGGCTTGCTCGCCCCCACGGACTCCGCGGTGATCCGCAGCTCGGGCAGCGCGAGCCCCGCCGCCGCCATCCGCGCGGCGGACAGCCCCACGTCCGCGGACGTGACGAGCGCGTGCGGCACCCGCAACTCCCGCAGGGACGCGAGAAACTCCCCCGCCCCTTCGATCGCCACGACCCCGTCCATGTCGGCGGTCTCCTCGGCGAGCATGCGCGCGTTGTCCGCGTGGTTCTGCTCCATGGGCCGGTTCGGCAGCAGCACGGCCATGGAGGCGTACCCCTGCCGCCCGTGGACGATCTTCATGACCTCGTCCCCGTCGAGCCCGTGCCGGTCGGCCCAGCGGCGCCAGACACGCTCGACGACGGCGTCCGAGTTGACGAGGGTGCCGTCCATGTCCAGCAGCAGGGCGCGGGCGGTCAGCTCGGTCGAGGCCGTCATCGGCATGCTCCAAAGGCGTGTGTTCGAGACGCGGATCGGAACGCGCGTCGAGGTGTGGATCAAGAAGTGGGTGAAGAAACAGATCAAGAAGTGGATGAAGAAGTGGATGAAGAAGTGAATCAAGGCGTGAGTCAAAGCTCGGAAGCAAGCCGCGGGTAGGAACCCCGCACGCCTCCGGGGGAACAAGGTGGCCCCGCCCGCCGGTCAGGGAGTGCGAGCGGGGACCACTTTGTTTCTCCACGGTACAAAACAAAAGGGCAATCCCGCTACCCACCCCCGCACACCGACATGCACACCCGCACGCGCACCCGCTCCGGACAGAAACCTCCGTCCGACATCTTGTCCTGTCATGCCCACGTCATTAACTTCTCACCTGACGCACATCTCCCGGAAACCGGCCCCCGCGAGCATTCAGTCGCTCGCAGGTCAACTTCCCCCCACCCCTAGGGAGTTCGCATGCCGAAGGTCTACGCGCGTCGACGGCTGAGTCTAGTGGCCGCCTTCGCAGGTCTGATAGCCCTGGCCGGGCTTTTCAACGGCCCGGCCGCCTCCGCCGCGCTGCCCACCCCGGTCAGCGCCGCCACCGCCCGCACCTACCTCGCCTCGCTCACCGTGGCGACCGAGGACCGCACCGGATACGACCGCGACCTGTTCCCGCACTGGATCACCATCAGCGGCACCTGCAACACCCGCGAGACCGTTCTGAAGCGTGACGGTACGAACGTCGTCACCAGCTCCGCCTGCGCGGCCACCAGCGGCTCCTGGTACTCCGTCTACGACGGCGCCACCTGGACCGCCGCCTCCGACCTGGACATCGACCACCTCGTGCCGCTGGCCGAGGCCTGGGACTCCGGCGCCGACAGCTGGACCACCGCCCGGCGCCAGGCCTTCGCCAACGACCTGACCCGCCCCCAGCTCATCGCCGTCACGGACAACGTGAACCAGTCGAAGAGCGACCAGGACCCGGCCGAGTGGATGCCGTCCCGCACGGCCTACGCCTGCACGTACGTACGCGCCTGGGTCCAGGTGAAGTACTACTACGACCTCTCCGTCGACTCCGCGGAGAAGAGCAAGCTCACCTCGGTCCTCAGCGGCTGCTGACCCGGCCCGGAACCCGAATCGGACCCGTACCGGACCCGCATCGGATCCGGTATCGGACCCGTACAGCTCGCGATCTCCCGCCATCTCACGCGATCTCTCGCCGGAACCTCCCCACCGGCCTCCGTCGTTCCGTACCGTACGGGGCGACGGAGGAGGGTGATCACGTGGCGAGCCTGCGCCTGGGTCCATTGCTGAGGTATGTCGACGGCTCGTCCGCGACCGTGTGGGTCGAGGCGAGCCGTCCGGCCACCGCCGAGGTGCGCTGCGCGGACGGCTCGGGCGGTGAGTCCCGTACCTTCCAGGTGGCGGGCCATCACTACGCCCTGGTCCCGGTCACCGGACTGACACCGGGCACCACCACCTCGTACGAGGTGCTGTTCGACGGGGAGCGGGTCTGGCCCCTCCCCGACTCCCCCTTCCCGCCCTCGGCCATCCACACCCCCGTGGACGACCACGAGACGGTACGGGTCGCCTTCGGCTCCTGCCGCTGGGCCTCACCGCCCGAGGGCGAGAAGGACCCGGTCGGCCCGGACGCCCTGGACACCCTCGCGGCCCGGATCGCCGCGGACCCGCGGGGCGAGCGCCCGGACGTCCTCCTGCTGCTGGGCGACCAGGTGTACGCGGACGAGGTGTCCAAGGCCACCCGCCACTGGCTGCAGTCCCGCCGCGGCCTGGACCAGCCGCCCGGCGCCGAGGTCGCGGACTACGAGGAGTACACGCACCTCTACTACGAATCGTGGCTCGACCCCGAGGTCCGCTGGCTGCTCTCCACCGTGCCCAGCTGCATGATCTTCGACGACCACGACGTCATCGACGACTGGAACACCAGCGAGGCCTGGGTCTCCGACATGCGGGAGACCCCCTGGTGGCGCGAGCGCGTGCTCAGCGGCCTGATGTCGTACTGGGTCCACCAGCACCTCGGCAACCTCTCCCCCGACCGCCTCGCCGAGGACCCCCTGTACGAGGAGGTCCGCGCCACGCCCGACGGCACGGACGCCCTGCGCGCCTTCGCGGCCCGGGCCGACGCCGACCCGGCCTCGGTCCGCTGGAGCTACCGCCGTGACTTCGGCCGTACCCGCCTCGTGATGGTCGACAGCCGCGCCGCCCGCGTCCTCGACGAGCAGAACCGCTCCATGCTCGACACCGAGGAATGGGACTGGCTGCGCGACCAGATACAGGACGGTCACGTCCTGGACGAGCAGGCACCCGAAGCCCCCGACACCCCTGGCGCGTACGACCATCTCCTCATCGGCACCTCCCTGCCCTGGCTGCTCCCCAACCTCGTGCACGACGCGGAGGCGTGGAACGCCGCGATGTGCCGGGGCGAGCGGGGTGAGCGCTGGGCGCGGCGGGGGGAGAATCTGCGGCGGGCGGCCGACCTGGAGCACTGGGCCGCGTTCCCGTCGTCCTTCGACAAACTGGCGGAGCTGATCGCCGAGGCCGGTTCGGGCCCACTGGCACCCGCGACGATCTGTGTGCTGTCCGGGGACGTGCACCACGCGTACGTCGCCGAGCCGGTCTGGCGGGAGGGGCTCGCGGGCCCCGACGCCCGCGTGGTCCAGCTGACCTGCTCCCCCGTCCACAACTCCATCCCGCCGTACATAAGGGTCGGTTTCCGCTTCGGCTGGAGCGGGGTGGGGCGGGCGCTCGGCCGGCGGTTCGCCCGGCACGGCAGGGTCGCGGCTCCGCCGGTGGACTGGCGCAAGACCGGTGGGCCCTGGTTCGGCAATCAGCTGATGACGCTGACGCTGAGCGGGCGTTCGGCCCGGTTGCGGCTTGATCACGCGCGTGAGGAGCGGGGTGGTGGGGCGCGGTTGAGGACGATCGTGGAATCCGTCCTGAGCTGAGCGCGCCCCTGGGGCGGTTGCCCGGCTGCCGGCCCGGTGGGAGTCGGGCACGCGGTTCCCCGCGCCCCTTGCGGGGCGCTGCCCCTGGCCGGACGCCGCCTCCTGACCGGACCTCGTACGTCTATCGCCTGTGTTGCCGTGATGTTGGTGCTTGGTGCGCATGCGTCCCGAGCGTCCCGTGAGGCATGCCACAACCGGTGCCGTTGATCCGCTTCAGGGGTCGGTTCCCGTGGTGCGCGACGGCATGATGATGCGGACCGTCCGCTTCCACCGGGGCGGTGAGCCGCGCATGCCCCACCTGTCCGGGAGTCACACCCTTGTCGGAACCAACAGACCGCCTCTCCGTGGCCCTGGTCGGCGCCGGACCGCGCGGCACCAGCGTGCTGGAACGCCTGTGCGCCTCCGCGCCCGAACTCCTCACGCCCGGCACGCGCCTGACGGTCCACGTCGTCGATCCGTCCCCGCCCGGCCCCGGCCGCGTCTGGCGCACCGCCCAGCCCGCCGAGCTGCTGATGAACACCGTGGCCTCCCAGGTCACCCTGTTCACCGACGACAGCGTGGACTGCTCGGGCCCGATACGCCCCGGGCCCGGCCTGCACACCTGGGCGGGCTCGCACGCGGTCGGACCGCTGGGGCCCGATGACTATCCGACCCGCGCCCAGTACGGCCGGTACCTGGAGTGGGTCTTCGGCGAGGTGGTCCGCGGGGCGCCGCCCGCGCTGCGGATCGAGACGCACCGGGCGCGCGCGACCCGCCTCGACGACGCGGCCGACGGCCGCCAGACCCTCGTACTCGACAACGGCCGTGTCCTGACGGGCCTGGCGGCCGTGGTCCTCGCCCAGGGCCATCTGCCGGCCGTGGCGGACCAGACGCAGGAGCGGCTGTCCGCGCACGCCGAACGCCACGGGCTGCGCCATGTCCCGCCCGCCAACCCGGCGGACCTCGACCTCTCCCCCGTACTCCCCGGCGAGACCGTCCTGTTGCGCGGCCTCGGCCTCAACTTCTTCGACCACATGGCCCTGTTGACGACGGGCCGCGGCGGCCGTTTCGTACGCACCCCGGCCGGTACGCGCTACCTCCCCTCGGGCCGCGAGCCGCGTCTGGTGGCCGGCTCCCGGCGCGGCATCCCGTACCAGGCGCGCGGCGACAACGCGAAGGGCCCGTACGGCCGTCACCTCCCGCTCGTACTCACCCCGGAGGTCATCTCCACCTTCCGCAAGCGCGCCGACTCGGGCGACGCCCCCGACTTCCTCACGGAGATATGGCCGTTGGTGGCGAAGGAGGTCGAAACGGTCTACTACGAGACCCTGTTGAGCCGCCGCGCCGCCGACGTCCCGGGGGCGACGGCGGTACGCGGCTTCCGCGAGCGCTTCCTCGCCGTACCGCACCGGGACCCTCAAGAGGCGCCGGTGCTCGACGAGTTCGGGGTCCCGGCCGCCGACCGCTGGTCCTGGGACCACGTCTCACGCCCGCACGGCGGACGGGTCTTCACCGGCCCCGCCGACTTCAGGGGCTGGCTGCTGGACCATCTGAGCGAGGACGCCGCACAGGCCGCGCTCGGCAACGTCGACGGCCCGCTCAAGGCGGCGCTCGACGTGCTGCGCGACCTGCGCAACGAGCTGCGGCAGATCGTCGACCACGGCGGCCTCGCGGGCTCCTCGCGCCGGGAGCACCTGGACCGCTGGTACACCCCGCTCAACGCGTTCCTGTCCATCGGCCCGCCCCGGCGCCGTATCGAGGAGATGGCCGCGCTCATCGAGGCGGGCGTGCTGGAGGTGATCGGCCCGCGTCTTGAGGTGCGGGCCGAGGACGGGGCATGGGTGGCGCACTCCCCCGACGTGCCCGGCTCGACCGTGGCGGCGACCACGCTCGTCGAGGCCCGGCTGCCGGAGCCGGACCTGCGGCGCACCGCCGACGCGCTGCTCGCCAGGCTGCTGAAGACGGGCCAGTGCCGCCCGCACACCGTGGGCGGCTACGAGACCGGGGGGCTGGACGTGACACAGCGCCCGTATCACCTGATAGACCGTCAAGGACTGCCGCACGCACGGCGGTTCGCGTTCGGCGTGCCAACGGAAGGGGTGCACTGGGTGACCGCGGCCGGGGTCCGTCCAGGGGTGGACTCGGTCACACTGTCGGACGCCGACGCGGTGGCGCGGGCCGTGCTGCGAACGGCCGCCGCCGAGGTCGGACGGGGCGCGGAGGCGGAAGCGGAACCCGTATCGACACCCGTTTCGACTGAAAAACCATGGCCCAAAGTTGAACTTGCAAGCATTGAATAGGCAGACCTAACGTAGAGCACTCACTCGGTTACGTCCCCCACCGGTCCTCCATGGACCGTAACGACACCGAAGGAGTCATCCCACATGACCGGACGCCTCAACAGCGCCCAGCCATACGCCATCGGCCTGTTCCGCATCGTCGTCGGCCTGCTCTTCGCCTGCCACGGCGCCGTCTCGCTGCTCGGCGTCCTCGGCGGCCTCAACGGCAAGGGCGCCACCGTCGAGACCGGCGCCTGGCCCAACTGGTACGCGGCCGTCATCGAACTCGTCGGCGGCACACTGGTCCTGCTCGGCCTCGGCACCCGTATCGCCGCGTTCATCGCCTCGGGCGCGATGGCCTACGCGTACTTCAAGGTCCACCAGCCCGAGGCGCTGTGGCCGATCGAGAACAGCGGTGAGGGCGCGGCCATGTACTGCTGGTCGATGCTGCTGCTCGTCTTCACCGGCTCGGGCGCGTTCGGCCTGGACCGGCTGATCCCCGGCCGCTCGTCCTCGACGACCGGGGAGAACCGCCCCTCGGAGCCCGTCGCGGCCTGACGCACGCTCCCGCCGCGCCCTCCACCTGGCCGGCCTCGGTCCGCCGCACCCTTCACGGGACGGCCTCGGTCCGCCGCGCCCTTCACGAGGCCGGCCTCGGTGGCATGGCGTCAGCCGGCCCACCCGAAGGGCACGGTGAAGCACGCCAGCCGGGCGCCCGCACCGCCCGGCTCGGCGTGCAGCACGACGGAGGCGGCCTCGCCGCGCCGGAAGTTCCAGTCGTGACGCGCACTCGCCCCGCCCTCGCCGCGGCCGTCCGCCGTGAAGTCGAGCCAGACCTCGTTCTCGGGGTCGACCGCGGCGGGGTCCGTGGACGGCCGGTGCTGATAGTGCCCGCCCGCCGCGGCCGGGTCGGCGCCGCACGGCTCCCGGTGCACATGAACCCCGTACGCGTACCCCGCCTTCAGCCCCGTCGCCCGCAGCTCCACCGTCGTACGCCCGCGTTCCTCGCTCCGCTGGCTCACCTCGATCCACGCGGCGGGCGGTACGAGTCCGGTGCCGTCGTACGTGACCGCCGCCGACGGGACGAAGGCGCCGGGCGGCGCGAACCGGGCGTCCGTACGCATCCGGTAGCCGGGCGCGGGGCCGGAGTCCGCGGGACCTGGATCCACGGGACCTGGGTCCACGGAAGCGGAGTCCGCCACACCGGTGGCGTCCGGTACAGCGGCAGCGGCGGTGAGCGCGAGCGAAACAAGAGCCCCAGCGACGAGCACGCCGGTTCTTTCCATCCCTGACGTCATCGTCGGTTCCGCTCCTTGGACGATCGGTGGTCGGTGGTCGGTGGTCGGTGGATCGTGGATCGCTGATCGGTGGTCGGTGGTCGGTGGTCGGATGCCCCTTAGTCGTTGGTACGGGACGTGCGGGCCGTCCGCCCCGGGGGTGTGGCAGCCGGGTGAACATGGTGTGGCGAACACACGAGCCCCCTGTGGATCCGCTGTCGCACCCGAGGCGTACGCTGTATGGCTGTCACAGGCCGCTCCTGCCGCTCCCCCGCGACACCGCGGCACACCGGCACGGTTCGGGGCCTACGGGGGAGACACAGGGGAGTTTCGGTGCTTGAGAGTGTGGGGTCGCTGTCCGGCACCCCTTGGATCTACAGCCAATGGATCTATGCCGTAGTGGCGCTGTCGGTCCTGTTCGACGTCTTTCTGCCGGTGCTGCCGAGCGGCGTGCTGGTCATCACGGCGGCGACGGCTGCCGCGGCGGGCACCGGAGCGGCGGTCCAGCACGTGCCGGACATCCTCTCCCTGATCCTCTGCGCCGCGACCGCGTCGGTCCTCGGCGACCTGGTGGCGTACCGGCTGGCCTGGTGCGGCGGCGCACGGCTGGACCGCGCCATCGCCCGCTCCCGGCGGCTGAGGGGGGCGCAGGAACGTCTCGGCGCGGCCCTCGCCCGTGGCGGCGGCACGCTGGTCGTGCTCGCCCGTTTCGCCCCGGCGGGCCGCTCGCTGGTCTCCCTCGGCGCGGGGGCCGCACACCGGCGCGTACGCGAGTTCCTGCCCTGGTCGATCCTCGCGGGCCTCGCGTGGGCCGCGTACAGCGTGGCCCTCGGCTACTTCGGCGGCCAGTGGCTGGGCGCGACGTGGTTCGCCTCGGGCATCTCGCTGGTGGCGCTGTTCGGGGCGGGCGCGGGGGCGGCGTACTTGATGCGCAGCCCGACTCCGGCACGGACGCCGACGCCGACATCCACACTGGCACCCCTACCCCTACCCCTACCCGTATCCGCGCCCGTACCGGTGTCCGCGCCGGAGCGCCTGACAACGGGGCGGGACTGCCCCTAGGACGTGCGGGCGGTCTGACCCTGCTGCCCCCGCTGCCCCCTCACCTCCAGTCCGGCCAGCAGTTCGGCCGTGGCTTCGGCGACGGCGTCGACGGCGCGTTCGAAGACCTCGCGGTTGTGGGCGGCCGGGGCGCGGAAGCCCGAGATCTTGCGGACGTACTGAAGAGCGGCGGCGCGGATGTCCTCCTCCGTGGCCTCTTCGGGCAGGACGGGCGGTCGGAGAGTCTTGATGCTGCGGCACATACGTCCAGTCTCGCGCGCGGCACTGACAACGCGACCGTTCGCGTGAACTCCCCCTGCGAAGTCCCCCAAAGAACTCGCATCGCAAAATCGAACAGACGTACCATTGAGGGGTGGCTGAGACCTACGACTTCCCAAGCGACCTCCTGGCCGGTCAGGAGGAACTGCATCAGGTCCGGGCCGAACTTCTGGCCCTGCTGAAGCGGCTCCCCTGGTCGGTCGAGCCCCTGGACGGCTTCAGCGACGACCACGGCTGGCGCAAGGTGGAACGCCCCGCTTCCCCGGGCTGGACCCCCGACGAACAGGCCGAGGTGGAAAAACTCCGCCAACGCGAGCGAGAACTGGCGGTCTTCGTGACCTGCCACCGCTTCTGGTCGGAGATAACACCGACGGAGAAGGTGAACGCGAGGATGAGCGTCAAGCACGCGGGAGCCCCGGAAACCCGGCCCCCGTCATAGACCCGAGCCCCAGGACCCCCTGAAAGCCGGGCCACAACCGCTCTTCCAAACCCACAAGAACCAGCCCGCCCAACCCCCACCCACCCAGGCCCGCGAGGACCAGCGCGCTCACCCCCACCCACCTAGGGGCGCGGGGAACTGCGCGACCAGCCCCCACCGACCCGCAGCCGAAGTCCCCACCCGACCCGGCCCCTCAAAACCGGGGCACACCCCTACTCACCCAGGGGCGCGGGGAACTGCGCGCTCAACCTCCACCGACCCGCAGCCGAAGTCCCTACCCGACCCGGCCCAGCTACGCGCCAGCCCCCCGCTCCTCCCGAATCTGCGAAACAACTCCCGCAACAGCCCCCCGCACACCCTCAAGCTCAGTCAAGAAATGCCAGTAGTCCGGATGCCGCCCCTCCAACGACCCGATCGCCCGCTCCAACCGAGCCACCGACTCGTCGAGCGGCCGCGCCTGCCGAGGGTCGGGCGTGTTACGCCCAGCCATCGCAAGCCGCTGCGCATCCCGGATCGCGAACCGCGTCCGCTCGATCTCCCGCTGCGGATCCTTCGACACCTCGTTCAGCCGCCGCAACCGGTCCCCCGCCGCGGACACCGCCTCATCGGTCGTGTTCAGCAAGGCCCGCACCGTGGACAGCAGAGCGGTCGCATCGGCCCACCGCTGCTCCTCCCGAGCGCCCCGCGCCTCCGCCAGCTTCACCTCGGCCTGCCGAACGGCCTCCGCGGCCTGGTCGGGCACATGCTGAAGGTCCTGCCAGCATTCGGCCACGAACCTCCGCCGCAACTCGCTGAGCACCGGATTCACCTGCCCGGACCGAGTGGTGAGGGCCTGCGCGCGCGTACGCAGCGACACGAGGCGGCGGTCGATCTCGGTGGCCCGCTCAGGCAGCCGCTCGGCCTCCGCGCGCACGGCTCCGGCGTCCCGGGCGACCCGGTCGGCCCGTTCCAGCGTCTCCGGCACGCCGTGCTGCCCGGCCCCCTGGTTGAGCTTGGTCAGCTCGGGGGCGAGCGCGGCCAGACGGGCGGCAAGATCATCGGCCTTGAGGCCGCTCCCCCGCACCGCGTCGAGCGCGTTCGACGCGGCGAGCAGGGACTGCCGGGCACGCTCCACGGCCGGGGCGAGCCGGGCAAGCTGCGTCTCGGCCTTCCCGAGCAGCGGCCCGAGCCCCCGCTCGAACCGATCGAGCTCCTGCTTGACGCGAACCAACTCGTCCTTGGCCTTGCTCAGCTCCGTACGAGCGTGAGCGGCGACGGAGGCCTCCAGATCGTCCCGGTCGAGATCATGGGCGTCCACGGCGTCGATGTACGTATGACTGACCTCGTCGATACGCCGGCCGAGCGCCTCGAAGTCGGCGACCGCGCGCCGGGCGGGCGGGGTGTCGTCGACGGCGGTGATGGTCTCGATCGAGATCCGCAGATCACGCTGTGCCGTGTCGAGCTCGTAGAACGCGGCCGCCGCGGCATCCTTCGCGGCCTGTGCCTCGGCCCGCTGGCTCTCGGAACGCCCCCCGAACCACCGCCGCGTACCCCCGCCGGCGAAGGCGGCGGGAAGCACCAGCGCGACCAGCGGAAGCGGAAGCAGTACAAGCCCCAACAGGTCACGGCCCGCACGGAACCGAGGCACTTGCTGTGCGCACGGCACAAACGGCGAATACGGCTGTGAAGGTGTCGCCGGTGTCGCCGTCACTTCCCTCTCCCGTGCTGAGATCCGTCCTGCCCCGGTGGTGGCCCCGATTCATTCTCCCACCAGGTAAGGACGAACACACGGGCCGGTTAGTTCGCGGTACGCACCGTGACTTTCCCGTCCTGGGTGTGCGCGGACACCACATGGGAGCTGCTGTTGTCACGCGGCACCGACACGTCCACGGCCCCGTCCTGGGCACCGGTGGTGACCCGGTACTTGGCGTCCGGCAGCCCGATGGTGAGAGACCCGTCGTGCCCACGCGCCGAGACCTGGTCGGGAACGGAGGCGAATTCGAGGTGCGCGGACCCGTCCTGCGTGTTCACCTCAACCCGCCGGGAGTCGATACCACTGGCATGGACGGACCCGTCCGCGGTACGCAGCGTCAGACGCCCGGAAACATCCTGGACCCGCACGGACCCATCGCTCGCCCGGATATCGAGGGCTTCCTCGAACCCGGTGGCCCGCACACTCCCGTCCTGGTCCTTCACCGTCAGCGCGACCCCGCGCGGCACGACGATCCGGTGCTTGGCCGAGCAGTCGGCGACCACACCAGAACAGTGCACCCGCAGCTTGAGAGTGTCGCCTTTCTCCATGCTCCAGGTGATCTCGGGATCCTTGCCGATCGCGACACTGGCCTTGAACCACCGAGTGACCTGTACATCGTCCACGTCCCCCACGACCAGCTCCAGCGCCGAGTCGTCGGAGTCGACGGTCAAGGTCCGCCCGTCGAGCGCGAACGACCGCGTCTCAGGTTCCGTGTCCTCATCAGCACTGTTCCCACACCCGGAGGCAAGAAGCCCCACGGCGACCACCCCCACCCCGACAGCGGCCAGCCCCCCACGACGCCGCCACCCACCCCGACCCGAAAAACCCTGCCGCCCATTCATACCGAAACCCCCCAAATCCGAACACCCAAGTCCCAAGCCCCAAGCAGCACCGGGACACACCTCGACCGTACGGAGCCGGTCCCACCCGAGGCATCCGGACCACTCCCGGATCCAGGGTGGGGAAAACCCCCGCACGGCACCCCAGGGAACGGGTTTGCAGGGCACCACCCCGGGCAATGTAGGCTGTCGACTCGTCCCGGGCGCGTAGCTCAGCGGTAGAGCGCCGCCCTTACAAGGCGGATGTCGGCGGTTCGAAACCGTCCGCGCCCACCAGTCCCAGGACACAGCCAAGGCCCAGGTCAACCGGTGTGAGGCCGGATGCCTGGGCCTTGATCTTTGTCGGCGCGTTTCCGCCGCCGTGCCACTTACGTGCCAGAAGGATCCTGCGGAGGCCGCTTGACCTTCCGGATCTGCCCATCGACGTAATCGGCGATCTGATGGTCCCGCCCGTTGACGAGGTGCTGATAGATCAGCGCGGCCCGCACGGACGAGTGCCCCATGCGATGCATCAGCTCTCGCGTGGTCGCCCCACCGGTCGCGGCGAGGGTGTTTCCCGTATGCCGAAGATCGTGGAAGTGGACGTCACCAAGACCGGTCGCATCGAGGGCCCGAAGCCAGATCCGCCGGAAGTTGTTCCGGCGCAGGACACCGCCACGGGCCCCGACGAAGACGAGCCCGGTCCGGCCGGCACTCGCGTGCTCAGCGAGGTGATGAGCCAGCTCCTCGACCAGCGAGGCCGGGAACGCCACGGTGCGAACACCGGCCGCGCTCTTGGGAGCCTTGACCGTGAGACCGTCGGTACGCGTCTCGGCATACGCACGACGGACGGAGACGGTACGGGCCTCCAGGTCGATGTCACGACGCTGCAGAGCAGCCAGCTCGCCGAAGCGGAGCGCCGTGAACGCGGCCAGGAGGATCAGGACGCGGCAGTGCGGCGGAACAGCCTCGGCAAGCCGGTAGACCTCGGGCACGGACAGGAACGGCCGCTCGGTGTGAGTGACCGCCCCGGCGCCCTTGATCCGGCACGGATTGCGCTGGATCAACCCGTCATCCACCGCCGTATTCATGATGGCGCGGAGGACTTGGTACGACTTGGACACGGTGGCCACGCCGACCCCGGAACCAAGGAGATCCGTACGCCAGCGCCGTACCTGCGGCGTGGTGATCTCTCGCAACGGGACCGCGCGGAAGGTCGGAAGGATGTGCAGCTTGAGCACGCCAGCGTTGCGTTCCCGAGTGGTCGCGGCGTAGTCGCGATCCTTGAACCAGGACTCCGCGAAGTCCCCGAAGACCTCAGTGACGTCAGGGTTCTGCCAGTTGCCGTCAAGGATCTCGGCCTCTTGTTTGACGAGCCAGCGGTCCGCGTCGGTCTGCGTGGCAAACGTCTTGTCCGCCGTGCGCATCAGACCGTCCGGGCCCCGGTAGCGGGCCTGGAAGCGCCCCGAGGGCAGCTTGCGTACGGATCCGAAGCGGCGACGGCGCCCTTTGGCGTTGGGCATCAGGCCACCGCCCTGAGGCGCGAGGTACGACCGGTGATCGGCTCCACGGTGTGCGCCGCCACGAAGGCGTCCACAGCACTTTCGGGGATGCGGACGTGACGGCCGACCTTGACGAAGGTGATGCGCCGCTCGGCGATCAGGCGTCGAGGGAAGCGGGCCGTCGTACCGAGCAGCTCGGCGACCTGGTCAACGCTGAGGTAGCGGTCTCTCATACTGCGGCTCCTTCCGTGGCGCGTTGGTCGCGTAGGGCTTCGCGTGCGGTTTCACGGTTGAGTTGCAGGTCCCGGGCGATGGTGGCGGCGAGTGCGGATTCGCCAGGGGTGTGGCCGTGCCCGGCGTACTGCCAGTCGGCCAGGACAAGGACGGTGTCCGGCTCGACGTCGTCCAGGCCGAGTGCTCGGCGTTCCTGCTCGGCACGGAAGTCGGCACGGGCCCGCCGGAGCTCCCCGAGGGTGGTCGAGTAGCGCCGGGACTTGGAGGAGAAGTGGCCGCGGAAGCCGAGCATGTGAGCCCAGGCCCAGAGCCGCCGGTCCGGGTACAGCGGGTCGAGTCGCTTGCACGCTTCGATCAGGCTGCGGGTGTGGTCGGGAACGCCGTGGCGGTCGAGTTCGGAGAGTTCGCCAATACGGCGGTCGATGGAGCCGGTGTTCTCGGCGGCTTTGGTGGCGTACTTGGCAACGTACGAGGCCACCGCTTGTTCAGTGATGTCGGAGCCGTCGCCGAACGCTTTCACGGGCCGTACGTCGAGCTGAGTGCCCCAGCGGAAGGTGCGGGTGGGCTCGTCCTCGATGGCAGGCACGGAGACAGAGGTGTAGGAGTGCGCCGCGGCGGCCTCGATGGCATCCGAGAGCAGGCCCGCCGAGGCCCAGGACGGGGGCGGGGTGTCAGGTCCGTCCGGGCCGTCGATGCGGATGACGGCGTGGAAGTGCAGGGCGCCGCGCTTCTGGAACTCGGCGACCTTTCCGTACGAGAGCCGAGCGACCTCCTTGAGTTCGCGTTGGGTGAGGCCGGCACGGGCGGCAATCTCGCGGCGGAGTCGGTTGGTGAAGCGCTGCCACAGCTGTCCGGCGCAGTTGTTGAACAGGACGGCGCCCGCGTAGTCGTACGTCTTCGGATCGAGTGCCGTGCCGAGCGCGGGGGCATCGGACGCGTGGCGGGTGCCGCAGCGGCAGGAGCCCCGGTCGGGACGGTTGTGGACCGGTCCGAAGGACGGAGCGGTGAGGGTGGCGAAGACGCGGGGGTGATCGCGAACGGTGGCGGGGATGTCTCGGCGGTCGTCCCCAGCCAGGCCCGCGCGGATGAGGTGGTACGTGTCTCCGGCGTATGTCCAGGCGCAGGAGGGGCAGCGGGAGGCACGGCGGTTTCCGCAGGCGACGCGGAGCCGTCCGCCGGGCTCGGTCTCGGTCGAGTAGCGGTGCAGGGTCTCGCCGGTCGTCTTGTCCTTGGCGAGGGTCCAGCCGGTGAGGTGGATCGGGTCGGCGCAGCCGCCGGAACGGCGAATCTGGTCCTGCCAGCGGTCGAAGTCGTCGGCCGAAGCCACCCTCAGCAGGTCGCCGAGGGTGATCGGGTTGAGGAGGACGTCAGGCACGGGCGCCCTCCCCTGCGGTCGAGCGGCGGGAGGTACCGGTGCCGTGGCAGGACGGGCAGTTGGCGGTGATGATCCGCAGGTGGCCGTGCCGGTCACGTCCGCCGAGGGTGATGGCGACGGAGGCATGACCGTTGCAGTTCGAGCAGATGTGAGCCTGCGGGTGGCTGTGCGGGGGCATGCTGGGGGTTCCTTCCGGTTGCGAGATCGGAGAGGGGCACGGCTCCCGGGCGGCGGAGACTTGGCGGTTGAGGCCGCCCGGGAGTCGGTCAGCGGTGCTTCGCCTCGGTCGTGATGAGCGAGCGGATGACCAAGGCGCAGATAGCGACGGACGCACCAGTGATGGCGACCGCCAGGAGCATCGAGACGAGTACGGCGCCGACGACCAGGACGACGGCCGTGCCGCTACCGACGAGGGCGACGACGGCGCCAGGGGTGAGCTGAACAGTCGGCCGAGTTGGAGCAACGGGCGCGGGGGCAGTCGGAGTGTGCTGGATGACAGCCGTCGGCTCGATGACGGCGGGCGGGGTGATGAAGCCGGTGGGCTGCGGCATGGCCGGGATCTTCGGGCGGAACATCGGCGGATTTCCCTTCGGGACGGGTTACTTGACGGCGGTGTCTATGACCGGGGCGAGGAGGCTGTCCGCGATGAGGTAGCCGCCGAGGAGCAGCACCAGGACCAACCAGAGCGGCGGGCGGATGAGCTTGACGCCGAGGTAGCCGACGGCGGCAAGGGCGAGCCAGAGCGGGACGTCCACGGGGCGGGCTCCTATCGGACCGTGCAGCGGTGGGTACGGGCGGCGAGCTGGGCGGCGGTCGCGCTGCCGTGGTCGGCGGACCAGCCGCACCGGTCGTTCGTGCACACAGCGGCGTGCTTGGTCTGGCCGTTGCGGTCACGGTGGGTGCCGATCTGCACGGGCCCGATCCGCATCACGGAGTGGAAGTGGTCGCGAGCAGGCATGTCGGTGGCGCTCCCTTCTGATCAGGCGAGTTGGGCGGCGATGGCATGGGCGAGCTGGGGTGGAACGCCGAGGCGTGCGCGCAGGGTGTCGAGGTCAATCCGGGTGCCGGTGCGGGCGTGGTGGTCGGCGGCGACTTTCCGGGCGTGGTCGACCAACGCGGCCGGAACCGGCGGGGCCGCGGTGACGGGCAAAGCCGGGGCAGGTTCCGGAACTGGGACCGGACCAGCGGCAGAGAGCGCGGGAATTTCCTCGGACTCGGGCACCGCGGCTGGTACGGATCCCGACGCAGGCGAGGCGACTGGTTCGGGGCAGGTCTCGGACTCCGGTGCAGCGGCCGGCGCTTCGGGCGCCGCCGGGTGATCGGTGTTGGAGTGAGCCAGGAGCGTGCCGCCCATGAAAGCCAGGGCAGGCCAGGCGGCGACGAGGATGCTCAGCCAGGCCGGGACCCGGTCGAGGTCGAGGAGCCCGGCGGTGGCGATGTTGGCGCCGAGCGAGGCGACCAGTGCGATGACGAACCAGCACCAGGCCAGCCGGGACGGCCCGTCGGAGCGCAGTCGTCGCCAGGCGGCGACCAGGAGCAGGTCAACGCTGATCGGGTAGGCCCAGGCTTTCCAGCCGCTCTGTCCGGCAGCGGCGGCCAGGTCGTGCAGGTGGGCGAAGGAGAGCGCCCCGGCAATGACGGCTTGGACGAGTACGGCGTCGACTCGGAGGGCGGGGCGGGCCATCACGGCTCCTTCCGGCAATGAGGCATGGAGGGGGTAGGGACCTAGCGCGAGGGACGGTCGCGCCGACCGGGAGTGCAGAGAGGATCAAGCGGTGGCGGAGGCCGTCTTGGACAGCGGCACTCGGGCCGAGGGCAGCGGAGCGACCACGGGCCGGAAGGGCTCCAGGGCGGGCAGGTCAGGGGTCCGGTCGGCGTGCTTGTTGCAGATGTTCACGGCTTGGCGCAGCGAGGTGTGCGGGGCGCGGATGCGGGCCCAGCCGCCTGAGGAGTCGCCGGTGACGGCGATGCCGGGGGTGTCGGTGGGGATCTGGATGGCGGCGAGGACGGCGTCCGGGGCGATGTCGCCGAAGGCCATGTTTGCGGAGGCTTCGTCGTTGACGCGGTGCGCGGTGCGACCGGTGAGTTGAGCGCGGAGCATGGTGATGCCCTTGCCGAGTTCGGAGCCGAAGCGCTGCCCGCAGATCTCCAGGTAGATCCCGGAAGCACGGCCGAGCTGGGCGAGCCGGACCAGGGCGGTGACGATGCGATCCCGGCGCTTTTCCTCGTCCTTGGTGGCGAACAGGGCGAGTTCGGCGACCTCGTCGACCAGGACGACGACCGGGACCGGACGCATGTCGGCGGGCAGGTCCCAGATGTCGGCGGCGATCTGTGCGTCCGGGACGTTGACGCTGATGCGCTGCTGGGCGCGGATGAGTTGGTAGACGTCTTCCATGTGCGTCACGAGTGCTTCGAGGAGTTCGAGGGCGGTGTCCGGGTTGTCGGCGAGGGCGGAGAAACGCCGGGCGAGCGGGAAGAGCTCGACGCCCTGCTTGCAGTCGATGCCGACCAAGGCGACGTCCTGCGCGGCGAGTCCGGCAACGAGGTTGCGCTGATACACGGACTTCCCTGACTCGGTGGCGCCGAGCGTGAGCCCGTGCGGCACGGCCCGGTAGTCGCGGTAGTGGACCGAGCCGTCTTCACGTAACGCGACCGGTACCCGCATAGGCTTGGTGTCGGCGGTGGCCGGCATCTGTACTCGCTTGAGCACGTCGTAGCCGGTCATGCGTACCTCCACCACGCCGGAGCGCAGCTCACGAGAGGTCACGCCGTACATGCCGAACGAGTGGCGGAGCCGGTCCGACGCGGCCGAGACGTCGAAGGCGTCCTGACCCGGGCGGAGCTTGAGACGCAGTACCAGGCCCGTACGGGTGGGCCGGACCCGCAAGATGCGCGGAACCCGGGACTCCGGCACCGGTCGGTTGGCGATCCGGGCCAGGGCCAGGCGCCACCGGGAGGGTGGCACCGTCAGCCCGCAGGCGTCCATGACCGAGACGTAGCGGACCAGGACCCGCAGGACAGCGAAGGTGACGCCGAAGGCCAGCCAGTACCAGGCGGGGCGCCGCCACCGCAGAAGACCCGCAGCGGCGACGACCAGCACCAGGGCGATCAGGAAGGCAGTCATGATCAGGCCGCCTGCGAAGCCGAGCCCGCGACAGCCAGCGAGGTGACCGCGACCACGCGGAAGGCGATGCCGTGACGCTTCTGACCGTTGAACTCGTTCTCCCACGGCCGGGCGATCAGACCGGTCAGAGCGACCGGGGTGCCCATGACCAGTTCCTCGGAGACGCCCGACTCAGGAACGGTCAGAGAAAGGATCTCCACCTCGTTGTTGGCCGCGAACATCACGTCCACGGTCAGCAGCTTCGCGCCGGTCTCGGCGTCCATGGCGATCTCACCGGTCCGGCGGTCCTTCAGCTTCGTCTGCGGAGCCTTGGCGACCATCACGGTGGCGTTGGAAGTGTCGACGGGGATCTGACGCATTATGGAACTACCTCTCTGAGGGTGGGAGCGGCGTGCTTACTTGGCGGTGGGGACGCCGCTCCTGTGCGTTGACGGGTGGCCCGCAGCAAAGCCGTAGGCACTCACACCGTCCATCTGGTGCGCACCAGTAGATTGCAACTGGTGCGCACCAGAAGTCAAGTGCCGTAGCGACTCCGGTGGTGCAACTCGCTTTACTGCGACACTTCTAGAGAAGCGCTCACGCCAACGAATCGGTAGCCAACAGGGGTTAACACCCGTCTCGTTAACCCCTGCCGACCTGCACCGATGTGAGGCATGCTGCTGTTACGGCTCAACACCCCATGCGGAGCGGCACAGGTGATGAACGGACTCAAGACAGCAAGAAGCGCGCGCGAATGGTCGCAAGAGCGTCTGGTTCGCGAGATCGAACGTCATGCGCGTCAGCACATGCTCAGCGTCGCGTCGACAGCGAGCCTGCGCGTGTACGTCTCGGAGTGGGAGAACGGCCGGCGAGCCATCTCGACCCGGTACGCAAGCATCCTCCGCGTCCTCCTGGGCGTCACGGACGACGAGTTGACCGGCAAGCCGGAGGCACCACCCACCGGCTCCGCAGTCGACGGCTACGACGAACTCATGAGCCGTATCGACGCAGCCCGCAACGTCAGCCAGACCATGGTGAAGACGTTCATGGACCAGACCGAACTACTGCGGACCATCGACCGGCAGCTCGGTGCGGCAAGCCTTGTCGACCAGATGACCGCACACCTGTCGACGCTGGAAGACGCCCTCACGTTCGCCGTACTGCCCGAGACGCGACGCCCGGTAGCCGTGGCGTTAGCCGGAGCGGCGACGCTGGCGGCATGGCAGGCACTCGACGTCGGCGCAGTCGAACGAGCTTGGCGTCACTATGAGTTGGGCAAGCGGGCCGCCCAGGAGGCGGACGAGCCGATGTATCTGGCTCATGCCACCGCGGAGCAGGCGTACGTACTCTGCGATGCCGGCCGGGCCCCGATGGCTGTCGAGTTGGTGCGAGACGCGCAGCGACTCGGCGGCTCGGCGATGTCCCCGCGGCTCAGGGCATGGCTGTACGCGGCCGAAGCCGAGATTTGCGCAAGAGCAGGGCTCCAGAATGAGTGCCGTCGCGCACTCGACAACGCGATAAAATGCCTACCGTCGGGCGAGGAAGCCCGCGACCCCGACATGCTGAGCATCTTCCTCAACGGCGGTCACCTGGCCAGGTGGCGAGGCAACGCACTGGCCCTGATAGGCGACGAGGAAGCGGTAGGCAGCCTCTACACCGCCTTGGAAGCGACCGACCCGACGTTCATCCGGGCCTCAGCAGGACTGCGCTGTGATCTCGCGCAGGCGCACGTGGCCCGCGGCGAGTACGACCAGGCACACGAGCACCTGCGCCAAGCCCGCTTGGTGGCAAGCCGTACGGGGTCCGTGCGTCACCGCCGCCGCATCGAACAGCTCACCCAGCGGCTGTAGGCGAAGCGCCGGCACCCCGGGAAGCAAGCACGTGCAGCAGAGCAACGAGGGTCCCCGACCCCATGAGTTCACCGCGAGCCATCAGGCCAGGGATGTCGGCGAGGGGAACCCAGGCGATGTGCCCGGCTTCCTCCAGGTCGGTCGGCTCACCGACGAGCTTCGCGCCTTGGCCCACGAAGATCTCATGCGGCGAGTCGACCATGCCGACCATCGGCTGATAGGTGACCACGTGCTCAAGCCCGTCGGGCCGCCAGCCGGTCTCTTCCTCGACCTCACGCAGGGCCGCCTGCAAGGAGTTCTCCCCCTCGTCGACGATCCCACCAGGGAGCTCCCAGCCGAAGGACCGGGGGACGAAACGGTACCGCCACATCATCAGGACACGATCCTGATCGTCGAGGACGGCGGCGATGGCCACGTGATGCAGGCGTACAACGTGATGCTCGAAGCGCTCGACACCGGGCGGCTCGACATCGACAAGACCAAGCTTCACCCAGCGGTTGTCGTACAGAGTCCGCTCACCATGGATCTGCCAGGGCTCGACGTCCGTCGGGGTCTCCGTGGTGACGGAGCGGTCTGGTACGCGATACGAGCTACGACCGTGCACTTCGACGGCGCCCTCAGCCACCAGCTTCGCCAGCACTTGACGAAGGGCGGTGCGACCGATCTCAAGTTCCTCGGACAGGGTCCGCTCCGACGGGAGCTTGGCACCAGGGTGGTACTTGCCTGTCGTGATCCACTCGCGAATCGTGCGGTAGACCCGCTCAGACTTCGGTCCCATCCCGTGAGCACGCTCCTTGTCGTCGTGTTATGTCGGCACGCACAACAAGCGTAGCCCTGACCTGCTCACGTGAGTAGGTCGTCCGACGGCGATGATCAAAGGCGCTCAGAGTGCGCGGTAGAACTTTCCCTACTTCATCAAGGCGGCTCGCTCCGCTCCCCGCGCGCGGCACGGGCGCCGGCCGGGCCTGCGCTCCTGTCTCCGCCCCGCTCCACCCCGGCCGGCGCCCGTGCCGCGCTCCTAGCATGCAGCCACCTGACGCCAGAGAAGGAGTACGTCGTGGCTGGGGCGGTCGGCTCCACGGCTTTACGGAGCCACTTTGGCGCGAGCCCAAAGCCGCTCCACCAACCGTGGGCTGAACCGCGCGTTACTCCGTGGCGGGCGCCGCCGATTTCATAAATGCATGCTCAAGACCTCCGCCATCAGAATCTTCGATCACATGCACAGATAGGCGATCGCCGCCAGCATCTCCAATGGCTACCCAATTGGGAAGTCCCATTTCATCCTTCTTGCGGCGCGAGTAGTTTTCGATTTCACGAATAAGCTTGCGCAACTGGACGATCCCATAATTCAGGTAGACAGTAACACCAAGTCTGCCGTTATAGATCTGGGTGGCATTTGACCAGCCTACCGTTTGAACTCTCTGCTGCGCGCGAACAAGGAAGGTGTTCCACTCATCCCAGGCCGCTTCGTCTCCATCGATAAGAGCGAGGGATGCAGTAATCCAATGTGCCGGTCGCACTTTTTCTAGTCGATCCAAGAGACCGCGCAACCCCTCTGGAATTCTGGGAGCAGGTTTCTCAGCGGGTGTAACCCCCTCAAGCTCTCGGGTTAGATACCAAGCATCAATGAAATCGGTGTAACTAAGGAGTCGCATCCTGGCAGGCCCGTCGACAAGAAAGCCGTCGAAGAAGAGGCCTTCCTTAAGATAGTGCCCAACCCAATCCAATTCATCATGCGCCGACACGAAGGCCTGCTTCTCCAAACGCTGCCGTCTGATCACGTAATGTGGGAGCAAGCTGCCGTGGAGAAGATCCGTGACCACCATGAGGTCAGCCAATGAAAGGACCCATGGAACCGGACGATCTTCCGCCAAATTCCCATGCTGAACCAGTTGGTGGGTATCAGTTGCCCAGACCGTAACGTCATCGAGAGTCACGATTACTTCGAACTGGAATCTCTTACTAAGCGCATCGGAGTACTTACTAAGGCCGATCGCTGCGGCACCTTCATCTCGAAGAGCATCAGCCAGTGCCTTGTGCTGCGATGCCGCCGATTCGATCAGCTCTTCAATATTCTTCCTCATCCTCCCTGGAGCACCGCGTCTTGCGGCCGCATGTAGACGTCCCGCTTTTCCTTGGATCCGAAAGGCAACGTCGTCAGAAAATACGAGTCCATCCAGATCGCTCTGCGTCACGGTTGACTTCCATGGGATCTCGCAATCTTTGGCCGCCCCAGGGAGCGTGTTTGCAATTAGGTCCACAGCCTCGCGGACTAGGTATTTACCGCGAGCCGCCAAGTACCTTTCCCAAAGTTTCGCCCCTACCGCATTTCTTAGCAAGTCCTCCATCCTTGGCCGGAGCGCTTCAAACATTGCGGTTGACACAGGAAGGATGTACCCCTGGGTTGTCTTTAGAACGGGCCGTTCAGTAAGTGGGTGGGCACCGACAGGATATTTGTGGTGTTCATCGTTATATTCCACAGGGTCGCACGAGAATGAGTCAAGGACAGACTTTACCGACTCACCGGATAGCGCTGTATGTGATGCAACCTCAGACGGAACAATAGTACAGAGAGCGCGCGATTCTGTCAGCGCCCTAGCAAAAACAAGCATGGATAGAAGGTTCTTTCCCTCTGTGGGTGAGGCTTTGACCAACCATGTTGGGAAAGGCCCTCTGCCTTTTCTGCGCTGCTTCTTCAGCAAGATGGACAGGGGGCCAAAGCTATCGGCAGCCTCCCTGCGGAGCGGATACACTCTCTCTTCGACAATATTGTGAATCGCGTGAACGACTGTAACTGCTTCAGATGCCGTAAACCCCAAAAATCGGCGGCATTCACTGTCAAATTCATTGAAGCAACCGAGGAGAATCTTCGTCAGATGTTCGGGGTAACCAACCCCCCTTACACTCATGGAGTCAATTCGAGTCCTCAGAACGTACTCGTCTTCGATGACATTTTCTTTTCCGCGAGACTCCTTCAGTGCTCTGAAAAGGGTAATTTCACTGGTCGCATCAAAGAGTTCCCGAGCCAGCTTAATTGCCTCGCCAGTGAGGATCGCTGCCTCCAACGGGTCACTTCCCGTGTTACCTTGCGGGTCATCTTTAACATGTGGGAGCGCCCGTAGGGCGAGAAATTCGATATGAGATGGGAGCTGATCATTCTCGGACTCTCGAAACGTCACGGGGTCGACTTGGGCATACGTCAACGACGCTCGGCAAATCAGCTCGAGCGGATCGGTTTCCGTAAGGATTTCATCCAGTCGCGCGCTCGCCTTTTCCCTCTTTTTATTAAGATGCTCGGCATACGGCCCCGAGAGATAGTCTACGAGTTCATCCATCTCGCTCTGGCTGCGCGTTCCATGCGTCTCGATAAAACGCCCCTGTCGAACCATAAGGCCGTACGGAAGTTCAGCAAACTCAATTACTTCTTCTGGCGGAATTGGGTTACCGCGTTTCCGGCCTCGCTTATCACGATTCCCCACGACGCTACCTCCGCTTTACGAGATGTTTTTAGTATCGATCGAGGACGGCGTTGATGCCATCTTGAGGCTTCACGAATCTCAGTCGTGCAGGGGGCGATCCCGCAGCTCATTCAGTCTGCGGATACCTGACCCCAAATCTCCCTGCACGACGCGGTCGTGAGGCGGAAGTGGATGGCGTTGGGAGTGCCGAGTCAGAGTTGTATCGATGGCCAGATCGTTCACTGTGCGCTGCAACGGCCAGATGAACGCCGCCTCGAACGGCCACACCGGGTGCCAGTAGCTGGCGGGGAGCTGTGGCACGATCACTCGATCAGTCTCTGCGGTCCAAACCAGGATGGTTAGTTTGTCCACGGTCAGCGCCGTGAACAGAGCGGTGTAAACCTCGGGATCGTCTGGATCCGGTGATGGGCTGATACGGAGTTCAGCGGCACGAATATCGAGGTGATAGAGGCCCTGGTGGTAGGCGATCCACACCCGAGTGTGCTGCGGCGGGGTGGAGTGGTCCATCAGGTGGCGGCGCATGGCCGGCGTAGCGAGCGGCTGCGGAGTGGGATCAGGCCCCGGGCGGCCGATGAATTCGTTCACCCACGCCGTCTTCGTGGCCCACGTCGCCAGAGTGGTGCCCTTTTCTTCGTCCAGCAGTACCCGCTTCCCCTGCATGAGGGGCACGATGAGGCGCTCGGTCTTCATCTCAAGCCGGCTCATCCAGCCGCCGTTGCAGTCTCCGCAGACCTCTCTCGCGACGAAGCCCAGGACGGAGCCTTGACGCTCACGCATGGCATGCGGGTATATCGTGATTGTGTCGGCCTCTTGGTGGCCGAAACCTAGAGACCGAGTGGATCGTGTTGGTTCGGTCGCCTGTGTGTACTTTCCCATCCATTGCGGCCACAGGTGCTCGTCCGTGATCTTCCCTGGGTTGCCGCAGAAGGCGCACAAACGGCGCGGGCGTGGGGCCATGCATCACCTCTGCTCAAGTACATTGATCTAACGACATTACGGGCCAGCAGGTGCGCGTGTCAGGGAGTTTCGACGTCATCACCGTTGCGATCTACCAAGCCCTCTCCCAACTCGTGTCAGATCCTGCGGGGAACCACGGGGAACACCGGGGAGCCGGTCGACCGCTCATATAGCCCCGACGCTGCTCCGCCGCAGGTCAACCCCAGAGCGAGCCTTAAGCACCCTTAGCTTCCCAAGCTGATGGCTTATGCATCGTGCTCACGGGCTGGCTGTCCTGGGTCCTCTGGTCGACGACATTACGACAGCGTGGCTGAGGCCCGTGTGGGTGCAGCGAGGCACACGCGCACCTAATTGGTCGGCAAACCCGTCATCGTGGCTGACTGTCGTCGGTTGAGGCGCAGACGATCTGAGTCCACAGTGCACCAAGTGGGCGGGCTGAGGGTGACACCTCCGCCTTGCGTGATTCTGCGATGGGGACGGGGAATGCAGCCCTGTGGCGGAGTAGGGCCAGGGGAGGGGTGGACAGGTGGCGCAACGGGGCGGCCGAGGCAACGACTACCAGCGGCAGCAGCAAGCTTTACGACGTGCTCAAGAGCAACAGGCACGGCAATCTGAGCGGGAGCGCAAGGCTGCTGAAGCGGCCAGTAAGCGGCAGGAACGCGAGCGGAAGGTCGCGTATCAAGAGCAGCAAGCCGAGCAGGCGCAGGTGCGCACGATCGGGGTTGAGCACGAGGTGGAGCAGCTGGGGCAGTTGCTCCGGGATGCGTTGGTGGGTGATCCGCCGACGACTTTTGAGCGCCGGCGGAAGACCCATACGCCCAAAGTTCTGGATGAGCGTCGCTGGTCCCGATCGGAGCCTTCCCCGCGGTGGGAGGAGTTCGCACCGCCGGAGCCTGGTGGCTTGTCTGCTGTCCTGGGCCTTGGCAGGAAACGCTATGAGGCCGAGGTTGCCCAGGCGCGTGTGAGGTTCGGCGAGGCACAAGAACGCCACGGCCGATCGGAAGAGAAGCGGCTGGCGACACTGGAGCGGAAGCGTGCCGAGCACCGCCAAGCCGAAGAACAAGCTGCTGACGAAGTGGCGGCTTTCAACAGGAGGTTGGGCGAGGAGCGTGAGGCATACCGGGCTGGGGAGCCCGTTGCGGTCGAGGCGCATCTAGGTGCCGTTCTGGATGCGTCGAAGTATCCGATGGGGTTCCCGCACGAGCATCGGATCGCCTTCCGGCCTGCCACAGGTGACGTGCTCGTTGAGATCCACTTGCCTCCGGAGGCGATCGTTCCTGCCGCGCGGGGCTATCGGTATGCGAAGAATCGAGACGAGACGACCGTGCTGCCTCGTCCGGAGAAGGAGCGCAAGGAGATCTATGCTTCCGTCCTGGCGCAAGTCGCTCTGAGGACAGTCCATGAGGTCCTGACGAGCGATCCGGACCGAGTCGTTAACGGCGTGATCTTGAACGGTCATGTGAAGACCGTCGACCGGGCCACCGGCCAGGAAGTCTCGCCCTGCCTGGTGACGCTCAGTGCCAGTAGGGAGCAGTTCGGGAAGCTCCGTCTCAGTCAGGTCGACCCGGCACAGTGTCTGCGTGGGCTCAACGCGCTGGTTTCTCCCAACCCTTATGACCTCGAACCGATTCGTCCCATCGTCGAGTTCGATCTGACCAAGTACCGACTGATGGACAGCATGGATGTAGTGGCCGGCCTGGACAGCAGGCCCATACTGGTGAAGCTGACACCCACCGAGTTCGAGCACCTCATCCGCCAACTGTTCGAGGCGATCGGCATGGAAGCTTGGAACACCCAGGCGTCCAAAGACGAGGGCGTTGACGCGGTGGCTGTCAGCAAGGACCCCGTCTTCAACGGTGAATGCATTATTCAGGCAAAGCGCTACAGCAAGCTTGTGGGCGTGGAGTCTGTCCAGGCGCTCGCTGGAGTGGTCGAGCACAAGCGTGCCGCCAAGGGGGTCCTGATCACCACATCATGGTTCGGCAGGGCCAGCCACGACTTTGCCCGCCAACATGGTCGGCTCCAGCTCATCGAAGGCCCGGAACTCAAGTACCTGATCAAGGAACACCTTGGTAAGGACGTGATCCCAGGCCCGGTCCCCCCGAAGAGGCGCCCCTCGCGCTGAAGCCAGCGGCCCGCCCGCTCAGGCTGAAAAGCTGGGCCGTCCCTGGGCCGTCCAACGTCGCTCGACAATGGCCAATGACGACCAACGACGACTGCCAGGCGCACGATCCCACCGCCCCCGACCAGCAAAAACCCAGCTCACCAAGATCCCCGGCAAGACCCAGGGCAAGAAGAAGTAGCTTCCTTGATCATGCCTCCCACCTGCGCATACGGCGCGGGCGGGAGGCATTTTCACGCGCTGGAACCTCTCTGGAACCTAGGTCTTCGGGGCCCTGAACCGAAGCGCTCTGCCGAGAGCCTTCCTGGACCTGTCATGACTGCTTGGCGTGACGTGTGCGTACACCTTGAGGGTCAGCGTGGGGGCAGGTGCTGCACCCGTAGGGTCAACCTCATGTCACAGGATGAGGCTGCACCTGAGGGAGAGTCCGCCGACGGTCCGTCGGTGCCACTGACGCGCCTGGAGCGGACGTTGGCGGGTGGGATGGGACTTCTAATGATTGGCGGGGGCACCACAGCCGTATTTACGCGAAAGGTTGAAGCTGGGCCAACAGCCTTGATCACCGTTGGGGCCTTGCTGGTGGTGATCGCTATTTCCGGAGTTTCTATCAAACGGGCCAGGATCGGCGACAATGAGATCACATTGCATAACCGGCAGGCGGCTGCTCTGCAACTTTCTCGCACGCCAGCCGACGAGCTAGATGCCGCCCTAAGCGTTTTGGCGGCCTATGATCCAGCTGCCGTAACGGACCCTAGTATTCGAATGGCGATTTCTGGCGCCTATACATCTGCTGTCCTCTCTAGTTTGGAGAGGAAATTCGGCTCGAATGTATCAAGGTTCAAGCACTCATTTGATGCAGAAGTTGCACTCGACGTTGGAATGGTTGCCATTGAAATCCAGCATTTTCAATCGGCTGACCGGAATGTCCGAGCCCAGCTCAGACATAAGGTGAGGAATTTTGCAAGTCGGATCGAGCGGGCTGAGAGTGAGTACCGGCGAATTGCCATCCTTAGCAATGTAGATGTTCCGCAATCAGTTCAGGAGAAAATTGACTTGGTGCTGGTAAGCGAGCTCGAAGCTAGTAATCTCCCTCGTGTGAGTTTGAGGTATATTGTCTTGGAAAATCCTTCCGATGAAGAAGAGGTTAGTCGGAAGCTATCGGCCGCTTTTCCCAGTCGCTGACGCCAGCATCGGAAGGAGTGGGAGCAGGGGTCATGCCCCCCGCCTGCGCATATGTGCGGGCGGGAGGCATTTCATTCTAGAATTCCTTTGGAACCTTGAGGAGCGGCCGACGGCCGCCCGCCCTCTGGCTCGCTCCGCTCGCGGTCGGCGGCCGTGGGAGTTCGGCGCCGCGCCTCGATCCGGCGGGGCTATGGCTGGCGGACAGCTGAAACACCCTGGTGTTCCAGCCCGCTCGTACTGATCGTGCGGTCAACGCTCACGGTCGCAAGGGCGTGAGTCCTGTCTCAACGCGGCTCACGGTCAACGGTGACGGAGCTGAGGCGGGGTGAGTCGGGACTCAGCTCATTGCAAACGTCATCTGGGAGGAACTGGCGGGATGGCTTTTCAGAGGGGGCAGGCACGCGGTACGCACGGCCGTCCTCCCTGCTGAAGAGCCTCGGGGAGCCTTCCAGAGCGGGAGAGGCCCGGCGGCGCGCGCTCACATCTGCCGCCTACCCCTGGAAGACGCCGGACGGCAGAAGAGACCACTCCACCCTGCCGGGGGAGGGTGGCTTCTTCTCTTGAGCGGCGCCGCAGTCCGAGCACGGCGCCCAGCCCCGCCGGTGGCCGACGCGCGAGCGGAGCAAGCGCCTAGGGATGCGCGGCCGTAGGTCGCTCCTCATTGGGTTTGTTCCGACACGGCGGCGGAAGGATGCCGACATGCCCAAGCCGAAGAGCTTCACAGCGTGGTTGAAGACCCATGCCGACCAGCACAACGCCATCGGGGATCTAGCTCGGGACGTCTCCGCTGATCCAGACTGGCCCTCACGCAAGGGACGGCAGGGCCAGCTTGACTACCTTGAGGAGTGCGGCGCCATTGATCGGGCCATTGAGACACTCGAACGCGCCTGGACTCAGTACGAGGCATACAGGGCAGCCCAGAGCGATGCCTGAGCGGTCGGAGGGAGTCTCGGGCGATAGCAGCGCGGGCCGCCCTTTCGGGAGCCCGTATCGGGCCGTTTCTGGGGTCTGCGACGATCGGCCGCTATCTGCTAATGCCCTGGTCACCTGCGGTTTTGGTCGCTATCAGGGTCGCTATCGTTAGCACCCCCTGCTGCTATCGATAACGGCTCAAATGTAAGGGGTGTCCGCTAGCAGAGCCGCTAACGTTAGCGGGCCTAACGACTCACGGAGGCTCGGACGGCCGCCCCGCCGGCACAAGCAAGAGGAGCACGCCTGGCGCGGGTGCTCCTCTTGCTTGTGCCGGCGGGCCAGCCCGGTGGGGGTCCACGGCGTGGGCGCAGGGAGCCGGGTCTCAGCGCAAAAACTCAGGGTGTGCGGACGACGGCCCCGGAGACGAACCACTGCACCAGGGCTGCGGCGAGGTGGACTCCGGCTCGGGCGGCCTCCAGGGTCTCGGGCACGGTCGCGGTTTGGGCGCCGTGACGTGAGGTCTGTCCCTCCCACAGCGCCCGCATCATGGCCTCCGCCGGGGCGATCGAATCACCGGTAGGGGAGGGGATCGCCGCGCTGAACTTGTGCCGGGCGTTCTTGATCTCGCCCAGCATCGTGCCGAGGGTGGCTTTGGCGCGGTTGGGCTGGATGACGGCATGTGCCGCGCACTCCACCGCTTTGATGGCCTCGCTGTACGCGCGCACCGGGTCTGGGCTGCGCCCGTAGGCCGCCTGCCATGCGGCGGCGAGATGATCGGCGGCCGACCCGGAGGCAGACCCAGCCGCAGCGTCGACGATCGTCTGGCGGACCGCGTCGCGCACGACCGGAGTTACCCGCTCTTCTAGTCCGTCCCCGTCCTCGTTAACTCTGTAGGCCGATCCGGCGTCGTCCAGGATGCGGCGGAGGAGTTCGACCTTCCACTCGATGACCCGGGTGCGCAGAACCTCATCCACCACGTCCAGCAACTGGGCGCCGGCCGTCTGTGTCAGCGGTCGGAGGTAAGCCGAATCGCGGTAATGATTCACACTTTGGTCCGGAGTGATGCGAAGCCGCAGGCAGACGGCACGAGCCTCGTTTTCCTGCGGAGTGCCTTGGTGGCGGAGTGCGTCGTCGACCCACTTCTGGAGCGGCGTGAGCAGGTGCTCGGGGACGTCCTCGAAGGGGCCGTCGTGTTCGGGCGCTTCGGATAGTCCGACACGGACGGAGAAGCGCGGGCGGGAGCCGGTCGTCATGTCGAAGACGGTATCGGCACGTGGTCGGAAACGTCGCCCTGTTATCCCGAGCCGATGCCCTTCAGGCAGATACCTGAGGGTCCGGAGAGACGGAAAACCTCATCGGCCGTAGATCATCAGCGAGCCAGGGGCCGGGACCTGTCTGGAACCTCCGAGGTCAGCCAGCAACGACAGACAACGACCACCAACGACCATCCGACCGCAGGTCAGTTGGGGTGGGCACCCCGCTGATCAGCGCCAAAAAACGGGCGGTCGAAACCCAGGGCAAGAAGACATCATGCCGGAGGCATTGGCTGATCAAGGGCCACGCGTCCCGCGTCAACGAAAGATCGAAGCCTGTCCTGTACGTCTATGTATTGAATCCCTATCCGCTCCTCCATTTCGGCAGTAGCTTCCTCCGTCGGTAATTCTGACGATAATCTCGCTTCGTGTTGTTCGACGCAATTCAATAGGTCTCGGAGACTGGCGATACAGTCATTCGCCATAGCGGCTACCTCTTCGGGACCCTGCAACCCGACTCCGTAGGATGCCAGTACAGCATCTCTGTGCGTTTTTCTCCCTTCCGAACGAAGGTCAGCGATGCACTGTGGATCAGAAGTTCCTTCCAAGCAAGACCGGTGATAATCAAGGGCAGCACCTCGGGCTGCCTGGGCGTTCCCAGCAAATTCCTGATAGACCTCCCTTCTACACTCTCTTCTCCACCGATGATGCTCTAAGCGAAGTTCCATTACCTGCAAGACTTCTTGCCTGTGAGACTGGCGTTCTTCCTGTTGCTCTTGGGCCTGATGTCTCACGTGTTCGGACCTCAGAGACAGGAAACCGGCCAAGCCGCCGCCAACCAGAGTTCCGATCATTCCAGCAAGGGACAGGACAAGGGAATCCGTCATACTTTATTTCTGTGCCGAACAATGCAGTAATATTCCTGAGCAGCTACTGAATTTGAACTCGTGATGTCGGCCCAGGCTCTCGCCTGGTGTCAAAACGGCTGCTCTACGATTCTGTGCTTGCCAGGCGTGAGGCGATGAGCTCTACGAAGTGCTGGAGGACCGCGAACGGCAACGTTTGTGTCGCGTCGAAGTAGACCTCTGCGGGCTTCTCCTCTTCGGGCGCGTAGACAAGCACCGTCACGGCTGCCGGCCCTGGAGCCGGTGAAGCCGATATGGAAGGGGCTTCACCCGGAACCATGCGGGCCTCGCTGAGCTCGTAGTGTGTCATCCGGCCCTCGTCTGCACCTGTCTCGGTGGTGAGGGCGCAGAACAGATCACCGTCGTAGTCCCAGGTCAGCAAAGACATGGCGATGATGCTGCCATACCCCGTTCCGTCAGCGGTTCGGCATTGGCATCACGGCGTCCGTCAAGGGGCTGGATCGATGCTCAGGCCGGCGCCGACGAGGCAGCCATCGACCACATCAGGCCGGTACTGGATCTGCTTAAGCCGACGTTTCACCGTGCTGGTGATCTGGCCGAGGTCGGCCGCGGCGAGGTTGCCCAGGTCTCGCTTGACCAGTGCCCAGATGCCCTCCTGTGGGTTGAGGTCAGGTGCGTAGGTGGGCAGTTGGAGCACGGTGAGCCACTCGGCATTCGCGTCGATGAACTCGCGTATGCCGGCCGTCAGGTGGAGGCGAACGTTGTCCCAGACCAGGACGATCGGGCCGCCGAGCTGGATGCGGGCTCGGACGATCAGGTCGCGGAAGTCGCGCCAGCCGAAGCCCTTCGGTTCGTCCTTGCGGCCCCGGTACTCGCAGATCCCGTAGATAAGCCGGGACCGCCGGCCTGGTTTGTAGCAGGCCATGCCTGCTATCGACACCCGCCCGGAGCCGCGGCCCCGCACTCTCACAACGGGGGTTTGGCCGATCCGGCCCCAGGTCCTGGCGCGCGGCGGAGTCATGGATTGCCCGGCCTCGTCCTCGAAGACGATCCAGGCCCCGCGCTCCGCCGCGGTGCTCTTACCCGCGGCCAGGTCTCCTTCTTCCATACCTCGACCGCGTCGTCATCGCGCTCGATCGCGCGCCGAGTGGGCTGCTGCCAGCTCCAACCGTGCCGCTTCAGCAGGCGCCAGGTGCCCTCGACCGTGTAGGAGACGTGGAACAGCCGGCCGATCACGGTTTTGATCCGCGCGAGCGTCCACCGCTGGTCCACCCACCCGTGGGCCAGTGGGCCACGCTCCAACTCACGCTCCTGTTTGGCGATCTGGGCTTCGCTGAGCCGAGGCCTTCCGGGCGACCCCTTCGACAGCAGCCCGGCCTCGCCCTGCTCTCGCCAAGCCCGGCGCCAGCGTTCCACCGACCGCACATCGATCCGTAGCGCAGCAGCGATCTCCGCGTTCTTCTGCCCAGCCTCGAAACGCTCCACAGCCTGGAGTCGTAACCGCTCCCGCGCTGTTCTCTCGGCGTCGGTCAGCCCGCCGCCCTGTGCGTACCTCACACCCCAGGGCTACCGGCGCCGACAGTCGGCTGTCAGGCAGACGGCTCCGACATCACCCGATCAAGTTCAGTAGCCTGCCGCCTCCGTCCAGATAGTGGCCAGCTCCTCAACCCGCGTCAGCTCCCACTCGAAGCAGGGGCCTCGAACTATGTCCGAGCCCCCTGTCGCACTGGACACGGCCCGACCGGAAGTCACCCTCGGCGGTCAGACTGTGGCTCCCCTTCAAGGATGTCCGGCATCGCCAGACAGCTCCCGCGGCTGTTCGCCACCCGCAACACATCCCGCAGCGAGCCAGCCAGCTGAGCAACGAGAAGGCTCAGCCACTCCGGATCTGAGGCCCCATCTTCGAGTACCTGAAGCGCTTGTTCCAACAGCGCGGATGCCATTCCGAGTTGCGTCGCCTCGATCTGGTCTGCCAAGCGGGAGACGTAGCTGTCCTGGTCTTCGGTGCTGAGGTAGCACGGCTTGCCGTCCGGCCCCGCCCACGGGAGAAGCCTCAGTCCGTCCTGTGTCTTCATCTCTGTCTCTGCCTCTCTATGCCCTTGATGTTGGGTGCTGGCGCGCCGGCGGATGCCTAGCTGCTCACCGCTTCATTTCCGTGGCGGTGGAGTAGTCGGGCATGGAGTGGCACGCGCAGTCGCAGGTCTCGTAGATCACCGGCACGTCGACCGGCGCCGACGCCGGTGAGGATTCCGAGCAAGCGTGGTGTGTCCCGATTCGGCAGGCGATCGATTGATAGAAGGCAACCGAGGCGTCTGGGCCACGGGGCTGCCGTTGCGAGGACATCAGCGGACCCCCAGCAGAGCTGAACAGCCGTCGGGCGGTAAGCAAGGAGCAACGGCAACCGTTGGGTGTCGTCCGCTCCTTTCACAGGCCAGGACGTATGGGCGCACGAGTGCGGCGTCCTCACCCCTGAGCGGGTATCGGTGACTCAATTCGTCGCGAGGCCATCCCAGAGCGACTGTCGGTTCGTCAACGGGCACCGTGGATGCGGGAGTGACTGGCACCCGGGAAGACATCGAGGGGCGGCGGTGCCTGCCCCTGCGGGAGTGTCGCGCCCTGGTGAGGAAGACGGCGCGGCGGATGAGGTCAAGCACGCTGAATCAGCTCCTGTCGCTGATCGTTGGGTCTCCGACATCGCCTGCCACGGAGACCGCTTTGCGTACGACCGCCCATAGGGTGCGGTCGCCCAGGCTGGTGGCAAGGAGTCCGAACCGATCGGCTCCCGCCACGACCTCCAGGGCCTCCCGCCATGAATCAGCGGAGAGGGATTCCGGCACCTCCGCTTCGACCGATGTGTGGTGAGCGTGTTCCGTGACTCGCGTGGTGAATCCGACGGCGTGCAGCCGAGCGGCGATGGCTGCCGCGCTAACTCCTAAGGCGGACACAGACAGCCTCCGTCACCAGCGATCACTTTGCGTGAAGCTAGTTAACTAGATTGGAGCTAGTGGACTAGATTTTCCACATGTCTGAGCAACCGCCCTACCTCCGCGTCGCCGACGAGCTCCGGCGACGGATCACGGAGCACGTGTGGGAGCCGGGCGACCGTCTCCCCTCCCGCGCCCAAATCGGCCATGAGTTCGGCGTAGGCGAGAACGTGGTTCGTCGGGCACAGGAGTTGCTGATCTCCCTGGGGCTGTTGGAAGGTCGCGCCGGATCAGGCACCTACGTCGCCGAGCCTCAGCAGCGTGTTCGGATCGTTCGGTCCTCGGCACGCGAGCAGCCCAGCGGATCGCCGTTCCGCGCGGACATGAAAGCCGTCGGCAAGCTGGGCGATTGGGAGAGTCGGACTGAGGCCAAGGTGCCGGCCCCAGCAGACATCGCGGCACGGCTGGGTGTCGACGAGGGTGCCCTGTGTGTCCGGACGTCGTACGAGTTCCTCGCCGACGGTAGGCCGGTGCAGTTGTCGACGAGCTGGGAGCCGTACGACCTCACAGCGGGAACGCTCATCGTCCTCCCCGAGGGAGGGCCGCACTCCGGAGCGGGTGTAGTGAACCGCATGGCCACGATCGGCATCACGGTCAGCCATGCCGTGGAACAGCCGGAGCCCAGGCAAGCGACCATCGCGGAGGCATCGCTTCTCGGCATTCAGAAGGCCGCGCTCGTCACGAACATCCGGCGGACGTACTACAGCGATCAGGGACGGCCCGTCGAGACGGCGGACATCGTGGTGCCCGTCGCCCATTGCGAGATCGTCTACGAGATCCCGATCAACCATTAGCAGGGTCGCCAGCAGCTCAGCCAGGGCGTGCCAGTCCCGTGCCACATGCGTGCCACATCGTGCGGTCAATCACGGTCAACGGCGGTTCGCCGCAGTCGGAACACGCGGATGAGCTGGGCAGCCACTACGGCGGCACCGACCTGCGCCATCCCGATCAATGCTCGCGCCGCCCTTACAAGGCGGATGTCGGCGGTTCGAAACCGTCCGCGCCCACCAGTCCGAGGACACGACTTGGGCCCCAGGCCAGCCGGTACGCATCCGGCCGCCTGGGGCTTCATCGTTCTCACCGAAGGCCGTTCGCACGGTGGTGCGTTCCGCCTTGACGCCCTCGCTTCCGCGACCAGGACGCGCAGGTCCGTGTCGTCGATCCGGATGTCCCAGGCCGTGAGGTGCGGGTGGCCGGGGTGGGGGTGACGCGGTCCGGTCGGTGGCTCGCGCGCATTTCATGATCCAGGCCACAGTTGATGTCAGGTCCGGCGGGTTGCAGGCAGGATGACCACGAGCAGCCGAGCCCAGTGGAAAGGGTTGCCGTGATCCTCCTGGTGCCGGTGGTGTTTCTCGCGGCCATCTCGATGGTCGTGTTCCTGGTGCTCCAGTGCATCGGGATTGTCCTGCCGGGGAACCGGCACTGGTCCGGATGGCGCCGTTGGACCGTTGCCGGCGCCCTTGCCTGCGCGGCCACGGCTACGGCCTCCTACTCGTTGGGGGCCATCAATCTGATGTTGACCGTGAGCACGGCCCAGGACGGCGGGACCAACTCCGCTCCGCTCCCCTACAACCATCCATGCATGAGTCAGCTGAAGGGGGCGACCGACTATGACGTCCAGTTCCTCACTCTGCGCACCCTGTGCGTCATGGAGGACGGAGAGCGCATAGCCGTGGACGACGTACCGCAGGGGGTTCGGGTGACGGCAGCGGCAGCCGCGGGCGGCTCCGCCGTGTTGGCGGGGATCGCGGCGGCCTCCGGAGCGTTTCATACACGTCCGACCGCCGGCCGGCGCCCCTGACGCCTCGATCAAGAGATCGCTCGCCTGTCGGGGCTCCACTGCATTGGTTGGCCGGTGGCGCGGGATCCCAGGGATGGCGGGAGCGGCGCGCCGGGCGGATGCTGGGGAGAGGACGGACGCCCTCCGCTCGAAACTGAGCGCGCACCCGAGGAGGCGACATGGCCGCGCATGTTCTGCGTACCGCGCCCAGGCGGCGGATCAGGCTCGACGAGCATCTGCCGGTCGATCATCGGCTCAGTACGTTCTACCGGATCGGCGCGGGGCTCATGGGGCTCGTGCTGCTCGCGTTCGGGATTCTGGGGCTGGTCGACCGGGTCGGATTCTTCGACACCCAGGGGGACAAGGTCTCCGGGCTGAGCACCAACGGCGCGCTGAGCGTGATCTCGATCTGCGCCGGGCTGCTGCTCTTCGTCGGCATGGTCATCGGCGGCAACGTCGCCTCGACGATCAACATGGTCCTCGGTGTGCTCTTCATCCTCAGTGGGTTCCTGAACCTCGCCCTGCTGGACACCGACCAGAACTTCCTCGCCTTCCGCATCCCGAACGTGCTGTTCAGCTTCGTCGTCGGCGTCATGTTGATGTTCTTCGGGATGTACGGGCGCGTCGGTTCGGCCCTGCCCCACGACAACCCGTACTGGCGGTCCCGCCATCCCGAGCAGGCCGAGCGTGAGCAGCGGGTGAAGGCGGGGGCCGAGTTGCGCGCGAAAGCCCTGGCCCAGGGCCCAGCCCCTACGAGGTCCGGCTCGGCTCCCGCCCCGGCTCCTCTGGGAGACGGCCGTTCCGACCGCTAACCTGGGCGCATGCCTCGCTATGAATACCGCTGCCGGACCTGCGGCGACACCTTCGAGAAGAGCCGTCCGATGGCCGAGTCGTCCGCGCCCACGGACTGTCCGGCCGGTCACGACGACACGGTGAAGCTGCTGTCGACGGTGGCGGTCGGGGGCTCCGCCTCGGCACCCGCCCCCGCACCGGGTGGCGGAAGTGGCGGAGGCGGCTGTTGCGGCGGAGGCTGCTGCGGCTGACACCCGCATATCACTCACCCGCTGACGCCCGGACCCGGCTTCAGTCTGGCTTCAGCTTTCGTTCTCTAGCGTCGGGTGCGTGACCCAAAGCAGCGCACCGCAGTGGATCAACGGCCTGATGGACACGCTCGGGGCCCCGGGCGCGGGCATCGCCATCGCCCTGGAGAACCTGTTCCCGCCCATCCCGAGCGAGGTGATCCTGCCGCTCGCGGGGTTCGCGGCGAGCACCGGGCAGATGAACCTGTTCGCCGCCCTGCTGTGGACGACGGCCGGTTCGGTCGTCGGGGCGCTCGCGCTGTACGGCGTGGGGGCGCTGCTCGGCCGAGACCGCACCATCGCGATCGCGGCACGGCTGCCGCTCGTCAAGGTGTCGGACATCGAGAAGACCGAGGCGTGGTTCTCCCGGCACGGCACCAAGGCCATCTTCTTCGGGCGGATGATCCCCGTCTTCCGCAGTCTGATCTCGGTGCCGGCGGGCGTCGAGCGCATGCCGCTGCCCGTCTTCCTCTGTCTGACCACCCTCGGCAGCGCCATCTGGAACACGGTCTTCGTCCTCGCCGGCTACTTCCTCGGCGAGAACTGGACCGACGTCGCCGGTTACGTGTCCACGTACTCGAAGGTGGTACTGGCCGGCGCCGCCCTCGCGCTGCTGGTCCTCGTGGGCGTGCGCCTCTTCCGGCCGGGGCGCGGCGGCCGACGGCGTGAGGCGAAGGACCCTCGTACCCCTGAGCCCCGTACCCCTGAGCCCCGTACGCCTGCCGACAGTTCCGCCGACACCCCTACCGGATCGCGCTGAGGAACTCCCCGAGGATCCGCTCCCCCGCGGCCACACCCCGCTCCGGAAGCGCGGTGACCCCCGGCGCCGTCCAGCCCGCCTCGGCCAGTTCGCCGTGGCCGGGGCGCCAGGCGCAGTCCGCGGCCAGCAGCAGGTCGGCGTCGAGCAGGGAGTCGCCGGCCGCGAGGGTGAGGGCCGCGCCCGTTCGGCGGGCCACCTCCCGCATGGCCGCGCTCTTGGTGAGCGGCTTCGGTACGGCGTAGACCTTGCGGCCCTGGACCGAGACCGTCCAGCCGCGGTTCTCCGCCCAGACGGCCAGTTCCTTCGCCCAGTCCGCGGGGAGCAGTTCGCGCTCGACGACGAAGTACACGAAGAGGTCCTCGGCGACCCGCTGCTTGAGCACCCAGGCCGGGTCGGCGGTGGCCGCCATGTGCGCGCGTACCTCGTCCAGCGGGGAGCACTCGTCCGCGAGGCGCGCGCTCACCCGGGCCTGCCAGGCGGGGTCGGAGACGCCGTCGACGAGGAGATGGCCGCCGTTGGCGCAGATCGCGTACTTCGCGGCGGGGCCAGGGAGTCGGATGCGGTGATACTGCTCGCGCGTACGGGTCGTGGTCGGGACGAAGTCCGCCGCGCCGCCCAGTTCGGTGAGCAGCCCCGCGGCGGTCTCGGTCACGTACGACAGCGGCTTGTTCTGGTAGACCTCGACGCAGAGCAGCCGGGGTGCCTCGGCGTCGGGGCCGGTCAGCGCCAGTGCGTTGGCGGAGTAGATGAGCGTGCGGTCGAGGTCGCTGGCGACCAGGGCGCGCGGAGCGGGTGCGGACATCAGACCGTCACCGCCTTGCCGTCGGCGCCGGTCGCGCCGCGCGTGTACTTGGGGTGGATCAACCCGACGCAGGTGTACGGGAGTTCGGCGACCTCCTCGACCGGTACGCCGCGCTGTTCGGCGAGCAGGCGTACGTGGTCGAGGTCGGCGCCCGCCCCGGCGCGCGCGAGGATCTTCCAGGGGACGCGGCGCAGCAGCACCCGGGTCGTCTCGCCGACGCCCGGCTTGACGAGGTTCACGTCGTGGATGCCGTACTCCTCGCTGATCCGCTCGACCGCCGCCCAGCCCTCCCAGGTCGGCGAACGGTCCGCGGAGAGCAGTTCCTTGACCCGGTCGTCCACCGCGTCGCCGACCTCGTCGAAGCGGGCGGCGATCGCGTCCAGGAATGCGACGGAGACGTCGGTGGCGGCGAGTTCGCGGTAGAACTTCGCCCCGTGGTAGTCGTGCTCCCCGACCAGGTCGGCGCGGAGGACCGTACGCGAAATGAGGCCGGAGACGGTCGAGTTGAGGCAGGCGGAGGGGATGAGGAAGTCCTCGCGGGTGCCGTACGTGCGCACGCAGGAGCCGGGGTCGGCGAGGACCGCGATCTCCGGGTCGAAGCCGCCGATGCCGTCGGAGGCCTCGAACTCCCGCAGTGCTTCAGCGAGTTCGCGGGTGATGGCACCCTTGCCGGTCCAGCCGTCGACGAAGACGACGTCGGCCGGGTCGTGGTGGGCGGCGAGGTAGCGCAGCGCGTTGGCGTCGATGCCGCGTCCGCGCACGATGGAGACGGCGTAGTGGGGCAGGTCGAGGCCGTGGCGGTGCCCGGCCCAGCGGCGCATCAGGACGCCGACGGGGGTGCCGGCGCGGGCCAGGGAGACGAGCACGGGCCGCGGTGAGCGTTCGGCGAGGACGGTCTCGGTGACCGCGCCGACGGCCAGGGCGATCCGGGCGGCGGAACCGGCGAGCGCGTCACGGAACAGCTCCTGGTACGCGGGGCTCGGCTGGTACTCCACCGGCAGCGACTCCGCGTAGTGGGCGCCGCCGCTCTGGATGGCCTCCTCGCGCTCCTCGACCGGCGCTTCGAGGCGGGTGTCCGAGAGGTCCTGCAGCAGCCAGCCGACCTCGTCCGCCGCGTACGAGGAGAAGTCGGGGCCGCGGAGGGGCTCGGGCAGCATCGAGGACCTTTCAACTGACTCTGGTGCGAGTTCTCTTGCCGTTCCCGGCGTTTCCGGTACGGATGCGGGGACGTACGAAGGGACGACCGCGAGCAGCACACTGCCGGCGTGCGCGGCGAGCTGCGCCAACAGGCCGTCCGGGGCGTGCAGTTCGGGGGTGTCGGCGGCGGAGTCGACCACGGCGACGACGGCGTCGAAGCCGGCGCCCGCGACGTTGTAGGCGTACCGCTCGCCGGGTCCGTCGGCCGGGCCGTCGTGGGCGGGGAAGACGAGCCGGGTGCGGATCGCGTAGCCGGGGTCGTCGACGGCGAGCACGGGTGAGCGGGTGGTCGTGGAGTAGCGCACCTCGGCGTCGGTCAGCTTCTCCAGCGCGACCCCGAGCCGCAGCGGCGCGTACATCAGCTCCTCGAAGCCGAGTACGAGGACGCGGCCGCGGCGGGCGCGCAGCGGGAGCGCTTCGGCTATTCGGGCCGCCATGGCGGGCAGGGCGCCCTCCAGGCGGACGCGGTGCTCGGGCGTGAAGCCGTGCCGTCCGCCGTCGGCGAGGCCCTGCGGCCAGCCGAGGTCGACGCGCGCGATCGCGCCGGGCCCGGGACGCGCCCCGGAGGCCGGGGCCACCGTCGCTCCCCCGCTCTCGGCCGCCACGACCTCCCGCTCCCGCTGTCGCTCGTGCGCACGCTCATGCTCGGCGACCAGCGCCTGCCCCTTCTCCAGTACGCCCTCGGGCAGTCGTACGGTGCCGGAGGCGGCCGTCACGAGGTCCACGGTCGCGTCGATCTCCTGGGCGAAGTCCGCGAGGCGGCCGAGGTCCGCGGCCGAGCGCATGTCGACCAGGGCGACGATCACGTACCGGCCGCGCGGATAGCGTGCGTGCAGGTCACGGATGGTGTTGAGGACCGTGTTGCCGGTGGAGAACTCGTCGTCGACGAGGACGAGCGGGCCGTCGCCGGCGAGCAGGTCCGGGTTCTCCGGGAGCAGCAGGTGCGAGGTGGCGTGCGAGTGGGACTCCTCGAAGCCGCCGGCCGTCGCGACGCCCTCGACCGGGCGACGGGTGGAGTGCAGGCAGGGGGCGAGGCCCACGCCGTCCGCGACCGAGTGGCCGAGCCCGGTGGCGGTCTCCGCGTACCCGAGGACGACGGCCCGGCCGGCCTCGTCCTCTCCGAGCAGGTCGCGTACGCGCAGCCCGAGGGCGAATCCGTAGCCGTACACGACGGCGGGTGACTGCGGTACGTGCTTGCCCAGCACGTTCGACACGAGCAGGTGCGCGCGCTTGGGGTTGCGCCGCAGGGCGAGCCCGAGCAGTTCCCCGAGCCCCTCGTCCCCGACGAGTTCGACGCCCAGGCGCCCGGCGACCCAGCTCCCGGACCAGACCTCGCCGGCGGGTCCCTCGCTGGTTCCGTCGGCGGGGCCGTCGACGGAACCACGAGCTCCGGCCCTGGTTCCGGGGCGGAAGCCCGTCGCGGACCAGACGCCGGACCCGTCGTTCACAGCCTTGTTCATGGATTCCTTGCGTGTCAGCCGGGATGTGTGTGAGCCGAGATGTGTATGAGCCGGGTTCTGTGTGAGCCGGGACGTGTGTTCGGCCGGGATGGGGGTCAGCCGGGGATTCCGGCGGCGAGCAGTTCCACGAAGCCGATGTCCTCGTTGGTGACGCCGAAGACCTCGGCGCGCTGGAGGGTGCGCTCCGCCCAGGCGCGGTGCGGCTTCACCTCGTTCATCTTGTTCGTGTACGCGGACCGCAGCACACCCCCGCCGCCCCGCTCGGGCCGCAGGATGTCCTGGGCGTCGCTGAACTCCTCGTGGCTGACCACGGAGAGGGCGTGCACGGGCAGTACGTGCGAGGGGTGGATGCAGGTCTTGCCCTGGAGCCCGTTGGTCCGGTCGAGGGAGATCTCCCGCAGCAGGCCGTCCATGTCGTGCTCGATCAGGGCGGCGCGCAGGTCCTCGGCCTCCGGGGTGAAGGGGCTGCGGCGCAGCTGCGGCTTGAACATGCGCTCCTGGACGCGGAAGTACTCCCACACGGGTCCGGTCACCGTGAAGCCGGTGCCGTCGGCCCGTCCGAGGACGTTCACCACGTCCGCGATGACGGAGGCCACTATCTGCACGTCGTAGGCGGTCATGTCGGGCGCCCGCCGCAGCCCGTACGCCGAGCAGAAGTCGGTGACGCCGAGCCGCAGCGCGAGTACGCGGTCGCGGTACTTGTCGACGGCCCGGAAGATCCCGGCGAGGGTCTCCGCCCGGGACTCGCGGTACAGCAGTTCGGGCGATTCGAGGACGGGCATGGCGAACAGCCGCCGCTCGCTCGCGCCCTCGGCCTCGGTGAGCGCCTCCAGGAACGGGATGCCCCGCTCCTCGGTGAACTTCGGCAGTACGAATCCGGACAGGAGCCGCACGGAGGCGCCGAGCCGCTGGACGAGGTCGGGTATCTGCTCGGGCGCTCTGACCCGGATGAAGAGCAGGGGCAGCTCGTCGCCGGGGCGGTCGGCCAGGTCGTGGAACTGCCGGACGAGGTTCTCCTCGGCGTCCGCGACGTCCGCGTCGCCGATGGAGTCCTCCAGGCACACCACCATCGAGACGACCCCGGCACCGGCCTGCTTCACGATGTCGTCGGCGAGCTTCGGCCTGGTCGCGGGGCTGTAGAGGGTGGCTCCGAGTGCTGTGGCCAGCACCCGGGGCGAGGAGTCCGCGGTGAAGACGCACGGCTCCTGGAAGAAGAGGCGGTCCCGCACCTCAGGGGCAATATGCCCGAAATGACGCATGAGTCTCCCCCGGGGCGGCTAGATGGCCTGACGATATGTGGCCGGTAATAGTACGTAGAGATCCGTGTCCGGGATTCCCATCGGGCATGAAATTCAGGTAACGCAGACAAACACCATTGTGCCCGCCCATCCGGGCGGCAAGCCGAACGGGAGCGCACCCCCACGTTGTCGTGACCAGGGCCGAGAAGGCAGGATGACCGTATGACGCACGCCATGCTGAAGGGGTCGAACGTCCCGCTGGACGCCACGGCGGTGCGCGCCGTGCTGCGCTGGACGCCTGGACGGGGTGTCCCGGACGTGGATGCCTCCGCACTCCTCCTCGGTCCCGACGGCCGTGTGCGGTCCGACGAGGACTTCGTGTTCTACAACCAGCCCCGGCATCCTTCGGGGAAGGTCTGGCGACTCGGTAAGAAGCGCGTGAACGACGGCCTCGCCGAGGGGCTCACCGATACGATTCAGTCGGATCTGGCGGGCGTTGACAACGGTGTGGGACGGATTCTCCTTGTCGCTTCCGCCGACGACGTCACCTTCGACCGGGTACGCGGACTGCGGATCGTCGTCTTCGACGCCACGATCGGGGACGCCGAGCCGCTGGCGTACTTCGACATCAAGCCGGAGACCGGTGAGGAAACCGCGCTGATCTGCGGTGAACTGTACCGGCGCGGTGAGGGCTGGAAGTTCCGGGCCCTCGGCGAGGGCTATTCGAACGGGCTGCAGGGGCTCGCGGCCGACTTCGGTATCTCGGTGGACGAGTCCGGGGCCGAGGAGGGGGCGGCGTCCGCCGGGCGGGCCGGTTCGCAGCCGTTGCCGCCCGAGGAGCCGACCACGCAGGTGCCTCAGCAGCCGGTGCAGCCCGCGTACGGGTATCCGCCGGCCGCTCCCGGTCCGGAGCCGACGCGGCAGCAGCCGCCGGCCACGCAGCCGGCTTACGGGTATCCGCAGCCGACCAGTGCGCCGGCTTACGGGTATCCGCCGCCGCCCCAGCCCGCCGCGGCGGCTCCTACCGGGTACGGCTACCCGCAGCCTGTGGGCCCGGCCCCCGACCCCGACTTCCGGCTCCCGCCGCAGGGGCCGCAGTTCATCGGCCGCTAGGGGCAGCCGCCAGCCCCTCACCCCTCCTGGGTGCGCGGGGGCCGACGTGAGCGCATTTGGGGGCGCGGGGAACTGCGCGATCAGCCACGACGGCGCCGCACCCGCCCCCGAACGCGCGCTCCCGAGCTCGGCGGCGTCCCGGCGAAGCCGACCGCGGGCAGCGCCTCGACTGCGGCCCGGTGGGGGCGGATCGCGCAGTTCCCCGCGCCCCTGACGGGGCCCCGTGCGTCCATGGCCGCGGGTGGTTCGTGGCTGGGCGCGCGGTTCCTCGCGCCCCTGACGGGCGCTAACGGTCGGCCTTTGCCTTGTAGCCGCGGCCCCATTGGAGGCCCCAGCCGTAGAGGCGGTCCAGTTCCGCCTGGAAGCCGTACACGAACTTCACCTCGCGCCGTACCACCAGCTCGTTCTTGACGTTCTCGATCATGACGACCGCGCAGGACCGCGCCTGGGAGTGCCGCTCGTCGAGCCCGATCTCGATCCGCGGCCCGTTGCTCGGGTACAGCGTCACGATCGCGTGCGTACGGTCGAAGGCGGGGGTCTGGTCGTAGATGTAGACGAAGACCAGCAACCGCTTGATGTTCTCCCGGTGGTCGAGGTTGACGAAGATCGTCTCGCCCGAGCCGGAGCCGAAGCGGTCGTCACCGCTGAGCTTCACGTAGGGCGCGCCGTTCAGGTCCCCCAGGAAGCCCCCGAGCGGCTGGACGACTCCCTTGCTGCCGTCGGCCAGCTCGTACATGCAGCCCAGGTCGAGGTCGACGTTGACCATGGACTGGGTGTGCGCCTGCACCACTTCCGGCTTCAGGGCCTTGAAGGGGTGCCGCAGCAGACTGCCCCGCTGGGGCCCGCCTATGTCGGAGGTCCGCATCCGCCACGAGAGGTTGATACGGAGATTGCCGGTCGCCGCACCCTGCTTGCTGAGTGAGATCGTCTGGTTCCGTTTGGTCAGTTCGATGGCGTTGGTCGCCGCGCTGCCCGAGTCGAACTGCGTCGACCGCCCACGCCACAGGCCATCCCAGAAACTCATTCCCGCCCCCACCTCGCCTGTTCACCCCGCCCCGACGAAGGATCGGGGCCTCATGCGCCGGGGCGGCCGCCGAGGACTCCTCGGTGGCCGCCCCTCACAGAGCGTTCCTCAACCTGACCGGTGTCACACCCCGGACGAGACCTCTGTCTTGTCGTCCGAGGGGTCAGCTTTTCCCTCCGCGGCCTCCAGTGCCTTGTTGCGGCGGACGGAGGACCAGAAGGACCAGGCGATCAGGACGACGCCGATGAGGCCGGTGATGATCTCGTTGACCTCGAAGCGGATGGTGATGAGCAGGATGGCGGCCAGGGCGCCGATGGCGTAGTGGGCGCCGTGCTCCAGGTAGACGTAGTCGTCGAGGGTGCCCTGGCGGACCAGGTACACGGTCAGCGAACGCACGTACATGGCGCCGATACCCAGGCCCAGCGCCATCAGGACGATGTCGTTGGTGATGGCGAACGCGCCGATCACGCCGTCGAACGAGAAGGACGCGTCGAGGACTTCGAGGTACAGGAACATGAAGAAGGCGGCCTTGCCGACGAGGGCTCCGGCGGAGATCTCCTTGCCCTTGGCCTTGGCCTCCTCCTCGGCCTCGTGCTCGCGCTCCTCGGCCTCTTCGAGGCGGTTCTCGAAGAAGCCGGAGAGGCCGCCGACGACGAGGTACGTGATGAGGCCGGCGACACCGGAGAGCAGGACGGTCTCGGCCTTGTCGGCGGAGCCCGCGTGCAGGTGGGCCTGCGGGGCCAGGAACAGCGCGGTGACCAGCAGGATGATCAGGGCGATGCACGCCGAGAGCATGTCGACCTTGCCGAGCTTGGCGAGCGGGCGCTCCAGCCAGCCGAGCCACTTGATGTCACGGTCCTCGAAGATGAAGTCGAGGAAGATCATCAGCAGGAACATGCCACCGAAGGCGGCGATCGACGGGTGGGCGTCGGTGACCAGTTCCTGGTAGCGGTCGGCGTCGTTCAGGGCGAGGTCGACCGCTTCGATGGGGCCGAGCGAGGCGCTGATCGCGACGATCACGACGGGGAAGACGAGCCGCATTCCGAAGACGGCGATCAGGATGCCGACGGTGAGGAAGATCTTCTGCCAGAAGGCACTCATCTTCTTCAGGATTCCGGCGTTGACGACCGCGTTGTCGAAGGACAGCGAGATTTCGAGGATGGACAGGATCAGCACGATCCCGAACGCGGTCCATCCGCCGATCAAAACCGCTGCGACCAGACCGAGCGCGGTGACCGCGAACGACCAGCCGAAGGTTTTCAGAACCACTGGCTACCCAATCGTGAGTTGGGGGGCTACCCCCGGACGAAGTCCGGAGGGGGTTTCCCCCCGCCGTACCCGGCTTTACGAAACATTGACCTCGAAGTCTAGAGGGCCGACTCCCCGAAGGAGAGGGCCGGGCCCTGCCGCTCGAAGAATCGCAGGTCCAGGGGGTCCGAACCCAGGTGACGCGCCTTCTGCCACCTGGGCCGTCTCACGCACCGGCACCACTTCGTGACACCACGGCCGACCCACTGATCACAGGGGCCGCCCACCGCGTACTCGGCTCACACTCGGCTCGTACTCGGCTTTACGAAACGTTGACTCCGAAGTCGAGGGCGATGCCGCGCAGCCCGGACGCGTAGCCCTGGCCGACCGCGCGGAACTTCCACTCGCCGCCGTAGCGGTAGACCTCGCCGAAGATCATCGCGGTCTCCGTGGAGGCGTCCTCGGAGAGGTCGTAACGGGCGAGCTCCTGGCCGTCGGCCTGGTTGACGACCCGGATGAACGCGTTGCTCACCTGACCGAAGGTCTGGCCGCGGTTGTCGGCGTCGTGGATGGAGACCGGGAAGACGATCTTCTCCACGTTGGCGGGCACCTTGTGGAGGTCGATGAGGATGGACTCGTCGTCGCCGTCGCCCTCTCCGGTGAGATTGTCACCGGTGTGCTCGACCGAGCCGTCGGGGCTCTTGAGCTGGTTGTAGAAGATGAACCACTCGTCGCCGAGCACCCGGCCCGAGTTGCACATCAGCGCACTGGCGTCGAGGTCGAAATCCGCTCCGGTGGTGGAGCGTGCGTCCCAGCCGAGCCCGACCATCACTTGCGTGAGGTTCGGTGCGGCCTTGGAGAGGGAGACGTTGCCCCCCTTGGCGAGCGTGACACCCATGTTCGGTCCTCCCCGGTGAAACCGTTTGATCGTTCCGTGGTACCAGCACGTCCGGCGCCGCACTAGGAGTGTGCGGCGCCGGACGGGAAGCGGTGATGCTTCTCGGGGCCGGACCGGCCCCGAGGAACGGCTCAGACGTTGACGCCGAAGTCCTGCGCGATACCGCGCAGGCCCGAGGCGTAGCCCTGGCCGATGGCGCGGAACTTCCACTCCGCGCCGTGTCGGTACAACTCGCCGAAGACCATGGCGGTCTCCGTCGAGGCGTCCTCGGAGAGGTCGTACCGGGCGATCTCCGCCTCGCCGGCCTGGTTCACCACGCGGATGAACGCGTTGCGCACCTGGCCGAACGACTGCTGGCGGTTCTCGGCGTCGTAGATCGAGACCGGGAAGACGATCTTCTCGATGTCGGCGGGGACGCCGGCGAGATTGACCTTGATCTGCTCGTCGTCGCCCTCGCCCTCACCGGTGGTGTTGTCACCGGTGTGCTCGACGGAGCCGTCGGGGCTCTTCAGGTTGTTGAAGAACACGAAGTTGGCGTCACTGCTGACCTTGCCCTCCGCGTTCGTCAGGATCGCGCTCGCGTCGAGGTCGAAGTCGGTACCGGTGGTGGTGCGGATGTCCCACCCCAGACCGATGATGACCGCGGTCAGGCCCGGGGCCTCCTTCGACAGCGATACGTTGCCGCCCTTGCTGAGGCTGACTCCCACGAGTCCTCCCATTGGTGTCCGGGGGCGGGAAGCCCCGTAGTGCGTTGGTATCGGATCAACGTGCCGATCCTAGTGAGAGGTTCCCCGCCACCGCAGTCCCTGGGGCACGAAGAATCCCGAAGTGTCGGCATCCAGGGCCCTACAGGGCGTCGAGCGCGGTCACGTACTCCTCCAGGTCCCGTGCGTCCGGCAGGGCGTTGACGACCGTCCAGCGGACGACACCCTCCTTGTCGATGACGAAGGTGCCGCGCACCGCGCAGCCCTTGTCCTCGGCGAACACTCCGTACGCGCGCGAGACCTCGCCGTGCGGCCAGAAGTCCGACAGCAGCGGGTACTCCAGGCCCTCCTGCTCGCCGAAGACGCGCAGGGTGTGGATGGAGTCGTTCGAGACGGCGAGGAGCTGGGTGTCGCGGTCGGCGAACCGCGGCAGGTTGTCGCGCAGCTCGCAGAGTTCGCCGGTGCACACGCCCGTGAAGGCGAAGGGGTAGAAGAGCAGCACCACGTTCTTCGCGCCCCGGAAGTCGGAGAGCTTCACGGTGGCACCGTGGTTGTCCTTCAGCTCGAAGTCCGGAGCCTTGTCGCCGACCTCGATCGCCATGGTCCTGCGTCCCTTCCGTAGATCCGGCCGTTCGGGTGACACCCACCCTACGCAGACCCCCCGAAAGCGGACCACGCGCCCCACCGGCCCCGTAAGGGGCGCGGGGAACTGCGCGCTCAGCCACGACGGCGCCGCACCCGGCAGACAGGCCCGTGGAAGCCCGTGCGGCCCGGTGGGGGCTGGCCGCGCAGTTCCCCGCGCCCCCAACGGGGCGAGGCCCCCACCGACGAGTCGGTGGGGGCCTCCTGGCCTCGGCTGCGCCTCAGCGCTTCTTGGCCGCCGTCTTCGGCGTAGCCAGCTTCGTGCCGCTCCAGTCCTTCCCCACGCTGATGCCCTTGGTCTGGGACAGACCCGCGGTCGTCACAGCTTCGGCGATGTCGCTGGGCTCCACATAACCGTCTCGGCCGGTCTTGGGCGTCAGCAGCAGGACGGCGCCGCCCTCTTCGACGTACGTGGTGGCATCCACCAGCGCATCCGTCAGGTCGCCGTCGTCGTCTCGGAACCAGAGCACAACGGCGTCGGCGACGTCGTCGTACTCCTCGTCCATGAGCTCGCTGCCGATTACTTCTTCAATGGCCGAGCGGAGCTCCTGGTCGACGTCGTCGTCGAAGCCGATCTCCTGGACCACCTGCTCGGGCTGGAATCCCAGCCTGGCGGCCAGGCTCGTCCGCTCCTCCGCGTGGTCCGCGGTCGCGCTCACGGGTTGCCTCCTGATCATGTTCGGTAATGGGGTCCTCCCCGGCCCGGGCGAAGCCGAGATCCTGGGGAAGTTCAAGCCACGCGCGTGCGCGCAGCATTGGCCGTAGTCCACACGGGCGGGGCGGATCGCGCAAGTACCCGGCCGTCAAGACCGCCGAAACGGTGACGATCCAGGCCGTGTCGCCGCAACTCCAGTCAGGGAATCACAGCCGTTGGTGACACACACCACAGGAATCTGCCCGGTTTGTGAATTTCGGAACCCTACGAGGGTACGAGACTCGAATGCCTTTGCGGTACGCGTCACGGGTCGGGCGTATCGTTGCGATTTGCCGGACCCGCCCTGGGGAGAACGGTTCGAACGTGACGGTTACCTCTCGGTAGAGATGACGTTTCCGCTCCCGAGGTACACGATGGGGAACGGTGCAGACGCCCAGGAAACCAGAGATAAAGCAAAGAAAAAACTGAGAAGAAGCGGCCCCCCGAGAGCGAAGGAACAGCGTGGCTTCCGGACCCGATCGCAACCCGATCATCATTGGCGGCCTTCCGAGTCAGGTCCCTGACTTCGATCCCGAAGAGACCCAGGAGTGGCTCGACTCCCTCGACGCCGCCGTGGACCAGCGCGGCCGGGAGCGGGCCCGCTATCTCATGCTGAGGCTGATCGAACGCGCCCGCGAGAAGCGCGTGGCCGTTCCCGAGATGCGCAGCACCGACTACATCAACACCATCGCCACCAAGGACGAGCCGTTCTTCCCCGGCAACGAGGAGATCGAGCGCAAGATCCTCAACGCGACCCGCTGGAACGCGGCCGTGATGGTGTCCAGGGCCCAGCGGCCCGGTATCGGTGTCGGCGGCCACATCGCCACCTTCGCGTCCTCCGCCTCGCTCTACGACGTCGGCTTCAACCACTTCTTCCGCGGCAAGGACGGGGGTGACGGCGGCGACCAGATCTTCTTCCAGGGGCACGCCTCCCCCGGTATCTACGCCCGCGCGTTCCTCCTGGACCGCCTCGACGAGGCGCAGCTGGACGCGTTCCGCCAGGAGAAGTCGAAGGCCCCGCGCGCACTGTCCTCGTACCCGCATCCGCGTTCCATGCCGGACTTCTGGGAGTTCCCGACCGTCTCGATGGGCCTCGGTCCGCTCGGGGCGATCTTCCAGGCGCGGATGAACCGCTACATGGAGGCGCGTTCCATCGCGGACACCTCCAAATCCCACGTCTGGGCGTTTCTGGGCGACGGCGAGATGGACGAGCCGGAGTCGCTCGGGCAGCTGTCCATCGCCGCGCGCGAGGGCCTGGACAACCTCACGTTCGTCGTCAACTGCAACCTGCAGCGCCTCGACGGTCCCGTGCGCGGCAACGGGAAGATCATCCAGGAGCTGGAGTCGCAGTTCCGGGGTGCCGGCTGGAACGTCATCAAGCTGGTCTGGGACCGCAGCTGGGACCCGCTGCTCGCGCAGGACCGCGACGGCGTGCTCGTCAACAAGCTGAACACCACGCCCGACGGCCAGTTCCAGACGTACGCCACCGAGACCGGCGCGTACATCCGCGAGCACTTCTTCGGCGGCGACCACCGGCTGCGCGGCATGGTCGAGAACATGACCGACGACCAGATCCTGCACCTGGGCCGCGGCGGTCACGACCACCGGAAGGTCTACGCGGCCTTCGCGGCGGCCAAGGCGCACAAGGGCCAGCCGACCGTGGTGCTCGCCCAGACGGTCAAGGGGTGGACGCTCGGCCCGAACTTCGAGGGCCGCAACGCCACGCACCAGATGAAGAAGCTGACGGTCGCCGACCTCAAGGGCTTCCGCGACCGGCTGCACCTGCCGATCTCCGACAAGGAGCTGGAGTCCGGCGCGCCGCCGTACTACCACCCGGGCCGGGACTCCGAAGAGATCCAGTACATGCACGACCGCCGCAAGGGCAACGGCGGGTACGTCCCGACGCGTGTCGTGCGCTCGAAGCCGCTCACGCTGCCCGAGGACAAGACGTACGCGAGTGTGAAGAAGGGTTCGGGTCAGCAGTCGATCGCCACGACCATGGCGTTCGTACGGCTACTCAAGGACCTCATGCGGGACAAGGAGATCGGCAAGCGGTTCGTGCTGATCGCGCCGGACGAGTACCGCACGTTCGGGATGGACTCGTTCTTCCCGAGCGCGAAGATCTACAACCCGCTCGGGCAGCAGTACGAGGCCGTGGACCGGGAGCTGCTCCTCGCGTACAAGGAGTCGCCGACCGGGCAGATGCTGCACGACGGCATCTCCGAGGCGGGCTGCACGGCCTCCCTGATCGCCGCCGGCTCGGCTTACGCCACGCACGGCGAGCCGCTCATCCCGGTGTACGTCTTCTACTCGATGTTCGGTTTCCAGCGCACCGGTGACCAGTTCTGGCAGATGGCCGACCAGTTGGCGCGCGGGTTCGTACTGGGCGCGACCGCTGGGCGTACGACTCTGACCGGTGAAGGTCTGCAGCACGCGGACGGGCACTCGCAGCTGCTCGCCTCGACCAACCCGGGCTGTGTCGCCTACGACCCTGCCTACGGGTTCGAGATCGCGCACATCGTGAAGGACGGGCTGCGGCGGATGTACGGCTCGTCCGAGGCGCACCCGCACGGCGAGGACGTCTTCTACTACCTCACCGTCTACAACGAGCCGATCCAGCACCCCGCCGAGCCGGCGGACGTCGACGTCGAGGGCATCCTCGCGGGCATCCACCGCTTCGCCGCGGGAACCGCGGGCTCCATCCCTGCGCAGATCATGGCGTCCGGGGTCGCGGTGCCGTGGGCCGTCGAGGCGCAGCGGCTGCTCGCCGAGGACTGGGACGTACGGGCCGACGTGTGGTCGGCGACCTCCTGGAACGAACTGCGGCGCGAGGCGGTGGAGGTGGAGCGGCACAACTTGCTCCACCCGGAGGAGGAGCAGCGTGTTCCTTACGTGACGCGCAAGCTGTCGGGGGCCGAGGGGCCGTTCGTGGCCGTCTCCGACTGGATGCGGTCCGTTCCGGACCAGATCTCGCGGTGGGTGCCGGGGACTTACCAGTCGCTCGGCGCCGACGGGTTCGGGTTCGCTGATACGCGGGGTGCTGCTCGGCGGTTCTTCCACATCGACGCGCAGTCGATCGTGGTGGGGGTGCTGACGGAACTCGCCCGCGAGGGGAAGGTCGATCGGTCGCTGTTGAAGCAGGCGATCGATCGGTATCAGTTGCTTGATGTGGCTGCGGCTGATCCCGGGGCCGCGGGGGGTGACGCGTAGCGCTCCGCGCGGGGGGTGACCTTCGGGTGCGGGTCCGGTGGGGGCTGGCCGCGCAGTTCCCCGCGCCCCTAAAAGCACCGGGTGCGGGTCCGGTGGGGGCTGAGCGCGCCGTTCCCCGCGCCCCTAAAAGCACCGGACCCGCACGGGCATGCGCGGCGCAGCGATGTGCCCCGCACCCGTACGAAGGGCGCGGGGCACATCTGAATGCTGTGGCTCGGTCAGAACATCATTCCGCCGGGGGACGCCGTTCCGGCCATCCACACGATGGCCAGGACGGTGTCGATCGCTCCCAGTACCACCGCGATCAGCGCCGGTACCTGACGGGTGCCGCTCCAGCGGCGTCCCATGGCCAGCCAGCCGCAGACGATGGCCACCGGGCCGAGGATGATCCCCAGCACGAAGAATCCGGCGACCGCGCAGATGACTCCGATGATTCCGAGCGTCGCGCTGTCCGGCCCGCTCCGTGACCTCGTACGGCTACGCGAGCGAGGGTGTTTGCGCGAGGTGTGGCTGTAGCCCGCCATCATCAACTCCCTGGACCTCTGAGCCGACCGAATGCCGGTCGGTTCGGGCTCGGAAGTCGGGTACCCCGGTCATGTCAATTCAGACGCGTACTTCTTTGAAGTGGTTGCGCGGCGTGCTGCCCCCCTCCGGCAGCACGCCGCCACTTCAACCGAACTGCCCGTTCCGTACAGATCAGTTGAGACCACTCTGACGTGGGATACGGGCGGTATGAAAGTCATACGCAGAGGTGTCACCCGGATAAGCGAAAACCCCGCCGAGCGAACTCGGCGGGGTGTAAAGGGATTTCGGAAACGGAGCGGATCCGACCTAGATGTGGCCGACTCCCGCGCCCGCCTCCGCGTTGGCGCCCCTCTTCGTGAGGAAGGCGACGAAGACGGCCACGACCGCGACGCCCGCCGCGACAAGACTCGCCAGGCTCATGCCGGAGATGAACGTGTCGTGGGCGACATCCGTGATCTTCGCGGCGATCTCGGGCGGCGTACCCGGCGCCACCGGCGGCGCGCCGACCTGCACCGCTTCCGCGGCCTGGTCCAGCTCGGCCGGGGAGAGCTTCGGGAGCCCCGCCTCGGCCCAGTTGCCCGCGAGGTCGTTGTCGACCTTGGAGGCCATCACCGCGCCCAGGACCGCCGTGCCGAGGCTGCCGCCGATCTGCATGGCGGCCTGCTGGAGGCCGCCCGCGACACCGGACAGCTCCATCGGCGCGTTGCCCACGATGACCTCGGTGGCGCCGACCATGACGGGCGCGAGGCCGAGGCCGAGCAGTCCGAACCAGATCGACATGAGCCCGCTGCCGGTGTCCGTCTCCAGGGTCGAGATGCCGAACATGGCCACGGCCGTGAACGCCATGCCGCCCGCGAGCGGGACACGCGGTCCCGTCTTGCCGATCAGCGCGCCGGCCAGCGGCGAGCCGACGATCATCATGCCGGTGAGCGGCAGCAGATGCAGACCCGCGTCGATCGGGCTCATCCCGTGCACGTTCTGCAAGTAGAAGGTGACGAAGAACAGGCCGCCCATGAAGGCGATCGCCATGAGGACCATCAGGACCACACCGGCCGACAGCGGCACCGAGCGGAAGAGGGCGAGCGGGATGAGCGGCTCGCTCACCCGGTTCTCCCAGAACGCGAACAGGGCGAAGCCCAGTACGGAGATGCCGAGGAACGACCAGGTCAGCGCGGCTCCCCAACCCCACTCCGGGGCCTTGATGAGCGCCCAGACCAGACAGAACATGGCGCCGGACAGCAGGCCGATGCCGAGCACGTCGAAGGAGCGCGGCGCGTTCTTCGCCCGGTGGTCGGTCAGGATCACCGCGCCGAGGACGACCGCGAGGATGCCGACGGGCACGTTGATGAAGAAGACGGACTGCCAGCTGACGTGCTCGACGAGCACTCCGCCGAGGATCGGGCCGCCCGCGGTGGAGGCGCCGATGACCATGCCCCAGATACCGATCGCCATGTTCAGCTTCTCGGCCGGGAAGGTGGCCCGCAGCAGGCCGAGCGCGGCCGGCATCAGGAGCGCGCCGAACAGGCCCTGGAGCACCCGGAAGGCCACCACGAAGGCGATGCTGTCGGAGAGCCCGATGGCCCCCGAGGCCGCCGCGAAGCCGACCACGCCTATGAGGAACGTCTGGCGGTGGCCGAACCGGTCGCCGAGCTTGCCCGCCGTGATCAGCGTGACGGCGAGCGCGAGGAAGTAGCCGTTCGTGATCCACTGGACGTCGGCGAAGGTGGCGCCGAGGTCCTTCTGGATGGCCGGGTTCGCGATGGCCACGATGGTGCCGTCGAGGGCCACCATCATGACGCCGACGGCCACGGTGATGAGGGTGAACCACGGGTGGCCGCGCAGCCCCTCGGCCGGAGCCGGGCCGGAGGCGGCCGGGGCCTCGTCGGCCGGGCCCGTTTTGTCGACGGTGGTCTGACTAGTCATGCGTTCGAGATTAGTGACAGCCGCTGACAATTGACAAACCAATTCACAATTCGGTAACTGACAAGTCATCCGCGGGGCGGACACACGCGACGGATGGTCACCTGGGCGCCTCCCGGGCGACGGGAAAGAGGACTCATGGACACGGCACCCCGACCGGGCCTGCGCGAGCGCAAGAAGCAGCGCACGCGGGACGCGCTGGTGCGGTCCGCCCTGGAACTGTTCGCGGCGCAGGGGTACGAGCGGACGACCGTCGACGAGATCGTCGAGGCGGTCGACGTCTCCCAGCGCACCTTCTTCCGGTACTTCGCCGGCAAGGAGGAGGCCGCCTTCGCCGTCCAGGAGATGACCGAGTCGCACTTCCTCGACGCGGTACGCCAACGCCCGCCCCACGAAGCCCCCTTGGACGCGCTACGCCGGGCCGTCATGGCGAGCTGGGACACCATCGGCGAGGCGATCGAGGCCGTCGTGCCGATCGAACTGCACATGCGCACCTACCAGTTGATCGAGTCGACGCCCGCGCTGCTCGCCACCCACCTGCGCCGCCACGAGGGACTGGAGGAGCAGCTGGCCCGGCTGATCGCGGAACGGGAGGGCGTCGACGTGGACGCCGATCCGCGCCCGCGCGTGGCGGTGGCCCTGTTCGGCGGCGTGATGCGGCTGGCCGCCCGCCGGTGGGGCGCGGGCGAGGACTTCAGCGTGGCCGCGATGCGCGAGCTGACCGCCTCGTATCTCGACGGAATGGGGCCCGCGTTGACCGAGGACTGGCACACACGCAACAAAAGGGACCGCGAGGACACCCGGGACACCCGGTAACTCAAGAGCAGGGAATGCTTTGCCCCGATCACCCCGACGAAAACGTGATCCGCCTCACTCGGTTAACGCGAGACCCTCTCGTTCTCCTAGTGTGTCCTTTCAGTGACTTCCTTCGACTCCACCCCCCAACTCAACGTCTGGCGCATGTTGCTCGCGCTGGCCGTGGTGTTCGTGATGCTCGGGACCACCGGCTGGACCGCGGTACGCGGCCACAGAGGCGCGGCGACCCCGATCGCGGCCTCCCTCGCCGCCTGGGAACGCGGCCACATCGGCGGGCACCGGCTGCCCGACCCGGACCGGACGACGCCGATCCGGCTGGCCCAGTTTTTCGCCTCGCTCGACACGCGCCAGCGGACCCGGCTCGCCACCCGCTATCCGCTCGCGGTCGGCAACATGAACGGGGCGCCGGTGGCCCTGCGCTACCGCGCCAACCGGATCGCCCTCGGCCAGGCACGCAAAGCCGAGATCGCCCGCCTGCGCGACAACCGGCTCTCCGCGGTCGGCCAGCGCGACGCGGGCCGCCGGATGCACCGCTACGAGGCATTGATGGCGGGTAAGCGCCGCATCCTCGCCTTCGACCCGATGGGTTCCGGCCGGGTCGCGGAGGTCTTCGGAGACCTCGGCAGGGCCGAGCGGGTCTCGGTCGTGGTGCCCGGCGTCGACACCGACCTGCTGACCTTCCAGCGCACCGAGCGCCAGTACACGGCACCGGTCGGCATGGCCAAGGCGCTGTACCGCGCCGAGCGGGAGGCCAGCCCCCGCACGCGTACGGCCGTGATCGCGTGGGCCGACTACACGACACCGAACGGGCTCGGCATGGACGCCGCCACCGGCATCCGCGCCGAGGAGGGCGCTGTCCGGCTCGCCGCCCTCGTCCGCGCGCTGCCCGGCCGCTCACGGGTCGCGCTGTACTGCCACAGCTACGGCTCCGTGGTCTGCGGGGTGGCCGCCCACGCGCTGCCGCCCCGGGTCTCCGACATAGCGGTGGCCGGCAGTCCCGGCATGCGGGTCGAGCGGGCGGCACAACTGCGCACCGCGGCCCGGGTGTGGGCCGTACGGGACTCCGACGACTGGATCGAGGACGTACCGCATCTGGAGGTCGGCGGGCTCGGCCACGGCGCCGACCCGATGTCCTCGGACTTCGGCGCGCGCGTGCTGTCCGCGCGCGGAGCGAAGGGACACACCGGGTATTTCGAACCCGGGACCGACAGCCTGCGGAACTTCGCCGAAATCGGAATTGGCGCGTACCGCGCGGTCAGCTGCGCGCACGAGGACGACGTGTGCCGGGAAGGTCTGCCCGGCACCGCCGAAGCCGGACGCGCGTAGAGGACGAGACAAGTGCGGGCCGCTCAGGGAGGGGACTAGGAAGCGCATGCCGCATACGATGGCCCGCATGGGTGACGTACTGGCCGGATTTCATGCCGCCTGGGAGTTCGAGTCCGACTCCGTGCTCATCCGCTTCGAACGGGGGATCCGCACACCGAAGCTGTTCCAGGCGCTCGGTGAGCGGCGCATCCCGCTCGACGCGATCGCGTCGGTGACGCTGACGCCCGGCAAACGCGGGACGGTCGTCCTGCGCGCCGAGCCTCGGCCGGGCGCGGATCCGTTGATGGAGGCGGCCGCGGGACAGCTGAGGGATGTGTGCGACCCCTACCGCCTCGTGCTGCCCGCCGAGCGCGAGACGCTCGCCGAGTACTACGCGGACGAGCTGCGCGCGATGCTGGGGCCGCCGGACGCCGGTCCGGTCGAGCGCTATCTGGTGCGGGCGCCCGAGACGCCGCTCCAGTTCAAGGCGTACGACGGGAAGGCGTCCTTCGACGGGAAGTCCGTGGCGTTCCGGTGGTTCTGGACGGGCGCCTCGTCCGCGAAGTGGAAGGCCGGCGACCAGACGTTCGCCGTCGCCGACCTGTGCGGGGTGGAGTGGCGTTCGCCCGAGATCTTCGAGGGGCATCTGCGGCTGGTGCGGCGCGAGGCGGGGGGTCCTGGCGGCTCCCGGCCCGGGCAGGCGGATCAGGATCCGGCCGCGGTCGTGTTCGGGCTGGGGTACGGGCCCGTGCACGAGTCACTGCCGTTCGCCGCGGCCGTGCTGGCGGCCGCGCGGTCCGGGGGGCCGGCGGTGCTGCCCGACGTGGCGTCGGGGCCGGTTGCCGGGGCGGTCGCGGTGGCCCCGCGGGCCCGGCGCGATCCGGCGGACATCGCGGAGCGGATCCGGCACCTCGGTGAGCTGCACGAGGCGGGGCTCGTCACGGACGACGAGTTCTCCGTGAAGAAGGCGGAGCTGCTGGCAGAGCTCTGACGGCCCCACCGCCGGGCCGACTGCCGAGCCGGCCGTCGAGTCGTCTGCGGGCCGGCCGTCGAGCCATCTGCGGGCCGGTGGGGGCTGGCCGCGCAGTTCCCCGCGCCCCTAAGAGCGCTCCCGTCGGCCCGGAGATGAAAAGCTGGGGCGCAGCCCCGTTTTTCAGGGGCGCGGGGAACTGCGCGGCCAGCCACGACGGGCCCGCACCCGTGCGTTTCAGGGGGCGTGGGGCGGCGACGCAGGGGCGGAGGCCGGTGTCTACTCGCGGCCCGCCGACACGAACGTCATGTCGGCGTAGCGCGTGCCCGCGACCTTCGCCGCGATCGGCTCCAGCGCGGCCAGATCGGACGCGGTCAGAGCGATCCGTGTCGCCGCCGTGTTCTCCTCCACCCGCGTACGCCGCCGCGTCCCCGGAATCGGCACGACGGGCAACCCGTGCACAGCCGCCTGCCGATGCACCCACGCCAGCGCGATCTGCCCCACGGACGCCCCGTGCGCCTCGGCGACCGTCCGGATCGAGTCGAGCAGAGCCGCGTTCCTCGCCGCGTTGTCCCCCTTGTAGCGCGGCTGCTGCCGGCGGAAGTCGCCCGCGGTCAGGTCCTTGTCGGCGTCCGTGAAGGAGCCGGTGAGGAAGCCGCGCCCGAGCGGGGAGTACGGGACCAGGGTCACGCCCAGTTCACGGGCCGCCGGCACGACCCCCGCCTCGATGTCCCGGCTGAACAGCGACCACTCCGACTGCACGGCCGCGATCGGGTGCACCGTGTGCGCGGCCCGCAGTTCCCCGCCCGTCACCTCGCTGAGGCCGAGCTGCTTGACCTTGCCCTCGCGGACCAGCTCGGCCATCACGCCGACGGTTTCCTCGATGGGGATGTCCAGATCGCGGCGGTGCATGTAGTAGAGGTCGATCACGTCGACGTCGAGGCGCTTGAGGCTCGCCTCGACGGCCTGCCGGATGTACGGGCCGTCGTTGCGGATGATCCGCCGCGTCGGCTCGTCCGGCGGGATCGTCATGGCGAACTTCGTCGCGATGACCACCTCGTCGCGGTGCGCCGCGAAGAACGGCGCCAGGAACCGCTCGTTCTCCCCCTGCCCGTAGGCGTCGGCAGTGTCGTAGTGCGTGACGCCCAGTTCGAGCGCGCGCTCCAGCGTGGCCCGCGCCTCCTGCGCGTCCGTCGGACCGTAGGCGAAGCTCATGCCCATGCAGCCGAGTCCCTGCACGCCGACCTCGGGGCCGCCCGTGCCGAGCGGTGCCTTCGCGATCCTGCTGTCCGTCATCGGGACCTCTCCGACGCCAGGGCCTGCCCGGCGTCCGCATAGAAATTAATCTTCCGGTCGAGCACGGCGAGGGTGTCCTGCAGCTCGGCGATCCGGGCCCGCACGTCCCGCCGCGTCGCTTCGAGCAGCTCGAAACGGTCCGCGTACGTGTCGTCTCCCGCGCGCACCATCTCCGCGTACCGCACCATGTCGGCGACCGGCATCCCGGTCAGCCGCAGCTTGCCGACGAGGTCGAGCCAGTCGAGGTCGCGGTTGCTGTAGCGCCGCTGACCGGTGTGTGAACGGTCGATGTGCGGCATCAGCCCGATCCGCTCGTACCAGCGGAGGGTGTGCGCCGTCAGGCCGGTGAACGCGACGACCTCGCTGATCGTGTACTGGTCCCGGCCGTCGGGGCGCCTGAGTGCCTGCGGTGGGGCTACGCAGATGTCGGTCCCGGGCTCCGTGGTCTCCATCACCGTCATGGCCCCCACGCTAAAACCTTGGAGTGCACTCCAAGCAAGTGGAGGCGGATGAAATTCCGGCGACACGGGGCGCCGCGCTGGCTAGCGTGCCGATCATGAGCCTTGTACGCCGGGCCGTGCCCGAGGACGCCGAGGAATTGCTCCGACTGCGTCAGGTGTTGATCGACTCGATGTCCGGGGCGGACACGTCCACCGGCTGGCACGCGGAGTCCCTGGCCACCGTACGGGGTCGGCTGGCCGATCCCGACGGGGGTTTCGCGGCGTTCGTCGTCGACCATCCCGAGCGGGCCGGGGCGCTGGCCGCGCTGGTGGTGGGGACCCTGGAGTACCGGATCGGGCGGCCTGGGAATCCGCACGGGCGGATCGGTTACGTGTTCAGTGTCGCGACGGATCCCGGTGCGCGGCGGCGGGGGTACGCGCGGGCCTGTATGGAGGAGCTGGTGGTGTGGTTCCGGGGGCGGGGGGTGGGGCAGATCGACCTCACCGCGTCCGCGGAGGCTGCGCCGCTGTACGAGTCGATGGGGTTCGTGCGGACCCCGGATCCGTTGATGCGGCTTCGGTTCTGACCGGTGGTGGGCAGGTGCGGGCCGGTGGGGGCTGGTCGCGCAGTTCCCCGCGCCGCCAAAAGACGGGCGCTGCCCGATCCGGTGCCGAGCAGTGACCGTAGGCTTCGGGGCATGTCTTTGGAGAGCCTCGCGCTGATCGAGAAGTGGCCCGTCCCCACCGCCGCGGCGGCTGTCGTGCGGGCGGACGGCACCCTGCTCGGGGCCCACGGCCCCACCTCACAGCCCTTCGCGCTGGCCTCCGTCACCAAACCCCTCGCCGCCTACGCCGTGCTCGTCGCGTACGAGGAGGGGGCCGTCGAGCTGGACGAGGCGGCCGGGCCCGAGGGGTCCACCGTGCGGCATCTGCTCGCGCACACGAGCGGGCTCGCCTTCGACGAGCACCGGGTGACGGCTGCGCCCGGACAGCGGCGGCTGTACTCCAACGCCGGGTTCGAGCAGTTGGGCGACCACCTCGCGAAGGCGACGGAGATTCCCTTCGGCGAGTATCTGCAGCAGGCGGTGCTCGAACCGCTCGGGATGACGTCGACGACCCTCGACGGCTCCCCCGCGAAGGACGGTGTCTCGACCGTCGACGACCTGGTGCGGTTCGCCGCCGAGGTGCAGGCGCCGCGGCTGCTCGACCCGCGGACGGTCGCCGAGGCCATGACCGTGCAGTACCCGGGGACGAAGGGCGTCCTGCCGGGCTACGGCCATCAGAACCCTAACGACTGGGGTCTGGGGTTCGAGATCCGCGACTCCAAGTCGCCCCACTGGACGGGCGGTTCGTCCTCCCCCCGCACCTTCGGACACTTCGGTCAGTCCGGCACGTTCCTGTGGGTCGACCCGGACGCGGGACTCGCCTGCGTGGCCCTGACGGACCGCCTCTTCGGGACGTGGGCGACGGAGGTCTGGCCCGCGTTCACGGACGCGGTCCTGGCCGAGTCGAGGCGCTGAGTCCCCGCTCGCCTGATGCCGGTACCGCATGCCGGTACCGGAGATCAGCGGCGGAGGTCAGCGGCTGGTGTCAGCGGCGGGCCTCGATCCGCAGGTCGCCCGCGGTCACCCGGCGGATGTGGTCACCGGCGAGCATGGCGTGCGGGAAGCCGGGTTCGATGGCGCTCGCCTCGTCGAGGCGGGCCAGCTGGGCGGCGGTGAAGTCGACCTCAAGGGCACCCAGATTGCCCTCCAGCTGCGCGGGGGTGCGGGCGCCGACGACCGGCGCCGTCACGCCCGGGTTCCGCAGCGTCCAGGCCAGCCCGACCTGCGCGGGTGTGCGGCCCAGTTCCGCCGCGACCTCCTTCACCACGTCGGCGACGGCGAGGTTGCGTTCGGTGACCGTGCCCAGGGCGGCGTTGAAGCTCTTGCGGGTGCTGCCGCCGGACGCGCTGTCCGTCGCGGTCAGGTCGTCGCGGCTGTACTTGCCGGTCAGCAGCCCGCCCGCCAGCGGCGAGTACGGGACCACGCCGAGACCCATCTCCCGTGCCATGGGGATCAGGTCGCGTTCGCCGGTGCGCTCGATCAGGTTGTACTCGATCTGCAGGGCGACCAGGGGCGACCAGCCGCGCAGGTCGGCGATCGCCTGCATGCGCGACACCTGCCAGGCCGGGGCGTTGGAGATCGCCACGTACAGGATCTTGCCCTGCCGGACCAGGTCGTCCATGCCGCGCAGGATCTCCTCGACCGGTGTGGTGAAGTCCCACACGTGCAGATAGAGAAGGTCCAGGTAGTCGGTGTTCAGGCGGCGCAGACTGGCCTCCACCGACGCGAACAGGTTCTTGCGGTGACCGCCTCCGGAGTTGGGGTCGCCCGGCCGGCTCAGGGTCGTGTACTTCGTCGCCAGCACCAGGCTCTCGCGGTTGGCGCGGGCGCTGGTGAATTCGCCGAGCAGACGCTCTGAGCTGCCGTCGGTGTACGTGTTGGCGGTGTCGATGAAGTTGCCGCCGCGCTCGACGTACAGGTCGAACAGCTTGCGCGCCTCGTCCCGCTCGGCGCCCCAGCCCCACTCGGTGCCGAAGGTCGCCGTGCCCAGGGCCAGCGGTGAGACCCGCAGCCCGGAACGGCCCAGCAGCCGGTAGGTGTCGAGGGTGAGTGACATGGTGGTGTTCTCCAGGGTTCGCTCGTGATCCGTCGTCGACAGCGAGTCTGCGAGCGCCCCGGGACAGGGGTAAGGGAAGGATCTTCCTGGGAACACCGGTCCCACCCTGGCTGTTGGACCGGACATGACGACCCGCTCGACGATCCGCTCGACGGACCTCACCGTGGACGCGACACAGGAACTGGCCGCGTTCCTGCGGACCCGGCGCGAACGCCTCGCCCCGGGCGATCTCGGTCTGCCGTCCCGTCGGCAGTCCCGGCGGACGCCGGGGCTGCGCCGCGAGGAGGTCGCCGAACTGGCCGGGGTCAGCGTCGACTATGTCGTACGGCTGGAACAGGGGCGCGGGCTGCGGCCCTCGGTGGACGTGCTGGCGGCGCTCTCGCGGGCCCTGCGTCTGAGCCCCGACGAACGCGCCTACCTCTTCGACCTGGCCCGGCAGCGCCGCCCCGACGACACCGACGAGCCCGCCACCACAGCGGTACCGACCCTCGCCCGGCTGGTCACCGATCTGTCGCCCCTGCCGGCCATGGTGCTGAACCACCGCTACGACATCCTGGCCTGGAACCGTGAGATGGCGGGACTCCTGGTGGACTTCGCCGCCCTGCCGCCGGCGCAGCGCAATTCGATGTGGATGTGCCTGATGCATCCGCGGACCCGCGAGCTGTACGTCGACCGTGAACGTGTCGTACGGGAGGGGGTGGCCCATCTGCGCGCCGCGTGGGCCGCGCATCCCGAGGACCGGGCCCTGAGCGACCTCATCGTCGAGTTCGGTACGCGCGACGAGCAGTTCGCGCGGGTGTGGGCGGAGCGGGACGTCAAGGTCAAGGGCCGCGGGCGGAAGGTCATGCGGCATCCGGAGGCCGGCGAGATCGCGGTGGACTTCGAGGTGCTCACCCCGGTCCAGGACCTGGACCAGCGGGTGGTGATCTACCGCCCCGCGGACGACGAGAGCCGGTCGGCGATGGCCCGCTTGCCACTGCGGTGATACTGCCCGCACGGTGACACCGGCCCGTACGGGGACGCTGCCCGTACGGGGACGTCCGGGCCTCAGCCGGCCGCCATCTCCCAGAGCAGCAGCTCCGCCCCCTCGCCGCGCGCCACCGCCTCCAGGTCCTTCGCGTCCCCGACACGGGCCGCGTCCCCGGGGCGCAGGATCTCGCCGTCCAGCAGCACCTCGCCGCGTACGACATGTACGTACAGGAAGCGTGCGTCGGGGACCGCGGTCCGCTCGCCCGGGACGAGGCGGCGTACGTGGAGCATCGCCGCCGCCTCCGGGAGCGCGTACGGCGTGGAGTCCGCGATGCCGTGGACGACCTCGTACGCGGGGTCGCCGCCCGGTTCCAGGGGGGCCAGCCACATCTGGACGAAGCGCAGGGGCACCTCGCCGTCGTTGCGTTCGACGTGCCGGACCCCGCCCGCCGAGCTGAGGCGCTGGACGTCCCCGGGGCGTACGAGCGACTCGTGGCCCGTGGAGTCCCGGTGGGTCAGCTCTCCCTCGACGACCCACGTGACGATCTCGGTGTGGCTGTGCGGGTGCTCGTCGAAACCGGCGCCGGGCGCCAGGCGTTCCTCGTTGCAGGCGAGGACCGCGCCGAAGCGGAGGTTGTCCGGGTCGTAGTGCGGGCCGAAGGAGAAGGCGTGCAGGGACTCGATCCCGGCCGCCGGGTCGCCTCCGCGGTAGCGCTCGTCGGCGCGCCGTACGTCCATCACGCGACCCACGGTAGACCCGCCGGGCGTGCCACCTGCGACCCTCCGCCGCATCCCGCCGTCCGGATAAGGCAGTCTTGTTCCGTGCCCGAACCCGAATCCAGCAACACCGAACGCGCCGCGCGCGCCGCCCACGCGCACACCGCGACCCTGAAGCGGCTGGAGAAGTCGTCCGGCAGTCTCGCCGCCCAGGCCATCGCGCGCATGGACGAGACGCTGTCCTGGTACCGGGCGATGCCCCCGGAGAACCGGTCGTGGATCGGCCTCGTCGCGCAGGCCGGTATCGCCGCGTTCACCGAGTGGTTCCGGCATCCGGACGCCCCGCAGGCGATCTCGACGGACGTCTTCGGCACCGCGCCGCGCGAGCTGACCAGGGCGATCACCCTGCGCCAGACCGTGGAGATGGTGCGTACGACGATCGAGGTGATGGAGTCCGCGATCGACGAGGTCGCGGCCCCGGGCGACGAGAACGTGCTCCGCGAGGCACTGCTCGTGTACGCCCGCGAGATCGCCTTCGCCACCGCCCAGGTGTACGCGCAGGCCGCCGAGGCACGCGGTGCCTGGGACGCCCGCCTGGAGTCGCTCGTCGTGAACGCGGTGCTCTCCGGCGAGGCCGACGAGGGAGCGGTGTCCCGGGCCGCGGCCCTCGGCTGGAACTCGCCCGAGCATGTGTGCGTGGTGCTGGGCACGGCACCCGACGGTGACAGCGAGCTGACCGTCGAGGCCATCCGGCGGGCCGCCCGGCACGCCAAGCTCCAGGTGCTCACCGGTGTCCTAGGTGACCGTCTGGTCGTCATCGCGGGCGGCAGCGACAACCCCCTGGCCGTCGCCAAATCGCTGATCGGGCCGTACGCAGCCGGGGCCGTGGTGGCGGGTCCCGTGGTCCCCGACCTGCTGGCCGCGACCCGGTCCGCGCAGGCCGCCGCCGCCGGCCTCAAGGCATGTTTCGCCTGGCAGGACGCCCCCCGGCCGGTGCTGGCGGACGATCTCCTGCCGGAGCGCTCGATCGCCGGTGACCCGGCGGCGCGCGACCAGCTGGTGGAGGAGATCTACAGACCGCTTGAGGAGGCCGGCTCGGCGCTCCTGGAGACGCTGAGCGTGTATCTCGAACAGGCGAGCAGTCTCGAAGGTGCCGCCCGGATGCTCTTCGTGCACCCCAACACCGTGCGCTACCGGCTTCGACGTGTGACTGACGTCACCGGCTGGTCGCCGTCCGACGTACGTTCGGCGTTCACGCTGCGGATCGCGCTGATCCTGGGGCGTCTGGCCGATGGAGATCCCCAACTCTAGGCTTTTGTCGGGGACCTACAATTCCCCCTCCTGTTCTTCGTCCCTGTCCCCACGGGCGGCCGTGCCCGTTCACAAGAGAGAGTGTGAGAGTGCTCGTACTCGTCGCTCCCGGCCAGGGCGCCCAGACGCCCGGCTTCCTGACTCCTTGGCTCGACCTCCCCGGCGCCGCCGACCGCGTCGCCGCGTGGTCGGACGCCATCGGGCTCGACCTTGCCCACTTCGGCACGCAGGCCGACGCGGACGCCATCCGGGACACCGCCGTCGCCCAGCCGCTGCTGGTCGCCGCGGGTCTCCTGTCCGCCTCGGCACTGGGTGCCACGGCGCCCGGCGCCGTCGCGGGGCACAGCGTCGGCGAGATCACGGCCGCCGTCCTCGCGGGTGTCCTGGACGAAACGGCCGCACTGAAGCTCGTGCGCAAGCGGGGTCTGGCGATGGCCGAGGCCGCCGCCGTCACCCGGACCGGTATGTCGGCGCTGCTCGGCGGCGACCCCGAAGTGACGATCCCGCACCTGGAGAAGCTGGGTCTGACCCCGGCGAACGTGAACGGCGCGGGCCAGATCGTGGCCGCCGGCACGCTGGAGGAGCTGGCCGCCCTGGAGGCGGACAAGCCCGAGGGCGTACGCCGGGTGGTGGCCCTGAAGGTCGCGGGCGCGTTCCACACCCGGCACATGGCCCCGGCGGTCGACGTCCTCGCGCAGGCCGCGACGGAGCTGTCGCCGGCCGACCCGACGGTCACGTATGTCTCGAACAAGGACGGCCAGGCCGTCGCCACCGGGGCCGAGGTGGTCTCCCGGCTGGTCGGTCAGGTCGCCAACCCGGTCCGCTGGGACCTGTGCATGGAGACCTTCAAGGAACTCGGCGTGACCGCGCTGGTCGAGGTGTGCCCCGGTGGCACCCTGACCGGTCTCGCCAAGCGCGCGCTGCCCGGCGTGAAGACGCTGGCGCTGAAGACACCCGACGACCTCGAAGCTGCTCGCGAGCTCATCGCCGAGCACGCCTCGGCCTGAGCGCGTAAGGAGCCCACTGAGCATGTCGAAGATCAAGGCCCGCAAGGGCGCCCCGTTCGCGCGGATCCTCGGTGTGGGCGGCTACCGCCCCGTGCGTGTCGTCCCGAACGAGGTCATCCTCGAACGCATCGACTCGTCCGACGAATGGATCCGTTCGCGCTCCGGCATCGAGACCCGGCACTGGGCCAACGCCGAGGAGACCGTCGCCGCGATGTCGATCGAGGCGTCCGGCAAGGCGATCGCCGACGCCGGGATCAGCGCCGAGCAGATCGGCGCCGTCGTCGTCTCGACCGTCTCCCACTTCAGCCAGACCCCGGCCGTCGCCACCGAGATCGCCGACAAGCTCGGCACGGCGAAGGCCGCGGCCTTCGACATCTCGGCGGGCTGCGCCGGCTTCGGCTACGGACTGACCCTGGCCAAGGGCATGATCGTGGACGGCTCCGCGGAGTACGTGCTCGTCATCGGCGTCGAGCGGCTGTCCGACCTGACCGACCTGGAGGACCGCGCGACGGCCTTCCTGTTCGGTGACGGCGCGGGCGCGGTCGTCGTGGGCCCCTCCGAGGAGCCGCACATCGGCCCCACGGTCTGGGGTTCCGAGGGCGACAAGTCCAACACGATCAAGCAGACCGTGCCCTGGGACCGTTTCCGGATCGGCGACGTGTCCCAGCTGCCCCTGGACTCCAAGGGCGAGGTCAAGTTTCCCGCGATCACGCAGGAAGGCCAGGCGGTGTTCCGCTGGGCCGTGTTCGAGATGGCCAAGGTCGCCAAGGAGGCGCTGGAAGCCGCCGGACTCACTGCGGACGACTTGGACGTCTTCATTCCCCACCAGGCCAACGAGCGGATCATCGACTCGATGGTGAAGACTCTCAAGCTGCCGGAACACGTCACGGTCGCGCGTGACGTGCGCACCACCGGTAACACCTCGGCCGCCTCGATCCCGCTCGCTATGGAGCGGCTCCTGGCGACCGGCGAGGCGAAGAGCGGCGACACCGCGCTCGTCATCGGCTTCGGGGCGGGTCTCGTGTACGCCGCGACGGTCGTTACCCTCCCCTAGGCACACCGTCCGGAACTTTCCGGGCGGCAGTACCGCCACACCCTCTGGATACACAAGAAGGAGCGCCTGACATGGCCGCCACTCAGGAAGAGATCGTCGCCGGTCTCGCCGACATCGTGAACGAGATCGCCGGCATCCCGGTCGAGGACGTCCAGCTGGAGAAGTCCTTCACCGACGACCTCGACGTCGACTCGCTGTCCATGGTCGAGGTCGTCGTCGCCGCCGAAGAGCGCTTCGACGTCAAGATCCCCGACGACGACGTCAAGAACCTCAAGACGGTCGGCGACGCGACCGAGTACATCCTCAAGCACCAGGGCTGAGCGCTCCGCTGAGAGTGCACTGCTTCGCCCGCGGGTCCGTTGTGGCTGGTCGCGCAGTTCCCCGCGCCCCTTCGGGGCACTGCCGAACCACACCGGACAGCACCGGACCCGCTTAGCCCCGCCACCCGGCGGTGGCGCCGCTGAATCCTCGTATCCGTTGGAGAAAGAATTCCCGTGAGCCCGACCAATCGCACCGTGGTCGTCACCGGTATCGGCGCAACCACACCGCTGGGTGGCGACGCAGCCTCTACCTGGGAGGGACTGGTCGCCGGACGTTCCGGCGTCGGCCCTCTGGAGCAGGACTGGGCCGCCGACCAGGCGGTCCGTATCGCGGCGCAGATCGCCGTGGAGCCGGGCGAGGTCATTCCCCGCCCGCAGGCCCGCCGCCTCGACCGCTCGGCGCAGTTCGCGCTGATCGCGGCCAAGGAGGCCTGGGCGGACGCCGGTTACACCGACAAGGCCGGCGCCGAGGCGTCGGACTCCGCCGAGCAGGGCGCGGCCGTCGACCCCGACCGGCTCGGCGCGGTCATCGCCTCCGGCATCGGTGGCGTCACGACCCTGCTCGACCAGTACGACGTGCTGAAGGAGAAGGGCGTACGCCGCGTCTCCCCGCACACCGTTCCCATGCTCATGCCGAACGGCCCCTCGGCCAACGTCGGTCTGTACGTCGGCGCCCGCGCCGGTGTGCACACCCCGGTCTCCGCCTGCGCGTCGGGCGCCGAGGCCATCGGCTACGCCATCGAGATGATCCGCACCGGCCGCGCCGACGTCGTCGTCGCCGGTGGTACCGAGGCGGCCATCCACCCGCTTCCCATCGCCGCGTTCGGCAACATGATGGCGATGTCCAAGAACAACGACGACCCGCAGGGCGCCTCGCGTCCCTACGACATCGGCCGTGACGGCTTCGTCCTCGGCGAGGGCGCCGGCGTCCTGGTCCTGGAGTCGGCCGAGCACGCCGCCAAGCGCGGGGCCCGCGTCTACGCGGAAGCGGTCGGCCAGGGCATCTCCTCCGACGGCCACGACATCGTGCAGCCGGAGCCGGAGGGCCGCGGTATCGCGGCCGCGCTGCAGCACCTGCTCGACAGCACCGACCTGAACCCGGCGGAGATCGTGCACGTCAACGCGCACGCGACCTCCACGCCGGCCGGTGACGTGGCCGAGCTGAAGGCACTGCGGAAGGTCTTCGGCGACGACGCCGACCACTTCGCCGTGTCCGGTACGAAGTCCATGACCGGGCATCTGCTCGGTGGTGCGGGCGGGGTGGAGTCGGTGGCCACGGTGCTGGCGCTCTACAACCGGATCGCGCCGCCGACCATCAATGTCGAGAACCTCGACCCCGAGGCGGAGGCCACCGCGGACATCGTCCGTGGGGAGGCTCGGAAGCTGCCCGTCGAGGGGCGGATCGCGGCCTTGAACGACTCGTTCGGGTTCGGTGGGCACAACGTGGTGCTGGCGTTCCGCACGGTCTGACTTTGGCTTCTGGCCAGGTGTTAGTGGCTCGGCTCCTCTTTGGGGGCCGGGCCGCTTGGCGTTGTGGGTGTGTGCGGGCCGGTGGGGGCTTGTCGCGCAGTTCCCCGCGCCCCTAAGGGCGAAAAGCCTAAGGACTGCGCCGTTCCCCGCGCCCCCAGAAGCAAGCGGACCCTAGACCACCTGGTGGAGCCAGCGGACCGGGGCGCCTTCTCCTGCGTAGCGGAAAGGCTCCAGTTCGTCGTCCCACGGCTTGCCGAGGAGGCGGGTGAGTTCCGACTCCAGGTGGGTCTCGCCCTGCTGGGAGCGGGCCAGGGCCGCGCGCAGGCGGTCCTCGGGGATCAGGATGTCGCCGTGGATCCCGGTCACCGCGTGGAAGATGCCCAGGTCCGGGGTGCAGCTGTAGCGCTCGCCCTCGGCGGTCGCGCACGGCTCGGCGGTGACCTCGAAGCGCAGCATCTGCCAGCCGCGCAGCGCCGAGGCGAGCTTGGAGGCCGTGCCGACCTCGCCCTTCCAGGAGAACTCGGATCTCCAGGTGCCGGGCGAGGCGGGCTGCCGGATCCAGTCGAGGCTGACCCGCGTACCGAGCACGCCCGCGACCGCCCACTCGACGTGCGGGCACAGCGCACGCGGCGCGGAGTGCACGTAGAGAACTCCACGTGTCGTCACTGGCACCTCCGGACAGAGCGGGCACTTTGCGGCTTGGCGGATCGTTCAGTGGCAGTGCAGCCACGTGGCGAGGCTACCGTGCGGCGGCGCAAGGAGTGTGACGTACCGTCGCTCCAGGCGCCCGGAAACACGGAGGTTTCACCCGGGAGGACGCTCGGGGGTGAGCTGCCGTTGCGCGACGAACGAGGGGAACTGGGGATGCGGAACCGTGGTCACCGTTCGCGGGGCCTGGTCGCGGCCGCCGTGGCGGCTCTTGTCGGCATCGCGGGAGTGACCGGATGCGACGCGGTGGGCGGAAACTCCTCCGGGCCGACGGGCTCCGACGCACAGAGCAGAAAGCCCTCACCGAAACCCACACCGGACTGGGACCGCAGTCCGCGCTCGCTGGCCGCCGTCGGCGACTCGATCACCCGCGGCTTCGACGCCTGCTCGGTCCTGACCGACTGCCCCGAGGTCTCGTGGGCGACCGGCACCGACACGAAGGTGAAGAGTCTCGCGGTACGCCTCCTGGGCAGGACCGGAGCCTCGCAGCGCAGCTGGAACTACGCGGTGACCGGCTCACGCATGGCCGACCTGCCCGGTCAGATGGCGCAGGCCGCGGCGAAGAAGCCCCAGTTGGTCACGGTGATGGCCGGCGCGAACGACGCGTGCCGTTCGTCGGTGTCCGCGATGACGTCGGTCGCGGACTTCCGCACCCAGTTCGAGGACGCGCTGAGCACGCTCCGGTCGGCGCTGCCGAAGACTCAGGTGTACGTGTCCAGCGTGCCCGATCTGAAGCGGCTGTGGTCGCAGGGGCGGACGAATCCCATGGGCAAGCAGATCTGGAAGCTGGGGATCTGTCCTTCGATGCTCGGTGACGCCGACTCGATGACTTCGGCGGCGACGACGCGGCGGGATCGGGTGCAGGACCGGGTGGAGTCGTACAACACGGTTCTGGAAGAGGTGTGCGCGAAGGATCGGCGGTGCCGGTTCGATGGCGGGGCGGTCTTCGAGTACCGGTTCGGGACCGCGCAGCTGAGTCACTGGGACTGGTTCCATCCGAGTGTGAACGGGCAGGCGCGGCTTGCCGAGATGGCGTACGGGGTTGTTACGTCCCGTACGCCATCCCGGTGACGGGGGTCGCGTTGTCGGGTGCGGGTCCGGTGGGGGCTTGTCGCGCAGTTCCCCGCGCCCCTGGAGGGGCTGCGCCCCTCTAAGGGCTAAAAGACACAGGTTGCCCTCAGCCTGGTGTCCGTGAGGCTGTGGGAGGCCTCGATCTCGTAGGTGCCCTTCACCGGGGTCCAGGTGTTGGTCTGGTCGTCCCAGACCTCGAAGGCTCGGCTCGGGAGGTCGACGGTCGTGTGGACCGATTCCCCCGGGGCGGCCTCGACCGTCGCGAAGCCTGCCAGCCAGCGGGTCGGGCGGTCGGGGGTGGGGTCCGTCGGGGCGAGGTAGAGCTGGATCGTCTCCCGGCCGGTGCGGGTGCCCGTGTTGGTGACGCGGACCGTGACCGTCGTACCCGTCACGTCGATCTCGTCGTACGTCCAGTCGGTGTAGCCGAGGCCGTGGCCGAAGGGGTACGTCGGGGTGCGGTTCTCCCTCTCCCAGGCCCGGTAGCCGATGAACACGTCCTCGGTGTAAGGGAGTTCGCCGTCGGTGGGGGTGACCCTGGTGACGGGGGCGGAGTCCAGCGGGCCCCAGGTGGTGGGGAGCCGGCCGCCGGGCTCGTGGGCGCCCGTGAGGACGTCCGCGAGGGCCGCACCGCCCTCCTGGCCCGGGAACCAGCCGAGGAGCACCGCGGCGACCTCCTCGCGCCACGGCAGTTCCACCGGGGAGCCGGAGTTGACGACCACGACGGTGTGCGGGTTGGCGGCGGCGACCGCGTGCACCAGCTCGTCCTGGCGGCCCGGGAGTCGGAGGTCCGCGCGGTCGAAGCCCTCGGACTCGACGCGTTCGGTGGTGGCGACCACGACGATCGCCGTGTCGGCGGCGCGGGCCGCTTCGACGGCCTCGGCGATCAGCTCGTCGGGGTCTCGCGCGGGCTCCTGGTGGGCGAGCGTGAAGCTGATGACCCGCATGGGCACGTCGTCGGGGACGTCGACGGTGTGGCGCAGGGAGACGGCGTAGGCGCGGCCGGCCGTCAGGTCGACCGTGGCGCGCTCGACGGGGTCGCCGAAGAACGTCACGAACGGGTCGTCCAGGTCGGTGCTCTGGACGCCGTCGAAGTGCTCCGTGCCGTCGATCGTGAGCGTGAAGGCGCCGAGCCCCTTGATCCCGAACGTGTGCGGGCCGCTCTCGCGCGGGGTGAAGGTGCCGGTCAGTTCGACGCTGTCGAGGCGGTCGTGGGTGACGCCGTCGGGCAGGTCGTTGCCCATCCATTGGATGTGCCCGCTCGGCGCGGAGCGCGTGCCGAGGATCTCGCCCTCGCTGTCGCGGCAGATCGCGCGCAGCTCGAACCCCTTGTCGGCGGCGGCCAGTTCCTGGCTCGGGTCGGCGCCGACCGCGTACGTGAGCGTGCCCTCGGGGAGGGCGGCGGTCAGGCCGTCGAGCGGGGAGACGACGTGGGCGGGGAAGACGGTCGCGGAGCCGCCGCCGAGGACGCGGGCGTCACGGGCGGCGGCGCCGATGAGCGCGACCGAGTGCCCGGCAGGGATGGGCAGGGCGCCGCCTTCGTTGCGTACGAGGACGAAGGCGCGGCGGGCGATCTCGCGGGCCAGGGACTCGCCGTCCACCGTCTCGGGCAGGTCGGTGACGACCGGTTCCGCGCCCTCCAGGATGCCGACGCGGGCGGCGAGGCGCAGGACGTTGCGCACGGCCGCGTCGACCTTGGCCTCGGTGGTCTCACCGGCTCGGACGGCGGCGGCGAGCTTGTCGCCGTACACGGTGACCGGGCCGGGCATCGCGACGTCCAGGCCGCCCTCGATGGCGCCGACGGTGGAGCGGGCGGCCATCCAGTCGGAGACGTTGTAGCCGTCGAAGCCCCATTCGCCGCGCAGGACCTCCTCGACGAGGTACCGGTGCTCGCTCATCGTGCTGCCGTTGACCGAGTTGTAGGCGGTCATGATGCCCCACGGGTGGGCGTTCTCGACGATGGCCTCGAAGGGGGCCAGGTACAGCTCGCGCAGGGCGCGCGGGGAGACCGTGTTGTTCACGGTGAAGCGGTCGGTCTCGGCGTCGTTGGCGACGAAGTGTTTGACGGTGGTGCCGACCCCGCCCTCCTGCACACCGGTCACGTATCCGGTGCCGATCCGGCCGGTGAGGTACGGGTCCTCGCTGTACGCCTCGAAGTGCCGGCCGCCGAGCGGGGAGCGGTGCAGGTTGACCGTGGGGGCGAGCAGGACGTGGACGCCCTTGCGGCGGGCCTCCTGGGCGAGGAGGCGGCCGGCCCGGCGGGCCAGGGCGGGGTCCCAGGTGGCGGCGAGCGCGGTCGGGGACGGCAGGGCGATCGACGGGTCGTCGGCGGTCCAGCGCACGCCCCGGACGCCGATCGGGCCGTCGGACATGACCAGTGACCGCAGCCCGATCGCGGGCAGCTCGGGCAGGGACCACATGTCCTGCCCGGCGAGCAGCCGCGCCTTCGTGTCCAGGTCGAGACGGGCGAGTGCCGCCTCGACCACCGCCTCACGCGCCTGATCGGCCGGGGTGGGCCGCGTTCCTGCCATGGCCGTGCCTCCTCGTTGAGTCCGTCGCGTCGAGTCCGTCGCGTCGCGTTGTGTTCCGTCGCGCACCGATCCGTCACTGCCATCCTGCCCGCGTCACCTGTTGATCGGTAGGTTTCGTTATGTCCGCGTTATATTTATGTCATGGGAAGCCGCATGGGGAACCCCGTCCGTCGTACGGTGACGTCATGACGAGCGGGGCGCCCAGATCGGCCAGGGGCACGGAACGGCGTGCGGAGATCCTCCGGGCGGCGCTGGAGGTGATCGCCGAGCGCGGCTACCGGGGCGCGAGCCTGGCCGCGGTCGCCGAGCGGGTCGCCCTCACCCCGCAGGGCCTGCTGCACCACTTCCCCACCAAGGAGGCGCTGCTCGTCGCCGTACTGGCGGAGCGCGACCAGTGGGACGCGGTCCCCGGCACCGGGTGGCGGCTCGAACTGCTGGGCCAGCTCGTCGAGTACAACGCCATGCGGCCCGGGATCGTACAGACCTTCTCGGCGCTCCTCGGCGAGAGCGTCACGGAGGGGCATCCGGCGCGCGAGTTCTTCACGCAGCGGTACGAGGCCGTACGCGCGAACATGGCGCAGGTGCTGCGGACCGAGTACGGGGAGCGGCTGCCGAGCGGGCTCACTCCGGAGCGGGCGGCTCCGCTGCTCGTCGCGGTGATGGACGGGCTGCAGTACCAGTGGCTGCTCGCTCCGGATTCGGTGGACATGCCGGCGGCGTTCCGGGACTTCCTCACGCTGCTGGGCGAGGACTGACCTTCGCGGGGTCACGCACCACGGCGTCTCGCACCTCACACACGTCACGCACGTCACAGGGCTCACGCGTTATGGCGTGCGTCCCGTGCGTCGCGCATACTGCCGCCATCCGACGACGTCCCCCCTCGCGACGGAAGGACCTGAACCGCCTTGACGCACATACGTGTTCGGATCGGCGCCCTCGGCCTGGCTCTCATGGCCGGACTCGCCGCACCGCCCGCCCTCGCCGCGGAGAACCCCGCGGCCGCGCCCACCGTGGAGGAGCAGCGCCTCGACAGGGCGGCGCCCCAGGAGATCCTCGCCCGGTCCGGATTCGACACGGTGGCACCGGAGTTCGCCCGCGCGCTGGGCAAGGCCCGCTCGTACGCTCAGGCCGAGCGGCTGGTCGAACGGCAGGGCTCGCGGCTGTGGCAGCGGGCGGTGGACCGGGCCCAGGGCCGCGGGCCCGCGGGCGGCGACCTCAGCAGGGACGACGACCGGCCGCTGTACTGGGCCCGGCTCGGCATGACCCGTGAAGTACGGCAGTGGCAGCCGGAGTTCGGTCTCACCGAGGCCCGGCGCGCGAAGCTGCTGGCGGCGCTGGAGCGGACGTCACGGGGCCAGGACTCCATCCGGTACCCGCGCTCCGGGGCCAGGTCCGCGACCAAGGACACGTCCGCAGCCGGGTCCGCAGCCGAATCCGCATCCGGGTCCAGGAAGGTCAAGCGGATCCTGGTGACCGGGTTCGATCCGTTCACGCTGGACCGGGACGTACGGATCTCCAACCCGTCGGGGGCGACCGCGCTCGCGCTGGACGGCACGGTGATCAGGACGGCGGACGGTCCCGCGCGCATCGAGACGGCCGTCTTCCCGGTCCGCTGGCAGGACTTCGCCGACGGGACCGTGGAACGGACCCTGCGCGCCCACCTCCCCCATGTCGACCTGTTCACCACGGTCAGCCAGGGACGGGTGGGCCGTATCGACATCGAGCGCACCAACGGGGCCTGGCGGGGCGGCTTCCCCGACAACGAGAACCTCTCCCGCACCGAGACCGTCCCCGTGACCGACCCGGCCTCGCAGCCGCAGTGGACGACGACGACCCTGCCGTACAAGGACATCGTCGCGGCGGACACGGGACGCTTTCCCGTGTACGACAACACGTCGGTGACCGAGATCCCGGCGGGCGGGACCGATCCCGTCGTACGCCCCGAGGGGCCGACCGCGGGCTCGACCGCCCGAGCGGGCGGCGGAGGCAACTACCTGTCCAACGAGATCGCGTACCGCGCGACGCTCCTGCGGGACCGGCTCGGGCTCGGCGGCTCGCTGCCCGGCGGGCATGTCCACACGCCGGTGCTGGAGTTCGGGGCGGGCAACACGGATCCGGCGAGCGGGACGGTCACCGACGCGCAGTTCGTGCGGAACCGGCTGGACATCATCGCCCAGGTGCGGTCGATCCTGACAGTGGCGGCAGACGCGACGGACGACGTCACCGGCTGACGGGGCTGTCGTCCTCCTCGTTCTCCTCGCGGGTCTCCTCGCCCAGCAGGTCGCGGGCCATCAGAGTGGCGCCCGCGACCGCGCCGGGCATCAGGAAGACGGCGACGAAGGGAACGAGGAAGGCGATGGCCAGCGGGGTGCCGAAACCCCAGACCAGCATCCTGCGCGAGCGGAGCATGGTGAGCCGGTCGCGGACCACGATGTTGCGGCGCTGCAGGGCGACCGCGGTCAGCTCCTCGGTGAGGAAGAAGCCGGTCACGAAGAAGCCGATCACCGGGACGACGGTCTGTCCGACGAACGGGACGAAGCCGAGCGCGAAGAGCAGTACGCCCCAGACCAGGGCCCTGGCGACGATCCGGAGGCTGTCACGGGTCGAGATCAGCAGTTCGCGCCAGAGCGGGAGGCCCGACTCGGGGGCCCTGCCGTCCGGGGAGACGTCCCGGTCCACCTTCTCGGAGAGGCTCTCGTAGAAGGGCTGGCCGATGACCAGGGTGGCGGCGGTGAAGGTGATCACCGAGAGGAGCAGGGCTAGCGCGAAGAGGACTGCCGTCAGGAAGCCGCGGAAGAGTCCGAGCCAAGGGCTCGACCAGTCGTCGGCGAAGGGGGTGGCCCAGGTGATGAAGTCCGTGCCCCACAGGGCCAGGGCGACCAGGGCTGCGGCGTACAGGACGAGGGTGATGAGGCCGGGGATGAGTCCGAAGCCGAACTGCTTTCCGTGCGTGGCGACCCAGCGCTGGCCGCGCAACAAGTACCTGAATCCCACCCCAAGATCACGCATGCGTTCACCCTACCGGGCGGGGTGCGCCGCCTGGGGCACGGTGGGGGCGGGCCGCGCAGTTCCCGCGCCCCCGAAAGCCGAAAAAAACGCGCTGTTCCCCGCGCCCCCGAAAAACCAAAAGACTGCGCAGTTCCCCGCGCCCCTAAAGACAAAAGACTGCGCCGTTCCCCGCGCCCCTGATGGGGCGCAGCCCCTCCTGGGGGCGCGGGGAACTGCGCGACCAGCCACGGACGGGTCGCGCCGTGCAAGCCGACACCAGGCCCCACCCACCCCAGGGGCGCGGGGAACTGCGCG